>CAVTTQ010000001.1:0-30922 GCA_963737695.1 uncultured Actinomycetota bacterium
GAAGGCGCTGGGCTTCCGGGCCGTCCTGGCCAGCAAATACGACCTCGACCGCACCGACGTCTTCACCGACGTCATGCCCGAGGACCTGCTCAAATTCGGCATGATCCCCGAGTTCATCGGCCGGCTCCCGGTGATCACGAGCGTCAACAGCCTGGATCGTGAGGCGCTCATCCAGATCCTGACCGAGCCGAAGAACGCGCTGGTGCGCCAATATCGCCGGCTCTTCGAGCTGGATGGCGTCGACCTCGACTTCTCCGACGACGCCATGGAAGCCATCGCTGACCAGGCGATTCTGCGCGGCACCGGCGCCCGGGGCCTTCGCGCGATCCTGGAAGAGGTGCTCCTGTCGGTGATGTACGACATCCCGAGCCGCAAGGATGTCGCCAAGGTCGTCGTCACCCGCGAGACCGTGCTTGAGCACGTCAACCCGACGATCGTGCCGCGCGATGCCACCCCCAAGCGGGAGCGTCGCGAAAAGTCCGCCTGAGGGCTACTCCCGGTAGCCCGCGAGCTGTCGTATCGACGCCACCAGCGCGCCGGTCTCGTCCCACAGGTTGCACGTCTCGTCGAGCCATCCGCCTCCGACCAGTTGCGACGTCTGCTCGACCGCCAGCCACCCGGGCACCGGCAACGAACGGATATGAGCGTCCAGCATCACGGTCGGCACCCATCCTCTGATCCCAAGATCCAGCGTGGTCGGGGGTGGCACGTCACCGGCGATGAGCAGCCCGTACGAATCGAATTCGCTGTGATCCGCCCAACGGAGCCAGCCGCGTACGACCGCATTGCCCGACGGCTGGCGACGTAGCCACCCGGTAGTGAGGGGGTCCAGCCGCAGGTCGAAATGGACGGCCGGGCCAAGCGGCGAACCGTTCGGCGGTGGGGTCCAGCGCACGCACTCGTCGGGGGTGGGCATGACCGGGACGACGTTCGTGGGATCGACGTAGCGCGGCGGCGCTGTGGGTAGCGTGCCGGCACTGATCAGCACCTCAGCGCGTACCAAATGTTGCTGACTCAGGCGCGCCCGCAGGAATCCCACCCGCCGACCAGGACGCAGGAGTTCGACGGAGACCTCGGCCGGCCCCGGATCCGGAGCCGACGCGAAGTGCGCGCTGACGCCGAGCGGATGCGGAAAATCGCCGCCGTCGAGCGCTGCGTGCACGATCCGCGAAAGCAGGTAGCCGCCGTGGATCTTGTCGCCGATCGACCAGGAGCCATCGAGGTCAATGGTCCTGCTGGCGGCAGAACCTGTCGTTGGAGTCGTCACCAGCCGCACGTTATGCGGCCAGGTGACGGCTTGCCTCCAGGCGGTTTAGTGCTCGGCGTACGCCCGCAGCTCGCGAGTGACGATCTCGGTGATCTGAGTCTTCGGCGAGCCCTCGATGTAGCTGATTCCGATGGTCGTCGTGTTGTGCCAGACGCACCAGGAGGAGGCATTCGCCCCCCGTTCCCCGCCGCAGACCATGACGCCGCCGGCAGCTCCAGGAACCGCGGTGTGGTACGCGACCTCAACATTGCCGGGGTCCGGTGCAGCGGTCTGAGCGAGAGCCACCTTCCAGGCAGTTGCAAGCTTGGCGGCGCCCGGACGGAAGGTCATGGCATAGATCGCCGGGTGTCCCGGGCTATAGCTTGCGACGGTCACGCTGGCGGCCGCTGCCGCTCCGAATTGGGTCTTCACCTGAGTGACGAAGCCGGCTTTCAGCGTGGCGGACGAGGCCGCCGGCTGCAAATTGAATCCGGCGACGTTGGCCGGGAAGTCGTACTTCGGCGCGGCGGGCACGGCCGCGGGAGCAACCGGGGTCGAGGCCGTGCTGGAGCTGGACTTGCCGAACTGGTTGTAGAGCAGGTAGCCGCCTCCGGCAACCACGACGACGCCGATCACGGCAAGCAGGCGCTTGTCGATGTTGCGGCGTCCGCTGCGGCGGTGACCGCCATCGGCGCTCGGGTCGTCGTCAAGCGGGGGCGGAGGCAGTGGGGGAAGCGGTGCGTCCTGCTGCGGGAATTGGTGCGGCGCGTACTGCGCCGGGGAGTAGCCACCCTCGAATTCCTGCGGCTGCTGGTTCGGCGCTGCCGCGGGCGGCCAGGCCGACTCGGGAGCGGTTTGCGGGTAGTCGGTCGGCGCTGGGTATTCGGCAGGTGCAAAGCCCTGGGCGGGAGGCGGGTAGCCCTGCGCCTGCGCGGCTTGCTGAGCTGGGGGCAACGAGGCGTACTCGTGCAGCGAGGAGAAGTCGCCCGCCTCGGCTGGCGCATCCACCTGGTATGCGGGCGGCGCCGGCTGGGTCTGGTCAACGAAGTGCACCCCGGGGATAGGCGCGTCCTGGTAGGACGGGGCGCCGTAAGCCTGCTCGGGCGGCGGGTAGTTCCATTGCGCCACCGGAGGGGGCACCGGAAGATTTTCGTCCTGGCGCGGGCCTGGGACCTGCCCGGACGCAGGGGGGTCGAAAGGCTCGCCAGGCAGCACAGTGCGGGCTGCCTGAGACACTGCCGAAGCAGGTGCGCCGTTTTGCTGGTCCACCGAGACCTCCTAGCGGGTGCCGACCTACGCCGGCCGATGAGGTGCCATCGGCAGGACTCGCCGTTGGCTGAAGATGAAAGTTCGTCGAGCGCCCGTTGCCTGACACACTGTCGCCGTGGCTGCCGACCGCTGGGGAATGACGATTCCGTTCGACGGGATACCGCTTGCTGAGCATGCGGAGCTGTTCCGAGAGCTCGCTGACCTGGGCTATACCGACCTCTGGTCG
Source organism: uncultured Actinomycetota bacterium (assembly GCA_963737695.1). Classification (GTDB taxonomy): domain Bacteria; phylum Actinomycetota; class Actinomycetes; order Frankiales; family Frankiaceae; genus DATAZK01. Next base: position 2,742 of record CAVTTQ010000001.1, read on the forward strand.
AGCGAAGCGAACGGCACTGACGCCTTCACCCCGCTGGCCATGGCGGCGGCCTGGTCGCCGTCACTACATCTGGGCACCGCCATCGTCCCCGCCTACCTCAGGGGCCCGGCCCTGCTCGCGCAGACCGTGGCAGCGATGGCCGAGGCCGCGCCTGGACACTTCTCACTCGGCATCGGGTCCAGCAGTGACGTGATCGTCGAGCGCTGGAACGGCATGTCGTTCGACAAGCCCTACCAGCGGGTACGCGACACCCTGCGCTTTCTCCGTGCCGCGCTCACGGGCGAGAAAGTCACGGCGGAGTACGAAACCTTCCACGTCACCGGGTTTCGGCTCGGTCGCCTCCCGGCCCAGGTCCCGCCGCTGCTCGTCGCTGCCTTACGTCCCGGAATGCTTCGGCTGGCCGGACGCGAGAGCGACGGCGTGATCCTCAATTGGCTCGGCGCCGACGACGTTCCCACCGTGGTGAAAGAGGTGGCGGTGGGTGGCCCCGGCAAAGTAGCCGTGGCGCGGATCTTCGTGCTGCCGGTTGAAGACATCGATTACGTGCGTGCCGTCGCTCGCCGCGCCATTGCCTCTTACCTCACGGTGCCCGTTTACACCGCGTTTCACCAGTGGCTCGGCCGCGGCGAAATGATCGCGCCCCTGCTTGAAGCCTGGGCGGCGGGTGATCGCAAGCGTGCGCTGGAGACGATCCCCGACGAGCTCGTCGACACCCTGATCGTGCACGGTTCGCCGCAGGCCTGCCGCGAGCACCTGGAGCGTTACGTCGCCGCCGGGATCACCGTGCCCGTGATGGCGCTGCTGCCGGGCGACTACGAGCGCAAGGACATGCTCAGACAGCTAGCCCCCGTCTGATCCATAGACTTGCGGGCATGGCTACACCTCCTGCACGTCCGGTGATCGAACTGCCCCCGCAGTACGACCCGAGCGCTGTAGAAGCCCCTGCCTACGAGCGGTGGCTCGCCGCCGACGCCTTCACCGCAGGACGTCCGGACCGCAAGGACTCACCGCCCTTCGCGCTGGTCATCCCACCGCCTAACGTGACCGGTTCGCTGCACGTCGGCCACGCGTTCGAGCACGTGCTGATGGACGCGCTGACCCGCCGAAAGCGCATGCAGGGCGATGACGTGCTCTGGCTACCGGGCATGGACCATGCCGGGATTGCCACCCAGAACGCCGTGGAGCGGGCGCTGGCGAACGAGGGCCTCAGCCGCCATGACCTCGGGCGTGAGGCTTTCGTCGACCGGGTCTGGAAATGGAAGGCCGAGTACGGAGGCCAGATCCTTGGCCAGATGCGCCGCCTCGGCGATGGCGTCGACTGGTCCCGTGAGCGCTTCACCATGGACGAGGGCCTCTCGCGAGCCGTGCGCACCGTCTTCAAACGGCTGTATGACCAGGAGCTGATCTACCGCGCCGAGCGGATCATCAACTGGTGCCCGCGCGACCGCACGGCGCTGTCAGACATCGAAGTCGATCATCGCGACATCGACGGCGAGCTGGTCAGCATCCGCTACGGCCCACTGGTCGTGGCGACGACCCGGGTCGAGACGATGCTCGGCGACACCGCCGTAGCCGTGCACCCGGACGACGAGCGCTACCAACACCTGATCGGTACGACGGTCCCGCTTCCGCTGACCGGCCGCTGGATCCCGGTCGTCGCGGACGACCACGTGGATCCCGCCTTCGGCACCGGCGCGGTCAAGGTGACCCCGGCACATGACCCGAACGACTTCGAGATCGGCCAGCGCCACCAGCTGCCGTCTCTGACGATCTTGGACGAGACGGGTGCCATCACGGTGCCCGGTCCGTTCGAGGGCATGGACCGGTTCGAGGCCCGTCCCGCCATCGTCGCCGCGCTGCGTGAAGAGGGTCTGATCGAGGCCGAGAAGCGGCCGTATCTGCATGCGGTGGGCCACTGCTCCCGGTGCGGCACGGTGGTCGAGCCGCGGCTGTCGCTGCAGTGGTTCGTGAAGGTCGCTCCGTTGGCCAAGCGCGCCGGGGATGCGGTGCGAGCCGGCGAGACCACATTCGTGCCCCCGGAGATGGCCGCGCGGTACTTCTCCTGGGTCGACAACATGCATGACTCGTGCGTCAGCCGCCAGCTCTGGTGGGGCCATCGCATTCCGGTCTGGTACGGACCCGACGGTCAAACGGCGGCGCCGGGACCCGATGACGAGCCGCCCACCGGGGAGGGTTGGGCGCAGGACGAAGACGTGCTCGACACCTGGTTCTCATCGGCCCTCTGGCCCGCGTCGACTCTGGGGTGGCCCGACCGCACCCCGGACTTCGAGCGTTTCTATCCGACCAGCGTCCTGATCACGGGCTACGACATCATCTTCTTCTGGGTGGCCCGGATGATGATGTTCTGGACGTTCATCGAGCCCGAGGTCCCCTTCCGGACGGTGGCTGTGCACGGCCTGGTTCGCGATGGCCGCGGCAAGAAGATGAGCAAGTCGGCCGGCAACGGCATCGACCCGCTTCACCTCATTGACGAGTACGGCGCCGACGCGCTGCGCTGGACTCTCGCGAGAGCGGCGAACCCAGGCGGAGATGTGCCGCTGGCAGAGGAGTGGGTGCAGGGCAGCCGCAACTTCATCAACAAGCTCTGGAACGCCACCAGATTCGCGCTGATGAACGGCGCGGATCCCTCGATCGACCTGGACCAGGCGAGCCTCACCGCCGCCGACCGCTGGATCCTCTCGCGGCTGGCCGAGGTAACGCAGGAGGTCGATGCGCTGTACGAGGCCTTCGAGTTCGGCAAGGCCTGCGACGCGCTCTTCCACTTCGCCTGGGATGAGCTGTTCGACTGGTACGTCGAACTGGCCAAGGTGCCCTTGCGAGGCAGCGAGGCTGATGTCGTGCGGACCCGCGGCGTGCTCGGGCGGTGCCTGGACACCCTGCTGCGGCTGCTGCACCCCGTGGTGCCCTTCGTCACCGATGACCTCTGGCGGGCGCTCAACGGTTTCCGCGACACCGGTGAGACCCTCACCCTCGCCCAATGGCCGCATGATTCCGGCCTCCGCGATTCGCAGGCTTCCGCCGAGGTCCTGCGGCTGCAGGAACTGGTCGCCGAACTCCGCCGGTTCCGTACTCAGCAGGGCATCGCGTCCCGTCGCAAGATCGCCGCCGCCTTGCTGGTCACCGACGGACCCGACGGCGAGTTCGCTTCCGTCTGGTCCCCGCAGCTCGCGGCGCTGGCCGATCTCACGATCGATCCCATCGAGATCGGCCGGTCCAAGGCTCCTGAAGGTTGGGAGGTGCTCAGCTCCGGCGGCATTTCGGTGGCATTGGATCTGCTCGGATCGATCGACATCGACGCCGAGCGCAGCCGTGTGACGAAGGCGCTGGAGCAGACCGAGAAGGAGATCAAGCAGACCTCAGCCAAGCTCGGCAATTCCGGCTTTCTGGCCAAGGCTCCCGACTCGGTCGTCGCTGAGATCCGGGCCCGTAATTCCGCCGCCGAGCTAGAGCTGTCCAGGCTCAACGAGAGGCTGGCCCGCCTTGGCTGACGTCGGCCGCAGCGGCGACACGCAAGCTGACCTCGACCGGGTCGAAAAGGCACTCACCGGTCGGTTCCCGCACAAGATGATTCCGGATCTTGACCGGATGCGGACCCTGGTCGATCTGCTCGGCGAGCCCCAACGGGCCTACCCGTCAATTCACCTGACGGGCACCAACGGCAAGACCTCGACCGCCCGCATGATCGACACCCTGCTGCGGGCTTTCGGCCTTCGTCCGGGTCGTTACACGTCTCCGCATCTGGAATCGGTGACCGAACGCATCAGCATCGACGGCCACCCGCTCAGCCCTGAGGCATTCGTGAAGGCCTACGACGACGTCATCCCGTACGTCGAGATCGTGGATGCCCGATCGTCCGAGCGGGTCACCTATTTCGAGCTCACGACCGCGATGGCCTTCAGCGCCTTCGCCGATGCGCCGGTCGACGTCGCCGTCATCGAGGTCGGTATGGGCGGCAGCTGGGATGCGACCAACGTCATCGACAGCATCGTTCAGGTGGTCACGCCGATCTCGCTCGACCACCGAGAGCTCGGCGACACCATTGCGAAGGTCGCCACCGAGAAGGCCGGCATTCTGCGGCCGGAGGCGTACGCCATCCTCGCCAGCCAGACCCAGGAAGGCGCGGCTGTCCTGCTGAAGAAGGCCACCGAGCTCGGCACCACCATCGCGCGTGAGGGCCTCGAATTCGGCGTCGCCAGCCGCGCCATTGCCCTTGGTGGGCAGGTGATTTCGCTGCGCGGCCTGGGTGGTGAGTACGAAGACATCTTCCTTCCGCTGCACGGCGCGCACCAGGCTCACAACGCGGCGTGCGCGCTTGCTGCTGTGGAGGCTTTCCTGGGCGCCGGTGAGGGCGGAATGCTCGACATCGACACGGTGCGGTCAGGCTTCGCGGCGGCGGATTCCCCCGGTCGGCTGGAGACGATCCGCAGCTCCCCGACGATCGTGCTCGACGGTGCCCACAATGCTGCCGGCGCAAAAGCCTTGGCTGAAGCGCTGATCGAGGAGTTCGCTTTCGACCGGCTCGTGGGGGTCATCGGGATCCTTCGCGACAAGGACGTCGAGGCGGTGCTTTCTGCGCTCGAGCCGGTGCTGAGCTCGATCGTCGTCACGCAGAGCAGCTCACCGAGGGCGATGGCCATTGATGACCTCGCCGCGTTGGCGGTCGACATCTTCGGTGGGGGCCGGGTCGACGTCGAACCGCGCTTGGACGACGCCTTGGACGCCGCGGTGCGGATCGCCGAAGAAGAAGGCCCGCTGGGGGGCAGCGGAGTGATCGTGACGGGCTCGCTGGTGACCGTGGGTGAGGCGCGCCGCCTGCTGCGCGGCAAGTAGCCTCGCACCCGCGGCATCAGCCGCCTCCCCACTCACGAAAGGAGCTCTGGCGTGGCCGCCGAGCGCACCCTGATCCTGGTCAAGCCCGACGGCGTTCGTCGGGGGCTCATTGGCGAGGTCGTCAGCCGATTGGAGCGCAAGGGTCTCAAGCTTGTGGCGCTCGAGCTCCGCACCCTGGACGCAGCGACTGCCGGCAAGCACTACGCCGAGCACACCGAAAAGCCTTTCTTCGGCGAACTCGTCGACTTCATCACCGGCGGTCCACTGGTGGCGCTGGTCGCCGAAGGGCCTCGTGCGGTGGAAGCTTCGCGTGGGCTGATCGGCGCGACCGACCCGGTCAAGTCAGCTCCTGGAAGCATCCGCGGCGACTTCGCGCTCGAGATCGGCGAAAACCTCGTCCACGGCTCGGATTCGCCTGAGTCGGCTGCGCGTGAAATAGGCATTTTCTTCCCGAATCTCGCTTAGCCCTAGGGCGCGTCGCGCCGGGAGGGATCGTCCGCGGATTTAGTCTTCGGACGACTCCTCCTTGGAAGGCCTGCGATGGTTCGTGCACTGTCCGTGATCGGCCGCGACATGGCCGTCGATCTGGGCACCGCAAATACGCTGGTCTATGTCCGCGGTCGGGGCATTGTTCTGAACGAGCCAAGCGTCGTCGCGGTCAACACGAACACCCAGGGCATCGTCGCGGTCGGCGCCAGCGCCAAGCGCATGATCGGGCGCACGCCGAGCAATATCGTCGCCATCCGCCCGCTCAAAGACGGCGTGATCGCCGACTTCGACACCACCGAGCGCATGCTGCGATATTTCATCCAGCAGGTTCACCGCCGGAGCCGATTCGCCCAGCCACGCATCGTGGTCTGCGTGCCGTCGGGTATCACGGCGGTCGAGCGCCGGGCCGTCAAAGACACCGCTTACGCGGCCGGCGCGCGACGGGTCTTCATCATCGATGAGCCGATGGCCGCTGCGCTTGGCGCCGGCCTTCCGGTCCACGAACCGACCGGCAACATGATCGTCGACGTCGGCGGCGGCACCACCGAAGTGGCCGTCATCTCGTTGGGCGGCATCGTCTCAGGGCAGTCGATCCGGACCGGTGGCGACGAGCTCGACCAGGCGATCATCACCTACGTCAAGAAGGAGCACTCGCTGATGCTCGGCGAGCGCACCGCGGAAGAGATCAAGACGGCGATCGGCTCGGCTTTCCCGCTGGATGACGAGCCCTCCGCGGAGCTGCGTGGCCGCGACCTGATCTCCGGGCTGCCCAAGACGATCGTCATGAACTCAGCGGAGATCCGCAAGGCCATGGAGGAGCCCCTCACCGACATCGTTGACGCGGTGAGATCCACCCTTGACCGCTGCCCGCCTGAGCTGGCGGCAGACATCGTCGACCGCGGCATCGTCCTGACCGGAGGTGGTGCGCTCCTTCGGGGCATGGATGACCGGCTCCGTGCCGAGACCGGGATGGCGGTCTCCATCGCGGAGAATCCCCTGAGTTCCGTGGCGCTCGGCGCCGGGCGGTGCATCGAGGAATTCGAGACGTTGCAGCAAGTCTTGAGCCCGGAGCCGCGCTGATGGCCAGATCGCCATTTCCAATTTTCGCTGTCGCGAAGTTCGACGCGTATGGGCCGTGAGACCCGGCGCACCCGACTGCTGCTCGCGAGCCTGTTGGTCATCGCCCTCGTTCTGATCACAGTCGACGTGGGCGCCGGCAAGCACGGCGGGGGCATCCGGCAGGTGGCTGACAGCGTTGCCGGACCTGCCGAGCGGGCAGCGGCGGCCGTCGTGAGTCCGGTGCGGCACACCTTTGATTCCATCGGCGACGCCAATAAGCAGCGCAGCCGGGCCGATGCGCTCGCGAAGGAGAATGCGGCGCTCAAGCAGCAGTTGGCCGGCGATCAGGAGACCCGTCGGGTGTCGGCCGAGCTCGGCAAGCTCGGGCTGCTCACCAGGGCTGCGTCCGTGCGCACCGTCAACGCGCGGGTCATCGCGGTCGGAGATACCACCGGCACCGAACGGACCGTCGACATCGGTGCAGGCAGCGATTCTGGCTTGGCCGTCGGTCAGCTCGTCGTGAATTCCGACGGGTTGGTCGGTGTCCTGATTCGCGTCGGGTCCAGCGTCTCAACGGTGCGGCTGGCTGACGATCCGCGGACCGTCATCGGAGCCCGCCTCGTCACGTCCCAGGATCTGGGCACGGTCACCGGCACCAGCTCGACCAGCCAACTCGCTTTCACTCTGTACGACCCCTCCCTTCCCGTCAGGGCGGGGGAGAAGGTGGTCACCTATGGAAGCGCGACGTTTCCCGGGGGCATCCCCATCGGCGTCACCGTCGGCGGCGGAAGCATCGGGACCGCCGGTGGCAGCAGCCTCACCCAAGCAGTAAAGGTCCGCCCATACGTCCACTTCGGCAGCCTTGATCTGGTCGGGGTCGTCGTGAGCCGCGGGGGTGGCACGTGACACTCCTCGCGCCCGGTCCCAAAACGTCCAAATCTCCCGGCGCCCCGCAGGCGGAGCCCATCAGCCTCGGCCTGACGCCGCTGTCGGCCAGCTCCGTATCCACCCTCGACCAGCCAGTCAGGCTGTCGGGCAGCGCACGCCTGGGCGCAGCGCTGCTGCTGATCGTCGGCCTGCTGCTTGAGCGCACCTTGCTTCCTCTGCTGCCTTGGGGCCCGGCTGACCTGGTCACGGCCTTGGTCGCGGTCCTTGGGATCTACGGGGGACCGGCGGCAGGCTCTATCAGCGGATTCGGGATCGGGCTGGCGGCCGACGCGCTGTCGGATCACTCGTTGGGCCGCCTTGCTGCGGTGCTGTGCGTCGTGGGCTATCTGTGCGGTCTGGTGCCCTCGCGCGGCGACCATCAGTGGCGGGTCGCCTGGCTGACCGTGGGCCTCGCCTGCGCCGTGACGCCGCTGCTTTTCGCGCTGACCGGCGCCTTTTCCGGTGACGACCGGGCAGCCGGGACCCTACTGGCCACCCGGTGCCTGGCCGGGCTCTGCTACGGCCTGCTGATGGCGCCGTTCGTCTACTTGGTCACCCGTCGCCTACTCGCGCCTCGTACCCGCCACAAGCGCCGGCGTCGGCCCTCGTCGTGAAGCGGCTTCCCTCGGCGGGGGCCCGCTCCCATCCGCGGCTGCGCATCAACATCCTGCGGGCCATCGTCTTTGCCGCACTGTCCGTGCTGCTGCTGCGGCTGTGGTCGTTGCAGGTGTTCGAGCACGGCCACTATCAGGTGGCCGCGGAGGGCAATCGGGTCCGTGAGGTCGTGAGCTCCGCGCCCCGCGGCGAGATCGTGGACGACCGCGGGCAGCTGCTCGCGACGAATCAGACGTCACTCGTGATCACCGTCGACCGCAGTGTCCTTGACCGCCAGACCGATTCGGGCCACGCCGTCCTGACCCGGCTGGCCGCCGTGCTCCACCGGTCGGTCGCCGAGCTGACGGAGGAGACGCGGCTGTGCACGGCCACTGTGGGCAAGCCGTGCTGGAACGGCTCGCCCTACCAGCCGATCCCGGTGGCGACCAAGGTCTCGCCCGAGGTGGCGCTTTCGGTCATCGAGCACCCTGGGCGCTTTCCCGGTGTCGCCGCCGACACCCAGGCGGTGCGCGAATATCCCGAAGGCTCCCTGGCGGCCCACGAGATCGGCTACACCGGGCCCGTCAGCCAGGCCCAGCTCGCCGACAAGAAGGCCGGTTACCTTCCCAACGACCTGGTCGGTCAGGCCGGTATCGAGAGCTCGTACGACTCCGTGCTGCGCGGGACGAGCGGCGTGAAGAAGCTTGCTGTCGACCGGTACGGAAGGGTCTCCGGCACCTTGTCGGCGACTCCCGCCAAGGCGGGAGATGACGTTGTCCTGTCGCTGGATTCCGGCGTCCAGCACCTGCTGGAGCAGTCGCTCGCCACAGCACTGACAAAGGCCCAGGCGCAGGGGAAGCCGGCCACCACCGCCAGCGGCGTCGTGCTGGATTGGCACACCGGGCAGGTCATCGCGATGGCCTCGCTGCCGACCTATGACCCCTCCGTCTTCACCGATGGCATCAGCACGAAGGCTTACGCCGCGCTGACCGGCCCCACTTCGGGCGATCCCCTTATCTCACGGGCATTCCAGAGCACCGGCGCTCCTGGTTCGACGTTCAAGCCCGTCTCGCTCTCGGCCTCCGTGGCGTCCGGGCAGGCCGACCTGAACGGCAATTACGCCTGCCCGTCGGCAGTCGACATCGGCGGCCAAAGCTTCCATAACTTCGAGGGCGAATCCGGCGGCGACATCAGCCTGCACCAGGCGATCGTCATCTCCTGCGACGTCATCTTCGACCAGTTCGCCTACAACGCCTGGTTGGCAGACGGCGGCCTTCGTACCGGCAAGGGTCCTTACGCCCCGCCCAAGGAGTACTTCACCAACATGGCGAAGGCCTACGGCTTCGGGCGCGACACCGGGATCGACCTGCCGGACGAGAGCAGCGGCTGGGTCACCGACCGCGCCGACCAGCTCAAGATCTGGAACGAGATGCGCGCGACGTATTGCAAGCGGGCGAAGACGGGCTACCCCGATGACCCCAATCCCGCTGACGCCGCGATGCTTCAGCAATACGCGGTCGAGGGATGCAACGACGGCTATCTCTACAACGGCGGAGCCGCGACGATGTTCGGCATCGGGCAGGGCCAATACCTGTCCGTGAGCCCGCTGCAGCTCGCGGTTGCCTACGCGGCAGTCGCCAACGGCGGCACGGTCTTTCACCCGCGGGTGGCCAAGGCGATCGTCTCCCAGGACGGCAAGCTGGTGGAAAAGATCCCGCCGTCGGTCGCGAACAAGCTGCCGGTGAGTCAAGAGGTGCTGCAGTTCACCCGTGACGCGATGCTCGACGTCACCCGCAGCGGCACCGCCTCGGGAGCCTTCGCCGGCTTCCCGCTCGACACCATCCCGATCGCCGGCAAGACCGGCACAGCTGAGGTCCAGGGCCATAACGACACGTCCTGGTTCGGGTCCTTCAGCAGCCAGTACGTCGTCGTGATCTCGATCCCTGACACCGGCCAGGGCGCCCTGTTCGCCGCGCCGGTGGCACGTCAGATCTATGAGGGGATCTACGGGGTCAACCAGCCGGCACTGCTGCCCACGCCGCCGACCGCGCTGCCGAAGGTGACGGCGCCATGACGAGCCTGCTCCCCAACACCCGTGCCCCACGGCGGGCAACTCGCGGACCCGTCACCCTGGAGCCGCTCGCCGGGCCCGGTGCCGCCACCTCTCGGGCCCGCGAACGCCGCTCCCTCTCGCTGCGCAACGTCGACTGGTTGCTCGCCGGCTCGGTCCTCTCCCTGTGCATCATCGGCTCGCTACTGATCGCCTCGGCGACCCGCCAGTATCAGCTCGACCACCATCTCGACCCTTACGCGTACCTGACAAAGCACCTGCTCACGGTGGGGATCGGGACCGTGCTGGCGATCATCGCCGCACGCATCGATTTCCGCTTGGTGCGCGCGTACGCGCCTATCCTCTACATCGCCTCGCTGGTGGGGCTGGCCGCCGTCATCGCGGTGGGCTCCACGATTAATGGCGCCCGGTCCTGGATCGTCTTGCCGGCCGGCTTCCAGTTGCAGCCATCCGAATTTGCCAAGCTCGCCCTGGTCGTGGGCCTGGCACTCATCCTGGGCCACCAGCGCGATCGAGGGGCCACGGGTGTCGCGGCGACTCCGGGGGGACGCGAGCTGCTGCAGGCTCTCGCACTCGCCGCCGTGCCGCTCGCACTGGTGATGCTGCAGCCCGACTTCGGCACCACGATGGTCATGATCGTCATGGTGGTCGGGGTGCTTGCGGTCTCTGGGGCTCCGGCTCGGTGGGTCACGTTGCTGGTCGTGTGCGGGGTGAGCTTCGGTGCCGCCATCCTGCGCTTCCACCTGCTCAAGCCATACCAGGAAGCCCGCCTCACCGAATTCCTCAAACACAGCTCGGTGCACACCTCGAGCACCGGCTACAACGTGCAGCAGGCGCTGGTCGCTAACGCGCACGGCGGGCTGTTGGGCCGCGGCCTGTTCCATGGCTCCCAGACGCAGGGCCAGTTCGTGCCCGAGCAGAAGACCGACTTCGTCTTCACCGTCGCCGGCGAGGAACTCGGCTTCGTCGGCTGTGCCGTGATCATCCTGCTGCTGGGCATCGTGCTCTGGCGCACGTTGACCATCGCTCAGCGGGCGAACGACCGCTTCGGCACGCTGGTCTGCGTTGGCGTGGTCATCTGGTTCACGTTCCAGATCGTGGTCAACATCGGTATGACGATTGGCATCATGCCGATCACCGGGCTGCCCTTGCCGTTCATCTCCTACGGCGGCTCCGCGATGTTTGCCAACCTGATTGCGGTCGGACTGGTCGAAAACGTGCGGCTGCGCAGTCCCGATTTCGTGAAGCCGCGTAGACGCCACGTCATCTCCCTGGTTGAGGCGTAAAAGCCTTCATTTGACGCGCACCACTACCTTGGGGGCTATGCCAGTCGAATCGCTCTGGCCGCGTCTCGAGCCGCTGCTGCCCAAGGTCCGCAAGCCGGTCCAATACGTCGGCGGCGAGCTCAATGCCCAGATCAAAGACTGGGACGACGCCACTGTCCGGTGGTGCCTGATGTATCCGGATGCCTACGAGGTCGGTCTGCCCAACCAGGGCGTCATGATCCTTTACGAGGTCCTGAACGAGCAGCCCGACGTCCTGGCCGAGCGCACCTACAGTGTCTGGCCTGACCTCGAGGCGCTGATGCGTCAATACGAGATCAGCCAATTCACCGTGGAAGGTCACCGACCGGTCAGTGCGTTCGACGTCTTCGGGATCAGCTTCTCGACCGAACTCGGCTACACCAATTTCCTGGTCGCGCTCGAGCTCGCAGGAATTCCGCAGCAGTCACGCGACCGCACCGATGACCATCCGATCGTCGTCGCCGGCGGCCATGCAGCCTTCAATCCGGAGCCGATCGCCGAATTCATCGACGCCGTGGTGCTGGGCGACGGAGAGCAAGCGGTACTCGGGATCACCGAGGCCATCCGGCAGGCGAAGGCCGCCGGCTGGGACCGGAACCGCACCCTGCTCGAGATCGCCAAGCGTGGGCTTGCTTACGTACCGCGCTTCTACGAAGTCGACTACGCCGCCGACGGTCGCATCGCCCGGATCGCCCGCACGCGCGACGACGTCCCGCGGCGCCCGTCCAAGCACACGATCACCAACCTCGACGCCTGGCCTTACCCGAAGACCCCGCTGGTTCCGCTGGCCGAGAGCGTCCACGAGCGCATGAGCGTCGAGATCTTCCGCGGCTGCACCCGTGGGTGCCGTTTTTGCCAGGCCGGGATGATCACCCGCCCGGTCCGGGAGCGCAGCATCACCGGGATCGGCGAGATGGTTGCCGCCGGGCTGGCCGCCACCGGCTACGAGGAGGTGGGTCTGCTCAGCCTGTCGTCGGCTGACCACTCCGAGATCGGCGAGATCGCCAAGGGGTTGGCCGACCGGTACGAGGGCACCCAGACCTCGCTGTCGCTGCCGTCCACGCGGGTCGACGCGTTCAACATCACGCTGGCCGAAGAATTTGCTCGCGGTGGACGCCGGTCCGGCCTGACGTTCGCACCAGAAGGCGGTTCCGAGCGACTGCGCAAGGTCATCAACAAAACGGTGTCCGAAGAAGACCTGATCAACACCGTGACGGCCGCGTACAAGAGCGGATGGTCGCAGGTCAAGCTCTACTTCATGTGTGGTCTGCCCACCGAGACCGACGAGGACGTGCTGCAGATCGCCCAGCTCGCCAAGTCCGTGATTCGGGTCGGCCGCGAGGCGACCGGTCGTCGCGACATCAGGTGCACCGTGTCGATCGGCGGCTTCGTCCCCAAGCCGCACACCCCCTTCCAGTGGGCGGCGCAGCTGGCCGCGTCGGAGACCGACCGCCGTTTACAGCTGCTGCGTGACGCCATCGGTCGTGACAAGGCGATCGGTTTTCGCTACCACGACGGCCAACCCGGGATCATCGAGGGCCTGCTCTCTCGGGGAGACCGACGCGTGGGGGCCGTGATTTCCGAGGTGGTGCGCCGCGGAGGACGGTTTGACGGCTGGAGCGAGTACTTCTCCTACAACCGCTGGATCGAGGCGGCTGAGGCGGTGGGTATCGATGTCGGCTGGTACACCACGCGCGAGCGGACCCGTTCAGAAGTCCTCCCGTGGGACCACCTCGATTCCGGCCTGGACGAGGAATGGCTCTGGTCGGACTGGCAGGAAGCCCTCGACGAGCGCGAGATCGACGATTGCCGCTGGTCACCGTGCTTTGACTGCGGAGTCTGCCCGACGATGGGCACCTCGATCGAGATCGGTCCGACCGGCCGCACCCTGCTACCGCTGAGCCCGAGCTGACCACTCCCAAGCGCCAGCCCGACATCACCGGGCGTCCCACTGAGGTCGTCCAGCGCCTGCGGCTGCGCTTCGCCAGGCGAGGGCGGCTGCGATTCACCTCTCACCGCGATGTGGCGCGTGCCTTTGAACGGGCGATCAGGCGCGCCGGAATCCCGATGGCCTACACCTCGGGCTTCACCGCGCATCCGCGCGTTTCCTGGGCTGGAGCTGCACCGACAGGGGCGGCCAGCGAGGCCGAATACGTCGAGCTCGCGCTCGCGCGGCTGCGCGATCCGGTTCAGCTCGCCCGTGAGCTCGACGCGGCGCTCGCCCCTGGGATCGACGTGCTCGAGGCGGTCATCGCCCAGCCCGGGACCGGCAAGCTGGCTGACCGTATCGATTGCTCGCAGTGGGAGATCCGGCTTTTCGGCATCGAACAAGAGGTCCTGGACGACGCGGTCGCGGGGCTCTGGGCGGCTGACACCGCTCCTATCGAGCGGGTCATGAAGGACGGCCGAAGGACCATCGACGTGCGCGCCGCACTGGTCAGCGTGACACCCGGGGACGGCTTGACTGCTATCCAGCGGGTGTCAGCAGTTAACGCGGCGGATGCATGTGCGATACTTACTGTGGTGGTACGGCAGACGACGCCCGTCGTACGACCCGATGACGTTGTGACTGCCTTGAGCTCCGTGGCCGGTTTGCCGGTGCCGATCTCGTCTTTGGTGACGAGGCTGGCACAGGGTCGACTGTTGGAGGACGGGTCGATAGCTGATCCACTCGCTGCGGATAGGGAAGCCGGCGTCGTGAGCGAATCAGTGGCGTCGCAGGAGCGCTGACGATCCCCGTTAGCGCCTGAGCGGATCCCTGCGCGGACGCGAGCACTACGCGCCCGGGGGCCGAAAGGCTTAATAACTTGATCGACGAGACCGACCAGCCTAACCAGACCGACTCCAGCACCAGCGACACCGGGCTCGACCCGACGGTGGCTGCTGCGCCGCCGGCTCGACCCCGGCGCAGACGAGCGGCAAGCCGTCCCGTGGGCGCCCCCTCGCCTGAGGTTGAAGCGCCAACTCCTGAGCCAGTGCCCGTGGCTGAGCCCATAGCTGCTGAGCCCGTAGCTGCTGAGCCTGTGCTCGAGGCCGAGGATCCGCCGGTCCTAGCCGAGCTCGAGCCGGTCCTCGACGAGCCGGCACCCGTGGCCGAGGTGGAGCCCGCTGCCGAGGCTGAGCCCGTTTCCGAGGCGGAGCCGGAGGCAGAACCCGAGGTCAAGCCGGTACGACGGGCACGTCGCCGAGCGGCTCCCGCCGTCACGTTCCAGGCCCCTGACCCCATCGCTGCGCTCCCGCTGCTGCACGAGGAGCCGCTCTCAGAGCTCGAATCCGACGAGGAGTTCGCCGCCACGGTCGACGAGTCGGATGACGGCTCAGAGGATGGCGGTGTCGCGGGAGAGACCGCGGGCGACGGTGAAGACTCAGCTCCCAGACGCCGCCGCCGCCGTGGCCGCCGAGGACGTGGCCGCGTTCGCGATGACGACGAGACGTCTGAGGATTCGGACTCCTCCGAAGGCGCTGGTGATGAGGCCACTGGTGAATCCGGCGAATCCGGTGACTCCGTCGTTGCCGAAGCGGGCGACGAGTCCGGTGGTCAGGCCGAGGCAGGCGAAGGCGATGAGCCGGGATCTTCGCGGCGCCGTCGCACCCGTCAGCGTCGTCCCCGACGCCCAGCCGGCAACGATGACGATGATTCAGCTACCTCATCCGCCGGGAGCGGCCGCTCTTCCGACGACGAGATCCGCGGAGTGCAGGGCTCCACCCGTTTGGAGGCCAAGCGCCAGCGTCGCCGCGAGAGCCGTGACACCAGCCGGCGCCGGGTGCCCGTGGTCACCGAGGCCGAATTCCTGGCCCGGCGTGAGTCGGTCAACCGCGTGATGGTCGTGCGCAATGCCGGCGAGCGGACCCAGATCGCGGTCCTTGAAGACAACGTTCTGGTCGAGCATTACGTCACCCGGGCCAGCTCCTCGTCCTACGCCGGCAACGTCTATGTGGGCCGCGTACAGAATGTGCTTCCCAGCATGGAGGCGGCCTTCGTCGACATCGGCAAGGGACGCAACGGCGTGCTCTACGCCGGCGAGGTCAATTACGACGCCAGCGGGCTCGAGGGCAAGCCGCGCAAGATCGAGCAGGCGCTCAAGCCGGGCCAGGCCGTCGTCGTCCAGGTGACGAAGGATCCCATCGGCCACAAGGGCGCCCGGCTCACCAGCCAGGTCAGCCTGCCGGGCCGCTACATGGTGTACGTGCCGGACGGGGGCAGCGCGGGCATCAGCCGCAAGCTGCCCGACAGCGAGCGCACCCGGCTGCGCAGCATCCTGAAGAAGATCACGCCGGAAGACGCAGGTGTGATCGTGCGCACCGCCGCCGAGGGTGCCAGCGAAGACGAGCTGGCGCGCGACATCTCGCGGCTGGCGGCCCAGTGGGAAGAGATCCAGAAGAAGTCCACCAAGGGCACCCCGCCAACCCTGCTGTATGCCGAGCCCGATCTCGTCATCCGCGTCATCCGCGACATCTTCAACGAAGACTTCAACGAGCTCGTGATCCAGGGTGAGCACGAGTGGGAGATGATCGAAAATTACGTCTCCAACGTCGCGCCTGATCTCCTGCCGCGCCTGCGCAAGGAGTCCAGCGGAGACGTCTTCCACGAGGCGCGGGTGGACGAGCAGCTGCTGAAGGCGCTGGATCGCAAGGTCTACCTGCCATCGGGTGGCTCACTGGTCTTCGACCGCACCGAAGCCATGACGGTGGTCGACGTCAATACCGGTCGCTTCACGGGCAAGGGCGGCAACCTCGAAGAGACCGTCACCAAAAACAACCTCGAAGCCGCCGAAGAGCTGGTTCGACAGCTTCGTCTGCGTGACGTCGGCGGGATCATCGTCGTCGACTTCATCGACATGGTGCTGGAGAGCAACCGCGAACTGGTGTTGCGCCGGCTGACCGAATGCCTCGGGCGCGACCGTACGAAGCACCAGGTGGCAGAGGTCACCAGCCTCGGACTCGTGCAGATGACCCGCAAGCGTGTGGGACAGGGACTCCTCGAGGCCTACAGCGAACCGTGTCCCACCTGCGGCGGCCGCGGGCACACCATCGAATTGCCTGGTCTTGGCGGCGTGAAGCCCAAGCCCAAGCCGATCCCGAGGCCCCCGCTGCCGCGTCCGCTGGATGAGGACGGCAACGAGATCCCGCCCCTGGACGAGCTCGCTCTGTCCGTTGACAGCACCAACGGCCACCACCTGATCGAGGCGGGCGCCGAAGCTGAGGCGGCTGGCGAAGACGTCGTTCCTGACGAGACCGAGGTGGCTGTCGAGGACGTGGTCGCTACCGAAGCAGAGGCAAGCGCGGAAGACGCGGAAGACGCGGAAGACGCGGAAGACGTGGTGGCCGTGGAAGCGGAGCCGGCCGAGGCGCTCGTCGAGTAGTCAGCTCAGATTTGCGGCTTCGGATACGATCGGAAGTCGTGCCCCTGCGGTGCGCGTAGCTGTGTGCGACAGCGCGCCGGCCGGCGGACCAATTTCTTAGCAAGTTCAAGCATCAGCGAGGTAGGTGAATCGGTGTACGCAGTCGTGCGCACCGGAGGTAAGCAGCACAAGGTTGCTGTCGGCGACGAACTCAACGTCGAGTTGGTGTCGGGCGCCACTGGCGATTCAGTGACGCTGCCTGCTCTCCTGCTGGTTGATGGCGCCACGGTCACTACTGACGCGAAGGCTCTTGCCGGCGTCGCGGTGACGGCGGAGATCCTCGGCCTGGAAAAGGGCCCGAAGATCCGCATCCACAAGTTCAAGAACAAGACCGGTCAGCACACCCGCCAGGGCCACCGCCAGAAGTACACCCGGCTCCGCGTGACCGGCATCGACTCCTCCAAGACCGCGAAGGGCTGACACCATGGCACACAAGAAGGGCGCCAGCTCCTCGCGCAACGGCCGCGATTCCAATTCCCAGCGCCTTGGCGTGAAGCGGTTCGGCGGCCAGCTGGTCAATTCCGGTGAGATCATCGTTCGCCAGCGCGGCACCCACTTCCACCCCGGCGAGCTTGTCGGCCGCGGCAAGGACGACACCCTGTTCGCGCTGGCTACCGGCTACGTCGAGTTCGGCAAGAAGCGCGGACGCCGGGTCGTCAACATCGTCACTGAGGTAGCAGCAGAGGCCGACGCCCCCGTCGGCGCCAGCGCCTAGGGCTTGCCGCCGGTCCCGTCCTGCGGGCCGACCGCCAGCCTTTTGGCCTGTTCTCTGTAGACGCCGATGGCCAGCTTTATCGATCGTGTCGTCCTGCACGTCAGTGCCGGCAACGGCGGTAACGGCTGCGCCAGCGTCCACCGCGAGAAGTTCGTTCCGCTCGGCGGGCCCGACGGCGGTAACGGCGGCCGTGGCGGCGATGTCGTCCTCGTCGTCGACCCCCAGGTCTCGACCCTGCTGGACTTTCACTTCCACCCCCACCAGCACGCCACCTCCGGCAAGCAGGGGCAGGGCAGTAACCGTTCCGGCGCTGAGGGCGGCGACCTGACACTTGCCGTACCCAACGGCACCGTGGTCGTCGATTCCGAGACCGGTGAGCAGCTCGCCGACCTGATGGGCACCGGTACTCGTTACGTGCTCGCCGCCGGTGGCGCCGGTGGTCTGGGTAATGCGGCGCTGGCGTCAGTACGCCGCCGGGCACCCGGATTTGCCCTGCTCGGCGAGCCGGGCGAGGTCAAAGACGTCGTTCTGGAGCTCAAGAGTGTCGCCGACGTCGCGCTGGTCGGATTCCCGAGCGCCGGCAAGTCATCGCTGGTCGCGGCAATCTCCTCAGCGCGGCCCAAGATCGCCGAATATCCCTTCACCACCCTCGTACCGAATCTCGGGGTCGTCAGCGCCGGGGACCATGCCTCCTACACGGTCGCCGACGTGCCCGGACTCATCCCCGGTGCCAGCCAGGGCAAAGGGCTCGGCCTGGAATTCCTGCGCCATGTCGAGCGGTGCAGCGTGCTGGTGCATGTGCTGGACTGCGCCACGCTGGACCCCGGCCGCGATCCGATCAGCGACCTCGACGCCCTGGAAGCCGAGCTCAACGCGTACGGCGGCGGCGGGCTGACCGACCGACCCCGTGTCGTTGCCCTGAGCAAGATCGACGTCCTCGAAGCGCGAGAGCTTGCAGAAATGGTGCGGCCGGAGCTGGAAGCTCGCGGGCTGGAGGTCTTCGAGATCAGCGCCGCCAGCCACGAGGGGTTGCGCAAGCTGACCTTGCGGCTGGCCCAGATCGTCGAACAGCACCGCTTTGACAACGTCCCGTCAGAGCCCACCCGGATCGTGCTGCGCCCCAGGCCCGTCGGCGGGCGCGAATTCACCGTCACCGCGACCGGGCCACAGTCGTACCGGATCGAGGGCACCAAACCCCTGCGATGGGTCCGCCAGACCGACTTCAACAACGAAGAGGCGGTCGGCTTCCTCGGCGACCGGCTGGCCAAGCTCGGGGTCGAATCGCAGCTGGCCAAGCTCGGCGCGCAAGCCGGCGCAGAGGTCACCATCGGCGAGGTGACCTTCGATTGGGAGCCCACGCTGGCTGATGCCGCTGAGGCGATCATCGGTCCACGCGGCACCGACGGACGCGTCGCCGGTGACACGCGTAAGACCCGCGAGCAGCGGCACGCTGAATTCATCGAGCGTCACACGCCGTTCGAGGAGCTGGAAGCGCTGCGTGCCTTAGAGGCCCAGGCCGTTCATCCGAGCGGCGCACCGACGGACCCGGCTCCGTGATCCGCCCACTCGTCGCCCATGCGCGGCGGGTGGTGGTCAAGGTCGGATCCTCCTCACTGACCACCGCCGACGACGGGCTGGACGCCGCCCGGGTCGACACCCTCGTCGACACGCTGGCCGTCGAAAAGCGCGACATCGTGCTCGTCTCCAGTGGTGCCATCTCCGCGGGGATCGCACCGCTGGGGCTTTCCAAGCGACCTCGCGATCTGGCCACCTTGCAGGCCTGCGCCAGCGTCGGACAGCTGCTCCTGGCGGAGCGTTACGCGGCGAGCTTCGCCCGCTACTCCCGCACCGTCGGCCAGGTGCTGCTGACCAGTGAAGACGTCATCCGCCGCGCCCATTACCGCAACGCCCGTCGCACCCTCGAGCGGCTGCTCTCGCTGGGCGTGGTGCCGGTGCTCAATGAGAACGACGCCGTGGCCACCGAGGAGATCCGCTTCAGCGGAAACGACCGGCTCGCCGCCCTGGTCGCCCATCTGGTGGCGGCCGACCTGCTGATCCTGCTCACCGACGTCTCCGGGGTCTACGAGAGCAATCCCCGCACCGACCCGGGCGCGCGCCAGCTCACCGAGGTTCACGATCCGTCCGACTTGGGCGACGCTGCCTTCCGTGGAATCGGCGCCGCCGCCGTGGGGACGGGTGGGATGCAGACCAAGGTCGACGCCGCCCTGCTGGCTGCCTCGGAGGGCTGCGCGACCGTCATCGGGTCAGCTGCCGACCTCTCCGGCCTCCTCGCCGGGGAGGAGCTGGGCACCATGTTCTATCCGGCCGGACGTCGCTTGCCCTCGCGCTTGCGCTGGTTGGCGCACGCGTCGGCTCCCAGCGGGCGGTTGCACCTCGACGCCGGCGCCGTGACGGCCCTGGTGGATCGGGGAAGCTCCCTGCTGCCGGCTGGCATCACGTCAGTCGAGGGTGACTTCTCCGCCGGCGACCCTGTCGAGCTCGTCGACCCCGCCGGTAAGCCGTTCGGGCGCGGCCTGGTGAGCTACGACGCGGTCGAGCTGCCCGCCATGCTCGGCCGGTCCACCAGCGATCTGGGCCCGGGCTATACCCGGGAGGTCGTCCACCGCGACCATCTGGTGATCCTGCGCCGCTGAACTCGTCGCTCCGTCATCCTGAGGCGACGTCTGGGCGTCGCCGGAGCATGACGGAGCGCGCAGGCAGGACCAGAAGGGGCCGTATCCTGGGCTCATGTCCGAAGAGGCGGTGCGGCAGGTCGCGGTGAGGGCCCGCGCGGCTTCCGTAGCGCTTTCCGCCGCGACGCGGTCGGTGAAGGACGCGGCGCTGCACGCGATGGCAGACGCCCTCGTCAAGTCGACGACGGAGCTGATCCAGGCCAACTCTGTGGACATTCAGGCGGCGGCGGAGAGTGGTACGTCGACGGCGATGATCGACCGGTTGACGCTCACCGAGGCACGGATTGAAGCGATGGCTGACGGGCTGCGCCAGGTTGCGGCGCTACCTGATCCGGTGGGCGAGGTCGTGCGGGGGAGCACCCTGCCGAACGGGCTCGAGGTACGCCAGCTGCGCGTCCCGATGGGGGTCGTCGGGATCGTGTACGAGGCGCGTCCCAACGTGACCGTCGACGCTGCTGGGCTTTGCCTCAAGAGCGGCAACGCTGCGCTGCTACGCGGAAGCGGTTCGGCATATCAAAGCAACACTGCCCTGGTCGACGTCTTACGCGCGGCGGTGATGAGCGTCGGCTTGCCGGCCGACGTGATCAACCTGGTGCCGGGCACCGATCGCGCTTCGGTGCGGACGTTGCTACGCCTGCGAGGACTTGTCGACGTGATCATTCCTCGCGGCGGCGCCAGCCTGATCCGCACGGTGGTGGAAGAGTCGACGGTGCCGGTGATCGAGACGGGCGTGGGCAATTGCCACGTTTACATCGACGAAGACGCCGACCTCGAGATGGCGCTTCGCATCGTCTTGAATGCCAAGACTTCCCGCGTCAGCGTCTGCAACGCCGCGGAGACGGTGCTGGTTCACCGGGCGATCGCGCCGGACTTCCTGTCGATGCTGCTTCCCGCCCTGACCGCAGCATCGGTGACGGTCCACGGCGACCCTGTGGTGCAGGCGTACGACCCGGCCGTGGTGGCGGCCAACGACACCGACTGGGCCGAGGAATACCTCTCGCTCGACGTTGCGGTACGCGTCGTCAGCTCGCTTGAGGAATCGCTCGAGCACATCCGGACCTGGAGCAGCGGCCACACCGAAGCGATCGTCACCCGCTCGCTGGACGCCTCCCGTCGTTTCATTGCGGGCTGCGACAGCGCGGCGGTCATGGTCAATGCGTCTACGCGCTTCACCGACGGCGAGCAGTTGGGGATGGGCGCCGAGGTCGGCATCAGCACCCAGAAGTTGCACGCCCGCGGGCCGATGGGGCTTCCGGAGCTGACCTCGACGAAGTGGGTCGTCATTGGCAACGGGCACATTCGGGAGTGATACGAGTCGTGAGTGATACGAGTCGCGAGTAAGGCCTAGCGGGCGATCGCCGAGTAGTCGTCGCCACCCAAGCCCGCCTCGGACGTCGCTTCCGCCGCAGCCAGTGAGGCGGCAGCCAGCGGTAGCTCGTCAGCTGCAGCTTGCAGGGCGACGCGAAGGTCCTTGCCGAGCAGATCCACGGTGAACGCAGGAGGCGTGAAGCTGCCCGTCTCGAGCATCTGGCGCTTCTGCTTGACGGTCCATCCGAACGGTCCCGCCTCGAGAGCGTCGAGCAGCACCTTCCGGTCGATTTCCAGGTCGGCGCCCAACGAGAGCGCCTCGCCGACCCCGGCGATGGCGATGCCAAGGCACATGTTGACGACCGACTTCAGACCGTTCGCGGTGCCCACCGGGCCGAGGTGGCGGATCCGATCGGGCGCGCCCCAAAGTTGCAGCAACGGCAAGGCATCGCGCACATCCGGGTCGCTGCCGCCGACGAAGATCGTGAGCGTTCCCTCCGTCGCTGGGGCCAGTGACCCCGCCACCGGAGCGTCGACGTAGCGAAGCCCAGGCTGAGCAGCCTTTGTGCCGAGTTGACGGGCGGCGACGGGTCCCGTGGTGGTGCCGTCGATGATCAAGGTCCCCGTTGGTGCCGCTCCAGCCATGTCGTCGAGCGCCTGGTCGACGCTTTCACCGTCGAAGAGCATCAGGACGATCGCGTCGACGTCGTGAACGGCGTCGGCGATGCGATCCGCCTGCCGGGCGCCGCGGGAAACGAGCTCGTCGGCCTTGCCTGGGGTTCGATTCCAGACGGTCAGCTCATGCCCGCCGTCCAACACGTGAGACGCCATCCGACGACCCATCCGGCCCATGCCCAGGAATGCCACTCGCATGAGGAAGTCTCTACCCAGCCGAGTGGGTCCGTGTCACCCCTCCGTCATATGAAGTGGGCATTATTTCGGCGTATGGCTGTCACCGCGTCCACGTCGACTCCCCGTTCATCCGCGGACGTCGAAGTGCGGCCGCCGAGCGGCGCAACTGGCCTTGATACGCGGGACGTCCTCACCGCTGAGGCGCTGGCCTTCCTCGTGGCCCTGCAACGCGAATTCGGGCGGGCGCGCCGCCGGCTGCTGGCGGACCGGGCAGATCGTCAGGCGGAGCTCGATGCGGGCGGCACTCTCGATTTTTCCGTGGCCACCCGGGCAATCCGGATGGATGAAACCTGGAAAGTGCCTACTGCGCCGGCTGATCTGACCGATCGACGCTGCGAGATCACGGGGCCCACCGACGCGCGGATGCTGATCAATGCGTTGAACTCCGGCGCCCGCGTCTTCATGGCCGACTTCGAGGACGCGACAGCGCCCACGTGGGCCAACCTGCTGTCAGGTCAGGCGAATCTGTCGGCGGCCATCAATCGCACCCTGACGCTCACGACAGCGCAAAAGACGTACGCCCTCGGGGAGGAGCTCGCGACTCTCGTGGTGCGGCCCCGCGGCTGGCATCTGCCGGAAAAGCATGTGCTCGTCGACGGGCTGCCGATTTCCGCCTCGCTCTTCGACGCGGGTCTGTACGCGTTTCGTAACGCCAGCGATCTGGTCGCACGGGGGAGTGGGCCGTATTTCTATCTGCCCAAACTGCAGGCGGCCTCCGAGGCTGCCCTCTGGGCCGATGTCTTCGCCTTCACCGAGCAGTGGCTCGGCCTGTCGCGGGGCACCATCCGGGCGACCGTGCTGGTTGAGACGTTGCCGATGGCGTTCGAAATGGACGAGACCCTGAAGGCGCTCGGACTGCACGCCAGCGGGCTGAACGCCGGCCGCTGGGATTACATGTTCAGCGCGATCAAGACCTTCCGGGGGCGGCCGGGCGAGACGCTCCTGCCTGACCGTAACGCGGTGACCATGACAGCTCCGTTCATGCGGGCCTACACCCAGCTCCTGGTCGACACCTGCCACCGCCGGGGTGCTCACGCGATCGGCGGCATGGCGGCGTTCATCCCGAGCCGCAGCGATCCGGAGGTGAACGCCGTCGCGCTCGCCAAAGTGCAGGCGGACAAGGTCCGCGAGGCCGGCGACGGCTTTGACGGCAGCTGGGTCGCGCATCCGGATCTGGTGCCGGTATGTACGGAGGTTTTCAACGGCGTTCTTGGAGAACGCCCTCATCAAATTGACGAATCCCGGGAATCAGTCAGTATTTCGGCCGATCAGCTGACGGCGATCTCTCAAACTCCCGGCCGGCCGACCGAATTGGGATTGGCGGATGACATCCGCGTCGGACTTCACTACATCGCCGCTTGGCTCGGCGGTCGCGGAGCCGTGGCCATTTCCAACCTCATGGAAGACGCCGCCACCGCCGAGATCGCCCGCAGCCAGGTGTGGCAATGGGTGCGGGCCGGGGTGTTTTCGCAGGCTCGCGTGCATGAGCTGATCGAGGAGCAGACCGCCGTGTTAGCCGCTACGGGCGATCTGCCGCGGCTGGCCGAGGCCCGCACGCTGTTCACCGAGGTCGCGCTCGCCGAGCCGCTCGTTGATTTCCTCACATTGCCCGGCTATGACCTGCTCGAATGACACGGCCTGACACCGACTGACACCCGGACCTCTTGTCTCGTGAAACAATCAACTATTCGTGCCTGCGAATTGACGCGTAATCCCTCGCACAGTCCGGAGTGAGCCCGTGCAGCAGTTCCCCGTCTTCGGTGATGTGGCCGACGTGCGTGACCGGCTGGAAAAGGCGGGCTACCTGGCTGACGACGCCATCGCCACCACCGTGTTCCTCGCTGACCGGCTCGGCAAGCCGCTCCTCGTAGAGGGCCCCGCCGGTACCGGCAAGACGGAGCTCGCCAAGGCCGTAGCGACCGCGACTGACGCCGAGCTGGTCCGCCTGCAGTGCTATGAGGGTCTCGACGAAGCCCGCGCGCTGTACGAGTGGAACTACAAGAAGCAGCTGCTGCGTATCCAGGCTTCCGCCGGCGACGCGGACTGGGCCGACACGCAGGAAGACATCTTCAGTGAGGAATTCCTGCTGCCTCGGCCGCTGCTGACGGCCATCAGGCGCGACGATCCCACGGTGCTGCTCATCGACGAGACCGACAAGGCTGACGTCGAGGTCGAGGGCCTGCTGCTCGAGGTGCTCTCGGACTATCAGGTGACGATTCCCGAGCTCGGCACCGTCGTCGCGACTCGGCGTCCTTTCGTGGTCCTGACTTCCAACGCCACCCGTGAGCTCTCGGAAGCTCTCAAGCGCCGCTGCCTTTACCTTTACCTCGATTACCCCCACGCCGAGCGCGAGAAGGCCATCGTCAAGGCTCGGGTGCCTGAGCTTCCTGAGGAGCTGGCAGAGCAGCTGGTTCGCACCATCCGGGCGCTGCGGGCGATGGAGCTGAAGAAGGCCCCATCCGTGGCGGAGTCGATCGACTGGGCCCACACGCTGCTCGCGTTGGGTCTCGACACGCTTGACGAGGATGCCGTGAAGGGGACGCTGGGTGTCGTGCTGAAACACGCCAGCGACCAGGCCCGGGCCATCAGCCAACTGAAGCTGTCATGAGCCTGCTCGACCGCACCGTCGACTTCACGGGCGCGCTGCGCTCGTCGGGGATCCCGGTGAGCACGGCCGAGACCATCGACGCCATTCGGGCCCTCGGCAAGGTCGACATCATCGAGCGCGAGCATCTGCGCGCCGCCTTTGCCGCCACGGCCTGCAAGCGGGCCCAGCACCGGGCCACCTTTGACACCCTCTTCGACCTGTGGTTCCCGCCGGTCATCGGCGACGCGACCCGTCAGGAAGACCTCGACGGCGAGGGCGGGTTAGGCGACGGCGACGGTGAGCCGATCGACATGGCCGACCTCACCAAGGCGATGCGGGATCAGCTGCGTGACCTGCTGCTCGACGGCGATGACGATGCGATCCGGCGGTTCGCCCGGCAGGCCGTCAGCAGCCTCGGACGTACCGATTCACCGGCTGGCCGGCAGTCGTTCTTCTCCTACCGCGTGCTGCGCGCGCTCTCGCCCGAGACCCTTATCGCGTCGCTGCTGGCGGCGATGATGGGCGATCAGGAGCGGGGCGGCATGGCGGAAAAGGTCGCCCGCCAGACGATCTCGGATCGGATCAAAGCCTTCGAAGAAGCGGTCGAGAGCGAGGTCCGCCGCCGGCTCGCGGAGACCAAGGGCGTCGAGTCGGTCACCAAGAGCGCCGTGAAACCGCTGACTGACCAGGTCGATTTCCTACGCGCGTCACGCAACGACCTGATCGAACTGCGTCGCCAGGTCCAGCCGCTGGCCAGGCGCCTCGCGACCCGGCTCACGGCTAAGCGCCGGCTGGGGCGTAACGGCAAGCTCGACTTCCGGCGCACCGTTCGGGCCTCCCTGGCGACCGGCGGGGTTCCGATCGAGACCAAGCACAAGCCGCACAAGCCGCACAAGCCTGAGCTGGTCGTCTTCTGCGACGTGTCGGGATCGGTCAGCTCGTTCGCGCACTTCACTTTGATGCTCACCCACGCCCTGCGCGAGCAGTTCTCCAAGGTGCGTTGCTTTGCGTTCATCGACACCTGCGACGAGGTGACCGACTACCTGCGGGCAGTGGATATCGGCGACGCCATGGCTCGCATCGCCCAGAATGCTGACCTGGTCTGGTTCGACGGACACAGCGACTACGGTCACGCGTTCGAGGTCTTCGAGGAGAAGTATCCGGACGCGATCACCTCGAGGACCTCGCTGCTGGTGCTCGGTGACGCCCGTAACAACCACCGCTCGGCCGCGGCGCCGACGGTCCGCCGGCTGGTGAAGGAAGCGCGTCATTCGTACTGGCTCAATCCGGAGCCGCGCACGTACTGGGGATCGGGAGATTCGGCAACCAAGACGTACGAGCCGCTCTTCGACGAAATGGTCGAGTGCCGCAACGTCGAGCAGCTCGCTGAGTTCGTTCAGCGGCTCTTGCCGACCTGAGCCCTCCACCTAAGGCAATCTGACCCGGTGGACGAACGCATCGGCGTGATGGGCGGCACCTTCGACCCCATCCATCACGGTCACCTGGTAGCCGCCAGCGAAGTGGCCGCGCTCTACAACCTGACCGAAGTCATCTTCGTCCCGACCGGTCAGCCGTGGCAGAAGACCGAGCGCAAAGTCTCCCAAGCTGAAGACCGCTACCTGATGACCGTGCTGGCCACGGCCACCAATCCGCGCTTTTCGGTGAGCCGCATCGACATCGATCGGCCCGGTCTGACCTACACCGTCGACACCCTGCGCGAGCTTCGTGAGGCGCATCCGAAGGCTGAGCCTTCTTCATCACCGGTGCCGATGCCCTGGCGCAGATCCTCGACTGGCATTCCTACGAGGACATGTTTTCGATGGCGCACTTTGTCGGCGTGACGCGTCCCGGCTATCCGCTCAAGCTCGATGAGCGCTTCCCGAAGGGGACGGTCAGCCTGCTGGAGATTCCGGCGCTCACGATCTCCTCGTCGGATTGCCGGGAGCGGGTCGCTCGAGGGGCGCCGATTTGGTATCTGGTGCCCGATTCCGTGGTGCGGTATATCGACAAGCGGCTGCTCTACCGCGACGCGCCTTGACGGAATGTGCCACGCTGGGCAGGCCTTTGAATTAACTGAGCACCAAGTTCATCAGCCGAACATCGAGTTCACCCCACGTCTTTGGAGTCGCCTGTGCCCGCTGCCCCTCGCGCCGTCGAACTAGCCATGGTTGCGGCGCAAGCTGCAGCCGACAAGCTCGCGACCGATGTCACCGTCCTTGACGTCGCCGACCGCCTGGCGATCACTGACACATTTGTGCTGGCCAGTGCACCCACGGAACGCCAGGTCAAAGCCATCATTGACGAGGTTGAGCTGCGCATGCGCGAGGCAGGGGTCAAGCCGATCCGCCGCGAGGGCGAGCGCGAAGGCCGCTGGGTGCTGCTCGATTTCGGCGATGTCGTCGTGCACGTTCAGCATGCCGAGGAGCGGGAGTATTACGCCCTCGAGCGGCTCTGGAAAGACTGCCCGGAGCTCCCGTTCGTCGATGCGACGCTGGCCCAGACTCTGTCTGCGGCGTCAGCGGGCACGGCCGGCGCAGCCGGGGAGTGAGCCGGCAGCTGCTGCTGCTGCGCCACGGTCGCACCAGCCATAACGCGACAGGGCGTTTTCAGGGACAGGTCGATGTGCCGCTCGATGACGTGGGGCGTGCGCAGGCGGCGCGAGTAGCCCGCTCATCGCGGCGCGTCGGCCGGTGGCCATCCTGTCCTCGGATTCTTCCCGGGCAGCGGATACGGCAGCCGCCGTCGCGCAACTGTCTGGCTTGGAGCTGATCTTCGATACCCGGCTCCGCGAGATCGACGTCGGCGGCTGGTCAGGCCTGACCCTGGACGAGGTCAAGGTCGCCTTCCCGCAGCAGCACGCCGACTGGCTGTTAGGAGACCGCGAGCAGCTCCGGCGCGGAGGTGGCGAAACCTACGGGGAGGTGGGGGACCGCGCGTACCAAGCGGTGCTGCCCTTCCTGGAGGGCTCGCCGGAAGAGCTGATCGTGGCCGTCACCATGGCGGTACCGCCCGCTCGCTGATCGACGTGATGCTCGGGCTGCCGGTGCGGGCCCGCCACGTCCTGGGTGGTCTGCCCAATGCGGGCTGGTCGCGGCTCGACAAAGGTCGCTTCGGCTGGCGGCTGGCCGAGCATGCTGTGACGGCCAATTTGGGCCTCCGCCTTTCCTTAGCTCTTTGGCTCACCGGTGAGTCATCAACGGCGCCATAGTTCATGGCGTCCTGGCGCCACCAGACCATGGCGCCGGAAGCTGATCTCAGCGCGTGTCAGC
>CAVTTQ010000002.1:0-780242 GCA_963737695.1 uncultured Actinomycetota bacterium
GCATACCTGCAGGTAGCGGAGGCGGAGGGGAATCGAACCCCCCTGACCGAGGTCCTCGGTCACAACGGTTTTGAAGACCGCGCCGCCCACCAGGACGGATACGCCTCCTCAGACGGGCTCTGTCACTGTAACGGCCTTGCCCACTGCGACCGATGGGGACCGGCGGGAGTAAATCGGACAGCGTGAGAGGCTGCCGCATGCTGATTGTCATAGCGGGCGGCCACGGAAAGATCGCGTTGCATCTTGCTCGGCAGCTGCACGAAACCGGTCACCAGCCCGTCAGCCTGATTCGAAATCCGTCGCACGCAGATGACGTGACCATCGTGGGCGGTGAACCCGTCCTCTGCGATCTGGAGATGTCAACGGCGTCCGAGCTTGCGGCACATTTGGCGGGTGCTGACGCGGTGGTGTTTGCAGCAGGCGCAGGACCCGGTAGCACTGCGGCTCGCAAGCTCACCGTCGATCGCGACGGCGCCTTGCTGCTCATCGCCGCCGCAGAGCAGGCCGGTGTCGATCGATACGTCATGGTCTCCGCGATCGGCGCCGACAGCTTCGATCCTGATTCCACCGAGGTATTCCAGGTCTACCTGCGGGCGAAGAGTGACGCTGATGCGGCAGTACGGGCGAGCAGCCTGAACTGGACAGTCGTACGTCCCGGTGGCCTCACCGACGACATCGGAACCGGAATGATCACCGTCGGCGAATCCGTGGGCGGCGGAAGGATTCCCCGCGCCGATGTCGCGGCCGTCGTTGTCGAATGCCTTGCAGGTGCCGCGAGCCGGCGTCAGTTCGAACTTGTCTCCGGCCCGACTCCGATCGCGCAGGCGCTCGCCTAAGCCAGCCCCAGCTTGCACCACGCCACAAGCAATCAGGCCCGCGCAACCCCCAGGCTCATCGCCCCCACGCTCTTGGGCCCGGGCAGATAGAAGATGTCGATCTCTTCGATGGTGAAGCCTGCTGTCTCAATCATCTCCGACACGTTTCGGGTCAGATGGCAGCCGGCAAAGAGCCGCTTCTGTACTGGCTCGATGCGCCGTTGCCATCGCTGCACCGCGGCATCCGGAGCCAAACCGTGCTCCACGAAATGCAGTGTGCCGCCGGGCTTCAGCACCCGCCGTACCTCGTGCAGCGCTGCGACCGCATCGGGGATGGTGCACAGCGTCCAGGTCGAGATCGCCGCGTCATGGGTGTCGTCGCTGAACGGCAGCGATTCGCCGTCCAACCCTGACCTGCGGATCGACGTGGGCGAGGCAGCGAGGCGCTTTTCTGCCAGCTTCCAGCCGACGTCGGCTGGCTCCACGGCATCGACCAGAGTGACATCCTCCGGGTAGAACGGCACGTTCAACCCGGACCCGAAGCCGATCTCCAGCACGTCGCCCTTGAGGCCTTCGCAGGTCCGCTGGCGCAACTTGTCGTTGGCCTTCAATCCGCACGCGACGTTGATGATTCGGGGTACCACTTGCTCCCGGTAAACGCTCATGGCGTTCACTATCCACATTGAGGCACGGCCTGTGGAGGTCCAGAACGACATGAATGTGCTCGGGCAGAAATCGCTGCCGGCTGCGATCGATGCAGCCGACTGGCCCGAGCTCAGCTACCGGCTCGACCTCACTGATGGGCTGCCGACCTTTCCCCCACAGAGGGAGGTCGTCGAGGGCCTCATTCGCGGGAGCGGCCTGGAAGGTGACGCGGTCATAGGTCCGATGCCTCCGAGCGGGCGGATCGCGACTGTCCGCGATGTCGCAGCAAACGCGGCGATGGCCGGCTGCCTGCCCGAATACATGCCCATTGTGTTGACTGCGCTCGGCGCCATGCAGGAGCCGCGCTTCAACTTCGCCGGCGTCGTCGCCACCACGCATCCTTGTTGGCCGCTGGTCATCGTCTCGGGCGCAGCGGTCGCAGATCTCGGCATGGCGACCGGCGAATCTGTGTTCAGCGGGGGTGGCAGCCGGGCGAATCTGGCCATCGGCCGGGCCATCAAACTGACCATCTGGAACGTCGGCGGCGGGCGACCCCATCAGCCCGTTCAGGAGATTTTCGGCCACCCCGGCCGGCTCGCCTTCAGCGTCGCCGAAAGCGACGATTCCCCTTGGCCACCCTTCCATGAATCACGCGACGTCGTAGCTCCTGACGGGGCAGTCACCGTCTTCGCCTGCGAGGGCCCGCAGATCGGCAACCTCTGGGGTTTCAGCACCTCCGACAACCCGGATCTGGCGCGAGCAGTGGCTCGGTTTGGTGGCCGACCAGATGAGCGCCCGCGGCAATTCCAACACCCACACGATGGGCGAGATCCTCATCGCCTTCAGCCCGTCAATGGCGCGCACGCTCGCCGAACAGGGCTGGACGCGCGAAAAAATTCAGGCGCAGCTATGGCACACCGCACGCCGCCGGCTCGGTGACATCAGACTGGCAGTCGACGGCTCCCCCGCCGTCGACGCCGCATCGCATTACGAGTGGTGGCCCGAGTGGGTCGATCAGTCAGACCCCGAGACGATGGTCCCGGTCGCCTGGTCACCAAGTGACATCCACGTCATCGTGAGCGGCGCCGATAGCATCCCGTGCGCCGCAATCCTTCCGTCCTGGGGCCATCTCGGTGGCTTCGCCGTCACCCGCGCCCTCCCTCGCCGACTCGGCCAGGCAACGTCCGAAGGAGGACAACCGTGATCGAGATCGTCGACCCGCGAGGGCGCGACAATACCGTCGACCGGCGGCTTGCGACCCGCCGAAATTCAACCAAAGACATCAAACGGATCGGCTTCCTCAGCAATGAGGGCGAGCACCTCACCGGTCCGCACTTCCCCGGCTACACCCGCGTACTCGAGGCCGCACTGACTGAGCGATTCGGCCCGCTGACCTTCCACCGTGAAATCAAACCCGTGCTCTCACGCCCGGCGGAACCTGACATGGTCGCCCAATTCCTGGAGTACGACGGGGTGATCAACGGCCTCGCCAAATGAGGCTCCTGCACGTCGGGCAGTTTGCTCGACTCCGTCCATCTCGAAGAGCTCGGCATCCCCACCGTCACCTTCGTGACCGCACCCTTTGAAGGCGCTGCCCGCACGCTGGCGCGTATCCACGGGATTCCCGATATCCCGCTGATCATCGTGCCGCACGACTACCTGGAGAACTCCGACGACGTGCTCCGGGAACGCAGCCGCAAAGCCTTGGACGACATCGTGCTGCACCTCTTCGGAGTCCGCGCCTAGTCGCAGTTTCGGCCTAGCCTGGTGACGTGCGTGAGGATCCCAGCGTCCTGCACCTGGACGCGGATGCCTTTTTCGCGGCGGTCGAGCAGCGCCAGCGCCCCTCACTGCGGGGCAGGCCGGTCATCGTCGGCGGACTCGGTCCCCGCGGTGTGGTGGCCACGGCCAGCTACGAGGCCCGCCGGTTCGGCGTCGGCTCAGCAATGCCGACTGCCCGAGCGCGCTCACTGTGCCCGGCGGGCACATATCTGATCCCCCGCTTTGCCGCCTACAGCGCCCACAGCGCCGTGCTGATGGAGCTGCTACGCGAGGCGAGCCCGCTGGTGCAGCCCGTCAGCCTGGACGAGGCCTTCGTCGACCTCGCCGCGGGTGGCCACGCAGACCCCTTGGCCGTCGCCGACCACATCCGCCGCGAATTCTGGCGTCGCACCGGCCTCGTGGTCTCGATAGGCCTTGGACGTTCCAAGCTGATCGCCAAGCTGGCTTCCGAAGCCGGCAAACCCCACGGTTGGACCGTCATCACCGCCGAACAGGAGGACGACTTCCTGCTGCCGACGCCGGTCGGCAAGCTCTGGGGTGTGGGTCCGGCCACCAAGCAGGCGCTGCAGGGCATTGGGGTACGCACCGTCGCCGAACTCCGCTCGACGCCGCGCGAGGATCTGGTACGCCTGCTCGGGGTCGCCCACGGCAACGGCCTGCACCGGCTCTCCTTCGGCCTCGACGAGCGAGGCGTGGAGGCTGACCGCGAGGTCAAGAGCGTGAGCGCTGAACGCACCTTCGCCTTCGACATGACCGGCCGTCAGGAGCAGGCAGCGGAACTGGAGGTCGTCTTCGGGCATGCCCGGCGGCGGCTCGACCGTCACGGCGGCGGAGTGCGCACCGTGACGGTCAAGGCGCGCTTCGCCGACTTCACCACCGTCACGCGGGCCGTCAGCCTTCCCCAGCCGAGCACCGATCCCAGGGCGTTGCTCGGCGCGGCTTCGCAGGCTTTGGCGGCCGCGGTGCCTGACGGCGAACCCATTCGGCTGCTCGGGGTCGGCTTCTCCGGCCTGACCGATTACGACCAGCTGACGCTCAGCCTCGACGAACTGCCCGTCCCGATCGACTCCGCCGAAGCCGACCAGGAACCGACTGTCGAGGAGCCGGATTTGCCGACTCCCCTGTTGCCAGACCACGTCCATCCCGGCGTCGACGTACACGTCGCCGGGCTCGGAGCCGGCTGGATCGTCAAGGCGACAGGGCCTGAACTGACCGTGCGCATCGAGGGTCCGGACACCCCGCCCGGACGAGACCACCAGCTGAAGCTCGGCCAGGATGAGGTGCTACGGACCGCGGTTCCACCGGTCCGGCCGGTCCCCCAACGCGCCGACAGCGGCATACTCCCGGCATGAGATTTCGGGCGAAAGTCGCGCTGCACGGCAAGACCGCGACCGGCTTCGAAGTCCCCGCGGAGGTCGTCAGCAGCCTGGGCACCCACAAGCGGCCGCCCGTACGCGTAACCATCGATGACTACACCTATCGCAGCACCATCGCGACCTACGCCGGCAAGTTCATGCTGCCGCTCAGCGCCCAGAACCGGGCCGGGGCCGGGGTGGCCGCCGGTGACGAAGTGGACGTCGACGTCGAGCTCGACACCGAGCCCCGGGAGGTTGAGGTGCCGGCCGACCTGGCCACCGCCCTCAACGGGATCCCCGGCCTGCGGCAGGCGTTCGACGCCTTGGCTTTCACCCACCGCAAGGAATACGTCCTGGCCGTCGAGGACGCCAAGACCGAAGAGACCCGCCAGCGTCGAATCGCCAAGACCGTCGGCAAACTCCAAGAGGGCGGTTCCTGATGCACGCCTGGCAGGTGGCAGAGCAAGGTCCGGCCGACGCCGGTCTGCTGAGGTCCGTCGAGATCCCCGAGCCGGAGCCCGCAGCTGGCGAAGTGCGCGTCCAGATCAGGGCCTGCGGGGTCTGCCGCACCGACCTGCACATCACCGAAGGCGACCTGCCGCTGCACCGCCGCCCGGTCGTTCCAGGGCACGAGATCGTGGGCATCGTCGACAAGCTCGGACCTGGCGCCCACCGGTTCGAGCTCGGCGAACGGATCGGCATCGCTTGGCTGCGTCACACCGATGGCGAATGCCGCTTTTGCCTGCGGCACCAGGAGAATCTGTGCCTGTCTCCGGCATTCACCGGCTGGGATGCCGACGGTGGGTTCGCCGAGGCGGCCGTCGTCAACGAGGCCTACGCGTATCGAATCCCGGAGGTTTTCTCCGATCAGTTGGCCGCTCCGCTGCTGTGCGCCGGGATCATCGGGTTCCGCGCGCTGCGCCGGGCACGCCTACCCGAAGGCGGACGGCTGGGGCTCTGGGGCTTCGGCGCGTCGGCGCATCTAGCGGCCCAGGTCGCCATCGCCGAAGGTGCCGAGGTCCACGTACGTACCCGCGCCCCCGCCGCCCGCGAGCTCGCCCGCCAGCTGGGTGCGGCGAGCGTCGGCGACAGCTACGACCCGGTGGACGACCCCCTTGACGGTGCGGTCCTTTTCGCGCCGGTCGGTGACCTCGTGCCGGCGGCGCTGAAGACCCTGGACCGCGGAGCCACGCTGGCCGTCGCCGGGATCTACCTGTCCGACATCCCGCCGCTCAACTACGAGCAGCACCTCTTCCAGGAGCGCGCCCTCGTCAGCGTCACGGCCAACACCCGCCAAGACGGCGAAGACTTCCTGCGCATCGCCGCCGCAGATCCCGCTGCACATCACCACCACTCCCTATCCACGCAGCCAAGCGCCGCAAGCCCTTCGCGACCTGGCCGCCGACCGCGTCGAAGGTGCCGCCGTCCTGCTACCCGACTGACCTACGCCTAGCGCCGACAGCCGG
Organism: uncultured Actinomycetota bacterium; assembly: GCA_963737695.1. GTDB lineage: Bacteria > Actinomycetota > Actinomycetes > Frankiales > Frankiaceae > DATAZK01. The sequence goes on from CAVTTQ010000002.1 coordinate 6,064, forward strand.
CTTCTGCGGAAGCAGCAACGGAGTTATTGCCGACCTCGGCGATTTGGCGGGAAACGCCGCCCACGCCAGGTCACCCGGCCAACTTCGTGGCTATTTCCGCACACAAGGCCGGATGGGCGGTCAGGAAAGCCTGGGTGAACTCCTCTACAGGCGGGTAGCGAAGGGAGAAGCCGCGTCATAACTGGCAAAAACCCTGGTCGCGTGGATACTGTGCCCCGGGTCACAATCACAACAAGAGGGAAACCCGCTGGTCGGGGGACTTGGCTCATCGAGAGAGTTGAGGTCACGTTGTCCGCAGGAACCGTGAGCGTAGAGCAGCCGAAAGAGTCGACCTTCATGCGAAGCCTGTGGACTCGCCAGCTGTCGAGTTATCCCAACACCGGGCCCCGCACTTTCTACCTGGGCGTCACGGTCCTGGCGACGATCATCCTGTACTACCAGTTCTACCTGCAGGGTGCCGTCGCCACCCAGATCATCCAGCACTACAACATGACGTTCACGTACTTCGTGGGCCTGTCGATCGTGGCGAACGCCGTCGGGGCCTTCGCCTCGTTGCTGGCCGGTCTTGCTGACCGCTGGGGTCGCGCGAATCTGGTGACCTACGGCCTCCTGATCACGGGCCTCATCTTCGCCTTCATCCTCCCGCACGCCCCGTCCAAGACCTGGTTCCTCATCATCTACGCGGTCGTCGGCTTCGTCGAAGGCATCGTGCTGGTGGCAACGCCGGCACTGATCCGCGACTTCTCGCCGCAGGTCGGGCGTGGATTCGCGATGGGCTTCTGGACCCTCGGCCCCGTGCTGGGCAGCCTGGTGGTCACGGAGGTCACGAGCAACACGCTCAAGAGCCATCCCAACTGGCAGTTCCAGTTCTACCTGTGCGGCGCCATCGGCCTCGCCGTCTTCGTCATCGCCTTCTTCGGCCTGCGCGAGCTCGCGCCGCGGCTGCGGGATCAGCTGATGGTGACCATGCGCGACCGTGTCCTCGTCGAGGCCCGGGCGGCCGGTCTCAAGATCGAAGACCTCACCAAGAACCTCTGGCGCCAGATGCTCAAGCTGAACATCGTGTTGCCTGCGTTGGGGATCAGCCTCTTCCTGATGTTCTATTACATCGCCGCGGGCTTCTCGGTGGTCTACTTCGCCACCATCTTCGGCTACTCGGAGCAGCGTGCGAATTCGCTCGCCAACTGGTACTGGATCACGAACGCGCTCGCTCTGGTCCTCACCGGGCTGCTGTCCGACTTCGTCCGGGTGCGCAAGCCCTTCATGATCCTGGGTACCGCCATCAGCTTGGTCGGCCTCGGCATCTTCGCCACGACCGCCACCAAGGCGAGCACGACGAGCTACTACGACCTCGCCATTCTGTTCGTCATCATCTCGGCGGGTGGCGGCATGACGTACTGCGCATGGATGGCGGCTTTCACCGAGACCGTCGAGAGCCGCAACCCGGCCGGTACGGCCACCGGCCTGGCGATCTGGGGCTGGATCATCCGCATCACGGTCACCTTCACCTTGCTGGCCCTCACCTTCGTCGTCTCGTCCACCTCGACGCTGGTCGACAAGGGCCCGACGGCGCAGGCGATCCAAGCCAAGTTCCCCAAGCAGGTGGCGACCCTCCAGGCGCTCGACCCGGCCACCGCAGCAGCCCTCAACAAAAATGCTGCAGATCCGGTCGCGCTGCCGAAGGCTCTGGCCGAGGTGGCCAAGGCGGAGGGCAGGACGACGGCTGAGGCGACGGCGGTCAAGCTCGCGGCGACCAAGCGGTTCGCCGAGTTGCAGACGGCCAGTGCCGTCGACCCGACGACCCTGGCCGCGCTCAGTGCCGGCTCCACGGCCGCTCCGCTGGTGGCCAAGGCCCAGGGTGAGATCGCGGCCAAGTTCAACATCTCGCAGTCCGCGGCGCTCACCAAACTGTTGGCGCTGGCGGTACCTGCCACGAAGAAGGACCTGGCTCTGATCACGCCGTACGCCACTGCCTTGCAGAGCGCCACCAATATCCCGAAAGCCGACCTTGCCTATCTGAACCTTTATGGGGCCAAGATCGCCAAGGCACAGGCGCAAAGCCCGCACCAGTGGCAGCGCTGGTGGTGGATCTGCTTCATCGCACAGGTCGTCTTCCTGCCCTTCGTCTTCCTGCTGAAGGGACGCTGGAGCCCGAAGAAGGCCAAGCAGGACGAGCAGGAGCACGAGGCGATGGTGGAGCGCGAGCTCGCCGCGATGAAGGTGAGCGTCTAACCGGTCGCCCCTCGTATCAGGAAGGGCTTGGCTGACGTAAGAATCAGCCAAGCCCTTCCTGACTGAGGAGAACTCCATGGCCGTTGCCGACCTGCTGGTGGACGGATTCGATCGCGTCCAGGGTGTGGTTCACCGCGTGGTCGATGGCTTGACTCCCGAGCAGCTCGCAGTGCGTATCGACGGCAAGGCGAACAGCATCGGCTGGCTCATCTGGCATCTGACGCGGGTTCAGGACGACCATCTGGCCGACGCATCAGGCATCGAGCAGCTCTGGACTGCCGACGGCTGGGCCGAGCGCTTCGCCTTGCCGCTCGACGATCTCGATTTCGGCTACGGCCATACGTCCGAACAGGTCAGCAGCGTCCAGGTGAGCTCCGGCGACATCCTGATCGACTACCACGACGCCGTCCACTCGCAGACGTTGCGCTACGTGCGGAAGCTGGTCGATGCCGATCTGACTCGGGTGGTCGACGACTCCTACGACCCGCCGGTGACGCTGGCCACCCGCCTTATCAGCGTCCTCTCCGACGATTTACAGCACGTCGGGCAGGCCGCTTTGGTACGCGGCCTCGTCCTTTAGTACAGCAGGCTAGAGCTGGCTACCGCTGCCGCCCGCGCTGACTTCGAAAACCGCCCCGGAGATGTGACGTCCGGCGTCGGAAATCAGGAAGGCGGCGACGTCGGCGACCTCTTGTGGAGCGAGCCACGCGACGCCCATCGGGTTCATCGCCTCATAGCGATGTCGCACACTGTCCTTGTCGGGCGCCTCGACGTCCGGTGCGAAAAGCCCGTACATGGGCTTGTTGTGGACCATCGGGGTGTCGACCGTCGTCGGGCACAAACAGTTGACGGTCACGCCGCTCGAGCCCAGTTCGAGGGCGAGAGTCTTCACCAGGCTGATCACGCCCGCCTTGGCTGCTGCGTAGTGCGCCAGGTGCGGCGCCCCTCCCCGGCCGGCCATGGATGCCGTGGCGAGAATGCGCCCCGAGCCCTGCGCCCGAAGCGTCGGCAACGCGGCCCGAATCGTGCGAAAGATGCCGCCCAGGTTGACCGCTTGCATCTCGTCCCACTGCGGATCGGTGATGTCTTCAAACGACGCGAAGCTGCAGATGCCGGCGTTCGCGATCACGACGTCCAAGCCGCCGAGCTCATCATTGGCCACCGCTACGGCCCGCTCCAGATCGGCGGTATTGCGGACGTCGCCCGTGACAGCAATGGCCTGCCGGCCGTACTTGGCGACGAGGTCGCACGTCTCATCGAGATCGGCCTTCGTCGAGGTGAGGTAAGGCAGTCCGGTGAGTCCGGCCGGGACGTCGAAGGCCACGATGTCGTAGCCGGCGTTAGCCAGGGTCAGGGCATGGGCCCGGCCCTGCCCGCGGGCGGCACCGGTGATGAACGCGACTCCCGTGCGCGACTCACTCATCTCGCAGCCCCGAAACGTTTGACGGCATCAGCACGCAGATCGCCTTTCGCAAGCTTGCCTCCGGAGGACTTGGGCAGCTCGTCCATGATGACGAGACGCTCCGGCAGGTACTCGGATGAGGTCCCACGCTCGCGTAACCAGGCCACCAGCTCGTCGAGCTCGAGCGACGCACCATCGACCAGTTCCACGTAGACCGCGACCCGCTCCCCGAAGACCGGATCAGCCGAAGGAACGGCTCCTACCAGCGCGACCGCGGGGTGCGCCCCGACCTCATCCTCCACATGAGGGGCGCTGATGTTCTTGCCGCCGCGGATGATGATGTCGGACTTGCGCCCGACCACGGCCAGGTAGCCCTCTTCATCAAGGGTGACCTCATCTGCGTGCAGCACGAAGCCGTCGTCGGTGAAAAGTTGACCATTGGCAGCCACATCGTCCAGATAGCCGAACGAGATCGCCGGCCCCCGTGAACCCGGCTGCCCGCGACCTTGTGCCGTCACGATGTTGCGGTCATCGTCATAGAGCCGGAGCTCGGTGCCTGGCTGGACCCGACCGGCCGTACGCAGCCGCTTTTCGGTGGGGTCATTGATGGTCGTCGCGGTAGCGAACCCGCTCTCGTTGGAGCCGTAGAAATTCAGTACCGCGGCACCCGTCCGGCGTTCGAAGTCGCGCGCTCGCTCGTAGGGAATCATCTCGCCGCCGGTGAAGAGCACACGTAACGAGGTGAGGTCGTAGCGGTCGAGGTCCGGCGCGTTCAGCATCAGGATGAATTGTGTGCTCACTGCACACAAGATGGTCACCCGCTCACGCTCGATGAGCTCTAATGCCTTGCTGGCATTGAACCTTTCCAGGACGACGGCCGGTGCGCCAAGCAACGTCGGCGTGAAGTGTGAGGTCCATTGACCGAACCCGAAGGGTGCCGGGACCGACGCCATGACGACGTCATCGCTGCGCAAACCCCCGACCTCCACCGCGGTTTGGTGGAAGTAATACCAGCGGTTCTGGTGGTGCATCACGCACTTGGGAAGCCCAGTGGTGCCTGACGTGGAATTGACCAGCCAGAGCTCGTCGGCGGTGAGTTTGCGTTCACGCCACATGTGCTCCGGGGCCGGCTCCACCGGCTTGCCGTCGACCGTGATGACGCCGCCGAGCGGACTGTCTTCGGGAAGGACGATGTGGTGGCGTAGCTCGGGCGCATCACTTCGGAGGCTGTCGATCTGGTCGGCGATTGTCTGACCGCGGTGCTCGGTGTGGGTGATCAACCCGCTGGCGTGGGTGCGCGCCAGCAGGTGCCGCAGCTCGCGGTCGCCGGCCCGGGCTCCGATTCCCACCGCGACCAGACCCGCCTTCTCCAGCGCGACGAAAGCGATGTGAACGGCCGCGGTGTCAGGCAACTGAACGGCGACCCGCTCGCCGCGCTGATAACCGGCCGCCACCAGGACGCCCGCCAGCCGATCAGAGGTCTGGTCGTACTGGCGCCAGCTGACCCGCTCGTTCTCGGTGATAAAGGCAGGCGCGGTTGGCATCGCCGCGGCATGGCGCGCGATGTCGTCAGCCAACGTGTCGTCACGCCACCAGCCGCGCGTGCGATACGTCCTCGCCTGCGCTTCGCGGCCGGTGTCGTCGCTGCCCTGCGGCTGGGTCACGCTGCCTCCTGTCACCCCGGGATGTCGGCCCATGCTTTCAGACCGACCCGCGGCGGTGACCGTTAGGTGCTAACGGCAGCTGGAGTGGGGACGCCCGGTGGTGGAGCGTCGGTCGGCGACAGAACCGAGCCGGACCCTGCCGTCGCCGCATCCGTCCGGGCATCTTGAGCTGCCTGCGCGAGAGCGGCCTCGGCCGCCAGCGCCTGCTCCGCGCCCATGGTGCGCAGCGGCACCTCACGCTGGATGATCGCGAGCACCAGCGCGATGCTCAGCACGATCGCGGCAATGAGGAACGCCGTGGTGATGGAGTTTGTGAAGCCCTGCTTGAACGGGTGTGCCAGCACCGGGTTGTCGTTCGATAGGAACGAGGTGTCGTTCAGCGAGCTGGAGCCGACGCCGCGCAGTCGCGAGATCTGGTCCGGATGCGCCTTCGCCGCCTCCTGGAACGCGGGATTGTTAGCTGCTGCCACATACGCCGTACGGATCTTGTCCTGCACCGTCGAGTAGACGACCGAGAGGAAGACTGCGACGCCGAGCGTGCCGCCGATCTGACGGAAGAACGTGGCCGAGGAGGTCGCGACTCCGAGGTCTTTGGGTGGCACGGCGTTCTGCATCGCCAGCACGATGGTCTGCATGTTCATGCCCAGCCCGGCGCCGACGATCAGCATGGAAACGCTGGCGTATCCCAGCGAGCTGTCGGCGGTCAGCCGCGAGAGCATGAGCATCCCGACGACGAGCAGTGCGCTGCCGATGATCGGGAAGATCCGGTAGTGACCGGTACGCGAGGTGGTCTGGCCGGCGGTGATCGAAGACACCATGAGGCCGGCCATCAGCGGCAAGGTGAGCAAACCGGCGCGGGTCGGCGAATCGCCCTTCACCAGCTGCAGATAGATCGGGATCAGCGTCAGTCCGCCGAACATTCCGATACCGATGATCGTGGACTGCAGCGACCCGATCTTGAAGGCACGCACGCGAAAGAGCTTCGCCGGCAGCAGCGCGGAATCTCCGGCCCGGCGCTCCGTCCAGATGAAGGCCACCAGAGCGATGAGACCCAGCGCGTAGCACATGAACGCGTTCGAAGAGCTCCAGCCCCAAATGCGACCCTGCTCCGCCACCAGCAGCAATGGCACCAGGCAGAAAACAAGCAGGACCGCGCCCATCACGTCCAGGCTCTGGCGGTTCTTACGCTGATGGTCGAACTGCAGCACCCGGTTGACGACGTACAGCGCCGCGACTCCGATCGGGACGTTGATCAGGAAGATCCAGCGCCAACCCTCGATGCCCAGCAGGGTGTTCTGGCCGGCGAGCGCCCCGCCGATGACCGGGCCGAGCACGCTCGAAGTGCCGAACACGGCAAGGAAGTAGCCCTGGTATTTGGCGCGCTGGCGAGGCGGGATGATGTCGCCGGTGATGGCGAGCGACAGCGTGAAGAGGCCACCGGCTCCCAGGCCCTGGAACGCCCGAAAAGCGGCCAGCATGTACATCGACGTCGCGAAGCTGCAGGCCGCCGAGCCGATGACGAAGATCGTGATCGCCAGCAGGAAGAACGGCTTGCGGCCGTACATGTCGCCGAGCTTGCCGTAGAGCGGCGTGACGATCGTCGAGGTGATCAAGAACGCGGTGGTGACCCAGGCCTGCGCCGTGAGGCCGTCGAGGCTCTGGCCGATCTTGTAGATCGAGGTGGAGACGACCGTCTGGTCGAGCGCTGCAAGAAACATCGCGAGGATCAGGCCGGACAGGATCACCAGGATTTGCCGGTGTGAATACTCGCCGGTCGCCAGCCCGGGCGTCGACGACGACGTCGACCTCGTTGATGCGGGTTGTGTAGCGACGGCGCGAGCCATTCGCTCCTCCTTACGACCGAGCGTCAAGCTGCAGATTGCGCAACTTGTTTGTTACCACCAACTAATTTTCTACCCTACTGATTCCCCCAAAGTCGGCGTCCCACGCGGTGACCTCGATCACCGTGCCCGACCTTTCCCGGCGCTGCAGAGAGCCCTGGCAAGTGATACAGCTGGCACATGCGGGCGGCCTTTCACGAGGAGCAGGGCGGCCTCGAGGTACTGCGATTCGGTGAGCAGCCGGACGCCGTCGCCGGCCCCGATGAAGCGTTGATACGCCTCAAGGCCACCTCTCTGGACCGCGTTGACCTCTACTTTCGCGCCGGCGCCAACGGAATGCGTATCGACCGCATCCCCGGGCCCTGGATCGGCGGCCGAGACGTGGCCGGCACCATCGAGGCTCTCGGCGAGCGAGCCGCGGCGCGCTACCCGCAGCTGCAGGTCGGAGATTCCGTGGTCGGCGTCGCGGTCCGCTCGGCCCACGCCGAACTGGTCGCGGTGCCCGCTGAACTCGTCTTTGCGCTTGCCCGCCGGGTGCTCCTGGGAGCAGGCGGCAGCAATCCCGACGGCCGGGCGGACGGCGTACGACGGGCTGCTGAATCGGGGCCGGCTCGCCGCGAACGAGACCGCGCTCGTCATCGCCGGCTCCAGCGGCGTCGGTAGCTTCGGCATCCAGATCGCCCGCGCCGTCGGGGCACGCGTGATCACCACCGTCGGCGCCGGCTGGAAGGCCGATATCGCGCTCGCTCTCGGGGCCGACGCAGCCATCGACCACTACACCGAAGACGTCGCCGCGCGGGTACGCGAGCTCACCGACGGCGGTGGCGTCGACGTGGCGCTCGACCCGGTCGGAGCGGCCACCTTCACGGCCGCTATGAAGTCACTTCGCGCGGAGGGTCGCTACGTGACGACCGGCGTCACTGCCGGCCACCGCGCGGAACTGCACCTGGGGCGCGTCTTCGAGCGCGGGTTGACCGTCACCGGGGTCGGCAGACCCACCAACGACCGCATCCGCGAGGTCATGATCGGACTCCTCGCGCTGGTCGCCGACGGTCGCGTAAAACCCGCCGTGCACGCCGTACTCCCCCTGCAGCAGATCGCCGCGGCCCATGAACTGCTGGAGAGTTCGGCGGTGTTCGGCAAGGTCGTGCTCACGCTCTGACCCGCGAGCCCCCGCCAAAACCCCTCGGCGCCATACGCTCATGGCGTCCTGGCGCCACCAGACGGTGGCGCCAGGCCCTTACTCGGCCGCCCAGGTCAGCTACTCAGGCAGCGGTGCCATCCAGGCCGGACGGGTACCGATGATGCGGTCGGCCTCCAGCGCTTCGATGGCCGCCGGCGCAAGCCCGAGGTCCGTCAGCACCTCGAAGTTGTCCTGGCCAAGAGTCGGCGCGCCCCGGGTGTAGACCGGCCGCGGCAGCCCCGAGAACGTCATGGGCAGCCCGGGGTACTTCAGCGAGCCGGCCACCGGATGGGCGATCGTCTGCAACCAGCCCCTCGCCGTGAGCTGCGGCAGGTCGTTGAGCCGCCGGGCGTCGATGGTCGGCGCCGCCGGAACTCCATGAGCAGCAAGGTGTTCGACTGCCTCTTCGACGGTCCAGCGGCTCAGCCAGGCGGTGAGGGCCGCATCGATCTCGTCGTGGGCCTCGTGACGCCCGCCAGCCGTGGCCAGCCGATCCTCAACCGACCACCTCGGGTGGCCCAGCGCCGCCTGCAGCGAATGCCACTGCGCGTCACTTTCGACCGAGAGCACCAGGTAGTGGTCCGTCTCCTCGGTGTCAGCACACGCATAAACCCCTTGCGGCGCCGCCTCGAACGAGCGGTTGCCGCTGCGACTGAGCAGCACCTCATTGGCCGTCCACTCGATGGTCTGCTCGGCGGCAATGTTCAGCGCAGCCTCAGCGAGCGGAACCTCCACCAGCAGCCCCTCCCCCGTGACCCGCCGATGCTCCAGCGCCGAAAGCAGGGCGACGATCGCGTGCAGCCCGCCGAGCACGTCGCACACCCCGCGCGGCACCAGTGGCCCGTCCTCGGCGAAGCCGGTCAGCCAGGCAAGCCCGGAATTCTGCTCCACCGTCATGGCGAAGCCGCCGCGATCGCGCCACGGACCATCCAGACCGAAGGCAGGCATGCGCAGGATGACGACGTCCGGAGCAGCAATCCGCAGGTCGGCCTCGCTGAGCCCGAACCCGTCGAGCACCCGCGGCGAGAAGTTGTCCAGCACGATGTCGGCGCCTTCCACCAGCCGCTTGGCCAGATCGGCGCCCTCAGGCCGGCTGAGGTCGAGCGTCACGTCCCGCAAACCGACATTCGCGCCGTGAGTCACGGCTGACCATTCGTAGACCAGCGGGTCGTCCAGCTTCACCCCGCCCGCGAAACGCATGCCGTCGGGCCGTTGGATCGACTCGACCTTGACGACGTCGGCGCCCATCGCCGCCAGATAAGACGCCACGAAAGGTCCGGCCCAGAAGGCGACGAATGCCACCACGCGCAGGCCTTCGAGCGGACGTGGGGGCCCGACCTCCGGCGGGGCGCCGTGGAGCGGGGGCGGCGGCGCGGGAAGCTCCTCGCGCAGCGTCGCTCCGTATTCGTCCAGACGCGGCGATTCGCGCGGAAGCGGAGCTGGATACGCGCCCAGCAGGTAGGGCCGGCGAGGCGTGCGAAAACCGCCGGGGTGTTGCTGATACACGCCCCGTTCGGCGAAATGCTCCATCTCCAGCACCGTGTGGCCGTCGCCCACCGGGGTCACCGGAATGCGAAGCGCCGAGGCGAGCTCGACCATCTCGGCGACGGTGTGTTTGGTGGTCCATTCCGCGATCGCGGCCCGCAGTTCAACGCGCCGCGGCATGCGGACCGCGGCATGCGAAAGGCCGGGGTCGTCGCCCCATTCGGGATGCTCGATCATCGCGCTGAAATCAGCCCATTGCTGATGGGTGATGGTGCAAAAACCGACCCATCCGTCAGCAGCCGGCTCGATCGAGGGGATCTCGATGCTGCGGCCGTAGAGCCGCTCCTCCATCTGCGCGAAAATCGGCTGGTACGGCGTGAACGACAGGATCATCGTTTCGAGCATCGAGACGTCAATGTGCTGGCCTCGGCCGCTGCGTTGCGCGCCCAGTACGGCAAAGGCCCCCGCCGAAGCGGCAGCAGCACCGGCGACGTAGTAGCCGACATCGCCGCCGACGCCCACCGGGGCGTGGCCCGGGATTCCGCGAGAGGCGAGTGAGCCACACCAGGCCTGGAGCGTGAACTCATTGGCGGCCCGCGTACTCCATGGGCCCTCCCGGCCGAACGGCGACACCGAAAGCAAAGAGGTCGCCGGGTTACGCGCGTGCAGGGCGTCGGGGCCGAGTCCGAGGCCCTCGATCCGGCCGGGCTCGTAGGACTCGATGACGAGATCGGCCGTGGCCGCGACCTCGAGCGCCAGCTCACGTCCAGTCGGGGTCGTCAGGTCGGCGACGGCGCTGCGGTGTCCGGAGTGCAGGTACTGGAAAATAGGTGAGCCGATCACGGGATCGACGGCCTGACCGGACGCCGACCGCTTGCGTAACGGGTCGCCGCCGGGCGGCTCGAGCTTGATCACGTCGGCGCCGGCATCCCCGAGCAACTTGGCGCAGTAGCCACCGGCGATCCCCGTCGACAAGTCCAGCACCCGCATCCGAAGGGGCTTGAGGGGTGCAGCTGCCGGCATATTCGCCTCGTTCCTTGTCCGCGTCGCTGAGTCGCTCTCAACACCCTGTCATGTGACCTGGCTCTCGCCGACAGGAGCGTCGTGGCTTACGCTGCCGCGTCATGCCGGTCATTGAACAATCACGCACCTGGGCCAAAGTCGAAGAGCGGCTGGCCACCGAGACGGATCCGATCCTGATTCGCAACCTCGAGGCCGTCCTCTTCCACATGAAGGCCGAAGCCGATGGCGACCTCGAAGGTCTGCTGATCACCCTTTCCGACGACGCGAACTACCACGCTTACGGTGCGGGCCCGGAAGGCAGCCCCACCGGCAAAGCCGAGGTCAGGCGGTTCTACGAGGACTTCATCGCGTCCGGAGCCACTCGCCTGGCGTTGGACATTGATCGCCTCGTCGTCGACAAGGACTGCATCCTGACCGAAGGCGTCATGCGGATGGCCTACCCCGGTTCGACGCTGGCAGCCCGCGGAATCGCCGTCGACGACGAATCCGCCTACTACCTCTACGAGGCCCGGATGGCGACGCTCTGGCCCTTCGACGAAGACGGCCTGATCATCGGCGAGGACACCTACACCGGCGGCAACGGATTCGACGGGATCGCCGGCCGCAAGCTCGCGCCCGAAGACATCGTCTAGGCCGCACCCGTCCTAGAGCGGGCCGGTGTGCGAGGAGGGGAACGGGAAGATCTCCGACCGACCGGTCCGCGCCAGGCTCTGGTAATCACGGGCGGCAAACCGCCAGTTGCCGGCCGAGTCCTTGCGGTAGGTGTCGTGGTAGATGCCGTGAATCGTGCTCCAGCCACCGCTTGCCCCGTGTTGGCGGAGCTCGCTCATGTACATCCGGCCGGTCGCGTTCGAATCGTCCAGCACGCGCACGACCGAATTCAAGATGACGAACTGGAAGAACTCGAACTGCTCGATCGACCCGGCGATGAAGCTGCCGATCTCCCCCGGTCCGGTGAAGTCCATCCCCTGTGTGATCAGGTCGAGGTGGATCTTGGCTTCCGGCTCGAAGATGGCGTCGAGCTCACTCCAGGCGCGGCGCGACACGATGTCGGCGTAGTCGGCCTGCATCCGGGTGATGGCGATGTACGCCATTTGGTCATCGGCGTCGTTGTGCATGCCCCCACCCAAGCAGACCCCTTAGCGCGACGCCGTGGCAGCACCTGAGACAGTCGCCGGACCGAACGCCGAACAGGAGTGGTCCCGCATGTCTGAATCCGCCCCCAAGGCCCCCCGGGTCATTGTCGAAGAGCTCGAACCGGGCATTCACAGCATCACGCTGAACCGTCCACATCGTCGGAATGCGCTGAACCAGTCGTTACTGGTCGACCTCCACTCGGCCATCGACGAGCTCTACTCCGATCCGGCGGCACGCGTGATCGTGCTTCAGGGCGAGGGCGCGGCCTGGTGCGCCGGCGCCGACATGAGGGGCGGCGAAGATTCAGACGAGACGCTGGCCGAGCATCCGCTGGGCAAGCTCTTCACCCGCACGCAGGGCGCGACCGTGCGCAGCTTCATGGCGCAGGAGCTGATGGCCGGCCTTTTCGAGAAGATTCACCGGGTACGCATTCCGATCGTCGCCGCGATCAATGGGCCCGCCCACGGCGGCGGCTTCGCCCTCTCGCTGGCGTGCGACATCCGCATCGCCAGCCCGGAGGCCAGCTTCGGCGCCGTCTTCATCAAACGCGGCGTCTCGGCCTGCGACATGGGCACCAGCTACCTGCTGCCCCGCTTCGTGGGGGCCTCACGCTCGGCTGAGCTCTTGCTGACCGGGCGCGTCTTCGATGCGGCCGAAGCTGAGCGGATCGGTCTGCTGCTCGACGTGGTCCCACGCGAGCAGCTGCTTGAACGCGCCCTGGTCACAGCCCGCCAGATCGCCGCCAACCCTCCATTAGCGGTGTGGATGACCAAGGAAACGATGTGGCAGACCGTCGACGCGCCGAGCATGCGCCAAGCGCTGGACATCGAGAACCGCACTCAAATCATGTGCACCGCCACCGGTGAGCTGCATGAAGCCTTCTCGGCCTTCGCCGAACGCCGCGAGCCCAGCTGGAATCCGCTCTAAACGCGCACCGCGTCGAGGCAGACCAGCCGGTCGCGCTCGCCATCAAGTCGCTGAGATGCCCACTCGCGTACGTGCTGCTGGTGGGCGAACAGGACGATCTGACGCTCACGCGAGAGCTCGTGCAGCAGCTCCAGCAATTCGCGGCTTCGGGTGAGGTCAGCGTGGACCGTCACGTCGTCCAACAGAAGCGGACACGTGTCGTGGCCGACCGTGAGTTGTGCGGCGAGCGCTACGCGCAGCAGGAGGTAGACCTGCTCGGCGGTGCCGTGGCTGAGCAGCCGCGCGCTGCGAAACTCCCCGTCACGGCCGCCGACCTCGACCTCGAGAGTGGCCGGATCCATCCGGGCGTCGACGTAGCGACCTCCTGTCAGGCGCGGCAGCCAGGAACGCAGGACGGCGGTGAGTTCCGGTGTGACTTCGCGGTGGACTCGTTCTTGAGCGCGACTGAGAAAGTCGATCGCTAGCGCCAGAGTCTCGTCCAGCTCCTCCACGCGAACGAGCTCCCGCCGGGCCGCGGCCAAGGCCTCCTCAGCCTCCGCCGTGCAGGGATAGGCCGAGGAACGCTCCCCCCGGACAGCATCCGCTCGGCCGGCTCGAAGCGCCGCCTCATGGTGGCGACGCCTGGCGCGTTCGGCGAGCGCCTGCCGCTCGGCCCACTCCATCCGCAGCTCCGCCATCTCGCCGGCTTCTTCATCGCGGGCCGGCTCGCGCCGGTCGCGAGAGACCTCAACGGCGTCGGCGGACGGCGGCCAGCCGGCGCTCAGGCGCGTTCCCCCAGTACCAAACGCGAGCAGGCCGGCGACGACACCCAACACCACCCCCAGCCCCGCCAGCTCGGTCGAGCCGAGCACGGCTGCAGCTATTAGCAGCGCCACCGATGGCGCAGCGGCAGCCATCCACCACCTGTTGCTGCTCCGGGCCACGACCCGGTGGCGTGGCAACGAAGGGCTGGGCCATTCCTGCTGGAACGACCGGCGCTCGGCAGCGCGCAGCGCCTCAGCGGACTGGGCCACCTCGGCCACCGCCGATTCCGCCGCCACGAATGCACTGGCGACCTCGCCGTCGAGGCGCGCCTGCTCGGCAGCCAACTCCGAAAGCGCCTCCTGCGCCTCATAGGCGGAAGCCAGCTGTGTCTCGGCAAGCGCGACCGACTCGCGGGCCTTTCGAAGGGGGCGGATCGCCGCGGCGGTATCGCGACCGACCGCCGATCGCCGAAACGCTTCGAGTTCGCTGATCGCGACGGCTGCGGTGCCGGATGTGCTCGCCGTCGACGTCGCTCGCTGCAGCGCGTGCTGAAGGCCGTCGGCGGCATCCAGCACGCGCAGCACCTCTGCCTGACCGACGCATGCGGTGGCCTGGAACGCGGCGCGGCCAAGGCCCAGCCAGGCCGAAGCGTCCGGGCTCCCGTCGACCATGATCTCCGCGCTGACATCTCGGGCGAGCGCGACATCGGTCGCCCGGCAGTCGACCTTCCCGGCCAGATCCTGGCGGAGCTCGATCAAGCGTCCGTCATCAAGCGTGAGATGACACCCGACCACCCACGGGCCGCCGTCCCAGGGCTCGTGCGCTTCGACGAATCGCAGCTCCGGCGCGGTGGGGCGCCCTCGGCCGCGGCGCCTGCCACAAAGAGCGGCGAAGGTGGCCGCATGCCAGCTCGACTTGCCCGACTCGTTGTCGCCGCACACGACGGTCAGTCCCGGGGCCAGCTGCAGGGTCTGCCGCGCGAGGGGTCCGAAGCCTGCCGCGGTGACCGATTCGATACGCATCTCAGCGGCCCACCAGCTCGCCGGTACGGCCGTCCAGAGCGAGCAGCCCGGCATTGATGACCCGCGACTGCTGATCGGCCGACAGATCGGAAGCCAGCACATCGCGGATGAAATGACCGCGCACGGTCGGCTCGCCGGACAGCAGCTCCAGGTCGTAGCCGAGGGTGATCTCCAGCGGCCTGATGACTAACGCCTCAAGGTGTGAGCCCAGCCCGCCAAGCTCCACCGAGCTGAGATCGACGCCCGGCTCGACCTGACCCGCGACCGTCAGCCGAACGATGCCCGCGACCTCATCCAGAGCGGCCCGCACCTGCTCGCGGATCTCCCCTGCATGGCGAACGTCTGCGACCTCGACGCGAACGTCGTGCCAGCGGCGCCGGCTCACCGGGTAGCAGTCGCGCGAAACCGTCCCGTCGGCCTCGAAGGTGAGGAGCACGCTGCCGCGCGCACCCTGCTCACCGAAGCTGAGCGGCTCAGGATTGCCGGGATAGGTGTGCCACCGGCCGAGGTCAGATCGGTGAAAATGGCCGACCATCGCGTGAGCAAATCCAGCCGCTGGGATCTGATCCGCCGAGAAGGGTGCATGCGGTGCCTTTCCCGAGCCCTGCGCGGGAAAACCGCCGCGCTCTGAACCGTGAAAGAGGGCAACTGAGACTCCCCCTCGGCCTACTCGGAAACCGTCCAGGAAGCCATCGGTATTCGCCGGAGCGCAGTGGGCGGCGCCCCAGACCGTGAATCCCTCGGCCAGCGGGCGGGGCTCAAGCCGATCGCCGGTGAAGACCGTGACGTTGGGCGACCATTCGACCCGGCGATAGAGGCTGGCCGGGCCATACCAATCGTGATTGCCCGGAGCGAGCAGCACCGGGCAATCAAGCGATCCGAAAGCGGAACGCAGCAGCTCACCCGTATCGGCGCTGGCTCGCTCGCCTTCGTACAGATCACCGGCGCAGCACAGCGCGTCGACCTCGAGCTCGGCCGCCAGCTCCACGATGCCGCCCAGCGCCTCCCGGATCCCCTGCCGCAGGCCACGGGCCACGGACGGATCCGCCCAGGTGAAGGGCGCGTCGAGATGGAGATCGGCACACAGCAGAAGTCGCACGACGAGAAGGTCGCACGGGGGTCCGACAAAACTGCCTCCGGCCACATCAGGAGCTGGACCTACGATTCGGCCCATGACCGTGACGGTGACCGGCTTCGACCATGTGGTGCTGCGGGTTCAGGACGTCGAGCGCTCGCTGGCCTTCTATCTCGGTGAACTGGGACTTTCTCCGGTTCGGGTCGACCTCTGGCGCGCCGGGCAGGCGCCGTTCCCCTCCGTTCGCGTCAGCAGCGACGTCATCATCGATCTGATCGCAGCGCCTGCCGACCACTGCGGCCAGGAGAACGTCGACCACATCTGCCTCGTCGTGGCCCCTACGGACTGGGATGCCGTCATCGAACGGGGGATCTTCGAGGTCGTGGAGGGGCCGGATACGCGCTACGGCGCCCAGGGCAACGGGCAGTCCCTCTACATCCGCGACCCCGACCGCAACGTCGTGGAACTGCGCTATTACCCCACCTGAGCAGGCCCCCGCAGGTTCAGCGGACGCTCAACACGACCTTGCCGAGCGCGCGGCGCTGATCGAGCAGGTTCAACGCTTCAGTCGCCTCCTCGAGCAGCAGCGACGTCGTCGGCGAACCGTGCAGCTGACCGGCTTCGAGCATCGGCTGCATCTGAAGCCACTGCTGGCCGAAGAGAGTCGGCTCGTGACGCAGGAATTCGCCCCAGCCGACACCCAGTACCGAGGTGTTGTTCAGCAGCAACCGGTTGACCTTCACCGTCGGGATGTCGCCACCGGTGAATCCCAGCACCAGCAGGCGCCCCTCCGGTGCAAGCGAGCGAAGGCTGTCAGTGAAGCGATCACCACCGACCGGGTCGAGCACGATGTCGACGCCGCGTCCATCGGTCAGCTCCTTGGCCCTGGCAAGAAAACCGTCGACCGGCAGCACTTCGTCCGCGCCCGCCCGCCGGGCCACCTCACCTTTGACCTCGTCACTCACGACGGCGAGCACCCGCAAGCCGAGCGCCTTGCCGAGATCGATCGCCGCCGTCCCGATGCCGCCGGCGGCGCCGTGCACCAGCATCGTCTCGCCCGCGGCGGCGTGGCCCCTGCGTACCAACCCGAAGTGCACGCTGAAGTGGTTCACCGGAATCCCACCGGCGACAGTGAGGTCGAAGCCGGCCGGCAGCGGGAAGGCCAGCGCCGGATTGACGGTCACGGTCTCTTGCCAGCCGCCGCCTTGCGGCAGCGCCATGATCGGCTGGCCTACGACGAAAGGCGAGTCCGGCGGGGCCTGCCGGACGACCCCTGAAATCTCCCCGCCGAGCACCATCGGCAAGGGTCGCCGGCTCTGGTACTGACCACGGCTCTGCAGCAGGTCCGGGAAGCTCACGCCGGCGGCATGAACGTCGACCAGCAGATCGCCGGCCGTCGCGACCGGCTCCTCGATGTCGACGAGTTCCAGACCCTGTGGCCCGTCCAGCCCGCTCAGCAGCATCGCTCGCATCAGCGACTCACTGGCACTTGCTGACGATGGCTTCGGCGAACCGCTCGATGGGCTCCCTGAAACGCTCGGCGGACTCGGTCAGCCCGGTGTGGTCTCCGGTGCTGATGTTCTGCATCCCCGCCCAGGGCATGGTCATGGTTGCCGTCACCCCGAGCTCCTCCTCCGCCCGTCGATAGAGGTCGACGCTGGGCGGGCTGTAGAAGCCGACGACGATCTCGAACGGATCGTTTTCACGCCCGTACTCCTTGAGGTAGGCCTTCAGCCGGCCGACGTGCAGGGCTGCCTCATCCCACGGATAGGCGTTACCGATCCAGCCGTCTCCGTACCGGGCCGCCCGTTTGAGCGCGGGGTCGGTGTGGCCGCCGCAGTAGATGGGGACCGGCGCCGACGGGTGCGGCTCCATCATCAGGGTCGGAATCTCGTAATACGTGCCGTGCCACTCGACCCAGCCGCCCTTCCACAGCTCCCGAAGGGCCTGCATCATCTCGTTCAGCCGCGGGCCGCGGTTTTCAAAAGACTGCCCCATCAGCTCGAACTCTTCGCGCATCCAGCCGGCGCCCACTCCCAGCGCCACCCGGTCGGAAGACAGCACCGCGGCAGTCGCCACCTGCTTGGCCACCTGCAGCAGCGGCCTGGCTCCGGCGATGTAAATGCTGTTGTTGAAGTGCAGCTGCTTGGTGACGGCTGCCATGGCTCCGATGAGCACCCAGGAATCGGGCCAGGCGGTCTCCGGCTCCCAGATCGGACGCCCGTCCGGATGCGGTGAATATGGATACGGCGACTTCAGCTCTTTCGGATACACCAGATGGTCGGAGACGAGCGCGCCGTAGTAGCCGGCCTCGTCCAGCATCCGGGCCACGTGCGGCAGCTGGGGCGAACTCATGAATGCGGTGCTGCACCAGAACTTCATGCACGCACCCTAGGGCCAGGCCGATCAAACCCGGAGGCCGCACCTCGTGTACGCCGCACGCCCGCACTAGCGTTGAGCCATGGCCCCGACCACGACCAGTCCCCCGCTCCGGCTCACCTCGCTCGCGGCCGGCGGAGGGTGCGCCTGCAAAATCCCGCCCGGCGAGCTGGAAGAAGCGATGAAGGGCCTCGTGGGACAGACCGGCCCCGGGCTGCTGGTGGGGCTGGATTCAGGAGACGACGCGGCCGTCACGATCGTCGCGCCCGGAGTCGCCGTCGTCGTCACGGCCGACTTCTTCACGCCCGTCGTGGACGATCCCTATGACTGGGGCCGCATCGCCGCCGCCAATGCGCTGTCCGATGTCTACGCCATGGGTGGCCGCCCGGTTCTCGCCGTCAACCTGCTCTCCTGGCCGCGCGACAAAGTGCCGTTCAGTGTCGCCCGCGAGGTGCTGCGCGGAGGTCTCGATGTCGCCGCCGCCGCCGGCTGCATCGTCGGGGGCGGGCACAGCATCGACGACCCGGAACCCAAGTACGGCATGGCCGTTACGGGCGTCGCGGACCCCGAGCGGCTGCTGCGCAATGACGCCGGGCGGCCCGGGATGCCACTGACCCTGACCAAGCCGCTAGGCCTGGGCGTCCTCAACAATCGGCACAAGAGCACCGGTGACGTTTTCGAGGCGGCCATCGCCGTGATGACGACGCTCAATGCCGCCGCGTCCGTGGCGGCCCTCGAAGCCGGCGCCACTGCCGCGACGGACGTCACCGGTTTCGGGCTCCTCGGCCATCTGTACAAGCTGGCGCGGGCCAGTGGATGTGCGGCCGTGATCGACGCGGCCGCCGTTCCTTACATCGACGGCGCGCGCGCGTTCGCCGCTGAAGGATTCATCCCGGGTGGCAGCCGCCGAAACCTCGATTGGGTACGCCCACACCTGCACGCAGAGGGCTTCTCCGAGCTGGAGCTGCTCCTGCTCGCCGACGCGCAGACCAGCGGCGGCCTGCTGGTCGGCGCCGAACTGGCGGGCAGTCCGGTGATCGGGGAGCTCGTCGACGGCCCGGCCGGCCAGATCACGATCCGCTAAGCCTTGCCTTCCGGTCGCATCATGGACATATGACGACTGGGCCGCGGGTTACGCATCAGGTCAGCAATCAGCCCCCGCCGCTGGTCGATTACGACGTCTTCGCCGCTGACACGACGTTGCAGGACGCCGTTGACCGATATGCCGCGCCTGGAGCAGCAGGCGATCTGAGCGCCCTCGGCCGGCTCGCCGGAAGCGCCAAGGCGCAGCGCTGGGGCGACGAGGCCAACCGCTATCCGCCGGTGCTGCACACCCACGACCGCTACGGCCACCGGATCGACGAGGTCGAATACCACCCCAGCTACCACGAACTGCTGCGCACAGCAGTCGAGCACGGGCTCCACGCCTCCCCCTGGATCGATGCACGACCGGCCGCCCATGTGACGCGCGCGGCGGGTTTTTACGTCTGGAGCCAGGTCGATGCGGGCCACGGCTGCCCGGTATCCATGACCTACGCGGCCGTACCCGCGCTGCGGGCGCCGGGCGTCGACCCAGTGCTCGCCGACGCGTGGATTGCCCGGTTGACAGCAAGGGAGTACGACGGCGAGCTGCATACAGGCAAGACCACGGCGCTGGCCGGCATGGCGATGACGGAGAAGCAGGGCGGTTCGGACGTCCGCGCCGGGACCACACGCGCTGAGCCCACCTCAGACGGCGGCTACGTCCTCACCGGCCACAAATGGTTCTGCTCCGCGCCGATGAGCGACCTCTTCCTGGTGCTCGCGCAGACACCGGGTGGCCTCTCGTGCATCGCCGTGCCGCGGGTACTGCCCGACGGCAGCCGCAATCCCTTCCTCCTCCAGCGGCTCAAGGACAAGCTCGGCAACCGGTCCAACGCCTCCAGCGAGGTCGAATTCGACGGCACACTCGGCTGGATGGTCGGCCCGGAGGGACGCGGGGTCGCGACGATCGCCCAAATGGTCAACGCCACCAGGCTCGATTGCGTGGTCGGCTCCGCCTCGGGCATGCGGCAGGCGGTCGCGCAGGCGATTCACCACACCAGCCACCGCAGCGCTTTCGGCCGAACGCTGGTCGACCAGCCGCTCATGAGCAACGTGCTCGCCGACCTGGCGATGGAGTCGCAGGCAGCAACGCTGCTAGCGATGCGGCTGGCGCACGCCGTCGACGCAGGCGAAACGTCACTGCGGCGGATCGGCACCGCCGTCGCCAAGTACGCCGTCTGCAAGGCTGCCCCGCGCCATGCGGCGGAAGCACTCGAGTGCCTCGGCGGTAACGGCTATGTCGAGGAATCAGGAATGCCGCGGCTATATCGGGAAGCTCCGCTCAACGGCATCTGGGAAGGCAGCGGCAACGTCAACGCACTAGACGTCCTTCGCGCCATGTCCAGGGAACCTGAGACCGTGGAGGCCTTCATGGGCGAGATCGCACTGGCTGCCGGGGCGGACTCGCGCCTTGATGCCGCCGCCGCAGGTCTGGAGAAGGCCCTCGTCGAAGCCGGCGAGAGCGGCGCCCGGCGGCTCGTGGAGCGGATGTCGCAGGTGTTCGCCGGCGCCCTCATGGTTCGCTTCGCCCCCGCACCAGTCGCCGACGCTTACTGCGCGAGCCGCCTCGGAGGCGACTGGGGCACCAGCTTCGGCACGTTGCCGGCGGCGGCTGACACCGAGGCGATCATCGCGAGATCCGCCCCGAATGTTTGATCCGCTATTGCTCAGCGGCGGACTTCCTGGCTTCCAGCCGCTCTCGCTGTGGGACGACGGTGTATTTGGGATCGCGGGCTGACGCCTGGCCGGCCTCGAAGACCGCGAAACGTTCGCAGCAGGCCCCGGCCATAAGAGCAACACCGGCTATGGCTGATCCAAGACGCGACCGGCGGGTCACGGCGGCCAGCGATCCCCCTCCGATGAGCAGCAGCTGCGCGGCTTTCGCCAACTTTCCGGCGACGCCATGGGTGTAGGTCTCCCCTGCCAGGCCAGCGGCTTTCTCCATGCGGGCAACGGCAAACAGCTCGGCAGCTGCGGCACCAACGGCCATCCGTCGAGCGGGGCCTGACTCAGTCAGCGGCGCCAGCAGTCCCATACCTCCCCCGCTGGCGAGAGCCCCTGAGGCGAAAGCGAGTGTGATCGTGCCGCCGGCCTCTTTCCAGGCGGGTGAGGCCGTGTCGGCGATCAGCACACCTGTGTACGTCGCCAGCGCGGGTGCCAATGCGGCGGCGACCCAACCACTCGGCCCTGCCAGCTGCACAACGATGCGGCGCAGCGGAGCGGGCAGCGGCAGCACCTGCACGAGTTCGCCGGCCGCCGCCAGCCCCGCCGCCGGGCCGTACGCCGACAGGATCCAGGTGCCGACCGACATCGGTGAGGTCGGCTTCGCGACCCGCAGCATCATGTAGAAACGCTCGGGCCGCCCCAGGTCGTGAACCAGCGCGTACCCACTTCCGGTGAGCGCGCCGAGAGCCGATAGCCGGGTCAGCCGCCGCAGCGCAGGCCGCCCGGTGATCGAAGCACCGGCAGCCAGCACCGAGGAGCCGGCGGCGAGACCCCCCAGGAAGAAGTACGCGGGGATGTCCAAGGTCCACGGTGACGCCTTCACCACCGGACGCCCGTAGTAGGACGTGAAGACGGCCTCGGGCACCACAGCATTCGGATCCGCGCGGCGCCGGCGGCGACGCTGCCCGGCGCCAGGCGGAGCGGGCAGCTCGCTCACCCGCGCCCCACAAACGCTGCAACCGCACCGGCTACGAACATCAGCGAGGCAGCGCCGGCCTGCTTCCAGAGCGACTTGACGTCCCGCGTGGGGACCACAGGGTCCGGGGGCAGCCCGTAGACCTCAGGCTTGTCGAGCAGCAGGAAGAATGCGCCGGCGCCCCCTACCCCGTCGTTCGGGTCATCCCCGTAGAGCTGGGCACTGTCGACGCCCTGCGAATGCAGCTCGGCGACCCGCTCCACGGCATGCTCGCGTAGCTCCTCCAGCGGCCCGAATTGGATCGACTGGGTCGGGCAGGCCTGCGCGCAGGCCGGTGTTTGGTCATGCTGCAGCCGGTCGTAGCAGAGCGTGCATTTCCAGGCTCGGCCATCTTCCTCGCGCCGGTCGATCACCCCGTACGGGCAGGCCGGGACGCAATAGCCACAGCCGTTGCAGATGTCCTGCTGAACCACCACGGTGCCGAACTCGGTACGAAAGAGCGCTCCGGTGGGACAGACATCCAGGCAGCCGGCGTGCGTGCAGTGCTTGCAGACGTCCGAGGACATGAGCCAGCGCAGGTCGCTCGCCCCATTGCCGGTATTGCCGTCGGCAGGATCGCGACCGGCGCCGGGAACTCCAGGAGCGGCCGGCACCTCCTGCTCGATGAAGGCCACATGACGCCAGGTCGAGCCCCCCAGCCCGCCGGTGTTGTCGTACGACGAGCCGAGCAGGTTCAGGCCGTCCTCGGGCACCGAATTCCATTGTTTGCAGGCGACTTCGCAGGCCTTGCAGCCGATGCACAACGAGGTGTCGGTGAGGAAACCCATCCGCGGCGGATGATCGACCCAGCCGGTCTCTGCCGCCGGATCACTCATCTGGTCCCCGTCTCGGTCGTGATGCCTGCACGACGCTGATACTCCTCGACGAGCCGCCGCAGTGCGGGACCCCGGGGTCGCCGGCCCGGGACGATGTCCGCCGTCGACGCCTTCGTCTCCATGATGTGCACGTTCGCATCAAGCGCCGAATGCAGCAGATCGTTGGCCGAGTCACCAGGCACCAAACCGTTGCCGCCCCAGTGGTAGGGCAGCCCGATCTGGTGCACGACCTGACCGGCGACGGTCAGCGGCGCCATCCGCGGGGTCACCAGCACCCTTGCCTCGATGGCGCTGCGAGCCGTCACGATCGTCGCCCAGCCCGCGTGTTCCAACCCACGCAGCTCGGCCAGCTGAGGCGAAACCTCCACGAACATCTCCGGCATCAGTTCGGACAGGAACGGCAGACCCCGGCTCATCCCGCCGGCCGTGTGATGTTCGGTCAGCCGGAAGGTGGTGATGACGAACGGATAGATGTCGGCCCCGGGTTCACTACCGCTGGGATTAAAGGGGTTTTCGGCGCGTACGTTCAACTCGCGCGTGGGATTGGCCTGCACGCCGACGTAGAGCGGGTTGTCCACCGGCGATTCGTGTGGCTCGTAGTGCGTGGGCAGCGGGCCGTCGACCAGACCGCTGGGCACGTAGAGCCATCCGCGCCCGTCCGCTTGCATGATGAACGGGTTGGTCCCGGATAGGGCCGCCTGCGCCCGGGCGTCCTTGGGGGGCAGGTAGTCAGGCGGCTTGTTGACCTCGAAATCGGGCACGTCGTCGCCGGTCCACTTACCGGCCGTCTCGTCCCACCAGACGTACTTCTTGCGCTCACTCCAGGGCCTGCCCTCGGGGTCGGCCGCAGCTCGGTTGTAGAGCAGCCGCCGGTTGGCCGGCCAGGCCCAGCCCCACTCCGGCGCGACGGCGGTCTGCTCGCCACGTGGCCTGCGCCGCGCCGCCTGGTTGATGCCCGCAGCATGCGCGCCGCAATAGATCCAGCAGCCGCTCGCGGTGCTCCCGTCGTCCTTGAGTTCGCTGAATGCCGCCAGCGGCTTGCGGTCGGCGACGGCAAAGCCGCTGATTTCGGCCAGCACCGCATCGGCACTCGGATCGTCGAACTCGCCTTCTGTGGGGTAGTCCCAGGTCAGATCGAGCAGTGGGCGGTCGCGGTCGTCCGACGAGCCGGCTACCCGCTCGCGAAGGATCCGCCCCAGGTGGTAGGCGAAATGCAGATCGCTGCGGCAATCTCCGGGCGGGTCCACCGCTTTCGTGTGCCACTGCAGCAATCGCTGCGTATTGGTGAAGGCGCCGTCCTTCTCCACGTACGTGGCCGCCGGCATGAAGAAGACCTCGGTGCCGATGTCCTCGGTCTGCCATTCGCCCTCGAGGATCTCCGGCCCGTCCTTCCAGAACGAGGCCGAATCGATCATCACGTTGTCGCGGACGACGAGCCATTCCAGAGCCGCGAGCCCCTTGCGCTGCATGCGCCCGTTCGCGGAACCGACCGCCGGATTCTCACCCCACAGGAAGTAGCCCTTGACCTTCCCGTCGATCATGTCCATCACCGATTGGTAATTGCCGTGGTCGCCGGTGATTTTGGGGATGTAGTCGAAGCAGAACTCGTTCTCGGGCTGGGCCGCGTCTCCCCACCAGGCTTTCAGCATCGACACCGTGTAGGCCCGCATGTTTCCCCAGAAGCCGGTGGCTGCCGCGTTGTCTGCAATGAACTCGTCGAGCGAGGGGTGGGCCGAGGCGTGCGGGGCCGGGATGTAGCCAGGCAGGTTGTTGAAGAGCGTCGAGATGTCGGTCGAACCCTGAATGCTGGCGTGACCGCGCAGCGCCATGATCCCGCCTCCCGGACGGCCCATGTTGCCCAGCAGCAACTGCAGGATCGAGGCAGCGCGAATAATCTGGACGCCTTTCGTCTGGTGCGTCCAGCCGACGGCGTAGGCAAATGCCGTCGTGCGGTCACGGCCCGAATTGCGGGTGATCGCTTCGGCCACCTTGAGGAAGGTCTCGGGAGGGATTCCGCAGACGCGTTCGACCATCTCGGGGGTGTAGCGGGCGTAGTGCCGCTTCAGGATCTGGAAGACGCAACGCGGGTGCTCCAGGGTGGGATCGCCGTGGATCTCGGCACCCTCTCCCAGTTCCTCGCCGTGCGAGCCGTGCTCGTGCGGCTCGCCGGTGCTGCCCGCCGCTGCGACCGTCTCGGCGCCTTCGTACTGCCAGCTGGTCTGGTCGTATTTGCGTTCCTCGGGGTCGAAGCCGCTGAACAGTCCGGCGAGCTCTTCGGTGTCGACGAATTGGTCGCTGATGATGGTCGGCGCGTTGGTGTAGGCGACGACGTACTCACGAAATTCCAGGCCGTTGGACAGGACGTAGTTGATGAGCGCGCCGAGCCAGGCGATGTCGCTACCGGAGCGAATCCGAACATGGATGTCGGCCATGGCGCTGGTCCGAGTGAATCGGGGATCGACGTGAATCACCGTGGCGCCGCGGGCTTTCGCCTCCATCACCCACTGAAAGCCAACCGGATGGCACTCGGCCATGTTCGAACCCTCGATGACGATGCAATCGCTGTTTGCCAGGTCCTGCTGAGAGTTCGTCGCGCCGCCGCGACCGAATGAGGTTCCCAGACCGGGAACGGTGGAGCTGTGTCAAATTCGAGCCTGATTCTCGATCTGCACCGCACCCATCGCGGTGTAGAGCTTGCGCATCAGGTAGTTCTCTTCGTTGTCCAGCGTCGCACCGCCGAGCGAGGCGATGCCCATGGTCCGGCGCACCCGGTCGCCGTTGGAGAATTCCTGCCAGCTGTCATTGCGCGTCTTCATGACCCGGTCGGCGATCATCTGCATCGCCTGGTCGAGGTCGAGGTCTTCCCATTCGGTGCCGTGCGGGCGTCGGTAGCGCACCTTGGTGATCCGCGACGGGGTCGTGACGAGTTGGTGGCTGGCGCTGCCCTTCGGACACAATCTCCCGCGGCTGATCGGCGAGTCAGGGTCGCCCTCGATCTGGGTGATCTTGCCGTCGCTGACGTAGACGCGCTGGCCGCAGCCGACCGCGCAATAGGGGCAGATGCTCGGCACGACGGTGTCGGCCGTCGAAGTACGCGGGTTGAGCGCCGCCGACCGGGGCGACTGCGCCGCCGCACCCCGCCCGGTGTGGTCACCGCCGAGCGCCTGGCGCAGCACGGGCCAGCCGAGAAAGGCGCCGTACGCCTTCCCCGCTACTGACTTCGCGCCAGAGGCCTTTGCGCTCATTGGATCCGTTACCCCCGATTGCCTATTCGCGACTGAACGACACTCTTTCACCGATCGCGATGCTGCGACTGGGGCATGCTTGCTCCCATGGGTCGCATCACGGTCCGGCGCCCTGTCGTCCGGATGTCAGCCGACGGGAGCAATCGGCCGACCGCTGTCACCCGCATCGACAACCTCGCGGTCGAGGAACCCCTCGAACTGCGGGTCGACGGCCACACCCTGGCCATCACGATGCGAACCCCAGGCCACGACATGGAACTCGTCGCGGGATTCCTGCTGGCCGAGGGCGTGGTCAAGACGGCGGCGGACATCAGCTCGATGAGGTACTGCGCAGGCACCGATGCCGATGGCCGTCAGACCTACAACGTGCTGGACATCGTCCTGGCTGACGGTGTCGCGCCCCCGGATGCCTCCGTCGAGCGGGCGTTCATCACCAGTTCTGCCTGCGGATTGTGCGGAGCTGCCGGGATCGAGGCAGTCCGCCGCATCAGTAGTTACGACGTGAGCTCAGACCCGCTCGTGGTCTCGCCCTCAGTCATCGCCGCACTTGCCGACAAGCTGCGCACCGGCCAGCCCGCGTTTGCCAAGACCGGCGGACTGCACGCCGCTGGCCTGTTCGATTCCGACGGCAAGCTGCTGTGTGCCCGCGAAGACATCGGCCGCCACAACGCGGTCGACAAGGTGCTGGGCTGGGCCCTGCAGACCGGCCTAGTGCCGGCCCGCGGCGCGATGTTGATGGTCAGCGGCCGGGCGTCCTTCGAACTGACCCAGAAGGCGTTCATGGCTGGGGTGCCGCTGCTGGCAGCTGTCTCGGCGCCCTCATCTCTGGCCGTCGAGCTGGCGTCGGAGGTCGGCATGACGCTCCTCGGATTCGTACGCGGCGAGTCGATGAACGTCTATGCGGGCGCGTCGCGTATCTCGTCGGCGGACGAGGAATCGGCCGAATCTGCGGTGAAGCTCGCCAGCGCGACCCTCAGCTGAGCCGCTGCCGCGCGCACGGCGTCAGCCGTGCCACCAGCTTTGCCAGCAGCCAGTCCGACGAGAAACGCGGTCAGGGGCGCCGCCGGCCGCGCCACACCGTGGGCGACGTCTCGAGTGAGATCCAGCAGCAGGTCTCGCGAGATCGCGTCACGTTCGATTCCCAGCGCGTCGGCGGCCTCATCGAGCCAGGCGTCCAGCACGTTCATCCAGCAGCTCCTTCGCGGCCTGCAGATCGGCCGGCTCGTCGCAATCGAACCATTCCGGCTGATCACGCTGCGAGCTGACGAACGCCGGCCCCACCGGAGTCAGAGCAGCCCGCAGCGAACGGCCGGCCTGGTCGCCCTCGAGAGCCGCACGCAGTACCTCAGTCGGCCAGGCCCCCAGCAACCACTGAGGGGCACCGGCAGGATCGACCAGCACCGCCCCCACCGGGTCAGCTGCTTGCCGAAGCCGGTCGACAGTGGCCGCCGTCACAAACGGAAGGTCGGCGGCCAACGCCACGACGACAGGCGCGGCAATCAACGCCAGCCCGGCGGCGAGTGCAGCTGCCGGGCCGCCACCCACCGGATCCTCACGCGTCCACACCACCACGCGTGGGGTCGCACGCGGCGGCCCGACCACAACCACCCGCTCGGCGCCGGCGACCGCGTCGAGAGCGCGCTCCAGCAACGAGACCCCGTCGAGTGACAGCGCAGTCTTGTCACCGCCGCCCATCCGGCGGCTGGTGCCCCCGGCGAGTACGACCGCGTCGTACCGACCGGCGGTGTGAGAGCTCATCCTCCGATGGCGGACATCGGCCTGGGAGGCTGCAAGAAGCTGGGGTCGTCGATGCCATGACCGGCGCGCTTGCCCCGCATCGCCAACACCCACCGGGCCGCAAGTTCATCGTCGGTCGCGCCCTCCCGCAGGGGGGTACGCAAGTCGGATTCGGTCCGTGCGAACAGGCAGTCCCGCACCTGACCATCGGCGGTGAGGCGAACCCGATCGCAGGCCGCGCAGAACGGCGCCGTCACGCTGGCGATGATCCCCACCTTGTGTGGCCCGCCGTCGACCAGGAACGTCTCCGCCGGTGCGCTCCCCCGGTCCGGCTCTGCTTCGAGCCGATACCGCCGGCCGATGTCGGCGCGGATCTCCTCTGCGGTGACCATCGAGGAGCGGTCCCAGCCGTGCTGGGGATCGAGCGGCATCTGTTCGATGAAGCGAAGCTCGTAGCCCGCAGCGAGAGCGAACTCCAGCAGCTCGGGTGCCTCGTCGTCGTTGACCTCGCGCATCAAGACCGAGTTGACCTTCACCGGTGTCAGTCCGGCTCGTGCCGCGGCTTCGAGGCCGGCCAGCACGTCCGACAGCCGATCGCGTCGGGTGAGTGCCAGGAAGCGGTCGCGCCGCAACGTATCGAGGCTGACGTTGACCCGATCCAGGCCGGCAGCAGCCAGCGCCGGCGCGAGGCGTCGCAAGCTCAAACCATTGGTGGTGAGGGAGATCCCGGGCCGCGGGCTGAGCCCTGCGAGCCGTGCGATGAGACCGGGCAGCCCGGGGCGCAAGGTCGGCTCACCTCCGGTCAACCGGACTTGCGTGACGCCCAGCCGCGAGACCGCAATCGAGACCAGCCGCACGATCTCGTCATCGCTGAGGAGCTCTGGCGCGGGCATCCAATCAAGGCCTTCGGCCGGCATGCAGTAGGTGCAGCGCAGGTTGCACCGGTCGGTCAACGAGACACGAAGGTCGGTGGCAACCCGGCCGAAAGTATCGGTCAAAAGGCCCGCGGTCAGTACCGGATCTTCGGCGACTCGGGCGACAACCACTCCATCACTGTAGGTTCCTGCGACCTGAATCCGGCAACCTGTACAACAATGATCAGCAGTGCACGCCCGACGGGTGCCCCCACGTGCAGTGCAGCTCCAGATGACGCCGACATGCCGCCTCAGCGAAAGGCTCACGCAATGAGTCAGTCCCAGCCAGATAGCTCCATCCACTTCGGGGTGGACATCGGGGGCACCGGCATCAAAGGTGCGCCGGTCGACCTGTCCACCGGAAAGTTGACGGCGGATCGCGTTCGCATCGCCACCCCGCAGCCCGCGACACCGAAAGCCGTGTCGGCGGTCGTCGCGGAGGTCGTCAAGCACTTCGCGTGGACGGGACCGATCGGTGCCGCCTTCCCCGCAGCGGTCAAAGGCGGGGTCGCCATGACGGCAGCGAACATCGACAAGAAGTGGATCGGCACCAACATCGAGCAGAGCATCGGCGCCGCCACCGGCACCCCGGTGAGCGCGATCAACGACGCTGACGCCGCCGGAGTTGCCGAGCTCGCTTACGGCGTCGGCAAGGGTCAGGACGGAGTCGTCATCATGACGACCTTCGGCACCGGAATCGGAACGGCGCTCTTCCTGCACGGCCAGCTCGTTCCCAACACCGAGCTGGGTCATCTCGAGATCGACGGCCGGGACGCTGAGAAGCACGCCTCCGAGATCGTCCGGGAGAAGAAAGGGCTCAGCTGGGGAGAGTGGGCCAAGCGGGTCGACAAGTACCTCAAGCACCTCGAGGCACTCTTCTGGCCAGACATGATCATCATCGGCGGAGGGGCAAGCCGGAAAGCCGACAAGTTCATCCCACGGCTGACGGTGAAGACGAAGGTCGTGCCGGCGGCCCTGCAGAACGACGCGGGGATCGTCGGAGCAGCGGTCCGTGCCATCGGCGACGTGACCCGGCCCGGCGCGAGCGCTAACCCCAACCCTGCCCCCGCGCCGATAACGATCACCACCCCAGCAAAGGCGCCGGCACAAGCCCCGGTAAAAGTCGCCGCGAAGGCCGCGAAGAAGGCGCCCGTCCGCCGGGTACCGGTCAAGCGCACACCCGCCCCCGCGAAAGCAGTCGTCACCGCGCCGGTCAAAGCTGCGCCGGTGAAAGCCGTCGTCCCCCCGGTGAAAGCAGCGGTGAAAGCAGCAGTGAAAGCACCGGCCAAGGCTCCTGCCAGGAAAGCCCCGGCGAAGGCCCCCGCCGCGGTCATCGCCAAGAAGGCTCCCGTCAAGCGAGCCCCGGTCAGGAAGGCCATCGCCAAGGCCACTCCGGCTAAGGCAGCGCCGATCAAAGCCGCGCCGGTGAAGGCACTACCGGTCAAGGCGGCGGTAATCCCAGCCAAGGTCGCAGCCAAGGCCCCCGCGAAAGCGCCGGCCAGGAAGGCGCCGGCGAAGGCGCCAGCAAGGCGCCAGCAAAGAGCATCGCCAAGAAAGCACCGGCCAAGGCTCCTGTGAAGACCGTCGCCAAGAAAGCCCCTGCCCGGAAGGCCCCCGCCAAAGCGACACCGGCAAAGGCCGTCATCTCCCCGGCCAAGAAAGCACCGGCGAAGAAAGCGCCGGCGCGGACACCGCCGGCCAAGCGCGCGCCGCGTCGGACCACCCCGCCGTCGTAGCCGCCGACCACCGTCTGACAGGCTCGGTGTCACGAATCGGACGAGAGCGGCTGCCGTGTCAAGCAGACGTCGGCCGGTGTTCGTGGCAAGGTTGGAAGCTCAGTCATCCCCACTCAGGAGGCCACCGTGCGCGAGTTGCGTGCCGTCCGTGTTTCGGATGACGGCAAGGAGATCTTGCTGACCGAGACCAGCGGCGCGTCGGCGAGTGCTGGTGCCGCCGGTGAGGGTGACGCGCCGGCAGATGCGGAGTACTCGCTGCGTGCCGACGACCGGCTGCGGGGGATGCTCCGGCCCCGGCCGATCACCTCCGAATCACGTCCGGAAAGCGCGCTCAGCCCTCGCGAGATCCAGTCGCGGCTCCGCGCCGGCGAAACGGCGGAAGAGGTGGCAAGCGCCGCGGGGATTCCGGTGGCGCGAGTCGCCCGCTACGAGGCGCCCATCGCCGCCGAGCGCGTGCGCATCGTCGATGAGGTGCGCCGGGCCACGGCACCCGGGCCGCATCGCGTCAGTCCCGGCCGCTTCCTGGGGGCCGTTGTCGACGAACGGCTCGCAGACGACGGGCTTGACCCGGCGCTGGCCGAGTGGCTCGCCCGGCGCCAGCCCGACAACACCTGGATGGTCACCGTCGACCTCGCAGACCACCACGCCGAGTGGAGCTGGGATAGCGCCGCTCGCCGGGTACGCGCCCATGACTCCGGGGCGCAGCGGCTGCTGAGTCCCTCACGCAGCAGTGCCGAGTCGCTGATCGCGGTGGCGCAGGCTGCGGGCGTCACGGCGGAGTCGCCGATTCCCGCTGAATTACCTGACTTCCTCAGCCAGCCCGTTGCGCCGGAGGACGAGACGCCTGCACCGCTGGCGCCGGCCCGCGCTGTCGGTGAGTCGCACGGCTCTGAGCCAGACCACACGCCCGGTCGGGGCAGCTCGGTCCGATCCGGCCTGGTCGTGCTTCCCGGCGAGGCCACAGCCGCGGCGAGCACACCCCGGCCACAGGCTTCAGCCTCCACCACCCTGGACGAGGTACCTGGATCGGGAAGCGTGTCCGCCCCGCCTTCGCCGGCCTCCAAGCCGACCTTCACCCCCAGCGCCAATGACGTACCAGGATCGGGTCCCGGAGATGCCGAGGCCTCATCCTCGCCGCCATCGGACGAAGCCGTGACCGAGCCTGCGGCGCGTCCCGCTCAGAAGTCGAACCGCAAGCGCAGCGCCGTCCCAGCCTGGGACGACATCGTCTTCGGCGCCCGCCGGTCGTAACGAGCAGGTTGCGATTCGAAAACGTTCCGTGTCTGTGAGGGTTATCGCGCGCTTTAGCGGGCTTGAATCGGTGACTAGCAGGCATAGTGAGGTTGCAGAGCGAGTCACAGCTCGGAACGAAACCGGGCTATCAACTGTTGGAGGTAAGCGTGACAGGTACCGATACCGCACCGACTCCAGTCCCTCCTGTTCTTACCGCCCTCGATCGCTGTGACCGCTGCGGCGCCCAGGCATATGTACGCGTCGTGCTCCCAGGCGGCGGAGACCTCATGTTCTGTCGTCACCACGCACGGGCGCACGGCGCCAAGCTCGATGAAGTTGCTCTGGAGATCTACGACGAGTCCGCTCAACTGGACATGTCGCCTACCCGGAGCTGAAGCCCTTGTCGGCATAGTGCTGACCCCGACACCCGTCCCTGCCTTCGCTGGCGGGGGCGGGTGTTGCCGTTTCGACGGCCGTTGGCAAGGTCAAGGTGCGAGGCGCAGCCAACATCGCGTCCCAGGCCAGCTGGCATGACCAACGTTTGGTCGGGACGTCGGTCACACTGGGGAATCATGTTCAAACCCATGGTGCGCCATCCCCGGCTCTACACCATGGTGACGTTGCGCCGCACAATCGCGCGGGCCTGGAAGGACCGCGTACTGGGATTGGCCGCCGAAGCTGGTTTCTGGCAGCTGCTCTCGCTGCCCCCGCTGCTGCTAGCCGTGCTGGGAACCATCGGCTACGTGGGTTCACTGACCGGTCACAACACCGTCGACCGGATCGAACACAGCATCCTGCAGGCCGCTGGACACCTGCTGACCAGCGATACCGTGCGCGTCACGGTCAAACCGACGATCGATGACATCCTGCGCAAGGGACGCCCCGCAGTCATCTCGCTCGGCTTCATCCTCTCCCTGTGGTCGGGCTCGACCGCCATGGCGACCTACGTGAACACCATCACCATCGCGTACGGCGAGCGTGACGCCCGGGGCGCCGTCCGCAGCCGATTGCTGGCGTTGCGGCTGTACATCCTGCAGGTGATCTCAGCGGTGATCCTGCTGCCGGCGCTCGTGCTGGGTCCGCGGGTCATAAACGAGATCCTCGGCAAACACCTGACGCCCTGGCTGCACCACGCCGTCACGCTCATCTACTGGCCGATTGCCATCGGGCTCTCGCTCGCGATCCTGGCCAGCCTCTACCACATGTCAGTCCCGCACCGTCGGCGATGGCGCTCGGCACTGCCGGGGGCGGTATTCGCCATCATCATCTGGTTCGTCGGCAGTTGGGGGCTGCGCCAGTGGGTGGCCTTCTTCTTCGATCGCACCATTGCTTACGGGGCCCTGGCAGCGCCGGTGGCCGTCTTGCTCTTCCTCTACGTGACGGCCTTGGCGGTGCTGCTCGGGGCCGAGCTCAACGCCACACTTGACCTCACGCGCGAGGAATTCGCCCGCGAGGAGCGCGCCAAAATCCAGCGCGAGGTGGAGACGAACGGGCAGCTCAATGGGCAGTCACCCCCGCCGGCGAGCAAACCGACGAAGCTCGCACCAGTGTGTTTTAAGAAGCAGAACGGGACGTCATCGCCACCCTCGCCGGCGGCCAGAGCCACTCCGCAGCCTGGCAGTAGCCCGGCATCCGAGCCGCGAGCGAGCTAGTACACCCAGATTTCTAGTACACCCAGACCTTGGTCCCGATGGGGGCTTGGTTGGTGCTCCAGATCCAGTCGATGGCGGCGTCAGACAGCCGCGCGCATCCATGACTGGCCGGGTATCCCGGTATCGCCGCGGCACCATGAACGGCGATACCGCCATTGAAGTACTTGGGTCGCCAGAGATCACCCAAGGGGCCCGGGTCGTCGCCATCGACCTGCCGGAAGATGGCGAACTGGCCGGAGGGCGTGGTGGCGAGATAGGTCTGGCCGCCCTGCTGATAGGCCTGTCCGCTGCCCGTCGAGGTGTTGAGCACGGATGTGACCTTGCCGTTGGTCACGATGAGGAGCAGCTGGCGCGTCTTGTCGACCTCCAGCCAGTGGCCTGTCGTACTGCGCGGCTGCACGGCGACGCCTTTGGCGAGCACCTTCATGGTGAGCGGACCGTCCACTCCATCGCGAGCCAGCCCGCTGGCCTTTTGCAGGGCCATGACGGCCTGCTGGGTCGTCTCGCCGTAGCTGCCATCAGTTGCGCTGACCCAGAATCCAAGCTCAATAAGTCGCTTCTGCAGAGCCACTACCTGGGGTCCCTTGTCACCCGGGGCCAAACCGACATGGGTCGGAGTGGGCGACGGACTAGGTGACGCCGGAGGGGCCGCCGGCGAGGGCGCCGGAGGGGTCGCGGATGAGGGGACCGGGGCCGGCGGAATCGTCACTGCCGGCGTGGCGCTGGAAGCATTTGAGGTCAGGGCACCCGGAGCGGCCGATGCGGACCCGCCGCCGGAGGCGCATGCCGTCACACCGAAGGTCAGCGCGGCGCTCAACGCGACCAGGGAGACGGAGCTGCGGCTCACCGGGTGCTCCCTCCGTGATCCCTCGTCGAACCGATAGAACAAAGTCAGCAATATCGGCGATACCAAACGATATGGGCCATATCGACCACCGGCCCCCAGCGCCAAGCGCATTGAGGTTGGCTCAGGCGCCGAACTCCGACCGCAGCGCTTCGCCCTGCTGGTCGAGCTCGGGGGCCGGCTCGGGCTGGATCTCGGGGTAGCCGGCGAACTTCATCGGATTGCCCGGCATACGCAACCCGCCGACCTCGATGACGAGATTACGGTCAGCGGCCTGCTCTGAGGACAGCGCTTCGGCGATATTGGACACCGGCCCGCAGGGAACGCCGGCCTTTTCAAAGATCTCCAACCAGGTGGCAGCCGGGCGGGCGACCAGCGCGATCTCGAGCTCCTTCTTGAGCTCTTGGCGGTTGTCGTGACGGAGCAGGTTCGTGATGAACCTCGGATCCTCGACCAGCTCCGGCCGGCCGACCGTGGCGCACAGCAACGCGAAAAGCTCGTCGTTGGCCGCGCAGATCACGAAGAGCCGGTCCTTCGCCTGGAACGTGTCGAACGGCGCGATGGAGTAGTGCGCGTTGCCGATCCGCGGCGGCGCATTTCCGGTAGCCAGATAGGCCAAAGCGGCCCCTTCCAGCAGCGAAATGGTCGAGTCGTGCATCGCGATGTCCAGCCGGCTCCCCCGCGGCTGACTGCCGGGACCGCCCGATCCGCGACCGTGCAAGGCAGCCATGACGGCGCCGAAGGCGTACATCCCCGCCGACAGGTCGCCGATCGGCAGTCCCGGCTTGGTGGGCTCCCCCTCCGGGGTGCCGGTGATCGACAGCAGGCCGCTGGTGCCCTGCACCACCGAGTCGTAGGCGGGTCGCAAGCGCCACGGACCGGTCTGTCCGAATCCGGAAATGCTGGCGTAGATGAGTCCTGGGTACTGCTCGTGAAGTGTCTCGTAGCCCAACCCAAGACGGTCCATCACGCCCGGCCGAAAGTTCTCCACGAGCACGTCCGCCCGCGCGATGATGCGGTCGAGCACGCGACGATCATCCGGTGCCCGCAGGTCAAGAGCGATCGATTCCTTGCCCCGGTTGACGCGCGCGAAATAGAGGGACTGCCCGTCGACGAACGGCCCATAGGTGCGGCTGTCGTCGCCGCGCACCGGCCGTTCCACCTTGATCACGCGGGCACCCAGATCCGCCATCATCATCGTGGCGAAGGGTCCGGCGAGCACGCGGCTGAAGTCGATGACGAGCAACCCCGCCAACGGTCCCTCTTCAGCCACCCGGCCAACTTACTGGCCGGGTACTTGCCATCGCGCGTGCCGTGCAACTGCCCGTACAAGGCCTACCCTGATGAAGATGCAAGCTGCCCCGCCAGCCGAGGAGCCCGCTCCCGAATCGTCCCCTGGAAGCGCCGAGACACCAGCGCCGGCCGCTCCGGTAACGGCCCCTGCAAGCCACGACCTCGCGCCGCCCAGCAGGCTCGAACAGTTCATGGCGACGGGCTGGGCTCCGCCTGCCGATCCCGCCGTCGATCCGGAGCCGGTGGCTGTGCTGGCCGCCGATCGCCGCCGTCGGCTGGCCAAGCTCTTCCCCGGCGAGACCCTTGTCATCGCGAGCGGGCCGCTGAAGGTGCGGGCTAACGACACCGACTACCCGTTCCGTCCGAGCAGCGATTTCGTCTGGCTCACCGGCTGCGCCGAGCCCGACGCGGTACTGCTGATCCACCCCGATGGGGAGGGCGAGCTCTTCCTGGCCGACCGGGCCACCCGCAGCACCACCGCCTTCTACACCGACCGCCGCTACGGCGAGCTGTGGGTCGGTCCGCGCCGGGGGGTCCGCGAAACGGCCGCGGCGCTGGCCATCACCTGCCGCCCCCTGGATGAACTCGACGGCAGGCTCGACGGGCTCGCGCCGGGGCGCACCCGGGTGCTGCGCGACATCGATCCCCGGGTGGACGGTCGCGTGCGCCCTGTGGGCAACTCCGAGCGTGAAGCTGCCCTAGCGGTCGCCTCGAGCGATTTGCGGCTCTACAAGGACGCGTACGAGATCGCCGAGCTGGAGCGCGCGATCGCGGCGACCGGCAGGGGTTTTGCCGAGTGCGTACGAGAGCTGCCCGCGGCGTACGACAAGGACCGGGGCGAACGGTGGATCGAGGGCACCTTCTGGCGGCGGGCCCGCCTGGAGGGCAATGACGTGGGCTACGGCTCGATCGTCGCTACCGGGCCTCATGCCACGACCCTGCATTGGGTACGCAACGACGGCAGCGTGCAGCCAGGCGATCTGGCGCTGCTCGACATGGGTGTCGAGGTGGACAGCTTCTACACCGCCGACGTCACCCGCACGCTGCCTATCGACGGCCGGTTTCGTGACGTCCAGCGGCAGGTCTACGACGTGGTTCTAGCCGCGCAGCAGGCAGGTATCGACGCCACCAAGCCAGGAGCCGACTTTCTCGACCCGCACCGGGCAGCGATGGCTGTCATCGCCGAAGCCTTGGAGGCGTGGGGAATTCTCGGCATCCCGGCCGCCGAGTCGCTGCAGGACGACGTCGGACTGCACCGCCGCTACACGCTGCACAGCACCTCGCACATGCTGGGCATCGACGTTCACGATTGCGCCGCCGCCCGCCGCGAGCTCTACGGCAAGGGACCGCTCACCGATGGCATGGTGCTGACCGTCGAACCCGGCCTGTACTTCCAGGCCGACGACCTGACGGTGCCCCCGGAATTTCGCGGGATCGGCGTCCGCATCGAGGACGACGTGCTGGTCACCGCCAGCGGATGCCGGGTCCTGTCAGACGCGTTACCGCGCAGCGCGGACGACGTCGAAGAATGGGTCCGCGACCTGCAGCACTGAGCGCCTCGACAGATCGAGCCCCTCGGGACGTCCGACTCAGTCCAGACCCTCGACGATGTCGCTGTCGCGGGCCAGCATCGCCCGGGCCCGCCGCATGAACTCCTCATCGGTGCGCTTGAGGTCGAAGTAGTGCTGCAGCGCGGTCCGAAAAACGTCGTTGATGGAGATTCCGTCGGCGCGGGCCACGAGCTCGGCTCGCTGCGCCTCCTCTTGCGGAAGGCGCACGGTGAGCACCTTGATTGCCGCCATGCCAGCATGATGTCATGCGTTATTGAGGGCTTACCCGCGATCTGACAAGCGGATGGTCAGGAGGCGTTGATGAGCGTCG
This sequence comes from uncultured Actinomycetota bacterium, assembly GCA_963737695.1. Classification (GTDB taxonomy): domain Bacteria; phylum Actinomycetota; class Actinomycetes; order Frankiales; family Frankiaceae; genus DATAZK01. Next base: position 43,312 of record CAVTTQ010000002.1, read on the forward strand.
CGGAGATTGTTCAGCCGGTGGTTCGGGCCGCGCTGGGAGACTCGCATCCCGATCAAGATCCGGTGTTGGGACGGCAGCGAGATCGGCCCCGCGACGGCCCCCCTGAGGTTGAACATCACCACGAGACGCGCGTTTCGCCGGCATGCTCTGGGCGCCCAACGAACTGGGATTTGCCCGGGCTTACGTGTCCGGCGACGTCCAGGTCGACGGCGACATGCTCGCCGGGCTGGAAGCGCTGGAGCGGGTGGCGCTGCCGGAGAACGGTCCCGGCGTGGTCGTCGACAAAGCCACCAAGAAGGCGCTGCTCAAGGCCGCCCTGAAGCTCAGCGTGCTAGGCCCTCCGCCCAAGCCGCCGAAAGAGGAAGCCCGGGTGGAGGGGCGCCGCCACAGCAAGCGCCGCGACGCGGAAGCCATCGCCCACCACTACGACGTGGGCAACGACTTCTACCGCATCGTGCTCGGCGAATCGATGACGTACTCCTGCGCCTACTGGGAGCGCGAACCGGGGCCGTCGTTCGGATTGGCGGACGCCCAACTGGCCAAGTGCGACCTGGTGGCGCGCAAGTTGAACCTCAGCGCCTGGCATGCGGGTGCTCGATGTCGGCTGCGGCTGGGGAACCTTCGCCATGCACGCCGCGAAGATCCTACGGCGCCCGCGTGGTGGGGGTCACCCTCTCCCGCGAACAGGCTGACTACGCCCGCAAGCGGGTCGCCGAAGAGGGCCTCGGCGACCTCGTCGAGATCCGCGTCCAGGACTATCGCGACGTCGCCGACGGGCCCGTATGACGCCATCTCGAGCATCGGGATGGCCGAGCATGTCGGGCGCAGCGATGCTGGCGACCTACGCCGCCGATCTCTTCGCGCTGCTTCGGCCGGAGGGGCGGCTGCTCAACCACGCCATCGCACGACGACAAGGGCCCGGATGTCGCGCAGGAGTATTCGACGATGTCGTTCATCGACCGTTACGTCTTCCCGGATGGCGAGTTGCGAGCCGCTGGCCGCGATGGTCGGCGCGCTTGAGGGAGCCGGGTTTCGAGGTGCGTGACGTCGAATCGCTGCGCGAGCACTACGCACTGACGCTGCGAGCCTGGGTGGCGAATCTGGAGAGCCACTGGGACGAGGCCGTCGCCCTGACAAGCCCCGGCCGGGCCGGAATCTGGCGGCTGTACATGGCCGGATCCGCGCTGGGTTTCGAGTCGAACCGGATAGGGCGTCAACCAGGTGCTGGCCGTCAAGCCGGGCGCTCGCGGCGCCAGCGGGATGCCGCGTACACGGGAAGGCTTCGTCAGGCAGCAGTCACGGCTGAGTCACGAGCTGCGAGCAGCGCTCAGTGAGTGGTGCTTCCGGACGCCGTCAGGAGTACGACACCTCCGATGATCAGCACGATCCCCCCGATGCCAACGGCGTTGATGTGTTCATGGAAGAAGATCACGCCAAGCACGGCTATCGCGGTGGTACCGACCGCTGACCAGATGGCGTACGAAACGCCGACATTGATGGTCTTGAGCGCGGGGACCAGCAACGCGAACGACAATGCGTAGCCGACCACCACGATCACCGCCGGCACCCACCGGAAGCCGTTGGCGAGTTCACGCAGCTGCAGGGTCGCCACCACCTCGCTGGCGATCGCCATGCCGAGCCACAACCAAGCCGCCATCACAAACCGTCCACGCCTAAAGGAAGCCGACCCGACAAGGCCAGAGCCGCAGTCTGTCGCGGCTCGCTGCCGGCGTCCAAGGATCACACCGCCACGGGCGTTTCGCGATCAGCGCTCAAACCCTCTCGTCGCCGGCTGTGGGCGACGGCGCGCAGACGCTCGTCGGGCCCGGAACCACGCCGGCGAGCGCGCAGCACCCGGGTGGCGCAGCGCCGATCAACGACCGTCGGAGCAAGAGGGAAGGCAAGCGGCACCTCTCCTGCGATGGGGGTGAGCCGGCCGTAGAGCAGGACACCCGAGGCGGCCGGCGCCGCGGCTGGCCAGCGCAGGCATTCCACGTCGTGACCGGTCCAGCAATCGTGCAGGGTGACGCTCGTGCTGCCGCTGGCCACCAGCTGCCAGATCGACGCAGGGCATCCCGACCAGGCATGGGCCGGGCCGACCTTGGCGAGCAACGCCACGCTCACGAACGGGAGATAGGCATCGAAAAGGCCCCCGTCGAACAGGCCGGCGTCAGCGACCACCCGGTCGGCGCCTGCGACGTCAGCAAGCCGGCTGTTGCGCTCCGGAGCCCGTACGCCCAGCGTGGCGAGCATGAGCCGCGCGTAGACCTCCAACACCTCCCCCATCGGTCCTCCCAGAGCCCAGCGCAGCGCCGGCTTGACCAGCCAGCCAGCCAGCTGGGCTGAGCCGGCGGACGCCAACACTGCCGCTGACTCGAGCTGCTCCCGCCAGATCGCCGTGTCACCCCCAGGCGGCAGCCCGTACACCAGACGAAGGGCACCCTGGAAATCGCCGGCATCCTCCGCCGCCCGCGCGGCACGACGCAGCACCTGGGTTTCACCGTAGGAATGAGCGACTGACACGCGTTCGGATGCGGACACGACACTCAGCCTGCCGGTAACCGGCGCCGGCGATTCCCCTGACGACTTACCTGTGGATGACCGCCGACGATCCACAGCCCGGGCGGTTGGGCGGGTGGCTGCACATGCCCAGCGGCGTTCTGACAGCATGTGGGCTGCGTCAAGAGCGGAGATCACGAGGAGTCTGGATGACGGTGTGTCAGCTGCCCAGCCGGGCGCTGCCGCGATGGTGACGCCTGAGACGCCTGAGCCAGGACCGACGGCTCCGGCGCTCCCGCAGCCGATTCTCACGCCGCTCACCGAAGCGGCGATCTTCATGGTGGTCACCGTTGACGAGGGGGCCGAAGAGCAAGCCAGAGACCTGCTGGCCGACATCGCGGGGCTCGGCCGCTCGGTGGGGTTTCGCGTGCCCGACGGCGAGCTCGCCGCGGTCGTCGGCATCGGCTCCTCCATGTGGGACCGCCTTTTCGGGGAACCGAAGCCGCCGGCGCTGCACCCGCTTCCGGTCTTTGCAGGCAGCACGCATCAGTCCGTCTCCACCCCCGGGGATCTGCTCTTTCACCTGCGGGCCCGTCGGATGGACCTGTGCTTCGAGCTGGCCGGCCTCGTGATGGAGCGACTGGCGGGCGCTGCGCAGGTGGTCGATGAGGTGCACGGCTTCAAGTACTTCGACGAACGTGATCTGCTCGGCTTCGTCGACGGCACCGAGAATCCCACCGGGCCATCGGCTTCGGTGGCTGCGGTTGTCAGTGAAGGCGAGGACTTCGCCGGCGGGAGCTACGTCATCGTGCAGAAATACCTGCACGACCTGTCCAAATGGAACTCCGTCCCCGTCGAGGAGCAGGAGCGAGTCATCGGGCGCACGAAGCTCTCCAACATCGAACTGCCCGACGATGTCAAGCCGTCCAACTCCCACGTCGCCCTCAACACGATCACGGGCGATGATGGTGAGGAGCGCCAGATCGTTCGCGACAACATGCCGTTCGGAGAGGTCGGATCGGGTGAGTTCGGCACCTACTTCATCGGCTACGCCAGCCACCCGGAGGTCACGGAGCTGATGCTGACGCACATGTTCGTCGGCAATCCGCCGGGCAATTACGACCGGATCCTGGACTTCTCCACCGCCGTGACCGGCACGCTCTTCTTCGTACCCACCGCTGACTTCCTGGATGACCCGCCGCCGGGTCCCTCACAGGATGCGCCCACCGCCGCCCCCGTCGAATCCACCATATCGGCACCCGTAGACACTTCCCACGGCTCGCTGGGAATTGGCAGCCTCAAGAGGAGCCCAGAATGAACAACCTGCACCGCGAACTCGCGCCGATCTCGGACGCGGCCTGGGCCGACATCGAAGCCGAGGCCCGCCGGACCTTCACCCGGCACGTCGCCGCACGGCGGGTAGTCGACTTGCTCGGGCCCTCGGGCGAGCCGCTGTCCGCTGTCGGGACCGGACACCTGAAGGAGCTCGAGTCGCCGGCCCCCGGCGTGCGAGCGCGTAGCCGGGTGAGCCAGCCGATCGTGGAGTTCCGGGTGCCTTTCGTCATCGACCGGCAGTCCGTTGACGACGTGGAGCGAGGTGCGAAGGACGCCGATTGGCAGCCGGTCAAAGACGCCGCGAAGCAGATCGCGTTCACCGAAGACCGGGCTGTCTTCGACGGACTCACATCAGCTGGGATCGCCGGCATCCGCTCCAGCGCGTCCAACTCGCCGATCGCGTTGCCTACTGACGTCAAGGGCTACCCTGACGCCGTCGCCCACGCCCTGACCGCGCTGCGGCTCGCCGGCGTGGACGGCCCCTACACGTTGCTGCTGTCCGCCGACGCCTACACCTCTGTCGCCGAGACCACCGACCACGGCTACCCGGTCCACGAGCACATCTCACGGGTGTTGAAAGACGGCGAGATCATCTGGGCACCCGCCATCGAGGGAGCCTTTCTGCTGTCGCACCGCGGCGGCGATTTCGAGCTGCACCTGGGCCAGGACCTGTCGATCGGCTACCTCTCCCACGACGCCGATCGCATCGAGCTCTACTTTCAGGAGTCGCTGACCTTCATCGTGCAAACCAGCGAGGCCGCCGTCGTCCTACCAGCGTCGATCAGCCAGTAGCAGCGGCAGCTTTCGCTTTGGCTTTCATGTCCTGCTTGTAGGCCCTGACCTTGCCGAGCGACGGCTCGTCGACGATGTCGGCGACCGACTTGTAGCTGCCTGCCTTACCGAAGTCGCCGGCGGCCTCACGCCATCCCTTCACGGTGACGCCGTGCTGCTTGCCCAGCAGGGCAAGGAAGATCTGGGCCTTCTGCTTACCGAAGCCGGGCAGGGCTGTCAGGCGCTTGAGCAGGTCCTGGCCATTGGTGGCCGTCCCCCAGACGGCTCCAGCCTCGCCGTCGTACTCCTCGACGACGATGCGGCACAGCGTCTGCACGCGCGCCGCCATCGCCTTGGGGAAACGGTGGATCGCCGGCGTCTGGCCGAAGATCGCCGCGAAGGCCTCCGGCTCGTACGAGGCGATCTCAGCGGCGTCAAGATGACCGCCGAGGCGTTCGCGTAGCACGTAAGGACCGGAGAAGGCCTTCTCCAGCGGGATCTGCTGATCCAGCAGCATTCCGATGAGCAGAGCCAAAGGATCGTCGTCGAGCAAAGCGTCTGCGGCGGGCTGTCGCGCCAGGTAAAACGGCATAGCCAAAGGCTAGATCACACCGGCGGGCGCGTCCCGTGCATGGCCATGCGGCGTCCGTATCCTGAGGGCCGTGATGGAACGCGGCGCTCGACTCGACGGGGAGCGACGCCTGATCCAGGTGAGCGACATCTTGCGCGCCATCGAAGATCAGTTTCATACCGCGTTTCCCCGCCGGATATGGGTCTTCGGATACGTGCGCGGGCTGCATCCCGCCGCCGCAGCCGACGATCCGGCTTCGAGCGTCGACGCGTTCGTACTGGAGGAAGAGACCGAGGAGGGGATCTGCACCCTCCCCTGCGAGCTGACACCGCAGGCCCGTGACGCCATCGACGATTCCCTTCGGCGGCTGCATGACGTAGCAGTCGCCGATCTACTGGTGGACGGCCACTACATCCGGGCCGGCGGCTTGCTGAGCTATGACCCGTCGCGGCACTGCACCATCTTCGGCGTCACGGCTTTGGACCCGGAGCCGACGGCCGTCTGGCTCGGAGATCGACGTGAACAGGTACGCGCCGCTGCCGCATCCGCCGGGTTGGCAGAACGCCAACGTGACTTGCGGGTGCCTGAAGCGCCGGCCTCGGTGGGCCTCGTGGCTGCGGCCGGAGATCCGGCCCTGGAGCGGGCCCGCACGACGCTTGAAGCCTCCGGCTTCGACATGGACGTGCGGGTCTACTCCCCGAAGGTCAGCGGGTCGTCGGCTGGAGATCAGCTCGCCAACGGGCTCCGCGAGGCCACGCTTGCCGGCCACGACATCGTGCTCCTGCTTCGTCAGGACGGGCGCCCGTTGAGCCTGGCTCCGTATGACTCGGAGGCGGTGGTGCGCGCCGTAGCCACCTCCACCACTCCGGTGCTCACCGGCCTGGGCTCACTCGACGAACCGGCCGCTGCCGAGGAGGTCGCGCACCAGGCGTACGCCAGCGCCGACGAGGCCACCAGCTCCATCCTGCGCCGACTGCAGCGCGCATCCGACCTGGTCGAAGACACCGTTTCGGCCGTTGCTGATGCGGGCGATGCGGCGCTGCGGCGGGCGGCGCGCAAGGTCGAGCAGACCCGGCACGGCCTCGCGGAAGACATCCGTAAGGCCACCGTCCGCGGCGAAAAGGCGCGCGCCCGGCGGCTGCTGATCATCCGGCTGGTTGCAGCAGCTATCGCCATCGCCGTGGTGGCCGCCGCCGCGATCACGCAGATCTGGCCGATTCTGGCCGCGCTCGTTATCCCGCTGGGAATCGCGATTGCCGCCCCCAAGCTGCACAAACAGAGGAGGGGACCGGTGTCGGTCGCCGAATACACGTTCTCGCAGGCTCTGGCCCAGCTGTCGGGTATCGGAGAGCGACTCAAGGAGGTGTCCGATCCCGACGACGTCCTGTCGCTGGAATTGGAGGCTGATGCGCTCGCGGAACACTGCCGGGCACTGCTGCGTCGGCCACGGGCACTTCGGAGCGCACCGCTCACGCGACCGCCGGCGGAAGGCGCCACCTGGCCCGCGGTCACGGCTGACGGAAGCGTTATCGACCCTCAGGAAGTGGACTCTCGCCACGACGACGTCGTTTATGACCGCGAGGCGCCCGAAAGTTCGTCCGACCCAGCGGCGCCGGTCTTGGCCGTTGACGTCTCCGAATCACCCGATGACCCCGCCGACGCCACCCAGACCCTGCTCCTTCCTGCCGAGCCAGCCCCCTCCGAGTCAGCTTCCGCCGAGACGGCGCGTTCGGAGTAGCCCGGCGCAGGATCGGCGAGTACTGCCGGCACGACAGCCGGATAATGATTGGCTCATCCGCTGCGCGACCTGGCAACATAGGCGCACGTGACGAGCCCTTACCGGACCGTCCTTCGTACGCCAGGTGCCCGTCCGTTTGTGGTAGCCGGATTCGTGGGCCGGATGCCCATGTCGATGATGACCATTGCCGTTCTTCTGGTGGTGCGTCACCGCACGGATTCCTACGCCCTCGCCGGCGCGGCGAGCGCTGCCCACACGTTGACGCAGGCGGCCGCCACGCCTTTTGTCGGCCGGTTCGTCGACCGTCGAGGCCAGTCCTTCGTACTCCCCAGACTGCTGGCCGTCTTCCTCACAGGCATCACGGTGCTCGTCGTCTCCGCCGCTACTGACGGGCCCGTCCCGCTGCTGTTCCTCGGAGCAATCATCGCCGGGGCGGGACAGCTTCCCTACCCATCGCTGGTACGCACCCGGTGGTCCTACCTGCTCGGAAACGGTCCATATCTGACGACGGCCCTCGCCTTCGAGAGTGCCGCGGACGAGCTGGTCTTCGTCCTTGGTCCAGTGCTCGTGACGGCATTGGCGACCGTCAATACGCTGCTCGCGCCGATCGTCGCCGGTGCGCTGGCAGTGATCGGCACGGTGCCTTTCGTCGCCGCCCATGCCAGCGAGCCGCCGACCTTCAGAGCGAGCGCGGGATCGGCGGCCTGGCGCGTTCCCGCCATGTGGGTGCTGATTGTCAGCAGCGTGCTGATCGGCATCGTCTTCGGCGGCACCGAAGTCGCCATCATCGCGTTCAGCCAGCATCACGGTGCTTCAGGGCTATCGGGCGTGCTACTCGGCCTCATCGCGTTCGGCAGCATGGTGGCAGGCCTTTGGTATGGCGCGCGACGCTGGCGCCGAGACGTGGCCGTGCGCTACCGGGGATCGCTCGCGACGCTGGCGATTCTGGCGACGCCCGCGATAGCCGCCAGCACTATCTGGCAGATGGCTCCGGCTTCCCTACTCATCGGGGTGTCGATCGCCCCTACCCTCATCGCCAGCAGCGCCCTGGTGACGCGCGTGATCCCACCCAGCGCCCTGACCGAAGGCTTCACCTGGCAGAGCACCGGCATCAACGTCGGAGTGGCGAGCGGTTCGGTGATCGCGGGCCTATTGATCGACTCGCTCGGTGTCCGCGCTGCCTTCGTGACGGGTCCGCTGGCTGCCGCCCTCGCCGCACTGGTGGCCTTTGCCGGGGCGGGTCTCCTGGCGCCCCGCAAGCCCCAGCCGGGTTCGCTGCCGCCATCTGCCGTCGACCAGGCGACCGGAAAAGCACGGCACCACTGAGTTGACGGGCAGCGCGAGCTAGCAGTCTCCGGTCGCTTCAGTCGCTTCAGTCGCTTCGATGGCTTCAGTGCCTCCAGTGGCTTCCAGGCACACCTGCGCGGCTTCTCCGACGTTCTGGGCGGAGTTGGCCGCCCGGCCGAGCAACTCGCGAAGCGTCTTGCGCTCCGCCGAGCTCAAGGGAGCAAGCACCTTCGCCTCGGCCTCTTCCACCCGGCGGCCGAATTCGTCCAGAGCCGCCGTGCCGGAAGACGTGATCGCCACCTGCCGCGCGCGCCGGTCAGCCGGGTCGGGACGCCGCGTGATCAGGCCGGCACCCTCGAGCTCGTCGAGCAGGTAGGTCATGACCGTCTTGTCGACACCCAGCTGCTGGGCCAGGGCGAGCTGCGACCGAGGCTGGCCCTGGGCGACCGATCTCAGCACCAGAAAGCCGCGTGGTCCGCCCGGCAGCTCGCTCAGCGACGAGCCGGCATGCAGGCGAAAGGCCCGACTGACAATGGCCAACGCCCATCCCAGATCTGCCTCGGTGCCATCGGCGCCCGAGCACACGACGTCACTCGCGGCATTTTGCTCCGCGAGCGCGAACGCACTCCTCGCCTGGGACACGGGGCGATTCTATGGCCGGTGTCCAGGCCCGACACCCGATATGTGAGATAGCAGATGATCTGGTTGCCAGATCATCTGTATGGCGTAAGGTTTGCAGACATGAACCTGCGTCCCGGTTTCCCGGTTGCCTGGCGACGCCGGGCCCTGACGCAGCGATCCCTGTCTGACCCGTCCCCCGCCACTGCACTCACACAGGAGTAATCCGTTGTCACTCTTTCGTCTCGACGCCAGCATTCGCATCCAAGGATCCGTCAGCCGCGCGATCGCCGACGTCGTCGAAGCGTCCTGGCGCGCCGGTCACCCGGCCGCCGAGGTCGTCACCCGTCACATCGGTAACGACCCCGTCCCGGCGACGTACTGGGCCGCCGCGGTAGGTGCGTCCATGACGCCCGAGGATGAGCGGTCCCCCGAGCAAGAGAGTGCGGCAGCGCTGGCCGCGACGCTCACCGACGAGCTGATCGGAGCAGACGCGCTGCTGTTTGCGGTGCCGCTCTACAACTTCGGGGTCTCCCAGCACTTCAAGACCTACGTCGACCTCGTGATCACCAATCCCCGGATGGCCCCCGGCAACACCCCGCTCGCCGGCAAACCCGCCGAACTCGTCGTTGTCCGTGGTGGCAGCTACGCGGCCGGCACCCCGCGGGAGGGCTGGGACCATTCCACCGGTTGGGTACGCCGGATCCTGGAAGACGTGTGGCAGCTGGACCTGACGATCGTCGAGACCGAGTTCACGCTGGCGGCGGAGAACCCGGCGCTCGCCGAATTCAAGGAGCTCGGCGCCCAAATGCGAGCAGCCGCAGAGGAATTGGCCCACACCCACGGCGCCGAGCTCGCCGCCCGTACCACCAGCCGGGTCGCTCAACCGGCCTGACGAACCGCCGCTGACTCAGCCGGCCCGGGATCGTAAATCGGCATCCGGCGCGGCGGGGCCAGCCGGGCGGTGTAGCGGCCGGCAGCCGGCTGGTCGACGGCCAGCGGCAACCCGAAACACCGCGAAAGCGGCTCCGCCGTAAGGACTTCTTCGATCGGGCCTGCCGCGACGACTGATCCCGCGCGCAGCAGCAGCGCGTGGGTGACACCCGGTGGAATCTCCTCGACGTGGTGGCTGACGATGATCAGCACCGGACCGTCCGGGCTGGCCATCACTCGCGTCAGGCGCCGCATCAGTGCCTCGCGGGCTCCGAGATCAAGGCCGGCCGCCGGCTCATCGAGCAGCAGCAGCTCGGGATCGGTCATCAGCGCCCGCGCGATCTGAACCCGCTTGCGCTCACCTTCCGAAAGCGTGCCGTACGCACGGTCGGCAATCCGGCCACAGCCCAGCTGCTCCAGCAGCCGCAGGGCGCGCAGATCGTCGGCCGGGTCGTAATACTCACTGCCTCGACCGAGCACCGCGTATCCGGCGGTCACGACGGCATCGCGAACCAGCTCACCGGCGGGCAGCCGCTCGCCCACCGCCGAACTTGCAAGCCCGATCCGTGGTCGCAGCTCGTACACATCGACTTCGCTGGGAAATGCGCCGCCGGAGACGGTCTCACCGAGCACCGTCACCGACCCCGCGGTAGGGGTCAGCGTGGTAGCAGCGACCTGTAACAGGGTCGTCTTGCCCGCGCCGTTGGATCCAAGGACCGCCCAGCGCTCGCCGTCGCGAACCGTCCAATTGACACTGTCCAGCAGGGTCGCCGCGCCTCGGCGGACAGTCACATCCGCAAGCGCCAGCACCGATTCGGACATATCAAACACGCTAAGCCCGGTCGGTAGCCCTGACCGGGTGCGACTCGCGGTCGGCAGGCTCCTTGCTCAGCTGTCGGCGCGTGAGTGACTCAGGTGTCGGACTTGTCGCGACGCCGGATCTTTCGCCCGAGCCAGACCAGCGGGTCGTAGGAATTGTCGACCACCCGCTCCTTCAAGGGGATGATGGCGTTGTCGGTGATCTTGATGTGTTCGGGGCAGACCTCGGTGCAGCACTTGGTGATGTTGCACATCCCGATTCCGGCCTTTTCGCGCAGGATGTCGCGACGGTCATTGGTGTCGAGCGGGTGCATCTCCAGTTCGGCGTACTTGATGAACATGCGCGGACCGGCGAACTTCTCCTTGTTCTCGTCGTGGTCACGAATGACGTGACACACGGTCTGGCACAGGAAGCACTCGATGCACTTGTGGAACTCCTGCACCCGGTCGACGTCGATCTGCTGCATCCGGTGCGTGCCGTCCTTCTCCCGCGGTCGCGGCGCGAAGCCCGGTACCCGGGAGGCCATCTCGAAGTTGAACGAGACGTCGGTGACGAGGTCGCGGATCACCGGAAACGTGCGCAGCGGAGTGACCGTGATGGTCTCGGTCGGCTCGAAGGTCGACAGCCGCGTCATGCAGGCGAGGCGCGGCTTGCCGTTGATCTCCATGCTGCACGAGCCGCACTTGCCGGCCTTGCAATTCCAACGGACCGCCAGATCGCCCGACTGCGTCTGCTGGATGCGGTGAATCGCATCGAGCACGACCTCACCGGTCTCGACCGGAACGGTGTAGTCGGTCAGGTCGCCGCCCTCGGCATCTCCCCGCCACACGCGCATCTTCAGGTCGTACGACATCAGGAATCCGCCTTCTTCTGGTCGGCCGGTGCTGGCGGTGGCGTCTCGAACAGCGTGCGCAGATCGGCAGGCATCTCCGGCAGCGGCTCAGCGCGCAGCTGGATCTCACCGCCGCGCAAGCGCAACACGTGGTTGATGTGGGCGAACTCCTCGCGAGCTCCCGGGTAATCCTCCCGGGTATGCCCGCCGCGGCTCTCATGGCGGGCCAGGGCCGCCATGGCGATGCACTCGGAGATCCGGATCATGTTGCGAAGGTCGATCGCAAGGTGCCAGCCCGGGTTGAATTGGCGGTGGCCCTCGACCCCGGTCTCGGCCGCCTCATCCTTCAGCACGGCCAGCTCCTTGAGCGCCCGCTCGAGCTCGGCCTCGGTGCGAATGATGCCGACCAGGTCATTCATGACCGTCTGCAGCTTGGCATGCACCGTGTAGGGGTTGTTTGCCGAGTCGCGCTCGAAGGGGGCGAGAGCAGTGGCCGCGATCTCGGTCACCTGCTTGTCGTCGACCTTCGGTCGCTTGCCCGGCGAGAGCGCCTTGGCGTATTCGGCGGCAGCCTCTCCGGCGCGCTTGCCGAAGACCAGCAAGTCGCCCAGCGAGTTGCCACCCAGCCGGTTGGAGCCGTGCATCCCCGCCGCGCACTCGCCGGCGGCGTAGAGCCCCGGAATCGTGGCGGCCGCGGTGTCGGCGTCGACGCGAATCCCACCCATCACGTAATGACAGGTAGGGCCGACCTCCATCGGCTCGGCGGTGATGTCGACGTCAGCCAGCTCCTTGAACTGGTGATACATCGACGGCAGCCGGCGCTCGATGTATTCGGCGGGCCGGCGCGACGCGATGTCGAGGAAGACCCCGCCATGGGGTGAGCCACGGCCGGCCTTGATCTCTGAGTTGATGGCGCGGGCCACCTCATCGCGCGGCAGCAGCTCAGGTGGCCGGCGCGCGGTGGCCTTGTCGGTGTACCAGCGGTCGGCTTCCTCTTCGGTGTCCGACGTCTCCGAGGCGAAGACCTCGGGGATGTAGTCGAACATGAAGCGCTTGCCTTCGCTGTTGCGCAGGACTCCGCCGTCGCCACGGACGCCCTCGGTGACGAGGATCCCCTTGACCGAGGGGGGCCAGACCATGCCGGTGGGATGGAACTGCACGAATTCCATGTCCATCAGGTCGGCGCCGGCCTCCATCGCCAGCGAATGACCGTCGCCGGTGTACTCCCAGGAGTTGGAGGTCACCTTGTAGGACTTGCCGATACCGCCGGTCGCCAGCACTACGGTCGGTGCGTTGAACTGCACGAACGTGCCTGACTCGCGCCAGTACGCGTATGCACCCGCAATTCGGTTGCCCGGCTTGCCTTCCTCGGTGAGCAGCTTGAGCACGGTGCATTCCATGAAGACGTCGATGCGCGACGTGACGGCACGGTTTTGCAGCGTGCGGATCATCTCCAGGCCGGTGCGGTCGCCGACGTGTGCCAGTCGGGCGAACCGGTGACCACCGAAGTCACGCTGCAGGATCCGGCCATCGGGTGTGCGGTCGAAAACCGCACCCCACTCCTCGAGTTCCATGACCCGGTCGGGAGCCTCCTGCGCGTGCAGCTGCGCCATCCGCCAGTTGTTGAGCATCTTTCCGCCGCGCATGGTGTCGCGGAAATGCACCCGCCAGTTGTCGTCTTCCCAGACGTTGCCCATCGCCGCAGCGATGCCGCCCTCGGCCATGACCGTGTGAGCCTTGCCGAGCAGGCTCTTGCAGACGATCGCCGTCTTTGCGCCTCGCTCATGAGCCTCGATCGCGGCGCGCAAACCGGCGCCGCCAGCTCCCACGACGATGACGTCGTAGTCATGGATTTCCGCTGCAGTCGCGTGAATGGGCGCAGTGTGCACCGTCGAAGGACTGGTGCTCGTATCGCTCATCAGGAAATCCAGTGGTAGTCGGTGATGGTCCCGTTGGAGACGAGCCAGATGTAGAGGTCGGCCACGGCAATCCACACCAGGCTCAGCCACGCCAGCAGCATGTGGTGAGCGTTCAGCTTGCTGACGCCCTTCCAATAGCGATAGCGCATCGGATGCTTGCTGAACGACTTCAGCTGCCCGCCGATGATGTGTCGACAGGAGTGACACGAGAGCGTGTAGATCGAGATCAGGAAGACGTTGATCCCCAGTACGGCGGTGCCGACGCCGATGCCGAAGCTTCCGTTGAAGTCGAAGGCCCGGGCGAAGTCGTACGTCAGCAGCAGTGCAAAGAGCAGCGCGACGTAGAAGAAGTAGCGGTGGATGTTCTGGATGATCAGCGGGAAGCGGCTCTCGCCCGTGTATTTGCTGTGGGCGTCCGGGACGGCGCAGGCCGGCGGTGAGAGCCAGAAAGACCGGTAGTAGGCCTTGCGGTAGTAGTAGCAGGTGAAGCGGAAGCCGAGCGGGAAGATCAGGATCAGAAACGCCGGCGAGAAGCTCCACCAGCCACCGAGGAATTCCGGCGTGTAGTGATCGACGCAGTGGTTGGTCAGGCAGGGCGAGTAAAACGGCGACAGGTACGGGTCGGCGAAGTAGTGCGCGTTGCGGAAGGCGGCGATCGTCCCGTAGACGATGAAGGCCGACAGCCCCAGGAACTGCACCAGCGGCGCCAGCCACCAGCGGTCTGTGCGATAAGTGCGGGCCTTGACGTCGGCGCGCGTCCGGCTGCGGTCGGGCGGCGGCGTGACCGGCGCTCGTCCACGCTGCGGGGTCGTCAGGGCCATGGGTCTCCGTTCGTCGAGCGATCTGCCGTCATGGGAGATCGGGCAGGCAGCCCGCTGCCAAGTAACTGACAGTGTGAACCGCCCACCAGTTCATACCGCGCCGAATGGACTCCGGCGCGTTACCTGGGATGAACCACCCGCGCGTGGGGTGGTGCCGCCGGGCTGCGCCAGCCCGCCAAACCTTCATCCTCGGCCCCGGGATCGTAGGTCACGACGTCCTTGCGTGGGGAGGTCGGGATCGGCTCGGAGTCCGCCGCGGCAGGAATACCACCGCCGACCGCGGGCCACGAAGCAAGGCTGAGGTCGTCGACATCCTCCTGCATACGGCGCAAATCGGCCTCCAGACAGCCCCCGAGACGACCCGAAGCAGCCCGCTCCCGAAGCGGCCGCAGTGCACGTTTCACCTCTTCCGGAGTCCGGCGCGAGGCGGCGGTCTCGCTTGGCTGATGTGTCCCCGAACCCCGCCCATTCGCCGCTGAAACGCCGTGCGGGCCGTAAATCAACGTGGTCGGAATCACATCACAGAATGGCCTCTGATCAGGCGATCGCGAGCCGAAGCGGGGCCGCCAGATCGCCGCGATCGTCGATCCGGAGGTCGCTCAGGCCGAGCCACAGCGCCATGTCGGCGAGCTCGACTGCCAGCGCCGCAGCGACCATTTCCCGATCAATCCCTTGCTCACCGAACGCCCCTTTCACATGAAGCGTCGGTACCCCGCCGGAGCGGTCGGCCTTCAGATCGACCCGGGCCGCGATCGTGTCGCCGAGGAGAAAGGGCAAGACGTAGTACCCGTAGACGCGTTTGACCGCCGGAACGTAAATCTCGATCCGGTAGTCGAATCCGAACAGCCGCAGCGCCCTGTCGCGTTCCCAGACCACCGGATCGAAGGGAGTCAGCAGGGCTCTGGCTTGCAGCCGGCGCGGGATCAAGAAACCCGGCCGCACAAACGCGCTCTGCTTCCATCCCTCAACCGAGATCTCCAACAGCTCCCCCGAAGCCACGAGCTCCGCCACCACCGGCCTGGCGGTCGGGACGGTCATCCGGAAGTAGTCGGCCAGGTCGCCCATCGTCGCAACTCCTAACGCCTGCGCGGCATGGATCAGCAGTTGGGCCTTCGCTTCCGGCTCGTCGGGGGTAGGAGCGTTCAGAATCGCCGCGGGCAGGACCCGCTCGGGGATGTCGTAGAGCCGCTCGAACGAGGTCCGCCGGGACGCCACATGCAGCTGACCCGTGACGAAAAGCCATTCCAACGCTTGCTTCTCCTGCGACCAGTCCCACATGGCACCAGGGGTCCGCTCGCGAGGCGCCGTCACCTCGCTGGCAGCGAGCGGCCCGTCCAGGCGTACTCGTTCGAGCAGGTGGGCGACCAGCTCGGGCTGCTCGCGGGCGACCCGCGAAAGGCCGCTCCAAACCCGCTCGTGGTTCCGCGCCCGTTGCTTGCGCCAGCGAAGCATGGGTTCATACGCCACCGGCATCAGCGACGCCTCGTGGGCCCAGGTCTCGAAGAAATGGTGCTCACCCCGGGTGGGCCAGGCGAGCTTGTCCAGCAGAGCGCGGTCATACGGTCCGAGCCGGCTGAACAGCGGCAGGTAGTGACTGCGTACCAGGACGCTGACCGAGTCGATCTGGATCAGGTGCAGTAGGTCGGCCGTCGCGCGCAGGTGCCTGGTTGCCGGCAGCGCCGGCCTTGGTTTGCTGAAGCCTTGGGCCGCCAGTGCGATTCGCCGCGCCTGCGACAGCGAAAGACGACCGGCCGGCACTTCTTGATCCTGCCCGTAAACCCGGGCGGCGTAGTAGCACGTACGTCCAATGGCCACTAGTCCCAAGATCTCGAGATGGTCTCCCCCAAGACATCTATCCACGATCAAGGGAGACACCATGAGCAGCACCGCAATGCGCCGGTCAGCCGCGGCACTCGTACTCACTGCCGCCGTCGCGGCGCCGCTGGCAGCTGCCGGGCCCGCCCAGGCCAAGGGAGGCAGTCCCGCGATCAAAGCCAGCGGAACCTGCGTCGGCGGCGGCACCTGGACGCTCAAGGCCAAGCACGACGACGGGCGCATCGAGGTCGAGTACGAGGTCGACACGAACCGCGCCGGCCAGCTCTGGCACGTGGTGTTGACCGACAACAACGCGACCGTCCTGTCCGCCAACAAGCGCACCGCTGCACCCAGCGGCTCCTTCAGCGTTCGCGCCCTGATCCCCGACCGGGCCGGCGTCGACACGGTCCGAGCCCACGCCACATTCGCCGCCCGCAGCTGCGCCGGCTCCGTCCGGGTGTGACGGGCGGGCAAGCTGGTCGACGTGAGCACCGATCCCGCCGCGCTGCTGCCTCTCGCCGGTCAGCTCCGGTCCCTGTTCGGATCCGTTGGTTACACCGTGGACGGAGTCGACGCGCTTCTTGGCCCGGTGGCGACCGCTTCGCTCGGCCGTGGCGAGCTGGTACCCGCCCTGGCCGCTGCGAGCGGTTCATCCGAGTTGGACGTACTCGTGCGGCTCTTCCTGCTGGCCCGTGACGAACCGGCAGGCG
Source organism: uncultured Actinomycetota bacterium (assembly GCA_963737695.1). Classification (GTDB taxonomy): domain Bacteria; phylum Actinomycetota; class Actinomycetes; order Frankiales; family Frankiaceae; genus DATAZK01. The sequence goes on from CAVTTQ010000002.1 coordinate 59,981, forward strand.
CCGCAGCGTTTCTGCCCTCGTCCGTCCTTGAACCGGCCGGTGGCGGTCTGGTGCGAGCGGCCTTGGATCTACGTCCACACGAGGACGACTGGTGGATCGCGGCCGACATCGCCAGAAAGCACCCACCGCCGGCGGATCACGTGATCGGGATCGGGGCCGCGTCACTCACCCTGCTCGCGGCGACACTGCGTTCCCCGGTGGATTCGGCTCTGGACCTTGGCACCGGCGGAGGCATCCAGGCGCTGCACCTGACGCGGACCGCACGTCGCGTCACCGCTACCGATTCGGTGCCGCGGGCGATCGCGATGTCGCGGCTGACCTTCGCCCTCAGCGGGCTGGCGAGCGAGTCCGTCGACCTCAGATGCGGCGATCTCCTCGAACCGGTTGCCGGCGAACTCTTCGACCTGGTCGTCAGCAACCCGCCTTTCGTGCTGGCTCCTCCCGGCCCGCAGGCACTGACCTATCGAGATGCCATCGGGGGCGACGACGGTGGGCTCGAACGGCTGCTTCACGAGACAGCTGGGGTGCTCGCGCCCGCAGGTGTGGCGCAGGTACTCACGTCGTGGGTGGTGCCCCCGAACGGCGACTGGCAGGAGCGTCCCGCTGCGATGCTCCCCGCCGGCTGCGATGGCCTCATCGTGCTGCGTGAGGTGCTCGACCCGGCGGAGCATGTCGCCCTCTGGCGTGACGAGGACGAACCCGAGCCCGCCGCGACGGCCCGCGGGCAAAGCTGGCTCGCCCACGTCACGAGCCTGGGAGCTGCCGGCATCGCGTACGGAATGATCGTGCTGCGACGCACCGACGCCGCGCCCCGGGTTCGGCTGCTGGACCTGACCTCGGAAGCGGGGCCGCCCAGTGGCGCGAGGCTGGAGGGGTGGCTCGCCCGAAGCGCCTTCCTTGCCTCTCACCCGGCCGGTATCGGTGACCTGCGGCTTCGCGTGGCTGACGGCATTCGCCTGGTCGAAGAGTCCGTCCCTACTGAGGAGGGCTGGGTAGCGGTGGAGCGGCGAGTGGGGCTGCCCGACGCGCTCCCGCAGACGGTCGGGGTCGACCCCGTGACGACGGCGCTGCTGGCAGGTTGCGACGGGCAGCTGCCGGTGCGAGCTGTGGCTGAGCTGCTCGCGACCGCCTCCGGCGCCCCGGTCGACGGCGTGCTTCGGGTCGCGACTGAGCTGTTCGAGACCGGCCACCTGGTCGTCGCGCCCTAGATCGTGCGGAAATCGCCACGCTTCTCCAGGCGCTACGGCGTGTCGGGCCTCGACACGCCGCGCAGCTGATCATCCGCCACAACTCCGTGGCTATTTCCGCAGGTTCGCCACGTCCGTGAGTCAGGGCTTAGCGCGTCGGCGTGATTCCCCAGGCCAGCTCGACGGAGGCATCCGGGTCGAGGTGGATGAGTCCCTCTCCACTGGCGAGCGCATTCGGCGGGCAGGTCATGGGCTCGACCGCCAGCCCGCGCCGGCGAACCGCCGGGCTCAAGGTGTCGCCCGTAAACGCCTGCAAATACTCAAATCCTGGGCCGGCCCAGAGCTCCACGGCTCCGTCCGGACCGTTGACCGTGACCCTCGCGAGGTCACCTTCACCCCGCTGCACATCGGTGAAGGGATCATCAATGACCTCGGGGCCGATGAGCCTTCCGGCCCGGAAATCCGGCCCGCTGCCGGAGGCGACGGGGACCCGGCCGGTAGGCAGCCCCCGGTCGTTGAGCAGGAGCCTGGTCTCCGCCGGAAGCGTGAGGGTCAGCTCGTCCACGAGACCGTCGCCCGCCGCCAGGTAGGGGTGAAATCCCAGCCCGAAAGGAGCGGGCCGGGCGGACTCGTTGCGCACCGTCGTCGTCACCGACAGCCCTCCGACGCTGACCTGATAGTCGATGCGCACGGCGAGCCGGAAGGGATAGCCCGACTGCGGCATGAGCGTGAAGGTGGCCCGGGCACCGGCCTGCCCTGCCTGGGCCACATCCCACTGCGACCAGCGGACCAGGCCATGGATCGCGTTGCCGGCGGGGGGTTCCGACAGCGGCAGCTGCCGAGGCACCCCCTCGTCATTCCAACGACCACCGTCCAGCCGGTTCGGCCAGGGGAAGAGCACCTGGCCGCGGCCGCCTCCCACCAGCTCCGACTCCGGGTAACCGTCGAGGATCTGGCGCTCCCCGACGTCGTAAGTCCGCAGCCCACCGCCGAGCTCGACGATCACCGCGCGGTGCTCTCCATGGCGAAGCTCGACCTGCTTGCCGGACGGGGGAATCGAAGTCATGAACCCGCAATCTGCTCGTAGAGGCCGATCACCTGGCGTGCCGCCGCCGACCAGGAGAAGCGGGCGCGTACCTGCTCGAGAGCATGCTCGGCCCGGATCTCGCGGCGCCCGGCGGCATCGGGACCGGTCGTCGCGTCGACCAGCGCCTGCATCAAGGACTGCTCGTCATCGGGCTTGACCAACCAGCCATTTGGCTTGTCCGGCACATCGTTGACGAACGCCAGCGGGCCGCCCGACGCTGACGTGATCACCGGCAGGCCACACGCCATCGCCTCGATGAACACCTGCCCGAACGCCTCACCGACGGAGGGTCCCACGAAGACATCGGCACAGCCCAGACCGGTCGGGAGTTCCTCATGGCCGTGCCAACCGGTGAAGAAAACGCCCTCGATCCCTTCGCGCCGCACGACCGTCACCGGATGCTCGCCCTCCCACTCCCCCGGAAAACCGCCCCAGACCAGTAGCGGCGCCCGCAAGCCCTCCTCGCGTCGCGCCCTCGCATAAGCGCGAAGTAGCAACGGGAGTCGCTTCTGTTCGGTGAACCGGCCCACAAAGATCAGCACCGGCTGGTCCGGATCAGCGAAAGCGGCGAGGTCGGCCGTCGTGTAGCGAACCGAACCGACCACGCCGGTCTCGTCCCAGCCGCGGGGATCATCGACCAGCCACGTCCGGAGCAGCTCCAGCCGCTGCGGCGTACTGCGCTTCTGCGGGCTGAAGTGCTCCTGGTCGACGCCCGGCGCGATGACCGTGATCTGGTCCGCCGTCAGCTCGAAAAGCGCCAGTGCGCGGGTCACATCTGTCGGCGAACCCACGATGACCCGGTCTGCGCGGGCGGCCCATCTGCGTAACCGATCGGCCCACTGCGTGGCGTACTCCCATGGTTCGACGCCCTCGGCGTGGCGCCGGTCGATGATCTCGACCATGTTCATCTCGGTCCCGTGCAGCTGGATCACCAGCGGCAGGTCAGGCCGCAATCGTTGGAGCGCCTCGCTGACCGGCGTCAGGTGGTGCAGGTGCGCGACCGTGGCCCATTCGAGCCCACCCTCAACCAGGGCGGCGGACCAGGCGGTGACCTGCCGCTCGTAGTCTTCGTCGCCGACGCTGGCGTACACCCGGTCCGGAGCACCTTCGCGTTCCTCGAACGACGGATGCAGCGGGACGGGGAGCGAGAAGGGATCGCCTCCCGCCCGGAAGGCGTCCATCGCCGGGGTGTAATCGACGGCGGTCACCGGTATGCGCGAGAAGAATTCGGGGGCGTAGCCGTCGTCGCCGGGGCCGCCGTAGGAGCCGGTGACGAGCGAGACCGGCCACCCTGCGGAGACGATCTCCGGAGCGAGGTAGCGCACCACCTGGGCCGACCCTCCCCGCGGCCAGAACTGCAAAGCCATCAGCACGTTCTTGCTCGGGAGTGTCGACACGTCAACGATGATCGCAGCATGGATGACGGCAGCGGCGGATCGGTCGTGCCCGACCGCCCTGAGGTCACGTGTCCCTGGTGCGGCGGAGGGGTCCCACTCGCGTCTTTTGCGGCCTCGGACGAGGAGCAGCAGACCGACGTCGGGGTCTGCCCTGGCTGCGGGCGTCGCGTGACGCTCTTCCTGCCGCTCTGAACCCCGGGTGACCTATCCTGGTCAGGTGGCTCGACGGCTGTCCCAGGAGGACCTTGCGCTGGTGGTTCGCCGCGCGGCCGAGCTGGATGTCGCCGGCGACCCACACTCCGGCGAGGCGACGCTCGACGAGGAGACCGTCCTCGATGTGCTCCGGGAGGCCGGGCTTTCCGAGGACGCCGCCGGCCAGGCGCTGTCGGAATGGCAGCGCGGAAATCTCAAGCACGGGCTGGCCCTGCCGGCGCCCGCACCCCGCTCGCGATTGGAGCCGATAGCGACCGTCGCGCGCCAGCTCCCGGTGGCGCCGGATCGAATGTCTGACGTGTTCGACGCCGCAGCAAAGCGGCAGTTTTTCTCGCGTGGTCGCCGGGTCGGCCTCGGCGGCGACTGGCTGCCACGTACGGGGCTGGTGGCGGACCTGCGTCGCGGCCTCGACTTCAGCGGGACGCTGTTACTCAAGGACGTCAACCGGCTGTCGCTCGAGGTCCGACCCGCCTCCAGCGGTCACTGCCGGGTCATCGTGCGCGCCGACGTCTCGACCTATCGCAACTGGCTGGTCGGCGCCCTGGTGGGCGTGCCGACCGTCGCTGCAGTAGGTATGGGGATTGGCGGGTTGACTCAGGAGCTGTGGGAGCTCGCCTTCGTCGGCACCCCATTGGCCGCCCTCGCCGCCGGCGGCGGATATGAGGGCGCTTCGCGTCTGCTGGAGAAACGCCGCGAGAAGACCCGCGAGGCGCTGGACATCATGCTCGACCGGCTGGCCTGACCCAGCAAGCCTCCCAGCAGCACGAAGGGCATGTTTCCCTTCCTAGACGATCTTGAATTCATTGGGTGCAATAGGGACATGTCCCCCGCTGCGTCCACGAGTTCGGCCCCCGCGGCCGATCCGGACCTGGTGGCGGACGCACCCGCGAATTCCGACGAGCGCCACCACGGGCATCGGCAGGTCAGCGGCGGCTGGCTGCGCGCCAGCGTCTTCGGCGCGATGGACGGTCTGATCACCAACACCAGCCTGATAGCGGGTGTCGGCGGCGGCGGCGCGAGCCACACCTTCCTGGTGGTGAGCGGGCTCGCCGGGCTCGTCGCTGGGGCCTTCAGCATGGCCGCGGGCGAGTGGACGAGTGTCCACACCCAAAACGCCATGGTGGCCCGTGAGCTCGACTCCGAACGCCGCGAGCTCGTGCGCCGGCCCGAGGCCGAGAAGGCTGAACTGGCACAGATGCTGGTGCGCCACGGCTTGACCGAGGAGACGGCTCGAGCCGCTGCCCGCGAGATCGCCGCCGACACCGACCTGGCACTGCGTTTTCACGCCCGGGAGGAGCTGGGCATAGATCCCGACGCCCTGCCCTCGCCGCGCGTCGCCGCCGGATCGAGCTTCCTGGCTTTCGCGTTGGGTGCCTTCATTCCGTTGCTGCCATTGCTGGCGGGCTTCACGGGGCTGTGGATGACGCTCGTGTGCGCCGGCGTAGCTGCTGCCGCGGGAGGGGCATTCGTCTCACGACTGACCAACGAGCGCCCGTTGCGCGGGGCTCTGACGCAGCTGGCGATGGTTGCCGCGGCAACCGGGGCCACATATGGACTCGGCCATCTCATCGGAGCCGCCCTCCACTGATTAGGGGTCGCTGCTGATTACCGTCTGCCACGTGAGAACTCAGACGGAGGATCTGCTCGCGGCCAGGATCGCTGTCGAACAGTCGCAGCAGCGACTTCCGTCCGTGGTCGGCGGTCTCGTGCGCGACAACGTCCTGATCTGGTCCGGCGGCGCCGGCCGGGTCGAAGGCATAGTTCCGGACGCCGACGTGCAGTACCGCTGCGGGTCGATCACGAAGACGTTCGTGGCGGTGCAGGTCATGCGCTTGCGGGACGAAGGACGTCTCGATCTCACCGATCCCCTGGAACGCCACCTGCCGGGCGCTTTCGACGGCGTGACGATCGCTCAGCTGCTCTCGCACTCAGCCGGTCTGCGTGCAGAGACCGCCGGCCCCTGGTGGGAACGCACCCGCGGAGGCGACTTCGCTGATCTGGTAGCGCATTCGCTGCAGGATCCGGAGGAGGCCAGACTGGCCCGCCCTGGACGACGTTTTCACTACTCGAACGTCGGGTTTGCGTTGCTCGGCGAGCTCGTTGCCACGCTGCGGGGCGCACCGTGGCAGCAAACCGTCAGACAAGAACTTCTGCGGCCGCTGGGCATGACGCGGACGACGACCAGGCCCGAGCGTCCCCACGCCGCCGGCTTTGCCGTACATCCCTACGCTGATCTGCTGCTGCCTGAGCCGGAGCACGACGCCGGTGCGATGGCTCCGGCCGGGCAGCTCTGGACGACCGTCGCCGACCTCGCGCGATGGATGGGTTTTCTGGCCGGCAGCGCCTCCGATATGGGATCCGCAGTGTTGGCCACGTCGACGCTCGAGGAGATGCGCGAGCCGCAGGCGGTCGATGACCGGCGCGGCGAGCCGTGGACCGGTTCGCACGGTTTGGGGCTGCAGATCTGGAACTCCGGCGGTGAGCGCAGCTTCGGGCACGGCGGCTCGATGCCCGGCTTCCTGGCGATCATGCGCATCGACCCCGGCTCAGGCGACGGCGCGATCGTGATGGCCAATTCGACCTCCGGCCTCAGGCCCGCGCTAGCCAGCGACCTGGCCCGCATCGTGAGCGAGAACGAGCCCCGCGGCAAGGCGGAATGGGTGCCGGCGGCACCGGCCGAAGGGACGCTGGACGCGCTGGGCCGGTGGTTCTGGGGACCGTCCGCTTACACACTTCGTGCCGCCGGCAGCACTGAGCTGCTACTGGACGCCGACCCGCCGGGCGGGCGCGGATCCCGGTTCCGGCCGGGCGCCGACGGAAGCTGGATCGGTTTGGACGGCTACTTCAAAGGCGAATCCCTGAGGTTCGTGCGGGATTCGGTCCCAAGCGGCCCGGTCGACGGCCCGGTGGCGCTGAACATCGCGTCCTTCATCTTCACCCGTACGCCCTACGACCCGGCGGCGCCCGTCCCGGGTGGGGTGGACCCGGGCGGGTGGCAGGCCCCGCCCGGTTAGACCTCAGCGCGAGTTGCGCCTAGGTGTTGGTCCGGACGTATCGGTAGGTCAGCGGTCCGGTGACACTGACTCCCAACGGCGTGCTGACACGCAAGGCAGAGGTCCCGGCGATCCCGGGCGGCGTGCGGAAGGTGAGGCGGGTGCCATCGCTCGACACCGTCAAGGGGGTCACACTATTGCCGCTGATGCTGATGATGGGCGACTGCAGTCGGCTTCCCGTGATGGTGACGATCTGACCCCCGGTGTCAGGGCCGGATGCCGGGCTCACGGTCTTGACGACGGGCCGCGTGGTGTTCGTCGTCGTGCTCAGCCCAGCGATGGTTTCCGCTTCGAAGGAGTACTTGGAGACGTAGCCCCAGTCGAGCGTCGCGTAGCCCTTGTTGCCCCAGTAGGTGCCCCACGAGTTCTGGATCTGCACGCCGGTGCTGTTGTAGCCCACCGCAAGCACCTCGTGGTAGCCGAGCAGCTGGCCGGGGCTGCCGGTGGAGCTCACTACCGAGCTGGGCCCGGCAACGTCCATGAAGCGCTGGTACACCGCGATTGCCAGCGCCACCGGACGACCTGACGCGAGCGCCTGCTTGAGGTTCGTCACGGCCGTCTGGCCCGGGGCACCGAGCGTGTTGTAGAGGGTGACCCAGCCGGTGATCTTGTTGTTGGCGGCAGCAGTCTTCTCGGCCACGGTCGGCTGCTGCTTCCAGTTCACGGTCGGTGTCGCGTGGTGCTTCGCGTAGTCCGCAGCGGTGTCAATGCCCTGAGTACGCAGCACGTTGAGCACGGCGGCCGGCGACGTCCCGCCGTCCCTGCCGCCGTCGACCTGCGAGTAGACGTACATCGGCGCGTATGGGGCACCAGCGTGTCCCTGGCTGCGGGCGAACCAGCCCATCATGGCGTAGCCAATGGCCCAGGTCGCACACGAGGCGAGCGGGCCCTGATCGGCGACCGGTACGTCGGACTTGCTGAGGTCCACCGACGCTGGGACCGGGGTCGTCGTACCGGCGATCCCGGCGAAAGCGTGCATCCCGGCTGCCGGGCTCGTCGTGGCCCCGGGTGAGCGCTTGAGCTGCAATGCGTGGCCGTGGTAGGTGTGCGGACTTATCGTCAGCGTGATCGCCTGGCTCGTCGAAGCCTGCGCAATCCCGGAGCAGGTCGCCGCCACGCCGGCACTCATCGACAGCGTCGCCAACGTCGCGAGCGCGAGCGTCTTGCGCAGCCCTGCCTGAGTCCGAGCCATGCATGAGCTCCCGCTGTTGAAATCGACTGTCGTGCTCTCCTTGAGAGTTCGGCTTCCCGAAGCCGAAAGCGTTGGTCCAGCTGGGCTAATGGCAGCTCCGACTATGGTCGGGAGAGTCAGCGAGGCGATCGACAGCAAGGGCGGGGCTCACCTGGACGCGGTCTTCGGCGAGGCTGCCGCGCGATCCGCCGCGGCGTGCTGGGGCCACACGGATGACGCGCAACTGGAATTGCTCTGCATCTCCGAGAACGCCACCTACGCGATCCGCGACCGCGCCGCAGGGGAGCGAACCGTCCTGCGGTTGAACCGGCCGGGCTATCACTCCAAGGCGGCTCTGGACAGTGAGCTGAGCTGGATCACGGCGCTTCGGCAGGACGGTGTGGTGCAAACGCCAGCCGTGGTGCCGACCATGCTTGGCAGCCGGGTCGCCACCCTGTCCGCAGAAAACGCCTCATTGCGTCATGCGGTGATGTTCGCCTTCGTCGAAGGCGCAGCGCCCGAGCCAGGTTCGCTGGCCGCCGGGATGCCGGTCATCGGCGAGATCGCTGCCCGACTCCACGAGCACTCCAGGCATTGGAAGCCGCCTGCCGGCTTCACCCGATTCAGCTGGGACCTGCCCGCCGCGTTGGGGGACGCCGGGCAGCCGGCACGTTGGGGCGACTGGAGAGTGCGCGCGGAGCCGTCCAGCCGGGAGGTTCTGGAAGCGGCCGAGCGGCAGGTGATCGATCGGCTGGGTGCCTACGGCCAGGACAGCCACCGCTTCGGCCTCATCCACGCCGACCTTCGCGCTGCGAATCTGCTGGTCGCCGATGGCGACACCGCCGACATCACCGTCATCGACTTCGACGACTGCGGACTCTCGTGGTACCTGTACGACCTCGCAGCCTCGGTGTCCTTCCTGGAACACAGCCCTGAGCTGGGCGGCCTGATCGCAGGCTGGCTCGCGGGCTACCGCCGGGTCTGCGCCGTGACTCGCGAGGACGTCGCCGCCCTGCCGTCGTTGGTGATGCTGCGCCGGCTACAGCTGCTCGCCTGGTCCGCGAGCCATGCTGAGACGCAGATGGTGCACTCGCTCGGCACCGACTTCGCGGAGCAGAGCGCGGACGTCGCCGAACGTTATCTGGCTGATCAGCTGCTACCGGAGGTCAGCTGACTCCGGCGGGATCATTCCAGCCGATGGCCGGTGCTACTTGCTCGACCCGTACGCCGCCCAGGCGATCGCCGCCAACGCCCGATGTCCTTGCGGGCTGGGATGAAAGAAGTCGAACGAGCTCAGGTCTGAGGCCCGGAACTGGTAGCGCCCAAGCGCGCCGCCATCCCACCGGCAGCCGCGGTAGGCGGCGCAGACGGAGGCCAGCGCCTCGTTGTACTTGGCGATCTGCAGCGACACCATCGTCCGGCGCAGCTGGTCGGCGGGGGCGGTCGACGCCGGATTGCTCAGCATCGACGGGCACAGGGCCGCGGCCTGCCAGATCATCCGGGCTCGTGGATTCGTATGTCCGACCTGCCACACCCGATAGATGTCGGGGATCGAGGACAGCACGATCCGGGCCCCGGGTCGGTTGCTGAAGAACAGGCCGAACGCACTGTTGATGGATGCCCGGAAGTCGCTCACCGGCGTCATCTGCCCGACCGTGCTGGTACAGGCATCGTTGGAGCCGATCAGCACGGTCACGACGTCGGCCTTCTGCCAGACGGCCAGAGACATCTCCGAAAAGAGGTCGGAGGCGCGAGCACCCACCTCGGCGTCGTTGTATTCATGACCGAGGAGCCCAGGGTTTGAGGTCAGGAGCCTGCGGTACAGGCTGTCTGAGCTCGGATTGGTGCCGGTGGCATAAGACACCGCCGGGCAATCGGACAGCAGGCCACAGGCATCGAACCCGCGGGCGATGGAATCTCCCGTGGCGACGATCGACAACGGAGGTGCGGTGGTACATCCGCTCAGCACGCTCAACGAGCCGATGGCGAGCGCTGCCCCTATGGCAACACGGCGCCTGGCAAAACTGCGCCCGACCACAAGACTTCTCGTCCTGGCGAAACGGCGGCGAAGCACCGACTGCTCCCTCTTGCATCTGACAGAGATGCTGTAGTCAGGATCCCGCTTTTCCGCGCCAATAGCACGCACCAACTCGCGACGCCACCCAAACGGGTGACGGAGTCATCACTAGCTGTCAACGAGGGTCGGGTCCGCTCAGCATCGGGCGGATGAATAACGACCTACATACCGATTTGTCCGCACATTGATGCGCGACCGACATCACTACATCGAGGAGACCCCACGTGCCGTCGAGCCCCTCCATACCGACCGTTGTCCTCAACAACGGGGTCGCCATCCCCCAGTTGGGTTTTGGCGTCTTCCAGGTGCCGCCCGATCAGGTGATCGAGCCGGTGGAGACCGCCATTGCTGCCGGCTACCGCCTGATCGACACCGCCGCCGCCTACCGCAATGAAGAAGGCGTCGGAAAGGCGATCGCAAACTCCGGCGTGCCTCGCGACGAGCTGTTCATCACCACCAAACTGTGGAACGCCGATCAGGGCTATGACAGTGCGCTGCGCGCGTTTGACGCCAGCATGGGAAAGCTCGGCATCGAGACGCTTGACCTGTACCTGATCCACTGGCCGCTACCGAAACGTGACCTATACGTGCAGTCCTGGAAGGCACTCGAGAAGCTCTACGCAGACGGCCGTACCCGGGCCATCGGCGTCTCCAATTTCACGGCGCGCCACCTCAACCGGCTGCGCGAAGAGACCGGCATCATCCCGGCGGTCAACCAGGTCGAGCTGCATCCCAGGTGGCCCCAAGCGGGGCTGCGCGAGTATCACGCGGAGCACCAGATCGCCACGCAGGCCTGGAGCCCGATCGGACAGGGCAGGGGGCTGCTCGACGACCCGACAATCGCCTCGTTGGCGAAGACGAAGGGCAAGTCGCCGGCGCAGGTCGTACTGCGTTGGCACCTTCAGCACGGCGTGATCGCCATCCCGAAGTCGGTGACGCCATCACGCATCCGGGAGAACCTCGAGGTCTTCGACTTCGAACTCACCGACGACGAGATGGCGATCTTGTCGGGCCTGTCCTCCGGCGGCCGCATCGGACCGGACCCGGAGACGTTCGACATGGTCTGAAGCCGACAGGTCTCGGACGTGGCAGCCTGGAACGCGTGAGCGACAGCATCCTGACCGTGCCTGGTCAGGATGCTGCCCCAGCGACGTCGAGCCCGACCTCACAAGAGCTCAGTAAGCGCATCGCCGGGCTGATGTTGCGTGACGCCCACCGGCTGGGCCGACGGCTGGCAGCCTCCCGCAGCGACGCGGATCTAGCCGCTGTCGCTGCCGCGGTAGCTGACGCCCAAGGGCGGCTGGGACGGCGCCGCGCGAGTGTCCCGGCCGTCAGCTATCCGCCGCAGCTGCCCATCACCGCCAGAGTCGACGACATCCGAGAGGCGATCCGCGGGCATCAGGTGGTCGTCGTCGCCGGTGAGACCGGCTCGGGCAAGACGACACAGCTGCCCAAGATCTGCCTGGAACTGGGCCGGGGCGTGCGCGGGCAGATCGGCCATACCCAGCCGCGGAGGCTGGCGGCCCGGACCGTGGCAGACCGCATCGCCGAAGAGCTGAACACCGAGCTCGGACACGCCATCGGCTACCAGGTCCGGTTCGCCGATCACACCGATGATCAGACGCTCGTCAAGATCATGACGGACGGCATCCTGCTGACGGAGATCGCGCACGACCGCCTGCTGCGCCGTTACGACACCCTGATCATCGACGAGGCGCACGAACGCAGCCTCAATATCGACCTGATCCTGGGCTACCTCGCCCAGCTGCTCCCCCGGCGGCCCGATCTGAAGGTGATCATCACCTCGGCGACGATCGACACCGACCGGTTCGCCCGCCATTTCGACCAACCGGGCACGCCCTCGGTGCCGGTCATCGAGGTCTCCGGACGCAGCTACCCGGTCGAGGTGCGCTACCGGCCCCTTGAGCCCGATGACGATACGTCCGGCCGGGACGGCCTGGATCAGCCGCAGGCCATCGTGGAGGCGGTCCGCGAGCTCGCCCGGGAGGGCCCCGGTGACGTTCTCGTGTTCTGCTCCGGGGAGCGCGAGATCCGGGACGCGGCCGAGGCGCTCGAACGGGTCAAAGGACCCGCCGGCAGTGCGGCGCTGACCCAAGAAGTCGTTGCCCTGTATGCGCGGCTGTCCATCGCCGAGCAGCACCGCGTCTTCGCGACACACCCGGGACGGCGTGTAGTGCTGGCGACCAACGTCGCCGAGACCTCGCTGACCGTGCCGGGGATCCGCTACGTCGTCGACACCGGCAACGCGCGCATCTCCCGCTACAGCTATCGCACCAAGGTCCAGCGGCTGCCCATCGAGCGCGTCTCGCAGGCTTCCGCCCGCCAGCGAGCCGGCCGCTGCGGGCGACTCGAGGACGGCATCTGCATCCGGCTGTATTCGCAGGAGGACTACGACGCCCGCCCCGAATTCACCGACCCAGAGATCACCCGCACAAACCTGGCGTCCGTCCTGCTGCAGATGGCCGCCCTCGGCCTCGGTGACCCGGGTGAGGTTGAGGACTTTCCTTTTGTCGACCCGCCGGATCGGCGCGGGGTCCGCGACGGGCTGGCACTCCTTTTCGAGCTAGGAGCGCTCCAGAGAGGCGCGGGAGGCCCGGCGAAGTTGACCGCCATCGGCCGTCAGCTGACGCGGCTGCCCATCGACCCGCGGCTGGGCCGGATGGTGTTGGAAGCCGACAGGCTCGGCTGCATCGATGAAGTGATCGTCATCGCCGCCGCGCTTTCCATCCAGGACCCGCGCGAGCGTCCTTCGGACAAGCAACAGGTCGCCGACGCCAGTCACTCCCGCTTCACCGATCCCACCTCGGACTTTCTGGGCATGCTCAACCTCTGGCGCTACCTCGGCGAGCAGCAGAAGTCCCGCTCCTCCAGCAGCTTTCGCCGTATGTGCTCCGCCGAGTTCCTGCACTACCTGCGCGTTCGGGAGTGGCAAGACCTGGTCGGGCAGTTGCGCACGGCGGCGCGCGGGCTGGAGCTGAGCATCGGGCCGGCAGCCGAGCTCGCCGCCGAGACCGCTGCACCGGCTCACCCTGAAAAGGTTCATCAGGCGCTGCTGGCCGGGCTGCTGTCCCACATCGGGATGCGCGAGGGCGACAAGCGCGATTACGCGGGCGCCCGCGGCAGCCGGTTTTTGATTTTCCCGGGCTCAGCGCTCGCCAAGAAACCGCCGCGTTGGGTGATGGCTGCGGAGCTGGTGGAAACGTCGCGACTCTTTGCCCGGGTGGCGGCGCGCATCGAGCCCGAATGGGTCGAGCCACTCGCCGGCCACCTCGCGACGAAGACCTACAGCGAGCCGCACTGGGAGAAGCGCCGCGGCCAGGTGATGGCCTATGAACGCATCACGCTCTACGGGCTGCCCGTCGTCGCCCACCGCAAGGTGGGCTACGGCGCCGTTGACCCGGAGCTTTCCCGCGAGCTCTTCATCCGCCGGGCGCTGGTCGAGGGTGACTGGCATACCCATCACGCCTTCTTCGCTGCGAACCAGCAATTGCGCAGCGAGATCGCTGAGCTCGAACACCGCGTCCGGCGACGCGACATCGTCGTCGACGACGAGACGCTGTTTGACTTCTACGACGCGCGAATCGGGCCCGAAGTCGTCTCGGGACGCCATTTCGACAGCTGGTGGAAAGGCGCGCGCCGGCGTGACCCCCAGCTGTTGACGCTGACGCCGGCAGCCCTCCAGGCGCGCGGGACCGATCTGCAGGAAGTGGAGCAGTCTTTTCCCGATCAGGTGCAGCGCGGCAGCGCCCGGTTCCCGGTGTCGTACGCCTTCGAGCCCGGCACGGAGCAGGACGGCGTGACCGTATCCATCCCGCTCGCACAACTCCCCCAAGCCGGCGACGCAACTTCCGGCGGTGCTGACGAGCTGAGCTGGCAGGTCCCGGGCAGACGGGAAGAACTCATCGTGGCGCTGATCCGTTCACTGCCGAAAGCGCTGCGCCGGGCCTTCACTCCCCCTACAACATTCGCGGCCGAGGTGCTGCCCCGCATCGACGCCGCGGAACCGCTCCTGGATGGGCTGGAACGGGAGCTGCGCCGCCGGACCGGGGTCACCGTGGCCCGAGCAGACTGGCAGCTCGACCGGCTTCCCCCGCACCTGCGGCCGACCTTCGCCGTCCAGGACGACACCGGCACCGTCATCGCGACGGGCAAGGATCTGGGTGAGCTGCGCCGCCGGCTGGCTCCGCAAGTTCAGGCCGCCGTCGCCTCCGCAGGCGGGGATCTGGAACGCACCGGGCTCACCGGATGGCCGGGCGATTCGATCCCTCGAACGGTGGAGCGCACAGTGGCAACCGGCGTCATCACGGGCTATCCGGCGCTGGTGGACGAGACCACGAGCGTCGCCCTACGGATCTTGACCGGCCCCGCCGATCAGGAACGCGCCATGTGGGCCGGCACCAGGCGGCTTCTGCTGCTGACCACCCCGTCGCCGGTGAAGGCGATCTCGGGCCGGCTGGGCACCCGCGCGAAGCTTGTGCTCTCCAGCTACCCGTACGCGAGCGTTGCGGCGCTGCTGGCCGACTGTCACTCAGCGGCGGTCGATCAGCTTATGGTCGCCGGCGGTGGCCCGGCCTGGGATGACGAGGGTTTCAAGCAGCTTGCCGAACGCGTACGCAACGGCGTGGCCGGCGCCACGAGCGACATCGTCAACGCGGTCGAACAGATCGTGGCGGACGCCGCCGACGTCGCGGCTCTGCTGAACCGACCGTCCCCCGCCGCCGTAGCCGAAGCCCGCAACGACGTGCGCACGCAGCTGGACTCCCTGATCGCCGCCGGGTTCGTCACGGCCTCGGGCGCGACCAGGCTCGCCGACCTTCGGCGCTACGTCCGCGCCATGAAGCGACGCCTTGAGCAGGTGGCCGCCGACCCGACTCGCGACCGCGTCCGCATGCGCGAGGTACACGAATTGCAGGAGGCCTGCGCCAAGGCGTCACCGGACGTCAGCGGTGAGGTCCGCTGGATGATCGAGGAGCTGCGGGTCAGCCTTTTCGCGCAGTCGCTCGGCACTCGTTACCCGATCTCCGTCCAGCGCGTCTGGCGCGTGCTCGACGCCTGATCGTCAACCCGCGCGGACGAGCTCCGGTGTCCCCTGGGCGACCGGCTCGCGCAGCAGCGCCGAGGCGCGGTCAGCGGTGCCCTTCGCCCACTCCCCCGTGGTGGCGATACCCAGGATCAGCACGACTAGTGAGCAGCCCGCGATGGTCCACCAGCCGGCGTGGCTGGCCACCGCGAAACCGTCGTGAAAGCTGCCCACGACCCGCGCCGTCGCCGCAGCCCCGACGACGGCCACCCCCAGCGTCTGACCGATCTGACGGCTGGTGGACGCGAACGCTGCCGCCACGCCCGCCTGCTCCCTCGGCAAGCCTGAGACCGCGGTATTCGTGATGGGTGCGTTCACGACCCCGAATCCGAATCCGAAGATCGCGTATGCGGTGAAGAGCCAAGCCAGCGAGGTGCCGTTCGAGACCTGGGTCAGCATCAGGGCGCTGACGGTCATCGCGATGCCGGCGGCGATGAGGGGCAGCCGGGGTCCGTGGCTGGCGACGATGCGTCCCGAAATCGGCGAGAAGATCAGTGTCATTCCGGCCATCGGCAGCGTGTAGAGACCGGCGTCCAGCGCCGACAGTCCCCGAACCTCCTGCAAATAAAGGGTGTTGAGGAAGAGGAACCCACCGAGGGCGGCGAATGCGCATACCGCAATGACCGTCGCTCCGGAGAAGGGAGCACTGCGAAAGAGCCGAATCTCAATCAGCGGATCGACGCGTCGACGCTCGTATCCGATGAGGACGACAAGCCCGATGAGCGATATCGCAAAGAGCGTGACGATCTCGGTAGAGCGGAAACCGTGCGACGGACCTTCGATGATCGCGTAAGTCAGGCTGGCCAGAATCGTCATGACCAGAACCTGGCCGACCGGGTCGAACCGGCGTGCCCGGGCCGCCTTGGATTCGGGCACGAAGAAGATGCACAGGACGAAGGCCGCCAGGCCCACCGGGATATTGATCCAGAAGATCGACCGCCAGCCGACTGAGCCCACGAGAGCGCCGCCGATGACCGGGCCGAGGGCGAGGCTGATGCCGACCACTCCGCCCCAGACGCCGATCGCGCGGGCCCGCTCACGGGGATCGGTGAACGTATTGGTGATGATCGACATCGCTACCGGGTTGAGCATCGATCCACCGACGGCCTGCAACATCCGGAAGGCGATCAGCCAGCCGAGGCCCGGCGCGAGGCTGCACAGCAGGGACGCGGCCGTGAAGGTCACCAGGCCGGTCTGGAACACCCGCCGCCGACCGAATCGGTCGGCCATCGATCCGGAGAACATCAGCAGGCTGGCCAGCACGAGGGTGTAGGCGTCGACCGTCCATTGCAGGCCCGAGACGGACGTGTGGAGGTCGTTCCTGATGGAGGGCAGGGCGACGTTAACAATCGTGTTGTCCAAGCCGACGATGAACAGGCTCAGGCAGCAGATTCCGAGGACGAGAAACCGCCGCCGGTGCGACAGTTCCGCCATTCGAAACTCCGATCCTTGCTCAAGAGCAACCTTTTACAGACTACAACTTCTTTTCCCCACCAGGCATGCCCGCAGGCACGATGGCGACGTGACGGCTACGACATCCGCGATCCCGATGTCAGGCGCTGACCGGCGCGCCAGGCTCGTGAGTCGTCACCTGCTGACCGGCACCGCCTCGGACCCGGGCGCCGTCACCCGCGCCCTGGTCGCCCTGCACTCGACGGACCCCGCATCGGTCTTCCTGTCGGCGGCCGCGCGCGGCGGGACGCTGGAGTCGATGGAGACGGCGCTGTATGAGGATCACAGCTTGGTACGGATGCTGGCGATGCGCCGGACCGTCTTCGTGGTGCCGGCCGACTTCGCTCCGTTCGTGCATGCGGCCACGACTCGGGCGATCGCCTCCCGTGAACGCGGCCGACTGATCACCTTCATCGAGCAGGACGGGCTCACCAAGCAGGGCGGCGTTTTGCTTTCGCGGCTGGAGGACGCCGCACTGAACGTGCTGAACCGGCGGGGTGAGGCATTTGGAAGCGAGATCGGCGAAGCGGTGCCCGGGTTACGCAAGAAGATCACCATCGCCGGCGCCGGCGGCGCGACCCAGAGCCTGACGAGCCGAGTACTTTTCATCCTCGCCGCCGAGGGCAAGATCGTGCGTGGACGCCCGAAGGGTTCGTGGATCAGCAGCCAATACCGCTGGGCGCCTGCAGCCAAGCCGCCGCTGACCCCGGAGGAACTGCCGACGGCCGAGGCCCAGATCGAGCTGGCTCGTGCCTACCTCAGCCGCTACGGGCCCGCGACGAAAGCGGACGTCGCCTGGTGGACGGGTTGGACGGCAGGCGAGACGAAGCGCGCGCTGGCGGCCCTGCGCACCGTAGCTGTCGATCTCGACGGAACACCCGCGCTCGTGCTTGAGGACGACACCGCAGCCGCCGGATCAGTGGGCGAACAGGCCTGCGTCCGGCTGCTCCCAGCGCTTGATCCAAGCGTCATGGGCTGGACCGGGCGCGATTTCTTTCTCGACCCCGCTCACCGTCAGCCGGCGGCCGTGGGGTCGCTGTTCGACCGCTCCGGAAACCCTGGCCCGACGGTGTGGGTGGAAGGCCGCATCGTCGGCGGCTGGGCGCAGCGCCAAACCGGCGAGATCGCCGTGCGACTGCTTGCCGATGTGGGCAGCGAAGCCACCAGGAACGTCGAAAGCGAGGCGGCGCGGATAGCCGAGATTATCGGCAATGTCCGCGTCACGCCTCGCTTTCGGACGCCACTCGAGCGTTCGCTCGTCAGCTAGCTGGACTAGCTGGCGGCCTGGGTGGGACGCCGGGAGCCGGACGAACCGCCGGAGCGGGAAGCGCCGCCGGAGCCGGTCGAGCCATTGGAAGAACCGCCCTGGGGACGACCATTCCCACTGCCGTAGGACGGACGACGTCCACGGGAGGAGTAGCCACCGCCGCTGCTGCGCGGCGGGCGACCCGAACCCGCCGAGTTCGACGTGCGCACCGGGGTCGGAGCGGGCGGCGGAACGGGCTCACCGGAGGTGGCGATCTCCACGACGGCTTCGTGACCCGACGCGACGCGGTGGCTGACCGGGTTGACGCCCGCCTCGTCGTGCATGTGGGCCATCAGGCGGACCTGGCCGGGCTCGACGAGCGCGACGACCGTGCCCGACGCTCCAGCCCGAGCGGTACGCCCGGAGCGGTGCAGGTAATCCTTCGAGTCGTTCGGCGGATCGAAATGCACGACCAGGTCGACGTCGTCCACGTGAATCCCGCGAGCGGCGACATCGGTGGCGACGAGCACCCGGGGGTGTCCGGCGGCGAAGCCGGCGAGGGCGCGCTGGCGCTGGTTTTGGTTGAGGTTGCCGTGGATCGCGGCGGCAGGGGCACCTGCCCGGCTGAGCTGCATCGCCAGCCGGTCGGCTCCGTGCTTGGTCCGCACGAAGAACAGGCTGCGGGCCGGACGGCTCGCCATCTCAGCGGCGATCGCCACCTTGTCCGACGCGGGGGTGATGAACACCCGGTGGTCGGCAAGTTCGACAGGGGCATTCGCCGAGGCAACAGCGTGGATGCCCGGGTCGTTGAGGTAACGCGTGACCAGCTTGTCGACTCCGCGGTCGAGAGTCGCGGAGAACAGCATGCGCTGCCCGCCGGGAGCCGTCTCGTCGAGGATCTGGGTGACCGCCGGCAGGAAGCCGAGGTCAGCCATGTGGTCGGCTTCGTCGAGCACCGAGATGACGACGCGGTCAAGGCGCACCGCACCGCGCTCCATCAGGTCGATCAACCGACCAGGCGTGGCGACCACGAGGTCGACCCCACGGCGCAGCGAATCGATCTGCTTACCCATCGGCGCACCGCCGTAGACGGTGGTGAGCCGGACGCCCACCGCATGGCCAAGGGGTGACAACACGTCAGCCACCTGGCGCGCAAGCTCGCGAGTGGGAACCAGGACGAGGCCGCGCGGGGAACGCTCACGGCGTTCTCCGACTGTCTCACCGAGACGCGCGAGCATCGGAAGTCCGAAGCCCAGCGTCTTGCCCGAGCCGGTCTGTGCGCGACCAAGAATGTCGCGGCCGGCCAGTGCATCAGGAAGGGTGCGGGCCTGAATCGCGAAGGGGGCCAGAAGTCCCCGGCGGGTAAGGGCGGTGACCAGCGGCTCGGGAAGTCCGAGCTCGGCAAAGGTCATGTCGGCGGCCGGAGCCGGCGCGTCAAGCGCGGCGGTCAGCGCCAGGTCGAGAGCGGACGGCTGCGGGCGCCGCACGCTGGAAGAGGACGAGCGTCCAGACGGACGGCCGGAGGAAGTAGAGCGTCGACGCGGGTTACGCGAAGAAGATGAATGGGACGAGGAAAACGACGCCGGACGAGCGCGGCGAACGTACTCAGGCAAGGAGAAACTCCATCAGCGGTTGTAGGCCGCGACATGCTTGGAGACGGTCGGCAACAGCGGCTGATTCAAAAACCAGCCCGGAAGCGACATGCTCGGTACAAGCGACCTCGCGGGCCACTCGCCCGCGGGAGCGGCGGAAAAAACGTCCCGCCTGAAGACAGCTTACCAGTGAGTAGGTATCCACCTGCGATTTGGCGGCGTGACGCACGTCCCTTGCGGAGCTGAGCCAGCCTTTCACCGCGGCGGGCCGGGTGCCCGGTAGCGTTGCTTGGCAATGACCTTTCCGACCCCAGGCGTCCGGCGGGCAACCCGGCCCCCCGCGCCGCATCTCCTCGGCGGGCTACTGGCCGCCTGGCTAGGCGCGTGGCTGGACGGCCGCGCCGCCAGCGACGACCTGCTCGCCAGCGCCCAGGGCAACGACGAACCCCACACGGTCCGCGGCCTGCCCGATGAAAAGGGCCCGGTTCCGCTTGCCCGGGTGCTCCCTTTGCTGCGACGTTGCGCGCCGGCCGAGGTTTCGCTGCGACTGCCCATCCCCGGTGACCCGGACGGACTCGCGGGATCCGCGCTGGCAGCAGCGCTGCGCAGCGGGGAGGCGGTCGCCGTCCAGCCGGCGGATGTCGAACAGCCCGGCTGGCTGCTGACGCCCGACATCGACGTTCGAGGCAGCGCGCTCGAGCCGTTGGTCACCGTCGAGTGGGAGCTGATCCCGATCAGCGGGCGGCTGTCCGCCAGTCCGGCCTCGGCTACCCGGCTGCGCGAGGCCGAGCAGGCACTGTCGGAAAGCGTCAGCGCGGCCGTTGAGGTCATCGCCGAGATCGGCCAGGTCGGCAAGCTCAGCCCGGAGATCGTCGCGGCGATCCAGTCATTGCGTAAGCGCAGCGGGCTCAAACTGCCGCTGCCCCCCGGATCGCCGGGCGATGCCATTCGCGTCCTGACGACCGCTCAGCGGCTCGAAGCCGTCGTCGAACTCGCCGCCGGTGAAGCCCCACTCAGTGCAGCGGCCGACGCTCGGCGAATGACGGCACTTCGCGAGGTTTCCCGCGCGGTCCGAGACGCCTTCCGGCTCGCCTTCGCCGCGTGTGCCGCCGGTGGCGTGGCTCCAAACTCCTAGCCGCTACCCGGCCAGACGCGGTGGAAATCCGCCCGTTGCGATCGGTCCCCAGCGCTCGATCGTGATGCGCAGCAGGCTCTTTCCCTGTCTGACCATCGCGGCGCGGTAGTCATCCCAGTCGGGGTGCTCGCCGGAGATGCAGCGGAAGTAGTCGACCAAACCGTCAAGCGCCGCAGGCATGTCGAGCACCTCCGCCGTGCCGTCGAGCTGCACCCAGGCGCCGCCGAAGTCATCCGAGAGGATGCACGCCGACACGGTGGGATTGCGTCGTGCATTGACGGTTTTCGCCCGCTCGGGGTAGGTCGAGATGACCAGCCGACCTTCGCCGTCAAGACCGCACGTAACGGGGCTCAGCTGGGGCGAACCGTCAGCCCGGGTCGTGAGCAGGAGGCAGTGGTGGCGTGGGCGTACAAAGTCCAGCAGTTCGCTGCGTCCGACGCGGTCCGCTGTGGCGATCTTGGGCATGTGGGTGAGTCTTCCCGCTCGCGAGTGTTGAATCACCACGACCGTGTCACACAAAATGGCGCCGGCTCGTCCGCCGTAGGGAGCAGTCATGACTCGAGACATTCGTGTCGCTGTCCTTGGAGGCGGTTCGTGGGGAACCACCGTGGCGTCGCTGGCGGCGGCCCACACCCAGACCGTGCTCTGGGCGCGACGGCAGTCAACTGTTGACGGGATCAACAAAGAACACGAGAACCCGGACTATCTGGCCGGGCTCGGGCTGCATCCGCGGCTGACCGCCACCACCGAGTTGGAAGAGGCGGTCTACGACGCCGACGTGGTCGTCGTCGGGGTGCCGTCCCAGTCATTTCGCCTCACCCTGGAGGAGATCGCCGGACACATCCGTCCGTGGATTCCGTTGGTAAGCCTGTCGAAGGGCCTCGAACGCGGCAGCCAGATGCGGATGACGCAAGTGATCGGCGACGTGCTCCCTGGCCATCCCAGCGGCGTGCTCTCCGGACCGAATCTGGCCAAAGAGGTACTGCAGGGGTTCGCCGCGGCGTCAGTGATCGCGTTTCCTGACCAGCACCTGGCCGAGTCGTTGCAGCGCGTCTTCGCCAGCAGCGTCTTTCGCGTCTACACGAACAGTGACGTCGTCGGCTGCGAGCTCGGCGGAGCGCTGAAGAATGTCACCGCGATCGCCGCGGGAATGGCCGAGGGGCTCGGGGTGGGCGACAACACGCGGGCCATGGTCATCACCCGCGGGCTGGCAGAAATGACCCGGCTCGGGCGTCGCGCTGGGCGGCGATCCCCGCACCTTTGCCGGACTCACGGGACTGGGCGACCTGATGGCGACCTGCCTGTCGCCCTTGTCGCGAAACCGGCGGGTGGGCGAAGAGCTCGCCCGTGGTCGCACCGTCGAGGAGATCACCAGCGAGCTCGGGATGGTCGCCGAGGGGACCAAGAGCGCCCAGGTCGTCGTGGAGATTGCACACGAGCATGGGGTGGAGGTCCCGGTCGCAGAGGAGGTAGCGGCCGTGGTGCGAGGTGAACGCACGGCGCTGCAGGCCTATCGGGGGCTCGGCAAGGTGCGTCCGACGTCAGAGATCCACGGGATCGCCTAGCAGTCGCCGGACATCAAAGCGTCACTGGTGCTGCGTCAAATGCGACGCAGCACCAGTGACGCTGACTGGACGTGAGAGCTAGGCGGGGATGAGTTCGGGTCTCGGCGCCTGCGCCGCTTCCTCCTGGGTCGCGGTGACCTTGCGGCCGGGGATCAAGAGCGCCGCCGCGGTCCCGAACGCGAGGACGACGGCCCCAACCACCAGCGCGGGCTTGAGTCCGTCGACGAAGGCGGTCGGCGTCGCGAAGCTGCCCGCGGCACTGAACACCGAAGCCAGCACGGCCACCCCCATCGTCCCGCCGAGCTCACGGAAGGAGTTGTTGGTGCCACTGGCCACGCCTTGCTCGTCCGGTCCGACGCTGCCGAAGACCACGGTGGCGACCGGCACGAAGAACAGGCCCATACCGATGCCGGAAAGGACAAAGGCGGGGATCAGGGAGGTGTAGGAGACGGAGCTGCTGACGACCAGGGCGATCCAGGCCAGCCCGATGGTCTGCAGAGCCAGACCCAAGGCAAGCAGTGGCTTGCCACCGATGCGGTCTGACAGTGGCCCGGCGATCGGCGCGACCACGACTGGCATCGCAGTCCACGGAAGCGTCCTGAGCCCGGCAGCCAGCGGCGAGTAGCCCATGGCGGTCTGCAGGAACTGCGAGAGCAGGAAGACGCTGCCGAACATTCCGAAGCTCATGAGCAGGGCGGCGATGTTGACGAAAGTGAACGCCCGGCTACGGAACAGGCGCAGCGGCAGCATCGGTGCTGCGGTATGAGATTCGCGATAGAGGAAGCCGGCGAGCAGGAAAGCGCCGACGATGAACGCGCCAAGCACCTCGTTGCTGGTCCAGCCGTGGCTGTTGCCGTTCACGATGCCAAAGACGATGCCGAACAGGCCGCCGGCCACCAGCAGGAGTCCGGGTAGGTCGAGCCGGGTGGTGGGACCGACCTGCTCGACGAGCACCCGGCGAGCGATCGGCAGCAGCAGCAGGCCGATCGGGACGTTCAGCCAGAAGATGTACTGCCAGCTGAAGCCGTCAGTGACGGCTCCGCCGAGCATCGGGCCGAGCGCGACCGCCAAACCGGAGGCGGCACCCCAGATCCCGAGAGCTGCGCCGCGCCTGGCCACCGGCACCGACGCCGAGAGCAGCGTGAGCGACAGTGGCATGACTGCCGCGCCGCCGACTCCCTGAGCGGCCCGGGCCAGGATCAGCAGCGAAGCGCTGGTGGAGAGCGCCGCGGCGGCCGAGGCGAGCGTGAAGAGCGCGAGACCACCCAAGAAGACGCGGCGCCGGCCGAGGCGATCACCGAGGGCGGCCATCGGCAGCAGCAGCACGGCGAAGGTGAGCGTGTACGCGTTCACGGTCCATTCCAGGCCCGTGAGCCCGGCGTGGAGGTGCTCGCGAATCGAGGGAAGGGCGGTGGTGACGACGAGGTTGTCGAGCGCCACCATGAACGCCGCCGCTGACGTGACGATGATCGTGGCCAGTGCGCCGAACGACCTGCGGCTCTTGCCGAGGCTTGGGACAGGTGGAGCGGTGTCGAGGGCCATCGGAAATTCTCCTGTCGTTAACTGGCTAGTGACTAGCCACTTACAAGGCTGACATGCGTTCAGTTGTGGTCAGGTGCTAGTGGAGAGCGGGGAGCTAGTTGACGGGGCTCGGGACCATGGCGGCCTTCTCGCCGAGCAGTCGCTCGGCCAGGTCGTCAGGGCAGTCGGCGCCAAGGCCCATGGCCGCGGCGACGTTCAGCAACATTCCGATGGCGACGAAGTCGCGGGACTGCTCCGGGCCCATGCCCGAAAGCACGACAATCTCGTCCCACATACGAGCGAAGCCGCGGCGGGTCGCTTCCCGCACGTCATCGTCGTCACACGACGCGGCGTAGGCGTGGAGCTGGACCTGCAGGAAGGTCTTGTCGCGCAGCAGATCGACGTAGGCGGCGCCCATGGCTTCCTTGGCGTCGATTCCGGTCAGGCCTTCGGAGGCGTCACGAAGCGCCTGCCGCATCCGCGCAAAAGTCCGCTCGACCGCAGCAACGAACAGCGTCTTCTTGGTCGGGTAGAGCCGGAAGAGGTAGGGCTGGCTGATCCCGGCCCGACGAGCGATCGCATCAGTGCTGGTGCCGTCGAGGCCGCCGGCCGCAAATTCGATGACCGCGGCCTTGAGGACATCCTCACGACGCTCTTCTGCGGTGCTGCGGACTGCCATGCGAGAAAATGTAAGTGACTACTCACAAGTATGTCAAGTGGGGGGTCGAATTCACCCGTTCGGCGCGGCCGGATGCAGATATACATGGGTGATGAGCAGGGCATCTTCAACCGCGATGCTCTTGGCGGCAGGGCTGCTCACCGCCTGCAGCGCCACGCACACTGCGCAGAAACCAGCGCAACCCTCTCCCTCGAGCAGCCCGATCGCGTCACCGAGCCACTCCGCCGCGGTGACCCCGCACGCGACGCGGTCGCCCGCAAAGCCATCCCGATCGCCGGCCGCCACGCCGAGCATCCAGCCGACACAGGCCACGACCGCCACCAACGACTTGGCCGCTGCTCCCCCGGCAGTGACGACGCCGCAAACCGGCTATGGATCGACGCAACAGCAGGCACCCGCCGTCCCCTACGGACCGCACCTCGCACCTGACCGCCAGCCTCCCGAGGTCCCGTGGACGGCCCCGACGCTCGATGGGTCGGCTGAAGGAGCGATCCCTATCCAGAACGGACCGACCTACCCCCAGCCCACGCCGTTTCAGCCGGTCTCTGTCGCTCCCGTAGCTCCGGTGACGCCCGTGACTCCGGTTCAACCGCCGGCTACTCCCTACTAACGGGGCTGCTCTCCCTACTGACGGGGCTGCTCAGGAGCCGTCGGCCGCAGTAGCGTGCTCGCGTGACCGCCTCCCTGGATCCGCAGCGCACCGAATGGGACGTCATCGTCATCGGCGGAGCGCCTCCCGGGGAAAACGCCGCGCAATATGCGATCCAGAACTCCGGACTGGAAGCCGTCATCGTGGAGGCGGAGCTGGTCGGGGGCGAATGCTCGTACTGGGCGTGCATGCCGAGCAAAGGGCTGCTGCGTCCGGTGGAGCTGCTGGACATCGGACGGGCCGTCCCGGGGATGAAGGAAGCGCTCGGCGATCGGAAACTCGACGTCGACGCCGTCCTGGCCAAACGCGACTCCATCATCAACAACCTCGACGACAGCTCCCAGGTTCAGTGGTGCCTGACGACGGGAATCGACGTCATCCGCGGACACGGGCGACTGAGCGGCGAACGCACGGTGGTCGTCACCAAACCCGACGGCAGCACCCGCACCATCACCGCCCGGCACGCGGTCATCCTCGATTCAGGATCGTCGGCGGCGGTGCCCAACATCGACGGCCTGCGGGCAGCCCGCCCGTGGATCTCGCGCGACGTCACCCACATTCAGACCATTCCGAAACGAGTGGTCATCGTCGGCGGCGGCGTCGTTGCCTGCGAGGCGGCCACCTGGCTGACCGGGCTCGGGGTCCAGGAGCTCACCATCGTCGAGGGCGAGCCCTGTCTCCTGAGCAAGAACGAGCCGTTCGCCGGCGAACTGGTCGCCGAGCGGCTGCGTGCTGCCGGGGTGAACGTCGTCCTCGGCGCCAGGGTGCAGGCTGTCTCGCGGCCCGAGGTAAATTCCGCCGGCTACGGGCAGGTCCACGGCGGCGAGGTTGCGGCAACCCTCAGTGATGGCAGCGTGATCGTCGCCGACGAGATCGTCATCGCCGCCGGCCGCCGGCCAAACAGCGACGACATCGGGCTGGAGACGGTCGGGCTGCAGCCCGGAGGCTTCATCGCGGTCGATGATCAGCTGACCGTCACCGGCGTCCCGGGTGAATGGCTTTACGCGATCGGCGACGTCAACGGCCGGGCCCTGCTCACCCACATGGGCAAATATCAGGCGCGCATCGCCGGCGAGGCTGCCGCGGCCCGAGCGACGGGCCAACCGCTCGACACGAGCCCCTACAGCCGTCACGTCGACGTCGCCGACCACGACGTGGTCCCCCAGGTGACCTTCACCGAGCCCGAGGTGGGGTCGGTCGGGCACACCGAAAAGTCCGCCCGGGCTGCGGGTCTGGACGTCGAGACCGTGGAATACGACATGGCGGCACTGGCCGGCACCTGGCTTCTGCGCCCTGATTACGTCGGTCGCGCGAAGCTGGTGATCGACCGATCCGCTGACGTCATCGTGGGCGCCACTTTCGTCGGCACGGCAATCTCCGAACTGGTGCATCCGGCGACGATCGCGATCGTCGGCAAGGTGCCACTCGAGGCGCTGTGGCATGCCGTGCCGAGCTATCCGACCCCGAGCGAGATCTGGCTTCGCCTTTTGGAGACGTTGGCGACGCAGCGCCATGGCAGTCAAGCGTCCGCCACCGTCACTCGGAAGGCAACAAGCTAGCGGCGAGCCCAGCTCATTTGTCAGGCTGAGGCATGCGGCAACAACTCAATCAGAGGGCCCAGCTAGTCCCGTCATACGCCCACGAGGTGCCGTCACAAGCGACCCGCGAGCAGGTCATCAGCTGCACCCGCTCGTGCTGCCGCACTGCTCGCAGACGTAGCAGCTACCGGCTGCTCGCATGGTGACGCCGCAGGTGAAGCACAACGGGGCATCGACCGCGGTCTGCATGTCGAACGCACCGGTCGTGCCGGCACTGCCGGTTGACTCGCGAGGCGCCTGAGAAGCGGCCGAACTCGCGGGTGCGACTGGTGCCGATGCCCGCAGCGTTTCAACATCGACGCCATCGACCCCGTCGGCCTCCAACTCAGCGACGCCGCCGCCGTACTGCGCTGCGGTCTGCGCCGCCCGCTCCTCAGCGGTAAAGATGCCGAGCTCGGCACGCCGCTCGTACGGCAGGTAGTCCAGCGCCAGCCGCCGGAACAGGTAGTCCATCACCGACTGCGCTAGCCGAACGTCCGGGTCATCGGTGAGTCCGGCCGGATCGAATCGCATGTTGATGAACTTGGAGACGTAGGCGTCGAGCGGGACTCCGTACTGAAGGGCGATCGACACCGCGACGGAGAAGGCATCCATGACGCCGGCCAGGGTGGAACCCTGCTTGGACATCTTGATGAAGACTTCACCGAGGCCGTTGTCAGGGTAGGAACCCGCGGTCAGGTAACCCTCGGCCCCACCGACGGCGAACGAGATGGTCTGCGATGGACGCTTCTTCGGGAGGCGCTTGCGGACCGGCCGGGACTCGACGACGTGGCCGGCCTCCGCTGCTGCCTTCGCGTTCGCCCGGCTGCCCTTCAGGTCGTTCAAGGGCTGACCGACCTTGCAATTGTCGCGGTAGATCGCGAGCGCCTTAAGGCCGAGCTTCCAGCCTTCGAAGTAGATGTTCTCCACCTCTTCGACGGTCGCGGAGGAAGGCATGTTGACCGTCTTGCTGATGGCACCTGACAGGAACGGCTGAGCCGCCGCCATCATGCGGACGTGGCCCATCGGGCCGATCGACCGCTCTCCGAGCGCGCAGTCGAACACCTCGTAGTGCTCGGGACGAAGTCCCGGCGCATCCACGACGTGGCCGTGCTCCTTGATGTGCTCGACGATCGCTTCCATCGTCTCGTCGGCATAGCCGAGCGAGGTCAGGGCCCTGGGCACCGTGTGGTTGACGATCTGCATGCTGGCACCGCCCACCAGCTTCTTCACCTTGACCAGAGCGAGGTCGGGCTCGATCCCGGTGGTGTCGCAGTCCATCATCAGGCCGATCGTGCCGGTCGGGGCCAGCACCGAAGCCTGCGCATTGCGCCAGCCATTGCGCTCACCCAGCCGCAGCCCCTGCTGCCACTGCTTGGCTGCCAGCGCGAGGAGCCGGGCATCGTCAGCGCCAATCGGACGGACCGCGTCGTTGGCGGCGGCGTGCTTACGCATCACCCGGGTGTGGGCAATCGAGTTGCGGGCGTAACCGTCGTACGGGCCGACCGCAGCCGCAAGCTCAGCGCTGCGGCGGTAGGCCGTACCCGTCATCAGCGACGTGATTCCAGCGGCCAGAGCCCGTCCACCCTCCGAGTCGTACGCATGTCCGGTGGCCATCAGCAGCGCGCCGAGGTTTGCGTAGCCGATGCCCAGCTGGCGGAAGGCACGTGTGGTGTCGCCGATCGCCTGGGTCGGGAAGTCGGCGAAGCAGATGGAGATGTCCATCGCCGTGATCACGAATTCGACGGCCCGCACGAAACGGTCACCCTCGAAGGTGCCGTCATCGCGCAGGAACTTCATCAGGTTCAGCGAGGCGAGGTTGCAGGAGGAGTTGTCCAGGTGCACGTACTCCGAGCAGGGGTTGCTGGCCGTGATGCGACCCGACTCCGGGCAGGTGTGCCAGTCGTTGATCGTGTCGTCGTACTGCACTCCAGGATCGGCGCACGCCCACGCCGCCTTGCCGATCGCCTCCCAGAGCTCCCGGGCCTTCACTGTCTCGATGACCGAGCCGTCGAGACGGGCACGCAGATGGTGATCGCCATCCGCTTCGACAGCACGCATGAATTCGTCGCTGACGCGCACCGAATTGTTGGCGTTCTGGTACTGCACCGAAACGATGTCGGTGCCGCCGAGGTCCATGTCGAAGCCGGCATCCCGCAGCGCCCGGATCTTGTCCTCTTCCCGGGCTTTGGTCTCGACGAATTCGAGAACGTCCGGGTGATCGACGTCGAGAACGACCATCTTGGCGGCCCGACGGGTGGCCCCACCGGACTTGATGGTGCCGGCAGACGCGTCGGCGCCCCGCATGAAGCTCACCGGGCCGGACGCCGTGCCTCCGGAGGACAGCAGCTCCTTGGAGGAACGGATGCGCGAGAGGTTGATCCCGGAGCCTGAGCCGCCCTTGAAGATCAGCCCCTCCTCGCGGTACCAGTTAAGAATTGACTCCATCTGGTCATCGACTGCGAGGATGAAACAGGCGCTGACCTGCTGGGGAGCAGTGGTGCCGACGTTGAACCACACAGGCGAGTTGAAGCTGAACATCTGGTGCAAAAGCATGTACGTCAGCTCGTGCTCGAAGATCTCCGCGTCGTCGCCGGAGGCGAAGTAGCCGTTTTCCTCACCTGACTTGCGATAGGCGCTCACCACCCGGTCGATCAGCTGGCGCAGCGAGTTCTCGCGGGTCGGCGCCCCGACCGCGCCGCGGAAATACTTACTCGTGACGATGTTGGCGGCGTTCACCGACCAGAAGTCGGGGAATTCGACACCGCGCTGCTCAAAATTGACCGTCCCGTCACGCCAGTTGGTCATCACGACATCGCGACGCTCCCAGGTCACCTGGTCGTAAGGGTGGGTGCCGTCGGTGGAAAAGACACGGCTCATCCGTAGCCCCTTATTCGGGGATGACGGCGCCGGGATCGTGTCGGAAACAGTCTCTGTCATGCGGTCCTACCTCTCATGAGTAGCAACAACCGGACGGAGCCGGAGATGCCAGGAAATGGCGGATGTCTTGGGGTGCCGCGGCCGGTGGATCAGGTCACAGCGACCGCGGCTAGCGCGGGCGGCGGCGGGTGGGCCGAGGCCGAACGTGAACCCTCAGCAAGGGAAACTGCGTCGGGATTGGAAGGGGAAGCTTGGGTGCCGGCAGATGCGCCGGCGTCGGGAGCCGCGGGTGTCCCGGGAGCCCCGGAGGTCAAGGGAGCCTGAGAAAGATGGTCGCGGCGAAGCGCGGCGATCTCCTGCTCGAAGTCCTCGAGTGAGTCAAACGCGCGGTAGACCGATGCGAACCGCAGGTATGCCACCTCGTCGAGTTCGCGGAGCGGGCCCAGAATCGCGCGGCCTACGTCATCGGAGCTGACTTCGGCTCGACCGGCGGCCCGTACGGCCTCTTCGACTCGTTGCGCGAGGAGAGCGAGCGCGTCTTCTTCGACCGGACGTCCCTGGCAAGCCTTGCGTACGCCGGAGACGACCTTTTCGCGGGCGAATGGCTCGGTGGCGCCGCTGCGCTTCACGACGAGCAGCGTTGCTTCTTCGAGCGTTGTGAAGCGGCGCCCACACGCGCTGCACGAGCGCCGGCGCCTGATGGCCGCGCCGGCATCCGCCTCCCGGCTGTCGACAACACGGCTGTCAGAGGTCTGGCAGAACGGACACCGCATGACGCCTGCCTCCCCTTCTGATCAGGTGCCTGTGGATCCCGCTGTGGGTAACCAGCCGATATCTGTGGGCAACCTGTTGAACAACCTGTGGACGACTTACACCGGTGTAACTACTAGATGTTGTGTCCCGGACAGTAGGGCCCCACCGCAGGGCGGGCAAGCATGAGAGCGGCGTGTCGCACCGGCGAGTCGCACAAGATTTGCGCTGAGTCCCACGTCGGTGACGGAGAGTGCCGACACGGCGACGGCGTCAGCGAATCCGCAGCTGCTGGCCGACATCAACCTGTGCGCTGGTGAGCCGGTTGAGTGACTCGATCTTGGCCACCGCGTCGCGGGGGTCCTGACCGGGCATCGTCCGCTCGGCGATGCTCCACAGGGAGTCACCCGTCTGGACGACGACCGACTGAGGGCGGTTAGCCAAGTTGGCTGGCGCCGCGCTCGCCCGACCGAGTCCGAACGCCCCGTAGGCGATCGCCACGATCATCAAAAGGCCCACGAGGCGGCCACGCCGGGTGAGCCGCAGAACGCCTGCCGGCTTCGATGGCGGACTGACCACAACCGGCCTCCGGCGCACGGGTCGCACCGGGCCCGTCGGAACCGGACGCGACGTCGGAACCGGACGCGACGCCGGCTCGGGACCGGGTGCCGTGACGGGTCGTGGAACTGGCGCCGTCCTGCGCACCGGATGCTCGAATCGACGAGCACGCCCGGGTGACGAGACCCTGGGGTCGGCCGCTGAGCCGGCGGAACGAGCCGAACAGGCGATGCCGTACCAGTCAGGCTGTCAGTGACACCTGGCGGACGGCCCGTGCGTGCTGGTCCCCCAGAAAAGAATGCCGGCCTGCTCAATCCGGAACCTGACCTGGCGAATCTGGCGGCGAATCTGGTGCCGCCTCCAAACCCGGAAACCGCTGCTGCTGCTGTCATCTCGCACCTCCACAACGCTCTTACGGGCCTGACAGGCTCGCCGGAGGGCGAGTCCACCGTCGAACCCGTGTTCGACAATCGTGTTGTAGCGCGACCGTACGACAAAAAAGCGACACGGTCGAACGTGTGTTTGAAAGACGTCGTCAGAACGGCTACGTTCAAGTCCATCGAACGAGCGAGTAGCCCGTTCCGGCCGCGAGCAAGGAGCAGCACATGGCAAAGCAGGGCGCGAGTGGCACCCGGCGGCGAAGCGGCAGCGCTGGCAATGCTGGCAACGTCAGGGATCTGCCGGACGGTCCGCCGGACGAGACCGGCCTCACCCCGCGCCAGCGCAAGGTTCTCGAGGTCATCCGCGAAGCCGTCGACAGACGCGGATATCCGCCGAGCGTGCGGGAGATCGGCGAGGCAGTCGGGCTGACGAGCACGAGCAGCGTCGCCCACCAGTTGAAGACCCTGGAGGCCAAGGGCTTCCTGCGCCGAGACCCCAACCGGCCACGGGCCGTCGAGGTCCTGCTACCCGGGATCGAGACCGAGTCCGGGCCTCTGAGCTCCCACCCCACGCCTGCGTACGTGCCGGTCGTCGGCCGCATCGCTGCCGGTGGGCCGATTCTGGCCGAGCAGGCAGTGGAGGAGATCTTCCCGCTGCCGAGAGAGCTGGTCGGCGAAGGCACGCTTTTCCTGCTCCGCGTGGTTGGCGAGTCCATGATCGACGCCGCGATCTGTGACGGCGACTGGGTCGTGGTCCGCCAGCAGGCAGTCGCTGACAATGGCGACATCGTGGCGGCAATGCTCGACAACGAGGCGACCGTCAAGACCTACCGGGCCAAGGACGGTCACGTCTGGCTCATGCCGTCCAACCCGCTCTACGAGCCGATCAACGGAGACGCAGCAGTCATCCTGGGCCGCGTGACGGCGGTGCTGCGGAAGGTGTGACTTACGGCAGCGGTGCCGGCTGGTCTGGCGCCGGATAGCCCGCCATGATCGCTGCTAAACCGGCAGGTACCCGAGCGGTGAGCAGGGTGCCGTCGGCTAGGTGATCGCACGAGAGCACTTCGCCGATCTCGTGCGCACGGGCGACCAGATCGCCTCGCGAGTACGGCAGGAGAGCTTCAACTCTGATCGGCGGGTGGGGTGCACGCGCGACAGTTCATCCAGTAGCTCGTCGAGGCCTTCTCCGGTACGGGCCGACACGACGATCGCCCCCGGCAACGTGCGGCTCAGCCGGCTGAGGGTCACCGGATCCGCAGCGTCGGCTTTGTTGATCACCAGCAGCTCGGGCACCGACGTCGCGCCGATCTCGGCGAACACCTCGTGTACCGCGGAGATCTGCGATTCGGGGTCGGGATCGGAGCCGTCGACCACGTGAATGACGAGGTCGGCATCGGTCACCTCTTCCAGTGTCGATCGGAAGGCGTCGACGAGTTGGTGGGGCAGGTGGCGTACGAATCCGACGGTGTCGGTCAGGGTGATGGTTCTGCCGTCCGGCAGCACGGTCCGGCGAACGGTCGGGTCGAGCGTGGCGAACAGCGCGTCTTCGACCAGGACGCCCGCGCCGGTGAGCCTGTTGAGCAGCGACGACTTGCCGGCGTTGGTGTAGCCGGCGATCGCCACAGACGGCACCGAGGCGCGATTCCGGCCGGCCCGCTTCGTCGAGCGCACAGTCGACATGGCAGCGAGGTCGCGGCGCAGCTTGGACATGCGGGATCGGATCCGGCGACGGTCGGTCTCGATCTTCGTTTCGCCAGGACCTCGGGTACCGATACCGGCACCCGCGCGGGTCATGGATTCGCCCCAGCCGCGAAGGCGAGGAAGCATGTACGACAGCTGGGCGAGCTCCACCTGCGCCTTGCCTTCTCGTGAGGTGGCGTGCTGGGCGAAGATGTCCAGGATGAGCGCCGTTCGGTCGATCACCTTGACCTTGACGATCTCCTCCAGCTGACGCAGCTGGCCGGGCGTGAGTTCACCGTCGCAGACAACCGTGTCGGCGCCGGTCGAGACCACGACATCGCGAAGCTCACGAGCCTTGCCCGACCCGATGTAGGTCGCCGCGTCAGGCTTGTCGCGACGCTGCATCAGACCCTCGAGCACCAGCGATCCCGCGGTCTCGGCGAGCGCTGCGAGCTCGGCCATCGAGTTGTCGGCCTCGGCTTGCGTCCCGCCCGCCCAAACGCCGATGAGCACAACTCGCTCGAGCCGGAGCTGGCGGTATTCGACCTCGGTGACGTCTTCGAGCTCGGTCGCCAGGCCGGCCACCCGGCGCAGCGCCTGCCGGTCGGCGAGGTCGTAGCCCTCACCGTCTGCCTCGAACCAGGGCCGGGATTCGTCCTCGGCCTCGAAATCAGGAAACGGATCCGGAGCCAGCGCGAGCGGTGCGCTCGCTGCGCGCTCCGGGTCGACGGAATCGGTGGTGAACGGGGCTGGGCTCGTGGGGGTCGCCTTAGCTGGTCTGACTGTCATCTTCTCCAGTGCAACGCATCTTGGCGCTCACGTCATCCGGATTTCGAGGATGTCGACGAAGCGGTGACGGCAGCAGACAGACTCTCGGACCCTTTCGACCAGCTCGGTGCGCTCGTCATCGTCCAGTGCAGCGAAAGCACGGGCGACCAAGAGATTCGTCAGCTCCTCGGCCGCCAGGCGCCGCGTCACCAGCTCGTCAGTGCGCTCCGGAAGCGGTTCGGTCCAGCCCACCGATTCGGGCGAGGCGACCCCGGCCGCCCGATCTCCGGCGACTGCTGCCTCGACCGGGGTCAGGCCGCTGGCCAGTACGGCAATGGCATGCGAGCCGCCACGGAATTCGCGCAGCACCTGCATCAAATGGCCGGCCAGAGCGGGCAGATCGGCCGGTCTCGGCGCCTCCCGCCAGCCGGCGAACAAGGCGAGGGAGGCGCCATCCGCCGAATCGATCGCTTTCGCCAACAGATTGGTGGTACGGGTGAGCTCCGCCGCGCCGGACAGCCGGTCTCTCCCCCAGCGCCAGCAACACTCGGAGAATGCCGCCAGTGCCGACGCGGGCTCCATCACGGCCCGGCCCTTGGTCCACATGGGCTCGACGACGTAAGAGGGGAAGAACGTCATCGAACTGGTGACCACCTCTGGTGGCACATCCCCCAGGGCGGAGCCGCGTCCGTAGTAGTAGAAGCTGCGGTCCGGGGGAAAGCCGAGCTGGCTGCCGTAGACATACGTGGCCTTGGACGCCAACCACCGTCCACCTAGATACCCGGTTGGGAGCGCCAGCGTTTGCGCGACTTCGAGCGCCTTCATCCCCACCACTTTCCTGCCGCCACAATGTGGGCGGGGCCATGGAGCATCACGCTCTGACCCTCCCAGACGACTCGCAGCTGGCCGCCCGGAACGTCAATGCGAACATCAGCTGACTGCTCGCCGCGCGAGAGAGCGTGCGCGACGGCCACCGCGCAGGCACCGGTGCCGCAGGACAGGGTTTCCCCAGAACCACGCTCGTGAACACGCATGACGAGACCGCTCGGCGTCTCGGAGTAGAACTCCACGTTCACTCCGTCCGGAAAACGGTCGGCGGGCACGGTAGGTGCGGCGGTCAGATCGAGGACCGATGGATCAGCGACGGCGCAGACCAGATGAGGATTGCCCATCGAAAGCTTGGTCCCCTGGTAGGAAGCGCCGGCCAGCTGCGCGCTGACCGGCACCGGATCGACTACCGGTGGACCCATGTCGACGGCGATGTCGCCTTCTGGATCCGGCGGCACCTCGACGCGGCGGACTCCTCCACGGGTGGCCAGCACGATGGTCCCCGGCTCGGCCCAACCAGTCGCCACCAGATACCTCGCGTAGACCCGCGCACCGTTGCCGCACATCTCCGCCAGGCTGCCGTCGGCATTCACGTAGTCCATGAACCAGCTGCCACCGTCGGCAGGCACCACCCGCAAACAGCCGTCCGCGCCGATACCGAACCGGCGATCGCAGAGCCGTCGCACCAAGTCAGCTGTCAGCTCAAGCTGGTCATGGCGATCCGGAAGCAGCACAAAGTCGTTGCCGGTGCCCTCACCCTTGGCGAACGGGAGGCCCGATCCAGCCGCGGCGGCCAGGGCTGCTAGCTCCGGCAAGCCGTTCGGGGCCTCCACACTCATGATCGGGCAGGCTACTGCGCCCGAGGTCTGATCGGCGAGCCATAGCCCTGACCAGGGATCAGATTCGCGGTCCGGGCCAGCGCCTCGGGAGTTGCCGGCGTCCAGCCGCCACCTCGCGCGAGCATGGCCCGGGCCCGACTCGCCTCCTGCGGTCCGCAGAAAAGAAACCCGTGGGCCCGGTCGCAGCCCAACTCACACAGCCGGGCCCCTTCGCTCCAGGATTCCACGCCCTCCGCGACGACATACAGGTCACGGGCGTGAGCCAGCTTCACGACCGAGGCGACGATCGAATCGTCATCCAAGTCCACCCCGAGGCCGCGAACGAAGCGGCGATCGAGTTTGACCGCGTCGACCGGCATGTCGTCGAATCGGGCCAGGGAGGAGTACCAGGTGCCGAAGTCGTCCACGGCGAGAGCGCAACCAGCAGCCCTCAGATCAAGCAGTAGTGACGTCGCAGATGACCCGACATCGCCGAGGGTCGATTCACTGAACTCCAAGCCGAGCGAACGCGGTGGAAGCTTGTGGCGGGCGAACAGCTCGCGTACCGAATCAACGAATCCGGCGGCCGCCAGCTGAACGGCCGGGACGTTGACCCAGAGCTGGCACAAGCCGATGGTCGGGTGCGGAGGCAGCAGCTCCCAGCCGGCTCGCTCAGCCGCGCACTGTTCCAGCACCCAGGTCGACAGTGGAAGCAGTAACCCCGCCTTGTGTGCCACGTCGAGGTAGGAATTGGGCGGCAAGAGCCCTCGCTGCGGATGAGCCCAGCGCATGAGAGCTTCCATGCCCACCACGCCGCCGGAGGCCAGGTCGATCTCTGGCTGAAAATGCAGCACGATCTCGCCGCGATCCTGCGCCCCGCGTAGGTCTGCAGCCAGATCCAGATCCAGCATTACGCTCATTGTGCCGCCTTCAGTGCCCCGGAGCCCACGGCGGGCAGAGCTGGACAGCGTGCCGCCACCAGCATTCGCGCCTGCGGACCTTATGCGCCTCCCTATCGGTCCGTGGCAGCAGCGATGAGCACTTCTGCGGCATCGGCAGCAATGACTGGATTGTCCGTTTCCGCAGGTAGCAGCCATCGGATGCGCGGATCTCGACGAAACCATGATCGTTGCCGCCGGACGAACTTGCGCGTCAGACGGACCGTCTCCGTCTTCGCGGCGGCCTCGTCCTCCAACTCGCCGTCCAGCCAGGCGAGCACTTGGGCGTAGCCGAGCGCTCGCGAAGCCGTCCGCCCGTCCCGCAATCCCGCATGCTCCAAAGCGCGGACCTCTTCCACAAACCCGGCCGCCCACATCCTGCTGGTGCGCTCGGTGACGCGAACATCCAGGTCAGGACGGTCAACACCAATAAATGTGACGTCGTAGAGCGCGCAGTGCGCCGGCATCTGCGCCGAAAAACTGCCGGTGAGAATCACCACTTCCAGCGCCCGCACAAGCCGGCGCCCATTGCCGGGCAGGATCGCGGCGGCGGCGGCCGGGTCGCGCTCGGCCAGTCTGGCGTGCAGCGCGGCCGGCCCCAAAAGCTGCAAATCTGCTTCCAGCGCTGCCCGCAGATCCGGGTCGGTACCGGGAAATTCGAGCGCGTCGACGGCGGCGCGAACATAGAGACCGCTTCCACCCACCAGGAAGGCGGGTCGGCCCG
Source organism: uncultured Actinomycetota bacterium (assembly GCA_963737695.1). Classification (GTDB taxonomy): domain Bacteria; phylum Actinomycetota; class Actinomycetes; order Frankiales; family Frankiaceae; genus DATAZK01. The sequence goes on from CAVTTQ010000002.1 coordinate 97,007, forward strand.
CCGCCAACAATCGATCGATCTCGGCTCGTGCCAGCCGCTGATATGAGGCGACATCGGCTGGGTGGCTGGGGTCCCAGATGTCGAGGAGATGGTGCGGCACCCCGCGCCGTTCGACCTCGTTGAGCTTCGCCGTGCCGATGTCCATGCCCCTGTAAAGCTGCATGGAGTCGGCGTTGACCACCTCACCACCGAGGCGGCGGGCGAGTTCGACGCCGAGGTCGCTCTTACCCGCAGCCGTTGGCCCGACGACGGCAACGACTCGGGTCATGCTGGCGAGGCGCTCGACCAGGTGGCCACCAGGTAGCCGACGCCGTACGGCGCGTCGTCATAGCTGAGCTCGGCCCGCCAGTGCCTGCCCCCCAGTAGGCCTGCCGCCGCGGTCCAGGCCGGGGCACCGGCGGCCAGCAACTCGGCGCCGAGCGCCAAGTCGACGACCAGCCCAGCTCCGTCCCCGGACGCAAGGGCTGCGCTGACCCCCTCGTCGTAGGCCTGGCTGCGATCGTCCAGCCAACCAGGGGCTTTCTCAGAACGGCGAGCGGATCCGTCCCCCATCACCAGCAAGCCGACGGCTTCCCCGCCGTCCGAGGGCGTCGCTGGGAGGCCTCCCTGCGGGTCACATGTGGTGCCCATCGTGTGGCCCGTCCAACCGGCGGTCTCAACAAGCCAGGCACCGACCGCTAACGCCAGCGGCAGAGTCTGGCCAACGCCGACTTCGCCCGTTGACCCGGAGAACTGCACCTGCCGGTCAACGCCGTATCCCGCGAAACTTCCAACACTTCCGGGCGGGTAGATGGTGGGCGCATCGCCGCTCCCCAGGACCAGCACCCGCCGAATCGGCTGACCGGTCAGCCACCGGACCGCCTCGACGGCAGGCCTTCGCACCGCGACAGGCTCCCCGGCCGCCACCTCGGGCAGCAGCAGCGGCGGATGCGGGCAGAAGGCCGCCGCGATGACTGTCATGGCTTCAGGCTGGTGCGCCGACGCGGGGCAGTCCGAGTCCGACCGTCTCCGCCCCGGGGGCGCTCGAGCGAGGCGTGACGGGAAGCAGACCCGCTTCCCAGGCATCGCCGGCGGCGGTGGCCCGGATCGAGAGCGGCGCCCCATCTGCCAGGAGGTGGTGGGGAGCGCCGCGGGTGATGACGGTCTCGACCAGGTCGCCGGGCCGCGCGGACTGATCCGCCGCCGGACGCAAGTGCACCAGCCGGCCATCACGCGCTCGACCTGACATCCTGCCGGTGCCGGCGTCCTTGCGTCCCTCACCGGTCGCGACCAGCACCTCTACACCGCGTCCGACCAGCGCGCGGTTGGCCTCCCAAGCGAGCTCGTCCTGCAGCTCCACCAAGCGTCCATAGCGATCGCGCACCGTGTCGGCATCGATCTGGTCAGGGAGGTCTGCCGCCGGAGTGCCGGGTCGCTTGGAGTACTGGAACGTGAACGCCCCTGCGAACCGGGCAGCGCGTACCACGTCAAGGGTGGCTTCAAAGTCGGCCTCGGTCTCGCCAGGGAAACCCACGATGATGTCGGTCGTGATCGCGGCGTCTGGAATCGCGGCCCGCACCCGGTCGATGATCCCGAGGTAACGCTCGGCCCGGTAACTACGACGCATCCGGCGAAGCACGTCATCGGAGCCGGACTGCAACGGCATGTGCAGCGAAGGGCAGACATTGGGCGTCTCGGCCATGGCGGCGATGACGTCATCGGTGAAGTCACGAGGATGTGGCGAGGTGAAGCGCACGCGTTCGAGCCCATCGATCTGACCGGTCGCGCGCAGCAGTTGCGCAAACGCCGTGGGTTCGCCGAAGGAGCGGCCGTAGGAATTGACGTTCTGACCAAGCAGCGTGATCTCCAGAACGCCTTGGGATACGAGCGCTTGGATCTCGGCAAGCACGTCGCCCGGCCGCCGGTCGCGCTCGCGTCCACGAAGGCTCGGCACGATGCAGAAGGTGCAGGTGTTGTCGCATCCGACGCTGATACTCACCCAGGCGCTGGACGCCGATTCGCGCCGGGCGGGCAGCACGCTGGGGAAAACCTCGAGTGACTCGCGGATCTCGACCTGTGCCTCGGCGTTATGTCGAGCTCGTTCCAACAGCGCCGGCAAGCTCCCGACATTGTGGGTGCCGAAGACGACGTCGATCCACGGTGCCCGTTTGACCAGCGAGCCCTGATCCTTCTGGGCGAGGCAACCGCCGACCGCGATCTGCATGCCGGGATGTGCATCCTTCACCGGCCGTAGGTGTCCGAGGTTGCCGTAAAGCCGGTTGTCGGCGTTTTCGCGCACCGCGCAGGTGTTGAAAACGATCAGATCCGGAGCGTCGCCCGTGGCCGCGACGTAGCCGGCTTCCTCCAGAAGTCCGGCGATCCGCTCAGAATCGTGAACGTTCATCTGGCAGCCCTGAGTACGCACCTCGTAGGTACGTGGGTTTGCCGTGCGTGCGCTCACAGTTTGAGGTTACGGGCCATAACCGGCCGCGACGCGTCCGCCGCGGCAAGGCCGGCGGGTCAGCGCGCGATCTCGCTGGCCCGGGTCTCGCGCACGACCGTCACCCGAATCTGCCCGGGGTAGGTCAGCTCCTCCTCGATCTGTTTCGCCAGGTCTCTGGCCAGCACCTGCGCCCCTATGTCGTCGACGGCGTCAGGAACGACCATGACCCGCACCTCACGACCGGCCTGCATCGCAAACACCTTGTCAACACCCGGGAGTCCAGCCGCGAGCTCTTCGATGCGCTCCAGGCGCTTGACGTAGGACTCGAGGCTTTCCCGGCGAGCTCCAGGACGGCCGCCACTGATCTGGTCGGCGGCTTGGGTGAGCACCGCGCCGATCGTGCGGGGCTCCACCTCGTTGTGGTGAGCCTCGATGGCATGAACGACGTCTTCGTGCTCGCCATACTTGCGGGCTATCTCAGCGCCGATGATGGCGTGACTTCCTTCGACCTCGTGGGTCAGGGCCTTTCCGAGGTCGTGCAGCAACGTTCCACGCTTTGCCAGTCCAGGCGGAAGGCGCAGCTCAGACGCCATGATCCCGGCGAGATGCGCCGCTTCGATCAGATGCTTGAGGACGTTCTGTCCGTAACTGGTCCGATAGCGAAGCCGGCCCAGCAGGTTGATGACTTCGGGATGCATCTCATGGATTCCGACCTCGACCAACGCGTCTTCGCCGGCCCGGACGCAGAGCGCCTCGACGGTGACCTTCGCGCGCTCGTACTCCTCCTCGATGCGCTGCGGGTGAATGCGTCCGTCAAGGATGAGCGCCTCGAGGGTGACTCGACCCACCTCACGCCGGACCGGATCAAAACAAGAAAGGAGCACCGCTTCCGGAGTGTCATCGATGACGACATTGACTCCCGTGACGGCTTCGTAGGCGCGGATGTTGCGCCCTTCGCGCCCGATGATCCGGCCCTTCATGTCATCGCTGGGAAGGTGCAGGACCGACACCACCGACTCAGCCGTTTGCTCGCTGGCCACCCGTTGAATTGCCAGGGTGACGATCCGCCGGGCGCGATCTTCGCCCTCGTTGCGGGCCGTTGCCTCGATGTCGCGGACGATCAGGACGGCGTCACGCTTGGCCTGGGACTCGACCTCTTTGACCAGCTCGGATTTGGCGTCCGCGGCCGTCAGCCCAGCTACCTGTTCCAGGGTGCGCCGGCGCTCGTCTTCGATATCGGCCAGCTCAGCCTTACGCCGCGCAATGTCGGCCTCGGTCCGCGCCAGCTCGTGTTCACGGGCCACCACCTGCTCGGACTCCTGCTCCAGGCGCTCCGAGCGCTCCTCCAGGCGTACCTCGCGACTGGCCAGCCGCTGCTCGCGTTGATCCTGCTCGCTTCGCTGGGCGGCGAGCTCCGCCACTTCGGCGGCACTCGCCTTTGCCGCAGCGGCGACAGCCTCGATCTCGACCCGGCTGCGCAGCTCAGTCAATTCACGCGCTGCCGCCTCGCGCTGCGCGTCGAGCTCAGTCCGAACCCGCTCCCGGAGCCGGTCGGCGTCAGCGCGCGCCAGCTCACGGTCTTCTTCGAGAGTCTGCCGAGCGTGCTCGGCCGCCTCGCGCCGGGCATCCCGGCGGGCTTCCTCCCGGATCGTTTCAAGCTCAGCCTCATCGAGCGGCCGACCCGCAGCTTGGCCGCCCCGGGCTGGGTCGATACCGGCAACGCCCCGCTTCTGACCTCTGACCAGGAGCAAGCCCAATCCCACGACAGCCAGTAACACCAAAATGAGGAGTACGGCGACAAAAGCGTTCATACATCCTCCTCATGTCACAACGACGTCATTGCCGCGGCGACCAGCGTGAAGAGGAATGGCGACAGTTTGATCGGCGAATCGTGGACTAGACCAGCGGACCGAGACCGTCCACTTCTCGATCCGTCGGGGACTACCTCCTTATCGCTTGATGACCCGACAGCGCTCGATGACCCAACTGCTAAATAGCTACGACTGCAAACGACCGAACTATGCCGTCCCCGCAACGAAAGTCGCGGTTATCCCTCCTGCTTGCCGGGAGGTTAGGACTCGCGGCTATTGATCGTCAAGAACGCGGCGCCACGAACCGCAGGTCAGTCGGGGTCGATCGGGGTCAGTCGGCGGCGAACGCGTCGGAGCCGTCGGAGAGATCGATTGCCTCAGCGGACTCCTCCAGCGCTTGCAACTCGGCGAGCGCCGCCGACTCGCGAAGCACTTCCTCCAGCACGCTGCTCACGATCGCCCCGCTGAATCCGCGTCGCAGCAGCAGCCCGGTGAGCCGACGCCGCTGGGCATGAGGATCCAGCCGTGAAAGACCCGCCGCTCGGCGCCGCGCAAGAGCCAGCGCCGTAGCGAGCTCCGCGTCCTCGTCAACCTCCGCAGTCGCCGATTCGATGACCTCGGGGGCGACGCCGCGTCCCCGCAGCTCAGCCCGCAAGCTGCGGGTCCCCCGACGACGGACGCCGACGCCCGTGCGGATGTAGGCGTCGGCGTACGCCTGGTCGTCAACGAGCCCGACTTTGGTGAAACGGTCGAGGACTTCCCCCACCAGATCGTCGGGTGCACCGGCCCGAGCCAGACTGCGCTCAAGCTCGAACCTGGTACGCGGCTGCTGGGCAAGCAGATTCAGGCAGCGCTCCCGAACCTTGGACTCAAGCTCCTGCGGTGATTTCGCCGTGATCTGGCGGGGTTGTCCGCGGCGACCTGCCATCGCTCAGTCGGCCTGTCAGAAGTCGACGGGGGTCGACGGGACAGCCGCGCCGCTGAGCGGAACAACCGGGGGCAGCGGCTCGGCGTCGATCACGGCACCGATCCCGAGCTTTTCCTTGATCTTCTTTTCGATCTCGTTAGCGAGGTCGGGATTGTCACGCAAGAAACCTCGCGCGTTTTCCTTGCCCTGGCCGAGCTGCTCGCCGTCGTAGGTGTACCAAGCACCGGCCTTGCGGACGATTCCGTGCTCGACTCCCATGTCGATCAGACCGCCTTCACGACTGATGCCCTGGCCGAAGATCATGTCGAATTCAGCCACCCGGAATGGCGGGCTCACCTTGTTTTTCACGACCTTGACCTTGACGCGGCTGCCCACCGCCTCTGTGCCGTCCTTCAGGGTCTCGATCCGCCGGACATCGAGCCGGATCGAAGCGTAGAACTTCAGCGCCTTGCCGCCCGTCGTCGTCTCGGGCGAACCGAACATGACGCCGATCTTTTCGCGGAGCTGATTGATGAAAATCGCCGTAGTGCCGGAAGTGCTCAGAGCACCGGTGATCTTGCGCAGGGCCTGACTCATCAGCCGGGCCTGAAGACCGACGTGACTATCGCCCATCTCGCCTTCGATCTCGGCGCGCGGCACGAGAGCGGCCACCGAGTCGATCACGATGATGTCCAGCGCGCCGGAACGGATGAGCATGTCAGCGATCTCCAACGCCTGCTCACCGGTGTCCGGCTGCGAAACCAGCAGTGCATCGGTGTCGACGCCGAGCTTCTTCGCGTATTCCGGGTCCATCGCGTGCTCGGCATCGATGAAGCCGGCGATCCCCCCACCGGCCTGCGCCGACGCCACCGCATGCAGGGCGAGGCTGGTCTTGCCGCTCGACTCCGGCCCGTAGATCTCGATGACCCTGCCGCGGGGCAATCCACCGATGCCAAGAGCGACGTCGAGCGCAATGGAGCCGGTCGGGATGACCTCGATCGGCGGCCGCGGATTGTCTCCGAGCCGCATGATGGAGCCCTTGCCGTACGACTTCTCTATCTGGGCCAGCGCATTCGCTAGCGCCTTTTCGCGGTCTGGGCCTGCCATCGGAAAGCTCCTCCGGGTCGCTGTGATTGAGATCGTCGGGGACGCCGAAGCGTCGGTATGAACGGGACGTTAGGCGCCCCCTGCGACAAAACCGCGGGTCCAGCAAGATCTGTGGATAGCGCCGGCTGAAGACCGGTAAGAGGGACTCTAGGGGAACAAGCGTTCGAGGCAACGGCGACACGCCGCAGACGTCACCGACTGCGCGCTGGAAGCTCGAATTCGTCGCAGACGGCCCGCCAGACACCTTTCGTGTCTTCGCCGTCAGCTAAAGCCTCGGTGACGGTTCTGCTGCCCAAACCAGCGATGACATGGTCACGGGCCAGCGACTCTGCATATGCAGGCCCGAATTGCTCACCCATCCGGTACCAGAACTCGGTGAGCCGCATGGTCCACAGGTACCTCTCCCCGCGCTTTTTGTCACCCCCAAGCGGCAGACTCGAGACGTGACATCGGATGCACTCGAGCCGCCCTCGCCAGGGCTCGATCCGGCGTCGTCCGCGCTGGATCGACTGTCGCCTGCGACGCAAGCCTGGTTCGCCGCTGCCTTCTCAGCACCTACGGCGGCCCAGCACGGCGCCTGGACGGCGATCGCCGGCGGTCGGCATGCGCTCGTGGTGGCTCCGACCGGCTCCGGAAAGACCTTGGCGGCGTTTCTCTGGGCGCTCGATCGGCTGACGAGCACCCCGCCGCCGGAGGAGAAGCTGAAGCGGTGCCGGGTGCTCTACGTGAGCCCGCTCAAGGCGCTGGCCGTCGACATCGAACGCAATCTTCGGTCGCCGCTGGCCGGCATCAAGCACGCCTCCACCCGCCTGGGCCTTCCGGAACCTTCGGTACGGGTAGGAATCCGCTCCGGTGACACCCCGGCCGACGAGCGGCGCCGGCTCGCCACGACCCCACCCGACATTTTGATCACCACGCCGGAGTCGCTCTTCCTGATTCTGACCAGTCAGGCCCGGGAGTCGCTGCGTGGTGTCGAGACGGTGATCATCGATGAGATTCATGCCGTTGCCGGCACCAAGCGCGGTGCTCACCTTGCGGTCTGCCTGGAACGACTCGATGCGCTGCTCGATCGTCCGGCGCAGCGGATCGGGCTGTCGGCGACAGTTCGCCCCGCTTCGGAGGTGGCACGCTTCCTCGGTGGCAGCCAGCCGGTCGACATCGTCGCGCCCATCAGCACCAAGCAGGTGGAGCTGCGGGTAGAGGTCACGGTCGAGGACATGGCGGCGATCGGCGAGCTGACATCCCCGACACCCGCCGGTCCAGGAGGCGCCGCAGCAGGGGCCTCAGCGGCCTCAGCCGAAGCACGCACGTCGATCTGGCCGAGCATCGAACGGCGGGTGCTTGAGCTGGTGCGCGGAGCCAAGAGCACCATCGTCTTCGCCAATTCGCGGCGGCTGGCTGAGCGGCTCTGCAGCCGGCTCAACGAGCTCGCCGAGGCCGACTTTCTGGCTGACTTCGAGGCGGAGACCGCCCAACCCCCAGACGCGCGATCCGGGCGTTTCCCCGCACAGCAGGCGGGCCAGTCCGGCACCGGCGCGCCCCCGCACGCGTTCACCGAAGTCGCGCGGCCCCATCACGGAAGCATGAGCAAGGAGCAGCGCTCCGAGGTCGAAGAGGCCTTGAAATCCGGCCGGCTCCCCTGTGTCGTCGCGACGAGCAGTCTCGAGCTCGGGATCGACATGGGCGCGGTTGACCTGGTGGTTCAGGTTGAATCCCCGCCCAGCGTGGCGAGCGGTCTGCAGCGCGTCGGGCGCGCGGGTCACCAGGTGGGTGCCGCAAGCCTTGGCGTCGTGCTGCCCAAACACCGCGGTGATCTACTCCCGTGCGCGGTCGTCGCCGAGCGGATGGCCGCCGGAGCCATCGAGTCGCTGACGATCACGCGCAACCCGCTCGACGTGCTCGCCCAGCACGTCGTGGCGATGGTCTCGATTGAGGCCTGGGACGCCGTCGAGCTGCTCGAACTCGTCCGGCAGGCGGCCCCCTTCGCTAACCTGCCCACCTCGGCGTACGAGGGCGTGCTCGACATGCTGGCCGGGCGCTATCCCTCTGACGCCTTCGCCGAGCTGCGTCCGAGGCTGGTCTGGGACCGGGTGGAAGGCACCCTCACCGGACGACCCGGCGCGCAGCGGCTGGCCGTCACCAGCGGCGGCACCATCCCCGACCGCGGCCTGTTCGGTGTCTACCTGGTGGCAGGCGCTGACGGTGGACCAGGGCGCAGGGTCGGCGAGTTCGACGAGGAGATGGTCTACGAGTCACGGGTCGGCGACGTGATTCTGCTCGGTTCCTCCTCCTGGCGGATCGAAGACATCGGCGCTGACCGGGTGCTGGTCTCGCCCGCTCCGGGACAGCCGGGGAGGCTTCCGTTCTGGCACGGTGACGCACCCGGCCGACCGATCGAGCTGGGTCGGGCCATGGGCGCATTCGTCCGCGAGCTGGGCCAGCTCGACGCACCGCTGGCGGCTCAGCGGCTGGCGACTGCCGGGCTCGACGAGTGGGCCCAGGGCAATCTGATGGCTTACCTGGCAGAGCAACGCGAAGCCACCGGGGCGTTGCCGGACGACCGCACCATCGTGGTCGAGCGTTTTCGCGATGAACTCGGCGATTGGCGCCTTGCCGTCCACTCCCCCTTCGGGGCGCAGGTGCACGCTCCGTGGGCGCTCGCCGCGGCCGCCCGGATTCGCGAGACGACCGGGATCGATGCCCAGGTGCTGCATTCCGACGACGGCCTCATCCTTCGCCTGCCTGACGGCGACGAGGCGCCGTCTGCTGAGCTGGTGCTGCTGGCCGCTGAAGACGTGGAACAGATCGTGCAGGCAGAGGTCGGCGGCAGCGCCCTGTTCGCCAGCCGCTTCAGGGAATGCGCCGCGCGGGCTCTGCTGCTGCCCAGGCGTGATCCGACCCGCCGAACTCCCCTTTGGCAGCAGCGGCAGCGGTCGGCACAGCTGCTGTCGGTCGCGAGCAGTCACCCCGACTTCCCCATCACGCTCGAGGCGGTGCGCGAGTGCCTGCAGGACGTCTTCGATGTACCGGGGCTCGTCGGCCTGATGCGCGACCTTTCCGGGCGGGCAGTGCGATTGGTCGAGGTGGAGACGGCGACCCCCTCACCGTTCGCCCGCTCGCTGCTCTTTGGCTACGTCGGCGCCTTCATGTACGAGGGCGACAGCCCGCTGGCCGAGCGGCGGGCCCAGGCCCTCTCACTCGACAGCCGACTACTTGCCGAATTGCTGGGCTCAGCCGAGCTGAGGGAGCTGCTCGACCCGGATGCGCTGGCCGAGATAGAGGCAGAGCTGCAGCGGCTTGCTCCCTCGAGGCGCGCGCGGGGCACCGAGGGCGTCGCCGATCTCCTGCGTGTACTGGGCGACCTCACTTCCGAGGAGATCGCCGAGCGAATGAGCCCGTCGGACACGGAGTCCGTCAGCGCCGCGGACGCCCTGAAGGAGCTCGAATCCACCCGTCGCGCGTTGGCCGTCCGTATCGCGGGAGCCGAGCGGTGGGTGGCTGTCGAAGACGCCGGCCGGCTTCGTGATGCCCTCGGCGTCGCCATGCCGGTCGGAGTACCCGACGTTTTTCTGGAGCCTGTGGCGGATCCCTTCGGTGACCTCGTCAGCCGTTACGCCCGTACCCACGGTCCTTTCACGCCGGTCGACATAGCAAACCGTTATGGGTTGGGCATCGCTGTGGTGAGCGCGACCCTCGATCGTCTCGCCGCCGGCCGGCGGATTCTGTCCGGCGAATTCCGGCCAGGGGGTGCCGGCCAGGAATGGTGTGACGCCGAGGTGTTGCGGATGCTTCGCAGGCGCAGCCTGGCCAAGTTGCGCCGCGAGGTCGAGCCGGTGCCAGCAGCCGCACTGGCCCGCTTCCTTCCCGACTGGCTCGGGGCGGGCAAGGCCTCCGGACGGGGATCGGACACCCTGCTGCGGGCAATCGAGCAGCTGGCGGGCGCGGCGCTGCCGGCAAGTGCGCTCGAGAGCCTGATACTTCCTGCTCGCGTACGCGACTACTCCCCGGCGATGCTCGACGAGCTGTGCGCGAGCGGCGAGGTCGTCTGGTCGGGGGCGGGATCGCTGCCCGGCAACGATGGCTGGGTCCGTCTGGCACCCGCGGACGCCGCCGCGCTCCTCATTCCGCCGCCGCTGGAGACCCTCGCGATCAGCCCCGAGCACGAGGCGATCCTCGCGGCACTGGGCGACGGCCAAGCCTCCTTTTTCCGCACGATCTCCGACGCGGCCGCAAGCACGGACGACGCCGCGATGCTGGACGCCCTCTGGGATCTGGTCTGGGCGGGCTACGTCACGAATGACACCTTGGCGCCGTTGCGGGTCCGCCTCGCGGGTCGAGCCGGGGGTGGCCGGGGCCGCGCTGCTCTCCCGCCACCCCGACGATCGCGCTACGCCCGATACGGGAGGCCCGCGCTGCCAAGCCGGGCCGGACCGCCGGCGGCCGGCGGACGCTGGTGGTTGTTGCCCGAACGCGAGCCTTCGGCGACGCGCAGGCTGCACGCGCTGGCCGAGGCCCTGCTCGACCGGCACGGGGTGTTGACCAGAGGCGCGGTCGCGGCTGAGCAGGTGACCGGCGGGTTCTCCGCGGTGTATCCGGTGTTGTCAGCGTTCGAAGACGCCGGACGCTGCCGGCGGGGCTACTTCATCGAGGGCCTCGGAGCCGCGCAGTTCTCGGTGCCGGGCGCCGTTGACCGGATGCGGGCGCTTGCCGCCGATGCCGAGCGGCAGGAGGAAGAGCCGGCGTGGACCTCACCGGTGCCGCCGAGCTGGAAGCAGCGCCCGGGCCAGTCGAGCCTGCCGCCGGCACTCGTCCTCGCCGCGACCGACCCCGCCAATCCGTATGGCGCGGCGTTGGCGTGGCCCTCCCGCGAGCAGGACGGCGGGCATCGCCCAGGGCGCAAGGCCGGTGCGCTGGTGGTGCTGGTCGACGGCGCCCTCGCGCTCTACGTCGAACGGGGTGGACGTTCGTTGCTGACCTGGAGCGATGACCCCCAAACGCTGGCCGCGGCCGCTGCGGGGTTGGCGAATGCTGCGCGGGCGGGAGCGCTCGGCAGGCTCTCGGTGGAGCGGGCTGACGGAGCCCATGTCCTCGGTGACGACGTCGTCGCTACGGCGCTGGCGGGAGCGGGATTTCGGCCGACCCCCAGAGGGCTGCGGCTGAGCCGGTAAGCGGCTCGGGCGCGGCGATCGCTGCCGCGCGGCACGATGGGGTCATGCCCGAAGGCGACACCGTTTGGCTCGCGGGGCGCCGCCTTGACCAGGCGCTTCGCGGGCGCACGCTGCTGCGCACCGACTTTCGAGTGCCTCAGTACGCCACGACCGACCTCACCGGCCGGCTGGTGCTCGAGGTGGCCAGTGTCGGCAAACACCTGCTGACCCGCATCGAAGGCGACGTCACCCTGCACACCCATTTCAAGATGGAGGGCAGCTGGCAGGTCTACGCGCCGGGGCAGCGCTGGCGCGGCCCTTCCCACCAGGTGCGCGTCGTACTGGCGAACGCCGAAAACGTTTGCGTCGGCTTTCGATTGGCGGTGGTCGAACTCGTTGCCACCGGCGAGGAAGCTTCCGTGGTCGGCCACCTCGGCCCCGACCTCCTGGCCGCCGACTGGGGTCCGGCGATGGCGGCACACGCGTGCCAGAACCTGTCGGGCGAACCGGCACGGCAGATCGGTGACGCGTTGCTCGATCAGCGCAACCTTGCCGGGCTGGGGAACATGTGGCGCTGCGAGGTGCTCTTTCTGCGCGGGATCAACCCCTACCGTCCAGTGCGCGAATCAGGGGATCTGGTGCGTCTCGTCGACCTGTCACATCGGATCCTGCACGCCAACCGCGAACGGGGAAGCCAAAGCTCCACCGGCTCGCTGCACCGCGGCGGGGCGCACTACGTCTATGCCCGCGCCGGGATGCCCTGCCGGCGCTGCCGCCAGCCGATCCAAAAAAGCGACCAGGGCGAGCCTGGATACACCCGCGAGACGTATTGGTGTCCCCGCTGTCAACCCGCCTAGCGGATCGTCCGTCCCGCTGGTGGCGCCGTCACGGAGTGGGAGGCGTCGCTCCCTGCTCCTTGGAGACATTCACCGGCGGGGCCTCCGAAGCGCCTGCCTCGATGGCTTCCTGGGCACCCTTCTCCAGCGACGGGGTCGCCGGGGCTGGATTCATCGAGGCCCGAATCGCGTCGAGGCGATTGTTGGCCGCCGAATCGATGGTGGCCTTGCGCACTTCAAGCATCCGCGCTTCGACGCCACCGCTGGCCAGCTCGTTCTGGCCCAGAGCCGTGGCGTAGCGAGCCTCGATCTTGTCGCGAACCTCGGTGAGTGAAGGAGTATCGCCTTGCGGCGCCAAGTCGGACATCGACGTGAGCGCCTTGTTCATCTGTTCCTGCATCTTGGCGCTCTCGAGCTGAGTCATCAGCTTGGCGCGTTCGGCCATCGACTGGCGCAACCGGAATTCGTTGTCAGCCACCGCCTGCTTGGCCTGCTCCGCGGCCTGCACCGCCTGGGCATGCAGCGCCTTCAGGTCTTCGACCGACGCTTCACCCGCCACCAGCTGACCGGCGAATGACTGGGCCGCTTGCTCGTACTGCGAGGCTTTGACCTCGTCGCCCGCCGCCCGCGCCTGGTCAGCGAGAATGAGTGACTGACGCGCCGAATTCTGCATCTGCTCGATTTCACCGAGCTGGCGGCCCAGCCGCATCTCGAGCTGACGGCGGTTACCGAGCACTGCCGCGGCCTGCTGAGTCAGTGCCTGATGCTGGCGCTGCGCGTCGTCGATCGCCTGCTGGATCTGGATCTCAGGATCGGCCTTCTCATCGAACTTCTTATTCGCGTACGCGTTCGAGTAGCGGGTCATGCGCCTGAAGAAATTCGGCATGGGGTGAATGCTGCCACGCGCGCCTTCGGATTGACCAAAGGTGCGCGTGACAGCTGCCGTGAAAACGGCGAAACGAAAGGTCTGCTGCGCCTCAGGCGGCGCGGTCGACGACCAACGAGGGGCGCACACCCGGACCGGGCAGCGTGCCCGCCGGAACGGACGCGACGCTGGGGACCCGGCCGCGATCGGAGAGCTCGGCCAGCGCCAGCTCGCCGCTGACCTCGCGCAGAACGCGGGACAACGGAACGTCCAGTGCGTCACAGATGGCGGCCAGCAATTCCGAGCTGGCCTCCTTCTGGCCGCGCTCGACTTCGGACAGGTAACCCAAGGAGACGCGCGCAGCGCTGGAGACCTCGCGCAGCGTGCGCTGCTGACCAAGGCGCTCGCGGCGAAGCGCGTCACCGATGAGGCGACGGAGCACAGCCATATGCACCTTCCGGTGGACTAAGTCGGACCCAGCCTGATAGCGGAGTCTCAACCTACAACCAAGCCGGCACCCCAGCGCATCCCGCCGGGCCGGATCACGCCGAGAGCAGAATCGCGCCGGGGCAGACTCAGGCTTGCAGCACGCGCCGCAGCAGGTCGAGGGCTTGCACGACGCTCAGCATCCGAACGAAGGACCGATCTCCCGGCAGCTGCACATGTCGGCTCTCCACCCCGCTGGGGCCGGCGATACCGACATAGAGGGTGCCGACCGGCCGACCTTCGGATTCGGTCGGGCCGGCGACCCCGGTCGTGGCCAGTCCCCACGTCGCACCGAGCCGCTCGCGTACCCCGGTTGCCATCCGTTCTGCGGTGTCCGCACTTACCGCGCCCCCTGAGACGGCGCGGGTGCCGAGCAGCTCGTCCTTCAACTCGGAGGAGTAGGCGACGATCCCACCCCGAAACGTTTCGCTTGCCCCAGCGGTGACCGTCAACCGGCCCGCCAGGAGTCCGCCCGTCAACGATTCGGCCACCGCGACCGTTTCGCCGCGCTCAAGGAGCAGCCGGTGAACGACGCCTTCGAGCGTGTCGTCGTCGATGCCGTAGAGCCCCTCAGCCAGCGCCTGGCGTCCGAAGCGTTCGACCGGCTCGATCAGCGCGTAGGCCTCGGTCCGGTTGGCCGCCCGGGCGCTGATACGCACCCGGGTCTGTCCGCCGGAGGCGAGAAAGGCGATCGTGGGATTGCCAGCTCCCGCCGCCGCCAGCCGGTCGACCTCCGGAGCCATGGCCTCGGCGACCGCCGACTCCCACATACCCGAGGTGTGCAGTACGCGGTGAACGACCACCGCCGGCTCGCCGGCCCGGCGCAAGAGGTCGGGTAGCACCGACCCGGTGAACATCGCCTCCATCTCGTGCGGCACGCCCGGCATCGCATAAGCGACTCCTCCGAGCAACTCAAGACGCACGCCCGGCGCCGTACCGCGTTCGTTGGGCAGCGGCTCGGCGCCAACCGGAAGGTCGGCCTGCCGGTAATTCATGTCGGGCACGCTGCGGCGCAAGTCGCGAAAGCGGCGGCGCAGCTGTCCTTCGAGGAAGTCGTCGCGCTGGAGCTCGACCCCGGCGGCCAAGGCCAGCGCCTCACGCGTCAGATCGTCTTGAGTAGGGCCGAGACCGCCAGTGAGCAGCACCGCGTCAGCCCGGTCCAAGGCCGTGCGCAACGCGTCAGCAATCACCTTGATGTCATCGCCGACCACCACGCTGTGGCTGACCGTGACCCCGACGTCGGCGAGCTGGCGGCCCAGATACGCAGCATTTCCGTTGAGGATGTCGCCATAGAGCAGTTCGTCGCCGACCGCCAAGAGCTCAGCTCGCACTCGCGGCCCTCCGCATCTGCAACGCTGTGCGGACGTAATCGAAGGCCGTGACCAGCGCGACGACCACGGCCGCCGCGAGAATCACCTGAGCGACCACATGCAGTGCCCCGCTCAGCGGCAAGACGTAGAGCCCGATACCGACGTTGAGCAGCAGGGTCTTGAGTTTTCCGCCGCGGCTTGCCGGGATGACCCCGTGGCGCAGCACCCAAAAGCGCAGCAGGGTGACGCCGATCTCGCGGGCGAGCACGATCGCGGTCACCCACCACGACAGGTCGCCGAGGATCGAAAGGCCGATCAGCGCCGTGCCGACGAGCGCCTTGTCGGCGATCGGATCCGCCAGCTTGCCGAATTCGGTGACGAGGCCGCGGGACCGGGCGATCTGGCCGTCGAGCCTGTCGGTGAAGGCCGCTGTCGCGTAGGCGGCCCAGGCTGCGATGCGCCAACCCGTGTCATGACCGCCGTCGGCAAAGAGCAGAACCGCAAATACCGGAACCAGCAGGATGCGAAAGCCGGTCAAGACGTTGGCGAGATTCCAGACACCTACCCCGGAGGGTGCGTCACCGGCCGGATCAGGCCGGGAAGGCACTTGCTGCAGCCGGTGTTGGAGGCGCGCGGCAGCTTCGCCGGTGGTAAGCCGGTGCGCGGCCCGCTCTTGCGTCTCGGGCTCGGGCAGGTTGTCAGCGCCAGCCCCTTCAAGTCCGTCGGCCGGAACGGCGGGAACTGCCCCGGCCGTCCCGTCAGCCGCGTGAACCGGGTGCGAATCCATCGTCACCTCGCGGCTGCTCATCGGCCGAGAGCTTGAGGAACCAGGAGCATGCTCAGCTCGGTCACGAGGTCGACGCCGTCGCTGCCCACCACCTCAGCGCGTACCAGATCGCCGACGGCGAGGCCGTCAACAGAATCTGCGGCCGGCAGCCTGACGGTGCAGGACCCGTCCACCTCTGGCGCCTGATGAGCTGCCCTGCCCTCAGCGAGACCGAACTCGTCGATTGATTCGATGAGGACGTCGACGGTGGTTCCGATGCGCTCCTCGGCGCGGGCTGACGTCAGCTGCTCGGCGAGGTCAACCAGGGTGCGCTGCCGCCGGTCGATGGTCGCAACGCTCACTTTGCCCGGCAGACCGACGGCCTCTGTGCCGTCTTCGTCGCTGTAGCCAAAGACCCCGACCGCATCGAGTCGCGCTGACTCCAGGAAGCGCACCAGCTCGTTGACATCGGCCCGCGTTTCGCCGGGGAAGCCGACGATGACATTGCTGCGCGCGCCGAGCTCGGGTGCAAAGGCTCGCCCCTCCGCGAGCAGTCCGAGGAAACGCTCGCGGTCACCGAAACGCCGCATCCGGCGTAGCACAGCTGCACTGGCGTGTTGGAAAGAGAGATCGAGGTAAGGAGCCACACCGGGGGTCGTGAGGATCGTCTCCAGCAGGCCCGGTCGCACTTCGGCCGGCTGCAGGTAGACGACCCGCACACGCAGCACGCCCTGAACAGCTGCCAGCTGGGGCAGCAACCGCTCGAGCATCCGAACGTCGCCGAGGTCTTTGCCGTAGGCGGTCGAATTCTCGCTGACGAGCACCAGCTCTCTGACCCCATCGGCGGCGAGGAACTCCGCCTCGGCCAGCAGCTCATCAGGAGTGCGCGAGACGTAGGCCCCGCGAAAGGTCGGAATGGCGCAGAACGCGCAGCGGCGGTCGCATCCCGAGGCGAGCTTCAACGCAGCGACGGGGCCGCCCGACAGACGACGGCGTAGCGACCGTGGTCCGGGCCCGACCGGGAGCGGCGCATCGGAGCTGCCATGGCCAGGGGTGGACACCGTGGAGGCCGACCGCTGGGTGGGACTGATCGGCAGCAGGGTTCGCCGGTCACGAGGCGTATGCGCGGCTGGGCGTTCACCCGCGACGATGGAATCGAGCCTCGCCGCGATGGCGGGGTAATCATCGAAACCGAGCACTGCTGCTGCTTCCGGTAGCGCGTCAGCGAGCTCGCGGCCATATCGCTCCGCCATGCAGCCGACTGCGATGACGGGCTTGCCCGCCGAAATGTCGGATGCCTCGAGCAGGGCGTCAACGGAATCCTTCTTGGCCGCGGCAATGAACCCACACGTATTCACCAGGACGGCGTCAGCGAGCGCCGGATCCTCCTCGATGGCCCAGCCTCCGGCTTCGAGCCGGCCGGCCAGCTCTTCGGAATCGACCTCGTTGCGTGCGCACCCCAACGTGATGAGGGCGGCGCGACGGGGGGGCATTCCTTGAGGGTAGCCGCCAGGTAACTAGCCGATGTATGCGCGCGGAGCGAAGAAAGGCTCAGCTACCCGGACATTGAGCAGTGCCGCGGGTGAGCGTCAGGCTGACCACCTGGGTGGGCCCCCCGAGCGGGCCGAGGGGATGGCCGTTGCAGGACACGGCAGCTGCGCCGGCGGCGCCGATGGTGGCGTGTAGAACGCCCGCGGCATGCAGATCGAGCGGCTTGGAAGACGGGCCGACAACGCGCTGGATGAGCGAGACGCCGCGCTCGTCGCTGACGTCGAGCCAGCTGGGGGCGGAGGTCAGCACCACGCGAAGTGTGACGCCCTGCGCCGGCACCGGAAAGATCAACGACGGAGGCACGGACGGCTTCTTGACGGCCGGGGCAGGCAACTTCGCTCCGGCCGGCGGCGCCGATGCGATGTGGTTGGTTGCGTCCTTGGAACCGGGCACGAGGAGCTGGACGAGGGCGATCACGATGACCACCACCAAAATGGCCGCCATCACGAGCGGCCACCGCGGGCCCGTCACTCTGGGCCCACTCGGGCGAATGCTTACTTCGGCCGAATCGTTGTCCGAGATGAGGACGGGTGGCGGCGGCGAACCGGTGCCGTGCGTCGCGTCGAAGGCGGCCAGCAGCGGAGCCGTCTCCATGCCGAGCGCGTACGCCAGGCTGCGGATATGCCCACGCGCGTAGACAGCACCACCACTGGGTCCGATGTCGCCCGCTTCGAGAGCGACGACGACCGCAGGTCTGATGTTTGTGCGTCGGCAGATGTCGTCGACCGACCAACCGTGGGCAGCCCGCGCTTTGGCCAGCTGCGCGCCGACCGGCCCGAAGGCGTCATCGGTCGTCGATCCCACCTGCTCGGCGATCGACATATGGACACCCGCTCCCAGACGTGAAATCGGTCGAAACTAGGAGCGGAGCGTAAATCGGCAGGCAGTCACGATCCGTGCGGCGCGCCGAACACCCGACCAATCGGCCCGATCAGCCGCCACGAAGAGTGACCAGAACGCCTTCGAGCTCCTCGGGCATGATCAGCACCTCGCGGGCCTTGGACCCCTCGCTGGGACCAACAACGCCACGCGACTCCATCAGGTCCATGAGCCGGCCGGCCTTGGCGAAGCCGACCCGCAGCTTGCGCTGCAACATCGAGGTGGACCCGAACTGGGTGCTGACGACGAGCTCGACGGCCTGCAGCAGCAGTTGAAGATCGTCACCGACCTCTTCGTCGACCCCGGACCTCGATTCGGCGGCCGGCGCGTCCATGTCTTCGCGGTAGACCGGCTGGGCCTGCTCCTTGGAGAATTCGACGATCTTGGTGATCTCGTCCTCAGAGACGTACGCGCCTTGGATACGGACAGGCTTGTTTGCGCCCATGGGCAGGAAGAGTCCGTCACCGAGACCGACCAGCTTCTCCGCACCGGGCTGATCGAGGATGACGCGGCTGTCCGCCAGGCTGGCAGTGGCGAACGCCAGCCGACTAGGCACGTTCGCCTTGATCAGGCCGGTCACGACGTCGACGCTGGGACGCTGTGTCGCCAGCACCAGATGGATTCCGGCGGCCCGAGCGAGCTGGGTGATCCGGACGATCGAATCTTCGACGTCACGGGGGGCGACCATCATCAGGTCGGCGAGCTCGTCGACGATCACCAGAAGATAGGGGTAAGGCGTGTAGACACGCTCGCTGCCGGGCGGGGCCGTGAGCTCCCCGGACAGCACCTTGCGGTTGAAGTCATCGATGTGGCGAACGCCGCTGGCCGACAGGTCTTCGTAGCGGTAGTCCATCTCCCGCACGACCCATTGAAGGGCCTCGGCGGCCTTTTTGGGGTTGGTGATGATCGGCGTGACCAGGTGCGGGATGCCCGCGTAGATGGTCAGCTCGACGCGCTTGGGGTCGATCAGCACGAGCCGGATCTGCTCCGGGGTCGCCCGGCTGAGGATCGAGGTGATCAGCGTGTTGATGCAGGTCGACTTACCGGAGCCGGTCGCCCCGGCGACGAGGATGTGGGGCATCTTCTGCAGGTTGGCGCAGACGAACCGGCCCTCGATGTCCTTTCCGAGCCCCACCAGCAGGGGGTGCGGATCGAGCGTGGCGGTCGCGCTTCGCAGCACGTCGCCGAGGCTGACGTTTTCCCGGTCGACGTTGGGAATCTCGACGCCGACCGCACTCTTGCCGGGGATCACGTCGATGATCCGGACATCCGGGCTCTTGACCGCGTAGCCGATGTTGCGTACCAGCGCCTTGATCCGCTCGACCTTGACGGCAGGGCCGAGCTCCACCTCGTAACGGGTGACGGTGGGTCCCCGGGAGAAGCCGGTCACCGACGCGTCGACCGAGAAGTCACGGAAGACGTCGGTCAGGGCGGTGATGACGATGTCGTTGGCTTTGGTACGCGCCTTCGCCGGCGAACCGTCGCGCAGGATGTCGGGTGGCGGCAGCTTGTACGTGCCGGACGCCGGCAGCGGCAGCTGCTCAGCCTTCTTGGGCACGGAGACCGGATCGCGCGGGCTTTTGATCTGGCCGGGGGCCGCCGCCGGTCCGGACGCAGGCTCGGCACCTTCCGGCACGTTCACCGAAAGACCGTCGCTGAGCTCGGCAGCCAACCCGGCGGACCGGTCGAGGTTCTGGTCGTAGAGGTCGGCGGAATCTTCGGGGGTCTCGGCTGGGCTGAAGGCGCCGACTCGGCGGCGGGGCGAACGTGAGCGTCGTACCGGAGGAGGCGTGGAGGCGCCGGACTCGAGTGCCTCGTCGGTGACGTCGACGACCTCGGGCTCCTGCGGCGAGCGCCGAAGAAGCTTGTCCCACAGCGCCTGAAGTCGAGCTGGAATCTGGGCGACCGGGGTCGAGGTGAGGACGCACACACCGAAGAGCGCAAGCAGCGCGAGCAGGGCCGCCGCCACGTAGGAGGTGAGCCCGCTCGACAGCGGCGAAGACGACAGGTAGCCGATGTCGCCGCCGGCCCGCCGCATTGCTTCGGCGCCGTCGGTGGAGTCCGGAACCCCATGAGCGATGTGGACGATGCCGAGCACGCCGAAGGCGATCGCCAGCCAGCCGACGACAAGCCGGCCACGTGCCGAGGGATCGGGTGGGTGCCGCAACAGGCGCCAGGCCAGCAACAGCAGCAGCGGCGGGAGCCAGGCCGCCCCGGAGCCGAAGACGCTGCGCATGAACTGGGCGACAACCCGTCCGGCAGGGCCGCCGGCGGACCACCAGACCGCGGTCGCCACCACGAGAGCCAGCGCCACCACGCCGAGCGCCAAACCGTCACGGCGTTGCGCCGGCTCCAGCTTGAGCTCGCGCGCACCGCTTCCTGCCGCCCGACCGGCGGCGCCAAGGCCCCTCGCCGCGCCTACCCAGATCCCGCGCAGCATCCTCCAGAAGGCCCGGCAGATGACGACGAGCAGCGGCGTCCGCTTCGGCTTGCGCTGGCCGGGGCGACCTCTGCCTGCCTGTCCGCGCCCTTTGGCGGAGGCAGCGGGACGGCGTCCTTTGGCGGCGGTGGAGCGGGTGCCGGAGCGCGCGGGCGACCGGCCGCCCCTCGTGGTGGTCGGCACGCGTCCCACCGTGACATGTCCTGACCCAGGGTGCAGCCATTGAGGGCTCAGACTCGCCGCTGGTCGTTTCGGGAGAACCGGACAATTCCCAGTGAGCTCACAGTCAACGGACACTTCGGGAACAACCGGGCAGGGCAGAGTCTTCCTGAGCGTTCGCGTTGGGACGGCCGAAGTCGAAGTCGCAGTCCAGTGGTTGGGCTTCGCTGCCGATGCGGATGCATCAGTTCCGATCGATGCGGATGCATCAGTTCACGCCGATGCGATCGGATGCATCAGTTCCGATCGACGCGGATGCATCAGTGCGATCGATGAATGACCTCAGGGAGTGTTCTTGCCTCAGCCGCGTCTAGCGTCGCCGGCGCTTCAGACGTCTGCGAAGCGGCCTCAGTCACGGGTCCATCGGGTGTCGGCCACTGCCCGCAGAGCCGCCAATGCCTTGTGGAAGACGCCGTTCACGGCCTCCTATGCCATCGTGCTGCTCCTCGCAGACGTGCTCATGACTGTCCTGTCGTCCAACGACCAGACCGCCGTGGCCCAGGCGACGAGCACCAACATCACCCACCTGGCGCTCGACCCACTTCTGGTTCTTCCGGCCAGCGCCATTGTCGACCTCGGCAACGGCTGGATCTGGATCCCGTTGACGCTTCTGCTGCTGGGCGGGATCGAACGACGACTCGGATCCGCGCGCGCGGTGATCGTCACATTTGGCGCACACGTCATAGCGAGCCTGGTCTCAGAGGGGCTCTTGCTGGTGCAGATCGCCTGGCACTTTCAGCCCAGATCAGACGTCAACATCCTGGACGTCGGGCCCAGCTACATGATCCTGGCGGCGCTCAGCGGATGCCTCGTGATCGGCAGCTGGCGGCTACGGGCAGGCGCCTTCGTCATCGGAGCGTTGATCATTCCCGGGCTGATGGTCCGCCTGCCGGAGCTCGACATGTCAGCGGTGGGACATCTGCTCGCGATCGTGTTGGGCGCGAGCTTCGCCGGCTACCTGGCGAGCGCCCGGTCGCGCGAGCGTGCCGCGATGCTCCGGGAAGCAGCTGCCAAGGCCGCAGCGGCGACCCGTCGGATCGGCGAGGTGCCGGTCAAGGAACGCGTCACCGCTTAACCGCCGCCTGACACCGGGGTCAGACCTCGACGATCACCGGCACCAGCATGGGGCGGCGCCGGTACGTGTCGGAGACCCAACGCCCCACCACGCGTCGCAACGCACGTCGCAACGCAGCGGGGTCAGACACTCCCTCGGACATCGCCGAGTCCAGAGCCTGGCTTGCCCGCAGGCGTACCTCGGCGAAAGCCTCCTCGGTCAGCGCGCTGAAGCCGCGAGCGAAGATCTCCGGTCCGGCGATGACCTTGCCGGTGGTCGAATCGACCACGACCGTGATGGTGATGAAGCCCTCGTCACCGAGGATGCGACGGTCTTTGAGCTGCTCCTCGGAGACGTCGCCGACGTTGAGACCGTCCACATAAACGTAGCCACAAGCGACCTTGCCGGCGACCGAGATCTTGCCGTCGACAAGATCGACAACCATGCCGTCGTCGACGCACAGCACTCGGTCTTCGGGCACCCCGGAGGCGACCGCCAGCGCGGCGTGGGCGCGCAGGTGCCGCCATTCACCGTGGATCGGCACGAAGTTGCTCGGGCGGGTCATGTTGAGCACGTAGAGCAGCTCGCCGGCCGGAGCGTGGCCACTGACATGCACTTTCGCCACGTCCTTGTGCACGACCCGGGCACCCCAGCGCGTCAGCCCATTGATGACCCGGTAGACGGAATTCTCGTTGCCGGGGATCAGGCTGGAGGCGAGCACGATCGTGTCGTTGGGCTCGATGCGCACCGGATGGTCACGGTTAGCCATCCGTGACAGCGCCGACATGGGCTCACCCTGCGACCCGGTCGAGATCATGCAGACGTGCTTGTCGGGAAGCGCATCGATCTCGCGGGCGTCGATCACCAGACCGGGGGGAATGCGTAGTAGCCCGAGGTCGCGTGCCACACCCATGTTGCGCACCATCGAACGGCCGACGAACGCGACCGAGCGCTCATGCTTGTGCGCAACGTCGAGCACCTGCTGCACCCGGTGGACATGGCTGGAGAAGCAGGCCACGATCACGCGCCGCTCCGACGTGCGAAACACGTCATCGAGCACCGGGGTGATTTCGCGCTCACTGGTGACGAAGCCGGGCACTTCTGCATTCGTCGAATCCGAAAGCAGCAGGTCGACGCCCTCACGGCCAAGCCGGGCAAAGCCGCCGAGGTCGGTGATCCGGCCGTCGAGAGGCAGCTGGTCCATCTTGAAGTCGCCGGTGTGCAAGACAGTGCCGGCGGAGGTACGAATAGCCACCGCCAACGCGTCCGGTATCGAGTGGTTGACCGCGAAGAACTCGCAGTCGAAGGGGCCAAAGCTGGCCCGCGTCTCTTCGATGACCTCGAGCATCTCGGGCTTCATCCGGTGTTCGGCGAGCTTGGCCCGTAACAGCGCGAGGGTGAAACGACTGCCCACCATCTTCAGGTCAGGCCGCTCGCGGAGCAGGTAAGGAATGGCGCCGATGTGGTCTTCGTGGGCGTGCGTGAGAACGATCGCTTCGATGTCTTGCAGGCGGTCACGAATGGCTGAGAAGTCCGGCAGGATCAGGTCAACGCCAGGCTGGTCGGTCTCCGGGAAAAGCACCCCGCAATCGACGATGAGCAGCCTGCCGGCGTGCTCGAAGACCGTCATATTGCGGCCGATTTCACCGAGCCCGCCCAAGGCAACGATCCGCAACCCCTCCTCAACCAGCGGAGCCGGCGTAGCGAGGTCGGGATGCGGGTGACTCATACGGCTCTCATACGGGCTGTCACAGGGGAAGGTCCAATCCGGCAGCTGCGCAATCTGCGCGCAGGACAGCGAGCTCTTCTGCCGTCGCATTGACGAGCGGCAGTCGTACGGGTCCGGCCGGCAGCCCGAGGGTAGCCAGGGCCGCCTTGGTGGTGATCACACCTTGGGTGCGGAAGAAGCCGGTGTACGCGGGCAACAACTGCTGATTGATCTCGATCGCACGCCGGATCTCACCGGCATCGAAAGCGTTGAGAAGCGCCACCAGCTCAGGGGTGAAGGTATGGCCGACCACGCTCACGAAGCCGGCCGCACCGACCGCAAGCAGCGGGAGGTTGAGTGCGTCATCGCCGGAGTAATACTCGAGGTCGGTGGAGGCGAGCACCCGGGCGCTGCCCGCGATGTCGCCTTTGGCGTCCTTCACGGCGACGATCCGGGGGTGCTCCGCGAGCCTGAGCAACGTCTCGGTGGCGATCGGCACCCCGGTGCGGCTCGGAATGTCATAGAGCAGCACCGGCAGCTGCGTGGCGTCGGCAACGGCGCTGAAGTGGGCGAACAGGCCCTCTTGCGGAGGCTTGCTGTAATACGGGCTGACCACCAGGGCACCGGAAGCGCCGGCCTTTTCGGCGGCGACCGCCATCTCGATGGTGTGGGCCGTGTCGTTGCTGCCCACACCGGCCAGCACCGCCGCCCGGTCCCCGACGGCATCGATGACACCGCGCAGCAGCTGGTCCTTCTCGTCGTCGCTCGTAGTGGGTGATTCGCCGGTGGTCCCGCTGATGACGAGGCCATCGCAGCCCTGATCAACCAGGTGGACGGCGAGTGACTGCGCGCCGGCAAGATCGAGGGCGCCATCGCGCGTGAACGGGGTCACCATTGCGACCAACATGCGGCC
Source organism: uncultured Actinomycetota bacterium (assembly GCA_963737695.1). Lineage (GTDB taxonomy): Bacteria > Actinomycetota > Actinomycetes > Frankiales > Frankiaceae > DATAZK01. The sequence continues at coordinate 121,428 of CAVTTQ010000002.1, forward strand.
AAAGGGGCCGAGGGGGAGCGTTCCCATGGGGCCCACGCTAGTGCCGACCCATGACAAATGCCCGGCAAGCGGCCGCCGATGGGCCATGCCGGTTGCCCCCGCCACGCCCATCCGGGGGTTACGGACGTGGCGGGGTGTCTCAGCAATCGGCACCCGCACCAGCAAGGCTTGAGCGCCGCGCGGGAATGTTTCAGAGCGTCCAGAGGCCCATTGCCCCCGGATCTAAAGGCCGGTTGCCGTGTAGTAGGGAGTGGTCGGAGAGCCCACGCCGGTCACCTCGTCCCACCCTTTGGCGGTGTTCAACGAGGTGTCATCGTCGAACGTGCGGACCGTGTAGACAAGACCATCCGCCGAGCTAAATCCATCGGCGAAGTCGGCCCTCACATTGGCCACCCCGTCGTAGGCAGCGGTGATGTCGCGGAAGGTCTTGGCGGCGGCCGGAGCCGCGGCTGCCCGCTTGGCGAGGGCGTAGATGCGCGGGTTCGCGAAGCCCATCCGGGCGTGCTGGGCCTGGCTGGCCAGCGCCTGGACGCCCGCGAAAAGCGGCGCCGCGAGGCTCGTGCCGCCCGCCCGGTATTCGCCGTAATAGATGCCGTCGGGGAACTCCTGCGTCACCCCGACCCTCATGCCGGTCGTCGGGTCGGCGTCCATGGCGACATCCGGCACCCCCCGCCCGACCGGCGAACCGGCCGGGCACGACACCGTCCTGGTAGGAGGGCCGGTTGAAGAGACTGCTGAAGCCACCCCCGCTGCCCCCGTAAAACGTCGGGAATTCCCAGCCCTTCCCGTTCGCGGACTGCGAGTAGAGCTGGGTGCCCCACCCGGACTCGAAGATGTAGTTCCCCGCCTGGCCGACGCCGAGCGAGCTCCCGCCGACAGCGGTCGCGTAGGGATCAGAGGCCGACGCGTCGACCTGCTTGACGCCGGTGTCGGCGAGCTCGTCGCCGTTGTCGCCGGAGGCCACGTAAAAGCCGATGCCCTGCATCGCGGCCTGCTTGAACAGGTACGTCTCCACCGCAGCCTCGCCGCTGCTCTCGTTGTCCTCGGACTCCCCGTAGGACACCGACACGATGGATGCCCGGTTGTCATCGACAACGCGAACCTCCGCGTCGTACAGGTCGGGTGGCGAGCAACTACTGGCCGCCGCGTAGATCACTTTGGCGTCAGGCGCGAAACCGTGAAGCGCCTCGACATCGAGTGACTGCTCCCCCGACCAATCGGCGGCGTCACAAGCGTCCCGGTTCGGTGAAGCCTCCCGTCGGCTTCAGGCTCACGAGCTGGTTGTTCGCGAACGGCTGGACTCCGTTGTTCGCGGCGTACCGATTGGCGTCGGAGGCGAGGGTCGGCGACTGGTAAGCGTCGACGATCGCCACCGTGACCCCTTTGCCGGTCAGGCCGCTGGGGGCACCGTAGGCGCTGCGCAGCTGCCCCGGGTTGTAGCCGCACACGGCGTATGGCCTGGTCCGGCCCATGAAGGGCGGCAGCGGGGTCGCAAAATCGGCTTCGAAATTGGCCTTGAGCTGGCCGTAATAGATCGAGCACGGCTTGGCGTTACGAAAGCCGGGCGGAAAGACTTGTGCCGGGACCTTGCGCTGGACCATCGACGTGTATTGGCTCGGCATCAGGCCGACCGTGGCCTTCGGTGAAAGCAGGGCCGGCGACTCGTCCAGGCCGGTCACCGTGAGCACGAAGGGGCTGACGTCGCTGGGCACGGTAAGGGTGGATGCCGGCGCCTGGTAGGTGCCGCCATCGCGGTGATAGAGCGACAGGTTGCTTCCGAAGGCGCGCTGCGCGTTCTTGACCGAACCGGTCACGTTGACGTAGCGGCCGTTCTGCTGAGGGGCCGAGACCGCCAGCCCTGACGCCTTTGAGCCAGCTGTTGACCTTGGCGACCGCATCAGGCGCCGGGCCGAACTGCGCCCGAAACTGTGCGGGGGTGATGTAGTGCCGGTAGCTGGGGCTGCCCGGGGTGCTGACGGCTGCGACGGCGCGATCCAAGGCGACAGGATTGCGCGAGGTGAAGTAGACGCGGGCACTGACCGGCTTGGACGCCGGAGCGTTAGCGACCTGCGCGGCCCGCACCGCCCAGGTGGGGTGCGTGTTCTTGACGATGCTGCGCGGCGTGCGGCCCGTCGGAGACGACGCTGCGGAGGCCGGAGATGAGGCGAGGGCTGGAACAACCGCAAGCGCAAGCGCAGCGGTACTGGCGGTGGCCACCAGGAGTGTCCGGCGACGGGAGGGCCGCATCTGGTCTCATTTCGTGAAGCGCAAGCAGGGAAGAGCCGGCGGGCGGGAATAGCGCCGAAAACGGCACCTTTGGGCGCGATTGCGGTCAGCGTAGGACACCCGTTGCTCAGAGCAGCGGTTTAAGTACGGCGCGCCATCACCGTGTTTCAACTCAATGCGTCACAGCACTTTTGGGATGGCTCGTGGTGGCGAAACCCGGCGGGAGCCGCGGCGCCCCGTACTCTGGCCCGCGTGCGAGAGGTCACCCCCCAAGTCTTTTTGATCGCACGTCCGGCCCTTGATTGGGAGGGCGTCGCGGCCTATCTCGACGCCGTCGGCGGCACCCCCTGGCTCAACCGGGTGCGAGCCGATGGTGAGCGGGAGCGCCCCGATGGCGAGCGGCTCGTGGAATTCATGGGCCGGCTCTGCTACCGGTCATGGGACGTCGGCTTGAATCCCAACGTCACGCGGATCCGCGAGGACACCGACGTCTACCTGACCAACATCCTGCGCAGCGGCCACGGCTCGGTGATCGAGCACGCCAATTACTCCTTCGTTTTCCTCAACGTCTCGCGGGTCGCCACCCACGAGCTGGTCCGCCACCGCGCCGGCAGCGCTTTCTCCCAGGAGTCGCTGCGCTTCGTACGGCTGACCGATCTGCCTTTCGAGCACCCGCAGGAGATTCGGGAAGACCCGGAGCTGCTGGCCGAGGCGCAGGAGCTGCTGGCGCGGATGGAGCACTTCCAGGTGATGGCGGCCGACAAGCTCGGGCTCGATGCCGAGGGGGTGCCCTTCCATCGGAAGAAGGAGGTCACGTCCGGCCTGCGCCGCTACGCCCCGGACGGGGTGGCGACGAGCATCGGGTGGACGGTCAACATCCGGGCACTTCGCCATGTGATCGCGGCCCGCACCGACCCTGGTGCCGAGAACGAGATCCGGCGCATCTTCGACCAGGTGGCGACCGTCATGGCCAAGGAGCTTCCGGGCCTGCTCGGCGATTTCGTGCGCGATGATGACGGCACCTGGCGCCCCGAGTTTCCGAAGGTCTGACCGCGCCATGACGGCCCCGGCTGCCGACGTCAGCGTCCGCCCCGCGAGGGTGGCGGACACGGCTGCGGTCGCGGAAGTTCAGGTCGATTCGTGGCGTACCTGCTATGCGCCGCGGCTGCCACCACATGCTTTGGATGCGCTCGATCCGACGCTGGTCGAGGCCGGCTGGCGCGCCGCCGTCACCGATCCCCCGACCCGACACCATCACCTGCTGGTCGGGATCGCCGCCGGCCGGCTCGTCGGCTACGTGGCCATGGGGCCGGCTGAGGACGAGGACGCCTCCACCAAGGATGCCGAGATCTTCGCGCTGACCGTCTCCCCCGGAGAGCAGCGCCTGGGCCACGGAAGCCGGCTGCTGGCCGCCGCCGTCGATCTGCTGACCGACGGCAATTTTCACCTGATACGGATGTGGACCTTCGACGGCGATCAGCCCATGCACGAATTCCTGCTGGGCGCCGGGTGGGCCGCGGACGGGGCGACCCGGGTGCTCGACATGGGTGAAGATGTCGGCCAGCAGCGCTGGCACACGCTGGTTCGCGACAACGCCGACTGATCTTGCGGGCTCAGACCGCTAGACCATCGCGGCCACGATCTCGCTCAGCGGCTTGCGTACACCCGTGTAGAACGGGATCTCGAGCTTCGTGTAGAGCCGCGCCCGGCTCGAGCGCAGGTGGCGGATGCAGTCAACGATGCGATGCAGCTCGTCGGCCTCGAACGCCAGCAGCCATTCGTAGTCACCGAGGCCGAATGCAGCCACCGTGTTAGCCCGCACATCCTCGAATTCCCGACCCATGATGCCGTGCTCGGACAGCATCCCGCGACGCTCGTAATCGGGCAGCAGATACCAGTCCAGCGAACGGACGAAGGGGTAGACGCAGACGTACTTGCGGGGATCTTCGCGGCGTACGTAGGCAGGGATGTGGTTGCGGTTGAATTCGGCCGGTCGATGCAGCCCGTAAGAGGACCAGACCGGCTCGAGGTTGCGTCCGAGCGCGGTCGTCCGGAAGCGTGAGTAGGTCTCCTGGAGGACGTCCGGGTCAGGGCAGGTCCACCAGATCAGCAGGTCAGCGTCAGCACGGTAGCCGCTGATGTCGTACGTGCCACGCGTGTAGACGTCCTTGGACAGGGCCTGCTCCAGGAAGCCTTCCGCTTCAGCGGTGAGCGCGCTGCGATCCTCCGGCAACGCCGCTGCAGCTTTGAAGACGGCGTAGCAGCAGTACAGGATCTCGTCGTTGAGTTCGCGGGCGGACTTCTCGCTCTCAGCCATGCACCTCAGTGTCCCTCACTGAACGTATGACGTCGCCGTCACAGGTTCCACGCCCGCCATCGAGAAGGTCACTTGCACCGGGTCGCCGGACGAGACGTAAGTACGCGGGAGGTCGCTGAACGTGGGGAACTCCATGGACGGGAGGGTGATGGTCACCGACCGACCCGCTTCGATGACCCGCGGCGCGTCACACAGGTTTCCACCAGGACCGCCGATTCCGGAGATGTTTCCGTTGACGTCGACCGTGGTCATGCCGGTGTACGTGGGGCAGGGGTTAGCCAGTACGACCGGCATGCTGCCGGTATTCGTCACGACCAGTTGCAGCGGAATCGGCTGCTGCTCGACTCGCGCCGGAAGGACTAGCTGCAGCTTCAGGGCTTGCCACGAGACGGGAGCAGGTTCGACCGCTTGGTCCAGCCCGCCGAAGGTCCCTGGGATCAGCTGCCCGCTGGCACCGTGCTGGCATGGCAGGCCCGGCCCCCCGAGCGGCACGCGAACCGGGCGCCCGAGGATCGATATTTCAATACTGGAAGGCTTTGGGCCGCAGTAGGACCCGGTCCATGCAAAACCGACGTGGCCGGAAGAGAACGAGAATCCGGCAAATCTCGACGAGTACGACGGATTGACCGGATTCCCCTTGACCGTGGGGATGGCCAGCGACTGACCGTCGGGGCCCAGGAGGCGCATCGTGCTCGGATCCACCGCGAGGCTGCACTTGCGGTCACCCCCGTCGATGCTGATGAGGCCCAGCAGCCCCTGGCTGGAAAGCCGGGTGGCGGCGGACAAGCGCAACGATGCGAGCGGGCACTCCGGTTGCTGTGGGAGCGCGGGTCCCCCGGTCGAATAGTCCGGCGGCAGCGCCACTGCATAATTTCGGTCCGGGTGCTGTAGCACCTGCGGTAACGGTGTGGCTGGTGCGGCCGGGACATTGTGGCCGTTGGACGACACGCCGACCGCTATCCCGACAATGACGGCAGCCACCCCAGCAGCGACGGCCAGGGGTGCGAGCAGGCGGGACCTACCCTTTCCTGCGACAGGCCACCTGAGCGCCACGTCCGGGATCGGGCGACTCCGAAACTCCGTGCCTGCTGCGCGCAGGCGGTCTTCGATGTCGGTCTCAGTCATCGCGTACCTCCAGCAGAATGCGCAGCTTGGCGCGGGCGTCAGAGAGAGCGGATTTGACGGTCCCCTCCGCGACGCCGAGGACCTCAGCGCACTCACGGACCGGGAGTCCCAGGTAGTAGTGCAGTTCAACGGCCATCCGTTGCCGTCTGGGGAGTTGGCGGACGGCTAGTTCAAGAGCCGGATCGGGCGGCTCAGGCCGGGCTTCGGGGCGATCGGCGACGCGCGGCCGCCGCCGTGTTCGAGCGCGCCGAGCCTGGTCGGCCACGATCGCCAGCAGCCAGGCCTGTGCCGATCCACGGCCCGGATCAAACGTTTCACGGCGCCGCCAGGCCCTCTCCAGGGCGAGCTGGACGATGTCGTCGTGGTCGCCGGCTGGCGCGAGCCGCATGGACAGCCGGGTCATCGCGACGAGATGCGGCTTTACCCAACTGGTGAAGTCCTGATCGGGTGGCGCGGCAGAATCCGCCGGCGCCAGTCGCATACCTGTACCTACGCCGTCTCGCGGGCATCTGGTTGGCTCGCCGTCGAAAAGCCGACCGTCAGAACCCCGGATTTGTCGCTTCCGGCGGCCAAAAACGACAAATAGGGTGCACCGGACGCCCTTCAGCCTCCGAGCAGCTCCGCGACGGCGGCCGCCAGCAGCGCGGCCAGAGCGTAGACACGCGGGAATCCCGACTCCATCCCAGGCCGCCCCGGCCAGCGCGATGCCGCGTGGAAGGGTGGCCCGCACCGCGGCCACCCGGTCGAGATGGCCGGGCGCGTATTGCGGCAGGCCGCCGCCCCAACGCACGACGCTCGTTGCGAGGGGACGGCGACGGACGCCGGTGGCCTCCGTGAGTTCGGCAGCCAGGACTCCTGCCAACTCCACGTCCGAACGGGCAAGCTCGGCCGCGTCGCCGGCCCGCCCGGCGCTGCAGCGCACCACCACACCGTCGATCCCCCGGCCGATGTGCTCCCACTTCAGGGACAGGAAGGTGGCCGCCTTGAGCAGCCGACGTTCGGTGGCCGGCACCAGCAGGCCGCTCGCCGCAGGCAGCACGGTGTCGGACGGAAAAACGAAGGTGGCCAAGGCGATGCTCGCGTACGAAAGCGAAGGAACTTCAACGCCCACCGGCGCCAGCAACTTTCGCGCCGGCGCGTTGGGGACTGCAAGGACGACAGCGTCGTAGGTCTCGCCGTCGACGCGCCAGACGTCTCCTTGGCGGTCGAGATCCCGCACCGGGCTGCCGACCACGATCTGTGCGCCGCTGCTGGCGGCCAACCGCTGTGCCAGCTCGCCCATCCCGGCTATCGGGGCAGCGAAGACCGGTGCGGTCACACCCCGGTCGGTTTGGGTGCCAGCCGGCGCGCCGCCGCCAGCAGCGAACGTTCCTGCAAAGCCGGAACCAGCTGCGGAGTCGTCATCCGCAGCGACAGTTCGTCCGCGTGCCCGGCGTACACGCCGCCGAGCAACGGATCGACGAGACGGTCGACCACCCGGTCGCCGAGTCGGGCTCGTACGTAGCTGCCCACAGCTGGGTCGCCATCAGTCGGCGTCGCCGGAAGGACCCGATCCAACGCCGCCCGCGCCGTGCCGCTCCAGCCGAGCACCGGCGCCGCCGCCCGCAGATCGCCAGGAACACCAAGCAGGGTGCCGGTCGGCAACGGGAGCAATCGACCGTCAAGCCAGAGCCGAGCCGACGTCATCGCCGGATGAGCCGAGCTCAAGGCCGACTTCGGCCGCTGCCTCGATGCCTTCCGGCACGCGCGCCAGGAAGGACTCGGCGCCCTCGTCGACACCGAGCGGACCGCGGCGCAGCTTTCCGCCGACCTGCGCGAACTGCTCGCGCACCGTCACCTCAGCGTGGCCGCGAAGGGCGACGGCGGCCGAGAGTCCGGCAATGCCGCCCCCGACGATCAGGACCCGGCCGGTCATCCCAGCTCGTGGACGAGTTCGACCACACGGGTCAGCACGTCGGGATCGGTCTCGGGAAGCACCCCATGGCCCAGGTTGAAGATGTGGCCTTCGGTGCGGCTCCCGCGCTCGACGATCTCGCGCACCTTCCGATCGATCACCGACCACGGCGCGAAAAGCGTGGTGGGGTCGAGATTTCCCTGCACAGCATAGCCGGGCCCGATGCGTCTGGCGGCCTCGTCCAGCGGTATGCGCCAATCGACTCCGACGACGTCGGCCCCGGCCTCGCCCATGGCCTTCAGCAGCTCCCCGGTGCCGACTCCGAAGTGGATTTTGGGAACTTCGGGAACCCCGGCGAGCACAGCGGCACTGTGCGGCAGCACGAACTCGCGATAGTCCGCCTCGGAGAGCGCCCCGGCCCAGCTGTCGAAAAGCTGCACGGCAGTGGCACCTGCCGCCACCTGCACCTGCAAGTAGGTACGCGCGATGGCGGCCAACCGGGACGCCAGCTCGTGCCAGAGATCGGGTTCGCCATACATCAGAGCCTTGGTATGGACGTAGTTACGGCTCGGGCCGCCTTCGATCAGGTAGCTGGCCAACGTGAACGGCGCCCCGGCGAAGCCGATCAGCGGGGTCGCGCCGAGCTCCTCGACCAGCCGGCCCACCGACTCCGACGTGTAGAGCACGTCCGCCGGCTCGAGGGCACGAATGCTCTCGACCGCCGCCCGATCGCGGATCGGCTTGGCGATGACCGGTCCGGTGCCTGCCACGATGTCGAGATCGATGCCCACTGCGGAGAGCGGCACCACGATGTCGCTGAAGAAGATGGCCGCGTCGACGCCGAACCGCCGGACCGGCTGCAGGGTGATCTCCACCGTCAGATCAGGGTCGCGACACGAGTCGAGCATTGCCACGCCCTCGCGCAGCTTGCGGTACTCCGGAAGCGCCCGGCCGGCCTGCCGCATGAACCACACCGGAGTGGGACCCGGCTCCCGGCGGCACGCAGCGAGCAATGGCGCGTCTGTCAGCCCGGCGTGCACGCTGTTGATCCTTCCACGAGTGAGGCAAAGGCCGCGCTCCCGGACAGACACACCTGCCCCAGATCCCCGTTTCTGTCGGAGGTGCGTGCGACCGTCCTGTTTGTCACGGTCACGAATAGCGCGACCCCTTGCAGGCGGACGGAGACAAGCTATGTGGCTCATGTGCCCCGAATGCCGTGACGAGAGCGCGTTCGAGCAGCCGCCGTGCACCGACGGACACGGGCACGATTGCCCCGAGTGGTATTGCGTCACGTGCGGTTTTGCCGTCTTCGCGGGAGGTTGGGATACGAACCCGCACGCCATCACCAGCGCGACCCGATCAGCCGCCAAACGCCGTCGCCGGCACGCGGCCTGATCGACCCTTCGTTAGCGTTCTATCGATGCCGACGCCACCCTCGCGACGCGACCTCACTGCCGGCAGTGGGCTCGTCGCTCGCCCGCAGCGAGAGCGGTGAGGAGCCGGCGGCCTACGGTGGGGCAGTGCGCCCCCCTGAGCCTGAGGCCGCGCCTTTGGCGTTCACCTTGGTCGTCGAGGCTCTGCTGGCTGCAGGTGAAGCGCGCACCGACGTCTTGATCAGAGAGGCCGGCCGGCCGACTCGGCTCGCTCCCCACGGCATCGCGCTGGCAGCGACTCTTGAACGCTCGGATGTCGAGCTCGCGGCGGGCCGGCTGGTCGTTCTGCACGACCCCGAAGGGCAGCCTGCGTGGGACGGCACGTTTCGCGTCGCCTGTTACGCCCGGGCCGCGCTGGACCCGGAGATGATCACCGATCCGCTGCTGCCTGAGGTCACCTGGTCGTGGCTGGAGGAGGCACTGGCCGATCGCGGGGCGCAGTTCACCGCCCTGGCGGGCACCGTCACGACAACGGCGTCAGCCCGCTTCGGCCAGCTGGGCGGCGAAGACGACACGGGTGAGGTCGAGCTGCGTTGCTCCTGGTCACCGCTCTGGGAGCCGGCCGATGTCGAGGCGGTGGGCGCTCATCTCGATGCGCTCTGCGACCTCATGACGATGATGGCCGGCGAGCCGCCGGCGGCAGGTGTGGTGTCACTGACCAGCAGGGTTCGCTGACAGCGGGTCAGCCGGATCCGTCGGAGCTGGAATCGTTGCTGCTGGTGCCGTGGACGGCACGCCGCCGGCCCAGTCGGCGGGCTCAACGGGGCGAGGAAGTCGCAAGCTGAGCATCGTGCCTGCACCGGGCGCGCTCATGACGTCCACCGATCCTCCGGCCAGGCGGGCCCGTTCGCGCAGCAAACCCAGCCCTACGTGCCGCCCACCGACCCCGGCGACGGGTTGGCGCGCCATGTCGAACCCGGGCCCGCTGTCTCGGACCACGGCGGTCAGGTGCCGCGCATCGACGGTCAAAGAGGCGACCGCCTCGTCGACCTCCGCGTGTTTGAGCACGTTGAGCAGTGCCTCCTGGAAGAACCGGTAGACGGTCACAGCGGTCACCAGGGGCAACGGATACTCGGCCACCGGCCATTCGAGCGCCACGTGCAACCCGTAGCGCAGCTCGAAGTCGTCCCTCAACTGGCTGACTGCCGCCGCCAGGTCCCCATCGCGAAGGGCCGGCGGCCTGGTGCGTGCCATGGTCGCCCGCAGCGCTTCCTCGGCTTCCTCGACGAGCGGTGCTACTTGCGCCCAGATGGCTGGGTCGGGCCCTTCGGCAAGCAACCGGCGGGCCGCTCCGAGCGACTGGGCGACACTGTCGTGCAGCTCGGCGGCGAGCTGGCCGCGCGTGCCTTCCTCGGCGGCCACCAAGCCCGAGAGCAGCTCGAACATGCCGACGCCGGCACTTTCGGCATCCCGTCGGTAGCGCTCGGCGATCTCATCGGCGACCCGGATACGCAGCCGCAAGGCCCCCATGGCCTCGTCGATGCGGCGCAGCTCCCGCAAACCGCCCGATACCCGAGAAGTGCGGGCTTCCGCGAGCTCTCCGGCTCCGTCTTCACGGGGACCGGTGCTGTCAGTGGGCTCCTTCACGGCACGATCGAGCTGCCGTCCGAACCAGATTCCCGCTCCCGCAACGATCAGCACCGCACCCAGTAGCACCCCGGCTGCCGGCGTAGGCATTGACCAGAGTTGCCGTCAACAAAGTGACAAACCCACAGGTCAGCGTGACAAGCGCCGCCCATCCGGCGATCGGCAGCGACAGCCGGCGCAGCCCGGTCACAGCGGGCTCCCGGGTCTGGGCAAGCGACCCGTGGTCGTCCATTCGGGTTCGCGGTGGGGAGTCGTGTGCAAGTCGTCAGCGATGACCTCCACCGGCTCGGCAGAGTCTTCGCCCGTCTCCGGTGCCGTGCGCCTGTCACGCTGCGGCGGAATCGTTCCTCCCGGGGCGCTGCCCAGCAGTGCAGCCACGGCGCGCTCGAGACCATGAACCTCATCGAGCAGCGAGCTGGACCATTGCGGATCCGCGGTGGGTTCGGGTGAACGCAGGATGCGACGGGCGATCTCGCGGACGACTTCAAGTCGGGGATCGCGGGCGGCCGTCGGTTCGAGGGAGGGCGTCAGCCATGACGCGGCCTGGCGGGCCAGCGCGCGGGCGAACACGCCGTCGCGGCGGGTGAAAGCGGAACCGCCGAGTGGGCGGCGCGCCGCGATAACGGCCCGGGGCGTGCGACCGTTGCCGACCGAGAAGGCGCAGGTGGGCTGCCCGTCCTCGGGCGCGATCCGGACGGCGCCGCCGGCCAGCAGCTGGCGTACCCAGGGGGCGTCGAAGGCCGACGGTATCAGTGCGAACGCGGCCGTTCACACCGCTCTCGTCGCCGGTGTATCGGACCAGCCCTTCCGGGCCGGAAAGCAAGAGCTCGACATCGGCGCCGCCGAGCACGCGTGCAGCCACGGTCATGAGCACCGCCACCGACTGTTCCAGCGAACGACCGGCCGCCCGCTGCTGCTCAGTGGCAAGAGCAGCAAAAAGCCTCGCCTCGGCGCTGCGTCGCAGCTGCAGCTCGTAGGTGCTGGCAACCATGAGCCCGGGAACGATCAAGTCCCGCAAGCCCGAGTGGGGCCTGGACGAGGATCCAGCCATCCAGCAGGCCCACCGCACCATTGCCGAAGGCGGTCAGCAGTGCACCCGGCAGGCGGGGCAGCAGTAGCGCGAACAGGGATCGCCGAGCGGTCAGCGCCACCCCGCCGGCGGCCATGGCATGCCTGGTGAAAGCGGCCATCAGGATTCCGGCCACGGCAGCGGCGATCGGTGGAACACCTGCGTAGCGCAGCCCACAGGTGAGCGTCGACGCGACGGCAGCCTGCAGCAGGGCTGAGCTGATCGCGTACTCCATGGAACGCCATCGGCGGCCACGGAGTCATCCGGGCTCCGACAACAAGCCCGGCGGATGCCAGCAGCGTGCCTATCCACAACGCAGGGCCCGGGCACAGGTAGAGCAGTGCAGCTCCAGCCGCGTCGAGCCCGCGAAACTGCCAGTGCAGCCGGCCGATCGGCAGCGAGACGTCGAGCAGCGCGGCCATCGCGAGCACCAGCGCGATGACGGGCAGGTAGAGGGGTGAACAACCGAGGAATTGGCCGTTGGCGGCCGGGAGTCCGAGCGCGATCGGAACCCAGGCGATGACGGCTGATGAGACGGCGGCACCAGCGATGAGCAGCCGTAGTGCCCGCGGGGTTCGTCGGCGCGCCAAGGTCCCCGCCTTCCATAATCTGCTCGCCGATGCGCTTTTCACGCAGGTGTCTTCGTTGGCGATTTCCCTGCTTGCGTCGGCAGAGCGAACGGGCTACTTGCGCATTCCGCCGGTTGGCGCAGCGAAGATCACCCATACGGCGCAGGAGCTACAGCCCGACCCCCGATCAGCCGAAGCTCATTGCAACGGCGTGACGGCGGGTAACCGACGAAGCGCCACGGGCCAGCAGCACCCCTGTCGGCCAGCACTTTGACCGCTCTGGAGGAACGGTGACCACGCAGGCCCACCGCAGTGTTGACCCTCGCGCCCTACCCACTCAGCAAGGTCGGGCGAATCAGGGCGCCGGGTTTCGCGCGATGGTCGTCGATGACCACCCCCTGATGCGCGAATCCATGGTCGCCCGGTTGCGGGCCATGGGAGCTTCAGAGGTTGTGGAAGCCGCCACCATCGCCGAGGCAAGGGCGCGAGCCCGCAGCGGCCCCATGGATCTCGCCGTCCTCGACCTCGGCCTGCCGGACGGAAACGGTCTCGACCTCGTCGCCCACCTGCGTGAACGCGGTTGGCCGCGGCTGGTCGTACTGTCCGCTGCCGATGACCCCTACTCGGTGCGCGCCGCCTTTGTGGCCGGCGCCCACGGTTACCTGCTCAAGAACGCGTCCGCCATGGTGGTCACCGACGGTGTTCGCCGCGTTCTTTCCGGCGGTGTCTACGCCGACCCCTCCGTCGCCCCGCTGCTCGCCACCGGACTGCGTGGCACCGGAAGCGCTGAAGGGCTCGCCGCTGAGCTGTCCGGGCGTGAGATCGAAGTCCTTCGCCTCGTCGCCGACGGTCAGTCCAACAAGGAGATCGGCGAGCTGCTCGGACTCTCGGCGCTTACCGTCAAGAGCCACCTCGCCCGGATCGCCCGCAAGCTGGGCACCGGCGACCGAGCAGAGATGGTCGCCCTCGCGATGCGCGCAGGCGTCATTCGCTAGCTCGAGCGCCTGCACAGCCCTGTAGAGCCCTGTCGCACCCGCCTGCGGACCGCCGTCAGCCACCGCCGCGATCGCCGGCGGTGCCGGACTTGTCCGATAGATCGGGTAAGCGCGTCGTAAGGTCGGAGTTCGTGACGAACCCTCAGCCCTCCGCTTCGATCGCTCTGGTCGAGCCGGCTGACGGCGTGCCCGAAGTCGTTGACGATGCAGCGGGTCTGGCCGCGGCCGTCGCCCGGCTTGCCGAAGGCACCGGACCGATCGCCATCGACGCGGAGCGCGCGTCGGGTTACCGCTACGGGCAGCGCGCGTATCTGGTGCAGATGCGCCGGGCCGGGACCGGAACGCTCCTCATCGACCCGATCCCCCTGGGCAGCCTGCAGTCGGTGCAGGACGTCATCGGCGACGCAGAGTGGATCCTGCACGCCGCCCACCAGGATCTGCCGTGCCTGGCAGAGGTGGATCTGCGTCCGACCCGGGTCTTCGACACCGAACTCGCTGCCCGGATCGCGGGCTTCGAGCGGGTCGGGCTGGCCAGCGTCGTCGACCAGCTGCTGGGCTACACCCTGGAGAAGGGCTATTCCGCCGCCGACTGGTCGACCCGGCCGCTGCCGCAGGACTGGCTGCGCTACGCCGCGCTGGACGTCGAACTTCTCATCGAGCTGCGCGAGCTGCTCGGTCAGGAGCTCGACCGCCAGGGCAAGCTCGGGTGGGCGGAGCAGGAGTTCGCCGCCGCCGTCACTGCCGTTCCCAAGCCGCCACCCGCCGAGCCGTGGAGGCGCACCAGCGGCGTCCATCGGGTGCGGAGCCGTCGCCAACTCGCAGTGGTACGCGCGCTCTGGTTCGCCCGCGATGCGCGGGCCCGCTCAAGGGATATCGCGCCCGGCCGGGTGCTGCCGGACTCTGCGATCGTCGCCGCAGCCCTCGCCAGCCCCAAGACACGGGATGCGCTGGCCGCCCTTCCGATCTTCTCGGGACCGCGTATGCGCCGCTCGATCCAGGTCTGGTGGGACGCCGTCTCCGAAGCCGCCCAGCTGCCCGAATCAGATCTTCCGGGCCCTGCCGCCAGCACCGGTCTGCCGCCCGCAGGCAGATGGTCAGATCGCGATCCCGAGGCGGCTGCCCGGCTGGCGGCGACCCGGTTCGTCCTGAAGAATCTCGCCGCCGAACACCGGCTGCCGGTGGAAAACCTGCTGGAGCCGGCCCTTCAGCGCAAGATCGCGTGGCTCCCGCCGGAGACGATCACCTCGGAGTCCATCGCTGCAACGCTGACAACCAGCGGGGCCCGCACATGGCAGGTCGAACTGGTGGCTGACGTGCTGGTCCCGGCTTTGAGCGAGCCCGCGCCGATCGTGGCTGCAGCCGAAGAGGCCGCGCGCATCGAAGCAGAGGCTGCCGCCGCCGCAGCGGAGGAATTGGCCCTCAACGCCTGATCGGCGACGTGATTGGCGGATGCCACCAGGTCCCCGCCAGACGACCGATGGCACCCGCCGTAAGTCAGCTATCGGTCCATTCCCGCGGGAGGACTAGCCTCCATCCGGGTGAAAATCACGCTGAGCGACGACTCGGAGCTCAGCGACGGCGGCGTAGCACGACGACGAGCACCAGGATGAACGCGAACGCTGCGGCTCCGATCGGTGCCAACCGTTTGGCTACCGGTGCACCTGCGACGTCCAGCAGGTCGATTGCCTCGGCGCTGCGCCGGACCGGTTCAGCCGGGGCCTGCGGCGTTGGGTTTACCGGCGGCGCTGGGGCCTCGACTGGGGCTGGCTCAGCGGCTGCCGCCTTCGCGGCTGCTACCGGCTCGGCTTCCGCTGCAGCTGTGGCCTCGGTCGGTTCGACAGCCTCCGCCGGTTCGGCAGCAACTGGCGCGGCGCTCGGACCAGCCGAGATCTCTTCCGCGAGGGCGGCGGCGAACTGGGTGATGACCTTGCCCGCAACCTCGCCGATCACACCGCGCCCGAATTGGGCCGGCCGGCCGGTGATCGCCAGATCAGTGACGACATCGACCCGGGTGCCCTCACCGTCCGGGGTCAGCTTGCAGCTGATCTTCGCGTTAGCCGTGCCACTGCCTTTGGTCTCGCGGGCCTTGGCATCGATGTTGACGGTGCGCGTCGCCTCGTCCTTGTCGACGAAGGCCGCAGTCCCCTTGTAGGTCAAGGCGATCGGACCGACCTTGACCTTGACGGTGCCGCCGAAATTGTCGCCGTCGTGCTCGGTAAGCGTTGCGCCGGGCATGCACGGCGCCACGCGCTCGACGTCGAGCAGGACTCCCCAGGCCACGTCCGGAGTCGCAGGGACGGTGAACGAATTCTCTAACTTCACGTGAGCTCCCAGCGCGTCAGATCTTCGGGCCGGTCCAGGTCTGCGGGATCAGCCACGTCTTCGCAGGCTACGGGGATCACGAGAGCGGGATGACGGCGCAGCCAGTAGCGGGCGCCGGCATCGCCCGACACCGACGCCGAGACCTGCGGCCAGAGCTCGACGTCAAAAAGCACCGGCGTGCGAAGCTCACCGTCGAATGTCGCGCATACGGCGTGTCCGGGCCGCTGAGCGGCGATCAGCCGGCGTACCGCCTCGGACGTGATCCCCGGCTGGTCCACCAGCGCAACGACGGCGGCCGTTCCGGATGCAGCCGCCAGCCCGGCTCGAAGCGAAGAAGCCATCCCGGTCTCCCAGTCGGGGTTCGTCACCAGCACGGCCTCTGCAGTGAGCCGCACCGAGTCGTCCGTATTCGCTCCGATCACGGCAATCACCGGGGTACACCCCGCCTGCGCCAGCATTCGCACGCCTCGCTCCAGCAGCGACTCGCCGTTCAACTGCAGGGTCGCCTTGGGCTGGCCCATCCGGCTCCCACCGCCGGCCGCCAGCAGGATTGCGCACACCGTCATGTGCCTGCGTCTGCGTTGAGGTGGACCAGCGCGGGGGCTTGCGGATGCCCTTCACGATCGGCGCCGGTGTGGATCGGGCCGGTGGTGGCCAGCAGCGGACGTCCACTGCCACCCCAACGCGAGCCGACGATCTCCGCAGCTACCGACACTGCCGTCTCCTCGGGTGTGCGAGCCCCGATGTCGAGCCCGATCGGAGAGTGCAGCCGGGCCAGCTCGGTCTCCGTCAGACCCCGCTCGCGGAGCCGCTCGAAACGCTCGTCGTGGGTGCGCCTGCTGCCCATCGCTCCCACGTATCCCGCCGGGGTGCGCAAAGCCACTTCCAGCAGCGGAACGTCGAACTTCGGATCGTGGGTGAGCACGCAGATCACGGTGCGCTCGTCGATGGCGCCGGTGGCGACCTGACGAGCGAGGTAGCGGTGCGGCCACTCGACAACCACCTCGTGGGCGTCCGGGAAGCGCTGCTCGGTGGCAAAAAGCGGGCGGGCATCGCACACCGTCACGCGGTAGCCGAGGAAGACCCCGATCCGGGCGACAGCCGCCGCAAAGTCGATCGCGCCGAACACCAGCATCCGGGGCGGAGGGGCGTAGGAGGCGACGAAGACCGTCACCGTGTCCAGGCGCCGTTCACCGTTCGTGCCGTAGTGGCGCTGTCCCGTCTGACCCTGTGAGAGCAGGCCCCGGGCGTCGTCAGTGACGGCTGCGTCAAGCCCGGTGGCGCCCAGGCCGCCGGTGATCTCGTCGTCGCGGACCCTGAGGCGCGACCCGATCTCCAGGTCGGAGACCTCGCTCGAGTCCACCGCCAGCACCTGCGCGATGGCGACCGGACGCGATGCCTCGATGTCGTCCAGCAGCTGCCCGAAATCGGGGACGCGCGCACGGTCGATGCGTTCGACGAGCAGGCTGATCTGACCACCGCAGGTGAGGCCCACGGCGAAAGCAGTGTCGTCGCTGTAGCCGTACGTCGTCAGCTGCGCCGGCGGCACTCCCGGCACCAGGCCGCCGGACTCCAATACTTCGCTGGCCAGCTCGTAGACGGCTCCCTCGACGCACCCGCCGGAGACGCTGCCCACCACGACTCCGCCCGGTCCGACCGCCATCGCCGCACCTGGCGCGCGCGGCGCCGAGCGGCTCACTCCAACCACGGTCGCGAGCGCGAACGGCTCACCGGCGTCCCACCAGCGACGCAAATCCGCTGCGATGTCACGCATGCGTTACTCCGACTCCTGCCGGCTGACTCACGGCCACTCCCCTCACCGTGGCGGCGAGCTCTTCCAACGCAGCGACACTGTGCCCGGACACAAAGTCATCAACATGAGGGAGCGCCGCCGCCATCCCCGCAGCCAGCGGTGCATAACCGGGGCGTCCTCGCAGCGGATTGGCCCACACCAGCCGGTGAGCCAGCCGCTGGAGCCTAGCGACCTGATTTCCGAGCAATGCCGGGTCGCCGCGCTCCCAGCCATCGGACATCAGCACGACGACCGCTCCGCGCGCCAGCCCGCGCTGTCCCCAGGTGTCCAGGAATTCGCGCAGCAGCACGCCCAGCCGGGTCCCACCGGACCAGTCCGGGACGGCGGCCGCGACCGCCCGCAACGCGACCTGCGGGTCACGATGACTCAGTTCGCGGGTCACGCGCGTGAGCCGGGTCCCGAGCGTGAAGACCTCCACCGGCGCGCTCCCCCGACGAGCGGCATGAGCGAAGCGCAAAAGGGCGTCGGCATAAGGCGCCATCGAGCCACTGATGTCGACAAGCAGCACCACCCGGCGCGGCCGCTTGCGGGCCCGGTGCCGATGGAGTCTGGCCGGCTCACCCCCGGCGGCGAGCGCGGACCGAATCGTGCGGCGGCGATCGATCGGCCCCCGCAGCGAGGACCGTTGGCGACGCGAAGGCCGCAGCTCGCCCGGTAAAGCGAATGCCGCCAGCAGCCGGGCCACTTCGGCGCGCTCAGCCGCCGACAAGCCGGCGATGTCACGCGTGCGGAGGGCCTCAAGCGCGCTGGCGGTCGCGTGCAGGCGTTCTTTGGAGCCTTCCGGACCCGGTGCCCCATCCGCAGCCGCACCGGGTGCCGGCGTGATCGGCAGCATCGCGAGGGGCTCAGCCAGTTCCAGCTCGCCCGGCTCGGCGCCCGTGAAAACGGCAGCGAACGCGGCGTCATAGCGCGGCAGATCCTCCGGGTCGGCGCACAGCGTCAAGCGCCCTGCCCAATACACGTCCTCCGGTTTCGACACGTCCAGCCAATCGAGCGCGGCAGTGAAGGCAGCCAACCGTCCGGCATCGGCCGGCACCCCGGCAGCACGCAGCACCTGACCGAATCCGGCCACTGCGACCAGCGGATCAGGCGGGTCAGACACCTGCTAGCACCGCCAGCCAATCCATCGCGGTGGCCTGTTCCTGATCCTCCCGGTACTTCAGTACCGCGCCCAGGGTGGCGGTGGCTGCCGCGGGATCGAGCTCGTCGGCCCCGAGAACCAGCAAGGCGCGGGCCCAGTCGAGCGTCTCGGCCACGCCAGGAGGTTTGACCAGGTCAGATTCCCGCAGGGCCGCCGCCGCGACGGCCACCTGACGAGCGAGACGTTCGCTGACCTCCGGCAGCCGCGATCGCAGGATGGCGACCTCGCGGTCCAGCTGCGGATGTGGCAGCCAGTGGTAGAAGCAGCGCCGCTTCAGCGCGTCATGAAGCTCACGAGTGCGATTTGACGTGAGTACGACCACCGGCGGGACCGCCGCGGTGATCGTCCCCAGCTCGGGGATGCTCACGGTGTACTCCGACAGCACTTCCAGCAAGAACGCCTCGAACTCGTCGTCCGCCCGGTCGATCTCGTCGATGAGCAGCACGCTCGGCGTGGTCTCCAGTGCCTGCAGCAGCGGCCGGGCCAGTAGAAACCGCCGGCTGTACAGCTCACCTTCGAGCTGCTCGGTCGTCTCCCCTTGGCTCCCAGCCTCGGCCGCGCGCAGGTGCAGCAGCTGACGAGGAAAATCCCAGTCGTAGAGAGCCTGGCTGGCGTCGATCCCCTCGTAGCACTGCAGCCTGATCAACGGCGCCCCGATCAGATCGGCCAGCGCCCTTGCCAGCGAGGTCTTCCCGGTGCCGGCCTCGCCTTCCAGCAGCAGCGGGCGTCCCATGGCCAGCGCCAGGTAGGACGCGGCAGCTAACCCGTCATCCGCCAGATATCCGAGCCCGCTCAGCTGCTGGGCGAGGGCAGCAGGGCTCGTCGCGCCGGCGGGAAGCAGCGAGGTCACGTACCTGAGTCTGCCTCGCGAGACGGGATTTAACGTGGCGCCGGTGTCGCCTCGCCAGCTGATGTGCGACTCTTTGATGATGAGCCCTACGCTGACGCTGCCCGCGCCCCCGCCAGTCGCTGAAGACGTCCTGGACACCGACACCTCCCAGCCTGAGCTGCTCGTCGAGGAGTCCCTCGTCGAAGAGGTCTCCATCGACGGCATGTGCGGCGTCTACTAATCAGCCGGCTACTCACTGATGGCGTTCGACCCGGACCAGCCCTGGCAGCTGTCGAGCAGCGTTGCGCTCCGCCCGGAACCGTTCGGAGCGCTGGCCTACCACTTCGGTAACCGCCGGCTCACCTTCCTCAAGACCCCACTGCTCGTCACGGTCGTTCGTTCGCTTGCCGAACAGCCCAGTGCGCGGGCTGCGGTGGTCGCGGCCGGCGTCCCGGAGCGTGACCAGCCCCAATATGAAAAAGCGCTTGCTGCGCTCGCTGACGCGGAGGTTCTCACGTGCGCCTGACCGAGCAGTTCGAGCGCGGACTCGACGCGCCTATCTGCCTGACGTGGGAGCTCACCTACGCCTGCAACCTGGCCTGCGTGCACTGCCTGTCGTCCTCCGGGCGGCGTGACCCCCGCGAGCTGTCGACCGCCGAATGCAAGTCGGTGATCGACGAGCTGCAGCGGATGCAGGTCTTCTACGTAAACGTGGGCGGCGGTGAGCCGACCGTCCGCCCCGACTTCTGGGAGCTGCTGGATTACGCCATCGCCCGCGACGTCGGGGTGAAGTTCTCCACCAACGGCGTACGGATCGGCAAGCCCGAAGCCCGTCGGCTGGCCGCGACCGACTACGTCGATGTGCAGGTGAGCCTCGACGGCGCGGATGCAGGCATCAACGACGCGGTACGCGGTGAGGGCTCGTATGACATGGCCCGCCGGGCACTGGATGCCCTGGCGTCCGAGGGCTTTCAAAACCCCAAGATCAGCGTCGTCGTGACGCGACATAACGTCAGCCAGCTCGACGAATTCAAGGCGCTCGCCGCGTCCTACGGCGCGACCCTGCGCCTCACCCGGCTGCGCCCCTCGGGCCGCGGCGCCGACACCTGGGACGAGCTGCACCCGACCCAGGCCCAGCAGCGTGAGCTCTACAACTGGCTGGTCGACGCGGGCGAGACGGTGCTGACCGGCGACAGCTTCTTTCATCTTTCGGCGCTGGGTGAGTCCCTGCCGGGACTCAACCTGTGCGGCGCGGGCCGGGTGGTCTGCCTCATCGATCCGATCGGCGACGTCTACGCCTGCCCGTTCGTGCTGCATGAGCAGTTCAAAGCTGGATCGGTGCGCGAAGCCGGCGGGTTCACCGAGGTCTGGCGCGGCTCGGAGCTCTTCCGGGAGCTACGCGAGCCGGGCAGCGCCGGGGCGTGCGGCTCGTGCGGGTCCTATGACGCCTGCCGCGGCGGTTGCATGGCAGCGAAGTTCTTCACCGGCCTGCCACTCGATGGTCCCGATCCCGAATGCGTCCTCGGCCATGGGGAAGCCGCCCTGCTCGCCGTAGGCGCAGGGAGCGCTCCGAGCCCCGGCCCCGGGCACTCGCGGCGTTCGCTGCCGCTGTCAGTCGCCTGAGGTTGGACTGTCGCCTGAGCTGGGACTGCCGGGCCGGGTGACCGGCGACGGTCCCAGCTGGGACTCCTCGGTACGTTCTGTCGACGAGGGCAACTCCCTGCTCGGTGGTTCGCCTCCGCGTTTGCTGAGCCTCTCGCCGGCGGCCCAGCAGGTGCTGGCGACCAGCGACTGGGCGAGCAGCACCGGCAAGGCATTACGTTCCCGCCTCATCGCCGCTGGTTTTGTGCATCCGAGCCCGCTGCCGGGCGCTGGTCCGGGGCTGTCGGAGGTCAGCGTGGTCATCCCGGTGCGAAACCGGCCGGAGGCGCTGCGACGGCTGGTGGCCGGGCTCGATCCGGCGCTGGAGGTCATCATCGTGGATGACGGTTCCGACCTCCCCCTGCCCGACGCGGCGTTACGCAACGAGCAGCCGAAGGGCCCGGCCGCCGCGCGCAACGCGGGGATCGGTAACGCGACCCGACCATTCATCGCGCTGGTGGATTCAGACGTCATCCCCCCTGCCGGTTGGCTCGAACGCCTGCTGCCCCACTTCGTCGATTCACAGGTCGGTGCCGTTGCCCCACGGATCGTGGCCGCCCGCGGCACAGCGGCCGGCCGGATCGACTGGACGCTAGCCCGCTTCGACGCGGCCCGCTCACCGCTGGACCTCGGGTCACAACCGGCGCGGGTAGTCCCCGGCTCACGCGTCTCTTACGTTCCTGCGGCGGCTCTCGTGCTACGGCGGGCCGCGCTCGGTGACAACCCACAGGTCTTCGATGAGGAGTTGCGTTACGGCGAAGACGTCGACCTGGTGTGGCGTCTCATCGCGGCGGGCTGGACCATCCGCTACGAGCCGGCCGCCGCCGTGGGTCATGCCCATCGAGCGACGCTGCGTGCCGCCCTCGCCCAGCGCTTCGGGTACGGCCTGTCCGCAGCCGCGCTGGCAGCACGTCATCCCGGCAAGCTCGCACCGTTCGCCGGCAACCGCTGGACGGTCGGGGCCTGGGCGCTGCTGGCGGCGGGGCATCCGATCCCGGCCACCGGGACGCTGGCCATGGGGGCCGTCCGGATCTCCCGCACGCTTCCTGTCCGCCGACCCCTGCTGCTCGCCGCCCGCCTCGTCGGCAGTGGAGCGCCAGCCGTGGGTCGCACGATCGGCGAGGCGCTCACCCGGCCGTACGGACCGGTTGCCTTGCCGTTGCTGCTGGCGAGCGGCCCCTGGCAGGCCACTCGGCGACGGATCGCCCTTGCCGCCCTGGTGCTGCCCGCTGCCTCCGAGTACGTGCGCAAGCGCCCCGATCTTGATCCGCTCCGCTGGCTCGTCCTGCGGGCTGGTGACGACCTGGCCTACGGAGCCGGAGTCTGGGCCGGCTGCCTGCGTTCGCGAAGCTTCGCCGCGCTCCGACCGCGATTCACCGGCGGGTAGCTACACCTGCTACATGCCCAGTGATGCGGCGGCCAGCTGCGCCTGCCCGGCCGGTGGACCGCTGATCTTGACTTCGGCGACGGGTTGCCGCCCGCTGAGGTAGAGCAGCAGCTCGCCGGGAGGACCGGTGACGGTGACCTGATGGGGAGCGTCAGCCTTGCCGACGGAGCGCTCCGCGGTGCCGGAGGCACCTGGAATAGCGGTGGCGAGGGTCACCCGGGTCTTCGGAACGCCCCGCAGCAGCATCGGAGCCATCAACCGCACAAGACGCCACAGTTCGGCGGTCTCCTGCGCGCTCAGCTCTCGTACGAGCCAGCCCGGCTGGGCCCGTCGGACGTCCTCATGATGGATGAAGAACTCGTGCAGATTCCCGCGGTCCTTGATCACCGGAAGGCCCAGCGGCGTACGTAATGAAGGCCCCGAGCGCAACCGTCCAACGATCTCGGCGAACGGCATCTTTTCCCGCGCCGACACCTCCAGCTTCGT
The DNA here is from genome assembly GCA_963737695.1 of uncultured Actinomycetota bacterium. Classification (GTDB taxonomy): domain Bacteria; phylum Actinomycetota; class Actinomycetes; order Frankiales; family Frankiaceae; genus DATAZK01. The sequence continues at coordinate 144,262 of CAVTTQ010000002.1, forward strand.
GGTGTAGCCCCGAAACGGCGGGATCGCCAGTCCGATGAGCGCGTCGGGCCGTGATTCGCGTACCAGCAGGTGAGCGGCCAGGTCGACGGCTTCCCATCCCTCACACAGCGTCGGGGCGTGCTCGCCGACCTGGGTGAGGAGCTCGCAGAGTTCGGCGCGTTCGAAGGCGGCAGGGCTCCTGCCGGCGTGCGATCCGGGCTGGGGGCCAGCGTGTCGTGCCATGCCGACAGTCAACTGCGAAGAGCGCCCGTTAGTTGAGCCGGGGGCAAATGTGGCCACCGGCGTCGGCCGGGAGCCCGCACAGCACGCACGGCGGACGACCCGCCGCCACCACTTTTTCGGCCCGCGAGACGAACGCGTGCGTGGCCGGCACCGTCAACGCGACCCGCAGCCGTCCGGCGCTGTCTTCCGACGAACCGGCGCCACCGGCCTCGACCACGACGTGCTGACCGTCCCAGGCCACCGACAGCTCACTGACCCGGAAATCCTCCGCGAAGGGGGTCTCCAGCGGCGCCTGGTCCAGCGGGGCGGGCTCAACGACGGTGCCAGAGCTCACTCCGACCTGCTGAAGGAGCACCTGCAAACCTTCTGCGAGGGCCGCTACCTCTGCTTTCTCCAACGCGACGGTGACGATCGCACCGGCGGAGACGACCTGCAGGTAGAAGGTGCGCTCTCCCGGCCGGCCGACCGTGCCGACGACAAAGCGGTCTGGTGCCTCGAAGACGTGTTCGCTACTCATGTCTCCTCCTTCAACGTCGCGACCTGCCGCTCAGCTTCCCCCGTGTTTATCGGCTAAGCCTGGGTGCCGACTCGACCGGTGCCTGCATGTCGAGCGGATTCCCTGCCGCCGCCGGACGCGGGATCCGTCCGGGACAGCAGCCCAGCGGGCACACGTCGTAGCTGGGGCCGGCTGTCCCGAGCGCGGGTCGGTGCGCCCCGTGCCCGGCTTCACGCTCCAAGACTAGTTCGCGAACCATCTCAATGAAGGGTTCAGCGATCCCGACGGTGCCCACGCGGGCGAGTCGGATACCGACGCGCTCGGCGGTGGCCGCCGCTTCGATGTCGAGGTCGTAGCGGACCTCGACGTGGTCGCTGACGAAGCCGACCGGCACGGCAACAACATCCCGGACGCCTTCGGACGCCAATTGCGCGAGCCGGCCATTGATGTCGGGCTCGAGCCAGGGAACGCTCGGCGGCCCGGATCGGCTCTGCCAGGCCACCTCGAACGCGCCGCGCCAACCCGTCCGCTCGCGTACCTGCGCAGCCACCAGGCCCGCCGCCTCCGCGATCTGCGCTGGATACGCGCCGCCCGCGGGACCGCTGGTGAGCGCGGATGCCTGCGGGATCGAGTGGGCGGTGAAGACCAGGCGGGCGTCGGGTGCAAGCGCGTCCCCGAGAGCGACTACGCGGTCACTCTGGGCGGTGATGAATCCCGGGTGGTTGTAGTAGTTACGCAGCTTGTCCAGCTGCAGATCCCCTGGCTGGGCCGCCGCCAGATCCTCCCGGTACTGGCGGCAGGACGAGTACGACGCGTAAGCAGCGGTGATGAAGACCGCCGCCCGCGAGATGCCATCGCTCCGCATCTGCTGCAGGGTCTCGGGCAGGTAAGGCGCCCAATTTCGATTGCCCCAGTAGACGGCCCGCGGCGCCAGCGCGGTCTGCAGAGCGGCTTGCAACGCACGGTTTTGGGCGTTGATCGGGCTGACGCCGCCAAAGATCTCGTAATGCTTGGCGACCTCTGCCAGCCGCTCATCCGGGACGCCCCGGCCGGCCGTCACGTTGCGCAGGAAGGGCAGTACGTCGGCTGGGCCCTCCGGTCCACCGAAGGAGACCAGCAGCACCGCGTCGTAGGCCACCCTCTCATCCTGCCTGTCCCCCCAACGCTGCAGTGATCATGGAATTCGCGGGGTCAGGAGACCCTAGAGCTTGATCATTGAAGCGTTGATCTTGTCAGCGCCTACCCTTGCGGTCTTTCCACTCCTGGTCTTCGCGGTCCCACTGCTCGTTGCGTGCGTCGAACTGCTCGCGCCATCCAGCTGCCGCTTCCTCGGTTTCGTAGGGGCCGAGCTTGTCTTTGGCCCCCGCATCGACGTTGGGATCCTGCTCCGGCCGCGAGTGATTGAGACACCACCACCAGCTCACACGTACCCCCTCCCGTTGCCGAGCTCCACCTGGTGAGCTCCGGTTACTCAGCTGCCGTCAGTGGCCCATCCCGAGCCCACCATCCACCGGGATGACGGCTCCAGTGACATATCCCGCCGCCGGGGAAGCCAGAAACGCCACCGCATGGGCAACTTCCTCGGGCTGACCCATCCGCTTCAGGGGGACCCCACCGACGAGGCCGTCACGCTGGGCTTCTGTCAGCGCCCCCATCATGTCGGTGTCGATCGGGCCGGGCGCCACCACGTTGGAGGTGATGTTGCGGGAAGCCAGTTCGCGGGCGAGTGAGCGTGAAAGCCCGACCAGCCCGGCCTTGGAAGCGGCGTAATTGGCCTGGCCGGGCGAACCCGTCAGACCCGAGACGGAGCCGATGAAGATCAGCCGTCCGCGGCGCAGCCGAAGCATTCCTTTCGCGGCCCGTTTGGCGACCCGGTAAGCGCCACCGAGGTTGATGTCGATCACGGAACTGAACGCGTCTTCGGGCATCGTGAGCAGCAGTGTGTCGTGCGTGATGCCGGCGTTGGAGACCAGCACTTCGACCGGTCCGAAATCGGCTTCAATCGTCTTGTACGCGGCCTCGACCGAGAGCGGATCGGTGACGTCAAGAGCCACCCCCGGCAGGTCACCGAGCGGAGCCCCACCGCGCGATCCGACCACGACGGTGTCACCCGCCTCGGCCAGCGCGACCGCACACGCCGCCCCGATCCCGCGGTTGCCACCCGTCACCAGCGCCACTCGCGTCGTCATGGGCGAAAACCTATAGGTACCTACTTCAAGACGTTGACGGCGCGCGCGATCACGAGTGCGACCAGCACGACAGCCAGGATCGCCTCCAACATCATGAGCAGCTTCGTCCAGCGGGTCAGCGGCATGGTGTCCGTGGGGCTAAAAGCCGTGACGTTGGTGAAGCTGACATAGAGGTAGTCGGGAAAGGTCGGCTCCCACTCGGGGTCGACCAGGTCGCCCGCCTGCATCTGCGGGAAGAGGAAGTCCGGATACGCCCGCTCGCCGAATGCGCGGGCAACGGGGCCTCCGCGATCGAGCTCCCAGAACCAAAGCCCGAAGACGATCATGTTGATCAGGTAGATCAACCCACCGCTGGTGAGGAGAGTGAACGGGCGATCGCTGGACTCACCCCGCAGCAGGTCTGTCACCAGTGCCGCGCCGCTTCCCGCATTGGCCGCGAAAATCACTCCGGTCAAGGTGAGCGAGATCGCCCGCAGCCTGGGATCACGCCGCTCGAGACGACCAGGATTCAGCAGGATGAGTACGCCCAGCAGCGCCAATTCGATAATCGGAAGCACATACCGCGGCCGCAACGACAGCCGGACGGGTATGAACAGTTGCAACACCGCTACCGCCACGATGACAATCGCCGGTATCCAGCGCGGCTCACCGCGGGTCTGGCGTCGCCAGGCCGGAGGCTGGTCGATGCTCGTGGACACACCAGCATCTTGAATGCCGTCACACGAAAAGCCCGGTAGGACGTCCCGGTCGCCCTCCTGAAGACCGACGCGTCGCAGCGGCGGTGCATCGTGGCGGCATGCAACCGTCGCAATCTCTGTCAGCAAAGCCAATGGCCGGCGTACGCGTGGTGGAGCTCGCCGTCGTCATCGCCGGACCTGCTGCCGGAGCCATGCTCGCCGACTGGGGCGCCGACGTCATCAAGGTCGAATCACGCGAGGGTGACCCCGGCCGAGGCAATACCGAGCCCTCTTACTTCGACCTCGATAATCACGACAAGCGCAGCATCTGTCTCGATCTCAAGCAGGACGAAGGTCGTCGGATCTTCCTGCAACTGCTGGAAACCGCCGACGTGCTCATCACTAACCTGCGGCCGGCTGCGCTGCAGAACCTGGGACTTGATTACGCCAGCCTGGCCGACCGTTTTCCGCGACTCGTGTACGCCTCCATCACCGGTTACGGAGCCGGGGCGCCCGAGAAGCCGGGCTATGACATCGGCGCCTTCTGGTCGCGGTCAGGCATCGCCATGGCGCTGACACCCGAGGGGCAGGCACCCCCGGTTTCCCGGCCGGGCCTCGGAGACCACAGCACCGGGCTCGCCACGGTCGCCGGCATCGCTGGGGCCCTCTTCCAGCGTGAGCGCACGGGACAGGGAACCCTGGTGTCGACCTCGCTGCTGCGTACCGGGATCTACGTTCTCGGATCGGACTTGAATGCCCAGCTGGCCGGGGCTCGGCCCGGTGGAGGACTGCACCGCGCGCTCTACAACCCGCTGCTGGCCTGCTACTGCTCGCAGGACGGCCGCTGGTTCTGGCTGCTGGGACTTCAAGCCATGCGGCACTGGCCCGGTCTGACGCGCGCGCTGGACCGGCCCGACCTCGCAGCCGACGAGCGGTTTGCAACCCATGAAGGTCTGGTGCGCAATCGCGACGCGGTCATGGCGCTGCTCGACGAGGCTTTCGCGCAATGGTCCATGGCGCAGCTGGCGGAGGCGTTCGCACGCGAGGACGTGTGGTGGGATCCGGTGCAGGACTTCGAGGGCTCGGTGCAGGACCCGATTGCGCTGGCCGCCGGTGCCTTTCCCCCGAGCGAGGCTGATTCGGGCCATACCGTCGCGACGCCCATCGACTTCGCGGGCGAGCTGCCCCGCGGCGCCGGACGCTCGCCCCAGACCGGTGAGCACACCGAGCAACTGCTGCTCGATCTTGGTTACGAATGGGCCGACATCGCCCGGCTGCAGGCCGAAGGAGTCATTCCCTAGAGCGACCGACGGCAGGAGGCACGTTGCGTGCCTCACAAACGCCCAGCCTGTCGAACCGCTTAGGCCGTTTGGCCGAAGACCAAGTGACGCCCACCGGCGTACTCGGAGCGAGTGGCCTATCCCGTTATCTCTGTGAGGGAGCGCGGGGGATGACATCCGCTCCCGAGGAACGGCTGGTCGTTCGGTTTATCGGGGGTACCGAACGACCAGCCTCTCCTCCCATTCGCGGGCTGAGCCAATATCCTCAGCGATCGTGGGCGAGTTACCGATCGAGGCCGATTTCGGGCCACAGGCATGCCCCTTCTGCCGGATAGCCGCCGGCATCGAACCCGCTCATATCGTCACGCAGGACGACTACTGCCTGGCCGTGCTCGACCTCAGCCCGGCCGCCCGCGGGCACACGCTGGTTATCCCAAGGGCGCACGTGGCCGACCTGTGGTCCGCGGACCCCGAGACCGCGGCTGCCGTGGGCCGTACGTGCGCTGCAGTAGCTCGTCAGATCAAGTCGCGGCTGGGTCCCGACGGGCTGACATTGCGCCAGAACAACGGCGAAGCCAGCGGTCAGCGGGTATTTCACCTGCACGTGCACCTGGTGCCGCGCTGGCACGGCGACGGCAACGTGGGCTGGCCCTGGCCGCCACCGCAAGCCTGCGATCCGCACGACGTGCTACGCGAGCTGGCGCTCTAGCTCTCAACCGAGGAGCGTTCGAGCCCCACCCAAAGAGTTAGTCCTCGAGTCTGAAGCCGACCTTCAGGCCCACCTGGAAATGCTCGATGGCGCCTTCGCTGAGGTGGCCGCGAATCTCGGTCACCTCGAACCAGTCCATCCCACGCAAAGTCGTGGACGCACGCGAGATGCCGTTGCGTATGGCGTCATCGAGACTCTCCTCGGACGTGCCGACGATCTCAGTGACGCGGTAGGTGTGGTTGCTCATAGGGCGGCACGGTATCCCCCGGCGCCGGGATCAGCGATCATGCAGGGGTGCTCCTGAAATCCGGTGCCCGGCTGGTGCGACGGGTGCTCGTGACCATCGCTGGTGTGGCGGTGCTGGGGCTCGGCATCGCGCTGCTGGCGCTACCAGGGCCGGGCGTGCTGGTGATCGCGCTCGGCTTCCTGATTTTGTCGACCGAGTACGAGTGGGCGCGCAAGCACTTCGAGACGGCCCGCAAGACGGCTGCTGACCTTGCCGACCAAGCCGTCGCGAAGCCCTGGTCGACCGCCTTGAGCATCCTGGCGTCACTCGGGCTGATCGTGGCCGGCTTCGTCTGGGGGTCGTGGTCAGCACTGCCGTTTTCGAGCTGGTGGACCGGGGGCAGCCTGATCTTCGGCGGCCTGGCGGCCCTGATCACGATCATCGTCAGCATCCGGCAGGCACGCGCCCAATCGGCCCGGCCCGTCAGCTGAGATCGCGCCGCTAGGACTCGTCGTTGGAGAGGCTGACCCCGCGCACGATCTTGTACTTCTTCAAGCAGGCCAGCAGCCGGGACTTGTCATCGTCTGAGGCGTTGGTGATGTCATAGCGCAGCGGATAGGCCCGGTTGGTCGCCAGATTCTTGTTGGCCACCGCTTCAAGCTTGGCCTTCCCCACGCCGGGACAATCCTTTCCGATCGCGACCTTCACCGGGGTTGCCGTACCCGGGGCGAACTGCACGACATACTCCTGAAGACCGTTGGACAGGCCACACGCCGCAACCAGCCCGATAAGCACAGCTAGCACCGCCTGCACCACAATCAGGCGGGGCAGGCGCTTGGCGTGAGACGGTCGGCGCACGGGTCCAATCTAGGACGGAGTTATGTATGTCTTTGCGGATCGGCGATTACGCCATGATCGGCGACACTCATTCCGCTGCGCTCGTCGGCAAGAACGGCTCGATCGACTGGCTCTGCCTGCCGCGCTTCGACTCGGCCGCGGTCTTCGCCGCGCTGCTCGGCGAGGAGGAGAACGGCCACTGGCAGATCGCTCCGACCGGGCACATCGTGTCGCAGACCAGGCGCTATCGCGGAGACACCCTGGTGCTCGAGACCGAATTCGAGACCAGCACGGGCGTCGCGCGCATCGTCGACGCGATGATCCCCGAGCCTGACGTGCACTGCTTGCTGCGCCTCGTCGAGGGGATCAGCGGCACCGTCGAGATGCGCAGCGACCTGCGGATGCGCTTTGACTACGGCTCGATCGTGCCCTGGGTGCGCCGGGTCGACGGCACCATTCAGGCCGTCGCCGGGCCAGACGCGATCGCTCTGCGCGCCGACGTCGAGCATCAGGGCCGCGAGCTGGCCAGCGTCGCCACGTTCGAGATCCGTAACGGCGAGTCGCTCGCATTTCAGCTTGATTGGCATCGCTCGCACCGACCCCCGCCGCCGAAGATCGACGTCCGGGCCACCATCGATCGGGTCGAAGCCTGGTGGGCGACCTGGATGGCCGGCTTCAACTACGAAGGGCGCTGGCAGGACGCCGTACGGCGCAGCGTCATCACTCTCAAGGGGCTCACCTACGCCTCCACCGGCGGCATCGTCGCCGCGGCGACCACCTCGCTGCCCGAACAGCTCGGCGGCGTCCGTAACTGGGACTACCGCTTTTGCTGGCTCCGCGACGCCACCATCACCCTGATCGCCTTGATCGACGCCGGCTTTGTGGCGGAGGCCAAGGCGTGGCGGGCCTGGCTGCTGCGGGCGATCGCCGGCGACCCGTCGAAGCTGCAGATCATGTACGGCGTCGGCGGGGAACGGCGGCTGCCCGAATGGGAGGTTCCGTGGCTCACCGGCTACCAGGGCGCCTCCCCCGTCCGGGTCGGCAACGCCGCGGTCGAGCAGTTCCAGCTCGACGTCTACGGCGAGGTGATGGACGCGTTGCACATCGCCCGCGACGTCGCGCGCAAGGTCTCCAGAGCAGCCGGAACCGAGCAGGAGGAAGAGCTCCACGACATCTCCTGGTCGCTGCAGCGCCAACTGATGGACTTCCTGGAGACCGGCTGGGCGCAGCCGGACGAAGGCATCTGGGAGGTTCGCGGGCCGCGCCGCAATTTCGTGCACTCGAAGGTGATGGCATGGGTCGCGGTCGATCGGGCGATCAAGGGGGTGACCGATCACGGCCTGAAAGGTCCGGTAGCCAAATGGCGCCCGTTGCGCGACAAGATCAAGGAAGACATCCTCGCCAACGGCTTCGACGCGGATCGCAACACGTTCACCCAGTACTACGGGTCGAAAGAGCTCGACGCGGCGCTGCTGAACATCCCAATCGTGGGCTTCCTTCCGGGCAACGATTCCCGGGTGCGCGGAACTGTTGCCGCCATCGAGAAGGACCTGCTGTCCGACGGATTCGTGCGCCGCTACACGACGACGGAAAACGTCGACGGCCTCCCACCGGGCGAAGGCGCCTTTCTGGCGTGCACCTTCTGGTTGGCGGACAACTATTCGATGGTTGGTCGCGTCAAGGAAGCCGTCGACCTTTTCGAGCGACTGCTCGACCTTCGCAACGATGTCGGGCTGCTGGCGGAGGAGTGGGATCCCATCAGCCAACGCATGACCGGCAATTTCCCGCAAGCGTTCAGTCACGTGCCGCTGGTCTACACCGCACGCAACATTTCTCAGGTGCTGGCCGGCCGCCCGAGCGCGGCGAGCGGGGGTCGCCGTCAGCCGGAGCTGACCGCCAATACGGGCTGACCCACCCGGGCCAGTAGCCCGCCGGCAAATACCAGCGCGGCACCACCGAGTGCAAGCCAGACGCCCACCCCGTCCGGCAGGCTGACGGTCACGCTGTCGATCTGCCGGTAGGTACGGAAAAGGGTCGACAGCTCCACCGGATGGCCGACGGCCGCGAACCCGACAACCACGATGGCGACTGCTCCCAGCGCACACAGGCAGCCGGCCAGGGCCTTTCGCCCCAGCACTCCGAGCAGTCCCGTGATTCCCAGTCCGATCGCGGCGACGCCGAAGACCAGAGTCACCCGGCCCTCGAGCAGGGAGAGCCCGTTGTACGTGATCCTGGAAACGCTGTCGTTGTTGATCGTTGCGTCTGAACTCTGCGCGACGAGCTGCAGAGTCGCCCACGTGAGCAGGCTCCCGATCGCTGCCAGCAGCCCTCCGGCGATGGCGAGTACGGAAGGGACCCAGACGGCCACGGCGGAGTGACGCGACACCTCCGGTTCGCTGCCCGGCCCGTACTCCACCACCGGCGAGAGCGGCTGGAGTTGATCGGGAGTCACCGTGACGGGAACGCCTGGCACAGGCCCCATCCTGGATGAAGCCGGGGGCGGATCCGGAGGCGCACCCGGCGGCGGTATCGGCGCGGGTTCAGCCGGAACCCACGGGACGGAACCGGCGAAGCGTGGCTCAGCCTGTTCGGGTTCGGCGGGGCCGGTCAATGGACCTGACGATCGGACCCGCGCCAGAACGGCTCACGCAGTTTGAACTTCTGCACCTTGCCCGTCGCGGTCCGCGGGATGGATTCGACAATGTCCACTGACGTCGGAGCCTTGTAACGGGCGAGCCGCTCCTTGCACCAGGCGATGATGTCGACCTCGGTGACCGATTCACCTTCCGCCACCACGACCAGGGCCTTGATCGTCTCCCCCCACCGCTCGTCGGGGATGCCGATGACCGCGACTTCCGCCACCGCCGGATGGCTGAAGATGGCGTCTTCGACCTCGATCGAGGAGACGTTCTCGCCGCCGGTGATGATGACGTCCTTGCGCCGGTCGGAAATGGTGAGGTAGCCGTCCTCGTAGGTGCCGCCGTCGCCGGTGCGAAACCAGCCGCCTTCGAGTGCTTCGGCGCTGGTGTCGGGCTGCTCCCAATAACCGTCCAGCACCGTGTTTGAGCGCACCAGCACCTCACCGGAGTCGGACAGGCTCAATTCGGTCCCGATCGCAGGGGCGCCGGCGCGAGAAAGCAGCCGCGCGCGTTCGAGAGCGGGTTCGCCGTCCCACTCCGCCCGGGTGCGGTTGGAGGTCACCAGGGGCGTGGTCTCGGTCAGCCCATAAATCTGGGTGAATTCCCAGCCGAGCTCCTCCTCGACGCGGGCAATCGTGCGGGTCGGCGGCGGCGCACCGGCCACGACGATCCGCATCCGGTCACGGCCCGGAATTGGCCCGTCCCAGCTCACGCCCGCGTCAAGGACGGCGCTCCAAACAGCGGGTGCCCCGCAAGCGAGGCTGACGTCGTGGCTACGCACCCGCCGCAGGATCTCCGCACCGTCAACCTTGCGCAGCACCACCTGCGGCACGCCCATGCCGGCCATGGTGAACGGCATACCCCAGCCGTTGCAGTGAAACATCGGCAGCGTGTGGATGTAGACGTCGCGATCGCTGACACCGGTGTGCAGGCCGAAGGTGACGGCGTTGATCCACATGTTGCGGTGGGTGAGCTGCACGCCCTTGGGTCGGGCGGTGGTGCCTGAGGTGTAGTTGATCGCCGCCGTCGCATCCTCATCCGGGTTCTCCCACGGAACGGGCTCGCGGCCGGGTCGCAGCAGGCCGGTCTCGGGATCGTCGTAGTCAGGTCCGAGGACGAACCGGTGCGCCGTCTTGATGTCGCAGAGCTGCTCGTCGTGCTCGGGATCGACGATGAGTACGGACGCGCCGCAGTGTCCGACGATGAATTCGATCTCCGATTTCTGCAGCCGGAAGTTGATCGGCACGCAGATCCGGCCGTACGCCGTGACGCCGAAGAGGAGTTCGAGCAGCCGCGCGCTGTTCTCACTCACGACGGCGATGCGCTCGCCCCGTCCGACACCCAGCTCATCGAGTCCGGCCGCGACTGCCCGGCAGCGCGCGGCAAACTCGCGGTAGGTCTGGGCGCCAAGGCTCGGCGCCGGCTGGTCGGGTTCATCGATGATGCCGATCCGGTCGCCGTACACCTCTTCCGCGCGCCGCAGGAAGTCGATCGTGGTCAGCGGTACTCGCATCCGTCACTCCTGTTGTCAGATCGGGAGGCTAGCGCGAGACGAGCACCGGTAGCACCTCGGCAATGGGCGCATTCAGGACGGCGTCGGCTTCAGCGTCATACGGCGTCGGTTGGGCGTTGACGATCACCAGCCGGGCGCCCGCCTCCAATGCCGCGCCGCACGTACCTGCGGCCGGCTGCACCGTCAGCGAGCTTCCGATGGCCAGGAAGAGATCGCACGACGCGGCGGCCTCGTACGCCCGGCGCAGCACCACGGGGTCCAGAGCCTGACCAAAGCTGATCGTGGCCGACTTCAGAATGCCTCCGCAGGCCGGGCACGGCGGGTCGGGCTCGCCCGCCTCGACCCGGTCCAGCGTCTCGGCCATCGAGCGGCGTTGCCGGCAGGACAGGCATTCGGCCTCCCAGAGGGTCCCGTGCAGCTCCAGGACGCGCTCAGGCGACGAACCGGCCCGTTGGTGCAGCCCGTCGATGTTCTGGGTCAGCAGGGCGTTGAGGCGACCGTCGTGCTCGAGATCGACCAGGGCGCGGTGCCCGACGTTGGGTTCAGCGGTCCAGGCCGAGTGATCCCGGCGGTTCTGCCAGGAGCGCACCCGCAGGTCCGGGTCGGAGACGTACGCCGACAGCGTGAACATGCGCTGCGACTCGGGGTTCTTCGTCCACACCCCTTGCGGGCCCCGAAAGTCCGGAATTCCCGAGTCGGTGCTGATGCCTGCGCCCGTCAGGACGGTGACCGATTGGGCCTCGGCTACCCACGCCTTGACCGCATCAAGGTCCAGCGACACGTCAGCCCTTCGGCGGGTCTGCTTCCCCGACCCGGGCCCGCAGACGTTTGCGCACCTCGTCCGGGGTGTAATTAGCCCGGCGCCGCTCATCACGGGCCACCGCCGCACCACTTGCCACGACTCCAACGATCCCGGCGAGCCCGACTGCTTTCCACCAACGCACAGCCCTAGGCTAACCGCCGTGCCCGAAACGCAGCTCACATTGGCCGAGGCTGCTGCGCTGACGCGTACCGGCGACGTCTGGCTCTTCCGCGGAAAGAGCGTCGCCGACCGCACGATCCGGCTGACCACCAACAGCCCGATCAACCATGTGGGCATGGCGATCGTGCCCGATGACCTGCCGCCGATGATGTGGCATGCCGAGCTCGGTCGTTCGCTGCCCAGCGTCTGGACCGGTGAACACAACCGCGGCGCCCAGCTGCACAACCTCACCGACGCCGTGACCGTCTGGTCGGAGAAGTACGGTCAGAAGGCGTATCTACGCCAGCTCAGTCCGGCGGTCACCCGCGAGATGGAGGACGCCGCCCTTCGCACGGTGGCGCGCCTGGACGGCACCCCTTTTCCGTCGACCGTCGGAATGGCCGGCACCTGGCTGAAGAGCCGCTTCCTGCGTTCGGAGGGAGGCCGGGCCGATTCGTTGGAGAAGGCGTACTGCGCCGAGATCGTTGCAGTCACCTTCGCAGCGATGGGTTTGTTGCCTCCCGAGCGTTCCCCAGGCTGGTATGACCCGGGTCGGTTCTGGAGCGGCGACGGCCTCAAATTGCTCAAAGGCGCTGAACTCGGCTTGGAGATCTCCGTCGCGGAGGGCCACGAGCTTCCCACTGCCCGGGCAGGTGCACCCGAATAGGGCAAATCGGTTCTAGGTTCGGCCCATGGACCGGCGGCCCAAGGGCCCGGAGTCACATGACAGAAAGCCCCGAGGCCGCATCGCCAAGACGGTGCTCGTCTTCGGCGAGCTGCTGATCACGCTTCGGCCTGGTCGTCTTCCTCTTCATTTTTTACGAGCTCAAGATCACCGACTGGAAGACCGCCGACAGCCAGCATCGGCTCTCCCAGCAGCTGGCCAACCAATGGCAGGCGCCGGCTCCCCAGGTCGACCCGGTCGCGGTTTCGCCGTCGAAGGCCCCGAAAGCCGTCATCGACCCCCCGCTCAAGGTCGTCGACGGGCAGGGCTTCGCCATCCTGCGTATCCCCCGCTTCGGCGCCGGCTACCACTGGGTGGTGGTCGAGGGCGTGAGCCGCGACGACCTGGAAGACGGGCCCGGGCACTATCCCGGCACCGCTCTCCCGGGCCAGATCGGCAACATGGTGATGAGCGGCCACCGCACCACCTACGGCCATGCCTTCAACCGGCTCGCCGAACTGCGTACTGGCGACGTCATCAGCCTGCAGGTCCGCACCCGCACGTACGTCTACCACGTGATTCGCACCCAGATCGTCGACCCGAACGACACTTCGGTGATCTTTCCGGTGCCAGGCGACCTCCACGCCACCCCGACCGAGCGGCTGCTCACGATGACGACGTGCAACCCCGAATACTCGGCCGCTCAGCGCCTGATCGTCACCGCCGAGATGACTGGAGGGACACCCTGATGTACGGATGGCTCTGGCGTCACCTGCCCGGCGGCGTCCCGCTGCGTCTCGCCCAGCTGCTCGTGCTGCTCGTCGGTGTCGGCGTCCTGCTGCTCTTCGTCATCTTCCCGGCCGTCGAGCCGCATCTTCCGTTCGGCAACGTGACGGTCAGCCGCTGAGCGACAGACTCCCGGCTAGCGCCAGTCGACGGTGACCGGCAGCGACTGCGGGCCGTGCGCCCAGACGACGGGCACGTTCTCGTAGACGTAGCCCGGGACTCGGGGTGAGTCCGGTGGCCATGTCCAGCAGGACGTTCACGGCCACCCTGGCCTCCATGCGAGCCAGGTGCGCTCCGGGGCAGACGTGCGGCCCGCCGCCAAATGCGAGGTGGCGGCGCTGGTCGGGGCGGTCGAGCCGGAATTCCTCGGGGGCGTCGAATCTGCTTTCGTCGCGATTGGCCTGCTCGACGCCGAAGATGACCGCTTCACCCTCGTCGATCTGCTCGCCGGCGACGACGGTCGAGGCGCTGCAGGTGCGCATCAGCAGCCGCACCGGCGGATCGAGGCGAAGGCTCTCTTCGATGGCGGCGTCGATGAGCTTTCGATCGTCCGCCAGGGTGACCAGGAGAGCCGGGTCGGAGGCCAGCCGATGCAGCAGGTTGCCCAGCAGGTGGCGGGTGGTCTCGTTGCCGGAGATGAACAGAAAGACAAGCTGGGCGCGGGCTTCCACGTCGGTGAGCCGCCGGCCCTCAACCTCGCGATCGAGCAACCGGGTGACGAAGTCGTCGCGGGGGGTGGCGCGCCGGTCGGCGATGATCGCATCGAGGTAAGCGGCGAATTCCGGGTGGGCGCCGGCAAAGCCCACCCCCCGCTCGTTGCGGAAGAGCGAGGGATAGGTGCCCTGAACGACCTCGTCCGACCAGGTCGCCCACTTCGCGTAATCGGCCGGCTCGGCGCCGAGCAGGTGCGCAATGATGCTGTTGGGGACCGGCAGCACGTAATCGGTGACCAGGTCGACCGTTTCGCCCCGCTCCCTCAGCTCCGTGAGCAATGAACGGCACAGCGTGTCGCAGAGCGGCTCGACCCCGGTGAGCCGGTGGCTCGCGATGGCGGAGTTGATGATCTTTCGGACCTGCCCGTGCCGCGGCTCGGTGATTTCGTTGACGAACTGCTCTTCGGGCGGCACCACGACACCAGGGGCGCGAAAATTGGCGCGGAACGCTTCCACGTCCTGCGTGGCCCCGAGCACCTCGGCGTAGCCGGTGAAGACCCAGTTACCAGCGTCGTTACGAGTGACCGGACAGGCTGTTGTCATAGCAAGGTTTTACCCCGCGGTGGCGCTGACCGTCGCGCCGGCATTCAGGTTGCCCCACGGGTCGTAGACGAATACCCGGTAGTTGTACTTGGTGCCGGACGCAAGCCCGGTATCGGTGTAGGTGTGCACGGGACGCGACCAGAAGGTCGAGTTGGCGGTCAGCGTGTAGACGGGCGTGGTCGCCGTGACCGGTGCATTGCCGGCGGTCCGGAAGATCTTGTACGTCAGCGGCTGGTCGTCCTGGTCAAAGGTGGACGTCCAGGTGAGTTTGATCGTGCCGGCACTCGGGGTCAGCGTCGGAGTCAGCCCCGGCGAGGGTCGCGGACCCACCTTGTTCGGCGCGAGCGATCTGACGGCAAAGCGCACCAGTCCTTGTTGAGGCGCGCTGTTGACAGTCGGGAACTCGCCGCCCAGCGAGATGTATTGCCCGTTGCCGGTCACTGACCAAGCGGCCTGCTCCTGACCGGTGAAGGTGCCGGTGGTCAGGGTCGGGAACCAGTTGAGCAGCGTCGGCCGGGGGTTACCGGCCCAGTTCTGGTAGGTCGGGCCGCCCGTGTTGGTGGTGATGGTGCCGGTGGCCTTCGTAGTGAAGGCGGTCGCCCGGTAGAAGGTCCACGGGGTCGTCTGCGGGAAACCACCGATGTTTCCGCAGAAGTGCGCGTGGCTGACGGCGTAGACGACCGAGTTCAAGACGTAGGTGTCGTACGTGTCCCCGTGGCAGTCTTCGATCCAGTTGATGGCCCCGTTGCTCGGGTTCGCGGAGAACGCGCCCTCGAGCGGGATCCGGTCAAGGCCTCCGCCTCCGAAGACGAAGCCGGTGCCGTACACAGCCTTGCCGTCGGTGGTCAGGCTCGTGATGCCCGAGTTGACCCCCGAGTCGTGGATCTTCGTGTTAGCCAGCCACGGCAGGACCGCGCCGGACAGGGACTGGACAGCACCCATGCCGATGGCCACCGAGCCGTTGATGTGGTCGAACGAGCCTCCGACGACCACCTTCTGAGCGTCAGGCGTGACGACCATGGAGAGCACGTTGCCGTTCTGGGCCGCGGGCTTCCAGCCGAGCAGGCCGCCGTTCACGTTGAGCGCCGCGAGCTTGGTGCGGGCGACTCCGTTGACTGCGGTGAAGCTGCCACCGACGTAAACAATGTTGTTAGTGGCGGCGATCGCCTTGACCCGCGCGTTGAACGAGGGCGTGAAGGTGCTGACGAGGGCGCCGGTGGCGGTGTTGAACGCCGCGATCCGATTGTGGACCTGACCGTCGACGGTCGTGAAGTCGCCGCCGACGTAAAGCCGGCTGCCGTCCGGTGAGACGGCCGCAACCTGTCCGGCGGCGTTCAGACCGTGGGCGAAGGTGGTCAGCTGGCCATTGGTGATGTTGTACGCGAGCAGGTTGTTGCGCCGGGTCTGGTTGACGCCGACGGGAGAACCCGCTGGACGGGCGAAGGAGAACTGGCCGGTCGCGTAGACGGTGTTGCCCACGGTGGCCTGTGACCAGACGACACCGTTGATCTGAACCGTCGGCAGGACGTCAACGCTGACCGTCTGACCCTGGACGGCGGGAGGCGTCGGTGTGCAGGCCGCCAAACCCACCAGTCCGAAGGTTGCCGCCATCAGCACCCCGGTAACCCGCTTGCCGAACGACATCCAGCCTCCACACAACTTCAAACCTGCGGGTCGATGTCGGGTGACATGACCGCCTTGTCGCAATCACGCGAACGCTAAACCATCGGAACCGGGACGCAAAGGATAAGTCATCGGTCTGTCCGCACTGTCTCTTGAGAGTGAAAGGAACCACCCGTTCGGACGCTAATTTGCTGGCCCATTCAGCGGATGAAACGTTGCGCCAAACGGCTCAAGCAGTCTCCGGATGCCTCCGAAACCTCAAAGCATGACTAAGAGGATCGCAGGACTGAAAGGCGTCCGCGCAAAAGCGGTTGCCCTCTTGGCCGCGCTGCCGATTGTCAGTGCCGGCCTCTCCAGTTGCACTCTGGTGACTGGTCACAGCGGCGCCATCGGAAGCTATGTACCTACTGCGCTGAGCACTGGCGTCCCGGCTGGGACCCGGCTCATGCCGCACTACGGCAACATCACCATCACCAAGCCCAACACGGTCATCTCCGGCCTCGATGTGTGGGGTTTCATCACCGTCAAGGCTGCCGGCGTCATCATCATGAACTCCCGGATTCACGGCAATGGCCCGGCCCGCACCGACACCGGCCTGATCAACGTCCTGAGCCCATCTGCCAAACGCGTTCTCATCGAGAACTGTGAGCTGACGCACGCTTATCCGAGCCCTTGGGTCGATGGAATCATCGGTCACGACTTCACGGTGATCCGGAGCAACATCCATAACGTGGTCGACGGCATCGGCGTCATGAACCCCTTCAACCGCAACGCCAATCTCAACGTCAACATCACGGGCAACTACATCCACGACCTCAACTACATGAGCCCCGATCCTGAGCAGCACGACGGGCACACGCACAACGACGGGATCCAGATTCAGGGCACCGGAAGCAGCGTCGGGGTGCGCCAGGTGACCATCTATGGCAACAACATCGCCGCCTTCGCGGGACCTCTGAGCAACCACCGCTCGCCGTACTACCCGGCGGTCACGGGCCAGGCCATCGGCGTCACGCCGAATGTGTCATCGGTCCACGACATTCTCATCGACCACAACTGGGTCGATGGCGGCGCGCAGAGCGTCACGATGATTCCTGGCCCGCGGCGCACCGGCTCCGGACTGGTGCTGATCAATACGCACTTCGGTAACCGGCAGGCCCTGGTCAACCGCAACGGGGTACGCGCCCGTCGGCCCGTGCTCATCTATCCCGGGGTGTCCGTCGCCACGGGCGGCAACGTCTACTCCAATGGTTCAGTAATCCGCATCTGGCACTAGCCGCCCGGGCTCTGGCAAGCCGTTGCTCAGCCGCCCAACGTGATCCCGAGCGGCTGAAGCAAGGCCTGGGCGATCGCGCGGTGGCCGGTGTCATTGGGTGCGACGTCATCGGAGACGCCGTAGTACCCGGCGATACCAGCCGGGCCACGGTTTGCGGACTGGTCGTAGAGGTCGCGCAGGGAAACGAAATGGCCCTGCTCGCGTACACAGTCCTGCTGGATGATGTTGTCGAAGGCCAGGCCGTCTGCGCTCCAAGTTCCCGCGCACACCAGGGCGGCGTCCGGCGAGCCAAGGCGGATCGACTTCAGCAAGGCTGAGTAGACCTGCTCGAAACCGTTGACGTCCGTTGAAGCCATGTCATTGGTGCCCAGTTCGACCACCGCCAGATCAAGGCCTGGCGGCACCTGGACGGCGGCTGACAGCGTTCCGCCGGTCCCCGTCGCTTCCTCGACGGAGACGGCTCCTCTGGCTTGCAGAGCGGCCAGCAGCAGCCCTCGGTAACGGGTGCTCGGGCTGCTGGCGTAGTGACCGGTGCCCAGCAAATCGCCGACGATGGAGACTTTGAGGGCCCGTCCCGACGCGTTGGGCAGCGGCAAGGGCACCGGCAAGCCGGCCGGTATCGAAGGGGTGGCAGACGCAGACGGGTGAGCGGAGACGGTGGGCTGAGGTCTCTCGATCGGCGCGACGGAGGGCGCCGTGGTCGGAGTGAGTCTCGCGGTAAAGGACGAGGGCTTCACGCTTTGACGGTTGTAGACGACGCCCCAGAAGAACACGTTGGCGATCGCGAGCACGACCACCCCGATCAGGGCTATGCGCTTTCCGTTGCCATCCACGCTGGCCATCATCGCGACCCATTTACGGCTGAGGTGCACCTGTCGCCGCGTGTCGGATTACTCCGACATCCAGGTCCAAGCTGCAGAACGGTCAAGTCACTGCTGCTCAGGTACCGACAACCCGGACATGAAGCCCTCCGCTAGGCCCAGCCGTTACACCAGCGGAGTCCTTTCAGCTCTGAGCCTGGCGGCGGTGCTCAGCGCATCCGCCTGCAGTCCGGCTCTGGTAAGCGCCGCCGGCGGCGGGAAGACCGCAGCACCCGCGCCGGCGCCTGCTCCGATGCCGAAGTACAGCTCCCCGCTGGCCGTCCGGCTGGCAACCACCCACATCGTCACAGCGCCCGCGCTCACCGCCTACCCGTGGGCAAAGGACCAGACGAACGGCGTCGATCCGTACGGCATGACCATGCGCCAGTGCGTGAGCTACGTCGCGTGGTATCTCAACAGCCACGGCACTCCGTTCGGCCACTACACCCAAGGTCCTAAGGGCATCGGGACCTTTGGCAACGCCGCCGGTTGGGATGCCGCCGCCGTCAAGGCCGGCTTTACGGTCAGCACGACCCCACTCGTCGGCGCCGTCGCCCAATGGCATGCGAACGAGTCGATCAAGTGGGACACCGCCAACGGTGGCTGGGCGTCTATGACGGCCGGTAGCCAGGGTCACGTCGCGGTCGTCACGCGCGTTTACCCCAACGGCAACGTCGACCTGGCCCAGTTCAACATGGGCGACACACGCAGCTTCAGCACCATGACCGACGTGCGCGCCCCGCGGTACATCTACGTGCCGCTGTCGTCGCCGCGCGTCCCCTGAGTCGAAGGAGCCTTGTCTCTTCTGTCCCGAAGCACAGCGGGGGAACCAACCGCAAGCATTCCGGCAGGGACGTCTCGCGTGACGATTGAGCCCGCCGCGACCCATGCGTCGTTTCCGATCTGTACGCCGCCGAGCACGGAACAGCCGGCCCCCAGGAAGACGCGGTCTCCCAGCGTCGGCTGACCAGGACGGGATCCGTCTCCCAGCGTGACACCCTGGTAAATGATTGGGTCGCAGCCGATACGAACGTCCGGCCCGATGACAATCCCGGATCCGTGCATGATCACCAGCCCAGGGCCGATGGTGGCCAAAGGGCTGATCTCGGTGCCGGCCGCCCGAATAGCCCGCGACTGCAGCCAGTACGCGGCCACCAGCATTCTCCGTTGCGCGAGCCACTGGGAAGCCCGAAACAAGGCGACAGCCCGCATTCTTGGCCACACCAACAGCTTGCCAATAACCTCCATGCGCCAACGGAGGCCGGACTCTCCCATCGGAGGCACCATTCGTTCGAAATCTGCCCGCAGGCATCCCCTCGGGTACACCCGCGCCACCTCTCCTCAGCGGTCCGCAAAGGCCAAACCCTTGCCTGCTAACGGTGGCAAGTCTAGGCAGCACTGCGATGGGGAGCTCAGGGTTCCCATATCGAGCTACAGCTCTGGTCTAACAGGCGCGTTGCAACACCAGCGCCTTAGCAAGCGCTGCCCACTCGTAGGCGATGCTGTAGGGCCATTTGTGCGCCGGCTGGTTAGCGGTGACATACGCGATGTCGATGTTGGTGCACCGCTTGAACCGGATACGGGCTCTTGTCGTCTGCGGGGTTGTGGTGATCACCATCAGGCTCTTCCACCCATTTTGTCGAGCTAGCGCTGAGGCGTACCGCGCCTCCCCCTGGGTCGTCGAGGGATTGGGTCGAAAGCACGTGACCCGAACGTTGGGGATCGGGGCAGGACACCCTTGGCCCGGCACTGAGACGACGAGGTTCGAGGAGTAACCCTCGCTCGCGAGCCGGATCCCGGTCTCCAAACGCGACCCTGATCCTCCAAGCACAACGACGGCATCCACATGTCGCGGCGAGTCTCGCGCCGGGAGCATGAAGAGCCGCACGGTGGCCGCAGCGAACAGCACCACGAAGACGATGAACGAGATGAGCACCGTTTTGCGTCGCCGGGACATGGCAGGTGCCCCTTCCCCGTAAGCGCTCACGAACGGAAATTACCCGGCGCACATTGCTACTAGCTGCGAGCTCGGATGACCTTCTCTGACATAGTCGCGGCGTGTCGTTCTCGGTGCTTTTCGTGTGCACCGGCAATATCTGTCGTTCACCGATGGCGCAGCGACTTTTTCAAGCGCGGGTGCGAGACGACGTACTCCTGGAATCGTCGAGTGCCGGAACGAGCGGCCTATCGGGATGGGCGATGGACCCGCCCAGCGCGCAGGTGTTGCGGGAGTTGGGGGGCGATCCACTGGGACACCAGGCGAGAAGGCTTTCGCCGCAGCTGATCGAGGCGGCCGATCTGATCCTGACGGCCCAGACCTTCCACCGGTCTGTCGTGCTGCAGGCTGAGCCGCTGGCATTTCGACGTACGTTCACGCTTCGCGAGTTCGGACGCTTGGGTGCGGCCCTCGAACCCTTTCCGGGGCAGCCGACGGATCGAATCCTGCGAAACGCTGTCCTGGCGGTTGCCGACCAACGCGGCAATTTCGAACCGATCGAACCTGGCGCCGACGACATCGAGGATCCTTACGGTGCGTCGATGGAGGTGACGCGAATAGTTGGTTTCGAGATCTCCGAAGCGGTTGACGCCGTCATCGGCGCGATAGGCCTGATCCCCCACAAATAGCAGGGGTCATACGAAGAACGCCAGCACGACGGCGGCAACGAGTAGCACGATCCCCGCCGAGATCATGTGCAGCGCGATAGTCCCGTTCGGAGTGTGTCGCGCCCATCGCCGGAGTCGTCGATACGGGCGACCGGCCGACGCGCGCTCTGGGACAGCCACGATTAGGGCGCAGGGATGCGCTCGAGCTTGCCGTTCGAACTGCCCTGACCGTTTCGGCTGGGCTCTTTCGGACGGTAATCGGCGTAGTAGTAGCCGTATTCGCCTCCGTAGCCGCCGCGGGACCGCGAGACCATATTCAGAATGACGCCTACGGGTCGCTCGCCCACCTTGCCGAGTGCTTCGACGCAACGGGCTGCCTGCTCACGGGTGGTCCTACCCGATCGCGCCACGATCAGAGTCGCGTCGGCAATGACGGCAATCTGTGCCCCATCTGTCACGGGCAAGAGCGGCGCCGTGTCGATGATCGTGAAATCGAAACGGCTGGCGGCTTGGTGGATGACTTCACGCGCGTGTGACGAGATCAGTAGCTCGCTGGGATTGGGCGGGACGGGCCCGGAGGTCAGCACCACCAGGTTGCGGCCGGCCTCCTGCAGCACCGAGTCCAACGGCGCCCGGCCGATCAGCACGGTCGTCAAACCCACCGAACCAATGAGGCCGAGCGAATCAGCAATTGTCGGCTTTCGAAGGTCAGCTCCTATGAGCAGGACGCGGGCTCCCGTCTCGGCAAGGGCAACGGCAAGGTTGATTGCGGTAATCGATTTCCCTTCGCCGGACACCGCGCTGGTCACGGCGATGATGCGCGGAGGGTTGTCGACGTCGACGAATTGCAGGTTTGTTCGCAGTTGCCGGTAGGCCTCCGACCTCGCGCTGTGCGGGTCGCCGCGGAACGCCACCGGGCTTCGAGAGGTCCGCTTGTCGAGCGGAACCACTCCAAGCACGGGCACTCCTAGCGCTTCAAAATCCTCGGGTCCCTTCACCGTGTTGTCCAGCACGTCACGCAGCACGACGATCGCGATGCCCAGCAGGAGCCCGAGAGCGAAACCGAGCCCTATGTTGATCGTTTTACTCGGTTTGATCGGCGAGACCGGCACCGTAGCTGGGTGGATCACCGTGAGTTTCACGACCGGTTTCCCGGCGGCATCAGTCTGCTCAGTGTCCTCCACAACGGTCGAAAACTGGGCCGCGACGGCGTTCGCGATCCGCGCGGCCTGCACCGGGTCGTGATCGGTCACGTGCAGGTTTATCAGCACCTTGTTCTGCGGTGCATCGGCGCTGATCGCACCAGTCAACCGCGCAGTGGACAGGCGCAGCCCCAGGTGCTTGATGACCGGTACGGCAACGGCAGGACTGTTGGCGATGCTCGTATATGACTGGACGCGATCGGAGGTGAAGTTGTTGCCTGCCGAGAGTTCCGTGGACGTTGCGCCAGCAGATGTGGCGACGAAGATTTGGACGTTGGCCTGATAGACCTTCGCCGTCGACGCGGTGACTCCGATCCCCACCAACAACCCGATCGCTACAAACGCGAGTACCAGCGGCCAACCCTTGCGCAAGACGCGCAAGTACTCCCGTAGCTCCACGTGGCGCCTCTCGTAGGGAGTAAATCCGCCCCCCGAGTAGACCGCCTTATGGGCAACCGGCGATTCAAAGTCCGGGAGTTTTCTGCTCACCGGGAAAGTGGCCGGAATTGGCGCTTAATGCGCGTTCCCTGATTACGTTCGCACTATTCAGACAGGAATTCCGGGAGGAGCCTCCGCCAGGATGGCCGACCCGTTGGCATCACGAACCGTGCTCATCACTGGGGGCACCGGCTCTTTCGGCTCCACCATGGCTCGCAAGCTGTTGCGAGGTCACGTGGGAGAAGTTCGTATCTTGAGCCGCGACGAGGCCAAGCAGGACGAGCTGCGCCACTCGCTGTCGGACAGCCGAGCCCGGTTCTACCTCGGTGATGTCCGTGACCGCAGCAGCGTCGACGACGCGATGCGGGGCGTCGACTTCGTCTTTCACGCTGCCGCGCTCAAACAGGTTCCGTCCTGTGAATTCTTTCCGGCTCAGGCGATCATGACTAACGTCAACGGGAGCGCAAACACCATCGAATCCGCTGCTGCCGCGGGCGTGCGCTCGGTCGTCTGCCTGAGCACCGACAAGGCCGTCTATCCCATCAATGCCATGGGTATGACGAAGGCATTGATGGAGAAGACTGCGCAGGCGTTCGCGCGCAACAACCCGGGATCGAAAACCACCGTCTCCATCGTCCGCTACGGCAATGTCATGTACTCCCGCGGCTCGGTGATCCCGCTCTTCGTGCAGCAGATCAGGTCCAACCATCCGCTGACCCTGACCGACCCGACTATGACCCGATTTCTCATGTCATTAGCGCAGTCGGTGGAGCTGGTGGAGTACGCCTTCACCCAGGCAGCCGCCGGCGATCTCTTCGTACGCAAGGCGCCCGCATCGACGGTCGAAGATCTCGCCCGGGCCTTGGTGCGGCTGTTGGAAGCCGAGTCCGAGCTGTGCACCATCGGAACCCGCCATGGCGAGAAGCTCTACGAGACGCTGCTGAGCCGTGAGGAGATGGCCAAAGCTGAGGACCACGGCAAGCTACTACCGGGTGCCGCTGGACACCCGCTCGCTCGACTACGGCCTTTTTGTCGACGAGGGCAATCGTTCGCAGATCTCGGTGCGACGACTACACCTCGCACAACACCGAGCGTCTCGATGTCAACGACGTGGTGGATCTGCTCTGCACGCTGCCCGAGGTGCAGTCGGCCTTCTGAAGGCACCAAGACCGCTCTCGGTGCCGGCATGAAGGTCGCGGTCACCGGTGCCCGAGGTTTTCTCGGGTGGCACACCCGCTGCGCGCTGAAAGCCCGCGGCGACCAGCTCGTCTGCCCTGGCGGACGCTGATGTTGTTCTTCATCTGGCGGGGCGTGAATCGCGCCGAGCCAGCCTGTTACGAGCGCGGAACTTGTCATTGGCCCACGAACTCACCCGAGCACTCGATCGCACGTGCAGGCGGTCCGCACGTCGTCTTCGCCAACTCGATCCAGTCCGGCAACGGCACACCCTTCGGGGACGGCAAGGAGGCCGCTGCCGAGCACCTCGCCTCGTGGGGCTACCGCTCGGATCGGTGGTCTCGGACGTGCGATTGCCGAACCTCTTCGGCGAACATGGCCGCCCGCACTACAACTCCGTCGTCGCGACCTTCTGCCACGAGCTCGCACGCCGGCGGCCGGCCCTCGTTGAGGAGGACCGGGAAATTCCGCTGCTGCATGTTCAGGACGCTGTGGACGACCTCTTGGCATCAGCCGAGCCGAGCCTCCGGGGTCGTGCGCCCACGTGGCCGACCGACCAAGGTCTCCGCGCTGCTGGCACTTCTCGAGCAATTTCAAGACCTTTACGCCGACGGCGACATCCCCGACGTGACGGACCCTTTCCACCTGGCGCTGTTCAACACCTACCGGTCTTACTGCTTTCCCGACCACTTCCCGCTACGCCCGACGGTGCACGCCGACAGCCGAGGGCACCTCTTCGAGTGCGTCCGCGGCCACGGCGGTCAGGCGCAGGTCTTCTGTTCCACGAGCCATCCTGGAATCACGTCGCGGCGACCATTTTCACCGCCGCAAAGTCGAGCGCTTCATGGTGCTCAACGGCACAGGCCTGATCACGCTTCGAAGGCTCTTTCACGACGAGATCATCCAGTTCGAGGTCAGCGGCGACCGGCCATCGATCGTCGACATGCCGACGATGTGGGCGCACGCCATCACCAACACGGGCCCCGGCGAACTGATGACGCTCTTCTTTGCCCACGAACTGCTCGATGGTGCCCACCCCGACACCTATCCCGAGCCAGTGCGCGAGCTGGCTCCAGCGGTAGGTGGTCCATGGCTGAACGACTGAAAGTCATGACGGTCGTGGGCACCAGACCGGAGGTGATCCGGCTGTCGCGAACGATCGCCCAGTTGGACCGGTTCACCGACCATGTCCTCGTCCATACCGGCCAGAACCACGACTACGAGCTGAACGAAATCTTCTTCGACGACTTGGAAATTCGGGCCCCCGACATCGATCTCAATGTCGACACCGACAGCCTGGGCGCCGTACTCGGCGGAGTCTTGAAAGGCACCGAACGCGCGCTGCTCGTCGAGCGGCCGGACGCGATGCTGATTCTCGGAGACACCAACAGTTCCATTGCCGCACTCATGGCACGACGACATCAGGTGCCCGTCTACCACCTCGAGGCCGGCAATCGGTCGTTTGACGACAACGTGCCCGAAGAGGTCAACCGGCGCCTGGTCGACCACATTGCCGATTACAACCTCGCCTATACCGAACACGCCCGCCGCAACCTGCTGGCGAAGGTATCCATCCCTCCCGCATCACCGTCACCGGATCGCCGATGCGGGAGGTCCTCGACCATCAGAGCTCGGCCATCGCGGCCAGCCGCGTACTTCGTGAGCTCGGCGTCACTGAGGGTGGCTACTTCCTGGTCAGCCTCCATCGCGAAGAGAACGTCGACGAGCCCGAACGGCTGTGATCACTGCTCGCAGCACTGTCGCAGCTGTCCTCCGAGTACGCACTGCCGGTCCTGATGTCGACGCATCCCCGCACCAGACTGCGACTGGAGGAGATGCAAGACGCCCTCTTTCCAGGCCTCCAAATGCACAAGCCGTTCGGGTTCAGTGACTACGTACGACTGCAACAGTCAGCCCGCTGCGTCCTGTCCGACAGCGGGACGATCAGTGAAGAGTGCTCGATCCTGGGATTTCCCGCGGTCACCCTGCGGCCCAGATCGAACGACCGGAAGCGCTCGATACGGGTGCCATCATTACGGCCGGGATAGATGCCGACTCGATTCTGGATTCGGTCAGGATCGTGCTTGCACCCGACTCTGGTGTTGCGGGTCTCGGGCCGCCCCGCGACTACCTTCCCGCCGACTTCTCTCGTCGGGTGGTGAGGTTTATTCGGTCTACAGCGTCCACGCATCACGATGTTGCTGGGATTCGTAAGCGGTCCGCTATTTGGTCCAGAAGCCTGATCCGGCCAGCATGCCAAATTCGAAGGCCAGAGCAACGGCTGTGATTGTTCACTACGGTGACCTGTCGCCTACAATAACCTTGGCAAACGAAATAAGCACCTTCCCATGCAACGTAATAGTGGTCGCTAACGATCTTCAACGACGGCCCCATGGTCTGGAATTAGTGTCGATTGGAAGGTTCCATCGAGAAATCTGGGATACGGTGAAGCCTTCAACTTTGTGGTCTTAGTAGAGACGACGACGCCTGTTTTCATTCTCCTCAACAATGATCTCGTTATTCCAAAGTCGAGCTTCATGCGTTGTATTGACGTGCTCCTCGGCGACGACTGTGTGGGAATTGTCGGGCCTGTCCTCAGATTTGCTGACGGACGGCTGCAGTCGGGTGCGGCACGACTGACGCGCTGGCGCCGGGCCCCGGACGTACTGCACGACCCGGGACCACGCTCAATTGACTCGGACTGGGTGACGGGAGCGGCGATGTTCATTCGCCGGGAGGTCGCCCTCCAGGTCGGCATGGACGGGTCCTACTTCTTAGGCGCTGAAGACGCTGATTTCTGTATCCGGACATGGCGCGCCGGGTGGCGGGTCGTCTGTTGCGGGGACGCGCCGGTCACTCATCATCGGTCACGGATCATCACCCCGGCAACCTGGCAGTATTACAGCACTCGGAATCGTGTGTGGTTCACAAGATCCGCCTTTGGCCCAGTGCCAGCGACGCTAAACCTCCTCGTTGCATTGGCGACAGTCCCACGAGTCGCGCTAGCGGATCTGGTGCGGCGACATGATTTCGACACCACAAGACTGCTGCTCCTAGGAATCCTGCACTCCTTTCTAAAGAAGCCGCATCCCGATTCAGGCGCCGGCGACGACGAGCCTGTTCTTGGTCGACTCCGCACCTCATCGGCAGGTTCGAATGCGGGCGCCGGCTCATCGTCGTGAAACGCATCCGCTCGTCATCCTGGATATGTAGCCCTGCTAGCGGCACCTTCACATCAGACACTCTGTGGAATGGCGCGGCCCAGCTGGTTCCCCAACTCATGTCGCTCGCCACAATTCCGATCCTGCTGAACCGGCTAGGTGTGGCCGGGTTCGGCGTTTGGGCCCTTGTCAACACGGTGATCGTAGTCGCTGTAAGTCTCGACGGTGGCCTAAGCCTCTCCGCGCAGCGTTATTACGCTCTCTATCTCTCCAAGAGCGACCACCGGGCGATCGCCGGACTTACGACGACCCTTACCGCCGCCGTCATACTTATTTTCTGGCTTGATCTATGCGACGGGAGATCCCGTTGCACGGCTAGTCATGTCCGTTGTCCGAGTTCCCCCCGAACTACAAGTCGACAGCATACCGAGATGTTTCGTAATCTGGGGGGGCCTCGTCCTATTGATATTGATCAGCAATATTGTTTGCGGGCTACCTGCGAGCGAGAGGTCGATTCCGCAGGATTGCTGTCAGCACCAGTGCCCGGCAATGTCGTGTTCTTATTTCCTACTTCTGTTCTCGCATCACCTCACGGTCTTACGAGTCTTCACCTTCGCCCTCGTCCGACTATTTGTACAAGACGTGGTTCTTGCAACAGCGAGTTTCCCCGAGGTTCGCAACAGCTAATTTGCAGCCCGTTGTCACTTCCGAAGCTAAAGGCTTCTTCGGCTCGCGTGGCGTACATCAGATAACTGATCTGAGCTAGCTCGCCATTCTCCAGACAGATGCAGTGTTTGTTCCAGCTCTCCTGCCGATCAACCAGCTTGGCTATCTCGCTATTGCGAGTCAAGTTGCGAACGCCGCACGAAGTATCCCGCTCTTCGCTCTACCACCACTGCTTTCGCGACTCACCAAGGCGTTTGGGTTGGGCGGTATTGACGCAGCCGTGCGGATTGGCCAACACCGAGAATCGCAGATGGACGCCGGCAATCACGTCCTACGTGGCCATATCGAGCATATCGATCGCTTTCGTCATTCGCGGCTGGCGGGTTCCTTCGGCCAGGCTGAAATTGCGGCCATCATTCTCACTTTCGGGAACGGCTTCAACTTATTAGCCGGCGTCGCATCCGCCTACTGCAGAGCTATTGGTCGTCCAGGAGTCGAAGCAAAATATAGTCTCGCCCTAATAGTTGGGAACATGGCGCTCAGCTGGCCATGTCCGGCACTTTGGGGTGTCGCTGGAGCTGTCGGGTCGACCGCCGGTAGTGCAGCTGGCTGCTGGCACGTACCTCTGTCGAATGATCCATCGACTCCTTCCGGAGTTTGACACGGCTCTAGATCGGCACCACCTCAGGCTGGGCCGTGCCGGCATCGCCGGGACGAGCCACGTTCGGCCTGTTCAACAATCACGCTCGCCCTGAAGCCATCGACAATCTTGACGTTCGTGCTGGCGATCAGCCGCCGCAACCGGCAGTCTTCGCGATCGTTAGCGCTAGCAGCAATGCGGGAGCCTCATGAACAGTCACGAGGGTTACCGGTCGCCAAGCGCGCCGGGTCACGCCTAAATTCTGTTCGTCTGGGCCGAGCGGACGGGATCCGGATGTCCCCCGACCAGTGGGCTGTACGTGCAAGTACGTCGGCAAGTCGTGAGCAGCGCTGGCACGATGAACAAAATGCCGACGGCCACGCGAGTGATTGTCGAAGGCTGCGAACCCACGGGATTTCGCTAGCTTCAGCGATACGCCGTATCCTTCCCAATTCCCCCAGCGATACGGCTTCGCTTGGGTTCATCTGCCTGACGGCTCAGTGACTTTCCGGGAGCGCGGGTTTGTTGCCGCCTCGGGACCGGCATCACTTTTGGCAAGGCATAACCATGAAGTACGTCGCATTCATCGGGAGCTCTCAACGCTGAGGGCAGCCCGAAGCCTTGAGGTTGGTTGTGGCTATGGTCGCCTGTCCATGACGTTCGCTGAGCATTCACGGGAGCACACCGGCATTGACATCAATGGGTCCGCTCTCGTCTCGGCTCGACAAAACTACAGAGGCATTCGATTCATGCGTGGCTCAACGCTTCAGCTCCCGTTTCCAGATGGCCACTTCGATCTCGTCTGCACCTGGACGGTAGTGCAACACATTCGACCAGCGTTGATCTCGAACGCATGCGCGGAGATCAGGCGCGTACTCGCACCTGGCGGATCCCTGTTGATTTGCGAGGAGACGCGCGACCCGGAGACCTCTGGCGGACACACATGGCACCGCCCGGTTGATGATTACAAACGCCTTTTCACACCGCTAGCGCTAATGCGCCACGGCCCAATCGACGAGCTCGACCAAATCCCAGGCAGCGGCTCGCCGGGCGAAGTGATGATGTTCTGCGGCTAGTCCTCGGGCGTTGTGTCACCGAGTCGACTCAGATTGGGCCCTCCCGGGCACACACGAGGTAAGGCGGTCGGATGCGTGGATCGGGAAAGCGAGCGGTGGCCGCCGGCACAAGGCCTTTGCGCCGATTGCTCCGAGAACGGCAAAACAACTCAGCTACGCGTGAGATGCAACTGATGCTTGCGACGAACCCAGCCTCACTCAGTTGTGCGGTGTGCGGCTCTGCGGGCCGCGGCAAGCGTGCAGTCTGTGCTTACGGGCAGACTTGCCCGTCAATGGCGCCTGAGCCGAGAACAGCGCGTCCTCATAAACATTCAACAGGGCCACGTGTGCGTCGCGTGCGGCAACAATCTACGGGCACGCTCTCTCGCGGGCTGCCTCTGCAGCGCGCTCAACTTTGAGCAGCCTCTCGCTGCTCGAGGAGACAGGTTGCGTGGACTTAGAGTGCTTGAGGTCAACCCAGCGGGCGCGCTCACCGGATTCCTAGTTGTACAAACTCCGATCACACCCTCACAAGTTATCCAAGTGTCGATATGCAGAAGCTGCCCTTTCCTGCAGCGAGTTTCGTCGTCGTGGTGCATAGCGACGTCCTTGAACACGTCGAACATGTCCGTCTAGGCATTGCCGAGTGTCTACGCGTTGCAGGCGATGGATGGGTCCTATTCACTACTCCAATCTTGGCAGACCGACAGACCCGACATAGAAGCGGATTCGCCCCCAAGAGCTATCACGGCGGAGACCATTCGCCTTCTTTGGTTTATCACGAGTTCGGAACTGACGTGTGGGTGATGTTAATGGAGGCCGGTGAAAGCCAAGTCGTCCTTTGCGGCGATGATTATCCCTATTCCTTGGCTGTCGCGTAATCTCCCCCGTCGTGGCGGTGGCGGTGGCGTCAAACACGACGCGGTACTAACCGGGTCTAAATCCTCAACGAACAGCGAATAGAGCGTTCGGCAAGCAGCATCGATGGCGTGAAGGAGCTGGGCAGATGGTCTACGCGGAGCCGATCCAGTTCCGAGACATTCTGACGAGGAGACGGCAGGCGCTGGTCTCACTCGCCGTCGTTTGCGGACTTACAGCGGCCATGCTGGCTCCCTTAGCCGTTCCGGATTGGCATCTCTGGTCTACCCCCTCCTGGTCGTGGTGCCAATGTTGCTTGCGGTAGTGGTGGCGCGCTTCTCGGTTATCTCCGCCGCCTACCTCGCGCAGATTGTCATTTACTTTGGCCTCACCTCCTTGGTTCTTGGTTCGCACTGGCCACCCCGTCTCGTCGCATTAGTTCTGACGTGGTCGCTCGGTATTGCGGCTGGAGCCTTGCAGTGCCCTTCCCGCCCCGATCACGAGAGCCAGAGAGAGATATGGCAGTTGTTCGATGGCCGCACTATCTCCTCGATGCTTCCCTAATTGGAATTAGTGCCTATCTGGCTTTGTCAGGAGGCTCCGGCTACGGCGCACAGCTTCTAAGCGGCGTCTCGACCCCCACTGGGTTACTGGGCACACTTTCGGTGGCAGCGCCAATAGTTACTCTACTACTGTTTCTGAACTGCCTGGGAGCGAGGCAGCGACTTCGCCGCGACATTTTTTTGACTATAAGCCAGATTTACGTCCTAACGCTCTCAGGCTTTCGAGGGGCCGCTGGATTGTTTATCTTCGCAGCTTTTGTTGGGGCCGCGGTCACCCTCCCAGAAGATTCGAATTGGCGACGCAAGTCTCGTCTGCTGGTCGCGATACCAATTTTGATGATCTTGCTAGGAGTCACCTTCATACTTGGCGCCCAAGTAAAGAATGCCGCCGCGAGCAGCTCGGATGCTTCCTCCGTCGGCAGTCGCCTGCTGACCTCCGGCACAGCATTCCGAGCCACCGCCACTCGGTTGCAGCTGAGTTCATCACTCGATGCCGCGATCAGCCTCCAGAATGACCCAAACGTCGAGCGAGCGCTGTCGTGGGTAACCCAGCTTCACGCGGCAGTACCAAGAGTCCTTTGGCCTGGCAAACCCATCGTTGATTACGGTCAGAGAGTCGCAGTGGCCGTTTACAGTCGGATTACCACCATACGAGCTCGACCGTAACTACGATCGGCGACTCTTTGATCAATTTCGGCCCGGGTGGACTCGCGTTTATTGGGCTGGCCGGCGGATATTGCTTCCAACGGGTGGAGAGGGGGATACGCGACAGAACTGGCTGGATTTCCTTGCTAATTGGAACAGTTGTTATCTACTCAACAATCGGACAAGAGGGGCCTATTGTGTTGATCTTGATTGGTACCGTGCGAAGCGTGCTCGTCGTCGGGTCAATATGGTTCGCGGCGACCGCGCTGAGTCGCTGGGGCAAGAGTCCAGGACAGATGCCTGGAAAGAGTGCTCTAATTCTTGCGCGATCGAGTCAGACGATTTAACAATCACGCGCCTTACAAAAGGCGGTCATAGACACGCACAAACCTGGCGAGTGAGGCCGGTCCGGAAAACGCCGCGATGCATCGTTCGCGAGCCGCGATTGCCATAGCTTGACCTCGGCGGTCAAGGGTCCTCCGTATGGCATCTGCCGCTCTTGACGCAATTTCAGGCTCCGGAAGCTGGGCGACCAGCCAGCCAGTAGATCCGTCAACCACGCACTCCACCGAGCCGGCGGTCCGGGTTGCTACCACCGGCAAACCGCTAGCCATCGCCTCCAGAACTGACAGGCCAAGGCCCTCCTCCTGTGAAGTCGCGACGAAGACGGATGCTTCTTGGTACAGCCCTGGCAGGTCGTGGTCCGCAACGTCTTGAACTATTAGAACGCGCTGCGCCAAGTCGGATCCATCAACCAGACGGCGAACGGAGTCCGGCAACTCGCCCTTGCCCGCAAGAACGAGGCGCGGCACTTGAGGGTCGGCTTGCACAAGGGACTCATAAGCAGCGATCAGTCTGTCGAGGCGTTTTCGTGGCTCATCAAGGCGACAGACCGAAAGAAGGTAGCCCGCGCTGTTCCAACCCGCCGCCCGCGGATGGAAGCGTTCGACGTCGATTCCAGGCGGAATCTTAGTGACACAGGACTGGCCAGCTCGC
The DNA here is from genome assembly GCA_963737695.1 of uncultured Actinomycetota bacterium. Taxonomy (GTDB): domain Bacteria; phylum Actinomycetota; class Actinomycetes; order Frankiales; family Frankiaceae; genus DATAZK01. The sequence goes on from CAVTTQ010000002.1 coordinate 176,480, forward strand.
CGAACAAACGCAAGCATTCGGTCATTTTCAACGAGCACTGCGTCCGACGCACGAATAGCTTTCTTCTCCATCATGGCGGAACACTCTGTCATCAGGTCTCGCCAATGTCGCGAGCCCGCGGGAGCGATCGCATGACGGGCTGCTCGCTCCCAGCGAAGTGTTGTCGCAACTTGGAGGACGACAGGGGGGCCAATACCCGCCACGGCCCACCCTAGTGCTGGCCCGCCGGCCACTACCTGGATCAGGTCATAGCCCTGCAGCGCGCGCGTAAGTTCGCGACGAGGGAGGTACCGCATTGGTTCGAATTCGACCAAATTCGCACCCCAAGGCTGAGCGTTTGCTGCCTCGTTAAAGGGACCTCTGAGGCTACCCGCAAGCCACGTTTCTGGCCTCAGGCAGCGGCGACTGTTGGGATCCTGACTTGAGGTGGCCAGATCGTGGACGTCGACTTCGTAGCCGCTAATTGCCTCAAGTCCCTCACGGAGCCATCGGGCGACGTTCGTTACACCTCCGCCAACCCCAAGGCCCTGCGTGACCAGCGCAATCCTGCGGACGCTGCGAAATCGGCGAGCTAGCACTCAGTTCTCGAAGCCGAGCCGTTTGGAGAAGACCTCCAGGACGTTGGTGGGTTGATGAGATTCAAACCAAGCGAAGAAAATGGACTGGGAGTGGCGCCTGGCCTCCGCGATCTGTTCGGGAGACATGGACGCCCATTCAAGAACCGCTTGGGCGACGACATTGGTAGTGAGGTTGGCCACGACCCGCCCACCTCCAGCTTCAAGTACGGGGGTCCACGGGGTCGCTGCCGAGCAGATCACTGGGCAACCAGCCGACATGCTCTCCGCTATGACATGGCCAAAATTCTCGCCGAGAGTGGGAAATATAAAGCAATCATATGAGCTAAAGGTGGACACGACGGCCGTTGGCGACAGTTCACCACGATAGGAGACGGTGATGTGTGCCGGGAGCAGCGCAATGTGCTCTCTGCACAATGCCCAGTACGCCCGATCCTCGACCGGCCCGTAGATATCAAATGAAGACGGTGTCTGCGTTTGCTTTAGTGCATCAATCGCCATAAGTAGATTCTTCTTAGGGGATATCCTGCTGATAAAGACGAACCTAGTCGGTCCCGACCGCTTCGCAATCTCCACTGGCGGACCTTCCGGTCTCAAGTGGCGCACGCTGTCAATACCGACAATAATATCCGCATCAGGAAATAGCCATCGTATCTCGGCGGCTTCCCAGTCTGAGAAGCATGCCACGTCAAGTCCAGCAGTCGCAGTGCGGGGCGCCAAAAGTCTCAGGAAGCATCTTTTCTTCAGTGGTTTTAATGAAAGTGCTCCTGGCGAGAGCTCCCCCGGGGCGCAAGCAGAACTGCCCGGGTCGGAAGGATGCCCAGAACGCTAAGAACAATTGGGATCAGCGAGAATGCCCACTGCCACATGCTGTTCAGGTACATGAAAGTGACTGGCTGCCGACGAAGCTCGCCCACCAGGCGGAACCACTGAAACGGTCTCCGCACGTTGAGGTAAAAGACTCCCGTACGGCCACGCCCAATCCAGCTACCCGAAAGGCCGGGATAGGGATCCTGTGCGCCAAGATCGCGGTCGGCCGTAACCAGCATCAGGTCATGCGTTTGTTCGGCGTCATCAACGATCTGAGCCACGGATCGGATTGGCCCCCGCCACGAAAGCCCGGCTCGAACGTTGGGCAAGTGACGAGAACCCGTTTCCTGGGATCGGGTGTCAGGGCATGGTGATTCTTCATCGCCGCGCCTCGGCCACGGCAGTCCGGAGGAGGCGCTCCAGCCTGGCGCCACCGACCGCCTGCGCAAACTCGCGGTCGTAGAAGCTACGGCCCGCTGAGCCGAGCTGCTGCAACTCGGACGCCGACATCGTCGCCAGTCGTTTAACCGCCGTCGCCAGCTCGAGAGCTGAACTTGGCATGACACAACCGCAGCTCCAGAGGCGTTCAGAACGTCCGCGGCGTCACCTGCGACCGCTCCGATTATTGGGCGGCCCGCGGCTAGAAGCGCTTGCACCTTGCTTGGCATCGTGCTGCGAAACAATGGAAGATCCCGCAAGCTCACAAGCTGCACATCCCCCAGTGCTAGGACGGCAGCCATCCGGTCAAGCGGCTGAGCGCCGATGAAGCGAACGTTGGATAAGCCCAGACGTTCGGTCATCGCTTTGAGGGACTCCTCGGCAGTGCCGGCACCGACAAAGACGAAGTCAATGTCATCGCGCGCGCGAAGCATTGCGGCCGTCGCAAGAACCACCTCGAGACCTTGCACGTCTCCCAAAGAACCCGCGTACATAACTGTGAACTTTCTGAAAGGCCCTAGCTCTGCGGAAAGGTCTGCGGACTTGCGTGACGGATAGAAATGGGTAACGTCCGCCCAATTGGGCACTAGGGAAATCTTTCTTTCCGGAATTCCACGGCCCATGATCAGATTCGCCATGCCTGGCGAAGTGACGGCAATCCTAGAGGCACCCCGGTACACCGCATCACATAGCCGATGCAGCATCCGCTCAGCCAACTTGTCCTGAGCGGGGCGAAGGAACCCGCTCGCCGTCACGCTTTGAGGCCACATGTCCTCTACAAGCAAGACAAACGGGACTGCCCGCGTCGCTTTTAGGACCATCGCTGGTATTGCGGCCGTGATCGGACCCGAGTACACGAGAACAGCATCAATTCCTTTCAACGTCGTCACTGCTAGCGCGCTCGCGGAGCCCGAGAACGAGAGATAGTTGGCGGAGCGACGGAGGGTCCTGTTGTCATGGCTCATATACAGGGGTGCACGATGGATCGTAAGTCCGTCGAGCACTTCACGTTGATATGGTTTGAGCCTGTAGCCAGGATAGATTTCGCCGCTCGGGTAGTTGGGGATTCCGGTAAGAATCTGTAAGTCATGCCCTCGATCTCTCAACGTTCGGGCGATTGAACCGGAGACTGCAGCCGAGCCGATTTCTGGGTCGTACCACTGGGTCACAAAGCCAATGCGAAGGTTCACACGCCACGGCCCGGAACCGGCGCCAGTCGCCATCGGGACGCCATCGCCATCCATCCGAGGTAGCCGCTCAGCAGTGCCACGGTCCCGAGAACAGACAACCAGTTTTCACCTAGAACCCAGCAGGTGGTCACCGCGCCAGAGATCGCTACGACCAATGCCGCAACGCTCTGATGACTCATGCCTGCGTCGCTGACCAACCGCTGGTATACGTGCTCTCTGTGAGACGAGAGGATCGGACTTCGGTGAATAGCTCTCCGTGCCAGCGTGTATGCGGTATCCGCAAGGTAGACCGACACAGGCGCCAGCAACAAGGCCACAGGTATGCCGTCACGAACGCCCACGAGGATCCCGACTCCGATTAGGCCACCGAAGAGATAGCTGCCGACGTCACCCAGGAAGAGCCGCGCTTTCGGAACATTCGCCGGGAGGAATCCGAACGCAGCACCGGCCGTAACCGCCCCAATGGGCACCAAGGCATGGTCATGGTGAGTTGTCCCGACAACGAACGCTGTCACCCCCCACAGTCCAACCGTGAGACACGAAATTCCGTTGATGCCGTCCATGAAGTTCACGACGTTGACCGTGACCATCAGGACCAAAAGTCCACCGAACACGGCTAGAAGAGTGCCCCCGATGATCCATCCGACCAAAGCGCCGATGCAGGCCTGGGCTGCCAGTCTCAACGAAGGTGAAAGAGTTCGAACATCGTCGATCATCCCAACAGCCGCCACCAGTGAGACGGCTATCGCGGCGGCCCAAAGAACCGAACCGCCCAACGCTTGTGCGACGCTGAGACCGCACGCAATTCCGATGAGGCACGCTAGCCCCCCACCACGAGAGACTGGCAGCGCATGCAACGAGCGCAAACTAGGCACGTCAACGATGCGACAGGTCCTCAGCAGAGCCAAGACGAACGGCAGAAGGAACATCGTTGCCACAGCAGTGACGAGCAGTGTGGCCACGGTTAGCTGCCCCCACGCCTGGCACGGATCCAGAATCTCAAAGGCTCATCGCCCCACCACCGAGCTCCGCTCACGCCGTCGTTGTGAGATCACCAAGCCTTCGATTCCGGAAGCGCTCATGGCCCAGGGCTGAAGGTGAACCAACCCCGGCTCCAGCGGAGGTACCCGCACGTGGGAGATCATCGGGTGCAGGGGGCGGTCGCCAAACTCCCCAGCACCCAGCAACTCCTCATGCATCTTCTCGCCCGGGCGCAGGCCGGTGAACACGATCTCGATGGCCTTGCCGGACATGGTGATCATGCGGCGGGCGAGGTCGACGATCTTCACGGGCTCCCCCATGTCGAGTACGAGCGCTTCACCGGGGCGGCCGATGGCTCCGGCCTGGATGACGAGCTGGCAGGCCTCGGGAATAGTCATGAAGAAGCGAGTGACTTCTGGGTCCGTCACCGTCACGGGCCCACCAGATTCGATCTGGGAGGTGAACGCGTGGAGCACCGATCCGCGGCTGCCGAGGACGTTTCCGAAACGAACGGAAAGATAGTTGTTGTCCGTGTCCCGTTCGGAGAACCAAGACGTCAGCTGCTCGGCCAATCGCTTTGAGTGTCCCAGCGCGCTAGTGGGGTTTGCGGCCTTGTCTGTCGAGATGTTCACGAAGCGACTCACTCCCACGGCGGCGGCTGCTTCCAACACGTTGAGAGTGCCGATGACATTGCTCTTCAAGGCTTCGCGCGGATACCGCTCCAAGAGCGTCAGGTGCTTGAGGGCAGCCGCGTGGAAGACAACTTCCGGTTCGTGCTCAAGGAACACGTCCCGCAGCGAGTCGACATCACGAATGTCCACCAGCGCCAGCGCGGATGACTCCAGCAATGCCCGTCCATGAATGGACAGCTCGACAGCGTGGAGAGCGGATTCGTCACGGTCGAGCATCACGAGCTCCTGAGGCCCGTACTTGTTGAGCTGGCGGCAGAGCTCCGAGCCGATCGAACCGCCGGCTCCAGTGACAAGTACCCGGCGCCCGGTGACGTAGGCGGCAATCGACGTGACGTCGGTGTCGACCGGACGCCTCCCGATCACGTCCTCGACGTCGACATCGCGCAGCGAAGAGAGTTGCAGCGGTGAGCTGAGGAGTTGTTCCGTCAGCGGCGGCAGCACCAGGCAGCCGATCCCGACATCAACGGCCGCGTCCGACACTTTGCGGATGAGCGCGGCGTCAGCGTTGTTGATGGCGATCACAACCCGCGTGGCCGCCAGATGGTCTGCCGCCCGTGCGAGTTCGTGGAACCCGCCCCGTACCCGAACCCCGTGCAGCTGCAGGTTGCGCTTGGTCGGATCGTCGTCAAGAAAACCCACCGGGTGAAAGGACGAGTGCGGGTCCCGAACCATGCGCACCGCCAACGCCGAACCAACCTCGCCGGCCCCGTAGATCAGAATCCGCTCGGCATCCGTGGGGCGTAGGCCGGTCTCCGTCATGAGCCGTTTGACGTAGCGGATCGCGCCCATGCCCACAAGCGCTAACGGCCATGCCAGAAAGGGCACGGAACGAGGCAGGTCGACCGGATGCAACGCCAGCACTACGACCGTCGCGATGACCGAGACCGATGTCACCGAGACCGCCAGGGCGCGCAGCTCTTCGAAGCTGCCCGGCTGATAGCGCCCTCGGTAGAGCAGCAGGAGCGCTCCGAGCACAAGTTGCCCGCCCGCGAGAAAGAGTGCCAGCACCGAGACCGCCGCCCACCGCGTGTCCTGGACTTCGAAATTGGCCCGAGCGAACGCCACCGATTCGGTTGCCAGCAGCCACACGACGAGATCGCTCAAAATTGCCGAGAATCCGATATTGGCCGACCCGGGTCTCGTCAGTCGCTCGGGCGTCCCCACTTTGCAATGCCGCCTTTCTTGCCGGGGTGAGCGGCACCGCCGAAAGGCGGGTCCCAGCTCTTCACGGCATTGCAAATCGCGCATCAAATTGGCCTGCAAACGCTCCAAGCGCACTTACCGTACGCAGCTCCTCCGGTCCGGCGAATCTTCTTCCCGGTAGGCGGAACAGCTTCTAGCAATGACCGTTCGAATGGACCGCAAGACCGCGGGCCAAAGGCTGCACAGGGATAACCACGGACTGCGTGGACGGAGGTTCGGCGACGAGGACAGTCACGGTCTGAGGTTCGCCTAGCGGCAATTCGAGATCGAACTCCGCGACCGAGTGGCCGAGTTCGATCGATAGCCGAGTCGGAATAGCTCTGCCATTGAGGTTCCAACTTTGCAACTTGGCACCCTGCGCCAAGAAGAGATCCGCGTAGATGCGGTTCTGACCCACCGGCACCTTGCGCCCATCGACACGGCCGCTGACATAGGAAGGAAGCCCAGACTTCGGAGCGGAATTCGTCAAGGTGAAGCTGACTCGCACCTCACGGCTTTGGGGGGTGCATGAGACGACCTGATAGCTCAGCGAACGGTCGAGGTAGTAGTCGAGTTTATTGCCGCCACCATTGCGCAGCACCAGGTCGGCGAAGGGCCCCGGCGCATCAGCCAGCTGTCCGGCAGCAGGCGTCCCTGCGATGAGCGCCTCGTCGCTCGGATGCGCAGACCAGAGCAGAAGCCGGCGTTCTCCCGCCGCTCGCCCGAGCACCTTCAGGAGCTTCGGGAGATCGGTTCGGGTCGATGAGAGCAGGTTGAGAGTGCGTTTGGAGAGCTCGACCGACATCCGCTTACGCAGCGTCTGATCGTCGGCGAAGATGCGGTAAGAGTCGGACATGACCCAGCGCGCAGCATTGGCGCTGGTGATCACCTCCCCATTGGAGAGCGTCACCGGCCCCGTGACACTAAGGAAATAGCCCAGGGCAATGGGGTCCACCGAGATGACGCCGTCGACATATTCGCCGCTCTGGCGCTGCCAGAGCTTGGCCCAGACCTGCGCGGCCCACGGGTAGTTCGGCGTCCAGTTCGCCGCCGACCATTCGCTCGCTCCCCCGGTTTGGCCATAGCGGTCGCGGTATCCCTGCCCCAGGTCCACCACCGGTGCCGGCGCATTTTTGAAGTCGGTATCGCTGCCACTGCGTTCAGTGGTCAGTCGTCCATGATCGAAACGGATGACTGCGTACGACCCGGCGAGCCCGCCCGTTCCACGCGCCTCAGCCGGCGTCTCAAATATGACCAGGTATCGCCTTACGCCATTGGCACCAAGCATTTCCGGCGCGATCTGCGCGGCGCGATAGGCAGTGTCCAACCCGCCGGCCAGCCCAGCCAGTGACGCCGCCAGCGTGGTCTGCGCCTTCGAGACGGCTGGAATGACCTCGCTGCCGGAGGTGGTCCGCAGCTTGCCGCGTACCGAAGCAAGCTTCTCAATGGCCACGCGCAGGTCGGGGACAGCTGCGACCAAGCGGTTGAGCTGGAGGGCACCGTCTGGCTGACGCAGCGTCTGCGGCGCAATCAGGTCGGTCGCCCGAAGCAGCGGCGGAAGGACATCTCTGGCGACCTGATCCACGGAGACCGCCACCTCATGTGCGGCCCGGAGCGACGACCCGAGCCAAGGCACCTGGCTGAGTCCTGCCCACACCGGATCGGATGTCATGGTGCGCGCCGCCTGCGCCTCGCGGTCGATTTCGGTGAGCCTGGCGGACAGGTTGCCGCTATCGCCCAGCGTCAAGGCAGCCTGCAATTGCACGACTTCTGCGCGCGCCTTCATGAGATGGCTGCGGGCGAGCAAGCCTCGAATTCCGACCCAGGCGAAGAGGATCAGGACGATCGCGCCCGTTGCGAGTAGCCACCGCCGGCGGGCGAATCGCAAGTATCACCGAGGGTTAGGGCAGATCAGCTATCGATCTCAGACTGGCGACGCCGACGTGAGGCCACGATAAGGACGGTCCCCCCGGCCACCAGCCCCAGTCCGAGGACGCCCGCAGTGCCTGCAGCGAAGCCCGTGAAGGGAAGCCCCGAACCGCTCGTTCCGGTGCCCCCTGATGCACCGGTGCCTCCGACTGCGGCAACCGTGCAGGCTGCATCGAGCACAGCTGACGTAGTGACCGTGGCGGCGGATCCATCTGGGTTTGTGCCGGTGGCCGAGTAGCTGGTGGTACCCGCTCCGGAGGTGGACGCGGTGAACGAACCGTCGGCGCCAGCCGTGACGGTTGACGTGTGGGAAACCCCGCACGACGTCACGACGACGGTGACCGACGAACCCGGGTCAAACCCGCCCGCCGTGAAGTCTGCGGCGCCACCACCGAAAGTTGTCACTCCGCCGTCCGCGCCGAGATAGGCCGCCGATGCTGCCCCCGCACCGGCGCCGAGCGCACAAATGAGGACGCCGCCAACCGTCGCGCTGCGAACCAAAGTTCTGCTGGACATACGTCCTCCATTTAGTGGTCTTAATGAACGTAGCGCCCGGTACGGCATTTCTGTGATCGAGGACTCGGAGCAAAGCCGTAAATTCCCGGCTAGCGGGAAGAATTCATAAATTCCGCAGTGGAAGCAGCAGATTGGTGCCCAATATTCACGTGCTCAATCCCTCGCTGGCGCTGGACGAGCGCTACGTCAATGCACGTCGGCATTTGCTGATTGGAGCGGCTCAACAAGTCTTCGCGGCACTCGAGGAGGCGTCGGTTGATGCCATGCTCCTCAAGGGCGAAGCGACGGCCGACGCGCTCTATCCGCCTGCCGAGCTTCGGTTCATCAGTGACGTCGATGTCCTGGTGCGAATGGCGGATCTACCCCGCGCCCGAGCGTTGCTGCGCAGCCTGGGTTATCAGCCTTTGATGGCCGGGGTACGCGCCCACGAAGTAGCCCCTCACGCGGAGACCTGGCGCCGCGGCAGTGGGGCCGCCAGCGTCGAGATCGACCTCCACACCTCGTTCCACGGCGTCAACGTTGACAGCGAGGGACTCTGGGAATGCTGGTGGCCTAAGGCTCGAGGACTCCTTCTCGGCGAGCAACGTGTTGCGGCACCTGGGCTGGCCAGCTCGCTCCTGATTGTTGCGCTGCACCGCAACCGCTCCGCAGACGCAACGGCCGCGGTTCGCGATCTGGAACTCGCCATGCGGCAGCGCATCGAGGTGTGGTCCCTCGCAGCCGCTCAAGCCCGCGTTCTTCAGTGTGAAACCACAATGGCGGCAGGACTTTTACGGCATCCAGCCGGAGCTGACCTGCTGCGACGCCTCGGGATCGACGCGACGGTTACCCGTCGCGAGGCATTTTTTCAGCAACGCGCAAGGGGGCAAAGCAGCCTCGGACTCGGCTGGTACGACTGGGCGCAGCTGCAGGGCCGGCGGGCCAGAATCCGCCGGCTCAGTGAGGAACTCTGGCTCTCCCCCACCGCTCTGCGGCTGTACTACCCGTACGCCGAGCGAAACCGCAACTGGGCTGCGCTGGCGAGGAGCCAACGCATGGTCGACCTACTCCGCCGCTCCCCGAGGGGATTACTGCAAGCTTTTGGGCCGCATTTGTGCAAGGCCGGGCATCCAAACCGTCGACAGCTGGGAAAGGGAATGAAGAGATGGCCATAATCCGCGCAACCGGTGTCCTGGAAGACACGGTCGAAGGTAAGGCAGTGCTCATCGGTACGAAAGGCACCCAGATCGTCGAACTCAATGCACTCGGATCGTTGGTGTGGGCAGCTATCGACGGTCAGCGCGAGGTGATCGACCTGGCAGATGTCGTTCGAGCTAACCTTGCCGATCCTGGTGAGGTGACCGCCGAACGGATCCAGGCCGACGTACGAGCGTTGCTTGCCGAGCTCACTCGGCTGGAACTGGTGCAGCCCTAACAGCTGCCTCCACCTCCGTCAGATTTCTTGCGACCGCCGCCAGGCGAGCCGACGGATCGGCGGCTAGCCCGAGCTGCCAGGCAGGTAGCCGGGCCACAGCTACAGCAAAAGGGAACGCGAAGCGCGCGGTCGCCTGACTGAGCCCGTCCAAAGTGCTGGTGAGCAAACGGTAGAAGGCATCTCGACCGGAAGCGCGGTTGAGAAGGCCCGAAGGCTCAGCTGAATGCCCGACGAGGATCACGGCGCTCAAGGGATGCCAACCCATATCGAGAACGGCCGGGCAGGCCGGCGACCGCCGGTCTCTGGGATCGCCAGCAATGGCCGGACCGACGGCGGCTTCGCGCGCAAGGTCGGCCGGGAGGGCTAGTGGCTGCGGCACCCCGGCGACGGAGACTCCACGCCCGTCAAGTCGCAGTACCGCCAAGTCGTCGCCGAGTACCAAGCGATCCGCGCTGAGAGCCGCCGTGACCACGGTGGATTTTCCTTGGCCACTGGCGCCGAGCACCAGCGCCGCGCCATCAGCACAACGCAAGGCGCCGGAATGGGCGAGACAGAGACCTTCCTGCGCCACGAGCAGCGCCAGGACCGGCAGCAGTAGCGCATGTACGCCGCGGACCCCTCCTCCGGTTCCCGGGTCAAGAACCGCGCGGGCGAGGCCAATGCGGGCACATTTCCCCCCTTGAATCGCCACGACCTGTTCGCCGTTTTCCAACCAGCAGGACACGTGCTGAACAATTCGATCAGCCGGCCTGTTCGGGACGATTACGCCGCCAGGATGGCAGTGCAAATTAAGGTCCGCGGCCAGCGTAGTGGGGGTGGCGTTGCCCAGCGCGGCTATGAGATCTGTGCTGGCAGAAACCGTAGAACCTGTGAGAAGAACGGCGAAACCAGCCACTTCTACGACGTTCACGTCAGCCTGAGTCTCCGTTCCTTCCCGTGCCTGAGGCGGCGGGGTAGGTTGCGTCATTATGCGCATCGGTGCAAACGAGACCGCGACCAACAATGCGATATGAAGCACCCGCGATCGTCTCGATCACTCCCATTGAAATGCCGCTGATCGGCATCGGACTTGCCAGCTAGACACGCGCCACATACGTATTCCGGAGACACCATGCCGAACGAACCGCTTGAGTCGGACTCGACCCAATACGAGCCGCCCGCCGTCCTCGCCGTGACCCCGATCGAAGTGCCGTTGATCGGCTGTGGCAGCTTTCCAACCTGATCGTGGCTGCTCGGTCGCTCGATCACGCGGTAGTCGAAGCAATCGCTCGGGCGGCTGCGAATGGCCAATTCGTCGTCGTGCCTCACCTGCTGGACGCCAAGGATGTCGATTGCAGCGATGACGACCTTGACCTACTCGCCGCCGAGATGCCCCCGGCTTGGATTCGAGGCGTCGACGGCGGAGTCGACCTGTTCCAAGGAAACGCACCGGCCGAATTCGGCCATATCCTTCCCCAACACCGCGACGGGCCCACGGTTGCGCGGATCTATCACGTTCAAAGGTCTCGCCGCTACCGAGCGCTGATCGGATCAATCTGTGACCCGTTGGAGCGTGGATGGCCTTCGAGTGAGCCCTGGCTTGAACGCGACGCTGGAATCTTCCTTGGCTCCGGTCGTTCGGTGACACCCGCCCACTCCGACCAACACCACAATCTGCTGCTGCAGGTAACAGGCACCAAGGAAGTTGGCGTCCTCACCCCCGGCAGTCGCGCGCATGCCGCGGCCGTCACTCGAAGCCACGCGGGCGGACTCTGGGTCGACGAGATGCCATCTGGTGCCGAGGTCTTCAGGCTGACGCCCCGGTCAGCGCTTTATCTGCCGCCGTACGCCATCCATTGGGTACGCAATCTGGACAGGACCGTGGCGATCTCCTGCGCGTGGAGCAGCGCGGCGACCGTCCGCTCAGGCGAGGTCTACGCGGCGAAGTCACTTCTGTCGCGAGCGGGGATACCGATTCAGTCTCGTGGCGCGATCCGCGACAGGGTGAGTCTTGGCGCGGTCAGGGTGACGCGGCGGTTGAAGAGAGCTCACAACGCCGTTGATTAGCCTCAGCGTGGCCGGTTCAAAATCCCGGCCCGTGTCCGCAGCCTGGATGAAGATCAAATTACTCACCGTGTTCATTCAGTAACTGTTTACCCATCGATGTCCTGGCCTTTTCACACAGAGTTCCCTTTGTCCCCTCACATCAACTACGGTGAGTTGTGAGACAGCTAGTTGGATGTCCTTGGGGGGACTAATGACGCTTGGCTCGAAGATGGCTCTTCGTGGTGGTTTGTCCGACGTGCGCGACCGGCTGCTGCTTGACGTCCGTCGCCAGTTGGACGCCGGCGAGCCCTTCGCCACCGTCGAGGTGACCGAGCCTGAAGTCGGCATGCCGTTTGGCGTTGCGATCAGCCTGCTCTGCAGCGAAATTGAAGCCGCCGGTTTTCGGGTGCTGCACTCCAACAACCCTGAGTGGTCCCGCCCGCGCCGTACAGAAATCATCGTCAGCGCGCACGTCGGTCCACGGATCAGCCCACCAGCAACCATTGACCTGCGCGACTCAGCCGCGGACCGGAGTCTCCGGCTGGTTCGCTGACAGAGATGTCCGCCCCCTGGCCCGGTGGCGTGCCGGTCCATATGCCACAAATCCCGGACTGAGCTAGGTTCCCGTGTGATGCTTTAGTGCGCATTCGTCCAGCGGGGGCGGTGCCTCAACCACCCGGAGCGCGACTTACATGACGCCCGGAGGCGGCGAGTGGGGGCCCCTGCATCCGAGCCGAACTCCAATGAGCAGACGTCGTTTCTTCTCCGCCGTCGGCATAGGAATAGGTGCGGCCGCAGTCGGCGGGGTAGGAATTTCCCAGGTCGTGAGCCAATCCGGAACGGGTAAGGCCGTCACCGCGGCGTCGACGACGCCCCTCCAACTCGGTGCCCAGACCTACACCTATGCCGACTTCACCGAGCCGGCCTCAGGGATGACATCGGCGATCCTGGCGGGCGGCATTATTGGCCAAGGCTCCGACCGCACCTTCATCGATCTCACCGGTCCGATCCGGACCGGGTTCCCGACCTGGCATTTCGGCGACACCACGCAGTGGAACGTCATCCGCATCGAACCGACTGACGGCCGCCGCCTGCAAAAGCCGGTGCTGAGCGGCTTCACTCTCCGGATCACCGCGCCGCTCTCCCCGGCGGCACTCTTCAACGGAATTCGTATCGCCCGCTGCGACGACCTACTTGTCGAGGACGTGCGGGTCGTCGGAGTTCCGGGGGCGGGAAACCTTCCGCCGTTTGAGACGTTCGGGATTGATCTGCTGTCCTGCGCCCGCCCGGTACTGCGGAGCGTCGTCGTCGACGGGCAGGGTCGTGGCGCCGCGGGCATTGGGCTTAACTCGTCCAACGACGCACTCCTGGAGTCCTGCGCGTCGGCCCACAACGCCAATTCGCACGGGTTCGCGTGTTATCAGTCCGAGCGGGTCACCTTCGTCAACTGCGTCTCGAACGACAACGGCACCGGCACCTCCAATCGCGCCGGCGCCGGCTTCAACCATGAGGATTGCCAGCAAGCCGTACACATCCAATCGCAGGCAAACGGCGACAGCCTTGCCTCGTTCCGGTTCCTCGCGACCGGCACTTCCACTCGCGGACATCGACTGATCCACTCGACCGGTAACGGCAGCATCATGACCGACGGCAACCAATCACCCGACGGAATCTCCGTCGAGGCGTCCACGATCGATGGCGGTTGGTCACGTGGATGAGACGTCACCACTGGAGTTCGGGTGAACTCCCTACCACGCGCGTGTGAATTCGGTCAGTAGTCAACCTAGCCGTTTGGCCAATCCGGCTTCTTGTCACTATCTAGGCCAACAGCCTGACAAGAGCCTGCTCGCGGGAAGATAGTGGAGGCTGGACAGAGGATTTTCGGGAGTGCGCTGGACACCGGGGGGTGACATAAAGTGACTGCGTTGCCGCATGACTCCAACGTTACGACGCTGCCCGAATCCGATGGTCTGGTAACGCGGCGACGAACCCTGATCACTTTCGGTTCACGCCCCGGCGTGGAGCCGCGTCCGCTGCCTCGGGCGGCTCGGTGGGAACGCCGGTACGCGCTCGCCCTGGTGTTGCTCGACGCGGCGCTGGTGACTGCCGCAGTCACTTTGGGCGTTGTCGTTCGGTTCGGCCAGATCCCCCACATGCAACGCGCCAGCGAAGCCACCGCCCTGATTCTGGCGCCGACCTGGATTGCACTGTTGGCGATCTCGCGAGCCTACGAACGCGAACGAGTCGGCTCGGGCACCGAGCAGTTCAAAGCGATCTTCGAAGCTTCCGTACGAATGACCGCACTGACCGCCTTCTTCGTCTACTTGACGAAATCCCAGGTCTCCCGCGGCTTTTTCCTCATCGCGCTCCCCGTGGGATTTCTCGCCCTCATCGCCGGCAGGCTGGCCGCGCGTGCCATGCTCCATCGGGCGCGGCGACGCGGCCGGTGCCTGCACCGCGTCCTGGCGGTCGGCCACGTCGACGACATCGACCACCTGGTTACCCAGCTGGGCCGTGGCGACCACCATGGCCTGCGCGTCGTCGGCGCCTGCACCGCGTCTAACAAAACCGGCCACGACCCAGCCGAGATCGTCGGGGGGATCCGGGTCCTGGGAGCGCCGTCCGAGGCCCGAAAAGTAGCCGCCGAAGTGCGCGCGGATACCGTCGCCGTCACCAGCGCCCGCGTGCTGGGCAGAGAGGGCCTGCGACGGCTCGCCTGGCAGCTCGAGGGTACGGATATCGCGCTGCTCCTCAGTCCCGAACTCACTGACGTCGCCGGTCCCCGGGTAAACATCCGTCCCGTCGGCGGGCTCCCACTCCTTCAAGTCACCGAGCCCAAGTTCTCCGGCGCCGGTCGCCTGGCCAAAGGCGCCTTCGACCGCATCCTCGCCGTCCTGATCCTGCTGGTCATCTCCCCGGTGCTGCTCGCCATAGCCATCGCCATCAAGCTCGACAGCCGCGGCACCGTCTTCTTCCGCCAGACCCGTTCCGGGATCGGCGGCCAGGACTTCCGTCTCGTGAAGTTTCGCAGCATGGTCCCGGCAGCCGAAAAACTGCTCATCGACCTCACCGACAAGAACGAATCCGGTGGCGTTCTGTTCAAGATCCGCGGCGATCCCCGCATCACCAGCGTCGGGCGGATCCTGCGGCGCTACTCCCTCGACGAGCTGCCGCAGCTCTGGAACGTCGTCACCGGAAAAATGTCGCTGGTCGGACCTCGTCCGCCCCTGCCCGCTGAAGTCGAACGCTACGGCGACGACGTCCGTAGGCGGCTACTCGTCAAACCCGGACTCACGGGACTGTGGCAGGTCAGCGGGCGCTCCGATCTCACCTGGGAAGAATCGGTCCGCCTGGACCTGTACTACGTAGAGAACTGGTCCTTCGTCCTCGACCTCACCATCCTGCTCAAGACGGTAGGAGCCGTTGCGGCCGGTCGCGGAGCCTATTAGCCGGCTGGACTACGGCAGCTCAAGGGTGGCCTGCTCGAGCATGTGGCTGAGCGCCTGGCCGGCAACCATTGGATCGAGCGCGTCAGATGCGTAACGGGACGCCACAAGCGCGGCCTGCTCATATTCATCGGGATCAGTGAGCAGATTCGCAATCCGGGAGGCCATCTCCCGCGGATCACGCGCAACGATCACAGCTGGGCACGCCTCGAAGCCACGCGACCCCACCGAGGTCGTCACCACCGGCAAACCGGCCGCCAGCGGAGCGCCGATTTTCATATTGACGCCGCTTCCTGACAACACAGGGTTGATGAAGACAGTCCCCTCGTCCAGCAGATAGTCGGTCTGGGGCGGGTTGGCGATGATCCGCACGCCTTCCAGGCCCCGGAACTGCTCGGCCACCTCCGGCAGCGGAGACCTTCCAGCCACGACCAGCGAGGCATCTGCCACAGCGGCCCTCACCAACGGCCACACGTTCGCGCCGAACCAGACGACACCGCCGGCTGCGTTTTCATTTGACATCGCGCCTACGAAAACCAGCTCTTTGGATGCAAACCGTCGCCTGACATCTGCGGAGCTGGGGGGCTTGCGAAAACCGTCACCAAGGAGGAACGGCGGAATCGTCGCGACCTCGCGATGGTAGGCAGCGGCCAGTCGACTCGAGTCCGCCGGCGTCATGGCCGCGACGCCTGCCAGCAGGCCGGACGCCGCGAGCCGCGGCAGCGTGCGCCTCAGCCGTGCACTCTCCAGCCCGTAATACATCCGCCGAAGCGGTCGAGTCGCGTTGACTCTCAACGCCGAGTAGTAGTCCCACTCCACGTTGTGGCTGCGCGAGACGACGGGTCGGTTCGTGTCCGCCGCCAACCGGAGGGCAATCTCCAGCACGTAATCGCTGTGTGCGAGGATCACGTCGCTCTTCATTGCCAGCGCCCGCAGGTGTCGATAGGCGGACCGGCCGACACGCCGCGTCGAAAGCACTAACGGTGTGATCGGATGCAGGACGGTTGACAACAATTCGCCACGACGTTCAATGCCAGCTGTAGTCACTGAATTGCTCTCGGCAGGCCCGGATTGTCGCTTCGTCGGCCCGGCGCGCAATCGCAAAAACAATCACTCGGTGGCCGAGGCTGCGTAGCGCCTCAAGACTGTTGGCGAACTCGACCCGGCCACCGTGATTGGGAGGCCAGGGGTGGTCTTGGACAAGCGCCAACACCGTGCGCACGACAAAGACCGCCTTTCGAGTTCAGAGAGCTCCAAGGATTTCGGAAACCTCAGAGCAGCGGCCAGCTCAGATCTTTGGCCGAGATCATAGTGACGGCCAACGGCCACACCAGCCCAAGCGCCGGGTCATCATGACGAAGGGCTTTCTCGGCCGACGGCGTATACGTCCCGCCATGCTGGTAGAGGACCTCGGTGTCATCCACCAGTGTTTGAAAGCCGTGCGCACACAGCGCCGGAATGTAGAGCGCTGTCCGATTCTCGGCCGTCAGCTCGATCGCCAGATGCTGCAGCCGAGTCGGACTGTCGGCCCGCATGTCAACGATGACGTCCAGGATTGCACCGCGAGTGCACCTGACGAGCTTCGTCTCCGGAGCCGTCTTGTCCTGGTAGTGCATCCCGCGAAGCGTGCCCGCTCGCTGGTTGTACGACACGTTGCATTGGTCAACGACGGGCTCAAGGCCCGCCGCCCGAAATTCCTCGGCGTCGAACGTGCGAGCAAAGAACCCGCGGTCGTCGGTCAGCCGATCGAGCTCAACGATCATGGCACCGGCGATATCCGTTGGTTGCAGCTTCACTGCGCATTCCAGAACAGGCCGTCATCGAGCTGCTTGCTGCGCATCAGGTATTCAAGCTGCTTTAGCCGGGTGTGGCCCCGGCCAGTAAAGGTGGCAGTGTCCAAATCGATCCGCTCGAATACGTCGTGCAGCTGTTTGGCCCCACGGGCGGCATTCCAGTCGCACGCAAATCCTGGGAGCTGGGAGCTGATTTTGTCGAAATTCACTTTGTAGCTACGGTTGTCACCACCGTTGTCGCCGAAAGTCAGGTCGCACCGGGGAAAGACTTCGGCGACCGCTTCGGCGATGCCGCGAACCTGATAGTTCTGCTCCGAGCTGCCGACGTTGAAAACCTGATTGTGGATGTCTTCGCGAGGTGCCTCAAGAACGCAGCAGATCGCCTTTGCGATGTCGAGGCCATGGACCAGCGGACGCCAGGGCGATCCATCGCTGGTCATGGCAATTACCCCGGTGGTCCAGGCCAGCCCCGCCAGATTGTTCAAGACGATATCGAAGCGCATCCGCGGAGATGCGCCATACGCAGTGGCGTTCCGCATGAACGTCGGGGAGAAAGCGTCGTCGGCCATCGGGGTCAGGTCTCGCTCAACCATCGCCTTGCACTCGGCATACGCCGTCTGCGGGTTCACAGCCGCGAACTCGTCAACCTCGCCTTCGGCTACGCCATAGACGCTGCAGGAGGACATGTACACGAACCGGGAAACTCCCGCCTTCTTCGCCAGCTCCGCCAGCCGCACCGAACCCTGATGGTTGACGACGTAAGTGACGGAGGGGATCAGGGCGCCAAGCGGATCGTTTGAGAGCTCTGCCATGTGGACAACGGCATCGAATCCCTCGAGGTCGCCTTCGTCCAACTGGCGGATGTCCTTGGCCAGGGTCTCCACGCTGAGGCTCAGGCCGTTGTATAGCCAGCCGTACTTGTAGTAGCCGGTGTCGACACCGCGGACGGCGTGTCCGCGCTTGACCAACTCCGGCGCGAGAAGGCACCCCAGGTACCCCTCGGTTCCGGTGACCAGGACCCTCATACCGACACCTATCTTCTCAGGAACGAACGGCTACCCGGCGCCGATGGGCACCCGTTTCGACGCTATGCAAAGAATAATCGGTCGAAGGCTGCCAAATGGGCGTTTGTGACTGCTCCGTTCAGGCGGGCAGAATAGGCGCGTGGGCGTAGAGCGAAATGACCGGTCGTTCCTGGCGACCTGGGGCGCTCGAATCAAGCGTGCCCCCCAGTACGCAGAGCGTCTCCGAGGGGAAGTTCGACTTCGCCGTCAATCGCTACACGGCTACGCGCCGGTGTCGAATCTGGTCACTTCTCAGACCCACGTGCAGCGCGCGGCGGTGCCTGCCATCGATGTGCACAACCACCTCGGCCGCTGGCTCACCGACGGTGTGCACTGGGTCGTTCCGGATGTTGGCTGGATGGTCGAGCAGCTTGACACCCTTTGGATCTCCTCCGTCGTCAACCTCGACGGCCGCTGGGGCGACGAGCTGGAGGCAAATCTCGATCGCTACGACCGAGCCTATCCAGGACGTTTTCTAACCTTTTGCCATGTCGACTGGTCCATGATGCTGCAGCCACAATTCAGCCGGCAGCTTTCGGACTCACTCAGGCGATCAGTCGAAGCCGGAGCCGGGGGCCTCAAGGTCTGGAAAAGCCTCGGCCTCGATTTCAAGGACGCTGCCGGCAAAGTCGTGATGCCCGACGACCCGCGATTGAGCGAACTCTGGGCAACCGCCGGAGAGCTGGGCATTCCCGTGTTGATTCACGTCGCCGACCCGGCTGCGTTCTGGCTTCCGGTCAACCGGCGCAACGAGCGGTACGAGGAATTGGCTCGCCATTCGAATTGGAGCTACTCCGGACGCCCCGTGAGCTCGCGTGAGCAATTGCTCGAAGCGTTCATAGGGCTGGCCCAGGCTCATCCGGGTACGAATTTCATCGCCGCCCACCTCGCGAACGCCGCAGAAGATCTTGCCTGGGTAACCGAACTGTTGAACGCCCATCCGAATGTCGCCGTCGATCTCTCCGGCCGTGAGGCGGAGCTCGGGCGCCAGCCGCGGGCGTCTAAAGCTCTCATGCTGCGTTTCCCCGACCGCGTGCTGTGGGGTACCGATGCCTTCCCGTTCGACGCGGAACGGTACAGACGCTGGTTTCGGTTGTTGGAGACCGCGGACGAAAACTTCGACTACTCCGTCGAACGGGTACCTCCGCAAGGCCGTTGGCCAGTGTCCGGGCTTGACCTCCCGCCGGAGGTGCTGACCGCCGTCTACGCCGACAACGCCCGGAATTGGGTGCCAGGGTTACCGGGACCGGCGGCGTCCCCGAGCTAGCCCAATACTTTCCCGAGGATCTCCAGGTGCCTTCTGGCGGACGACTCGATGTCATAGCTGCGCGCGTGCTTGGAGGCGTACTGCGCCTTGTCCACAAGGCGATTGGGCGCGCGCAAGTGCCTCTCGATGGCAGCTGCGAGATCCTCTACAGAGCCCACCGGCACCAGGTCACCGAATCGGGAACTGCCGAGCAGCTCGGTAACGCCGCTGCTGCATTCCGACGCTACGACGGGCGCGCCTAACGCAAGAGCCTCCAGCAACGTGAGAGGCATGCCTTCCAATCGAGATGAAAGAACGAACAGATCCGCCCGAGCGATCGACGGGTAGGGATTCGAGACGTGGCCTGCGAGCTCAACGGTGTCAGAGACGTTCAACTCTCTGATGAGCTCCTCGAGCCGGCCGCGCTGAGGACCCTCGCCCATGATGCGCAGTCGATGGACCACGCCGCGCGATCGAACGAGAGCGTGGGCGCGAACCAGCACATCGAAACCCTTGACCGATGACAACCGGCCGTTGGCCACCACGACCGGACCATTCGGGTGATCGGGCTTGCTTCGCCCATCCACGTCACCCAAGGTCGCTGTCTGCCCGTTGCTATGCACCATGGGTGAAGACAATTCGTACACCGGCAACTCTGCCATGGCACGCAGCCGGTCGACATCCACTCCATTGGGGACAACCCAAATCGCTTCCCGGGCCATGCCGTTCTCGACCACGCCGGGCACAATGCTGTCGGCGACGCAGATGACTGCATCGGAATGAGAATGGACCCAACGGGTCAGCGGGCGTAGCGGGCGACTGACCCAGGTGCGAAGTGCATCGTCTAGATCGGATTGGACGAACACGACGTACGGCCGACGGGTCAAGCGAGCGGCGACCCAGCCGAGCAGAAGCCCGTTTCCGACGTCAGCACCGGACAGAACGAGGTCGGCGCCGCGGGTCTCGCGAACGAGCCGACGCAGAGCCCACGGCCACTGATACCGAAATCGTCCTGGCCTGTCCGTCCCATACTCGACCCGGAGCCCGTTGTCGACCTCGGCGGCCTCCTGCCGAACCACCTTCTGCACCACGAAAAGCCTGGCATCGGCACCGTCACGACGCCACGCTGCAACGAGGTCAAGGACCATCTTCAGTCCGCCGCTCTGTGCCAACGATGCCATCACAACGACGATCGTCGGACTCCGGCCGACCACCGACTTCAGTTGCGCGCCCACCCCGGCCCTTTCGGCAACGCAAAACGACCGTAGCTGTGTGTTAGCAGAGTCGCTGCATTTGTACCGTACCTAGCCGCGATGTTCTTCGGGAGAAGTCCGCTGAAGTTATGCGACAAAGTTACGGATTCTGAATTATCGATTTGTCGCTCCCTTCACGAACGCGAGCGCCGAAGCCATTCGACAGTTTGCGCCAGACCAGATTCCAAGGCCGTGCGAGGCGTCCATCCGAGGACTTCGGCAGCCGCCGACGGATCCACTGCGCTCGCCCGCACCTCGCCCAGCCGCGCCGGGGCAAAGGCAGGTTCCTGCCTGGCGCCAACGATCGCCGCGAGCTTGGCGTACAACTGTGCGACGGAAGTTTGACGGCCCGTACCGATATTAAAGCGGCGACCGTCACCGTGTGTAGCTCCCACGCACCGAACGAAGGCATCCGCCACATCGCCGACATACACGTAGTCACGGGTAGAAGTGCCGTCGCCGAAGATCGTCGGGGTACGCCCTGCCAGTAGGGCTGACGCGAATAAAGCGACGACTCCGGCCTCGCCTTCATGATCTTGCCGCGGACCGTAGACATTGCTGAAGGCCAACGATGTCCAAGCCAGCCCATACAGAGCGGCGAAAGTCTCGAAGAACAGCTCGCATGCCGCCTTGCTAGCGGCATACGGCGACTCGGGAGCGAGCTTCGTGTCTTCGGTCACCGGAAGTCGGTCGGGCGATCCGTAGATCGATCCCCCCGAGGAGGCAAAAACGACCTTGCTGACTCCGGCTCGCCGTGCTGCCTCCAGCAGATTCACGGTCCCGACAACGTTCTGCTGCACGTCGAACACCGGATTCTGGATGCTGACGCGAACATCGATCTGCGCCGCCAGATGGCAAATGACCTCGGGACTGATCCGCTGGATCAGAGCAGGCAATTAAGGTCCTGTGACATCAACTTGCTCAAGACTGAAACGGCCGGTCTGCTGGGCCTGCTCAAGGTTCGCAGGCCGTCCACGCGAGAGGTTATCCAGCCCGATGACCTCGTGACCGGCAGCAAGCAGGTGATCGGTGACATTTGAGCCGATGAAACCCGCAGCTCCAGTGACGAGGATCCTCATGCGTCCAACTGAACAGGAATGGTGTCGCGATGCGCCATCACGTCGATCGGCGCAGAGACAGACTCCGGGCACGCGAGGGTAGAGCAGACGCCTCATCTGGTATGCCCAGAGCGGCGACATGACAGCGAACGCAAGCGCCATTCCCCAGGCTCCTCCGGTTACCCCACCAAGGTGGACGCCGACGAGTACACATGTCAGCAGGATCGGTGCCTCCACAAAATGCATGCGGAATGTAAGCCGAGCATGACCCATCGAATAAGCGATGAGAACCGGCCCCATACTCGCGCCGAGTGCCACGGAACCAGCAATAACCGGAAGAAGAACGCTCCTGGCCCCGGTCCAGGTATCGCCGAGAATCTGCCGCCCAGACGATCCGGAAAAAGTAACAGCAGGGCGCCGTATCCCGCCGTCACGATCACCAGTAGGCCGGACACGGCGAGGGCGATCTTCGCTCTGACAGCGGAAGGCAGGGTTCCTCGCCGGGTCAGCTCCGGCAGCGCAAAGGTGAAGATTGCGGTAGCTAGGATTCCAACCGGTCCGATCAAGACTGCGGCCGCCCTCAGCGAGCCGACCGCTTGAACCCCGACGAAGGCGCCAATCAGAAACACGCACGATTGGTAGGCCCCGGCACCCAAAACGTATTCGGCCATGAGATAGCCCGACAGTGTGCGATGGTGTTTGACCCACCAGCGCACCAGGCTGATTGACGGTAGATGCCCGAGCTGAATGAGTCCCACGGTCGCTGCGATGGCCGCAGATGCTCCCCAAACCAGCACATACGCCGTCACGGAGCGGACGCCGGCAGCCACCATCCAGATCATGGGCACGAACTGAAACACGGCCCAAATCGTGTCGTTCAAGGTCGCTAACGCTGGCTTGCGCAAGGCGAAGAAAATCATGCGACAGGCGTCCTGCAGCATCAGTCCTGGCAGTACAACTCCGACCGCGATCAGGGCATGGCCGGTGACCCCGCCCACGAGAGTCCCGGTGATCACCGCGCCCACGCCAGAAACGGCTCCGAGCGCGAGCGCGGTTCCGGTCCCGCCCCTGATCGCCCGGGCCAGCGTATGTGGCTCAGCAGCGCTGTAAACCATGCTCATCGGCTGGCCGACCAGCGCGCGCTCGACTCCTACCAGGAGAGAGAAGATGAGGAACGCGATGGAGAAGGCGCCGAACCCACGGGCGTCAACAGCTCGAGCGACGATAAAAGCCAGGGCGACGTTCGTCAGGGCGGAGAGGATCTGGTCGCCGACATTCCAGCCTGCGCGACGGGCGAGTGCGGCCCCACGCCGCTCGCGACGATGCCGAGGCGAACGCACCTTGAGGCTCGGCATAGTCGCTCCCCCCCGCGTTGGTCCGCCTCACTCACAGTGACACCCTATGGTCTCACGGCATCTGAAATCCTGTGGTCGAAGGCCGTAGACAAGGTCACCTAAATGCGCACCAGTCATGACCCAAGGTACCACCTGGACACACGCGCAACTGACCCTTAGCGTGGCGTAGGGCCGGCCTCCGTGGAGAGCCGGCCCTACGCGAGGGGGCTAATTCAGGTCAGCCAGGTAAGCGACTCGCGAGTTGGGATTGGAGTCCCGATCAGGCGAGAACAGACTGCTATTGACATTGTCTTGCGCGTCGTCCTGATAATACTGCTCCCACGCCAGGCCGCTCTTATGAGCCTTGATCCAGTTAACATCGCGTTGATGAAATTTGGGTTGTCCCCACCTTCCGGGTCACGGATCCGGTGTGGTGTAGGCCCCACTCATCCAACGACATCCACTTGCCATGGAGCCGCGAAGTCGTAAGCCCTTTGCATAGTCGGGGCATACGCCGGCGTGGTGGGGTTGGTCGTCACCGACCAGGAATCATAAATGTCGACCCCGATGACGTCTACCCAAGCGTCTCCGGGGTAAGTGACAGTCAAAGGATCGCCCTGCCCTTTATCATCCAGAGCAGCCAACGAATAGTCAAACACAATGTTCGATGCTTTCGCTCCGGCGCCTGCCCGCATCGCATCTACAGCGTCGCGCCAACCATTAATGAATGCTGTAGCCCCTCCGGCATTCACTATTGACCAGTCATACCAGTTTCCATTCGCTTCCCAGGCAAAGCGCAAGACCGTTTTGCCACTCGGCCGCTTAGCCACAATTGCTGCGCCAATCTGCTTGTAATAGCAATCATATGCGCCCGACGCGGCTTGCGTCCAGGAACCCTGTCCAGCCGGCCACGGGGGCAGCATCAAGACCGGGTCGCCGAAGGCGTTGCATTAAGGAAGTCGAGTATCTGCATACCGGTCAGGTCGTCCCAAGAGCTATTGTATTGCGCACCATATTGATATCCGATTGCTTCCCTCGCCGCGTCTCGGCATAGGCCAGCGCAGAACTGTAGGAGGATGCCGATCCGGTCGGTCCAAGGGCCACAAGCCCGAGTTCCAGGTCAGCCCAGACCGTGCACCGGCCGAACCAAGCGGGTTGCTGGTTATCGCGGCGGTGGTGGGCGTCGGCGTCGGCGTCGGCGTCGGCGTCGGGGCGTCGGTGTCGGAGTCGGTGTCGGCGTCGGAGTGGGCGTCGGCGTCGGCGTCGGCGTCGGCGTCGCTGCCGAGCGCTGCCGCAGTCACGTGAAACGTTGAGGTAGGAGCGTTGATGTGATACCAGGTGCCCTGACTCTCATACGCCACACCAACGGTGTAGGCGCCCATGCTGGGCTCCGTGACCTGGGCAGTGAATGACTGCGGACCATTCAAGGTCACCGAGCCCACGTGGGGGAAGTCCAGATCGCCGGAGTCAATGTTGCTTGCGTCACGCACCGACGCCGCCAGGTCGTCCAGGCTGCCCTTTCCCGACACCGTGAACGACACGGTGACCGGTTTGCCCAGTGCGGCCGACGACGTCACCGAAAGGGCACCGACCGTGATCGGTGTAGTAGTCGGTGTCGGAGTCGGTGTGGGCGTCGGTGTCGGTGTCGGCGTGGGTGTGGGTGTCGGTGTCGGCGTCGCAGTCGGAGTCGGCGTCGGTGTCGGCGTGGGCTTCGGCGTCGGTGTCGCCGTGGGCTTCGGCGTCGGTGTCGCCGTCGGCTTCGGTGTCGGTGTCGCCGTGGGTGTGGTGTGGGTGTCGCCTCGGCGTCGGCGTCGGAGTCGCCGTGGGCGTCGGCGTCGGAGTCGACTTCGGTTTAGGAGTCGGCGTCGGAGTCGCCGGAAGATCGGCCGTAACGCCGTAGACCTCAGCCTTATCAATAGTAATGGTGTTAGAGCCATACGCCGTTTTCGCGTTATGCCGCCCCGCGACCGCAACCTTTACTGTGTGAGTCCCGTTCGTCAACACCGGGCTGGTGTAAATGAGAC
Organism: uncultured Actinomycetota bacterium; assembly: GCA_963737695.1. GTDB lineage: Bacteria > Actinomycetota > Actinomycetes > Frankiales > Frankiaceae > DATAZK01. Next base: position 201,450 of record CAVTTQ010000002.1, read on the forward strand.
CAGCCGAAGTGGCCGCTCCGTAGAGATCCACGTCCGACCCGCTGGCGCCGTCAATCGTCACGGTCGCAATTCCGCCGACCGGTTCGTGAATTCCGTAGAGCCTGACCTGGCTACCCACGAATTTCAGAGATACCGAGTTGCCAGTGCTATAGGCATAGTGAAAGCTGCGCTGGTATGCGGCGGAATTACATCCTCCACAATTAGTCCAGCTAGCTCCGCTGTAAGAGAATTGATTCATTCCGGTCCCGACTACTGCGTCGTCAACCGTACCTATAAGACGCGGCGCGGCGGCGGGGGCTTTTACTGTCACGCCCGCCGTGACCGGCTTTGAGGGCTTGGCCGGCTTGCTCGGCTTTGCAGACGTCAAAGGTATGCACGACGCGACCATTGGCATCAGTATTACGAGCCCGGATGCTGCTATGCGCCTACTAGCGACACTCCTCATGGGAATCTCCAAGTCAATGCGGCCCCGGTACGCCCTGGCTCAAATGGCCTAGGGACGGCTGATCCGTTTGCTAACTGGTGCTTCGACTTTCGGGATCCGCGCCTTGAACCGACGGCCCGCTAGGTGGGTTCACGACGACCTGACTGAGGCCCTGTCGCAACGTCCAGAAGGTAGCCTTACAGGGAAACGAACAGGTCAGCGGCCGGTAGTGAGCAAATCTGACGATTTCAGGAGCCACCCGACCGGGAACTCAAGTGCGGGACTGTTCACCCTTGCGAGTGACCCCTGATCGGCCGACGTATCCGAGCGTCTGGGACAATGCAACTGTGAGTGACGGGGGGCGACCCGTGCCAGCGCGAGGCGGCCGCTCGGAAACAGCGACTTGACCGTGTCTCCCATCGGACTCGGTTGCGCCAGACTGGGGCCTTCTGGCAGGGCCGGAGCCCGCGCGCAGGACTCCAGTCGCTGCAGACGGCCATCGAGCTTGGGATGACGCTGATCCATACCGCGGACTGTTACGCCCGTGGTATCAGCGAACGCCTGGTCGGTCGAGCCGCGCGCTATGAATCTGACCTCGTCATTTCCACCAAGGTCGGTCTCTCAAGACCCCGAGGGGCCAAGGTCGGCTCGTAGCAACTGAGAGTGACGAATGACGCTACGAGGCGATGAGGCACTCTACAATCATTTTCGTCCGGCTACGTGCGGGCTGCCGCCCACCGAAGCCTGAGACGGCTGCGGCGCGATCAGATAGAGCTGCTTGTGCTGCACGAGCCCTCGGCGGAATCCCTTCGCAGGGCCGATGCCGTTGCCGCTTTGGAGAGGTTACGAGACGACGGGGATATTCGGGCGTTCGGTGTCTGCTGCACCAGCCTAGAGGCGGCACATGCCGCACTTGCACTCCCGGGCATCTGCTGCCTGCAAGTGCCAGCGAACATCCGGAGTCTCGCCTTGGTCGATGGGATCGCAGACAAGGCAAGGGCGCAGGATGTCAGCCTGATCGGTATCGCGGTCCTGGGCGATGGTCAGCTGCTTTCGGCATTTCCGCCCGCTGAGAAAGGCCTGGCGCTGCGAGGCTGCTTGACGGTCAGAAGATTCCCGCCTGACATCCATCCTGGTGGGTGCCAGTAGTCCCGAGCATGTGCGAGGCATCCTAGCGGCAGCTGATGCCCCGCTTAACCCCGAAGAACGGGAACGGCTACACCAGCGCCTGGAGCAACTTTGTTGATCGATGCCCGTGACCTATCAGCCGCCACGGTCATAGAAGCCGATGTCTGCATCGTTGGGACCGGCGCGGCGGGGACTCCACTCGCACTCGAACTCGCCAAGCGCGGTTACAACGTGGCGTTGCTCGAAGCGGGTGGGCAGCGAGCCGAGGGCTCGGCGCAAGACACCCTCAAAGCGGCCGCTGCCGGTGGCAGCGGGACCCACGATCCCCTTCACCTGATCCGCCAGAAGCGACTCGGTGGGACGACCATGCAATGGGGCGGAAGGTGCACCCCTCTCGACGAGATCGACTTCCAGGTACGGCCCCACATCGCGCACAGCGGTTGGCCAGTATCGAGATGAGAAATGCTTCCGTACTATCGCCGTGCGCACGAATACCTGGACTTGGGGGAGTTCGAGTATTCGCTAAGCGGCGCTACTTCGGACACTGCGACGCTCCTCGGAGATCACCCGGGCACGTCCGCTGTCGTGGACGATGACCGGATCTGGCGTTGGGGACCCCCCGTCAGGATGGGTCACCGCTACTTCGATGCCTTGAAGTCCTCTGAACATGTCCGGCTGTACCTCCATGCCAACGTCCTCGAGTTGGTCCAGGAGCCTGGACAACGCAAGGTCAGCTCTGTCACGGCGGCCAGTCAGCCGGGCCGCGAATTCAGGGTGCGAGCAAAGATCTTCGTTGTAGCAGCGGGGGGGCTTGAGTCCGCTCGGCTACTCCTAACGAGTCGATCCACCAGCCCGGGCGGACTGGGAAGCTCCTCAGGGTGGCTAGGCAAGGGTTATACGACGCACCCCGTCGCCGAAGTGGGCTATTTGGAGTTGGCGGATCATGATCGCGGCCATGTGGCCGGCTTTGTGGACAGCCATGATGGGGTCTACTGCAGGCGGCAATTGGCCATCCGGCCTGAGGTTCAGCAGCGCGAGGGCCTCACCAACATTGGGTTTGCCCTTTGGTATCCCGATCCGATGAACCCCGAGCACGGCGATGGTCTGCTATCGGCCTTCGCGCTGACTCGTCAGGCCCTTACTCGAAGTCAGCTCAACTGGAAGGCACGGGGCACGCAGCGCCGCTACCGCGATGTGGGGTCTATCCGTGATCATGTCGACAACATCGTTCACGACCTTCCACGCTTAAGCCGATACAGCGGGTACTGGGTTCGACGGCGCTGGCTCGCGAGACGATCGTTGCCGTCATTCATGACCCTCCCGCGTAGCGGTGGATACCGACTTCGTTTCGACGCCGAACAATCACCGGATCCAGCCAATCGTGTGGAGCTGAGCGGCGAGCTCGACGCCTTCGGGGCGCCCAGGCTTTCGGTGCATTTCAAAGTGAGCACCGCGGACCGGCTTGCGATGCATCGGACACTTGAGGTCTTGCGCGATGAACTTGCTTCGCGCGGAATCGGCAAGCTGACGGTCCCCTCCCAGGAACAGCTCGTCCACGTTCAGGAGTTCGCCGACGGCACCCACCAGATGGGGCTCACTCGGATGTCGGCCGCGGCCACAGCGGGTGTCGTTGACCGACATTGCCGATTGTGGGATTCGCCCAACGTTTTTGTTTCGAGCAGCGCTGTCTTCCCGACGTCCGGTGCCTGCGGCCCGACACTGACTATCACGGCATTGACGCTTCGACTTGCCGACCACCTGGCGGCCGAATTGGCCAGCGGCTGAACGTCTATAGAACTAGGCGCCCGCATGAGAATCGAGAGCCTTCCGGAGGATCCTTCCCGGCTCGGCCCAACCGCGCAATGACTGGCAGGCCTCGAACGCCAAAGACTGCATCTGGTTTAGGCGTGAGAGATCATCCAGCGCATCCAACGCCGCCATCGCCAGACTCTCTTCATCGGCCCTCACAATGATGTCCGTCTCACCGTTGAGGGGCAGCCCAGCCACACTTCCCTCGAGAACGGCCATGGGGAGTCGACCAAAAACGTAGTCGAGCGATTTCAGTTTGAACCCACCGCCCGCAGGTTCAGCCACAATGCCCACACGCGCTTGCGACAGCTCCACGTCAAAATCATCTACCCAGCCAGCAAATCGCGTTGCCGCCAAACCTGCACTCAAGCGCGCCACCCATTCCACGGGTGCCGGGCCCAGCACTACGATCTCCGCTCCAGCCGCATGAAACAGAGGGTCTGCCGCCTCCAGGAATCGCTCCAGATTCGTCTGCTTAACATGCCACTCCCAGTGCCCGAGAACGACAACCCGCCTAGGCACTGACTCGGTGATCATCCGACTTTCGCAAGCCTCGCCACTCCAACCAGGCGTAATCGTTACGACGTCGGCCGCACCGGCGGCGGTGAAGGCTCGTGCATCTGCATCAGTAATCGCCGTGACCAGATCAGCCCGGGCTATCACGCGTCGCTCAAGACGCTTCGTCTTCAGAGCATCAAGCCCCAATACCGCTTTGCGCGGAGAATAAGCCCGCTCTCGCTTAGCTACGGCGGCCCGAACGTCGGTCTCGTAGTTGTGTGACAGGTAAACAACCTTCGGACGACCACTTGCAACCCCGTCGATGCCCCCAAGTTCGTCGATCAGCCAGCCAGCCTGCAGGTGATCCATGATCACAACATCGAAGGGCTGGCCAGCAAGTAGATCTCGCACCGCCGACCGGAAGCCAGACGTCCGATGGGAGAAAACCGTAAACGGCAGCGGATTCGCCATGGCGGAAAGAAGCCCTCTTCGGCGCTCCGCAACAGAATCCCAGCGCACCCCAGTTTCCGGGAGCGCCGCTGGGGGGTTCCGCTCTAGCGCGACGCCCAAAACGTCCGCGCCCGCTTCGACGAGGGCCTCTGAAAGGTAGCTGCTGTAGACCATGAGCCCCGACTCGGGGGGCTGCGGAATCGACCCCGAGACCCAGAGGCAACGCACGGCCCTAGGATTTCTGCGTTCAGACGCACGATGATCCGCAGCGCCGATCAAGACGAGGGTGGGAGCACCGACGAGGGAAGCGTCGCTCGCAAGACCTCGTCCGCGCCGACCTCCAAAGGCACTGCGGGTTCAGGCCGCGACACCTGACTACCAGATCTGACGTTGAAACGAACGGCCGACTTTCCCACGCCCTCTGTGCGATCGATCAACACGCCAACGATCAGGCATCCCGCCGTCGCCAAGGCCGAGGCTGTGTCTTCCAGGGCCTCACGATCGTCGCCGTCCCAGCACACGATGACTGCATCCGCGAGCTCCGAGACCGCGCGACTTACGCCGTAGCGCGTCACCGGGCCATCGACCAGAATGGTCAGATCCAGGCGGGCGCGCAGGTCACCGAGTAAACGGGTAACAGACGACCGGTTAAGTGCTCCGGCGGCACCCAATCGACCAGAAGGCAGGAACTGGAAGAAGCGCTCGGAGTGCAGCATTCCGGTCAGGACACACTGATCGATGGAGACGACGCCTGCAGCAGCATCTATCAGCCCTTGGCGCGCGCCGGGAAGCAAGTCGCGCGAGAGCCGGCCCTTATGAAGGTCGCCGTCAACCAGAAGGACGGAATGACCCCCGGAAGTAATCGCCGAGACGAGCCGCGTTGCCACCAGCGGCGTGATCCCCGCGGTAGCAGGAAGCAGCGCAACGACGCGCGCGTGTTCGGGCATCACCAGCGCGACGGACAGCGCCAGATCGGCCTCGGCCGTTGCCGTCCATGTGGTGCCCCCACGCCGTCGCTTCCGCGGCTTGCGCATTTCAGCGAGCACCGGCGCCCCGATCGCCGTCTCGGCGAACCCCGATGTGGGTTGCGAGTTGTCACGGGAGACTCGCCAGGCCACCAACCCGATCCCGACCAGGAGCCCGACAATGGCTCCCAGAAGAGCTGTCCTGGTGGGGGTGGGCGCGATCTGGCTGGCTTGTGACGGCCGATAGACGATCGGAGTGCCGCTCAGTGCGGCGCCGACCACGGCGTCCGCTTCGCGAGAATCCAGCGCGGAGATCTCGCTGGTGAGGCTGTCACGCTGGGTCTGGAGGGTTGCCTGATTCCCGGACCCCGCAGCGATCTGCGCTTGGACGGAGTTGAGTTGACTCTGCAGCTTGCTGCGCAGTGCAGTAATCGCCGACACGGTGGTATTGGAGTCGCCGCTCTGGTTGCCGGAAAGAACCGCGTTGTAGGCGGTCTGCATCGCTGCGACCAGGCGGACAGCAACGGAAGGATCCGTGCTTCGCCCACTGAAAGTCAGCTGGTTGGCCTCAGAGGATGGAATTACATCGACGTTGGCGGCCACCGTTGCTGGCGGCATCTTGAGGGCGGCGGCCGCCTTGTCGATCACGATCCCCGAGAGAGCCAACGCGGACTGGGTGCGTGCCGCCCGGGACGGGTCTGAACTCCCGGCGTTATCAGACACCGAGAGGTTGAAGAAGACGTCGCCGTGGGCTTCATAAACCTTCTGCTGCCTGCTGGCGTAGACATATGCCACCGACGTGCAGACGAGCGTAGTGATCACCGGGATGAGCCAGTATCTCCGGATGATCTTGAGCAGGGCGCCAGGAGTCATGCGTACCTTCGTGGGCTGGCCGTCCACCTGGCACCCTCCTCTCGATCACCTGATCACGCGCTGCCAAACCCCGATCGTCCTAAGGCCACAGTCTAGGCCAGCAGTATCGGCTGGGATTCAGTTTCATGACCCTTTATGAGTTACAGCTGATAACGACGCCGAAGGCGGGGCAAATCATCCGATCGGCCTAACAATTCATGATCGCCGGCCTGAATCGACAGGCGCGGGGCGACAGTCCACCGCCTGTCTGACTCCGACTAGCCAGTGTTCGACCGTGAGACGCCTCGAAACGCCCGACGTTTGCCCAATGGACGCCCAGATTGATCGAACGGGTTTACCGGAACGACTGCGTTCCGTCACGTCGACTACCTAGAGTGAGGTTGACCAGATCTACCCAAGCTAGGGGCCATCCCGTGACCGACTCTGTACTAGTGGTGAGCGCTATCTCACCACTACCCGTTGACAACGGGCGCCGGGTCTTCCTGTGCGGCCTGTTGAGATATCTGAGCGATCGGTACGACGAAAATAACGTGCACTACGCGCTAGCCGCACCGGCTGACGTACCGCTGCCGAGTTTGCCGGGGAACTTCTACCGGCTGCCGGTCCCGGGTGTGGCCGAGAAGCTGTGGAACGTCGGTGCTCACTCGGTAGTTCAAGGCAGGCTCACCCTCCAGGAAGCTCTGCTCAGTTCGCGTGCGCTGCAGACCTCGCTGAGACGGTTGGTTGACCGCGTCCAGCCTGACGTCGAGTTCTACGACACGATAAGGATCGGTCAGCACCGGCTTCCCTCGCGGTCAGGAGGTCGCCAGATCCTGCACCTCGATGATCTCTACTCGGTCCGCTACACCCGCATGCTTGACGCCTCAGCTGCTCAGACGACGACAATTGACCCGTTGGGCCAGTTCGCCGCGGCCGTCCCGGGTGCTTTTCGCAAGTTCGCCCGAAATCCTGCGATCTACCGACGGCTCCTGAGCTGGGAGGCCAGCAGGCTGGCGCAACGCGAGCGCAGCATCGTGCACGACTTCGACATGAGCACCCTCGTAAATTCCTCCGAGGTCGAGACGTTGCAGCGCGAGTCTCCTACCGCAGATGTGCGTCTCATCACACCTTTGGCAGTCGTGCCTCAGCGCGTTGCCCGCGAACCTTCCGAGCGCCCCGATTTCCTCTTCCTCGGGCGCCTCAACGTGCCGCACAACGACGACGCGATCTGCGCCTTCCTCACAGATGTGCTGCCCGCACTAGTGGCGCTCAGGCCTGATGCCCGGATCACGATCGTGGGCGGCGGCGTCGGCACCAATCTGCAGGACCTTGCCAGCCGCTTCCGAGACAACGTGTACATCGAGGGCTTCGTCGAGGACCTCGACCCCTACTTTGTCCGGGCCACCGCGGTCATCGCCCCGCTACGGTTTGGAAGCGGCGTGAAACAGAAGGTTCTTGATGCCCTTATCCGCGGGGTGCCCGTTGTTGGCACCGGCGTAGCCCTCGAGGGCATTCCGGTCGACAGCTCATCCGCTTCAGGATGCACGGTCGAGGACGATTTCAGCCGATGGCCTGAGGCACTTGTGAGGCTCATCGATCCCGACGTGAATGCCGCCTCTTCGGCTGCGGCCGCGGCCGATGGTGTCCGGCTCTACAGCGAGGACCACATCTATCAGCAGTACGACACGATCTTTCAGCCTGACAGCGTGACGCCTAGCGTGATCGATCTGAGGCCAGAAGCGCGCAAAGCTGACGGATTACGCGTCGGTGGCGCGTCGGCTGACCACACCAGACCACTGTGACATTGCTGTGAAAGGGCTCAAATGAGGATCAGCGCCAAGGCGCCCCTGCGCGTCAGCTTCGCCGGTGGAGGCACCGACGTCGCGCCCTTTCCTGCCTCCGAAGGCGGAGCAGTGCTCTCGTCGACGATCAACCGCTACGCCTACGGCAGCCTGATGCCGCGCCTCGACAGCCAGATCTGCATCGAATCCGTCGACTTCGGAGTCTCGGTCGACTTCGGAATCAAGGAGACGCTGGTCTTCGACGGCAAGCTGGACCTCGCCAAGGCGGCGATCAAACGGCTTGGGGGCCTTGACGACCAGGGTTACGACCTCTTCCTGCACAGCAACGCCCCGCCTGGCTCCGGCCTCGGATCATCGTCGACGATGATGGTGGCCCTCATCGGCCTCCTGGTAAATCGTCGCGGGTGGCATCTCTCCGAGTACGAGGTCGCCGAGCTCGCACACTCACTCGAACGCGAAGATCTCGGCATCAAGGGCGGGCTGCAGGACCAGTACGCGGCAGCTTTCGGGGGCTTCAACTACATCGAGTTCTACGGCGATCATGTGATCGTCAATCCACTTCGCATCAGGCAGGACACGGTTAACGAGCTGGAGCACAACATGCTGCTCTGCTACACCGGCGTAACCCGCGAGTCCAAGCACGTGATCTCGGATCAGACCTCGCGTCTGGTCGCGGGCGAGACGAACACCGTCGACGCGCTCCGGATGCAGAAGGAGATGGCCGGCGACATGAAACGGGCTCTCCTGCACAACAAAGTGGACCAGTTCGGGGAGATGCTCGGACAGGCCTGGACAGAGAAAAAGAAGATGTCGCCGAAGATCAGCACCGCCTACATCGACGAGCTCTACAGCGTAGCGGTCGAAAACGGCGCGATGGGCGGCAAGGTGACAGGGGCCGGAGGTGGAGGCTACTTGCTGCTGTACTGCAATTTCCGACGCAAGCATCGGGTGGCGGAAGCTCTGATCGGACTCGGCGCGACAGTGAGCGAATTCGCCTTCGAGCCCCGCGGCCTTATGACATGGAGAACCTCATGACCGACAACGACCGTCACCAGATGCTGAGGGAGCGCGTCGAGGCGAACCTGTCGGTCACCCGTTCACTGCTCGACGGCGATGCGTTGGAGGCGGTCAGCCGGATCTCCGACGTGTTGATAACGGCGCTGCAGTCCGGAGCGACAGTGTTCTTTTTCGGCAACGGCGGATCCTCGGCCGAAGCCCAGCATCTGGCGGCGGAAATGCTCGGTCGCTTCTACCGCGATCGCGACGCGCTGCCCTCGATCTGTCTTTCGGACAACACCGCTGCCATGACGGCGATCGCGAACGACTACTCCTACGACGAGACGTTCTCGCGGCAGCTGGCCGGCCTCGGAAAGCCGGGCGACGTCGCGGTTGGCTTGTCGACGAGTGGCAACAGCACAAACGTCGTGCGTGCACTCCAAGTCGCGAAAGCGAAGGGGCTGACGACAGTTGCCTTGACCGGCGCCGGCGGCGGACTTGCCGGCGAGGTGGCGCACGAGACCTTCCAGGCGCCCTCTACGGATACCGCCCGAATCCAAGAAGTACACCTGCTGGTCGGCCACACCATTTGCGAGATCGTGGAAGCAGAGCTCTTCCCGCGGCATGCCTGACGGGGAGTTCCTTCGCACGGTCTTCCTTGACCGCGACGGCACCATCAACGTCAAGGCGCCCGAAGGCTCCTACGTCACGTCCCCGGAGCAATTTGTCCTTCTTCCCGGCGCCGCACAAGCCATTCGTCAGCTGAATGAGGCGCACGTCCGAGTCGTGGTCGTCACCAATCAACGCGGCATTTCGCGCGGGCTCATGAGCCAGGCTGACCTGAGTCGGATCCATGCCCGGATGAGCCAGGAGCTCGCGAGCGAGGGCGCCTGGGTGGACGCCATCTACGCCTGCCCACACGGCCATGGCGAGTGTGACTGTCGGAAACCGGCCACGGGTCTCATCGATCAGGCGATCCGGGATTTCCCTCAAATCCGGCGCGAGACGGCCGCTGTCATCGGTGACGCTCCGGGGGACGTAGAGCTGGGACTTCGGGCCGGCATGAGGCCGATCCGTCTGGAGGCGTCACCGATCGATCCGGGCGATTCCGTGCACTCAGCGCCTGACCTTGCGACCGCCGTCACCTGGTTCCTCGCCCAGATTGAGAGCGGTCTACCAGGCTAATCAGCCCGGGGTTTCGCTGACCAAGAACTGCTCCTGCCGCCGGAGGCGGCTTTTCGGCTTTTTAATCGGTCTTGCTCTACCCGAATAGAGGGTCGACAACAGCATGCATGTGTACGGCATGAGCGGAATAAGCAGGGCCCCCTGCAGTACCGCATAAAATGTGAATAACGCCACGGCAAGAGGTATCGAAGGCGGAGCTGACCCAAGGGTAAAGAGGAAGAATGCCATGAAAGCGAGCGCCGCCGGCACGCCGTACTCAACTATTAGCTTGGGCAGGGTTGGCGAGATCAGCGGCAGGCTCGTTTCGTTGAAGTACGCCGCCGCTTGCCGGTCACCGGCACCGGGCCCTTGGCCTTCGAGCGCTTGCGTCAGGCCACTTTGAAGAGAACTGTCGAACAGTCGCTGATACGGCGCGACAAAGCGGAGATTGCCGCTGGTTCCCTGCGATGACGTCTCGGACGCTCGGGAACTGAACACGCCTTTTGCGGGCGTCAACGGGATGACGATGATCACGATCGCTGCGGCAACGGCCAACATGACCGTGAACTTCAGGCCGCGCCCGAAGGCGATGGCCACCGCGCCGACGATCAATATCACCACGCCGGTGCCAGCCACCGTAGCCAATATCGCCGTGGCGAAGAGCAAGAGTCGCAGCGGACGCCCACCCATCAGCAGCTGTCCCAAGAGACCAAGAGCCAAGAACTGTGAACAGACCGACGGCTCCAAGAAAACAAAGGCATTCGGCTTCAGGATCGACGACCCGTAACTGATCGGGTAGTTGGTGTTGAAGTCCGCGTACAGCATGTTGGAGGGCACCAGGTCTGCGACGAAATCCTGGTGACGCCAACCCAATAGTTGAGCGGCAAACTCGAGAATCGTGATCATGGCGAACACCGCCATGACCTTGACAAAGAATTCCAGGACGGCCCAGAAGATGCGGCGGCGATCGCCTTCCGTTACCCAGCAGAGCGGAAGGTAGACAACAATGAGCAAGCCGATTGACTTAATGGACGGCGCATTATTCGCATTCAACGACGAAAGGGTCGCGGTCAAGGCACAGACGCCCATGGCGACGAGATAAAGGAGCAATCGGAGCGGATCGGGCGAAGCCAGCCCGCGCCTCCACATGACGATCACCAATGCGAAGATCACGAAAATGACCGCTGGAACGCCACCAGGTATGACAACGCGCTGCAGGACGAGCGTCGCGACTAGCGCAATTTTGATCAGACGCACGGTCTCGCGCTCGGCGCGGGTCAGACTCCGCTTATCCCCGAACGGCTGCGAAACGGCCTCAGCCTTCGCAGTGCGCGCACGGCTAGCTAGACCCAGCGGGGCATGGGTCACATAGGCGCTACCCGCCATTCAGTAACCGCCCTTCGCGGTCAGAACACCTCTAACATCGAGATGCGCAGGCGCCCACGCTGTTAGCATTGCTTCGGTGACTGGGAGTAATCGTACCACCGACGATAGGCCTTGGTCGTTCGCCAGCTACTCCCAACAAGCATAGGACAGGACTCGGGGACATGCTCATCATCTATCGGTCCTACGGCGGCGAAAACATGAAGGGCCGGCCGAGCTACTACAGCAAGATGTTGTGCTTGCTGTCGTTGCTTCGCGCCGCCGATGCCGAACCGAGCGCCAAGTTGATGTTCATGAATGACGGCCCTATGCCTGAGAGCCGACTTCGTCTGATGCAGCAGGCAGGTCCGGTCAAAACGCTTGATTCGGTCGGCATGCGACGCAGCTATGTCGCCGGTCTTCGTCTCGGCTGGTCCGACCCAGATGTCGCGAATGATGACGTTGTCTTCTTCAGTGAAGACGATTACCTCTATCGACCCGACGCCATCACTGCGCTTGCCGCAGCTAGCCGCTCGCTGCCAGGTGATTACTTCGCGCTGTATGGAACCACCAGCGGTCATCCTGTCTCAGCTGACCCGGAAGCGCTTTGGACCCCCCGCGGTTGGAGTGAGGTCGGGCCATACAACGTCGGCGGGCAAAAGTGGCTACGCGGCGTGAGCACCGCGAGCACGTTCGCGGCGCGGCGGAAGTCACTCAGCGAGGATCGCAGCGTGTTTCTCCAGGCGATGCTTCCCCATCGAAATAGATACCGCGACCATGACACTTGCGTCGTTTACCAGGGGTATGTACCCCATGAATGGCGCGAGATCGGACGCGAGTTGCTACTGCAGGGCGATAAAGATCTGGCCGGGCGTCTTAGGGTCGCCTGCATCGCCCCGTTCAAAGCGGCGCTCAACATCCGCTCACACCGTTCACCCAAGCGCAGGCGCGTGCTTCTAACAGCGCAGCCCAATCTGGCAACACACGTAGAAGAGGGCAACATAGCGCCGGACGTCGACTGGGCCACGGTCGTGAAGGACACCGTGCAGTGGGCCGCCGAACGCGGTGTCACGGTAGGACATGAATAGCGAGTCAGCGATCGATCTCAGTTTGACGAGCGCCGACGACTACGAGCTGATCATGGTCACTTATCACTCCAAGGACCACGTGCTCGCCTTCCTGGCCGCGTTGCCGGACGGCATACCACTTGCCGTCGTGGACAATTCGCAAGGCACAGACGGTCTTGAGAACACTCTCCAGGGCCGGGTAAGCACGCGCTACCAACACGGTCCGGCCCGGGGTTACGCCACCGCGGCGAACCTGGCGGGGCTGTCGTCGTCCGCCGAATATGTGGTCTTCGTCAACCCGGACAGCCGACCGAGCATGAAGACCATCGAGGCATTGCTTTCTCAGCTTCGCAACAACGCGTCGATCGGTGCGGTTGCGGCGATCATGATGGGCCCCGATGGTCGAACCGAGCACAGCGTTGGCGGCTGGGAAGTCAGCGTCAGGCGGGCATTCGTGCACGCGGTGGGTGCACACAAGCTCCTGCGAAACGCCGGCCTTTTCGCTCGGCCCGAACCGGGAGAGCGCTGCGATGTGGATTGGATCACGGGCGCCTGTATGGCCGTGCCGACAAAAGTATTCAAGGAAATCGGCGGCTTCGACGAGCGCTACTTCGTGTACTCAGAAGACGTGGAGTTCGGTCACGCGCTTCGCGTTGCTGGATATCAGGTAGTTCTTCGCACTGACTTGTTGGTTCCACATTCGGCCGGCTCCTCGGGGGGAAGTTCGCTGGGGATGCAGCGACTCAAGGGGGGCTCATTCTCGGCATACACCAGGCGGCGCCTGGGCGCCGGCCGAGCCGCCGTCGTGACGGCGATCATGAGCGCAGGGTTTCTCGCCCGCATGGTCGTGTGCTGGGTGGCTGGAAGGAAGCAGGAGGCACTCGAACATCTCGCGTACGTCCGCGGGATGGTGCTCGGCAGCGGTCCCCTTCCGGGCGCTGCGAAGACCGGCTGACTGACCGTTCGAAGGCTCAGTCCTTCCAGACGCGCCAGGGCGAATCGCCGATGTCCCATCGCGTGTTGAGCTCGGTCCAGTCGCGGAACGTGTCCATGCCCATCCAGAAGCCCTCGTGGCCATACATCGCCAAGTGACCGTCCCGCGCGAGGCGCTGCAGCGGCGAATGCTCGAGCATCACGGTCGGATCGGGATCGATGTACTTGTCCAGGACTGAGCGCTCAAAAACGAAGAATCCGCCGTTGACCCAACCATCGGCGATCGTTGGCTTCTCATTGAATTCGGCGACGACGCCCGATCCGCGTTCCACACGCATCTCGCCGTACCGGCTCCCGGGGTGTACTGCCGTCACCGTCGCCAGCCGACCGGACTCGGCATGACGCTTCACAAGCTGGCCTATGTCGACATCAGCGATGCCATCACCGTAGGTGAGCAGAAAACGATCTTTGTCCAGGTGTTCAGCAACGCGCGTGATCCGGGCGGAGGTTGCCGTAGTCAAACCCGTCTCGACGAAGGTGATCTCCCAGTCCTCAATGCGCTCGGACCCGTGAAACTCCGGGCGTCCATCAGCAGCGAGGTTCAGCGTGAAATCGGCGGCATGCTCGCGGTAGTCGAGAAAGTAGCGCTTGATCAGGTCGCTCTTGTAGCCGAGCGCGAGCACGAAACGTCGGTAGCCGTAGTGGCTGTAGATCTTCATGATGTGCCAGAGGATGGGCTTTCCGCCGATGTCTACGAGCGGCTTGGGCAGGCTTTCACTGGCCTCACGCAGTCGGGTACCCATGCCGCCACAGAGGATGACGACTGGGGTGTCAGCGCGCTCTTGCGCGTCAGGGCTCATGCCTCTCCTTGACTTGATGACTCACGTGGCGGCAAGCGGCGTCATTTCGTTCGGGGCGGACCTGTCCAGCGTAGTGAAGTAGATCGGTCCTCGATGGGTTTCGACCTGCTGACGGCAATCTTGAGAGTCGGTACTCAACGATGTGACGAGCAACAGAAAAGCCGCAAACCCGGACTCGACCAACTATCAGATGTGACACTGAGTGGTATGTCGTTGCAACAGGAAGTCGTGGCTACCGCTCAAACAGACGGAACGGGCAACGGATCACCCGTCACCGCATGCCGGTCTTGCGGGGGTCCTTCACCCGTGGCCTTTTTGTCGCTCGGGGACACTGCAATCGCGAATCGGCTACCAGCCATCGACAGTACGGACCTCGAAGAGGTATATCCGCTTGAGGTAGGCGTCTGCGAGGCCTGCGCGCTGGTGCAAGTCATGCACGACCTCCCACGCGAAGCGCTGTTCGACGACGACTACCCGTATTTCTCCTCGTACTCGGATTCGCTCCGCCGACACTCCGAGGCCCACGCGGAGTCATTGATTGCTGAGCGTGGTCTCAACGCGGACAGTTTGGTCATCGAAGTCGCCAGCAACGATGGATACCTGCTGCGCGCCTTCCGTGACCGCGGCATCCCGGTACTTGGTATCGAGCCGACCGCCGGCCCGGCAACGGCAGCCCGTGCGGAAGGTATCGAGACACTCCAGGAATTCTTCGGGTTGGCATTGGCCGAGGAATTGGTGAGTCGAGGCATCCGGGCAGACGTTGTCATCGCAAACAATGTCATGGCCCACGTTCCGGATCTGAACGATTTCGTCGGCGGACTGGCAACCATCGTGAAGCCGGACGGAGTTGTCTCAGTCGAAAACCCCAACATCTGGGACCTGGTGGAGCACGTCGAATTCGACACCATCTACCACGAGCACTATTGCTACTTCTCCACCCTTGCGGTCGAGGCGTTGATGAGTCGCCACGGGCTGACGCTCTTTGACGTGCAGCGTTTCGAAGACCTCCACGGCGGCACCCTGCGCTGGCGGATGGCCAAGGACGTAACGCCGCTACCGGCGGCGGTGGAGCGGCTCGCCAGTGAGCGCGCCGCAGGCCTCGACAAGTACGCCTTCTACGCAGACTTCGCCCGCGTCGTAAGCGAACTTCAACAAAACCTCAGAGAACTATTGAACGAACTCAAGTCGAAGGGTGCGCGCATCGCCGCCTATGGGGCGGCAGCAAAGGGAGCAACGCTACTCAACAGCACCGGGATAGACGTCTCCACCATCGACTTCGTCGCCGACCGCAACGACCATAAGCAGAACAAGCTCATGCCCGGGGGAAGGATTCCTATCGTGGCGCCCGAGCAATTGCTTGAGCAGCGGCCCGACTACGTGCTACTTCTCGCGTGGAACATGCGGAAGGAAATCCTTGCCCAGCAAGATGATTTCCGTAACGGCGGAGGCAAGTTCATCATCCCCGTCCCCACCCCGGAGATCATCTGATCGAGGAATTAGCTAACCGGAAGACACCAGCAGATTCGCCTCCGCAAGGAGGTCGGCCGCCCCGGCGATCTCGGCGAAACTCGTTCCGCTTCGTTGCGCCATGTCGAGCAAGCTGTGCTGTCCGTCGGCGAGATTCAGCACCCAAAGCAACGCCATCTCGGCAGCTTTGCTGTCCATGGTCGCTCCAAGCGCCCGGTAGAGACCGCGCCGGCCGAGCTGAGGCTCACCCCGCGGATTCAAGCTGATGTAGAGCCGGTCGCGCTCGATCACGTCGACGACCCCCTTGAGGACCTCTAGTGATTCGGCCAGGGCCGCGGGCGAGACGAAAGACAGGTTGTCTGCGGACGTGTGGTACTCCGGGTACTCCCCGTGGTGCGCCCGCCCGAGCCGTCCGACCGGAAGGTTGTATCCAGGTGAGCAGAACTGCCGCTCGTCATAGCCGTACGGGCTGAAATCGACGACCCGGTGGTCACTTCCACTATCCAGCAGGACCTGGGCGACGGCGCGATCGATCACGGCATCGCCGCGACGGCTGCGCTTGTAAGTAAAGCCACCCGAATCGCCCAGTCCAGTCAGGACAAGTCCATGACTGATCCGATCAACTGCCTCCGCATTGCGCTCGAGCCAGGTAAGGGAGCCGATCGTGCCGGGGATGAACAAAAAGCGATAGGAGTAACGCCGGGGGGACTGCCGGACCCAGGCGGCAAGAGCAGCCGCCAGGACGATGCCACTGGTGTTGTCGTTGGCCATCGCCGGGTGACAGGTGTGGGTACTGATCAGCACCTCGGCCGCTTCGTCCCCGGGGACGAGAAGCTCACCGTAGGTAAGGGATCCGTCGATCAGGTCGGTGTCGACGAAGACCTCGTACTCGCCCTCCGGAAGATCGCGCGCCAGCCGGTCAGGTAGGCAGAATCCCCAGGTCTCCCGGTAGTAAGAGGTGCGATAGGGGATCCAGTCCGGTCGGTCGGGCATCGTGTGGAGATGCGGACGGAGCTCCTGCAAGGTCAGGCGTGCCCGGATGGGGGTGCTATAGCCCAGGAGATGAAGCGGGTTGACGGCGAAGTCGACGACTCGTCGACCATCCGGACCGGCGATCCACGCCTGCCTGACGACCCATTCCTTCGGAACCACCCAATCCAGCGCGGGCGAGCCCGTCGGCACCTCAACGATGTCCAGTGGAAGCTCTCGGCAAACGTGAGCCAGCGTCTGGCGTACGCCTTCTCCGGTGATGCTTCGCGGCAACGGAAGTAGCTCGCGCAGCTGCTCATAAAGCTGCTCTCCCGGCGACGAGTCAGCCGACATTCCAGCTCCATCCGATGACTG
This sequence comes from uncultured Actinomycetota bacterium, assembly GCA_963737695.1. Taxonomy (GTDB): domain Bacteria; phylum Actinomycetota; class Actinomycetes; order Frankiales; family Frankiaceae; genus DATAZK01. Next base: position 218,571 of record CAVTTQ010000002.1, read on the forward strand.
CGAGGTGGCCACGACGATCAGCCGCGGCGTGACGGACGAACCGTCAGATCAATCAACTCGGCTTCCCAGGGAAGTTCAACCGCCTGAACGATGAGGGACGCCACTGTGGCGGACTTGACGAGAAGATCCGGGGTGTATTCGCGTCCCTCATATCGGAAGATCTCACGCTGGCCCTGGGTATCGGTGCGGCCGGGATAGACCGAGCAAACCCGGATCCCGGTTCCACTGAGTTCAGCCCGAAGGCCATCGGCGATGGCCTTCAACGCGTGCTTGCTGGCTGCGTAAGCGACGGCATCGGGGCCGGCCGCAAGCCCTTGGGTCGAGTTGACGAAGACGACATCTCCGGAAGCCGTTCGTAAGCGCGGGAGTAGGGCTGCGGTGAGCGCATAGGGGGCCAGCACGTTCACGTCGAACTGGCGCTGGAGCCCGGCCGCCCCCACATCGGTGAAAGAACCTCGCTCGACGACCCCTGCGCAATGAATGAGCGCGTTGCAGGCGCTGTCCTCCTCATCCAAGGCCGCTAGCACATCGGCGACGGAAGCTTTCTCGGCCAGGTCAACCCCGAGGTGGCGGAAGCCTCCTCCCCCGACGGCGGGCCGTGCTGCCGAAAGCTGTGGCACTCGGCGGGAGAGCGCGTAGACGAACCAGCCGCCGACGAATAACTGTTCGGCAACCGCCAAACCGATCCCGCTGGAGGCCCCCGTCACCACGGCAACGCGCGGTCTGCTGACCATCAGTCACCTCCACGACCAGACGGTTGGGTAACCCTTAGTATCGCAGCTACGGGGAGTCACCGGTGAGCTTGCGGCGACGGGGGTCTGTGAGCGCCGTCCGGGGCGGGTGTGGGGCCGGAACTGTATGCACGCCTGGGAGGGCCAGTGACATTGCCTGGGGCGTCGCGGGAGTCCAAGCTCCCTAGATTCCTCGCTTGTCTCATGCTGGTCGCCGCCTTGACATTGGTCGGGTGCGGCCAGTCCTCCTCCCCCGCTAAACCCCAACAGCAAAAGCCTCGTGCGGAACTCGGAACCGGCCCTTTCGGCACCGCCGGGTTGCTCTCCCCACCCGGAGCCCGTTCCGGCCTCAGTTGGAACAGCGGCATCTTCCCGGTCGATCGGGTCGGGAGCGCAGCAAGCTACGCATCGGCGCTCAGCCAAGCCGAACGTGCCCGTGGTCGCCTTTCAGACATCGAGCAGGCGGGCCAGTGGAATGACAATTGGCAGGCTCTGACGTCCATGGGTGTCCTCGAGTTCATGGACCCCAAAATCGTCGCCTCGGTGGACCTGCCGCCCTTCCCTGCCTCGGGCTCGTGGAAAGAGGCAGCTGCAGGGAGTTACGACCTGTACTACCGGCGAATGGGCCAGCGAATCGCCCAACTGCGTACCCAGGCACCCACCATCCTCAGGCTGGCGTGGGAACTGAACATCAGTGGCAGCCCCTATGGGGCGACAGGCTCGTTCGCCGCGGGATGGAGGAGAGCTGTTACTCAGATCAGGCTCGGCGCGGGAGCGGCCAGTAGTTCGATCTACTTCTCCTGGTGTCTTGCTGGACTGTTGCCGAGCGATGGTTCGAGTCCCTTGACAGCCTTCTGGCCGGGCGATGAGTACGTCAACCTAGTCGGCATCGACGAATACGACATGCCTGCTACGACGGCGGACTCTTTCCCCATTGGCCAGACTCTCGACGCCGTGGCGGCCTTCGCCGCAAAACACAACAAGAAGATGGCGATCGAGGAATGGGGGCTACACCACACGAACCAGGGCGGCGACGGAGGGGATAACCCCATCTTCATTCGCGACATGTTTGGGTGGATCAAGACCCACACGTCGATCCTGCTCTACGAGCAGTACTTTCAGGACGACGCCCCCGACAACGTCAATTCTTCCCTGTTTTCGCCTGACAAGAACGCGAATCCCCTCTCCCGGGCGGCTTACCTGGCAGAAATCAACTGACGGTAAGGCGCCGCACGCTTCGGTAGCGCCAGATGACGGAGGGACGCCGCGGTCCCAATCGGGTGTCATCCCAAGTTTCACCACCCAATCAGGTGATTTGTGAGAGGTTTCCAGCAGGCGAAGCTGAAGGCCTCGCCGGGTGAGACTTCCATGAGGAGGTCGCGAGGATCGCTCGGGTGGAAAGGATCACAGATGCAGCGTGATCGACTCACAGCGATCGCATCAGCGTGCGCCCTCGGCGGCCTGCTCTCGTTGAATCTCGTAGCCTGTGCCCCTGCAGCCGCGAAGATCAGCTGCACGGTCGCTGCTACCGGTGCCGCGACCAGCACCTCCGAATTGCTCACGGTCAAAACGACACCGGGAGCAACCGTTCGGGTCGTTGCAACCTATGCAAGCGCTTCGATCACTCACACTTCAGTCAGCAACGCCCAGGGCGTCGCGCCATGGCAGTATTCGACGGCCGGCGTCGTCGCCGGACACACGGTGACGGTCTCGGCGCTGGTCCAGAAGACGGGGCAGCAGGCGAAGTGTTCGACCTCATTCACACGAACCACGACTTCGCCCAAGCCGCCTTCGAAACCGCCCCTGTCAGCGAGCATCAACGTCGCTTGGTGGGGCGTGACTTTGGGTGCCGAGCTTCCCTATACGGCGGGCACCGACGCGTCTTGCTTCTCTGTGCACGTCAAGACCGGCGGCGGATGCGGAACGGTCGTGGTGTCCGCACTGGTCAAAGGTTTCGGGGAGTACGGCGGCCTGGCTGCCTGCCCGACCGGTTCCTCGCCCCCCTGCGCACCAGACCCCTACGGCGCCGACGCCGCCCTTTCCGGCAGCGTGACGCTGACCTGGCAGCTCAAATGCACCACCACCGGGAAATTGACCACTGACTCGGCGACCAGCGACCTCGGGCCTTCCTGGATGTCTATCAACGAGTTCGTCTCATCCAGTACTCGGATCGACAAGGACTCGGCCAAGCTCCAGATCGCCGCTGACCTGCCACTGGGACATGACGTCGGCACATGTTCAGGGCCGAGCGACCTCCAGTCTGTCAAGGCGTCCGCAATCGCTCTGCACCTCGGTAAAGGGACCGCCGAATACCCGGCGTCAGATTTCAAAGCGGCGGGACCCTACGCCCCCAGCTAGGAGTCGCGGTCAGCCGATCCGATGCGGCGCGCGGGGACTCCCGCATAGAGGGAGTTCGGCTCACAATCATTACGCACAACGGCACCGGCAGCGATGATGCAACCGGCGCCGATCGTCACGCCGGGCAATATGACCGTATTGGCTCCGATCCAGCAGCCGTCGCCTACCTGGATTGGGCGATTGACCTGTTTCCCTGCCCGACGGTGGGCATCGCCGGGGGCGTGCGTGATGGTGCAAAAAACAACGTTGTAAGCGATCGCGCACTCGTCACCGATCGTCAGCGGAGCGCCGCCGTCGTAGAAACAGTTCCGGTTGATGGAAGAGTTCTCCCCAACGACGACGGTGTGGTTACCAAACAGTACGCCCGCGTGGATCTCGCAGGTTTGATCGATAGTCATTCCGGTCCGGGACAACAAGCGACGCCTGGTACTGCCTGATACCCATTGACTGCTCGCTGCGGCGAGCAGGAAGCGAGCTATCACTAGAATCACCTCACTGAAATAGTCCAAGTAGCCAACACGATGGCGGGGACGTCCGTACCAGCGCTTCGCTCCGACCGCCAAAGCGACCTAGCGCAGATGCACCTGAGGGCCGGCGGTAAAGAAGTGCTCTGCACTGCTGGTGATCTGCTCGGTTTCTTGACCCGAGGTGGGGGCCACCACACGCCCGGTGACTGCGTCCTCCGTTTCGGAGGGCCGAGAAACCAGGACCCCGGGAACTCTCGAACGGCCGCCGGCTCGACGTCGCAGAAAGTTGCGCTGGTTGAGAGGACCGGCTGGCAGCCAAGCATTTTTGCTCTCTTGGGGCTCTCTCGCTTTTCCCACATCCCGGGCGGAGAATATAGGATCGGCCTAATGGTCACCTCGACCGCTGGAGCAAGCTATTTCATGATGGAACCCCCGCTCGACCGTGAAACCGCCGCTCTGTCGCTTCCGGAGCTGCTGCGGGAGGATTTCAGGACACACGGCGGTGCATGGATTTCCCCGACTCTTCACGCGCTGGTGGTCTACCGCATCGGTCACTGGGCACTGAGTCAGCCTCAGCCCATCCGGAGATTGATCTCGGCCCCCATCAAGCTCCTAAATCGCCTCGTGATCCTGAACATCTACGGCACGGACATTTGGCCAGACGCGATTCTGGGACGCCGCATCAAGCTGGGACACCATCAATCCGTTCACATCCCCTCGTTCTGCGTCATCGGGGACGACACCATGCTGCGCCACAACCTCACCATCGGCTACTCGCGGCCTGACAGCCCCCGGGAGAGCGTCCCCACGATCGGGCGGCGGGTCGAGATCGGTGCCGGCGCGACAATCATCGGGCCGATAACGATTGGGGATGACGTCATTATCGGTCCACATGCGCTGGTGACCAGTGACGTCCCCGCCGGCGCGACCGTCTTCAGCCCGCCCGCTCGCATTCTCAAGAAGCCACCCCAGCCGGACGTGGCCGCACCAGAAAGCACGGTGGAGAACGGCGCATAGGCCGACCGACTGAAATTGGGCCGCTTAGGCGAGGGATACTTGGGACTGCAGGAATCGACGCAACTCGCCGACGTTTCGGAACTCCGACAGTTGGTCGTCAGTGAACTGCAGATCGAACTCGCTCTCAAGAGCGAACATGAGATTGATGTGGGCGAGCGAATCCCAAGTGGGGACGTCCGCGGCCGTCGTCTGATCTGTAAGCGTGAGGTCGTCATCGGCGAAAACCTCCCGAAATACCTCCAGCATCCGCTCGTCAACAGCCTCGTCAGCCATGCAGATCCTCCATCGGGGTTAGGACTTCAATGAAACCGCGACCGACCTGCGCACCAGGCACGTCGAGCGTCCAGCGCGATGTATCGCCATCGCCGTCCAGTGCGCTGAAACCAAGCCGCTGATAGAGGCCCGAGACCAACGCGTTCTTCGGACCTTCGACGTAATTACCGACCACTCGCGCACATCCCCGGCGGGCGGCTTCCACCAGCACAAGCTGCATCATCTCGTCTTCGACGCTGCGCCCGATCACCCGGCAGCTCATCAACCACGTGTCGATGACCAACTCATTATCAGACTGCTGTTCCGCCAACAGCAGCCCGACCAGTCCGTGATTGGCGAAACGGTCACGCAACCGAAAACACCAGGCGACCCAACGCGAGTCGTCGGCGATCGTCGCCAGTTGATCGGCACTGCGCCGCCGAATCGTGAGATTGAACTGGTTCGTCTTGCCGACGAGCTGAGCAGCCCGCGCGAGGTTTGCAGCGTCAAGACGCTCAACAGACATGGACATTTGCAGGCTGGACCAGAAGCTCTCGAGCGAGGATGACTCCTCTTGAAGCGTCGCGATGTCGGCCCGCGCCCGATACTGCTCGGTTCGCGCGCGGTCATCCGCCGTGATCGTCGCGGGTTCGAAGTAGGGATAGTTCGCCAGCGCTGCCACGTAGCCCGCCGGATCCGCCGGCAAGGCCAGGACATCAACCTCCGGGACGAGCTGCCGGACTGCTTCCCGCTCCGCCGGGTTGTCGTCAACGAAGAGCAGGCTGTCCAAGCCCAGATCAAGTGATTTGGCGATCCGCCTGAGCTGGGCGGGCTTGTCGTCCCAGCCCGCCATGACAAGCGCGATGTCGTCCAACGTCAAAACCATGTCGGGATGCTCGCGAAAAACTTCACGGACGTCCGACTCGTTGTTCTTGGAACACAAAGCGAGCACGACGCCGCGGCGCTGAAGCTGCAGGATGTAAGACTGAAACGCCGAGAATGCCTCGCCGACCGGACCTTCACCGAGCTTGATTCCGTGCAGTCCGTCCTCGCCGAGGACGCCGCCCCAAAGTGTGTTGTCGAGGTCGAGCACCAGGCACTTGCGGCTAAGGCCGAGCTGCGCAGCGACGACCGCAGCCGTGTGCCTCGCCAGCACCGGGACGCAGCCGAGAGACACGGCCTGCTTCGCAAGATGCCAATATCGGGCGCTGAACCAGGCATCCTTGCCGACCTTGCCGGCAAGTTGCTCACAGTCAACGAGTGCGACAGCGTCACCCGCCTCGTGCGCTAACAGCCGATTCACTTCACGAAGCATCGAAGACCGGGCACCGGGCGTCTTGAGCGCCAAATGTCCGAACGACTCCTCGGGCGGGATGACGAAGGTGTGCTGCACGACCCGGGCACCGGTCCTGGTACGGATGAGAGACCACAGCCGGGCCCACGCGGCGACCTCCGCTTCGACATCCGCCTGTGGAGTTGCACTGAATTCAGGCAGGTCGGCCGCGCCCGCATGGACTGCCAGAATCACCACGTCGGGGGCGAAGGCATAGAGGTCGCTCGTCGGATCGAGGATCTCCTGCCGGTACTGGCCGTATCCACAGGTGTAGATCTCGGCGGAGATCCCGCTGCGGGCAGCTGCCAAGGGAAGCAGCGCGGCAAATTGATCGACCGTATAGCTCCCCAAGACCGCGACGCGCGCAGCGCGGGGCAGCCGCGGCGCGGACTTGCGTAGTACGCCGGCGGCTGCCAGCCAGGCTGACAGGTCTCCGCCGGCATCTGTCACCGCCAGCGCCCATTGCGTCGCGGCGGCCGTGTCACCGACCTTTTGGTAGGCCTTGGCCAGGGCCAGGCAGGTGCGGGCGTCCGGCACCTCCACGCGGGCGCTGCGAACCAATAGTTCAGCTAACTCCGCGTGAGGATCATTGACCGAAGCGGTCACAGCCCGGGCCCTTCCGTCGGCCTCAACGGTGAATTAGTACCGCAAACCCATGATAGTTGGACGCGGGATCTGACGCAGAGTAATCAGGATCACGAATCGTGATTCGGGACACTGCCTATCGACGTACCGCGATGCCTGAGGCTGGCCGGCAGTTACTGTCAGGCATGACTGGGAAACCCCGAGACGCCCGGCTCGGCCTCAAGGAGACAGTAGGCCAGCGGTGGGCCAAAGCAACTGGGCGTCCCCGGCTGGTCACCCTGAACAAGGCGCTTGTGTATTTCGGGAGCCGGGGTCTTGGCCTCTTCAACCACGAAGACCTCGAGGTCTCTGGCGAGAGCCGGTTGGTCGCGCGGCTGCTGGGCTCAACCGAGAGCCCTGTCGTTATCGACGTCGGCGCCCACAGAGGCCTCTGGACGCGGCTGTTGCTCGATACCGTCCCGTCCGCCCGAGTCCACACGTTCGAGCCCTCTCCCGGGTTAGCCGCGGAGCTCGAGGGGATCGCTGGCGTGGTGTCGTCGAACGCGGTAGCGGTAGCCGGCGCCGAGGGGCCACTGACCTTCTATGACGACGCGCAGAACGCCGGCTCCCGACACGGGACCGTGATCGGAGGCCTACTGGAGACGATCTACGGGCTGACGTCCACGGCGACCCAGGTCCCGGGCATCAGCCTCGACCATTACCGCCGGACAAACGACCTCAGGCAAGTGGACTACGTCAAGATCGATGTCGAAGGTTCCGAATTCGACGTGATTCTTGGCGCCAAGGACCTGCGAGCCGCAGCTCGTACCATCTTCCAGTTCGAATTCAGCGACAACCATGTGCTGACCCGACGCTACGTCAGTGACTTCGTCGAGCTTTTCGGGGACCAGTACCAGCTCTTCCGGGTGCTGCCTGATGGAAGCGGTCTTCCGCTGGCCGATGCCACCATCTGGCAGCGCGAACAGTTCGTCTTCCAGACCTTGGTAGCCATCCCCCGTTCCTCCGGGTCCGTCGGGCTGGTTTAGCTGGAGATCAGCACGTGCTTCCCGTTCGAGGAGTACGTGTTGTCGAGGTGGTAGACGCTCACCGGTGACTGGATCAGTACCGGACGGTGAGTTCCCTGCGTCGAACCGAACCGGTTGTCGGTCATGGTCATGCCGGAGCCGACTCCCTTGGGGCCGGGGATCATCGTGATCGACTGAGCGCCGCCATCGAGCCAGTTGCCGGAAATCACCACATCGTGCACCTGCGAAACGTTTGGGGTGACGGCGATCGCCTGCCCCGTCACTGCCGGAAAGTAAGGGCTGCGGACGTTGGAATCCGGGCCCGCCATCGCCTGCAGGTTGTTGCCGGTGATGCGAACCTGCACGACGCCGTGACTGCTACCCGTGCCCTGGATCTGCACCCCGTCATTGTGAGTGTGGTGGTCGGGGTGATTCGGGTCATTGCCCATGTAGTCCAAGGCGTGGACGTAGTTGTCTTCGATGACGACGTTGAGATTGGCGTTCTTGTTGCTCGGATTCATCACACCGAACCCGTCAACCACATTGCTGACGTCCGAGCGCAGCACGGTGTAGTCGTGGCCGACGACGCCATCCACCCAAACGCTCGCAACGTCGTGTGACAGATCGCAATTTTCGATGAGCAGCCCGCTCACAGAGGGGCTGTTGGCATCTATCAGGCCGGTGTTCGAGCTGCCTGGACCAGAGCCGTGGATACGCGAATTGCGGATGGTGACGTTCGCTGCCCTGACCTTCACGAACCCATGAATATCGAGGCCTGACAGCACCGTCCCGGCCTTGGTGATCGTGATGTCACCCCAGACCGGCGTCAGCGCCAGCCCTGACGGCACACCGGTGTTCGCGGAGGTCGGCATCCCGGTCCCGGGATTAGGGGTGGAGACGGCCTTTGCGGTGCAGGAGGACAACCCCACCAGCAACATCGGCACGACCACCGCCGACGCTGCCGACGACTGGCGAATGCGCTTGAAGCGGGTCGAATTGGCGGAGGTCATACATAGGATGTCGGGAGCTTGCAGTTGGGGTCTTTAGCAATTCCAAGGATTAACAATCCGCCTAGCGGGTGAACCTCATCGCCGGACCGACTCACCCAATTGGGTCAGTGAGCATCGAAACGCATGTCTACGCGGCGAAACCCGCGCGTGGTGCGAGATACCGGGTCACTTCTTCCGCGGCGACCCGGCATCTAGGCTAGTGCGTGGCGATCGTGATCGCGGCACCGTTGGTATAGCTGTTGCCGTACGACGCGAGCCTCACCGGAGGGGTGATGCGCACGGCCTTGTGGAGATACTGATTACGCCCGAACCGGTTGTAGGCCAAGATCAGCCCGCTTCCGGTGCCCTTCGGGGACGGCAGCATGGTCACACTCTGCATTCCGCCATCGAGCCAGTTACCGCTGATGAGTACATCGTGAATCTTCGAGACATTGGGCGTGACGGCAATCGCCTGACCTGAGACAGATGGGTAATACGGCGACCGCCGGTTGCTCAATGGTCCCACCAGCGCCGAAATCGTATTGCCGATGATCCGGACCTGCTGCTTACCCACAGTTCTGCCGGTGCCTTGGATCTGGACCCCGTCGTTGTGGGTGTGATTGTCACTGTGGGTCCAGTCGGGCGACATGTACGTCAGCGCGTGCACCCAATTTCCCTGGATCGTTACGTTGACGTCGGAGCCAGGACTGCTTGGGTTGAACACCCCAAAGCCATCGACGACGTTGTGGATGTTGTTATATCGAGCGGTGTAATCATGACCGATAATGCCGTCCACCCAGATGCTGGGAGAGTCATCGGTCAGCTCACAATGCTGAACTAGGAGATTCCTGACGCTGGTACTCGCGGCGTCAATGAGGCCGGTGGAGACGCTCACAGATCTAGACCCGTGGACCCGGGTATTTACGATAGTGACGTTCGCTGCCCGCACCTTGATAAATCCGTGGACATCAAGACCATTCAATACGGTGCCGGCTCGGGTGACCGTGATGTTGCCGTAAATGGGAGTCAATTTCACTCCACCTGCAACACCCGTATTAAAAGGTCCCGGCTGACCGGAAGTAGCAAATGCGGTGGGCCCGCACGCCACCAACCCGGCCATAAGGGCAGGTACGAGGGCAGCAGCGATCCCAGCGGATCGGCGAAGCCGATTCCGTCGCGAAGCGGGCGAAATCACGCGTTGAGGGTGGTGTCTGCAGACTGCCTTTCGGCATTTCGGGCATGCGTCATGACGGACATGTCACTCCAAAGGGACGCGACCACAGGGGGTCGCCACGGGGGTTACCCACCACGCGACGGGCCGTGCGATGACCCAGCGTGGTGTTCGACTTGGCAAACCGACCATATCGAACACCAGTGGATTTGCTGTGCACAGACCGTCACGACCCCGGAAGCATCGCCGATACCGAAGGTGATGAGTCATCGAATGTCGCTACCTCCAACCGGTGAGATGACGGCTACGGTGTCGAGGGTGAATCCGCAGGCAGAGGGCCGGAAATCGGCGCATATCGATCGGCGGCTGTTCCTCGCTACGGTCGGTCTGGGAGCGGCGGCCACGGCCGTCACCGCCGGGTTCACACCCTCGAAACTTTTCCCAATTCGTCCCGGTGTGCGGCGACAAGGCCCTTCAGAACCCGCTCAACCTCTAATGTTGGGTGCGCAGAGTTACGACTTTCAAGACTTCACTGTCCCCACCTCCGACCCAACGAGCGCCATACTTGCCGGCGGGATCATTGGCAAGGGTCCGGACCAGACGGTTATTAATTTCACCGGACCCATCACAACCAGTTTTCCGATCTTCACGCTTGGCGACACCACCCGCTGGAATGTGATCCGAATCCAGTCGGCGACGGGCCGGCTCAATGGACCGGTGCTCTCCGGATTCACGCTCCTGGTGTCCGCCCCCACGATTCCAGGGCAGCTCTTCAACGGAATCCGGATCGCCGCGGCTGACAATCTTCTAATTCAGGATGTACACGTTATCGGGGTTCCGGGTACCGGAAATCTGCCACCTTTTGAAACATTCGGGGTTGACCTCATTGATTGCCGGAGCCCAAAACTGGAACGAGTCGTCGTCGACGGCAACGGTCGGGGCGGCGCCGGAATCGGGATGAATCTGACCACGGATGCGAGCCTCGAATCCTGCATTGCCCGGGACAATGCCAATTCTCACGGGTTCGCCTGCTTCCAGTGCTCCCAAGTGACCTTCGCCAATTGCCTCTCTGAAAACAACGGCACGGGAGCCGCGAGCAGGAGTGGTGCCGGCTTCAACCACGAAGAGAGCTTCTCCACCACACACATCAACTCGCGGGCCATCGGCAACAGCCTCGCGTCGTTTCGCTACTGGGCCGCCCACCGCAGCACCACCGGTCACCGGATCGTCCGTTCCTACGGCGACGGCGAACTTCTTGTCCAAGGAGACCAGTCGGCCGGCGACATCGCGGTAGTGGATTCCACCCTCGTCAAGGGTGTCGTTCAGGGCTAGCCAGATTCGCCCCGCCTCGATGAACCGGCGACACACGAGCCGCGTTCATCGAGATGCTTACCGCGCGAGACGGTGCTGTTACGGGGAGCTAACAAACCGCGGATAGCGTTCGGTCGTGAGCCAAGCGACCCGGCTTCGTATCGAACGACCGGTGTCGGCCCATACCCCTGCCCGTCGCCTGGCAGAACGGGCGAGACGGTTCAGCAGTACGCCCGACGCAGCGATCCCGCTGGCTGCCGGCGCAGTCCTCTTGGTGCTGCAGGTCCTTGCGGTGCGGCACACGTCGTACTACGGCCAGGACGTCCTGTCAGTCTGGAAGGCCGAACGCCAGTTTCTGCACGGGGCGCCGGTTTTCAAGCAGGACCCCAGCAGCCTGCCCTACATCTATCCGCCTTCTTCTACGGCGTTGCTTGCTCCGCTGGGATGGCTGTCGCTGTCGGCAGCAAAGCTGACTGTCCTGTGCGTGAGTTCGGTGGCCCTGGTGGCAACAGCCTGGCTGGGCGCCGTCGTTGTTTCCGAGGGCACCCCGATGGGCCGGCTCGCCTGGATTCTTCCTGGGCTCGTGATCGCCGGCCCCACTCAGGACGCCCTGAGCAACCTGAATATCACTGCGGTAATTGCTGTTTTCGTGCCGCTGTGCTTGTGGTGCTGGCGGCGTGACCGCGACGTGGCGGCGGCAGTGCTGCTTGGTGTGAGCTTCGCTCTCAAGCCGCTCTTGATCCCGCTTCTCGTGGTCCCGGTGCTGCGCCGCCGTCCGTTGTTGCTCGGCGTCGCACTCGCCCCTCTGATCATCGGCTCGCTCGTTACCCTTCCGCTGCTCAACGACCCGAATACGTTTTTTTCTCAGGTCATCCCGAAGCTGGCCAGTTCCAGCGCCGGTCGCCTCGGACCCCACAACATCTCCATTGCCGGGGTTGGCCTGACATATGGCTGGCCCGTCGCCGTCACTGTCCTGCTACGGCTGGCCGTAGCGATTTTCGCTTGCGCCCTAGCCCGGCGGGCCTGGAAATCCAATATCGAGGCAGTAGAGAGGCTTCCACTGACAACCGGAATTCTGTTGCTCGGGTGGCTCCTCGCCGGAGCGGTGACGGAACCGCACTACCTGCTGTTGCTGGTCACGCTATTTGCCCTCCTGATCAAAAGGCCATCGCTCGTCCACGGATGGCTAGCGGGAGTGGGCGCGGCCCTTTGTCTCACCACGCTGCGGCTGCCCATTGTGTCCGGGACGGAAAGCGCGAGCCGCGGGCTCTGGCAGGCGACCGGGATGCTGCTACTCCTCGCGGCCTTCCTGAAGACCCCGCAGAAACAAGCGAAACGCCTGCCCGTTCATGAGCCGAGGGTGATCTCACTGTGAACGTTGATCACGTCACCATGCTCACGAATGCCATCGCGCCCGACAAGCTGGGCGGGCTCGAGCGCTACGTGAGCGAACTTTCGGCGGGTTTGGTGAGTAGAGGTGTCAGGGTCACGGTTCTCACCAAGCGAGTGAACGCGGACGATCCGCTCACCGAGGTCACAGACAACGGAGTCGAGATCGTGCGCCATGTGGTCCCGAGCAAGCGCAATCCCGGATTCGCCGCGCTGTATCCGTATCGCGTGACTGCCGATGTGCGAAAAACCATGAACAACTCCCGGCGCACGGTCTTGCACGGACACTTCCCCATTCCGGCGCTATGGCCGTCTTTACGGCGCGCTGAATACGTCTATACCTTTCACAATCCTGTCTACAAGGAGATCCTCGAGGAACGCCACGACTCCTATCTGCTGCCCAAGCCAGTCCAAGCTGGCGCCGTATCAGCTTTGAAGCAGGCAGAGAGAGCTGTACTCACCCGGGCCCGGACCGTCATCGCTTTGAGCGACTTCTCTCGAACCGAACTCGAGCTGCTTGATCCAGACATGGCTCGTCGAGCGAAGGTCATCCCAGGTGGAGTGGACACCGACTCGTTCTCGCCATCGCACGAAGTGTCAAAGGTGCCGGGCCTATTGCTGGCAGCCCGACGACTCACCCCGCGCACCGGAGTTCTGGAACTCATTCGCGCCATGCCCCGCATCGTTGATCGGGCGCCGAACGCCGTGCTCGCCATCGCCGGCGACGGTGGCTCGCGGGAGCTTGTCGAATCCGAGATCCACCGCCTCGGGCTGGGGCGTCAGGTGCAATTGCTGGGCCGCCTGGGAGACGAAGAACTACGTCACTGGTACCGCAAGGCCACGTTATCCATCGTTCCCAGTCAAGCGAGAGAAGGCTTCGGGCTGAGCACCGTCGAGTCGTTGGCAACGGGAACTCCGGCCCTAGTGACTCCCGTGGGTGCGAATGTCGAGATCGCCCAAAGAGTCGACTCTGCTTTGGTTGCAGGGGGAATCTCGCCAGAGGCGATCGCAGAAGGCGTGACACGCCTGCTCCTGGAGCCTGGCTTGATCGACAGGGTGAGCAGCATTTGCCGGGCACGCGTCGCGCCGGCCTATAGCTGGCCTTCGATCGTGGATCAGCATTTGGAGATCTACGAGCGGTCAGCGCGCGCGTTGAGAACTGATCAACCTGACCGGCCTGGCGCCGCTGCTGGCAGCCGCTGACCAGCTGGTCTATGTCGATGTTGATGACACGGTCCGCCAGACCTACGGCTATGACAAGCAGGGCGCCGGTCGTGGCTACAACGGGATCAAAGGCCTGAACGCGCTGCTGGCGATCGTGTCGAGTCCATCGTCGGCGCCGCTGATCGCCGCCGCCCGGCTCCGGAAGGGCTCGACGAACTCGGCGAAGGGAGCCGCCCGCTTCGTCGCCGACGCGTTGGTCACCGCCACGAGCGCTGGCGCGGACGGGGTGCGGGTGCTGCGGGCGGACTCGGCGTTCTACCGTTCGGAGGTCATCGCCACCGTGCTGCGCCACCACAGCTGCTTTTCCATTACAGCCAGGCAGGATTCGGCGATCCGCAAAGCAATCGCGACGATCGGCGAGCAGGCCTGGACAGCGATCAAATACACCAACGCCATCTTTGACGAGACCCAACAGCGCTGGATTTCTGATGCTGAAGTCGCCGAAATCGGCTACACCGCGTTCGCTTCCCGAGCCAAGGCCAAGCACGTCACCGCCCGGCTCATCGTCCGGCGGGTCAAAGACCAGAATCCGGCCCATCAGAGTGAGCTGTTCACCGCCTGGCGTTACCACGCCGTGTTCACCAACAGCCCGCAGCCGATGCTGGCCGCGGAAGCCGCGCACCGGGGGCATGCCATTGTCGAGCAAGTCATCGCCGACCTGAAAAGCGGGCCGCTCGCCCACCTACCCTCAGGACGTTTTTGGGCGAACAGTGCCTGGCTGGTCTGCGCGGCGATGGCGTTCAACCTCACCCGCGCCGCCGGCGTGCTGGCGTCGGCCTTTCATGCCAGAGCGACCACCGGCACAATCCGAGCCCAGCTCATCAACGTCCCCGGCCGACTTGCCCGCTCCGCCCGCCGGCTCACCCTGCACCTGCCGGCGAACTGGCCCTGGCAGCAGGCCTGGCAACGCATGCTCGCCGCCACCGGACCACCGCTGCCGGCCTGACCCATCCACCCGTCCCAACATGGACCGACCGGACCAACGTGGAACATCAGCCGGCTCCGCCGGCCGCTCCCACACGTCCAAACCCACCCCCTGCCAGTCAGACTGTCAACGACAAGTCAGACGGTGGATCCGGGCTTAGCTAGATCAGAGGCCAAGCGGCCCGTTTGCAGCTCGGGTGCGGACAGGTCGATCAACGGCCTCATCCGCCGTAGCCGCCAGATGAGGTCGTACGCAACCCGAAGCCGGGCGGCAACGGCGTCGGTCGTGAAGCCGTTCTCTATCCGCATCCGGCCGGCCAAGCCTTCGCTCGCCGCCAGCTCCGGGTTACGCAAGCGGCGAATGACGGCGACCGCTAGCTGCTCAGGATTGCCAACACTCACCACCTCGCCTGCCAGATCGCCGTCGAGGAGTACCTCGCGACAGCCAGGAACGTCCGTCGCCACCGTCGACCGGGCGCACGCCATGCCTTCCAGGAGCGCCAGCGAAAGGCCCTCCCAACGAGATGGCAACAGGCAGACATCGGCTGCGAGGAAGTAGTCGCGGGGGTCCGATGTCGGTCCCACCAGACTTACCCCGTCGCCGGCCAACGCCCTCAGGTCCGCTTCGTCAGGTCCCCCTCCAACAAGGAGCAGCCGCGCACCTGGCACCGAAGCGCGTACGCGGTCCCAGGCGGCAACGGCTACCTCTTGACCCTTCTGCGGTTGCAAGCGACCCACACAGACAGCTAGTGAAACATCGGCCGGAATGCCCAGCCGGACGCGCGCTGCCGCCCTGTCCCCTGCCGCCGGGGCGATGAATTCGCCGAGATCGACGCCGTTGCCAACCGAGAGGCTCATCCCCTGAATCTTCGCTGCCACACCCATCCGGCGTTCGGCCTCCGAGCAGCAGATCGTCAGGTCCGTCCAATGGGCGGCCCACCGTTCCCAGCTGAGCGCAGCAGTGCCCAGCACGTTGCTCGTGGCCTGAAACGACCAGGCATGGGGCTGAAAAATCGTCGGCAACTGGCCGCGAACACTCAACCGTCCGGCGAGGCCCGCTTTGCTCGAATGCAGGTGCACTAGGTCGGGATCTGCTGCCCGCAGGATCTGCCCGAGCTGGCGCGCCTCCTCAGGAACGGTTGACCCGGGCTCGCGGGTGGCCTCCCAGTGCACGTGTTTGATCCCCAGCCGCTCGGATCTCTCCTGAAGCCAACCGGCGGGGCTGACGATGGTGACCTGCCAGCCACGCTGCTGCTGCAATGCTGCCTGTTGGGCGACCACCGTCGCAACCCCCGCGTCGACCGGCTGCGAGACATGCACTATTCGCGGAGTGCTCAACGAAGCACCGGTCCGGCCGGCGTCGCTGCCGAGCTCGATAAGCCGACCGCTGCGGCCCATGCGGGCCAGCGGGAGTCCCAGGTCTGATCGCGGGCCCAGGCGCAGCGACGCGTCGCATGGTCCACCGGTTCGTGTGCTGCCGCCAAGATGCTCTCAGCTGCCTCGCCCGGGTTGCTGATCTCCCAAGTATGCGGCGGACGGGTAGCGGCCGACCCGGGCGGCCACGCCGTCGTGACCATAGGCCGGCCCCGGGCGGCGCAATCGAACGCCTTCATCGACGACTGTCCGGCGGCCGCCTCGGAGACATTCGGCACGAGGAAGACGTCAGCCGAATCGATGACCTCCGGTAACCGGGAGCGACTCACTACCGAATGCCATTTGACCCGTGACGGGTACTTGCTCAGCAAGTTGAGCAGGCTCGCCCCAGGCGCATCGCCGGCACCCGCGTATCGGCATTGACCGTAAAGGTCGAGCTGCCACTCAGGTAGCAATTCAAGTGTGGCGTCGACGAGGTCAGCATCAAACCGTTCCGACAGCGTTCCGACGTATACGAGCCTATGAGCGCGCGGCGGAAGACTCGCCGCGCTGGGAATATCGGATGCCTCAGCGGCATTGGGGACCAGCGCCGTTGGACGGCCACTGAATAGATCAGCCAATGACGGACTGGCCACGATCACCGCATCTGCCTCATCGGAAATCTGCCGGTACTGCGATTCCATCTCGCGTCGGCGATTCGGAATGAGGGCGGTCCAATCGTCGGCTGCGTCAAAGACGCGCCGAGCCGAGATCCCTGCCGTGGCTTTCCACTGCCATGGAACATTGACTACGACAACGCCAGCGGACTCCTGCCGTTGCAGGATTCTCCGCAGTAATGCGTTGTCTGCTCCAGCGGCAAGACGATGACGATGGCCCGGGATCAGGGTCGTGCGCGAAACTACTGAGGGGCCGCCGAGCTCCTTACACGCTGAGCCCTGCAGCCTGGCGGTCCACTCTCGGGTGCCTAACGTCATGAAGCTGCGAATATCTCCCGGCGCCTCGATGAACGTGGTCTCGATGTGATTTCCGAGCGCTTGCCGTGCGAACGCGTGCTCGCGCCGGATGCTGGGTTGCCAGGTACTTTTGGCGCACATCACCAGGCTCTGGCTCATGCGACGTCGGCGAAAACGGCCTCGAGCGACGCGGCCGACTTTTCCCAGGTGAATCCGGCAGCCCAGCCGGGCGCCGCCCGCACCATCGCACTGCGAACCGCGTCGTCGCGCAAGCCGTCCAGCGCCAAGGCCGCCGCCTTTGCGTCGCGGGGGACACTCCATCCGGTCCGGCCGTCGTCGATGGTTTCAGGAAGACCTCCCTCATCAGCCACGATCATCGGACTTCCGCACGCCTGGGCTTCGATGCTGACGAGCCCGAAGGGCTCGGCCTTGGCGAGGTAAAGAGTCGCGTAGGCAGTGCGATAGAGATCGCGAAGCTCGGTCTCCGGGATACCAGCCACGAGTCTCAGTTCGACTCCACACGCGACGGCCAGTTGCTTCAGTCTGAGCTGCTCCGCCGCTGGTCCGACCCGCGGCGAGACGATGACCAGCGGCAGCGCAACCTGCGAGAGGCCCGCCGCTTCGATCGCCAGGTCGTGCCCTTTGGACGGAATCAAGGTGCCGACCGACAGCAGGTGCTTCGGGACCCGCCCGGACTCCCCGGTGAACGACGTCGCCACACCGCAACGAACCAACTGACTCTCGACACCCATTGCGTCTTGAATCAGCCCAGCGGTGTAGCGACTGTTTGTGGCGACCCGATCAGCCGCCGCGGTATTGCGCCGCTCAGAAAAACGTTCAATTCTTCGCATTGGGTAGTACAAGCCTTTGGTCGAACTATTGAAGCTATCGGCCGCCGACGGATCAAAGTATGCCCTTCGCGGCTCATCGCAGTAGTAAACGACCGCCGCGTGCACCTTATTGACCAGTGGAGGAGTTTTGAGATATTGACACGGATTAAGGAAGCAGATATCCGGCTCCCAGGCGTTGACCACGGCAGCCACCTCACTCCAAGCGCGCATTCGCGCGAGAAGATCCATATAGCGCAGTGGTGGACGCAGCAGACGACTTTTGGCTTCGGCCCACTGCCGGACCGGCAGCACGACTGCTGAGTCAGTCACCGGCGCCGCCGTCGAGAGCGTCACTTCCAAAACATCGTGATCAGTGAGGGCTCTGATTTGCGAGCGAAGCCGGCGGTGGGCTCCTCCGACTGCCAGATTGTGAACAACCGCGATCTTCACCGGCCCGCCAGGCTCACGACCGACTTGAAGGTGGCCAGCAATATTTTGATATCCATCCAGAACGTCCAATTCTCGATGTAGTAATTGTCGTACCGAGCACGATCGCTGATCGACGTGTCTCCCCTGAGCCCGTTCACTTGCGCTAGCCCGGTCAGACCACATGGGACGCGATGGCGATGGGCATAGCCGTGATGCTCACCAGCAAAGAGCGCCACAAAATGGGGCCGCTCCGGCCGAGGACCGACGAGGCTCATCTCACCTCGAAGCACATTCCACAGTTGCGGGAGCTCATCGAGCGACGTCCGGCGAATGATCCGGCCGACGGGGCCTATTCGGTGGTCCTGTGAAACATTCCAGTGGGTATTGGCCTCGGACTCATCGGCTGGCTTGAGGCTCCGGAATTTGATGACCTCGAAGCAGCGACCGTCACGACCAACGCGCTCCTGCCTGAAGAAGACCCCCGGTCCGCCCTCGAGGCGCACTGCTGCACCGATGAGGGCCATCAGTGGCCAAAGCAGTATCAGCGCTGCGCCTGACACCAACACGTCGAGGGTCCGTTTTCCGAAGCGCGCGAAGCCCACGAAAGCTGGTCGGCGGATTCGCTGTACGGGGATTGCTCCAATGTGATCCCACGACTGACCACTGCCTCCTACCTCGAACAGCCGAGGGACAACGAACACCTCAGTGCTTGGAGGTAAGACGGTGCGCATGGCATCCACGAGAGTCGAGTCCGGAGACTGGCTGTAGGCCATCACGACTACAGACGCGCGCTGTTCAATCGTCACCCTGGCCAGATCATTCGCTCCACCGAGCAGCTGAAGCCCACACCCGCAACCGCCGCGCAAGGGGTGATCATCAATGAAACCAATGGGATTCAGTCCGTACTGCGGATCGGCGCGAAGCGTCTGGGCGATCTGTGAACCCGTTTCACCCGCGCCGACCACGAGCGTGCGGTGGCTCACGCCCCCGCGTCCCCTTGCATGCCGGATGAACCAGTAGGCGGACGCCCGAGTCAGGAGCTGACAGCCCAAGGCGGCAGCTGCCAACACAGCGAATCCATCCACTGAGGGTCGAAGGTGAAGGAAGGCGACGCCCGCCCCCACCAGTACCGCAGCAACGAGGCCTCGCATCAGCAGCCGCGGGAGCTCATCGAGCACGCTGAGCTGCAATCGCGACCGGTACAGGCCGCCTTGCCACAGCAGCTGCGTGTACAGGATCGCGAGTATCAGCAGCGGGAGCCTGCCTGAGGTGCGGAAAACGGCCGGCAGGCATAGACCCACGATGTCGGCGGCGAAAATGAGCATCCACGCTGGATGGGGTCTCACGGCCAAGCCCGCATGGGGTCCGGGTCCGCTGGCAATGAGGCGCAGCCGGCCTGAATCGTCTCGCCGAAGTGATCGCCGGCCGACTTCCGTTTTGCCTGGGATGTGAGTAGACGGATTCAGTGCCACGGCTTACCCGTGGCCGAGAGTCGCGCCGGGCTGGAGCGTCGTTCGGGCACGACGAACTGGGGGGTGCATTCGTGGGACTCCTATCGAGATTGGGGGCTCGATCTCTGGCGGAAGGGTCCGTACTGCGCTAAAACGCATCGTCACGCTGCGTTGAGTACCAATCAACACTGCGCAAGTTAAATGCGGGGGCACCCCAGGGTTAAGAGTCCGAATCAGTACAAATCAGGGGGGTTCACGGCGCACCGGGTAAGAGCGGCCGGGCTCCGCCGCGAGCCACCTGCGATTTCACGTTCCTGCAACACGCTTCAGGTATTCATGTTCTGCCGGAGCGCCCATGGGTGCCACCTCCGGCTCCGTCAGCATGGGCCACAAGCGGCGAGTCGGCACGGGCCACGAAACAATCTGTCAACGAGAGGGACTCATGTGGCGTTACACCGCATGCGCTGCCGCCGGCTCGGCTTGCAGGCGATCTCCAGTCATGCGAAGGACGCGCCATGAGGGTGGCCCTGATCAGTGAGCTCGGCGACTGGAGTGCGTCGACCCGGTTTCGGCTCCTGCAGTACGCCTCGCGGCTGGAACGGCTCGTTGGGAGCCTCGACGTCCTGTTACCCGACGACCGCCCGAATCGGGAGCCCGGTCGCCTGGGCCAAGCGCGCTACTTCGGTTCCCACGCCGGGCGCTACCTCAAACGGCTTCAGGAGCTGTCAGAGGTGCTACCCGAGTACGACGCCTTGCTCATCCAGCGCGGCCTCTACGCCCCGGGGCCGGGGCTGATCACTCGACCTGTGGAGCGTTTCAGGGGCCGGGTGGTGTTCGACCTGGACGATGCCGTTTTCGCCACCTCTCCGAGCCTGGCCCGCAAGAGCAAGCCGGCCCAATGGCTCTACGGCCCCCAGCAAGCATTACGTGTGCTGAAGCGAGCTGATGCCGTCGTCGTCAGCACGCAAGGATTGGCGCGGGCGTTGCCGTTCCGTGCCGGTGACGCAACGGTGATTCCCACCGTTCCGGATCCGCGCGGCTACGACGTGGCCGTGCACAAACCTGGCCCGGTGACGGTCGGGTGGGCCGGCACCAACGGTGGGCTCGGTTACCTGGACCCTCTGAAAGACGTCTTCACCCGGTTGCGCGCAACCGGCAATCGGGTGGAGGTCGTCTCGTCGGCGCCCTGGAATGGGCCGGCCGAGTTCAGGGCCTGGCACCAAGAAGATGAACCGCACCTTTTCGCCAGGTTTTCGGTGGGCATCATGCCGCTTCCCGACACCCTGTACACCAGGTCCAAAGCAGGCTTCAAACTGCTGCAATACATGGCCGCAGGGGTGCCGGTGGTCGCAAGTCCCGTCGGGGTCAACGCCGAGCTCATCGCTGACTCCGGCGCGGGATTCCTGGCTGACTCCCCGCAGGAGTGGGCGAGTTGTCTGGGCAAGCTGGCCGAAGACCATGAATTGCGGCAACGCATGGGGAATGCAGGTCGGGATTTCGTCTCCCGTTACGCCGATCTCGACGGCCATGCAGCGACCCTCGCCGCGCTCCTGAGAGGCTGATGACGACTGACGTCTGATAACGCAGCGAATCGCAACTGTTACTTACAGGGAACCTCCCAAGGCCAAGCGACGTGGTGTCCTAGCCATAGGAAGAAACGAGATTGATGGACGTTGGCGCGCGCGATCCGATCGAACCACGTCAAGGGTGGCTCGACACGCGATGCGGTAGCAGCTAAGCGATCGCTGCCACTCGGACCATTCACGAATTAACAGACCCTGCTAGGAAGAAGTGGATCCTCACGTGTCGTCAGCAATTGCCAGCTCCGGTCGCCGCTTCCAAGACGTATACAAGACCGTGCGAGCTTTCCTGGGTCGTACCGGTCTCGGCACGTTTTACCGCTGGATTCGCTTCGACCTGATTCCGCAGCTGAAAGCCCGATTCTCCTCCAAAGAGCGCGAGCGGCTTTTCACGCAACACTTCGAGGAGAATCATTGGCAGACCTCGGACTCGCGTTCGGGGCCCGGATCCACCCTGTCCGACACGGCAGAGGTCCGGCAGCAGCTGCCAAAATTGATCGCAAAGCATCAGATCGAATCTCTGTTGGATGTGCCATGCGGAGACTGGGCTTGGATGCAGACCGTCGACCTGGGGCTCCAAAGGTACGTAGGCGCCGACATCGTGCAAACCTTGGTTGACGAACTTCGCACCCAGCATGGTCGGCCAGGGATCGAATTCGCCCGCCTCGATGTAGTTCGAGACGAGATCCCCGAGGTTGATGCGATTCTCTGTCGCGACCTGCTGATACACCTGCCGAATTCAATTTGCCTCAAGGTACTGAAGAAGTTCAAGAAGTCCGGGGCCGCGTGGTTACTGACCACAACCTCCCTCGGGCTGACGGAGAACCGCGATGTGATTCAGGGCCGCTATCGGCCGATCAATCTTTGTCTGCCGCCATTCAACTTGCCACCCCCTTCGTTCGTCATCAATGAGGGAAGCGGCGGGCAGCAGGAGTCCTTGGGCCGGTGTCTCGGAGTATGGGAGCTCTCGACGCTTGACCTGGTCTAAACCTCGACAGGCACTGGCGGGCCTCCTAGGCCTTGGCGAGCTCAGAAGTCAATGACGACTTCTTGAAGTACCGATCGCCTTTTGGTGACATCTGACCGTAGGCGCTCAGGCACCTTTGTGCCGTCGCATCCCAGGTGAAACGCCGGCAAACGCTTTCGCGTGCCGCCACTGACATGTCGTGCCAGACATCCTCCCGGTTCAGCAGCGTGTTCACCGCGTCTCCGATTGCAGCCGGGTCAGACGGCGGAACGACAAACCCCGTCACGCCGTCGTCCACGATTTCCGGCATCCCACCTACAGCCGTTGCGATTACGGGACATCCCGACGACATTGCTTCTAAGAGCGCCAGTCCGAGCAGTTCGGGCTTGGACGAAGGTGGCCCCGATTCGGGCTTGTACTGCGAGGCGAGTACCGAAACCTTGCTCGTCCGGTAGGCCCTTCGTACAGTTTCGTCGTCTGCATCCTCTACGAAGGTGATGTCCTTGCCGGCGGCAAGCTCGCCGAGCCGAGCGCGGTAGGCGGAATCGTAGGTGCGACCGATGATCGTGACTTGCGTTGTCGGTGAGACTCCTCGTATCAGGGCATCGAGGCCCTTGTGCGGAAGAATCCGTCCCACGGCCAAGACCCCCGCACGGTTTTCACCCAGCCGCGGCGCATAGCGGCTGGCGTCCACGCCGCCGTGAATCACCTGGCTCCTATCCGCCAGTTCAGGATAGAACGACGCGCTGAATCGGCTCACCGGGAGAAACCCGGTCAGCAGCCGATCCAGGTGCAGCCTCCGCCAGTAATTCGGCCCTGCTCCGCCGTGGTCAGTCGCAAACACCGGCCTCCGGCGCATCCTCGCCAAGAGAACGCAGGCATTCGCCACCACGCTGTCCCATTGGTGGACATGAACGATGTCGGCGTCGCTGATCGCCATCGCCAGCCGTTCAGAGACCGGGTTGGCCTTGGACCCCTTCCACAGCGTTCGGGTGGCAAGCACTTGGGTATCCACGCTGTCGATGTCGCCGCGGCTCGCCTCGGCTCCAAATGTGACGACTCTCGTGGGCGTATGAACGGCCATGGCACGGGCGAGTTCCATGACGTAACGCTCGCCTCCACCGAACGTACCCAGGCCGCCGAACGCCGTCGGTGAGACGTGCACGACGCGTGTCACAGGACCTCCGCATAAACGTTCAGGGTCTGACCCACCATTCGTTGCAGGGAGAATCGCCCTTGCTGCCGCATCCGGCCGGCTTCACCGAGTTTCGCCGCCAGGACGGGGTCAAAGGCGAGCCGGTCAAGCGCCGTCGCGAGTGCGTGAGGATCGCCTGGGGTCACCAGCAGCCCGGTAACTCCATCGGACACGATGTCCTCTAGCCCATCAACGCGCGTAGCAACAACGGGAAGTCCGGCGCGCATCCCCTCAAGCGCAACATACGAGCTGGACTCCCATCGTGACGGACAGCACGTGATTCCGCCCTCGCGCAAAAGCAGATCTATGTCGCTACGCCGCCCATGAAACGTAAACCTTCCAGCGGCGAGTCGGTCAGCCTCCCGCTCGAGCGCGTTGCGTTGGGCTCCGTCTCCCATCACGTCCACGATCCATTCGGCCTTGGAAGCTGACGCCGCCCCGATCAATACATCCCATCCCTTCTGCTGGCTGAGGTCTCCGATCGCCCAGACCCGGCGCCTGTCCGAGACCGGTCCTCGACGCGGGGCGCCTTCAGCCGTCGCTTCGATCCCGTTCTCGACCACAAAGATGGGAATCTTGGGGTTCTTATAGCGCTGCCGGATGAATCCTGCCGAACCCGCACTCACGGCAATCACCGCATCACACAGTGAGTACTGCACGAGCTTGAACGCCGTTTTCCCGGCGTATGCCCCTGGCGTTCGCGCGTTGCGGTCCAGGGATGGGTCGGACGAATTGTTGCGGGGCAAGTGTTCGGTGACCACCCGACGGCTTCTCGGGTGCCGCATTCTTGAGGTGAGCAATAGCCGCAGTGCGGCTTTGTCATAAGTGTCGGCAAGGTGAAGATGCAGAATGTCGTAGTCGCCAATTCTGTCCAGCGGCGTGGTGGCCAGACCGCGTGACCTGCACGCGTCCAACCAGGAGGCGCGCAGGTCATGGCCGACCGTCACCTCGACCCCTGCTCGCGACACCTCGAGGGCCAGGTCGAGCAAATGTCGGGCCGCCCCGCCCGCGGCAATGGCCGTTGTTGCGACAAGCACCTTCACGTCGCAAACCGTCCGAGCAAGGGAAACTCTGCGGGCCAAGCCCGCAGCGCTGTCATGAGCCCCACGAACAAGGCGATCGCGACGACCACCGCGACAAGAGGTTGCGGAATGGCGGCGGCGGCGACGATCCCGGCCATCGCGACTACCGGGCGCCAGGTCTTCTTGAACATCGGCCGTGGATTAAGGGAACCGCGCAGCAGGAAAGCACTTGCGGCGCATACGAAGACCTCGGTTCCGAGAGTGAGCCACGCTGACGCCACAACACCGACCAGCGGAACAAGGAGGATGTTGCCCGTGACGTTGAATACGACCGCCCCGGAGTTCTGCAAGAGCATCGCCGAAGCTCGCCGCCTCGCGACCAGAATGTTGCCCACGATGGCTGACAGGAACGTCACAACACCCGCGCAGATAAGGATTCTCAGCAACGGCACCGCGCTCGCATACGACGGACCGAACAACAGCCGCACCAGATAGGGGGCGAAGACAAAAATGCCCACCGAAAGTGGGACCAGGGTCGCCGCCATCCAGTGCCACAGGAGGCCAGCCAGTTCGCTCATACCCTTTCGATCTTGCGACTGGACCGACATGGCCGGCAAAGCAGCGCCAAGTATGAGTGCAGGCAGGGCGACGACAATGCTCAACACCTTGACGGCAGCGGCGTAAGGGGCGAGCTCCTCGCTTGAAACGAGATAACCAACGATGGTGATATCGAGGAGGAAGTACGCCGACGCCAAGAAAGAGACGAGCCCAAGTGGCGCCGACAGCCGTATCACCTCACGGGCATGTTCTCTGCTGACCGGTCCGTGACCGGCCACCCTCCGGCGCGCAAGTACCGCGATCCAGACAGTCCCTGCTGTAGTCGTGATACCTAACCAGGCGGCCAATATCCATGGGCTGCTTCCCGCAAATGCGAGACCGACCAGCCCTACGCCCTGAGCGACGCTGACGAGAACATCGACCCGCGCCAGCTGGCCAACTTGATAGTCAACGATGAAGATCTGGCGAGCCACGCTGAGCCCGCTGACTGCCAGCGGCAGCATCAACGCGACCATGGTCAGCCCGCGCGGGGTCCCGAGGCCAGCAGCGATGGCCATGACCCCCAAGCCAACCGAGACCAGGATCGACCACGCCATCGCGATCGCGATTGTCGAGCCAAAGAGTGCATGACGCTCGCTCGGCCGCACGGCCAACTCCCGCGCAAGCACGGTCCCAAAGCCGAAGTCGCAAGCCGACTGCAATAGGTAGAACGCGGCCAGGCCTGCCGAGTAGGCACCGAACTCGGCCACCCCTAAGCGGTGTGCGATCACCGCCGTTGCCAAGGCGGACAAGAGCGCCAACGCTGCCCGACGCACTGCCAGCAGGCCGGCCGAGTGAGCAACTTGGGCGTCGGAGGCTTCACGCACTTCCGCGAGCTCAACCGCGGTCATGGGGTCACATCTGCGGTCTGGAGCCGCTGGACGGGGACAGGAGGTCGGCGAGCCGACTTGCCCACGCTGGCTAGACCCGCTGCTATTCCGAACACAGGCGCGATGGACGCAACCACGGACAGGTAGCTGAACGTGTAGTCGGTCACCCAGCAGACGAGTATGGCGACCAGCGAGCCGATCAGTCCGGCTCGCCAAGCGCGCTCAGCTCCCATGGACAAGAGATCAAGAATCACACCGGCAGCCAGTATTGCCAGTCCCAGAAGCCCGGCGATGCCCGATTCCGCCGCCACCTGAAGGTAGGTGTTGTGCGCATGGGTAAACGTGCCGACGTTGGCGACTCTCTCTTCCAACTGCTGTCGAAGATTTCCAGCTCCAACCCCAAAGACGGGGTGGTGCAGAAAGGTGTTAGCGGCCGCGTCCCACAGCTGTTCTCGAGTTCGATCTTCGGCAGCCGTGGCAACGCTGCTTGAGGTCGGGTCGAAGACGGACGCAAACCGCAGCCCAAGGGCCGGCCCCGCCAACTTGCTGATGGCGATAAGCGGCACTGCGACGATGACAGCCAGTCCGATGAGAATTCGGGCGCGCCAAGGCCGGCCAAGCGACAAGCACGCGAGCACCGTACCGACCGTCGCTGCGATCCAGCTGGTTCGCGAAAGGGTCACTCCCAGACCGATGACGCTCAGAACTATGGCAGCCACCAGCAGAAAGGTTCCCCAGCGATTGCGACCGGCCAGGCAGACAGCCAGAGCCGCGACCAGCAGCGGCAGCGTGACTGCGAAGACATTCCCCAGCGATATCGGATCTGAAAAGGATCCAACTGCTCGGTCCGTGCCCGCAAAGTTAAAGAAGTAATCTGAGCTGATAGCGCTGTTGTGGCTCCCATAGAAGTTAATCTGCGACTTGGTGGTGAACTCGTAAATTGCCAATCCACCTTGGAGTGCCACGGTAATTGCCATAGCGGCGACGACCGCCGTGAGCCCACTCTTTCGTCTGACTGCCGCCGCTGTCACCCAAGCAACAATCCCAGCCGTCAGAATGAGCCTGACCTCCGCCACGGATCCCTTGCCGATCAGTAAGGCGGGTATGAGTAGCGCAAATGCCAGCACAGCCGCCTGGCCGGTCGACGAGGGACCGAGCTCTTCGTTCTTGTCGAAGATGACCGTGACGACGGCCAGGAATAGCAATATCGCAAACAAGGAGACTGAAACGCCGGAAAAGGTGAATACCAGGTTGGAAAACGGGGCCAGGACGATTGCCACCGGCACGGTGGCCTCGACCGGCCGGCTCACCCGCGCCATAAGAATCACGAGCACCGGCGCCGCTACGCTGATCCCATACTTGATCGACGTCGGCTGGTCGAAGAGCTCGTGAGCCGCCAAGCCGGTCACGGCGATGGCGGCTCCGAGGCAGCCCAAGACAGAGAAGAGGAGCCTGACCCGGCTGCCGACACCATCAGAGAGCTGCGAGCCGGGGACAGTGGTCACTTACGCCGGGCGGACGCTAGCCTCGCCCGTCCAATGATCAGGGTGAGCTCAACCCCAAGAATGATGGCCACAGCCAAGGCGATGAGGCTGTAGAACACTGGCTTCGGTGAGACTTTGCTGGGGTTGCTGGCCGAGCTGACTATCGTCACGGCAGATTGCTGCGAGGATCCGTCGACGGCGGCTTGGCTCAGTAACGTCTGCTTTCTCAGGAGCAGGTTCTCAAGGGCTGTCTGATCGCCGGCGAGGGTGAGGCCGGCGGCAGCGCCTTTAGCGGTCGCCCGATCCACGTTCAACTGAGTCTGTGCTTGTTGTATGGCGGAGTTCAGTGCGGTGAGACCGGCTGCGACGGAGGCACTGTAGGACTTGGCGGAGGACTTGGACTGATTGGTGACGTAGGCAAGCGTGGCCTCCGCCAAGGCACCCGCTTCCCGTCGATCCTCGGCCGGTTGTCGCCCCGTCACGCTGATGACAACGAGGTTCTGATTGGCGGCCGTGGCAGCGGTTACGTTGCCTTCCAGGGTTGTCCTGCCGAGCTGGCGGGCGGCAGCCATCTTCACGTCGTCCGTCGTGACCAACTGCGCCACCTGCGAGGCGAGGCCGTTGGACGCGTTGACGACCTCCATCGGCGAAACCGAGCTCGTGCCACGAGCCGACACCGAGATGACGCTGGTCGAGGTGTAACTCGCCGACAGCGCCGAGCTGATCGCGAAGGTAAGAACGGGAAGTCCGATGATGACGGCAAGCGCCAGCCATTTACTGGCCCAGAACATGCCCAAACGATCGGTCGGAGGCTGCCCTCCGTCATCGGACTTTCGACCCCGTCCACGGTCGGTCCACGATTGTTGTCGTTCGGTGACCTCCGGGTAATCCTCTTTCACAGGTGCGGCGATCCTGGTCAGATCGAAAGTCTCTACCGAGGCGTGATCCTCAGCGTTGCTGGTCGACACTTGGCGGAACCTCCCATTGCCTGCACGACTCTTCAGGCACGTAAACGCCGCGTTTGGCGTTGGCGGGGCGAATATCGGCACTTACCTCGTTGATCTCCCCGCAAATACGCGAGCACGACGCAAGTAATTGCCCAGCTGTTTAGGGTTTCTCAGCTCAGTTCAACTGACGATCGAACAGTCAGCTCGAGCCGACGGATAACGAGGGTATGTCGCTCGCGTAGTTCCACGTGGCACCATTTACTGATGACCTACCGCATCCCTAGGTCGAGCTTGATATTACCCACGGTTTATGTCGTCAAGATGAGCACGTAAACCGAACGGCAACATTCTTGGACTGTCTTTATGACATGCGGAACCACGGATATCGGCCTTCGTCGTCGGGCTGCCGTTACGCCTCACCTTGAACCGCCCTGAATCTTGGGAGCGAAGTCGGAGATACACCACGGCCAATGCTTGGTCGGCTCCCGTCGAGCGACCAAAAAGGACCTGTCGGCCTGTCGCCTCCCTTCACGCCGAGCTTTCAGCCCATCGCAGAGCGTGATCGGCTGGTTGACTCACTCAACGTAGGGCGGGCGTGTGACTCCAGCGTTACGTGCCCCAAACCATGAAGTTAAGTTCGCCTATCGCCCAGCGCCTCTGCCCAGTGAGAGCGCACCGCACCGGAAGCCATCGGGTCACTGAAGGCCGCTCGTTGCAGCCGGCCGACGATGCACAGAAGCACCTCCTCCGAGGAAAAACTCACAGGAAACGGCATGCCTGGTCGCTCAAGACAGGTCCGAGACTGAGCCGATCCAAGAAGAGACAAAGCGGGCAATCCGACTGCCCGCGAGCGGGGCTCTTCCGGGGGATTGCAGATGTTGGACGTTGCTTCGCGCAGTCAACGCCTACGCCGGGCGATGCTGGCGGCCCCCATCGCAGCCTTGCTGCTCAGCGGTTGCATTCCCAAGCCGCTCCCCCCCACGGCTAAGACCGGTAAGAACGGTAACGGCAGTAGCGTCGCCTCCACCACCGCGGCACCAACGATGCCGTCCACCGCGACCGTGCGACAGTCGCTGAACCAGACGATCATTGCAACACTGACGGGGCTAGCCGGTAAGAGCACCCCATCCGACCCCCGATTCTTTGCCCAGGGGGTCTGGTTCAACGACGGCACCCCCTGCTTTCGCTGCGACGCTGGGCCGGGAGTCGCTGCCGCCGCTATAGCTGCCGGCGAAGGGAATCCCTGGGCCTTGAATCTCGCGCTTCAGACTTTCGACGTTGCCATCGCAAAGAACAGAAACAAGGATGGCTCGTTCGGGCCCCCGTCCGGCGGCGAGACAAACCCCGACATCCAGACCGCATTGTTCGGGAATGAACTGGGGACTGCGTACCTGCTCCTGCTACCGCGGCTCGGCAGTCAGCGCGCGGCGGTCTGGAAGTCGGCAATGATCGGCACCAGCGACTGGCTGATCAAGAACGGGAATCTGCAGTGGTACACCAACGGCAACATCGTCCTCGCGAATGCGCTCAATATGGCCTTGACGGCCAGAATCACCGGTGATCCAAAATACGAGGCGGCCTATCAGCAGGCGATGAGCTTCGCCATTTCACCCGGCAATGCACAGTGGAAGGGAGATGGCCTGGTGGTGACGAAGACCCCGACGATAGCTGACGGCAGTAACGGCGCCGGTTACCTCACGGAGAAGGGGCTCGGGAGCCCCGGCTTCGATGCCGACTACACCCAGATGCAATTGAACGTCGCAACCCGGCTTTACCTTGTGAGCCGGGACCCCAAGGCGCTCTGGCTAGCGAATCTCTTCATGAATCAGTTGCTGCCGCGTGTTGACATGTCGGACTGGCTGCTCGACACGAGCTTAGGTTCTCGGCACCCAGATGCCGTGAGACATGCCCCGTTTACGAACAGTGCGGTCACGCTGTTGGCTCTGGACGATCATCGTCCTGATATGGAATCAATGCTTTCTTCTCAAATTGCAAACATCGGCCAGTTTTACCGGAGTTCCATCGACTATACCAATGTTGCGAATTACTATTCGTTGGGCGACGAACTGGCAACGGCGTATATGACCACCGCGGGATTACTGCCCTAGTCGACACCCGACAAATCCTGATGCGCAGGGCTGGTCGCGGGGCCTCCCCCGGTGCTGGAGTCGCCTGAAAGATCTTGGGCTACGGAGACTCTTACGTGACATTGCGGCAACAAACCATCCATATCGTCCCCTAAGTGCGCCCTGGTGCCTCAACGGATGGACCGTTCCCGTGGCGGCGCCTCGCGGTCTTCGGAGCCATTCTCGGGCTGCTCTGCGCAGCGTGCGGCAGCGGAAGCGTGCCGGCTCGGAGCCCGGCCAAACGGTCGACAGCGCCAGACCAGTCGACGCCGGCATCTTTGAAGCCCTCCACCTCCGCCGACCAGGCTCAGGATCCAAGTCAAGCTTCCACTCTGGAAGCCACCTTGAGACTCGTACTCCAATCGTGGGCCGACCGCTCAGGCCCAAACGACCCCCGCTTTCTGGTGGGCGGCTGGTGGAAGAGCGGTGATGAGACCTGCTTTCGTTGCAGCACAGCCCCGGGTCTGGCGTCAGCAGTCTTGGCGGCCAGTGGCGTGAAGGGTCCATATCTGGATTGGGCGTTGGAGACGTATGACGCCGCAATAGAACGCCAGAACCCCGACGGCTCATACGACGAGCGCGTCGGTCAAGCAAGCAGCCAGTCCATCGAGACAGCCATGTTCACAAACCAGCTTGCAGAGGCTTATCTGCTGCTGGGCCGATCACGGCTAGGCGGTATGCGAGCGGACCGCTGGCTTGCTGCCGTGACCAGAGGCGCAGATTTTCTCATCAGACGAGGAGAGCTCACATGGTATTCCAACGGGAATATTGTTTTGGCCAACACGCTCACCATGGCATTTGCATATAAGCTGACAGCTAATCCAAAATATGAAACTGCGTTTCGGGCCGCTTGGCAGTTCGACATATCGCCTCCCGTCGCGCGCTGGCCTGGCTATGGGCTGATCTACACCAAGGTTCCATCGCGCAGTGACGGCAGTGATGGGTCCGCATATCTGACTGAAAAAGGTACCGGTAATCCTGGCTTCGATGCTGATTACGTCGACATGCAAGCAGACGTTGCTACCAAGATTTATCTTCTTACTGGAGATCCGCAGGCGCTCCGTCTCATGAATCTATTGGTCAATCAATTGTTGCCGAGGGTTAAAGACGGCAAATTTCTCGACACGAGTGGAGGCAGCCGGCACACCGCTCCACATCGCCAGGTCGACTTCACGACGGCGGCCGTGGGGGTACTCGTACGACGCGGCGGCCGCACAGATCTGGATGCGATTTATTTGGCGCAGGTGTCCAACTTGGTGAGGGCTCTCAAAGGAGCCCGGGGCTACACAAGCCCCGGCTGGTACCAGGACATCGGCGAAGGCCCGTCGAGTCTGCTCATCGCAGAGCGAAATCTTTCATTGGCCGGGTAGCGAGAAGAGGCACGGGTGCAAGAGACATGATCGTCGTGGCGCGGCCGCCTTCAGGCGGGGTATCGCATGTGGGATCTCGAGTCTGCGCGCAGCTGCGCCTCAACGGTCATACGGTCACCGACGTCGCGGTCACCGATTCGGGGCGTGGAGCGCTGACCGCCTGGCGAATGCGTCGCCAGCTGGCATCGGCGAAGGCTGTTCACGTGGAAATGGGCGCTGGTTCGATCGGAACCTTCTGGTTCGCCGTCGTGGTCGCATTCCTTCGTGCCCCGCTGGTGATCGTGGCTCACGACGGGCCTTTCCTTGTGAAGTTCCCTGGTGCCGGTCTGATCCGGCGGGCTCCAGGGTGGCGTGATCGAGTCGCTTACCGCGTGCTGTCGCCCATGGTGGACCCCTGGGCCCGTCGAATGGTGCGCAAGGGAACGAAGTCCTGGGTCGTCCTGAGCGAACCGGCCGCTCGCGAGCTCAGCGCCGCGGGGATGTCGCCGGTGTTCGTGGTGGACCACGGGTCCGATGCCTCGGCCATCGGCCCGCCTCCCTCGACCGGTAAGTACGTGCTGTTTGCCGGGTTCTTGGCGCCGGGGAAAGGGCTTGAGATTCTGCTCGAAGCTTGGGAAGAGGTTGGTCCCAAGAGCAATATCCCGCTGCGGATAGTCGGCGGAGCGAATCCGCAGCATCGAGTGTGGGCCGCTGCCCTGGAATCAGCCTCACAAGAGATGCCCGCCCCGCCCGAGTGGCTTGGCGCGCTTAACGACGAGGAGTTTGACCGCGCGATAGCAGAGGCTGCGGTCTTGGTAATGCCTTACACGAAATCAAACCCGGTCAGCGGAATCCTGGTCCGTTCATTAGTGCTGGGAAGGGCGATTGTGGCGTCTCGAGTTCCCGCAACAGTCGACTCAGTGGTGGACGGCGTCGAAGGCCTTTTGGTCAAGCCATCGGACGCCCGGGCGCTAGCCGCTGGGCTGCTGCGGTTGCTTCTGGAGCCAGCGCTGCGTGATTCGCTGGGAGCCGCAGCAGCCCAGCGCGGGGCCAGACATACCTGGCCCCGACACGTCGAAGGGTTGATGCTGGCCTATGGACTTTCGGCTGACCAGCGTGCGTCAGCTACGTCCCCGTAGGCGCCTGGTGCCTTCCACCAAACTCGGAGGGGTCACGGTCTTGATCTTGCGTGCCAGGTACTCCAGTTTGATACGACGCGCCTCACCGCGGGAGTAGATGGCCTCCCCAGGCCTCGGCCTGAAAAGCGTGACGTGTTCAACGATGTGGCGAGGCGGACGGGCGTAGTAGTACCAGGCCATCGAGCGTCGGGTGCGGCTCGGCGGGCACGCTAACGGCTCGGGGTGGCCGTGAAAGCTTTCGCTGGTTGTGGAAAAAACCACCAGACGATTGGCCACCGGTGAGATCCGCCGGATCGCACGGGTGACCCCCTTGTCCCACAGCTCCAGCTGGCCCCCGTAGGAATCATCCCAGTCATCGTTGAGGTACAGCAGCACATTCAGCCGACGCTGCAGGCGGGTGACAGGGTGCAGGTTGAAGTCCGCGTGGACCTTCAGCACTCCTCCCGGCATGATCTGATGCAACCCGCCCCCGTAATAGTCGGGGTCCGGCACCAGGTCACCGATCCCGGTGAGAGCACGCAAGAAACCCACGAATGCCTGGCCGTTCAGCTCGCGCAGCATCCGTACGTGCGGCTCAGGCATCTGACCTTCGTCGCGAAGGGCGAGCTTTACTTCTCGCTCATCCGCATATTCTCCCCAGGCCGCGCTGGCGGGCCCTGGAAAGGAGTCTTGAAGCTCGGTCAGGATCGGCAGCGGCAGAAAATCGTCGAACACGATATGGGGAAACGGATCCGCCGCGGCATACGCGTCGGCCGACGCCGCTCCGATCGACTCGAATGACTTGTGGATCTGCGTGAGCAATGGATCTCCCACCTAGCTGACGGCGCCGGACCGTAGCAGTCCTTTAAGGCGATCTGAGAGCGGAAAATGTCGTGTCGGCGCGCGTTTTTCTAGGATCGCCACCGCGGAGCCGTCGTGCAAGCCGCCGGAGCCGACCGTGATCCAGCCAGCGGCTTCAAGCCGTCTGCGGTGAACGACATCGCGTACATCGCAGACCTTGTATTGCCAAGTCTGCATCCCGAAATCGTAGGCATCGCCTGTGACACCTGCACGTCACTTCTGTTATCAATGTGTTGCCCTGCGTACTCAGAACGTGACGATGGCAGCTCGCCCAGACCAGCGTCAGACGCTGATGCGGCGGGCCGGGACTCCGGCCCAGGTCTCCCCTGCTGGCACATTCTTGGTCACGACGGCGCCGGCCGCGAGCACGGCCCCGTCGCCGACTGTCACAGCTCCGATGACCTTGACGCCCGGGCCGACATAGACATGGTCACCTAATTTGGGGACACCCCGATCGTTTCCACCAAGCACGACGTCGGGCAGCAGTTGGCAGTATTCGCCGACCTCCGCAGCGCCATTGACCACGATGGTCCCGACGTGCGGAAGCCGCAGAGCTGGACCTATCCGATTGATCGGGATGCTGTAACCGAGCTTGACGCCCGCCGCCTGCAGGCGCCAGCGCATGAAGGCGCCCGCCGGCCCACCGCGCGTGTTGCACCACCACTCGGTCAGCCGCAGCCGCACAAGCCACCTGACTTGGGGCAGTCTGATGATCGCTGATCGGCCACCGTGTCGCGCCAAGTCGCCGGCAATGTAACGACGGCAATCGGACCAGGACTCAATCAAGCTGTTCTCCCCAACGAGAACACCGACTCAGGGCCTAAAGCCCTCGAGCGGCACATCGCGTCTCTTGATCTCGGCGGGAACGCCGGCGACCATGCAATTGTCGGGCACGTCTTTGATGACGACGGCGTTCGGCGCGACCACCACGTTGTCACCTACCTGAACCGGCCCGGTGATCTTGGCGCCAGCGCCTATGTATGCGTTGTCTCCGATAACCGGCGAGCCGTACTTCGTCGCTCCGATAGTCACGCCGGGGTGCACCCGGCAGTGACTGCCGATGCGGGCGTCGCCGTTGATGGCGATCGCGCCGTAGTGGGCGGGCATGAGTCCCGGACCGCACACTCCAGGCGGGATCTCGAAGCTGAGGATCGCGGCGTTGCGGAGATGTACGCGCCACAGAACAGCCAGCTCCACCCGGCGCCAGGGGGTATGGGGCTGCGCCAGCAGGAATTCCAGCCGCCGAAGGCGTCTCAGGAAGCGGGTGATCCGCGCCCGGCTGGAAGGATCAACCCGCTGTCGCCAGGTCCATTCCGAGAAGCCCATCCCTTCCCAGTCAGCGGTCCGGTAGTCGGCCAGGTCCTGGCGGGTCCGGATCATTTGGGTGATTCTAGCCAGTAGCGCCCGGTCCCTCGGCGGCCGCAGCGCTCAGGTCGGAGCGTTAAACGGGCGACCTAGCCGCGAACCTGGCCTCGACGACCAACCGGTCGTTGATCTTCGCTCAGAACCTCGAACGACTCGGGCGCCGGTGGAGTTCTGGGAGTGACAATTCGATATCCGGCACACTCACTGCAGCACGATCGTAACTCAGTGTGACCAACTGGCGGGCCAAAGAAGAGGAACCGCGGACGCCCCGTCCGATAGATTCGTCGGTTCGTCTTCGCCCGACAGAATGCACAATGGCTGGTCTCCGTCCCGACGAGGCGAAAACTAAGCACGTTTCCCATAATCAGTCCAAATATCGACCCTGTCGATGCCTCGGTGCGACTGCACAGGATAGTCCGCAGTGACTACGGCGAGTGATTGCTGAGGGGCCGTCATCGGTGGTTCCCGGCTGCTCAGCCTCGAGCGGACAACGCAACTCGAACTATCGATGAGCCGCGACGTCAGGCTCAAAAGGCGCGACAGGCAGCTCCGCCGGCTCATCGAAAACGCCATCCTGGGCAGCAAATTGTGTGCGATACAGCTCGGAGTAGAGGCCCCCCGAAGCCAGCAGCTCCTCATGCTTACCGGACTCCATGACTCGACCGCCGTCGATAACCAGGATCTGGTCGGCGTCGCGGACGGTCGAAAGTCGGTGAGCGATCACCAGGGATGTACGGCCGGTGAGCGCCCTCGCCAACGCGCGCTGGACGGCTACCTCGGACTCGGAATCGAGGTGGGCGGTCGCCTCATCGAGCACTACGACTGACGGCGCCTTCAGCAAGAGGCGAGCGATCGCCAGCCGCTGCTTCTCGCCGCCCGACAGCCGATAGCCCCGGTCACCCACGATCGTCTCGAGCTGATCCGGTAGCGACCGTACGAGTTGGCCGACGTGCGCGGCATCGACGGCCTCCCAGAGCTCCTCGTCGGTGGCTTCGGGGGCCGCGTAGGCCAGGTTGGCCCGGATCGTGTCGTGGAACATGTGGGCGTCCTGGGTGACGACTCCGACCGTGTTGCGCAGTGATTCCAGTGTCACGTCGCGTACATCGTGGCCACCGACGAAGACGCCGCCGGACTGCACGTCGTACATGCGCGTAACGAGCTGGGTGATCGTGGTCTTTCCGGCGCCGGAGGGTCCCACCAGTGCCACCAGCTGGCCTGGCTCGGCCCGCAGCGTGACGTCGAACAGCACTTGCTGAGGGACGCTCGCATCCAGCTTCGCGACAGATTCAAGCGATGCCAGCGAGACCTCTTCGGCGGACGGGTAACGGAAGTCGACGTGCCGGAATTCGATCGAAGGATTCAGGCTGGCGTCGAGCGTCACCGCGTCCGGCTTGTCCTGGATCATCGGCTCGAGGTCGAGGACCTCGAAGACGCGCTCGAAGGAGACCAAGGCCGTCATGACATCGACGCGCACGTTCGACAGAGCTGTGAGGGGCCCGTACAAGCGGGCCAGGTAGGCGGTAAGCGCGACCAGCGTGCCGACCTGCAATGAGCGTTCGGCGGCCAGCGTCCCGCCGATTCCGTAGGCGATCGCGGTGGCCAGTGCAGCGACCAGCGACAGCGAGACGAAGAAGACACCCGCGTACATCGAAGACGTCACGCCGATGTCGCGCACCCGGCCCGCCTTGGTGCCGAACTCGTCGACCTCGTCCTGCGGCCGGCCGAACAGCTTGACCAGCAGGGCTCCCGAGACGTTGAAACGCTCGGTCATCGTCGTGTTCATCGCGGCGTTGAGGTTGTAGCCCTCTCGCGTGATCGTCTGCAACCTGCGACCCATGAAGCGGGCGGGGATCACAAAGACCGGAAGCATCGCCAGCGAGATCAACGTGATCTGCCATGACAGCACGAGCATTGCCGTGATCACCAGGACGACGCTGACGAAGTTGCTCACGACCGACGAGAGCGTGCCGGTGAACGCCTGCTGCGCGCCGAGCACGTCGTTGTTGAGTCGGCTGATCAGAGCGCCGGTCTGGGTGCGGGTGAAGAAGGCAATCGGCATGCGCTGGATGTGGTCGAAGACCTTGACCCGCATGTCGTAGATGAGGCCCTCGCCGATGCGCGCGGAATACCAGCGCTGCCACAGCGTCAGGCCTGCATCCGCCAAGGCAATGACACCGACCAGGAGGGACAACCTCAGCACGACCGCGGGATCACCGTGCGGCTCGCTCGGCGCCACGCCCACGTCGATGATCCTTTTCAGGATCAGCGGGTTGAGAACTCCCAGCACGGCGTCGACAAGAATGATCGCCAGAAAGATCAGCAGCCAGACCTTGTACGGCGCAGCGAAGCGAATGATTCGACGAACGGTGCCCTTCGCCAGCTTCTTACGCGTCACGGAGCTGTCACGCCGATAGCTGCGGGCCACCATCCACGGTGCAGGACCACTCACTTACGCACCTCCTGCAACGGTGTAATCGTCGACACGGTCCAGCGCATTCCCAGGAGGGCAACCCGCCTGTGCTACTCGCCCGCCCCGACAATCGCACGCATCAGCCGGACCTGAGCCTCCCGTTCGGCAGCGTGCTGCCCCGCCGGCTCGATGGCTGCCTGCCTCGCCCGCAGGAGCAGCGCCTTCGTCTCGACGCTCGCATCACGGGGGGCGGCCAGCAGGGCTGCCACCAGATCGGCGGTAGCGGCTTCCAACTGCTCGCCAGGGACGACGACATTGGCCAAGCCGAGATCTTTGGCCTCGGCAGCGGCAACCCGACGGCCGGTGAGGCATATCTCGACGGCCCGGGAGTATCCGATGAGGTGCACCAGTGCCTCGGTGCCGGTCAGGTCAGGCACCAGCCCACGGCTGGTCTCGGCCATCGTGAACTGGGCGTCTTCGCTCACCACCCGCAGGTCACAGGCCAGCGCGAGCTGAAAGCCTGCTCCTACGGCGTGCCCTCGTACGGCGGCGATCGAGACCAGATCAGGACGCGACAGCCAGGTGAAGCCGGCCTGGTAGCTGCCAATGGTTGCTTCGGTCGGGACCCCGGCACCCCCTGATGCCGCCATCTCGGCAAGTACCGCGAGGTCGATTCCCGCGCTGAAGGAGGGACCTTCCCCGGTAACCACGACGACTCGTATGTCGCCTGGCAACCCGCGGCCGATGGCCTCGAGCGTGTGCCAGGTCGCCGGGCGCTGCGCATTTCGCCGCTCCGGACGCGCCAGAGTGATAGTGACGACCGGCCCCGCGCGTTCAACCCGCAGGCCAGCCGCCGAAGCATCAACCCCGGGCAGCTGCAGTGACTGCCTCTCCTCAGGCGCGGCGGTCAAGCCTTCTTCTTGCCACGCGTGGCACCGCCGCGCCCACGCAGCGTGGTGCCGGACTCTGAGAGGATGCGGTGAACGAAACCGTAGGAACGCCCCGACGACTCGGCCAGCAGCCGGATGCTCTGGCCGGACTCATATTTCTTGCGCAGATCGCCAGACAGCTTGTCGCGCTCCGCACCCGTGATGCGACTTCCCTTTTTGAGCTCTGCCACTGCTCCTCCGCTCGGTTGCCTCAGATCGGCGTTGATCGGTCCTGCTGATCATCACCTACCCCGTTGTGATCACGCCACCCGGGTTAGGCCCTGTCGTTACCGTGAGAAATGTGAGGGACGGGTTGTCGACGAGTGGTGCGACCACCGTCGCGACTCGTATCCGTCCGGTCACGCTGCGTTTTACCACACGCCTTCGCGCTGACGATGAGGGTGCCCGGCAGGCGCGCGAGGTACTGATCTGGATCCTGCTGGTCGGAGCGGGCCTGGCCATTACGGCGATCGCGGTCGCCGTCTCGGGATCTGTCGGCTCCGCGAGCCCGCCCTTCACCGGCCACTTTCGGATCAAGATCGAGATCGGCTCGCTGCTGGCGCCGGCAACGGCCGTGACCGTGCTGGCGGCGGTCCGGGCGGGACTGGTCGATCGACTCCGGTGGCCGGTGCTGGTCGCCGTCGGTTATGCGGCTGCACTGTGGTGGGCGGTATCGCTGGCGTTGGTCGATGGTGGCAACGGCTTCGCGTCACCGGTGGACTCACCGAACGAATATCTGGCTGACGTCCACGCGGTCGGGTCGCATCCGGGCCACTTCCTTCGGACCTTCGTCGAGCAGTCACCGCACTACAGCGTCGCCACCCGCACCCATCCCCCGGGCCCGGTATTGCTGCTCTGGGCCTTTGGAAAGCTCGGGATCCACCGCCCCGAAGTCATCGGCGTCATGTTGACGGTGCTGGCCTGCGCCTACGTGCCCCTGCTATCGGTGGCAGTCCGCTCGCTCTGCCACGAGACGGCCGCCCGCCGGCTGATGCCGATACTGGTGCTGGCGCCATACGCCGTCTGGATCGCCGTCTCCATGGACGGCATCGTGCTCGTACTCGCCGCGCTTTTCGTCGCCCTGGGAGTCGTCGGCTCGACCCCTGGCCGTTCCCCCCTGTGGGCTTTGGCGTCCGGACTGGTGCTGGGGTGCGACGCGATGATGAACTACGCCGTCGCCTGGCTCGGAGTCTCGGTGGTGGCGGTCTATTTCGTCCGCCGGCGGCCACTCCTCAACGTCTTCACCGGCGTCGGGGCACTCATCCCCCTCGGCCTGGCCAGACTGGCCGGCTTCAACTGGACCAACGGGCTGTCAGCCGCGCAAGCAGACTTTTCGGTACGCGTCGGGCCGCACCGTGGATGGCTGCTCTGGGCCTTCCTCGACCTACTGCTCCTGCTGATCGCCTGCGGACCGGCCATCATCCGGGCGATGCGCAGGCTGCACCTCACGCCCGGTTGGCCCTTCGTGGCCGGCGCCGGACTGGCCGTCATCTTCGCGATTCTCAGCGGCCTGTCACGCGGGGAAGTGGAACGCTCGTGGCTGGCGTTCTACCCGTTCCTGCTCATCCCGGCCGTGGCCCCTGCCCTGCGCCCTGTTGGTCCCCCCGGCTTGCGTGGCCCTGACGCCGGTCCGGTGCCCTTCTGGCCAATCGCCGTTGGCGCTCTGGGAGCGATCGTCATCGAAGCGGTTCTTCGCACGACCTGGTGAGCTCGCCCCGGCCCCCAGACACCCGAAGCCAAGGTGGGAAGGTCAGGCGAGGGAGATCAGGTCGTAGAGCTCATCGGACCAGTTGTCCTCGACGCCGTCGGGTAGCAGCAGGACCTTTTCCGGGGCGAGCGCCTCGACGGCGCCCTCGTCGTGGGTCACCAGTACGACCGCGCCGGCGTAGGACGAAAGCGCGCGCAACACCTCAGCCCTTGAAGCCGGGTCAAGGTTGTTGGTCGGCTCGTCCAGCAGCAGCACGTTGGCCGAGCTGGAGACCAGAATCGCCAATGCCAGCCGGGTCTTTTCGCCACCGGACAAGGTGCCCGCCGGCTGGTCTGCAGCATCCCCGGTGAACAGGAATGCGCCCAGTACGCGACGCAGCTCCGGGTCGGGAGTCCCGGGCGAGGCGGCGCGCACGTTGTCCATGACGGAGCGATCCGGATCGAGGGTCTCGTGCTCCTGGGCGTAATAGCCGATCCGCAGTCCGAAGCCGGGCACGACCTCGCCCGTGTCGGGGATCTCGGCTCCGGCGAGCACGCGTAACAACGTCGTCTTGCCCGCACCGTTCAGCCCGAGCACGACGACCCGGCTTCCCCGGTCGATCGCGAGGTCGACGTCGGTGAAGACCTCGAGCGAACCGTAGGACTTCGAGAGCCCGGCGGCTGTCAATGGGGTCTTGCCGCA
Source organism: uncultured Actinomycetota bacterium (assembly GCA_963737695.1). Lineage (GTDB taxonomy): Bacteria > Actinomycetota > Actinomycetes > Frankiales > Frankiaceae > DATAZK01. The sequence goes on from CAVTTQ010000002.1 coordinate 259,532, forward strand.
GGGCGCCGGCTCCGGGAAGCGAAGCTTGGCGACCTTGTCCGCCATCCGGACGTCTTCCAGGCCCGACAGCATCTTCTCGGCCCGCTTCATCATGCTCTGGGCAGCCTTTGCCTTGGTGGCCTTGGCACGCATGCGATCGGCCTGCGCATTGAGTACGGCCGCCTGCTTCTCAGTGTTGGAACGCTCGCGCTTGCGGCGCTTCTCATCCGTCTCGCGTTGGGCGAGGTAGCGCTTCCAGCCGATGTTGTAGACATCGATGACGGCCCGGGTGGCGTCCAGATGAAAGACCCGGTTGACGGTCGCTTCAAGCAGCTGCACGTCATGGCTGATGACCACGAGCCCACCGGTGTGCGTGCGCAGATAATCGCGCAGCCAGACAATCGAATCGGCATCGAGATGGTTGGTCGGCTCGTCCAGCAGCAGGGTGCCGCCCTCGCCGGCCTCACTGAACAGGATCCGGGCCAGCTCGACGCGCCGCCGCTGCCCACCGGAAAGGGTGCCCAGGGGCTGGGAAAGCGCCCGGTCGGGAAGTCCGAGATTGGCAGCGATGCGGGCCGCATCGGCCTCGGCCGCGTAACCACCGAGCGAGCTGAAGCGGTCTTCGAGCTTGCCGTAGCGGGCCAAAACCCTTTCGTCATCAGGGTTTTCGCCGAGTTGGATCGTCAGCTTCGCGATCTCAGCGGCGATGGTGTCCAGCCCACGCGCCGAAAGAATCCGGTCGCGGCCAAGGACGTCGAGGTCGCCGGTGCGCGGATCCTGCGGCAGGTAACCGATCGCACCGGACCTGGTGACGGTGCCGGCGGCCGGAGCGGCTTCGCCCGCGAGCACCTTGGTCAGCGTCGTCTTACCGGCACCATTGCGTCCCACGAGCCCGACCCGATCACCGGGCCCGACGCGGAAATTGCATTCGGACAGGAGCAGGCGGGCACCCGCACGCAGCTCGACACCAGTGGCAGTGATCATTAAAAACTCTCGCTAGAGGGGAGTCGCCCAGCGGGCAGACAGGGACGGCGGAAAGGACCGCGCCGTCACTCCCTCAAGATCACCAGCCCATGGTACGTGGCTAGACGCTCGGGATCTCCTGGAAATTGCTGGCCTTGAGCACGACAGGGGCGTTAGTCGCACTGCCCGACAGATAACCCCGCAGGCCCGCTGCACCCGCCGCCTGCAATGCCGCCGTGCTGTCGGTCGCCGTGATCTGCCAGGCGGCCGGCTCGGCCTGGCTGGCGTTCCAGACCTTCAATCGAAGGGTCGTCGGGTTTATCCCGGCGACCTGGAACCGGACCCGTAGCTGCAGGCCAGGGGTGTAGGTGATCCCTGACAGGACGACCGACGAGCCGATCCCCACCTCGGTGGCCGAGCCGGTCAGGCGCGCCAGCGAGATGGTCACCTTGCCGGCGATGATGTTCACCCGGGCGTGATACTCGTTGTTGGCAGACAACCGGCGCCCGGCCACGTAGGCGTAGATGCCGCCGCCAGTTCCCGCCTTGTCTGTGGTGAACGTGACATCGGTCTCGGTATTCGTACCCGTTACGCCCCCGAGGAACGCAGTGGCATCGGTGCCCGCAGTGGCAATCCTGAACGACGCAGCGCCGGGCGCGACCGAGAGGTTCGCAGCCGAACCCACCGCAGTCCAGGCGCCGCCCTGGTCGGCCGTGCCAAGGCCGCCGGAAACGGTGCGGTTAAAGGAGTCGCTGGCCAGCGTGCTGACCTCCGCTGCGGTCGGGTTGGCCGGGTGGACCGTGGGGGTGCTCGTCGCACCGAGGTTGTCGGTAACTGTCAGGGACACCTGGAAGACGCCGCCGGTCGCGTACGTGTGCGTGGGTGTCGCACCCACACCGGTGGTGCCGTCACCGAAGCTCCAGGCATAGCCGGCCACGGTGCCGTCCGGGTCGGATGATCCGGTGCCATTGAACGAGCAGACGAGGTTCGTGCAGTTCGAGCTAAACGCCGCCACCGGAGGCTGATTGGCCACGGACAACGTCACAGCATGAGTCACGGCATTCTTCAGGCCACCGTTGTCCGTCACCGTCAACGTGGCCGAATGCGCGCCGGGCGTCGCAAACGTATGACTCACCGTCACACCGGAAGCTGAGCCACCATCATCAAACGTCCACGCGTAACTGACGACCGACCCATCCGGATCGGACGAGGCAGACCCATTGAACGAACAGACCAGGTTCGTACAACTGGGCGAGAACGCCGCTACCGGAGGCTGGTTTGCCGGCGGCGGCGAACTGGTCGCGGCGGCCTGGAAATGCGCCAGAACCCGAGCTGCCGAGAGCTCGCTGGAGTAGACCGCGACCTCGTCGACCTGGCCGGCGAAGAAATCACTGCTGGCGCCACCCCAGGTATGGTCGCCGCCCACGCGCCAGTACCCCGCGTACGCCTGCGCCTGGCTTTGCGGGTTCGTACCCACCGGCTGGCCGTCGATGTAAAGCGTCATGCCATCAGATCCCTGCGTGGCGACAACCTGGTGCCATTTGCCGTCGTTGTAGGAGCCGGGCGTGGTGATGGTGCTGATCTGGCCGGTATATACGCCGAACTGCAACTGCCCGGTGTCGAGCATGTAGACATGACGGTCGTAGTCGGAACTCTCGCCCGTCGATGCGTCACCGAAGCCGATGAGCTTTCCGCCGGACGTGGTCGTGGTGTTGAACCACAGCTCCTCGGAGTACGTCGTCGGATTGTTGACCTGGGTGTTGCTCACGATGAGCCCGTTCGAGCCGTTCAGTGTCACTCCGGTGCCCTGCGTGGTGACGGTGCTCGGCGTCCGGTAGGTCACTCCACCTGAATACGTACCGGTGGTGCCAGTGCCGGACGCGTCCGCCGCGGTCGGCCCGGACGCGTCGTCGAGCCGCCAGTAGAGGTTGGGGTTATCTGCAACGACGGCTTTGCCGTACGAGTCGGCCGGAGCCGGCGGGATGGGCAGTGACCGGCCGCTGTCGACGTACTGCTGCTGCACCTGCGCCAGAGCGAGCGCCGACGGATAAATCGAGACCTCGTCGATGGTGCCGGCCAGGAAGTCGCTGGTCGGCTGGGACGGCCAGCCCTCGAGGCTGTCGCCGCCGACCCGCCAGTACCCGTCGTAGGCCTGACCAAGGGTCGTACCGGGGTCCGTCGCGACGCGCTTGCCGTCGACGTAGAGCACCATCCCCGCGGCAGACATTGAGCCGACCACCTGGTGCCACTTGCCGTCGTTGTACGTGCCAGGCGTCGACAAGGTGAACGTGGCGTTGTTGTAGACGCCGAAGATCAGGTGACCGGCATTGTCCAGGTAGATCTGGCGGTCGTAGTCGGAACTGTTCCCACTCGCGGCATCCCCGAACCCGACGATCTTGCCGCCGCTGGTGCTCGTGGTTTGAAACCACGCCTCGGTGGTGAAGGTGTTGGGTCCCGACGTCGACGCCGTCGACCCGGCAGTGCCGTTGATCGATCCGTTGAAGCTTGAAGCCGTATTGGCATCACCGACGATGGCGCCGGGGATCCCGTGGGTCACCCCGCTCTGCTCGATCAGATCGTTGTCACCGGCCGAGTCGTACCCGGTCGAACCCGACGCTTCGCCAAGCCGCCAGTAATTGCTCGCGCCATCGTTGAGGACGTCCTGCGCGTACGCGCTTACGGTCCCGGACCCAATAGTGACGCTGACGGTCGAGCCCATCTGGCTATTGCCGAACGGGTCTGTGACGTAGATGCGATAGGTATGCGTGCTGCCCGGGCTCAGACCGCTGTCGGTAAACCCGACGAGGGGCAGGTTGTAGAAGGTCGAATTGACCGTAGTGGTGTAGACGGGCGAGGCGACGTTGCCGTCGCGGACCACCTTGTAGGTCAGCGCCTCGTTGTCCTGGTCGGACGTGGTCTGCCAGGCCACTCGAGCCGTGCCGCTGCTGAGCGAAACCACGCTAGGGGTCAGACCCGTGGAGGGTCGCGGTCCCACCTTGTTCGGCGCCTTGGCCGCCACGGCAAAGCGGACGAGTGCCTGCTGAGCAGTGCCGTTGACGGTGGGGAATTCACCGCCAAGAGCGATGTAACTCGTGTTGCCCGTGAGGGACCAGGCGGCTTGGTTCTGTCCGGTGTAGGTCCCGTTCGTCAGGGTGGGGTACCAATCGAGCTGGGTGGGGGCGGGGTTGCCGAACCAGTCGTAGTAGCCATACGGGTCGTGCCCGATCGTGCCGGTCGGGTAGGTGGTGAAGGCCGTAGCGTGGTAGAAGGTCAACGGATCAGTCTGCGGGAAAGAGCCGATATTGCCGCAGTAGTGCTCGTGGCTGACGGCGTACAAAACCGAACCCGTGGTGAAAGTGTCGTAGGTGTCGCCGTGGCAGTCTTCGATCCAGTTGATGGCACCTGAGTCCGGATTCGCCGCGAACGTGCCTTCAAGGTTGCCGCCGGGGCCGAAGACGAAGCCCGTGCCATACACCTGGGTGCCGTCGGTGCGAAGGCTGGTGATGCCGGCGTTTGCACCCGAGTCCTGCACCGCCTGGTTGGCCGCCCATGCCTTGGTCGCGCCGGTGACTGGGTCGAGCGCGCCCAGTCCCGGTGCGGCGACCCCGTTGAGAGTCGTGAACTGCCCGCCGACGATGACCTCGTTGCCGCTGGGTGCTAGCACCATCGCCGCGACGCTGTAGTCATCCGCGCTCGGCGCCCAGCTGAGCAAGCTGCCGCTTGACGCTGAGACGGCCGCCAACCGGTTGCGGGCGATTCCGTTGACCGTGGTGAAGCTGCCGCCGAAATAGACGGTGGTGTTCGTGGCGGCAATGGCCTTCACGCGCGCATTCACCGACGGGGAAAACGTCGATACCAGTGCGCCGGTAGCCGTGTCGAACGCCGCGATCCGAACGTGGGAAGCGCCGTCGACGGTCGTGAAGTCGCCGCCCACGTAGAGCCGCGTGCCGTCAGGTGAAGCCGCGGCCACGATGGCCTGCGCGTTGAGGCTGTGAGCGAACGACGTGATGAGGTTGCCGGTGGTGATGTCGTACGCGAGGAGGTTGTTGCGTGTCGTGAGGTTGGCGCCCGCGGCGGAGCCGGCGGGGCGGGCTGCGGTGAAGCTACCCGCGGCGTAGACGGTGTTGGCCACCGTCGCCTGCGACCAGACCACGCCGTTGACTTGGACGGTAGGTAGCGCGTCAGCGCTCACCGTAGCCGGTGTGGTCGGGCTGGGAGGTGCGGTGTCAGCGCTGGCAGCAGGAGTCAGGGCCGCCAAACCCACGAGAGCCAGGAGGACGCTCGTCAACGCGGCGATGATGCCCCGGAATCCCGGTAACGCCGACGACCAACGAGCTGTCCCGCCATGTACTTGCCCAACCGACACCGCGAACGCCCCCAGCGTGTTACTGCTTCGACTCTCGCAACAGCCCAAACGGGAGTATGTCTAAAGAAGTGACGCCGTGTGTCCGATTACCGATCATTTAATTACCGTGGGTGAGAAACGACCCTCACAGCCAGCCACTCTTGCGGAAGGCGCGGTACAGACCGGTACACACCGTGAGCATCAGCAGCAGTATCAGTGGGTAGCCAAAAGTCCAGCGCAGCTCGGGCATGTGCTCGAAATTCATGCCGTAGATGCCGGCGATCGCGGTGGGCACCGCGGCGATCGCGACCCAGGCACTGATCTTGCGCATGTCGTCGTTCTGCTGGACGGAGACTCTCGCCAACTGGGAGCCGAGCAGGGTGTCCAACAATTCATCGAAGCCGCCAACCTGCTCCGCCACCCGTTGGAGATGGTCATCGACGTCACGCAGCTCATCGACCAGTTCGGCCATCTCCGGCGCGGCCCGCAGATCGGCTAGTGGCTTCACCAACGGAATGACGGACCGGCGAAACTCCAGTACTTCGCGCTTGAACTGGTAGACCCGGTCCACATTGCGGCCGACCCGGGGGGCGAAGACGGACGCCTCGATCTCGTCGACATCGCCCTCGATGGCATCCGCGACTTCCACATGACCGTCCACCACGGCGTCAACCACCGCGTAGATCACGGCGGCCGGCCCCAGCTTGAGCAGGTCGGGCCGGTCTTCGAGCCGCGCGCGGATCGTGTGCAGCGCCCCCACCCCGTGGCGCACCGAGACGACGAAATTCGCCCCGACAAAGAGCATGACCTCGCCAGTCGCGACGACCTCGCTGTCCCAGGTCAGCTCGCGATGCTCGACGTAACCCGCGGTCTTGAAAACCACGAACATCGTTTCGCCGTAGCGCTCGAACTTCGGCCGCTGATGGGCATTGACTGCGTCTTCTACGGCAAGCGGATGCAAGTCGAACTCGTCGACCAGACCTGACAGCTCTTCAGTCGTCGGCTCGTACAACCCGATCCAGACGAATCCGCCACTCAACTTCGCGGCGTTCAGCGCCCCAACCAAGGGAAGCTTGCCCGGGCGCCGGTAACCGTCGACATACAGCGCGCAATCGACGACGTGGTCACTGTCGTCCTGGGGCCGGGTAGCGACCGTGCGTCTGGGCTTTTTGCGTAGGTCAACCGCCCCGAGGGCGGCCCAGGCCAGCGATTTACGCAGCCCGACGTCACGCGACTCCTGATCGCTGGCCACCAGTCAAAGGCTAGCGGGTGATGCTCATGGAACGTCAGAGATTGAAGCCCAACGCCCGAAGCTGCTCGCGGCCATCGTCGGTGATCTTGTCAGGACCCCACGGCGGCATCCACACCCAGTTGATCCGCACATCGTCAACCAGCGGCGACGGACCGCCGGTGAGTACCGAATTGCACTGGTCTTCGATCACGTCGGTCAACGGACACGCGGCGGAAGTCAGCGTCATGTCCAGGACCGCCGCCCGGCCGGCCTCACTCGCCTCAAGCGTGATCCCGTAAACGAGCCCGAGGTCGACCACATTGATGCCGAGCTCCGGATCGACGACATCGCGCATTGCCTCTTCGACGTCGTCCGTGGTGGCAGCAAGCTCAGCCATGGGAATCCTCTTTCTGCAGCTCATACGCGCCGGCCCTAGCCAGCGCGTCCTTCCAGGACATCCAGGGCAGTAACGCGCACTTCACGCGGGCCGGGTATTTGGAGACCCCGGCGAAGGCGACGGCGTCGTCCAACACGTCCTCGTCGGGCTCGCCGAGACCGCGTGAGGTCATCAGCTCTCCGAACGCCTTCTCGGCGGCCAGCGCCTCGGAGACCGGCTTGCCGATCACCAGGTCGGCCATCACCGAAGCGCTCGCCTGCGAGATCGAGCAGCCCTCACTGTCATACGAGACGTCGGCGACCACCTGCTCGCCGGCCTCGCCCTCGAGCCGAAGCCGCAGCGTCACCTCGTCACCGCACGTCGGATTCACGTGGTGGACCTCGGCGTCGAACGGGTCGCGAAGCCCACTGTGATGGGGGTGGCGGTAGTGATCCAGGATGATCTCCTGGTACATCGACTCAAGCTCAGGACTGCTCACTTGGAGAAGAACCTCACAACGGTGTGCAGACCTTCCACCAAGGCGTCGATTTCTTGTGTGGTCGTATACACATGCGCCGACATCCGGGTCGTGGCGGGCACGTCGTAGCGAAGGCAGACGGGCCGAGCACAGTGCTGACCGACCCGCACGGCGATCCCGCGCTCGTCGAGCAACTGTCCGGTGTCGTGCGGGTGAATCCCCGGCAGGGCAAAGGAAATCGCGGCGCCGCGACCCTCGGCCGTCGGCGGCCCGATAACCCGCAGCCCCGGGATCTCGGCCAGCCGGGCGAGCGCGTATTCGGTGATCAGATGTTCGTGGCGGGCGATCCGGCCGATGCCGAGCGAGGTCATGTAATCGACGGCTGCTCCAAGACCGACCGCCTGCGCGATCGGCGGGGTGCCGGCCTCGAAACGGTGCGGCGGCTGGGCATAGGTGGTGGCGGCCATCGTCACGACATCGACCATCTCGCCGCCGCCGAGGAACGGCGGGAGTTCGGCGAGCAAGTCATAGCGTCCCCAGAGTCCGCCGATTCCGGTGGGCCCGAGCATCTTGTGCGACGTCCAGCCAAGGAAATCGACCCCGAGCTCGCTGACCGACTGCGCCGGCCCCGCGATGTCACCAGGTTGGTCAGCGACGCCGACCAACCCGTGTGGCACCGACTGAGCGCCATCGAGGACCGTGATCGCCCCAACCGCTTTCGCTCGTGCGACGACCTCACCGACCGGATTCACAGTGCCGAGAATGTTGCTCTGGTGAACGAATGCGACAACCTTGGTGCGCTCGTTGATCAGCCCGTCACGGTCGGCTGCCGCGAGATCGAGCCTGCCGTCGTCGGTGAGGGAGAACCAGCGAAGCGTCGCCCCGGAGCGCTGGCAAGCCAGCTGCCACGGCACCAGATTCGAGTGATGCTCCATCTCGGTGACGACGACCTCGTCGCCGGGTTTGAGGCCGGCGCCTAGGGAATGGGCGAGCAGATTCAGCCCCTCAGTGACGTTCTTGCCGAAAATCACTTCGCGTGGGTCGGGGGTGCCAAGGAACGCCGCGAGCTTGTCTCGGCCCTGCTCGTAGAGCGCCGTCGCCTCTTCGGCCAACGTGTGGATCCCGCGGTGAACATTGGCGTTATGACGCTCGTTGTACTCACGCTCGGCCTCGAGCACCGAGCCCGGCTTCTGCGAGGTGGCAGCGCTGTCGAGATACACCAGCGGCACGCTGCCGCCGGCGGACTCGTGCAGGCGCCTCGTCAGGATCGGGAAGTCCGCCCGCACTTTTTCGACGTCATAAGGCCAGTCGACCCCGGCCGGCGCAGGGGCCAGTGCCGCCACGTCAGCGCTCATGCGGCTTCTACCCCATACCGCGCATAACCCTCGTTCTCAAGCACGTTGGCAAGCTCGGCGCCGCCCGAATCGACAATGCGACCGCCGGCCATCACGTGAACGAAGTCGGGCGTGATGTAGCGCAGGATCCGGGTGTAGTGCGTGATCAGCAGGGTGCCGATGTCGCCGGATTCGCGGACCCGGTTTACCCCTTCGCTGACGACACGCAGCGCGTCGACGTCGAGCCCCGAGTCGGTCTCGTCCAGGATCGCGAAGCGGGGCTTGAGCAGCTCGAGCTGAAGCACCTCATGACGCTTCTTCTCACCGCCGGAAAAGCCCTCGTTGACGTTGCGCTCGGCGAATGCCGGATCCATCTCCAACTGCGACATCGCGGCCTTGACCTCTTTGACCCAGAGCCGCAGCTTCGGGGCCTCTCCGCGCATGGCCGTCGCCGCGGTGCGAAGGAAATTGCTGACGGTGACACCTGGGATCTCGGTCGGGTATTGCATCGCCAGGAAGAGCCCAGCCCGGGCGCGCTCGTCGACGGCCATCTTGAGCACGTCTTCGCCGTCGAGCGTGATGCTGCCGGACGTGACGGTGTACTTCGGGTGACCAGCGATGGAGTACGCGAGTGTGGACTTGCCGGAGCCGTTCGGACCCATGATCGCGTGCGTCTCGCCGGACTTCACCGTGAGGTCGACCCCGCGCAGGATCTCCTTGTCCTCGACCGACACCGAAAGGTCGTGGATCTCAAGGGTGCTCATGCTTATTGCTCCAAACCATCTCTTGCGAAATTCATGAATGTCAGGCTGATTGCTGCAGATCGACGAGGATGTCGTCTCCGTCGACCTTCACGGCGTAGGTGGCCACCGGCCGGTTAGCCGGCAGCCCGGTGGGCTCGCCGGTCGACAGGCTGAAGCGGGAGCCGTGCAACCAGCACTCGATCGTGCCGTCCTCGACTTCGCCTTCGGACAGGGCGATTTCGGCATGTGAGCAGACGTCGCGAAGGGCGTAGACGGCGCCTTCGGACTTCGCGACGCAGACCGGCTGATCGCCGATGGTCACTCCAAGCGCAGACTCATCCTTCAATTCGGAAAGCTTGCAAACTGCAGTCCAGCTCACTGCGCCCCCAATGCAGCCGCAGGTGCCGACGAAACCCCCGCGGCCGTCCCCGTACTGCCGTAGCGCGCCAGCTCCTCGTCCACAGCCGCGGCAACGCGATCGCGTACTTCCTCAACCGGGATGGCCGCGAGCACCTCAGCGAAGAAGCTGCGCACCACGAGCCGGCGTGCGACGTCGGCGGTGATTCCCCGTGACATCAGGTAGAAGAGCGCGTCGTCGTCGAACCGCCCGGTGGCACTGGCATGTCCGGCGCCGGCAACCTCGCCGGTCTCGATCTCCAGGTTCGGCACCGAGTCAGCCCGAGCTCCGTCCGAGAGCACCAGATTGCGGTTCAGCTCGTAGGTGTCGGTGCCGACCGCCTCAGCCCGGATCAGCACGTCGCCGATCCAGACGGCGTGGGCGTTTTCGCCTTGCAACGCGGACTTGTACGTGACCCGGCTGCGGCAATTCGGAAGCTTGTGGTCGATGAAGAGCCGGTGTTCGTGATGCTGCCCGGCATCGGTGAAGGTCAGCCCGTAGAGCTCGGCATCGCCACCGCTTCCCGAGTACACGACGGTCGGGACGATGCGCACCAGATCGCCGCCGAGGGTCGCGACCACATGGCGATATTTGGCATCCCGGCCGACCAGTCCGGCGTGGGCCCCGGCGTGCACCGCATCGTCCGCCCAGTCCTGCAGCGAGACGACCGTGACGTCAGCGCCGTCGCCGACCACCACCTCCACGCCCGCTCCGAAAGCTCCGGACCCCACATGGTCAAGAACCACGGTCGCCTGCGCGTGATGACCGACATCGATCACCAGGTGCCCGTAGGCGAGTCCGCCCGCGCCCTTCACCTCAATCGTCACCAGAGCGTCCTGCTCCTCGGGTGCCACCGTGACCAGCAGAGCGTCGGCGGCTGCTGCCATCGACAGCGCCGTGACGCGATCGGAGGGAACCAGCGCCCGGCCGACCCGGGAGTCAGACATCGGGATGCGCTCGGTCGTGCCGCCGCTGGCCGACACGGTGATCGACAGCTCAGACGTCGCCGGATCACCGTTCAGCAGCCCGCGAAGCCGCTTGAGCGGCGTGAACCGAAACTCCTCTTCGCGCCCGTTAGGGACGGCGAAGGCGTCAGGATCCCGCGAGAACACGCGCGGCTGTGAGCCCGTGCGCGTACGCACGCCTGGACCTCCCAGCGGCCTGCCCGGTCCCGCGGTGGCCGATCCGGAAGTGCCGCCGAACTCACGCTGAGCTGTGCCCGTCTGGGCGAGAGACTCAGCCAACGCTGCCCTCCATCTGAAGCTCGATGAGCCGGTTCAGCTCAAGGGCGTATTCCATGGGCAGCTCGCGCGCGATCGGCTCGATGAAGCCGCGCACGATCATGGCCATGGCCTCTTCCTCGGCCATGCCGCGACTCATCAGGTAGAAGAGCTGGTCGTCGCCGACCTTGCTCACGGTGGCCTCGTGGCCGATCGAAGCGTCGTCTTCACGCACGTCGACGTAGGGGTAGGTATCGCTGCGGCTGATGGTGTCGACCAGTAGCGCGTCGCACTTCACCGTGCTCTTGGACCCCGTCGCACCTTCCTGGATCTGGACCAGACCGCGGTATGACGTACGGCCTCCGCCCCGGGCGACCGACTTCGAGACGATGTTGCTGCTGGTGTTCGGCGCGGCGTGGACCATCTTGGCGCCGGCGTCCTGGTGCTGGTTTTCGCCGGCGAAAGCGACCGAAAGGGTCTCACCCTTGGCGTGCGGGCCGAGCAACCAGACCGCCGGGTATTTCATGGTGACCTTGGAGCCCAGGTTGCCGTCGATCCACTCCATGGTCCCGCCGGCCTGCACGGCAGCCCGCTTGGTGACCAGGTTGTAGACGTTGGTCGACCAGTTCTGAATCGTCGTGTAGCGAACGCGCGCGTCCTTCTTCACCACGATCTCGACGACAGCCGAGTGCAGTGAATCCGAGCTGTACATGGGGGCAGTGCAGCCTTCGACGTAGTGCACGTAAGAGCCCTCGTCGGCGATGATCAGGGTCCGCTCGAACTGGCCCATATTTTCGGTGTTGATCCGGAAGTAGGCCTGCAGCGGGATGTCGACGTGGACACCCTTGGGCACGTAGATGAAAGAACCACCCGACCACGTCGCCGTGTTCAGCGCCGAGAACTTGTTGTCGCCGGTCGGGATGACCGTCGTGAAGTACTCGCGGAACAGGTCTTCATGCTCGCGAAGCGCCGTGTCGGTGTCGACGAAGATGACGCCGAGCTGCTCGAGGTCTTCGCGGATCTGGTGGTAGACGACCTCGGACTCGTACTGCGCCGCGACACCCGAGACAAGGCGCTGCTTCTCGGCTTCCGGGATGCCCAGCTTGTCGTACGTCGCCTTGATGTCAGCCGGGAGGTCTTCCCAGGTGGCGGCCATCTTCTCGGTGGAACGCACGAAGTATTTGATGTTGTCGAAGTCGATGCCCGACAGGTCGGCGCCCCAGGTGGGCATCGGCTTCTTGCCGAACAGCCGCAGCCCCTTCAGGCGCAGGTCGAGCATCCACTGCGGCTCACTCTTGAGCGCACTGATATTGCGGACCACCTGCTCCGAGAGCCCACGCTCGACGTGCGTCGCGTAGGCATCGGGGTCCGACCAACCGAACTTGTAATTGTCGGTTCCATCTATGCCCGCCAGGCCATCTACCTCAGGCTTGAGCGCGGTCATGGCGACACCTTCCGGTGGGGTTGCGTGACTGGGGTGGATACGCGGCTGGGAACGTGCGTGGTGCACACCCCGTCGCCGTGAGCAATGGTGGCAAGGCGCTGCACATGGGTGTCCAACAGCTTGGACAACGCCGCCGTCTCAGCCTCGCACAGCTGCGGAAATTGCTCCGCGACCGACTGAACGGGGCAGTGGTGCTGGCACAGCTGGGTGCCGGTGGCGACCGGGTGGACGGTGGCGGCATATCCCTCAGCGGTCAGCGCGCCCGCCAGCTTCCCCACGTCGACACCGTCTGCTGGATCCAGACGTTCGGAGACCCGCTCGGCAAGCTCCGCCGCGCGGCGCCGGGCGAACTCCTCGACAGCCGCCTCACCACCCTGCTCGGCCAGAAAGCTCAGAGCGCCTGCGGCGAGATCGTCATAAGCGCTCGGGCCAGCCGCGTGACCCGCATCCGTGAGTGCGTATTTGCGGGCCGGGCGCCCGCGGCCGCGCTGGGTGTGGGGATTGACCGACTTGGGGGTGATCGCGCCCGATGCGAGCATCGCGTCGAGGTGGCGGCGAATACCGGCGGGCGACAGACCCAACCGCGTGCTCAATTCGGCCGCGGTGCAAGGTCCGAGCTCCACCAGCAGCCGAGTGACCCGGTCACGGGTACGGGCGTCTACCTCGACCATCTCGGTCTGAGGTGCCGCCGGTGATTTCACAACACCATTGTGCCCTAAATCAGCCGGGGTGTCAGATCGGCTCTTGGAGTCCGGCAAATGGCTGATCAACAGGGATTTGATCAAGACAACCCGAAACTCCGCCGTGGATCGCCCGCCCACCGAGACAGATCCCGTCGGGTCCGTGTCAACGGCCTGAAACGGGCCCAAAGAGGTCATACGCTCCTTGCGAATCGACCGGGAGGGGCTGTCGTGATGGCCGGCACGAATTCTTGCCGCACCTGCGGACAGGCGAATGCAGCGGAGAGCGAGTACTGCGTCCGCTGCGGCACCCGCATGCCGGATGCGTCGACCACCCAACTCGTCGGGTCCCCCGTACCCACCGGGCAGGAGTATCCCTGGGAGCCGCCGGCGGAGTGGGACCCAGGACAGCTTCCCCCGAACGCACCAGACGCACCGGAGCCGACATGGGTCGGGCGCGGCAGCGACCAGGTCGGGTGGAACACCGGTCATGACACCGGCGCCGGTACGCCTCCTCCACCCCCGCCGCAGTGGGGTGCGCCAGCAACACCACCACCCCCGAGCAAGCCGGCTGGCTCGAAGAAGCCGCTTTTCATCGGCTTGGGAGCGGTCGTGATCATCGCCGCGATCGTGGTCGGCGTCGTACTCGCCACCGGCGGTAAGAAAAAGGACAACGGCGGCGGGGGTGGCGGTGGCGGCGGGGGCAGCACTGTCGCACTCAACGGCGTGGAGAAGCAGACCGGCACCCAAGCACTGACGAGTGCGCGGGTCGCGCTACGGGGAGCCACCAGCACCCACCTGACCGGCACCGTCATGAGTGACGGTTCACCGGTCCAGCTCGACCTGACCCTGGCCGGCGACAACAGCGAGGGCACGCTCACGATCAACAACAACGATGTTCAGCTGATCAAGGTCGGAAACCTCGTCTACATCAAGGGTGACCCCGGCTTTCTGCAGCAGTTCGCCGGGGGTAATACCGCAGCCGTGAACGCCCTGAACGGCAAGTGGCTGCAGACGCCCAGCACGAGCGACTTCGACAACTTCACGATCGAGGGATTTGCCAACGAACTGAAGGGCGGTAGCGGCTCCTCCGCGGTGCAGGGCAAGGTCACCCGCTCGACGCTCAACGGCAAGCCGGTGGCCGTCATCACCCAGAACGACGGCTCGACGCTCACCATCGCCGATACCGGTACCCCGTTCCCGCTGGACCTTAATTCCAAGGGCAGCGATGGAGGCCACCTCACTTTTTCGGACTACAACGAGGCAGTGACGATCAGTGCCCCGGACGCCTCTGACGTGCTGGACGTCAATGCGCTCGGTGTTTACACCTGCCCGACCGCGTCCGGGTCGGGCTCAGTCACCCTTACGCTGCTACCGAGCGGCGCGTACACCGTGAGCAACGCGACCGGCGGCTTCTGGGCGTCAAGCGGTAACACGCTCGCCTTTGCCGGCGGGGAGATCGACAAGTACACCGCGACGCAGGACTCCTCGGGCAGCCTGGCGATCTCGGGAGCCACCACCACCGGCACCAACTCGTTCACCTGCACCAAGCAGTGACCAGGCTCCCGTGAGGCCGGTCGTCGCCATCGATCAGGGCACGACCGGCACCACTGTGCTCGTGCTCGACGAGGAGGCCAAGGTTCTCGGCAGGGGCTACCGGGAATTCACCCAGTACTTCCCCCGGCCGGGCTGGGTCGAGCACGACCCGGAGGAGATCTGGCGGGTCACGCACGAGGTCATCGAGCAGGCCCTCGCAGCGGCGCGAGTACAGCCGGCCGCGGTCGCAGCGATCGGCATCACCAATCAGCGCGAGACGACAGTGCTATGGGATCGCACGACGGGCAGGCCGGTACACAACGCGATCGTCTGGCAGGACCGGCGCACCAAGGCAATGTGCGACCGGCTGTCGGCCGACGGCCTCGGCGATGTCGTACGGGAGAAGACCGGGCTGGTCCTCGACCCTTACTTCTCCGGGACGAAAGTGGCTTGGCTGCTGGACAACGTCGACGGCCTGCGAGCCCGGGCCGAGCGCGGCGAGCTGGCGTTCGGCACCATCGACTCCTGGCTGCTGCACAAGCTCACCGGCGGCCGATTGCACGCCACCGACGTCACCAATGCCTCGCGCACCCTCTTGCTGGACATCGGAAAGGTTGCCTGGGACGAGCAATTGCTTGCCGCTTTCGGCGTGCCTGCAGCGGTTTTGCCCGAAGTACGGCCGAGCTCGCAGGTCTACGCCAACACCGCTCCAGACGCTTTTTTCGGGGCCTCGGTCCCAGTCGCAGGAGCGATCGGTGACCAGCAGGCGGCCCTGTTCGCGCAGGCCTGTTTCGAGCAGGGAACAGCGAAAAACACATACGGCACAGGCTCTTTCGTGCTGATGAACACTGGCCGCGATCAGGTCACCCACCAGCACGTGCTGCTGCGGACGATCGCCTACGGTCTCGAGGGTGCGCCGGTGGAATACGCGCTCGAGGGGTCGATCCTGGTGACCGGGAGCGCCGTGCAGTGGCTACGTGACGAATTAGGCATTATCCGTAACGCGGCCGAGACTGAGGGCCTGGCGGCCAGCCTGAAGTCCAACGACGACGTGTGGTTCGTCCCCGCTCTGACGGGGCTCGGAGCGCCGCACTGGGACCCTTCAGCACGAGGCGTTCTGCTGGGACTGACACGGGGAACGACCCGTGCCCACATCGCCCGAGCGGTGCTGGAATCGATCGCCTGGTCCACGAAGGATGTCGTGGACGCGATGCAGCGAGAGTCCGGCGTGCACCTCGATGAGCTGCGAGTCGACGGCGGAGCCACGTCCAACGGCTGGCTCATGCAGTTCCAGTCCGACGTGCTCAATGTCCCGCTCGACGTTCCTGACAACACCGAGACGACCGCTCTCGGCTCGGGCTACCTGGCCGGGCTGGCCACCGGCGTCTACGCCGACCGGGGCGAGCTGGCGCGCCTGCGGCGGACGGCAAAACGCTATGAGCCGCAGCTGGACGTAGCCGCCAGTCAGCGCCTCCACGAGCGCTGGACCGAAGCCGTAGGGCACGCGCGCCATTGGGCCCGCGACGACCAATAGCCCGGTCCCGCAGGGAAATATCGCCGCAGTAGGCCACCATGGAGCAGGTGCGCCTCAGTCCCGATCACCGAATCGCCGCTCTCGAACGCCTTGAGCAGGAATCGTTCGACGTCGTGGTGGTCGGCGGCGGCGTTGTCGGCACCGGCTGCGCGCTCGATGCCGCGACGCGCGGACTGTCGGTCGCGCTGCTGGAGGCACGCGACTGGGCGGCCGGCACCAGCAGCCGTTCCAGCAAGCTGATCCACGGCGGGCTGCGCTACCTCGAGCAGCTCGAATTCGGGCTGGTGCGTGAGGCGCTGACCGAGCGCCATCTCATGCTGACGAGGCTGTGCCCCTACCTGGTGCAGCCGGTCTCGTTCGTCTATCCGCTCAAGCACCGAGGGTGGGAGCGCCTTTACGCAGGCTCCGGAGTGCTGCTTTACGACACGTTGCTGACGGTCGGCACGGTGAGCGGCCCACGCTCGCTCCCCCGCCACCGTCACCTGTCGCGACGAAAAGCCTTGGCGCTGGCGCCGGCGTTACGCAGGGATTCCCTCATCGGAGCGTTGCAGTACTACGACGCGCAGGTCGACGATGCCCGGCACACGATGACGATTGCGCGGACCGCGGCGGCATACGGCGCGGCTGCGGCAAGCGGTGTCCAGGTCATCGGATTCCTGCGCGAGGGCGAGCGGGTGTCCGGAGTGCGCGTGTGTGACCGCGAAAGTGGCCGCGAGTTCGACGTGCGCGCCCGGGTCGTGGTGAATGCGACCGGAGTCTGGACCGACGCCACCCAGGAGCTGGCCGGCGGGCGGGGCCGGTTCCAAGTGCGGGCCTCCAAGGGCATCCACCTGGTGGTGCCGCGCGACCGGATCCAACTCGACACCGGACTCATCCTGCGCACCGAAAAAAGCGTGCTGTTCGTCATCCCGTGGGGCCGGCACTGGATCATCGGAACCACCGACACCGACTGGAAGCTCTCGAAGGCACACCCCGCCGCGAGCAGCAGCGACATCGATTACATCCTCGATCACCTCAACGCGGCGCTGGTCACGCCTCTCTCGCGGGAAGACGTCGAGGGTGTGTACGCCGGACTGCGCCCGCTGCTGGCAGGCGAATCGGAGCAGACCTCCAAGCTCTCGCGCGAGCACCTGGTCTCGATGCCGGTGCCCGGGCTCGTCGTCGTCGCCGGCGGCAAGTACACGACCTACCGCGTGATGGCCAAGGACGCCGTCGACCGTGCCGCCGGCGCACTCGACCAGCAGGTCCCCGAATGCGTCACAGCCGATATCCCGCTGCTCGGATCCGAGGGCTACCCGGCGTTGTGGAACCGGCGGCGCGCGTTGGCCGCCGAATCCGGACTGCATCCGGCGCGGATCGAGCACCTCCTGCACCGCTACGGCGCGATGACTCTCGATGTGCTGGAACTGTTGAAGAAACGGCCCGAGCTCGCGGCTCCCCTGCCCAACGCGGATGACTACCTCGAAGTGGAGGTCGTGTATTCCGCGATGGCCGAAGGCGCACTTCACCTCGACGACATCCTCACGCGTCGCACGCGCATCTCGATCGAAGCCTGGGACCGGGGACTGGCAGCTGCGATACCCGCGGCGACGCTCATGGGCGAGGTCCTCGGGTGGGACGAGGAGCGCCGCGAACGGGAAGTCGAGCACTACCGCCGCCGGGTCGCCGCCGAGCGTGACTCGCAGACCAAGCCCGACGACACGACGGCGGACGCCGCCCGAATGGCTGAAGGGCAGGAGCTCGGGCTCGGGGCCGCGGAAGCTCTCGTCAACACCTGAAAGATCACGCCAGCGACGCCGACCGGCCTTCCTTCCTAGACTCAGGCCGTGGTGATGGCGGCGGTCGAGGTTTCGGGACTGGTCAAGGAGTACGGCAACGTCCGGGCCGTCGACGGCCTGTCCTTCGAGGTCGGGCGCTGCGCCGTCACGGCTCTGCTCGGACCTAACGGAGCAGGCAAGACCACCACCGTCGAGACCTGCGAGGGATTCCGGCGCCCGGACGCCGGTCAGGTGCGCGTACTGGGACTCGATCCCATACGCGACGCGAAGGCGTTGCGCCCGCAAGTTGGAGTGATGCTGCAGTCAGGCGGCTGCTACCCCGGAGCCCGCACGCTGGAGATGCTCGACCTGCTGGCCGCCCATGCAGCGCATCCCCTCGACACCGGCGAACTGCTCGAGCGTCTCGGGCTCACGCACGTCGCGCGCACCACCTACCGCCGACTCTCCGGCGGGGAAAAGCAGCGACTCTCGCTCGGACTGGCCGTCGTCGGACGTCCGGAGTTGGTCTTTCTGGACGAGCCCACCGCCGGACTCGACGTTCAAGGCCGGCGTGATACCTGGGAGCTGATCGCCGACCTGCGCGACGCCGGGGTGACCGTCGTCCTCACCACACATGCCATGGACGAGGCGGAGCGGCTCGCGGACGCGGTCGTGATCATCAATCACGGCAGACTCGTCGCCTGCGGAACTCCCGCCGAGCTCACCGCTTCGGGCGCGGAGAGCCAGCTCAGCTTTCGCGCCCGTCCTGGCCTGGATCTGCAGACCCTGACAGCGACGCTGCCGGCGGAGGTCACCGGCCGCGAAGGCCCACCCGGCTCCTATGTCCTGCGCGGAACGGTGGATCCGCAACTCCTGGCTTCCGTGACGGCTTGGTGTGCGGCAAACGGGGTGATGGCCGAGGACCTGCGGGTCCAGCAGCGATCGCTCGAGGACGTCTTCGTCGAGCTCACGCAAGCGGAGCAGACCCCCGGAATCACGACCCCCGGAATCACGTCGTGAGCAGCGGCTACGCGCCCGCGCCCGGAGCCGCTCCGTCGGGGCGCATGCTTGGGGCGCAGACCCTCATGGAGCTGCGCCTGACCCTCCGCCGGGGCGAGTCGGTCCTGCTCACGCTGATCATCCCGGTCGGACTGCTGATCTTCTTCACCAAGGTCAACCTGCTTCCCGACGAGCGCGTGCTGGGTGGCCGGCCCATCGATTTCGTCACCCCCGGCATACTCGCGCTGGCCGTTCTTTCCACGGCCTTCACCGGGCAGGCGATCGCCACCGGCTTCGAGCGTTCGTACGGCGTCCTCAAACGACTCGGCGCCTCGGCGCTGCCGCGCGGGATCCTGCTGCTCGGCAAGACCCTTGGGGTCCTGGCCGTCGAAGCACTGCAAATCACCGTGATCGTCGCGGTCGCGTACGCATTGGACTGGCATCCGCATGGCAATCCACTCACCGTGCTCGTGCTGCTGATCGTCGGCACGGCAGCCTTCTCAGCCCTGGGGCTCTTGATGGCCGGGACTCTGCCAGCAGAGGCCACGCTTGCCGCTGCCAATGGCGTCTACCTGCTCTTTCTGCTGCTCGGCGGCATAGTCTTCCCGCTCTCGCGACTGCCTGGTGCGCTGCAGGGATTCGCCAAGATCCTGCCCGGCACCGCCTTGTCCACTGGCCTGCGTCGGGTCCTGGAAGCCGGCCAGAGCATGCCCTGGGGCGATCTGGGAGTGCTGGCGATCTGGGCGGTCATCGCCGGTGTCCTGGCCGCCCGCTGGTTTCGCTGGGAGTAAGTCGCCGCCCCAACGCTTCAATGATCAAGGTTTCAGGGGTGCTGAGGGGTGCTAGCCCATGATCATTGAAGCGTTGATCTTGGGCAGGGGCATTGCGAGGGCGGCACGGACTTCGGCGATGACTTCCTCCGGTCGCGTCAACAGGTCTATCGGCGTATAGCGAAGCACCCGCCAACCTGCATTCGACAACCTGTTCTGCCGGCGCCGATCGTCGATGAAGGCCGCCTTCCCGCTATGCGGGCCGTAGCCGTCGATCTCCACGATCAACCTTCGAGCCAGCCAGGCGAAATCGGGCCGCCCGACAAGGAGTCCTCCGCGGCGTACCTCGTATTGACAAACGGGTGCCGTAACGCCCGAGAGGAAGATCATTACGGCGAACATCGACTCGTAGACCGAGGCTCGCGCCGGGTTAACGAGATCGGCGACCAGATCGGCCTTGGGACGCGAAAGCCGGCACAGCTCACGGCGAAGCAGGGGCGCACTGAACGCGCGCAGTCGACAAGCCCCGTCGAGTACAGCCACCGCATCCGTCAGTGGCAGGTGGAGCGCGAGGTCGATCGCCGTAAGTAAGGGGCGCGTTGTAGGCACGTCGCGGATCCTCACCACATCTGCCGGCGTGAGGCTCTGCCGGATGATTCGCGCACCGGGCCAGGGTGTCGGGCACCGCCGACCTGGAACGACTAACTCGGTCTCGTCCGGAAGCGTCAACAGCGGCCAGCCATACCAATGGGCCGCCGATCGCCGCCCGAGGGCCACCAGCGGGCCGACGGCCAGGGTTGCCACTTGTTCCGCGGGCGCATCCAGCAGGCGCATCCGCCGGTCCTGCACCACCATCTGACCGCCCTGCTGCACTCGGAACAGGGACTTCGCTCCGAACCCAGCCTCACGCGCCCATTTCGCAGTGAATGGGTGGCGCATCTCCTCGTACATGCTGCAGACACTGCCGGTCTCTCACCAGAGCCTCTGAGGTTTTCCACAGGCCCCGCCCCAACGCTTCAATGATCAAGGTTTCAGGGGCGCTGAGGTGGCTCAGCCCATGATCATTGAAGCGTTGATCTTGGGGGCCGGGTGGGTGAGGTATGGGGGCGGTGCTGGCCAGACGGTGAGCCGGGTGCGAAACTCAATGCCATGCCGCGTATCGCAGTGCCCGAAGGCCAGGACCCGATGATGTATCTCTGGTCATCTCACGCGCCCGGGCTGGCAGGCCCGGCTGGTGCCTTCAGCGGGGCGGTCTACGCCAAGAGCACACTGCCGATCCGCGAATTTGAAGCGGCACGCGTACGCACCGCGCAGATCAACAACTGCACGGTCTGCCTCAACTTCCGCAGCGCGACCGATGTCGTTGACCGCGCGCCTGAGGCCGACGACATCGACGAGGACTATTACGCCCACATCGGCGATTACGAGTGGGACGGGTTCACCGAACGGGAGCTGCTGGCGGCCCAGTTCGCCGAGAAGTACGCCCTCGACCACCGCAACATCGACGAGGCTTTCTGGGTCCGGCTGCACACCGCTTTCAGCGATGACGAATTGGTCGAGCTGGCGCTGTGCATCGGCTCCTGGATCGCGTTCGGCCGCCTCAACGTCATCTTCGACGTGGACGGCGCCTGCCGGGTTCCGCAGTACGCCTAACACCCGATCCGCCCGCAGGCGATCAGAGCCTGCGCCCCCTGGTTGAACGACGGTGCCAGCGACCGACGACACGGTCGCCCTGAGGCGCTGGTGAGCGACAGAAAGTCACAAATCGTCGCACACTGTCGAAAGGGGGGTGGAGAGGGGCGAGTTGTCATGGGCGCTGAGCACGGCAATGACCGCGACGCCGGGCTGATCGGGATCGACTTCGTCGCGCTCTTCAATGCTGAGCCCACACCCTCGGCTGTGCTTTCCCCGGACTTGGTCATCCTGCTGGTCAACGACGCATACCTGGCCGCCACCACGCGCGAACGCGCCGAGCTCATCGGCAAACACATCTCCCAGGCGTTTCCCGCCGAGGTCGAACGGCGCTGGCAGGCGACCAACATTCCCGTGAAGGACGCCGACGGCGCGGTCTCGATGACGCTGCAGAGGCTGGCACCCGCGACAGTGGTCCATGCCGACGACTTCGGCTTCCGACATGAGCTGCAAGCTCTGCAGGACACCAACCTCGCCCTTCGCGGCGAACGTGACCGCTTGGCAGCGCGCGCGTTGCGCGACCCGTTGACAGGCGTCTTGTCGCGGTCGGTTTTTTACGAAGAGCTGTCGCGCGCCCTTTCCCGGTTGTCGCGGCGTCCGCATCCGCTGGCAGTGCTCTTCATCGACCTGGACCGGCTCAAGCAGGTGAACGACAGCCACGGCCACGCCGCCGGCGATGAGCTCATCCGCCAGACCGGGGCGCGCCTGGCTTCGAGCGTGCGGCCCAGCGACGCCATCGCGCGCATCGGCGGTGACGAGTTCGTCGTACTCCTCGACGATCTGCAGACACCGGAAGAAGCCGAGGTGATCGCGGCCAGGGTGCTGCGCAGCCTGAGCCAACCGTGCCCGGTAGCACCCAGCGTCTGGATCAATCCCAGCGCGAGCGTGGGCGTCGCGCTGGCCGATCCTGAGCTGCCTGGCCCTGACGTGCTGCTGTCGCACGCCGACGCAGCGATGTACAAGGCCAAGCAGGCGGGACGCGGACGATACGAGCTCTTCGATGCCGCCGCGTACATGGAGACCACCGCCAGGATCCAGCTGGAAGCAGAGCTGCGGACCGCCATCTCAGAAGACCAGCTCACCCTGCACTACCAGCCCATCTTCAATCTCTCGACCGGCAGCCTCGGCGCGGTGGAAGCCTTGCTGAGATGGCGCCATCCACGCCGCGGCATCCTCGGCGCCCAAGCCTTCATCGACGTCGCCGAGGACAGCGGACTCCTGCGCTCTATCGGGCCTTGGGTGATCGGACAGTCGTGCCGGCAGCTGGCACGGTGGGACGCCCAGCTCGGCGATCGCGCGCCGCGGCAGATCTACATCAACCTCTCTGTCGGTGAGCTCGTCCAGCCACGGTTGCACGAGGGGATCGCTGCGGCGACGGCAGCCACCGGGATCACGCCGGACCGGCTGGTCATCGAAATCACTGAATCCGGAATGCTCGACAAGCCCGGGAGCGTCACCGAAGCCGTCGACCGGCTGGTGGGACTCGGGTGCGGGGTCGCCATCGATGATTTCGGGACGGGTTACTCGGCGCTGAGCAGGCTGGTCGACCTGCCGGCCGACATCTTGAAGATCGACCAGTCGTTCGTGCACGGCCTGAGCCGCGGGCACGAATCTGCGGCCGTCATCGCGGCGGTGCTGCTGCTGGCTCACAACCTCCGCAAGACAGTGGTCGCGGAAGGCGTCGAAGACCCAGCCGCATTAGCGACCTTGACCGAGCTCGGGTGCGAGCACGCGCAGGGCTATTACCTGGGCCGTCCGCAGCCCGCAGAGGTCATCACCGACCAGTTGCGCCGCCCCACGCTCGTGACCGGCTGACCCGATACCTGACCGACCCTGACCGACCCCGTCAGCGGCTGATCCAACACCCGGGCACATGCCCCGCAACCGGTCCGGCCCGTACGCTGATCTGCGATGGCGACCTCCACGATCCGTCAACGGCTCACGGTGCTGCGCCAGCCGGTGCCGCCCACCGCCTACGCGAAGCTGTGTCGGGCGGCGATGGTGCTGCTGGGTCTGATCGTTGTCACCGGAGCAGCCGTACGGCTGACCAAAAGCGGTCTCGGGTGTCCCACCTGGCCCCAATGCGGCGACGGTTCGTTCGTCACCCGGGCCCAATTCTCGCTGCACGGCGTCGTCGAATTCACCAATCGCATCGTCAGCCTGGGCGTCGGGCTGGTGATCGCGGCCGTGGTCATCGGCGCGTTCCGACTGAAGGACCGGCGCCCCGATCTGCGACTGCTGTCCGGCGGACTGGTGCTGGGCTTCATCGTCCAGGCCGTACTTGGCGGTCTCACGGTGATTTTCCACCTCAATCCGGCATTGGTCGCCGGCCACTTCCTGGTGTCGATGCTGCTGCTGTGGAATGCGGCCGTGCTCGATACCCGCGCCCGGCAGAGCACCGGCCCGCCGGTCAGGCTGGTACGACGCGAGCTCATCCTGCTGGCCGACCTCCTTGCCGTCACCGCGGGAGCCGTGCTCGTCCTTGGCACGGTCGTCACGGGCGCTGGCCCCCACAGCGGAGACACCGGAGACGTCCAACGCTTTGAGATCAACATCCGCAGCGCCGCCCAGTTGCACGCCGACAGCGCGATGCTGCTTACCGGCCTCATCATCGCGATGGCCTTCGCTGCCCGTCTGGTGCCGGGTCCATCAGCGACGCGCAAGCTGTCCACGGCTTTGGTCGTCACCGTCGTATTTCAGGTGACTATCGGATTCACCCAGTATTTCCTCGGGATCCCGACGGGCCTGGTGGCCATCCATGTGGCCGGAGCCACCCTGCTATGGATCCTGGCGCTCTACCTACGGCTGTCGATGACCAGCCGCGGCCCGGCCCGGCCGCCCTCAGATCAGCTGATCGAGGGCGATGGCGAGGAAGAGCAGCGTGAGGTAAGTGATCGACAGGTGGAAGAGGCGCATCGGCCGCGGGTCTCGGCCGGCGGCGGTGCGAGCTAGCAGCGCGTGCGCCTCGAGCACGAACCAGCCTCCGGTGACGGCCGCGGAGATGAGGTAGATCAGACCGAGATTGCTCACCGGCACCAGGGCGAGTGAGGCAATCACCATCAGCCACGAATAGACGACGATGCGCCGGGCAACGGCGATCGGGGTGGCAACCACCGGCAGCATCGGAACGCCAGCCGCGGCGTAGTCGTCCTTGAAGCGCATGGCCAACGCCCAGAAATGCGGCGGAGTCCACAGAAAGACGATGAGGAAGAGCAGCGCGGCGCCCCAGCCGACGGTGCCGGTGACGGCTGACCACCCGATCAGCACCGGGAAACAGCCGGCCGCCCCACCGATCACGATGTTGGACGAGGTGCGGCGCTTGAGCCCCATCGTGTAGACGAGAACGTAGAACGCGATCGCCGCGACGGCGAGCCAAGCCGAAAGCCAGTTGGTGGTCAATCCCAGCTCGAGAGTGGCGAGCACGCCGAGGATCAACCCGAAGATCAATGCCGATCGCGGCGCCACCTGGTGCAGGACCAGCGGACGCGACCGGGTGCGGTGCATGAGCTGATCGATGTCGCGGTCGACGTAGCAATTAATCGTGTTGGCACTGCCCGCCGCCAGGCTGCCGCCGACCAGCGTGGCCACCAGCAGCCAACCACCGGGAAATCCGCGGGCCGCCAGCACCATCGCCGGCACCGTCGTCACCAGCAGCAGCTCGATGATGCGCGGCTTGGTCAGCGCGACGTAAGCCCGGACCCGATCCACCGCTGAAGGACTGGTGGCGGCGGCAACGAACGGAACGGCAGCGTCGGCCGTAGCAGTAGAGACCGAAACAGCCGTGCCCGAGACGTCAACGGCGGACTCGTCGCCACCGGCGGCCGGGGCCGCCCGGGGAGCGGGCTTGCGGCGCGAACCAGGCGGAGCCAGGAGGGACAAGCATGACCCCAACCGATGCGCGGTCCAGCCTCGCAGCCGAACCGGGCGGCGCCTTGCCGCAACGGTCTCACTGTAGCCGCCGGTGACCGCGCGGGCGCGCTCGCCCGAAGTGTTCAGCGTTATGAAAGGCCCACCAAATGGTGAAGGTTTGCGAGTGGGGGTAGGCCGGACCTTGGTAACGGAGAATGATCGGTATCGGCCGGAGATCTCGATCACCGCTGAGCGTGGCCCCACCTGGGGTCCGCTGCCGAGATGTAACACGCCGCGGGTAGCGTTTTACCTGCGTAGCACCACTGGCTTGGAAGGAGCTGCTGCGTGACGAGCACCACGGAACGGTCAGCGGGCAAGAAGGCGGCGGCAGCAGGAGACGGGTGGCCGTCAGACCTTGACCGGCAGGCCGTAGACCACATTCGCGCGCTGGCGATGGATGCGGTGCAGGCGGCCGGTGACGGGCACCCGGGCACCGCGATGAGCCTGGCCCCCGCCGCCTACCTCCTCTTCCAAGAATTTCTGCGGCACGATCCCACCGATCCCGACTGGGTCGGACGCGATCGGTTCGTGCTTTCGTGCGGGCATTCAAGCCTGACCCTCTACATCCAGCTCTACCTGTCGGGCTACGGACTGACACTCGAGGACCTCAAGCTCTACCGGCAGTGGGGCAGCCGTACCCCAGGCCACGCCGAGTACGGCCACACGCTGGGCGTTGAGACGACCACCGGTCCGCTCGGGCAGGGCATCGCCACTGCTGTCGGGATGTCGATGGCATCACGGCGCGAGCGCGGTCTGCTCGACGCCGACGCGAAGCCCGGCGAAAGCGTCTTCGACACCACGATCTGGGTGATCGTGTCCGACGGCGACATGGAGGAGGGCATCTCCGGCGAAGCCAGCAGCCTGGCCGGCCACCAGCGGCTCGGGAATCTCATCGTCCTCTATGACGACAACCACATCTCGATCGAGGGCAATACCGACGTCGCGTTCAGCGAGGACGTCGCCGCCCGTTACGCCGCCTACGGGTGGCACGTGCAGGACGTCGCCGACTCCGAGGACGTCAACGCGCTGCGCAAGGCGCTCACGGCAGCGAAGGCCGAGACCGGCAAGCCGAGCTTCATCCGAATGCGCAGCATCATCGGTTACCCGGCGCCGCACCTTCAGAACACCGGCAAGATCCACGGCAGCGCGCTGGGCGCCGACGAGGTCGCCGCCACCAAAGAGGTCATGGGACTCGATCCGAAGGCGAGCTTCTCGATTCCCGACGAGGTGCTGGCTCACGCCCGGGAGGTGGTCGACCGCGGGCGCGCCCTGCACGCCGCCTGGGAAGAGCCGTACGAGGCCTGGCGCAAGAGCAATCCCGCCGGCGCCGATCTGCTGGACCGGTTGCGCACCCGCCGACTGCCGGAGGGCTGGGAGAAGTCCCTGCCGACCTACCCGGCTGACCCCAAGGGCATTGCCACCCGAAAAGCCTCCGGTGATGTGCTGTCGGCCGTCGCAGACGCGCTGCCCGAGCTGTGGGGTGGCTCCGCCGACCTGGCGGGCAGCAACGACACCTCGATGAAGGGGGCACTGTCCTTCGAGGCCGACACCACCGACGACCGCGGTCCGTATGGGCGCACCTTGCACTTCGGCATCCGCGAGCACGCCATGGGCGCGGCCATGAACGGCATCACGCTGTATGGCGGCACGCGCGTTTACGGCGGCACCTTCCTCACCTTCAGCGACTACATGCGAGGAGCGGTGCGGCTCGCCGCGCTGATGGAGCTGCCCGTCATCTACGTCTGGACCCACGACTCGATCGGACTCGGAGGCGATGGCCCGACCCACCAGCCGGTCGAACACCTGGCGTCGCTGAGGGCGATACCCGGTCTGGACGTGGTGCGCCCGGCAGACGCGAACGAGACCGTGGTTGCCTGGCGCACGACGCTGGAACAGACCGAGCGCCCCGTCGCGCTGATCCTGTCGCGGCAGAACCTTCCGGTGATCGACCGCACCACCCACGCGAGCGCTGAAGGGGTCGCCAGGGGCGCCTATGTATTGGCGGAAGCCAGCAGTGGGACGCCGCATGTGATCCTGATTGCGACGGGGTCGGAGGTCACGCTCGCCCTCAAGGCACGCGACATCCTGGAGGCCGAGGGCACCCACACCCGGGTGGTCTCGATGCCGTGCTGGGAATGGTTCAAGGCGCAGGACCTGAGCTACCAGCAGACGGTGCTGCTGCCCAGCGTGCGAGCGCGCGTCTCGGTCGAAGCTGCCGTGGCGCTCGGCTGGCGCGAATGGGTCGGCGACGCCGGCGACAGCATTTCGCTCGAGCATTTCGGTGCCAGCGCCCCGTACGAGATCATCTATGAGGAATTCGGCATCACCCCGGAGCGCGTCGTCGCCGCCGCCCACTCCAGCCTGTCCAAGGTCGGAGCCACTCATGGCTCCACGACCGGCAACTAGTAGAGAAGGGCTTGACGTCATGAGCGATCCCCTGCGCCTCATCAGCGAGGCCGGCGTCGCGGTCTGGCTCGATGACCTGAGCCGCGACCGGATCACCACCGGCAACCTCGCCGAGCTGATTCGCGACCGCAGCGTGGTGGGCATCACCACTAACCCGACGATCTTCCAGAAGGCGATCTCGGGCAGCGATCTGTACAACCCGCAGCTCAATGATCTTCAGGTGCGTGGAGTCGACGTCGGGGAGGCGTTGCGGGCGTTGACGACCGCGGATGTACGCGACGCCTGCGACGTGCTGCGGCCGGCCTACGACGCTTCCGGCGGGGTCGACGGCCGGGTGTCGATCGAGGTCGACCCCCGCATTTCCGCCGATGCCGACAAGACCATCGCGGAGGCCCGGGCGCTCTGGTGGCTCGTCGACCGTCCGAATCTGTTCATCAAGATTCCGGCGACGCTCGGCAGCCTGCCGGCGATCAGCCAGGCCCTCTCCGAAGGCATCAGCGTGAACGTGACGTTGATTTTCAGCCTGGAGCGCTACGACCTGGTCATGGACGCCTTCCTCGAGGGTCTCGAACGGGCCCAGAAGGCAGGCATCGAGCTGGCCGGGATCGGGTCGGTGGCATCGTTCTTCGTCAGCCGGGTCGACACCGAGATCGACGCCCGGCTTGCCAAGATTGGCACTCCCGACGCCAAAGCTCTGCTGGGCAAGGCCGCGGTCGCCAATGCCCGACTCGCCTACCAGCACTACGAAGGCGTCTTCAGCTCCGACCGGTGGAAGTCGCTGGAGGCGGCAGGCGCGAAGCCGCAGCGCCCCCTTTGGGCCTCGACCGGTGTGAAGGACCCGAATTACTCCGACACGATGTACGTCCTGGACCTCGTTGCCCCCGGAGTCGTCAACACCATGCCCGAAGCCACCATGCAGGCGGTGTACGACCACGGGATCTTCGAGGGCGACACGGTCCGTGGCCATTACGTCGAGGCGCAGCGGGTGCTGGATGATCTGAAGGCGGTCGGCATCGACTACGACGACGTGGTCCACGTGCTGGAGACCGAGGGAGTCGACAAGTTCGAAGACTCCTGGAACCAACTCATCGACGCTGTCAAAGAACAGCTGGAGGCGCAGAAGTGACCGACGCTCTGGCTGGCCTGATCGGGCGGCGTAACCCGCTGCGCGATCCACGTGATCGTCGCCTGCCCCGCGTACCCGACCCTTGTGCGCTGGTGGTCTTCGGCGTCACCGGCGACCTGGCTCGCAAGAAGCTGATCCCGGCGATCTACGACCTCGCTAACCGCGGGCTGCTACCGCCGGGATTCGTCTTGCTCGGCTTCGCCCGCCGCGATTGGTCCCACGGGGATTTCGCCGCATTGGCCCGCGAGGCGGCGCAAGCGCATTCCCGGACCGAGTTTCGCGAAGAGGTCTGGAGCCGGCTGGCGGACAGCATCAGGTTCGTGCCCGGCGCTTTCGACGACGACGATGCCTTCGACCGGCTCTGCCAGACCCTGAAAGACCTCGAACACAGCCACGGGATCGCCGGCAACGCCGCCTTCTACCTCTCGATCCCGCCGCCGGCATTTCCCACCGTGCTCAAGCAGATGGAACGCACCGGGCTGGCCTCGAACGAGCAGTCGGGCGGTTGGCGCCGAGTGGTCGTGGAGAAGCCGTTCGGGCACGACCTCACGTCGGCACGGGCGCTCAACGCCCTGGTCGACGACGTCTTCACCGCCGACGACGTCTTTCGGATCGACCACTACCTGGGCAAGGAGACGGTTCAGAACCTGCTGGCATTGCGCTTTGCCAACACGCTCTTCGAGCCCATCTGGAATAGCAACTTCGTCGATTCCGTCCAGTTCACGATGGCCGAAGATGTCGGCATCAGCGGCCGGGCCGGCTTCTACGACTCCGCCGGTGCCGCCCGTGACGTGCTGCAGAACCACCTGATGCAGCTGCTCGCGCTGACGGCCATGGAGGAGCCGGTCTCCTTCGACGCCGATGCCCTGCGCACCGAGAAGGTCAAGGTCCTGGGAGCCGTCTCGCTCCCGGACAACCTGGAGCTGGACGCCATCAGGGGCCAGTACGAGCAGGGCTGGCTGGCAGGCGAGCGCGTCCCGGGCTACCTCGATGAGGCCGGAGTACCGAAGGATTCGACCACCGAGACCTACGCCGCCGTCAAACTCGGTGTGGAGACGCGTCGCTGGGCAGGGGTTCCCTTCTACCTGCGCACCGGCAAGCGGCTCCCCCGCCGGGTCACGGAGATCGCGGTGTCCTTCAAGCGGGCACCGCACCTGCCCTTCGATGCCACCGACACCACCGAGCTCGGGCAAAACCAGCTGGTGGTGCGCGTTCAACCGGATGAAGGGGTCACCCTGCGGTTCGGGTCGAAGGTGCCCGGCACGCTGATGGAGGTTCGCGACGTCTCCATGGACTTCCTCTATGGCGAGGCCTTCACCGAGGGCTCCCCGGAGGCGTACGAGCGGCTCATCCTTGACGTGCTGATCGGCGACCAGAGCCTCTTCCCCCGCAACGCCGAAGTGGAGCACTCGTGGCGGGTGCTCGATCCGCTGGAGGAGTTCTGGGCCGGCAAGGAGCCACACCGTTACCGGGCCGGCGAGTGGGGACCCCGCGCTGCCGACGAGATGCTCGAACGTGACGGCCGGGCCTGGCGGCGACCGTGACCCGCCGTACTGCAGCGATCATCACCCGCTGTGCCGCAGCCAGGCAGACCGGCAAGATCACCGGCCTGCACACCGATCCTGCTGGGAGTAATGCGTGACCACGCTGTGGGACACCACGGGTTCCGATGTCGTACGGGCCCTGGAAGCTGAACGCCGGTCTGCCGGTGCCCTCGCCTTCGGGCTGGCGCTGACGCTCGTCGTCGTCACCGACCAGTCGACCGTCGCGGAAGCGGAGGCGGCCGCAAAAGCTGCAGCGTCCGCCCACCCGTGCCGGATCCTGCTGGTCATCCGGCGCCACCTCGAGGCACCCGACCCGCGCCTTGACGCCGAGGTGCTCATCGGCGGGCGGCTCGGTCCGGGCGAAGCGGTCGTGATGCGGATGTTCGGGCGCCTGGCGCTGCACGCCGAATCGGTGGTGCTCCCCCTGCTGGCACCGGATGCACCGGTCGTCACCTGGTGGCACAACTCGATGCCGGAGAAGATCGCCTACGACCCACTGGGCGTCTTCGCGCATCGGCGGGTCACCGAGAGCCTCCGCGAAGCCGACCCCATGGCGGCGTTGCACCAGCGCGCGGTGGACTACGCGCCCGGCGACACCGACCTGTCCTGGGCCCGCACCACCAGCTGGCGCGCCCTGATAGCCGCGGCCTTCGACTCGGTGCAGAACTCGGCGAAATCGGCGGTCGTCACCGGCCCCGAATCTCCTCCTACCGCGCTGCTCATCGGCTGGCTGCGCAGCAAGCTGGGGATCCCCGTCGAGCTGAAGAAGAGTGGCCGCGACATCTCCGAGGTGAAGGTCACGCTGACGGACGACGCCCCCGGTCCTCCGGAGGTGGTCATCAGCCGACGTGATGAGCGCAGCGCCGTAATCAAGCGCTCGGATCAGGCCGATCGTGTGATGCCGTTGGCGCCCCGTGACCTCGGCGATCTGCTCGCCGAGGATGTGCGCCGGCTCGACTCCGACGAGGTCTACTCCGAGGCGCTTTCAGCCTGGACCGGCATCAAGGGGCTGAGCGGCGCGGTCGTCCAAGCGTGAGCACATCTGGTACGACCCGTCCGACCGGCGAACCGGGTAAGGCGGCGACCAAAGCCAGCACCAAATCCGCGGCGCGCAAGCCCGCGGCGGAGGCGGCGGCCAAGAAGTGAGTGCAGCTGCCGAGGTCATCGTCCATCGTGACGCTGGCCTGCTGGCCAAGGCCGTCGCAGCCCGCGTCATCACCGGACTGATCGATGCGCAGGCTGCCAACGGTGACGC
Source organism: uncultured Actinomycetota bacterium (assembly GCA_963737695.1). Classification (GTDB taxonomy): domain Bacteria; phylum Actinomycetota; class Actinomycetes; order Frankiales; family Frankiaceae; genus DATAZK01. The sequence goes on from CAVTTQ010000002.1 coordinate 291,250, forward strand.
CAGCCTGGTGCTCACCGGAGGGGGCATGGGGATTGCCTCGCTGCGCGCCGTCCGCGACAGCCCTGCCCTGGATGCCGTCGACTGGCGGCGGCTCGACGTCTGGTGGGGCGATGAACGTTTCGTCACCCGCGACAGCAACGACCGCAACGAGAAGCCGGCGCGGGAGGCACTGCTCGACCACGTCGATCTCGATCCGGCCCGCGTCTTTGCGATGGGCTGGCAGGGCGGCGAGGACGGCGACGACGCAGACGCAGCAGCGGCCCGCTATGCCGCCGCGCTGGCGTCGCGTAGCCGGTCAGGACCCGTGCCGCGCTTTGACATCCTCCTTCTGGGCCTGGGACCAGAGGGACACGTCGCGTCGATCTTTCCGGACTCGCCGGCGGCTCGCGACGAGCGGCCCGTCGTCGCGGTGTATGACTGCCCGAAGCCGCCGCCGACGCGAATCTCACTGACGCAGCAGGCGATTGGTGCAGCAGCCGAGGTGTGGATCATCGCTGCCGGCGGTGAAAAGGCCGATGCCGTCAAGGCAGCGCTGTCAGGCTCGACCCCGCTCGAGGTGCCCGCGGCTGGGGCTCGCGGCCAACAGCGGACGCTGTGGCTGCTGGACCGCGCCGCCGCGGCTGCGCTCTGAGGCCGTCTCGCTGAACCCCAGCCAGGGCCGGGGCTAGCGCCCGCGCAGCTTGGCGAGCGCCTCTTGCAGAATCGCCTCGCCGTCAGCGTCGTTGCGTCGCTCGCGGACGTATGCGAGATGGGTCTTGTAAGGCTCGTTACGCGGCGGCGGCGGGGTGTTCAGCTTGTCCGTACCGGCCGGGAAACCGCAGCGGGGGCAGTCCCAGGTCTCCGGGATCGGTGCGTCCTCGGCGAAGGACGGCCGGGTCTCATGGCCGTTGGCACAGTAGAACGCGATACGGATCCGCGGCGCTCGCTCGCCCCGCTCGGACTCCCCCATCGGGCCCGCGCCGACCCGGCTCCCCCGAATGGCGTTGCCTCCCGCGCCTCCAGCCACAAGCACTCCCTCTTCCGTGACCACCCCGCCCGTAACCATGGGCTACGTGCGGGTCAGTGCCATTGACGACGACATTCAGCTGACTTGAGCCGACTTCGAGCCTGACCGGCCACGCCATTGCGAGCAACGTTCATGAACCTCACAGTGACGCGACAAAGCGATGCTACGGCGTCGGGGTCGGGCTTCGAGCAGGATCCCCCGGACGGGTGGATCCAAGCGCGGCGTTAGTCGGATCAGCATTGGTGAACGTGGGCACGGTCGGGGCGTGTGCGACGTTCGATCCGCGCGGGTAGACCCCGCTGAGCTCAGCCAGCGGGATGAGCCTGGCCGACTCTTCGATACGGGTATCGAGGGCATCCCAGGCCTTGAGGGCGGCTTTGGTTTCGGTCTCGGCGACCGCCGCGAGCAGCTGGGCGAAATACGTCCGCGAGAGCACCGGCGAGATGGCATCGCCGCCCGGCCAGCTCGGATCCAGCAACGGTCCCAGCAGCGCTCGGGGGTCGGGGTAGCGCAGCTCCCGATCTGACAGGAGCAGGTCCCATCCAGCCTGCTTGCTGAACAGCTCGTACTGCTGGCTGTCAGCGGCGTGCACCGTCACCCGGATGCCCGCGACGGCGAGTCGCGAAGCCAGCACCGCCGCCGCCGCTCGGGTCGGCGGTGTGTTGAGCGTGAGCAGCGCCAGGCTCGTGCCCTTGACCCCGTAGACCGGCGCGCAGCGGGCGGCAGGGATGGCCGGACTCGGGCTGGCAGTGGCCACCGGAGTGCTCGCCGCGGCCGAAGTCGACGGAGCCGACGGACCCGACGAGGCGGCGCCGGCGCCGGACCCGCTCGCCGACGGTGACGGGGAAGCAGACGGGACTGGCATCAGCGGCCGACGACCGGTCGGGTTCACCGAAAGCCCCGTCAGCAGGTTGTCGCTGGGGGTGGCCACGCCCTTGCCCAGCGCGTCGGCAACCCGGGTCCGGGTGGCTGCATCGATGCAGGCGGCCAGGACATTGCGCACGCCCGCTACTGCGAGTCGGGCGGCCGCTGGACCTTGGGTGCCGACCGCGAGCACGACCGCAGCCCGCCCGTACGTACTCACCAACTGATCGACCGTCGCGGTTGATGCCACCTCTGAGCTTGCCGGCACGTCCAGCGACAGATCAGCGCCGCCGGTTGCCACCAGTTGGGTGACGGCCGCGGCCTTCAAACCGCCGCGAATGGAGACGTGATCGACATAAGCGTGTCTGAGCGGATCGCTGCCCGGGTCCCACGAGGGGCTACGCGAAAGGGCATAGGTCTCGCCGCTCTGAGCCGGGACGAATCGGTACGGCCCGTCGCCGACGAATTGGGCCGGGTCATTCGTCACCTGAAGCCCGACGAACGACTCGACCGGCAGCGGTGACGTTTCAGGAAGCGAAAGGATCGCCGTGAGATCGCTCGTGGGGCGCAGCAGCTTGACGACCAGCGTGGTGTCGCCCTCGATCGACAAACCGGGGACGTTCACCGCGTCGAGGGCCGACAGCGTGCGCGGGGGGTTGCTCGCCAGGTGGGCGCAGGCGAGGCGATAGCCGACCACCGACTGCGACAGGAAGCCCGCCACCGGTGAGTGGATGGTGGGCAGACACAGCCGTTTGAGAGCGCGCAGCTCGTCGGTCGAGGTCACCCGCCGCCCGCTGGGTACATCCCACGACACGTTGCGCAGTTTGATGGTCGCGAGCAGTCCGCCATCGGTGACCTTCGGCTGTGCACCGGCGAGGTCGGGCACCGGACCGAGCAGAGTCGGATCGGAAGGGGTGCTTCCGGTGTCCTCGGCCGGTTCGATCGGCTGATAACCGTAGAGCTGGCGGAGCACCAGCCGGCCGACGAGATCATTGCCGTCGCCCGGTGACACGGCAGCTACGCCGGTCGACAGGGATTGCTCGGTGGCCGGACTCGCCGGATCAAGGTTGAGCACCCGGCTGACGCCAGCGATGCGCAGGGTGCCACCGGGCTTGGGAATGTCGCTCGCCGTCGGCGTAGGCGTCGGCGAAGGGCTCCCAGTGGTACTTACCGGCTTGGGCGCGGCACCCGGCGACGATGAACTACACGCCGCCGAGGTCAGGCCCAGCAGGACACTGACCAGGAGCGCACCGAAGGCTCGGCGTGAGGGCTGGCACTCCAGCCGGTTCAGCCGGCCATGCACCGGCTCACTTGTCCAGCAGGCCGAGGCTGATGATCGAAGCGATCCACACCAGACCGGTCGCGATCGTAAAGCGGTCGAGGTTCTTTTCCACGACAGACGACCCACCGAGGGATGACGACACCCCGCCGCCGAACAGGTTCGACAGACCGCCGCCCTTGCCACGGTGCAGCAAGATCAAAGCGATCAGGAGAAAGCTTGTAAGGATCAGAATTACGGCCAGGACTGCCTTCACGTCACACCACCACCCGGGCATTAGCGTAATGGCAAGCGACGGGATGTCCCTGCCCACGGTCGATCAATTCCGGCGGTTCGTTGACGCAGCGCGCCCGCTCGGACTCGGAGAGCTCGTTCGCGAAGACCTGGCAGCGGGTGCGAAAGCGGCATCCGCTAGGCGGATTTGCCGGGCTGGGCACGTCACCACTGATGATGATCCGCTGACGGGCGCGTTCCTTGATCGGGTCGGGAATGGGCACCGCGCTGATCAGCGCCTGGGTGTAAGGGTGCGAGGGCCGCTCGAAGAGCGTGTCACGGTCGGCAAGCTCAACGATCGTTCCCAGATACATCACCGCGACGTCGGTGGCGATGTGACGCACGACGGAAAGGTCGTGGGCGATGAACAAGTACGTCAGACCGAGCTCGCGCTGCAGGTCCTCCAACAGGTTGATCACCTGCGCCTGAATGGAGACGTCGAGCGCGGAGACCGGCTCGTCGCAGATGACCAGCTTGGGGTTGAGGCTGATCGCCCGGGCGATACCAACCCGCTGCCGCTGACCGCCGGAGAATTCGTGCGGATAACGGCTCGCGTGCTCGGGCGCGAGTCCGACCCGCTCCAGCAGCTCGTCGACCTTGCCTTGCTCCGGGAGGCCATGTATCCGGAAAGGCTCGCGCAGGGTCGCCCGCACGGTCTGGCGCGGATTGAGACTGGCGTAAGGGTCCTGGAAGACGATCTGCATCTCCCGCCGCAGCCGGCGAAGGTCACGGGATTTCGCATTCGTAATGTCTTGGCCGTCAAAGATGATCCGGCCCGAGGTCGGCTCGAGCAGGCGCAGCACGGTTCGTGCAGTCGTGCTCTTACCGCAGCCGGATTCGCCGACCAGCGCGAGCGTCTGACCCTTGCGCACGTTGAACGACACGTCGTCGACCGCCCGCACTGCGCCCACGGTGCGAGAGAAGACAATGCCCGCCCGGACCGGGAAATGCTTCTTGAGATTGACGACTTCGAGCAAAGGCGCATCAGCCGCCGAACCGTCGGTGCCGGCCGGCTCTTTCACAAGGTCGGGCACGGTCACGAGGTGCGCTCCTGTTCGGCTGCTGCCTCAGCCTGATCTGCCACCAGATCGCTGTGGTGGCAGGCTGCGAGATGGCCGGGGCTGTCCTGCTCGAGCAAGGGCGGAACGGTGGTACGGCAGATCTCGGTTGCGATCGAACAGCGAGGATTGAACGCGCAACCTGGCGGCACGTGGATCAGGCTGGGCGGCGATCCGGGGATCGGCTCGAGCCGGTCTGCACGGCGCTGGTCGAGCCTGGCCAGACTCGAAAGCAGCCCGAGCGTGTAGGCGTGGCGAGGTCGGTAATAAAGAGCACTTGTATCGCCGTATTCGGCTACCCGCCCGGCATACATCACCATCACGCGGTCGGCGTGGCTGGCTACCAGGCCGAGGTCGTGCGTGATCAGGACGATCGCCGTTCCGCGCTGCTGCTGAAGCGACTCCAGCAATTCCATGATCTGGGCCTGGACCGTGACATCCAGCGCGGTCGTCGGTTCGTCGGCGAGCAGCAGTGCCGGATTCAGCGCGAGCGCCATGGCAATCATGGCGCGTTGACGCATGCCGCCCGAGAACTGGTGAGGGTATTCCCTGGCCCGGCCGCGTGGATTGGGGATTCCGACCTCGCCGAGCAGATCGACAGCCCGCACTTTCGCCTTGGCCGTCGAGACTGATTCGTGGACCTTGATGACCTCTGCGATCTGACTTCCGATCTTGAACACCGGATTCAGCGCGGTCAGCGGGTCCTGGAAGATCATGGAGATCTCCTTGCCCCGCAAAGAACGCAGCCGCTTGTCGTTGGCGGTCAGCAGATCCTCGCCGCGGAACATGATCTTCCCCGACGGGAAGGTGGCGGGGGGCGCGGGCACCAGGCCCATCACCGCCATCGCCGAGACCGACTTGCCCGAGCCTGACTCACCGACGATTCCCAGCGTCTCGCCGGCCCTGACCGACCAGCTGACACCGTCGACCGCCCGCACCACGCCGCTGTCCGTCTGGAAATGAACGCGCAGGTCTTCCACGGACAGCAACGCCTCGCGGTCGTCGGCTGCCAGCGCTCCCGATGCGCCCGGTTCTCTCTCCTGCTCGCTCATGTCGCCGCCCTACCGCAGCTTCGGGTCTAGGGCGTCGCGCAGGCCGTCGCCCACGAAGATGAAAGCCAGCACGGTAAAGACGACGGCGGCGCAGGGGAAAAGCACCAGCCAGGGCTCATTTTGGAAATTGCTCTGACCCGCGGCGATCATGTTTCCCCATTCGGCCACGTCGGGTTTCACGCCGACCCCGAGGTAGGACAGCGAAGACTCGGCAACCACGGCCGCACCCACGCTGAATGCCACAAAAATGATCACCGGCGCAAAGCTGTTAGGCAGGATGTGGCGGGTCACGATGCGCCAACCGCTTGCCCCCAGCGAACGGGCCGCTTCGACGTATTCGGCCTCCCGGATCGACAGGATCGAACCACGCAGGAGACGGGCGATCGTCGACCAGCCGAAGATGGCCAGCGCCAGGATCACCGGCAGCACTCCCTGCCCGACAACCGTCACGATGACGATGGCGCCGATCAGCACCGGGAACGCGAAGAAGACGTCGCAGATGCGCATGATCGCGGAATCCCAGAATCGTCCGAAATACCCGGCGGTGGCGCCTAGCACGACGCCGATCACCGTCGCGAGGAAGATCGACACGAGGCCGACCAGGAGCGCAATCCGAGCGCCGTACATGACACGGCTCAGCTGGTCCCTGCCGACAACGTCGGTACCGAACCAGTGCTCCCAGCTCGGCGGCGACTCGGTGTTCAACAGATCCTGGTGCTGGGGGTCGTAGGGAGCCAGCCACGGCGCGAAGATCGCGATAATGACCACGAAGAGCACCATCGCGAGTCCCACGACGGCCAATTTGTTACGGATGAAACGCTTCCGGACGTCTTTCCATTGACCCGTCGCGGCACCCAGCCCGAAGGCAGCTCCGACGGCGGCCCCGGCGCTCGACTCGACGTCGGCGCCGCCGGTCAGCGGAACCGCCTCTGGAGCATCGGGCCGGGAGTCGTTGGTGATCAGGTCGGCAGCGATGTCGGGCAGCTCGCTCATTCGAGCCTCACCCGGGGGTCCAACACTGCGTAAAGCAGGTCGACGATGAGGTTGACCACCACGAACACCAGCACGCCGTAGGTGACCACACCCATGATGACCGGGTTGTCGTTGTTTTGAATCGCCCGGATCAGTTCGTTACCGATACCGTCCAGATTGAAGACGCTCTCGGTGATGATCGCGCCTCCGAGCAAGGTGCCGAACGAGATCCCCAGGTAAGTGACCACCGGGATGATCGAATTGCGCAGCACATGCTTGAAGGTGACGGTGCGCTTGCGCAGGCCCTTGGCTGTTGCCGTGCGCACGTAGTCAGCCCGCATGACCTCCAGCATCGAGCCGCGCGTCAACCGCGCCACCAGAGCGGCGTCGACCGCCGCCAACGTCACCGCCGGCAGGATGTACGACTGGAAAGAGCCATCAAAAATGAAGGGGAGCCAATGCAGCCTGAAGACAAAGAGCTCCTGGAGCAGCAGACCAATAACGAAAACCGGCACGCCGATTGTCAGGGTCGTCAATACAGTCGTAGTCACATCGATCGCGGAGTATTTGTAGACCGCTGAAATAATGCCGACCCCGATGCCGACGACGATTTCTAGAATGATGGCGAACAGCGCGAGCTTCGCCGTGTTTACCAGTTTCGACGGGAGGATTGAGCTCACCGTTCGGTTCTGCTGTTGGTAGCTCGTACCGAGATCCCCGCGGACGACCAGTCCCTCGACGTATTTGTAGTACTGGACGATGAGTGGCTTCTTCAGCCCGTATTTCAGGTCTAATTGATGCACCACTGCGGGCGAATGAACCTTGCCGCCAAGGTTGGAGACCGGATCGCCGAACAGAAACAGCGCACTGAAAAGAATGATCGTCGCCCCGAAGAAGACGAAGATCATCTGCAGAGTTCGGCGAACGAAGAACTTCAGCAACCTGCGCCTCCCTCCGCTGCATAGCCGTCAGGTAGGTGCCGGAGGCCCATGCACTCGAGAAACGGCTGGGTCGACCTGCGGGAGGACGACCCAGCCACTTGCCCGCGAGCTACTTGAGCCCGATGGTTGCCAGCGTCGGGTTGTCGAAGAAGTCCTGGTTCACCCCGACGAACTTGGAGTTGAACACGCGGTACTCCGTTTGGTACCAGAGCGGGATGACGGCCAGGTCCTGCCCGATCGCGACCTGTTCGGCCTGCCGGTAGTCCGCCACCCGCTTCGCTGTGTCGCTCTCGGCCTGACCAGCAGCGAGCAGCGCATCGAACTTCTTGTTGCTGTAGCGGCCGCCGTTAGCGCCGGGGTTGTCGGCCGGCTCAGTGGCGAGCAGCGGATACAGGATCGCCCACGAGGTGGGGTAGTCAGCGCCCCAGATCGACGTGAACAGGCCCGTTGAAGCGGGATTGCTCATGTTCTGGATGACCGTCTTGAACGGCAGAGCCTGGATGTTGACGGTCCATCCGAGCTCGTCCTTCAGCTCGCCCGCGATCGCCTGGCTCCAGCCGTCGAGGCCGGCACCGGTCCAGTACTGAAGATTGATCTTGGTGCCCGGCGGCAGTCCCGCCTGCAGAGCAAGTGCCTTTGCCTTCGTGACATCCTGCTTCACACACGAGGCGCAGATCCCGGGCTGAAACGTGCCTTGGGTCTCAAAGGGCGTGGGGACGAGCGAGGTCGCCTTCGTCACCGAGTTCTTCAAGATGCCGGTGATGATCGCGTCACGGTCGATGGCGTAAGAAACTGCCTCGCGCCCGGCCACCGAGTTCATCGGCTTGTTGTTGACCATCGGCATCAGATAGGTGACGCCGTACGCGACGTCCTTGATGAAGGCATTCGTCGTCGGATCGTCCGTGTGGTACTTCGCCGCGAACGCCTTCAGATCGTCAGGCGCAACCCGGGCGTAGTCGAAGTTGCCGTTCGTGAAGCCCTTGTCCTCGTAGGAGCCGCTGCTTCCGTCGTTGATCGTGATGTCGACCCCGTTGAGCAGCGCCTTCGGACCATCGGTGTAGTTGTCGTTGCGCACCAGAGTGATGCTCTTGTCGTGCTGCCACGGCTGCGCCATCTTGAACGGTCCGTTGCCGATCGGCTCGTTGTTGAACTTGGTGTTGGTGGCTGCGCCTGCCTCGGGCGGGACCGGACTGAACACCGGCTGCGCCGTCTTCAGGTCGAATTCGCAGTCCGGAGCGGTCAGTGCCACCTTGAGCGTGTCGCCCGTCGCCGTGACACCGGTGAAGTTGACCGTGGTGGGATCCGTCGCCTTGCTTGCCTGCAGAGCGTCGAAACCGACGACGTTAGCCATGTGGTACGCGACGGCGGAGGCGGCCGAACCCAGCGCAGCGCGTGTCATCCCACGCTTGATCGATTCGGCATCGAGCGGCTCACCATTGGAGAACTTCTGGTTGGGCTTGAGGGTGAACGTCCAGTCGGTGCAAGTCGGGTTAGCGGTGTAGCTCTGGGCGAGCAACTTCTTGACGTGGCCGTTGGCGTCAACGGTCACCAGGGTGTCGAAGAGGTTCTTGCTCACGAGGATGCCTTCTGACTCCTGGGCATTCCAGGGGTCGATCGACACCGGTTCGACGATCGAGAGCCGGAAGGTGCCGCCCGGCTTGCCGACCCGGGTGTCCTGCGGTGTCTGCGCCAGGGTTGCGAGGTTGACGCTGCCGCCGCTGCCACCACCATTGCTGCTACCGGAGCTGCCGGAGCTGCTGCTGCACGCCGCGACGGCCATCACGCCAACCACCGCCAGAGCGATCGCCGGCTTATTACCTCGAAGCATCCTCGTCCTTCCGTTTGCCCGCGCGGACGTTGTGTTCCCCGTAGCCCTGGTGGTCAGGACCACACCGGCCTCGACCGGCGTAGAGAAACGCGTAAAGACCCGCACAGATCCTCACAAACGCTGCACAGCAATTCGGGAAATTGAACACGCGCCAAGGCCATCTGACGCACGGCGCGCCCAGATGTTGTCAACTCGTGACTCGTCCGAAACGTGCAGTCGTCTATCGGCGCGATTCTGCGGGTCCGAAGCAAGCAAACGATCAAATTCTTACCACGGGGACTACTGCGTCATTCCTCGCACCACGCCGTCATCGGATCGCACGCTCATAAAACAGGGTGTCGCCGGCCTCTCCGGATGCCTCACACGCTTTGAATTCGAGGTGGCGAAGCACCGCCTGGCTGGCCAGATTTCCGGGCTCGGTCTCGGCGGTCAGCACCTTGACGCCCAGCTCTCTGGCTTTGTCGATCAACAGCCGCAAAGCCAGCGTGGCATATCCCGCCCCTTGGTGAGAGGGCACGATCGCGTATCCGATCTCAGCCCTACCCCGCTCGTCGACGCCGCCGTGGAAGCCGATGCCGCCGATCGCAAGATCACGCAGGTCAGCCAGCTCATCCGGCGCGGTGAGATCCGGCTTGAGACAGACCAGGAAGGCGCCGAACGGACGCGGATCCACACCGGCTGCCACCCGTTCCAGGAAGAGCCGCGCGGCGATACGGTCGCCGTCGGCCGGAAAATCCGGCGCGCAGCGGTAAGCGGCCGGGCATCCGCCCGAAACGATCGCCTCCGCCGCAGCCTCGTCGACCAGCCGAAGGCCTAGCTTCACCGCCGGGCGCCCCCGGAACCGCTCGGCTGCTCGGCGGGCAGCGCACCTCGCACGATCCCGCAAAAGTCCTCGCCGATGAGACTGGCGCCCCCTACGAGAGCGCCGTCGATGTCGGGCTCGGCCAGAATCTCGGCGGCATTCCCTGGCTTGACCGAGCCACCATAGAGCACGCGCGTGCGCTCGGCGGCACCCGGACTGACCACTTCAGAGAGCCGCTCACGCAGCACCGCACACATCTCCTGGGCGTCATCGCAGCTGGCGGTCTTACCGGTGCCAATGGCCCACACGGGCTCGTAGGCGATGACGAGCGACCCGGACGGCTCCTCGATGTGAGCGGGGTCGACACCGGCCAGCGAAGCCGTCAGCGAATCCAGGACGTGCTCGATGTGGCGCTGGTCTTCGCGGACCTCCTCCTGCTCCCCCACGCACAAGATCGGGGTCAAACCGGCGGCGTAGGCCGCGCGGACCTTCGATGCCACCACGGCGTCGTCCTCGTGGTGATACTGACGGCGCTCGCTGTGGCCGACGATGACGTACGTGCAGCCCAGCTTGGCCAACATCGACCCGGCAATCTCACCCGTATAAGCGCCGCTGCTATGTGCGGAGAGGTCCTGGGCGCCGTAGACCAGAGGCAGCTTGTCGCCCTCGATGAGGGTCTGGACACTGCGGATGGCGGTGAACGGCGGAATGACCGCCACCTCGACCTCGTCGGCCTCCTTCTCACGCAGGCCGAAAGACACCTTCTGCACCAGGGCAATGGCCTCCAGGTGGTTCAGGTTCATCTTCCAGTTGCCTGCGATCAAGGGCTTTCGCCCGGCATTACGCGCCATCAGTTTGCTCCGTCGTCGAGGGCGGCCAATCCTGGCAGAACCTTGCCCTCGATGTATTCCAGACTCGCGCCGCCGCCGGTCGAGATGTGCCCGAATCGCGATTCGTCGATCCCGAGTGCCCGCACGGCGGCCGCACTGTCTCCTCCGCCGACGACCGTCAGCGCACCCTTCAATCCCGCCACCGCCTCGGCCACGGCGCGAGTGCCCTCCGCAAACGGCGCAAGCTCGAAAACGCCCATCGGACCGTTCCAAAACACCGTTTCAGCACCCTCGAGCTCGGCCGCGAACAGCTCCGCGCTCTTCGGCCCGATATCCAGGCCTTTCAGCCCGGCCGGGATGGCGTCAGCTGAAACAACCGAGGTCGTGGCATCTGCCGAAACCTCGGCAGCCACCACCACATCCGTCGGCAGGATCAGCCGCCCGTCGGCCGAGGCAAGCAGCCGGCCACAGGTCGCCACCATGCTCTCCTCGAGCAGCGAACCGCCGACGTCGTGGCCCTGGGCAGCCAGGAAGGTGAAGCACATTCCGCCGCCGACCAGCAATCGGTCGACGGTCGGGAGCAACGCCTCGATGACCGCGAGCTTGTCGCTGACCTTGCTGCCGCCGAGAATCACGACGTAGGGCTTGGCGGGCGAGCCGGTGAGCCGATGCAGCACTTCGACCTCGCGCAGCACCAGGCCGCCGGCGTAATGCGGCAGCCGGGCCGCCACCTCCACCACGGAGGCGTGCGCGCGGTGCACAGCTCCAAAGGCGTCGTCCACGTATGCCCCGGGCGAGGCGCCAAGACCGGCGAGTGCGGCCAGCCGGTCACCCATGGCCCCGCGCTCCGCCGCATCCTTGCTCGTCTCCGCGGCGTCGAAGCGCAAGTTCTCCAGCAGCACGACCGCGCCGTCACTCATCGCCGACACCATCGCCGCAGCCCCCGGTCCGGCCACGCCGCTGAGGCCGTCGTAGGCCGCCAGCGGGACATGCTTGTCCAGGAGCGCGCCAAGCCGTTCGGCAACGGGCGCCAGCGAATACTTCGCCTCGAACGCGCCTTTGGGACGCCCGAGATGGCTGCAGACAACCACCCTCGCGCCGGCGTCTGACAGCGCCTGAATCGTGGGAATGCTGGCCCGGATACGCCCGTCGTCGGTGACGCGGACCCCGTCAAGCGGAACGTTGAGGTCAGACCGGACGACGACTACGCGGCCCTCTACCCCGGTCGCCAGCAGGTCGGTGAGCGCCTGCACCTGCTACAGCCGTGAACCGACGAGGCCGACCAGGTCGACGAGCCGGCTCGAGTAGCCCCACTCGTTGTCGTACCAGCCGATGATCTTCACCATCGGACCGCTGGCCATGGTGAGGCTCGAGTCGAACGTGCAGGAAGCGGGCTGCCCAACGATGTCACTGGAGACGATCGGGTCATCGGTGTAGACCAGGATGTCTTTGAGCGGGCCATCTGCAGCGGCTTTGAAAGCGGCGTTGATTTCGGCGATCGTCGCCTCGGTGGCCAGCGTGGCGACCAGGTCGGTGACCGAACCGTCCGGCACCGGGACCCGCATGGCGATGCCGTCGAGCTTGCCCTTGAGCTGCGGCAGCACCAGCGCAGTCGCCTTGGCGGCACCGGTGGTGGTCGGGATGATGTTTTGGGCCGCTGCCCGGGCCCGCCGCAGATCGGAGTGCGGGAAGTCGAGGATCACCTGGTCATTGGTGTACGCGTGCGTGGTGGTCATCAGGCCGCGGATGATGCCGAAGTTCTCGTCGAGCACCTTGGCCATCGGAGCCACGCAATTGGTGGTGCAGGAAGCGTTCGACAGGATGTGGTGGATCGCGGGGTCGTAGACGTTGTCGTTGACGCCCATCACGATGGTGAGATCTTCGCCCTTCGCCGGCGCCGAAATGATCACCTTCTTGGCACCCGCGTCGATGTGCATCCCCGCGGTCTCGCCAGTGGTGAACCGGCCGGTCGACTCGAGCACGATGTCGCAGCCGAGCTCTCCCCAGGGCAGGAGTGCCGGGTCGCGCTCTGAAAGCACCTTCATCTCGCGGCCATCGATGGTGATGGCGCCCTCGGCGGACGTAACGGTGCCTTTGAAACGGCCCAGCACCGTGTCGTACTTGAGCAGGGTCGCCAGCGTCTTGGTGTCCGTCAGGTCGTTGACCGCGACGACTTCGATCTCAGACCCCGCTGACGCGGCCACCGCGCGGAAGAAATTCCGCCCAATACGACCGAAACCGTTAACGCCTACCCGAATCGTCACGCTGCCTCCACCTGCGAAAGTGTGTGTACGCAGCGTACCGACTGGATGTGTCGATACCGCAACACCCGGCTAGGCGCCCTCGAGCAGCTCCGGGCTGACGGCCGCCTCAGTGGTAGGCAGGCCTAGAGCCAATGCGCGCTTGTCGGCCAGGGCGAGCAGCCGGCGGATCCGGCCCGCTACGGCGTCTTTGGTCATCGGCGGATCGGCCAGGGCTCCCAGCTCCTCGAGTGAGGCCTGCGGGTGTTTGAGTCGCAGCTCCCCAGCTGCCAGCAGGTGCTCGGGCGCGGCCTCGAGATGCGCGGGGTCTACCCCGTTAGTGCTTTGACCGTCACCGACGTTCGACGGACCGCTCAGGATGTCCATCGCCGCCGAGACGCGAGCCCCAGCGGCTACCGCAGCCCGCGCCGAGCGGCGAAGGTTGGCGTCGTCGAAATTCGCGAGCCGGTTAGCGGTGGCACGCACCTCACGGCGCATCCGGCGCTCTTCCCACGCCAGGACGCTGTCGTGCGCGCCCATGTGGGTCAGCATGGCGCCGATGGCCTCAGCGTCGCGGATGACGACGCGGTCGACTCCCCGCACCTGCTTGCTCTTGGCCTGGATCCCGAGTCGACGGGCTGCTCCCACAAGCGCCAGCGCCGCCTCGGGACCCGGAGAAGTGATCTCCAGTGAGGAAGATCGTCCCGGCTCCGTGAGCGATCCGTGCGCGAGGAAGGCTCCGCGCCACGCCGCAGCGGCATCACACAGCCCGCCGGTGACGATCATCGGAGGCAGCCCGCGGACGGGACGACCCCGCTGGTCGATCAGGCCGGTGGAACGCGCCAGCGATTCCCCACCGCGGTCGACTCGGATCAGCCAACGCGCGCTTCGACGCAGACCGCCCGCCGCCAACATCGCGATCTCGGAGGGATGTCCGAAGACTTCAGCGATCTCCGAGCGCAGTCGGCGGGCGACCGACGCGGTGTCGAGCTCGGCTTCGACGACAACCCGACCATTGGCCAGATGAAGGCCACCCGCGAAGCGCAGGATCACCGCCATCTCAGCTCGGCGGCAACAGGCCTTTCCTACTGGCAGTCGACTGAGCTCGTCTTTAACGGTCGGTGTCATCGCGGCCACGCACGGTCTCCTTCTCTGCCTGCTGAGGCACCATATTTCAGTTTCTGCTCGGCGTGTCGTGCGCGCGGGGGGCAAAAGCGAATCGAAATGCTTCCGCGAGCGCCAATGGGTCATGACGCGGCTCGCCGTCAACGGCGACGGGGGCCAGGATCAGCTCGGCTCCGAGCAAACCTGCGGCTTGGCGCAGAGTAGTGGGATCGGCGACCACGCGTGGATCGGCGATCACCGCATCCAGGCGCAAGTCTGATACCAGGCGCGACAGCTCCTCAAGATGCGTGTGCGGGGCGAAGCCGTCGGTCTCGCCCGGCTGGGCCGCAATGTTGAGCACCAGGACACGTCGCGCCGGCGAGGAGAGGATCGCTTTCGCCATTGCGGGCGCCAGCAGATGAGGCAGCACGCTGGTGAAGAGGGAGCCGGGACCAAGCACGAGGACATCCGCAGCGCCGACCGCATCGAGCGCTTCCTGGCAGGCCGGCGGGTCGCTGGGCACCAGTTCGATCGTCTCCAACCGGCCCCCCGTGGTCGCCACCGCGACCTGGCCGCGAACCGTGACGACTCCAGCTGAGCCCCAGTCGCCACCGGCCTGCGCAAACCGGGCCACGATGTCCACCGGTTGAGTCGAAAGCGGAAGCACGCGCCCGCAGCACCCGAGCAACTCGGCCGCCGCATCGAGGGCCGCAACCGGATCACCGGTCTGCTGGGCCAGGCCCGTCAACACCAGGTTTCCCACTGCGTGGCCCGCCAGCTGACCGGTGCCGCCGAAACGCAGCTGAAAGGTCTCCGCCCACAGCGCCGCGCGGCCGTCCTGCGCCGCCAGCGAGGTGAGCGCCATCCGCAGATCACCCGGCGGCAGGGCGTCCAATTCGTCACGCAGCCGTCCGGAGGAGCCCCCGTCGTCGGCGACGGTCACCACCGCCGTCAGTCGCGGGGTCACGTGGCGCAGCGCGGCCAAGCTCGCGGCCAATCCATGGCCGCCTCCGAACGCGACCACCGCCGGCGCGCTCATTCGCGACCCAGATCGCGGTGCACGACGCGGACCTCGACCCCGGCGGTAACGAGTTGTTCGGCCAGTGCCGAAGCCATTGCCACACTGCGGTGACGACCGCCGGTGCAGCCAACCCCGAGGGTCAAGAAGCGCTTGCCCTCTTGGACATATCCGGCCCGGATGATCGACAGGAGCTCGTCTGCATGCTGAGCGAACTCCGCGGCACCCGGCTGATTGAAGACGTATTCGCGAACGTCCGGGTCGAGCCCGGATTGCGGCCGAAGCTCCTCCACCCAATGGGGATTGGGAAGGAAGCGGCAATCCAGCACGACGTCGGCGTCCAGCGGCAGCCCGTACTTGTAGCCGAACGACATCACCGTGGCATGCAGCACGGTCCGGTTAGGGCTGCCGAAGGCGGCATCGATCTTGGCGCGTAATTGATGGACGTTGAGATCCGTGGTGTCCAGGACCAGATCGGCCTCACCGCGAAGCGTCGCCAACAGGGCGCGTTCGGCGGCGATCCCGTCGACGAGAGGGTCGCGTTGGCGTAGCGGATGGGGACGGCGCACGCTTTCGAACCGGCTCACCAATGCGCGGTCGGACGCCTCGAGAAAGAGCACCCGCGGACGGGTGCCGCGCTCATCCAACGCCCGCAGCGCCTCTTGCAGATCGGCGAAGAAGGCCCTGCCGCGCACGTCGACGACGGCGGCGATCCGGTCGACGGTGCCGTGGGAGCGCAGCCCGAGGTCCGCCATCGTGGGCAGCAGCGCCGGCGGCAGGTTGTCGACCACGAACCAGCCCAGGTCTTCCAAGCATTTGGCCGCTGTGCTGCGTCCTGCGCCTGACAGCCCAGTGATGATCGCCAGCTGCACGGCCGCGGGAGTGGGTGGGGCTTCGGGGACGCTCATCCGGAGAGCACCTCACCCGTCGCCGGATCGACAGCAGGGCCGGCTGGCCTGGCGCGCAGTGCGACCACCACGGCCTCCGCGGTGTGCCGGCCGATACCCGGCGCTTCCATGATTTCCTCGGCCGTCGCCGCCCGGAGCCGCTTGAGCGACCCGAACTTGGCCAGCAGCGCCTTGCGCCGGGTCTCCCCGAGCCCCGGCACGTCGTCCAGCGCGCTCTCCACCATCGATTTGGAACGCTTCTGGCGGTGGTAGGTGATCGCAAACCGGTGGGCCTCATCCCGCACCCGCTGCAACAGGTAGAGACCCTCACTGGTGCGCGGCAGGATGATCGGATCCGGATCGCCGGGCACCCACACCTCCTCGAGGCGCTTGGCCAAGCCGACGATCGCGACGTCGGAGATCCCCAATTCCTCGAGCGCAGCGGCGCCGGCGTTCACCTGTGGGAATCCACCGTCCACCACGACCAGGTTAGGTGGATAGGCGAAGCGCCGCGGCCCCTCGACCACCGGCTCATCGGGGGCACCGGTCTCCGCACCCACCGCTCCCGCTCCTGCCGATACGCGCGGACTTCCGGTCTCGTCGAGGTAGCGGGCGAAGCGGCGCCTGACGGCCTCGTGCAGCCAGTCGACGTCGCCGCCGGGCACGACTCCTTCCGGGGTCTCTGAGGCGCCGGGAGCGTCAGTACCCCGGATGGCGAAGCGGCGGTATTCCGATTTGCGCGCGATGCCGTCCTCGAAAACGACCATGCTGGCGACGACGTTCGTGTTTTGCAGGTTGGAGATGTCGAAGCATTCGATGCGCAGGGGCGCGTCCGCCAGACCGAGCGCGTCCTGCAACTCAGAAAGCGCCCTCGAACGCGCCGAGAGGTCGCTGGCGCGGCGCAGCTTGTGCTGAGTGAAGGCATGCTCGGCGTTGCGGGCGACGGTCTCCAGGAGAGCGCGCTTGTCGCCGCGCTGCGGCACGCGCAGCTCCACCCGGCTCCCCCGTTGAAGCGACAGCAATTCGGCGACCACGTCAGCGTCTTCTGGCGCGGCCGGCACCAGCACTTCGCGCGGCACTTCGTAGCCGTCCACGAGATAGGCCTGCGAGACGAACCGCTCGACCAGCTCCGGGAGATCTTCGCCATCGAGCTTGTCGACGACGAAGCCGCGCTGGCCCCGCACCCGGCCGCCCCGAACGTGAAAGACGAAGACTGCTGCTTCGAGCTCGTCCTGGGCGAAGGCGACCGCATCGGCATCGGTGTCGTCGCCGAGCACCACCGCCTGCTTTTCGATCGCCCGCCGCAGGGCCCCGATGTCATCGCGGAGACGCGCCGCCCGCTCGTACTCCTGGGCATCTGACGCCTCGCGCATCTGCGCCTCGAGACGGCGCAGGAATCTGCCCGTCTGGCCGGCTAGGAAATCGCAGAAATCGTCGACGATCTCGCGGTGCTCTTCGATCGTCACCCGACCGACGCAGGGAGCCGAGCACTTGTCGATATAGCCGAACAGGCATGGCCGGCCGACCTGCTGGGCGCGCTTGTAGACGCCTTTGCTGCACGTGCGAGCCGGAAAGACGCGGAGCAACAGGTCCAACGTCTCGCGGATGGCCCAGGCGTGCGAATAGGGACCGAAGTAGCGCACGCCCTTGCGCTTGGGGCCCCGCATCACCTGTAGGCGCGGGACTTCCTCGTCCAACGTCACGGCCAACCACGGATAGCTCTTGTCATCGCGGTAGCGCACGTTGAACCGCGGATCGAACTGCTTGATCCAGGTGTACTCGAGCTGCAGTGCCTCTACCTCGGTGGAGACCACGGTCCAGTCCACCGACCGGGCAGTGCGCACCATCTGCTCGGTGCGCGGATGAAGATCTCCGGTGAAGTACGAATTCAGCCGACTCCGCAGGCTTTTCGCCTTACCGACGTAGATCACTCGGTCGCTGACGTCACGAAAGCGGTAGACCCCGGGCTGCTCCGGGATCGAACCCACCGCGGGACGCCAAGGCGCCCGGCTCGCCGAAAGGTCCGCCTCGCTGACCCCCCGATTCGCCACATGTTGAGGGTAGTCGCGGCAGCACCCGGTTGGGACCCGCGGAAGCGGCGGAAACCAACCGCGGGGATCCCCCGGCAACCCCCCATCGCCACCGTGCGACACTCCTCCCGGTCCGCGCCTGCCAGGGAGGCGGTTGCTCGGTGCAGCAGGGCGATTTGGGTGAAGTAGTGGTCGACGTGGTGGTCAGCCGCGCCGTGTCGCGGGACGGATCGGTCCCCTCGACTTCAGTAGGCGCGCCCTTTGCCGTCACGCCGCGACGGCCGGGCGAGCGCATCACCGTGCTCACCCTGTCCTGGAGTCGCGAGGACCCGATGGCCGTCCACCTCAAAGTCAGCAGCTCTCCCGATCACCCGGCGCTGCCGCGAGGCACCTGGGTCGTGCTACGCGACTTCCTGCGCGCAGGCCTCGATGAACCCACTGGCGACGGGGCCGTAAGGATCGCCCCCGACCCCGGATCAGAACGCGTCCTGCTGCGGCTGGCGCGCGCCGGCCGGCCGGCCTGGATCAGCGCCCCGCGCTCCGTCGTAAGCGGCTTTCTGGAACAGACCGACGCCCAGGACCCGACCGGCGAGCAGCGGTCAGCCGAGGCGGTCGACGCCGTCATCACCAGCCTGCTGGATCGCTGACGCGAGCCGGATCGTTAGTTGGCGACAGCCGCCTTTCGTCGACGTGGAGCTGCCTTCGGGGCCTTCGCCGCGGCCGCGCCCGTGACGGTCTTTGACGTCTTGGCGGGCTTCGCAGTCTTAGGGCTCTTGGCGGACTTGCCGGCCTTGCCCGGCTTGACGGTGACCCGATCACCCAACACGGTCTGCAAGAAGCGTCCCGTGTGGCTTTCTGCTACCCGGGCGACCTCTTCGGGGGTGCCTTCGGCCACGACCAGCCCACCGCCGGTACCGCCCTCAGGCCCGAGATCCACGACCCAGTCTGCCGTCTTGATCACGTCAAGGTTGTGCTCGATCACGATGACCGAATTGCCCTGGTCGACCAGCCTGCCAAGGACGCCCAGCAGCTTGCGTACATCCTCGAAATGCAGGCCCGTGGTGGGCTCATCAAGGACATAGATGGTGCGTCCCGTCGAGCGCTTCTGCAGCTCACTGGCGAGCTTGACCCGCTGCGCCTCACCACCTGACAGGGTCGGGGCCGGCTGCCCGAGCCGGACGTAGCCCAGCCCGACATCGACCAAGGTGCGCAGGTGACGCGCGATCGACGGCACCGCCGCGAAGAAGTCGGCGCCCTCTTCGATGGGCATATCGAGGATGTCAGCGATGGACTTGCCCTTGAAGTGGACTTCGAGGGTCTCCCGGTTGTAACGCGCCCCGTGGCAGACCTCGCACGGCACATAGACATCCGGCAGGAAATTCATCTCGATCTTGATCGTGCCGTCGCCGGAGCAGGCTTCGCAGCGGCCGCCCTTGACGTTGAACGAGAAGCGACCGGGCAGGTAACCGCGCACCTTCGCCTCGGTCGTATCTGCGAACAACTTGCGCACATGGTCGAAGACCCCGGTGTAGGTCGCCGGGTTCGAGCGCGGTGTGCGACCGATGGGTGACTGATCGACCCGAACCACCTTGTCCAGATGCTCCAGACCGGTGACCGAGCGATGCCTGCCCGGCACTTCGCGCGCCCCGTTGAGCTTGTTGGCGAGCACCGAAGCCAGGATGTCGTTGACCAAGCTCGATTTTCCGGAGCCGGACACCCCCGTCACCGCCACAAAACACCCGAGCGGGAAGCCAACCGTGACATCGCGCAAGTTGTGCTCACGGGCGTCATGGACAACCACTCGCCGGCTCGGGTCAGGAGCCCGTCGAATATCTGGGATCGGGATGGACCGGCGGCCCGAAAGGTAAGCGCCGGTCAGCGATTCCTCGCTGTCGAGCAAATCCTGCACAGGACCGCTGACGACAACCTTGCCGCCGTGCTCGCCGGCGCCGGGGCCGATGTCCACAGCCCAGTCGGCAGCCCGAATCGTGTCCTCGTCGTGCTCGACGACGATCAGGGTATTTCCCAGATCCCGCAGCCGGATCAGGGTCTCGATCAGGCGCCGGTTGTCACGCTGGTGCAGACCGATCGACGGCTCGTCCAAGACGTAGAGCACCCCGACGAGCCCCGAACCGATCTGGGTCGCTAGGCGAATCCGCTGCGCCTCACCGCCGGCCAGCGTGCCCGCCGCCCGGTCGAGCGAGAGATAATCCAAGCCCACATCGAGCAGGAATCGCAGCCGGGCGTCGACCTCCTTGAGCACCCGCCCGGCGATCTGCGCCTCCCGGTCGCTGAGCGTCAGGCCACCGAGGAAATCCGCGGCATCAGCGATCGACATCTCAGCGATCTCGGCGATCGAGCGGCCGCCCATCGTCACGGCCAGCGACTCCGGCTTCAACCGGGCACCGCGGCACGTGGGGCACGGGATATCGCGCAAATACCCCTCCCAGCGCTCGCGGGCGGAGTCCGACTCCGCCTCCCGATGACGGCGGTCGAGGTAGGAGATGACCCCTTCGAAATTCGTGTAGTACGAACGCTCCCGGTTGAACCGGTTGCGGTAGCGGACGTGGATCTGCTCGTCCGGGATGCCTTCGAGCAGGATGGTCTGCACCGCTTGCGGGAGACGCTCCCAAGGGGTGTCCATCCGGAAGCCGACGTGCTCGGACACCGCCGTGAGCAGCCTGCCGAAGTAGTCGGCGTTATGTCCGGTCGACCATGGCTGGATCGCGCCTTTTGCCAGCGACAGCGAGGGATCGGGCACCACCAGTTCGGCGTCCACCTGCTTCTTGGTGCCCAGCCCGCTACACGCGGGGCACGCGCCGTATGGGGAGTTGAACGAGAACGACCGTGGCTCGAGGTCTTCGAACGACAGGTTGTCGTAGAGACACGCGAGATGCTCCGAGAACATCCGCTCGCGCTCCGGATCCTTGTCCGGCCGGTCGACGAAATCGATCAGCACCATGCCGTCGGCCAGGCGCAGCGCCGTCTCGACCGAATCGGTCAGCCGCTGCTTGGCGCTCGCCCGGGCGGTGAGGCGGTCGACAACCACCTCGATGGTGTGCTTCTTCTGCTTGTCAATCTTGATCTGCTCGTCGGCCAGCCGGTAAGTGCGCCCATCGACACGGGCCCGCGAAAAACCCTTCGTCTGAAGGTCGAGGAAAAGCTCGGCGTACTCACCCTTGCGCCCGCGAACGACCGGGGCCAGCACCTGAAATCGGGTGCCTTCGTCCAACTCCAGAAGCTGATCGACGATCTGCTGCGGGGTCTGGCGGGCGATCGGCCGGCCGCACTTGGGGCAGTGCGGGCGACCGGCCCTGGCATAGAGCAGCCGGAGATAGTCATAGACCTCGGTGATGGTGCCCACGGTCGATCGCGGGTTCCGCGAAGTCGACTTCTGGTCGATGGAAACGGCCGGCGACAGCCCCTCGATGAAGTCGACGTCGGGCTTGTCCATCTGACCGAGAAATTGCCTCGCGTACGCCGACAGGCTTTCGACGTAGCGCCGCTGACCCTCGGCAAAGATGGTGTCGAACGCCAGGCTCGACTTGCCCGATCCGGAAAGTCCGGTGAAGACGATCAGGGCGTCCCGGGGTAAATCCAGGGAGACGTCGCGCAGGTTGTGCTCGCGTGCACCCCGCACGATCAGTCGCTCAGCCATGCTCCTCCGCCCAGGCAGACATGCCGCCCCTTACGCCCCATTTATGCCTGATCTCAGCCGCCACGATTACCGTCTGCGTGTCCGGCCGGGAGTCCGCTCCGCGCTTGCTCTGAATGCTACGGAGACCCACTGACAAAACGCTCGCTGAGGACCGAGTAGTCCCGCGACGGCAAGCCGCGGGTGCAAGCAAGGGCGTCGGGAGGCAGGATGTGCGGATGCCCACTACCGGCACCGGGACGTACACCGGAAATGTCACTCCTGGCGGACCCGAAGCCACCCGCGAGCTTCCGGGCCTGCACCTGACGAAGGTCAGCGTTGGCGACTTCGACAACAACTGCTACCTGCTCCGGTGCACCATCACCGGCGACCAACTGCTGATCGATGCCGCCAACGACGCGCCCCGGCTGTTGAGCCTGGTCGGCGAAGAAGGCCTGACCACCGTGGTGACGACCCACAAGCACTGGGACCACGTGCAGGCGCTGGACGCCGTCACGAAGGCGACCGGCGCAGAGGGAGTGGCGCACCCTGACGACGCGCCGGAGCTCCCCGTGCAGCCGCGACGGCTGGTGAACGACGGAGACGAGGTCAGCGTCGGCCAAGCCCGGCTGCGCGTCATTCACCTCGTCGGCCACACGCCGGGCTCCATTGCCCTGCTGTACGAGCCCAAAGACGAACTCTCCCGCCCGCATCTGTTCACCGGTGACTGCCTCTTCCCCGGCGGGGTCGGCAACACCGAGAAGGACCTCTCGCGATTCACGACGCTGATCGACGACGTGGAACGCAAGGTGTTTGGGCCACTGCCCGACGAGACGTGGGTCTATCCCGGACACGGCAACGACACGACGCTCGGTGTTGAACGGCCGCATTTGCAGGAGTGGCGGTCGCGCGGCTGGTGACGGGCGCGTGACCTGACTGACGTCAGCCGACGTTAGCGGCCGACATTCCCCGCAGCTCTTTGCGCAACTCACCAATCTCGTCACGTAGCCGCGCTGCCAACTCGAAGTGCAACTCCTTAGCGGCCTCGTGCATCTCGTCCGAGAGCTGCTGAATCAGCTGCGCCAGCTCAGCTTTTGGCATGCCCGCCAAGGCAGCGGCGTGCTTGCCCACGCTGTCAGCCTTCGACGACATTCCGGGCACCGGAGCCTTGCCTCTCGACTGGCTACGCCCTGAGCCACCAATCATCTCGCCGTTGGCATTCTCACGCACCAGGTCGTCCAGGATGTCAACGATCCGCTTGCGGAGCGGCTGCGGATCCAGGCCGCGCTCGGTGTTGTACGCGACCTGCTTCTCGCGGCGCCGGTTTGTCTCATCGATCGCCAGCTTCATCGAGGGCGTGATGTTGTCGGCGTACATGTGCACCTGGCCGGAGACGTTACGAGCCGCCCGCCCGATGGTCTGGATCAGCGACGTGCCCGAGCGCAGGAAGCCCTCCTTGTCGGCGTCCAGGATGCTGACCAACGAGACCTCGGGAAGGTCCAAGCCTTCACGCAGCAGGTTGATGCCGACCAGCACGTCGTAATCACCCATCCGCAGCTCTTTGAGCAGCTCGATCCGGCGGATGGTGTCGACCTCGCTGTGCAGATAACGAACGCGGATCCCCAGATCGAGCAGGTAATCGGTGAGGTCTTCGGACATCTTCTTGGTCAGGGTGGTGACCAGCACCCGCTCGTCGCGCTCAGCCCGCAGGCGGATCTCATGCACCAGGTCGTCGATCTGGCCCTTGGTGGCCTTGATGACGATCTCCGGGTCGATCAGGCCAGTCGGACGGATGATCTGCTCAACTACTCCGTCGCCTTTGGCCAGCTCGTACTTGCCGGGGGTCGCCGACATGTAGACGGTCTGGCCGATGCGATCGAGGAACTCATCGAACTTGAGCGGACGGTTGTCCATCGCGCTGGGCAGCCGGAATCCGTGATCGACGAGGGTGCGCTTGCGACTCATGTCGCCCTCGTACATGGCGCCGACCTGCGGCACCGTCGTGTGGGACTCGTCGATGACCAGCAGGAAATCTTCCGGGAAGTAATCGAGCAGGGTGTGCGGCGCGGTGCCGGCCTCGCGTCCGTCGATATGACGTGAGTAATTCTCGATACCGGAGCAGAAGCCCACCTGGCGCATCATCTCGATGTCATAAGTCGTGCGCATGCGCAGCCGCTGCGCCTCGAGCATCTTGCCCTGCTGCTCGAGCTCGGCCAGCCGGGCCTGCTGCTCGGCCTCGATCCCGCGGATCGCCCGCTCCATCCGCTCGGGGCCAGCCACGTAGTGGGTGGCCGGGAAGACCATCAGCTGCTCGGACTCCGACACCACCTCGCCGGTCAGTGGATGCAGATACGTCAGCTTTTCGATCTCGTCGCCGAAGAGCTCGACACGTACCGCAAGCTCCTCGTACGCCGGAAAGATCTCGACGGTGTCGCCGCGGACCCGGAAGGTGCCGCGAGTGAAAGCCAGGTCGTTACGGGAGTATTGGATGTCAACGAGCTGGCGGAGCAGCTTGTCGCGGTCATACGTCTGGCCGACCGCCAGCCTCACCGACCGGTCGATGTATTCCTGCGGGGTGCCCAAGCCATAAATGCAGGAGACGGAGGCGACCACCACGACATCGCGACGGGTGAGCAGGCTCATCGTCGCCGAGTGACGCAGCCGCTCCACCTCGTCGTTCACCGACGAGTCCTTCTCGATGTAGGTGTCGGTCTGCGGGACGTAAGCCTCTGGCTGGTAGTAGTCGTAATAGGAGACGAAATACTCCACGGCGTTGTCGGGGAGCAGCTCGCGGAACTCGTTGGCCAGCTGGGCGGCGAGGGTCTTGTTCGGTGCGAGCACGAGAGTCGGGCGCTGCAACCGCTCGATCAACCACGCCGCGGTGGCGCTCTTTCCGGTGCCGGTGGCTCCGAGGAGGACGACATTTTCCTCGCCTGCCTCGATGCGGCGAGCAAGCTCGTCGATGGCGGCGGGCTGATCGCCGGCGGCCTCGAAATCGCTGACGACGTGAAAGGGCCGAAGAGATCGCTGGATGTCGTTCTTGGGACGCTCAATCGTCGGGGCCACGATGTCTACAACACCACAGGGGTCCGACAGAATCCGCCTTCAGGCCGACTCGGATATCGGGCTCATATCGGCTCAGCTGACGAGCACGGCCCAGACCTCGTCGACCCGGCCCCGAAGCTCCTCCAGAGAACCCGAATTGTCGATCAGCTGCGTCGCCGCCGCCCGGCGCTGCTCGTTGGTGGCCTGCGATTTCATCCGCTCCAGCGCCTGATCCCGAGGCAGTCCCCGCTCTGCCAGCCGCTGCAGGCGCAGCTCGTCGGGCGCCTCGACGACGAGCACCTCCTCGAAGGTGTCGGGCAGGCCGTTTTCGACCAGCAGGGGGATGTCATGCACCAGGACCGGCGCGCCCGCCGCCTCAGCGCGCTCGATCAAGCTGGCGGACTCGGCCTGGATCAGGGGATGCGTGATCGCTTCGAGCTTGCGAAGGGCGACCGGATCGGCGAAGACGATCCGCCCGAGTCCCGGACGATCGAGCGAGCCGTCAGGCTGCAGCACCCCGTCGCCGAAGGCAGCGACAATCTCCGCCAGACCCGGCGTCCCGGGGGCCACGACCTCGCGCGCGATGGCGTCAGAGTCGACGATCACGGCGCCGTGGGCAGCCAAGAGACGCGCGACGGTGCTCTTGCCCGATCCGATGCCTCCCGTCAGCCCGACCAGTTTCACCGCGGTCCTCCCAAGCCCGCGTGCGCCGCCAGAGTGCCGAATGGCGCCGGGAGAGCGTCGACTCGCTCGGCCACCTCGATGGCGGTTCGGGGGCGATGGGAGAGATCGGCGTCCACGCACGCCTTGACCAGGGCGGCCTCCGGCGCTCCGAGTGAGGGATCGACCTTCGGACTGCCGGCGAGCACGGTACGCATCGCCATCATGGGTTGGTCGGCAGGGAGCTCACCGAACATCCCGCGGCCGCTCAACGCCCGGTGCAGTGTCATGCCGAGGCTGTACACATCGGTGAGCCGTGAGGGCTTACCGCCGGCGAGCATCGCCGGATCAACGAATTCCACCGCTCCGATGCTGCGGCTCCCGATGCTGGTCACGGTGACGCCCGGCGCCAGGACCTTCGCCAGGCCCAGGTCGGCGAGCCGTCCACCGTCTTCGGCCAGCAGCACGTTTTCGGGGGCGATGTCCTGATGGACCATGCCGGCCTCGTGCAGAGCGTGGGCGGCGCGGGCGGCGTCGGCGACAGCCTTGCGGGCAGCGTCCTTGCTCAGCTCAGCGGTAGGCGCTGCCAGCGAACCCCGCTCGAGCCACTCCATGGCGTAAAAGAACGTCCCAGCCTGCTGGCCGGCATCGAACAGCCGCACCAGATACGGCGAACGAACCGCTGCGAACGCCTTGAGCTCCCTGGTAGCGCTGGCGAAGGTGTCCGAAGTCGTCTGCCCGGCGACTACCTTGACGACGACGAAGGGCGCCTCCAGCCCCAACCGAGCAGGTGGCGTCGCCAGGTAGTAGCGGCCGTGGTTGCCGACGCCCAGGGGGCGGACGAACGTGTAATCCGCGATCGCGTCCACTCGAGCTAACGCTGCCCGCGATGCGATTCGTACTTCAGCGTGCGGTTGCCGAGCTTGATGGTCGTGCCGGGAACCAGGACCACGCGGCCGTTCTGGGGCACCGGCTGCCAGTCAGAGCTGTTGGGCATTGCGATGTAGGTGCCGTTCGCCGAGCCGTGGTCAGACAGTCTTACGGTCCATTCTTCAAGCGCGATCAGTGCATGCGCCCTGGAGACGGTGCCGCCGGTGTCCTCGAGTCGTAACGGCAGCGCCGATCCGGAAAGCACCTCCGGGGCGCGCTCGGGTTGGCGGCCAAGAACGTAGTCCTGCTCGAGTTGGAAGACCGAACCGTCGTCAAAGACCAGCACTCCCAGCGGAGGGCGCGGACCGTCGACGAGCGCCGGGGTCTGCTGGACCATGTTGATCCCGCAGACGGTGCAGAACTGCGCCATCGGATCGTTGAAATGACCGCGCTTGCAGTAGACGCCCTTGATCTGCGGTTGGGCGGCACCGGCCGATACCCCCGTCTCGTCGACGGGCAGCGGGGGCCGTTGGATTTCCGCAGCGGGATCCTGAAGTGACTCGACCTCGAAGTCGGGTACGACCGCCGGGGCGACAACCGCCACTATCGGAGGCACCGCCGCCGGCTCTGGCTCTGGGACCGGCTCAGGCGCCGGCGGCTCGGTCGCAACCGGCTCGACGGCTACCGGGTCCGGAGCCACTGGGGTGGCGACGGCTTTCACGTAGTCGACGGAAGCGGGCAGCGCTATCACCGGGCCGGCTCCTCGGGGGAGCAGGCTCAGACCTCCGCCTGGGACGATCCCGGCGACGAGATCCGAAGACGCCAGTGCCGCACCGGCGCCTGCTGCGGTGCCACCAGTGCCCGCCGTCACGATGACCGATGTCGGCGCCCGTAATACCCGATCGACCCAGGTGAGGGCGTCGCGGCCGGAGACGACCACCTTGCCCTCGCCGCCATCGGCGGTGACCTCGACGTCACCGACAACGAGGACTGCCACGTCACCGCCGCCGAGCGGCGCCAGCAGCGCGAGGTCCAACGACTCGTCGCTATCCGCGGAGGCCAGGATCCCGGCCAGCTTGCGGGCCAGTCCACGGCCGCCGCCCGGCTTGGCGTCCCGCACCAGATCAAGCAGTTGATCGACTGTCTGCTGCTGCTCCGCATTCGGCTGTGGCAGCACCAGCGCGCCGCCCGCGGTACGCGCGACGATGCCGTCGCCCGGATGCACCTGGGCCTGGAAGCCGTCCCAGTCGGTCACTGTGATCCTTTCGCCGTACGCGGCCACGAGGTCGTACGAGAAGACGAACGGCACCGGTGTCGGTATCGCTGTCGGCCGGT
Source organism: uncultured Actinomycetota bacterium (assembly GCA_963737695.1). Taxonomy (GTDB): domain Bacteria; phylum Actinomycetota; class Actinomycetes; order Frankiales; family Frankiaceae; genus DATAZK01. The sequence goes on from CAVTTQ010000002.1 coordinate 318,978, forward strand.
CAACAGCAGCGTTTCACGTCGTTGCGCTGATCACGCTAGGGGCCCAGGCCAGACCAGGTCCAGGTTTTGGACAAAAGCCGGATCGGATCCCCACGTCGCGCCGACCACGGCCCTGCCGCGCAAAAGAGAAAGCCCCGCAGGCGATACCTGCGGGGCTTTCAGAGCTGGCTCTTTACGCCTGGTCGTTGCCGAACTGCTCGCGCAGGCGACGAAGCGACTCCTCATCCAGTGCCGATGCACCTTCCTCGGAGTCCGAGGAGTAGGTGGAGGGGCCACTGGCCTCGACCTCAGCAGCCTGGGCGGCACGAAGCTGGCTCATGTGCTGCTCGTAGCGCTGGCGAGCGGCCTCGTACTGGCTCTCCCACGCGGCCTGCTGCGTCTCGTAGCCCGGCAGCCATTCGCCGGTGTCGGAGTCGAAGCCCTCGGGGTAGATGTAATTGCCCGCGTCGTCGTAGGTGGCTTCCATCCCGTACTGCGTCGGGTCGAACTCACTCGCCTCGACGTCGTGGGCCGACTCGTTGGCCTGCTTGAGCGACAGGCTGATCCGACGGCGCTCGAGGTCGATGTCAATGACCTTGACCATGATCTCGTCGCCGACCTGCACAACCTGCTCCGGCAGCTCGACATGACGCTCGGCGAGCTCGGAGATGTGCACCAGGCCCTCGATGCCCTCGTCGACGCGCACGAACGCACCGAATGGCACCAGCTTGGTGGCCCGGCCCGGCACGACCTGGCCGATCGCGTGCGTGCGGGCGAATTGACGCCACGGGTCTTCCTGGGTGGCCTTCAGCGACAGCGAGACACGCTCGCGGTCCATGTCGACGTCGAGAACCTCGACCGTGACCTCCTGGCCGACCTCGACAACCTCAGACGGGTGGTCGATGTGCTTCCAGGAGAGCTCGCTGACGTGAACCAGACCATCGACGCCACCGAGATCGACGAACGCGCCGAAGTTCACGATCGAGCTGACCACACCGGAGCGGACCTGCCCCTTGGCCAGCTTGCCCAGGAATTCGCTGCGGACCTCGCTCTGGGTCTGCTCCAGCCAGGCGCGGCGGGAAAGCACGACGTTGTTGCGGTTCTTGTCCAGCTCGATGATCTTGGCTTCGAGCTCGCGACCGACATACGGCTGCAGATCGCGGACGCGGCGCATCTCGACCAGCGAGGCGGGAAGGAAGCCACGGAGGCCGATGTCGAGGATCAGGCCGCCCTTGACGACCTCGATGACGGTGCCGGTGACGACGCCGTCTTCCTCCTTGAGCTGCTCGATCGTGCCCCAGGCGCGCTCGTACTGAGCCCGCTTCTTGGACAGGATCAGACGTCCCTCTTTGTCCTCCTTCTGGAGGACGAGGGCCTCGACCTGGTCGCCCAGGGAGACAACCTCATTGGGGTTGACGTCGTGCTTGATCGACAACTCCCGGGACGGGATGACGCCCTCGGTCTTGTAGCCGATGTCGAGCAGAACTTCATCCCGGTCGATCTTGACGATGACGCCGTCGACGATGTCGCCATCGTTGAAGTACTTGATCGTCGAGTCAATTGCGGCGAGGAACTCGTCCTCGGAGCCGAAATCGTTCACTACCACTGGGCCCGAGCCCGTAGGCTCTGCGGGATCTGCAGTGGCTGGCGCGTCGGCGGTGCTGATCGTCAAGGGGTTGGTCTCCGGACAGGGATCGAAGCGTCACACAAGGGCCGGGTCGAACCGCCGGGCCGGAAAACTGCTGTGAGAGACCGTGAGACGAATCGAGCGGATCTGCTACGTCTGAGACCGCGCAGACCCCTGTGTCCACCCAGTGTATGCCAGCCTGTGAGATGGTCAATCCCGTAATAAACGCTGAAAGAGATCAGCGGCAGGATGAGCTGGTGGATTCCGCGGGCGATGAGCACCTGATCAGCGTCGGGTATGGCGAAATAGGCCAAGAGACCGCCGTGCGCGCCAGCAGAGACTGGTGGGACGAAGAAGCGGACGTCTACCAAGCCGAACACGGCGACTTTCTCTCGGGTTCGAAGACCCCCGATGGGCGGCCTGGGTCCGACTTCATCTGGTGCCCCGAGGGGCTTCGCGAGGGCGACATCCAGCTTCTCGGTCCGACGGCCGAGCTCGCCGGACAGCTGGTGCTGGAGGTCGGGTGCGGCGCCGCCCAGTGCGCCCGCTGGTTGCGTACCCAAGGGGCAAGAGTGGTCGCCCTTGACCTGTCAGCCGGGCAGCTGCGTCACGCGCAGGCGGCAATCCGGGACGCGTCAGGTGAGCCCGCACCCTTCCTCATACAGGCGGATGCCGGCGCACTGCCACTACCCGGGGGGTCCGTCGACATCGCGTGCTCGGCGTTCGGCGCGATCCCCTTCGTGACGGACAGCGCCGCGGTGATGCTGGAAGTCGCCCGGGTCCTGCGGCCGGGTGGTCGCTGGGTCTTCAGCACCAACCACCCGATGCGCTGGTGCATGCGCGACGATCCGGGGCCGGCGGGGCTGGTGGTCGAACGGTCCTACTTCGATCGCCGGTCCTACGTCGAACACGACGCATCCGGGCGGGCGCTCTACGTGGAGGCCCACCGCACCATCGGCGACCGGGTACGCGAGCTGGTGGCGGCCGGCTTCACCGTCTTGGACATCGTGGAACCCGAGTGGCCCGCCGGCCACACCCGCGAATGGGGCCAGTGGAGCCCGCTGCGCGGGAAGCTCTTCCCCGGCACCGCGATCTTCGTGGCCGAACTGGCCCGCTGACCCCGTCGCCCGAAACCCGCTATTTGTCGTTTTCGGTCGGCGGAAGCGACAAATTCGGGGTTGGCGCGACAGCCGGGTCGATGAGCGCGCGTTGCATCGCGATGGCCTTGCGCATGGTGCGACGGCCACGCGCGGTATCGCGGGCGTCTCCGTAGGCGATGGCGAGGCGATACCAGGCCTGCCAGTCGCCGGGGGTGGACTCGACCTGCGCCTGACGCAGCAAGAACGCCTCGTCCGGATCCAGCGTCTCCGCCTCCGGGCTGGGATCCTCGCCCAGCAGTTTCGCGAGCCGCTCGGTGGCACGGCCGAAACGCACTTCGGCAACGACGATCGCGACCCCGACCAGGGGAAGCAGGAGTACGCCGATCCCGAGGCCCCTGACGATCCAGCGATGGTCACCCAGCAGCGAGATCCCGCGCACCCCGATGAGGATCAGGTAAAACGCCAGCACCACGACCAGCAAGACCACGACGTCGCGAGACCGTAGGCCGCGCCTGCCGCGGGTGCGCCCCACTGGACGGGTAGTCCGGGCAGTCATAGCCCGAGCAGGTCCTCGATGCCCACTGTGAGCCCGGGCCGCTCGCGCACCGACCGCACCGCCAGCAGGACCCCTGGCATGAAGGACTCCCGGTCCAACGAGTCATGGCGGATGGTGAGGGTCTCCCCGGCGGTGCCGAACAGGACTTCCTGGTGAGCGACGAGTCCCACCAGCCGGATGGCATGCACCGGCACACCAGCGACACTGGCTCCTCGGGCACCGGGCAGTGAGGTGGCCGTCGCGTCAGGGCCCGTTACGTCGATCCCGGCATCGCGGCGCGCCTCGGAGATCAGCTCGGCGGTCCGACGGGCGGTACCGCTTGGCGCATCGACCTTGCCGGCGTGGTGCATCTCGATGATCTCCACCGAGTCGAACCACCGAGCGGCCAAACCGGCGAACTTCATCATCAGGACCGCGGCAATACCGAAATTCGGGGCGATGAGCACCCCCGCGTCCGGGGACTGCTTCAACCATCCGCGTACTTCATCGAGCCGCTCGTCATCAAAGCCGGTCGTGCCGACAACAACGGAAAGCCCGGCCTCCAGACACCATTTGAGGTTGTTCATGACCACGGCAGGCGCGGTGAAATCGACGACGACATCTGTTGCCCGCAGCTGCTCCCAGTCATCGCCCTCATCAACCTGGGCCACGAGCTCCAGGTCGTCCGCGCCGTCAACCGCTGCGCACACCTGTCGGCCCATCTTGCCGCGGGCTCCGAGCACCCCGACCTTCAATCCCACGAAGCTCTCCCCTGGCTGTGCAACGGCTGGCTGGGTGACGGCAGGCTATGCGATGGCCGAGGCCAGCTCACTGACTTCGAACGGGCCTACCGCGCCGAGCGAGAGCGGCTGACCGAAAATCTTGGCGGCGACGTCGGACACGTCGGACAGCGTGACGGCGTCGATACGCTCCAGGGTCTCATCGACCGAGATCACTTCACCCTGGGCCAGCTCACTCTTGCCGAGCCGGCTCATGCGCGCGCCGGTGTCTTCCATTCCCAGCGCTAGTGACCCCCGGGCCTGCCCTTTGGCCCGTTCCAGCTCCTGCGCCGTAATCCCGTCGGAGGCAACGGCCTCGAGCTGCTCGCGGCACAGCGCAAGCACCTGGGAAGCCCGCTTGGGCGCCACCCCTGCATAGATACCGAACAGGCCGGTATCGGCGTAATGCGAAGCGAACGAATAGACCGAGTACGCGAGCCCACGCTTCTCACGGATCTCCTGAAAAAGCCGGCTGCTCATGCCCTCGCCCAGCGCGCTGGACAGCAGGCCGAGTGCATAGCGGCGATCATCGTGACGCGAAACCCCGGCTGTCCCGAGGATCAGGTGCGCCTGTTCGCTACTGCGACGCGTGACGCGCAGCCCGCCCTCGGGGTGATCGCGGCGCCCCACTCCTGTTCGGACCTGCACCGGCTCGCCGGTGCCGGCGCCGTTCAAATCCCAGGCCCGGATGACCGCCTGGAGCGCCTCTTCGTGATCGAGAGCCCCACTGACAGCCACGACCGTGGCCCCGGGCACGTAACGGCTCCGGTAGTAGTCAGCGATGGCGTCGCGCTGGAGCCCGGTGATACTGGCGGTGGTACCGAGCACGGGCCGACCCAGCGGTCCGTCGCCGAGCGCCGCACCGGAAAAGACGTCGTGGACGAGATCTGCCGGGTCGTCCTCATGCATGGCGATCTCTTCCAAGATCACTCCGCGCTCGGCTTCAACGTCGTCGGCGCGCAGCAGTGAAGCTGTCACCATGTCGGAGACCACGTCGACAGCGAGCGGCAGATCCCGGTCGACCACGCGGGCGTAGTAGCAGGTGTGCTCGCGGGAGGTGAACGCGTTCAGCTCTCCCCCGACGGCCTCGAGCGCCGCCGAGATTTCCAGGGCGCTGCGGCTCGAAGTGCCCTTGAAGAGCAAATGCTCCAGGTAGTGCGAGGCCCCAGCATCTGAGGGCGCCTCGTCGCGTGACCCGACGCCGACCCAGACGCCGATGGCGGCGGAGCGGACCCCGGGAACCTGCTCGGTCAGGACTCTGAGCCCGCTCGGCAGCACCGTGCGTCTTACGGTGCCGCCGAGCAGTGGCTCGGAGTCAAGGCGAGCGCTCGCGATCATTCCGCGGCGGCACCTGCGGTCGCGGCCTCCGGAGCGGGGGTGTCACCCTCGCCTTCGGCGACCACGGGAGCCAGGCTGATCTTGCCCCGCGGGTCGATTTCAGCGATCTCGACCTGAACCTTCTGGCCGACGCTGACGACATCCTCAGGGTTGGCCACCCGCTTGCCGCCTGCCAGCGCCTTCATCTTGCTGACGTGAAGCAGGCCGTCGCGACCCGGGGTCAGCGAGATGAACGCCCCGAAGTTGGTCGTTTTCACGACCGTGCCCAGGTAGCGAGCGCCAAGCTCAGGCAGCTCCGGGTTAGCGATGGCATTGATCGCGGCGCGGGCAGCCTCCGCGGTCGGTCCGTCGGTGGCACCGATGTAGATCGTGCCGTCGTCCTCGATGGAGATGTCTGCACCGGTGTCGTCCTGGATCGCGTTGATGATCTTCCCCTTGGGGCCGATCACCTCACCGATCTTGTCGACCGGGATCTTGATGGCGATGACGCGAGGAGCTGTCGCGGCCATCTCGTCCGGCGCGTCGATCGCCGAATTCATGACCTCGAGGATCGTGAGCCGGGCGCCGCGCGCCTGCTGCAGAGCCGCACCGAGCACCGAGGCCGGGATGCCATCGAGCTTGGTATCCAGCTGCAACGCGGTGATGAAGTCCTTCGTGCCGGCAACCTTGAAGTCCATGTCGCCGAAGGCGTCTTCCTGGCCGAGGATGTCGGTCAGCGTGACGAAGTCACCGCCCTCAGAGATGAGACCCATCGCAATACCGGCGACCGGCGCCTTCAGCGGCACGCCAGCGTTGAGCAGGCTCATCGTGCTCGCGCAGACCGACCCCATCGAGGTCGACCCGTTAGAGCTGAGCGCCTCGCTGACCTGCCTGATCGCGTAGGGGAATTCTTCGCGCGAAGGCAGCACCGGCAGCAGCGCCCGCTCTGCGAGGGCCCCGTGGCCGATCTCGCGGCGCTTGGGCGAGCCCACCCGACCGGTCTCACCGGTCGAGTACGGCGGGAAGTTGTAGTTGTGCATGTAGCGCTTGCGGTTGTCCGGGTTGAGCGTGTCGATCATCTGCTCCATGCGCAGCATGGCCAGCGTGGTGACACCCAGGATCTGGGTCTCGCCACGCTCGAAGAGCGCTGACCCGTGAACGCGCGGGAGCACGTCGACCTCTGCGGAAAGCGCCCGGATGTCGGTGAGCCCGCGGCCGTCGATCCGGACCTTGTCGCGTATGACGCGCTCACGCACCAGCGACTTGGTCAGCGACCGGTAAGCGGCACCGAACTCCTTCTCACGGCCGGCGAAGTCTTCCGCCAGCCGCTCGTTGACAAGATCGCGCACCCGGTCGAGCTCATTCTCACGCTCGGTCTTGCCGGCGATGGTGAGCGCCGCGGTGAGCTCGGACTTCACCGCGGTGGTGACGGCGTCGAGCACGTCCTGGCCGTAATCGAGATAGAGCTTGAACTCCCCGGTCGGCTTGGCGGCCTTGGCGGCCAGCTCGCGCTGCGCCGCGCACAGGGCGGCGATCGGGGGCTTGGCGGCCTCCAGACCAGCCGCGACGACGTCTTCCGTGGGGGCGGTGGCGCCGCCGGCGACGAGGTCGATGGTGCCCTTGGTGGCCTCAGCCTCGACCATCATGATCGCGACCTCGGGACGACCCTCGCTGTCGGTTCCCTCAAGCACCCGACCCGCGACGACCATGTCGAACGTGGCCTTCTCGAGCTCCTCGTGCGTGGGGAAAGCAACCCAGGCGCCTTCGATGAGAGCCACCCGGGTGGCGCCGATCGGGCCGGAGAACGGCAGACCGGCCAGCATGGTGCTGGCGCTCGCGGCGTTAATGGCGACGACGTCGTACAGGTCGCGGGGGTTGAGCGACAGGATCGTGCAGACGACCTGGATCTCGTTGCGCAGCCCCTTGACGAACGAGGGACGCAACGGCCGGTCGATGAGCCGGCAGGTCAGGATCGCGTCTTCGCTGGGACGTCCTTCACGGCGGAAGAACGAGCCGGGGATCTTGCCGATCGAATACATCCGCTCCTCGACGTCCACCGTCAAGGGGAAAAAGTCGAGCTGATCCTTGGGCCGCTTGCTGGCGGATGTCGCTGACAAGATCATGGTCTCGTCGTCGAGATAGGCCACGGCAGCGCCGGCGGCCTGGCGAGCCAGCCGTCCGGTCTCGAAACGGATCGTGCGCGTTCCGCCGGGGTTTTTGATGACTGCTTCGGTGACTGTTACTTCTTCGTTGGACCCGTCCACGGGTCTCCCTCCTCGTTGGCCAGGCCAGCGGGGAGGTGGTCGGTGCTCAGTCGAAGTCTTCGGGGGACGCCTTCACAGAAGAAGATCGGCGTACCCGAAGGCCACCACCGAGGACCGACGCCAATGCGCGGCCCGGCGGGTGTGCCCTTAGGCAGCGGGATGACCGACGCTCGGCCATCCTGCGTTAAAGCTGATGGAAATACTGGAACTGGTGAAGCTGGTGAAACGGATAGCTAGCGACGCAGGCCGAGACGCTCGATCAGCGAGCGATAGCGGGCGATGTCAGTCCTGCGGAGGTAGTCGAGCAGCCGACGACGCTGACCGACGAGGAGCAGGAGCCCCCGGCGGCTGTGGTGGTCGTGCTTGTGCACCTTGAGGTGCTCAGTCAGATCCTTGATCCGCTGCGACAGCATGGCCACCTGGACCTCTGGTGAGCCGGTGTCGCGCTCGACCGTCGCATAGTCGGTCATGATCCGCTGCTTGACGTCGGTGGCGAGCGGCACGCCGCGATCTCCTCAAATTTGTACGTCTGGGTCGCGCCCCGAACGCTCCGCCTGTAAACGGGTGAGCATCCTGATGGCAAGCGACGAGACCGGACGGACGTCCGGCGCGTTCCAGGCTACCACCGGCCTACCGGGGTCAACCGCACCCTCCGCGGCGCTGCCCCACCCACCGGCGAGTGCCCGCCATCGGCGATGGCTAGTCGGCGCCGAGATAGGCCAGGAAGTTCAACAGCTCGTCGGGGTTGAACGGCTTTGCCAGAAAGTAGTCGACACCTTCGGTCCACGCCTTCCAGGCCTGCGCGTCGTCAGCGGCCGCGGTCAGCATCACCACCGGAAGGTCGCTGCCGCCTTCACTCTCCCGAATCCGGTTCAAGACGGCATGGCCGTCGAGCCCGGGCATCATGACGTCAAGAATCACGCAGTCCGGGTGCTCCGACTGCATCATCCGCAGTGCGGAGAATCCGTCGTTCGCCGAAACCGTCGCATAGCCGTACGCCTGGAGAACGTCGCAAACCAGCCGCCTCACTGAGGTGTCATCGTCTACGACGAGAACCTTGCTGATCGCCACTGGGGACCTCTCCGAACATTGGCGTCGGCCAACCCGACATCAGTCAGATCGGCGCGCGGAGAAGGCCGGCTCGCCACCCGTACGGGTGAGAGCGTTAGTGCATCTGGCGCAACAGCCCTGCCTGCCGAACGGCCCACGCAGCCAGGAACTCGCTAACCCAGCAATTCCCGGGTGCGCGCGACGTCGTTCCCGATTTGTTCGACGAGCGCCTCGGGTGTCGTATAGCGCTCGGTCGCACGGAGCCGCTCCACGAAATCGAGCGAAACGTTTTCCCCGTAGAGGTCGCCTTCGAAGTCGAGCACGAACGCTTCAACCCTTCGTTCCTTGCCCGAAAACGTGGGGTTCGTGCCGATCGAGATCGCCGACATCATCGGAGGACCTTCCGGCTCGATGCGCAGGTGGCCGGCGTAGATGCCGTCGGCCGGCACCGCGGCATAGGCCGACGTAGCGAGGTTTGCGGTGGGAAAGCCGAGTTCACGTCCGCGTCGATCGCCGCGCACCACGATGCCCTCGACCCGGTGGGGTCGTCCGAGCGCCCTGGCGGCAGCCACCACGTCACCCCCGGCGACGCAAGATCGAATGTAGGTCGAGCTGATAGCCGTCTCGGCGTCACCCAACAACGGCACCCCCTCGACGGCGAAGCCGAAGGTCCGTCCAGTGCGGGTCAGGGTGTCGACATTGCCCGCGGCCTTACGTCCGTAAGTGAAATTCTCTCCCACGACGACCGCGCTGGCATGCAGGGCATCGACCAGCACCTCGTGCACGAATTCGTCGGGCAGCAAGTGACTGAAGTCCAGGGTGAACGGCAAGACGCAGAGCACGTCGACACCCAGCGACTCCAGAAGTGCCGCCTTGAACCGGGGCGGCGACAGCACCGCCGGGTGCGACCCGGGACGAAGCACCTCGCTGGGATGTGGATCGAAGGTGACCACGACGCTCGGCTGGCCCACTTCGCGGGCCCGCTCCACCGCTCGCCCGATGATCTGGCGGTGGCCCAGATGGACCCCGTCGTAGACGCCGATCGTGACGACGCAACGACCCCACCCCGTCGGAGTGGCCGAGAGCCCGCGCCAACGCTGCACGTGCTCAGCCTGCCAGATCAGGCCGGTAGCAGGACAACCAGCGGACGGGCCGCCTCTCTGGAGTCTTCGACCAATGCCAGCACCTGGCCGTCGGGGTCAAAGACGCCTACCGGGCCACTTATCCCGGAAGGCGTCAACGGCCGGCCATGGCGCAGGTTCATGGCGTCAGCGGCGTCCACGTCGCGGCGGGTGAACATCGCATCCACCGCCTCCCCGAGCGGCAGCATGGTCAGCTCCTCGGCGAGCTGCGTAAGAGTGTGCGCCTGCGCCAGCGAGAAGCTGCCGACCTTGGTGCGGCGCAGCGCCGTCAGATGGGCCCCGCAGCCGAGCGCCTCACCGAGGTCGCGAGCCAACGCCCGGATGTAGGTGCCGGATGTGCAATTGACGACCACATCCAAGAGTTCCAATTGCTCGCCGCGACGCTCGAGGACGTCGAACCGGTGCACCGTCACCCGGCGGGCGGCGAGGTGCACGTCTTCGCCCGCCCGCACCCGCGCGTATGCCCGGACGCCACCCACCTTGATGGCGCTGACGGAGCTGGGTACCTGGTCAATGGCGCCTGTCAGGGCGGCCACATTCCCGGCGATGTCGGCATCGGTGACGCCTTCGACCGGCCGGCGGGTGAGCACCTCCCCCTCGGCGTCATCGGTCGAGGTGGTGACACCGAGCTGGATCGTTGCTTCGTACTCCTTCTCGGCCAGCAGCAGATGCCCGAGCAGCCGGGTGGCGCGCCCTACACCGCAGATGAGTACCCCGGTGGCGGCCGGGTCGAGCGTGCCGGCATGCCCGACGCGTCGGGTGCCGGCCAGCCGGCGGAGGCGGGCTACGACGTCGTGCGAGGTGCAACCGGTTGCCTTGTCGACAATGACCAATCCGCCGGCAACGGGTTCGCCGGCCGACTTCACCCGGCGGCCGCCAGCACGGCCCGCAACCGGGCGATGACTTGCTCGGGATCGCCATTGGCGCTGAAGCCTGCCGCGAGACGATGGCCACCGCCGCCCAGCGCCGAACATGCTGCCCCGACGTCGACGGCGCCCCGCGAACGTACGGACGCCTTCCAGCTGTTGGGCTGCCCCGCGAGGTCGGCTTTGACGTCAGCTTTCAGCACGACGGCAACCTCGTACTCCCGCGCGACGCGAATGACGTCGACGACCCCTTCGGCGTCTTCGGCCGAGGCACCCGTCGCCGTCATGTCCGCCGCGTCGATGTAGGTCCAGATGAGGTTCGCTTCCTGCCGCAATCGAGAGAGCGCAACGGTCAGCACGGTGAGGTAACCGGCCGGGCGGGTGTCCCACAGCAGCGTGCTGATCGTGTCGTGGCGAGCGCCGGCCTCGAGCAGGCGGGCTGCCAGCCGATGCGAGCCCGGGCTCGTTGCCGAATAACGGAAGGAGCCGGTGTCGCTGGCGAGTCCCGTATAGAGGCAGTCGGCGATGACGGCATCAAACGGGACGCCGAGCGCATCGATCAGGGCGGCGACCATCTCCGCGGTCGCGGCCACCCCGCCGTCGACGAGTCTGACGGTGCCGAACTCCGTGCCGCGGGCGTGATGATCGATGACAAGGATCGGCGGGCCGGCCGGCCGGGCAACCGCGAATGGCGCCACGCAGCCGAGCCGCTCCACCGAGCCGGTATCGAACGTGATGACGGCGGACGGCCCGGACTCACCGCTCGGCAAGCGCTCCGGGTCGGCCAGCAGCTCCGCTCCCGGCAGGAAGTGCAAGCTCGACGGCATTCCGAAAGGCAGCGGCCCGGGATCAAAGCTGACAACGGCGCGACCGCCGGCCCGCCGGATCGCGTAGGTCATCGCCAGGGCGGATCCCAACGCGTCGCCGTCGGGCTGGATATGGCCCAGGCACAGCACCCATCCACCACCGGCGATCGCCGTTCGGATGATCTCCAGCGCCTCGACGAAGCTGGTGATGGCGGCGTTGCCCGGCACAGCATCCGCCGCAGGCTCCGACACCAGCAAAGCGGGGGCGTCCACGTGCGCCAGCGAAGCGGTCACTCGTCCTCCGGATGCCGATACGGATCTTCGTCGCCGGCCGGGACTGCCGTGGCCCGGGTGGCGCGCACCCGGTCATCGTCGGCGCGCGCAACTGCTAGCAGCTGATCGAGCTGGCGAGCCGAATCGGGTAGCTCATCATGCACAAACTCCAAAGTCGGGGTGTTCTTGACCCCCGTCATTCGGCCTACCCGGGTACGCAGGACGCCCTTGGCGGACTCCAGCGCCGCCGCGCTGTCAGCACGCTCGAGGTCGTCGCCGTAGACGGTGTAGAAGATGGTCGCTTCCCGCAGGTCGGCTCCCATACGAACTTCGGTGATGGTCACCATGCCCAATCGGGGGTCCTTGACCTCAGTACCCAACGCCGACGCCACGATCTCGCGGATTCGCACCGACAGTCGGCGCGCCCGTGCTGCATCAACCACCGTCTCCTCCTTCGTTCACATAGCCGACCGGCTCGTCATCAGCTACGTCTGCGCTACTCACCAAACGCTGCCGGGCCGAGAGCAGCTCAACCTCGGGCCGCCCGGCCACCAGCCGCTCACAGTTGGACAGCACATCGACGCAGTGGGAGCGGTCGGCGCCGACCACGGCGACGCCGACCAGCGCCCGATGATGCAGATCCAGGAACCCGGCTTCCGCCGCGGACACGGCAAACTTGCGCTGCAGCTCCGCGACGATAGGGCGAACCACCGAGCGCTTCTCCTTCAAGGAGCGCACCGGTAGGCCCATCCCGCCGAGGCGCAGGTCCAGCTCAAGCGTGCCGACCCACATCCGTTTCCGCCAGGCTAGGCCCGCGGCACCTCCCGCTGCTCATAGGTCTCGATCACGTCGTCGACGTGGATGTCGCTGTAGCCGAGGCCGATACCGCACTCGTAGCCATCGGTGACCTCGCGGACATCTTCCTTGAAGCGCCGCAGCGACTCCACGGTGAGGTTGTCGGAGATCACGATGCCGTCGCGAACCACGCGGGCCTTGCTGTTGCGCACGATGGTTCCCGAGCGGACCAGCGAGCCGGCGACGTTGCCGATGCGAGGCACCTTGAACACCTCGCGCACCTCGGCGGTGCCGAGTTGCACTTCCTCGTAAATCGGCTTGAGCAGGCCACGCAGCGCCTGCTCGACGTCGTCGATGGCCTGGTAGATCACCGAGTAATAGCGAACGTCGACACCCTCGCGATCCGCGAGCTCCCGCGTCTTGCCCTGAGGCCGAACGTTGAAGCCGATGATGATCGCGTCTGACGCGGCCGCCAGCATGACGTTGGTCTCGGTGATGGCACCGACACCGCGGTCGATGATCCGCAGGCTGACCTCGTCGCCCACGTCGATCTTGACGAGAGCGTCTTCGAGGGCCTCGACCGAGCCCGAACCATCACCCTTGAGGATCAGGTTGAGCTGGTTGATCTCACCCTCCTGGATGCGGGCGAGCACGTCTTCCAGCGTCATACGGCCGCGGCTGTTAGCCAGCTCGGCCGCCCGCTCCCGAGCCGAACGCCGCTCGGCGATCTGGCGCGAGATCCGGTCGTCAGGAACAACGATGAAGCTGTCGCCGGCCCCGGGCACGGCCGTGAGACCGAGCACCTGGACGGGACGGGACGGACCCGCCTCGTCCAGCTGGTCGCCGTTCTCATCGAGCAGCGCCCGAACGCGGCCGTACGCGTCACCCGCGACGACCGACTGGCCGACGCGCAACGTGCCGCGCTGGACCAGCACCGTAGCCACCGGACCGCGACCGCGGTCGAGATGAGCTTCGATGGCCACACCCTGCGCATCGACATCCGCCGGAGCGCGCAGATCCAACTCGGCATCTGCGGTCAGGAGGACGGCCTCGAGCAGCTGCTCGATGCCGATCCGGGTGATCGCGGAGACATCGACGAAGATCGTCTGTCCTCCGTACTCCTCAGCGATCAGGCCGTATTCGGTCAGCTGCCCGCGCACCTTGGCTGGGTCAGCGCCTTCCTTGTCGACCTTGTTGACCGCCACGACGATCGGCACATCAGCCGCCTGCGCATGGTTCAACGCCTCGATCGTCTGCGGCTTCACCCCGTCGTCTGCGGCGACAACCAGGATCGCGATATCGGTGACCTGGGCACCGCGAGCCCGCATGGCGGTAAACGCCTCGTGACCCGGGGTGTCGATGAAGGTGATCGCCCGGTCTTCGCCCTCGTGATCGACGTGGACCTGGTAGGCACCGATGTGCTGGGTGATGCCGCCGGCCTCACCGGCGACGACGTTCGCTGACCGGATCGCGTCCAGCAGCTTGGTCTTGCCGTGGTCGACGTGACCCATGACCGTGACCACCGGGGGCCGCGCCACGAGGTTGGCGTCCTCGGCGTACTCGCCGCCGAACTCGAGGTCGAACGACTCGAGCAGCTCGCGGTCCTCGTCCTCAGGACTGACGATCGAGACCCGGTAACCAAGGGTCTCGCCCAACAGCTCCAGCGTGGCATCGGTGCACGACTGGGTGGCCGTGACCATCTCGCCGAGCTGGGTCAGGACGACCTGGACCATCGACCCGGGATTGGCGTCGATCTTGTCGGCGAAGTCGGCCAGGCTGGCCCCGCGGGGCAGCCGAATCGTCTCGCCATTGCCTCGGGGGACGTAAGCGCCAAGGGTCGGCGCCTGCATGTTGTCGAATTCCTGGCGCTTGGCACGCTTGGACTTGCGCTGCCGGCCGGGACGACCACGACCGCCGGGCCCGAACGCACCTTGCGTCGTGCCACCGCGACCACGGCCACCGGTCTGGGGTGCGCCGGGGCGACCGCCGCCGGGGCCACCGCCACCGGGACGGTAAGGACCGCCGCCGCCGCCGGGACCACCCGCACCAGCGCCGGGGCCACCCGGACCACGACTGGGCGCTCCGCCGGGACGGAACTGTCCGCCGCCGGGACCACCTGGGCTGCGGCCGGGTCCACCCGCACCGCCTGGTCCGCCGGGTCCACGGCCGGGACCACCAGCACCGGCACCTGGCCTGGGACCAACTCGGCCGGGCATGCTGCCCGGTGTCGGTCCGCGGCCGGGGCCCATACCTGGGCGCGGCGCCGGCCTGGGCGGCATGTTCTGCGGGGTGGGACCGCCCGGACGTGCGTCAGGCACGGAGGTGGGAGCGCCGGCGATCGGAGGCTCACCCGGAGCGCCAGGAACCGCAGGACGCGGCGCGGGCGGCGCGGGACGGCTCGTGAACGGGTTGTTGCCCGGGCCTCGCGGCACGTTACGGGGAGCGCCGGGGCGACCGGGAACCCCGGGACGAGGAGCGCCTGGTGAAGCGGGTGCTGCAGGCGCAGCGGGGGCGGCGGGGGCAGAGCCAGCGGGACGCGGGACTACCGGTGCCGTCGGGGCACTCGGGGCCGCCTGCGCAGCGGGAGCCAACGGCACTGACGGGCTAGCCGGGCCAGCCGGTACTGCAGGCGCCGCAGGACGGGCGGGCGCAGGCGTACTTGGCGCCGCCGGGACGGATTGGACAGGTGCGGGCCCCGGGGTGGAGCGGGGCGCAGCCTGCGGTCCAGCGGCGGCCTTCTTGGGGGCTGGAGCCGGTGCCGCCGGTGCGGCAACACCTGACTCGCCGAACGACTCTTTCAACTTGCGTACGACCGGCGGTTCGACGGTCGACGACGCGGATTTCACGAACTCACCAAGATCCTTGAGCTTCGCGAGGACAGTCTTGCTGTCGACGCCAAGCTCCTTGGCCAGCTCGTGGACGCGGGCCTTTCCTGCCACGGTGCTCCTTTTTCTAGGCCCGCGGCTGCCCGCGCGACCTCCTATTACGGCATGGGGGTACTCATCGCTGAGTGCTCATCGAACGTCCATCAGGCAAACCCACTTCCGAACGGCGGCTGAATCTCCTGCTGACTCATCGCAGGCTGTCGAGGTGAGCTCGTATTCGACCCGGGTCGGGACTGACGGTCAGCCGCAGCGCCCTGCGAAACGCCTGACGGCGGATCGCTGAATCAAGACACTGCAGGTCGAGGTGCAGATGCGCACCTCTGCCCGGCAGCCGCCGGCGAGGATCGGGAACGAGAACGCCCTCGATGACCACGACGCGCAGCAGATCGGCGAACCCCGCTCGATTCCGACACCCGACACAAGTCCGGATCGGCACCGAACGGCGCGCCGTCTCAACTGTAGCGCGCGCTGGGGAAGTCTCCCTCATCCTCACACTTGATCAAGCGGGCTGGGCGGGGGCCGGCGCCTCGGTGTCGCTGTGGATGTCGATACGCCAACCGGTCAGCCGGGCCGCCAGCCGCGCGTTTTGACCTTCCTTGCCGATCGCCAGCGAAAGCTGGTAATCGGGGACGACGACACGGGCGGCCCGCTGGCTGGCGTCGACCACCGTTACCGAGCTGACTTTTGCCGGCGACAAGGCGGAAGCCACGAACCGGGCGGGGTCATCCGACCAGTCGACGATGTCGATCTTCTCCCCGTTGAGCTCAGCCATGACTGCCCGCACCCTGGCGCCCAGCGGACCGATGCACGCCCCCTTGGCGTTCAATCCGACCACCCGGGTGCGTACCGCGATCTTTGTGCGGTGACCGGCTTCCCGGGCGATGGCCGCGATCTCGACGGTGTTGTCAGCGACTTCGGGCACCTCGAGGGCGAACAGCCCGCGTACCAACTCGGGGTGGGTACGGGAGACCGTCACCGAGACGCCCCGCGGAGACCGGCTGACCGACGCCACCACGACCCGAATGCGATCGCCGTGCTCGTAGCGCTCGCCGGGAACCTGCTCGGCCGGCGGCAGGATCGCCTCGAAACCCTTGCCCAGGTCGACCATGACGATCTTGGCACCGGCCCGCTGCTCGTGGTGCTGAACCAGGCCGAGGACCACCTCACGCTCGTGGCCCGCGAACTCTCCGTACGTGACGTCGGAGGAAGCGTCGCGCAGGCGCTGGATGATCACCTGCCGGGCCGTGGTGGCGGCAACTCGGCCGAAGTCTTCGGGGGTGTCGTCCCACTCGCGAACCAGCTGCCCGTCGGCATCGAACTCGCGCGCAAAAACCACCACATCACCGCTGGCACGGTCGATCTCCACCCGCGCGTCCGCAGCAGCAGCGTCGGTGTGGCGGTACGCCGTCAGCAGGGCAGTCTCGATGGCATCGACGAGGGCGTCGAACGAGATGTCTTTCTCCCTCTCGACGCTGCGTAGTGCAGCCAGATCGAGCTTCATGAGAGCGTCCCTGTCTCATCCGGATGACTGGACTGCCCGCCATCGGCCGGTGGGCCGTTGAACTCGACCTGTACGACGGCCCGTCCCACGTCTGCGTAGTCGACCGTGAGCTCCCCGCCGGGAAGGTCAGGACCGGTCAGGACGACGCCCGCCTGGTCCACCGAGCCCACCCGGCCCACGACCGGTCCGCCACTTCGCCGATTCACCGCCACCAACCGGCCCCGCGCCCGGCGCCAATGGCGGGGCTCGGTCAAGGGCCGGTCGACCCCGGGAGTGGTGACCTCGAGTACGAAAGCTCCGGCGATCACATCCCCATCGGCGTCCAACGCAGCGCTGACGGCGTGGCTCACCTCGGCCACCGCGTCAAGATCAAGGCCACCGTCACGGTCGATGACGACTCGAACGACGCTGCGACTGCCCGCGCGGCTGACGGTGACCTCTTCCAGGTCGACCCCGGCGGCAGCAGCGACCGGAGTCAGCAGCTCGATGAGAGCCTGTTTAGGGGCAGCCTTGGCCTGGGTCACCTCGGCCTCCTCCACCATCGCCGGCCGCACATTCAGCCATCTCCACCGCACTTGCGTCCACCGGCAGCCTACGACGGACGATGTGCCAGGCTGACCATCGTGGCACCGGAAGTGGATCGGCGAACAGCCGTCTTCGGAATCGCCGCGATCAGCGCCTCGGGACTCGTCGCGCTGGCGGGCTGCAGCAACTCGGGCTCCTCCCGAAAAGCTGCGCCGGCAGCCACCCCGGGCCCGCCCGACAGTTCGCCCTCCGTCGACCCCGCCGCAGCCCTGGACGCCGAACTCCGCCAACGGGCCGAGGCCGACGAACGCCGACTGCTCGCTGCCTGCGCCGCTCCTGCCGGCGTCGAGCCGTTCGCGACGCTGCGCAGCGTGCATCAAGCGCATTTGCACACCCTGACGGGCACCGTCCCGGGCTCGCCCGCCCCGGCGGCGGCACCCCCGGCTCCGGCCCAGCTGGCGGCCCTGGAACAGGCCGCTGCAACAAACCGTCGAGCCGATTGCCTACGTGCCTCCCCGAACCAGGCTCCCCTGCTGGCGAGTCTGGCCGCCAGCGGCAATGTCGCAGTCGCGCTGCTGGTGTCGTGAGCGGCTCCTCCACCGCCGGCCTGGAATCGGTTCTGGTGGCAGAGCACGCCGCGATCTACGGGTACGGCCAGGCGGGAGCGGCGCTGGTACGCCTGCAGGCGCCGGTGTCGCTGCTGGCGCAGACCCGGTCCGGCTACGACGCTCTGCGGGCGAGCCGCGATGAGCTCAGCGACGCCATCGCCGCTGCCGGAGGCGGCCCGCCTCCCGCACTTACCGGATATGCACTGCCGTTTCCCCTCCAGAACACTGGCGACGTGGTCAGGCTCCTCGCCGGCATGGAGGACCGGCTGTGCGCAGCCGCGGCCACGGCTGCCCGCTCGGTCACCGGACGCCTGCTGATCAGCGACGTGCTGAACGCGGCGGCGGTTCGGGCCGTACGGCTACGGCTGCTCGGCGGCGCCACCCCGGCAAAGGCGGTCACCCCACTGCCTGGGATCCCGGCAGCCGGGTGACTGCCGGTCAGCCTGGTTCAGGGAGGTCGAGCAACTGCTCCAGTAGTTCGACTGCGGCAGCGACCTTGTCGCGTGATTGCGGATCGAGCTGGGCAAGGCGCTGCGCGAGGAATGCGGTGCGTTCGCGGCGGAGCTCGTCCAGCAGGGCCCGACCGGTGTGCGAAATCTCGATGAGAGCCGCCCGCCCGTCGATCGGATCGGTGACCCGATCCACCAGCTCTCGCTCCTGCAGGCTCGCGACCAGCCTGGTCACGGTCGGCGGGGTGATCACCTCGCGGACGGCCAGGTCTCCCAGCCGCAGCGGCCCGAACTGATCGACGGTGGCCAGCACCGAAAGCTGCGACGGCGTGAGCCCGCCGACGGCGCGGCGCGAGATCCGCCGATGCAGGCGGCCGACGGCAAGCCGCATCCGGGCGGCCAGCTCGACCTGGTCGGTGCTCCCGCCACTGTCAGCAACCAGACTCGGGTGCCTGGGAAACGCTCATAGCCGCAAATGGTGCCTCTTCGAAGGCCCGTCCGCGAGCATTCTGCCGAGATCGAGCGTCAGCGCCATCCGTCAATCAGGGGCAAGAGCTGCGAAAGCCGGGCGATCCGAGCATCGGGTTGGACCGGGTGATCAGGCGCATCGGCGCCCGGGATGAGCACTGCGCGCATGCCAAGCGCCTTGGCGCCGCTGATGTCATCCACCGGGCGATCACCGACGAAGACGGCGTCCGGCGGCGCGACACCGAGCTGGTCGAGGACGGCATGGAAGGCTGCCGGATGCGGCTTGGTGTGTTCGAGGTCTGAGGTGTAGACCCGCGCGTCGATCAGCCCCAGCACGCCGTCACGCTCGAGCCAGCGCTCATGCCAAGCCCGCGGCCAGTGCGTATTCGACAGGAGTCCGATGCGAATCTCCCGCTCGCGCAGAGCCCTCAGCAGCGGCGCGGCGTCGGGATGGGTGATCGTGTGTGGTGTCCAGGCATCGAGATGCGCGTCGACGGCGGCGTCATGCAAAGCGGCGTCGAGATCGAGACCGGTGTCTCGGCCAGCCGCCGCAAACACGTCGGCCGTCGTACCACTGCGGCCGGTGGCACCGACATGCTCCCACCAGCGACGTTCCGCGGCGGCGAGCGCAACGGCGATTTCTTCGGCGCGCGTCGGATCATCCGGGGCCAGCACCTTCGCCGCCACCCGCCACAGATCGAGCAGGTCGACGGTGTGGAAGGGGGTCAGGGTGCCGCCCCAGTCGAAAACGACCGCGTCAACAGTCACCCGGGACACACCTGGGGCTCACGCAGGTTCACAGACAGCTGGGATCAGGCGGCCGATAGTTCGCTGACGGCGGCATCCAGCGCGATGACGCGGCGTTCACCGCTGCGCCGGTCCTTGACCTCGATCTCGCCGGTCGCGAGTCCCTTGCCGACAACGACAATGGTCGGGATGCCGATCAGATCGGCGTCAGCGAAGGCCACACCGGCGCTGGTGCCGCGATCGTCAAGCAGCACTCGGAGGCCGGCGCGTTCCAAAGCCTCGCCCAGCGCCTCCGCTGCTTCCTTCTGGCCCGCCTTGCCGATCGCGATGAGATGGATGTCAGCCGGCGCGATCGCGGGCGGCCAGAGCAAGCCGCGATCGTCGTAGTTCTGCTCGATGACGGAAGCGACCGCGCGGCTCACCCCGATGCCGTAGGAGCCCATCGTGACGCGGACCGGCGTGCCGTTGGGGCCCAGCACATCGAACTCGAAGGCGTTCGTATATTTGCGGCCCAGCTGGAAGATGTGGCCGATCTCGATCGCCCGGCCGATGGTCAGTGGCTCGCCGCAGCGGGGACAGGGGTCACCCTCGGCGATGGTGGCCACATCCAGGTAGCGCTCCACGTCGAAGTCGCGCCCGGCCGTCACGTTGCGGACGTGGTGATCGACCTTGTTGGCGCCGGTGACCCAGCTCGTGCCCGGGAAGACCCGGGTGTCGGCGAAGTAGCGCACCAGCTTGTGCTGGGGGCCGACATAACCTCTGACGAGCTCGGGGTGGGCTGCGAAATCCGCCGCTTCGAAGGGCTCGATGACGGCAGGGGTGAGCGCGGCCTCCAGCTTGTCCATGTCGACATCGCGGTCTCCCGGGACACCGACGGCGACCGGCTCACCATCGATCTTGACCAGCACATTTTTCAGCGTCTGGCCGGCCGTGACCCCCAGGTACTCCGCCAGGGATTCGATGGTGGGGGTGCCGGGCGTGTGAACCTCTTCCATCCCGGCACCGGTGATCGCCAGTGATTCCGGCGGCGAGAAAGTGACGGCTTCGACGTTCGCCGCGTAACCGCAATTGGCGCACGAGACGAAGGTGTCCTCGCCCACCGGCGTAGGAGCCAGGAATTCCTCAGAGGCGGAACCACCCATCGCTCCGGAGACGGCTGACACGATCCGGTAGTCGAGCCCGAGCCGGTCAAAAATGCGTACGTACGCCTCGCGGTGCAGCTCGTAGGACTTCGCCAGACCCTCGTCATCGATGTCGAACGAGTACGCGTCCTTCATGATGAATTCGCGCCCCCGCAGGATCCCGGAGCGGGGTCGGGCTTCATCGCGATATTTCGTCTGCACCTGATAGAGCGTGACCGGAAGGTCCTTGTACGAGCTGTACTCGCCCTTGACCAGGAGCGTGAAGAGCTCCTCGTGCGTGGGTCCAAGGAGGTAGTCGCCGCCCTTGCGGTCCTTGAGCCGAAAGAGCAGATCTCCGTACTCGTCCCAGCGCCCCGTCGCCGCGTACGGCTCCTTGGGCAGCAGTGCCGGGAGCAAGACCTCCTGGCCGCCGATGCGGTTCATCTCTTCGCGAACCACCGCCGAGACCCGATCGAGCACGATCTTGCCCAGCGGGAGCCAGGTCCAGATGCCGGAAGACACCCGGCGGACGTAGCCGGCGCGCACCAGCAGTTTGTGGCTCGCTACCTCCGCGTCGGCAGGATCGTCGCGAAGGGTACGAAGGAAGAGCTTGGACATCTGGAGCACCAGGCCACGGTACCGGCGAGCGCCCGCAGGCTCATCCCGGTTTCGCGGCCGGTGCCCTGGTCAGACCGGAACGGCGGTGGCGGGAACCTCGGTGGCCGAAAGCCGCTCCTTGTCGGCCTTGCGTACGAAGACGTCGTCGCCGGCCTTGATGCCGAGCTTGGCGGCCTCTTCCCGGGTGACCTGGATCCAGCTGTCGACCGGGCCGTCATCGCTGTCGATCTCGACCTCGACACGCACCTCGAAGCCCAGCCGCGCGATCCGTGCGACACGGGCGTGCACCGCTCCGGGCTCCTCGGTGGTGCACAGGTCCAGATCGTGAGGACGCACGAGAGCACCGTTCAGCTTGGTGACCGGGCCGAGGAAGCTCATCACGAAGTCGTTCGCCGGACGCTCGTAGAGCTCGTCGGGCGTGCCTTCCTGCTCGACCACGCCGCCGGCCATCACGAAGATGCGGTCGGCGACGTCCATCGCCTCTTCCTGGTCGTGCGTCACGAAGACGGTGGTGACGTGGACCGTGTCGTGCAACTGACGAAGCCAGGTGCGCAACTCCTTGCGCACCTGGGCGTCGAGCGCGCCGAACGGCTCGTCCAGCAGCAGCACCTCAGGCTGGACGGCGAGCGCGCGGGCCAGTGCCATGCGCTGGCGCTGACCGCCGGACAGCTGTGAGGGGTATCGGTCGCCGAACTGCTCAAGATGCACCAACTCGAGCAACTCTTTGACGCGCTGCCTTGATCTCGGCCTTCGGACGCTTGCGGATCTCGAGGCCGAAGGCCACATTGCGCGCGACTGTCAGGTGCTTGAAGGCCGCGTAGTGCTGGAAGACGAACCCGATGTTGCGGCGCTGCGGCGGCGTGCTCGTGAGGTCATTGCCGCTGATCTCGACGCTGCCCGAATCGGGCTGCTCCAAGCCGGCGATGATCCGTAGCAGCGTGGACTTGCCGCCACCGCTTGGCCCGAGCAGCGCCGTCAGCGACCCGTCGGGGATCTCGACCGACACGTTGTCGAGGGCGACGAAATCACCGAACCGCTTGGTCACGTTGCGCACGCTGATGGCCACTAGCTGTTCTCCTTGGGTCGGAGCACCGAGATGACGATGAGCGAAACGATGGCGATGAGCGCGAGCAGGAACGCCGCCGAGTATGCGCCGACCGCATCGAAATTCTGGAAGTGGTCCTGGACGAAGAGGGTCAGGGTCTGCGTCTGCCCCTCAATGTTGCCCGACACCACAGCAACCGCACCGAATTCGCCCAGCGCCCGGGCCAGCGAGAGCACCACGCCGTAGGCCAGCGCCCAGCGGATCGAGGGCAGCGTGACGCGCCAGAAGGCCTGCCGCGGCGAGGCACCCAGCGTGTAGGCAGCCTGCTCCTGATCGGTGCCGATCTTCTGCCAGCACCGGCGCGACCGCGCGCACCACCAGCGGCAGCGACACGAAGATCGTCGCCAGGACCATTCCCGGGAGGGCAAAGATGACCTGGACGCCGTTGTTCTCCAACCAGCGACCGACCGGCTCGAAGCGTCCGTAAATCAGAATCAGCGCCAGGCCGACGACCACCGGCGACACGGCGATCGACAGGTCGATCAGGGCGCTCAGGATTCGCTTCCCGAAGAACTCGTGACGCACCAGCAGGATCGCGACGCCGACCCCGAAGATCGTGTTGCAGACGGTAGCGATCCCCGCCACCTCGACGGTGACCTTGATGGCATGCACCGCGGAGGGGCTGCTCAACGTGTCCCACACAGCCTGGGCCCCGTGCTCGAAGGTCCTCTTGAAGACCAGTCCGACCGGCACGAGCAACAGGAATGTCAGGTAGAACAGCGCGATCAGGCGCAGCGACCAGCGGGCGAGGGCCGGCTCCGGGGCGGAGTTCTGGCCGCGGTAGCCGCGAGGGGACTTGCCGGCCTTGCTGCGCGCCGACTTGCTTGCGGACTGCTCGGGCGCGACGACCAGGGTCGGCAGGCTTTCACTAACCACGGCGGGCCGCCCAACGTTGGATGACATCGAGGCTCAGCAGGACGACCAGGGCCACCACCAGCAGCACGGTCGACACCGCCGCGGCGCCGGCCTGGTTGTCGCTCTCGATGGAGCCGTAGATCTGCACGGAGGCGACCTGGGTCTTGCCGATGATGTTGCCGGAGATCAGCACGGTGGCGCCGAACTCGCTGATGGCCCGGGTGAAGGCGAGTGCGGTGCCGGACAGGATCGCCGGCAGCAGGTTCGGCAGGATGATCCGCCGGAAGATGGTCAGCCGACCGGCGCCGAGTGACGCGGCTCCCTCTTCCATCTCCTGGTCGAGTTCGAGCAGGACGGGCTGCACCGTGCGCACGACGAAGGGCAGCGTCACGAAAAGCAGCGCTACGACGACGCCGACCTGCTTGTACGCGATGTCAACACCGAGCGGGCTGTTGGGGCCGTACAGCGAGAGGAGCACGAGGCCGGCGACGATGGTCGGCAGCGCGAACGGAAGATCGATCAGTACGTCGAGGATGCGCTTGCCGGGGAAGTTGTCGCGTACCAGCACCCACGCGATCAGGGTGCCCATGACGAGGTTGATCAGCGCGACCAGGAGGCTGGCGACGATCGTCAGCTTGAGCGCCGACGCCGCGTCCTTCGTCGACACCGAATGCCAGAACGATCCCCAGCCACCCTTGGTCCCGCTGTAGACCACCGCTGCCAGCGGGATGAGCACGATCAGGCTCAGGTAAATGACGGTCAGGCCACCGCCGAGCGCCAGTCCGGTGGGGAATCGGCGGTGGGCCTTGGGCGCCGATCCGTTGACTCGCCCTCTCCCCGGATCGGTGGGGTCTTCGTCCGAGAAGGGGTTGGACTTGGGCAGGGTCGCCACCGGCCCCGGCGAGCCCGAAGGCTCGCCGGGAAGCTCCGGTGGTGCGTCCATCAGTGGATGAATCCCTACTTACGCGTCAGCTGCTCTTGACCGAGACGCCGTTGCTGACCTCGATCTTGGTCACGATGCCATTGTCCGGGTCGAAGAAGTTCTTGGTCACTGCGGTCCAGCCGCCGAGGTCGTCGATGGTGAACAGGTTCTTCGGCGTCTCGAACGTCACCTTGCTGCTCGTCACACCAGGCACCACCGGACGGTAGCCGTTGTCGGCGTAGATCTGCTGGGCCTGCTTGGTGTACAGGAACTGCACGAAGGCGTTGGCCTGCTGCGGGTGCTTGGTCTCAGTGGTCACGGCGATCGGGTTCTGGATCAGGATCGTCGAGTACGGGATCGTGAAGTCGATCGGCTGGTTGTTCTGCTGGGCGAAGATCGCGTCGTTCTCGTAGGAGATCAAGACGTCACCCTTGCCGTTGGTGAAGGTCTGCAGCGCCTTGCGCGCGCTGTCGTCCTGCACGGCGACGTTCTTGAAGAGCTTCTGCAGATACGCGACGCCGGCAGCTTGGTCAGCGCCCTTGTTCGACTCCGCGCCATAGGCGGCCATGACGTCCCAGCGCGCGCCACCTGAGGTGACCGGGTTCGGCACGATGACCGACACCCCGGGCTTGGTCAGATCGGTCCAGGAGGTGATGTTCTTCGGGTTGCCCTTGCGGGTGGCGAGCACCACGACGGAGTTCGTGATCATGCCCTTGTACTGGTTGCTGTCCCAGGTGGAGGCGACCAGCTTGGCCTTGACCAGACGGGTCACGTCAGGGGCCAGCGAGAAGGCGACGATGTCTGCCTTCAGGCCGCTCGCGACGGCCCGGCTCTGGTCACCGGAAGCGCCGTAGGACTGGCTGAAAGTGACGTTCTTACCGGCCGGCGTCTTCTGGAATGCCGCGATGAGCTGCTTGTAGGCCGCCTGCGGCGTGGAGTAGGCAACCAGGGACAGCTTGACCGCAGGGCTGCTCGAGCTGCCGCTGCTGGAGGTGCCAGAGCTGCTGGAACCGCAGGCTGCGAGGGTCAGTGCGGCCGAGAGCACGGCGCCGGTGCCACCGATGACGGCACGGCGCCTGGATGTAGTCAGACCGATCTTGAACACGAAACCCCCAGGGAGGACGCAGGCGTGATTCAGCCGCGTCGAGCAAGTTGACTGGCTTAGTTAACACCACTGTGACGGTCATGTTTACCGACAAGTGGGAGAATGGTTGTCAGACTGTTAGAAAAGGACGCTCGCGAATGTCTCGATCCGGGTGAACCCGACCCGCTCGTACGCTCGCCGAGCGGACACATTGAAGCCGTTCACGTAAAGGCTGACGATCGGCGCGATATCGCGCTGCGCGGCGACGGCGACTGCCGCCGTACCGCTGGTTCCCAGGCCCTGTCCGCGCAGCGCCGGTGCCACCCATACGCCCTGTATCTGGCAGGCGGTGGAGGTCGCGGCGCCCACCTCTGCCTTGAAGAGCACCCGCCCCTCCTCTATCCGGGCGAAGCAACGCCGAGCGGCTATCAGCTCGGCTACCCGCGCCCGGTAGAGGTCGACACTCTCGGGCGGCACCCCGATCTCTTCGGTGAACATCGCGACAGCGGCCGGCAGCAATACGTCCAACTCCGACGGCTGCACCAGCCTCACCCTGGGATCGGCGGCCACCAGCGGCGGGCGATCCAACACCATCAGCGGCTGCTCATCTCTGAGCTCGCGAGGCGGACCCCACGACCGTCGCAGCTCATCCCAGAAGGGCAACACTTCGGAGGCGAGCCCGACAATCGAGGCGCAGCGGCGGTGGTGGCGGCGGGCCTGCACCGCAAAGGCCGAAAGAGCCTCGGGCACCGCACAAACGGGCCAGATGTTGGCGCCCGCGTAACACATCGACACCAGCCGGCCGCCGGCTTCATAGCCCCAGACCTGCGCACCGAGGCGCCATTCGGAAAGCCCGGCGGCGGCGACCCGGCTGGCCACGAACACGTCGACAACCGGCCGCCGGGCGAGCATCGCATTGGCCGCGGGCAGGTCGGCATCTGTGAGAACGCGTACGCGGGGGCTGGTACTGATAGCGCCGCGCGTCACCAGCGGACACTACTTTCAACACGGAACTGAGGGTGAGCTACACCCGCAAACTGCACCCGGGAACTTGTCCTAGGTGACGTTCACCGTGGGGCCATCGGCGGAGAACTCCATGCTCTCGGCAAGCAGCAACGCCTCGGCGATGAGCGTCTCGACGATTTGCGCTTCGGGGACAGTGCGCACCACTTCTCCGCGCACGAAGATCTGGCCCTTTCCGTTGCCGGAAGCGACGCCGAGATCTGCCTCGCGCGCCTCGCCAGGACCGTTGACGACGCAGCCCATGACGGCCACGCGAAGCGGGACCTCGAGGCCTTCCAGCCCGGCGGCGACCTCGTCGGCCAGCTTGTAGACGTCGACCTGGGCGCGCCCGCAGGAGGGGCAGGAGACGATCTCAAGCTTGCGCGGCCGCATCCCGAGCGACTCCAGGATCGCCGCACCGACCTTCACCTCTTCGACCGGAGGCGCGGAAAGCGAGACCCGGATCGTGTCGCCGATGCCCTCGGCAAGCAGGGCACCGAAGGCCACTGCGGACTTCACGGTGCCTTGGAACGTGGGCCCGGCTTCGGTGACCCCGAGATGGAGGGGATAGTCGCAGGCCTGCGCGAGGAGGCGATACGCCTCGATCATGATCACCGGATCGTGGTGTTTGACCGAGATCTTGATGTCGCGAAAGTCGTACTCCTCGAACAGCGAGCACTCCCAGAGGGCGGACTCGACGAGAGCCTCCGGGGTGGCCTTGCCGTATTTCGCCAGCAGCCTCTTGTCCAGGGAACCGGCATTGACCCCGATTCGGATCGGCGTGCCGGTCGCGGACGCCGCCTTCGCGATCTCGGCGATCTTGTCATCGAA
Source organism: uncultured Actinomycetota bacterium (assembly GCA_963737695.1). Lineage (GTDB taxonomy): Bacteria > Actinomycetota > Actinomycetes > Frankiales > Frankiaceae > DATAZK01. The sequence goes on from CAVTTQ010000002.1 coordinate 346,232, forward strand.
CGTCTTGATGTTTCCAGGGTTGACCCGGACGGCCGCGCAGCCGGCATCGATCGCGGCGAAGACGTACTTGGGCTGGAAGTGGATGTCAGCAATCACCGGGATCTGTGACTTGCGGGCGATGGTGGCCAGGGCGTCAGCGTCGTCCTGACTCGGGACGGCGACCCGCACGATCTCGCACCCGGCCGCCGTGAGCTCGGCGATCTGCTGCAAGGTCGCGTTTACATCGGCGGTGAGGGTGGTGGTCATCGACTGCACCGAAACCGGGGCGTCGCCGCCGACCTTGACTCCGCCGACGTTCAACTGGCGGCTGATACGGCGCTTGGCCAGCGGCTTGGAGGGTGTCGCCGGCATGCCGAGCGTGATCGGTATCTCGGAAAGGCTGGACACGAAGCGGACTACCTCAGATGGATCGGATTGACGATGTCGGCCGACGCGAGCACCACGGTCAACGTCGCGAAGATCGCCACTACAGCGTACGTCGCGGGCAGCAGCTTGGTGAGATCCACCCGCTTGAGCGGGCCGCGGTAGCCGCGGATCCGGCGGAGCCGATCACGCAGCTGTTCGAAGCCGAGAACCGCCAGGTGGCCGCCATCAAGCGGCAGCAGCGGCAGCAAATTGAAGACGCCGACGAAGAGGTTTACCCCGGCGACCAGCAGCAGGAAATCGCCGATCTTTGCACTCCAGCTCACATCGCCGCTGCTGAGCAGATCACCGCTGACCCGGCTGATCCCGATCACACCCACGGCGCCGTCGGGATCACGGTGGCTGCTGAAGATCGTCTTCATCCGGTCGGGGAAGTGGGCGAGCGAGCTGGCCGTGCCGCTGATGAAGGTGCCCAGCGTGGTGATGGTCTTGCGGGCAGCCGTCACCGGGCCGACGTGGCTGACCTGCGGGTGTGATGCCGAGCACCGGCACTTGCTCGGTGCCGCCGCCGGTCTTGGGCTGGGTCTGCAGCACCGGGACGATCTGCGTGCTGCGGACGGCGCCGTCGCGCTCGTACTTCACGGCCAGCGCGGCTCCGCTCTTGTCAGCCCGGATCGCGTCACGGAGCTGGTCGAAGGTGGTGACCGGCTTGCCGCCGACGCTGATCAGCTTGTCGCCGGCCAGCAACCCGGCGGCCTTGGCCGGGCTCGCCTGGTCAGCGGCGGTGCAGGCCTTGGTCGCGTCGGTGGAAAGGCAGCTCGCGGGGGCGCCGATCACGGAAGCCGACGTCGCGGTGGGCACCAGCAGCAGTGAGATGAAGACGAGCACGATCGCGAGGATGAAATGCATGGTCGAGCCCGCCACCAGGACGATGGCGCGCTTGCCAGCGGAAAATCGCCAAAAGGCGCGCTTGTCATCGTCCTCGGTGTCGAGCTCCTCGAGCGTGGTCATCCCGATGATCTTGACGAAGCCGCCTGCCGGGATGGCTTTGACGCCGTACTCCGTCTCGCCCTTACGACGCGACCAGAGGGTGGGCCCGAAGCCGACGAAAAATTGCGTCGCCTTCATGCCGAACACCTTTGCCGTGCCGAAGTGAGCCGCCTTCGTGGAGGACGACGGACACGAGCAGCGCGAGCACGAACGCCAGCGCGCCTAGCAGTGCCACAGTCAGCTCTCCCGGATGAATGACCGAGCGAGGATCCGTGCCTCACTCTCACTCTCCAACACATCGGCAGGGGTGTGGAGTTCCCGTAGGGGCAGGTCGACCAGAGTCCGTTCGATCACTTCGACGATGCGCAGGAACGGCAGATCGCCCGCCAGGAAGGCCGCCACCGCTTCCTCATTCGCGGCGTTGAAGACCGCGGGCCCGCTGCCGCCGCGCCGGCCGGCCTCCTTGGCCAGGCCCACCGCCGGGAAAGCGTCGGTGTCCAGCGGCTCGAAGGTGAGCGACTTGGCCGTCGTCCAGTCCATGCCCGGAGCAGCATCTGGTACGCGGTCGGGCCAGCCGAGGGCCATGGCGATCGGCAGCCGCATGTCAGGGGGGCTGAGCTGGGCAATCGTCGACCCGTCGACGAATTCGACCATGCTGTGGATCAGCGACTGCGGGTGCACCACCACATCGATCCGGTCGTACGGGACCCCGAAGAGCAGGTGCGCCTCGATCAGCTCCAGGCCCTTGTTGACCAGGGTGGCGCTGTTGACGGTGATGACCGGACCCATGTCCCAGGTCGGATGGGCCATCGCCTGGCTGGGGGTGACGGCAGCGAGATCGCTGCGGCGCTTGCCGCGAAACGGTCCCCCGCTCGCCGTGAGCACGAGGCGGCGAACTTCCCGCTCGGTGCCGCCGCGTAAACATTGCGCCAGGGCGCTGTGCTCGGAGTCGACCGGGATGACCTGGTCGAGATACGGGCAGCACCAGCGGCCCGCCGGCGATCAGCGACTCCTTGTTCGCCAGAGCCAGCGTGCGACCCGCTTTCAGCGCCACCAGCGTCGCTGTCGAGCCCGACGGAGCCGGTGATGCCGTTGAGGACGACGTCGCAGGGCCACCCGGCGATCTCGGCGACCGCCTCAGGCCCGGCCAGCACCTTGGGCATCGAGAAGTCGCCGCGCTCGTGGCCGGCTTCGCTTGGCCTGCGCATACAGCGCCAGCTGGACATCCTGGGCCGCCGTGGCCTGCGAGACCGCGACGGCTTCGACGCCGAATTCGATGGCCTGAGCTGCCAGTTCCGCGGGTCGCGATCCCCCACCGGCGAGCGCCACGATCCGAAACCGCCCGGGCTCGCGGCGGATGACATCGATCGCCTGGGTGCCGATCGATCCCGTCGAACCGAGCAGGACCACCTCGCGCACCGTCACCCGGCCAGTGTCGCAGCTGAAGCCAGGGACGGCGATGGGCTAGTGGCTCTGGAAGAACGCGAGAGCGGTCGCAGTCAGCACTCCACGTCGCACGGACACCGAGTCCGGCGACCGGTTCGTTGCCAACCGCGCCGGGCCAGGTGTGCCCCCCACCCATCACGGTGTAGAGCCGCACGTCACGGCCACCCGGGCACGACCATTGGGCCACCGTGGTGCCCGCGGCCGGCGCCATGCCCGTCTGGCCCCGGCGCATCCACTGGTCCAGAACGGCAGCCGCGAGAACACCGGCTCGGACGGCGTATCGGCGAAGCTGCCGGCCGCGCTCCCGTAGTAGGGGACGATCGGATCTGCGGTGCCGTGGACCTCGGCGAAAGATTTCCTTGTGCACGACCTCCCTCGGAGTGATGCTCGGTGCGACCGCAAAGACAGCGCGCACCGCCGGGACGCGGCAGCCCGCGGCGATTGCCATGTCCGCGCCATCGCTGATCCCGGCGGTGTAGACCCGACCGTCAGAGCACCCGCCGAACGCCAGGTAATTCGCAATCGTCTGGGTGAATGCAGTGTCGTCCGGCAGCGCCTCGGTGCCCGGAAAGTTCCACAGCCCGTCGGTGCCGTTCGGGGTGACGACGACGAAGCCCTGCGCCGCTCCCACCGGACCCAGACCTGTGTACGCATGCTCCTGGGCTGCGTTCTGGTTGCCGCCGTGGAAGTCGATGACCACCGGAGCCGGGAAATGCTGGGGCAGGTCGAGGATGACGGTGCGCCCGGCGATCGTCTGGACCCCGTCCCGAAGCGGGCACGAGCCAGTGGGTGCCGTCACCGCCGCTGTATGGGTGGTGGCGGGTGTGCTCGGTGAGGGCACGAGGTGCTCGGTCGGCCGGTTCGGCCCCGGGGTTCGCAGGACGGCGGAGGGCCGGCTCGCGCTCGGCGTGGGCGTTGGTGTCGGCGTCCGGCGGTAGCCGTCGGGGTGGCCGGCGCCGCGGTGGTCGGCGACGGCGTGACCTTGGCCCCGGATGAGGACGAGCAGGCCGCCAGAGCCAGCGTCAGCAGACCTGCAACGATCGTGGCCGTCAGGGCGGCAGGGGCGGCCGGGCGGCGCATCACCCAGCCGCGGCGAGCTGCCCGCAAGCACCTGCCACTTCACGGCCACGCGTATCGCGGACGGTGGTCGCCACGCCGGCGGCGCGAAGCCGCCGCACGAATTCACGCTCCCGAGCCGGCGTGCTGGCGGTCCAGACGCTGCCAGGAGTCGGATTGAGCGGGATCAGGTTGACGTGCGCGAGCGTGCCGCGAAGGAGGTCGGCGAGGGCATCGGCACGCGCCGGATCGTCGTTGATGTCGTTGATGAGCGCGTACTCAACGGTCATCCGGCGGCCGGTCTTGCGGGCATAACGAAGGGCCGCGCCGACCGCCTCCGACACCGGCCAGCGCTGGTTGACCGGTACCAGCGAGTCGCGCAACTCGTCATCGGGCGCGTGCAGGCTGAGCGCCAGCGTCACCGCCAGCCCCTCATCGGCCAGCTCGTCGATGCGCGGGACCAGGCCCACGGTGCTCAATGTGATGGAGCGTTGCGAGAGTCCGGCTCCGTGCGGATGGGGGTCCGTCAGCCGGCGGATCGCCGCTATCACCGGGTGGTAATTGGCGAGCGGTTCGCCCATGCCCATGAAGACCACGTTGCTGACCCGGCCGCCGGATCCGTCGCGGGCAAGCCGGCGCTGGGCGGCGATGACCTGCTCCACGATCTCGCCGGTCGACAGATTGCGGGTCAGCCCGCCCTGCCCGGTTGCGCAGAAGGGGCATCCCATCCCGCAGCCGGCTTGGCTGGAGACGCACACGGTGACCCGGCCCGGGTAACGCATGAGCACCGACTCGATCAGCACCCCGTCGTGCCCCTGCCACACGGTCTTGACGGTGTCGCCGCCGTCGCAGATCAGCTCCCGAACCGGTGTCAGGAGCGTGGGAAGCAAGGCCTCGGTGAGTGCGGATCGGCTGCCGGCCGGAAGGTCGGTCATCGAATCCGGGTCGGTGGTGTGACGTACGAAATAGTGGTTCGCCAGCTGCTGCGCCCGGTAGGCAGGCTCCCCCAGCTCGGTCACCGCCCGGCGACGGTCGTCCGGCGCCAGGTCGGCCAGATGCCGCGGCACCGGCTGACGCCTTGCTTTGGGCGGCGTGCTCGCGCTGATCGGGAGGTTCATGTCTTCCCCATGGTCTCACGCCCAGCCCGACCCCCCTCAACGCTTCAATGATCAAGGTCTGGGTCCCCTTGACCCAGCCGAAACCTTGATCATTGAAGCGATCTTGTGGCTAGGGGTGGGGCACCCAGGCGGTCAGCAGCAGGTAAGCGACCGGGGCGGTGGCGAGCAGCGAATCGAGTCGGTCCATGACACCGCCGTGACCGGGCAGCAGGTGGCCCATGTCTTTGATGCCGATGTCGCGCTTGATCAGCGATTCACCCAGGTCACCAAGGGTGGAAGCGGCGACGGCAGCGAGCCCGAAGACGATGCCGAGCCAAGCCGACGTATGCAGCAGGAAAGGGAAGCACAGCCCTGCGCAAAGGCAGCCCGCCGCGATCGATCCGCCGAAGCCTTCCCAGGACTTTCCGGGCGAGATCCGCGGGGCCATCTTGTGTTTGCCGCCCGAGAGCACCCCGGCCGTGTAGCCGCCGACGTCGTTGAGCGCGGCGGTGGCGATGAAGACGATCACCAGCCGGGGACCGTCGGATGGCCGAGACAGCAACGCCGCAAACCCTCCGAGAAACCCGGTGTAGGCCAACGCGAAGACGATGGTCGGCAGGTCGCGCACAAGCTCGCCCTCGTGCGGGTCATAGCCGCGCCAGCCCAGGGTGACGACGACCGCGATGAAGAACGCGATCACCAGGCCGTTGGTGCCCTGTGCATACGCCGCAGCGGGAATCGCCGCGCCGGCGAGGGCCACCGGGATGCGCGGAATCCGCAGCCCGGCGGTGGCAAACGCGGTGCACAGCTCGTAGGCGCCCATCCCTACCGCGAGGCAGATCACGCCGACCCAAATGACGCGAACCGTGAAGAGGGTGGCGAAGATCAGCGCCGCGAGGCTGACCCCCACGATGATCGCGGCGCGCAGGTCACGCCCGGCCCGACTTGCCTTCGCCGGTGCTGCCCCAGGGACGCCGTCAGACGCCGCGTCGGCGACGCCGTCGGAAGGTGCGTCAGCGACGCCGCCCGGAGCCGGGTCGTGAGTCACATCAGACTTCTAGCAGCTCGGACTCTTTGGTCTTGAGCAGGTCGTCGATCTGCGCGACGAACTTGTGGGTGAGCCCCTCGAGCTCTTTCTCGGCGCGCTTCACATCGTCCTCGCCAGCATCGCCGGCCTTCTGCATCTTTCCGAGCGCGTCCATGCTGTGGCGGCGGACGCTGCGAACGCTTACCCGGGCGTCTTCAGCCTTACCGCGTACGACCTTGACCAGTTCGCGGCGGCGTTGCTCGGAAAGCTCGGGAAAGACGCAGCGGATCAGGTTGCCGTCGTTGGAGGGATTCACTCCGAGATCGCTCTCCCGGATCGCCTTCTCGACTGCCGCCAGGGAGCTCTTGTCGAACGGGTTGACCAGCACCATGCGCGGCTCGGGCACATTGAACGACGCGAGCTGCTGCACCGGCGTGGGGGTGCCGTAGTAATCGACCATGATGCGCGAAAACATGGCCGGGGTCGGACGGCCGGTGCGCACGACCGCGAAGTCGTTACGCGCGACCTGGACCGCCTTTTCCATCTTCTCCTCGGCCTCGAGCAGCTCGAAGTCGATATCGGTGTCTTCGTCACTGCTCATTGGTCACGCCGATCCTCGGGGGGTAGAAGTCACCACGGTGCCGATCTTTTCACCGCGTACCGCCCGCAGGATGTTGCCGTCGGTCAAGAGATCGAACACCACGATGGGCAGCTCATTGTCCATGCACAAGCTGATCGCGGTCGCGTCCATCACCTTGAGGCCGCGCATCAGCACCTCGTTGTAGGTGAGGGCATCGAATTTCACTGCATCGGGATTGCGCTTGGGATCGCTGTCGTACACACCGTCGACCTTGGTGGCCTTGAACACCGCCTCGGCCTGAATCTCCAACGCCCGCTGCGCCGCTGTCGTGTCGGTGGAGAAGTACGGGACTCCGAGGCCCGCGCCGAAGATCACGACCCGTCCCTTTTCGAGGTGTCGAATCGCGCGCAGCGGAAGGTATGGCTCGGCGACCTGACCCATGGCGATCGCGGTCTGGACCCGGGTGGTGATCCCCTCATGCTCGAGAAAGTCCTGCAGCGCCAGGCAGTTGATGACGGTGCCGAGCATGCCCATGTAGTCCGCGCGGCCGCGGTCCATGCCCCGATCGGCGAGCGCCTGTCCGCGGAACATGTTGCCGCCGCCAACGACCACGGCGACTTCCACGCCGGTGTTCACCACCTCGCCGATCTGGCGGGCGATCGCGGCGACCGTCGTCGGGTCGATACCGAGCGGATCGCCGCCCGCGAAAGCCTCACCGGAGAGCTTCAGCAGCACCCGCGACCAACGGGGATCGTCGGAGGATGCGCGTTCGGCAGACGTTGCAGGCTGGGTCACGTGGCGGCTCCTGACGTGGCGGACGGCTACCGGATTGCAACGGCGCTGCTCGGTCTGTCAGAACGGCAGCTCCACTCCTTGCGCCAGTCTGCCCGAGGACGCGAACGGCGGGGCGGCGGGTCTTTCAAGGACCCGCCGCCCCGCCGCCTCACTCACGACGCTGCCGACCGAAATCCCGGCCGGCTGACGCTGGAACTGCTAGGCGCCGACCTCGAAACGCGCGAAGTCGGTGACCGTGGCTCCGGCCTCCTCCAACAGCGCCTTGACGGTGCGCTTGGGCTCGCGCACGGAGGACTGCTCGAGGAGCACGACCTCCTTGAAGAAGCCGTTGACCCGTCCCTCGACGATCTTGGTCCGAGCCTGCTCCGGCTTGCCTTCGTTGGTGGCGATCGCGTCAGCGATAGAACGCTCCTTCTCCACCAGCTCGGCCGGTACGGCGTCACGCGTCACGTACTGCGCACGCATCGCGCTGACCTGCATTGCCGCCCCGCGGGCTGCCTCAGCAGCCGCGTCGCCGTCTCCTTCGAACGCCACCATCACACCGATCTGCGGCGGCAGATCGCTGGCCCGCTTGTGCAGGTAGGTGGCGACCTTGCCGTCGAAGACGGCGAGCCGGCGAAGCTCGATCTTCTCGCCGATTACGGCATTGAGACTCTCGATGCTGTGCTGAACGGTTCGACCGTCCGACAGCGTCTCGGCGAGCAGCGATTCGACGTCCTTGGGACGCACCTTGGCGGCATGCGCGACGATCTCGCCGGCGAGCTCCTGGAACTGCTCGTTCTTGGCGACGAAATCGGTCTCGCAGGCGAGCTCGATCATGGCGCCTTCGGCGGCAGCGACCAGTCCATTGGTCGCCTGTCGCTTGCCGGCGCGGTCGATCGCTTTCGCCTCGCCCTTCTTTCGCAACTCGTCGATTGCCTTTGACTTGTCTCCGTCTGCCGCCACGAGCGCCTTCTTGACGTCGCTCATTCCGGCACCGGTGAGCTCGCGAACCTCACGGATGAGGGCCACGGTGACCTCAGCCACTGTTTCTTCCTTCGTCTCGTTTGATGTCAGTCGGCGACCAGCCACCATCAACGGTGGCTGGTCGGGCGACTACTGGGCTGCAGCGGTCGAGGACTCGGTCGGCGCCGTAGGCGCGGCCGCGAGTGCCTCTGCTTCTGCTGCGGGTGCATCGGCGGCACCGGCACCTTCGACCGGGCCAGCGGCCGGATCGACGGAGGGGGCGACGCCAGGTGTCGTCGCATCTCCCGCGATCAGGCTCTGCTCCCAGTCAGCGAGCGGCTCTCCGGAGGCGACTCCGGCATCTGCCTTGTCGCCCGAAGCGCCAGCGCGCATCTGCAGTCCCTCGGCCACCGCGTCAGCGATGATCTTGGTGAGCAGGTTGACGCTGCGGATCGCGTCGTCGTTACCCGGGATCGGGTAATCGACCTCGTCCGGATCGCAGTTCGTATCCAGGATCGCGACGACGGGGATGTGCAGCTTGCGGGCCTCGCCGACGGCGATGTCCTCGAGCTTGGTGTCGATGATCCACACCGCGCTGGGGATGCGCTGCATGTCGCGGATACCGCCGAGGGTGCGCTCGAGCTTCGCCTTTTCACGGGCCAGGACGAGCGATTCCTTCTTGGTGCGGATCGCGTCGCCACCGCCGGTGGCTTCCAGCTCTTCGAGCTCCTTCAGGCGCTGAAGCCTCTTGTGCACGGTCTGGAAGTTGGTCAGCATGCCGCCGAGCCAGCGCTCCTTGACGTAGGGCATGCCTACGCGGACCGCCTGCTCCTCGATCGCCTGCTGGGCCTGCTTCTTGGTGCCGATGAAAAGGATGGTGCCGCCGTGGGCGACCGTCTCCTTGACGAACTCGTACGCCGCATCGATGTAGCCGACGCTCTGGCGCAGGTCAATGATGTAATTGCCGTTGCGCTCGGTGAAGATGTACCGGCGCATCTTGGGATTCCAGCGCTTCGTCTGGTGTCCGAAGTGGACCCCAGCCTCCAGCAGCTGGCGCATGGTGACGACCACGTGCCGTGCCCTTCTTTCTCTGCAGTTGTTGCGCCCTCACCGGGTGGCGGGGTGCCCTGACGTCCTGACGGATCCGCACCCCGGAATGTCCAGGGACTGCTGCGCTCCGACCCGGCCTTTGGCTGGAGAAGGACGTGCGTTAGTCAGCTCGGCGAAGCCGGGCTGCTGGTGGTGCAGGCAGCCCGATTTGAGTCGAGCTGCCATTTGTTTGGTAGTCCGTACAAGACGGACTCCTGGTAGTGCATTCCAAGTGTACTTGGGGGCCGCTGAGCAGGCCTGCGAATAAACGCTCGCGTGTCAAAGGAGGCTCGTCGACGGAGGATCGGCCGGGTCGGTGCACCGATGTTCGGCTCAGCCACGGCGCGGGGCAATTTCGGGCTGTGCTGGTCGGGTGCGCATCCACCTGGCCCTGCTCCCCCGCGTCATCGTGCTGGTCCTGATGACGCTGGTACTACTCGGTGCAGGAGGCGTCGCCGAAGCGGCCCCTGGCTGGCAGGCGCCGCTACGCCCGCTGGCCGTCACACGCGCTTTTGCGCCCCCGCCGACCCCCTACGCCGCCGGGCATCGGGGGGTCGATCTGGCTGGGACGGCTGGTCAGGCCGTATTCGCAGCGGCAGCAGGCGACGTGTCGTATGCCGGGACGCTCGCCGGGCGGGGGGTCGTTGTGGTGGTTCACGGGAGCCTGCGCACCACCTACGAACCGGTCACGGCAAGCGTCCGCCGTGGCGCGCACGTGATCGGTGGCCAGGCCATCGGCACGCTCGCGACCGGGCACGCCGGCTGCCCCGTCGCAGCTTGCCTGCATTGGGGACTGCTGCGAGGCGACGTCTACCTCGATCCCTTGGGGACTCTCACGAGGCAGTCGATACGGTTGCTTCCGCTCGGACTATCCGAGGTGGCTACTGCAAGCACGACTGATGCCCTACGTACGACAGTGGCGGCTAAGCGGGTCGGGTTTGGCGGCGAATCAGGCCCGTCACCAGCGACCTGGTCACTCGTCGCGCTGTCCGCCGCCGGAGTGGTGGTGGCCTTTCGGCGGCGCTAGCGGAAGCCGCCCTGTGAAGATCAGCCGCGCTGGTCAGCGAGCTTGGCGCGCAACTGCAGGACGGCCTTGGTGTGCATCTGGCAGATCCGGCTCTCGGTCACGCCCAGCACCTGACCGATTTCCGCGAGGGTGAGCCCCTCGTAGTAGTAGAGGGTGACGACGATCTTCTCGCGCTCCGGCAGCAGGTTGATCGCGCGGGCCAGCAGGTGTTTGGTCTCCTGGCTTTCGAACGCCCGTACCGGATCCTCGACGCGGGTGTCTTCCAGGGTGTCGACCAGGCTGACCTTGTCGCCCTTCTCGCCGTTCACATTCAGCAGCTCGTCCAGCGCCAAGACGTTCACGAACGAGACCTGACCGAAGATGGCGTGCAGATCATCGAGACCGATGCCCAGCTCTGCTGCGACCTCGGGCTCGGTGGGGGTGCGGTGAAGTCGTGCCTCGAGGCCGGCGTAAGCCCGCTCGACCTCACGGGCCTTGCTGCGGATCGAGCGCGGGATCCAGTCGATCGACCGCAATTCGTCGATGATGGCGCCCTTGATGCGACTGATTGCGTACGTCTCGAACTTGATGGCTCGACTCAGATCGAACTTCTCGATCGCGTCGATCAACCCGAAAATGCCGTACGAGACCAGATCGGCCTGCTCGATATTCGGCGGGAGCCCCACGCCGACCCGGCCGGCCACGTATTTCACCAAGCGGGGCGTAATGCAGGATGAGTCGCTCGCGGACTGCGGAATCACCGCCGTCTTTGAACTCGATCCATAACTCTTCGAGCTGACGATCGACAGGCTTGGGCTCAGTGCGGGTACGACCGCGCGGAACTCGGTTGGGCCCGGCGGGAGGTGCGCTCGCGACCGTCGTCGCATCGACCTCAAGCCCTGGGGTGCGCCCGTTCATAAGAAACTCGCAGTCGCTCGGCTGACACGTGCGTGTAGAGCTGCGTAGTCGCGAGTCTAGCGTGACCAAGCAGTTCCTGGATGCTTCTCAGGTCGGCACCGCGCTCCAACATATGAGTCGCTGCGCTGTGCCTTAGCCCATGTGGAGCCAAATCGGGTACTCCAGGTGCCCGTTTTGTCCATTCATGTACCACACGTACGAGCCGTGCGGGGGTCGAGCCGACGTCCCCGGATCCCAAGCAGAAGCGCGCCCGGCGCTCGCGTCATTGACGAGCAGCGGGCGGCTCGTCTCCAGCCAGCACTCCAACGCCCGCTCGGCGGGAACGCCGTACGGAACCCGGCGCTCGCGGTCTCCCTTGCCGATGACGCGCAGCAGACGGCGCGCCTCATCGATGTCGCCGAGATCCAGACCGCAGAGCTCTGAGACACGCATCGCAGAGGCGTACAGAAGCTCGACGATGAGCAGATCGCGGACCTGCACGGCGGCGGCACGCGGGTCGCGGGGAGCCTCGGGCTCCGATGCGGACCCTGACTGGGTGGCCGCTGAGGCGGTCGCGACCTCAGATCCAGTGGCGAACACCTGCTCGACGGCGGCCGCCGACATGACGCTGGGGAGGGTGCGACCCCGCCTGGCGACTTCGATTCGGGCCGCCACATCCGTTGGAAGCAGCCCTCGGCCGTGGGCGAACGTGCTGAAGGTCCGGGCCGACGAGGCGCGGCGAGCGAGGGTCGCGGACGCGCAGCCCTGGGTACGCAGCCGGGCGAGCCAGCTGCGGATCATCGCCACGTCCATCGCCGCAAGCGCGGGACGGCCGAGCCGTTCGCCGTGCTCGCGCAGGCTCGCCAGATCTCCCAGATAGGCGCGGACGGTTGCCGCTGAGCGGCCGCGCTCGTCGCGAAGATGGGTCTCGAAGAGCGTCCAGGGCGTCGTCCCAGGAATGATCGACTGTGACGTCCGGTGCGTTGCCGCAGCACCGGCAGCTCGATCGACCCATGGGCCTACGGTGGCGACGCGCGCGCCCGGCCGTCAAGGCACCGCGCCGTCAGGCGATACCTCCGCCGGAGGGGCGGCGGCCGAGGTCGGTCAGCCGGTATCCCTCGGGACGCGACTCGATCAGCCCGTTCGCCAGCAGCGGCTGGATCATGCGCTCGACGACGAATTCGCTCTCGCCGGAGCGGGCAGCGATCCACTCCGCGTCCCTCGCCCGCCGCGAGGGCACGGCTTCCAGGACCCGGTTCATCAGCTCATCAAGCCCGTCACGCGGTCCGCCGGCGGCAATGGGAAGCTGCCGCGAGAGCTCCGATCGGCCCGACGGCTTCGATGACCTCGTCGGCGTTGGTGACCAGCGTCGACTCGGGCCATTGCCGCAGGACGAGATGACACCCGGCCGACAGCCCACTCGTCACCGGCCCCGGCACCGCAAGGATGGGCCGTCCCAGCCGCCGCGCGTGACGAGCCGTGCTCAGGGCACCGCTGCGAACCCCTGCCTCGACGACCACCGTCCCGCTCGACAGCGCCGCGATCAGCCGGTTTCGCACCAGGAACCGGCGGCGCAGCGGCAGGCCACCCGGCGGGGCTTCGCTGACGATCAAGCCTTCAGCGGCGATCCGGGCGAGCAATGCGTCATGGCTGCGCGGATACGCGACATCGGCGCCGCCGGCCAGTACCGCGACCGTGGGCCCCTGCTGCGGCCAGTGCACCCCGATGCGCTGCGGCATCGATTCCATAGGCAGCTCCGGAGACCACAGCCCACTGCTGCTCGGCGAGCTGGAAGCCCAACTCGCCGCCCACGTGCAACCCGTAGGAGGTCGCGGCACGCGAACCGACCAGACCAACGGCGCGCCGGACCGTATCGGCCAAGTGCAGCGGTCCCCGCACCCACAGCGCGATCGGCGCCGCCAGCTCCGCGGCTGGGCCAGGACGGTCGAGGTCGTCGAGGCCGATGGGCCACTCCTCGTCGCCGGGGCACAACAGGCGCATGCCCGCGAGCCGGGCGATTCCGAGCTCGCGGACCGGATCGACGTCCGGGTGGCTCGGACCGCAGCCGCGACCACACCTCGCGGGGCCCCCATGGTGGCAATCTGCCTGGCCAGCAACGGATCGCCCGGTTCGCTGACGCGTACCAGCGCCGCACGCGCCATCCGGTCGTCGCCGTGCGGGACGTTGAGCCCGACGGTGCGGCTCACCATCCACCACCGGTCAGCCGCAGGTGCAGTGCCTGATCGACATGCGACACGTCCGGGAAGCCTGTCACCCGCGAGATCAGCGAGGGTCCAGGCGGTGCGAAGTACGCGGTCAAGTCCGCGGGCGGTCAGCTGTCCCCGCTCGAATTGCCTGTCGGGCGCCTGGGTGATGGCCGACGGCAGCCCCCAGCGGGCCCGTAGCTGCGGCCCCGGGACGTCACCGATGGTGCGCCATGGTGTGCCGGCCAATCGGGCGCCAGCTGCCGCCCGGGCGCGCTGCACGCGAGCTGCGACGACGACGGTCGATTCGGTATCGGCCAGCGTTGCCCGCAGGTTCTGCCGGGTCGGGGGTTCGAGGCGCACCCGCACGTCGACCCGATCCATCAACGGCCCGGACAGCCGGTTGCGGTAGGCCACCCGCATCCGCGGCGCGCACGTGCAGGCCGCGTCACCCCGTGGTGTCCCGGCCTTCCCGCACGGGCACGGGTTGGCCGCGAGCACGAGCGTGAAGCGAGCCGGAAATTTGGCCACCCCCGTCGCCCGCGCCAGCTCCACGAAACCGCTCTCCAAGGGCTGTCGGAGCGCATCCAGCGCACGCGGCCCGAACTCCGGCGCCTCGTCGAGAAAGAGCACGCCGCGATGGGCAAGGCTGACGGCTCCCGGACGCAGGTATCGGCTTCCCCCGCCCACCAGAGCGGCGAGGCTGGCCGAGTGGTGGGGACTGCGAAACGGTGGCCGGCGCACGAGCGGCGCCTCGTTGGACAGTGCGCCAGCCAGCGAATGAACGGCGGTGACCTCGAGGGCCTGCTCGTCCGAGAGCGGCGCCAGCAGGCCTGGCAAGCGCTCGGCGAGCATCGTCTTGCCGGCCCCGGGCGGGCCGAGCATCAGGACGTGATGGCCGCCGGCAGCTGCGAGCTCCATCGCCAGGCGGCCGGTCGGCTGGCCGGCGACCTCGGCGAGGTCGGGGACAGCGCAATCGAGCTGCCAGCACCGGCGCACTGGCGTGGCGGACGTAAGCCGCTGCTGGTTCACCACGCAGCAGGCGTATGAGATCACCCAGGGTCTCGACGGGTTCCACCTGCACACCGGGCACCAACGCGGCCTCCTCCGCGTTCGCAGCGGGTACCACTACCCGGTCAAAACCGGCCGCCGTCAAGGCGAGGACGGCGGCGACAACTCCGGGCACCGGACGCAGCCGCCCATCGAGAGCCAGCTCGCCCAGCAGCACCCGGCTCTGCAGCGAGGCAGCGGGAACCACGCCGTTCGCCGCCAGTACGGCGGCGGCAACAGCGGCATCGAAGCCGCTCCCGGATTTGGGTAACGCCGCCGGAAACAGGCCCACGGTGACCCGTTGGCAAGGCCAGTCCTGACCGCTGTTGACTACCGCTGAACGCACCCGGTCACGAGCTTCATTGAGCGACGCGTCGGGCAGGCCGATCAGAGTCGTCCCGGGCAGCCCGGTCGAGAGATGGACCTCGACTTCAACGACGTGACCCTCGATGCCAAGCAACGCCACGCAAGACGCCCGCGCCAGCGACATCAGAACGCCCCGCGCAGATGCTCGACAGTCACGCCATTGCGGCTACGAAGGACGCTGACCACGTCGAAGCGCACGATGCTGTGGCCACGCGAGCCGCGATAACTGTCACGACCTTCTGGCGCGGCATCCGTTCCGGAATGTGCCGCCAGCCACAGCACGGCGAGTCGCCGGATGCGACGCACCTTGTCCGCCGTGACCGACTCGGCGGGCAAGCCGAATCCGGTGCCGGAGCGGGTCTTCACCTCCACGATCACCAACGCGTCACCCTCGCGGGCGACGATGTCCAACTCGCCCCGGATGCCGCCGGGGGCTTTGGGTCCCGGACGCCAGTTGCGATCCAGGATCGTGAACCCGGCGGCCGTCAGATGACTCGCAGCCGTGTCTTCACCGAACCGGCCGACCGCATCCTTGACCCGCATTCCCGCCGCCACCCCGCATCTCGTCCAACCCGCTCTCCGGCGTGCTGCCGGGGCAACCGACGATGGCTGCCGAAGGCGGTCGGCACGGCTGGGCGGGGGGTTTGTGTAGACGCAGCAACCCGGTCCACAGATTTCGTGGACCGGGTTGACGAATGCGGCAGGCCGGAGTCAGGAGTGCCCGGAAGCCATCGCGACAGCTGGCCTACAGCTCAGCCTTGGTGATCTCTTCGACGTTGACGTCCTTGAAGGTGACCACTCGAACGTTCTTGACGAAACGGGCGGGCCGATACATGTCCCAGACCCAGGCATCGTGCAGCGAAAGCTCGAAGAAGACCTCACCGTCGGCACTGCCGCGAACGTCCAGCCGGTAGTCGTTCGCCAGGTAGAAGCGTCGCTCGGTCTCGATCACATACGTGAAGAGCCCCACCACGTCGCGGTACTCGCGATAGAGCTGCAGCTCCATCTCCGTTTCGTACTTCTCGAGGTCCTCCGCGCTCACGCGACTCCTTCCAGCGCTGCGGTCGCGACATCGGCCATGACATCGACCCTGCACGCCATCCTGCCCGACACCGGCAGATGCGAGCGCCGACCTCGGGCGCCCCGGTTCTGCGTGCCGCCGCCTGCCTGACGTTGACGAACGAGTAGCGGTGTTCTTCGCACGGCCCGTGGGCCTGCAGCGTGGCGTCGTGCTCGGGTGTGCAGTAGCCCTTGTGGGAGGCGAACCCGTACTGGGGAAAGCGGTCATGAAGTTCGCGCATCATGCGATCGCGGGTCACCTTGGCGATCACCGACGCTGCAGCGATGCAGCCGACCACGAGGTCGCCTTTCCACACGGCGCAGGCCGGCGAAGGCATGCCGGGAATGGGGAAACCGTCGGTCAACGTGTACGACGGGGTCGTGGTCAGGGTGGAAACCGCCCTCCGCATGCCGGCGACGTTGGCGACGTGCACACCGCGCCGATCGACCTCTTGCGGTGGTATGACACACACCGACCAGGCCGTGGCGCGAGCAACCACCTGGGCGTAGGCGGCTTCGCGCTGCTCCGGGGCTGAGCAGCTTGCTGTCGGCAAGACCTGGAACTTCACCCCGGCGGCCTTCGGGCAAGACGACGGCGGCCACCACCAGCGGGCCCGCACAAGCTCCCCGGCCGGCCTCGTCGGCGCCGGCGACGTGGCTGAATCCGACCCGTCGAAGCGCCCGCTCGTAGGCCCACAGGCCTCCGTCGCTGCGCACGACTGCCGGCGGCGGGGCGAGTGCCAGCGGCGCCCGAACAGGCGGTCGGGGTCGCGCGCGGCGGGCGGGTTTGGCCATGACCCAGCAGACTTTAAGCCGCGGAACTGTCCGGAGGATCCGCGCCGGACGTCTGATCTGCTCATGGGCAGCGGCGGGAGCCTGAAACCTCGTCGGCGACGCCAGAAGACCGGCAGCAGGATGCCCAACGTCGGCAGCGCCGAGGAGCCGTCGAATTGCGAGAAGGTCTTCGGGATCCCGAAGCCTCGCCACTGCGAGAGCGGCCACACCCGCACGAACGCCTGGCCGACCACTTTGCTCTGCGGCACCTGGCCGCCGATGCGTGAGTCATCGGAATTGTTTCGATGGTCGCCCATCACCCAGAGATTGCCCTTGGCGATCTTCACGGGGCCGAACTGCTTGTTGGCCTCATCGGGCCCATCGCGATAGACGTAGGGCTCGTTCAACGATTTGCCGTTGACCGTCACGCGCCCCTGGGCGTCGCAGCAGGCGACCGTGTCGCCCCCGATGGCGATCACCCGCTTGATGAAGTCCTTGTTGTTGGGCCCGAGCCCAAAGAGGTTTTCCAGGTTGCGAAATGCCCGGCTGACAATGTTGGTCGGCTTCGCCAGCGGCGTCGCGTACTGCTCGAAACCCGTGCCGTCGATGTTGAAGACGACGATCTCCCCGCGCTTCACATCGCGGAAGTGGTAGATCATCTTGTTGACCAACACCCGGTCGTTGATCTTGAGCGTCTGCTCCATCGACCCGGACGGAATGTAGAACGGCTGCACCACAAAGCTCTTGATGAGCAGCGCCAGCACCAGAGCGATGATGATCAGCACGGGGATCTCGCGGCTCAACGGCCGTTTGGCCTTGGGACCCTCTTGGGACTCGGCGGGACGGCGCTGCCACCAGTGACGCGTGGCTGCAGCGGATCCACTCGCTGGAGTCGAGAGCCCAGCGGGCTCGCCTACCTCTACCCCGGCGCCGTCGGCTTTGGTCAGATCGTCCTTGGTCAGATCAACCGTCGCCGCATCGCCGTCAGGGCGACTATCAGGTCCGAGGGGGTCGGTCATGACCGGGCGCGAGCACGACCCGGACCGGTAGCACCACCCCCAGCGGCGGTCACCGGCTGACCGGCTGGCGCTTCTCCTTGATCTTGGCGGCCTTGCCGCGCAGGTCTCTGAGGTAGTAGAGCTTGGCCCGTCGGACGTCGCCGCGGGTCACGATCTCGATCTTGCTGATGATCGGGGTGTGGACCGGGAAGGTGCGCTCCACCCCGACTCCGAAGCTGACCTTACGAACCGTGAAGGTCTCGCGGACCCCGCCGCCCTGGCGACGGATGACCACGCCCTGGAAGATCTGGACACGCTCGCGGTTGCCCTCCACGACCCGCACGTGAACCTTGAGAGTGTCGCCGGGCCGGAAGTCCGGCACGTCGTCGCGCAGCGACGCAGCGTCGAGATCGTCAAGGGTGTGCATGGTGTGAAGTCCTCGTGGCAGTTCGGCGTCTGATGGCGGCCCCACTGCGGCTTGCTGTCGGCGTAATCGCCGACCGACACCGATCGTTACCGACCGGGTAACGATCGCGGTATCGAAACGCGCATGACGGGCGACTGTCTACTGTGCCACAGACCTGGCCATAACGCCTTGATCAGGTTCCATCTGTCAGCAGATCCGGACGTCGCTCACCGGTCCGGCTCAGCGACTGGTCGTGTCGCCATTTCGCGATTGCGCCGTGGTCTCCGGATCGCAGCACCTCTGGGACGGCCAGCCCCTCCCACTCCGGGGGCCGGGTGTAGGACGGCGCCTCGAGCAATCCCTGCCCGAATGAGCCGAACGAATCGTCGCCGGCGGACTCGGCATTGCCCAGCACCCCGGGCAGCAGGCGCACGACCGCTTCGACGATCACGAGAGAGGCGACCTCGCCGCCCGCCAACACGTAATCACCGATGCTGACCTCGTCGTCTCCCCAAGCCTCGGCGACCCGCGCGTCGATCCCCTCATAGCGACCGCAACAAAAGATCAACCAGGGCGACGCGGCCAGCTCAGCGGCATACGCCTGGTTGAACGGCCGGCCCGTTGGCGTGGGGATGATCACCCGAGCCGGCCCGTGATCATCGGCGCGTCCACCCGTGAGCTGCTCGAGCGCCCGGCCCCAGGGTTCGGGGCGCATGATCATGCCCGGTCCCCCGCCGTACGGGCTGTCGTCGACGGTCCGATGGACGTCGTCGGTCCACTCCCGCAAATCGTGGACGCCGGTCTGCACCGTGCCGCGTTCGCGCGCTTTGCCGAGCAGGGAAAGCTCCAGCGGCGCGAAGTAGTCCGGAAAGATCGTCACGAAATCAAGCCGCATGCCCGATCAGAGCTCCAGCAATCCCGGCGGCGGATCGACGATGACCACGCCGGCTACGGGATCTACCGTCGGGACGATTTCGCGGACGAACGGCACCAGCAGATCACCCCCGGACTTGCGTTCGACCACGAGCAGCTCCCCGCCTGGGTTGTGCAGCACGTCGATCACCGGGCCGAGCTCGTCACCGGCCAGCGTCCGCGCCACCAACCCGATGAGATCGCTGTCCCACCAGGCCTCTTCGTCCGGGTCGTCACTTGCGGAGCCGGCGTCGTCAACGTCGATGGACAGCATCGACCCCTGCAGGGCCTCTGCGACGTCACGCAGGGCCACCTCTTCGAAGGTGACGAGCAGGCGACCGGAGTGTGGGCGCGCAGCTGCGACGGTGAGCTGCGGGACATCGGGGTGATCGCAGTAGAGCACGTTGCCGACCGCGAACCGACGTTCGGGAACGTCGGAACGCACCGCCACCGAGACCTCGCCGCGAATCCCGTGAGCGCGGGCCACGTGCCCAACAACCACCCGCTGAGGGGGAGGCTCGTCGGCGCCGTCAGGACGGGTCAGCGGAGGGTCATCCACTCAGCCGCTCAGCGACGGTCCGTGTCAACGACGTCGACCCGAATCCCCCGGCCGCCGACCCCGGCGACGATGGTACGAAGCGCGTTAGCCGTCCGGCCTCCGCGTCCGATCACCTTGCCCAGGTCGTCGGGGTGCACCCGGACCTCCAACGTGCGACCTCGGCGGCCATTGCGCTCGGCGACGGAAACATCGTCAGGGTGCTCGACGATGCCCTTCACCAGGTGCTCGACTGCAGCGTCCAGCACGCCTACTCCGCCGACGGTTCGGCAGCGGCCTCGGCAGCCGGTGCTTGTGCTTCTGCGGCCGGCTCGGCGGGAGTTTCAACAGCAGGAGTTTCAGCAGCAGGAGCTTCGGCAGCGGGCGGCGCAGCCTTCTTGGCCTGCTTCGGGGTCAGCGGGGCGGTCACATCGGTGATGCCGGCGGACGCCCGAGCAGCGGCGGCGAAGGTCTCGGCCTTGTCGACCTTGGGGGCCTTGACCAGCATGGGCGGCGGTGCCGGGAGGCCTTTGAACTTCTGCCAGTCGCCGGTGACCTTGAGGATGGCCGCGACCGGGTCGGTCGGCTGGGCACCCACTCCGAGCCAGTACAGCGCCCGGTCGGAATTGACCTCGATGAAGCTCGGGTCTTCCTTGGGGTGGTATTTCCCGATCGTCTCGATGACCCGCCCATCCCGCTTGGTACGGGCGTCGGCGACGACGATCCGGTAGTACGGCGCGCGCTTCATTCCAAGGCGCATCAGCTTGATCTTGGTGGCCACGTTTTTTTGCTTGCTCCAGTCTTGGGTGGCTGCCGCGCGCCGCAGAGTGGGGACACATCTGCTCGCCAACAGCCGGACGATGCTTCCACCGGTGAGCGGGTAGAGGGCCGCGCGTCGGTAGAGCACCTGTAAGGCACTCGGTTGACCAGTCTGCCACATCCGGACCAGCGACCCGGCGACATGGGCTGGTGGCGCTATGACGCCACGAGACGATGGCGCCAGTGGGATCGATGGCGCCAGTGGGATCGGTGGGCCAGTGGTATCGGTGGGCCAGTGTATCGTGGCCAGTGGTATCGGTGGGCCAGTGGTATCGGTGGGTGCCGCTGAGCCGGAGTCCTACCCGCGACGGCGCGGAGGCGGACCCGCCGGCGGCTTCGCTCCCCCGGGCAGGCCGAAGGCACCTGGCATCTGGAGCTTGGACAAGTCCGGCATCTGACCGCCCGCCGGAAGGCCGAACGGGTTTTCGGGGGCCGGCTTCGAAGCGGGGGCCGGCTTTCCGCTGGCCGCCGCTGCGCGGGCCGCGGGATTTCCCTTCCGCGAGGCGCCCTTGCCCTTCTTGATCTGCTTCTGCGCCTTGCGGATGCCGCCCATACCGGCCATGCCGGCCATCTGCTTCATCATCTTGCGGGCTTCTTCGAAGCGGTCGAGCAGCTTGTTGACCTCGGTGACGGTGACTCCGGAGCCGCGGGCGATACGCGCTTTACGCGAGGCGTTGAGGATCCTGGGCTGCTGACGCTCGGTCGGCGTCATGGACCTGATGATTCCCATCACGCGGTCGACATCGCGGTCGTCGACCTGAGACAGCTGCTCCTTCATCTGACCCATGCCGGGCAGCATTCCCAGCAGGTTTGCGATGGGGCCCATCTTGCGCATCTGCATCATCTGGCCGAGGAAGTCCTCGAGGGTGAAGTCGTCGCCGGCGATCTTGGCGGCCATTTCTTCGGCCTGGGAGGCGTCGAACGCCGTCTCCGCCTGCTCGATGAGCGTGAGGACGTCGCCCATGCCGAGGATCCGCGAGGCCATCCGCTCGGGATGGAAGACGTCGAAATCCGCGAGCTTCTCACCGGTCGAGGCGAACATGATCGGGCGCTCGCAGACCTGCGCGACCGAAAGGGCGGCGCCACCGCGGGCATCGCCGTCGAGCTTGGTGAGTACGACCCCGGTGAAGTCGACGCCCTCCAGAAAGGCCTGGGCCGTCGTCACCGCGTCCTGACCGATCATCGCGTCGACGACGAAAAGGACCTCATCCGGATGGACCGCATTGCGGATGTCCGACGCCTGCTGCATCAGCTCGGCGTCGATACCCAGCCGGCCGGCGGTGTCGACCACGACCACGTCGTGCAGCTTCTGCTTGGCGACCTCAATGGCGTCCCGGGCGACGGAGATGGGATCACCGACGCCGTTACCGGGCTCGGGGGCGTAGACCTCGACCCCCGCCTGCTTGCCGACCACCTGGAGCTGGCCGACGGCATTGGGACGCTGGAGGTCAGCGGCGACCAGCAGGGGCGCGTGGCCCTGCGACTTCAGCCACAGCCCGAGCTTGCCGGCGAGGGTCGTCTTACCGGAACCCTGCAGACCGGCGAGCATGATCACCGTGGGCGGGGTCTTGGCGTAGCGAAGGTTGCGTGTCTCGCCGCCGAGGATGGCGATCAGCTCTTCGTGGACGATCTTGACGACCTGCTGCGCAGGGTTCAGCGACTGGCTGACCTCGCTGGCACTCGCCCGCAATTTGACGGCAGCGACGAACGAGCGGACCACCGGCAGCGCCACATCAGCCTCGAGCAGAGCGATGCGGATCTCACGCGTAGTGGCGTCGATGTCCTTTTCGGACAGCCGGCCTTTGCCGCGCAGCGACGAAAAAACCTTGTCTAGCCGGTTAGAGAGGGTGTCGAACACGCAAAAGCCCTTCGGGCAGGACGGGCAGGCTGGTCCCAGGGTACGGCCGGGTCATACGCTCAGGCGTGAAGTGACGTGGCATGACATCGTGTCAGGCTGTGTCGAGAAGTCAGTGTGTGCCGAGCGGAGATGAAGATCATGACGACCACGATTGAGCCCACGACCATCAGCGGCGTCACCCCGCAGCACGGCCTGGACTTCGCTGCCTTCGACGGCGACAACCACTACTACGAGGCCATCGACGCGTTCACGCGCCATCTCGATCCGCGCAATGGCGAGCGCGTCATCCAGTGGGCGGAGATCAACGGCCGCAAATACCACGTGCTCGGGGGCAAGGTCAGCCACGCCGTCGTCAACCCGACGTTCGATCCGGTCTCCCCCGCGGGCGCCCTGTCCGCTTACTTCCGGGGTAATTCCGATGGCCGCAGCCCGCTGGACTACCTGCGCGAGCGGGAGCCGATCCGCCCCGAATACCGCAACCGTGACGCCCGGCTGGCTGCCATGGATGGGCAGGGTCTGCAGAAGATCTGGATGTTTCCGACGCTTGGGATGATCTACGAGGAACTGCTCAAGAACGACCCGGGTGCCGTCGCGCTGCTGTTCCAGGCCTTCAACCGGTGGATCGAGGACGACTGGGGCTACGCCTACCAGGATCGCCTCTTCGCTTCGCCGTACATCTCCCTCGCCGACCTTCCCACCGCGATCAGCGAGTTCGAACGCGTCGTCAGCCTCGGCGCTCGCCACGTCGTGATGCGCCCGGCTGCGGTCTTCACCGAGCAGGGTTCGTTCGGCGTTGCCGACCCGGTTTTCGACCCGTTCTGGGCCCGGGTCAACGAGAGCGGGATCCCGGTGGTCGTGCACGCCGGAGACAGCGGCTACGCCTCCAACGGCTATGGACGCGAAGGGTTCTCTGCAAAGTTCACCGGTCCGATGCGCCCCTCGGTGACGGCGTTCAACATGGAGCGTGCGATCTATGACTTCCTGGCGTCGCTGATCTTCGAGAAGCTTTTTGACCGGTTCCCCAACGTGCGCATCGTCTCGGTGGAGAACGGCTCGACCTTCCTGCCCGACCTGTTCAAGAAGCTCCGCTCAACGAGCAAGAAGGCGCCGGGCTACTTCTCCGAGGACCCGGTCGACACGTTCCGCCGCAACATCTGGATCAACCCCTTCTGGGAAGACGACGTCAACGAGACGGCCGAGGCCATGGGCGCCGACCGGGTCGTTTTCGGCTCGGACTGGCCCCACATCGAGGGCATGCCCAAGCCGCTGGACTTTGTCGCCGAGCTGGAAGCCTTCAGCGACGCCGACCGTCGCAAGATCCTGCTGACCAATGCCGAGGAGCTCACCACTCCAAGGCCCGCGTAGCCGACCCTTAAAGGGAAGGGCGCTCAGTCCAGGAGCGCGTCAACGAAGGCCTCGGGCTCAAAAGGCGCGAGATCGTCGGCGCCTTCACCAAGCCCGATCAGCTTCACCGGCACGCCGAGCTCACGCTGGACAGACACCACGATGCCGCCCTTGGCCGTGCCGTCGAGCTTGGTGAGCACCACGCCGGTGACGTCGACCACCTCCGCGAAGACCTTGGCCTGCACCAGAGCGTTCTGACCAGTCGTCGCGTCCAGGACCAGCAGCACCTCATCAACCGGCGACTGCTTTTCGACGACCCGCTTCACCTTTCCCAGCTCGTCCATCAAGCCGGACTTGGTGTGCAGCCGCCCGGCGGTGTCGATCAGGACCGTGTCGACCCCATCTTCGATGCCCTGCTTGACGGCCTCGAAGGCGACGCTGGCCGGGTCGGCGCCTTCGGGGCCGCGCACGGTCTCGGCTCCCACCCGGCTCCCCCACGTCTCCAGCTGGTCAGCCGCTGCTGCCCGGAACGTGTCCGCTGCCCCGAGCAGAACCGTGCGGCCATCCGCGATCAGAACCCGGGCGAGCTTGCCGCACGTGGTGGTCTTACCCGTGCCGTTGACACCGACCACAAGCACCACCGCGGGCCGGCCGTCGTGACTCGTGGCAACGCTACGATCAACGCTCGTACCCACCTGGGCCAGCAGCTCATCGCGCAGCAGCGCCTTGGCATCGCCGGGAGTACGCGCGCCGAGCACGCGTACGCGGGTCTTGAGAGCCTCGACCAGCTCGGTGGCCGGCGCGACGCCCATGTCAGCCGTCAGGAGGGTGTCTTCGATCTCTTCCCAGTCCTCATCGCCGATCGTGTCGCGTGAGAGCACCGACAGCAGGCCGCGGCCGAGTGTGGACTGGGAGCGGGCCAGCCGGGAGCGAAGCCGGACCAGCCGGCCGGCCGTCGGCAACGGGACGTCGAGGGCGGCGATTTCTGCCGGGTCAAGATCGGTGTCGGTGTCGGCCTCGGGAAGATCGACAGTCGACACCGCGCGTACGTACGTATCGCCCGGCGGTTGCTCGTCATCGCCGGTGCCGACGGATTGCTGACCGGGCGTCCCCTTGCCGGGACCACCGGAGCGAAGCCGTCTGCGGGGGGCCGTGACGACGAAGCCGACGGTGATCACCGCCGCGAGCAGGACGACCGACAAAATGGTGATGAGCAGGGTGATGACGAGCTCCTCGGTGCGGGCCTAAATGGCAGATCCGAGGCTACGCGGGCGGCAGGTTCGCTCCGACCGCGCGGCTCAGGCGGAGAGCCGTTCGCGCAGCCGCTGACTGACCACGGTCGTCACACCATCACGCCGCATGGTGACCCCGTACAGCGCGTCAGCGATCTCCATGGTGCGCTTCTGGTGCGTGACGATCAGCAGCTGGGAGCTGGACCGCAGCTGCTCGAGCGCCTCGAGGAGGCGGCCCAGGTTGCGATCGTCGAGGGCAGCCTCGACCTCATCCAGCACGTAGAAGGGCGAAGGGCGGGCCCGAAAGACCGCCAGCAGGAAGGCCAGCGCTGCCAGTGACCGCTCCCCGCCCGAGAGCAGCGAGAGGCGAGAAACCCGCTTGCCGGCCGGGCGCACCTCGACCTCGATGCCGGTCATCAGGATGTCGTCGGGCTCGGTGAGCACCAGCCGTCCCTCGCCGCCCGGGAAAAGCGTCGGGAACACCAGCTCGAACTCGCGCGCGGTGTCTTCCAGGGCTGAGGCCATCACCTCGACGACCTTGGCGTCGACGTCACGAACGATCCCGAGCAATTCGCGGCGGGTCTTTTGCAGGTCCTCGACCTGCTGCGCCAAGAAGGTGGCGCGTTCCTGCAGCGCCGCGTACTCCTCGAGTGCCAGCGGGTTCACGGTGCCGAGCCGGGCCAGGGCGCGCTCGGCTTCCGCGGCCCGCTTCTCCTGCGCCGCTCGGTTGAAGACGGCCAGCTGGCCCTCCTCGGTGTCCGGCGGGACGGGCAGATGCGGCCCGTACTCGGCGACGAGGAGGTCGGGCTCCATTCCCCACTCTTCGCGGGAACGCTCGTGGATGGCTTCGGTCAGCAGGCGCTGCTCGGTGCGGGCCACCTCATCGCGGTGGCGAGCATCACGCAGCAACTCCACCTGCGCGGTGACGGTCCGAGCCTGCTCTCGCACCTGGGTGAGCTGCTGCTCGGCCAGTGCGCGTTCGGCCTCAGCCGCGTCGCGAGCGCTGCCTGCCGCCGTCAGGGAATCGGCCAGTCGCAGCGCACCCTGGATCGCCAGCTGGGCAACGGCGGTCGCCCGCTCGGCGGCGGCAGCCCGTTCCAACCGACGACGGGTCGCGGCCTCACGAGCCTGCCGCTCGGCGACAGCAGCGCGTGCGAGCGAGGCGGCCCGGCCGGCCATGGCCCGGGCCTGCTCCTCCGCGACTCCCGCGGCGAGGCGGAGCTCGACCTCTTCGGCCCGGGACTGCTCCAGCCGGCCGGCGAGCGCCTCGCGCTCGGCAGGATCCGGCTCCGCGAGCGGCGCTTCGCCGTTTGTCGAATCGAGCTCGCCGGTCAGGGCGTTCACGTCGGCTTCATGGCGGCTACGGGCAATCTGAAGCTCGGCGCGCGCCAGGTCGACACGCTCGGCTTCGGCGAGCGCTGCCCGGGCAGCTGAGGTGGCCCTGGCCAATTCCTCCTGGTGGGCGGCGATTGCTGCGTCCGAATCGTGCAGCGCGCTGAGGGTCGCGCGGGCCGTGAGCTCGCGCTCCGAAACGGCCACCTCGGCGGCGGCCAGGGCTGCTGCCTCCTGCGCCACCAACTCCTGCGCAGCCAACACGCGTTCTTCGGCGTCGGCGACGGCCGCCCGCACGGCGATGGCCGAAGCGGGAGCAAGCGCGCCGCCGGCCGCGCTGGCCGTGCCGAGCAGGTCGCCCTCGCGGGTCACCGCCGTGAGTTCGGGATGGTCAGCGACCAACCGCAGCGCCGCCGCCAGGTCGTCGACGACGACGACGGCAGCAAGCAATCGGTTCAGGCTGCGCTTGAGCCCCTCGGCGGCGGCATGATCGATGCCTGCGGCGGCGCCGGTCACGTCGACCAGCGAAACGGCCCACTGCGCGCCGGCGGGCAGCTGCTCAGGGCGTGGGGACGGCTTACCGGGTGCGGCTCCCACCAGCACCGACACCCGCGCTGATGCTCCCGCGGCCGACTCGAGTGCGGCGATGGCGGCGGCCGGCGTGGTGGCGACCAGACCACCGGCTGCGCCGCCGAGCGCTGCAGCTATCGCAGCCTCCGCACCCGAGGCGACTTTGAGGAGATCAGCCGTCGCGCCCAAGACGCCGGCTGGAGCGTTGGCCAAGATCGCCGCCGTGCCGTCGTCTCGCTCCAGGGATGAGGCCCAGGCATCGCGGGTAGCCACGGCGCTGAGCCGCTCCTGCTCGGCGGCTCGCTGACGCTCTCGAGCGCTGGCGACGACGTCACGGCAGGCCTGGAGCTCCGCTTCGGCGGCGGCGTGCTCCGTATCGAGTGCGACCTCCGCGGCATCAAGGCGCTCCAGCTCGTCAGCCGCAAGCGCCGCCTCCGCCTCCCGTTCAGCGCCGCGCGCGCGGGCTGCGGTAGCGGTCTCGAGCAGCCGGCTGTCCTCAGCCGCGGCGGAGGCAAGGCGACCTCGCGCGGTCTCGAGGGAACCGGTCAGTCGGGCCAGGCCCTCCCGCCGATCGGCCGCGGCACGTGCCGCAGCCCGGGTGCGCTCATCACATTCGTTCACCGCACGTTCGGCGGCGGCGCGGGCGGCTTTGGCGGACTCCAAGCGGGCCGTTGCGTCCGCGGCACGCTCGCTGAGCATCGCCTCTTCCTGCTCCGCAGCGGCCGACTCGGCGGCGAGCTGCTCCGGGTCGCGGCCGGTCGGGGCGGGCTCGGGCGCGCTCAAATAGCTCGCCCTCTGCTCTGCCAGGGATCTGACGGCTGACAGGCGTTCGGCAAGCCGCCCAAGCGCATGCCACACCGCACCCGCCGCTTCAGCGCGGCCGGCACCCTCAGCCACAGCTGCGGTGAGCGCTTCATCCCCCGCCTGCGCCTCGCGAAGCGTCGCCTCGCCGGTAGCGAGCTGCCGGGCAATGTCGCCGTCGGCCTCTCCGCGGGCCGCCATCGCCTTGCCGGCATTCACCACGTCGTCGGCGAGCAGGCGCATGCGGGCATCTCGCAGCGACGCCTGGACGACACCCGCACGGCGGGCGGCCTCCGCCTGGCGTCCAAGCGGGCCGAGCTGCCGACGCAGCTCGGCGGCGAGGTCTTCGAGCCGTTCCACACTCGTCGCCGTATTTTCCAGCTTCCGCAGGGCGCGTTCCTTGCGCTTGCGGTGCTTGAGAACGCCGGCGGCCTCCTCGACGAAGCCCCGCCGATCCTCCGGGCGAGCGCCCAGGACGGCATCCAGGGATCCCTGGCCGACGATGACGTGCATCTCGCGGCCGATGCCGCTGTCAGACAGCAGCTCCTGCACGTCCAGCAGCCGACAGGGACTGCCGTTGATCGTGTATTCGGACTCACCGGAGCGGTACATGAGCCGGCCGATGGTCACTTCGGCGTATTCGATCGGGAGCGCCCCGTCAGCGTTGTCGATGGTCAGCTGCACCTCGGCGCGACCGAGCGGCGGCCTACCCGGGGAGCCGGCAAAGATGACGTCTTCCATCTTGCCGCCGCGCAGCGCCTTGGCCCCCTGCTCGCCCAGCACCCAGGCGATGGCGTCAACCACATTGCTCTTACCGGAACCATTCGGTCCGACCACGCAGGTCAGACCGGGCTCCAGCGCCAAGGTGGTCGACCCGGCAAAGGACTTGAAACCGCGCAGCGTCAGGCTCTTGAGATGCATCGGGATGGACGCTAGCGGGGCGCGGTCACAAAAGAGAGGAGGACGCCCCGAGGGCGTCCTCCAAGAAAAAACCGGTCATGATGACCGGCGGGTGGATCAGGTGAGCGCGGGCTCCTTGTCGAGTTCGCGAAGCTCGTGGCTGACATCAACCTGCGAGGCAAGAACCTCGTTGACGGCAAGCGCACGATCGAGTTCGATCTCGAGGTCGCGTACTCGCATACGAAGTCGGTTTACCTCGGCTACGAGGCGTACGTCGTTGCCGACGCCGACATGTCCGAACAGGGCTTTCGCCATAGAGGGTCCTCCACGATGAGTGACCGAAGCTCGGCGCAAGGCAGACGGGCGCCGGTTCAATTCCGTTGTCAACTGTCGCATGCTCCGCCAGGCGCGTCAACCCCCCGCAGGGGGCAAAAGTCACAGATCTCCGCACGTCACAGCCGGTTTCCAGGCCAAGGTCAGGCAGTGACTGGCGCCACATTTTGGACCCCTTTTCCTTGGGCTTTGAGCCATTATCGCTCCGCGCTCGAGCCATCTACCGCTCAACGAAGCCAACCGGACGATCGCCTTCCGCGCGAGGTTGCGACCAGCGGTGGGTCACTCCGTCGACGCGGCCGGGCGTCTCGCTGCCGCCAACCAGCTCCAGCAGCCGCTCGCAAGCTGCGGCTGGGCCCTCGGCCACGACTTCAACCCGGCCGTCCTCAAGGTTGCGCGCCCATCCCACGAGACCAAGCTCCAGCGCTCGGGAACGGGTCCACCATCGAAATCCGACCCCCTGGACCCGGCCCCGCACCCACACTGTGACGCGCCTCAAACCGGCATCCGAGATTTTGCCCGAGTCCGCGGCGCCCGGGGTCGGGTAGACATGCCATGCTGGGGCGGTGCCGCGGCATTTTCAGGTGGATCGCGAGGGAGTTCGGTCATTGAGCAGCGACGATAGGCCGCAGCTGTCCATCGGCGGTCGTCGCCGCCTCATAGCGGGTATCGCCGGCCTTGGTGTGGCATCGGCGATCCTGCTGGCAGCCTGCGGAAATGCGGACAACAAGGTGACCGGAGACACCCGACCCGATCCGCGCGCCAGCACCCAGGGTGCGGCTCCGGTATATCCCGGGCCGGTAGGGCCGCAGTATCTGAACGGGACCGCGGCCCCCGCGACCGAGGTCCCTCCGGAGGACGCGGTCAGCCAGCAGGGTTTCGGTTACACGAAGAAGTAGTCGAGCCGCGGTTGCAGTGACACCTTGCAAGGACGGTTCGCAGTGGCCGTGCCAGTGACCGTTTCCACCGCCCGCCCCCATGCCTGAGCTCCCCGAGGTCGAGACGGTCCGGCGCGGCCTGGCGGATTGGGTCGTCGGACGCCAAATCGCCTCGGTCGACGTCCTTCATCCGCGGGCCGTCCGGCGTCACATCGCGGGAGCCGACGATTTCGTATCCCTGCTGATCGGCCGGACGATCGACGCGGCCCAACGGCGCGGCAAATATCTATGGCTACCGCTTGATTCCGGTGACGCACTGGTGGCCCACCTCGGAATGAGCGGCCAGCTGCTGGTGGAAAACGCAGCCGCCCCTGATGAGGCTCACCTGCGGGTCCGGCTGCGTTTCTCCGGCGGTGACCCGGAGCTGCGCTTCGTGGATCAGCGAACCTTCGGCGGACTGTCGGTGGCGGCCGGCGGCGCTTCAGTACCGAGTTCGCTGGAGCACATCGGACGGGATCCGCTGGACCCGGAGTTCGATGCAGACGCCTTCGTCGAGAAGCTGCGACGGCGCCGCACCGGGGTCAAACGCGCCCTGCTGGACCAGACGCTGGCCAGCGGCATCGGCAACATCTACGCCGATGAGGCGCTGTGGCTGGCGAAAGTGCACTGGGCGCGCGCAACGGAAAACCTGCCGCGGCCGGTCGCGAGGCGACTACTCGCCGCGGTCCAGGAGGTGCTGGCCGCAGCCGTAGCGGCCGGCGGCACCTCGTTCGACGCCTTGTACGTCAACGTCAACGGCCAGTCCGGGTACTTCGACCGGTCGCTGCATGCCTACGGGCGAGAGGGCGAACCCTGCGACCGGTGCGGCACACCGATCCGACGCTCCAAATTCATGGGCCGCTCGTCGTACTGGTGTCCGAAGGACCAGCCTGCACCGCGTCACCCGCACTACTGAGCCGCTCGTCCAGGCTGGCCATCGCGCCGGCGGCCGCCTGCTGCTCGGCTTCCTTCTTGCTGGTGCCGATGCCCTCCCCGAGCGCGACCCCACCGACCCAGGCCCGCGCGACGAACGACTTGGCGTGATCGGGTCCGGATTCCTCGACCGTGTACTCGGGGGGCCCGAGGCCACGGGTCGCAGAGCTCTCCTGCAAAGAGGTCTTCCAGTCCAGGCCTGCCTGGGCATCACTGGTACCGGCCAGCAGCGAACCGAACAGCCGCAGCACGAGATCCGTCGCAGCAGGGATGCCGCCGTCCTCGTAAGTCGCTCCGATAACCGCCTCGAGGGTGTCAGCAAGGATGCTCGGCTTGTCACGCCCACCGGTCGCCTGTTCGCCGCGACCGAGGAAGACGTAAGACCCGAGCCCACCGCTGCCGGGGGCACCGATGGTCCGCGCGACTCCGGCCAAGGCACGCATGTTCACCAGCGATGCCCGCAGCTTCGCGAGCTGGCCCTCGGGCAGATCGGGATGACGGCGGTACAGGTCGTCGGTGATGACGACACCGAGCACCGCGTCGCCGAGGAACTCCAGGCGCTCGTTGGTCGGCAGGCCGCCGTGCTCGTACGCATATGAACGGTGGGTCAGGGCCCGAACCATGAGCTCGACCGGACAAGCGACACCCAAGGCAAAGCTGAGCTCTTCGGCAGGCAGCGGTTCAGGATCGGAAGGCCTGCCCATCACGCCTCCGTGACGCTTGGCTGGAGGTCGAATTCGCTGCGCAGCGCTGCCACGAGGCCGCCCAGGGTCGTCAGGCGGGCCAGCGTGGTGTCGTCGACCCTGACCGACGTGCCCGCGGCTCGCAAAGACTCCTCGCAGACTTCGACGATCTCTATGAGGGCCAGCGAATCGGCTGCGAGGTCATCAACCAAGCGCGTCTCGTCGTCGAGGTCGCCGACTGCAACCTCCATGACGAGAGCCGTCGCTCGGCACACGATCTCCAGCAGCGACTGGTCATTCACCGTGCTGGCCGCCGTCACGCGGGCCGCCGATTCGGCGGCGCGGAGGACGTGAGGCCCGCTCGGCGCCGTGCCATCAGGCCGGCCATGGTCTCGGTGAGACGCGGAACCAGCCCTTCGCGCACGGCCTCGGCTGCGCCCCCGATGCACGCGGAGACTGCGGTGGCGGAAGACGATCCGTGGCCCACCACGACCACTCCGTTGACGCCCAGCAGGACAGCGCCCTGGCTGTCGGGACCGAGTCGACGGGCGACCCGTGCCAGGGCTTCCCCTCCGGCGGGATCGAGCTCATCGGTTGCCAGTGCCAATACCGCAGAGATGGCCCCCTCCATGCCCTTCAAGAGCACGTTTCCGGTGAATCCATCGGTGATGACGACGTCGACAATGCCTCCAACGGCAACCGCTGAGCTTTCGACGTTGCCGGCGTAGCGGATCGGCAGGTCGGCGAGCAGATCCTCCAGCAGACGAGCGGCTTCCTTGCGTACTGGATCACCCTTGCCCGGCTCGGTGCCGACCGACAGCAGCCCGACCGACGGCCGCGCGATCCCCAGCCGAACGCTGGCGTAGGAGGCTCCGGCAAGTGCGAACTGCAGCAACAGATCGGGGGCGGCCTCCACCGTCGCCCCGGCGTCCAGCAGGACAACCCGGCCCCTCGGGGCAGGAATGACGACGGCCAGCGGCGGACGCGTGACTCCTGGCAGCCGGCCGAGGGTGAAGAGCGCGGCAGCCATCGCGGCGCCGGTCGAACCGATGGAAACGGTGGCATCAGCCAGCCCGTCGCGTACCAGTCGAGCAGCGACGCGGACCGTGGAATCACGGCGTGACCGGACGGCGCGCACCGGATCCTCGTCCATGCCGATCCGCTGGGTCGCCGCGACAACTCGCACCGGGCCTTGCGTTGGATCCAAGCCCCGCGCCGTCAGCAGGTCTTTTCCCTGCTCCGGAGGCCCGACCAGTAGCAGTTCCAGCTCGGGCCACTTGCGCGCAGCCAGAACGGCCCCATCCGCGACTACCTCGGGCCCACCATCGCCGCCGAAGAGGTCGACAGCGATGCGCGGTGAACCCAAAGACGGCTCCCCCAGCGTGATGCTGGGCCGGCCGTCAGTGGCGGCTGGATTTGGCGGGGCCTTCAGTGGACGGCTCAGACGTCGATCGCCTGACGTCCGCCGTAGCGACCGCAGGTCGGGCACGCCGTGTGCGGAAGGATGACATGCCCGCGGTCGCATTTTGCAAGCTGCACGGGGGTCGCCTTCCACTGGCTCCGGCGAGAGTGGGTGTTGGACCGCGAAGTGCGGCGTTTCGGGACGGCCACGTCAGGACTCCTCTTCTGGACTGGACTCGACCGGCTCCGCTTGCATGCGAATGCCGGCCAGGGCCGCCCACCGTGGGTCGACCGCATCGTGCGAATGGTTGTCAGGAAGCTCGGCGAGCCGCTCACCGCAACCGGGGCAAAGCCCGGGGCAGTCGTCGCGGCACAACGGGCTCATCGGGAGCTCCAGCACCAGCGCATCGCGCAGCACCGGCTCCAGATCGAGCAGGTCATCAATCAGTGAAGGCAGCTCGTCGTCAATGTCGGCACTACCGGGTGACGTAGCGGACGGCTTGGGTCGACCGCTGCCGCCGTACGGGCCGGACTCCGGATACGTGAAGAGCTCTTGAATATCCACCTGCAGCGGCGCGCTCACGGGGTCGAGGCAACGCGCACATTCGCCGGTCATGATGGTGCCGACAGTGCCGGTGACCAGCACACCCTCCATCACCGATTCCAGCCGGAGATCGAGCTCAAGGGGTGAGCCCTCGGCGACTGCCGCCATCGGCTGGCCGAATTCCGCCGGAGATGCCACCGTGGTCCGGACGCGCCTCATCGACCCGGGACGACGTCCTAGCTCGCGCGTGTCGAGCACGAGCGGCTGCCGGGCGTCGAGCCGGTTCTTCGCGGCGTGAGCCTTCGGCGATGTGGGATGGTGGGCATGGTGGGCATGGTGGGCATGGTGGGTAGCACAAGGTGTTTCTGTGAGACGAGCTTGCTGACAGCTCAGGGGGTAAATCGGGGATCTCGGGCCGCGCTGCAGATCCAGTAGATGAATGCAGGCGCAGACACGACTTCCCAGTCTACAAGCCGCCGCAGGTTTGCCGGCGGCAGCGCTCACCAGCCTTCACCAGCGTCCTACAGCGTGCGTACTTCCTGCTGGGCGCGAGAATCCCAGGCGGTCACCTCAGGGCTGCCGAAGCCGGGGATGTCACCGAAGCCATCACCGCCTGCCGGCATCGGATCCGCGTCGTTGACAGCGTTGACGGGTTCGACCGGACCGTCGTCGCGCCTGACTCCTGCGCCATCAGCGTGCTGGGCAGCGACGCGTGCTCGGCCACGCGAGACCGTCTCCAAGGAGGAGGAGAGCAGCTCCTCAAAGCGTGCCAGCGATGCATCGATATACGCGTCGGTCTGCTCGCGCATCCGCACAGCCTGCGCCTCTGCCTCGCGGGTGATCTCTGCCGCCGTCCGGTCGGCTTCCTCGACCACTTCGCTCTCGGAAACCAGCCGCGCCATCTCCTGGCGGGCCGCGGTCACGATGCGATCGGCCTCGGCGCGGGCATGACCGAGCAACTCGTCGGCCTGGATCCGCGCCGAATCCTGCACGGACTCCCGCTCGCGCAGCAGCGAGCGCGCTTCCGACATCTCCGCCGGTAGCAGCTGGCGCAGTTCTTCGAGTGCCCCCAGCAGCGCTGCCCGGTCAACGACCGCAGCTGACCCGGAGAGCGCCTTTCCTTTGGCGGTCTCCACCAACGTGATGATCTCGTCGAGCTTGCCCTGCACGTCCGGCATGGCCGTCAGCCTATGGCAGGGTCAGCTGCCTGCTGTCCGTCGGTCCGGGTGATTTCCGTGCGCCGGTCGGCGCCTGACGGGATCAGCCGGTCGCGAGCTTCTCGCTCATCCGCTTGAGCACGAAGGCGGGCACCAGGTGACTCACGTCGCCGCCCCACGTCGCGACCTCTTTGACGAGACTGGACGACAGGAATGAGGACGCCGGATTCGTGCTCATGAAGACCGTCTCGACACCGGCGAGCGAGTGATTCATCTGGGCCATCTGCAACTCGTAGTCGAAGTCGCTCACAGCGCGCAGGCCCTTGACGATCACGGGGATGCTGCGATCCCGGCAGAAGTCGACCAGCAGACCGTGAAAGGACTCCACCACGACGTTGCCGTAGCTGCTCGTCGCCTCACTGAGCATGTCCATCCGCTCTTCAACGGTGAACATTCCGGCCTTTTTCTTGTTGATCAGCACGGCGACGACAACCTGGTCGTACAGCCTGGAGGCGCGGCCAATGATGTCGAGATGACCATTGGTGACCGGGTCGAACGACCCTGGGCAGACAGCGCTTCGCAGGGAGTTCGCAGAGCTCACGGGCGGTCACCGCTCATGATCGCCAACCGTACCAGAGGGTGGTATCGCCATATCTACGGGCTACCGGTGCAAGCAACCCCTCAGGCCAGCGGGGATCCGGACTGCGCGTGGCACGTTCGACGACGAGCACTTCGCGCGCATGGTCGGCCGTTGTCGCGAGGAGGGGATCCACGTCCAGAGCGTAAGGCGGATCGACGAAGACGACATCAAACGGGTCGAATCGGGCATCCAAGGTGACGTTCTCGGCCCGTCCGGCGAGTACCGTCGCGCCGGGCAATCCGACCGCTGCGACGTTAGCCCGCAGCACCTTGTGCACGGCGGGGTCGGATTCGACGAGGGTCACCGCCGCTGCGCCTCGCGACAGCAGCTCGAGGCCGACCGCGCCGGTGCCGGCAAAAAGGTCGAGCACTGTCCGGCCGGCGAGCCCTCCCAGCCGAGCCTCCAGGGCTGACGCCAGCGCCTCGCGGACCCGCTCGGAAGTCGGTCGAACGCTGCGACCGGCAGGCACGGCAATCCGCCGGCCTCCTGCCCGGCCGCCGACGATGCGCGTCACCCTTTTTCCAGGTACGCCGCGCGCTCCTCATCGAGCCGCCGCGCCAGTACGGCGGCCAGTTCCGGATGCCGTTTCAGCTCGGGGTCGACCGCCACGATCTCCTGCGCCTCCTGTCGGGCGGCGAGCAGCAGATCCTCGTCGCGCAGCAGGTCAAGAAGCTTGAGCGAGCGCCGCCGACCCGATTGAGCCGTGCCGAGCACGTCGCCCTCGCGGCGCTCCTGCAGGTCGAGCCGGGCAAGTTTGGCTCCATCAAGGGTCTGGGCGACGGCTTCGACCCGCTCCCGGGCGGGGCTCCCCTCGGGAGCGTCGGTGTGCAGCAGGCACCAGCCGACGGCGCTGCCCCGGCCGACCCGACCGCGTAGCTGGTGCAGCTGGGAGACGCCGAAACGATCCGCGTCCAGGACCACCATCACGGTGGCGTTCGGGACGTCGACGCCGACCTCCACCATCGTGGTCGCCACGAGCACGTCGATCTGTCCGGCGGTGAATCGCGACATCACGCGCTCTTTCTCGTCCGACGGCAGCCGGCCATGCAAAGCGGCAATGCGCAGGCCCGCCAGCTCGCCCTGCTCGAGACGCGGAAGGACGTCGAGCACCGCCAGGGGTGGACGACGTTGCGTTGTCTCGTCGATCTCGAATCCGTCCGGCCCGTCGGCGGGCAGATCACTGGTGTCGAGGTCGACCTCAGGGCCTTCGCCGATGCGGGGGCAGACAACGAAAGCCTGATGCCCGGCCTCGACCTCTTCGCGTATCCGCTGCCAGATGCGGGTGTGCCACTGCGGCGGCGCGACGTGGCTGCGGATCGGCTCCCGCCCAGCCGGTAGCTCGCTGAGTTCGCTGGTGTCGAGATCTCCAAAGACAGTCATCGCAACCGTCCGGGGAATGGGGGTCGCGGTCATGACCAGCAGATGCGGCGGAGAGCCGGTGGAGGCCTCCGCGCGGGCCCGCAGGGTGTCGCGCTGCTCGACACCGAAGCGGTGCTGCTCGTCGACGACCACCAGCCCGAGGTCGGCGAAGGCGGTGCCTTCACTGAGCAGCGCATGTGTGCCCACGACGATCCCGGTGGACGGTTCGGCAATAGCCGCCAGCGCGTTGCGTTTGGTCGCGGTGGCCTGCGAGCCCGTCAGCAGCACCACCTTCGTGGCGTTGTCGTCACTTCCGAGCTCACCGGCATTTCCGAGCGGTCCGAGCAGCGCCCGCAGGCTGCGCTCGTGCTGCGTTGCCAATACCTCGGTCGGAGCGAGCAGCGCCGCCTGCCCGCCCGCGTCGATGACGGTGAGCATTGCCCGCAGCGCCACGACGGTCTTGCCCGAGCCCACCTCGCCCTGCAGCAGCCGATGCATGGGGAAGGTGCGCGCGAGGTCATGCGCGACTTCATCGCCGACGACGTGCTGACCGGGCGTCAGCGTGAAAGGCAAGGACTCGTCGAAAGCCTCCAGCAGCCCGCCTTTGCGCTCGACCCTGGGGACTGCCGACTGCCTTTCGGTTGCGGCCCGGCGCTGGGCAAGGGCGATCTGGACCACCAGCGCCTCGTCCCAACGCAGCCGCTTGCGGGCCGTCTCCACATCGCCATAGCCGGTGGGGCGGTGGATCTTCTCGTAGGCGTCGCGCAGCTTCGGGAGTCCGTGCTCGAGCCGGATCTTGGCGGGAAGGGGGTCGCTGAGCTCAGGCAGCGAGTTCAGTAGCAGCTTGACGCTGTCGCGAATCGTCCAGCTCTGCACTTTGGCCGTCGCTGGGTAGAGCGGCAGCAAGGCGCCCGCCTCGAAATCGTCCTGCCCCTCGGGGGGGCGTTCGGGATTCGTCAGCTGGCGAATTTGATTCTTTCCGAACACCGTCACCTTGCCGGCGAAGATGGCCGTCGTACCAGGCCGAAGTCGTTTCTCCAGGTAGTGGCGGTTGAAGAAGGTAATGGTCAGGGTGCCGGGACCGTCGCTGACGACGACGTCAAGCTTGTGCATCCGCTTGGGGCGTCGGCCGGCCTTCGGCTCCAGCCACCGGCCGCTCACCTTCATGACCTCTGCCTGGATCGTGACCATCTCGCCGACAACCAGGTCTTTCAGGCTCGTCAGCTCGCCGCGCTCGACGTAGCGCCGCGGGAAATGATCCAGCAGGTCACCGGCGGTGTGCAGATCGAGTGCGTCCGCAAAAGCATCCGCCGTCTTGCCGCCGATCAGGCCGTTGAGGGGCTGGCCGAGCACGTCGGTCACGAGCTGGCCGCCTCTCTTCGCGCTCCTGTTGGCTGCCCGGCCGAGATTAGTGTCGCGTCCGGCGAAGCCATCACTGTCTCGGGCGAGGTGACACTGTCGCGGTGCGCGGATCACTGTCGTGGTCCGACGTCTGTGCGTCCGGTATCGTGGCCTGTCGGGCTTGCTGCCGTCTTGGCGCGCCCAGGTCTTGTTCCGAAGTGGCACCGATCCGGCTGGTGCCCATCAAATGCTTGGAGCTGCTGTGTCCTCGGTGTGCGACGTTTGCAACAAGGGACCGGGCTTCGGCATGTCGGTTTCGCACTCCCACCGCCGTACGCGGCGGCGTTGGAATCCCAACATCCAGACGGTTCATGCCCTCGTCGGTAAGACCCCGAAGCGGCTGAACGTCTGCACCTCCTGCCTCAAGGCCGGCAAGGTCACCCGCGCCTGATTGGCTCCTGTTGACGCTTCATCACTGACGCCAGCGCCAGCCATGATCCACCGGTCCGATCCCGGCGCCTAGGGCGAATCCGGCGGCGATCGCGCCGGTGACGTACTCCTTGGCCGTCCACACGGCGGCGACCAGGTCGCTGCCCTTCGCCAGTTCCGCGCAGATCGCTGACGCCAGCGTGCAACCGGTGCCGTGGGTATGACGGTTGTCCAACCGGGGAGCACGCAGCTCGACCCGGGCGTCGCCGTCGGTCAAGAGGTCGACGGCATCGCCGGCGAGGTGGCCACCCTTCACCAGCACCCAGCGAGGGCCGTACTTCAGCACCGCCTCGGCCGCCCGCAGCAGATCCGTCTCGTCGAGCACGTGGATGCCGGTGAGCTGCTCGACCTCGTCGAGGTTCGGGGTCACGACCGTGGCGAGCGGAAGCAGCTGATGACGTATCGCATCAAGCGCGTCCGGCGCCAGCAAGGCTTCGCCGTGCTTGCTGACTCCCACCGGGTCGACCACGAGTGGCCCGGGGTACTCGCGTAGCTCCCCGGCGACGGCCAGCACCAATTCCGCCGAACTCAGCATCCCCGTCTTGATCGCGTCGGCGCCGATGTCGCCCAGCACCGCCCTCATCTGAGCGCGCACCGCCTCGACCGGCAGATCCCAGATTCCGGCTACCCCCAGCGAATTCTGGGCGGTGACGGCTGTGACCACGGACATCCCGTGGACGCCCAGCGCGAGCATGGTCTTCAGGTCGGCCTGGATCCCGGCGCCCCCACCGGAATCGGAGCCGGCGATCGTTAGGGCAAGCGGCGGCGCGGGCACCCACGGAGGCTAACCGCCGGGCGCCGCAAAATGATCGTGACCACCGCTCCTGGCGGGATGGCCATCGACCCACACCTCGGCTGCCCCGGCTTCAACCCGGCCCACGATGACCGCTCCGACCGGGACATCAAGCCCTTCGGTGATCGTGAAGACGAGAGCGTGGTCCTCTCCCCCATTCAGGAGATCGTCGTCGGCAACGCCCGGGCCGCCGAGGCCCCTCAGTGCCTCCAGAGTCAGCTCGATCCGAACTCCCGAAGCCGCTGCGATATGGCCGAGATCGCTCACGAGCCCGTCGCTGACGTCGCACAGCGAGCTGGCACCCGCCGACGCCAACGCTGGACCCGCCGCATACGGAGGCTCCGGCCGGCGGTGAGCATCTGGCAGGGGACCCGTCATTTCGCCTCCTAGCAGCAGCCGTAGCCCCGCCGCGGCCCATCCCAGACTGCCGATGACTCCTACCCGATCGCCGGGCCGGGCCCCGGACCGCAACACGGGAGCGCCGGGCCCGAGCACGCCCAACGCGGTACCGGAGACCACCAACTGCGGCGCTCTGACCAGATCTCCGCCCACCAGCACCGCCCCCGCCACAGTGCACTCGGCGCGGACACCGTCGGCAAAGGCGTCAAAATCGGCCAGCGGGAAATCGCCGGGAGCGCCGAGCCC
The DNA here is from genome assembly GCA_963737695.1 of uncultured Actinomycetota bacterium. Lineage (GTDB taxonomy): Bacteria > Actinomycetota > Actinomycetes > Frankiales > Frankiaceae > DATAZK01. The sequence goes on from CAVTTQ010000002.1 coordinate 385,918, forward strand.
GATCAGCAGGGTGGTCGGACCCGCTCCCATTGCCGCCACGTCAGCCAGATTCTGCGCTGCGGCCTTGCGGCCGATGTCGTATGGCGTCGACCAATCACGCCGGAAATGGGTGCCCTCGATCAGCAGGTCGGTCGTGACCACGAGCCGGCCACCCGGGGCGCTGACCAATGCGGCGTCATCACCCGGGCCTTCCGGCGGTGCTGGGGTGCCGACCGCCGCAGCAAGGCGCGCGATCAGGTTAAATTCTCCGACCTCCCCTATATCCGTCATACTGCCCACTGGCGTTCGTCGCCCCTGACGAACGAGGGGTTCGATGACGCCATCCAATTCAGCAGGGAGTGCCCGTGGTTCACGCCTACATCCTCATCCAAACCGAGGTCGGCAAGGCGGCGTCCGTCGCAGCGGCGATCGCCAAGCTGGACGGCGTCGCGGAAGCGGAAGGGGTCACCGGCCCTTACGACGTGATCGTGCGGGCTCAGGCGCAGAACGTTGACGAGCTCGGCAAGCTGGTCGTCGCCAAGGTGCAGGCCGTAGCTGGGATCACCCGGACCGTGAGCTGCACGGTGGTCCACCTCTGAGGCCTCTGAAACGTGGTCGGCGCCGGTGGCTCATAGCCGGGGTGGCGATCGTGGCGGTGGCGATAGCCAGCCTGATCGTCGGTCAGCTGCAGCGGGCAGAGCCAGTGCGCGTCACGAATGTGCCGACGCCGTCAAAGGCGGACCTCGCCGCCTGCCAGAAGCTCGCGCGGCTGCTGCCGGCCACTGTCGGGGACGGGCTGAAAACGAGGGTCGTGCATCCGGACAGTCCGCTGCTGCATGCCTGGGGTACGCCGGCTGCCGTCCTGCGGTGCGGGGTCGGATATCCGGCTCACTACGACGCAGCAGCACTTCCTGGAGTCATCGACGGGATCGGCTGGTACAGCACCGAAGCCAGCGACTCGGTGATCTTCACGACGCTGGACCGGCTGCCGCGGGTCTCGGTCGCGATCCCGCGCAAGTACCCGATCTCGTTCGACATCCTGGTGTCCCTGTCCAGCGCCCTGAAGCAGGCCACGACCGGCGCTTGATGCCTTTGCCCTCTTGCGGCTCTAGGCGCAGTCGATGCAGGTCCGCGCCGAAGGGCGGGCTTCCAGCCTTCCAGGGGCTATGGGACGGCCGCAGTTCTCGCAGATTCGCGTACGCGCTCGGTCCCTGCGTCTCCAGGGTCACGAGCGCCTGGTCGAGTTCGGCGAGCCGCGAGCGTGCCTGCTCGAGCAAGGCCGCGACTTGGGCACGCTCAAAAGCGATCGTCGCACCCTCGGGGTCGTGCTCGTCGTCGACATTCGTGCCGTCACCCGCGTCGACCAAGCCGCGAAACTCTGCGTCCAGGGCGATGATCCGGCCTTCGGTGTGGCTGCGCTCGACCGTCAACCGGTCGCGTACCTGCGCGGCGTTCATCGCCCAGCGCCGCGGGCCAACGCGTCGAGCACCAGCCGATCGACCAACTCCGGAAGATCGACGCCGGTGGCCGCCCACATCCGCGGATACATCGATGCGTTGGTGAATCCCGGCATGGTGTTGAGCTCGTTGACCACCACGCTGCCGTCGGGCTGGACAAAGACGTCGACCCTGGCCAAACCAGCACAATCGAGCGCTTCGTAGGCCTCGATGGCCAACCGCTGAACCTTCGCCGTCACCTCGATCGGAAGGTCGGCCGGCACCGTGAAGGTGGTCGCGTCGGACAGGTACTTGGCGTTGAAGTCATAGAAGTCGACGCCCTCAGCGACCGTGACCTCGGCGGGAACCGACGCCAGGGGCCGCCCGCCATCGGGGCCGGCCAACACACCGCATTCGATCTCACGGCCATTGATGCTGGACTCGATCAGCACCTTCGGATCGCTCTCGGCGGCGAGCCTGGAGTGCGGCCGGCAGCTGCTCGGCGCCTCTGACCTTCGTGATCCCGATACTGGAGCCGCCACTCGCCGGCTTGACGAAGACGGGGCTGCCGAGCCGGTCCAGGACACCGCCGGGCAGCGCGTGGCCGGGGCGCACCACCTCGTAGTCGGCGACCGGAAGTCCGGCCGATCGCAGCGCCATCTTCATATGAGCCTTGTCCATGGAGGCCGCCGAGGAATAGACACCTGAGCCGACGTAAGGCACCCCAGCCATCTCCAGCAACCCCTGCACGGTGCCGTCCTCGCCGTAGCGGCCGTGCAGCACCGGAAAGACGACATCGACCGGGATCGCCCGCCCGCCGGCGGTCACCAAACCGGGCGCCGTGGCGTCACCGCTGAAGGAGACCGGCTCCCCATCGACAACCTCCGGCAGCACATCCCCCACCAGCGAATACGCCTGCCGCTCCGAAGCGAGTACCCATCCGCCCGCGCGATTGACACCGACCGAGACCACGTCGTATCCGACGCCTGAGAGTGCCGCCCGGACGGTGCCGGCGGACAGGCAGGAGATGGAGTGCTCGGTGCTTCGACCGCCGAAGACCACAGCCACGCGGGTCGGCCGCCTGGAGGTCCTGGAGACATCGCCGGTGGCGGGCATATCGGCGGGCATTCGATGAAGGTATCGGCGGCGGGACCGCAACGACGGGATGATCGGTTCGTGGCGCGTACCGAAGGGCGTATCTGCACCACCTGCTACGGGACCAGATGCCTGTAGTCCAGTCCTATGAACCAGTTTCTCGGCGTGGGTAACGCACCGCAGCGAAGGGCCATGCCGCCGTCACCCAATCTGTGACGGTCTCGAAGAGCACCGGGTCGAGCCCTTTGACGTACTCACTTGTCCGCACCCACATGAAGATTTCGGCGTCGTACGCGGCGTCATCGGATGGGAAAATGTAGACGCAGCCCAAGCATTCGGCTTCGTCGAGGCTCATCACTGTGTAGGCGAAGGACGTGCGCCTCTGGAACTCTTTCTGGTGCCATCCGAGGTCGATCAGGTCCTGCTCGAGTGTCAGCCCTTGCGGCCACGGCGAATCGTCATCGAGAACGCCTTGCAGATGGTCGGCGCTCGTCATCACCGCGTCGTAGTCCTTCACCACGTCGTGAATCGTGAGCATCCGCAGCCGAAACCGGGGCACCTCCAGTGCCAGCGGGACGTCGAAATCAGCGGGGACCAGCGGTGGGCTCATCTGCCGAGTATTCGTGGCAGAGGCGCGAAAGACACCCGTTTTGTCGCCTTACGCGATCCAGAACGACAAATCCTTCGCTTGCGACGACCTTGCGACGAGTCAGGAGCCCAGCGCCTGCGTGATGTCGGCCAGCAGCAGCGCGGGGTCCTCGAGGCCGATGCTGATGCGCACCGCGGACGGAAGCAGGCCTGCGGCTGCCAGAGCTGCGTCGTCGAACTGACGGTGAGAGGAGCTGGCCGCATGGGAAGCGGTCGTGTGGGTGCCGCCCAGTGAGGTCGCCTGTGGGATCGTGCGGAGCCGGTCCACGAATGCCATTCCGGCAGCGCGACCACCGTGGGGCGAGAGGGTCATCACCGCGCCGTAGCGGCCAGGGGTGCACAGCCTTTCGGCGACAGCATGCGAGGGATGCGCGGCGAGGCTCGGATGGTCGAGTCGGACCAGCGCCTGATGATCGCCGAGCGCGGCGGCCAGCAATGCGGCCGTCGCACATTGACGGTCGACGCGCACCTCGAGGGTGGCCAGTCCGCGGTGCAGGAGGTAGGCCTCGTCGGGGGCCAGCACCGGACCGAGTTCGACGCGCTCAGCCCGGATCCGGTGCATCAGCACCGGCGAACCGACGACGATGCCGCCGGTGGCATCGGAATGCCCGCCGAGGTATTTGGTCGCGCTGTGCACCACGAGATCGGCGCCCCACGTCAGAGGTCGCAACATCGCCGGTGAGGCGAACGTCGAGTCGACAACGAATAGGGCGCCGGAGGCGTGGGCGATTTCGGCCAGCACGGGCAGGTCGCCCATGACCATCGTCGGGTTCGCGAACGACTCCGCCCACACCACCCGCGTGCGGCCGGTGATCGCAGCCGCCATTGCGGCGGGGTTGGACTGGTCGGCGAACGTCGTCTCCACCCCGAAGCGCGCCAAGGTGTTGTTCAGCAGTTGGAAGGTGCCGCCGTAACAGCTCGCGGGTGCAACCACGTGGTCGCCCGGCGAAAGCAGCGCGATCAGGGTCGTGGAGATGGCCGCCATCCCGCTCGCGAACGCCTGACCGACGACGGTGCCTTCCCCGGGGTCTTCCATGGCGGCCACGGCCGCGGCGAAGGCATCAGCGGTGGGATTGTCGATCCGCGCGTACGAGTAGCCCACCCTGGTGCCGTCGAGAAGGTCAGCCAGCTCCTGCGCGGAGTCGACGACGTAGGTGCTGGCGTGCATCACAGGCGGCACCAAGGCGTCCTGCTCGGCGGCTGGGCCGTAGCGGTCAGGCGGCTTCACGGCACCAGCTCACCAGCTCATCCGCTCGGACCTGCGTTGCCGCGACATCAGGCTTCCGAGGACGTCCGTCGGTGCCATCTCGCCCGACACCGCGCGCACGACGTGTTCGGCGATCGGCATCTCGACGCCAGTGCGGCGCGCCAGTTCAAGCACGGCACGGCTGGTGGCGACCCCTTCCACGACGCGGTCGGTCTCCGCTAGCACGTCGGCGAGAGGGCGGCCTTGTCCGAGCTTCTCGCCGAACGTGCGGTTACGGGACAGCGGCGACCCGCAGGTGGCTACGAGGTCACCCAGGCCTGCCAGGCCGACGAATGTCATGGGTTCGGCGCCCAGCGCAACGCCGAGACGCGCCGTCTCCGCCAGGCCTCGGGTGATGATGCTGGCCCTCGTGTTGTCGCCGAATCCCATCCCCTCGGCCATGCCGACCAGGATCGCGATGATGTTCTTGATGGCACCGCCGAGCTCGCAACCGATGACGTCCTGATTGGTGTAGGGCCGCATGTAGTGGTTTGCCGTAGCGGCCTGGAAGGTCGCCGCCACTTCCTCCTCGACGCTCGCCACTACCGTCGCCGCCGGTTCCTCACAGGCGATCTCGTGAGCCAGGTTGGGACCGCTGACCACCACGATGCGTCGCTCGCTGATACCCGTCACCTCACGCATGACTTCGCTCATCCGCAGCGAGGTGGTGGCTTCGATCCCTTTCATCAGGCTGACCAGCATGGCGTCAGCCGGTAGTAGCGGAGCCCAGGAGATCAGGTTCGTACGAAGGGTTTGCGAAGGCAGCGCTATGACGACGAAATCCGCTTCGTGAAACGCCTCTTGCGGGACGGATGTCACCTCCAGCTCGGCCGGCAAGTCGATGTCGGGGAGGTAATCGCCGTTGCGACGGGTCTTGCTGATTTGCGACGCGAGCTCGGGACGCCGCGACCACAGGATGGTCGAGGTCCCTGCGTCCACGAGCACCTTCGCGTACGCCGTTCCCCAGGAGCCCGCACCCATGACGGCCGCGCGCAGCGTCATGCGGCTCCCTCGTCTGCCGTCTGATCCGGGGCGGGCTGATCGAGGGCGTCCTGATCCGCGGCTGGCTTGCCCTGGCTGGATGGGTAGCCGCTCCTCGCGCCGGGGATCCCAGATTCCCTCGGGTGCGGGCACCTGACGGATCGTCTCCAGCTGGCTGCGGATCCGGCTCATGACCTCCGCGGTGACCGAGCGCAGGGCATCGCGGCTGGGCGCCTCCCCCGCGGTTACCAGCTCCGGATACAGCGGCTCTCCGGCGGTGATTTGGATGGTCCGGCGGGGAAACAGATGAGGGCGGCGGGAGCGACCCAGGATCTCCTGCGGACCCCATTGGGCCACCGGAATGACAGGAGCTCCCGACATCAACGCCAGTCGGGCGACGCCGGTCTTCGCCTGCATCGGCCAGTAGTCGGGGTCGCGAGTGACCGTCCCTTCCGGATAGATCAGAACCGCCTCCCCGTTCTGCAAGGCGGTCACGGCGTCGCGCAGTGCATCGGCGCCATCGCGCTCCCCGCGCCGCACCGGAATCTGGTGTGCACCGCGAAGGATCCAGCCGGTCGCCGGGAAACGGAAAAGGCTCTCTTTGGCCATGAATCGCGGCAGCCGTCCCGCCGAGTAGACGTAATGGGCCAGCGTGAACGGATCGACCCAGGACAGGTGGTTGGCGGCGACGATGACGCCCCCGGTGCGCGGGAGGTGCTCACGGCCCTGCCAGATGCGTTTGGTCAGCAGCGTGGAGATCGGTCGGATGATGATGATCGCCAGCCGCATGGCCGGGCCCTTCTTGGGGCCACTGCTGGGGCCACGGCTGGGGCCACGGTTGGGGCCACTGCTGGGGTCACGGTTGGGGCCGCTGGGCGTCGACCGGGACCTCATCGCCCCAGTTTCGCGCACGTACGCTCGATTGGTGATCCACCGGGCCGACACGCGCGCCGTCGCAGGCCGTCGATGAGCCGTGACGGCGCACCTGGACGCTGGGTGGTACTGCTCGCCGTCAAACCGCTGCCACTGGCCAAGAGCAGGTTGGATCGTCCTGATCGCTCGGCGCTGACCCTGGCTTTCGCGGCCGATACCGCGGCGGCGGCGGCGAGCGTCGAATCCGTGCAAGCGGTGCTGGTGATCACCGATGACGAAGACGCCGAGCGGCTGCTCTCACCCGGCTGCGTCATCATCGCCGACACGCCTGCCGCCGGGCTCAACGCGGCGCTCTCCCACGGCGCGGCAGAGGCCGCGAGGCGGTGGCCCGGATCGGGTGTCGTCGTGGTGGCTGCTGACCTGCCGGCGCTGCGTCCCGCCGTGCTGGCGGCCGCCCTCGAACTGGCCGGCCGCCACCACAGGACGGTCGTCGCAGACGCGATCGGCACCGGCACCGTGCTGTTATCGGCCGTCGATGGCATGGACCTCCGGCCCGCTTTCGGTCCCGGCAGCCGAGGCCTGCACATCGCTGGTGGGGCCGTCGACATCACCGACGGCCTGGCTCCGGGCCCGGCCACGGCAGGGTTACGCCACGACGTGGACACGGCCGCGGATCTCGAGGTGGCCATTGGGGTCGGAGTCGGACCCGAGACGACACGGGTACTGGAAGCGAGCGACCCGTTCACCAACAAGTGGCAGACTCCACGCGTGAGCGACTCAGGCGTTGTGACTCCCGGCGTCAGGCCGCGCTCGTGAGTGCCCTGGCGGAGCAGCCGCTGCAGCGCAAGCCGCCTTCAGGGCTGCTGGAGCCGCTCGAATCACCCCGCCCACCGGTGCTCGACCCTGATCTGCCGTCGGGGCGCTTCGTCAATCGCGAGCTTTCCTGGCTGGATTTCAACGCCCGGGTGCTCGAACTGGCCGAGGACGAGGCCACCCTGCCGCTCGAGCGAGCGAAGTTCCTGGCCATCTTCGCCACCAACCTCGACGAGTTCTTCATGGTTCGGGTCGCCGGGCTCAAGCGCCGCGCCGCGGCCCGGCTGCAGTTCAACAGTCCTGACGGCCTGTCGACGCGGGAGCAGCTGGAGCGCATCAGCGCCCGCACCGCGGAGCTGGTCGAGCGTCACGCCACCTGCTGGCGAGATTCGGTCGGCCCCCAGCTGGCCGAGGCCGGAATCCGGGTAGTCCACTGGAGCGATCTCGGCGGCCGGCAGCGCGAAACGTTGGGCACCTACTTTCGCGAACACATCTTTCCCGTCCTCACCCCGCTCGCCGTGGACCCCGCCCATCCCTTCCCGTACATCAGCGGTCTTTCGCTCAATCTCGGGGTCATGGTGCGGGTCGGGGAAGAAGTTCTCGGTGGACTCGAGCGGCCCGAAAGCAGCTCCGGACCCACCGAACGCTTCGCCCGCGTCAAGGTGCCGCCGAACGTGCCTCGGCTGGTGCGCGTGGCCGGCGCGACGGAGGACGAGGAGACGTCGGATGAGGTGATCTCGTTCGTTCCGCTCGAGGAGCTGATCGCAGCGCACCTTTCCCAGCTTTTCCCGGGAATGGACGTAGTTGATTCCGTTGCGTTCCGGGTCACTCGTAATCAGGAACTCGAGGTCGAAGAGGACGAGGCAGAAGATCTGCTGCAGGCACTCGAGCGCGAGCTCGCTCGCCGGCGCTTCGGTAGAGCCGTCCGCTTGGAGATTCAGGGCGGGGTCGACAGCGAGATCCTGGAAATGCTGGTTCGCGAGCTCGAAGTGGACCGCCGTGATGTCTACGAGGTGCCGGGCGGTCTGCTGGACCTGTCGACGCTGTGGGCATTGCAGGATCTGGACCGCCCCGATCTCAAAGACCCTCCGCGCGTGCCGGTCACGCATCCCCGGCTTTCCAGTCCTGATGGAGAGCCGGCACCTGACTTCTTCCAGGTGCTGCGCGAGGGCGACGTACTCGTGCATCACCCGTATGACTCGTTCACCACCAGCGTCCAGCGGTTCATCGAGCAGGCGGCGGCGGACCCTAACGTGCTCGCCATCAAGCAGACGCTGTATCGCACCTCGGGTGACTCGCCGATCGTCGAAGCCCTGATCGATGCTGCCGAAGCCGGTAAGCAGGTCGTGGTGCTCGTCGAGATCAAAGCCCGCTTCGACGAGAGCGCAAACATCAAGTGGGCCAGGGCGCTGGAGCGCGCCGGTTGCCATGTCGTTTACGGGCTCATCGGCCTGAAGACCCATTGCAAAGCTGCTCTCGTGGTACGCCAGGAGCGCGGCCGACTCCGCCGCTACTGCCACCTGGGCACGGGTAACTACAACCCGAAGACGGCTCGGCTGTATGAGGATCTGGGGCTGTTGACCTCCGACCCTGACGTCGGCGCCGACCTCACCGACCTCTTCAACGTGCTGACGGGCTACAGCCGCCAGACCGAGTACCGGACCCTGCTCGTTGCTCCCCAGCGCATGCGCGAAAGCATCGTCGAACGCATCGAGGCCGAGGCCGAGGCGGCGCGCGCCGGACGCCCCTGTGGGATCCGGCTGAAGGCGAATGCACTCGTCGACGAAGAGGTCATCGACGCCCTCTACCGTGCCTCGCGCGACGGGGTTCCGATCGAATGCCTCATCCGCGGCATCTGCGCGTTGCGTCCCGGCGTCCCGGGCCTGTCCCAGACCGTCAAGGTCCGGTCCATCCTCGGTCGCTACCTCGAGCACAGCCGGGTGTTGCACTTCGCCGGCGCCGGCGAGTGGTGGATCGGCAGCGCCGACATGATGCACCGCAACCTCGACCGTCGTATCGAGTCGCTCGTGCGGGTTCGCGATCCCCTGATGCACGACCAACTCTCGGCGATGCTCGACCTCGCTTTCAGCTCGCAGGTGGTCGCCTGGGACCTGGCACCGGACGGTCGTTGGAGCCGTACCGCCTATCGCGACGGCGAGCGCCTGCTGGACTACCAGGTGGAGCTCGCGGCCATCACCGCGCTGACCGCATCCAACGCATAGCACCCCCTTCCGAGCGACTACCACCACCGAGTAAGAGCAGAGGACACCGCACCCGCATGGCCCCTAGCACCATCGATCCGCTGAGTACCTTTCGGGAGCGGGAGCAGAAATACTCCGTTCACGGCCTTTTCGTGCTTCCTGACCTCGCGGAGCCGAACGTCGGACTGGCGAGTGCCGACCCACAGCCGGCCCAGACGCTGCGGGCGGTCTACTACGACTCACCTGATCTACGGCTGGCCCGAGACGGCATCACACTCAGACACCGCAGCGGCGACGGGCCCGCCCGCTGGACGTTGAAGCTGCCGGCCGAGACCCGTGGTGAGGCCACGTCGGGTGGCCTGGTCCGCGACGAGATCGAGTTGGTCAGCAGCGCTCGTGACGTACCGGCTGAGCTCTCGGAGTTGCTCACCGGCTGGCTGCGCGGCGCAGTGCTCGCTCCGGTGGCGACCCTGCGCACTGCCCGCTCGATCTTCATGCTGCGCAGCGCCGAGGGCGACGACCTGCTCGAGGTCGTCGACGACACGGTGTCGGTGCAGGAAGGCCGCCGCGTGGTCTCACGATTTCGTGAGATCGAGGTCGAGGCCAAAGGTGAACTGCCGCCCCTTGCCCTTGAGACCGTCACAAACCGCCTCGCGGCTGCGGGTGCCGTCCCCGGCGACCAGTTGCCCAAGGTCGTCCGGGCGCTCGGGCCCCGTGCTGTAGCCCCTCCTGAGCTGCCTGCCGCCGGCCGGGTACTGGCCTCCGATCCCGCCAGCGAGCTCGTCGCCGCCTCACTGCGAACCGGCACCCGCCGCCTGCTGCTGGCGGATATCGGGGTACGCCGGCAAGAAGAGGACGCCGTCCATCAGATGCGGGTCGCGTGCCGCCGGATGCGCAGCGATCTCAAGACCTTCCGGCCGTTGGTGGAGCCACTCTGGGCCGAGTCGTTGCGAGCCGAACTGGCGTGGTTGGCCGGCAGCCTCGGCGATGCTCGCGATCTGGAAGTGCTGAGAGAGCGGCTGGCCTCCATGGTGAAGGACGCCATCCCGGCCTACGACATGGACGCATTCGGTCGCCTCGACACCATTCTGGCCGGCCGTGAAGAGGTCGCACTGGAGGCCGGCGCGGACGCGCTGCGCAGTGATCGTTACCTGCGCCTGCTGGATGTCTTGGTCGACGCCGCCCGCGAGCCGGTCGTATCGCCGGAAGCTGCCTCATCTTGCTCCAAGACACTTCCGCCGCTGGTTCGCGCCGCCTGGGACGCGCTGGCCAAGCGGGCCCACAAGCTGCCGACCGGCGACATGGACGGGCCTGACGAGGAGTGGCATGAGGCGCGAATCAAAGCCAAACAGGCGCGCTATGCGGCCGAGGCCGTGATCGAGGTGCTCGGAAAGCCGGCCCAGAAGATCGCGCTGGCAGCCAAGTCGGTCCAGGAGGTTCTTGGCGACCACCAGGACGCCGCGATCGCCGCGGAGACGCTGGACGCATTAGCCAAGGCGCATCTGGACGACGGAGCGCTGTGTCTCGTCGGAGGACGTCTGGTGCAGGCCAATCGATGTGCGGTCGCCGACAGCAGGCGGGCCTTCGGTCCGGCCTGGAGCTCGGCTCGCAAAGAAGTCGGATGATCCGGTGGCCAATTCCGCCTTGGCACCACGCATGACGCAGCTCGGACGGCACTCCGACGCCAAGGTCCTGGCCGCCGGCGGCTTCGTGTGGCGGGGCGACCCGACCGAAGCAGGCGGCGAGCGGGAGCTGGCGGTCGTGCACCGGCCCAAATACGACGACTGGTCGTTACCCAAGGGCAAGGTCGACGCGGGCGAGCAACTCATCGTCACCGCACGCCGCGAGGTTTCCGAAGAGATCGGCGTGACAGCCGCCTGTGGTCAGGTGGTCGGCGAGCAGCGGTATTCGGTTGCTGCCGGACCCAAATACGTCCGCTACTGGGCCATGGCCGACGGCGGCACGGAATTTGCGCCCAAGGACGAAGAGGTCGACGAACTGCAATGGCTGCCGATGCGGCGGGCGATACGCAAGCTGTCCTACGACCACGACCGCCAGCTCGCGCAACGCTTTGCGAACATGCCTATCGCGACGGCCACCATCCTGCTGGTGCGCCATGCGCGGGCCGGGAAGAAGCGCCGCTGGAAGGGCGATGACGCACTGCGCCCATTGGACAAGGACGGGCTGGGTCAGGCCCGCCGCCTTGCCTGCGTTGCTCCTTGCTACGAACCGGTCCGCATCGCCAGCGCGGACCTCGTCCGATGCGCCGACACGGTGCGCCCTTCAAGCCAGCTGCTTGGTGTCGACGTCGAGATCGAGCCACGGCTCGGCAGGGAGGCGTACGCCGCCGACCCGCTCAGCACCGTCGCGTTTCTGCGCGAACTGGTTGCCGCCGGCGGAACCACGCTGCTGTGCAGCCAGGGCGAGGTCATCCCTGACCTGATGACCAGGCTGGCCGCCCGATCACGGGTTCGGCTAAGGCGCCCGCCGGCCCGCAAAGGGAGCGTCTGGGCGCTGTCTTTTGCCAACGGCCGACTGATAGCCGCTGACTACGACGCTGATCTGATGCCCGCGCTGGCCGCCTGACAGACGGCCAGCGCGAGGCGTTCAGCTACGTCGCTTTGCCGGGGCCTTCTTCGCCGCCTTCTTGGCGGCAGGCACGGCCTTCTTAGCCGGGGCCGCCTTCTTCGCGGCCTTCTTGGCGGGAGCCACCTTCTTGGCGGCCGCCTTCTTGGCGGGAGCTGCCTTCTTGGCGGCGACGGCCTTCTTGGCGGGAGCTGCCTTCTTCGCAGCCACGGCCTTCTTAGCCGGAGCTGCCTTCTTGGCGGCCACGGCCTTCTTGGCGGGAGCTGCCTTTGCAGCCTTCGCGGCGGCCTTCTTGGCCGGAGCCTTCACCGGTACGGCCTTGGCTACTGCCTTCTTCGCAGGCGCCTTCTTAGCTACCGGAGCCGCCTTCTTCGCGGGAGCTGCCTTCTTCGCCGCCGGAGCCGCCTTCTTGGCCGGAGCGGCCTTCTTGGCTCCGGAGCCGCCTTCTTTGCGGGAGCTGCCTTCTTCGCCACTGGAGCCGCCTTCTTGGCCGGGGCTGCCTTCTTGGCACCCTTGGTCGCGGTCGTAACGGCGCCGGCGAGCTTGCGAGCACCCGAGACGTAACCCTTGAATTCGGCACCGGGCCGGAACTTCGGCACCGCCGAAGCCTTCACTTGTACGGGCTCACCCGTGGCCGGGTTACGTCCGATGCGGGCCGCGCGTTCGACCCTTTCGAATACGCCGAATCCCGAGATTGCGACCTTTTCGCCGCGGGTTACGGCCTCTTGGATCGCTTCGATAACGGCTTCGACTGCATGAGTAGCAGCCGTCCGTCCACCGTCAATTGACTCAGATACCCGGCCAACCAAATCGGACTTGTTCACAGCACCTCCACGTCGTGATCACCGCAACGGTAGGGCGCAACCCTCGTAACCGCAACAGTTACGGCCTTTTAGGCGTGTTGCATTCGCCTCACAATCGGCCGGGGAGGGCATTCCATGAGGCTGTTTCGTGCCCGTAAACGCTTACCGGTTCAGGCCATCCGAGGGGCACGCTGTCGTATGCACCCGGTGGGGTCACCGCCGAGATTGTGGTGCCATCCGACATCCTGACTTGAGCAGTCCAATCTTCATACGCTGCAGTACTTTTGGCCTCTTGGACAAGGGCCGATCGGGGCGTCCGGAGAAGCTGATTCGCCGTCGCTGCCAGGCTCAGCCGAAGGATGTGAGATCCCCCGTTGCGGCTCCGTTCGCGCACCCCCAATAGCGCCGCCGCGGCCATCAGATAGCCCGTTGCATGGTCGAGCAACTGGCATGGCAAAACTCCTGGGCGTCCCTCGCCCGCTGACTGCAAATGGGCGATCCCGCTGGCGGCTTGCACCAGACTGTCGAAGCCGCGACGCACTCCCCAAGGTCCGTTTTCGCCCCATGCGCTCAGCGCAACGATGACGATTCCGGGGTAGCGCTCGGCAAGCGATCGGGGGTCGAGCGCCGATGAACCCGGTCGGTAGCCGTACAAGACGACATCCGCGCCTGACAGCAGGTCCTGAAACCGTGCCTGCGCCGATGCAGAGACGACGTCCAGAAGCGCCGAACGTTTGCCGAGAACGCCGTCAATCCGATGGAAGTCGAGTTCGGGTCGAGCCGGATTGTCCAGCCGCAGCACGTCCGCTCCGAACGAGCCGAGCGTGCGACTTGCTACCGGCCCGGCAATCACCCGGGTGAGATCCAGCACCCTCAAGCGCTGCGGAAACAGGCGACGCGGGTCCCTCCCCGATACGTCGGTGGCGAATCAAAGGTGCTTCGCTGACGGCCTTTCCGGGCTCGCTCGCCGACCATTGCGAGGGAGTTCGCACCGCAGCCGCGACGCCGCCGGCGGCGACAATGCGCTCCTCCCAATTCAGCGCTGAATCCGTCAGTAGGGCTGCGCCGACAATCTCCGGATCCGCAGTGGTCAGCGGCGTTTGCGTCGCGTTCTGGAGTGCCGAGAGGTGCCAGGGATAATTGGCGTGGGTGCGCAGCCAACCGTCTCCCGTCGGCCAGAAGCGCGACAGCGGCGCAAATCCGCCGGCGCGCAGCTGACCCTCGACGCGCAGGAAGAGCTCGCTACGCACCGCATCGGCGACGTGCGACGAGGACAGCGAGACGGCCGGGGGCGCCCCGCCGGTACGGGCAGCCTTGAGCAGCGAGCCGGCGCGAAGAGCCGCAGCGACGCTCGCGACGGCGAGTTCGTCGACGGCCAGCCCGGACGGTTCGGCAGGCAACCTGCGGACGTCGCCGTGGATGGACGGCTCCGCCCCGTCGCTTGGGTCGGTGTAGGGAAGCGCGGACCAGACGTCAGCCAGCGCCTGATTCCAGACGCTGCCGGCCGCCACGGCCTAGACCGTGACCGGCAGCCAGGTCGGGCGACGCGACTCGAACGCCTCGATGGCCGCTTCCGAGTGCAGAGTCAGCGCAATGTCATCGAGCCCGTTGAGCAGCCGGTGCCGAACGTTGGCATCGATCTCGAAGACATGACTGATCCCAGCGCCATGAACCTCACATCGTTCGAGATCGACGGTGATCTGCGTGGTGGGATCGGCCTCGACCGCGTTCATGAAGCGGCCGATGACCTCGTCCGGCAGCTGTACCGGAAGGAAGCCGTTCTTGTAGGAATTGCCGCGGAAGATGTCAGCGAATCGAGCCGAGAGCACCACGTGGAACCCGTAATCATGCAGCGCCCAGACGGCGTGCTCACGCGAGGAGCCGGTGCCGAAATTCTCCCCCGCCAGCAGGATGGTCGCGCCCGCATAACGCTCGTCGTTCAGGACGAAGGCGGGGTCGTTTCGCCAGGCGCTGAACAGTCCGGCACCGAAGCCGGTGCGCTCGACCCTCTTGAGCCAGACCGCCGGGATGATCTGGTCGGTGTCGACATCGCTGCGGCGCAGCGGGACGGCGGTGCCGGTGTGGACGCGGAACGGCTCCATCTCAGAGCTCCTCAGGGGTGGCGAAGTGGCCGGCGACGGCCGTGGCTGCGGCGACGGCGGGCGACACGAGATGCGTTCTCCCGCCGGCGCCCTGACGTCCTTCGAAGTTGCGGTTGGAAGTGCTGGCGCAGCGCTCCTGGGGAGCGAGCGTGTCGGGGTTCATCCCGAGGCACATCGAACATCCAGCACTGCGCCAGTCGGCACCTGCCGCCCGGAAGACCTCGTCCAGGCCCTCCTTCTCAGCCTGTGCCTTCACCATCATCGAGCCGGGAACGATGAGGATGCGCATGCCGTCCTTGATCTGGCGGCCCTCGAGCACGGCAGCGGCGGCGCGCAGATCTTCGATCCGGCCGTTGGTGCAGGAGCCGATGAAGACGGTGTCGACGTCGATCTCGCGGATCGGAGTGCCGGCCTCCAGGCCCATGTAGGCCAGGGCTCGCTCTGCGGCCCCGCGCTGGCCGGCGTCCGCGAACGAGGACGGATCGGGGATGCGCCCATCGATCGTCACCCCCTGAGCCGGATTGGTGCCCCAGGTGACGAACGGGCGCAGCTTCGAGGCGTCGAGCGTCACCTCGCGGTCAAAGACGGCATCGTCGTCGCTGCGAAGCTCGCTCCAGGCCAACACGGCTTCATCCCACGCCGCGCCCCGAGGGGCGTGCGGGCGACCCTTCACGTAGGCAAAGGTCGTCTCGTCGGGGGCGATTAGTCCGGCCCGCGCACCCGCCTCGATGCTCATGTTGCAGACGGTCATCCGGCCTTCCATGGACAGCCCGCGGATCGCGCTGCCACGGAATTCGATGATGTGTCCCTGGCCGCCGCCGGTGCCGATTTCAGCGATGACGGCGAGCACGATGTCCTTGGCGGTGACGCCCGCGGCGAGCTCACCCTCGACGTTGACCGCCATCATCTTCGGGCGCGCGTTGGGCAGCGTCTGAGTCGCCAGGACGTGCTCCACCTCGCTGGTCCCGATTCCGAACGCGATGGCTCCGAACGCACCGTGGGTCGAGGTGTGCGAATCTCCGCAAACCACGGTCATACCGGGCTGGGTCAGACCGAGCTGGGGTCCGACCACGTGGACGATCCCCTGCCCCGGGTCATTCATCGGGTAGAGACGGACGCCGAATTCAGCGCAGTTCTTGCGCAACGTCTCGACCTGGATGCGGCTCACCGGGTCGGCAATCTGCACCAGGGTGTCGCGGGTGGGAACGTTGTGATCCTCGGTCGCGAGCGTCAGATCAGGACGGCGCACGGTGCGCCCCGAAATGCGCAGTCCGTCGAAAGCCTGAGGCGAGGTGACCTCGTGCACGAGATGCAGATCGATGTAGAGCAGATCCGGCTCACCGGCGTCTGAATCGCTCTCGACGTTGACGACATGCAAATCCCACACCTTGTCGGCGAGTGTTCGACCCACTTCTCACTCCCTGAGACGGTAGTTTCACGACGTGGAACACGATAGCGGAGTTGGCGTCCTTGATAAAGCGGTTCGCGTACTGGATGCGCTCGATGACGGTCCGGCGGCCCTCGCCGAACTGGTGGAGCGCACCGGATTGCCCAGGGCTACGGCTCATCGGCTCGCCGTAGCACTGGAGATCCATCGCCTCGTGGCGCGCGACTCCGAGGGGAGGTTTCTGCTCGGGCCCAGGATCGCCGTGACGAACCCACTGGCCACCGCCGCGGGCCCCATCCTGGAGGCGCTGCGCGATGAAACCGGGGAGAGCGCAGCGCTTTTCGTACGCACGGGCCCCAACACCCGGCGCTGCATTGCCGCCGCGGACCGGGCCAGCGGGCTGCGTGACACGGTGCCCGTCGGCGCGGTCCTGCCGATGACAGCCGGCTCTGCCGCGCACGTCTTCCTGGCCGAGACCGGCGAAGCGCTTCCCGATGGCGCCGCCTTTGGCCTACGAGAACTGGCAGCCGTCACGAAGTACGGCTACGCGGCCAGCGTCGCCGAAAGAGAGCCGGGCCTGGCCTCGGTGAGCGCCCCGGTTCACGACGCGATCGGAGTAGTCGCAGCCGCGATTGGCGTGTCCGGGCCGGTGGAGCGGCTGACTCGCACTCCCGGCCGACGCTTCGGGGCGGCCGTGATTGCCGCCTCCCGGCGCCTCGAAGCCGCGCTTCACGGCTAGCCGCAAAAGCGAACTTCAAGAAACGCGAAGAGGGCCCGAAAAGCCTGCGGAATGCACGCCGAACACTAAGGTCAAATGCATGGTCCTGCGGGTGGTGGTCGCCGAGGATTCCTTACTCATGCGCGAGGGGATCTGCCTCGTCATCAACCGTCAGGACGACCTGGAGGTTGTCGCCGAATGTGGCGACCGTGTGGCGCTGCTCGAGGCCATTCAGGAGACGAAGCCCGACGTCCTCGTGACCGACGTCCGGATGCCCCCGACCCTGACCGACGAAGGGATCCAGGTGGCTGCCCAGCTGCACGAGAGCCATCCGTCAGTCGGCGTGGTCGTCCTTTCCCAGTACAACGAGCCTGCGTACGCGAACACGTTGCTGGCCGAAGGGAGCGCCGGACGCGCGTACCTGCTCAAAGAACGCGTCAGTGAGCCCGACGAGCTGGCCGAGGCGATCCGGATCGTCGCGCGAGGCGGGTCGGTCATCGACCCGCTGGTGGTTGAACAGCTGGTGAAGGCGACTACCCGCGGCCCCCGTTCACCCTTGTCCACGCTTTCCAAGCGCGAGCTCGAGGTGCTCGATCAGGTGGCGCAGGGCAAGAGCAATGAAGCCGTCGCCAAAGCTTTGGTGCTTACCGAACGTGCGGTGGAAAAACACATCAATGCGCTTTTCGCAAAGCTCGGGCTCACGGTCGCCCCGGATGTGAACCGGCGGGTCACCGCGGTCCTGCTTCTGTTGTCCGAGCGAGACGCCCGAAAGGGAAGCTAGCACCCTTGTTGCGGCCGATTTTTGTGCCGATATTCAAGAGATGGAAGGTGTGGCCATCAACGACACAGCGGCGCCCGAAGCGCGCTCGGCTTCGATCGGCGTTCTGATCGTCGACGACCAGCCGCCCTTCCGCTCAGTGGCACGCACGCTGGTATCGATGATCAGCGGATGGCGGGTCGTGGGTGAGGCGGCGACGGGTGAGGAAGCGGTCACCGCAGCCGCCCTGCAGCGCCCGGACGTCATCCTCATGGACATCAACCTGCCCGGCATCAGCGGCATCGAAGCCACTCGTCAGATCGTGTCAGCGCAGCCGGCGGTCAAAGTCGCTCTGGTCTCGACCTACGCGGCCGACGACCTGCCCGCGGACGCCCTTGATTGCGGCGCCCGCAGCTATTTCCGCAAAGAAGACCTGAGTCCGCAACTGCTTCGCGAACTGTTGGCCGCGCCGTGACGGCCTACTCGCCGAGTACTCGCAGCCCGTCTTCGACTGGGATCTGAGTACTGACTCGGGTTCCATGGCCGGGGCTGGAGTCGACCACGAGGTCGGCGCCGATGGCGCCGAGCCGGTCACGCATGTTGATGAATCCCTGACCGTGCGCGCCGGCGGTCGCGTCAAAACCCGCACCATCGTCGCTCACTTCGACGCAGAGCAGCTCATCGGCGGCGGTCACCCGAACGCACAGTTGGGCGCCGTCCCCGGCGTATTTCCCGGCGTTCTGCATCGCCTCGAGGCAGCAGAAATAGATCGTCGCCTCGATCTGCTCCGGATAGCGCCCAGGCACGTCGACCTCGACCGAGCACGGCAATGGAGAGCGCGTCGCCGCGGTCCTCAGCGCCTCCGTCAGCCCACGGTCGCGCAGCAGCGGTGGATAGATGCCGTGTGCCAGCTCGCGGAGCTCGCCGATGGTGGTCTGGACGTCGGCACGCAGGTCCGACACGAGAGTGCGCACCGTCTCGGTGTCCCCGTCCTCGGCGATGGCGGCAGCCAGACCCAGCTTCACCGCAAGCGCCACCAGATGCTGCTGCGCGCCGTCGTGCAGGTTGCGCTCGATGGCCCGGCGGGAGTCATCCGCGGCCGTGACGATGCGCAGCCGTGACGCCTGCAACTCCTCGTTGCGCTGCGCCAGCTCGGCAAGGGAGGCCTGCAGGGCCGAGTCCAGCCGCACGTTGTGCAACGCCAAGCCCAACTGACGGGCGAGCTCCACGAGCGGGCGTTCGTCGTCCTCACTGAACTCGGGCGCATCGGCCGGCCGGCGGACCACGATGAGCCCGAGCAGCTCTCCCAGATGCGCCACCGGCACGAAACGAACGTCGCCGGCCACGACGTCATCTGATTTCGGGTTGGGACTGTCGTTGGATGCCAGCAGGTTCGGAAGCCACACGGTTGCCCAGCCCGGTCCGCCGATGCGTGCCTGACCGATGACGACGCGCTCCCGGTCGGCGAGCAGCAGGCGGGCCGGCGGCGCAGAGGGAACGCTCACCGCACGCGTCAGAGTCCCGTCTGCGCCGGTCCAGATCTCCGCCGTGGCGCCGGGAACCGTCGCTCGCAACGACTCGGCCAGCTGCAGCAGCAGCTCATCCATGGGTACCGAGCGACTCATCCGGGCGCTGAAGGCAGTGGCAACCTCATCCGTCGATGGATCCCGATTGCCGATCAATGCCTCGGCCAGGCCGACAAGTCGCCGGCGCACCGGCAGCGCGAGAACGGCAACCACGAGGGCGGCGATGAGACTCGCCAGCAGGACTGCGTGCTCGTGACTGTCCGGGGGGCCGTGGATGCCCACGACGATGACGAGGTACACCACGGCGACCAGAGCGGCGAGCCCCGCTACGGCGATCGACTCGGTCAGCGCATACGCCGCCGCCCGGGTCTCTGCGACGACCAATGCCAGCAACTGCGCGAGCGGAATGAACAGCAGCGAGTACGTCACCCAGATCCGGGGCATCTCGGGCGTGCCGGTCATGGCGTGCAGGCTCAGGAGGACGACGACACTGCCCACCACCAGCACGCCGCCGGCGGTGACCCACTGCAGCGTCCGGCGATCATCGGGCCCGGCCTGCCGGTAACGCAAACCCACCGCCAGTACGGCAGCGGCCACGGCGACGATCGCAGCCCCGATGAACAACCCAGGGCCCGCGGCGTCTCCCGCTGCGCCGAGCACGACGCTCCACACCAGGGCCAACGCCAGCCCCAAGGCTGCCGCCACCCGACGCGGGGAGGTATCGATCGACCCGCGCGGGATGGCCAGCGCATAGCCCAGCCAGGCGGCAATCACCAATGGCGCTAACGGGTTCCAGGCGGCGGCCGCGAACTGGGTGGCGGCGACGGTCAGACATGTGACAGCGAGCGGGCTGCTGCGGCGGCCGAACGCCACCAGCCCGACCATCAGCCAGGCAGCCCCGAGCACGACCGAGGCGATCGCCGTTGCATCCATGGCTATTCCGCCCTCAGGATCTGGGCGACGTGCAGCCGCGCGGCGCGATGTCCCGGCCACGCAGCCAGCATTGTTGATGTCACGAGAACGACCGGTGCGACGAGCACCAGCGCCCAGAATGCCAGCGGCGGGGCGTACTGGATCGGGGTGTAGTCGGCTACCGCCGCGCCAGACCAGCCGGCCGATCGCCAGCCCGAGCGGCACTCCGAAGATGAGTCCGATGACCGCCACCACGGTTGCCTGCGTGAAGGTGATCGCGCGGCACTGCCGCTGCGTCAAACCGAGCGCGCGCAGCACGGCCAGGTCGTGTGACCGCCGCCGGACAGCCGTCGCGAGCGCGTGGCCCACGGCGCCCACTGCCAGCAGCGCCAGGAAGGCGCCCAGCAGGATCGGAAGCACCCGCACCTGGCGCAGTTGGGCGATCTCATCGGGCGGCTGCGGGGGCTGGAATTGCACGCCCTTCAGGGCGGGATCGATCTTCGCGATATCGGTGGACAGCGCACCAGCGGCGGCAGCGGTACGGGCGGTCGGCGCCATGGCGACCAGCACGAAGTGAAACTTGAAACCGCTGAAGAGCCGGTCATATCCCGCCTGCGACACCCAGCCGCCATCTGCGTAGGCGTTGTGCGGCCCTTCGGGCACGAATCCCGAACCGGTGACGAGGTAGCTGACCGGATGCTTGTTTCCTTTGAGCGTGACGTGCTCGCCCACCTTGGTCTTCAACGCCGTCAACGAACGCGGGGCGAGCAGCACTTCATCGGCGGCCGCCGGCATCCGGCCGGAGGTGACTACGACCTGCAGTGGCTTCTGGCCGGCGCCGTAGGCATACATGGTCACCGAGTCCGAGCTGCCCGCTCCGGTGGCGACAGCCGACCGGGCGTCATCCACTCCCGTCACGTTCTTGTCGGCGGTGAGCGCCGAGAGAAGTGCAGGAGTGGGGCCGAAGTTCTGGCCGTTGACGCCGAAGTAGCTGGCGAGTTGGAACGTCTGGCCGAAGCGCTCCGGCGTATCGGAGGCGTTGGTGACTCCATGCGCAAAGGTGAAGGCGGCGACTATCCCGAGCACGCCGGCGACAGCGCCGACAAGGGCGGGTCGGACGGGCACCGCCGTGCGTCCCCGGCCCGACTCCAGGGCGAAGCGGGTGCCGACCACGATGGGGACGGGAAATCCCGCTCTGGCGGCCCCGGCGGCGATGGCCGAACGTCTGATCGGAGCGCCGCGGCGGGCAGCACCGACGGCCAACCAGGCTGCCGCCGCCGCGCCGCCTGCCACGAGCACCACGGTGACGGCGATTGCGGGCCCAAGCACCACCCAGTCGAACGAAAGTCCTGGTGCGGGCTCGAGGAACGAGGCGGTGCCGATCGGAGTCCAGTACGAGATCAGATAAGCCCCTAGCGCACCGAGCAGAGCCCCGAGGACGCCGCTGATCGCCGGGCCGGCCGCAGCAGCGGCGATGGCCTGCGTCGGGGTCATCCCCAGCGCCCTCATCGTCTGTAGTTCAGCGACCGTGGCTGCCGCATACCGGGCAATGGCCTGACCGATGAGGAAGAGCGCGGCCGCGAACGCCGCCAAGGCGAAGGCCGCCAGGCAGCGCGCCTCGAAAGCGATGCCGTGCTGGATGTCGCGAGCCTGTGCCGGGAGGTCCCACACATCGATGTCGGATCTGCCGGTGAGGCGGGCGAGGTCGGTACGCAGCTGCGGGATTGCCGCCTCGCCGCCTCGCAGGCGTACCAAAGCGTTGATGAAGGCGAGGTTGTTCGGATCCGCCTGATTGCCGATGGTGTTGGCCGGATAGCGCGCGACCACTGCGGGAGACATCACGATCGTCCCGGTTGCGCCGGGACCGTCTGAGAACCACACCGAACCGATGACGCCGACGATCCGCACCTTGATGTGCGGACCGACAAAGGGCACGCCCGTCGGTCCCTCGACCTGGCTCTGCAGCTGACCGGCGCTCGGCAGATCCAGCACGACCGTGGCACCCACGCCTTTGTGCGTGTGGGCCACGAACTGGCGCGTGACGACAGCTTCGTCAACGCGACGGGGATCGAAGAGTCGTCCTTGGTAAATCACCGGCTTTTCGATGGTGCGCATCGTCTGGTCGTCCGCCGGAGGGAATTCGCCGTCCTCGATCGGGACTCCCTCGAACTGGAATCCGTAGTCGACAACGAAGGTGGTAAGCGCCGAGACCTCGGGCAGGGCCCGGACCTTGCTCCAGTCGAAGCCCGCAGTATTCGCCAGGACCGCTGACGTCGCCGGCAAGGTGCGCGCCTGCAGCCGTGACATGGCACTCGCACCGCGGCGCGCCCCCGCGAGCGAGCCCATCACCACCGCGCTCGCGACAGCGACCAGCAGGGTCAGTACGGCCAACGAGCGCCACCGGCGACGGAGGTCGATACGCAGCCATGCCCAGACGACAGATCCTGACTTCATCGGCGCATCACTCCGCCCGCAGGATCGAGGCGACGCGAAGCCGCGCCGCGCGATGCCCGGGCCAGGCAGCCAGCAGATTCGCCAGGAGTAGGGCGGCGGGCACCACGAGCACCAGCGCCCACACGGCAAGCGGAGGAACGTATTCGATCGGTGTGTAGTCAGCGACCGCCCGCCAGACGCTGCGCCCGATGGCAAGACCCAATGGCACTCCGAAGATCAGGCCGATCAACGCCAGCACGGTCGCCTGGGTGATGACTATCCGCCGGCACTGCCACTGGGTCATCCCGAGCGCCCGCAACACCGCCAGATCGTGTGACCGCCGCCGGACGGCCGTCGCCAGCGCGTGCCCGACGGCGCCGAGGGCGAGCAGCACCAGAAAGGCGCCGAGCAGGATCGGGAGTACCCGGACATGGCGCAGGTTCTCGATGCCTGACGGCGGCTGCGGCGCTTCGAACGACACGCCTTTGAGGTCAGGATGCGCCCTGGTGATGGAGGCAGCCAGGGCCGCGGCCGCGTGTGGACCGCGTATCGCTGGGCGCAGCGCAATGAGGACGATGCGGAACTTGAAGCCGGTGAAAAGGGCGTGATAGCCGGCGGGAGTTACCCAACCGCCGTCGGCATACGTGTTGTGCGGCCCTTCTGGGACCAGCCCGGAACCGGTCACGAGGTAGCTCACCGGATGCTTGTTGCCTTTGAGCTCGACCCGGGCGCCGACGCGGGTATGCAGCGCCGACAGGGTGCGCGGGGCGAGCAGCACCTCGTCGGCTGCCCGCGGCAGCCGCCCGGAGGAGACGACCGCTGGTAGGGCTTTCGGGCCATCGCCGTATGCGAAGAGCGAGACCGAGCCGTTTCCGCGCGGTCCGGTGGCAACCGCGGTGAGGCCGTCATCCAGCCCGGTCACATCGGTGTTGGATCGCAGCGCCGCCACCAGCTTGTCCGTGGGCCCGAAATTCTGTCCGTTGAAGCCGGCGAAGTAGCCCAGCTGATACGTCTGCCCGAACCGCTCCGGGTGGCTGGCGGCATCGGAGACCCCGTGCGAGAAGGTGAAGACCGCCAGAATGCCTAGGACTCCGCTGACCGCGCCGACCAAAGCAGGACGCACCGGCACCGCCGTTCGCCCGCGTCCCGACTCGAGGGCGAAGCGGGTTCCCATCACGACCGGGACTCCGAAGCCGGCCCGCGACACCGAGCTGGCCACAACGGAACGGTGGCTCGCCTTGCCGCGCCGGGCCGCGCTCAGCGCGAGCCACGCGGCGGCCGCGGCCCCAGCGACGACAAGTGCTGCTATGACGACGATCCCCGGCCCGAGCACCACCCAGTCCCAGGTCAGCCCCCGCGAGATCTCGAGCGGAGCTGCACTTCCGGTGGGCGTCCACCGTGAGAAGACGAATGCGCCGCCCGCGGCCAGCAGCGCTCCGAGCAACCCTGCGATGGCGGGTCCCGCGGCTGCGGTGACGATCGCCTGCCGGGGGGTCATACCGAGCGCGCGCATCGTCTGAAGCTCGGCGGCACTCGCGGTGGCGTAGCGGGCGATGGCCTGCCCGATCAGGAAGAGCGCGGCGACGAAGGCCGCAGCCGCGAAAGCGACCAGGCAGCGCGCCTCGAACGCAATCTGGCGCTGTGCGTCGCGGTACATCTCGGGCAGGTCCCAGACATCAATGTCCGACCGCCCCGTGACGCGGGCAAGGTCCTCCCGGAACTGCGGGATGGCGGCCTCGCCGCCGCGGAGCCGTACCAGGGCGTTGACGTAGTTCGGATTCTCCGGATTCCTTTGATTTCCGAGGGTTTCGGCCGGGTAGCGGGTGACCACACCCGGCGACATCAGGATGCCACCGCGGCCTTGGCCGGTGTCGGCACTGATTCCCCATGGCGTCAGGACGACCCCGACGATGCGGGCCTTGATATGGGGCCCGTCGTATTTCGACACCCCGCTGCTGTTGGCCGGGTCGGCCAGCTGCTTGGCGCTCGGCAGGTCGAGCACCACCGTGTCGCCGACGCCCTTGTGGAACGTCGAAACGAATTTTGGCGTGACGACGACCTCATCGTCGCGGCTCGGGTTGTAGTTGCGACCCGCGAAGATCACCGGCTTCTCGATCGTGGTCCCGTACGCGGCGTCGACAGGAGGGAACCCCTGGACACCGTCCGGGTACCCCTGGAAGGCGAAGAGGCCGTCGACGATGAACTTCGTCAGCGCGGCCACCTCGGGCAGCTTTTCGACCTTGCTCCAGTCGAAGCCTGGAGTGTTCGGCAGGACCGCCGTAGTCGCGGGCAGGGTAGGAGCGCTGAGCCGTCGCAATGCGCTGGCGCCTCGCCGCGCGTCGGCGAGAGCCGCCATCACGGTGGCGCCGGCCAGGGCGATCAGCAGCGTGAGCACGGCGAGCGAGCGCCAACGACGCCGCAGATCCAGCCGCAGCCAGGCCAGCAGAATGGTCATCGGCCCGCCTCAGCCGGGCGAGCCGGAGGCCGTTGCCGAGTCCGACTCGAGCCGGCCGTCGCGGAGCACGATCTGGCGGTCCGCCCCAGCGGCGACCTCAGTCGAGTGGGTCACCATGACAAGGGTCTGCCCACCCGCGTGAAGGCGACGGAAGAGCTCGAGCACCTCTGCTCCGCCGTCGCTGTCCAAAGCCCCGGTCGGCTCGTCGGCCAGCAGCAGCGTAGGGGAGTTCACGAGCGCGCGGGCGATGGCCAGCCGCTGCCGCTGCCCTCCGGAGAGCACCGCCGGCACTTGCTCGCTGCGATCTCCGAGGCCAAGGAGGTCGAGCAGTTCGCGGGCGCGCGACTCGGCCGCCTTGCGCTTCATCCCGCCGAGCACACCGGGCAGCGCGATGTTGTCCAAGGCGCTCACGCCATCGAGCAGGTTGAAGAATTGGAAGACGATACCGACGTGGTGGCGGCGAAATTTTGCCAGTGAACTCTCATCGCGACCGTCGATTCGCACGCCGGCCACTTCGACCGTTCCCTCGTCGACCGTGTCCAGCCCCGCGATCACGTTCAGAAGCGTCGACTTGCCGCATCCCGACGGGCCCATGATGGCCACGAATTCGCCGACTGCGACGTCGAGATCGACGCCCCGCAAGGCCCGAACCGGCGCGAGTTCGGCGGTGAAGGTACGTCGCACCCCGCGCACCCGGACCGCAGGAACCGCCGTGTCTTCTTCGACCACGCTCAGTGCCTCAACAGAAACGGTCACGATGCGACTCCTGCGACTGGCGAAACTTCGGGCACGCACAGCCGGTAAGGACGGACGACAGCCTCGCGTCCCTTGACCACGCAGTCGCCCAGCGAATCCCACTGCCACTCGTCTCCGGCAAGCTCGACGGTGGCCGCGCTGGCCACCGTCGTCCCGGCCGGACGGGCGAGATCCTGCAGCCGCTGCGCGAGATTCACGGTGTCGCCGACCACGGTGTATTCCAACCGTTCGGCGCTGCCCAGCAGCGCCGCCGCGACATCTCCGGTGGACAGCCCGATGCCGAGGCCGAACGCCGCCAGGCCTTGCTCGGCCCAATCGCGGTCGAGTTCGCGTTGCCGGGCATGCATGCCGATGGCCGCCCGGATTGCACTGGAGGCGTGACCGGGGTGCGGATCCGGCGCGCCGAAGACCGCCATGACGGCGTCGCCGACGTACTGCATAACGGTGCCTCCCTCGGACAGAATGGCAGCGTTCATCGCCTTTCGATGCGAATTCAGCTGACCCGCGAGCAAGGTTGGATCGGCATGTTCGGCGATCGTGGTGTAGCCGCGGACGTCAGACATCAGCACGGTCACCGTCAATCGCTCCAGGCGGTCAGCCGCTGCCCGATCGGTACGCAGCTTGTCCGCCAGCCCACCCGGCAGCAATCGGGAGAGGGTCTGCCCCTGCTCCTCCCGTTGCAGGATCGCGGTGTGCAGCAGCCGCAGCCGCCGCAGCGCATCGCCCTGACCCGCTGACGCTCCGCGCGCCAGCGTGAGGAACAGGTCCTCGACGGCATCGTTCACCGACTCGGGAGTGACCCCCTGCGCAGTGGCGATGGCCTTGACCGGCCGGCCTTCGGCTACCTGCTGCAGGAGCTCTTCCTGAGCGGGGTTGAGATCTCCGTCGGCCCGCACCGGTGAGACCAGACCCGCAACGATCTCCGGGTCCAGCATCGAGCCGCCGGTCGCCACCTCACGTATCGCCCGGGCGAGCCGGTCGCCGTCGGCCACTCGATCCTTCAGCAGATAGGCATAGCCGGCAGCACCTTCTGCCAGTAGATCGACGGCGTACTCCGGGCTGTCGAACTGGCTCAGGACCACTACGCCGGTGCCGGGAAGCATCTTGCGGACTTCTTTGGCGCCTTCAATTCCCTCGTTCTGGAAGGTCGGCGGCATCCGGATGTCGGTGACCAGCACCTGCGGTTTGAGCAGGCCGCATTGAGCGACAAGCTCGTCGTAGTCCCCCGCAACCCCTACGACACAAACGCCTTCGTCGCGCTTGAGGAGCGCGCGGACACCTTCGCGCACGATGAGATTGTCATCGGCGAGCAGCACGGTGATCTGGTCGATTTGGTCCACGCCATCAATCTGCGGCCGAAGTGACGGACCTCGCAAGGGTGGCCAGGACCACTGATTCGCCGGGTGCTGGCACCCCCGTTTTCACCTGCTGGCCACCCTCGTCGAGGCGGCGATGGATTCCTAACGTTCCTGGCATGCGAATCGAGTCGAGCGTCACCTCACTGTCGTGGATCCCGTCGGAGGCGGTTCCCGGGGTCATGAAGGCCTCGTTTGCCGCCGGCCTCACCCATTACGACGCACCTCCGCCCGCCCACCTCGATGGGGCGGCCGACGTGGCCGCGCTGCGCGATGCAGACGCCTTCCGTTTCGGCAATGTCCTTACGGCGTGGGCAGAATTCGACGGCTCCGAGGTGACCGGGTATGGCCAAGGCGGCGGCATGCTCATGGGTTCCACCACCGTGCGCATCGGCCCGCTCGACGCGACCTTCGCTGCAGTGTCGATGCCCGAACTGCAGCCACCGCCTGTCGTGGGAGACGGTTTCATCTCCTTCACACAGACCACCGGAGGCCGCACGGCAGTGCCGCTGCCGAGGCGCATCAGCCGGCCACCTTTCATCCGGTTGGCGCCGCCACTGGTCTGGACCACGCTGCGACTGACCCTGCGCGCTGACGGATCAACCGAGCGGGAACTCGTGGGTGCCAGCCCCTTCCCCCGCCACTGGGTCTATGACAGCTCGGGTGAGCTGACGTTGAAGGCCGGCGTCGCTGACTGGCGGTCATGGGTCGGACAGCCGTCGTGGACCGCGACCCCCTGGGGCAATGAGGACTCCCCTGTCGTCGTGGCGGCCGCGGAGACAAGCCTGGAACGAGAGCTGTCGGGATTACTGATGCACGGTGCCCACAAGCCCCGCATCCGCAAGTTCGCACCGGGAGACGTGATCGCCGCCGAAGGCGAACCCGGCAACTCGCTCTTTCTGGTGCTGAACGGGATCGTCGATGTGAGCGTGGAGGGCCGACCGCTGGGCAATCTGGGGCCGGGCGCAGTGCTCGGAGAGCGGGCCATTCTGGAGTCATCTGCCCGCACGGCCACCATCACCGCGGCTACCCCCGTGAGAATCGCCGAATCCCCCGCCGAGTCAGTCGATCTGACCGCGCTCGGCCGCCTCGCGGAGGGACACCGGCGAGAGTTACTCGAGACTGCTTCACCCCAGGCGGCCGCCGCACCATGAAGGCCATCCCGCTCGGGGTGAGGGGATCAACGGCCGCGCCCGGCGCCGAGTTCATTCGTTATGGCGGCCACACCAGCTGCGTCGCACTCGTCGGCGAGACCGAGGACGTTCCGCATCTGATCCTTGACGCCGGCACCGGGCTGCGTTCACTGCCTGACCTGCTTGGCGATCGTCCCTTTCGAGGGCGACATCGTGCTGACCCATCTTCATTGGGATCATGTGCAGGGGCTGCCTTTTTGCCGGGCGGTCGACCGTCCCGACTCCCGGGTCACGCTGCACGTGCCGGTGGATGGCCCCCATACCAATGCCCGCGACCTCCTCGCAGGGTCTTTCGCACCGCCGTATTTCCCGATCGGTCCCGAAGGGCTGCTCGGCAATTGGACCTTCCGTGCCTTGCTGCCGGGTGAGTTCGAGACGGCCTCTGGTGCCCGGATCCTGGTGGCACCGGTGGCTCACAAAGGCGGGCCCACCGTGGGGATCCGGGTGGAGATGGATACGGCGAGCGTGGCTTATCTGCCTGATCACGCGCTGCACAAAGGCATGCCCGCGAAGCTGCGACGATCCGCCGAAACGCTGGCCGATCGAGCTGACATCTTGTTGCACGACGGCCACTTCAGGGACGCGGAACAGGCTGCTGCCCGGTGTTACGGCCACGCCACCATCGAAGCCGCGGCGGACTTCGCCGACAGCTGTGAGGTCGGTCAGCTGGTCTTCACCCATCACGCTCCTGATCGCTGCGACGGCGACCTCGACGCGCTCGCCGCCCATTGGCGAACGACTCCTGGCGGAAGGCCTGCGACGTTTGCCCGCCAAGGCATCGCACTGAACTGCCCGACCCAGGCCCGCAGGGGCGCTACTAGCGGCCTTGGATGACCGCCGCTTTGGCGTCTGCGTATTCCTCTTGGGTGAGGGCACCGGCGGCGTGCAGGGCCGCCAGTCGCTCCAGGCGACCCACGAGATCTGCGTCGGCGGAGGGCAACGTCACGGTGGCGGGCGGGGTGACCACGGCCACCTCGTCCGAGTCGACGGCGAAATGCGAAAGCACCGATCCCCAGAACCCGCGCAGCTCGGTGACGGGCGCCTGGACGGCGAAATACAGATCCTGGCTCTTGGCCGTGACGGTCACGAAGGTCTCGCCCTCGGTGGTCGGCAGACCCCAGGCCAGCACTCCGAGCAGCAGCAGCTGCTCGGCGCTGACCCGCGCTTTGAGCTCGGAAGGCGGCTCAACCAGCACTTCGGTGACGTCCTGCCACCTCATCTGAAGGCTCGGCTCAGCGGCATTGCCGAGGTAGATCGAGACCCCGCGGCGGCCCAGTCCGATGGACCCGTGCTGGCCCTGGATGAGCGCTGTGGTGCCGCCGGCGACGCGACCCAAGGCGGCGTAGGGCCAAGCCGCTTTGCGGTCCCACCACGCCAGCTCCGAGACCCGGCCGACGACCGAGTCGTTGTTGAGCGCCCGCAGCTGGCGAAAGACGTCATGCAGATCCTGGGCCCGCTCGCCGCGCGGGATCAGGAAGCGCAGCACTTCGTCGCCGGCCAGTACCGCGAGCGCCGCGAGTTGCGCGGTCGCCTGCTGCTGGTAATCGGTGACGGCGACCTCGGTGAGGGGCCAGCTGCGCGATTGCTTCTTGTCGACGTGCAGCAGCCGGGTCGGGGTGACCAACACCGCCGTGAGTGCCGCCTTCGCCGGGTCGGCCTGAACCATGGAACCGGCGACGATCGGCTCGCCGCCTAGCGCGCTGCGTGCCTCACCGGCGAAAGCCCTGGGCATTTTC
The DNA here is from genome assembly GCA_963737695.1 of uncultured Actinomycetota bacterium. Classification (GTDB taxonomy): domain Bacteria; phylum Actinomycetota; class Actinomycetes; order Frankiales; family Frankiaceae; genus DATAZK01. The sequence goes on from CAVTTQ010000002.1 coordinate 415,909, forward strand.
TGTTGCACTGGTGCGCAGTCGCTTCCACGGAGAGTTGATCTACGGATTGCTTGGTAGCCCCGACGGGATTCGAACCCGTGCTACCGCCTTGAGAGGGCGGCGTCCTAGGCCACTAGACGACGGGGCCAAGCCAAAACGGAAAAACTGGTACTGGATGTGATCGCTGGGGTACCAGGACTCGAACCTAGACTAGCGGAATCAGAATCCGCCGGGCTGCCAATTACCCCATACCCCACAGGCCCACGCGGGGCCGCGCGAGACACAATACCGCAGCCGACACCCCGCTCTGACTCAGCCTGCCGGCACCCGAACGGGAGCTAGCCGGCCGCCCCGATCGCGCGTTCGATCCGGCCAAGGGTGCGCTCACGCCCCAGCAACTCCATCGACTCGAACAGCGGCGGCGACACCGTGCGTCCGGTCACTGCGACCCGCAGCGGCGTGGCGGTCTTCTTGCGGCCCAGGCCAAGCTGCTCGCCGATCCCCCAGATCTGCGGCTCGATCACAGCAGCCGTCCACTCGGTGAGCGCGCTGAGTCGATCCAGGGCGACCCGCAGAACGGCGCCCGAACCCTCCCCCAACCCCTTGGCTGCTGCCGCCTCCTCGATGGCGAATTCCGCTTCATCCACGAAAAGGAAATGCAGCAGCTCGGCCGCTTCGGTCAGCCGATTCATCCGGATGCGGATCAGCGGTACGGCGGCTGCCAACTCGGCGATATCGATGTCTTTGAGGCCCACGTCGGCGAGCACCGGCCGCACCGCTGCCGTGAGTTCCTCGTCCGACAGCGAACGAATCCAGTCGCCGTTCAGCGCTTCCAGCTTCTTGATGTCGAACCGGGCCGGATTCTTGCTGACCCGGCGGACGTCAAACTCCGCGAGCAGGACGTCGCGACCGAAGAACTCCCGGTCGCCTCCCGGCGACCAGCCCAGCAGCGCCAGGTAGTTGGCCAGCGCCTGCGGCAGGAATCCGGCCGCCCGATACGCAGCCAGCGACACCTCACCGTGGCGTTTTGACAGTGGCTGGTTGTCGGCGCCGACGATGAGCGGAAGGTGGGCGAAGGCCGGCCAGTTCTCCTGGGGATAGCCGAGCGCTTCATACAGCGCCAGCTGGCGCGGGGTCGCCGTCACCAGATCCTCACCGCGCACGATGTGGGTGAGGCCCATGGCGATGTCGTCGACGGCGGCGGCCAGCAGGTAGAGCGGGTGGCCATCGGAGCGTGTGATCGCAAAATCGGGCACGTTGGCGTGGTCAATGGTGATTTCCCCGCGGACCAGATCCAGCCACGTCGTCGTACCGTCCGGCATCCAGAACCGAAGCACGCTGGTGCGGCCCTCGGCCTCGAAAGCCGCGCGCTGTTCGGCGGTCAGGGTGCGGCAGCGTCCGTCATAGCCCGGCGGACGATTTGCCGCACGGGCTTCCTTGCGACGCTCGGCCAGTTCATCGGGGGTGCAGTAGCAGGGGTAGGCATGCCCGGACTCGTGGAGTCGGGCAGCAGCCGCCGCGTAGATGGGGAGGCGCTCGCTCTGGCGATAGGGAGCGTGCGGACCGCCGATCTCGGGTCCCTCGTCCCAGTCGATCCCGATCCAATGCAGGACGTCCAAGGCCTTGGCGTACGCCTCGTCGCTGACCCTTGACCGGTCGGTGTCTTCGACGCGCAGCAGGAAAGTGCCGCCATGGCGCCGCGCCAGTGCCCACGAGAAGAGCGCGGTGCGCACGTTGCCGACGTGCAGATCCCCCGACGGTGCCGGGGCGAACCGGGTGCGCATGGTCTCGTCCATCGGCGGGGCGCTGAGATGGCGAACTGCCACCCGGCCCTCAGCACGGGGATTGCGGGGATCACTCATCGGGTCACTCTCATCAGGAAGCTCATCGGGGCTCGGCTACGTTCGTCAGGGATCCGATGCCTTCGACTTCGACGGTGACCGACTGGCCGGCTTTGAGTGGGCCGATCCCGGCGGGCGTGCCGGTCAGGATCACGTCGCCGGGCAGCAGCGTGAACGCGGCACTGACGGAGGCGATCAGCTGCGGGATGTCGTGGATCATCTGCGAGGTGCGACCGTCTTGGCGGACCTCGCCGTCGACCAGGGTGCGGATGGCGAGATCGCTGGGATCAATGTCGGTCTCGATCCAGGGACCAAGCGGGCAGAACGTATCGCCGCCCTTGGCTCGACTCCATTGCCCATCGGTGCGCTGCCAGTCGCGGGCCGTGACGTCGTTGCCGCAGGTGTAACCGAGGATCACTTCGAACGCCCGCGATACCGGGACTTCGCGGCAAAGCCGGCCGATCACGACGGCAAGCTCCCCCTCGTAATCCACGCGGGTATCGGGCATCGAGATGGCCTTGCCCGGCCCGATGACCGATGTCGAAGGCTTCAGAAAAAGCAGCGGCGCCTCCGGCGGCTCGCTTCCCATCTCCCGGGCGTGCTCGGCGTAATTGCGCCCGATCCCGATGACTTTGCTCGGCAGCACGGGAGCCAGCAGAGACTCCGGGCGCAATGGCACGGTCTCGCCGGTGGGCACCATTTCGCCGAACGGATGAGCGGAGATGAGAGCCACCTCACCACCGTCGAGGCCGCCACTGACCACCCCGAACCGGGGGCCTCCGTCAACACTTACCCGAGCAATGCGCACGACCCGCGACGCTACTCACTTGTAGGAGCGTTGAACCGGCCGGCATCGGCATAATCCTGAGAATGAGCGAAGCGACTTACGACGTCGGCGCCCCGGAGCCTCAAGAAATCGACGAGGAACTGAGCATGAAGCTCGGCCACCTCGCTGAAGATGCGATCTTGCGCGGCAAGCCCAACGGTGACGAGCGATGCGACAACTGCCTCTACTACCTCGACACCGACAAGGACATCTCCTACTGCTGGCACCCCAAGCTCAGGGTGCTGGTGGGCGGCGCCTGGTGGTGCCAGTGGTGGGAAGAGATCCCCGAAGACTCATAGCCTCGTCAGCTGATTGGACCCATTTGGCTCATGGGACTCAGAGCCGCGACAGCATGCTCGCGACGCTCTGATCGCCCGTCGAATAGACCTGTGAAGCGCGGTTGGTCATCTCCGCGATGCCTTCGAGCGCCTGCTGCAGGCGAGCGGCGCTGGACTGCCACTCGCTGAAGAGGGCCTCGTACCGGGCGTGGGATCCGCCGGTCCACACTCCGGACAGGGCCCGCACCTGCCCGGCGCAGCTCGACAGCTCCGCCGAGATGCTGCCGGCAGCCGCCCGCAACTTGGTGCCGGTCGCCATCAGCTCAGCCGGACTGACCGCATAGGCATCGCTTGCCATAGTTATCCTCTGTTTGACCCCGATAGCCCTAGCTGGACCTCATTGGTCAGCCTAGGCACCCTACGGAGACCTTCTGAGTTATCCACAGACCGGCCCGCCACGCCGTGTGACGAGCATGGCCAAAATCCGGAACAACAGCCCTGTAAGTTCAGCAACCGTGGTCGATGAAGGGAGAGTGACAATCGCTCCCGAGTTCGCCGGCCTTGACGCCCGCCACGCGCCCTCATCCACACCGGCTGTTGCCCCCACCGACGCCATTCCGGTTCAGGGCGGCCCCTCGCTCACGGTGAGCCTGACCGACGGCTGCGATACGCCGATGGACGCGCTCCGCACCACTGCCGAAGATCTGGCCATCCGGTGCCACCCGTGCGACGAGGCCGTCGTGCGACTGCTGGTCGGCCGGGTCCGGCGCACCGAAGACTGCCTCATCGTGAACCCGGCCATCCCGCCGGGCACGCTCTGGCTCGGCTGAGCCGACCGCAAGCCGGTCGGGCCGCGGAGCCCGTCCGCGCTGCTAGTCCTGTGGCTGCTCGCCCTGCCGGAAGAGCCCGTAGGTGACCGCATCCTCGAGGGCCTGCCAGGAAGCGGCGATGATGTTTTCATCGACGCCGATGGTGTCCCAGGCACTAGTGCCGTCGGAGGTCTCCACCAGCACCCTGGTGACGGCTCCGGTGCCGTGGGCCCCTTCGACGATGCGCACCTTGTAATCCACCAGATCGAGGTCGGCCAGCCCGGGATAGGTCTTCTCCAGGGCCGTACGAAGCGCTCGGTCCAAGGCGTTCACCGGACCATTTCCTTCGCCGGTGGCGACGATTCGCTCGCCGCGTGACCACAGCTTCACCGTGGCTTCACTGACCACTTCGCCACCCCGCGATTCCACGATCACCCGCCACGACTCGAGGGTGAAGTATCGGGTTTCACCGGAGACCTCGGCCCGCAGCATCAACTCGAACGATGCTTCGGCGGCCTCGAAGACATAGCCCTTGGACTCCAGATCCTTCAGCCGCTCCACGACCCGCCCCAGCGCCTCGCGCTCGTTGGACAGGTCCATGCCGAGCTCGCGGCCCTTCAGCTCTACGGTCGCCCGGCCGGCGAGCTCGGACACCAGCATGCGCATGTCGTTGCCGACCGCCGCCGGGTCCATGTGCTGATACAGGTCTGGGTCGACCTTGATCGCCGACGCGTGCAGCCCTGCCTTGTGGGCGAAGGCCGTCATCCCCACGTAAGGACGCTTGGGATCCGGTGTCGTATTTGCCACCTCATTGATCGCGTGGGCGACGCGCACGACCTCGCGCAGCCGGCCTTCGGGCAGCACCTGGCGGTGCATCTTGGTCTCCAGACCTGCCACCACGCTGAAGAGGTCGGCGTTGCCGCAGCGTTCGCCGTAGCCATTCGCCGTGCCCTGCACGTGGGTGACCCCTGCCTCGACCGCCGCGAGCGTGTTAGCGACGGCGCAGGCGGTGTCGTTGTGGCAATGGATACCGAGCCGGGCACCGCTCGCCGAGAACACCGAGCCGACGGCGTCGACCAGCTGGCTGGGAAGCATCCCTCCATTGGTGTCACACAGCACGACGACCTCGGCTCCAGCGGTGGCAGCGACCCGCACCACCTCGAGGGCGTACTCCGGCTCCGCCGCATGACCGTCGAAGAAGTGTTCGGCGTCCAGGAAGACCCGGCGCCCTTCCCCGACGAGATAGGAGACGGTGTCGCGGATCATTTCCAGGTTCTCGGCGCCGGTGGTGCGCAAAGCGCGTTCGACATGACGCAGATCGCTCTTGGCGACCAGGCAGACCACTGACGTCTCAGCGTCGCGAAGGGCCGCCACCTGCGGGTCGTCGGCGGCCACGGCACCGGCCTTTCGGGTGGCGCCGAAAGCGGCCAGGGTGGCGGTCCGCAGGCCCAGCTCGGACTTGGCCCGGGCGAAGAACTCGGCGTCCTTCGGATTCGATCCCGGCCACCCGCCCTCGATGAAACCGACGCCCAGATCGTCAAGGTGGCGGGCGACCGTCAGCTTGTCGGCGACCGAAAGCGAAAGCCCCTCCTGCTGCGTGCCATCGCGCAGGGTGGTGTCGTAGACGTGGAACGCCTCGGGATCGTAAGCAAGGGAAAGCGCGCCGGGCTTGGCGGCGGTGACCTGCGATGGGGAGAGAGACACCCCACCATGATTTCACCGATCGGGCCGGACCGTTTTTTGGCTGCTATTCGCCGGCGAAACGCCTGAGCCGGTCAGCTTCGCGGATGGTGATGGTGGCCCCCTCGGCGAGGATCCAGCCACGCTTCTCCATGTCGCGAAGCGCCTGGTTGACCGATTGGCGCGACCCCCCGAGCATGGCCGCGATCTCAGTCTGGTTGAGCCCGAGCTCGATCACGGGGTGCTTGGTCTGGCGCATCCGATAGAGCAGCAGCTTGGCCACCCGGCGCGGCAGGTCAAGGAATACCAGGTCGGCGTTCTGCCCGGTCAGCCGCCTGACGTGGGCACCTAGCGCCCGCAGCAGCTTCTGCGCGACCTCCGGACGCTCCCGGATCATTTCCTCGACGACGACGCGGTCGACCACCATCACGACGGCTTCATCAAGCGCTTCGACCGTCGCCGAACGCGGCCCGGCGTCAGCTAAGGCAAGCTCGCCGATCGTGTCGCCGATCTCGGCGATATTCACCACATGCTCGCGGCCGTCGTCGGCGATGACCAACACTTTCAACCGACCCTCGGCGACGATCAGGACGGCATCAGCCGGATCGCCCTCGGTGAAGAGCACCTGACCGCGGCGATAACGCCGGAGCCGGGAACGCCGGGCCAGACGTATCAGATCTTCCTCATCGAGCGTGCCGAGAAGGGAGGAACGTCGCAGCAGCGCGATCGGATCGGGCTTGGCCCCGACGGGACCCAACTGCTGCTGGGATCCCGGCTGCTCCTGCGGACTCTCTGCGCCGGCTGCTGTCACACGCCTGCGTGGGCGGGCTGTTCGCTCCAACAACGCACGACATCGCGCATCGACAAGATCCCGACCACGACCCCATCCTGACACACCACCAAGTGGCGGAAACCGCCGCGCAACATGGCCGTGGCCGCCGCGTCCAACGACCAGTTCGGGTCGGCGACCACGGCACGTTGCGTGAGGTGGTCTCCGGCGAGTTCGCAATCCATGTCCAGGCTCGCGGCCACCGAGTCGAGGATGTCGCGCTCAGTCAGGATCGAGGGGCCTTGCCCGTCATCGTCATGCACGACGGCAGCTCCGACCCGCTGGTCGGACATCCGCTTCGCGGCATACCTGAGGGTGTGGCTGGGACCGATGGTCAGCACCACCGATGACATCGCGTCGCGCACCAGCATGAGTGACCTCCCGAGTCGTCCCCCGTGTGAGGACGAACGGTAGATCCACGCTTGTGCATTTGTGAAGAGGGTTTGTGCATTTGTGAAAAAATTGGTCCGGGTCAGTCGCTGACGTACTCGTTCCAGATCTTGTAGCGGTCGAGCTCGCCGCGAACCGCACCGCGGAAGATCTCCAGCAGCTGCTTGGTGACGGGTCCGGGACGGCCAGTGCCGATCGGACGGTCGTCGACCTCCACCAACGGCACCATCTCGGCGGCGGTGCCGGTGAAGAACGCCTCATCGGCCAGGTAGAGGTTCGAGCGCACCAGCGGTGACTCCACCACCTCGTAGCCCTCGTCACGCGCGATGGTCATCACCGCGTCGCGGGTGAGCCCGGCGAGCACGCCATCGACGATCGGCGGGGTGATCAGCCGCTTGCCGTAGACCACGAAGATGTTTTCCCCGGTGCCCTCGGCGATCTTGCCGTCAGGGGTCAGCAGGATTGCCTCGTCGTAGCCGGCTTTGAGCGCGGCAACCTTCGCCAGCGAGGAGTTGATGTACTGCCCGGTGCCCTTGCCCTCCGGTGGGATGACGTTAGGGCCGATGCGCTGCCAGGACGAAACGGCGGCGCGCACGCCCTTGGCGGCAGCCTCATCGCCGAGGTAAGCGCCCCACGGCCAGACGGCGATGCTCGCCTTCGTCGGGCTCGGCAAGGGGTTGAGCCCCATCTCCCCGTAGCCCAGGTAGAAGAGCGGCCGGATGTAGCACGAGTCGATGTCGTTGATACGCACGGTCTCTTTGGTCGCCTCGACCATCTGCGCGACGGTCCACTCCGGCTCCATCAGGTAGATCTTCGCGCTGCGAAAGAGCCGTTCGATGTGCTCGGTCAGGCGGAAGACCGCCGGGCCGCGATCGGTCGCGTAGGCCCTGACCCCCTCGAACACGCCCCAGCCGTAATGCAGGGTCGGGTTGAGGATGTGGATGGTCGCGTCGTCCCAGTCGACGAACTCCCCGTCCATCCAGATCTTCTTGGTGGGGGTAATAGGCACTAGATCTCCCTGGGCACCAGGCACGCCAGCAGTAACTGCTGGCTACGGTACCGCCCGGTAACTAGGCGGTCGCGGCCGCCGCCAACGCCTCGCCCACCTCGCGGGTGCTGCGCGGGGCGCTGCCGCGGCTCGCGACATCCGCGGCGACGGCAGCCTCGACCTTGACGGCCTGCTGCGAGAAGCCCAGGTGGTCCAGCAAAAGCCCTACCGACAAGATCGTGGCCGTCGGGTCGGCGATGCCCTGCCCGGCGATGTCAGGAGCCGACCCGTGAACCGGCTCGAACATGCTCGGGTGATTGCGAGAGACGTCGAGATTGCCACTGGCGGCCAAGCCGATCCCGCCGGCGATGGCGGCCCCGAGGTCGGTGAGGATGTCGCCGAAGAGGTTGTCGGTGACGATGACGTCGAAGCGCTCCGGCGACTGCACGAAGTACATCGAGGCCGCGTCGACGTGGCAGTAATCAACGCTGACCTCGGGGTAATCCGCTCGCGACCTCATTGACCGTGCGCTGCCACAGGCTGCCCGAATTGACGAGCACGTTGGTCTTGTGGACCAACGTGAGCTTGTTGGCCCGGCGCTCGGCCCGGCCGAACGCGTCGCGCACCACTCGCTCGACGCCGAAGCGCGTATTGAGGCTGTCTTCGCTGGCGATCTCGTGAGGCGTCCCTACCCGCAGCGCGCCACCGGCGCCCGCATACGGACCTTCGGTGCCCTCGCGCACGACCACGAAATCGATGTCGGGCTCGCCGGCCAGCGGGCTGAGGCAGCCCCGGGGAAGAGCCGCACCGGCCGCAGGTTCACGTGGTGGTCCAGCGCGAAACGCAATCGCAGCAGCAGTCCTCGCTCGAGGACACCGCTGGGCACGCTGGGATCGCCGACGGCGCCCAGCAGGATCGCGTCGGCCTCGCCGAGCTCGGCCAGCACGCTGTCGGGCAGCGTCTCACCGGTCCGGTGGTAGCGCGCGGCCCCCAGGTCGTACTCGACGGTCTCCAACTTCTCGCCGGCGCCGTCGAGCACTCCGCGTAGGACCAGCAGCCCTTCCGCCACCACTTCCGGACCGATGCCGTCGCCCGCAATTACCGCCAGTTTCATGAACGACGACGCTACCGGTTACGGCACCGGCCGGAGGGTGGAGAGGAAATCAAACGCGGTTGACGGCGCTGACGACGGCGTAGAGCGAGGCCGTGAGGATGTTGGAATCGACTCCGACACCCCAGAGCACCCGGCCATCGCGGGCTGCCTCGACGTAGGCAGCGGCACGCGCATCCTCGCCGCCGCTCATCGCATGCTCGGTGTAATCGAGCACGCGAACGTCGATCCCCACGCCGTCGAGCGCATTGACGAAGGTGGCGATCGGACCATTTCCGCTGCCGGTGATGGTCTGTTCAACCCCGTCGAGCTCCACGGTGAAGGTGGACGCCGCGAGGTCGTAGGAACGCAGCCGGAGTCTGGCCTGGCCGCCACCGAGATATTCGGAGTTGAAGATGCGCCAGAGCTCGGAGCCGCTGACCTCGCCGCCCTCGGCGTCGGTGTACTTCTGCACCACGCCGCTGAACTCGATCTGCAGACGTCGCGGCAGATCGAGACCATGGTCGGCCTTGAGCAGATACGCGACGCCGCCCTTACCGGACTGGCTGTTGACCCGGATCACCGCTTCGTAGGTGCGCCCCACGTCGAACGGATCGATCGGGAGATACGGCACCTGCCAGATCTCGCTGCCCGGGACCCGCGCGGCCAGATCACGCTCCCGCGCCTCCAGCCCCTTCTTGATCGCGTCCTGGTGGGAGCCGGAGAAGGCGGTGTAGACGAGCTCGCCGCCGTAGGGGTGGCGCGGGTGCACGGGCAGCTGGTTGCAGTATTCGACCTCGCGCCGGATCTCGTCGATGTCAGAGAAGTCGATCATCGGCTCGATGCCCTGGCTGAACAGGTTCAGTCCGAGGGTGACGAGGCAGACGTTGCCGGTGCGCTCGCCGTTACCGAACAGGCAGCCTTCGATACGGTCAGCGCCCGCCTGCACCCCCAGCTCAGCGGCTGCTACGGCAGTGCCTCGGTCGTTGTGCGGATGCAGGGAGAGCACGACCGCCTCGCGCCGGGTGAGCGCGCGGCTCATCCACTCGATCTGGTCGGCATAGACATTGGGGGTCGCCATCTCGACGGTCGCCGGCAGGTTGAGCACGACCGGCCGCTGCCGCGTCCGGCTGCCAGACGTCCATCACCGCCTCGCACACCTCGACGGCGTAATCGAGCTCGGTGCCGGTGAAGGACTCAGGGCTGTACTGCCAGTGCACATCGGCGGTGCCCAGGTACTGCTCGGCGTATTTGGCGCACCATTCGGCGCCGCGGACGGCGATGTCCTTCACGCCCTCACGATCGAGGTTGAAGACGACTCGGCGCTGCAGCGTGGACGTGGAGTTGTAGAGGTGGACCAGCGCCCGTCCGCGGAAGCCGGCGAGCGACTCCATGGTCCGCTCGATGAGCTCCTCGCGGGCCTGGGTGAGCACCTGGACGGTGACGTCGGAGGGGACCAGGTCTTCCTCGACGAGCGAGCGGATGAAGTCGAAATCGGTCTGGCTCGCGGCCGGGAAACCGACCTCGATCTCCTTGTATCCCAGCCTGACCAGCAGGTCGAACATCCGCCGCTTGCGCTGCGGGCTCATCGGATCGATCAGGGCCTGGTTGCCGTCGCGCAGATCGACGCTGCACCACTGGGGCGCCTTGGTGATGACGCGCTCGGGCCAGGTGCGGTCGTGCAGCCCGATGACCGGGAAGGGGACGTACTTCGCAAGGGGCATGCCGGACGGCTGCTGAATGCTCGGGCCGTATATGTCCGCTGAATGCCCAGTATGAATTGAACGATCTGAACGATCTTGCATGGAAGGGGCTCCTCTTAGCTCGCCTTGAAGGCGGCCGGCGCACAGCAAATGCCGCGGCGAGGAGCCGGCCTCTCTTTAGAGGGCCCCGCCGCGGCGACTAAGCAGAAGGCGCGCCATCAGGGAGGAGGTTACCAGCACCCCCCTGGGCCTGTCGTTCTGACCGCTCCAGCGAGGCCACGAGACTGCCCGCGAGACCGGCCAGGTGGGCCAGGCGCATGAGCTCGCTGGGCCGAAAGGCGGGGCCGCCCGCGCGGGCGAGCAGCAGCGACTGGTAGGGCCCGTTGACCGGCGCGCCGGCCAATTCGATGTTGCGGTCGGTCCAGGCCTCGGGCACCCATTCCTCGTCCGGGGAGAAGCGACGGGCGGATGCGAGCGGCATCCAAGGGGTGGCGAATTCACGCTCTCGAGGCGCAGCCGCACTTGCCGCAATGATGCGCGGCAGCGCGAACGGCGTTGCCTCCAGGACCAGGGCCCACTGGGCGCGAAAAGCTTCTGGGACGAGAGCCGCGAGCTGCCGTAACGCCTGGTCGGGCTCGCTGGCCAGGGCATCCACGATGTCGAGGTCACGCACGGTCTCGGCGGCGCGCGGGTGGGGCCGCAGGGATTCGACATGGACACCGGGCACCGACTGCGCGGCGGAGATGAGGGTGTCGGCGAGCCCTCCGTCCGGCAGGCCTACAACGAGGTCGTCGACAGCCCCGTCCGGACCGCGCTCAACGACATCCAGTGACTCGATGTCGACGCCGGCGGCGCCCAGCGCGGTAGCGACGGCACCGAGCGAACCCGGACGGTCCGGAAGGACCAGCCGCAGGAGGTACGTCATGCCACGCATGCCCACCAGGCTGCTTCAACGTCGTTGCCAGCACGTTGCGCCCATGCGTCGGGCGCGTTCCGTCTGTTACGCCCGGTCACGCAACGTGCGGTTCAGCGCGCGGCAGCAGGGCTCGGATCAGCGCAACCGGCGCGCACCGGCGGCCGGCGAGACCCTGAAAAGCGCGGGCGGCGACCAGTCGCGCCGGCCGTAGGCGCTCTCGACCGCCTTGCGGATGCCGCTTGCGTCGCCCTCTCTGGCCAGCGCGAGGGCCGACCCACCGAACCCGCCACCCGTCATCCGCGCGCCCAGCGCACCGGCCTCCAGCGCCGCCTCTACAGCCACGTCGAGCTCGGGCGACGAGACCTCGAAATCGTCGCGGAGCGATATGTGCGAAGCAGTGAGCAGGGGCCCGAGATCTGCGGCCCGACCGGCTCGGACCAGGGCCAGGGCCCGCTTCACCCGGGTGTTCTCGTTGAAGACGTGCCAGGCCCGGCGGCCCAGGAGCCCGTCCCGGCCGGGACGCAACGCGAGCTCGGCGATCAAGGTGACGTCGGCGTCCCGAAGGCTGGCAACGCCCATCCGGGCGGCGGCGTCAGCACACTCCTGGCGGCGCTGGGCGTATCCACCCGCGACCCCGTCTGCATGGGTGTGGCGTACGCCGGTGTCGACGACGATGAGCATCAGCCCGGTGAGGTCGATCGCGAGCGATTCAACCACCCGGTCACGCACATCCAGCTGGACCAGGCTCCCGGCAGCCCCGTAGAGCGATGCCACCTGATCCATGATTCCGGTGGCCGCTCCCACCTCCGTGTTCTCCGCCGACTGGCACGCGAGCGCGAGTGACATCCGGTCCAGGCCGCCCCCGGCCAGCTCGTTCACAGCGATGGCCACCGCGCATTCCAGAGCCGCACTGGACGAGAGCCCGCCGCCGGCGGGCACATCCGAATCGACAGCGAGATCGGCGCCGCTCACCACGACGCCGGCAGCCCCCAGCGCGCGAAGGACACCGCGGGGGTACGCCTTCCAGGACTCCGGCTCCTGCTGGCGGGACCAGCAGTTGAGTTCGATGTCGTCGCGAAGAGCAACGGCCGTCAGAGCTTCCCGCTCGATGGCGAACGGCAGCACCAGGCCGTCGTTGTAGTCGGTGTGGTCACCGATCAGATTGACCCGTCCCGGGGCGGCCCACACTCCCTGCGCGTCGCGCCCCGTCAGCTTCCGAAAGGCACTTTGGATCAGGTCAATGCGGTCATCCGACAGCACGGCGCAGCCTCTCCGCCGCAACCTCCGGCGCCACATCCGTCAGGAAGGCGCCGCCCATCAGCTCCGAGCCCGCCAGGTACTTGATCTTGTCGGCGCTGCGGTGGACGGGCGCGAACTCCCAATGAACGTGGCTCACCGAATCCCAGTCGGTCAGCACTTCAAGACCCGTCGATCCCGCCGTCCTGGTCAGCTCGCCCGGCGGGCACGTCGGAGCGCCGTGAATGCCCATCACGTACGGCAGCGGGAATCCGAACAGCCGGTCATAGCCCGCCAGCAGCTGCGTCAGGATCTCGGCCACGTCGTCACGGTCATGCTCGTCGAGGTCGGGCAGGCCCGGCCGATGAGCCACGGGGACTACGTGGACCTCGTAGGGAAAGCGGGCCCAGGGCGGGACGAAAGCGACAGCTCGCCCCCGCGACGCGACGATCCGCCGGCCGTCACGGATCTCGCCCGCAACGACCGCGCACTCGACGCACTCCTCGGTCCGCTCGCGGTGGGCCAAGGCGGCCCGCAACTCTCGAAGCGGCCGGGGTGGGACATCGGTGTAGCCGTAGATCTGCCCGTGGGGGTGGGAAAGGGTCGCGCCGATCAGCTCGCCCTTGTTCTCAAACGGCAGCACGTAACGAATCTGCGGCTCCGCCCCGAGTACCTCGTAGCGATCGGCCCAGACGTCGACCAGCAACCGGAGGCGATCGACCCCGACCTCGGCAAGCGTGGTGTCGTGCCGGTCGCTGTAGACGACGACTTCGCAGCGCCCCACGGCCGGTTCGACCCCGATCAGCGACGTAGCAGCGATGTCCGGCGGCGGCGCATCGATCGACAGGCTGGGAAAGCGGTTGTCGAATACCGCTATCTGAAATGCGGCCCGCGGGATCTCGGTGGGGTGGGCCGGGTCGTGGGTCGGGCACAGCGGGCACTGATCGGTCGGCGGCTGGTACGTGCGGTCCTGGCGGTGGGTGGCGAAGGTGACCCACTCGTCGGCAGTGGGGTCATATCTGCGTTCACTCACTGTTCGGTCGCGACTTGGCAGCGGCCGGATGCGCCCCGGGCCGAAAGCTGTAGAAGGTGAGCCGCCTGCCGTCGGGCAGCCGTCGCACCTCGCGCCTGGCCGCCCCGTCCGCCCTTATGCCCACGTAGGAATTCGGCGCGGATGAGCCACCTGACGTGATGCGCTGAGCCGACCCGTCAGGGGCTTCATCCGTCGCCACGACCGCACCTTACGGCGGACTATCGGCTAGGAAAGTCCGCCGAGAGGGATGGTGTTAACGGCAGCGCTGGGGGCACCATGAAGCTGTGGGGCTTGTCACATGCCAGTGGTGCGGGCAGCTGTTCGCCGCCACGCCTGATCTGCACTGGCACCAGCGTCACGATCACCAGTTGGACGTGCCGGCAATTTCACCTGCCGGCCATTTTGCTGGCGACAAATCAGCTGCTGACAAGGTCCACCGAACGCGCGACCCGGGCTCCGATCGTCTCTCCGATGCGACGCGTGACGTCCGGGGACACCGGCGAATCGAGAGCGAGCGACATGAGCGCCTCGCTGCCGGCCGTGTCGCCTCTGCTGACCTGCGCGCTGGCGATGTTGACGGAAGCTTCACCGAGCAGCGCGCCGATCGCGCCGACGACTCCCGGACGATCCTCGTAACGCAGGAAGAGCAGATGCGCCGAAGGGCGCAGGTCGACCTCGTAACCGTCGATCTGCGTGATCCGCTCGACCTGCCTGGTGCCCATGAGGGTGCCGCTGACGGACAGCGGTGAGCCGCCGGGCAGCACGCCACGCACGGTGATGACGTTGCGGTAATCGGGCGATTGCTCATCGCGCTCCAGGGCCACCGCGATGCCCCGGTCAGCAGCGAGCAGCGGCGCATTTACGTACGTCACCTGCTCCTCGACCACCGATCGGAAGACGCCTTTGAGAGCCGCCAATTGCAGCACCCCTACGTCTTCCCGGGCGATCTCGCCGCGCACCTCGATCGTCAAGCTCGAGGCAACCCCGCCGGCCAGGCCGGTGAATAGCTGTCCCAGGGTCTCGGCCAGCGGAAGACCGGGTCGTACATCTTCGCTGACCAGCCCACCGGCCTGCACGTTCACCGCGTCGGGAACGAACTCGCCGGACAGCGCGAGCCGTACCGAACGGGCGACGGCCAAGCCGGCCTTCTCCTGGGCCTCTTCCGTGCTGGCGCCCAGATGCGGCGTCACGACGGCGTTGGGAGCTCCAAAGAGCGGGGAGACAGTAGTCGGTTCCTTGGCGTAGACATCGATCCCGGCGCCTCCGAGATGACCCGAATGCAAAGCGTCGGCCAAGGCGGCCTCGTCGACCAGACCGCCGCGGGCGGCGTTGATCAGGATGGCCCCCGGCTTGCACGTCGCCAGCTCGTCCTTGCCAATGAGGCCCAGTGTCTCGGGTGTCTTGGGCAGGTGCACCGACAGCACATCGGACTCTGCGAGCAGCTCGCCGAGCGACACCAGCGAGACATTCATCTGAGCCGCCCGCGCCGCCGACACGTAGGGGTCGTAGGCCAGGATGCGCATCCCGAAGGCGGACAGCCGCTGCGCCACCAGGGCTCCGATACGCCCGAGACCGAGCAGGCCGGCGGTCTTGCCGGTGAGCTCGACGCCGGTGAATTGCGAACGTTTCCACTCCCCCGCGATGAGCGAGGCATGCGCCTGAGGCACCCGGCGGGCGACAGCAAGCAGCAGCGCAATCGCATGTTCGGCGGCGCTGACGATGTTGGACTGCGGGGCGTTGACCACCATCACCCCGCGCGCCGTCGCCGCCGGGATGTCGACGTTGTCGAGCCCGACGCCGGCGCGGGCCACCACCTTCAGCTGCGGTGCGGCCGCGAGGGCCTCCGCATCAACGGTGGTGGCGCTGCGCACGATGATGGCGTCGACCCCGGCCAGCGCAGGCAGCAGCGCCGACCGGTCGGCACCGTCGACATGGCGCACTTCGAAGTCCTCGTCCAGCAGGCTGATGCCGGCCGGTGAGAGCTCTTCCGCGATGAGAACGACTGGTCGTACAGCGGGCTCGCTCACTCGGGGCGGATCCACGACATCATCGGGCGTAGCTCGGCGCCGACCTTTTCGATCGGGTGGTGCTTGCCCTCTTCGACCAGCTTGTCGAAGGTGCCGCGGCCGGCCTCGTCCTCAGCGACCCACTCACGGGCGAACGTGCCGTCGGTGATCTCACCGAGAATCCGGCGCATCTCCTGCTTGACCGCGTCAGTGATGATGCGCGGGCCACGCGTGACGTCGCCGTACTCGGCGGTGTCAGAGATCGAGTAGCGCATGTTTGTGATGCCGCCCTCATACATCAGGTCGACGATCAGCTTGAGCTCGTGAAGGCACTCGAAGTAGGCGACCTCGGGCTGGTAGCCGGCCTCGACCAGCGTCTCAAAGCCGGCCTGGACCAACGCCGTCGTGCCACCACAAAGGACTGCCTGCTCGCCGAAGAGGTCGGTCTCGGTCTCCTCGGTGAACGTGGTGCGCAGCGCACCGGCGCGGGTGCCGCCGATGCCCTTCGCCCAGGACAGTGCGAGTGCGAGAGCGTTGCCGGTGGCGTCGTTCTCGACCGCGACCAGACAGGGAACTCCCTGACCCTCGACGAAGGTGCGGCGGACCAGGTGACCGGGGCCCTTCGGCGCGACCATGCAGACGTCGACGCCGGCCGGGGGCTGCACCAGGTCGTAGCGGATGTTGAAACCGTGGCCGAAGAAGAGTGCCTGGCCGTCTTCGAGGTGGGGGGCGATCGACTCGTTGTAGATCCGGCGGTGCGCGGTGTCGGGCGCCAGGATCATGATCACGTCAGCCTCGGAGGCAGCGGCCGCCGGGCTCACGACCCGAAGGCCCTCCGCCTCGGCCTTCGCCCGGCTCTTGGACGTCTCGGGAAGTCCGACGCGGACGTCGACCCCGCTGTCACGCAGGTTGAGGGCATGGGCGTGGCCCTGGCTGCCGTAGCCGATGACGGCCACCTTGCGCTGCTGGATCACCGACAGGTCGGCATCCTCGTCGTAGTAAATCTCCGGCACTGGAGCGGTCCTTCCGTGGTTTTCCTGAGTTGCTTGGGCTTTTTGGAGTTTTGGGACGGTGAATCAGGCGGATCGGTCGACGGCACGCAGCGTGCGATCAGTCATGGAGCGCGTGCCGCGGGCGACCGCGACCATCCCGGACTGCACCAGCTCGCGGATGCCGTACGGCTCGAGCACCCGCACCAGCGCTTCCAGCTTGTCACGGGTGCCGGTCGCCTCGATAGTGATCGCCTCGACCGCGACATCGACGACCTTCGCCCGGAAGAGCTCGGCGATCTCGAGTACGGCCGTACGGGTGGTGGCATCGGCGGCCACCTTCACCAGCATCAGCTCGCGCAGCACGCTCGCGTCGGCGTCCAGCTCCACGATCTTCAGCACGTTCACCAGCTTGTTGAGCTGCTTGGTGACCTGCTCCAGGACCGCACCCTCGACGGAGACGACGATGGTCATCCGGCTGACATCGCTGTGTTCGGTGGGTCCGACCGCGAGCGATTCGATGTTGAAGCCGCGCCGGCTGAACAGGCCCGAGACCCGAGCGAGCACGCCCGGCTTGTTCTCGACCAGGACGGACAGCGTGTGCAGGCTCATTGGGTGGCTCCGGACTTGTTGGCTTCGGTCTCGCTGATGTGGGTGATGACCTCGTCGATCTCGCTCACGCCGGTCTCGTAGTCGAAATCGGGTGCGGTGTCGCGAGCGACCTTGATGTCGTCGTTGCTGGTGCCGGCGGCGACCATCGGCCACACCATGGCGTCCTGGTGGACCACGAAATCGATGACCACGGGCCGATCGGTCACGCCCATCGCCTTTTCGATCGTGGCATCGACATCGGCAGCGGAATCGCACCGCAGGCCGATGCAGCCGAGCGCCTCCGCCAGCTTGACGAAGTCCGGGACGTACGTCGCCTGGCCCTTGCGCAGATCGGTGTTGGAGTAACGCGAACCGTAGAAGAGGGTCTGCCACTGGCGCACCATGCCCAAGGCGCCGTTGTTGATCACGGCGATCTTGATCGGGATGCCTTCGATCGCGCAGGTGGCCAGCTCCTGGTTGGTCATCTGGAAGCAGCCGTCGCCGTCGATGCCCCACACGACCGTGTCGGGCTTGCCGACCTTCGCCCCCATGGCGGCCGGCACGCAGTAGCCCATGGTTCCGGCGCCACCGGAATTCAGCCAGGTGTAAGGCTTCTCGTAGCGCACGAATTGGGCGGCCCACATCTGGTGCTGACCGACGCCGGCGACGTAGATCGAGTCCGGGCCGGCGATCTTGCCGAGCCGCTCGATGACGTACTGCGGCGAAAGGGTGCCGTCGGCCGGGATGTCGTAGCCGACGGGATAGGTCGTGCGCCAGCCGTCGAGGGTGACCCACCAGGCGGCGAGATCGGGCTTCTTCTCGGTACGCAACACCGCGGTCAGCTCGCGGATGACCGCCTTGGCGTCGCCGACGATCGGGACCTCGGCATGGCGGTTCTTGCCGATCTCTGCTGGGTCGACGTCGGCGTGGATGACCTTCGGCCTCAGGGGCGAAGCTCGGCAGGTTGCCGGTGACGCGGTCGTCGAAGCGGGCGCCGAGAGTGATCAGCAGATCCGACTTCTGCAGCGCGGTAACGGCAGCGACCGACCCGTGCATGCCGGGCATCCCGAGGTGCTGAGGGTGGCTGTCGGGGAACGCGCCCCGGGCCATCAGGGTGGTGACGACCGGGATGCCGGTGAGCTCGGCCAGCTCCAGCAGCTCCTCGGCGGCGTGTGCCTTGAGCACCCCGCCGCCCACGTAGAGCACCGGCCGCTCGGACGCGGAGATCAGCTTGGCGGCCTCACGCACCTGCTTGGCGTGCGGGCGCAGGTTGGGCTTGTAGCCGGGCAGGTCAAGCTGCTTGGGCCAGGTGAAGGTGGTCTGGGCCTGCAGGATGTCCTTGGGCAGATCGACCAGCACCGGACCCGGACGGCCGGTGGAGGCGATGTGGAACGCCTCGGCGATGGTCCGCGGGATGTCGGCGGCGTCGGTGACGAGGAAGTTGTGCTTCGTGATCGGCAGCGTGATGCCGCAGATGTCGGCTTCCTGGAAGGCGTCGCTGCCGATGGCGGGGCTGGGCACCTGGCCGGTGATCGCGACCATCGGGACGCTGTCCATGTAGGCGTCGGCGATCGGCGTGACCAGGTTAGTGGCGCCCGGGCCCGAGGTAGCCATGCAAACGCCGACCCGGCCGGTGGCCTGCGCATATCCGGTGGCAGCGTGACCGGCGCCTTGCTCGTGGCGCACCAGGACGTGGCGGATCGTGCTGTCGAACAGCGGGTCGTACGCCGGCAGGATCGCTCCGCCCGGGATACCGAAGATGACCTCGACCCCGGCCGCCTCGAGCGAGCGAACGAGTGACTGCGCGCCGGTGATGGTCTGCGGATTCGAATCTGTCATTTCTGCTCCCTAGGCAGGGATGGTGCGTGGCGTGTGGGCGAAACATCAGGACGAGCATCTGGACAAACATCTGTACGAACATCTGGACAAACAAAAGCCCCTCGTGCCAAAGGCACTGAGGGGCGGCGCACGTAGCGAACGGGGCTACGGGCGCAGGCAGGCTACAAGTCGCAGGCTTTGCACGCCTACCACTGTCGCTGACGAAGTCGCCTTCGTCAAATGGCGCCTACTCAGCCCGGGCCGAGCGCGGTCAGGAACTGCGAAGCGATCGGGGCGGCCACCGCAGCACCGAAGCCGCCGCCTTCCACGATCACCGCGAAGGCGACCGTGCCGCGAAAGCCGATGAACCAGGCATGGGTGGGCGGGGGGTTGCCGGTGCCGTACTCGGCAGTCCCTGTCTTGCCGTACACGATCCCGGGAAAGCTGACACCGGCTGCGGTGCCCTGAGGGTCGGTGATGACCGCTCGCATCATGTCTTTGAGCTGGGCATCGACGGCCGCAGGGATCGGGTGGGTCACCGAGGTCTGTCCCACCACGAAGGGTTTGCGCCACTCACCGGCCGCCACCGCTGCCGCGACCGTCGCCATCTGCAACGGGCTCGCCAGATCTTCGGCTTGCCCGAACGCTGCGGCCGCTTGCAGAACAGGGCCGTTGGGCGTGGGGTAGCTGCCGCCGAAGCTCTTGATCGGGAGCGGCTGGCTGCCGTCGAAGCCGTAGAGCGCCGCCGCGCGTTTCATGTCGGCTTCGGTGATCGACTGCCGAAGGTTGATGAAGGCGGTGTTGCAGCTGACGGCGAATGCCTTACGAAGGTTGATCTCGCCGAACGACTCGTTCATCGAGTTCTTGAAGATCTGTCCCTCGATGTCGACGATCGGCGGGCAGTCGAGCACGGTGTTCTCGGTCTTGCCGGCCAGCAGGGCGGCCGTCGTCGTCATCACCTTGAAAGTGGATCCTGGGGGGTATTGGCCGCGGATGGCACGGCCGAAGCCCCCCAGCGGATGGTTGACGGTCGCGAGTACGCCTCCGGTACGCGTGTCGATCGCGACGAGTGCGGCGGGCAGTCCGACGCCGGCCAGCGCTGTCTCACCGGCGCGCTGGACGCGTAGATCGACAGTCGTCGTCACGTCATGGCCCGCGAGTGGCGCGAAGGTAGCCAGATCGGCCACCCTCGTGGTGCCTTGCGTCAGCAGTACGGAGCCCCCATCACGACCCGCCAGCTGCGGGTTGTAGACCCGTTCGATCCCGGTGAGGCCCGCGGTGTCGCCGGCGACGAACGGCGGCCCCAGGGACTTTGCCTGCGCCGCCGTCAGCACGCCGACGCTTCCGAGCAGGTTCGAATCGAGGTCTCCATCTGCGCCGCGCAGCACGAGTCCGGTGAGCGTCAAGCAGATGACCCCGGGTGGCAACCACATGGGTACGCGTGATCGTGCGGCCGGCGGTGAGCTGGGGAACGATGGCGGCCGGGCTGAAATGCACGCGCCACTCGAGATGTCCGTCGGGCCCCTTCACGTTAGTCTTGGTCAGCGACAGCGATCCCGCGTACTTCCAATGGCCGAGGCCGTTCAACTTCAGCTCAGCGGAGTACGGAGCGGTGCCAGCGTTGCCGGTGGTGTCGCGGGTGAGCAGGCCGGGAGTGATGCTCGCGCTCGTGACCACCAGATTGCGCCGGATCGGGGCATCGACGGCGGCGATCGTGGCGGCGGAGGCGTCCGCATGCGCAGCCATCGCCGCATAGTCACCCTTCGACCAGGCCGTCAGGTAGGCCGCCAAAGCCGCCGTCGAGTCCGCCTGGCGGGTGTCGGGCTTTTTGTGGTGCGTCAGCAAGTACGTTCCTGCACCCGCAACGATCAGGATCGGGATCAGAGCGAGGATCGTGAAGCGGATCCAGTGGCTGCCGGTACGAGGGACCTCATCGTTGGCGCTCATCTGCGGATCCTGGGTGGCCTTGCTGGATCCATCAGTCACAGACCGCGCCCAGCGCCGCCGACCCCACCAGCCTGGCGTACTTGGCAAGCGCGCCCCTGGTGTAGCGCGGCTCCAGCGGTTTCCAGTTCGCGCGCCGGCGTTCGAGCTCGGCTGCCTCTACATGAAGATCCAACCGGCGGTCCGGCACATCGAGCGTGATCCGATCGCCGTCTTGCACCAGCGCGATCGGGCCGCAGTCGGCGGATTCGGGCGCCAGGTGACCGACGCACAAGCCACTGGTCGCACCCGAGAAACGGCCGTCGGTGAGCAGCGCGACCTCCTTGCCGAGGCCCGCTCCCTTGATCGCCGCCGTCACCGCCAGCATCTCGCGCATCCCTGGGCCACCCTTGGGCCCCTCCCAGCGGATGACGACGATGTCGCCCGCCTTGATGCGGTTTTCGGTGACGGCCTCCATGGCCAGTGCCTCACCGTCAAAGACGCGGGCAGTGCCTTCGAAGACCAGCGTGTCCATCCCCGCGCTCTTGACGACCGCTCCGTCGGGAGCCAACGTGCCGCGCAGGATGGCGATGCCGCCGGTGGAGTGCAGCGGGCGGTTGAGCGGCGCCAGCACGGTGCCGTCGAGATCCGGCGGGGCCAGCTCTGCCAGCTCCTCGCCGATCGTGCGTCCGCTGACGGTCAGGCAGTCACCGTGCATGAGTCCGGCCTCGAGCAGCGCCCGCATGACGACCGGCACGCCGCCGATCCGATCGAGGTCGGTCATCACGTAGGTGCCGAAGGGACGCACATCGGCGATATGCGGCACCTGACGGCCGATCCGGTCGAAGTCGTCCAGCGAAAGCGGAACCCGCGCCTCGTGGGCGATGGCCAGCAGGTGCAGCACCGCGTTGGTCGACCCGCCGAGCGCCATCACCACGGCGATCGCATTTTCAAAAGCGTCGAAGGTCAGGATCTGACGGGCGGTGATCCCTTTTTCGATCAGCCGGACGACCGCCTCACCGCTGGCCCGGGCGTAACCGTCGCGCCGGCTGTCGACCGCCGGAGCGGAAGCCGAGCCGATCAGTGACATGCCCAGCGCTTCCGCCGCCGATGCCATGGTGTTAGCGGTGTACATCCCGCCACACGAGCCTTCGCTCGGACACGCGGACTTCTCCACGGCCTTCAGCTGAGCGTCGTCGATCTTTCCGCTACTGCGGGCTCCGACCGCTTCGAAGACGTCTTGAATCGTGCTCAGCCGGCCATCGGGCAGCCGCCCCGGCAGGATCGAGCCGCCGTACAGAAAGACCGACGCGAGATCGAGCCGGGCGGCCGCCATCAGCATGCCCGGCAAGCTCTTGTCACAACCGGCCAAAAGCACGCTGCCGTCGAGTCTTTCGGCGTGCATCACCAGTTCGACGGAGTCGGCGATCACCTCACGCGAGACGAGCGAGGCACGCATGCCCTCGTGGCCCATGGAGATGCCGTCGGAAACGGCGATGGTGCCGAACTCCAGCGGATAGCCGCCCGCCGCGAAAACGCCTTCCTTCGCGGACTTGGCGAGCCGCTGCAGCGGCAGGTTGCAGGGGGTTACCTCATTCCATGACGAGGCCACCCCGATCTGTGGCTTGTCCCAGTCGTCATCGGTGAGGCCGACCGCACGCAGCATCGCCCTGGCCGGCGCCCGTTCGATGCCATCGGTGACTTCGAAGGAACGCGGCTTATTCGGCGAATGGGGAGCTTGCGACACGGACGGCACGATACGTGCGAACCCTGACGAAACCGCTCAGCCGCCGCCGAGCCGCTCCAGCAAGAATGCCCGCACCTTCGCCGGATCCGCCGATCCCCGCATCGCCTTCATGACCGCTCCAACCAGCGGGCCGACCGCGGCTGCCTTACCTTCACGCACCTTCTGCGCGATGTCGGGTGCGCCGGCGATCGCCTCATCGCATGCCGCAGCCAGGGCATCGGCGTCTTCGACCACGGCCAGGCCCCGAGCAGCCACGACCTCTTCCGGCGAGCCCTCGCCGTCGAGCACCCCCGCGACCACCTTGCGGGCGAGCGCGTTAGTCAGCGTGCCCTCGGCAACCAGCTCGATGACCTTGGCCAGCTGGACTCCGGTGAGTGGAAGGTCAGCAGGCTCAACGCCCCGCTCGGACGCCGTACGGGCCAGCTCGTTGAGCCACCAGGCCCGCGCCGAATCCGGCGCGGCGCCCGCGGCGATGGTCTCTTCCACCAGATCGAGGACCCCGGCCCCGACCATCTGCTCGAGCTCCAGCTGACTGAAACCGAATCCTTCGATCAACCGGGCGCGCCGGGCGGCGGGCAGCTCGGGCATCGTGTCGCGAATCTCCGCGATGTACTCCGCGGGCAGCGCGATGGGCAGCAGGTCCGGTTCGGGGAAGTAGCGGTAGTCGGTCGCCTCTTCCTTCACGCGCCCGGCGCGGGTCACGCCGGCGGTCTCGTCGAAGTGCCGGGTCTCCTGCACGATGCGGCCGCCGGAATCAATCAGCTGGGCCTGCCGGCCGATCTCATAGGTGATCGCGCGGCTCACTGACCGGATCGAGTTGAGGTTCTTGGTCTCGGTACGGGTGCCGAACTTCTCGGTGCCACGCGGCCGGACGGAAACGTTAGCGTCACAGCGCAGCTGGCCCTGCTCCATCTTGGCTTCCGAGACGCCCACGGCGCGCAGGATCTCGCGGAGCTCGGTGACGTAGGCGGCGGCCACGTCCGCCGACCGGATGTCGGGCTCGGTGACGATCTCGACCAGCGGTACGCCAGCCCGGTTGTAGTCCAGCAGCGAGTGGGTCGCGCCGTGGATACGCCCATCGCTGCCACCGACGTGCAGCGACTTCCCGGTGTCTTCTTCCATGTGCACGCGGGTGATGCCGACGCGGTGAACCTCTCCGTCGACCGTCACATCGAGGTAGCCGCCGACACACAGCGGTTCGTCGTACTGGCTGATCTGAAAGTTCTTCGGCATGTCCGGGTAGAAGTAATTCTTGCGGGCGAAACGGCACCAGCTGACGATCTCGCAGTTGAGCGCCAGCCCGATCCGTACGGTGCGCTCGATGGCCGCCTCGTTGACAACCGGCAGTGAGCCGGGCAGCCCCAGGCACACCGCGCAGACGTGGGTGTTGGGTTCGGCACCGAACGCGGTGTCGCATCCGCAGAACATCTTGGAGACCGTGCCGAGCTCGACGTGGGTCTCCAGGCCGATCACGGCCTCGTAATCCACTGCAGTGGCGGGACTTTCGGTGATCGTCATCAGACCCCCACCTTCGATGTCATGAGGTATGGGCTGCGCAGCGGACCGCCGCGGCGCGCGTCGAGCTCGGCCTCCAGCGCTCCGGCGACGCGATACATCCGCTCGTCCTGCAGCGCCGGCGCCATGATCTGCAGCCCGACGGGCATTCCTTCAGCCATCCCGCAGGGCATGGACAACGCCGGAACGCCGGCCAGGTTAGCCGGGACGGTCGCCAGGTCGGTCGCGTACATGGCGGTGGGGTCATCGACCCGCTCGCCGATCGGGAAGGCGACGGTGGGAGTGGTCGGTGAGATCAAGACATCGACCTGCTCGAAGGCGGCCTGGAAATTGCGGCTGATGAGGGTCCGCACCTTCTGCGCCTGGCCGTAGTACGCCTCGTAGTAGCCGCTGGAGAGCGCGTAAGTACCGATCATGATTCGGCGCTTGACCTCGGCGCCGAAGCCGGCATCGCGGGTCAGGCTCATGACCTCTTCGACCCCCGCCGGCCCGTCGGCGCCGTCCCCGATGACGCGTAGACCAAAACGCATGGCATCAAAGCGGGCCAGGTTAGAGGACGCTTCGCTCGGTGCGATCAGGTAATACGCCGGCAGCGCGAACTCGAAGGCCGGGCATGCGATCTCGGTGATGGTGGCGCCGAGCTCCTCGAGCACCGCGACCGCTTCGGCGAAGCGGGCCTGGACTCCGGCCTCGTAGCCGGCGCCGCCCAACTCCTTCACGACCCCGATACGCACCCCGCTGATCTCACGTCGGGCGGCCGCTTCCACGACCGGCGCCGAGAAGCCCGGGATGCTCGTCGAATCGCAATGGTCGTAGCCGGCAATGGCCTCATGCAGCAGAGCGGCATCCAGCACGGTCCGCGCGAAGGGACCGCCCTGGTCGAGGCTGGAGGAAAATGCCACCAGCCCGTAGCGGCTCACCGCGCCGTAGGTCGGCTTCACGCCGACGATCCCGCACACGGCGGCGGGCTGGCGGATCGAGCCCCCGGTGTCGGTGCCGACGGCCAACGGCGCCTGCCCTGACGCCACGGCCGCGGCGCTTCCTCCGGAGGAGCCGCCCGGGATGCGGCTGGTGTTCCAGGGGTTACGGGTGGGGCCGTAGGCAGAATTCTCGGTCGAGCTGCCCATGGCGAATTCGTCCATGTTGGTCTTGCCGAGCACGACCACTCCGGCGGCGCGCAGCCGGCTGACGACCGTGGCGTCATACGGCGGACGCCATCCCTCCAGGATCTTGGATCCGCAGGTGGTGGGAATTCCGCGGGTGGCGAAGACGTCTTTGAGCGCCAGCGGGACGCCGGCCAGCGGCCCGAGATCATCACCCCGGCCGCGCGCGGCATCGACCTCGCCCGCGGCGGCGAGCGCCTCCTCCGAAGACACGTGCAGGAACGAATTGAGCTCGCCGTCGGTGGCGGCGATGTGGTCGAGATGCGCCTGGGTGACCTCCACCGCGCTGAGGTCACCGGCCGCCACGGCGCCGGCCAGCTCGCCGGCGGTGCGCCCGACAATCCCGGCGCTCATCCTTCCTCTTCAAGGATCCGCGGCACCCGGAAGCGGCCGTCCTGTGAGGACGGAGCGGCGGCGAGCACCTCATCACGCGGAAGGCTGGGCACGATCGCATCCTTGCGGAAGACGTTTGTCATCGGGACGGCGTGGCTGGTCGGCGGCACCAGTGCCATCTCCTCGGGCGTACCGGCCTCGGCGACCCGCGCGACGCTGGCCAAGATCACATCCAGCTGGGGGGCAAGGTGGTCGAGCTCCTCGTCCGACAGCGCAAGCCGAGACAAGCGCGCCAGGTGGGCGACCTCCTGACGGGTGAGACTCATGAGCTGATCGTACGAGAGGGCGCGGCAGAGGCGACCGTCTGGAGTGGGGCCTGCAAGCTGCTCCCTGCGCAGTGCGGCGACCCGTGATCGGGCAGCGTGATCGAGGAGACCGCGGCCGGAAGCGTGATGTCGACCGGGCTCGGGCGAACACGCGTGCCCGCCTTGACCGCATACATGGCGACGTCGGCGGCGTGCAGCAACGCATCAACATCGGATCCGGCGTCGGGAGCGACGGCGATCCCGACGCTGGCGCCGACGGTCACAGTGACCCCGTCCAGCCGGTAGGGCTCCCCCAGCGCGCGGCGGATGCGATCAGCCACCTGAGCAGCGACGTCGCCGGGTGAATCGCCGGGTGACTGCTGACCAGGAAGCGGCGCAGGAGAGCTTTCGGCTGACAGGTCGGCCAGCAGGACAGCGAATTCGTCGCCGCCGAACCGGGCCACCACATCACCGGGGCGCACCGCCCCGGACAACCGCGATCCGACCAGGCGCAGGAGTTCGTCGCCGGCGAGGTGGCCGTAGGTGTCGTTGACGGCCTTGAAGCCGTCGAGGTCGACCATCAGCAACGCGACCGGTGGGGCGTCGACGGACGAAGCAGCGAGGGCGGGCCGGGCCCGTTCGAGCAACTGGGTGCGGTTAGCGAGGCCGGTCAAGGGATCATGCAGTGCCTGCCGCTCGCGCTCCTGCGCCAATGTCGCGGCCTGTCCGACGGCATATAGCGGCACCAGGATCAGCGGTAGGAAGAAAATGCTGCGCTCTGCGACGACGACCACGAGCGGCGACAGCGACAGGAGTGCGGCCATGCTCAGGAAACGGTAGGCGGGCGCGTCGGACAGGACCGACTTCCACGAGACCCGTTCGTGGCGGACGACTGCCCCGGCGACCAGCAGGTCGTTGACGACGAAGAAGACCCCAGCCGCGAGCGTGATGGCCGGGAGATCGTGCGCGCCGATACTGCTGCCTCCGTGGTCATGAATGTCGACGGAGGTGGCGATCAGCACCAGGGAGGCGGCGGTGTAGGCCAGCGAAAACTGGGCGATGTTGAACGCGGTGCGCCAGGGTTTACGGCGCCGGAACGCGTCTGCGACGACGATGGATGCCACCAGCGCGAGCAGCGCCAGCGTGAGTCCCCAGTGCAGCAGGAGCGCGAAAACGAAGGTCTCTGAGATGGTGAGGCCGGCCGGGTCGCGCTTGTCGGACTTCACGAGCGGCCGTAGCTCGGCCACCAGCAGCAGGATCACGACGAACAGATAGGGCCCGTCGAACCGCTGCTCGTGGCGCAGCCCGCTCACCAGCGCCGAGGCGAGCGCCAGCGCGCCGGCGAAGCAGACGACCGTGACATACCGCCAGAACGGGCCGGATCCAAAGGCCGGCGCCGACTCCCGCGGATCGGCCTGATTGCTGCGTTTGAGCCGATGCAGGCCGCCGGCAGGCGACCGGTGGGCTGCCGCTTTCGAGCGGTGGCTAGGCATCAGGCAGTGAATCCGGCAGCTGCGAGGCCTCGGCGAGCCGCTCGCGTACTGCATCAGGACCTGCTTCGAGCAGCACCCGCAGTGCGTCCTCGTCGAGCAGTGGGACTCCGAGCGCCAGCGCCTTGTCGTATTTGCTGCGGCCGGGATCATCACCGGCGACGACGAAATCGGTCTTCTTGCTCACCGAGCCAGTGACCTTGCCACCGAGCTCCTGCACCGCCTCGGTCGCGCTGTCACGACTGAATCCGGTCAGGGTGCCCGTGATCACCACGCTGATGCCCTCGAGGGTGCGCTCACCGGTCTCGGACTCGGAGATATCGGTGGTGCTGACCCCTCCGGCGCGCAGCTTGCTGACGATCTCCTGGTGATGGGGGTCGGCGAACCACGCGGCGATGACGGCCGCCGTCTTCGGTCCGATGCCCTCGACCTGCTGGATGACCTCGGCATCGGCCGCCTCCAATGCCTCCAAGGTCCGAAACTCGCGGGCCAGCGTCTGAGCCGTCGGGGCACCCACGTCGCGAATGGACAGGCCGACGAGCAACCGCCACAGCGGTCTGGAACGGGCGTCCGTCAGCCCCCGCATGATCTGCTCGATCTTCTTGGCGCCAAAGCCCCGCAGACCCTCGAACGACTCCGGGGTCAGATGCATGATGTCGCCGACGTCGTGGACGATCCCACCGCCGGTGAGGACCCCCGCGGTCTCGAAACCCAGGCCGTCAATGTCCATCGCGCTGCGCCCGGCGAAGTGAAAGACCGACCACTGGAGCTGCGGCGGGCACCCGACATGGTTAGGACAGCGCAGATCGACCTGCTCACCCTCACGCTCCAACGCCGTGCCGCAGGCGGGGCAGTGGGTGGGCATGACGAAGGCCCGTTCGCTGCCGTCGCGAAGCCCGACGACGGGGCCGACAACTTCCGGTATGACGTCGCCTGCCCGCCGCACCACGACCGTGTCGCCGATCATGACGCCGCGGCGGGCGACCTCGTACTCGTTGTGCAGCGTCGCCTGGCCGACCGTCACTCCCCCGACCCGCACCGGCTCGAGGACCGCGAACGGAGTGGCCCGCCCGGTGCGGCCGATGCTCACCACGATGTTGCGCAGCTTGGTGTTGACCTCTTCCGGCGGGTACTTGTAGGCGATCGCCCACCGGGGCGATTTCGAGGTGGCACCCAACCGGCGCTGCAAGGCAAAGTCGTCGACCTTGACGACGACCCCGTCGATCTCGTGCTCGACGTCGTGACGGTGTGCTCCCCAGCGGTCGACGTAAGCCTGGACGGCCTCCAGCGAATCCACCACTGCCGCGTATTTGCTGACCGGCAGCCCGAGCGCACCCAATTGCTCGTAGGCCTGGGACTGCGTCTCGGGCTCGAAACCGCGGGAGGCGCCGATGCCGTGAAGGGTGAGGTCAAGCGGACGAGACGCCGTCACGCGTGGATCCTTCTGTCGCAGCGACCCTGCCGCGGCATTGCGCGGATTGGCGAAAGGGGGCTTACCCGCCTCGACGAGGCCCTCGTTGATCTGCGCAAAGGCTTTCAGCGGCAGGTAGACCTCGCCGCGTATCTCCAGCAAATCAGGCACCGGCACCCCAGCCGACGCGGTGAGCCGGGTGGGCAGTGACTTCAGGGTCTTGAGGTTGTTGGTGATGTCTTCACCGTTACGGCCATCACCCCGGGTGGCGGCGCGGACCAGCCGGCCGTCCTCGTAGACGACGTCCACCGCCAAGCCGTCGATCTTGAGCTCGCAGAGCCAAGCGGTGACGGGAGACTCCCGCTGGGCGCGCGCTGCCCATTCCGCCAGCTCCTCGGGCGAAAAGACGTTATCCAGACTCAGCATGCGCTCGAGGTGTGCCACCGGCTCGAAGAGTGTGCTGAAGCCGCCGGCCACCTTCTGCGAAGGCGAATCCGGGGTGACCAGCTCGGGAAAGCGCTCCTCCAGGTCGAGCAACTCACGCATGAGTGTGTCGTATTCGGCGTCGCTCGCGGTCGGCTGATCCAGCACGTAATAGCGGTAGGAATTCTCGTCGAGCTCCTCCGACAGGGCCGCATGACGGGACCGCTGCTCGCGACGAGGCCACGGGAGTGGGATCAGCCACCGTCACAGCTCGCCCTCGGCGAGGCGGCTACCCGCTTCCCGGCAACGGCGCAACGCCACCAACGCTGCGTCAGGGCTCACCCCAGCCAGGCCACACGTCGGACTCACTGCCACCTCCCGAAGTCGCTCTGCCGCCAGACCAAGACGCCGCCACAGCAAGAGAATCGGCTCGACCGTACGGCGCACGTCCGACAAAACGGGCTCCCTGTCGTTCGTGCTCACCACTCCCGCGATCACCCCGAGGCCGGCCTCGACCGCTTCGCCGACATCGTCCTCGTCGTAGGACAGCGTGAAATCGATGCTGATGAAGGCCGCGCCCGATCGGCGCATGACGTCGACCGGCGGATCCGGGGCGCAGCAATGCACCCCGGCAGGCGCGCCGATGCCCCGCAGCACAGCGGACAGCCGCTGCTCAACCAGCCATTCCTCGGGTTGGGGAAGCACGCTGAACCCGCTCGCGGTGCGCAAGTGACCGGCGATGACGGCGGGCAGCAGCGGTTCGTCGAAGGCGACCATCACCTGCGCCCCCGGCACCCTTCGTCGAACATCGGCCACATGACCCGCGACACCGTCCGCCAGCGCTTCAGCGATGTCGCGCACTGCACCCGCGTCCGCCAGCGCCTTGTCGCCGCGGGTCAGCTCAAGGGATCCGGCCAGCGTCCATGGGCCGGCCACCTGCAGCTTGAGCGGACCGACGTAGTCGACGGCCACCTCCTCCAGGGCGTCGAGATCGCGTTCCAGCAGATCACGACCGCGACGCTCATCACGCCCGGGACGGTCGACCAGCCTCCAGCCCGCCGGCTGCAGATCGACGTGGAGGTCAGTCAGGAACAGCGCTCCGCGCCCGAGCATGTCTGCGCCCGGCCCGCGGTGCGGCAGCTCCGGCAGGAACGGAAGCTCGGGGAACTCCTGGAACACCAGGTGGCACGCGTAATAAATCTCCTCGGAGGAGCCGGGCAGCGCAGACGTGAAGTCACCGGGCAGCGAACCAACCCCGGTGGCCGCCCCCGGTCGCCACAGCGTCATGCCAGTCATCTCAGCCGATCCCCACTCAGGTCACGGCTGCTCAGCCGAGATGTCCCTGCTTCTTGTCGAGCTCCTGAGCCTGCTCGGGGGTGGGGGCACTCCCGCCGAGCCGGACCGGCTGCCACCACGAATCCTGCGGGCCGGCAGGATGCTCCGGGTAGCTCTCCTGCGCCTTGTGGAGCAGGGTCGTCAGGGCCTCGGAGATGCGCCTGGTCACCTCGAGGGGATCGTCACCGGGGGCGGCGGGCACCGGCGGTCCGACCGCGACCGTGACCGGGGTATGGCGACGGGTGAGCTGACGCTTGTGACCCTTCGTCCAGAGCCGCTGAGTGCCCCAGATGCTCACCGGAACGATGGGGACGCCGGCGGCCAATGCCATCCGGGCAGCGCCTGACTTGAGACCTTTGACCTCGAACGACTGGCTGATCGTGGCTTCGGGGAAGACGCCGACGACCTCACCGGAACGCAGCGCTGCCAACGCAGAGTCGTAGGCACCCGCTCCGGCTTTACGGTCGACCGGGATGTGGTGCATGCCGCGCATGAGCGGGCCGCTGACCTTGTGGTCGAAGACCGACTTCTTGGCCATGAACCGCACGAGCCTCTTCGAGGAATCCGCGGCGAGTCCGACAAAGATGAAGTCGAGGTAGCTGACGTGGGTGCTGACGAGAACGCAGCCACCGGAAGTCGGGACGTGCTCGCTGCCCTCGACATTCAGCTTGAGGTCCAGCACCCGAAACCAGCTGCGCGCCACCGTGAGGATCGGGGGATATACGCGCTCTGCCACCAGACGACCGTACTCAGGTCGCCGTGACGGATCGCCCCGAGGCCGGGCGGCTGGTGCCGGTGTCGGCGATCCAGCCTCCGCCGAGCACCCGGTCACCGTCCTTGTGCGGCTCGTACAGCACGACGGCCTGACCCCTGGCGAGCGCGCGCAGAGGCTCCTCGAACTCGACGCGCAAGACGTCACCCTCCCGGCTGGCATGAGCCCATGCCGGAGTCCCATGGGCGCGTACTTGAGCCATACACCGCACCGGCGGGCCGGAGTACGTCGTGGCTTGCGCTTCCAGCCAACCGACGTCGAGTTGTTCAGCCGGGCCGACGGTAACGGTGGAACTGACCGGATCGACCCCGAGGACGTAGCGAGGTTGACCGTCGGCCGCCGGGACGGAAAGCGCCAGCCCGCGTCGCTGTCCAACCGTGTAGGCGAACGCTCCATCGTGGCCGCCGACGACGGCTCCGCTCACGTCGACCACCGGACCGGGCCGCGAGCCGAGGCGCTCCCGAAGCCAGCCGGCCGTATCGCCTGACGGGACAAAGCAGATGTCAGTGCTGTCCGGCTTGTCCGCCAGCGCCAGCCCACGCTCGGCGGCCTCTTCGCGGACCCGCGTCTTGGTGGAATCGCCGAGCGGAAAGATGGCCTTGGCAAGCTGCTCGGGGCGCAAAGTGCCGAGCACGTAAGACTGATCCTTGGACAGATCGACGCTGCGCCGAAGGACCGGTCCCTGGGGGGTCTGCGACAGCCGGGCGTGGTGGCCGGTCACCACGGCATCGAAGTCCAGTGCCAGCGCGCGGTCGAGGACGGCAGCGAACTTGATCCGCTCATTGCAGCGAAGGCACGGGTTAGGCGTCTCTCCGCGGGCATAGGAATCTGCGAAGTCGGCGATGACATCTTCCTCGAAGCGCTCGGCAAGATCCCAGACGTAGAAGGGGATCTCGAGCACGTCAGCCGCTCGGCGGGCGTCGCGCGCGTCGTCCAAGGTGCAGCAGCCACGAGCCCCTTCACGGGCGGTCGCGGGCTTGCGTGACAGCGCCAGATGAACGCCGACGACCTCGTGCCCGGCGTCCACTGCGCGGGCCGCGGCGACGGCCGAGTCCACCCCGCCGCTCATCGCGGCCAACACCCTCATCGGCGTCTCAACTCCGACGGCTGAGCGCGCCGGACAGGGCGCCCGCACGCCGCGAACGCTCGGTGCTGGGTCCGATCGCGTCGAGCAGCTCGGCGACGTCGTCACGGGTGGAGGTATGGCCCAGCGAGAATCGCAGTGAGCTTCGCGCGAGTTCGGCGTCGGCACCCATCGCGAGCAGCACGTGTGAGGGCCGGGCGATTCCGGCCGAGCAGGCCGAACCGGTGGAGCACTCGACGCCGCGGGCATCGAGCAGCATCAGCAGCGAATCGCCTTCGCAGCCGGGAAACGACAGGTGGGCGTTACCCGGCAGCCGGCCCACGCCCAAGCTGGAGAGCGTCTGAGCAGAACCCGCGTCATCGGGCGACGCCGCGGTGACCGGGGCGCCGTTGAGCACGACTCCGGGCACCCGCGCGCGCACGCCTGCCAGCAGCTCGTCGCGAAGGCCGGCGATCCGGGCGGCGCGGGCCGGCTGCTCCTCCACCGCAATACGGCAGGCGGCGGCGAACCCGGCGACGCCGGGAACGTCCAGCGTGCCGGACCGCACCTCGCGCTCCTGGCCTCCGCCGTGAGTCAGCGGGGTGCAGGCCACACCGCGCTTGAGCAGGAGCGCACCGGTGCCGTAAGGCCCGCCGAACTTGTGTCCGGTGACGGTCATGGCGTCGACGCCGCTTTCGGCAAAGGAGACCGGAAGCGAGCCGACGGCCTGCACCGCATCGGTGTGCAGCGGGACGCCGAACTCGTGGGCGATCTCCGCGAGCTCGGCGATCGGCTGAACCGTGCCCACCTCGTTGTTGGCCCACATGACGCTGATCAGCGCGGCGGAATCAGGATCCGAAGCGAGCGCCTCATACAGTCCGGCAGGCGTAACCCGTCCCGTGGCGTCGACAGGGAGCCAGACCAGCTCGGCGCCCTGCTCCGCGGCGAGCCACTCGGCGGCGTCGAGCACAGCGTGGTGCTCGATGCCGCTGATGAGGATTCGACGGCGACGCGGATCGGCAGCCCGGCGGGCCCAGAACATCCCCTTGAGCGCCAGGTTGTCACTCTCGGTGCCGCCACTGGTGAAGATCACCTCGGACGGCCGGGCGCCCAGCGCAGTGGCTATGGTCTCGCGCGACTCCTCGACGGTGCGGCGCGCGCGGCGGCCGCTGGCGTGCAGCGAAGAGGCGTTACCTACCGTGGCCAACGCATCCATCACCGCCGCAATCGCCGCGGGATGCACCGGCGTCGTCGCCGCATGGTCGAGGTACGCCATTTGCCTAGCGTAAGTCAGCCGGGAGCGCCACAGCCTCTGGTGTGGCCTACCGATGGTTGGATCGTCACGTGACAGCTGCCGATTGTTCTCAAAGCGTAAGCGGGTCCGGTGATCCGGCGTGCCGGCAGCGGTGATCACAGGGGCAGCCCGCGGCATCGGGGCCGCCGTCGCCGAGGCGCTCGCGGAACAGGGCTGGCAGCTCACCTTGATCGACAAGGCGGCTGACGATCCGGCGCTTGATTACGCCCTCGCGACGCCCGAGCAGTTGCACGACGTCGCCGAGCGGCTCGGAGCCACACCGGTGATCGCCGACGTGCGCGACGGCGCCGCCCTCACCGCCGCGTGTGCCGAAGCCGCGGACCGATGCGGCGGATTGGATGCCGCCATCGCGGTCGCGGGCACCATCACCGGCGGCCCTCCGGTCTGGGAGATGGCCGACCAGCAGTGGCAGGCCATGCTCGACGTGAACCTGACCGGTGTGATGCACCTGG
Source organism: uncultured Actinomycetota bacterium (assembly GCA_963737695.1). GTDB lineage: Bacteria > Actinomycetota > Actinomycetes > Frankiales > Frankiaceae > DATAZK01. The sequence goes on from CAVTTQ010000002.1 coordinate 450,158, forward strand.
CCCGGGCCGCCGTGCCGCACCTGCTCGCCCGGCCCGAGGGTCGCTTCGTTGCCGTGTCGTCGGCCGCCGGGATCCGCCAGCTCGAGCGCCTCGGCGGTTACGTCGCGGCCAAGCACGGCGTCGTGGGGCTGGTACGCACGCTCGCCGCCGATCTGCGCGGCACGTCGGTGACCGCAAACGTGGTCAACCCGGGCTCGACGGACACCGCGATACTGGCAGCTACGGCCGACATCTACGACCTGACCAGCCCGAGCGAATTCGCTCAGCACGCGTATCTGGGACGCCTGCTCCAGCCGCCGGAGGTGGCCGCCACGGTGGCCTTCCTGTGCTCGTCGGCGGCGTCTGGAATCACCGGCGCCATTGTCCCGGTTGATGGCGGTTTCACCGGATAATCTCAGCCCTCTTGTGTGGCGCAGACCACAGCGCTGGGCGTACGTTTTGGGCCATGAAGAACATGGCTGCGGTGCTCTGGGGAGTCGGCGAGGATTGGTCGGTCGAGGAGGTGGAGCTCGACGGCCCGCGCGAAGGAGAGGTGCTGGTACGGCTCGCCGCGAGCGGCTTGTGCCACTCGGACGAGCATCTGCTCACCGGCGATCTGCCGGTGCCCGGCTTCCCATACATCGGCGGACACGAAGGCGCCGGCGAGGTGGTCGAAGTGGGCCCAGGAGTGCAGGGACTGGCACCCGGCGATCACGTCGTGCTGGGCTTCATCCCCTCGTGTGGAAAGTGCCCGTCGTGTGCCAGCGGCCACCAGAATCTGTGCGACTACGGGGCACTGATCCTGGAAGGTCAGCAGCTTTCCGACGGGACGTCCCGACACCGGGTGCGCGGCAAGGACGCCCGGCTGATGTGCGTCCTCGGCACCTTCGAGCCCTACACCGTGGTCCACCAGTTCAGCTGCATCAAGATCGACGGCGACATCCCGCTGGACAAGGCGGCGCTCGTCGGCTGCGGCGTCACGACCGGTCTTGGATCTGCCATTTACGCGGCGGACGTCCAGCCCGGCGACACCGTGGTTGTGGTGGGCATCGGCGGAATCGGTATCAACGCGGTGCAGGGGGCCCGTCTCGCGGGCGCCGAGCAAATCGTGGCCGTCGACCCGCTGCCCTTCAAGCGCACCGAGGCGGAGCGGTTCGGGGCCACGCACACGGCAGCGTCGATGGAAGAAGCTTTGCCGCTGGTCCAGGAGATCACCCGCGGGGCCATGGCCCGCTCGGTCATCCTCACCATTGGGGTGGTGAAGGGCGAGCACGTGGCCCCCGCCCTGGCGCTGACCGCAAAGGCCGGCACGTGCGTCGTCACCGGACTGGCCGCCGCGACGGACATCATGGCGACGGTCTCGCTGCTGGATCTGACGCTGTACGAGAAGCACCTGCGCGGCAGCCTTTTCGGCTCGTCCAACCCACGCTATGAGATCCCCCGGGTGCTCTCGCAGTACATGAAGGGCCACCTCGACCTCGACGGCCTCATCACGCACGAATACAAGCTCGAGGACATCAACCGGGGCTACCAGGACATGCGTGACGGCGTGAACCTGCGCGGGCTGATCCGCTACTAGCCCAGGCGCTTGGGTACGCAGCTGGGGCACGGCAAAAGCCCCCTATTTGTCGCTTTTATTGACGGAAAGCGACAAATAGGGGGCTTGAGCGCGGCTCCGATCAGCCTTTGCGCTTGGTGACCTCTTCGGTCAGCTGCGGGGCAACGTTGTAGAGGTCGCCCACCACGCCGAAGTCGGCCAGCTCGAAGATCGGTGCCTCGGCATCCTTGTTGACGGCGACGATCGTCTTGGAGGTCTGCATGCCGGCCCGGTGCTGGATCGCACCGGAGATCCCGAGCGCGATGTACAGCTGCGGCGAGACCGTCTTGCCGGTCTGGCCGACCTGGTTGACGTGCGGATACCAGCCGGCGTCAGTCGCCGCCCGGGAGGCCCCTACGGCCGCACCGAGCGCATCCGCCAGCTTCTCGACGACCTCGAAGCCCTCGGCGTTACCGAGCCCGCGTCCGCCCGAAACGACGATGGCCGCCTCGGTCAGCTCCGGACGCCCGCTCTTGGCCTCGACCACGCGGTCGAGCACCTTGGCGCCCTTGGCGGTGTCGCTGCTGCTGACGGTGATCTGCTCCTCGGCAGCAGCACCCGCCTCGGCCACCGGAGCGGTCGAATTGGGCCGGACGGCGAAGAAGGGGGTGCCCGTCTTGACGTGGCTGGTCACGACGGTGGCGCCGCCGAAGATGCCCTGGGTGGCCTTCAGGTCAGGCGACACGTCAACGGCATCCCACAGGACGCCGCCGCCGCTCTTGACGGCGGCGCGGGCCGCGACCTCACGCGACTCAGGGGCGGCCGCGACCAGGACCGCCGCCGGTGAGGCGGAGGCCACCAGCGCGGCGAGCGCTTCAGCCTTGGGCGCCACTACGAAGTCGTCGAAGTCCGCGGACTCCCCGACGTAAACCTTGGCTGCCCCGTATTCGGCGAGGAAGCCCTTGGCCTTCTCGTATGAGCCTGCTGCGCCGAGGAAAACCGCCGACGGCTCCCCCAACGAGCGGGCCAGGGTCAGCAACTCGGCCGTGACCTTTTTGGGCTGGCCATCCTCGTGTTCGACGAGAACCAGAATCTCTGCCATGACGTCAGACTCCTCAGATCAGCTTCTGCGAGGCAAGGAAGTCGGCCACCTTCGTGCCGCCGTCGCCTTCGTCCTTGACGATCTGGCCGGCTGACTTCGGGGGCCGGGGCTCGGCCGCATCTACGGCGGTGGAGGCGGCATCGCCACCGACACTGCCCAGGCCTGCGTCGGACACCGACAAGGTGGTGAGCGGCTTCTTCTTGGCAGCCATGATCCCCTTGAAGGAGGGGTAACGCGGCTCGTTGATCTTTTCGATGACACCGACGACGGCAGGCATCGAGGCTTCGATCGTCGCGTAACCATTGTCGGTCTGGCGCTCGATCGTGATCTTCTTGGCGTCGGGATCGACCGTCACCTTCCGCGCCAGCGTCAGCTGGGGAAGCCCCAGCTGCTCCGACAGCAGCGCGCCCATGACGCCGCCTCGGGCGTCCGAGGCTTCGGTGGACGTGATGACGATGTCGGCATCGAGCGTCTTGATGACGGCGGCGAGCGCGGCAGACGTCTGAATGGCGTCAGACCCGTGCAGCGACTCATCCGTCAGGTGGACGGCCTTGTCGGCGCCCATGGACAGCGCCTTGCGGATCGCCTCGATGGCCTTCTCGGGGCCCATCGTCAGGATGGTCACCTCGCCGCCGTGGGCCTCTTTGATACGGAGCGCCTCTTCGACCCCGAATTCATCCATCTCATTCATGACGTTGTCGACGCTCTTGCGGTCGACCGTCATGTCGGACGGGTCGAGCTTCTTCTCCGCCCAGGTATCTGGCACCTGCTTGACGGTGACGACGATGTTCACCTACCGAACCTCCATTGATGACACAGCGCAAACTGCCGCACACGCGATCGAAAAAGACACTCGGCAGATTCTTTGCCGAAGTTACCTTGTGGTAATCGCGCCTTGGCGTATGAGACGCGTGAGCAGCCTCTCACGAAAGCGGTGATGACGGCTCAGGACATCGACCCTTGCGCCTCCCGCAAGCCCAGCATCCCGTACGCGGCCACGCTTGTGCAATCGCGGATCCGCCCGTCGAGCATCATCTCGGCGACCACCGGGCCGGCGACCCTCAGCAGCGTCATCCCCTGCTCTTCCACCTCGCGCGCCACCGGACCCTCACTCAGCCCGGTGGCCAACACGATCGAGACGTCCTGGTCGCTGTATCCGTAAGCGTGGTGCAGCCGACCGATCAATTCCACTGTTGCAGCCCGCAGACCGGTCTCCTCCGCAAGCTCCTGACGGGCCAGCTTCAGCGGGTCGAGGTCGGGCTGGTGCTCATCCGCGCCCTGGGGAAATTCCAGGCAACGCTCACCCACCGGATACCGGTACTGCTCCACCAGCGTGATGCTGCCGTCCTCGTGCCGCGGGATCACGATCACGAAATCGGCCTTCGACAGCACGCCGTAGCGGCCGGGAGTGCCATCGGCGCGCACGATCTCATCCTCACGAAGGCGCATCCACCGGCTGCGGTAGACCTCCCGAGTGCCGACGGTGCGATATTCGGGCACTTCGGGCACTGACGACACTGACGGCACTGACGCCGGCTCGGTGCTCATTTGCGTGGGCCGCTCAGTTGCCGGTGAAGGTGGCGTGGCCGGGGCCCTGCTCGACGAAGCTCTTCATTCCAGCGGCCTTGTCATCGGTGCCGAAAAGTCCCGCAAAAAGTGCAGATTCCAGCCGAAGGCCTTCGGTCAGGCTCATCGAGAGTCCGTCGTCGATGGCGACCTTTGCCGCTGCCAGTGCCACGGCGGGGCCGTCGGCATACTGGCGGGCCCAACCCAGGGCCTCGGTGTAGACATCGTCAGCCGGCACCACCTTGTCGGCGATGCCGAGCGCCAGCGCCTCGTCGGCGCGCACATGCCGTCCGGAGAAGACCAGGTCTTTCGCCTTCGACGGCCCGATGAGCCGGGCGAGCCGTTGGGTTCCCCCGGCTCCCGGGATGACTCCCAGCTGGATCTCCGGCTGCCCGACCCGGGCGGTGTCACCCAGCACCCGGAAGTCGGCGGTAAGGGCCAGTTCCAGCCCGCCGCCCAAGGCGAAGCCGGTGACCGCGGCGATCGTCGGCTTGGGGATTCGGGCAAGCGCGATGAAAGCGTCCTGGAGCCGCGCCGCCTGCGCCGCCATTTGGCCCACCGACATCGCCTCCATCTCCTTGATGTCAGCGCCGGCCGCGAAAATCCGTGGTCCGCCGTAGATGATCACTGCCCGGATGTCGGCGCGGCCTGAGACCGCCGCGGCGGCAGCACCCAGCTCCGCCTGCAGCTGGACGCTCAGCGCGTTCATCTTCGGGCGGTCGAGCCGGATCGTCGCCACCGGACCATCCACCTCGACGCGTACGAACTCCGCTTCCAGTGCCACTGCGTCATCAGCCACAAGGTGAGCGTAACCAGCCGTCAGAACGCAGCTAGGCTCCCGACGTGCAGCCGTACACGCGCCCCCGCACCTGGCGCAGCGTTGCGGTCGACGGCGCCCGCATCGAGCTCTTCGAGGTCGGCGAAGGCGATCCGCTGGTCTTCTTGCCCGGTTGGGGATTGTCAGCTCGCGCGTACACCGCCGCGCTGCTTCCGCTGGCGGCGGCCGGCCTGCGGGTCATCGTGCCCAGCCTGCCGGGCTTTGGCGCCAGCACACCACTCCCCCTGCGGGCACCTCTCACCGATTACGCGACGCGCATCGCCGCTCTGCTCGATGTGCTGGCCCTGGATCGCCCCGTCTTCGCCGTCGGCCACAGCTTCGGTGGAGGAGTCGCGCTGAAGGTCGCGCAATTGCGCCCTGACCTGGTCCGTTCGCTCACGGCCGTGAACCCGGTAGGGGGCGCCCCGGACCGCCGCGGGCTCAGCCAGGCGAGCTGGGTCGGCTGGACGCTGGCCAGCGCCGTCGGCGCGCTTCACCAGACCCGGCCGCGTCGCGTCGATCCCCTGCAAGCTGCCCTGGTGGCGCTCGACCTGCTCCCGGGCCTCACGCGCCACCCCTTGCGCTGTGCCTTCTCCGGAGCGGCCGCCCTTACGGCCCAACTGGCGGACGAGGCCCGTGAACTCGCCGACTCCGGACTGCCGGCGCTTTACGTGTGGGGTGACCGCGATCGTCTCGTCCTGCCCGGGCGGCTGAATGGGCTCAGCGGCCGGCAGAACACCGAGATGGTGTCCGGCGGGCATGGCTGGGTGATCACGCATCCGCACGAATTCGCGCTCACGCTGCGCGGAGCACTTGCGGTGCATGCGTTGCTCGAACGCGAGATCCGCGGCGAGCAGCCCGTTACCGCTGCGAGCGCCGCGGCTGCCGTCGCTGATGCAGCCCTCGAAACGGCCACGCCGCTGGCCACCCTCTTCCCTCCGGAACGTCGCACACGAGCCCGTCACAAGCGCCCCACCGGCCCCTTTGTGCAACCACGGCTGAAACCGAAGCCGCCGGCAGCCCTCGCATCGACTGGACCACGGCCGATGGGATGGCGGTGAACCCGACACACTCCGACACCTCCCGAGATACCGCCTGGCCCGGGAGTCCGACGCCGCTCGGCGTCACCTGGGACGGCGCCGGCATCAACGTCGCGGTCTACAGCGCGAGCGCCGAGGCGATCGATCTGTGCCTTTTCGACGTCGGGCCAGATGGGCGCTACCTGCCTGAAAGCGAAATCCGTATCGCCCTGGGCGAGCGCAGCGGATCGGTGTGGCACGGCTACGTGCCCGGTTGCGGGCCGGGGCAGCACTACGGGCTACGCGTCGATGGGCCCTATGACCCCGAAGCCGGAAACCGGCACAACCCCAGCAAACTCCTGCTGGATCCGTACGCCAGGCGGATCGACGGCACCCTGGCCCTGCACAAAGCGATCTTCGGCTACGCGGGCGACCCGTACGGCGCGCGCCATGACCACCGCGATTCGGCCCCCTACGTTCCGCATGCTGTGGTCACCTCCGACAGCTTTCCCTGGGGCGACGATCGGCCGCCGCGGATTCCGTGGCCCGAGACGGCGATCTACGAGTTGCACGTGAAGGGATTCACGAAGCTGCATCCCGAGCTGCCGCCGCGGCTGCGCGGGACCTACGCGGGCCTGGGCCACCCCGCGGTCATCGAGCATCTGGTCTCCCTCGGGGTCACGGCGGTCGAACTGCTCCCGGTCCAGGCGCACGTCAGCGAGCCGGCCCTGCTCGAGCGCGGGCTCACCAATTACTGGGGCTACAACACCGCGGGTTACTTCGCTCCCCACTCGGAATACGCGTCCAGTGACGATCCGGTGAGCGAGTTCCGCGCGATGGTGCGGGCTCTGCACGAGGCCGGACTCGAGGTGATCCTCGATGTCGTCTACAACCACACCGCGGAGGGCGGCGCGAGCGGGCCGACCCTGTCCTTCCGGGGTCTGGACAACGCCACCTATTACCGATTCCAGCCGGGTGACCCCAGCCGCTATGCAGATCCCTCCGGTTGCGGAAATTCCCTGGACCTGTCGGCAGCGCCGGTGCTCGCCCTGGTTTTGGATTCGCTGCGCTACTGGGTACGTGAGATGCATGTCGACGGGTTTCGCTTCGACCTGGCGAGCACCCTCATGCGCGACAGCGCCTTCGTCGAAGCGGTAGGCCAGGACCCGCTGCTGCGCGAGGTGAAGCTGATCGCCGAGCCCTGGGACATGCGCGGCTACGACCTGGGACGCTTCCCGTCGCCGTGGGCGGAGTGGAACGACCGCTACCGCGATTGCCTGCGCACCACCTGGCACGGGCTCAAGCCCTCACTGGCGACCCTCGCGACCCGGCTGTCCGGGTCGGCGGACATCTTTCCGCGCCGCTCGCCAACGGCGTCGGTCAATTTCGTCACCGCCCATGACGGCTTCACACTGGCCGATCTGGTGAGTTACGAGCGCAAGCACAACCGTGACAACGGGGAGGACAACCGCGACGGCACCGATGCCAACGCCTCCCGCAACGGTGGGATCGAAGGGCCGACAGACGACCGGAAAATTCAAGCCGGCCGGCACAAACTGCGGCGCGCGCAGCTGGCGACCCTGCTGCTGTCGGCAGGCGTGCCGATGCTGGTCGCCGGTGACGAGCTGGGCCGCACCCAGCTGGGTAACAACAACGCCTACTGCCAGGACAACGAGATCTCCTGGCTTGCCTGGCCGTATGACTCGCGCGACCCGGCGGGCCCCGATCCCCTGCTGGCCTCGCTCGTTTCAGGGCTGCTGCGGCTGCGCCGACGCTCACCGGTGCTGCACCGCACCACTTTCTTCGTGGGCGGCCGCCTCGACGACGGCGACCTTGAGGGCCCAGTGCCCGACATCAGCTGGTTTCGCGCTGACGGCGCCGTGATGGAAGACGGCGACTGGGGAGCCGAGACGGTGACGGTGCACCTGTCCGGGCAGGCACTTCGAGCCCGCCTTCCCCACGGTGAACGCATCACGGACAGCAGCTACCTGATCGTGCTGCACACCGGCGCTGTGGACACTTCGGTCGTGCTGCCTGGCGCCCCATGGGGACGCCGCTATGCACCGCTGCTGGACACCGCCGCGGATGATCTAGGCGGCTTCCCCCACGTCAACGAATCGCTGGTAACCACGGTGCGCGCCGGGCAACTGCTCCCCATCGCGGGGCAGGCGCTGCGGCTGCTCCGCGTCCTGAGCTGACCTCGCCCTCCGGACTGCCTACCAGCTCGGCGGCGCGTCACCTTCCGGCCGGCTCGACGGCACGGCCATGAGGCCGAGCTCCACCGGTGATGCCAGCAGCGGATGGGTCGGCAACACGCGTACCGCATAGCCGAAAGAACCCGTATTTGCCAGCGGCACATCGCCTTCGAAAGCCACCGACCCACCGTGGTCACTGTGGTCACTGTGGTCACCGGCGGCGGTCTCGGAGGCGGCGGTGTCACTCTCGACGCCATTCGTGGGCGACAACGACACGACCGCGCCGCCGGCAATCTCATCGGCGTCGTCGACCCGGCCGTACAGCGCCTGGACGTCGACGTCTGCGGGCGTGAGCCCTCCCAGGTTGACAACGGCCCGCACGTGCAGCGACTCACCGAGTGAAGGCGCGTCGGCCGGGCCGCCCGCCTCCACATGGGAGACCGTGACCCCCGGCCAGGCGGAGACCACCCGACGGCGCCACTCGGCGAGCTCACGGGCACCGGCGTCATCATTGGCCGACACCGCCCGCGCCGAGCGCCCGGCAGGGGCATAAAGCTCATTGACGTAATCGCGGAGCATCCTGCTGGCGAGCACCTTCGGCCCGAGCGTGGCCAAGGTGTGGCGCACCATCGCCACCCAACGCACTGGGCTGGGCTGCTCGTAGAAGCGGGGAGCCACCGTGTGTTCGATGAGGTCGTAAAGCGCTGCGGCTTCGAGGTTGTCACGGCGGATCGGATCCGTGACGCCGTCCGCGGTGGGGATCGCCCAACCATTCTGGCCGTCGAACATCTCATCCCACCAGCCGTCGCGGATCGAGAGGTTCAGGCCGCCGTTGAGCGCCGACTTCATGCCGCTGGTGCCGCAAGCCTCCAGCGGCCGCAGGGGGTTATTCAGCCAGACGTCGCATCCGCCGTAGAGGAACCGGGCCATGCCGATGTCGTAATCAGGCAGGAAAACCATGCGGTGACGGACCCCCTCGCCATCGGCGAAGCGCACGATCTGCTGCACGAGCTCCTTGCCGCCGTTGTCAGCCGGGTGCGCCTTACCGGCGATCACCAGCTGAATCGGACGCTCTTCGTGCAGCAGCAGGCGGGTGAGCCGCTCCGGGTCGGACAGCATGAGCGTCAGCCGCTTGTAGGACGGAACCCTTCGCGCGAAGCCGATCGTGAGCACGTTCGGATCGAAGACGTCATCGACCCACCCGAGCTCGGCGGGGGACAATCCGCGCTGCTGCCACGACACCCGAAGCCGCCGGCGTACCTCGTTGACGAGATCGGTGCGCAGCTCGGTCCGAAGGCTGAGCAGCGCCTCGTCGGAGAGCTCGTTCGCCTCCGATGACGGCCGTGGGGTGGCCCGCCGCTCTGCCAGACCGCGAGCGGGACGCGCCACCCAGGTAGGCGCATGGACCCCGTTCGTGATCGAGCCGATCGGGACCTCTGACGCATCGAACCCGGACCACAGATCCTTGAACATCTCCCGGCTGACGACGCCGTGCAGCAGGCTCACGCCATTCGCCCGCTGAGCGAGGCGCAGACCCATGTGCGCCATGTTGAAGATGCCCGGATCCTCCTCGGAGCCGAACGCCAACACCCGCGACAGAGGCATTTCGGGCAGCGCCGCATAGTCCGGATTCGCCGGGCCGAAGTGCCGCTCCACGAGGCCCCGCGGGAAACGGTCGATACCTGCCGGCACCGGCGTATGCGTGGTGAACACCGTGCCGGCCCGGCTGAGCGTGAGCGCGACGTCGAAGCTCAGGCCGGCGGAAACATACTCGCGGATGCGCTCGACGCCTTGGAATCCGGCATGACCCTCGTTGGTGTGGAAGACCTCCGGCTGCGGGCTGCCGGTCACCTGGCACCAGGCGCGCACGGCGCGAACCCCACCGATTCCGAGCAACATCTCCTGCAGCAGACGGTGGTCGCTGCCGCCGCCGTAAAGCCGGTCGGTGACGCCGCGGTCGCCGGGCTCGTTTTCCTCGAGGTCGGTGTCCAGCAGCAGCAGCGGAACCCGGCCCACCTGCGCCTTCCAGATGTGGGCCCGCATGACACGACCCGGCACACCGATCCCGATCGTCACGACGTCGCCGGCCCGGTCACGCAGCTGAGTGAGGGGAAGGCCGTGCGGATCGAGGCCGGGATAGTGCTCCTGCTGCCAGCCGTCGGCCGACAACGACTGCACGAAGTAGCCGGCGCGATAGAGCAGGCCGACACCGATGATCGGGACGCCGAGGTCGCTGGCCGCCTTCAGATGGTCGCCGGCCAGGATGCCGAGACCACCGCTGTATTGCGGGAGGGTCTCGGTGATGCCGAACTCCGGCGAGAAGTACGCGATGGCACTGGGCGCGTCGGTCAGGCTCTGATACCAGCCGGGGGTCGTGAGATAGGCGTCGAGCTCGGCCGCGGCGTCAGCCAGCCGCCGTAAGAAATCCGCATCTCCCGCGAGCTGTTCCAGCCGCGCCGGCGGCACCTCGCCGAGCAACCGGACCGGATCATGCTGGCACTCCCGCCACACGTCCGGCTCGACCGATTCGAAGAGGTCAAGGGTCTCCGGATGCCATGACCAACGCAGGTTGAGCACGAGTTCGGAAAGGGCAGCCAGCGGCTCGGGCAGCTTGGCGCGGACGGTGAAGCGGCGGAGGGCTCTCACTCCCTCGAGCCTAGTGAATTCGCCGCGCCCTCAGTCCTCCGTGGACTGGGCGATCTTCTCCGACAGCGCCGACATCACATCCGGATCCCGCAGCGTCGTCACGTCGCCCAGCGCGCGGCCCTCGGCGATGTCGCGCAGCAGCCGCCGCATGATCTTGCCGGAACGGGTCTTGGGCAGATCGTCGGCCCAGATGATGCGCTTGGGCCGGGAGAACTTTCCGATCTTCTTGGCGACGTGCTCGTTGAGCGCCAGGACCGTCTCATGGTCACCCTCGCGCCCACCGCCGAGAGTCACGAAAGCCACGATGGCCTGGCCGGTGTCCTCGTCGGTCTGCCCGACGACGGCGGCCTCCGCCACGGCTTCGTGGGAGACCAGAGCGGACTCGACCTCGGCGGTCGAGAGCCGGTGTCCGGACACGTTGATCACGTCGTCGATCCGGCCGATGATCCAGAAGTAGCCGTCGGTGTCGAGCTGGGCCGCATCACCGACGAGGTACGTCTGCGGCCCGAATCTGGCGAAGTAGGTCTCGACGAACCGTTCGTCGTCGCGATACAGCGTCCGCAGCATCGAAGGCCACGGCTGGTCGAGCACCAGCAGGCCGGTGCCGGACTCCAGCACCTCGCCGTCCTCGGAGACAAGTTTGGCCGAGTAGCCGGGCAGTGGCTGGGTCGCCGATCCCGGCTTGGTGGCGGTGACCCCGGGCTCCGGCGAGATGACGATGCTGCCGGTCTCGGTCTGCCACCACGTATCGACGACCGGGCAGCGCTCTCCCCCGATGACCTTGTGGTACCAGAGCCAGGCCTTGGGGTTGATCGGCTCGCCAACCGAGCCCAGCAGACGCAATGAGGACAGGTCGTGCTTGTCCGGATAGTCCGCGCCCCACTTCATGCAGGCCCGGATCGCCGTCGGAGCGGTGTAGAGAATCGTCACCTTGTAGCGCTCGATCAACGACCACCAGATGTCCTTGTCCGGATAGTCGGGCGCGCCTTCCCACATCACGGATGTCGCACCGTTGGACAGCGGGCCGTAGACGATGTAGCTGTGGCCGGTGATCCAGCCGACGTCGGCCGCACACCAGTAAATGTCCTGCTCCGGATCGAGGTCGAAGACCAGCCGGTGGGAGTACGTCACGCCGGTCAGGTAGCCGCCAGTCGTGTGCAGGATTCCCTTGGGCTTCGCCGTCGAGCCGGACGAATACAGGATGAAGAGCGGGTGCTCGGCCGGCAGGGCCACTGGCGGGCACACCGGATCCACGCTCTGGCAGAGCTCGTCGTACCAGACGTCGCGACCCTCTTGCATCGCGCAATCGGTGCCCGTCGCGCGCACCACGACGATGTGCTGCAGCGTGACCACACTGGCGATCTCCGCATCCACCGCGGACTTGATCGCGGCCGTCTTGCCCTTGCGGCGCGCCCCATCGACCGTGATCAGCACCTTCGCCTCGCTGACCTCCATCCGCTCGGTCACCGAGGCGACGGAGAAACCGCCGAAGACGACGTTGTGGACCGCGCCGATACGCGCGCAGGCCAGCATCGCGACGACGACCTCGGGGATCATCGGCAGGTAGATCCCCACCACATCCTCCGGTTGGACCCCGAGCGATTTCAGCCCGTTGGCAAGCCGTTGCACGTCGCGTAACAAGTCGGCGTAGGTGACGGTCCGCTGCTCGCCCTCCTCACCGTGCCAGTGGTAAGCGACGCGATCGCCCCGACCGGCCTCGACGTGACGGTCAAGGCAGTTGTAGGAGACGTTGAGCTGGCCGTCGGCGAACCACCGGTAGAAGGGCGGGCTGCTGTCGTCAAGTACTTCGGTGAAGGGGATCGACCAGTCGACGAGGCGGCGGGCCTGATCGGCCCAGAAGGCAGCGATCGCGTCGCGTTCGGGAGCGGGCCGTACCGGTGGCTGCTGATGGGCCACGAAGCCGGCGGGGGGCGCAAAGATCTCGATGTCGAGCAGCTTCTCCAGCTCATGCTCCAAGCCGGCCGAACGTCTTTCTGGCATGGCACGGATCCTGCCCTACCCAGCAGCGGCTACGCACGCGGGCTGACGGAAATCGGCGCCCGGGCGGGTAAAGGTCAGGCTGAAGTCTGGTCGGCCGTCTGATTGACGAGGGAGAACCAGACCCGCTTGCCCTGCGCGGACGGGTCAACCCCCCACCGCCAGGCCAGCAGCGCCACGATGGCCAGCCCGCGGCCACCCTCGTCTCCTTCGGAGGACGCTCTGGGGCTCTCATCCACCGGCAGCGAGGAACGGTCGTACACATCGATCCGCAGGACGCTGCAATCGTCGTAGGCGGCTTCCAACTCCACCGACGACCGGGCATGCACGACCGCGTTGGTCACCAGCTCGCTGGACAACAGTTCGGCGATGTCGCAGACCGACCCGGCGCCCCATTCCTGGCAGAGGTTGCGGACGAAAAGTCGAGCGACGCTCGGGGCTGCCGGCGTGCCCGGCAGCTCAAGCCTCGCGGTCTCCACACAAAGCCTTCTGCCCACCCTTACCGGTACTCATCCGGAGCAGGCGCGAAAAGTCGTATTTGACTCACCGGAATCACCTGAGCGAGGGACGGACCCACGGACGATGTCGCTCAGCATGGCGATGATTTCCTCACCGCCGAGGATGCCGTCGCGCCGGCTGACTCGCTGGTGGGCGAGCGTAAGTGCCTGCTCGTGCAGCTCGCCGTGAGCCGGACGCACGGCCACGTCTGCGGCTTTGAGCATCCCGAGATCCAGCAGCGAATCACCGGCCGCGGCCACCATCTGAACGCCGCTGCGCCTCCTGACTTCGGCGATCGCAGCTTCTTTGGTCAATTCGGCCGGCACCAGGTAGACCTTGCGCCCCTGCACCGAAAGGTTCCAGCCGCTCCCGCGCAGCTGCGCCCGGAGTCCGCTGAGGTCGGGAATCGCGGCCCGATCGAAGGCGACCAAATAGACGAAAAGGCCGTCGGCATCGCGAATCGTGCGCACCCATGGCTGACCGGCCCGCTCCGCAGATGCCGCCACGTCGTCGGCCAGCCGGCGGATCACCTCGATCGGCTGGCCGCAAGCTGCCAGCCTGGCTCGCACCGACAGCTCCCACCGGGCATCGGCGATTCCGTCGACCAGCAGGTGACCGCCATTGGCGGCGATCGCGTACGCGGGCCGAAATCCCAGCTCGACCCGCTGGTACTGGGCCATCGTGCGGGTGGTCACCGGGACCACCACGGCAGCAGCCGCGAGCCTGCTGAGGGCGCGCGCGGCAGATTCGGTCAGATAGCTGAGCGGCTCCCCATCGAGATATTCGACAGCCAAGACGGCCGGTTCGAGCGATTCGCCGCCTTCCTCAGCGCCCTGCGGCGTGCGGAAGGCGCGGCGGGAGTAGATCAGCGTCTGATCGAGGTCACAGGCGACCAGCCACTGCGCCGTGCTGAGCGCGGGAGCCGCCATCATGGCCCGTCGGGATCGCGGGGCTTGATGACGCCGATGCACGAGAACGTCAAGCCTTCGCGTTCTTGCACCGGCACCCCGCGCTCGGCGGCCAGGACCCGCACGTGTTCGAGGTCGGCCTCGTGGCCGGCGGCGACCAGGATGCGGTCGGGGACCCTGCGCAGCAGCACCCGGGTCGTCTCGCCGACTCCGGGCTTGATGAGGTTGAGGTCGTGGATGCCGAATTCGGCCGCGACTGCTTCGACCTCCCGCCAGCCCTCCCAGGTGGGGGTCCGGTCGGCGGCGGCCAACGCGGGCCAGGCGGCCGTCACCTCGTCGGCAGCCGCCGGAAAGGCAGCCTGCACCGTCTCGATGTAGTGCCGTGACACGTCGACGTCGGCCAGCTCGCGGTACATCTTGGCGCCGTGGAACTCGCCGGGGCCGATCAGCCGGTCGTTCAACACCGTCCGGCTGACCAGCCCGCTGACCGTCGAATTGAGGCAGGCGCTGGGGATCAGGAAGTCGTCGCGGGTGCCGTAGACCGGTGCGCAGCGGCCCGGATCCGCCAGCACCGCGAGCGTGTCGTCCAAACCCAGCGGGAGCACCGCCGCCGACAGCTCTCGGGTGATCGCACCCTTGCCCGTCCAGCCGTCGACGAATTGCAGGGCGCTCGGATCATGGCGCCTCATCAGCCATCCCATGGCGACCTGATCGATGCCGCGGCCGCGCACGATGGACACCGAATAGTGGGGTACGTCGAGGCCGTGGCGCCAGCCCATCCAGCGCCGAAGCAGCACGCCTACAGGGGTGCCGGCGCGCGCCAGGGAAACCAGCACCGGGTCGGGTTTGGCCGCCAGGATCATGTCGGCCACCACTCCGACGGCGACAGCCAGCCGGGTGGCCGAACGTTGCAGGGCGGCCTCGAACAATTCCACGTAGGCGGCCGGCGGTTGGTATTCGACCGGCAGCATCTCCGCGTAGTGGGTGCCACTCTGGATGAGCTCTTCCCGCTCCTCGGTGCCGCGTTCGATGGCGACCGCTCCGAGATCCTTGAGCAGGAACGTGACATCCGCCGGGTCATACGAGCCGAGCGGGGTCAGCGCCGGCTCAGCCTGCTCCGGCGCGCCCGGACCTGCGCCGCCCAGCGCTCGGAGCCCGCTCATCGCGGTGTCACTTCATCGGCCAGCAGCACCTCTGTGACCGCGGCACAGCCGCTCAGCGAACGCAGCATCGGACCGGTCTCCCCGCCATCTGTGACGACCAGGATGTGATCGGCGAGACCCGGCCGGACGTTGTAGACGAAGCTCGCGCGGCCCGGCTCATCAGGCGCCTGAAAGGCGAGAGCGCAACGCACGGCGTAGCCGTCCCGGTCCAGCGGTGCCACGGGTGAACGGGTCGTTGACTGGTAGCGCACCTCGGTCGCGGGCGAACGACGGCCAAGAATGGCCGCGAGTCGCATCGGTGCATACATCAGCTCTTCCGTCCCGAGCACCAATACCTTGGCTACCCCGCCTACCTCGCCTACCTTGCCGGCCGACCCGATCTCACCGTCGAGCAGCCGGGAAACCACTGCCTCCAAAGCCATTTCCAGGGGCGCGTCGTCGGCGGGCGTCCAGCCGTAGCGGGCGCTCAGCTTCGTAGCGGCGGGCCAATCTGCCTCCAGCCGACCGATCCTTGGCCGAGGCTCGAGGCGCAGCGGGGCATCTGCAGCGGCTACCAGTGCGGCGACGCGCGCCGGTGCGTCAGCGGGGACCTGCAGCGCCCCCGATAGCAGCGACACGGCCATGACGGGGACCCCGAGCTCCGCCGCCAGCTTCTCGAACTGCTCGCGCGCCGGCGCCGGGCGCAGATCGAGCAGCGCCGCAACCACATAGCCGGGATGCCAGGACCGCCCGTGCAGCGCTCGGATCGTGTTGATCGCCGTGCGGCCGCTCGAGAGCTCATCATCGACGAGGACCACCGTCCGAGGCTGATCGATCATGGCACCCGGAGCGAGCACCCGGTGACCGGTCGCGTGCGAGTGCTCCTCCGCAAAGGAGATGCTTTCGCTTCCCGGCCGACGGGTGGACAGCACGCACACAGCACCGGGAAGGTTTGCCGCCACCGCCTGCCCGAGCGCCGTCGCCGTTTCCGCGAAACCCAGCACAAGCGGCGGCGACCCGCCCTCGATGACGGCCTGAACCCGACCGGCCAGACCGGCGGCTGCGTTCAGGGCGAGCGCCGGGTCGACTGGAAGGTGCTTTCCGAGCACTCGGCTCACCAGCAGATGCGCCCGCCGCGGATTTCGTCGCAGCGCCAGCCCGGCCAGCTTGTCCAGGGCGGCAAGCGGGTCGTCGGTCGCCGTACTGGATGCACCGTCGAGCTCGACGGTCAGACCGAGGGCATCGGCGACCCAGGAGGATTCGCTCATCCGAGGCGGCTGGCCAGGCTCCGGGCGCTGCGGGATCGCACGATCTTGGGAGCATTGGCCGGCTCGGATTCCGCCTGGGCTGCCAGCACATCGACGAACGTATGACCCGCTCGCAGCACACCGAAAGCCGCAGCCCGTCGCAACACGATCTGGGCCCACGCCCGGTGCGGCCGCAGCTCGTTCATCTTGTTGCCGTAATCGCTACGCCGCACACCGCCGGAATCGCCGTCCATCACGATGCAGGCGTCGGTGAACTCCTCGTGGGTGACCACCATCAGAGCGTGCACGGCGGCTACGTGACTCGGGTGGATCACGGTCTTGCCCAAGAGTCCGTTGGCCTTGTCCAGGACGACTTCACGGATCAGGCGGTCATGGTCCTGTGACATCAGCGACTGGCGCAGCTCGCTCTCATGCGCCTGCTCGAACGGGGTGACCCGAAGCGCTGAGACGAAGAGTCGTTCGGCATTCGCGAAGTACTCCCAGACGGGACCGGTGACGACGTGGGCGGCGTCGCGCGCACAAACGTTCACGATGTCGGCCAGGCAATCGCGAACGACGGCGATGTCATAGATCGTCAGGTCGCGGTCACGGCGAAGCCCGTACAGACCGCACAGATCCGTGGCGCCGATGCGCAGCGCGAGCACGACCTCCGGGTAGGCATCAGCAAGCGCCCGGATCGCGCCGAGCGCCTCGATGCGCTGCTCGTTGTAGATGACCTCAGGGCTTTCCAGCACCGGCATCGCCCAAAGGCGCCGGCCGAGCCTTTCGCCGGCTGCCTCGACCTCAGCCAGCAGCTCGCCACCGGTGGCGGCGCTGAACTTGGGAAGAACGACCCCGGCCAGCGCACTCGAGCCGGCAGCCGGGCCGGTCAGCAGCCTGCGGAGCTGGGCCTTATCCCGGATGCGGACGAAGATCCAGGGAAGCGAGGGCGCGCCGTCCAACTCGAGCAGGGCCGCCACCACGTTGCTCTCGGCCGCCGCCAGATCGTGGTCGGCAACCGCGTCCTCGAGGCAGAAAACCATGCTGGCGACGCCCCGGGCTCCCTGCCGGGCAGCGTCACTGGCCAGCGCAGGGCGGGTGCCCGGAGCGTAAAGGGTCGCGCCCAAGGCGGTCGCGAGTGTGAGCCGGTCGGCGGTGGCCGGGATCTCTTGCGGGCCACGATGAAAAAGCGCTGCTTCGCGGGCCGGGGACAAGTGAGCGAAGTGCCGCAAGTTGGACCTCCCGAGCAACTGCCTCCCGCGAGATCGCGGGCCGGCATCAGACGTATGGGGAGAACGGGCGATGCGAACTGCCGACCGATGTCGACAAGCGGCCCAGCGGCATTGGAGGGCCAGTTGGTTTGGGGATCGTCAGGATCGTGGGAATCCGGCGCCGGATCGCGGACCGGCAAGGGGAAGCTAGCCGATCACATGACCGGGGAACAGAGGTCAAGATGTCGCAAAGGTGACTATTGGGCATACAGCTGACTTTCTACTCCATCTATCGGCCGCCGGCGGAGGGCTTTGAAGGCCTGTGGATACCGCCGGCGCCGGTCAAACCTCGGCAGGTTCCTTCGCCGGGAGCTCGGCCATCCGCTTTCGACGGGCGGCGAGGCTGCTGATGTAAGCGGCGGCGATGAATGCCACCCCGATCAGGCCAGTCACCACCTCGGGGATGTCATGTTCGATGCTGAGCGCCAGTAGCACCGCCAATGCGCCGATCGCCCAGTGCGCCCCGTGCTCCAGGTAGATGTACTCCTGCAGGGTGCCCTTGCGTACCAGGTAAACCGTGAGCGACCGGATGTAGAGCGCACCGATGCCCAGGCCGGCGGCGATGACGAAAATCTGCTGGCTGATGGCAAACGCCCCGACCACGCCGTCGAAGGAGAACGACGCGTCGAGCAGCTCGAGATACAGGAAGAGGAAGAAGGCGGCCCGTCCGGTGGCGAGCTTTCGCCCCTCGCTGTCGTGCGTGGCCTCCGAGATTTCGGCGTCTTCATCGTCGTCTGCACTGATGCCCTGCTTCTCGAAATATTCACCCAGCCCTCGTACCGCCAGATAGACGGCGAGGCCGGCCACGCCGGCAGACAGCACCTGCTGAACCTTGTCCGGCGGGGTCATCGCCTCCGCCACCACAAGGAGGGCCACCAGCGCGATGACGGTGGACAGCACTGCAAGCCCGCCGAGCTTGCTCAGGAAGCGCTCGATCGGAGTGAGCCAGTGCACCTCTTTCTCCGGGTCGAGCATGTAGTCCAGAAAGATCATCAGCAGGAAGATCCCGCCGAAAGCCGCGATCGCCGGGTGCGCCTGCGTGAGCTTGGCGGCGTAAACCGAGGGATGGTCGAGAGCGAGCCGGAAGACCTCGGTGGGCGAGATATGGGCGGTGATCGCCACCACCACGACCGGGAAGATCAGCCGCATCCCGAAGACGGCGATGATGATGCCGATCGTCAAAAAGATGCGCTGCCACCAGGGATTCATCCGGCGCAGGATGGTGGCGTTGACGACCGCGTTGTCGAAGGAGAGGGAGATTTCCAGGACGGCGAGAATCCCGACGATGAGGGCAATCTTGGGCCCGCCGATGATGCCGGCCAGCACCAGGCCGGCGAGGGTCAGCCCGATCGGCCAACCGAAAGTCTTCAGCAGCAACGCTCTGTCTCCCTCACTTCGCTGCACAGCGACGATTAGCTGATCCGGTAAGTCCCTTTAAAGCGCTATCGGGTCGGGGCCTGCATCAACAGGCCCCGACCCGATAGCTCATGTCAATCGGTGCTGCGGATTTGTCCCGCCGAGCGGGCGGTGGTAGCCGTTTACCCGCCGGACAAAAATCGCGGAAAATCGCTCAGTTAGACGCTGACGCCGAAGTCCTGGGCGATACCGCGCAGGCCAGTGGCGTATCCCTGGCCGACGGCCCGAAACTTCCACTCTGCGCCGTTGCGGTAGAGCTCACCGAAGACCATCGCCGTCTCGGTGGAGGCGTCTTCGGTGAGGTCGTAGCGGGCGATCTCAGCCTCGCCGGCCTGGTTGACAATGCGGATGAAGGCATTGCGCACCTGGCCGAAGTTCTGCTGGCGGGTGTCCGCGTCATAGATGGACACCGGGAAGACAATCTTGTCGATGTCGGCGGGCACGGTGGCCAGGTTGACCTTGATCTGCTCGTCGTCGCCATCGCCGGCGCCGGTGAGGTTGTCACCCTGGTGCTCGACCGAGCCGTCCGAGCTCTTGAGGTTGTTGAAGAAGACGAACTGGCCGTCTGAGGCGACCTTGCCGGCAGTGGTGCACATGATGGCGCTGGCATCCAGGTCGAAATCGGCCCCGGTGGTGCTGCGCACGTCCCAACCGAGACCGACGGTGACCGCGGTCAGACCTGGGGCTTCCTTGCTGAGTGAAACGTTGCCGCCCTTGCTGAGGCTGACTCCCACTGCTTCCTCCTGTGATCGCGGGGCCCGCACCATGGGCGCCTGCTGGTTTACCGGTAGTGCCGATTGCGCTTAAGTCCCACTTTGGCTGTCGCGCCGAAGCGTAGTGACGATCTGCAGCCAAGGGAACCACCTCAGGCTGTCCGTTCACTGATACTGCGGGATGTCGGCAGTCGGCCGATGCGGAGATTGTGCGCATGCCGATAAGAGAGCACCCAAGCTGGGTAGGGTCGAGAAAGTGATCGGGCGCATCGTCATCTCCGACGTTTCCCCCGTCGTCTCGGCCGGAAGTTGGCCTGCAAAGGCCGTCGTGAATGAGCGGATTCCGGTATCGGCGACGATTTTCCGCGAAGGCCACGATCTGGTCGGCGCCAACGTCGTCGTCATCGACCCGCAAGGGGCGCGAGGGCGCGTTTGAGCGGCTCACTTTCATCGGCGCCGGCACCGACCGGTACGAGGGCACGATCACCTGCCAGTCGCAGGGCGCGTGGGCATTTCGGATCGAGGGTTGGTCGGATCCGATCGCCACCTGGCGCCATGGCGTCGAGGTGAAAGCCGAGGCAGGGCAGGGCCTGGAAGAGATGGCGGTCGATCTCGAAGACGGCGCACGGCTGCTCGAGCGCGCGCTGCCACAAGCCGATCCCGCTCATCAGGTGGCCCTCAAACACGCGATCGAGACCTTGCGTAACCCCGATCTGCTCGACGTGGCCGATCGCCTCGCCCCGAGCCTGGCTCCAGGACTGGTAGCCGCGCTCGACGCGACGCCCCTTCGTGAGCTGCTCACGTCCAGCGCGACGTATCCACTGGTCATCGATCGCGAGAAGGCGCTCTACTCGGCCTGGTATGAATTCTTCCCCCGGTCGGAGGGGGCCAGCCTCGACCCGCCGCGCTCCGGCACCCTGGCCGCCGCCGCCAAAAGGTTGCCGGCCATCGCCGACCTGGGATTCGACGTGGTCTATCTGCCGCCGGTCTCGCCTATCGGTGAGGTCAACCGCAAAGGTCCCAACAACAGCCTGACCACCCGCCCCGGTGATCCCGGCAGCCCGTGGGCGGTCGGCTCCCGCTTCGGCGGCCACGACGCCGTCGATCCGGGCCTCGGCACGCTTGCCGACTTCGATGCCTTCGTCCGAGGGCTCGCGAGCTCGGCATGGAAGTGGCCCTCGATCTGGCACTGCAATGTGCACCGGACCATCCGTGGGCGACCTCTCACCCGGAGTGGTTCACGACCAAGAGCGACGGCTCGATCGCCTACGCCGAAAACCCGCCCAAGAAGTACCAGGACATCTACCCGCTCAATTTCGACAACGACTACAAGGGCCTCTACGCCGAAGTCCGGCGGGTGGTGCGGCACTGGATGTCGCACGGCGTGCGCATCTTTCGGGTCGACAACCCGCACACCAAGCCGGTCTTCTTCTGGGAGCAGCTCATCGCCGAGATCAAGGCAGGCGACCCGGACGTCCTCTTCCTGGCGGAGGCATTCACCCGGCCGCCGATGATGCACACGCTGGGCCGGATCGGCTTCACGCAGTCCTACACCTACTTCACGTGGCGCAACGAAAAGGCCGAGCTCGAGGAGTACGGGGCCGAACTCATTGAAGCGGCCTGGCACATGCGGCCCAATTTCTTCACGAATACGCCTGACATCCTGCATGCCTTCCTGCAGTACGGAGGCCCGGCGGCTTTCAAGATCCGCGCCGTTCTCGCCGCCATGATGAGCCCGAGCTGGGGCGTCTACTCCGGATTTGAGCTGTGTGAGCACGTGGCCCAGAAGCCGGGCAGCGAGGAATACCTCGATTCCGAGAAATACCAGTACCGGCCACGTGATTACCGCAATGCCCCGCTGAACCCGTACCTGAAGATGCTCAATCGGGTACGCCGCGAGCATGTCTCGCTGCACCAGCTTCGCAACCTCGCCTTCCATTTCGTCGACCAGCCGCAGATGATCGCCTTCTCTAAGCGTGACGAAGAAACAGGCGATTGCGTCCTGGTGGTCGTCAACCTCGACCCACATGCCGCGCGGGAGGCGACGGTGTATCTGGAGATGCCGGCGCTCGGCCTCGACTGGGGTGAGACCTTTGATGCGTGTGACGAGGTCAGCGATACGACTTACCACTGGGGGCAGGCGAATTACGTGCGACTTGACCCCTTCGACGAGCCCGCCCACGTCTTCACCGTGAAATACCGCCGGTGACCGCGCTGGAAGATCCGGACACCGGCGTTCCCGAGCTGTCGACACCACCCCACACCGGCAGCGCGGGCGAAGAGAGCCGTGACCCCCTCTGGTATCAGCGGGCTGTCTTTTACGAGGTCCTCATCCGCGGATTCGCCGACTCCAACGGTGATGGGACGGGGGATCTGCCGGGCCTGACCTCGAAGCTGGATTACCTGCAGTGGCTCGGCATCGACTGCCTGTGGCTGCTGCCCATCTACGAGTCGCCGCTGCGTGACGGCGGCTATGACATCAGCGATTACCTCAAAGTGCTCCCGGAATTTGGCGATCTCGGCGACTTCGTCGAACTCGTCGACGGTGCACACCGGCGCGGCATGCGGATCATCGCCGACCTCGTCATGAACCACACCTCCGACCAACACCCGTGGTTTCAGGCGTCACGCTCGGATCCCGACGGGCCGTTCGGCGACTTCTACGTGTGGTCCGACACCGACGACCGCTATCCCGATGCGCGGGTCATTTTCGTCGACACCGAGAAGTCGAACTGGACGTGGGATTCGGTGCGCGGCCAGTACTACTGGCACCGCTTCTTCTACCACCAGCCCGACCTGAACTTCGACAATCCGGCCGTGCAGGACGCGATGCTCGAAGTGCTGCGCTTCTGGCTCGACATCGGCCTGGACGGCTTCCGGCTCGACGCCGTGCCTTACCTGTACGTGCGTGACGGGACCAACGGGGAGAACCTGCCCGAGACCCACGAATACCTGCGCCGGGTGCGCAAGGAGGTCGACGCGCGCTACGCCGACAAGGTGCTGCTGGCCGAGGCCAACCAGTGGCCGAGCGACGTCGTCGAATACTTCGGCGACTTCGAATCGGGCGGCGACGAGGCGCACATGGCGTTTCATTTCCCGCTGATGCCGCGCATCTTCATGGCGGTGCGCCGGGAGTCGCGCTATCCGATCTCCGAAATCATGGCCCAGACGCCGAAGATTCCAGCGAACTGTCAGTGGGGCATTTTCCTTCGTAACCACGATGAGCTCACGCTCGAGATGGTCACGGACGAAGAGCGCGACTACATGTACTCCGAATACGCGAAAGACCCGCGTATGAAAGCAAATATCGGTATTCGGCGACGCCTCGCACCGCTGCTGGACAACAGCCGAGACCAGATGGAGCTCTTCACCTCGCTGCTGCTTTCGCTTCCCGGGTCTCCGGTGCTCTATTACGGCGACGAGATCGGGATGGGCGACAACATCTATCTCGGTGACCGCGATGGGGTGCGCACGCCCATGCAGTGGTCGCCCGACCGCAACGCCGGCTTCTCGACGTGCGACCCCGCCCGGCTCTACCTGCCGGTCCTGATGGACGCCGTCTACGGCTACCAGGCGCTCAACGTGGAAGCGGAGATGCGCCAGAACGATTCGCTGCTGTGGTGGACCAAACGGATGATCGACATTCGCAAGCGACACCCGGTTTTCGGCCTCGGCACGTACGAGGAACTGGGTGCGTCGAACCCGAGCGTCCTTGCCTACGTACGCGAGTTCGGCGACGACCGAGTGCTTTGCGTGGCGAACCTTTCGCGCTTTCCGCAGCCGGTCGAGCTGGACCTGCGCCGATTCGCCGGCTACCGCCCGGTCGAGATGACCGGCGAAGTGTCCTTCCCCAACATCGGCGACCTGCCCTACCTGCTCACCCTGCCGGGACACGGCCACTTCTGGTTCGCGCTGGCCCGCGGCGACGAAGGCGGATACGCGCGATGAGCGGTGACCTCGAGATCGCGTTCCCGCTGCCGGGCCTGGCGGAGCTGCTCGTCGAATGGCTGCCGCGGCAGCGCTGGTTCGCCGGAAAGGGCCGCCAGCTGGAGAGTGTGCAGATCCTGGCCGTCCATCCACTGTCCGATGTCGTACGGCATGTCATCGCCGAGGTGCGCTACGCCGCCGGGGATCCGGAGCGTTACCAGGTGCCCGTGACGCAGCTGCCGCAAGTCGATCGCGACCGTGGCTACGCGCGCATCGGCCCGGCACATCCCGACGACGAGGCGGGCGGCCCGTCGTTCTACTACGACGCGCTGCATGAGCCTGACGGCACCGCTGCCATCTTCGAGCTCATCCGGGGCGCAGGCGCAGCCGGAAGCCTGACCGGTACCACCACCGCGCCGCTCGAGAAACTGACCGGGCTTCCGGTCGGAGCCGACCAGTCCAACACCAGCGTCGTCTATGGAGACGCCTACATCCTGAAGGCGTTTCGCCGGCTCGCCCCTGGACTCAACCCGGATCTGGAGATCACCCGGGTGCTCGCGGAAGGCAAGAGCCCCCACGTCGCAGCTCCGCTGGGATGGATCGAAGGAATGCTGGACGGCGAGCCCACCACGATGGCGGTCTGCTCGCAATTTCTGCGCAGCGGAACGGAAGGCTGGAAGCTCGCCCTCGCCAGCGTGCGTGATCTGTTCGCCGAAGGCGATCTGCACGCGGACGAGGTCGGAGGTGATTTCGCCGCCGAGTCCGAACGGCTCGGCATCGCCACTGCAGAAGTCCACGCGCTGCTCGCCGAGCGGCTGCCTTCAAGGCTCGCCACCACCGGCGAACTGGCCGACTCCTCCGCTGCCATGCTGGCCCAGCTGGAGACCGCGGCCTCAGTGGTGCCGCAGCTGGAGCCCTTCGCTGGGGCCCTTCGGGAAGTGTTCAGCTCGCTCCCCGAATCCGCGGGCGACGTAGTGGCACAGCGGATCCATGGCGATTTCCACCTGGGTCAGGTGCTGCGGGTCGATTCGGGTTGGGTGTTGCTCGACTTCGAAGGCGAGCCCGCCCGGCCGCTTTCCGAGCGCGTCAAGCCGGCATCTCCGCTGCGAGACGTCGCCGGGATGCTGCGCAGCTTTGACTACGCGTCACGTTTTCTGCTCCAGGACCGGGTCGATTACGGAAACCTCGCGTATCGCGCCACGGAATGGGCAGAGCGCAACCGAGGTGCCTTTTGCGATGGGTACGGTGCGGCAGCGGGTGCCGATCCACGGGACTCGATCCAGCTGCTACGCACCTTCGAGCTGGACAAGGCGGTGTACGAGGTGTTGTACGAAGCGCGTCACCGGCCGTCCTGGGTGTCAATTCCGCTGTCGGCAATCGAGCGGCTGGTAGGGGTGAGCGGCTGATGCCCGGGCAGCGTCGGGTCCCCGCGACACCAGCCACGCCCTCCTCGCCGGACACGTCAGCCACACCGGACACAGCACCGGCCACACCGGCGTTCCCCGACACCTACACGCCCGCCTTCGGAGTGCTCGAGCGGGTCGTCGGGGGTTCCCACCACAATCCGCATGAGGTCCTCGGCGCCCACCCGGTCGGTGACGCGCTGGTCGTACGCACCTTTCGCCCGGCGGCCACCGCCGTGGAGGTGGTGGCGGGTCCGGCTGGGTCAGCCAAGAAAGAGCAGTCTCCCGCTCACCAGATTCACCCGAGCGGCATCTGGCAGGCGGTCCTGAGGGGGCCGCAAGTGCGCGATTACCGGCTTGCGGTGAGCTACGGCGACGCGACTTACACCGTCGACGACCCCTACCGATTTCTGCCGACGTTGGGCGATGTAGACCTGCATCTGCTGGGCGAGGGTCGCCACGAGAAGCTCTGGACCGTCCTCGGAGCCCACGTGCGGCGCTTCGACGGCGGGGTGACAGGCACCAGCTTCGCTGTCTGGGCGCCGAACGCGCGAGGCGTCCGCGTCCTCGGCGATTGGAACTTCTGGGAAGGCCTGGCGTATCCGATGCGCTCGCTCGGGTCGTCCGGAGTCTGGGAGCTTTTCGTGCCCGATGTCGGCGCCGGGACGCGATACAAGTTCCAGGTGCTGGGCGCTGACAGCAAATGGCGCGAGAAGGCCGACCCCGTCGCTCGGCGCACCGAGGTGCCGCCGGCGACCGCGAGCGTCGTCACCGAATCGGAGTACGAGTGGGCCGACGACCAGTGGATCGCCGCGCGCGCCGCGACCGCATGGCACGCCGCGCCGGTGTCGATCTACGAGGTGCACCTCGGCTCGTGGCGGCTGGGGCTCAGCTATCGCGAGCTCGCCGACGAGCTGGTGGCCTACGTCCGCGAGCAGGGTTTCACGCATGTCGAGTTGATGCCGGTCGCGGAGCATCCGTTCGGTGGGTCCTGGGGATACCAGGTGACGTCCTATTACGCCCCCACCGCGCGATTCGGCACGCCCGACGAATTCCGCCACCTCGTCGACGCGCTGCACCAGGCGGGAATCGGGGTCATTCTCGACTGGGTCCCTGCCCATTTCCCGAAGGACAAGTGGGCCCTCGGTCGCTTCGACGGCACCCCGCTCTACGAGCACCCGGATCCACGCCGGGGCGAGCAGCTGGACTGGGGCACTTACGTCTTTGACTTCGGCCGCCGGGAGGTACGCAACTTCCTGGTCGCTAACGCGCTGTACTGGTTCGCCGAATTCCATCTGGACGGGCTGCGCGTCGACGCGGTCGCGTCCATGCTTTACCTCGACTATTCACGGCCGGCCGGTGGTTGGACCCCCAACGAATTCGGTGGCCGCGAAAATCTGCAGGCGGTGGCATTCCTGCAGGAGGCGAACGCGACCGCCTACCGGGAGTTTCCCGGCGTCATGATGATTGCCGAGGAATCCACCGCCTGGCCGGGCGTCACCCGACCCACCCACCTCGGTGGGCTGGGATTCGGCTTCAAATGGAACATGGGGTGGATGCACGACACGCTTGAATACATGTCCAAAGATCCGGTGTATCGCAAGTATCACCACCATCAGCTGACCTTCTCGATGGTGTACGCCTACACCGAGAATTTCATCCTGCCGATCTCCCATGACGAAGTCGTTCACGGGAAAGGCTCGCTGCTACGAAAGATGCCGGGCGACAGGTGGCAGCAGCTGGCTAACCTGCGGGCGTTGCTGGCCTACATGTGGGCGCACCCCGGCAAGCAGTTGCTTTTCATGGGCAGTGAATTCGGCCAGGAATCGGAATGGTCCGAGGCCCACTCACTTGATTGGTGGCTGCTCGACAATCCCGACCATCGGGGCATTGCGCTATTGGTGAAGGATCTCAATTCGGTCTACCGCGAGACGCCCGCGATGTGGTCCCAAGACACCGAGCCCGCCGGCTTCACCTGGATCGATGCCAACGATTCCGCCGGCAACACGTTCTCATTCGTACGCAGCGGTCCGGGTGATTCACTGCTGGCCTGCATCGCCAATTTCTCGGGTGGGCCGCACGAGGGATACCGATTGGGGCTGCCGCGTCCGGGACGCTGGTCGGAAGTCCTCAATACGGACGCTGAGAGCTATGCCGGCTCAGGGGTGGGCAACCTGGGTGCCGTTTACACCGAGCCCCAACCCCACCACGGGATGACGCAGTCGGTCCGGCTGCGGGTGCCACCGCTGGGCACCCTCTGGCTGCGCTGGGACGGCGAGCAGGCCGGCTAGCCGTGAAACGTCCTCGCGGCGGAGCCGGAAATCGGCTTAGAAGAGGGCGTTGGCCAGGGCTCGCCGGGCCGGTACTACCGATGGGTGCTCGCCCAGCACGTCAAAGAGCTGCAGCAGCCGCTGCCGCACCTCCTCGCGCTCGTCGCCGCTGCTGGACTTCACGAGGTCGATGAGCCCGACCAGCCCGTTGTCCACATCGCCGCTGGCGACCAGCAGGTCGGCCACCTGCATCCGGGTCTCCCGGCTGGCGTCGCCGGCCTGCACCCTGCGCTGCAGATCTGCCTGGTCGATGGAGCTCAGCCGACGTGCAAGCGCGACCTGGGCGAGACCGCCCTTGGCTTCCCGGTCGTCCGGCGCTTCGTTGAGCCGGGTCTGGAAGTGGCTCTCAGCACCGTCCAGGTCGCCGGCATCGAGCGCGTCGTACGCAGCTTCGATCGCCGGATTCAACGGAGGCTGGGTCGGCCCTTCACCTTCCAGGCCCTCGGCCCCTTCCGGCCCCTCGGCGACCGCACCACCGCGGGAAAGCGCGACGATCTGATCGATCCAGCCGCGTACCTCACGCTCGGGTAGGGCGCCGGTGAACTCCGCGACCAGCTGTCCGTCAACGACCGCTTTGACCGCCGGGATGCCCTGCACCGCTGCCGCTTGCGCGAGCCGCGGGTTAGCGTCGACGTCGATCTTGGCCAGGACCCAGCTGCCGGCATCCTCGCCGGCGAGCTTTTCCAGGATCGGAGAGAGCTGGCGGCAAGGTCCGCACCAGGCGGCCCAGAAGTCCAGGACGACCGGCACCGACCGGCTACGGTCGACGACGTCGGTCTGGAAGGTCTCCTCGGTCACGTCGATGACGTTCACACCGCCACCGCCCGCTGCGGGGGCAGGACGCGGGGTCAGGTCGACGGCCCCGGGAAGGTTGATGCTGGTCGGATCAAATCGGCGCACGTAACCATCCAACCTCACGCGCGGGCCGGAGTGTTCCCCGTTGGGAGCGGCGACCCGATGAGCCGCGCCCTAGCGCGCGGGTTCAGACTCAGCTCGACGAGTCAGCCAAGAGAGAGGCATGCCGCCGTGGCCGAGCCCGAGAAGCGAATCCTGTACGCGACCGCCGTCTTCGACCAGGACGAGATCGACTCCGTGATGAAGGTCCTGACCGGCGGAGCGAACGGCATCCGTATCGGCGAAAACGTCGCGCATGCCGAGCGGGCGGTCGCCGAGCTGACGGGCAAGCGCCACGGCGTGATGGTCGATTCCGGCTCTGGTGCGCTCTTCCTTGCGGTCGAACTGCTCGACCTCCCCAGGGGCAGCGAGGTGATCACCTCGCCGTTGACCTTCTCGACCGATCTCTCGGCGCTGGTTCGCGCCGGTTTGGTCCCGGTTTTCGTCGATGTCGAGCCCGACACGTTCAACGTCGACGCAAAGGCTCTGGAGGCAGAGGTAGGCCCCAATACGCGGGCGATCCTGATTCCTAACCTGGCAGGCAATGCCCCCGACTGGGACATCATTCGCGAGGTCGCCGACCGCCACAACCTTGCGGTGATCGAAGATTCCTGTGACGCATTGGGAGCGACGCTGCACGGCACGCCGACCGCCGCTCGCGCCGACATCACGGTCACCAGCTTCTCGCCTTCCCACATCGTCACCGGCGCCGGATCCGGCGGCATGGTCTGCCTCGATGACGACGCGCTGTGGGACCGCTGCGTGACCCTGCGCGGATGGGGACGGCGTTCCGAACCTCAGCTCTACGGCACCAAGGCGGGTGACCACGATTTCTGGACCGACGTAGATGGC
This sequence comes from uncultured Actinomycetota bacterium, assembly GCA_963737695.1. Lineage (GTDB taxonomy): Bacteria > Actinomycetota > Actinomycetes > Frankiales > Frankiaceae > DATAZK01. The sequence continues at coordinate 479,618 of CAVTTQ010000002.1, forward strand.
ATGCCGTACGACAACATGTTCATCTTCGACGAGCTGGGCTGGAACTTCCTCCCGTCGGAGATCTCGGCGGCCTTTCTCGGTGCCCAGTTGCGCAAGCTGCCGGTCAATCACGCTCGGCGGCAGCGCAATTTCGACCTCTACACCAGCTACTTCCGTTCCAAGGACCGCTACTTCGTGCCACCGCGCCAGACGGATGGCCTGGAGACGGCGTGGCTGAGCTACTGCTTCCAGGTACGTCCGGACGCCGGCTTCTCGCGGGCGGATCTGCAGGCGGGGCTCGCCCAACGCGGCATCGATACCCGCACCGTCTGGACCGGCAACGCCGCCCGCCAGCCGATGATGAAAGGCGTCGAATTCCGCCAGCCCGTCGCCGGTCTGCCCAATGCGGATGCGGTGATGCAGTACGGCGTGCTGCTCTCGTGCGGCCATGCGCTGGGCGACGACGACGTCGCTTACGTCTGCGCGAATATCGATGATTTTCTGGACTCGTTCTTGAACGCCGACTCCCGCTAGCATTTGCGCGTGCGGGCGGATCTGTTCGACTGGCTCGGCGATGTCACGCTGAGCTTCAACGCCGCCGGAAAGCTCGACCGGTGCAATCCGGCGGCAGCCGAGCTGCTCGGCCGGCCGGGCCTCGGGGAATCGTGGCAGTCGGTGCTCGAATCCGTCGCTCCCGGCTGGACGGAGGAGGCCCGCACCTCGTTACCCACTGCGTTGGCAAGCGATGGGCACTGGCGGGGTCGGCTGCGCCTGTCCGACGGGCATGGTCACGGCGACCTTTTCGACGCCACGGTAGTGGCCGACCCGGATGGCACGGGCGTCGGCGGCTATCTGGTCGTCATGCGTTCGCTGAGCGACTCACGGCGTCGCGAACACGCCGAACGTGAGCTGGAAGCCCGCGACGAATTCGTGGCCCGACTGGGACATGAGCTCAGAACACCGCTCAATGCCGTGCTGGGATTCGCTCAGCTGCTCGAGCTCGAGGAGCTGGAGCGCGATCAGCGTGACGGCATCGAGCGCATCCTGACCGCCGGACGCCACATGCAGGCGCTCCTCGATGACGTACTCGATCTGGCCCGGGTACGCACCGGCGGGGTCGACCTCGACGTCGGGCCGGTGCGCGTGCTGGAAGTGGTACGCGGTGTGGTCGACCTGATCCAACCGCTGGCGGACAAGCGTGGCATCCGGCGCTACATCGAGCCTGCGGACGACGTCGTCGCGCTGCTCGATCGGCGGCGGCTCTGGCAAGTGCTCCTCAACCTCATCGGCAACGCCGTGAAGTACGGCCGCGAAGGCGGCACCCTGCGTGTCGGAGTCAGTGCCCGGGGCAGCGACCGGATCCGGATCGAGGTCGAAGACGACGGACCGGGCATCGAATCCACCCAACTGGCAAGGCTTTTCCGCCCCTTCGAGCGGCTGGGGGCCGAGCGCACCGGCGTCGAGGGCACCGGGCTCGGGCTGGCACTTTCACTGGCACTCACGACCGCCATGGGCGGCACGCTGTCCGCGACCAGTCGGCTGGGATCGGGCTCGACGTTCGCCTTGGATCTGGAGGCCGTTGGCACGGCTGTGCTCGCCGAGCTCTCCGGGGACGAGGCCTCCCGCACGTCGGCGGCCGTCGTCCTGCACGTCGGCGCGGATCCAGCGGCACAGGCGCTGGTTTCCCAGGCGCTGCGGAGCCGGCTCGCGGTGGAGGTCGTATCGGTGAATCGGGCCGCGCTCGCGCTCAGCGCGATTCAGCGCCGCCAGCCCGCAGTCGTCATCCTCGACGCGGAACTGCCCGATGCCGTCGGCACCGAGCTCCTGCACCGGCTCAGCGGCGACCCGCTCTCGGCTCTGGTGCCCAAGATCGTGCTGTCGGTGGATTCCGATCCTCGGGTCCATCTACGGCTACGGGCCGCCGGCGCACATCAGGTTGCGCAGCTGCCCTTGGACGTCAGGGCCTTCGTCGAGACGGTCCGAGGGCTGTTGCACACTCACCCGCCGGCTCCGGTCGACTGACCATTCAGCCGGTGACGCCCTCGATCAGCCGGTCGGCCGCCGCGTAAGGATCGAGCAACCCGGCGGCGACGTCGGCAGACAGCTGCGCCAGGGCCGCCCGGCCGCGCAGCTCGTCCATCCGCGAGACGCAGCTGCGTCAAGGCGATGGCCTCGATCTCCGAACGGGCCCGGGCTGATCGTCGCCGTCCGCGTTCACCGCTGGATGCCAGCCATTCGGCGTGTTTCGAGAGCGCCTCGACCACCTCGTCGATTCCTTCGCCACGTGAAGCGACGGTCTTGCAAACCGGCGGACGCCAGCCACCCGCGCCCGACGTCGGAAAGGCCCATGCGAGAGCATCCCGGTGAGCTCGCGGACGGTGTGCTCCGCTCCTTCGCGGTCGGCCTTGTTGACCACGTAAACGTCTGCTACCTCGAGGATTCCGGCCTTGGCCGCCTGGATGGCATCGCCCATTCCCGGAGCCAGCATGACGACCGTCGAGTCGGCGAGCGAGGCGATCTCGACCTCGGCCTGCCCGACCCCCACCGTCTCGATCAGCACGACGTCACAGCCTGCCGCGTCAAGCACCCGGAGCGCCTGCGGGGTGGCCCACGACAGGCCCCCCAGCTGCCCTCGGGAGGCCATCGAACGGATGAAGACGCCCGGGTCCGTCGAATGGTCCTGCATGCGTATCCGGTCGCCGAGCAACGCACCGCCGCTGAACGGAGATGAAGGATCGATCGCCAGCACTCCCACCCGAAGGCCGCGCTGACGGTAAGCACCGACCAGGGCGGACGTGGTCGTCGATTTGCCCACGCCGGGCGATCCGGTGAGGCCGATGACCTGAGCGCCGCCGCCGAGGGGTGCCAGCAGGGTCATCACCTCGCGAAGGCGCGGCGAGGCGTCTTCCACCAGCGAGATCAGCCGAGCGACCGCGCGCGGGCTGCCGGCGCGTGCAGCCGTCACCAGGTCGGCCAGCGGCTCCTCCCGGTTGGTCACTCCGGTGGTAAGAGCTGCAGACCCGTCGCGGTGTGGGGCTTCAGGAGGACGGGACGTGAAGGATCAGGGCGTCACCCTGACCGCCGCCGCCGCAGAGACCGGCAGCACCGATGCCTCCGCCGCGCCGACCGAGCTCGAGTGCGAGATGCAGGGCAATCCGGGCCCCCGACATTCCCACGGGGTGGCCGAGGCTGATGGCCCCGCCGTCGACGTTGACCTTGTCAGCGCTGATGCCGAGGTCGCGCATCGACTGGAGTCCGACCGACGCAAATGCCTCGTTGATTTCGATGAGGTCGAGGTCGGCCGGGGTCAGGCCCTCTTTGGCGAGCGCGGCAGCGATCGCATTCGCCGGCTGAGACTGCAGACTCGCGTCCGGTCCGGCGACGAAACCGGCGGCGCCGATCTCTGCCAGGATCGGCGCTCCGAGCTCCTGGGCCTTCGCCTTGGACATGATGACGAGGGCGCACCCACCGTCGGAAATCTGTGACGCCGAACCGGCCGTGATGGTGCCGTCGGCAGCAAAAGCCGGCCGCAGCTTGGCCAGCGTGTCAGTGGTGGTGCCGGGCCGAACACCCTCGTCCTCGTTGACGATCAGGGGGTCACCTTTGCGCTGTGGGATCGCCACCGGTACGAGCTCGGCGTCGAAGCGACCCTCCTTCATGGCAGCGGCGGCGCGCTCATGGGAACGGGCGCTGAACTCGTCCTGGTCCTCGCGGCTGATGCCGAGCCTGGCGTTGTACTTCTCCGTCGATTCACCCATCGCGACCTGATCGAAAGCGCAAAAGAGCGCGTCGTGCGCGGTGGCGTCCAGGAGGGCGGCGTCGCCGTAGCGGAATCCGGCCCGCGCGCCCGGCAGCAGGTGGGGGGTATTGGTCATCGATTCCATGCCGCCCGCGACCACCACGTCGTATTGGCCGCTGGAGATGTAGAGATCAGCGAGCGCAATCGCATTGAGGCCGGACAGGCAGACCTTGTTGATCGTGATCGCCGGCACGCTCATGGGGATTCCGCCCTTGACGGCCGCCTGACGCGCAGTGATCTGCCCCGCGCCGGCCTGGATGACGTGGCCCATGATCACGTAATCGACCGCGTCTCCGGTGATACCGGCGCGCTCCAAGGCGGCCTTGATGGCGAAGCCTCCGAGATCGACCGCGGTGAAGCTCTTGAGCGAGCCCGACAGCTTTCCGATCGGCGTGCGGGCGCCGGCGACGATGACGGATCCGGGCATGCTTTGGGTCTCCTTGCTCATGTTTCCAGCAGTCACGGCGGCAAGGTGACAGGATACGGGCCTGTGACCTCCCCGCTACCTCTGTTTACCCGTATCGACCATGTCGGCATCGCCGTCCGCGACCTCGAAGAGGCCATCGGCTGGTACGAGACCACCTACGGCCTGACCGTGAGGTCCCGCGAGACCAACGAGAGCCAGGGCGTGCACGAAGCCATGCTCGTGGTCGCCGCGCCTGAGGGTGAAGATCCCGGCGGCTCCTACATCCAGCTGCTGGAGCCGCTGCGGGAGGACAGCCCGGTGGGCAAGTTCCTGGCCAGGAACGGGCCCGGGGTCCACCACATCGGATACGGCGTGGTCGACGTCGCGGCCGCGCTGGCCAGGATCTCCGACACCGGAGTGCGGCTGTCGACGAGCGCCCCCGGCACGGCTCGATGGGCGCCAGCATCGCCTTCCTGCACCCGAAGGACACCGGCGGCGTGCTGACCGAGCTGCGTGCAGGCAGTTCCGTTCACCGGACACTGCAGCTCAGCAGCCGGTCGCCAGGCCCGGGACCGCGTGGACGGCGCGCAGCCGCGGTGAGGTGACGAGTTGGCTGCCCTGCACGGCATAGGCCGCCGGATTGCCCGAGACAACGCCAATTCGCCGTCGCTGCAGGCATAACCGTGCGTCGCGTCCACCGTGAGTACGGCCGGCCGCGAGTCCAGGCCAAGCACCGTCAGCCGGCCGTCGACCAACGTGGCGGCCGCGTCCTGGATAAAGCCCGTTCGCTCGAGCAGGCGCACGAACACGACGGGAACCGGATTGCCGGCCGGGCTCTTGAGCTGCGTCACGTCGAGCACTCGGGCTCCGGGGCCCGTCGCCGGCAGCGTCACCTGCTGCCGACCACCGCCTGAGAGCTGCACCGACAGTGTGCCGCCCGCCAGCGTGAAGGCATCGGCAATCCCGTCGCCGTCGAGGTCGCCCCGCACGAGCGCTGAAGGTTTCTTCTCCGCTCCCTGGGCCGGAGCGGCGCCGGCCGACGCTGCCGCCGGCGCGCTGATGGAGGACGCCCCGGAGGACGAGCTGCCCGTCCGGGTGCCATGGGTGGCAAAGATCACCGTCGCCACGACGATCGCCGCCGTGGAGACGCCGACTCCGGACCAGCCAAGACTCGCCGGCGACACCCGCCGCCACGATCGCTTGGCCTTTTCCGGGCGCTGCTTCGCCTCGGCCTCAGCCGATTCGATACGGGCCTGCAACCGCGCCTGCGACCCCGGGGCCGGGTGAATCGGCTGCACCGCCTCGGCCATCAGCCGGCGCAGCGCCTCCTGCCGCTCGAGGTCGTTCATCGCAGCTCCTCCAGGGCAAGCGTCAGGGCCGCCAAGCCGCGCGAGGTGTAGGCCTTGACCGCCCCGACGCTGACCTCCATCACAGCTGCTGCAGCGGCTTCCGTCAGATCGCCGTAGTAGCGCAGCACGACAGCCTCACGCTGGCGGCGTGGCAGCTCTCGTAGCGCCTGCACCACAGCTGTGCGTTCCACCTGGGCGTACGCACCTTCTTCCGCGCTCGGCGCATCAGGCATCGGCGCCGGCGCGTGCTTTCGTGCGACGAGCCGATGGCGCAGCGTCGAACGAGCCAGGTTGACGACTGTCTGGCGCAGATACGCCAGCGCCAGGTCGTCGTCCCGCAGCCGCGGGCGCGGCCCGACCATCGCCGCGTGCACCTTCAGGTAGGCGTCCTGAACGATCTCCTCGCAATTTCCGACGTCGTCCACGAGCAGGGCGGCCAGCCGGATGAGCCGCGGGTAGTGGGTGACGTAGAGCTCGGTGAGCAGTTGCTCTCTGGTCTGCGCGGTCCCGCCCCCTTCCGTCACAGGCTGGACCGTAGGCCCGCCCGCGCCCGACAACGGCGCCGGACTTGACGCCGCACGGGACCGCACGGGAAGCCGCACGGGAAACAGCACCTGAGAGCACATCTTGTGAGACGCCGAACCCGCACCGAAAGTTGCGCTGCGCCCGCACATTGCTCGCCTTCGACCTCGGAGTGGCTGCGGAAACAGCTACGAAGATGCTTCGAGCGATGCCCAAACACGGCGATTCGCGGCAACACGCCGTGCGGCGAACGCCATGTGTTGCTGTTTCAGTAACTGCCCGCGCGTATATGACCCGCCGGTAACATCCGGACCCATGTCGATCACCCAGATCACCGATGCGATCGTCGCCGGCGATACGCCGCCGGAGCAGTTCGGGGCCTTCGAGGTGCCCGCCAGCTATCGCGGTGTGGTCGTGCGCAAGGACGAGATCGCCATGTTCGAGGGGCTGGCGACCCGCGACAAGGATCCGCGCAAGTCGCTGCACATCGATGAGGTGCCCACTCCCGAGCTCGGTCCAGGCGAGGCGATCGTCGCGGTGATGGCCAGCTCGATCAACTACAACACCGTCTGGACCTCGATCTTCGAGCCGGTGTCCACGTTCGGATTCCTCGAGCGCTACGGCCGCATGTCGGCGATGGGCAAGCGCCATGACCTGCCCTATCAGGTGGTCGGGTCGGACCTCGCTGGGGTGGTGCTGCGCACCGGACCGGGCGTCAATGTGTGGAAGCCGGGCGATGAGGTGGTCGCCCACTGCCTGTCAGTGGAGCTCGAGCGGCCCGACGGCCACAACGACACGATGATGGACCCGGAGCAGCGCATCTGGGGCTTCGAGACCAACTTCGGCGGGCTGGCCGAGCTGGCGCTGGTCAAGTCCAACCAGCTGATGCCCAAGCCGGCCCACCTGAGCTGGGAAGAGGCTGCCAGCCCCGGATTGGTCAACTCGACCGCCTACCGGCAGCTGGTCGGCAAGAACGGCGCCGCGATGAAGCAGGGCGACGTGGTGCTGATCTGGGGTGCCAGTGGAGGCCTCGGCTCGTACGCCACCCAGATGGCGGTCGAACGGCGGCGCGATACCGGTGTGCGTCGTCTCCTCCCCCGAGAAGGCCGAGCTGTGCCGGCGGATGGGCGCCGAACTGGTCATCGACCGCTCCGAAGCCACCGGCGAAGGCTTCAAATTCTGGAAGGACGAGCACAACCAGGATCCCAAGGAGTGGCAGCGCCTCGGGAAGCTGATCCGCAAGCTGACCGGCGGCGACGACTCCGACATCGTCTTCGAGCATCCGGGCCGCGAGACCTTCGGCGCCTCGGTCTACGTCGCCCGGCGCGGCGGAACCATCGTCACCTGCGCGTCTACCAGCGGCTTCCTGCACGAATACGACAACCGCTACCTCTGGATGAACCTCAAGCGGATCGTGGGGTCGCACTTCGCGAACTACCGGGAGGCCTCCGAAGCCAACCGGCTGATCGCCAGGGGGCTGGTCCATCCGACCCTGTCGAAGGCGTATCCGATGGCCGAGGTCGGGCAGGCCACCTATGACGTGCACCGCAATGCCCATCAGGGCAAGGTCGGGGTGCTCTGTCTGGCCCCGCAAGAGGGCTTGGGCGTGCGCGATCCCGAGCTCCGCGAGCGGCACCTCGCCGCCATCAACCGGTTCCGCGGCGAATAAGGCAAGCACAAGACCCGCCGACGCGCGCGGCAACGCATGGAATAGCGACCGAACCGTGGCACAGTACGCGTCATGAGCGAGCACACTGACCTGCTGCCTCTTCGCTCTCCCGAGGAAGGCGGCCCGGCCTTCGAGCTGGTTCGTCGTGGTTACGACCGTGATCAGGTCGAAAACCACCTCGGATGGCTGGAGGACCAGCTTAGAAATACGGAAATCGCACGCGACGCCGCCGAGCAGGCAGCTGCCATCCGCAGCAGCTGAAGCTGAGGCCGCCCGTGACGAACTTGAGCGTGGTCGTCCCCAGTGGCACGAGCTGGGCGATCGCATCACCCAGATCCTGACCCTGGCCGAAGACGAGGCAGCGGAGATCCGCGCCCAGCGGTCCCGCGAGGCCGACGAGCTGCTGACCGACGCCCGCCAGTCCGCCGCCGACGCTGACCGCATTCACAGCGCGCGCGTGCGGGAAGCGGAGACCCAGGCCGCACAGATCCTGTCTGTTGCCCAGGCTGAGGCCGAGCAGACCATGACGACCGCGCAGGCTGAGGCCGACCGCGTTCTGGTTCGGGCCCAGCAGCAGGCCGCCGAGGAAGAGCGGGCCGCTGCCCGGCGCCTGGCCGAGCTCGAGCGCCAGCGCGACGCTGTCAACGCCCAGCTTTCGCGCCTTCACGAGGCGCTGGCAGCTGCTCTCGCGCCGGCCATCTCGGTCAACGATTCCTATGAGCCTGAGCCCCCGGCGGCTCAGGTCTCGCTGCCCGACAACACCGGATATGAGCCGGAGTATGAGGGCGGCTACGAGGACGACGCCTACGCCGGAAGCGGCTCGAAGGACGCTCGCTTCCTCAAGTAGCAGTCGCTGCGTCTGCCCCTAGGCTCAGTCGGCGGTCTGACCGCCGTCGATCACCAGTGCCTGGCCTGTCATGTATGACGAAGCGTCGGAGGCCAGGAAGAGCGCCGGGCCGATCATTTCGTCGACGTCAGCCCATCGCCCGAGTGGGACGCGCTCCATCATCGCGGCGCTGATCTGCTCATCGCTCCAGAGGTCGACGTTCAGGTCGGTGCGGGTCCAGCCCGGGCACAGGGCGTTGACCCTGACCCCGGAGCCGCCCCATTCCACCGACAGGGTCTTGGTCAGCGACAGCACCGCGGCCTTGCTCGCTCCGTAGGGCGCCAGCTCCGGGGTCGCGACGAGGGCGGCCACCGAGGCCACGTTGATGATCGAGCCGCTGCCGCGCTCAAGCATGTGGGGGCCTACGGCCTGACACGCGTGAACGATGGAATCGACGTTCAGGGCCATCGTCTTGGCCCAGCCGGCGAAGCGCAGGCTCGTGAAAGGGCCCATGTAGGAGCTGCCACCCGCGTTGTTGACCAGCACGTCGATCCGACCCAGCTGGTCGATCGTCGCCTCCACCATGGCGGAGATCGACGCCTGATCCATCACGTCGGTCGGGACAACCACGGCTCGCCGGCCGCGGGATTCGATTTCGGCGCGTACCTGCTGCAAGGCGGCTGCGTCCCGGGCGGCCAGCGCCACGTCAGCGCCGGCGGCGGCAAAGCCCAGCGCGATCGACCTGCCAATCCCGCGGCTCGCGCCCGTGACAAGGGCGGTCCGGCCGGACAAGTCAAAGAGCGAACTCATACGTGTTTCCCTCGTATTCGCGCGGTAGCGGGGTGATGTCGGGAAATGCCTCGCCGAGCACAGCGTGCACGACTGCATCGAAAGCGTCCTCAACCCGCCCGACAAACAGGTGGTAGGCGCCCGGGATGGCGACGACCCGGGCCTGCGGAACACGGGCGAACCGACGCTGGGCCTCGGCCGGCTGCAGGTAATCATCGAACTCGGGCACTACCGCGGTGAGCGGCTTGCCGAACGCCGCCCAGCCATCGAGGTCGGCGTCGGTCGAGAAGCGCAGCGGCGGGCTGATCAGCACCGCGCCGCAGACGACGGGATCGCGACCGTGCCGCAACACCAGATCGGTGCCGAACGACCAGCCGAGTAGCCACGGAGCGGGCAGCTCATTGAAGTCGGCGTATTCGATGGCCGCAGCGACGTCATAGCGCTCCCCCTCTCCCCCGTCGAACGCTCCTTCGGAGCGACCCTCACTGCTCTCGGTGCCTCTGGTATTGATGCGCAGCACGGCAAGTCCGGCGAGTGCGGGCAGCCGCCAGGCCGCCTTGCGCAGGAGGTGACTGTCCATCGATCCGCCGTGCGTCGGCAAGGGATGCAGGCAGACCAGGGTGGCCAGTGGCGGACGATCCACCGGCAGCGCTAACTCCCCGACCAGCGCCAAGCCATCCATCGTTTCGAGTCGGAGGGGACGCCGATCCGCCGGAAGCACGGTATTTGCGCGGATCGGTGGCACCCGGCGACCCTAACCGCGCGGCAGCCGCGGGAGGCGATGACGCGAGCGCCAGCACGGCGTGTGCCAGTGTCGACGGTCGTCTGCTCCGCCGTACCAGTCATCGCGCCAAGCAACGACGTGCGGCTCACCCACCCGGATCTGCTGGTCGCAACCCGGGCATCGGTAGGCCTTGCGGGCGTCCTGACCGCGCACCGGGCGGTGGATCCAGCGCCCCCCACCCTCGCCCTCGGAGCGGTCCTGGCCGTCGTAGCTGTCGCTAGCGGCCCCACCGCTCAATTGCCGTCCTCGCGCCGCGCCACGATCTCGCCCTCGATGACCCGCGCCGACCCCGACCTACGACCGGACGCCACCGCGCCTCCCGCGAATTGATCGCGTACGACCGAAGCCGCGGCGCTCGCCACGGCCAGGCGGCGCAGCCGACCCCGCGGGGCGGCCAAGGCCCCCGTCATCGTCAGCACCACCTCAAGGCCACGTGGGCTGCCTCTCCAATGCGCGCGCAGGACCGGCTCACCCGCCGCCGCCAGCAGGCGACGCAGCATGAAGGCGCCTACGGCCAGACCGTCAAGCCTGCCGACTCCGGGGATGAAGCCGGGAACGCGCCCCCGTCCTGACAGCAGATACGCCAGCGCCGCTGCGGCTTCAACCTTGGCGGCCTGGGACACCCGCGGATCCACGGTGATCCCGCGCAGCATCGCGGCGACATCGCCGGCCCCGCGGACGGCCCCACGGGCAGCCCCTTGAGCGGCGTCCTGCATCCAACTGGCCGCGGCGCTCTGGTTGCGTGGAAAAGGCACGCGGTAATTGTCGCACTTCGCCCGGCCGGGCCAAGATGCACCGATCCCCTCAGCGCCGGTAGCCATGCCGGAGAACGCGCAAGCTCATGTGAAGAAAGCCACCAATTCCACGACTCCGGGTGTCAATTACTTGCCAGTCGTAAGACTTCTTGCGGGACACAACCTCACTACAACATCGCGCCTGGTCGAGAATTCTTTGCAGCCGTAAACGATACGAGGTCCCTTGGTGACTGTGGATAACGTAGCGGGGGCCCGCCGGCCATCTGCCGGTGAGCCCCCGCTCGAAACCTGTTAAGTCTTGTTATGCGCGCACTCGTCGTCCGGCGCTAACGGACGCTATGGGACGTCAGCCCATAGCCGCCTTGAATGCATCCTGCACTGCCTTGCTGATTCGGCCGCGCGGGCTGACCTCGTAGCCGTTGGAGGCAGCCCACGCACGTACGGCGGCGGGATCCACTTCAGTGGCTACATGGCGCAGCGGACCACCCCTGCGGGCTGAGGGAATGCTGACCCTGCCGGCACGGCGGGCCGATCCAATGTAGGGCGCGAGGGCCTCGCGTAAACCCGCCGCATTCTTTTCGGATAGATCGATCTCATACGCCTTGCCATCGAGTGCAAAGCTGACGGTTTCGTCGGCTTCCTCGCCGGTAAGGTCATCTTCGAGCGTAACAACGGTGCGCTGGGTCATAACACGAGATTGCATCAAAGAAGGCCGTAAAGCAACCGAGTGACCGGCAACTGCGGTGCTTTACACCCGGATGCCGCAGGTGGCTTCTGCGCTATTTCTGAGCGCCTACACAGTCACATCTCAGCAAACATCTCAGCGCCGTGAGTAGTCCCTGAACCCGCGCTTTGTCTTTCTCCCGAGATAGCCGGCGCGAACCAGGTGCTCGAGCAAGGGCGCAGGTGCGTCGCCGGGCTCCCGGAACTCGAGGTAAAGCGTCTGCTGAATCGCCAGCGTCACGTCCAGACCCACCACATCCATGAGCTCGAATGGGCCCATGGGATGCCCACAGCCGACCTTCATCGCAGCGTCGATGTCATCGGCGGTCGCGTAATGCGCCTCCAGCATCCGTGCAGCGCCGTTCAGATAAGGAAAGAGCAACGCGTTGACGATGAACCCGGCCCGGTCGCCGCAGCTGACCGGCTGCTTTCCGGCGTGGACGGCCACTTCGCGGACCGTGGCAATGGCATCGCCCGCTGAAAGCACGGTCGGGACCACTTCGACCAGCTTCATCGCCGGCGCCGGGTTGAACCAATGCATTCCGACGACGTCTGACGGACGGGACGTTGCCGTCGCGCATTCGATGACCGGCAGGCTCGAGGTGGTGGTCGCCAGCACCGCACCGGGCTTCACGATTTCGTCCAGGGCAGCGAAAAGCGCCCGCTTCACACCGAGTTCTTCAACGACAGCTTCAATCACAAGATCGCACTGGGCAAGCTCGTCGAGCTCGGTGGTCTCCCGCAGCCGGCCGAGGGTGGCATCGCGGTCGACCTCCGAAAGCTTGCCGCGTGCGACGGCCTTGTCGAGCGAGGCACTCACCTTCGCGCGTACCGCCGCCGCCTTGTCTTCGCTGCGGGCCCGCAGGATCACGTCGTAGCCGGCCTTGGCCAGCACCTCAGCGATACCGCTGGCCATCGTGCCGGTGCCGATCACGCCAACGCTCTGCACAGGTCGCGGAGCCGCGTCGCTGCCCGCGGTCGGGGCAGGCTCCGAGACGATCTCGGAGGAGTCCGGCGCCGCATAGGTGTAGAAACCGCGGCCGGTCTTACGCCCATGCATGCCAGCAGTCACCAGCTGCTTCAGCAGTGGTGCCGGAGCGTGCAGGTGATCACGCGACTGGTGGTAGATCGTGTCGAGAATCTCGTACGCGCTATCGAGGCCGATGAGGTCGAGCAGCGCCAGCGGCCCCATCGGGTGTCCACACCCGAATCGCATCGCGGCATCGATGTCCTCGCGAGTCGCGTAACGACCCTCCAGCATGCGGACCGCATTGTTGAGGTAGGGGAAAAGCAGGGCATTCGCAATGAATCCGGCCCGGTCGCCGACGGTGACGTCGGTCTTGCCGACCACGCCGACGAGTGCTTCGACGTCAGCGGTGACCTGCTCGTCGGTCATGACGGTGTTGACGACCTCCACCAGCCCCATCACCGGCGCGGGGTTGAACCAGTGCAGACCTATGACCTGGGAAGGGCGCCGGGTGACGGCCGCGAGCTCGGTGACGGAAAGCGCGGAGGTGTTGGTGGCGAGCACGGTGTCGGGTCGGCAAATGTCGTCGAGCGCGCGGAAAAGCGTCTGCTTTGCCTCGAGCTGCTCGGGAATCGCCTCGATGACGATGTCGACGTCGGAGAGCGCATCCAGCCCGGTTCCGAGGTGAATGCGCCCCAGTAGGGTGTCGCGCTCCTGCTCGCTGATCTTGCCCCGGCGCACCGCTCGCTCAGTGGAATGCTCGAGGTGTTCACGCCCTCGCTTGACACCGATCTCGTCGACTTCAACCGCGGTGACGTCGAGCCCGGCTTTCGCCAGGACTTCAGCGATCCCGGCGCCCATCGTGCCGACTCCCACGATTCCGGCCTTCTGAAAAGCTCGGGTCATCCTTCTCCGCCCTTCACTGACGTGTCGCCGCCAATAACCGTGCGCACTGTCTTGACGACACGGAGCAAGTGTCCCAGAAGCCCGCCGTCCGCGGACTTGATCAAAGGATCTTCGAAAACTCTAGAAAAGGGTCGGAATGGTCGGGGCAAAGCCGCGCAGCGCGTCGTAATCGACGGTCACGCAGCCAATGCCACGGTCGGAGGCCAGCAGCCTTGCCTGCGGAGTGATCGCCTGCGCCACGAAAAGTCCCCGAACCGGCTGCGGCAACAAAGGATCGTCCGTCATCCGGGCCAGGTAGCGGGTCAGCTGCTCGACACCATCAATCTCCCCGCGGCGCTTGATCTCCACCGCCACGCTGGCGCCGCTGCGATCACGGCACAGCAGATCGACCGGTCCGATCCCCGTGTCGTGCTCGCGCCGCACCAACCGAAGGCCAGGTTCGATGGTCTCGCAGTGTTCGGCGAGCAACACCTGCAGATGGGCCTCGACCCCGTCCTTGATGAGCCCGGGGTCGATACCCAGCTCGTGGGAGGAGTCGTGCACCAGCTCGTCGATGGTGATCACGAGCTGCTCTCCGGCCTTGTTGACGACGCGCCACACCAGATCCGGGGCGTCTTCGTCGGGTGGCTCCTCGGTGAGGACGCAGGGCGGGCTCATCCAGTTCAGCGGCTTGTACGCCCGATCGTCGGCGTGAATCGACACCGAGCCGTCGGCCTTGACCATCAGCAGCCGAATGGCGCTCGGCAGGTGAGCGGTGAGCTTGCCCGCGTAATCAACGGTGCATCGAGCAATGACGAGCCGCACGTTGCTGAGCCTAGTCAGGCTAGTCGGCCACCGCGAGCGCCATGAGCTGATGGCGTCCTGGCGCCACCAGACAGTGGCGCCGCGCCACTTAGTCGGGCAGGCCGGCACCCTTGCGGATGATGCCGACGATCTCCCGCATGATCTCGGTGATCCCGAAATCCTTGGGCGTGAAGACGGCGGCGACACCCATTTCACGCAAAAGGCGGGCATCAGCCTCCGGCACGATTCCGCCTACTACGACAGGGATGTCGTCGATCCCGGCTTCCTTCATGCCGCGCAGGATCTCGGGCACCAGTTCCAGATGCGACCCGGACAGGATCGACAAGCCAACGACATGCACGTCCTCCTGCGCGGCAGCGCTGACGATCTGCGCCGGAGTCAGCCGGATGCCTTGGTAGATCACTTCGAAGCCCACGTCGCGAGCTCGAACCGCGATCTGTTCGGCCCCGTTGCTGTGGCCATCAAGGCCCGGCTTGCCGACCAGGATCTTGAGGCGACGGCCGAGTTGGTCACCGGTACGCGCCACCAATTCGCGAACGGCCGCGAGCTCGGCACCGCCGGTGCCGCCGGCGGCGATGGGTGTCGCAGCGCCCGAAACGCCTGTGGGCGCACGATATTCGCCGAACACCTCGCGTAGCACCCCCGCCCACTCGCCCGTCGTCACACCGGCCCGGGCACAGTCCAGGCTCGCGGTCATCAGGTTTTCCTCGGTCTTCGCCGCGTCGCGCAGGGTGGCAAGTGCAGCCGCTGCGCCTTGCTGATCGCGTGCCGAACGCCACGCCCGCACCTCAGCAACGGCGGCAGCCTCTGTGGCCGGGTCGACCGATTGGATGACCGTCTCGAGATCGGCAGTCAGGGGGTTGGGCTCGGTCGAGGTGAAGCGGTTGACCCCGACCACGATGTCGTCACCGGCCTCGATCCGGCGCCTCCGCTCGGAGTGGGCAGAAACCAACTGGGACTTCATGTATCCGGATTCAACGGCCGCCACCGCGCCGCCCATCGCCTGTACCCGGTCGATCTCGGCCTGCGCACCGCTGACGAGTTCAGCCACCCGGCGTTCAACGACGACTGAGCCTTCGAAGAGGTCGTCGTACTCCAGCAGGTCGGTCTCGAAGGCCAGGATCTGCTGGATTCGCAGCGACCACTGCTGATCCCAGGGCCGAGGCAAGCCGAGCGCCTCGTTCCATGCCGGAAGCTGAAGAGCGCGGGCGCGAGCATCCTTGGAAAGCGTTACCCCCAGGGCTTCGAGCACGATCCGGATGACATTGTTTTCCGGCTGGGCTTCGGTAAGACCGAGCGAATTGACCTGTACGCCATAGCGGAACCGCCGGTGGCGAGGATCGGCAACGCCGTACCGAGTGGTCAGCAACTCGTCCCACAGCCGGCCGAAGGCCCGCATCTTGCACATTTCCTCAACGAAGCGCACGCCGGCGTTCACGAAGAAGGAGATGCGGGCGCAGACCTCACCGAACCGTTCGGGGGGCACCTGGCCCGCGTCGCGCACGCTGTCCAGCACAGCGATCGCGGTGCACATCGCGTAAGCCAGCTCCTGCTCGGGGGTCGCCCCCGCTTCCTGCAGGTGGTAGGAGCAGATGTTGATCGGGTTCCACTTGGGGATCTCGGTGACGGTGTACGCGATCATGTCGCTGATCAGGCGCAGCGACGGCGCGGGCGGAAAGACGTAGGTCCCCCGCGAGAGGTATTCCTTGATGATGTCGTTCTGGGTGGTGCCGGTCAGCCGGTGAACCACCGCGGCGGGATCCTCGCCGGCAGCGGCCGCCTGCTCCTCGGCCGTCACTTGGTAGAGCGCCAGCAGCCACATGGCCGGGGCGTTGATGGTCATCGACGTGTTCATCTCCCCGAGGGGGATGCCGTCAAAGAGCTGGCGCATATCGGCGAGCGAGGCGACCGGTACGCCGACCTTGCCCACCTCGCCGCGGGCCAGCTCACTGTCGGGGTCGTAGCCGGTCTGTGTCGGGAGATCGAAGGCGACCGAAAGGCCGGTCTGGCCCTTTTCGAGGTTGCGACGGTAGAGATCGTTGGACGCCAGAGCCGACGAATGGCCGGCGTAGGTACGCATCACCCAGGGCTTGTCACGCTGCCCGCTCATGTGGCGAACTTTACTGGCCGGTAACCCTCGACGGGGCCGTTATCGTCAGAGCCCGCCATGCCCCGGCAAGTACCAGCAAGTGCTAGGCGAGCAGGGCCGACGCGCCGTCGAATCCCGACTCTCGAGGCTGCGGGGCCGACTGGCGAATTCCCGGGGGCAGCTCACGCTTCGCGCCGGAGGTCGGATGCTCTACCGAAAGGACCCGATAGAGACGGCTGATGAATAGCAGCCGCGACAGCGGGTCAGGCACATTCACGAGCGCGAATCCGAGGCCCGCGCGGCCTGCGCGGCGATGGGCGGCCACCAGAGCGCCCAAGCCGGCAGCGTCAACAAGCTCCAGACCGGCGACGTCGAGGCGTAGCGCGGCACCCGGCACGGCAGACAGTGGAGCAGCGGAATCGACCGACTTCTGCAGCGCAGTGCGCAAATCCGCGACCGATGTGACGTCGACCCGACCGCTCAGTACGAATTCGCCCGGTGCAGTCTCGATGCAGCTGATCATCGGGCCCTCCGTGTCCTCGGCGCCCGCACCGCGCGGGATTACCTTCTGGAACTGGATGTGATATTACGCCCGAAGCGTCACATCATCAGTCATTAGCACTGTCATGTCGGCGACAAATGCCAGGAACTAAACAAGCCGCGAAACGCAGGCTGCAATATTTGTGAAACAGAAACCAAGGGCCGGTTGGCGCTCAACTATCCGGGTCGTTGGGCACCGTAGACCGCGAGATCGTCGCACCGAGCTGGCGCAGCTGCTCGTCGAAGCGGACGTATCCGCGGTCGATATGGCGAATGTCGAGGACCTCGGTATCGCCGTCGGCGACGAGTCCGGCGAGCACGAGCGCGGCGCCGGCCCGAATGTCCGGTGCCCTCACCGGCGCGCCCGACAGCCGCGTGCGACCACGAATCACGGCGTGGTGACCATCCGTGCGTACGTCGGCGCCGAGCCGGATCAGCTCGTCACAAAAGACGAACCGGGCCTCGAACACGTTCTCGGTGACCATCGCGACGCCCTCGCTCACCGAGGCCAACGCGATCATGGCCGGCTGCAGATCGGTGGGGAAGCCGGGGTAGGGCAACGTGACCACGTCGGCGGCTCGCGGCCGGCGATCGCAGACCACCCTGAAGCCATCCAGCTCGGTCTCGACGGTCGCTCCACCGCTGACCAGCTTGTCGAGCAGGATCTCCAGGTGTTCCACCCGCCCACCGTGGACCGTCACATCGCCCTGGGTCATCACCGCACCGACGGCAAAGGTGCCGGCAACGATCCGGTCGGGCACGGTGACGTGTACGTCAGGGCACGGATACAGCCCTTCGACGCCCTCGATCTCCAACGTCGAGGACCCCACTCCGGAGAGCTCGGCCCCCATGCTGGTCAGCAGATCGCACAGGTCGACGATCTCGGGCTCGCGGGCGGCGTTGTCGATGACGGTGGTGCCCTTGGCGAGCACAGCGGCCATCAATAGGTTCTCCGTCGCGCCGACGCTCGGGAAGTCGAGCCAGATCGTCGCGCCGCGGAGCCGACTGGCGCGCGCAATCAGAAAGCCGTGCTCGGACTCGACGGTGGCGCCCAGCTTCTGCAGGCCCGCGACGTGCATGTCCAGCCCGCGGCTGCCAATGGCATCGCCGCCGGGCAGCGCCACCTTCGCGATGCCGCGGCGCGCGACCAGCGGTCCGAGCACCGCGATGCTGGCCCGCATCCGCCGCACCAGGTCATAGTCGGCCTCGGTGCCCACGTGGGCCGGGACATCGACGGTGACGCTGCCGCCGCGCGAGTGGAGCTCGCCGCTTGGGGGGCTGTTGACGTGGTCAACCACGCAGCCGAGGCGACGCAGCACCTCGCCCATGATGTCGACATCGAGGATGTCGGGAACCGCGGAGAGGCTGGTGCGCCCCTCGGCGAGCAGCGATGCCGCCATCAGCTTCAGCGCCGAATTCTTCGCCCCGTGCACGGAGACCTCGCCGGCCAGTCGGACACCGCCGCTGACCACGAATCGCTCCACCCCAGTCACTTTAGGCGGTGGCAACCACCGACCGTAAGGTCAGCTGCGTGAGCGTGCACCTGACCCGGATCTATACCAAAACGGGCGACGACGGCACCACGGCGCTCGGCGACATGAGCCGGGTGCGAAAGACGGACGCCCGCCTGGACGCTTTCGCCGATGTGGACGAGGCCAACTCCGCGATCGGGGTGGCGATTGCGCTCGGCGGACTGCCACCCGAGATCGTGACGCTGCTGACTCGGATTCAGAACGATCTCTTCGATGTGGGAGCCGATCTGTGCACGCCGGTGGTGGCCGACCCGGCGTATCCCCCGTTGCGCATCACGGATGCCGACGTCGAGCGGCTCGAGGCTGCGTGCGACGAGTACAACGACCGGCTCGAGAAGCTCGCGTCCTTCATCCTCCCGGGTGGAACCCCGGGTGCGGCGCTGCTGCATCTGGTACGCACGATCGTGCGGCGCGCGGAGCGAAAGACGTGGGCGCTGCTGGAGAGCGATCCGGCGCATACCAACAAGACGCCCGCGCTCTACCTGAACCGGCTGAGCGACCTGGTCTTCATCCTGGCCCGCACGGCGAATCCGGGCGGCGACGTGCTGTGGAAGCCCGGAGGCCAGCGCTGAGTAGCAGCTGCTAGCCGACCCAGGGGCCGGTCAGGAGATCTCGGCGCGCTCGGCGAGGATGCTCACGCCGTCGCTGGTGACGGAAAGGAAACCGCCGCTCACCTTGGCCGTGACGTCAAAGCCCGCCTCGCCTGAACCCACCGTGCGAATCCGCACGTCACCGTCTTCGGCGAGCACTCCCAGCGTGGGGATGTGACCCTCCAGGATGCCGATCTCGCCATCAAGGGTGCGAGCAATCACCATCTCCGCCTCGCCCGACCAGATCTGCTGCTCGGGGGATACGACCGCCACCCTCATCGCCATGCCCTGCAGACTACCGATCGCGGCGGCTCAACGCGCAGTGACGGGTAACGCGGGTGCCGGCGTCACGGATGATTCCGTTGACCCCGCTGTGACAGCGGCGACGTGCAACTGGGTCGCGAGTCCGGTGGTCGGCGGATCGACCATTCCCGCCGTGGTGACGGCAAGCAAAACCAGCGCCGGAAGAGCCGGCGCGAGCACGGTGGGAACCCGTCCGCGAGCCAATCGCGCGGTAAGCCCAGCCGGCCCGGTGGACACCCGGACCCGAGGGGCTCGCAAGAGGCAGCGACTGCGCCATGACGTGGTCATCGGCACGTCACCAAGGCAGGTGTAGAGCCCAATTTCGACCAGTGGCAGACGCCCTCAGGAGCTAGCCCGCCACTGGCCGGCTGTCAGTCCTCGTCAGACTGCAGCGCCTTCGCCTTCTCCACCGCGTCCTCGATACCGCCGCACATGAAGAACGCCTGCTCGGGCAGGTCGTCGTAATCGCCGTTGCACAGCTTCTCGAACGATTCGATGGTCTCGTCCAGCGGCGTGAACTTGCCCGGGATGCCGGTGAACTGCTCGGCGACGAAGAAGGGCTGTGACAGGAAGCGCTGGATGCGTCGAGCCCGGTTGACAGCGACCTTGTCTTCTTCCGAGAGCTCGTCGATGCCCAGAATGGCGATGATGTCCTGCAGGTCGTTGTAGCGCTGCAGGATCTCCTTCACCCGCTGCGCGACGTTGTAGTGCCGCTCACCGATGTAGCGGGCGTCAAGGATCCGCGAGGTCGAGTCGAGCGGGTCGACAGCGGGGTAGATGCCCAGCTCCGAGATGGCGCGCGACAGGTTCGTCGTGGCGTCCAGATGGGTGAAGGTGGTGGCCGGGGCCGGGTCGGTCAGGTCGTCGGCGGGCACGTAGATCGCCTGGATCGAGGTGATCGAGTGACCACGCGTCGAGGTGATGCGCTCCTGAAGGACGCCCATCTCATCGGCCAGGGTCGGCTGGTAGCCCACGGCGCTGGGCATCCGGCCGAGCAGCGTGGACACCTCGGAGCCGGCCTGGGTGAACCGGAAGATGTTGTCGATGAACAGCAGCACGTCCTGCTTCTGCACATCGCGGAAGTACTCCGCCATCGTCAAAGCAGTCAAGGCGACCCGAAGCCGGGTGCCCGGCGGCTCGTCCATCTGACCGAAGACGAGGGCGGTGTCCTTGAGGACGTCGGCCTCCTCCATTTCCAGGAAGAGGTCGTTGCCCTCACGGGTGCGCTCGCCGACTCCGGCGAACACCGACACGCCACCGAACTCCTTGGCGACCCGTCGGATCATCTCCTGGATGATGACCGTCTTGCCCACACCGGCACCACCGAAGAGGCCGATCTTGCCGCCCAGCACGTAGGGGGCCAGCAGGTCGATCACCTTGATGCCGGTGACCAGCATTTCGGTCTTCGACTCGAGCTCATCGAAGGGCGGCGAAGAGCGGTGGATCGGCCACCGCTCCTTGATGTCGAGCGTCGAGATGTCGACGTCCATGGGCACGCCGAGCGCGTTGAACACGTGGCCCTTGGTCACGTCGCCGACCGGAACCAAGATCGGCGATCCGGTGTCCTGAACGGGCGCGCCGCGCACCAGGCCGTCGGTCGGGTTCATCGAGATGGCCCGCACCGTGTTGTCGCCGATGTGGTTGGCAACCTCGAGGGTGATGGTGCCCGTGTCTTCGCCGATGGTGCGGTCGACCTTCAACGCGTTGAAAAGCTCCGGCATCTCGTCCGGGGCGAATTCCACGTCGACGACGGGGCCGATGACCCGGGCGACGCGCCCGATCCCGCCCTCGTGGGCCTGCGTCTGCGTCTCGTGCTCTGTGACGGTCATCTTCAGCCTCCGGAATCCGCCAGCGCGTTCGCGCCGCCGACGATCTCACTGATTTCTTGGGTGATCTCGGCCTGACGAGCCGAGTTGGCCTCTCGCGTAAGCGATTTGACGAGCTCGTCCGCGTTGTCCGTCGCGGACTTCATGGCCCGCCGACGAGCCGCGGACTCCGACGCTGCCGACTCCAGCAGGGCGGCGAACACCCTGCTCTCGACGTAGCGCGGCAGCAGCGCGTCGAGCACCGCCTCCGCCGACGGTTCGAACTCATAAAGGGGCAGCGGCCCGTCCTCCGGCGCCTCGGTGGTCTCTTCGACCACCATCGGCAGGATCCGGCGGGCAACGGGACGCTGGGAGAGCATGCTGCGGAACTCGGTGAAGATGACGTGGATCTCGTCGACGCCGCCCTCCTCGGTCGGCTGCACGAAGCGCTCGATGAGGGTGTCGGCCACGAGCTTGGCCGACTCGTAATCGGGCTGCTCGGAGAATCCGGTGAAGTCGGCCTCGACCTTGCGGTTACGGAAGCGGTAATAGCCGGCGGCCTTACGACCGACGGCGTAGATCGCCGATTCCTTGCCCTCTTCGCGCAGGGTGTCGTAAAGCGCCTCAGCCGTCTTCAGGGCGTTGGAGCTGTAGGCACCGGCCAGACCACGGTCGCTCGTGACGACGAGAACGGCGGCCCGGGTCGGATTCTTGTGCTCCGTAGTGAGCGGGTGGTCGACGTTCGTCTGGCTGGCGACCGCCGTGATCACTCGGGTGATCTCCTCGGCGTACGGCTTGGATGCGTTCACCCGCGCCTGTGCCCGCGAGATGCGCGACGCGGCGATGAGCTCCATGGCGCGGGTGATCTTCTTGGTCGACTGCACCGATTTGATCCGGCGCCGGTAGACGCGAAGTTGAGCAGGCATGCTGGATCAGCTGTCTTCGGAAGGCTCGTCGGCCGGCGGGGTGTGCCGCTTGATCGATTCCTCGCTGCGCTGGTCAGCCTCGAGCTCGGTGATCTCGTCGTCCTCGTCGGCAGCCACCTCGATGCCACCGCCGGCCTTCGTCTCGAAGGACCGCGTGAACTCCTTCACCGCGTCGGTGAGGGAGACCACCGTGCTGTCTTCGAGCTTGCCGGTCGACAGGATCGCGCTGTAGATGCCCGGGTGGCTACGGCCGACGAACTCCAGGAAGTCACGCTCGAAACGACGCACGTCTTCGATCGGCACCACGTCGAGCTGACCGGTGGTGCCCAGCCAGATCGAGACGACCTGGCGCTCCACCGGGAAGGGCGTGAACTGGGGCTGCTTGAGTAGCTCGACCAGTCGCTGGCCACGCTCGAGCTGAGCCTTCGAGGCCTTGTCGAGGTCAGAGCCGAAGGCGGCGAACGACTCCAGGTCGCGGTACTGGGCCAAGTCCAGCCGGAGCCGGCCGGACACCGTCTTCATCGCCTTGATCTGTGCGTTACCACCGACCCGGGACACCGAGATACCGACGTTGATGGCCGGCCGGACACCCTGGTTGAACAGGTCTGTCTCCAGGAAGATCTGGCCGTCGGTGATCGAGATGACGTTGGTCGGGATGTACGCCGAGACGTCGTTGCCCTTGGTTTCGATGATCGGAAGCCCGGTCATCGATCCTCCACCCAGCTCGTCGCTGAGCTTCGCGCAACGCTCCAGGAGCCTTGAGTGCAAGTAGAAGACGTCGCCCGGGTAGGCCTCACGTCCCGGCGGGCGCCGCAGCAGCAGCGAGATCGACCGGTATGCCTCGGCCTGCTTGGAGAGGTCATCGAAGACGATCAGGACGTGCTGGCCCTGATACATCCAGTGCTGGCCGATCGCCGAGCCGGTGTAGGGGGCGAGGTATTTGAAGCCGGCCGGCTGGCTGGCCGGAGCGGCGATGATGGTCGTGTATTCGAGAGCGCCGGCCTCTTCGAGCGACCCACGCACCGCAGCGATGGTCGAGCCCTTCTGACCGATCGCCACGTAGATGCACTTGACCTGCTTCTTCGGATCGCCGCTGGCCCAGTTCTCGCGCTGGTTGATGATCGCGTCGACCGCGACCGCACTCTTGCCGGTCTGCCGGTCGCCGATGATCAGCTGGCGCTGCCCGCGGCCAATGGCCGTCATGGCGTCGATGGCCTTGATGCCGGTCTGCATCGGCTCGTTGACGGGCTGGCGCTGGACCACGGTGGGGGCCTGCAGCTCAAGAGCGCGGCGGCCCTCGGGCACGATGTCGCCGAACCCGTCGAGTGGCTGGCCCAGCGCGTCGACAACGCGCCCGAGGTAACCGTCGCCGACGGGGACCGAAAGGATCTCGCCGGTGCGACGGACCTCGGTGCCTTCTTCGATGTGCTGGGACTCGCCGAGGATGACGACACCGATCTCGCCGATGTCGAGGTTCTGGGCCAGGCCGAGGGTGCCGTCGTGGAACTCGAGCAGCTCGTTGGTCATCGTGCGCGCCAGACCCTCGACGGTCGCGATGCCGTCGCCGGTCGCGATCACGCGACCGATCTCTTCGCGCTCACCGGCGCTCGGGTCGTAGGACTCCACCAGGTCGCGCAGGGCATCGCGGATCTCATCGGGGCGGATGGACAGTTCGGTCATGACGGGCCTCGTTGTCTCTTCGAAGGGGCCGGTGGAGATGGCTGGAGCTGGGGGCTGAAGTCGGTGAGCGAACCGACAGCCAGGGTGAAGCAGGGCTGGCACCAGGTGCCAGCGCGAACTTTCGGCTTAACGACGCAGCTGACGGCGGGCTTCAGCCAGCCGCCGCAGGATGGTGCCGTCGACGATCTCATCGCCCACCCGCACCGATACGCCGCCCAAAACCTCCGGGTCGATGACCAGCTGCAGGACCACCTCGGTGCCGAACGCCCGGGCGATGGCGGCCCGCAGGCGGTCGGCCTGCGCGTCGTCGATCGGGCGGGCCACGGTGACGATGGCAATGGAACGCTGACGACGCTGCGACGCAAGCTCGGCGAGTGCTTCGATCTCGCGACCGATTCCCCGCCCGCGCGGGTTGTCCACGGCCCGGCCGATGAGGCGCCGGGTCGCCGGACGCACCCGGTCGTTGAGCAGTCGGTCAAGAAGCGCGGACTTGCGCTCGGACGGCAGGCCGCGGTCTGACAGCGAGAGAGACAGGCGCGGGGTGCCGGCGACGATGCGGGCGAAGCGGAAGAGCTCGTCCTCGACCTCGTCCAGCGCGCCGGCTGCCTGCTCGCTTGCCAGCAGCGCCTCGGCGCCCAGCTCTTCCACGACAACCTGCAGATCTGAGGGTCGTGACCAGCGGGCGCTGACGGCGGTGCGCAGCACTTCAAGCGGGATCTCGTCGAGCTGGCTGCCGAGCAGGCGCTCCAACAAGGCTCGCCGAGCCTCGGCGGGGATACCCGGATCGGCCAGTGCCCGGCGCAGAGCGGGCTCGCGGACGAGCAGGTCTGATGCGGACCAGAGCTGCTCCGCGGCGTCACTGAGCGCTGAGCTCTCGCCGCGCAGCCGGGAGACGGTCCGCGCGACGACGCCGGGGTCTTCGTCCCCCGATGCGCCTGATCCCGCCAACTCATCGAGCTTGGCGCGTACCAGCGCCAGACTCGCCCGGCTATTGCCTTCCACCGTCAGCTCCCTGCCGCTGAGGGTGCCGTGACGCGCGACTCGCCCACCGGACCGGCTTCGAGACCGGAGATGAAGTCGTCGACGATTTGGTTCTGGCGCTCATCGCGGGAAAGCTCCGAACCGACGATCTTGCCGGCAAGATCCATCGCCAGCTCGCCGACCTCGACCCGTAGCTGCGTGAGGAGCTGCTGGCGCTCGGTCTCCAGCCGGGCCTCTTCACGCACCTTGATGCGCTCGGCCTCATCTTTGGCTTCGGTACGCATTTCTTCGATGATCTGCTGGCCCTGGGCGCGGGCTTCCTCGCGAATGCGGGCGGCCTCAGAACGGTTGTCGGCCACGGCCTGCTTGAACTCGGCCTCGGCGGCCTCGAGCCGCTCCTTGGCCAACCGGCTGTCTTCGATCTGCGAGCGGATGAGCTCCTGCCGCTTCTCCATCGAGGCCGAGATGAGTGGCACGACCTTCTTACCGATGAACCACAAGATCAGGAAGAACGCGATCAGCTCAACGATGAACGTCCCGTTGGGGATGATCGGGTTGTGCGTCTTCTCCGCCGCCTCGGTGATGGCGGCGGCCGCCGAAAACGTCGGTTGCACAGCTGACTACTTGCCGAGCACGAAGACGAAAAGGATCATGAAGACCAGGTTGATGAAGTACGCCGCCTCCACCAGACCGACGGTCAGGAAGAACAGTGTCTGCAGGCGACCCTGCGCCTCGGGCTGACGCGCGACGCCCGAGATGAACGCGTTACCGGCGACACCATCACCGATGGCGGCGCCGATGGCACCGCCTCCAAGTGCGAGTCCACCAGCGATGAGCCCGCCCGCGGTCTTGATCGCGGTGACGAGCTCCGGATCTGCAGCCATCATCTCCCCTTGCTTTGCGTTGTATGTACGGAACGTTTGTGAGTGTTTCAGATTTAGCGGCTGGTCACCCAACCGAGCCCAGCGTCAGTGGCCTTCTTCCGACCCGATCGCTTGCTGGAAGTACAAGATCGTCAGCAGCGCGAAGATAAAGGCCTGAATGGCGCCGATGAACATATCGAAAAGCTTCCAGATGAAGTCCGGAGCCCAGACGGTGAAGATCGGAAGCTTCGAGATCAGCAGTAGCAGCACCGTACCGGCGAAGATGTTGCCGAAAAGTCGCAGCGCGAGAGTGATCGGCTTGATCAGCTCTTCGAGGATGTTGATCGGCAGCAGCGCCAGGTAGGGCTCTTTGAGGTGCTTGAGGTAGTTGCGCAGGCCGCGGCGCTTGATGCCGGCGGCGATCGCCCAGATCACGACCGACAGGCCCATGGCCAGTGGCAGGTTGATGTCTGCGGTGGGCGGAGGCAGGTATTCGGGATGGTGGCCGCTGGGAATGACCGAGAGCCAGTTGCAGGTCAGGATGAAGATGAAGATCGTCACGGCCAAGGGCACCACCGCCGGGGCGCGGCGCCGAAGGTCACCGCCGACCTGCTCCTCGACCTGCAGGATGATGGTCTCGTAGACCAGCTGCAGCTTGCCGGGCACCAGATGGGTGGCGCTGCGCCGGACGAGCAGTCCGAGCACCACAACGATGAGGCAGGCCACAGCCGTGCTGATGACCGTGTCGATGTTGAACTTGAGCCCGAAAAGGCTCCGGGTGATGTGATCGCCGACCTCGATCGAGACGGCCATCGTGGGAACGGAACTCACGCACGCACCTGCCGGTACATCACGACGGCGGACGCGCCGAGCAGCACCACTTGGTAGATGGCCAGGCCGACGACGACGCCGATGCCCAGGGGGCGCACGATGAGCGTGAGAACGACTGCGACGCCGGTGATGACGGCGAGGCGGGTCAGGCCGCTGAAGAGGAACGACGAGCCGTTGACGGTCTGCCCGGTGGCCGCCTGGAATCGCCGCAGCACCGACTGCTGAAGCAGCCGGGCGTTGACCATGCCGAGGCCGAGGCCGATGCACACACCGATGCCGCCCCAGGCCTCGTTCAACAGGACGACTGAGAGGACTACGGCGATGACGCCGAGGATGCAGCAGGGCCACACGATGCGCTTGGCCTGAGCGGCGATCTCGGCGTAGCCGGCGAGAGCAGCGTTAGCCGGGTCGTAGCTTGAGCCTTCCTCAGAAGACGCAGGCAGCGCCGGGGCGTGCGGATCGTCGACGTTCACGAACTCAAATACCTTCGCACTTCTTTGTACGTGGATGCGGCACCCGTGACGGTACCAACGACCAACCCTAAAAGGATGAAGAGAGGCACGGTATGGAAGTGGCGGTCAGCCAGCCATCCGATGAAGATACCTGCTAGCCAACATGTGGCGTTCACGGTGCCGATCGTCACTAACCCCAGCGCTCCTGGCCCTCCCGCCGGGGGGTCCTTGGACGGCCCGTCAACGCCGGCGCTCACCGCTCTGGCGCCTTGCCCGGCATGCGCACCAGCACCAGCGAAAGTGCGGCCAGCCCGGTCACTACGAGCACGATCGTGAGCGGCTCGCTGGAGAACTGCGCGATGACGCCTCCAAAGCCCAGCAGCGCCGACCAGAACCAGAGCAGCAGCACAGCTCGCACCTGGGTATGACCGATCTCCAGGAGTCGGTGATGCAGATGCATCTTGTCCGGACTGAACGGCGATCGGCGCGCACGGGTGCGCCGGACCACGGCGAGTAACAGATCCACGAACGGGACAGCCAGCACCAGCAGCGGCAGAAAGAGCGGGATCAGGGACGGCAGCCGGTCGGCGCCCGCGATACCGCCGTAGGACACCTCGCCGGTGACCGAAGTCACCGTCGCGGCCAGCAGCAGACCAATCAGCATCGAACCTGAATCACCCATGAACTGACGGGCGGGGTTGAAGTTGTGCGGCAGAAATCCGATACACACGCCCGCCGTGGCCACCGCCAGCAGGGTGGCCGGCGTCGCCCGGTAGAGACCGTTGGTCACCGAGATGTGGTAGCTGTAGGCGAACTCGGCCAACGCGGCGATCGCTGCTACGCCGGCCGCCAGACCATCCAGCCCGTCGACGAAGTTCATCGCGTTGACCAGCACCACCGTGAGCAGGACGGTCAGTGGCACCGCCGTCTCAGACCCCAGACTGGCGGTGTTTCCATCCGGCAGGATCGCGAAGGACAGCTGGATGCCCAGCAGCACCATCACGCTCGCCGCCACGACTTGGCCGGCGAGCTTGGTCACCGGATCGATCGGCCACTTGTCGTCGACGGCGCCCGAGCAGACAGATGATCGCGCCCGAGATGAGCACCGCCCGCGGCTCGCCGTAGGCGCGCGACACCGACGACAGAAACGGCAGCTGGGCAGCGACCAGGAGACCGGCGGCGAGCCCGGCGTACATGGCCAGGCCACCCAAACGTGGTGTCGGAATGACGTGGACGTCGCGGTCCCGCGGCGACGCCATCGCTCCGGTGCGCACTGCCAGCCGGCGGGTCAAGGGCGTGACCAGGAAGGTGACCGTCGCCGAGACCAGGAAGACGAGGATGTACTCGCGCACCCTGCCTCGTCTCCCGCGGTCTGCCCGCGACCCGCCCCAGGGCACACACCCAGCTCGGGCCCGCGAACGCGCCCTGCCCTAACTGCTACCGGCCCCTAACAGCTACATCGTGCCGCCCGCAGGCGCCTAGCTCGGGTAGATCGGGAAGCGCGCCACGAGACTGCTGACGGCAGCGGCGATCTCGGCAGCCGACCCGGGCTCGCGGACGGCCCGCCCGATCAGGCCGGCGACCTCTTTCATCTCACCCTCGCCCATGCCCTGGGTGGTCACCGACGGGGTGCCGACCCGGACGCCGGACGCAACCGCAGGTGGCTGCGGGTCATACGGGATCGCGTTCTTGTTGAGCGTGATCTTGGCGGCGTCGCAGCGCGTCTCCGCTTCGGTGCCGGAGACTCCGAGCTCCTGCAGATCGAGCAGCGCGAGGTGGGTGTCGGTGCCGCCGGCGACGGGACGCAGGCCTTCGGCCGCCAGCCCGTCTGCTAGCGCCTGCGCGTTAACGATCACCCGGCGGGCGTACGCCTGGTAGCCGGGCGTGGCCGCCTCAGCGAGCGCGACCGCCTTCGCGGCCACGGCGTGCATGAGCGGACCGCCCTGGCTGAAGGGGAAGACGGCCTTGTCGATCTTCTTCGCGAGCTCTTCCTTGCACAGGATCATGCCGCCGCGGGGGCCGCGCAGCACCTTGTGGGTAGTGAAGGTGACCACGTCGGCGTAAGGCACCGGACTCGGGATCGCCTGGCCGGCGACCAGACCGATGAAGTGCGCGGCGTCAACCATCAGCCAGGCGCCCACCTCGTCGGCGATGGAACGGAACGCCTCGAAGTCGATCAGTCGCGGGTAGGCGGTGGCCCCGCAGATGATCATCTTGGGCCGATTTTCCAGTGCCAGACGACGGACCTCGTCGTAGTCGATCAGCTCGGTGTCCTTGCGCACCCCATAGGCGACAACGTTGAACCAGGCGCCGCTGAAATTGACCTTGCTGCCGTGCGTCAGGTGGCCGCCGTGCGGCAGCGACATCGCCAGGACGGTGTCGCCCGGGGTGAGCAGGGCGGCGTATGCGGCGAGGTTTGCACTGGCGCCGCTGTGTGGCTGAAGGTTTGCGTGGTCGGCCCCGAAGAGCGACTTCGCCCGGGAGATACCGAGCTCCTCCGCGCGGTCGACGACCGCGCAGCCGCCGTAGTAACGGCGTCCGGGATAGCCCTCGGCGTACTTGTTGGACAGGGTCGAGCCGAGCGCGGCCAGCACCGAAGGCGAGGTGAAGTTCTCGCTCGCGATCAGCTGCAGCCCGCCGCGCGCCCGGTCGACCTCATCCAGCAGGATCTCGGCAATCTCGGGGTCGGACTCGGTCAGGGCGCCGAAATCGGGACCCCAGAAGGGCGCCGGTCCACGGGCGACGACCGCCGCGCGAGCGGTCTCTCGGGCCAATGCGGCCTGGGTGGGGTCGGACACGGGGACCTCCTAGCCGGGCGGATATGGATCTCATCCTATGGGCGCGGCCGGTGCCGGTGAGCCCTCGACGGGCGGCCTGAATTCACTCCTGGATATCAGGGACTTCGGTGCGCAATTCCTCGAGCGAGACGGCGCCGGCGCGCAGCAGCCGAGGGGGGTCGACGGTGCAGTCGACGATGGTGGACGGCAGCGAATCCTCCGAATTGCCGCCCTCGAGGTAAACCGACACGTCATCGCCGAACTGGGCGAAGGCGTCGTGCGCATCGGGCGCGGGCGAACGACCCGAGACGTTAGCGCTGGATACGGCCAGCGGACCGGTCCGCTGGAGCAGTTCGAGTGCCACCGGGTGCAGCGGCATTCGCACCGCGACGGTGCCGTCGGCGTCGCCCAGATCCCACGCCAGGGCCAGCGCATGACGGACTACCAGCGTCAGTCCGCCGGGCCAGAAGGCGGACCGCAGCGCGTCAGTCGATTGCGGAATGTGATCAACAAGGCCCTCGAGCGTGTGCCACGAACCGATGAGCACCGGCACCGGCATGTCGCGCCCGCGATGCTTGGCAGCCAGCAAACGGGCAACCGCGTGGGGTGCGAACGCGTCAGCCGCAATCCCGTAGACCGTGTCGGTGGGGAGCACGACGAGCTCACCTGCGGCGATGGCACGCTGCGCAGCCGTCAGGCCTTCGGCTCGCCGCGTCGGATCGGCGGTGTCGTAGATCAAGTGGTTTTCGGGCAAGGCCTCGGCGCCTGCCAAGGGATGGGAAAGGCTCATGAACGCTCCGCCGTGAGGAATCGGGGTCGACCACTGAGATCGAGATGATCCGCGACGCTGCTCCAGCCGCCCGAAAAGCAGCCCGGCGCCGTCACGCCCTGGTCGCTGCCGTGCTCCACGATCGCCAAACCTCCCGGGCGCAGCAGGCGACAGCTGCTCTCTTCCACGGTACGGATGGCTGCCAAGGCGTCAGCGCCGGCGAAAAGGGCAGCCATCGGATCGTGGTCGCGCACCTCGGGCTCGAGCTCGGGCAGCAGCTCGATGGGGAGATAAGGGGGGTTGGACACCACGAGGTCGACGCTGCCGTTGAGCTCCGCAAGCGCGACCGCCATATCGCCCGCAACGAGCTCAACCGCGAGACCGGTCGACGCGATGTTGCGGGCCGCGAAATGCAGCGCCGCCGGGTCGCGCTCCACGGCCCAGACCTTCGCACCGGGCCATTCCTGCGCCAGGGCAAGTGCCAGCGCTCCGGTGCCGGTGCCCAGATCGACGATGCGCGGCTGCGGCGTCGGATGCGCTCCCAGCCAGCTCAGCGCGGCGTCTACCAGCAGCTCCGTCTCGGGACGCGGGATCAGCACCCCGGGACCGACCGCCAGCTCCAGGTAGCGAAAGGGTGCCGTGCCGACCAGGTGCTGCAGCGGCTCACGGGCTACCCGGCGGGCCACGGCGGCGGCGTACTGCTCGCGTACCGGCGACAAATCCTGCTGGTCAGCCAGCATGAGCCGACCCCGCGGCACACCCATCACATGCGCGGCGAGGGCTTCCGCATCGTGGCGGGGGCTCGAAACGCCGGCCCGCGCCAGCTCGTCAGCAGCTGCGGCGATGGCTTGCGAGAGCGTGCTCGCCTGGCTCACCCGGCTCACCCCAGTGCTCGCCTGGCTCACCGTGCTCACGTGGCCGGCTGCCCGGTCTCCGCGAGCAGGCGCTCGATGTCGGCCCGGTGCAACTCGTCGAGCACCGGGTCCAGCTCGCCGTCCAGCACTCGATCAAGGTTGTAAGCGGTGTAGCCGACCCGGTGGTCGGAGATCCGGTTTTCCTTGAAGTTGTACGTGCGGACGCGCTCGCTGCGGTCGACGGTGCGCACCTGGGCGGCCCGGCTGGCGCCAGCGGCAGCGGCGGCCGCTTCGCGGGCGGCGACCAGCAATCGGGCGCGCAGGATCCGCAGCGCCGACTCCTTGTTCTGGAGCTGGCTCTTCTCGTTCTGGCAGGAGACCACGGTGCCGGTGGGAATGTGGGTGATCCGCACCGCGGAGTCGGTGGTGTTGACGCTCTGGCCGCCGGGGCCGGACGAGCGGAACACGTCGATACGCAGGTCGTTGGGATCGACCTGGACGTCGACGTCTTCGGCCTCAGGCAAAACGTGCACGCCTACCGCGCTGGTATGAAGCCGGCCCTGGGACTCGGTGACGGGCACCCGCTGGACCCGGTGGACGCCGGCCTCGTACTTCAACCGGCCGAAGACGCCGGTCGGACTCGAGGCCTTCGACCGCAACGCGATACTGACGTCCTTGTAGCCACCGAGATCGCTTTCGGTCGCGTCGAGCACTTCGGCCACCCAGCCGCTGCGCTCGGCGAAACGCAGATACATCCGCAGCAGGTCGCCGGCGAAGAGCGCGGACTCCTCGCCGCCCTCCCCCGCCTTGATCTCCAGAATCGCGTCTTTGGACTCGTCCGGGTCGCGTGGCAGAAGCAGCTCCTGCAGCCGCTCGGCCAGCACCTGCTCGCGCGCAGCGAGCGTCTCGGCCTCGGCCGCGAATCCGGCGTCTTCGTCAGCCATCTCCTGTGCGGCACCCAGATCGTCACGGGTCGCCGCGAGATCCCGCGACACCTCTGCGACCTGGGTGAGCTCGGCGTAGCGACGGCCAAGGGTGCGGGCCCGGCTCTGGTCGGAGTGCACCGCCGGGTCAGCCAGCTCGCGTTCGATCTGGGCGTGTTCGGCCAGCATCGCCGCTAGAGCGGGCGAGCCTGAACTTCGGTCAGCAAGCTGAGCCATGCCCGCCTCCTAACGCTGGCCTAGTCAGCCTCGAGAAAGTCGAGAACCTCACCGACAACAACAAAATTGGCGCCTTCCCCCGAAAGGAGGGAAGGCGCCAACCGTAGAACTACTTGCCGCCGGCCGTCTGACCAGGCTGGCGCTTGCCGAAGCGACGCTCGAACTTCTCGACCCGACCACCGACGTCCAGGATCTTCTGCTTGCCGGTGTAGAAGGGGTGGCACTGCGAGCAGACATCGGCGTGGATGCTTCCGCTCGATGCGGTGCTTCGCGTGACGAAGGTTTCCCCGCACGTACAGACCACAGTGGTCTCGTTGTAGGCGGGATGAATGTCGGGCTTCATGGGATCCTCTCTCGTCGGCCGCCGGGTCCCCGCGAGCGCGAGGTGAACCGGGACCGTCGTCCAGCCTAACGCCTGAGCGCAGCGACCTATGCCGCGCTCGAACGCCGACCGGACATCACTCTCCGGGGGTGGTCTTGGCGATCTGCATGAGGAATTCGTAGTTGGTGCGCGACTGCTTCAAGCGGTCGAGCAACAGCTCGATTCCCTGCTGGGAGTCGAGTGCGTGCAGCACCCGACGGAGCTTGTAGATGACACCCAGCTCTTCGGGGCTGAGCAGCAGCTCTTCCTTGCGCGTACCCGAGGCGTCGACGTCGACGGCGGGAAAGACCCGCTTGTCAGCGATACGACGATCGAGCTTGAGCTCGGCGTTACCGGTGCCCTTGAACTCCTCGAAGATGACCGTGTCCATGGTGCTGCCGGTCTCCACCAAGGCAGTGGCAAGGATGGTCAAAGAGCCACCGTGCTCGATGTTGCGGGCGGCGCCGAGGAAGCGCTTCGGCGGATACAAGGCCGTCGAATCGACACCACCGGACAGGATGCGACCTGAGGTGGGAGCCGCCAGGTTGTAGGCCCGTCCGAGCCGGGTGATGGAGTCGAGCAGCACGACGACGTCGTGACCCATCTCCACCAGCCGCTTCGCCCGCTCGATAGCGAGCTCGGCAACGCTCGTGTGGTCCGTCGGTGGCCGGTCGAAGGTGCTGGCGATGACTTCACCCTTCACCGACCGCTGCATGTCGGTGACCTCCTCCGGACGCTCGTCGACGAGGACGACCATGAGGTGGCATTCGGGGTTGTTGGTGGTGATCGCATTGGCGATGGCCTGCAGGACCATCGTCTTGCCGGCCTTCGGGGGACTCACGATCAGCGCCCGCTGACCCTTACCCAGCGGCATGACCAGGTCGATGACGCGCGTGGTCAGGACGTTGGGCTCGGTCTCGAGGCGGAGCCGCTCGTTGGGGTAGAGCGGCGTCAACTTGGTGAATTCGGGCCGCTTGCGCGCCTCTTCGGGATCAAGGCCGTTGATGGTGTCCAGGCGCACCATCGCGTTGTACTTGTCCTTCTTCTCGCCCTCCTGCGGCTGCCGGACGGCACCGGTGACGGCATCGCCTCGACGCAGGCCGTGACGACGGACCTGAGCAAGGCTGACGTAAACGTCGTTGGGCCCGGTCAGGTAACCGGTGGTGCGCACAAAGGCGTAGCTGTCGAGGATGTCGAGGATTCCCGCGATGGGCACCAGGACGTCGTCCTCACGGATGACGGGCTCGGCCTCGTTGTAGCCACCCTGGCCACCTTGGCCGCCGCTCTGCCGCCCGTTGCGCGGGCGACGCTCGCGGAACCGGCCGCGCCGACGGCTGCCGGCGAACTCGTCGCCGAACTCGGTCTGGCCATTGGACTGGCGGTCCTGACCCTGCTGGCCGCCTTGGCGCTCCTGCAGACCCTGACCCTGACCCTGCTGACGGTCCTGACCACTCTGACGGTCCTGACCCTGCTGGCGATCCTGATTACGGTCCTGATTACGGTCTTGGCGGTCCTGACGCTGACCTTGCTGGTCGCGCTGACCCTGCTGGCGGCCGCCCTGGCGGTCCTGCCGATCCTGGCGATCCGGACGGGTGTCGGTGCGGCCCTCGCTCGGGGCATATGCAGACGACCCAGCCGAGCCACCCGAAACGGTGCCGACGGACCCGCCACCCTCAGGTGCGGAAGCGCCGCTGTTGGAATTGTTGGATCCGTTCGAGCTCGCCGGCGCCTCGCCGGATGCGGTGGAATCGACTCCACCGCCATCCGGGCTGCCGGTGGGGCGGCTGCTCCCCCGCCGGCGACGACGGCTTCCCTCGCCGGCTTGCGACTCATAGCTCGAGCCGTTGGGCGAGGACTCTTGGGAAGTCTCACGAGCCGGCGCGCCGGCACCGGAGTGGCCATTGCTTTCGCCGCGAGTGACGGCGGCCTCGGCGCCGTTGGAGCTGCCGTTGGAATTGGTGGCGACCGAGCTGTCCGGCGCACTTTCGGGGGCGCTCAGCGAGGTGCGGGTGGTGCGGGTGGCCTTGGCAGCACCGGCAGAACTGCCGCCGGCGCCCTGCGCCAGCTGGATGGCGGCGATCAGCTCGCCCTTGCGCATGCGAGCGGTGCCGGTGATGTGCAAGGAGCCGGCCAGCGACTGCAACTCCGGAAGCAGCATCCCGGCAAGCCCGGTAGCGCGACGACGGCGCGGAGCGCCACCAGCGGCTTCCGGCTCGGGAGCGGTCCCGGGCAGCAGATCGGTGGGTTCGCTCAAGGTGACAACCTCTCAGACCGGCGGAGCCGATCGGTATGACGGAGCAGTGGAGCTAAGTGGAGCAGGAGCTTTGTGAAGCGATATGAAGCGATTTAGAACCATGTGAAGCAACCAGCAACACTGTTGGAGCGCGAAAGAAAGATGCAGGTGGGTGACCGTTCAGGTCGCATGCCTGGCAGCGGCTAAGACACGCCGCGCCTGTCGACTTACGGACCCTGTAAGGGTGCTCCCCTGGCGTAGATCGGAAGAATCCCGCTCCGGGTAAATCAGGTGGGAGGTGCAAACCTGGCCGGAGCCGGTCGCTGAGGCTCAGCATACCGCCTGCTGCGACAGTTAGGACAACAATGTCGGTTGCGGAGGATATTCCGTGTCCGACGCAGTCACGCAGGTGGTGCCTGCCAGGTCAATGGCCAGTTCCGACGGCTCGTAACCGCCGTCGGCCAATCGCTGGGCGAGTGCTGATTCCGCGCCGTCGCGACACAGGGCCAGGACCGTGGGACCCGAACCTGACAGCACGGCAGGCACTCCGGCGGCGCGAAGCCGCGCGATCAGGGCCTCGCCGGCTGGCAGCCTGGGGAAGGCGATACTGCTGGTGAAGGCGATCCTCAGTGGCCGCCAGCAGTTCGCGCGGACTGCTCGTCAAGGCCGCCACCAGCAGCGCAGCCCGGCCGGCGTTGCGTGCTGCGTCAGCATGGGAAACCCGCTCGGGCAACGCGCCGCGGGATGCTGACGTCGACGTACGCGATTGCGGGATGAACGCCACGGGCACGATTGCGGGCGCCGGCACGAGCCGCACAGCGCGTGCCTTCTGTTGCTCCTCGACCCACGACACGGTCAGACCGCCATAAATGGCCGCGGCGACGTTGTCGGGATGACGTTCGATGCCGTAAGCGATTTCCAGCGCGAGTGAACGGTCGTGGACGCCGTTCAATGCCAGCCCCGCCGTCACCCCGGCGCAGATCGCGGCCGCCGAAGATCCGAGGCCGCGCGCATGAGGGATGTGGGCCGTATACGCAAGTTCCAGCCCGATCGGCTGCTCGCCGGACGCGGCGAACGCGGCCCGGGCCGCTTGCACGACGAGATTGGTCTCGTCGGTAGGCACATCTCCGTAGGCGTGGATACGCAGCCCGGGTTCGGCAGTGACCCGCAGGGTCAGCTCGTCGTACATGCCGAGCGCAAGACCTAGTGAATCGAAGCCCGGCCCAAGATTTGCGCTGGTGGCGGGCACCTGAACCGTGACCTGCATCGGCTCGCGCGTCCGTCCGGGAGGAGCTGGTGGAGAGGCTGGGGCCACCCGCTA
Source organism: uncultured Actinomycetota bacterium (assembly GCA_963737695.1). GTDB lineage: Bacteria > Actinomycetota > Actinomycetes > Frankiales > Frankiaceae > DATAZK01. Next base: position 515,963 of record CAVTTQ010000002.1, read on the forward strand.
TGCCAGTCCGAGCTTGGCCGCAGCCACTTCTGCGTCCGGCGGCACGGTAGTGGGCTTGGCCGCCCCGCTGATCGCCCAGTCAGGGTCCTTCAGGCCATGGCCGGTGACGGTGCAGACCACTCGCTCCCCCGGTGCGATCAGCCCGTCGCGGCAGGCGTTGAGGAAGCCCGCGACGCTGGCTGCGCTCGACGGCTCCACGAACACGCCTTCTCGGGTCGCCAGCAGCTTGTAGGCGGCCAGGATCTCGCGATCGCTGACGGCCAGGATGGCGCCGCCGGATTCGTCGCGGGCCGCAATCGCCTGCTGCCAGGAGGCCGGGTTGCCGATGCGGATGGCGGTCGCGATGGTCGAGGGCGAGGTCACGACCTCACCGCGCACGATCGGCGCACTTCCGGAAGCCTGAAAGCCGAGCATTCGGGGCCGCGAGCTGCCTTGGCCGAGTTCCGCGGCCAGCTCTGAGTAACCACGCCAATAAGCGGTGATGTTGCCGGCGTTGCCGACCGGAAGGCAGTGCACCGCAGGAGGCCCGCCAAGGGCGTCACAGACCTCGAAAGCGGCCGTCTTCTGACCCTCGATGCGATCCGGATTGACGCTGTTGACCAGCGTGACCGGGTAATTCTCGGAGAGATCCTTTGCCAGCCGCAGGCAGTCGTCGAAATTGCCGACGACTTCGAGCAGCTTCGCCCCGTGTACCAGGGCCTGGGCGAGCTTGCCCAGCGCGATCTTGCCGGTGGGCACGAGAACGGCGCAGGTGAGTCCGGCCCTGGCGGCGTAAGCGGCCGCGGAGGCGGAGGTATTGCCGGTGCTCGCGCAGATCACGGCCTGGCTACCGGCCTCGACAGCTTTGCTGATGGCCATCGTCATGCCGCGGTCTTTGAACGATCCGGTGGGATTGGCGCCCTCCACCTTCAGGTGGACCTCGCATCCGGTGCGTTCGGACAGGTGTCCGGCCGCAACGAGCGGGGTGCCCCCTTCGCGCAGCGTGATGACCGGGGTCGAGGCCGTCACCGGCAGGCGGTCGCGGTACTCCTCGATGACGCCGCGCCAAGCGCGAGATCCGGTCAGGGGACCGGCGGTGGGGCCGGTGGCTGGCGCTGGCGACCCGGTCGGCTCCCCGGCGCCGGCCGGCCGTGCGGCGGCGGTGACGCTCATGTCTCGCCCTCCACTCTCATGACGCTGGAAACGGCTCTCACCACGTCCAGCTCGCGGACCTCGTCGACGGTCGCGGACAGTGCCTCATCAGACGCCGAATGGGTCACGATGACCAGCGAGGCATCATCTCCGCGGCCCTCCTGGCGAACGCTGGAAATGCTCACGTCATGAGCCGAGAAGGTACTGGCGACGACAGCGAGCACACCTGCCTTGTCGGCCACGTCGAGCGAGACGTGATAGCGCGTGATGGTCCGGCCCATCGGCAGCGCCGGAAGATTCGCGTAAGCGGATTCCTTGGGTCCACGACCCCCGGTGAGGCGATTGCGGGCGACCGCCACCAGATCTCCCAACACCGCCGATGCGGTGGGAGCGCCGCCGGCGCCGCGGCCGTAGAACATCATCGATCCAGCGGCTTCAGCCTCGACGAAGACGGCGTTGTAAGCCTCTCGGACGCCGGCCAGCGGGTGCGTGAGCGGAATCATCGCCGGGTGTACCCGGACACTGATCCCCGCCTCGGTGGGGGCCCGCTCGGCGATCGCCAGCAGCTTCACCGTGGCACCCATTGCCTTGGCGCTTGCCATGTCCGAGATCGTGACGGCGCCGATGCCCTCGCGGTAGACATCCGCCGCGCGCACCCGGGTGTGGAACGCCAGCGAGGCGAGGATGGCGGCTTTGCTGGCGGCGTCGAAACCGTCGATGTCAGCGGTCGGGTCGGCCTCCGCATAACCCAACGCCGTGGCTTCCTCCAGTGCCTCCGAGAAGCTGGCGCCGGTCTCCTCCATACGGGTCAGGATGTAATTCGTCGTCCCGTTGACGATGCCCAGGACGCGATGCACCCGGTCGCCGGCCAGGCTCTCGCGCAGCGGACGCAGCAGCGGGATGGCGCCGGCGACGCTGGCCTCGTAGTAGAGGTCCACATCCGCAGCGGCAGCAGCCTGGTGCAGGGTCGTGCCGTCCTCGGCGAGCAAGGCCTTGTTAGCGGTGATGACGCTCTTGCCACCGGCTAGTGCTGCCAGCATCCAGCTGCGCGCCGGCTCGATCCCACCGACGACCTCGATGACAATGTCGATGTCGTCACGGGTGACCAGTCCAGCGGCGTCGGACGTGAAGATCGAGGGATCGACCGGCAGGTTTCGCACCCGCTGGGGCCGGCGGACAGCGATGCCGGCGATCTCCAGGGGCGCTCCCACTCTCGAAGCGAGCTCGGTGTGGTGGCGATCGAGCTGGCGGACCACTTCACTGCCGACGACGCCGCAGCCGAGCAGCGCCACCCGAAGCGGCGGCGCCAACGCGGGCCCGCTCATCCGACGTCCAGCGCGAGCAGATCGGCTTCGGTCTCGCGGCGGATGAGCACCCGCGGTGAACCGTCACGAACCGCCACGACGGGGGGTCGCGGCACGTGGTTGTAATTGCTGGCCATCGACCGGTGGTATGCCCCGCTTGCCGCGACGGCTACCAGATCACCAGGGCGCAGATCAGCAGGCAACGACACGTCGGGTGCCACCAGATCGCCGCTCTCGCAGTGCTTTCCGACCACGGTGACCTTGTGCGCAGGCGCGGTGCTGTGCCGGGAGACCAGCGCCACCGAATAACGGGCGCCGTAGAGCGCAGGCCTGATGTTGTCGCTCATGCCGCCGTCGACACTGACGTAGGTACGCAGGCCTGGAAGCTCCTTGATGGTGCCCACCTCGTACACGGTGATCGTGCCGGGCCCGGCAATGGCGCGCCCGGGCTCGATGGCCAGGTGTGGAACCGCCAAGCCATGGTCGGCGCAAGCTTTGGCGACGAGAGCGAGCATCCGCTCCGCCATCTCCTCGATGTCCAACGGGGCATCTTCACTCGTGTAGGCGATGCCGAAGCCGCCACCCAGATCCAACTCGGGCAGCTCAATGCCGTGGGCATCCCGGAGCGTGGCGAGCAGACCCACGAGGCGTTGGGCGGCCAAGCGAAAGCCGGCGGTGTCAAAGATCTGCGAGCCGATGTGGGCATGGAGACCGACGAGCTCCAGCCGCTCCGGATGGCTGAGCACCTGATCGATGGCGGCGCGCGCCGCGCCGGACGACAGCGAGAAGCCGAACTTCTGGTCTTCCTGACCCGTCGAGATGTATTCGTGGGTGTGCGCCTCGACGCCCGGCGTCACGCGCACGTAGACCCGCTGGCGAATTCCGGCTTGCCCGGCAACGACCGCGAGCCGCTCGATCTCCTCGCTGGAATCAACGGCGACCCGGGCGACCCCGTAAGCCACCGCACGCCGCAGCTCGGCGACGGACTTGTTGTTGCCGTGGAAGGTGATTCGCTCGGCGGGGAAGCCGGCGCTCTCGGCGACCGCGAGCTCCCCGCCGGTGCAGACATCGAGCGACAAGCCCTCCTCCTGCACCCACCCGACGACGGCGCGGGACAGAAACGCCTTACCGGCGTAACAAACCGTGGTGTCAGGCCCGAACGCCGCGCGAAACTCGGCGCATCGGGTGCGGAAGTCGGCTTCGTCGAGCACCAGCAAGGGCGTGCCGTACTCCTGCGCGAGTGTGTCGACGCGCATGCCGCCGATGTGCATCACCCCGTCATCGGGGTCGAGCACCGCCGACCGCGGCCACACAGCCGGATCAAGAGTCATGTTCGCCGTCACTTGCGATTACATCCGTTCTGGAGCACTGACACCCAACAACCCGAGCCCGTTGGCGATGACGATGCGCGTGGCCTCGACCAGCAGCAGGCGTGCAGCAGTGAGCGGGGTGGCGTCTTCGTCACCTTGTGGCAGCACCCGGCACACGTCGTAGAACCGGTGATAGGTGCCGGCCAATTCCTCGAGATAGCGCGCGACCCGGTGCGGCGCGCGTCCCGTAGCGGCCGCTGCCACGATGCGTGGGAATTCGCCGAGGGATCGCAGCAGATCGCCTTCGCGCTCGTGCACGAGCAGGGTTACATCAGCGGCCGGATCGAGGCTGATCCCGAGCTCGGCGGCACCCCGAAGGAGGCTGGAGAGCCGGGCGTGGGCGTACTGGACGTAATAGACCGGATTGGCGTTGGTCTTGCTGGCGAGCACGTCGACGTCGAGGTCGAGGGTGGAATCCACCGATGACCTGGCCAAGGAATAGCGGGCGGCATCCACCCCGACCAGATCCACCAGGTCGTCCAGGGTGATGAACGTGCCGGCGCGCTTGCTCATGCGGACCGGCTCACCGCCGCGCATGACGTTGACGAGCTGGCCGATGAGGATGTCGAGCGTCTCGCTGGGGTCATCGCCGAAGCAGGCGGCCAAGGCCCGCAGCCGGCCCACGTAGCCGTGATGGTCGGCGCCCAGCATGTAAATGCAGCGCTCGAACCCGCGCTCCCGCTTGTCCAGGTAATAGGCCGCATCGGACGTGAAGTAGGAGGTCGAGCCGTCGGACTTGACCAGTACCCGGTCCTTGTCATCGCCGAAGTCGGTGGTGCGCAGCCAGAGCGCTCCGTCAGCTTCGTAGGTATGCCCTTCGACGCGGAGCCTTTCGAGCGCGTGCTCAACGGCCCCCGAAGTGGTGAGCGACTTCTCTGAGAACCAGACGTCGAAGTGGACGCCGAACCGGTCGAGCGACTCGCGGATGCTCTCGAGCATCTGCGCGATGCCGGCGGTCCGGAAAGTCTCGAGTACGACCTCGGAAGACTCGCTCGGCAGGCCCGGATTGGCCCACAGCACTCGGGCGGCGACCTCGGCAACATAAGAACCCGCATAGCCGTGTTCTGGGATCGGCTCGCCCTTGGCGACCGCCAGCTGCGAGGCGGCGAACCAGTCGATCTGGGCGCCCGCATCATTGACGTAGTACTCGTTCGTCACCTCGGCCCCGCTGGCCGAAAGCAGCCGGCCGAGCGCATCGCCGACCGCGGCCCAACGGGTGCCTCCGACGTGGATCGGCCCGGTCGGATTCGCGCTGACGAACTCGAGGTTGACCCGCTGCTTGGCGGCCGAATCGTTGCGGCCGTACTCCTGGCCTGCGTCGACGATCGTATTGACCACGCCGCCGAGACTGTCGAACGTGACGTTGAGAAAGCCCGGTCCGGCAACGTCAACGGCAGCAATCCCGTCGACCCGGCGCAGCCGTTCGGACAGGATCTCCGCGATCTGACGCGGCGACCGGCCGGCTTGCTTGGCCAGCACGAGGGCCACATTGCTGGCGTAATCGCCGTGCGCCTTGCTGCGGGGACGCTCCACGTGCACCGCATCGGGCACCGGAGCATCGAACTCCCCTGCGGCTACGGCTTCAGCAACCACCGCGCGGATGGCGACGGAAAGATCGGCCGGAGTCATACGTCGAGGGTATCGACCTGACCGACGCCCGTTTGAGCGCCTTTAAGTGGGGGTCCCGGCGAGGCGCCGCACCACATCGATCAGGTCGTCGGGGTCGAACGGTTTGGTGAGGTAGGCGTCGACGCCGAGGCGGGTGCCGCGCCGGACGTCTGCCTCCTGGGCCCGGGCCGAGAGCAGCACGACCTTGATGTGCGAGGTCAGCGGGTCGCTGCGCAGCCTGGCGGCCGCGTCCCAGCCGTCCATGTTCGGCATCATGATGTCCAGCGTGATGACGGCAGGGTCAACGCCTTGGACCTTGCTCAAAGCATCCAGGCCGTCCACCGCTTCATGCACCTCGAAGCCCTCGAGCTCCAGGTTCAGCGTGATCAGCTGGCGAATGACCTCGTCGTCGTCGACCACCAGAACGCGCACCGGCGCACCTTCGATCTCGGCGGTCGAAGGCTCCGCCCTCTGATCGGTCATCGGCGCCAGCCTAGGTGAGAGGCGCTGATACGGTGACTTCTGCAGGTCAGGCCCCCGTAGCTCAGGGGATAGAGCACCGCCCTCCGGAGGCGGTGGCGCAGGTTCGAATCCTGCCGGGGGCACCGCGTGAAATCGCAGGTGGCGGGTCTGACTCTGCAGTCAGTCAGGACGTTTTCGTGACGCGAGCCTGGGCTCACCTCCGGTGAGGTCGACCCAGAGCATCAGTCGTGCTCCTGCTACGCAGCGCCGTTGAAGAAGTCGATGAGTCCGAATGGCGCCTTGGCGCCGAGGCATAGGTCCAAAATGACGTGCGCATCGGCCGCCTCGGCGTGGCTACGACGAAACATCATCGCTTCGAAGGCGGCCAGCGCGGCTTCGATGTCGCCGGGCTGTGCAGCGATCGCGTCAGCAAGCTCGGAGCCGTCGAACATCGCCAGATTCGCGCCCTCTCCGGACGGCGGCATCAGATGTGCGGCGTCCCCGATCAGAGTCACCCCGGGAACGCGGTCCCACCGGTGTTCGGCCGGCAGCTCGTAGATCATGCGCGGGACTGGTGCGGTCGCGCCGTCAGTGATGAGCGCGGTGATTTCCCGAACCCAGCCGTCGAACTCGGCCGCAATCCGAGCAGTCGCCATCGCGGCGTCAGTGAAGTCGATGCCGGCGACCCACTCGGTCGAACGAGCCAGCTCGACGTAGGTGTGGAGAACGCCGCCGGCCTCGCGGTGCGCGACGATTCCCTTTCCTGGAGTGAGTGCATACATGGCGCCGCTGCCCACCGCGGCAGCCGTCGCCGAGTGCCGGTCGTCGACGTCGTACAGGTATGTCTCGATGAACGTCGCACCCGAGTACACCGGTTCGGCCGCCGACAGCAGCGGCCGAACCTTCGACCAGGCACCGTCAGCGCCGACGAGAAGTTCACTGGTGACGGTGGAACCATCCGCGAACGTCAGCTCGTGCCGGCCCTCGCCGCTTGCCGTAACGCCGGTGAGTTTCTTTCCCCACTGGATCGCCTCCCCCGGTAGGGAATCGAGCAGGATCTGACGTAGATCGCCCCGTAGCACCTCGGGGCGTCCGTCAGTCCCGGTGCTGGGTTCCTCGAACAAGACCGCGCCGTGCTGATCGAGCATGCGGGTGGCGTCGGCGCCTTCGTGAATGATCGCTAGGAACTCGTCGGTGAGACCGGCCGCTTCCAGCGCCAGCTGCCCGTTGTTTTCATGAATGTCGAGCTGGCCACCCTGTGTACGAGCAGCGGCTGAGGGCTCCGCCTCGTAGACGGTGGCAGGAATGCCGTGGACGTGGAGAACGCGCGCCAGAGTGAGTCCACCGAGGCCCGCACCGATGATCGTCACTGGCACAGCCATGACGAAACTATGGCGCAAACCGGGGCGGAACCGGCTCGCGGACTGCTAGCCGTTGGCCCACAATTTTGGCCGCAAGGGGCTGATTGAAGTCGCTTCGGTCAACCACGCGCGCCACCAAATGGTCCGGCGTAGTGCGCAGTTTCCTTGCGCCCAGCTGCGCTCACACCGTAATCTCATGATCATGCTCGGCCGGCGGGGTGAGCGAGCAGAGCTGGGGCGCATGCTCGCAGATGCTCGCGCGGGGCGGGCCCGCCGACAGGTGCTGTTGGGCCAGGCCGGTGTAGGCAAGACGACCCTTTGCGGCTGTGCCAGCGACCTGGCTCAGGCCTACGGCATGCGGGTCCTGTGGGCGCAGGGCGTCGAGTGGGAATCTATGCTTCCGTTCGCAAGCCTGTCCGAGCTACTGCGCCCGCTGCGCGCCTTGATTGGCACCCTTCCCGAAGTCCAGCAGGCGGCACTGGACGGCCTGTTTCATGGAACGGCGAACAACGACGATTTCTTGGGGCTCGGCGCTGCTGCGCTCGGATTGCTTGCCGCGGCCGGTGAGGACCAGCCGACCCTGGTGGTGCTCGATGATGCGCACTGGGTCGACGAGCCGTCGGTTCGGGCGCTGGCTTTCGCAGCCAAGCGACTGCTGACCGATCGAATTGCGTTGCTGGTTGCCGGACGGTCCGTGCCCGCCTTGCTGAGCGACTGGCCGGAGCGGGAGCTCACCGGGCTGGACGACGGCGACGCGCGGCATGTCGCCCTGCAAGTCGACAACCGGCTGTCCAACACGGTGCTGGACGAGTTGATCGAGCAAACACATGGGAACCCGCTCGCACTCACCGAGACGGTTCGCCAGCTGACCCAAGAACAACGCGATGGCCGCGCCGCTCTTCCCGACCCACTGCCGCTCGGGGAGCAGGGAAGAAGCTCTTTCGGAAACGTGCTGCGGGGCCTCCCCGAGCCGACCCGACTTGCGCTCAGCGTGCTGGCCGCCGCAGGGCCCCGCTCCGGAGCGGCGTTCAGCGACGCGCTGGCGACGATGGGGATCAATCCCGACGAGCTGGTCCCGGCTGAACACGCCGGAGTTGTCGTCACAAGCGATCGCGGACCGCAGTTTCGCCATCCCCTGCTGCGAAGCGCCGCATTGGCCGAGACCCCGCCTGATCAGCTGCGGGCAGTCGATCTCGCACTAGCCGACATCTACGCCGCCGGTGACCCGGAGCGCCGCGCTTGGCATCTCGGCCGGGCCATCCCGGGCGCCTCTGAGCAGGTCGCCCTTGCCTGGGAACGCGCCGCCGCTGCGATTGAGCCCCACTTCGGGGCATCGGCGACTGCCGACGCTCTGGAGCGCGCGGCGCTCACCTCACCGCTGAACGACCGCCGACCGCAGCGATTCCTCGTCGCCGCGCGGGCCTGCTTCGAGGCCGGGCGCCTTGACCGCTGCGCAGCGCTCCTGGATGAGCTCGGCCCGCAGGAGAATCCGAACATCCGGGCCGAATCGCTCCTCATGCGTGGAGACATGTCGAGGTGGATCGGCTCCAGTGCAGCGCCGTTGGACGCGCTCGCCGCGCTCGCGAACTCAACGCAACCCCCCAGCGCTGAACACGCCACGATCGCCGGGCTGCAGATGATTGTCATCGCCCAAAACAGCGGCGACCTTGCCTCCGCGCGCCATTTCGGCGAACGGGCGCTGATCTCGGCCAAAGCGGCCGGCGGAGCGTGGCCGAACACCGTCAAGATTCACGGCGCCCGAAATGGGATCCTCCTCGGTGACCGCAGCCAGGTTGCCGAGTTGCTCCGCGATGACGGTGCCCTCCGCTCGATCACCCAGGATCGCAGCCCCGAATGGGCGAGTTTCGGCTCGGCGGCCGCGCAGGCGATTTATTGGTGCGGGCACTTCGAGCGGGCTCGGTCATTACTCGACGAGTTGATCGACTCCGCCAGGGTGCGGGGCGCGGCTTCGCTCTTGCCCTACCCGCTAGGAGTCGCGGCCGAGGCCCATTGGTGGCTGGGTGACTGGGCCCTCGCGCTCAGCCTCGTCGAGGAATCCGCGACTCTCGGGCACCTGACGGGTCAGCGTGTGCTCGTCGCCTTCACGCTCGCCATGGAGGCTCGGATCGCAGCCGGCATGGGCCTGCGAGACCGAGCGCGCCGGGCAGCTAACGAGGCCGGCGTCATCGCGTCGGACACCGGCGCGCGGCCCGCCCAGATTTACGCCAGCTATGCACTTGGCCTCGACCAGTTGTCAGCCGGCGACCCACTTGCCGCCTTGGAACCGCTCGAGGCTGCCCACCGCCTTCGCCGCCGGCTCGGCGGGATGCAAGGTGAGTCAGTCGTGCCCTATCGCGGCGATCTGGCCGAGGCCTTGGCGTTGACGGGTCGAACTGATGAGGCGCGGGAGCACGCCGACTCTCTCGCCCTGGCAGGCGAACGGGAAGAGTCGCCGTGGGCGGCCGGCGTCGCACTTCGAGTTCAAGGGCTCATCGCAGAGGACGACTACGAGGGTTACCTGGCGGATGCCTTGAAGGTGTTGCCGGATGTTCCGGTCTCCTTCGACCGCGCCCGCACCTATCTGGTCCTGGGGGCCCGGCTGCGCCGTGATCGGCGGCTTCGGGAGGCCAGAGAACCGCTCGGAGAAGCAGCGAAACTCTTCATTCGGCTCGGTGCCACTCCCTGGTTGGATCGCACTCGCCATCTGCTGCGCCTGGTCGGCGGCGACACGGTTGCCACGTCGGCCGATCCGCTTGGGCTGACCGGTCAGGAGCTGCAGGTGTGCCAAGCTGTCGCCGCGGGAGCGACCAATCGTGAGGTCGCCGCTGCCCTCTTCTTGAGTCCGAAGACGGTGGAGCACCACCTCACCCGGGTGTACGCAAAGCTGGGTGTGCGCTCGCGCAGCCAACTCTCCAAGCTCGCCCACGAGGGTGGGCTGGGCCTTCCTGTGTAGGTCCTGATAAAAGTCGGTGAGTCGCCCGGCCCGTTACCAAGAGTGACTTCAGGGATTTCCCCCCTAACGCTCGGGGAGTGCGCCCCCTAGCGTCGATTCCACGTGGGAGTGCTATCTGTCGGGGGAAACGTGCGATCTGTTCGTGGCAATTACCGCAATATGACGAAAAGGCTTCGGCGGTTCCTCGCCGTATTCGTCAGCACCTGTCTCGCCGCCACATGGGTCGTTGTATCCGCCGCGCCGGCCTCAGCGGATCCGCCGTCGGACTTCATCGGCAGTCTGGACGCGACGCAACTAGACGCGTACTGCATCTACGCGGGGTATGCCGATGGTGCGTTTCTGGGCGTAGCCGACGATGCTTACGCCTGGAATTGCAGATCCACCGGCGAGAGTTCGTCGCCTATCACTACCAGCGGGCGACGACCCGGACCGCCCACGATGGCCGCCGCCTGCGCATGGACCTACGACAACAACGCCACGTACCCGTTTGCCTCCGACAGCGGACGACCCCACGAGCTGGGGCTGCTACGTCCCGGTGATCACGAGCTCGGCCAATCCCTCGGTCGTCGGCGACCCGGTGACCTTCACGGCGACGATGAACCCGGCGGCCCAGAACCAGGACTCGTCGTCATACTTCATCGCCAACGACACCACGTACCTCGCCACAATCACAGACGGGGTGGCAAGTGCGACGATTGCCGCCGCTGACCTGCCCGAGGGTACCGACAACGTCGGTGTCGTCCTCAGATACACCGGCCTGCCCGGCGACAATTCGGGCGAGGCCGACGCGGGCTATGCCCAGGTCGTGAACGCACCGCCGGTCCTCACCCCGACGACGACCGCCCTCGCGAGTTCCACCAATCCGTCGACGGCGGGGCAGCCCGTCACCTTCACCGCGACGGTGACACCCTCCACGGCGACCGGCACCGTCAACTTCGTCGAGGGCACCACCGTCCTGGGATCGGGAACCCTCAGCGGTGGCCACGCGACCTTCACCACCAGCTCCCTCAGCGCCGCAACGCACTGCATCAAGGCCGTCTACCTGGGCAACGCCTCTTACGCGACAAGTCCATCCGCGCAGATCAACCAGGTCGTCCACCCGGCACCGATCACCACGACGACAGCTCTCGCAAGTTCAGCCAATCCGTCGAACTCGGGGCAGCCCGTCACCTTCACCGCGACGGTGAGCACCCACCACGGCGACCGGCACCGTCAACTTCGTCGAGGGCACCACCGTCCTGGGATCGGGAACCCTCAGCGGTGGTCACGCGACCTTCACCACCAGCTCCCTCAGCGCCGCAACGCACTCCATCAAGGCCGTCTACCTGGGCAATGCCTCTTACGCGACAAGTCCATCAACGCCGATCAGCCAGGTCGTCAACCCGCCGACCACCACAACGACAGCGTGTGCGGCAAACAGTCCGTGTTCCGCAGCCGTCACCATCCCCGGCAAGGAGGCGGCCAGCGTCACTGCACAGTCGTCAACGCCAGGCACGCTGACCCTGGCGCTCGACACGAACAACATCAGCTGCGGTGACCCATTCCGGCACTCACCGAGCATGGCCACCATCTCCGATGCGGGCCTCAATGTCACCAGCGACAAGATGGTGAAGATCACCATCGACAAGAGCGTGGTCTTCGGGCCGGGCGCCCCGTGGTTGATTCCTTACGCGGTCTGCTATTCGTCCCCGACACCCTTCAAGAACGTTCTCGGCAAGACGACCACGCTCGGACTGCTGCCGGTCTGCGGCGACAATGACAACTTCTGGGGTCTAGCCTGGCTCAGGCACCGGGCGGCACCCTGCGTCGAGTCGATCACCCTGGATCGGCTCGGCAACGTGACCGAGACGGTCCGTCTCCCGGCGTATGACCCGAGAATGCACTAGGAACCCTGACCCTTCTCAACGCGGACACCGAGGTGGACCGGCTCCCAGTTGCGTCTTTCGTGGCATCGCTGCACGAGCAGTTTCGCAACCTGCGCGACGGCGAACCGGCGAGCTACATTCCGCCCCTGGCTGAGGCGGACCCGAGCTGGTTCGGAATTTCACTGGTGACCACCGACGGCCACAGCTATGACGTCGGAGAGACCCAGCGACCATTCACGATCCAGTCGATCTCCAAGGCGCTCGCTTTCGGCATGGCGCTCGACGACCGCGGCGCGGATGTCGTCGTCAAACATGTCGGGGTCGAGCCGACCGGCGATCCCTTCAACTCGATCACCGTCGAGGAAGACAGCAAGCGCCCCTTCAATCCCATGGTCAACGCCGGCGCGATCGTCACGACCAGCCTGCTGTCCGGGACGACGCCCGCCGAACAGCATCACCGAATGCTCAGCGGCCTGTCCCGGTTCGCCGGCCGCGATCTCACTGTCGACGAAAGGGTGTTTGCGGCCGAACGAGCCACCGGCGACCGCAATCGCGCGATCGCCTATTTCATGCGTGCTCTGGACATGGGACCCGCTGACGTCGAGGCCGCTCTCGACCTCTACTTCCAGCAGTGCTCCGTGCTGGTGGATTGTCATGATCTGGGCGTGATGGCGGCGACGCTGGCCAACCGGGGAGTCAACCCGCTGACCGGTGAGCGTGCGTTGAGCGCATCCGAGGTCGTACGGGTGCTCAGCGTGATGAGCACCTGCGGCATGTACGACTTCGCAGGGGAATGGATGTTTCGGGTTGGCATCCCCGCCAAGAGTGGTGTGGCGGGCGGGATCATCGCCGTCGTGCCGGGCCAGCTCGGGGTAGGCGTGTTCTCACCACCGCTGGACGCGCGGGGAAACAGCGTCCGCGGCATCGCGGTGTGCGAGCAGCTCTCCAAACGTTTCAACCTGCACGTGAATCAAACCCATGTGTCCGGGGCATCGGTCGTGCGCCGTCACTACCGCGGCGCAGCGGTGCGATCGAAGCGCCACCGTGCGCCCGGGCCGGCGGCAGCCTTGCGCGAGGCTGCAACGGGCATCGCCGTTTTCGAGTTGCAGGGCGATTTGTACTTCGCGACGGCCGAGGCGCTCAGCCGCGCCGTTGCGAGTGAGCTGGATTCCATTGACTATCTGGTATTCGGCTGCCGCCGGATCGGGCAGATGGATGCCGGGGCGCTCGAGGTGATTGCAGACCTCGTCGAACTGACCAAGGCCAGCGGCGTCGACCTGATGCTTGCGGAAGCGTCCGCATCGGCTCTCAACCACCCAGGCATCCCGGGCGCCATCGCTGACCTGCCTATGTTTCGCAACGTCGACAGCGCCCTCGAATGGTGTGAAGACCGGGTGTTGGCAACCCTCACGCTGCCCGCCGAGCCCCAGCGGACCTCGCTCGCCGACCAGGAGCTGCTAGCCGGACTCGATCCGATGATTCTGTCCGCTCTCGACGAGGTCGCCGACACCCGATTCATCGCCTCGGGAACCGTGATCTTCGCTGAGGGAGACGACGCCGACAGCCTGTACTTCGTCATCTCGGGGCGCGTGAGCGTGCACCTGGCCGTCGGTGATCAGCCGCTGCGGCTGGTGACGCTGGGGGCAGGCGCCGCGTTCGGCGAGATGGCGACGCTCGACGGCGGAACCCGTTCCACCACGGTCACGGCTGACGACGACACGGTCTGCCGTGTGCTGGCGCTCGAAGCCCTGGCAAAGGTTGGGCGGGCCTTCCCCGAGCTTGACTCGATCCTGAACGGAAACCTCGCGCGAAATCTGTCGCGGCGCCTTCGGGACACCAACGAAGCGCTTCGCTCAATGGACTAGCGATCCCGATGGACTGCCGGCTAGGGAAGGCAGGCGCTCCAGCAGGGTCGAGACGACCCCGAGTTGGTCCAAGATCACCTGGCTGCTTTCGTGCAATTGGTTCGCGCGCGGATCCCCGGTACGCGCCGCCAAAACAGCCTGCAGCTGCAGGGTGAGCGCGATTTCATAGTCGGCCTTGCGCGCCCGTCCTGCGGCGACACTTTGCTCGAGGGCCTGCGCTGCGGACGACTCGGCGTCCAGTTGCAAGTAGGCGGCGCCCCGGATCCGGTGCAGGAGCGGAACCTCTGCCGCGACACCTCCTACTGCGCTCGCTTCGGCAAGCGTCTCATCGGCGATCTTCAGCGCGCCCGCGACGTCGCCGGAAAGCAGCAGACACTCAGCGATCCGCGCGCTTGTCTCATGGGCGTCGACCTGTGCACCCACTTCGCGCGATTCGACCAACGATTCCTCCAGCAAGCGCAAGCCCTCGTCATATCGCCCGCTGCCATAGGCAACGCGCGCCAGGTTGAGGACGGCAAAGGCCGCGGCGGATCGGTAGGACGCGGCCCGCCACACCCGCAGCGCGTCGGTGAACAATTCCTCGGCGTCATCGACTCGTCCTTGGTCAAGCGCGATCTCACCAATGTTCGCGGCGCAGAACGCCTGCATCACCAGATCTCCGGCGCGACCCGCCCGATCCCTCGCGTGTTCGTAATGTTCAAGCGCCGCAGCCCATTCACCCCGCCAGTAGGCGAACCCGCCGAGCGTGTTGAACACGCTCGCCTGACCGCTGAGGTCGCCGAGATCCTCGTACACCTCGAGCGCGCGGATCGCCTCATCGGAGCTGTCGAGGTGTCCCAACGCCATTTGTGCCCAGCACAGCACCTTGAGCGCGTGCGCCAACGCGCCCCGCTCGTGGGCCTGCTCGGCCGCCGCAATGGCCCGCCGGCACCAGGCAACCGCCTTTTTGTGGCGCCCCTGTTCTTGGCAGAACTGGCCGTAGGTGACCAGAAGCTGCGCCCGCTGACGAGCTGCCGCCGCGCTGTCCAGCGTCTCAATGGCCCGCAGCCCTCTGGTGATCCACCGCAGCGCTGTGGAAGGCCGATCCATCCAGCCTCGGATCACCGCGGTCTTGAGAAAAAGCCGGGCTTGGCTGACCGGGTCGTCCACGACGGTGTGACGGGCTTGGCGGTAGGCAGTCTCGGCGGCCGCGTAACCACCGAGGCGGTTACGCATATCGCCCAACGATTCCAGCGGTCCGGCTGTCTCCAGCGCCGCCCGATCAGCCAATTGGGAATGGGCTTGCAGTGCGCGCTCATAGCACTCGGCAGCTTCGAGATTGGCGTAGAGCTTGGACGCGCGTTCGGCCGCGATGAGCGAATACCTCCAGGCGTCCTCATAACGATGGGCGTGGAAGTAATGGAACGACAGCAGGTCGGCCTGTGCATCGGGGTCGGTGTCGGCTTGGGCGGAGATGACGTCCGCGACCTTCGCGTGCAGCCGCTGCCTCAGCCGGTAGGGCAGTCCCTCGTACGCGGCGTCGCGCACCAGACCGTGTTCGAAACTGAGCTGGCCCGACTCGTCCCGCACGAGGAACCCGGCCAGGCGCTGCCACGCCGGATCGGGACCTGCGGGCACCACGTCGATGACGGCTGCCAGTAGGTCGAGCGAGAAGGCGCCTCCGAGCACGGAGGCACGACGAAGCAGTGTCCGGTCAGCCGCCGGCAGCCCGTCGATGCGGGCAGTGATCAGCGCCTCCACCGAGTCGGGCAGGGCTGCCAGGCCGTCAGGGGATGTGGCGGCCGCAGCGCACAGCTCGCGCAAGAACAGCGGGTTGCCACCCGAGCGTTCGACCAGGGCATCCAACTCGTGCGGCGCAATGCCCGCAACATCGCCGGCACGCCGCGCGAGGTCGGCCGCCTCACCCTGGCCCAGAGCTTGCAACGTCAGCATGACGCCTAGGCCGGCGGTTCCAGGAAAGCCCACGTTTCGGTCGCGCCCCGTAACGCACACCAGCCAAGGTCGATCCGTTATCGAGGCAAACACCCGGCGGAACAAGTCAGCTGACGCCTCATCCATGCGGTGGCCGTCGTCAATGGTGATCAGGGTTGGGGTCGTGAGTAGCTGGGCGAGCAGCTCGCTCGTCGCCTCGCCCAATCGCTGCCTACGGAAGCGATCCTCCAGCTGCGCGCTCTCGGGTGTGTCAGGCATGTCGATGCCCATCACCGCCGCGATCAGCGGCGCCCACGGCAAGCTTTGCGGCGCCTTCGTCGCGATGATCTCCCGAGTGTGGGCGGCGGCCCAGGCTGGAGTATTCGACCTGGGGATGCCGAGCAGGTCGCGCAGCAAACCCCGGGCGGCCAAGTACTGGGTGTTGGCACCGTAGGGCTCGCACACCACCGACAACTTGATCAGGCCAGGGGTACGGGCACTCAGTTCCTCGACCAGTCGCGACTTTCCCAGCCCGGGTTCGCCGACGAGATGGAACAACGCGCCAGAGCCACCCGCGGCTGACCTGGCCGCCGAACGTAGCTGGGCCAGCTCGGACGCGCGACCGACGAACGTGGCTCGGTCGCGCCAGCTCCTCGCCGTCGGGGCCGCCAGCTGACCGACCCGCAAGGCGACAACGAGCGCCGACTTTCCCTTCACCGCAAACGGTTCAAGGGCAATGGTGTCGAACGCCTTGCGCGACCTTTTGACGACGCCCTCTGAGGCCAGCAGCTCCCCCGGTCCGGCCTTCGCCATGAGCCGGGCAGCCAGGTTCACGGTGTCGCCCATCGCGGTGAACGTCCTTCGGTAGGAAGGCCCGATATCGCCGGCGAATACGGCTCCACGGTTGACGCCGGCGCGAATCGAGAGATCCAGCGTCTCGTCCATGATCGAGCGCAAGGCCAGCAACATGGAACGCTCGTCATCGCCCGATCCGGATGGCACGCCTGCCGTCAAGATGATCTTGCCGCCGTCGCGATCTATATCAGTGCCAAGAAAGGCAATGCCGTAGCGATCGGTCGCTCGCTGTACCGCCGTCACCAGATCGCCGAGCCGGCGGGCCGCCTCTTGCGGCCCGTGTTTTTCGATGACGTCATCGGTGCCGTCGAAATGAACGAAGGCCACCGTCGCCCGCCGATGCTCGGCCTCCTTGGCGCCCGACAGCAGGTGGTCGCGCACAGCAACCGGGAGGTAGTCGGTGAGGTCCCCGCCGGTCACGGGAGGCCTCAGGGGCACCGGTTCGGGACTTCCCTCCGGACTGCGACGCAGCAGATATCCGTCACCCTTTGCCTCGCCCAGTAAGCCCGGACGCAACGCAGCCGCAGTTTGCGCGCTCACGAGGATCTCACCGGCATCGGCCGTCGCCTCCATCGCGACGGTCACGCTGGCTGCCGGGCCGGTCACGATCAGCTCACGATGCGATTCGCCGACCAGGAACAGGTCGAAATCCCCGCTGTGAACACCAATCGACATCCGCAGTTTGACCGCAACGCCCGCCACGTCCAACCGGCCGACCTCACGCAGTCTTCGCCGCATCCCCATCGCTGCTCGACAGGACCGCACCTCGTGATCGGGACCGGTAAACAGCAATAGCAGCGCGTCTCCGCCGAACTTGAGCAAGACGCTGCCTTCGGCATAGGCGGTGGCGAGCACGTGCGAAAAACAGTTACCGATGATGTCGGTCAGCTGCTCAGCGCCGACGTTGCCCTGGCGGGCGAGACGCTCGCTGAGCTTGGTGAAGCCTGAGATATCAACAAACGCAATCGAACCGGCGATCCGGCGATGGGTCAGCTCCGGAGATTCGGCCATCCACTCGATCACGAGCCGGGGCAGGTATGGCGTCAGAACGTCGACGGCCGCGGGGCTGACGCGCGGGCGGCCAGCCGCCGTTGGACGCGGTCCCACCGCCACGACACCACCTTAGATATCGCCATCAGGCGGTGCCCGCGACACCGCCTGAGGTCCGGCCCCGAATCGACGCCAACCCCCCATCAATGCTCCCACTGACCGGCGGCGAATAGCAGAGGTTTGGCTATCGGATTCCCGATAACCCGGACACCCAAAACTGTCGATGAGGCAGGGAATCAGGGGGTTTGCGGTTTGCGACGCTCCTGCGCCGGGATGTGCAGAGGGTCTTGGACGTCGACGACGATCTCGCCTTCTTCGTCATCGGCATTCAGCAGCCCGGCAACCCGGCCTTGAGTCACTGCCTCCGCCCGCGAATGGGCTCCCAGCTTCTGATACAGGTTGGCCGTATGCGTCTTGACCGTGTTGAGGCTGAGGAACAGCTGATCGGCTATCTCACGCTGCGACAGGTCGGTCGCCAGTAGCCGCAAAACGGCCCACTCCGCTGGACTCGGCGGCTCCGGTGGACGTTGCATTCCATCTCTGGCGGCTATCAATCGGCCTTCGACGTCCTGGGCAAGCAGGGACAGATACCCGGCATCGGTAAATGCGGAAAGCTGCTCGAGGGCGTGACCGAGCTCGGCGGCGGCAGTAGTCAGCTTGCCCCGGGCGATGCGAACGTCAGCCAGCGACAGCAATGCCTGAGCGTGAAGCAGGCTTGGCTCGGGCGCCCCGAGCAGGCTTTCGGCCCGCCCGAACTCACGTTCCGCCTCGGCCGGATGCTGGGTCAGCAAGAGCGCATAGCCGAGGGCTTGGTGCGCGAGTCCGGCCGAGTACGCCTCCGACAGGCCTACCTGCTTTGCCAAGGCAAGAGCATGCCGGGCTTCCGCTTCGCCGGAAACGATCTGGCCGGCCGATGATTCGGTAATGGAATGCACCGCGTGGGCCTGGATCAAACCGTGCGGGCGTTCCATCGCTTCCGGACGCGCCATGGCTTCTTCGGCAACGGCCCGGGCTCGGGCGAAATCACCGGCCAGATAGAGGTTGCTGGCGAGGGTCGCAAGCGCGGGAACGGCGAGTTCTGCGAAATGCTCCCGCGAAAATTCAACGGCGCGCTCGGCGTGCTCGATGGCGGCCCCGAGGTCGAACGTCGTCGTAAGTGCGCGCGTCATCGAAACGACAGCGAGCACGTAGCTGGCGTCCGCCGGCGGCGATTCGGGCGCTCCACGCTCCGCCATGCGCGCCAGCCGCTCTCTACGCGCCGGCGGCCGTCCAACCAGCGTGGCCACCAGCGAACCCGCCGCGGCGAGTATCGGCCGAGACGCAACCTCGGTCGAGGGCAGCGAATCCACCCACTCCATCAAGTCGTTGAGGTGTCCGCTACGAATGAAGATCATGTGATCGTGCACGAGCAGGTCTGCGACACGGCCCGGATCAGGTACCGCCGAGAGCGCAGCGATTCCCTCGTCCACGTGGCCATTTTGGAGCAGCCAATGAGCAGCAGCTACCCGCATCGCGGTCGACTCAGCGGGCGCCATCCGTTCATGCTCTTCACGGAGCAGATCAAGCAGCAGCGGGTGGTAACGAAACCAGGCTCCTGATTTCGCGAGCCGGATCAAGAAGAGATTCGTCTTTTGTAGCTCTCGTAGTCTGGCCTTGGAAATGCGCGTCTCAAACACCGCATCACACATGCTTGCGGTGAATTCATCCAGCGCAGACGTCTGCACGAGAAAGCGCCGGGTCTCGGCTTCCGTCTTGTCCAGAACCTCCGACGCGAGGTAATCGGCAACCGGCCCATCGGCACCGGAGAAATCACGGATCCACTCACCGCGCGACGGCGCAGATGCCAATCCTTCAGCAGCCAGAGTAAGTCCGGTCGCCCACCCCTCCGTCCGTTCCATAAGCACTGCCAGGTCGGCCTCCGAGAGCGCAATTCCGCCGGCTGCCAGAAGCAGCTCTTTGGCTTCGCTCATCGAAAAATTGAGTTCTTCAGACGGAATCTCGACGACCTTCCGGCGACCCCTGAGGCCGCCGAACTCACTCCCCCACTTGCCGGCGCTCATCCCGACAATTCTGGTCGTTTCGGGCATGCGCTCGATCGCATAGATCAGGGATTGCCGGCCGGTGCGACTGCGAACATGGTCGAGGTTGTCCAGGACGAGGACCAGCGGCTTCGCCAAGCTCGCCAAGGAGTTGTGCAGTCTGTCGATCGCCACTTGGACCGACGGCTGCGAACCTTTCAACGACTCCAAGGCCGAACGCGCCGCCCCGCGACTGACGGTCGCGATCGCCTCGCAGATGTACGTCCACAGCCGAACCGGGTCGTCGTCGGCGGGGTCAAGACTCATCCAGGCCACCGCCACCTCGGGTCGGGTCTGGAGCCAGGAGGTGACGAGCAGTGTCTTGCCGGCACCTGCCGGAGCGGTCAACAGGGTGAGTTCCGCATCCTGGGCGCGGTCGAGCGCGGCGAAAAGTCGAGGGCGCGCAACCGTAGTGCTTCGGACCCGGGGTCTGGCGAGCTTGGACGCCAGCAGCGGTCCGAGCTGCGACGAAGCGTCTCCGCGTCCACGACCCACCCGCAAAATCTAGCGTCCCGGTCAGCGGCCGGATTACCCGGCTCACCCGGGTGAACACCCGCAATTGGGCTCGCGTCGGCTTCCGGATCGCCCCTAGGTTTGGCTGGACGGGATCTGGACTGCCGAAACGAGGCCGGATCTGACCGGTGCGGTGGCTGCACGCTGCCGAAATTCACTCAGTTCAGAGGGGGCTTGGATGATCGACAACACAACGGCTCCACGAACGCCCCTCGCCCATCGGGCCGCCGTGACCCCTCCCAGGCGCTATGGCGTCCCCCAAATGCGGCCCGATCACCTCGTCCGACGGCGGCTGTGGGATCGGCTCGATCAGGGAACCCGCGGACCGCTCACGTTGGTCAGTGCCCCGGCCAGTACCGGCAAGACGAGTCTCGTTGCTTCCTGGGCCAACGCGTACCGATGTCCACTCTTGTGGATCACGCTTGACGATGCGGACGCGGAAGCCGCAACCTTCTGGGCGCGGCTGTCGACCGGCCTCGCGCGTATCGGCGTAGACGTTTCGAGCACAAGACTTCTGGCCCGATCGGAGCCGCTCGAGACTGCGTTTCCCAGTCGGCTGGCGCGCTGTCTTGTCGCCTACGGCCAACCGGTCGTGTTGGTGGTCGATGCGGCACGCACGACGTCTGATCCCACTCGCGACCGAGCACTCGCCGAGCTCCTGCTTCGGGCCGGCGGGACCTTGAAGCTCATCCTGATCGCCCGAGCCGATCCGGTCTTTCCGATGGAGTGGTATCGCTTGTCGGGCGAGCTCACCGAGATCCGCGCCGGCGATCTGGCTGCCAGCCCAGCGGAGACTCTCGACCTGTTGCGGCAGGCGGGAATGACCGTGACTCCGACAGAGGCCGAAGCCTTATGCGCTCGGACCAATGGTTGGATCATCGCGCTCAAGCTTGCGATAATGAGCATGTCCGGGGCGAGTGATGTTTCGTTGGCCATTCGACGAATGTCCGAGACCGACTTCGATATCGTCACCTACCTTTTTACCGAAGTCATCAAAGCGCTTCCGCTCGAAATCAAAGACATTCTGCTACGCACCAGCGTCGCCGATCTGCTGACTCCGGACCTTGTCGAATTGCTCGTCGGCCGACCGCTCGGGGATGGAGCGCTCGAATTCCTGGCGAACGGGAATCAGCTCATCGAACGGTTGCCGGTCGGAGTGCCACGCTGTTACCGCTACCAACCGCTATTTCGCGAGTTTCTCCGCGCTCAGCTCGCGTTCGAGAAGCCTGCGCTCTATCTTGAACTCCAAAAGTCAGCGGCGCAATATTCCGCTTCAAGTGGGTCTTCGACCAAAGCGTCTCGCGTGGGGTCGGTCACCGACTTCAGATCGCGACCATCCCAGACGCCGGACGTCTCCGTGAGTGATCTCGTCGTCGAACCATTGACGCCGAGAGAGCAGGAAGTCCTGGAGCAGCTCGCCGAACTGGTGCCTACCGCAGAGATCGCGCGCTCGATGTTCATCTCGGTAAACACCGTGCGGACTCACATTCGAAGCATCCTGCGCAAGCTGGACGTGACCCGACGTCACCAAGCGGTGCGCCGGGCCCGCGTCCTCGGACTCCTGCCGTCCCACGCCCAGCCGGCCCGGATCAGCTCGCCGGTTTGACTCCTGTCGTCAGGAGCTTTTGGGCGAAATCTGCCGAGACGTCGTCAAATCCGACGGTGAGGTTGGTCGGAGGAATCTTGATACCCCAGTATTTCGGCTTGTATTCGTTGCTGCCGAGCCAGCTGACCAACGAGAGCAGCGATCTGATCTGGCCGCCCTGGTAGGAGAAGTGCAGGCCATCTACCCAAGAGCCGCCGGCCTTGCTGCCCAGGCGTTTGACCGTCTTTTGGTTGTTACCCCAGTAGCGCCGACACACCACATAGGAGCCGAACGGGGTGCCGTTGAGAACGGCCTGGCCTTCGGGGGACTTCAGGTAGGAGCGAACGGGAATGGACGTCGTGAGCCACCACGTCGGAGAACCCAGGATGACCAGGTCGTAGTCGCCGCTGCTGGCCTCAGCCGGGACCTTGATTTCCCCGGTGGCCCGACGTAGCTGGGCGGGCAGCATGCGAAGAACTTGGAGCCAGGGGTGCTTCATGGGGAACTTCTCGAAGTTCTTGACGTAGCGCGAGTCGGTGAACTGGATCGTGGCTTCGGTGACCGAGCAGCCTTGGGCCGTGAGCGTCTGGCTCATGGCGGTCGCTACTCGCGGCGCCTGCCCGCTGTAGCTGTAGTAGACGATCAGGACCCGCGGGCCGCCAGATCGAATAGGTGTGGGATCGCTGTCCGCCGTCATGGGGACCTCCGGTCTGCTTGAAGTTGCTCGTGAAGTTGATGAAATGAGCCAGCCGTCTGGCGGGCTTCTTGCTATTTGGGGGTACCGATAACGCCGATGCGGAAGCCGAGCCAGGGGTACACCCGCTCGGCCTGAGGGTCACCGGGGAAGTAGCCGAACGCGGAGATCTCCACCTGATACGCAGGGGCATTGGCCACCCCACCGTGGTAGTAGCGCCAGTCCCGCAGGAAGTTGTATCCAGCAGGCTGCGGCGCCAACGTGTCAAGGATTTCGACGACGTTGCCTCCTTGGTCGTAAGTGCCCCAAGGGGAGGGAGTTTTCGCCTGACCGACCGTGCTCACATTGCCCATGTAGGTGTTGGGGTTTGCGAGTTCCGGTGGGAAGTCGGCCGGGAAGATCTCGTTGCAGGAAGGGCCGGCTTGCGACGGGCACCAGGTCGGGGCTGCCCCGGGTGGGGAACCTGGAGTGTCGACACTGCTGTTGGGATCGTTCGGGTTATAGGTCGCCAGCGGCTGCTTGTCGGCGTTGACCACCTCGCCGGTCGTCGGATTCAACACCGACGGATTCGGAGGGTTGAACGGTCCCGTCGGGTACGCCCAGTACGAATAGGTGCCTCCGCCCTTCGGGTCGTAGTAGGCGGCTTTGACCCACTCGTTGTTGCTCGGCAGGACGAATCCCGTCGACTTGGTGCGCTCAGGGGTCTCCGTGGCCATGTCATACATGCCGCGTTCGGTCTGCGACGAAAGCCGCACCTGATAGACGTCATAGGTGAATCCGCCGGACGTTTCCTGCGTCTTGGACAGCACCTTGCCGTTGCTCAGCGAGTT
The DNA here is from genome assembly GCA_963737695.1 of uncultured Actinomycetota bacterium. GTDB lineage: Bacteria > Actinomycetota > Actinomycetes > Frankiales > Frankiaceae > DATAZK01. The sequence continues at coordinate 539,398 of CAVTTQ010000002.1, forward strand.
GGCGAAGCGGGCACCGCGACGGAAATCCCCGAAATTGAACGGCTTGTCGGCCCACTCGGGATATGCGACCGCATAGTGCTGCCCCATGGCCGCACTTGCCGTGTATCTGACTGACCCGTACTTCGGCCAGACGGTGGGACTCATGTCATCGAAGTAGAGATCGTGCAGATTCTTGCCAGCGCGATCCACCGTATTCAGAAACGCTACGTACTGGCTGACCGTCGTCTCGTACTCGCCGATGCCGTATGTGTAGGAAACGCCGCCAGTGGTGACGCACGGAGGTGGTGCTTTCGGCGCGGCGCTGCACGTCTTGTAGATCCCGGTCCCGTTCGGCGGATCCACGAACTTTCCTTTGGGGCCACCGAAGGTCTGCACAACCCCCACCGACGGGTTTCCCGGATCGCCGACCACCGCCATGCGCAACGTAATGACGTTGCCCAGCGTTGCAGGCTCACCCGACGCCGCCGACTTTGACGCTGACGCCGAGGGCTTCGGTGAAGAACTCGAACTCGAGCAAGCGGAGACCACGAGGCCCACCGACAAGCCGATCGCAATCCAAGCGCTCCGCTTGTTCACCCGCTGCTCCAAACCTGCTCGTCCCAGCCGAGGATTGGGCCAGCGCCGCAGATCGAGCGTGCCTCGGTCGACCATTTCCTCGCATCCCCTAAAAGGGATGATTTAGTGCCGGGCCGAAATGAAGTCGCCTGGCAAGGGGTGAACGGACACGGCTCGGGGCGTCATTTGGCCGTTACGGGCGATACGGGCGATACATCACCCGGCAGGGGGACCCGCTTCACCCTCGAGGGGGACGCGCCGGCCGCCCAAACACGTGAAGCTCGGACGAGCCAGCTGCTAGTCGCTTTTGCGGAGGATCGATGACCGTCACCCAGCCCAATACCCGCCCGATCCTCCCGATGGCCGCCGGTGTCCTGCTCGGGATGCTCTCTCCTGTTTAACGGTTGGCCGTTGGCGCGTCGTGAGGCAGAGACCTCCGACAAAACCGGGGGTGTCGATCGGCCCGCTTGTGAATGATTTTGATGCCTGAGTGGGGCGTTTAGCTCCACCCACCCAACGACAGACCACCCCAACCCGGACAACGCCGAGGACTCCACCACCGCAGCGACCACCCCCAGAGAACATGAGGTTCAACGCGCGCGGCGAGCGGGAAGGCGGAGCCGGCAACCAGCTCTTCACCTGCTAGGAATGACAGACCCTGAGAGACCGTCATAGCGCGCGCTTAAGGAGTCCAGCATGCCCTCGACCGGCACCCCAGACGACGCCTCAGCGACGACGAAGCACGCGGTGTCGTACGCGCCTGCGAACGGGATCGAGATTGCTTACGAGACGTTCGGCGATCCGGACGATGCTCCCCTTGTCCTCGTCATGGGACTCGGAGTGCAGATGCTGGGATGGCCGGACGAGGTGTGCGTCAGCCTTGCCGCCTCGGGTTACTACGTCATCAGGTTCGACAATCGCGACATCGGCCTCTCGACACACCTGGATCACCTTCCGGCGACCTCGCTGCGCGAGCTCGTCGCCGGACGCGCCGCGCCTTACACCATCGTCGACATGGCCGACGATCTGATCGGGCTGCTGGAAGCGCTTCAGCTTCCATCCGTTCATCTGGTTGGGGCCTCGATGGGTGGATTCATCTCGCAGACGCTGGCCATTCGCCGTCCGGATCTGGTGCGCAGCCTGACGTTGATCATGACGTCGACCGGTTCGCGAAGGGTTGGCCAGCCGAGCCCGCGAGTCATGCGCGCCGTGCTGCGCAGACGTACCGGGTCAGATCGCGAAGCGGCGATTGCGACGACGGTCGACACCTTCCGGGTCATCGGATCACCGGGCTACCCATTCGACGAGGCGAGAATCCGAGACGGCGCATCTCGCAGCTATGAAAGGGGTTTCGATCCCGACGGGCAACGCCGCCAGTTGGCGGCGGCGCTCACCCAACAGAACCGGACGCACGAACTCGCCGGGATCACCGTTCCCACCGTCGTCGTGCACGGGCTCGATGATCCGCTGGTGGCCTTCAGCGGCGGACTGGCCTTGGCCAAGGCGATCTCGCACGCGAAATTCGTCGGTTTCCCGGGTATGGGTCATGACCTGCCACGCGAATTGTGGCCGGAGGTCGAATCCGAGATAGTCCGGGTTGCTCAGCGCGCCGACTCAGCTTGATGACAGAGGCCACCTGATGACGAACGGCGCCCAATGAAGAACGCCGCTTGATGACGAGTCCGAACCCACCGGATCGGCGCTGGCTGATCCTGGGCGTGCTGGGGTTGGCGCAGCTGATGGTGGTGCTCGACGGCACCATCGTCAATATCGCTTTGCCATCGGCTCAGCAGACGCTGCACTTCTCCAACAGCGACCGGCAATGGGTCGTCACCGCGTACGCGCTGGGGTTTGGAAGCCTGCTGCTACTGGGCGGCCGAGCAGCCGACATCTTTGGGCGGCGGCGGGTATTTCTCATTGGCCTGACCGGATTTGCGGGTGCGTCTGCTCTTGGCGGAGCCGCCGGTGACCTCGCCACCTTGCTGGCGGCCCGGGCCGTGCAGGGAGCCTTCGCTGCGCTCCTGGCACCAGCGCTCCTGTCGCTGCTGACGACGACCTTCGTGGAGCCGGGTGAACGCAGCAAAGCGTTCGGCGTCTTCGGCGCAATTGCGGGGGCTGGTGCGGCGATCGGGCTGCTGCTCGGCGGTTTTCTGACCGAATACCTGTCCTGGCGATGGTGCTTTTACATCAACGTGTTCCTCGCCGTCATCGCCTACGCCGGCGGTTTCTGGCTGCTGGATCGCCATCACGTCAGGAGCGCGGCGGCTCTTGACCTGCCGGGGGCAATCACCGTGACCGGCGGCCTGTTCTTCATCGTTTACGGTTTCGCCCGCGCCGACACGGACGGCTGGACCGCCGCCTCCACGCTGGGAGCTCTCGGGCTCGGCGTGGTGCTGCTGGTGGCTTTCCTCGTCATCCAGGCCCACACCACCCATCCGCTGCTGCCGCTTCGGGTGCTCACCAACCGCAACAGAGCCGGCGCCTACCTGGCCACCTTCACGGTGGGGATGGGCATGTTCGGCGTCTTTCTTTTCCTGACCTTCTACATCCAGACGATCCTGCATTTCAGCGCGGTGAAAGCGGGCGTTGCGTTCGTACCGATGAGCCTGATGATCATCGTTGCATCGGCGCTCGGCAGCGTGATCCTGACCGCCAGAGTCAGCGCGAAGATCATGATCCCGACCGGGATGACGATCGCCGCGATCGGTCTGATCCTCTTCACCCGGATCGCGGTGAACGGCTCGTACGTCAACCACGTGCTGCCGGCGTCGCTGGTCTTCGGAATCGGGCTCGGGACCGTCTTCGGGTTCGCCTCGAACACGGCCACCCGCGGCGCCAGGCCCGAAGACACCGGCGTCACCTCGGCGATGGTCAACGTGGCCCAACAGGTCGGAGCCGCGATCGGCACCGCCCTGCTGAGCACCGTCGCCTCCAACGCCGCCTCCACGTATCTGCACGGCAAGACCGGGCCGGCGCAGCTGCTACGCGCGCAGGCGGCGGTGCACGGCTACAGCGTCGGGTTCTGGGTCGCGGCAGCGATCTTCCTCGTCGGAGCGGTGTTCACCGGCTGGCTGCTCGATGCCGGGGTACCCAGCACGCGGCCGGTGGCTACGCCGGCGTGATGTTCGCGTTGAAGCGGAAGACATTGTCGGGGTCCCAGGCCTTCTTCAACGCCACCAGGCGATCGAAATCCGCCGGCTCGAAGGCACCCCGGACGGCGGCCGCAGTGACGGGAGCTCCTGTCACGAAATTGAGTAGGGCACCGCCGGCGCTCCATGGTTGCAGGTCGCTGAGGAGACGAATCTGCTCGGCTTCCGCGGCCTCCAGCTGACCGGGTATCGCATAGGCGGAGGTGAAGACGTTGAGCGCGCCGCCGCGGTGTCCGACGGCGTTGGGGACAGCAGGCTGGCGAGCGAGCGCTCCGCCGAGGTGTCGCACCTCGAGGATCGACTTGGCGGTCGGGCGCGAGTGATCCACCACCACGGGGATCAGAGCCGCGTCAGCCTCGCGGAGCACCAGGCTGCGGGCGTGCACCGGCTGCGCGGCGGTGGGATCGTTGTGGATGGTCCCGACTTCGGTGAACGGCATCGTGCGTACCGAATCAAGCGCCGTCGGACCCACCTGACGCAGCGGGCGGATGAGGCTCTCACAGTCCTGTGCGCTGCCGGTATACGCGACGCGAACGTTGCAGCAGTACAGGCCCTGAAGTGGCGGAGGCAGCACCGGCAGATCGGGGAAGCTCATCACCACGACCGATAGCGTCAGCTCATCCGGCGCCTGCGCGGAGCATTCCAGGAACGCCGCCAATACCTCTGGGGTCAGCTCGCCGGCGAAGAAGAGGCCGCCGCCGTAAAGCTCGGAGAGCGGGATCAGGTCGATCTCCAGATCAGTGACAACGCCGAAATTGCCCCCGCCGCCGCGTAGGCCCCAAAACAGGTCCGGATGCTCATCCGCTGACACCTGAAGCTGCTTGCCGTCGGCAGTGACCAGGCCGATGCGCCGCACATGGTCGGCCGCGAAGCCGAACGCGCGTCCGAGCGGCCCCAAGCCCCCGCCCAAGGTGTAGCCGATCGCACCCACCGCCGGCGACGAACCACACAGCGGGGCCAACCCGTGCGCTGCTGCAGCGGCAATCACCGGGTCCCACGTGACCCCGGCCTGCAGTCGCGCCGTACGGGTCGAGGGGTCGATCTCGACAGCGTTCATGCGGCTGGTGTTGATGAGCACGCCCTCATCGGCGGGAACCACAATGCCGTGGCCGGTCGCCGCAACCCCGACGCCGGTCCCGTTGGAGCGGGCCCATTTGACGGCGCCGACGACATCATCAGCGCCGGTGGCACCGACCACGAGGGCAGGATGCTGGGGCCGGGCGAGGTCGAAGCCGGCGCGTTCGGCGTCGTAACCGTCTTCGCCGGGAAAGGCCACCGGCCCGCTGAATTGATCGGCGGAAGTCGTCATGTGGCCCAACGGTAGCCTGCTGCTATGCCCCCGCCGACACCCGGCTGCCAGGTCTGGATGCACCTCTTTCCGGTGCCGGGCGTCTGCCAGAAAGCGGCGGAAGAGGCTGAGCAGCAAGGGTTTGACGGGGTACTGCTGGCCGACAGTCAGAACCTGGTCGGCGACGCATTCGTCGAACTCGGGAGGTTGACCGCGGCGACCTCACGGCTGGGGCTGGGGACCGGCATCGTCAATCCGGTGACCAGGCATCCGGCGGTGGTGGCGTCCGCCATTGCCAGCGTGCACCAGGAGTCCGGCGGTCGGGCCGTGCTGGGGATCGGCCGCGGAGACTCTTCGCTGGCTCAGCTCGGGATCACGACCCCGACGACGGATCGACTGGCCGGCTTCGTCAAGGCGGTGCGCGGCTACCTGCACGGCGAGGAGGTCACCGTCGACGGCACGAGCAGCCGGATCGGGTGGATCGCCGACCCGCAGTCTCATGGCGCCGCGCTGCCGCCCGTCGGTGTCGAGGTCGCGGCGACGGGAAGCAGGACGATCGCGCTGGCCGCTACGCTCGCTGATCGGGTGCTGCTGACGGTCGGCGCCGAACCCGAGCGGATCGCATGGGCCATCGGGGTAGCCCGCCAAGCGCGTATCGACGCCGGATTGGACCCGGATGCGCTAGCGGTCGGGGCATTCCTGAACGTCGGGTGCCATGACGACCCGGCGGTCGCGCGGTCTCTCGTCAGGGGCAGCGCCGGAATCTTCGCGCACTTCTCGAGCCTGAGCGCCTCCGCTGCCGAGGGACTTGCCGCCGCCGACCAGGCTGCCGTCACCGGCGTCGGACGGACCTACGACGAAGCCCGTCACGGACTTTCCGATGCGGCCCACATCGCGGCCATGGACGACGACTTCCTGGACCGGTTCACGGTCGTCGGATCCGCCGAGACCTGCGCCGCACGGATACGAGAGCTGATCGCGCTCGGCTTGGACCGAGTGATCGTCGTCCCCGGGTCGCGGGACACCGATCCGGCGCTGCTGGCCCAAACCAACGCCGACTTCGCCGCGAAGGCGCTACCGGCAATCCGAGGACGGTAGTCGCCGATAGCCATGGCCGGTCAGATCGAGATCACGAAGAGCCGAACGGCCGACGTCGCTGGGACGCCGGTCCGGCGAGCGCTTCCCCTGCGCACCCGCCGGACGGTGGGAGCCTGGTGTTTCGCCGACCACATGGGACCACTGGCGGTCACCGAGGACGCCGGAATGGAGGTCGGCCCGCACCCGCACATGGGCCTGCAAACCGTCACGTGGCTGGTGTCGGGCGAGCTGCTGCACCGCGACAGCCTCGGCTCTGAGCAGCTGATCCGACCAGGCCAGCTCAACCTGATGACGGCCGGCCGGGGTGTCAGCCACGCCGAGGAATCGACCCGTCGCTACCGGGGCGAGATGCAGGGGATCCAGCTCTGGGTCGCGCAGCCCGAGGCCACCCGCCATGGCGAGGCGGCGTTCGAGCACCACACGGATCTGCCGCGGCTGGACATCGATGACGCCATCGCTACGGTGCTGGTCGGCGAGCTGGTCGGGATTGCAGCGGGCGCCTCGAGCGCCCGTCGCGATACCGATCATGTGGGCGTCGACGTTCAGCTGCGCCCGGGTCGGACCGTGCTGCCTTTGGTAGCCGACCATGAGTACGCGATCGTGGCGCTGGAAGGCGCCGTGGACGTCTCAGCGCAGCAGTCAGGGAGCCGAACGAGGGTCGTGCCCGGGGAACTTGCTTATCTCGGATCAGGCGGCGAGGAACTCGAGCTCAGCGCCGGCGAGGAGACCCGGCTCCTGCTGCTGGGCGGCGAACCGTTCGAGTCGCCGATCCTGATGTGGTGGAACTTCGTCGGTCGTACGCGCGAAGAGATGACTGCGGCCGCCGCCGACTGGAACGAACCGACAGCGGCAGGAGCCCGATTCGGTGATCCGGGCTCGGCCCTGGCGCGCATTCCGGCGCCAACGACACCTTGGAGCTAGCCGGACGGGGAGCTGGACGGGGGGGAGCTGGACGGACGGACCTAGACGACGACGGCTTCAGCGTCCATGAACGCCAGCGCAAGGGTGTTGCACTCGGGGCAGATCGGAGCCTCGAGGTCGGGCCCGGGAAACTCGGTCTGCAGGAAGACGAAGACGACCGGTGAGCCGCACAGCGTGGTGCAGTCTGTAGCGCGCACGGCGTGCAGCAAGTCAGATGCTGCGATGCCCCGAGGACGGCACGAGGCGCCCGTGCTTCCGAGTATCAGGTTTGCCACGGTTGGGCTATCGGCAACCGCCTCAGGTCGTTGACTGCCATAAAGAGCCGCATTGTGACTCTCCCGGGTGAATTTCGCGGCACTCACCCATCACGCCCAGTGGGAATCAGGTTTGCAGCGGCGCCAGTTCGGTCAAGAAGTCGCGCAGGAAATTCGCCGGCGGGGCCTGTCCGGCGGATCGCACCACGAATTTGCTCAGTCCGGCCTCGACATATCGGCCGATAAGGGTACGAGCCGCCTCCCAGCCGACCGGGATCAACGATTCGATCGGGACGTCCGACCGGCGGGCCAGGATGGCGGCGATCAGCCCGGCAGGGGGTTCCTCGAAGGCGATCGGAATGCTGATCCCGAAGTGGTCCTGGTCGACTTCCCGGCCTGCTTCCCTGGCCGCAGCGTTGATGGCGACGATGCCTTCGGCGGCCTCTTCCGGGGTGATGAAGCTGGCCAGCCAACCGTCGGCGTAGCGGCCGATCCTGCGCAGGCCCGCGGGCGCGCTGCCGCCCAGCCAGATGTCGAGCGGGATCGGCGGCAGCTCCCCGACCGAAGCCTCCTCGACCTGGAAGAACTCGCCCTCAAAGGTCACGCTCGGCTCACGCAGCAGCCGGCGCACCAGTTCCAGCGACTCGTCGAACACCGCCCCGCGCTGCCCCTTGGGCACCGGGAAGGCTGCCCGTTCATTCGGACGGGCCGGGGACAGGCCGAAGACGGGCAGTACGCGCTTGGGAGCCAGCCGCGCCAACGACACCAGCTGCTTGGCCACCAGGATGGGAGACCGTCCCGGCAGCACCGCGACGCCCGTCCCGACCTTCAACGACGTGGTCCGCGACAGGGCGTACGCCATCCCGATGAAGGGGTCGACCAGCGGCGAATAGACCAGCTCGGACAGCCAGAGCGAATCGATGCCCAGCTCTTCCAGCTCGTCGACCTGGGCGGCGAATCCGGCCGGACCGGACAGTTCGGTGCCGGCGACCGAGACGCCGATGCGGACCTTCACTGCCTTGAGGTTAGTGCTGCTGCTGGATGCACCGCTTAGTCAGTGGGCGGCGGCGGCTCGGTCCCGATGACGCCGGCGGCCGTGAGCTGTTCGAGTTCGGCGGCCGACAGTCCGAGCAGCCCGCTGAGCACCTCAGCGTTGTGTTCCCCGACCAGCGGCGCGCCCTGGCGGATCCAGCGGTCGACGCCGGACATCCGCAGCGGGAGACCGGGCACGCCGTGGGTGCCGACGACCGCGTTGGGCACCTGCTCGAGGTAGCCGCGGGCAGCCAGGTGGGGATGCAACGTCAGGTTCCGCGGGTTCGTCAGCGTGGCTGCCGGGATTCCAGCCGCGATCAGCAGCTCGACCGTCTCCTCGACGTCTCGCCCGAGCGCCCAACCGGTCAGTTCGGCGTCGATTCGGTCTGCACCGGCACGGCGCCCGGCGTGGGTGGCCAGCTTCGGATCCTGCGCCCAGACGGGCGCACCAAGCACCTTGACCAGCGCCTCCCACTGCTCGTCGTTGGCCACCGAGAGCGCCAGCCAGGCCTCGTCCGCGGTCCCCATCGCCGCCGGGGGGTGGCACGCGTACAAGCCCTGCGGTGCGGCGGACGGCGACCGGTTGCCGTCGCGCTCCAGGATGGTCCCGGTCGAGGTGAATTCGATGACCTGCTCGGCGGTCATGTTCAGCGCACTGTCCAGCAGCGGCGCCTCCACCAGCTGACCCTCCCCGGTGCGGTCCCGGGCCTCCAACGCGACGAGCGCCGCGAAGCCCGCATGCATGCCGCCCATGGGGTCGCACGGGCCGCGCGGCACCGTCGGCTCGCCATCGGCGTAGCCCGTCACCCAGGCCATTCCGGACATCTGTTCCACCGTCTGGGCAAACCCGAGCCTGGCCCGCCAGGGACCGTCCAATCCGAAAGCGGGCATCCGCATCATCACGGCGGACGGATTGAGGGCGTGGACGGCCTCCCAGCCCATCCCCCAGCGCTCCAGCACTCGCGGGGTGTAGTTCTCGACGACGACGTCAGCCCATTCGACGAGGCGGCGCAGCAGCGCCCGGCCCTCGTCGCCACCGAGGTCGATGGTGACGCCCTTCTTGTTGGTGTTGATCGCCAGATGAAATCCGGAGAACTCCCACCAGCGGTCACGCCCCATGAACATGATCGCGCTGGCCAGCCGCATGGGATCCAGGTGCGTGAGGGACTCGACGTGGACGGCCTCGGCCCCCATCGCCGCGAGCAGTTGGGAAACCGCCGGACCGGCCCACCACGCGGTGAGGTCCAGCACCTTGAGGCCCGCGAGCGGGAGGCCGCCGGTGGCCGGCTCGCTGGTCGCCGGGCGCCGGCGTAGCAGGTCAGCGGGATCGGACGCGCCGAGCTCGGGGGCAGGGCCGGCCTGCTCCGGGCGCCGACCATTGAGCAGGTAGTGCGGTCGGGGCGTGCGTAGGGCACTGGCAGGGTCAGCCGGATCGCCGGCGAAGAAGTCGCGGGCCAGCAACTGCTCTTCGGACAGGATGGTGTGGCCGTCATTCACCCGGGCCGCGGGCACCCGAAGCTCGGCGGCGTCCGCCAGCACCTCCGCCGTGGTGTGGGCCTTGGTGTAGCTGCGCACGATGTCGTCCCACTCGGCGCGGGCCGCGACCCGGCCGCCGATCGCTCCCCATTGCGGATGACCGACCAGATCGGGCCGGCCGACCATCTCGGCAAAACCCCGAAAGTGCTTGGCCCCATTGGTGTTGAAGCCGACCCAGCCGTCGGAGGTCGGGTCGATCGAGGGCAGCTCGACACTGCGCGGCGGTCCCGGTACGTCGGGGCGGCCCATCAGGCTGAACATGAGGTCGCTGTAGAGGTTGGTGGACAGGACCATCGCCTCGAACCAGGAGACGTCCAGCACGGCGCCTTCGCCGGTACGCGTGGAACGACGTAGCACCGCAAGGGAGGCAGCGGCTGCCGTCACGCCGGCGGCCCATTCCGCGACCCGGCCGCCGGCTTGGACAGGCGGCCGGTCCAGCGTGCCGCGGCCGGCAATCGAGCCGCACTCGGCCTGGACGGTGAACTCGGTAGCGGGACGTCCGGCATAAGGGCCGGTCAGTCCGTACGGCGTGATCGAGCAGACGACGAGCCGGGGATCGGCAGCAAACAGCGCCGCCGGATCAAGGCCCGCGTCCCCCGAGTCCACGACGAGATCCGCTCCGGCAATCAACCGCGCGATCTCGGGGTCGTTTACGGCACCCACGACCGACTGCTTGCCTGCGGCAAGGAACCGGAAGAGCGCCCCGGCCGCGGATCCCGTCGAACCTGAGGCAGACCAGCGGCGTAGTGGATCCCCGCCGGGCGGTTCGACCTTGACGACTTCGGCGCCTGCGTCGACGAAGAGCTTCGTCGTGTAAGCGCCGCTGATCCCGGTCGAGGTGTCGACGATCCGCATACCCGCCAATGGCCCTGCTGGTGTTGGAATCGTCATGGGGCGTCACCGTACCGGCAGGAGTTCGTCGATCTGACGTGGGGTCAGGCCACCACGCCAGCCTTGCGCAGCTGCCCGATCACCTCCGGCTCGATCCCGAATTCGGCCAGCACAATGTCGGTATCGGCGCCGACATAGGCGTAGGACGGGTTGACCGCATCGCCGTTCGCGGCCATCCCTGACAGCCGCGGCGCGGGACGCAGCTGGCGGCCACCGTCCGGCGTCGTAACGAAGGCACCGCGGGCGATGTTGTGGGGATGCTCATGCGCTTCCCCGAGGCGCATAACCGGCGCGAAGCAAACATCCGTTCCTTCCAGCCGCTGCTGCCATTCATCACGCGTACGAGTGCGAAAGACCGCTGCCAGCTGGTCGCGGACGGCCGGCCATTGGCTCTGGTCGTACTGGGCCGGCATGTCGTCTGCCGGGATCTCGAGCGCATCCAGCAGCTGACGGTAGAAGTGCGGCTCGATGGGGGCGACGGTCACGTAGCGGCCGTCCGAGGTCTCGTAGACGTTGTAGAACGGTGCGCCGCCGTCGAACAGGTTCGTTCCGATGTCCTCCGTATGCATCCCGGAGGCCGCCATCCCGTAGAAGACGCTGTAGAGCGACATGACCCCGTCAAGCATGGCCGCGTCGACCACCTGGCCCTTTCCGGTGCGGCTCGCCTCCAGCAGCGCGCACACCACCCCGTAGGCCAGGTTCAGTCCCCCGCCGGCGAAATCACCGAGCACCTGCAGCAGCGGCACCGCCGGGCCTCCCACCGGGCCGATGGAGCCGATCGCCCCGGACAGCGACTCGTAGTTGAGCGAGTGCCCGGCCACCTTCGCCAGCGGACCGGTCTGTCCCCAGCCGGTCAGCCGCCCGTAAACCAGCTTGGGATTGCGCGCCATCACCTCTTGCGGACCCAGGCCGAGCCGCTCCGTCACGCCCGGGCGAAACGCCTCGAGCAGCACGTCGGACTTCTCCGCCAGATCGAGCACCAGCGCGATCCCCGCGGGTGACTTCAGGTCGACGGCGATGGAGCGGCGACCACGATCGAATTCCCGCCAGAACTGCTTGGGGGCGATCTCGCTGGGCACCTCGTCGGGCGCTTCACTGATCCGGTTGATCCGGATGACGTCCGCGCCCATGTCGGCCAGCTTCATCGTGCCGAAGGGCAGGGCGCCGAGGCCGGCGAGCTCGAGGATCCGGTAGCCGGTCAGCGGGCCGGTCGGCTTCTGGGGGTCAGTCATGACATGCATCAGATCAGACGCGGCGAACCGGACTCAGCGGTGGTTGCCCGAGCCTCCCGACGGCGGAATCGGATCGAGCGGCGTGAGGACCCCGTCCAGGTACTGGAATCGGACCGCCTGCGAAGGGGCCGTCGGGCAGCAGAGTGGATCGTTGGGGGCAAAGAGCTGGTAGGACAGCGTGATCACGTTGTTGGTGCGCCCGAAGACCGAGATCTGGGCGCTGGGATCGCTGGTGTCGTGACCGATGAAGGTGTTGCCGGCAAAGAAGAACGCCCAGTTGTTGAAGCCGTCGGCCGAGCCGGTCAGCGTCCCGAGAATGACGTTGATGGGCGCCGTCGGATCCCAGTTCGAAGCCGAATCGGAATACGGCGTGTAGCCGTCGTCCTTCACGACCGACTCCGCTTGCGAGAGCGAGGCCAGCACGGGCGCGGTCGAGGTCGGCGGTGCGGATGTCGGCGGAGTCGAGGTCGGTGGCGGCGAGGTGCTGGGGCTTGAGGACGGGGCCGAGGTGGGGCTGACCAGCGGACTTGGAGTCGGACCGGCCGAATGCGACTTCCCTCCGGTGGCCGCGAGGATCCCGGCGACGATCCCGCCGATGACGACGAGACCTGCCACGATCGCTACTGGAAGCAGCCACTTGGGACGTTTCGACCCCGCCGGTGAACCGTTGGCTCCACCATCCGGCGATCCCGGCCACCCGGGCGGCGGGTTGGGGGGCGGCGGGGTGAGCGGCTGACCCGGAGCTATCCCCTGTGTCGTGGCTGCCCCGCGAGGGCCCGTCCATCCCCCTTCCGGGCTGGGAATGGCGACGGCCGTCATCTGCTGCGTCTGGTCCACCCCGAGGGCGACGCACAGGTCACGAGCCGAAGGCCGGGCGTTGGGCTCCTTCGACAGTGCTGCGGCGACGAGGTCGGTCAGACCGCGCGGAAGCCCTCGCAGATCCGGTGGCTCCCGCGAGATGCGATATCCCACGGCGTGGGCGTCACCGGCGCCGAACGGAGGCCTGCCCGTACCCGCAAAGGCGACGCACATTCCCCAGGCGAAGATGTCCGACGGACGCCCACCCGGATAGCCGGCGAGGACCTCCGGACTCATCCAGAGCAGCGAGCCGACAGTCGCCCCGGCCTGGGTCAGATCGGTCGCGCCCTCCTGCTTGGCGATCCCGAAATCGATGAGCTTGGGACCGCTCCAAGCCAATACGACATTGGCCGGCTTCAGATCGCGGTGCACCACCCCTTTGAGGTGCAGTGCCTGCAACGCCGATGCGAGGTCTGAGGCCAGCCCGTGCAGCCGGTCGCCGGGCACCGGTCCATTGCTGTCGACGGCCCGTGCCAGGGTGGCGCCCTCGACGTATTCGGTGGCCATCCACAGCGTGTCCGCCTGCGTCTCGGCAGCGACCACGCGCGCGACGTAGGGGCTGTCCACCAGGCGGGCGGCGCCGACCTCGCGCACGAACCGCGCCCGGTACTCCTCGTCCTCGGCCAGCATCGGCTGCAGCACCTTGAGCGCTACCGCCGCCGTTTCAGAAACCCCATCGGGGCCGAACGCGAGATACACGACGCCCATGCCCCCGGCGCCGAGCCGGCTCTGCAGCCGGTAGGGGCCATAGCTCGGCGGGTCCGAGGGCCGAAGGGGGCCGAGCGCCACCGATGTCCCTCCCCCGCACAGCTGGGCGCCTCGGGCAGCGCCGGATATGCGCCGAGTATCACCGTTCGGCGACCAGTGTGGAAACACCAGGGCATCCCCTGCGTGGCGACTCGGGCGTGACGTTCGCGTTGCACGCGCGTGAAGATCTTCGAGCCCTCGCCGGGGGCCGCTCGCGCAGCTCAGTTCGGTGTCTAAGGTCGGCGGGTGCAGCTGACTCCGCGTGAGCAGGAGCGACTCACCGTCTTGTGGGCCGCCGAAGTCGCGACCCGGCGCCGCAGCCGGGGCCTGCGGCTGAACTATCCCGAGGCGGTGGCCATCCTCTCGGCGTTCGTCATCGAGGGTGCCCGCGACGGGCGAAGCGTCAGCGAATTGATGGTGGCCGGGCGCGAGGTGCTGACCCGCGAAGACGTGATGGAAGGGATCCCGGAGATGCTCGTGGAGGTGCAGATGGAGGCGACTTTTCCCGACGGGACGAAGCTGGTCACCGTGCACAACCCGATCCCATGATCCCCGGTGAGCTGCGGCTGGCCGGCGGAGATGCCGGGGCCTCCATCGAGCTGAACCCGGGGCGTCCCGTCCTGGTGCTGCGCGTCGAGAACGCCGGCGACCGGCCGATCCAGGTGGGTTCGCATCTGCATTTCGCGGAGACGAATGCGGGCCTGGTCTTCGACCGGGAAGCCGCGTGGGGCCATCGTCTAGCCGTTCCCGCCGGCACCTCGGTGCGGTTCGAGCCGGGTCTGGCGCAGGAGGTCTCGCTGGTGCCGCTGGCGGGCGCGCGGGTGGTGCACGGGATACGCGGACTGGCGGCCGGGGCACTCGACCGTCCGCGCGCTGATGGGCCGACAGAGGCGTGAGCGACCTCGAGCGGGAGCGATACGCCCAGCTGTACGGGCCGACCACCGGCGACCAGCTTCGGCTCGCCGACACCGACCTCTTCATCGAGATCGAGCAGGACCTCTCTCGCGGGCCAGAGGGGATCGCGACCGGCGATGAGGCGGTGTTCGGCGGCGGCAAGGTCATTCGCGAATCGATGGGCCAATCGATTCGTACCCGGCTCGAAGGCACGCCCGATCTGGTGATCACCGGCGTGGTCGTGCTCGACCACTGGGGCGTCATCAAGGCTGACGTCGGCATCCGCAGCGGGCGCATCGTCGCCCTGGGAAAGGCCGGCAACCCCGAGACGATGGCGGGGGTACATCCGGATCTGGTGATCGGTCCCTCGACCGAGGTGATGAGCGGCAACGGCAAGATCCTGACCGCCGGTACGGTCGACAGCCACGTCCACCTGATCAGCCCGACCCAGCTCCCAGAAGCCCTTGCCGCTGGCACCACGACTCTCATTGGCGGCGGCACGGGTCCGGCCGACGGCACGAAGGCCACCACCATTACCCCCGGCGCCTGGAATCTGGCCCGGATGTTCGAGGCACTCGATACCTGGCCGGTCAACGTGCTGCTGCTGGGCAAGGGCAACACGGTGGGGCATGACGCTCTTGTCGAGCAGTTGCAGCACGGAGCGGGCGGCTTCAAGCTGCATGAGGACTGGGGTTCGACCCCGGCCGCCATCGACGCGTGCCTTCGCGTCGCCGACGAATACGGCGTCCAGGTGGCGCTGCACACCGACACCCTCAACGAGGCCGGTTTCGTGGAGGACACGCTCGCGGCCATCGGCGGCAGGTCGATCCACAGCTACCACACCGAAGGCGCCGGCGGCGGTCACGCGCCGGACATCATCACGGTCGCGGGAGTGGCCAACATCCTGCCCAGCTCGACGAACCCGACGCGTCCCCACACCGTCAACACGCTTGCTGAGCATCTGGACATGCTGATGGTCTGCCATCACCTCAATTCCCGGGTGCCGGAAGACCTGGCCTTCGCCGAGAGCCGGATCAGGCCGTCGACGATGGCGGCCGAGGACGTACTCCATGATCTGGGTGCAATCTCCATGATTGGCAGCGATTCCCAGGCGATGGGCCGCATCGGTGAGGTCGTCATCCGCACCTGGCAGACGGCGCACGTGAACTTGGCGCGCCGCGGCGCGCTACCCGGTGATCGCGGGGCGAACTCGGGCGCCGACAACTTGCGCGCCCGGCGCTACGTCGCCAAATACACGATCTGCCCGGCGGTGGCCCACGGCATCGATTCCGAGGTGGGATCGGTGGAGGTGGGCAAGCTCGCCGACCTCGTCCTGTGGGATCCCGCCTTCTTCGGGGTGCGACCGGACGCCGTCATCAAGGGCGGCATGATCGCGTACGCGCCCATGGGCGATGGCAACGCCTCGATCCCGACCCCGCAGCCGCGTTTCCCCCGACCGATGTGGGGTTCTTACGGCAGGGTGCCGGCCGAGACGAGCCTGTTTTTCGTGGCGCCTGCGGCCATCGACTTCGGGCTCGCGGATCGACTCGCAGTGGAACGCCGGCTGCTGCCTGTCGCCGATACGCGCACCCGGGGCAAGGCGGATCTGCCGGAGAACTCCGCGTTGCCGCGCATCGAGGTGGAGCCGGACACGTTCACGGTGCGCATCGACGGCACCGTCGTGGAAGAGGCTCCGGTGTCGGTGCTGCCCATGGCGCAGCGCTACTTCATGGCCTGACGGTGATGGGTAAAGCGAAATGACTGTAGCCGCAGGGGTTTTGCTGTTGGCCGACGGCCGCAGCCCGAGCGGGGGCCTGGCACATTCGGGTGGGGTGGAAGCGGCGATCGAGGCGGGGATCGTCTCGGATGAAGAGACGCTGCTGGCGCTGCTGGAAGTGCGACTTGCCACCGCGGGTCTGGTCGCCGCGGGTCTGGCAGCAGCAGCTTGTCTGGCCGCCGGTGGAGCCGACTTCGCTGCCGGGCTGACCCAACTGGACATCGAAGCTGATGCTCGGATGCCTTCGGAGGCAGCCCGGATCGCGAGCCGCGCGCAAGGCCGGGGGCTGCTTCGCCTCGCTCGTGCCAGCTGGCCCCATCAGGCGTATTCACCGGGAGGGCCTTTGGGTGAGCGCCCGCACCATCCGCTGGTGCTCGGGGTCGCGGTTTGTGCCGCCGGAGGCAGCTCATCGGACGCTGCCCTGGTGGCTGCGTTGGCCTCGGTCAGTGGACCGGCATCGGCGGCGGTTCGCCTCCTCGGTCTCGATCCGATTGCCGTCACGGGTCTGCTGGCGCGGCTGGGGCCGGCTGCTGAAAATACGGCGAAGGTTGCGCAGCAAGCAGTCTCGCTCAACGAACTGCCCTCGGCCGGCCACCCCCTGTTCGATGTCTTTGCCGAACAGCATGCCCGCCGGCCCAGCACCCTTTTCACGTCGTGAGAGCGACGGGCAGCCGACTCACCGATGTCATGCGCGTAGGAGAACATGGGTTTGATCGCGGGAACGCGATTGAGCCGCGCAGGTTCTTCCCGCCAGCGCCCGGACCGGAGGCCGAATGACCGAACTTGCGACTCCAGCACCCCATACGCACCCCCACGGGAGCGACGTTCACGTCTCGGCCGAGCCCACAGGGCGGGCGGTGCGGATCGGCATCGGGGGGCCGGTCGGGTCGGGCAAGACGGCGCTGGTTGCCGCGCTGTGCCGCACCCTTCGGGGCGAGATCAACCTGGCCGTCGTGACCAACGACATCTACACGACCGAGGACGCAGACTTCTTGCGCCGAAACGCCGTACTGCCGGATGAGCGGATCACCGCGGTTGCCACCGGATGCTGCCCCCACACGGCCATTAGAGACGACATCGCCGCCAATCTCGACGCGGTCGAGGACCTCGACGAACGCTTCCCGGGTCTCGAACTGGTCCTGGTCGAAAGCGGCGGTGACAACCTCACGGCTGTCTTCAGCCGCGGCCTCGTCGACGCGCAGATCTTCGTCCTGGATGTGGCCGGAGGTGACAAGGTGCCGCGCAAGGGCGGGCCGGGCGTCACCACGGCAGACCTGCTCGTCATCAACAAGACCGATCTGGCGCCGCTGGTAGGCGCGGACCTTGATGTCATGCGCCGCGATTCCGCGGCCGCTCGCGGCACGCTGCCTACCCTGCTGACCTGCCTGCGCGATGACGCGGGGGTGGCCCCGGTCGCCGATTGGGTGCGCGCTCAGCTGAGCGGGGTCTGAGCGCAGGTGCAGTCACGCGCCAGGATCGTCGCCGACGCTCATGACGGGGTCACCCGGCTCGCGCACCTGGAAGGCGATGGCGCACTGACGGTCCGGCCGACTCCGATGACCGGCCGCACACGCGTGCATCTGGTGGCGGGGGCATTCGGACCCCTCGGCGGCGACGTGATGACGCTGGAGATCGAGGTGGGCCCCGGCGCGGCGCTGGAAGTGGCGGGAGTCGCCGCGACGGTCGCGCTGCCATCACGCTCGGGCGAGCCGTCCCGGATGCAGGTACGGATCGAGCTCGCTGAGGGAGCCGGCCTGGTGCTCGTGCTGCCCCCCACGGTCGTCGCTGCCGAAGCCAGACACACGCTGGACATCGGGCTGAGGATGGCGGGAGACGCGGCGCTGGTGCTTCGCGAGGAGACCGTCCGCGGGCGCACCGGAGAATGCGGGGGCCAGGCCCGACTCGTCACTCGTCTCGACGTGGCAGATCGGCCGGTGTTGCGGCAGGACTTCGAACTCAGCGGCGAATGGGGTGGTCCCTGGCGGCCACGGGCGGTGGGCTCATTGCTCGTCGTTGGTGGGAATTGCTCGACCCTCAGCGACCTCCGGACGAAGCTCCCGATCGGCCCCACGGGACGCGTGCGCGCGGCGTGGTTGAGGCTTCCCGGCGGAGTCGGCTACCAGTTCACGGCAATGGAGGACGATCCGCTGGCGCTGAGCCGACTGCTGGACGCCTCACTCCCCGATAGTTCAGCTCCCCCGATAAACGGTGTAGCCGTGACGATTGAGCAGTAGCGGCACGTGCAGCCGATGCGCGGAAAGCGCGTTGAGCTCGACGGTGACGGTGGGAAACGTCGCCTCCGCGCCGAGGTAACCACTCACGTCGAAGATGAGCCGCCAACGTCCAGGCTGCCACTCACCCGTGGCCACCAGAGGCGAGACCCGGCCGTCCACATCGGTCACCCGGGAAGCGACCGACTGCCAACCGTCGGGGGTCTCTCGCTCCGCCCTGACAGGAATCCCCTGGGCTGGATGACCGAGGCCTACGTCGAGCACATGCGTGGACAGCGTCATGCCGCAACGGACTGCGCCAGCACGTCTGCCAATCGCAGTCGGGTGATCTCCGCCTGTTCGCCCGCCGCGACCCGCAGCTCGGCTTCCGGATCGTTGTTCAGCCGGCGCCGGAGCAGCAGCAGGAGTTCAGCCGGGTTGCGGCCCCGAGCGCGCACCACGTACGTCATGCCGAATCGCTCCTCGTAAGCCCGGTTGCCCTCGGCGATCTCTTCACGCAATGCCGGTCCGGCGGAGGCCATCGCACCCTGTTCGCGCCCTTCGCGGCTGCCCGGCGCTGTGCGCTCACCGATCTTGGGGTGAGCATCAAGCGCTTCGCGCCAATCGCCCGGAGACAGCAGCCACCAGACGTTTTCGCTCAAGGCAAAGAGCTGGTCGTCATCGGCGCATTCGTCAAGATGCTCGGACACGACGGCCGCCCACCTCGTCGACGCGCAGCACCCGAACAGGGTCGCGGCCCGCTCCACGAGCGGGAGGGCGCGTAACCGGGCGAGCCCTGACTGGGCACCCGGTTGACTCGACTGGCGGGTCACCAGGTGCTCCAGGCCGGGCCAGGCGGTGGGGCGTCATCGCGGGTGACGGTGCCCTCGATCAACCCGTAGGGCCGATCCGCGGCGTAATAGACCACATCGGGATTGTCGCGGCCGAAAGGCGAGAGATCGACCAGGAAGTGATGTTTGTTTGGCATCGAAAGACGCACCTCCACCACCTCCGGCCGATCAGCGAGCACCCGCGTCCCCATGGCATAAAGGGTCTGCTGGAGGGAGCGACTGTAGGTGTCGGCGAAGGCCTCTAGCAAGAGCCGGCGGCATTCTTGCGCACTCTTGTCCCAGTCGACCGGCGAGACCGGACCGGAATCAGCGGCAGCCGCGGGCTCCACCTCGAAGTCGGCGTACCTCCACCGCGCGCTCACCGCCGTCGCGAGGATGCGCTCATCGGTCTCGGCCAGCGTCGTATAGCCGTCCTTCAAGAAACCCTTGAACTCCGAGTCGGTCGCATTCATCACCACCAGGTCTTCAAGCCCTGCAACGACCCAGGCGCGGCCGGCTTCGTACGTCACCTGCGTGACGACAGTCGGCCCGCCCGCTCTTTGAAACGAATGCGGTGCCTCGGCGCCGTCGGCCTGGATCCGGGACCAGGGGTAGGCCGAAATCTCGATCTGGGCGCGGTGGACGGAATCCACCGACTCCACGAAATGGCGCGCCAGCCGCAAACCGAATTCCGCCGCGGAGGGCATCGCCCCCGGAGGTGCATCGCGGGCGAAGGCATAGATCGTGTTCTTCTGCGCGTCGGTGGTGAGTACGCCGGCGTTGTCTCCCTGCAGGTGGACGGCTTCCAAGTCACCGCTGAGATGGGTGGTGACCGAGAGGTCGGTGGGCAGTGCGACCCCGCTCTCGGAGCGGTCGATGCGCACGAGCCGCACCTCTGCCTTGCCGAAACGGTTGCCACCAAGCACGATTCCGCTCACAGTCCCGCCCACAGTCTCGCTCGCAACCCCACACCCAACGTCCTAACGCTCCCCCTGCATCGCCGGCCCGTGCCCGACGTTTGCCCCGTCGCGTGGCGGCAGCATGTCACTGCTGTTAACGGTGGGTTGCGTTTCCCGCCCGGATCGCCGGGATGAGCCGGGTATGCCTACCTTCGAAGATCACGACTACCGACGAAAAGGATGGCAGCCGCAGGTGCGACGCATGTTCCTGAACGGGACGGCCATGAGCGGCCAACCCGACCATCACGCCGTCGACGGAGCGCGCTTCCTGGGCCCGGCCCGCACCGCACCGCTCTATCGCTTCTACGCGGTCCGCGACGCATTTCCGGGCCTCTACCCGATTCCGCCCGGCTCGAAGGAGAGTGGTCTGCTCGGGGCCAGCATCGAGGGTGAGCTCTACGAGCTGCCCGAAGAGATGTTGTATGACTCGCTGATGCCTGAGGAACCGGCCGAGCTCGAGCTGGGGGTCGTGGAGCTCGTTGACGGAACCGTCGTCAATGCGATGCACCTGCAGTTCGAGCGGATCGCACCGGGCGATCGCGTCGTTGATATCGCCGGGCTGGGCGGCTGGCGCGCGTACCAGGCGTTCCTGGCCGACCAGAAGCGGCTCGCCGGCGCGCTCGCAAGATGACCGTCCCCGCTACGCCCCCCGTCGCCGATGTGCCGGCAGGGCCGTACATCGACGGCGCGAGGCTGCTTGCCCGGCTCGACCAACTCGCCCGGATCGGCGCCGATCCCGCCGGTGGTGTCACCCGACTGGCGTTCTCGTCCGAGGAGGTCGCGGCCAAGCGCCTGATCGCGGGCTGGTTCGCCGAAGCCGGACTGTTCCCCACTTTCGACGCGGCAGGCAATGTGATCGCGATCCGGGGCGGCGACGGCAGCAGGAGTACGCGGCTCGCAACTGGAAGCCACGTCGACAGCGTGGTCGCCGCCGGGCCCCTCGACGGGGCCTACGGGGTGATCGCCGCGGTCGAGGTGGCGGCCGCCCTCGCCCGCGCCGGCACACTGCTGCATCACGACGTGATTTTCGTGGCCTTCTCGAATGAGGAGGGCGCTCGCGGGGCGCCCGGCTTCACCGGCTCGCTGGCAGTCGCCGGATTGCTGGACGCGGCCCTGCTCGCCTCCGATGACGACCTGGGTATCGCCTTGGCACAGCGGCTGCGCGACGGTGGCGGCGACCCCGCCGCTATCGACAGTGCGGCGTGGTCCAAGCCCGCGCTGGCCGCCTTCGTGGAGCTGCACGTCGAGCAGGGGCCCGTCCTCGATGCCGCCGGCGAGCGGCTCGGAGTGGTCACCTCCTGCCCCGGGCGGATGATCATCGACGTCGAGCTGCGGGGAGCCGCCAATCACGCCGGGACGACCCCCATGGACCTGCGGGCCGACGCGCTGACCGCCGCCGCCGAGATCGTGCTGGCCGTCGAGTCGCTTGCCGCAAGTGGAGCCGTCCATGTCGGCACCACCGGGCTGGCCCATGTCGAGCCGGGCGTGCGCAACGTCGTGCCTGGACTGGCCCGGCTCGGTATCGATCTGCGCGACGGTGACGACTCCCGGCTCGCGGCGGCCGTGCTACGCCTGGAGGCCGAGATCGAAGCCATCAGCGACCGGCGAGGCGTGGCAGCATCCATCAACGCCCGGCAGGCCGTCGCTGCCGCGGGATGCGACCCGGCCGTGCAGGAAGCGATTTCCCACGTCGCCGGAGAACGCGGATTTACGGCCCGGGCCATGCCGAGCGGTGCCGGGCATGACGCCCAGATCGTCGCGGCGCTCGGGCCGGTCGGGATGATTTTTGTGCCGAGCTCGGGCGGCCGCAGCCACTGCCCTGAGGAAGCCACCGATCCGGCAGATCTCGTGCTGGGGGCCGAAATCCTGCTGGCCACCCTGCTCCAGCTCGACATATTGAATGACAGGCCAGAGGTGACCTCATGAACCGCACTCCACCACAGCCGCAGCTCACCGATTCGGCACTAGCCGTCTCGGCGCAGGAGCTGGCCGTCATTGCCACCCTTTGCCGCACCTACGACGCCCAACGGCTACGTCTGCTGGCCCGGGGATCAGCAACCGCGGACACCTCGACGCTGTCACCCTTGCGCGGGCTGAGCCAGCTCGAGCCGGCCATCTCCCTCGACGGCGAGCCGGTGAGCGCTTCGATCGTGGACGCCGTCACCCAGGCAGCCAAGATGGCTGGCGGCGCCGTCGTGCTGCCTCTCGCGGCAAGCCCACCGGACCTGGCCGTCGCCGAGGCCGGCTGGTGGGACGCCCTGTTGGGAGATGTCGAACGCCGGATGGGACTGCCGCCCAGGTCGGTTGTGGTGGCGCTGGATGTGGCCACCCCGACCGAGGCACGGGCGGTCTTCGCCGATCGCGTACTCGCTGATGGCACATGAGCGGCGAGCCCTCCCCGCGCGACTTCATCGGCTACGGAGCTCACCCACCGGACCCGCAGTGGCCTGGTCAGGCCCACGTGGCGTTGTCGTTCGTGCTGAATTACGAAGAAGGCGGCGAACGCAGCGTCCTGGACGGCGACGCGCATGCCGAGACGTTCCTGTCGGAGATGTTTGACCCGCCGCCCTTCCCCGACCGCCACCTGAGCATGGAATCGCTCTACGAGTACGGCTCCCGGGCCGGTGTGTGGCGGCTGCTCCGGCTTTTCGCCGAACGCGACCTGCCCTTGACCGTTTTCGGCGTGGCCCGGGCGCTCGAGCGCAATCCGGCCGTCGCGATGGCGTTCGCCGACGCCGGGCATGAGGTCGCCTGCCACGGATGGCGCTGGCTTCCGTACCAGGAGGTGCCCGAAGCGGTCGAGCGTGCTCACCTGCAGGAGGCCGTGGAGATATTCCGCAAGCTCTACGGCGCCGCCCCGCTCGGCTGGTACACCGGCCGCGACTCTCCCGCTACCCGCAGGCTCGTCGTCGAACACGGCGGATTCCTCTACGACAGCGACTCTTACGCCGACGACCTGCCGTACTGGGTCAAGGTCGGCGCGGCCGACCATCTCGTCGTTCCCTACGCGCTCGACACCAACGACATGCGGTTCGCCAGCCCGACCGGCTTCGGGTCCGGCACCGACTTCTTCGACTACCTGCGCGACGCCTTCGACACCCTTTACGCGGAGGGCGCCGAGGCCCCGAAGCTGCTCTCCATCGGGCTGCACTGCCGCCTCGCCGGCCGTCCTGGACGCGCCGCCTCGTTGGCCCGGTTCCTGGAGCATGTGCAGGCCCACGACCGGGTCTGGATCGCCCGCCGGGTCGACATCGCCAAGCACTGGAGACGGCTCCACCCGCCATCAGCCGGCAGCCCGGCATAGTCGCGTGCAATACCGCCGCATGCAATACCGTCGCAACACGACAGAATTAGCCTGCGCACCGTGACCGTCGCTCGTCCAACGACCCTGGATGAGGCGCTCGATGCCTTGCACAACCTCGACGCGACCATCGTGGCGGGCGGCACCGACGTGATGGTCGAGGTAACCCACGGCCACCGCACGCTCGGCGATGTGGTCGCGGTTCGGCGCGTTTCGGAGTTGACGCGGATCCGCGCTAACGCGGATGAGGTACGCGTCGGCGCGGCTGTGCCTTACGCCGACCTGACGGGTCCGGCAGGCTTGGCACGCGAGGCATCGCCTGCCCTGTGGTCAGCCGCGGCGTCGATGGGGTCGACGCAGATCAGGGGTGCGGGAACGCTCGGCGGCAACGTCGGTACCGCCAGCCCGGTCGGCGATTCACTCTGCGCCTTGCTGGCCCTCGACGCCCAGGCAACCATCGCCGGCACCGGCGGAACGCGTGTGGTGCCCGTCGGCGACCTGCTCGCTGAAGCCGGCGGCAGCAGGCTCGCGAATGACGATCTCCTGGTGGACTTCCACTGGCTGCCCGCCTCCGGTCCGCAGGCGTTCTTGAAAGTCTGCCGGCGGGGTGCCGTCAGCCGCAGTGTCGTGTCGGTGGCGATCTCGCTGCCCGCCGACGGCCGACCGCGGATCGTCATCGGAGGGTGCGGCCCGCGGCCAGTGCGGGTGGCGGCCGCCGAACTGCTGGCCGGCACCGGAGCGCCCGGCCAGCTGCTGGATCCTGAGCTGTCGTCCGCAGTCGCTGAGGCCGTTCGAAGCGCACTTTCCCCGGTCGACGACGTCGCAGCGTCAGCGGCCTACCGGCGGCACGTCGCAGGCGTGCTCGTACGCCGCGCCCTGACGTTGCCGGCCGAGCGTCAGGCCGCGTGACAACGTTCACGGTCGATGGCGTGCCGTGCTGCCTACCGCCCGATGCGGACACCGCCAACCTGCTGACCGCGCTGCGGGAGTGGCTCGGGGTCACGACTCCCAAGGAAGCCTGCGGAACCGGCGTCTGCGGAGCCTGCACAGTGCTGGTCGACGGGCGGCCGCTCACCTCGTGCACCCTGCTGGCGGCCGATGCCGACGGCTGTGAAGTCCTGACCGCAGCGGGGGTTGCGGCCGGGCCGGGCGCCGATGTGGCGCGCTGCCTGGTGGCTGCCGGTGGAGTTCAATGCGGCTTCTGCTCGCCGGGGTTCGTCGTCTCGATCACCGCTTTGCTGGAACGCGACCCGCAGGTGAACGATGCAGCGGCGCGCCTCGCGCTGGGCGGCAATTTGTGCCGGTGCACCGGATACGGCCGGATCATGGCGGCCGTCCGGATGGCTCAGGAAGAGCGGGCCCAGCAGGCGGACCACTCATGACGGGCGCCACCGAGCCGCTCTACACGAGCGCGTTACGTACTGACGGCCCGGCCAAGGCCGCGGGCCAGTTCCCGTATGCCAGCGACCTCGCAGCGCCGGGCATGCTGATCGGGCGCACGCTTCGCAGCCCCCATGCGCTGGCCCGGATTCGCCGGCTCGATCTGAGCGCCGCCCGCCGAGTCCCGGGGGTCGTCGCGGTGATCAGCGCCGACGACGTACCCGGACGATCCACCTACGGCTTGGAACGTCCCGATCAGCCGGTGCTCGCCTCAGACGTCGTGCGCTACGTCGGTGAGCCGGTCGCCCTGGTCGCGGCGGTCGACGCAGCCACGGCAGCGCGGGCGGTGGCGGCGATCACCGTTGATTACGAGCCACTTCCAGCACTGACCGACCCGATGCTCGCCCAGGACGATGAGCCATACGCTCGCTTGCGGATCAGCTGCGGCGATCCGGGTGCTCATGGTCCTGTGGTGGTCACCGGCAACTACGTGGTCGGCATGCAGGACCAGGCATTCCTGGGACCCGAAGCGGGACTCGCGGTCCCCACCGCCGATGGCGGCGTGCACCTGACCGTGGCCACCCAGTGGCTGCACTCCGACCGCGACCAGGTGGCGGCCAGCCTGGGACTGCGGCAGGAGCAGGTTCAGCTCACGCTCGGAGGCGTCGGCGGAGCGTTCGGCGGCCGCGAAGACGTCACTCTCCACATCCACGCCTGCCTGCTGGCGTTAGTCACCCATCAGCCGGTCCGCATGCACTACGCCCGCGCCGAGTCATTCCTGGGCCACCCCCACCGCCATCCGGCCAGGCTCAGCTACCGACACGAGACCCACCGCAACGGCGAGCTGGTACGGGTCGATGTCTCCCTCGTCTACGACGGCGGTGCTTATGCCTCGACCAGCGCTGCCGTCGTCACCAATGCAGCGTGTTTCGCGCCGGGGCCCTACCGGGTGCCCAATGCACTCGTCAATGCCGTCGCGGTGCGGACCAACAATCCACCCTGCGGCGCCATGCGGGGCTTCGGATCACCTCAGGTGGCAGTCGCCCACGAGGCCCAGATGGATCGGATCGCGGCCCGCCTCGGCATGGACCCTGTCGAGCTGCGCCTGCGCAACGCGCTGCAGACCGGCGACCGGTTGATCACCGGACAGGTGCTGACGGGGACCACTCCGGTGCGTGAGGTCATCCGCGCGGCCTGCAGCTTCCCGCTGCCGTCGGAGTCGCCTCCAGCCGGCTACCTGCGCGGAGTGGGGGTCGCGGTCGGCTTCAAAAACATCATGTTTTCCGAGGGTTTCGACGACTACTCCCAAGCCCGGGTGCACCTCGGTCTGGACGCCGCCGGATTGCCACTGGCGACCGTGCACTGCGCCTGCGCCGAGGTCGGCCAGGGTTTCGTGACGATCGCCCGTCAGATCGCTGCGGAAGAGCTCGGCCCGCTCGGGGTCGAGCAATTCGCACTGGAGAACGCGACCACCCGCGGGATCGATTCGGCAGGATCGTCGAGCGCCTCGCGCCAGACCTGGATGAGCGGCGGCGCCGTGCAGGCGGCGAGCCGGGCCGTGGCCGCAGCGGTGTGCGAACGGCAGCTGGTCCGGCCGGATGCTTCGCTCGCGCAGCTGCTGGCCGACGGTCCGATCGAGCAGAGCACAACCTTTCGGCACCGGCCGACCGACGCACTGGACGAGAACGGCCAGGGCGACGCCTTCGTCAGCTTCATCTACTCAGCGCACCGGGCCGTCGTCGACGTCGACCCCGAGCTGGGCGTGGTGAAACTCCGCGCTTTGACCACCGGCCAGGACGCCGGCCGCGTACTGAATCCCCTTTCCGTGCAAGGACAACTCGAGGGCGGTTCGGCGCAGGGTGTCGGCCTGGCGCTGTATGAGGAGCTGGTGACGGTCGACGGGGTTCCGGTGAATACGGGCTTCGAGGACTACGTGCTCCCGACGACGGTGGACATGCCGGTGGTCGATTGGGCCTGCGTGGAGCAGGCCGAGCCGGACGCCCCCTACGGCGCGAAGGGGATCGGCGAGGGGCCCACCATTTCTTCTACCCCAGCGGTCGCAGCGGCCGTGCGGGCAGCCACTGGACTAGACCTCAACCGCGTCCCGATTCGCCCGGAGGACATCGCGCTTGGGTAGTGCTTTACGGGGTACCGACCCGATATGACCGATGTAAAGCGCCCTTACACCACCAACGACGCCGGAATTCCCGCCGCCAGTGACGAACACTCCCTGACCGCCGGACCCGACGGCCCGATCCTGCTCCAGGACCACTACGTCATCCAGAAGATGGCGCAGTTCAACCGGGAACGGGTGCCCGAGCGCGTCGTCCACGCAAAGGGCGCGGGTGCCTTCGGTCATTTCGAGGTCACCCACGACGTCTCGGCCTTCACCAAAGCTGATTTCCTGCAGCCCGGCCGCACCACTGACATGCTGGCCCGGTTCTCGACCGTCGCCGGTGAATTGGGATACGCCGATACGGCGCGTGACCCTCGGGGGTTCGCGTTGAAGTTCTATACCGGCGAGGGCAATTACGACATGGTCGGTAACAACACGCCGGTTTTCTTCGTCAAGGACCCGTCGAAGTTCCAGGACTTCATCCGTTCGCAGAAGCGTCGCGCTGACAACCACCTGCGTGACAACAACATGCAGTGGGACTTCTGGAGCCTGTCGCCCGAGTCGGCGCACCAGGTCACCTGGCTGATGGGCGACCGAGGCATCCCCAAGACCTGGATGAACATGAACGGCTACTCCAGCCACACGTACATGTGGATCAACGCCGGCGGCGAGAAGTTCTGGGTCAAATACCACTTCAAGACCGACCAGGGCATTGACTTCTGGACCCAGTCCGACGCCGAAGCGATGGCCGGCGAAAACCCCGATTACCACGTCGAAACGCTCTGGAAGACGATCAAGAGCGGGCAGTTCCCGACCTGGACCCTGAAGGTCCAGATCATGCCGTTCGAGGACGCCGCGGATTACCGCTTCAACCCCTTCGACCTGACCAAGGTCTGGCCGCACGGCGACTATCCGCTGCAGGAAGTCGGGCGGATGGTGCTCGACCGCAACCCCGACAACTACTTCGCCCAGATCGAGCAGTCCGCATTCGAGCCCTCGAATCTGGTGCCGGGCGTCGGTCCCAGCCCCGACAAGATGCTGCTGGGTCGGCTCTTCAGCTACCCGGACACCCACCGCTACCGCATCGGGCCCAATTACCTTCAGCTGCCGGTGAACCAGCCCAAGTCGCCGGTGAACAGCTACAACAAGGACGGCGCGATGCGCTACGCCAATCCGAGCGATCCGGTCTATGCACCCAACAGCTACGGCGGTCCGGCAGCCCAGCCGGAGATCTTCGGCGCCGACCCGTCATGGGGGGTCACCGGTGAGATCGTCCGCGCCGCGGCGAGCCTGCACAGCGAGGACGACGACTTCGGCCAGGCGGGCACGATGTACCGCGACGTGCTCGACGACGCCGCCAAGGCACGCCTGGTCTCCAACATTTCCGGACACCTCCAGCAGGACGTGGTGGATCCGGTGCTGAGCCGGGCGTTGGACTACTGGCGGCAGGTCGACGGCGATCTCGGAGCCCGCGTCGCCAAGGAACTGGGCCGCTGACGCTGACAAGACGCCTTACTCGGCGCCTAACCACTCCTCGATCTGCGCCAGCCCCCGCTCGCGCACGCGATAGGACGCCCCCGAGCAGATCAGTGACGACCTGGCGATCTCGGCGAGCTGCTCATCGCGCAGGCCCAGATCGCGCCGGCACAGCTCGTACTCCTCGAGCAGACCCGGACCAAAAAGCAGCGGATCGTCAGCGTTGACGCTGCATCGCACCCCTGCCTCGAGCAGCTTGGGCAGCGGGTGCGATTGAAGGTCGGGCACGACGGACAGCAGCACGTTGGAGGTCGGGCAGACGTCGAGGCAGACCTCTTCCTCGACGAGCCGCTCGATGAGAGCCGGATCCTCGATCGCCCGGACTCCGTGCTGAATACGGTCGGCCCGCAGCACGTCCAATGCCCCGCGCACGCTCTCGGGACCAGCGAGTTCTCCGGCATGCGGCGTGCACAGCAGGCCGGCATCGCGGGCGATCGCGAAGGATTCGGCGAACGGCTCCGGAGGCCAAGGGGCCTCGTCATTGGCCAGCCCGAAGGCGGCGACTCCACGGCCCACGTACTTGGCGGCGATCTTCGCCTGGATCACGGCATCCTCGGGCGGACGGGTCCGATCACCAGCGAGCATGAACGAGGCAGCGACACCCGTGCGCTCGGAGGCGGCCCCGAGAGCGTCAAGTGCCATCTCCAGGACGTACTCGTCCGGGCCGAGCCGCTCGCGGTGGTGCGGGATGAAGAAGGACGGCTCGATGTAGACGGCTCCAGCGGCCACGGCGTCATCGAGCGTCTCGTCGATCAGCCGGGTGAGGTCTTCGGGCGTCTTCAACACATCGCACGCCGCGACGTACATGTCGGCGAATGCCGGGAAGCTGCCGAAGCCGCGCACCACCGGAACGTCCATGCCGTATTTGGTGGCCAGGTCGGCCAAAGTGGTCGGCCGCATCCCGCCTTCCATGTGCAGGTGCAGGTGGGCTTTCGGGAGAGCCTTCAGGTCTCGTTCGCCGGGCATTCCGCCACGCTAGGCGACGGTGGGCCCGGGCAACGTGACAGGGATGTGACGAATGTGTTCCGGACCGTCGTACGCAGGCCGGGGCGGGAGATCTGTCCATAACGTCAGGCGGTGAGCACCCCCGAAACCGAGCATATTGACGCTGTTGATCTCGTCGACAAGGCGGCTGCCACCTTCGGCCGCGTCCAATATCACCTGCGCGTGGGCCCGGCGGATCTGCGCCCGGATCCCGCCCGGCCTGTGCCGGCGATGTTGCTGCCCGGCGATCCCGACCGGGTGGGCCGTATTGCCCGCGTGCTCGATGATCCCCGCGAGGTTGCCTACCACCGCGAATACCGCAGCATGGTCGGCACCCGGGCCGGCGTACCCGTAGGCGCCTGCTCGACCGGCATCGGCTGCCCGTCTGCCGCAATCGCCGCCGAGGAACTCATCAATTGCGGAGTCGACACCCTGATCCGGGTCGGCTCGACGGGCGCGCTGCAACCGGGGATCAAGACCGGCGATCTCATCGTCAGCACCGGAGCGATGAAGAACGAGGGCACCAGCCGGATGTACGTGCCCGACACCTTCCCCGCGGTGCCAGACATCGAACTCACCGTGGCGCTGATCGCAGCGGCACGGGAAGTCGCCGCTGAGCGCGGGATCGGGGTGCACGTCGGTATCGGAGCCAGTGACGACGCGTTCTACGCCGAGACCCCGGAGCAGATCGCGAAGATGAGCGCGCTCGGGCTGCTGAATGTGGAAATGGAAGCCTCCGCCCTCTACACGGTCGGCTATCTACGCGGGGCCCGGGCCGGCATGGTGTGCGCGGTCAGCGGCAATCTGGTCACCAACGACGTCGTCTACGAAGGCGTCAACGAACGATTGGTGACCGGTTGGGAAGCCGCCATCGAGACCGCTTTGCGTGCGGTGGTGGCGCTGGCCTGACAGCCGAGAGCCGGGCGCCGGAGCCATAGCCTCGTGGCGCCCTGACGCCACCAGCGCATGGCGCCGGGGTGTTGAGGGGTGGGCGTTGAGGGGCAGGCGTTGAGGGGAACTGTTACCAGCGGATCAATCTTTGGCCGCGCCAGACAGCAAGCACATGCTCCGCGGGCAGGATCAGGAAATGGCTTCTGCTGGCGGTCAGGCCGCCGATCTGCTGGTGTTCGGCGCCCGGCTGCTGGTGACGATGGACGCGCAGCGCCGGGAACTCGCCGGAGGCTGGATCGCCATCACCGACGGGCAGATCAGCGGGATCGGGTCAGCGGGATCAGAGCCCCCAGCCGATGAGGTGATCGATGCCAATGGCTGTCTGGTGACCCCAGGATTGATCAACACTCACCATCACATCTACCAAAACCTCACCCGCGCCTTCGCGCCTGCGGTGAATACGGGTCTGTTCGGGTGGCTGACCGCGCTCTATCCCATCTGGGCCGGCCTCGATGAGGAAGCGGCGTACCTGTCCGCGTGGGTGGGGCTGGCCGAGCTTGCTCTGGGCGGCTGCACCTCGACGATGGATCATCTCTACGTCCATCCCAAGGGCGGCGGCGACCTGCTCAGCGCCGAGATCGAGGCAGCGTCCGAGATCGGCATGCGCTTTCACCCGACCCGCGGCTCGATGAGCCTGTCGCAGAAGGACGGCGGCCTCCCGCCCGATTCGGTGGTGCAGGACGACGACGAGATCCTGGCCGACTGCGAGGCGCAGGTCGCCCGCCATCACGACCCGGCCCGCAATTCCATGGTGCGCATCGCGCTGGCACCCTGCTCCCCCTTCTCCGTGACGCCCGAGCTGATGACCCGCACCGCGGAGCTGGCCGAGCAGCTCGACGTCCGGCTGCACACCCATCTCGCCGAGGATGCCGACGAAGACCGTTACTGCCTGGAGGTGTTCGGTCGCCGACCGGTTGACCACTTCGAGGAGGTCGGCTGGGGCACCAGCCGGGCCTGGGTCGCGCACTGCATCTACCCCGATGCCGCAGAGATCACCAGGCTTGGGGCGTGGGGTGTCGGCGTCGCACATTGCCCCAGCAGCAACATGATTTTGGGTGGCGGGCTGGCGCCCGTCGCGGAGCTGCGCGCCGCCGGAGTCCCGGTCGGCATCGGCTGCGACGGATCTTCGTCTGCGGACTCAGCCTCGCTGTGGCTGGAGACCCGCGGAGCTCTGCTACTGGGCCGGCTCCGCCACGGCGCAGCAGCGATGACCGGACCGCGACGCCTTGGAGATGGCCACCCTCGGCGGCGCCGCCTGCCTTGGACGCCAAGGCGAGATCGGCGAGCTGACGGTCGGGGCGGCCGGCGACCTCGTGGTGTGGCCGCTGGAGGGCTTCGCCTACGCGGGAGCCCTCACCGACCCGGTCGAGGCGCTCCTACGCTGTGGCCCCAATGCCCCGCGGCACACCATCGTCAACGGGGTGCCGGTGGTGCGCGACGGCCGGCTCGTCAGTGACGGCGCCGAGGACGTCCTGGTGCGGCACCGGACGGTCGCCGCGCGCCTGCAGGGACTTACCTAGCCAGCGGCTTACTCAGCCGGCGGCCACGAGTCGGTCGACGGCTTCGCGCAGTAGGTCCGGCGGGGAGGTCGCGAAACACATGCGAGCGCCTCGTTCACTGGTGCCGATGCCGCTGCCGACCCGTCCATCTGCGGCCGGCACTGCGAAGGCGCTTCCGGGAATGAAGGCGACGCCCCGCTCCAGGGCCGCCGTCAGCAAGTCGGCCGGTGAGGTGCCGTCGACGAACCGCACCCAGCAGAACATGCCTCCCTGCGGGGTCGCTACCGAGATCCGGTCGCCGAACCCCGCGCGCAGGGCGCCGACGAGCGTCTGAGCACGTTCGCCGTAGGAGTCACGCGTACGAGCCAGATGCGCCGCAAGGCGCGGACCGTCGCTGGCCGCTTCGTGCAGCAGGCGCTGGGTGAAGGTCGACGTGTGCAGATCGGTCGCCTGCTTGGCCCGGATCAGGGCGGCCAGGATGGGCGGCGGGGCCACCACCCAGCCGACCCGCAGACCAGGACCGAGCACCTTGGAGAACGATCCGAGCCGCACCACCCGATCGCTGCCGGCTGCGATGGGCGGGGGCGGCGGACTTGCGAAGTAGAGCTGGCGGTAAGCGTCGTCTTCCACTATGAGGAAGCCGTATCGATCGGCCAGCGCGGCAAGCTCGCGACGCCGTTCAGCCGGCATGGTCTTACCGCTGGGATTAGCGAAGACCGGAGTCAGGTAGACGAGCTTGGGTGCGAGTCCATCGGCCAGTGCCTCGGCCAGCAGATCGACGCGCATGCCATCGGTGTCTTCGGCGATCCCCACCAGCCGCGGCTCGAAGAGGTGCAGCGCCTGGAGCGCGCCGAGGTACGCCGGATCGGTCGTGACGACGACGTCGCCCGGATCGACCAACACCTTGGCGAGCAGATCCAGCGCCTGCTGCGAGCCGGACGTCACCAGGATCGTGTCCGGATCGATCGGGCGGCCGCACCATTCGCTTTCCCAGTCGGCGATCAGGGAGCGGAGCGCGGGATCGCCTTCGGTCGTCGAATACTGCAGCAGCGCAGGGCCTTCAGAGGCGAGCAGGCGGTCGGCACACTCGCGGAGCCACTGCGAGGGCAGCGCCGCCGAGTCGGGGAGGCCTCCGGCCAGGCTGATCACATCAGGGCGCGCGGTCAGTGCCAGCAGATCGCGGATCACCGATGACGTCATGCCGCGAGCGCGGCGCGCGAGCAGGCCCTCCTGCCACTGGACAGCGGGCTGCCCGCTGACATCCGCGGCCGACTGCATGTTCACATCCTGAGATTCATAACTCACATCATGGACAGCTTCGATCCTGTCACACTCACGCCGCCGGCAGTTCCATCACCCGCGGCGTATCCACATCCAGCGCCCCGATGTCGGCTGCTGCCCCGGGCGAACCCAGTGCGCTTTCCCGACCGGGCAGCGCCTCGCTGAAGAACTCGAGATTCTGCGCCACTTCGACGTTGCCATCCGGGCCGCCGTACCCCTGGGGGGTGATCGCGTCCACCGGGCACACCGGCTCGCACGCCCCGCAGTCAATGCACTCGTAGGGCTGGATGTAGAGCCGCCGGGCGCCCTCGTAGATGCAGTCGACCGGACACTCCTCGACGCACGAGAGGTCCTTCACGTCGACGCAAGCGTCGCTGATCGAATACGTCACTGACTGCTCAGGCCGCTGCGGCCACAGCTGAGTCGAACGGGTCGCGGGCAGCCATCCACGCGCCGCCGCGTAGGCATCCCACAGGAGCCAGCCGACGCTCGGCCCGCAAGATCTCGTACCCGTCCGAAAGATCGACCGGGCCTTCGGCAATCCGCAAGACGCTCACCTCAGCGCTGCGGCCGACGTCGAGCGAGCCGTACACGTCCGCGCGGTGAATGGACTGGGCGGCGTTGAAGGTTGCCATCGCGATGACGTCGCCGAGCGGAACCCCGAGGGCCCAGATCTTGGACATGGTGTGTGGCAGTGAGTAGACGGGTCCGTCGGCATTGAAGAGGTTCAGATCGGTGCTGATCGTCGTCGGGAGGTAGCCGAGGTCAAAGAGTTGGCGCGCGGCAGCAAAGCGGAAATCCGAGCCTGAATGACCGACGTCCAAACGGACTCCGCGCTCGATCGCCTCCCGAAATTGCGGCGCCACGCCCGCCGTGCCCCCAACGTCCTGCGTCGGGAAGCCGGAGTGGCCGCGGAAGGCGTGGGTGACGATGTCGCCCGGCCGAAGCGCGGCAATGGCGTCGAGGTTGGAAAGGCTAGGGGTGAACGGGTAGGACCCCAGGTGGATCATGATCGGCAGGTCGCCGGCGACCGACTTTGCCGCCTCCAGGAACGGGGAGACGTTCTTGTCATCCAAGGTGGTCGCCCGGACCTTGAAACCGACGACCATGTCGGCATTCGCGTCGACCATCGCCATGGTCGCGTCGAGATCGAGATTCTGCAGATTGTCGGCCAGGTGCAGCCGGTGGGGCAGGAAGTTCTTCGTGGCCAGATACAGCAGGCAGGGATCGAGCAGTGCAAGCACTTTGGTACGCACATCGGGTGCCTCGGCGCGGGCCCGGGCGACGCCAAACGTGGCCACGCCGCTGGTACCACCATCGACGACGATCGGGACTCCGGCGTCGACACCCGCCCGGTCGGGATGAACGCAGAAATCGCCCAGCCCGGGATAGATGTGGACGTGCAGATCGATCAGCCCGGGAGTGACCAGCCGGCCGGCGCAGTCGATGACTTCGGCGTCCGGAAGCGAGGCTGCGAGCCCCGCGCCGACGGCCGTAATCACGCCATCGGTGACGACGACGTCGGCGATCCCGTCGTGCCCGTTCGCCGGGTCCAGCACCCGGCCTGACTTCAGCACCGTCGTTTGCGGAACGGTCATGCCAGCACCCTCGTTTCAGCGCCTGCGGCAGCGCCCGTTACCTGCTCCGATTCATCAAGCTGCAGCGCAGATCCCCATTGCTGCGGGGTTTCACAGGCCACCAGCTCGCGGAGCCAGCGGCGGTAGTGGATGGAGATCCGGTCACTGCGCACCGAGGACTCCTCGCTGCCCGTGAGGTCGATCTCGGCCGGATCGCTGCTCTCCACCACCGGGCGGTCTTCGGCGACGATCTGGTCTTGGAAGGCGAGGTAGGGCGCGTCATCACCCTCGAGATCGGTGCTGCGACCCACGAACCAGAAGGTCCGGCAGGTGACCGACGACGTCGGCGTGACCGTGAACCAGATCCGGCTCGCGACCGCCGCCGGGTCATCGGCGCTGTCGCGGCCTTCGGCCGGTGGGTGACCGAAGGCGATGTCGACGGTGAACGGCATGCCCAGTCGATATGCGGACCAGCCGGTGAGCGCCCGCGGATCGGGGTCGAAGCCGAGCGGAGGGGGGTCGTAGTCAAAGCGCAGCTCGCCGGCTACCCGGCGCAGCTCGGGGACGGGCGGAACCGGCTGCGACCGGTCGCCGAGTGAACCGTCATGCACCCACGCGAAATGACTGAGGTCGACCAGATTCTCGACGCGGCGTTCGGCTGACGTCGCCAGGTCATACGGCGATCCCGTCACCATCTTCGTCCCGGCCTCATCCCACCCTGGACAGCCCGGGATCCGCGTCGGCCAGCCCGGTTCCAGCCGCACCCAGACGAGTCCATAGGCGATCGTTACCTCATGAGCGGCAGCCCGCGCCCGGTCCGGCACCGGCAGCCCTGGAGCAGCCGGAATGTCGACGCAGCGACCATCCGAACCGAAGCGCCAGCCGTGGTAGGCACAGCGCAGGTCGCGGCCCTCGACCGTGCCCAAGCGAAAGCCGGGCCGAGCGGTGCGGGCACCGATCGGCGAAAGCGACCACCCTCGCCGACGCAGTGCCGGCCGCGAGTTCGGCGATGGCGAGCGGCTCCCCCAGCAGCGTCACGGCAAGCGGCGAGGGTGCTGACGCGCGCAGCTCCTGCAACGTCGCCACGGCATGCCAGCAGCGGCGGGCCAGGGACGCCAGCGGAGCACCGCGGGTGGTGATCCCGGGGTTCACGCCAGTGCCGGGCGGCAGGACGGCCAGGCCACCAGCTCCCGCCCGACCGCCTCGACGTCTTGGATCAGCTCGGCCTTCTCGGAGGCGTCCAGCCAGCTCCCGAGCACCCCGTCGGAGGCGATCGCGACCAGATCAGGTACATCGAAGTCGAACGCCTCAGCGGCGTCCCGGTACTCCTGCCCGAGGTCGGTCATGGTGAGGCCGGGGTCATCGGTGTTGAGGGTGGCCAGCAGTCCGGCGGCGCGCATGGCCGCGTACGGATGCTCGGCGAGCGTGGGTACGGCGTTGGCGATGAGCACGTTCGACAGCGGGCAGACGGTCAGCGGCACGCGCTCGGTCGCAAAGCGCATCGTGAGCGCCGGATCGTCCAGCAGCGATAGCCCGTGGTCGATCCGCTCGGCGCCGAGCACATCCAGGCAGGCGGCAATCTCGGATGGCCCGGTGTTTTCGCCTTGGTGCGCGGTCCTGCGCAGTCCTGCGGCGGCAGCGGCCCGGTAGGCACCCTCGTAGGTACGCGGATCCACCCCGAGCTCGGTGGAATCCATGCCGATCCCGATGATGCGCTCCGCGCCCGGAGCACCCGCCCTGCGCAATGCCACCACTTCAGCGACGAGTTGCTCGCCGGCCGCCGGCCCGAAGGCGCGGTCCATGTCGGCGATCATCCGCACCCGCGAACCGGTGGAGGCCTCACCCTCCACCAGCCCCTCCTCGATGCCGGCGATGATGTCGGCCAGCCGCTGCCCGGCCGCGAGATGGCGCGCGGGGGTGAAGAACACCTCCGCGTAGACCCGTCCGTACGCGGCTGCGTCGACCACCGACTCGTACGCCAGCCGGGCCCAGTCCTCGCGATCGGCGAGTGCAGACTGGACAAGCCAGAAGACGGTGAGGAAATCGTCGAGCGAGACGTAGGTGTAGAGCTTCTGAAGATCGGCCTGCGACGGCTCGGACGGCAGCGGCAGCGCGAGCCCGTTCTTGGCGGCCAGCTCGACCAGAGTCTGCGGCCGCATGGTGCCCTCGAGATGGCAGTGCAGCTCGACTTTGGGCAGCCGTTGCGCAGCTTCTGCGATTAACGATGGCGACTGGGGCACGAGCACCTGCGCCTACTTCCCGTGAGTTTAGGTGCTGGTCTTGGTCGGTTGACCAAAGCGCGCCAACACGGCGCTTTCGATGAGAGCGATGACCCCGTAAATCAGGATCGAGACGATGGTCAGCACAACGACTGCCGCCCAAAGGGTGTCGTAGGCCGACGTGGTGGTGCTGTTGAGCATCAGGGCACCGAGGCCTTTTCCGGTGGCCAGCCACTCCGCTATGACGGCGCCGAGCAAGGCGGCCGGCGCAGCGATCCGAGCGGAGGCGAACAAGGATGGCAACGCCGCCGGCAACGCGACTTTTCGAAGCACGTCAAAAGGCTTGCCGCCATACGCAATCACGACGTCTATCGATAGCGACGGGGCCGATCGCAAGCCGACCACAACGTTCACCAACGTCGGGAAGAAGGTCACGATGCCGGCAATGACGGTGACGGAGGCGATCCCGCGACCGAAGACCAGGGCGATCAAAGGGGTCATGGCCACCAGTGGCACCGAGCGAAGTGCGATCGCGATCGGCATGAAGGCCCGCTCGAGCGTCCTCGACATCACGACGACGATCGCTACCAACGTCGCGACGACGGTGCCGGCCAGATATCCCCACACGGCATCCGAGGCGGTCGTGCCGAGTGCACCCCAGATCAGCTTTCGGTTGGCCTCCGCCTCGGCAGGTGTGACCACGGTTTTGTCGACGGCGCCGCCGAAGAAGTAGTGCCAGACGTCCACCGGGTTCTTGGCGACGAACGAGGTCACCCCAGTGATCCAGAGGAACCCGACCCAGAGCCCGAGAACGATTGCCGCGGACAGCACAAGCAGCCCGAAGGACCGCAGGCCCCGCATCAGCAGGTCGCGGGTGAAGAAACCTGACGTTCTACTTCTGGGCGTGAAGCCGGGATTGGCCGCGGTCATCGGCCGAAGCTCCGGCCCGAGGAACCCTGGCTCTTGGGCGCCCAAGGCGTCAGCCACTTGGCGACCAGTTCAGTGATCACGTAACCGATCAGCGCGAGAGCCGTCACGAACAGCGCGATTCCCCAGGTGCGGTTGACCTCGAGGGCCTGCTCGGAATTGATCATCGCAATACCCAGCCCGGTGTCGCCGCCGAGATATTCGCCGATGATCGCTCCGAGCAATGCCGCCGGCGCCGCGATCTTCAGCCCCGCGAAAGTGGCTGGAAGAGCGGCCCGGATCCGTACCTTGACCAGCGCTTGCCATCTGCCGCCGCCGTACGCGCGTACCACGTCCAAGCTGTTGGGATCTGCTGCGCGCAGCCCCAGGAGAGCAGCGATCAACGTGGTGAAGAAGACCGACAGCGCCGCCAAGGTCGCTTTCGGGGCATCGCCGTTGAGGACGATGTTGAGCACGGGCGCGATGGCGATGACCGGTAGGCAGTAAAGGGTGGTCGCGACCCTCAGCAGGGTCTTTTCCACAACTGGCAGCAACGCGACCGACATCGCCAGCCCCAGCGCAATCAGGTTGCCCCACAGGTAGCCGAGCCCGGCCTCGCGAAGCGTGGTCGGCGCGTTTTCGGTGTAGAGCGATCGATCCGGCCACAGCTGTCGCACGACGCCTACCGGGGTCGGCACTGAGTGCTTCCCGGCGAAGACGGTCAAAGCGAGTATTTCCCAGATGACGATGAGCACGACCGGGCCGATGATGGCCGTCGCGAGCCGTCGCGAGTGAGCTAAGCCGCGGACTCCGAGGCGTTCCTTGGGCTGCTCAGCTTCAGCGTCCAGCGCGGACTGGGCCGCAAGTACGGATTCATTGCCGGGGATTCCCGGCATGACGTTGGCGCTCACGCGATCCTGCCCATCCCGCCCTCCCGCGCGTCTCCGAAGAGCAGATCGGACAGCTGATCGCAGAGCTCGTGGAAGCGCGGTGTCCGCTGCATCTCGGGGGTACGCGGTCGAGGGAGATCGATGTCGACGACGGCGGCCACGCGCCCAGGCCGCGGTGACATCACGGCAACCCGGTCGGCGAGGAACACCGCCTCGCCGATGGAGTGGGTGACCAGGAGCGTGGTGGTCGCCCGCTCCGTCCAAATACGCTGGAGCTCGAGGTTGAGCCGCTGGCGGGTCATCTCATCCAGCGCCCCGAATGGCTCATCGAGCAACAACATCGCCGGATTGACCACGAGCGCCCTCGCGATCGCCGCGCGCTGACGCATGCCTCCGGAGAGCTGAGCCGGACGGGCACTCTCAAATCCCTCGAGACCGACCAGCTTGATCAGATCGGTGATCGCGTCCTTGCCAACCTTGACGCCGCTCACTTCGAGGGGCAGTCGGATGTTGGACGTCACGCTGCGCCACGGAAGCAGCGCGGCATCTTGAAAAGCGATGCCCAGCTGGTGTTTCTTGCGAATCTGGGCCGGCGAATCGCCGTGCACCCTCACCGATCCGGAGGTGGCGTCCTCCAGATCGGCGAGGATCCGCAGCACCGTGGACTTCCCGCACCCCGAGGGGCCAAGGAGCGCCAGGAACTCGCCCTTGCGGCCCGACAGGTCCACATTGTCGAGCGCAGTGACGGTGCCCTTGGACGTACGGAAGGTCTTCGTCAGCCCTGAAATCTCGATACCGGACGTGTCGCCGGCATCGCTGGACACCTGCACAAGGGAATCCGGCTGCGAGGAGGTCATGCTCACCAGTTACCCGAATTGCTGCACATGCTGGGCCTCCCAGGCCGGGAAGGCCTGTGAACGGGATGGTCAGGAAAGCTGGGTCAGGAGATGGTGGTCTTACCGTCGTAGACCTCTTGAAGAATGTCACGCGTGAAGAGGTCCGCGCTGATCTTTCCGCCACCAAGACCGACCGACTTGACCGTCTCGGCGATCTTCTCGTCGCTCATCCAGAAGAGGCCGTGGGCGACGGTATCGGGCCCCTGGATCAGCACGTTGCCGGCCTTGCTCTCCAGCGTCTGCTCCTTGACGTCGAGTCCCAGGGACTTGCCGTAGTCGTTCACCGTGAGCTGCGCACCCAACGTGGGGTTCTTGATGTTCTCCTGCCACCCCTTGATGTCAGCCCGCAGAAAGCTGACCACGGCGGCGCGCTTGGTCTTGTCGTTCAAGGTGTCACCGGTCACGAAGTACGTGTTGGTGATCGACGGGTAGTTGAAGTCGTTCAGCAGGAAGGTGTACGTCTTGACGCCCTTGACGGCCAGCAGGTTCGGCTCGTTCGTGACGAAGGAGAACCAACCGTCGACCTGCTTGTTCGCCAGCGGCGTCGGGTCGAACTGGGCCGGCACCAGGGTGATCTTCGAGGCCTCGATGTTGTTGGCCTTGAGGAACGTGGCCCAGATCGACTGGTTAGCGGCCTGGACGCCGATCTTCTTACCGATCATGTCCTGCGGGGTCTTGATGGGACTTTCGGCCAGCGACATGATCGCGAACGGGCTCTTCTGGTACATGGTGGCGATGATCTTCAGGTCGGCGCCCTTGTCGACGGCCGCTGAAGTCGCGTCAGGACTGTTGATCCCGATCAGCGCCTTGCCGGAGACGACGATCGGTTCGGGGGAGGTCGTCGGGCCACCCGAAATCAGGTTGGCCTGGATGCCGTTGGCCTTGTAGAAGCCGCTGGTGTCGGCGATATACGAGCCCGCGAACTCCACGTTCTTGATCCACGAGAGTTGGATCGGCACCGTGGTGAGCTTGGGAGCGGATGAGCTGGAACTCGAGCTGCCCGAGGAAGATGAACCACAAGCGGCCAGGAACTCGGCAAATGTGCCCGCGCCGGCGATGCCACCGGCCGTGATGAGGCTCCGGCCAAGAAAGCCGCGTCGGTTGTAAGTCGTGGTCACAAATCCCCCGTTGACGAAGTGCGTGGATTGGGCGCGGTGATGCAGGTGTGCTGATCCCGGTCATTACTAGTCAGCCCAGTTGACGCTCAGGTTCCCGTCATGTTTCGCCCGAGATTCCAAAACCGGGGACGCCGGCGCGCTGCGCTGCGCAGGCCGCTGACCTGCTTACTCTCAGCGGATGGCAAGCGAAAGAACTAGTGATGGCGGCGCAAAGGGCAACCAAATTGTGATGTCTCTGCTGGTGCGGGCGGTCGAATTGGCAGCCGCGGCGCGGGCCGGCGGCAATCATCCGTTTGGCGCGCTGCTCGTGGGTCCGGATGGAGAGGTCATCGCGGAAGCCGCGAACACCGTCGAGACCGGGCAGGATCCGACCGGTCACGCTGAACTCAACCTGGTCCGCGCGACCGGCCACCTGGGCGCTGAGGCGCTCGCAACCGCGACGCTCTACACCAGCACCGAGCCGTGCGCGATGTGTGCGGGAGGGATCTACTGGGCCGGCATCGGCCGGGTTGTCTTCGCGATGGCCGAATCCGAGTTGCTCGTACTGACTGGCGCCGATCCGCGCAACCCGACCCTCGACCTGCCGAGCCGGACAGTATTTGCGGCCGGAAGCCGTCCGGTCGTCGTGGAAGGACCGGTCGCGATGCAGGCAGCCCGTGACGTTCACCAGGATTTTTGGGGCGTGGGTCACAAAGATTTTTCCTAGCAAAGGCTAGCGCGGACCCCTCGCCTATGGTTAGGCTCCCCTTACTCACTGAGAGAGGGTCCGCGTTGATCATTTGCCACTGCCACCGGGTGACCGCGAGCGAAGCCCGTGCGGCGTGCAGCGGCCCGGATGCGGACTGGCGATCAGTGGTCAAGGCCACCCGAGCAGCGACTGAC
This sequence comes from uncultured Actinomycetota bacterium, assembly GCA_963737695.1. Taxonomy (GTDB): domain Bacteria; phylum Actinomycetota; class Actinomycetes; order Frankiales; family Frankiaceae; genus DATAZK01. Next base: position 581,165 of record CAVTTQ010000002.1, read on the forward strand.
TGCGGTGGTTGTGTGCGATCTCTGCGCAAAACGGTGGAAGACGCGGTGTCCAGCGTCGCTCCCGTGGCGCAGACTGTCGTACATGCAGGGTGACGCTGCCGTCCTCACGGCTCTGAACGAGATTCTCACTGGCGAACTCACCGCCATCAACCAGTACTTCCTCCACGCGCGCATGCAGCGCAACTGGGGCTACGTCAAGCTCGGCGAGCACACCTACGAAGAGTCCATCGACGAGATGAAGCACGCCGACCGTCTCATCGAGCGGATCCTCTTCCTCGAGGGCCACCCCAATGTCCAGCGGCTCTACTCGCTGCGTATCGGTGAAAGCGTCGAGGAGCAGCTGGTGGCCGACCTCGAGGTGGAGCACGACGCCATGGGCCGGCTGCGGCCCGCCATCGCGCCTCACTCTCGAGCACCGGCGACACGCGTGTCGCGGCTGCTGCTCGAAGACATCCTCAAAGGCGAAGAAGACCACGTCGACTACCTCGAGACGCAGCTGCACCTCTACCGCACGCTCGGCGCTACCGACTACCTCGCGCAGCAGATCGAGGCGGGTTCCTGACCCCGCTGCTGGAGCAGCGGGGGGTTAGCAGCGGGCGTTCAGGAGCGGGCGTTACCCAGGATCGACACGAACGAGACCATCTCGCCCGGGTAGCCGCCCAGGTTGTGGGTGAGGGCCAGGCCGCGCTCTGCCGTGCCGATGGTGCGCTCCGGCGGAGCCTCGCCGCGCAGCTGCAGCCAGGCCTCGAACATCATCCGCAGACCTGACGCGCCGACCGGGTGGCCGAAGCTCTTGAGCCCGCCGTCGGGGTTGACCGGCAGGTCGCCATCGAGGTCGTACGTGCCGGCGAGCACCTCTTTGTAGGCGGTGCCGCGCTCGGCGAATCCCAGGTCTTCCATGAGTACGAGCTCGGTGGGCGTGAAGCAGTCGTGCACCTCGGCCATCGCGATCTGGTCACGCGGGGAGGTGATCCCGGCCTGTGCGTAAGCGTCCTTGGCTGACATGGCGACCTCGGGGAAGGTCGTGTAGTCATACGCCGGGTCAGCCAGCCCGCTGCCATTGCCGGCGATGAACGAGAGCGCCTTGATGAAGATCGGCTTGTCGGTGTACTTGTAGGCGTCCTCGGCGCGGACGACGATCGCCGCCGCTGACCCGTCAGCGACACCGGCGCAGTCGAAGATGCCGAGCATTCCCGCCACCGGAGCGGCCGCGCAGACCGTCGCCTCGCTGACCTCCTTGCGGAACTGGGCACGGGGGTTACGGGCGCCGTTGAAGTGATTCTTGGAGGCGATGTGGGCGAGCGCCTCGCGCATCTCGGCCTCGGTGACGCCGTAGCGCTTGGCGTAGGCCGGCACCACCATGCTGAACATCGCAGCGGCCGTCAGGGTGCGCGCCGTGCCGTCGTGAGGGATCGGGGCCGCCGACATGCCCTGGTAGCCCGAGTCCTTGATCTTCTCGACCCCGAGCGCCATGGCGATGTCATACGCGCCGCTGGAGACCGCGTAGGACGCGTTGCGCAGCGCCTCCGAACCGGTGGCGCAATAGTTCTCGACCCGGGTGACGGGCTTGCCGGTCAGCTGCAGCGGGCGGGCCAGCGTGATGCCGCTCATCCCACTGCCGGCGGTGCCGAGCCAGTAGGCGTCGACGTCGTCCTTGGCTACTCCGGCGGAGGCGTATGCCTCATCCGCAGCCTGGACCATCAGGTCGTCGGCGCTCTTGTCGAAGTGCTCGCGGAAGGGCGTACAGGCCATTCCGACAATCGCCACCCGGTCGCGAATCCCGTGCGATCCCATATGCCCTCGTCTCCTCGAACCCGGTCAGCGGGCCTGTGCCCAACAAATCTGCTCAGTTAGCTGTCTGACGCAACGCCGCGAAGCGGCCGCGCCTTCCAGAAGTAGTTGTGAACTCCATCGGCTGTCGAAAGCCGCCGGAAACTCATCTCCACCCGCGCGCCCACGAAGACGTCGGTGGACAGGTCTTTCTCGGGCACATCCGTGATCTCCACGGGGTAGCGCCCACCGCCGTCGAAGTCGACGATCGCAAAGACGATCGGCGGGCTCGGCGAGTACGCCAGCCGGTCGACCGTGAAGGTGGCGATCGTGCCGACCACGTCGCTCATGGGGACCAGCTCACCGCCGCTGGGCAGCGGAGGCAGCTGGGGGGCTCCCGAAACCGGATCCTTGCGGCCGGCAAAGCCGTGCTTCCAGTCCGAGCTGCGGGCGGCCGCGCTCGCGGACATCCGCGAAGGCTCCGGGCGGCGCGGCGGTTCAACCACCAGGCCACCTCGCCAGGAAAGGAACTTGCCGTAGGGCACCTTCGTGCCACCACTGAGTTGAGAGGCAACCGAGCGCACCGGCGCTTCGGCAGCTGCCGCGGCGGCCCGGAAGAACAGCACGTCAGCGCCGTCGGCCAGCACGACGAGCGCGATGACCTGGCCGGGCTGAGCCTCTTCCAGCGCCGATGCCAGCAGCAGGCCGGGATGGGCCGTTCCGGAGTTGCCGAGGCTGGAGGCGAGGTCATCGACCAGCTTGTCCTTGACGCCGATCTTGGTGGTCAGGAATCGCACGGCCCGCGCATGCAGGCCGGTGACGACGACCCGGTCGACGTCGGCGGCTTCGATCCCGGTCTTCTTCAGTCCATCGCGCCAGGCCTGCTCGCCGAGTGGGACGTAGACCGTCTCGCCGAAACGCTCTTCCCAGAGCTTCGTGCGGGTGTCGCCCGGAGAGCGCCAGCGATCGGTGAATTCCACGGAGACCGACGATGAGCCCAGGAATTCCGCGAGCAACGGTGCGGTCGACGTCGTCGCCGACCAGCAGGGCCGACCCGGCGTCGCCACCGGTGGCTTCTTCGCCGCTGCCCGCCAGTCCGCCTCGAGCATCCGCGGCGACCGCCAGCACCGTCTCCGAGCCCTTCAGCGCGGCCAGCAGGGCGCCGACCGCTGAGCGCTGCGCGCCGCCGAAGTCGACCGCGAGCACGTCGCTGTCCAGCCGCAGGGCAGCGGCTACGGCCGTCGCATTCGTCTTGTCGATGTAAGACGGGGTGACGGTGGAGAAGTAGAGCGCTTCCGGCGAGACGTCCGGCCGGGCACGGCGGACGAGCCGGGCTGCTTCGACGCCAAGGGTGGTGGTGTCCTCGTCGTACCAGGCGACGCTGCGCGTGCCCCTCCCCCCGCCGGAGCCGACGAACGTGGAGATTTCTGCCCTGTCCAACCGGCCGTGCGGCACGTAGCCGGCAGCCGCGAGAATGCCGCGAGTCACGTCTGGCAGCCTAACCTGCGCAACGGCACGTTTATACAAAGACGGATCAGCACCACACTCTGGCACCAGACTCAGCACGCACAAACGCACCGACAAACATGGAGGCACCATGACCGCCGGCCTCTCGCCGGACCTGGAGTCCACTGACGAGATCACGTTCAGCCTGGACGAGGGGATCCTTCGGATCACGCTGACCCGCCCCGAGGCCGGCAACGCCATGACGCACAGCCAGCGGCGCGGCATCCTGGCGTGGCTGGATCGGGCGAACGAGGACCCCGCCGTGCGTTGCGTCGTGCTGGGCGCCACCGGACGTTTCTTTTGCACCGGCGCCGACCTGCGCAATGGGACGCCGCCCCCGCCGCGCGGCGAGGAGTTCCCCGAGAAGCTCGTGGGTGACGGCCGGCGCGTGATGTTGCGGGGCGCTATCGCGCTCGTCTCCGCGATCATGGACTGCGAGAAGCCGGTGATCGCCGCGGTGCAGGGCACTGCCGCCGGAATCGGCGCTCACATCGCCTTCGCGTGCGACCTGGTCCTCGCCGCCGAGGAGGCCAAGTTCATCGAGATCTTCGCCCGTCGCGGGCTGGTGGCCGATGGCCTCGGCACCTACCTGCTGCCCCGCCTGATCGGTCTGCAGCGCGCCAAGGAGCTGATCTTCTTCGCCGATGACGTGCCGGCGCAACGCGCGTACGAGCTGGGTCTGGTCACGCGGGTGGTTCCCGGGGCCGAGCTCGAGGCATTGGTGACGGAGCTGGCCACGCGCCTGGCGACCGGCCCGACGGCCGCCCACCGGGCCAACAAATGGCTGCTGAACCGTTCCCTCGATGTCGACCGCGCGACGCTCGCCGCCGAGGAGGCCTGGCTGGTCGACCTCATGACGACGACCGCCGACAGCCAGGAGGGTGTCGCGAGCTTCCTCGAACGTCGGCCGGCGGTCTGGCGCGGCTACTAAAGCCCGGTCGGGTTCGTATCGGGTGGACGACAGTTGCGGGACGGGGTAGCGCCGGATTGGAGACGGTAGCGGCGTACCCCGTACTCAAGGAGCACGCCCATGTCCACACCCTGCACCGCCCTGCCCCACGCGTCAGACACCGCCGACACCCGCGATGTGGTGCTTCTGCACGATGCGTTCCGGCGCGAATTTCGGCTGCTTCCCGGGCTGGTACGGGAGACCGGGTGCGGCCAGGTGGCGAGGGCGGCGACCGTCGTTGATCACCTCCGGCTGATCACCGAATTCCTCCATCACCACCACACCGGCGAGGACCGCCTGCTGTGGCCCGTGCTGCTGGACCGGGCAGATTCCAAGTTCGCTCCGCTGGTGTTGCTCATGGAGGCCCAGCACGAACGGGTCGCGGCGCAGCTCGAGCTGGTGGAGGGTTTGAGCACGGCGTTCGCAGCGACGGCAGGCCCGGAGGAGCAGGTCGCGCTGGCCTCCGCCTGCGACGTGGTCAACGTCCTGCTCGAGGAGCATCTGAGCGCCGAGGAGACCCGCGTCCTGCCTCTCGCCGAGCGTTACATCTCCAGGCAGGAGTGGATCGAGATGGGCGAGGAGGGGCTCGGCACGCTGCCCAAGCGCCAGCTGCCGATCGCGTTCGGAATGATGAGCTACCAGGGCGATCCGGAGGTGCTCGCGGAGATGCTGGCACCGGCTCCGCTGCCCGTCCGGCTCCTGGTGCCGGCGCTGGGACGCCGTGCATTTCGCCGCTATGCCCTGCGCGTGCACGGAACGGCGACCCCGTGACCGGCCGCGCCAGCTGAGATCATGAAGGGATGACCCATCCCCCGGAAGAGACCACGTTCGCGAATCTCCTGGAACTCGAAGAGATCGACCGCGACATCTTCCGGGGCTGGACTCACGCCGGCGCACCGATGCGTACCTTCGGGGGTCAGGTCGCTGCGCAGGCTCTGGTGGCTGCTGGACGGACCGCCGGCGATCGCCCGGTGCACTCCCTGCACAGCTACTTCCTGCGACCGGGCAACCCGACGGCGCCGATCATCTACCTCGTCGACCGGCTGCGTGACGGCGGAAGCTTCACCACCCGGCGCGTCGACGCGGTCCAGTACGGCGAGACGATCTTCTCGCTGTCGGCGTCGTTCAAGCAGCCCGAGGAGGGCAAGTCCCACCAGCGCCCGATGCCGGTGGTACGACCGCCCGAAGAGTCACTCGACCTCTACAAGGCTGCCGACGAAGCGGGCGACGATCGGGCCGCCTCCAGGACACGTCTCGTGCTGGAGCTGCGTGGCCCGGATCCGACCTCGCGGTTCGCCAATTCGAATGTGCCGATCGGGCATGAGGACGCGATCGGAATCCTTGACGACGACGTCCCCCGCCGCCGCTTCTGGATGCGCGCCGCCGACCGGCTGCCCGACGATCCGCTGCTGCACGTCTGCGCGCTCGCCTACATGTCCGACCTGACGCTGGCCGGCACCGCGACGCTTCGCCATGAGATCCCCGGCCCGGAGCTGATGCTGGCCTCGCTGGACCACGCGATGTGGTTTCACCGGCCGTTCCGGGCCGATCAATGGCTGCTCTTCTCTGTGGAGAGCCCCTCGTCGGCGGACGGACGGGGGCTGGCCTCCGGCGAGTACTACACCCAGGACGGCGCGCTGGTCGCCTCGGTGATGCAAGAGGCGCTCATCCGGCGCCGGTCCAGCTAGTGCTGGCCCAGATAGCTAGTGCTGGCCGAGGTAGAAGGCCATCCCCTGATCGTCGACGCACTCTGAGCTGATCCCGTACGGCTGCTGCTCGGGATCGGTGGCGGTGCCGCCGGCAGCGCGTACTCGATCGACGGCGGCGGCGATGTCATCGACCCGCCACATCGGCACCACCCTCGGCTCCAGAGCGCCACCGGCCAGACCACTCATCGGCTGAATGTCGTTCACCTGCCATCCGTCCTCGATCCGGCCCGGCGTGTACTCCCAGCCCAAGACGGCGGTATAGAACGCACGCGCTCCTGCTGAATTCGCGACGTTGAACGTCACATAGGACAGGTCTCCGTGACTGATGCCGTTGATCGGCGGGCGGGGTCCGGGCTCGCTCGACCGGGGTGAAGATGGCGAAACGGGTGCCTTCCGGGTCGACGCAATCGGACACCCGCCCGAACACCTCCTCCTTCGGGCTGGCGGCGATCCCGCCGGCCGCGCGCACCCGGGCTGCCGCGGCGTCGACGTCGCCCACCGCATACGCGCAGAAGAGGTTCGTCCTGCCCGGTCCTTCGAAGAGGCCCATCGCCATCGACTGGCCGACCACGTGGCGGCTCTGCTCGTCGTACTGGGTGAGATTCCAGCCGAGCAGCTCGCGGTAGAACGTGGCGGCGCGCTCGACATCCGGCGTCCAGATCGACACGAAGCCGATGTCCCCCTGATGCCAGGGGGCAGGCGGTGCCTCCGTCGCGGGGACCGTGGTCATCGCCTGCTGCAGCATCCAGCGGTGGCCGAACGGGTCGCCGATCGTGGCGTTGCGCGATCCGTAAGCCTCGCTGATCTCACGCAGCAGCCGCCCACCTGAATCCAGCGCCGCGGCGACGCGGGCGTCAACGTCCGTCACGGCGAGCACGAGGCTGACTGCCGCGGCGTCCGGCTGCGGGGCGACGACGCCGATGTCGGGGAATTCGTCGGCCAGGTAGAGCTTCCCGCCGGCCAGCGAGAGCTCGGCGTGACCGATACGTCCGTCCGGCATGACGATCGGGTCGCCTTCCAGAACGGCACCGAAAACCTCGACGTACCAGTCGATTGCGGCCCGGCCATCGGCGACGGCAAGGTAGGGAATCGCCGCGCCCAAGGTGGCAGCGGCTGATGCGTCGACGTCAGCTTGGACGTCAGCAGCGAGGTCGGACTGGACGGTTGCGGTGGACACGGCAACTCCTCGGGGTAGGTCCAGCGCGCGCTCGAGTCGAGCGCGCAGCCGGAGCGCGAAGGCGGGATCGGGGTCGACCGGACCGTCGGGGGTGCGCAGGACGTTCAGCGGGTCAGTCACGGTCGGCCTCCTCTCCGGCGGAATGTGCTGCGTAGGAATCACGGAAAGCGGTGCGGGCCCGAACGAGCAGGGCTTCGGTCGCGTGCAGGGTGCGGTCCATCAGACGGGCAACCTCGCTGACCGGCAGGTCGTCGAGATAGCGAAGCGTGAGCGCGGTGCGGTGTTGCGGTGCCAGCGCCAGCAGCGTCTCGTGCGCCTGCAACGAATCGAGCTGGGCGTCCCACGGGTCGTTGGAACGGGGCGCCAAGGTGGGGTCGTCGGCGACCGCGCTCAGCGTGCGTTCCTCGCGGGCGAGCCGGCGCCAGTGGTCGACCAGCTTGTGCCGGGCGATGCCGATCAGCCACCCGGTCGACAGTGGTGGTGGCCGTTCCTTGCGCACCGCGTCGACGGCGGCCAGAAAAGTCTCCGCCGTCAGATCTTCGGCTAACGCGGTGCGGCCGCACCGATGGAGCAGGTATCCGTAGACCTCGGGCAACGCGGTGTCGTACAGCGTGAGCAGGCCGGTGCGGGGGTCGCCCGCTGCTGCCTGCTCGACGCTCACGATTCCTACGTCGCTCGAGCCCGGCGAACTCCAACGCCTGGAGCCAACATTTCTGCGACGTTACCGTCCCCCTCCTAGCCGGCCGGGGCGGCATGGCAGGCTTCGCGACATGTTTGAGCTAACGGGCCATCGCGCTCTTGTGACCGGCGCGGGTCAGGGCCAGGGCGTCGGCATCGCCCACGCGCTCGCCCGCCAGGGAGCGATCGTCGCCGTGAACGACCTGGTCGACGCCAAGGCTGACGCCACCCGCGACGCGATCCTCGCCGCCGGCGGCCAGGCCGTCACCGCCGCCTTCGACGTGTCGGATGAGGACGCCGTCCGCGCCGGGATCGCTACGGCTGCGGAGGCGCTCGGCGGCCACGTCGACATCCTCGTCAACAACGCCGGGATCCCGGCCACGATGGGAGCGGTCCGCTTCCGCGACATGACGCCCGAGCGCTGGCGGCCCTACGTCGACCTCAATCTCTACGGGGCGCTGTATTGCATCTCGTCGGTGATCGAGCCGATGGTCGAGAGCGGCTGGGGGCGCATCGTGCAGATCTCTTCGGGTGCGGGACGTACGGGTCTGCAGATCGGCGTCTCGCTGTACGGCGCGTCCAAGAGTGGGATCGAAGGCTTCATCCGCCACCTGTCACAGGAAGTCGCGCGTACCGGCGTCACCGCCAACACGCTGGCCCTGGGCCTGATGGCCGCGCCCGACAAGACCGGCGACCCGACGGTCACGGCGGGGATCGCCCGCAGCATTCCGCTGGGGCGGCTCGGCACACCTGACGATGTGGGCGCCGCGGTCGTCTTCCTGGCCTCACCTGAGATGGAATGGTTGACGGGCCAGACGATCAACCTCAATGGCGGCTCGACCACCAACTAGCCCCACCACCTGATGACCGGCACCAAGAAACAAAGGGAGATAGTCGTGGACCTCGCAGGAACCGGACTCTGGAGCGGCGATCTGCGCTACGGCGACCCACAAGCAGCCGGCGACGCCGCCGCGGAACTCGACGAACTGGGCTACTCGGCGCTATGGATTCCGGACGTCAGTGGAGACGTCTTCACACCGATCAACAACCTGCTGGCCGCGACCAAGCGCACCGTGATCGCCACCGGCATCCTGAACATCTGGATGTCGTCGGCGGCTGAGACCGCCGCCGGGTTTGCCAGCTCGGTGGCCGAACACGGCGACCGGGTGATGCTCGGACTCGGCGTGAGTCATCAGCTGCTCATCGACGGCGCCAAGGAGCCGGGCACCTACCAGAAGCCGCTCGGGGTCATGCGCACTTTTCTCGACGAGCTGGATGCGTTCCCGAACGGCGGCGTCCCGCAAGGCAACCGGATGCTGGCGGCTCTGGGACCCAAGATGCTGGAGCTGGCAGCCACCCGGACCCGCGGCACCCACCCGTACCTCATCACTCCGGAATTCACTGCTTACGCCCGCGAACAAATCGGAAAAGGACCGCTGATTGCGGCCGAGCAGGGGGCCGTCCTCGAGACCGATCCGGAGAAGGCACGCGCGATCGCCCGGGAGGCGCTGGCGGGCTACCTGCTGCTGCCGAACTACACCAACAACTTCCTGCGCCACGGCTTCAAGGAAGAGGACATCGCTGACGGCGGGTCCGACCGGCTCGTCGACGGGCTGATCGTGTGGGGCGACGAGGACGCGATCAGGGCCCGGGTGCAGCAGCATCACGACGCCGGCGCCGACCACGTCTGCGTCCAGGTGTTGACGGCGAGCGCCGGGCTGGGCGGCCGTACACCGCCGCCGCTCGAGCAGTGGCGCCGGCTGGCACCCGCATTGCTCGGGAGCGGCTCCTGATGGCAGCCGGTCTCGACCCGCGCACGCCGGTCCTGGTCGGGGCGGCAGCGCTCACGCAACGGCCGGCCGACCTGCCTGATCTGACTCAGGCGCACGATGCCGTCGTCCTGATGGCCCATGCGCTGCGGGCGGCGGCGGACGACGCCGGCGGATCCGACCCGCACCGGCTGATCAAGCAGGCCGAGCTGATCATGTCGCCGCAGGGTTCATGGCCCACCCAGGACCCAGCGCGCGTGGTGGCGCTCGAGCTCGGGATCTCCCCGAAGACGCTGTGCGCGGAGCTCGGCGTCCTGCAGCAGACCCTCTTCACCCGGGCCTGCCAGTCGATCGCGGCGGGTGAGGCCTCCGTCGTGCTGATCTGCGGCGGGGAGGCTCGCGCGCGGGCGGCCACGGCTGCCCGCAGCGGCGTCTCGGTGGCGCCGGAGCCGGCGTCACAGGGCCCGGCCGATATCGTGCTTTCGCCATCGGTACAGGTGATCAGCAAGCTGGAGATCGAGCGCCAGCTCTTCGTCGCGGCCCGCCAGTACGCCATCATCGAGACGGCGCTGCGGGCCGCGTCAGGCCTGTCGATCGAGGACCACGCGCGTGAAGTGGCCGCGCTCTGGGACGGCTTCGCCGATGTCGCCCGCACCCGGCCCGAGGCGTGGAAACGTCACGCGACGCCACTCGGCGACGGTCAGGCCACTGCGGCCAACCCCTGGTATTCCTGGCCCTACACCAAGCAGCACGTCTCGTACTGGACGGTCGATCAGGCCGCCGGCCATATTCTGTGCTCCGTCGAGGCCGCCGAAGCAGCCGGAATCCCCCGCGATCGTTGGGTTTTTCCGCTGGCGGCGGTGGAATCCAACGCCATGATCATGGTGAGCGAAAGGGCTCAGCCACACCGGTCACCCGCGATCGCCGCGAACGGTCGGGCCCTGACGGAGCTCACCGGCGTAGCCCCGGCCGACGCCGATCACATCGACCTCTACAGCTGCTTCCCGGTCGCTGTCCGGGTGCAAGCCGCCGAGCTGGGGATCCGCCCGGACCAGCCATGGACGGTGACGGGCGGCATGTCTTTCGGCGGCGGCCCGCTCAACAACTACGTGCTTCAGTCGACCGCCCGGATGATGGACGTGCTGCGCGCCGATCCCGGTTCGACGGGGCTCATCACGTCGATCAGCGGAATGATCACCAAGCAGGGCATGGGCCTGTGGTCCACCACCCCGGGGCCGGCCGGTTTTCGGCAGGCCGACGTCACCAAGGAAGCGCTGGCCGATACCCCGACCGCGGCCGTGGACGGCGACTACGACGGCCCCGCCGATGTGCTGGGCTACACCGTGACCTACGAAGGCACCGAACCGAAGCTGGGCATCGCCGTTGCGGCGACGGCCGGATCTGACGGCGGCGAGCTGACGCACACGATCGCGACCACCGACGACCCTGCAGTGCTGGCCGACATGATCAGCTCGGAATGGGTCGGGCGACGGATCGACATCAAAGCAGCCCGGATCTCGGGCTGAGAGCAGGAGGCAAAGTCGTGACTGCGTTGGACATCGACCCTCGCTGGGCACCGCACATCAGCGGCGCCCAGCGCGTCAATGAGGTGCTGCGGGAGATGGGCGACCTGATCCCGCCGATGGACACTGCCGAACAGATCGCGGCGATGCGCGTCATCCCCGAGAGCTTCCGTGATGTCGAGACCGCGCTCGTGATGGAGAACCGGACGATCCCGGGACCGGCCGGCGAGATCCGGGCCCGGGTTGCCGTGCCACCGACCGTGCGGGGGGTCTACCTCGACATCCATGGCGGGGGCTTTTGCATGGGCTGGCCCGAAATGAAGGACGCCGCCAATGCCCGGCTGGCGCTGGCCGCCGACATCGTCGTCATCAGCATCGATTACCGGCTGGCTCCCGAGCATCCGTATCCGGCCGGCCCCGACGACTGCTACCGCGCCATCGACTGGCTCATCGACCGGGCCTCCGATGAGTTCGGCACCCGAACCGTCTTCATCGGTGGGGATTCGGCGGGAGCCAATCTCGCCGCGCTGGCAGCCCTTCACGTGCGTGAGCGGGGCCTTATCGAGCGAATCGCGGGGGTCAATCTGACCTACGGCGTCTTTGATCTCGCGGGCACGCCGAGCGCCCGCAACCGCGCGGAAGACACCCTGGTGTTGAGCGTTCGCGCGACCGAGAAGTTCCATGAGGCCTACGTTCCTGGCCTGTCCGAGGAGCAGCTGCGCGATCCGCTGATCTCGCCGCTCTACGCCGATCTGAGCGGACTGCCGCCTGCGTTGCTGTGCGCCGGCACGCTCGATCCACTGCTGGACGATTCGCTGTACATGACGGAGCGGTGGAGGGCGGCGGGCAATGTCGCCGACATGTACGTGGTGCCTGCTTCACCCCACGGCTTCGCCGGCTTCCCGACCCCGATGGCCGCCGAATACGAGCTGCTGACGGCGGAATGGATACGCCAGCGGCTGGCCGCCCATGAAGCCTGAGGAGCTGCTGGCAGCGCTCACCCTCGACGAGAAGGCCGCCCTCACCGCTGGGGCGAACGAGTGGTCCACCGTCGCCGTACCGCGCCTGGGGATTCCCGCGCTGCAGATGAGCGACGGACCCAACGGGGCCCGCGGCCCGACGCTGAGCACGGCGACCGGCGGCCGTACCCTCTGCGTGCCCTGCGGCACCGCGCTCGCCGCGTCCTGGGATCCTGCGCTGGTAGAGCGCGTGGGTGCGGCCCTTGGGGCTGACGCCCGCAGTAAAGATGTCCGGCTCCTGCTGGCTCCGACGATCAACCTGCACCGGGCGCCGCTGGCCGGACGCAACTTCGAGTGCTACTCCGAAGACCCTTTGCTGACGGCTGCCATCGCGGTCGGCTACGTGCGCGGCGTCCAGTCCCAAGGAGTCGGCGCGGTCGTCAAGCATTTCGTGGGCAACGAGGCCGAGACCGCCCGTACCCTGCTCGACTCCCTCATCGACGAACGCACCTTGCGAGAGCTGTATCTGGTGCCTTTCGAAGCCGTTGTTCGCGAGGCCGGGGCGATGGCGATCATGACCGGCTACAACCGGCTGAACGGCCTGTGGTGCGCCGAAAGCGCGCCGCTACTGGACGCGATCCTGCGCCGCGAGTGGGGCTTTGACGGTCTGGTCATGACCGACTGGTGGGCCGTGGGTTCCACTGTCGATTCGCTACGCGCCGGGCTCGATCTGCAGATGCCGGGACCGGGCCGTTTCTACGGTCCTCCGGTCGCCCAAGCCGTGCGCGACGGCCTCGTTGAAGAGTCTTTCGTCGACGCCGCCGCTGGCCACCTGCTGCGCGCGATCGAGCGGCTGTACGCCCATGACGACACTCAGACCAATCCGCTGGAAGCTGGTCCTGATGTCGCCCGCAAGGCGGCAGCGGCAGGCGCCGTTCTCCTGCGTAACGAAGGGCTGCTGCCTTTCGGCCGGTTGAGCTCGCTGGCGGTCATCGGCCCCAATGCCGACCGCGCGCAGATCATGGGCGGCGGTAGTGCTGCCGTCTCCCCGCAGCACCGGACGACACCGCTGACAGCGCTGCGCGAGCGACTCCCCGACGTCGACATCTCCTACGAACCGGGCTGCGTCATCGACAAGAAGCTGCCGGCGCTCGACGCCTCGCGGCTGCAGGCACCGGACGGTTCCCCCGGCCTCACGGTGAACTTCTACGCCGGCACGCAATGGCAGGGCGAGCCGGTGGCCCACGGGACGGCGGAAAGCACCCGGCTGCTCTATCTCGGCTCCCCGTCGGCCGGCATGCCGGACAGCGGCTGGTCGCTGCGCGCCACCGGATCCTTCGAGCCGACCGTCAGCGGCACGTACTCCCTCAGCCTCGCGCAGGTGGGCCGGGCGCGGCTGCTGCTCGACGGCGTGGTCGTGCTCGACGGCGCTGAGGCTCCCGTCGGGGGCGGCGAGGACTTCTTTGGGATCGCCAATCCCGAGATCACGACGACCGCCGAATTCACCGCGGGGCAGCGCGTAGAGCTGACCATCGAATTCGCCACCGGCGACCTGCCTCTGCACGGCGTGCACATCGGGGTGGACGCCCCCCGGCCGGCCGATCTCCTCGACCGTGCGGTCGCGGCGGCTTCCGCTGCCGAGGTAGTCGTACTCGTCGTGGGCACCACGGATGAGTGGGAGTCCGAGGGCTTCGACCGGGCGTCGATGGCACTGCCCGGAGAGCAGGACGAGCTCATCCGCCGCGTGACCGCCGCCAATCCCCGTACCGTCGTCGTCCTCAATTGCGGTGCCCCGGTGGCGACGCCGTGGAGCGAGCAGGCGGCAGCCATCCTGGCGATCTGGTTCGGGGGTCAGGAAATGGCCGCCGCGCTCGCCGACGTGCTGATGGGCGACGCGGAACCCGGCGGGCGGCTCCCCACCACGTGGCCGCAGCGGGTCGAGCACACACCGGCCTTCGGCAACTTCCCCGGTGAGGATTCGCAGGTGCGTTACGGCGAAGGCCTGCTGATCGGCTACCGCTGGTATGACTCGCGCCGGCTGCCGGTGGCATTTCCCTTTGGACACGGGCTTTCCTACGCCGACTTCACCCTCGGCGTCCCGCGGGTCTCGGGCGAAACCTGGCGAGCCGGCGAGACATTGAAGGTCGGCGTCGAGGTGCGCAACACCTCAGACCGGCGCGGCAGCGAAGTGGTCCAGCTTTACGTCGCACCACCGGCCGGGAGTGGCTTCCGGCCCGACAAGGAACTCAGAGCCTTCGCCAAAGTGGTGCTCGACCCCGGCGAGAGCACCGAGGTGACGCTAGAGCTCACGCAACGCGCCTTTGCCCGCTGGGACACCGGCAATCCCGAGCACGAGGCGCTTGCCGCCCGGATGGCCACTGCAGGCGCGTTCGGTGTCGCCGGGACGACCCGCGAACCCGGCTGGCTCGTGGAGCCAGGCGAGTACGAGCTGCACATCGGTCGTTCGTCGGCCGACATAGCCCACGTGGTGAAGGTGTCGGCTTAGGCCCAGACGGGTTCCGGACAGGACCAGTTAGCGGACCAGATCCATCATCAGATGCTCGGAGACGTTGCCGACGAACTCGACGATCATGTGCCGACGCTTGTAACGCCAAACCCCGTCGACCCGCTCGAACTCATCCCGGTAGCGCCCGGCGACAATCGGCTGCAGGGGCAGCGTTTTGGTGCACATGAAGACGGTGAAGTAGGAGCGGCAACGCCCCGCGTCGGGACCGTCCAGCTCGATGATCAGGTTCGTCAGGACGTGCTTGCTGCGAGGGGTGCCGTCCTCGTGCTTGCGCGTGGTCGTGTCATACATCGACTGGACTTCAGCAGCGCCGGTCCACTTGAAGCCGTCGCCTTCGTCGACCGTGACGGTGGCGTGGGTGAAGAGCTCGCCGACGCCGACGAAGTCGCCGTTGTCGATCAGTTCGGCATAACGCGCCAAGAGGTTGCTGATGGCGGTTGCAGCGGGCAGTTCGGTGGCCTGCGACATCACTTCATCTCCGATCCAGTCGAAAGACGCGTAGGTCGCGCTGGCTGCGCTCGACGTACACGTCGTAATTGGGCCATACCTTCGTCAGCTCAGGCCAGACGGCGGTCTTCTCTTCTGCCGTCAGCAGATGCGCGTTCACGTCATAGGACTCGCCTTTGACGCTGATCGACACGTCAGGGTGAGCGATCAGATTCCCGGTCCACAAAGGGTGTTCGTCGCGTCCGAAGTTGCTCCCGACGATGTACCAGGCATCACCGATCGGCACCGTCGCGAGCGGCGTCTGACGGAGCTGGCCGGTCTTGGCGCCGCGCGCGTTCAACATCAGTGACGGCACGAGCGCACCGCTGGAGATGTAGCGGCCTCCACTGACCTTGTGCAGCATCCGGTCGAACCGCGGAACCACC
Organism: uncultured Actinomycetota bacterium; assembly: GCA_963737695.1. Taxonomy (GTDB): domain Bacteria; phylum Actinomycetota; class Actinomycetes; order Frankiales; family Frankiaceae; genus DATAZK01. The sequence goes on from CAVTTQ010000002.1 coordinate 596,604, forward strand.
TTCGGTCCGATCCGGGCGAAGATCGGGGTGCCGGAGATCTTCTGCACCGCCCGCCCGACACCACTGCTGAGCGCGACTGCCATGGTCCAGACCGTAGCCGCCGGAAGATCGCGCGCGCCGAGGGGTCCGAGAAGTACTTGGTTTCTGCCTGGTGGATAACCCCTTTTGGGGGGATAGCGGCGTAGACTCGCACATATGTTCGAGAGTCTGAGTGCTGCTGGTGTGATCGCCGCGGCGTTGATTGCGCCGCCCAGTTGGGAGGTTATTGGCGCTCTGGCTCGGATTGATCCGGGGCGGGTGAATGACTCCGCTCAGGTGGATCTGATCATCGCTTGGGAGCGGCAGGCCGCCTATATCGCCGCTATGAGCCAGCCTGCGTTGGTCGCGGTTGCCTTCACGGAGACCAATGACGGCTGGGACGCACCGTGGGAGCCGGAGGGTTCGGGTCGGGCCGAGATCGGCGCGGCCCTGCGTCTGAGCCCTCATGTTGCGGAGCAGCGATTGCTGGTCGCGACGGATCTGTGTGGCCGGCTGGCTTGCGTGCAGGTGGTGCTCTCGGCGGGTGAATTCAGCTATGGGCACGCGGCTGCGATCGTGGAGGCCACGCTGCACTTGTCGGATGAGAAGGCGCTGTGGGTGGCGGTGAAGGTCCTTCCCAGAGCCAGGTTTCAGTCCGTTGCAGACCTCAAGCGGGCGCTGCGTCGGGCGGTCCTGAAGGCGGATCCCCAGTCGGCGAAGGAGCGTGCCGCGCAGGCCAAAGCCGAACGTCGCCTCGATTGGTGGACGTTGGAGGACGGGATGGCCGAGATGCGGGTCGTCACGTCCGCCGCCGACATCCTGGCGATGGTCAACGCCGTGGATGCCATGGCCAGGCAGGATTTCGGGTCAGCAGCGGACGGGAGCCGCATCCCGGTCGCCGCTCGCCGGGCGGATGCCCTCGTCCATCTCGTCACCGCCACCGACAATGCGACCACCAACAATGTGACCGCCGACGGCGCGACCGCTGACGGGGTTCGGAGCAAGGCGGCAAAGCCAAAAGCGCAGGTTCATCTGACCATGGACCTGGCGACGGTGATGGGCTTCGCCGACAACCCGGCTGACCTCGCCGGCTACGGTCCGATCGACCCGGCGACTGCCCGCGCGTTGGCAGCCGATGGCATTTGGCGGCGGCTGGTGTTCGAGCCGCTGACCGGCGCGCTGCTGGACCTCGGTCACACCGTCTACAAGCCGAACGCAGCGTTGACCCGCTACATCCAGACCCGAGACGTGCGATGTCAGTTCCCACACTGCAACCAGCCCGCTCATCGAAGTCACCTTGACCACACCCGCAAGTACAACCCCGCCGACCCCTCCGGCGGCCGGACCGACCGCAACAACCTCGGTGCCTTGTGCGAACATCACCATCAGCTCAAACACAGGAGTGGCTGGACGCTTCGGCGCGATCCGGACACCGAAGAAGCCACCTGGACCAGCCCCAGCGGACACATCTACCGCGTCGAACACGAGGACTACCGCAGCTTCGACGACTACAGCGACAACCTCGCCGACACTCGCCGCCCCGACCTGGACGAAACGACGGATGCGCCGTTCGATGTCCAGACAGCTGCCCTACTGCCGGCCCACGCGGCCTGAGCCCGGATCTTGTCCAGGGACCTTTTCAGCGCAGCAGCAGGGCATCCTGGTGAGTGCGAGTTAGTGGCGCTCGAGGGTGAAGGGGTTGCTCGTCGGGTGGACCCGCTGGGCTCCGAGAAAAACATGCGTCGGCGTCAGCAGCTTGCCGTCCACTCCGCTGGAGAAGCGGACCGTCTTCGCGCAGTCCGCGCGGAAGGCCACCCCGTCGATCCCGCCGTGATTGACGAAGAGATAGGTGAGGGTCCGGTGGTCGGCTGATAGTCGGATGACGTCGTTCTTCTCGTCGCGAACCTTCACCGCGGTGATCGGAGCGCTCGCCGTGATGGTGCCGGTGAAGATGGCCGTCCTGGTGCCGGGATGGGTGACGGCGAGGCCGTAGCCGGTCACCTCGGCCGCCGTTCCGGTGCCGTGGCCGAGGTAAAGGCCGGCGCTCTGGCCGGCTTTCACGTTCGGGTTGCCCAGCACCGCCGCCGGCAGCTGCCCGGTCGCACACGACTTCGGAGCAGCGGCTGAGGGGGTGGCGCTGGGGGTGGCGCTGGCCGCGCCGGCCGGTGACGCGACGATCGCGCCTCCGACGAGGGCGCCAACCACTGAGGTGGCGGCGATGGACATTCGGACGATGGAACCCTGAGCGGGCATGAGAGCCTCCTGCGAAAGATTGGGCGAACATGACCTCCTGGTTGTCGCCGGATGACATTCGGACGGCGGTCGTCGTCGTGTTCGGAGCAGGTAAATGAAATAAACCCAGCAACTCCACAGATCGTCGTGCTCTCATCAGCTAATTCACAGGCTGCACTCAGGCTGTGCGTAAACCATGAAACGTGGCAGCATCGCGAGAAGGGGCAGGCGGAGTGAGTCAATTGACGGAACGTGAAGGAAGGCCGGGCCAGAATGGTCGGCCGGTCGAGGCGAAACTGCTGGTCGTAGACGACGAGCCCAACATTGTGGAGCTCCTGTCCGCCAGCCTGAGATACGCCGGCTTCGCCGTGACCACCGCGACCTCGGGGGTCGACGCCGTCAATTCGGCCCGGCGTGACAAGCCCGATCTGGTGCTCCTGGACGTGATGTTGCCGGACATGGACGGCTTCGACGTCCTTCGAAAGCTGCGTTCCGGTTCGGACCGGGTGCCCGTCGTCTTCCTCACCGCCCGCGACGGCACCGAGGACAAGATCGCCGGGCTCACGCTCGGCGGCGATGACTACGTCGTGAAGCCGTTCAGTCTTGAAGAGGTGCTGGCGCGGGTGCGTGCCGTCCTGCGACGTACCAGCGGCGGCGGCGAGACCGATCGCACCAGCCTGCTGAGCTTTGCCGACATCGAGCTCGACGAGGACTCCCACGAGGTGCGTAAGGACGGTCAGGAAGTCGCCCTGTCCCCCACCGAATTCAAGCTCCTGCGCTACTTCATGCTCAACCCCGGACGCGTGCTGTCCAAGGCACAGATACTTGACCACGTGTGGCAATACGACTTCGGCGGCGAAGCTGGCATCGTGGAGTCATACGTCTCGTATCTGCGCAAGAAGGTGGACGCCGGCGAGCCTCGGCTGCTTCACACACTGCGGGGAGTGGGGTACGTCCTGCGGCTACCCCGCGGATGAAAGTTCCCCACTGGCCGAGGCGCAACGGGAAACGCCTCCCGCTGCGCGTGACGCTGGTGGCGGCCATGCTCGGGCTTGTCACGATGGCCCTGATCGTGATCGGCGTTGCCGGCTCGACGCTGCTGCAGCGCTACCTGCTCAACCGTGTCGACAGTCAGCTGCGGACGACCAGCACCAGCATCCTGAACGGCGCCGGCATCGCCTCGATTGCCCGCAGCAGCCCGGTCGGGAGCTTCTACGTCGCACTGACGGAGCCCGACGGCGGCATGACTTCTGGCAGCGGCCTCATTCCACGGCCCGGAGACACCTCTGCCTCCCCACCGAAGCTTTCCACCCTGACGCAGAGCTTCGCGTTGGCGCACGACCAAAAAGCGTTCACCGTGCGGTCGCTCTCGGGAAACCGTCACTGGCGCGTCTACGTGACGCCGCTGCAGGGCGGCAGCAGCTTGACGGTCGCCTTTCCGCTCGACGACGTGAACAGCACGGTCAGCCGGCTCATTGCGATCGACGCCGTGGTCAGCGTCATCGTGCTGCTCCTGCTGGCGGGCATCGGCTACTTCCTGGTGCGCCACAGCCTGCGCCAGCTCGTCGAGGTGGAACGCACCGCTGAGGCCATCGCCGCGGGAGATCTCTCCCAGCGCGTCGAGGTCGCCGACAACTACACCGAAGTGGGCCGTCTCGGCGTCTCGCTGAACACCATGCTCGGCCAGATCGAGGAAGCCTTCCGGGCCCGTGAACGCTCGGAAATGAGCGCCCGGGCCTCCGAGGAGCGGATGCGCCAGTTCGTCGCCGACGCCGGCCACGAGCTGCGGACCCCGCTGACCTCGGTCCGCGGCTTCGCCGAGCTCTACCGCCTGGGCGCCGTATCTGACGAAGCCGAGCTCAACCGCCTCATGAAGCGGATCGAAGACGAGGCGCAGCGCATGGGCGTGCTCGTGGAAGACCTGCTACTGCTCGCCCGCCTTGATCAGCAGCGGCCGTTGGAGCGCATGCCGGTCGAATTGATGACGCTGGCCACCGAAGCCGTCAGCGACCTGCACGATCTCCATCCCGAGCGGCCGGTCCGCCTGGTCACCGACCAGACGACCGAGCCCCCGGTGGTCATCGGCGACCAGAACCGGCTGCGCCAGGTGCTCGGCAACCTGCTGGCCAACGCCGTCACCCACACGCCCGAAGGCACCGCCATCAAGGTGACCCTGGTGACCGAGGGGCCGTTTGCGGTGCTGGCGGTCAGCGACGAGGGACCGGGCATGCGACCGGAAGACACCGCCAGGGTCTTCGAGCGCTTCTTTCGGGCCGATCCCTCCCGGGTTCGCAGCTCCGGCGGCTCGGGTCTTGGACTGTCGATCGTCGCCGCGCTGGTCGCAGCCCACGGCGGACGCGTGCAGGTGGAGAGCACGCTTGGCCGCGGGACCACCTTCACGGTCCGTATCCCGCTGATGGGTGCCATTCCTCCCCCGCCACCAGGACCCCCGCCGGCGCCCGGGGCAGCCGGATCCGCCGGCTCGAACGGAGCCCCGTCACATCAAGACAATCACCCCGCGATCACCCGATAGCCTGCTCAAAAGGTCGGCCCCGACAGCCAACGGCGGGCCGCGAATCGGTGGAGGAATTGCATGAGCGGGTTGTGTGACGGTCGGGTTGTCGTCGTGACGGGTGCCGGTGGCGGCATCGGCCGGTCGCACGCGCTGCTGTTCGCCAAGGAGGGCGCCAAGGTCGTCGTCAATGACATCGGCGTCGCCCGCGACGGCACCGGAGTCGACGCCGGACCCGCCCAGCAGGTGGTCAACGAGATCAAGGCGTCAGGTGGCGAGGCCATCGCCCACACCGACGACATCTCGTCCTGGGACGGCGCGAAGAGCCTGATCCAGCTGGCGATCGACACGTTCGGCACCATCGATGTCGTCGTCAACAATGCCGGCATCCTGCGCGACCGGATGATGGTCAACATGACTGAGGCCGAGTGGGACGCGGTCATCAAGGTTCACCTCAAGGGCACCTTCGGCCCCGCCCACTTCGCCGCCGAATACTGGCGTGACAAGTCCAAGGCCGGCGAGCCCGTCGACGCCCGAATCATCAACACCAGCTCCCCTTCTGGCATCTTCGGCAACATCGGGCAGTCGAATTACGGCGCCGCCAAAGCCGGAATCGCTGCCTTCACGGTCATCACGTCGCAAGAGCTCGGGCGTTACGGCGTCACTGTCAACGCGATCGCACCGACCGCACTCACCCGCATGACCGAAGACCTCGGAATGATGAGCGGCCTCACCGAGGAGCAGAAGGAGGAGCTCGGACCCGACTCGATCTCCCCGCTGGTGGTCTGGCTGGGCAGCCCGCAGTCATCCGGCGTCACCGGACGCGTGTTCGGCATCTTCGGCCCGAAGATCTCGGTCGCCGAGGGCTGGAGCTACGGGCCCACCGTCGACAGCGGCGAGATCATCGCCGCCGGCGAGCTCGGAGAGGTCATCCCGGGCCTGGTCGCCCAGGCGGCCACTAACGCCTCGATGCTGGGCACCCGCGACTGACCGCAACCGTCATAGCCCGAGCGCCATAGGCTGGTGGCGTCAGAGCGCAATGAGGCTGTGGCGCCGAGATATAGCGCGGGATATGGCGCCGGGCTCAGCCGGCGAGCTTGGCGCCCGGTACTCCGACCCACACCGAGTTGGGGTACCAGACGTTCTCGTAGCGCACCACCGCGCCGCTGTGGGGGGCGTCCCACATCATCCCGTTACCCGCGTACATGCCCACGTGGTAGACGTAGCCGGTGGTGTCGTAGAAGAAGATGAGGTCACCCGGCTGCGCCTGCGAGTAGGGCACGTGCAGCGTGGTGAGGTACTGGTCGTTGGCCGAGCGCTGCAGGCCGACTCCGAGCTGGTTGTAGACCCACATTGTCAGGCCCGAGCAGTCATAAGCATTCGGCCCGGCAGCGCCCCAGAGGTAGGGCTTTCCGGCCTGCGTCGCGATCAGCGCCAGCGCTTTCGCACCCAGGCCCGCCTGGCGAACGATCGCCGGGTAGGACGGTGCGTGAGGGGTCGTGCTGGTGGGCGGGGTCGTCGTGGAGGTCGTCGTGACCGGCACGACGGGGGCGGTCACCGTGGAGCCGAAGATCATGGCCCATGTCAGCGGCCCGACCTCGCCGTCGACCGTGAGTCCATGCGCCGTCTGGAACGCCTTGACCGCAGCTTCGGTGACCGAGCCGAAGTAGCCGGTGGTGGGGGTGACGCCGAGCTTTTGCTGAATCAACGTCACGGCGGCATTGGTGACGCCGAACTCCAGGACGAAGCCGGGGTAGACCGGGGCGGTGGTCGAGGTCGTGGTGGGTGCTGGGGTTGGCGCCGGCGTGCCGAGTTTGGCTCCCGTAGCGACGGGCGTACACGCCGTCGCGGCTATCCCGCACAACAAGACCATCGCGCCCAAGCGCCCCCGAACACTCATGTGGTCCTATGTCGACCCCGCGACACCCGTTCTTGACCGGTTCGCGCCGATGAATTGACGTCAATCTGAGAGAACATCAGAAATCAATGGAAAGCTCACACGAATGAGCGGTTACTCGGCCACCCCGCTGGCAAAAAAGCTGGGGATAAAGGCGAATTCGCGGCTTCTGCTGCTGCGGGCCGACCCCGCATTCACCATTGATGACCTGCCCGAGGGCGTCATCGCGCAGCGTCGCCCGACCCCCGCTCCCTACGACACGATCCTGCTGTTCGTGACCGATCGCGCCGTCGCAGCAAAGGGTTTCGAGCCGGCAGCGAAACGGTTGACCACAGCCGGCGGCCTCTGGATGTGCTGGCCCAAGAAGTCCTCGGGTATGCAGACCGATATCACCGAGAACGACGTCAGAACCATCGGTCTTGACGCTGGTCTCGTCGACAACAAGGTGTGCGCCGTCGATGAGACGTGGTCAGGATTGCGATTCGTCAGACGCCTCAGCAAGCGGGTCTGAGTAGACGGGCCTGAGTAAGGGTCAGGTCGACCCGAAGTAGCCCTCCTCGTCCGCGTAAAGGGTGGCCACCCCGACCGACGTCCGGAGGCGCACGCCGGCACCGGCACCGGTGTCAGCGGCCATCAGTCCAGAGATCGATTGGCCGGCGTCGTATTCCTGCGTTCCGCGAAGGGCGGTGCCCCCGGAGCGGCCCACTCCGAGCCACCCCGAGCCGCTCGGATTTCCGATTCCCACGTTGAGCAGGACCGGGGACGACACGGGCAATCCGGCGACGGTCGTCTGGCTGGTGCGCATGCCGTTCAGCAGCCGCACCGGAGCGGGCAGTGGGTGGTAGACGAGACCGGTCGTATCGCTCGGGGGGCTGTAATACCCGACGACCTCGAAGGCCACGTTGGCCGTCCCTGAAGTGACGCGCAGCCGCAACTTTCCGGCGTAGGCGCCCGTTCCCGGACGCACCATGACCAGATTCGAGATGCGCTCGTTCTTGGAGAACGATTGCGTGCCGGTAGCGGTATTGACCCCGCCGGGGCTCACGATCAGCCAGCCGGTGGCCGTCGGTTTGGTGATGTTTGCCTTAAGGACGACAGCGTCGACACCCGTAGCCGGGATCCCGCCGCGACCCAAAACCGCCTGATCGACGGGCACACCCGCCTTGACGTTGACGCCGCCCGTGACCAGGAACTGGGTGTTGAGGGTGTGGTAGCGATCGCCCTTGACGCTGGAGGTGGTGGCACTGAACCAGCCGGCGATGTCGACGTTGAGGATCGCCGAACCATGGGCGACCCAGATCCGGAAGCCGCCCTCCTTGTCGAGCCGCACGACTGCCGATTCGAGCCGGGTCTGACCGGCCGCGAACTGCTGCGTCGACGGCCCCGCGCTGTTGAATGCCGCGCAGCCGGGCACGACTTGGATGTAGCCGGCGGTGCTGGGTTGGTAGACCTCCACGTTCACGGCGACCGCGTCGACACCTGAAATCGGGACGGCGGCCAGACCGGTAGCCGGGACGTCGACCGGGTGTCCCGCATAGCCGGCAGCGCTGTAGATCCGCTGCGGCGTCACGGGATGGAAGGTGTCACTGGGCGTTCCGGCGGCCACCGTCGAAGTGCAAGGGTTGGGCCAGCCCATGTCGCGAAGCATCGCCAGCACGATCGGGCCCGGGCTGTGATCGGTCTCGCCCTCGGTGATCCCCGGTGTCATCAACGCGTTTGCGCTACCCGCGGGATAGGTCGATTCGTCGAGATGGGAGAAGCTGCTGCCTTCCATCCAGGTGGCAGGCGAATACAGGGTCGGCCGCTGCATGTTTGCTGCCCGGATGCCCCAGGCACCGTTCCAGCGCACCCCGTTTGCGGTACCGCCCCGCAGCACCCGACCCAGGGCCAGCGAACCGTTGGGGTAGGTGGAGGAGATCAGCGGCACACCGTGCACGTCGCTGACGAAACGGTCGAAGATCGTGGGGTTCTGGCCATCACTGGTGAGGCCGTAGTAGCCACGGCCGTTGTCTTCCTGCGTACTCGGGTCGAGGCCGTCGAAGCTGCCGAGGAAGCCCAGTCCGTGGCCGAGTTCATGCAGGACGACGGTTTCGAGGTCTTCCTGCTGGCTGCCCGGATGCCCTGAGGTGCCGGTGCCGAAGTACCAGCTGGTGCTGGGGTTGCTGTTGAAGTCGGCAGAAATCTCGGCTCCGCTGGGGTTGTCCGAGTCCGCCGGCGCCTGATCGATTCCGGAGATGGCGTTGGCGAGCGCGACCGGGTAGTAGGTGTTGGGCCGGGGAGCGTCCTCGAAGTTTTCGATGTAGAAGCTGGGGCTGGAGGAACCCAGGATGGTCGAGTCTCCGTACTGGGCGGTGAGGTCTGACCAGGTGGCGTCGACGACGATCGGCGTCGATGACGTGATGAGTGTCGACCAAACGTCGACCGCGGCCTGAAACGCCAACTTCGCATTTGCCGGAAAGCCGTGGTAATTCACCGTGATGTTGGCCGTGACCACTGCGTTCGCAGCCGGAGCCGGCACCTGAGGCTGGATCTGCGGCTTCAGCCGGCTGCCGGCCGGCGCCGGGACCGCCCGCGTGATCGCCGCAGGCAGCCGCATGTGCCGCGCGGTCGCGGTCGAAGGCGAGACCGACGACACTGACGAGCGGCCCGGAGGTGATCCGGCAGCCTGCGCGTCAACCGCTACGAGCCCGCTCAGCGACGCCGTCGCGACGATCGCGCAGAGCAGAACCGGCAGTCGACGCACGCGTCCTCCAAGAACGTTTGAACCAGTGGGGCCCAACACACAATGGATCCCAAGAGGGCTTTTCCCGCGCATATCGGCACTCTCGCCGAAGGAGTAACTACGAACGGAGCCGCTCCGCAACTGGGCGGTAACATTGGAAAGACACCGCAAGAAGCAGGGAAGAGGCGAAAACGCCCGTGTCCAGCCCGGCGAATGAAGCTACGGCCGAAGCCACAGCGGAGGCGATGGCAGCCGATTTTGGACCCAACGAGTGGTTGGTCCACGAGATCTGGCAGCAGTACCAAACCGACCCTGCCAGCGTCTCCCCCGAGTGGCGTGAGTTCCTCTCCGACTACCGCCCTGACCCCATTGGATCGCCGCCCCCATCGAGCGCGCCCACGCCCAGCAATGGCAGCGCCGGCAATGGCAGCGCCGCGGCTCCGACTCGCATAGCCACCGCCTCCGCGCCGGCCCCGGTGGCCCCTGCGGTCCCTGCTGCCCCCGTGGTCCCCCGAAGCGCACCGTCCAGCCCGGTCGCTGCCAAGTCCGAGCCTGAGTCCCTCCCCGAGCACAGCACCCAGCTGCGCGGGGCGGCGGCCCGTGTCGTCATGAACATGGAGTCATCGCTTCATGTGCCGACCGCGACGTCGGTACGCGCCGTTCCCGCCAAGCTGCTCGAAGACAACCGCGTCGTCATCAACCGCCACCTCGCCCGCAGCCGCGGCGGCAAGGTCAGCTTCACGCACCTCATCGGTTACGCGCTGGTGCGAGCCCTGGTCGACCATCCGGAGATGAACGCCTCGTTCGCCGAGGTCAACGGCAAGCCCGCCATCGTCCACCCCGAGAGCATCGCCCTAGGGCTCGCGATCGACCTCGTCAAGGGCGATCAGCGCCAGCTCGTCGTGGCCAGCATCAAGAATGCCCAACGGCTTGATTTCAGCGGCTTCTGGGTTGCGTACGAAGACATCGTCCGGCGGGCCCGCACCGGGAAGCTCACCGCCGACGACTTCGCCGGCACCACGATCAGCCTGACCAATCCTGGGGGCATCGGCACCGTGCATTCGGTGCCGCGGCTGATGGAGGGCCAGGGGACGATCATCGGCGTCGGCGCCATGGAATACCCGGCGACCTTCCAGGGTGCGTCCAAAGAGACCCTTGCCCAGCTTGCGGTCAGCAAGACGATCACGCTCACCTCGACGTATGACCATCGCATCATCCAGGGCGCCCAGTCCGGGGAGTTCCTGCGCCGGATGCACCAGCTGCTGCTGGGCGAAGACAAGTTCTACGACGAGATCTTCGCCTCGCTCCGCATTCCGTATGAGCCGGTCCGGTGGTCGCCGGACATCCCCGACAGCCACGAGGGAGACCTCGACAAGGGCGCGCTGGTGATGGAGGTCATCCACGCCTACCGCGTGCGTGGCCACCTGATGGCCGATACGGACCCGCTGGAGTTCGAGATCCGGCGCCACCCCGACCTCGACATCACCGAACACCGGCTCACCCTGTGGGACCTCGACCGCGAATTCGCCGTGGGCGGGTTCGCCGGCCAGCGCCGGATGAAGCTGCGCGACGTGCTGGGGGTCCTTCGCGATTCGTACTGCCGGCGTGTCGGCATCGAATACATGCATATCCAGGACCCGGCGCAGCGCCGGTGGATCCAGCAGCATGTCGAGCGGCCCTCGGTCCGGCCTGACCCGGCTGAGCAGCTGCACGTCCTCGAGCGGCTCAACGCCGCGGAGGCGTTCGAGAACTTCCTGCAGACCAAGTACGTGGGTCAGAAGCGCTTCTCGCTCGAGGGCGGCGAATCGGCGATCCCGATCCTGGACGAGATGCTGCAGGGCGCCGCCGACGACGGGCTCGACGAGGTCGTCATCGGCATGCCCCACCGCGGCCGGCTCAACGTGCTGGCAAACATCGTCGGCAAGTCCTACGGCCAGATCTTCCGGGAGTTCGAGGGCAACGTCGATCCCAAGACGGCCCACGGCTCCGGCGACGTGAAATACCACCTCGGCGCCGACGGCATCTTCCGTGGACGCGATGACGCGAGCGTGCCGGTGCATCTGACGTCCAACCCCTCGCATCTGGAGGCCGTCGACCCGGTCGTGGAAGGGATCGTGCGCGCCAAGCAAGACGTGCTCGACAAGGGCGAAGCGGGCTTCACCGTGCTGCCGGTCCTGATGCACGGCGACGCCGCCTTCGCCGGTCAGGGCGTGGTGGCCGAGACGCTGAACCTCTCCCAGCTGCGCGGCTACCGCACCGGCGGCACCATCCACGTGGTCGTCAACAACCAGGTCGGATTCACCACCTCCCCGCTGGCGGGACGCTCCTCGGTCTACGCGACCGACGTGGCGCGGATGGTGCAGGCGCCGATCTTCCACGTGAACGGTGACGATCCCGAGGCCTGCGTGCGGGTCGCCCGGCTGGCCTACGAATTCCGCCAGGAGTTCCACAAGGACGTCGTCATCGACATGGTCTGCTACCGCCGGCGCGGCCACAGCGAGGTCGACGAGCCGTCGTTCACCCAGCCGCTGATGTACGACATCATCGACCGCAAGCGCTCGGTGCGAAAGATCTACACCGAGGCGCTGATCGGCCGCGGCGACATCACCATGGCCGAGGCCGAGGAGGCCCTGCGCAGCTACCAGTCCCACCTGGAAAAGGCGTTCGCGGAGACGCATGACGCGTCCAGCCAGCCGGTCCGGTCACCGGCCATGACGGCGGTCGACGAGCAGGCCACCAACTCGCTGCAGACGGCCATCCCGTTGGAGACGATCAAGACCATCGTCGACACGCAGATGACCGTGCCCGAAGGCTTTACGGTGCATCCGCGGCTCGCCCCTCAGCTGCAGCGGCGCGCGAAGATGATCGACGACGGCACGATCGACTGGGCGCTCGGCGAGCTGCTCGCCTTCGGTTCCGTCCTGCTGGAAGGCCACCCGGTGCGCCTGGCCGGCCAGGACAGCCGCCGCGGCACGTTCGGCCAGCGCCATTCCGTGCTGGTCGACCGCACGAACGGCGCCGAATACACGCCGCTGAAGAACCTGCCGGGGCCGCAACCTTCTACGTCTACGACTCGCTGCTGTCGGAGTTCGCGGCGATGGGCTTCGAATACGGCTATTCGGTGGCCCGTCCCGAGGCGCTGGTGCTGTGGGAGGCGCAGTTCGGCGACTTCGCCGACGGCGCGCAGTCGATCATGGACGAGTTCATCTCCTCCGGCGAGGCGAAATGGGGACAGCAGTCGAACGTCACGCTGCTGCTTCCGCACGGCTACGAGGGCCAGGGCCCCGACCACTCGTCGGCCCGCATCGAGCGTTACCTGATGCTGTGCGCCGAGGACAACATGACGGTCACCGTGCCCTCGACCCCGGCCCAGTACTTCCATCTGCTGCGCCGGCAGGCGCTGAACAAGCCGCATCGCCCGCTGATCGTCTTCACGCCGAAGTCGATGCTGCGGCTGCGGGCCGCGGCGTCCAAGGTGGAGAGCTTCACCAGCGGCACCTGGAAGCCCGTCATCCGCGACGATTCGGTCGACCGTCCGCGGCGGGTCGTGCTGTGCACCGGGAAGATCTACTACGACCTGCTGGCAGCCCGCACCAAGCGTTCAGGCACGCAGGAATCGGCTGACGACGTCGCGCTGGTCCGCGTCGAGCAGCTCTACCCGACGCCCATCGACGAGGTCTCTGAAGTGCTGGCGTCATACGGGGTCGGCTCGGGAGGCCCCACCGACGTCCGCTGGGTGCAGGAGGAGCCGGCTAACCAGGGCGCCTGGCCGCACATGCAGATGTATCTCACCGAGGGGCTTCCCGAAGGAGTACGCCTGCAGCGGGTCTCACGGGCCGCTGCCGCCTCGCCCGCCGCGGGCGTCGCCGCCGTGCACGAGGCCGAGCAGAAGGCGCTCGTCGAGGCTGCGCTCGCGCCCTGAGCGACAGACCCACCCGGAGCGACAGACCCACCCGGAGCCAAACGGACCCACCCGGAGCAAAGCGGATGTACTTCACCGATCGCGGTATCGAGGAGCTGAGCCAACGCCGCGGCGAGGAACGGGTCACTCTCGAGTGGCTCGCCGAGCAGCTGCGCGTCTTCGTCGACCAGAATCCGGACTTCGAGATCGCCGTCGACCGGCTGGCCACCTGGCTGGCCCGGGCCGAGGACGAAGAGGACTAATTCCCGATCAGCTTCTCGCTGAGCGGCCGGTAAATGTTCGGGGGTGGGGCCTTCAAAGCGTTGAGCCCATCAATAGGTCGTGTTTGAACTCGTCGCGGCCACAATAATGGCGAGCACAAGAAAGCCGATTCCTATCCAGCCCAGCACGATGCCGGCAATTGCCATGCCGCCGCCGGCCTCCTGGCGCTGGCGAATCTGAGACCGGGCGATGTAGCCGAAGATCAGCGCCAAGACGCTGCCCAGCCACCACAGCCACAGGATGCCCAGCACCATCGAGGCGATGGCCAGGCCGTTGGTCGAGCGGCTCGGTGGCCCGTATCCGGAGTAGCCATAAGGCGGCTGGCCGTAGGGCGCGGGCTGGCCGTAGGGCGCGGGCTGCCCATACGGAGCCGGCTGACTGGTGGCACCGGCGGGGCATAAGGGTTGGGCGGCTGGCCATAGGGAGCCGTCTGGCCGTAGCCAGCCGGATCCGGAGGGTATTGGCCGTAGGCCGGTGGGGCCTGACCATAGGTCGGTGATCCCCAGGGAGGGGTGCCCTCAGGTGTCGGGGCGCCGCTGGGTGGCTGGCCGGAAGGCTGTTTGCGGAATGGATCGTCCTGATCTCCGCCGTAAGGATTGTTCTGACTCGTCACCCGGGAATCCTCTCGTTATTGCAAGTCGAGTATCGGTAACCGGGTTAGCGCCTGAAGGAAAACGCCAGCGCAGCCCCTTGACCGTAGGCGACACGGTGGAGTTCGCGTGGGTAGCTGCATACATTTCGCCGCGCAACTGATTCACTGGCCGCGCACAACTATGAGGAGGACCAGTGAGCCAGCAGCCATACGGACCCGGTCAGCCGGGTCAACCGGGACAGCCAGGTCAGCCGGGCCAGCCGGGTCATCCCGGACAGCCGCCAGCCGGGTATCCGCCGCAGGGTCAGCAGGGCTATCCCCAGGGTGGTTATCAGCAGCCCGGTCCGCCGCAGCCGGGTCCGCCGCCGTCACCCGCCTACGGCGGATATCAAAGCCCGGGCGCTCCCGGCTCGCCCCAGCCGGCAAGCAGCGGCAAGGGCCACAGTGGCAACCCGCTGGACCACCCGGCCACCCTCGCCCCGATCCTGCAGATTCTGGGCTACGTGGTGGCGGTCATCGGAGTGGTCGGCGGTTTCTTCGCCTTCGGCATCGACGGCTACCCGGGTTCGTTCAAATTCGTGACGTTCGCCGCGACGGCCGTGGCGGGGCTTGGATTCGGTGGGGTCCTGATCGCACTCGCTGCGCTGCTGAAGACCCGTCGACGTCTGACGGCTAAACCGTCAGCACCAGCTTTCCGAAGGCCTCACCGGCGGCGAGCGTGCCAAAGGAGGTGCGGGCGTCTGACAGCGGCCGGGAGTCGTGGATCAGCGGCCTGATACCCGTGTCGGCGAGCAGGGTGAGCAGCGCGGCCAGTTCGTCACGGGTGCCCATCGTCGATCCGACGACGCTGAGCTGCAGGAAGAAGACCCGGTTGAGGTCGGCCGGCGGATTCGGGCCGCTGGTCGCCCCGGAGACCACCACGGTCCCGCCGGGGCGCAGCGAGCGTAATGAATGCAGCCAGGTGGCCTCACCGACCGTCTCCATCACGGCGTCCGCCTTGGCCGGCAGCCGCGAGCCCGGTTCGTAGGCACCGTCGGCGCCGAGCGCGATCGCCTTCGCCCGCTTGTCCGGGTGGCGGCTGGTGACGAAAACGGTGTGGCCGAGCGCCTTGCCCAGCAGCACGAGCGCCGTGGAGACCCCGCCGCCGGCCCCCTGGACCAGCACCGTCCCCGGTCCCGTCAGCCCGGAGCGGGTGACGAGCATCCGGTAAGCCGTGAGATAAGCCGTGGGGAGGCAAGCAGCTTCCTCGAACGACAGCGCGGCCGGCTTGGGCACCAGATTGCGCCGCGGGACTGCGACCATCTGCGCCAGCGCGCCCGGATGCTTCTCCGAGAGCAGCGTGCGCTTGGGGTCGAGCGTCTCATCGCCGCCGCCCGCCGCCGGATCGCCGATCACGGCATGGACGACGACCTCGGTGCCGTCGGCGGTCACACCGGCGGCGTCGCATCCCAAAATCATCGGCAGCAGGTCAGGGGCGAGTCCGACGCCCTTGAGCGACCAGAGGTCATGGTGGTTGAGCGCCGCAGCCTTCACCGTCACCAGCTCCCAACCGTCGGGGACCTGCGGGATCCGCCGTTTCCTTCACCTCCAGCCCGGTGAGCGGATGGTCGGGATTGATCGAGGTGGCGATGGCAGCAAGCACGATGGCGACCCTACGAGAAGCGACTTCACAGCCATTCGTCGGCGTGTCCGAAGCGGCCCGGTCAGCGACCCATGCTGTGATTCACAACGTGGTATTGCTGGATCAGGTCAAGTGGGTCAGGGGACGCCGTTCCGCGCGCCGTGTTGTCCGGGTCACCCGGTCATCGACGCAGACCTATAGACCCGCGGCTCCCCCTTCGTCGATCCCCGGCCAGCTACGGCGCACTCGCCCTGACCTGCCGCTCATCGACGCGTTGGACGGTTACAGCGACTTCATCCAGTGCCCGCACCCGGGCTGCTGCGCGCTGCGTCCGGTCGAGGGCGACGCGCCCTGCCCCGCCTGCCACCACCTGTAGGCAGCTTTCACGCTCGAAACCACTGGAATCAGTGCGAGCATCTACGTATCGCCGGGACACCTGCCGGGTGCCTGGACGAGCGAAAAAGGTGCAGCTATGAGCGAGCAAGATCCCACTGGCGACGGGGCCAATGCGGTCTCCGTCCCCACTCTCTACGGCGGAGTCCGGTCGCGTCGGGTCACCATCCGCGATCTGCAGGCCGCCAAAGACCGTGGCGAACGCTGGGCGATGCTGACGTCCTACGACATGCTGACCGCCGAAATCTTCGACGCTGCAGGCATTCCGGTGCTGCTGGTGGGCGATTCGGCCGGCAACAACGTGTTGGGTTACGACAACACCGTCCCCGTCACCCTTGATGAATTGCTGCCCCTGACCCGGGCCGTCGTGAAGTCGTCCAAGCGGGCCATGGTCGTAGGAGATCTGCCGTTCGGCTCATACCAGGCCTCGCCTCAGCAGGCGCTGGCATCAGCTCTGCGGCTGGTCAAGGAGGCCGGAGCGCACGCCGTCAAGCTCGAGGGCGGACGCCGGGTGGTCCCGCAGGTCGAGCTCCTGACCCAGTCCGGGATGGCCGTCATGGGTCACATCGGGCTGACCCCCAGAGCGTCCACGGGTTCGGGGGTTACCGCGTCCAGGGGCGCGGCGAGGCGGGCGATGAGCTGCTCGCCGACGCGTTGGCCCTGCAGCAGGCGGGCGCGTTCGCCATCGTCCTGGAGCTGGTCCCCGCCGACCTGGCCACGCGAATCTCCGAGGCGTTGCTGATCCCGACGGTCGGCATCGGCGCCGGTCCGGGCTGTGACGCTCAGGTGCTGGTCTGGACCGACATGTCCGGCATGAATTCCGAGCCCGGTCCCCGCTTCGTCAAGCGTTACGCAGACCTGCGCGGGATCCTCACGACGGCGGCCCAGGAGTACGCCGACGACGTTCGCGACGGGCGTTATCCCGCGCAGGAGCACTCCTACTCCTGATCGGTCGCGGGCGGGTTGCTGGTCGACGGCTGATGCCCGGTCCAGCCGCGGCAGCAGGAGCGGCGTGGCCAGCATCAGGAGTCCGGCGACCGCAATCGCGATGCGTGGGCTGGTGAGGACGGCCAGCACACCCCACAGGGCGGTCATCAGCGCGATGCTCATCTTGCTGGTCACCGACCACGCCGAGAGGGTGCGGGCGACCCGATCCGGGGGTGTCTGCTCAAGCCGGTAAGTGGCGAAGACCGGGTTGAACACGCCGCAACAGGTGATGAGGCCGAGCTCGGTGACCATCACCAGCACCAGCCCGGCGATTCCCGGGCGGATGAAGGCCAGCCCGAGCGACCAGCACGCGCGCAGCACCCCGAATGTCAGCAAGACCCAGCCCTGCCCGAACCGTCCGACGAGCGGGCGCGCCAGCCGGGAGCCGATGAGTCCGCCGATACACGGGAGCGCGAACGCAAGGCCGTACTGCCACGGGGCGAATCCCAGCTGGCCGAGCATCAGGACGGTGAGCACCGGCATCGTCGCCATGATCAAGCCGTTGACCAGCACGGTGTTGAAGAAGAGCGGCCGCAGTGTCGGGTGGCGCAGGATGTGGCGCCACCCGTCAAGCAGATCGCCCTTGCCCAGTCGCTTGGTGTCGCTGAGCGCCGGCTGCGGTTCGCTGCCGCCGATCGCGCGGATCCCGAGCGCCGAAAGCAGAAAGCTGAACGCGTCGGCCACCACGGTCGCCAATGGGCCCAAGAGTCCGATCGCGAGCCCTCCGAGCGGAGGTCCGAGCATGGTGGCGGTCCAGGCGGTCGACTCGAACCGTCCGTTCGCGACCAGCAGGTCCGGCCCGCGTACCAACCCCTTCAGGTAGGCACCGCCCGCTGCCGTGAAGGTGATGTCCGCCGCGGAAACGATGACCGCCACCACCAGCAGCTGGGCGAAGCTGAGGCACCCGAACGCGTACGCGAGCGGCAGCGTCAACAAGGCGGCGAACCGGGTCACGTCCATCGCGATCATGACCGGTCGCTTACGCCGAAATTCCACCCACGGCCCCAGCGGAACTGCGACCGCAGCACCCACCGCCAGTCCAGCCGCCGCCAGCACCGAGACCTCCGCCGAACCGGCATGCAGCGCCAGGATCGCGACCAGGGCAAACGCGTCCAGCGCCAGCCAGGTGCCCAGCGTGCTGATCGCGTACGCCGCCCAGAGCCACCCGAATTGCCGCCCCAGCGACCGGCCACCCACCTTGGCATCAAAGCATCGGCCACTTCGTTTTCCCCGGAGCCTCAGGCTCAGGTTTCCGGAGCCTCAGGTTTCCCGGAGCCCTCAGATGTCCCGGAGCCCTCAGATGTCCCGGGAGCCATAGCGTGGTGGCGCTAGGACGCCTCTGGCCTATGGCGCCGGGCCTCAAGTTTCCCGAGCCTCAGGTTTCCCGGAGCCATAGCGTGGTGGCGCTAGGACGCCTCTGGCCTATGGCGCCGGGCCTCAGAGTTTCCCGGGAGCCATAGCGTGGTGGCGCTAGGACGCCTCTGGCCTATGGCGCCGGGCCTCAAGTTTCCCGAGCCTCAGGTTTCCCGGAGCCATAGCGTGGTGGCGCTAGGACGCCTCTGACCTATGGCGCCGCTGGGCTAGGCGGAGGTCGGCCGCGGCCAGGGCTCGGCGTAGCTGATCCACGACCTTCGCTTCATCCAGCCGGTAGGCAATCGCGGGGAAGCGCAGCTGGGCCTCGCCGACGATGAGCAGCTCGTTGTTACGCGACATGTCCCGCCAGTAGCTGCGCTCAACCAGGTGCAGAGCGCCATCGATTTCGAAGGACACGCGGCCCCCATACGGCGACTCAATCTCGCCGTCCATGTAACGCCGCAGGCCGGAGTCGTCGAGCCGGATCCGCTGCCCGGTGACCTTGCCCAAGTTGTATCTGCGGCACAGCCGATGAAAGTCGATCTCGGTCAGAGCCTGCGCGCCGCCCGCGATGTCTCCCAGCGCCAGCATCATGGCGCGCCGGTGGCGTACGGGTCCCGCCTCGCTGAGGACTTCGAGCAATCGCTGTGGGGTCGTCAATCGTTGCTGGACCACGGCCGCCAATACGCCGCAGGCAGTCCTGGGGCTGGCGGACCAGATCGCCGCGTCGATCGCTGATCGGGCGGCGAGAGTACGAGCCGGCGGCCCGAAGGTCTCGATTTGGCCATCTGCTGGCCATCGCGTCTCGTGCAGCACCGTCGGGACGATCCTGAACCGGGGTGGCCGATGACCTCTCGGCACCAGCAGATGCACCTCCGCGACCTCCCACCCCTGAAGGCCCGTCAAGGCCAGCGCCGTACGTCCACCCAGCGCTGCGCCAACTCCTGAGGAGAGCACAGCCGCCCACTCGCGCTGAGCCCGGCTGAGCGGCCCGTTGTGCAGCGCCAGGACCATCGATCCGAGTGGCCTCCACCGACCGCTGGCGACCTGGGCACGAATTGCCGAGCTCGACATACCCAAAGCGGTGAGCTGCGAGCGCCGAACCACCTGACACTGCTGCCCGGCGAGGGCTTTGAGCTGGGGATCCACCCCGCGGACACTGCCGCTCTTTGCCGCGGGCTGCTCGCGTTGTCCACAGGCCCGGCCAATTCCGCCTGGAGCCATAGCTCAGTGGCGCTATAACGCCACGAGGCTATGGCGCCGGGGAAACGGGGGCGCCGGGGAAACGGGGGGCCGGGGAAACGGGGGGTCGGGGAAACGGGGGGTCGGTCGAACGGGGGCGAGCCTTAGACGTCGGTGACCCGCAGGCCTGCGTGGGCTTTGTAGCGCCGGTTGATGGAGATGAGGTTCGCGGTGAGCGCCTCTACCTGACCGGCGTTGCGGAGGCGGCCGGCGAAGACTCCGCGCATTCCGGGTACGAGGTCGGCGAGCCGGCCTACGAGGTCGGTGGCTTCGCGGTCGTCGCCGAGCACCATGACGTCGGTCTCGATGGAGTCGACCGTCTCGTCCTCGAGCAGCACAGCGCTCACGTGGTGAAACGCGGCCACCACGGTGCTGTCGGGCAGTACGCCGGCGGCTTGCTGGGCGGCGCTTCCTTCTGGGACGGTCAGCTGAAACGCGCCCTGCTTGTCGAATCCCATCGGGTTCACGCAGTCGACGACGATCTTGCCTGCCAGCTCGGACGACAGCGATTTGAGCAGCTCCTCATGACCCTCATACGGCACGGCGACGATGACGATCTGGCCTGCTGCGGCCGCTGCGGCGTTGTCAGCACCCGATACGGGCAGTCCGGCGTCGGCCATCGGCTGGGCCGCCTGCTGCGCCCGGCCGGCGTCACGCGATCCGAGTACGCAGGGCACGCCGGCAGCAGCAAAACGGCGGGCCAGGCCGCGACCCTGTGGGCCGGTGCCACCAAGGACGGCGACCGTGCCGAACGCTTCCGGGGTCGCGTCGGACGGGGTGGGGTACGAGGTCTGAGCGGTGCTAGTCGAGGACATCCCTGCATCGTTGCAGGAAGCCGCCGGTGAGCGCCGAGTCCCCCGAATGCGGGGATCTTTCTCACGGCCTGACGGGGCGTTCGCTGACGATCCGGCCCAGGTTGTCCAGCGAACGGCTGCCGGCGGTGAAGTAGCCGCTGTGGCCGTGGGCGCCGCCGGTGCCGAAGTGCTGTGCGCCGAAGGCGGAGCTCGCCGGATCGGGGCCGAAGACCTGCGGGACGGGCAGGTCAAACAGCTTGCCCACCTGCGCCGGCCAGAAGACCAGCTGGATCGGGTCGTCGAAGGTCCGAGCCGCCCAGACGTGTCCGGCGGGCAGGTGCAGCTGCGACGCGTGACTGGCCTCGACCCCGGGGCTGGCCAGCAGCACCAGATCGTCGGTGGCAAGTCCCTCGCGAGCAGCGATGCCGGCCACGAGGGTGCCGTAGCTGTGACCGATGACGGTGACGTGCTGGCGAGCGCCGGCAGTCGAGCGCAGACCCGCCGTGAATCGCTGCAACGCCGCGGCCCCCGACTTCGCGCGACCGTCACTGATGACCTGGCGCAGGCCCGGCGCGTCGTAACCGAGCCAGGTGATCGCGACCGCACCGCTTGCGGCGGCCAACCGGTTTTCCTGCCCGACGAGGCGCGGGACGTCCGCGAGGTCGGTGCTCATGCCTGGTACGACGACCGCCACATTCCGGCTCGAGTCGACGTCGCCGCTGGAGACGACGGCGCGACCGTCGCCCGTCCCGTCGAACACCAGCAACTCACTGGCCGGTCGAGCGAGAGTCCCCGCGAGCCGCTGCAACGTGGTGACGCGCGCGGTGTCCTTACCGAGCCAATGCACCACGCCGGCCGGAGCATGGTCGTAATCCACCGCAGCCTGCCTGATTTCGGACGCCAGCCGCCGCCGGTTGATGGCGTCGCGGACTCGGGCCGGTACGCCGTCGAGGCCGGCTGGGAGAAAGGGCCAGGTGTTGGTCAAGGCGAGCCGGGAGGCCCCTGACAAGCCGGCCCACCACAGCGCCACGCCCGCCGCAGTCGCCGGAATTCGCGGGATCGCGGCTACCTCACTGGCCAGCGCCCGAGCACTCGCCGACGGGGCCCCTGCAGCGAGGTCCACCCCCGGCGGCCGCCCCACCAGACTCCGCAGCAGCGCATCAGTGAGCAACGCGGCAGCCCGCTGATCAGCCCGCTCGAAGGCATTGCGAGCCAGCTCGACCTGGTGCGACACCGGCCCGTCCACCTCCAACGGACCCGCCGAGGCAAGCACCCGGCGCGCCGCAGCCAACTCCGCCTGGACACTGCGCAAGGCCGCTGCCAGCGCCAATAAGGCCAATCCCGCCGTCTCCAGCCGGGCTTTCAGCGCCTCCAACCGGTTCCGCAAGTCAGCCGCGGCAGCCACCGAAGCCTGCCGGCCGACTCCGGACCAGTCATCCGGCACGGCCCGGACGACGCAGGCAACGGCCGCCGCGAGCACCAGCGCGGCGGTCCGGGCCCGCTGACCAGCCGTTTCAACGACACCCGCGTCGATGAGGACCAGCCCAGAGCCCGACTCAAGGGAGCCCACGACGGCTACTGAGGCGTGGCCGAAGCGCTGACAGCCTTCGCGTCGGCATCGCGGTAGACGTCGGCCGCCCGTTGCAGCGCCGAACCGAAACCGTCCAGCGAGTCGGCGCCTCCCAGCAGCGCAGCGAGAAACCCCGGGCAGCTCACCAACGCCTGCCCGGTGCGTTGGCCGGCCAGCGCGCGGGCCGCCGCATCCCAAGCCAGTCGCAGCGCCGCCGATGCCGACCGAAGCTCCGCGGCGACGACGTGCAGTCGGACGCCCCGCGGCGCTCAGCAGCGAGGGGTCGACGGTGAGCGTGAGCAAGCCTCCAGTGGGAAGGAGAGTCGGGGTGGGACCAGTTGTGGGACTGAGCTCGGGACCAGTCATGGCGGCTCCTCGATGTGGGGTGTCACCAGCCTGTCGGGCGTCGGCGGCGCCGTGAGGCCTGTCCACAGCCGGGCGGTTTCAGGCGATTCCGTCCACAGCGAGCAGGCAGGAAACGCCAAGGCGCCACGGCGGGTTCTTCAACGCGGTTGGTCCTGGGTGGCAGACGATGGATGGGTGGCCACCGGCGGACACTCCTCGATCGAGCCCAAGCCCATGGATCCCAAGCACCGCGATCCAGGACTGCGCTCCCGCGACCCCTGGGTCATCGCCGCTGTGGTCTTCCTGTTCGGCGGCGCGATCCTGCTGGTGATCGCCTGGTATGACATCTCCGGCACCGCGAACGTCTACGAGCAGCTGCCGTACCTGGTCAGCGCCGGGTTCAGCGGCATGGCGCTGATCATCGTCGGAAGCGGTTTGCTGGCGGCCGGTCGCGCCGACCGCATCGAACGCCGGCTGGCGCAGCTCGTCGAGGCCCTGACCGAGGCAGCCGCCGCGACCGCCAACGGATCGCCATCAGCAGAGCCGGAGCGCTTAATCAATCCGGTCAATCCGGTCAATCCCCCGGATACCTTGCTCGCCCTCGAAGGTGGTGAGACCTACCACCGCTCCGGGTGCCTGCTGCTTCGCGACAAGGCCGCAGCGCCCGTGACCGCCGCGGACATCGCCACCAAGGGGCTGACCCCGTGCCCGGTCTGTGCCCCTGAGCCACCGGCCGCCACGTGAGCAGGATCCGCTCGTGATCGGCATCGATCTGGCCCTCGCCGGGATCGCGGTCGGTGCCGTCGCCGCGCTGGCCGGCCTCGGCGTGCTGGTCACCTATCGCACCACCGGCGTCTTCAACCTGGCCTCCGGCGGCATGGCGATGATCGTGGCGTACGCGTTCTGGCAGATGGTGCGCGGCTGGGGCTGGCCGATGTGGCTCGCCGCTCCCCTCGCGCTGATCGTCCTGGGACCCGGGCTGGGACTGGCTGCCGAGTACGGCGTCTTTCGCCCGCTGCGCCGGCGGGGTGCATCGACGGCGGAGACCCTCGTCGCAAGCGCCGGGATCCTGGTCCTCCTGTTGGGCATCGCGTCGCAGATCTGGGGACTGCAGGCCCGCCAGGACGCACCGTCATTGGTCCCCTCGGGTCCGGTTGATCTGCCCGGCGGGGCGACGATCGACCGCAGCAGCCTGGCCCAGCTGGGGATCGCCCTGATCGCCGGCATCGGTTTGACCCTCCTGTCCCAGCGCACCCGCGCCGGCCTGCTTGCCCGCGCCGTCGTCGACCAGCGGTCGCTGGCGCTGCTGTCCGGGGTCAACGCCGATCGGGTCGCCGCGGCCGGATGGGCGCTCGGAGGCGGTCTGGCCGGTGTCGCCGGGGTCCTGCTGGCGCCCTCGACCGAGCTCAGTCCGTACGGGCTCACGCTGGTCGTGCTCGAGACGCTGGCGGTGGTCGTCATCGCCAAGCTGGTCTCGCCGATCGCGGTAGTGCTGTCAGCCTTGGCGCTGGGAATCGGGCAGGCCGAACTCCAGCAGGTGCAGTTGCGCGGCGTCTCGCAGACCATCTTCAGCAGCGTCCAGACGAACCTTTTCGTCGTTGCACTTCTGGTGGCATTGCTCCTGATTCCCCAGCTCGCCGAGACCGGTTCCGGCGCCGTGTCAGCGGTTGCCCGCCGGCCAGTGCGCTGGCCCCGCTGGACGGTCCCGCTGGCGGTGCTTTTCCTGGCCGCCCCGCTGGGCTTCCCGCTGACGAATCTGCAGACGGCGCAGCAGGTTCCGGCACTCGCGTTGATCTTCCTGTCCTTGATGCTGCTCACGGGAGTCGCGGGTCAGATCTCGCTCGGGGCAGCTGGTTACGCCGGGGTCGGAGCACTGCTGTCGGCCGCGTTCATGGCCGGCTCGGCGGGACTACCGAAGGTGGCCGGGCCGATCGCCCTGCTGTTGGGAGCGCTCGGCGCCGGAGTGCTGGGCTTCATCACCGGCTATCCGGCATTGCGCCGCAGCGGCCTCGCCCTTGCCCTGACGACCCTCGCCGTCGGCACCGTGGCCAGCCGTTTCGTCTTCGAGCAGCCGAACTTCACCACGAACCTGCACATCCGGGAAGCGGGCGGTGGAGGGCGAACCTTCTACGCCATCGAACTGGTCTGCCTGGTGCTCGGGCTCGGACTCGTGGAGCTGCTCACTCATGGACCTACCGGACGCGCACTGCGAGCTGCCCGGGACAGCCCGGACGGAGCCCGGGCGGCCGGCGTCGACGTCCGCACCGTCACCCTGGCGGCGTTCACGTTCAGCGCCCTACTGGCCGGGCTCGGCGGCGGCCTGCTGGTCCAGGCAGCGGGGGCCTTCGACTCCGATTCCTTCAACCCCCTGCAGGGATTGCTGTGGTTCACCACCGTCATCGTCGCGGGAGCTGACAGTGCCGTAGCCGTCGTCATTGCCGCGGCTTTGAGCGTGCTGATCGATTCGCTGGCGGTCGCGGGAACGTCGCTGCTCGTCGTCGGATTGCTGGCCGCGCTGCTCGGCCGGCTCCCGCGCGGCGTCGCCGGCATCTTCGACGGAATCACCTCAGCCATCGGCCGCGACCAACTCCCCAGCCCGGACGAGCCTCGCCGGCTCAACGCCTTCGGCCGCCGGCTGCTGGTGCGCCAATGAGCTCCTCCGCCGGGTTACCGGAGGCGAAGGCGGGCCCGGTCCTCGTCGCGGACAAGCTGAGCAAGAGTTACGGCGGCCTGCGGGTGCTCGATGAGGTGAGCCTGCAGGCGGAGGCGGGACGTATCACCGCCCTCATCGGTTCGAACGGGGCGGGCAAGACGACGCTTTTCCGCTGCCTGGCCGGCACCCTGCGTCCCGATTCCGGACGGGTGCTGCTCGCCGGGCGTGACGTCACCCGGCTGCCGGCGGATGCCAGGAGCCGGCGGGGGTTGGTGCCGACGTACCAGGTAGGCAGCGTCTTCCAGACCCTCACGGTCCGTGAAAATCTGCTCGTCGCCGCCGAAAACAGGCGCCGGCTTTCTCCTTTGCGCGCGTTCGCGGGACCCCATGCGCGGGCGGCGGCGAGGAGGGTCGAGGAGGTGTGCGGGCAGATGAACCTGCAGCGGGTCATCGACGCTCCCGCCGGCGAGCTGCCCACCGGCACGTTGCGCCTTGTCGAGCTGGCGCGCGCCCTGGTCGCCGAACCGCTCGTGCTGCTGCTGGACGAGCCGGTCAGCGGGCTCGACCGAAGGCAGGCCGCGGGGGTGAGCGGGCTCCTGCGCAGCCTCGCCGAGACCGGAAAGGCGGTGCTGCTGATCGAGCACGACCCGCAGTTCGTCCTTTCCGTCGCCGATGATGTCCAGGAGCTCGCCGGCGGCACCCTGCACACGGTGACGGCATGACCGAAAACACCAGCAGCCACAGGGCATTAGCCCCGAAATTGCCGCCGGAATTGCAGCTGTCGCTACGCGGCGGGCGCGCGGGCTACGGCCCCGTCGAGGTGCTGCACGGAATCGACCTCGACATGCCCGCCGGCGTCGTCACGGGGATCGTCGGACCCAACGGCGCCGGCAAGACCACCTTGCTGTCTGTGCTGTCCGGCACGATGACCCTGCGCGGCGGCACGCTCACCTGGGAGGGCAAGCCTTATGCCCGGCTCAGACCGGAGCAGCGGGCCCGGCGCGGCCTGGTCGCCATCCCCGAATCGAAAGGCGTCTTTCCACATCTGACGGTCACCGAGAATCTGGCCGTTTTCGCTGCCGGCCGCTCAACGGATCGGGCCTACGAAGCCTTCCCGGTGCTGCGCGAACGCGGCGCGCAGGCTGCCGGCACGATGTCGGGCGGCGAGCAGCGGATGCTCGCGCTCAGCCGCGCCCTCGTGAGCGAGCCGCGCTGCGTCATCATCGACGAACCGTCCCTTGGGCTGGCCCCGGCCCTCACCGACGAGATCTACGACGTCGTCGGGCGGATCGCGGCCAGCGGTGTCACCGTGGTGCTGGCCGACCAGTACGAGGATCGGGTCGTGGCTTTGGCGTCAGTCGTCTACCGCTTGGAACGCGGCGAGGTCGCCTTCGCAGGCGAGCCGGCCGAGCTGAGCCAGCCGCATTAAGCCAGCAGAGGTAGCCGGAAGGTCAAGCCGCGGTGGTGACGGGCTGGTCGGCGCCGCAGTACTTGCACTTGCTGGCGGCCGCCGGAATGTCGTCCGACAGGCACGCGAAGCAGGTCTTGACGTTGGGCCCTTCGCCGAACACGGTCGCGCCTTTACGAGCCATGATCCGCTTGTAGGGCGTGACGATCAGGAAGTACACGACCGCCATGAAGACGACGAAGTAGATGATCGCGGACAGCAGCGATCCGATGTCTATGAACGTCTTCTGGTTGCCCTTGTGGCCGAGCTGAATGCCAAGGCCGATCGCGCCGCCACCCTGAAAGCGATTGATGATCGGGTTCACGATGAAGTCGGTGAAGGCCTTGATCAGCGTGCTGAAGGCCAGCGCGACGATCAGCCCGATAGCGATGACGACGACGTCGCCGCGAAGCAGGAAGTTCTTGAATCCGCGCAGCATTTATGAGGCCCGCCTTCCAACTAGACTCAGCTCGACAGTGTGACAAGAGCAGACGACTCATGATCACGTCCCCTGCGGCGGTCAACTATCACTCAGTTGACTGATGCTGACAAGCCAACCATCACCCTGTTACGGGGAGTACGACAGCTGCGGAACGATGAAGCAGTTCGTATTCATGTTCTTCACCTGAGACACCCAGCCGCCCTTGCCGCCGTTGGCCGAGTCCTGCCAGCGGGCGACGTTCAGACACGCTTTCTGCTCGGGTTTGGGCTTGAAGACGGTGAAGTCACGCGGCGTCAAAAGCCCATGGCCGGTGTAGTTCTTGGTGGTCCGCAGGTAGTTCTCGACGCATTTGCGGGTGAGCTGCGCGCCGCACGAAGTGGCCGCGTCGGTGAGCCACTGGGCTGAGGCGTAGCCCTCCAATTCCCACATCGACGTCAAGCCCGTGCGGTTGGGGTAGGCCGCGTTGACGGCGTCCTGGAAGCCGGCGATACCTGGTGCGCTGCGGTCGTCGAAGTTCTGCGAATTGCCGGTGGCGTAAAGGCTGTTGCGACACGTCGGGCTGGCCTTGTAGTCGCTTGCGACGGTCTGGGTCCAGCCCTGCGTCGTCGTGACCTTCGCGACCAGTTTGACGTGATGGGCATCCAGGGCCTGGCACAGCTTGACGTTGCCGGCCTGATCGAGCGCATCGAAGACGGTGTCGACCTTGGCCGCGCCGATGTCCACCGCAATGCTGTCGAAATTCGCCAGCCCCAGATTGACCTGCTCCTCACGTACGTCATAGCCCTCTTTGCGCAGCCCGGCCGCCGTCACCTGGGCGTAGCGCTCTGAGGCGGAGACGTTGTAGAAGACGACCGCAGCTTTCTTGGCACCACGGTTGACCTTGAACCAGCGGTAGACCTCGGTGCCGCCGTAGAGCTTGCCGTCCCAGCCGATGGTCGTGCCGTTGCGGGGCTCGTCGCTGCCGTAGATGTTCCACAGGTGCGGGTACTGGTCGTACTCGGTGCCGATCGGTTGCCCGCCGACGTCAGGGACGCCCTTTTGGTTGACGTAACTTGCGCCGTCGTAAGCGAAAACGTTGGTGCCGGCCAGCGCGAAGACGTGGTCGTTATCGATCAGGGTGTGGGCGCAGCTGACGTTGCCCGAGCCGCTGCCGGTGTCATCACACGCGACGACCTTGACCTTGCGCCCGTTGATGCCGCCGCGCTTGTTGAGGGCGTCGAAGTAAGCGGTGGCCCCGTAATAGGAGCCACTGAACACCTCCGGCCCGAGCGGGCTGGTGCGGCTGACAAGGACGCCCACAGTGATCGTGCTGGGCGTCACCCCGATGTCAGAGGCAGTGTTGTTGGCACCTGACGAGGCTGACGCTGAGGCGGCCGGCGCCACAGCGGTGGGGGCTGCGGCGGGGGGCGGTCCGGACACCCTGGTGCCGCACGCGGAGGCCAGTACGCCCGCGGAGATCATCCCTACGAGCAACGCACGCCTGCTTCCCACAACCTCATCTTCTCCCCTGGGCGAGCGCCCGAATCGCACCATCTGCAATATTGGCTGACGTGTTACGAGTCGCAGTCATTGGAAGTGGTCCGTCCGGCATTTACGCGGCTCAGTCGCTGATCAAGAACGCGCCTGAGGTCGGTGGGGTCGAAGTCGACGTGATCGACCGGTTGCCGTGCCCGTACGGGCTGGTCCGTTATGGCGTCGCGCCCGACCACGGAAAGATCAAGTCGATCACGCTCGCCCTGCGCAAGGTGCTCGAGGAAGACGGGATCCGCTTCCTGGGCAACATCGACATCGGGGTCGACCTGTCGATGGCGGAGCTGCATCAGCATTACGACGCGATCGTCATGGCGTACGGGGCCGCGATCGACCGCCGGCTCGGCATCGACGGTGAGGAGCTGGCCGGCAGCTTCTCCGCGACCGACTTCGTCGCCTGGTACAGCGGCCATCCCGACACCCAGATCGACCAGTTCACGCTGGACGCCAAGGATGTGGTCGTCGTCGGGGTCGGCAACGTCGCGGTCGATGTGGCTCGCATCCTGGCCAAGACCCACGAAGACCTGCGCCCGACGGATCTGCCCGACCACGTGCTGGACGTGCTGGAAGCCAGCCACGTCACCGACATCCACGTGCTGGGTCGGCGAGGGCCGGCGCAGGCCAAATTCACCACCAAAGAGCTGCGCGAGCTCGGTGAGCTGATCAACGCCGACATCGTGGTCCGCGAGGAAGAGCTGGTTCTGGACGAGGCGAGCGAGGCGACGATTGCCTCCGACGCGAACCAGCGTCGCAACCTCGACATCATGCGGGCCTGGGCCGCCGAGAAGCCGAGCGGGAAGCCGCGGCGGATCCACCTGCGTTTCCTGGTCCGTCCCACCACGATCTTCGGCGATTCCAAGGTCGACGGGGTCGAGGTCGAACGCACCGCCCTCGACGGCACCGGCAACGTCAAAGGCACCGGTGTCCTGGAGACGATCCCGGCCCAGATGGTGCTGCGCAGCGTCGGCTACCGCGGTCAGGGCCTGGACGGGCTGCCCTTCGACGAGCGCAACGGCACCATCCCGCACGAGGCCGGCCGCGTCCTGCATGAGGGCGTGCCGGTGCCCGGTGAGTACGTCGCCGGCTGGATCAAGCGCGGCCCGACGGGCGTGATCGGCACCAACAAGTCCGACGCCAGCGAGACCATCACCTCGCTGATCGCCGATGCCCCGGGCCTCACACCGGCGCCGATACGCGATCCGCAGGCGCTGCTGACCCTGCTGGCCGAGCGCGGCATTCACGTCGTCGACTGGGAAGGCTGGGTCGGCATCGACGCCGCCGAGATCGCGCTGGGGCAGGCCCAAGGCAGGGAACGCATCAAGATCGCCGACCGGGATCTGCTACTGGGACACGCCGGGCGCAAATAGTTCGCGGCGGTCA
This sequence comes from uncultured Actinomycetota bacterium, assembly GCA_963737695.1. Lineage (GTDB taxonomy): Bacteria > Actinomycetota > Actinomycetes > Frankiales > Frankiaceae > DATAZK01. The sequence goes on from CAVTTQ010000002.1 coordinate 626,517, forward strand.
CGTATTCGACAATTCCTGAACACAGCCTGTGGACGGCTTCAGGATGACGACATGACCTCACAACGTTCACCGCAACGGTCGCACCAGTTATCACGGGCAGCCCTTGTCGCCGGCGTCTGCGCAGCTAGTGCACTCGGCCTCACTGCCTGCGGCTCCAGCAGCGGCGGAGGCGGCTCGATCGCCTTCGGGCCCACTGGCTCCAAGAGCGCCTCGGTGAGCCCCACACCGAAGCCTTCGGTGTCGATTTCGGTGAATGCGGGAGGGACCACCGGGTCCGGCGCTGGGACCGGGTCTGGATCGGGGTCGGGTTCGGGTTCGAGCGGCTCGGGTCTGGTTCGGGGTCTGGTGGCTCCGGGTCTGGTGGCTCGGGCTCTGGTGGCTCGGCTGCGACCGTCAGCCTTTCCCTGACCGGAACGCCCAGCTGCCCCTCGGGCACGAACCTGGTCCACTCCGACGGCAACGACGCCACCATCTCCTGGAGCGTCACAGGTGCGCCGGGCGTCGCGCTCTACGTGGACGGCAGCTCCGGCGCTTATGGGTTCTACGGACCGACTGGGAGCCAGTCGCTCGGCTTCCCCTGCGACGCACCAGCCAACACGGTGGAGACGCACACCTACACGATCACCACCCGCGGCGGTGCCACGGTCGTATCCAAGACGGTCAGCGCCTCAGCCACGGTCAACGAGATCACCAACGTGGGCAGCGGCGGCTCCACCGTCGCGCCGCCCACGTCCACCGCCGGTCCGTGAGCCCGCGCCCCAACCAACCCCGCGCCCCCACCGACCCACGCCCCTACCGACCCCGCGCCCCTACCAACCCCGGCGCCATAGCCTCATGGCTCCCTGACGCCACCAGCTCATGGCGCCGCGGGGGCTTAAGCGGGTCAGCCGATGTCGAAGACCGACTTGATGCAGTCGCTGCTGCGGGCGGCGACTGCGGCGTAGGCGTCGGACGCTTGGTCCAGCGGGAAGTGGTGGGTGAAGATGCCGTCGGTAGCCATCCGGCCCGACGCAACCAGCGGCAGCAACTCGTTCCAGGTCTGCTGAATCGGGGCCGTCGTCGTCCTGATCGTCAGGCTCCGAAACAGCGACCCGAGCAGTTGCAGCGGGTACGGGTGCATGCCGTGAACCCCGACGATCGACACCGTCCCTCCCGAGCGCACTGAGGCGAAGGCAGCGTCCACGGTCGCGTCAGCCCCGACGGCTTCGATCACCGATTCGGCGCCCAGGCCACCGGTGGCCGCCAGGATGGCTCGCGGCCGTGCCCCCCTCAGCAGCCGGGTCCACCGGCTCAGCCCCGAATTTCTCCGCGAGGGCACGGCGTCCGGGCGCAAGGTCAGCGGCCAGGACGCGGCCGGCTCCCAGCAGGAGGGCTGAACGGACGGCGCACAGTCCGACGGAGCCCAACCCGATGACCGCGATCGTCGCGCCGGGTGCGAAATCAGCCTTGCGGGCGGCGATCCAGCCGGTCGGCAGGTTGTCGGTGAGCAGCAGCGCGGCCTCGTCGCTGATCCCGGACAGGTCACCCGACAGCTTGCGGAGCTGGAAGTCGGCGCCCGGCACCGCGAGTGCCTCGGACTGGGCGCCGCCGAGCTGTCCCGAGCCGAAGACCTTGGGCCCTCCGTTACGGCACAGGATGGGGTTGCCGGTCGCGCATCCCACGCACCCGCCGCAGCCCGCGATCGATGACACCAGAACCCGGTCTCCGACCTTCACGGTCCGCACGTCAGGGCCTACTTCAGCGACCGTGCCGACGCCCTCGTGGCCGATCCGCAGGCCGTCGCCGACGCCCATGTCGCCGTCGTAGAAGTGCAGATCGCTACCGCAGATCGACGCCCTCTCGATCGTGACGACGGCACCGTCTGCGCCGGGCAGGACAGCATCCGGCACCTCCCTGACCTGCACGCTCTGGGCTCCGGTGATGACCGCCGCGCGCATCGCTGACTCCTCGCTGTGGGTGACTCATTGCTCGCCGCACCCTCTCACGGCGGCATTCCTCGGCTGGAGGACACTGTCCGTCGTGACACCACCGATGGAGACGTTCGCGACCGGCTTCGGACTCCCGGAATGCCCGCGCTGGCATAACGGCGAGCTCTGGATGTCTGACATGTGGGGAAAGGCGTCGCACCGGCTGGCGCCCGATGGCAGCATCGCCGAGACGGTCAGCGTTGGCGATGAGCAGGGCGGTCTCGGGTGGTTGCCCGACGGCCGGATGCTCATCGTCGGGATGATGGACGCCAAGCTTTGGCGGTTGGATCCGGATGGTCCGGTGGTCCACGCCGACCTTCGCCCGTTCACCCCTTGGGGCCTCAACGACATGGCGGTGACGCCGGATGGCACCGCCTACATCTCCCACTTCGGCTACGACTACCACGGTGGCCACGGCACTTTCGCGCCCGCCAGCCTCTTTCGGGTCCGGCCCGACGGGAGTGTCGATGAGCCGGTCGATGACCTCTATGTGCCGAACGGGGTCGCCATCGCCGAGTCCGGGGATGTCTTCGTCGCCGAGCCCGCCGCCAGCCGCATTGCACGACTGCGTTTCGGTTCGGACGGGGCACTGGCGGAGCGCCAGATCTTCGCAACGCTGGTGTCCAACCCTCCCGGGAGCGTGGCACCCCCGGATGGCATCTGCCTCGACGAGGCCGGCGGGGTCTGGGCTGCCGATCCGGTGGGCAAGCGGGTGCTGCACTTCGATGGCGGCGGCGGGCTGACCGACGAGTGGCCGCTCGATGGCCATCCCCTGGCTGTCGTGCTCGGCGGCGAGGATCGTCGTGACCTCTACATTTGCATCACCGGGTCGTTCCACCGCAACGAAATGACCGGTTCGACCAGCGGCCGGGTTCTGGTGACACGGGTCGCAACGGCCGGCGCTGGAGTTCCCTGACATCTGGGCCTCATAATTGCCCCAGGTTCCGCCGATGATTGAGCTGTGGAGTGCGCCCGAGCGCACCGGCCGAGGGGACAAACGTGGGACGCATACAACGCGGCTGGCTGCTGACCAAGATCAGCTGGGGCATCATCAAGCAGCAGCCGGCCGCCCTTGCGCTGCCACTGGTCGCCACAGTGGCACAAGGCGCAGTCGCCGCGATCTACGTGCTCGGCGTCACCGGCACCAAGTCCTTCGATGAGAACAACGCGGCGCACTACATCGTGCTGTATCCGCTGTTCGTCGTCCTGACGATCATCGCCACCTTTTCGAACGCGATCATCGTGGCCATCGCCGACGCGCGACTGACCGGTGCGCCCATCTCCTTCCGCGAGGCACTCTCGGCGACGATTGGCCGGCTGCCACTGATCCTCGGCTGGTCGTTGCTGACCGCGACGGTCGGATTCTTGCTGCGCCTGCTGGAAGAAAGGCTGCCCATCGCCGGCCGGATCGGCGCCGCGCTCTTCGGCGTCGCCTGGTCGCTCGCCACGATGCTGGTGATCCCCGTGCTGGTCGTGGAAGGCGTCGGCCCCATCACGGCCGTCAAACGCTCCGGAAAGCTCTTCCGTGAGCGCTGGGGTGAGTCTTTGACCGGGCAGGCGCTGATTGGCCTCCCGATCTTGCTGATGGGCCTGCCCTTCATCCTCATCGGCGGGCTCGTCGCCACCGAGTCCGTCGTCATAGGGATCGCCATCGTCGCGATCGCGCTCGGAGCCGTCATCGCCTTTTCCGGTGCCCTCACCGGCATCTTTCAGACCGCCCTCTACCGCTACGCAGTGGATGGCGCCTCACACGGCACGTTCACCGCCGACCAAATGGCGATGGCGTTCCGGCCCAAGAAGCAGCCGGGTTGGAACTCCTGAGCTGAGGGCCACTGGATCCGCCCGCTAGATCGCCACGTCCGGGGTGGGCAGCAGGTAAAGCAACGCCAGGCCGATCATCAGGATCAGGAATATCGGCGTGCTGATCAGACCGATCGCCGTCGCGATGGGGTAGACGACGACTCCGAGGTTGTACCGACGGTTCCGGGTGGCCAGCGACGCGACGGTGACTTCCGGCTTGCGCAACTCGGGATGGCGCAGCAGGTATCGCCACATCACGTTGAACGCCACCGCCATCGCCATGCTCGACAAGCCGTAGATCACGACCGCAATGCGCTGATCGCCAGTGGTGCCGTCCCGGGTGTATTCGGCAAGCAGCGCGGTGGGCCAAGGCAGGATGCTGATCGTCAGCAGCAGCAGCAGATTCAGCACCTGGATGCGGTGATCGGTACGTGCCAGCAGGTTCACCGTCGCATGGTGGTTCAGCCAGACAATCCCGACGATCATGAAAGACAGCAGGTAGGCCACGTACTGCGGCCACTGTTGCGCAAGCGCCCGCCCCAGGTGACCGTGCTCCCCTTCCGGCACCTTGATGTCCAAAATCAGCAGCGTGATGACGATCGCGAACACCCCGTCGCTGAACGCCTCCATCCGGCCCACGCTCATGCCGTAGCCACCGGTCTTGGGCTCGCTCGTCGGCTCGCTCATCACGCCGATTGTGGTCTATGCGGCTCGTTTCGCGCTCTGAGGACGCACCCACCTCACGTATAACGTTCGACCTGTGACGGGGCCACCCTGGCAAGCGAGGGTCAATCTCGTCACCCGTGTCCTGCTGCTGTCGGTCGCGGTCGGAGTCGTGGTCGGCGGCGCGACCCTGCTGATCGTCCAGATCGCCTTCAACGGAGGGCTCAACACCGGCGCCAGCCGCCAGGTCTCGGCCTACCTCCGCGACGTCAAGGACGCGAACTATTCGCAGGCCTACGACCGCTTCTGCCCTGAGGTGATCTCACGCGACCAGTTCGTCAGCTCCCTCACCCAGGCGAAACTCGATGGCCACGGCGTGAAATCCTTCCGGATCCACACCACCTTCACCAAAGAGTCGCTGAGCCTGAGCTCGGCCGTCGGCACCGTCACCTTCGCGGACGGAACCACGAAGTCGGTGTCCTACGACGTCGTTCCGTTCAACGATCCCGGCGGCAGCAGGTGCATCACCGGTTACGACGGCGAGCTCAGCGACTGACGGAACTAAGAGTCCGCGATGTCGCAGATGTGTCCCCATCGCTGGTGGGACAAGAATCCGAATGAACACAATAGTGTTCGCTCAGATGAACACTATTGTGTTCATTGCGGTTGGCATGGTCCGCACGTGGTGGACACATCTGAGCCCGGACAGCCCCAGGCACACAATTGCTTGCCCCAGCAGGCGTACCAGCCGGGCGAGGAAACAGATCGCTTGCGCTAACGCTCAGTGCGCAGGACGTTGCCGAAACGGTGCAAAGTGCGGCTGACGGACTGCTCCCGGCGGTACCGAAGGCCTTCAACCCGACCGTCGGCGACTGGCGGCCGGTCGTCGACGAAACACACGTCGCCGAGAGGTCTCAGTTCCGCAATTTCCGGACGTTCTGCCGTTCCCGGAAGTTCTGGAGACCGGCCGCCGAGCAGTCGAACGCGGTCGGGCGGATCGCGTAGCACCCGGGCAACAAACGCCGACGCCGACTCGTCTTGCGCCGAAGACAGCTCCACGGTGCACCCGGCGATGATCGCCGCAGCACGGATTCGAGCTACGTCCGCGGACCGAGCGCCTGCCTCGACGCGGACGACCAGACGCCCGAGGGGTCGGTAGCGAAAGACGTTGGACTCGCAGAACAGACCCGTCGGGTCGTGCTCGATGCTGAAGTGCCGGCGATGCCAAAAAGCGTCACTGCGCACGGCGGCCAACAGCCAGTGGTAATCGTCGGGGCTCAGCTCGCGCTCGGCATCGGCGAGCAACGGCTCCAGCAGGGGGTCCAACGACGGGCCGAGCTCCGGAATGGGGTCGTCGCCCTCGAGAGGCAGACCGTCGTCGGCCCAATGCCCAAGCTGGGCAACGTAATTCGGGCCGCCGGCCTTGGCGCCGGGGCCGACGACAGAATCCTTCCAACCCCCAAACGGCTGACGTTGCACGATGGCGCCGGTGATGACCCGGTTGACGTAGGCGTTGCCGACCTGCACCCGCTCCAGCCAGTCGGCGGCTGTCGTGGGATCAAGAGTGTGGATGCCGCCGGTGAGCCCGAAGCGGGTGCCGTTTTGCATCGCGAGCGCCTCGTCGAGATCGCTTGCGTGCATGAGCCCGAGCACTGGGCCGAAGCATTCCGTCTGGTGAAACCACGACCCCGGCTGAACGCCGATCTTGATCCCCGGCGACCAAAGCTGGCGTTCCGCATCGAGGAGCTGAGGCTGAAGCAACCACTCCTCGCCCGGCTGCAGGGTCGTCAGAGCCCGTTGCAGTGAAGCCCCGGGAGGTCCGATCAAGGGCCCCAGAGTGGTCGCCGGATCAGTAGCTGGACCCGCTAGCAAGCTCCGAGCCGCGTCCACCAATTGACCGCGGAAACGAGCCGACGAGTACACCCCGCCGACGCAGATCCCCAAGCTCGCCGCCGAGCACTTTTGACCGGCATGACCAAAGGCTGAGCGGACCAGATCGTCCGCTGCCAGATCGAGGTCGGCGTCGGGCATCACGACGATCGCGTTCTTCCCCGAAGTCTCAGCAAACAAAGGGGTTTCGGGGGCGAGCCGACGGAAAAGGCGAGCTGTTTCAAGGGCACCCGTCAAGACGATTCCGCCGATCCTGGGATGGCCTACCAGGTGCTCGCCGACGACCTCTTCGGGGCAGCGAACGTACTGCAACACTTCCGTCGAGATGCCCTCGGCGCGGCAGGCAGCCCACACCGCTTCGGCGACGGCGAAAGCACAGCGTCGGGTCTGCGGCGGCGCCTTCAGCACCACCGCATTGCCGGCTGCCAGTGCCGCCAAGACCCCGCCCGCGGTGATGGCCAAAGGGAAATTCCACGGCGGGGTGACCAGAACGGTGCCGAGCGGATCGAACCGGCCCTGCGCGAAACGGCCGTCCGTCAGCCCGGGGATCTGATCGGCGTAGTAGGCCGCCATGTCGATGGTTTCGGATGCTTCGATGTCGCCCTCGGAGACGGTCTTGGCGGCCTCTTGAGCCATCACCGCGATGAGTTCGGGACGCCGAGCAGCAAATTCGGCCGCTGCCCGCAGCAGCAGCCGGCGGCGGACCGAAGGCGGCTGCATCGTCCAGGTCGCTCGCGCTTCCGCCGCCTTGCCCACGACGCGGTCGATGCCGTGGGTGTCGACGATTTCGGCAGGCAACTCCGAGGTTCCCGACTGCGCCAATGCCGACTCCACCAGAGCCCGGACAGCGGGATCGGTGGGGTCGCCGTCGGGAACGTTGCGAAAACCGCCCTCACGGGACTCGAGAGCAGTTCGACGACGCGGGCTCGACCCCACCTCCCACCGACCGGCAACCGCGGATTCGAACCGAGCCTGCTCGGAGGCGAATGCTTGCTGATCGTTCACCAGATCGAAGGTGCGACGCAGGAAATTCTCGCCGGTGCTGTTTTCCTCGAGCCGCCGAAACAGGTATGCCAGCGCACTGTCGAAGCCAGCGGCAGCCACGACCGGCGTGTAGAGCCGGACACCGCCCGTCGCGTCACGTACGGCGCGGGCGATTCCGGGCGCCATCCCTTGCAGCATTTCCATCTCTACGCTGCCGGTCACACCCCGGGCCTGCGCCAGCAGGCGCGCCCACGCGAGGTCGAACAGATTGTGGCTGGCGACCCCGATCCGGACCCCGGTCAAGCGTGCGGGCGTCAGTGCCCAGTCGAGCATTCGCTTGTAATTGCGGTCGGTTTCAGCCTTTGTTGCGTACGGCGCCCGGGTCCACCCATGCATGGCCGCGTCGACCGTTTCCATCGCCAGGTTGGCGCCTTTGACGATGCGGATCTTGATGGTTCCCCCACCCGACGCGTGCCGCGCCGTCGCCCAGGTCACCAGCTCGCGTAGCACATCGAAGGAGTCCGGAAGGTAGGCCTGCAGGACGATCCCGGCATCCAGACCCGCCAGCTCCGGCTCGGTCAGCAGCCGCGTGAAGGCGTCGACGGTGAGCCGCAGATCCCGGTATTCCTCCATGTCGAGGTTGATGAATTTCGTCCCGGGGGCAGCCCCAGCAGCGCTGAGGTAGAGCGGGCGCAGCGCATCCATCACCCGCTCCAGCGTGCGCGAGTAGCCCCACAGGTTGAGCTGGCTGGCGACGGCCGATGCCTTGACGGAGATGTAGTCGACGTCGCCGCGCGACAGCACCTCGGCGATGTCTGCGGCGCGCCTCGCCGCCTCCTGCTCACCGAGCACCGACTCGCCCAGCAGGTTCACGTTCACCGCGAAATGCGCCGCCCGCAGCTGACCAAGATGTCGCGCCAACGCCGGGTCGGACCGGTCGACCACCAGCCCACCGACGAGCTGCCGCAGCCGGCGCCGGGTGAGGGGCATGACGAGACGGGGAGCGACCGGAGCCAGCCGGGCGCCGGTGCGCAGCAGCAACCGGTCGATGGGTGAGAGAAACGGCGGCAGCGGGGGAAGGGCGACCGCCTGCAGCTGGGCGGCAGCGACCGCAGGATCCTCAGCCCGCAGCACCCGGTCGCAGAAGGACATGGTGAACGCGAGGGACTGCTCGTCGCCGGTGAGCAGCTGCAGCTGTCGACGCTCGCGGCGCTCCCGCCGGGTCAGCGCGGCCTCCCCTGCAGCCAGCCATGCGCGTACCAGATCCGCGGTGGCCGCCACCACCGCGTCGCCTGCGTCATCAGGCGGTTCGGGCCCCGCGAGGTCTACCAGTTAGCTCACTCCCCCACGCTCGATCCAGCGGTTCATCACGGTCGTCTGGTTGCCCAGCACGCGGACGATGAGGCTCTTGAGCTGGTCGGCAGCCTTGCCTCCGACCAGCGGCAGAGCGACGGTGACGTCACCCGACAGGTCAAAGCGAGTTCCGCCGTCCACAGCGGTCAGCAGCGCCTGCCCGCGAACGCGCGCGTCCCGCTTGGCCACCGCGGCATCGACGGCCACCTCGGCGCGACCGGGTGTCGCCACCGGCCAGGTGCGGGTCTCGACGATCTCCAGGGTGTCGGGGACGAAACGCTTGAACATCGCCGGAATGCCCTGCGTGGGAACCTGCAGCCGCAGCCGGCTGCGCGTCAGGTCGTCAAGACGGTCGACGGCGATGTCCCAGCCCACGGCGCCGATCTCCTTGGCGTAGGCGGCAAGGAAGGCCTCGTCGACCAAGGCGTCCATGACGAGCTGAGGTTCGGCGGCGTACACGGTCTCGTATTGCACTTTGGCCACGAGACACATCGTCCCTCGTCCCGGCGCTGTGGGGCTAACGCACCACCGGGCGACCGTGGGAAACGTCGGTACGGGCACCCCTCGCCGGCGGCACACCACGCACTCCCCTGCTCGCACGACGTTCCAGTACCCGGAAACGACCGTCCGGAAGCCCGCTCAGCAGATCGGCGAGGCCCTGCGGCGAGACGGCAGGACTCCACAGGAAGCCCTGGCCCGCATGGCATCCGAGCTTCTGCAGCAGCGCCAGCTCGCCGCGGGTCTCGATACCTTCGGCGATCGTCGAGACGTCCAGCGCGCGTGCCAGGTCGATCACGGCCGTCACGATCGCCCGGTCGTCAGCGCTCGCTGTGATGCCCTGGATGAAGGAGCGGTCGATCTTCAGGGTCGCGACGGGGAAACGACGCAGATAGGCCAGCGAGGAGTAGCCCGTACCGAAGTCGTCGACGGCGACCGCGACTCCCAGGTCTCGTAGGCTTTCGAGCACGATCTGGGCCGCATCGGGATCGCGCATGACGGCGCTTTCGGTGACCTCCAGGACGAGCGCCTGCGCCGGAAGCCCTGCTTCGGCAAGCGCTTCGCGAACCGCGATCTCAAAGCCGGGCTGGGCCAGGTGGCAGGCCGAGCCGTTGACGGCGACGTACGCACTTGGCGCGAGTACGCCTGAGGCCCGCATGGCGGCCGCGTCCCGGCAGGCCCGGCGAAGCACCCACCGGTCGAGCGTCTCGATGAGCCCGCTCTCCTCGGCAGCCTGGATGAAGGCGTCGGGAGCGACGACACCGCGTTCGGGATGCGTCCAGCGGCAGAGCGCTTCCACGCCCAGCAGTCTTCCGGTCGTGAGCTCCACGACGGGCTGATAGTGCAGCTGGAGCTCATCGTTGTCGATCGCCGACTTGAGGTCGTTGAAGAGCCGGAGCCGGCTTTGCGCGCGGTCGATCAAACTGTGGGTGAAGATCGCGGTACGCCCGCGTCCCTGACCCTTCGCCTCATACATCGCCGCATCGGCGTAGCCCAGCAGGGTCACGGCGTCTGCGCCCTCGTCCGTCGATGCCACGGCGATACCGATGCTGGCGCTGACGGCCACCACCCGTCCCCCGAGGTCGATCGGCTCGATGAGCGCCAGCCGCAATCGCTCCGCGACGTCACGAGCTTCGGACTCATTCGCGCCGTCGCAGAGCACCACGAACTCGTCGCCGCCAATGCGGGCGACCGTGTCCTGCGGACGTAGTGAGGCCGACCAGCGACGGGCGACTTCGATCAGCAGATCGTCGCCGGAGGCATGGCCGAGAGAGTCGTTGACCAGCTTGAACTGATCGATATCAGCCAGCAGCAGTGATACCGACCGCGGAGGTGCCGAGCCGGCCGATTCCAGCGCCTGCTGCAGCCTGTGCAGCAGCAGCGGACGGTTCGCGAGCCCCGTCAATGCGTCGTGAAACGCGCGGTATTTCAGGTCGTGCTCGGCGGCCCGCTCCTCGGTGACATCGCTGATCATGGCCAGCGATCCGACGTGTTCACCGTCGTCGATGAGCGGGCTCGCGGAAATGCGAAGCAGGCGTTCCGAGCCGTCGCCGCGCAGGTGTGGCATCTCGAACGTCTCGGCCCCGCGGGACAGGGTATCGGCGCAGCGCCAGGCGATCTCTTCGTGAAGTTCCACCGGCGCCAGGTCGAAGGGGCTCTTCACGTAGAGGTCGGAAAGGGGGCGCCCCAGCAGATCCGCCATCTTCTGGTTGGCATACAGCGTCCGCCCCTCGAGGTCGCTGGTCATGATGCCTTCCTGCGCGGTCTCGGCGATGAGGCGATACCGGGCTTCGGAAGAACGCAGCGCCTTTTCGGCTTCGACCTGTTCGGTGATCTCGCGCAGGTTGACGACGAGCCCGCGGATGTCGGGATCGTTGAGGCAGTTGGTGACGACGTGCTCCACCCACCTCCAGCTGCCGTCAATGCCCAGCCGGCGATACCGCACGGACACGGTGGCATCGGCTTTGACGAGTTGGCTCATCGCCTGCCGGACGACCTCCCGATCGTCTGGATGCACATGGGAATAGGCCTCGATATCGAGCGACCCGCCTTCGTCGGCGACGAGCACGAGTGAGGCACTCGGATTCGAGTAGCGAACCCGGCCGTCAGGGCCGACCACCAGCGCCACGTCAGAGGCTTTTGCTGCCAGCGCTCGGGTCACAACGTCGCGCCGGCGCAGGGCGGACTGGGCGGCGCGCAGATCAGTCAGGTCGGTGGTGACGCCGATGATGCCGACCAATTCTCCCGCGTCGGAGTAGATCCCGCTATTGGCCAGCAGAGCCGGAAACCTCGAACCGTCTCGACGTTGCACGGTGGTTTCGACGCTCCACGCTTCGCCCGCCTGCAATTGCTCGAAAAGCGCGAAAGCTTCCGCTTCGGTGAGGTCGGGATGCATCAGCTCGTCGGCCGCGCGACCGATCGCTTCGGCTTTCGACCAGCCGAAGGCGCTCTGAGCGGCTGCGTTCCAGTAGGTGATGAGACCGGTCAGGTCGAGCGCGACCACGGCCTGGCCGATGGCGTCCAGCATCTGACGAGACCTCAGATCGACCCCGTGCGACCCTGCCTCGTACTCCACTGAATACCTTCCACCGCGGCCGCGCGCTTGGGCGAATTCCGCCTCTGCGCGCACGGCGTCTCTATTACTCCTATCGGACTAGCGAAAGCGTGGCTTCAGCACTCGCGCCGTCCGTCACAAGTGGCTTTCGGCCCTTGCTTTCAGGGCCGTTGCCTTATGGGCCTTTGCGCTAGGGGACGACGACCGCATCGCGCATCGGGCTGCGGACCTCCGGTACCCGACCAGGCCGAGCTCCCGGTCGAGCGCGGCGCCATCACCGGAAAACGCCCCCGCGCCAGACCGCCGAGCAGCGCCGCGAGTTCCTCGATGCCGACCGCCGGACTCCAGAGGTAGCCCTGACCGGCCAGGCATCCCAGCTCCTGCAGAAGTCCCAGTTCGGCCACGCTTTCGATGCCTTCGGCGGTGGTGTTGACGCTGAGCGCGCGGGCGAGGTCGACGATTGCCGTGACGATGGCGTGGTCTTCGGCGCTGTCGGTGAGGTGCTGCACGAAGCTGCGGTCGATCTTGAGCGTGGCGACCGGAAAACGTCGCAGGTAGGCCAGTGAGGAGTAGCCGGTACCGAAGTCGTCGATTGCCACTGCAATGCCGATGGCTTCGAGGTTTTCCAGTACCACGCGGGCGGCGTCAGCGTCGCGCATCAGGGCGCTTTCGGTGACTTCCAGGACCAGCGCCCGAGCCGGCAGATCGTGCTCCAGCAGGAGGTCCCTGACCATGAATTCGAAGCCGTCCTGCGAGAGGTTGGCCGCCGAGACGTTCGCGGCGATATAGCCGTCGCGTGGGAGGATTCCGCGTTTACGCATGGCGGTGGCGTCGCGGCAGGCGCGGCGCAGCACCCAGTCGTCCAGGATCTCGATCAGGCCGGTCTCTTCGGCCATCGGTACGAAATCGGTGGGTGGCACTTCACCGCGGACCGGGTGGGTCCAGCGGCACAGCGCTTCGACCCCGAGCATGCGTCCGGTGGCGAGCTCGACGACCGGCTGGTAATGAAGGCGCAGCTGGTCGCTTTCGATGGCTTCTTTGAGGTCGTTGAAAAGGCGCAGCCGGCTCTGCGCGCGTTCGATGAGACTGGGTGTGAAGGCGACGATGCGACCCCGGCCCTGTGCCTTCGCCTCATACATCGCGGCGTCCGCAAAACGCAGCAGTGTCGCGGCATCCGAGGCGTCCGTCAGATCTCCGCCAGTGGACACGGCGATCCCGATGCTGGCCGTCACATTCACCCCGCGGATGTCGAGCTCGATCGGCGCGATGAGCGTGGCGAGCAGTCGGGTGGCGCACTGACGGGCAACCTCCATGCAGGCACCGCTGCACAGGATGACGAACTCGTCTCCCCCGAACCGGGCGATCAGATCGCCGGAACGGAGTGCGCCTTCCCAGCGCCTGGAGACTTCGACCAGAAGTTCGTCGCCGGCGGCATGGCCGTAGGAGTCGTTGACGAGCTTGAACTGGTCGATGTCGGCGACCAGCACGGCGGTCGAGCCGAGGCCGGCTTTGGCTGCCGCATCAAGGGATTCCTGCACTCGCTCCAGCAGCAGCGCCCGATTGGCGAGCCCGGTCAGCGGGTCGTGGGTGGCGCGATAGACCAGTTCGTTCTCGGCTTGGCGCGCTGCAGTGATGTCGGTGATCATCGCCAACGACCCGAGGTAATGATTGTCGTCCACGAGGGGGCTGGCGGAGATCCCGAGCACGCGCTTGGCGCCGTCCGGCCGGGTGTGGTGGAGCTCGTAATTCTCGGCGGCGTCACGTCCACGACGTTTCTGCCGCGATTGGATCTCGTCCTGGGTGACTCCGCTGATCAGCTCGTGGCTGGGTCTTTCGTAGAAGTCAGTAAGCGGAAAGCCCAGTAGCTCGGCGATTTTCTGGTTCGCGTACAGGGTCTTGCCCTCGGAATCGGTCGCCCAGATCCCCTCTTGCGCGGTCTCGGCGATCAGGCGGTAGCGGGCTTCGGAGGTTCGCAGCGCCTCTTCGGCGTCTCGCCGGGCGCTGATGTCACGGATGTTGGCGACCAGGCCATTAACCCCGGGCTCAACCACCTGGTTGCTGATTGTTTCTTCCACCCAGCGGAAAGAGCCGTCCGGGCAGACGACCCGAAACTCGACCGTGGCACACCCCGTCGGGTCCGCGATGACAATTTTCAGCGCGTCGACCATCAGCTGCGCGTCGTCGGGATGGACCAGCGAACGCCCGGAGCGTCCGATGAGTTCAGCCGGTTGCCAGCCGAACATCCGGGTGGCCGCGGGACTCACCCACGTGATGAGATTCGTTGCTGCATCGGCGATTACGGCGGCGTCGGCGGAATGCGACAAGCAGCGACTGCCACCGGGTTTCGATGCCCTCGGCTGATTCGTCGGAGTGGTTGCGCACGCGTCCACTCCCAAGATTGGTTATTCGGCTGTGGTGAAGCTTGAGCCGCCGTGGAGCAGCCACAATGAGCATCGGCACTCCCGGAGCGTGGCTGCAGCGCGTCACCCCAGCGGATGCGGCGTGACCTGCCGGATCGGGTCGCGATTGGATAAGGCCGTGAGTGACGAACACGACGAACGCTGGACCCGCGGGCTTGCCATGTACCGGACCGTTTACGGCGAGGAAGCCGTGACCTTTCCCCGCGGTGAGTCCTCAATGTTCGACCTGATGATCGAGCAGCTCTTCGCGGAGGTGTGGACCCGTGAGGCGCTTTCCATACCGACCCGGCGTTTGCTGACATTGGGGGTACTGGCGGCACAGGGCAAGTTCGACGTAGTGGCGATTCAGCTGCAACGCGTGCTGCGGACCGGCGAGCTGACGGTTCTGCAGGTGCGCGAGATCGTCATCCATCTGACCGCCTACGTCGGCTACCCGTCCAGCGGCGACCTCATGAGGGCTGCCGAGACAGCCATCGCGCTCGCCGCAGCTCCATCCACGAGCGCCTGATGGGCGCGTCGATTGCCATGATCGGGCTGGGCAAGATGGGCCGGCACATGGCTAACCACGCGGTACGCGCCGGGCACGCGGTCAGGGTCTTCGATGTGTCTACGGCGGCCATGGCCGAGCCCGTCTCTCTCGGTGCGACGGCAGCGTCGAATCCGGCCGAAGCCGCCCGCGGTGCCGACATCGTGGGCATCGTCGTCTTTGACGACGCGCAGGTGAAGGACGTCGTCACCGGCGCCGGCGGGGTGATCGACGTCCTGGCTCCGGGCGCTGTCGTGGTGGTGAACACCACGGTCAAGCTGGCGACGATCCGTGAGCTCGCAGCACCTCTGGCTGCCCGTGGCATCGGGCTGGTGGACGGCGGGATCAGCGGCGGCGAGTCTGGGGCGGAGAACGGGACGCTGGTGACGATGGTCGGCGGCGATCCTGCGACGGTGGCGAACGCGCAGCCCCTGCTGGACTCCTACAGCCGCGAGATTGTCCACGCCGGTCCGCTTGGCGCTGGAATGGCGCTCAAGCTCGCGCGTAATGCGGTGGGCTACGCCATGATGACCACGGTCCACGAATCGATGCAGTTGGCACAGGCCGCCGGCATCGATCAGGAAGTGTTGGCACACGTGCTGCGCGAGACCGACGTAGCAGGCATGGCATTCGCGCCTTTGGGTTTCGGCGGCCCCGGCTTCGCGGGTCCGGACATGCCCGCCGCGCTGCGGTCGCTGCTCGAGCACACCCGAGACCTCGGCGACAAGGATCTCGATCAGGCGCTGGCGCTCGCTGCGGACTTCCAGCTGGATCTGCCCGTGGCGGCGGCAGTGCGTCAGAGCTTTCACCTCGCCGTTCGGATGCCGGCCGCCGGGGATCCTGAAGGCTGAATCTGCTCCGTCGATGGCGCCCTTGCCGTGGATGCACCACAGGTGTCTCTCGGGCTGGGGACCCTCGATTGCGAATGCACACAATAGTGCGCATCTGAGCGCGCACTATTGTGTGCATTCGCAAAATAGGGGTCGCCGCTCCTAGCGCACACAATCGTGTGCCCCACCGCCGCGGAGCCTGTTTTCCGAGGTGAAATCGGCGTCGAAAAAGTTCGCGGTCGCAGTGTCCCCCTTCCGACAGCCGAACTGCTTTTCAGCAGGTCAAACGGGTCGCAAGCTTGGTGACAAGCCGAACCGACCAAGAAGTTCGGGTCTGACGAAAGGCAAGAAAATGAACGCCAAACTGACTGCCAAACTGCTTCTCCCCATCGGTGCAATTGCCCTCGCCGCCGCTTGCGGCTCAAGCGGAGGTTCTGGATCGGGATCGCTCGTACCTTCCAAGGCCCCCGCCTCCCACTCGGCGACTTCGGCCGGTTCCAGCGGCTCGGGCGGCGCGGGCACGACGGTCGTCAGCGGCTCCGGCGGCTCAGGCAGCGGCTCCGGCTCAGGAACGGGCGTCACCACCGGAACGACCACCAGCGGGGGGACGACCTCCGGCTCCGGCGGAGGATCTGGCTCCGGCGGGTCGACCGGCGGAGGCGGAACCACCAACCCCGGCAGCGGCGGCTTCCACATCCCGGTGCACCTGCCCACGGGCCTCCACCCCATCAAGGGCTTCGGTAACCCGACAACGCCTCCCCCGCCGCCGGTACACCTGCCCGTTGGTCAGCTGCCCAGCGGCGTCCACCACCTCCCGGTCTAGTAGCAGGGCAAAGTGGCGCATATCGCCTGCCACCCACACGACCAGAGACGGCGTCGCACCCACCGGGGGCGGCGCCGTTCTGACGCTCCCGATCCCAGCTATTTCCCAGCCTTTTCGGGCTCAAGCTCGGCCTAGATGTGGGCGATCACATCTTTGGCAGATCTATAGGCAATCTCAGACTCAGCGAGGTATGCGGTGCTGACACGCATGCGTAAGACCATCGAGCAGCGCGAAGAGGGCTTCACCCTCATCGAACTCCTGGTCGTCATGATCATCATCGGCATTCTGGCCGCCATTGCGATCCCGGTGTTCCTCAACCAGCGCAACAGTGGCTACGACGCCAGCACCAAGTCCGACGTGAAGAACGCGTCCACGGCTGAAGAGACCTTCTTCACCGACAACAACAAGTACACGAACAACACCACCGCATTGGCGACGCCCGGTACGGCCACCAGCGCCCTGCCCGGTTGGTCGAAGTCGGGCAACACGACCAGCGTCACCTTCACGGTGAACACCAGCCCCGACACCTACAAGATTGTCGGCGTGTCGAAGTCCGGGAAGTCCTTCTGCTTCAACAGCCAGGCTTCGGGCTCAGGCGTGGTCGCCGGCTCCACCTGCTGATCAGCCTCACCGCTCACCGAGCGGACACCGTGTAAGCGGCTCCATCGTTAAGCGGGTGCACCGTGACCTGGAGCGGTAGGTCGGTCGCCACGCTGCGCGGCAATTGGAATGTCGCAGTGAACGGCGCGATGTCCGCGGTGCAGATCTCTGCTGCCGGAGTCGAGCGAACGAAGGTCACCGTGACCCGTCGCCCCGACCCCGTGATCGTGTGCGGCTTGGGCGGGCAGCTGCTGCTTCCTCCGGTCAGCACCGCAAGACGACCGCCAGGTAAGAGACGCGCGTCCTGATAGCCGTGGTAGCCGGTGGTGTCGATCGGGCCGGCCCGAAAGCCGAGCACCGAACCGACGGTGGGCGCTGCGGCTCGGGGTCGCATGCCGAGTCGGGGTGGGGGTCGACGCCGGTAAATCGACGCTGTGGCCGTCGCTGCCGCACGCCACCAGACCGGCAGCAAGCAGGAGCAACACCGGGGTATGGCGGGATCTCACGCTCATGTGACGCGCACCTGGGCGGATTAGTTGCGCGAGCGAAATATGTAGCAGAAGTCACACCCCCTTGACCAGCAATAAATCAAAGGTGTCGTACCATGACGCGGCTTCGGCCGACCTGCCTCCCGACACCTGGAGTCCTAGTGCGTGCTCTCCCGCCAGTATCCGGCTCCAAGCGTCGTTCGCGTGGGCAGGGAACGGTGAAAGTGCTGGCCACCGGCGCCTGCCTGGTGCTCGCCGTCGCCGCCTGCGGGCGTTCCAGTGGCGGCTCCTCCTCGCCGTCAGCGAGCGCTTCCGGCAAGGCCAGCGGCGGCGCGAGCGGTTCACCGGAGGCCGCCGGCGACTTCGGCACGCTCAAAGGCATCTGCGGGCCGGGTAACGCCAACGGCGGCATCGGGCGTGGAGTGACGGCCACCGACATCCACATCGGGGTCACCGCCGACCCGGGCGCCGCAGCGGCACCGGGTCTCGAGCAGGAGTTCTTCGATACGGCTCAGGGCTTCAGCGAGTGGTGTAACGCTGCCGGCGGGATCAACGGTCGCAAGATCGTCATCGACAAGTGGGACGCGAAGCTCTTCAACGTCGGCCAGGTGATGACGAACGCCTGCCAGAAGGACTTCATGCTGGTGGGCAACGGCAACGCGTTCGACAGTGCCGGCGTGAAGATCCGTGAGGCCTGCAAGCTCGCCCAGATCCCTGCCTATGTCACCTCGCCGCAGGCGGTCACCGCCACCCTCCAGGTGCAATCGACCCCGATTCCGCCCACCCAGGTCAACAATGGCGCTCTGCGATTGCTGACGGCGGAATACCCCGAGGTCAAGACGGCGGGCGTCGGCATCGGAGGCAGCAACCTGTCCTCGCTGGTGCCCGTCGGGCTGAAGACGAAGGAGTACCTCACGGATGTAGGGATCAAAACGGCGGTGCTGCAGGAGCAGCCGCCGCTGGTGGACAACTACCGGCCCTACATGGAGCAGATGAAGGGGGCGGGCGCGAAGGCGTACTACGGCATCTCCGCCCAGGACCCCAGCCCGATCGTCCAAGCCATGAAAGACACCGGCTGGGAGCCCGACTACATCCTCTACAGCACCCAGTTCTACGGGCCCCAGGCGGTCGCGGCGGCGAAGGCCACGCCGGTCTTCCCGCCGAGCTTCGTCCAGTTCGGCGCGCTGCCCTTCGAGCTCGCCAGCCAATACCCGGTGCTGCAGCAAACTGAGAAGATCGTTCGCGACGCCGTCCCGGGCGCCAAGCTGACGACCTTCACCGAATCAGCAATGAGCGCCTGGACGCTGTGGGCGCAGTCGGCCACCGCCTGCGGCTCCAACCTGACTTACCAGTGCGTGCTCGACAAGGCGCAGAACCACACCGACTGGACCGCCGGCGGCCTCTACCCCACCCACAGCCTGGAGCCCAACGCGCCGGCTTCGCCCTGCATCGCCCTGGTACGGCTCACGCCCAACGGGTTCGTCTACGACCAGAAAGCCACCAACCCCACCGCCGGCCACGCCCCCTTCAACTGCGACCCCGAGAACGTCAAGAACGTCAAGAGCTACGAGACCAGCAGCTGAGGCAGTCTGGGTTCATGACGAACGCGGCGGGCCGCTTTCGGGCGGCAGTGGAACGTGGCGCCCACGAAGAGGCCGCCCTGGTGTTGGCCGAGGATGTCACGTTTCACAGCCCGATCGTTCATCGCACCTATCGCGGGAGGGACGAGGTAGCGCCCGTTCTTGCAGCAGTAGTAACGGTTTTCGAGGACTTCCGCTACACCGCTGAGTACGTCTCAGCTGACGGCTCCGGCGACACGGTGCTGGCATTCTCGTGCCGAGTCGGCGACCGCGAACTCGAAGGTGTCGACATCCTGCAGCTGGGTCCGGATGGGCTCGTCGCGGACTTCACCGTGATGGTTCGGCCGTACTCGGCTGCCACGGTCTTGCGGGAGCGGATGGCGGCGTTACTCACGAATCCGTGATTGCAAAACGCGCGGCGGACGACTAAGGCTCTTCCTGCGGCGGCGAATGCAAGCCACCGGCGCGCGACTGCGCAACAGCATCTCCATCAACGGGTCGGTCCGGCGCTCCGGCTCCCCGTCCGGGCACGAGCGTCATTAACGGCGCTGCGGCGGTGGGGTCCTAGTGCCAGATCCTTCCGGACGTCGTGCTCGGAGGAAACGACCGGGCGCCCCGCACGACTACGACAGCCCCTGCACGACATCAACAGTTTCAGGGCGTCGTCACACCTTTAGCCAACGCTAATCCAACAGAAAGACAATATTTCAATTCGCCCCTCGCAAGTAGTCCCTTGTCTGCTTAAGTCCGTCTGGCACGCTATTGCAGACTTCGGGGGAAGAAATTGGCCACTGCCGTGAGTTCTTCTCAGCCTGAGAACAGGCTCTCCGGACAATGGACTAAAGGGTAAAATGAGCGCGATCGCGCTGGACAGTCAACGCAGCATTTGGCCGAAGATTCGACACTTGCTCAGTAACTTCGTTTGGGTTTTGCTGACACTTCTTGTGCTTTCGGTCGCCGCACTCGGGATCTTCATCCATACCGGGCACGGCAGCATCCAGCCGGTACTCACCGGGTCGATGCGCCCCGACATCAAGCCAGGCGATCTGGTCGTCACCTCGCGTGTTCCGGTGACATCACTGCACGTCGGCGACGTCGTCGTCTTCCGTCCGCCGGGTCAGACGCTCGCTCGGG
The DNA here is from genome assembly GCA_963737695.1 of uncultured Actinomycetota bacterium. Classification (GTDB taxonomy): domain Bacteria; phylum Actinomycetota; class Actinomycetes; order Frankiales; family Frankiaceae; genus DATAZK01. Next base: position 646,627 of record CAVTTQ010000002.1, read on the forward strand.
TGCACCGCATCGCTTCCTTGAAGCAGCTCGGTGCTGGCCGGATTGCCGTCACCACCAAGGGAGACGCCAACGCCGACATCGACCCGTGGGGAAAGATCTCGATGAAGGGCTCCACTTATCGCGAGCGCTTCTCAATTCCCGCCGCTGGCTGGGTTGTCGCCAATGGTGGATTGCGCTGGCTCATTACAGGTTTTGCGTTCATTGCAGGAGTGCTTTGCCTCTGCTGGACGTGGAAATACGTCCGCTCGTAATCCGCGATCGGGGGATTGGCCGGATGGCCGAATACAGGAAGAGGAAAGCATGAATCCCAAGAAGCTGGCAGTCGCATTGGGCGGCGGCATTGCTGCGCTCTCGCTCATCGGAGCTGGCGTCGGCGCGTCGTTCACGGACAAGGCCACCGCTTCGCAGACGATTACCCGCGGGTCGATCAACCTGCTCGTCTCGTCCGACAACAACAACGACTACGCCAAGAGCGCGACGTTCTCAGACCCTGGACCGATCACCAGCGCCGCCCAGACCATCAGTAAGACGCTGTACGTCTACAACGCTGGCGACTTGACCGAGCACGTGACGGGCCTCGTCTGCACCACGACAGACTCGTCAGTCACGGTGGACTTCAACGGTAGCCCTGTGACCTGCACTGGGAACAGCACCGTGGGCATCACAGTGCTTCCTGGGCAGGTTATTCCGATCCCGGTCTCGTACAACCTGCCGGAGGCCACCGCGAACTTCGGTGGCAGTACGCCTGACGTGCCTACCGACACGCAGACCGTGATCACCCTCGCGCTCCACGGCACCGACTGATCTAGCCCAACACGGATTGGCCCGGTACGCGACGCCCATCGCGCACCGGGCCATTCGCCGTCAACAGATGGACCGTTCCCGCGGTAGGCGGATGCCCACCCCAACCCCGAGGGCAGCCATCCGTTGACCATCACTGCCACCAACAAACTCAGCACCGCTACGTCGCCGTTCATCCTCACTGTGGTGACCTAGGCCGTCTCAGCATCAACGCGAAGAGCCGCCCGAATGGCTCTGTGCAATTGCTAATACAACGCCGATGCATCGGCCATGATCGTCTTCGCCCTTGTTGTTGCCGTGTGGTTCTGGGTCGCCGCGATAACGCTCGGCGGCAGGTCGTTGATCTGCCGTGGCGGTCATGTCGACGATGTTGAAAGCCACCTAGGAGCGGCCGCGTAGATCGAGGCGGTTGGTCGCGTAAGCGCTTGGCACCGCGTCGGACTTTGTTCTGTGTTGAGCGGTGCTCAGTGCGAAATGCTGCCGGTGTAAACGCCGTTTCCGATCCCATTGATATCCGAGCTGCCGGTGAACCGCAGGTGACCGGTAACGCCTTTGAGCTCGCCGTCGCCACGCACGATCGCGGCGACGACGATGACCCCACTGCTGGCGGTGCCATTGGCCTCGGAGAGGCACTGGCGTGACTGCCGCTGCTGCAACCAGCAACGAAGCCGGCGACTCTTGTCGACGCCGTGCTCGCCTCTCAGCCGAGTCGACGACCGCTTGTTCGACGGTGTCGACATCTTGCGGTTGCATCCGGATGGGCTGGTCTTGGACCTCACCGTCATGGTTCGGCCCCTCGGCGAGCGCGGTCTTGGGTGAACGGATGGCGGCGTTGCTCGCGAACTCGTGACGAGTGGGGACCGCCCTGCGCAATTGTCTGCCCGCGCATGGAGTAGCCCCGACCCCTCACCGGGCCGGGGCTACTCCACTAGTGGGGGTCTAGCTCAGTCGGTGCCGCTGATCGTGATGACGGCGTCTCCGACGGCACCCTGCTGGGTCTGCGCGCCGACAGTGAAGGTGATCTGCTCAGAGACGCTGCCACCAGCGGGGATGGTCAGAACTCCAGCAGGCACGGCGGTGTCACCGGGGCTGATCGTGATGGGGTTGCCGTTCAAGACTCCCCCAACACCGATCGGGATGCCGCTCTCAGCCAGGTTGACGTTGGTGATGTGAACCGGCAGCGAGCCCGTGTTGGCAATGATCAGGGGCTTGGTGACGGTCTCACCGGCGCTGGTGAGATTGTTGTCCGGCGCGAACGCCACTGACTTGCCGAAGTTGCTGCCGTCCGTCGACAGCAGCAGGTTGATCGTGCCGGTCGACACGTGCTGCGACGCTGACGCTGCGTCGGTGAACGAGGCGCCCGCCCCGATGCCAACCAGCGATAGTGCCGCTGCCCCGCCGACGATGGCGACGGTGAGCTTCTTGCCGTTCATCCTTTTACCCCTTTTGCCTTACTCTGCTGACCGCCTTGGTCGGCAGAATCCCCCGGTGCTTTCTCAGGCGACCGGATGTATTCCCACGTCCAGCGGCCCACTATGAGTCCGCCTAGAAGCGTGAAACCAGTGATGATCCAGCGAAGCCCGCCATTAACGAGCCAGCCGATCTTGGGGATGACTGCGCTCACTTTGTAGGTGTCGCCCTTGATGATGATTTTTCCCCACGGGTCAACAATTTTGTTGTAGTCACCCTTGGTCTGAATGATGGCGGCACCCCCGCGCATCGGCTCCAGCGAGACGATGCGGTGCACCTTGGCGACCTGATAGCCAGGCGGGGTGAACACGATGATGTCGCCCTTATGCAGGGACGATACGGCTACCTTGTGGGTGACGACTACGTCGCCTTCATGGATCCCGGGACGCATCGATCCCGACAGCACAGGCGTGAGGTGGCCGGCGCCGGTGCGGGTGTAAATGGCCAGCGCAAGAATGCCCAGCACAAAGATGCTTAATACTCCCCATGCCACTCCGCTAACCAGCCTCTTAAGCTGATGCTTGTCAAAGTGGTGGCCGTGCGGTATCCGCAAAGTGGCAGTCGCCATTTATGTCCCCCGAAAGTGCAATTCCGCCAACCGGACTTTCGCAGGAGCTGACAAACTTGTCAGTCGCTAAAGGAAAAGATGGTCACATGGGACTATCGTCCGGCGACTTGTTGTGCCACTCTTGGGTTACCGTGGGATTTCGGGTGTTTTATAGCTCTCCTAACGACCAGGATTCCACAGCACCAGGCTTTTCACCACGCGGCGACTACCAGTCGCTAGCTACACCTGACCGTCGTCGCCGTGGCGAAGGGCGCTCTCCCGCCAAGCGCGACTCGCTAGTCTGGCTATTCGGGCGGCGTCATCCCTGGCCGATATCGCTCGGTCGTACATCGTGAAAAGGCAAAGACGATGTCCACGGTCAAGTAGCGAGGGACACGTGCGAAATAAGCTGACGCTGGGACTAGCCGTCGGGCTGATATGCATCGCCTCAAAATGCGGGAGCGGATCCAACCCGGTCGCCACGCCCAGCCACCAGGTCGATCCGAAGCCATCAGCCGGCCGATCCACGGACGCCCCTACGCCTATCGCGCCGACATCACCGGCGACGTTGGTTTTCGAGACCGGAACAGGCAACCAAACCATCGAGAGTTTCGAGGCACCAAGGAATTGGGACCTGAAAACCATCTGGAACTGCCCGAGCGGACTGGAGACCATCTCTGTCCAGATCGACGATGCGGATGGCGTACCCGATCTGGATCAAGACCTCAACAGCATCAACCAGTTCGACGCGGCCGGCACCGATATCGAACACGAGCAGAAGTCAGGAACCTTCTCCCTGTCGGTCATGACCGACTGCATGTGGACCATCACCGCTCAGGCCTCAGCGGCCAGCAACTGAGCCACCCCAATGGCCCTGTCCACTGGCCAGAGCGACGCCGATGCATCAACCATGATCGTCTTCGCTCTTGTTATTGCCGTCTGGTTCTGGGTCGCCGCGATAACCCTCGGCGGCATGTCGCTGATCTGCCGTGGCGGTCATGTCGACGACGTTGAGAGCAACCTAGGAGCGGCCGCGTAGATCGAGGCGGTTGGTCGCGTAAGCGCTTGTGCACCGCGTTTGGACTTTGTTCTGTGTTGAGCGGTGCTCAGTGCGAAATGCTGCCGGTGTAGACACCGTCTCCGATCCCATTGATGTCCGAGCTGCCGGTGAACCGCAGGTGACCGGTGACGCCTTTGAGTTCGCCGTCGCCACGCACGATCGTGGCGGAAACGGTGACCCCACCGCTGGCGGTGTCGGTGATCTCCTCGGTGAGGAAAAGGTGGCCCTGTCCGATACCCCGGACGGACCCGGTGAAGACCTCGTTGATCGTGCCGACAAGTGCACCAGCGCTGGTCGGGTCTGCGCGCAAGACGGCGTTGAAGGTCGTCTTACCGTCGAGATCACCGGTCCAGATACTCCCCGAACGCTGCTTGATCACTCCGCCGGTTGAGCTCAGCGTCACAGCAGCCGTTGGATTAGCCCACTTCCCTGACACGGCCTTCACGGCGGGGCCGGTGGACGCCGGCGAGCTGACGGCAGCGGCCGTTGGACTCGGAGAGGCATCGGTGTGACTCCCGCTGCCGCAGCCAGCCGCGAAGACGGTGACGGCGCAGCAGCACCAGATTGCAAGACGCTTCATGGTTCGCCTCAGCAGCCGTAGGAGATGACCGGGACCCGGTCGTCGGCCAGATCGCCCCTATTCACAGGGAAAACATAGGGTCCGTTCCCTCAAATGTAAAGTAAATAGTCGTCCAATAATGCAGGATAATTCGGCCATTTGATATCGAAACGGATGAGGCGCGGGACTGGATCAACGTATTTGAGGGGTAGCTCACGGGGTCCAGGAGTGGTTTCCTACTGTCACCCGCTAAGAATGGAGCCCTCGAATGATCGTCCTGCAACGCCAAGCGACGGTGGCCTCGGGCGCAAAACTGCTGGAAGCATTCACGTTCTCAGAGCAGGTCACCAAGCACCTGAATGCCAAATTCCCCGACCACCAGCTGAAGTCCTGGCTGCAGATCGGTGGCGTCTTTGCAACGATCTATTGGACCGTCGAGTTTCCCGACATGACCGATTTTGAGGCGGTCACGGCAGCGACGATGGTGGATATGGAGTACCACAGCATCGTCGCGCAGGCCAGCGACTGCTTTCTGCCCGGGAGTGTGAAGGACACCCTCATGCGCAGTCTCTAGCAGGGCGGCCACTCACAGACGGGCCAGCACCCTGCCCGCGATCTCCTCGCCGATCGGCAGCGACGCCGTAGCCGCTGGCGATGGCGCATTGAGCACATGCACCGAATGGGCTGATTCGGCAAACAAGAAGTCATCGACGAGGCTGCCATCTCGTCGCACCGCCTGAGCGCGAACCCCCGCCGGCGCCGGAATGAGGTCGCGCCCTTCGATCTCAGGTACCAGCCGTTGCAACGCCGACACAAAGCTGCTGCGCGACAGCGACCGATGGTATTCGGTAGCGCCCATCCGCCAATGACGGCGGCTGAAACGCCAGAAGCCGGGATAGGTAAGGGTCTGCCGGAGCTCGCGAGGATTCACGTCAAACAGGCGATAGCCCTCCCGCGCCAACGCCAGCACCGCGTTGGGCCCCGCGTGCACTCCGCCATCGACCCCACGCGTGAGATGGACACCGAGGAAGGGGTACGTCGGATCGGGCACGGGATAGACCAGCCCGCGCACCAGGCTGCGACTCTCGGCCGCCAATTCGAAGTACTCCCCCCGAAAAGGCAGGATCTGAACCTCTGGCGAAAGTCCCGCAAGCACGGCAATCCGATCGCTGTAGAGGCCTGCGCAGTTCACCAGCACCCGTCCGGTCACCTCGGTGCCGTCCGCGCACGTCACCACTACCCCGCCATCGGTCTCCCCAATAGCGACCACCTCGGCGTCTGTGCGAATGTCGGCGCCGCGTTCGACCGCCAGCCGACGCAAGGTCTCGCAGACCGCTACGTAGTCGACGATCCCGGTGATCGGTATCCAGAGAGCGGCGATTCCGTCAACGTGTGGCTCGCGCTCTTTCAGCTGTCTCGGGCTCAGGCGCTGGGCCTCCAGCCCGTTGTCCGCCGCCCGCCGCTCGAGCTTGGCGAGCGGCTCGAGCTCCGCCTCGGACGTGGCGACGATCGCCTTGCCGCACTGCTCGACACGGATGTCGTGCTCGCGCGCGAACGCATACATCGCCAGCGAACCCGCCTTGGCCAGCGTCGCCTTGGCGCTACCCGGCGCGTAATAGATGCCGCTGTGAATGACGCCGCTATTGCGCCCCGTCTGGTGGGCGGCGAGCGTGGATTCCTTCTCCAATAACGCCACGGTGCAATCGGGGCGCTTCGACAGGATCGAGTGCGCCGATGCCAGGCCGACAATCCCCCCGCCGATGACCACGACGTCGAACGCGTCAGCATCCGACGTCATAGGTGGGACCCCGCTCGACTGACTTGCACGGACATGAAACGCATCAGACAGCTCCCCGCCGAAGGACTGGATCTACACCGAGACTATTCGGCGCTCCTGCGCTTTCCTGCGAGTCTGTTGGTTGCTGTAGATGTGGGCACAAGTCGCGCACATGGGAACGGAAACCAGGTCCCCACGGGCCCGAGCCACCTCTTGGATCATGACCGCATCACCGCCGCAGCGCAGGCTGACACCGGGATGAGCGGCTTCGCATACGCACCGACACGCCTGCGGTTGACGCGGTCTGACCGGCGATGGGTGTGAAACGGCAGGCCTCCGCTGGCCGCCTTGGCGAAACACAGATTGGTTGTTCATCAATCCCCCGAGATATGGCTGCGCCAAGCCGGCTTTGCCGTTGCACAACCAACCGGACGACAAACGATTTCGTTACGGCCGGCCCGTCGTCCTCATGTCACAGTGCGAAGGCTCGGAGTGTGAGCTGAGTAGGCGGCGAGTGCACTGTTGACGATCACGCTTCTGGCGTCTTCGTCGAGTTCGCACGGATCGATCGGCGGCATGACGATCGGACGCAGGATCGACCCGATGGTCGCCGCGGTCCGCAGCTTCAAATCGCGGCTGGGTGACTTTCCTTGCAGCAGCTCGTGAAACCGGTAGGTGAGCTCGGGTCCGCCGTCCGGCCAATGCATCTGGATGATGGTGGTGAGGTCGCGAACCATCAGGATGGTGGCGTACCGGTACTCGAGGAGCAGTTCGCAGTAGCGCGTGAGCAGCTGCCGGCGCTGCCTGGCAGCGAGCGGTGTTGGGTGGCCCTCGAAGTCGGCGATAACGGCCTCGAACCCGCGGAAAAGGGGCTGGACGATCTCCATCAGCAGCGCGCGTTTGGACGCGAAGTGAAAGAGCACCGTCCCCCGGCTGATGCTGAGCCGATCGGCGATGTGCTCCAGGGTGGTGATTTCGTAGCCGCTGGTGGAGAAACACACGGCGGCAGCTTCAAGAATGGCCGAGCGCGTGCGGGGGCCCTTCATCGAGGTCTCTTTGCGGGGCAGCTCAGCCCCGGCACCGGCTGTGACCATCGGTTCACAGCATAGCCACAGATGTTCGCAGACAGTAAGTGTCTGACTACTCATTCAAAAGTTTCTGGCCGTTGGGTCAGAATTGTGTTCAGCGACGGATGGCTCGGACCGATCACTCGTTGGGCGCCCCGACTGGGGCTCTCCAACAGACGTGAGAGCGAGTGAACCATGAGCATTCCCATCCCCAGTTGGCTGCGAGAGCGCAACCGCATGGCCTTGGCCGCGGGTGTACTCGGGTCCGCCGTGCTGGCGCTGTCAACGACGGCGAGCCTGGGAGGGTTCACAGCCTCGATCACCAACACCGGCGACAAGGCACAGTCGGGCAGCCTGCTGATGCAGGAGCAAGTCACTCCCACCGGCGGAACGACGACGACCTGTCTGTCCACCGGAGGCGGGACGGCGATTTCAACCAACGCCAACACCGCCTGCGGCGCAAACAAGTTCGGTGCACTCACCAATACCGTGCCGGGAGCGTCGAGCTTTTCGACGGTCGTGGTGACCAATCAGGGATCCGTCGCTGCAAATTCTTTCTCGATGGGTGTCGGTAATTGTGTGGCGACCCCGACCGCAGCGACTGGTGCTACCGCCACCAACGTCGGCAGTGACACAGCCGGCTTCTGCGGCAAGTTGGACGTCACCGTCGAAGACAACACCGGGACGCCAACCTGCGTCTACCCGGCCGCGGCGGGTGCGTGCCCGGCCTTGTCCAACACCTACAACCTGACCACGCTAGCGGCGTTCGCCCCTGCCGCGACCCCGGTGGCGTTGACCGCCCCCATCGCTGCGGGAGCGGCCCGCACCTACAAGGTCACCGTAGGCCTGGACACCAGTGCCACGAACGCCGATCAGGCGATGGCCGCGACCGAACCGATCACCTTCACCTTCGGCTCCTAGCCAGCCGCCCTCGTCGTAGCGGCCAGTCCTCCCCCACCCCCGGCGGAGGGCTGGCCGTTACTTCTGACCGGCTTCATATCTGCCCTGCGATGAGAGGACTGCGCGTAGATGCGTGTGACGAGCCGCGGCGCATGGTGGTGGCCGATCGTGCTGGTCCTGGCAGTCGCCGCGCTCATCCTCTGCAGCACCAGTGGCGTTGGCGGGTTTTCTGCCGCCGTGAGCAACAAGGGTGACGTGGTCAAATCCGGAAGCCTGGTGACCGCTGCGGCCCTCTCCGGAACGACGGAATGCGACCTGAGCACGGCGACCTACAGCCCGATATCCGCTGCAAACAATGCACTTTGCACCGGCAACCTGATCCCCACCGGTGCCGCTCCGGCTTCCGGCACCAGCGCCAGGTCGACGGTGCTCACCGACAAGGGAAGCCTGGCAGCCACCTCCACCACGTTGGCCAAGACCAGCTGTGGACCGATACAGCTGGCCAACTCGATGAACGCCGCCGATCCGATGCTGGTCCGCGGAAGCACCCTGAGCTACGCCCAAACCGGGCCATTGACCGGTAGCACCGGCCTGGGACTCAGCGGCGGCTCGGCCGGCACGGGGTACGCGGCCGACGTGACTGCCTCGGCACCCACGAACAACTTCACCGAAGCCGTCTGGTTCAAAGCCACCACCAACGGCACGCTCATGGGCTACACCGACACCCCTTCCGCCTACAGCCCCAACACCTGGGATCGCTTGCTCTGGCTCGATTCCACCGGCCATATCGTGTTCGGGGTCTATCCCGGCTCGACCGTGGAACTCACCAGCCCGGCCGCGACCTACCTCGACGGCAAGTGGCACCTCGCCGCCGGGACGGTCAGCGCTGCCGGGATGGTCCTATCGGTCGACGGAGCCGCCGTGGCCACCAACACCAGCACCACTACTGCCCAGGTCTACAACGGTTACTGGCATGTCGGATGGGACAACGAGAACAACGGCTGGAGCAACCCGCCGACCACGCCATACTTCGCCGGTACTTTGGCCAACGCCGCGGTCTTCCCGGCCCTCACCGCCGCTCAAATCACCAACCTGTTCAAGGCCGGCACCCAGACGGTGTGGAACGGCTACCTGAAGACCTATGCCGCGGTGAACGCCTGGACTCTCGGCGACGCCGCCGCTACCGCCTACGCGGGCGCAGTCCCCAACGTGACCCCCAGCGCGTGCTCGTTCATCGACGTCACCGTCAGCACCAGCGGCGCCGCGACCGCATGCGCCGCGCCAGTACGGGCCAGCGCCTGCCTCGCGCCAACGTCAGCACTCACGCTCGCGTCACTCGGCGCAGCGACGACAACCAGCGTCGGGCCAACCCTCACCCAGCCACTCACACTGACCATGACCATCGCTCGCGATGCCACGACCACCGTCAGCGCCAACCCATATGCCACGGGGCTGCACCTGACCGCAGGGCTGTCGGTCGCCAACGCCAATGGCGGCTTCACTGCGGGACTCATCTGGCCGGCCGAAGACATCCAGCTGTGAAGACGACCCCGCCCGGATTCCGCCGCACAGCTACCGGTGTGCTGGCTGCCGTAGCCGTTGGCATCGCGCTGCTGTGCGCGGCAGGCTGGCTCACCGGATGGCGCACCCACACCATGACCACCCCGAGCATGGGCCGCGCCGCACCCGTCGGATCAGTCGTCGTCAGCCAACCCGTGTCAGCCTCAGATATCCATCGGGGCGACATCCTGGTCTTCCACCCACCCCACCGGCCGCACGTGACGTTCGTGCACCGCGTTATCGCGGTCATCCACGGTCCTACCGGGCCGCAGTTTCACACCAGAGGTGACATCAACGGCGCGGCCGACTCGTGGACGTTGACGGCGAGCGACATCATCGGGCGATCCGTGCTCCACATCCCGGACGCCGGATTCCTCCTGCAAATGCTGCCTGCGCTCCTCCTCGGGGCGTTCATCATCCTCCTGCTCACCCACGCCACCCGGAGCACGATCAAAGTCCCGGTCAGGATCCTGGCTGGCAGCCTGTTGGTAGCCGCGCTGATTCTGATCTACCGGCCGCTGGACCGTATCGACCTCATCGGACAAGTCAGCAACGGCAAGCAAGGCCAAGCCGCCATCGTCCCCACCGGCGTCCTGCCCGTGCGCGTGACGGCGCTCCACGGAACCCATGCCGACCTCACCCCTGGCCAAGTCGGCACCGTAGTCGGGCATCTCAGCCATGCCGGCGCGTTTCGCATCGACGCCCTGGTCCACCTCAAAGGGTGGTGGTGGCTGCTGCTGGCAGCGTGGGGAATCCCTGCTTACATCGCGATCTTCTGCCGGCGGCCACGGCCGGTAAGCCATTGGCTGCGGCCCATTTCCCGCGCACCGCAATCTGCCGGACGGGTCAGCTACGAAAGGGTGCAGCCGGCCGTATTCCTATGCTTCCACCCGCCGGACAGCGCCCTCACGATCGCCCAACCCCTCGGTGACATCGTGGGTGACATCGCCCTGGAAGCCGTCAACCTCTCCTCGGCTCCGACGGCGTTGGAGGACGTTGGCGCCACGCTCCTGGAAGCCACCATGCACCCGGGACGCATCCAGCTGCGAACGCTTCGATCAGGGATTGTGCTTCCACGAAGTCACGGGGACATCAGTGCCATCGCGCTGCCACGTGAGCAGCCTCTGGTGTTAGCCCACGCCGGCGGGCTTGAGTGGCAGCCGGACCAGCGTGGCGAAGCCGTCAGTGAACGCAGCCACCTCGGTGTTCGGCGTGGCCGTCGACAGGCAGTTGGAGGGTCCGACCGCGGACTCGCCAGGTCCGAGCTTGACCTGCACCGGTAGCTTCAGCTCGCCCCGGACAGTGCCGGAGGTGCAGCTGGGGGAATTGAGGCTCATCACCGTCGAAGGTGATGTCGATGGCGTCGCCGGCAAGAGGGGAATCTCCGTCTTGAGCCAGCTCACCGCGTAGTTCGCCGCGGTCGCGTAGTCGACTGTCGCGGCGATGCCGGCGCTGACTGCCAATGACGGAACGCCGTGTGTAGCACCTGCCCGAGCGGCCCCGACGGTGCCCGACAGGTCGACAACAGGCCCGAGGTTTTGCCCAAGGTTCGCACCGGAGATGACGACGTCGGGCTTGAGATGCAGCTGGTCGAAGGCGACATTGACCGAGTCCGCCGGATAGCCGTTGACGGCGACGGCGGGATAGCCCGACGTGGTTTCGGTATTGGAGTAGGTGAGGGTGCCCGGGGTGGTCTTGCCGCCGGTTCCACTCTGATTTGCCGCGGGTCCGACGACCTTCACGTCGACGTTCGGCTGCTTGCGCAGAGCCTGTACCACCGCATTGATGCCGGGAGCGTGGACACCGTCGTCATTGCTGACCAGCACGGTGATGGTGCGGGCGCTGGCCGAGGCGCTCGGGGACGCTGCGCTCGGGGACGCGGCGGGCGTCGACGATGCAGCTGCCGCGGAGGACGGCGCCGCGCTCGGAGACGATGACTTCGACGACGAGGAGCAGCCGGCCACGAAGGTCGCGCAGACCGCAGCCGTCGCGAGCACGTACATACGATTTGATCGGTGGCCCCGCCACCCGGCATTCAGCACTCGGCGGACGTTAGCACCGCTCAGGGCCGCCGCCAGCCGTTGTGCGACCCGCGTTTCGAGCCGTTAGCGAACTGTTAGGCAGTTCGCCCACACAACCGTGCCGCCTTACTCATTCACCGATTCGTAACCTTCCAGTCGATTGCTGTTTGCCATCCGGAGCACAAAATTCGCTATGGCTTCCCTCCCAGGCCTGCAACGGCTGGCCCAAGCACTCGACGTCAGTAGAACGGTCGAGCGAGAGATCGACGTGCAAGACCAGGTCGAAGACGCCCAGCAGCTGGATCGCCTCACCGACCAGCTGGAGCATTCATCGGCGATCGTCGCCCCGTCGTAATTTCCCGGCGAGTGTTTTCCGGCTTTTTGCATGGGCGTTAACCTTCTGGCACTCGGCAGCGGCACAGTACGCGTTGGTGAGCGTGCCCCCAGACCTTGCCCGGCCGCGAAAAGCCAGTCTGGGGGTAAGCCCACCGCCATCGCGTCATCCGAGAACCGCAAAGACTCGGAAGGACCACATGAAGGCGATTCCCTATCCCTCGCGCTGGCGCCGAGCTGCCAGGAGGCGCGCCGAGGTCGTCAGCACCATCAGTGAGCAGATCGACGACGGGCCTTCGGAGGTCTCGGTCTGGGTGACACCGCGCGACGTCGGAAAAGGCACCGAAGTCGGCCTCAGCCGGTTGTGCAGCGAGATCGAAGCCGCCGGATTCTCGGTCGTGCGCTCCAGCAACCCGGGGCCCACGCGGCTCGGCGAGATCGTCGTCAGGCAATCCAGGAGACACCCCACCAGCAGCGCAACGCACTCTTGAGAGCTTGACCCCGCCAGATTTGGGCATTCGTGACCTGAGAGCATCAGGCAGCCGGTGATGTCCCGGCACCGACTCGGTCAAGTTCTGGAGCTGGTATGACGTACACGCCCAAGCCCGCGACACCTGCAACCGCCCAGATCAACCGCGATGCGGTGGCGCTGTATGACATGGCCGACCGGCAGGATTTCTACGACACTGACCGCGGTTTCATCACCGGATTCCCCGGCGACGAGGTGCGCAACGAAGACGGCAGTGTGCTATATGACCTCGGCTCATATGACTGGATTGCCGATGACGCACCGGCGCCTCCGTCGGTGAACCCGAGCCTGTGGCGGCAGTCGCAGCTGATCACTCGGGGTGGCCTGTACAAGGTGACCGACCGGATCTATCAGGCCCGCAACAACGACATCGCCAACCTGACGATCGTCGAGGGCGACAGCGGTCTCGTGATCATCGATGCCACCGCCTCTGTCGAGGCGGCAAAGCTCGGCTTGAAGCTCTTCCGGGAGCACGTCAGCGACAAGCCGGTCGTGGCGGTGATCTACACCCATACACACGTCGATCACTACGGCGGCGTCAAGGGAGTCGTCTCGGTCGACGATGTGGCGTCCGGGAAGGTGCCGATCGTTGCGCCCGGCCATCAATTCGACAAGTTCGCCATCGGCGAGAACGTCGTGGCCGGCAATGCCATGTCGCGGCGTGCCGGCTACGCGTTCAACAGCCTGCTCGACCCCGGTCCGCTGGGGAGGGTCAGCTGCGGAATCGGTATCGGGACTCCTGCGGGGGCCACGCTTTCCTACATCTCGCCCACCGACCTGATCACTGAGACCGGCGTCAAACGCGAGCTCGCCGGCCTGGAATTCGAATTCCTCTACGCCCCGGACACCGAGGCCCCCGAGGAGATGCACATCTGGATCCCGGAACTGAAAGCCCTTACCTGCGCGGAGAACGCGAACCATTCACTGCACAACATCCAGACCCTTCGCGGCGCCCGTACCCGCGACGCCCGCAACTTCGCCCGCTACCTCGACGAGACGCTCGAACGCTGGGGCGACGAGGCCGAAGTGCATTACGGCCCGCACACGTGGCCGGTCTGGGGCAACGACCAGGTCGTGCCCTTCATCGAATCCCAGCGGGACACCTACAAATACATCCACGACCAGTCGTTGCGGCTCGCGAACAAGGGCTACACCCCGCTCGAAGCGGCTGAGCAGATCGAACTCCCGGAAGAGCTGGGCCGGAAGTGGTTCAACCGCGGCTACCACGGCACCCTGCACCATGACGTTCGCGCCGTGTACACCAAGGAACTGGGCATGTGGGACGGCGATCCCGTCTCGCTCCATCCGCATACGCCGGTCGACTCCGCCAAACGTTTCGTGGCGTTCGCCGGGGCCGACGCCATCCTCGCCGAAGGGCGCCGGGCCCTGGAAGCCGCGGACTACCGGTGGGCCGCCGAAATCCTGCACAAGCTCGTCTTCGCCGACCCTGACAACCGGCAGGCCCGCGAGCTACAGGCCGATGCGTACGAGCAGATGGGCTACCAGATTGAAGGTCCGCAATGGCGTGGAATCTTCCTGACCGCTGCCCGCGAACTCCGCGAAGGGGTCATCCCCGCCGCCTTCGCCACAGCCAGCCCCGACACCATCCTGGCGATGCCGATCGACATCCTGTTCGACTTCGTCTCCGTCCACATCCTCGGCGAGGAAGCAGCGAAGGTCGACATCCGCATCGACTTCGAATTCACCGACAGCCAGGAGACCTGGTCCGCCTGGATCAAACGCGGAGTCCTCAATGCCCGGCGAGGCGCATTCCCCGGTACGCCATTGACGATTTCCGGCCCCAAGGCCGCCTTGGTGGGCGTGGCACTTCAACCAGCTGCCGCCGAGCAGTTGGCCGCGGCCGGGCAGATCACGCTCACCGGCGACAAATCAATCCTGACGACCTATGCCGGCCTGATCGACGAATTCGACCCCAACTTCAACATCGTCACGCCATAGCCGGCGTTTCAGCTGAGCAGCTTCGCCTTTTGAGCTGCGAACTCCTCGTCGGTCAGGACGCCCTGGTCGCGTAGCGCCGCGAGTTTGGCGATCTCATCCGAGGGGCTGCCAGCAGCGGTCTGCCGGATGTAACTGCGCATGGCCGCGTCGTCCTGCTGGGCCGTCTTCACGTCACGCTCGTGCATCTTGCCGCCGCGCACGATGATGTACGTGAGGATTCCAATGAACGGCAGGATGAAGACGAAAATCAGCCAGCCGGCCTTGCCCCAGCCGCCGAGGTCGTGACTGCGGAAGATGTCGATGACGATCCGAAATACCAGGAAGAACCACAGGATCCAGACGAAGAGCACAAGCATCGTCCAGAAGACATTCAGCAGTGGGTAGTTGAAAGAGTCGGCCAGTACGGGGCTCAACATCGGGTCCCCCTCCAGTTTCAGGTTCCAGGTCAGTGTCGATCACTGTGGATCAGGTTGCCCTGACACTCAAGCACCTCGGACGCGGTCTTGCGGGGGCGACCGGCGGATTCGGTCACGGACGATGTGCTCGACGAGGATCGGTATGTAGTTCTTGATCGGCGCGTCAGCGAATTGGTCTGCGGTGTCGTTGACCCAGCGGCGGATCTGCGCGGATCCTTCGGGGTCCGTGCCTCCTTCATGTCGGGCCAGCAGCTCGATCACTTCGTCAAGCGCCCGCACCTCGGCATCGGTTCGCTTATCGCGCTGCACCGTGAGAGTGCTGACGAGTTCTGGATCTGCCATGACCCCATTCGAGCCGCTGGCTTCAGACGTAGACAGTGCCGAACGTCCCGCCCAAGGTGAACATCCCGCCAACTCACGAATCAGTGAGCAGTGGACCGCGCGGCGTCCGGGGGCCAGGCTGGGATCGTGCGGCCGTTGCCCCCGGCACTGTGGTTTGCCGGCCTGCTGTTTGTCGGCCTGACCGCCGGCTTCGTCGCCTTGCTGGTCATCGGCGGCGGCGTGGGAAACCGGGTCGCCACGGTAGTAGCGGCAGTGCTGGCGACGGGTGCAGCGTGGCTGGTCGAGCAGCTCTGGCGGGAACGGTGGCCCAAGCGCTGAAAATGGCCTACCTGGAGGGTTGCGATGGCACGGCGTCAGACGGTTCGCGCAGGTGTTTGAACGTGTCAATCGTGATCTGCTGGATGGCCTGCTTGACCTGGTCACGCTCGAAGGGCTCTAGGTCGGCTAGGAGAACATTGATCAACTCTTGGCGATTTTCCATGACGGATGTCCAAGCGCTCGATGATCTGTTTGCTCTGAACGCCTACAAGCCTTAGGGGCCTTGTGTGAACACTGGGCGACGGTGTGGCACCGGTCGTGTTAGGAGCGAAAGTCCTTACCCGGCCTACGTTTTCCGCCCTGGGAATGACAGCTCCCAGATGTCCACATAAGTCGTGAATGGGGTCCGATCAGACTGACATCGCGAGGTTGTGAGAGGCTGTGTTCCTAGTCAGGCAACTGGGCAGGTCGGCGGCGAAATGATCATCGGTATCTTCCTTCTCTTCTTCCTCGTCGGGAAGCTGTCCATGGCTGCTGCCAGAGCAGTGGCCCAGGGGGCCAACGGCCGCCAGCGAGAGCAGGCCGCCCGCTCTCGCCAAGCACAGCCGGCCACGGGCAATGACGACGCGGCTGAAGAGATAGCGCCTCTGCCGATCTGGACGGCCCTCGATGATCTTCAACTGAGCCGGCTACTCAAGGATTCAGCTTCTTAATTCGTTGCGGCCCCACTCAGATACGCCTAGCGTCACTGGAATGACGCCGACGGATATGCAGCCGGCCGGCGGTTACCCAGCCTCCCGCCGGTAGACCCGATTCCTGCGCGCTGAGACGCGGGAACTCCAGGCAAGCCGCCGTAGCTCAATGGCTAGAGCAACGCCCTGTCGAGGCGAAGGTTGACGGTTCGAGTCCGTTCGGTGGCGCCACTTCCCCATGCTCCAATGACAACCAGCCAATGCCGAAAGGAGAAGCCATGCCAGCGCAAGTGACTGACACGCTGTGGAACTGGGCGAGTGACATCGACGAGGGCACCCTGCTGCAGGCGGGTAAGGCCAGCCGGCTGCCCATCATCTCCGGCCACATCGCGCTGATGCCCGACGCCCACGTTGGCATGGGAGCCACCGTCGGATCAGTCATTCCTACTGAGAACGCGGTGATTCCCGTCGGCGGTCGGCGTGGACATCGGATGCGGAATGATTGCAGTCGAAACCAGCCTGACCGCCTCGCAGCTGCCGGACGACCTTGACCCGTTTGTCCGCAAGCTGGGCAAGGTCATTCCCGCCGGTGTGGGACAGGGCCATGGCCGTTCGTCGCGTATGGCGGACGACTGGATGCGGGCCAATAGCAGCCGGGTTGAACTGACCAGTAACCAGGAGACCAAGGCGGCGACCCAGTTCGGCTCGCTCGGATCGGGTAACCACTTTTTCGAGGTATGCCTGGACGAGCGTGACTCGGTATGGATCGTGCTGCATTCGGGTAGCCGTGGCATCGGCAACCAACTGGCGCAGGGCCACATCAAACTGGCCCGCACCCAGGCGAAGGAGCAGGCGCTCAAGCTCGAAGACCCTGACCTGGCGTACTTCATGCAAGGCACGGCGGAGTTTGCGGCCTACATCCGGGACATGCTGTGGGCGCAGGACTACGCCATGGCCAACCGTTCGGCGATGATGGACGACGCCCTGGTGGCGTTCTTCGCATTCGTCGGCACCGGCGCCGAGGTGGAGCGGACCAACTGCCACCACAACTTCACGCAGCGAGAAGTCCATGACGGCAAGGAACTTTGGATCACCCGCAAGGGAGCGATCAAGGCTGACGTCGGCGACACCGGTGTCATTCCGGGCTCGATGGGCACCCGCTCCTACATCGTGAAGGGCAAGGGAAGTCCGCTCAGCTACAACTCCTGCTCCCACGGCGCAGGACGGCGTTACAGCCGGACCAAGGCGAAAGCGACGTTCACCGTCGCCGATCTCGCTGACCAGATGAAGGGGAAGGCGTGGCTGTCTGATCGAGCGGAAGCATTGCTCGATGAGATTCCCTCTGCCTACAAGGACATCGACCAGGTCATGGCTGACCAGTCCGACCTCGTCGAGATCCAACACACCCTGTCTCAGGTGCTCAACTACAAGGGCACGTAAGACAACCCGGACCCGGCGGCCAAGCCGTCGGGTCCGGGTCACTGCGCACGCAGAGTCTGCGTCTGCGGGGGGCTAGAGTCCCCCACGGAAATGGCGATTTGAGGAGACTGACATGGACCGCGACGAACTTCGGGCAGTGCAGGGACCCCTGAAGCAGGACTACCGGGATCACCCTGAGACGGCGATCGTCACCATGTCCGCGAAGGCGAGCCTGGCCGACGGCATCACCTGCTCCGTCGAGACCGGACGTGCACTCGCGGTCGCAGGTCTGCATCCCGCGGCAGGCGGCGACGGTAGCGCCTTGTGCTCAGGCGACATGCTGCTGGAAGCGCTCGCTGCCTGCGCCGGAGTGACGCTTCGGTCGGTCGCTACGTCGATGGGGCTGGACGTACGCGGCGGCACCGTCTCGGCAGAGGGTGATCTCGACTTCCGGGGCACGCTCGCGGTCGACAAGCAGGCGCCGGTCGGATTCTCCGATATTCGGCTGCGCTTCGACCTCGACACTGACGCCGACGCGGCCAGTGTCGACAAGCTCGTCGAACTCACCGAGCGCTACTGCGTCGTCTACCAGACGCTCATCAATCCCGCCCGGATGCAGGTGAGCTCCCAGGTCGGCTAGCGCAGGCGGCTACTTGGTAGGTGCCTGCGGATCATCACTTCCGACCATGCCGCTGGAAGGGGCGGATTCATGGTCACTCGTGGGCATCGCCTCAGGCTTGGGCTGATTGGCCGACGGTGTGGCACTGCGGTCTGCGGTATTAGCCGTTTTGTTCTTGGCCCCCTCCTCACCTTCAGTTTTGTCATCGGGGACGACACCGCCCCCGATCCCGGCCCGCTGCGCCGGGTCCTTCGGATTCATGCCCTGCTCACCGGTTTCACTCATGCGGGAACCCTGCCCAATCGAGCGCCTTTAACTCGTACAACGCCTTACCGTGAGAGCGTGACGACAACGGGAGGCTGGCACGTCCCGCGCCGGGAGGAGCTGCTCCCGATAGCGCCGGAGCAATCCTGCGTCCTCTGCGGGAGCCAGGACTGGCGCTACGTCTACCTGCTCTTGAACGCACCGGAGTGGGTGCAGTCGCTGGGGTGGGTGATCAACTGGTTCGTCGCGATGTGCGGCCCGTGCCACGCGGCGTTCGAGTCTGACGATGACACCGCTCTCGCGGCGGCGTACGAGCAGAGTGATCATCACCCCCGTCACAGCGCCTCCGAATTTCTCTACGTGCTCCGGGTGCGGGTATCGGAGCCACCGCTCTCGCGAGAGGCGGCACAACGAGCTGCGTAACGCCTCGGGGCTCGGTCAATAGGCTCGGCGATTGCTCCGGGTCGAGCTCGGTACACAGGGATTCAGCCATGAGCTGTGCACGGATCTCCTGAGCTTCCCCAGCGCTACGGTGCAGCTGTGGAGGAGTCGAATGAGACCAGACCTGCGCTCTTTCAGGACCGTGCGCGAGCCTGCTCATTCGGTCAGGACGCTGAACGCTACGACCGGGCTCGGCCGTCGTATCCGCCGGCGCTGATCGACGAGCTGGTGGAGGGTCAAGTTCAATCCGTGCTCGATGTGGGGTGCGGAACCGGCATTGCCGCCCGGTTACTGCAGGCGCGCGGCTGCACCGTTCTTGGAATCGAACCTGATCACCGCATGGCTGATGTGGCTCAGCGTCGCGGCTTAGACGTACGAGTGGGCTCATTCGAGGATTGGGATGGCGCGGGACGGTTGTTCGACCTGCTGACCAGTGGCCAAGCCTGGCATTGGATCGATCCCTATGTCGGCGCTGCTCAAGCTGCTCGCTTCCTGCGACCCGGCGGCAGATTCGCGGCCTTTTGGAACGCCGGCCACATGGATGCCCTTGCAAGGCAGCGAGCAGATGAGGTCTATGCCCGGATGGCTCCCGGCCTGGACGATTACTCCATCGCTCTCGGGAACGTCGATCCGAGACGATTCGAAGTCGCCATGGACGGGCTAAGAGCTACAGAGGCGTTCGATGAGCCTCAGCTTCTACGTTTCGATTGGGACGCGCGATACAGCGTCGACCAATGGTTGGATCAGCTGCCAACTCACAGCGATCACGCTTCGCTCGGCGAATCGAGACTGGCGCAGCTGCTGGACGGCCTCAGAAACGCTTTCACCGGGCTCGACTTTCTGGAAGTCAGCTATACGACGTGGGCGGTCATTACCGAACGGGCTGTCTCAGCAGCCCGACCAAACGGAAGACTGCTCCGGTGACGTATTACCGATCTGATCTGGCCCGCGTTCACCACGAGGGGTTCGGGTTCCACGCCGACCTGTGCGCGCCAGGCATCCTTCAACTACTCGAGCCGGTTCGCGAACGAGGCGGGCTCGTCGTCGAACTGGGCTGTGGGAGCGGTCTCCTGACCCGCTATCTGGTCGAGGCCGGCCACCGAGTGATAGCGACCGATGCCTCGCCGGCCATACTGGACCTGGCCCGCGAGTACGTGCCGAAAGCTACGGCGATCGAGCAGCTGACGCTTCCTGACGATCCCATCCCGGAGGCCGACGCGATCGTTTCGATCGGTCATGCCCTCAGCTACCTGCCCGACGAGCCAGCCGTCACACGCGCTTTCGTCGCTGCCGCTGGTGCGCTGCGCCTGAACGGCATCCTCGCGATCGACATCTGCGACCGGGCCTGGGGTCAAGCCCGGCAGAATGCGCCCAACGGCGGCTGGGTGGGCGACGACTGGGCGCTCATCACCGAGTTCTCCATCCCGAGCCCAGACCGCTTCGTCCGTCAGATGGCGATCTTCACCCGCAACGAAGATGGCTCCTGGCGACGCGACGACGAGCGACACGACAATGTCCTGATTGACGTCTCGATGATTCCTGCGCTGCTGAGCCGGGTCGGCGTGGCAGCTAATGTCCGCGGCTCATTCGGCGACGAGACGCTCCCCACGGGGCTTCGTGTGGTCATCGGCCGCCGCGATAACGACGGTGCGGCCAACTAGCGGTCGTTCTGCTTCGGGCGCTCTACCGAGCGGATCGGTCGCGACGTGGACGGCGTTTGCGTCGAGGTTTCGCCGGCGGTAGTGGCTGATCTGCAAGCTGGCTCACCCGGGCGCGGATCGTCGTCAGTGACGCGAGCAGGTGTTGTCGGTCGGGCTCGGACAGCGTGCTTATGGCCTGGGCGATGACCGCGTGAAGTGCTGGTAGTTGCTGATCGACGACCCGTTGTCCCGCGGAGGTGAGATGGATCAGGATCTTGCGCCGGTCGGTGGGGTGGGCGTGGCGTTCGACCAGACCGCGCCGCTCGAGAGTGTCGACCAGTGAGGTCGTACTGGCGCTGCTGATGAGCAACCGCTCGGCGATGACATGCCCTGGCAGCGGCTCACCGGCGCCGTCGAGAATGGCGAGGGTCTGGAACGCGCTTGCCGACAGGTCGTGCGACTCGCGCGGCGGTCGTTCGATCTCGGTGATCAGAGCCAGCTGCGTTCGAGCCAGGTTCACGGCGACTTCGCTCGCAGAACGGCTGGCGCCGGGGAACTCCTTCTCGAAGTCGTCAGGCACCCGAATGGTGACGATCTCGGACATCGCCCCAGTTTAGCTAGCCCTCTGATCGCTAGACTTCTAGCTATTTTGTAGTTAGGGTCGCTCTGACAGTTCCCCTTCTGGACCCGAAGGATGGTGACCGCAGTGTCAGAGGCAAACAAGGCGTTGACCCGGCAGTTCTTCTCGCGGATCAGCGCTGGTGATCTCACCGCGATAGACGAGTTCGTCAGTGACGGATTCGTCGAACACGAGCAGGTTCCCGGGCTGGCCCCGGGCAAGGAGGGCACGCGGCAGCTGTTCGAGATGTTCCACTCGGCCTTCGACCAGGCCCGCGTGGAGGTCGACGACATGATCGCCGAAGGCGACAAGGTGTTCGTCCTGGCGCGGCTGACCGGCACTCAACGAAGCGAATTCATGGGCATCCCCGCTACCGGCAAGAAGCTCAATGTCAACGTCTGCGACTACTTCCGCATCGACAAGGGCGCACTGAGCGAACACTGGGGAGTCATGGACGCCGCCGGCATGATGCACCAACTGACGGGGCCTTCACCGACGTGACCTGACGGCCCGGATGGCGATTTGCGATACTCGTGGTCGCTGCTCGGACGACGTTGGGAGTTCTGTGACCACCAAAGCCGATTTCACCCCGGAAGAGTGGACCGCACTTCTGGAAGGTCCGCCCACAGCGGGAACCATGGTCGTGACGGCAGCGAAGGGTGGCATCTTCCGCGAGACCATCGCGATGGCGAAGGCCTACACCGAGGCCCGATCGCACCACGGAGCCAGTGAGTTGCTTGACGAGATCGTTTCGACCAAACCGCACGTTGACCACACACGTTTTCATTCGTACGAAGAACTCAGGCAGCACGGCATCGGTGCGCTAAAAGACGCGATTGCCCTGCTGAGCAGCAAGGCATCCGTGCAGGAGGTCGATGACTATCGCGGCTTCGTGCTGGGCCTGTCCAAGAAGGTCGCCGAAGCACATCGCGAGCACGGCGTCGCGGTCAGTCCACCTGAAGAAGCAGCCCTGAAGGACATCGAGGGAGCGCTCGCCACCCCGACTGCCTGACACTCAGTGGTGGGTGAGCCCCAGGACCGCGATGAGAACCGCGGCGGCCGCAGCGATGATCGCGACGGGGGCCAGCGGCTCGTTCCGCGACTTGCTGCGAATGCTCATGACAACGGGCAGGATTCCGAGAACGTAGACGTGGGCTTTCCACGCGATCAAGGCGTACAGCACGACGATGCCCACTGTGATGAACGCGTACTGGCTGCGCTGCCAGGTGCTGACGGTCGGCGCCGGGCGAAACTCAGCCGCCCGGGGAGCGGTCATCGCGCCGCCGTAAACACCTTGCCCCGCCGTGGGATAGGCGGGTTGGCCGTGAGATGCGTGCGCCGTCCACGCGAGCCCGTCCCACCAGCGATAGGCCGCAACGCCTTGCGGATCTGCATACCAGCCGGGTGAGGGCGCCTGCGACAAGGTCATCTCCTTGGACGGACAGTTGACCCCTATGGGATCGGCTCGTATGGGCTGCGGACTTGAGTCCGCGCCTCGGCCGGCTGGCGGTGGCTTAACCGTTCTGGGGACTGGAACCCCCGGTCGGTCTACGGTCACACCATGGCTGACACGGTTGCAGATGTTTCTGCTCGGCTCCGCGCTTTGGCGGTCGAGCTGGTACGAGCAGGCAAGGCTCCAGACGCGGCTGCGGTGCTGTCGGGGATCGGGGCAGTCGAGATGCTGTCAATGTTTGCGGAGGACCAGCCGTCGCCTTCGGGATCACCCGCTAGCTGACTCCACGGTCACCGTCACAAAACCTCGGATGATCACGTTCCCGTTGTGTCCCTGAAAGGGACTGCATCAAACGATGCCGGGGCAACCAAAGGGGCCGTGGGAGACGATGCCCGAGAACCAGTTCGTGATGCAGGTGGACCGTGCAAGCGACGAATTGCGCGTGCGCATCTGCGGCGACCTGGATGGACGAACAACGCCACAGTTACGAGCGGTCCTGAATCGGGCGGTCCGTACGGGCGCAGCGGACGTGTGCCTCGATCTCACTGACGTGGGTGCTTTCGATGCCGCAGCTCTGGCAACAATCGTGACCAGTGGGCGGCGCTTGGTTGGGCAAGACAGATGCCTCAGCGTCCACGGATTGACTGGGCTCCAAGGCCGGCTGCTTGAGATCTGCGACGACCAGCGAACAGTCAAGATCACCAACTGATCCGCTTGAGGGATGTTCGCCCGAGAAGGACGGTCCCGACGCCATCCGCCAGATCGGCGCCAGGACCGTCGGGCATCCACCGTCCGGGGGTAAGGGCAGACACCCTCAAGATCCATCCGCATCCCAAATCACCCCAAACCAGCAGCTGCGCACCAAGCTGATCCTATGGTCAGGGCCGCAGTGACCAACTCATGCGCAGCTCACTCTGGCCTGCGGGGTCGTGGACAATCTTGTCCATCACATTCTCGAACTCCCGTTGCTTTCGACGGAAAGCATGGTTCACCCGGTAGACCGCGTAACGTGCCGCCACGGCCTGACGGATCCCACGGCCGCTTGTGGTCGGTTCCTCCTCGATCTCCACCGCAGCTGACGAGGGCTGTCGAGTGGCGAAGTTGCGGTGGGCGTCCCAAGCGCCGACCAAGACTGGAGTCTCCTCGCCCGTCTCGGCCTGGGAGATGTCGCTGGCTGTGGCCTGGGTGGGGATCTGAGCGAATTGCGCCTCGATTGTCATGAGGATTCCTTCCGTCGAGAGGGGGCCTTTATGGCCGCCTCGCTGCCTGTGAATTCAGCTTGTCGATCTCGAAGACCCCTGAAATCAGGGAAGCCCCCTAGTGACTAGGGGCAGTGACCCTGGCGGCGGTTTAGAAGCCGCCAGGGTGGGACGGGAAAGGGCTGTCGGCCGAGGTGTGAGCTTGCTAGCTTGAGGTCGCCGCAATACCCGACACTTCGGAGCGCGCCTTGGCCGCATCGCCTGCCGTCCTTGTGGGCCGGGAAGCCGAACTGGCGCAGCTCAACGGCCTCCTACAGGCAGCTGGAAGCGGTCGCAGCTCCGTCTTGGTGCTCGAGGGCGACCCGGGCGTCGGCAAGAGCGCGCTGCTGAGATCCCTTCTCGAGAGCTCAGCCGGGTTTCAGGTGCTGTGGGCGCAGGGGCTGGAATCAGAAGTCGAATTGCCTTACGGAGCCCTCGGTCAGCTCCTGCGGCCGCTTCAGGAATCCCTGGCGCAGCTGAGTCCGCCGCAGGTTGATGTCTTGAGGCCCGTCTTTGCGAACGCCGGGGTGTCGATAGAGGCGGCTCCTGAGCAGGGCGCGCCTGATCGTTTCGCCGTAGGTGCAGCAGTCCTTGCGCTGTTGGCGATGGCAGCTGAGACCGGTCCGCTGTTGGCGGTGATCGACGATGCTCATTGGGTCGACCAGCCAAGCATTGAGGCTTTGGCTTTCGTCGGCCATCGACTGCTGGCCGAGGGGATCGTTCTATTGCTGTCGAGAAGGACCGGCGAGGGGCTCCCCGCGCTGGCCAAGCTGCCGGCTCTGGCCATTGGTGGCCTGGACTCGTCAGCGGCGTCTGAGTTGCTGGCGTTGGGTGGTGCCGGCGAGTTGAGCGGGGCTCGTATCAAATCGCTGGTCGACGCCTCGAACGGCAACCCGCTCGCATTGCTCGAACTGCCAAGGCTTTTGGCCGGACACGAGCTGCTGGGTGTCACGGCCCTCGATCAGCCGCTGCCGATTGGTGAGACGCTTTTGCGGGCTTACTCAGCGAGCTTCGAGCAGCTGTCCGAACAATGCCGGCGAGCTGTGCTCATCGCCGCGCTCCTGGACGAGCCGGATATCAGGTCGGTGGAACTCGCTCTGGAGGCCGCGGACCTGGACCTGTCCGACCTCGCCGACGCCGAGGATCTGGGCCTGGTCTCCGTGGAACCGTCCAGCATCTCATTTCGCCATCCGCTGGTGCGATCTGCGGCGACGTACTCGGTGCCACCGAGCTCGAGACGACGAGCGCATGCCGCCGCCGCAGCTTCGCTCGAAGGATCAACCGCGTCAAACAAGAAGCTTCAACACGCCTGGCACCTCGCCATGGCCACCGTCGGGTCGGATGAAGCAGCGGCGTCGATGTTGGAGGCGGCGGCGGTTGAAGCTGCATTCCTGTGCGGGTTCAGCGCTGCCTCGGCGGCCTATGAAAGGGCCGCTCAGCTTTCGCCTGCCGATCAGGATCGGCGCCGTCGGCTTCTGCAGGCTGCGGACTCCGCGCTTCGCGCCGGACTCACCGGCAAGACAGAGGAACTCGTTGCCGCAGCCGGTGCCCTGCCCAACAGTGACTTCGCTAGTTCGCTGGCCGCGGCGGGAATCAAGAGTCGCGTCGATTTGGCCCAAGGCAGACTTCAAGAAGCGCTAACGGGAGCCGCCCAGGCAGCGGAGGCTGTAGCCCTCCGACATCCCTCGGAGGCTGCTCAGCTACTCCTTGATGCTGTGACCGCGGCGGCATTCCTGGGCGATTCCGAGAGTGCCCGGCGGATGACACTGCGCGCGCTCGAACTCTCCCACGAAGACCCCATCGCTACCGCCATCGGTCGGGCGGCGCTCGGTTCGATTCTCGTCATGAGAGGCGAATCGACCGAGGGCGCTGCACTTGTCTTACCCATGGTCGAACCTCTGCAGACGATGATCGCCAGTGATCCCGCGGCGCTGGAACCCACCACGGGAATTGCCCTTTCGTTTCTCATGACTGACGATTTTGCGATTACCGAGAAATTACTGTCCGCGATAATCTCCAAGGCCGTGGCGACGGGGGCTGTTACGGCAATGCCACTTGCCCTGACCGGGCGGTCCGTAATTCAGTTGAAACGCGGCGACTGGCAAGGATCCGCTGCGAACGGATATCGAGCGTTGAGCCTGGCTCAGGACGCGGAACAGGTCTTTCAAGTCGGCAATTCGCTTGGAATGGTCGCTGTCATTGAGGCCAACCGAGGCAACGAATCCGCCTGCCGCGAGAGCGTCGCGGCAGCCCTCGAGATCACCTCACGGATCGGCTCTGCTCCGATCGAGGCACTCACCCACAACACGCTGGGCCTGCTAGAGCTAAGCCTCTGCAACTTCGAAAGCGCCGCCCAGGCGCTTGAGCGCTCCCGAGAAATCTGCCGAGAGTACGGGCTGCTGGAATTCGGGCACTTCCAATGGCCGTCCGAGCTCTCAGAGACCTACGTGCGGCTCGGCCGAACGGAAGACGCTCTCTCTGTGGTTGACGAGCTGGACTGGCACGCCGAACGCACCGACCGGCCCATCATCAAAGCCTTCGCTGCTCGGTGTCGGGGCTTCGCTGTCGAGGCGAATTACGAGCAGCACTTCGACTCAGCTCTCGAATGGCATCAGCAGTCGGAGAGACCGTTTGAGCTTGCCAGGACGCAACTCTGCTACGGCGAGCGACTCCGCCGGGACAAGAAGCGAGCTGCCGCCCGACCCCAGCTCGAACAGGCCTGGCTCAGCTTCCGATCACTAGGCGCCGAGATCTGGGCCGAACTCGCCCGCGCAGAGCTCGAGGCCGCCGGCGTCTCGGTCACGCAAGAGGAATCGAACAGCCGGGTCGCCCTGCTTACGCCTCAAGAGCTGCAGGTGGCCATGGCTGTCGCCGAGGGGGCATCCAACCGTGAAGCAGCCTCACAGCTTTTCTTGAGTCCGAAGACCATCGAGTACCACCTGAGTCGAGTCTTCCGAAAGCTCAACGTGACCGCTCGCAGCCAGCTGGCCGACGCGCTTCAACAGACGTCGGCCTAGGCAATGTTTGGCTAGCTGGACCAAGCCTCGCCGTCGGACCTCTTCAAAGGCACTCCTTCGGAGGCGCAGGTCTGCGCTCAGGCGGCCCGAAGGGCTACAACGACCCGGACACACTCGCCGCCGCAATTCAGGTCCAGGGCAATGAGAACCTCACGGACGGCACGACGATAACCAACGTCACGTGTGTGCACGTCTCGGGCACTCAGTTCACTTGCAACGCCACGGGGTCGGACGGCTCCACTGCGACTGTTACCGCGACGGTGTCCAAGGACGGCAGCACCTGGATCACGAGCGGCGCTAGCGGCTCTTAGTTCCCCGCCCTGTACCGAGGCCCCGAAGGTCCCTGGTCAGTTAGGGCCCGATACGTCGCCATCCGCCGCAGGGATTGGTGAGGAAACCCACGTCGGTCTTGGCGATCGTCACCTTGGGGTTCGGTCCCGGGCTCGGATTTTCGGCGATGACGGAACTGGGGTCACCTTTGAACGACGACACCCGAGCCCAGGCGCATCCGGACGCCCCTGGGGCTGTATAAGTTCCGGGCAACAGATCGGTCGGGATGCGGAAAACTCCCGACTTGGCCGTCGCCCTGTCAGGGTTGTACGACGTCGCTTTCGGTGGCGCCCAAATTCCGCAACCGAGGCTGACTACAGCAATGTCGGCTGGAAGCACCTGGATGAAAATTTGGCCACCGGACTCCGCATCGTTGCCCGCGTCGCCAATATCGTTCACCTGCTTACGTTCGATCGTGCAAAATCCGCCTGATGGCACGGTGCTCGTATAAAGGCCCGGTTTCACCTCATACTTACCGTTTCCGATGTAGTGCGTGCCGTTGCCGAAGCTGGTACAGGCCGCCAAAACCGCCACTAACCCAACGCCGACGGTGGCCTGCAAAATCCGCTTCTTCAGCATGCGGCGGAGCATAACCGCGAACTGCCAACTAAATGCAGTAACGCCGAGTATTTCCATACGCAGCAGTACTAACGGCGTCCAGCCCGCCAACACCACGAGTCCGCTTCGACGGTGAGCGTGACGACGGCTTGCCGCGCAAACCGGCTGCTGCCCGGCTTGGTGTGACCTGGCAGACAATCGCCCGCTGGAGACGACCGAGGGCATGTTGTTCAGACAATGTTGGGCAATGGTGCGCATGGTGCAACGGTCCGGAGCAGTTTTGCTCGTAGCTGCCGGCATTTCTTGGCTGGTGGTGGACAAGTCGTTCGGGGAGGGCCCGACGTTGCTCGTCCTCAGCGCGACCCACGGCGTGACCGCCTCTGACCTACCGTCGTTGCCCGCGTTCGGCCTCGCCGCGGTCTTGTGGTGGCGGGCGGGGAAGTCCCGCCGGGCATCATCACCTCGAATCTGACGTTCGGTCCGACCCCAAGTTGGGGCTGGGATGGGCGGGCTGGCCATCCCGCTGGGCGAAAACAGGCCGACTGCCTGATGCGGCCGACCCTGATGCGACGGCTCGCCACGCCAGGGGGTAGTTTTTTCGTTCTCGGACACAGCTCTGACAATTGCTCGGGGGAGCACAAAAGATATGAGCCGTATAGCCGATTTGCCCGCTTGGCGCCGACGTTCCAAAACCCGGGACAGAGTCCTCAAGACGATCAACGAACGATTCAAGACTGAGACGCGCGAGATCTCGTTGTACGTGACACCACGCGACGTCGGCCGCCAGATCGGTGTCGGAATCACCCGCCTTTGTAGTGAAATCGAAGCCGCAGGCTTCAGGGTTATCCGGTCTAGTAACCCTGGGTATCTGCGTCGTGCCGAAATCGTAGTTAGGCCTGCCCGTGCCGCCGTGGCCCATCATCGGATCCTTCAGCAATCTGCAGATCCCGTCCCCAGTCGATATGGGTCAGATCGATCCGCACGGTGACTCCCGAGAATTCGCGGCTCTCCCACCGAAAAGCGCACTCTGGTGCTATCTCGTCTTCGTTTAGTTGCTGAGCACCATTCATGTTCATTACATGCGGCCGGTTCAGCCTGACCGGAAGGCCGTTCGGTCACAAAGATCCACTGCCAACGGTCCAGGGTCAGCAGCGGCTACCTGAACGCTCGCTGGAATCCCACCTCGGCCCCGGTTATCTACCGAATCGGGGCGAGGTGGGCCGGGGGCTTGGTCGTAGCCCGCCAAGATCTGGCCCGGCGGTTCCCGTCCAGCCGCTACGGCCCGACCCGCCGCCAGCCGCCGCAGATGTCAGTGAGGAATCCAACGTCTGTCTTGGCGATGGTTACCCGTGGATTCGTCACACCGTGGTAGGCCGCACTGCTGCGTGGGAGGCTCGTGGCGATAACCGAAGCATCGTCGCCTTTGAACGACGACACCCTTGTCCACGAGCAGAGCGGTCCGCCCGGAGCGGTATAGGTGCCGGGGAGAAGGTCGGTAGGGATGCGGTAGGCCCCAGTCTTCGCCGTGGCCCGGTCGGGGTTGTAGGACGTGGACTTGGGCGGCACCCACAAACCACAGCCCTGAGTGAAGAAATGCGTATCGGTAGGCAAGATTTGGATGAAGCTGCGCCCACCGAATTCCTCATCGTTGCCCGTGGCCTTTTGCGGAATGAGCCGGGTCTCGTCTACACCGCGTAACCACAGGCAGGAGTCGTTGATGTTCGCCGAAACGGGCTTGCTGCTGGTGTAAAGGCCGGGCTGCACGTCATATTTGCCCTTCCCGACGGTGTGCGGTCCGTTGGTGAACGTGGTGCAGGATGCCAGGGCGCCTACAAACCCGATGGCCGCAGCTGCTTGAAAGATCCGCTTCTTCGACATGGCGACGAGCGTAAACGGCGGACCGATGTCTCGTTCACCAAATCACGCAATAAACGAATTAACGACATCGCAGTCGGTTCATTATCCACAACACAACAACTATTCGACGGTCAACCCCCGCATGGATTATCCAGCGGTGCCACTATCCGGATGCGGTGACGAACGCCACGCCGATGAGGTCGAATCAGGTCAAGCGGAAGAGGCAGATTGTGAAGCTCAAATGGTTTGCGGCGGCGGGATTCGTCGCACTCGTCGGTAGCTTGGCCGGTTGCTTTCCAGATGGTGCGTGGGTAATAGGCAGCGGCGGCGGCCACGTGGCACCAGCTCTGTACACCAGCAGCATCCCCCTCGGCGGCAACTGCCAAGCCTTTATCGAGCGGGTGGGTGCGGTGTCGTTCCAAGAGAGCACGAATGGCGGCAGATCATTCCTCGATATTCCGAGCTCGCAGTCGGGGTCGAGCGTCGTCAGCCAGGGGTGCGGGGTGTGGGTGACGCCCCAAAAAGCCTCCTACAACCCCGACCGGGCCACAGCCGAGGACGGCGAATACCGCGTTCCGAACGATTTGCTGACCGGTACTTACGTAGCACCGGGTGCACCTGGCTGCTCTTGGCAACTGGTGTCATCGTTCAACACGGGTGACCCCACCGCGCTGCTCTTCTCGGGATCCGAAACACCAGGCCATCAGCCGCGGGTCCACATCACCACCGCCGACAAGGGGTTTTCAACAAGCCCGTGCGGTGGCTGGAGACGAGTCGCACCCTAGGTCCAGCAGGCTTGCCCGGGGGCAAACGGAGACCGCACCCCGGTAAACCAAAGTGGGTGAGACGGACGAGTCGGCCTGTGCGCCGGGTTCTGCGCTGACAGCGGCCAGCAATGCCTCTGAGATGCGCATCTGAGGTCAAGCTCCGGCGGCTTTCCCCCGTTTGTCCCCGGGGCTCGCAATCGCCAGCATCCTCGACACGCAATCAGTCGGCCCGGTCCCCGGCAACACCACGGCTACGCGCTCGCCCAGTAAGTCGTCGGTCGTTCGTGACCGGATCGACACCGTCCAACGAGCGACGAGCTCAATCATCGAATCCTCGAAGTGCCGTCCACCCTCGATCTGGCTCGTCACGTTTTCATCGGCTAGACGGAACGTGCCGAGGGCGGAGAGCGATCCAGTCCGACGCGTAGTGGGCGCACACCGAAGCCCGCGGCCGGCCAGCCGGCGCCGGCGGCCGCTGACACTTGGGGGCCTTACGTCCCGCGGACGCTCACTGTCTCCCCCCAGCCCGCTGTATGACCAACGGAGGCCGGCGGCGACGCTAGACGTCCCCGACGCGGACGGTGCGAGTGAGGGACGCACTATCGGGAGCTACAGCCGACCCGGACAGCCGTTGTCCGCTGAGGGACGCGGAGACGGTAGCGGTCCCGCCCAGAAGGTAGGCGCCGGGATCGCTTATTGGGCCGAGCTGGAAGGGGGGATCGGTAAAAATCGCGTCTCGTACGGCGATAAGTCGATAGCTCTGCGTTTTGCCGGTGCAGGCTGCCGGAGCGTCGGGCGGCTGATTTTGGGGCGCCAGATGTCCCAGGTAGTAGCGGGCAACGCCGTGCGGCGTCTTCTCGGTGACGGTGATCTGGATCAGTTCTGCCGGTGGCATTCCCCGGTAACCACCGTTGCACCTGTACGTCACCGGTACCCTGACGCCGCCTGAAAATGGTGACACCAGCAGGCGTCCGATGCTGAAGACGGCCGCCGGAAGCACCGGCGTCTTGGCCGGCGGGCTGCTGGCCAGTGATGGCGTTGCGGTCGCCAGGACGAGGGTGGCGCTGCAGCCGACAATGAGTCCAATTCGACGTCTTTGCATGTTTTCGTGCCCCCGGCTCTGCTTCCTCGAATACGAATTGCGGTCAGGTTAGGGGGAAAGTGTCAGCGGAGGGAAGGGCTATCTGACAATAAGCGGTGGCTGCTCACCAACGGTCACCGACAATTGCGGTGATTCCACCGAAAGCCCTGCGCGATAAGGGGGCCATTCCCGCCTGATAACCAGCGCCGTCAAGATTTGCCCGCGACAAACACCATTCATTACGGGGACGCTGGCTCGTGGATGACGCTGTCAAACTCCGAACCGGACCTCTCCGGTGTTCGCCCCCGACGGCCGGGGAGGTCGCAAACCGGACGGCCCGCGTCCACGTTGTTCCTACCCCCGAGCACGGGAGCCTCGGCACCAAGTGGCTGGGAGGCCGAGCCGGCGCCGTCCCCAATCATCAGCCAACCTGACCGCGACGAGGTGAAAGTCGGGGTCGTTGGGCGGATGCGATATCCCCGGACAGCCGTAATCGTCCAACGTGAGCTAACGCATGCAAACGGTAAATCGTCAGGTCGATCACACATCGGACGCATCGATGCTGGTGGGACGAACGAGTCGGCCCAAGAACGAACAAGATCATCGCCTAGGAGAGTCCAAACGCGACTCCGCCGAACGCTAGCGGGGAAGCGGAAAGCCGCTCGGCAAGGTGCGCCTCGACGACACCCAGCCCATCCCTGGGCTCGCGAACGTGGACGAGCGCGCCCAGATGTGGACCTGGATGTCCGGCTGCCAGACCAAGGGGATCCCGCAGGGCCAGCGTCACCTGCCCGACGGCACCGTCTGCTGACATGAGCAGCCCCGACCCCTAACAGGGCCGGGGCAGCTCATGGCGGGCGGCTAGCGCAGGACGTTCACCGCGATGATGTCATCGGAAAGACTCGCTAGGGTCCCGCCGCCGGAGTCGCCGTAGACGACCAGGCTGGCGCGGCCCACTGCGTAATGACCCTTGACCCACTCAGTCACCCGCACCGGAGCTCCCACGCAGGGCAGGGTGTTCTCGGTTGACAACGTGTGCCCCGGCAGTCCCAACTGGCTCAGCGAGCCGATGACGTTGAGGCGTCGGGTACTGCCGTTGTTGACGCACTCCACCGAGGCAGAGACGAACATCCCGGTGGCGCTGCGCACCCCGGTAGCGTTCCAGGCAGCGATCTGACCGGCGCCGACCCAGCGGAATCCGTCGCAGACCACGTTGAACACGGGCCCGGGGTAGTAGCCGAGTGCCGCCGGATTGCTGCACGCGACCCCGGTTCCCTGGCCGTAGCCCGTGTAAGCGTCCAGGGCAGAAGCGTGCCCGAACCCAGAGGCACTAATCGCCCGCACCGTGACCTCGTAGAACGAGTAGGCCCGCAGCCCGGTGAATTTGTACTGGCTCGCCGAGACCGGGAGGATCGCCGAAACCTCGGGCCCGCCAAAGGTGCCGCCGTTGCGGGTGACTAGCCAGCCAGTAATCGGCACCGCCGATGCCGCCTCGGTCCACTTCACGTGGACTGTGTAGCCGCCTGTCGCAGGCGGTCCCGCTGCCGAAACGGTCATGTTGATGGGAGCGCCAGGCGCTGGCGCAGCTACTCCTCCGCCGCCCGGTGGAACGCAGGACGCGGTCACCAAAACCGCCGCAAACCCCAACGTAGCGAACAGATTACGACTTCTGAACTTCATGTGGGCTCCCCGTCCCTGAAGTGAACGGGAAAGCATCCATCACATTGATTTAGGCGCCTTCGTCGATGAAGTGCAAGACTGCCCCCGGTCACGGACGGGAGCGTAACTCGCAGTGACTAACACTGTTGGCCGAATTCGAAAAGCCGAGTCATATAGTCGCATTTGCGTGGCCGTTGGTGAATTTGGTAGGGCCTGACAGTCGTGTTAGCTCATGATTTGCGCCTTTGTAGATTCAGTGAATCTTCTCCCGCCTGGGTGGGCGTTCTAGCATCAGGATGTCGACGAGGTAGGGCGGGAGCTGCGCCTAAAATCGGCGTGTGTCGATGCCGATCCGTATTTGGGTGAGACCGGCTGAGTTGCACCGCCGTTATCGGGCACCCGCATCGAGTGCCCTGAAGCGCCACCCCTCGCAAAACCCGGTTCACTCGTTTGCTGCTCCGTGCGGCCCACGACTCCAGCCGATAGGCACGGCATGAGCGCTCGGACGTGGCTGTAGACGCCAAGCTGCCGCGTCTAGCCCGTCTGCCCGATCGGGGGGCTACCTTGATCGCACTGACGTCCGGTCTGGAAGGAACCAACGCCGGCATCGGAGATTCAGTGAGTTGCATGGCCGTCGCGGCGGGCCCTCTGGATCCCCCTCACCGCGGTTCAATCGCTAATGGGGCGATGGGCCCGGGCTCTTCGTACGGTCTAGGGCAGCACCGTGATGTCATAAGTCTCGTAATCGAGAATGCCAAGAGTGGCCAGTTGGGAGCCGCTCCCCGGGAGTTGGGTTCGGCACTGTGCGGCCACCACGTACCGCCCGGTTGGTGTGTCGGCCGGTACTTTAAATGTCCCAGTCGACCACTTGCCCGCGGAAGTAGGAGTGAGATCCGTAGTGGCGACGAAACCGCGAGCGCCAACGTTCCCCGTGACCACTTGCTCTGCAGTCACGGCAAGATCAGTTGTCGCAGTTGGGCATGCTTGAAGCGGCTTAACGCCAAATGTCGCACCAAGATGCACCCTCGTGGAGGAGACGATCAGTTGCTGCATCGGGCCATTGACAGTGAAGAACGCATCCTTGTGATACGTGACGACATTGGGTTTCCCAGGCGTGCGCTGCGTGCAATAAACCCTGACCGTGTAGCGACCTGGAATGACAGCGCCTTCTGGTGGATACAAGCCTGGTCGCCAGAACCCATGGCCGGAAGGGCCCATAGCTAGGTAGCCGCCGTAAATCGTGTTGAGCAACCTGCCATTCGGGTCCCATGCGAACATGTTGATAATGCTCGTTGAGCCTGTTGGCGGGGTGGGACAGTCTGTCGGGCTGACATCCACCAGCCGACCTACCGGCACGACCGCCGGACTGATTGAAGGCGCCGGCAATGGCGCAGTTACCTTCGGGATGCAGCCGGCCACCAGGCCGGTGGCGGCCACCGCGCAGCCTGCTAAGGCCGCACTTCGCTTCCATTTCCCAAGTCGCATAGCACGGAATCATAGAGCGACCATTAGGTTACGGATAGTATTCCAATTGGCTTTTATTTTAGAGTCATTTTGTCCGGATGTGTGGTAATTATGGAGGGAAGGGTCATCTCGACAGGCGCTGGCCGCAATTCCGACCCTCACATCGGCGCAGATGGCGCTGCTGGCGTTGGCCGACCAGCTCGAGCAGCATTTACGTCTGCTAGAGCGTGGCCTCACCTTGCTCGCCTATGAGGACGCGACAACAGTCGGCCTCGACTGCATCGACCCTGTTATCGCCTTGGTCCACCGCGCTTTGCTGGTGGTTGGGCTGTTGCGCGACGGGGAGCCGGCGGCCGCGAAAGTGGCGTGGACTGAAGCTGGATGCGTGACCGATGGCATCCTTAGATGAGGTGCTTGGTTGTTTCTGTCAGAGCGTAGCCGCCGGGCCGGGGGTGCATGCTCAGAATTGCCCTGCCATTTGTATTCAGAGTGACGCGGTCCAGGTTAACAATCGGTGGGAAGCACGCGGTATAGTCGTCTTCCAACTGATTAATGTAGCTGCCGATATTGACGTGTCCCACATTTTGAACGATGTAGTTGATGAGCAGGCTACCCAGTTTATCGATAAGCGAACCGAAAGTGTGCTCGAATACGAATTCGGTTAGCGGATTATCAAGAAGGGGAGAAGAATCGATTTCCTTCCAAAGCCCTTTAGTCATCTCCTGCTCCAGTACCACTTCGTGGGCAACAAGCCATTGCGTGCTGTGTTCGGCGATTGTCGCACCCACGTCGAGCTCTAATTTGCCGGGCACGATGTCGAGCAGCAGCGTCAACGTCTGATCGCAGGACTGCACGCCGGGCGAGAAGTTGACATTAATTGAGCTCGTCGGATGTGCAGGCCAAGCAACCCGCGGACTTGGATAGTTTGGATCCGGCTTTTCGAAATACCCGGTGATCGCCTTGAAGGTGCCCGCCAAAGTCCCGACGGTCACACTGGTGGCATCGTCCCACGCCGTCGTCTGTTGACCGGCGGCGCTCGTCGGGAAGGTCACTCCGTCCGACGAGCACCAAGTGATATCCGCTTCGAACCGTTCGTCCGTGGTCCCCGGGATGGGATTACGGTCGAACTTCGCGTCTGTGTGGTAGGGCCGAGTCGGACAATGGTTTGGGGCACCCACAACTGATGGTGCGACAGCGGTGGACGTTTTAGAGACCCTGGCTGGGCCCTCTTCTGTGACCGGTGTGACGGTGAAGTAGTAGGTCCGTCCGGGTGTCAGGCCGTACCAGTCATATCGGCTGGTGGTAGGGCCGACATGGACGACCTGTCCACGAGCGTTCGCTGCAGGGCTTACCGAGATGTCGTAACCAGTTAATGGGCAGCCGCTCGCGTGAGCCGGCGTCCAGACGACTCTCGCCCAATTCAGTCCCGGAAGTGCATATGCGGTCGCTGATGGGGTAATCGATACGCACCGGGTCACATGCACCGTCAGCTGGGTGGATGTGACCAGATTGCCGCAACTTCCTCTGACAGCCAACGTGACGGTGTACGGACCAGGACGCGAGTAGTAATGGGTTACTTGTGCTCCGTGAGCAGACGCGCCATCTCCGAACGTCCATCGGTAGTCCGAAATCGAGCCGAGCGGTTGGGAGCTAGCGGTACCGACGAAGTGAACGCCCAGATTCGCTTCCTGAGTAGCTGTCGCAAACGCCACCGGTAGAGCACAAGCCGCATTGATGGCGGCGTTTGCTGCCCACGTGTTGTTGGCACTGTTCGGGTCTGGAGTTGTGCCCAAAACGTTGCCGCTCGCTTGCAATTCACCTGTCTGCGTTGGAGTCACCGCGAAGTCCAGTGGAGTCACCGAACCGACAGGCAGAGCACCGAGACCGCAAGTGACCAGTCCGGCTCCCGCGGTCGTACACGAAGCTGGCAGATCCGTGATCGCAACAGCGACTCCGGTGAAGGAGAACGTGACCTCAGCGCCAGCGCCGGCCTCTGGTCCGTTGTTGGTGACATTCGCCTTGACATCGATGGGGTCTTCCGGAAGATGCGGCGTAGCCCCTGTCGCGACGGTGAGCGCAAGGTCAGCCGCCAATGACCCGATGGCGGCGTTTGCAGCCCACGTGTTGTTCACGCTGTTCGGATCTGGCGTTGTCCCGGCAACGTTCCCGGTCGCTGCCAACTCGCCTGACTGGGTCGGGGTGACGACAAAGTCCAACGGTGTCACCGACCCGACCGGCAGGGAGCCGAGATCACAGGAAACCAGACCGCCTCCCGCAGTCGTACATGACGCGGGCAGATCGGTGATATCGACTGGCACTCCAGTGAAGGAGAACGTGGCTTCGGCTCCAGCGCCCACATTCGGCCCGTTGTTTGTGACATTCGCTGTGACGTTGATGGGGTCGTTCACCGGGTGTGGTGTTGGGCCGGTGGCGACAGCAAGTACTAGGTCAGCCTCACTGTCGGAAGGTGTCGAATTTTCGTCTAGTGGATCCGTGCCCGCCTGCAACTCCTGTACATCGGTAAAGCCGTCGTTGTCCGAGTCCCAAGCCGGATTGAGATGAAGATTCCAGGTGATCGTCACTCGCTCGAAATCGAGTCCGTTCGCGCCATTGGTCTCCACGGTGCAAAGGCCTTGCGGATTGATCAGGTCCCCGTCAGATTTCACCGTGGCGACACTTTCACCCGCAGGACAACTGTTCGCCGTGTAGTCACCATTTAAGCTAAAGTCGACCCCGGTAAGATCGGTGCTGGAGTGGTCTACAGGCTGGCATTCAGATCCCGGGGCAGGGCCTGACGTGTCACTCGAAACCGTTGCGGCTCCCAAGTTGCGAAAGTCGAAGCCGATATTGTCGGGATGATAGCCGACGACCACTCCCAGGACATCAATCTCCGTAGGTGCATCCGTTACCGAATAAGCCCTGTTGCAAAAACCGTCCGATGAAGTTATTTCGTCGCTGAAACGGAAATCACTTATGCTGTCCCCGAAACCCCTGTAGGCCAAAATCGGATCGTTGTTCTTCACGAGAGCCGGGTCATCTCTGTCATCGGCAAGTGAGCCTGGGGATGACGGCAAGTTGACGGTGTAGGAGTAACCCTTGTCCTCCGTGAATCCATCTGCGGAGACATGCTGCTGGAAGGAGAAGCCCACCGTTCCACTCCACGGTTGAGGCGTGTTGGCAGTCGGCGTCAGCGCCGCGTCAGCCGGCCCGGCAATGACTAGGGACGCAACGACCATCGCAACGGCCGTCCCGATGGTGGCCATCGGGCGAAGAAGCCCACGCCGCTTGTATGACCTGTGACCGTGACCGACTCCAGTAACTCGCATGTCCTACTGCCCCCGACGCCATCGTGTCCGTCAACCGGGTCCGGAGTTTGGACAAGGTGTGACACCAACTTTTGATCGACCTTGCCATCATTTATTTGTCATGTGCGATGGTCTGAAATTTAGTTGGCGGAAACCAAGGTTTTAGTTGTGACTCCGTAGGCTTCTCCCACACGTAGGCCAGCTTTTCAGCCGGAAAAGGCCATATCCCAGCCGGCTCTTAGCTATCAGCGAGGAGTCACTCCCGATCAGATCAGGGCAGTTCTGAACCGGCCGTCAGGACACATCAGCCTTGCTGAGGGCCCCGTCGCGAGCTCAATCGAGTTCGATGCCGGCACCCTGGCAGACGTAGACATCGCCGGCCAGCTGCTCGGCATCGAGGTCATCAACCCGTATCAGCGGCGCTGGCCCGTGTACGACATCCTTGAGAAATTTCAAGTCGACCCGCTTGCGGCTCAGCTCCTCAGGATGATGTACGGCAACCGCGGCTATGTGGACGCCCACAACTCGACGTCGGCGGCTGGGACTCTCGTCTGCGCGTAGCCGACTGATCGAATGTCTCCCGACTTGATCTGACGCTGTTCGTCCTCCGGCCGCCGTTGTCCCCGGTTTTTCCCCCAGATGTCCCCGAAACAGTCGTCTACGTCCAACGCAAGCCAACGCTAAATGGCCAGCTCAGACGCCATATCAGCCGCATTGACGCAGGTGGGACGGACGAGTCGGCCTGTACGCCGGGTTCTGTGCCACGCACCGCCGAAGCGGTACGGCGACGGTCATCTGTCTAGGACTGCCGTTACCGACAGCCTCTTGCGGTCTACCCGCAGACTCAGGCGGGCCGCCCTCAAACGCCTGCGCAGGCGGAACGGGTCTCCCCGAACCGCCATCTTGACCTAGCTCCTGGCGGGGTTTACCTAGCCGCCCGGGTCACCCCGGGCGCTGGTGCGCTCTTACCGCACCCTTTCACCCTTACCGACTCTGACCAGGCAAGCCTGCCCAAAGCCGGCGGTCTCCTCTCTGTGGCACTGTCCCGCGGGTCACCCCGGGTGGGCGTTACCCACCGCCTTGCCCTGTGGAGCCCGGACGTTCCTCGGCGCATCCCCTGACCACCCGAAGGTGCTCCTGAGACGCGACGCGACCGCCCGGCCGGCTCGTCCGCCGACGATCACCGTACGACGGCCCGTAATCTGCCGCTATGACGAGTCACCTCTGCGACCTCGGCTAGCTCCCGATCCTGCCTATGTGGGCGGTCGCCGGGGCCGCTGGTCTTCTGACGGTCATCACCGGTCTGCTGCCATGGCATGACGCGGTCGACGTCACCAAGCGGGTCGGTCCGATCTTGGGTTTTCTCGTCGCCGTCACAGTGCTCGCCGAGCTCGCCGAACGGGCCGAAGTCTTCGACGTAGCAGCCGATCGCGTGGCCCGTCTGGCGCGGGGCAGCGTGCCGCGGCTGTTCCTATTGATCTGCGCGCTCGGAGCCGTCACGACCATTTTCCTGAGCCTCGACACGACCGCCGTGCTGCTGACGCCAGTGGTCCTGTCGCTCGCTTTTGCCCTCAAACTGCCGCCGCTGCCGTTCGCGATGACGGCCGTGTGGCTGGCGAATACCGCAAGCCTGCTGCTCCCGGTCAGCAACCTGACGAACCTGCTCGCCACCAACAAGCTCGACATCCCGGCCACCACGTACGTCAGCAAGATGGCTTTCCCTGCGGCCGCTGCGATCGTCGTCACGGTCGTCGTGCTGGGGATTCACTTTCGGAACGACCTGAGGGGTCGCTACGAGCCACCACCGCCGCGCAAGCCCGCCGATCGCGTACTCCTCACGGTCAGCGCCATCGCCTGCATCATCTTCGGCCCGGTCGTCCTCGCCGGAGTTCCCGCTTGGGCCGCTGCAACTCCTGCCGCTGCGATCATCGTCATCGCGTTTGCCGTGCGACGACCCTCAGAGCTGCATTTCCGGCTGATTCCCTGGCGGCTGGTCATCCTGACCGAGGGCCTCTTCCTCGTCGTCGAAGCGGCCGGTCGGCACGGCCTCGACCGGCTGCTGCACGACATCATCGGTGGGGGCGGTACCTGGCGGGTCGGGAGCATCGCAGCTGCCGCAGCGAATGCCTTCAACAACCTGCCGGCCTACCTCGCCCTCGAAGGCCCGACCCCCCGCCACGATCTGCTGGCGCTGCTGTGCGGGGTCAACATCGGGCCGCTCATTTTGCTCTGGGGTTCACTGGCAACCCTGCTCTGGCGGGAGCGTTGCAAAGCTCGTGGTGTCGAGATCAGCGCCGGGCAATTCGCCAGGTTGGGCTTGGTGGGCGTGCCATTCGTACTGGCGGCGGCTCTCGGAGCGCTCAGCCTCACCGGCTAGCGCCAACGCACTCGCCGGCGCCACCCGCTGGTGGCGCTCTGACGCCATCAGACTATGGCGCCGCCGGTAACCAGGGAGCCACTCGCCGGCGCCACCCGCTGGTGGCGCTCTGACGCCATCAGGCTATGGCGCCGCCGGTAACTCGGACGCCGCCGGTAACCAGGGAGCGCCGCGGCTAACCTCAGGGAGCGGCGGAGCGCAACCCCACAACCTCACCAATCACGATCACCGAAGGCGCGGCCAGCGCAAACTCAGCAGCTGCCTTGGCGACCATCTCCAGCGTGCTCACCAGGACTCGTTGGGCGGGGGTGCCACCTTCCTGGATGCAGGCGACGAGGGTGTCAGCGTCGCGGCCTGCGGCCAAAAGGGCATCGGCGATCGCCGGCAGCGTGTGGACTGCCATGAGCAGGACGACGGTGGCTGACGACGTACCTAGTCCGGCCCAGTCGACGGTCGAGCCAGGATGGCCCGGCGGCAGATGCCCCGAAGCCACCACGAACTCCTGCGCGAGGCCGCGGTGCGTCAGCGGAATCCCCGCCAGTCCCGGCACGGCGATCGCGGAACTCACTCCGGGCACCACCGAGCATTCGACGCCGGCTTCGGCACAACCAAGGAGTTCTTCGCCGCCGCGACCGAAGATGAACGGGTCGCCGCCTTTGAGTCGCACGACCACGTCGCCAGCCCGGGCCCGCTCGATCAGCAACGCGATGATGTCTTCCTGCTTGGCCGCTTGCCCTCGAGGGCTCTTGCCGACATCGATGACCTCGACCCCAGCCGGCAGGTCGTCCAGCAAGGAGCGCGGCCCAAGCCGATCCGCGACGACCACATCGGCTTCGCGCAGGGCCCGCAGCCCGCGAACGGTGATCAGATCCGGATCCCCCGGCCCACCCCCCACCAAGACGACTCGACCGTGGCCCCGTCCCGAACCTGACCGTCCAGACGAATCGGACCGACCCCGCGGCGCCCCCAGCGAACCGTCACGAAGCTGATCCAGTACGGCATCCCGCAGCCCCGCCGACCGGCGCGGATCCCCCGACGTGACCGCCACCGTCACCCCGTCGCCGACTCCGCTCGCCGGGGTGAGCGCCGTCGTCGAGGCAGCGTCATCAGCGCGTACGCACCAGATCCCGGCCGCCTCAGCCTCGGCCGCGATCGCCACCTGCGTCTCAGCGTCGGAGGTGCAGGCATGGACCAGCCAGGCGCCGGAAAGATCACCGGGAGCGTAGGGACGCCGAACAAGTTCCAGGCGTCCCGCGACCTCAAGCTGTCCAGCGAGCTCCAAGATCGCCGACGAAGGCGTCGGATCCACCACGACCACCTGAGCACCCGCCCCGAGCAACGCAGGAACCCGGCGCGCAGCCACCCGGCCACCGCCGATCACCATCACCCGCCGCCCCTCGAGGCGAAGCGTCAGCGGGTAGAGCTCGGACATGGCTCCCATCCTGCCGAGAAAAACGGCCGCACGAGTGGGCAGGGCGCCTCACCAGTACCGCTAGCGCAAAGACGCACCCGTGATCGCCCGCCCGATCACGAGGCGCTGGATCTCACTGGTGCCCTCGAAGACGGTGTAGATCTTCGCGTCGCGCGCCATCCGCTCGACCGGATATTCGCGGGTGTAACCGTTGCCACCGAGGATCTGCATGGCGCGTTCGGTCACCCACACCGCCGTCTCCCCCGCGAAGAGCTTGGACATCGAACCCTCGGCCGAGGTGAACGCGTGACCCTGCCGCGCCATCCAGGCCGCCCGCCACGTCAGCAGGCGTGCTGCATCGATTCGCGTCGCCATATCCGCGAGCTGGAACGCGACACCCTGGTTTTCGCTGATGGGCCGGCCGAACTGGACCCGCTGCGTCGAGTAATCGCGAGCGTATTCGTAGGCAGCGCGAGCAATGCCGACCGCCTGCGCCGCCACTGACGGCCGGGAAGCTTCAAAGGTCGCCATGGACGCATTTCCCTTGGAACGTATGCCTTCCCGGGCTCGCGCCAGCCGCTCGTCAAGCTTCGCTTTGCCCCCGAGGACACAAGACGCGGGGATTCGGCAATCGGTCAGTACGACTTCGGCGGTGTGCGAGGCGCGTATCCCGTGCTTGGCGAATTTCTGCCCCTGCGCGAGGCCTTTGGTACCCGGCGGAATCACGAAACTGGCCTGACCGCGGGTGGAAAGCGACGGGTCGACGCTGGCGACGATGACGTGGACATTCGCGATGCCGCCGTTGGTCGCCCAGGTCTTGGTGCCATTGATGACCCATTCGTCGGTCTTCTCGTCATAGACAGCCCGGGTCTTGATGTTGCCGACGTCGGAACCGGCTTCGGGCTCTGAAGAGCAGAAGGCGGCGACCTTCACATCGCTTTCGTCGCCGAACATCTGCGGGACCCATTCGGCGGTCTGCTCCGGAGTGCCGTTGGCGACCAGCGAAACGGCGGCCAAAGTAGTGCCGACGATCGCGAGCCCGATGCCGGCGTCACCCCAGAAAATCTCTTCCATCGCCACCGGAATCCCGAGACCGCTCGGCTCGAACCATTGGGCGGACCAGAAATCCAACGAGTACAAACCGACCTTGGCGGCCTCTTGAATCACCGGCCAAGGCGT
The DNA here is from genome assembly GCA_963737695.1 of uncultured Actinomycetota bacterium. Taxonomy (GTDB): domain Bacteria; phylum Actinomycetota; class Actinomycetes; order Frankiales; family Frankiaceae; genus DATAZK01. The sequence goes on from CAVTTQ010000002.1 coordinate 689,616, forward strand.
CTCTTCACGCTCGTCCCATTCGGCCGCCGCCGGGCGGATGACCGACCCCGCGAATTCGTGGACCCACTTACGCATATCCGCGATGTCGCTGGAGACCTCGAGCGAGAAATCGGCCATCGGCAGCTAGCGGCCGCGTCGCAGCTTGATGACGACGAGCAGGGCGATGACGCCGCCGACAATGGCGACGCGATCCCATCGAATCGAGCGGCCGCGGGTCTCCTTGGCCTCCCGCAGCTGGGCCTTGACGCGCTCGGGAAGCGGGAGCTGACCCCCGTCGGGTCCGGTGATGGCAGCCGGGCTGCCCTGGGCCGGTGGAAGGTCATTGCCGCTGGAGAAGACGTCTTCGACCTTGGCCTTGACGGTCTCGATCCCGCGGGCGGCCACCTTCTTGGGATTCACCCGGTCGGCGATCGCATCGACGGTCGACGCCAGTTCGGCGCGGGTGTGCTCGATCTGTTGCTGGATCTCTGCTGGGTCGGGCACGATCGGCGATCCCCTCGTTCACGGTCTGGCGGCTTGCCTGCCTTGCGTTTGTCTGCCCACATCAAAGCCGATCACGCGCAGGGATGCCGCCGCCCCGTGAAACGCGCGGGCGGAATCACATCATTTCGGAAGTCATCAGGCGCCGCGAATCAGATACGGCGTGAGGTGGGCGTATCCGCGAACCCGGACCGTCCGCAGCCGGGTGACGGTGAACCCGAGCTTGCGGCCGTCGACGGCTGCTGCCTCGAGCTGGCGGGCCAGCTCGCGGTCTCCCACCACGGAGCCGGGTGGGGCGATTCCCGTGCAACGGCTGGCGATATTGACGACCGGACCGAAGATGTCACCGCCGTGCGCGAGGGTGGGGCCGTAGGCGAGCCCGACCCGTACCGGAGGAACGGCGTCCGTCGCCGCGAAGGCTTCGGTGAGGGCAAGTCCGATGCGGGCGGCCTGCACGGCGTCGTTCGTGGTGAACATCGCCTCATCGCCCAGCGTCTTCACGATCCGGCCGTCGTGGCTGATGACCACGTCGGAGGTCACCTGCTCAAAGGTGGTGACCAAGGCCGTCAGGTCCGCTGACGACATGTCGCGCACCGCTCGGGTGTAGCCGACGATGTCGCAGAACCCGATCGCGCAAGTGTTGTCGGTCAGGTCGCGTGAGGCGCCGGCCACCGCCCGCTGGACGGCGGCCAGCATGTGCCGGCGCCACGCGTAGGCGATGAGCCATTCCAGGTCAGGAAGCGCGGTGGCGAACCGGTCGCTGAGCTGGCGGGCCAGCTCCTCGGGATGGGTACGGGCCAGCTCGGTGAGCTCAGGATCGGCGGCCAACTGCTCGCTGATGAGCTGCGTCTCAGCCTCCGCGAGACGGCTCATCGCCTGCCCGACTGTCCGGGCTACCGACTCGCTGATACCCGGCCCGACCAGGTCATCAGCGGCGAGCCGCTGGGAGAGCCGAACCGCCTGGACGTCGGCCTCGGTGAAACGCAGCTCGCCAGGCTCCGGGTCGACGAAGCCCAGCGCCCGCCACAACCCCCGGATCCGGTCCGACGGAAAGTCGACGGCGGTCTCCTCGACCTGCTCCTGCGTGAGATGAGCTGCCTCACCCAGAAAGGCCTTCTCCAGCAGCTCGGAGCCCAGCCCGGAAACGTCTTCCGGCTCCGGCTGGTCGACCACGGCGTCATCGTCGCACCTGACGCGGCGTCAATGCCTTCGACGGCGGGGCGTCATTGTGGAGCGGCCTGCGACGGCGCTGATCGTCCTCTTCGGTGAGCCGATGGATGACGCGCTGCACGTCCTCGACGTGCGGGACGTCGGTGAAGCGCAGCTGGCCCTGCTCGCCGGCGCTTTCGATGATGAGGTCGCCGCTTCCGGTGAGCCGGTCGGACAGCGTGTTCTCGAAGTGGACGTCGTTCATCCGGTAGAGCGGAACGTCGCGGCCGAGCTGGGTGATGATCCCCGACCGGTAGAGGATCCGCCGGTTCGTGACGACGTAACGCGTGGACTGCCAGCGCCAGACGGGCAGCAGGCTGAAGAGGATCAGCAGCACGAAGGCCACCGCGACGATCAGCCAGTAGTAGATGGGATGGTCGGGCCCGGCCCCGATGGCGAAAGCCGCTACGCCGATCACGACGGGAACGATGAGCAACGGCAGGACCAGCCGCCTCCAGTGCGGGTGGAGGTCGAGCACGATCTGTTCGCCCTCGCCGAGCTGGCGCTCAATTTTCGCCACGCGGGCACTATCTCAGGTGAATCACATCTCCGGCGGCGAACGCGCGGTCACCGACGACGAGTCGCCCGTCATGATCGATGTCGGTGGCGAGCCCTTCGTAGGACTGCCCGTCTGGGAGCTCGACCCGAACCTGCCGGCCGAGGCTCACGCACACCGATCGGTACGCCGGGATCAGCGCCTCGGGGTCGGCACTCCAGCTGGCGTACGCCCTCGCCAGAGCCCGCAGAATCGCCTTCAGCAGGGTCTCGCGATCGGTGGTCAGCGCGCCCGCTAGCGCCAGACTCGTGGCCCGGTCATCAGGCAGCTCAGCGGCCCGAGTCGTCACGTTGAGGCCGATTCCGATGACGACGCCGCCCCCGCCTCCCCCAGGCACCTCAGCCAGCAGGCCGGCGACCTTGCGAGCCGATTCCCGCGACCCGACGAGTACGTCATTGGGCCATTTCAAGCCCGTTTCGACTCCGGTCTGCTCCTGCACGGCCACTGCCACCGAAAGCCCCGCGAGCAGCGGCAGCCACCCGGAGACCTGCGCCGGTCGCAGCAGCACGCTGAACGTGAGCCCGGCCCTTGGCGGCGACTCCCAGCTGCGGCCCTGCCGTCCCCGGCCCGCCGTCTGCGATTCGGCGACGACGACCGTGCCCTCCGGCGCCCCCGCCCTGGCCCGCTCGGCAAGCTCGGCATTCGTGCTTTGTGCCTCCTCGAGTACGACAAGGTCAAAGCCGTCGGGGGCCAGCGCAGCCTTGAGCGCATCAGCGCGCAGCGGTGGGCGTTCGAGATCGGAGTAGCGGTCCACCTACGTCACGCTGCCACGCGCCCCGATAACGTGCGCTTCATGACGGCAGAACCGGTCGCGGATCCAGACGCACCCGACATTCACACCACCGCGGGCAAGCTCGCGCTCCTGCACAGCCACATCTACGAAGCGGTGCACGCCGGCTCGGAGAAGGCGGTGGACGCCCAGCACGCCAAGGGCAAGATGACCGCCCGCGAACGCATCGACGCTCTCCTGGACCCAGGATCGTTCGTCGAGACCGACGCCTTCGCGCGCCACCGCGCGGTCGACTTCGGCCTCGAGCGCAACAAGCCGGCGGGCGACGGATGCGTCACCGGATACGGCACGGTCGACGGCCGCCCGGTCTGCGTCTTCAGCCACGACGTCACCGTCTTCGGCGGATCGCTCGGCGAGGTGTACGGCCAGAAGATCGTCAAGGTCATGGACCTGGCGTTGAAGACCGGCTGCCCAGTGGTCGGCCTGAACGAGGGCAGTGGCGCGCGGATCCAGGAAGGCATCATGGGCCTCGCCGGCTACGGCGAGATCTTCTACCGCAACGTGATGTCCTCCGGCGTGATCCCGCAGATCAGCCTCATTCTCGGACCCTGCGCCGGCGGCCACGTCTACTCACCGGCCCTGACCGACTTCACGCTGATGGTCGACCAGACATCCCAGATGTTCATCACCGGCCCCGACGTCATCAAGACCGTCACCGGCGAAGAGGTCACGATGGAAGACCTCGGCGGCGCCCGCACCCACAACACCAAGAGCGGCGTCGCGCACTTCATGGCGTCGGACGAGGACGACTGCTTCGAGCTCGTCAAGGCGCTGCTCTCCTACCTCCCCAGCAACAACATGGAGGAGGCCCCCGCCTACGACGAGGTCGACCTGGACTCCCTGGAGCCCGATCTCGAGCTCGACACCTTCATCCCCGACTCCTCGAACACCCCCTACGACATGCACACCGTCGTCGGCACGATCCTGGACGACGGCGAATTCCTCGAGGTGCAGGCGCTCTTCGCGACCAACATCATCACCGGCTTCGGGCGGGTCGACGGCCGCGCGGTCGGCGTCGTGGCCAACCAGCCGATGTCCTTCGCCGGCACCCTCGACATCGACGCGTCCGAGAAGGCATCCCGCTTCGTGCGCACCTGCGACGCGTTCAACGTCCCCGTGCTGACCTTCGTCGACGTCCCCGGCTTCCTGCCCGGCACCGACCAGGAGTGGCAGGGCATCATCCGCCGCGGCGCCAAGCTGATTTACGCCTACGCCGAGGCGACGGTCCCGAAGGTCACGATCATCACCCGCAAGGCCTACGGCGGCGCTTACGACGTCATGGGCTCCAAGCACCTGCGCGCCGACATCAACCTCGCCTGGCCCTCCGCCGAGATCGCCGTCATGGGAGCCCAGGGCGCGGTCAACATCGTGCAGCGCCGTGCCCTGGCCGCCGCCGGAGCCGAAGGCAAGGATGTCGAGGCCCTGCGCGCGCAGTTCATCACCGAGTACGGCGACCGCTTCGCTAACCCCTACATCGCCGCCGAGCGCGGATTCGTCGACGCGGTGATCGCCCCCTCGGACACCCGCATCCAGGTCATCCGGGCCCTGCGGCAGCTGCGCAACAAGCGCGAATCCCTGCCGCCCAAGAAGCACGGAAACATCCCGCTGTGAGCGAGCCGCCGGTGCTCGAGACCGAAGAGGCTCCCGCGCGCCCGTTACTGCGCGTGGTCCGGGGTGACCCGACGCCCGAGGAGTTGGCGGCGCTGGTTGCGGTACTGGCCAGCCGCGGCGGTGGCGCGCCCGAGCCGGAGCCCGTCCGTTCCGCCTGGGGCCGACCGGGCGCCGCAATCCGCCATTCGCTGCCCCACGGCGGCGCCTCCTGGCGGGAGTCCGGCTTCACCCCGGGATTGCGTACGCGCGCCGACTGGTAAGAACGCGCCCGAGCTGGGCGTCAGCCGACCGCGGGTGTCTCCGTCGGGGCTGGACCGCAGTTTTTCGAATGCACACGATAGTGCGCATCTGAGTGCGCACTATTGTGTTCATTCGACGTTCAGGGGTCCCAACCCGCCGGCGACACAACGGTGCCGGCTCATGACAAGCTCTGGCCCATGACAAGCCCCACATCCGGCCTCCGCTTCGATGGCCGCGCAGCTCTGGTGACCGGTGCCGCCCGGGGAATTGGGCGGGGGGTGGCGCTGCGGCTCGCGAGCGAGGGCGCGTCCGTACTCGCCGTCGACATCAACGAGGTCGGGCTGGCGGAAACACTGGACCTGGCCAAGGGGCTGCCCGGCGAGGTGCGCATCAGGCCCACCGATCTGCGGAGCGCTCGGAGTGCATCGCGGCGGTCGAGGAGACGGTCGAGGCCTACGGACACCTGCACGTGGTGGGCAACATCGCCGGAGTTCTGGACATGTCCCACGTGACGGACGTGGACGAGGACAACTACCGCAACATGTTCGCGGTCAACACGGACGCCTACTTCTTCATCGCCCAAGCCGCGATCCCGCACCTACTGAAGACCCGCGGCAACATCATCAACATTGCCTCGAACTCCGGGCTGATGGGCGGGGCCTACACGGTGGCGTACTGCATGACGAAGGGCGCCGTGGTGCAGATGACCAGGGCGCTGGCCATGGAATTCATGAAGCGCAAGATCCGGATCAACGCGATCGCGCCCGGCGAGACGGACACCGGAATCATGGAAGGTGTCACGTTTCCGGAAGAGGCCGACTGGGATTTGATCATGCGATACAGCACCCCGAGGCGCAGCGCGACGCCGGCGCAGATCGCCGGCCTGTTCGCGTTCGTTGCGAGTGACGACGGTCTCAACATTCACGGGGCGATCCTGTCCAGCGACGCCGGAATGACAGCCGGCTGAGCCCCACAACCGGCATCCGAGAGCACCCACCCACGCCGTTTGCGGTCCGCGTTCCCTAGGATCGGGAGTCGTGCGCAAAGTCCTCATCGCTAACCGTGGAGAGATCGCGGTCCGGGTTGCCCGGGCCTGCCGTGATCACGGCCTCGCTTCCGTCGCTGTCTATGCCGATCCCGACCGTGACGCGCTGCATGTGCGCGAAGCGGACGAGGCCTATGCGTTGGGGGGTAACACCGCCCCCGAGTCGTATCTGCGCATCGACAAGCTGATCGAGATCGCCAAGGAGTCGGGCGCTGACGGCGTCCACCCCGGCTACGGATTCCTGTCCGAGAACGCCGACTTCGCTGACGCCGTGATCGCTGCCGGCCTCACCTGGATCGGCCCACCGCCACACGCCATCCGCAGCCTCGGCGACAAGACGCAGGCGCGCCACATCGCCCTGAAGGTCGGCGCCCCGCTCACCCCCGGCACGGCCGACCCCGTCAGCGGATCGGATGAGGTACTGGCATTCGCCGACGAGTACGGCCTGCCCATCGCCATCAAGGCGGCGTTCGGCGGCGGCGGCCGGGGCCTGAAGGTGGCCCGTGAGCGCGACGAGGTCGCCGAGCTGTACGACAGCGCTGTACGCGAGGCCGTCGCCGCCTTCGGCCGCGGCGAATGCTTCGTCGAGCGCTACCTCGACAAGCCGCGCCACGTCGAGACGCAGGTGCTCGCTGACAACCAGGGCAACGTCGTGGTCGTCGGTACGCGAGACTGCTCCCTGCAGCGTCGCTACCAGAAGCTGGTGGAAGAAGCTCCGGCACCGTTCCTGACCGAGGCCCAGACCAAGAGCATCTACGACGCCAGCAAGGCCATCTGCAAGGAAGCCGGCTACGTCGGCGCGGGCACCTGCGAATTCCTGGTCGGCCAGGACGGCCTGATCTCCTTCCTCGAGGTCAACACCCGCCTGCAGGTGGAGCACCCGGTCACCGAGGAGGTTGCCGGCGTCGACCTGGTCCGCTGGCAGTTCCGCATCGCCGACGGCATCGAACTCGACTTCGACGACCCGGCACCCCGCGGCCATGCCATCGAATTCCGCATCAACGGTGAAGACCCCGGCCGCGGCTTCCTGCCGGCTCCGGGCACGGTCACCAAGTTCCGGCCCCCGCTCGGCCCCGGCGTACGCACCGACACCGGCATCGAAGACGGCTCCGTCATCGGCGGGCAGTTCGACTCGCTGCTGGCGAAGCTGATCGTGATCGGCGCCAGCCGTACCGAGGCGATCGAGCGCTCCCGCCGCGCGCTGGACGAGCTCGTCGTCGAGGGCATGGCCACCGCGCTGCCGTTCCACCGCGCTGTCGTACGCGATCCGGCCTTTGCCCCGGCCGATCCGGACGCGGCGTTCACGGTGCACAACCGCTGGATCGAGACCGAATTCGACAACACCATCCCGCCGTTCACCGGAGGCACCGACGCCGAAGCTGAGGACGACGACCGCGAGCGGGTGGTCGTCGAGGTCGGCGGCAAGCGGCTCGAGGTCGTCCTGCCGGCAGGTCTCGGAGCGGGCACTGCCGCCGCGCCGGCTAAGAAGAAGCCGGCCCACAAGCGTTCATCGCACGGCCCCGCGGCCGCGTCGGGCGACGCCCTGACGAGCCCGATGCAGGGCACCATCGTCAAGGTGGCGGTGGCCGACGGCGACGCAGTGGCCGAGGGCGACCTGATCGTGGTGCTCGAGGCGATGAAGATGGAGCAGCCGCTCACCGCCCACAAGGCGGGCACCGTGTCGGGCCTGGAGGCCACGGTAGGTGCCACAGTGACAAGCGGAGCTGTGATCTGTGAGATCGCCGAGTGATTCGACCGAGCCGGCCGCATCAGCTGAGCCGACCGATTCGCCGCCCGAAGCTCCGACCTTCACCGGGCGCATCTACTACCTGATCGGCGGCACGCTCGCACCGCGTTACCTCGAGTGGGTACGCGCTGACCTGACCGGTCGCGGCTGGCGGCACCGGGCGGCGCTACGCCCGGTCTTCCTGATGCTGCCCTTTGCGCTGGCTTTCGCGGTACTGCCGGGACAGGCGTCGGTACGGGTGTCGATCCCCTTGGCCTTGCTCCTGTGCGCCGTGATCATGGGCTACACGACCGGCGAATCGTTTCGCAATCGCCGGCTCAAGCAGTACGGCATCGAGCGGCCCAAACAGATCGAGGAAGACGACGACCTCGAAACCGACGGGCTGACCGACGAGCTGGAGACCGACGACGACGAGTAGGGCTCAACCCCAGAAGGTCGGCGCCTCGTCCGAGGCCATCAGCTGGCGGGCGGCTTCGGTGAGCGAACCCGAAAGCGACGGGTAGACGGCGAAGGTGTGGGCGAGCTGGTCGACGGTCAGCGAATGCTGGACGGCGATGGAGACCGGAAGGATCAGCTCGCTGGCGCGGGGGGCGACGACGACCCCGCCGAGCACGGTCCCGACGCCGCGGCGGGTAAAGAACTTCACGAAGCCGTCGCGCAGCCCGCTCATCTTGGCGCGGGCGTTCGTCGACAGGTCGAGCTTCACCACGTCGGCGACCACGCGGCCGTCCTCGACCATCTGCTGGGTCACCCCGACGGTCGCAATCTCCGGGTCGGTGAAGACATTGGAGGAGACCGTCATCAGGCGCAGCGGGACGACGGCTTCGCCGAGCGCGTGCCACATGGCGATCCGGCCCTGCATGGCGGCGACGGAGGCGAGGGGAAGCACACCCGTGCAGTCACCGGCGGCGTAGACCCCGGGCAACGTGGTCCGGGACACCTTGTCCACGTTGATGTGACCAGAAACACTGAGCTTGACCCCGACCTCCTCGAGGCCCATCCCGGTGGTGCACGGCACCGAACCCACCGCGATGAGGGCGTGGCTGCCGTGGACGCTGCGGCCATCGGTCAGCTCGACGACCACCCCCTCGCCGACGCTTCGGATCGACGCCGCCCGGGACCGGTTCAGCACCTCGACTCCGCGCCGCGCGAAGACGTCTTCCAGCACCGCGGCAGCGTCCGCGTCCTCACCGGGCAGCACCCGATCACGCGAGGAGACCAGCGTCACCTGGGAGCCCAGAGCCCGATAGGCCGAGGCGAATTCCGCGCCCGTGACACCGGACCCGACCACCACCAGATGCTCCGGCAGCTCAGGAAGGTCATAGAGCTGCCGCCAGTCCAGGACCCGCTCACCATCGGGTTCGCTGCCGGGGATGATGCGCGGGCTCGCCCCCAGTGCCAGCAGGACCGCGTCGGCCGGCCGCGACTCCGGCCGTCGAGGCCATCGATGCTGATCTGGCCGGGCGCGACGAGCCGGCCGCTGCCGTCGATGACCTCGACTCCTTCGCGGATCAGCCGGGCCCGGATGTCGATGGACTGCGCCGCGGCGAGGTCCTGAATCCGCGCGTTGAGCCGCCGCGCGTCGACCGGGCTCTGCGCGCAATCGAGCCCCAGGTCATCGGAGTTCGACACCGACGTACGCACCTCGGCCGTAGAAACCAGGGCTTTGGAAGGCACGCAATCGGTCAGTACGCAGGCACCGCCGATGCCGTCCCGCTCGACGAGCGTGACCTGCGCGCCGAGCTCGACGGCTACGAGCGCCGCTTCATATCCCGCAGGGCCGCCGCCGATGATCGCAATTCGCACACTTGCAGTCTGTCAGCTGTGTCTCAGCAGCGATGCAGCGTCGAGGCTGGCTAAGGTTCGCTGGTGGCCATCTATGCGGCGTACGGGGGCAATCTCGACCCCGATCAGATGCGCGAGCGCTGCCCCCACTCGCCGGTGCAGAGCGTCGGATGGCTGCGTGGCTGGCGAGTGACGTTCGGCGGTGAGGACGTCGGCTGGGACGGCGCGCTCGTCACCGTCGTCCAAGATCCCGACGCCCAGACCTACGTCATGCTTTACGACGTCTCCCCGCTGGATGAAAAGGTGCTCGACGAGTGGGAGGGCGCGGGGGTCCGCGCCGGGATCTACGACAAGCTGCGGGTACGCGTCTCGACGCTCGAGGGCGAGGTGCTCGCCTGGACGTACGTGCTCGTCGCGTACGAGGGCGGGCTGCCTTCCTGCCACTACCTGGGCCTGATCACCGAAGCTGCCGAAAAGGCCGGTGCTCCCGCGGACTACGTGGCCCAGCTGCGCGGCCACCCCTGCACCGGCAGCAGCCCGACGGACTGACCCGCAAGCCCCGCCAGGCCAAAAGCCCCACGAGACCTACGCGACCCGCTGACCCCGCAGCCCCAGCAGCGCCGCCGCCGTCAGGAACCGGACGCCGATCCCGATGCACCGCTCGTCCACGTCGAACCCGGGCTGGTGCAGGTCGTACGGATGCGTGCCGGGAGCGCGCACACCGAGCCGGGCCATCGCCCCGGGAACGTGTTCGAGATACCAGCCGAAGTCTTCGCCGCCGAGCGACTGCGGAGTGGGCACCGCCGATCCGTCGCCGAGCGCACCGTCGGCAGCCCGCGTCATCACCCAGACCGCCGCCTCGTCGTTCACGACCGGGGGAACCCCACGCTCGTGCTCGATCTCCAGCTCGGCGCCGTAAGGAGCGACGATCTGGCGGGCGAGGCGGTACAGCACCTCGGGCACCTTCGCCCAGGTGTCGTGGTCGAGCACCCGGACGGTCCCCCGTGCCATCGCCGTCTGCGGGATCGCGTTAGCCGCCGAACCGGCATTGACCATGCCCCACACCAGCGTCACCGCAGCGCGCGGATCGATGACCCGGGTCAGCGCCGCCGGAAGCTCCGTCAGCAACCGCCCCAAGGCGTAGACCAGATCGACCGTGTTGTGCGGGCGCGAGGTGTGCCCGCCCGGCCCGCTCAACACCACCTTGATCATGTCGGAGGCGGCGGTGATGGGTCCGGTCCGCAGCCCCACCTTGCCGACCTCGAGCGACGGATCGCAGTGCAACGCGAGCGCCATATCAGCCGGACCCAACAGCCCCGCCTCGATGACCTCGATGCGCCCCGCCCGGCATGACCTCTTCGGCGGGCTGGAAGACGAGGCGCACCCGACCGGGAAGTCCGTCCCTGGCGGCCAGCTCGGCCAGCGACAGCGCCGTCCCGACCAGGATGGCGGTGTGGACGTCGTGTCCGCAGGCGTGGCAGACACCCGCGATCTGGGAGCGGTAGGGCACGTCCTTGGGGTCCTGCAAGGGCAACGCGTCGAGGTCCGCGCGCAGCAGCACGGTCGGGCCGCAACGACTCGTCGCCGAGGTCGCACCACAAGCCACTGCCGGCGAGCAGCTGCGGCTGCAGTCCCGCGCGGGTCAGCGTTTCCGCGACGACGCCTGGTCGTGCGCTGCTCGCCGTGACCGAGCTCGGGATGCTCGTGCAGATCGCGTCGTAACGCGATGAGCTCCTGCTCGTGTGCCGCGACGAAGGCGCCGGCGGGGTCTTCGCTCATCAGGCCGCGACCTCCTTGTTCGGCAGCGGGTGACCCGCCTGCATCTCACCCAAGAGGCTGTCGACGACCGCCCGCAGATCGCCGTCGTTGCCGGCGGCAACCTGACGCTGCCGGGCGTAGCTCGCCCCGCCGCGCACGATTGTCAAGACGTCAGCCAGCTCGTCGGCGCACCCGAGCCGGTGAGCGAGCGGCGCGAGGTCATCGACCAGCTCCTCGATCGCGGCAGCCAGCGGCCGGGTCGTGCCGTACTCATCGACGATGAGATCGGCGGCCAGGCCATAGCGGGCGGCGCGCCATTTATTTTCCCGCACCACCCAGCTCTTCGGGCTCGGCAGGCTGTAGCCGCGATCGAGCTGGGTATTGAGCTGGTCGACCAGGCACTGGGCCAGCGCCGCGATCGCACCGACCTCCTGCAGGGTCGGTAGTCCGTCGCAGATCCGCAGTTCGACGGTGCCGAAGCCGGGGTGTGGGCGGATGTCCCACCAGACCTCGCGGATGGTTTCGATCGTCCCGGAGCTGACCAGCGTGCCCATCAGCTCCTCGAACTCCTGCCACCCCGACAGCTGATCGGGCAGGCCCGCGGTCGGCAGGCTCTCGAAGACCTTCGACCGGGCCGACGCGAGTCCGGTGTCGGTGCCGATCCAGTACGGCGAGGACGCCGACAGCGCCAGGAAATGGGGCACGTACATGGTCAGCGCATTGACGATCGGAATCGCCTTGTCCGGACTGCGCACGCCGACATGCACATGCACCCCGAAGATCTGCAGCCGCCGGGCAAGCCATTGCATCTGCTCGACGAGCTTGGCGTAGCGCGGGCTGGGACTGATCTGCTGGGTGGTCCAGTCAGTCAGCGGATGCGTGCCGCTGCACATCACGCCAAGCCCGCGCCGATCGGCGGCCGCGACGACCTCGGCCAGCGTCTGCGGCCAGGTCAGCCTTGGCCTCGCCGACCGTCAGGCAGACCCCGGTGATGATCTCGACGGTCGACTCGAGCAGCTCGTGCTTGGCCTTGGGATGTTCGCCGCCGTGGGGCGCCGAGATCTCGGCGAGCAAATCGGAGGCCGCCGAGGCGAGGTGGCGCGTTTCGGGATCGACCAGCTCAAGCTCCCATTCGATGCCGAGGCTGGTACGCGGCGACGACGAGAACGGGATCTGCACCCGCTCAGTATCCAGTGCTTAATCGACGAATTGTGTTAACGGTCGACCGCCCCGAGCGCCCGCGCCATTCGCTGGGCTTCTTTGAACGCGCGGCCGGGCAGCAGCAGTGACTTCGGCCCCTTGCCGCTGACCATCGCCATGACGACGAGGTTGCCTTCCATGAAGGGCATCGACGCGCGGATCACCCGCCGGTCCAGCGAGACGTCGAACCACTTGTCGCCGTCGTAAGAAGCGGGCTTTCGGCGCCGCAGGACCAGCAGCCGCCGATTGGTCAGCACCAGCCAGCGTTTCCCGCCCCATTGCATTCCGAAGAACCGCTGGAGAAAGCCGCTGATCCGGCCCGGCCCTTTCGCGTCACGGATCGCCCCGCGAAGGACCACCTCAGTGAATTCTCCGCGCTCGAGCGGCATCGGAGGCGGGACCCGTGGCATGCCCTGAGCCTGCCTGATCGGTCACAACGAGCGCGACCCGAGTCGACACCATCCCAGCTTTTAGTTATCCTCAGGCAAGTAAACGACTCTGAACGCTCTGACCCACGCCCCGGAGGTGTCATGCGCACCGGTGCGCAAGCCAACGCCTCAAAGCCTGCTGTGGCCGCCGCACCCGTGACCCCCGAGGATCTCGCCCGGCAGCAGGGCGGCTCGTACAAGTGGATCGCGCTGTCCAACACGACGCTCGGCGTGCTGATGGTGACCATCAACGCCTCGATCCTGCTGATCGCCCTCCCCGACATCTTCAAGGGCATCCAGCTCGACCCGCTCAAGCCGGAAAACACCAGCTACCTGCTGTGGCTGATCATGGGATTCCTGGTGGTCACGGCCGTGCTGGTGGTGAGCTTCGGGCGTATCGGCGACATGTACGGCCGGGTCAAGATGTACAACCTCGGCTTTGCCGTCTTCACCTTCTTCTCGATCATGCTGTCCATCACCTGGCTGACCGGACCGGCAGGTGCCTGGTGGCTGATCATCATGCGGGTCTTCCAGGGCGTCGGCGGCGCCTTCCTCTTCGCTAATTCCAGCGCCATCCTGACCGACGCCTTCCCCGCCGAACAACGCGGCCTGGCGCTCGGCATCAACAACGTGGCAGGCATCGCCGGCTCGTTCATCGGCCTCGTCATCGGCGGGCTGCTGGCCCCCGTCAACTGGCACCTGGTCTTCCTCGTCTCGGTGCCGTTCGGGCTCTTCGGGACGGTCTGGGCCTACCTCAAGCTCCAGGACAACGGCAGGCGCCAGCCGGCCCGGATCGACTGGTGGGGCAACGTCACCTTCGCGGTCGGCCTCATCGCCGTGCTGGTCGGAATCACGTACGGAATCCAGCCCTACGGCGGCCACGTGATGGGCTGGACGAACCCCTGGGTGCTGGGCGCGATCATCGGCGGCATCGTGCTGCTGGGCCTCTTCGTGGTGATCGAAAACCGGGTCCAGGATCCGATGTTTCACCTGGACCTGTTCAAGATCCGGGCATTCACCGCGGGCAACATCGCCGCGCTGCTGGCGGCCCTTGGCCGCGGCGGACTCCAGTTCATTCTGATCATCTGGCTGCAGGGAATCTGGCTTCCACAGCACGGCTATTCGTTCGAGCGAACGCCGTTGTGGGCCGGTATCTATCTGCTGCCGCTCACGATCGGCTTCCTCGCGTCGGCGCCGATCTCAGGAATCCTGTCGGACAGATATGGGGCCCGTCCGTTCGCCACCGGCGGCATGCTGCTGGCGGCGCTGAGCTTCCTGTGCCTGCTACTGCTGCCGGTGAACTTCAACTACTGGGCCTTCGCGGCCGTCCTGGTCCTCGACGGCGTCGGCATGGGCCTGTTCTCCTCGCCGAACCGGGCCGGAATCATGAACAGCATTCCGCGCAAGCAGCGTGGAGCGGGCTCCGGCATGGCCGCCACATTCCAGAACTCCGCGACCGTGCTGTCGATCGGAATCTTCTTCTCTTTGATGATCCTGGGACTGGCCAGCACGCTGAGCGGAGCGTTGAGCCACGGCCTGCTGGCGCAAGGGGTTTCGCCGGCGGATGCTGCCCGGATCTCCCACCTACCGCCGGTGGCCACCCTCTTCGCGTCGCTGCTCGGCTTCAACCCGATCCAGCAGCTGCTCGGGCCGTCGGTGCATCATCTGAGCGCCGCCCACCAGCAGTACCTGACCGGACGCGGCTTCTTCCCGCACCTCATCTCGGCGCCTTTCCATGACGGGCTGGAGGTGGCGTTCATCTTCTCGATCATCGCCTGCCTGATCGCCGCCGGCGCCTCGTGGCTGCGCGGCGGGAAGTACGTCTACTCCGAGGACGACGAGGACGGCGAGGAGTTCCACTCGCCGGAGTACGCGGCCGACGGGATCGTGGCGCCGCCGGAGCTATTGCCCGCCGAGCCGGCAAGTACCGGGACTGCGGCCGGGTCCAACGGCTCCAAACGGTCTGCTGATCCGCCCGATGCCGACTCCGACGATGCCGATAGAGCGGCGGCCTCGGCAGCGGGCACCTGAGCCGGACGCCGTAGCCACAGGCACACCAGGGCGGCAGCGATGTTCGCCACGCCCGCAGCGATCCAGGCGTGCCGGAAGACGATCAGCGCCCCATGCGCGGTTGCAGGGGTACCGAGAATGGTCACCAGGATGGCGACGCCGAGGGCGGCAGCGACCTGCCGGCTGGTGTTGACGATTCCGGACCCGGTGCCAAACCGCGCGGCCGGCAGGGCCGTGGCGCTCGTGCTGATCAGCGTGGGCAGCGCCAGTCCGACGCCGATGCCGGTCAGGAGCATGCTCGGCAGCATGTCCGCGAGGTAGTTCGGTGTGGTGGTCGCGGTGAAGACCCGCAGCAGCAAGCCGGCGGCGAAGAACAGATTGCCCAGCGCCGCCACCGGGCCGGGACCGAAGCGGCGCACCAGCGGGCCGGCACCGATCGCGAGCGCCGGCACCATCGCCGGGCCAGGAGCTACTGCCAGGCCGGTCTTGAGCGCCGAGTAGCCCCAAACGTCCTGGCACCACAGCACATTTGACAGCAACATCGCGGCGAAGCCGAGGCTGAAGAGGAAGACGGCTGCGGTGGCGGTGCCGTAATTCGGGATCCGGAAAAGCGACAGCTCGATGAGCGGACGCTCGTGGCTGAGGCATCTGGCCAGGAACCAGCCGAGGGCGAGTGCTGAGGCGGCGAAAAGGCCAATGGTCCGCGGAGATGACCATCCCCAGGTCGGTGCTTCCACAAGGGCGCCGGTGGCGGCGGCGATGCCGGCCATCAGCAGCACGGCGCCAAACATGTCCGGCAGCGGCTCGCTCGCCTTGCCGGCGGGGTGCGGCAGGACCCGGCGCCCGACCACGATGGCAGCGACCCCGACCGGGAGGTTCACCAGGAAGACCCAGCGCCAATCGGCCTGTACGAGCAGGCCCCCGATCACCGGACCCATCGCCGCCGAGACTCCGCCGATCGCGGCCCACGCCCGGACGGCATTCCCGCGCTTCTCGGCGGGAGTCGCGGCCAGCAGCAGCGCCAGTGAAGTCGGAATCAGTGCCGCGGCTCCTGCTGCCTGCAGCGCCCGGGCGGCGACGAGCACACCGAGATTCGGGGCGGCGGCGCACAGCGCCGAAGCGAAGGTGAAGAGGGCGACGCCGGCGAGGAAGACCCGGCGCTGGCCGATCCGGTCGCCAAGGCGGCCGGCGGGGATCAGCAGGGCTGCGAAGACGATGGCGTACGCGTTGAGAATCCATGACAGCCGGCCCAGCGATCCGCCGAAGTCCTTGCCGATGCTCGGCAGCGCGACGTTCACGATGAAGAGGTCGAGGTTCGACATGAAGATCGCCGCCGCTACGACCGCAAAGACCAGCCTGGCGTGACGGGAGGGGTTTGATTCTCCAACTGACATGGCAGCAGACTAGCGGAAGTCGGTTTGAGATGGCAACCTATGTGGTGTGACAGTCATCGAGAACGGCACCGCTCCCCTCCCACGGGACGCGCTCGCCGCCCACGACCTGCCAGGACGGCCGTGTCCCGCCGCCTCGGCGTTAGCGCTCGTGGGCGAGAAATGGTCGCTGCTGGCGCTGCGCGAGGTGTTCTACGGCAATCACCGCTTCAACGACATCGCCCGTAACACCGGAGCTCCCCGCGACCGGCTCGCCGCCCGACTGAAGGCGCTCGTGGAGGCGGGCATCCTCGAACGCCGCGAGTATTCGAGCAGCCCCGCGCGCTACGGCTACCACGTCACCCGCGCCGGCGCCGAGCTCGCTCCGGTCATGCGCGCCCTGGTCACCTGGGGCAACAAGTGGGCGGTCGACGAGCAGCGCGTCACCCTCATGCACCACGACCACGAATTGGACGTCGACGAACGCTGCCGCACCTGCGGTGAAGGGGTCAGGGGCCGCGACGTCTCCATCCGGGTGCTGGGCGAGCGCTGGACCGAGGCCGGGCCGGTTGACGACGCGGAGCGGCCGGCTGGATAACGTTCGCCCAGTGGCAGAGCGCTGGCGTTGAACGTGGTGAGACCCGCGAGGTGATCGAGGTCGCGGATGTGGACTTCATTCGCGATCACAAATTCCTGCTGCGCAACGTCTCGCTGACCGTCCGGACCGGCGAGCACTGGGTGCTGATCGGGCCGAACGGCGCGGGCAAGACGACCCTGCTGCGGCTGCTCGGAGCGCTGGCACACCCGTCACACGGCACCGTTCGCGTCCTGGGTCAGCAGCTCGGCCGGGTCGACATGCGCCAGCTGCGCACCGCCATCGGCCACGTCGATCCGCGCCACCCGCTCGAGTGGCCGCTGCGTGTCCGCGAGGTGGTGCTCACGGGTGCCACCAACACGATCGCGTTGCAGCAGCGGTGGACCCCGAATGCGCAGCAATTGCAGCTGGCAGACGAGCTCATCGACGTGCTGGGTATCACCGACCACCGTGAAGCGCGTTGGCAGACGCTGTCCTCCGGAGAGCGCGGAAGGGTCCTGATCGCGCGGGCGCTCATGCCCGAACCCGCCCTGCTGCTGCTCGACGAACCCGCCACCGGACTCGACCTCGCCGCCCGCGAGCAATTGCTGAGCGGGCTGGACGGCCTGCGCAGCGCCCATCCGATGCTGGCCAGCGTGCTCGTCACCCATCACCTGGAGGAGATCCCCGCCAGCACCACTCACGCGGTCCTGCTGCGCGGCGGTGAAGTGATCGCCCAGGGACCGGTCGCCGACGTCGTCACCAGCGAGCTGATCAGCCGTTGCTTCGATCACCCGGTGCAGATCAATCGCGATCAGGGCCGCTGGATCGCCCGCGCCATGCCAGGATCGGCCTATGTCCGGCGCACCCCTGCCTGACGCTGCGGCGTCGGCCGCCCGCCTCGCGGAGCTGTCCGGGGCCGCGCGCCACCACGTCGCCGTCGTGCTGGGATCGGGCTGGCTCCCGGCCGCCGACCTGCTGGGCACACCGGCGGCGGAGTTCGACCGTGCCGACCTCGGCGGTTTCCCACCCACGGGCGTCGCCGGTCACAGCAGTGCGGTGCGTTCGATTCAGGTCGGCGACAAACGGGTGCTGGTCTTCCTCGGGCGCGTCCATGCCTACGAAGGGCACGAGCTGGCTGTCGTCGTTCATGCCGTACGCACCGCCTGCGCAGCCGGAGCCGAAGTGATCGTGCTGACCAACGCCGCGGGTGGGCTGCGGGAAGGGCTCGCCGTCGGGCAGCCCGTCGTCATCAGCGACCACCTCAACATGACCGGCCGGACCCCGCTGGTGGGTCCGCGGTTCGTCGACCTCACCGAGGTCTACAGCCGCCGGCTCCGCAAGCTCGCCGTCAGCGTCGACCCGTTCCTGGAGGACGGCGTCTACGCGATGATGCCCGGGCCGCAGTACGAGACCCCCGCCGAGATCAGGGCGCTCCAGACGCTGGGCGCCGACCTGGTGGGAATGTCGACGGTCCACGAGGCCGTCGCGGCGCGGGCCGAGGGAGCGGAAGTGCTGGCGCTCTCGCTGGTGACCAACCTCGCCGCCGGACTGTCCGGCGACCGGCTCGATCACGCCGAGGTGCTGGCCGCCGGCGCCGCAGCAGCAGCCCGCATGGGCGCCTTGCTCGCCGAGGTGGTCCGCAAGCTGTGACTCGACCAGAATCACCGAGAAGTGGTCGCTGATCATGGCTTCGAGCGACGACTTCCCGGTTCTTTTGGCCGATCGCGTACGCGAGTGGATCGCTACCGACCCCGACCCCGCCGGCCGCGCGGAGCTCCAGCGGCTGCTCGACGCCGGCGACGAAGCCGAACTCCAGGAGCGCTTCGCCCAGCCGCTGACCTTCGGCACCGCCGGGCTCCGCGGACCGCTGCGCGCCGGGCCCAACGGGATGAACGTGGCGGTGGTCCGCCGGGCGGCAGCGGGATTGGCTGCCTTCCTCAAGGAGCGCACGGCGCGCCCGAGCGTGGTCATCGGATACGACGCCCGCCACGGCAGCGCCCGGTTCGCGGCCGACAGCGCGCAGGTGATGACCGCCGCCGGACTGCGCGTCGCACTGCTTCCACAAGCCCTGCCGACCCCCGTACTTGCTTATGCCGTAAGGGCTTTGGGCTTCGACGCCGGGGTGATGGTGACGGCGAGCCACAACCCTGCGCAGGACAACGGCTACAAGGTCTACCTCGGCGGGCCACCGGGTGATCCGGCGAACGGAGCGCAGATCGTCCCGCCCCAGGACGCTCAGATCGAGGCCGCCATTGCCGCCGCGGCACCAGCGAACGAGCTTGCACTGTCAGGCGATTACGCGACGCTCGGCCCGGAGGTGGTCGACGGCTACCTCGACGCCATCGTCAGCCTGTCGTTAGCGCGCGAACGCGATATCTCGGTGGCCTACACGCCGCTTCATGGCGTGGGCGGTGCGATATTGCTTGCCGCGTTTGCTCGAGCGGGCTTCAACCCGCCCGCCGTCGTCGCGGCGCAGGCAGAACCAGACCCTGACTTCCCGACCGTCACCTTCCCCAATCCCGAGGAGCCCGGCACCACCGATCTGCTGCTGGCACTCGCCGCCCGCACCGGAGCTGAGATCGCCATCGCCAACGACCCGGACGCCGACCGGTGCGCCGTCGCCGTCGAGGGCCGGCTGCTGACGGGCGACGAGCTGGGGCTGCTGCTGGCGGATTACATCCTGACCCGGCGACCGCCCGATGAGCGCCGCATCGTCGCCTGCTCCCTCGTCTCGTCCTCGGCACTTGAAGCGCTAGCGCGCGTTCGGGGCGCCCACTTTCGGGCGACCCTGACGGGATTCAAATGGCTGGCCCGCGTCGGCGGCGACGACGAGCTCGTCTTCGGCTACGAGGAGGCGCTGGGCTACGGCGTCGGGCTGCATTACGTGCGGGACAAGGACGGCATCAGCGCGGCACTGGCAGTCGCGGAGATGGCCGCCGAGCTGAAGTCGCAAGGGCGTCGGCTCACCGACCGGCTCGACGAACTGGCGCTGGAGCTCGGTCTGTACGCGACCTCGCAGGTTTCGCTGCGGCTCACCGATCCCGACGCCGGGATGCTCGCCACCCGGCGGATCATCGCCGCACCGCCAACAGATCTTGGCGGCATGCGGGTGCTCGACGTCGAGGACCTGAGCCAACCGGCCGGCGAGCTGCCGCCCACCGAAGGCGTCCGGCTGCGACTCGACGGTGGCCGGGTCGTGATCCGCCCGAGCGGCACCGAACCCAAGATCAAGGCCTACATCGAGGTCGTCACGCCGGCATCGGCGGTCGCCCTGGACCTGCCTGCAGCGCGGGCCGCGGCCGCGTACCAGATGACCTTGATCGCCGACGAGCTGCGGCCACTGTTGGGTTGAGTTGGGTTGAGGCGGCTTGAGGCGGGTCGAGCCGGGCCGAGACCCGGCGGATGTGACAGCGTGCCCGGGGTGACCCCTCGATCCCGGCTCGACGTCGCCAGGCTCATCGACCACACGCTGCTCGCACCGCAGGCTTCGGCAGCCGCCGTGGTCGAGCTGTGCCTGGAGGCAGCGGAACTGCGGGTCGGCGCCGTCTGCGTCTCGCCGACGCACGTGGCGCTGGCTGCCGGAGTCCTCGAGCGGCTGGAACCCGACCACCCGCTGGGCATTGCGGTGGCGAGCGTGGCCGGCTTTCCCTCCGGGGCCCACCTGGCCGCAGTGAAGGCGTACGAGGCACAGCGCGCGGCTGACGATGGTGCCACCGAGATCGACATGGTCATCGACCTCGGGCTGGCGGTCGAAGGAGAATGGCCGGCGGTCGAAGCCGACATCGCCAAGGTGCGAGCCGCCGTACCCACTCCGATCCTGCTCAAGGTCATCATCGAAAGTGCCCTGCTCAGCCCGGCCGGAATCGTGAACGCCTGCCGGGCCGCTGAAGCCGCCGGAGCCGACTTCGTCAAGACGTCGACCGGCTTTCACCCCAGCGGCGGAGCCAGCGTCGACGCGGTACGGCTGATGGCCGAGACGGTCGGCGGCCGGCTCGGCGTGAAGGCCAGTGGCGGCATCCGAACCACCGCCGCCGCGTTGGAAATGCTCGACGCCGGCGCGACCCGCCTGGGCATGTCGGCCACCCGGACCGTGCTGGACGGCCTCTAGTTCCCCATCAACGCTTCAATGATCTAGGTCTGGGCCCTGTTGATCATGCCCTGGGCATGATCGCTGAAGCGTTGATCTTGTTGAGCGCTACCTGACGCAACGCCTCGACCTCGTCCCGGAACGGGCAGTCGGTCAGGTGGTCGTTCACGATGCCGCAGGCCTGCATGGCTGCATACGCGGTGGTCGGCCCCACGAAGGCGAAGCCGAGTTTGCGCAGCTCCTTGGACAGCGCGGTCGCGCCCGGGGTCGTTGCCGCCAGCTCGCTGAGCACCGCGGGAGGCTTGCCGGCTGGCGATGGGGCGTAGGACCAGATCAGTGCCGGCAGCGAACGCCCGGACGCGCGGAGGGTCAGCACGGCCCGGGCGTTGCTGATGGCCGCCTCGATCTTGCGGCGGTGGCGGATGATGCGGGCATCGAGCAGCAGCCGGTCCACGTCATCGGGGCCGAACTCGGCCACCTCTTCGGGATCGAAATTGGCGAAGACCTCGCGGAAGGCCGGCCGCTTGTTCAGCACGGTCCGCCAGGTGAGCCCGGATTGGAAACCCTCCAGGCAGAAACGCTCGTAGAGCCCGCGCTCGTCGGTGACCGGCCGCCCCCACTCATGGTCGTGGTAGTCGGTCATCAGCGGGTCGTCGCCGGTGAGCCAGCAGGGTCCGGACACGCCAGTCAGGCCCCGACCGCGGCGAACCCCGGCTTGATCACGTCGTTGATCAGATGGAGCCGCTGGTCGAAGGGCAGGAAGGCGGACTTCATGGCATTGACCGTGAACCACCGCAGGTCATCCCACCCGTAGTCGAAGGCCTCCGCGACGGTGTGGAGCTCGCCGGACAGGCTGACATTGCTCATCAGCCGATTGTCGGTGTTGACGGTGACGCGAAACCCGAGCCGTTTGAGCAGGCCGAGCGGATGTTCGGCGACCGAGGCGCAGACGCCGGTATTGACGTTGGAGGTCGGGCACATCTCGAGCGGCACGCGGGTGTCGCGGATGTACGCGGCGAGCCGGCCAAGGGTGACATCGCCGTCGACCGAGACCGAGATGTCGTCGACGATGCGTACGCCATGGCCGAGCCGGTCGGCGTTGCACCATTGCAGCGCCTCCCAGATGGAGGGGAGCCCGAACGCTTCGCCGGCGTGGATCGTGAAGTGGCCGTTCTCCCGTGACATCAGCTGGAAGGCGTCAAGGTGGCGGGTCGGCGGATGGCCCGCCTCGCGGCCGGCGATGTCGAAGCCGGCCACGCCGAGATCGCGGTAGCGGACGGCCAGCTCGGCGATCTCCCGGGAGCGGGCTGCCGAGCGCATGGCGGTCAGCAGCACGCGGGCCGTCAGCGGGGTGTCGGCCGTGCCCTGCCGGAATCCTTCGAGCACCGCCTCGACGACGGCCGGCAGCTCGAGGGTGTCGACGTGCAGCTCGGGGGCGAAGCGCACCTCGGCGTAAACGATGCCGTCGGCGGCCAGGTCTTCGGCGCACTCGCGGGCGACGCGGACCAGCGCCTCCTCGGTCTGCATGACCGCGACGGTGTGGTCGAAAGCCTCCAGATAGCGGTCGAGCGAACCCGACGAGGCGGCCGCTCCGTAGAACCATTCCGTCAGCTCAGCGACACCCGTAGCGGGAAGCTGGCCGTACCCGATATCGTCCGCCAATTCGGCGACGGTCGCCGGACGCAGTCCCCCATCCAGATGATCGTGCAGCAAAACCTTCGGCACCTGCCGGATTTGCTCTTTGCTGGGTACATCCACAGTAAGAACGCTATCCGCTCAAAAACCGGCAGCGCTTCAGCCATGGTGTCCACGGAACCGATCAGATCGGAAAGGGGGGAGCGAAAGTGGACGAGCTGCGCGCTTCGCAGGAGCGCTACCGCGCGCTCGTCGAGCTCTCCCCCGACGCGATCCTGGTGATCCAGGACGCCCGGTTCGTCTTCGCCAACCAGCAGGCGCTGCGCCTGATCGGCACCAAAGACCTGTCGGTGCTGATGTCGCGACCGGCAGTGGAATTCGTACCGCCGCCGGTACGCAAGCCGATGACCGAGCGCTACCGGGGCCTCGACCCCGGCGCCCGGCTGCCCTACATCGAAGGCCATCTGATCCGGGTGGATGACCAGCGCAGGGTGCCTATCGAGACGGCCGCCGCCGGTATCGAGTACGAGGGTCGCCCCGCCGTGATGGTCGTCGTGCGTGACATCACCGCCCGCTACGAGAGCGAGCAGGCGATGTGGGCCGCCGAGCAGCGCTTCGCCGCCGCCTTCCACGAGGCGCCGATCGCGATGCTGCTCATCGATCCCGTCGGCGTCGTGCTCGATGCCAATCCAGCGCTCGGCGAGCTGGTCGGCGACGACCCGCGCAGCCTGATCGGCCGCCAGAGCCTGCGTCTCGTGCATCGCGACGACCGCGACACCGTGCGGGGGATGCTGCGTTCGATCGCGGAGAAGGACCAGCCGGTGGCCCCCGCCGAGTGGCGGCTGGAGCGCGAGACCGGCGACGAGGTCTGGGTGCAGGGCTCGGTGGCTCCGCTGCCGGGCGAGCCCAAGACGCTGGTGATGCACCTGATGGACATCACCGAACGGCGAGCCAACGAAGCCCGGCTGGCCCACATCGCCCTGCACGATCCCCTGACCGGGCTGCCCAATCGCACGCTGCTGACCGACCGCCTCGGCCAGGCGGTCAAGGCCGTCACGCGGGAGGAGGGCGCCGGGGTCGCCGTGCTCTACCTCGACCTCGACAGCTTCAAGGAGATCAACGACAACCACGGCCACGCGGCGGGCGACGAGGTGCTGGTCGAGGTGGCCCGCCGGCTGCGCTCTGCGGTCCGTCCCGCCGACACGGTGGCGCGGCTCGGCGGCGACGAGTACGCCATCGTCGCCGAAGGGCTGCCGGCGCCGGACGCCTTGGCGCTGACCCAGCGGATCCGCGACGCGCTGCTGCCGCCGATCGGCGAGCTGACCGTCGCGGTTCGGTGGGCGCCGCGCACAGCAGCGACGTCGGGCTGGACGCCGCGGCGTTGCTCAAGCAGGCCGACGTCGAGATGTATCGGGCGAAGGCGCGCCGTCGCCGCTCCGCCCGCCGCCGTTCGGCCCGTAACGCCGCCGAGGAGCAGCCGCCGGAATCCGACTGACCTCCGCTTCACCGTCGGCTGCCAGGCCGGATCGTTACGATCCGTTGGGCAACCCGAAGGAGGAGCTTGCCCATGGCGACCAAGCCGCGCGGAACGCTGTACCGGGGTGGTCACGGTCAGTGGTCGTGGGTGGCCCATCGGATCACCGGCGTGCTGGTCTTCTTCTTCCTTTTCGCCCACGTGCTCGACACGGCGCTGGTACGCGTATCTCCCAATTCCTACGACCGCGTCATCGACACGTACAAGAATCCGCTGGTCAACCTGCTCGAGCTGGGCCTGGTCGGCGCCGTGCTCTACCACGCGCTCAACGGCATCCGCGTCATGCTCGTCGACTTCTGGGCCAAAGGCGCGAAGTACCAGCAGCAGATGCTCTGGACCGTCGTCACGATCTGGGTCGTGGTCATGGTGCCGGGCGCGTACTTCATGCTCGAGCACTCCGTGAAGCAGTACTTCGGGACGGCCTGAGTTGACGGTCGACGCTCGCGTCGATTCCGGGGATGCGGGAGACGGTTCAGGGCTCGCGGGCCGTCCGGACACGCTCGGGATCGAAGCTCCGCGCAGTCGCAGCACGCGCACCAGCCGATCCGCCGGGCGCGGCAATTTTGAGCTCTACGCGTGGCTCTTCATGCGTATCAGCGGCATCGTGCTCGTCGTCCTGGTGCTGGGCCATCTGCTGATCATGAACATCCTCGACGGCGGGGTGCAGCGCATCAACTGGGGCTTCGTCGCCGGGCGCTGGTCGTCGCCGTTCTGGCGCCTGTGGGATCTGCTGATGCTCTGGCTCGCGGAGCTGCATGGCACCAACGGGCTGCGCACGATCATCAACGATTACGCCGAACGCCCGCAGACCCGCTTCTGGCTGAAGACGCTGCTCTACTCCTCAGCCGTGCTCGTCGTCTCGCTGGGAACGCTGGTCATCTTCACCTTCGACCCCACGCTCAACAACTGAGGGGCCTAAGAGACATGAGCCACGTGCAGCACCACCAGTACGACGTGATCATCGTGGGTGCCGGAGGCGCCGGAATGCGGGCCGCCCTCGAGGCCGGGCGGCAGGCTCGCACCGCCGTACTCACCAAGCTCTACCCGACCCGCTCACACACCGGAGCGGCCCAGGGCGGCATGAGCGCGGCGCTCGCCAACGTCGAGGAAGACAACTGGGAGTGGCACACCTTCGACACCGTCAAAGGCGGCGATTACCTCGTCGATCAGGACGCTGCTGAGGTGATGTGCCGGGAGGCGATCGACGCCGTCCTCGGCCTGGAAAAGATGGGCCTTCCCTTCAGCCGCACGCCGGAGGGACGCATCGATCAGCGCCGCTTCGGTGGCCATACCCGTGACCACGGCCAGGCTCCGGTACGTCGCAGCTGCTTCGCCGCCGACCGCACCGGCCACCTGATTCTGCAGACCCTCTACCAGCAGTGCCTGGCGCGAGACGTCGAGTTCTTCAACGAGTTCTACGTGCTCGATCTGCTGCTGAGTGTTGAGGGATCAGTAGCCGGAGTCGTCGCGTACGAGCTGGCCACCGGAGAGCTGCACGTCTTTTCCGCGAAGTCCGTCATCCTCGCCACGGGTGGCTTCGGCAAGGTCTTCAGAACCACGTCCAACGCGCACACCCTGACCGGCGACGGGATGGGCCTGGTCTACCGGCGGGGACTGCCGCTGGAAGACCTGGAGTTCTACCAGTTCCACCCGACGGGTCTGCACAAGCTCGGGATCCTGCTGTCGGAGGCGGCCCTCGGCGAAGGCGGCGTGCTGCGCAACTCCACCGGCGAGGCCTTCATGGAGCGCTACGCACCCCTCGTCAAAGACCTCGCCCCGCGCGACCTGATGGCCCGCGCCATCTATACCGAGGTACGCCAGGGCCGGGGCTGCGGACCCCAAGGCGACCACGTCTTCCTCGACCTCACGCGCCTGCCGCCCGAGCAGATCGACGCCAAGCTGCCCGACATCGCCGAATTCGCCCGCACCTATCTGGGCGTGGAGCCCTACAACCAACCGATCCCCGTTTACCCGACGGCGCACTACGCGATGGGCGGGGTTCCGACCACTGTCGACGCCGAGGTGCTGCGCGACAACGACCACATCGTGCCCGGGCTCTACGCCGCCGGGGAGGTGGCTTGCGTCTCCGTCCATGGGGCTAACCGGCTCGGCACGAATTCGCTGCTCGACATCAACGTCTTCGGCAGGCGGGCGGGGATCGCCGCGGCCGAATACGCCGGACATTTGGCGACCAAACCCGCCCTGCCAGACCAGCCGGTCGCCTTCGTGGAGTCGTCGCTCAACCAGCTCCGTGATGGGGCGGGCGGCGAACGGGTCGCACCGATCCGGGCCGAATTGCAGCAGACGATGGATGACAACGCCTCCGTCTACCGCACCGCAACCACGCTCAAGCAAGCGGCGGCCGACATCGCCCGGCTCAAGGAGCGTTACCAGCAGGTGTCGATCTCCGACCGCGGGAAGCGCTACAACACCGACCTCCTCGAGGCGGTCGAGCTCGGCTTCCTGCTCGACTTAGCCGAAGTGCTGGTCGCGAGCGCGGCGGCGCGCACCGAGTCGCGCGGGAGTCACTTCCGCGAGGATTTCCCGCAGCGCGATGACGTCAACTTCATGCGCCACACCATGGCTTACCGGGAAGCTGCACCGCAGCCGCGGGTAAGACTCGACTACAAGCCGGTGGCCGTCACGCGCTACCAGCCGATGGAACGGACGTACTGAGGCATGAGCACTGAGGTCATGGGTACCGCGGTGCAACCCGCTGCGCAACCGCCCCAGGTCGTCATCCTCAAGATCCGGCGCTTTGATCCCGAGCGCGACGAGGCGCCGCACTGGGAGCGCTACGAGGTGCCGTTCGGGCCCAGCGACCGGGTACTCGACGCGCTGCACTTCGTGAAGTGGAACATCGACGGCTCGCTGACCTTCCGCCGCTCATGCGGGCAGGGAGTCTGCGGCTCCGACGCCATGCGCATCAACGGCAGCAACAAGCTCGCCTGCAAGATCCTGATCTCCGAACTCGCCGACCCGGGCGATGAGATCAGCGTCGAGCCGATCAAGGGACTGGCCGTCAACAAGGACCTGCTGGTCGACATGGAGCCCTTCTTCGAGTCCTACCAGGCGGTCCAGCCCTGGCTGATCAACGACGGGCGTGAGCCCGAACGTGAGCGGCTGCAGTCCGAGGCCGAGCGTCAGCGCTACGAAGACACCACCAAGTGCATCCTGTGCGCCGCCTGCACCTCCGCCTGTCCGGTCTTCTGGAACGACGGCGATTACTTCGGCCCCGCCGCGATCGTCGGGGCGCACCGCTTCATCTTCGACAGCCGTGACACCGGCTCGGACGACCGGCTCGAGATCCTCAACGACCGCGAGGGGGTCTGGCGGTGCCGTACCACCTTCAACTGCTCGCAGGCCTGCCCGCAGGGGATCCAGGTGACGCAGGCGATCCAGGAAGTGAAGCGCGCGCTCATCTCTCGCCGGGTGTGACGGCGATTGACCCTGATCTAAGCTCGGCCAGTGAGAGGCGGTGACGATGCGCCAGGCCGGTGAAGTGGTTGCGGGCTTTCGTATCGAACGGCTGCTCGGCACCGGTGGCATGGGCGAGGTCTATCTGGTCCACCACCCGAGGCTCCCCCGGCTGGACGCGTTGAAGCTGCTGCCTCCTGCTGCCTCGGCGGATCCCAGCTTCCGCGAACGCTTTCAGCGCGAGGCCGATCTCGCCGCCCGCCTCGACCACGACAACGTCGTCACCGTCTACGACCGCGGCGAGACCGACGGTCAGCTCTGGATCCACATGAAGTACGTCGCCGGCGAAGACGCGTCAGCCGCGCTACGCAGCGGCGGCCCCTTCTCCGCCGAACGGGCGCTGCACACCATCACCCGCGTCGCGTCGGCGCTGGACGACGCGCATCGCCATGGGTTGCTCCACCGTGACGTCAAGCCCGCCAACATCCTGCTGGGCCGGCCCGCCGTGGAAGGCGAGGCCGACCGCGTTTTCCTCACCGACTTCGGCATCGCCAAAGGCGTCGGTGATGCGGTCGAGCTCACGCCCAACGGACACTTCGCCGCCAGCCTCGATTACGCCGCACCCGAGCAGATTCAGCTGCAACAGCTCGACGGTCGCGTTGACCAATACGCGCTCGGCTGCGTGCTTTTCCAGCTGTTGACCGGCTCCGTGCCTTACCGGGGTGATGGTGCCTGGGCCCGGATGAACGCGCACCTCGCAGAGCCGGTGCCGAACGCCGAATCGCTCCGCCCCGGGCTGCCCCCAGGAGTCCAGTCGGTCCTGGACCGCGCGATGGCCAAGGACCCCCGCGACCGCTTCGAAAGCTGCGGCGCGATGGCCCAAGCATTGGCCGATGCGCTGCGCGGAGTGGAGCTGCCCACCGACGCGCCGACCCTCCCCGCCCCTCGCTCACCCGACGCCAGCGAGACCCCGCCGCCCTCGGCAGCTCCGACGGCGACCCCGACCGCTGCACCAACCGCAGCACCGACCGCAGCACCGACCGCAGCACCGTCGGCAACCCCGCCCGCAGACGCCTCGTGGTGGCGCCCCGCCGATAGGGCCGCCGTTGCCAGCCTGGTCGCTGCCCTGGGCCTGCTGCTGGTGTCCGCCTTCCCTCCCACCAGCGCCCTGTCCGTCTCGCGATATCCCGCCGAACTTGCCACCGGCCGGTTCGCCGCCGGCCAGCTCCCGGCGATCCTGCTGGCCCTGGTCGCGGTCGGTCTCCAGCTGACCCGCTCGGGCCACCGCTACCGACGGCTGCTCTACGGCGTCGCCGCCGGAGCAGGAGTCTTCGCCGCGATCGACAGCCTGCGTGTCTACTCGTTCACCCAGGCCAATCACGGCGGGGCTTACGACAGCGCGCTTTCGCGTACGAACGGAGCCCTGCCCCGCCTGGTCATCGCCCTGATCGTCGTCATCGTCGCCTTCTGTGGGGCTCTGAGCGGGCCCGCCCGACCCCGACCCCGGCCCGGCGTTGGACTGCCCTTCGCGCTGCTACTGGCGTCCTGCGCGGTCGTGCTCACGACGCTCGCCGTCCTGATCGGTCCGGCCATTCAGGTCTCGCGACTCCACCAGCTCGTATACGGGATACCGCTCGGCTCCGCGCTGGCCGCTGCCGCCCTGCTGGCGCTCTCGGCCATGACCCGGCGACCCGCAGTCCTGCTCGCCAGCGTCACCGTGACCGCCTGCGCCCTGATCGCCGGTCTTGCTGCACCGAGCAGCGTCCGTTACCCGATGGCGCTGGTCGGCGACATCTTCCTGCTCATTGCTGCCGGCGTGCTCTACGCGGCCTCCGCCCGGCGCCCGCACGGCGCCCCCGGCTCCCCGCCCGTCCCGCCGGGGCCTCCGCCGGGCATGTGGGCAGCGCCCACCGAGGCCCGCGATCCCTGGGCCCGCTCCTTCGACCGTTGAGGTCCCGAAGTCCATCCGCACCCGGGATGTGTCCACGCCGGGGGTGACCGTGTTTTCGCGATGCACACGATTGTGTTCATCTGAGTGCGCACTATTGTGTTCATTCGCATTCAGGGGTCCCGGCCGACGGGGACACAATCCGTTCGGGCCTCAGGGGCGCCCAGCGGCAGTAGTACGCGTAGCAGTGGTAGCAGTGGGAGCAGCGGCGATGCCCGCTTCCTCCGTCGCGGGTGACGGCGCTATGTGGGTCTCCGGGAGAACGGTGACGGTCCAGGCGGCGACGAAAAGGGTGAACCGCGAGAGGTAGTTCAGCCAGATGAGCAGGCCGAACAGGACGGCGAACGCTCCGTAGACCGCGTTGTGCGTGACGCCCTTGACGAGCAGGCTTCCGATCGTCTTGAGGATCTCGAAGCCGACCGCGCCGAGCAGCGCACCGCGGAGCGCCTGCCGAAGCGGAATGGTCACCTTGGGCAGGCGGGTGAGCAGGAAGAGGAAGAGCACCACATCGACACCCAACGCCAGCAGGTAACCGACGACGCGCAAGAGGATGTTGGCGGCGGTGCTCCCCTCGAGACCGACGCCGCGCAGAAACCAGCCCATCGCCGACGAGGAAACCCCGGTCACCGCTACCGATGCGGCCATGGTCACGCCGAGGCCGATGAGGAAGCCGATGTCACGCAGCTTTTTGGTGATGAAGTTGCCCGCTTCGAGGTCTTCGTGCCAGACGGTGCGGATGGCCTCGCGTAGCGCGTCGATCCACCCGAGGCCGGCCAGGAGCAGCAGCAAGATGCCGACGACCCCGGTAGCGACCCGGGCGTTGCCGATCGTGTCGATGTTCAGTTTCGACGACAGCCCAGGCAGGTAGTCGTTGATCTGGCGGACCAGATCGGCGTGGGCTGAGGGGTAAGCGACGACGACGAAGCCCACGACCGAGAAGGCAAGCGCGATAAGGGGAAAAAAGGACAAGAAGCCGAAGTACGTCACCGAAGCCGCGAGCCGATCACCGTGATCGCCCTGGTAACGACCCCAGGCGCGGAACATGTGGTCGAACCATGGCGCCCTGCTGCGGGCCCTGCCCACCGTC
The DNA here is from genome assembly GCA_963737695.1 of uncultured Actinomycetota bacterium. Taxonomy (GTDB): domain Bacteria; phylum Actinomycetota; class Actinomycetes; order Frankiales; family Frankiaceae; genus DATAZK01. The sequence goes on from CAVTTQ010000002.1 coordinate 720,130, forward strand.
CCGCTGACTCTTTCTCGCGCGCCCATGATCTCCTCGTACCCAGCGGGCCGCGATTGCTACTCCGGGTCGGCGGATTCTTGAGTCGCGTGCTGGCCGAACGAGAATTCCCGGCCGACGTGCCAGTAGCCGTCATCGTCGCGCTCATAGAGAGCGAAACCCTGAGCTTCGAATTCCGCCTGGTAGTCGGCCAGCTGCTCCAGGGCCGCGTCGAGCTGCGGCTCAGGCAGGTCGTGAGCCACGGTCACGTGCGGGTGGTAGGGAAAGTGCAGGTCGCGTAGAACCGGTCCGGAGCGAACGTCGGCCTGCAGGAGCGCGCACCCCTCCATCCCGTCAGCAAGCGCGACGAAAACGACCGGAGACACCGGGCGAAAGGTGCCGGTGCCGGCAAGGCGCACCCGGAAGGGTTCATGGGCGGCGGCGACGCCGGCCAGGTGCTCGGTGAACTTCATCAGGACATCGCCTTCGAGCTCCGTCGGTGGAAGCAGGGTGATGTGAGGCGGAATCTTCGCTGCGGACGGATCCCCGAGCCGGGCCCTCCACGCGGTGAGCTCACTTCCGTACGGCTCCGGCAGCTCGATGGTGACCCCGACCATCCGAGCGCCCCATCGGTCGCCCCGACCGGCCGCCGCGGCAGGCCCGCTCATGCCCCGCTGCTGCGCGGGGCGACGAAGCCCACGCGCTCGTACACGTCGGCCAAAGTCCGGGCAGCCACCTCACGCGCCCGCTCGGCGCCGGCGGCGAGCACCTTGTCGACCCCGTCTCCGGCCAGCCATTCCTCGGTACGTTCACGCACCCCGGTCGCGAAATCGACGACGATCTCCGCGACGTCTTTCTTCAGGTCTCCGTAGCCCCGACCCTCATACGCCAGCGCGAAGTCGGGCCCGGACTTCCCGGTGAGCGCGCCGCCGATGGTGAGCAGATTCGTCACCCCGGGCTTGCCCACCGGGTCGTAGGAGATCTCGCGACCGCTGTCGGTGACGGCGCTGCGCACCTTCTTGCGCAGGCTGGCGGGCTCCTCCAGCAGGTTGAGCAAGCCAGCCGGACTGGCTGCCGATTTGCTCATCTGCTTGTCGGGGTTCGCGAGGTCGAGCACCTTCGCGGTCGCCTTCGGGATGTAGGGCTCAGGAACGGTGAACGCCTTGCCGAACCGGCTGTTGAAACGCCCCGCCAGATCGCGGGTCAGCTCCAGATGCTGGCGCTGGTCTTCACCGACCGGCACCTGATCAGCCTGGTAGAGCAGGATGTCGGCGGCCTGCAGGATCGGATACGTGAAGAGCCCCACCGACGCAGCGCCGAGCTCGCCGCGAGCGCTCTTGTCCTTGAACTGCGTCATGCGGCTGGCCTCTCCGTAGCCGGTGAGGCAGCTCAAGACCCAGGCCAGCTGAGAGTGCTCGGGAAGGGCGCTCTGGACGAAGATCGTCGAACGGTCCGGATCGAGGCCGAGCGCGAGGATCTGCGCGGTAGCCACGCGCACCCGCTTCCGAAGCAGCGCCGGGTCAAAAGGCACGGTGATCGCGTGCTGGTCGGCGATGAAGTAGAAGGCATCGAACTCGTCCTGCATGGCGACCCACTGGCGAAGGGCCCCGAGGTAATTGCCGAGGTGGAACGAATCGGACGTTGGCTGGATGCCCGACAGCACCCGCGGCAGCGCGCCGGACCTGGCCGCACTCATCACAATGACACCTTCTCAGACGACGCAACACAATGACGACCCAGGTCAGCCGACGGCCGGCGCCCAGGCTTCGATACTTCAGAGGGTCCGTCTTGGCACACTCCTGAGAGTGGCAACCCCCGACCGACCCGACAGCGCGAGCCTAGAGAGCCCGCCCGGCTGGTACGACCTCATTATCGTCGGCGCCGGACCCGCCGGGAGTGCCGCCGCGCTGGCCGCGCTGCAGGCCGATCCGCTGGCCCGGGTTGCCCTGGTCGACGCCGCCACCTTTCCGCGTGACAAGGCGTGCGGCGACGGAATCGCTCCTCAAGCATTGAACGAATTGGCAGCCCTCGGAGTGCCCGATGCGGCCGCCGGATTCGAGCCCGTCGGGCGGCTCCGACTGCGCAGCCCACTGGGCAGGGAGATCGTCGCCGAGCCCCGGGAGGTCGCGTACTGCATTCCGCGTGAAGTCTTCGATGCCCGTCTCGTCGACGCCGCGACCGCGCGCGGCGCGATCCTGCTGCACAGGCGTATTCGCACCCTCACCGTGACACCCGACGGTGTGGAACTCGCGCCCGATCTGAAGGGCCGGGTGGTCATCGGCGCCGACGGCGCCAACTCGACGGTGCGACGGCTACTGAAGCTGCCGTCGAATCCGCTGGGTTGCGAGGCGATTGCGATGCGCGGCTACGCGGAGGGGATCCCCGGTCCGCCGGAGCAGCTCATCGAGATGGTCGCCGCCGGCTGGCCCGCGTACGCCTGGTCATTCCCGATCAGCGGACCCGGTCACGTCGACCGCGCGAATGTCGGCTTCGGGATGTTGCGTACGTCGTTCGCGCAGGTCGCCGGGCAGGAGGCCTCCGGACGGGCCGCCCTCGAGGGTCCGCTGGCCGCGTTGCTTCCTCAGCAGCCGGCCACTCCCGGCACCCTGCGCGCCCACCATCTTCCGCTGTCGACCTTCCGGCCCAAGCAGCCCGACGGACGCGTGCTGCTGGTCGGCGACGCAGCGTCGCTGATCAACCCGCTGACCGGCGAGGGCATCTACTACGCGGTGCTCTCCGGCCGGTTGGCCGGCACGGCTGCCATCGCCGCCATCGCGGAGGGAAGCCGCGGTGGCCAGGGGGGCCAGGGTGGCCAGGGCGCCGGCCTGGCGTACCGGCGGGCGCTTCGCCGCGAGCTCGGATTTCATCTGGCGACGACGTCGCTGCTCTCCCGACTGTCGCGCTCCCCGGAGATCTTCGACGCCGGATTGGCGCTGGCGGGTCGTGACCGGGCCGCGATGGATGCGCTCGTGGAGGTCGGTCTTGGACGGGGAACGTTGCCACCGCTGCTGCTTTTGCGGCTTTTGCGGCGTGCATTTGTACTGGGTGTGGCACTTGGCGGACAGCGATTAGTGCAGATGGCGGCACCGAAAGTTCGCCTGGTCGGGGGACGAATTCAAGGTCGGAAACAGACAACATTCTCCTATGTCCGCCATCGCAGCACCCACCGCAGCCACTGACTCATCCAATGGCGGCCACAACCCGCAGCCGACCCTCCTCGAGGTGTTCACTGCAGCCCAGAACGGCGACCCCGCGGCCTTCGGCGAGATCTACCGCCGCTGCGAGCCCCGGGTCCGTCGCCAACTCACCGGTCGCGTTCCCAGCAGCCAGACCGATGACCTCGTCAACGAGACCTTCCTGCGGGCCTGGCGTTCACTCCAGCAGTTTCGCTGGCAGGGCACCGACCCCGTCGCGTGGGTGCTCGTGATCGCCCGCAACCTCGCCGCCGACTACTGGTCGCTGGCCCGAAACCGTCGCGAGCTGGCCGCCGAAGACCCGGCCATCTACGCCCAGATGGTGCCCCAGCGCGGCGCCGACGACATCGTCATCGACTTGGTCGAGGCCGAGCAGCTGCGTGACGCCGTCCGCCAGCTGCCGCCGGCGCAGCGCCAGTGCCTGGAACTGCGCTTCCTGGCTGAGCGTTCGGTCCGCGAGACCGCCGTCGCCATGGGCCGTCAGGACGCCGCCGTGCGCTCCCTACAGCTGCGTGCGCTCAAGTCGCTCGCCGGAGTCGCCGTCAAGCGGTGACGGATCCGGCGGGCGAGCCGGCTGCGGCGCCGGAGTGACCCGCAGGCGCTCGATCCGGCGACCGTCCAAAGCGGTCACCGTGAGCCGAACGCCGGCTACCTCGACAACTTCCCCGACCGACGGCAGGTGCCCCAGCGCCTGCAGCACGAAGCCGGCTGCCGTCTCGTAAGGGCCGTCCGGCAGCGGGACGCCGGTCGCCTCGCGAAACTCGTCGAGGTTGAGCAGCCCGTCAACCTCCAGATCGCCGCCGACGATGCTGCGGGTGCCGGCCACGGCAGGGTCGTACTCGTCGCGGATATCGCCCAGCAGCTCCTCGATCAGATCTTCCAACGTCACGATCCCGGCGATGCCGCCGTATTCGTCGGCGACCATCGCCAGGTGATGGCCCTCGCGGCGCAGCTGTGAAAGTGCGGTCAGCACGGTGAGGCTGGAGGGGATGTAGATCACCGGACGGGCCAGCTGGCCTACCGTGAGCCGGCTGCGGCCCGCGACCGCCAGGTCACGGATGTGGACGAAACCGACCACGTCGTCCACCGAGCCCCGCACCACGGGATAGCGCGAATGGGGCAGTTCGCTGGTCTCCTCGACCGCCCGGCCCACCTGCTGTCCGGCTTCCAGGAACGTGACTTCGGTACGGGGCACCATCACCTCACGCACCAGTCGGGTAGTCGCCTCGAAAACTTCGTCGAGGATGCGGCGCTCTTCGACTCCCAGCGTCTCGTGGGCCGCCACCAGGCCGCGCAGCTCCTCCTCGGAGATGGCTTCCTTACCCGCCGACGGGTCACCGCCCAGCAGCTTGACCAGACCGTTGGTGCAGACCGACAGCAGCCAGATCACCGGACGCGAGGCGCGCGCGATGATGTCGAGCGCGGGCGCGAAGAGCAGGCTGATCCGTTCGGTGCGTTGCAACGCCAGCCGTTTGGGAGCGAGCTCACCCACCACGAGGGTGGTGAAGGTGATCACGAGGGTGACACCGAGGAATCCCAATACGTCGGCGAGCGTCTTTCCCAGCCCGGCGCGGTGCAGCGCGTCGCCGGCCTCGTGGGAGAGCGTCACCGCTCCGAAGGCGCTGGACAGCAACGCCGTGAGCGTCACACCGAGCTGGACGGAGGCCAGGAAGCGGTTGGGGTTGGTGACGAGCTTGAGGACCTTCTGACCACGACGACTCTGGTCAGCGAGTGCTCTGGCCTGCCCTTCCCGCAGCGAAACGAGTGCGAGCTCGGCGGCGACGAACAGTCCCTCGATGAGGATGAGGGCGATAACGACCGCAACGTTGAGCCACACGGTCATGGCGGAAGCCGGTGTCGGCGGGCGTCCACCAGATCAGCGTAGGCGCAAGATCCCCTCAGATCAGGCCGAGCTCGCGGACAGCCGCCCGTTCTTCTTCGAGCTCCTTCACGGAGGCGTCGATACGGCCGCGGGAGAATTCGTTGATCTCCACGCCCTGGATGATCTCCCACTGGCCACCGCTGGCGCGGCACGGGAAGGAGGAGATCAGGCCCTCGGGCACTCCGTACGAGCCGTCGGAGACCACGGCGGAGGAGGCCCACTCGGTGCCGTTGACCCAGTCGTAGACGTGATCCACTGCGGCATTGGCCGCCGAAGCCGCCGAGGAAGAGCCGCGGGCCTCGATGATGGCGGCGCCGCGCTTGGCCACCGTCGGGATGAACGTGTCGCGCAGCCAGCCCTCGTCGACCTGCGAGGCGGCCGACTTGCCGCCGACCTCCGCGGTGTAGAGGTCGGGGTACTGGGTGGCGGAGTGGTTGCCCCAGATGGTCATGCGGCTGATGTCGGAGACCGAGACCGAAAGCTTGGCGGCGAGCTGGCCGAGTGCCCGGTTGTGGTCCAGGCGCGTCATCGCCGTGAACCGGTTAGCCGGCACGTCCGGCGCGTGCTGCTGAGCGATCAGCGCATTGGTGTTAGCCGGGTTGCCGACGACGAGCACCTTGATGTCGGACGCGGCCCCGTCGTTGATCGCTTTACCCTGCGGACCGAAGATCCCGCCGTTGGCCGACAGCAGATCGCCGCGCTCCATCCCGGCGGTACGCGGCCGGGCGCCCACGAGTAGGGCGACGTTAGTGCCGTCAAAAGCCGTCTTCGCGTCGTCGGTGATGTCGATCCCGGCGACGAGGGGAAACGCGCAGTCGTCAATCTCCATCGCGGTGCCCTCGGCCGCTTTCAGCGCGGGCGCGATCTCCAGCAGCGACAGCCGCACCGGCACGTCAGGGCCGAGCAGCTGGCCCGAGGCGATGCGAAAGAGCAGCGCGTAACCGATCTGACCGGCGGCGCCGGTGACAGTGACCTTTACCGGGGTGGCCATGCGACGGATCTCCTCGTCCTTGAGGGCCCACTGAGCGGGCAACCTTTAACCAGGCTACCGAAACGGTGGCCGCCACCTTGCCCGATCTTGGTGTGAGCTTGCCCGATTCCGGTGTGAGTCAGTCGATCGGGCCGGAGGCATCCTCGGTCAAAATCGGAGCGACGATCTCAAGATCAACCGGTCCACGCGGGGCGGCCCAGAGATGGGCCACCATGCCAAGACTCTGCGGCAGCGCGCGAGGCACCGAGATTGCCGGCGAATCCGAAGGGGAAACCGCGTCCGGCTCGGCGCTCTCTTCGACCATGGCCGCCCCGCTGACCGGAGCCGCATTCGGACTCCCTGCGCTCAAAGTAACGCCGATAACCGCGCGATTGCACTTCAACGACGCAACTGCGGTGGAATTTGACCGAGAAATTCGGCGCCGGCCGCATAAAACATCAGAAAGTAATCGGGTAACGACTCACAATGAGAAATTACCCGAACGCTATTTCCCCCATGGGCTCACCCGAATAACGAAATTCTCACATCATCAGCGGTGCGGAAGCGGCACCTGAAACGTGACGCCGAGGATCGTCGCTCCCAACACCGCCAGCGTGGCCACGTCGAAAGGCCGGCTTCGCACCACAAGAAGTCCGACCCGGCTGGCGGGTAGCAGCAGACGGGCCGCCGCCGCGGCGAGCAGCGTCACGCCCATCAGGCTCAGGCCCTGCTTCCAATGGTCCTGGGCCACCAGGGCCAGCCCCACGAGCACGCCGAGCAGCACCAGGCCGAGGGCGATCTCCCCCGGACCCTTCGGGCTCAGCCAACGTCTCACGCTGGCACTCTAGCTATGGGGCGCGGCGCTAGGGGTGGCGGCGACTGGAGAGTGCTGTGAGCCCTTGGGCTTGTAGACGTCCAGCATGGGCAGCAGCCAACTCTGCGTCAGCTTCGCGGCGGCGACGTCGGTCATGTGGATGCCGTCCGGTCGCACGCTGGTATCGACGACCCCGCCGGGTCGGTTCAATTGCGCGGCGTAATTGATCAGATGCACATTGCTATGGGTGGCAGCCAATTGGCTATACATCTGATTGAGTACGACGGTCCGTTCAGGGTTGTCGCTGAGCCACGGAAGATCCACCTGAAACTTGAAGAATGGGGCATTAGCCCAAATAACGGGAGCACCGGTAGCGCTCAGTAATCCGACGAGCGCGCTGAATTCACTTTCCTGGTGAGCGCGATAGGTGGGATCGAGCAAGTTGTCCCACCCGGTGGAAAGCGTGCGCTGGTCCGTCGTTTCCATGACCGACAGGAAGACCGCGGAGACGTCCGGTTTGAAGGCGTCGATCTGCGGTCCGAACGTCTTGCGCCAGCCGCCGCACAGGGAGACGTTCTGACCTTCTTCGCCGCTGTAATTGCGGATGCGGTCGACCGGTGTGATCGGGCAGCCGGGCAGGCTCAGGTCGAGTACCTGCAGCGCCTTCGGGTGCGCGTTCTGGTAGCCGATCAGCGCGTTGGCGATCACCCGGGCGGTGGAGTCACCGGTCACCAGCACGCGCAAGGGTCGGTCGGCGGCGTTAGTACGCGGGACCACCGCGCCGGGCCTGACCTTGGCCGCGGCCGGAATCTGCATGCCGAGTTGAGCATTGGCGAAGCGCGAGGCCCCTCCCGCTGGCACGAGCACGCCTAGCGCCAGGGCCAGGATGGCCACCCCGGCCAGCGCCTCCGCCCAGGAGTAGAGCAGCCGTCGGCGGGTCGGCAAGAAGCGCCGACGCTGAAGGGGCTGCTCCAGGAAACGGAAGGAGAGCCCCGCCAGGAGCAGGCTCAGCGTGAGTTGGGCGAGTCCGAGGCTGAGGCCATGCAGGGGGCCCCAGTGGTCTCCCGAAAGTGCATAGATCGCCCAGTGGAAGAGGTAGGCGCCGTAAGAAACCTTGCCGACCCAGACCAGGGCCCGCAGCGAACACAGCTTCGCAACCCCGTTGGAGCCCTCCAGCGCGCCGACGATGACGGCAGCCGTGGCGAGCGCGATCAGAAACGCCCCGCCGTGCTGGTAGTTCGAACCGCCGTTGCGATAGGTCGTGGCACCGACCACGATGAACGCCAGACCGGCGGCGGCCAGCAGCATGATGGCAAACCGTTGGCGGCCGGCCCGCCGGGGCACCGAGATGCGCCAGTACGACAGCCCCAGTGCCAGGACCACGCCGATGAGCAGCTCCGCCATGCGGTCATCGGTGCCGTAGTAGAAGCGGTTGAAGCTGCCGGCGGTCGACGCCGCGTGGGCCGACCACTCGAGTCCCACCGACACGATCACGGCGATCGATACGACCCGTAGCCGGCGAGGCAGCTTGAGCACCAGCCAGACCACCAGCGGGAAGACCAGGTAGAACTGCTCCTCGATCGCCAGCGACCAGAAGTGGTTCAGCGGCGAAGGTGCGGCAAACAGATCCGTGTAGCTGGTGCCATGTATCAGGAAGCGCCAGTTGGCGACGTTGGCCAACGCTGCGACGGCGTCGCCCGGCAGCGAGGCACGCTGCTCGCGCGTACCCAGCAGTTCCCCGAAAATGACGACGGCGAGGACGCAGAGGATCGCTGCCGGAGCGAGCCGGCGGATCCGGCGTTCGAAGAAGTCGCCGACACCGAAGCGGCCGCTACGTCCCACCTCGGTGAGCGTGCGTGAGCAGATCAGGAAGCCAGAGAGCGTGAAGAAGACCGTCACGCCCACGAAGCCGCCGCGAAACGGGCCGAGCCGGAAATGGAAGCAGAGCACCAGCAGGACAGCGATGCCGCGCATGCCGTCGAGGCCCGTGACGTGGCGTTTCGCTACCGGCTTCGGAGGGCCTGGCCTCGCCGCGACAGGACGCCGGGTCGGGGTGGGGGCAGCTGGAGCGGTGGGAGCTGGAGCCAGGGTCTGGCCAGACTGGTACCGGTCTTTGGCGGTGACAGTCAAGAACGAGATCCAGACCTGTTGGGGTGACAGCTCGGTCAGCGCAGCCGAAAGTATCGGACCGGCCGGGGCCTGAATTTAACGGATGCCAAGCACCGCAAGCAGGAGGCGCGCTGATCGCAGCACCACTCAGGCCCCCGGCGCCATGGGCTGATGGCGTCAGAGCGCCACCACGCTATGGCTCCAAGGGAACCTGCGATCGCCGCCGCTCACACCCCCAGCACCACTCAGACCCGCGGCGCCATGCGCTCATCGCGTCAGAGCGCCACCACGCTATGGCTCCAAGGGAACGCGCCGGCTCCAGAGGACAACGCACCGCCTTAGTGGGCGAAGTGGCGAGTCCCGCTGAAGTAGAGGGTGATTCCGGCTTCCTTTGCTGCCGCGATGGCGTCGCCGTCACGTACCGACCCACCTGGCTCGACCACCGCGCGCACTCCGGCCTCGATCAGGACTTCGAGTCCGTCCGGGAAGGGGAAGAACGCATCGCTGGCGGCCACACTCCCCTTGGCCCGGTCACCGGCGCGGGCGACGGCGAGGCGGGCGGCATCGACCCGGTTGACCTGGCCCATGCCCACACCGACCGTCGCTCCGCCGGTCGCGAGCAGGATCGCGTTGGACTTGACGGCTCTGATCGCCCGCCAGGCGAAGACCAGGTCGCGGAAGGTCGCCACGTCGGCGGGGTCGCCGGTCTGCAGCGTCCAGGTCGAGGGGTCATCTCCTGGAGCGTCGATGTGGTCGGCCTCTTGCAGCAGCACGCCACCGGAGATCGGGCGAATCTCGATGCTCGACCCGGCGGGGGGCGCCGGGCACTCGAGCAGCCGGATCGACGGCTTCTTGGCGAGAATCTCGACCGCGCCGGCTTCGTAGGAGGGCGCGCACACCACTTCGGTGAAGATTTCGGCGATCTGCTCGGCCAAGGCGACCGTCACAGGGCGGTTGGTGGCGATGACCCCACCGAACGCGCTCACCGGGTCGCAGGCATGCGCCTTGCGGTGGGCGTCGGCAATGGGATCCGCCGGATCGTCACCGATCGCGATGCCGCAGGGATTGGCGTGCTTGATGATGGCGACGCAGGGCTCGGCGTGGTCGAAGGCAGCGCGGCGGGCGGCGTCGGTGTCGACGTAGTTGTTGTAGGACATCTCCTTGCCGTGGTGTTGGACGGCTTGCGCGATGCCCGTGGCGCCCGGCAGCGAGTAGAGAGCGGCCCGCTGGTGGGGGTTCTCGCCGTAGCGGAGCACACCTTTGCGGTTCCAGGCGCCGCCGATCCAGAGCGGGAAGCCGTCGGGCTCACTGACGACGTCGTTGGCCAGCCAGGAGGCCACGGCGACGTCGTAACTGGCGGTGTGCGCGAAGGCCTCCGCCGCCAGCTTGAGCCGCGAGGGCAGGTCGAAGCCACCCTTTTCCAGCGCGGCGATGACATCCGGATACCGCGAGGGCGAGGTCACGACGGCGACGCTCTCGGCGTTCTTGGCCGCCGCCCGGATCATCGTCGGGCCGCCGATGTCGATCTGCTCGACGACCTCGGCCTGGCCGGCGCCGGAGGCCACCGTCTCCACGAACGGGTAGAGGTTGACGATCACCAGCTCGAAGGGCGCGTAGCCGAGCTCGGCCAGCTGCTCGACGTGCGAAGGCTTGCTGAGGTCGGCCAACAAGCCGGCGTGGACCGCAGGGTGCAACGTCTTGACGCGTCCGTCGAACGCCTCGGGGAAGCCGGTGACCTCGCTGACCGGGGTGACGTCGACGCCGGCCGCCGCGAGCACCTTGGCGGTGGACCCGGTGCTGACAACCTCGACACCAGCGACGATCAAAGCTGGGGCCAAGACGTCAAGCCCGGACTTGTCGTAGACGCTCACCAACGCGCGCCGGACCGGACGAAGCTGCTCACTCATGACGAGACCTCACTTTTTTCGACACTTATCCCGCTGGTACCTATCCCGCTGGTGGAGCTCTCGGTCAGCTCGCTGCACACATCGCGGATGGTCTGCACGTAGAGGACGCGCTCGCTGGCCTGGATGCGCGAGCGCAGGCTGTCCTCGTCGTCACCGGGGAGCACTGGCACCGCGGCCTGCGCGAGGATCGGCCCGGTGTCGACCCCCTCGTCGACCTCGTGAACGGTGCATCCCGTGATCCGCACGCCGTAGCTCAGCGCGTCTCGGATGGCATGCGCGCCGGGAAACGCCGGTAGCAGCGACGGATGGGTGTTGACGATTCGAAACCGGCTCACTACCGCCGGGCCGAGCACCTTCATGTAGCCGGCAAGGACGACGAGGTCCGGCTCGGCCTCAGCGATACGCGCCGCCACCGCGACATCAAACGCCGGCCGGTCGGCGTGATCGGCCACCCGCACGATCCAGCTGGGTATGCCGGCCTGCGCGGCCCGTTGCTCGGCGAGAGTGTCCGGGCGGTCAGTGCCGACAGCCACGATGCGCGCCGGAAACCCCGGATCACGAGTCGCGTCGAGGATGGCCGCAAGGGTGCTGCCGGTGCCCGAAGCCATGACGACAAGACGCGCTTGACGCGGGCTGGCGGGCACGCAGTCAGCCTAGACGAGAGGCTCAGTCCGGAAGCTTGATGACCTTCGGCTTACGCCGCGGCCGCGACGGTAACCGGGGTCGACGGCGGCGCGAAGGCTGCTCGGTGGGCGCCTCTTGGCCCTCTGCTTCGTGGAACTTCTCCAAGCTGACCGGGACCCGGACGATCTCCAACTCTTCCGTCGCAGGCTCGTCGTCCTCGAGCGAACCACTGGCCGAGTCGGGCCCTGATGCCGACTGTGATGCCGACCCAGATTCAGCATCCGTCAGGTCGATGTCGGGCACCGCTTCGGTGTCGGTCAGGTCCACCTCGTGCTTGGTCAGATCGACGACCAGCGGCGAATCCTGCTCAGCATCCTCGTCGCCACCAGCTTTGCTCCGGCTGGATCGCAACGGGTGCCGCAACTTCCGGCCGACGCGGGCGGCCATCCCTGCCGTCGCGGCACCCCCGGCCATGGACTTGGCCTTCACGCCGTGCGCCACGCGCTGGAGCCACTCACCAACGGTGGGGGGCGGCGCGGCCATGCGGCCCCGGTGACGCTGCCGGTGCCAGGTGAGGGCCAGCGCCGCGACGATCGTCGGAACCCCGACCTCAAGAGCTGCAGCAGCACCGGCCTGCAGGAACGACGGTCCGATCGTGCCGAGGCGGCCGCGGGTGACCGGGCCGCCGGACAGGGCGGCCAGCAAACCGGCAAGCAGGCTGATAGCCAGCGCGACGCCGAGCGATAGCAGGCCCGCCCGCAGGAGGTCCGGAGTTCGGGGGAGCCGGCGGATCATGACCACGCCGGCCAGCACGCCGGCCGCTGGAGGGACCAGGAAAAGGACGTACACCGGCCAGGGGGCGGCACTAGCGGGGAGCGCCGCCAGCATCGGAAGCCCCGGAACGTCGCCGAGGTGTACGCCGGTGGGGCTGACGAGAGTGCCCGCTCCAAGCGCGAAGCCGGGTCCGAGCACGTACGACGCCGTCCACAGCACGGCATTCGGTGTGAGGGCAGCCTGCAGCACCAGCAGGCCGAAACCGCCCACGGCTCCAGCCTTGGCCGGACGTGCGAGGGCAGCGGCATCGGACACATGCGTCGCGAGGGCGATCGCGGCGACCACCGCGGATACGGCGAGCAGCAGCGCTCCCGCCACCCCGATCCCGGCGGCGACTGCCCGCAGCGGTGAGGGTTTCGCAGGCGTGCCTGCGGGGCTGACTGGAACGGCGCGCGCCCCACCGATCGCCGCGGCAGCAGCGGCGATGACGAAGGCACCCAGCGCCGCGGTCCAGACCGACGGCTGCAGGCCACCGCCGCGGGCGCCCAGAGCGACCAGCGCCGCGATGAGCGCGTACGGAATGGCCACCGCCATTGCGCAGACCAGGAGCATCCCCCGACGGGGACCTGACGGCCGCACGCGAGCTACGGCCGCGCCCGCCCGCGTCAGCAGCGCCGCGAAAAGCAGTGACAACCCGAGCGGGATGAGCGCAACGGTGCCCGCCGGCATCCCCAGGCGACCACCGTGACCGAGCAGCCAAAAAGCGGCTCCGGTGCGCAACGCGGCACTGAGCGGGGCGGCCGAGCGGGGTTCGGCGATCCACGCGATGAGGCAGACGGCCTGCACCAGCAGCATGCCCACCGCAGCCGCCGCGAGAGCCCCGGTGACTCCCGAAACGACGCGGGATCGTCGACGCGCCGGAGTCGCTGGTGGGGCAGGTCGGCGGGGCCTCGGCGCAGCGGCGCGCGGGGCCGCCTTCGGCGTCTGATTCAGCAGGTCGGGCATTGCCCGTCAGGCTCGCATGCAGCGGTAGCGCCCGGCGGGTGAAACGCCGCGTCATCAGCACCCAAACGCACCCAAACGCCGACGGCCCGGGAGTGATCTCCCGGGCCGCCGATGGTGCTGCTGGAAATGCTGTCAGGCGGTGCGCTTCTGCCAAGGGAGCTTCTCGCCGGCCTTGACGATCGAGAGGTAACCGAAGACGGCCTGCACGATCGCGACGATCAGTCCGACGTAGGTACCGAATTTGGCGCCGACGTTCAGCCCGCTGATGCTCGAGCTCGGGTAGGTGAGCCAGCGCAGCAGCACGATGATCGCCGCCAGGATGCTGACGGCCGTGAGGACGAAGGCCCAACTCACGGCGCCGTTGCCCAACGCAGGCAGATCGCGGCCGCCGAAAACTCTGAAGGCCACGACGCCGCCCACCGCCAGCACGAGCAGGCAGGAGAACCACGCGCCGAAGCCCGCGCTCCACGCACTGACGCTGTCGCTGTGGCCCAGGAAGCTCGCTCCGTACCACGGCAGGAAGCTGACGATGAACATGACCAGACCCGATGCCATGATGACGATGTCGTTCGTTGCGACGTTACGGCCGCCGATGACAGCCATGAGTGCTACCTCCATGCTTTGTCGCCGGCGGGCTGCCGTCGATCAAAATGGAGTGTGGGGGCGGTGTACTGCGCATGCAAGGAGCAAGCACCCGACACGGCTGTCGTTATCCTGACAGGCGCCTGAATACCGCGACAAAAGCCGCATAACGCCCAAGGCGGGGCGATGCGTCAGCGGCTCATGTCGCCCTGGCACCAGTCATAACGCAGTTACAACATGACGCTCGTCAGAGCGCGCGCATGATCTCTTTCATCAGCCCGGCGGTTTCGCTGGGCGTCTTTCCCACCCGGACGCCGGCCTTTTCCAAGGCTTCTTTCTTGGCCTGCGCGGTGCCGGAGGATCCGGAGATGATGGCGCCGGCGTGGCCCATCGTCTTGCCTTCCGGGGCGGTGAACCCGGCGACGTAGCCGACGACCGGCTTGGAGATGTGAGCCTCGATGTGGGCGGCAGCGCGCTCCTCCGCGTCGCCGCCGATCTCACCGATCATCACGATCGCGTCGGTCTCGGGGTCGGCCTCGAACGCATCCAGAGCATCGATGTGCGTCGTGCCGATGACCGGGTCGCCGCCGATTCCGACGCAGGTCGAGAAGCCGAAGTCACGCAGCTCGTACATCATCTGATACGTCAGGGTGCCCGACTTGCTGACCAGCCCGATGCGCCCGGCGGGGGTGATGTCGGCGGGGATGATGCCCGCGTTGCTCTTGCCGGGCGAGGCGATGCCGGGACAGTTCGGGCCGATGATCCGGCTCTTGCCCTTCTTCACCGAGTACGCGTAGAACTCCGTCGAGTCGTGCACCGGAATGCCCTCGGTGATCACCACGATCAGCGGGATCTCGGCGTCGATCGCCTCGAGGACGGCGTCCTTGACGAACTTCGGCGGTACGAAGACCACCGACACGTCAGCGCCGGTCTTCTCGATCGCCTCGGTGACGCTGGCGAAGACGGGTAGCCCGTCCACCTCGGTGCCGGCCTTCTTGGCGTTGACACCGCCGACGACGTTGGTCCCCGCTGCAACCATCCGGCGGGCGTGCTTGCTGCCCTCGCCGCCGGTGATGCCCTGGACGATGACCTTGGAATTTTCAGTGAGCCAGATTGCCATTTCGTCCGCCCTCAGACCGCAGTTGACGCGAGTTCGGCGGCTTTGCGGGCCGCGCCGTCCATGGTGTCTTCCAGGTGCACCACTGGCAGGTTCGCCTCTTGGAGGATTCGCCTGCCCTCCACGACGTTGTTGCCGTCGAGCCGTACGACGAGCGGTTTGATCGCGCTGCCGCCCAACAGGTCCAGCGCTTGCACGATGCCGTTGGCGACCGCGTCGCAGGCCGTGATTCCGCCGAAGATGTTGACGAAGACCGACTTGACGTTCGGGTCGCCGAGGATGATCGAGAGACCGTCAGCCATCACCTGCGCACTGGCGCCGCCGCCGATGTCGAGGAAGTTGGCGGGCTGCTGGCCGCCGAACTCCTCACCCGCATACGTGACGACGTCCAGTGTCGACATGACCAAACCTGCGCCATTGCCGATGATCCCGACGCTGCCGTCGAGCTTCACGTAATTGAGGTGCTTTTCCTTCGCGAGCTGCTCCAGCGGGTCGACCGCGCTCTGGTCTTCCAGCGCGGCGTGCGACTCGTGCCGGAAGCCGGCGTTCTCATCGAGGCTGACCTTGCCGTCCAGCGCGACGACCTTGCCGTCGGCCGTCAGGATCAGCGGGTTCACCTCGACCAGCGTCGCGTCCTCGCCGACGAAGACCTGCCAGAGCTTCGCGAGCAGGTCGGCCGCACCGTCGAGCGCCTTTTCCGGCAGGTGCCCGGCCTTGGCGATGCTGCGAGCGGTCGCGACGTCGACGCCGACCAGCGGGTCGATCGGAACGCGGGCCAGCATCTCGGGGGCTTTGACGGCGACCTCTTCGATCTCCATGCCTCCCTCGACGGAGCACATGGCGAGGAAGCTGCGCCCGGCGCGGTCAAGCAGGAAGGAGACGTAGTACTCCTCTGCGATCGCCGAGGCGTTTTCCACCAGGACCTTGTGGACCGTCAGGCCCTTGATGTCCATGCCGAG
Source organism: uncultured Actinomycetota bacterium (assembly GCA_963737695.1). GTDB lineage: Bacteria > Actinomycetota > Actinomycetes > Frankiales > Frankiaceae > DATAZK01. The sequence continues at coordinate 736,043 of CAVTTQ010000002.1, forward strand.
GATGGCCTCTGCTTTGGCCTGCGCGTCAGCAGCGTCGTCAGCCACCTTGACACCACCGGCTTTACCCCGGCCGCCTGCCTTGACCTGTGCCTTCACCACCACCCGACCGCCCAGCTCCGCCGCGATGGCGTGAGCTTCCTGCGGGGTGGTGGCTACCTTGCCGGTGGGCACCGGGATGCCGTATTGGGCGAAGATCTCTTTCGCCTGATGTTCGAATAGGTCCACGAGAAGGGAACGCTATCGGCTGACCCTGTGTGACGCAGCATCACCCCGGTAGAAGCGGTGATCGTCACTACCTTCCCTGCCACTTCCCCACCCTCAGCGCCATGCCCTGGTGGCGCCCTGACGCCATGAGCCAATGGCGCCGGTGGGAACCCGACCCGAGCGCCGACGGGAACCCGACCCGGGATCTGGCGCGTGTGCTCGTACCGTTTGGGGGAAGACGATCAATCAACAGCCCCGGCACAGCTACAGCCCAGCCGAAAAGGTGATCGGATGCCCCCCTCCCACGGGGTCGGCGAGAGTCGCGACCAGAGCATTGACTGGCGCGCCTCGATCCTGGAAGGCGTCAGCTGGGCGCCCGATCCGCCCGACCAGGACCCGATCAACCGCCTGAACTGGCCTGATTACGTGCCTCGGCGCGCCGTCCGTTGGGGTCGCGCGACCATCGGCGCCAGCTCGGTGATCGTTGTCTGCTGGGATTTCGACGTGCTCGGCGGCAGCTTCGGCGAGCTCGACGCCGGGGCGTTCATCGCCGCTGTCGACGCTTCGATCCGCGCCCGACGGCCGCTCATCTCCTTGCTGCGCAGCGGTGGAACCCGGCTCCAGGAAGGCGTCGCCGGGCTGGTGGGGATGGCCAGAGCCACGATCGGCGTGCACCGGCTGGCAGAGGCCGGGATCCCCCACATCGCGGTCGCCGACCACCCGACGACGGGCGGCGTATGGGTGACGCTCGGCAGCCGGGCTGACGTCCGATGCGCGGTCGTGGGGGCCACGATCGGCTTCGCCGGTCCGCGCGTGGTGGAGGCGATCACCGGCAAGGCACCCGGCCCGGACAGCCACACCGCAGCGGCCGCCTACGAGGCAGGTCTGGTCGACGCGCTGGTGCTGCCGGCGGATGTCCCGCATTGGCTCGACCGGGCGCTGGCCGCCCTGGAGACACCGCATATCCGTACGGTCCGAGCGCCGACCGTCCCGGCGCTCCCCGAGCGCGACGGTCCGGATCAGGTGCTCCGCAGCCCGGGAGCTCCCCCGACCGGACGCGTCCGAGCTGCTCGGACAGCTGCTCGATGATTCGGTGGCACTGCGCGGCAGCGACGAGAGCGTGGCCGTGGCCATCGGCCGGCTGTCGGCCAGCGATCAGCCCGTGGTCGCCGTCGCACTGGCCGCCCACCGGGGCGGTCGCCCGACTCCCGCCGGGTATCGGCTGCTGACCCGCGCCGCGCGGCTCGCCAGCCGGCTGGAGCTGGCACTCCTGACGCTCATCGACACTCCCGGCGCTGAACCGGGTCCGGTCGCCGAACGCGACGGGCTGGCGCAGGCGATCGGCGAAGCGATGGACGCCGTGCTGACCTGCCGCGCCCCGACGGTCGGCGTGCTGATCGGAGAAGGTGGCTCCGGTGGTGCCCTCGCCGCCGCCTGCTGCGACGTCCTGCTCGTCGGCCCCGATGCGTACTTCGCGGCGCTGGTGCCCGAGGGTGCGGCGATCACGCTGCATCGCCCCGCCGACGAGATTTCCCGGCTCTACGGTCTGCGTCCGGCCGACCTGCTCGCCTTGGGGGTGGCCGACGCCGCGGTACCGGCCCCCGATTCCAAGGCATTCGGACGCGCTGTCGCCGCTGCCATCGCTACACAGAGTTGGCTCGAACCCGCCCGCCGGCAGTCAGCGCGCGAGCGCAGATGGTCTGGCCCCCTGCCTGGAATGCTCTAGACCTGCAGTGAGGGTGACGAGTTCCACAGTTGTGAGTCCGTAGGGATCTACGACCTGCTGTAACGGTCAGTCACCCCAGACGTCATCCGAACGTGGCGACCCCCCTGCCACCGGCCACGTTCAGAACCACTGTGTACGTTGCGGACGCTTCGTCGAGCCCCCGCGAAGCGGCTTGGTTTTCGAAGGCCGCAGCGGCTGGAGCCAATCCGAACTGGCCGACGGCCATCCACCCAAAGGCACCACCGAACGCGAGATTTTGAGGACTTCCCCACGTGGCTTTACAACGTTCGCCCTACCGCTGGATCCCGACGGTCGCAATCCTGACGACAATCGTGCTTCCTGCGATAGCAGTTTCGACCGCGAGCGCCTCGGCGGGCAGCGGGCACTCCCAGGCCATGACCTACGTCCAGGCCGACGACAGCAACATCGTGAAGATCGCCACGAACGACGAGCAGCGACTCGACGGACTCAAGTCCGGCCCCGCCGTCGACGCGAAGCCCGCCCCCCTGACCGCCGCCGAGATCCAGCGGGCCTCACGCAGCCTCGTCCGCAAGGCGCTGGCCGCCCCGGTCTACGTGCGACCCGTGCCAGGGCCGGTCACGCAGTGGTACGGCACCCACCCCGGCATCGACATCGCGCCGCCCTACGGCACGCCGATCGGCGCAGCGCACTCCGGCGTCGTCACCTTCGTCGGCTGGGATGACGGCTACGGCATGCACGTCGAGGTCGCCCAGGTCGATGGCTACGTGACCACCTACTCGCACATGTCAGCGTGGACGGTGAAGGTCGGCCAGCTCGTCGTCGCCGGTCAGCAGCTCGGCAACGTGGGCAGCACGGGCTACTCGACCGGTCCGCACCTGCATTTCGAGGTGCACCTGCCCGGCGGCGCCCGCATGGATCCCGCCGTCTGGCTGCGCGAGCACGGCGTGGCCGTCTAGAGCTCTCTGCCCTGGCCTAGAGCTTCTCCACGGGGGCGTAGCGCAGCAGCAATTCCTTGACTCCCACGTCACCGCCGAAGTCGATACGCGCCCGCGCCTTGTCGCCCTCACCGCTGGTGGAGACGACGGTGCCCATCCCCCAGGCTGAATGCGTCACCCGATCGCCGGGGTCGAGCGCGACGACGGGCCGCAGCCCCGGACCCGCCTGCCGCCGACCACCCGAGCCACCCAGCGGAGCGATCCGTTGGGCGGCCGCGGCCATCGCCGGTTCGGGGAGCCGGCGCCAGTCGACGAGCTCGGCGGGCACGTCGTCCAGGAACCGCGAGGCCGGGTAATAGCGCGGCTCGCCCCAGCCTCTCCGCGTGACCGAACGCGACAGGTAGAGCCGCTGCCGCGCGCGGGTGATCCCCACATAAGCCAGCCGGCGCTCCTCGGCCAGCTCGGTCGTATCCGCCAAGGTGCGCTCGTGCGGAAAGACGCCGTCTTCCATCCCGGTCAGGAAGACGACCGGAAACTCCAAGCCCTTCGCCGCATGCAAGGTCATCAGCGTGACGACACCGCCCGACCCGTCACCATCGGGGATCTCGTCGGTATCGGCGACGAGCGAAACCTGCTCCAGGAAGTCGTTGAGGGCGGTGCCGCCGCCTTCGACCGCCAGGTCTTCGAATTCGCGCGCGACCGACACCAGCTCCTCAAGGTTTTCGGCGCGGCCCTGCTCTTGCAGATCGGGGCTCTCCTGCAACTCCTGCAGATACCCGGTGCGGTCATAGATCAGCTCGAGCAGCTCGCTCGGCGGGACGCCGGCATCGGCCGCCGAGCGGATCTCCGCCATCATCGCGGTGAAGCCTTCGATGGCGTTCAGCGAACGCGTCGCCAGGCCCGGCGCATCGCGAGCCCGCTCCAGCCCCTCGGCGAAGGAGATCCGCTCACGGTCGGCGTACGCGGCGACCATCGCCTCCGCCCGGTCGCCGATCCCCCGCTTGGGCACGTTGAGGATGCGGCGCAGGTTGACGCTGTCGGCCGGGTTAGCCAGCAGCCTCAGATAGGCCAACGCGTCGCGCACCTCACGGCGCTCGTAGAAGCGCACTCCGCCGACCACTTTGTACGGCAGCCCGACCCGGATGAACACATCTTCAAAGCTGCGGCTCTGGGCGTTGGTCCGGTAAAAGACAGCGACGTCTGCGGGCCGGAAGCCCTCTTTGTCCGAGAGCCGGTCGACCTCTTCGGCGACGAAAGCGGCCTCGTCGTGCTCGTTGTCCCCGACGTAGCCGACGATCTGCTCGCCGTCGCCGGAGTCGCTCCAGAGCCGCTTGGGGATGCGGTCGGGATTCTTCGCAATGACGGCATTGGCCGCCGAAAGGATGGTCTGGGTGCTGCGGTAATTCTGCTCCAGCAAGATCACGGTGGCGTCGGGGTAATCGCTCTCGAACTCCACGATGTTGCGGATGCTGGCCCCGCGAAACGCATAGATCGACTGGTCGGCATCGCCCACCACGCACAGCTCCGCCCGATCCCCGGCAGCCCCCGCTTTATCGCCGTCATCGCCCGCATCGGTGCCGACCAGCTCGCGGACCAGGACGTATTGGGCGTGGTTGGTGTCCTGGTATTCGTCGACCAGCACGTGGCGGAACCGGCGGCGATAGTGCTCCGCGATGTCCGGAAAGGCCTGCAGCAGGGCGACCGTCGTGCCGATCAGATCATCGAAATCAAGGGCGTTGGCCTGCAGCAGGCGACGCTGATAATTGGCGTAGATGTCAGCCAGCTGCAGCTCCTCGGCGGTCTCGGCCTTGGAGCGAGCTGTGTCGAAGTCGATGAGCTCGTTCTTGAGGTTGCTGATCTTGGCGGCGAGCGCCCGGGGCGGATTGCGCTTGGGATCCAGATCCAGCTCGCGGATCACCTGCTTGAGCAGCCGCTGCGAATCAGCGGAGTCGTAAATCGTGAAGGAGCTGGTGAAGCCCAGCGACTTGGCCTCACGACGCAAGATCCGCACGCAGGCGCTGTGAAACGTGCTGACCCACATGCTGCGCGCTCGCGGACCGACCAGATCCGCTACGCGCTCGCGCATCTCGCCGGCAGCCTTGTTAGTGAAGGTGATCGCCAGCACCTCGCCGGGTGCGACCCCCCGGGCGGCCAGCAGATAAGCGATGCGACGGGTCAGGACGCGGGTCTTGCCAGAGCCCGCCCCGGCGACGACGAGCAGCGGGCCGCCCTCATGCTCCACCGCCGCCCGTTGCGGAGCGTTGAGATCGGAAAGCAGCGCCTCGATCCGTGCGGCGCGAGCTGCAGCCCGCTCCTGCTCAGCCTGCTCAGAGCGTTCAGAACGCGCCGACGCGGCCGCGGAAGACGCTGACTCGAGGACCTCGGGAAGGTCTAGTGGCAAGGCGCTCATTGCATCCGATCGTACGTTCGAAGCTTGATCAGAATCGGTCACGGCGCGCCCTACAGGCCATCATGCGAAGCGTGACCACAAGCGTGCGCAGCACAGTCCCGAGAGACGACTCCGAAATCGAGCGGGCACTGGTGATCGCGGCCCATCCCGACGACGCGGACTTCGGTTCCGCGGGCACTGTGGCCGGCTGGACCGCGAAGGGCATCGAGGTGGCGTATTGCATCGTCACCAGCGGCCAGGCCGGCGGATTCGACCCGACCGTCCCGCGCAGCGAGATCCCCGGTATCAGGGAAGCCGAGCAGCGCGCCGCGGCCGATGAGGTCGGAGTTCATGACGTCACCTTCCTCGGCTATCCCGATGGCGCCGTCGAGGTGACCCAGGATCTGCGGCGCGACATCTCCCGGGTGATCCGACAGGTCCGGCCCCAGCGCGTGGTGTGCCAATCGCCCGAGCGCAACTGGGCGCGCATCGGCGCCTCCCATCCCGACCACCTCCGTACCGGCGAGGCAGCACTCTGCGCGGTGTACCCCGATGCGCGCAATCCGTTCGCCCACCCCGAGCTGCTGGCGGCCGGACTCGCCGAATGGTCGGTCGGCGAAGTCTGGATCAATGCCGCGCCGACGGCGCTGCTGAACCACTGGGTGGACATCACCGACACCTTCGATCGCAAGATTGCCGCCCTGAAAGCCCACGTCAGTCAGACCGCAGACGTCGATCTGGAGGGACTCCTACGGGAGTGGCTGGGAGCGCAAGCCCTGGCCGGTGGGCTGGGTGAGGGACGACTGGCCGAGGCGTTTCAAGTCATCGACACCGCCTGACAGCACCGGGTGAGAAGCCTGCCTGAGAACCCGCTGTGCGACACGCGTTCGGCATACATCCTGCTCCCAGGGGGGCTGGTTAGCCTTTCGACATAATGACCATGACCGACGTGCGGCCACCCGCGCCACCGGCCGGCAATTCGGGCAGTGGCGGCGCGGTCCGGCCGGTCCGGGCCAGGCGGCTCGCGCCAGCCCCGCAAGCTCCTTTACCTGGTGGCCCTCGCGGTGGCCGCCGGCCTGCTGGCTGCCGGCATCGTCACGCCGGTGGTGCTGGGCACCGGGCTGGCTGCCAAGGCGGTGAGCGACCACTTCGAGTCGCTCCCGACCGTGCTGCCCGATCCCATTCTGGGCCGTGACAGCAAGATCCTGGCCGCCGACGGCTCGGTGATCGCGGTCCTGCACGGACCGGAGAATCGCATTCCGGTGACTATTGCTCAGGTCGCGCCGGTCATGAAGACGGCGATCGTCGACATCGAAGACAGCCGCTTCTACTCCCACCACGGGATCGACTACAAAGGCCTGCTGCGAGCCGCGGTCGAGGACTCGAACGGAGACCTGTCGCAAGGCGGCTCGACGATCACCCAGCAGTACGTGAAGAACGTGCTGCTCTACAGCGCCGATTCCACCCAGGCGGCCCAGGAGGCCACTGACAAGTCTTTCGCGCGAAAGCTGCGCGAGGCCCGGCTCGCACTGGCGCTGGAGGACCGTGAGTCCAAGAGCCAGATCCTCGAGGGCTACCTCAACATCGCCTACTTCGGGCACGGCGCTTACGGCATCGGCGCTGCCGCCAGCCGATACTTCGGCACCACCGTCGACAAGCTGACCCTTCCCCAGGCTGCGCTCCTGGCGGGACTGGTGCAGAGCCCGTCATCCGACGACCCGATCACGTATCCGGCGGCCGCCCTCAAGCGCCGCGGCGAAGTGCTGGCCCGGATGCACGAGCTCGGGCATCTGACCGCGGCGCAGGAGGCGGCAGCCAACGCCGCGCCACTGGGGCTGCACCCGGTCGCCCCGCCGGCGACCGCAGACCCGTGCCTGACGTCCAAGGCGGCGTTCTACTGCGACTGGGTACGCACCCAGCTGCTCGCCGACCCTGCGCTCGGCGCTACGCAGACCGAGCGCAGCAACCGGCTGCTCGAGGGTGGCCTCACGATCAAGACCACGCTCAATCCCACTATTCAGGCCGCCGCGCAGAACGCCCTGGACGAGACCGTTGAACAGTCCAACAGCGTCACGGTCGCGGAGGCGATCGTCCAGCCGGGCACCGGCAACGTCCTGGCCATGGCCGTCAACAAGCCCTATGGCACAGGTCCGGGGCAAACCACGATCCCGGTGCTCACCACCGCTTCCCTGCAGCCCGGTTCGACCTTCAAGGTCTTCACGCTGACCGCGGCGATCTCGCAGGGCCTTCCGCTGAGCACGTCCTTCTACGCACCGGCCTGCTACGTCTCGCCCGTCTACGTCATCCAGGCGGGCAGCGGCCGGTCGCCGCTGTCGGGCTGCAGCAACGGATTCTCCAACGCAGATCCCGCCGAAGCCGGAAATTACGACATGGTCCAGGCCACCTGGAACTCGGTGAATACGTACTACATCCAGCTCGAGCAGAAGGTCGGCGTGCAGAACGTCGCCGACATGGCGATCCGGCTCGGGATCCCGGCCCAGCGGCTCAAGACCGTCGGGCCCAATAGCGGCTCGCTCACGATCGGCGCCTACGTGGTGAGCCCGCTGGACATGGCGACCGCCTACGCGACCCTGGCCGCCCATGGCCTGCGCTGCGAACCCCGCGGCGCGCTTTCGGCGACCGATCCGGACGGCAAGAAAGTGGCCCTCACGCCTCCGCCGGCCTGCCAGCAGGTGATCACCCCAGCCGTCGCAGACCAGGTCACCAGCGTGCTTGAAGGCGTGATCACGAACGGCACCGGCTACCCCAACGCCACGCTCTACGGGCGGCCGGCGGCCGGCAAGACCGGCACCACCGACGGTTACAGCAGCGCCTGGTTCGTCGGCTACACCCCGCAACTCGCGGCCGCCGTCGAGGCCGGCAACATCAGCGGCCCGCAGGCCCACCCGCTGACCAACGTCTATGCCGGCGGCAATTACTACGCGCAGGTCTTCGGCGGCGACATCCCGGCCCTGGCCTGGGGGCGAAGTCTCAACGCTGCGCTGGCCAACCAGCCCTACGCCCCACTTCCGCCTGCCGCCACGGGTTAATTACCGACTCTCCTGGGGGATGGGATGACTTGCACTCAGTTGGTGGTTGTCACAAGCTAGTCACGAGGACGGCGCCCATTTCGGGTAGCCGGCCCCGCACCGACCCGCGGCTCCCGAAGGGGAGCCGGTCCGGACCTGGAGGGGCTGCCAATGGCCGTCCGCACTGCCTCGATCGACCCGGACGCCCCGTGTACCGAGGAGTCCGCGCGTGAGCATCTTGTCGACGGCGCGCTGACTCCCAGCCCCTTGGGCACGGTCGGCCTCGAACTCGAGCGTCACGTCGTCGATCTGGCATCACCGTCGTCCGTCGTGTCATGGCAGCGGCTGCAACGCGCCCTGACCGGCCTGGCGCTGCCTCATGAGAGTCGCCTGACCATGGAGCCGGGCGGACAGGTGGAGCTGTCGACGCTGCCGGCGAGCGATGTCTGTGCGGCCGTGGAGGCGCTGCAGGCGGACTCGGCCTCGCTTGCCCCTGCGCTGACCGCCGCCGGCCTGGGTCTGCTTTCCACCGGTACCGACCCGGTCCGCAGCCCGGTACGCGTGCACCCCGGCGACCGCTACGCGGCTATGGCGGGCTACTTCGGAGCCGCCGGCTACCGCGACGAAGCCGCCACCATGATGTGCTCCAGCGCCTCGCTGCAGGTCAACGTCGAGGCCGGCCCGGAAGACGGCTGGGCAGAGCGGGTGGCCCAGATCCATCGCCTGACTCCTGCCCTGCTCGCCCTGTCGGCGTGCTCCCCCATGTTGCGCGGCCGTGAGCGCGGCTTCCGGTCCGAACGCGCCGCCATGTGGCAGCGGCTGGACCCCGGACGCTGCTCGCCTTTCGCCGGGCATGGCGACCCGGCCGGAGCTTGGGCCTCGTTCGCCCTGGCGGCCCCGGTGATGCTGTTACGTGACCCCCTGACGGGCGCCCGCACACCGGTGCTCGAGCGGATTCCCTTGATCAGCTGGGTCACCGGCGAACGCCGCCTCGGCGACCGCTTGCCGACGGTTGCTGACCTCGACCTGCACACCACGACACTGTTTCCACCCCTGCGCCTGCGGGGTTTTCTGGAGATCAGGCTCCTCGACACCGTTCCCGCCGCGTGGTGGCCGGGCCTGGCAGCGCTCACCGTGGCCGTACTCGATGATCCGCAGGCGGCCGGCCGGGCTGCCGAAGCAGCCGAACCGATCGCCAGGCGCACCGCCGATGCGGCGCGGCTCGGCATCAGCGACCCGGTGATTGCTGCTGCCGCCCGTGGTGTGGTGAGGGCGGCGTTGCCCGCAGTGTCTGCGACGCTGCGTCCGGCGGTGGAAAGCTGGGCCGAGCTGGTGGAATCCGGACGGACCCCGGCCGATCTCGTCCTGGACCGGGCCCACCGTGACGGGCCGCTCGCCACCCTCACCGCGGACGAGCTGTGCTGAGCGCCCCACCTGGATCCGTCAACGGCCAGCAGGCCCGGCAGGAAGCTCTGAAGGCTCTCGAGGGAGCCCGTGGCCGCTCCCTGGCGCTCACCGATTTCGACGAGGTCGAGCTGACCCGCCAGCATTCGCCGTTGATGAGCCCACTGGTATGGGACCTGGCCCACATCGGTCAGCAGGAGGAGCACTTCCTGCTACGGCGACTGGCCTGGAGGTCCGCTCCACGCGACCCGGTATACACCGACGAGGTCGCCGGGTTGTATGACGCGTTCACGCATCCGCGGGCCAGCCGCATTCAACTTCCGCTGCTGGACGCCGCGACCTCCCGCCGCTACCTCGCCCGGGTACGCGACCGCGTCCTTGATCTGGTGACCGGCGACGATCCGCTGACCGACGACCCGGGACCGACCGGTGCCGGATTCGTCACCTCGCTGGTGGCCCAGCACGAGCTGCAGCACGTGGAGACCATGCTGGCCACGCACCAACTCCGCGAAGGACACGCGCTCCTTACCAGCGAAAGACTGCCCTCCGGGCGGCCGGTAAGAGGAGGGCGCGAAGGCTCGGTCCTCATCCCCGGCGGGCCCGCGGTGATCGGCGTCGACGCACCAAATGCGCTGGAATCATTGGACAATGAGCGACCGCAGCACGTGGTGGACGTGCCTGAATTCCGGATCGGGCGGGTGCCCGTCACGAACCAGGAATGGGAAAAGTTTATCGCCGACGGCGGGTATCAGAACACCCGGTGGTGGTCGGCGCAGGGATGGGACCAGCGCTGCGATGACGACGTCACGGCACCGCTTTTCTGGTCGCCCGACGGAGCCGGCGGATGGGTGCGCAGGCGCTTCGGGGTCACCGAATCCGTACCCGCGGATGAGCCGGTACAGCACATCAATTACTACGAGGCGCAGGCATATGCGCGATGGGCAGGAGCACGCTTGCCCACCGAGTACGAGTGGGAGAAGGCCGCCACCGGTGTCCCGCCGGCCGGCACAGCTACGGCAAACGTCGGCGGCGGCGCGCTACGTCCCGCGCCCGTTGGTGCCTACCCCCAGGGAGCCTCCGCGTACGGCGTCGAGCAGCTGATCGGAGACGTCTGGGAGTGGACGTCCTCGTCGCTTCGCCCATGGCCCGGATTCACGCCGATGATCTACCAGAATTACTCCGCACCTTTCTTCGGACCGGATTATCAGGTGCTTCGAGGTGGCTCGTGGGCGACCGACCCGTATGCAATCCGTTCGACGTTTCGTAACTGGGATCTGCCGATCCGCCGCCAGATCTTCACCGGGCTGCGCCTCGCCTGGGACGCCTGATGTGCCGTCATATCGCCTGGCTCGGGACGCCGCGAACCGTGGCGTCGCTCGTGCTGGAGCCCGAGTTCGGGCTGCTGCACCAGTCGTATGCGCCGCGCCGGCAGGCCCACGGACTGATGAATGCCGACGGCTGGGGAGCGGGATGGTGGAGCCCGGGACTGCCCACCCCAGCGCGGTGGAGGGCGGCTCGTCCTCTTTGGGGCGACGCCTCATTCGCCGCTGTCGCTCCCCACGTCACCTCGAACGCGATCCTGGCCGCAGTCCGCAGTGCCACCGTAGGAATGCCCGTCGAGGAAGCAGCGACGGCGCCCTTCACCCGCGACGGCTGGCTGCTCTCGCACAACGGACGCCTCGATCCGCGAATACTCCCCGATTCGGCGTGGAGGGGTGCGGAGTCGGTGTGTGACAGCGCCGTACTGGCGGCCTGGCTCCTCGACGCACCAGACCAGCTCGGGGAACGCGTCCGCGAGATCGGCGCCAAGGATCCCGCCGCCCGGCTCAATGTGCTGGCTTCGGACGGCACCCGGATCCTCGCCACCACCTGGGGCGACACCCTTTCGGTGTTGGTCAACGCGAGCGGCGTGGCGGTCGCCAGCGAGCCCTATGACGACGATCCCGGCTGGCGTGACATCCCTGACCACAGTCTGCTCACCGCGACCCCGGATGGGGTCGGCGTCACCGACCTGGGAGAAGTGTGAACGCGCAGGACAGCCCGGCTGATCAGATTCCCATCCAGCGTCACCTCGCGCCGGACGCGCTCGAGCAGGCCCTTCGTACCGACGTGCGCGCCGGGCTCACCGCGACTCCAAAGACGTTGCCGCCCAAGTGGTTTTACGACGAGCGTGGAAGCAAGCTGTTCGACGAGATCACCCGACTCCCCGAGTACTACCCGACCCGCACCGAACGGGCCATCCTGGCCGCGGAGGCCGCTGATATCGCTGCCGTCGCGCAAGTAGAAACCCTGGTCGAGCTGGGGTCGGGCACCTCGGGAAAGACGCATCTGCTGCTGGACGCCTTCCGGGCCGCAGGGTCGCTTCGGGGTTACGTGGGATTCGACGTCGATGAGGTCACGCTCGCGCAAGCGGCCGCCAGCCTGGCCGCCGAATATCGCGGTTTGCAGGTCGCCGGAGTAGTCGGCGATTTCGAGACCCACGTCCCCGCGCTGCTGGAGATCGGCACCGGCCGGCGCATGATCGCGTTTCTGGGTTCGACCATCGGCAACCTGGAACCCGTTCCGCGCGCTGCCTTCCTTCGTGACGTTCGGGCGGCGCTGCGCCCCGGCGACAGCTTCCTGCTCGGCGCCGATCTGGTGAAGGACGCTGACCGATTGGTCGCCGCCTACGACGATTCATCCGGCGTCACGGCGGAGTTCAACCGCAATGTGCTACGCGTGATCAACGCTGCGCTCGACGCCGACTTCGACCCCGAAGCCTTCGAGCACGTGGCGCTCTGGGACGCAACAAACAGCCGGATCGAGATGCGGCTGCGGGCCACCCGCGACATGCAGGTCACCGTTCGCAGCCTGGATCTGTCGGTGACGTTCGCGGCGGGTGAAGAGATGCGTACCGAGGTCTCGACCAAGTTCCGCCGGGAGGCCCTCGAGGCGGAACTGGTGGCCGCCGGATTCACTGCCGTCAGCTTCTACACCGATCCCGCCGACGACTTCGCCCTGCTGCTCTCGCTACCGTCAGCTCATGACTGAAGTGACGCCCGCGAAGACCCTGGTCCCGCCGCCTTCGCAATATGTCGACGTGGACGGGCTGCCGGTGCACTGGGTCGATTTCGGAGGCCCGGCCGACGCACCGCTCGCGGTGTGCGTACACGGCTTGGGTGGGTCTTACGTCAACTGGTTGTCGCTGGCGCCGCTGCTGACCGACCGGTACCGGGTCGTGGCATTCGACCTGGCCGGTAACGGGAGGACGCCCATCGCCGGACGTCGTGCAGACATCCGCAGCAACCGGCGGCTCATCGACGGTTTCCTGCAGGCAGCTGACGGCGTGGCCGGCCGCCCGGTGACGTTGATCGGCAATTCGATGGGCGGTCTGCTGAGCATGCTGCAGGCCTCCAGGCATCCGGAAACGGTGGAACGCCTGGTGCTGGTGGATCCCGCCGTGCCACCGCCGAAAAAGCAGCTTCCTCGTGACCCACGCTTTCTGGCCTCGTTCATGTTCATGGCCACCCCGTTCGTCGGCGAGCGACTGATGCTCCGGCGCGGTAAGCGGGTTCCCCCGGCCGGACTGGTCGCCGAGACGATGGCGCTGGTGTGCCAGGACCCCAGCCGGGTCGATCCCGAGCTGGTACGCCAGAGCGTGCAATTGGCGCGAGGAGCGGGCCGGGAAGCCCGAGCTGGACAGGGCGTTTCTGTCAGCGGCCCGCTCGCTGGCCGGCGTGATGGCCCGGCCGCGGCGCTACCTGGAAGCCATCGCCGCCATCAAGCAGCCCACGCTTCTGCTTTTCGGGGCCAAGGATCGGCTGGTGCCGTTGGCCGCCGGTGAAGCCGTCGCGGCCCGGCGTCCCGATTGGCGCTTTGACGTCCATCCAGACCTTGGCCACGTCCCCCAGATCGAAGATCCGGTTTGGACGGCGCGCCAGATTCTGGACTGGGCTCCGGTGACACCCGCCACCGCCCGTTAGCGATCGCTATCGGTTCAGAGTTGCCCACCGGCCATCAATTGGACCGGATCCTGCAGCTCGACCGCACCCAGGTAGCCGCCGGCCAGGTCGATGGCGTCGTGCGCCGCGTAGCCCAGCAGCCGCTGCGATTCCGCCGGCAGCTCGTGGGCAACCGTCGGCCAAGTGGTGAGGTAGTGGTTCTCCTCGGTGCGCAGCCATCCCACGACGTAGCTGATGTGCATGCCGCGCCGCCACTGATCGCTCGTCGTATTGGCTCCGGCACCGTGCAGGGTCGAACCCAGGTAGATCGCCGCTGACCCGGCAGACATCTCGGCCGCCACCGCCGGCGTCTCCGATCCCTCATGGCCGTGGCCGGTGTGGCTACCGGGCACGACCATCGTCGCCCCGTTCTCGGCCGTGAAGTCCACGAGGGCGACCATCGTGGCCAGCTGAATCGTCGGATGCGGCGAAGGCAGGTGCACCCAGACCAGCTCGTCGCGGTGCAGGTACTGCGCCGTCGTGCCGGGACCACGGTCCAGAACGTGGCCGAGGTTGAGCTGGTAACTGGCGCATGACGGCAGCAGCACCTGGTCACAGACCTCGAGCAGCGTCGGGTTGACCATCACCTCACGGGCGAAGACCCCTGACTTGGCAGCGACTCCCGTGATGTGGCGCGTGTTCTCACCAAAGAAGCCTTCGAGCGCGGGATTGAGGAAGGCCCGCTTGGCCGGCGGAGCAGCGAGCAACGGATCAAGGTCGTCGTTGAGACGAGCCAGGGTGGCGCTGTCCAGCAGGTCCTCGACGATGACGACGCCGTCGGCGTCCAGGGCAGCCACGACCTCCTCGATCGGGGCCTTGGCCGGCACTCTTCTCATCGTCGAACCCACTGCGAACCTCCACCCATGGGCCGAAAGGTGATGGTGAACCCGGCCACTGGCAAGCATCGTGGCGGCGGCCGTCCCCGCGGTCAAACCCTGTGATCAGGCGAAGGTGAGCTTCTGGGGGCAGCTGGCGTTGAGCACGTCGCCCATGGCGTTCACGCTCCAGGTCTTGGAAGCGTCGGTCTGGGATCCGACGGCGATGCACCACGTCGACTGTGCCTCGATGGCGTTGGAGACCACCGTTTCGTCGGCCGATGCCAGCTCCCCACTGTCGACGACCTTGCCCGACCGGTCGGTCAACCTCCAGGTGCGCCCAGTCGCCGTCAACGAGAGCGCGCCCGTCGAGTCGTCGTAGTACGCGGTGACCTTCGTCGCGATCGTCTCGACGTCGGTCATCGTCTTGGCCACCCCGGTGTGCCTGCCCGGCCCGAGCGGGCTGACCGAATTGCCGGCTGCCGTGACGTAGAGCGAACCCGTCGCGATGAGTACCACCGTGAGAGCCACCCCGGCGTAACCAAGAATCAGCCCGGCGAGAGCCATCCGGCGATGGCCGGCGCCGCGCCAGTCGTGCCGCCGGTCGCGTGCCATGTGACCGAAGACGACCGCTAGGACGCTGCCGACACCCCCGAGCCACAGCAGCGAGAGCACGAAGCTGGCGATCGCATAGCCGTTGGCGCCGGGGCGCGGCGGCGGCCGGTAGGGCCGGTAGCCCTGCCACGGCTGCACTGGCCATGGCGGGGGCAGGTTAGCGGGCGGCGGAGCGAACTGCACCGCGACCTTCGAATCGTCCACGTTCCCCCGGCTCAAGACGCGGACATCTGGGCACAGCTGAGTCCTAGTTCTATCTTCGGGCCAACCACGCCCGGAGTCGATCGGCCATTCGACCGAATCGCCGGCCCGAACGCAGCAGGCAAACGCTCCGTGGAGGTCGCCGACGGCCACCAGCGACGGGGCATCGGTACGACGCTGCTGCGTGAGCTCGGCCGCCTGGCGCAGGAGCGCGGGATCGGCGTATTCGTCGCCACGGCACTACCGGAAAACCTTGCAGTTCTTGGGCTTTTGCAGCGCACCGGCTGGCCTACTGACGTCTGCCCCGAAGGCAACGAGCTCAATATCGTCGTGAATCTGGCATCCGGCTACGAACCCGGGCTCGGGCTACCTACCGGGCCTACTCCCATTCGATGGTGCCGGGCGGCTTAGACGTGATGTCGTACGCGACCCGGTTGATCCCGGGCACCTCGTTGACGATGCGGTTGCTGATGCGCTCGAGCACCGGGTAGGGCAGCCGCGCCCAGTCCGCCGTCATGGCGTCTTCGCTGGTGACGGCTCGCAGGATGACGGGGTGGCCGTAGGTGCGTTCATCGCCCATGACGCCGACGGAGCGCACATCGGCCAGCAACACGGCAAACACCTGCCAGATCTCGCGGTCGAGGCCCGCACGGGAAATCTCTTCCCGTACGACGGCATCGGCGTCACGCAGCAGCTCGAGCCGCTCGGCGGTGATCTCACCGATGATCCGGACCGCGAGTCCCGGACCGGGGAACGGCTGGCGCCAAACGATCTCGCTGGGAAGTCCGAGCTCCTCGCCCACCCGGCGGACCTCGTCCTTGAAGAGCATCCGCAGCGGCTCGACGAGGGCGAATTGCAGATCGTCAGGGAGTCCGCCCACGTTGTGATGTGACTTGATCTTCGCGGCGGTGGGCGAGCCCGACTCGATGACATCCGGATAGAGGGTGCCCTGGACCAGGAAGTCAGCGTCGACGCCATCGGGGGTGCTCGCTTTGATGTCGCGGGCGCTCTCCTCGAACACGCGGATGAATTCGCGGCCGATGATCTTGCGCTTCTGCTCTGGATCGGTGACGCCCGACAGCGCTGAAGCGAACCGGTCCGCGCATTTCACGTGCACCAGATCGACCCCGGTGGACGCCACGAAATCGGTCTCGACCTGCTCGGCCTCACCCTTACGCAGCAAGCCATGATCGACGAAGACGCAGGTCAACCGGTCGCCGATGGCACGCTGCACGACAGCCGCAGCGACGGCTGAATCAACCCCGCCCGACAAGCCACAGATCGCCCGCCCGTCAGGACCGACCTGCTCGCGGATATTGGCGATTGCCTCGTCGACGATGTTGACCATCGTCCAGGTGGGGCGGCATCCGGCGGCGCGCAAGAAGTGCGAGAGCAGCTCCAGCCCCTGCTCGGTGTGCATGACCTCGGGGTGAAACTGCACTCCGTAGAGTCCGCGCGACGGGTCCTCGAATGCTGCGACAGGGGTCGACTCCGTCGACGCGGTGACCGTGAACCCGGCAGGGGCTTCGACGACCGTGTCGCCGTGCGACATCCAGACCTGCTGGCTGGCCGGCATCTCTGCGAAAAGGACCCCGGAACGTTCGACCGCGAGGCGGGTAGCCCCGTATTCGGCGATGCCGGTCGGCTCGACCCGCCCGCCCAGGGCATTGGCCATCACCTGGTGGCCGTAGCAGATTCCGAGCACCGGGACTCCGGCGGCGAACAGGCCCGGATCCACCGCCGGCGCACCGGGCGAATAGACCGACTTGGGACCGCCCGAAAGGATGATCGCCTTCGGCTTGCGGGCCAGCAGCTCTTCGACCGTGGCAGTGAACGGCACGATCTCGGAGTAGACGTGGCATTCGCGGACCCGGCGAGCGATCAGCTGCGCGTACTGCGCACCAAAATCGACGACCAGCACGGGATCGGTGTGAACGATCTCGACAGGTGGCGTCTGGGCCGACGGGGCGCCGGCGGGAGAAGTCGGAGAGGTGGAAACGGCGGGACGGGCGTCAGGCTGCGCCATCCCGCAAGCCTACTCGGGGGTTACTCGGCCTCTTCGCCGGAAGACTTGGTGCGGCGGGTCTCATCGACCGGGCCGCGCCGCTGACCCCGCCGCAGATTCCGACGCTCCGGCTCACCCCGCTCCACCCGGACCAGGTCGATGGTCCGACGTCGATCGGGACTGCGCGTGCCGGTTTCGGGGTCGGGACGACCTTCCCCCGCAGAGCTGTCCGCCATATCCGGCATATCGGCCAGCTTAGGCGGAGCCTTGAGGCTTTTGAGTCGCCTTGACGGCCGCCATCACGTCTGCGCGCACGGCATGAGCGGTGGCGGTATGGCCTGCCAGCGCCTGCAGCTCAGAGCCGGCCCGCATGGCGGCGCGGGCACCCCAGACGTCGAATGAGCGGTGCACGGAGCGCTTGTTGATGCTGGTCAGATCCTTGGGCACGCCGGCGATCCGCTCCGCAATGGCCAGCACCTCGGACTCCAGGTCTTCGGGCGGGAAGGCCCGGTTAGCCCAGCCGATACGGGAGGCCTCGTCGCCGGTGATCGGGTCGCCGGTGAGCATCAGCTCCATCGCGCGCCGCATCCCCAGCAAGGGCGTGTGGTACTGCCAGTCGGGCGGGCTCGCGACCCGGACGACCGGATAGCTGATGGCCGCGTCACTCGCGACGTAGACCAAGTCCGCCGCGGAGGCCAGCTCGGTGCCACCGGCAATCGCGTAGCCGTGCACTTGGGAGATCACCGGATGCGCCAGGTCCCAGATCGAGAACCACGTGTCGGTGGCCTGCCGCGCCCATTCACCGTCACCAGGCGCGGAGTAGATCGGCGATCCCTCCGAGAGCGAACCCGACCGCAGGTCATAGCCGGCCGAGAAGCACGGCCCGGAGCCGCGAATGATGCTCACCCGTACTTCCGGATCGTGGTCGGCGCGGCGCAGCTCTGTCAGCAGTTCAACCCGCATCAGGGCCGAGATGGCGTTGCGTTTGGCGGCCCGGTCAAGCGTGATCCGGTGGATGTACTGGGCGGGCGAGTCGATGGCGATGGTCTCGTAGCCCGAGCTGGCCGGGGAGGTCATGCGCTGGCTCCTTCGCTGCGGCGCTCGAGGCCGGCCAGATCGGCCATCAGCTCGAGAGCTTCGGGCTGGTCGGTGGAAACGATCAATCCCGTGACACCGGGGCCGGCGACTCCCGCCTCCCAGCGCTGCCGGATCCGCTGCGGGGATCCGGCCAGTGTCGTCTGCTCCAGATACTCATCCGGTACGGCGGCGCGAGCCTCTTCCTTGCGCCCCGCTCGCCACAGCTCGCCGATCCGGTCAGCCGCCTCGGGAAAGCCCCGGCGCGCCATCGCGTCGTGGTGATAGTTGTGCGACTCGCTGCCCATGCCGCCGACATACATCGCCGTCAGCGGGCGCGACGCGTCCAGCACGCTTCGTACGTCGTCGGTGATGACCACGCTGACCCCGCCGAAGACATCAAAGTCGGCGGCCGGAGTAGCTGGGGGGCTGCTGCGCTTGGCGTTTCCTTCTTTCAGGGCAGTCGCGTATTCGGTGGTTCCGCCCGGGCCGAGCCCCATCGGCAGCCAACCATCGGCCAGCTCTGCCGCCAGCGAGACGTTGCGCCCTCCCCCGGCGGCGATCCAGATCGGGATGCGCTGCTCGGCATGAAGGATGGAACGCAGCGGCTTGCCTTGGCCGAGCGCGCCCGGCCCGTTGTAGGGCAGCGAAATCTCCGGACCGGTGTAGGAGACCGGCCCCTCGCGGTCGAGCGCCTGCCGCAGGATCATCACGTAGTCGCGCAGCCGTTGGTTGGGCTTGCCCCAAGGCTGGCCATACCAGCCCTCCACCACCTGGGGTCCGGACAGACCCAGGCCAAGGATGACCCGTCCACCGCCGGCCAGCGCGTCGATGGTGAGCGCTGCCATCGCCAACGCCGTCGGAGGACGGGCCGCGACCTGCGCGATCGCGGTCCCGAGCTTGATGTGGCGGGTCACCGCCGCGAGATACGCAAGGGGCGTCAACGCGTCAGCGCCGTAGGCCTCGGCAGACCAGACCGAGTGATAGCCCAGCGCTTCGGCCTGTTGGATCAGGCCGACCGGAAGCGTGAGCTGGGCGGCGCGGTAGACCTCCAGCCGAAAGCCAAGCTGAAGCGGTGGTGATGCATTCGCTGCCATAAGGGGATCGTGCCTCAGTGGTGTTGCTCGGTGATGATCGGGTGACGCTTGGGGTCTTCCCCAGTGACCGGGATCGCGGCGAGGTGGCCGGACTTGTCCACGTAGCCGCCGGAGGCCTCAGTGGTCGGCGACTGACCGGGCGCCGCCACAATCCGATACAGCTGCATACGCGCCCTGCGCTCACCGGTAGCGCTCTCCTCGAAGACGACGCGGTAGGCGGCGGCGCGGCCGTCATCCAGCCGCCTGGACAGCAGGAGCCCCCCGATTCCGGCGTTGATGAGCCCGATGCCGTCGGGAGTCGAAGATCGTCTCCCGGAGGCCAGGCCGGCCGCGGGCGGAATCCAGTACCTGGCCGGCTCCTTACCTCTGGGCGCCTCGGCGGGCACCTCCTTGACCGTGCCCCCCGGTTCCTTGCTCACGTCAGGCAGGTAGGCGCCCCCGGCGGCCATGATGTGCAGATCGCCGAGCAGTCCGGGCGCGTACGTACGTCCTTCCGGGTAGGCGGCCCCCGCCGCTCCACCGACCGCCACGGCGAGCTTGTCCCAGCCGGAGGCCTTGGGGCCGTATGTGCGTGATGCCCGATCGCACGGCCAGCCGGCGCCAGCCGATCGCGTCACCCGGCTGCTCCTGCGTCGATACCAGCAGCCGTCCGTCAGTTCCGCGCGCGGTCTGCACCACCAAGTCGTATGCCCGTCCGTCGGGGCCCGTCAGCCGACCGCCCGCGGGAAGGGCAAGCTCGTCCATCGGGCCACAGCTGATCGCCGCCGCGGCGACGTTTATCGAGCCCAGCGCAACACTCGTCGCCGGATCCCAGGCGCCGGACAGCATCCGGCTTCGCATCCCGGGCGTCGCGTAGCCGATGAGGTCGAAGTCCGACCTCCCCTGCTGCCAGGCTCGGCGGGCGCGTGACTCCGCATCCTCGAGCGCGGCCGCGGCTGCGGAAGCCCGGACGTGCAGGCCCACATCGTCGACGTCGACAGGGATCTGCCGGCTGCGTGCGATGGCTGCCGCGGCGTCTGCACGTGCCACCCCCAGCGCGGTCGACAGCTTCGCCAACGCGGCGCCGAGCTCGTGCAACAAGGCCGCCGCCACGACCATCCGCCGGCTCTGCTCTGCGGCGGAATCGTCAAAAGTCGACGCCGCCTGACTGACCCAGGCACCGGACTGCAGATGACGAGCTGCTCCGGCCAGTCGTTCCGCCTCGTCATCAAGAATCCGAGCGGCGGCATTGATCGCGGCCGAACGCTGGGCGAGCGCAGCCGGATCGGCGGCCTGCAGCTGCGCACTCATCCGTAGCTCAGCAAGCGCGGACGGCTTCATCACGATCGGAGTGCCGGGACCGCCGCCGCCTCCGTCAGTGAGTACGCGTCGCCGGCCTCATTGAGCGCCCGAGACAGCGAAAGGACACCTGTCGCGCTCGCCAGCAGGGTCTGGACCAGCAACCGTTCGGCATTCGCCAGCGCCTGGTCGCACCCCGGCTCGCCGACGATCAGCCCGCCCCGCCCTCCGAGCACCGCACTCGACTCGCGAACCCGTTCCCCGATGTCGCGAACGGCGACGGCGGCCGTACCCAGGGCGGAAGGGGTGACCGTGATGTCGGAAACGCCCATACACCGGTTCTACGTGCGCAAATGACCCTGAATGAGTTATCCACAGGCCAGGGCTGTCAGGCCGGGATGGAGATTCCCACCCCGCCGCGGGTCTCGGCGCCGAAGCGCTCCAGCTCGCCGGCCAGATCCAATGGCGCCAGCGTGGCGCGCCCGGCCAGGTCGGACTCCTCGAGCAAGGCCGCCGGGATCAGCCAGACCACCTCGAACTCCAGACCGTCCGGGTCTTTGGCGTACAGGCTCTTGGTGGTGCCGTGGTTCGTGGCACCCACCAGTGCTCCGGCGGCTGACAACCGCTGGGCGGCGCTCTGCAGCTCGCCGAGGGTGTCGACCTCCCAGGCCAGGTGGTAGAGCCCGACCTGCCCACGCCCCGCCTGCGAGGCTCCGGCGGCGGCGCCGATCTCGAAGAGCCCGAGGTCGTGGTCGTTCGTCGACCCCGGAGCTTTAAGAAAGGCCACGCTCTTAATCGGGGCGCCAGGCAGCCCGATCTGCTCGAAACCCATCACATCGCGGTAGAACTCGACGCTGCGGGCGACGTTGCTGACGTACATGACGGCGTGATTGAGACGGGTGACGGGCATGGCTGCCTCCTACGGCTGCTACGTGAGCAGTACATACCATACCCGTATTTAGTTGAACCTTCAACTAAACGCGTGACCCCCGCCAACCCGGCGCCATGTCCTGGTGGCGCCAGAGCGCCACCAGCGGGTGGCGCTCTGCCTGTCTAGGCCTGTTTAGGGCTGTTTAGGGCTGGTTAGCGCCCCATCCCGACGGCCTGCGCACGCTGCAGCGACTTGCCCTCGGTCTGGATCGAGGGCGCCACCATCATCTCGGCCTTCTGGAATTCCTTGAGGGTCTGGTATCCCGTGGTGGCCATCGAGGTACGGAGGGCACCGAAGAGGTTCATGGTGCCGTCGTTGATCTCGGCCGGCCCGACGAGGATCTCCTTGAGGGTGCCGGCCGTCGTGGTCTTGACGCGGGTGCCGCGGGGCAGGTCGGGGTGGAAGGTGGCCATGCCCCAGTGGTAGCCGCGGCCGGGAGCCTCGATCGCCCGCGAGAGCGGCGAACCGATCATCACGGCGTCGGCCCCGCAGACAATCGCCTTAGCGATGTCGCCGCCGGTACGCATTCCGCCGTCAGCGATGATGTGGACGTAACGGCCGCCGGACTCGTCCAGGTAACGCATCCGGGCGCCGGCCGCATCCGCGATCGCGGTAGCCATGGGCACGCCGACTCCCAGCACGCCCCGGGTGGTGCAAGCCTGGCCGGGACCAACGCCGACGAGAAGACCGGCGGCACCGGTGCGCATCAGGTGCAGAGCGGTGGAGAACGAGGCGCAACCACCGACGATGACCGGGACGTCGAGATCGCCGATGAATTTCTTCAGGTTCAGCGGCTCGGCGCGGCTCGAGACGTGCTCGGCGCTGACCACGGTGCCCTGAATGACGAAGAGGTCGAGACCGGCTTCGAGCACGGCCGGGGAGAACTGCTTGACGCGCTGCGGGGTGAGGCTGGCGGCAGTGGTGACTCCGGCGTCTTTGATCTGCTGGATCCGCTCGCCGATGAGCTCAGGCTTGATGGGCTCGGCGTAAAGCTCCTGCATGCGCTTGGTGGCGGTCGAATTGTCGAGCTGGGAGATCTCTTCCAGGATCGGGTCGGGATCCTTGTAGCGCGTCCACAGCCCCTCGAGGTTGAGCACGCCGACACCGCCGAGGCGGCCGATCTCGATCGCGGTACGGGGCGAGATGACGCCGTCCATGGCCGAGCCGAGCAGCGGCAGCTCGAAGCGGAACGCATCGATGTCCCAGCTGATCGAGACGTCCTCGGGATCGCGGGTGCGCCGCGAAGGCACGATGGCTACGTCGTCAAATCCGTATGCCCGCCGGCCGCTCTTGCCTATGCCGATTTCGACCTCTGCCATGCCCGTCACCCTTCGCCAGATGTGCCGCCCGCACCAGTGCCGCCTGGGGCTACCGCGACCGCTCGAAAGCAGGAAAGGCCGCCGCCCTCGGGCGACGGCCTGCTGGCATCCACCCTACCGCCGGACAGGGGGGTGGAGGGCGCATGGCACGCGTACGGTGGGTCACGTGCCGCAAGAGCCCCTTGACCCTTTCGCGGGCGACCCCGAGGACCCGGCCGCGCAGCTTCCGCTGCCCATCGACGACGATCTCGACGAGGCTCCGCTCACGGCGATCGAGCGTGAGGAACTGGTCACCGACCTGGCTGACCTGGAGGCTTTCCGGGCGCTGCTCGAGCCGCGTGACGTGCTCGGCATCGTCATCGAGTGTGAAGATTGCGGCGAGCGCCATTACATGGACTGGGACCTGGTGGTCGGCAATCTTCGCAGCCTGCTGACGGTCGGCCGCACGCGCGTTCACGAGCCGGCCTACTCGCCCGACCCGTCCCGTTACGTCAGCTGGGAGTACGCCCGGGGCTATTCCGACGGCGTCCTAGAAGCAGCAGAAGACTCCGACGAGATGGACGGCCTCGACGACCTGGAAGACGCGGGCGAATAACTCAGGTGACGAAGCCGCGGCGGAACCCGTAGGCCACAGCCTGAGCCCGGTCGCTGACCCCGAGCTTGCGAAACAGCCGGCGGGCGTGCGTCTTTACGGTGTCTTCGGACAGGAAGAGCGAGCGGCCGATCTCGGCGTTGGACTTGCCCTGTGACATGCCGCGCAGCACCTGAAGCTCGCGTTCGGTGAGCCCTCCCGTCGGGTCGGGTGCGCGCCCTCCGACACCGCGTTCGGCCATGGCACGGCGCAGCGAAGGCTCGAGCAGGTCACGCCCGTCGAGCGCGCTCGCCACAGCCGCGCATAGCTCTTCGCGGCTGACGTCCTTGTGCAGATAACCGGTGGCACCGTTAGCGACAGCAGTGGCGACGTTCTCGCGGTCGTCGGCAGCGGTGAGCATGATTACGCGGGCGGCCGGGTGGTCACGCACCAGGCGGCGGGTGGTCTCCAGACCTCCGAGCCCAGGCATCTGGACATCCATCAAAACCAGGTCAGGACGTTCCAAGTCATACCGCGCGAGCACTTCCTCGCCGCTGGCAGCCGTCTCCACGCGCACGACTCCGGGAACAGACTGCACGAACTGCTTGAGGCCCTCACGAACGATGCGGTGATCGTCGCAAATCAAAACGGTAGTCACTTCGTCGTCCTCCCAGCATGCACATCGCCAGGCAGCGAGGCAGTCTCTCCATCGGCGGAGTCGAACCGGAGGTGAGCAGATGCGGGCTGCAGGAGCACAGTGCCGCCGAGCAGTTCGATGCGCGTCGCCCAACGCTGCATAGCCGCGCCGGACTCGTCGGGCCAGGCCGGCTTGTCGCCGATGGCGTTCACGTCCAGAGACAGGCCACCGGCGCCGTGGGCAAGACGGATCTCGGCGGCCTCGCCGCCGCGGACCCGCAGGTCGGCCAGGGCAGCCTGAACGAAGCGATAGCTCACAGCGGCAACCATCGGTGTGAGCAGCGGAGCAGTGTCAGCGGCAGCATCTATGGCTTCGAGCTCAACCGGAATCCGGCTGGCCGCGCACAACTCTTCCAGCGCGACGCGCAGACCGCGGCCATGCCGGGTGCGAGGCTGGACCGTTGTCAGCAGCCCACGGCCGTCGGTGAGCGCAGCCTGCAGACTTTCGCGTACCGCCTCCAGCCAGGGCTGCGGCCCGTCGGGCCAGGTGGATGAGGCGAGGTCAAGCAGATAGCGAGCAGCGACGAGCGACTGGACCAGTCCGTCATGGAGCTCGCCGGCCAGCTCGGTCCGGTCGAGTTCGTCAAGGTTGAACCAGGCCCGCGCAGTGGAGGAGACGTCGGTCGCCGCATCGGGATCGCCGGACGACGAAAGTGCCAGGGCGAGCAGGTCAGCAATGGTGCCGAGCGGCCCCGGCGCCTCGGTCCAGGCGTCGGGCAGGCCGCCGGGAGGAGCCTCGATCGACAAGATCGCAAGCACGGTGTTGCGGGAGCGCACTGGAAGATCGATGGGCGCGACCAGCGTCAGGTTCAGCGGATCGGAGCCGACACCCCGAACCCGCGGGAGCGGGATTGCCGCGCGGCTGGCGCCGTCTTCGAGCAGGCGGACATCGGCCCTCAGGGCTTGGCCGAGCAGGGTCAGAACCGCCGGAATCGAATCGCGGCCGCCGGAGGCGAGCATGCGCGCCGCCACGCCACAGAACGCCGAGGGATGCGACATAGATATCTGTCCCGTCGAAGTTGCTGCTCTCCACACACGCTCCATCGGCGGATGTCTGATTTTGGTGAATCACTGGAGACGCACAGATTCACGCGGTTTCGCCAACATAAAACAACGGGCCCCGGACCCGCGAATGCGGATCCAGGGCCCGTTGTCAGAGCGGGTGATTCCTGGTGGAGCTACCGGTCAGAAGCCCGGGCCGTGGGAGTGGCCGTGGCCATGACCCGCGTGGGCGTCGCCCTCTTCCTCAGCCGGCCGGTCAGCGACCAGCGTCTCGGTCGTGAGCAGCAGCGAGGCGATCGATGCCGCGTTAGCGACAGCCGAACGCGTCACCTTGACGGGGTCGACGATTCCCAGTGCCAGCAGATCGCCGTAGAGGCCGGTCGAGGCATCCAGACCGGAGCCCGGGGGCATCTCGGCGACGCGGGCAGCCGCGACGGAACCCTCGAGGCCGGCGTTGATGGCAATCCGACGGCACGGCTCGATGAGCGCCCGACGAACCAGCCGAACACCCGACAGCTCGTCTCCGGAGAAGCCGAGACCGTCGTCGAGGCTGGCAGCAGCGTGGACCAGCGCGGAACCGCCGCCGGCCACAATGCCCTCTTCGATGGCTGCACGGGTCGCGGAGATAGCGTCCTCGACCCGGTGCTTGCGCTCCTTGAGCTCGACCTCGGTGTGGGCACCGACGCGGATGACGCCAACGCCACCGGCCAGCTTCGCGAGACGCTCCTGGAGCTTCTCGCGGTCCCAGTCCGAATCGGTGTCTTCGATCTCGCGGCGGATCTGGCGAACGCGGTCGGTGACCTCGTCGCTGCTCCCGCCACCGTCGACGACGGTGGTGCTCTCCTTGTCGACCACCACGCGACGCGCGGTGCCAAGGACCTCAGCACCGACCGAGTCGAGCTTGAGGCCGACGTCGGCCGACACAACCTGCGCACCGGTGAGGATGGCGAGGTCCTGCAGCATCGCCTTGCGACGGTCACCGAATCCGGGGGCCTTCACAGCAACGACGCGCAGCGTCTTGCGGATGGTGTTGACGACCAGCGTCGACAACGCCTCGCCGTCGACGTCTTCAGCCACGATCAGGAGCGGCTTGCCGGCCTGAACGAGCTTCTCCAGCAGCGGGAGCAGCTCAGCGATGGCGCTGATCTTTCCGCTGGTGATGAGGACCTGGGCGTCGTCGAAGACGGCTTCCATGCGCTCGGGGTCGGTCACGAAGTACGGGGAGATGTAGCCCTTGTCGAACTGCATGCCCTCGGTGAGCTCGAGCTCGACACCTGTGGTCTGCGACTCCTCGACGGTGATGACGCCGTCCTTGCCGACCTTGTCGAACGCGTCAGCAATCAGGCCACCGAGCTCGGAGTCCTGAGCACTGATCGAAGCGACGTGAGCGATGTCCTTGCGCTCGGAGATCTCAGTGGCCCGGCCGCGAAGGACGGAGGAGATCTCCTCGACCGCCGCGTCGATCCCGCGCTTGAGCGCCAAGGGGCTCGCCCCGCTGGCGACGTTGCGAAGGCCCTCTTTGACCATTGCCTGAGCGAGCACGGTGGCGGTGGTGGTGCCGTCACCGGCGACGTCGTTGGTCTTGGTCGCCACCTCTTTGGCGAGCTGGGCGCCCATGTTTTCGTACGGGTCGTCCAGCTCGACCTCGCGGGCGATGGTGACGCCATCGTTGGTGATGGTCGGAGCACCGAACTTCTTATCGAGTACGACGTTGCGGCCCTTGGGGCCCAGCGTCACCTTGACGGCGTCAGCGAGAGCGTTGACTCCACGCTCCAACGACTGACGGGCGTCGCTTCCGAAAGCCAACATCTTGGCCATGAATGTCTTGCCTCTCACGCAATCCGCCCCGGGCGCGGAATGCTCCCGGGGCGAATCTGCAGTTTGTTAAGCGGACTTACTTGTCGAGAATCGCGAGCACGTCGCGACCGGAGAGGATCAGGTACTCCTCGCCGTTGTACTTGACCTCGGTGCCCCCGTACTTGCTGTACAGAACGGTGTCACCGACCTTGACGTCGAGCGGGATGCGCTTCTTGCCCTCGTCGTCCCAGCGGCCTTCGCCGACTGCGAGAACGATGCCCTCCTGGGGCTTCTCCTTAGCGGTGTCGGGGATAACGATTCCCGATGCCGTGACCTGCTCGCCCTCACCGGGCTGGACAACAATTCGGTCCTCTAGCGGACGAATGTTGACCTTGGTGGCGGTCGCCATGCTGCCCTCCCAAAATCAATAGATGCGCGAGAGAGCGACCGTAGATCTGCCGTCGCGGGTGCAGCGACGGTCGCTAGCACTCTCATGTGCTGAGTGCCAACTTACGCACCCGTAACAGTCGTCGTCAAGGCGAACTGAGCAGTTGCACCCATTAGCGAACGCGCTCGAACCGCCATGAGTACGCAGGCCGGGCCTGCAGGTCCGCGGGCGGGTCAGCGATGGCCTCAGCCGAGGCCTGGGTGATCAGGACGACGCGTTCGGCAGACCTGTACACCTGCCCGTCGGGCGGTGCGTGATCGAGGACCCACGCCAGCAGCGCGTCACCCCTTGCCTCGGCGGCCTTGGCTTCCCACATCAGCCAGTCGTGATCGACGGAGCCGGCCTGGGTGCCGGACTGAGCGCTCACTTGAGCCGCACCGCGTCGACGGCGAGCCCCGAATGAGCCCCAAGATCCAGCGTGCTCGGGATGACCCCGGCTTCGACCTGCAACCATCCGAGCGCCGCGACCATCGCGCCGTTGTCCGTGCACAGTCCCGGCCGGGGGATGCGCAGGCGCAGCCCCGCCGCAGCGGCCCGTTCCGCGGCGAGCCCCCGAAGCCGGGAATTGGCCGCGACCCCACCGCCGATCACCAAGGTGTCCAGGCCCCGGAGGCGGCAGGCCCGTACCGCCTTCGCCGTCAGGACGTCGGCGACGGCCTCCTGGAAGCTCGCCGCGACGTCCGCCACCGGTACCGGTTCTCCGCTACGCGCCCGGCTCTCGATCCAGCGGGCGACCGACGTCTTCAATCCGCTGAACGAGAAATCCAGGCTGCCGTCGGCTGCCTTGCCCCGCGGAAAGTCGATCGTCACCGTCCCGCCGGCTGCCGCCCGGTCGATTTCCGGACCACCCGGAAAGCCCATCCCGAGCAGCCGCGCGACCTTGTCGTACGCCTCCCCCGCCGCGTCGTCGACCGTCGCGCCCAGGATCTCGATCTCCTGATGGGCCAGATCTCCGACGGCGAGCAACGACGAGTGTCCGCCGGACACCAGCAGCGCGATGCACTCCTGCGGCAAGGGACCGGATTGCAGAGTGTCGACCGCGACGTGGGCAGCGAGGTGGTGCACGCCGTAGAGCGGGACGCCGAGCCCGAGTGCGTAGGCCTTGGCAGCGGACACTCCCACCAGCAAGGGGCCGGAAAGTCCTGGACCTTCCGTCACTGCAACGGCATCGATCTCGGCCGCCGAAATGCCGGCTCGGGCCAAAGCCTCGTGGACGGTGGGCACCATCGCCTCGACGTGCGCCCGCGCGGCGACCTCAGGGACCACGCCGCCGAACCGGGCGTGCTCCTCGATCGACGTGGCAAGTGCGTCGGCCAGCAGCACCCCGTCACGCACGATGCCGATGCCGGTCTCGTCGCAGGACGTCTCGAAACCAAGGACGGTGGTCACATCGCTCCTGCCATCAGGGGTGCCGCCATGACCAGGGCGTCCGCACCCGACGGCTGGTAATAGCCACGCCGCACACCACGGTCGACGAAGCCGAGGGTGCGATAGAGCTGCTGGGCGCCCTGGTTGTCAGTGCGTACCTCCAGCCAGCACTCACGGGCCCGGCGCTTCCTGGCTTCCGCCAGCAGAGCCTCCATCAACCGGCGGCCGATGCCGCGACGCTGGGCAGCGATGGCGACCCCGATCGTCTGGATGTACGCCTCCGGGCCTGATACCGCCAGCCCCGCGTAGCCCAGCAGCGGAAGGCTCGCGTCATGCGTGGCCACCAGGTAATAGCTGCCCGCGCTGGCGAGCTCGGACCAGAAAGCCTCCCGACTCCAGGCCTCGTCGCCGAACAGGTCTGCTTCCAACCCGACGATGTCATCGATGTGCCACCAGCGCATCGGCAAGAGCGTGACGGTCGTCATGCCGCCGTCCGCGGGGTCGCGTCAGGGCGGCGCAGATACAGCGGGACCAGCGGGCCGGCCGCGCGATCGAATTGCGGCGTGGCCAGCTCCACGAGCCGTACCGGATCCGGGTACCGCGAACCCGACGGGTCATATGCGGAGCCGAAGACGCTCGCATAGAGCTCGCCCCCGGCCCCGATGACGCGAGCCGCCGGGTCGAGGCGGGCAGCCACCGCGGCCGGGGCTTCGACGGCAGGACCTTCGACGCGTCGGCCGTCGACGTAGCGGGCCCAGTAGACCTCCCGCCGGCGCGCATCGGTGGCCACCGTGAGTGTCGCCGCAGCCCCGGCGAGACCATCCAGCGAACAGACCCCGTAGGCCGGGATCCCGAGCGCGTCGGCGAGCGCCTCAGCCGTGACGATGCCCACCCGCAAACTGGTGTACGGCCCCGGTCCCAGACCGACCACGACGGCCCCGAGCTCGCCCACGCCGCTTCCCGCCGCGGCCAGCGTCTCGGTGATCAATGGGGCCAGCAGCTCCCCGTGGCGGCGCGGGTCGACGACCTCCCGGCGAGCGAGCTCGCGTACCGAATCCGGATCGACCACGCGGCACAGCGAAACGCCGCACGCCGGAGTCGACGTATCCAGACCCAGCACCAGCACGAAAGCGAGCCTACGAGTCGATCGGCAGTCCCGCCGCAGCGAGCCGCTGCGCCCAGTCGCCTCCGAACGGACGTAATACCGCGAAGCGTTCATCGGGAGTGGAAAGCTGCTGAGCGCCACTGGCTGATGGCTCTCCGGCGCCACCAGGCCATGGCGCCGGAAACTCGGCCTCGCTGCGCGAAAGCTCGATCCGTAGATGGGTATCGGTCAGGTCTTCTACGAGACCGGCGCCCCACTCGACGGCGACGACGGCCTCGGTGAGGTCGGTGTCCAGGTCGAGATCGTCGACCTCGAGCCGGCCGGCGAGCCGGTAGGCGTCGACATGCACCAAGGGCAGGCGTCCACCGGGATGAATGCGGGCGATCACGAAGGTCGGCGAGGTGACACGCTCCGGTGAGCCGAGCCCGCTGGCAAGGCCCTGCACGAAGACCGTCTTGCCGGCGCCGAGCGGCCCATCCAGCACCAGCAGGTCACCGGCCCGAGCGACGGAAGCGATCCGGGCCCCGAGGCGGCGGGTCTCGTCCGGATCGGCCAATGTGATCATTTCTCAGGCCTCCGATCCGAGGCGGCGGGCGAGTGCGAGGTCGTCTCGAAGCGCCTGCATCGGTGCACCGTCGGGACCGTGTCGCAGCGCACCCGAGGGATGGTAGGTGGCGATCATCCGGCGGCCCCCCGCGGTGAGCACCCGGCCCCGGAGTTCGCGCAGGACCAGCTTTGCCTTTGACGGTTGGGACGCGGCGTCGTCCCAGAGTCCGGCAATGGCGGTGAGCCCCAGCGCGACGATGACGGCCGGATCGACGAGCGCCAGCTGACGATCGAGCCAGCCCCGACAATTGGCGGCTTCCGCTGCGAGCGGCCGGCGATTGCCGGGAGGCCGGCATTTGATGATGTTGAGTACGGCTACTTGCTCGCGGGGCAGGTCGACCGCTGCCAACGCCGCGTTGAGGGCCTTTCCCGCCCTGCCCACAAAAGGACGCCCCGTCGCGTCCTCCTCCGCGCCCGGCGCTTCGCCGACGAGCAGCACCCGCGCACCGGGCGGGTAGTCACCGACCACCACGTGGTGGCGGGTCGACGCCAGCTCGGGGCACGCCACGCACGAGCGCACCTGGTCAGCCAACGTCAGCCACTCGCGGGCTGGTGGTTCGGTCACTGCGGCATCCCTCACCGGGCCCGCTCGCCTATGTAACGGCGCGGCACCCGCGGTCCGACCCGGGTGACGATCTCGTAGTTGATGGTGTCGATCGCACCAGCCCAGTCCTGCGCCGTCGGCTCACCACCGAGTCCCGGTCCGAAGAGCACGACCTCGTCGCCCGCGTTCACGTCATCGTCACCCACGTCGACCACGAACTGGTCCATGCAGACCGTGCCGGCAATATGCCGCCGCTTACCCGCGACGAAGACTTCGGCAACGTTCGTCGCGTGCCGCGGAACGCCGTCCGCATAACCCAGCGGCACCAGAGCCAGCGTCGCCTCGACGGCCGTGTGGTAGCGGTGGCCGTAGGAGACGCCGCTGCCGGCCGGCACCCTTTTGGCGAGAGCGACCTCAGCGCGCAGGGTCATGGCCGGCACGAGACCCAGGTCTTGCGCCCGTCCGACCAAAGGGCCGGGCGACAGTCCGTAGATCGAGATGCCGGGCCGGACCAGATCGAAATGGGCGTCGGGAGTGACAAGGGTGGCCGCCGAATTCGCCAGATGCCGTATCTGCGGGCGAAGACCCCGGCGTTCGGCCAGTTCCAGCCCCTCGCGGTAACGGGCCAGCTGGGCCCGCACGGTCGGATGACCCGGTGAATCCGCCAGCGCGAAGTGGCTCCAGACTCCCACCGGTTCGATGGTTCCGTCCGCAGCGGCCTCGAGCGCGGTGTCGACCAGGCCGGGCCAGTCCTCCCAGGTGGCGCCCGCCCGGTTCAGACCCGTGTCGACATCGAGGTGAACCCGCGCGGGTCGACCCGCCCGCCGGGCCGCAGCTTGAATCTGACGCACCATCCACGATGCGCTGGCCGACAGGTCGATCCCGGCGGCCACGCACGGCGTCAGGTCGTCATCGGGACCAGCGAGCCACGACAAGATCGGCGCGGTGATTCCGGCGGCGCGCAGCTCCAACCCCTCGGCCGGCTTCGCGACGCCGAGCCACTGAGCACCGGCTTCCAAGGCAGCACGCGCGCAGGGCAGCATCCCGTGGCCGTAACCGTCAGCTTTGACGACGGCCATCACCCCAGCCGAACCGGCCCGGCGCACCAGCTCGGCGGTCGACGTGCGCACCGCATCAAGATCGATCACCGCTTCAACGGAGGCCACTAGACCCGCCTCATGCCCATGCCGCAGTCCCCTTTTGAGCCCGAGCCCCAGCCGATCTGGCCAGCGCCCAAGCCGCGGGCAAAGCGTCCAGCAGGTCGAACGCCACCAGCGGAGGACCTGCAGCCTCGACCGCCAGCCGGGCGGCCGTCCCGTGCAACCAGGCGCCGACACTGCCGGCGTCCAGCGGCGTCAGACCGGCTGCCAGGAGCGCCCCCGCCAGGCCGGACAGCACGTCACCGCTGCCGGCGGAGGCGAGCCAGCCGGTGCCGCTGCCGTTGACCCGCGCCCGGCCGTCGGGGTCGACGATGAGCGTCGTGGAACCCTTCAAGAGCACGGTCGCCGGCAATCGGGCGGCAATCCGGCGGACCGTGCCGAGCCGGTCAGCGGCCAGCTCAGCCTTGACCCCATCGGCATCGCCTCCCACTCCTGCCACCAGACGGGCGAATTCCCCTTCGTGCGGAGTCAGCAGCGTGAGCTGACCCCGGTCGGCGCGACCCCGTAGCCACTCCGGGTGCTTGGCGACGATGGTGATCGCATCCGCGTCCACCAGGACCGGCACGTCTGCGCTGAGTACCGCCTGCACGACGGCAGCCGCCGACTCATCCGTGCCCAGTCCGGGGCCGACCGCCCAGGCCTGCACCCGACCAGCGGCCAGCACCGCGCGTCCGTCACCGACGGCGACTTCCGTCGCGACAACGTCCGGGAAACGCTGGCGAATCAGCTCCACCGGATGGCCGGAACCGGCGAAACGCAGGTATCCCGCACCACCCCGTCGCGCGCCCCCGGTACACAGGACAGCGGCGCCGGGGTATGCCTCGCTACCGGCGGTGATGCCGAGCACGCCGCGGGTGTACTTCGAGGCCTCCACGCCCGGATCCGGCAGCACCGGACCGACGTCGGCCGCGGTCAGCTGCTCCAGATCGGGCGCCGGCAATTGCAGGCCGATCGGCACCAGCTCGACGTCACCCGCGTACTGCGACCCCGGCAGCATCAGCAGCCCCGACTTGATCGTCCCGAAGGTGATCGTCGCTGCCGCGCGCACCGCCGCGCCTTCCACAGCTCCGGTGTCGGCGTCCACCCCGCTCGGGAGGTCGACCGCAAGGGTGCGACCCGAGGGTGACAGCTCAGCCAAGCGGGCCGCCGGCGGACGCAGCCCTCCCTTGCCCCCGATCCCGACCATCCCGTCCAGGACGAGGTCTGCGGAGGCCAGCAGCTGCCCGTCACCGTCGTGGCCCGCTGGTCTGAGCACCACGCCGGCGCGCTTGGCGGCGCTTGCGGCTTCCTGGTGCAGCTTCGTGGAGACCAGCAGCGCAGTGACGGCGGCGCCGCGCCCTGCCAGCCGGGCAGCGGCAAAGAGCGCATCTCCCCCGTTGTCGCCGCCGCCGACGAGCACGACGACCCGGGCGCCGTACACCCGGCCAAGCCTGCGCATCGCAGCCGCGGCCAGCCCGGCGGCAGCGCGCTGCATGAGCGCCCCATCGGGCAGCCGGCTCATCAGCGCCTGCTCGGCGGCGCGAACCTCCGCGACCCGGTGTGCGTCATACATGAGTCAGACCTTTCCCGATCTGCTGCCCGATCTGATGCCGGTCAGCTCTCGAGAATGACGAAAGCGATCGCCATCCCACCGTCATGGCTGAGGGATACGTGCCAGTTGACGGCTCCCCGCAGCCGGGCCGCCTCCGCGACCGTGCCGAGTAGTTCCAGGCTCGGCTCGCCGCTCTCCGCGTTGTGGATGCGCGCGTCGTGCCAATGCATCCCGTTCGGAGCGCCCACCGCCTTCGCCACCGCTTCCTTGGCCGCAAATCGTGCGGCCAGCCGTTCCGGACGGCCGACGGCCTGCTCATCCTTGGTGAACAACCGGTCTGCCAAGCTCGGCGTGCGCTCCAGCGAAGCGGCGAACCTGGCGACGTCGACGATGTCGACCCCGACCCCGACTAGCACCTTGATGTCACCAGCACTTCGAGGTCACCCGGTAACTCACTCGACGGTGACGGATTTGGCGAGGTTGCGCGGCTGGTCGACGTCCAACCCCCGGGCCAGCGCCAGCTCGCAGGCGAAGACCTGCAGCGGCAGGGTGGTGACGAGCGGCGCGAGCAGGGTCGGGGTGTGGGGGACCCGGATCAGGTGGGAGGCATACCGCACGACGCTCTCGTCGCCATCCTCAGCGATGACGATTGTCAGCGCGCCGCGGGCGCGGACCTCCTGGATGTTGCTCAAAACCTTGTCGTGCAGCAACGAGCGACCACGAGGCGAGGGCACGATCACCACAACGGGGGTCCCCTCCTCGATCAGCGCGATGGGACCGTGCTTGAGCTCGCCGGCCGCGAAGCCCTCGGCGTGCATGTAAGCGAGCTCCTTGAGCTTCAGCGCGCCCTCGAGTGCGACCGGGTAGCCGACATGGCGGCCCAGGAAGAGCACCGCCTTGGCATCGACCAGCTCACGTGCGAGTGCCCGTACCGGCTCAATGGTCTGCAGGGTTCGCGCCACCAGCTCGGGCATCTTCTGCAGCTGCTCGACCAGGCCGATGACTTCTTCGTCCCACGCCACGCCTCTCACCTGCGCCAGGAAGAGACCCACCAGCAGGCAGGCGGCGACCTGGCCGAGGAAGGTCTTGGTCGCCGCGACCCCGACCTCCGGACCGCAGTGCGTATAGAGCACCGCGTCGGATTCACGGGGAATGGTCGAACCGACGGAATTGCAGACAGCCAGCACCCGGGCGTTCTGCTCGCGGGCATGTTTGACGGCCATCAGCGTGTCCAGCGTCTCGCCGCTCTGGCTGATCGCGATCACCAGCGTGCCCCGGTCAAGCACCGGGTCGCGGTAGCGAAATTCGCTCGCCAGCTCGACCTCGCACGGCAGCCGGGTCCAGTGCTCGATGGCGTACTTGGCGATCATTCCGGCGTGGTAGGCAGTGCCGCAGGCGACGATGAAGACCTTGTCGACGTCGCGCAGCTCCTGGGGGTCCAGCCGCAGCTCGTCGAGCTCGATCTGCCCGGCCGCCGAGAGCCGGCCCCGCAGGGTGTCAGCGAGGGCCTGCGGCTGTTCGGTGATCTCTTTGAGCATGAAGTACGGATAGCCGCCCTTTTCGGCGGCGCTGGCGTCCCAGTCCACATGGAAGGGTCTGCCCACCACCGGCTCGCCGTCAAAGTCGGTGACCACCACCCCGGAGGCCCGCAGTTCGACGATCTGGTCCTGACCGATTTCGAGGGCGTCCCGCGTGTGGGCGATGAAAGCGGACACATCGCTGGCCAGGAAGGATTCACCCTTGCCCAGGCCGACGACCAGCGGCGAATTACGCCGGGCTGCGACGACGGTGTCCGGATCGACGGTGCTGGTGACCACCAGTGTGAACGCCCCGGTCAGCGTGCGGCACACCTCGCGAAGTGCCACGGCGAGGGTGGGGGCGCCGGCCGCAAGGCGCTCCTCCAGCAGGTGGGCGACGATCTCGGTGTCGGTGTCGCTGGTGAACGTGTGGCCGCGGCGCTCGAGGTCGGTACGCAGCTGGGCAAAGTTTTCAATGATCCCGTTGTGCACGACGGCCACCGTGCCGGTGCAGTCCAGGTGGGGATGGGCATTGTCATCGGTCGGTCCGCCATGCGTGGCCCAACGGGTGTGACCCATACCGGTAGTGCCTGACCAGGCAACGTCGTCTTCCGAAAGGGCCTTCTCGAGATTGGCGAGCTTGCCGGCTTTGCGCGCAACCCGCACCTCACCGGCGTCGATGATCGCGATGCCCGCAGAGTCATAGCCGCGGTATTCCAGGCGACGCAGGCCGTCGAGGGCAACCTCGAGCGCATTCTGGTGGCCTACATAGCCCACGATGCCGCACACGCACCCCAGCGTAAGCGGAGGGCCGCCTTCCGGCTTGGCACCAGGCCGGTTTGGTGACGGGCTACCGGGATCGCTACTGCGCAGCGACCACGGCGGCGATCCGCTCCGCCGCCGAACGCGCCTGCTCGGTCGTTGTCGCTTCAACCATGACCCGGACCAGCGGTTCGGTGCCGGACGGGCGGAGCAGAACGCGGCCGTCGTCGCCGAGTTCGGCGCTGACGCGCTCGGCAATCTCAAGCACCGGCGCAGCATTCGCGGTCACGCGGTCGGCCCGAACGTTGATGAGCACCTGCGGGAGCCGGGTCATGACGGCGGCCAGCTCTGCCAAGGGTCTGCCGGTGGCCGCCATCCGCTCGAGCAGCACCAAAGCGGTGAGCAGCCCGTCACCGGTACTCGCGTGCTCAGCGAAGACGACGTGTCCGCTCTGCTCGCCGCCGAGCGTGTAGCCGCCCGCCCGCATCGCCTCAAGGACGTAACGGTCGCCCACTGCGGTCTCCAGGACCGTGATGGAAGCGGCCTTCATCGCCTGCCGAAAGCCGAGGTTGCTCATCACGGTGGCCACGACGGTGTCAGCAGCCAGCCGACCATTCTCGCGAAGGGCAAGCGCCGTGATCGCCAGGATCTGGTCACCGTCGATCAGGTTGCCAGCCGCATCGACCGCCAGGCAGCGATCGGCGTCGCCGTCATGCGCGATGCCCGCATCAGCCCCGGCGGCCACCACGGCGGCTTGGAGCGCCTCGGTCGCCGTCGCCCCGCAGCCGTCGTTGATGTGGAGCCCATCGCCATCCGCGCCGATCGTCGTCACCTCGGCACCCGCTTCGCGCAGCACGCGCGGCGCGAGCCCGGAAGCGGCGCCCTCGGCGCAGTCGACGACGATCCGCAGGCCGTTGAGCGGGGTCTTGACGACGCCCAGGAGGTGCCGCACGTAGCCCTCGACGAGACCGGCCGGGCCCGGGACGTCATGGCGTATCCGACCCACTGCGCCGCCGGTCGGCCGTTCTGCGTGCTCGCCGGCAGGCGCGCTGATGAGGGCCTCGATACGGTCCTCGACCTCGTCAGGCAACTTGAAGCCGCCGCTGCCGAAGATCTTGATCCCGTTGTCGGGCATGGGATTGTGACTGGCCGACAGGACGATTCCGAGGTCCGCGCCGCTCGCGGCGACCGCGTGGGCCACCGCCGGGGTCGGCACGACTCCGAGCGTGACCACATCGGCGCCGGCGCTCGCCAAACCGGCGATCACCGCCGCTTCGAGGAACTCTCCGGAGGGGCGGGTGTCACGCCCGATGATGGCGGTGGGCCGGGCTACACCCAGAGCCCGGACGGCCCCGACGCCGACCGCCAACGCCAGCTCCGGCGTCAGATCGACATTGGCCAGCCCTCGCACCCCATCGGTGCCAAACAGGCGCGCCACTTATTTCCCGCCTGCGGCGAGAGCGATCACCGCTTGCTGTACTGAGGTGCCTTACGGGCCTTCTTCAGGCCGTACTTCTTGCGCTCCTTGACCCGGGCGTCGCGGGTGAGGAAGCCGGCCTTCTTCATGGCGGGCCGGTTGTCCTCTTCGATGATGATGAGCGCGCGGGCGATACCCAGCCGCAGGGCGCCGGCCTGACCGGACGTGCCACCACCGCGAAGGGTCGCGTAAACGTCGTAGTTCTCGGCGAGCTCGAGGGTCTTCAGCGGCTCGGCGACGATCTGCTGGTGCACCTTGTTGGGGAAGTACTCACCCAGAGTGCGGTTGTTGAGCTTCCACTGCCCGGTGCCGGGCAGCAGCCGTACACGAACGACCGCTTCCTTGCGGCGTCCGGTCGCCCGGGTTGCGCCCGAGGCGTCGGTGACGACAGCCACTGAATGTCTCCTCCCGCCCGAAGGCGATAAGTCCTGAACGCCTTACTGGGCGACCTGAATGATCTCGAATGGCACCGGCTGCTGAGCCTGGTGGGGGTGATTCGGTCCGGCGTAAACCTTGAGCTTGGTCGACATCTGCCGCCCGAGCTTGGTGTGCGGCAGCATGCCCTTCACTGCCTTCTCGATGATCTGCTGCGGGCGGGTCTCGAGCATGTCAGCGAAGGTGCGGGTCTTGAGACCGCCCGGAAAACCGGAGTGGTGGTGATAGAGCACCTTCTCCGACTTGGTGCCGGTGAGGGCGACCTTCTCGGCATTGATGACGATCACGAAGTCACCGGTGTCGATGTGGGGCGCGAAGTACGCCTTGTGCTTTCCGCGCAGGAGGACGGCGACCTGCGTCGCCAGCCGACCGAGCACCACATCAGTGGCGTCGATGACATGCCAGGTGCGCTGGACATCGGCGGACTTGGGCTGGTACGTGCGCACGTCAGGGCCTTCTTCGATACGGGGAACTTCATGGCGATCTCCACAGGCGGACATGGAGACTGGTTGAACCGGACAGCTTTGGTTGAACTTGACGAGCTTGCGGACGGCGGCGGGCCTGGATCAAAAGCGTCGCTTTGAGCGACACAGTCCGCAGACACGGCAACGACCCGCCACTTTACCTGATGACCGAGTCGCTTCCGCCGGAAAGGGTACGCATCCGCCGGGTGATGCTCGTGCGGGCCTCCAGCTCGCCATCAGGAGGGTAGTTCACCTGCTCCAGACACAGGCCGTGAGCAGGCACGACGAGCACTCCGGAATCGCGTACGCCGCCAGCAAGCACGGTCGCCGGCCAGCCGACGGGGCGCCGGCCCTCACCGACAGCCAGCAGCGCGCCGACGAGCGCACGCACCATGGAGTGGCAGAACGCGTCTGCCTCCACGGTGATCTCGATGACGCCGTCCGCGCCGCGCACCAGCGACAGTTCGATCAGCCGCCGAATCGTCGTCGCGCCCTCCCGCCGCTTGCAGTACGCAGCGAAATCGTGTTCACCGCACAGCATTTGGGCGGCGACGTTCATGGCGGGCACATCGAGCCGGCGAGGCCAGCCGAGGGTGTCGAGGCGGCGCAGCGGATCGACCGGACCATCGGCGATCCGGTATTGGTAGCGGCGCGACAGCGCGCTGAAACGGGCATCGAAGCCTGGCGGCGCAAGGGCTGCTGCCGACACCCGCACATCGACCGGCAGTACCGAATTCAGCCATCGCACGGACGGCACCTCGGCGAACTCCCCGTGCGCCACCTGGCCGCGTGCATGCACGCCGGCGTCAGTGCGCCCGGCCACCGTCAGGGTCGGCGGCGCAGGCAGCCTCAGCACCACCGCCAGGGCGTCTTCCAACACACCCTGCACGGTGGGCTGACCGGGCTGGCGGGCCCATCCGGCGTAGGCAGTGCCGTCGTAGGCGATGTCGAGGCGCACGCGCACCAACGGTGCAGACGCCGCGAGCCCGCTGCCGATCGGGGCAGCGGGCTCGCGGGCTGGTGTGACGTCTTCAGTCACCGGCGAGGAGTTAGCGGTCGCCCTCGGCCTGCGACTCTTCGCTCGCCGACTCCGCCTGCTTCTCGGGTGCTTCGTCGCTGACCTCAGGCGCAGCGACATCCTCGACGCTCTTCGGGGAGTCGGTGTCGCCCTCGGTGGGAACGTCGATCAGATCGGTCTCGTGACCCTCGGGGGCCTCGAGCTCGCCGCCCTCACCAGGGATGCCTCCGGCGGCCGAGTCCTCGACCTCCACAGCGTCCGTTTCCGCGGCTTCCGCGGCGGCGGTGTCTTGCGCGTCTGCGGCGAGAGCCGCGGCAGCCGTCGGCGATTCGCCGGCGAGCTCCTCCGACACCTCACGAACCCGGCCGGTGAGCGGACGGCGGCCGGCGAACCGGGTGCCGCGCGACCGCTCAGCCTCGCCGACCACCGACTGGCCCAAGGTCTCACCCTCGACCAATTCGATCCTGGCCATTGGCGCGTTGTCGCCGGCGCGGGGGCCGACCTTGACGATGCGCGTGTAGCCACCTTGGCGATCGCCGTAGCGCGGCCCGATCTCGGTGAACAGGGTGTGGACCACGGACTTGTCCTTGACCACCTGCAGCACCCTGCGCCGAGAGGCGAGGTCACCCCGCTTGGCGGAGGTCACCAGCTTCTCGGCGAGGGGACGCAGACGCTTGGCCTTGGCGACCGTGGTGGTGATCCCGCCGTGCTCGAACAGCGCCGTAGCGAGATTGGCCAGGATCAGCCGCTCGTGGGCGGGGCTGCCCCCCAGGCGGGGGCCCTTGGTGGGCGTAGGCACGGGTTCTCCTCGTTTTCGTACTAGTTCGTTCTAGTACTACTGGGTGTTAGTACTGCTCGGTCTCGGTGAAGGCGTTGCCGTCGTCGGCGGGAATCTCGTCCAGGCTGCTGGAGAAACCCGGCCCGTAGGCGGCGTCGGTGCCGTAGGTGTCGACGGCGATGCGGGGGTCGAATCCGGGAGGGCTGTCCTTGAGGGCCAGACCCATGCCGGACAGCTTGCCCTTGACCTCATCGATCGACTTCTGCCCGAAGTTGCGGATGTCGAGCAGGTCAGCCTCACTACGGCCCACGAGCTCGCCGATCGTGTGGATGCCCTCGCGCTTGAGGCAGTTGTAGGAACGGACAGTCAGGTCCATCTCCTCGATCGGAAGCGCCAGGTCAGCAGCGAGTGCCGCGTCAGCCGGCGAGGGGCCGATGTCGACGCCCTCGGCCTCGACGTTGAGCTCCTGCGCCAAGCCGAAGAGTCCGACCAGGGTGTGGCCGGCACTGGCCATGGCGTCACGCGGGGTCATGGAGCGCTTGGTCTCCACGTCGACCACGAGCCGGTCGAAGTCGGTGCGCTGCTCGACGCGCGTGGCCTCGACCTTGTAGGTCACCTTCAGCACCGGCGAGTAGATCGAGTCGACGGGAATCCGCCCGATCTCCTGGCCGACCTGCTTGTTCTGAACGGCCGACACGTAGCCACGCCCGCGCTCGACGGTCAGCTCGATTTCGAGCTTGCCCTTGTCGTTGAGGGTGGCCAGGTGCAGATCCGGGTTGTGCACCTCGACGCCCGCCGGCGGCGCGATGTCCGCGGCCGTGACGACGCCCGGGCCCTGCTTGCGCAGGTACATCACGGTGGGCTCGTCGTTGTCGGAGCTCACGACGAGCTCCTTGAGGTTAAGGATGATCTCGGTGACGTCTTCCTTGATCCCAGGAACGGTGGAGAACTCGTGCAGCACGCCGTCAATACGGATGCTGGTCACGGCGGCGCCCGGGATGGACGACATCAGGGTGCGGCGTAGGGAGTTACCGAGGGTGTAACCAAAGCCCGGCTCGAGCGGCTCGATGATGAACCGGGAGCGGAACTCGTCGACAACTTCCTCGGCGAGGGTGGGACGCTGTGCAATCAGCACGGTGGTGCCTTTCTGGTGTCTCGGACGTCCGCTATATGACGCCTCGACGGGTCCAGCTGCTGGAGCTGGTGCCCGGGCCGGATCTCTGTCCCCGGCCCGGGGTGGTGCCTATTTCGACTTACTTTTCGACTTACTTTTCGAATTACTTGGAGTAGAGCTCGACGATCAGCTGCTCCTGGACCGGGGTGTCAATGGCGCCCCGCTCCGGGAGAGAGTGCACGAGGGCCCGCATCGAGGGCGAGATGACCTCGAGCCACGCCGGGCTGGTGCGGCTGCCGGCCAGCTCCCGGGCGATGACGAACGGGGTCAGCTCCTGGCTCTTGGGCCGGATCTCGACGATGTCATTAGCCGACACCCGGTAGCTCGGGATGTCGACCTTCTTGCCGTTCACCAGGACGTGGCCGTGGCGCACGATCTGGCGGGCCGCGTCACGTGAGGACGCGAACTGGGCGCGGTAGACGACGTTGTCGAGCCGCGACTCGAGGATGCGCAGCAGCTCGTCACCGGTCTTGCCGGAACGGCGGTTGGCCTCGTCGTAATAGCCGCGGAACTGCTTTTCAAGGATGCCGTAGATACGCGCGCACTTCTGCTTCTCACGCTTCTGAAGCAGGTACTCGCTGTCCTTCGTGCGCCCGCGACCGTGCTCACCCGGCGGGTAGGGCCGGATCTCGATCGGGCATTTCGGGGTCTCGCACTTGGCGCCCTTGAGGAACAGCTTCATTTTCTCGCGACGGCAACGCTTGCAGTCGGGGCCGGTGTAACGGGCCATCTCTACTTCTCTCCTGTCACTGTCAGCACGGCCATCAGACCCGGCGCCGCTTGGGCGGGCGGCATCCGTTGTGCGGGACAGGAGTGACGTCCTGAATTGCACCAACCTCGAGGCCAGTTGCCTGCAAACTGCGGATCGCGGTCTCGCGGCCGGAGCCGGGACCCTTCACGAAGACGTCGACCTTGCGCATGCCGTGCTCCATGGCCTTGCGCGCCGCGTTCTCGGCCGCCATCTGGGCGGCGAACGGGGTCGACTTGCGGGAGCCCTTGAAGCCGACGTGGCCGGCGGACGCCCAAGAGATCACCGCGCCGTTGGGGTCGGTGATCGAGACGATGGTGTTGTTGAAGGTGCTCTTGATGTGGGCGTGGCCGT
The DNA here is from genome assembly GCA_963737695.1 of uncultured Actinomycetota bacterium. Classification (GTDB taxonomy): domain Bacteria; phylum Actinomycetota; class Actinomycetes; order Frankiales; family Frankiaceae; genus DATAZK01. The sequence goes on from CAVTTQ010000002.1 coordinate 778,582, forward strand.
GAGCGACATTCTTGCGCTCTTTGCGTCGGACCTTCTTGACGCCGGCGCCTGCTCGCTTCTGCGGGGGCATCCGTTACTTCTTTCCTGGCTTCTTCTTGCCGGCGATGGCGCGGCGCGGGCCCTTGCGGGTGCGGGCATTGGTGTGGGTGCGCTGCGCGTGGACAGGAAGTCCCCGGCGGTGCCGGATGCCCTGGTAGCAGCCGATCTCGACCTTCAGGCGAATGTCTGCAGCAACCTCGCGCCGCAGGTCACCCTCGGTCTTGTAGGTGGACTCGATCCAGTTACGAAGAGCCACGAGCTCGTCGTCAGTCAGGTCGCGAACACGTGTGTCAGCGCTGATACCCGTCTGGGCCAAGGTCTCCTTGGCCCGGGTACGGCCGATGCCGTAGATGTAGGTGAGGGCGATCTCCAGCCGCTTCTCTCGCGGCAGGTCGACGCCTGCAAGACGTGCCATCGGTGGGCAGGGCTCCTTCTGGTGGTCACGGAGGTCTGTACACGCTCCCTCCCCACCTGCCCGGTGGGGCCCCGGCCTCCGACCGGGGGTGGCCAGCCGGGCGATGACTCGCGGGGCTGGTGGAACGCGTTCGAGGTGATCGCGTCTTGGCTAGTGCCTAACTGGTGCTAGCCCTGACGCTGCTTGTGGCGCAGGTTGTCACAAATGACCATGACCCGACCATGACGGCGGATCACCTTGCACTTGTCACAGATCTTCTTGACGCTGGGCTGAACCTTCACGGCTGCGAAACTCCCTTGCGTGCGCAGCCGACAGAATGCCGCCCGGACGCCTTCGATGTAGTTACTGTGTAGCGGTGTGACGGGTGAAGCGGTGTTACTTGTAGCGGTAGACGATGCGCCCACGAGACAGGTCATAAGGCGAGAGTTCGACGACGACCCGGTCCTCAGGAAGGATCCGGATGTAGTGCTGGCGCATCTTGCCGCTGATGTGGGCGAGAACGCGGTGCCCATTCTGCAGCTCAACGCGAAACATCGCGTTAGGCAGCGGCTCAACGACCTTGCCCTCGATCTCGATTGCCCCGTCTTTTTTCGGCATTGTCCTCCGCGATCCTGGTGATGCTGGTGGCTGTTACTTCTTGGTTGAGATGGTCGTACTGGCCAGCACTAGGCCGGCGTGGCCCTCGCAGAAGCACGCGAAGAACCCGGCCGAGTGGCCGACACGCCATAGTACGCCATCTACCGTGCCGGGCCCAAACGCCCAGCCACCCCCGCCCCTCTCCCGCGGAGCCATGCTCTGATGGCGTCCTGGCGCCACCTGCTCATGGCGCCGAGGGGTCGGAGGGGCTCAGCTGGTGGCGGCGTGTTCAGCCGGCTGACCAGCCTTCACACCGAGCTCGGCAAGCTTGGCGACCCCGCCGTCGAAGGCAGTCAGCACCCACGGACCGTCTTCGGTGATGGCAACGGTGTGCTCCCAATGGGCGGCATAACGGCCGTCTGCTGTGACGACGGTCCACTCGTCGGCAAGCACCCGGGTGTCAGGAGTGTCGAGGGTAACCATGGGCTCGACCGCGAGCGCCAGCCCCTTGACCAGGCGCTGACCACGGCCCGGGCGACCCCAGTTGAGCAGGTGAGGAGCCTGGTGCATGGCGGTGCCGATGCCATGACCGCCGTAGTTGTCGACAATTCCGTACTGCCCGTAGGGCCCG
>CAVTTQ010000003.1:0-684591 GCA_963737695.1 uncultured Actinomycetota bacterium
GACGCTCCCGGCGGCGCTCTGACCGCTCAGCCCTGGATGGCTGCCTCGGCTGCCGCTGCCTGCTCGGCCTCGTGACGCTCGAGACGTCGGCGGCTGGCGAGGATCTCGGTCTCCGCCTCAGCGCGACCGACCCAGTCAGCACCCTCCACCGACTTGCCGGGCTCGAGGTCTTTGTAGGTCTCGAAAAAGTGCTGGATCTCGAGACGTTCGAACTCGGGGACGTGGCGGATGTCGCGGATGTGCTCGCGCCGGATGTCGGAGACGGGGATGCAAAGGACCTTCTCATCCGGGCCCTTTTCATCGGTCATGCGAAACATCCCGATGGCCCGGCACAGGATGAGGCAGCCCGGAAAGGTCGCCTCGTCGAGCAGCACCAAGGCGTCTAGCGGATCGCCGTCACCGCCGAGAGTGCCTTCGATGAACCCGTAGTCCGAGGGATACCGGGTCGCGGTGAAGAGCATGCGGTCGAGCCGCAGCCGGCCGGTCTCATGATCCATCTCGTACTTGTTACGCGTACCGCGGGGGATCTCGATGAACACGTCGAACTCCACGCGGACCTCCATAGGGACTGCTGTTTTGCTGGCGGACTGACTAATAGGACCATCGGCCCGGCACCGGCGGACAAGAGTGCTGGGGCGCGAGCCGACCCCTAGTCTCCCGTACGTGCGCACCGAACCGCAGATTAGGGGTCGGCGGCCGCGCAATGGTCGGCTTGCGCTCGCCGCGAGCCTCCTGGTGCTGACGACCACCGCGCTCACAGAGGCGCCGAACCCCACCCCGACCCCCGGTGCGCCCCAGCCGGTGGCCCTTCCGGCGCCCGTCCTCTCCAGCCTCCCGCAGGTGCTCCGATACCGACCCCGGCCGGCGTTGCCCGCGCTCTGGCCGGACCGCTGGCCGATGCCGGATTGGGCGGCAGCCCTCACGTCGAGGTGGTCGACGCGCTGACCGGACGGGTGCTGCTGGACCGGCTCGGCCGGGTAACGACCATCCCTGCGTCGACACAGAAGCTGCTGACTGCAGCAGCGGCGTTGCTGATCTTGGGCCCGCGAACCCGGCTGACGACCCGCGTCATCGTCAGTGGCCAGGACGTCTACCTCGTCGGCGGCGGTGACCCCACGCTCACCACGGCACCCGCCCTGTACGGCGCGTACCCGGCGAGCACCGACCTGAATGCCCTGGCCGCCGCCGCCGTCAGGAAGCTTGGGAAGGCCGGCCCCATCCGCCGCGTGATCGGGGTGGGCAACCTCTACGGGGGCCCGGACGAGGCCGTGGGTTGGTCACCGTCATACCTGGCAGAGGGTGATGTGGCGCCGGTGCGCTCGCTCGCAGTGGATGCGGCCAAGCAGACTCCGGGCCTCGCACCCGGACCCCGTACAGCCGACCCCGTGCTGTCTGCCGCCCAGGCATTCCAACAAGCGCTCACCACAGCCGGAGCCCCCGCTGGATCGGCCACCGTCGGTACGGCCCCGAACGCCCCGCCGGGATCGACAACCCTCGCCAGCGTGCTGAGCCCACCGGTGTCAGCACTCATCGAACGGATGCTCAACTACAGCGATGCCGACGTCGCCGAAGGGCTGGGACGCCAGATCGCCCTTCACAGCGGCCAGCCCGCGACGTTCGCCGGCACGGCCGCTGCCCTGACCCAGGTCGCCCGCCGGCTCCAGCTGCCATACGTCGGCGAGATCGCCGACGCGAGCGGCCTGTCGCGCAGCGATGCACTGGCCCCAGCCACGTTGACAAGCCTGCTTCGGGTTGCGGCGGTGGGCGACTACCCGGTGCTTCACGCGTTGTTCGCCGCGCTGCCGATCGCCGGGTTCAGCGGCACTCTGGCGCTACGTTTCACGGCCGACGCTCCGGCCGGCTCCGGGCGGGTCCGGGCGAAGACGGGCTGGCTGAACGGCGCGAGCGCACTGGCCGGCACGGTGACGACGGCCGACGGTCGGCTACTGCTCTTTGCCGCGCTCGCGCCCGCCCCGGTGCGATCGGCCGGCGAAGCAGCACTGGATCAGGTCGCAGCCACCCTGGCGGCGTGCGGCTGCCGTTGAGGCGCACGTACCCTCGGCGGGTGAGCGGCGAGCTGGTCGACTGGGACCTCGCAACCCGGTCAGGGCGTCGGCTGGCACGGCCCGGACCGGCCCTTCCGGCTGACGAAGCCGAGCGGGTCGTCAAGGAGCTGCGCACCCTGGCGGCCGACGCCGAAGGCCACGTCGTCGATTACACCCAGCTCATCCCCGCTGGTGCTGCTGCGCCGGTGCTGGTCGTCGACCGGCCGGACTGGATCCGCGCCAACGTCGCAGGGCTTCGCGCCATGTCCGGACCACTGCTGGGAAAGCTCGAGGCCAAGCAGACCGGAAAGGTCTCGAGTGCGGCCGGCCGGCGCATTTCGGGCGTCCAGGTCGGCGGGCTGCTCGCCTACATGTCGAGCAAAGTGCTTGGCCAGTACGAGGTCTTCGGCGACGACAGGGGAGACGACGCGATCCCCGCCTCCGGGCGGCTGCTGCTGGTGGCCCCGAACATCGCAGAAGTCGAGCGCCGTCTCGACGTGCCCCCACGAGACTTTCGACTCTGGGTCTGCCTGCACGAGCAGACCCACCGGGTTCAGTTCACCGCGGTCCCCTGGTTGCGTGCGCACCTCGAAAGCGAGCTGGCGGCTTTCGCCGACGTCACCGACGTCGATCCCAACGCCCTGGCCGCCAGGCTTCGGGCGGCGCTGAACGCACTCCGCCATCGGGATGGCGGCAGCATGGTCGAGCTGCTGCAGACCCCCGAGCAGCGGGTCGTGCTCGATCGCCTGCAGGCGATCATGACGCTGCTCGAAGGCCACGCCGACCAGGTGATGGACGCGGTTGGACCCGTCGTCGTACCGAGCGTGAAGACCATTCGGGAGCGCTTCGAACGCCGCCGCGACGGCATCTCGCCGATCGATCGGGTGGTCCGCAGGCTGCTCGGCCTTGACCTGAAGCTGCAGCAGTACCGGGAAGGCGGCGCCTTCGTCCGCGCCGTCGTCTCCCGGGTGGGCGTCAGCGGCTTCAACACCGTCTGGGAATCGCCCCAGACGCTGCCGAGCCGGGCTGAACTGGCGGCGCCCGAAGCCTGGCTCACCCGGGTTCTCGGCCTCACGCCGGCTGCCTGACCTCGAGATGGCTGGGCCTCCGCCCGCTATTGCGGCGGTTCGACTGGCCGTCCGCCAAGCGCTGCAGGACCTGCCGGCCCGCTCGCATGTGCTCGTCGCCGGCTCCGGCGGTGCCGATTCGACCGCCCTCGCGGCGGCGACGGCCTTCGTGGCACCCAAGCTGGGACTTACGGCCGGCTTCGCCTGCGCCGATCAGCGATGGAGCGCTGACTCGGGGCGCCAAGCTCACAGCGCGACCGACTGCGCGGCAGCGCTCGGACTGTCGCCTGTCGTGCTCCTGGACGCACCGGCTCCCCGCAGCGAGGGGGCCGCGCGCGATGCCCGGCGGGAGGCCCTGCTCGGTGCCGCGAGCAGCCAGAGCGCCGACGCCATTTTGCTCGGCCACACCCTCGATGACCAGGCCGAGACCGTCCTGCTGAGGCTGGCCAGAGGGAGCGGCGCCCGATCTCTGTCAGCGATGGCTGCCCGCGACGGGATCTGGCGACGGCCGCTGCTCGGACTGCGACGCGAGCTGGTCCGCACCAGCTGCACCGAGGCCGGCCTCACGACCTGGGACGATCCGTCCAACGTCGACCCCGCGTTCGCCAGGGCTCGGGTGCGCGATCAGGTGCTTCCGCTGCTCGAAGCGACGCTGGGACCGGGGATCGCCGAGTCGCTGGCCCGCAGTGCCGGGCTGCTGCGGGCCGATGCAGACGCGCTGGACTCGCTGGCCACCGACTATCTCGAGGGTTGCCCGCACCCCACCGGCGAGCTCGCCGTCGACGGCTTGGTCCACCTGCTTCCCGCGGTGCGGTCACGCGTTCTTCGCTCGGCGGCGCTGCGAGCCGGCTGCCCGGCCACGGCGCTCAGTGCAGGTCACGTCGCCGCGCTGGACTCTTTGGTGACGGCCTGGAAGGGACAGGGACCACTTAACCTCCCCGGCGGTATCGACGCCGACCGCCTTGATGGGAGGATCATCCTGAAGCACAGCCGATCCCCCAGTACGTCCAGCACATCCCCAAGCGAGGCGAGGCAGATGCGGCGATGACCGAGCTCATGGCAGCTGGCACCGACCGGGAGGTCACGGTCACCCCAGCGCTCCACCCGGACATCGCAGAGGTCCTGATCAGCCAGGACGAGATCGCAGCGAAGGTCGCCGAGCTGGCGGCTCTCATCGATGCCGATTACGCCGGGCAGACCGTGCTCCTGGTCGGGGTGCTCAAGGGCGCTGCGATGATCATGGCCGATCTGTCGCGGGCTCTGACCGTCGACGCGACGCTGGAATTCATGGCCGTGAGCTCCTACGGCTCATCCACGAGCTCGTCGGGCGTCGTGCGCATCCTCAAAGACCTCGACCGCTCGATCGAGGGCATCCACGTGCTCGTCGTGGAAGACATCATCGACTCCGGTCTGACGCTGTCCTGGCTGGTACGCAACCTTCGCAGTCGCCACCCGGCCTCCGTGGAGGTCGTGGCCCTCCTACGCAAGCCCGAGGCCCTCAAGGTCAGTGTCGACGTCCGCTACGTCGGGTTCGACATCCCGAGTGCGTTCGTCGTCGGCTACGGACTGGACTACGCCGAGCGCTACCGGACCCTGCCCTACGTCGGCACGCTGACCCCCGAGGCGATCGACCGCGGAGCGCGATAACCCGGCGCGGTGCTGCCCGCGGCCCGGTGACGGGCATCACACCAAAGAGCCGCGTGGCGCTGGTGGAACACGTTCCTTCGCCGATTCGTTCGTTGAGGTGTCGGCATCAGCAGTCTGAATTGTGATGCCGGGGCTACCTGGGCGTTACGCTCATCACACGCTGAATGCATTAGCCCTGGCGGGCAGACGAAAGGTCAGGAGGAAGGGCGCCGCGCCCGGGCGCCCTACACGGGTTGAACCGAAAGCGACTTATCCGCGGGTGGGTGCCTTGGGCGCTGCTCGCGCTCCTCGTCCTGCTCTTCGTCAGCAACGTATTCAGCAGCACCAGCGACTACAAGACCAAAGACCTGAACTTCATCCAGCACCAGATCACCGGCGGTGAGGTCACCGACGCGACGATCAAGGACAGCAAGCAGGTCATCCAGATCACGACGAAGGACGGCAGCAAGTACAGCGCCTCCTTCGCCACCCAGCAGGCCGTGCAGCTGGCAGACACGCTCAACGAGAAGAACGTCAAGTACGACGTCAGCGTCGACCACGGAAATGTGCTGCTCTCCGTCGCGCTGAACTTCCTGCCGATCCTGCTCGTCGTCGGCCTCCTGCTCTTCTTCATGAATTCGATGCAGGGCGGCGGCAGCCGGGTCATGAACTTCGGCAAGTCGAAGGCCAAGCTGGTCAGCAAGGACACCCCGAAGACCACGTTTGCCGACGTCGCGGGCGCCAACGAGGCGATCGAAGAGCTCTACGAGATCAAGGAATTCCTCTCTAACCCAGCCAAGTTCCAGGCCGTCGGAGCCAAGATCCCGAAGGGCGTGCTGCTGTACGGCCCTCCCGGCACCGGTAAGACGCTGCTGGCCCGTGCGGTCGCCGGTGAGGCCGGCGTGCCGTTCTACTCGATCTCGGGATCCGACTTCGTCGAGATGTTCGTCGGCGTCGGTGCCAGCCGTGTCCGTGACCTGTTCGAGCAGGCCAAGACCAACGCGCCTGCGATCATTTTCGTGGATGAGATCGACGCCGTCGGTCGTCATCGCGGCGCCGGCCTCGGCGGTGGCCACGACGAGCGCGAGCAGACGCTCAACCAGCTGCTGGTGGAAATGGACGGCTTCGACGCGAAGACCGGCGTCATTCTCATCGCGGCCACCAACCGCCCCGACATCCTCGACCCCGCGCTGCTTCGCCCCGGCCGCTTCGACCGGCAGATCGTTGTCGACCGCCCCGACCTCGAGGGCCGCAAGGGGATCCTCGCCGTTCACGCCAAGGGCAAGCCCATCGCCGCTGACGTCGATCTGGCCGTCATCGCCCGCCGTACCCCCGGCTTCACCGGTGCTGACCTGGCGAACGTGCTCAACGAGGCCGCCCTGCTGACTGCGCGCAATGACAAGCAGCTGGTCGACATGGCCGCGCTTGAAGAGAGCATCGACCGGGTCATGGCGGGTCCGGAGCGCAAGACCCGCGCCATGAGCGAATCAGAGAAGAAGATCATCGCCTACCACGAGGGCGGCCACGCTCTGGTGGCACACGCCCTGCCCAATACCGACCCGGTGCACAAGGTCACGATCCTGCCTCGTGGTCGCGCGCTCGGATACACCATGCAGCTGCCCGAAGAGGACAAGTATCTGCAGACCCGTTCCGAGATGCTCGACCAGCTGGCCGTGCTGCTGGGCGGACGGACGGCGGAAGAGCTCGTCTTCCACGAGCCGACCACGGGTGCCAGCAACGACATCGAAAAGGCCACCGCGATCAGCCGGGCCATGGTCACCCAGTACGGCATGAGCGATTCGCTGGGCGCGCTGAAGTTCGGGCAGGACTCCGGCGAGGTCTTCCTCGGCCGCGACATGGGTCACCAGCGTGACTATTCGGAGGAGGTGGCAGCCCGCATCGACGAGGAGGTTCGCCGCCTCATCGAGACGGCCCACGACGAGGCGTTCGAGGTGCTGGTTCAGTACCGCGACGTACTCGACGACCTGGTGCTCGCGCTGATGGACAAGGAGACGCTCTCCAAGGACGAGGTCCTGGCTGTCTTCGCGCCGGTGCGCAAGCGCGCCAGCCGCGGTTCCTGGGGCGGCACCGGCCGGCGGCGCCCGTCCGACCGGCCGCCGGTCATGACCCCCCGCGAGCTGACAGCCCTCGCAGCCAACGGCAACGGCACCAATGGCTCGGCCGGCACTAACGGCTCCAGCCACGTCGGGCAGCCCACCGTGCTGACCAAGGAGAGCGCCAGCGAGTCGACGGCAGTCGACCCGGGCAGCCCAACGATCTGAGCCAGCACAGCCGGGTGGCGGCGCCTCATATTTGCGGGTCCACGCCCGGCGTTACCAGTAGCAACGACGGAGGGATCCTGAGTGTCGAGCGCGTCGAAGCCGTCCGCGATAGCAGCTTTTGACAGCGACCGCGCGGAAGCTGCCGTCCGCGAGCTGCTGATAGCGATCGGTGAAGACCCCGAGCGCGAGGGACTGCGTCAGACTCCGGCGCGCGTCGCCCGGGCCTACCGCGAGTCGTTCGAGGGCCTCCAGCAAGATGCCGGCGACGTACTGAGCACGATCTTCGACGAGGGCCACGACGAGATGGTGCTCGTGCGAGACATCAGCTTCGCCTCGTTCTGCGAGCACCACCTGCTGCCCTTCATGGGCACCGCCGCCGTCGGTTACATCCCCAACGAGAGCGGGCAGATCACCGGGCTTTCGAAGCTGGCCCGCCTGGTGGAGGTCTTCGCGCGGAGGCCGCAGGTCCAGGAGAGACTGACGACACAGATCGCCGACGCGCTGGAGAGCAATCTGTCGCCCCGGGGTGTCATCGTGGTCGTCCAGGCCGAACACCTGTGCATGTCGATCCGAGGGGTACGCAAGCCCGGAGCTTTGACGACGACATCGGCCGTGCGCGGCCAATTCCGTACGTCGGTCGCGACCCGCTCAGAAGCAATGAGTCTCATTCTGTCCTCACGGTGACCGATGAGGATGCTGGGCACTGCAGGCTGATGCTGCAATGCTGAACGTCCAGCCCGCCGACGCGCGCGCCAGGGCCGTCCGGGCATCGGCCCGCCGATGCAAGGATGATCACACCAGCTCATGACGACTCCTGACACCCGAAGCTCCGGGAGGTCCACGACGGCATCGAAGACCGATGGTCCGCCCGAGACCCCCACGCCGGGGCGAACCGGCGTGCGTCATCAGGGCAACGCTTCGCAGCGATCGCCCAAGCCGGACGTAGCCCAAGTCAAAGGGGCCCGGCAGGTCAGAGTCGACGAGCCTGCCGCTGCGCCCAAGGAGACGGTCAACGCGCGATCGACCGACGACCCACCCGCCGCTCCGGGCTACTTCGCCCGCCGCCATCGCAGCGTCCCAGCCATCGCTGCGCTGCTGACCCTGCTGGCGGGGATCCTCGACATCCTCTCGGCCCTGACCCCGTCAATCCGATCGCGCGCCCGAGACGTCAATGACGTCCTTCCCGGCGCGCTGTCGCACAGCGCCACCGCGCTGACGCTCGTGTTCGGCATGCTGCTCGTGCTGCTCGCGCGTGCGCTGTATCGACGCAAGCGCAGGGCCTGGCGGGCCACGGTCTTCCTGCTCGCTGCATCCACGGTTTCGCATGTGGCGAAGGGGCTCGACGTCGAGGAGGCGATCGTCGCCTTCCTGCTGCTGCTCACGCTCGTGCTCTACCGGCGCGACTTCTACGCCAAGGGCGACCCGACCACCCGCTGGCGGGCGGTCTGGTACGGCGCCGCCCTGATCAGCGGCTCGATCGTGCTGGGCATGATTCTGCTTCAACTGCGAGTCCACCGGATGGTGGGCCCGCACCCGCTCTCGGCCCAGTTCGAGCACGTGCTGCGTGGGCTCGTGGGCTTCGACGGGCCGCTCAAATTCCGCCCCGAAGGGGTCGATGACCTCGTCGCACGCGTGCTCGGCGGGATGGGTCTGCTGACGGCGTTGGCCATCGCTTACCTGGCGCTTCGCCCGCCCGAGCCGCGCGCGATGCTGACCCGCGATGACGAGACCCGGATGCGGGCACTGCTCGAAGGGCCCCACGGTGGACGCGACTCGCTGGGCTACTTCGCCCTTCGCCGTGACAAGAGCGTCGTGTGGTCGCCGTCGGGCAAGGCGGCGATCGCCTACCGGGTGCTCTCAGGGGTTTTGCTCGCCAGTGGTGACCCGCTGGGTGATCCGGAGGCCTGGCCCGGCGCGATCAAGGAATTCATGAAGCTGGCCGACGAGCACGCTTGGACCCCTGCCGTCATCGGCTGCAGCGAGGCAGGCGGCACGGCCTTCGCGCGAGTGGCGGGCATGTCAGCGCTGGAATTCGGCGACGAGGCGGTGGTCGAACTCTGCGACTTCTCACTCGACGGCCGCGCCATGCGCAACGTGCGGCAGGCCTGCGGACGACCGGAGCGCGCCGGCTACACGGTCCGGGTGTGCCGCTCCGAAGAAATCACGGCTGAGGATCGCATCCAGCTGCGCGAGCAGGCTGCCGCCTGGCGCGGAAGCGAGACCGAGCGCGGATTTTCGATGGCCCTCGGGCGCTTCGGTGATCCGGCGGACGGTCGCTGCGCCGCGGTCATGGCCTTCGACGCCGACAACAAGCTGCGGGGATTTCTGCACTTCGTGCCCTGGGGCGAGGACGGCCTCTCACTCGATCTCATGCGCCGGGATCGAGACGCCGAGAACGGCATCAACGAATTTCTGATCGTCGCGGCGTTGCGCGAGGCGACGCGCCTTGGAGTCACCAAGGTCTCGCTGAACTTCGCCGTCTTCCGGTCCGCCCTGGAACGCGGCGAGCGCCTCGGCGCCGGTCCGATCCTGAAGGCCTGGCGAGGCGTGCTGGTGTTTGCTTCCCGGTGGTTCCAGATCGATTCGCTCTACCGGTTCAACGCCAAGTTCCGGCCGATCTGGGAGCCGCGCTTCGTCTGCTATCCGAACGGGCGCGACCTGCCGCGGATCGCCATCGCGATGCTCGAGGCTGAGGCGTTCATCGTGTGGCCACGACCCCATCTGAGGCGCACCGCGAGCGCCGTTCACCCGTCCTCGGCGCAGGTGCCTTAGCCGGATGGTTTCGTCGCCGCCGCCCGGCGTGCTCGGGGTTCCGCCAGCCGGGCGCACGCTCGTCATGGGCGTCATCAACGTCACTCCGGATTCCTTTTCCGACGGCGGTGTCTACGCTGACCCGCGCGAGGCAAGCGGAGCAGGGGTCGCCATGCTCGCCGAGGGAGCGGATCTCATCGACGTGGGCGGTGAGTCGACCCGCCCCGGCGCAGCAAGAGTCAGCCCGGCGGAGGAGCTCAGGCGCATCCTGCCGGTAGTCACCGAGCTGGCCGCGGCCGGCGCAAGCGTGAGTGTCGACACCAGCCGGGCAGAAGTCGCCGCCGCCGCGCTCGATGCCGGCGCCTGCCTGGTCAACGACGTCACGGGTGGCGCGGATCCGGCCATGTTTGCGATGGTCGCCGAGCGAGGGGTGCCTTACGTCCTGATGCACGGACGCGGACCCAGCCTCGACATGCAGAAGCGGGCACACTATTTCGACGTGGTCGCCGAGGTCTGCACCGAACTTGCCGGACGTCTGCAGGCTGCCCAGGAAGCCGGGATCGCAGCAGACGCGCTCATCCTGGATCCGGGGATCGGCTTCGCCAAGAACGCCGAGCACAATTGGGCCCTGCTGGCCTCCCTGGATCGTCTTGAGAGTCTTGGCCGGCCGCTACTGGTCGGCACCAGCCGCAAATCCTTCCTGGGAGCACTGCTGCCCGACACCGCCGGCCACCCCCGCCCCGTCGATCGCCGCGACGCTGCGACCGTCGCCACGACGGCGCTGGCGGCCTCCCAGGGCGCCTGGGCGGTGCGTGTCCACGCGGTCCGCGCCAGCGCCGACGCCGTACGCGTGGCAGCGGCTTGGCGAAACGTGCGGGCACAAGTCGAAGCGAACGCCGGCCCGCATGGCTGAGATTCGGCTTCGCGGGCTGCGTCAGAGAGGGTTTCACGGCGTCTTCGAGCACGAACGTCGTGAGGGGCAGGATTTCATCGTCGATGCCACCCTCGAGGTCGTCGATCCGTCCCGCGACGAGCTCGAGCTCACCGCTGACTACGGGGTCCTAGCCGAACGGCTGGCCGCCGTGGTCATCGGCGAACCGGTGCGACCTCATCGAGACCCTGGCGCAGCGGCTGCTGGCGGTCTGCCGCGACACCCCCGGGGTGCTGCGCAGCGAGGTCACGGTGCACAAGCCGCAGGCACCAATCCCGCAGGACTTCTCCGACGTGTCGGTCACCGTCCGCTCGAGCGCCTACGCGGCGCTGGCCCTGGGATCCAATCTCGGCGACCGGCTGGGCCACCTGCAGGCCGCCGTCGACCTGTTGGCACCGCTCGCGGTCTCCGGCGTGTACGAGACTGCACCCGTCGGTGGACCCGAGCAGGGTGCGTATCTCAATGCCGTCATCCTGCTGCCGGCCTCCGATCCGCTGCGGATGTTGCGCCAGGCCCTAGCGGTGGAAGCCGCCGAGGATCGGGTGCGTGCCGAGCGATGGGGACCCCGCACGCTCGACGTCGACCTGCTGGATGTCGGCGGCATCACGATGGAGTCCCCTGCGCTGACATTGCCCCACCCGAGGGCGGCCCAGCGGGCCTTTGTGCTGGCCCCATGGTTCGACGTGGCTCCGGAAGCGGTCGTTCCCGGCCATGGGCGGATCGCTGACCTACTCGAACGGGTCGGCCGCGTAGGCGTTGAGCGCACCGCTCACGTCCTGCGGCTGTGAATCCCACCAGGGCACGAGACCTGGTCATCCCCGGCGCAATCGCACTGATCGTCAGCTACGTACTGATGCGCGTCTACTACCTGCAATCACTGACCTCGGCGCTGCCCCGCACCCCGGTGATCTCGGTCGCGATCGCCGCCCTGGTCGAAGGTCAGCTGGGCCGGGCAGTGCGGGCCCGCCTCGCCGGCCGTCCCCATACCAAACCGATCATGCCCATCACCGTGGCGCGATTCGCGGCGCTGGCCCGCGCCAGCAGCGTGGCCGCGGCCGTGGTCATCGGCGGCTGGGCCGGGGTGCTCATCTACACGGTGCCGCGGGGATCACAGCCGGCCGTCGCCGGATCCGACACCATCACGGCCGCGCTCGGGGTCGGCTCAGGGATTGCACTGCTGGCGGCCGCCCTCTGGCTCGAACTCGGGTGTCGGCAACGTCGACACTGAAATCCTGCGACTGGTACCCACTGTTCAGCTGCCCTGAAACGACACAGAGAGACTTCAGAGACCCTCGACGCGGGCGTGGAAGGCTCGTTTCTGCGGCCCCGCCCGTTACTCTGTCCGCAGCAATGGAGTCGGTCCGCCCGTCCGACATTGCCACCTCCGCATACGCCCTCATACGTCCCCGTCCAGCGCCGAAGGAAGTCCGTGCTCCCACTGACCGACCGGTCTGAGCAGCCCGCCGATCGGCCGGAGCAGCCCGCGGCGCCGACTGTGGTGCTCGAGAACGCCGACCAGGAAGCACCGAAAACGCCGGACTCACCGGAGATCAAGCCCTCCGGAACCGTCCCGCCGGCGCGCACGGGCGGGACGGACGGCGGATCGCCGCAGCCGACTTCGGGTGTTCCCGCTGGCCCTCCGGGTGGCCGCTCGTGGGCCCGCCGCCGCTATGACCGGTTCCGCCGTCCCCGCCACCCAGCAGTGCGGGTGCTGCAGGTGCTGGCCCTCGTTGTGCTGCTCTTCATCGGGCTGATCGGCTACTCGGTGGGCGGTGCGCTTACCCGGGCCGGCAATGACAGCGTCTCCCAGCGGGTCGCCGAGTGGGCGCGCGACCACCATCTCGGATCAATCGTGACCTGGCTCGAGAAGGTCCAGTACGACCAGAACAAGCCGACCAAGGGCGGGACCGTCAAGATCCCGACCGTCGCCGGGGTCCCCAAGGGCGGCGACGGTAACCCCTCGGCGTCGGCGGAGATCCCTCACTCGGCGGCACCCGAGAGCCCGACGCTGCTGGCCGGCCAGGGCCTGCCGAACGAGGGCAAGTGGACCACGGTCGTACTGAGCAAGGGTCTGCCCGCAGTGCGGATCACCTACGTACGCCCCGACGCGGTCCACACCTCCTATTACGCGGCGATGATGTGGCTTGATCCCAAGCTGCTGAGCGGCCGCCTCCACGAGGGAATCGCCTCGGGCGACCCGGGGGGCACGTGGCCGACCCCGCCGGAGATCACTCCTGAGCTGGCCAAGACGGTAGCCGCGGCGATGCCGGGTGGCTTCCGGACCAACAACAGCCAGGTCGGCAACAGGGGCGGCTACTACGACGACGGCAAGATCGCCGAGCCACTTCGCGTCGGCGCCGCCTCCCTCGTGATCATGAAGGATGGCACCGCATCGGTCGGCCAGTGGGGCCGCGATTTCAACCTGACCCCTAACGTCGCGAGCGTCCGGCAAAACCTCGATCTGCTGGTCGACGGCGGCAACATCAACCCGACCTGCAGCAGCGATAGCTCTCCGATCTGGGGTTACACGGTCGGTAACGACGCCTACGTTCCGCGCACCGCGCTGGGCGTTCGCAAGGACGGATCGCTGATCTTCATCAACAGCCCCGCCGTATCGGTGTGCTCACTGGGTCAGCTGCTCAAGTCCGCCGGCGTCCAGCGCGGCATGGAACTGGACATCAATTACGACTGGAGCATCGGCTACTACTTCACCCATGAGGGCGGGCAGATCCAGAGCCACATGTCCCGCACCACTCAGTCAAAGGGTCCCGACCACTACTTCTCGCCGCAGAGCCGCGACTTCGTTGCCTTCTACCTGCGGCCCTGACAGCTACGCATGACTGTCACAGTGACCCCGGCTACTGACCCCGGCGGCCCGGCGGCATCGCTGCCGGTCTCCGTAGTGGCCGTCGGGTTGCTGAAGGCGCTACGCCCCAAACAGTGGATCAAGAGCGTGCTGGTGCCGGCGGCACCGGCGGCGGCCGGGGTCCTGACGCACGGCACGGTCCTGGCTCACACGATCGTCGCCGTCATCACCTTCAGCCTGTGTGCCTCCGGCGGCTATCTGATCAACGATGCAGCCGACGTCGAATCCGACCGTCGCCATCCCAAGAAACGCAACCGCCCCATCGCCGCCGGGATCGTTCCGGTGCTGCTCGCCCGAGTGGTCGGCGTCGTCCTGGTGGCCGGGAGCATCGCCGCGGGCGGCTTGCTGACCTCGTGGAAGCTGTCCCTCGTCCTCGCCGGCTACGTAGTCCTGACCTTCTCGTATTCGCTCTGGCTCAAGCATGTCCCGGTGCTTGAGATGATGCTGGTGGCGGCCGGATTCCTGCTGCGGCCGATTGCCGGCGCCGCAGCGACCGACGTACCGCTCTCGCAGTGGTTCCTCATCGTCGCCTCGTTCGGTTCGCTCTACATGGTGGCGGGCAAACGGACCGCAGAAGCCACCGAGTTCGGCGACGAGGCCTCGGCGCACCGCCGGATCCTCGAGGCGTATCCGGTCGCGTATCTGCGCCAGGTCCGTGAGCTGTCCGCCGCCGTCACCCTGCTCGCGTACTGCCTGTGGGCCTTCGAGCGCGGCGCGATGCACGACCACTCCTGGTCCCAGCTGTCGATCGTGCCGGTGACCTTCGGCCTCCTGCGCTACCAGCTGCTCCTCGAGCGCGGGCAGGGCGGCGCTCCCGAAGAGGCCGTCCTGGGCGACCCGGCCTTGCTGGCCACCGGGCTGGTCTGGATTGCGACGTTCGCGCTGGGCATCTACCTCAAGTGAGCCAGCAGCTGCTCACGGGCTGGGGCCTGACCGCCGCCAGCCGGGCCGAGGTCAGCCATCCGGCGACCCCGGTCGACGTCTGCGAGGCGCTGGCCGCCGCCCGCCAGTCCGGCCGTGGCGTCATCGCCCGTGGACTGGGCCGGGCCTACGGCGATGCCGCCCAGAACGCGGGTGGCGACGTCCTCGACCTGACCGGGATGGACCGCGTCCACAGTTTCGACGCGGGGGAGGCCGGCCGTCCGCCCACGATCACCGTCGATGCGGGCATCTCCCTTGACGCTCTCATGCGCCTACTGGTGCCGCTCGGCTTCTTCGTGCCCGTGACGCCCGGGACGCGTTACGTGACCGTGGGCGGAGCCATCGCCAGCGATATCCACGGCAAGAACCACCACGTGGACGGTTCGTTCGCCCAACACGTCACGAGCCTTTCGCTGTTACTGGCGTCCGGGGAGATCCGCAGCCTGCGTCCCGACGATCCGGCCACGGCCGGCGCGTTCTGGGCCACGGCCGGAGGCATGGGGCTCACCGGCATCGTGCTGTCCGCGACGATCCGGCTGCTACCGGTGGGATCGGCCTACTTGCGGGTCGACACCGAACGCACCCGCGATCTCGACGACTGCATGGCGCGCATGGCCGAGCGCGACGACGAATACCGCTACTCGGTCGCCTGGATCGATTCGCTGGCCGTCGGCGCATCGATGGGACGGGCCGTACTGACCCGCGGTGACCACGCCGGTGCCTCCGAACTGCCGGCCAAGCTGGCGAAAGCCCCGCTGGCATACGGGC
This sequence comes from uncultured Actinomycetota bacterium, assembly GCA_963737695.1. Taxonomy (GTDB): domain Bacteria; phylum Actinomycetota; class Actinomycetes; order Frankiales; family Frankiaceae; genus DATAZK01. Next base: position 15,258 of record CAVTTQ010000003.1, read on the forward strand.
CCAAGCCCCGGCTCTCGGCGCCGCCGTGGGTGCCTGAGGGTCTGCTGCGTACCGCAACCGTGCGCGTCTTCAACGAGGTCTGGTTTCGCAAGGCTCCGCGCAATCACACCGGCTACGAGAGCATCCCCTTCTTCTTCCACCCGCTCGACGGAGTGCTGGAGTGGAACCGCATCTATGGGCGCCCCGGATTCATCCAGTACCAGTTGGCGGTCCCCCTGGACGCCGCGGAGACGGTGCGCGAATCGCTCGGCCGGCTCTCGGCCGCGCGTTGCCCGTCCTTCCTGACCGTCCTGAAACGCTTCGGCGCAGCAAATCCAGGCCCGCTCTCGTTCCCGCAGCCGGGTTGGACACTTACCGTCGACGTGCCGGCGGCGCTGCCCGGGCTCGGTCCGCTGCTGGACGGGCTGGATGAGCTGGTGGTGGCTGCCGGCGGCCGGATCTACCTGTCCAAAGACAGCCGGCTGCGGCCCGACCTGCTGGCCGCCATGTATCCCAGGCTTGCGGATTGGCAGGCCGTTCGAAATCAGCTCGACCCGCAAGGCGTCCTGCACAGCGATCTATCTCGAAGGTTGGGGCTTACATGAACGACGCTCTCGGTGGCGTCCAGACCGTGCTGGTGCTCGGGGGGACTTCGGAGCTCGCACTGGCGACCCTGCAGGCACTCGACCTGCGTCCTGGAGCCCTGGTGGCGCTGGCGGGTCGTGACCTTCCGGCAATGGCGGCGACCCCGGTGCCGACCTCAGGCGGGGGGTCAGCCAAGGTCATACCGCTGGAATGGGACGCGGCGCTGACCGCGAGCGGGCCGGCGGTCATCGCAGCGGCGACCGACGTCCTCGGCGACATCGACCTCGTCCTGGTGGCGGCCGGAATCCTCGGCGACCAAGCGCGCGCCGAGTCCGACATCACCCATGCCGTGGACATTCTGTCGGTCAACCTGGTCGGCGTCGCCGCCGCAATGCTCCCGGCGGCCGAACGGCTACGCACGCAGGGCCACGGGATGATGGTGGTCTTCTCGTCGGTCGCGGGACTGCGCGCGCGCCGGGCCAATTACGTCTACGGCGCGTCGAAGGCCGGCCTCGATGCGCTGGCCGAGGGGCTCCAGTCCTCGCTGGCCGGTTCGGGTGCCAAGCTCCTCGTCGTGCGGCCGGGCTTCGTACGCACGAAGATGACCGCCCACATGAAAGACGCGCCCTTTGCGACCACCCCCGACGTGGTTGGCGCTGCCGTCGCCGAAGCGATCCGACGTGGACGCGAAGTGGTCCACGTCCCGCGGCTGCTCGGCCCCATCTTCGCCGGGTTCCGGCTGCTTCCCCGGCCGGTCTTTCGCAAGCTGCCCGGCTGACCGGCCCACACCGCCGGCGCCACCGTGAAAACCCCGGATTTGTCGCTATGACGCTCGAATTGCGACAAATCCGGGTCCAAGGCGCGGCGGACCTGACTCTCGATCCAATCCGGGCCCTTGTACAGGTCTGCCCAGGTGAAGCGCAGGATCGTCCAGCCTTCGAGTTCGACGTCGTTGGCGCGTACCCGGTCGTGATAGAGCGCCAACGGGGCGTCGTGGGTCTCACGGCCATCCGCCTCGACGGCCAGTTTGACGCTGGGCCAGGCCATGTCCAGCCGCGCATACACGCGTCCGTCCGCCGTGAACAGTTCGAACTGCAGCGTCTCGGGTGCCAGATCGGCCAGAACCAAACGAATGCGGAGGCGCGTCTCGAACGGCGACTCAGACCGGCGGTCCGTCAGAGCCAGTGCCGCCCTTAGCTTTCGTTGACTTCGCGGTGAGCCCGGGTCGGGCACCCATCCAATCCGCATGGCGCTGTCGAGCAGGCAGACCAGATCGTCCAACGCCAGCGCTGGAACCAGATCGGCGACGGTTCGAGGCAATGTCGTCACCGGCAAGCCCGAGACCAGCGAGCTCTCGCCGGCGAGGAGTCCCGAGCGTTGGCCTATCCCGGCGAGGTTGTCCACAGGGCCCTCAAGACCCGTTATTTGTCGCTTTTCGCGTCGGATACCGACAAATCTGGGGGTTACGCGGGCGACCAGCCTTCGTTGAAACCCTTCATGCCGGTGGGCTCGTGGTCGCCCATGACGATCTGCTCCAGCACCCCGTAGCCGATCTGGCCGTCGAGGCGGGCGCGGACGATGTTTTGCAGGTGGAGGCTGGAGACGGCCAAGGGGTCGAAATCGTCGAGCGCGATGTCTTCGCGGCCGATCTCCAGCTCACCGTGAGAGCTGCCGTGCGACCAGTGCGGATGGCTGTAGCCGATACCGCGCATCCGGAAGGTGTAGAGCTTCTCCAGTTCGATACGCACCTCGCGGCCGTCCGGTGCGTACGCGGTGAAGACCGCCGACTTCATCTCACGGCGCCCCGGCTCCCAATCGATGTCGTACTTGAGCCCCTTCAAATGTGTGGCCGGGTCGTAACCGCAGGCGGCAGCGCCGGGCTCCAGGAGCGGCACGGTCATGGCGGCCTCGAGCCAACGGTCGCCGTTCGTGCGCTCGTGCAGCGCCATGTGGGTGCAGAAATCGTCGAAATGCAGCGGAAGCCAGTGCCAGAAGACTTGGGGACGACGCTGCTCGCGCTGTGTCTCCAGCTGCTTGCCGACGGCGCGCACCCCCCACGACCGGTCACGGGTGGCGATGGTCTCGGCCGGATCGACATCGATCGTCGTCCCGTCGATCCAGATCTTTCCTTCCCAGCTGCCCCACTGGGTCAGCCGAGTGTGGTCCATCACCGGGACGCCGTCGGGGGCCACCAGGCGCTGCCGCGGCTCTTCGATGGCGACCGTGCGCGCCCGGAAGGTGAGATCGGCCCCCAGCCCGTTGGCGTTGCGGTCGGCCGTCAGGCGGATGACGCGCATCGGCTCGACGACCTCGATGCGCATCGGTCCGACCGCTGTGCTGCGGTCAAGGGGCATCACGCCGGAAGCAAAGATCGAGTGTTCGACGCCCTCGTAGATGACGCTGAAAGCCGAGTCGATCACGCCGCGAACGGGGTAGTGACCCATCGCGCCGCCGAGGAAGAACGAGCCATCCTTGGCCTGGCCGTTGAACCAGTAACGGTCGTAGTGGTTGGGATCGCCGGTGGCCGGATGGGCGATGGGATCGGCGGAGGGGTGGATCGGAAAGTCATCGAACTGGGTAAGCATCGCGAGCGCCTCTCGGTGTGGACCCTGACGGCGGTGTCGATCCTGCCCCAGTCTCAGTCGACGACCGACGTCGGGGCCTCGTCACGTTGGTCGCCCCGCTCGGCTTCGTGCACGCTTCGTCGCAAAGCGGCGTGAACCCCTGCCACAGTCAGGAGCCCGACCACGTCACCGTTGGCGGCAAGCACCCGAACGTGGCCGGTGTCATCAGTGAGTAGCGCGGCCATCGCGTCCTGCAGCGTCCCGCTGACCGGGACCTCGGGTCCGTCCTGGATCTGCCCGGCCGGCTCAAGCGCGGCTGGATCGATCGGCGTCACTGATAGCCGCCGCAGACCCCGCTGGCCGCCGACGAAATCGGCGACGAACGGCGTGGCCGGCGATCCGAGCAGCTGGGCAGGCGTCCCGTACTGCTCGAGGATGCCGCCTTGGCGGAAGATGGCAATGCGGTCGGCAAGCCGGACGGCCTCATCCAGGTCGTGCGTCACGAAAACGATCGTCTTGTGCACCTCGCCCTGCACCCGCAGGAATTCGTCCTGCAGTCGGGTCCGGGCAATCGGGTCGATCGCCGAAAAAGGCTCGTCCATCAGCAGCACCGGCGGATCGGCGCCCAGCGCTCGCGCCACCCCAACCCGCTGCCGCTGGCCTCCCGAGAGCTGCGCCGGATAACGATCCGCGAAGGTCTTGGGCTCCAGACCGACCAGCTCGAGCAGCTCCTGTGCCCTGGCGTGCTGGCGCTTCTTGTCCCAGCCCAGCAGCCGCGGAACGGTCGCGACGTTGTCCTCGACGGTCAGGTGCGGGAAGAGTCCGACGTTTTGAATCACGTAACCGATGCGCCGTCGCAGGGAAACCGGATTCACGCGGGTGACGTCATCCTCGCCCAGCAGAATTCGTCCGGATGTCGGCTCAATGAGGCGGTTAATCATTTTGAGCGTCGTGGTCTTGCCGCAGCCGCTCGGGCCGACGAATGCGACCAACTGACCCGCGGGAATCTGAATCGAAAGATCAGAGACGGCGATCGTGCCGCCATCAGAACCCGGGAAGCGCTTGCTGACTTGATCGAGGGTAATGCCAACGTTCACACTACTGTCCACGTCGTGACCCTTCTGGCCGCGGGTGGATGCCTCAGCAAGCCGTCCTCCTGGTGGTGTTGGGACTACGTGAAAGCCAGGTCCAGCGAGATCCAGCATTCGCTCTACCAACACATCGAACTGTCGGTGTTGGCGCTGGTAATTGCGATGATCGTAGCCGCATTCCTGGCGGTGTTCGCCTCGCTGCTGCCCTGGAGCAAGGGCCTGATCTTGGCCCTGCTCGGGGTTATCTACACCATTCCCTCCATCGCCCTCTTCGTTCTGCTGGCTCCCGGCTTCGGCATCAAATCCAGCTGGCCCGTCATCATCGCGCTGGTCGGTTATGCCCAGCTCCTGCTGGTTCGCAACGTCCTGGTCGGGCTCGAGGAAGTACCGCAGGACTCGTTGGACGCCGCCCAAGGCCTGGGCTACAGCAAATTGCAGATGGTCTTACGCGTTCAGGTGCCGCTGGCACTGCCGGCGATCATGGCGGGAGTACGTATCACCACCGTGTCGACCATCGCCCTGCTCACGGTCGGCGGGGTCATCGAGAAGGGCGGGCTCGGCCAGCTGATGTTCGATGCGTTCCAGAGCTCGCGAAATTCGATGCTGCTGGTGTCGGTCGTGCTGATCGTCGCGCTGGCCCTGATCGCTGACCTGCTACTCCTGCTGGTCCAGCGGCTTCTGACGCCGTGGGAACGAGCCGGGCGGTGAACGTCTTCGACCAGGCCTGGCATTGGCTCACCACCTCCGACAACTGGGTGGACAACGACCAGAGCGACGGGATCCTTCATCTGGCGTGGCTGCACATCGAGATCGCCGCGGAAGCCGTCATCATCGCTGCGGTTATTGGTCTGGCCATCGGGATCCCGCTCGGACACTTCCGAAGGGGCGGGGGGCTGGTCACGCTGCTGGCTAACGTCACGCGCGCCGTGCCGACCCTCGCGATCCTGATCCTGCTGTCGAGCCTGCCGGCGTTCGGAGTGACCACCAAGACCGCAATCATCGCGCTCACCGCTTTCGCCGTCCCACCGATCCTGACCAACAGCTGGGCGGGGGTCGCGGGCGTCGACAAGGACACCGTGGAATCAGCCCGCGGGCTGGGCATGACCGGATCTCAGATCCTGCGTCGCGTCGAGCTGCCGCTGGCCCTGCCACTCATCGCTGCCGGCGTGCGCAGCTCCTCCCTGCAGACCTTCGCCACGGCGACCATCGCGTCATTCCTCGGCAACGACACCCTGGGCAACCTGATCCAGATCGGGCAGGGCAACAACGACCAGGGAGAGGTCCTCGGTGCGGCGATCATCATCGGCATCGTCGCGGTGCTGATCGATATGGTCTTGGCCGGCGTGCAGCGGTCGCTCACACCCAAGGGCACGCGTAAACCCCACTGGTTTGATAGACAATCTCGTGAAGTGCAGCGAATAGCTCGCGACGTCGGCTAGGGTCGCAAAGGACCGTTGCTCGTTGCATCCCGGTAACCGCCAATTTGGCCTGGTGTTCCGTTTCGGATGCTTGGAATTTCGTTTACGAGGAGACCTCGACCATGCCCGGTGCACTTCGTTCCGCACGATTGACTGCGGTGACCGTCGCCGTTCTATCCGTGCCCCTGGCGCTCGCCGGCTGTGGAAGCAGCAGCAGTGGCAGCAGCAGCACGCCCAGCGGTTCGGCCAGCGCTACGACGGCCGCGAAGACCTGCACCCCGAAGTCGGGAACGTCGCTCGTGGTGCTCGCCGACGACAAGCACTCGCAGAACAGCGACAACATCGTGCCGGTCGTGACGACGAAGCTGGCGAAGGCGCCGCTCACCGATGCACTCAACGCCGTGAGCAAGGCGCTCTCGCAGGATGCGCTGACCACGATGAACCGCGAAGTGAGCGCCGACGGAAAGACCAACGCCGCGGCAGCGTCGGACTTCATCGCTGCGGCCAAGCTGCCCAGCTTCTCGGGGGGATCCGGCAAGATCGCGATCGGCACCCAGTCCTTCGATGAGGCCGTCACCCTCGGCGAGGTCTACAAGCAGGTGCTGGAAAAGGCCGGCTACACCGTGACCACGCAGAAGGTCGGTCTGCGCAACATCCTGGAGCCCGCGCTGGCCAGAGGCGACATCAACCTCGTGCCTGAGTACGCCGCCAGCCTCACCCAGTTCCTGCTGCAGCAGGACAAGAACACCACCGAGTCCGCCAGCACCGACATCACGAAGACGATGGCCGTGCTCGGCCCGCTGGCGCAAAAGCACGGGTTCACCGCGCTCGACCCCGCGGCAGCCACTGACCAGAACGCCTACGCGGTCACCAAGGCCACGTCCGATGCCTATGGGCTGAAGACCATGTCCGACGTGGCGGCCAAGTGCGGCACCACCGGAATCACCTTCGGCGCTGCCGCGAACTGCCCGAGTAACCCGTTCTGCGCGGCGGCCATCAAGAACACCTACGGCATCACCATCGCCTTCAAGTCGCTCGACGCCGACGGCCCGCTCACCCGCGCCGCCGTCAAGCAGGGCAAGGTGCTGATCGGCGAGGTCTTCTCGAGCGACGCCGACCTGGTGCAGGCAAGCAGCTGACCACTCCGCTGTGACGAGGTTCACAGCGAGCAAGTCGAACGTCATCTAGGGGTAACACGAACCCGCGGACCGGGTTAGCCTGTTCGCGTACGTCCGGTACCCCTGGAGGACTGGAACGGCTGTGAATGCTTCCCCTCGTGTAGACCCCGCTTGTCCTACGGCGGCTGTCCGTGTCGGCGTCATCGGCGCCGGGCGGGTGGGCGCCGTGCTGGCTGCTGCGTTGCGCGCGGCTGGACACCACCTCGTCGGTGTCACAGCTCGCTCTGACGCCAGCCGGGCCCGTGCAGCTGAGCTCTTGCCAGGGGTTCCGGTGCTCGGCGCCCACGATGTCGCGCGCTACAGCTCCCTGGTCGTGTTGGCGCTACCGGACGACGTACTCGCTGATCCTGACGGCCCGGTCGCTGACCTCGTCGCCACCGGCGCCCTGCACAAGGGTCAGGTAGTGGTCCACACTTCGGGACGCCATGGCCTGGCCGTGCTCGAAGCGGTGGCACACACCGGGGCGATCACCATGGCCGTCCACCCCGCGCAGACCTTCGGGGGCACGGCGGGTGACCTCCCCCGGCTGGCCGGAGTTTCCTACGGCGTCACGGCCCTCGGCCGACACTGGCCGCTGGCCGAATGGCTCGTCGGCGATCTCGGCGGCACACCCGTAGCGGTGCCCGAGGAACTGCGCCCGCTATGGCACGCAGGCCTGTCCCACGGCGCCAACCATCTGGTCACCCTCGTCGCCTCCGCGCTCGACGTGATCCGCGCGACGGGTGCCAGCGATCCCGCAAGCGTGTTGCGGCCGCTGCTGTCAGCCGCTCTCGAACGCACCCTCGAGCAGGGCGACGCCGCCCTCACCGGCCCGGTGGCCCGCGGTGACGCCGATGCAGTCACCGGTCACCTACGGGCACTGGAGGACCACGGCACCGGACAGGCGCCGCTGTACCGGGAGCTGGCGCGCGCGACCGCTGCTCGGCTCCCCCATCCCGCAGCGGAGCTCTGGCCGGCGCTCGCGGATCATCCGACCCCGGTGGATCTTCGGCAGGACAAGATCAGGCGGTCACTTTGAGGAATTGGCGGTCCATATGAGTGTCATCGATACGCGCAACACCCCGTTGTTCGGCTCGGCCGGCACCCAGATCCCCGTTGCACAGACCCGCAGCGAACTGACCGCCGCCCGCGCCGCCATGGTCGGCCCCGTGGCCGTCGTCATGACGATGGGGGCGCTCCACGACGGACACGCTGCGCTAATTCGCAGCGCCGCCCGCTACGGCCGCGTCGTGGTGACGATCTTCGTGAACCCGCTGCAGTTCGGCGAGGGTGAGGACCTTGACCGCTACCCGCGCACGCTCGGTGCTGACCTGGAGGTGTGCGCCGAGGCCGGCGCCGACCTGGTCTTTGCCCCTACAGCCCAGGTCATGTATCCCACCGGCGCGCCAATGGTGCGGGTCGATCCCGGACCCGGCGGGTCGTTGCTGGAGGGCGCCAGCCGCCCGGGGCACTTCGACGGGGTGCTCACCGTCGTCTCCAAGCTGCTGAACCTGACCCGGCCCGACCGCGCGTACTTCGGCGAGAAGGACTTCCAGCAGCTGACACTCATCCGCCGGATGGTGGCCGACCTCGACATGCCGGTCGAGATCGTAGGGGTCCCGATCTGGCGCGACGCGCAGGGCCTCGCGCTGTCGAGCCGTAACCGCTACCTCGCCGCCGACCAGCAGGAGACGGCGCTGACGCTCTCGCGGGCCCTCGCCGCCGGAGCAGCCGCCGCTCCGCTCGGGCGCGACGCCGTGCTGCAAGCGGCCCGCGACACGTTGCTGGCAGAGCCGGGGCTCACCCTCGATCGACTCGACCTCGTCGACCCGATCACGCTCGCGGACGCCGCCACTGGTGAGGCGCGCCTGCTCGTCGCCGCAATATTGGCCGGGAAGGCCGGGCCGATCAGACTCATCGACAACACCGCTCTGACTCTGGGGATGGCGTAGATGCAGCGCACGATGCTCAAGTCGAAGATCCATCGCGCGACCGTCACCCAGGCCGACCTGCACTACGTCGGCTCGGTCACGGTCGACGAGGATCTGATGGAGGCCGCCGATCTGCTGCCCGGCGAGCAGGTCGCGATCGTCGACGTCACCAACGGAGCACGGCTCGAGACCTACGTGATCACGGGGCCGCGCGGCAGCGGCATCATCGGGATCAACGGCGCAGCCGCGCGCCTCGTCCACCCCGGTGATCTGGTCATCCTGATTGCGTACGGGGTCATGGACACCGCCGAGGCGCGTTCCTTCAAGCCTCGAGTGGTCTTCGTCGACGCCGACAACCGCATCACCGGCGTCGGCGGCGATCCGGCAGAGGCCCTGCCCGGACTGCCCGGACTCGTGCGCGGCGACACGCTCGCGACCCAGCCTGCCTAGTGAGCCCGCTCGCCCGCCGGCTCACCGCCCCCGGCCCGGGATGGACGCGCACCGCGGACGTGGTGGTGGTCGGCTCGGGCGTCGCCGGGCTGGCGGCGGTGCTCCACGCCAGACAAGCAGGGTTTTCCGTCGTGCTGGTCACCAAAGCCCGCCTCGACGCCGGTTCGACGCGTTGGGCGCAGGGCGGCATCGCGGCGGCGCTCGGCCCTGACGACGATCCCGAGCAGCACCTTCGCGACACCCTGGTGGCCGGCGTCGGCATCTGCGACGAGGCCGCAGTCAGGCTGCTCGTCACCGAAGGCCCTCCGCGGGTGCGCGAGCTGGCGGCACTCGGGGCCGCCTTCGACCGTTCACAACGCAGCGGCGATTTCGCCCTCACCCGCGAAGGCGGTCATTCCCGTAACCGGGTAGTCCACGCCGGCGGCGATGCCACCGGGCTGGAAGTCCAGCGGGCGTTGATCGCGGCGGTCCGGTCCGACCCTTCGGTCGAGGTGATCGAACACGCGCTGGTGCTCGACCTGCTACGCGGAAAGCCCCTCCCGGGGGGCACGTCTCCGATCGCCGGCCTCACCCTGCACGTCATGGGCGAAGGCAGCAGAGACGGGGTCGGTGCCATCCTGTCGCGCGCCGTCGTGCTCGCTACCGGTGGTCTCGGGCAAATCTTCGCCAGCACCACCAATCCGCCGGTGTCGACCGGCGACGGCGTGGCAGTCGCGCTGCGCGCCGGTGCCCATATCGCCGACCTCGAGTTCGTGCAGTTCCACCCGACCTCGCTCTGGATCGGTGGCGCGGCGCACGGGCAGCAGCCGCTGGTCAGCGAAGCCGTCCGTGGCGAGGGCGCCGTGCTCATTGACGCGAATGGGCAGCGCGTGATGCCGCCCGACGGTCATCCGCTGCGCGACCTGGCACCCCGCGACGTCGTCACCAAGCAGATGTCGCGCGTCATGACCGCCCAGGGCACCGACCACCTCTTCCTCGACGCCCGCGCGCTGGGCGAGAAGGTGCTGCTGGCCCGATTCCCCACCATCGTCGCGACGTGCCGCAGCCATGGAATCGACCCGGTCACCGATCCGATCCCCGTCACTCCTGCCGCGCACTACGCCTCCGGCGGGGTACGCACCGACACCTACGGCCGGGTCGCCGGCGAATCCGGCTGGATGCCGGGTCTGTACGCGTGCGGCGAGGTCGCGTGTACGGGAGTCCACGGGGCTAACCGGCTGGCCTCCAACAGCCTGCTCGAAGGCCTCGTCTTCGCCGCCCGGATCGCCGCCGCGCTGGCCGACGGGCTGCCGGCCCGAGCTGAGCCCGAAGCGCCGTCCCAGCCATCCGGCCTGCTCCCCGCGGGGGCGCTGCGTGACCTGACGGTCACCATGACCGAGGGGGCCGGCGTGCTGCGCAGCGGCGCCAGCTTGGAGGGCGCCGCCAAGTCACTGGGCGCGCAGGCCGGGCAGGTCGGGCAGCCGTCGACCGTCCCGGGCCCCGATGCCTGGGAAGCAACCAATGCGCACCTAGTCTCCAGCGCCTTGGTCGCCGCGGCGACGCTGCGGCGTGAGACCCGTGGATCCCACTGGCGCGAGGACTTCCCCGCCGCGGACGACGCTTTCCGTGGACACCTGATCACCCACCTGTCCGCCGAGCATGGGCTGCTCACGACCTATGAACCGGTGACCCCGTGACCAGCTTGCCGGCCGATGGCCTCGATCCCGCCGCCGTTGCCGACGTGGTCGAGCGAGCACTTGCCGAGGATCTGGGCACCCATCCCGGCGACGCGCTGGACGGGATCGATGTCACGAGTACGGCCACGATCCCCGCTGACCTCATCGGCACGGCAGACGTCCGGAGCAGGGCGGCTGGAGTGGTGGCCGGGATCGACGTGGCCGCGCTCGTTTTCCAGCACGTGGGGGCGCAGGCGTCGCCCGCAGCCAGAGACGGCGATCGGGTGCAGCCGGGAGACGTCGTACTCACGGCCACCGGACCGGTGCGAAATCTGCTGACGGTGGAGCGAACGATGCTCAACCTGCTCTGTCACCTGTCGGGAATCGCGACCTTGACCGCCCGTTGGGTGGAGGCGGTGGCCGGTACGGGAGCGCAGATCCGCGACACCCGCAAGACGACTCCAGGCCTTCGCGCGCTGGAGAAGTACGCGGTTCGCTGCGGCGGAGGGGTCAACCACCGCATGGGCCTGTGGGACGCCGCACTGGTCAAGGACAACCACGTGGCGGCGGCCGGCGGGGTGGCTGCCGCGTTTCACGCCGTCCGAGCCTCCTTCCCCGGCGTGACGGTCGAGGTCGAATGCGACACGGTCGAGCAGGTCACCGAGGCCATCGCGGCCGGAGCCGACCTCATCCTGCTCGACAACATGTCGCTGGCCGACCTGCGCACCTGCGTACAGCTGGCACCGGGCATCCTGCTCGAGGCCTCCGGAGGGCTGAGCCTTGACGCCGCCCGTGACGTCGCCTTGACCGGGGTCGACTACCTGTCCATCGGGGCCCTCACGCACTCCGCGCCGATTCTGGATCTCGGAATGGACCTGCGCTGATGCTGCTCACGGTTGACATCGGTAACACCAATACGGTGTTGGGCGTCTTCGACGACGACGTGCTGATCGATTCGTGGCGGGTGCGCACGGATGCGCGGGCCACCTCCGATGAACTGGCACTGCTCTACCGGGGCCTGCTCGTCGACGTCCCGATTGATGGCATCTCGGTCTGCTCCACGGTCCCGTCCCAGCTGCTCGAGGTCCGGCGCATGTGTGCGCGCTGGTATCCGGGATTGCCGAACGTGATCGTCGAGCCGGGGATACGCACCGGGGTCCCGATCCTGATGGACAACCCGAAGGAGGTGGGCGCTGACCGGATCATGAATACGCTCGCCGCCCATCACCTCTACGGCGGCCCCTGCATCGTCGTCGACTTCGGAACGTCGACCAATTTCGACATCGTCAGCGAACGCGGCGAATTCCTCGGGGGTGCGTTGGCCCCGGGGATCGAGATCTCGCTGGATGCACTTGCGTCGCGGGCTGCCCAGCTGCGGACGGTCGAACTCGCCGAGCCTCGCTCGCCCATCGGCAAGTCGACGGTTGAGGCACTGCAGAGCGGGATGGTGTACGGCACGGCGGGGCAGGTCGACGGCTTGGTCCGGCGGATCTCGGCGGAGCTGAGTGCCCCGCCCGTCGTCATCGCCACCGGCGGGCTGGCCACCCTGGTTCTGTCGGTCAGCGAGACACTCGATCACCACGAGCCGGATCTGACGCTGATCGGGCTGCGGCTCGTCTTCGAACGCAACACCTGAATCAGCAGACCCGGCGGCAGCATCGTCGGCAGTCGATAACCTCGCCGAGGTGACGACCCCCAGCGCCGACGAGCCGGAGCAGATCAGGATCCGCCGCGAAAAGCTCGATCGGATACGCGCCGAGGGCATCGACCCCTATCCCGTCGGCTATCCCCGGACCACCTCGTTCGCTCAGCTCCGGGCTCGATTCCCCGAGCTGGCGCCCGACACCGCCACTGGGGAGACCGTGTCAGTCGCCGGCCGGGTGGTCCTGAACCGCGTCGGAGGCAAGATCACATTCGCCACGCTGCAGGAAGGCAGCGAGCGATTGCAGATCATGCTCACAGCGGATGCGACCGGGCTGGAGTCGTTGGGCGCGTGGAAGAGCGACATCGACCTCGGTGACCACGTCGGAGTCACCGGGGAGGTGATCACCAGCAAGCGGGGCGAACTATCCGTTCGCGCTTCGAGCTGGGCGATCACGAGCAAGGCGCTGCGGCCGCTGCCCGACAAGCACAAGGGTCTGGCCGATCTGGAAGCCCGCGTGCGCCTGCGTTATGTCGACCTCATCGTTAATCCCGAGGCACGCCAATACGTTTTAGCCCGCGACACTGTTCTGGCCGCGGTGCGAGATGGCCTTCGCAGCCGCGGCTACGTCGAAGTGGAAACTCCGGTGCTGCAGGCGCTGCACGGCGGAGCGGCGGCGCGGCCCTTCCGAACCCACTCGAACGCGCTCGACATCGACCTTTATCTGCGGATCGCTCTCGAGCTCTATCTCAAGCGTCTGGTCGTCGGCGGAATTGAGCAGGTGTATGAGATCGGGCGAATTTTCCGGAATGAGGGAGTCGACACCTCGCACAATCCGGAATTCACGATGCTCGAGTTCTACGCCGCTTATACGGACTACAACGTGATGGCGGAGATCACCCAGCAGCTCGTACTGGAATCCGCCGACGCCTTGGGCAGCCGCGTCGTCCCCGACGGTGTGGGAGGAGAGCTGGATCTCGGTGAACCTTGGCGCCACGTCACGGTGCACGACGCCGTCAGTGAGGCATTAGGGGAAGAGGTGACGATCGACACCTCCGCGGAGAAGCTACGGTCGCTGGCGGCCAAAGCCGACGTTGCTCTTCAACCAGGCTGGAACGCCGGCCAAGTGCTGCTCGAGCTCTACGAGCAGCTGATCGAAGGCCAGACGGTCGCACCGACCTTTTACCGCGACTTTCCGGTCGAGGTGTCGCCGCTGACCCGTCAGCACCGCGACGACCCGCGATTGACCGAACGCTGGGATCTGGTGGTGCTGGGCCGCGAATTAGGCACCGGCTATTCGGAGCTGGTGGATCCCGTCGAGCAGCGAGCCCGTTTAACCGAACAGTCTTTGCTGGCGGCCGGCGGCGATCCCGAAGCCATGCAACTCGATACCGATTTCTTACGCGCTCTGGAGTACGCCATGCCACCTACCGGAGGAGTGGGCGTCGGCATCGAGCGTTTGCTGATGGTTCTCACGGGAGCAGTGAGCATCCGCGAGGTCTTGGCGTTCCCGCTGACACGAGAACAATGATTCAATAGTTGTCACCGACTGTCACTTACCAGCGGTTCCGCCACCTCAAGAACCACCCGTTCCTCTGGAACGTTCCGTAATGCACCATTTTAGATCCCAAGTTCAGATCCCAAGTTCAGATCCCAAGTTCCCAAGTCAAGAAACGAAAGAGTCTCCAACGATGGCGCAACGCACAGAAGTTCTTCTCATTGATGACCTCGACGGGTCTTCCGCTGACGAGACGGTCGCCTTCGGTCTCGACGGAAGCGCCTACGAAATCGACTTGTCGGCCAAGAATGCAAACCAACTTCGCAAGTCGTTGGCCAGCTACGTGGCAAGCAGTCGCAAGGCAGCCCTGATTCGCGGTGGTGCACGCCGCCGGGGCGCGGCCGCCACCGGCGCAATCGCCGACACCGCAGACGTCCGTTCCTGGGCCCGCAGCAACGGTTACGCGGTGAACGACCGGGGACGCCTTTCGGCCGAGGTCGTCGAGGCCTACCGCGCGGTTCACTAGGCGTACTGACAGTCAGATCAACTACTGGATCAACTACGCCGGACGCAGCACAGCACTAGCCCCGTTGGCCGAGTTCGCTCGGCCCTCGGGGTTCTTGCTTTCCCTGTCTGCTCATAGCGAAAGCAACAAGTCAGACACATCCTGGGAACAGTGAGTCGACGAACTGAGGTTGAGTGGGTCAGGGTCTGTGAGAGCCGGCCTGTCCCGCAGCTGTACCAGGCCCCTTCACCGCCGATGGGGCATTCACTAAGTCGATGTGAAGACGGGCACGGGGCTAGCATGCGAAGCAGGCCGTCAGCAGCACGAGCTGGCGGGGCGGTCGCCTCGCTCGAAGGAGCGCAACATGTTCGAGAGGTTCACCGACAGGGCCCGGCGGGTTGTTGTCCTGGCGCAAGAAGAAGCCCGGATGCTCAACCACAACTACATAGGCACCGAGCACATACTCCTCGGCCTCATCCACGAGGGCGAAGGCGTAGCAGCTAAGGCGCTCGAGTCGCTCGGCATATCGCTGGAGGCTGTCCGCAGCCAGGTCGAGGAGATCATCGGCCAGGGCCAGCAGGCCCCGAGCGGTCACATTCCGTTCACGCCGCGGGCCAAGAAGGTGCTGGAGCTCTCCCTGCGAGAGGCACTGCAGCTCGGCCACAATTACATCGGCACCGAACACATCCTGCTCGGCCTGATCCGTGAGGGCGAGGGCGTCGCCGCCCAGGTCCTCGTGAAGCTGGGCGCCGACCTCGGTCGCGTGCGTCAGCAGGTCATCCAGCTGCTCTCGGGTTACCAGGGCAAGGGTGAGCCGGCGGCCACCGGCGGTCCGGCTGAAGGGGCGCCTTCGAGCTCCCTGGTGCTCGACCAGTTCGGTCGCAACCTCACCACCGCCGCTCGTGAGGGCAAGCTCGACCCGGTCATCGGGCGCGAGAAAGAGATCGAGCGCGTGATGCAGGTCTTGTCACGCCGCACCAAGAACAACCCGGTCCTGATCGGCGAGCCCGGCGTCGGAAAGACGGCGGTTGTCGAGGGGCTGGCACAGGCCATCGTCAAGGGCGAGGTGCCCGAGACCCTCAAGGACAAGCACCTCTACACGCTTGACCTCGGCGCACTGGTGGCCGGCAGCCGTTACCGCGGTGACTTCGAAGAGCGCCTCAAGAAGGTGCTCAAGGAGATCCGCACCCGCGGCGACATCATCCTTTTCATCGACGAGCTGCACACGCTCGTCGGCGCAGGTGCCGCTGAGGGTGCGATCGACGCCGCCAGCATTCTGAAGCCGATGCTCGCCCGGGGTGAGCTCCAGACCATCGGTGCCACCACCCTGGACGAATACCGCAAGCACCTGGAGAAAGACGCTGCTCTTGAGCGGCGCTTCCAGCCCATCCAGGTGCCGGAGCCGACCGTCGCCCACACCATCGAGATCCTCAAGGGTCTGCGTGACCGCTACGAGGCTCACCACCGCATCTCCATCACCGACGGCGCCCTGGTCGCCGCGGCCAGCCTGGCTGACCGCTACATCAGCGACCGTTTCCTGCCCGACAAGGCGATCGACCTGATCGACGAGGCGGGCTCCCGGATGCGTATCCGTCGGATGACGGCGCCGCCGGACCTGCGGGAGTTCGACGAGAAGATCGCCGGCGTCCGCAAGGAGAAGGAATCGGCGATCGATGCGCAGGACTTCGAGAAGGCCGCCTCACTGCGCGACCGCGAGAAGACCCTGCTCACCGAGAAGGCGCAGCGGGAGAAGGAGTGGAAGGCCGGCGACATGGACGTCATCGCAGAGGTCGATGACGAGCAGATCGCCGAGGTGCTGGCCATCTGGACCGGCATCCCCGTCTTCAAGCTCACCGAGGAGGAGACCAGCCGTCTCCTTCGCATGGAGGACGAGCTCCACAAGCGGGTCATCGGCCAGGAGCAGGCCGTCAAGGCGGTCTCGCAGGCCATCCGGCGTACCCGCGCCGGGCTGAAGGACCCCAAGCGCCCAGGTGGATCGTTCATCTTCGCCGGCCCCTCGGGTGTCGGTAAGACCGAGCTCTCCAAGACGCTGGCGTCCTTCCTGTTCGGCGACGAAGACGCGCTGATCCACCTCGACATGTCCGAGTACATGGAAAAGCACACGGTTTCCCGGCTGGTCGGTTCGCCTCCTGGATACGTGGGCTACGAGGAGGGCGGGCAGCTCACCGAGCGGGTGCGCCGCAAGCCGTTCTCCGTGGTGCTCTTCGACGAGGTCGAGAAGGCTCACCCGGACGTGTTCAACACCCTCCTGCAGATCCTGGAGGACGGTCGCCTGACCGACTCCCAGGGCCGGCAGGTGGACTTCAAGAACACCGTGATCATCATGACGTCCAACCTCGGTACCCGCGACATCTCCAAGGGTCCCGGCATCGGTTTCACCACCGGTGGGGCGGCTATTGACTACGACCGGATGAAGTCGAAGGTCCAGGACGAGCTCAAGCAGCACTTCCGGCCTGAGTTCCTCAACCGGATCGACGACATCATCGTCTTCCACCAGCTCACCAAGGACGAGATCATCGAGATCGTCGACCTCATGCTGGCCCGGGTGGACACCGCGCTGAAGAACAAGGACATGGGTCTCGAGCTCACGCCGGCAGCCAAGATGGTGCTGGCCGACAAGGGTTACGACCCGATGCTCGGTGCCCGGCCGCTTCGTCGCACCATCCAGCGCGAGCTGGAAGACGTGATGAGCGAGAAGATCCTGTTCGGCGAGCTCTCTGCCGGCGAGATCGTCGTGGTCGATGCCGAGGGTGAAGGCGAAGACCGCAAGCTCACTTTCCGGGGCGAGCCCAAGCCGCCGGCGGTTCCTGACACACCGCCGGTCGGCCTCGTCAAGTAGTCGAGTGGTCCACTAGCCGAACGATCACGTTTCGTGCTGCAGTGATCCCCGTCGCTGACCAAATCCGGTCGGCTGCGGGGATCGCTGCTGTTCGGGCCGGAGCTGGGTAGGAGGGCACGATGACCGCAGTGCTCACTGGCGCCGGATACGCCGTACCCGAAGCCATGGATCAGGCCGGCCTATGGGCCGACTTCTTTCGCGGTCACTACGCCGGCGACCGGGTCGCCGAGCGCATCTTCGCGTCGTCGGCGATCACCACCCGCCACGGCGTGGCCGACCCCCGCGTCGTCGACGTCTCCTCCTGGTCGACCGGCCAGCGGATGGCGCGTTACGTCGACGAGGCGCCGCGGCTCGGCAAGGCGGCCCTTGGACAGGCTCTGGCCGCAGCGGACCTCGACCCTGCCGACGTCGGGCTCTTCACGGTGGCCTCGTGCACCGGCTACAGCACGCCTGGACTGGATCTGGTGCTGGCCCGAGACATGGGTATGGATCCGACCGTCCAACGGCTCTTCGTCGGTCACATGGGCTGCTACGCCGCGCTTCCGGCTCTCGGCGCCGCCGCGGACTTCGTCGTGGCCCGCGGGCGTCCGGCAGTCGTGTTGTGTGTCGAGCTCACCTCGCTCCACATCCAGCCCGCCACCGATGATCCCTCGCAGATGGTGGCGCACGCACTCTTCTCCGACGCCGCAGCTGCCGTCGTCCTGGAGCCCGGATCGCCGGATCGCGACGTCCCGTCACCGAGTGGGCTGACCTTCGTGGACATGGTCGCGGTGGCGGATCACTCGACTGCTGATCACATGACCTGGGACATCACCGATCTCGGGTTTCGGATGGGCCTGTCGCCGCAGGTGCCTTCTGTGCTGTCACGACATGTGGGCGGGGTCGTACGCGACCGGCTGCTCGCTCCCCACGGCCTGACTCCGGCCGACGTGACGGGCTGGGCGGTGCACCCTGGCGGCCGGCGCATCCTGGAGGTCGTCGAAGAGCGGCTGGAACTCCCGACCGAGGCGATGGCCGCCTCCTACCGGGTCCTTGATGAGTGCGGAAATTGCTCTTCAGCGACCGTCCTGATGGTGCTGGAGCGGCTGCCGGCCACCCCCGGTCCGGTCGTAGCGATGGCCTTCGGCCCAGGCCTCACCCTCTACGCCTGCCTGCTGCAGCGAGCCTGACCGCGCTCCGTCATCACCACACGACGTCGGGGCGTCGTAGCAGCATGACGGAGGGCCAACGTGGCTAACCCGGCAGCGCGTAGCCACCCTCCTCGCCGCCGATACGCACCACCAGGCCGTCTTCCACCAAGCTGCTGAGTGCACGGTCGCGCTGCTCGGGGTCGGGCCACAGCGGGTCCAGGACCGCCCGACCCACCGGTTCGCGCGCCTCGCGAAGGACGCTCAGCAACCGTCCGCGGGCTTGGCGATCGGTGCCTTCGTAGCCCTGCGCGGGTCTGGTGCGAATTCCGGCCTCCTGAGGCGTTGGAGCACCTGCCGCCATCCAGCGGCAGGCCGTGGCTATGGGGCAGGCCGCGCAGCGGGGGCTGCGGCTCACGCACACCAGGGCTCCCAGCTCCATCAGCGCGACCGAGGTGACGACGGCTGCGGCGGGATCGGGCGGCAAGAGGCTCGCGACGTCTGCGTCCGGGATCGTCATCGCCGCCGGTAGTCCCAGCGACCATCGGGCGACGACCCGGCGCACGTTCGTGTCGACGACAGGGATGCGCTTCCCGAAGGCGAACGCAGCGACGGCGGCGGCGGTGTAGCTGCCAACCCCCGGGAGCGCGCGTAACTCATCGGGGTCGTCCGGAACCCGGCCCTCGTAGCGGGCCACACACACGGTGGCAGCCGCATGCAGCCGCAGCGCCCGCCGGGGGTAGCCGAGACGGCCCCACTGACGGACCGCTTCTCCAGCCGGCTCGGCCGCGAGAGCAGCCGGGTCCGGCCAGCGTCGCAGCCACTGCCCATAGGCGGGCAAGACCCGGGCCACCGGCGTCTGCTGCAGCATCACTTCGCTCACCAGGACGGCCCACGGGCTCGTTCCGGGACGGCGCCAGGGCAGGTCACGAGCCTCGCAGGCATACCAGTCGCGCAGCGGTGCAAGCGGATCCGCCGCAGCTGAAGGCACTTGCCGCAGCCTGCCATAACCCGGATGGAGCCTGTCGAATTACGCCAGCCGGCGCCGGCCGGCAACTCAAGCCCGAGGCCGTGAGCACCGATGTCAGCCTTCGAGGGGGAACGCGTGAAATCAGAGCGGGGCCTTGCCATGAACGGCATGTCCAGGCGTCCGGCGCCATGACGGCGGAACCGCTGCGCGCCGCCATCCCGCGCCCGTCTCCGGCCACCGGCGACATCGGCGTCCTGGTAGCCGGTGGCAACGCCCTCAGCCGCCGGGCGGTGCGCACCCTGCTGTCCGTCGATCCTCGTTTCGTCGTACTGGGCGAGGCCCGGACCCGAGCCGATCTGCTCAACTTGGCTGCCCAACTCAGGCCGACCGTCGTCGTACTGGACCCCGACCTACCGCAGGGGGTCCTGCCGGCTCTCGCTGACCTGATGGCCACGCATCCACTCCCCGTCGTGGTGTACGGCGACGCGCGGCTGGCCAGTCCGGCAGCTGCGGCGGACCTGCGCGCGGCGGGCGCGGTCGACGTGGTCCTGCACGACCGCGGGCCCGATGACCTGCGGGCCTGCCTTCACCTGGCGTCCCGCATTCGCGTCATCCGGCACCCTCGCGGCAGGCTCAACCGGACCGCAGCGCCCCCCCACGTGGCCGTGCCCCTCATCGTCATCGGGGCCTCAACCGGCGGACCGAGCGCGGTAAGGGCGGTGCTTGCCGGTCTTCCCGACGATCTCGGAGCGGCCGTCATGGTCGTCCAGCACATGCCGGCCGGCTTCCTGTCCGGGCTGGCTGGATGGCTCAACGGCAGCTGCCGGTTGCCGGTCTCACTCGGAACCGACGGCGATCTGCTGCGTGCCGGCGAGGTCGTCGTCTGTCCCGGTGACCTGGATTCGCTCATCGAAAGCGCCGCCGGGCCAGGACCGGGACGCCTTCGGTGCCTGGCCCCGCAGGTGCCTGCCCACCATGTGCCGTCCGTCGACCGCGCCTTCGACAGCGTGGCCGCCGTCCTGGGACGGCGGGCCATCGGCGTCCTACTCACCGGAATGGGCCGCGACGGCGCCGACGGCATGGCCGCGCTGCACGCCACGGGCGCGCCCACCATCGCCCAGGACGAGGACACCTCAGCGATCTACGGGATGCCACGAGCAGCCGTTGCCGCCGGTGTCGTCGATCAGATTCTTCCGCTGCAGGAGATCGCCGACGCGCTCGTCGCGCTGGTCGCTGCACCCGAACGGGCACTGCGGTGAAACCGCCGACGGGTACGGCGGTGAAACCACCGACCGGCACTGCGGTGAAACCGCCGATGAACGTCACGGTGGCCCACGAGATTGCGGATCTCGTACGTGAAACTTGCGGTTTGGTGGTGGACCCTGCACGGCGCGATGTGCTGATGAACCTGGTCACCTCCGGCTGCGGCCGACTCGGCCTGGCGGGGCCGGCTCAATACCTGCAGCGGATCCGGACCGACGACGACGAGCTGCAGAAACTGATCGAGGGGCTGACGATCGGCGAGACGTACTTCGCGCGGATTCCCCCGCAGATACGCGCCCTCCAGGAGCTGGTCCTTCCTTCCCTGCTGGCCCGCGGCGATCATCGGATACGCATCTGGTGCGCCGGCTGTTCAACCGGCGAGGAGCCCTACACAGTCGCCCTGCTCCTGTCCAAGCTGCTGGCCGAACATGCCGGCTCCGCGGGCTGGGACATCCGCGTCATCGGCACCGACATCAACGGCAGCGCGCTGGCGGCCGCCCGGGAAGGCCGCTACGGACAGCGGGCCGTCAGCCTGCTGAGCGACGATGACCTGCAGCGCTTCTTCATCCGCGAAGGCAGCGGCAATGGGAGTGGCTGGCGGGTAGGACCGGAGCTGCGGCGGCTGGTGGAATTTCGGCAGCACAACCTCACGACGGACCGCCCGCCCGCTCCTCGCCTGGATCTGGTCCTGTGCCGCAACGTCCTCATCTACTTCGACCGTGCGGACATGCTCGGGGTGATCGATGGGATCCACTCCGTCGCTCGTACCCGGGGGATGGCTACTGCTGGGGCACAGCGAGACGCTCTGGCGGCTGTACGAGGGGTTTGAGCTGGTTCGCCACGACGATGCGTTCCTTTACCGGCGCCGTCCACCGGAGCCGGCCGTGGTCCGGCGACCGCCACCTTTGAGGCGCCCGCTGGCCGCCCCGGCGCCGGCTCCCCCGGACCCACTCGACGAGATTCGCGACGCGCTCTCAGCCGGGGCTTACCCCGCGGCCGCTGAGCTGGCGGCGGCGCAGATCGCCGCCGAGCCGCTGTCGGCCCAGCTGCACTACCTGCACGGTCTCGCCCTGGTCGAGATCGGTCAGGATCCACAGGCTCTGGTGGCGCTGCGCCGGGCGGCCTATCTCGATCCCGCTTCTGGTTTCGCCCAGTTCCTGCTGGCCGTGGTGTTGGGCCGGCTGGGACATGGGGCAGAAGCCGCCCGCGCGTACGGCGCCGCCGCGCAGGCGCTCTCCCGCCGAGGACCCGATGAACGCGCCCACGAGCTCGGAGGGCGCCGGGTCGACGACTTGGCGCAGATGTGCCGCCAGCTGGCCGGCGGATCAGGACGCTCCCCCTCTCAGGCAGGTGTGAAGTGACAGAAGACGTGACCGCCATGCGGGTGCTGGCCTTCCATTCGGGATCCGAGCGATATCTCGTACATCTCGATGCCGTGCGAGCGGTGGTACGCCTACGCGGACTTCGGCGGCTGCCCGGGTCGGGCGGATCTCTGGCGGGCGTACTTGATGTCCAGGACACCTCCGTGGCGATCTACGACACGCGAGTGGCTGGAAGCAGCGGCGAGCCGGACGACTCGGATGCCCGCGGCGACGTGCTGGTCCTGGCGGCCGGCTGGCCCGATCACGCGATCGGGGTGGCCTGCGACGGCGTGGAGGGGCTGCTTGAACTGCCGGCGGACACGTCGCTCACGACCGCCGCGCGCCCGCCACACCTTCCTTCGTACGTGGAGGCACTACTCAGGATCGATGGGACGACCGTGCCCCTGGTCGACGTCGTGGGCCTGGCAGAGGCGAGCGCATCGGCAGCCGGCCCAGACATCCACTCAAACGCCGGCTCAGCCGGGAGCGACGAGGCCTGAGCGACTAGACGTAGCGCTCGAGAATGCTCGACTCGGCCAGTCGTGACAGGCCTTCACGCACGGAACGGGCCCGGGTCTCCCCCACCCCATCAACGGCCTGCAGATCGTCGATGCTGGCGGCCAGCAGCTTCTGCAGGCTCCCGAAATGGTCGACCAGTCGGTCAACGACGAGGCGCGGCAGCCGGGGCACCTTGGCCAGCAACCGGTAGCCGCGCGGGTTCACCGGCGTCTCCAGCACGTCCGCACCGCCGGGATAGCCCATCATGCGGGCCAGCACCGACACGTCGAGCAGGTCAGCGGCATTAGCTCCGGCCAGCTCGGCGAGCACCGTCTCGGGAGTACGCGTGCGGCGACCGCCCGAAGGCAGGTAGTCACGCACGATGAGCTCGCGCTCCTGCTCGACGCCGGCCATCAGCTCCTCGAGCTGCAGCGAGAGCAGGCGGCCGTCGGTGCCCAGCTCCACGACGTAGCCGCCGATCTCCTCGGAGATACGCAGCACCATCTCCAGCCGCTGCGACACCGCCACGGCATCGCGGACCGTCACCAGGTCCTCGATCTCTAAGGCGGACAGGGTGCCGGCCACCTCATCGAGGCGGAGCTTGTAGCGCTCAAGCGTGGCGAGGGCCTGGTTAGCACGGGAAAGGATGGCAGCCGAATCGTCAAGCACGTAGCGCCGGCCCTCGACGTAGAGAGCGATGATGCGCATGGACTGGCTGACCGAAATGACGGGATAGCCGGTCTGCTTGGCGACCCGCTCAGCCGTGCGGTGGCGGGTGCCCTGCTCGTCAGTGAAAATCGTCGGGTCAGGAACCAGATGGACATTGGCCCGCTGGATCCGGGTGCCATCGGTGGACAGGACGACCGCCCCGTCCATCTTCGCCAGCTCCCGCAGGCGGGTGGCGGAAAACTCCACGTCGAGCTCGAAGCCACCCGTCGAAAGCGACTCGACGGTGCGGTCGTAACCGAGCACGATCAGCCCGCCCGTATTGCCACGCAGGATGCGTTCCAAGCCATCCCGCAGCTGCGTGCCGGGAGCCATGGCGGCCAGCACCGACCGCAAGACATCCTCGCTGGCGGCGGCAGCCATCGGTCTCCCTCGCAAATGGTGGATCCGTAATGATCCTAAGGTGCGGATCGGGCGAACTGAGCCAAAAACAACGCGTCCCCGCAGCGGGTTCAGCTAACTCTCACCTGCTCTTCCTCCACCAAATCGACAGGACCCAAACGCCGTCTCTGCCCGCCGGCCATCAGCTGTCGCAATCCGTCCAGGCTGCCCACGAGGTCGACGACCTCGGCGACGACCATGGATTCGGGGGCCCTCCCGTATCCGAACGGCACGATCGCCCGCCGAAATCCGAGCCGGGCGGCGGCGGCGAGGCGGCGTTCGATGCCTTGAGATGGCCTGACGTCACCGGCAAGGCCGACCTCACCCATGACGACGAGGTCTGCTGGCAGCGAGACGTTCTTGGCGGCGCTGAATACTGCGAGCACGACCGCCAGATCAGCCGAAGGCTCCCCGATTCGCACACCCCCGATGGTGGAGGCATAGACGTCTTGCGGTGCGAGCTTGACGCCCAGGCGCGTCTCGACGACGGCCAGCACCATGGCAAAGCGGGACGGATCAAGCCCCGACACTGCGCGTCTCGGGTGCGCACCGGCCGGCGGCGCGACGAGGGCCTGGACCTCGACCACCAAGGGCCGGCGGCCCTCCAGTGTGACCGTGACGCAGGTGCCGGGCGGGGCGACGTCGTCCATGCCGGGCATGCCGTGAGCGCGCGAAAGGAAGAGGCCGCTCGGGTCAGGCAGATCGGTCAAACCATCGCCGTCGAGACGAAAGCAGCCGACCTCGTCGGTCGGGCCGAAACGGTTTTTGATGGCGCGAACCATCCGCAGTGGGGTCGCCCGCTCGCCTTCGACCGAAAGCACCACGTCAACCAGGTGCTCGAGGGTGCGGGGCCCGGCGACGTTGCCGTCCTTTGTCACATGCCCGACCAGCAACGTGGCCATACCCCGCGATTTGGCCACGGCCACCAGCGCACTGGCGACTGCCCGAACTTGGGTGACGCCGCCGGCAGCCCCGTCGATATCCGCCGCCGCGATCGTCTGCACCGAATCGACGATGAGCAGGCTGGGCTCCACCTGTTCGACGTGTGTGACCAGCGCCGCCAGATCGGTCTCGGCCGCGAGGAAAAGTGACTCCTCGAGTGCCTCGATCCGCGCGGCCCGGCTCTGCACTTGGGCCGCCGTCTCCTCACCCGTGACGACGAGCACCCTTCGCCCTTCACGAGCGGCTCGGGCGCCGACTGCGAGCAGCAGGGTGGACTTGCCGACGCCCGGCTCGCCGGCAAGGAGCACAACCGCGCCTGGAACCAGGCCCCCGCCGAGCACGCGGTCAAACTCTGCGAGCCCACAGGGCCAGGCTTGGGCCGCTCCGGCCTGCACTTCGGTGATGGGCAGGGCGGGGATGACGGCAGTACGCGAACGGCCTCCGCCGCGGCCGATCAGCTCGACAGCGGCGGTCCGGGACTCGACCAACTCGACCGTGCCCCACGCCTGGCAGGAGGAGCACCGGCCGATCCACTTCAGCGACTCGGCGGAGCATTCGGTGCAGCGGTAATGCGCACTAACGTTGCGGGCTGCCATACCGGCAACCTATGGGCGACCAGCGACAGAATCGGCCAAGGCCAAGGGGAATCGCCGAGGCGGCATTCGGTCGGCTCGCAGCCGGCCTTGGTCAGATCAGGGGCTGGAGGACGAAGATGACGGAGCGATCGTGGGGGTCGGCCCCTCCACCGGCACCTGCAGGGTCAGCGAGCCGGCGCGGGCAAAGGTCAGCGTGACGGTGACCGTCTGGCCGACCAACACGTTGCGCTTCATGCGAAGGAGCCGAGGCACCGAGAGAGTGCCCTTGTTGTAGGCGAGCGAGCCGCCGCCGGGCACCGTGTTGTTGCCGGGCACGCTGCTGGCCGCGGCGCTGACGGAGCTGACACCGACCAACTTGTCGTTCACGACAGCCGCGTTGAAGATCGACAGATACAGCGGGAGCGCTTGGCCCGAGTCAGCGGGTCCGTAGAAGAAAATATTGCGAAGGGTGAGATCTCCGACGGCGCCGCCGACGCTGGTGAGCGTGGTGCGTTCGCGGGAGGTCTCGGCCTGGTAGCCCGCCGCGCACGCGGTGAGCGGCAGTGCCGCCAGGAGCACCAAGCAGGCGAGCCGCCGGCCGGGACGGAAGGTGCCGGTCACGTGGAGCAGCCTCCTCGGCAAACAAACAGGGTCAGCAACTTCGGGGACTTTGACAGGGACCAGTCGAGTGGACCATCCGAGCGGACCTTCAGCGAGAATCTAGCCCACGCGGTGACACTTCACGCCAAAGCCCGGCCGCGTGCGATCAACAGCACCACATCGAGCAGCGCCACGAGCATGGTGGCCCGAAAAGGCGCGCGCGAGCCGGGTCGGCGCCCGAGCAGCGCCCCCACCACCACGAGCGCCAGCGCAGCCAGCAGGGCGACCACGACCAAGACGGCTGATGCGGTCGAGGTGGGCAGTCCTGGCGCGAAGGCCAGCACGATCGAGGCGGCCAGCAACAAGACAATCGACAGCAGCTGCGAGACCTTGGCACCCAGTCGTTGCGGCAACCCCCGTACCCCGGTTGCCAGATCGTCGGCCAGGTCCGGCAACGCGTTCGCGAAATGCGCGCCGGCGCCTAGCAGCGCCCCCGCCAGCGGGGCCCACCACGGGGGAAAGGGGGCTCCCGGCAGTCCCAGCACGACGAACACCGGCAGCAGCCCGAAGGCGATGGCGTATGGCACCACCGACAGCACGGTCGCCTTCAAACCGAGGTCGTACGCCCAAGCCAGGGCTACCGCCACACAGTGGACGATGGCGGCGCGCCAGCCCGACAGCAGCGAGAGAAACGGAACCGCGACCAGCGCGACAATCGCCGCCGTCCAGACCGATCCGGGCGACAGGTCGCCCCGTGCCAGCGGCTTGTCACGCCTGCCGACGAGCGCGTCGCGGTCACGGTCGACGTAGTCGTTGCACCATCCGACCGACAGCTGGCCGGCCATGACCGCCAATGCGACGGCGACGACGCCCCAGGCGGTACGTCCGGCGCTAGCGGCGAGCGCCGCCGACACCGCGGTGACGGCAGCCGCAGGCTCAGGGTGTGACGCTGCAAGCAGCAGTCCAACCCGGCGCAGCGGCATAGGGGGAGCTTGTCACCCGCCCGCAGTACCGGCTCAGGAGTGCAGTGCGTCCAGCAGGCCTTCGAGCCGGTCGCCGCTGTGGAAGACCACCGGCGACGCGGTCAGCACCCCGTTGCCAGCCACCAGCAGCAGCGTGGGAGCCGTCGAGGACGCGTGGTAAGTGCGGGCAAGAACCCCGTCCTGATCCCGAACGCCCAGCGGAAGCCCGCGCCCGCCGTCCTTGGAGTTCGCCAGCTTCACGGCGGTGTCATCGTTGCCCGCCGAGACGACCACGGTGTACGGAGCCGGCGGAACCTCGTTGGCCTGGCCCACGATCTGGCGGATCAAAACGTCACATTTGCACCCGGCGGGCACGAGAATGAAAACCGCTGGGCGAATCACCCGGGTGCCGATGTGGCTGGTGTCAGCGATGAGCTGGACGTCCGGGATCAGCCCGCCGACGGTGCCGACGGCCTGCTTGGGATGGGCGAGCGGGGTCACGGTGAGCTGGCCCTGCCCGCGTTGCGTCACCGGGGCAAAGACACTGAGCAGGAGCCCGGTGGTGGCGATGATCAGCAGAATCGCGGTGAAAACCGGGCTCGGCAGGCCGCCTCGCGCCCACCCCGGGGTGACCCGGCGGGCCAGCTGCTGGCGGCGCTGCTGGCGCCTGGCAAGCTCCAGCTCACGGCGGTAAGACGCTACTTCGGCATCAAGTTCACGCAGGTCATCGGGTACGACAACGTGCAGCAAATCATCGCTGGGGTCAGAACGGCGAGGGAAGCCGTCGTCGTCGTCAGCGAGTGCCACCCGCCTATGGTGCTCCGAATCCTGCGCTGGTGCACCTCCCGCTGGGCAAATCCCTCGACAACTCCCCTGACAAGCACTAGGGGGTTCCCTGCGAGCGCCGTGACAGTGGCTCTCCCGAGGGGGTTCACGCGGGCGGATTCGACCAAATCGGCGTCACCCGGCCCCGCGAGCATCTAAACTCTTTCGCCTCGGTTAACACCCAGGATCACCCGGTCGGCCCAGCTCCCGGCTGGAGCACGCTCGAGCGTTGCTGTCAAGCCTGTGACCTGCAACGATAGACCTGTTACCCTTAGAGCAGGCGGAAGGGGCAGCACACTAATGGCGTTCACTGTCGGTGAGACTGTGGTTTATCCACACCACGGCGCAGCACTTATCGAAGCAATCGAAACCCGCGTCATCAAGGGCCAGGAGCGCAGCTATCTGGTGCTCAAGGTGGCGCAAGGCGATCTGACGGTCCGGGTCCCAGCAGACAACGTTGAGCTGGTGGGAGTTCGCGATGTCGTCGGCCAAGACGGCCTCGAGAAGGTCTTTGAGGTGTTGCGGGCACCGCACACCGAAGAGCCGACCAACTGGTCCCGCCGCTACAAGGCGAACATCGAGAAGCTCGCTTCCGGTGACGTCAACAAGGTGGCCGAGGTTGTCCGTGACCTCTGGCGTCGCGATCGCGAGCGAGGGCTGTCCGCCGGTGAGAAGCGCATGCTCTCCAAGGCAAGGCAGATCCTGGTCAGCGAGCTGGCGCTTGCCGAGGGCACTAACGAAGACAAGGCCGAGGCCATGCTCGACGAGGTGCTCGCCAGCTGATTGTCGCCGCGCTGGTGCCGGCAGCCGGCAGCGGTGATCGGCTCGGCCCGGGAGATCCCAAAGCACTGCGTCCGCTAGCCGGGCGCAGTTTGCTTTTCCATGCCGTAGCCCGGTTGCGTACCGCTGAAGCCGTCGGTCCGATCGTCGTCGCCGTCCCGGCCGGGTCGCAGGAACGGGTCTCGGCCGAGCTGGCAGACCTGGCGGTCGTCGCTGTGGCCGGCGGCGCCACCCGCCAGGAGTCGGTGCTGGCAGCCCTGCGGGCATTGCCTCCCGAGGTCGACATCGTGCTGGTCCACGACGCCGCGCGGCCACTGGCTCCGGTCTCACTGATCAATGCGGTAGCAGCAGCGGTCATCGCCGGGGCCCCGGCCGTCGTGCCGGGCCTGCCGGTGGATGACACGGTCAAGCGCGTGGGTCCGACCGGACTGGTGCTGGAAACTCCTCAGCGCGAGACGCTGCGTGCCATTCAGACCCCTCAGGGCTTCAAGCGTTCAGTCCTGGAGCGAGCCCACGTGCTCGCCAGCCAGCCAGCCGGCTCCGCGATTACCGACGACGCCGGTCTGGTCGAGCTGCTGGGCGAGCCCGTCCTGGTAATTCCCGGAGCCGTCGACGCGTTCAAGATCACCAGGCCGGAGGATCTCGCGCGAGCTGAGGCGACGCTTGCCGCCAAAGGCGCTGTCCCCTCAGAACCGGCCGTGTGATGGCGCGATGACCCCCTCCGCGAACCCGGCGAACCCGGCGAACCCGGCGAATCCGCCAGGGCCACGGGTCGGCATCGGCGTCGATGCCCACCCGTTCGACGCCGACCGTCCCTGCTGGGTCGCGGGCCTGCACTGGCCGGGGGTTCCTGGTCTGGCCGGGCATTCCGACGGCGACGTCGCGGCGCACGCAGGCTGCGACGCCTTGCTCTCAGCCGCCGGACTCGGGGATCTCGGAGCGGTGTTTGGCACTGCCGATCCACGGTGGGCGGGAGCGTCGGGCGTGGCTTTGCTGGCCGAGACGACCCGCCTGCTGTTGCAGGCGGGCTGGCGGGTCGGCAACCTGGCGATCGCGCTGATCGGCGAGCAGCCTCGGATCGGCGGCCGACGTAGCGAAGCCGAAAGCGCGCTGAGCGGCGTCATCAACGCGCCGGTCTCGCTTTCGGCCACGACGACCGATGGGTTGGGCATGACGGGGCGCGGCGAAGGATTGGCGGCTATCGCGACGGCCCTCGTGCTGCCCGTGGGCTGAATCCGCCGCCACCTCCACCGCGGTCGCATCCAAAGTCCGGACACGCCTGGCAAAGCACTGCCGCCATACTTCCGGCAACATGGTGTATGTGTCGGATCCGCTGCTCGCCAGCCTCGCCGCTGCGGTGGCAGCCGCCCCGGCCGATCTGCCCTTGCGCCTGCACTACGCGCAGCTGCTGCTCGGAGCCGGCCAGCATGTCGAGGCGCTGACGGAGGCGGCGACCGTCATTCGCACGGATCCGACCAACGAGCAGGCTCAGGAGCTACTCGCGGCAGCGACCGCCGCGCTCAGGGGCCAGCCGGCTCCCGAGGCCGGACCCGCCCCCGAGACACCTCCTGGCACTGGCGTCGAGGTAGCGGAGTCGGCGTCCCCGCCGGCTCGCGAGCCAGCCGAATCCCGCGATTCCACCGCCCTCCCCGGGGTCCCCGCTGCTTAGGCGAGGCTGGTGAGGCCGCCGACGCACCCGCCGCCGATCCGTTCGACTGGTCGCAGGCAGAGAAGGCTTTCGAGGGCGTAGTCCCTCCGATGTTCGTCGGCGAAGACCCTGACATTCCGGCCGTCGGCGACGTCGAGCAGGCCGGAGTGCGGCTGGCTGATGTGGCGGGAATGCAGCAGGTCAAGGAGCGACTGGAAAACGCTTTCCTGCTACCGATGCGAAACCCCGAGCTGCGCCGCCTTTACGGCAAGAGCCTTCGCGGCGGGCTGCTGCTGTACGGGCCTCCCGGATGCGGCAAGACGTTCATCGCCCGCGCCGTCGCCGGCGAGCTCGGTGCTCGCTTCTATCCGGTGAGTCTTGTCGACGTCCTGGACATGTACATCGGCGAGAGCGAACGCAAGCTCCGGGCGATCTTCGACACGGCCCGGCGTAACGCACCGTGCGTGCTGTTTCTCGATGAGGTCGACGCGATCGGCCACAAGCGAACCGATCTGCGCGGCAGCGGTCTACGCAGCGTCGTACAGGCGCTGCTGTCCGAGCTCGACGGTGCCTCCGAGAGCAACGATGGCGTCTTTGTCCTCGCGGCCACCAACCACCCCTGGGACGTGGACAGCGCGTTGCGGCGTCCAGGCAGGTTCGATCGGATGCTATTGGTGCTTCCGCCTGACGAGGCGGCCCGCCAAGCCGTACTGCGACTCCATCTACGGCTGCGACCGGTGGAGAACATCGACCTCAAACCGCTCGCCAAGCGCACCGAGGGCTACTCCGGCGCCGACCTTGCTCATGTCTGCGAGACCGCCGCGGAGCGGGCGATGGCCGACAGCGTCAGAAGCGGCGAGGTCCGCGGAATCCGCCAGGACGACCTGACCGCGGCCATCGCCGAGATCAGGCCTTCCACCGGGCCGTGGCTCGAGATCGCCCGCAACGTCGCCCAGTTCGGCAACGAGAGCGGCACGTATGACGATCTGCTGGCTTACCTCAAGAAGCGTCGACTCGTGTGAGCGAAGAAGCCGGCTTCGCAAGTCCGCTACAGCGCGCGAAAGCGGCGCTTGACCTTCGCCGCCCCGACGAGGCGTTGCGTCATCTGGATCGCGCGCTGGCGAGCTCGCCGGACGACGACCGGCTGTGGTGCCTGCGCGCGCAGGCAATGCTTCAGCTCGATCGCCCGGCCGATGCACTTGATGCCGCGCGGCGGGCCGCCGGGCTCGATCCGACCGAGGAGTGGTCCCACCGCCTGGCGAGTGTTGCCCTCGTCAACCTGGGACGCACCCTGGAAGCGGTTGAAGAGGCCCGCGAGGCAGTTCGGCTGGCGCCCCACCTTCCCATCGTGCGAGTTCAACTCGCGCAGGCCATGGGCACCATTCCGGAGCTGCGACGCAGTGCATACGACGAAGCGCTCGCGGCGGTCACGCTCGACCCCACCGAGCCCGAATGCCATCTCGTCGTCGCTGACACCGCACGCAAGCTCGGGTGGACCCGCCAGGCGGAAGCCGCTTACCGGCAGGTGCTGACCATGGACCCGGCGAATGCGGCGGCGATGAACAACCTCGCGGTGCTTCGCCTGCAGCAGGGACGGACGTCGGACGCGCTGTCCGGATTCACCGCCGCCGCCGCCCATGACCCGCGGATGGAGGTGGCCCGGCGCAACGTCGAGGTCACCGCATGGAAGCTGCTGCAACGGGTCACGTTGGCGCTCTGGGTGACCGCCTGGGTGGCCTCGGCGCTCTATACGGACGATTCCTCGTCGAGCGGCACCATGCCGCTGGCAGGCCTGCCCTCGTCGTCCACCGTGGCGCCCATCATCGGCGCGGTGATCATCGCGATGCTGACCCTGCAGTCGTGGCGTGCCGTCCCGGTCTCCGCGCGACCATTCGTGGCCCGGCTGCCACTGCGTCGGCCGTGGATGTTGATCAGCCTGGTCTGCGGCGCCGGCGGGGTTATCTGCATCGTTCTCGAAGCCGTTCTCGGCGGACCGTTCCGGCGCGGTGGCGGCTCGTTCGCCGCGTTCCTGCTGGCGCTGGGCGCCGCACTCTGCGCGCTCATCGGCGGCTCGCGCGCCCACGCGCTGGCCCCCCGCTGGCGGCGCCGCTAACGAACGGCCGATCGGTAAGATCACGTTCGTGGGGCTAGTGCTGTATGACACACGCACCCGGCGGGTGCGGCCCTTCGAGCCGCTAGTCGCCGGGCAGGTCGGCATCTACCTCTGCGGTCCCACCGTCCAGTCCGGACCTCACGTCGGCCACCTTCGAGGGCCCGTCGTCGTGGACGTGCTCCGGCGCTGGCTGCTCGATTCCGGTTACGAGGTCACCTTCGTCCGCAACGTGACCGACATCGACGACAAGATCATCATCAACGCCGCCGCCTGTGGCGAGTCACCGTTTGCGCTGGCGGAACGGTTCACGCGTCAGTTCAACCGGGCCTACGACAGTGTCGGGGTGCTGCCGCCGACCATCGAGCCGAGAGCCACCGGTCACGTGCCGGAGATGATCGAGCTGATGGAGCGACTCATCGCGCGGGGCCATGCCTATGCCGACGCCGGCAGTGTGTGGTTCTCGGTCTCATCGTTTCCTGGCTACGGGGGACTTTCGGGTCAGCGGCCCGACATGGTCGAGGCGAGTCCAGAAGGTGAAGGCGGCAAGCGCGACCCGCGCGACTTCGCATTGTGGAAAGCGGCGAAGCCCGGCGAACCGACCTGGCCCACCCCCTGGGGTGACGGCCGACCGGGATGGCACCTGGAGTGCTCGTCGATGGCCGCCAAATACCTAGGCCCGCAGTTCGACATCCACGGCGGCGGCCTTGATCTCGTCTTTCCCCACCATGAGAACGAGCGAGCCCAATCCGACTGCGGCCTCGACTTCGAGGGCGAAAGCGAGATGGCCCGCTTCTGGATGCATCACGGGCTGCTCAACGTCAGCGGCGGCGAGAAGATGTCGAAGTCGCTGGGCAACACTTTCCTGGTCGACGACGTGCTCGCGGGCACCCGCGCCCCGGCATTGCGCTACTACCTGCTCGCCGCGCACTACCGGTCGGCGATCGAATACGGCCCCGAGGCGCTCGCCGAGTCCTCGGCGGCGTACGAACGCATCGAGGGGTTCGTAATCCGGGCCAGCGACGGAAAAGACCCGGCCGCTGAGCAGCCCGCAGATGATGACCCGCTGTGGCAAGCCTTCAGCGCGGCGATGGACGACGATCTGGCCACCCCGCGGGCGCTTGCGGTAGTCCATGAGGCGGTCACCGCCGGCAACACCGCGAAGGACCCGGAGCACCATCTCCGGCTGGTACGCCGGATGTTGGCCGTGCTCGGGCTTGATCCGATCTCGCAGTGGCCGGTCACCGACGGGGGCGGTTTACGACCGGTCATCGACCATCTGGTGAGCGCAGCACTCGAACGGCGGGCCGATGCCCGCCGCCGCAAGGACTGGGTGGCGTCCGACGCCATCCGCGATGAGCTCGCCGAAGCCGGCGTCCTGGTCGAAGACACCCCGCAGGGGCAACGCTGGGAGCTGGGGCACTGATGACACCCGCGAGCAAGGGCACCGGCGGCAAAGGGCGTAGCAAGCTGGCCGGCAAAGGTCCCACACCCCCGGCCAAGGATCGCCCCGGCCATCCGGCGCAACGTCGGGCGGCGGCCGCCGTCAGGCGTTCCTCGGCGACGCCCCAGCGAAGTCGCAGCCGCGGCGATGGCGGCGCCGATGAGGTCGTCGTCGGTCGTAATCCCGTGGTGGAAGCGCTGCGCGCGGTCGTGCCGGCCACCCGGCTGCTGATCGTGGCCGGCCCCGGCGACGCCCGGATAGCCGAAGCGCGCCGGCTGGCGCAGCAGCAGGGAATCCCGATCGCCGACGTGCCTCCCGGCGAGCTCGAACGGCTCTCGGGGGGTGCTCCGCATCAGGGCATCGGACTTGCCGTACCGCCCTACGAGTACGCCCATCCCGAGGATCTGATCCCGCGCAGCGGCAAGGCGCTCATCGTGGCGCTCGACGGTGTGACCGATCCGCGAAACCTCGGCTCCGTCGTCCGCTCGGCGGCCGCCTTCGGTGCCGATGGCGTGGTCGTGCCCGAGCGCCGCGCGGCGGGAGTCAGCGCCTCAGCCTGGAAAGCCAGCGCCGGAGCTCTGGCCCGCCTCCGCGTGGCACGCGCGACGAACCTGGCCCGCACGCTGATCGCGTACGACAAGGCGGGCCTGACCATCGTGGGCCTGGCCGCAGATGCCGCGGTGTCGCTCCCGGATCTGCAGGTGGCCGCCGATCCGATGGTGCTGGTCATCGGATCCGAAGGGCGCGGCCTCTCGCGACTGGTCTCGGAGGCCTGCCAGGTGCGAGTACGCATCCCGATGGCCGGTCCGGTCGAATCACTCAATGCAGGTGTGGCAGCCGGAGTAGCGCTTTCGGAGATTGCCCGCCGCCGAGGCTGATCGCCGGCTGGGCTGGGCCATGTCACACCGCGCGGGGGCTGTCTCGTCTTAGCTGTACGAGACGCACCCGGACACCAGGGCAGCGCTCGCGAAAGGAGCCCGCCATGAAACTCGCTGTCGCTGGAGGCACCGGCCTCACCGGACGCCTTGTCGTCCATGCCGCTGAAGCCGCCGGGTATGACGTCAGCGTCATCAGCCGCGCACGCAACATCGATCTGGTGACAGGCGCCGGCCTCACCGCCGCACTACGCGGAGTCGACGTCGTCATCGATGTCTCCAACACTTCGGGCATCAGCCGTAAGAAATCGGTGGCCTTCTTCCAAGCAGCCACCCGAAACCTGCTGGCGGCTGAGGCCGCCGCGGAAGTGGGTCACCATGTCGCACTGTCGATCGTCGGCATCGACCGGGTGCCGTCGGGCTACAACGCGGGCAAGCGTCGTCAAGAAGAGTTGATCACCGGCGGCAACGTGCCGTGGACAGTCGTGCGCGCCACCCAGTTCCACGAGTTTGCGGCCCAGCTGCTTGCTGCGATGAAGGGTCCCATGGTGG
Organism: uncultured Actinomycetota bacterium; assembly: GCA_963737695.1. Classification (GTDB taxonomy): domain Bacteria; phylum Actinomycetota; class Actinomycetes; order Frankiales; family Frankiaceae; genus DATAZK01. Next base: position 50,232 of record CAVTTQ010000003.1, read on the forward strand.
CCGTCCCGCGCATGCGTTCGGCAACGATCTCCGCGAAGGAGGTCGCCGAACACCTCGTCGAGCTAGCCGGCGGACCGGTGCTGGGACGAGCCGCCGAGATGTCCGGGCCGGACATTCATGCGATGCCTGACCTCGTCCGGCGAGTGCTGCGGTCACAGGGGCAGTACCGTTTGGTGATCCCGATCCGCCTGCCCGGAGAGGCCGGAGCGCAGATGGCCGGCGGCGGACTGCTGCCTCAAAGCCCTGGGCTGGTGGGAAAGCAGACGTTCGACATGTGGCTGCGCGAACAGGCCCCCGGGCGATGAGCGGGCAAGCGTCGACGCGCGGCGACCCGTCGGGTGCCGGAAGCCTCGCCGAGCGCTTCATGGCCTCGCGGGCCCGGCTGGTTCGGGTCGCATACGCGATCCTGGGCAGCTACAGCGAGGCCGAAGACGTCGTCGCCGATACGTGGCTGCGGCTGGTCGCGGCAGATGCTCGCGATCCGGTGCGAGACCTGGACGGTTGGGCGACCGTGGCGGTCGCGAGGGCAGCCCTGGACGCCTACCGCTCGGCCCGTCACCGGCGGGAGATATACGTCGGACCCTGGTTGCCCGAGCCATTGGTCGCAGAGGCACCGCCCGTCGACCCCGCCGATCGGGTGACCCTCGATGACACCGTGAGCTTCGCGCTCCTGGTGGTACTCGAGACGTTGAGCCCGGCCGAGCGGACCGCCTGGGTCCTGCACGACCTCTTCGGCCTGCCGTTCACTGAGGTTGCCGAGGTGGTCGGGCGCAGCCCGGACGCCGTGCGCCAGCTCGCCGCCCGGGCGCGTACCCACCTGCAGGACCGCGCACCCCGGTTTCCGGTCGACGCGGCGCAGCACGAGCAGACGGTCAACCGTTTCCTGGCCGCGACAGCGGGAGGGCAGCTGGCCGACCTGGTCGCCATCCTCGACCCGAAGGTCACGCTGATCAGCGACGGCGGCGGGGTCGTCAGCGCCGCCCGCCATCCGATTCACGGGGCGGACCGGGTTGCGCGCTTCCTGATCGGGATCGCCGGCAAACTCGGCGCCGACGACGAGGCCCGCATCGTCGACGTGAACGGGTTCACCGGCATCGCGATCTACCACGGCTCGGAGATCACCGGGGTGATCTCGCTGACCGCAGACAACGGCCGGATCATCCGGGTCGACATCATTCGGGCGCCGCAGAAGTTGCCGGCCCACATCGCGGCAGACGGGAACCCCCCGCCCGCCACCGACCGGTGGTAGACACAAGTCTCGTGTGCGGTCGCTACGCCTCGATGCGTGACACGGCCGACCTCGTGCTGCTCACCGGGGCCGTCGATGAGACCGGTGAGGCAGGCCAGGCTGACGAAGGCGACGGCGTCGAGGGCAAGGATCCGGTGCTTTCGGCGAACGATCCGGTGCTTTCGGCGAACGATCCGGTGCTTTCGGCGAACATTGCTCCCACCGACCGGGCGCGCGTGCTGCTGGAAGTTGACGGTCGGCTCGTCATTCGGCGCCACAACTGGGGGCTGATCCCACCGTGGGCGAAGGGTGCGCAGGGGGCCGCCCGGATGATCAACGCACGGATCGAGACCGTCGCTGATAAGCCGTCCTACCGGCGCGCGATCCGTACGGCTCGCTGCCTTCTCCCGGCCGACGGTTGGTATGAGTGGCGGGTCGGTGCGGACGGCCGCCGGCCATACCTGGTCTCGCGCGCTGACGGTCAGCCGGTCTGGCTGGCAGGAGTTTGGGCACGTTGGCATCCGCCCGGCGGCGGGCCCGTCATCGCTAGTGCGGCCGTGTTGACAGGACCAGCGCCCGCGCAGCTGGAATGGCTGCACGAGCGTGCCCCGTTGGTTGTTCCGGACTCGTTCAGGTCACGCTGGTTGGCCGCGGATGGCACCGACCCCCGGCCCGTTCTGGACACGCTGGCAAGCATCGGATATCCGTCCTTGGCCTGGCACGCCGTGAGCAAGGAGATCGGTCAAGTTCGCGTCAAAGACGCCCGGCTGATGCTGCCGGTCCCCGACGAGGACCCCATCCCGGCCCTCTTCTGACGGACAGGGACTGTTACCGGCTTCACACGAGTCCGTTCGGCGGTCGGCGTCGGATCCCGGACCACCCGTACGACGTCAGATGCAGGACACCAGTTTTGTCATACCCCGATGCAAAGCTGGGTCCCACTTGTGAAGGAGACCGCGGATGACCCCAATAGAAGATCCCACCGTGGCGCCTTCGGGCGCCGCGCCGTCGGCGCCAGCCCCGGTGGCGTCGGCCCGGTCGACCGCAGATCCGACCGCCGATCCGCGCCGGTGGAAGGCGCTCGCGGTGCTCGCCCTCGTGCAATTCATGCTGATTCTCGACGTGACGGTGGTCAACGTCGCGCTGCCCAACATCCAGAAAGATCTGCACTTCGGCCCTACCGGGCTGGCGTGGGTGGTCGACGGATATGTGCTCATGGCGGGAGGGCTGCTCCTGCTGGGAGGGCGGCTGTCCGACATCTTCGGGCGCAAGCGCCTGTTCCTCATCGGCGTCGCCGTGTTCGGTGTCAGCTCGATCACCTGCGGCTTGGCGCAAGACCCCGCCATGCTGGTCGCCAGCCGCTTCATTCAGGGCACCGGTGAGGCGATGGCAGCGCCCGCGGCTCTTGGACTCGTCGCGCTGCTGTTCACCGATCCCAGGGAGCGCACCAAGGCGCTGGGCATCTGGGGAGGCATCGCCGGACTCGGCGGCACGCTGGGCTCGGTCATCTCAGGCGTGATCGTCGACATCAGCCCCGGCAGCTGGCGCTGGATCTTCTTGATCAACATTCCGGTCGCGGCCTTTGCACTCTTGGTGCTTCCAGGTTTGGTCAACGAGAGCCGAGCCGAGAAGCGGGCCACCGATCCAGGCGCCGCAGCTCCTCGCCCCGACATCCTCGGGGCACTCACCGCGACCTTCGGCCTCATCGCCCTCGTGTACGGAATCTTGCGCGGAGGCCAGACCTCGTGGGGATCCGCGATCGTCGTCTGCTCGCTCTTGGTCGGAGTTGCCCTGTTGACGGCGTTCGTGCTGATTGAGCGCGGGACGCCGGATCCGTTGGTACCGCCTCGCTTCTTCCACAATCGGACTCGAGTGGCCACCAATGGCGTGACCATCTTCTTCAGCAGCGGCTTCTTCGCCTACTTCTATCTGCAGACCCTCTTCCTCCAGCAGGTCCTGGGCTGGTCACCGCTGAAGGCCGGCCTCTGCTACCTGCCCTTCGGGGTCAGCATTTCGGTCGCCATCGGCATTGGCACCGGCCTGTTGCCGAGGGTGGGCGTCAAGCGACTGCTGCTCGTCGGCTTCGCCTTGTGCGCCGTTGCACTGGCGTTGCTCACCCGCTTGACGGTGCACTCCACCTACGTCAGCGACATCTTGCCCAGCATGGTTTTGCTCGCGGTGGGAGCGGGGCTCTCCTTCCCGGCGATCACCAATGCGGCGCTCTACCAGGTCTCCGGACAGGACGCGAGCCTTGCTTCGGGTGTCCAGAGTGCGGTTCAGCAGATCGGCGGTGCGCTGGGTATCGCCGTCTTCACCACGATCGCGCTGTCCTACGTGCACAGCTCCCCGGCGTCGCCCGCTCATGCCGTCCAGGTGACCAACGGCTACACCGCCGGATTCGGGTGGGCTGCGGTCGTCATGGCCGTCGGGGTCGTCGTGATCGCGTTGGCTGTCGAGAAGTTCAAGGTGGCTCCTCAGGATGCGGAGGTGGCGACCGCGCCTCTGCCGGCCTGAGATCCGCCCAGGGTCGCAGTGGCACTTCGGGGTCGCGCGGTTGAGCGGGCCCGTTTTCCCTAACATGAGCGGGACACCGAACGTCGCCCCCGTAGCTCAGTGGCAAGAGCAGCCGCCTTGTAAGCGGCAGGTCGTCCGTTCAATCCGGACCGGGGGCTCTGCGCTGAGTCCGGCCACCTCTGTCTCGCGGGCACCATGTGAATCGGCTCAGAATGCGCCTGGCGGCTGTTGAGCTGTCAGTCAAGCGGGAAGGACGCCCACATGTCACGAAAGATGTCGCGAGTCGCGCTCGCCGGTCTCGCATTCCAGCAAATGCGAAAGTTCCTCGACAGTCCTCGCGGCCAGCAGTTCATTGCGCAGGCGAAAGAGAAGGCCAATGACCCGGCCACCAGGGCAAAGGTGAACGAGATGGTCGCCAAGGTGCGGCCGAAGGGGGCCTAGTTCCGTTCCGTTTCGTTCGGTTCGGTTCCGTGCGGGGCTGTTAAGGCGTTCCCGCACCCTCGCCCGTCCTCTCAAGGGGAGCACAAAATCGCGTCATCCACATGCTTTGGACATCTGTACAGCGCGAAGGTATCGAGATGCAGCAGGTAAGCCCGGCTGACGCCGAGCGGATCCTCGCGGCAGCGCTCGACCGGCCTGCGGGTATCGAGCTCGTCTTCGGCGCTCTGGCAGAGGTTCCAGGCGTCGAATACGACGCAGGGCGTCCACGTGGCTTCATGCGCGCGGCGACCCCCGCGACGCTGCGGGCGGCGGAGTGGAGTTTCTCGCCCTCCAGGTCCGGCAACACCCTGGAAGCCGGCCACACCGTTCGCGGTGTTGTCATATCCAGTGCGACCCTGGCCCCGAGTGACGCGGCCGTCAGGCTGGCTCCCGCTGTGCTGGAGGCCGCCCGCCAGCAAGGCGGTGAAGCGCTGGATCAGGCCGAATCGATCATCGGAGCGCTCGGCGAGGTACTCGGGCTATGACCTCCGCCGGCCAGCCCGCCTGGGACGGACGCGGGCTGCCACCGTCGGCGACCGCTCGCATGTCCCGGACCAGGGCCAGCGGCCTCACGACCTCGATGCTGTCGATCGGGGGTGGGCTTGGGCTGGAATCCGTCGGTTTCGTCCCGGTCAGTGAGGTGATGGGCAGCAGCGTCGTCCAGCTGGGTTGGATCGGCTTCGGAGGCTGCGGATATGGCGGCTACGGTCTGGGATTTGGTGCCGGGCGCTACGGGCCGGCGACCACCGTCACCAGCCGGACCTCCACCTACGGGGCTTACACGCCGTACGTGCGCGCGCTGGAATACGGCTACGCCGCGGCCCTCGGACGCATGGTCGCGGAAGCCCAACAGTTGGGAGCTCACGGTGTCGTCGATGTTCAACTCAACGTCCGGCACCTGAGCGGCGGGGCCCGCGAATTCGTCGCCTTGGGCACGGCCGTCCGGGGCTTGATCCCGGCCGGCAGCCCCGTCCCGACAGCCCCGTTCACCACCCAGCTCAGCGGCGCCGACGTCACGAAGGCGCTGCGGTCAGGATGGGCGCCGGTCTCGATCGTGGTGGCGATCAGCGTGGGTCTGCGCCACGACGATCTCTACAGCCGCCGCCAGTTCATGACCTGGAGCAACGTGGAGATGGACGGCTACACCGAACTCGTGACGATGGTCCGCAACGAATCACGCGAGATTTTCGCTGACCACGTGGGCGCCAGTGGCGCTACCAGGGCCTACGTCACCTCGCTGAACCTGCACATCTGGTCGATCGAACCCTCCGACGGCCACCGCGATCACGTAGCGGAGTCGGTCATGATCGGCGGCGGCTTGATCGACTTCGCGCACGGCTCACATCCAGTCGCCTCGGCGTCCACCATCACCGTCATGCCGCTGTCGGATCCCAGGAGGACCCCATGACCGCCACCGATCAGACCGGAGATTCGCGCGCGCTCGGAATCCCTGAGGATGCGCTTCGCCGCCTGGCCGAGATGCGGCCTGGCTCCGAGACGTCGATGTTCACCTCGGACCTGTCGGTCAACGAATTCCTGCTGGTGCGCGAGGCCGGTTTCCGTCCGTTGGGGCTGGTCCTGGGTAGCTCGATTTACCACGTCGGCTTCCAGATGCGCCGTTGGGGCAAGAGCCAGGAGATGGAGGTCCTGTCGCAGGCGATGTATCACGCCCGTGACCTGGCGATGACCCGGATGGAGGCGGAGGCCGACGTTCTCGGCGCAGACGGGATCGTCGGGGTCCGTCTCGAGATTGAATTCAAGGAGTTCGGCGCCGACCTCGCAGAGTTCATCGCCGTCGGCACCGCCGTGAAGGCTGACGACACCGGGGTGGTCTGGCGCAACAACAAGGGCCTTCCATTCACCTCCGACCTGTCGGGTCAGGATTTCTGGACGCTCGTGCAGGCCGGATACGCCCCGCTCGGCATGGTCATGGGCAGCTGCGTCTACCACATCGCCCACCGCTCGCTGGGCCAGACGCTCGGCAACGCAGGGCAGAACGTCGAGATTCCGCAGTTCACCGAAGCGCTCTATGACGCCCGGGAGCTGGCGATGAGCCGGATGCAGGCCGAGGCCGAGCAGCTGCAGGCAGAAGGAGTGGTCGGGGTCCAGCTGCTGAACCTGCCGCACACCTGGGGCGGTCACACCACCGAGTTCTTCACCATCGGCACCGCCGTCCGCGCGCTGCGTCCTGACCACGTCATCGCCAAGCCGTCGCTGGTGCTCCCGCTCATCGGCTGAGGCTGCGCCGCGTTCGGCGGGTTTTCGCACAAACTTGACACGACCTTGGTAACCTTGGTCGTAATGACGACGCAGAGCATCCAGCAGGCGAGTGAGACCACAGGATGGTCCCCTCGAATGCTGCGCTACCTGGAGAGCAGTGGGCTGATCCGGCCCATGCGCAGTCCTGGCGGCCACCGGGTGTACGGGACCGCGCAGATCCAGCGGCTGCGCGATCTCCACGAGATCGTGCAGCGGTTCGACATCGGGCTCACCGATGTTGCTTTTGAGCTCCGGCAGCGCACCGAGCCGGAGTTGGCACAGGCGCTTGATGCCTGGTTCGGCGCCGTTCATCGGGTCGCGGCCCCGGAACGCGCCTCGCTTTACCGCAAGCTCGCCGACGAGATGGAGCCGTTGCCTGACTCCGACCAGTACGACCACAGCCAGTCCAGTGATCACCGTGACGCCAGACAAACCCGAGTTCCTGAAGTCGATCCCAATCAAGGAGAAGCCCTGATGACCGACACCGCAACGCCCGTCGACCAGCTGAAAGCCGACTCGGCGGGGAGCGTGAGCGACTTCAAGGTCGCCGACCTCTCCCTGGCCGCATTTGGCCGCAAGGAAATCGAACTCGCCCAGCACGAGATGCCGGGCCTGATGGCCCTTCGCGAGGAGTACGCCAAGGCGCAGCCGTTCGCCGGAAAGCGCATCGCCGGCAGCCTGCACATGACCATCCAGACAGCCGTGCTGATCGAGACGCTGACGGCGCTCGGTGCCGACGTCCGCTGGGTCAGCTGCAACATCTTCTCCACCCAGGACCACGCAGCAGCGGCGATCGTGGTCGGACCCAACGGCACGCCCGACAACCCGCAGGGTGTCCCCGTGTACGCCTGGAAGGGCGAGACGCTCGAGGAGTACTGGTGGTGCACCGAGAAGATGCTGACCTGGCCTAACGGCAAGGGTCCGGAGGCCATCGTCGACGACGGTGGAGACGCCACGCTGCTCATTCACATGGGCGTGGAGTACGAGGCAGCCGGAGCGGTGCCGCAGCCGGATGCAAATGACGCCGAGGAGTACGGGGTCATCCTGGAGACGCTCCGCCGCTCCATCGCCGAGGCCCCCACCCGGTTCACCGAGATGGCCCAGGACATCAAGGGCGTCACCGAGGAAACCACCACCGGCGTCCACCGGCTGTACGAGTTCGAGCGCGGCGGGACGTTGCTCTTCCCCGCGATCAACGTCAATGACTCGGTCACCAAGTCCAAGTTCGACAACAAGTACGGCGTGCGCCACTCGCTCATCGACGGCATCAACCGCGGTACCGACGTCATGATCGGCGGCAAGGTTGCCCTCGTCTGTGGCTACGGCGACGTCGGAAAGGGCTCAGCAGAGTCGCTGCGCGGCCAGGGAGCCCGCGTGCTCGTCACCGAGGTCGATCCCATTTGTGCCCTCCAGGCAGCGATGGACGGCCTGCAGGTCGTCACCCTCGACGACGTCGTCGGCACCGTCGACATCTTCATCACCACGACCGGCAACAAGGACATCATCAGCGCCGACCACATGACGAAGATGAAGCACCAGGCCATCGTGGGCAACATCGGCCACTTCGACAACGAGATCGACATGGCTGGACTGGCTCGCGTACCCGGGGTCGAGCGGATCCGCGTCAAGCCGCAGGTCGATGAATGGGTGTTCGCCGATGGCCACTCGATCATCGTGCTGTCCGAGGGCCGCTTGCTGAATCTCGGAAATGCTACGGGTCACCCAAGTTTCGTCATGTCGACGTCGTTCACCAATCAGGTGCTCGCCCAGATCGAGGTGCTGACCAAGGCCGACCAGTACGAGAACAAGGTCTACACGCTGCCCAAGCACCTCGACGAGAAGGTGGCCCGCCTGCACCTGAGTGCCCTCGGAGCCAAGCTGACGACCCTCACCAAGGCGCAGGCCGAGTACATCGGCGTGGATGTGGCCGGCCCCTATAAGAGCGACCACTACCGCTACTGAGCGATACGACTCATTTCTGGCGAACTAAAGGCCCGGGCCGTCACGGCCTGGGCCTTTAGTGTTTCCTTGGTCCCAAGGATGAGGATCAAATGAGGTGGGGACGCTAATGCTGGACGCGGGAGTGAGTTCTCGCGGACCCGACGATTCTGACGGCGCCCACCGCTCCAGCGAATCCGGCGGCTCTCGCAGTAAGCGAGATGCGCTCCTCGATGTGGCCGCGCATAGTTTTGCCGAGCAGGGATTCCACGGCGTATCCATGCGGGATATCGCGAAGGTCAATAACTCGTCGGTGGCGACGCTCTACAACCATTTCACCAGCAAGGACGCGCTCTTTCTGGCCACCTGCCAGCGCTTCTTCGATCTCTTCCTGCCGCATCTCGAGGAGCTCGTCAAGGCACCAGACGATGGGCTGACGCGCCTCCTGGCAATGGTGGAGCTAACCTTTGCCGATGGCTGCGTCTACCGCTACGAGTTCCTGGCGCTCTGCCATGACCTTCGCCATCTCGGGACGACCGCTGAGCTGCTTCCGCTGGTTTCCGCGCGTAATAGGTGCGTCGACCTATGGAATCAGGTGCTCAAAGAGGGAATGCGCGACGGATCCATCCGAGGCGGCCTGGATACGGGCTCGATTGTTTGGATCATCTTTTCGTCAGTCACCGGAATTCTGGACAACCTGTTCGACGAGTTCGCCGGCTCGGTGCTCCCGGATCCGCTCAAGGCGTTGATTTCGCTGCTACGTCACGGGCTCGGTGTTCATTAACGGCGCCGCTCGAGACGAGGACCTCGTTCTCATTTGATGCGGCTGGTGCTTCGCTCGAGAGAATTTCACCGACCGTGCTCTGACGCGCGACCATGACCAAACCGGCAAGAAGGAGGGGAATCGACGCGATAAACGAAATTAATCCCCACCCCGTCGGCACCGGCTCGTCGAAGAACGCCAGCCCGGCTATCGCCGGTAGGAGCGCCGCGAACGCGCTCATGACCGGGACTGCGACTACCGCAGCGCCAGCCTGCAGCGCGCGCGACAGCAAGCTGAGCGACAGCAACGCGGCGACCGCGAGCAGGTAAGGCGCCGGCGTCACCAACTGGTGCCAGATGTTGTGTTCCCGCAACGAGAGACTGATCTGGCGGGTGCACAGCGTCGCGACCGCATACGACACTCCGGCTGCGCCGGCCATGACTGAGACCGCCACTCTGCCCGGCGGCATCCGACCAGCGAAGACGGCTGCCATGGCCGTCACCGCGACCAGAGCCGCCAGTCCGAACTGCTGGGCGAGAGTTGCTTCCTTGCCCACGCCGTGGTGTGACGTGGCGAAGGCGATCGTCAGAAGAACGCCGCCGAGGATGATGACGGCCACCCCTGCCAGCCCGAGCGGGCTCATCTTCTCCTTGACGATGCGACCGGCGAGCAACGCGATCACGACCATGTCAAAAAGCAACAGCGGGGTGACAAACGCCGCCGGAGCGAGACCAAGAGCCACAGCCTCGAACCCGAAGCCCCCGAGATCAGCCCCGACACCGGCCAGCCAAAGCCGGTTCTGGGCGAGCCTGGCCAGCAGGCCGAGACCAAGCCCGACTCCGGTCTCGGTTCGGCGCGCAGCAATCGCCTGCACGAGCGGCCCGATGCCGTAACAGGTGGCAGCCGCCAGGGCGCAGACCAGGCCCAAGAACAGACTGCTCACGGCCGAACGATGACAGACCTGGCCGGCTCTGAACAGCGGGCGTCACCGCGCCGACAGAGTCTTTTCCTCCTGCCGGAAACCATCTGGCCTCCGATCTGCCAAAAGTCGGTCCGTGACGGCGACCCCTGCGGTGACGACGATCGCAGCTATGGCGAGCGGAAGCGCCGAGGGTGTGAGCGCCGGAATGCCGAGTACCGCCAGCAGCGCTACCGCCACCACCCTGTTCCAGGAGACCCGGTGCCAGATCACGCCGATGAACCCGGCGTGCCCCGCCAGGAAGAGAGCGGTGCCCCCCAGCACGAACCACCGGGTGGAGGCTTCAAGATCCCCCGACGGATGGGCGAGCACCCGCTCGTCGGCGGCGGCCGTGACGATGATCCCCGCGACGATGATGGGGTGGATGAGGTGGTAGCCGGACCGCGCGAGCCGGCCGGGATCAGCTGACTCCGCGACAACGCGGGCACTGTCTGCGGCGTACCGGTCGAAGTAGACCCACCAAAGGGTCACGGCCCCAAGAAAAGCGCAAACCACCGCCGCTGCCTCGCCCGCACTGACCTTGTCGAGCCCGGCCAGCGTGGCTCCGGTCACCACCAGCGACTCCCCGAGAGCGATCAGGACGAACGCCTGGCAGCGCTCTGCGATGTGGCTTCCCTCGACCGTCCATTCCTCGGTGTAGGACCTGCCGAGCCCGGGTGTGTAGAAGCCGACCACGCCTCCGAGCAGGTCGACCGCGACCGCGGCGAACCACCAGGCCTCCCGGGCGTGGCCGTGAGCAAAACCGCCGGCCAAAGCGCAGGCACCGCTGACGAGGCACCAAACAGTGATCCGGGTGAAATTGAGCTGCAGGGATCGATTCGAGGACATCGACGCCGCGGCGAAGACACTGCGCCCCACCTGCATTCCGGCGTAGGCCACGCCGATCCAAAGCCCGCGATCGCCGAACGCCCGCGGGATGGCAGCGGACATCACCAGGCTGGCCAGCATCAGGGCCAGCAGCATCAGCCGGACCGGCAGCTGATCGGGATCGAGCCAGTTGGTGACCCACGTCGTATAAACCCAAATCACCCACACCATGGCCAGCAGCACGACTGTCCGGCCGGCGCCGGCCCACGTCGGATGGTCCAGCAACGCGTGGGACAGCTGGGTGACGGCGAAAACGTAGACCAGGTCGAAGAACAGCTCGATATCCGTGACTCGTCCGCTGTCGGTAGCTCCGCGGCGTCGCATCAGGTCACGGGTCATTGCGCCATCATGGTCGGTTTTGCAGGTCGCCCGGAGCGGGCCGCGGGCCCAGGTCGGGGCCGCGGCTGACCGAGGTGTTGGCCAAACCCCACTTACTTGGTGGAGTCAGGGGTGTTAACGTCAGCGGATGCGATTCCGGCGGCTGTGCGGCATGCTGTCCGAGTCCTGTCCGGAGGCCTGAGCCCGCCCGTACGCGCCCAGCACCCTCCGACCCACTGGAGTGATCGTCATGGTCCGCAGCGACCTAGCTGATGACAGCCCAAAACTGCCCCTGCCAGTCCTCAACCTCGAGGAGTCTGTCGGCGCCGGTCGCCGGGCCTTCCTCGAGAGGCTGCGCGCCGCCGCGTGCGGCCCGGGGTTCTTCTATTTGGTGGGACATGGGGTTCCGACCGGCCTTGCCGACCTCGTGCTCGGCGCTGCCCGGGACTTCTTCGACGCTCCCCTCGAAGAGCGACTGCGGGTCTCCAACCTGCGGTCTCCACACTTTCGCGGCTATTGCGGCGTGGGAGCCGAGCGCACCGCAGGACTGGCCGATCAGCGCGAGCAACTCGACATCGGACCTGAGCTGCCCGCACGCGTCGTCGGACCCGACGATCCACCGTGGTGGCGGCTGACCGGCCCCAACCTCTGGCCTCCTGACCAGCCCGACCTTCGCGGCCTGCTGCTCACCTGGTCTGACCTGCTGAGCGACGTCGCCGGGCGACTCCTTGGTCTACTCGCGCTCTCGCTCGAGCTTCCGCAGGATTGGTTCGCCGACGCGGTAGGGCAGGACCCCCACACGCATCTGAAGATCATCCGCTATCCGGGACAGTCGCCGAGCGCCCCCGGGCAGCCTGGTCAGGGCGTCGGATTGCACAAGGACTACGGTCTGCTCACCCTGTTGCTTCAAGACCGGACGGGAGGCCTCCAGGTGCTGCTCGAGGACGAGGCTACCGACGCTTCGGCAGGCGGCACGACCCCGCCGCGCATCGTCGACGTGCCCCCGATGGGTACTCCCGGGCGCGCATTCGTGGTCAATCTGGGCGAGATGCTGGAAGTGGCCACCACTGGTTACCTGCGGGCGACGTCCCACCGCGTCGTGAGTCCTCCGGCCGGTGAGCAGCGCGTGTCCGTCCCGTTCTTCTTCAACCCGCATCTCGACGCCGTACTCACTCCAGCCCCGCTCCCTGCGGCCCTGGCCCGCCGGGCCCGCGGGATCACCGACGATCCGGCGAATCCACTGTTGTCCGGATACGGCGCGAATGCTCTGAAAGGGTGGCTGCGCGCACACCCACGGGTGGCCGAGCGGCACCACCCAGACCTCCTCACCACCAGCTGACCTCATTTCGACCCAGATGGAGACCACCGCATGACAACCGACGAGTCCAACACCGACGCCTGGTCATTCGAGACCAAACAGATTCACACCGGCGCCGCGCCAGATCCGACGACCAACGCGCGGGCAACCCCGATCTACCAGACGACCTCATACACCTTCCGCGACACCCAGCACGCTGCGGACCTGTTCAGCCTCGCCGAGCCGGGAAACATCTACACCCGGATCATGAATCCGACGCAGGACGTCCTCGAACAGCGGGTCGCCGCGCTCGAGGGCGGGATCGCGGCCGTCGCGGTGGCCAGCGGTCAGGCGGCAGAGACGCTCACCTTCCTGACGCTGGCCAGCGCCGGCGACCACATCGTGTCGAGCGCCTCGCTGTACGGCGGCACTTACAACCTGCTGCACTACACGCTGCCGAAGCTGGGCATCAGCGTGACGTTCGTCGACGACCCGGATGACCTCAACGCCTGGCGTGCAGCGGCAACCGACAAAACGCGGCTGTTCTTCGCCGAGACTTTGGGCAACCCCCGCAGCAACGTCCTGGATGTTCGTGGAGTCGCCGACGTGGCCCACGAGGTGGGTGTTCCGCTGGTGGTCGACAACACGGTGCCCACCCCGTACCTGCTGCGCCCGCTCGAGCACGGCGCCGACATCGTGCTGCACAGCGCCACCAAGTTCCTGGGTGGCCATGGCACGACCATCGGTGGGATCGTCGTGGACGGTGGAACCTTCGATTTCGGTGCTCACCCCGACCGCCACCCGAGCTTCCACGAGCCGGACCCGAGCTACCACGGGCTGCAGTACTGGAGTGCGTTGGGCCCCGGCGCTTTCGCCGCCAAGCTTCGCATCCAATACCTGCGCGACATCGGAGCGGCCATCTCGCCGTTCTCCTCCTTCCTGCTGATCCAGGGCATCGAGACACTCTCGCTGCGAATCGAGCGCCACACCGCTAACGCGCAGGCGCTGGCCGAGTGGCTGCAGGCCCGCGATGAGGTGGAGGTCGTTCATTACGCCGGCCTGCCCTCAAGCCCCTGGTATGCCAACGCGCAGCGTTACCTGCCGCTGGGCGCCGGCGCTGTCGTCGCCTTCGAGCTGCGCGGCGGCATCGAAGCGGGCAAGCGTTTCGTGGATGCCGTCGAACTCTTCAGCCACCTGGCTAACATCGGCGACGTCCGCAGCCTCATCATCCACCCCGCGAGCACGACCCATTCGCAGCTGAGCGACGCCGAGCAGTTCACCTCCGGAGTCACTCCGGGCCTCGTCCGGCTCTCAGTGGGGCTCGAGGGAATCGAAGATCTGAAAGCCGACCTCGAGGCCGGCTTCCGCGCCGCAAAGGGGGCCTAGCCGCCGGTGGTGATCGACCCTCCCGCCTGCGGCGGTTGGCGGGAGGGCGATCCCGTGGGCCGGCGCGAATTTTTCGACGCCGGTCCGCTGGATCTGGAACGCGGCGGCGCCCTGCCGTCGGTGCGTATCGCCTACGAGACGTGGGGCCGCCCTTCGCCGACCGGAGATAACGCTGTGCTGATTCAGCACGCGCTGACCGGCGATTCCCACGTCACGGGCGGCCCGGGACCCGGGCATCCGACTGCGGGTTGGTGGAACGGGCTGGTGGGCGCCGGCCGGCTGATAGATCCCGCCCGGCACTGGATCATTTGTCCCAACGTGCTGGGCGGCTGCCAAGGCAGCACCGGTCCGTCGTCGGCCGGGCCTGATGGGCGGCCGTGGGGAAGCCGCTGGCCGCGCACCACGGTGCGCGATCAGGTTGAGGCGGAGCGACGGCTGGCAGACCATCTGGGTGTCGATCAATGGCGACTGGTGCTCGGCGGATCCATGGGCGGGATGCGCGCCCTGGAATGGGCCGTGATGGCGCCGGAGCGGGTCGCCGGGCTGGGGGTCGTCGCCTCGACGGGAGAGGCCAGCGCAGACCAGATCGGCTTCTCGATGACGCAGATCGCCGCGATTCGGGCCGACCCCCGCTGGGCCGGCGGCGATTACTACGACGCCGACCCCGGCCAGGGACCTCATGTCGGGCTCGGACTTGCGCGGCGCATCGCCCACCTCACCTACCGCAGTTCGGGCGAGTTGGACGCCCGTTTCGGTCGCCGCGGGCAGCAGGAGTTCGAGGGCGGTCCGGCCCCACTCGACGGCGGCCGGTGGCAGGTCGAGTCCTACCTCGACCATCACGGCACCAAGCTCGTCCGCCGGTTTGATGCCGGCAGCTACGTCGCGCTGACCGAGGCGATGAACAGCCATGAGCTCGGCCGGGGCCGCGGAGGCTTGGATGCGGCGCTCGGGCAGATCACGGCGCGCACCATCGTGGCCGGCATCGATACCGACCGGCTCTACCCGCTTCCCCAGCAGGAGCGGCTCGCGTCGGGAATCAAAGGCGCCGGGCAGGTGCGCGTGATCCGATCACCGTACGGACACGACGCTTTTCTGATTGAGAGTGACCAATTGAGCGAGGCACTCGCGCCGCTGATCGAGTAGCGCTCGGTCAGCGCGGAGGCAACGCCTTCGCGATCTGCTGCGCAATGAGCGTGTAGCCCACGGTGCGCGGGTGGATGTTCGTCAGCTGGCAGTAGTAGGTCAGCTTGCAGACGTTGGCGACCGACACCGGGATCGTCCCGTAGGGGGCAAGGGTCGTGGTCTGGCTGAACGGGATGTAGGCACCGGTGGCTGCCGTGATGTCCACGAAGATGCCTTTGACCGCTGTGTACTGGGCCTTCAAGGTGGGGTTGATCAAGGACTTGAAGGCCGTGACCGAGATCGGGGCGAGCGCCTTCGCGGACGGGTTGGTGGAGACGTAGCTGCCGAGGATCACATCCGGATACGTGATTCCGACGATCGGGATGTCAGGGCCGGAGGCCGTTCGCAGCTGAGCAAGGAACGTGGTCATGTTCGCCTTGACTTTGGCCAACGCGGCAGTCAGACACGCAGCCACGCTCGCGGCACTGGTGTCCTTCTGCCGGCCACAGGCAGTGATGTCGTTGCCGCTGATGGAGACCGTGACCAAGCCGACCTGGGCCCGGTGGGCGGCAATGAATGCGCTGGCCGCGGCGGCTTGGGTTTGATTCGGGTAGACGACTTCGTTCGGTCCCTGATGGCCGGCGTACTTGCACCCCTTCGCGGCGATCAGCGTGGTCGTAGTGGCGCCCGAACAGCCGAAATTGACCAGCGTCAGGTGGTAGTCGTGGGAGTCGACCAACGCCGGCAATTGGTTGGCGTAGCCGTGCCCGTACGACCCGGGGCCGCTCCCGTTGCCGACCGGCTGGTATCCGGCGGCGTACGAGTCGCCGATCGAGACGTAGAACAGCTTGCCCTGGCCCGGGCTCGAGGGAGCCACGCCCGCGGCCGTAGTGGCGCTCGGTGTCGCGCTGGCGCTGGGTTTCGCGGATGTACCCGCTGAGCTGGACCCGCAGGCCGCCACGGCAAACATCGCAACCGCGACCGTTATTGCCCCGAACGCCCGCAATGCTCGACGTCCCGCCGGGATTGTCGTATCCATCCGCCCGCTGCCTCGTCCCTTTCCTGCCGTGCCGAAGGGTCGGCAAGGCCATTGCACGTTACGCACACCACACTGAACCCGTTACCTCTGGGAAGGTCTCGGATTCGTAACTTGCGCCGAGCCGAGCCCGCGCTGGCTAGATTGACTGTGCGGGTCAGCGGGTCAATTGCCCACACGCGAAGGCGGACGTCATGAGCGACAGCGGCGATTGGTGGGCGCAGGCCGGCGCGCCGGAATCGCCCGACGCACACGTTCGGGCCCTCAACCGAAATTGCGACCGGGCAGCCGGACAGACACCGCGGCGGACGGCTACTGGTGGGAGTCGCAATAGGGGCGACGGCGCTCGCCCTGAGTCTGGCCGGCGCCACCGCAGCCATCGATCATCAGCAGCGACCCTTCGCGGCCGGCGCGCTGATCAGTGGCTCCCCTCCGGCCGCTGACACGTCGGCAGCGACGGGTGCCGCCAAAGCCAAGCCCAAGCCGAACGCGGTCCCGGCGCCGGTGTTGCCGGTAGCGCAGGTGGTCGACCGGGTGGAGCCCGGCGTCGTCATCATCGATTCCGAGCTCGCGCTACCAAAACGCCGAAGCAGCCGGCACCGGGATGGTGCTCACACCCAACGGCGAGATCCTGACGAACAACCACGTCGTCAACGGCGCCACACTGATCACGGTGATCATTCCTGCTACGCAGCGGCGCTACATCGCCCGCGTCGTCGGCACGGTGCCGGCCAGCGATGTGGCGGTGCTTTCCCTCGACGGGGCCAGCGGCCTGACCACCGTGCCGCTGGGCAATTCCGACACTGTCTCCGCCGGCGCAGCCGGTGGTGGCCATCGGCAATGCCGGCGGCCGTGGCAGCCTGAGCGTCGTCACCGGCAGCGTGACCTCAACGAACCGGACCATCACGGCCACTGACGCCAGCGGCGAGAGTTCAGAGCGGTTGACCGCAATGATCGAAGTCGAGGCCTCGATCAGGGCCGGAGATTCCGGCGGCCCACTTTCTAACCGGGCCGGTCAGGTGATCGGCATGGATACGGCAGCCTCGGCGGCACATACGACCGACCCGGGCACACCGACCTTCGGCTTCGCGATCCCGATCAACCGTGCCCTCGCCATCGCCGCCAAGCTTCACAGCGCCGACACGGGCCCAGGAGCGGTCAGCGGCCGTGGTTATCTCGGCATTCAGGTACGAACGGCGAATTCGGCGACCAATGGCGGCGGGGCAGAGGTCATCCTGACCACGCCCGGCTCCCCCGCCGCCTCAGCGGGTCTGAGCAGCGGAGACCTCATCAACCAGCTCAACGGCCAGCCGGTCATCTCGGCTGATGGCCTGACCGCAAGCCTGCAACAGTCGCGGCCCGGTCAGTCGGTCACCGTCGGCTGGGTCGACCAGTCCGGTCAGGCACACCAGGCCCACGTCACCCTGACAAACGGCCCGGCCGACTGAGCCGACGCCGGGGAGATCCCGCTCAGTTCAGGCCGAGCGCGGTGCGGTAGTCGCCGTCTCGGGGAGCGATGAAAAGGCCTTCGGCCTCCGACAGCAGTGTGTCGCCGAGGTGGCAGGTGCCTTTGATGATCCGTTTGCGCCCGTCGACCCGCTCCGGCCACGCCTTCATCGTGAGCGTCTTGTGCAGCGGGGTGGGCTTGCGGTAGCGCACGGTCAGGGTGCCCGTGAAGCCCGCGGAGAACTGCGCGAACCCCAGCAGCTCGTCGAACATGGCCGCGACCAACCCGCCATGGACATGGCCCGGCGGGCCCTCGTACGCGGCCCCGAAGTTCACCGTCCCGGCCACGTAGTAGCTGCCGTCGGACTCCTCCACGAGCTCGGCCGTGATCGGCGGAGCCAGCGGATTGCTGCGCCCGGAGAGCGGGCTGTGCTCGACGAAGTCGCGGGGCTCCAGGCCGGCTTCGCTGACCTCCCAGCTCACCTCACGCGCGCGTAGCCGATCAAGCCGGTCGGCGAAGTCGCTGGCAGCATCTGCGGCGGCTGCCGAATCCGCCGCTGGGGGGCGCACCAGCGCGAGCCGGTTGATGATGCGGCGCAATTGGTCAGCGAGCCGGCGTGCCTCAGCGAGCTCGCGCTCCGGGTCCGGATCATTCGGGACGGCCATAGCCGTGGACGTTAGCGGCCAATCACGCCCGCGCACCCATGGCTGCGGTCGGGCAGGATCTCGAGGTGTGTCGACCGCGCTGCTGACCCCGGACGAGCTGACCCGGCGCAGCGGCCTGCGGCGGATGAAAGCCATCGCCGGCAGCCTGCTCATCGTTGCAGTGATCATTTACGTGGTGACCCGCCACCACGGCGGCTTCCTGGGCTTCGTCAACGCCGGTGCCGAGGCGGCCATGGTGGGTGGACTGGCGGACTGGTTCGCAGTCACCGCGCTCTTTCGGCACCCGCTGGGTCTGAAGGTCCCGCACACCGCGATCATCCCGACGCGCAAGGACGAGATCGGGCGCAGCCTGGAGGAATTCGTCGCGGCGAACTTCCTGTCCGAGCCGGTGGTGAAGGACAAGGTCCTGCGCGCCCAGGTCTCGGCGCGCGTAGGCAGGTGGCTCGCCGATCCGATTCATGCCGCCAGGGCAGCGGCGGAGCTGGCGACCGTGGCCCGCGCAGCCATCCGCGTCGTGCGCGACCAGGACGTCACAGCTGTGCTCGAAGGGGCGCTTCTGCGGCGGGTGGCGGCCATCCCGTGGGGGCCGCCCGCCGGTCGGTTACTCGCGCAGATCGTCGAGGAGGGCACCCACCACCGGCTGGTTGACCTCGGAATCGACGAGGCGCACAGCTGGCTGCTCGCGAACCCGGACGCCATCACCTCCATCGTCGCCGAGCAAGCGCCGTCATGGTCGCCGAAGTTTCTCGACGAGGCTGTGGCCGGCCGCGCCTACCGCGAACTCCTGCGGTTCGTACGCGAGGTGCAGGCCGATCCGGAGCACCAGATGAGGCAGGCGCTGGACAGCCTGCTCAGCCGATTCGCCGAGGACCTGCGCAGTGACCCGTACACGATTCACCGCGTGGAACTGCTCAAAGAGCGCCTCCTCAGCCATCCCGATGTCCGCGAAGCCGTCGCCACCATGTGGTCCACCGCCCGCCGGCTACTGCTCGAGGCCGTCGACGACGAAGACGGCGAGCTGCGGGCCCGGGTCGTGGTCGGCCTCAGCGATCTGGGGCGCCGACTCGCCAGTGACGAGGCCTTGCAGGCCAAGGTCGACGGGTATCTGGCCGACGCGACCGCGCACGCTGCCGGCACCTACAGCGGCGAGGTGGCAACGGTCATCTCCGACACGATCAACCGCTGGGACGGCGCCGAAGCATCTCGCCGCATCGAGCTGGCAGTCGGCCGCGACCTCCAGTTCATCCGGATCAACGGCACCGTGGTGGGAGCCCTGGCCGGGCTGGCCATCCACGCCATCTCCGTGCTGGCCGGCTGATCCCTCAAGCTCCCGCTATCCACCAGGGACTGGCGTACGCGATGCTGCGGCCGAGCTCGGCGTAAGGCGAAGGGGTGCCCCGGGACGGTTTCGCGGCCGGATCCGTCACCCGCAGGACGATCCACGGCTCGTCGGGATCCACGCTCACCTGAGTACGCAGCACCCCGCTCCCGGACACCACTCGGGCAACCTCCTCGACAACCGGGATGTCGCGTGCCCAGCGCAGGAGTTGTACCGACAGTTCCATTCCGGCAGCGAACGGGCCGAGATCGAGATCGACGGCGAGTTCCTGATGCCCAGCCGTCACCGGGCCGGGTAACCGCTGACCCATCAACGCTCCGCCGAGCGTCGCTGCGAGTCTTAGACCCTTGACCCGTGCGGCAAAAGACCGCCGATCGGCAAGCGCTTCCCGTACACCCGCGCGGCTGAGGTCGGTCACGAAAAGCCCGGTCCGGCCCTTGCCTTCGGGGTGCCCCCAGTCGCGGCCATGCTCATCGGTGACGCCGATCAGACCCGGGGTCCATCCCGCATCCAGGCACTGCACGAGCGGCGAGATTCCCTCGTCTTCCACGGCCAGGAGGTAGTCATCGGTCTTGTTGAACATCTCCAGGCCCACCATTCGTGGGCGCAGCGGCGCACGCAGCACGAAGTCGCCGAAGCGAAGCACCGTTCCACGCGAGCCCGGATGGTTGAAGGACGTCAGGGCTTCGCCCGCTTCCGAGCTCTGCAACCAGTCGTAGAAACCCTCGAGGTCGCTGGCCGTCGGCCGGGCCGGCGCGATCCATGACGGGCTTCCCCAGACGTTGATGTGCCCCAGCATCGGGTGCGACCACTCGAACCCGCGGATCGCCACGAACCGGCCGGGGTCATCCGCGGCGGTCGCCAGCTCCGCCAGCTGTCGCCAGCCCTTGTCCTCCAGCGTGTGGCCCCACGGGCTCGGGAGGTTCGCGTGGTCGGTGATAGCCGCCGCATCCAGGCCGGCAGCGCGCATCGACGCGAAAGCCTTCCGCGGATCGCCGTGCCCATCAGAAAGTTTGGTGTGGTTGTGCAGGTCAGCGTGAACCAGGACGTAGCCCGGCACCAGCGGTGACGAACGCCCGGTGCCGTACGCGTCAATCGGATCGGGAACGGTAGGCACCTCTGGAGTCTCGCAGCCCGCCAGCGCCACAGGCGCATGGCGTCCCAGCGCCACCAGAGCATGGCTCCGAGGTCGCACACCGCCCACCGGCTAGGTTTTGCGACGTGGCTAACGAGGGTCAGACCGCCTGGGAATCCGCGCTCCTTCAACTGGGGGAGGCAGCCCGCCGCCTCGAACTCGACGACGGCATGCACAAGTTGCTGGCCACCCCGCGACGTTCGTTGACCGTGAGCGTGCCGCTGGTACGCGATGACGGGCGTCTTGAGGTGCTCACCGGATACCGCGTGCAGCACAGCCTCACCCGCGGCCCGGCCAAAGGCGGACTGCGTTACCACCCCGACGCCGACCTCGACGAGGTGAAGGCGCTGGCGATGTGGATGACCTGGAAGTGCGCCCTGATGGGGCTGCCGTACGGAGGCGCCAAGGGCGGCGTGACCGTCGATCCGCACACGCTTTCCCGGAGCGAGCTCGAACGGATGACACGTCGCTACGCCAGCGAGATCTTGCCGATCATCGGTCCGGAGCGCGACATCCCGGCGCCGGACATCGGAACCGACGAGCAAACGATGGCCTGGTTCATGGACACCGTCTCGGTGCAGACGGGCTACACGGTGACCGGGGTGGTCACCGGTAAGCCGGTCAGCCTCGGCGGCAGCCAGGGCCGCGCTGCGTCGACCTCAAGAGGCGTCCAGTTCATCACCCTCAAGGCGCTGCAGGGAATGGGCAAGCATCCGGAGGGGGCGACCGTCGCCATCCAAGGCTTCGGCAAGGTCGGCGCCCCCGCCGCCCAAATGCTGGCTGAGTCCGGCTGCCGCGTCGTGGCGGTCTCCGACGTCGGTGGAGGCATCTACAACGAGAAGGGACTCGACGTCGAAGCCCTGCTCCTGAGGCGGGCCGACGGGGCTGCATCCATCGCCGAGCCTGGCAGTGGAGTCGAGATCTTGAGCAACGAGGAACTGCTGGCCCTGGACGTCGACGTCCTGCTGCCGGCGGCCCTCAGCGGGGTGATAAACCGCGACAACGCCGACAAGGTGCGAGCGGCACTCGTCGTCGAAGGAGCAAACGGGCCCACCACACCGGAAGCCGACGCGATCCTCGACGACCGTGGGATCACCGTCATCCCCGACATCCTGGCTAACGCTGGAGGCGTCGTCGTCTCCTACTTCGAATGGGTGCAGGATCTGCAGGCCTACTTCTGGGACGAAGCCGAGGTCAACGACAAGCTCGCCAACGTGATGCACAAGGCATACGGCGAGGTGACCACGACCGCGAAGGAACGCGCCGTCAGCCTGCGCACAGCCGCCCAGATCATCGGGGTGGGAAGGGTCGCGGAGGCCACCCGGGTACGCGGCATCTACCCGTGAGCGCGGCGCGCCCAGCCAGGAGGTCTCCGCAGGCGTGGTAGTAACGACACAGATGTAGTTACCGGCGTTTAGCTACCGGTTCCAGGGAGGTGTCGCATGGTCAACCCCGCGCCGAACCACGAGGCGGGCGCCCGGCCGGCCGCTTCCCCGACCTCCGGGCAGGAAGACGAGCTCACGCCCCGCGAGGCGGAAATCCTGGAATTCGAACGCCAGTGGTGGCGGCTGGCCGGAGCCAAGGAGCAGGCGGTCGCCGACCGCTTCGGGCTTTCCTCGACCCGTTACTACCAGTTGCTCAACGGCCTGATTGATCGTCCAGCCGCTCTGCGCGCTGACCCCATGCTGGTCAAACGCCTGCAGCGGCTGCGGCTGCAACGCGAACGGGCCCGCTCAGCTCGGCGCCTTGGCCAGCCGGGCTAGGCGTTTGCCTGCGGGATCCTCTCTGCGCGCAGCGGCCGATGGGTTGCTTCGTCTGCTGCTTCCGCTGTGCCTGCTCGCAGCGACAGCGGTCGCCGTCGTGGGCCTGTTCCGTGTCGTCGGACAGCCCGCCGCGTCGCCCGTGTCGCAGGAGTCGCCCTCCCTCAAGCTCGGCGCCGCCGCCAATCAGGCTCCCGTGCCGCTCGCCGGCGCTCCCGGCTCAACCCGGCCCGCGGCCCACGCCGCCCGACCGGCAAGCCCGCCGGTCACCGCACCAGTCACACCGCCAGCAAGCGCCCAACCGGTCACCAAGCCGGTTGTCGTCATGAACGCGTCAGGAATCACCGGACTGGCCGGACGGACTGCGACCCTGCTCCGTGAACGCGGGGTCAGCGTGGCGGGGATCGGCAACCTCAGCCAGACCGGCGGCACGCAGCGGCCCGCCATGCGAACCGTCTTCTATCCGCCGGGTGGACGCGGGCAAGCCCAGGCTCTCGCCGCGCTCAGCGACGCGCCCGCCGTCGCTCCGGCGCCTAATTGGTTGCAACCCGCGGGCAAACTGGTCCTCGTGCTCGCCGACTCCAAACAACCTTGAGCAGCGATCTGCCGCAGCCCTCGACCCCCGAGGGCCGAGCCGGCCTCACCGCGCTGCTTGCCGACCCGGGCCGAGCCGTAGCGGCCCTTGATTACGATGGGACCCTTTCCCGGATCGCCCAGCGGCCGCAGGACGCCACTCCGGCCACGGGCGCGCTCGAGGCGGTCAAGCAGCTCGCGGCGCAGGTCGGCTCGATCGTGCTGATCAGCGGTCGACCCGCCGGGCAGCTGCTCGACCTCAGCGGTCTGCGCCGGGAGGCGGTCGGATCGGCCTTGACGGTCCTTGGGCAATACGGGCTGCAACGCTGGGATGGCGCGACCGACTCCTTGACCTCACCCCCGCCGTTACCGGGCGTCGAGGGGGCTCGCCGCCAGCTCGCCGAGCTGCTCGCCGACCCATCGACCCCGAGCGGCGTCTCGGTGGAGGACAAGGGTCAGGCGCTCGTTGTTCACACCCGTCTCACCTCCGACCCCGAAGGCGTCCTGGTTGCCCTTGGCCCGCGTTTGCGCGCGATCGCGCAAAAGGCGGGACTGGAGCCGCATCCCGCCCGGCACGCGCTCGAGCTGCGACCCCCTGGCTTCGAAAAAGGCGGTGCGCTAAAGGGATTCGTCGCCGAGCGGCAAGCCCGAGCAGTGCTCTTCGTCGGAGATGACGTCGGCGATCTGCCGGCGTTCGCGGCCCTTCGCGATCTGCGCGAGCAGGGCATCCCAGGCCTCGGCGTGGTCAGCGATTCTGCTGAGGTCACCGGGCTGCGAGAGGTCGCGGACCTCATTGTCGATGGTCCCGACGGTGTGGTGGCCTTCCTGGGTCAGCTCGCGGCTGCCATGGCCGGCTCCGGCTAGAGCTCAGCGAGCTGCTGGCCAAGCCATTGCGCGGGCGGTTGGGCAACGGCCGCGGCGGCCAGCCCAGCGCATCGAATGCGACGTTGCGCCGCCGGCAACGAAAGCGCATCCCAGATGGCCTCGCGAGTCTGTGTGACGTCGTAGGGATTGACGACGAACGCGTCGCTTCCGAGCTCGGCCACCGCACCCGCCTCACGTGAGAGCACCAGTGACAGATCCCGTCCGGAGAGCACGGGTCCTTCTTTGGCGACGAGGTTCATCCCGTCCCGTAGCGGGTTGACCACCAGGACGTCGGCCAGCGCATACGCGGCCAGCGACCGGGGGAAATCATCGCTGACCTCAAGGCGCACCGGTTCCCATCCCGGCCGGCCGAATTCCTCGGTGATGTCGTGGGCGGCGCGCTGCACCCGCGCGGTGTATTCGCGGTATTCGGGAAGGTCATGGCGGCTCGGGTAGGCGAAAGCCAGGTGGGTCACCTCACCGCGGAGCTCAGGATGTTCGCGCAACAGTTCGCGATAGGCCTCCAGACCCCGCACGATGTTCTTGGACGGCTCGGTGCGATCGACGCGAAGCAGCAGCCTTCGCCCGCCGGTTTGCGCGGCCAGCTGCTCCATCCGCACCGTGACGTCATCCAGCTCTGCGCGCTTACGCAATTGGGCGCCGTCGACACCGAGGGGATGCACCCCGACCGTCGTCACGCGACCCTCGAAGGCCACCTCGGATCCGGAGACCGCCGCGCCGAGCACGGCCTCGCAGCACTCCAGAAACGCCTCTGCCCAACGCTTCGAGTGAAAGCCGAGCCGGTCGGCGCCCAGCATCCCCGCCAGCACTGCGCGAGCGACGCCGTCGGGCAGTATCCGGAAGTAGTCGGGGCCCGCCCACGGAGTATGCGTGAAGTGCGAAATCCGAAGGTCAGGCCGCAGCTTTCGGAGCATCAGAGGCGCCAGCATCAGGTGGTAGTCCTGGATCAGGACCCGCGCCCCGAAGCCCGCCTCCTCGGCCAACGCTCTGGCAAAGCTGGCGCAGTAATCCTCATATGCCGCCCAGTCCGCGGCCCACGTCTGTCCGAAGGCTGGTGCGTTCGCCGCGTCGAACAGCAGGTGGGCGATGAACCACAAGGTGCGATTCGCCACCTCGTTGTAGGCCCGGTCAAAGGTCGTGCGATCCAGGTCGAGCATGCGTATGCACTGCTCACCGCCGCCGCCATCGCGCGCAGGCACCCGCAGCCGCCCGTCGGGAGATGCGCTGGCGGCCGCCCGGTCGGCATCGGTCAGCGCCGCGCAGACCCAGGTGATGGGCTGGTCGTGACCCTCCAACGCGCTGATCATTCCGCCACCGCCGCGGCGGGCCGTGAGGTGTCCACGTTCGTCTGCCACGTAAGAGAGCGGGCCCCGGTTCGACGCGACCAGGACGCTTTCGTCCCGGATGTGCGTAGGAGCCATGAGTACGCAGCGTAGCGCCGGGTAAGCAGCCGCCATGGCTTCCGAGAGTCGCGGCACTGTGCTGCTCGCGTTCAGCACCAATCTGGTGATCGCGGTGGCCAAGACGGCTGCGGGCGTGGTCACACTGTCCAGCGCCATGCTGGCCGAGGCTGCCCATTCCTGGGCGGACACCCTCAATCAGGTCTTCCTGCTGACCTCGATCCGGCGGGCGAAACGGCCCGCGGACTCGGTCCATCCCTTCGGGTACGGCAAGGAACGGTTCTTCTGGACGCTCCTGGCGGCGGTCGGGATCTTCGTCACCGGAGCCGGCTTTTCGATCTTCCAGGGGGTGCATTCACTCCTGAGCCACGAGAGGCAGCCGTCTGCTGCCGAGTTCTACCTGACCTACGCGGTGCTGGGCGCCGCGCTGGTGCTCGAGGGTTCGTCGCTTCTGCGGGCTCTCAGGCAGGTCCGCGGTGAGGCCCGCGACCTCGGGCGCGGCTTCCTCGATCATCTGCGTCGCAGCAATGACCCGACCGTGAAGGCGGTGGCCAGCGAGGACAGTGCCGCCGTGGTCGGCATCGCGCTCGCAGGCACCGGGATTGCCCTGCACCAGGTGACCGGATCAGCCGTCTACGACGCTCTCGCCTCGATCACGATCGGGGTCGTGCTGGCCTGGGTCGCCTACGCGCTGGGCCGCGACACCAAGGACCTGCTCATCGGGGAGGCCGCGGATCCTGAGCTGCGGCTGGACATCCAGCACACCGTCGCGGCCCACCCGGAGGTGGAAGCGGTACTCGAGATGCTGACGATGCAGCTCTCACCCGATGACGTGTTGGTCGCGATGAAGGTCGACTTTGCCGACGACCTGGAATCGGGCCGCATCGAAGAGGTCAGCACCGAGATCGACAACGAGTTGAAGGCCGCCTTCCCCTCCGTCCAGCACGTCTACTTGGACGCGACGGCCTCCGACCGCCAGCAGCGCGAGCTGACCCGCACGATCCGTCAGCTGACCGGCTGAAGCGCCGACCTCACCGCCGACGCCCAGCCGGCTCCCAAGGCGCTTTCCTCGATGACGACGTTGCCGGTCGCCTCCGCCTGTTCGCGTACCGGCCCTGATCGGGCCCCATTGGCCACCAGATGAAACCGACCGACGTGCGGAGCCATCCGCAGGTCGCTCGCACTGTCGCCGATAGCAATCGCCTGGTCGGCGCGCAATCCGCGGCGCCGGCGGTCGAAGCCGACTGCCAGCCCCTTATCGACGCCGTCAGGCACGAGGTGGTAGACGTGCAGCTCGTTGATCGTCAGGCCAGGCGTCGCCCTTGGCGGCAGCAACCCGTTGTCGTGCAGCCGCAGCCATCCCACGCCTTGCTCGGCGAGCCAGCGGTTCACGACCTCGACCTCGACCTCGCCCCGCAGCATGACGTCCAACTCGTGCCCGACGTGCCATGGCGCATGAAATTCCAGCCGCCCGGCGTAACGCGTGAGCAAGCTCTCGATCAGCGGGGTCGGGATGGCGTCCAGGTTGGAGGGCATGGCGCCCCGCAGGAGCTCGCGCTCGCGACCCCGGTCCCAGCCGATGACCGCCCCCAGCTCAGCGATGTACCCATCGGCCCCGAAGATCCCGGCAGCCTCCAGCAGCTGGGCCTGGCTGCGGCCACTGACGAGCACCAGGGAAATGTCCGCGGCCAGCAATTGAGCGAGAGCGTCGGCCGGTTCGAGCGTGATCGAGCGGTCCTCGGAGTGAAAGAAACTGCCGCCCGGACCGACCATGGTCCCGTCGAGGTCGGTGTAGATGACCTTGACATCAGAAAACTCGGGGGAAAGAGGGGTCACGGTCAGCTAGCATGGCTGGTCGTAACGACAACTTCATGTTTGCTCATCTCGAGGGGCAGAGGGACCGGCCCGCTGAAGCCCCGGCAACCACCGATCGACCAGCTGTCAAAGCTGCGCGTCGAAGGCAGGTGCCAATGCCGGCCCGCCATCCAGGCGGGAACGATGAGGAGGATTTTTCCCCAATGACGTCCCTGCTCGATTCCCCCGTGCTCGCCGCGGCCAACCCGGCGACCCATCTCAAATGTCGTAACTGTTCGGCGACCTATGAGCTCGCCGCCGTTCACGTTTGCATGGCCTGCTTCGCACCCCTGGAGATCGGCTACGACGAGGACCGCCTCCAACGGGTCACCCGCGAGTCCATCCAGGCAGGCCCGCAGAGCATCTGGCGTTACGTCGGGCTGCTCCCAGCCGGCCATGACGAATCCAAGCGGGTCAGCCTCGGCGCGGGATGGACCCCGCTGCGCAAGGCCGACCGGCTTGCCAAGGCCCTCGGAATGAAGACCCTCTGGGTCAAGGACGACAGCGCCAACCCCACCCATTCGTTCAAGGACCGGGTCGTCAGCGTCGCGCTGTCCGCCGCCCGCGAGCTCGGCTTCACCACAGTGGCCTGCGCATCCACCGGCAATCTGGCCCAGTCCGTGGCGGCTCACGCGGCGTCGGCGGGACTGCGGGCCGTCGTGCTGATCCCCGACGACCTCGAGGCCGGCAAGACGGTCTCTACCGCCGTCTACGGGCCGACCCTCGTCGCGGTCAAGGGCTCCTACGACGACGTCAACCGGCTGTGCAGCGAGATCGCCGGCGAGCAGGAGTGGGCGTTCGTCAACGTCAATGTCCGCCCGTTCTACGCCGAGGGTTCCAAGACGCTCGGCTACGAGGTGGCGGAGCAGCTCGGCTGGCGGCTGCCCGAGCAGATCGTCGTGCCCATCGCCTCCGGCTCGCTGCTGACCAAGGTCGACAAGGCCTTCGGCGAATTCGCCCGGCTCGGACTGATCGAAGGCACGCCTTACAAGGTCTTCGGTGCGCAGGCCGTGGGGTGCAACCCGGTCGCCGCTGCCTTCGCCGCCGGTCACGACACCATCACCCCGGTCCGGCCCAACACCATCGCCAAGTCACTGGCCATCGGCAACCCGGCTGACGGTCCATACGCCCTCGACGTGGCCCGCCGCACCGGCGGGGCAATCCTCGACGTTCCGGACGACGAGGTCGTCGAAGGCATTCGGCTACTGGCGCAGACCGAGGGCATCTTCGCCGAGACCGCCGGCGGGGTCACCGTGGCGACGCTGCAGCGACTGCTTCGCGAGGGGCGCCTGGATCCCGCCGCCGAGACCGTCCTGTTCAACACCGGTGATGGACTCAAGACCATCGACGCCATGGCCCCCACCAGCGGCCCGACCGTCACGATCGATCCGACCTACGAGGCGTTCGAGGCGGCGCTGAACGAGGTCTCACCCGGCCTGCTCGAATAGCCGGCGCATGGACCGCCGCCGAACCGTCAGCGCTCGGGAGGCTGCTGGTAAGGCGGAGGGGGCTGCTGAGGCGGCTGGCCGAAGGGTGACGGGAGGATCTGGGTCGCGCCGTCGTTAGGAATGTCATGGTCATCATGCGGATCGGTCGCCGGCTCGTAGTAGCCACCGTGCCCGTAACCCTGCGGCTGGCCGTACGCGGGTTGTCCCCCATAGCCCGCTGGCTGGCCATACGCCGGCTGCTGCCCGCCATAGCCGGGATCGCCGTACCCAGGCTGCTGGCCATGGCCGGGCTGCCCGTACCCGGGCGGCTGGTCAAAAGCGGGCTGCCCGTATTGCGGCTGGCCGTACTGAGGCTGGCTGTACCCGGGAAGCGGCTGGCCGTAAGGCGGCTGCCCGTAGGGGGCCTGGGCCGACCTGGCATTGGCAGCCCGGCGAGCGGGAGCCTGCACGGCCCGGACCACGACCGCGATGATCACTACGACCGAACCCGCAAGAGCGGCCCAGGCGCCGACGCCGACGTTCTTGACGTCAAGCCTGTCGCCGCTCTTGAACGTGGTCACGTAGAGCAGGGAGTACGGGACCAGTAGCGACGGGATGATCGCCAACAGGCCGAATCGGCCCGGAAGCACGCCCAGGACCAGCATCAATCCCCCGGCAACGGCCACCGGGAGGCCCCATTGCAAGGTGGAGGGCCCAACCCCGGTCCAGAGCTTGACCGAGTCCGTATATGAGCTGCCGAGGACCGAGATCTTCTTCCAGGCATCGATGTTGATGTCGTGACCGGCTGAGGTGCCGGTGAGCCAGGGAAGCAACCCGGAGGCGGCCACCACCCCGGCGGCCGCGCCCATGATCGCGGCGGTGACCCTGGCGAAGCGCACTACTGCAAATGCGATCAGGAAGCCGACTACGGCCGCGCCGACGACGATCACCGTGCTGGTCCACACCGGGATCGTCGGGCTGAAGATGTCGTTGGCCGCGAGCAGCATGATCATGCCCTTTCATTGGCGTGTCGCAAGGACCGTAGACCGGATGTGAATGGGATTCAGCCTGCCCCGCTGTCCATTCCTGGCGTAACTCGTTGTCTTGCACTCGACAGGGTCGAGTGCTAAAAATGACTTAGCACTCGGGTCTGTCGAGTGCCAGGCCGTCCGAGCGAGGCCGATCGCATTGCAGGGGCCACTCCCAGGGATGTGTTCGGTCGTCCGTCGCGGGCGTTCACAGGCGGCCTGAACGGGACTTGACCACTGGACCCGTCCAACTGCTGGAGGGACAACCACATGCCGAAAATCATCGCGTTCGATGAAGAGGCCCGTCGCGGCCTCGAGCGCGGGATGAACCAACTGGCCGACGCCGTCAAGGTGACGCTCGGCCCCAAGGGTCGCAACGTCGTACTGGACAAGAAGTGGGGCGCCCCCACGATCACCAACGACGGTGTGTCCATCGCCAAGGAGATCGAGCTCGAAGACCCCTTCGAGAAGATCGGCGCCGAGCTCGTCAAAGAGGTCGCCAAGAAGACCGATGACGTCGCCGGAGACGGCACCACCACCGCCACCGTGCTCGCCCAGGCTCTCGTCAAAGAGGGTCTGCGCAACGTAGCCGCCGGCGCTAACCCGATGGGCCTGAAGAAGGGCATCGAGGCAGCTGTCGAGCGCGTCTCCGAGGAGCTGTCCAAGCTCGCCAAGGATGTCGAGACCAAGGAGCAGATCGCGTCCACCGCGTCCATCTCCGCGGCTGACACCACCGTCGGCGAGATCATCGCCGAGGCGATGGACAAGGTCGGCAAGGAAGGCGTCATCACCGTCGAGGAGAGCAACACCTTCGGCCTCGAGCTCGAGCTCACCGAGGGAATGCGCTTCGACAAGGGCTACATCTCGCCCTACTTCGTCACGGACCCCGAGCGCATGGAGACCGTGCTCGACGACCCGTACCTGCTGATCGTCAACAGCAAGATCGCGTCCGTGAAGGACCTGCTCCCGCTGCTCGAGAAGATCATGCAGTCGGGCAAGCCGCTCGCGATCATCTCTGAGGACGTCGAGGGAGAGGCGCTTGCCACCCTGGTCGTCAACAAGATCCGCGGCACCTTCAAGTCGGCTGCCGTCAAGGCTCCCGGCTTCGGCGACCGCCGCAAGGCCATGCTGCAGGACATTGCGATCCTGACCGGTGGCCAGGTCATCAGCGAGGAGGTCGGTCTCAAGCTCGAGAACGCGACCGTCGACCTGCTGGGCCGCGCACGCAAGGTGGTCATCAACAAGGACGAGACCACCATCGTCGAGGGTTCCGGTGACGCCGACCAGATCAACGGCCGCGTCAACCAGATCCGCGCCGAGATCGAGAAGAGCGACAGCGACTACGACCGCGAGAAGCTGCAGGAGCGGCTGGCCAAGCTGGCCGGCGGCGTTGCCGTCATCAAGGTCGGCGCTGCCACTGAGGTCGAGCTCAAGGAGCGCAAGCACCGCATCGAAGACGCCGTTCGTAACGCGAAGGCGGCCGTCGAAGAGGGTGTGCTGCCGGGTGGTGGCGTCGCGCTGCTGGCCGCCAGTGTCACTGCGTTCGAGAAGCTCGAGCTCACCGGCGACGAGGCCACTGGTGCCAACATCGTCCGGCTCGCGCTTGAGGCCCCCCTCAAGCAGATCGCCATCAACGCCGGCCTCGAAGGCGGAGTTGTGGTCGAGAAGGTCCGCGGCCTGAAGGCCGGCTGGGGACTCAACGCGGCCACCGGCGAGTACGTCGACATGGTCGCGACCGGCATCATCGAGCCGGCCAAGGTCACCCGCTCTGCCCTGCAGAACGCGGCGTCGATCGCTGGGCTGTTCCTCACCACCGAGGCAGTCATCGCCGACAAGCCCGAGAAGGCCGGCGCTGCGCCTGCCATGCCGGGTGGCGGTGACATGGACTTCTGATCCTCACCGGGGTCAGCAGTTCGCTTCACCCGCACCACTGAACAAAAGCGCGATCAAGGGCGGCTTCCCTCGGGAGGTCGCCCTTGTTCGTTGCGCCGTCCGGCGGTACAGGAAGGCCGCTGGCAGCCGATACTCGCTTTTGGCGTCGGCTCATCGCGGAGTCGACGTCCTGTCACGAGTGCGAGGAGTGTCATGCAGGCAGGGAAGCGCGCAGGTCGGCTCGCCATCGCGGGCATGGCCGGGATCGCCGCGATCACCCTGGTCGCAGGCTGTGGCAGCTCGAGCACGAGCGGCAGCGCTGGTTTCTTTCCCAGCTCGAGCGCCCCGGCCGGCGAGGGCGCAGGCGGCCCGCACACGCTGCTCGCCGCGTCCGTCGACAAGACCGAAGCGGCCAAGAACGCTCAGATCCACATGGATGTCCAGTCCTCGGCCGGCGGGCAGTCCTTGGACGTCACCGGCGACGGCGTCATCGACTTCACGAGCAACAAATTTCAGCTGGTGATGAACCTGCCGCAGACCGCCGGGCTCGGCGGCACGATCGAAGAGCGCGTGATCGACGGAGTGGTCTACATCCAGCTTCCCGCGGCTGCTGGGATCGTCACCGGCGGCAAGCAGTGGATCAAGGTCGACGCGTCACGGCTGAACGGAGGCGCTTCGCCGTCATCTCTGGGCCAGGATCCGACGCAGTACCTGAGCATGCTGCGAAGCGTGAGCGACAGCGTCGCCAACCTTGGCCCCGCAGCGGTCCGCGGCGTCCAGACCACGCACTACCGGGCGCAGGTCGACCTGGCGAAGGCGGCAGCAGCCAGCGGCGCGGACGCCGCCTCCATCGACCAGATCAAGACGGAGTTCGGCACCACCACCATCCCGGAAGACGTCTACATCGACGCCAAGGGCTTGACCCGCCGCTTCTCCATTTCCTTCGCCCCGACCGCGGGCTCCGCCGGCGCGACAGCTGACGTCTCCTTCTCCACCACCGTGGACCTGTTCGACTTCGGCACCACCGACACCTCGGACATCGTGGCCCCTCCTTCCGATGAGGTCGGCAGCCTGCCGTCCGGCATCAACCTGGGCGGCTGAGCCCGCCAGTCCACCCTCCTGGGGGTCAGGCGTGGCACCCTGAGCGACGATGAAACGCTTCGCCGCCGCCCTAGCCGTTTCCTGCGTCGGCGCCGGACTGCTGGCCGGGTGCGGCACTTCGGCCAAGCCGGCGGCGGGCCCGTCCGGTCACATCACGATGCCCGTGACTCCAGGAGGGAGCACGTCGGGCAAGGCGACGGCTACGCCCGCCCCCACGCCTAGCGCGGCCGGCTACGCGCTCAGCAGCGGTGGCAAACCGATCGGCGACGTGTACGCGCACGACGGGGTCGGCATGTTTGCGCCCGCGACTCGCGGGGTGCCGTACCTGATCTACGTGCCCAATCACGGCGACGGCACGGTGTCGGTAATCGATCCGAACACCAAGAAGGTGATCGACACCTTCGCCACCGGTCCCGGCAGCCAGCACGTGATCCCGAGTTGGGACCTCAAGACGCTTTATGCGGCCAACGACGAGGGCGGTAATTCACTGACCCCGATCGACCCGCACACCGGTAAGCGCGCCGGGCCCAACATCCCGATGCCTGATCCGTACAACATGTATTTCACCCCGGACGGCAAGTACGCGATCGTGGTCCAGGAGGCGGAGAAGACGCTGGCCTTCGCCGACCCACACACCTTCGTGATCAAGCATTCGCTGGCCGTCCCGGAGTGCGGCGGGGTCAATCACATCGACTTCTCGGCCGACGGCTCGTACTTCATCGCCACCTGTGAATTCTCCGGCGGCCTGGTGAAGGTCAACACCGCCGAGCAGAAGGTGATCGGCTACCTGAACATCGGGGGAATGCCGCAGGACATCAAGATCGATCCCGCCGGAAAGGTCTGGTACGTCTCGGACATGGACCGCGGTGGTGTCGACCTGATCGACGGCGACACGTTCAAGCAGATCGGTTTCATCCCCACCGGCCCCGAGACGCATGGGCTCTATCCCAGCCGTGATGCCACCGTGCTCTACGTCTCCAACCGCGGCGGCCCGAAGGATCTCGGCTCGGTCAGCGTGATCGACTTCGCCACCCGCAAGGTCATCGCCACCTGGCCGATCCCGGCGCCGAGCACGCCCGACATGGGCGGGGTCTCACCCGACGGCAAGACGCTGTGGCTATCGGGCCGGCGCAACAACGAGGTCTACGGAATCGACACCCGTACGGGCAAGCTGGTCGCCCGCATCCCCGTAGGCACCGAACCGCACGGGCTCGCTGTCTGGCCGCAGCCCGGCCGCTACTCGCTCGGGCACACCGGAATCTTGCGGTAGGCCCGGTCTGCGCTAGCGTTTGCGGGCGATCGTGACACCGTCCGCAAGCGGCAGCATCACCACGTCGACGCGGGGGTCGCGCGCCAGCGATTCATTCAGTCCGGCGATGACTTTGGTGTCGTCGTCCTTGGCGTGATGAGAGGCCAGCACCGCACCGCCGCGAAGGGTGTTGTCCAACAGCAGCAGGCCGCCGGGACGCAACCGGGGCAGCAAGAGTTCGACGTAAGCCGGGTAGCCGCCCTTGTCCGCATCTATGAAAGCCAGATCGATCGACGGCGATTCGGGAAGTAATGCAAGGCTGTCGGCGGCCGGGCCGAGCGTGAGTTCGATGCGATCGGCGACCCCGGCCCGCTCCCAGTACGGGTGGGCGATGTCGGTCCATTCGGCGCTCACATCAAAACAGCGCAGCTTGCCTCCGGGCGCCAAGCCGCGGGCGATGCACAAGGCGCTGTAACCGGTGAAGGTTCCGACCTCAACCACATTTGTCGCGCCGACAGCCGCCGTGAGAATGGTGAGAAAAGCGCCCTGTTCCGAGGCGATCTGCATCTGGGAGATTCCGCCGAGGGCCAGGGTCTCGGTCTGCAGATCCCGCTGGACGTCGTCGATCGGCGTGGCCGAGGCGATCAGGTAATCCTGCAGCTCCGGCGTCAGGAAGAACGAACGGCCCACGTCTCAGCCCTCACTGATCAAATCGTCCGAATCCACAATCTGGTACGCGTAGCCCTGCTCGGCGAGGAACCGCTGGCGGTGGGCGGCGTACTCCTGGTCGAGGGTGTCACGGGCGATGACGGTGTAGAAGTGCGCGGACCGGCCATCCTCCTTCGGCCGCAGGACTCGGCCGAGCCGCTGCGCCTCCTCCTGCCGGGAGCCGAAAGTGCCGCTCACCTGGATCGCGACACCAGCCTCCGGAAGGTCGATCGAGACGTTGGCCACCTTGCTCACGACAAGCACCGTCAGGTCGCCGTTGCGGAACTCCTCGAAGAGCCGCTCCCGCTCCTTGTTGGTGGTCGAACCCTGGATCACCGGAGCGTCGAGATACTCGCCGAGATCGTCCAGCTGGGAAAGGTAGGCCCCGATGACCAGCACCCGGTCGTCCTGATGACGCTCGACCAGGGTCTTCACGACGGCCCGCTTGGACATGGCGGTGGAGCAGACGCGGTAGCGGTCTTCGGGCTCACTAACGGCGTAATTCATGCGCTCGTCATCGGTGAGCGTGACCCGCACCTCCGTGCAGATCGCCGGCGCGATCCAGCCCTGCGCTTCGATGTCACGCCAGGGAGCGTCGTAGCGCTTGGGGCCGATGAGGCTGAAGACGTCGCCCTCACGCCCGTCTTCGCGCACCAGGGTCGCGGTGAGACCCAGCCGGCGGCGGGACTGGATGTCTGCCGTCATGCGAAAGACCGGGGCCGGTAGCAGGTGCACCTCGTCGTAGATCACCAGGCCCCACTCGCGCGCCGAGAACAGGCCGAGGTGGAGGTGCTCGCCCTTGCGGCGGGTCGTCATCACCTGATACGTGGCGATGGTGACCGGCCGGACCTCTTTACGCTCGCCCGAGTATTCACCGATCTCGTCTTCGGTCAGCGAGGTGCGCGCCAGCAGCTCGCGCCGCCACTGCCGGCCGGACACGGTGTTGGTCACGAGGATCAAGGTGGTAGCGCCGGCGCGGGCCATGGCGGCCGCGCCCACGATCGTCTTGCCGGCGCCCGACGGCAGCACGATGACGCCGGACCCGCCCGCCCAGAAGCCGTCGACGGCCTCCTTCTGGTAGGGCCGCATCACCCAGCCGTCTTCCTTCAGCGTGATCGGATGCGACTCGCCGTCGACGTAACCGGCGAGATCCTCCGCCGGCCAACCGATCCGCAGCAGCGCCTGCTTGACCCGACCGCGCTCACCGGGATGAACGATCACCGTGTCGTCGTCCACCCGGGCACCGAACATCGGCGCGATCTTCTTGGCCCGCAACACTTCCTCGAGCACGGCACGATCGAGCGCGTGAAGCACGAGTCCGTGGACCGGCGAATTCTCCAACCGCAGCCGGCCGAATCGGTCCATCGTCTCGGCGACGTCGACCAGCAACGCGTGCGGAACGGGAAAGCGTGAGTAGCGCATCAGAACGTCGACGGCCTGCTCGGCGTCATGGCCGGCGGCGCGTGCGTTCCAGAGCGCGAGATTGGTGATGCGATACGTGTGGATGTGCTCAGGAGCCCGCTCGAGCTCGGCGTACGGGGCGAGCGCAGCACGAGCTTCGTCAGCCAGCTCGTGGTCGGTCTCCAAAAGCACCGTTTTGTCGGACTGGACGATCAGGGGCCCGTCCGCCACCAGCTCCTCCTAAGATCCTTTTCAGAGCTGCTCGGCTACCGATGAGTAATCTACGGCTCCTTCGTCGACTCTATTCCGGGCCAGGCCCGACCGTCGCACGGCGAGTGGATCCCCTGTCCAGAGAGCGGCCCACCGACGCCGTCACGACGAGAGGTACAACGTGCGACTTCCCGCCAAGATCCTGCTGAGTCTCGGGGTCGTGTTGATGGTCCTCGGGGTCGTCGCCTGGTTCGTGATTCCGTCGGTGGCCGTGAAATACCCCGGCGGTCCGTTGAACAAGACCGCGCACGCAACCGGCACGTTCACGCTCTACATCGATCCGGCCTCGGCGGCGTCCCTGGCCAAGCCGGAAAAGCTCCCGCTCGACATCAAGCGCAATCTGCACGTCACCCAGACCTCCGGCAGCCAGGCGGTGGTCGCCGAGAACGACGTCGAGCAGATCGGCACCCTCAAAGCCCAGGACCTGCAGCAGCAGTACGTCCTGAACCGCAAGTCGCTGAAGAACGTCGATGACGACCAGGCCTGGGCTTACACGCCCAGCAACAAGATCGACCGGTCGCCGGCGTACTCCATCAACCTGCCGTTCAGCTCCGGCAAGGGGCCGTATGAGGTCTGGAAGAACGAAGCGGGCCAGTCCTACCCCTTCACCAAGATCGGGCAGACACAGGCCGCCGGCGTCAAGCTCTACCGCTACAACGGCGTCCTGAAGAACGCTCCGGCGCAGGGTTACTACATCGACCAGCTGGCGTCGCAGGGGATCCCCAAGTCACTCACACCCGCCCAGGTCGCGGCCCAGCTCAAGCCGCTGGGAGCTGACCCGGCGGTACTGGAGAAGTCGGTGCTGCCCCAGCTCAGCGCCGAAGACCAGGCCGCGGCCACGAGCCTGCTGGCCCAAAACGTC
This sequence comes from uncultured Actinomycetota bacterium, assembly GCA_963737695.1. GTDB lineage: Bacteria > Actinomycetota > Actinomycetes > Frankiales > Frankiaceae > DATAZK01. Next base: position 87,395 of record CAVTTQ010000003.1, read on the forward strand.
CCGTTGAAGTACACGATCGACGTGCACACGGTCATCCTGGTGGAACCCACGACCGGGGCCATCGTCGGCCTGGAAAAGATCAACCAGACGCTTTACGCCTCGCCCGACATCCAGGGCATCGGTCGCATCCAGACCATCCTCGCCAAGCCGCAGTACGCCGACAACGCGGTGATCAAGGCGACCGCGGGCGTGATCGGCAAGCTGGTGGCGAACCCACCGAAGAGCCGCATCTTCAACATCACCTACAGCCAGCTGCCCGCCTCGGTTGCCGACCTCGCCAAGTTCGCGAAGAGCCGCGCCGACAAGATCACGATCGCCAAGTACGTCGTCCCAGCCGGGATCTTCGGCGTCGGGCTGGTGCTGGCGCTGGTCGGGCTCGGACTCGGACTGTGGAACCGGCGCAAGCACGGCCCGGACTCCGTCGCCTGATCTCAAGGGAAGTTCCCGGCCGGCCATTACGCTGGTCTGGAGGGCCAGTGCAGCCCTTGCCATCGACCCAGGAGTTCCCGTCGGCCTGACCCCCGCCCGCGCCCCGTCCCCCGGCATCTCGAACCGGATGGTGCTGCTGCTGGCCGTTGCCTGTGGCCTGTCAGTCGCCAACTTGTATTACGCCCAGCCGCTGCTGCACACCATCGCGAGTTCCTTCGGCGTCGGTTCGGGAACCGCCGGGCTGGTGGTCACCCTCGGGCAGATCGGCTACGCGATCGGGCTCGCACTTCTGGTGCCTGTCGGCGATCTGGTCTCGCCGCGTCGCCTCGTCCCGATCGTGCTCAGCGGCACCGCCGCGGCCCTCGTCGCCTCGGCTCTCGCGCCGACGATCGGCGCGCTGATCGCGGCGGCGCTACTGGTCGGCCTCGGCTCGGTGGCTGCCCAGATCCTCGTCCCGCTGGCTGCCAACCTGGCAGACGACGACCACCGCGGGCAGGTCGTCGGAAAGGTGATGAGCGGTCTGCTCATCGGGATCCTGCTGGCCCGGACACTGGCCGGATTCGTTGCTGCCACCGGTAGCTGGCGGTCGATCTACTGGGTGGCGGCGGTCCTCATGACCGCTCTCGCGCTGGTGCTGGCCAAGGCGCTTCCGCCAGTGGTCCATCAATCGAAGCTGAGCTACGGAAGCTTGCTCAAGTCGACCGTCCACCTGCTGGCCTCCGAGCCCCTGCTGCAGCGGCGCTGCCTGTTCGGCGCGCTGGGCATGGCGGCGTTCAGCGTTTTCTGGACCACGATGGCGTTCCTGCTCGCCAGCCCGCCCTACAGCTACTCGGACGAGGTCATCGGACTCTTCGGACTTGTCGGCGCCGCGGGCGCACTCTGTGCCAACCTCGCGGGCCGCTCCGTCGACCGCGGACACGGCCGGCTGGCGACGTCCGTCTTCACCGCGGCAATCGCGGTGTCCTTCGCCCCGATCGCCGCCGGCCGCACCTCCGTGGGCTGGCTGATCGTCGGAATCGTGGTGCTCGACATCGGCGTGCAGGGGCTGCAGGTCACCAACCAGAGCATCATCTACACCGTCGCACCGCTGGCCCGCAGCCGCATCACTTCGGCATACATGGTCTGCTATTTCACCGGCGGCGCCATCGGCTCCGCCGTAGCCGCGATGACCTACGACACCGCCGGATGGAACGGCATCTGCTGGCTCGGGGTGGCCATCGGAGCTGCTGCCCTGGTCCTGTCGTTCGGCGATGCCCGCTGGCCGGCGGTCAAGCCGCCGAGCCCCCCGCGTCCTGCGGCTTCGGCTGCTCCGACGCGAACGTCGGAAACCGCGAGATAGCCACCCGTTGGGGTATCTCCCCCAGCGCCATGACGCCCGCCAGGCCAAAACCTTGGCCCAGCGTGCACCCCAGTTCTCCCAGCAGTCGCAGGTGTTCGGGGCTCTCCACGCCCTGGCCGACAACGGCTAAACCCAGCGCTCGGGCCAGATCCACGACTGCCCGGTTCACCGCCATTCCTGCCCGGCCAGTCGCGGCCGTCGCCAGGAAGTTCGCGTCGAGCTTGACGTAGTCGATCTCCAACGTGGTGAGGGTCGCCAGCGAACTCGAGCCCGTACCGAAGTTGTCCAGCCCGATGCCGATCCCCATTTCAGCCAACCGCGCCACGGTGCGATCAACGCCGGACCCGCCGCGAGGCAGCGCCGGTTCCGTCAATTCGAAAGCGAGCCCTCCACCTTCGAGCCCGGACTCCTCCAGCACATTCGCGATCATGTCGGCGAACCGGGGATCGGTCAGCGTGCGGCCGGAGACGTTGATGCTGACCAGGGGGCAGCGGCCGGCGACTCCTGACCTCAGCTGCGAGATCTCCTGCATCACTTTGGCGATCACCTGACGATCAAGCTCCAGCACCAGGCCGGTGTCCTCGCACACCGGCAGAAATGAGGCCGGCAGCAGAGCACCGCCCTGACCGTCGCCGAGCCGCACGAGCGCCTCGGCCAGATAAACGGTGCCGTCAGTGAGATCCACGGTGGGTTGGTAGTCACACCACAGGTCACCCGCGGCGAGCGCCCGGCGGGCCTGGTGATCGACGCTGATCCGGCGGCTGACCTGGCGACGAAGGGGCGCATCGAACAGGGCCAGTCGATTGCGCCCGGCCGACTTCGCCGCATACAGCGCCACATCCGCCTCTCGCATCAGCTCGTCAGGGGTGACGGACGGGTTAGCGCTGACCGTGATACCGATGCTCGGAGTCACCGTGACGGTGAAGCCGCCTTCGATCTCGTACGGCGCCTGCAGGGCGGCGAGCGCCCGCTCAGCCAACCGCTGCGCGCCGTCGGCGAACTCGAGATCCTCCGCCAAGACGGCGAATTCGTCCCCCGACAGGCGGGCTACCGTATCGCTGGATCGCACACTGGCGGTCAGCCGCTCTCCAAGCCGGGTCAGCAGCTGATCACCGATCGAATGGCCAAGACTGTCGTTGACGCCCTTGAAGCGGTCCACGTCCAGCAGGAGCACCGCGATCGGACCCCGCCGCCGTTCAAGGCGGGCTACCGCCGCGCGGAGCCGGTCGCCAAACAGCAGCCGGTTCGCCAGGCCCGTCAGCGGATCGCGAAGGGCCAGCCTGGCCAGCTCGTGCTGAAAGGTGCGCTGCTCGGTGACGTCACGGCTGACCGTCTGCAGCTCGATGATCTCGCCCGTGGCATCACGCGCCGCCTGGACGTGCGTCTCGACCCAGCCCCATTCACCGTCGGCCCGCTCGACGCGATAGGTGGCTTTCACCGGTTCGACGCCGGCAGCTGCCGCAGACCAGGCTTGCTCCACGCCGGTGACGTCGTCGGGGTGCGCCGGAAGATCGAAGCGTCGCCCGATGTAGTCGGCGGGATCGATCTGCAGCTGGAGCTTGCCGTTGCCCCACGAGGCGATCAGCGTCCGATCCGGACCGTGCACGGTCACCAGATCGGCAGCACTCAACGCCAGCTGCTGGTAACGCCGCTCGGCGGTGTGCAGCTGCTCCACCAGAATCTGCGTCTGCGGATCGCTCATGCGACGCCGACCGCCACGCAAAGCCCCCTAGCACCTGCGCGATTCGATCTCAATCCGCGCCTGGATCCGCCCAGAGCTTGGCACCGCTCGGGAGAAGCGGGCAAGCGTTCCACGCGAGAAGCCTCAGTAATTCAACACGCGACCTGACCTGGATCTACGCTGCGTACGAGACCCAAAGCAGTGCGTCATTGACGCTCGCTGTCCGCAACCGGGAAGTCACGCGAACGCAGGGGCGCGGCGGATTCCTCCTAGCGGCGGCAGCGGGCACGATGGAGGGGTGACATCGCCCTCGGGTGGACGGCCTTCGACCACTCAGCCCACTCCCACGACGCCGAGCAGCCGCCCTCCCCGGCTGCGCCCACTGGCGGCCGCCCTACTCGAGGACGTCGCGGCGTCGCAGGAAGGCACCCCCGACTCCGAGCTGCTCGACCGGCTAGAAGACGCACTCGCAGCGCTCCCGTCACCCGAGCGGGCCGCCGTCATGACGGCCTACGGCTACGGCGAAGGGGCCGATGCGGTCGCCCGTGACCTCGGAATCGATGGGGCTGCCGCCGAAGCCCTTTCCCGCAATGCGCTACAACTCCTGCGCGGGGCCCTGGCCGACACCGAGCCCGATGACCGCGAACGCTATCCCCGGTTGGCATCCCACCCGCCGCGAAAAAACACAAAAGCCCCGGACTAGAAGTCCGGGGCTCCGTGCGCCGACCCGCCAGGTCGCCTCACGGCGGGAGGTGGCTCGTAGCCACTTTTTTGGGTCCGGGGGCCATGGATCGGATCGGCAAACTTGTGGAGTTATGAGGTCCCGCGCGCGTTGTGCGGCAGGCCTTGGCTATCGGGCCCATTTTACTCAGTCTTGAGCCTCGCTGGGCCGTCCGGACGAACCGACCGGGCCATATCGGCGAGACCATTCGTACATCGCGATACCGCTTGCGACACCTGCGTTTATCGACCGCGTGGAGCCGTATTGAGGAATGTGCAGCACCTGTTCGCACAACACCATGGCACCCGCTGAAAGTCCCGGTCCCTCCTGGCCGAAAACGAGCGCACAGCGGCGCGGAATCTGGGCCTGGGGAAGGGGACGCGACCCCGGCAACAGATCAATGCCGATCAGGGGGAGCCCCTGCTGCGCGGCCCACTCCGCAAAGCCTTCGAGCGTCGGATGGTGAATGACGTGCTGGTAGCGATCGGTCACCATGGCGCCGCGACGATTCCAGCGCCGTAGCCCGATGATGTGCACAGCCTCAGCCAGGAAGGCGTTGGCGTTGCGCACCAACGTTCCGATATTGAGGTCGTGCTGCCAGTTCTCGACGGCGACGTGGAAGGGCATCCGCCGGGTATCGAGATCGGCGGTGATGGCCTCGACCGTCCAGTAGCGGTACTGATCGACGACGTTGCGGCGATCGCCCTCGGCGAGGAGCTCAGGATCGAGCCGGGGATCATCCGGCCAGGGCTGTGGATGCGGGCCGACACCTACCGGCTCGCTACCGGCCATCAGGAGCCGAGGCCCCGCGACAGCAGATCAGCCAGGCCGAAGACGAACAGGGCCATGCCGACGAAGCCGTTGGCCGTGAAGAACGCCCGATTGACCCGGGACAGGTCATCGGGCTTGACCAGGCTGTGCTCGTAGATGAAGGCGATCGCGACCACGACGAGCCCGATCCACCACCAGACGCCGGCGCCCACGACCGCCCCGAACCAGATGAAGAGCCCGAGCGTGACCACGTGGCAGGCGGCCGCCGTGCGCAGCGCGATCTTTCCCCCGAACCGGGCAGGCAGTGAGTAGACGCCCTGCTCGCGGTCGGAGTCGATGTCCTGCATCGCGTAGATGACGTCGAACCCGCCGATCCAGAACCCCACGGCGAACCCGAGCAGCACCGCGGGCCAGGACCAGTGGCCGGTGACCGCTAACCAGGCGCCGATCGGCCCGCAGGCCTGGGCCAGGCCGAGAAAGCCGTGGCAGAGCCAGGTGAACCGCTTGGTGTACGGATAGAGCACGAAGAGCGCGAGGGCGAGCGGGGCGAGTGCCAGACACAGCGTGTTGAGCAGGCCGGCAGCAACCAAGAAGACGGCCAGCGCCACCGCCGCGCCCACGCTCGCGGTCCGCACCGAGACAGTGCCGGTGACCAGTTCGCGCTTGGCGGTGCGCGGATTTCGAGCGTCGTATGTGCGGTCGACGATCCGGTTCACGGCCATCGCGAACGTGCGGGCGGCGACCATCGCGACCGTGATGAGCCCGAGGGCCCTCCAGTGGACGGTCTCGGTCACGCTGAAGCCCGCATAGAGGGCCGCCAGGTAAGCGAAGGGCAGCGCGAAGACCGAGTGCTCGATCATCACCAGGCGCAGGAAAGCCCGGGCCGGATTCGGGGGGCTGACGGGCAACGGGTTAGCCGCCGGCGCCGGCACCGCAGCCGTCACAGCCCGTACTCCTTCCAACGCCGATCGACAGTCGCCTGCACCTCGGGCGACATGATGGCCTCCGGCGGCCAGCCTCGCGTATAGCCCTCTTCCGGCATCTTGCGGGTGGCGTCGATACCGATCTTGCCCCCCCAGAACTGCTGGTAGGAACCGTGGTCGAGATGATCGACGGGGCCGCTGGTCGCCAGCAGGTCGTGCGCGTAATCGACATTGCCGAACGCCCGCCAGGCGACCTCGGTGTAGTTGTGCACATCGCAGTCGGCATCCACGATGATGATCAACTTCGCGAGCGACATCAAGCCGGCACCCCAGATCGCGTTCATGACCTTCTGGGCGTGCTTGGGGAAGCGCTTGTCGATCGAGGCAATGACGCAGTTGTGGAAACCGCCCGCGACCGGGAGGTCGTAATCCACCAGCTCAGGCAAGGTCAGGCGGATGAGTGGCAGGAAGATCCGCTCGGTCGCCTTGCCGATCCAGGCATCCTCCTGCGGCGGAGGCCCAACCACGATGGTCTGGAAGATCGGATGGGATTCGGGAGCCTGCATCGTCATGCAGTCGACGGTGAGCGCCGGGAAGGGTTCCACCGGCGTGTAGAAGCCGGTGTGGTCTCCGAACGGACCTTCCGGGCGGCGCGCGCCCGGCTCCAGCCAGCCTTCCAGGACGACGCTGGCATGAGCGGGAACCTTGAGCGGCACCGTCAGGCAGTCGACCATCTCGATCCGGCGGCCGGCCAGGAAGCCGGCGAAAAGGTACTCGTCGATGTCGGCGGGCAGCGGGGCGCTGGCGGCATAGGTGACGGCCGGCTCGCATCCGAAGGCGATCGCCACCGGCAGCCGTTCTCCGCGGCGTTCGGCGACGGCGTGGTGGGCGTTGGAATCCTTGTGGATCTGCCAGTGCAGCCCGACGGTACGGGCGTCGTGCTGCTGGAGGCGATACATGCCAAGGTTTCGGGCGCCGGTCTCGGGATGCTTGGTGTGCGTGAGTCCGAGGTTGAGGAAGATGCCCCCGTCGTCAGGCCAGGCCTGGATTCCTGGCAGCAGCCCGAGATCCACGTCGCCGCCCCGCAGGACGACGTCCTGACACGACCCGCCGGCCACCGTCTTGGGAGGGGCCGAGCGCAACGTCCCGAGCTTGCCGAACGCCTCCCGCAGGCCCCCGAAGCCGACCGGCAGCTCAGGCTTGAGCAGGCTGGCGATCTGGTCACCGATGTCATCGAGACGGTCGACGCCCAGCGCCATCGCCATGCGCCGTTCACTGCCGAACAGATTCAGTGCCAGTGGCAGGTCAGAGCCCTTGACGTTTTCAAAGAGCAATGCCGGGCCCTTGGCCCGCACCACCCGCTGAACGATCTCGCTCACCTCGAGGTGCGGATCCACGCTCGCGGTGATTCGGCGCAGCTCATGAGCTCGATCGAGGCGGGCTACGAAGTCGCGCAGGTCGGGATAGCTCGCCACGTCTAGGAGTCTGCCCGACGGCGCTTCACTTGCGCTGCCGGGCTACTGCACTGTCTGCTACTTCAGCGCCTGCTACTTCACGCCGGCGTAGCTGTGCAGACCCACGATGAAGGTATTGACCACGTAGTAGTTGATGATCAGGGCGCCGAACGCCGTGACGGCGAAGTAGGCAGCACGCTTGCCCTTCCACCCTGCAGTCGCCCGCGAGTGCAGATACACCGCGTAGATCACCCACGTGATGAACGACCAGGTCTCCTTGGGATCCCAACCCCAATAGCGCCCCCACGCCGCCTCGGCCCAGATCGCCCCGGCCATGATCGCGAAGGTCCAGACCGGGAAGGCGAAGGCCACCAGCCCGTACGTCAGCCGGTCCAGAGCGGCAGCGTCGGGCAGCCGGGAGAGCAGGTTGCCGTTGGGGCGGCGCAGCTTGGCCAGGTAAAGGATCGCGGTGATGCCGCTGACGAAGAACATCGCGGTGGCACTCATGGCCGCGACCACGTGGATCTTCAGCCAGTACGAGTTGAGCGCGGGCACCAGCGGGCCGGCCTTGACGTACAGGACGGTGCCGGCCAGACCCAGATAAAGAACCACCGGCAACAGGACGAAGACTCCGAGCCAGCGGGCCTTCTGGCGGGCCAGCAGCACCAGGAAGGTCGTCACGACGACGAACGCGACGACGGTGGAGAACTCGTACATGTTGCCCCAGGGCACCCGGTGGGCGGCGAACCCGCGGGTGACGATGGTGGCGATGTGGGCAAGCCATCCGACCAGGGTGAGCGTGAGCCCGATCTTGGCGGCGCGGCCGTAGGACCGGCCGGAGTCCGGCGAGACCGAGAGCGGCGGCTCCGCCGGCGGGGGCTCGGAGACCACCGGTGTGGTGATCACGCCGCCCGCACCGACGAGCACCTTCTGGTCAGCCGTCAGCACTGCCGGAGTGGCCGCCCGAATGACGCCTTTGGACGTCTTGCGGAACGCCAGATCCGCCGCGAACGCCACCATCGCGATCGCGTAGCACATGACGGTGACCACGAACAAATCGTTGGACAACCCGGCCATCTGTCCCCTTATCCCTGCTCGGGCAGCCGGGCACGTACCCGGCGGACAAGATCATCGAACTCTGCTGTCAGGCTTCCGCTGCGGGCGAGCCCGCCGATCTCGACCACAGTACGACCCTGGTCGGGCCCGGCGCTCGCTCGTATCCACATCCGGCGACGGCGGATCAGCAGCGACCCGATCAGGCCGATGAGCATGGCGATCGCGGCGAAGAGGACCAGCCCCTTGCCCGGGTCGTACTTGACCGAGAAGACGGCGTAATTGCGGATGTTCTCCACCGAAAGCGTCAGCCCACCGGGCAGCCCGGTGACGGTGTCGGCGCCGGCCTTACCGGGTGTGAGAATGGGCACCGCGGAACCGTCCGGGCCCTTCACCGAGAGCAGCTTCATCTTGGTGGTGTCCAGGACATAGACATTCTGCGGGGTGCCGGCATCGATGCCGAGGTCGCCGAGATAGACCTGCACGCCCACGATCCGGGGGTTCTTCAGTGCCGGGTAGACCGAGCTCTGGAAGTTCAGCGGGTCGAAGGTCGGCACCAGTTCGGCTTGGACGCCGATCTGCTGAACCTTCTTCAACGGCCCCACCGCAGGCAGCCCGGTGTCCGGAATCTTGAAGACGCAGTTCGACGTCAGGTTGCGGGTGTCAGAGGCGATGCAGGGAACGTTGGCGTCATAGACCACGTGCCCGGTCTTGTCCCGCAGCACGACGTGGGGCGAATACCCGTGGTTGATCAGGTAGACCTTCGCCTCACCGATCTTCAGCGGGTCGTTCACCCGGATCGTGTGCTGGGTGACCTTGCCGCCGGGAACCTCGGTCAGCGCCACCTGTGCGGCGTAGGACTTCGGGGTCCCGTCACTCTGGTACGACGCGGTGAAGTCGTGCAGCTGGAAGGAGAACGGGGCCAGCTGATCGGTCTTGACGAGTGCCCCGTGGTTGAAGCTGTCGTACTGGACCAGCGTGTTGGTGAAGCCGTCGCCATCGGTCACCACGACCTTGCCGGTGTAGCCAAACATCGCGCCGACGGCGATCCCTGCCAGCAGGACCACCAGCGAGACGTGAAACATCAGGTTGCCGGTCTCGCGCAGGTAGCCCTTTTCGGCGCTGACCGACCCGCCGTCCGTGGCCACCCGAAAGCGCCTCTTGCGAAGGATGCTGCGGGAGGCCTCCAACACGTCCTGGGCCGAAGCGGCGGTCTCGAAGCGGATACCGGAAGCCAGCCGCGCGGGATGCGCCGGCGCCTTCGGTGGGCGCCGCATCAAGGCCCGCACATGCATGCGGATCCGCGGGATCAGGCAGCCGATGAGGGAGATGAAAAGCAGGGCGTAGATCGCGGCGAACCAGGGGGCCGCGAAGACGTCGAATCCCGACAACCGGTCGATGAAGGGGCCGAGCTTGGGGTGATGAGCGATGTAGAGGTCGACGAGCGTCGGATCCACGCTGCGCTGGGGCAGCAGCGAGCCGGGCACTGCAGCCAGCGCAAGCAGGAAGAGCAGCAGCAGCGCCGTGCGCATGCTGGTGAGCTGCCGCCAGGCGCGTAACAAACCGGCGAAAGGACGCCGGCGGCCCTGCTGCGGGGGGCGCTCCTGCGGGTCCTGCGGCGCCGTCGAAAGCAGCTCCGGCGCTTCGAGCCTGGCCAGCGAGCTCACAGCGGGGTCTCGCTGAAGCCGGGCAGGTGCGCGCGCAACTGGATGAGCACGTCGTTCCACTCGCCGGTGACCTCGAGGAGCCCCGTCGCCACGAGCAGCACGCCGCCGATGACCATTACGGCCCGGGTGTGGCGGCGAACGACCGACAACGCACCCAACCCGGCCCGCATACCAACCGCGACCAGGACGAACGGCACCCCGAGCCCGACGCAGTAGGCCGCCGACAGCGTCGCTCCCCGACCGGCGGTGGCGCTGCTGAGCGCCAACCCCTGCACCGCCGCCAGGGTGGGACCAAGACACGGGGTCCAGCCGATGCCGAAGAGAGCGCCCAACGCCGGAGCACCGGCCAGGCCGCGGGCCGGCAGCCACCCCGGCTTCCACTGTCGATTGGCGAACATGAACCTGGAGAAGACGCCGGCGAAGGCGAGCCCCATCAAGATCGTGATGACGCCGAGCACCTGCTCGATGCCCCGCTCATGACGGCGCAGCGCGGTGCCGAGCGAGCCGAAGGCGGCCCCGTAAGCGACGAATACGACAGTGAAGCCGAGGACGAAAAGGAGCGCGCCCGCGACCACGCGGCTCCGCAGCCGGCTGTGGTGAACGACCGGCGCGGCGACGCGCACCAAGGTGTCGCCGTCGGAAACCTCAACGACGGGTTGCTCATCCTGCTGCTCCGCCAGCTCCGACCCCGACAGGCCGGCGACGTAAGACAAGTAGCCCGGCACCAGCGGGAGCACGCAGGGCGAAGCAAAGGAAACCAGACCGGCCAGCGCGGCGACCGGCACCGCGAGCAGCAGCGGCCCGTCAGTGACGAAAGTGCCTGCGCTCACGCCTCCCCCGCCACCTTCGACACTGCGGACTGCAGGTCTTGCGGGGTGACACCACCGAGGAAGCGGGCAGCGATCCGCCCCTGCCGATCGATGATGAAGGTGTACGGCGGCCCGGCAGCGGCGGGCCACTCCGCAGCCAGCGACCCGTCCTCATCGAAGATGCTCTGATAGGTGACGTTGTGACCCTTGACGAAGGACAGCGCGTTAGGCCGCGTATCGCGCTCGTCGACCCCGACGAAGGTCACGCCCTGGCTGGCACTGGCCTGCGCCACCTGCTCCAGCGCCGCCGACTCGGCCCGGCACGGGGCGCACCAGGAGCCCCAGAAATTCACCACCACAACCTTGCCGCGCAGGTCAGCGATCGAAAGTGGGGTATTGGTCAGGGTGCTCCCAGACAGCGCCGGCGCCGGCTTTCGCTTCGTCAGCGACACCTCGGAGTAGCCCGGCTTGACCTGGACAAAGCGCGTGCTGTCGCCGGCGGCGCTCTCAGATCCCGAGCAACCGGCCACCATTGCCCCGACCATCCCGACGGAGACGGCGGCCGCCAGAAGGCGGCCGCGTCCGGGGTGATGAGGCACGACCCAGTATGACCCAGCGCGATGTGAGGGTGCTGGCTCGTGACCATTTACTCAGTGAGTGCGCAGGAAGGACAGCGCTGGCTGCGGGTTGCGATTGCGCCGGTGACACGCCGGTAAAGACCAGCGCAAACGCAACCTCGTCGCCAGGACTACGCGGTACGAGCGGGCAGCGCCGTGGCCTCTGACAGCGCCTTCTTGCAGACGACCTTGTGGAGGTAACCGGCGCCGAAGTAGATGCACTGCAGGATGTACCAGATGCCGCCGGCCTCGGTCATCGGCAGGATGTGGGGATCGTCCAAAGCCTTGCGCATCGGCACCTTGGCGAGGTAACCGGCGCCGAAGTAGATGCACAGGACGATGTACCAGAAGTGTTCAGCGCCGGTGCGGGTCACCATTCCCGCTTCGTTCATCGCCTTCTTCGCCGGCACCTTCGCCAGGTAGCCGGCGCCGAAGAAGATGCATTCCAGGATGTACCAGAACCGCTCGGCGCTGGTGAGCTCGACGAGACCGCCGTCGGAGAGCGCCTTCTTGACCGGAACCTTCGCGAGGTAACCGACCCCGAAATAGATGCACTGCAGGATGTACCAGAAGTGTTCGGCGCCGGTGCGGACCACCCGGAAGGGACCTAGTGGAACCCCGGAACCGGTGGGCTCGGGCGGATAAGGCTGTGCGTCAGGCGTAGACACGTTTGCATCTCCCTTTGGGCACACCCCGGCGCCCGGCGACTCAGTGTGACCCACTGACTCTGATTTGAGCGGCATTTAGCCCGCCCAGGCTCAGCCAATTCTCAGGCAGACCCCAGCGATCAGAGTGGAGATTCAGGCGCCTACGGCGTGCAGACCACCGTCGACGTGCACGATCTCGCCGGTGGTGGCGGGAAACCAATCCGAGAGCAGGGCAACGCAGGCCCGGGCCGCGGGGCCGGTGTCGCGAACGTCCCAACCCAGTGGCGCACGCTCGCCCCAGACCTGCTCGAAATTCTCGAAGCCCTCGATCGCCTTCGCCGCGATCGTGCGCAGAGGGCCCGCGGCGACCAGGTTGATCCGGATCTGCTGGGGACCCACATCGCGCGCCAGGTAACGCGCGGTGGACTCCAGGCCGGCCTTGGCAACGCCCATCCAGTCATACGCCGGCCAGGCGACGGAGGCATCGAAGTCGAGGCCGACGACGCCCGATCCCGGGGTGAGCATCGGTAGCAGGGCTCGCGTCAGGGAGGCAAGCGAAAACGCTGACACGTGTACGGCCGTCGATACGTCTTCCCAGGTGGCGGTCATGAAGTTGCCACCGATCGCGCCCGCCGGGGCGAAAGCGATCGCATGCAGCACGCCATCCAGACCCGCCACGTGCTCGCTCAGCCGCTCCGGCAGCAAGGTCAGATGGTCGTCGTTCGTGACGTCCAGCTCGATGACCGGTGCCTTCTCGGGCAACCGCTTGGCGATCCGTTCGGTGATGCCCAGCCCACGTCCGAAGCCGGTCAACACGACCTCGGCGCCCTGCTCCTGAGCGATCTTCGCGACCGAGAAAGCGATCGAGGCCTCCGTCAGGACTCCGGTGATGAGCAGGCGCTTGCCTTCGAGCAGACCCATCAGAGCGGGATGTTCCCGTGCGTTCCGCGGTCGGACGGATGCTCGTTCAGTAGCTCCAGGAGGCGGGTGCGGGTCGAGTCCGGCTCGATGATCTCGTCGACCATGCCGCCCTCGATCGCCCGCTGCAGGCCACCTGACAGCTTGAGGTGCTCCTCCGCGAGCTGCGCCTCCAGGAGGGGCTTCTCCTCATCGGGTACCGCAGCGATCTGGCGGCGATGCAGGATTCGAACCGCGGCGATCGCACCCATGACATCGACCTGGGCCTTCGGCCAGGCCAGCACGTGAGTGGCGCCAAGCGCCCGGCTGTTCATGGCGATGTAGGCGCCGCCGTAGGCCTTACGGGTGACCAGCGTGATCCGCGGGACGGAGGCAGCGGCGAAGGCGTGCAGCAGCTTGGCTCCGCGGCGAACGACGCCGTTCCATTCCTGGCCGGTGCCCGGCAGGTAGCCGGGCACATCGACGATCACCAGTAGCGGGATCCCGAAGGCGTCACACATCCGCACGAAGCGGGCCGCCTTGTCGCCGGCAGCCGCATCGAGGCAGCCGCCGAGGCGCAGCGGGTTGTTGGCCAGCACACCCACGGTGTGTCCGCCCAGCGTGCCCAGCGCCGTAACGAGGTTCGGAGCCCACTTGCCGTGCAGCTCGGTCGGCGGCTCGTCAAGGATGGCGGCGATCAGCGGCTTGACGTCATAGGCGCGGGCCGGGCGCTCGGGCAGGAAACCCTCCAGCGGCCGGTCGGCCACCGGAATCCGATCGAGCTCACCGGTCAGCAGGGCAGCAATACGCCGGGTGGCGGCGTACGCCTCCTCGTCGGTCGCGGCCACCACCGACGCCAGACCGCTGCTGCGCCCGTGCGGTTCGGGACCGCCGAGGCGGGCCATGTCGACGTCTTCGCCGGTCACGCTGCGCACGACGTCCGGGCCGGTGACAAAGATCCGCCCGTCCGGTCCCATGATCACGACGTCGGTCAGGGCGGGACCGTAAGCGGCACCGCCGGCGGCCGGGCCGAGCACGAGCGAGAGCTGCGGGATCTTTCCGCTGGCCAGCGTCATCGCCGCGAACACGCGACCGACACCGTGCAGGGAATCGACGCCCTCGGTAAGGCGCGCACCACCGCTGTGCCAGATCCCGACGACGGCCCAGCCACGCTCCACCGCCAACTCGTACGCCGCGCACAAGGCCTGGCAGCCGGCGGTGCCCATCGCCCCGCCCTGTCGGCGCGGGTCGGTGGCGAACGCGATCATCGGAACGCCATCGGCAAGTACGGCGGCCACGACAACGCTGTCTTCGTCGCTCAGCACCTCGGTAACGGTGCCGAGCCGCTCGATCCGCACCATGGGGTCGCGGGGGTCATCGAGTGGGGTGACGGTGGGGAGGTCGGACTGGGGTGAGGCGGCGAGTGCCGTCATATCAGTTGCTCCGGAAGGCGAGAGAAACGTTGTGCCCGCCGAAGCCGAAGGAATTCGAGACCGCAGCGAGCGGCCCCGAACGCAACGGCCGCGGATCGAGCCGGGCGATGTCCAGGTCGACGTCGTCGTCAGGGTCGTCCAGGTTGCGGGTGGGCGGAGCCACGCGATCGCGCAGCGCCAGCAGCGTGGCGATCGCCTCCACGGCGCCGGCGGCGCCGAGCAGGTGGCCCGTGCATCCCTTGGTGGCAGACACGATGATCGAATCCAGCGCGTCACCGAGCGCCCGGCGCATGGCCAGGGCCTCGGCCACGTCACCCATCGGGGTCGAGGTGGCGTGCGCGTTTATGTGAGCGATGTCGGACGGCTCAAGGCCGCCATCGCGCAGCGCCAGGCTCAGCGCGCGAGCAGCACCTGCGCCCGTGGGCTCCGGAGCCACCACATCGTGGGCGTCGGAGGACATGCCGGCCCCTGCCAGCACCCCGTAGATCTTCGCGCCACGGGCCCGCGCGGACGATTCGCGCTCCAGCACCAGGATGCCGGCGCCCTCGCCCATGACGAAACCGTCGCGGGCCTTGTCATAGGGACGGGAGGCGGCTTCGGGCTCGTCGTTACGCGTCGAGAGCGCGCGCATGGTCGCAAAACCCGCGATCGGCAGCGGATGGATGACAGCTTCCGAGCCGCCCGCCACCACCACGTCAGCGCGCCCGGAGCGGATCATGTCCAAGCCCATGGCGATCGCCTCGGCCCCGGAGGCGCACGCCGACACCGGCACGTGAACTCCGGCCCGGGCACTGATTTCCAGAGCCACGATCGCGGCCGGACCGTTGGGCATCAACATCGGGACGGTGTGCGGGCTGACCCGGGTGGCCCCGCGCTCCTTGAGTACGTCGTACTGGTCGAGCAGCGTCGTGATGCCTCCGATGCCGGAGGTGACGCAGACGCCGAGCCGCTCGGGATCGATCTCGGGCGGACCGGCGTCAGCCCAAGCCTCACGAGCGGCCACCAGCGCCATCTGCTGCACCCGGTCGAGCCGGCGACGCTGATGCGGCGGCACCTCGGCCTCCAGCTTCGCCTGCGCCTCGTCCGAGAGCGAGGCCGCGATCCGGACCTGGATGTCGGCCGCCCACGGCTGCGTCAGCGGTCGGGTGCCATTGGCAGCAGCGAGCAGACCACTCCACAGGCTTGGTACGTCAGGGCCCAGCGGAGTGAGCGCGCCGATGCCCGTAACCACGATGTCGTCACCGGCGCCGGCCGAGGCCGCGGTGTTCGACCTCACAGCGGGGGAATCGGCGGCGGACATCAGGCTGCGACCCCGGCCTTCTCGATGAAGTCGACGGCGTCACGGACGGTCTTGAGGTCCTTGAGGTTTTCGTCGGGGATGCGAACGCCGAACTTGTCCTCGGCCGAAGTGGCGACCTCGACCATGGTGAGGGAGTCGAGGTCGAGGTCGTCGATGAACGACTTGTCGATCTCCACGTCTTCCACCGGGATGCCGGCGATCTCATTCACGATCTCGGCGAGGCCCGCCAGGATCTCCTGCTGCGTCATACGTCCTCCTAGATAGCTGGAACACTTGCCGGCCCCGTTGGGGAGCCGGAGGATCAGGGGAGCCGGATGACCTGTCCGGCGTAGGTCAGGCCGGCGCCAAAGGCGAACAGCAGCACGACATCGCCGCTGCCCACCTGGCCGTCATCGATCAGTCGCGCCAGGGCCAACGGGACCGAGGCGGCTGAAGTGTTGCCGGCATCGACGATGTCGCGCGCCAGGATCGCCTGCGGCGCCCCGAGACTGCGGGCGATCGACTCGGTGATGCGCAGGTTCGCCTGGTGCAGCCCGATCGCCGTCAGCTCGGTCGGCTCGATACCAGCGAGCTCGCAAGCCCGGCGGGCAACGGGGACCAGCTGCGTCGTGGCCCAGCGAAAGACCGCGGAACCTTCCATCTCCATGAAGGATTCGCCCGTCGCCCGCTCGCGTACCTCGATCGCATTGGCGGCCGAGCCATCGCTGCCCCACGCCACCGGACCGATGGCGGCCGGGAGATTCGGGTCAGGGGCAAGCGAAGCGCCGTCAGGGACGCCGACGAGCACGGCGCCCGCGCCGTCACCGAACAGGATGGCCATGCCGCGGTCGTTGGAATCGACCCAGTCCGTCAGGCGCTCGCTGGCCACCACGAGCACGTAACGCGCATTGCCGGCCCGGATCGCGTCGGCCGCTGCCGAGACCGCGTAGCAGAATCCGGCGCAACCCGCGTTGAGATCGAACGCGCCGGCATGGCCCGCTCCGACACCGGTCGCGATGCGCGGGCCAATGCCTGGAATGGGATTTTGCGCGGTGCACGAGGCGATGATGACGAGATCGACATCGGCCGGTTGCACACCGGCGGCCGCCAGCGCCTTGCCTCCGGCGTCAATACCCATCGCGACCAACGTGTCGTCGGGTCCCGCGACCTGGCGCTGCGAGATCCCGGTCCGCCGCACGATCCACTCGTCGCTGGTGTCCAGGCGAGCGACCAGATCCTCGTTGGTCAGCCGGCCGACGGGACGGTAGGCCCCGACCCCGAGGATCGCGGGCCCGGTCGCCGCCTGCGTCATGCCATACCCCCGACGTGTTGGTCGTGCTGGTGCACCTCGTGGGTGTCGTCGTGCACGCCGTGGGCGTCAGTGCCGTTGCCGGCGCTCAACCGGGCCAGCGGCTGCCCTGGCGCGACCGGATCGCCGTCGGAGGCGAGCCACTCGATCAGCACTCCTCCGATGGGTGAGGCCACGGGATGCTCGGCTCGTGAGGTACGCACGCTGCCGAGCATCGCACCGGCGGGCAGCATCGAGCCCTCATTGAGATCGCTTGCATCGAACGTGCCGCCGTAGGGCGCAACCACCAGCCGAAATGCTGGGGCGGCTTCCGGCGCGGCGCCGCTACGAGAGGCCAGCAGCCCGCGGGCGGCCGGCAGATCGTCGGGGGTCTTCACTGCGAAGGTCTCGACCCCGGGCATGGTCCGCTTCGCGAGCCCGGTCAGGGTGCCCCCGGGTGCGAGTTCGAGCAGCGCGGTGACGCCGAGCCCGACCATCGTCTGCTGGCACAGATCCCACCGCACGGGAGCCGCGACCTGGGCCACCAGCCGGGCGAGCAGCTCCGAGCCGGTCGTGACGACGCCGCCGTCGGCATTGGAGATCAGCCGGGGCTGCGGATCGCTCGCCGTCAGTTCGCGCATCAGCGACGCGAGCGCTTGGCGGGCCGGCTCCATGGCCGACGTGTGGAACGCACCTGCCACGGCGAGCGGCCGCAGCCGCGCCTTCGCGGGGGGTGCCTCGGCCAGCGCGGCAAGCGCATCCAGGGGACCAGCGACGACGGTCTGACCGGCGCCATTGCGGTTGGCCGCCACCAGGCCGAGCTTGCCGAGCAGGGCATCGAGCTCGTCGGCGTCACCGCCCAGCACTGCGGTCATGCCGGTGGGCGAGGCGGCGCACGCAGCCGCCATTGCCGCTCCACGTTCGCGGGCGATCCGCAGCGCGGTAGCCGGCGTCAGCGAGCCGGCAAGCACGGCGGCGGGCAGCTCGCCGATGCTGTGGCCGGCGGCGATGTCGATGTCAGCCGGACTCAGCTCCAGCGCGGCGATGGTCGCCAAAGCCAGGGCGGTGAGCAGCGGCTGCGCCACCGCGGTATCGCGCACTTCATCGGCCGTGCCGGTGGTGCCCAGGCGGATCAGATCAAGTCCGGTGACCGCCTCGGCCTCACGAAGCGCCGCGGCAGCAGCAGGGTGGTCGAGCCACGGGATCAGCACCCCGGGCGATTGGGCTCCCTGTCCGGGAGCGACTACTGCAAGCACAACCTCTAGCCTCCTGGTGACTGGTGAGTAAGTGCGTTGACGGCACGTACCAAGTCATTAGCGCGCCTTTGTAGCTTTCCCACAAAATCCTAGGCGTCATCCCCCAATCGCAACCGGCCGTGAACCAGCGCGACATGCAGCAGGAAACCGTCACGGGGCTCCGTCGCCTGCAGTCCGGTCAGCTCGGCGACACGGCGTAGCCGGTAGCGCACGGTATTGGCGTGCACAAAGAGCAGCCGAGCCGCGCCGTCGATGCTGCCCGCTCCTTCGACATATGCCGCGACGGTCTGCAGTAATTCTCCTCCGGCGGCCTCGAGCGGTGCATACACCGAGGTGACCAACTCCTCGACAGCCGTCGACTCACCCGCCAGAGCGCGTTCCCCGAGCAGCGCCTTGGAGGCGACGGGCCGCGGCGCGGTCGGCCAGGCGGCAGCCACCCGGAGGCCTCCGAGCGCCGCCTGCGCCGAGCGACTGGCGGCAGCGAGCCCTAGCACGACCGGGCCGACAACCACCGGGCCCTTCGCGTAACAGTTCAACAAATCATCAAGCAACAGCAAGGGATTTTCGGTCGCCCCGACAAGCGCTACCAGCGCTCGCCCGTGAACTCCGGCCAGCAGATCGGCCCCGCCCGACTGCGCCACCCGGTGCATCGCCACGAGGCTCGGCTCCGGCTCCCCCTGCGGCGCTGCGCCCGCGATGGCGACCACATATTCGGTGTTGCGCCAGCCGAGCGCCGCCGCCCGCGACAGCAACGAATCGCCGAGCGGGCTCCCCGGCCCCTCCAGCTCCGACCCTCGGACCAGCCCGTCGATCACCAGCGCTTCCAGCCGCGCGTCCCACGCTCCGCGCACCTCGGCCGCCGCGGCATAAACCTGAGCAGCAGCGAACGCGAGCTCGCGCGAGTAGCGCAGCACCGCCTCGCGTAACCAGTGGACCGTGTCGGGCTCGGCGAGCGCATCGACACGCTCCTCCACGACGTCGACCGCGAGCCGCACCATGTCGACGGTGTGCTGCAGACTGACGACCCGCACGAGTTCTCTGGGCGCCACGGCGAACACGCCGGCGGGCACCTCAGGCCCGGCGTTGGCTCCCTCCAGCCAGGCGCTGAACGACGACAATCCGGCCTGCACGACGAGCCCGATCCCAGCCCGTTGATCTGCCGGAAGGTCAAGAAAGAAAGGCAGTTCGGCTTCCATCCGGCCGAGCGCCTGACGGGCGAGCGCGGACGACGCCTTGCGCACCCTGCGCTGGGTCCGCGCCGCGCCGGGCGGCAAGTCGGCCACGTCCGCAAGTATGGCCCCGCGGCAGCCGCCGAAGCCTCAGGCGCCGACCGAGCCCTGCTTGGTGTTGCCGGGCCCATTGGGCTCGCAGTAGCGAACGAACGCCAGTGCATCGCCTTCGTAGACCAGCGAGGTCACTGAGGCGAGCGCGCACTGGCGGCGATCCGGCCGGTGCCAGAGCAGGCGTCCTTCGGCCTTGCGGCGAGTGACGAATACCGGCAGCTGATGGCTCACCAACACCACCTCACGGCCCGGGGTGGCGGCGCGTGCATCGTCCACAGCCGCCAGCACGCGGGCAGCCACCTCCTCATAGGGCTCACCCCACGAAGGACGGAACGGGTTGCGCAACGCGTGCCAATGCTCAGGATGGCGAAGGACGCCGGGTCCGGGTTCTACTACCCCACCCTCGAAATAGTTGCTGCTCTCGATGATCCGCGGGTCGACCTCGACCTCGAGACGGTGGGCAGCAGCGATCGGCGCCGCTGTCTGCTGGGCACGTTCCAGCGGCGAGGCGATCACCGCGGCGATATCGCGACCGGCCAAGAACCGCGCCGTGACCGCCGCTTGCTCCAGCCCCCGGTCTGACAGCCGAAAGCCGGGTAGCCGGCCGTAAAGAACCTTCGTGGGGTTGTGCACCTCACCATGGCGAACGAGATGAACGGTGGTCCGTTTGGTCATGGCGGTCTGAGTGGTCACGCGACCTCCGCGGCTGCTCGTGCGGCGGCCGGCAGCGCGTCGTCGATACGCGACAGCGCGTCGTCGTCGTGGGCGGCGGAGGTGAACCAGGCCTCGTAGGCGCTCGGCGGCAGGTAGACCCCAGCAGCCAGCATCGAGTGGAAGAACGCCGCGAACCGGGCCACGTCCTGGCGCTGGGCCGACGCGTAATCGGTGACGACCTCGTCGGTGAAGAAGATGCTGAAGAGGCTCCCGGCCCGGCCCACCGTGTGCGCGACCCCTTCGGCCGTCAGCGCGGCCGAGGCCATCCGCGAGACGCGCAGCGCGCTGGTGTCGACCGCGGCGTACACCTCGGGCGTGCAGGCCCGCAAGGTCGCAAGCCCAGCCGCAACGGCCAGCGGATTTCCCGACAGCGTGCCCGCTTGGTAGACCGGCCCGAGCGGCGCAAGCAGGCCCATGAGCTCGGCGCTGCCGCCGAACGCCGCCGCGGGCAGCCCCCCGCCCATGACCTTGCCGAAAGTGAAGAGGTCCGGTGTGACGTTTCCGGTGCCGGCCAGCCCGTACCAGCCCCGGTCGCTGACCCGAAAGCCCGTCATCACCTCGTCGCTGATGAGCAGTGCACCGTATTGGTCGCACAGGGCGCGCAGGCCCTCCGCGAATCCCGGCACCGGCGCGACCACGCCCATGTTCGCGGCGGCCGCCTCGGTGATCACGCAGGCGATCTGGTGGCCGAACTCGGTGAACGCCGCCTCGACCAGTGGCAGGTCGTTGTAAGGCAGCACGATCGTGTCGGCTGCCGTCGCTCCGGTCACGCCAGGGGTGTCGGGCAGTCCAAGCGTGGCGACGCCCGATCCGGCGGCGGCCAGCAAAGCGTCGACGTGGCCGTGGTAGCAGCCGGCGAACTTCACGACCTTGCTACGTCCCGTCGCCCCGCGGGCGAGCCGGATCGCGCTCATGGTCGCCTCGGTGCCGGAATTGACCAGCCGGATCGACTCCAGCGGCGGGCCGATGCGCGCCACGATCAGCTCCGCCAGCTCCACCTCACCAGGAGTCGGCGTGCCGAATGAGGTCCCGTGCGAGGCCGCCGTCATCAGCGCCTCGACCACGGCGGGATGCGCATGGCCCAGGATCATCGGCCCCCAGGAGCAGACCAGATCCACGTAACGCTTGCCGTCGGCATCCGTCAGGTAGGGCCCGGCGCCCTTCACCATGAAACGAGGGCTGCCACCGACCGCGCGAAAGGCCCGGACCGGGGAATTCACCCCGCCTGGCACCACCTTCAGGGCGCGCGAAAAGAGCTCCTCGCTGACGGTCACCAGCCGAGTCTTCCAGGTGGCCCGGTGCAGAGCCTGAAAGCTTTCTGCGAGATCAGCGGGCCAACCATCCGGCGACCTCGACGGCCCAGTACGTCAGCACGATGTCGGCGCCGGCCCGGCGGATGGCGGTCAGGGTCTCGGTAATGGTCCGTTCGCGGTCGATCCAGCCATTGGCGGCTGCCGCCTCGACCATCGCGTACTCCCCGCTCACCTGATACGCGGCCAATGGCACGTCGACCACCTCGCGCACTGCGCGTACGACATCGAGATAGGCCAGCGCGGGCTTGACCATCACGGCGTCAGCGCCTTCCGCCAAATCGAGTGCGACCTCGCGGAGGGCCTCGTCCACCGGCCGGGCCGGATCCTGCTGGTAGGCCGCCCGGTCTCCGAACTGTGGTGCACATTCGGCGGCTTCGCGAAAGGGCCCATAGAAGGCGCTCGCATATTTCGCGGAGTACGCGAGTACGGCGACGTCAGCCGCGCCGGCGCCGTCGAGCGCCGCGCGTATCGCCCCCACCTGCCCGTCCATCATCCCGCTCGGCGCGACGACGTGGACCCCGGCAGCCGCCTGTGCCTGCGCGATCGAGGCGTAACGCTGCAAGGTCGCATCGTTGTCGACGTCGCCGGAGGCGGTCAGCAGGCCGCAGTGGCCGTGATCGGTGTATTCGTCCAGGCACAGATCCGCCATCAGGACGGTCGCGTCGCCCACCTCGGAGACCAGGTCACGCAGCGCCAGCTGGACGATCCCCTCCGGGTCGTCCGCCGAGGAGCCGCGGGCGTCCTTGTGCGCCGGGACCCCGAAGAGGATCAGCCCGCCGACTCCGGCCTCCACCGCTTCGGCTGCCGCCTTGCGCAGCGATTCACGGGTGTGCTGGACGACGCCCGGCATCGAGCTGATCGGCGCCGGGTCGCTGATGCCCTCCTTGACGAACATCGGCAGGACCAGGTCGGCCGGATCCAGCCGGATGCCGGCCGTCAGCCGCCGCAGCGCCGCCGTGCGACGGAGCCGGCGCGGCCGCGCGATCGGAAAACCCGCCCTCGCAGGACCGGTCGGGGCCAGCCCGTCGGTCACCTCTTGCGCCGTCCTCGCGGCAGCGATACGACCGTGGCGCCGTTCGCCGCAGCCTCAGCCGCCTTGGCTCGCCGCTCGAGGGCGAACTTCGCCAGCGCCGCGACGAGCGCCGGCACGTTGGGCTCGGCGGACTCGACATCGACCCGCAGGCCCTGGTCGCGAACCGCCTGCGCCGTCTGCGGACCGATGACCGCAATCACGGTGGAGTCGTGCGGCTTTCCGGCGATACCGACCAGGTTTCGCACCGTGGACGACGACGTGAAGAGCACCGCGTCGACCCCGCCGCCTTTGAGCGCCTCACGGATCGGGGCCGGCGGCGGCGCAGCGCGCACGGTGCGGTAGGCCGTCACGTCGTCGACCTGCCAGCCGCGCTCCTGCAATCCGGCCATCAACGTGTCCGTGGCGATGTCGGCGCGCGGCAGGAGCACCCGGTCGATCGGGTCGAGCACGTCGTCATACGGCGGCCAATCGGCGAGCAGGCCCTCACTCGACTGGGCGCCCGAGGGCACCAGCTCGGGGGTGATTCCCCAATCGAGCAACGCCTGCGCCGTGACCTCACCGACGGCCGCGATGCGTACCCCGGCGAAGCCGCGGGAGTCCAGCCCGTACTCCTCGAAGCGCTCGCGCACGGCCTTGACCGCATTGGTCGAGGTGAACGCGACCCACTGGTAGCGGCCGCTGATCACGCCCTTGAGCGCGCGCTCCATCGGCGCCGGCGTGCGCGGCTGCTCGACCGCAATGGTCGGAACTTCCAGCGGCGAAGCGCCGTGGGCGCGCAGCATTTCCGACAGCGAACCGGCCTGCTCCCGGGTGCGCGGCACCAGTACGGTCCAGCCGAAAAGCGCCCTGGTCTCCCACCAGGAAAGCTTGTCGCGCTGCTTCACGGCTGGGCCGATGACGGCAAGCGCGGGCTGGTCGACCGGCGGGGGCGCCGACCGCGACCGCGATCCGGCCGGTACGCCGCAGTCGGCCTCGATCCGCTCGAGAGTGCTGACGACGGTCGATTGCCGGTTAGTGGTGCCCTCCGTGGTCACGGCGATGGGTGTATCTGCCCGGCGGCCGTGCTCGACGAGCGCGGCCGCGGCCTTGCCGGCATCGCTGCGGCCGGCAAGGGAGAGCACGAGCGTGCCGGGGGTCGCGGCCAGCGCGGCCCAGTCGGGATCGTCGCCCCCTCCGGCGGCGGCGACGGTGTAGGGCGTGCCGAGCGGGATTCCCGCGTAACCACTCACGCCTGCGGCAACGGAGACTCCGGGGGCAAATTCGAAGGCGACCTTGGCCCGGTGCAGCGCCGTCGCCTCGCGTACCGCGTCAGCGGAGGCGAGCGGATCCCCGAGGTAGGCCCGCACCACGCGCAGCTCCCGAACGCGCCCGGCTCACTAACTCCTTGGCGACGTCATGGTCGGGGGCCACGGACACGATCTCGGCCGGCAGATCACGCAGCAGCCCGGCGGGAACGTCCTCGCTCGCAAAGATCACTTCGGCTTCGGCTAACGCCTTTGCGGCGCGAACGGTCAGCAGATCCGGGTCGCCCGGGCCGGTGCCCAGCAGGATCACCGGTGCCACTTGCTTGCCGGCGCTTGCTCGGGTGGGGCTCATGCATATGTCCTTACTAGATCGGCGGCACCCGCGTCGAGCAGGTCCGCAGCGAGCCGGCGCCCGAGTGCTTCGGGATCGCGCGGGGAGCCGGTGGCCGACAGCCGGACGGTCATGGACCCGTCCAGAGCTACGGCAACACCACGTAAATAGATCTCGCCGACGCCGTCAACCGCGCGGCCCGGCGGGTCATCAGGATCGGGGTCGACGGTGTCGGCAAGCGCACCGACCGGCGCGGTGCAGCCGGCCTCCAGCGCCGCGAGCAGGGCGCGTTCGGCGGCGACCGCCATCCGGCTCGGCGGGTCGTCCAACGCGGCCCGGACGTCATGGCAGAGGTCGACGTCTTCGGCCCGGCACTCGATGGCGAGGGCGCCCTGGCCGGGGGCGGGAAGCATCTGCAAAGGGTCGAGCACCTCGGTGATCTCCGCGAGCCGATCCAGCCGTGCCAGGCCGGCCCGGGCCAGCACGACGGCGTCGACCTCACCTTCGGCGGCCTTGCGGATCCGGGTGTCGACGTTGCCCCGGATCGGCACGATGTCAAAGCCCAGACCCAGCGCGTGGAGCTGGGCGGTTCGCCGCGGTGATCCGGTGCCGATTCGCGCTCCGGGCGGGAGCTCGCCAAGCGCGTAACCGGCCGGGCAGACCAGCGCGTCACGGGGATCCTCACGCAACGGGACGGCAGCGAGGCAGATCAGCGGGTCCGGTGCGGTCGGCAGATCCTTGAGCGAGTGGACGGCGAGGTCGATCGCGCCCGCCAGCAACGCCTCGCGCAGCGCCGTCACGAAAACCCCGGTGCCGCCGAGCTGCGCGATCGCCTCGCTGGATCGATCGCCGGTCGTGACGATCTCCACCAGTTCGACCGGGCGTTGCAGGGCTTCGGCGAGCCCGCCGGCGACTTGCTTGGACTGGGCCAGGGCCAGGGCAGACCGGCGGGTGCCTACCCGAAGGGCCGTCGTCACCGCAGGGGACCGGGGGTCGGACCTGGCAGCTCGTCGAGCCCGGGCGAGGAAACGGCCTGGGCCTTTCGCGGGTCGAGTTCAAACAGCTCGTGGAGAGCCTCGGCATATCGGTCGCCGCCGGGACTTTCTGCCAGCTCCTTCACCCGCACCGTCGGGGCGTGCAGCAGCTTGTCGACCACCCGGCGCACGGTCGTGGCCACCTCTGAGCGCTCCCGCTCCGACAGCGTCGGGAAGCCGGCCCGAAAGCCGATCGAGCTCGAAGGCGACCATCTCTGCGGCCCGGGCGCGAAGGGCGGCGACCGTGGGAGCCACGCGAAGCGCCCGCTGCCGGTCGACGTAGGCCGAGACCTCCTCCGTCACCATCGCCCGCACAGCATCGACATCGGTGACGACGTCCGAGCCCGCCAGTGCGGCCCGCAGCCCCTCCAGGTCGATGAGGCTGACGCCCGGCAGCTCGCGGGCACTGGGCTCCACGTCGCGCGGCAGCCCGAGGTCAAGCAGTACGAGCTCGCGGCCGTGGCGTTCGGCGATAGCCGCCTCAACGGTCGAGGCGGGCAGCACCGGAAGGGTGGCACCCGTAGCGGTGACGACCAGATCTGCCTCGATCAGCTCGCCGGAGACCGCATCCAGGCCGACCGCCCGGCCGTCGAGATTGGCGGCGAGGCGCTGCGCCCGGGGAGCCGAACGGTTAGCAATGACGAGCTGACCGGCTCCGGCCTTGCGCAGCAGGCTCCCGGCCAGCGCGCTGGTGGACCCAGCCCCGACCAGCAGCACCCGGGCACCCGACAGCCGGTGCCGCAACGGATCGGGATCGTCCGCCGCTTCGTTGGATCCGACCGGCGGGCGGCGCCATTGACTCGGCGGCAACGCGCAGCCCGACGCCGACGAGCGAGGCCGCGGCCGTGTCGATACCGGTCTCGGCGTGCGCCCGCTTGCCGACCCGCAGCGCCTCACGCATCAGCTCCGAGAGCCCGCGGCCGGCACTGGACTCGTCGCGAGCGATCTTGTACGCCTGCCTGACCTGCCCGAGGATCTGCGCTTCGCCGACCAGCATCGAATCGAGACCGCAAGCGACCGAGAACAGGTGCTGGACCGCCCGTGCCTCGTGATGGACGTAAAGGCTGCGATGCAGCTCCTCAAACGGCAGCCCGGCAGCCCTTGCGAGCACTTCGCCGACCTCTGTGACCCCGCCGTGGAAGGTGGCCGTCTCGGCGTAGACCTCGACCCGGTTGCACGTCGTCAGCAGCACCGCCTCGGTCAGGTGCTCGCCAGCCAGCAGATCGTGCAAGACCTTCGGCACGTCCTGCGGGCTGACGGAGGTGCGCTCAAGGAGCTCCGGAGACGCGCTTCGATGGTTGAGGCCGATCGCGAGCAGGCTCACGAGACCGCCCTGCCGGCAGCACCCGCAAGGACAACACGACCCTCGTCGATCCCGTCGACGTGAGCGCTTGCGCGGCTTCAGCGACCAAGCAGTCAACGCCGAGGGCGGGCGCTTCGGCAGGCGCGTTGCTCGCGGCCCGCGACTTGCGCGTCTCGTGGAACGAAAGGATCTGCAGCTCGACGGCGAGGTCGACCTTGCGCACGTCGACGTTGGCCGGCACGGACAGCACGGTCGAGGCGAAGTTCAGCACGCTCGTGACGCCGGAGGCCACCAGCCGGTCGCACACCTGCTGGGCCGCAGCAGCCGGCGTCGCAATCACCGCGATGCTGACCCGCTCGCGGCGACGACCTGCTCCAGCTCGTCCATCGGACGAACCCGCATGCCCGCCACCAGCTCGCCGAAGCGGTCGGGATCAGCATCGAAGAGCCCGGCGATCCGAAAGCCACGGGCCGAGAATCCGCCGTAGCCGGCGAGTGCATGTCCGAGGTTGCCGACGCCGACGATGGCCACGGCGCGGTGCTGGGTGACGCCGAGCTCGCGGCTGATCTCCTCGCAGAGGCAGTCGACCTCGTAGCCCACCCCTCGGGTGCCGTAGGAGCCCAGCTGACTGAGGTCTTTGCGCACTTTGGCGCTCGTGACTCCGGCACCCGCCGCCAGATCCTCTGATGAGATCGTGGTCCGGCCGGTGTCGGCAAGATCGATCAACACCCGCAGATACAGCGGGAGACGCGCGACGGTGGCCTCCGGGATTGCGCGCCGGTTAGCGCGAAGCCGATGCACCGGGACGCTGGCCTGCACCAATGCAGCTCCTTGGCCCCTTGAACGAGAGCCTGTCGGCCCCTGACGACCTCTTCACAATAGGAGCTCGTGAAGACTTTCACAAATGGCGACTACCAGCGCCGCTGTCCCGCCAGTGCCGCCCGGAGCCGACTTTCATCCACCCGCCAGTACGCATGCTCCTTGCCGTCCAGCAGCAGGACCGGCACCCGATCGCCGTACTCGGCAACCCACGCCGGGTCTGCGTCCACATCGCGCTCTTCCCAGCCTTCGCCGGTGTCAGCAGCCACGATGGCAACGACCGCTCGGGCGTCGTCGCAAAGATGGCAGCCACCGCGCCCGATCAGGATCATCCGGGGTGAGGGTGACTCGGTGGGCAACTGAATGCCCCCGCTAGACCGGGCCGGCCAGGTCGGCGATCCCTGATTCCCGCAGCCGGGCGCGAGCGACCTTGCCCATCGGTCCCGGCGCCGTATGGGGCAGCTCGGGGACGAATTCGACCGCGGTCGGGCTCTTGAACCGAGCCAGCGACTTGGAGGCATGAGCCAGCACGTCCTGTACCGACAGGACGGCGCCCTGGCGCACGACCACCAGCGCCTTCACCGCCTCTCCGGTGTACGGATGAGGGATGCCCAGCACCGCTACCTCGTCGATGTCGGGGTGTGTCAGGAGCACGTCCTCCACCTCGCGCGGGTAGACGTTGAAGCCGCTCACCAGGATCAGGTCAGGCCGGCGGTCCACGAGCTGGTAATCACCGCCGTCGAGCTCGATCGCCACGTCAGCGGTGCACCACCACCCATCGGCGTCCGGTGCGTCGTGGCCGTCGGGCCAGTAGCCGCTGAACAGATTCGCGCCCCGAATCGAGATCTCTCCGGGGTCGTCGCGATCCACCTGGACTCCCTCGGAGTCGACCAGGCGCACCTCGACCCCGGGGACCGGACGCCCGACCGAACCCGGCCGCGGGACCTCGCTCATCAGAGTGCTGGTGACCGTCGGAGCCGCCTCGGTGAGTCCGTAGCCCTCGAAGACGTAGCGGCCCGTCAGATCCAGCAGCCGGCGTACGACATCGGGTGCGAGCGGGGCCGCTCCCGAGACCGCGAGCCGGAGGCCTGCAAACGCCTCGCTGACCTGATCCAGCAACGACCACGCGACGTAAACGGGCGGCGCCCCCAACACGACTGAAACGCCGCGCCGCATGATCTCGTCGAGGGCCTGACTCGGGTCGAAGCGCTCGACGAGCACCCCCGTCGCACCCGCCGCCGCCACCATCCCGAGCCCACTGTTGAGGCCGAAGACGTGAAAGAGCGGGAGCACCAGGAGCACGACGTCGTCGGAGGCCACGACCGGCGGCTGGATGCTGCCGACGTGGCGCAGATCGGCCAGCAACGCCCGGTGGGAGAGCATCGCACCCTTCGGAGCACCGGTGGTGCCCGAGGTGTAGAGCAGCGCGGCCAGATCGTCACCCGCTGCCGCGGCCGGAGCCGGCCCGGCGGCGACCCCGTTCATCAGCGTGGTCAGGTCAATGGTGTCGGCCTCCGGTCCGTCGCCGCCGGTGGCCACCACGACCTCGAGGGAAGGGGAGGAGATCCGAGCCTCCTGCAACGCCGGAAGGTAGGCGCGGGCCGCTACCGCGACACGCGCGCCGCTGTCGCCGAGCAGATGGGCCATCTCCCGGGCGGTGTACGCCGGGTTGACCGGGACCACGACAAGCCCCACCCGGAGCGCACCGAAATAGGTGAAGGCGAACTCGACGACATTGCCCATCACGATCGCTACCCGGTCGCCCGGCTCCAGGCCGAGACCACGCAGCGCCGTTCCCATCCGGTCGACAGCAGCGTCAAGCTCGTTCCACGACATGATCCCGTGACCGCCGATGAGCGCGGGCGCATCGCCACGAGACACTGCAGAGGCACGTACCAGATCGGCGACGTTGACCGCCTGATCCGCTGACGTGGGCGTCTTCGCAGGGTCAGCCCGACGACCGCCCCTTTTCGGATCGCTCACCCGTCGCCCACTCCCGCCGACTCGATCATGGGGACCGCCCACCATGATTCCTGGAGCTCAGCATGCGGGCTCCAGGAAAAATCTACTGTCCCAGCTAGGCTGAATTGACAGGAGCTACCGCGCACTGAGGCACGGGGGGGTCCGCGCAACCAATGGCGCCGCTGTTACGCAAGACCGACCGCCGCGGGCCGGCGATCGTGGCCGGGGCTGCCGCTGCTGCCGCCGCCGAGGTCGAGGCCGCGCTCAGCGTCCCGCCTGACGAGACCGCTGCCGCCTTCTTCGACGTCGACAACACGATGATGCAGGGCGCGTCGATCTTCCATTTCGCCCGCGGCCTGGCCTCCCGAGGCTTCTTCCATTCGCGTGACCTGGCGCGGTTCGCCTGGCAGCAGATCGCGTTTCGGGTCGGCGGGCAGGAAAATATGGAGGGCATGGCCGATGCGCGGGCGGCCGCGCTGGCTTTTGTCGAAGGCCGCGAAGTCGAGGAGATCGTCCGGCTGGGCGAGGAGATCTACGACGAACTGATGGCCGACCGGATCTGGGGACCGACCCGGGCCCTCGCCCAAATGCATCTGGACGCCGGCCAGCGGGTGTGGCTGGTGACGGCTACCCCGGTGGAGCTGGCGTCGATCATCGCTCGAAGGCTCGGACTCACCGGCGCCCTGGGCACGGTCGCGGAGACCAAGGACGGCCGCTACACCGGCCGGCTGATGGGGCTTCCCCTGCACGGACCGGCCAAAGCCGAGGCAGTCCGGGCGCTGGCCGAACGGGAAGGGCTGGATCTGAGCCGTTGCACGGCATACAGCGACTCCATCAATGACGTCCCGATGCTGTCGACCACAGGCCACGCCGTGGCCATCAACCCCGACCCCGACCTGAAAAAGGCCGCTCGCGAGAACGGGTGGGAGATCCGCGACTTCCGGACCGCCCGCAAGGCTGCCCGGATCGGAGTCCCGACGGCGGCGGGCATCGGCGCGGTCGCCGGGGGTGTGGTCGCCGGAATCGCCCTGCGCCGCCGCTACGCCGGGCAGGATTACCAGACGCAGCTGCGCCGAACCGTCTCGGGGTGGCGCGACCCGCTGCTTCGACCCGTGCGCACCGTGAGCGTCCACGGACGGCTGCAGCTGCCCGGCGGGCTCAACGCCGACGGCTTCGACTCGCTCCCGGTGACGATTCGCTGGCCGGATGGCGGGCGCAGCACTGCTGGTGTCCTCGTGACCGGTGGGGGTCAAGGCGCGCGTCGCGTCGCCGGCGCCATACGCGACCTCGCCCTGGGCACCGCCTCCGTCACGGCGTCGGCTGCCTCTGCCGCCTCGAGCGCTGCTAGAAGAAGACCGACCGCCGCGACATCAGCAGCTGATAGAGGGTCTGCTGGATGGTTTCGCGCACCTGGTCGGTGAGATCGAAGACCGTCATCGGGTCGTCGGCGGCCTCTGGTCCGAGCCGGCTGGTCTCAATCGGTTCCCCGAATTCGATGATCCACTTCGACGGGAGCGGGATCAGTCCCAACGGCCCCAGCGCCGGAAACAGCGGAGTCACCGGCGCATACGGCACCCCGAGTGCACGGGCCAACGACTTGACGTTAGCGATCATCGGGTAGATCTCTTCAGCCCCGACGATCGAGACCGGGATGATCGGTGCCCCAGCGCGGAGCGCGGACGAGACGAAGCCGCCGCGACCGAAGCGCTGCAGCTTGTAACGCTCGCTGAAGGGCTTGCCGATGCCTTTGAAGCCTTCCGGGAAGACCCCGACGAGCTCACCGGAGTCGAGCAGGCGCTCGGCGTCAGCGGTGCATGCCAGCGTGTTGCCGGCCTTGCGGGCCAGCGGCGCCAGGAACGGCGTGGCGAATACGAGATCGGCGGCCAACAGCCGGATGTGGCGATGGGCCGGGTGGTGGTCGAGCAGTCCGAGCGCCAGCATCAGCGCGTCCAGCGGCAGGGTGCCCGAGTGGTTGCCGACCACGAGAGCGCGGCCCTCGTCGGGCACATTTTCCAGGCCTCGCATCTCCACCCGAAACCACTTGTCGTACAGCGGTCGCAGGGGCGCGGACAGCACGTGGTCGTTGAGGTCCGGGTCGAACCCGAAGTCGTCGACCTCGTAATCACCCGTCAGCCGCCGACGCAGGAAGGCCAACCCGCCGGCGAGCTTTCGCTCCCACTCCGATTCGGTACGCGGTGCTGCGCCAGCGGCCTCCGGCGTCTCCGGTACGGGACTCTCATGAGCCTCGTGGCCACCCCCGATGGGAATGATGCGTGCCTCAGACATGCGCAACCTCCGGCGCAGCCGACACGGCCGAGACGGGCGACAGCGGTATCGCCGCGGCGGCCGCCCGCAACGGGCCCAATACCTGTGCGAGCCTGGCATGCCCCCGTCGGAGCGTGTTGAACGTCAGCCGCTCGGCGACCTCCACCACGTCCGGGTCAACGATGCGCAATCCCGCCGTAGCAACCCAGTCATCGAACGCCGTGGCGCTCGTGTAGCGGGCCTGGTAGCCGAAAACGTCGCGCAGCCGGGTCACATCGGCCACCCGACCGTGTTCGAGGAAGCGAATCTGCTCGGGCGATACGTCGATCAACTTGGCGCGCCTGAGCAGATCGCCGGTCACGGTGACCGCGGGGGTAGGCACGGTGACCCAGAGCCGGCCGGCGCGGCGGATGGCCTGCGAGAGCAGGAGCTGTCCGGCGCCGCCGACGTTCACGATCCCGGACCGGTCCGTCAGCGCGGCAAGGCGCAGAACCTCGAGCGCATCATCCTCGTGGCAGAGCTGAATCCGCGGGTCGTAGCCAAGCACGGTCGGGACCACGGGCAACGAGAGGTAACGGGTCAGCGAGCTCTCGAGGTGAGGCCCGATGAAATTGGTGAACCGAAGCACCGTAAGGGAAACGTCCGGGCGACGCCGCCCGAAACCACGGACGTAGCCCTCGACCTCAACCGCGTCCTTGGCAAAGCCCGAGGGCGCCCCGCGCGGAGGGGAGTCCTCGGTGAAGATCGCCGGGTCGCGTGAGGACGAACCGTAGATGGCGGTCGAGGACTTGACGATCAGACGGCGTACGGCAGGCGCCTTCTGGCAGGCAGCGAGCAGCTGCATCGTGCCGATGACGTTGATCTCTTTCATCGCGGTCCGCCCGCCTGCGCGGCCGGGCGTAGCGATCAGATTCATGTGCACGACGGTGTCGATCCGCTCGGTGCTCAGCACCTTCGCGATGATCGGATTGCGGATATCCGCGCGCACGAACTCGGTACGTCCGAGATCAACCTTTGGAGTGGTGGTGTCGACTCCGACGACCACCTCAACCTCAGGGGAGGCCGACAGCAGCTGGGCGAGCCGACCACCGAGGTGTCGTGACACACCGGTGATGAGCACGCGCCGAGCCATCGGCTCCCCTTCTCCCGACCCGGGAGTCAGCTACTTCTTGTTGCGACGCTGAACGCGGGTCTTCTTCAGCAGCTTGCGATGCTTCTTCTTCGCCATCCGCTTGCGACGCTTCTTGATTACGGAACCCACGTGTGACCCTTCGTTTGCGACCAGCCTGCTCGGGAGCCTACTCGTCAGCGCAGGTCAGCCTTTTCCGGCGGCTCGGCCAGCAGCCTGGCCACCAAGGTCTTGGGTGCGATGGAGCAGTAGCTCTCGTCGATCCAGTCCATCAGCAGCTCGCGCGGCGCCGCGAGCGGCACCGTCACCCAGCTGTGGCGCCCAAGGCCGTAGCCGGTTGGCACCGCTTCCGGCAGTGAGAGTGCGTGCTCCGCCGACTCGGGGAGTTTGACGGTCAGGGAAGGCGGGCCACCGTGCTCCCCTCCCAGGAAAAGGAAGATCTTCTTACGAACCTTCACCACCGAATCGCCCCATGGGTGATCTTCCCAGGCCTCCGGGAGAGTTAGCGCGTATTCGAGCAAAGTCTTGCGAACGTCTACGGGCTGCTTGGAACGGCGGGATTGCGCGACCATGGTCAGGGCGTCAGACCATGCAATGGGAAGACGCTCCTGCGGGTGGCCATCACCGACTCGTCCAGCGCCGAGCCCGTCGAGCCGGTCCAGGGCGCCGCCGCGGTCACGGCTGTCTCCAGATCGGTCAAGCTCTCCGGCGCCGGGCCACCCACCCGCTCGCGCACCTGCTGCCGCCAGGAATCCGGCGTGGCACCGTTCACCGCCGCGCCGGTCAGTTCGGCCAGCAGATGGGTCCAGGCCCGCGGCACCACCTGGCCCACCTCATAGCCACCTCCGCCGAGCGCCACCCAGCGCCCCCCGGCGTGGCTGCGCGCGAGCTCGCCGAGTCGTCGGTAGGTCTGACGCTGACCATCGACGCTGCACGTGAGATGAGCGAGCGGATCGAGTCGGTGGGTGTCGCAACCATGTTGGGTCACCAGGATCTGTGGCTGGTAAGCCTCCAGGACGGCGGGCACCACGGCCTCGAAAGCCCTCGACCAGCCGGCGTCTCCGGTACCGGACGGCAGCGCCACGTTCACCGCGTATCCGGTGCCTTCGCCGCTGCCGGTCTCGTCCGCGAAGCCGGTGCCTGGAAACAGGCTCCGGCCACTCTCGTGAAGGCTGACGGTGAGCACGCGAGGGTCGGAGTAGAACGCCGCCTGAACGCCATCTCCGTGGTGGACATCGACGTCGACGTAAGCGACGCGTTGCGCGCCGGCCGCCAGTAGCCAGGCGATGGCCACCGCCGGATCGTCATAGACACAAAACCCACTGGCGTGATCGCGCATCGCGTGGTGCAGACCCCCGGAGAGGTTGACCGCCCGCGCCGCCCGGCCTTCCCAGACCGCCGCAGCCGCCGCCACGGACGCACCGCTGACCAACGCGGAAGCCTCGTGCATATGGTCAAAGACCGGATTGTCGGCGCTGCCGAATCCGAACCTTCGACCCGTGGCGCCGATGAGCTGGCCTGGCGTCACCTGCTTGACGAAGCCGACGTAGGTCGGGTCGTGCACGAGGGCGAGCAGGTCGTCATCGGCTGTCGACGGAGCCCGAAAAGTGACGCCCGGCCGGTCCAACACCCCAAGCTGGCGCGCCAACGACATGGTGAGTTCGAGGCGAACCGGTCGCAAAGGATGGCCGGGTCCATGGTCGTATTCGGTCAGCTGGTCATCCCAGACGACTTCGACCGAGCCCGGCACCGGGGTGGCTGGCGCGGCCATCAGGTGCCGGCGGCTAACTCGCGCGACCTGTCGCGGGCCGCCTCCAACGCGTCGCTGAACGCCGCCCGCAACCCGTGCTCCTCGAGCTTGCGAAGCGCCGCAGCCGTGGTGCCGCCGGGTGACGTGACGGCTTCACGCAGCAGCGTCGGGGAATCCCCACTGTCACGCAGCATCAGGGCCGATCCGAGGATGGTCTGGATCGCCAGCGCGTGAGCGACCGGTCGCGGCAGCCCGGTCAGCACCCCGGCGTCGATCATGGCTTCGGCGAGCAGGAAAACGTAGGCGGGGCCGCTGCCCGAGAGCGCGGTGACGGCGTCCAGCTGCGACTCGGGAAGCCGGACCACCTGCCCGACCGCTCCCAGCAGCCTTTCGGCGCTCGCCACATCGTCGTCGGTCGCGTGAGTGCCCCCGGACACCGCCGACATCCCTTCGCCGACGAGCATCGGTGTATTCGGCATGACACGCACAACCCGCGCCCCGTCCGGCAGCCGCCGCTCCAGATAAGAGGTCGTGATTCCGGCGGCAACGCTGACGACGAGGGTCGCCGCACCTAACACGGGAGCTATCTCTGCCGCCAAGCCGGCGATGTCGGCGGGCTTGACCGCCAGCACCACGACATCGGCGGCGGCGGCTTCGACGCTCTTGGCGGCGGCAACGCCGTATCGCTCGGTGAGCTCGGCCGCCCGCTCCTCGTACTGCTCCGTGAAGCACAGGTCACTTGACGCGGTGCCGCTGGTCAACAGGCCCGCCAGCAGAGCTTCGCCGATCTTGCCGGCGCCCAGGATCGCGATGCGCATGCCTTCAGTCTCCCCTGCGGCCGGCGGAGGTCGGCGGCCGCGCCACGTAGAGCTCGGTCACGAACGGCTCAACGACCGTGGCGTCGGGAAAGGTGCCCAGCAGCGACGCCCGCTCGCTGTCCAAGAATGCGGCCCGACGGGAATCGGGGATCGCCCCGACGTAGGACTTCGACTGCAGCCAGGCCAGGTATTCATCCAGCGGCAGGCTCCGCGTCCACGAGCTGGCGGCCGTCGCCACCGTCCATCCCAAATCCTCGAATTCACCGATCCAATCGCGGTCCCGTCGATCGCCACGGTCCCACGCCGGATTGGCAGCCGCGAGCCGATCGTGCTGGCTCTCGAGCCAGTCGACACCGTGGAACTGGACGAGGTTCCACCACACCGCGAGCGCACCGCCGGGGCGTAGCACGCGGGCCGCCTCCGCCGCAGCCCGCGGCGGGTCGGTCCAGTGCCAGGCCTGCGCGTAGCAGACGAGATCGGCCCAACCGCTCCGGACCGGCAGCTGATGGGCATCGGCACGCACGGCCGTCGGAAAGGCCGCCGCCCGCTCCTGCAGGCGCGCCAGCATCGCCGCTCCATGGTCTACCGGGAGCACGAGCGCTCCACGGCTGCGCAATGCTCGAGTCGCTATACCGGTCCCGGCGCCGACCTCGACGATGCGGGACCCCGGCAACGGCCGGGTGAATTCGACGAGCGCGGTGAAAAGCTCGTCCGGATACGTGGGCCGGGCCGCGTCGTAGAAGTCAACGAGTGGATCGAACAGAGAGGCCATCTCGCCGGATCACGCTCTACGGCGCAAGTCGACGAGCCGGGCCGGCGCTGCCATGTTCAGCCGGGTGAAGGCAAGCGCCTCGGCGAGGTCGGCCTCACGCTCCGCCCGCGATTCCGCCTTACGGGTATTGACCTCTACGACGACGAGCCCGGAGTAGCCGGTGTCCGCCAGCCGCTCCAGCAGCTCCGCGCACGGCTGGTTGCCGCGCCCCGGAACGAGGTGCTCGTCTTTGGGCGTACCAAGGCCATCGGCGATGTGCACGTGTGCCAGCCGCTCGCCGAGCGTGGTCGCCATCGCGAGTGCGTCCGACTGCGACACCGACGTGTGCGACAGGTCCAGCGTCACGTGGCTGAAGTCCTGATCGACCGGCGAGTAGTCCGGTGCGTAGGGGACCATCGTGCGGCCACGGGCCCGCAGCGGAAACATGTTCTCCACAGCGAAGCGGACGTCGGTCTCGTCGGCCATCTTGGCGATCCCCGAAATGAATTCACGGGCGTAATCGCGTTGCCACCGAAACGGCGGATGCACCACGACGGTCGACGCACCGAGCCGTTCCGCGGCGCTCTGGGCCTTTCTTAACTTGCCCCAGGGATCGGTGCCCCAGACCCGCTGGGTGATGATCAGGCACGGCGAATGAACGGCCAGAATTGGTATCTGGTG
The DNA here is from genome assembly GCA_963737695.1 of uncultured Actinomycetota bacterium. Taxonomy (GTDB): domain Bacteria; phylum Actinomycetota; class Actinomycetes; order Frankiales; family Frankiaceae; genus DATAZK01. The sequence continues at coordinate 124,089 of CAVTTQ010000003.1, forward strand.
GTAGTCCGACAGCCGTCGCAGCGCATCGATGTCCTGGCTGACCGGATCAGTCCAGACCATGACTTCGACGCCGTCGTAGCCGAGGCGCGCCGCGATCTCGAACGCGCTGGCAGTCGACTCGGGATACGTCGACGCGGTGGACATCGCCACCTTCGCCGAGGGCACCCGAGCGATCAAACCGTCGGCGCTCACGCTGACAGCCTATTCGGCGGGTAGGTGGTCCAACCGTCGCAGAATCAAGCCTTCACGCAACGCCCAGGGACAGATCTCCACTTGGGTGACCCCCAGCAGGTCCATCGCCTCGGCGGCGACCAGAGCCGCCGCCAGCAACTGTTTTGACCGGCTCGGCGATACTCCCGGCAACGCGGCCCGCTGGGCGGCGGTGAGCTTGGCCAGCCGATTGACGATCCCGTCCAGGTCGGCGGCCGTCAGGGAACGCCGGACGTATTGCCCCTTGCTGTAGGGAGCGGCCCCCGAGATGCGGGCGAGGGAGCGGAAGGACTTGCTGGTCGCGACCACGCGAGTGGGCTCGCCCAGCTCGTACAAATCTTTGACGAGCGGCGCGAGCTGAGCCTTCGCGTACTTGCGAAGCGCGGCCATCTCGCTGCGCTTGGGGGGGTCGTTATGAAGCCAGTCACGGGTCAGGCGGCTGGCGCCCAGTGGCAGCGAAGCCGCCACGTCGGGGTCCTCGTCTTCGCCGGCCGCAACTTCGAACGAGCCACCGCCGATGTCGAGGGCCAGCAACCGGCCGGCACTCCAACCGAACCACCGGCGGACGGCCAGAAACGTCAGGCGCGCCTCGTCGACCCCGCTCAGCACCTGCAGCTCGACTCCGGTCCGACCGCGCACCTCAGCAAGCACCGCGTCACTGTCACCGGCGTCGCGGACCGCCGAGGTGGCAAACGCGAGCAACTCCTCGACTCCCAGCCGCTTGGCCTCGACCCTGGCGTCGGCGATCGTCTCGCACAGTCGCGCCGCACCGTCCGCGCCCAGCGTGCCGTCTGCGAGCAAAAGCTCAGCCAGGCCCAGCGCGGTCTTGACGCTGGCGGCCGGCAGCGGGGCGGCTCCCGGGTGTGCGTCAACCACCAGGAGATGGACGGTATTAGAGCCGACGTCCAAGACTCCTAGGCGCACAAAGAGTCAGCGTATGCGGGAGAAAGCAACGGGTGGGACACCCAAGGTGGTGTTGTGGGCAGGTACGGTCGCGATCGTGACCCCGCCGGCGCCGGGCAGCCCTCGTGAATGGCTGACCTTTCCTGACCCTGATGACCCTTCCCACGAGATCCGCGCTGACTTGAGCTGGCTGCTCTCGACGTGGACGTGCATCTTCGGAAGCGGCTGCCACGGCATCAACGCCGAGCGCCCCGACGATGCCTGCTGCACCCACGGCGCGTACTTCGTGGACAAGGCCGACGAGAAGCGCGTCAAGGCCGAAGCCAAATTGCTCACGCCTGAGCTGTGGGAGCAATTCGGTGCCCGCAAGCTCGTGGTCACCGACGAGCTCGACGGCGAACCGGCCCGCAAGACCGCCGTCGTCGACGACGTGTGCGTCTTCTTCAACCGCACCAAGGGCGACACCTACGGCTGCGCGCTGCACCACCTCGCCACCCGCACCGGGCGCCACTTCATGGCCACGAAGCCGGAGGTCTGCTGGCAGGTGCCGGTCCGCCGGGAATGGGAAGACCTCGGCGAAGGCGGCGGCCGGACCACCATCAGCGAATTCGGACGCGCCGCCTGGGGTGAAGGCGGTGCCGACCTCTCCTGGTGGTGCTCCAACTCTGTCGCTGCCCACGCCGCCGGGCGGGAACCGGTGGTCGCGACGTACGAGAGCGAGCTTCGGGAGCTGATCGGCGATGCGGCCTACGACGTGCTTCGTGAGCATTGCGACCAGCGGATGGCGCAGGGCGGCCCGGTCGCGCTGCTGACGCTGACCGAAATCTGAGCCACCCACAGCTCACTCGTCAGCGCGAGGTCAGTGCGCGGAACCCTGGGCCGCTACAGCGGCGGCGGCCTCCTGGGCGGCGTCGGGATCGAGGTAGCCCGAGGCGACCACCCGAAGATCCTCGTCGAGTTCGTAGCGCAGCGGGATACCGGTAGGGATGTTCAGCTCGGCGATGTCGGCGTCGCTGATCCCATCGAGGTGTTTGACCAACGCCCGTAACGAATTGCCGTGTGCCGCCACGAGAGTCGTCCGGCCGGCGAAGAGGTCCGGGACGATGGCGTCATACCAATACGGCAGCATCCGCTCCAGCACGTCCTTGAGGCACTCGGTCAAGGGAATGACGTCCGGTGCGAGCTCGGCATACCGCTCGTCCACGCCGCTCGGCTGGCTGGGCTCGATCGGCGGCGGAGGGGTGTCGTAGGAGCGTCGCCACTGCAGGAACTGCTCGTCGCCGTACTTGTCTTTCGTCTCGGCCTTGTTCAGGCCCTGCAGGGCGCCGTAGTGGCGTTCGTTCAGCCGCCACGAGCGTCGGACGGGCACCCACAGCCGCCCACATTCCTCGAGCGAAAGGGTCGCGGTCCGTATCGCCCGGGTCAGCAGGCTGGTGTGCACGACGTCCGGCAGCACCCCGGCATCGCGTAACAAGGTCCCGCCGCGCACCGCCTCATGCACCCCGGCCTCTGACAGGTCCACATCGACCCAGCCGGTGAAGAGATTCTTGCGGTTCCAGTCGCTCTGACCGTGACGCAGCAGTACGAGGGTCGACATCCGACCATTCTCCACAATCGACCTCGGCGCCATGCGGTAATGGCGTTATGGCGCCACTGGCCAATGGCGCTAGTCAGTCTGAGGAATCAGCACCCCGCCTACTCTTCGCCTCCGGCACCCCGCCTACTCTTCGCCTCCGGCACCCCGCCTACTCTTCGCCTCCGGCGAACTGCGCGAACGCCGCCAGGTTTGCGGTGCTCTCGCCGCGCTTGACGCGCCAGGCCCACTCCCGCCGGATCGAGCTCTCGTAGCCCAGCGCCACGGCGGTGTCGAAGCTGTCGTCGGAGTAGCGCAACATGCAGCCGAGCAACCGGTCGATCTCTTCGGGTTCCACTGCCGAGAGCGGCAACCGGCCGACCAGATAGACATCGCCGAGCCGATCGATGGCGAAAGACATGCCGAACATGTGGGCGTTACGGCCGAGCAGCCAGGCATGGACGGCGGCCGGATCGTCTTCCGGTTTACGCATGAAGAACGCCTCGACGAGCAGGCTGTGGTCCTGCACGACGAGCCAGGTCATGGTCGCGAGCTTGTGCTCCCCCGGCAGCTTGACGAAGAACGAGCCGTCAGCCGGATGCTCGTACTCAAGCTCCAGATCAACGAGCGTCTGCTCGACGATCCGGTCAAGACGGATGCGCTCCTCAGTGGTCAGCGCGCTCGGCACAGGATGATCCGCCCTTCGGTGAGGAGTCAGGCTCCCCGCTTGCGCTTGTTACGCCAAAGCGGCAAGCAGGGCGGCATCGGTCTCCGTAACCGCCGCCACGTACGAGTCCAGCACACCACCCGCGGTCGCCGCCCATCCGAAGCCTGAGGCGTGAGCCACGGCCCCGGCCGACAGCCGGGCCCGGTAGGCCGGAGCCGCGAGCAAGCGACCAGCGGCCGTCGCGTAATCGGCCGGATCGTGACCGTCCACGAGTAGACCGCTTATGCCGTCGCGGACCGCCGTACGCAATCCACCGACGGCGGCGGCAACGACCGGGGTGCCGCACGCCTGCGCCTCGAGGGCTACCAGACCGAAGCTTTCGTTGTGGGACGGCACCACCACCGCCGAAGCGGCCCGATACCAGTCCGCGAGCCGCTCCTGGGGGGCCGGGGGCTCAAAGCGGACGACGTCTGAAATGCCGAGCTGGGCTGCCAATTCTTGCAGGGCCTGCGGGTGCGCGAGCCCGGAGCCGCTGGGTCCACCGACGATGGCGACGACGAGTCGCTCGCGCAGCGAGGGGTCGCGCGCGAGCAACTCGGCGGCGGACCTCAGCAGCACGTCGGGCGCCTTCAATGGCTGCAGGCGCCCGACGAACAGCAGGACGTCGGCATGAGGGGGCACCCCGAGGCGGGTACGCGCGGTCGACGCCTCGCCGGGGCGAAAGACCTCGAGGTCGACGCCGGGCGCCACCACGTCAATGCTGCTGGGCGGCGCTTCGTAAAGCTGGGCAAGCTGAGCGGCCTCCGCCGGCGTATTCGCGATCAGCCGGGTCGACGCATCGACCACCTGCTGCTCGCCGATCACGCGAGAGGCCGGCTCGGGGGCATCGCCGGCGGCCAGCGCCGCGTTCTTCACCTTGGCCAGGGTGTGCGCCGTATGGACGAGCGGCACGGCCCAACGCTCGGCCGCCACCCAGCCGACCTGCCCCGACAGCCAATAGTGCGAGTGCACGGCGTCGTAGTAGCCCGGTTCATGCGCCGCTTCGACCCTCATCAGGCCGGCGGTGAACGCACAGAGCTGGGCCGGGAGGTCGTCCTTGCGCAAGCCTTCGTACGGCCCGGCAGTCACGTGTCGGACCAGCACACCGGGGGCCAAGGAAACGACCGGCGGAAGGTCGCTCGTCGTGGCGCGGGTGAAGATCTCCACTTCGACCCCGCGAGCGGCGAGCTGGCGGGAGAGCTCGACGACGTAGACGTTCATCCCGCCGGCATCGCCCGTACCGGGCTGATCCAGCGGCGAGGTGTGAACCGAGAGCATGGCCACCCGGCCGATGCCGGAGCGCGGCCTGCTCCCACCGCGGGTGGCGAGGCCCGGACCTGCAGCGCCCCGCCATCGCGGGGTACGGCGCACTGGCACCGGGTACACCTCCGCTGCGATGGTCGGCTCGGCTGTCGGCAAGCCTTAATCGGCCAAGCCTGAATCGATTGTGCCAGCAGGCCTAACCTCGCGAGGGTGCCTGTTCGTTCCCGGAGCAAACGGCTGGCTTCGGGACGGGCCCGCGCCATGGGTATCGCCACCCGGGGTACGACGGCTCCGAACCGGCTGCGCAGGGTCGATCGTTGGCTGCTCTGGGCGCTGGCCCCGCAGCTCAGAGCGCTCGCCGATCCGCTCGTGGTCGACCTTGGCTTTGGAGCGGCGCCGGTCACGACGGTGGAACTCGCGCGCCGGTTGCACCACCGCTATCCGAATGCCCGCGTGCTCGGACTCGAGATCGAAGCGGCTCGGGTAGCGGCAGCCCGGGCCGCGGCGGACCCGCCCCTGCTGGATTTTCAACGGGGCGGCTTCGAGCTGGCCGGCACCTCGCCGGTCGTGGTGCGCGCCATGAACGTCCTACGCCAGTACGACGAGCAGGCCGTCGCCCCAGCCTGGGCCGCCATGTGCGCCACAGGAGCCGTCGTCATCGACGGAACGTGCGACGAGATCGGCCGCCGGGCCTGCTGGCTGCAGATCTCGGGCGGCGCCCCGGTGACCCTCACGCTCGCCGCTCACTTGTCGAGCTTGGACAAGCCGTCCGAGCTCGCCGAACGGCTCCCCAAGTCGCTGATCGCCAGAAACGTGGCCGGCGAACCCATTCACGCCTTGCTGCAGGCCCTCGACGCCCATTGGGCTTCGGCAGCACCCATGCGGGTCTACGGCGCCCGGCAACGGTGGATGACCGCCGTCGCCGGACTTGCCTCGGATGGGTGGCCGGTGGTCGGACGCCGGGACCGCTGGCGACTCGGTGAATGCACGGTCCGCTGGCCGCCTGACAAACCAGGCGAGGTCAGCCGAGCTTGACGGCGCCGGCGACCTTCTCGACCGACTTGACGGACTTGAGCGCGGAGGTGGTGGCACCCTTCGCCTGCGCGCGGGCGGTCTTGGCCTGCTTGAGGGCGGCCTGGGTGCTGGGACTCTGCTGGACCGTGGTGACGAGCTTGTGGCCACGCTCAACGAGCTCGGAGTAGGTGACCTTCGCCTTGCTCGGAAGCGCGGTGAGCTGTCCGCGGACGGCGACGGGCAGCGTCTTGACCGAGGACTTGACCGAGCCGCGGGCACTGCTGACCTGGGCCTGCGCGGAGTTCACCGCAGAGTTGACCCCCGAGGCGTACGCATCCGGCAGCGTGCGGAGCTTCTCGACAGCCAGGTCAGCGGCACCGACGGAGGCGTAGAGCGGCTTGCTGACGCGGTTGAGGTCGATGCCCTCGGGGGTCGGAGTGCTGGCAGCTTTGGTCTCAGCCGACTCGGCCGGCTTCGACTTGGCGGCTGCGGCACGGGTCCGGGTGGTGGTGGTGGTCTTGGTGGTGGCCTTCGTAGTAGCCATGATGGAACCTCCTGGTTAACGGGATAGAACAGGATGAATGAGGCCCAAGTTGACGTCGCGTAAAACGCGAACGAACTCGGGATCGGTATGGGGGTCGGATCGGTATGGGGGTCTAGGTCTGGGGGTTGTCGGAGACGGACAGGACCGGCTCCTCCGAGACCTCGATCTCGACGCCTTCGGCTGCTGCCAGCTGGGTGGCTACCTCGGCGGCGATACGCGCCTCGTTCTCCTTGCGGAACGAGTCGTAGATCTCGATCAGCACCTGCTTCTGGCGCTCATTGAGGTACGGGTCGTGCAGGAGCGCCTGCGCGAGCTCGGTGCCCTCGCGCTCCTCGAGAATGCCGGCCTGCACATAAAGCGCCTCCGCCGAGATCCGCAGCGCCTTCGCGATCTGCTGCAGGATCTCCGCGGACGGCTTTCGCAAACCACGCTCTATCTGGCTGAGATACGGATTGCTCACACCCGGCCTGACGGGCCAGCTGCCGAAGCGAGATCTGGGCGGAACGCCGCTGCTCGCGGATGTACTCACCGAGGCCGCGAACGTTGATCGTCGAGCCGAGATCCCGGAGACATTGAGGTTCGGCACGTTCAGCACTGGAACGTTGAGGTTAGAAACATTCAGGTTCGGCATGCTTCCCCCTCCGCCCAGCACCAGTCTCGTTATCGACGTTATGCCGGGGTGCTAACGATTGCAAGCATCTGGCTAGCACCCTGGTGCCGTTGTGCGGCGAGTCACGTCTCGGCACCGGCGCAGACCGGCGTTTACCTGTCTGTTTGACTCTGTACGGGCGACAAGCACCTGCAGATAAAGCGTCGCAAGCAAGCAGCGAAGGAGATTCCGTGGGGCGAACTGGACCGCTGCCGGCGTACGCGTCATCGAGCTGGCGGGCATCGGTCCGGGGCCGACCGCCGCGATGCTGCTCGCCGACATGGGCGCCGAAGTACTCCGTATCGACCGTCCTTCGGCGATGTCCGGGCCTGGCGAGTGGGGCTTTGGCCGATTCGACGTCCCCGCCAGAGGCCGCCGCTCGGCGGTGATCGACCTGCGCAACCCGCAGGCAGCCGAGGTCTTGCTGACCCTTGTCGAGTCCGCCGACATGCTGATCGAAGGCAACCGGCCGGGCGTCACGGAGCGTCTCGGCGTTGGTCCCGATGCTTGCCTCGCGCGCAATCCACGGCTGGTCTACGGGCGCATGACCGGCTGGGGGCAGTACGGGCCCTGGGCACCCACCGCGGGCCACGACATCGGTTACATCGCGCTCACCGGGGCGCTGCACGCGATCGGCGACGCCGAGCGCCCGGGCATTCCGCTCAACCTCGTCGGCGACTTCGGCGGGGGAAGCACCTACCTGGTGATGGGCCTACTCGCAGCGCTCATCGAGGCCCGCACTTCTGGGCACGGGCAGGTGGTCGACGCTGCCATCACCGACGGCGCGTCATCGTTGATGTCGTTTCTGTACGGCATGAAGGCGGGCGGCGCCTGGGTTGATCAGCGGGCGTCGAACCCGCTGGACGGCGGCCTTCCCTGGTACAGCGTCTACCAGGCAGCCGACGGAAAGCACATCGCCGTCGGAGCGTTGGAACCGCAGTTCTACCAGGCGCTACTCGACGGACTGGGGATGTCCGCCGAGGAAGGCGAGCGCAGCCCCGAGCGGATCCCCTACCTGCGCGAACGGTTCACCGCGATCTTCGCCCAACGCACCCGTGACGAGTGGGCGGCCGTCTTTGAGGGAACCGATGCCTGCGTGGCGCCGGTGCTGTCGATGACGGAGGCTCCCGCTCACCCCCACAACGTGGCCCGCCAGACCTTCATCGAGGTCGACGGCGTCGTGCAACCCGCGCCCGCGCCCCGCTTCAGCCGGACTCCGAGCTCGGTCGCCGGCCCTCCGGTCAGGCCAGGGACGCACACCCTTGAGGCCCTCGCCGACTGGGGAGTTTCGGACGTCAAGAGCCTGCTTGACGCGGGGGTGGTGGGCCAGGCGCCGACGAGGCTGAGCACCGCTCAGCGGGTTCGCCGCCCGGCGCCACCCATTTAGGTGTGTCGGCGGCGCCACCGTCAACGCGGCGACGAGTTCTGCCGGCGTCGTCCCGTGACCAGGAGCCGGCGGTTGGTCTCGGAGACAAAACCCTCTCCCACCATCCGGTCCACGAATTGCAGCAGCAGATCGAAGAAACCGTCGACGTCCAAGCAGCCCGATCGGTTTGGCGTGCAGGCCGAGCTGCGCCCAGGTGGTGACCTCCGCCAGCTCCTCAAGCGTTCCGAGGCCACCGGGAAGGGCGGCGAAGCCGTCGGCGAGGTCGGCCATCAGCGCCTTGCGCTCGTGCATGGTGTCGGTGACGTGCAGCTCGGTGAGCCCGGGATGGGCCAGCTCCCGGTCGACGAGCTGCTGGGGGATCACTCCGATGACCCGTCCCCCGGCCGCCAGGGCGGCGTCGGCGACGGCTCCCATCAGACCGACTGAGGCGCCGCCGTAGACGACGATTGATCCCGAGCTCGCCCAGATGGGTGCCCAGAGCGGTCGCTGCGCGCCGATAGGAGGGCCGGGCGCCGTCACTGGAGCCGCAGAAGACGCAGAGGCTACGAATGGAACGCGGGCACCGACGTCTTCGGACGTCAGCCGACGTCCTCGCGCAGCAGGTCGCCCACGTCGGCGCGGCCGTCGCGGTAGCGCTTGGTGATCTCCGCGCTCGCTGCGTCATAGACGCCCTGCACGGCCCGCCGGCAGGCAGAGATGTCGGCCTCGGTCGTGCGGAGTCCATCGAGCAGCGCCTGGACCTCGGCGTCGTCGTAGGACGTCAGATCGGTGACGTCCATGGCCGCGATCTGCTCCTCGGCGCGGCGGGTGGAGCCGGTGTTGGAAGGCTCGACGACCTGGTGGCGACCCATCCCGCGGGACTCGGCCCGCGGGGCGTCCGCCAGAATTCGGGGCAGCTCGCCGACGATGCCCGCCGCGTCTCCGCCGGCGCGACGAGCCAGCTCGGCGGCGACGATGTCCATCCGGCCCTGGAGCAGCCGCCGCAGGTAGGACAGGTCCGTCTCCTCCTGGCCCGCGTCGTCGCGAAGGGAGCGGATCTCGGCGAGCGGCAGCGCGTCGAGACCGTCGAGGTAGTTCGACGCCAGGACCTTGTCGATCCTGCGCTTGCCCCCGCTTAGCACGCCTTCCACAAGGACCTCCACGTCGCAACGTCCCGGCCCGGGCGCCGGCTGCCGGCCGATGACTCAGCATGGCCCAAAGACCAGTCAACGGTCGATCCCTCAAAACTGCTGTTGTCATGTCGGCCGAACGGCGCGATCCGCAAGCGTTCGGTGCGTAATCCCTCACATCTCATTTGCCACCTGAAGTCCGTCTACCGGCGCCTAACAGTTCGCAGGGCTCGTGAGCTGCGAGTTCACCGACGCGGCCGGAACCTGAGCAACCAGCCCACGACGACACGCCCGCACGGCTCAATCCGCGGGCTCGAGGTGCCGAATGAATCTCGGACGTCCACCACTCGATCGAGGGGGACCGGAGGGAGGCAGTGTGCTGCGCGGCGATTTGCAAACCACGCCGCTGGCGAATCTGCTTCGGCAACTGGCAGACGCCAAGGCAACCGGGTGTGTCTATCTGCTTCCAGTCGGCCGAAGGTCGGACACCGAAGAATCGATGGTGGGACTGCGCAGTGGCGCGATCTTCAACGTCACGGTGCCCGGCTCTGAGGAGTCAGTGGTCACGCGGTTGGTCGCCAGCCGCCAGTTGAGCTCGACGGCACTGGCTGAGGCACGCGAAGCCCAAGAGACCGAACTCTCCAATTGGATGCTCGCAGAGCTCCTGATTCACCTCGGCCTGGCAGAGGAACGCCAGGTCCATGCCCTCGTGAGCGAGCGGGCCCTCGCCGACCTGTCCGAGCTGTGCAACTGGCGAAGCGGCAGCTGGCGTTTTCGTCGCCGCCAGCGGTGGGGAGCGAGCCTGCCCCAAGCGTTGACCGTCGAGGAAGCCCTCGAGACCGTCGCCCAGCGGCAAGCGGAATGGCAGGCGCTGCTGCACTCCATCCGAGGCGACGACGCGGTCGTCTCACTCGCCGCGCACCCTGACGCTCCTGACGATCAGGAGCATTCGGATGAGTCGGTCGAGATGGATGCCGACGGGTTTGCCTTGCTGTGCGCCGTCGACGGTGCACGCACCGTGGCGGAGCTCGGCGTCACGACCGGATTCACGCTCTTGGACACCGGCCGCACCATCGCCAACTTGCTGGACGCCGGGCTGGTGCAGGTCACCCCCGGGCCCTCATCCGCGTCGCACGACCTTGAAATAGACCACGCGACCGGGGACGGGAGCGAGTTGGGCGACTCCGGTGACGACCATCCGATGGACGCGCTGGCAGCGGCCTTGACCTACCAGCCCGGCGAATCGCTGCTGGAGAACGTCGGGGTGGGCTTCGCTCCCGTCGGAGCACCCTGGCAGGCGCCTCGCACGTCACGCGGCGACCCGCTCTCGGAGGCCCTCGCCCGCGTATCAGCAGCGCTCTCCGAGGCGATGAACGACGAGCGCTCCGACGACGACGGCGGGATGGATCAATCGGATCAGGCGTCTCAGACCAGTCAGCTGGTCGAGGAGAAGCCCGAAGACGCGACCCCTCCGGCGCTCGAGAGCGCCGAGTTGGAGGTGGTCGAGGAGGTTTCGATCGCGGCCGGCGACGAGAGCGCCGAACTCTCGGTCGTGGAGGACGCCGAAGAGCTGACCATCGTCGAAGAGGCTTCCCACGACGAGGTAGCCGACACCGGCGACGTCGCGGACACCGAAGGCACCGAAGGCATCGCGGACACCGAGGCATCGCGGAAAACCGGACTGAGGACCCCGAGGAGACATCGGAGATCGAGGCCGTCACCGGATTCGCACTGACCCTGGTAGCCCCGCTCGAGCCTGAGCTCGACGACGTCGAGGACGTCGAGATCGAGACCGCTCACATTGAGATCGCCGAGATCGAGGCTGACGCAAACCCCGGCACGCTGGCTGCCTTTGCCGCACTGTCCGAGGCAGCCGACTCCTACCGCCAGTACAGCCCACTCGACGACGAGGCCGCGGTCAGCGACTTCGCGGAGTTCGCCGAGCTGGACATCCCCATGATCGACACTGCCGCCGACGCGGAGACGCAGCTCGCCGAACTGGGCCACAACCTCGGCAACGACTTGGGCAACGACGTCGACAGCAGCGAGGAAGCCGACGTAGCAACCGACGTCGTGACCGATATTCAGACTGTTGCTGACGCCGACTTCGAACGCATCGAGGAGTCTGTCGAGTTCGCCGCCTTCGTGACCACCGACGCGGTCCTGGACGTTGCGCCGGACGCCCAGCCGGAGATCGAGCCGACCTTCGAGCCCGCCATGGCCCAAGCGTTCTCGGATGAGGCCCCGGTCATCCCACCAGCCAGAGTCGATGCATCTGCCCACGAGATGGCGGACGCCGCCCGGATGCTGACGCAGTTCGCCGGCGAAGCAGCCGTCACGGCCCCGGCGTCGGCACCGACCCAGGAAGCCGAGCCGGTTGCTCCCGAGCCGACGCCGACGCCGACTCCGGCGCCCTACGCACCCCGGCCGCGCGAAAACGGACTGGCCGACACCGCTGCGCTGCTTCGCGAGCTGAGCAGCCTCGGAGTCGAGAACACCACGGCGCCAAGGCCTGTCGCTCCCCAGCGACCGACGGCCCCCGCCCCTTCGAACGGAGGCCAGCACGCACGCAAGCGCAAGGGCCTCTTCGGTCGTAGCTAGCCGGTTCGATCCGATTCGGGGTCGATCGCGGCAGCGATCCCACCCGCTGTCAGGACGGCATCGTCGGGCGTATTGCGCTTGATGACCGCTAGCGCGATCGGCCCCAGCTCGGCGTGGTAGGCGGGAGTGCCGACCCATCCCAAGGTGCGTCCGGCCAGCTCGACCGGGTCGGAGTGCGCCGGTAGGGCACCGTCCAGGTGCAGCAGGACCATTCGGCGCGGAGGCTTGCCGAGATTGTGCGTCCGGGCGACCGTCTCCTGGCCGCGGTAACAGCCCTTGTGCAGATGAACGGCGCTCTCCAGCCACGGCAGCTCATTGGGGATGGTCCGGTGATCGCTCTCAAAACCGAAACGCGGCCGGCGATCGGCGACCCGCTGGGCCTCGAACGAGCTGAAGCCGACGAGCGGCAGAGCGATCCGGGAGACGACCTCCTCGATCTGGGCGCGGGGAACCAGCAGATCCACGCCCCAGGGCATCCGGCGCGACAGCACATCGTCAGGCGCTGACTCGGAGCCCAACAAGGTGAGCACGGCCCGGTCCTGCTTGGCCACCTCGACCCGCAACATGAAGCGCATCCGCTCGAGGTAGGTCATCAAGGCGTCAGCAGTGCCACCCTCGACGTCGATCCAGGTGGACTGCCCGTCATCGACGATGACCAGGTGGTGCTCAACATGGCCGTGCGGCGACAGGATGAGTGCCTCGATGCCAACACCAAGGCTGAGGTCGGACAAATGCTGGCTGGTCAGCGTATGAAGCCAGCTGAGCCGATCGGGACCCGACACCGTGATGACCTCACGGTGCGACCGGTCGACTAACCCGGCCGGCAGTGTCTGCTCCCGAAGGGGGTCGCCGTAATGCGCGGCTACGGCATCATCCGGCGGGTCGCCGGCAACCGCGCCCGGCCGCTCGAGCAATGGGCTGGCGGCCTGGAGCGAGCTGGTGGTCATGAGCAATCACGACAGAGTCCGGTGAAGGTCACATGACGTACATCGACCTGGAAGCCCCGCTCATTCCCCAGCCGGGTGACGACACCGTCCACCAGGTCGGTGGCGACGGACTCCACCGCATCGCAGCGACTGCACACCAGATGGACGTGGGGTGCCTCGGTGGTGGCGTGGTAGGTCGGTGCGCCGTGATTGAGATGGGCATGGGCGATGAGGCCCAGCTCCTCCAGCAGCTCGAGGTTGCGGTAGATCGTCGAGATGTTGACCGCGCGCGCGGTACCTTGCACCTCGGCGCAGATGTCTTCTGGAGTCGCATGGCCCAGCTTGGCCACCGCTTCCAGCACGAGCTGGCGCTGCGCCGTCAGGCGATAACCCCCCTCGCGCAGCTTGTTCTGCAGAGCGGGGACCGCTGGCTCGCCAGCCGGGTCCGAGCTGCCGGCCGCGCCCGGCTCGGTGCCAGTCTCTGCGCGCATGCCCAGCCACCTCCAGCGTCCTTTTCAGGCTACGCCGCAGCTGGTTACGCCCACAGGAGTAACGGCCATATGTACTTGCCGCGTTCGGGCCTACGACTTACGGTTGAGCTACACGGGAAGGGAGGTGGTCCGGTTTTGAGTATTCATAGGACTCGTGAGGTGGCTGTCCGCTAGTCGCCGGTTCTCTGGTCTAACCCGCCGTGGGTGCACTTGAGCACCGGCGCCGGCGAACACCAGGCAGACACCCAGGCCCCCGGGTGCCGTCCAGTCCAGACGGCCCGTGTTCGCACGGAAAAGCCCGGGGGTTTCTGCCTGTCCGGGCACCGACCGAAAGCACCGGGAAACTGTCGCTGATCATGCAGTGAGGCGACGGGTTTGTCGGTGGTCGTGGCGATTCGGAGCGGTGCTAGCTCTGCTTTTGCAGCCGGGCAGACATGTAGGGCCGCATCGGCTGGCCCTCGGCCGCGATGTCGATCGCGTACGCAAGGTCGCCTTCCACGATTCCGTACAGGCGCTCGGAACGCTCGATCTCCCGTGCCGTCGCGGTGCGAACCGTGACGTTGTTGCTCAGCTCGATCTTGCCGCCGTCCACATCGCCGACGTAGACCTCGGCCATGCCGGTGGGGTGCGCGAGCATCACCTCAACCCTCAGGCCGGTCTCGTAGGTGCCGGCCGTACGCCAGTAGCCGACCTCGCTGCTCAGCGGGGCACCCGACACGGGATCCCAAGTGCGGGAGACGTAGCCGAGCACGGGAACCCCCGGCACCAGCCGGAAGCTGACCTCCTGCGCGAATGGGTAATCCGGCTCACCGGGATAGCCGCCGACGCCTTCGCCCGCCCAGGTGCCTAAGAGAAAGGAGATCGGAAAAAGCTCGCCGGGGAGATCGGCCTCGGAGGACGTCACGCGGCTAGCGCTGGCCTTGATAGAGCCGGTAGACGACGTAACCGGAGAACCAGGCGATCAGCAGAAACACCAGCACCAAAAGGCTTGTGTACGCGATCTCCAGCACCTCGTCATGCTAACTCCGCGGGCGGGGCGAACCGTTCAACCGGGCGCAGCGGGCCGGTAGCGTCGACCTATGCGAGGGCTCCTGGTCAAGGTCACGGCGGGCGCTGACGCACCCGAACGGTGCGCGCAGGCCTTCACCGTCGCCGCGACGGCCGCCAGCTCGGGTGCCGAGGTCGAGCTCTGGCTCACCGGTGAGGCAGCATGGTTCGCGCTCCCGGGACGCGCAGCTACCTTCGAGCTGCCCCACTCGGCTCCGCTGGCCGACCTGCTGGACGGCGTGCTGGCGGCAGGCAGCGTCACCTTGTGCTCCCAATGCGCCGCCCGCCGCAATATCGGTCCCGGCGACGTGATCGAGGGGATCCGGATTGCCGGCGCGGCCAGCTTCGTCGAATCCGCGCTGACCGATGGCGTGCAGGCGCTGGTGTACTGATGGCTCTGACGATCGAAGAGATGCTGGCGCAGGCGCGCGCCAAGATCCGGCGGCTGGGCCCGGAGCAGGCCCGCGCAGCTACCGCCCGAGGCGCCCTCCTCGTCGACATCAGGCCGGTCTGGCAGCGTGCCGAGTTCGGGGCATATCCGGGGGCGCTCATCATTGAGCGCAACCATCTGGAGTGGCGGCTGGACCCCACCAGCGAGGCCCGGATCGCCCAGGCCACGGACCACGACGTCGAGGTGATCGTCGCTTGCCAGGAGGGCTACACCTCGAGCCTGGCCGCGGCGGCGCTCATCGACCTCGGGCTCCACAAAACAGCAGACCTGGCAGGGGGATTCGTCGCCTGGCAGGCAGCCGGCCTACCAACCGAGCCGGGACCTGACCTGGCCTACCGCGGCGAAGACATCACTGGACCAACGACCCACGCACGCGCGAAAACCGGGTAGTTGTCGCCCGCTACGTGAGCGACGACAACCACCCGGTTAATTCGCGTGCGGTCAGACCGGCAGCGAGACCTGTGCCTCGACGGCCTGTCCCTCGGCGGCAACGACCTTCGCCTCGCCCGCGCCCTGCGAGGAGAGCGCCCGAAGGGTCCACTCGCCCGGACGCGCAAAGAACCGGAACTGCCCGGTGGCGCTGGTCACCACCTCGGCGGTGAACTCACCCGACGCATCGAGCAGGCGCACGTACGCCGCCGAAACGGGCTGACCCTCGCGGGTCACCGTGCCCTGAATTACCGATTCCTTCGCCACATCAATTCCTTCAGTAGAGAGACCTCCGACGGGGGGTGCGCACATCTTCAGGCCCCGATCGAGATCGGGACGCCGACGAGCGCGCCGTACTCGGTCCACGACCCGTCGTAGTTCTTCACATTGGGCTGCTCGAGAAGCTCGTGCAGCACGAACCAGGTGTGCGCGCTGCGCTCACCGATACGGCAGTAGGCGATCGAGTCCTTGCTGAAGTCGACTCCAGCTTCCGAATACAGCTCCGTGAGCTCGTCGTTGCTACGGAAGGTGCCGTCATCGTTGGCGGCCTTGGACCATGGAATGTTCACCGCAGATGTGACGTGACCGGCCTTCTGCGACTGCTCCTGAGGCAGGTGCGCGGGGGCCAGCAACTTGCCGCTGAACTCATCTGGCGAGCGGACGTCAACCAGGTTCTGCTTGCCGATGGCGGCGACGACATCGTCTCGCCAGGCCCGAATGTCGGTACGCAGCGGCTTGGCCTTGTAGTCCGTGGCCGGCCGGTCAGGAACGTCTGCGACCAGCTGGCGCGAGTCGAGCTCCCACTTCTTGCGTCCCCCGTCGAGCAGCCGGACATCCTCGTGCCCGTACAGCTTGAAGTACCAGTAGGCGTAAGCGGCGAACCAGTTGTTGTTGCCGCCGTATAGCACCACGGTGTCATCGTTGGCGATGCCCTTGGAGGAGAGCAGCTTTTCGAATGCGGCCTGGTCGACGAAGTCGCGCTTGACCTTGTCCTGCAAATCCTGGGTCCAGTCGACGCGGACCGCGCCCCGGATGTGGTTCTTGTCGTAGGCGGAGACGTCTTCGTCAACCTCGACGAAGACGACCTTGGGATCGTCGAGATGGGCCTCGGCCCACTCGGCGTCGACGAGCGACTTTGCTCGGCTCATGGGTAGCTCCTTGGGGAATCAATGGATGGTCTGGCGTTTGGGACAGGCGCTAGCTGCTCAGCCACAGGCCGCAGATCGCGACACCGAGAGCTGGCAGAACCAGCGCCCGGGATCGCCCTGAAGCGGGCGTAGATCAGCGCTGGGTCAGAACGCCGGACACAGGCAGCTGCCCAAGCGGCACAGGTCGACCGCTCGGCGCTTGAAGAGCATGGGGCTCAGGGCAGACTGCATGGCCTGCTCAGCCTAACTGCTGGGAGCTCGCAGTGTCAGGCCGGTCGCGGAAGCCGCGATCAAGATCCCTTCCGAGGTCACCTGCGCCGACTTGAGGCGGATACCGAACGGCAACTGGGAAATCGGCAGCCGGACGGTGAAGAACTGTTGGATCAGCCCTTTGAGCGCCGTGCCGCCCGGGATGCGCGCCAGGACGGACTCGAGGGCCGCGGGAGTCAGGGTGATCGCGTCACCGGTGACTTGGATGCGGGCGGTCAGCGACAGCGAGGTGCTCGGGGGGAAGGGCAGCGTGCCGGTCAACGTGAGCTGGTCACCGCTGCGTGAGACTTTGAGGGCGCCGCCGGACCGGCTGGCGAGATAGCTGTTGAGGTTCGCGAATCCGAGCAGCACTTCGGCTTCGGCCCGTTCGACCGGCACTTCTTTGACCGACCCGGTCAAGACATCGCTGAGCGGGATGCTCACGCCGTAGGAGTAGACGCTCACCCGATCGACCGTCAGCCCGATTCGCGTGACGTCATGAATGGTCACGTCGACCTGCTTGTAACGGCCCCGCACGACCTGCGTCAGAAAGGGAATTCCCTTGATGGAGACGTCGGGATGGCTCGCCAGGCCCTGGGATTTCTCGACCCGGTTCGCGATCTGATTCTGGGCGATGTGCAAACACACCCGGTCCGCGACGACCAGCAGCCCGAGAAGCGAAGCGAGAACAATGACGATCAACTTGCGCATCCGCGCGGCTAACCCCCGCCCGAGGCAATGATCCGGCCGGCCAGGTAGGCGATCGGCGCTGCGAGCATCAGCGGCACCAACCCGCACACCACAGCGGTCGTGATCGGGGAGGCCCGACCAGTTGTCGGGAAGGGAACCCGCCCGAGCAACCGGTCAACCAGCACGACCGTCACACCGGTTGCCAGGCCGACGTACAGCCCTTCAACGACGCTGAGGCCGCCTTTGGGAATGCCGCACAAGACCCCCGCCAGCGCGGCTACCGCCAGCGCGGACAGCCTGCCTACGGGATCCCGACCAGGTATGAGCCGCACCGCAAGCAGAGCTGCCGCCGCCGTCGCCACGCCGGTGAAGACTCCCGATCGGCCGGCGTCCAGCTCTCTGAGCGGCAGCAGCAATCCGACCGCGCAGGCGATGACCACGCCAGCAAGGGTGACGGAGACCACCTCGGTGACGCTCCTCGTCCCCCGGCGGGCGACCTGATGGAAGAGGACAGCAATGACGGCGAGGCCGATGACACCTGCGACCGAGCCGGCCGTGGCCGTCCGGGTGCGCAGCAGCACAAAGTCCGCGACCGCGACCGCCGCGACAGCGATGGCCGCCGACTCGAGCGTCATCGAGAAGAGGCCGAGCCAGCCGACGAGCAGCCCCGCCTGCACCGCGATCACCGCGATGGCCAGGCCCGGCCGACCGGCCGCGTTGCCACCGATGAGCACCAGGGCGGCCACCAATGCCGGCACCACCGGCGCCCCGGCTGTCTGGGGTCCACGGAGCGCGGAACGCGGAGCCCCGCTCACGCGCAGATCACTGGCGAATCCTGTCATGCCTCCGGGTGCAACAGGCCGCTTCCGCCGGCGAAGGGGGGCAGGACTTCCACCACAGCACCGGCCGTGAGTTTGAGGCCGGCAGCGTCAGCCCGCTTGGCCGGCTGGTCGCCGACGAGGTAGGAGCAGATGCCAAGCAACCGAACGAGCTCGGGTCCGTGGCGTGCGCCGGCCGCCGCGATGACGTCACCCAGCGTCCGGCCGATGAGCTTTTCTTCGGAGCGTCCTGCGGCGTCGCGGGCGGCTGCCCAGTACCGCACGGTCACTTCTACGGGCCCGTTTTCGGCGTCTGTCATCAGCTGCTCAGTCACCATCAGGCTCCGTGGTGAGCCCTGAAGAGTGGTCAGCGACACCGTCTGCTTCCCGGGCGCCTACCGACATTTCCGCCAGCCGCGGCACGGCGGCGGCGATCCGGCGCAGCAGAGTCGGGTCGGCAGCCTCCTCGGCGTGCCCGAACCCGTGCTCCATCCAAAGCTGAGTTGGACCTCCGGCGGCTTCGCTCAACGCGTACGCGTGCTTCTCCTTGAGGTAGGAATCCTCGTCGCCGTGAACGACCAGCAGCGGCAGTCGGAGCCGGGCCGCCGCCGCCAGTGGAGAGAGCGGCTCCTCGGTCCAGCCCTTGGGATCAATGCGTACATGAAAAGCGCGGCGGGCCACCAAGCGCCCGAATCGGGTCAGCACGAGCCAGTGCAGGCGTCGCATGGGCCGGGTGTCGCGGATGTACCACGCGTCGCCGGTGCTGACACTGACCACGGCGTCGACCGGGTGGCTGACCGCAAACCCGTGGATCCGCTCCCCCACCAGAGCCGCGTGGCGGATCACTGCCGCACCTCCCATCGAGAATCCGACCGTGACGACGTAGGGCAAGCCCAGTGACCTGGCCTCTTTCACAGCGGCATCTACGTCCAGCACCTCGCGGTCGGCAAGGGTCGTGAGCCCTTCCGACCGGCCGTGGCCACGCAAGTCGACTTGTAACACATCTGCATTTTCCGCGAATACGGCAGCTGCCCGGGCCACACCTGGCTTGTGTGACCACCCGGAAAAGCCCGGGACCAGCACAATCACGGCTTTGGCCGGGCCGCGTGCGGGAGTGTGAGTGGCCTCCAGCGCGACGCCGTCAGCGGATCGCAGTGAAACCGTTCGGGATACACCTGATGACGTTTGCATGTCGTCGTCTATCCTTACGTCACATCGGGTCGACGACGCCCCGCCCTGTTGCTCCTGCCAAAAACGAGGAATGCCCATGGCTGTCGTCCTGATCCTGACTGCATCGCCCGGTGGAGCCGCTGAGGTGCTCCCCGGCCTTTCTCTTCTTCCGCATGATGTCCGCGTGGCGGCGCCGGAACCCTCCGCGCTCTTGGACGCCCCCGCCGTCGACGCCGTGCTGCTGGACGCGCGCCGTGATCTGGCCGGTGCCCGCGGCTTGGCCCGCCTGCTGCGCACCACGGGCCTGTCGGCTCCGCTGCTGGCCGTGGTGACCGAGGGGGGGCTCGTCGCCGTGGCTCCCGACTGGGGCCTGTCGGACGTCGTTCTTGACGCTGCCAGCCCGGCTGAGGTCGACGCCCGGTTGAGACTCGCCGCCGGCCGCGCTGCCGCCCCCGCCCGCGGGGCAGCCGCCAACGAAGGCGCGGTCTCGGTCGGTGAGCTCGTCATCGACGAGGTGACCTACTCGGCCCGGCTGCGTGGGCGTGCTCTGGAGCTCACGTTCAAAGAGTTCGAGCTGCTCAAGTTCCTGGCCCAGCACCCCGGCCGGGTCTTCACCAGGGCCCAGCTGCTGCAGGAAGTCTGGGGCTACGACTACTACGGGGGCACCCGGACCGTCGACGTCCACGTCAGGCGTCTTCGCGCGAAGCTCGGCACCGAGCACGAGCAGCTCATCGGCACGGTGCGCCACGTCGGCTACAAGTTCGTCGCCCCACCGGCCGTGTCTCCGTCGGCCGCCGCGACCAGTGCCGCGAGTGCCTCCAACGGCAGCGGATCCAACGGCAGCTCGGCGAACACCAGCGCCTCCAACGCCAGCGTGGTGCTGCCCGTCTGACCGGCAGCGGGCCGGCGCCCGCTAGCGTGCTGATGTGATCGAGACGGTGGTCTGGAGCGACGAGCTATCTCCCGCCGATGTCGCCGCCGTGTTGCAGATTGCTGCTGCCGCCGAGGCGTCTGACGGGGTCGCACCGCTGTCGGAGCAGATTCTGCTGCGACTGGGCAATGCCAGCCCGGGAGTGCGTCACCTGTTGGCCTATCGCGGCCCGGCGCCCGATGGGCACGAGACCGAACCGGGCGTCGAGGGCCTCATCGGCTACGCGCAGCTTGACGCTGAGTCGACGGCCGAACTCGTCGTCGACCCTGCGCAGCGCAGGCAAGGAGTGGGCAGCGCCCTGCTGACGGAGCTCGAACGAGTGGCCGGCTCAGGCGCGCTGAATATCTGGGCGCACGGCGAGCTGGCCGGCGCGTCGGCGTTGGCGAGGCGCCAGGGATACCTGCGTTCGCGCGTGCTCCTTCAGCTGCGCCGGTCACTCGACGAGCCACTACCGGCGCCACATTTTCCAGCTGATGTCACCGTGCGCACCTTCGTGCCCGGAGCCGATGAGGCGCCTTGGCTGAGCGTCAACAATGCCGCCTTCGCTTCCCATCCCGAGCAGGGCCGCTGGTCGCTGGTCGACGTGCAGCAACGCGAATCACAGTCCTGGTTCGACCCGGCGGGCCTTTTTCTTGCCGAACGGGGCCATGAACTGGTCGGCTTTCACTGGACGAAAGTCCACCAGGACGTGACTCCGCCGATCGGAGAGGTCTACGTCGTCGGAGTGCGCCCGCAGGACGCCGGACACGGCCTCGGGCCGGCCCTGACCCTGGTCGGGCTGCACCACCTTCGATCGCTCGGGCTCAAGCAGGTGCTGCTTTATGTGGACGAGGACAATCGTCCAGCCATGAAGACGTACGAGCGCCTCGGCTTCACCCGGTGGGCAACGGATGTCCGCTACGCCCGACCCTGACGTCAACAACATGTACGAAACCTGAAAGTTCGGGTCAAATGCCAAACCGCGACACGCCGCGGCTTAACCACGGCGTCGTAGCCGCCGACGCTTACCTTGACGATCCGCTATGACTTGACGATCCCTGTGGCGTCATCAACCGACCGCCAGGAGCCCCTGTATGCCCGCTGCGGCACGCGCGCGTCGACGTCGACGGTGGATCGCCGCTGGGCTGATAGGCCTGACCGCCCCCATTCTGGCGATAAGCAGCGGTCCCTCGGCGGCCTTCGCCACCACTGACGCGCAGCGGCTCGCGCAGCTACAACAGGAGTCTTCTTCCGCGGCGACCGATATTGGCGTCCGCGATGCGGCAGCAGACAAAGCGGCGCTGGCGCTGGCCCAGATCACCCTCAAGATCGCGACGGCGAACAAGAAGCTGGTCGCCGCCAACCAGGCGCTGCACACTGCCTCGGTGCTGCTGGGCAAGCGCCGCGGGGTGCTCGCCGAAGCCCAGACCGTGGAAGTCGCGGCGCAGGCCCAGGTGGACGCCGCCACCGCCCGGTATGACTCGGCGCGCGATCAGATCCGCGTCATGCTGCGAGCCGCGTTCGAAGGTGGCGTCGGCGGCGATCTCGACGCGCTGATGTCGGGAGGCAGCCCCGACACCATCGCCGACCGCGTGGGGCTGCTCGACGAGCTTTCCAAGACCAGGCAGCAGCGGCTGATCTCCCTCGGGACCACCCGCGATGAGGTGACTCACAAGCAGCAGATCCTGACCGCCGCCCGCAAGAAAGCGCAGGCCGCCGTAGCCGCTGCCGACCAGCAGGTCGACGTGGTGGGCGCGGCGCAGAGTCAGGCCCAGGCCGTCAAGACCCAGCTTGTCTCGCTGCAGACGCAGCAGAAGGCCTCCGTCGCGAAAGCCCAGGCGGCCGCCGCCCAAGCTCACCAGAAGTACACCGAGCTGCAAGCCTCCTCCGACCGTCTGCAGGAAGTTCTGGCGGCCCGCGCCTCCTCCGAGCGCTACGTCAGTGCAATCCCGCTGTCGAGCGGCGACGCCGCCGATGAAAGTGCAGCCGGACTGGTGATGCCCACCACCGGCGTCTTCTCATCAGGCTTTGGCTACCGGGTCGATCCCTTCGGCGGCGGAACCACCTTCCACGCCGGCCAGGACATCGCCGCTCCGACCGGCACCCCGATCGTTGCCGCCACCGGCGGCACCGTCGCAATCGTCGAAACGCCGGCGCAGAGCGGCGGTTACGGCAATTACACGTGCATCGACCGAGGCGCGGGCTTCGCCACCTGCTACGCCCACCAGTCGGCCGTCTTCGTCCATGTCGGGCAGGTGGTGGCACAGAGCCAGCTGATCGGACTCGTCGGCAGTACCGGCGCCTCGACCGGGCCGCACCTGCACTTCGAGGTGCGCATCAACGGCGTCCCCGTTAATCCCGTGCCCTTCTTGCCTTAGCTCCTATCGGCCTCAGCGAACCCTGCCGACCTGCCCGGCCCTGCGGTTGGGCTCGAGCCGGCGCAACAAGATCGCTACGGCACCGATCGATAGGCCCGACAGCACGATCAGCACGCCGAGGTCACCGAACCACCTTGCGCGATCGTGGCGCCAGAGGGCGTCGGCACGCGGTGGCTGGTGATGGCAGATCGACTGGATCTCTTTCGCGTCGTCACTCGACCCCAGGTCGGACGGCAAGGCGCCCTCCGTCTGCAACTGGCCGAGCTGGGCGCAAAAGCCCGGCGCCCTGATTGTTTCGATGCTGACCAGATCAACCGACGAAGCCGCCATCGCGAAACCCCATCGGGCCGGCACCACGTAGGAGACCTGTTCCAGGCCGACCCGGCCGGCCAGCGGTACCAGGCCTCCAGAAAAAACCAGCTGAACCATGATGATCAGCACGAGCATCGGCATCGCCTTGTCGGCGTTCCCTACCCAGGCGGAGATGACGAGCCCGAGCATGGCCGAAGCGATGGTCAGCGCGACGACTGCGACGGCGATCTCGGGGATCGTCGATCCGAAGACCAGCGGATGGGCGGCGCCTTTGCGACCGACGAGCGCCAGCACCGTGAGCAGGATCGCCTGGCAGGTCACCACCACCGACAGGACAACCACCTTCGACCAGAGGTACGCGCCTGCCGACAGACCGATGGACCGTTCCCGCTGATAGATGGGCCGTTCCTTGACGATCTCGCGCACCGAGCTGGCCGCGCCCATCAGGGTCGCTCCCAGGACAATGATCAACAGCAGCTGGCGAGCCTTGAGGTTCGCGGTGGGGCCTCCGGGGCCGAGTCCGTACGGAGCAGGCACGATGCGACTGATCAGCGCCAGCAACACGGGCAGCGCGATGAGAATGCCCAGGTAGGACCGGTCGGCAGCAATCACCGCGACGTAGCGCCGGCACAGCGTTGAAAATTGCCGCCACCGGGTCTGCTGGCGTAACGGGGGCAGATCGGTCCGCCGTACAGGGACGGCTCCGGATGGTCCGCCGACCACATGCTGCTGGAATTCCGGAGTGGACCGGAAGCGCTGCGCCCAGTCCTGCGGCGAGCGGCTCTTGAGCGTGTGGAACATCTCGGAGTAGGAACGGGCACCGAAGTAGGCCAGCGCCCCTTCGGGTCGGCCCAAATACGCCAGGTGACCGCCTTCGGCAAGGACCAGCAGCAGGTCGCAGACGTGCAGGTTGAGTGTGGAGTGCGTGACAACGACGACCGTCCGTCCGTCGTCGGCCAGGCTGCGCAGCTTGAGCATCACCTCGGAGTCGAGGTCGGGGTCCAGGCCCGATGTCGGCTCATCAAGAAACAGCAGTGACGGCTTCGTCAGCAGCTCCAACGCGGTGCTCGTACGTTTGCGCTGACCGCCAGAAAGTTGGTTCGCGCCGCGATTGTGCTGCTGATCGGTGAGTTCGAGCTCCGTCAGCACCTCATCGATGCGGGCGCTGCGCTCCTCCGGCGTGACG
Organism: uncultured Actinomycetota bacterium; assembly: GCA_963737695.1. Classification (GTDB taxonomy): domain Bacteria; phylum Actinomycetota; class Actinomycetes; order Frankiales; family Frankiaceae; genus DATAZK01. The sequence goes on from CAVTTQ010000003.1 coordinate 148,253, forward strand.
TCGGCGGGAAACCGCAGCTCAGCGCCGTACGTCAAGGCCTGGCGCACGGTCAGGGCGGTGTGCCAGATGTCTTCCTGCGGCACCAGGCCGATGCGCTGGCGCAGATCGTCATATTCGGCGTAGAGATCGCGGCCCGCGTAGCTGACACTCCCGCTGGTTGCGGGGCGAATGCCGGTCAGAGCCCCGAGCAGCGTCGACTTTCCGGCGCCGCTGGGGCCGACGACGGCAAGCATGCTGCGCGGCGGCAAGGTGAAACCCACGCCCTGCAGCAGCACCTTTTCGCCGCGGCCGGCCGGCACCTTCACAACCAGCTCAGAGGCGACGAAGGTGAGGTCACCGGTATCTTCGTATTCGAGCAGCTCAATGCCCGAAAGGCGGAGCTGATGGCGGCCGATTCCGACGATGTCGCCCTGGTTGAGCGCCACCCTGCCCTGGATCCGGCGGCCGTTGACGTACGTCCCGTTAGCACTGGAGAGGTCGACGATTTCGGCGCCGCTGACACCCGCGGTGAACTCGGCATGGCGTCGGCTGGCGAGCAGGTCGTGGATCACCAGATCGTTGGACGGGTCACGCCCGATGCGCAGCGTCGCGCGGCCACCTACCCGGTGGACCCCGGTGAGTACCGGCCCGCCAGTCGTCCCGGCTGTGCCCGCCGGAAGGTCAGCGGCCGAGACCGAACCACTGCGCACCGTAGGAATCCCCGGGGGCGCAGAAGCTCCCGCAGGAGGACTCGGGGTAGCCGGCGGAGCGAGACCCGGCACACCGACCTGCGCCGTGACCTGCGGACTGAGCCGCACCTCTGGACCGTCGATCGCCAGGTTGAGCCGGATGTCTCCGTTCACCACGATTTCGGTGATGCGACTCCCGTCGTGCCAGGTCCCATTGGTGCTGCCGACGTCGTTCGCGCGCCAATTCGTCCCGTCGTGTCGCAGCAGCAGGTGGCGGCTCGATACCAGCGGGTGGACGAGGACGATCTGGCACACCGCTGGGTCCCGGCCGACCAGCCACGGCGAGTCAGGTGTCAGCAGCCGGCTCGACCCATCGACCTCAAGACGCAAAAGCCCGGCCGACATGTGAGCAGCCTAGGGGCGCGGATCATCCCAACGCGGTACCCGGAGAACGCGTGGCGCCGCACGTGCCGAAACGGCGCCATGCCGTCAGGCGCTACGTACCCAAGCGCTATGTATTCAGATGCGCCGTGTCATTCCAGCGGGCAAGTGCCGGCGTCTCGCGTTCGTAGCCCAGAACGCTGATCGCCGCCGTCGAAAGCAGCAGATGCTCGCCGGCCGTCGGCCGAGCTGCGATCCACCGGGCGCCCAGAATGCGTAACAGATGACCGTGAGCGAAAAAAATGCTGTCGCCGGGGGTCGCGCGCGCCCGGGCGATCACTCTGTCTGCTCGCGCTGCGACGTCTTCGATGCTCTCGCCGCCGATCACCCCACCGTTCCAGATCGTCCAGTCCGGACGCTCCTCACGGATGTCGTGGGTGGTACGGCCCTCGTACGCGCCGTAGTCCCACTCCTGGAGATCGGGGTCCAGTTCAGGGACGAGACCGGCCAATTCCGCTGTGTGACGGGCCCGCTGCAGCGGACTGGACAGAACCAACCCGAACGACCGATGTGCAAGCAGCGGACGCAACGCTGCCGCCGCCTTCTCTCCGGCCGCGGTGAGCGGAAGATCGGTCCGGCCGGTGTGACGGCCGTTCTGGCTCCACTCCGTCGTCCCGTGGCGGACCAACCACACCTGACCCAGCTTTTCCTCGCCCATGACCCGGCCCGTCAGACGGCGCGGTCGCGGGCGGTCCGGTAGCGCCTGATCAGCGCATTCGTGCTGCTGTCGTGCTGGAGATCCGGGGGCTGCTCGGAGGTGAGCTCGGGTTCGATCCGCTTGGCCAGCACCTTGCCGAGCTCGACACCCCACTGGTCGAACGAGTTGATGTTCCAGATGACGCCTTGGGTCAGCACCTTGTGTTCGTACGTCGCGACCAGCTGGCCCAAGACGTAAGGCGTCAACCGTGGCGCCAGAATCGTGCTGGTCGGGTGGTTGCCCTCAAAGACGCGGTGCGGCACCTGAGCCGGCGGGACGCCTTCGCTTTCGACCTGCTCGCGGGTCTTGCCGAAGGCCAGCGCCTCGGTCTGGGCGAAGAGATTGGCCATCAGCAGGTCGTGATGCTGGTCCAGCTCGTGCCTGGGGCGGATGAACCCGATGAAATCTGCCGGAATCAGCCGGGTGCCCTGGTGAATCAGCTGGTAGTACGCATGCTGACCGTTGGTGCCAGGGGTACCCCAGACGACCGGGCCAGTGTCGTATTCGACGTGATTGCCGTGCAGGTCGACGGATTTGCCGTTGGATTCCATGTCCAGCTGCTGCAGGTAGTTGGTGAGCGTCGTCAGATAGGCGCTGTAGGGCAGTACGGCAGCGGTCTGGGTCTTGAAGAAGTCGATGTACCAGACACCGAGCAGACCCATGATCACCGGGAGATTGCGCTCGAACGGCGTCGTACGCAGATGCTGATCGATGGCGTGGAACCCGGCGAGCATGTCCCGAAAATGCGCGGGCCCTATCGCAATCATGAGCGAGAGGCCAATGGCGGAATCGAACGAGTAACGTCCTCCGACCCAATCCCAGAAGCCGAACATATTCTCGGGATTGATGCCGAAAGCGCGTACTTCATTGGTGTTTGTCGACACCGCAACGAAGTGTTCTGCAACCGCAGCGTCACCGAGAGTATCGACGAGCCAAGCCCGACACGTCTTGGCATTTGTCAGGGTTTCCACAGTGGTGAAGGTCTTGCTGCTGACCACGAAAAGCGTCGTTGCCGGATCCAGTCCGCGAAGCACCTCATAAGCGCCGTCGCCGTCGACGTTGCTGACGAAACGGCATTCGATATCCGGCGACCGGAAGTCGCCCAGTGCCTCGTACGCCATCGCTGGTCCGAGATCGCTACCACCGATGCCGATGTTGACGACCGTGTGGATGCGCTGCCCGGTGGCGCCCGTCCAGTCGCCATCGCGGACCTTGTCGGCGAAGGCGGACATCTTGTCGAGCACGGCATGGACATCCGGGACGACGTCGTGGCCATCGGTCTCGATCCGCGCACCCAGCGGCGCCCGCAATGCCACATGGAGGACGGCGCGATCCTCGGTGACGTTGATGTGCTCGCCGGCAAACATGGCATCGATGCGCTGCCGCAGGCCGGCGCGTTCAGCCAGTGCCACCAGAAGGCGGACCGTCTCGTCGGTGACGCGGTGCTTCGAGTAGTCCAGCAGAAGTCCATCGACCTCGAGGTTCAGCCTGGTGCCGCGCTGCGGATCCGCGTCGAACAGTTCGCGTAGATGCGTATCGGACAGCGCCGCGTGGTGCCGTTCGAGGGCAGCCCATTCGGCGGTCGCCGTGATATCCGTGGGGGTGTCATTGACGTCGAACGAGGGCACGAGCGGAACCTCCCGGACAGAGCGAGCGCGACAAGCGCCAAGTCTGCCCGCCGCGGGCTCGCGGCAGCCAGTGGGGTGGGCACGGTTCGCGACCTGTTCAGCCAAAAGTTCACGCCGCAGGCCCGCGAAGACACAAGGGCAATCATTGCCTACCGTCTGATTAATAACGTTATACGGAGCGTCATCAGTCCTTTTCTTGGATTAGCCGACATCCCGCTGGATAGCCCGCCTAACGGCGGGAAATGGCCGAGAACCCCCTTTTTCGGCACGTCGGGGACCGGTGGGCTCAGCGTCCGTATAGCTTGTTGCCGTGGAGGAAGTTTCGGGGCGGCCATGGACATTTTTCTCTCATCACGGGCATGTCCTGATTAGCCTGGCGCGCGATCCAACGCTGCGCCTCCGCGATATCGCGCTCGCCGTCGGCGTCACCGAACGGGCGACCGCCACCCTGGTCTCGGAGCTGGTTCACGCCGGATATCTGCAGCGGTTCAAGGACGGTCGGCGCAATCGATACCGGGTCGATCTGTCCGGCGGGCTCCGGCACCCGTTGGTCGATGGAGTCCCCGTATCGGCCGTGTTCGCCCCCTTGCTGCCGGCGCCGAATGACATCCATCTCGACCCCGCCGTAGGTGCTGCACCCGCCCCGCGAACGGTGGCTCGTCAGCACGTTCGCTAGCTCGGTTGTCGGGCACGCTCGCACTCCCGTATGCTCAGCCATGCTCCCGGCGGCGGACGCCGCGGATGATGGCGTTGAGCCGCGGCCGCGGCAGAGCCTTCGTCCCCATCGTCTAGCGGTCCAGGACATCGCCCTTTCAAGGCGACGGCGCGGGTTCGAATCCCGTTGGGGGCACGCAGTTCGGCTGAAGCGCACGCAGGTGCACGGCAGCCGGTAGGGCACAACTGAACATCGCAAGCCGGCTTGTCGGGCTAGGTTTGTGAAGCTAGGTCTCGTGGTGAAGTCTGGAGTTCACGCCGCCCTGTCAAGGCGGAGGTCGCGGGTTCGAATCCCGTCGAGACCGCTTCTCGCGCGTGGCCTGATCGCTGCTCGTCGGCGGTAAGGTCGCGTGAGCGCTACCCGGGCAGGTAGCTCAGTCGGTACGAGCATCCGCCTGAAAAGCGGAGGGTCGGCGGTTCGATCCCGCCCCTGCCCACCATCAATCTCCTCGCCAGTACGGACCTGGCTAGACGCTCCGCTGCAGGTGCTGGACTCCTGCAAACTCAGCGGGTAGCGCGCGGCGTCATGCCGTCAGCGTTCCACTCGAGCGTCCACCCGTAGCGCGCCGCCGCCTCGGCCTGCAGCCCGTCGAAGTAGTCGTTCTCCCGGCGGATGATCAGATCGTTCGCAAACACATGGAAAGAAGCCACCACGCAGAGTCTGGCGCTCGTCGGTGCGTCTCCAAGCCTGATCGTCAACTCCTCAGCGGAGGGAGCGGCGACCGTCAGCACCGGACGCTGGGCAGCCCACTCCGGAGAGCCGTGCAGGCCGTAGGCGAAGACGAAGAACCGCCGAAATGTCGAAAGTGCCGCCAGGTCGACGAAAATGGTCTGACCCTCACGTTCGTCACGGCGGCCGAGCCGAAGCACCTGACGCGACCCGAGCGCACCGGGCGCGCTGGTCAGGTTGCCGGCCATTTGAACCACTCCGGCCGATCGGTCGCCCGACTGCCAGAAGCAGCCGAGCTGAAGGTCACTCGGCCTCGGCAGGCCGGCTGCCGTTTGCAGCGGCTCCCAGCGGAGCGTGACCGTCATCGCGCCAGAACCGCGCTGATCCTCGGTCCAGGTGGTCACCGGATGGGCGTCGTCAAGGGCTGAGACTCGCTCCGTCCGTTGACGGTGGCGCGACGAATGCTCCCCGAACACGAACCGAGCTGAAGCACCCGCCGCCGGTGCTGACGCCCGCGTACCGGTGGGAGTCGGGTCCGGCGGGCTGAGATCAAGGCTCGACCGCGCCGCCGCAGGAGCCGAAGCGGGAGCAGGTGTCGGCGGGCGAGGTGGCCGAGGTGGCGTGGCCGGGCTCGGGGCAGGATTCGGTCTCGACCTCGCTGGCGGCGTCACGGCAACCGGCGCGACGGGCGCCGGCGGCGGGGCCGTGGGCGTGCGCGGGGGGGCCACCGGCTTCGGCGGGTTCAGGTGTTCGGCGAGACTGCGCCGGCTCCTGGAGGGAGAGGCACGACGCAGGTAGCCATTGATGTCGACGGGACGGGCAACGGGGGGCTCACCCGTCCCGACTCCCGCGATGCCGCGAAGCCCAGCCGAATAGCCCTGCCCGACCGCCCGAAACTTCCATCCCCGAGGATTGCGATAAAGCTCCCCGAAGATCATCGCAGTCTCGGCGCCGGTCTCCTGCTCCAGCGTGTAACGCGCGATTTCGATGCCGTTCGCGTCGTTGACGACCCGGATGTAGGCACCGCGGACCGATCGGAAGGTCTGGCGCCGGTTGACGGCGTCATAGATCGCCACCCCGAAAAGGAGCCGGCTCACCGAGGACTGGACTGCCGGCAGCGTGACGACCAGCTTCTCGACGTCTCCAACGACCGGTCCGCTCGGTGGATGGGAGCCCACCAACTCGCCCGGGTTGGGTACCTGGTGCACCAGCAGCAGTCGCCCGTTCGGGGCGGAATTGTCGATGAGGCTCACGAGCCCGTCGAGCTCGATCCCGGTAGTGCCGGGCGCTGTGCTCCAGCCCAGGCCGACCCGGACCTGTTCAATGCCGGGGGCCTCGTCCGCCAGCAGCAGATTGCCCCCCTTGGGCAGGGTGACGGTCACGAATCGAGATCGGAGCGGCGGAACTTGGCGTCGAGGAACCGGGCCTGGATCGCCAGCTGGGCAGCATCGCCCGTGTAGACGAGATCCTGAAGATCGTTCGCGCCCTCGTCGAGCAGCTGAAGCTGACGCACCAGATCGTCGGCGGGTGTGGTCCCGGTGACCCCGGGACGCTCGGCGTACTGCGGTGGCAGGGCCGTGAAGTCACCCAAGGCCGTCGGCAGGTAGTCGCGGATGATCACGGCGAGGTGGCGCATCTCCTCCTCGCTCGCTGACTGGGTCTCGATGTAGCTCAGCAACGGCCGCAGGACGTCGTCGATGTCGCGCACGGTCGGTACCGCGCCGGGCGGCAACCGGCCTCCATCCGCGTTGGCCTTGCGCACGATGGCCGCCAGCTCCTGCTGCAGCTGTCGGACCTGGCCGGCGATGGCGGGCTCTGCCGCGTCAGCGGGGCCGGGCGGGAGGGGCGGCAGAGCATCCGGCGGTGCCTCGTCGGCGTCAGGGCGCCGTCGGAAGAACACTCAGGCCTCCTGACCGGGTGCGAACAAACGAGCAGCTGGGCGAGCGGTGGGCTAACCCTCGTTGGCGCGGGCCCGCTCGAGATAGGACTTGGAACGACCGACCTGCGTCTCCAGGGCCGTCACGGTCGTCGCCATCGACTCGACGGCCTGCGCCTTGTAGGTGTCGATCGCGTCCATGGTCGCAAAAACGTTGTCGAACGCCTGCTGCAGCGTCTCGACACTCACCGTGCTCGACGCGGCTTGCTCCTGGATCTGGCCCGACTGCTGGCGCAGCATCTCGCTGGTCGACAAGATCATGCTGTTGGTCGTCGCGTTGAGGGCGTTGATCTGGTCGAGCACCAGCTTCTGGTTGGCCAGCGCTTGCGCCACGATGACTGCAGTACGAAGCGCCGCGACCGTGGTGGTCTGCGCCCGGTCGACTCCCTTGATGAGCTCGATGTTGTTCTTGCGAACCAGGTCGAGGGCGAGGTAGCCCTGCACGCTCACCGCGAGCTGGGTCAGCAGGTCCTGTTGACGCTGCCTGATGGGAAAGAGCGCGTCGGAGGTCAGCACGCTCGCCGAGGGTGGATCGGTCACCTTCAGCGCGTCGATCTTTTCCGACACCGCGCCGTCCAAAGCCTTGGCCAGCGTCGCGTACTCGGTGAGCTTGCCCATGGCTGCCCACAGGTTGGCCTTCTCCTGCTCGATGGCCGCGTTGTCCTTGCGAAGCTCGTCCTGGCCGGAGTCGAGGGCCTTGATGATGGCGTCAAGCTGCTTTTGGGCCGACTGGTAGCGCTCGAAGTAGCGCTGCAGCTTGTTGCCGAACGGCATCATCCCGAGGATCTTGCGCGCGCCCTTGAGATCCGCTTTTGCCGGATCGAGGTCGGTCACAGTCTGGCGCAGCTCCAGCAGCGTGCCGGCAACCCTCGACTGCGCGTCTGCACCCTTCCCGCCGCGGGCGCTGTTCAGGGCCTGGGCGGGCCGCTCGAGCATCCGGTTGGACACCTGGGCGCTGGCGACGATCTCGCGCTCGCCCATCTTCGTGATGTCGGTGACCTTGTCCTGGAAAGCGGGGCTGTGCGGGTCCATCGCGGAGAGTTCCGCGGCGAACGCAGCGGCCTTGTTGCGCAGGTCAGTCCGGGTCGCGTCGTCGATCGGGACCATGCTGTCGACCTGGTCATCGGCGAGCACCGGCACCGGAGCCGGGGGTGAGAGCTCCAGCGCCGTCCCCGGCGCGCCCGGTGCGGCAACGGCCACGCCTACCGGCGGAGCCAGCGGCTTGCTCAGGTCCAGCGAGTCCGACATGAAGATCCCTTTCTGCCGCGGTGGGCGCTTGCCCCTTTGAGCAGTCTGACGAGCGAGGTCGCGCTACTGACCTTAGTCTCGGCCGCGGGTCCGAGCTATTGAGTGAAGCAGGCGCGGCTGTCAGTTAGCTGACGCTTTCCCAGCACTAACGAAACCGGGAAATCGTCGTCCGCGGCGGCCCAAAGCCAGGATTTCGCAGTCCTCGCGGGTAAGCAATGCGGTATTCGTGGCATTCTCCCTCCATGCGAGTGCTTTGCGTTGGCGCCGGTGGAGTCGGATCAGCAGCAGCCAAGATCGCCGCGCGGCGGCCGTTCTTCGACGCCTGGGTCATGGCCGATTACGACGTGGCGCGGGCGGAGCGCGCCGCCGGCGGAGCAGCTGATCCACGGTTCTCGGCAGCCCAGATCGATGCCTCGGATGCAGAGGCGGTCGCCCAGCTCGCACGAGCCCACCAATGCGACGTGGTCTTCAACGCCGTCGACCCAAGGTTCGTCCTGCCCATCTTCAACGGAGCGATCGCCGCCGGCTGCGACTACCTCGACATGGCGATGTCGCTGTCGAGCCCGCACCCCACGCAGCCCTATGAACTCACCGGGGTCAAGCTCGGCGATGAGCAGTTCGCCGCGGCAACGGAGTGGGAGGAAGCGGGTCGGCTGGCGCTGGTCGGGATCGGCGTCGAACCGGGCCTGTCTGACATCTTCGCGCGCTACGCGCAGGACCATCTCTTTCAAGAGATCGACGAGATCGGCGTCCGCGACGGCGCGAACCTCGTGGTCAGCGGACCTGATGGCGCTCCCTCCTTCGCACCGTCCTTCTCGATCTGGACCACGATCGAGGAGTGTCTGAACCCGCCGGTGATCTACGAGGAAGACCGCGGCTGGTTCACCACGGCACCGTTCAGCGAACCGGAGACCTTCGAATTCCCGGAGGGCATCGGGCCTGTCGAGTGCGTGAACGTCGAACACGAGGAAGTGCTGCTGATCCCGCGTTGGGTCGATGCCAAGCGGGTGACTTTCAAATACGGACTCGGCGCCGAATTCATCGGGGTCCTCGAGACGCTGCACAAGCTCGGTCTCGACCGCACGACACCCGTCCGGGTCGGTGGCGTGGAGGTCTCACCCCGCGATGTCGTCGCTGCGTGCCTGCCCGACCCGGCTGAGCTGGGTGACCGGATGACGGGAAAAACCTGCGCCGGCACCTGGGTCCGCGGCACCGGCAAGAACGGTCTGCCCTGGGAGGCATACCTCTACCACGTCGTCGACAACGAATGGACGATGCGCGAGTACGGCAGCCAGGCGGTGGTCTGGCAGACCGCCATCAACCCGGTCGTCGCCATGGAGCTGATGGCCGCCGGCACCTGGCGCGGCGCCGGCGTGCTCGGGCCGGAGGCGTTTGATCCGCTGCCCTTCCTCGACCTCTTGACCGCTTACGGCTCGCCCTGGGGCATTCGCGGGTAAGGAGCTCGGCCCTCTCGATCTCCACCCACGATCTCCACCCGTCTCCACCCGGAGGCTGACGGCAGGACGCCGCTTTCGGACGAATCTTCAGACATGAACTTCACCGACTGGCTCGTCAACATCGCCCTTGTCGCTCTCGTCCTTCGACAGATCCGCTGGAACCGCATCGACCGGCGCTTCATCCTGCTACCGCTGATCCTGGTCGGCGTCGCCGCGTCCAACTACCTCAAGACGGTTCCCACTGCCGGCAACGACCTCGTGCTCGTCATCGCCCTGATGACCGTGGGGATCACCTTCGGCGGCCTCAGCGCCTGGGCCACCACAGTCCGTACCGAAGGCGGCACAGCTTTCGTTCGCGCCCGGGGCCTGTCCGTCGTCCTCTGGATCGCCGGCATCGGCAGCCGGATGGCCTTCGAGCTCTACGCCACCCACGGCGGCGCGCCCTCGATCGCCCACTTCAGCGCCAGCCACCACATCACCAGCATGGAGGCCTGGACCGCCGCGCTGGTACTGATGGCGCTGGCCGAGGTCATCACCCGGGTGGGAATCCTGGCACTGCGGGGACACCGCGCACTCGCCACCAGCAGCAGCCTGGCTTCCGTCACGCCGATGCAGCAGCGGGTCGCTGCCTAGAAGGAGCTACCAGCTCACTGGCCGGCCAGGCCATGTCGCCAAGCCCAGGCGACCAGACCCGGCCGGCCTTCGACGTCGAGCTTGCCGAGCACGTGGTTGAGATGGGTCTTGACGGTGGCCTCGCTGACAAACAGGCGGCGCGCGACCTGCTTGTTCGACAATCCCTCCGCGACCAGTCGCACCACGTCGAGCTCCCGCGGAGTCAGGGGTTCAGCGGGATCGTCGGAAGCTGGAGGCGGCGCAGCTGCGTCAGGGGCTTCAGCAGCCTGAGTGGAGACGGGAGCCCGCAGCAGCGCCACCAGCCGGGCCTGCACCGTCGCATCCAGCACCGTGCGCCCCGCGGCAACCTCACGGATCGCGGCGATCAGGGCTTCCCCGGTGGTGTCTTTGGTCAGATAGCCCGCGGCTCCGGCGCGCAGGGCCGGGAGCACCGCATCGTCGTCGTCATAGGTCGTGAGGATGAGTACGCGAACGGTCGGGGCCTGTTCGGCGAGTACGGCGGTGACCTCGGCGCCGTTGAGCTCAGGCATCCGCAGGTCGATGAGGGCCACCGCTGGCAGCTCGCGCAACGCGAGGGCTACCGCCTCGGCGCCGTCGGCGGCCACGGCAACGACGTCGATGTCCTGGGCCGTCGACAGCAGCAGCGCAAGGCCGTCGCGCACCACCGCCTGGTCGTCGGCCACGAGCACCCTGATGGTCACGCGGGTGACACCTCCCCCACGGTGCCCGCCGTCGGCACGGTGATCTCGGTACGCCAGCCGGTGGTGTCCGGACGGCTGGTCATTGCCCCGCCCACCGCAGCCAGCCGTTCCCGCATCCCCCGCAGGCCTTGCCCGCTTCCCTGGCCCGTCGCCACGATTCCCATGGCGGGTCCCGAATCCGTGATCAGAACACGCAACTGGTCCGTTTCCCATTGCAGGTCGACGATCACCGGCGAGCCCGGCGCATACCTGGCGGAATTCGTGAGTGACTCCTGGACGGCACGGTAGATCGCGTGACCCACCGCGGGATCGAGCGCACCCGGCTCACCGCTCACCCGCAACCGGGCGGACCCAGGGAACCGTTCGACAAGGCCGGCCAGCTCGAACACCCCAAGCAAATCCGGAGTAGTCGAGCCGCCCGGCGTCTCACGAAGCGCCCCCACCACGGCCTTGGCCTCTTCGACCCCGGTACGAGCCAGTTCAGCGGCTTTGTCCAGCGGCTCGGTGACGGCAGGCCCAACATTCTCCCGGCTCGCGACAGCTCGAACCGCCTGCAACTGCAGGGAAAGCCCGGCCAAACTGTGGGCGAGTACGTCATGCATCTCGCGGGCAATCCGGCCGCGTTCGGCGAGCGCCGCTGCCTGCGCCTGGGCATCGCGGGCCTTCTCAAGCTCGGCGAGCAGCAGCACCGCCCGGTCGCGCTCCTGCTTCAGTTCTGCCTGCTCGACCCTGCGCACGGCGAGGAAGGGCACCGCAACTCCGGCAAAGAGCCCCACCGGCGTCCGGCTGACCCAGGCGACTGCCACCCCGAAAGCGACGCCCAGAACCCCCGTGACCCAGCGACCCGGATCACCCGGAAAGATCTCTCGCGCATACAGGCTGCACAGGAGCACGGGGGCTTCGCCAATCCCGTTGTGCGAGAGATAGATCGAGGCGATCGAGCCGGCCGCACACACCAGAAATGCGGCTTGCCGGACCCACCCCGGACCCCGGGTCATCAGGACGAACGCCACCAGTGCGACCAGCAGCACGACTCCAGTGATAAGCCGCAGCACACCGGCGGGGGCCGCCACGACTGTCAGGATCGCCGTGACCACGAACACCAGGTCGCTTCGGCCCTGCGCGGTCCAGAGGAGGTCCCACAAGCGGTCCCACAAGCGGTGCAGCACAAGATGAGCGTGCCACCTGCGAGCGAGGGAACCGACTTTGAGCGAGTCCGAGTTGACCAACAACCCGACCAACGGCGATCCCGACCTCGCCGCTGCCCTGACCAGCGTGCGGCGCATCGTCGACGCCGACCCGCGCGACTGGACCGCGAACCGTCATGACGCCTTTATCTACGGGGTGTTCCGCGGTTGGAGCAATGAGCACGACGAGCAGCAGGTCGCCGACAGACATGGCTGGGACGAGGGCTTCGTGACCCGCCTCCACCGGTTGGCCGGAGCCGTCGAGCTTTACTTGCTCCACTCAAGCAGCTAGTTTCTGGCCCTGTGACGTGGCCCACAGAGCAAGAGCTCGACGCCCTCTACGACGAGCTATCCACCTGGGGTCGATGGGGGGCCGACGATGAAGGCGGGTCGCTGGCCTATCTGACGCCGGAGCGGCGCGCCCACGCGGCCACGCTGGTCAAGACCGGGGTTACGATCAGCCTGGCGCATGATCTTGCACTGGCCCCCAACGCCGAGCAGCCGTCCCCATCGCTGCACCACATGCTCGCCAGCGGCGATGCCCTGGAAACCTCCGGGATTCCCGGCTACGAGGCCACTCGCGACTTTGTCGGCACGGACGTGCATGGACTGGGCACAACCCATCTCGACGCGCTGTGCCACATGTTCGTGCGGGGCCAGATGTACAACGGCGGGCAGCCCGGCGAGGTGCCGAGCTCAGGCGCCACCCGCAACACCGTGATGACCCTGGCCGACGGCATCCTTGGGCGGGGGGTGCTGCTCGACGTCCCAGGCGCCCTCGACCGGCCTTATCTGGACGCCGATCACGCGATCACGCCCGACCAGCTGGAAGCAGCCGAGCGGGCGCAGGGTGTCACCGTCGGCTCCGGCGACGTTCTCCTCATCTCGACCGGTCGCGACGCCCGGCGTACAGAGGCACGCGGGCAACTCAATCCGTTCATCAAGGGCCTCGCCGGTTTGCATCCGTCATCATTGCGCTGGCTCTCCCAGCGCGAGGTGTCCGTGTTGGGCAGCGACGGAATCTCCGACCTGCTGCCACCGCGGCCCGGCCACTGGTCATTCCCGGTGCACCAGATCGGCATCGTGGGCATGGGGCTCCACCTCATCGACAACGTCCGGCTCGACACCCTGACCGCCGCCTGCCGAAGCGAACACCGGTATGCGTTCCTGTTCACCGCGGCGCCGCTGCGCATCCCTGGTGGTACCGGCAGCCCGATCAACCCGGTGGCTCTGCTGTGACCCCCGTCGACGCAAGCGCCGCCGTGGACGAGGCGCCGGCCATCGGGTCACCCCCGCAGCTGATCGACTCCTCGGTGCAGCAGGCCCTCGGGGTAGTAGCCAGACGGGCCAAGGACCTCGCTCTGCATGAGCAACTCGGCGAGCGCGTCGGCTATCCCCTCGAAGGTCCGTACTACGGCACCCTCTCGCGGCTCGGAACCTCCGGCACCGTCACGGTTTCCGAGCTTGCCGCGCTGCTCAACCTGGAGCTGTCGACGGTCTCGCGACGGGTCCGCGTACTGGAGGAGCGGCGGCTGGTCGAACGCGCCGCCGGCACCGATCGGCGAATGTCCTACCTGCGGCTGACGGCCGAGGGCCAACGCATGTTCAGCGCCCTGGAAAAAGGCTGGCGGCTGATGCTCAGCGAGGTCGTCGCCGAGTGGGACCCGGCGGACGTGGCCCGATTCGCCGACCTTTTCACCCGCTTCGCCGCCGACTTCGAGACCTACGCCGTTTCAAGGACCGCTTCCAAGCCGATGGCAGGTCGCCATGTTTGATCTGCTGATCCGCGGCGGCTTGGTCGTCGACGGCACCGGACTGCCGGGACGCCCTGCAGACGTGGGAATCACCGACGGCACGATCACCGCAATCGGACGGCTGCCGGGCGCGGCCGCCCAGCAGACCATCGAGGCCGACGGCCTTGTCGTCGCTCCGGGCATCGTCGACGCTCACACCCACTACGACCCCCAGATCACCTGGGATCCGCTCTGTGACACTTCTGCGCTGCACGGGGTCACTACCGTTGCCGCCGGCAATTGCGGCTTCTCCGTCGCCCCCTGCCGCCAGGACGACCACGCCTACCTCGCGCAGATGTTCGCCCGGGTCGAAGGCATGGAACTCGGGGCGCTGGATCACGTCGGTTTCACGTTCGAGACGTTCGGCGAATTCCTGGCGACCCGTCCTGGGACACTCGGCATCAACCTCGGTATGTACATCGGACACTCGGCCATCCGGCGTTGGGTGCTGGGCGAGGAGGCCTACGAACGCCAGGCCACCGACACCGAGATCAAACAATTGGCTGCCCTTGTCGACGAGGCAATGGCGGCAGGTGCGCTCGGGTTCTCGTCCTCCCACGCGCCGACGCATCTCGATCTGGCCGACCGTCCAGTGCCGAGCCGGCTCTCCTCGTTGGAAGAACTGAGGGCGCTGGCCGACGCCGTCGGAATTCACGCTCGCGGCTCGATCGCCTACGCACCAGGAAGCGCCGTCGAGGGCATCGACGCCGCGGACCGTGAATTGCTCATCGACTTGGCGGCGAGGGGCGGGGTGCCCGTCATCACGCAGGGACTGGGTGGACGCTCCAAGGTCGACGCACCGAGCAAGGCGTGGGAGCAGTCGCGGGCATTCCTGGACGCCTCGGCGCAGCGGGGGGCACCTGTGTACTCGCTGCTCATGACCCGCGCGTTCAACGGCCCGTTCTCGCTACGAGACGGCACCTCCCGCTACGACGGCGTGCCGCTGTGGCGGGAGTTGATGGCACTTGACTGGGCCGACCGCCGGCAACGGATCAGCGACCCCGGTTGGCGACTGCGGCTACGCGAGGCCATCGACCATCCCAACACCGACCCGGCGAAGGGATCGACCCTTCCTCCGCCGATCTGGGCCGTGCTCTCCATCGAGGAGACGAACGCACCGGGACACAGCGGGCTCATCGGTCGCACCCTTAGTGCGCTTGCCAACGAACGCGGTGGGCATCCCGCCGACGTCATGTTCGATGTCGCCCTCGCCGATCCCGACGCGATCTTCCACTGGACGAACGAGACCCCAGCGTGGCGCGAGCTGCTGCGCGACGTCCAGCAGCACCCGCAGATGATCGTGGGGGTCTCCGACGGCGGGGCACATCTTGACTTCGACGACGGCGCCGAATGGTCCACCCATTTCCTGGCCACCTGGTGGCGCGAAGAGCACATCTGGCGGCTGGAGCAGGCAATCCGGCTCATCACGGCGATCCCCGCCGCCGTCCTGGGACTGACCGATCGCGGACTCCTGCATCCTGGCGCCGCAGCCGACGTCTTCGTCTTCGATCCCGAACGACTTGCCCTCGGACGGCGCCGCAAGGAACACGACAAAGTGACGGGCACACCCCGGTTTCGCAGCAGTGTCGTCGGCGCCCGCGCCACTGTCGTCAACGGCCGGGTCGTGGTCGACGACGGCATACCGACCGGTGTGACACCCGGCCACGTGGTGCGACCGCGATGAAAAACGCGCAATCCCCGAACGATTCGAGCGGTAACCGGAGGCATCGATGAAGCTGGCGCTACGCGGCGCGACGGTGGTCGACGGGACCGCAAGCCCGGGGATACGGGCCGACGTCCTCGTGGAGGACGGCGTGGTTACCGCGGTCGGCGACATCGGACTGCTGACAGGTGCGGCCGACGAGACGGTCGACCTCAGCGGGCTCGTACTGGCTCCGGGCTTCATCGACCCGCATACCCACTACGACGCTCAGGTGCTGTGGGACCGCGACCTCACCCCCTCTTCCTGGCATGGCGTGACCACGGTCGTCACGGGCAATTGCGGCTTCGGCATCGCCCCCACCGCACCCGCCGGTCGCGATCTCGTGATGCGCACTTTGGAAAACGTGGAGGGGATGCCGCTCGACGCCTTGCAGGCCGGGCTGCCCTGGACCTTCGAGTCCTTTCCCGAATACCTCGACGCCGTCGACGCGCAGCCGCTGCGTTGCAATGTCGCCGCACTGCTTGGCCACACCCCGCTGCGCTTCTACGTCTTGGGCGAGGAGGCCACCGAACGCATCGCCACCCCGGCCGAGGTCGAGCAGATGCGGAGGCTGGTGGCCGAGGGAATGGCCGCCGGCGCGATCGGCTTTTCCACGTCTCGCTCGGAATCGCATCGCGGGGCCTTCGGCCGGCCCGTCCCCAGCCGGCTCGCGGAGCTCAGTGAGATCTGGACCCTCGCGGGTGCCGTCGGCGACGCCGGACGCGGAACCATCGAGGCCACCTGGGGTCCGGACTTCCATGTCGAGGAATGCGCCCAGCTCTCGGCAGACATCGGGCGACCGGTCACCTGGGCCGCAATCATGGTGGTGCGCGATCACCCCGACATGTCGGCAGACCTCGAGCGTCGGGTCGCCGAGGCCGGCGGCGCCGGCACCCGGGTCTTCCCCCAGGTGGCCTGCCGGCCGATCGTCGCGCAGGTGACGCTCGCCGATCCGGCGCCGCTGGCCAACGTGCCCGCCTTCGGCGAGATCCTGTCGCTGGAACGCGGCGAAAGGGCTGCCCTGTATGGGGATCCGGCCTGGCGGGAGCGGGCCTACGCCGGAGTCCGCGAGAAGTGGGGCAACAAGCTCGACGAGGCCACCGTGCAGGAGACCGTCATTCACGGCGATCTGCGGGAAGGTCCCACCCTGGGCCAGCTCGCCGCTGAACGGGGCGGCACCGCGCTGGACGTCGCGGTCGAGCTGGCGCTGGCCGAAGGTCTCGACACCCGCTTCCGGATCGTCATGATCAACGACGACGAAGCCCAGGTCGGACGGCTACTGCAAAATCACTCGCTGCTGCTGGGCCTGTCGGACGCGGGGGCGCACACCAGTCAGCTGTGCGACGCCAACTTCGCCACCTATCTCCTCCAGCGGTGGGTACGCGAGACCGGCGTCCTCACGCTGGAGGAAGCCGTCTGGAGGCTCACCGGCCAGCCCGCTCAGGTCTATGGACTCACCGCTCGCGGCGTCATCGCTCCCGGCGCGGTGGCCGACCTGGTCGCTTTCGATCCGGCGACGGTCGGCAGCGGTCCGCTCGAGCGGGTCTTCGACCTTCCCGGCGGAGCCGACCGGCTGGTCGCGCCGAGCGTCGGGATCGAGCACGTCTGGGTCAACGGCCGGCAATCGCGGGTGGACGGCAAGGAACTGCCGGATGCTCGCCACGGCCGCGTACTACGTGGAGGGGTCTAACAAAAGATGTCAAATACTTCGCCGTCGCAACGGGTACGCGAGCAGCTCGATCACCCCGTGATCGACGCTGACGGCCACGTGCTGGAATTCATGCCGGCTGCCCTGCCATACCTGCGCGAGGCACTTGGCCCGAAACTCTTCGAGCAGTACCGCTCGCAGACCTCGCCCATCGGCCGCATCATGGGCGGCACCTCGCACGCCGAACGCGAACAGACCCGGGCGCCGCAAAGCGCCTGGTGGGGCAACCCGGCCGCCAAGACGATCGACCTCGCGACGGCCACGATCCCTGCTCTGCTTCACGAGCGGCTGCCCGAGCTCGGCATCGACTTCTGCGTTCTCTATCCCACCAAAACCCTTGGTACCGCTGGGGTTGAGGACCAAGACATGCGCATCGGCCTGTGCCGCGGGCTGAACAATTTTTTCGCCGACACCTACCGGCCGTTCGCCGACCGGATGACGGTCGCCGGGGTCGTGCCGATGGTGACGCCGCAGGAAGCAGTCGCCGAACTCGCCCACTGCCGCGAGCTCGGACTCAAGGTGGTCGGGCTGCCCGAGGGAGTCACCCGGCTCATCCCTCAGCCGGACCCGCAATCACGATCACCCTTCCTGGTGCCCGGCCAGACCCACTGGTTTGACACCTTCGGGCTCGACAGCGAGTACGACTACGACCCGGTCTGGCAGGCAGTGCGCGACAACGGGTTCGCGGCGGTCTTCCACGGGGGTATTGGCCATATCGCCCCGTACACCTTCACCTCCATCTCCAGCTACGTGTTCAACCACATCGGCTTCTTCGCCGAACGTATGCACCGCCTGTGCAAGTCGCTCTTCCTCGGCGGCGTCACCCGCCGGTTCCCCGACCTGAACATCGCCTTCCTGGAATGCGGCGTGGGATGGGCCTGCTCGCTGCTGGTCGACATCGTCGAGCACTGGGAGAAGCGCAACCTCGACGCGCTGAAGGAGAACCTCGACCCGACTCTTGTCGACTGGGACCTTTTCGAGTCGCTCATGACCAAGTACGGCGGCTCGCTGCTGGACACGGTCGACGAGCTGCGCGAGAGCCTGCAGAGCATCCCGGCTGTCGGCGTACCTCCGGCGGAGCTGGACGAGTTCCGCCATCTCAATGTCAGCTCGAAGGCCGAACTGAAAGACCTTTTCGTACCCCGCTTCTTCTTCGGGTGCGAGGCCGACGATCGCACGATGTCGTTTGCGTTTTCCAGCGCTAACGCCTTCGGCTCGCGGCTGCAGCCGGTGTTCAGCTCCGATATCGCGCACTGGGACGTCGAAGACATGGCCGCCGTCGTCGCTGAGGCCTGGGGGCTGGTGCGCAAAGAAGTCCTGACACCGGAAGACTTCCGCGACTTCACTTTCACGAACCCGGCCCGCCTTTTCACCGGCAGGAACCCGGACTTCTTCGAAGGCACGGCCGTAGCCGACGCCGTGCGCACGCTGACACCGGCGTCGGGTGATCCGGTGACGCGCTGATGGCCGGCACCGAAACCATCCTGGCCGACATGGCCGCCAAGGGCTTTCTGATCGGTGGCGAACGCGTGACCGATGCCGCCGGCGGGCTCTACCCGCATCACAATCCGGCCACCGGTCAAGTGCAGGCACAGGTCCTCATGGCCGGAGCTGCTGACGTCGACCGCGCAGTGGCATCGGCCCGCGCCGCACTGCCCGCCTGGCGCGCCATGCCGGCGAATCGCCGCGCGGCCATTCTGAACAGACTTGCGGATCTGCTGGAGGAGCACAGCGAACACTCCGGGATCGTGAGCGCGCTGGAGAACGGGAATCCGGTTGCCGGCCTCGGTCCGGGGGCCTATACCGCGCTCTGGACCCGCTACTACGCCGGGTGGTGCGACAAGATCGAGGGCAGCGTCGTACCGACCTTTCCGGTGCAGGGACTGAACTACATCCGCCAGGAGCCGTGGGGCGTCGTCGGGGTGATGGTGCCGTGGAACGGGCCGATGATGGGGATGGGACAGAAGGCGGTGCCGGCCCTCGCGGCGGGCAACACCGTCGTCGCCAAGCCACCGGAGGTCGCTCCCTTCGGCGCCTACCTGTTCGCCGAACTGGCCCTGGAGGCCGGGGTGCCTCCGGGCGTCCTGAATGTGGTGGCCGGCGGACCTGAGGCGGGCGAGGCGTTGGTTCGCCATCCTGGCATCGACAAGGTCAGCTTCACCGGCGGCGGCGTCGTCGCCCGCCGCGTCATGGCGCTCGCCGCCGAGACCCTCAAGCCGGTCGCCCTCGAACTCGGCGGCAAATCCGCGAACATCCTTTTCTCCGACGCTGATCTGGACACCGCCGTCCCGATGGCGGCCGCGCTCAGCGTCATGCTGCTCTCGGGCCAGGGATGCGCGCTACCGACCAGGCTGTACGTCCAGGACGCGATCTACGACGAGGTGGTGGCACGGCTCGTCCCGATCACGCAGACCTTCCGCGTCGGCGATCCGCTGGACCCGAAGACCCAGATGGGTCCCGTCATCACCCAGGCGGCGGTCGAACGCATCCTGGGGATGATCCAACGCGCCACGGACAGCGGTGCGAAGCTGCTGACCGGCGGATCGCGACTGGGCGGCGCCCTGGCAGCTGGGTATTTCCTGGAGCCGACCATTCTCGGCGACGTCGACCACACCAGCGAGATCGCCCGCAACGAGGTCTTCGGTCCGGTGCTTTCGGTGCTCCGCTTCAGCGACGAGGCCGACGTGGTCACCAAGGCCAACGACAGCCAGTACGGGCTCGCGGCCTACATCCACACCCGCGACATCGGCCGGGCTCACCGGGTCGCCCACGCCATCGATGCCGGCTCGGTCTCCATCAACGGCATGTCTGGCATGTCACCCACAGCGCCCTTCGGCGGCTACAAGCAGAGCGGCTTCGGACGCGAAGGCGGGCGGGCGGGCATCGAGGAATGGCTGCATGCCAAGAACGTCTTCGTCAGCCTCCAGTGAGCCCCCCACTGACCCGCCCGGCGAGCACGTTCTGCTGCACCATCACGCCTTTCAACGCTGCTGGTGAGTTCGATGAGGATGCCTGGCGACTCCTGCTGGGCCGCCTCCGCAACGCTGGGATCGGAGCCGCGGTAGGCACCGCGTCGCCAGGCGAAGGACACGCGCTCACGGCCGCCGAGACCGAACGCCTCTACGGAATCGCCAAGGAGGAGCTGGCCGGCACCGCCGCCGTGCGCGGCATGGGCGCCGAGCCGCGATCGGCCGGCGAACTCCTGGCGACCGTGCGCATCGCCGAATCGGTCGGTCTGGATGCCATGCAGCTCTACTCGCTGGACCTGGGGCATTCCAGCAAGCCGAGCGGCCCGGAGCTGGAGCGCTACTTTCGCACCCTGCTCGAGGCGATGACCATCCCCGCCGTCCTGTCCAGCCATCACTTCAGCGGCTACGTGATCCCGATCGATCTGCTGGCGCGGCTGTTCGCCGACTACCCGCATCTCATCGGCATCCACTGCACCACGTCGGATCTCGGCTACCTCGCCCGGGTCATAGAAGTAGCTGACGGCCGCCGGGACGTGCACACCGGAGGGCCGTTGCTCGCGCCAGTCGCGCTCGCGCTCGGCGGGCAGGGCTTCCTGTCCACCGAGGCGCTCTTCGTGCCGCGCACCGCCGCTTCGCTCATCGAGTGCTTCAACGCCGGCGATCTGTCCGGGATGCATGCGGCCTACCGCGATCTCATGCGTGTGTTCAGCGCAAACCAGTGGCCCGGTGGGTCCATTCGCTTCAACAAGGCGGCAATGCGAGTGCTCGGCCTGCCCGGGTGGCACATGCGTCCGCCCTATCTACCACTACCCGACGAGGAGTTAACGCGGGTACGCGCAAACCTTGAAGGCCTTGGACTTCCCGAGCTGGACGAGCTGCTCGAAGCCGGCTGAACGCGCGCCCTCAAACCCCGAACCGCTGCCGGTAGCCGGCCAGCGCCGCCTCTCGCTCAGCCGGGTCGATGCCAAATGACGCCAGGTCGTAGTGCACCCGACCGTGGCGACCACGCTGGTGGTCGCGCAGGAAAGTCTCCATGCCGAGCCGGCTCGCGTCGGTCAACGGCTGATCGGCGAGCTGGTAGATACGTTCGACCGTGCCCCACTCGTCAGCCATGAAGTCGTTGAACCGCAGATCCATGGAACGTTCGGCAGGGAGCACGTCGCGGTCGCGTACACAGGCCGAGAGCAGATCCTCCACGCGCTGCGACCAGTAATGACCGATGCTGACCGGATCTGGATGGTCGATTCCGGTCCGGGCGCTGTAGCTCACCATGGTCACCAGCGAGGTGGTGACCGCCACTGGGTCACGATGCGTCACGATGACGGTGGCGTCAGGGAAAATCGTGGTCAGTGGGATGAACTGCTCCAGATGCTGGGGACTCTTCAGCACCCAACGCTCTCCACCACGCAGCCACTGAAGGGCCTGCAGGATTCGTCGCAGATAGGCATACGCCGGAGTCTGGTCGGTGGCCTTGTACCAGTCGCGGTAGCTCGGCACGTGCCACTGCGTCTCCAGCAACATCGTCGCCAGGGTGACAGCGAGCAGCTGAATCTCCTCGTGCACATGGTCGGGCGTCATCTCGTGCATCGCTTTGAAATACGGCATGACGACGTCGGTGAACCCGGTCGCCATCGCCGCGCGCTCCACTCGCGGATCGGGGTCAGCGGGTGGGATCTGGGCAGGCACCGGTTCCAGGCTCTCCCAGTACGGCAATGACCGTAGCGCCGGATCCGAGGACAGCAGATTGTGCAGATGGGTGGTCCCGGTCCGGGGAAGTCCGGCGATCACGATCGGCCGCGCCACCGGCAGCTGCTCGATCTCAGGGTGACGTTTGAGCAGGTCCTCGAGGCGTAGCCGGTTCACCAGATTGCTCACCAGCGACATGCCCGCCGTGACGCGCCCGGCCGCCGACAGGCCGGCTTCGCGCGGGATGGCCTGACACAGCACGGCAAGCGGTTCACGAAACCAGTCGTCGCCGAAATCGTCGAGCCCCGTCTGCGCCGACGCGGCTGCCAGAACCGCTTCCGGCTCGAACGCAATCGCGGGTGCTGCCGCGATGGCATCGAGCATGGCGCGTGCCTCAGGGCTGAAGCGCGGCTCGGTGTAGTCGTCGATCACGATCTCGGCAGCATCCGCAGTAGTCACGCCGGGCATGTTGACCGAACCCCGGGCCCTCTGCAAGCACCGGGGGGCCCACGCTCACGAGTAGAACTGCTGCGCCCACCTACGGTGCTCGGTGATGGGCTTCTCGGAAGGCCGCAGCACCGGAGTCTCGCGATAGATCTTGTTCTCCCAGATCGGAATGTCCTGGCTGACAGCCCGGCAGAAGACGTCGGCCGCCTTCTCGGCGGCGTGTTCACCACTCGTACGCGGTGCGGAGAAGATCCAGCGCATGATCACCTTCTCCTCGTCCACCGGTGTCGTACTCGACAGGAAGGTGGTGAAACCACTGACCCGAATCACACCGAGGCCGAGACCGTAGCCCTCGCGCACGAAGGTCTCATCCTCGTTCGCCGCCCGCTTGTAGACGCCGTCCGTGTAGAACGCATGCTCAGGCACCGCGGGCGCTCCGTGCACGAATTTGAAGTGTGAGTAGTCGACGTTGTTCTCGGCCATTTCCTGCGCGCACGTGCGGATTTCATACGTGCGCACCACGATCGGCAGCCAGTCGGGGTCACTGAATTCGGCAATCTCAGGCACCTCATAGAACGGCTCACCGTCCTTGAGGTGGTGCCAGACCCAGATCATCTGGTTGCGCTCGATGGTCGGATAAGACCGGGCCTTCGCCCGCTTGGGGATGAAGTCGATTTCGTCGTACGGCACCTCTACGCAGCTGCCGCTGACCCCATCGAAACGCCAGCCGTGGAACGGACACCGGATGGTGTCGTCCTCCACCCGGCCGCCGACCCCGAGGTGGGCACCGAGGTGCGGGCAATGCGCATCGAGCACGCGCGGCTCGCCGGCGGCGGTGCGGTAGAGCACCAGGTCGCGGCCGAAGCAGTACAGCGGCATCACCTCGCCGGGGGCGAGCTCCGCGGCCTCCGCGACCACGAACCAGCCGTTGGGCACCGGAAAGGGAAAACGCTTCTTCTCCGGGTCCAGCACCCGCGGCCGGAGGTCGGGGGCAAAGAGCATCTCGGGCTTGTGGGGCATCGGCAGGCCGGCGAAGTCCTGCCCGACCGCTCGAAGCTCAGCATTTCGGGTAGTGACCGAGTCGGTGGTCATGCAGTCGGTACCAGCTTGCCGACCTCGATGCCCTGACCGGTGCGCTGGATGCGCCCGGTGTCATACGCGTGCACCTCGACGGAATGTCCCGCCATCTCGGCCTTGAGCGCTCCCACTGTGGACTGCTCCCGGGTCCGATTGACGAACGGATCGTAGGAATACCAGCGCATCGCGTTCTGGTAGGTCATCTTGTTGATGTCTTCATCCGAGACGCCGGCGGTCACCATCTCCAGTTCCTCAGCGGACTTGGGCCAGGACGAGTCCGAGTGCGGGTAGTCGCACTCCCAGCAGATGTTGTCGATCCCGATCTGGTGACGCAGCTGAACTCCGACCGGGTCGGAGATGAAGCAGGTGAGGAAGTTCTCGCGGAAGACGTCGCTCGGCAGCTTGTCGCCGAAGTTCTGCCCGGTCCACAGGTGGTGCATCTCGTAGGTGCGGTCGAGCCGGTCCAGGAAGTACGGGATCCAGCCGGTGCCGCCCTCGGACAGCGCGATCTTCAGATCCGGGAAGTCCTTGATGACGCGCGACCACACCAGGTCGGCCGCCGCCTGGCAGATGTTCATGGGCTGCAACGTGATCATGACGTCGACCGGTGCGTCGGGGGCGGTGATGGCCAGCTGACCCGACGATCCGAGATGGATCGACAGCACGACGTTTTCCTCCACGAGCGCCCTCCACAGCGGGTCCCAGTGCGGGCTGTGGAAGCTCGGATACCCCAGCGTGGCCGGGTTCTCGGTGAAGGTGATCGAGTGGCAGCCCTTTGCTGCGACCCGGCGCACCTCCTTGGCGGCCAGCTCCGGGTCCCAAAGGATCGGCAGCGCCATCGGGATGAAGCGGCCGGGGTAAGAGCCGCACCACTCGTCGATGTGCCAGTCGTTGTAGGCCTGGATGGTGGCGAGCGCCAGGTCCTTGTCGTCAGCTGCCGCGAAAAGGCGACCGGAGAAGCCCGGGAAGGACGGGAAGCACATCGAGCCCAGGACCCCGCCCGCGCTCATGTCCTTGATCCGCTCGTGCACGTCGTAGCAGCCGGGACGCATCTCCTCATAGGAGGTCGGCTCGATGCCGTACTCCTCCTTGGGCCGCCCGGCGACGGCGTTCAGTCCGATGTTGGGGATCACCGTGCCGTTGAACATCCAGACGTCAGAGCCGTCGTCGCGACGAACGACGCGGGGCGCCTGATCGACGAACCGGGCAGGCAGCCGACCCTGGAACATGTCGGGCGGCTCGACCAGGTGGTCATCGACACTCACAAGGATCATGTCGTTGGCATCCACAAGCGTTCTCCTGCCTGTTGTTCACTGTCTTGAGCTGTGTCCGGTTCGGGACAAACCCGGTTTACTGAATCGCGGTTCAGCGTTCCGGCTTATGATTCACACGTCGGGAGCTGATTGGCAAGTGCGAGCGCGGAAGGAGTCAGCCTGTGGAGTCCGCCGTCGACCGCAGAACACAGCGGCGACTGCGCCAGCAAGACATCAGTCGCACTCATCTGCTCGATGCCGCTGAAGAGGTTTTCGGCCTCCGCGGCTTTGCCCTCGCCAGCTTGAAAGAGATCGCCGAGCTCGCCGGATTCGCCGTCGGCTCGGTGTACATGTTCTTCCCCAGCAAAGAAGAGCTTTTTCGAGCCGTCTGGCTGCGCCGTGGACAGGACTTCATGCCGGGAATGACGGCGACGGTCACCGCCGGGGAAGGCACCGAGGATCCTCTGACCCGTCTGCACCGGCTCGTCGATTACCAGGTGGGCTTCTTTCGCCGGCATCCCGCCTTTGGACGGCTCTACCTGCGCTTTTCGGGTACGGCCGATGCCGCGCATGGGGTCACGATGGACCCGAGCGTTCAACTGCGTTTCGATGCGGCGATGACCCTGCAGGCCGACCTCTTCGCCGAGGGTCAGCAGCTCGGACGATTCCGTGACGGCGACCCGGCGGTGCTTTCGCGGATGTTCAGCGGACTCGTCCACGGCTACCAGTCACTGGATCCCGCCGTCATGTCCGACGATCCAGACGCCGCAGAACGGCTGCCCCGCACTGTCTTGCACGACATCGTCGAAGCAGCGTTCTGCCGGTGAGCCCGGATGCCGTCAGCCCGGATCAGGTGCACTCCGAACTGGTGACGCTCGAGGTCACCGACGGGGTCGGCGTGCTGCGGCTGTCAGATCCCGCCCACCGCAACGCGCTGTCTCCCGCCTTGAGCAACGCCCTGGCGTCCGCGATCGGACAGCGCGCTGGAGCACAGCGTCGGAGCGCTCGTGCTGACCGCCGAGCCGCCGGTCTTCTGCGCCGGCGGATCGCTTGACGCGCTGCTGACCAGAGACGTGCCGCTCGTCGCGTCTTACGCCGGTTTCACGGCGCTGGCGTCGGCGCCGGTCCCGACCATCGCCGCCGTCAGCACGCCGGCGGTCGGCGCCGGGGTCAATCTCCCGCTCGCCTGCGACATCATCCTGGCCTCGCCGGGCGCCCGGTTCGACCCCCGCTGGCTTGACGTCGGCATCCACCCGGGCGGCGGTCACCTCTGGCGGCTCGCGGAACGCATCGGCCCGCAGGGGGCTGCCGCGCTGGTGCTCTGCGGAGACGTACTCGATGGTCAAGAGGCCGCCGACACCGGGCTGGCCTGGCGCTGCGTGCCCGATGACGACCTGCTCCCGCTCGCCATGAAGTTCGCCAAAAGAGCGGCCGGCCGCCCGCGGGCGCTGCTGTCCCGCACGAAGGCATCGCTGCGCGCCAGCGGACTCCTCGCGACCGCTGACCAGGCTATGGCCCTTGAACTCGAGGCGCAGGAATGGTCGATGGACCAGCCCGGGTTCGCCGACCGGATCCGCGAGATCCAGGCCTCACTGGCCTCCCGCCGGCAGAAATAGTCCTCCTAGTCGAGCAGGGTCGGATCCCGCCGCAGCTCCTCGCGGACCATGGCCTCCCAGAAGCCGATGAACCCCTCGCCGTTCGATTTGCTCATCGCCCCGAGATACGCGGCCGGCAGCGGCGATTTCGCGTCAGCTCCCGTCGCCCGCACGTGCCAGGCCCGCTGACACCGCTGCTCCAAAGCAACCGCGCGCTGGTGGACGGCCCGCGCCGAACCACCCAGCACGAAGACGCCGTGACCGGCCAGCAGCGCCAGGCTCGCGCCGTTCATGGCCTCGATCGCCCGCCGCGCCGTCGCCGGGTCGTTGACCGGACCGTCGTATTCATCGACACAGACGAGCTCTCCGCCGCCCAGCGCTGAGCTCTGGTCAAGGATCGGCGGCACCTCACCCATATCTGCCCAGACCGTCCCGTAGAGGGGGTGGTTGTGGACCGCCCACTTCACGTCGTCCCGCAGCTTGTGCAGCTGCAGATGCAGCGGGATCCCGAGCGGCACGGGCCAATCACCCTCGAGCAGATTGCCCTCGAGGTCGATGCGGATGACCTGCTCCGGACGCAGCTCGTTCCAGGTGATCAGCCACGGGTTGCACAGCAGGGTCCCGTCGCCGAGTGCGACGGTGATGTGGCCCGCCAGGTGGTCGTTGTAGCCCTCGCGCCACAGGGTGCGCCCAAGGAGTACCAGCTCTTCCTTCAGCGAGAGATCAGGGATCAGCTTCTCAGCGGTGGGGACGAATTCCACGATTTCTCCTCAGGACTCTCGAGATCTCAGGCTGGTCAATCAGTCGGAAGCACGACGGCCGGCAATGGGTGCCGAAAGACCCGGGCGGCGTTTTCGCTGCACATCGCGCGGAGCTCGGCGGGAGGGATGTGGCCCCACGCCTTCTCCAGGACGAGCTGGGTGTCCGGCCAGGTGGAGTCGCCATGCGGGTAGTCCACTTCGGCCATGATGTTCTCGACCCCGATGCGGTGCCGCGTATCGATGGTCGCCGGGTCGTCGATGGTGCAGAACCAGAAGTTGCGCTGCAGCACGTCGCTCGGCCGCACGTCCCAGCCGAGGCCGTAGCCCGAGCGGTCGACGATGTTGTCCAGGCGGTCGAGCAGCATCGCGACCCAGCCGATGCCACCCTCACTCATCACGATCTTCAGGTCCGGCATGCGCTCGCCGTAGCCCGACCACAGCCACTCCGAGCACGCCACCAGGGAGGCGGAGCTGAAGAGGGTGGCGCCCAGCTGCAGGGAGGGAGCTCCCGGGGGCGCCACGTTCAGCCCGGAGCTGCCGACGTGCAGGCAGATGGCCAGATCGCGGTCTACGCAGGCTTGCATGATCGGGTCCCAGTGAGCGCGGTCCCACAGCGACGGCAGGCCCACCATGTGCGGACGCTCGGGAAAGGTGACGGCAACGAAGCCGCGGTCGGCCATCCGGTGGATCTCCGCGACGGCCCACTCGGAATCGGCGAGGTAGGTGATTCCCAGCGGGATGATCCGCTCCGGGAACTCCTGATGCCACTCCTCCAAAAGCCAGTCGTTCCAAGCCCTGATGCACGCCAGACCAAGCTCACGGTCCTTCGCGGCGAAGAACACCCGGCCACAGAAGCCGGTGATCTGCGAAGGGAAATTGACCGATGCCCAGATCCCGCCGAGGTCCATGTCGCGTACCCGCGGCTTGATGTCGTAGCAGCCGGGACGCATCTGCTCGAAGCGGAAAGGCTCGAGCTTGACGGTCTCGGGCCGGCGGCCGGCTACCGCATTCATCCCGACTTGGGTGAACCGCTCACCCTCGAACTCCCAGACCTGATGGCCCTGCTCGGTCTCGATGATGTGCGGAGCCCGGTCCTGCAGGTGCGCGGGCAGCCGTCCCTCGAACGTGTGGGGCGGCTCCACCACGTGGTCGTCCACGGAAATGAGGGTGTACTTCACCTCGCGCGCAAGCGGGTCGGGCAGGAAGAGCTCGTCGCTGGCCACAGGACCTCCGCAAAAGACAACTGACGTATATACAAAAGGCGTCCGCACGAATGTAGTCCTGCCCCCCGGCAACGAGCTACCGGCCCCGATGGTTGGCTGAACCTCGCCGGGTCGTCCGGTGAGGCCGGATAGCTGAGGAGCTCGCATGGCGTTCGACGCAGACACCACGACCGACGACGTCATCGCCGGGATTGATCTGACCGGCAAGCTGGCCGTGGTCACCGGGGCATCAGCGGGCCTCGGCATCGAGACGAGCCGTGCTCTGGCTGCCGCCGGGGCACGGGTCATCATGGCCGTTCGGGACACGGCAAAGGGCGAGCGGGCCGCCGCCCAGATCCGCGACTCGGTGCCGGACGCGCAGCTGGAGATCCGGGAGCTCGACCTGGGGTCGCTGGCGAGTGTGCGAGCATTCGGCGCCAAATTTCGGGCCGACTACTCAAGCCTTGACCTGCTCATCAACAACGCCGGGATCATGGCCGCCCCACAAGCCCAAACCACCGACGGGTTCGACGAACAGCTGGGCACCAACCACCTCGGACACTTCGCCTTGACGGCGGAGCTGCTTCCAGCACTGAAAGCCGCTGCGGCTGCGGGGTCAGACGTGCGCATCGTCAACCTCAGCTCGCGCGGCCACTTTCGCGGCGGCATCAACTGGGACGACCCGCACTACCGCACCCGCGACTACGACAAGTTCGAGGCGTATGGCCAGTCGAAGTCGGCGAACATCCTGTTCACGGTCGAGCTGGAGCGCCGGCTGGCCGACGAAGGCATCCACAGCTTCGCCGTGCACCCCGGCGTCATCGCCACCGAGCTTTCGCGCCACCTCACGCGTGAGGACTTCACGCAGATGGCTGCCCGCGCGCCGGCCGGGGCCATGACGCTCAAGTCGATTCCACAAGGTGCGGCGACGACGGTCTGGGCGGCCACCTCGCCCGACCTCGCGGGCAAGGGCGGGGTGTACCTCGAAGACGTCCACGTGGCCGGGCCCGTCAATGAGGCGCGGACCGAAGGGGTCGCCGCCGCACGCCATTGACGCCGACCTGGCGCAGCGGCTGTGGACCTGGTCGCAAGAGCAGATCGGTCAGCCGGTCGCTACCTGAGGCCAGGCGACGGCGAGGTCAGCCCGCCGCGACGAGATCCAGGTCGGCCGAACGCAGTCCGAAGACGAAGGCGTTGGGCATCTCCACCACCGACCCGCCCGCAGACAGCCGAAACTCGCTGACCCGCTTGACGAACTCCTCGAAAAAGACCTTGATCTCCAGGCGGGCAAGTCCGGCGCCCAGGCAGAAATGGGTGCCGAGGCCGAAGGCGATGTGCTCGTTCGGACGTCGCCGGACATCGAACGTCTCCGGGTCAGTGAAGTGCGCCGGATCGCGATTGGCCGAGCCGTACAGCAGCACCACCCCGTCACCCGCCTTGATGGTCTGCCCGCCGATCTCGTAATCGCGGGTGGCCGTCCGGCACATGTTGTGGATCGGGGTCACGTAGCGGATGAACTCCTCGACTGCCGTGGAGATATCGGCACCCGATCGCAGCGCCTCCCACTGATCGGGCGCCTTGATCAGGTTGAGCAACGTCCGGGCGATGACGGTGCGGGTGGTCTCGGCGCCTCCGTCGAGCAGCAGCAGGCAGTCCGACGCGACCTCGCGGAGCTCGATCGGACGCCCGTCGACCTCCCCGGTGGTCCAGATGGTCATCACATCGTCGGCGGGGCAGCGCTTTTTCTCCTCGAAGAGCTCACCGGCTGCGCCGAAGAATGACACGGCGCTCGCCGCCCCCGCCTCGTCGAAGTACCGGGGACCGCCACCGAGGACGATCGTCTCCTCCGACCAGGCCTGCAGCTTGGGCCAATCCTCGTCGGGAAAGCCCAGCAACCATCCGATCATCCGGGCGGGCAGAGGCGCTGCGAGCTCGTTGATGACCTCGATCCCGGTTCCCTTGGCCAGCGCCGCATCCAGCAGTTCGGTGACGACCTCCCGGACATGCACCTCACGGCCGGAAATCGCCCGCGGCGTGAATCGTCGACTGACCAGCTTGCGGCGCTGGGCGTGCATCGGATTGTCCAGGCCGATGATCGCCGGGTCGGCCGGCAGATTCGGTCGATAACCCGTGGACTGACCGGAGTTGACGAAGGCCCGGTCGTTGGTCTCGATCTCGACGATGTCGTCGTAGCGGAAGATTCCCCACAGCTTGTTGATGTCGTCCCACGCGACCGGAGCGTTTTCGCGGTGCCAGGCATACGTCTCGTAGGGGTCGAGATACCAGTCACCATCGAGCAAATCCAGCGCGGGCCGCGGACTCACAGACGTCACCGCCCTTCCAGGCTTCAGCAGAAGTCATGTCTATCGCGAGCCGGGTGCAGCGGCCGACTTCGGGTCAGTGGGGCAGCAGCGAGAGGTCCCACGCCAGCTCATCCAGCGCCGCCGGCCGGGCCAGCGCGTAGCCCTGACCGAGATCGCAGCCGGCGGCGCGCAGCAGCTCCACTTGTTGCTTGTTCTCGATGCCCTCCGCCACGACCACCAGCCCCAGGGAGTTGGCGAGGCCACAGATCGCTCTGGCGAAGTCGAACTTGCGGCTACCCGGCGCCAGTTCGGCGGTGAACGCCCGATCGAGCTTGACGAAATCCAGTGACAGCTCGGACAGGTAGCGAAGGGATGACCACCCGGTCCCGAAGTCATCCAGACCGACGCCGACGCCCAGGTCTGCCAGGCAGGCCAGCGTGCGTTCGACTGTCTCCCCTGCGACGAGCAGTGTGCGTTCGGTCAGCTCGAGGGAGAGTCGGGCACCGTCCAGCCCTCCCGCCGTGAGTTCCTCGGCCAGCCAGGGCGCGAAGTCCGGCGCCGCCAGGGTGCGAGCGGAGACGTTCACGGAGAAGACCGGCTCCCGCTGCGCGACCTGAAGCGGCAACCCGCGAATCTCGCGGATGACACGTCTGATCACCCAGCGGTCGAGCTCGGCGATCAGTCCGGTCTCTTCGGCCACGCCGATGAATATGTCGGGTGAAACGGGCAGGCCGTCCGGACTGTCGAGCCGCGCCAACGCCTCGGCCCCGACCACATCACCCGTTTCCAGATCCGCGAGCGGCTGGTAATTGAGCCGAAGCAGGTCTTCGGAGAGCGCGGTGCGCACCAGCTGCTCGACCGCGCGGCGACGCCCCAGGCGACGCTGCACGGCGCCGGCGAAGACCTCGACTCGATTACGCCCGGCCTGCTTCGCGGCATACAGGGCGACATCGGCCCGCTGAAGCAACGCGTCCGGATCACAGCGGTAATCGCGGGCGAGCGCTAACCCGACCGATGCCGTGCACACCGTGCCCACCGGATAGGGATAGGGCTTGCGCAACTGCTTGAGCAATCGGCTCCCGAGCGCCTCGGCCTCATCCCGACCGGCCACCTCTGCGACGAGGATCAGCTCGTCGCCGCCCAACCGGGCGACGGTGTCGCCGGCACGCGACGCACGGGTCAGCCGACGGCCGGCTTCGACGATCACCGCGTCGCCACCGGCGTGGCCGAAAGTGTCGTTGATGGCTTTGAAGTGGTCCAGATCGATGAGGTAGACGGCCACCGCACCACCACGTCGCTCGAGCCGTTCGATCGCCGTCGTCAGGCGGTCCGAAAGCAGGGCCCGGTTCGCCAGCCCGGTAAGGCCGTCGCGCAGCGCAAGCTGTTCGAGCTGTTGCTGGGCGGCGTAGCGATCCGAGACGTCACGGGTGGCCGCGAAAAGCTCGTACACGCCACCCTCGGACTCGTCGGCCGCATCCGCCCCCGCGGCTACCTCGTTGGCTCCAGCGTCCCCGTCACTGCGGATGCAGCTCCAGGTCGTCTCGAGCCAGCGCCAGGAGCCGTTTCCGTGCAGGAACCGATAGGACAGGGTCTTGGCCGGGCCGCCGGCCGACACCCGGGTGATCGCATCAGCGACGACCCCCTGGTCCTCGGGATGGACCCGACCGGCCGGGGGCCGCACGCTCATCAGCTCATCGGGCGTATATCCCAATACGTCCTTGGACGCCGGGGAGACATAGCTGAAGGTCCCATTCGGCCGCATCCGCGCGATGACGTCGAGTGAATGCTCGGCCAGCAGGCGGTAACGCTCCTCGGAGCCCTCAGAACCCTGCTGCGCTGAACGCAGCTCCGTGACGTCGGTCGCGATCTCGCCGACCGCGGTCGGCTGCCCGTCCGGACCGAAGATCGGGAATCTGATGTCGGCGAACGTCCGGACATCGCCATCAGGCAGCGTGACAACCACGTCCTGCTCGAGCGAACGGCCTTCCGCAAGCACCTGCTCGATGGCCGGCGGCTCCCCGCCCTGGGCTACGTCCGAGAGATCGGCGGGTGCGTTACCGGCGAGTTCGGCGCCGGAGCGCCCGACGAGCACTTCGGGATGGTCGCCGACAACGCGCGCGAACTCGCGGTTGACCGACAGCAGCCGGCCCTGCGGATCGCGCATGCTGACGGCTGCCGGGATATGGGCAAGCAGCGCGGCCAGCATGGCCTGTGCCTCTCGCGCCGCTCGTTCAGCGGAGACGGCGCGGCTCGCATCGTGCAGCGCGACCGTCAGCCGATCGCCGTCCTTACCCGCTGATAGCTCCGTGGTCCGCCAGCGCCGGCCATCAACCGAGACCCTGCAGTCGACGGTACGGACCGGACCGGACTGCTGGAGTCGACCCATTGCTGAGGAGAACCCGGAGCGATCGTGGGGATGGACAAGGCTGACGAGATCTCGGCCGATCAGGGAATCGCGATCTGCCCCCAGCAGTGCGCCCACCGGACCGTGGACAGAAACAATCGCGCCCACAGCGTCGACGTCGAGCACCACTGACCCAAGATCAGATCTTGATGAAAGGCTCGGGCTGCGGTGAGCGGCGCTCATAACACCAGCTCCAGCAACGCCCCCATAGAGCGATTGACCCATGAATCAGGGGCAAAACCGCGGACCTGTCACAGATGCAATTTCGTGCCGCGCCAGGACAGCCCGGTCAAGGGTGAGTCTCTGCGGAACCAGCTAGCCGGAGTCGGCGGTCAGTCGTCCGTGCGGGGCGAGGGGATGCCGGAAAGCAGGCGGCGGACCTCGGTTTCGCGGTAGCGACGGTGTCCACCAAGGGTGCGGATGGACGTCAGCTTGCCGCTCTTGGCCCAGCGCGTGACGGTCTTGGGGTCGACCCGGAACATCGTTGCGACCTCCGCCGGGGTGAGCAGCGGCTCGCTCTCGGGGCTGTGCGCTGTCATGGTCTTTCCCTTCGGCTCGCCAACGACACCGGGTCAGTCAGCAGAATCACAGTCTCCGGTCTGACCGGCATGTCCGAAATGGCCCAACCGGGTCATTCGAGGACTAGTCACCAATTGTGCCTGCGGAGTGCTGTTTTAGCCCCTAGTGTCCGTGTATTGGGTCAGGTGGGCTAACTCGCTGTCTCCAACTGCTGCAGCGGCCTCCATCGGCTGATCACCTGCTCGTATGCGGCCACCGCTTCCGAGCCACGGCCCTCGCCCAGTGCGACGAGTGACTCGGCGACGTCTGCCACGGATACGTCGGCACGCAGTTCGTCGTCCGTCAGCAGATCAACCAGGCCCGCGTAATCGAGTTCGACGCGAGAATGGGGGTGGAAGTCCTCGAGCCAGCGACCGAGCTGCTCCAGACCCGCGACCGTCGGCGCCTCGGGCAGGGCCCGGCGAAGGGTGGCCAGCGCACGCGCCGTCCGGCGGCGGGCGGCGCTCATCGGGGCCACGTAGCGCATGGAGCGCTCGCCCGACCCCGTCACCAGCACGCGTTCGCCGGCCTCGAACGGGACGAACCACGGCAGGGGCACCAGGTAGGTGCACGTCACCACGGCCACTTTCATGGTCGGGACCCGCCGGCGCCAGCGCTCCAGGTCCGATTCGGCCTGCTCCGCCAGGCGCGGCGGCAGAAACGCATCTGCTACTGCGTCCGCCATGCCGGAACGAAACTCACCGGCGGCGATCAGCGCCCGCAGCCGGGTACGCAGCGGACAGACGTAGAGCAGGCCGTCGACCGCCTCGATCAACGCCGGGCCATCCGGCAGGTCAAGGGTGCTTCGCACGGCGGCGCGTAGAGCGGCTGCCCGCTCGTCACGATCGCTGGCCACCCTGCTGGGCAAGGCCCCACTGCGCCGCAGACCCGTGTAGCGCTGCTGCTCCTCCTCGGGAAAGGCAGCGAGCGGCTCGTAGACCCGCAGGTGAGCGGCGGGCGCACCAGGCAGAGCGGGCATTCCTTGATCCTGCCAGAGGGGGTGAAAGCAATTCGCACGGTGCCTGCGCGGTGCCTGCACCGTCCCTCGCACATCCCCGGCTATTACCCGGGCAACTCCCCCGACAATTTCCCTGCAACTCCCCCGACAATTTCCCTGCGGCTCCCCCGACAATTTTCCCAACAGCGCGTCGGTGTTCGCGACAAGCGTGACAGGCACCCCAGGGGGACGTGCCCGGCCGCATGAGAGCCTGTACGCTGAGAACACGACATCAGCGCCGGGGCAGGTCCCCGTTGAGAGCTTTCGAGGGGGTCGAGCCATGGGGCGCGGCCGTGCCAAGGCCAAGCAGACCAAAGTCGCAAGAGAGCTCAAGTACAACTCTTCGCCGAACTGGGATCCCAGTTCTCTGGAGAATGAGCTCCGTGCCAATGGTCATGCTCCGGCGACAAATACCCCGGACGACGACGACTTCGTCGATGAGTACGCGTCCGACCGGTACGCCGACGACGACGACACCGCGCCACCTCGTCGTCGCTGATCCGCTTTCTCATCACCCCATTGCGAGCCGATCGTGGCTCCTGCATGGGCTCGCGTCGGACACGGGCTCACGTCGCTCTGACGGCTGACGCCGCGTTACTCCGCCGCTGACTCCGCCTCGGCTTTGGCTGCTTCCGCCTTGTTGCGCTGCCCGCCACGCCTGGCCTCCCAGAGCACTCCGGCGATGGAGAGCACTGCCACGGCGGCGACGATGGGCAGGATGTACTTGTCGATATGGACGGCCGGTCCAAGGGCCCTGCCCAGCAGGATCAGCAGCTGAGTCCAGAGCACGCCCCCGATGACGTTCCAGAACAGAAATTTGCGACCCGGTATCTGGGCCACACCGCAGACCGGGTTGATGAAGGTCCTGACCACCGGGATGAAACGAGACAGCACGATCGCCACGCCGTAGTGAAACCGCTCGAGCAGGCCGTGAGCCCGTGCGACGTTGTGCGGATTGAAGAGTTTGGACTGCGGACGGTCAAAGAGCACCGGTCCTGCCTTGGCGCCGATCAGCCATCCGAGCTGGGCCCCCAGGATCGCGGCAATGGCCGTGCCGATCATGAGGCTTCCGAGCGGCACGTGAGGGTCCGAACCGGAGACCGTCAAAGCTCCTGCCAGGAAGAGCAGCGTGTCGCCGGGCAGAAAGAAGCCGATCAGCAGGCCCGTCTCCGCAAAGATGAACAGGCACAGCCCGACCACGCCCCACGACCGGATGACGCTGTGGGTGTCGAGCAGGTTTACGGCTAGGTGCACCCAGCCAGCGTAGGTGCCCGGCCTGTGGAGAGCCCTTTGCCGCGCGGCTACCTTGACGATATGGCGCTAAAGGAACGTTTGTGAGCTGCTGGTGAGCGGTCGGTGAGCGCCCCACGGCGCCTGCTTGTCGTGGGTGGTGACGCCGCCGGGATGTCGGCGGCGTCCCAGGCACGGCGACTACAAGACCCGCAGGCCCTTGAAATCATCGCCTTTGAACGCGGCCCTGACACCTCCTTCTCCGCCTGCGGGATTCCGTACTGGATTGGGGGTCTGGTCGCCGAGCGGGAGTCGCTCATTGCCAGGGCACCCGCGGAATTTCGGGAGAAACAGCAGATCGACGTCCGTACTCGGTCGCTCGTCGAAAGCGTCGACATCCACGAGCGAACGGTCCGGGTCAAGGACCTGGAAACGGGTCGGCAGTATTCGGAGGGCTACGACGAACTGCTGCTGGGCACCGGGTCGATACCCGTGCGCCCCTCGATTCCCGGAATCGATGGCAAAGGCGTCGTCGGGGTGCACAGCCTCGAGGACGGAGCCCGGGTGATCGCCGAAGTGGCCTCCGGTCGGGTCGCCGAGGTGGTGGTCATCGGCGCCGGCTATGTGGGCCTGGAGATGGCCGATGCCATGCTCACCCGGGGGATGGCCGTCACCGTTCTCGATCGCGCCGTGAGCCCGATGCCGACCCTCGACCCCGACATGGGTGAACGGGTGGCCGCCGGCCTGCGGGAAAGCGGAATCAAGCTGGAGCTCGGGGCCGGCGTGCAGGAGATCGTCCTCGACGGGCAGGGCCGCGTGACCGCCGTCCTGACCGCCGACGGCCGCCGGCTAGCCGCAGATCTGGTGGTCCTCGGGCTGGGGGTGCGCCCCAACGTCGAGCTGGCCCGCACTGCCGGAATCCCCTTGGGACCGACAGGGGCGATCGCCGTCGATCGGCGCATGCGCAGCCGCGTCGACGGCGTGTGGGCAGCAGGCGATTGCGTCGAGTCGATGCACGTGCTGTCCGGACAGCCGGTACACATCGCCCTGGGCACCCACGCCAACAAGCAGGGCCGGGTCGCCGGGGACAACATCGGAGGCGGCTATGCGACATTCGCCGGGGTGCTCGGAACCGCCGCGCTCAAGGTGCTGACCACGGAAATCGGGCGGACCGGACTGGCGACGTCGGAAGCCCAGCAGGCCGGATTCGACGTACTCGCTGTGACCGTCGACTCCACCACGCGGGCCGGTTACTACCCGGACGCGAAGGCGATCCGAGTGAAGATCATCGCCGAGCGAGGCACCGGACGAATGCTCGGCGGCCAGATCGTGGGCCGTGAGGAGTCCGCAAAGCGGATCGACATCCTGGCGACGGCGATCTGGAGCGGCATGACCGCGCAGGAGTTCTACTCAGCGGACCTGTCGTACGCGCCGCCGTACTCACCGGTGCTGGATCCGGTGGTCATCGCAGCTCGCAAAACCCACGACGCAATCCGCCAGAACGCTCGCGGGTCCGGGCTTGTGGACTAGCCCTCCGGCGACCGGTCACTCTGGCAGACTTCCACCATGCCGATTGCGTCTCCTGAGATCTACGCCGACATGCTCGATCGGGCGAAGGAAGGCCACTTCGCCTATCCGGCCATCAACGTGTCCAGCAGCCAGACCCTGAACGCGGCGCTACGCGGCTTCGCGGAGGCGCAGAGCGACGGCATCATCCAGGTCTCGACCGGAGGCGCCGAATTCCTGTCGGGCACCACAGTCAAGGACATGGTGCTCGGGGCGCAGGCACTGGCCGAATTCGCCCACTTCACGGCGCAGGCGTTCGACGTCAACATCGCGCTGCACACCGACCACTGCCCCAAGAACAAGCTGGACGGCTACATGCGACCCCTGATCGCGATCAGCCAGCAACGCGTCGCCGAGGGGAAGGCGCCGCTCTTCCAAAGCCATATGTGGGATGGCAGCGCGGTGCCATTGGAGGAAAACCTGCAGATCGCGGAAGAGCTGCTGGCGGCCTGTGCCAAGGCCCGGATCGTCATGGAGGTCGAGATCGGCGTTGTCGGCGGCGAGGAGGACGGGGTGGTCGGCGAGATCAACGACAAGCTCTACACCACCCCGGAAGACGCGCTGCGCACCGCGGAGGTGCTGGGCACCGGGGAGAACGGGCGCTACATGTTGGCGGCGACCTTCGGCAACGTCCACGGCGTGTACAAGCCGGGCAACGTCAAGCTGCGTCCGGAGATCCTCAAGGAGATCCAGGACGCGGTAGGCGCCAAGGTCGGCAGGGCTCAGCCCTTCGATCTCGTTTTCCACGGCGGCTCCGGCTCGGCGCTTGAGGAGATCCGCGAGACGCTGGACTACGGGGTCGTCAAGATGAATGTGGATACCGACACCCAGTACGCCTATACCCGCCCGGTCGCCGATCACATGCTGCGCAACTACGACGGGGTCCTGAAGGTCGACGGCGAGGTCGGCGACAAGAAGGCCTATGACCCGCGGGTGTGGGGTAAATCCGCGGAAACGGGGATGGCCGCCCGGGTCGTGCAGGCTTGCGAGGACCTGCGTTCGGCCGGTCAGCACCGCTGAACCGAAAACGCCTCAAGATCACTGAGAGTGGTCAAACGGACGCATACAGGTGCGTAATGGGCACTGAGAGTTCCGTCATACGCCTGAACAAGTGTCGCTAGCCACTTGCAAGCGCCCCACGGGTAGCGGATAGGGTGGCGCACGCACCCCTCCCGCGGGTGCACGCCCCCCGGATACGCCAAATCCTGCCACCGGGCCGGGTGAACCGCTATATCCCACGCGGCAGGAGCGGGGGACCCAGGTAAGCGGACGCGTGCACAACACGCGCCCTCGGGGTGAAGCCGCACCCAGCGGCCGGGCGACTCTTTCCGCCCGAACCCGACAGCTCACCTCGTCGGCGTCGGAGGAGCTCTATGGCTCGTTTTACCCTGCGTCGCACAACCGTGCTCGCACTTACCGCCGCTACCGCGGGCACCGGCATTGTTCTTGCTGCCAGCCCTGCCAGTGCCGACATCTACAGCAGCATTCGTCAGTGCGAGTCGGGCGGCAATTACTCGACCAACACCGGCAACGGCTACTACGGCGCCTACCAGTTCAGCCAGTCGACCTGGAACAGCCTCGGATACTCAGGCGTCCCGAGCTCGGCCTCGCCGGCGACGCAGGACGCTGCAGCCGCACAGCTCGCGTCTCGCGCCGGATTCGGTCAGTGGCCGGTCTGTGGCGCCGGTGGCGGAGGCGCTACCAGCAGCTACACCGCGCCTGCCCAGACCTACACGCAGCCGACGTACACCCAGCCGAGCTACACCGGCTACACCGCTGCGAGCCGCGACTACACGCGTCCCGCCATCGCCCCGGTGGCCGACGTCTACGGCTTCTTCAGCTCGGCTAACGCCGGCGAGGTGCGCGACGACGTGAAGCTGTACCAGAAGACCCTGTTCAAGAAGCTCAAGCTCAAGCTCAAGGTCGACGGCCAGTACGGCGTGCAGACCGAGCTCGCCACGCTCGACTTCCAGAAGACCCACCACCTCAAGCTGGTCGACGGCGTCGTCGGCCCGGAGACCTGGAAGGCCGTCGGGCTCAAGGCGAAGTAAGCGCCAAACCCGCCTTTGGCACTGCGCCGAACTCCGTCGACCCCTCGAGGTCGGCGGAGTTCGTCGTTCCGTGGCCGTTTTTGAGCCGGAATTCTGGCCGGCGGATTGAGCGGATTGCCCAAGAACGCTCAGGAAAGTCCGGCGCGGCGAAGCCCAATAACCCCCCAATGCGGGGTGACGGACACCACATTCGGGTTCTTCCGACAGCGAAAGGCGCCAAGCTCGACGGAACTCGCCAGCGGCGAGGTGCCGACCCCGAACGCCAAATCCTGCCCCGGGTACGCGGCCCCAGCCAAAAGATTCTGGGCAGGAGCGGGGGACCCAAGGTTCTTCTGGCCGCACCGGTTGTGCGGCCTTGGGGTGAAGCCGGTTACGCATCCGTCGAAGATGTGGCAACCGGCCGGGCTATACCCGGTCCGAACCCGACAGCTGACCTCGCAGGCGTCGGGAAAGGCCACTCGTTGCGTCCAGCACGCCTACGTCGTCCGCAGATCCGTCGCTCCCTCACCCTGGGTGCCGCTGCCTTTGCCTTCGCGGGCGTGGCAGCCGCCTGTACCCCGGTCGCAGCGCCGCCCGGACCATCGGCGAGTGACCTCTACCGGCTGCGGATGTGTGAGTCGGGCGGTAACTACGCCATCAACACCGGCAACGGTTACTACGGCGCGTACCAGTTCGCCGTCGGCACCTGGAACAGCCTTGGATTCCCCGGCTACCCGAACCAGGCCGCACCCGCCACGCAGGATGCTGCCGTCGCCAAGCTCTGGCGGGAGTCGGGCTGGTCGTCATGGCCGGGTTGCGCCGCCAGCCTCGGCCTCTAACCACTGATCAACTCCCCGGGGCGGGCTCGTCGTAGGTAGGACGCGCACCATGGGGCAGTGAGTACCACGAGCGGACCCAGCGCCAACCTTCTAGGACCTCCCCCGACCCGGCTTCCAGCCGACCCCGAACCTGTGGGACAGCTGGCCGCCGGTCGTGACCCGGCCGAGGTGGCAGCCGACTTTCCGGCTTCCAGCTTTGCGTGGGCCGCTCTTGCCCAACGCGCCGGCGACGCCGGCCGGTGGGTGGAGTCATACGCATACGCCCGCGTCGGCTACCACCGGGGCTTGGATTCCCTGCGCCGCGCGGGATGGAAGGGCGCCGGGCCGGTCCCCTGGTCGCACGAGCCGAACCGCGGATTTCTGGAGTCGGTGGCCGCTCTGGGCCGGGCGGCTGCCGCCATCGGAGAACGCCCCGAAGCCGAGCGCTGCCGTGCACTCCTCCTGGACGCCGATCCGAGCGCCCCGGTCAGCGGTGCGGATTGGTCTCAGGCGCCGGCCGGCTGACCAGGCAGCTCAGTCGACGGGTGGTTCGAGGATGTCGTCGGGATCGGCTTCGAGGTCGACCTCAGCGGCATCCAGATCAACGTCGATCGTGCGCTCTGCGTCTGCCCTGGGTCGCCGGGGAAAGAGCAGCGAGGCGCCCGGCAGCACTGTGGCCAGCGCGTTGACCCGGGACTGGGTGTCGCGCAAGCCCTGCAGCATCGGCAGCACATCTTCCCTGATGCTGCGCAACGTCTCGGGCACGCTGTCGAGCGCTTCGTCGTCCAGGACGCGGGCGAGCCGTTCCAAACCGGGACGCAGCGCGATGACGGGATCTTCCAGCTCCTCGACCACCCGCTCCATCCGGGCGGTCACCTGGGCAAGGGTCGCCATCGTGTCGCGGGCCGAACCCAACCCGTCGACCAGGCTCAGGATCGAATTGTTCAGATCCACCAGGGTGCGCGGGAGCCGGGCGAGGGCCTGTGCCTGGGTGGAAACGACAGACACAGCCTTCGAGAGCCCGGGAAGTCGGGGCAAACCTGCCACGGTCGCAGCGTACGGCGAAAGCTCGCTCCACAAACTCGCAGCTAGCGCCACAAGAACGCGAGTTGACCACTAGGCTTAGGTCACGTGCCAGCACTCGTACTCGTCGGAGCCCAGTGGGGCGATGAGGGCAAAGGGAAGGCCACTGACCTTCTCGGCGGCCGAGTCGACTTCGTGGTGCGCTACCAGGGCGGCAATAACGCGGGCCACACGGTGGTCATCGGCAATGAGTCTTACGCACTACACCTGATCCCCAGCGGTGCGCTGCGTCCCGAGTGCATCCCCGTGATCGGTAACGGGGTCGTCGTCGATCCGGGAGTACTGCTGGAAGAGATGGCCGGCCTGCGCGAGCGCGGCATCGACGTCTCGCGGCTCAAGATCAGCGCCAGCGCGCATTTGATCATGCCGCACCACCGCGCCCTGGACAAAGTGACCGAGCGCTACCTCGGCAAGGTCCGCATCGGCACCACCGGCCGCGGCATCGGACCGGCGTACGGCGACAAGATGGCGCGCGTCGGCATCCGCGCCCAGGACCTGCTCGATCCCGGCATCTTCCGGGCCAAGCTCGAGCTGGCCCTGCGGGAGAAAAACCAGGTGTTGACGAAGGTCTACAACCGGCGGGCCATCGACATCGACGAGGTGTGCGACGAGTACGGCGGCTACGCCGAGCAGCTCGCCCCCCACATCGCCGACACCGGACTCCTGCTGTCCAACGCCCTCGACGAGGGCAAGGTCGTCTTGCTGGAGGGCAGCCAGGGCACGCTGCTCGACGTCGACCATGGCAGCTATCCCTTTGTCACCTCGAGCAACCCGACGGCCGGCGGCGCCGCTACCGGCTCAGGAATCGGCCCTAACCGGATCGCGCGGGCGGTCGGAATCGTCAAGGCCTACACCACCCGTGTCGGTTCGGGACCCTTCCCGACCGAGCTGATGGATGAGCAGGGCGAGCGCCTGCGCTCGGTCGGCCATGAATTCGGTGTGACGACCGGACGCGCGCGGCGCTGCGGTTGGTATGACGCCGTGATCGTTCGCTATGCGGTGCGGGTGAACGGTCTCACCGACCTTTTCCTCACCAAGCTCGACGTCCTTTCGGGTCTGGAGAAGGTGCCGGTCTGTGTCGGCTACGACGTCGACGGCACCGAGATGAACGAGATGCCGATGACGCAGACGGGCTTCCACCACGCCCGGCCGATCTATCAGGAGCTGCCCGGCTGGGACGCGGACCTGTCGAAGGCTCGGCGGCGGGAGGATCTGCCGTCCGAGGCCCAGGCCTACGTCGCCTTCCTGGAAGAGCAGGCCCGATGCCCGATCTCGGCGATCGGGGTCGGACCCGGCCGGGACGAGACCGTTGTCCTGCGTGATCTGGTCTGACCCGACCCGCCCGGCGCGGGGGGTCCGATGAAGGTTCTCGTGGTGGGTTCCGGCGGCCGGGAATCGGCGTTGTGCAGTGCGCTGGCCCGTGACGCGGCCGTCGATTCACTTGCCTGCGCACCCGGAAATCCCGGCACGGCGGAGATCGCCGAACCTCATCCGCTCGACGTCTCCGACCCCAATGCCATCGCCGAACTCGCCGCCCACATCGGCGCCGACCTGACGGTGGTCGGACCCGAGGTTCCGCTGGTCGCCGGCGCTGTCGACGCCCTGAATGAGATGGGGCTGGCCAGCTTCGGACCAACGGCGGCAGCAGCCCGGCTCGAGGGCAGCAAGTCCTTCGCCAAGGCCGTCATGACGGCGGCAGGCGTACCCACCGCACGGGGTCGTGACCACCATGAGATCCCCACCGCGCTCGCTGACCTCGACGAATTCGGGCCGCCCTACGTGGTCAAGTACGACGGGCTGGCCGCCGGCAAGGGCGTCACGGTCACGCTCGACCATGACGAGGCCGCGGCCGCCGTACGCCAGGCGCTGCGCGACCCGCAGGATCGCGTCGTCATCGAAGAATTCCTGGACGGCCCCGAGATCTCACTCTTTTGCGTCGTCGGGCCGGGCGGGACGGTCACGGCCCTCGCGCCGGCGCAGGACTTCAAGCGCGCCCTCGACGGCGACGCCGGACCCAATACCGGCGGGATGGGTGCCTACTCGCCGCTGCCTTGGGCTCCGGCAGATCTGGCGGAGCAGGTCACCTCACGGATCGCGGCGCCGACCGTCGCAGAGATGGCGCGCCGGGACACCCCCTTCGCTGGGCTGCTGTACGTGGGTCTCGCGATGACTGCCAGCGGGCCGAAGGTGATCGAATTCAACGTCCGTTTCGGCGATCCCGAGACGCAGGCGGTACTGCCGCGGCTCACCAGTCCGATGACCGAGCTGCTAGCAGGAGCGACGCCGACGTGGAGCGAGCAGGCCGCCGTCACCGTCGTCGTCGCGGCGCCCGGCTACCCGGCGGCGCCGAAGCTGGGTGGCGAGATCACCGGACTCGACGCCGCGGCGGCGGTGGCGGGTGCCACGGTCCTGCACGCCGGCACCCGGCGGGAGCCTGACGGCCGCCTCGTCTCAGCCGGTGGACGGGTGCTCACCGTCACCGGCCTCGGCTCAGACCTGGCGGCTGCGCGAGAATGTGCCTACGAGGCCGCCGGGCACATCCGTATCGCGGGCGGCCAGCATCTGCGTACCGACATTGCCCAACAAGCAGCCCAACGAACAGCCCAATCGGCCAAAGCAGGCCGGCCGCGGACTGATCCGCGGACCCGAACAAGGAGGAATACCCAAAGTGGCTGACCCCAAGGTCGCGATCGTCTACGGCTCACCGAGCGACGCAAACGTGATGAGCAAGGCCGGGGCAATGCTCGACCGCTTCGGGGTGGGTTACGAGGAGGTCTCCATCTCCGCGCACCGGGCCCCGCGCGCTTTGACGGCATGGCTCGGCGGGCTCGCTGACCGTGGGGTTGAAGTGATCATCGCCGGAGCCGGCTTGTCGGCGGCGCTGCCCGGCGTCTGCGCCTCGCACAGCGCGCTGCCGGTGATCGGTGTCCCCATCCGCGGCGGGGCACTCGACGGTCTGGACGCTCTGCTCGCCATCGCGCAGATGCCGCCGGGAGTCCCGGTCGCCTGCGTCGGTCTGGACAACTCCACCAACGCTGCTGTGCTCGCCGTCCAGATCATCGCCGGTCATGACGCGTCGCTTCGCGTGAAGCTGGCCGAGTTCAAGGAGTCCTTCGAGCAGGCCGCTGCCACCGGCCTGGGGGGCTGACGGTGATCGAGCGCTACACCCTGCCCGCCATGGGCAGGGTCTGGTCCGAGGCACACAAGTACGAGCTCTGGTGCCAGGTCGAGCTGATGGTGTTGGAAGCCCACGCGAGTGCCGGAGTTGTACCCGCCTCAGCCGTCGAGCCGGTGCGCAACGCACCCCCACCGACCCCTGAAGCGGTCGCCGAGATCGAGGCGGTCACCCAACACGACGTGATCGCTTTCCTTACCGCCTGGGCCGATCAGACCGATCCCCGTGAGGCCGCCGCTTACGTGCACT
Organism: uncultured Actinomycetota bacterium; assembly: GCA_963737695.1. GTDB lineage: Bacteria > Actinomycetota > Actinomycetes > Frankiales > Frankiaceae > DATAZK01. Next base: position 192,839 of record CAVTTQ010000003.1, read on the forward strand.
TCGGCATGACCTCCTCCGATCTGCTTGATACGGCCCTCGCTCTGCAACTCGTCGAATCCACCGACCTGCTCCTGGAACGGGCCGACCGCCTCGTGGCCGTCCTTCGCGATCTGGGACTCAAGCATCGCGCGACGCTGCGGGTCGGACGCACTCACGGGATCCACGCCGAACCCGACACCTTCGGCCACCGGGTCGCCGACCTCGCGTTCGGGATGGCACGCTGCCGCGATCGGCTGCGGCTGGCCCGCGAGGCCGTCGCCATCTGCAAGATCAGCGGTGCCGTCGGTACGTACTCGAACATCGATCCGGCAGTGGAGATCGAGGTCGCTGCCGCGCTCGGGCTGCACCCCGCTCCGGTGGCTACCCAAGTGGTCCTGCGCGATGGCATCGCCGATTGGGTGGCGGCGCTGGCGGGCATCGCGACGATGTGTGAAGCGCTCGCGCTCGAGGTGCGACATGGTCAGCGCACCGAGGTACGCGAGCTCTCCGAGCCATTCGGAAGCGGGCAAAAGGGCTCATCGGCCATGCCCCACAAGAAGAACCCGATCATGAGTGAGCGCATAGCTGGCCTGGCCCGGATCGTGCGGGCCCAGTACGTGCCGGTGCTGGAAGGTGTGCCGCTCTGGCACGAGCGCGACATCTCGCACAGCTCGACCGAGCGCATCGCCCTGCCCGATGCGGCCGCCGGCACCGACTATCTGCTGAGCCTCACGACCCGCCTCGCCGAAGGACTGGTCGTGGACGCCGCCCGGATGCGGGCCAACCTGGAATCCACCGGCGGCCTCATCTACACCTCGGCCGTGCTCCTGGCGTTGGTCGAAAGTGGCCAGTCGCGCGAAGACGCCTACTCCCTCGTGCAGTCGGCCGCCATGGAGACCTGGCGGACGGGCACCCCCTTCCGGGAGACGCTTCGGACCTACGCCTCGGATGCGGGACTCAAGCTCGATGAGAGCGCCCTCGACGAGGTCTGCCGACCGGAGCGCTATGTCGATCGTCTCGGCGTGGTCTTCGAGCGGCTGGCAGCCCTGTCCTGACGCCGTTCCGCGCGATTGCGCTCCTCATGAAACAGTGACGACGTGGAGCACGAAGATCCGGTCGAGCTGAAGATCACCCTGCCCGTCGGTGGGAGCCTTGACGGTCCAGGGCTGCGGGGTCACCTCGAGGACGAACTGCGTACCAGGGCAGAGGTCACCTCCGCCGAAGGGTCTTCGGTGACGATCGTCGCCTACCGACGCGAAGAGGTGGAGTCAGTGGCCGATGAACTGGTCGCCAAGCTCTCGGCCATCGGTGTGCCCGAAGGCTCAGCCGTCTGCTGGGTCGATGACAACGGCGTCGCGATCACCCGCCCGATCTAGCAGCGACTCCAAGCGTCCCGCATGTTCGAACTCGCCCAAGCAGCCGTTGAAGCAGCGCTAGCCGCCGGAGCGCGCTTCGCTGATGCCCGCGTGGTGATCACCCGCGAGCAACGATTACGCGCCCAGGACGGCGTCCTGGAAGACCTGACCCAGGGCGAGAGCGCCGGCCTCGGAGTGCGCGCCCTGATGGGTGCCGGCTGGGGGCACGCGGCTACCCCGCAGCTTCTCGACCGTGACGTTCGGCGAGCCGGTGAGCAGGCTGCGGAGGCCGCCAGGGCGGCGGCCGGCGTGCCGGGACGGGCCGCCGAGATGCTCCCCGAGCCAGCCGTGGTCGGTGAGTGGGAGAGCAGCTACGACGAAGACCCGATGTCCGTGCCACTCGACGAGAAAGCCGCTCTGCTGATCGGGGTCACGGCCGCCATGAAGGCCGCCGGCGCAGACATTGCCACGGCAGGGCTCGCCGCCTGGGACGTCGAGACCTGGCTGGTGTCCAGCGAAGGCACCCGGCTGCACCAGCGGGTGCGTAAGTGCGGCGGAGGAATGAGCGCTACCGCCGTCGGTGAGCGCGAAACCCAGCGCCGAAGTCATCCCAGCGCCTTCGGCCAGTACGGCACCCGCGGCTACGAGCTGATCCGCTCGTTCGATCTGCCGGGTAACGCCGAACGGCTGGCCGCCGAAGCCCGTTCGCTGCTGAGCGCGCCTGAGTGCCCGTCCGCCACCACCAATCTCATCCTCGGCAGCGAACAGATGGCGCTTCAAATCCATGAGTCGGTCGGCCATGCTGTGGAACTCGACCGCATCCTCGGGTGGGAGGCGGCGTTCGCCGGCACCTCCTGGCTCGATCTGGACCGGCTGGGCTCGCTGCGCTACGGCAGCGACCTGATGAACATCACCGCGGATGCGACGCTGCCCGGAGGCCTCGGATCCTTCGGCTACGACGACGAAGGCACCCCCGCGCGACCGGTCGACATCGTCCGCGACGGCGTCTGGGTCGGAGTGCTGTCCGCCCGCGACTCGGCGGCCCGTGCCGGTCTCACTCAAAGCGGCGCGTGCCTGCGGGCCGATGGATGGGCCCGCATGCCGATGGTCCGGATGACGAACGTCGGGCTGCTGCCCGGAACTTCGTCGCTGGAGGAAATGGTCGCCGACACCGCGGACGGCGTCTACATGGAGAACAACCGCTCATGGTCCATCGACGACCGCCGCCGTAACTTCCAATTCGGCTGCGAGATCGCGTATGAGATCAAAGACGGCAAGCGCGGACGGATGCTCCGTAACCCCACGTACACCGGGATCGGGCCGGTGTTCTGGTCGTCCCTGGACGCGCTCGCCGGCGCTGACGAGATGGTCGTCTGGGGAACCCCCAATTGCGGCAAGGGCCAGCCGTTGCAGATCGGACACACCGGTCACCCGGCCATGCCGGGCCGGTTCCGCAATGTGCGGGTAGGCGTGCGTGGCTGACGGAAGGCTGGGTCCGGAAGAATCGGCGGCCCGGGAGCTGGCACTGCGGGCGCTGGATATCGCGACCGCGGTCGCCGGCCCCACGGCTGAGGTGTCGGTCACCACCGAAATCGGCACCTCGGCGCTGGCCCGCTTCGCCGAGTCGACCATTCACCAGAGCGTCACCGAGGATGTCCGTGGCCTGACCCTGGCGATCACGTTGGACGGCCGGACCGCCTCGGTCTCGGGCAGTGCGGACGGATGGCCCGGCCCGGATGGCCTGCACCGGCTGGCGGCAGCTGCTCTCACCTCCGCTCAGCTCCGGCCGGCTGACCCGCACTGGCCCGGTCTGGCTCCGGTGGCCGATGTGCCGCAGGTCGCCAATGCCGACCGCGCCACCGCCGACGCCACTTCGGCAGAGCGCGCCGCTCTGGTGGCCGCATTCGTCGCCGCTGCAGGCGGTTTGGAGACAGCCGGCTTCTGCTCGACCCGCGGGATTGCCACCGCTTTTGCGAATTCGGCAGGGCAGCTGGCGACGGGCAGCGTGACGGCGGCGACCATCGACGGCATTGCGCGCGCCCCCGGCAGTGGCCCGGCGCCGGCGGACGGAAGCGGGCGGACGAGCGGCGTCCGCCTCGACCAACTGAACGCGGCAGCAGCCGGAAGGACCGCCGGCGAGCTGGCCCGGGCGGCGGCGATGGAGCCCGTCGACGTCGATCCCGGCGAATACGCGGTGGCGCTTCGGCCCGGCGCCGTGGTCGACATCCTGAACTGGATCGCAACGGGCATGAGCGCGCGAGCCCACGCCGAAGGTCGCAGCTTCGCACGCCCGGGCGAAGCGCAGTTCGATGCATTGCTGACGCTGCGCTGCGATCCGTTCGACGACCGGCTGCCGGCGTTGCCGTTCGACGGCGAGGGCACGCCGCGGGTGACCTACGACCTGATCGCCGGTGGAGTCACCACCGGGCTCGCCAGCGATCGGCGCGACGAGGTAACGATCCCCGGAGTCCGCTCCAACGGCGGCGCGCTGGCCCACCGTTGGACGGCCGCCGGAGCTCCCGCCGCACTCCTGCTGCGGCCAGGCACCGAAGCACCGGACGAGCTTTACGCCGGGCTTCGGGAAGCACTGCTGATCACCGACTTCTGGTACACCCGGCTGCTCGATCCGCGTCGCCTGGTGGTCACCGGCCTCACGCGTAACGGCGTCTTCCTGGTGCGCGACGGGATCGTCGTGCAGCCGGTGCGCAACCTTCGGTTCACGCAGTCCTACGCCGAGGCACTGGGCCCCGGGCAGGTGCTCGGACTCGACGGAGAAAGCGTTCTCATCGAAGGCGACCCGGCGCCCGTCCACACTCCCGGACTGGCCTTGAGCTCCTGGGCCGTCACCGGCGGCGCGCAGGGCTGATCGCGCTGAGCGCCGAGGTTCGCTAGGGTCGGTCGGTGCCCCTTGCTGCCTCCTCCTTCGCCGGCCTGACGCACCTCGGGTCAGGCAAAGTCCGAGAACTGTTCGCCGTTGACACCGCCGGCGGCGAACCCGCCCTGCTGCTGGTCGCCAGCGATCGGATCAGCGCCTACGACGTCGTCATGCCGACCGAGATCCCTGACAAGGGCGCCGTACTCACTGCCCTGTCGCTGTGGTGGTTCGAGCAGTTCGCCGATCTGGTGCCCAGCCATCTGCTCACCGCCCGGGTCGATGAATATCCGGCCGAGCTGGCGCCGTACGCAGAGCAATTGCGCGGCCGCTCGATGCTGTGCCGTCGGCTCGACATGTCGATGGTCGAATGCGTCGCCCGGGGCTACCTGACCGGAAGCGGATACAAGGACTACCTCGCCACCGGAACGGTCTCGGGCCATCAGCTGCCCGCCGGGCTGGTTGACGGCAGCAAGCTCCCCGAGCCGATCTACACCCCCAGCACCAAGGCTCCCATCGGTGAGCACGATGAAAACATCACCCGCGCCGACGCCATCAAGAAGCTGGGCGAGGAAGAGGCGCGCGAGCTCGAGCGCCTGACCCTGGCGATCTTCCAGCGGGCGTCAGGCATAGCGGCCGAGCGCGGGCTCCTGCTGGCCGACACCAAATTTGAGTTCGGACGCGACCGCGAGGGCATCCTGCGACTGGCCGACGAGGTGCTCACGCCGGACTCCTCCCGGTTCTGGCCTGCTGACGGTTGGGTGCCGGGAGAGGCGCAGCCCTCCTTCGACAAGCAGTACGTGCGGGATTGGCTGACCGAGACCGGCCACAAGGGCGATGCCGTAGAGCTTCCGGACGAGATCGTGCAGGCCACCCGCTCGCGATACGTCGAGGCGTACGAGCGGCTCACGGGCGCTTCCTTCGATGACTATCTGAGGAACACGTAACAGTGGCAGGCGCACCCGCCCGGATCGTCGTGCTCGGGGCCAGCGGCTACACCGGCCGCCTCCTTGCCACGTCGCTCGTGGGGCGTGGTCACAAGCCGGTGCTGGCGGGGCGTTCAGTGGAAAAGCTCAAGACGCTGGCGGCCGAGCTGGGTGACCTGGATATCGCGATCGCGGATGCGTCTGACCCCTCGTCCGTGGCCGATCTCGTCGGCAAGGGCGACGTCCTTGCCACGACCGTGGGCCCGTTCGCCCGTTACGGACAGGCCGCTCTGGACGCCGCGATTGCTGCCGGTGCGCACTACGTCGACTCCACCGGCGAAGCTGGTTTTGTGCGCTCGGTTTTCGCCGAAGCCGGACCCCGGGCGGCCGCGAACGGCAGCGCCCTTTTCACCGCCTTCGGCTATGACTTCGTGCCCGGCAACCTCGCTGCCGGTCTGGCACTTCGGCAAGCGGGATCGGCGGCAACGCAGGTCTCGACCGGCTACTTCCTCAACGGACCCGCGAAGATGTCGAGTGGCACGGCCGCCACCGGTGCCGGGGGTCTGGCCGACCCCGCGCACCTGCTGGCCAACAGCCGCCTGGTCCTGTTGCCGACCGGTCGCAAACTGCACACCTTCACCGATCGGGGAGCCCGTCGTCCCGGCGTCCTGTTCGGCAGTACCGAATCGCTGGCGCTGGCCCGCAGCTATCCGCAGCTCACCCACATTGCCAATTACCTCGGCTGGTTCGGCAAGGCGAGCTACGCGGTGGTTCCCGGGTCGTACGCGATGGGAGCGCTCCGGCTGCCCTTCCTGCGCCGGCAGCTGGAACGCCGCGCGGACAAGGCGGCTGCGGTAACCGGTCAGGGACCGAGCGCATCTTTGCGCAGCAAGCAACGTTCAGTGGCCATCGCTGTCGCCTCGGATGCCACCGGCAAACAGCTGGCTTCGGTCCGCGTCGAGGGCCCGGACGCCTACGGACTCACCGGCGAGCTGATGGCATGGGCAGCGATCGAACTCGCCGCCGGCAACGTGACTGCTGTCGGGGCCTTGGGTCCTGTCGATGGCTTCGGTCTCGACAGGCTCGTCGAAGGCTGCAGCTCGGCCGGGCTGACCGTCTCCCCCTGAACGCCCGCAAACCTGCAGCTTTCCGGTCAGTGACGGCCCAGGATGGTCAGCCATTCCATTCTGGTCGGCGCGGGCACACCGGCCTCCTGAAGTGCCGGGCCCAGCCGAGTCATGAATTGCGCCTGCGCCGCCTGCGATTCCCACACCTCAAAAACGACCAGTCCGCTCCCACCGGAGGCGGCGGTGTGGCTCTCCAACGGAGCGGGCCAGTCGCCGGCGCCGGTCGCAGCATCGATACCAAGAATTTTGTTGACCGCGGCGTAGTGGTCCGCCGTGCCTTCGGCGAACTCCAGAATGAGCACTTCGGACATCGTGGGTCCTTCTCTCTCATACCGCCCGGGACGGCCGTCTCGGCAGGCGGGGTGGCCTTCCGACCACGAAGCGGCGCTGAGCCTAGGGGCTTTCCGGGCGCCCTGGCAAGATCAAGCCAAGATCAGACAAGCTCAAGCGACCGACTTTCTTGGCCGCACCCGCGAGCCGCCCCGAGCCGGCGTAATTCTGGCCGGTTTGGCCGGTCTTACGCAGCTTCGCGGCGAACTCCCGAATGAGTTCCGCAGTCACTTCGGGATGTTCGAACTGCGGCACGTGACCGCACGAGTCCAACACGACGGAAGTTGCGGTCGGGAGCGCCTTTTCGACGTGGCGCGCGAAACCCGCGGGAACCAGTCGATCGCGGTCTCCCCAGATGAAAAGGGCAGGGGTCTTCAGCGAGGGCAGGCGGCTCCAGAAGCCGCGCTCGCCGAAGGCCTCGTCCAGGTACAGCTCGCGGAGAGCGCTGAAGAACGCGATGCGGTGAGCGGGCATTCGCATGACGCGGACGTACTCGTCAGCAGCCGCTGTGAACCAGGCGTGCGGTACGCGACTCGGCACGGCAAACATGGCTTTGACGGCCAGCACCGTCATCGGCCGTGAGAAGCGCATGGGCAGCCGCGCCAGTTCGGGTCGCATCACGCTGGCAACCGGTATCAGCTGGCGCAGCTTGAGGAATGCCATGGCCGGGGTCAGCAACACCAGCCCGTTGAAGCGATCAGGCGCGCGCAGAGCGGCCTCCAGAGCCGTCCTGCCGCCGAGGCTGTTACCGATCAGCAGCGGCCGATCGAGCCGGGTGGCATCCACGAAAGACAGCAGCCACCGGCTCAGGAAGTCCGCGTCGTACGTGTCGTGCACCGCCTCGGTGGCGCCGTGTCCCGGCAGGTCCGGTGCCAGCACCCGATGGTCGACCGCGAGGTCCCAGAGCAGAGTCAACATCGAGGCATTCGTGGCACCGAGGCCATGGACCAGCACCACCGCCGGCGCGTCCGGCGGCCCAGCCTCCAAGTAGGAGGTGCGCATCCCGTTGGCGAGCACCATCTTCGAGCGCGGGTGACGCGTCGAACGCGGCTCGTCCTGGAAGACGCCGTCCAACGCCAGCGCCAGCGCCATGTTTCCGCGAATTGTGAGTTCCCCGGAAAGAAAGGCCTCAACGCCGGCTCGAATCCCGCCGACGACGTCGATCAGGACCGGGAGCGGCGCGGCAATGCGCGTATCAAAGTGGCGGGCACGACCATCCCGGACGCTGACCCGCCCGGACTTGACGCCTACTGTCCAGCAGCCGTCCTCACCGGCATCGAGCAGGATCGACGCCCGCGCCCGGGCCAGCACCTCGCCGGCACCGGCCCCGACCCGAGCCTCGAGCAATTCCCGCAGCTCTGCGACCCGTGGATCATGCATCCGCTTTGATGCCCCCGCGCCCACCATTGCGCCGATAGCTCCCGTCTGACCCGACCGTTTGACCACAGTCTGACGTCAGTGCTACCTGCCGCGCGGCGATTTAACCCTAGTAACCCCTACGATCAGAAAGGTGGAGTCCGCGTGAAGGTCGTCGTCGAGGTCATGCTGAAGCCCGAGATTCTCGATCCGCAGGGGAGCGCCGTGCTGTCCGCGCTGCCGCGGCTCGGGATGACCGGCGTCCGATCCGTCCGGCAAGGCAAGCGCTTCGAGCTTGAGATCGACGGAGAGCCCGATATGGAACAGATTCACCGGATCGCCGATGGTCTGCTTTCCAATCCGGTGATCGAGGACTACCAGGTTCACCTCGGAGCGTAGTAACGCGGGGGTTCTGCTGAGGATGTCGGGCACGGAACTCCACTAGGCTTCAGGTGTGGCTTCCCCGTCCCCCTCGCGTCCGATCGAACGCGCCGGACGGATAGGTGTCGTCACCTTTCCCGGGTCGCTCGACGACCGTGACGCGCTGCACGCGGTGGAGCTCGCGGGCGCGGAGCCGGTGCCGCTCTGGCATGCCGATTCCGACCTGGCTGGGGTCGATGCCGTGGTCCTGCCCGGGGGGTTCTCCTACGGCGACTACCTGCGCGCAGGTGCGATCGCCCGGTTCTCCCCGCTCGTCGCGGCGCTGATCGAAGCCGCCCGCGACGGCCTGCCAGTGCTGGGGATCTGCAACGGCTTTCAGGTGCTCTGCGAAGCGGGCCTGCTGCCCGGGGCGCTGACCCGCAATAGCGGACTGCGCTTCGTCTGCCGAGACCAGTCGCTGCGCGTCGACAATGCGACGACCCCCTGGACCAGTGCCTACGAGCCCGGCTCCACCGTGATCATTCCGGTGAAGCACGGTGACGGCCGCTACGTCGCTGACCCCGCGACGATCATCGAGCTCGAAGCAGAGGGTCGCATCGTCATGCGTTACGTAGGCGGCAATCCCAACGGCTCCCTCGCAGACATCGCCGGCGTGTGCTCGGCGGACGGTCGGGTCGTGGGTCTGATGCCGCATCCGGAGCACGCCGTCGAGTCGCTGACCGGGCCGAGCGATGACGGGCTCGGGATGTTCGTCTCCGCCGTCTCCCGATTGGCCGCAGCATGACCGAAGCCCACTCCCCACTGGTGCATCCGCCGGCGGGCCTGCACCGCGAGCTCGGGCTGACCGACGACGAGTACGGACGCATCGTCCAGACGCTGGGCCGCGAGCCGACCGGCCCCGAGCTCGCCATGTATTCGGTCATGTGGAGCGAGCACTGCTCCTACAAGTCGAGCCGGATCCACCTCAAGCAATTCGGCGATCTGCCCGGCGGCGAGCGGTTGCTGGCCGGCATCGGTGAAAACGCCGGAGTGGTCGATGTGGGCGGCGGCCTGGCGGTCACTTTCAAGGTCGAGTCGCACAACCACCCCAGCTACGTCGAGCCCTACCAGGGAGCCGCGACGGGAGTCGGCGGGATCATCCGCGACATCCTCGCAATGGGAGCCAGGCCGATCGCCGTCATGGACAGCCTGCGCTTCGGCGACGCCGACGCCGAGGACACCGCGCGTGTGATGCCGGGGATCGTGGCGGGCGTCGGGGGCTACGGCAATTGCATGGGTCTGCCCAACATCGGCGGTGAAATCGGCTTCGATCCCACCTACGCCGGCAACCCTCTGGTGAACGCCCTGTGCATCGGTCTGCTCCCCGCGGCCAGGCTCCAGACAAGTGCTGCGACCGGCTCCGGCAACTCGGTCATCCTGCTCGGGGCCAAGACCGGCCGCGATGGCATCGGCGGGGTGTCGGTCCTCGCGAGCGCCACGTTCGACGAGACCGGTGCTCCCGCCCGGCGACCCTCGGTGCAGGTGGGTGATCCCTTCACCGAGAAGATCGTCACCGAATGCGTCCTCGAGCTCTACGACCGAGAGCTGATCATCGGCGTCCAGGATCTGGGCGGCGCGGGCCTGTGCTGCGCCATCTCCGAGACGGCGGCCAAGGCTGCGATGGGCATGAACGTCGACCTCGATCGGGTGCCTTTGCGCGAAGCGTCGATGGTCCCCGAGGAGATCCTCGTCAGCGAGTCGCAGGAGCGGATGCTGGCGATCGTGGCGCCGGAGATGGTCACGGCGGTCCTTGATCTCGCCAAGCGCTGGGGTGTGCTCGCCACGGAGATCGGAAGCGTCACCGACACCGGGCGCCTTGTCGTTCGCTGGCACGGCAACGTGGTGGTCGACGTGCCGCCGGCCTCCCTGGCCGAAGAGGGGCCGGTCTACACGCGTCCGATCCGCCCCCGCCCGCAGCTGCCCGACAAGGACCTCGCCCGGCCGGCGCGCGACGAGCTCGGTGCCGAACTGTTGCACATGCTCGCCGACCCCCAGCTGTGTTCGCGCCGTTGGGTCACCGAGCAGTACGACCGCTACGTCATGGGCAACACCGTGCTCGCGACCCCGGACGATGCCGGGGTCATCAGGCTTGACGGTGGAAACGGCCGGGGTGTGGCGTTGGCGCTGGACGGACCCGCCCGCTACTGCGCCCTTGATCCTTATGCGGGCGCCCAACTCGCGCTGGCCGAGTCCTTCCGCAACGTCGCGGCCACCGGGGCAGAGCCGTACGCGGTCACCGACTGCCTGAATTTCGGCTCGCCGGAGGATCCCGAGGTGATGTGGGCCTTCGCCGAGACCTGCCGCGGTCTGGCCGACGCCTGTCGCACCCTTGGTCTCCCAGTGACCGGGGGCAACGTCAGCTTCTACAACGCCACGGGCGGTACGGCGATCCTGCCCACCCCGGTGATCGGGGTCCTGGGCGTCCTGGACGATGTCGAGCGCCGCACCCCCGGCGGCTTTTCCGCCGAAGGCGACACCATCCTGCTGCTGGGCGACACCGCCGATGAGTTCGGCGGATCCGCCTGGTCGTGGATCAGGCACCGTCACCTCGGCGGGCTTCCACCGAAGGTCGACCTCGAACGGGAGGCTCTGCTCGCCGCTGTGCTCGTAGCCGGGTCCCGCGACGGGATGCTGACTTCCGCCCACGACATCTCCGACGGTGGGCTCGCCATCACGTTGGCGGAGCTGTGCCTGCGGTTCGGCTACGGCGCGCGGATCGTGCTGGAGGAGTCGGCCGATCCTTTCGTCAGCCTCTTCAGCGAGTCAGCCGGACGGGCGGTGGTCGCCGTCCCGCGTTCGGAGGAGCTGCGCTTCACCGACATGTGTGCGGCACGCGGCCTGCCCTGGCAGCGGATCGGGGTAGTGGACGGCGCTCCTGAGGCCGCGCCCAAGCTGGAGATCCAGGGAGTCATGTCCGTCGCCCTGGATGACCTTCGGGCGGCCCACGAGGACACCCTGCCGGCACTGCTCGGCGCTCTCGCGCCCTAGTCCCCGGCAATTCGCACACATGCCCGGACCTCGCCGTTACGAGCCGGCGGCCGTCGACCTCGCCGCGAAGGCACAGCGGGAGATCCTCACCCACGCGGGTATTGAGGCGCCCGCCCAGCGATCGATTCCCGGGCTGCCTGATCTCCTGGCACTGGTGGCTCTGGGGATCCGCCGGGACGTGCCGGCAGACCCGGGCGCGCTCCGGATTGCCGTCCGGGTGCTGGCTGATCAGCTGGCCACGACCCATCCGGGGCGATCCGTCGAAGTGCGAGTTCCGCCATACGCAGCGGTGCAATGCATCGCCGGGCCTCGCCACACCCGAGGCACTCCGCCGAACGTCGTCGAGACCGATCCGGCCACTTTCGTGGGTTTGGCCTGTGGATTCATCGATTGGGAATCGGCAGTCGCCACCGGGCGGGTGCGCGCCAGCGGCGAGCGTGCCGATCTTCGGGCGTTTCTGCCCCTTGATGAGCTCCTGACCGAGAGCCCTGGGCCGTAGACTTCACATCGTGCGGCGCCTCTCGGCAGCCGGTCTTCCGGCAGCCCTCCCAGCCGATCAGCCCTCAGACCCATACGCGGAAATGAACGATGATCCCGGCCCACGGGATGCGTGCGGCGTTTTCGGGGCTTTTGCCCGCGGCGAAGAGGTAGCGAAGCTCGCGTACTACGGGCTTTACGCGCTGCAGCACCGGGGCCAGGAAGCTGCTGGCATTGCGGTGAGCGATGGCGGCAGCATCGTCGTCTACAAGGAGCTCGGCCTGGTCTCCCAGGTCTTCGATGAGGTGACGCTCGGCAGCCTCACCGGCCACATCGCCGTCGGCCACACGCGCTACTCCACCACCGGGTCCAGCACCTGGGAGAATGCACAGCCCTCCTATCGCACCCACAAGGGTGGCGGCATCGCGCTGGGGCACAACGGCAACCTCACCAACACCGCAGAGGTCGCCGACCGGCTCGCTGCCCTCGGTGGGCGCGGAGCGGTGCTTTCGGCGACCACCGACTCCGAAGTCATCACCGGGCTGCTGGCCAATTCCGAGCTCGGCCTGGAGAAGGCGGCACTCGATGTCCTTCCGCTGCTGGAAGGCGCCTTCTGCCTCGTTTTCTGTGACGAATCGACCCTTTGCGCGGCTCGAGACGCGCACGGCATCCACCCCCTCGTCCTTGGACGGCTGGGCTCCCTCGAGGCACCGAGCGGCTGGGTCGTCGCGAGCGAGACCGCGGCCCTCGACATCGTTGGCGCCGAGTTCGTACGCGAGGTCGAGGCCGGCGAGATGCTGGTCATCGACGACGACGGGGTACGCACTCACCGGTTCGCAGACGCCACTCCCCACGGCTGCCTGTTCGAATACGTCTATCTGTCGCGGCCTGACACCACGATCGCCGGCCGATCCGTACACGCCGCCCGGGTCGAGGTGGGACGCACGTTGGCTCGCGAGTCGCCGACCGAGGCCGACCTCGTCATCCCGGTGCCCGAGTCAGGCACCCCGGCCGCCATCGGCTACGCCGAACAGAGCGGCATCCCGTACGGCGCTGGGCTGGTCAAGAACGCCTACGTAGGACGTACCTTCATCCAGCCCTCCCAGAGCATCCGGCAGCTCGGCATTCGCCTCAAGCTCAACCCGCTGCGTGAGGTCATCGCGGGTAAGCGTCTCGTCGTGGTCGACGACTCGGTCGTACGCGGCAATACCCAGGCCGCCCTGGTCAAGATGCTCCGGGAGTCCGGCGCGGCCGAGGTCCACGTGCGGATCAGTTCCCCACCGGTGCGCTGGCCCTGCTTCTACGGCATCGACTTCGCCACCCGCGACGAACTCATCGCAACCGGCCGGGGCGTCGAAGAAATCCGCCGCTTGATCGGCGCCGATTCACTGGCTTACGTCTCTCTCGAGGGCCTCGTCGACGCGACCAATCAGCCCAGCGCCAGCCTGTGCAAGGCGTGCTTCACGGGTTCCTACCCGGTCGAGCTCCCAGAGCTCAGCCAGCGCAGCAAGAACCTGCTCGAGGTCGGCAGCTTCAGCGCCGCCGTCCCGACCCTGGTTCCATGACCGATTACCGCTCGGCCGGCGTCGACATCGAGGCCGGCGAGCGTGCCGTGGCCCTGCTCAAGAGCCGAGTCTCGCGTTCCAGACGCCCCGAGGTGATGGGTGATCTGGGCGGCTTCGCAGGGCTCTTCAAGCTCGATACCAGCCGCTACAAGTCGCCGGTGCTCGCCTCTTCCACCGATGGTGTCGGCACCAAGCTGATGATTGCTCAGGCTTTGGACAAGCACGACACGATCGGCCTGGACCTGGTCGGCATGGTCGTCGACGACCTCGTCGTCTGCGGCGCCGAACCACTCTTCATGAACGACTACGTAGCCTGCGGCAAGGTCGTCCCGGAGCGGATGGCCGACATTGTGGGTGGGGTCGCAGAGGGCTGCGCGCGCGCCGGTTGCGCGTTGGTCGGAGGCGAGATCGCCGAACACCCGGGGATGCTGCAGCCTGGTGAGTACGACCTGGCGGGCACCGGGGTCGGCGTGGTCGAGGCAGATGCGATTCTTGGGGCGGATCGGGTTCGCACCGGCGATGTCGTCGTCGCCATGGGCTCCAGCGGCCTGCACTCCAACGGCTACTCGCTCGCGCGCCACGCGCTGCTTTCGCTCGCCCGGATGCGGCTGGACGCCGTGGTGCCGGAATTCGGGCGGACGTTGGGCGAGGAGCTTCTGGAGCCCACGCGTATTTACGCCCTCGACTGTCTCGCACTGATCGCTGAGACCGAAGTGCACGCGTTCGCACACGTCACAGGGGGTGGGCTCGCCTCGAACCTGTCACGCGTGCTGCCGGCAGGCACTGCCGTCACCCTCGACCGCGCAAGCTGGTCGGTGCCGGCCGTCTTTTCCCTCATCGCCGACCGCGGCCACGTCGCCGCGGAGGAGATGGAGCGCACTTTCAACCTCGGTGTGGGAATGGTGGCGATCGTCGCCCCAGCCGACGCGGACCGTGCCCTCGCCGTACTCCTCGGGCGCCACGTGCCGGCCTGGGTCGCCGGAACCGTCACCGCGGGCACCGCCGGAAGCCCCGGCGTCGTAGAGCTGATCGGCAAGCACCCGAGCGCTTAGTTCGACCCATCGCTGGTGGACGTGGGGCCGGTGGCTGTGGGGTGCGCTAGTTGCGGTTGCACCGGCTTTGGCCGGCGTGTCACCTGAGAAAGCGCAACCCCCTTGGGCTCGCTAAGCCAGGCCCAATTCTTCGAGGCCGTAGGCGAACCGGTACGTCAGACCGGCCTCCGCGATCTTCTCGGCGGCGCCGGTGCTTCGGTCGGCGATCACGGCGACTCCGACCACCTCGGCGCCCGCCTCGCGCAGCGCCTCGACGGCGGTCATGACCGAACCACCGGTAGTGGAGGTGTCTTCGACGGCCAGCACCCGGCGGCCAGCGACATCAGGCCCTTCGATACGACGCTGCAACCCGTGCGACTTGCCTTCCTTGCGTACGACGAACGCGTCCAGCGCCCGCCCCTGCGAAGCCGCGGCATGAAGCATCGCGGCTGCCACCGGGTCGGCGCCCATGGTCAGGCCGCCCACCGCGTCGTAATCGAGGTCAGCGGTGAGCTCGAGCATCACGCGACCGACGAGCGGGGCCGCCTGTGACTGCAAGGTGATCCGCCGCAGATCGACGTAATAGTCCGCCTCGCGCCCCGAGGCCAGGGTCACCTTGCCCCAGACGATCGCGTTGTCACGGATAAGGCCCAGCAGCTGGTTGCGGTCGTCCACGATCGCCACGTTAGCGGGCCGCCCTCTACTTCACCGCCGGCGCCATGGGCTGGTAGCCCTGGGACGCCATGCGGCTATGGCGCCGGGAGGGATTGGCGCCGGGCAGCTATTGCTGGTCGCGGTTTGCGAACTTGGCCATCGTGGCGATGGCTCGGCGCGGCAAGAGCTTCGTCGCGGCAACCGAAGCCTTGTACGGCACGCCCGGTATGCAGACCACCCGGCCACGGGCAAGATCGCGAAGCGCGATGTCGACCAGCTGTTCGGCGTCCAGCCATAGCAGCCGGGCCTGCAGGCCGGCCGAAGGCATCTCGGCGGGTTCGTGCATCTCGCTGCGGACGTAGCCAGGACACAGCGCCATGACCTTCACACCCTGCGAGACGTAACGCACGGCCAGACTCTCGGACAGGGCGAGAACGTAGGCCTTGCTGGCGGAGTACGTCGCGAAGCCGGCAGCCGCGGTGAACGCGGCCACGGACGCGACGTTGATGATCCCGCCCTTTCCCGCCGCGAGCATCGGCGGCACCGCAGCGTGGGTCAGGCGCATGACGGCCCTGACATTCACCCCGAGCATGCGCTCCTCGGCGTCGACGGTCGTCTCGTCAAAGCCGGCGCCCACGCCGATGCCGGCGTTGTTGATCAGAAGATCGACGCCGCCGGCAGTCAGGCGCGCCTCGACGAGCGCGCAGCCTTCGGCGGTGGCCAGGTCGGCGACGATGACCTCGTCAGCGCCCCCTTCGCGGCGAAGGGTCTCGAGACGGTCTGCCCGCCGGGCCACCGCGATGACCTGATAGCCATCAGCAGCGAGCCGGCGGGCGAAGGCGGCTCCGATGCCGGAGGAGGCACCGGTGACCAGAGCGGTAGGCATGCCCGAACCCTATGGGCCGGGCCGCTGGGTCCAGCCCTCAGGCCGCCCGGACTCCGGCCCCGACGGTCAATGACGCACCGTCGGGGGACGCGCCGACGAGCACCTCGTCGCCGTCGCGTATGTCACCCGACAGCAGCGCCCGAGCCAACTGATCGCCGACGGCGGTCTGCACCAGCCGACGCAGCGGACGCGCTCCGTACACCGGATCGAACCCCCGCTCGGCGAGCCACACCTTGGCCTCGGGGCTGACTGTCAGCGTCAGCCGGCGGTCGGCCAACCGCTGTGCGAGCCGGTCGAGCTGAACCTCGACGATGCGCGTGAGCTCGGAAAGCCCCAGCTGGTTGAAGACGAGGACGTCGTCCAACCGGTTGATGAACTCCGGCTTGAAGGACTGCCGCACCGCCGCCATCACGGCATCCCGGCGCTGCTCCGGCGTCAACGTCGGGTCGGTGATGAAGGCCGATCCGAGGTTGCTCGTCAGGATCAGAATCACGTTGCGGAAGTCGACCGTCCGACCCTGCCCATCGGTGAGACGGCCGTCATCGAGCACCTGCAGCAACACGTCGAAAACATCCGGATGAGCTTTCTCGACCTCGTCGAGGAGCACCACCGTGTACGGACGGCGCCGCACCGCCTCGGTCAGCTGTCCTCCGGACTCGTAGCCGACGTATCCGGGAGGAGCGCCAATCAGCCGCGAGACCGTGTGCTTCTCGGCGTATTCGCTCATGTCGATCCGCACCATCGCGTGCGGGTCATCGAACAGGAAGTCCGCCAGCGCCTTGGCCAGCTCGGTCTTTCCGACCCCGGTGGGGCCAAGGAAGAGGAACGAGCCGGTGGGACGGTCGGGGTCGGCAACGCCTGCCCGGGCGCGGCGGACCGCGTCCGAGACAGCAGCGACCGCGGTGTCCTGGCCGACGACGTGCTCAGCGAGCACCGATTCCATGCGCAGCAGCTTGGCCGTCTCCCCCTCGAGCAGCCGACCCGCAGGGATGCCGGTCCAGGAAGCGATGACCTCAGCGATGTCGTCGGGGCCGACCTCCTCCTGCACCATCGGCGTGCCCTCAGCCGGGGTTCCGGC
This sequence comes from uncultured Actinomycetota bacterium, assembly GCA_963737695.1. Lineage (GTDB taxonomy): Bacteria > Actinomycetota > Actinomycetes > Frankiales > Frankiaceae > DATAZK01. The sequence continues at coordinate 209,883 of CAVTTQ010000003.1, forward strand.
GTTTTCATTCGCCGCCGCCACGGCCAGCTCCTGCTCAGCGGCCGGGATCTCGGCATACATCAGCTTCGAGGCCTCGGTCAGGTCGCCATCGCGCTGCGCGAGCTCGACCTGTCGTCGCAAATCGTCCAGCCGCTTCTTGATCTCACCGACGCGATTGAGACCCGACTTCTCCTGCTCCCAGCGGGCCGTCAGCGACGCCAGCTCCTCGGCCTTGTCAGCGGCCTCGGCGCGCAGCCTCTTGAGGCGGTCTTTGGACGGCTCGTCGTCCTCACGCTCGAGCGCCAGCTCCTCCATCCGCAGCCGGTCGACGTCACGACGCAGCTCGTCGATCTCCACCGGGGAGGAGTCGATCTCCATCCGCAGCCGGGACGCGGCCTCGTCGATCAGGTCGATGGCCTTGTCGGGCAGGAAGCGGGAGGTCACGTAACGGTCGGAAAGGGTTGCCGCAGCTACGAGAGCAGCGTCTGTGATCTCGACGCCATGATGAGCCTCGTAGGGCCCTTTCAAACCACGCAGGATCGCGATCGTGTCGGTGACGGAAGGCTCTCCGACGTAGACCTGCTGAAAACGACGCTCCAGCGCCGGGTCCTTCTCGATGTTTTCGCGGAACTCGTCCAGGGTCGTGGCGCCGATCATCCGCAATTCGCCACGCGCGAGCATGGGCTTGAGCATGTTGCCGGCGTCCATCGCACCTTCGCCGCCACCCGCCTTGACGACGGTGTGCAGCTCGTCGATGAACGTGATGACCTGGCCCTCGGCCTCTTTGATCTCGTTCAGGACGGCCTTGAGCCGCTCCTCGAACTCGCCGCGGAACTTGCTTCCGGCGATCATGGAACCGAGATCCAGGGATACGAGCCGGCGACCTTGCAGCGACTCCGGAACGTCGCCCTGCACGATGCGCAGCGCGAGGCCCTCGACAATCGCGGTCTTGCCGACTCCGGGCTCGCCGATGAGCACGGGGTTGTTCTTGGTACGCCGGGACAGGACCTGCACCACACGGCGGATCTCGTTGTCACGCCCGATGACCGGGTCGAGCTTGCCGTCGCGGGCCAGCTCGGTGAGGTCGGTCGCGTACTTCTCCAGTGCCTGGTAGGAGCCCTCGGGGTCCTTGGAGGTCACCCGCCGGTTGCCGCCTCGCACCTTCGGAAACGCGTCAAGCAGGGCCTTGGGGGTCGCGCCGACGCCCTTCAAAAGGATCGACGCGTCGCCGCCCTGCTGAGCCAGCCCGACCATGAGGTGCTCGGTGGAGACGTAGTCGTCACCGAGCTTGGTGGCCTGCGCCTCAGCGTCTTCGATCACCTCCACAAGCGCGCGCGACAGCTGCGGCGCGGCCACGGACGAACCCGAGACGCGGGGCTGCTGCGCGAGCGCCGAGACGACCTGCGGACGTAGCGCGCCCACTGAACTGCCGACAGCTGACAACAGTGGCCCGCCCAGTCCGTCTGACTGATCCAGCAGAGCGGCCAGCAGGTGCAAGGGCTCAACGAAGGGCGCGCCGCTGGACGTCGCGATCGAGAGCGCGGAGTTCACTGCCTCCGAGCTCTTGTTGGTCAGGCGCTCAAGGTTCATTCACAATTCCAAGGGGTGAAGAGGGTGGGTCTTTAGCTGGTACAACCTCTCGCAGACTTGAGTGCTTCCCACTCAACTCTGCGAATTTTGGCCAGCTCAACGCTGCTGCCGCCGCCAGACGACGAGCGAATTTCTGTCCACCGGCACCAGATCTCGACGGTGGGCCCGGTGGGCCTGCTCGACCCGCTCGTCTGCCTCACTGCGCGAACGCTCGAGCTCCGCCTCGAGCTCACGCACGCGGGCCTGCAAAGCCACCACCTGACCCCCGAGGCCGAGAATGCGCCGGATCCCTTCGAGGTTGACGCCTTCCTCCTGGGAGAGGCGCTGCACCTCCCGAAGCAGCGAGACGTCACGCGGCGAATAGCGCCGGCCGCGACCGGCCGCACGACCCGGCTGGACAATGCCCAGCCGGTCGTACGTACGCAGCGTCTGCGGGTGCATCCCGGCGAGCTCAGCCGCCACGGAGATGACGTAAACCGGTGCATCGTCGGGATGCCCGGAATGCGAGTGAGGCCCCCTTACGTCTCGTGCCTCCAACGAGCCTCGCGGTCCCCGCTCCATCGTGATCAACCCCCAAGCATCGAATTGAGATGCGCGCGCGGGTCGTCCTGATGCTCGTTCGCGTATTCCTCGAGCGCCTTACGGGCCGCTGGGGAAAGCTGCGACGGAACCGTGACGTCGATCGTCACCAGCAGATCGCCCTTACCGCCCCCAGAGGTAGGAGCTCCGCGCCCGCGAACCCGCAGCCGCCGGCCGCTCGAGGTGCCCGGCGGAACCCTGACGGTGACCGCCGATCCATCCGGGGTCGGCACCCGCACATCAGCGCCGAGAGCCGCCTCGGGGTAGGTGACCGGCACGACGATGGTGACGGTGCCTGCGGCGCCGTCCTCCCGCCCGAAGACGGGATGGGAACTCACGTGCACGACTACCTCCAGATCACCGGCCGGACCACCGCGCTCACCCGGACCGCCGCGGCCACGCACCCGAAGGCGCTGACCGTCGGCGACACCAGCCGGAACGCGGATGCGCTGCACCCGCTCCTGACGTCCGGTGCCGTGGCACACGGGGCACGGGTCGTCGATGATGGACCCCTTGCCCCGACAATCCGGGCACGGCTCGGAAAGCGCGAAACCGCCCTGGCTCCGGCTGACGACGCCGAGCCCCTGGCAGGTCGGGCAGGTCCGCGGGACCGTCCCGGGCCGCGTGCCGAGTCCCGCGCAATTGGTACAGGCGGCGGCACCAGGAAGGCGAACCGTTGCTTCGATACCGCGCAACGCATCGTCGAAGCTGATGTTCAGCTCGGAGACCAGGTCATCGCCGCGCCTCGGACCACGCCCGGGAGAGCGGCTGAACAGATCGCCGAACAGCCCACCGACGCCACCGGCACCTGCGCCGGCCCGCTGATTGAGCAGGTCGTCAAGATTGAACGGCACACCGCCGCCGGCGCCCTGAGTCGACCGTCCTCCGTAAGCACCCGGAGTGCGACCGCCACCATCGGCGTACAGCGAACGCATCTCGTCGTACTCCTTGCGACGAGCGTCGTCACTGAGCACGTCGTAGGCCTCGGAGACGTCCTTGAAACGCGCCTCGGCCTTCTTGTCGTCCGGGTTCTTGTCGGGATGCAACTCGCGGGCCAGCTTGCGGTACGCCTTCTTGATGGCGGCCGCATCCGCGTCCTTGGCGACGCCTAGTGCCTTGTAGTAATCCTTCTCAACATCACGTGGCCCCATCGGCGCTCTCCTCCGGCGCCGGCGGCTCGGCTACGACAACCTGCGCGGGACGCAACACGCGTCCGGCGAAGCGGTAACCAGACCGGTAGATCTCGATGCAGGTAGGACCATCGAGTCCAGGCAGGAACGTGTGCACCAGCGCCTCGTGCACTTGCGGGTCGAAGGCCTCATTGACCTCGCCGTACCGCTCCAGACCCACCTGGGCCAGAGCAGCCTCGAGCTCTTCGGCGACCGTACGGAACGGGCCGTCGAGGTCGCCGTGCTCGCGAGCCCGGTTGATGTTGTCCAGGGTGGCCAGCAACGCACCGAGCACCTTGGCGGTGGCCTGGTCGGCGCCCGCCTGCCGGTCACGATCGACCCGGCGCCGATAGTTGTCGTACTCGGCCTTCAGCCGCTGCAAGTCAGCGGTGCGCTCCGCAAGCTCGATACTCAAAGCGGTCACCTCCGCTGACTCGGGATATTCGATGGATGGTTCGGATGGATCCGGCGCAGGCTGGCCCGGACCGGCCGGCGGCTGGCTGGAAGCACCAGCCGCCGGGCCGAACGGACTCACCCGCCGCTTGTCTCGTACGACGACGGGCTCGGGCTCCTCGTCCGCGGACGGGCCGAATCGCCCGCCCGCGCCAAAGGCCGGACTTGCTCTGATCCTGGGTCACTTCTCGTCGTCGACAATCTCGGCATCGACGACGTCCTCGGCCGCCGAACCGGAGTCGGCGGTGCCACCACCGGACCCGGCAGCGGACTGCTCGGCGTAGAGCGCTGAGCCCATGGCACTGGAGGCCTTGGCCAGCTCGTCGACAGCCTTGCGAATGGCCTCGATGTCAGTGCCGCCGACGACGGCCCGCAGGGCGCCGAGCTTCTCCTCGACATCGCCGCGAGTCTCCGGGGAGACCTTGTCGCCGTTCTCGGCCAGGAAGCGCTCCGTCTGGTAGACGAGACCCTCACCCTGGTTCTTGACCTCGACCTCTTCGCGCCGCTTCTTGTCGTCCTCGGCGTACTGCTCGGCTTCCTTCATCATCCGGTCGACCTCGTCACGCGGTAGCGCGGAGCCGCCGCTGATGGTCATCGACTGGGTCTTGCCGGTGCCAAGGTCCTTGGCGCCGACGTGAACGATGCCGTTGGCGTCGATGTCGAAAGTGACCTCGATCTGTGGCACGCCGCGGGGAGCCGGGGCCAGGTCGCTGAGCTCGAACATGCCGAGCTTCTTGTTGCCGGACGCCATCTCGCGCTCACCCTGGAAGACCTGGATCTGCACGGAAGGCTGATTGTCATCGGCCGTCGTAAAGATCTCCGACCGCTTGGTCGGGATCGTGGTGTTGCGCTCGATGAGGCGGGTCATGATGCCGCCCTTGGTCTCGATGCCCAGCGAAAGCGGCGTGACATCGAGCAGCAGGACGTCTTTGACCTCACCCTTGAGCACGCCGGCCTGCAGGCTCGCGCCGACAGCGACGACCTCATCGGGGTTGACGCCCTTGTTGGGCTCCTTGCCGCCGGTCAACTCGCGTACGAGATCAACGACCGCGGGCATCCGGGTGGAACCGCCGACGAGCACGACGTGGTCGATCGCGCTGACCTCGACACCGGCGTCTTTGATGGCCTGGTTGAAGGGGTTCTTGCAGCGGTCGAGCAGGTCCTGCGTCAGGCGCTGGAACTCCGCACGCGTGAGCGTCATGTCCAGGTGCAGCGGGCCCTCGGCACTCGCCGTGATGTAGGGCAGGTTGATCCCGGTCTGGCTGGACTGGGAGAGCTCGATCTTGGCCTTCTCTGCAGCCTCGCGAAGGCGCTGCATGGCCATCTTGTCCTTGGACAGATCGACGCCGTTCTGACCGTTGAAGGTCTTGACCAGGTGCTCAACGATGCGCTGGTCCCAGTCGTCACCACCGAGCTTGTTGTCACCGCTGGTCGACTTGACCTCGATGACGCCGTCGCCGATCTCGAGCAGGGACACGTCGAACGTGCCACCACCAAGGTCGAACACCAGAATGGTCTGCTCCTTGTCGCCCTTGTCCAGGCCGTAAGCCAGCGCGGCCGCGGTGGGCTCGTTGATGATGCGCAGCACGTTGAGGCCGGCGATCTCGCCGGCCTCCTTGGTGGACTGGCGCTCAGCGTCGCTGAAGTACGCCGGAACCGTGATCACCGCATCTGCGACGGACTCGCCGAGGTAGCTCTCGGCGTCCCTCTTGAGCTTCTGCAGGATGAACGCAGAAATCTGCTGGGAGTTGAACTCCTTGCCATCAATCTGCTCCGACCAGTCAGTGCCCATGTGGCGCTTGACCGAGCGGATGGTGCGGTCGACGTTGGTGACGGCCTGGCGCTTGGCTACCTCTCCGACCAGCACTTCGCCGTTCTTAGCGAACGCGACGACGCTGGGAGTGGTGCGACTGCCCTCGGCATTTGCGATGACCGTGGGCTCGCCGCCCTCCAGGACCGCAACCACCGAGTTGGTAGTGCCTAGGTCGATACCGACTGCACGAGCCATGGGTTGTGCCTCTCTTACTTGTCTGATGGAACCGAACGTCTTTGAGTACGTCTTTGGGTCGATCTGCTTCTGCCAGTCTGCGTCCAGCCACGAGTGCTGTCAACAGCATTGACTCTGTCAGACTCAACTTTGGTGAGTCCCACATCATTCCGGCCGATCGCGAGCTAGCAGAATTTTTTTCGCAGGGAGCTCTGGCGTGAGCTTTAGCTCGCCCCGCGCGTCCCGTATTACCCGGGTGTCACAGTCGCCGTACGCTCACGGCGACTGTGCGTTCATGGGAGGTTCTGTGGCTGTACGCCTGATCATCGGGCTGGTTCTGACGTTCGGCGCGCTGGCGATCGCCGGGCGCCGGGTGTTCTTCCTCTACCGCATGATCCGTACCGGCACTCCGGCTCCAGGACGCCTCGACGGCATCGGCCGCCGGACCGGCAGCCAGGTCGTCGAGGTTTTCGGCCAGCGCAAGCTCCTGAAATGGACCGTGCCCGGCCTCGCCCATTTCTTCACGTTCTGGGGCTTCATCATCCTGGCGTTCACGGTCGTCGAGGCTTGGGGGGCGCTGTTCGATCGCGACTTCTACATCCCCCTCATCGGCAAGATGACCTGGCTCGGCTTCCTGGAAGACCTCTTCGGGACGCTGGTCATCCTGTCGCTGGCCTACTTCGCCTTCAACCGGGCCGAGAACAGCCCGGAGCGGCTGGACCGCAAGAGCCGCTTCTACGGCTCACACACCGGACCCGCCTGGGGCGTGCTGGCGATGATCTTCCTCGTCGTCTTCACCCTGTTCGTCTACCGCGGCGCCCAGATCAACACCGGGCACTTCCCGTTCGGCCCCGACCACCACGGCAGCTGGTGGGAGTTCGCCTCCATGGGATTCGCCAAGGCCTTACATCCGCTGGGTCACACGGCCAACGGCGCGATCGAGACGACCTTCATCCTCGCCAACATCGCCGTGATCACCACCTTCCTGGTGCTCGTCACCTACTCCAAGCACCTGCACATCTTCATCGCGCCGATCAACGTCCTCACCAAACGCGAGCCGAAGGCGCTGGGCCCGCTGGCCACCACCCCCGACCTCGAGAGCCTGATGGAGGAAGAGGAGCCGGTCATCGGCGTCGGCAAGGTGGAGCATTTCTCCTGGAAGAACATGCTCGACTTCGCCACCTGCACCGAGTGCGGGCGATGCCAGAGCCAGTGTCCGGCGTGGAACACCGACAAGCCGCTGTCGCCCAAGCTGCTGATCATGGATCTGCGTGACCACCTGTTCGCCAAGGCTCCATACCTGCTCGCCAAGGACGGCGGCACCGAGCACGACGTCGCCGGGGCCGAGCCGGAGTCGAAGAAAAGCGCCCTGCACCACGTGCCGGAATCGGGCTTCGGTCGAGTGCCCGAGGTCGGCAAGGCTCAGGATGACCGCCCGCTGGTGGGCGACCTCGCCTCCGGGGGCGTCATTGACCCTGACGTGCTCTGGTCCTGCACCACCTGCGGCGCCTGCGTCGAGCAATGCCCCGTCGACATCGAGCATGTCGACCACATCCTTGAGATGCGTCGCTACCAGGTGCTGATCGAGTCGGAATTTCCCAGCGAGGCGGGCGTCATGCTCCGTAACCTGGAGAACAACGGCAACCCCTGGGGCGTCAATCCCAAGAGCCGTAACGAATGGATCCAGGCCCTCCCGTTCGAGGTGCTCGTCCTGGATGCCGGCGACGCCGTCCCTGACGACGTCGAATATCTCTTCTGGGTCGGCTGCGCCGGCGCCATCGAAGACCGCAGCAAGAAGGTCACCCGCGCCTTCGTCGAACTCCTGCACACCGCCGGAGTCAGCTTCGCGGTCCTGGGTTCGGGTGAGCAGTGCACCGGCGACCCGGCCAGGCGCCTCGGCAACGAATACCTGTTCCAGGAGCTGGCCAAGGCCAACATCGAGGTGCTGGACGCCGCGGTGAAGAGCGAGGGCAAGCCGAGCAAGAAGATCGTCGCCACCTGCCCGCACTGCTTCAACGCCCTGGGTCGCGAATACTCGTCGTTGGGCGGCGATTACACCGTGCTGCACCACACGCAGCTCCTCGGCGAGCTCGTGGCCGAAGGACGCCTCACTCCCGTGACGCCGGTCGAAGGGCTCGTGACCTATCACGACCCGTGCTACCTCGGACGGCACAACGAGGTTTACGCGGCCCCGCGCGAAGTCCTGGCGTCCGTCCCAGGCCTGGAGAGCAAGGAGATGCACCGCTGCCGCGAAAGGGGCTTCTGCTGCGGCGCCGGTGGGGCGCGGATGTGGATGGAGGAGCGCATCGGCAAGCAGATCAACGTCGAGCGGGTGGATGAGGCGCTCGGACTCGACCCGGACATGGTGGGCACGGCCTGCCCGTTCTGCATGGTGATGCTCTCGGATGCTGTCACGGCAAAGAAGCAGGCCGGCGAGGCCCGCGAAGGCGTCGAGGTGCTCGACGTCGCCCAGCTGCTGCTGCGGTCGATCAATGAGCCGCCGCCGCTGGCGGGGGTCGCCGGCGAGGCGACCACGAGCGACGGGGACTGATCGCTGCCCCGGGGTCCGCAGTCACGGGAGCAGCCGCAGCCGGAAGCATCGAGCAAACCGGAGGCGGCTGACGGGCCGGCGTCTCAAGCCGCCTTACGTCAGGCCCAGCGCCAGGAGCGACGCGAGCGGGCCGAGCGGCAGTATCTGGCCCTGGAACAGGCACGACGGGAGCGACGCGGCAACGTACGCCGTGCGCTGCGGGCGGGAGCAGTTCATCCCACACCTGCGCGCCGTACCACGCTGCTGGTTTTGCTGGCGGGCATCGTCGTACTCGCCGTGGTGCTCACGCTGCATTCGGGGCGAAGCGGTCCCGCGTTGACCACCAGTTGCGCAACTCCCGCGATCGCCCTCAGCTCGGCGGCCACGGGCAGCGGTAACGGGATCTCCTACGCGATCACGGGGCCGGCTGACGGCACTTACGTCGTGGCCGTCGATGCGGCCACGGTGACCGTGCAGGGCGACGGAGTCGTCGCGACCCCCAAGGGCGCGTTCGGGGCATCGATCCACCAGGGCCTCAAAGGATGCGCGGCGAACGGGACGCTTCCCACCCTGGCTGCCGGCCCACACACGGTGCTGCTCTTCCGGGACGGTCAGGAAGTCTCACGCGCCTCGCTGAGCGGATAGCTGCGCCGGTTGCTAGTCCGTGCTCGTGCGGCGGTTGTGGCGGTATTCGGACGCCACCGGCCCGGACTGCCCCTGATACTTCGACCCGAGGTCGGGATGTCCGTAAGGACGCTCCACAGGCTCATCGATCCGCATGAAGGAGATCTGCCCGATCTTCATGCCGGGCCAGAGCCGGATCGGCAGGGTCGCGACGTTGCTCAGCTCGAGGGTGATCTGGCCGTTGAATCCGGCGTCGATGAAGCCGGCGGTCGCATGGATCAGAATCCCGAGACGGCCGAGGCTGGACTTGCCATCGACCCGGGCCACCACGTCATCAGGCAGACCGATGCGTTCGATCGTGCTGCCGAGCACGAACTCTCCCGGATGCAGCACGAAGGGCGAGCCCTCGGCGATCTCCACCAGCTCGGTGAGGTCGGTGTGCGCTTCGTAGGGATCGATGTATTCAGCGGTGTGGTTTCGAAAGACCCGGATCCCGCGCCCCAGCCGAACGTCGACACTCGCCGGCTGGATCTGGTCGTCCTCCAGGGGCTCGAGTACGAGCCTGCCCTCGGCGAGCAGCTTTCGCACGGTGCGGTCGGACAGGATCATCGCGCTCCCAAACCCAATGATGCGTGCGGCGAATGCTCCCGAGCCTACGAGGCGATGCCCCGATGGCCCCACCTTGAGACCAACGCGCCGCCCGCTATCCTGGGCAGGCGCGCCAGCGCGCGGGTGTAGTTCAGCGGCAGAACATCAGCTTCCCAAGCTGAGAACGCGGGTTCGATTCCCGTCACCCGCTCCACATGAAAGAGCGGCCGTCGCGATTGCAATAAGCGGCGGTCCCCCCTCAGCCCTGAGCAGCCTCGTACGCCTCGCGCAATTCCCGGCTTACCCGGCCGCGCGTCGAGACCTCATATCCATTTTCCACGGCCCACGCGCGCACAGTAGCCGGGTCAGCCCCTTGGGCAGCACTGGATCGGCGGGCGCCCGCCCGGCTGCCGCGCACGCCGCGGCCCGCGGCGATATACGGAGCCAGCGCCTGGCGAAGTGCTTCGGCATTCTTTTCGTTGAGGTCGATCTCGAACGATTTTCCGTCGAGCGCGAAGGTCACCGACTCAGCCGCCGCGCCACCCGACAGGTCATCTTCAAGCTGAACGATCGTTCGTCTGGACATTGGGAGAGCTTAAACCTTGGGCAGCCGGAACCCGGCTGTGTCGCGCTAACGAACGATTGTTTTATTGGCCGATCTGACCGGATTGGGCTAATAACGCCTCTTCGAAGTCGATGGCGTCCAACGGAGGCGCGAAGTAATAGCCCTGTCCCTTCGCGCATTCATGGTCCAGCAGCTGTTCGAGTTGCGCTTCCGTCTCGACACCCTCAGCAACGACGTCCAGATTCAAGGCCCGCGCGAGAGCGACAATCGAATCAACGATGGCCGTGTCAGTCGTCGTGATACCGATTCCGGTCACAAAACTTCGGTCAATCTTCAGCGCCGATACCGGAAAGCGCTGCAGATAACTCAGGGACGCGTAGCCGGTCCCGAAGTCGTCGAGCGCAATCCGGACACCTTGGGACGTGAGCTTGCGCAAGTCGGCCACGACCGAGTCGTCGGCGTCGAACAACACGCGCTCGGTCATCTCCAGGCAGAGCCGGCTCGGGTCAATGCCGGCGGCCGCCGCTGCCTCCAGGGCATGACCGGTGAGCGCCCGGTCGGATGCCTGCCGGCCGGAGACATTGACAGCCATCGAGAAGTCTCCGATTCCGGCAATCTCCTGCCAACGGCCGAGCTGACGGCAAGCCTCCGTCAGCACCCAGCCACCGATGGGCAGGATCAGATCGCTGTCTTCGAGCACGTCGATGAAGGAGCCCGGCCGCAGCATCCCGCGCTCCGGATGGGCTATGCGCAGCAGCGCTTCCGCCCCGCTGAGCCGACCGGTATTGAGGTCGATGACCGGCTGGTACTGCAGCCGCAGCCAACCGTTGGCGACCGCGTCACGCGCATCCTGCTCGATACGTAGCCGCTCGTTCGCCGTCGTGCTCAGGCTCTGGCGAAACACCTCATACCTGCGGCGGCCCCGGCGCTTGGCCTCGAACATCGCCCGGTCGGCCTGCAGCAGGAGCTGCTCGGGTTCGCTCTCGGGCGACGTCGTCACAGCAATGCCGATGCTGACGCTGAGCTGCAGTGTCGCGTCGTCGTGCTCAGGGAGTCGGATGACCTCGCCGATGGCTTCCGACACCTGGTCGGCAAGGCGGGTCGCCACACCCGTAACTCCGGTGGCGCCGCGCCGGGCCGCCCGGGCGGCGGTCACGATGACGAACTCATCCCCGGCCAACCGGGCTGCCGTGTCCGGGCTGTCAACCAGCGAGTCCAAGCGGCGACCGACCTCGGCCAGCACGTCATCGCCAACGCTGTGGCCGTAGGTGTCGTTGATGTCTTTGAAGCGGTCGAGGTCGATGTGGAGAACGACAACGGCGCCGGGTTGGCGGTCAAGGTTGTCGACGGCCACCCGAAAGCGGTCCAGCAGCAGGTGTCGGTTTGCCAGCCCGGTCAACGGGTCGTGCAGGGATCGCTCCTCGAGCGTCGCCTGCGCCTGGACCCGGTCGGTGACGTCACGCCAGGTGGCGATGACCTCTGCCGCATCGAGCCGGGTTGCTCTGATGTCGAAGTAGCGCCCGCCATCCTCTCCCGGCTGGTGCACCGCCTCCAGGACGAGTTCGCGCCCATCGATGAGCACCCGGCGGTAGTGGGCGAGCAAGCGGGCAGCGTTGGAGGACCCGAGGTTTGAGACCAGCGTGCCGACCCGCGGACTGCCGGGGCGGCCGTTGGCGAAGCTGACGACGAAATCGACGATTTCGCGGGACTCCGGAGAGCGCGTCACCGCGGTCACGACAGCGACGGGGTCGACAACACTCCCCAACGCCGTCCGGAAACGGCGCTCATTTCGGCGCGCGGCATCGTCACGCGTCGCTGCATCGTCGCTCAGTGACAGCGCGTACGTCTTCAGACCCTGCGGTCCGCTGCCTTGCATGTGCCCCCGAGTCAGGGTGTGACAAATTGGCTCGCGCACAGCTCAGGGCGCGTTCAGCGGTCCCGAGTATGCAAGCGGGCGGCACCGAAACCGGTGACATTCGCCCGTGTCCGGGCCAAGCTGCGCCCGGTATGACGCTGCGTCGCGGTGACGATGCAATGCGTCAGACGCGACGGCGCCGCCCGATGTCAGCGACTGGTGCCCTCGTACGCCCAAGGCGGCTCACCCATTCGAAGCCGATGGCGCGCTCCGGCAACCGTCGCGTCACGTAGGTCATAGCCCGCATCGCCCTCCCAGAGCGCGACGACGTCCTGCTTCGCCGGATCGTCCTCGCGGGGGAGAAAAGCGATATGAGTCTCGAAGTAGGGCGGAGTGGCCTGCTTGGCCGCCGCCAGGACCTCCGCGACCGTCCGCCGCTGCGCCAGATCCCAGAGGGTCATCCAGGTGGGAGGCAGCAGGTCCACCCGGCCCTCATCGCGGGCGGCGATGGCGTCTGCCGGTCTGACCCACTCGTGCTCAGTGATCTCGCTGCCGTCGACCGTGACACCGCCGGTGCTCGGAGCGGCAACCACGAAAAACCACGTCAGGAAACGCTTCGGGCTCTCGGGAGGAGGACACCATTGGGAGTACGGAACAAGGTCCGCGGGATCAACGATCACCCCGGCTTCTTCCACCGTCTCCCGGGCCGCACCCTGGCGAGCGGCCTCGAGAGAGAGCGGATCGAGGCCGTCCTCGGGATCGATCCGTCCACCTGGAAACACCCAGGCCTGCGGAGCAAACGACGCCTTCGCGGTCCGGCGCAGCAAAAGCACTTCAAGACCGGCATCTGCGTCGCGCACCAGAATGACGCTGGCAGCGGGAAATACCTCGGAGGGCGCCTTTACTGGCTGGTTTTTGGCAGGCTCTGACACGTGACGGATCGTAGGCCCGCCTGCCATGGCACCGTGAAGCGGTGATCCCTTCCGAGTCCCCACCCGGGATCCTGGTGGTCTGCACCGGCAACGTCTGCCGATCGCCGATGGCCGAAGCCCTCTTGCGTCACCACCTGAATGCCACCGAGCTTTCGCTGCCGGTCAGCTCGGCCGGCACCCTGGGCTGGAACTCGGCCGGAGCCACCGATCACACCGTCACCGCCCTGCAGGAGCGGGGGGTCTCGCTGCAAAGCCATGTGAGTCGTCGCATGAATGCCGGCCTGATTTCGGCGGCCAGCCTCGTGGTCACGATGACCAACGACCATGCCGATGCGGTACGCAATCACTACGCGGATGCGGCCCCCCGCACTTTTGTGCTCGGACAGCTGGTGCGACTCGGCGAGCGCCGCGGTCCACGCGGCGAACTCGATTTCGATCGCTGGCTCGCGGAGGTCGACCAGCTGCGCGACCCGGCCCGCCGGCGCGCGCTCCCCCGCGATGAGATTCGTGATCCGCTGGGCGAGCCACTCGAGGCCTACCAGCTGCTCGCCGCGCAGCTCGACGATCTGACCGGCCGGCTGGCCCACCTGATCGCCGGCCCGAAGTCGGCGAATTCGGCTCCCGGTATGGCAGCCGTCTCAGCCGTCGGTCAAGATGGCCTGAACTGAACCAAGCTAGAACCTCGTTGCAAACGCCTTTCATCTGACTGCTGGAGTGCCCGTGGCCGCGCAAACCTTTACCGAGCTGGACGTCCAGGACTTTCAATTCGAAGGCCAGGACGTGCCGTGGCTGCTCAACCACTGGGCGACGGAGAAGCCCGACCACCCCTTCCTGATCTGGGAGCCCAAGGACGGCGCCAGCCGCACCTGGACCTACGGCGAGTTCGTCTCGGACGTCAACAAGCTCGCCGCGGGGCTCCACACGCACGGGATCGTCAAGGGCGACAAGGTCTTGCTCCACGCGGACAACTGTCCGGAGGCGATCCTGGCCTGGTATGCCATCGCGACGGTGGGCGCCGTGGCGGTCAACACCAATACCCGCAGCGTCGCCGCCGAGCTCAACTACTTCGCCGAACATGCTCGCTGCGTCGCCGCGATCACGCAGCCCCAATTCGCCGCGCTCGTGGCCGAAAACGCTCCTGCCCTGAAGTGGATCGCGGTCACCGCCGACAACAGCGGTGAACCCGCCACCGAGACCCTTCCGGAGGGTGTCGAGACCTTCGAGAGCCTGTTCGGCAATCCCGCCGACTACCCCGGACGGCCGGCCGAGCCGATGCTCCCGGTCGGGATCATGTTCACCTCCGGCACCACCTCACGTCCCAAAGCCGTGGTCCACACCCACGCGAACGCCATCTGGGCGACCCGAGTCGGGCCGAACAACATCGACCTGAACGGCGACGACATCTACCTGATCTTTCTGCCGTTCTTCCACGTCAACGCCCAGAGTTGGAGCATCTGGTCGATCCTCGGCGTCGGCGGCACCATCGTCTTGCAGCCGAAATTCTCGGTGAGCCGCTTCTGGGACGTGGTGGTGCGCCGCAACGTCACGCACATCTCCTTGATCCCCTTCGTCTTCAAGGCGCTGATGCTCCCCGACAAGCCGGCCAACTCGCTGCGGGTAGGCGTCTTCGGCCTCGTCATGCCCGAGTTGGAAGCGGTCTTCGGATTCCGGGTGCTGGCGGCTTATGGAATGACCGAGACCGTCACGCACGCCATCCATACCGAGGTGAAGGGTCTGTACAACCCGTCCAAAGCCATGGGCCATGCGACCCCGGGTTACCAGCTGGCAGTGGTCAACCCGGAAACGGGCGAGCTGTGCCGCGACGGCTCGATCGGCGAGCTCTGGGTGAGGGGCGTGCGCGGGCAGCAGATCTTCCTGGAGTACTTCGACAACCCCGAAGCCAACGCCAAGAGCTTCACCGACGACGGCTGGTTCAAGACCGGCGACATGGTCCGTATCGGTGAAGGCGGCAACTACTTCTACAGCGAGCGTGACAAGGACGTGCTGAAGGTCGGCGGCGAGAACGTCTCTGCCCGCGAGGTGGAAGATATGGCGCGCACGGTCCCCGGTATCGCCGAGATCGCCGTGGTCGCCCAGACGCACGACTTCCTCGGTGAGGTAGCGGTGGCCTTCGTCATCAAAGGCCCCGGGGCGGAAGAGGACGACGCCGTCTTCGAGAAAGCCATTATTGACGTCTGCGCTACTAACCTGGCGGACTTCAAAGTGCCGCGCTCGGTCTACTTCGTGGACGAATTCCCACGCGCGACGCTGGACAAGATCGCCAAGAACAAATTGCGGGAACTAGCAGATGCACAGCTGACATCCAGCTAAAAGCGAGCGCGGCTGGGCAAGCTTGGCAGGGATGTCTTCCGACACCCTGACCAGGCCCGGTCTTCAGGTCCTTCCCGCGACGGCTCAGACGGCACGGTCGCCGGAGGCTAGACCGCGGACCTACCCAAGCCGCATCAGAAGCGGCCTCGCGTGGATGGATGTCCTGCGCATCGGCGCGATCGTGGCCGTGGTCGTCATCCATGCCGTGAGTACGGCCACCAAGTCCTCGGGGACGGGTTGGCATCCGGCCACTTGGTGGGCGGCCAACCTGCTCAATTCGGCATGCCTGTGGTGCGTGCCCGTCTTTGTCATGGTGAGCGGTGCGCTGCTGCTCGACCCGGCCAAGCGGATGGCGAGCAGTGACTTCCTGCGCCGGCGTGCGGTGCGCATCGGAGTGCCGTTGGTCTTCTGGATCGGGGTCTACCTGATCTTCCAACGCCAGTTCTACGGCCAGGATCTCAGCGTCGGCATGGCGGTCAAGGCGGTCGCGTCCGGCGATCCGTTCCTGCAGCTGTACTTCCTCTTCATCGTCGCCGGGCTCACCGCTCTGACGCCCATTCTTCGCAAGTTGATCCAGCATTCCAGCCGCCGTGAGCTCTATTGGATGACCGGCGCGGCGCTGGGTTTCGGGCTGGTTGAACACGCTTTTCGGGAGCTCGGCGGTGGCGGTGGCTTCAATGCCGTCACCCGGTTCCTGCCCTATGTCGGCTACTACCTGGCGGGCTACGTTCTGCGGACGGCCGAGGTGACGGAGTGGACTCAGCGCCTTTCGCGGCGGCTCTTCCTCGCCGGCTGGCTCGCGACCGCGATCGGAAGCGGGGCGCTGGCGGCTCGCTACGGCTGGACCAGCAACGGCTATTTCCTCTACGACTACCTCAGCCCCACCGTCATGATCATGTCGCTGGCAGCCTTCGCGGCCGCCCGCAGCTGGCAGCCGGTGCGCGTCTCCGATCATCGCCTTCGCCAGCTCGGCGGTGCGACCTTCGGGGTCTTCCTGATCCACCCGTTGCTGCTCTTTCCGATCATGCGCAGCCTGAATCTGCCCGATAGCTCTGATATCGGGCGCACCGTGCTGTGGGCGGTTCCGCTCGCCGTCGGGGTCTGCCTGGCCGCGGGCGGGATCGCGCTGGTCGTCTCCCGGATCCCGGGGCTTCGCCGCCTGCTCTGCTGACGGCGCTGAACCGGTCGCTGAGCCAACCGGTTGGCACGTGGATCAGGTGAGGCGCGTCATACGGGTGATCACGTGTACAAGGTGACCACTGGTGGGTAGCCTTGAGCTAAGTTACCGGCGAGTACGTTTAAGCTTCGCCGCCTCCAGCGGAAGGTTCGCACTCATGGGGCACTACAAAAGCAACCTGCGGGATCTCGAGTTCAACCTCTTTGAAGTCTTCGGCGCCGACCAGGCGCTCGGCCGCGGTCCGTTCGCACAGATGGACGTCGACACCGCCCGCGACGTGCTCAAAGAGATGGAGCGGCTTTGCACCGAGGATCTTGCTGAGTCCTTCGCCGACGCCGACCGACACCCACCCGTCTTCGACGCTGCCACCCACTCGGTCACCCTTCCCGAGTCGTTCAAGAAGAGCTACCAGGCCCTCATGGACGGCGAGTGGTACCGGCTCTCGCTGCCCGAGAACCTCGGCGGTCTCGGCGCCTCCCCGTCCATCGTGTGGGCCGCCAGCGAAATGATGCTGGGGGCTAACCCGGCCCTCTTCATGTACATGGCCGGCGGCAATTTCGCGGCCATCATCGACCGGCTCGGCACCGCTGAGCAGAAGGTCTTTGCCCAGACCATGGTCGACCATCAGTGGGGCGCCACCATGGTGTTGACCGAGCCCGACGCAGGCTCGGACGTCGGCGCCGGTCGCACGACCGCACATGACCAGGGCGATGGCACCTGGCACATCGACGGGGTCAAGCGGTTCATCACCAGCGGCGACTGGGACATCCCGGAAAACATCGTCCATCTCGTGCTGGCGCGCCCGGACGGCGCCGGTCCAGGCACCAAGGGCCTCAGCCTCTTCATCGTTCCCAAATTCCACGTGACCGACTGGGCCACCGGTGAGCTGGGTGAGCGCAACGGCGCCTTCGTCACGAACGTCGAGAAGAAGATGGGCCTGAAGGTGTCCGCCACGTGCGAGGTCACCTTCGGCCAGAACGGCACTCCGGCGGTCGGCTACCTCGTCGGCGACGTGCATGACGGCATCGCACAGATGTTCCAGGTGATCGAGTACGCCCGCATGATGGTCGGCACGAAGGCCATCTCCACGCTCTCGACCGGCTACCTGAACGCACTCGACTTCGCCAAGAGCCGCGTCCAGGGCCCCGACCTCACGCAGCAGACCGACAAGGCCGCCCCCCGCGTCACGATCACCCACCACCCCGACGTCCGGCTCATGCTGATGAAGCAGAAGGCCTGGGCGGAGGGCATGCGCGCCCTCGTGCTCTACACCGCCCACGTCCAGGACGAGATCGCGCTCGCCGAGGCCGACGGCGACGATCCGAAGGCGGCAAACCTGCTGGTACGCCTCAACGATCTGCTGCTGCCGGTGGTGAAGGCCTACGGCTCGGAAAAGGGTTACGAGCTGCTGGCGACCTCGTTGCAGATCCTCGGTGGATCGGGCTATCTGCAGGACTACCCCATCGAGCAGTACATCCGCGACGCCAAGATCGACACGCTTTACGAGGGCACCACGTCCATCCAGGGGATGGACTTCTTCTTCCGCAAGATCATCCGTGACAAGGGCAAGGCGCTCAACCACATCTCCCGTGAGATGCGGGAATTCGCCAAGGGTGATACCGGTAACGACGAGCTGTCAGCCGAACGCGAGCTGCTCGACCACGCCATGGACGACTGGGAAGCCATCGTGGGCGCGATGGTGGGCCACCTCATGACGACGGCTGAAGAGCGTCGCAATGTCTACAAGGTCGGACTGAACACCACCAGGCTGCTGATGACGGCAGGCGACGTCACGGTCGCCTGGCTGCTCCTGCGCCAGGCAGAGGTGGCACTCGCCGCGCTCGACGCGCAGACGCCTCCTTCGGCTCGCGACAAGGCCTTCTACGAGGGCAAGGTGGCGACGGCGAAGTGGTTCGCCCGCAACGTGCTGCCGACCCTCTCCAGCCAGCGCGCCATCGCCGAAAGTATCGACCTGGACCTGATGGACCTGCCCGAAGAGTCCTTCTGACCCGCTAGCCGCAGCACCCGCCGCCGCAGCACCCGCCACCAGCGGCCTGCTGAGGCGCAGCCATGGGCAGCGGGGCCGAGCCTCCGTTACCCCCGAAGCCACCCACGGCCACCGGAGTGAAGACCCGCGTGGTGTCGGTGTGGCCGGTGGGGCAGGGAGCCGGCGCGGTGGTGGACTCCGCCATGGCGCGGCGCACGACGAAGGCGTCGCCGCAGGTGTGACAGCGGAATTCGTAGGCAGGCATGACTTCAGGTTAGGCCAGTACCACGAGAGCCGTCACGCGAGTGCGAGCAGCAGCCGCGGATCCGTGACCATCGCACCCACGGCGGCCAGGAACTGCGAGGCGACCTGACCGTCGACGATCCGGTGGTCGAACGACATCGACAGCTGCACGACATCGCGTACGGCCAGCTCACCCTCGTGCACCCACGGCTTGGGCTTGATGGCTCCCGAGGCACAAGATCGCGCTCTCGCCCGGGTTGAGTATCGGCGTGCCACCGTCGACGCCGAAAACTCCGACATTTGTGATGGTCAACGTGCCGGCGGCGAGGTCGGCGGGGCGGGTATGGCCCTCCCGCGCCGTCATCGTGAGCTCGCCCAAAGCGGCGGCCAGTGCGACCAGCGAAAGGTTGCCGGCGTCCTTGATGTTGGGCACCAGCAGGCCGCGCGGGGTCGCTACCGCGATCCCCAGATTGATCTGATCGTGCAGCACGATCTCCTGCGCGGCCGCGTCGAATCCCGAGTTGATGAGGGGCGCATCCCGAACGGCCACGCAGACCGCACGGGCGACGACCGCCAGCGGGGTGATCGGGGTAGCGGCAAACTCCGGGCGGGCGGCCAGCGCGGTGCGCAGCCGCAGCGTCTCGGTGGCGTCGACGGTCAGGAAGACGGTCGCGTGAGGAGCTGTGAACGCACTCTCGGTCATCGCCTCGGCCATGGCCTTGCGCAAGCCGTGCAGCGGCATTCGGCCACCTGTCTGGTCGGCGGTGCCTTGGGCGGGGTGGTCTGCTCGCTGTCGCGACAGCGATGGGGCGGGTGGTCGCGACAGCGATGGGGCGGGTGGTCGCGACAGCGATGGGGCGGGCGTCGCGACGCGATGGCGCGACTGCTCCGACGTCCGCGCGGGTGATGCTGCCGGCCGGGCCCGACCCACGGATCGTGCGCAGATCGACGCCCAGATCGCGGGCGAGCTTGCGGACGGGAGGCTTGGCCAGCACCGTGACATCCGAGTGCGGCTGTGAGTGCCCCTCCGAATGCAGGGGCGGCATGAACGCGCTCGGGACAAGGGCCGGAACGGCAGACATGCGCCGTCGACGGCGGCTCTGCGCCGGCCGGGGGCCGTAGCCGACCAGCATCGCCTCGGACGCGGGCGCAGCACCCGCATCGCCGCCACCCGGTTGGAGATCCGCTGCGTGCTCGTCGGCGGACGTCTCGATGCTGATGATGGTGGTGCCCACCAGCACCGTCTTGCCGGTGGGAACGTGCAGGGTGCGCACGACACCCGCCCAGGGAGAGGGAACCTCGACGGCGGCCTTCGCGGTCTCCACCTCGACGATCGGCTGATTCAGCGCGATCTCGTCGCCCTCGGAGACGAGCCAGCCCAGGATGTCGGCCTCCGTCAGACCTTCGCCGAGGTCGGGCAGCGCGAAATGTCTGAGCATGATCAGAACGCCAGCGATCGATCGACCGCGTCGAGCACCCGGTCGACGTCGGGAAGGTAATCGCTGTCATGGCGTGAGGCCGGATAGGGAGTGTCAAACCCACCGACCCGCAGCACGGGCGCTTCGAGTGCGTAGAAGGCGTGCTCGGTGACCTGGGCCGCGATGTCAGCCGCCAGGGAGCTCGCCGGAGGCGCCTCTGAGACCACGACGACGTGGCCGGTGCGACGGGCGGCCTCCACCACGGGGTCGAGATCCAGCGGCGACAGGGTCCGAAGATCGATGACCCCGATGTCGACTCCGTCCTCGGCCGCCGCCTCCGCTGCAGCCAGAGCCGTCTGCACGGACGGACCGTAGGAGACGAGGGTCGCCGCGGTGCCCTCGCGGAGCACCGAAGAAGCGTGCAGCGGCGGAAGCGGGCGGCCCGGCGTGAGGTCGACGGGGCCACGCTCCCAATAGCGCCGTTTCGGCTCGAAGAAGATCACCGGGTCGTCGCTCGCGATGGCCTGCTGGATCATGCCGAACGCGTCCGCCGGATTGCTGCAGGCCACGACCTTGAGCCCGGCCGTGTGCACGAAATACGCCTCGGGGCTCTCGCTGTGATGCTCGACGGCGCCGATACCGCCACCGAAGGGAATCCGGATGGTCACTGGCATCGCCACGCGGCCGCCGGTGCGGTAGTGCAGCTTGGCGAGCTGGCTGACGATCTGGTTGAACGCCGGGTAGACGAAGCCGTCGAACTGGATCTCACACACCGGCCGATATCCCCGCATCGCCAGCCCGATGGCTGTGCCGACGATGCCTGATTCGGCGAGCGGGGTATCGATCACGCGACTGTCACCGAAGTCCTTCTGGAGCCCGTCGGTCACCCGGAAAACACCTCCGAGCGTCCCGACGTCTTCTCCCATCACAAGGACACGGTCGTCGCTCTCCATCGATCTGCGCAAACCGGCGTTGAGCGCCTTGGACATGCTGAGGCTCTCAACGGGCTCGTCCGTGCTCGGCTCGGCCATCAGTTCGGCGCCTCCAAAGTCGCCAAATAGTCGGCGTAATCGCGGCGTTGCTCCTTGAGCGGTCCGGTCTGCTCCACGTAGACGCCGTCGAACATCTCGAGCCGGTCGGGGTCGGGCAGGCTCAGGCACTCCGCGCGCAACCTCGCCGCCAGCCCATCAGCCTCGTGGTCAAGCTCCTCGAACCAGGCCCGGTCGGCGATCTGCTGGCGATAGAGGTAGGCCTTCAGTCGCTCCAACGGATCCTTGAGCTTCCAGGACTCCAGGTCTGACGCGAGCCGGTAGCGGGTCGGGTCATCCGAGGTGGTGTGCGCAGCCATCCGGTAGGTAACCGCCTCGATCAGGACGGGACCCTGACCGGTCCGGGCCGCCTCGAGCGCGGCCGCCGTCACCGCGTAGCACGCGAGTACGTCGTTGCCATCAACCCGAATCCCAGGGAAGCCGAAGCCCTGCGACCTGTCGGCGATCGGGACCCGGCTCTGCCGCTCGCTCGGCTGGGAGATGGCCCACCCGTTGTTCTGGCAGAAGAAGACGACGGGGGCCTGGAAGACGCTGGCGAACACGAAGCTTTCGTTCACGTCTCCCTGGCTCGAGGCCCCGTCACCGAAGTAGGCGATGACTGCCTCGCCGTCCTCCCCGACTGCGCCGTCCTTGGCGACACCCATCGCGTAACCAGTGGCGTGCAAGGTCTGGCTGCCGATGACGATCGAATACAGGGCGCAGCGGTATTTCGCCGGATCCCAGCCCCCCAGGGACACCCCGCGAAACATGCCCAGCAGCAGCCCGGGGTCGATCCCCCGACACCACGTAACCCCGTGGTCGCGGTAGGTCGGAAAGGCGTAATCCGTGCTGCGCATGGCCCGGCCGCTGCCGACCTGGGCGGCTTCCTGACCAAGGCAGCTGGCCCACAGCCCCAGCTCCCCCTGTCGCTGAAGGGCTGTGGCTTCGACGTCGACCCGGCGTACCAGCGCCATATCGCGGTACAGCGCGCGGTAATCGTCGTCGGTCAGCGCTAAGAGTGCCTGGTCGTACTCCGGATCAGCGACCCGCTCGCCCTCGGGAGTGAGCAGCTGCACGGCGGAGACGCTGGCGCGCGGTGGAGGCAAAACACTCATGCCGCACCTCCTCATCAGCCAGGATAGGACGCCGGGATCGCCGTCGACCCGCATGACCGCTCGCCGAGTTTCGTGTCTCGGCAAGTGAGGCGAGCGTATCCGCGGGGGGCTACCTTAGAGGGCACGGGAGCCCGGCTGCGGGCTGAGAGGGAGGCCACACCTCCGACCGTCAACACCTGATCCGGATCATGCCGGCGAAGGGAACGGAGTCGCGGATGAGCGATCGCGCTGACCCTGCCGACCGTGCTGACATCGCGGTTGTGGGCGGCGGAGTCATCGGCCTTGCCATCGCTTTCCGGCTGGCTACGGCGGGGTTGGGACGCATCAGCGTGTATGACCCCGAGCTGTCCAGCCCGGCTCCGATCCAGAGCAGCTGGGCGGCAGCCGGCATGTTGGCCCCGGTCACGGAGGTGCACTACGGCGAGGAAGCCCTCCTGACGTTGACACTCGCCTCCCGAGACCGTTGGGCCGCCTTTGCAGATCAGGTACACAACGCCAGCGGCATCGACCCCGGCTACCGCGTCGAAGGCACCCTGTCCGTCGCGCGCGACGGGGACGATCTCGCCCGGCTGGAGGAGGTAGCCGTCTTTCAGACCAAGCTCGGCCTCGAGGTCACCCGGCTGCGCGCCGGCGAGGTACGTCAGCTCGAGCCGGCACTCTCGCCCCGGGTACGCGCCGGCTTCCTGGTCACTGGCGATCACAGCGTCGACAATCGAGCGCTCGTACTAGGACTGCGGCAGGCCTGCCTGCGCGCCGGCGTGGAACTCGTGCCGCAGCAAGTGCGCGACCTCAGCGAGCTCAACGCCGGCACCGTCGTGGTTGCCGCCGGAGCCGCGAGCGGTCGGCTGGTTCCCGGACTTCCCGTTCGTCCGGTCAAGGGCCAGCTGCTCCATCTGCGCGGGGAACCGCTGCTGACCCGGACGGTGCGTGGCATCGACACCTACCTGGTGCCGCGGGCCGACGGCCGGCTGATCGTGGGAGCCACCGTGGAGGAGAAGGGTGACGACCTGACCTCCACAGCCGGCGGTGTCCACGACCTGCTGCGCGCCGCCTACGAACTGCTGCCGGGGGTGACCGAGCTGGCCTTTACCGAGGCGGTCGTCGGATCCCGCCCCGGGACGGCTGACAACGCTCCGCTGCTCGGCCGTATCGACGAGCGGCTCGTCATCGCCACCGGCCACTACCGCAACGGAATCCTGCTCGCACCGGTGACCGCTGACCTCGTGCTCGAGTTGCTGGCGACCGGACGGATGCCGGTTCTCGGCGTCCCCTTCTCTTCGGATCGGTTCGCATGATCATCACTTTGAACGGTGCGGCGGCCGCTGTGCCGGAGGGAACGTCACTGGAAGGCCTGCTGGTGCGCGGCGGGCACGAAAGCGGGCAGCGCGGGGTCGCCATTGCCATGAACGGCGAGGTCGTACCCCGTGGAATGTGGCCCCGGCAGCTGGTCTCCGAGGGCGACATGGTGGAGCTACTGATAGCGACGCAGGGAGGCTGAGTCATGGATGACCCTCTCCTGCTCGCGGGTGAGAGCTTCGCCAGCCGGCTGATCCTGGGTACCGGCGGCGCCTCCAGCATGAGCTCGCTAGAAGCTGCCGTGAAAGCCTCCGGCACGGAGATCGTCACGGTTGCGCTGCGCCGGCTGGATCCTTCGTCCCAGGTCGGCGGCGGAGTCATGAGTGTGGTCGAGCGCTGCGGTGCCCGGGTGCTTCCGAATACCGCCGGCTGCTACACCGCCCGCGATGCGGTTCTGACGGCTCAGCTGGCCCGCGAAGCTTTCGAGACGGACTGGGTGAAGCTCGAGGTCATCGGTGACGACCGGACGCTGCTCCCGGATGCGGTCGAGCTGGTGGATGCTGCCGGCCAGCTCGTCGACGACGGATTCCAGGTGTTCGCCTACACCACCGACGACCCGATTCTCGGTCGGCGATTGGCCGATGCCGGAGTGGCGGCGGTGATGCCGCTGGGCTCACCGATCGGCAGCGGCGCGGGCATTCGTAACCCCTACAACATCGCCATCATGCGCGAGCTGATCGAGCAGCCACTGATCCTGGACGCCGGCATCGGGACCGCCTCGGATGCGGCACTGGCGATGGAACTCGGATGCGACGGCGTGCTGCTCGCCACAGCCGTCACCCGGGCGCAGGAGCCGGCCCTGATGGCCGAGGCGATGCGCCGAGCAGTCGAGGGTGGCCGGCTCGCCAGACGCGCCGGCCGCATCCCGCAGCGCCTCTACGCGCAGGCGTCGACCCCCACTCTTGGACTCGCCGACCTGTCAGGCTCCCGGACCAGCGATAGCGGGGTTGACTGATCGGGTGCCGATCAGTTCTGCTGTCCCGCTGGCCGACCTGACCACCATCGGTGTGGGTGGGCCTGCGCGCCGGCTGCTCGAGGTCGATTCGACGGTGGCTCTGGTGGCCGCCGTGCGCGACGCCGACACGAACAGTGAACCGGTACTGCTGCTCGGCGGCGGCAGCAACGTGGTCGTGCCCGACGACGGCTTCCCCGGGCTGGTCGTCCTGATTCGCACCAGCGGGATCACCCGCCGCGGGACAAGCCTGACCGCGGCCGCCGGCCAACCCTGGGACGCACTCGTCAGCTACGCGATCTCCCATCAGTTGGCCGGCATCGAGTGCCTCGCAGGAATCCCCGGGCTGGTCGGAGCCACGCCGATCCAGAACGTCGGCGCCTACGGCCAAGAGGTCAGCGAAGTCATCCAACGGGTGAGCGCCTACGACCGCCGCGATGGTGCCGTACGCGACCTGGCCGGCGACGAATGTGGCTTCGGATACCGCACCAGCCGGTTCAAATCCGAGCCCGGCAGATGGGTCGTCACCGAAGTCGAATTCCGTTTGCGCGAGACCGCGCAAAGTGGCCCGCTGCGCTATGGGGAACTCTCTCGTGCGTTGGACCTCACACCTGAAGCCACCGCGCCGTTGGAGGCGGTCCGCTCAGCGGTGCTGCAGCTGCGCCGACGCAAGGGCATGGTGCTGGACCCCACCGACCCCGACACCGCGAGTTGCGGATCCTTCTTCACCAACCCGGTGCTGGACGCGGATGCATATCGCCAACTGTCCGCCCGGGTGGCAGCAGATGTCCCGCGGTTCACCGAGCCGGATGGCCGCTTCAAGGTGCCCGCTGCCTGGTTGATCGAATGGGCCGGTTTCGTCAAGGGTTTCGGCGCCGAGGTCGGGCACGGCAGGGCACGATTGTCGTCCAAGCACCCGCTGGCCATCACCAACCGGGGCGGCGCGAGTGCCGCCGAAATCCTCACGCTGGCCCGGGTGGTTCGTGACGGTGTTCGGGACCAGCTCGGCGTGGTCCTCGTCAACGAGCCGGTACTGATCGGCGCGCAGCTCTAACGGGGCAGCAGGAAGATCATGAGGGTTGACCACACGACATGGGTGGTCGCAGACGCCAGGATCCCCCGGCTGGCCCGCCGCTCCATCGCGAAGAGGGCACCCATCAGCGCAGCGGCGAATACCAGCATGGCGTTGCCGGAAGCAGCCGTCACCAGGACGTAGCAGATGGTCGAATACAGCGCCGGACGCCGATCGGCGAAAGCACCGTAGAGGGCGCCGCGGAAGAAGACCTCCTCGGCGACGCCGTTGACCACGGTGATCGCGACCACCAAAGCGCGCGAGCCGTGATCGGCGCGGGCGATGACGTCGTCGACAGCGTGATGCAGCGTCGGAATCCAGCTGACCGCCTCGGCGCCGATAGCAAAGACGGCAAACGCGAGCAGTCCCAGCAGCGCCGGCGCGATGACCTCCCGGCGTGGACCCAGGTGCACCGGTCCCGACAGCAAGCCCCCGACCAGCCACACCCCCGCGAGCACGCCCGCCAGCACGTAGAACCCGGTGCTGCCGGCCGGACGGCTGAAGGCGAGCCCGAGCAAGACCGTGCCGACCACGAGCGTGAGGACGACGACGACGCGTCGACGACGTTGGGCGGCCGACGTGTCATCGGGTGGGGACTCGACAGCGGGCTCGACCAGATTTCGTACCAGCTCAGGAAGGTGCACTCGTCGCCTCGCGCTCGGCCAAAGCCTGGCGCACCGCCTCGTCGAAAGGTGTTGGCTCCCAATCGACCATCCGGCTAAGGGAGTCGTCGTGCACGATCACCTCGTTGCTCATCGATCCGACGAGGTTACGAGCGGTCTGCAGATCGACGGTGGTGACCAGCGCCAGCCAGAGCGAGGAGAGCTTGGGTGTGAGCAGCGGGACCGGAACGACGAGAAGGGGTCGATGGCTGACCCGGGCCACCCGGTGCATCGCCTTCTCGTAGGTGATGACTTCCGGTCCACCGATCTCGAAGACACCTCCGACGGTCTCGCTCAACTCCAGCACCGAGCACAGGTAGCGCACCACGTCGTCGATACCTACGGGCTGCGCTTTGGTCCGCACCCATCGCGGCGTAATCATGACCGGCAGGTGGAAAACGAGTTCGCGCATGAGCTCCCATGAGACCCCGGCATTGCCGATGATCACTCCCGCCCGAATGGTGGTCACGGGGACCCCTGCTGCGCCGAGCAGCTCCTCCACCTCCTGTCGGCTCTTGAGGTGCTCGGAAAGTTCGTCGCCGTCCGCTCCGAGGCCGCCCAGGTAGATGATTCGCCCGACACCTGCTTGCGCAGCGGCGTCACCGAACGTGCGAGCGCCGTCGGCGTCCTTGTCCGCAAAGTCCGCGCTGTCCAACGAATGGACCAGGTAATAGGCGACCTCGGCCCCGGCAAGCGCGGTCGTCAGTGCGTCGTGGTCGGCGACATCGCCGCCCACCGCAGTGGCGGGACCGTCGTAATCCTCGGGGTTTCGCGTCAGTGCGATGACGTCGTGTCCGGCCTCCGACAGCGCGCGGACGAGCCGTGAGCCGACGAAACCGGTGGCACCTGCAACGAGCACCTTCATATGCAGGTCATACCCGCGCCAGGGTCTTTAGAGCCACCTGCGGGGACCAGTCTCACTAGCCGGGACCGGCCCACGCCGTCACCGGCTTGCCAATTTCGAGAGTTACGCCGCCGCCGCGTAATGGAGCCGGAACGTGTTGGCGGCCGCTGAGCTGATGATCGTCGCGGCCTGGAAGGAGCCGGCGACCTCGGCGACCCAGAGCCCGTAGTGGTCGCTCACCACGGGGACGACGCGACGTGCCCGCAGGCTGGCAAAGCGCACTTCGATCGGCTCATTCGACCCACCCGCGCCGAACGCCAGAGCCCAGGACTTCCCTGCCGGACCCAGCCGTCCGAACCATCCGCTCACGCTCGGCTCGAGCTCGCAGCTGGCTTCATCGAGCCATCGTCCGCCGGGCCCGTACAGCTGTCCGACCCGCGAGCCGTCAGGCAGGTCCAGTACGCGCAGCCGGCATCCCGAAAGCGGCAGCACGTGATCAATCGGCTGGTTGAGTGGCTCGGACGAGATGATTGCCATGACCCAGTTGTCTCGCCCCATGCTGTGCCTGGCCTGCCGTGAACCTGGATACTTGCTGAGAGGCAAGTAAATCTTTCCCAACCTGCGTACAACGACCGGCGCAACGCTTCCGACACCCGGCGAACGCCAAATTTCTTTGTCCACAACTGTGCACATGTCTGTGGATGACGCCTACCTGGGGCTTGGGAGCCCGTTGGGTTGGCAACGGTTTGGTAAACGGTGCGCTTCCACCGCCTATCCACAGCCTTATCGAAGCTTTCCCACACCGAATCCCCAGTGTCATCAACAAGGGTGCCCAACACCCCTTCGGCGAGTCGCCTTTTCTGTCGTACGCGTGGCGTACACCTGAGTCATCGGGTCCTCATGTCACATGTTCCGGCGTCGCCCGCTTCGGCAGCGGTGCCGGCCGAATCCGACTTTGACGGGGGTGGTGGTTCGGTGTCGGTGACGACCATCGATCGCGGTGCACGGTCTGGTGGTTCCAACGGCGGCGGCCCGGGAGCCGGCGGTCCACCTGAATTCGATCGGACGCCTCCGCAAGACGTCGCCGCAGAGCAGGGCGTCCTGGGTGGGATGTTGCTGTCCAAGGACGCGATCGCTGACGTGGTCGAGATCATCCGGGTCACCGATTTCTACCGGCCCGCCCACGCCACCGTCTTCGAGATCGCGACCGAGCTCTACAGCAAGGGTGAGCCGGCCGACACCCTCAGCGTCTCCGCCGAGCTGCACCGCCAAGGGCTCCTCGACAAGATCGGCGGCGCCCCTTACCTCCACACGCTGATCGAATCCGTGCCCACGGCAGCGAACGCCGGCTACTACGCGCAGATCGTCGCCGAGAAGGCAGTGCGCCGGCGACTGGTGGAAGCCGGGATGCGGGTGACCCAGCTCGGCTACAACGAGTCATCCGAAGTCGAGGATGCGGTCGACCGGGCGCAGGCCGAGGTCTTCGCGGTCACGGAGCGGCGCACGGCGGATGACTTCACCGTGCTCGAGCAGCTCATTAACCCGACCCTGGAAGAGATCGAGTCGATCGCTAACCGCGACGGCACCCTCACCGGAGTCCCCACCGGTTTCGCGGATCTGGACTCCATCACTAACGGCTTGCACCCGGGTCAGCTCGTCGTCGTGGCGGCCAGGCCGGCCATGGGTAAGAGCACCCTGGCGCTCGACTTCGCGCGGGCAGCCAGCATCAAGCACGGTCAGGCTTCTGTCGTCTTCTCTCTGGAGATGAGCCGCACCGAGATCGTCATGCGGCTGCTGTCGGCGGAGTCGCGGGTCCACCTGCAAAACATGCGGTCGGGGAAGATGACCGACGACGACTGGGCCCGCCTCGCCCAGCGCATCGGGGAGGTCACCAGCGCTCCGCTTTTCATCGACGACTCCCCCCACGTCACGATGATGGAGCTGCGCGCCAAGTGCCGCCGGCTCAAGCAGCGTCACGATCTGAAACTGGTCGTGGTCGATTACCTGCAGCTGATGACCCCCAGCAAGCGGCTCGACAGTCGCCAGCAGGAAGTCAGCGAGATGAGCCGGTCACTCAAGCTGCTGGCAAAGGAGATCGGCGTGCCGGTCGTGGCCCTCTCCCAGCTGAACCGGGCCGCCGAAAACCGGGCCGACAAGAAGCCGCAGCTCTCCGACCTTCGCGAGTCCGGAGCCATCGAGCAGGACGCCGACCTCGTCGTGCTGCTGCACCGCGAAGACATGTACGAGCCGGAATCGGCCCGCGCCGGGGAGGCCGACTTCATCGTGGCCAAGCAGCGCAACGGCCCCACCGGCGTTGTCACTGTCGCCTTCCAGGGCCACTACAGCCGTTTCGTCGACATGCGGCGCGACGGCTGACCCGACCCCGCTGACCCCACCGGTCCAAGCGCAGGCTCAGCCGGCCGCACCTTCGGGAGCAATCCCGATGCCCGGCGCCGGCGATTTGCCCTTGCCCTTGCCTTTCAATTGAGCCTTGCGGGCCCGATGCTCGATGTACTGCATCACCAGGGGCGGCGAGGTCAAAACGGCGGTGGCCGTGAAGAGCAGCAGCACGTACGTCACCGTGTTGCCGGTCTTGAGCTGACTGGGTGGCACGAAGCCGAGCAGAAACGCCACCACGCAGCCCGCCAACCCGACCCCGCACACGACCCAGACGCCGATCTTTCCGCCTGGTATGCGATACGGGCGTGGGGTGTCGGGCTGCGTGTAGCGCAGCCGAATCACGGAGGCAAACATCAGCCCGTACATGATGATCACGATCTGCGCCGTGACCGCCGACAGCATCCAGTAGGACGTAGACACGCTGGGCACGATCAGGAAGAGCAGCGCGAAGATCGTCCCCCCGATGCCTTGAATGACCAGCGACGCGACCGGGACCCCGTTGGCATTCTCCCGGCCAAGGATTCCCGGGGCATAGCCCTGGTGGGCGACGGCCGACATTCCGCGCGCCGGGCCCAGGATCCATGGAGTCAGGTGAGCGATGCCTCCGACGGCGATGAGAATGGCGAGCGGTGGGACCAGCCACCCGACATGGAAGAGGTCCAGCACGCTCTTGAAGAGCTGCATGGTGCCCGAGACGAGGCCGATCTCCTTCTGCGGCAGCACGATGGCCATGAAGAGTGACCCGAGCACCGAGAACACCACGATGATGGCGACGGCGAGGGCAATGGACCGGGGTATGTCGCGCCCTGGATTGCGGGTGTCCCGGGCGTGGAAACCGGCCATTTCCATTCCGGCGAAGAGCAGGATGATGCCGCCGAGGAACGCCAGATTGCCCAGGTGCAGATTCGGGTTGAGCGCCGCCGCGGAGAAGGGGATCTGCGACGTGTCACCGCGCGCCAGGTAAGCGATTCCGAGCACCACGACGAGGATGGCCGGGAAGATCGAGCCGGCGATGGTGCCGACGGAACCCACGAGTGACGACGCCTTGACGCCCCGGAAGTTGAGGATCGTCGTCGCCCAGAAGAAGACCAGCATGACGATGACCAGATAGGTCGAGTTGTTGGCCAGGTTCGGATTGATCGCGTACGCCAGCGTGGCCGCCATGAACGACAGCACGGTCGGAAACCAGGCGAGGTTCTCGGAGTAGTCGCACCACACCGCGATGAAGCCGGTACGGCCGCCGAACGCCTCCTTGACCCAGGCGAAGACGCCGCCGTCCTTGCTCCAGCCGGTGCCCAGCTCAGCCGCGACCATCGCAATCGGGATGAGGAAGACCACGATGGAGATGGCAAAAAGAGCGAGCATCGCCCAGCCGTACTCGGCCATCACGGGCAGGTTGCGCACGCTCACGATGGCCGCCACGTTGATCATCGCGAGCGCGCCGACTCCTAGGCCGACCTTGCTCCGCTTGCCGCCACCGTGCGATATCACTGTGCTCCCACCGACTCGAGCGCGTCGGCCATCCGATCGCGCACTGCTGTGCCCCCGCTTGCGTCATCCGCCTGCAGGTAGAGCGTGTAGTGGTGCCAGGTGTAGACGACGCCGTAATTGCGCTGCTTTTCCTGGCTTTCCGCGTCGCGCGCGGCCGCGTCCCGATCATTCCGGCTGCTGTAGGCGTTGATCTGGAGGTTGGTCGGCTTACCGCATCCGCCGGGAAGCGCCACGGCCAGCACTTCGACCGTGGTCGAGCCGTCCTTCTCCCCCGACGGCTCGGGACCAGTGGTCGAGCAGATCGTCAGACCCTTCGCCTCCAGAGCCTTGCGCAGATCGGCGACCGAGCCCTGATGGAAATCGTCACGTCCCGTCCCGGCGAAGACCACAGCGATGACCACGACCACCGCCAGCGCGACCACGGCGCTCACCGCCGACAACACGGTCGCGCGCCGGCTCATATGAAACCCCTCCGGGAGCATGTGGTGCTCCTGCGCAGGAGCGTCCGGCCCCCCGGGTGCTGCGTCGCCCGCAGGGGAATCGTCGGAATCGCTGGGAAAGGCTCATACGGCCACCTTGCGGCGGCGAGGATCTGCGGCCAGCCGAACGGCACCGTACAAAACCGCCCCCAGACAAAGGAGATAACCGATGATGGCCAACGGTGTGGCGGGCACCCGTTCGTGCAAGAGCGCCGCACCGAGAATGACTGCTACCACAGGGTCCGCAGCAAGGTTCGCGGGAAAACTCGCCCCTAATTCCCCGACCTGAAATGCCACCTGCGTAAGGGCGATACTGGCCCCACCCATCACGAGCAGCGCAATAAGCGGGACAAGTCCGTGAGAATGCCCGAAGCCGGCGATGCCGTTGTCCTGCCACGTCGCCGCCACCGAATCCAAAAGCACCGCGACCAATCCGAACCACGCCCCGGCGACACCGCCGTAAACGGCCGCCTTGATCGGACTCGCCCCCCGCCGCACGGCTAACAGGCCGGCAATCCCGAATGCCGCCAGGATCAGTGCCCCTATGACGGCCGGCCCGATCGACAACGGATCTGCATCACCGGGATTACCGATGATGGCAAAGAAGGCCGCCAGCCCGGCGACGATCCACAGGCAGGACAGGAAGTCTGCGCGGCCTGGCTTCGGTCCTCCGAGCAGTCGTGAGATGGGCAAGGAAATCGGCAGCGCAAGAATCAACAGGGGCTGGATCAGTACGACCGGACCGGTAGCGAGCGCGAGCACCTGAAGGATCAGACCGAAGGTGTCGCCGGCCATTCCCAATAGCCAGCGGGGATTCTTGACCAGTTGGAGCAAGCCGCCGGCGTCCACCTCGCCGGTTTCGCTATGGACGGCCGAGTGCTCCACCGCCGTGGAGGCGCCATACGCCACCGCCGACGCGACTCCCAGCGGTAAGGCGATCAGCAGCGACATGATCGACCACGCCAACGCTCCTCAAAAACGCGCGCCGGAGGGCCTGACCAGTCGCCGCGCATAGCGCAACCTACCGTGGCGCCACGTGTTATCTCGACAGGATGTGAATGTGCGTTGGCTAGAGTGCCGACATGAACGAACCCGAGACGAGCTCTCCCGACCCCGCCGTTTCGGTGGCTGAGGCCAGTGCTCTCGCGGGTGATTCATCGCGAAATGCCGGAAATCAGATGGCTCACCGCCAGCAAAAGCTGGAACAGCTCCAGGCCGAGGGCGGCGCGCATCTCGAATACAGCTTCGACGTCGACCATTCGGCCAAAGACATCGCGGCCACCTGGGGTGAGATCCCGAGCCGTACCCGCACCCACGAACGGGTACGCGTGGCGGGACGCCTGGTGCTGGTGCGCCACCACGGCGGGCTCACCTTCGGCGTGCTGCGCGACCGGTCCGGCACCATCCAGCTCTTCGTTGATCGGAGCCGCGCTAGGTGATCAGAAATACCAGGAGTTTCTCGATATCGACCGCGGCGACTGGATAGGTGTCACCGGCACGATCATGCGCACGGACAAGGGCGAGACTGTCGATCGCGCTCGAGGACGTCCGGATGCTGGGCAAGGCCCTGCGACCGCCGCCGGACAAGGACAAGGGCCTGACCGACGTCGAGGTCCGCTACCGGCAGCGCTACGTCGACCTGATGACGAATGAGCGCACCCGTCGCATCTTCGACATCCGCCGAAAGACCATCCGGGCCATCCGTCACCATCTCGAGGATCGCGGCTTCTGGGAAGTCGAAGGCCCGATGCTCGGAAGCATTCAGGGCGGCGCCACGGCCCGGCCGTTCATCACGCACCACAACGCTCTCGATATCGACATGTACCTGCGGATCGCGCTGGAACTGCATCTCAAACGACTCGTCGTCGGTGGCATGGAGCGGGTGTTCGAGCTCGGCCGGGTCTTTCGCAACGAGGGCATAGACGTCCGGCACAATCCCGAGTTCACGATGCTGGAGGCCTATCAGGCGTTCGGTGATTACAGCGACATGATGGACCTCGTCGAGGGCATGGTCGTGGCTGCCGTCACGGAGGCGCTGGACGGCAATTTCGTCGTCCGGGTCGGCGACCACTCGGTGGACATGTCTCCTCCGTGGCCACGGATCAGCATGGCTGACCTCATCGAGGAGAAGCTCGGCGTACGCCTCGATCCGACCATGCCGGTGGAGGAAGCCCGCCAGATCCTCGACAGTCTGCACATCGAGTGGGAGACGAGCTGGGGCTCGGGCAAGCTCATGAAGCAGGTGGTCGACGAACGGATCCAGCACGACATCGTGAACCCGATCTTCTGCGTGGACTACCCGCAGGAGGTCTCGCCACTCGCCCGGGTTCACCGCTCCAAGCCCGGATACGTCGAACGTTTCGAGCTGATGGTCGCCGGTTTCGAGCTGTGCAACGCCTACAGCGAGCAGAACGACGCCGCCCAGCAGCTGGCGGCCTTCGAGGTCGAGGCCCGGGCCAAAGCCGACGGAGACCCCGAGGCCGGAGACATCGACCTGGACTACGTCCGCGCTTTGGAGTACGGCCTGCCTTGCACCGGCGGCCTGGGCATCGGGATCGACCGGCTGGTCATGCTGCTCTCAGAAGCCGACAACATTCGCGAGGTCATTCTCTTTCCGACGATGCGCCCGGAAGCCGGGCAAGGCGGTCCGCAGGGCCCGCGTCGCCCGACCGGGAGCCAGGGGCTCGGCAGGCTCGAACCGCCTGCCCGCCCCAGCAGCAACGAACCCGCCGGCTTCGACCGCAGGCACGACCACCGCCCTGGCGGCGGTGAAGACGCCGCAGATGCGGCAGGAAAGACGACACCGCAGAAAGATCACGCTGCGAACGCTGGGGATACTCGCCGCAGCGGGCGGTTTCCTGCAGCTGGTGACGCTCATCCCGTTCTTCCACTCCCGGCTGCAGCCGTTCGGCCAACCCATCGGACCGGTGTGGTTTCGGGTCACCGGCCAGCTGGTGACCCTCCTGGTAGGCCTCAGCCTGCTTTTCCTGGCCACCCAGATCGCTCGCGGCAAGCGGCGAGCCTGGCAGATCTGCATCGTGCTTTTCGCGATAGGAGTGGTCGCTAACCTGGTCAAGGGTCCACATCCGATTTCTGCTGCCTACAGCGCGGGAATGGCGGTCGCGCTGCTGTGGAACAGGCGCTACTTCCGCGCCCGTTCCGACCCGCCCTCGTTGCTCCGGCTGATCTGGATCGTGCCGCTCTATTTCGTTGTGGTGCTCGGCGTGGGCTTTGCCAGCCTCGGATTCGAGCGCAAGCATCTGGGAGAGCAGCTGTCGTTCTTCGGCGGTCTGGAGACCATCGGCCGGGGACTCATCGGTATCGGCGGCCCCATCACCTATGACCGCCATTTCTTCCGCGATTACTTCACCGCGACGCTGCTGGTGCTGGGGATCGTCGGTGTGGTCGGGCTTGCGTTCTTGCTCTTTCGGCCCATTCGACGCCGGGCGCCGCACACCGAAACGGACTGGGCTCACGCCCGCCGGCTGGTGCACCTCTATGGATCCGACACCCTGGCCTACTTCGCACTGCGCGATGACAAGAGCTTCTTCTTCAGCTCTGACGGCGACGCGTTCGTGGCCTACACCTACCTCGGTGGGTTCGCTCTCGCCTCCGGCGATCCGATCGGCGCCCCCGGCTCGATGGATCTTGTGTTGGACGAGTTCATCGACTTCTGCCAGCTGCGCTCGTGGCGGGTCGCCTTCCTGGCGGCCCGGTCGGCGGACCTGCCGCGGTATGAGGCTCGCGGTCTTCGCGGCTTCTATCTGGGCGACGAGGCCATCGTGCAGTGCGACACCTTCACCCTTGAAGGCGCGGCTATGAAAGGCGTGCGGGCCGCCGTACGACGAACTGCACGCACCTATGAGTTCAAAGTGATGCGTGAGTCCGAGGCTTCGGATTCACTTGTCAGCCAGCTCAACGCGATCAGCCAACAGTGGCGCGGAAAAGCTCCGGAACGGGGCTTCACGATGTCGTTGAGCCAGGACATCGAAGGCGGCGGCAAGAACCCGGAATTCCTGCTGTGCGTGGCGCTCGACGAGAACGGTGCACCCGGCGGATTCCTGCGCATCGTGCCGGCGTACGGCGACGATTTCGGCTACACGCTCGACCTCATGCGTCACCTGCCTGACGCCCCTAACGGCATGACGGAATACCTCATCGCCCAGACCGCGCTCGCACTCGGTCAAGAGGGAATCGTCAGACTGTCGATGAATTTCGCGATGTGGGGAAAGCTCTACGAGGAAGACGTGCATTACAACTTCCCGGAGCGGCTGGCCAAGCGCGCGGTCGATGTGCTGAACCCCTTCTTCCAGATCAAGTCGCTGCACGACTTCAACGCCAAGTTCTCGCCGGTCTGGCTTTCGCGTGAGTTGGTGTATCAGGAGCGCACCGACCTGCCACGGGTCGGGCTGCTGTATGCGGGCGCTGAGGGCTTCCTGTCGCTGCCGGGGATCGGCGAGCTCTTCGTACCCAAGGCCGTCGGGGGCGTCAGCTCCGAGGAAATGCAAAGCGACCTAGCTGCCTGATGCCGCCCGCTGCCATGACGTGTTTCGCTGTCGCCCATTGGTCCGGTGCCTAGCCGGTGTCTCTTCAAAACATCACGCTGATCAGCGGCTCTACTCCGGTGATCATCATTGGAGTGGGTCTGGGGGCGCTGCTCCTGTCCTTCCGTTGGAAGGACGGGGTCTGGAAGCAGCAGCTGCTCTATGGCTTGCCCATCGCCGCGGCCGGGGTCGGCCTGGTAGCGCTACTCGTTGATGGACTGGCGCTGATTCCTTACCAGTTCCCCAATTCGTACTACCTCTGGGTCGGCCTGGTCTTCCTCGCGCTGGTGGTCGCGATCATCGGCTGGACCCGGTTTCGCAACTGGAGGCGGGTCGTCTCCGTCGTGGCACTCCTGTTCACGGCCATGATGGCCGGCACCCTCATCAACGAGCACTACCAGTACTACCCGACGCTGGGATCACTGTTCGGCGTTGACGCTCAGAATCAGGTTTCCGTGCAAGCGTTGGAAGCAGAAAGAAAGCGCCTCGAAAAAGAGAACAACGGCGCGCTGCCTACGCATGGCTTCACGATTGAGGTGCCGATCCCGGGCAAGGTTTCCGGGTTCAAGGCCCCTGACGCGTTCATCTGGCTGCCGCCGATCTGGGTCGCCGACTCCAAGATCAAACTTCCGGTGATCGAACTTCTCAATGGCACCCCAGGCGCTCCGTCGGACTGGACCCGGGCCTCGTTCGCCGACGTCACCGCGCGCGAATTCGCCGAAGCTCACAAGGGCGTCGCACCCATCATCGTCATGCCCGATCCCAACACCTCCGTCGACAGCGACACCGAGTGCGTCAACAGCCCGCGTGGTAACGCCGAGACCTACCTGACGGTCGACGTCCCGAAGTTCATGCGTTCCCACTACGGCGCGCAGACCAAGAAGGGCTCGATTGCGATCGCCGGACTGTCCGAGGGTGGGATGTGCTCGATGATGCTCGCCCTTCGCCACCCGGACATCTACACCGCGTTCGGCGACTACTCCGGGCTGACGGGCCCCACGGTCGAGGAGGGAATCGCGCCGGTGCCGACGATCAAGCAACTCTTCAACGGCTCGGCGGCCGATTACCAGGCGCACAACCCTGTCTCACTGCTCAAGACGGGCTCGCCCGCGTTCAAGAACCTCGGCGGATGGTTTGAGGTCGGGACGGCCGACAGTGCGCCTTTGGCCGCACAGCGAAAGCTCGTCCCGCTGTCGATCGCTGCCGGGATCGACACCTGTTAC
Organism: uncultured Actinomycetota bacterium; assembly: GCA_963737695.1. Lineage (GTDB taxonomy): Bacteria > Actinomycetota > Actinomycetes > Frankiales > Frankiaceae > DATAZK01. Next base: position 247,056 of record CAVTTQ010000003.1, read on the forward strand.
GTCGAAGTACCCGGCGCGGGCCACGATTTCGACCTCTGGGCAAAGGCTTTCAAGAACTCGTTGCCCTGGCTCTCCGCGCGCCTCAACCTGACGCCTCCACCGGCATCCAACGCGCCGGCGACCTGCCACAGCTGAGCTGAGCGCCGATTCAGCCGGCCTGAGCTTGCGCCCGCAGACTCTCGTACTCGCGAAGGACGCGGCGGCGCTGCTTGGCAGGAAGCCGGTCGATGTAGAGCTGGCCGTCGAGGTGGTCGGTCTCGTGCTGCAGGCAGCGGGCGGCCCGTCCATGCCCTTCGAGTCGAACGGGAGCACCTGACCAGTCGACTCCGGTGACGGCGATCTGCTTGAGGCGAGGGACGTCGGTGAACGGACCCGGAATCGACAGGCAACCCTCGTCGTCCAACTCGAGTTCGCGGTCTTCGCCGAGTGGTTCGAGGCGTGGATTGACGACGTGGCCCACCAGGCTGCCCGCCTCGGAGTCAGGGCAGTCGATGACGAAGACTGCCAGGTCGAGCCCAATCTGATTGGCGGCGAGGCCTACCCCGGGCGCCGCGTACATGGTGGCGAACATGTCGTCGACAAGCTGCTTGAGGTCCTCACCGAATTCGGTCACCTCCCGGCAGCGCGTCGCCAGCACCGGATCACCGATGGTGACGATCGGCCTTACCCTGCCTGGGCCGGCAGGCCGTTCGGTCATCTCAATGTCGTCGGCGGTGGCCACCAGTCCATTTTGCCGAAATTTTGCGGCCGGCCCAAGAAGCTGGGCTCAATGCCCTCGAAGCGCCTCGGCGGTCCGCGGATCGGCGGGGTAGAACGCCTCGATAGCCAGTTCAGCCACGGTGACATCGAGCGGAGTGCCGAACACGGTGGTGGTGCTGAAGAACGCCAGCTCGCCGGCCGGCGTCCGGAAGCGCAAGGGCACCACAATCGCCGCCGGGCCGGCGGTGTCCTCCGTTGCGCCTCCCCCGGGATAGCCCCGCAGCTCGTCGCGGAGTACTGCCAGGACGGGATCGCCGGTCGCGTCCACCTGCCGTGCCAGCCGATGCAGCACGTGCTGTCGCCACTGCGCGAGGTTGGCGATCCGGGGCGCCATCCCATCCGGATGCAGCGACAGGCGCAGCGCGTTGACCGGCGGCTCCAGCAGATGAGCAGCGCAGCCTGCCGTCAGCAGGTCAATGGCTGCGTTGCCGGCGACCATCTCCCAATGACGGTCGACGACGATTGCGGGGAACGGGAGGTGTCCGTCCAGCACCGCGTTGATGGCTTCGTTGACCGCGGCCAGCGGCGGCGCGCTCAGCTCGTGCTCGGGAAAGGCGGGAGCGTAGCCGCCCGCGAGCAGCAGTGCGTTGCGCTCACGCAAGGGAATCTCCAGCTGGTCCGACAGGTGCAGGATCATCGAGCTCGTCGGCCGCGCACGGCCGTTCTCCACGTAGCTCAGATGGCGTGTTGAGACGTCGGCCGCAAGCGCCAGATCTAGTTGGGTGAGGCGGCGACGTTCCCGCCAGGTGCGTAGCAAAGGCCCGACTTGTGGGGCCGCTTCGATCGTTGTCACGCCACCAACCGTAGGACGCTCCGGGCCCGCTGCACATGACCTCTGAGGTCATCGACCGGGCGCGCTGACGCTTGCAAGCTCCTTCTCGTGGCCAGCGCACCGGGCGCTGGCAAGGCCCCGAAAGGCACTGCGATGACGAACACTGGGAGCTCAACCAGCTTCAGCGCCAGCGTTGACGGCACCAACCCCAACGGCCTCGCCGAGCGCTACCTAGCGGTGTGGAATGCCACCGATCCGACGGAGCGCCGTGGTCTGATCGACGATCTATGCGCCCCCGGCGTCCGCTACATCGACCCCCTCGCCGATGTGATGGGACGCGACCAACTTGACGCGTTGATCGCCGCCGTACAGCAGCAATTTCCGGGCTTCACGTTCACACTGAACGGCAACGTGGACGCCCACCACGCGCAGGCCCGCTTCGGTTGGGACCTCGGCCCCACGAGCGGGCCGGCACCCGTTGCCGGCTTCGATGTGATCACCGTCGACGAGGCAGGACAGCTCATGCTGGTGCTCGGCTTCCTCGACCGGGTCCCTAGCGCATAAACAAGAAGGCGCGTGACCGGATGCCCGGTCACGCGCCTTTCTTGGATCAGGGAAAAGCCTCAGCCGGCCGCCTCGACGTCGACGGCGATGGACGCCGTGACCTCAGGGTGCAGCCGAACTGTGGCCGTGTGCTGTCCGACGAGCTTGATCGGCTCGGCCAGCTCGATCCGGCGGCGGTCGAGCTTGGGCCCACCAGCCTTGATCACCGCGTCAGCCACATCGGATGCGGTGACCGATCCAAAGAGCCGGCCCCCGTTACCCGCACGAACCGACAGCTTCACCGGGAGAGCGGCCAGTTGCGGTGGCCACCTCACGAGCCTGTCCCAGATCGCGGATCTCGCGCACGTCACGGGCCCGCCGAATCTGAGCGACCTGCTTCTCGGCACCTCGGGTAGCCAGGATCGCTAAGCCTTGGGGTACCAGGAAGTTGCGCCCGTAGCCGTCTTTGACCTCAACCAGGTCTCCGGGGCCGCCAAGGCTTGCCACCTCTTGCGTCAGAATGAGCTTCATCGCGGCCTCAGCGAGCCGTGCTCGAGTACGGCAACAAGGCCATCTCGCGGCTGTTCTTCACCGCGACGGCGATGTCGCGCTGGTGCTGGCTGCAATTGCCGGTGACCCGACGGGCGCGGATCTTTCCCCGGTCAGACACGTAGCGGCGAAGCAGCGCGGTGTCCTTGTAGTCGATGTAGGTCGCTTTGCCTTTGCAGAACTCGCAGACCTTCTTCTTGGGCTTCCGAAGCGGAGCCTTGGCCATTTTCTTCTACTCCTTTAGAAAGGGGGCTCGTCGCTGAAGCTGCTGGACGGTGTGCTCCACGGGTCATCGCTTGGAGCACCCCCGCTGCTGCTCGCGCCGGCACCCGAATACGAACCGCCACCGCCGCCGGCACCGGCGCTTCCATTGCCGGCACCTCCGCTGCGGTTTGCCTTGGTCACCCGAGCAGTCGCGCTACGGAGCGAAACACCCACCTCATCGGCTTCGAGCTCAACAACCGTGCGCTTCTCGCCCTCGCGGGTCTCGAAGCTGCGCTGCTTGAGCCGACCCTGGACGATCACCCGGGTGCCTTTGTGAAGCGACTCAGCGACGTTTTCCGCTGCCTGCCGCCAGACGGTGCACCGCAGAAAGAGGGTGTCGCCGTCCTTCCACTCGTTGCTCTGCCTGTCGAAGGTGCGGGGGGTCGACGCGACGGTGAAGCTCGCGACGGCCGCGCCATTCGGCGTGAAGCGCAGTTCGGGGTCGTTGGTGAGATTGCCGATCACCGTGATGACGGTCTCGCCTGCCATGGTCTCTCCGGCCTTTGGGTTTCGGGCTCTGTGTAACGACGAGGGGTAATCGAGAGAGTTAATCGGTGACTAGTTGAGAACTAGCCGAGTTCGCGACCGAGCACTCACGCTGGTACGGGGACGGGAGCCGGTTCAGGGGAGGCTTCCTCCGCCACGGCGGGCTTCTTCTCCGGAAGCCGGATCACCTTCGTGCGCATGACCGACTCATTGAGGTTGAGCTGACGGTCGAGCTCGATGGTGGCGTCCGGCTCGGCGAAGAGCTCGACGATGGCGTAGATGCCCTCGAAGTTCTTGTTGATCTCATACGAGAGGCGACGACGTCCCCACACATCTACCTTCTCCACCGTGCCGCCGGAATTGCGGATGACGGTGAGGAACTGCTCGAGGGACGGCGTGATCGTCCGCTCCTCGAGATCAGGTGCGAGGATGATCATCAGCTCGTAATGGCGCGCTGCCAAAGGAAGACCTCCTACGGTCTCAGGCGGCCACGGACGATCCGTGGCAGGAGGGCGCGGCACCAACAATTCGTAGTGCCGCCCTCGACGGTACCAAGACGCCCTACCCGGGCCGGGTTGAGCCGGCGTTGGCTGTGGACAGCCATCCAGCTGATCAGCCGGCCAGGCTCAGTCCACCCAGCTGCCTTGGGTGAAGGCGATGACGAAGACCGCCATCAGCGGCGCGGCGACAAGCGCGTAGACATAACCGGTCAAACGGTGCCGTGACAGCCAAAGATAGAGCGGGAAGGCCACCAGGATCGCCCGGACCCCGGCGTCCCAGTACGAGGAACTGGTGAGAATCAGGATGCTGAGGCCCACGTAGGTGGCCTCGCCCCACCGCCGCTCACGAAGCAGCGCAATCGCCAGGCAGACTCCCACGAGCGCCGCGGCGATCTCGGCCCACCAGAACACCTGATACGCGCTTGCCTGAAACCCGTCGGTCGCTGCCCTCCAGGTTTCGGTCAGCCCATCCCACGGCCAGGCGGTCGTCCGGTGCCAGTAGCTCTGAGCCCGCGTGTAGGCGTCCCAATGGCCGGTCCGCACCCGCAGAAACGTCAAGTAAGCGAAATAGGGCAGCAGTGGCAGGGCCAGCCATCCAACGCTGCGCCGGATCCGGCGCTCGATCACCAGGTACTGCACGGCAAGGGCGACCACCACGGCGATGCCGATGCTTCTGCTCGAGGTCGACAGGCAGGCGCATAGCCCGGCGAGCCACCACCGCCGTTGGCGGGCCGCCAACCACGCGCACGTCACGCCGGCCAGGAAGAGGCCCTCGGAGTAGCCGGCAAAGAGAAAGACGGCATACGGAAAGAGCACCATCGCCAGGACCGCCCGGTGACCGGCGTATCGATCCGCCGGACGATCTGCCGCCGCGAGGCTCCAAAGTGCTGCGCTGGAGGCGATTCCGGCCAGCAGCGAAACGACCAGCCCGGTGGCAACCCAGTTCGGGATGATGAGGTGAAAAGCTCGCATCAGCAAGGGCAATCCGGGGAAATCGACCTCGGTCCGCTCCAGGTATTTCGGCGAGAAGTAGCCGTCGCGAGCGACCTTGACGTAGAGCCCGACGTCCCAGCGATCCCAGATCCTGATGAAGTTGGGCACCCCGTTACCGGAGCTGACCCCCAGCGTCCAAGAAGCGCCCAGTGAAAGGATCGCGACCACGACCCGGCTCCCGAGCCAGATCGGCAGGCTCGCACGCAATCCTGCGGCGAATCCGGGCGGTGCACTCGGGGCTGGAGCTGCCGGCTCAGCGGACTCGAGCGCCGCCGAAACCTCTGTCACGCGAAGACCCGCCGGTCTGGGCGGTCCTCCAACACTCCCCCCGCCGGGTCATCGACTCCCTTGCCGCGCACCACGTCGCGCTCGGGGTGATAGATCTCCCTGATCACGAGCGCGGCCAGCCACACCAACGCCGCCTGCCGCAGCACCACAGCCGATACGAACCATCCCTCACTGACACCCGCCTTGCCATAGGCGGTGCTGTCGTCGTAGACGAACCAGAGATAGCGCATGAGAACTTCGTAGATCTCGATGATCTGCCACGCCAGCAGGGGCTTCCATCGTGGGTAGGCGAGCACCGCCAGCGGCAGGAGCCAGAGCGAGTACTGCGGCGAGTCCACCTTGTTGACCAACAGGAAGCTCACCACCACCAGGAAGGCCACCTGGGGAACCCGCGGCCGCCGCGGTGCGCTCAACACCACAAAGCCGATGCCGGCGAACAAGACGACGGCCGCGATGATGCTGAACGTATTGAGCACCGAAGCGGGAATCGTCCCTCTGGAACGCGCGTAACTGATCGTGCCGGTGACTGCCACGGCGGCGATCACCACTGCGACGGCGGCGATCACGATGGCTTTGGCGGTCCGCCGCCACAAGCCGACCGCACCGACGATCAGCAAGCCCACGATGACGGCGGTTTCGACAATCCGGCCAGTGCTGAAACTGCGGCCGAGGTACTGCACCACGTATGCCAACGAATCCCAGTCGGCGCCGCGGGTCTGATTGAGGTCGAAGAACTTCCACAGGTTGTTGTGGGTTTGCCCGTTGTCGCCCGCATAGCTCCCGGCGAACGGCCAGACGATCGCATAGGTCGCGATCAGCGCGCCGAAGGCCCACGCCACGCATCGCCCCCAGGCGCGCATGGCGCCGGCCCGGTAGGCCAGTAACCCCAGCGCTACGAGCATCAGGAGTGGGTACGCCTTGGTCGCGGCACCAAAGCCCAGCAGCAGCCCCGCGATGGCAGGCGCCTTCTTGGACCAAGCCAGCAACCCGCCGGCGGTGAAGGCTACGGCCAGCAGATCCCAGTTCGTGAAGGCGTGAAAAGCCAGCAGCGGCGCGGCAGCGAGCAGCATGACGTCCATCCGGCGCATGCCGGCGGTGAAGGCCGTGCAGATCACAGTGATCAACGCGGCGATCGTCAAGAGGATCGCCGTCGCGTCGAAGAACAACGCGTTACGAGCTGCGTAGTCGTGAGCCGGAGCGGCTTTCGCGACCTCTGCCCCGGCCTCCATGGCTGCGCCGATCAACACCGGATACTCGACCGGGTAGTCGAGGTAGGGGACTTTGCCTTGGTCGAGTTTCTCCGTCGAATACAGCGGCAGGATGTCGCTGTAGCAGACCCGGGTGTACTGGAAGTTGTGTTGCCAGTTGCCGACGTCGCGGCAAGGCAGCTTCTGCCCGTAGCCCACGAGACACGTGAGGATCGTCGTGAGGATCAGCGCGGACAGCGGCCCCCACCAACCGACCCGGCGCGCGTGGCGGCCGAGCGGGCCGCCCACCAGCGCACCCGCGGTGTAGCCGCCTTTGCCCCGCTTCGCGTCCGCGTCGTCGCTGACCGGCTGCGCTCCGCCCGGCGACGTCAGGTCGGGTGCGAGCGTCATGACAGCAGTTTGACTCAAGCCGACGTTAGTGCGGCGGTCCGGCGCCCGCGCCAGCAGGCCGCGTCGGGGCGGTCACCGGCGGGGTGGGGGCTCCTGTCGGCTCGACGGGTGTCGTGGGCGCCGGAGCCTTGGGTGCTGTCGAAGGTGTCGACGAAGTCGACGGCGCGGGCCGTGCCGAGGCGCTCGGACCCGGTGAGCCGGTCGGCGTTGGAGTGGAGCTCGGGGTCGGGCTGACTGTCGGCGAGGGAGAGGGCGCAGGAGGCGCGTGTCCGGCCTGGGTCGTCCCCCCGAACACCGGGTCCGGGAAGGGCAGGACGGGCTGTCCCGCTAAGGCAGCCGTCATGAAGGCTTGCCAGGTCTGACCGGCCGTGGAGGCGCCGGTGGCCTCGGTGGAGTTGTTGAAGATGCCGTTCAGCGACTGCCGGTGATCGGCCCGCGAGACCGCCACACAGGTGGCCAACTGCGGCGCATAGCCGCAGAGCCAGGCAGAGACGTTGTTGTCGGTGGTCCCCGTCTTTCCTGCCACCGGACGGCCGGGTGACAGGCCGGCAGCGGTGCCGTAGGCGAAAGGCTGCCGAAGCGCGTAGGTCTCATCGGCAGCCTGCCCTGGCGTCAGCACCCGCGTCGTCTTGGTGGAGGCCTGGTAGAGCACCTTCCCGTTGTGGTCGACGGCCTTGGCGACCAGATGCGCAGGCGCCTGGACTCCTTGAGCGGCGAAGGTCGCGTACACGTCGGTCATGTTGAGCGGGCTCGTGGCAGCGACGCCGAGTGGCAATGCGTCGACCGAGGGCAGCGTCTCGGACTGCGGAATTCCGAGCGCGTGTGCCATGTCGATGACGTTCTGCTCGCCGGCGTCGAGGGCGAGGGAGACGTAGACGCTGTTGACCGACAAAGCCGTCGCCTGCAGGAGATTGATCTGCCCCAGACTCTCTCCGCCGTAGTTGGGCACGCCCTGCGGATAGCCCGGCGTGATCACCTGATGATCGTTGCCGTTGTAGTAGCTGTTGAGGCTGATGCCCTGCTTCAGCGCGGCCGCCAAAGCGATGGGCTTGAACGACGAACCGGGCTGGATCGGATCAGTCACGTTGTCGACGTAGTCGGTGAAACCTCCGGTGCCCTTGCCGTAGAAGCGGCCGCCATACCAGGCGCGCACCTCACCCGTCCCGGGCTGGATCGACACCAAGGCCGGCTGGACGTCGGCGGGCGTACTCGCAAAGGTGTTGTTGACCGACGCGACCGCCGCCGCCTGGGCCGTCGGGTCGAGGGTGGTGGTGATCTGCAGACCGCCCCTGTTGATCTCATCCTCACTGACGCCGTGGGCTTCGAGCTCGCGCATCACCTCGTCACGGATGTAAGCGTCCTGGGGGCTCTTGACCGCGTTGGGTCCGGTATTGCGCAGCGCGATGGTCGCGGGCACCGTCAGCGCTTTTGCCTGCGCCGCAGTCAGCCACTTCTTGCCCGCCATGGCCTGGACGACCTCGGCGAAACGGGTCTTGGCGGCAGCGGGGTTGATCCGCGGATCCAACACCGAAGGGGCTCGGATGAGCCCGGCGAGGACGACGCCCTGGGCAGCGGTGAGCTTGGCCGCTGGGATGCCGAAGTAGCTCTGGGAGGCGGCTTCGATGCCGTACGCGCCACGGCCGAAGTAGATGGTGTTGAGGTAGTAGTCGAGGATCTGGTCCTTGGAATACTTGTGGGACAGCTTGATCGCGATGACGATCTCTTTGAGCTTGCGGGTGAACGAACGCTCCGAGGTGAGATAGGCGTTCTTGGCGTACTGCTGGGTGATCGTGGATCCACCCTGCAGGATCTCGTGACCACGCACATCCGCCCAGAGCGCCCGCGCGATCCCGGTCCACGAGATGCCCGATTCGGAGTAGAAGTTCTTGTCCTCCGCCGCAAGTACGGCGTGCTGGGCGTCGAGAGAGACCGCGGACAGTGGCACGTTCGTCCGGTTGATCGAGCCGATCTTGAACAAGACCGTCTTGCCGTCGCGATAGGTGACCGTGCTGACCTCAGCGGTGTTGATGCTCTGCGGCAGCGGCACCTTCGTCGTCACGTAGAAGATGCCCGCGGCGCCGACGACGATGAGCACTGGCACCGTGAAAAGTGCCACCAGGGCCCATTTGCGGCGCCGGGACAGCCGGGTCCACCATCCCCAAGGTCCGCGTCGCCGCTTGGTGCTTTGCGGAGCGCCGGGAGGGGGCTGCGGCGGACGCGACAGGGCGCGCGGCGCAACCGGGCGGTCAGGACCTTCGGGCGCGGCCCGCGACCCGCCGGTGGGTGTCGTCGTCATGAGGCTGCGGCTCTACGCGGGCGGACCGTCGGGTGACGGGAAGCACATCCGGCACCGCATCGGCAGTTGCCGGACTCGCCGAGGTTCCAGCTGATCCAGCTGATTCGGCTGTGCCGGTGCCGATCAAGAAAGAAAGGCAGAGGTGATTCCAACCGCAGGACCGACACACCTCCACCACGTAGATCCGAAGTTGCGTATAACGGGCCGCCAAGCGCAGCCAGCGAGCGTGAGGAGCGGGCTCGGCCCGACGCGTGCGCCAGTTCGTCGCCGTAGGCGTACGTCACCCTGGTCAGCGGTTGCTTTCGGCAGATCGGACACCTGACCTCGGTGGGCTCGCCGTGGTACCTGGCGGCCCGCTGCAGGTCCGGATGCGCGTCACACACCTCGGCTGCTGACCTTTGACCCCGGGAGAGCTCGGCCAAGATCGCCCTACGCGCAAGCGCGTAGTCGATAACCTGCCTCTCCAGCGGCATGGCCTCGAGCCTAGCCACGTCGACTGTGAATATCGGGACGAATCAGTCGACGCCCGGAACGGGCAGGAAGCTACCTGCTGGATGGCTGCGCGACACGCGGTAGTCGCTGTATTTGCACTTTGCGTTCGCCACAACGTATCTTGCTCGATGTATCGCGCCGATACATACAGTGGATGTACCGGCCCGCGACCAGGCGCATCTGGACCGTCACTAACTGCGAGCGCCGAAGGGAAGACGATGCTGGAGTTCGCCGTGCTGGGACTGCTTGCTGAGTCCCCCCTGCACGGCTACGAGCTGCGCAAGCGTCTCAACGCGCTCCTCGGCACCTTCCGGGCATTTTCCTACGGCTCGCTTTATCCCACGCTCCGCCGGATGCAGGCTGCGGGCTGGGTCACGGCAGACACCACCGGCCGCGGTGGCCGCAGCAAGGTGGTCTATTCGCTCGCCGCCGAAGGCAAGGAACGCTTCGGTGAATTGCTGGGCGAAGCCGGACCCTCAGCCTGGGAGGACGAGGCTTTCGGCGTCCACTTCGCCTTCTTCTCCAAGACGTCGCCCGAGGCCCGCATGCGGATCCTCGAGGGCCGGCGAATTCGGCTCGAGGAAAAGCGCGAGCGCTTCCGCGGCACCATGGGACGCGCCCGCGAGCGGGTCGACCGCTACACCGTCGAGATGCACCGCCACGGCCTGGAATCAGTGGAACGCGAGGTCCGCTGGCTCACCGAGCTGATCGAGACCGAACGCACGATCAGCAACGAGGCAGGGCCTCCAGGGCCTCCCGCGCCTCCCTCGGTCGACGACCCCGCGAAACCGCCAACTGCACCCGACGACCACCCGGAAACAACCGAATCCGCCAGATAAGTCACACCCCCGACAGCAAGTCCGCTGCCGGGACACCATCCGGTTCGCTTCCAGCGGCCGGCAAGGCAAGGAGCGCACCGCCCATGGGATCTGTTCGCGTCGCCATCGTCGGCGTGGGCAACTGCGCCGCTTCCCTGGTCCAGGGGGTCGAGTACTACCGCGACGCGGACCCAGAGTCGCGAGTGCCCGGCCTCATGCATGTCCAGATCGGCCAGTACCACATCCGCGACATCGAGTTCGTCGCCGCATTTGACGTCGATGGCAAGAAGGTCGGTACCGACCTCTCCGAAGCCATCGGCGCCAGCCAGAACAACACGATCAAGATCGCCGAGGTGCCTCCCACCGGAGTCACCGTGCAACGCGGTCACACCTACGACGGCCTCGGCAAGTACTACCGCCAGACCATCGAGGAGTCGACCGAGGAGCCCGTCGATGTCGTCGCCGCGCTCCGTGAGGCCCGGGCAGACGTGCTGATCTGCTACCTCCCGGTCGGATCGGAGGACGCTGCCCGGTTCTACGCACAGTGCGCGATCGACGCCAAGGTGGCGTTCGTGAATGCGTTGCCGGTCTTCATCGCCGGCACCCCGGCGTGGGCGGAGAAGTTCCGCGCCGCCGGCGTGCCGATCGTCGGAGACGACATCAAGAGCCAGGTCGGAGCCACCATCACCCACCGGGTGCTGGCGCGTCTCTTCGAAGACCGCGGCGTCGTCCTCGACCGCACGATGCAGCTCAACGTCGGCGGCAACATGGACTTCATGAACATGCTCGAGCGTGAGCGCCTGGAGTCCAAGAAGATCTCCAAGACCCAGTCGGTCACCAGCAACATCGACCATGACATGGGCAAGAGCAACGTCCACATCGGTCCTTCGGACTACGTGGCCTGGCTCGACGACCGCAAGTGGGCTTACGTCCGGCTCGAGGGCCGCGCGTTCGGAGACGTCCCGCTGAACCTGGAGTACAAGCTCGAGGTCTGGGACTCACCCAACTCGGCGGGAGTCATCATCGATGCGCTGCGTTGCGCGAAGATCGCGCTCGACCGCGGCATCGGCGGCCCGCTGCTCGGTCCAAGCTCGTACTTCATGAAGAGCCCGCCGGTCCAGTACCGGGATGACGTCGCCCAAAAGCTCGTGGAGTCGTTCATCGCGGGAGACAACTCCGGAGCTCCTACAGCGGACTAGCCGCCGCTGGAGTCAGGAACAGTCACCAACGAAGAAGGCGGGTCGGGGCAAAAGCCCCGGCCCGCCTTTCTTACTGCGGCTGTTGAAGGCGGCTGCTAGATGACCGCACCCTCAGTGAAGACCGGCTCGTCGCTCTCGGCGGCAGCGCGCTGAATCCCGTTGGTGCTGCGCAGCTTGATCTCGGGGAGCACGAATGAGACCAGCATGGTGATCACGGCAAGTGGGAGAGCCGCGAGGAAGACGTCGCTGAGCGCATTGCTGTAGGCAATGCCGACCCCGTGGCGGATCACCGGCGCCAGCGCCTTGACTGCGTCAGGGCTGCTCACCAGCTTGTCGCTCGACTTACCGACGGCGTGCGCCACCCCAGCCGGAAGATGGCGCGGCAGCTCCACGATCAGCCGGCTGGTGAGGAGCGCGCCGAAAGCGGCCGCACCGATGGCACCGCCCATCGAACGGAAAAACATGACCGACGACGTCGCGACCCCGAGGTCGCGGCTCTCGACCGAACTCTGCGTGGCGATCACCACCGTCTGCATGAACATGCCCATGCCGGCGCCCATGATGAACATCCAGGCGGCGAGCGTCAGCAGCGGCGTCGTCGCCGACAGCTGCGTCATCAAGGCGATCCCGAGGGTGAGTACGCAGGTGCCGGCGACCACAAAGATCTTGTAGCGACCAATCCGGCTGATGAGCCGCCCGGATGTGATCGAGGTGAGCAACATTCCACCCAACATCGGAATGGTGGTCAGGCCACTCACCGTCGCCGATTCACCCCGCACCAGCTGCAGGTATTGCGGCAAGAAGATGATCACGCCGAACATGACCGCACCCGACAGGAACCCGATGGAGGACGCCACCCGGAAAGTTCCGTTTCGGAAAAGGCGCGGCGGCAGGATCGGCTCGGGTGCCACCCGCTCGCGGACCACGAAGCCGACGACCAGGAGCAGGCCGGCGGCGACCAGGCTCAGCAACTGAGGCGACGTCCAGGCGAAGTCGCGTCCACCCATCTGCACGGCGAGCAGCAACGCACTCACCCCGGCCACCAACAGCGCGGCGCCGGCCCAGTCGATCTCGACCCGGCGAGCGGTGAAAGGAATGTGCAGCACCCGGTTGATGACGATGAGCGCCGCCAGCCCGAGCGGGATGTTGATGTAGAAGCACCAGCGCCACGTCGCCTGGTCGACGAAAAAACCGCCGAGCAGCGGGCCGATCACGCTGGATGAGGCGAACACCGCGCCGAAGTAGCCCTGGTAGCGGCCACGCTCGCGAGCCGGAATGATGTCCGCGACCACCGCCAGCGTGAGCGAAAGCAATCCGCCCGCGCCAACCCCCTGCAGAGCCCGGAAGCCGATCAGCTCAGCCATGTTCTGGGCGAGACCACACAGCGCGCTGCCGACCAGGAAGATGACGATCGAGAGCTGCAGCAGGCGCTTACGTCCGAAAAGGTCACTCGCCTTGCCGAACAGCGGGGTGCTGATCGTCGACGTCAGCAGGTAAGCGGTGATCACCCACGACAGCAGGTCGGCGCGGTGGAATTCGCCGACGATGGTGGGAAGCGCGACGCCGACGATGGTCTGGTCAAGCGTCGCCAGGAACAGGCCGAGCATGAGCCCGGACATGACGACCAGGATCTGACGGTGGCTCAGTGCCCCTGGCCCGGAGGAGAGCGGTCCACCGGCGGGCGGCGACTGCACGGCGGATTCCGACGGGGTCGGCAACTCCGCCGGCTCACCTGTGGAACCCGGCTGGCGCGGCATCACCGTCGTCATGACAGCCGTGCCAACTCGGGCGCAGCGGCGGGGGCACCGGTGGTGAGACCGCTGGGGGCATCGCCCGGTTCGCTGTCGGAGACCAGCCTTTCCAGGAGTTCGACGAGGAGAGCCCGCTCGGCCGCCGGCCACGCGGACATCGACTCGGCCAAAGCTCGCAGCCGCAAGCGTCGCGAGGCCTCGAGGGCCTCATGACCCGCCTGCGTGGGTGACAGCAGCGCCGCCCGGCGGTCATCGGGGTCGCTCTCGCGTCCCACCAGGCCGGCCTTCCACAGCGCCTTGATGTGACGGCTCACCGTAGAGGGATCAAGATCCAGAGCGACTGAAAGATCGGACAGGCGGATCGGCGCGAGCGAAGCCAACTTCGCCAGCACCCAGTAGCCGCCCCGGTCCAGCCCGTTCGGCACCTCGCCACTCGCCTTGGCCAGCCGACGGACAGCGGCAAAGAGCGCAGCCTCAAGACGCAGCTCTTCGTTCACGGATCCAGTATGAATCAGTTGGTTGGGCACTACAACTAAAATCCGGGTGGGCTATTTCACTTGGATGTGAGCTAAATCCACGATCAGTCTCGCCGTTTGCTCCGCTTTTCGCGGCGTGTCTCGTACCGGACGGCAAGGCGGCGGGCCCATCGGTCGGTCTTCAGGAGCCAGCCGGCTCGATCCCTCTTTCACGGGCCCAGGCCACCAGACGCTGCCGTGCCTCCTGCTCACCCAGCGGTCCCTCGTCCTTGCGCAAATCGAGCAGGTACGTCCAGGCCTGGCCCACCAAGGGGCCGCCGGGTATCCCCAGCAGCTCCATGATCTGGTTGCCGTCGAGGTCCGGTCGGAGCTTGTCGAGGTTCTCCTGCTCACGCAGCCGGGCAATTCGCGCCTCGAGGACGTCATAGGAGTGCGCGAGTGACGCCGCCTTCCTTTTGTTGCGAGTGGTGCAGTCCGACCGCACGAGAACATGGAGGCGATCCAGCAGCGGGCCGGCGTCCGTCGCGTAACGGCGTACGGCGGCGTCGCTCCACTCGCCGCGGCCGAATCCGTGGAAGCGCAGGTGCAGCTCGACGAGTTTGGCCACCTCGTCGATGACGGTCTTGGGGTAGCGCAGCTCGCTGAGCCGCTTTCGACTCATGGAGGCTCCGACGACCTCATGGTGGTGGAACGTCACGGATCCGGGACGCGGGTGGCGCCTCGTTCGCGGCTTGCCGATGTCATGCAACAACGCGGCGAGCCGGGTCACCAGGTCAGGGCCACCCAGGCGATCTTCCAGCGCTCTCACGTTGTCCAGCACCGACAGCGTGTGCGCGTAGACGTCCTTGTGCTGGTGGTGCTCGTCGATCTCCATCCGCAGCGCGGGCAGCTCCGGCAGCACGAGATCTGCCACCCCGGTCTCGGTGAGAAGCGCCAGCCCGGCGGCCGGGTCCGGGGTGAGCATCAGCTTGCTCAACTCGTCGCGGATGCGCTCCACCGAGACGATCGCGAGCCGCTTCGCGCGAGAGCGCATGGCCTCGACCAGCGCTGGGTCGGGGACCAGGCCGAGCGCCGCCACAAAACGGGCCGCCCTCATGATGCGCAGCGGATCGTCGTCGAAGGACTCCTCGGGCGGGCCCGGGGTCCGCAGCACCTTGCTCCCCAGATCCGCGAGGCCACCGAACAAATCGACGAATACGTGCTGGGGCACAGAAACCGCCATCGCGTTGATGGTGAAGTCCCGCCGGCGAAGGTCTTCCTCGAGCGATTGACCGTAAGCCACTTCGGGATTGCGGCTGGTGCGGTCATAGGCCTCGCTGCGGTACGTGGTGACCTCGAAGCGGACATTGCGGCGCATGAGCCCGACGGTCCCGAAGGCGATGCCCACCTCCCAGGTGCCCTCCGCCCAGCCGCGGGCGATCTCCAGCACCTGCTCGGGATGAGCATCCGTCGCGAAGTCCAGATCGGGCGTATCACTGGGCGAGATGCCAAGGAGTGCGTCGCGGACCGAACCACCGACGAGATACAGCTCGTGACCGGCGGCGGCGAAGCGGGCACCCAGCTCGTCCGCCAGTGCGGGCACCGTCAGCAGCGTGCTGATGGCACGCGCGGCCGGGTCATCGGCGTCGGTCAGATCAAAGCGGGGCACGAGTGAGCCAGCCTAGCCTGCGGATCGGGCGGACGGTGCGCCGTCACCCGGCTGACTCGCGGGACTCGTACCATCCGGTCATGTCTCGCCCGTCGCCCGCATCAGGGCGACGGCGGCTGAACCGTGTGGAAGAGACGTCCGCGGGCGGCCTGATCCTCGACCGGCGAGCCCCCGGAGCGCAAGCCGCTCTGATCGGGCGCCTCGATCGGCGGGGACGGCTGCTGTGGTCGCTGCCCAAGGGTCACGTCGAAGCCGGAGAGACTCCCGAAGAGACGGCGGTTCGAGAAGTGTCCGAGGAGACGGGCATTTTCGGACGCGTCATCGCACCCCTGGGCGAGATCGACTTCTGGTTCGTCGCAGGCGGCAAGCGGGTGCACAAGACGGTCCACCATTTCCTGCTGCTGGCCGAAAGCGGCGAACTGTCCGACGAAGACGTCGAAGTGACCGAAGTCGCCTGGGTTCCGCTGCCAGAGGTTGATTCGAAGCTTGCCTACGAAGATGAGCGCCGGTTGGTCCGACACGTCCCGGCGCTGCTGGCCGACATTGCGTAGCCGGCGGGCGCCGGCCACGGCGCGGACCGCCCGTCTCCTGATCCTGCTGCTCGCCGGCCTCTTCCTGCTCATTTCAATCGCGACGACGACGCCCCGAAGTCAGCGGGTCCGGCTCGTTGCCGACACCGGCGACAGCACTGCCGCGACAAAAGTCAGCATCGCCATCGGGTCCATCACCCCGTTGTCGCCCGGACCGAAGGACACCCTGCGCATCAGCGGCCGCGTCATCAGCGAAAGCGGTGCCGCCCTGACGCGGCTCCAAGTCTCACTGCACATCGGTAGCGCCGTCACCAGCCGTACCGAAATGCAGGGGCTTCGAGCCAACCCGGTGCCCCAGCAGCTCGCCCAACCGGGGACCTTGGACGTGGGCGACGGACGGCTGGCTCCGGGCCACTCGGCGCCCTTCACCATCACCGTCCCCATTGCGGATTTGGATCTGGCCTCCGACGGCGTCTATCCCATGCAGGTGCTGGCGACGGGCGTCGAAGGCGATGCCGGCATCCCGGTCGACCTCACAACCGCCAGCACCTTTCTGCCTTACATCACCAAAGACGCCACGGCTCCCGCGACGCCGCTGGCCTGGCTGGTGCCCCTGACGGCAGACCCGTCATTGCTGGCGGACGGGAGCTTCACGAACGACGCGGTCGTCACCTCGGTCGCCCAGGGCGGCCGGCTCCGTCAGCTGCTGGATGGGCTCAGCTCCGCGACGGCCGTCACCGCGACCATCGATCCGGCGGTGATCCGGGCGCTGGCGCTGGCCGCGAATGCCCCCTACGTCGTCGCCACAAGTGTGGCCGGTCCGGTGACGAAGCCGGCCAGCCCGCAGGCCCGTCAATGGCTGGCGGACCTGCGCGCCGCCGACCAGGTGAGCTTGATCGGACAGCCCTACGCCGACCCCGACATCGAATCGCTGGTGCACAACGGCCAGGCCAACCTGGTCGACGAAGCTCGCCAACGAGCCAGCGACGTCCTGTCCCTGGGCCTGCTCAAAGCCAAGAGCCGGCTCACCACCAGCGTCGCGGTGCCCCCGGGCGGCTTTGTCGACACCGAGGGAGCCGCCTACTACCACCAGAAGACCAAAGCGCAGGGGCTGGTGCTGTCAGCCGATGCGGTCCCTTCCACCGGAGACAACCCGAGCGCTTCAGCAAGCTCGCCCGGCGTGGCTTCGCGCCTGCTGCTCTCGGACCAGGTGCTGACCACACTGGTCACCGCCGGTCCGACGGCAAGCCCCCGGCTGGCTGAGCAGGACATCATCGCCGAACTCGCCGAGTCCCACCTCGAGGACCACGTAGCCGATGGGTCGACCAGCGCTGCGGCGCGGCCCCTGCTCATCGCGCCGCCGCAGAACTGGAGTCCACCCGCCTCGTGGCTGAGCCGGCTGCTCACCGACACCTCCCGGCTCTCGTGGCTCCGGCAGGTCCCCGTCGAGACCCTCCTGAAGTCCCCCGCCGAACCGCGCGCGGCCCTGCAATACCCGCCGGCCGTCCGGGCCAGGGAGCTGCCCGCAAGCCTCGTCGCGAGCAGTGCCCAGATCGTCGCCAATACGGCCGGACTCTTCCGGGTGCCCAAGCGGGGCGACGCGCCCCAGCCGCAAAGCCCGCAGAGCATCGTGCAGCCCATCAACGACGCGGCGCTGACCGCCGTCTCGAGCCACTGGCGAGGCGCCCCATTGCGGGGCCAGGTCTTCATCGACAGCGCGCAACAGACCTACACGGCGTTGCAGCAGCAGGTGAGAGTCGTAGCGAGCCCCCAAGTCACGCTCACCAGCCGATCCGGACGGGTGCCGGTCACCATAGAGAACAATCTCGGTGCAGCGGTGGATGTCTCGCTGGTGCTGACGTCCCTGGATCGCTCGCGCGTGAGCTCGGACACGGTGGTCACCCGCACGGTGCGGGCCGGTCAGAAAGTGCAGGTGGAGGTCGAGGTGAAGGCGGCGAGTGCCGGGACTTTCCCGGTACGCCTTGCGCTCTTCACCCCTGACGGACAGCCGTTGGGCACCCCCGCTCAGGTGCTGGTCCGTTCCACGACCTACGGAGTCGTCGCGACGATCTTCACCGTCGTTGCACTCTCGGTGCTGGGACTCGCCGTCCTGATCAGATCTGTGCGCAGCCTGCGGCGACGGTCACGCCGTCGCCGGGCGGCTTCGGTGCCGACATGAGCACCCCGGGGATCGTCCCCACCCGGATAGGACGTGCCAGCACCGTCATGGCGCTGGGCACAGTGGCCTCGCGCGGCACCGGCTTCCTTCGCACCGTGGCCATCACGGCCGCCATCGGTACCCATTACGTCGGCGACGCCTACAACGTGGCCAACACCACCCCCAACATCATCTACGACCTGCTCCTCGGAGGCATCCTCACCAGCGTCGTCGTCCCGGTGCTGGTGCGCGCCAACAAGGATGATCCGGACGGCGGCGACGGCTTCGCCAGCTCCCTGCTGACGTTGGTGGCACTCGGTCTGACCTTCTTCACCGTCATCGGGATGATCATCGCTCCCCTGATCGCGCGGATCTACATCGCCAACTCGGCGGAGGTCTCGCTGGCGACGACCTTCATGCGGTGGTTCCTGCCGCAGATCGTCTTCTACGGGATCGGCGCGACCATCGGGGCCATCCTCAATATCCGGGCTCGATTCGCAGCCCCGACCCTGGCGCCCGTCCTGAACAACCTGGTCGTCATCGCGGTGGCCGTGACCTTCGTCTTCATGCCGGGCCCGCGACCCCCGACCCTGCACGGCATCACCCAGGCCCAGGTCACGCTGCTTGGCGCCGGAACCACCCTGGGCGTAATCGTCATGACGGTGGCCCTGTGGCCATCGCTTCGCGCCAGCGGCTTTCGCTACCGGCCGCGCCTGGACCTGCGACACCCGGGCCTACGGCAGGCCATGCGACTGGCCAGCTGGGTGCTGGTCTACGTCGGTGTCAGCCAGCTGAGCTATTTCGTCGTCACCCGCCTCGCCACCGGCACTGTCTCCTTCACCACTTACAGCAACGCCTACCAGCTCTTTCAGTTGCCGTACGCGATCATCGCCGTCTCGCTGATCACCGCGCTGCTGCCCCGGATGAGCTCGCACGCCGCCGACCACCGCCTCGACCTGGTGCGCGAGGATCTGTCGTTGGGTCTGCGCATGTCGACGGTGATCCTGATACCCGCCGCGCTGACCCTCTTCGTACTGGCCCGCCCGCTGGCGATCGCCGTCTTCGCCCACGGCGCGACATCGGTGCACGACGCCAGCCGGATCGGCGCCGCGTTGGCGGCCTTCGCCATCGCGCTGGTTCCGTTCAGCGCCTTCCAGCTCCAGCTCCGGGCGTTCTATTCGATGGCCGACAGCCGCACGCCGGCCCTGCTGATGTGCGCAGTATCGGTGGTCAACATCGCCGCGGCTCTGGCGCTGGCCAACGCCCTGCCTGACCGAGAACGCGCCGTCGCCCTGGCGCTGTCCTTCGCCCTGTCATACCTGGCCGGCGCCGCCATCTGCTTCCGGATGCTTCACAAACGGCTCGACGGGATGGACGGCCGGCGCATCACGCAGACCGTGGCACGGTCCACCCTGGCCGGTGCCATCGCCGCCGCAATCGCGTACGGGATCTGCGAAGTGCTGCGCTCCGCGGTGGGCCACGGGGTGGTGGGAAGCCTGCTGGGAGTGCTGGTCGGCGCGCTGGTCGGGAGCGCCTTCTACGCCATCGCCGCCTGGCGCATGACGCCGGAGCTGCGGTCGGCGCTCTCTCTCGTCGGCGCCCGGTTCGGCCACCGCTGACAGCGGGCCTCAGGCCCCTTAGGCCACCCGGCCGTCGTCACACGAGCAACAAGGCGCATTCACACCGGCCGATCGGCTTAACCTTGCGGGGGGTTCGTGCCGATGATCTCCGACAGCCGGCGCTCAGTCCGGTTGGGCAACGAGAGGTCGGCGACGATGTTCACGGGTTGGTTCATCCGCCTGGTCGGCGTGTTGGCTGTCCTGGGCGTCATCGGTTTTGACGGATTCTCAGTGGTAGCCGCGCATCTAAGCGCCAGCGATGACGCTCAGAACGTGGCTCAGGCCAGCGCCAATGCTTACAAGAGCGACCCGACCTGGCAGACGGCGCTCACAGCGGCCGAGCAGGCGTTGCCCAAGGGCGACAGCATCGTGGCCAACTCGCTGACCATCAACGCGAACGGCGAAGTCAGCGTGAAGGTCCGGCGGACCGCAAACTCGGTACTGCTGCACCTCTTCTCACAGACGAAGAGCTGGGCGGTTGTCACCGAGGGTGGCACGGCAGATCCGCCGTCCTAGAGCGGCGCGGTGTCGCGATCACGCCGGGTAGCTCCGTAGACTGCGCGCTGAAGCGGACATCAGCGCAGTAGCTCAGACCGAAGCGGCCGGTGGGTTGGCGGGGCGGAGGGGATGTGCCCGACATGCCGCCCTCAGGAGCGTCCGACGTCAGCACTGAGCACGACCCCGCACCGACGGACCCCAACGGGGCCGTCACCCGCGAATCCGATCCGGTAGACGCCCTCGCCGCAACCTCGCCGCATCCAGCCCCTCAAAGCAGAGCTGCAAACGGCAGAGCTTCGAGCGGCAGCGGTGCAAACGGCGGGGCGTCCAACGGCGCACCGGTAGAACCCAGAACCGCCCCCTCTGACCGCCCGGCCCCGGTCCGCACGACGGTCCACCCCGGAGTGCTGCTGGACGGCCGCTACCAGCTGCAACGCCATATCAGCGACCGGGGCGACCTCCAGCTCTGGCAGGGTGAAGATCAGGTTCTTGCCCGGCCGGTAGCCATCCGGCTGATGATCGACACCGGCCTTCCGACAGCGCTGGAAAGCATCCAGCAGCTGCTTGACGCGGCACGCCGCTCCGGTCAGCTGGTCCACAACGGAGCCGCCTCGACCTACGACGCGACCACGACGAGCGCCGATGGCCTGCCGCTGGCTTACGTGGTCAGCGAGTGGGTGACCGGCGTCTCGCTGCTCGACCTGCTTCGGGAAGCCCCGCTCCAGCCCGAGCGGGCCGCGGCCGTGCTGCTGGCGGTGGCCCGGGTGGTCGCGGCCGCCCACGAGGTCGGCGTGACCCATGGAGATCTGCACCCGGGCGACGTGATCATCACCTCCCACGGACTGGTCAAGGTCCTCGACCTGGAAATGCGCAACGGCGGTCCTGGCGGTGACCGCGAACGCAGCGTCGCCGAACGCAGCGTCGCCGAACGCAGTGCCCGCGACGTGACCGGGCTTGGCGCGCTGCTCTACGCCAGCCTCACGAGCCGCTGGCCGCTGGGTCCCGGTCGCGGGCTTCCGTCAGCCGAAAGGGATAGCAGCGGTGCCTGCCGAAACCCCCGTCAGCTACGCGCCGGAGTGCCCCGCGAGCTCGACGCGCTGGCCATGGCGGCCCTTGGCTCAGGGAGCTCGGGCGCAACCGACACCGGAGCAGGTCCGGCAGCGCGCCCCCAGCCAACCGCCGCCGAGATGGTTGACGCCCTCATGGTCATCTGCGCCGAACTACCCACCGGCTCCCAACCGGTGCTCGATGACAATCCGGAGGCTGACACCCCGGCCGCCCGTATCGCCCGTGCCGCGCAAGCCGAACGACTCGCTCGCACGAATGCCGCCCGGCAGCGGACCCTGCGCCGCCGCATTCTCCCCGTTGCCCTGCTTGTGGTCCTGGCACTCACCGCCTGGCTCGTGGGCGTGGCTGTCAGCCGGCTTCCAAGCCATTCGGCAAGTGGCTCCGCGGCAGGGGGCGACTCCGCCACCGCCACCGCCAAGGTCGTCCCGCCGGCATCGGTCACCGACTTCGACCCCTCTCCGGGCGACGGCGCCGAAAACCCGACCGAGGTAGCTCTCTCGCACGACGGCAACCCGAATACCGCGTGGTCGACGGAGCAGTACCTAGGCACCCAATGGGGCGGGATCAAGAGCGGTGTGGGCCTCAAGGTCGACCTCGGCAAACCGATCGTGGTGTCTCGCGTCAGGCTGCTGTTCAAAGAGGCCGGGGTGTCGGTCGAGTTGCGTTACGCGGACGCTGACAGTGCTTCCCTGGACGCCTACACCGTCGCCGTCAGTTCTACGGCGTCACCAAAAGCCGACCAGACACTGATCCCGCACGCCGGGGCCCACGAGTACTGGCTGATCTGGCTTACTGCTCTGCCCCGTGTACCACCCCAGGCCGGGACGACCACGCCCACCTATGAAGGGGAGCTCGCCGAGATGCAGTTCTTCGGCTGATTTGCGTGGAGCGGCGAGTCCCGTGCCCAGGGAATGCCGGTCTCTTACGATCCGTTCTAGCCCCCGGGTCCCTGAAACCGGAAAAGGCATCCATTTTCAGCCGCCATCAGGTCCGAAAGGTACGGAGACGCAGTGAGCGACAGCGCTAACAAGGCAGCGGCCAGCGAGGTACGCGATGTGGTGATCATCGGTTCCGGGCCGGCCGGATACACCGCCGCCGTCTACACCGCACGGGCCAACATGCACCCGCTCGTCTTCGAAGGCGCGGTCACCGCCGGCGGCGCCTTGATGTCGACCACCGAGGTGGAGAACTTCCCCGGTTTCGCCGAGGGGATCCAGGGCCCCGAGCTCATGGATCAGATGCGCAGCCAAGCCGAGCGTTTTGGCGCCGAACTGGTGCCCGATGACGTGATCGAGGTCGATCTGGCCGCTAACCCCAAGGTGATCCGCAGCCACGACGGCACAGTGCTGGCAAAGACTGTGATCGTGGCCACCGGCTCCCAGTGGCGCACCCTCGGCGTGCCGGGCGAGGAGCGTCTCTTCGCCCACGGGGTGTCCGCCTGTGCCACCTGTGACGGCTTCTTCTTCCGTGACCAGGACATCGCCGTCGTCGGTGGCGGCGACTCCGCCGTGGAGGAGGCGACCTTCCTGACGCGCTTCGCCAAGAACGTCACGCTGATCCACCGCCGCGACAAGCTGCGGGCGAGCGCGATCATGCAGGAGCGGGCCCGCAACAACGACAAGATCAGGTTCATGTGGAACACCGAGGTGGATGACGTTCTCGGCGACACCACGATGACCGGACTGCGGCTACGCGACAAACTGACCGGCGTCGTCGACGAGTTCCCCTTCACCGGACTCTTCCTCGCTATCGGCCACGACCCGCGTTCCCAGCTCTTTCGCGGCCAGCTCGACATGGACGACGAGGGCTACATCACGGTTGCCTCGCCCTCCACGGCCACTAACCTGCCGGGCGTCTTCGCCTGTGGTGACGTGGTCGACCGCACGTATAAGCAGGCCATCACCGCCGCTGGCACCGGTTGTGCTGCAGCGCTGGACGCCGAGCGTTATCTCGCTGATCAGGACGGCCATCACGACGAGGTCCCGGAGGCTCCCGAGCTCCCGGTCGGCGAGACGGTCGAGAGCCTCGCGGCGACGCACTGAGCCCAGCCCCGAAAAGCAACACCGAACAGCAACACCGCTCGCCCGCAACAGCTTCTAGGCCACACCCACCACTACAGGAGGAACCCATGGGCACCACCCAGCCCGTTACCGACGACACCTTCAGCGCCGAGGTGCTCAACAGCGACAAGCCCGTGCTCGTCGACTTCTGGGCGGAGTGGTGCGGCCCCTGCAAGATGGTCGCCCCGGTGCTCGAGGAGATCGCCGCCGAGCACCCCGACACGCTGCGCATCGTCAAGCTGAACATCGACGAAAATCCTGAGGTCGCCCGCAAGTACGGGATCATGTCGATCCCGACGATGTCGGTATTCGTCGGCGGCGAGGTGCACAAGAGCATCGTGGGTGCCAAGCCCAAGGCGGCGCTTCTGCGGGAGCTGGAAGGCTTTGTCTAAACCGGTCTAAGTCGGCGGTTAAGCTTGCTGCACTGACCAATCGTCAACACAGGCGGGATTTCGCCGATCATCGTGCCGCTCTTCCGTCGTGGGTCCTCAGGGCCCGCCGTCCAGCACCTGCGCCTCCAGCTGACGGAACTGGGACTACTGTCCCCGTCCGCTGGGGGCGCTGCTGACGTGTTCGACGACGGTGTCGAGAAGGCCGTCCGGGAGCTGCAGCAGTCGCGCGGCTTGCTGGTCGACGGGGTGGTAGGGCCGGATACGGCCGAGGCCCTGCAGGAGGCGCGTCAACAGCTCGGGGGCCGCTTGCTCTACCGGAGCGTGAGCCACCCTTTTGCCGGCGACGACGTGGGCGAGCTGCAGAAGCGGCTGGCTGACATGGGCTTTGACGTGGGCCGCTGCGATGGCATCTTCGGCAGGCGCACTGAAGACGCTCTGAAGGAGTTCCAGCACAACCGCGGCCTGGTGGACGACGGCTGCTGCGGGCCCATGACCCTGCGCGAGCTGGAGAGGCTGCAGCGCACCGTGGTCGGCGGGCGCCCGTACGAGCTGCGGGAGTCGGAGAAGCTGCGCGGCGCCGGCCCGTCGCTCGCCGGCAAGACGGTCGTGCTGGATCCGGGACACGGCGGCGATGACACCGGTTGGAGCGTCGGCGGCTTTACCGAGCGCGACATCGTCGCCGACCTCGCCGCTCAGCTCGAGGGGCGGCTGCAAGCGGTCGGCGTCAATGCCTCGTTGACCCATCTCCACGACAAGAACCCTGACGAGGCCGAGCGCGCCCGCTTCGCCAACGCGACCAACGCCGATCTGCTCGTGAGCCTGCACTGCGACGGCCACGTCACCGCAGCCCCGCACGGCGTCGCGAGCTACTACTTCGGCACCCGGCACACCTCATCTGTCGTCGGAGAGCGCTTCGCTGACCTGGTGCAACGCGAGGTGGTGGCGCGCACCGATCTGCTGGACTGCCGCAGCCACCCCAAGAGCTGGCCGCTCCTGCGCGCCACCCGGATGCCTGCTGTCCGCCTTGAAATGGGCTACCTGACCAACCCGCACGACCGCTCAGCATTGGCGTCGAGCGAATTCCGTGCCGTGGTGGCCGAAGCTGTGCTTGCGGCCGTCCAGCGCATCTTCTTGCCCGCCGATCTCGATCCGCCCACCGGCACCTTCCGGCTGCCGGACGCCCTCTTGCAGCCACGCGGTGCGCTGGCCTGACCCGTCGCCCAGCTGCGGAGCTCAGGCTCCCTGCTGCGCCGGACGTAATCCCGCCGGCCGCAGCATCTCCGGCGTCATCGAGCCGAGCAGCCGCTCGAGTGCCACCTCCACGTCCTCGCGCCAGGTCACCACGCTCTTGAGCTCGAGGCGCAGCCGCGGCCAGCGGTGATGCGGGCGCACCGTCTTGAATCCCACCGCCAGCAGGTAGTCGGCCGGCAGCAGGCAATGGCCGGACTTGCCCTGCGCGTCGCCAAAGGCCTCGATGGCCCGCACGCCGCGCCGGAGCAGGTCCTTGGCGACGCTCTGGACCAGGACACGCCCGAGCCCCTGACCGCTGAATTCCTCGATGATCTGACCGGTCATCAGCAGCACGGCGTCGGCGCTCACCGGGCTGGTGGGGAAGGCCACCCCGCGTGGGATGTACGCCGGCGGAGCGAAGAGCGCAAAGCCGGCCGGGACCCCGTCGACGTAGACCACCTTGCCGCACGATCCCCAGTCCAGCAGCGTCGCCGAGACCCAGGCCTCCTTCTCAAAGCCGGAATCGCCCGACTCCTCGGCGCGCGATCGCGATACCGGGTCGAGCTCCCAAAAGACGCATCGGCGGCAACGCACCGGAAGGTCGTCGAGATTGTCCAGCGTCACATTGGCAACCCGGCGGCTCACAGAAATCAACGATAGCTTCCCGTACTCCTCGAACCGGCCCGGCGGGGCGCCGTAAATCGACTCGGTCTGCGCCCTGACCTCGGTTACCTTGGAAAGCATGTCGGCGACCTCGCTCGACCCGTATATCGGTCGTTACGCGCTCCGCACCCGGGGCATGACCGCATCGGAGATCCGAGCTCTTTTCGCCGTCGCCAGTCGCCCTGAGGTTGTCAGCCTGGCTGGTGGCTCCCCCTATACCGCCGCGCTTCCTTTGGACGCCGTCGGCGAGATGCTCGATCGCCTGGTGGCAGATCAGGGCGCGGTGGCGCTGAACTACAGCACCGGGCAAGGCGACCCGCGCCTACGCGAGCAGATCTGCGACGTCATGTCGCTGGTCGGCATCACCGCCTCCCCCGACGATGTGGTGGTCACGGTCGGAAGCCAGCAGGCGCTCGACCTGATCGCGCGGGTCTTCCTTGACCCGCGGGATGTGGTGCTGGCCGAAGCGCCCAGCTACGTGGGAGCACTCGGGACCTTCGCTTCCGCTGAGGCGGAGGTGATCCATGTCGACATGGACGCCGATGGCATGGTGCCCTCAGCGCTGCGCGAGGCCATCGCCCGCTGCACGAAGCTGGGCAAGAAGGTCAAATTCCTCTACCTGATCCCGAATTATCAGAATCCGGCGGGTGTTTCGCTCAGCCTCGAACGTCGCCAGGAGATCCTCGCCATCGCCGAGGAAGCCGACCTCCTCATCGTCGAAGACGACCCGTACGGACTGCTCGGCTTCGATGACGAGCCGTTTCGCGCGATGCGCGCCGACGGGGCCGATCGGGTGCTCTACCTGGGCACGTTCAGCAAAACCATCGCACCCGGGCTACGCGTCGGCTGGGTGCTGGCTCCGCATGGGGTACGCGAGAAGCTGGTACTTGCCAGCGAGGCACAGATTCTGTGCCCGCCGACCTTCAACCAGCTGGCCATCTCCCGTTATCTGGACACCCAGCCCTTCATGGAACAGGTCAAGACCTTCCGGGAGATCTACCGCGAGCGCCGTGACGCGCTGCTGGATTCGCTGACCACTCATCTGCCGGCCAGCTGCACCTGGACCGTCCCCACCGGGGGTTTCTACGTCTGGCTGACGCTGCCGGAGGGCCTGGACGCAAAGGCCATGCAGGCCCGCGCCGTGGCGGCGCGGGTCGCCTACGTGCCGGGGATCGCGTTTTACGCCGACGGCAACGGCCGCCGCAATCTGCGCCTGTCCTACTGTTTTCCGCCTCCCGAGCGCATCCGCGAAGGGGTCCGGCGCCTTACCGGAGTGCTGTCGGAGGAGCTCGAGCTGCTCGAGACCTTCGGTCCGGTCCATCCGGCCGGCCCTCGCGGCGGCGCGGGACGTTCGGACGGCCCCACCCCCGAGCTCGCATGACCGACGTCGAGCGGGCGTTCGTCCTCGCCGGCGGACTGTCGGTGGAGCGCGACGTCTCGCTGCGCAGCGGGCGGCGCGTCACCGATGCCCTCCGCGGGGTCGGGGTCGAGGCAGTGCTCCTGGACGCCGATTCCCAGCTGCTGCCGCGGCTGATCTCCGAGACGCCCGACGCCGTCTTCATTGCCCTCCACGGCGGACCAGGCGAGGACGGCGCCCTGCGCGGAGTGCTGGACCTGCTGGGCGTCGCCTACACCGGGTCCTCCGCCCACGCCTGCCGGCTCGCCTTCGACAAGCCCACCGCGAAGTCGCTGCTGGCCGGTGCCGGCGTCCAGACTCCACCCTGGCTCGCGCTCCCGCATTCCACCTTTCGCGAGCTCGGCGCCTCCGTGGTCATTGACCAGCTGGTGCTGCGGTTAGGACTCCCCCTCATGGTCAAGCCCGCCTACGGGGGTTCGGCGCTGGGCGCCACCATCGTCCGGGATGCCGGCGAGCTGCCCGGTGCTCTCGTCGCCAGCTTCGGCTACGCCGAGACCGCACTCATCGAGCGGTTCGTCACCGGCACGGAGATCACCGTTTCGGTCCTCGACACCGGCGACGGCCCGGTTGCGCTGCCGGCGGTGGAGATCGACGCGCTCGGCGGCCCCTATGACTACGCGGCTCGCTACACAGCCGGGGCGACGGAGTTCTACGTACCGGCTCGGGTCAGCGATCAGGTCGCACAGGAGGCCGCCAGGCTGGCGGTCACCGCCCACCAGGTGCTGGGGTTGGCCGACCTCAGTCGTACCGACTGCATCGTCGACGCCGAAGGCGCAGTGCACTTCCTGGAAGTGAACGTCTCACCTGGGATGACGGAGACCAGCCTGCTGCCGCTGGCGGTCAGCGCTGCCGGGCTGGAGCTGGGCATCATCTGCCGTGACTTGCTCCAGGCGGCCATGGCACGGCCGGCTCACCCCGCCGGCCGCTAACCTCAGGCGCTGCCTAAGCCCAGCTCGGCGGAGCAGGAGCCATAGCAGTCACTATGCGCTCGAGGTCGTCGAATGACCCGAATTCGACCGTTATGCGACCTTTGCTACGGCCCATCTCGACCTTCACCCTGGTCTCGAGGCGCTCAGAGAGACGGCTGGCGACGGCGTCCAGCCCTGGAGGTGGAGTACGCGGCGTCCGGCGACGCTTCTCCTTGTCAGGCCCGGCCATCGCCGCAAGCTCCTCGACCGCTCGCACCGAGAGACCCTCGGCGACGATCCTGGTCGCGACCTGCTCCTGCTGAGCTGCACTGGGGAAGGCCAGCAGAGCCCGCGCATGGCCGGCGCTGAGCACCCCGGCAGCCACCCGACGCTGCA
Organism: uncultured Actinomycetota bacterium; assembly: GCA_963737695.1. Taxonomy (GTDB): domain Bacteria; phylum Actinomycetota; class Actinomycetes; order Frankiales; family Frankiaceae; genus DATAZK01. The sequence continues at coordinate 275,427 of CAVTTQ010000003.1, forward strand.
CGGTGGGAGGCAGGCTCAGCAGCCGGATCGTATTCGTGATGTGGGATCGGGACTTGCCGATCCGCGCGCCCAGTTCCTCGTGGGTGCAGCCGAAGTCCGTCAGTAGCTGGGAGTAGGCCGCCCCCTCTTCCAGAGCATGGAGCTGGTCGCGGTGCAGATTCTCCAGCAGCGCGTCGCGCAGCATCGCCTCGTCCGCCGTATGGCGAACGATCGCCGGAACCTCAGTGAGCTCCGCCAGCTGAGCTGCCCGCCAGCGCCGTTCACCCATGATGAGCTCGTAGTCACCCGCCCCGACGGCACGCACCACTATCGGCTGCAAGACCCCGACTTCCCGGATGCTCGCCGCCAGCTGGGAGAGCGACTCCTCATCGAAGTCCTGCCGTGGCTGCTGTCCGTTCGGAGCGATCCGGGCCACCGGCAGCAGGAGGAGCTGGCCGACGACGGTGCCGGGCTGGCCGGCTGCCGCATCCTGGCCATCGGCCGGCGCTGTCACCGAGGCCGAAGCAGGGGTCTCCTCTGCCGACCGCGGCGCGATGACCTCCCCCGACACGGGTGACGTTGCGACAACCTCCAGGTCAGCAGGTGTCGACCTGGGTGGAGCCGTCTGCGGAGCGATCAGTGCGCCCAACCCTCGGCCCAGTCCCCGGGTACGCGTCGTCATGCCACTCCTCCAGTTGTTTGCGCCAGCACGGCAGGTTCGGACAGTTCGCCTGGGTCCACAGGGTGGGTAGCGCGGTCAGTCAGATCGACGACCTGTGGCTGAGCCGCCAACTCACGCGCCGCGGCGAGGTAGGCCTGAGCCCCCCGCGACATCGGGTCGTAGGTGACGACCGTGCTGCCGTAGCTCGGCGCTTCGGCGACCCGGACGCTGCGGGGAATTGCGGTGGGCAGTACGGCGTCCTTGAAATGCTCCCGGACCTCGGCCACCACCTGGTCGGCCAGCCGGAGGCGACTGTCGTACATCGTCAGGACGATGGTGCTGACGCGAAGCCCAGGATTGAGGTGCTCGGCGACGAGTTCGACGTTGTTGAGCAGCTGGCCGAGGCCTTCCAGGGCGTAGTACTCGCACTGGATGGGAATGAGCACCTCTCGCGCAGCCGAGAGGCCGTTGACTGTGAGTAACCCCAGGGCGGGAGGACAGTCGACAATCACGTAGTCAAAAACCTGCTCGGAGGCGGCCAGCGCCTCACGCAGCCGAAACTCGCGGTGCTCCTCGTTGACCAACTCGACCTCAGCGCCGGCCAGGTCCACAGACGCCGGGGCCACCATGAGCCCGGGCACTCGGGGGCACTCGGCGATGACGTCGTCCAGCAGCGCCTCCCCAAGGATGACCTCGTACATCCCGGGAGTCCGGTCAGGTGGTTCGATCCCCAGGGCTGTACTGGCGTTTCCCTGCGGATCCAGGTCGATGCACAGCACCCGGGACCCGTAGAGCGCCAGGGCGGCCGCCAGGTTGACGGCTGTGGTGGTCTTTCCGACGCCGCCCTTCTGATTCGCCACGGCCAGGACGCGGGTAGCGGTCAGTTGAGGCCCGGGCGCGGGTACCGAGGGGCATGTTTCACGTGAAACCGTGCCACCGTCACCAACATCGCCGGCTACAGCGCTTTCTGCGGTTCCTTTGGTTTCACGTGAAACATCGACGGCTTCAGCCGCTTCTTCGACCCCGGACACGAGCTTCGCCCTTTCGTTGAACCACCAACCGCGGGACTCGCACCACACGTACCGGCGTTTCCAACAGGTCCGTCCCTAGCTCGACCACCTGCGGCACTCCGGCCCCGTACTTTGCGAGCCCCGGTCCAGCCTCTTGCAGCTCGTGGCGCGCCCGCTCTCCGCGAAGCGCCAGCAATTCGCCGCCTGGCTGAACCATTGGCATCGTCCACGACACGAGCCGCTCCAGAGGTGCGACAGCCCGAGCGACGACGTAATCACCGAAAAAAGGCAACTCGGAGGCGATCTCAGGGGCCCGGCCGCGGACCACCGACACCCGCTCACCGAGCTCCAAGACCGCGATGACCTCTTCCAGGAACACACACCTGCGGGCCAGCGGCTCCACGAGCACGACCCGGCTGGTCGGGCTGGCAAGCGCGATAGGGATTCCCGGTAGTCCGGCCCCGCTGCCCACGTCGACCACGCGGGCATCGGTCGGAAGCAGCGCGGCTACGACAGCGCTGTTGAGCAGGTGGCGCTCCCAGATGCGCGCGCCTTCACGGGGACCCAGTAGCCCACGCACGACGCCGTCGGTAACCAGCAACTCCGCATATCGCCGGGCGTCGTCCAACCCGGCTCCGAAGAGCTGCTCCGCAGCGGGTCGCAGGCTTGTCGGCACTGCGGCCAGTTCGCTCAGTGCAGGATCACTTGACGAACGGCTTCCACCAACACCTGATCTGCTCAGTCGGGGAGTACGACGACGCGACGCTGCGGCTCTTCGCCTTCGCTCTCGCTGTGCACGCCGCTGACCTGGGCAACCGCGTCGTGAACGACCTTGCGCTCAAACGGGGTCATGGCGGCAAGACGCTCTGGCTCACCGCTGGCCGCCACCCGGGCCGCCACCTCAGCACCCAAACTCGCCAGCTCGGAGCGCCTCTTGGCGCGAAACCCGCCGATGTCGAGCATCAGGCGGCTGCGCACGCCCATTTCACGCTGAACCGCAAGCCTGGTGAGCTCTTGCAGCGCCTCCAGCGTCTCGCCCTTGTCGCCCACCAGGGAGCCAAGTCCCTTTCCGACGATCGCGACGACTGCGCGTTCGCCCTCGACGTCCATGTCGAGGTCACCGTCAAGATCGAGGATGTCGAGCAGCGATTCCAGGTAGTCCGCGGCCACATCGCCCTCTTGGACGAGGTCGGTCGCCTCCGAGCGTGACGACTTATGCGCTTTTGGACCGTTTTCGGCTGATTCTTCGGTCTCGTTGACGTCGTCTGACTGTGCTTCGTCCTGGTGCGGCTGGGAAGCCAGGTCTGTGCTGCTCATCGCCGTCCTCCCTTTCGTGGTCCTTTGCCTTTGGGCTTGGCGGCCGGCCGGTTGTTACGCCGGGGGCGGCTGCCCTGGCCGCTACCGCTGCTGACGGTACGGCCGCTCGCTCCGCCCTTGGCCGGGCTGGATGAATCAGTGGAGCCGGACGTGCCGTTCTTGGTCGCCGGCGGACTCTCGCTGCCGGCTTCATCGCTCGTCACGTCAGGCTGTGTCTTATCGGTCTTATCGGTCTTATCCGTCTGGTCGATCTCATCGGCGGCGCCAACCGCGGCTGCAGCCTCGATCGCCGTGGGCTGACGCTTTTGGGTCAGTCTGGGCGGGGGAGCCGGCGTCGGCGGCGCCGCACCCTTCTTCAAACCGCCCTTGCCCTTGACCGCCGGCGCGCTGGCCCGACCCGACGTCGCGGTCCCCGCCGTAGTGCCAGGTAGGACGGGAGGCATCTTGCGCAGGATGAAGACCTGCTGGCACATGCTCCAGGTGTTGGTAGTCAGCCAGTAGATCAGTACGGCGATCGGGAAGCGCAGACCGAAGACCGCGAGCAGCAGCGGTGAGCCGTACAGCATGACCCGCTGGATCTTCTGCTGCGAAGGATCGACCGGGCCGCCGCGCGTCATGATCTGGCGCTGCGTGATGTAGACCGTGATGGCCATGATCACGATCATCACCGAGGCGACGATCTTGACCGCCGTGCCGTTGGCGCCCAGCAGGGCCAACGTCGCCTTCGACGAGGTCAGCGCCGATCCCAAGGTAATGCCGGCGAATTTGGCCGTGGCCAGACCTGCGACCTCCGACCGCGAGCTACTCACATGGAAAACTTGGGTGACGGGATCGATGTAGCCCAACAGGTTGTGGGCCTTGTCGTAGACCCCGCCGGTCAGGCCGCTGGTGGCCTTGAACTGCAGCATGCCTGCGTTAGGGCCGGTTTTGATCAGCGATGGCGACCGCGCGATCGCGTTGAACACGTGGTAGAGCGAGATGAACAGCGGGATCTGGAGCAGCAGGGGCAGGCAGCCAAGTAGCGGATTGCCGTGCTCCTTCTGCAGCTTCATGACCTCTTGGTTCATGCGCTGCTTGTCGTTCTTGTATTTCTCGCGCAGCTCCTTGATGCGGGGCTGCAGCATCTGCATGGTCCGCTGCGCCTTCACCGACCGGACGAAGAGCGGGAAAATCAGGATCCGGACGATCACGACGATGATCGCGATGGCGAACGCGTACGAGAAGAAGCCGTGCTTGCCAAAGATTGACGCGAGGACGTTGTGGAAGAAGATGACGCCGCGCGCGACGAGGTTGTAAAGCGGGTCTAACACAGACACTCGCCTGCTTCCTGGCTGGTGGTACTGGTCGCGCTCATCGACGCGGTAACGGGAGTGGGGCCGCTCTGCCGGACCTGATCGGTCTTGTCGGCACGGCGCGCGGGCACCGGGTCATACCCACCCTCGCAGAAGGGATGGCATCGCAGCAGCCGGCGAAGCGCGAGCCAGCTTCCGCGGGCGGCGCCGTGCTCGCACAGCGCCTCGTAGGCGTATTCGCTGCAACTGGGAGCGAAGCGGCAGCTCGGGCGCAGGAGGGGGCTGATGGCGAGCTGGTAGAAGCGCACCAACGCCGCCACTGGTCGGGCCAACCCACGGGCGCGCTCGGAGGGCGGAGTCGGCGCCTCGAGCCCCGATTCCAGAGCCTGGGAATCATCACTCATGGCTCACCCGCGTCGGATCCGACGTGCGAGCGACAGCGGCTGAGCAGCTGCGCAAGCCGGCGTCCATCCAGCTGCCGAGCTGACCGAAGTCGGCGTCGGCAGAGCCAGGAAGCGCGCGCACGACCACCATCGACCCGGGCCCGAGCGTGTCGAGCCTGGCGCGAACCAGCTCCCGAAGGCGACGCTTCACACGATTGCGGACGACAGCAGGCCCGACGCGGCGGCCCGCGATGACGGTCGCGCGCGGCCGCTGCGAACCGTCCGTGGCAAGAGCGATGACCAATGAGCCGCGCCGCACTCGACAACCGGTCTGGGCGACCAGCCGGTGGTCGTGTCGGGTATGCACCCGGGCTGCGGCGGGCAGCACAATCGTCAGGCGGAGAGCTCGCGGCGGCCTTTGCGGCGCCGGGCGGTCAGGATCGAACGGCCGGCACGGGTACGCATACGCAAGCGAAAGCCATGCGTCTTAGCCCGCCGGCGATTGTTGGGCTGAAACGTGCGCTTGCTCAAGGTCAACTCCGGGATTGGATCAAGGGTGGCGCGGCGGCCGTACTACACGACACATCAAACGAAGAAAGCCGCGACACGGCCGACCCTCGACGGTACGGGGACACGGGTACCCGGTCAAACGCCGGGCCAGGTGTAACCGCACCGTGACAGTGGTGTCCACCTCACCGTAATCACGCTGCGTTAGGGCGCAAAAGAGTCTCATTCTCTATGTGGACAACCCGTCGACGGGAGCACACCGGCGCTGCTAGCGTCAGCCCCTCACCAACGTAGCCACCCGTCGTTCCATCCCGCGCCGCAGACTCGTGCCGATTCACGTGCACAGTCTGTGGATAGAGCTGTGGATCCCGGCGTAGCGGTCAATGCTGGTACTTGCTCGTGCCGGCTGGTCCGAACGGTCCAGCCGGTCTTGATGTTGCGAAATGTGCCGTGCCACAAAGGGGAGTCTCGTTGGCCAACCGTTCCACCCTGACCGAACGGTCTGCCGTGTCTAATGCCGAGGAGTTGCAGATCGTGGCGGGAGAGGACATCGGGCCAGAAGTGGCCGCAGTGACGGCCGCCTGGGACGCCACCAAGACAGATTTCTGTGAACAGGAGGGCCTGTCCGCACACGACCGGGCCTGGGTGCGAGGTGTCCGCGCGATCGGGATGCTTGAACACACCGTCCTTTTCTCAGCCCCCAACGAGATCGTCCGCGAGTTGTTGGACAACCGCCTCAGACCCCTCGTCGTCGCCCGGATGTCAGCGGCGCTAGGGCGTCCGATCGACTTTGCCGTCGTCGTACGGGCGGCTCCGGATCCCGATGTCATGCCCGAGGATCCGGGCGATCAGCGACCCGCCAGACTCGCAGCGGTGAGCAGCCGTCCCGAGCCGGCCCCGGTCCCGAAGCTGAACGAGCGCTACACCTTCGAGACGTTCGTGATCGGAGACGGCAACCGGTTCCCGCACGCCGCCGCCGTCGCCGTTGCCGAGGCGCCCGGGCGCTCGTACAACCCGTTATTCGTCTACGGCGATTCGGGTTTGGGCAAGACGCACCTGCTTCACGCCATTGCTCATGACACCGCCAACATGCATCCGGAGTTGCGGATCTGCTACGTGAATTCCGAGGAGTTCACCAACGAATTCATCAACGCGATCCGTGATGATCGCCAGCAGCAGTTCCGGTCGAGATACCGCGACGTCGACGTGCTGCTGATCGATGACATCCAGTTCTTGGAGAACAAGGAGCGCACGCAGGAGGAGTTCTTCCACACCTTCAACGAGCTCCACGGCAGCTCGAAGCAGATCGTGATCACCTCCGACCGGCCACCCAAGCAGCTTTCGACACTGGAGGACCGGCTCCGTAGCCGCTTCGAATGGGGATTGATCACGGACGTCAGTGCGCCGGACTTGGAGACCCGCATTGCGATCCTGTCCAAGAAGGCGGCCGCGGCGGGCGTCGAGGTCGACGTCGACACCCTGACGTACATAGCGACGCACATCGAACGCAATATTCGCGAACTTGAAGGCGCCCTGATCCGGGTCGCAGCATTCGCGAGCCTGCAGGGAGTCCGGCTGGACGTGAAGCTGGCGGAGGCGGTCCTTCGGGATCTCATACCTGACGCCAGTGACCCGGACATCACCCCAGCGGTCGTGATGAGCCAGACAGCGGGATTCTTCGGCGTCTCGATGGATGACCTGTGCGGCTCCTCGCGCAGCCGGAGCCTGGTCATGGCACGCCAGATCGCGATGTATCTGTGCCGCGAGCTGACCGACCTTTCGCTGCCCAAGATCGGTGCCCACTTCGGGGGCCGCGACCATACGACGGTCATGCACGCAAACCGCAAGATCGAGGCCCTCATGGCCGAAAAACGACAGGTCTACAACCAGGTCACCGAGCTCCACAGCAGGATCCGTGCAAAGGGGCGATGACTGTTATGTGTCGCCGGTCACAAAAGATGATCTTTTACACAGCTTGTGGAAAGGGCTGTGGACGAACGGTGGATGCGAGGGGGACAGCACGCCAGGCCTCTGTCACGTCCACAGCCGGCGGCACTTCGGCCCGCGTTCGTGCACAGTTCGCCCACCGGACGTCACCCGAACTGAACTGGGCATACGCCGGTTTTCCACACTGTCCACTCCCCCTATTACGACGACGTTCTTTGACATTGATTAACCACGACAACCCTGTATCAGAGGGTTGGGGACAAGCTCTGGAGGTCCGGTCATGAGATTTCGCGTCGAGCGCGACGAGCTGGCCGATGCAGTCACCTGGGTGGCCCGCACACTGCCCACCAGGCCGACAACCCAGCTGCAGGTCTTGGCGGGTCTGCTCCTCGAGACGAGCGACGCGGGACTACGCCTGTCCGCTTTCGATTACGAGGTTGCGGCCTGGGGCGAGATCAACGCCTCCGTCGTCGAAGAGGGGCGTTCGCTCGTGAGCGGGCGGCTGCTGGCAGAAATCGTGCGTGCTCTGCCAGCCGCGCCCGTCGAGCTGGCCATCGAGCCGTCACGTGCCGTTCTCACCTGCGGCAGTAGCCGATTCACGCTTCCGACCCTTCCGGTCGAGGACTATCCGGCACTACCCGGATTGCCTCCGGTCACCGGCAAGCTCGGTAGCAGCGCCTTCGCCTCCGCGGTCTCCCAAGTGGCGATTGCGGCCGGCCGCGACGACACGCTGCCGGTCCTCACCGGAGTACGGATCGAAATCGCTGGAGAGAAGATCACCCTCGCCTCGACCGACCGCTACCGGCTGGCCGTGAGAGAGCTGGTCTGGCGTCCCGAGGATCCAGAGGTCACCGGAACGGCACTGATCCCAGCCCGGACCTTGGCCGACGCAGCCAAGGCACTGGCAGCTGCCGGCGCCGAGACGAGCGTCGCCATCGGCAGCGGCCCCTCGGGGGAGGCATTGGCGGGATTTTCCTGCGGTGCCCGCCACAGCACGACCCGCCTCATCGATGGCCAGTTCCCCGATTACCGCAGGCTGCTGCCGCCCGGATCGCCGTTGTCCGCTGAGGTGGAGGTCAGCCCGCTCGTCGACGCCGCCAGGCGCGTTTCTTTGGTGGCGGCTCGTACCGCACCAGTGCTTTTGACCTTCTCGTCCGGCGAAGTGGTCCTGGAGGCCGGCGCCGGCGGGGAGGCCCAAGCTAGAGAAGCAATCGCGGCCACCTATGACGGTCCGACCCTTTCCATCGCGTTCAACCCGACCTATCTGCTCGACGGGCTCGGGGCGCTCGACAGCGACTCGGTCCATGTCGGTTTTGCCACTGACGACCCGGCCGAGGCACCTCGTAAGCCAGCCGTTTTCACCGGTAAATCCGCGGACTCCGGTCCCGACTATCGCTATCTGCTCATGCCAGTCCGCCTGTCCGGTTGACGCGGCCCGAAGTCGATCAAAATCCCTTCCGTTCTCGATTTTTCAAGGAGTCTCAGGTGGCGACGATCGGCATCATCGGCCTCGGCCGCATGGGTGGCAACATGGCCAAGCGGATCAAGGAGGCGGGCCACACGGTCGTCGGCTACGACCGCGATCCCGGAGTGCGGGATGTCTCGTCGCTGGAAGAACTGGTAGCCGCGCTACCCACCCCTCGCGTTGTCTGGGTCATGGTGCCGGCCGGCGGGCCGACCCAGCAGACCGTCAATGCGCTCGGCGAGCTCCTGAGCCCCGGCGACGTCCTGGTCGACGGTGGGAATTCCAAGTACACCGACGACCAGCGCCATGCAGTTGAGCTCTCCCAGAAGGGCGTCGGTTTCGTCGACTGCGGAGTCTCGGGCGGCGTCTGGGGTCTGGAGTACGGCTACGCGCTCATGGCCGGCGGTTCCAACGAAAACGTCGCGCTGGTGCAGCCATTTTTCGACGCTCTGAAGCCAGCCGGTGATGCCGGTTTCGTGCACGCCGGCGATGTGGGTGCCGGGCACTTCGCGAAGATGGTTCACAACGGCATCGAGTACGGGATGATGCAGGCCTACGGCGAGGGCTTCGAGCTCTTGCAGGCAGCGGGGCTGCTCAAAGACGTCACCGGCGTCATCAAGAGCTGGACCGCTGGCACCGTCATCCGGTCATGGCTGCTGGACCTGCTGGTCGCCGCGCTCGAGGACGACCCGGGACTGTCGCAGCTACGGGGCTACGCCGAGGATTCGGGTGAGGGTCGGTGGACGGTCGAGGCCGCCATCGACCACGCCGTGCCGCTGCCCGTCATCACCGCCGCCCTCTACGCCCGCTTCACGAGTCGGCAGGAGGATTCACCAGCGATGAAGGTGGTTGCGGCGCTGCGTAACCAGTTCGGTGGCCACGCCATCACGGCCGCTGGGGCGGCTCCCGTGCAAGGCTCGGCGGCCGACAGCATTCCTGATTCGACCAGCTGACCTGCCGGCGCCTTCTTCACTCCCGCCTCGGTGTACTTGTCTGCGCTCTCACTGACCGATTTCCGCAGTTATGAGCAGGTGGATCTTCAGCTGACCGCCGGACGTACGACCTTTCTCGGTTCCAATGGCCAAGGCAAGACGAATCTGCTCGAGGCGGTGGGCTACCTCTCGACACTCGGCAGCCATCGGGTGGGTAGCGACGCGCCGCTGGTGAGGCTCGGCGCCGAGCGAGCGATCGTGCGCGGCGCGGTTGTCCGTGACGACCGCTCGGTCACGATCGAGCTGGAGCTGGTGCCGGGGCGGGCTAACCGGGCGCGGATTAACCGGGCACCAGTACCACGGCCGCGTGAGGTGCTGGGGCTCTTGCGCACGGTGCTTTTTGCCCCGGAGGATCTGGCGCTGGTCAAGGGTGATCCAGGCGGTCGCCGCGGATTTCTTGATGACCTGCTGGTGGCTCGCGCGCCGCGCTACGCCGGGGTCCGGGCCGACTACGAACGGGTCAACAAGCAGCGCACCACACTGCTGAAGACCGCGGGTCAGGCCCGCCGCGGCCGCAGCAGTGGTTCCAGTGGTTCGGGTGATCTGTCGACGCTGGACGTCTGGGATGACCACCTTGCCCGGGTGGGTGGGGAGCTGCTGGCCGGCCGGTTGCGCGTCGTGGAAGCCATCACGCCGTTGGTGGATGAGGCATACGCGCAGGTCAGTGACAGTCGAGGACCGATCACAGTGGAATACCGGTCCAGCGTGCCGGGGCTCGGTGAGGCGGGCCGGGATGCCGCCACCCTGGCCGCTGAACTCGGCGCCGAACTCGTCCGGCTTCGCCCGCAGGAGATCGAGCGAGGGGTGTCGCTGGCGGGCCCTCACCGCGATGACCTGGTCTTGTCGATCGGTCGCCTTCCGGCCCGGGGCTATGCGAGTCAGGGCGAATCGTGGTCGCTGGCGCTGGCGCTACGCCTGGCGTCCTACGAGCTGCTGCGGGAGGGTGAGTACGGGGGCGCCGAGCCGGTTCTCCTGCTCGATGATGTCTTCGCCGAGTTGGACACCACCCGCCGCCGTCGGCTGGCCGACCTGCTGGCACCCGCCGAGCAGGTGCTCATCACCGCGGCCGTGCAAGAAGATGTGCCGGAGGGCTTGCGGGGCCACGTTTTGTCGGTGGGCGCTGGCACTGTGACGGCTGAGGGAGGCGCGGATGACTGAAGAGAAGGTGCCGGCCACCGGCGCAGACCTCGTGCGAGAAGCGCTGGAGAAGGCGCGCGCGGACGCGCGGACCCGGGCGGCCAAGTCGGCCGGTAGCACTCGTCGCAGTGCCCGCAGCTCGGTGCGCGAGGCGGCTCGGGCCGGGCGCACCGCGGGAGAGCCGGTGCCCTTCGGCGTGGCGCTCACTGATCTGCTGGCGCAGCGCGGCTGGCAGGCGCAGGCAGCGGGCGCAAGCGTGCTCAGCAGGTGGGAGTCGCTGGTCGGTGAGCAGATTGCGGCTCACTGCAAGCCGGTCGCCCTGCGAGAGGGGCAGCTGGTGATTGAAGCCGAGACCACCGCGTGGGCCACCCAGCTCAGGCTGCTGTCGCGCACGCTCACGGCAAAACTGACGGAGCAGCTGGGTGAGGACGTCGTGCGCTCGCTGGTGGTCCGGGGTCCCAGCGGCCCGGATTGGCGGCACGGCTCGTTGCGGGTCACCGGAGGCCGCGGCCCGCGCGATACCTACGGCTGAGTGCTGCTGGGTCCTGCTGGGTCCCCGGGTACCAAGGGGTCGTTCGGTGTGGACCCTGACTCGCGGTTTGGCGCCTCGGGTGGCTAAAAGGCGACCAGCCCGGTTTGAGCCCGCATCCTCGTGGGGGGGATCTTAGGAAGGGCTGTTTGCGCTCTGCGTACGCGACAGGCCGCGTGGCGGGCATCCGCCCATGTCAATTGGCAGTAAAGTGAGGTGTTGCTCGGGCGAGTCCGCATCGGCGGCTGGTGTGCAGAGCATGTTCGAGCTATGAGTTCGACTCTTTGAGACTGATGGGAAGACCCCTGCGTGGCGTACGACGTTGGTGACATCAAGGTTCTTGAGGGCCTGGAAGCGGTACGCAAACGACCCGGTATGTATATCGGGTCCACCGGAGAGCGGGGGCTGCACCACCTGGTTTATGAGGTGGTCGACAACGCCGTTGATGAGGCGCTGGCAGGCTTTTGCGACACGATTCGGGTGACGCTGCTGGCTGACGGCGGCGTCCGATGTGTTGACAACGGTCGTGGCATCCCGGTCGGACTTCATCCGGTCGAGAAGCGCGAGACCGTCGAGGTAGTGCTCACCACCCTGCACGCCGGCGGAAAGTTCGAGTCCGGGTCGTACGCCGTGTCCGGTGGCCTGCACGGCGTCGGCGTGAGCGTGGTCAACGCGCTTTCCACCAAGCTCGATGTCGAGATCGAGCGAGACGGGTTCAGTTACTTCCAGCCTTACGTCGGCAGCAAGCCGGACGCTCCGCTGAAGAAGCTCGGGCCAAGTCCGCGAACCGGCACCACGATCACGTTCTGGGCCGACCCCACCATCTTCGAGACCACCGTCTATTCGTTCGAGACGCTCTCCCGCCGCTTTCAGGAGATGGCCTTCCTCAACAAGGGCCTGACCATCGCCCTCACCGATGAGCGCGAAAGCGTGCTCGGAGAGGACGAGGGAGGGGTCACCGAAGTCGTCTACATGTACGAGCAGGGCCTCGTCGACTTCGTCGAATACATCAATGCCACCAAGGATCCGATTCACAAGTCGGTCATCCTCTTCGAGGCGAAGGGTGAGGGCATCGAGGCCGAGGTCGCGATGCAGTGGAAGGGCGGTAACAACTACGCCGAATCCGTCTACACCTTCGCCAACACCATCAATACGCATGAGGGCGGCACCCACGAAGAGGGCTTTCGTGACGCGCTCACCCGTGGGCTCAACACCTACGCCCGTGAAGCTAACCTGCTGAAGGCAGCCAAGCCCGGAAGCAAAGCTGGAGATGAGCGGCTGTCGGGTGACGATGTCCGCGAGGCCCTCACCGCCATCGTTTCCGTCAAGATCGCCCAGCCGCAGTTCGAAGGCCAGACCAAGACCAAGCTCGGTAATACGGAAGCCAAGTCGTTCGTCTCCGGGATGGTCTATGCCGGGCTCAAGGACTGGCTGGAGTCACACCCGGCAGAGGCGAAGATCATCGTCAACCGGGCAATCGATGCTCAGCGTGCCCGGATCGCCGCCCGCCAGGCCCGCGATCTCACCCGCCGCAAGAGTCTTCTCGACTCCACGTCGCTGCCGGGAAAGCTGGCCGACTGCCAGTCGAACGACCCAGCGCTCTGCGAGGTTTACGTCGTCGAGGGCGACAGCGCCGGCGGCAGTGCCAAGGGTGGTCGAAATCCGCAATTCCAGGCGATTCTTCCGCTGCGCGGCAAGATCCTCAACGTCGAAAAGGCGCGGATCGACCGGGTCCTGAAAAATAACGAAGTCCAGGCAATGATCACGGCCCTGGGCACCGGCATTCACGATGACTTCGACATCGAAAAGCTGCGCTACCACAAGATCGTTTTGATGGCTGACGCCGATGTGGATGGCCAGCACATCCGGACCCTGCTGCTCACCCTGCTCTTCCGTTTCATGCGTCCGCTGATCGAGGCCGGCTACGTCTACCTCGCGCAGCCTCCGCTCTACAAGATCCAGTGGCTGCGGGAGCCTCCCGCTTACGCCTATTCCGACCGTGAGCGCGACGGACTGGTCGAGGCCGGACTCGCCGCGGGAAAGCGGATGTCCAAGGACAGCCCGGTCCAGCGCTTCAAGGGGTTGGGCGAAATGAACGCGACCGAATTGTGGGACACGACAATGGATCCCGACCACCGTGTCCTGCTCCAGGTCACGCTGGACGACGCCGCCACTGCTGATGAGCTGTTCAGCGTGCTGATGGGAGAAGACGTCGAAGGCCGACGTTCTTTCATTCAGCGCAATGCCAAGGATGTCCGCTTCCTGGATATCTAATCGAGGCCAGATATCTGAAATCGATTGACATCTGATTCACAAGTCGCACCGACTAAAATCACCAGTACCGACAGAAAGAGGCCGACCCCGTGGTCGACGTTCTGCCCCCTGGCCCGCCGCCAGGCGATCGCATCGAGCCAATCGGGCTCGAGGTCGAGATGCAGCGGTCCTATCTCGACTACGCGATGTCGGTCATCGTCGGCCGGGCCCTGCCGGATGTGCGTGACGGGCTCAAGCCGGTCCACCAGCGCATCTTGTACGCGATGTATGACGGCGGCTTTCGTCCCGACCGCGGCTACAACAAGTGCGCCCGCATCGTGGGTGACGTCATGGGTCAGTACCACCCCCACGGCGACACCGCGATCTACGACGCCCTGGTGCGATTGGCGCAGCCCTGGTCGATGCGCTATCCGCTTGTCGACGGCAACGGCAATTTCGGTTCGCCCGGTAACGACCCGGCGGCTGCACAGCGCTATACCGAGTGCCGGCTGCAGGCGCTGGCCATGGAAATGCTGCGCGACATCGATCAGGAGACGGTCGATTTCCGGGCCAATTACGACGGCCGGCAGATGGAGCCGGTCGTCCTGCCCAGCCGCTTCCCCAACCTGCTGGTCAATGGCAGCGGCGGCATCGCCGTCGGCATGGCGACCAACATCCCGCCGCACAACCTGACCGAGGTCTGCAGCGGCATCCAGTGGTTCCTGGAGCATCCGGATGCTCCCGACGATGAGCTTCTCGAGGCCCTGATCGAGCGCATTCCCGGTCCGGATTTCCCGACGGGCGCGCTGATCGTCGGCCGCGACGGAATCTCTGACGCCTATCGCACCGGGCGCGGCAGCGTGCGCATGCGCGCGGTCGTCGAGGTCGAAGAAATCAAGGGCCGGACGGCGCTGGTCGTCACCGAGCTGCCGTACCAGGTCAATCCCGATGCGCTGGCCGAAAAAATCGCCGAGCTCGTGAAGGACGGCCGGGTCGGCGGTATCTCCGACATTGCTGACGAGTCCAGCCAGCGCACCGGCCAGCGGCTGGTGATCACGCTTCGCCGCGACGCCGTGGCGAAGGTGGTGCTCAACAACCTGTACAAGCACACCCAGCTGCAAGACACGTTCGGTGTCAACATGCTGGCGATCGTCGACGGCGTCCCGCGCACGCTGCGCCTGGACGAGATGGTCCGCTACTACGTGCTGCACCAGATCGACGTCATCGTGCGCCGTACCCGCTTCCAGCTGCGCAAGAAGCGTGAGCGACTGCATGTGCTGGAAGGTCTGCTGGTTGCGCTTGATCACCTCGATGAGGTGATCAACCTGATTCGCAATAGCGAATCCGCCGACACCGCCCGCGGTGAGCTCATGAGCCGCTACGAGCTTTCGGAGATTCAGGCCACCGCCATCCTGGACATGCAGCTGCGCCGCCTCGCCGCGCTGGAGCGCCAGCGGATCATCGACGAGGCCACCGAGCTGCGGACCGAGATCGCCGACCTGGAAGATCTGCTCGCAAGCCCCGAGCGCCAGCGCCAGGTCATCGCCGAGGAGCTCGGCGAGATCTCCCGGCGATTCGGTGATCCCCGTCGGACGCGGCTGATTCCGTACGAGGGCGACATGAGCCTGGAAGACCTCATCGCCCGCGAGGACGTCGTGGTCACGGTCACCCGCGGTGGCTACGCGAAGCGCACCAAGACCGATCTCTACCGTTCCCAGAAGCGCGGTGGACGGGGAGTGCAGGGCGCGGCGCTTCGCGAGGACGACATCGTCGAGCATTTCTTCGTCACCTCGACCCACCATTGGCTGCTGTTCTTCACCAACCGCGGCCGGGTGTACCGGGCCAAGGCGCACGAGCTGCCCGAGCAGGCGCGTACCGCCAAGGGCCAGCACGTCGCCAACATCTTGGCGTTCCAGCCCGACGAAAAGATCGCTCAGGTCATGGCGATCAGCGATTACGACGTGGCTCCCTATCTCGTTGTCGCCACCAAGCAGGGACTGGTCAAGAAGACCGAGCTCAGCGCTTACGACTCCAACCGCACCGGTGGTCTGGCCGCCGTCAACCTGCGTGAAGGCGACGAGCTCATCTCCGCCAAGCTCTGCAGCGACACCGATGACCTGCTGCTGGTCAGCCGAGACGCGATGTCGATCCGGTTCCACGCCGACGACGAGCAGCTGCGGCCAATGGGCCGCCAGACCTCGGGTGTGATCGGAATGCGTTTCGACTCCTCCGACGAGCTGCTGGCCATGGAGGTCGTGCGCGCGGACGACGACACCGGGTTCTTGTTGGTGGCTACGTCGGGCGGCTATGCGAAGCGGACTCCGCTGGAGCAGTACTCACCGCAAAACCGCGGCGGAAAGGGTGTTCTTACCGCTCGCATCGTCGCAAAGCGTGGTGTCCTGGTCGGTGCCCTGGTCGTGCATCCTGATGACGAGCTGTACGCCATTGCCAGTGGCGGCGGCATATTGCGTACGGTGGCACGGGATGTCCGGCGCTCTGATCGCCAGACCATGGGTGTCCGGCTGATGAATTTGGCCGAAGGTGTCCAGGTCGTAGCAGTTGCACGCAACGCAGAAGAGGAGCCTCCGGTGGACGGGGATGCCGGTGAGTCCGGGGAGGACGGCGGGTGAGCCCGAGCGACACTGGCGCTTCGTCAGCGAGCCAAAGCAAGCGCGGCTCTCAGGGGACCAAGGCCTCCGACGATACGAACCCTGCGGGGGTCGCGGTAGGTGAGAGCGACGACGCGCCAACCGGCCCCACCAAGGGAGTCGACGTCGTCGAACCGTCCCCGGCCGATCAGCCGAAGGTCCAGGAGACCGCCGAGTCCAACGGGTCGGCCGGCTCCAAGGAGGGGCTGACCAAGCAGTCCCCGAAGAAGGCCCAGCCCGATCCCTGGGCTACCGACAACGGCAGCGAGCCGGTGACGCGCGAGACGGTAAACGTCGACGCGGCCGCGACCAACGCGTACTCCGTCGCACCGGTGTATGGCCCCGTCCCGGCGGGCGCACCCAACGGCCCGGTTCCCGGACCAAACCCCAACGGGCCCAGTGCTAACGGACCTAACCCGGGCCGGCCGAGTCCCAATGGTCCGGTCGCTACCGCCTACCTGGCCGGCGCTTCGACCGGTCCGCCGCCAGTGCCGGGCAGTGCTGGTGCCGCTGTGCCGGCGTCAAGCGCTGCACGCACATCCATGGCTCGGCGGGCCCGGCTGAAGGTCTCTCACCTGGGGCCGCTTTCGGTGCTGCGGATCTCGCTGACGTTCTCGCTGTGCATGTTCATCGTGCTGCTCGTCGCCGTCGCGGCGCTCTGGGCCGTGCTCGACAGCGCCGGCGTCTTCCGGTCCATCATCAACGCTGCGACCACCCTGACCAACGACACCAAGGACAACCATCCAGGCGTCGCAGACTGGCTTTCCTTCAGCCGCGTCATGCTGATCGCGCTCGTGCTCGGGGCGGCTAACGTCATCGCCTTCACACTGTTGTCGACCATCGGCGCGATGCTCTACAACCTGTGCTCGGACTTCGTCGGCGGGGTGGAAGTCACACTGATCGAACGCTAGCCTGGCCCACCCTGCGCGCAGGCGGTATTCGATCGTCGCCACTGCCGAGGGCAAGTAGACTCGCAGCGCCAGCCAGGACCTATAGCTCAGCCGGTTAGAGCGCTTCCCTGATAAGGAAGAGGCCGGTGGTTCAAGTCCACCTAGGTCCACCCCTGCTTCGCAGGCATCCAAAGACGGGAGCCCACGACATGCGCACGCTCATTGTGCTGGCCGCGGCTGCAGTCGTCGTTGTTCGGCTGCGAGGACGTCGAAATGACGAAGACGTCTGGCACCGCGTCACCCAGCCCGTGGATCTTCGGTAAGGCGGTTTCGGTCAGCACCAGTCACCACCCGGGGCCGTAGCTCAGTTGGCAGAGCGCCTGCTTTGCAAGCAGGAAGTCAGGGGTTCGATTCCCCTCGGCTCCACTCTCGGATCATTTGCACTCGGCTCAGTTGGACTGGGCTCAGTTGGACTCGGCGGCTGACGGGGTCTCCGGCTCGGGTGTGGGCTTGGCCGGGGGCACCTCTTCGCTGATGGTCTCCGCTGGTGTGGTCGGCGGGGCGGCGGTGGGTTCGGTCGGCGTCGCGGCTGGCGCAGCGTCTTTCGTGGCCGGCGTGTGAGCGATCGGCGGGGCAAAAGGCGTCACGGCCGGCTCCTCCTGGGCGGCTTTCCTGGCCCGAAGCTTCTTGAACGCCACGGCGCCGCCCACGTTCACGATGACGATGAGCAGCAGGAGACGGCGGCGTCGGCGGCGCTTGCCGGCCGTCAGCTTGGACTTCAAGGCAGTGCCGCCCGCGGTGGCGCCGGCCAGGCGCTTGCCGGGCTCGGTCTCGAGCGCGGCCAGTAGGGCCTCACTGCCGCGTTCCAGCGCGAACTCAAGGGCATGCTCGCCCTGCTTGACAGCCGCGGCGGCGACGACCGGAACGCCGGCGACGGCTGCTGAGCCGCGTTTCTTGGCTTCTTTGGAGGCTTGGCGCGCGGCGGCCTTGCCTCGGGTGGCGGCGTTAGCGGCCGCGCTGGTCGCGGCCTCGGTGACCTGCTGGGCGGTGTCTTCGATCGGGTCACTCACAGCTTGCTGCCCCTCTACTGATGGGTTGTTTGGCTACCTGGTTGATCCGGTACCCACTGTGGATCATCCCACGCGGCTCAGGCGGTCCCACGTAGTCTGGGCGGCGCCCGAGACACTGACCCGAAGGACCCTGATGGCCGAAGAGCTCTACGCGACGTTGCAGACGAGCAAAGGGGAGATCCGTATTCGGCTCTTCCCCAACCACGCCCCCAAGACGGTTGAGAACTTCGTGGGGCTCTCTGACGGAAGTCAGGTCTGGACCGATCCCACGAACCGGACGAAGGTCGAGGATCGGCCGCTCTATCCGGGCACGATCTTTCATCGGGTGATCCCCGGTTTCATGATTCAGGGCGGCGATCCGCTGGGTAGCGGCCGCGGAGGACCGGGATATCAGTTCAAGGACGAGTTCCATCCCGAGCTGGTCTTCGACCGTCCCTACCTGCTTGCCATGGCTAATGCCGGCCCGGGCACCAACGGATCGCAGTTCTTCATCACCGTGGGTAAGACGCCCCACCTCAACCGCAAGCACACCATCTTCGGTGAGGTCGTCTCCGGCCAGGACGTCGTCGACGCCATCGCCAATGCCCCGACCGATCGTTCTGACCGTCCGAACGACGACATCGTGATCGAGAGCATCGCCATAGAGCGTCTCCCGGCCTGACCGGCGCCCGCTGATCCCGGTGGCTTCGCCAAGCCCGCCTCCCGAGGGGCCCGGAGAGGGACAGTCGCCGCAGCAGCCGGCGACTGATCCACCTCCGCGTACCTGCTACCGGCATCCCGACCGCACCACGTATGTCAGCTGTGTCCGCTGTGAACGACCGATCTGCGCCGAGTGCATGCGGCCGGCCTCGGTCGGTTTCATGTGTCCGGACGATGCGAGCGCCGGGAGTACTCAGCGACCGTTACGCACCCGGTTCGGCGGCGTGCAGCGCGGCGGCCGGCCCTACGTCACCTGGACAATTCTCGGCCTGAACGTCCTCGGGTTCATCCTGCAGGGCTTTCCGATCACGTCGATAGCGATCGGCAACAAGTTCACGAACGACTACGCCTCGTTCAACTACTACATCGCCCACAACCACGAGTACTACCGGCTCCTGACGGGCGCCTTCCTGCACTACGCGATCTGGCACATCGCGATCAACATGTTCGTACTGCTGCTGGTCGGCCCGGCGCTGGAATTCATGCTGGGACGCTGGCGCTACATCGCGCTCTACGTGCTCTCTGCCATCGGCGGCAATGTGCTGGCCTTCGCCGCCAAAGACCTGTCTTACGCGAGCGTCGGTGCCTCCGGCGCCATCTTCGGGCTCTTTGCGGCGTACTGGGTGCTGGCCCGGCGGGTAGGCGCCGACACCTCCGGCATCACAGCGACGATCATCCTCAACCTGGTCATCTCGGTGACCTTCCCGGGGATCAGCCTCTTCGGCCACGTCGGCGGCTTGATCACGGGCGCCATCATCGGCGCCATCTACGCCTACAGCGGACGGCAGTTGAAATGGCAGGTCGTCGGGCTCGTGGCCGTCGCAGCAGTGCTGGTGGTCGTGACGATGGTCAGAACTGCTTCGCTGACCTGACCGCGTCCTGCCAGGCGCGTTCCAGCTCACCGGCCACGTCGTCGGGCTCGGCCCCGAGTTGGGCGCGGGACAAGACGATGAGCGTGTCGTCCGTCAGATCGATTTCTACGGTGCGTCCAAAGCTCAGGAAGTGCCTCTCCTGACGCACCCGGACGCCGTCGACCTGCAGCCATGAGGCGCGGTGCCGCCGTAGCCCCGAGACATAGGTGAATCCGTCGGTGCTCAGAGCCAGCGCCGGGCGACACCGCCAATCACGAACGGCAGCCGCCAACAGCACCACGGCAAGTGCCCAGAGCTCCGGGACGAGGAAGCCGCCGGCCCCCGCCGCTAACGCCGCTGCGAGCAAGGCGGGCGGCCGCCACGACGGCGGACCGTAAGTCACGCAGGCGAGGTTATCCGGGCGCCTGGTGGACCGAGAGCGACGAATCCGCAAACGAATGCGCAATGGAATCCACAGGGGCGTTCGCGCGGTTGCAGGAAAGTGAAGCAATCTTTTCCAGGAGGCGTAGGACCATGGCACGTGACGCGGTAATCGCACTAGCGGTACGCACCCCGATCGGCAAGCGCAACGGGGCTCTCAAAGATTGGCATCCGGTCGACTTGTCCGGGCACGTCCTGTCCTCACTCGCCGAGCGCAGCGGCATTGACCCGGCGGTGATCGATGACGTCATTTGGGGCTGCGTCAACCAGGTGGGCGAGCAGGGGCTGAACGTGGGACGCAACGCCGTGCTGGCGGCGGGATGGCCGGAGTCGGTGCCGGGCACCACAGTCGACCGCCAGTGCGGTTCGAGCCAGCAGGCGATCGCGTTCGCGGCGGCGGGCGTCATCTCCGGCCAGTACGACATCGCCGTAGCTGGTGGAGTCGAGTCGATGACCCGGATCCCGATGGGCTCCTCGACCCCGGCAGGCACCGGATTCCCCTTTGGCCCCAAGGTGTTTGAGCGCTACGGCGTGGTGTTCAACCAGGGCATCGGCGCGGAGATGATCGCCAAGAAATGGGGCTTGTCCCGTACCGCGGTCGACGAGTTCAGCCTCACGTCTCACGAGAAGGCGCTGGCAGCCATCAACGGCGGCGCGTTCGCCGGTCAGATCGTGCCGGTCCCCGTGACGGCCGAAGACGGCTCCGTCTCCACCTTCGACACCGATCAGGGTGTTCGCGCCGGTGGCAGCCTGGAGAGCCTGGCCAAGTTGAAGCCGGCCTTCGACCCGGACGGCGTCATCACCGCCGGCAACGCCTCGCAGATCTCCGACGGCGCGGCTGCGTTGCTCGTGACAACCTCCGAGAAAGCCGCCGAGCTGGGACTCACGCCGCTGGTGCGCATCCACACGACTGTGGTGGTGGGTGACGATCCGGTGATCATGCTGACGGGACCGATTCCCGCGACAGCCAAGGCGCTCCAGCGGTCGGGCCTGCGAATTGAGGAGATCGGCGCCTTCGAGGTGAACGAGGCATTCGCCCCCGTCCCGCTGGCGTGGCTGGCTGAGACCGGAGCAGACGTCAAGGCACTCAATCCGCTCGGTGGCGCTATCGCACTCGGACACCCCCTCGGCGGCTCCGGAGCTCAGTTGGCTACCCGGCTGGTGCACCACATGGTCGACAACGGCATTCGTTACGGCTTGCAGACCATGTGCGAGGGCGGCGGTCTGGCCAACGCCACCATCTACGAGCTGCTCTAGTCGCTGGTGCGGGTGACAGGCGTGGAGTTCCACGCCTGTCATTCATCCCCAGGCTTTATCCACAGTGTGGATAAGTCGCTCAGCCGGGGATCATTTCCATTGCGTGGCCATGGCCAGGCCACCCACGATGAAGGCGAAGCCGACGGCCAGGTTCCAGCCGCCCAGGTGTTGCATACCCAGGATGCCGCCGTTGGAGAAGTAGTAGATCAGCAGCCAGGCGATACCCACCACGAAGAGTCCGAGCAGCAGCGCACCGAACCAGGGTGGGGAAGGCGCGTCACGGGTACGCCTCGGCGGGCCTGCAGGCGCAGCGACGACGCGTCGGGCATCCTTCTTCTTGCGACGCCGGGATTCGGGCACTTGGACTCCTCTCGCCACCGGTATCGGCTCGGGTCGCGTCAGCGTAACGGCGCAGCCTGGAATGGCTGGGATGATCGGAGATGAACACGCGCTCACGCAGCACGTTTCGTTTCCTGGTGCCAGTGGTGGCAGCCGTGGCCGGCTTGCTCGCGGCGACGGCGATAGCCACCTCCCGGGGAAGTGAGCTGCCGGGCCAGCGCGACAATCTGCCTGGTCTGATCGCCGATCGTCAAGCGTCGCTGGCCGGACTCGAGCGTCAGGCGCAGGGGATTCGCGCCCAGGTGGAGCAGGCCACGGCACGTTCGGCCGCTGGTAGCCAGCGGGTGCGCGAGGCGCGGCTGCAGGAGGCGGCGCTGGCCAGCGCGGCCGGCCTCACGCCCGCTGCTGGCGCCGGGCTGACGGTCGCGCTCGACGATGCTCCGCGGTCGGCGCGAAGCCGTCCGCTTCCCGCCGGAGTTCCGCCGCCCACGCCCGATGACCTGGTCGTTCATCAGCAGGATGTCCAGGCGGCGCTCAACGGCCTGCGCTCGGGGGGCGCCCGGGCACTTGCGGTGATGGGTCAGCGCGTGATTGCCACGACCGCGGTCCGCTGCGTCGGAAACACGCTGCTGGTGAACGGTCAGGTGTACTCACCGCCGTTCGTCCTGCAAGCCGTCGGTGATCCACAGCGCCTCCAGGCCGCCCTCGAGGCGGAGCCCGACGTCCAGATCTACCAGCAGTACGTGGCCGCCTACGGCCTTCGCTTCGACGTCACTGCGCAGGACTCCTTGAAGCTCCCGGCCTACACCGGAGCCGTTGGTCTCACTGCAGCGGTTCCGCTGACCCACTGACGGCAGCAGCGAGGGCCGCTAGCTGCCAAGGCGATTGAGCCGGCAGAAAAGTCAGCAGCCTCCAGGCGCCTGACCTGGCAGACTCGCACGGGTGACCAGGGTGCTCGTCGTCGACAACTACGACTCATTCGTCTACAACCTGGTCCAGTACCTCGGCCAGCTCGGCGTCGAGTGCGTCGTGCGACGTCATGACGCGATCGGCACCGATGAGGTCGCCGATCTGGGCGTCGACGGGGTGCTGCTGTCGCCGGGGCCGAAGGGTCCCTGGGAGGCGGGGGTCAGCGTCGATATGGTGCGCCACGCCGCCGCCGAAGGCATTCCCCTGCTGGGCGTGTGCCTGGGACACCAGGCGATCGGCGTCGCTTTCGGAGGCAGCTGCGTGCGCGCCCCCGAGCTCCTGCACGGCAAGACCAGCCTGGTGTCCCATACCGGCGAAGGAGTACTTGCCGGGCTCCCCGACCCTTTCGTGGCGACGCGTTACCACTCGCTGGCGATTGATCGGCAGGGACTGCCCGCCGAGCTCGTGGTGACCGCGACGACGGCGAGCGGTGTGATCATGGGTCTGCGCCACCGTGAGCTCCCCATCGAGGGAGTCCAGTTTCACCCCGAATCGGTGCTGACGTACGGCGGCCACTTGATCCTCGCGCGCTGGCTGGCCGTGTGCGGCGATGAGCGTCCGCTGGCGCTGGCACCGGCGTTGACCGCGGAGGTGGAGACCCTGCGGGCTGCCGCCTTCAGCTGACCAGCTCCGCTTGCTCCGCCAGCTGATCAGCCCCGCTGACTATGTCTGTTGATCAGCATCGCTGACTACGCCTGTTGATCAGCTCCGCTGACTACGGCTTGGGCGCCGCGGGTGGCACCGGCGTCGTCGTCACCGTCGAGTGCGTGGGTGTCGGAGTCGGCTTCGTCGGTTTCACGCTCTTGGTCGGCTTGGGCGTCGGGGTCGGGGTCGGGAGTCGGCGGGAGATTCTGACTCACGGTCAGGGTGACGATCGTGAGCCGTTTCAGCTGGGTGCCTTGCGGGATCGATTGGCTGAGCACCTGCTGATTCGGCTGCCCGCTCGGCGTCAGCACCACGTTGACCCTCAGATCTGCCTGCAGCAGCAGGGCCGTAGCGGCGTCGACGTCGAAGCCCAGCAGCTGGGGAACCACCGTGTTCGGCCCTTCCACCTTGAGCGTCACCGGCTGGGTCGTCAGTACCGATGTGCCCGGCAGCGGGCTGGTGTCGCTGACCGTGCCGATCGGCTTTCCCGGCGTGACCACCAGGCTGATGGTGCTCTGGAATCCGAGCTGGGTGAGCTCAGCCTGCGCCGCCTGCGCCGTCTTGCCGATGATGTTGATCGGAATCTGGACGCTGTTGGGCCCGGCGCTGAAGGTCAACGCGACCGCCGTGCCCTTCTTCACCTTGGTACCGACGGACGGGTCGCTGGAAAGGACTGTGTAGACCGGCAGGGGGCTGGCCTTCCCGGTGAGCTTGCCGACCTCGAGGCCGTTGTCCTCGATGAGCCGCTTGGCGTCGGTCAGCGTGACCCGTTGCAGGGGCGGAACCGCGACCTCAGAGCTCCCCGTCTTGGAGTCCTGGGCGAGCAGCAAGCCGCCGGTGACGGCGGCGGCGGCGAGCAGGGTCAGCAACGCGACGAGCAGGATGCGCCGGCGTGAAGGCCGGGGTCGGTCGGGACGTTGCCTGCGCGGCGGCGGCGCCGGACGGGGCGCCGGCTCCCGCAGCAAAGGGGTGGCGAGGACATGGCGACCGGCGAGGATGCGCCCCAGGTCATCGCTCATCTCTGCCGCGTTCTGGTAGCGATTGGCCGGGTTTTTCGCGAGTGACTTCATGACGACGGCGTCGACGTCCGCGGACAGATCAGGCTCGAGGTCCGACGGCGGAATCGGGTCCTCGCGGACATGCTGATAGGCGACCGCGACCGGTGAGTCGCCTTGGAAGGGCGGCTGGCCCGTCAGCAGCTCGTAGAGCACCACACCCGCCGAGTAGAGATCGCTGCGGGAGTCGACCGTCTCACCGCGCGCCTGCTCGGGTGAAAGGTACTGAGCGGTACCCATTACGGCCGCGGTCTGCGTCACGGTGGCTGTCGACTGGGCGATCGCCCGGGCGATTCCGAAGTCCATCACCTTGACCGAGCCGTCGGGGGTGATCATCACGTTGCCCGGCTTGATGTCGCGATGGACGATGCCGGCGCGGTGGCTGTAGTCCAAGGCAGCGCACACGTCGACGACGATCTCCAGAGCCCGGTTCTGCGTCAGCCGGCCGTCGAGTTGCAGCACTTCGCGAACGGTGTGGCCATCGACGTATTCCATGACGATGTAGGGCAGTGGCGGGTCGTGCTTGTCGTCGGTGCCGGTGTCGTACACCGAAACGATCATCGGATGGTTGAGCCCGGCTGCCGATTGGGCCTCACGGCGAAAGCGGGCTTGGAAGGTCGGGTCTCGCGCGAGGTCACTGCGCAACACCTTGATGGCGACGGACCGGCCGAGCCGGACATCCGTCGCCTTGTAGACCTCGGCCATCCCGCCGTAGCCAAGGATTCCTGCCAGTTGATAGCGGCCGCTGAGCAGCCGGACACCAGGGATCGCGCCCGCTGCTGGTGCGGCGGCGGGCGCAGGCTCGTCGGGCGCGGACGGTTCCGGCCCGGTCGGCTCAGTCACCCGGGGTGTTGCCTGCCTTCCCGGAGGTGCCCGTGACCGATGGGGACGGGCTGGTGGGCGGTGGAGGAGTCGGCGTCTGGGTCGGCTCCATCGTGGTGACCGTGACGAGCTGTCCCACGTTCAAGGTGCCGGAGGGATCGATGCCGATGACGGTCGACTTCTCGTCGAAGGATCCCGAGACCTGGACCTGCAGCCCCTGGCGGATCAGCGATTGGCGGACCGATCCGAGCGTCTTGCCGAGATAGTCCTGCGGATTGACGACCACCGTCGGTGTCGGGGTGGGAGTAGGGGTCGGGGTGGGAGTGGGGCTTGGCGTCGGGGAGGGTGTCGGCGACGGCGACGGGCTGGCCGAGGTAGGCGGCGCCGTCGTGGGGGTAGGAGTTGGCGTCGGTTTGGACCCGTGGGAATTGCCGCGCACCAGCAGGATCGTCAGCAACACCGCGAGGAGCACCAGCAGGCCGATCAGCGGCACCGACAGCGGGATCTTGCGCTTGGGCGGCGGTGGTGGCGGAACCGGAGGCACCGCCGGTTGGGCTGCGAGCGCCTCGGTGGCTCCGGGGTCTGACAGGGCGAGCGCCCGGCGGCCGAATTCACCGGCTGTGGGCGGTCGGTCGCGGGGGTCCTTGGACAGCGCGCCGTACACCAGCTGGGCAATGGGCGCGGGGATGGTCGGGGGTAGCGGCGGCGGTGGCTCGGTCTGGTGCGCCAGCGCCACGGCGACGGGGTTGGTGTCCTGGAAGGGTCGCCGTCCCGAGAGGCACTCGTAGGCGACGATGCCGAGGGAGTACACATCGCTGGCGGCGGTGACGTCACGGCCGGCGGCCTGTTCGGGCGCCAGGTAGTACGACGTACCGAGCACCGTGCCGGTCTGGGTGAGCGGCACTTCGTCAGTGGCCCGCGCGATCCCGAAGTCGGTGACCTTCACCCGCCCGTCGGGGGTGATCATCAGATTGCCGGGTTTGATGTCGCGGTGGATGACCCCGCGCTCATGCGCGGCTTGCAGCGCCAACGCGGTCTGACCGACGATCGACATTGCTTCGCTGGGGGGAAGCGGGCCGCGCTCGCGAAGGATGGCCGAGAGCGGCTCGCCGGGCACCAGTTCCATCACCAGGTAGGCGCTGCTGCCAACGGCACCGTCGACGGGGACTTCGCCGTAGTCGTAGACGGTGGCGATGCCGGCATGGGCAAGCCGGGCAGTGTTTCGCGCCTCGGCGCGAAAGCGCTCGACGAAGTTGGGGTCTTCGGCATATTCGGGTTTGAGGACCTTGACCGCGACGGTGCGTCCCAGCGTCTCGTCCCGCGCCCGCCACACCTCGCCCATCCCGCCGATGGCGATACGGGTTTCGAGCCGGTAGCGCTCACCGAGGACCGTGCCGGCGCCTGTCAACGGGCTGCCCTACTCATCAACGCTTCGAGGCCTTTCATGACGCTCCCAGCGCGGTCCGCATGACCGTGCTGGCAATCGGGGCGGCGATGGTGCCGCCCTGTCCGTTGAGATCGCCGCCGCTGTTTTCGACGAAGACGCACACGGCGACGCGCGGGTTGTCAGCCGGAGCGAAGCCGACGAACCAGGAGTGCGGCGCCTGGCCGACGGCGTTTTGTGCGGTGCCCGTCTTACCCGCCACTCGGATACCGGCGATCTGGGCGGCGGTGCCCGTGCCGTTGTTGACGACGTTTTCCATCATGGCCGTGAGCTCGGCTGCGACGTTACCGGTGATGGGCTGAGCGAGCTGCACGGGCGACGTCGTCTCCAAGGGGGAGAGGTCGGGCGCCAGCGTCTGCTTGACGACGTAGGGCTTCATCTCCCTGCCGCCGTTGGCGATAGCGGCAGCCACCATCGCCATCTGCAGCGGGGTGGCGCTGACGTCGAACTGGCCGATGGCCGACAGCGCGGTCTGGGGCGCGTCGAGGTTCGTGGGAAAGACACTGGCCGCTTGCCGGAGGGGGAAGCCAGAGATCGTCGAGTTGAACCCGAATTTGCGGGCCTGCTCTTCGAGCGCGGCGCTGCCCAGGTCGAGTCCCAGCTTGGCGAACGCGGTATTGCACGACGTGGTCAGCGCTTGCGAGAGCGTCTCGCGTTGAGTCGGCGAGCATGTCTCCCCGCCGAAATTGCTGAGCGTGTTGCTGCTCTGCGGCAGCTGCAGCACATTCGGGGCGTCGATCTCGGTGGTGGGGGTGTATTTCCCGGAGGAGAGTGCGGCGGCTGCCGTCACCAATTTGAAGGTGGAACCCGGTGGATACGTCAGCTCGGTGCCCCTGTCGAGCAGTGGCTTGGCGGGGTCGGCATTGAGCCTGCGGTCGTTGGCGTTGAGCACCGCTCCGTCGTGCACCGCCAGCAGGTTCGGGTCGAACGAGGGCGACGTGACCAACGCCAGGATGGCCCCGGTGGTCGGATCCATGGCGACAACCGCGCCTTTGCGGTTGCCGAGTGCGGCGGCGGCGGCCTGCTGGGTCGCGGCGTCAAGGGTGAGCTCGACAGCGCCGCCCTTGGGCTGGCGACCGGTGAAGTAATCCGAGAGCCGCCGGATGAAGAGCCGGTCATCCTGGCCCGACAGGACCCCGTTCTCGGACTGCTCGATTTGAGTGGAGGACACGATCGAGAAGTAGCCGGTGACCGGCGCATAGAGGGCCCCGCCGGGATATCGCCGCTGATATTTGTAGACGTCATTGACCGGCACCGAGTCGGCGACGGACTTGCCCTCGACCACGATGGGGCCGCGCGGACGGGCCAGGTCCATCTCGCGCTGCCGGCTGTTTTGCGGCTTGTTGCGCAGCGAGCCGGCCTCGACCAGCTGGATCATGTTGTCGCCGATCAGCAGCACCAGGAAAAGGAAAAGGCAGGCGATCGAAAGTCGCCGGATTGGCCGGTTCATAGCTTGACCACCTGCGTCGGGCTGTCGACCACGGCCTGGGAGTCGTACAGCGGGACAGCGTCGCTCGGCGCCGGCGGGGGACGCCGGCCGGCGTCGCTGATCCGCAGCAGCAGGGCGATGAGAATCGCGTTAGCGACCAGACTGCTTCCGCCGTAAGCCACGAACGGCAGCGTCAGACCGGTCAGCGGGATTACCCGAAACACACCGCCGGCCACCACGAAGACCTGAAGGGCGACGGCCGTACCGATCCCCGCCGCCAGCAGCTTGCCGAATCCGTCGCGGACACCCAAAGCCGCCCGCAGGCCCCTGGCCACCAGCAGGAAATACAGCACCAGGATCGCCATGATGCCGACGGCGCCAATTTCCTCACCGAGGCTGGACAGGATGAAGTCGTTCCAGGCCTCCGGGACGACATCCGGCCGGCCGCGGCCGAGCCCGGTGCCCAGCAGCCCGCCGTTCGCGAGCCCGAAGAGTCCTTGGACCAGCTGGTAGGCGTTGCCGCTGATTTCCCCGGGAGAAAACGGGTGCAGCCAGATGTCGACGCGAATCCGGACGTGGCCGAACGCGTAATAGCTGAAAACAGCGCTGGCGCTGAACAGGATGAGTCCGATGACCACCCAGGACGCGCGCTCGGTCGCCACGTACAGCAGCGCCAGGAAGATCCCGAAGAACAGCAGCGATGTGCCCAGGTCTCTGATGACGACCAGGATGAGCAGGCTGGCCACCCAGGCAGCGAGTAGCGGTCCCATGTCGCGGGCCCGTGGAAGTGGCAGCCCAAGGAATGACCGGGTGACGACGGACAGCACTTCGCGCTTGCGTACCAGATAGCCCGCGAAGAAGATCATCAGCAGGATCTTGGAGAACTCTCCGGGTTGGATATTGGCGACCGGCAGCGCGATCCGGGCACCCATTTGCGAAGGGGCGAAGACCAGGGTCGCCAGCAGTGCCAGGCCCACGAAAGCGCAGGTGTAGGTGTAGCGGGCGAGCGTCCGGTGGTCGCGAATCACGGCGAGTACGGCGATGAGCACGAGTACGGCGATGAAGGAGTAGGCCAGCTGCAGCTCGGCACGGCCGCTCGGGATCGGCTTTCCGAGCTGGCGAGCACGATCGGCGTAGGCGAGGTCGAGGCGGTAGATCATCGCCAGCCCCAGTCCGTTGAGCAGCGCCATGATCGGCAGGAGCAGGGGATCCGCGGCCGGAGCGAGCTTGCGAATCGCGACGTGGGCGATCAGGTAGACCGCGAGGAAACCGACGGACAGGTAGCCGACCGTTGCGGTGAGCCGGTTGTCATGAGCCAGTACGACCGCCGCCAGCGCCCCGGTGGCCACCAGGACCGCGAAGAGCAGGAGAACGAGCTCCGTACCCCGGCGATTGGGCCGGGCCGGAGCGACCGTCAGCGTGGTCACGTCGCGCAGGACTTCGACAGCGGCGTCGGAATCGGCGGCAGGCTGATCGAAGGGCTCGGGGTCGGTGTGACGTGCGGCTTGGGCGCCCTCGTGGGTGTGGTGGGTGTCGTGGTCGGAGTCGTCACCTTGGTTGGTGCGGCGACCGGCGCCTTGGCGGAGGCGGTAGTCGACGCTTTCGTTGATGGTGGCGCGGTGGGCAGTGGGTGCTTCTGATTCGCCTCTCGTATCGCGTTAGCCCGGGCGGCCTGCTGCGCGTTGAACTTCAACCGCGCGAGGATGCAGACGCCGTCGGCATGGCTGTCAGCCACGATGCCGCTGCGCACGCGTTCCAGATCCACCGGGATCAGCTGGTTCAGGGGGATCCCGTGGTCCTGAACGCGCGACAGGGAAAGGCCGAGCGGCCGGGATTGAAGTCCGTGGTAGAGCCCGACCCGCTCGCCGCTTCGCGCCACGTACCAGGAGCCGGCGGCGACCGTCCAGGTGATGACGATCCCCGCCACGATGACCACGAAGACGGTCGACAGGCCCAGCACGACGGGGCGTCGATACCACGGTCGTGACGCGCGCGCGGCCCGGCGCGATCGGCGACTGGGCACCGGCTCGTCGACGATCGGTGGCATGCCGGTGGGAGGTGTCTCGATGAGGGCGGCATCGGGCTCCGCCGCGGGCGCAAGGTCCTGGCGCTCGCGCCGTGCAGCCTCGCGCCTGGCGAGGCGCTCCTCCGTGGTGAGGGAAGCCCCGCCGGGAAGGACCAATGCGGCGGCCGCGCTGGGGACGCTGTCCGCTTCGGCGGCCGCGCCCCCCACGATCGGCGTGACGGGCAAGCCGGCGGAGTCATCGACGACGTCGGCGATCACCACGGTGACGTTGTCGGGGGCCCCGGCCAGCAGCGCGAGTTCGATGAGGCGTTCCGCTGCTTCATCCGGGTCCGGTATGGCCAGCGCCGGCGCAATCAACTCCTGGGACACGTAGCCGGACAGTCCGTCGCTGCACAGCAGATAGCGGTCGCCGCGGCGGGCCTCGCGCACCGACAGGTCCGGCTCGACGCCGGCCCGACCGTCCAGCGCTTGGGTCAACAGGGAGCGTTGGGGGTGGGTCTCGGCCTGTTCCGGAGAGATGCGTCCTTCGTCAACCATCCGTTGCACGAGGGTCTGGTCGTGAGTGAGCTGGCTGAACTCCCCGTCGCGCAGCAGGTAGGCCCGGCTGTCGCCTACGTGGGCCAGGCCCAGGCGCGTACCCGAGGAGAGCATCACCGTGAGGGTCGTTCCCATGCCGTCCAGCGCGGCGTTCGAATCAACCATGGCTCGCAGGTGGTCGTTGGCTGCTTGGACGGCGGAGGCGAGCACCTCCAGCAGGTCCAGTCCGGCCTCGTCCTCATCGAGTTGCGCGAGGGTGGCAACGACGGCGGCGCTGGCCACCTCGCCGGCCGCATGACCCCCCATGCCGTCGGCGACGAGAGCCAACCGCGAACCCGCGTAGGCGGAGTCCTCGTTGCCCTCTCTCACCATGCCGACATGCGAACGCACTGAGTAGCGCAGGCGCAGGGTCATCGCCGCAGCTCCAGCACCGTTTTGCCAATGCGCACCGGAACACCGACCGGCACCGCCGTCGGGCGGATCACCTTGGTGCGGTCCAGGTAGGTGCCGTTCGTCGAGCCGAGATCCTCGACGAACCACTGGCCGTCGTGGGGTACCAGGCGGGCATGGTGGGCCGAGGCGAAGTCGTCGTCCAGCACGAGACTTGAATCGCTGGCCCGTCCCAGCGTCACCGGTCCTTGGCCCAGCGGGACCGTCAGTCCCCGCGCCCGGCCACTGACCACGAGCAACTTGGTGGGGGCCTTCCCGCGCTTGGGCTTGGGCGGCGGAGGAGGAGCAAAGACGGGCTGCGGGGGAGCGTCACGGCGCAGCTGACGCTTGCTCGGCCCGAACAGGTCTGAACGCACAGCGCGCACCGCTGCGAGGACAAAAAGCCACAGCAGGGCCAGGAAGGTCAGGCGTATGACCAGGTATGCCGCGTCGGTCACGGACTAGGCCTCGGCCGGCGCGCCGGACAGCTCGCCGCCCCGGCGCCCAGCTGCCGGACCGGCAGAGCCCACCGGACCTACCGCGCCGGGGTGGCGGTAGACGAGGACGCTGCGGCCGACCTCGATCCGATCCCCGTCCAGCAGCCGGGCCTCGGACACCTTGCGACCGTTGACCTTGCTGCCATTGGTCGAACCCAGATCGCGGTAGATGTGTCGTCCGTCGGGCTGCAGTACGACTTCGCCGTGCCGGCGGGAGATGCCCGTGTCCGGCAGCTGAACGTCGACCTCGCTGCCCCGCCCGATCACCGTCGACCGGCGGGTCAAAGTAATGGTCAGCTCATGACCGGCCGCGGCCGGGGTGCCGACGGCGGCGTTGCCACCGACGCTGACGATGAGCCTTGGCAGCTCCGGAGGAGCGCTCGCGGGGTTCATCGGCCTGGTGGGGGGTGCCTCGACCAGGCCCGGCGTGGCCGCCGGAGCCGGAGCGACCGGTGGCACCGGACTTACCGGAGCCGCTAGGGGAGGGACCGGCGGCCGGTCGAACTGGGAGGCCGGCTTGACCCCGACCTGGGTGGGACGCTGGGACGGCCCCTGGGAGCCCCGCGCAGCCGCGTCACCTGCGACGGAGCTGCTGATTTCGTAGCGGCCGACTGACAGCTCGAGATTGCAGTCCAGGGCGACGACGACAGGCCCGACGAAGGTGTAGCGCTGGGCTGCGGCATGTTCGCGTACCAAAGTGGCCAGCTCGTCACCGAGCGCGTCGCGGTAGGGGGCCAACCGCTGGAAATCGGCGTCCGACAGGTGAATGACGAACTCGTTGGGCACCAGGGTCCGCTTGGCGCCGCGGGCCCGGTGTTCATCACATTCGCGGGTCAGGGCGCCGGCCAGCTCGACCGGCTCGACCCCGCCTTTGAATACCTTGGCGAAGGCACCCTCGACGAGGCCGCCCAAGCGACGCTCGAAGCGCTGCAGTACCCCCACCACCGACCTCCTTCCAAAGGTGTGGAGATCGTAACGGCGGAGGGTGATAGAAGCGGGTCAACTCCCTGACAGTTCCCGGTGCGTTCGGACTGTTTGCGCAGGTGCGAGGACTACAGGGGCCCCTTCCCGCGTGGTAGTTTCATTCGGTTGCTCGGGCGAGTGGCGGAATGGCAGACGCGCACGGTTCAGGTCCGTGTGTCCGAAAGGACGTGGGGGTTCAACTCCCCCTTCGCCCACTTAGTGTGCTGTGGCCCGACTCTTGCCGTCCGGCACGCAACACCCCGTAAACGGCGGCGCAAACGGCAAGACTGATCTTCGAGATCTCGTCCACGGGCACCATGGGTTACGAGATGACGAACCTCGCTGACCTGCTGCCCGCCGATCCCGGGCCTGACGCCCTACATGACGCGTTCACCGGTTGGACCGACTCGCAGGGGCTGACTCTCTACCCCGCGCAGGCTGACGCGCTGATCGAGTTGGTGACCGGCAGCAATGTGATCGTGGCGACGCCCACCGGCTCGGGCAAGAGCCTGATTGCCGTCGCCGCCCATTTCGTGGCGCTGGCGTACGGACGCCGCAGCTTCTACACGGCACCTACCAAGGCGCTGGTGTCGGAGAAGTTCTTTGCCCTGTGCGAGATCTTCGGGGCCTCGCGGGTCGGCATGCTGACGGGCGACGCGAGCGTCAACCCGGCGGCGCCGATTGTGTGTGCCACCGCCGAAGTACTGGCCAACCTGGCGCTACGGGGCGGGAGCACCGCCGACATCGGCCAGGTGGTGATGGACGAATTCCATTTCTACGCCGATCCCGATCGCGGTTGGGCCTGGCAGGTGCCGCTGCTGGAGCTGCCGCAGGCCCAGTTCGTCCTGCTGTCGGCGACCCTGGGCGACGTCAGCGTGCTCAGCGCCGATCTGTCCAAGCGCACCGGGCGCCAGAGCGCCCTCATCGCGCACGCCGAACGCCCCGTCCCGCTGTCCTATCGTTACGCGATCACCCCGCTGCACGACACCCTCGGAGAGCTCCTGGAGGAGGGACAGGCCCCCGTCTACGTCGTGCATTTCACCCAGCAGGCGGCGATCGAGCAGGCGCAGGCGCTCATGAGCGTGAACGTGTGCACCCGCGCCGAAAAGGATGCGATAGGTGAAGCGCTGGGCGATTTCCGCTTCCGCAGCGCGTTCGGCAAGACCCTCTCGCGTCTGCTCCGTCACGGGATCGGCGTTCACCATGCAGGACTGCTGCCGCGCTACCGGAGGCTGGTGGAAACCCTTGCTCAGCAAGGGCTTTTGAAGGTCATCTGCGGCACGGACACGCTCGGGGTGGGCATCAATGTCCCGATCCGCACCGTGTTGCTGACGGCCTTGAGCAAGTACGACGGGACAAAAAACCGCCACCTCACAGCGCGTGAATTCCACCAGATTGCGGGCCGCGCCGGCCGGGCCGGGTTCGACACCGCCGGGACGGTCGTCGTGCAGGCCCCCGAGCACGTCATCCTCACCGCGCGTTCGGTCGCCAAGGCTGCAGACGGCAAGAAGAAGCGCAAGGTGGTACGCCGGCCGCCGCCGCCAGGCTTCGTCTCCTGGGGGCAGCCGACGTTCAACCGGCTGATCGCCGCGGAGCCCGAGCCGATGACGTCACAGCTGAAAATCACCCATGCCATGCTGCTGAACCTGCTGGCCCGCCCGGGTGATGCGCGTACCGCGCTGCGGACCATGGTGGAGGCCAGCCATGAAACGGACGCGGCGAAGGCGACCCACCTCGCCGAGGGCGACGCCATCTTCGAGGGACTGCTGGCGGCCGGGATCGCGGAAGCGATCGATCCCCCCGACGCCGCCGGCCGGACCCTAGCGCTGACCGTCGAACTGCCCCGTGACTTCGCGCTCAACCAGCCGCTATCGGCCTTCGCCTTGGCCGCTTTCGAGCTGCTGGACGCCGAGTCACCGGATTACGCCCTCGACGTGCTCTCGGTGCTGGAATCGACACTGGACAACCCGCGGCAAGTGCTGGCGGCGCAGCGAAATGCGGCCCGCGGTGAGGCCGTCGCAGAAATGAAGGCCGCCGGGATCGAGTACGACGAGCGGATGGAGCTGTTGGAGGAGATCACCTATCCGCAGCCACTCGTGGAGCTCCTGACTCCCGCGCTCGAGATCTATGCCGGCGGCCATCCGTGGGTAGCCGACTACGAATTGGCGCCGAAGTCGGTCGCCCGGGCCATGTACGAGCAGGCGATGACCTTCAACGATTTCGTCGGCGCCAACGGCCTTGCCCGGGCGGAGGGTGTGGTGCTGCGCTACCTCGCCGGCGCGCACAAAGCGCTGCGTAACACCGTGCCGCTGTCAGCGCGTAACGAAGACGTCGAGGACCTGACCGCCTGGCTGGGTGAGCTGGTGCGGCAGGTCGATTCAAGCCTGCTCGACGAGTGGGAGGCGCTGATCGACCCGGCCGCCGGACCGCCGGACGCCGAGAAGCTGCTGGATGAGCCGCCTCCGGTCACCGCCAACCGCAGGGCCTTCCGGGTACTCGTACGCAATGCCCTCTTCAGGCGTGTGGAGCTGGCCGCGCGGCGCCGCTGGAACGACCTGGGTGAGCTGGATCCGGAGATCGGGGCGGACGGCTGGGCGGAGGCGATCACCGGCTACTTCGGACGTCATGACGAGCTCGGCACCGGTGCGAACGCCCGCGGCCCGCAGCTGCTGATCATCGACGAGCAGCCCGGCAAGTGGCTGGTGCGCCAGATCTTCGACGATCCCGCCGGAGACCACGACTGGGGCTTTTCCGCCGTCGTCGACCTGGCTGCCTCCGATGAGGCCGGCCTGGCGGT
Source organism: uncultured Actinomycetota bacterium (assembly GCA_963737695.1). Taxonomy (GTDB): domain Bacteria; phylum Actinomycetota; class Actinomycetes; order Frankiales; family Frankiaceae; genus DATAZK01. Next base: position 310,707 of record CAVTTQ010000003.1, read on the forward strand.
CGTGACGGTCACGGCTGCCGGGGAGATTTAGCCGGCAGCGGCCGCTGGGCATCCTTCGACGCGGACGGCAACGAGCGCGATGTCATCTTCTGCGCCCTGGGCCGGCAGCAGCACTCGCAGCAGCTCGTCACACATTTCTTCCAGTGGCAGCCTGGTCAGCGGCCCCACCGCCTGCGCGAGGCGTAGCAGGCCGACGTCGAGCGGCTGCGCCCGCCCCTCCACCAGGCCGTCGGTGAACATCAAGACGGTGGATCCGGGCGGGAGCTCGATCAGGTGGTCAGCGCGGGGAAGACCGGTCCGCAGCCCCAGCAGGAGATCGGGCGGTGAATCCAGCACATGCACGGTGCCGTCCGGATCAATCAGAACGGGGGGCGGATGGCCGGCGTTCGACCATCGCAGCTGCCGCGCCCCGGGAGTGGACGTGCCATCGAGGACCTGCGCGACTACGGCCGTTGCCGTCGTGTCGACACCGAGGGCGTGGGCGGCGGCGTCGACGCGGGTGAGTACGGCACCCGGCGGCTCTTGACGGTCGACGGCGATCGCGCGTACCAGCGTGCGCAACTGCCCCATGAGCGCAGCCGCGTCTTTGTCGTGCCCCATCACGTCGCCGATGACGAGGGTGGTGAGGCCGTCGCCGGTCTGGAAGGCGTCATACCAGTCGCCGCCCACCTGCGCGTCAGCGATTGCGGGGACGTAGCGCGTCGCCACCCGTAGGTCGGCAGGTTCGACGGCTTTGGTCAGCAGGCTGCGCTGGAGGGTCTCGGCCATCGACTGCGATCGCGCGTACAGCCGGGCGTTGTCGAGTACGAGCCCGGCCCGGCGGGCCACCTCGCGGGCTGAGTCCATTTCCATGTCGGTGGGAAACCCGCGGTCAGGGGAGTTGTAGAAGCTGATGACGCCAAGGCTCCGGTCGCGCGCCAGGATGGGAAATGCTGTGACCGCACCGGGCGCGAGCCTGGCCAGGGCGGCTGCCGCCGGGTCTTCGGAGAGGCGACCGGAGAAAGAATCCCCGCTGAGTTGAAAGGTCGGGGTTCCGCCCTTGATGACTTCCTGCAGGATGCTCGCATCGGCGGTCAACGACTCGAAGCGGCGGGCGGTGTACTCGTCCAGGAGAGCTTGCTGGGCACTGTCGGAATGGCTGCCGACGATGCTCTCCACCCGCCCCTCGTCATCGAGCAGCGTGACCATGGCCCAATCGCCGAGGGTCGGCACCACCATCCGGGCGAGCCGCGCCGAAGCTTGATCCGCGTCCAGCGTGGAGCCGAGCGCATCCGCCACCGAGGCCAGGAATTCAAGCCGTGCCGTGACGAGTTCGGCGGTCTGACGGGCTTGCTGCACCTGCCCGAAAATCTGGGCGTTGTCGATGGCTGAGGCGATTCGGGAAGCAATGTCTTCGATGAGGACCAGGTCGGGTCCGGAAGGGGTCTGACCGCCCAGGCCCATGAGCCCGATGAACCCGATGGATTCTCCCCGGCTCACCAGCGGCACGGCGAGTACGCCGACGGCCCGCATGCTGATGAGTCGCTCCCGGGTCTGCGGGTCGGTTACTGCCCGGTCGACCACCGACTCGTCGAGATCGCCGATGACCTGGGTGTGGCCGGTCGCGACGGCCCGGCCCGTCGCCGTCGCGGGGTCATCGCCCAGCGGAAGTCCTTCGTAGACCTTTCGAAGGTCTGCTTCCGCGCCTGGATCCTGGTGGCGTAGTTGTACGAGTTTGAGTCGGTGGTCCTCGCTGTCGCGCAGGTAGATCATCGCGGCCATCGCCAGCTCCGGAACGAGGAGAGCCAGGCCGGCCTCTACGGTCTCGACGACCGGGCGACGCTGCATCAGGGCGGTGCCGGCCTGGGCGAGTAACGCGACCCGGGAGGCAGCCCGGGCCGCCTCGTCCTGGGCCTCGTGGCGCGCGGTCACGTTGTTGACGAGCACCGCGATCCCGTTGGCCACCGGCTGGACCGACACCTCGATCCAGCCGCCGAGGCGGGGCGCCCGCAGCTCGGCGTTCGCCGAATCCTGTCCCGCCATCACGCTCCGGAGCAGGGCTGCGATCGACGGGTTAGCCAGCTGGGGCACGAGATCCCAGACGCGGCTCCCGACCGGTTCGCCTCGGCCTGCTATCAGGACCCGCGCGGCTTGATTGGCGTAGCGGACGGTCCAGTCGGTGTCGACGGTCGCGTAGGCCGTCGCCATCGTGTCGAGTGCCCGCGCCGCCTGCTCGCGGTCGGTGTGCACGCTCGAACTGTCGAAAACCGCGCCGAGCATGCGGGCTCCCCGGCCCTGCTCGTTCACCAGCACCCGGCCTCTGACCGTCAGCCATCGGGTGGCTCCGGCCTCATCGATCACCCGGAAGTCGACGCGTAGATCTCCGCCCGAGGCGATGGCCTGGACGGCGGACTCCTCCAACGCCGGACGGTCGGCCGGGATGATCCGCCGGGCGAACCTCTCCAGCGTCGGCTGGTCGTGGGAATCGACGCCGAGGAGCGCCTTCATCCGGTCGTCCCAGACGACCTCGTCGGTGAGCAGGTTCCAGTCGAATCCGCCGATGGAAGCGGCGTCCACGGCTAGCGCGAGACGCAGCGCCACCGAATCGCCGAAGGGATCCTCGGGGGGCTGGTGCGGGGGCTGCTGCGAAGGCATCTCAACGCCTCCATCACCCTGACCGAAACCCAATTATGTGTGTGGTCAGTCTCCCACACTGCGTGATTTCGTCAGCCGGAACGGGCTGCTGCCTTGTCGGTGACGGTGATGTCGAGCCGGACGGGAAGGTGGGGCTTGTCCAGGGCCTGCCTGGCATGGGCGAGGGCCTCATGTTCGATCCGCTGGACGAGGTAGGCGACGTCGGCGCGGCGGCTCGTCGTGACTTCGACGGCCAGGGTGGGCTCGAGCGGATCGCCCAGCACCCGGGCCCGGGCCGCCGTCACCCCGTGGTAGGTCTCGATCTCCTGAGTCAGTGCCTGGGTCAATGCCGAGGGCCGAAGCCGAGTCCGCCCGCCGACATGAACGCCGTCGCCATGAGCGGGATCGCCTGAGCTGCGCGCAATGGTGGGCACCGCGATGTCGCCGGCCCGGTCCGAGCCGAACAACACCCGCAGCAGCCAGATCAGGCAGAGCAACATGACGACGAAGGCAGCTGCCGCGATCGTGGGCCAGAGCCACGAGCCGTTGTCGCTGAAGTAGCGCGAGAACGGATTATCGAACAGTCGACGGTGCTGGAAGGTGGCGCCGAAGACGCCGCCGGCCGCCAGCAGCCCACCGACGCCGATGGCGAGCACGATCAAGCCGATGAGAGTCAGCAGGACGCGGTTACCCCGGTCGGCCCGCATCACTGGACCCCGCTGCGACGGGGGGTGACCGCCACGCGTAGCCCATGAGCCGGGGCCAGTCCCAGCTCATCCACCTGCTTTTGAGCGGCCTGCGTGACCAGCGGCGTGAGCCGGTCGGCGCCCTCCGTTTGCGCCGCCATCGACTCCGCCGTCACCTTGATCCGCTGGTGGGTGATCTTGACGCGAGAGCGCGTTATTCCTTCGACGCTCTCCACGGCACTCGCCACCGTGACCGTGAGTCCCTTGCGCGTCACGGCCGCATCGGTGTCCGGAGCGTCGAGCCCGGGCGAGTGAATCCGCAGGCGCGCGGGATGGCGGCGAATCAGCTGGGGAATGAGGATCAGCAGTCCGACCGCGGCAACGATGGCTGAGGCGAGTTCGACGCTGGTGGCTTTCCAGGTGTTGCGCCGCCCCCATCCCAGGATCGAATGCCAGTGAATGATCAATGGACCGGAGTTCGAACGGGCCGCGATGACCTCGATGATGATGATCACGCTGGCGGCGAAGAGTGCCAGGGCGACCACGAAGGCAAGCAGGCGGTTGAAGACGCGCATCAGGTGGCCGTTTCTCCTTCAGGACACTCGGGCGGTGGTGAACTCGCGCAGGAGATCGACGACTTCGATGTTGACCTCGCGTACCTCCAGTCCCAGCAAGCCCGATACGCGCAGAAACAGATGCTGGCGCACGGCCTCGGTCACGCCGGAGATCGGCAACGGCCACCGAACCGAGAGCTCCACGTCCAGGAAGACGTGATCTCCCTCGATTTCAGCCTTCACCCTGGGCAGCCGGCCCATCGCCGAGCGTCGCAGTCCGAGGTAGGCGTTGCCGGGAGCAGCCCGACCGCGGGGACTGCCGCCGGCGTCGGGGACCTCGAGTGCGGCCAGTGCAGCGATCTTCTCGACCGCGCGGGTCTCGACGTCGATCCTGCCGAGATCGTTGGCGCCGATCCGCGGCGGGGCCTCGGTCAGCTCAGCCGGATCCGCCGGCTGGCCCGCGCCCGGTTTGGTCAGGTCGGTCACGGTCATCGTTGGTTGCGACGTCCGGAAAGGTAGGGGATCAGGTCGAGCTCACCGGAGACGATCTTGGCCACGCCGTAGCCGAGAGCTCCGAACAGCGCGACGATGAGCATGTCGCCGAAGCTGCCGAAGGCAAGTGCGAATCCGAGGGCCAGGCCGATCAGGGTGCCCAGCGTGGTTCGTGTCATCTGGTCTCACTTTCGGGCAGTTCGATGTCAACGATCGTCACGTCGATCCGGCGGCCGGCGGCCTGCTGCTTCAAGTCGGCTTGCAGTCCGGCACCCACGTGCAGGGCGGCGGCGTCGGCGCGCGTGCGCACCTCCAGCTCAATGACGTCGGCAGTCACCCGGATCCCCATCACGCGGCGCCCGGGAAGGTAGGTGGCGAGGGCGCCGGGCAAGCTGCTTCCGATTCCCGCGATGCCTGGATAGGCGAGAACGGCGTCGTGCAGCGCATCGACATCGACCCCCTCGACCACCGCGTCATTCTTGGGAACCGCCGCGTCATTCTTGGGAACCGCCGCGTCATTCACGGGAACCACCGCGTCATTCACGGGAACCGTGGTGTCAGTCACGACACCCGAGACGGTGCGTCATCCCCACTGTCCGGCGTGTGGACGTCGTCGACCATCACATTCACCTCGACCACATCGAGTCCGGTCATCCGTTCGATGGCCTGCTTGACGTTTCGTTGGATGGCCCGGCCGACGTCGGCGACGCTGACTCCGTACTCGATCACGATGTCGAGGTCGACAGCCGCCTGGGTCTCGCCGACCTCGACTCCTACGCCCTGGGCGATGTTGGGGCCGGTGCTGCCCGGAATGCGCTCGCGGAAGGCGCCGAAGGCTCGGGTGCCGCCGCTGCCCATGGCGTAGACGCCGGACACTTCGCGGCAGGCCATTCCGGCAATCTTCTGGACGACGTTCTCTGCGACGGTGATCTTGCCGTCCTCATTCGACAGCCGGCCGCTGGGCGCCAGACTTTCCACTGCGCTGATTGACGTGGGGGGCTTGCCGGGAGCCGGGCCCTTCTCGGCGGAGGTCACGTGCGGCTGTGTCATCGCAGCTCCTGGTGTCTGGACGGGTGTGCGGGGGTCGCGCCCGACGGCTTCCCCCCAATCATGCGGCCAACTGAGGAAATGAACTGACTGTGTCCGACGGTTAGTTTGGTTGGCGATGACAAGTAATTCTGCGGCACCGGCGCACCAGGGATGGTTGCGACGGCTGGCTACCTACTGCTGGCACTACCGCATGGAGGTGCTGCTGGCCTTCGGCGCGGCGGTCCTGGGCATGGGCGTGCAGGCGGCAGTGCCGCTGGTCGAGCGCGCGGTGGTGGACAACGCGGTGCTGGCCGAGGCGCAGCCGCTGCTGCCCTGGGTGCTGCTGCTGGTGGCTGCCGGCCTCGCGCGCTTCGGCTTGAGCTTCGTCCGGCGCTATTTCGGCGGCAAGCTCTCACTGGACGTACAGCACGATCTACGCACCGAAGTCTTCGGTGCCCTCCATCGGCTCGACGGCGCCAGCCAGGACGAGCTCAACACCGGGCAGGTCGTGAGCCGGTCGATCTCCGACATCACCCTGGTGCAGGGATTGCTGTCGTTCCTGCCGATGGTCACCGGCAACGTGCTGCTCTTCGTGATCTCGCTGATCATCATGCTCGTCCTGTCACCGCTGCTCACGCTGGTCGCGCTGGCGGTCGGCCCAGGACTGTGGCTGGTGGCCATCGCCAGCCGCCGCCGGCTCTTTCCCGCCACCTGGGCGTCTCAGCAGCAAGCCGGAGAGATCGCGGGCGTCGTGGAGTCCGCAGTCACCGGCGTTCGGGTGGTGAAGGGCTTCGGTCAGGAGGACCGCGAGCTGGCGCGGCTCGAGGGGGAGTCACGCACGCTGTTCGCGCTGCGCGTGAGGGCGGTGCGGCTGATGGCGAAGTACAACCCGACGCTGCAGGCCATCCCCGCCATGGGTCAGGTCGGGGTGCTGCTGTTCGGTGGATACCTCGCCGCGCAAGGTGAGATCAGCCTGGGTACCTTCCTGGCGTTCTCGACCTATGTCGCGCAGCTGGTCGGTCCGGTCCGGATGCTGGCGGCCCTGCTGACCGTCGGCCAGCAGGCGCGGGCCAGCGTCGACCGGGTCTTTGAGGTCATTGATTCCACACCGAAGGTCCAAGATCCTCCGGACGCGATACCGATGCCGCCTGGGCCAGGACGTGTCGTCTTCGACGACGTGTCGTTCGGCTATACCGTCTCCCAGCCCGTACTGACCGGGCTCTCGCTCGTCGTCGAGCCAGGGGAGACCGTCGCGCTGGTCGGCGGTGCCGGGTCCGGCAAGTCGACGATTTCGCTGCTGCTGCCGCGCTTCTACGACGTGCAGGGCGGCTCCGTGCAGGTCGACGGTGTCGATATCCGTGAGACGACGATGGCCTCGCTGCGCGCCCGCATCGGGGTGGTGTTCGAAGAGAGCTTCCTGTTCAGCGACACCGTCGCCTCCAACATCGCCTACGGCCGTCCGGATGCGACGGTCGAGCAGATCGAGGCGGCGGCAAAGGCATCCGAGGCCGACAAGTTCATCCGCGCCTTGCCGAACGGCTACCAGACCGTGGTCGGCGAGCAGGGCCTGACGCTGTCAGGCGGGCAGCGCCAACGCGTCGCGCTCGCCCGGGCACTGCTGTCGGACCCCCAAATATTGCTGCTGGACGACGCCACGAGTGCTGTGGACGCCCGTATCGAAGCCGAGATCCACGAGACCCTTCGCAAGATCATGCGCGGGCGCACCACTTTGCTGGTCGCTCACCGCAAATCCACCCTCGGCTTGGCGGATCGCATTGCGGTGCTCGATCAGGGACGGGTGGTCGACTTCGGCACCGAGGCCGAGCTGCAGGCGCGCTGCCCACTCTTTCGCCAGCTCCTTTCCGGCCCCGGCGACGACGTCGAGGGTGTCGACGCGATCGACCCGAGCCTTGATTACGTCGACCAGGTCGACGGCGTCACGCCGGCGCTCTGGCGCCATGACCTGGCCCCGCAGCTCACGACCGAGCAGCGCTCCAACGCGGCGCTGGGCCTCGGCGGCGGGATGGGCGGCGGGGGAGGACCGGGGGGCGGGGGCGGCTTCCTCGCCGGCCTGCCGCCGTCACCGGCGCTGCTGGCCAGGGTGGCCGATCTGTCGCCGGCCACTGATGTGCCAGAGGTCGACGATGCCGCGGCCCGCTCGGCAGACCCCCAGTTCGGCTTCAAGACCGTCCTTCGCAGCGTGCGCCGCGGCATGCTGATCGGGCTGGCGCTGGTCTCCCTCGACGCGCTCGCGCAGATCGCGCTGCCGGCTCTGGTTCGCGGCGGGATCGACCGCGGTGTCACAGATCACCAGCTGAACCAGCTCTATTTCCTGTCAGGCGTCGCGTTCCTGGTCGTGCTGGCCGACTGGGTGGCTACCAAAGCCCAGATTCTGGTCACCGGACGTACCGGCGAGCGGCTGCTCTACACCTTGCGCGTGAAGACGTTCGCCCAGCTGCAGCGGCTTGGTCTGGACTACTACGAGCGCGAGCTGTCGGGCCGGATCATGACCCGGATGACGACCGACGTCGATGCGCTCTCGACGTTCTTCCAGACCGGCCTGGCGACGGCCGTGGTCAGCATCTTGTCCTTCGTCGGCGTGCTCATCGCGATCCTGATCCTGGATTGGGAGCTGGCGATGGTCGTGATTGCGCTGCTGCCGATCCTGGCCGTGGCGACCGTGATGTTCAGGCGTCGCTCTTCGGTTGCCTACACCGAGGCGCGTGAACGGGTCAGCACCGTGAACGCGGACTTCCAGGAGAAGGTCGCCGGCGTGCGGGTGGCGCAGGCGTATGGGCGCGAAGGCAGCGACCACGAGCGTTTCAGTGACCTGTCATCGGACTACCGCCGGACCCGGCTTCGCGCCCAGCGCTACATCGCGACGTACTTCCCCTTCGTGGAGATGCTGTCGGAGATTGCGGCGGCGCTGGTCTTGGGCTTCGGGGCGGCGATGGTTCACAACGGCAGCCTGACGCCGGGCGGACTTATCGCGTATCTGCTCTATCTCGATCTGCTCTTTACCCCGGTGCAGCAACTCTCGCAGGTATTCGACGGCTACCAGCAGGCCGAGGTCGGGCTGCGTCGGATCGCTGATCTGCTCCGCACACCCACGTCGGTGCCGCCCGCAGTCAGCCCGGTTGCGCTTCCACCACACCTCGGTCAGCTGGAGTTCGACGACCTGGTCTTTGCCTACGGCGGCACCACAACTCCAGCAGTTGCAGGCGTTTCGCTCACGATTCCGGCGGGTCAGACCGTCGCACTGGTCGGGGAGACGGGCGCCGGCAAGTCGACTCTGGTCAAGCTGGTGGCGCGCTATTACGACCCGACCGCAGGTGCGATCCGGGTCGGTGGAATCGATCTGCGCACCGTTGCCGCCTCCGACTATCGACACCGGCTGGGAGTGGTGCCGCAGGAGGCCTACCTTTTCTCCGGCACGGTTCGCGATGCGATCGCTTACGCCAAGCCGGAGGCGAGTGATGCCGAGGTGGAGGCTGCGGCCCGCGCGGTCGGTGCTCACACGATGATCGCCCGGCTGGCGGGGGGCTACCTGCACCCGGTGGGAGAACGGGGCCGCGGACTTAGCGCGGGGCAGCGCCAACTGGTGGCTCTCGCCCGGGCGCAGCTCGTCGAGCCCGAGATCCTGCTGCTCGACGAGGCGACGGCGGCGCTGGATCTCAACACTGAGGCCGAGGTGGCGCGGGCGACCGAGCTCCTCAGCGCACCCCGGACGACACTCGTCGTCGCTCACCGCCTGACGACGGCGGCGTCAGCTGACCGGGTGCTGGTGATGGATGCGGGAAAGGTCGTCGAAGACGGAACCCACGAGGAGTTGCTCGCACTCAACGGCTACTACAGCCGGATGTGGGCGGCCTTCAGCCATGAAGGCTTCGAGACGCAGGACGACGCTTTCACAGCCGCCGCGTCCTGACGTCATGCCCGGACGTTCAACGCCACCTGGATGTCCCTGCGCAGCGCCGTGGATTCGGTCGCCGGTTAGAGGCGGCTGACCAGCAGCGCTTGCGAGGCGAGCGCGACCGGGCCGGCTGCGTCGGCCAGCACCGCGTGGCACAGGCCGATGCCGTCGTCGCCCAGGGTGGTGCGAGCCGCCATGTGCACCCATTCCCCTACCGGCTCGCGCAAAAGGGTGACCGTGATGCCGGGTGGGATGAAGGTCCACTCGCCCCAGGGCAGGTCGGCGCTGATCCCGTTCGCGGCGTCGGCGAGGATCAGCAGGCGTGCCAAGCCGGTCAGCGGGGTGCCGTCGATGAGCGGAAGGCGCACGCGGCTCCAGACTCCGGCTGGCCCGGGTCGGTCGAAGCCCCCTGAGGTGAAACGCCATTCGCTTGCGGCGCCGTAGCCGAAGACGTCATCGGTGAAGAAGCGCTGCGGCTGCGCGGCAGGTAAAGGCGGCGGTGAGGGCAGGGGAGGTAATTCGGAATCGCCGGCGGGCCCGGTGTGGTCGCGGGGTCGTTCGGCGCCGGCTGCGGAAGCGTCGACGAACCAACCCCGACCGATTGCGACTGATCGACCACCTGAGTGCAGGGTGGCTTCCAGCAACGCGACCCGGCGACCAGGGCGCGGCACCGTCACGGTCGCCTCCAGCTCGCCGAGTGGAAGCGCGCCGAGGAAGTCGACAGACAATCGCGCCAGCCGCAACGTGGGGGAGAGCTCAGGCGCGCGCTCGGTCAGCAGGTTCGCCAGGAGCGCGGCCACCGGACCGCCGTGCATGGCTCCCGGGTCCCAGGGACCCTGGGTGGCTTGTGTGGCGGAGTAGGTCTGTCCGCCGCGACGCAGGAAGAAGGCCGGCGGTTGGTCAGTCATCAGGGCCTCCCCGCCGTAGGTCACGGACCAGGCGTTGCATCTGAGCCGCCAGCCCCTGGATGGCCTCTTCGGTCCAGCCCGCGAGCGCCTTGTCGAGCAAAGCACTGTTGGCGAGATCGAACCGGCGCAGGGCCTCCCGGCCGGCCGCTGTGATGGCAAGCAGGCTGGCGCGGGCGTCGCGACCGTCCTCGGTTCGCACCACGAAGCCCGCCTCGACGAGAGTCCGCACCTGCCTCGACAGTGGCGGAAGGGCCACCAGCAGCCGGTGGGAGAGCTCAGATAGCCGCAGCGAATCACCCGGTTCCAGCTGGCGTAGGAGAGCGATGGCCGACAGCGGAAGATCCACGCCCGAATGTGCGCTGTGGATCGCGGCCAGATGCCGGCTGTTGGCGAAGCGCGCGACGACGGTAATGGCGTCGTTGATCTGCTCGCGGACCGCGGGATCGATCACGGACCGGCGTGGATCCGCTGGAGCTCAGCCTCTGCCGCTTCGGCCAGCAGATGCACCGTTTCTACGGTGCGGGCCCGCCTGGCCTCGTCCTCGGAGGCGAACCGCGCCACGGCGCCGGCGGCGATCACGCCGAGGCGAGCGGTCGCCAGGGCGACGTACCAGCTGAGCTCTTGCGACCCCGGCGGCTCCGATGCCGGTGCATTCGGCGTAACGCGCCACGAGCTCGGCAGGAGTCGGCAGTGCGGGCAGGAAGCTCGGATGGCAAACCGGATCGGGCCGCCCTCGGTTCATGATGTCGCCGGCGTCCGACCAATAGGAGATGAGTGCCCCGAGGTCAGCCAGCGGGTCACCCAGCGAGGTCAGCTCCCAGTCCAGGACCGCCTGCACGCGCGTCGGTTCCGCGGAGTCGAAGAACACGTTAGCCAGCCCGTAATCGCCGTGGACGACACGAGCCGGTGGCACGGCCGGGCGGGTAGCGGCGAGCTCCGCGAAGACCCGGTCCAGGGCAGGCTCGGCCGGAAGGCTGCTGGCTTCCCGGGCCCTGGTCCACTGGCCTGACCAGCGGCGGAGCTGGCGGTCGGTGTACGGCTCGGGGCGGATGAATTCCGCCATCGCCGGCACCTGCGCCGGGTCGATGGAGTGCATCAGGGCCATGGTTTCGGCGAGAGCCAGCCCTACCTGGTGGACCTCGGCGGCCGGCAGCGCCCCCAACGACTCCGGGTTGTGGACGTGGCCGGTGAGCCGTTCCATCAGGTAAAAGGGTGCGCCGATCACCGACGCGTCATCGCAGGCTTCAACCATGGTGGCCAAAGGCAGACCGGCTCCGGCGCTGGCCAGGGCCGCCTGCAACCGGTATTCGCGGAGCATGTCGTGGGCAGTGGGCAGGACGCCGCGAACGGGGGGCCGGCGTAGCACCCAGTCGTGCTCCCCGGCTTTGACGCGAACCGTCACGTTGGACGCCCCGCCGGTGAGCTGGGTCAGTACGGGGGACGGGTCGGCTGCGGTCAGCAGATCCCGCGTCCGGAGCCAGGCCTCCAACGGCTCGGCGGCTACTCCGGGCACCGGCGGCCCGGCCTGACTTTGCGCGCTCACGCGGGGCTCAGGAATTCGGCGTACCGGGCCTCCGCCTCGGCGCGGCGGGTCGGGATGTGCTCGGTGGGGTATCCGTCGACCGCCGTGTAGCGCTTCAGGATCATCTTCGCGACCTGCTCGATGTGGACCTCGTCGGCGCCGTCGGAGATCCGGAAGTTGCGTGCGCTGCGGTACATCTCCTCCAGCGGCAGATCGGCGCTGTAGCCGAGCGCCCCGTGGACCTGGATCGCCCGGTCGACGACGTCGTGCAGCACCTGGGCACCCCAATACTTGATCTCCGACACCGCCTGGCGGGCGGCCTTGGGACCTTCGTTGTCCCAGATCCAGGCGGCCCGCAGCGTCATCAGCCGAAAGGCCTCGATCTCGATGGACGACTTCGTGACCATCTGCTGGATCAGCTGCCGGTCACCGAGCGGCGCGCCCTTCAGCTCACGGGAGACGGCGCGCTCGCACATCATGTCGAAGGCGCGGCGGCAGGTGCCCACCCAACGCATCGCGTGATGAATCCGGCCACCGTTGAGGCGGCGCTGGGCGAGCAGGAAAGCGTCGCCCGGCTCGCCGATCAGGTTTTCGCCGGGAACCCGGCAGTCTTCGAAGAGCACCTCGGCGTGCCCACCGACACCGAACGCGACGGCCGGCTTGTACGGGTGGTGCATGGTCGGGACGTCACGCACGATATTGAGGCCGGGCGTGCCCCGCTCGACGACGAACATCGAGGCGCGGCGATGACGTTGCGCGTCGGGGTCGGTGACAGCGAAGACGAGCAGGAAGTTCGCGGAGCTGGCGTTCGAGGCGAACCACTTGTGCCCGTTGATCACCCAGTCGTCGCCGTCGCGCCTGGCGGCCGTCGTGATCGCCGTCGGATCGGAGCTGGCCACGTGCGGCTCGGTCAGCGCGAAGCAGCTGGTGAGCTGACCGTCCAGCAGCGGCCAGAGCCACCGCTTTCGCTGCTCGTCGTTGGCGCCGACCGCCAGCAGCTCGCTATTGCCCGAGTCGGGGGCTTGATTGCCGAAGACGCCGGGGGCGGATTGGCTACGGCCGAGGACTTCATGCATCTGAGCCAGCCGCAGCTGCCCGAACCCGCCTCCGCCGAGGTCGGGATCCAGATGCGCGGCCCACAATCCGCGTGCTTTGACAGCGTCCTTGAGGGGCTTGGTCACCTCGGCCCACTGCTCGCGGTCCATGCGATGACGCACCAGATCCAGTAGCTCGCACTCGGCGACGATCTCGCGGATCCACTGCAGCTCGCGCTCTTGTTCAGGGTCAGTCTTGAAGTCCCAGGCCATGCGCCGCACGATACTTACCCGGGTCAACTATTAAAAGACCCGCCATCCGACCAGCGCTTCGACAACGCGTCCACAACGTTTGTCCACAGCGGTGGACAGTCCACTCAGGTGGCAATAAGGCAGGTTTCTCGTGGAACTGAAACAGGGCTCCCGCCGTCGGGGGGGTGTCGACGGGAGCCCTGGTCAAGAAGAACACCTGAACGGGTGTTCGCAGTCCGACTATGGCATAGCCGGACGAAGATCAGCTATGCCCGGATCGGGTGGTTATTAGCCCAATCGGGCGAACTGATGGCCGCGGGTTACGGGACCCGCCCGACGTAGTACTGGCTGGTCCAAATCGGGATGATCCGAACGTAGTTGCCGGGGCTCGGAGCGTGCTCGATCATGTTGTTACCCACGTAGATGCCCACGTGGTAGATCGCGCCGGGCGATCCGAAGAAGATCAGGTCGCCCTTCTGCTTCCAGGACTGCGGGATCTTCTGGACGTACTCGAACTGCTGCTCAGCCGTGCGCGGCAGGTAGTGGCCGAGCTGCGCATAGACGTACTGGGTCAATCCCGAGCAGTCAAAGCCGCCCGGACGGGCTCCCCCGTAGACGTAGGGGGTACCGAGGTAGGCGCTGGCGATGTTGACGGCGTGGTTGCCGGTGCCCTCCTGGGCCGGTGAACAGGCACCCAGAGTGGCTGCGCCGGCGATGGCACAGGCGGCGATCGCCATCCGGCCGCGACGAAAGCGGCTCATTCTGGACGAGCGAGGGGTGTGGGTTTCGGGCATGGCGGAAACACGCAGGGCGTGCTCGGGCACGAGCGTTCCTTTCCCATTCGCCTGCGAGGTGAGCTGTCGGGTTCGGGCTGGGCTGCCCGGCCGCTACGCGTTACGCGTAGTCGGCTTCACCCCTAGGTCCACTTCTTGCGTGGACCCCAATCGTTGGGTCCCCCGCTCCTGCCCCGGTCATTTTCGAAGGGAATGTGCGACCGGGGGCAGGACTCGGCGTTCGGTCGCACACAGGTGATGACGTGATGGGGAAGCTATCGGACCGTACGGCTGTTTGAGCGGCAGGGTGGGTACCGACTCACAATTATTTTCCGCAGACTGGAACGATGCCTGAGCTACCCGAGGTTGAAGCGCTCGCGGCTTTTCTCACGGAGCGTGCCGTCGGCCACGTCATCGCGACCGTATGGCCGGTGGCGGTAAACGTGCTGAAAACGTACGATCCTGCGCCCTCTTCGCTCGCCGGTCTGGAGGTCACCTCGGTCACCCGTCGCGGGAAGTTTCTCGACCTTGACGTCAGTGGGCTGCACCTCGTGACCCACCTGGCGCGGGCCGGCTGGTTGCAGTGGAAAGAGAAGCAACCCACAGCTCCGCCGCGTCCTGGGAAGGGTCCTTTGGCGCTGCGGGTCATCCTTGACGATGGCAGCGGGTTCGACCTGACCGAGGCCGGCACGCAGAAGCGGCTCGCCGTTTATGTCGTTCGCGATCCACTCGAGGTGCCGGGTATCGCGCGCCTCGGGATCGACCCCCTCGACCCCGACTTCACCCCGGCGACGCTGGCAAATCTGCTTACTAAGCGTCAGCAGGTGAAGGGGGTTTTGACCGATCAGTCGGTGTTGGCCGGTGTCGGCAACGCGTATTCGGACGAAGCGCTGTGGGCGGCGAAGATGTCGCCCTTCAAGCCGGCCGCGAACCTGACGCCCGAAGATATCGACTCTTTGTACTTTGCACTGGTCAGCACCCTGCGCGACGCAGCAGAACGGGCACGAGGCCTGGCTGCGGGCAGCCTCAAGGCGGAGAAGAAGCAGGGGCTGGCGGTGCATGGCCGTACGGGTCAGCTGTGCCCGCGCTGCGGTGACACGATCCGCGAGGTGTCATTTGCCACAAAGAGCCTGCAGTACTGCGCCACGTGCCAGACCGGAGGCAAGCCGCTGGCTGACCGGCGGATGTCGCGGCTGCTCAAGTAGCCGGCTCAGGAGTCGGCGCGGAGGGCCGTGCCGATCAGATGTGGGACGAGCAGCGGCACGTTGAGATACATGGTGCGCTCCTCGAGCTGCGACGTGTCGAATCCTGCGGTTTCGATGGCCTGCCGGGTACGCCGGTGGGGCTCGCAGCCGCCGGCGATCCGTGACCAGGCGCCGGCGCTGCGCTCCTGCAGTCGACCAAGCCGGGTGCCCTCCGCCGCCCGCACGTGCTCCAGCACGCACAGCACCCCGCCCGGCCGTAGCACCCGGCCGATCTCGCGCACGACTGCCACCGGGTCGGTCACGCTGCACAGCACCAACGCGCACAAGGCCGAATCGACGCTCGCGTCGGGCAGCGGCAGCTGCTCACCGATGCCCTCGACGAGCCTCACCGTCGGTCCGGCCCGGCGATCGGCGATGCGCCGCATCGCGGCAGCCGGCTCCACCGCAATGATCTCGGTGACGGCAGGCGGCACGTGAGCGAGGTCGTAACCCGGTCCGAGCCCGACGATCAGCAGCCGTCCCGTCGCCGGCGCCAGCGCTTCGGTGCGCCACCTTCCCAGCGTCGTCCGTTCACCCGCCCAGGCGAGGGCGTTGTAGAGCGGGGCGAAAATGGGGTGGTTGCCGGCCATCAGCCCGCCAGCTCCTCCGCCATGCGGCGGCCGAGGTCGCGGCCGGACAGCCAGGCGGTCTCCACCCGGGGCGAGCCCCATCCGTCACCCGCCAGCCCGATGTGCTCGGGGCCCAAGTAGCAGGACGTCTCGCGGGAGGCGGCCGGGCGGGCGAAGGTCCAGCGATGCACTCGCGAGGCGATCGGTATCCCGCATCCGAGCAGTCGGTCCAGGCTGGTAAGCAGGTCAGGTCCGGCCGCGTCGGGATCGTCGAGGTGGCCCGCCGCGAAGGCCGGTGTGGAATGGGCGACCAGCACGGGGGCACCGTCGCCGCGCCGGCTCCCGTCGTCGGCGACCCAGCTGAGGGTCGGGTCGTCGTTGATGAACGCTCCGTCCAATTGCGGCCAGGTGCGTAGCCGAAAGTGCGCCATCAGTGCCAGCACCGGCTCCCACCGACGCTGTGAGACCTCGGCCAGCTCGGCGGTGAGGCGATCGTCGAGGAGTCGTCTGGCCTGCGGGTCGGGCATCGCCAGCACGACGGCATCTGCGCGCTTGCCGTCGACGGTCGGCCCCGGACCGACCAGCGAGACCGGCGAGTTGAGCACGAGGTCGGCGCCGGGGAGGGAGTCCGCGAGGTCTGCGACGAGGCTTCGCAGACCGCCCGGGGTCGCGTAGCGCCAAGGACCGGGATTGGGGGTCGATAGCCCATCAGCGCTGAGCACCGGGAAGCCGTCCGCCCAGCGGCGAGCCAGCCCGCGTGCGCACCAGTCCTCGACCAGGCTGACGAAGGCCGACTCGCCGGCGGTGAAGTAGGAGGCGCCCGAATCCACTCGCCTGCCGTTGAAGCGAGGGGAGGCCATCCGCCCGCCGACGACGGCGGAGCGCTCGTAGATCGAAACCCGATGACCGGCCACGACCAATTCGCGTGCACAGGCCAGGCCTGAGATGCCAGCCCCCACGACGATGACGCGGCCCATGCCCAGCAGTCTGCCCTGATAGGAAGGCCCATGGCTGTGTACGAGGTCGTGGTCGTCGGTGCTGGTCCGGCCGGCGCGGCTGCTGCCCGGGCCGCGGCCAGGGCGGGCGCCCGGACTCTCTTGCTGGAGCGCGCTGAGCTGCCGCGCTACAAGACCTGCGGCGGCGGGCTTGTCGGTGTCTCGAGGGACGCCGCCGAGATTGACCTCGAGCCCCTGCTGCGCGAGCGACCCACCAACCTCGAAGTCAGCCTCGACGGCCGCTGGCGGGTTCGGCGGGCCTCCGGCGTCGCTCCGATCTTCGGGCTCATCAACCGGGCCGATTTCGACGCGCAACTGGTGGCCGCCGCCGTGCGCGACGGCGTTGAACTTCGTACCGGCGCCGTCGTCACCGGCATCGACGACGAACCCGGCGGTCCGTCGGCGCGGGGGGTGAGCCTGCAGATTCGTGGGGCTCCGGCGGTCCGGGCACTCGCCGTCATTGGAGCGGACGGTTCCGCGAGCCGGTTGGGCGGCTATGTGGGGGTGCGCGTCGGACAGGCTGACCTTGGACTGGAGGGTGAGTTTCCAGCGCCTGACGCTCGATGGGAGGGGACGGTGCTGCTCGATTGGGGACCGGTTCCGGGCTCCTACGGATGGGTTTTTCCGAAGGGTGACGTCCTCACCGTCGGGGTGATCGGCGACCGTACCCAAGCGCCCGCCCTGCGCGCCTACTACGCCTCGTTCGTGCAGCGTCTCGGACTGTCAGGAATCGCCCCGCAGAGTCGAGACCGGTCATCTGACGCGGGTGCGGATGCCCGATTCGCCACTGCACCGGGGTTCGGTGCTGGTCGCCGGTGATGCGGCGGCGCTGCTCGAGCCATGGACCCGGGAAGGTATCTCCTTCGCGCTGCGCTCCGGCCGGCTAGCCGGGGAGGCGGCGGCCCGGCGGCGCCTCGGCGACTACCCGGGGGAGGTGGCTCGCATACTCGAGCCCGAGATGGCGGCCGGGCGGGCCCTCATGCCCGCTTTCGCCGGATCCCCCGCGTTTTTTCACGCCATGATTGCCGGCCCGGGATTCGGTGTCTTTCGCCGGCTGGTGGAGGGTCGCACCACCTTCGCCCGCCAGCTTCGACGGCCCGGGGCCGAACGGCTGATCAAACTGGCCGCCCGCGCTTAGCTCGAATCGCGTGCGACCGGACAGCTCATGCACCGCGGCCCGCCGCGGCCTGAGCCCAGCTCGGAACCCGCGATCCGGACCACCTCGATCCCGGCGTCTTCCAGGCGGGCATTGGTCTCGACGTTGCGCTCGTACGCGACGACCAGGCGCGGGGCGATGGCCAGTGTGTTGTTGCCGTCATCCCACTGCTCGCGCTCGGCGGTCACCGGGTCGAGACCGGTCTCGATCACCCGCAGCCGGTCGATCTGCATGGCGCGGGCGGCGGCGGTCAGGAAGGGCTGCGCGTCGCTGACACCCTCAGCCGTGACGACGTACGCCTTCAGGGTGTCGGCGATCGGCGGGTACATCACCACGGCGTCCGAATCGACCATCGTGCAGACGGTGTCCAGGTGCATGGTGGCCCGCCGCTGCTCGACCGGGACGGCCAGTACCACCCGCACCACACCCGCCTCCAGAGCGCGCGCGGCCAGGGTCTCGGCGCCGGCGGCGGTGGTGCGTTCACCGACCCCGATCGCGGCGACCCCCGGGGCGAGGAGCAGGACGTCGCCGCCTTCAAGAAAGGGTTCCGGGGGGTCAGCGCCATAGAGCAGCGGTGTGCCGGCGAACCGGGGGGCGTAACGGTAGACGGCCCGGGTCAGCGCGGCTTCCCGAACGCGAGCGGCCAGGCTGGGACTGGTGACGGCGACCTGTTTGTCCAGCCACACGGAGCCATCTCGGGTGAAAAGCAGGTTCGGCAGCGGCGGGATGACGAAGCTGTGCGGCCGAGTTTGCCTAGCCAGCCGGGCGACCACCCCGCTCTGAAGGCTGAGCTGCGGGGCAGCGCTTGCCACCTCCTCATACGACAAGCCTGCTGTCAGCACTTCCGCCAGCTGCGCGCTGGACAGTCCCAACAGGTGCTCGCGGAGTACGGGAGCCAGCGCGGGCCCGACCTGCTGCGGGGCCACGTTGGCGTCCAGCACTTCGGCGCGGGCGGCCGGTACGTCCAGGGCGGCGGTCAGCTGATCAAAGAAATACAGCACCTCGACCCCGCGGCTGCGCAGCGCCTCAGCAAAGGCATCGTGCTCGTCCTGGGCCCGCTCGAGCCAGGGGATGCTGTCAAAGAGCAGGTCGACGTTATTGCGGGGGGTGAGCCGCTTCAGCTCATCGCCTGGGCGGTGCAGCAGGACGGTGCGTAGCCGGCCGACTTCTGAGGTGACGCCGTCGCTGCCAGCCAATGCACGCCTCTCATCGGTCTATACGTGGACGACGACGCCTTCCGGGACCGGATCCCCGCGCCGGATCAGGGGGGCGAGGGCGGCGCCCAGGAGCGTAACAACGGCGGCGACCAGCATCGACGTATGCAAGCCGCTCATGAATGCGGCGTGGCTGCCGTTCACGATCGCTTGGGCAGCCGAACCGGTGGTGCCGGGAGGTACCGGCGCCACCCCCTGGCCGACGAGTTCCTTGTTCGCCTGCAAGCCGGCGGCAACGTGGGGCGGGACGCCGGCGTTCGTCAGCTTGACGTAGAGGACACCACCGACGCGGCCGGCCAGGATCGAGCCCAGCACCGCCGTACCGAGCACGCCGCCCAGCTGGATGGCGGTGTTCTGCAGGCCTCCGGCGACGCCTGCCATATCGACGTCGACATTGCCGACGATCGCCTCCGTAGAGGCTGCGATGACCATGCCGATTCCCAGGCCCAGCAGGATGAATGAGGGCCAGACGTGGATGTAGGCCGAGTTGGGTTCCAAGGTGGTCAGCAGCAGCAGCGCGGCCGTCACGGATATCAGTCCGATGCAGATCGGGACCCGGGCGCCGAACCGGTTGGTGACTCGCGCGCCGAGGGGGCTGGCGATCGAGAAGACGACGGTCAGCGGAAGGGTTCGAAGGCCGGCCTGGAGCGCCGAATAGCCGGACACGCTTTGCAGGTAGAGCGAGACGAAGAACAGGACGCCGAAGAGGGCGAAGAAGTTGAGCAGCACGATCAATGAGCCGAACGAGACCGACCGATCCTTGAACAGCCACAGCGGAAGCAGTGGTGCCACCGATCGGTGTTCAACAAGGATGAAGGCGCCCAGCAGCACCGCCGCCAGCACGAGCGTGATCACCGTCTTCGGATTGCCCCAGGTCCATTCCTGGGCTTTGACGAGACCGAAGATCAGCGCCGACAGACCGCCCGCGAGGGTGACAACTCCCGGCCAGTCGATGGGGGTGCGGTGACTCTCGCGGCTTTCCAGCAGGTACGGAATGCCGAACCCGATGGTCAGAATCGCGACTGGGACGTTGAGGTAAAAGACGCTCTCCCACGACACGTTGTCGACGAGCAGGCCGCCGAGGATCGGTCCGGCGGCGGTCGCGGCTCCGGCGGCCGAACCCCAGACACCGACCGCCGACGTGAGCTCGGCTTCCTCGGTGTAGGCGCTTCGCAGCAATGCCAGGGTGTTGGGCAAAAGCAGCGCACCGAACGCGCCCTGCACCACGCGGAACGCGATCACTCCGGTGATGGATCCGACCAGGCCGATCGCCACCGACGAGATCGCAAAGCCGACAACGGCGACGAGGAACATGCGCTTTCGGCCGTAGCGGTCGCCCAGCTTGCCGCCGACGATCAGCAGGACGGCGAGGGAGAGCAGGTACGCGTTTGTGACCCACTGCAGGCTCGCCAGCGACGCATGAAGATCGCGCGCGATATAAGGGTTGGCAATGGAGACGACGGAGCCGTCGATTCCCACCATCATCACGCCAAGGGAAACGACGATCAGGGTGAGCCGCTGCCGTCCACGGCTGACGGGCCCCCCCGGTGGATCGGCCTGCTCAGTTTCGAGCTCATCCACCAAGGCCATGACCCCTAAACTACCGGTTGCGTCACCGAGTGACAGGTGGCGCAGGCTGACCAACTGTGCGGTGAACAACACGTTTCTCGTGTCACACTGTTCTGGCTCGGCCGGGTTAAGGAGATGAAAGGCGCGCGTGTGAGCACTGGAGCGACGACGATTTCGCCCCCGCCTGCGGTCGCCCGCCGGCCGTTGACCGAGCGCCGCATGGCGCGCACCAGGCGGGAGCTGGCCGACGCTGCAGCCCGCCTTTTCATCGAGCGCGGTTATGAAGCCACCACCGTCGAAGACATCGTGGCCGAAGTCGAGATCTCGGCCCGCACGTTCTTTCGCTACTTCGGCAGCAAGGAAGAGGTCGTCGCCTCGCTCTGGCGCTGGGGCGTGGAGGAGATCGTCGACACCATGCGATCCGTGCCCGCCGACCGGCCGCTCCAGGAGGCGCTGCGGGCTACCGTCACGACCGTCTCCCAGCACGGCGCTGACAATCCAGCGACTACGCGTGCGTTCCTGCTGATGGTGCGAAACACACCAGCGTTGCGGGCCAGGCGAATGCAGGAGGCTTGGCTGCAGCAGCAGAGCCTGGCTGATTGTCTCGGCGAGCGGCTTGGCCGCCCGGCCAGCGACCTGCGAATCACCTTGATGTCCGGGGCCATCGTCATGGCGATCAATACCGCGTTCGACCGGTGGGCGGATCAGCCGCAGACGGTGGGCGATCCGGGTCCCGCCGCCTTGGTCAACAAAGCGCTGGCTGAGCTGACGACTCCGCTGCTCCCCGCTTAGCTTTCGGGTCCTAGCGCTTCGAAGGCCGCCAACGCCTGGCCCAGCACCCGCTTGGTGGGTCGTCCGAGCGTTGCCGCGGCCCGCACGACGTCCTCCCACTCGGGCATCACATTGCGAACCGTTCCGTCCGCGGAAGCGCCGACCTTGACCGCGATCGGCTGGCCGTCGACCTCGACCGTGCGGAAGGTGCGGGCCAGGGCCGTCTTTCGAGCCGGGGTTTCACGAACGCCGAGCGTCGTCGTCTCTCGAAAGAACACCGCCCTGACGGGGTCGACCGTCGCCGCGTTCGCCAACGCGCTGAGCGTGTGCGCAGGGCGGCCCTTCTTCATCAGGATCGGTGTCAGCCACGCATCGTCGGCGCCGGCGGCGAGCAGGGCGTCCAGGATGAGCGGCCACCCGCGCGGGTCGAGGTCATCCACGTTGGCCGCGATCACGATCGCGTCGCTGGTGTCAGGCCCTCGGGCTGCAGCTGCGTCCACCGCCTCGCCCAGCAGTAGCCGGACAATGTTGGGCCGTCCCGTCACGTCTCGCCCGCCGGCTCCACTGCCGGTCGAGGTGACGACCATGGGCGGCATCGGTCCGGTCTTGGGGGCCAGGCCTGCGACGAGCGCTGCTCCGGTCGGCGTGCAGAGCTCGTAGTCGCCTCCGCCGAGCGCCGGAAGGGCCGCTTCGCGCACGATCTGGACGACGGCGGGGCCTGGCACCGGAAGCCGCCCATGCTCCGTCTCCACGGTGCCCCCTCCGAGAGCGATGGGCCCCACCGTGAGCGACGTCAGATTGAGGAAGGCGAATCCCGCACTCACGCCGGCGATGTCGGCCAGGGCGTCCAGCGCGCCCACCTCGTGGAAGTGGACCTCGTTCTCGGCGATTCCATGCACCCGCGCCTCGGCCGCCGCCAGCAGCGCAAAGGTGTGATCTGCGGCGGCAGCGACGGCGGGAGAGAGCCGGGCCAGCAGCACGCGTACCTCCGGCAGCGTGCGATGCGGCGGATCCGGTTCGGTGGCAATGACGTGAATGCGGGTGGCGGCCAGACCGGCCCGAGTGACCTGCTCGGTTCGCAGCTCGATCGCCAGCCCGAAGCGGTCGATCTCGGCCTGCAGGTGGCTGACCGGCACCCCGGCGTCGACCAGAGCGCCGAGCAGCATGTCTCCGCTGACCCCGCTGGACAGGTCAAGCCAGCCGATCACCCGCCGCCCTCCGTACCGCGGTCGCCGGATCGGCTCTGACGTGCCACCCGGGCGGCAAAGACGCCGGCTCCGAAACCGTTGTCGATGTTGCAGACGACGACACCCGGGGCGCAGGAGTTGAGCATCCCGAGCAGCGCCGCAAGGCCGTCGAAGCTGGCGCCGTAGCCGACGCTGGTCGGGACGGCGATCAGCGGCTGTCCGACCAGCCCTCCGACGACGCTGGGCAGCGCGCCCTCCATCCCCGCCACGACGATGAGGCAGTCGGCGCCGGCGAATTCCTCGCGGGCGGCCAGGACTCGATGCAAGCCGGCCACGCCGACATCCGTCACCCGGACCACGTCAGCGCCGAAGACCTGTGCGGTCAGTGCTGCCTCAGCAGCTACGGCCGCGTCCGACGTACCAGCTGAAAGCACCGCCACGAGACCGCGTGGTGCCGGGAACTTTCCGACGACGACCGTGCCTGCTTCGGCGAGCGCGTCCGGCCACGCCGCCAGCAGCGCGTCTTGCGTTTCAGCCGTCGCTCTCGTGACGAGAGTCGGACGGCTGCTCTCGCCCTTTTGCAGCTCTTGGACGATGGCGACGGTCTGGGCGGGGGACTTGCCGGCCCCGTAGACGACTTCCGGATCGCCGGTGCGCAGTCCGCGGTGGGTGTCGATGCGGGCGAATCCGATGTCGGCGATTCCTTCGAAGCCGGCGCCCGAAAGCGGACCGGCCGCCAACCGCTCGGTGGCGGCATCCGGCGTCACGATGCCGTCGGCGACCTGCCGGAGCAGGTCCTGTACCTCCGCGCGGTCCACATGACCATGCAATCAGGCCTGGCAAGCGCGTACCCAATCGCGTTGATCGCGTTTTCCCTAAGCTCGCAGGCGTGCTGCTCACCTATCTCGGCCCGGCCGGAACCTTTACCGAGGCCGCCCTGCGCACGACACCCGAAGCGCAGGAGCCCGGCGCGGTGCTACGGCCTGAGCAGACCGTGATCGCCGCGCTCGATGCGGTCCGCAGTGGTGAGGCGGCCGGGGCGTTGGTGCCGTTCGAGAATTCCATCGAAGGTGCCGTGCCGAGCACGCTGGATGAGCTGGCGTCCGGGAGCGCGTTGCAGATCCGGCGCGAGGTGCTGCTGCCGATCCGATTCGCGCTGCTGGTGCGCAAGGGCACCAAGCTGGCCGACATCAAGACGGTCTCCAGCCATCCTCACGCCCAACCCCAGTGCCGGCATTGGCTGGCCGCCAACCTGCCGCATTCGATCTGGCGGGGATCAGCGTCAAATGCGGATGCGGCTCGCGAAGTCGCGGCCGGTTCGACGGACGCAGCGCTGGCGGGGGCTTTCGCGGCGGAGCTGTACGGGCTGGAGATCCTGGTGGACGGGGTGCAGGACCGCGAGGATGCCGTCACACGCTTCGTGCTCGTGACGAAGGCAGGCCCGCCGCCGCCCTATACCGGGGCCGATCGCACGACGCTTGTCGCGTTCGAGGGCGAGGACCATCCCGGTGCGTTGCTGGAGATGCTGACGGAGTTCGCGGTCCGCGGCGTGAACCTCACCCGGCTGGAGTCGCGTCCCACCGGCGAGGGCCTTGGCAGCTACTGCTTCTCGATCGACTGCGAAGGGCACATCGACGAGCAGCGGGTGGGCGACGTCATGAAGGCGCTGCGCCGGCTGTGCGCCGATGTGCGTTTCCTTGGCTCCTATCCACGGGCGGACGGCACCGCGCCGACGGTCCGGCAGGGCACCACCGACCAGGAATTTCTGGATGCCGACGGCTGGCTCGATCAATTAAGGTCGGGCCAGTGATTGATGTCCGGGTGTTGCGGGACGATCCCCAGCGCGGACGCGACAGCCAGCTGGCGCGTGGGGGCGATCCCGGCCTCGTAGACCAGCTGCTCGAGGCCGATGCGGCCCGGCGCAAGGCCGTCTCGCTCGCCGACACAGCCCGCGCGGAGTCCAACGCCGCCAGCAAGGCGATCGGTTCGGCGGCGCCGGCTGACCGGCCCGCGATGATCGAGCAGGCCCAGCAGCGCAAGGCCCGCCTCGCCGAGGTGGAGGCGGCCCAGACGGCCGCCGAGGAAGCGCTGACTCAAGCCCAGCTGGCGCTGCCCAATCTCATCGAGGGTGCTCCGCCCGGCGGCGAGGACGACTACCTGGTGTTGCGGGAGGTCGGCGCGAAGCCGACCCTGACCGACCCGTTCGACCACGTGGAACTCGGCGCCCGGCTCGGCGCGATCGACGTGGAGCGCGGCGCCAAGGTCAGCGGGTCCCGGTTCTACTTCTTGACGGGTGTCGGCGCTCTTTTGGAGTTGGCACTTCAGCAGCTCGCCGTGACGCAGGGTGTGGCGGCCGGGTTGACGCCGATGATTACGCCGGCCCTGGTATTGGCGCCTGCCATGGAAGGCACCGGTTTCCTGGGCGCGCACGCGGCCGAGGTCTACCGGGTGGACGACCATTACCTGGTCGGCACCAGCGAGGTGCCGCTGGCCGCCTACCACTCGAACGAAATCCTGGATGCCGCCAGCCTCCCGCTGCGCTACCTCGGGATCTCTCCGTGTTTTCGGCGTGAGGCCGGGTCTTACGGCAAGGACACCCGCGGCATCATCCGGGTCCACCAGTTCGACAAGGTGGAGATGTTCAGCCTCGTCGCCACCGAAGACGCCGTGGCCGAGCACGAGCGCCTGCTGGCCGAGGAGGAGCAGATGCTGGCGGCCCTCGAGCTGCCGTATCGCGTCATCGACGTGGCGGCGGGCGATCTCGGGTCGAGTGCCGCCCGAAAGTTCGACTGCGAAGCTTGGCTGCCCTCTCAGCAGCGCTGGCTGGAGCTGACGTCGACGTCCAACTGCACCACTTTTCAGGCCCGCCGCTTGGGTATTCGCAGCCGGTCTGCCGAGGGCGCGGTCAGCCCGCTGGCCACGTTGAACGGGACGTTGGTGGCGATGCCACGCACGATCGTGGCGCTGCTGGAAAATCACCAGCAGGCTGACGGCTCGGTCTACGTTCCCAAGGCGCTGCAGCCCTATCTCGGCCGTGAGGTCATCACCCCGCTGTGATTGTTAAAGCGTGAGCGCTCCCCGGGTCGTGGCGTCCGACCTCGATGGCACGCTGGTGAATTCCGACGGGGCCATCTCGACGCGCACCCGCAAGGCGCTTGATCTGGTGCGCGAACGAGGGGCGCTACTGGTTTTCGTGACGGGCCGCCCGCCGCGCTGGATGAAGCAGGTGGCTGAGGAGACCGGCGCCTCCGGCCTGGCGATCTGTGCCAACGGCGCGATGGTCTACGACCTCGGGACGCAGCAGGTCGTACGCCAGCACGTACTCGATGCGGCAAGTGCGGAGCGCCTCGTCCAGGCCATCCGCGATGAGATTCCCGGTGTCACCTTCGCGGTGGAATCGGGCCTGCGTTTCGCCCATGAGCCGGACTACGTGCCGTCGTGGCCGGCGCCCGCGACGGTGGTCGCGGAGGTGGCGGTGCTCCTGCAGGAACCGGTGGCGAAGCTGCTGGTGAAGCATCCTGAGCGGGGGCCCGATGAGATCCACGCGATCGTCGCCGGGCTGGCCGGTGACGATGCGAACGTCACCTACTCCGGCGATGTGCTGCTCGAGATCAGCGGTGCCGGAATCAGCAAGGCCTCGACCCTGGAATGGCTGTGCCAGGACCAGGGTTTCGCGCCCGACGCCGTCATCGCCTTCGGTGACATGCCCAACGATGTCCCCATGCTCGGGTGGGCGGGCTACGGGGTGGCCGTGGCGAACGCCCATCCCAGCGTCATCGCGATCGCCGACGAGGTCACCGCGTCCAACGACGATGACGGGGTCGCCCGCGTCCTGGAGCGGATCTACAGGTAGAGCCCGCCGGCGCCCTGACCCTGCTGCGGTCCGGGCGGAAGCGCCGTCCTCCCACGCATCTGCTCGAGCTGGTTGCGGGCCGCCATCTGCTGGGCGACCAGTGCTGCCTGCAGGCCGTGGAAGAGTCCCTCGAGCCATCCGACGAGCTGCGCCTGGGCGATACGGAGCTCGGCGTCGCTCGGGATCTCCTCCTCGCTGAGCGGCAGCGTGATCCGGGCCAGCTCATCGCGTAGCTCCGGCGCCAGACCGTCGGCCAGCTCGCGGATCGAGCTGGCGTGGATGTCGCGGAGCCGGCTTCGGCTGCGGTCATCGAGCGGCGCCGCCCGCACTTCTTCGAGCAGCTGCTTGATCATGGTGCCGATACGCATCACCTTGTCGGGCTGCGACACCATCTCCGCGAGCGGGGAGCGGGCCTCTTCGGGCGGCGACGACATCGCTTCGCCATCCGGTCCGATGACGACTACGCGGGGGTCTGGCTCGGTCATAGGCCCATCGTGCACTACGTGTGCAGCACGACTTTTCCGATGTGGGTGGAATCGACCAGCGCCTGGTGCGCCTGGGCGGCTTCCTCGAGGGGCAGGACGCGATCGATGATGGGTTGGATGCGCCCGTCCGCGACTGCCGGCCAGACCTCACGCACCACCCCGGCGCAGACCCGCGCCTTCTGCTCGGTCGGGTCGCCCGCGCAGGCTGGTCGCCACCACTGCAGCGCGCTTGTGCAGCAGGCCCGCGAGGTTCAGATCGGCCGCGGTGCCACCTTGCATCCCGATCACCACGACCCGGCCATCGTTGGCGAGCACGTCGACGTTGCGGGGGAGATATTTGGCGCCCATGTTGTCCAGCACGACGTCGGCGCCGTAGCCATCGGTCTGAGTGCGTAGTGCCTCGACGAAGTCCTCGTCGCGGTAGTTGATGGTGATGTCGGCGCCGAGTTCGCGGCAGCGGTCGAGCTTGGCGGTGGTGCCTGCGGTGACCGCGATCCGGCAGCCCGGCCGCAGCGCACGGACCAGCTGGATCGCCATCGTCCCGATGCCAGAAGAACCGCCGTGGATGAGCAGCGTCTCCCCGTCGGCAAGCCGGGCGGTGTTGCCGATGTGGTCGACGTCGCCGCCGAGCAGATTCGACCAGACTGTGCAGGCCACTTCGGGTAGCGCGGCGGCCTCGAGTAGGCCGATTCCGGCCGGCAGCGGCATCACTTGACCCGACCGGCACGAGCACTTTCGTCGCGTATCCGCCGCCGGCGAGCAGCGCGCAGACCTCCGTTCCGATGGCCAGGTCTACTCCGGCCCCGGTCGCCGCGATCCGCCCACTGCATTCGAGTCCGAGGATGTCGGAGGCGCCAGGTGGCGGCGCGTAAAAGCCCTGTCGTTGCAGCAGATCTGCGCGGTTGACCGCCGTCGCTGCGACGTCGATGACGACCTCGCCGGGGCCGGGCGAGGGTGGGTCGTCCACCTCGGCGACGTAGAGGACTTCCGGTTCACCTGGCTGGTCGAACGTGACGGCGCGCATGGCCGAAACGCTACGGCGTGAGGCTGCGACGAGGTCAGGCTGCGGACCGCTGACCGTTCCGGGTTCTTCGAAAGCCACCATGTGTCCGGCGTTGACCTCTACGAGTCGCGACGTCGGCAGGGCCTTGGCCAGGTCGGCTCCTGCCTTGGGGGGAAGAGTCAGGTCACGCGTGCCCTGTA
Organism: uncultured Actinomycetota bacterium; assembly: GCA_963737695.1. Taxonomy (GTDB): domain Bacteria; phylum Actinomycetota; class Actinomycetes; order Frankiales; family Frankiaceae; genus DATAZK01. The sequence continues at coordinate 338,729 of CAVTTQ010000003.1, forward strand.
CGACGACGGACGGCACCGAGCGGACCGCGTTCGCTGCGGACCATGGCGCGCAGCAACTCGTCGTCGCGTACGAGGTAGCGCTGCTCGAGCGCGGCCGCGGTCCAGACCCGGCGCTCGCGCCACACTCCCACGGCAAGCCTTGCCTCCAGCGTCGCTTCCTCGTCGAGGTGGCTGCCGGCCGCTCGCGCTAGGGGGCCGGCGAGAATGGAGCCGGTGTGACGGGCGATGCGTACACCGACGGCCAGCACCGGCCGCAGCGCCGCCAGCCGGTCGATGAGGGTGATGGCGCCTCCGCCGCCGACGGACGCGACGTAGACGATGCCCGCCAGCCGCTCGCGGCTCGCGGGCGGCGAACTCGATCGCGATACCGCCGGCCCAGGAGGCGGCGACCAGGACGATCTTGTCGATCTGCGAGTCGGTCCAGCATGTCAAGCAGGGCGTCGGCGTTGCCGGCCCAGTCGCGCGCCAGGGTCGGATCGCCGCCGTAGCCCGGACGGTCGACGGAGATGACGCGGTGGTCGCTGGACAGCAGAGGGGTCACCCGATACCAGTCGTCCGCAGTACCGGGCTGTCCGTGGAGCAGGACGACGACCGGAGCCTGCGGAGCAGGGCCAGCGATTGCGCGGACCCTCGTCAATGCTCGGGTGCACGCGCTGACGGTACGGGTCGAGGGTTCCGGCCGAATCAATCCCGCGATTGCGACCCGGGTTCGGGCGAGGATGGCCCCATGCAGGACGAGTACGGGCGACCGCTGTCCGACGATGGCCAATGGGTCTGGGACGGATCCGCCTGGCGCCCGACGGGCGCAGCTCCCGCCGCCGGTCCGGGTCAGGCCGGCTACGACCCGGCGGCATACGACCCGACACGGGCGCTGCCACCGGAGTCGGCCAGGGCCAGCAGCCGCCTTATGGTCCCGGCGGCCCCGCTCGCCCTCCAGGGCCCCCAGGGACTCCACCGCCTCCGCCTACTCCCTGGTACAAGAAGCCCGCGGTGATCATCGGCGCGCTGCTGGTGCTTTCCGCTGTGCTGGCCACGATCCTCGTGCTGACGCTCGACAAGAGCGACAGCTCCAACGCCCCGCCGTCCCCGTCGCCGGCTTCGGCCTCTCCCACGCCTGCACCGACCACGCCGTCATCAGCTCCCCCGACCACCACGCCTCCGACGACGACACCGCCCACCACCCCGCCTCCGACAACCCCACCTCCGAGCACCGTCAACCCGGGGCTCTACCAGTGCACTCAAGGCGGGGAGGAATTCGGTTCGATCACCTTCGTGGGCACGAATTACACGACGTCAAACGGTGGGTTCGGCACGTACCAGCTCAATGCCGAGCTCCAACCGGCTGACTTTCACCGGACAGGATCTCGGCGACTACACCGGTAGCTACAACTCGACCGGGCCGAGCATGGTGCTGCACATCGAGCAGCGGAACGGTCCTGCGATGCGCTCAGTGACCGGCCAACAAGGCTGCCGTCAGGACGCGGTCAGCGCTGCGATCTCGCTGCCGGCGAGGACGAAGGCTCCTGCGCAGTAGGGCGGCTCGTTGGAGTTGACGGTGCCTGCCGAGGTGGTGGTGGGCGCGGTTTGCGGCGTCTTGGCGGTGTAGGACGGGCCGGGTGCGTAGCCGACGGCCTGGCAATTGGTGAGGAATCCGTTGGGCTGCAAGCGAGATGGTGGTGAGGCCGTGCCAGGCCTTGGCGACTGCCGGAAGGTAGGTCGCCGAGGGGAGCAGCCCGGCTTTGACGCCGTAGGCAAGCGCGTAGGTGATGAGCGAGGTGCCGCTGGTTTCGGGCGTCGGGTAGAGCGTGGGGTCTTCCAGGCTGGTACGCCACATGCCGTCGCTGCCCTGGAGCGTGATCAGTTCGGCGGCCATCGTTTTGAACATGTCGACGTATTTGGCGGCGTGCGGGCTGCCGGCGGGCAAGCTCTGGATCACCTGGGCCATCGCGGCGATGACCCAGCCATTGCCGCGGGCCCAGAAGATCTTCTTGCCGTGGGCGTCATTCACGCCGACGAAAGTGCAGTCGCGATACCAGAGGCCCTCGGTGGCGTCGAAGAGGGCGGCCGACGGCGCGGGTTTGGCGGCGCAACGCCTGCTCGTGCCGCCGTCGTTCTTCGTCCAGTTGAACAGCGCATCCATCTTGTTCAGATAGGCGGCGTTGCCGGTCTTTGCGGCCCAGCGGGTCCAGTTCGGTAGGCCCATGAAGAGGGCGTCGACCCAGTCGTACTGCGATACCGGCAGGCTCGCCAGATCGGCGGCCATGTGGGCGTTCGCTGCGGTCAGCGACGCCGCCGGAGTGATCTCTGTTCAGGTCGAAGTACGTCTGGGCGGCTTTCAGCGAGTCGGGGTCGGTCTCGGAGTGAGTGAGTCCCCAGTTCAGCGAATTGACCCCAGGCCAGCTCGGCGTTCAAGTATTTGGGGTCGCCGGTCTGCCCGTACAACCCGCGCAGTCCCTGCACGAACGTCGACCACGACCAGCCATTCTTGGGGTTCAACGTCGAAGGGACCAGCGTCCTGGCGTAGTAGTCCGCCGCCAGCCTGGTGGACGCGAGGACCGAGGCATGCGAGGGAAGGGTCGCTGCCGGTGGAGCAGGCGTACATCCCGCGATCAGGACGGCGGCGGTCGTGAGCAAGGCGCCCACCACAAGGTGTCGTTTCACGCTGATCGCCTCCACGCGGGATTTGCCGGTCTTGTCCCCATCGGCGGCGCCGACCGTACACCCAGCTGTTCAGGGGCCAGTAGGGTTTCCATGCCTGGAGGGCTCGCCTAGTGGCCGATGGCGGCGGTCTTGAAAACCGCTATGGGGTTTGCGCCTCATCGTGGGTTCGAATCCCACGCCCTCCGCTGCTGGCCGCTGATCCCGACCAAGAAACGTCGTGCGCCGTTCAGAGCGCGTGGAGCTAGTCGCCGGTGACCGATCCCGATGACCCCCCACACAGCCCCGGCGGGTCTCGCCTCGTACTCCACCAGCGTGGTCCAGATCGCAGCTGAGTCCGACGCCTCGAAGACCATCACGCCGGTGATGAGCCACGACTGGGCCCGCAACACGAGGATTTCCGGCTCGTTCTCGACAATCGCCCAGCCCGCCACGTGATGGCGGGAGTCAGAGGGGCCGAGGCGCAGGCCGAGGGAGCACTGCCACACAGTGAGCGCGAAGAGCCGCCGCTGGAGTGCGGGTCCGCTCTCCAAGGCGCGCCGCGCCCAACGCTCGGGTGAGTGGTATCCCTCGGCGGTGACCCGGAACGCGTCGGCGTAGTCGGCTTCGGGAAGCCGGCTATGAGCTGATTCGGCAACGTCGAGAAGGGTCATGGCGCGTCCAATCTGCGAAAGATACGGTTGCGTATATAACTATAGCCATGCCCGCCCCCACCCGAACGCCCCGCGATAGTTGGATCGAGGCGGGCCTGAAGGTGCTGTCCGCCGGCGGCCCGAACGCCGTCCGTGTCGAGGCATTGGCTCAGCAGCTCGGCGTCACCAAAGGCGGCTTCTACGGCCAGTTCAGCGATCGGACCGCTTTTCTCGAAGAATTGCTCGACACCTGGGAACGCCGGAGTACGGACGATGTGATCGCCCGCGTCGAGGCGGAGGAAGCGGACGCACGAGTCAAGGTGCGCCGAGCCGGCGCCTTGACCTTCTCCGACAACCTGCTGCCGATCGACCTGGCGGTCCGGGACTGGTCCCGTCATGATCCAGCGGTTGCTGCGCGGCTACGACGCGTGGATAACCGCCGCATGGAGTACCTGCGCCGGCTGTTCGCCACCTTTGTCGTCGACCCTGACGAGATCGAGGCACGCAGCCTTCTCGCGTTCACGCTGGCGATCGGCAACCACTTCGTTGCTGCCGAGCATGACCCCTACACCCGGCAGGAGGCCTTGGACTTGGCCGTCGGCCGGCTCCTCGCCTAGCTGCGCACGCTGCTCCGGCGAAGGGCGGGCTCGCCTCAAGTAATGATGTAATCATCCGAGGAGGTGCGAGATGAATGCCGAAGAATTCGCTGCGCGAGACAGCGTCCCGACGCTTGTGGAGTGGGCAGGCGGGCCGCCGGCGATCCATCGGCTCATCGACGCCTTCTACGACCGAGTGGAAGCCGACGGGCTACTCAGCGCTTTCTTCCCGGGCGGGGTGTCTGCCGAACATCGCGACCACGTCGCCCTTTGGTGGGTGGAGGTATTTGGCGGCCCAGCTGAATACACCCAGCGGTTGGGTGGATATGAGCAAATGCTGGCCCACCATCGCGGGCTGGGGATTACCAGCGAGCAACGGCTGCGTTTTGCGACGACCATGAGCCAAGCTGCTGATGACGCGGACCTGCCGGCCGACCCGGAGTTTCGCGCCGCGCTCGTCGGCTACCTCGAATGGGGGACCCGGCTCGCCCTCGCCAATTCCCAATCGGACGCGACACCACCCGCGCACGCCCCCGTTCCCCGCTGGGGCTGGGGAGTGGCTCCGCCGTATCAGCCCTGACCGTCAGCCTTCGAGGGTCGGCGGGGAGCTTGTCCATTGCGCCAGCTCGAAGACGACTCCGGCCGGCCCGTCGAGGAAAACCAGCCGCCGGTCGTGAAATTCCATGATCTCGTTTCGTGGTTTATGACCAATGGCAGCGAACCGCTCGAGCGTCTCGTCGAGATCTTCAGTCCGGAAGCAAACGTGATTGAAGCCGGTCCTTTCCAAGAAGCCGGAGTTCTCATCGATCGTCACCACGGGGTGGTGGAAGTACAGGAGCTGCACCTCTTGGCGCGGTGAAACGCCTTCCAGCACAAGGGTGACGTGATCGGATTCCCAGTCGGCGATGCCCATGTAGCTGGAGATGGTTTCACCGGACACCACGACGGATTTCTCCGGCTTGAAGCCCAGCACGCCGAGAAACTGCTGTGCCGCCGGTAGGTCCGTGACGACGAGGGTCATGTGGTCAAATCCGAGAGACATGTCGCAGCTCATTTCGGGTGATCCGGAGGGGAGTTTGTGTTGTGCGCTCGGCCCGGCAGCCGGATGAATCGCCGCACGAGTTTTTCGCATTCGCAGCGGCAACAGTCTGTCCCCGGCCGATCATGGAAATGCTCGCGCGCATGGTGGCCGCATGAGCAGCTTGCGAGAGCGTCGCTGAACTGACGGACCAGTCCCAAAGGGTCCGTCGCTCTCGCCTTCACAGTGGACAGAATGAACCGCCAACATTCGAATTACGTAAGCGCCCGGCAAACATCGCAAATCAGGTCGCGTCCGTGAACGAGTGGTGCTCGTGGGTGACTACCCAGCGTCCGGCAAGTTTACGCAGCCCGATTGTGAGCCGGAGTCTTTGCTCCGGGTCACGCTCGAATTCGGCGGGTGTTCCGCAACGGAGCAATCCGAACGCGAAGGCGACGTCATCACCGGCCGTCACGTGCAGCGATTCGATCTCGAACGTCGCCCCCGAGGCCTGCCATTCAAAGAAGCCCGGCCAGGTGTCGCGGTAGGCGCTGAGGCCATGCACACCCTGGTAGGGCGGAGGTACGTCGAACATGACCAGGTCCGGCGCATGGTCTGCCAGGACAGCCGAAAGATCTCCCGCGTGAACCGCGATCGCCCAGCGCTCGATGAGTTCGCGGATGCTTTGTTCATCCGCATTCGTAGGGCTCGCCGTCGCCACCGCGCCTCCTTCGTCGGTTGGTGGAATCGACGCTGAACGTCTGGCACGATCACAGCTTCCGGACCAGCGATCAAGGTTGAGACCGTAGCCAAGAGGCTCGTGATGGTCGACGCCACCCCAGGAGGTTGGCTTGTCCACAACCGGCGGCGACGATCCTTACGCCTCACCAGACCCGCCCGGACCACCGTCCTACGAGCCCTACCAGCCCTACCAGCCCGCGGTCCCTCCGGGACCCGAGCCATACCAGCCGTCGACTCAGCAGGCTCCCTACAGCGCCGCTCCCGCGCAGCGCAAAGGCTGGGGTGCAGGCCGCATCGTCGTGATCGTCCTGGCCGCTTTGCTGGCTCTCTTCGGCCTAGCCGTCGCTGCGGGCGGCGGGGCACTGGAGTGGGCGCAGTCCAGCCGGGATTCCAACGGCTTCCTGACGACGGGCACCGAACGACTCACGACCCCGACCGCCGTGCTGTCCACCGACAGCACCAATGTTCAAGTCGAGGGCACCAATTGGTTCGTCGACAATCTCGGGTCGTTGCGCGTGCAGGCGACATCAAGGAACGGCAAGCCGGTCTTTATCGGCGTCGGACCTTTGGATGACGTGCGGACGTGGGCCGGCGCGTCGGCCACCGACCAGATCCACGACCTGAAGTTCCAGCCCTTCTCGGTCAGTTACGACCGGCAAGCGGGAGCGCTGGCTCCGGTGTCTGCGCCGGCGGAGCAGAAATTCTGGAGCGCCACAAGTACCGGTGGTGCCACCCAGACATTGACCTGGAAGATCACCGGCGGCAGCTGGGCCATCGTCGTTGCGAACGCCGACGGCAGTCCGGGCGTCGACGTCCGCGCTCGGCTGGGTGCCAAGTTCTCGTGGCTCGGTCCGCTGACCATCACTTTGCTCGTGGTGGGAATCGTGCTCTTCCTGATCGGGATTCTCATCATCGTTTTGGCGGTGCGTGGTCGTCGCAAGCGCAATCAGCAGCAGCCACCACCCCCGCAGCAGCCCTGGCAGGCGCAGGCACCGGCCCCCAGTCCGTAACCTCAAGCGACCCCCGATGTTTGTCGATGGGAGTTGGTGGGCACCGGCGCCGAGGTAGTGGTCTCTGAAGAGAAGTGGGAGGCCGAACGTGCCCGCGCGCGACGTATTGCCCAGATCAGTTCGGCATTGGGCTTCTTCTTCATTCCGGCGCTGATATTCCCGGCGCTCTACCTCACGAACCTGACGGCGGCGGGCACCGCGCGCTACCCAGTGCTGGCAGCTTGGATGTTCCTGTTCCTCGTTCCGTCGACTTTCCTGATGGTGCGGGCGAGCCTGACGCAGCAGCGCAAGAGCGACGACGTGGTGGGGGCATTGACCCGCCAGTCCGCGGAGGCGGCCAGAGTCGCCAACGCCGGCGCGGTCCAGCGTGAGCTGCAAGCCTCGCGGCAGGAATTCGAAAGTCGGCTGAACAACGCCTTGGACATGGCGGAGGACGAGGCCGAGGTGATCGACGTCATCGAACGTTCGCTGGCGGCGACGCTTCCGGACTCACCCGCCGAACTGCTGCTCGCCGACAACAGTCATGCCCATCTCTTACGGATGGCCAGTTCCTCCCCGACCGGGGAACCACCCGGTTGCAATGTCACCTCACCGGACCACTGCCCGGCCGCCCGCCGCGCTCAGGTGCAGCGCTTCGCCAACAGCAACCATCTGGATGCCTGTCCGAAGCTGAGGGGGAGGGCGCAGGGTGCCCTTTCTGCGGTCTGTGTGCCGGTTTCGATCATGGGCAGGACCGTAGGTGTCCTGCATGCCACCGGCGAGCCTGACGTGGAGCTCGCGGCAGACCGGGTCGCCGAACTTGGCACTCTGGCAAATCAAGCCGGGGCCCGCATCGGCCTGCTGCGCGTGATGGTCGACACCCAACTGCAGGCGTCAACCGACAGCCTTACAGGCCTGCTGAACCGGCGGTCCTTCGAGCAAAAGCTCACTGCCGTCCGGGATGACGAGTCTCCGCTGGCGTTCGCGATGGCCGATCTGGACCACTTCAAGGCCCTCAATGACACCTACGGCCACGACACCGGCGACCGCGCGCTACGCCTTTTCGCCGACGTGCTGAGGGGCTCGTTTCGCAGCAATGACCTGATGTGCCGGCACGGCGGCGAAGAGTTCATCATCGCCTTCCCGTCCTGCCGGGCTGAAGCTGCCCGCCGGGCGCTCGATGGTCTGCGCGCCCGACTCGATGCCGCCGTTACGGTGGCCGGGCTGCCCAACTTCACGGTCAGTGTCGGCGTCATCGAGGCCCAACCCAAAGAGGGCCTTCCGGCCCTGACCTCGCGGGCCGACGCGGCCCTCTTTGAGGCAAAACGTGAGGGTCGTGACCGCGTCACCGTTCACGACATTGACGGGTTCGCTGTTCTCGCTCCGGGTGCTGAAACCGGATACAACGAGCAAGCGGTGGTGTAACAACAATCGGGTGAGCTCACGTCGATGAACGGCTGGCAATTCAGCTGTTCGACAGAGGCCGAGCCGGCCCGGGTGTGGTCCGCGCTCACCGAACCCGACCAGACCCGCACATACCTGTACGGCTTGGCGGCCCACTCCTCCTGGCAACCCGACGCCCCGATCGAATTTCGGCATGACGCGGTCGTGCTCCGCGGGCATGTCATGCATGTGGACCCACCCTGTCGGCTGTCGTACTGCCTGGCAGCCGGCCCCGATGATCCGGTCGTCTACGTGACTTGGCAGATCCGGACCTGCCCCGCCGGTTCGACCATCCGACTACTGGTCGACGACCCCGATCCTTCCGGAGCCGATACCGAGGAAGCCGCCGAGGACGCCTGGCTGCCGGTCCTCGCCGCCCTGCAACTGCTGCTTTCGCACTAAATTGACGAAATGACCGCTGCTCTTCGCGCCGCTCTCGCCGGCGTGCTGCCCACCGGCCGCGCGGACCTCGAGACGCTCGTCCGCATCCCTTCCATCTCCTCGTCTCCAGAGCACGCCGCTGACGTCCAGCGCGCCATTGATCACGTCGCGCAGCTGGCTCGTGACAGCGGAGCGGAGTCGGTGGAGGTGGTGTCGGCTGGTGGCGGTCACCCCGCCGTGATAGCCCGCTGGCCGGCCCCGGCGGGGGCGCCGACAGTGCTGCTCTACGCCCACGCAGACGTCCAGCCGACCGGCCCCTTGGAGGAGTGGACCAGCCCGCCCTTCGAGCCGACGGAGCGCAGCGGCCGGCTGTACAGCCGGGGAGCAGCGGACGACAAGGCCGGGGTCGCCATGCACCTGGCCGTGCTGCGGGCGTTCAACGGTCGGCCCCCAGTCGGCGTCGTGCTCTTCATCGAAGGTGAAGAGGAGATCGGCTCTCCGACCCTGACCCGGTTGCTCGCCGAACACCACGACAAGTTGCGCGCTGACGTCATTGTCATCGCCGACTCGGCAAATGCGGGCGTCGAGATCCCGGCGTTCACGACCAGCCTGCGCGGCGGCGTCGACCTGACGGTGGATGTCCGGATGCTCGAAAGGCCAGTGCATTCGGGCTTGTTCGGCGGTCCGGTCGTCGATGCGCTCACGGTGCTGTGCCGGCTGATGGCGACCTTGCACGATGAGGACGGCAGCGTGGCGGTCGCGGGTTTGTACGTCGGCGAATCGACAGCCCCCGACGTACCCGAGGAAGTCTTCCGCAAGGATGCCGGTCTCGTGCCGGGCGCTCACCTGGTCGGCTGCGGAACCATCCCCACCCGGCTGTGGGATGCCCCGGCCATCGCCGTTCTCGGCATCGACGCCCCTGCTACCGCCGACGCCTCGAACGTTCTGCTGTCTCGCGCCCGCGCCAAAGTTGGTCTGCGAATCGCGCCGGGCGATGAGTCAGGCAGTGCCATGAAAGCGCTTCGCCGCCACCTTGAAGAGCACGTCGAGTGGGGCGCCGAGGTGACGGTCAGCGAGGGCCAGGGCTTTGAACCGTTCGCGCTCGAGGCCGTCGGGTCCGTCTACGATCTGGCGCGCCAGGCGTTCGCAGATGCTTACGGCAACGACGCGGTCGAAACGGGTATCGGTGGGTCCATACCGTTCATCGCCACCTTCGCCCGTACCTACCCTGGCGCGACCGTTCTGGTCACCGGGGTTGGCGACCCGGAGTCGCGCTGGCACGGGATTGACGAGAGCCTGCATCTTGGAATGTGGGAGCGCGCGTGCCTGGCCGAACTGCTGCTTCTGAACAGCCTTTCCTCTTGAGTGTTGGTGAAGTGGCCTGAGCCCGCCGCACGATCTGTCCTTCTGCCGAAGGCCAATGGAAGACCAGCCGATCGCCTGGCTGAAGCTGCTGGAATTGCCTGGCAGATTTGGTCAGCGCGATCGTGACCGGGGTGCGTTCACCGCCCCGCCAACTAGCAACGTGCATAGCCGCGATCTTCTCTGAATCGTCGAGAGCCGACCGGTTCTTGGCGATGACTGCCCGGCCGGGCTTGGTACGGGTTTTCTTCATGCTGCGAAACGTCGCGCCCTGAGAAACCAGCCCCCAAAAACCGTTGCGGGAGTTGGTAACTGCCTCAACCACGAACTGCACCAGGTCGTGACTCGTGAGACCGCTGCCCAGGCCCATGGTGCTACCCCGCACCGGACGACGACCGGGCAGCATGACGTCCCACCCGGCGACCCGAGCTTCGTCATCCCGCCAGAATTCGACTCGCACCCCTTGAGGATCCAGCCGCCCTTACCCTTGCCGCAAGCGAATTTGCCCAGCTACGAACCGAAGTCCGGCCACCCGACCCGTCGCCGGTTTCTTGTCGGTGGGTGTCTCTAGCTTTTGACCATGAGTCCCCTTGTCGCCGTACCTGCTCCTACTACCGCTCCCATACCGGATGTCGACGACCTGTCTGGGCTGTCGGATTCGGAGGTCGCCGACGAGTTGACGACGTGGGCCGGCCGCGTTGCGGCGGGGGAGGCTCAGCTGATCCGCTATATCGGTGAGTTCGACGAACGGCGGGCGTGGTCCGGTGTGGGGATCCTGTCGTGTGCGCATTGGTTGTCGTGGCGGCTGGGGATGGGCCCGAAGTCCGCGTACGAGCGGGTTCGCGTAGCGCGGGTGTTGCGAACGCTGCCGCACACTTCCGCGGAGTTCGCCGCTGGGCGGCTGTCATTCACGCAAGCGCGGGCGATCACCAGGGTGGCCACTCCGGAGGACGAGGACCTCTACGTCTCGTTGGCTCGGCATGCGACGGGTGGCCAGTTGGAGCGTCTGGTGAGGGGTCTGCGCCGCGGCCGGAAACTGTCGGAGGAATCGAAGGACCGAAAGGACGGCAAGTTAGTGCCGGCCGCTCCGCAGCTGCATGTGCGTTATGAGGATGACGGTGGTCTGCGCTTGACGTTTCGAGTGTCGGCAGAGGACGGCGCGGTCGTGCTGGCAGCCATGGAAGCGGCCCGCGCCGATCTTGACGCGTTGGCAAAGGCTGCGCCGGAGCCGCCGAATTCTTCCGCGGAAGAATCTGGCGAAGCGCCCAAGCGTGACGAAATCCCCAGGTCGACGAGGGGAGCGGGGTTTCTTCAGCTGTGTCGCGGCTATCTCCAGCAGCGCGCCCGTACACATCCGGCTCGGGCGCGACGTGACCGATCCCGACTGGCGGTGCAGGTTGATCCATTATCTGGCTGGATGCGCCTGCCCGACGGCGAGCTCCTGCCGCCGGCGTCCGCAAATGCTGCGGCGCTGAGGCTGGCGGGCGGTGTCACTATCAGCCCGCTACGCCGCTCGGATCTGCAACGATTCGACGCCGGTCGCTCGAGGCGTGACCCTCACCTGGCGTTACGCGAGCTGTTGGGAATTATCGACGGCGAACGTTGCCGGTTTCCGACCTGCACAAGGACGAGCAAGCTGCACGCTCACCACGTTCGGCAGTGGCTGGCGGAGGGCCGCACTGACCTGGCCAATCTGGTGCTGCTGTGCTCGAGGCATCACACCGTGGTTCACGCCGAAGGCTTCCAACTCGTCCTCGACCCGGATAGTCGCGGGCTCACCGTGACTACCAGCGACGGAGTCCTCGTCCCCAGCCGCCACCCGCTTCCGTGGCAGCCCGCCGCGGCGCTCGACCCCACCGGCCGCATCACTGCCACGACCGCCGCCCACACCACGTTCGACCGGCTGGACCTGCACTACGCAGTCTCAGTCCTGATGCAGCAGGCAGCCTGAAAAGCTAAGCGTTCGCAGTCTGTTCGTCGCTTCCGTCTTGCGCCGGAGCTGCCTGTTCGGCGCTCCGGCGGGCCCGGCGCAGCTGACGGGCGTCCTCGTCGCGGATGGATTTGCGAGTCTGTTCCTGTTCGTCTTCAGGTAGGCCACTGAAAAGGATTTTCTCGAGGTCATCGCGCAGTTCCACATCGCTTAGCTTACACCGTAAGCCGCGATGCGATCGAGAGTGTCTTCCAGGGCGCGTTCGAACTCCTCCGTGAATTGCTCTTCTGCCAGCCCACGGGCCAGCCGGTGGATGGTGGGGTACTCGTCGGGATCGATGTCGTCCTGCGGGTCCAGCTGCTCGGAAACGGACTCTGCGGCGTCTATGGCGGACTCTTGGGCTTTGGAGCGCGTCGGCGTGAGACCCCCTGGGACGGGTTCAGAACGGTCACTTGGCTTGGTACTGATGCTGCCGTCACCCTCAGCTGGGCTGTGCAGCGTCATAGCCCCGGTCTCCATCAGCAGATAGCCGAGCAGGAAGCTGTTGAACGACCGGTAGGCGAAGAGCGCTTGCTGCTCGGTGAACCCTTCGGCAACCAGCACCGAGAGCATCGATTCGATCCACGCCAACGAGCGCAGCGGAGGGTTGATCCATGGCGCCTCCGCCGGCCGCGTCGTGACCAGTGGGAAGGCGCGGGGATGACCGAGGGCGTAGCGACGTACGCCGTGGGCCAGCCGATTGAGGTAGGTCCGCCAGCCGTCCTCAGACAGTTGTGAAACTTCCGGGTCGAGGTCGAGCTCCTGCACCACCAGATCGACGACGGCGTCGAGTAATTCATCCCGGGTAGCGACGTATTTGTACAGCGACATCGCCTCCACCCCGAGCCGGGCGGCGATCGCCCGCATAGACGCCGCCCCGATGCCCTGCTCATCGATCAGCTCGAGCGCCATCCGGGCGATGCGTTCGGTGCTCAGGCCCCGCCCGCGAGGGCCGCGACGCCCACTACCCATGCGCTCATGGTGCCAGTGCGGTCGCTGGTGCGGTCACCGGCATCGGGGCCTCCCAATGTGGTTTGACCGGGCGCACCAGCCAGCAGGCGAAGGCGGCCCCGATCAGACCCGCGATTCCGGCAGCAATGAAGGCGCCGTCAAGCCCCGATGCAAATGCCGCATGCAGGTTCGCGACCACCCGCGCATGTGACGCTGCGGGTGTTTGCCCGATGATCGCGCCGGCTTGACCACTGGCCAGGGTGCTCGCCAGCGAGTGGCTGTCGGCGATGCCCCGGTGAGCCAGGCTCTGGGTGGCGCGTGAGGTGAAGATGCTGCCCAGCGCGGCGATGCCGAAAGCGAAGCCGAGCTGGCGGGCCGTGTTGATCACTCCGCCGGCCATGCCTGCCCGGTCCGGCGGCACCGAGGCGACTCCCGTCGAGCTCAGGATGCCGATGGCGAAGCCGACTCCGATGCCGCAAACCAGGAATCCCGGGATGAGGGCGGGCCAGCTGGAATCGGCCTGCACCAGAGCGGCGGAGATGAATGCGCCAACTCCGATCAGCAACATGCCGAACGAGATGACCGGACGCGGAGAGAACTTCGAGAGGTGACGCCCAACCGTCGCAGACACGATGAAGGCGCCTGCGGACAGCGGCAGACTCGTCGCGCCCGCCTCGATCGGTGAAAGGCCGAGCAGCGTTTGCAGCCAGATCGAGGTGTAGGCGAGATAGGCGAAAGCCGCGAAGTTGAAGAGCAGCGCCGCGATGATGATCCCGGAGAAGGTGCGGTTGCGTAGCAGCGCCAGGTCCAGCAGCGGGTACCGGACGCGTGACTGGATCAGGACGAAGACAGCCAGCGCAGCGATCCCGAGCGCCAGCAGGCCGAGCACCGTCGCGGAAATCCAGCCGTCCTTGCTCGCGTAAATCATCGCAAAGACGAGAGCGCCAGCCGCGACGGTGAAGGCGGCGGTGCCGGGCAGGTCGACCCGGCGTCCGGTCTGAGGTCGATCGCCGGAAAGCACGCGCAGCGAAAGCGCGATCGCTACGACGCTCACGGGCAGGTTGACGAAGAAGATCCAGCGCCAGGAGAGTCCCTGCGTCAGCAGTCCGCCGAGGATCGGGCCGATCGCCGCCGAGGCGCCGCTGACCGCCCCCCACATTCCGTACGCGGTGCCCCGGTCACGGCCTTGGTAGGAGCTGTTGATCAGCGCGAAGGTGGTCGCGAACATGGCGGCGGCGCCGACGCCCTGGACGGCGCGGGCGGCGATGAGGGTCCCGACGTTGGGGGCGAGACCACACGTCAGAGATGCGGCTGCGAAGAGGGCGAGGCCGCCGACGTAGGCCCGCCGGTGGCCGATGATGTCGGCCATCGAGCCGATGCCCATCAGCAGGGCGGCCAGCGAGAGGGCGTAAGCGTCGACGACCCACTGCAGCGAGGAGAAGGACGTATTGAGGTCGTCGCTCATGCTGGGCAGCGCGACGTTCACGATCGTGACGTCGACGAGCAACATGAACGTGCCGAGGCAGATCGCGATCAGCGGCAACCACTTGCGCATGTGGGTCTCCCTTCAAGCCTGAATACAGGTGCCTCATCAATGTCGCAAGCGAATCTCGGATACCACCAAGAAATCCGATCATCCGGCGCAGAAGTACCACGCAGGGGGTTATCTACGTGCATAAGATTCCACGATGGATCGGATTGACCACCAGATCATCCATTGCCTCCAGCGCGACGGCAGGGCCCCCTTTCGCGTCATAGCCGAGGCGATGGAGGTATCCGAGCAAACGGTCGCTCGGCGGTTCCGCGCCTTGCAGGAAGCCGGCGCAGTGCGCGTGATCGTGATGGCGGACCCGCTGGCTGCCGGACTGGAGCAGTGGTTCGTACGCATCCAGTGCCGGCCTGATTCCGCTGATGCGCTCGCCGAGGCGTTGGCGGCGCGCGAAGCGACGTTTCGTGGGTCAGCGTCACTACCGGGGGCGGCGAACTCATCTGCGTCACCCGCAGCGATCCGGCAGCGAGTCGGGGTTCGGTGCTGCTGCACCGGCTTGCCCCGGACCAATCAGGTGCTGAGCTTCACCGCGTACTCGGTACTGCACATGCACGTCGGCGGCGAGTCGGAATGGATGGCGCTGGATGACCCGCTGAACGAGGCGCAGATCGCGCTGCTGAAGCCCTCGGTGCGGGGAGATCCGGTCGACCGCAGGTCGCATCCGCGACGAAGACGCGCCACTCCTGGCTGAACTCGGGCGCGACGGCCGGGCCAGCATCGCGGCGCTTGGCCCGTGCGACGGGTTGGCCGCAGTCGAAGGTGTCGGCGCGTTTGGACGAGCTGCTAGCGACTGCCGCGGCCTACGTCGACCTGGATCTGGCCCCGCAGGTTTTCGGGTTTCACGCCATCGCCTACCTGTGGATGACGGTGGCTCCCGGAGAGCTCGCCGCTACTGGCGAGGCGCTTTCGCTGCATCCGGAGACCAGCTTTGTCGCTGCCGTGACCGGATCCGCCAACCTGCTGCCGCCGTCACCTGCCGGGATTCCCAAGCGCTCTACAGCTACGTCACTACGAAGGTCGGAGCGCTGCCCGCGATCCGCGAGGCTGAGATCGTGCCAACGCTTCGGCGGGTCAAGCAGGCCGGAACCATGGTCCGCGACGGGCGACTGGTCTTCGCTGCTTGAGGGGTTAGTTCGCCGGCGTGTGCTCCAACGCTGCGAAATAGCCGTTCAGGGCGTGCGGGTGGCCGAGGTCTCCGAGGTAGCCGATATAGCCGTCCGGACGCACGAGTACGACGCCACCGTGTTCGAGGCCGTACCTGCGCCGGATCACTCCTTCGTCGTCGGCGATGGTGACGTCAAAGCCGGCAGTGTCGCTCGACGAGCCAACCAGCACGGTTCTGATGCCGGTCGCCGGCGTTATCGGGCGCGCCCCACGGCGCTGGTCGGCGAAGTAGACCAGCACGTGACCAGCGCAATCCGAGGTGAGTACTTGGCGGAGGTCGGTGCCAGGTACGTGGGGGGCGATGTCACCCGGCTTTGGGCCCCCGTGGTGTCCCGGTCCACCCACGATCGGACTCCCGCGGTAGCACAGGTCGGTCTCTGCCACCTGGGCAGCCAGAGCATGGCTGACGGGCGCCAGTCCCGTAGCCAGGTGCAGGGCGTGGTTGCGCAGCTGCTGGGCCAGCTTGTTGTCGAGCGTCCCAAGGTTGGTCAGTCGCGTGGTTTCGGTGATCACGCGGGCGGCGATCGGATGGCGCTCGGCGTGGTAGCTGTTCAGCAATCGCTCGCTGGCTCGTCCCTGCGACGCCAGCGCGAGCTTCCACCCAAGATTGAAGGCGTCCTGCATACCGGTGTTCATGCCTTGACCGCCCGCCGGACTGTGGATGTGGGCGGCATCGCCGGCCAGAAACGCCCGGCCCGCGCGGTAGATCGGCACCTGGGCGTGGTGAATCTCGAAGATGGTGATCCAGTGCGATGACCGCAGCGCGATGCCGCCGGCCCGCTGGTCGACGATCCGCTGCAACCGCTCGAGGCTGACGTCGTTCGCTTCCGGCGTCGTATCAGAGCTGGCAATTTCTGCGATGAGCCTGATCCGCTTACCTAGCATGGGGAAAACCAGCAGCGGGCCGTCGTCAGCCGCGAAGTACGTGTGCATCGTGTCGCTGGCGAGGTCATCATCGCCCTCGACGTCGCCGAGCAGGAAGCGTTCCCCTTTGAACGATCCTTCGAGCTTGGTGCCCATCTGGGCGCGCACGGTGCTGTGGGCGCCGTCGGTGCCCACGATCCAGCCGGCAGAGGCCTCTTCCTGCCGCCCGTCGGCGTGGCGAAGGGTCGCCCGGACGGCCCCGGCAGGATCGCCCTCCTCGCGGAAGGACTCCAACTCCACCCCCCGTTCGATCGAAACCCCAAGCGCTGCAAGGCGTTCGGTGAGGATGCGCTCGGTCTCGGTCTGCGCCGTCGTCACGGAGAAGAGGTACGGACTGTCGACGGTGTCGAGCGTGACGCGCGCCAGGGTGTGACCCGCGGCGTGCATTTCCATGGCGGTGGTTTTCACGCCGGAGGCGACTATTTCCTCGACCACGCCGATGCGCTCGAGCATCTCCAGGCTGCGGGCGTGGATGAGGATCGCTCGCGACTCATCGGTCGCCGTCGGGAGCTTGTCGATAACGCGTATCGGGACGCTGCGTCTGGCCAATTCGCAGGCGAGTACGAGCCCAACCGGCCCGGCACCCACCACAAGTACGGAGCTGTCTGTGTCCATCAACCTGACGGTAGAGCAGCATGGGCGGGTGGGCGTCCGGATTGCTGGGAGCGACAACGTGGCGCTGCTGACGGAACAGCGCTGGACGTCGTTGAATGCGCCCTTCACCGAACGCGGTGGCAAGGGTCCATCCGCGGGCCCGGACTGGTTGGTGGAGTCGGGTGCACCGCGGCTGCTGGTCACCGCTGTCCATGGGGTTCGGCACGTGCGTCCCGGCCGCGGGTGGAAGGCGCAGGACGCCGGCACGGGTGGCCTCGCGCGGGCGCTGGCGGAGGTGACGAAGTGGTCGGCGGCCCTCGTGCTGCGCAGCGAAAGGTCTGACGGAGACGCCAATTTCGATGATCGGCACCCGTTGAAGGAGGTGCTTGTGCAGGCCGGCCTGCCCGGTGCCGGCGGCGTGCTGTTGGACCTGCACGGCATGGCGGGACGGGTGGGAGTCGCGGACCTGGCGCTGGGTCTCGGGCGGGCGGATGAACGTTCCCTCGCGTTGGCCGAGGTGATTGCCGCAGCAGCAGGAGACCAGGGTTTGAGCGTGACGTCGGATCAACGGGTGACGCCTTTCACTGGCACGTCGGCGGGGACCATGACCAGCTGGGCCCAGGATCTGGGGGCCGCGGCCGTTCAGATTGAGATTTCTCCGCA
This sequence comes from uncultured Actinomycetota bacterium, assembly GCA_963737695.1. Classification (GTDB taxonomy): domain Bacteria; phylum Actinomycetota; class Actinomycetes; order Frankiales; family Frankiaceae; genus DATAZK01. Next base: position 356,363 of record CAVTTQ010000003.1, read on the forward strand.
GCTGCGCTTCGATCATGTGCCGCGGACGAACCGGGTACGGCTGGTCGCGGCACTGCTGGCTGCGATGACCGAAATTGAGGGACTACTGCGCGTCCACCCTCCGGGCCACGACCGCGTATAGCGGGTCGCCTGAGGCGGTCCCAAGTGAGATGTCTGGTGCGGTGAAGCCGCCGGCCCGGCTCAGGTATTCAGCCACGATCGCGCAGTGTCCCTCGTCGTCAGTGGCGAGCCATCCTCGAATGGCTTTGGTGGGAAAGCACCGGTTGGAAAAGGTGATCACGACCAGAGCGCCCGGCCGCAGGACTCGCGCCACCTCAGCAAGCACCTCGACCGGCCGCACCAGGTAGTCGATCGACACGCAGCACAGCACGGCGTCGAACTCGGCGGAGTCGAATGGCAGCGTCGGGTCTGCATTCAGGTCTCGGACGACGCGATTGGTGGCCATCGGGTTGGCAGCAAGCTCAGCGTCATTCATGCCGAGTACGACCAACTCCGCCGGCTGGGTCTGAAGGTGGGAGACCCATGACGACATCAGATCGAGTACGCGCGATGCCGAGCCGATTCCGAGGTCGTAGTAGAGCTTTCCCACGGCGGCGATCGCCCCGTCGTCGATGTGGGTCACCAGGCGGGTGGGCTGGTAGAAGCGGGCGTCGGGCGAAGGGTCGGCGCGATCGAAGAACCCAGGGGGAAAGTCCATACCAAAGGGTTACTGCCAAAGCGGCGCGAGCGTGCGATCCTGAGGCCGTGGCTGACGCGGTTTAGCAGCAAGCACGCGACGGCGGGCATTTATTTGTCCGTTGGGTCCAGATCTCGCCCAGCCGCAGCAGCGCAGCATCGAGTAGGTTTGAGTTTCCAACCTTCTGCTGCGCCTGGAGGAACCTGTGGATCAGCTCGCCCAAGTCGCCGAGTTTCGGCCGGGGTATTCGTTCACCGATCCCAGCGCGTTGGCAGCCCAGTCCCTTGCGTTGGACGGCCTTTCGCTGCTACGGGGTCTGCAGGACGGCACGATTGCACCACCTCCCATCGCGGTGACGATGCAATTTTCGGTCCTGGAGATCGAGCGGGGACGAGTCGTCTTCGGCGCTACCCCAGCCAAATGGCAGTACAACCCGATCGGCAGCGTCCACGGTGGTGTCCTGTCGACGCTCTTGGATACGGCGGCCGGCTGCGCCGTCCATTCGACGCTTCCGGTCGGTCGGGCCTACACCTCGCTGGATCTATCGGTGAAGTTCCTTCGGCCCGTCACCATCGAGACGGGCCTGATCACCGCGACAGGCACCGTACTCAACGCCGGCCGGCGGACGGCCCTGGCCGAGGCGCGGTTGACCGACCACTCAGGGCGGTTGCTCGCTCATGCGTCGTCGACCTGCCTGCTGTTCGACGTGGGCGGCGCTTCGTAGGCTGCAAGGAGTGACACCTGGCAGCCTGCTGTGACGGCCGTTCTCCTGGTGCTGCTCAGCGTCCTTCTCGTGGTGGCGTGCGGCGCCTTCGTCGCGGCGGAATTCGGCCTTCTGACGGTCGACCGGGCCTTCGTTGAACGTTCCGCCGAGGCCGGCGACCGGCGCTCCAAGCGGCTGTTGAACGCACTGCGCAGCCTGTCCACCCAGCTGTCGGGTGCGCAGCTCGGGATCACCGTCACGAATCTGGCGATCGGCTTTCTGGCCGAACCCGCTATCGCTCATCTCCTGAAGGCACCACTGACAGCGATCGGCCTCTCGCCAGGAGCGGTCCGACCCGTGGCGGTAGCGGTCGCCCTGCTGATCGCGACCGGCGTGACCATGATTTTCGGTGAGTTGGTGCCCAAGAGCCTGGCGATTGCCCGGCCGATGGCGACCGCCCGGGCACTTGTCGGATTCCAGCGCGGTTTCACGCGCTCCATGGCCTACCCGATTCGGCTGCTGAACGGGACTGCGAACGCACTCCTTCGCGCGATCGGGGTCGAGCCGCAGGAAGAGCTGGCGTCGGCGCGATCGCCGGAGGAGCTGTCCTCGCTGCTGACTCGCTCCGCGCAGGTCGGCACTCTGGCGACCGAGACCGCGCAGCTGCTCCAGCGTTCACTCACCTTCGGCGAAAAGGTGGCCGGGGACGTGCTCACGCCGCGCTTCCGGCTGCGCACGGTCGCCGTCGACGCCCCCGTCGCTGCGGTGATCGAGGCGGCCAAGCGGACCGGCCACTCCCGCTTTCCGGTGAGCGGGAAAGACGCCGACGACATCCTGGGTCTGGTCCACATCAAGCAAGCGGTGTCAGTACCTTTCGCCCTCCGCCAGCAAGCTCGGGTCGGCTCCGTGATGGTGGCGGCGGAGCTGGTGCCGGCCAGCCTTCGACTTGATCCCCTGCTTGAGGTGCTGCGCAGAGCCGGGCTGCAGATGGCCGTCGTCGTTGACGAGTTCGGAGGCACGGCCGGCGTAGTCACCATCGAAGACCTCGTCGAGGAGCTGGTGGGCGAGGTCTCCGACGAACACGAGCGCCACGGGCCAGCGCTGCGCCGCAGACGGGACGGCAGCTGGATCGTGTCCGGCCTGCTGCGCCCCGATGAGGTCAGCTCCGAAACGGGCCTGGTGATCCCCGAGCATCGCGGCTACGACACCGTCGGTGGGCTCATATCGCAGCGGCTCGGACGCTTGCCGCTCGTCGGTGACAGAGTCGAACTCCCCGGGGTCAGGCTGACGGTTATCCAGTTGGCGGGGCACCGGGTCGACCGGCTTCGGCTGGAGCAGATCTCATGAGCGGACCCGCTGGTCTGCTGCTTGCCCTGCTGCTGCTCGCCCTGAACGCCTTCTTCGTGGCATCCGAATTCGCTTTGATCTCCACCCGTCGCAGCTCCATCGAGCCTCTCGCGGCGAATGGATCCCGTCGGGCGCGCGTCACTCTTCGAGGGATGGAGCGGGTCTCGATCCTGCTCGCCGGAGCGCAGCTGGGCATCACGCTGGCTTCGCTGGGCCTGGGGGCGGTGGCCGAACCCGCGGTGGCCCATGTGCTCGAGCGGCTGTTCGGCGCGGCCGGAGCTGCCGGACGCTTTGTGCACCCGCTGGCGTTCGTCATCGCGCTGCTGATCGTCGTCTTCCTCCACGTCGTCCTCGGCGAGATGGTCCCGAAGAACCTGGCCATGGCTGGTCCCGAACGTGCCGCGCTGCTCCTGGTTCCGAGCCTGACCCGGCTGGCGCGCATCCTGCGGCCGGCGATCGCGGCGCTGAACGGATTGGCCAATCTGACGCTGCGGGTTGCCGGGATCACCCCACAGGCAGAAGTCACCAGTGCCTTCACCCGTGACGAGGTTGCCGGCCTCATCGCCGAGTCCCGCGGCGCGGGGTTGCTGGACGAGCAAGAGCACGAGTTGCTGACTGACGCCCTTGCTTTCGACGACCGGAAGGTGCGGTCGGTCCTTCGACCGATCGACCAGCTGGTCACCACCGGGCCTTCCGTCACCCCGCAGGAGATCGAACAACTTGCGGTGGTCACTGGATTTTCCCGGTTCCCGGTCAGAGCCCCCTCCGGTGAGCTCATCGGATACGTCCATCTCAAGGACGTGCTGGAGACCGATCCGCTCCGCCGGGAGACGGCATTGACGCCGGAGCAGGTGCGCCCACTGTTGACGGTCGGGCTCGACGATCCGCTGGCCGGCGTTTTGGAGACGATGCAGGCCAACGGTGCGCACCTGGCCGGTGTCACTGATGGCGACGGCGAGCAGCTCGGGATCGTCGTGCTCGAGGATGTCCTGAGCGAGCTCATCGGAGAGGCAGGCTGAGAGCTTTGTACGAGATCGCCGAGCGGGTTCTTTCATGGGTAGGCGAAGGCCGGGCGCCGGTGCTGGCCCGCACCGTTTCCGTCGAAGGGATGAGCTCGCGATGGGTGGGCGAAGCTTTCGCCCGATTGCCCAACGGCGAATCAGTTGGTCAGCTGCTGTCGGGCGCCGCAGATGACCGGCTGACGGCCGCGACCCGGGAGCGCACAGCTCGCGTTGTCGACCTGGCGATCGGCGATGAACAGGCACTGGCAGCCGGGCTCTCCTGCGGCGGTCAAGCTCGGGTCCTCGTGCAGCCGGCGGCCCAGGTGCCGGAGGCCGCCTGGTCGGCGCTGGCCGCCCGTTCAGCGGTCTGCCTGGTCACCGATCTCGACGGCGAAACGGTCGGCGAGACCACCTGGTTCAACGCCGACGCTCCGGCACTCACTTCGGGAGCGAATGAGCGCCACAGCCCCGACATCGTGCGCTGGTTCGGACGCGGCCTGACGCAGACCGCTCTCATGACGCAGGACGGGCGTCGGCTGCTCGTCAGTTCGCTGTGGCCCGCTACCCGATTGGTCATCGTGGGCGACGGCCTGCTGGCTACCGCGCTGGCAAGGGCAGCGGAGCTGCTGGACTGGCTGCCGAACGTGGTCAACGAGGTCGAGCCCGCGATCGCCGCGGTGTCGGAGCTGGCCGCCGGTGACGCCGTAGTGGTACTCACCCACAGCCGGGACGTCGACGGTCCGGTGCTGGCCGCTGCTTTGTCAGGACGAGTTGGATACGTCGGTGCGCTCGGTTCACGCCGTACCCAAGCCGCCCGTGCCACCTGGCTGACCGACCGCGGCGTCACGCCCGAAGTCATCGCCGGCATCAGAGGTCCGGCCGGTCTGGACATCGGAGCGCGGACCCCGGCTGAGATCGCGCTGTCGATCCTCGCGGAGGTGCTCAGCGTCCGGACCGGAGGGCAGGGCCAAGCGTTACGCGACCGCTCTGGCCCGATTCACACTGATGGGCTGAACACTCCTCCGGCGCGCTACGAACCCGCTACTCGACCCCGAGCATGACCTCGGTCGACTTCACCAGCACCGTGACGGGCTGACCGATCGTGAGGCCGAGATCTTCGACTGCGTCCTTCGTGATGGAGGCGGTGACCTGCTGCCCGCCGGTGAGATCGACCTTGACGACGGCCATCACCGAACCGATGTTGACGGCGGCGACGGTGCCGGTGAGCTGGTTTCGGGTGGACAAGCGCATCAGAGACTCTTTTCTGTCGGGTGCGGGTCAGGGTACGAGCCGGGGTCGGGATAGGTGTCGATGTCGGTCGCCTTGGCGCTGAGCCACACCGGCTCTCCGGCGCTCAGATCGAGTTCGGTCACAGCATCCGGGGTGACGTCAACGAGCGCGGAGGGCGTCCCGGAGACCTGGACCCGGACCCGGTCGATGAGCAGTTCCAGGCCGGCGATCGTGCCCGGCCAGACGTTTCGTGGGCTGGCGTGCTCCGGGCGGCTGGTGTGCAGCGAGATCGCGTTCGGACGCAACGCGATCAGTACCCGCTCGCCGGTGGCGCCGACGCCTGCGATCAAGCTCCCCCCGTCGTCCAGCGCGATGACCGATCCCTCGGTGCGCTTGCCGGCATAGAGGTTGAGGCCGACCAGACGGGCTACGTATTGGGTGGCCGGCCGACGCGCCACTGCGGCCGGAGTGCCTTGCTGAACGATGCGTCCGTCCTCGATGACCAGTAGCCGGTCCGTCATCACCAATGCTTCCAGCGGATCGTGTGTCACCAGCAGGGTCGGTCCGGCGAAATCGGACAGATGACGGCGCAGCTCGGCGCGAACCTCCAGCCGGGTGCGCGCATCGAGGGCGGCCAGCGGTTCGTCGAGCAGCAGCAGCCCCGGCCTGGCGGCGAGCGCCCGGGCGAGCGCCACCCGCTGCGCCTGGCCGCCCGACAGCTGGCGCGGCTTGCGGCCGGCGAGCTCGGTAAGCCCCAGCCTTTCGAGCCACGCATCCGCGTCGGCGGCGGCAACCCGGCGGTTGGTGCCGATGGAGCGCGCGGCGAAAGCCACATTGTCGCGAACGGACAGGTGCGGAAAGAGCCGGTAGTTCTGAAAGACCAGACCGATCGGCCGCTCCTCAGCTGCCAGGAAGATGTCGCGCTCGGCGTCATCGAACGGCTGCCCATCAAGGGTGATGGACCCTTCGCTGAGGCCGACGAGTCCGGCGAGCACGCGTAGCAGGGTGGTCTTTCCGGCGCCGTTGGGACCCAGCACCCCCAGCACTTCACCCGGAGCGACGCCGAAGTCGACCTCGAGGCGAAAGCTGCCGCGCTCGACGGCGCCGGACACCCGTAGGCCCTGATGGGTGCTCTCGATGCTCACACCGCCGAACTCCCGCGGAGGCGGTCGCGTAGCAAAGCAAGGATGATCACTGCGACGAGCAGCAGGACCAGGCTGAGGGCGATGGCGGTCTCGGGATCGCTTTCGAGCGCCTGATAGACCGCGAGCGGCATGGTCTGGGTGGTGCCGGGAAAGTTGCCGGCGAAGGTGATGGTGGCGCCGAATTCCCCGAGCGCGCGGGCCCAGCAAAGGGCCGAGCCGGCCAGCAGAGAGGGGCCGATCAGGGGGAGCGTCACCCGCCTGAAGATGGTGACCCGCGAAGCGCGCAACGTGGAGGCGGCTTCCTCCAGTTCCCGGTCCGAGGAACGCAGCGCCCCCTCCACGGTGACGATGAGAAACGGCATGGCGACGAAGGTTTCGGCGACGATGACGCCTGCCGTGGTGAAGGGGAGAGTCACCCCGAACCACGAATCGAGATACCGCCCGACGATCCCGTTGCGGCCGAGGGCCAGCAGTAGCGCGAGCCCGCCCACCACCGGCGGCAGGACCAGCGGCAGCGTCACCAGTGCCCGCAGGAGCGAGAGGCCGGGAAATCGCACCCGGGCAAGTACCCAGGCCAGCGGAACCCCGAAAAGCAGGGACAGCAAGGTGGCGATACTGGCGCATTCGAGCGAAAGGCGCAGCGCCGTCAGGACCTGGCTGTCCGAGAGCAGCCGACCCATTCCCCGCCAGGGTGCGCGTACCAGCAGCGCCACCAACGGGATCAGCAGGAACGCCACTCCGATGGTCGCCGGGGCAGCGATGAGCAGCGGGGCGCCGCGGCTGGTGGTGGCTCGGTCGCGGGGCCTACCCCGCCGGGGTGAGGTCAGGGCTTCTCGAACCCGTCAGCCGTGAGCACCTGCTGGCCGGCCGGGGACAGGACGTAGGCGACGAACGCCTGCGCGCCGGACGTGTTAGGTGCCTTGGTGAGGGCCGCGATCGGGTATTCGGTGGAGGCGTTTACGTCGGCGGGAATGACGACTCCCTTGACCTTGGTGCCGGCCGACAGCACATCGGTCACGTACACCACGCCGGCATCCACCTCGTCAGTCTCAACCTTCGCCAGCGTCGACTTCACGTCGGCCTCCAGGGTCACCGGCTTCACGGTGATCTTCGCATTCGTGAAGACCTCCTGGGCGGTCGCACCGCAGGGCACCTGCGGCTCGCAGAGGGCGACCTTCACGCTGCTCTTGGCCAGGTCGTCGACGCCCGTGACGTTGGCCGGATTGCTCGGCGGGACGGCGATCTCCATGACGTTCTTGGCGAAATTCGTCGAGGTCGTCGCACCTCCGGCCTTCACCACCTGCTGCATGTTCTTGGGAGAGGCGGAGGCGAAGACGTCGGCCGGGGCCCCCTGCGTGATCTGCAGGGCTAGTGCCGAACTGGCACCGAAGGACAGCTTGATGGTGGTGCCGGGGTGTGCTGCCTCGAACTGCTTGCCAAGGGTCGTGAAGGCGCCCGTGAGCGACGCCGCCGCCAGGACCTTGACCGTGCCGGTGACCGCCGCACCGGACGCTGAAGCCGAAGCAGAAGGCGGAGCGGTGGAGGAGCTCGCCGAACCGGAGCTTGATGACCCACATGCCGCGGTGATGCTGGCGGCGGCCACCGCGGCAAGAACGACGGTGGTGCGATGGGCGCGATGCATGGGCGTTCTCCTTGTGGGCGTTCTCTTAGTCGTGCAGGGCAAGGCGTTGCGGCACTTCGACGACCACATTCGTGGCTTTGACGGCGGCGACGGCGAGGCTGCCGGGCTCGAGGCCGAGCTCGTCGGCGGCCTCCCGGCTCATCAGCGAAACGATGCGAAAGGGTCCAGCCTGGATCTCGACCTGCGCCATTACGGTGTCCTTGACGACACGGGTGACCAGGCCGCGCATCCGGTTACGCGCCGAGGCGCCTACCACCGGCGATTGCTCGAGGCCGTCGCCATGCTCGCGGGCAAGTTCCTCGGCGAACTTCGCGAGCGCGGCGCCATCGATGGCCCGCCGGCCGCCGACCGTCACGGTGGGGATCCGGCCGGCGTCGGCCCATCGGCGCACCGTGTCATCGCTGACACCAAGCAGCTCGGCGGCTTCGCGTATCCGGAAGGAGGGCACGTCGGGACTCTAACCGCAGCCGCGTAGATCCACAGCCCTCGGACCGGTATTTACGTGCTGAGGGAGCGCATTCTCCCGAGAGCGCGGAAAGCAGCTACGGGAGTGGCTGGCCCGGGCAGCTGCTCAGCACCCGGGCGATGGCCGCTCTTTCGGCGGGCGTGATCCACAGCTTGTAACGGACCTTGACCGCCACCTGGCGACTCACGTAGGCGCATCGGAAGACCTTCCGAGGCGGCAGCCAGCTGGCCGCATCGGAGTCTCCCTTCTGCTGGTTGGCCGCGCCGTCGACAGCCAGCAGATTGAGCGGGTCATTGGCGAGCTGCAGCCGCACGCCGGCCGGCAGCTGCTGGGCTCCGGTCTGCCACGCATCGGACAAGGCGACCACGTGATCGATCTGCACCTTGCTCGCCTGTGCCTTCACGAAGTCGATGGTCTTGCCGGTGTAGGGATCGGCGAGCGTGCCGGCGATGACGACGCAGCCTCGCGTGGACGATCGCGTGCGTATTGCCGTCAGATCGCGCCGCAGGATGTCATCGCGGGTGTCGCAACCGTTGTGATCCACGTCCGTCCAAGCCTCTCCGAATTGCAGACGCGTGTAGCCGGTCTTGGGCGCCCTGCCCTTGACCGGGATGGTGCCCAACGCGGCGAGCGCCGTCCCGGCCGGCGCCTGCTGGATGAGGTGCGGGGCATCGACGGGTGACGAGCTTCCGCAGCCGGCCAGCAGGCCACCGCCGAAGATCCCCATGACGACGAGCAGCATCAGCGCCGTCAGGGAGCGGCGGTGTTTGCGTGCGCCGATCAAGCCACTGGCAGCCGCGGCCAGCAGGACGGCACCGGCCTCGATCCGGTAGCTGATGTCTGACCCCCGATGTCTGGACTGCCTGAAACGTAGGCGCTCCTTACGACAATCGGGCGTCGTCCACAGCTGCGCGCCGTCACGGAACTCTGATGCGCCCGCGGGCCACTTCCGCCACCCGGCCGCTGACCCTGACACGGGTGATCTCGCCGCTGTCAGTGGTGACGTCTCCCAGCAGGTCTGAAGGCCGTCCCATTTCGACCCCTTGGGTGATCGTGTAGGCGGTGAGCCCGTCAGCGGCGGCGAGGCCGGATGCGACCAGCCATCCCCCGAGCCCGAGGGCTGCCGAGCCGGTCGCCGGGTCTTCGCCGCCGATGTCGGGCGCGAACATTCGGGCCCGAATCTGTAGCGGCGTCTCGGCATTCGGCCGGTCGTCGACCCAAAAGAAATAGACCCCTGTCGTCGACGCGGGAAGCAGTGACATCGCGGCCAGGTCCGGGCGGGCGCGGGCCAGCGCGTCGGCTCGCACGCTGAGGTAATGGAAGGAGATGCCGGACCCGCCGCTGCGGGCCGACGGTCCCGCCAGATCAGCGGCCGTCAAACCGACCGCGGCCAGCAGCGGTGCTGGATCGACCGGACCGGACATGCTGGGCGGCGGACCGGTCAGCGTCACGACACCGTCGCCGGCGGGTACCTCGAGGGACACCAGGCCAGCGCCACACTCCTGGGTGATGACGCCGGGGCGCACTCGCCCGAGGTGCCCGAGCACCCAGGCGGTGCCGATCGACGGGTGGCCGGCAAACGCCAGCTCGGAGGCAATCGTAAAGATGCGCACCCGGTAGTCGGCCTGCGCCGATGTCGGCGCGATCGGGAAGGCCGTCTCGGAGAGGTGAAATTCCGCGGCGAGGCGCTGGCACTGGGAAGTCGTCAAGTCATCGCCGCCGAGGACGACCGCCAGCGGGTTGCCGGCGTAGGGCCTTCCATCCGGTCCGACGAAGACGTCGACAATGAAGTAGTCCAGGCTCGGCGGCAGCAAGCTCGTCATTGCTGGCAGACTTTCCCGCCATGAGCGTCGTGCGTATCAATGCCATGCAGGTGCCCGAGGCCGCCCAGGAAGGATTCGAGGCACGGTTTGCCGCTCGCGCCGGAATGGTCGAGGGCGCCGAGGGATTCGAGCACTTCGAGCTGCTGCGGCCCGCGGACGGCAGCGACCGCTACCTCGTTTACACCCGCTGGCGAAGCGTCGAGGACTTCGAGCGGTGGCAGGAGTCGCAAGCCTTCGGCGTCGGTCATCAGCAGGCCGCGTCCACCCGTCAGCACGGCACCGGTCCGGCGGCGGCGCACGCTGAAATCTGGGCGTTCGAGGTGCTCCAGAGCGCCGAACCCAGCTGAGGGCTGGCAGCTACCACCCGAGGACTGCGGTTCCGTTGGTCGAGTGCAGGTCGGTGACCGACAGCAGCTCGGAGGATTCGCTCAGGGCCAGCACGACATGGCGCCGCGAGACCTGATCGGACGGCTCCACCCGAAAGCCGCCCGGCGTGTAGCGACCGAACTCCACGGCCTGACCGGGGGCCAGCAGCCATGAGCCGGGTTGGCCGTGGGAGGCATCCGGTTGCATCGCCCACCACGACCCGTCGCGCTGGGCGACCAGCAGCTGCAGGTCTGCTGCTGACACCAGATACTGCTTGGTCGGCGGCATCAGCGACAGGCTGACCATCCCTCCGGGTGGCAGCCGATAGGCGCCGGTCCCGGCCGGGGCCTCATGCAAGTCGTGCACGTCCATGACGTCGAGGACCAGGATCGTCATGTCGTCGGGCTTGGCGCGCCCCAGCTCGCTGGTCTCTTCCTGGCTGCGCGCCCACGCCGAGGCCAGGGTGCGCTCCGCTGCTTGCGGCGCGCCGGCCGCTTGCGCCAAGCCGGCTTCCAGCTCGGTGGAGGTCAGGTTGTCGTGGATGCCGTCGGAATCCAGGATCAGCCGGTCGCCGGGGGCGAGCTCCACGAGGTAGTGGCGGACGTCTTCGAGGCCGTGGCCGGTGATGGCGTTAGCCAGCAGGTGGCGATGGGCGAACGCGGCGCGGTCCATCGGGTCGGCCAGGTCGGTGAGCTGGCCGGCGGCGTCGAGGCGGTCCTGGCGGGCTTTGGCGTCAAGCGGGTCCGGCTCGGCCAGATAGGAGTGGTCGAGCGTCACGGTCTCCAAGCGACCGTTGCGGATCAGCTGCACCCGGCTGTCGCCCAGGTTCGCGATGACGGCGACCAGGCGTTGGCCGTCTGCCGGCCGGCGGCAGATCATCGCGACGGTGGCGGTGGTGGCGCTCGGCGAGGTGGCGGCCCCGGGTCGCCCGGCGTCCATGGTGGCCACGGCCTGGTCAGCGTCTTCGAGCGCCAGATCAAGCAGGCGCCGGACGTCATCGAGGTCATGACAGCCGGGCAAGCCTGAGCGCACCCGGCGATTGACTGCAGCGGCGGCCAGACTGGCCGCAGCGGCGCCGTCGCCGTGACCTCCCGCGCCGTCGAAGACCCCGTAGAGGCCGGCGGAGGGATCGACGAGCATCCGGTCCTCGTCGCGATGGGACCGCCAACTCATACCGACGCTCACCTCGTCGGCGGCCGGCTCGATCGTCCGAAGCCGCAGCTCCAGCGAGATCGTCGTCATCGCGTCCTCCGGGTCGAAAGGCCACTGCCTCGACACCCTGTTTGTACCCCGGTAGCGGGATGTGCTTCTTCTAACACCATTCGGCGGAACTCCCAGCGCAGCGAGCTCTGCGACTATTTGCCCGGATTTGGGCACGTAACCTGGCCGAAACATGTCTTCCTCCGTCCGCCCCAGCTTCACGCAGGTCGCCGCCAGCGCTCTGGCCGCCGTCTCGGCAGCAGTCGTGTCTTCGACCTTCGGGGTTGCCGGCACGTTGGTCGGCGCCGCCATCGCCAGCGTCATCGCCTCGGTCGGTTCCACGCTGTACCTGGCCTCTTTGCGCTCCACCAACGAGCGGCTGCGAAGGCTGGCGGCCGCCCGCCGGCCGGACGGCTCGATCGCCCCTGCCGCCGCGGATGAACTGGTGGAGCTCGAGGAAGAGCAGCGCGAGAGCCGGGTCAGACGCTCACTGAGTCGCATCTGGCTAGCGGCGGCCGTACTCACGGTCGCGGTGTTCGGCATCGCGGTAGGCGTGATTGCGGTCGTGGAGGCGTCGACGGGCAAGACCGTGACGGCTCTCGTCGGAGGCGGTCGGCAGAACGACACCAAACCCAACCCCTCGCCGACCCCCTCACCCACCTCGACCGCTACGCCAACCCCTACCCCGAAGCCTTCGCAGACCCCCTCGCCGCAGCCGTCGGGGACTCCGTCGCCGTCGGCCACTGCCTCACCGTCGGCCGGGGAGCCGAGCGCAGGCTCAGGCGCAGGTGAGACGCCCAGCCCGTCACAGCCAGCCACCACCTCGCCTTCTTCGCCCTCGGCGTCGAGCCCGGCCATCCCGCCAACCGGGACCCCGGCAACGGCCCCGTAACACGCCACCCCTAACGTCATCGCCATGGCAGCGGACCTGCGCGACGCTTCGGCGCAGGCTTCACCCGTGACCCCGCAGCAGTCGCAGCAGCTGAGCCTCGGCGTCGAGGAAGAGTTCCACGTCGTCGATCTGGAGACCCGGCAGGCTGCTCCGCTCGGTCCTCGGGTCCTGGAGGGGCTTCCGGACAACTTTGCTGCCGAGCTGCAGCGATCGGTCGTGGAGACCAATTCGTCCGTGGTGACCACGCTGGATGACCTGCGGCGCGATCTCGTGCGGGTACGCAAGCAACTGGCGATCGCGGCTAACCGCCATGGTGTCGGCGTGGTCGCCGCGGGCAGCGTGCCGCTGGTCGACCATCAGGACCTGGGCGTGACCCCGTCGAACGCGCGCTACGCGCAGATGCTCGCCGATTATCAGCTGCTGGTGCGTGAACAGGTCATCTGCGGCACCCAGGTCCACGTCGGAGTTCCCTCCCGCGACCGGGCGGTGGCCGTCGCCCGCCGGGTCTCCGCTGACCTTCCGGCGCTCCTTGCGCTGTCGGCCAGCTCGCCGTACTGGCAGGGCGAGGACACCGGTTACGCCAGCTACCGCACCTTCGTCTGGTCACGCTGGCCGACCAGCGGCCCCTTCCCGGAAGTGCCGGACGCCGCCGCCTACGACGAGCTGATCAGAGAGCTCATCAGCTCCAGCGCCATCACCGACGTCGGGATGATCTATTTCGATGTCCGTCCGTCGGCCCATGTGCCGACCATCGAGCTGCGACTGTGCGACGCCACACCACGCGTCGACGACGTCATCTTGCTGGCCGGCCTTTTCCGGGCGCTGGTAGCCAGGGCAGGTGAGGACGAGGACGCCGGGCGCCCACACCGTCCGGTCGCGCCGGCGCTGATCAGGGCGGCGATGTGGCGCGCGGCGCGGGCCGGGCTCGAGGGTGATCTGGTCGATCTTGGTGATCGCCGGCCCTATCCGGTGCAGCAGGTGGTGCGCCGCCTCGTCGATGGGCTGCGCCCCCAGTTGGAGGCAGCCGGCGACTGGGACACCGTCCGGGCGCTGACCGACGAAGCGCTGCGGGGCGGCAGCAGCGCGGCGCGGCAGCGGGCGGCCTTCGGAGTTCGCGAGGAACTCACCGACGTGGTTGATCTGCTGCTCGCCGAGACCGGGGCGTTAGACCTCGATCCGGCGGGCAGTCACGGTGCGCTCGGCGGCGGGCGGACGCTGGCCGCCCGGTATGAGGTGCGCAAGGGGGATGAAGCGTTCCGGGGTCACCGCGCCCTGGCCGCGTTTGCTCCCGTCCAGGCCGCTTTCGAAGCGCTCGGCAGCGAGCAGCTCAAGGTCCGGGAGCGGGCCCGCGACCGTCATCAGACCGAACGCGAAGTCACCTTCACGGTCGACGGCGAGACCCGGCCGTTCCCCATCGATCTGGTGCCGCGGCTGATCGATCAGGCCCAGTGGCGCAAGCTGGAAGTCGGTCTCAAGCAGCGCGCACTTGCCCTCGAAGCGTTCCTGCACGACGTCTACGGCCCCCGAAATTGCGTGCGTGCGGGTCTGGTCTCCTCGAACGTCTTGGACGCCACCCCTGGACTGCGATCCAGCGGCGCGCTCATCCCCACCAGTGCGGTGCGGGCGACCGTCATCGGCACCGACCTGGTACGCGACACCTCAGGCGTCTGGCGGGTGCTCGAGGACAACCTGCGGGTCCCTTCGGGACTTGCGTACGCCATGCACGCTCGCGACCTCATCGAGACCGTCATGCCGGAGCTGCCGATCCCGCCCGGCACGCTCCCGCCCGAACACGCAGCGGACCGGTTGGCCGCTGCCCTGCGAGCCGCCGCCGGCCGACCGGATGCGGCGGTACATCTGGCCGTTCTCACCAGCGGACGGGGTGATTCGGCCTGGTGGGAGCACAAGACCCTGGCGGCCCGGATGAATGCTGATCTGGTCCAGCCCAAGGATCTCGTGGTCACCGATGGAGGCGTCTACCGGCTCGAACATGGCCGTCGCTACCAGATCGACGTGCTCTACCGCCGGCTCGATGAGGACCTGCTGGACCACGTGCCGGGGGCGGACGGCCGGCCATTGGGACGCCGCTTGCTCGGCGCGGTTCGCAGCGGTGGGGTCGCGCTGGCCAACGCCCCTGGTAACGGGGTGGGCGATGACAAGGCGATCTACGCGCTGGTGCCTTCCCTGATCCGGCATTTCCTCGGTGAGGAGCCGCTGCTGGAAGGGGTCCCGACCTACGTCTGCTCCAACCCGTTGGACCTCGAGCAGGTGCTGGATCGGATGGCCGAACTGGTGCTCAAGCCCGTCGACGGCTACGGCGGCGCCGGCGTGACCATCGGACCCGATACCAGCGCGCAGGAACTGGATGCGGTACGCCAGCAGGTGCTGGCCGCACCCTCCCGCTGGATCGCGCAGGACCTGGTGAAGCTCTCGACGCATCCGACGCTGGTCGCGGGGGAGCTCGAACCACGCAACGTCGATCTGCGCGCCTTCGTGGTGCTCAGCCGTGATCCGGAGCCCGGAACCGCGCCGCACGCCGAGGTGCTGCCGGCGCCGCTCACCCGAGTAGCACCCTCCGGAAGCATGATCGTCAACTCGTCACGCGGCGGCGGCGCGAAAGACACCTGGCTCGTTCCTTGAGGGCACTGGCGAGTCGTGCGATGCGTCAGGAGTCGGCGAGCGCAATCTCAGCGTAACCAGGTTGTCATCGGCGTCAGCGACGCTGAGTGAACTGAGGGAGGCACTCGCGCGGTGTGTGGGCTATGCGGTGAATTCCGCTGGGACGGTACTGCGGCAGATACCGCAGCAGTAGCGCGTATGACTGAGCCGCTGGCCCCTCGCGGTCCCAACGGGACGGGATTGTGGGCGTCCGGCGCGGCGGCCCTCGGGCACCGGCGGCTGTCGATCATCGACCTCTCCGTGGCCGGCTCGCAGCCGATGGTCGATTCCGAACTCGGGCTGTCGGTGGCCTTCAACGGCTGCATCTACAACTATCCGCAGCTGCGCGAGGAACTGGCCGCCGAGGGCTACCGGTTCTTCTCCCACTCCGACACCGAGGTCATCCTCAAGGCCTACCACCGCTGGGGTACGCGCTGCGTCGACCATTTCGCGGGGATGTTCGCCTTCGCGATCGTGGAGCGAGACAGCGGCCGTCTCGTGCTCGCCCGTGACCGCCTCGGCATCAAGCCGCTCTACCTTGCTGAGACCCCCGGCCGGCTGCGCTTCGCCTCGACCCTTCCGGCCCTCGTCGCGGGCGGCGGAATCGACACCTCACTCGATCCCATCGCCCTGCATCACTACCTGAGCTTCCACTCGGTCGTCCCCGCTCCGCGCACGATCCTGGCGGGGATACGCAAACTGCCGCCGGCGACCGTGCGGATCGTGGAAGCGGACGGCCGGATGACCGACGAGGTCTATTGGTCACCGCCCTACGGCCGTGATCCCGAGCGTGCGCTGTGGACTCCGCAGGACTGGCAGGAGGCCGTGCTGGAACGGCTTCAGGTTGCGGTCAAGCGGCGGATGGTGGCTGATGTCCCGGTCGGCGTGCTGCTTTCGGGCGGCATCGATTCGAGCTTGGTCGTCGCCCTGCTCGCGGGTGAGGGCCAGAGCGATCTGACGACGTTCAGCATCGGCTTCGAGGCCGCGGGCGGTGAGTCCGGCGACGAGTTCTACTACTCCGACCTCATCGCCGAGCATTTCGGCACCCGTCACCATCAGATCCGCATCCCGACCAGCGACGTGCTGCCCGCGGTCGAGCAGGCCATCGCGGCGATGAGCGAGCCGATGGTCAGCCACGATTGCGTGGCGTTCTTCCTGCTCTCGCGGGAGGTCGCCAAGACGGTGAAGGTGGTGCAGTCGGGACAGGGCGCAGACGAGATCTTCGCCGGCTACGACTGGTATCCGCCGATGGCCGGCGTGGCTCGCGAGGCCGCGCCGGAGACGTATCAAGGGGTCTTCGTCGACCGCAGCCACGCCTCGCTGAACGCGCTCCTGCAGCCCGGTCGTCAGCTCAGCTTCGACCCCTCGCGCACCTTCGTCGCCGATCACTTCGCGGTCCCCGGCGCCGAGACCGCTCTTGATGCGGCGCTGCGGATCGACAGCCAGATCATGCTGACCGACGACCCCGTCAAGCGCGTCGACAACATGACCATGGCCTGGGGCCTGGAGGCCCGGGTGCCCTTCCTCGACCACGAACTGGTCGAACTCGCGGCGTTGGTCCCGTCGGAGCTGAAGCTGGCCGGTGGCGGCAAGGGCGTCCTGAAAGAGGCCAGCCGCAAGGTGCTGCCCGCCGAGGTCATCGACCGCGAGAAGGGTTACTTCCCGGTGCCGGCGATCCGTCACCTCTCGGGCGCGCTGCTCGAGCGGGTGACCGATGCGCTGACCGGTCAAGCGGCACGAGACCGCGGGATCTATCAGCTGGAGCCGGTGCAGCGCCTGCTCGCCGACCCCAATACCGAACGCACCACCTTGGGCTCGAACGCCCTCTGGCAGGTAGCGCTCCTGGAGATGTGGCTGCAGGAGCAGGGGGTTGGATGAGCGCACCTGCGCGTGCGCAGATCTCCGATCTCCAAGTCGCACCTGACCCGCTCTCCACGCGTACTTCGGTGGCCGATTGGCGCTCCTGGGTCACGGCGGTCGGCAGCTGGGGCGGCGATCTTTCGCCGGACGGCAGCGAGGTCGTCTTCATCAGCGATCGCAGCGGTTCTCCGTGCGCCTGGGTCGCTCCCGCGTTCGGTGAGGCGACGCCGCGGCTGCTGCCGACCGGGCTCGACCACGTGGAGTCGGTCTCCTGGTCGCCGGACGGTGAGTGGATCGCCGTCCTGGGTGCTCCCGGTGGGGAGACCACGCGTACCCGGGTCTGGGTGGTGCGCCCCGATGGGAGCGATGCTCACCGGGTCGCCGGGGTCCGGTCCGGTACCGCCAACTTCGGGCCGTGGCTGCGTACCGGAGCCGTGCTGCCACTCTCGACCAGCGGTCGCCGTCCCGAAGAGACCTCGTCCACTTTGCTCAACGTCCATACCGGCGTTACCCGGCGGCTGGCCTACGGTGCTCCGTTCGCGGTGCTGGACCTTCGCCACGACGGCGAAGCCGCCTTGGTACGCGTCGGAGGTCGGGGTCGTCGAACCCTCGTGGCCGTGGATCTCGCCGGCGGGACGACGGAGACGCTGGCGCCGGGCAGTGAAGCCGGGGAAGGGATGACCGACCAGGGCTGCTTCCTGCCCGACGGCCGGGTGCTCGCTCGCAGCAACGTCCGCCGTGACCGGCACGCGCTCGTCGCGTTGGAACGCGGCGGGGTGCCGCGCGTCATGGCGATTCATCCGGGCGGCGAGCTCGACCACTTCGCGGTCACTGACGACGGCCGCCTGGCGGCGCTGGTGTGGAACATTCGCGGCTCGTCACTGCTGGAAATGCTCGACCTTTCGACTGGTCGGCGCCGCCGGGTCAGCGGTGGGCCTGACGTGATCGAGCGCGTGCGCTTCAGCGCCGACGGGGCCTGGCTGCTTGCCTGCGGACATGGTCCCCGCAGCCCCCGCGGGCTTTACCGCTTGGAGACGGCGGCGGTCACCTTGCTGCTGGTCGACTTCGGTGTCTCGACCGAGCCGCTACGCGATCGGGAAGCTCTCGTGGTGCCTTCCGCGGAGACGGTCTACGCCGACGACGGCTTGACGATCGAGGGCTGGCTGTACCGCCCTCCCGGCACGTCCGGTCCGGTGCCGACCGTCATCCATCTGCATGGTGGCCCGGAGGCGCAGGAACGGCCCGGATACGCTCCGCTTTTTCAGGCGCTAGTGGCTGTCGGAATCGCCGTCTTCGCGCCCAACGTTCGCGGCTCGACCGGCTACGGGCGGGCGTATGAGCACGCCGATGACGGGCCTTTGCGCTATGCCGCGATAAGTGATGTGGCGGCCTGCGCGCTGCATCTCTTACGGGTGGGCATCGCCACCCCGGATCGGCTCGCCTGCATGGGCCGCTCCTACGGCGGTTACCTGACGCTTGCAGCGCTCACGTTTCATCCGGAGCTCTTCGCCGCTGGGGTCGACGTCTGCGGAATGTCAGACCTGCAGACGTTCTACGCCAACACCGAGCCATGGGTCGCGGCCGTCGCGACCCCCAAATACGGTGACCCGTGCACCGATGCCGAATTGCTGGCTGATCTTTCGCCACTACGCCGGTTTCAACGACTGCGGGCGCCGCTGCTGGCGATCCACGGCATGAACGACCGCAACGTGCCGGTGAGCGAATCGGTGCAGGCCGTTGATGCCGCCCGGGAGCGCGGGGTCGAGGCCGAGCTGCTGCTCTTTCCGGACGAGGGCCACGAGATCGCCAGGCCCGAGGGCCGGCTGCGCTTCGTCACGTCCGTGGTCGAGTTCCTCGGCCGACACCTGCAGCCTGCCTAGTCCGACCCGCTTGACCTGACCCACCTAGCATGGCGATGTGCGGGCGCTCGAGGGACTGACGGTCGTGGCGCTCGAGCAGGCGGTGGCCGCCCCGCTCGCCACTCGCCACCTGGCCGATCTCGGTGCCCGGGTCATCAAGCTCGAACGCGTCGATGGCGGTGACTTCGCCCGTGGATATGACTCGGCGGTCAAGGGCACGGCGTCCCATTTCGTGTGGCTCAACCGGTCCAAGGAGTCGATCGCGGTCGACCTCACGAGCGCCGAGGGGCGCCAGATCGCGCTGCGGCTGATCGACCGGGCGGATGTCTTCTTGCAAAACCTCGCGCCTGGCGCCGTCGAGCGGCTGGGGCTCGGCGCGTCGCAGCTGCGGCAGGGCCGGCCTCGGCTGGTCACGGTGGACATGTCCGGCTACGGGCCGGGCGGTCCGTACTCGGCCAAGAAGGCGTACGACATGTTGGTGCAGAGCGAGGCCGGCCTGATCGCGATGACGGGATCTCCTGAGACGCCGGCGAAGACGGGGGTTGCGGCGGCCGATATCGCTGCGGGTGTCTATGCATTTTCCGGGGTGCTGGCAGCTCTGCTGCGAAGGGGCACGACCGGCGAGGGCGGTCACGTCGAAGTCAGCATGTTCGACGCCATCGTCGAATGGATGGGCTACCCGCTCTATACGGCGATGTACACGGGTGAAGACCCACCGCGCGCGGGCCTTGGCCACGCAGCAATCGTGCCCTACGACGCGTATCCCACCTCCGACGGAGGGCAGGTGGTGATTGGTGTGCAGAACGATCGCGGGTGGGTTGCCTTTGCGCGAGATGTGCTGGGCTTACCTGAGCTGGCCAGCGATCCCCGTTACGCCACCAATACGCACCGCGCAGCCCGGCGTGCGGAGGTGGATGCGCTGGTGGCCGAGTTCACCTCGAAGTATCCGGCCGGCGAGCTGACTGCGCTGCTCGATGCGGCCGGGGTGCCTAACGCCGAGCTCAAGAGCGTCGGCGAGGTCACTCGTCATCCGCAGCTGGACGCTCGCGATCGGTGGCGCGAGGTCGGATCGCCGGGCGGCTCCATCCGGGCGGTACTCCCGCCGATCACGCTCGACGGCGAGGAGGCCCGGATGGATCCGGTGCCCGCGCTGGGCGAGCAGACCGACGCGATCTTGCAGGAGCTGAACTATCCGCCGGAGCAGATCGCCGAGCTACGCGCCGCCGGCACCATCGGCTGAGAGCTCAACGGCAGTGCCGCCGGTGCCGCCGGTGCCGCTAGTGGCGCCAGTTCCGTTACGGCGAGGGCGAAAGACCCAGGCGCGCAGCAGGACGAAGCGGACGACGGTGGCGAGCAGGTTCGCGGCGATCAGGACGCTCACCTCGAGCGCCCGGTGCGGATCAGCGGTCGTCGCGTGTACGAGAGCCAGCGAACCGCTGGTGAGCCCGAGCCCGATGGCGAAGACCACGAGGCCTTCGAGCTGGCTGCGGGCGCGCCGCCCGGGACCGCGGATGCCGAAGGTCAGCCGGCGGTTGGCCGCGGTGTTGGCGACCGCCGTGATCAGCAGCGCCGTGAGGTTCGCCGCTTGGGCGCCCATCGAATTGCGCAGCAGAATGAAGAGCACCAGGTAGGCCAGCGTGCTCGCGATACCAATGGCGGCAAACCGGACGGCTTGCCGGGCGAGCGTCACAGGCACGCCCGACACGGCGGCGGGATGAGGCGTACGTCCGAGCTGAGCGCCGAGGTCGGCCAGCGGCAGCTGACCGGAGGCGAGGGCCCGGCCCAGGCGGGCGACACCGCGAAGGTCGGCGATGGCCGTATGCCAGATGTCCACCCTGCTGTCGGGATCGTCGATCCAATCGACGGGCACCTCGTGGATACGCAGTCCGGTGCGCTCGGCGAGCACCAGCAGCTCGGTGTCAAAAAACCAGTCCTGGTCCTTGACGAGCGGCAGCAGCTGGCGGGCGGCGTCGGCCCGGATCGCCTTGAAACCGCATTGGGCGTCGGAGAAGTGCGCATGCAGGGTGGTGCGCAGCAGCAGGTTGTAGCAGCGCGAAATGACCTCGCGCTTGGCTCCACGGACCACCCGTGATGACGGCGAGAGCCGCGACCCGATCGCCATGTCGCTGTGCCCGGTGAGCAGCGGCGCGACCAGGGGCAGCAACGCGGCGAGATCGGTGGACAGGTCGACGTCCATGTAGGCGAGCACGGTCGCGTTGCTGCTCGACCACGCTGCCCGCAATGCCCGGCCGCGCCCCTTCGCATCGAGGTGGTGGGCCTTCACGTGGGGGAGCCGGTCGGCAAGCGCAGTAGCGAGAGCCCAGGTGCCGTCGGTGCTGGCGTTGTCGGCGATGGTGATCTGGAAGGAGAACGGGAAAGCGTCTTCCAGATACGCGTGCAGCCGCTCGATGCTGGCGACGAGCCCGCCGGCCTCGTTGTAGACGGGCACGACGATCTCGACGGACACGGGCGCCTCGGCAGCCACGGGGCTGGCAGCGCTGGCGGTCATGTCGTTCTCGACGGGCGCTTCGGCTTGGGTCAACGTCATGCCATCAGGTTCGGCGGTCGCTCTGTCACAGGACTATGGCCTACCTGTGATTGCGCTGGAGGAGCCACCGCGCAGCTGCTGGACGCAGGTGAAGAAGGCCTGCTGCAGCTTGGGATCACCGGTGTTCTGGAGCAGTTGGTTGGTCGGAATCGTGATCCCCTGCCGGCGGAGGCAGGCCACGATTTGCCGGGTCTCGGCCTGGCCGAAGGGGGAGCGCGTACCACCAGCACCGGCCGCACCGCCAGCACCGCCAGCACCGCCCGCACCGCCCGCACCGCCAGCACCGCCAGCTCCAGTGCCGCCAGGAAGTTGACCCCCGGGGAGCTGGCCACCGAAGTTGCCGAAGCCGCCGCCGCGTGCGCGACGTCGCTGAGGACGTTCCTTCGGTCGTACCGATGACGACGCCGCCGATCGCCAGACCCAACGCGACAGCGCCGGCGGCGATCAGCCGGGTGCGCAGCGGAGTCTTGGTGCGCTCTTCGGGCGCCGCCGGAGTCTCGGCGCTGAGGGGGGTCACCGGCTCCGCCAAGCCCGGCGCGAAAGGTAGCGGGGCAGTCGGGAACTCGGGAGCAGCCGCCGGGGCATCTCGCCGCGTGCTGGATGGCAGCAGCCAATTCCGGTACGGAGGACGCCGCCGTGACCCCGGCGGCAGCCGTCGGGCCGATCACGAGCAGTCCCACGCCGGCCGGCCGGTCAGCCAACTGCGCCAACAGTGCGGTCTCGAAAACTGTGGCGACGCACAGGCTCCCGACAGGCAGCACACCGACATCGGCGGGAGTGTTGGGATCGGCGGCCGGGTTGGGCGGTACCAGGGAGAATGCGGAGGGGAGCGCAGCCGCGAGCTCGGAACGGTCCGCAGGCAGACCGGAGCTCAGCCAGACGAGAGTCACGGCATAACACTCGCCCCGATGGCTGCACACGAACCCTGAGTTTGCTGTGGCTGGGCTGTGAGACACACTTATTCAGCCGGCTCCCCGCTCATGTGCAGTCGATTCACAGCAGCTGCTCAGCAACGCTTGACGCCGGGCGGCAAGGGTTGCTGCATGAGCGCGCACGACCCGTTCTCCGAGACTTCCACCCAGGTGCCACCCAGCTACCCCGTGTTCGGCCCCGACTACCAGCCGCCCAGCCATTTCCAGCCCAGGCCGCCGCGTCCACAGTGGGGACGCCGGGTCGCTGCCGGAGGCGTATTGGTGGCCGTCGCCGTCGGTAGCGGCATCACTGGCGCGGTCGTCGCCGGATCCGGTGGAAAGACCGTGGTCTCCTCCGCCGCTCAGGTCAACGTCGACGGCGTGACTCCCCCCACCGAACCGTTGGCCAAGGTGGCGGCCGCGGTGGCGCCAAGCGTGGTCTCCATCGCCGTCTCGGCGCCCGATTCCGGTGGATCCGGGACTGGCGGATCGGGCCTGATCCTTCGTTCCGACGGCACCATCGTGACCAACAACCATGTCGTTGCGGCCGCTGCGAACGGCGCTCGCCGCATCAGCGTGAGATTTTTCGACGGCTCGACCGCGGCAGCCAAGATCGTCGGCCGTGACCCGGCCACCGACCTCGCGGTGATCAAGGCGACCAACGTCACCGGTAAGGCCCCGGCCACCCTGGGCAGCATGTCCACGGTCCACGTGGGCGACACCGTGCTCGCCATCGGCAGCCCACTGGGCCTGGACGGCTCCGTGAGCTCTGGCATCGTGTCGGCGCTGCACCGGCTGGTTGCTCTGGGCGCCGGCGGCGCATTGGTCGGCGACACCATCCAGACCGACGCCGCCATCAATCCCGGCAATTCCGGCGGTCCGCTGGTGGATGACAGGGGCCGCGTCATCGGCATCAACAGCGCGATCGCAAGTCAGGGCAGTGGAGTCGGCTTCGCCATCCCGGTGGACGAAGTCAGCTCCGTCGCCCATCAGCTGATCGAGGGCCAGACCCCCAAACATGCGCTGCTCGGCGTGGGGATCAGCGACGACCCCGATGGCGGGGCCGTCATCAATGAGCTGACCGCCGGTGCCAGCGCGGCCCGAGCCGGCTTGAAGGTCGGCGACATCATCACCGGTGTGGACAAGTCCGCGGTGCCCGATGGAAGCACGCTCTCGAGTCTGATCCGGTCCCACCGGCCCGGGGACAAAGTCACGGTGCGCTACCTGCGGGGCACCGGCGCCCACACGACCGTCGTGACACTGAGCGCCGGCTGACTCTGTCGTCGCAGGCTCGTGTTATCTCAGGATGTCCCTGGAGAATGGGCCGGTGTTCAGTCGGCAGTGGGGGATCCCCGCGATCCTCGCGATCCTCACTGTGGCGACGCTGGCAGCCGGCTGCGGCAACTCCTCGCCGACTCCGGCCAGCCCGACGGGCATCAGCATCAAGGCGTCCGACACTGATTGCCAGGTTGCCAGCACGCTGCTCGACAGCGGGACCCAGACGTTCAACGTGTCCAACGCGGGCAGTCAGGTCACCGAGGTGTTCGTGTACGCGACCGGTGATCGTGTCGTCGGCGACGTCGCCAACATCGGACCGAGCACCAGCAAGCGGCTGACGGTCGCGCTCAAGCCCGGCCAGTACCAGGTCTCCTGCAGCCCCGGGATGGTGGGCAAGAACATCCGCACCCCCATCACGGTGAAGGGCCCCAGCGGCACACCTTCGGCTGCCAGTCCCCAACTCGATGCTGCCGTCGCCGGCTACCGCAGCTACGTGGTGGCGCAGGCCGCGCTGCTCGAGTCTCGGACCAAGCGTTTCGTCGCCGCCATCCAAGCCGGCGAGATCCCCAAGGCCCAATCGTTGTATGCACCGGCCCGCATTCCTTACGAGACGATCGAGCCGGTCGTGGAATCAATGGGCGACCTCGACCCGCGCATCGACGCCCGCATCGACGATGTCGAGGTCGGCCAGACGTGGACCGGCTTTCACCGCCTCGAGCACGACCTGTGGCAGACCGCGGACATCTCGGTGGACGGCCCGATCGCCGCCCAGCTCAACAGCGACGTCGCCAAGCTGGTCGACCAGATCCGGAGGGTGGATGTCAGCGCCGCCGAAATCGGCAACGTCGCGCTGACCCTTATGCAGGGGGTGGCCGCCAGCAAGATCACCGGGGAGGAGGAGCGCTACAGCTCGCTCGACCTGGTGGATGTCTCGGCGGGCGTGGAGGGATCGCAGGTGGCCTATGCGGCGCTGCGGTCTTTCGTCTACGCCATCAATCCCAACCTGGTTTTCAAGCTCGATGCCCGCTATGCCGCGCTGAAGGAAGAGCTGGCCCAATACGGCAGTGGCAGCTCGTTCGAGCTCTACAACGCGCTCACCAAAGCCCAGATCGATGCGCTTCGCGATGACGTCAGCGCGCTGCTGGGCCCGCTCGGGCAGCTGTCGTCGTTGGCGCAGAAGGCCTGAGCGCTGGCGGGCGCGTCAGCCCTTTTTGTGCTCGGCCACCAGCTTTGCCTGCTCGTCCAGGACAGGCAGCACCTCGTCGCGACCCGCTGAGGGCAGCCGGAAGACGCACTCGGTGACCCCGATGCTCGCGAAGTAATCGAGCTTGCCCGGATCCGGATGAGACCCGAAGGGGACGATCTCCAGCTCGCTCGGATCCCTCCCGGCGGCGGCCGCTTTCTCATGTAGCCGCGGCAGCGCCTTGCCCAGGCCCGCTCCTCCGATGGGGATCCAGCCCTGGGCGTATTCCACGATGTGGTCGAAGAGCTTGGGTCCGCCGCCGCCGCCGACCAGGACGGGTAGCGGTGTCTGCACCGGCTTCGGCCATGACCAGCTGGGTGAGAACTTGATGTATTCGCCGTCGTAGCCGGCCACTTCCTGCTCCCACAGGGCTCGCATCGCCAGCATCGATTCCCGGGCATGTTCGCGGCGGGTGCGGTAGTCCACCCCGTGGTCGGCCATCTCCTCGGCGTTCCAGCCGAAACCGGTGCCGAGCGTGAAACGCCCCCCGGAAATCAGGTCCAGGGTGGCGATCGCCTTCGCCGTGACGATCGGGTCGCGCTGGGCCAGCAGCGCGATGCCGGTGCCGAATCGCAGGGTGGTCGTGACCGCCGCAGCGGCCGCGAGGGCGATGAAGGGATCGACGCAGTGCGAGTACTCAGAGGCCAGCACCTCGTCGCCGGTGGGCGGCGGCGTGATGCGGCTGACCGGGATGTGGGTGTGCTCGGGCAGCCAGAGCGAATCGAGGTCGCGCTCCTCGACCGCCTTCGCCAGTTCGATGATCCCGATGGAGGTGTCGGTCGGAAACATGGTGACGCCGTAACGCATGCAGTCAGCTCCAGTAGGTGCCGGCGAGCATGCGCTCGAGCGGTTCGCGGTTGAAGAGGAGTTCGTCGGGATCATCGGGCAGCACGGACTCGCCGAAGTGGGCCGAGCGTGCTCCGGTGCGCAGGAAGACGATCGCGTATTGAAGCGCCGAATACGCGGTGTAGAAGTCCAGGTAGCGCGGCGTGTGGCCGGTCTGCTTCTCGTAGTAGGCCGCGACGTCATCGCGCTGCAGGAAGGTCGGTATCCCCGGCAACCTCGAAGACGTCTGACATGTCCTGGAAGATGCACTGGGCGTAGATCATCCAGCCGAGATCGATCTCGCGCGGGCAGACCGCGGCCATCTCCCAGTCCAGTACGGCGACCGGGGTGAAATCGCGGTAGAGCACGTTGCCCACCCGGGAATCCCCCCAGGCCAGCACCGTCGGCCCCGGATCGGCCGGCCAGTTGGCTTCGATCCAGGCGAAGCCCCGGTCGATCAGCGGTGAGCGGACGCCCGAATGGGCCACGCTCCACTCATACCAAGACCGGGTCCGGGCCACTTTGCGATGCAGCGGGGTCGGGCCCGCGGCGTATTCGGCGGGCGAGAAAAGGAAGCCGAACTTCTCCTCCGCACCCTCGATCGCATGCAGCTCTGCCAGGACGTCGATCGTCGACTGCTGCATGGTTCGGCGCTGCTCGTCGCTGGCGTCCGAAAGCCAGTTGCCGCCGAACGTGTACGGCGGGTTGTCCGGCGGCGCGATGCCGTCAATGCGGTCCATCAGGAAGAACGGGGTGCCAAGGACGCTGGTGTCCTCTTCCAGCCAGCGCACGTTGGGCACCGCCACGTTCGTCAGCTCCCCGACGAGCCGGATCGTTTCGAACTGGCCACGCATGTCATACGAGGGAAAGACCGGTACGTCGTCGGGATGCGGCGCGATCCGGCAGACCAGATCCTCGGTGCGCTCCTGGGATCCGTCCTGCCAGCGAGCGGAGAAGAGCACTGTCTCGCTGGACATGCCGGTAGCCGTGGACGAGGCGAGCTCGGGCACCCGAGGTTCGGCGCCCGCCGGCAACTTTCCGGCGAGCCAGGTCTGCAGGGCGACCCGAAGCTGCTCGGGGTCGCGGCTGGTTCGCTGCAGGCTCGGCGTTTCGCGAGGGTCCGCCATCAGGGCGCGACGGCGAAGAAGTCGGCGAAGCCATACGGGCGGTAGGCGCCGATCAGGCCGTGCTCGAACAGGCCGTACCCGACGTCCGTCCCGATCCTCGCGCGGGTGACGTGGTCGAGGAGGCTGAAGGGGATACGTCCCTGCACGGCTTCGTCGTTGTAATTCAGGCTCGAGCCATCGGCCCAGCCGCGCCCTTTCCAGGTGCCGTGCTGCCACTCGGGGTCGGCGCCGTAGCCGGGGCCGCAGTTCAGCGAGATGAAGCCCAGGTTGTCGAATTCGACGTCCAGTGGCTTGCCGTCCGGCTCGGTCAGGTGCATCACGGCCGATTCGGGGATGCGGGTGCCCGACTTGTACTTGATCTCAAAGCGCGGCCAGCCGAGCTGCTCTGGCTTGCGCCCCGATTCCGCCGGCCAGATGCGGCTGGCCTCGTTCAGGCTGCGATGGCCGTCGGCGTCTTCCTGGACGATCACGACAAGCGCGTAATCGTCGAATCGGATCGGCAGATACAGCCAGAACATGCCGTAGTCGCCGCCCTGCTCGGCAGCGAAACGGCCGGCGGGCTCGCCCTCACCGACCGGGCGGATACCCCAGGATCGGTCGCGGCTGCCCACCCAGGTGTCCGGGCTGACGCTGATCACGCGTCCGTCGACCCGGATCTCGCCCTCCCAGGTGCCGACCTGGGCGAAGCGCTGGGCGTCGACGAACGGCCGGGTGCCGCCCTGCAGGATGATGTGCCTTGGCTCATCGATCGCCGGGAAGGATCCGCGCCAGGTGAGGTCGAAGCCGATCCCGTGTTCATCGCCGGTGCCTGTGAGCCGGATCACGTTCAGCGGCTCGATGACCTCATGCTTGTAGAAGCCGACCTGCTGCTCCAGCCGGTCGTCATCCAAGGCGTCGGAGGTGCGCACGGTGAAGGATTTGTCGCCGATGCGGATCGTGAAGTAGGCGTCCTTCACTCCGAGGTTCGGATAGGCGCCGTAGCCGGAGATGAAGAAGATCTCTCCAGTGCGGTCGTGGCCGTTGAAGTAGCTGCGGTCATAGAAATTGCGATCACTGGTGCCCACTCTGGCGAACGAGACGGGGTGCTGGTGCAAGGGAAACTCGTCCATGGGGACGGGCATCGATGTCCTCCGGTAAGGCGTGATGGGCGCGAAAAGTCCGCAAAGGCGGACCCTTCCTGCAATCTGACGGGGCGTCAAGTCGGGTCCGGGTGTCGCCGTTGTCTCTCAGTTCGCGCTGTACTGCCGAGATGATTGACATGGGTATTCGTCACCGGGGCCGTCCGTCGGGGATTATTTGCCTGTGGTGATCTCGCTCGCGGAGCGGGAGCGGCCCCCAGACCGCTCACCGAAGCCCGATTCCCGCCTTAACGTGCTGGGAACGCTGGCGGCGACCTCGTTTGCCCTGGTGGCGTACTTCTTCGCGCTGCTGGTGAATTTCAAGCCGCCCCCGACTTTCGCCGGCGTGCTTTTTACGATTGCCCCGGCCTGCGCGATTCCAGCCACGGTGCTGCTCGCAGTCCGGGCCCGTGCCGAGCAGGATGACGCGCTGCGCGCCGTGACGGCCGGCCTGGCGATCGGTTGCTTCGCCATGGTCTTGCAGCTGACCTCATTTCGCCCGATCAGCCCTGGCGGCGGCGTCTTCAACACCTCGACTGCCGGCAGCAGCATGCTTTACATCGTCTGGCACGTCGCGCTGCCGGCGGGTGTACTGGCCGCGACGATCGGCCGTCCACGTGCCAGCCGGCGAACATTCGGAGTGATCTTCGGCGTCGTCGTGACGCTGCTGTGCGCGATCATCATCCCGAATTCGTGGAAGGTCGTGCACGCCGACGGGAGCTATTACGGCGGCCTCATCATCGCGCTGGCCCTGGTGATGGTCTTCACCCTCGCCGTGGTGCTGCGCTGGATGCGCATCAACGGTCTGCGGCCCAGCGCCACCCGCGGGTGGATCACCATCGCGATGGTGCTGTCGGTGTATGACATCGCGCTGAACGTGGGCAGCCAGCAGCGGTTCAGCAACATCTGGTGGGCAAGTCTCGGGGTCCGGAGTGCCACGTATGCCGTGCTGCTCGGCGGGTTGATCGTCAATACCGCCTCCCAGCTGCAACGCCTCGAGCGTTACGCGACGACGGAGCTGGCTCGCGCCGAGGGCGAGGTCAACAGCTGGGCCGAGGTCACCGAGCGGCTGCTGGGCGCCACCTCCGCGCTGTCGGCGGCGGTGACGGCTGACGATGTGGCAGTGCTGCTGACGGCGGCCGGAGCGGGAGCGATCGAAGCGGACGACGCCGTCATCTACCTGGCTGATCACGAGGCCGGCGGTCGGCTCCGACTCATTGGTGATCTGCGCGACCATGGCCTTGACCATTGGGTCGACGCCAAAGACGGGGCGCCCTACTCCGATGTGCTGAAGTCTCGCTCAGCGATTTTTCTGGAGAACTCCGCGCAGATCGGCGCCGCCTACCCGGGCTATCCCGGCATCCGTCGCGACGGCAGGTATCGGGTCCAGTCGCTGGCGGCGCTTCCGCTGGTGGCCGGCGACATCCCGGTGGGGGCTCTGGTGCTCGCCGGCTCCAGGCCCCGCGAGTTCCGCCGCCTCGAACGTGAACTGCTGTCGGCGCTCGTACGCGTCGGGGCGCAGGCACTTCAGCGGGCGTTGCTCTTTGAGCAGCGGTCGTCGCTGGCGACCACGCTGCAGGAGGCGCTGCTGCCCCAGAGCCTGCCGTCTCGGGTCGATGTCGATCTGATCGGGCGCTATTTGCCCGCGACGGCGGGGGTCGACGTCGGCGGCGACTGGTATGACGTGCTCGAGCTTGGGGACTCCCGGCTTTTGCTCGTCGTCGGTGACGTGATGGGCAAGGGGGTGCCGGCCGCCACGCTGATGGGACAGATGCGCAGCGCGGTGCGAACGTTGGCGGCCGTCGATCCCGATCCGGCCGCGATCCTTAGTGGTCTCGATCTGCTGGCCAGAGGTTTTGCGCTGGACGACATCGTCACGCTGGTCATCGTCTCGCTCGACGCGGAGACGGGTGCCGCGGTCATCGCGAATGCCGGCCACCTGTCGCCGCTTATTTTTGCTCCCGATCAGCCCGGAGCACCGGCGATCACAGGTCTGAACCTGTCTCCGCCGATCGGCGTTCCGGTGTCGGGTCCGCGCGCCAGCAGCCAGCTCACGTTGCCGCCCGGAGCCGGCCTGCTCCTGCTCACCGACGGGCTCGTGGAGGAGCGCGACAGCGACCTCGACGTGCGCATGACATCACTGACCGAACGCGCCACCGAGCTGCTGGCCGATCCGGACGCCGATCTCGAAGCCGTGGCAGACGCACTTGTGCAGCCTCGTGTCCACCGGGACGACGACGTCACCGTGCTGCTCGCAAGACTCCGGACGCCCGTGCTGGCCACCGACAACATCGTGCGGGCTCCGCACGCCACCTGCCTGCTTCGGGTCGAGCTCGAGCACGACCCGGCAGCGGCTGCGACCGCCCGCGGACTGGTGCGTGACGCGGTGCTCGCCGACACCCCTTCGGCTTCGGATGACTTGCTGGACGCCATGCTGCTGGTCACCAGCGAGCTGGTCACGAACGGGCTGCGCCACGGTGAGCCTCCCGTCTCACTCACCGTGGATCGCAAGGGCCACCGGCTGCGACTCACGGTCACCGATGAGGGCTCGCGGATCCCCAGGCCCCGGCTGGCGAGTCCCGAGGCCACGGGCGGACGCGGACTCTTCCTCGTCTCGGCGCTGTCGACGGCCTGGCGGATCGAGCCGCACAGCGGCGAACGGCTCGGCGGCGCGGCGGGCACCTCGGTATGGGCCGAATTCGCGCTCTAGGTCACGGCGCAGCCCGCTGGTCCGTGGTACACCCGAGGACATGCAGGTGACGGACGCTCAGAAGACGCCCGAGCCGAAACCATCGGTAGCCCCGACCCCGCCCACGGTCGCCCCGGCGTCGCCTCGCCCTTCCGCCCGTCCGACCCGGCGCTGGCTGCAGTGGCTGAAGATTGCCGCACTGGTGGTCGCACTGCCCGTCATCGCGTTGCTCATCGGACTCCTGATCGCGTGGATTGTTCATCTGATCCGGGGTAACCCGGCCAGCCACCCCGCCGCGACCGTCGTGCCGCCGGTGGCATCTGCTGCTCCGAGTCCGGCGGCTCCGAAGAAGCCGGCGCCTGTGGTCGTTCCGAGTGACTGGGTGGCGGAAGACGTGCCGCCGGTCGGTCTCACCTTCAGCCATCCGCCGGACTGGATACGCCGCACGTCCACTCCCGAGGTGCTGCGTTTCGAGCCCGCCGCCGCAGGCTCCACCGCTCCCGGGATCGAGGGGGTCGGCGCCGGGATCGAGACCGCGGCGAATCCGGCCCAGGCGGTCAGTGACTTCGCTACGCGGGTCTACGGGACGCAGCCGGGATTCGCCGCCACAGCGGTCACTCCGGTCGCCGCGAACACCGCGGGGGCGCACCCCGGTGAGCAGCAGGGGATCGTGACCTACCTGCGCTCAGGCGTTGAGGTGCGGGTCGTCATCCACAGCTTCCGGTCGGGCACCGAGACCGTGCTCGTGCTGGGAAGGTCGGCGAATGCGACCCCGGTCCGCGCGGCGCAGTTGGAGTCGTTTGCCGAGGCCTCGGTGAAGCTCAGCTGACGCTGTGCAGGCTCGGGGCCGGCTGCGGCGGATGGGATTCCTGCACGCAATCGCGATAGGCCTCGAAGGACTTGGCCGCCAGCGCCACCAGCTGGCTCACATGGTCGATATCTCTGCTGACGCGTCGCTCCCCGGCCGGACCGGCCGCCAGCAATTCGGAGAGGCAGCGATCGACTGCCCGCTGCGCCTGGAGCCAGCCGAGCAGCAGCCGAGCCCGTTCCAACGAGACAGGCTCGGTGGATTGCTCGGTCAACGCTTCCTCCTTGGCAGAACGCAGCCAGCGAGGTCGCGGCCTTGCCCTCACCTTGCTCTTTCGTAGCGTCTCGCGCAGCCGTTCTGACGGATCTGTGGATAGCGCACGCACATCTGTGGATAGCACCTGAGGTGCGCTAACGCCTTGTGGTGACTAGCTTCCCGTGAGTGGGCGCAGTGCTGTGGTTTCGGCGTGATTTGCGCCTTTCCGACCATCCGGCGCTACTTGCCGCTTGTGATGCCGCATCGGCTGCGTCGGCCGCTTCGGCTGCATCGGCCGGAGGGCAAGGCGCCGGCCCGGTGGCGCTCTTCGTGCTTGACGACGTCTTGCTCAAGGCGTCCGGCGCGGCGCGGATCTCCTTTCTCTACGGCTGCCTGCGGGCACTCGATGAACAGCTGGGGGGTCGCCTCGTCATCCGGCGCGGTGATCCGGTCGAGGTAGTTCCCGCCGTCGCGGCTGAGGTAGCCGCGAGCACCGTCCACGTGAGTGCCGATTTCGGTCCCTATGGAGCGGAGCGTGACCGCAGGGTCGAAATGGCCCTGCGGCGTCAGGGCATAAGCCTGGTACGTAACGGTTCGCCGTACGCCGTCGCGCCGGGTCGGGTGTTGAAAGCCGACGGCCAGCCTTACCGCGTATTCACGCCCTTTTCGCGGGCCTGGCGGGCTCACGGCTGGCGGGCACCGGCGATTTCGCCACCGCTGGCAGGGTCGCCGCGGTCCATCGATTGGATGCCGCTGAAGGGTCTGGACGTGCCCGATTCGCCGGAGCTCGGGGAGACGTCGTTGCCTCCGGCCGGGGAAGCGGCGGCCCGGCGTCGGCTGAAGCGGTTTCTTGGGGAGGTCGAGGACTACCAGCGCGGGCGCGATGAACCGGGCAAGGACTCCACCTCGCGGCTGTCGCCCTACCTGAAGTTCGGCTGCGTGCATCCGCGCACGATCCTCGCCGAGCTCGGTGGCCTCACTCACAAAGGGCGCGCTAACCCAGGGGTGTGGGCCTTCGAGAACGAGCTTGCCTGGCGGGAGTTTTACGCAGACGTGTTGTGGCATCAGCCCCGATCGGCCCGCGCAGATCTGACTTCCACTTTGAGTGGACTTGAGTACGAAGACGAGACGACGGGCCAGGGCGCCGCGCATTTCGAGGCCTGGAAGGAGGGGCAGACGGGCTATCCGATCGTTGACGCCGGGATGCGCCAACTGCTCGCCGAGGGGTGGATGCACAACCGGGTGCGGATGATCGTCGCCTCGTTCCTGGTCAAAGATCTCCATATCTGGTGGCGTCCCGGCGCCCAGTGGTTCATGGATCGGCTGGTGGATGGCGACCTCGCCTCCAACAGTCACGGCTGGCAATGGGTGGCCGGCACGGGCACTGACGCGGCGCCCTACTTCCGCGTCTTCAACCCGGTGCTGCAGGGTCAGAAATTCGACCCTGACGGCGAATACGTGCGGCGCTATGTGCCGGAATTGCGCGACAGTGGGCTGACCGGCAAGGCCATCCACACGCCCTGGGTCGCCGCACCCCGCGTTTCGCTGCCGTATCCGCCGCCCATCGTGGCGCACTCGCTGGAGCGTGAAGAGACGCTGCGTCGATATGCGGCGACGCGCGGCGGGTAGTGCGAGCTCCACAGCCACCGCACATGTTGTGGCGCCCTTGGGCCAATCCTGTTAAGGCTCATCCCTCATCTTGTCGATGCACTTGTCGACCGGCCAAGCACCGTGAGGTCCGGTAGGGCTAGGGAGATGTAGACATTGAGCACGCTCACCCGCGAACGAGCATCAGCACCGGCATGTCCGATGATGGCTCGGGGCGACGCCATTTTCGGGGCCGTCGCCGTGTTGATCGCGTTGCTCGCCCTGATCGCCAAGCTGGCGGGGGTCTTCGGGTAATCGCCGGAAATCACCCGACCCCGTAGGCACGAGAGCCAAGGCTCGGTAGGCATGACAGATGGACACGCCCTTTCCGGGAGCTGCGCGCTGGATTCCGCCGGATGCGAAGACCGCACCGCTGCCCACGCTCGTGGATGCGCTGAACGCTTGCCAAGGGTGCGATCTGGCGGCAAATGGCTCGCGTCCGGTCTTCGGCGAGGGTCCCGACCCGGCGCGGCTGGTGATCATCGGCGAGCAGCCGGGCGATATCGAGGAGCGCCGCGGACACCCTTTTGTCGGCCCAGCGGGAAAATTGTTGGACCGGGCACTCGAAGAAGCGGGCATCGATCGCCGGCTGGCCTGGGTCACAAACAGCGTTTTGCACTTCAAATTCACACAATCGGCGCCTGGTCAACGCCGGATTCATCAGACGCCGGACGCGTTGGAAGTGGCGGCCTGCAAGCCCTGGCTGGAGGTTCAGCTGAACCGACTGCGGCCAGAATTGGTGATCTTGCTCGGCGCAACGGCAGCGAAGTCGCTGCTAGGGGCCTCATTTCGGGTGACCCGGCAACGCGGGGCCTTGATACCGGGACCGCCGGGGAGCGGTGCCCAGCTCATCGCGACCATCCATCCGTCGGCCGTGCTGCGGGGTGACGACAACGCCCGCGAGCAGATGTTCCAAGGATTGGTGGCCGACTTGCGTGTTGCCGCAAGGGCTCTGGGTAATCAATCTGGGTGAATCAAGTCACAGGGGTAACCCCCGTGACGGATGAGGGGCAGTCCGCTAGCCTTTTCAGGTCGGACGCAACTGGAATGGACGGAACACCAGACGTCCGATGTCCGTTGAGTCAGGTGCGGGCTAAGTCGAACGGCCCATACGCCGCCAACGATACCGCCAGCAAAGCCCTACTTCCTGTCTTACCTACCAAAAGTTCCCACTACCACCTGCCCCGAACTGCCTGAGAAGAGCCGCCACGTGACGCCCCCTACCTTGACTTCT
The DNA here is from genome assembly GCA_963737695.1 of uncultured Actinomycetota bacterium. Taxonomy (GTDB): domain Bacteria; phylum Actinomycetota; class Actinomycetes; order Frankiales; family Frankiaceae; genus DATAZK01. Next base: position 390,914 of record CAVTTQ010000003.1, read on the forward strand.
TCTTCCCCCAATCCTCCCGCGACCAAGTCGCGTCGTTCTCGTGCCGCAGGCGCCCACGCGCGCGCTGCTGCTCCTGCTGCAACGACTGCAACCACCGGATCCACCGGGTCCACCGCTGTTGATGAGGTTGAAGAGCTCGAAGTCCAGCAAGTTGTCGATCTGGTCAATCGCGGACGCGATGCCGGAGAGCTGACCCTGCGTGACCTGCGCGAGACGCTGGTCGCCGCCGACCTCGGTTCCGAACTGCTGCCTGCCCTGGTTCGCCGCCTGGCTGACGCCAAGGTCGAAATCGTCGAAGACGAGCGTGACCCGCGTCCGGCCGGCCCGGTTGATTCCGGCTCCGGCACCGGCGACCTCGTCCGGCTGTACCTGCGCGAGATCGGAAAGGTCCCGCTGCTCAACGCCGAGCAGGAGGTCGACCTCTCCAAGCGCGTCGAGGCGGGTCTGTTCGCCGACTTCAAGCTGAAGAACGGCGGGGAGATGACGCCGAGCCTTCGGCGTGACTTCAACGCTCTCGTACGCGATGGCCGGGCGGCCAAGCAGCAGCTGATCAGCGCTAACCTGCGGCTCGTCGTTTCGGTGGCCAAGAAGTACACCGGCCGGGGCATGACGCTGCTGGACCTGGTGCAGGAGGGCAACCTCGGCCTCATCCGCGCCGTCGAGAAGTTCGACTACGCCAAGGGCTACAAGTTCTCCACCTACGCCACCTGGTGGATTCGCCAGGCGATCGGCCGTGCGATGGCCGACCAGGCCCGCACCATCCGTATCCCCGTCCACCTGGTGGAGCAGCTCAACCGGCTGACCCGCCAGCAGCGCCAGCTGGTCACCAGCCTCGGGCGCGAGCCAACGGATGAGGAGCTGGCGGAGGCCCTCGACATCTCTGTCGAGCAGGTCGCGGATCTGCGCCGCATCAGCCAGGACACCGTCTCCCTCGAGACGGCAGTCGGCGACGACGGCGAGTCGGTCCTCGGTGACTTCATCGAAGACGCCGACGCTGTCGTGCCGTCCGACGCCGCCGCTTTCGGGGCGATGCAGGACGAGCTCCACGGCGTGCTGCACTCGCTGCCCGAGCGTGAGCGGGAGGTCATCCGGCTGCGCTACGGCCTGGTCGACGGCCGCCAGCACACGCTCGCCGAGGTCGGCTCCCGGCTCGGCCTCACCCGTGAGCGCATCCGTCAGATCGAGAAGGAGACCCTGCGCGAGCTGCGGTCGGGCACCACGTCCCGTCGCCTCCGCGAGTACCTGGACTGATCGCGGACTGATCCTGCTTCACCAAAACGCCCGGCCACTCCTTGGCCGGGCGTTTTGCGTTCCTGGCCCACCCGGATTACCCGCGGCGCCACCGTCTGGTGGCGCTAGGACGCCACACGGCTATGGCGCCGACGGGGTACGTCGCTAGACGGGGTACGGCTAGGGCGCCGGGGGGTCTGACGGGGGTAAGTCAGAGCTTTCGGCGAGCGCGGGCAACTCCGACTGCTCGGCGACGAGGTCGGGGCGGTAGCGGCGGAAGCTGGGGACGGCGGCGGCCAGCACCGCGACCCCGATCAGTACGGCAATGCCACCGCTGACCACGGCTCCCGGCAGTGGGAACAGGGAGGCTGCGACGCCCGATTCCAGGTCGCCGAGGCGGGGGCCTCCGCTGACCACGACGACGAAGACTCCTTGCAGCCGGCCGCGCATGTGGTCGGGGGTGGCGGTTTGGAGAATGACTCCGCGGAAGACGGCGCTGATGGCGTCGGCGGCTCCGGAGACCGCCAGTATCAGCAGGGCTGGGATCAGCGACTGCACGAGGCCGAAGGCGACGATGGCGGCGCCCCAGACCGCGACCGAGATGAGTACGGCGAGTCCCTGCCGGCTCACCCGGCTGAACCAGCCGCCAAAGATCGTCCCGATCAGGCCGCCGGCCGCCAGAGCCGTGTAGAGCAGCCCGACCGTGCGTGCCCCGCCGCCGAAGCGGTGGACCGCCAGCGCCGGGAAGAGCGCCCGCGGCATCCCGAAGATCATCGCCACCAGGTCGACGGCGAAGGTCATGGTCAGCACCGGTTGGGTACGCAGGAAGCGCAGTCCCTCGAGCACGCTGGCCGAGGACGCTTTGGTGCCGCCACCTTCGGGGAGCAGCGCCGGCAGCCGCCAGACGCTGTAGAGCGCCGCGACGTAGCTCAGCGTGTCAACGCCGTAGGTGATCCCAAGTCCCGGGCCGGAGATCAGCAGCCCGGCAACGAGCGGTCCGACGGTCGTCGCCAAGGTCATGGAGGCGTAGCTCAGCGCGCCTGCTGCCGGCAGGTCGGTGAGGGGCACGAGGCGCGGGATGATGGACGAGCGAGCCGGGCTGTCGACCCCGGCCAGCAGGGCCATCAGTGCCGCCAGCACGTAGAGCACGGCGACCGAATGCAGCTCCAGGACGGCCTGCAGGACGAGCAGACCGGAGGTGGCGGCGAGGCCGATCGAGGTCAGGATGGCCAGCTTGCGGCGGTCCATCGAGTCGGCGATCGCCCCGCCGTAGAGACCGCCGACGAGCAGCGGGAAGAAGGTGACCAGCCCCAGCAGCCCGACGTTCAGCGAGCTGTTGGTGAGCGCGAAGATCTGCACCGGAAGCGCGACGAGCGTGAGCTGGGTGCCGGACTGGGAGACGAGCTGCCCGAGCAGCAGCCGCCGGTACGCGGGGGAGCGCCTGGCCGGACCGAGATCGGTGAGGATCTTGGAGTACCAGGGACGGGCCAGCACGGTCGGTTGGCTCAGGGTCCGAGCCTCTCGCGCAGCCACCGACCGGCTTCCAGGCCGAAGCGGATCCGGTCATGCAGCCGGTCGGGTCGTCCCTGCCAGAATTCGAGGCTCTCCGGACGCAGCCGGTAGCCGCCCCAGTCCGACGGACGCGGGACCGGTCCGCCTTCGAAGCGCTGGGCGACCTGCGCCAGCCGCTCGTCGAGCTCGTCCCGGCCCCCCGGCAACGGCTGAGACTGCGGGCTCGCCCACGCCGCCAGCTGAGCACCGTGCGGGCGGGCAGCGAAGATCGCGTCCGACTCCTCCTCCGGGATCCGGGAGACCGGCCCTTCGGCATGCACCTGACGTTCCAGGTCGATCCAGCTGAAGCACAAGCCCGCATACGGGTTCGCGGCGAGGTCGGTGCCCTTTCGCGAGGCGTAGTTGGTCGCCCAGACAAACCCGCCGTCATCCCACGACTTGAGCAGCACCGTGCGGGCCCGTGGACGCCCCGTCGAGTCGGCCGTCGCCAGCACCATTGCCTGCGGTTGGTTCAGGCCTGCGGCGTCGGCAAACCAGCGCTCGAACTGCTCCATCCACGTAGCGGCTACCGCCTCATCGTCGAGTCGGCCGGAGCCGTAGTCTCGGCGCAGATAGGCGGTGTCGGGCACAGGCCCAGTCTCGCCTATCGATGGGTTTCAGGTCGTTTGGCGCGGATGGTGTGGACGAAGGAGAGAAGGCGCATGGCGGATTCAGATTTCAAGCCCGGCCTCGAGGGCGTCATCGCCTTCGAATCCGAGATAGCAGAGCCCGACCGCGAGGGTGGCGCGCTGCGCTACCGCGGTGTGGACATCGAAGATCTGGTGGGCAATTACTCGTTCGGAAACGTCTGGGGGCTGCTCGTCGACGGCGAGTTCGCGCCGGGCCTTCCGCCGGCCGATCCGTACCCGGTACCGGTCCATTCCGGCGACATCCGGGTCGACGTGCAGAGCGCGATCGCGATGATGGCTCCGGCCTGGGGCATGGAGCAGCTGATCGACATCAGCGACGAGCAGGCGCGTAACGACGTAGCCCGCATCTCCGTCACGGCGATGTCTTTCGTCGGGCAGGCCGCCCGCGGCCTCGGCATGCCGATGGTTCCTCAGAGCGAGGTCGACAAGGCCAAGACGGTCGTGGAGCGGATGATGATTCGCTGGCGCGGCGAGCCCGATCCCAAGCACGTGCAGGCTGTCGACGCCTACTTCGTCAGCGCTGCTGAGCACGGAATGAATGCGTCCACCTTTACGGCCCGGGTGGTGGCCTCGACCGGTGCCGACGCCGCTGCGTGCATCTCCTCGGCGATCGGCGCGCTTTCGGGTCCGCTGCACGGAGGCGCCCCCTCGCGGGTGCTGAAGATGCTCGACGACGTCGAGCGTGAGGGCGACGCCCGCCGTTACGTCAAGAACCTGCTGGACTCCGGCGAGCGCCTGATGGGCTTCGGTCACCGCGTCTACCGCGCGGAGGACCCGCGGGCCCGCGTCCTGCGGCGGACCGCCCGCGAGCTGGGTTCGCGTCGCTTCGAGGTCGCCGAGGCGCTCGAGACGGCGGCCCTGGCCGAGTTGCATGAGCGCAAGCCTGACCGGGTCCTCGCCACGAACGTCGAATTCTGGTCGGCGGTCGTGCTGGACTACGCCGAGGTGCCGGCGCACATGTTCACGTCGATGTTCACCTGCGCGCGTACGGCCGGCTGGAGTGCCCACATCCTGGAGCAGAAGCGCACCGGACGGTTGATCCGGCCTTCCTCGCGCTACATCGGCCCCGGTCCCCGCAAGCCTTCTGAGGTGAAGGGCGCGTAGGCGCCTAATACTCTGGAGCACATGGCCCCGACGATCCAGATTCCTGCTGACCTGCTGCCCAAAGACGGCCGCTTCGGATGCGGCCCGTCCAAGGTGCGGCCCGCACAGCTGGAGGCGCTCGCCGCCACGGGAAGCTCGCTGCTGGGCACCTCGCACCGGCAGAAGACGGTGAAGTCGTTGGTCGCCAGGCTGCAGCAGGGGCTCGCCGAGCTCTTCACGCTTCCGGACGGCTACGAGGTCGTGCTGGGCCTCGGCGGCGCCACGGCGTTCTGGGATATCGCGACTTTCGGTTTGATACGCGAGCGCTCCCAGCATGCGGTGATGGGGGAGTTCTCCTCCAAGTTCGCCGCGTCCGCCAAGGGTGCTCCATTCCTGGCCGATCCCAGCATCGTGAAGGCTGAGCCGGGCAGTGCTCCGCGGTTCGCCGCCGAAGCCGGCATCGATGCGTACGGGCAGCCGCACAACGAGACGTCGACCGGCGTGATGATGCCGGTGGAGCGGGTTGCTGGGGCGGATGAAGGCGCCCTGCTGCTCGTCGATGCGACAAGTGGTGCAGGTGGGCTCCCGGTCGATCTGGCCGAGTGCGACGCCTACTACTTCGCTCCCCAGAAGTGCTTCGCCTCTGACGGTGGGCTCTGGGTCGCATTGATGTCGCCGGCGGCCATCAGCCGGGTGGCCGAGATCGCCGCCACTGATCGGTGGATCCCACCGTTCTTCGACCTGACGACGGCGATCGACAACAGCCGGCTGAACCAGACCTACAACACCCCGGCCCTGGCGACGATCTTCATGTTCGCCGAGCAGGTGCACTGGATGCTCGAGCAGGGCGGCCTGAAATGGTGCGTCGAGCGCACCACGGATTCCTCGACCCGGCTCTACGACTGGGCCCAGAAGTCCAGCTACGCCGAGCCTTTCGTGACGGCGCCGGAGTACCGCTCGCTGGTCGTTGGCACCATCGACTTCGATCCGTCCGTTGACGCCGCGGCTGTGGCGGCGGTGCTGCGCGCGAACGGGATCCTCGACACCGAGCCCTATCGCAAGCTCGGCCGTAATCAGCTGCGGATCGGCATGTTTCCGGCCATCGAACCCAGCGACATCGACGCGCTGACGGCATCCATCGACCATGTGATCAGCCGGCTCTGACCCCGGGATGTGTTGATGCACGTTCCTGAGCTGCGCACTGCGAGCCGCCGCGCCGATCGGGCGGCCGCCGCGCTCTGGCGCGAGGAACGTCGGATACGCCGCGAGGAAGGCGAGACGCAGCCGCTGCAGATGGCGCTCGTCACCGACGGCAACGATCGGGGACTGGCGGAGCAGGTACGCGCCGGGGGCGCCGAAGTCGTCGGTCTGCTCGCGCCGGATGCGCTGGAATCGCTGGCGTGGGCTGCCGAGGCGGAGGCCGCTCACGGCTACAGCGCCCTGGATGCGCTGGCGTCCGATGCGGTGGACTCCGCCTGCCTTGATCTGCCACTTCCGGAGGCCTGCCGGGTGGCGACCCTGCTGCTCGAGGACGGCGTCAATATCGTGCTCGCGCGGGCGGAAACCCCGGACCGGTCGGATGTACGCGCGATGCTCGATGCCGCTTCCACCGGCAATTGCTCGGCCACCTTGGGATTGCGTACCCGAGCCTGGCCCTCCCTGTCGGCAACGGTGGGACTGCTGCCTGAGCTCGGCCCGCTTTCGCAGCTGACGGTGATCGGCTGGCCCGCCGGTCGCGCGGCCCGGGCTGAGCTGTGCGATGTGGTGCGCCGGCTCTGCGGCGACGTGGTGGCCGTCTGCGGGAGCGCCTCCTCCATGCCGGCCCACGAGCTGGCGCCTGCGGCGCCGGTCACCCTCTCGCTGCTCACGGCGACCGGCACCACCGTGATCGCCCACGAATCCCCGCGCTCGACCTACCTCGATGCCCAGGTCACGCTGGTGGGTACCGCCGGCCGGGCGGTCGTCATGCAGCGCAGTCTGCGGGTCTCCGACGTCGACGGCGTGCGAGACCTGGCGGTGGGTGCACCCGTCGACGCCGTCCGCATCGCCACGGAGGGGCTACGGGACGAGCTGGCCGGCGATTGGAGCGCGGCTGCCGGACTCGGCGACATTCTGGCAGCGGCTCGCGTACTCGAACTGGCAGCGAGGTCTTATGAGACCGATACCTGGGTTGAGGTCTGACAGGTGTACCGGTAAGGGCTGAAGCTCAGGCTCCCGCGAGGCGGTCGAGCACCGGAATGACCTCGCTCAAAGCTCCAAGTTCCTCGGAGGAGAGCTCGCTGAGGCGGGCGCTCAACCATTCGTCACGCCGGCGGCGGTCGGCGGCCAGCAGCGCCCGGCCCGGATCGGTGATCGTGATGAGCACCTGCCGACGATCACCGGGCCGGGTCTGCCGGTCGACCAGCCCGCCCTCGGAAAGGCGAGTGACCACACGGGTCATCGAGGGCGGAGCCACCTTCTCCAAGGACGCGAGCTCACCCACCGGTAGCGGGCCGTGCCGTTCCAGCGTGGCGAGGGCGGCGAGATGGGTCGCGGACAGGCCCACGTCATCGCGCTCCTGGCGCATCCGCCGCGAAAGGCGCATCACAGAGATTCGCAGCGCTGCCGAAAGGCTCGGGTCTGCGGGGGCGCTCACGCCCTCAAAGTAGCCGTCCGCCTTACGGGGGTTAGCGTCTTTCTATGGCCCGCCGCCCGGATCCAGCGCCGCTGCCCTACGACGGCGTGCGCACGGTCACGGTCGGCACCATCGTGTGGCTGGTCGCGTTGATCGTGTTGCTGCCGTTCTGGACCCGGCTGAACGACGACGGTCACCTGTGGTGGATCGCGACGGCGGCCATCGGTTTCGGACTCGGCGTGCTGGGGGTCTGGTATTGCCGTCGGCGGTCAGCCCGGTTGCGCGGCCAGGGTCGCAACGTCGGGGAAGGCTAACCGTCGAGCTCGGACTCGGCGCGTAACAGCTCCAGGGACTGCGGATCGCGGAGCTCGGCGACCAGCGCGTGGCGTTCGCCCCACCGGCGGCCGGCCCAGGCCAGTGAACGGGCGTGGCCCTCCGGACTGCCGTCGTGCAGATCGCCGAACCACGTCACGCGCTGCGCAACACCGTCGGCATCGCGCACCGTAAGGGGTGATCGCCCGACGATGTCAAAGCTCGCCACGCTGCTGGCCAGGGGCAGGCCCAGCATTCGGGCGACCGCGCCGGCCCGCTCGGAAGGCACCCGCAGCCCCGCCCAGTGACCCAGCAGCGGCAGCAGGTCGGGACGGTCGATGACGACCGCGTGCTCCCGATCGACGACGCCGGCGGGAGTGCGTATCCGATCAGGCGGATCTTCGTCGGGTTCCTCCAGCGCTTCGGCCACCTGCAGGTAGATCCGCCGCGCCGCGTCCCACCCGAGCTCGCGCCGCGGATCGCCGAGCCGGTCCAGCAGGTCGTAGAGGTCCGCCGGGTCGCGCAATCGCGCCACCGTCGTGCGCACGCCGATCGCTGTCAGGAATTCGGCATCGATATCAGGTGGTGCCGGCTCGTAGAGGCCTTCGAGCTCGCCGGGCAGGGCCGTCTCGCCGGGCAGCAGTTCCCCGGCCAGCACCGGGTGCGCACTCAGCCACCAGCAGGTGTAGGGGGAGGCCAGTACCTCAGCGCGTAGCCCTTGTCCTGCCAGCACGTGCAGCGCGGCGGGCCAGCGGACCAGTTCCAGATCACGGACCGCCTGGAAATGCTCGATGACGGGGCCGTCTCCACCGCCCTGTTCGGCGATCCACTGATCAGAGCCGTCGAGTTCGAGCAGTACCGGGTCATCCGGGTCAAGGAGCACGTCGTCAGCGCGCAGGATCCCGAAGGTCCCCAGCACGCCGGCGGCTTCTAACACTTGCGGCGAGTAAGCCTGCGCCACCTCGGCGGCCAACTCCCCGAAGGGTGCGTCCGGGCTGATCACCCCCGCGAGCGCCCCGCCGGGAAGCAGCAGCTCGCCGGCGGGCCACAGATCCCCGTCGGCCCCGGGCAGCAGCAGCCGTTCACCCAGATCGGCAGGCACGCCCTGCGGCGAGGGACCAAGCGCGGCAATCAACGCCAGCGCCGTTTGATACGGAACGTCTTCGCCCGTCACGGCCTCGTCAGCCAGCAGGGTGGCGGGGTCTGCGTTGACGGCTCCGAGACCGCGAAGCAGCTCACCGGCGGCACCGGAGGCGACGAGAGGGTCGGCCAGCCGCAGGTCAAGACCGGTCACGGCGGAGGCGTCCAACTCGGGGCCGGGCAGCAGCACCCCGCGCGGGCCGGTGACCAGGCGGCCGTCGGCGAGCGGCACGGGTAGCGCGGCCAGCGCGTCGCGGTCCGGGATCCCTGCCAGCGCCGGGTAGAGGTCGGCCCACCACTGCGCCGGCCGGGCCAGCCCCGCCAGGAGGGTGACCAGCTCGCCGGCTCCCATCTCGGTGACGCCCAGCACCCGGCGGGCGGCCGCCCAGCGTGCGCTGGTGTAGCCGGCGGGCAGCAGCGCGGGCAGATCATCGCTCAGCAGTTCGGTGACCCGGTCGCCGGCGGGGCCGAGCTCAAGGGTGACGGCCTCATCCCCGCGACGCCCGTCGGGGAGCATCCGCGCGTGGGGTAGCAGGTCGCGTAGCGCATCGGTGATGGCCGCATCGACTGGCCCGGCCGGCAATCTCGTCGGGACCAGTCGCAGGTCGCCGGTCCGTTCGGCCAGTTCCACCAGCGCGGCGGCGACTTCGGTAAGCATCGCGTCCGCCAGGGGTCCAGCCGCGATGCGGCGTCGCCCCGGATCGACGGGGATCGAGGCGACGATGAAGGCGGGAAGTGACAGCGGCTCATCCGTCGGCTGGGGAGCCCGCAGGACCATCGGCAGGTCGCTCGGCCAGTCCTCTTCCGGCAGCAGTGCCCGGACCTCGTAGGTGTCTCGGCGCTGCTCCTCGACGCCGCGGGTCGCCAGCAGCTCGCCCGGGATCTTCCCGCGCCGCACGACCCCGGTCCATCGGGCGCCGTTGAGTACGGCATCCGCCCCGCCCCACTGGCAGGTGAAGGTGCGGCTAGCTGCGTGGACACCGCTGGTGTCGACGCGGATCTCGACCAGCGCCGGCAACACGAGCAACAGCGTCGGATCAAGTTCGGCGAGCAACCGGCGGGCCTGCGCCAATCCACCGTCGTCCAGCGGGAGTCGCACGACGGTGTCGTAGCCATCGGGAACGATTCCGTCCGTGGGCTCGACCGGAAAGGGCAGCCGCAGCACCGGGACGTCGCCGCCCCGCCGGCTGAGCTCGGCCGCGAGTGCCGGGATGGCGCCGAGCTCGGCCTCGGTTTCGGCTTTGGACCATCGAACGCCGCCGGAACGACTGATCAGCTCGGGCTCCGTGGTCACGCTCAAGGTCGCAGCGAACCCGACACCGAAGTGCCCGACGGTGGACGCGGCCCGCTTGGCCGATGCGCGCAGCGTCGCGGCCGCGGAGACGCCGGCGGCTGTGAGCCAGGAGCCGGTGTTGGCCACCTCCAGCAGATCGTCGGTCAGCCGGATGAGCACCTTTCCGCGGGTACCGGTATCAGCGGCCGCATCCGCCGCGTTCTGCAGCAGCTCGACGATCAGTCGGTCGCGGTACGCGCCGAGCGCGGCGTCCTCTTCGGCGTTCGCATCTTCGCGAAAGCGGGCCGGGGCGGCTGCCCAACCGGCGAGCACCGCCCGGCGGATACCGGCGGTGTCGAACGGATCAGGAGTGGCCGTAGGGCTCCCCGTCCGTGCCCGCTCGGGCCTCGGCCCGGTCGACCGCGCTGGGATCGTGGACCGGCTCGACCGCTTCTACCTCGTCGTCGTCGAGCACCACTGGCTGCGGATGAGCCGACGGCAGCACCAGGGCCTCCGAGTGGGCACCGCAGCCGTGGTCGTCCGCGACGACGGAGGCATCGTCGGGGGCGAATTCGTTGGTGCAGACCCCGAAGAGCTGGCCGAGCCCGCCGACCAATCGGACGTAGAAACCGCAGGTGCCGCACTGCGCCGGAGCCGACCGGCTGATCGCGGCCGACGGGCCTGGTTCGCCTTCATACCAGCGGGAAGCAGCGACCTCGCGGCCTTCGAGTGAGAGCACCCGGGGCCGTCCGAGACCGAGTTCGAAGAAGAGCGAATCGTCGGACAGTTCCTCGACATCGGCGTTACGCAGCACCAGCCGCGGGTCGTCCGCAGCGGTCGGCAGCAGATCACCGACTCCGAGGTCGCCCGCCTGGATGCGGTCGGACCAGGGCACCCAGTCCGGTGCGAGCATGGAATCGTCGCCGGGCAGGAGCACGACCTCGTCGACCGTGACCACCTTGGCCCGCGGTGCGCGGGTGATGACAACGGCCCAATACCAGCCCCGGTAGGCGGGCATCCGGCAGGCGAAACGGTGCAGGACCAGACGCTCGTCCTCTGCCGAGACGCCTAGCGCCTCCCCCACGAAGGCCGCTGAACCGGCCGTCTCGACAGCTGCGTCGTACGCCAGATCACCGGCTGCCGCGCAGGCCGCGTCGGCGGCGCGGGAGCGGGTACGGACGGCGGTCAACGTGCCGCGCTCGCGAGCCGATGCATAGGGCGGCGACAGGCCTCAGAAAGCGGCTGTTGAAAAGATGCAGGCGGCTCAGATTGGCGCATGCTGGAGGGGTATAGGGAAGCCACGTCTCTATGGTGCCCGAAAGGCACAGGTACCGATAGCCCACAGAGAATCCACAGACGAGTCCGCACATACTGGTAGGGCCTTCTACTGCGAGCGCGAGCGGGAGAGACTGGTAGGTCATGGGAGTGCAGGGGGCGTACGACGGAAGCGTCGGCCGGCTGCGCAGAGCTGCCCGCGCCGACGGCGCTGACAAGTCCGGCCTGGCCCCGCTCCTCGAGCTCTCGTTTTTCAGCTCCGCCGGTGACGCGCTCGTCACCGTGGCCCTCGCCGGCTCTCAGTTTCTGTCGGTGCAGCCGGGTGAGGCGCGTTCGAAGGTCGGCCTCTATCTGCTCATCACGATGGTGCCCTTCGCCCTGCTCGCTCCCGTCATCGGACCGGCTCTCGACCGTTTCCCGAACGGCCGGCGGATCGCGCTGGGCCTGACGATGCTGGCCCGGGCGGCACTCGCTTTCTCGCTGGCCCGCCACGTCAATTCGCTCTACCTGTATCCGCTCGCGCTCGGTTCGCTGGTGCTTTCGCGCGCGTTCGGTGTCGCCCGCAGCGCGGTGGTGCCAAGGGTGTTGCCTGAGGGCTCGACCCTGGTCAAGGTCAATAGCCGGGTCACCCTGACCGGTGTCATCGCCGGTTTGGTCGTGGCCCCGCTGGGCTACGGCATCGCCCGGGTGGTCGGTTACCCGTGGATGTTGCGGCTGGGCGCGCTGGTCTTCGCGGTGGGCCTCTTCCTGGCCTGGGCCTTGCCCAGCCAGGTGGACAGCGCCGCGGGTGAGAAGCGGGCTCCATCGCCCGCCGCCGCGGCCGTGTCTGCGCAGCAGGGCACCCGGGTCCGCCGGATCCTCGGCGAGCTCCCCGCCGCCTTGCGCAGTGCGGCTTCGCTACGGGCCCTCGTCGGATTCCTGACCCTCTTCCTGGCTTTCCGGATCCGCGAGGACGGCGGCGGCCTGGGCTCGATCGCGCTGCTCGGTTTGGCGGCCGGGGTCGGCAGCGCCATCGGCGTCTTCATCGGTGGCCGGGTCAAGCAGTCAAAGCCCGAGGCGCTGATCGTGACGGGCTTGGTGGTGGCGCTCGGCACCACCATCGCGGCCGCGCTGCTCTACTCCATCGTCGCCGGACTGGTCGCGGCGCTGGTGGTCACCATGGCGGGCTCGATGAGCAAGCTCGGCCTGGACGCCGTCATCCAACGTGACGTCGCCGAAGACACCAGGAATTCGGCCTTCGCACGGTCGGAGACGGTGTTGCAGCTGTCCTGGGTCGTCGGCGGCGCGGTGGGGCTACTGCCGCTGCCTGGATGGTTCGGCTTCACCCTCGGCGCGGTCTTCATGCTGATCTCGCTGGTGAGTGAATCGGCATCGCTGCGCCGGGCCCGGCTCACCCGGCATTCGGAGCGTCACGGCCGGGTGGACGGTTCGCGCGACCGGATGGGCACCCTCAGCGAGTCGTGAGCGCCGACTCCAGGAGCCGGGGCGCGAGGGCCCGTCGTGACCAGGGTTCTCACAGCGATGAACGACTAACCTGCAACGCGTGGGCAATCGGGGCGGCGTGCGGCGGGCGCGCGCGCTTTTGGCGCCGGTTGCCATCCTGAGCCTGGGCGTCGCGACGGCCTGCGAGCAGCCGACTCCAGGAGTGACGTTGCAGTCAGGCAATAACGTCGTTCGAGCCAGCGCCACCGCCTACAACAGCGGCGGCAAGCAACTCGCCGGCTCGGACAAGGTGAAGGTGCTCAAAGCCCGTCCGGGCGCCCTGGTCGGAATCGACGTCGATGGCTCGATCGCCCGCCGGGGATGGACCGTTCACATCACGACCGGCAGCACGACGCTCAATTCCTCGGTGTTGACCAACCAGTACCACTTCTCCTTCAACGTCGGCAGCACCAGCACCCAGGTCGTCGTCTCCGAGCTGGGCACCGGCTCCACCCCGCAGGGGCTGTGGGTCTTCCAGGTCCAGCCGACCCTGCGCTGATGAGCCGGCTGCTCATCGTGACGGCGGTAGCGGCTGAGCGTGATGCGGTTGCAGGGGCGCTGCGCGCCGAGCGGGCGGTCACGATCGGGCCTTACGAGGCGGTGGTCGACGAGGCGGGACGCGGCATCACCGTGATGGCCGGCGGCGTCGGACCGGCGGCTGCTGCGGCGGCCACCGCCACCGCGCTGACGCTGGACAGCACCTACACGCTCGTCGTGAGCGCGGGCATCGGCGGGGGATTCGCCGAACGAGCCGCTGTCGGTGATGTGGTCGAAGCCAGTGTGATCGTGGCGGCTGATCTGGGAGCTCAGACCACCACGGGTTTTGCGTCGGTCGCGGAGCTCGGGTTCGGCTCGGCGGAGCTGGCGGCGACCCCGCTGGGCATCCGATCGGCCAAGACCGGTCCGATCTTCACGGTGTCTACCGTCACCGGCACCGCAGGAGCGCGCGGCAGAGCTCGCCGGCCGCGGTGCTTTTGCCGAAGCCATGGAGGGATTCGGGGTCGCCGAGGCGGCATTCCGCCGCGGTGTACGCGTCGCAGAAATCAGAGCCATCAGTAACGCGGTCGGGGTCCGTGACCGTTCGAGCTGGGATATCCCGGGGGCGCTGGCAGCCCTCGCATCAGCCGCATCGCAACTGTCGGAGGTCAACGTATGAACGAGCCACTCGAGCTCGCTTTCTCCCCCTGCCCGAACGACACGTTCGTCTTCCACGCCTGGGTGGCGGGGCTGCTGCCGGGGGCGCCCGAAGTCACCCCCGCGTACGCCGACATCGACGTGCTGAACGGTTGGGCTGCGCAGGGCCGCAGCGACGTGCTGAAGGTGTCCTATGCGGCGCTGCCGGGACTGCTCAAGGAGTACGCGCTGCTGCCCTCCGGTGGTGCGCTGGGGCGCGGCTGCGGTCCGCTGGTCGTGACGGCCGGTCGTGATTCCCTCGTCGGCGCCCGGGTGGCGATCCCCGGCAAGCAGACCACGGCCTACCTGCTCTTTCGGCTCTGGGCGCAGGGGCAGGGGGTTGAGTCCGTCGAGGTGCTGCCCTTCGACAAGATCATGCCGGCAGTCGCCGAAGGGTCGATCGACGCGGGATTGATCATCCACGAGTCACGATTTACCTATCCGAGCTATGGGCTCACGGCGCTGGTCGACCTGGGGGACTGGTGGGAGAGCGATACCGGCCTGCCGATCCCGCTCGGGGCGATCCTGGCGCGGCGCAGTTTCGGCCCCGATCAGGTTGCGCGGCTGGCAACGACGATCCGGGCCAGCGTCGAAGCGGCCTGGGCGGATCCGAGCCTGTCGCGTGAGTACGTCCTCGAGTACTCCCAGGAGATGGCGCCGGACGTCGTCGATCAGCACATCGCGCTCTACGTGAATTCGTTCACCGCGGATCTCGGCGAAGAGGGCTACGCAGCGATCACCGGCCTGCTCGACCGGGCAGTCGCGGCCGGTCTCACGGGGCCACTCACCGGCCCGTTGCGCTAGCAGCGTGACCACCTCGGGGGCGGGCGTGCACACACGCCCGATTGAGGCAGGTGAGGAGCTGGCAGCGGCCTGGCGGCTCGCCGGTCTGGCGTTCGGCTTCTCGCCGGGGGCGATTGCGAGCCGGTCAGATCCGTCGGTCTTGCCGGCCGGTCAGACCTGGTGGGGAGCCTTCGACGAATCCGGCCGGGTCATCGGGGTGGCCCGTGACATCTGGCATGACCAGTGGTGGGGAGGCCGTTGCGTGCCCGCCGCCGACGTGTCGGCGGTCGCCGTCATCGCGGAAGCACGTGGACGCGGTGTCGGACGGGCGCTCATGAAAGCCGTCCTGGAGGGTGCGTACGAGCGCGGCGCGGCGGTAAGTGCCCTCTATCCCACGGCGAGCCCGGTCTACCGGGCGAGCGGCTGGGCCAGCTGCGGCCAGCTGCGTAGCGTCGAATTACCGACCGCGATGTTGCCGACGCGCCGGACACCCTCCGGTGGCAAGCTGACCGTCCGCCCGGCTGATCCGTCGGGTGCCGATCAGCCGGCCGTTGCCGACCTCTACACCCGGGTCGCCCGGACCCGGGAAGGGCTGCTGAGCCGGCAGGGTCCCCCGTTCAATCCTGCGCAGACCTGGCCCGAAGGCATCGATGGCATGACCCTGGTCGAGGAGGACGGCAAGCTGGTCGGCTACGCGAGCTGGGTCCGGGGTTCGGGCTATCGGTCGGAGGCGATCCTCGACGTCCCGGACCTGCTGGCGACCAGCACCGAAGCCGGCCGTGAGCTGCTCGCTGTCCTGGCGGGCTGGCGAAGCGTCACCCCCACCGTCCGGCTGCGGCTGCTGGACTTCGATCCCCTTTCACAGCTGCTTCCGGTCGAGGCCGGCACCCGGTTCGATGCCCGGCCGTGGATGCACCGGCCCGTCGACGTGGCGCGCGCGGTGAGTGGGCGGGGATGGCCGTTGAGCCGGCGCGGCAAGGTCACGCTGCACCTGCATGATCCGGTCGCCCCCTGGAACGACGGTGCCTGGGAGTTCGACGTCGCCGACGGCGATGCGGTGCTTTCCCGCACGGCCACCCACCCGGACCTGCGGCTGCACGTGGCCGGTTTTGCGCTGCTCTTTTGCGGTGTGGCGACCCCGGCGATGCTGCTGGAGGCCGGCCTCCTGCACGGTCCGACCGACGGAATCAGCGGGCTTGAGCTGATCCGTCCGAAATCGGCCGCCCAGCTGCTCGACTATTTCTAGGTCAGCTCCACCCGCACCTCGAGGATGTTCGGACCGGCAGGGGCGGTGTGCAGCTCACCGAGGCGCTCGAGCATGCGCAGGGACGCGGTGTTGCTGGCGGAGACGAAGGTCAACAGCTTGCGGACCCCCGCCGGCCGTTCGGCGATGAGCTCGTTCAGCAACGCGCTGGCGACGCCCCGCCCCTGCCAGTCATCCTTGACCGTGACGGCGACGTCCGCCGTCTCCGGATCGTCCTGATAGCGCACCAGCCGCCCGACACCCACGGCCACCTCGGGCTCATCGCCCGGAAAGGCGATGAGCACCAGGGCTTGGTGATCGTGGCCATCAACGTCGTCGACCAGCCGGCGGAGCATGCCGTCGGACAAGGTCGCGACGGTCGACAGGAAGCGGTTGTAGCGCGACTGCTGCGACAGACCCTTGAAATTTTCCTGCAGCCCCTGCCCATCGTTCGGCGACAGCGTCCAGATCATCGCTGGAGTGCCGTCACGCAGCTGGAGCTCGCGGACCAAGGGCTTTAGGCGTCCAGCTCGTTGGCGACCGCGTGGACGACCTTGGCCACCTTCTGGGCCACCTTCTTGTCCGGATACTTGCCACGACGCAGATCGCGCTGCACGACGTCGAGCAGCTGAATCATGTCTTCGACCATCCCGTGCAGCTCCTGGGGATCACGGCGCGGCGTAGTGGCCAGCCGAGGGGTCGCGGTGAGCACCTGCACTGAGAGGGCCTGCTCGCCGCGGCGTCCTTCGGCAACGCCGAACTCGACCTTGTCACCCGGTTTGAGCGCGGTCATCCCCGCGGGCAGCGCTGCCTTATGGACGAAGACGTCGCCGCCATCGTCGCGGCTGAGGAAGCCGAAGCCTCGCTCAGGATCGAACCATTTGACACGACCGGTGGGCACCGTAGACCTAATTTCTTCATGCGACGTGCGACAGCCGCGGGCGGAGCTCTTACTTGCGATGAGGAGGATATTCGTACCGGGAGGGTGATGCCTTGGGTTAGGGGCTCGCAGGTGGGGCAACGACACCTGGAGCAACCTTCGAACGACAACGTTCAAACGACAACCTTCAACGACAACGTAGAGCAACCACCCACCCGCAGGTACAAGCGTCAGGAGCCATTGTGAGCGACTCGGATACGGGACTCGACTATCACTCGAAGGACGCTGAGGCGGAAGCCCACGGTCCCAGCGCGATCGCCGACGAGAGCGTGACGGGTGCCAACCCCGGCGACGTCGACGACGCCGATGCCCAACAAGCCGCCGAGGGTCTGACGGTCAGCGACAAGGATGCCGCGGCATACAAGGAAAGTCTGGAGCGAGGTGCCGCCCAGAAAGGTGAGGGTTCCGCCGACTTCTGAGGCGGTTGATCTTCAGAGGGCATCCGACGACACGGATCGCCTGGTCAGGATCGGCGTCGTCATCTTCGGCGTCGGGCTGCTGTGCGTCGTGGCAGCCGTCGTACCGCTGTTCTTCGGCGTCCACAACCTGCCGACCGCACTGAACCTGGCCGCCGGACTGCTGCCTCCGCTGGGGCTCGGGATAGCGCTGTTGGCTTTGTTCCAGGAGGCCCGTCGGCAGCGTCGCGCCCGCCAGTCGGGTCAGATGTCGCGGTAGCGCGCCGGGTCGAGTACCTCGTTCATCGCTCCGCTCCGAAATCCCCGCGGATCAACCTCGACCCCGGCGAACCCGCTCACGGCCGCCAGCAGATCCGGCCGAGCGGTCAGGGTGGCCACCCGGTCGGCGTCGATCTCGACGCGTGCGACGTCGCCGAGATCGCGCACCCGCAGGTCCCGCACCCGGATTCCGGCCCGATCCAAGGCGTCCCGCAGACCTGATTCAGCGGCCTCGACCCGCGCCAGCCGCGAGGGCGTGATCGAGATTCCGTACGCGATCCGGCTCGACAGGCAGGCGGCTGCCGGTTTGTCGGCGGTGGCCAGCCCCCAGCGCCGGCTCGCCTGCCGCACCTGCGCCTTACTCAGCCCGGCGTCCCGAAGCGGGGTCACTGCCCCGCGTTCGATGGCCGCCCGAATTCCCGGCCGAAAGCCGGCGATGGCGTCGTCGGCGTTCGTTCCAGTGGCGACGGCGGCGAGTCCCAGCCGCTCGGCCAGCGGTCCCATCTCCTCCAGCAGCTCGGCTTTGCAGAAATAGCAGCGGTCGCCCGAATTCGCGACGTAGCCCTCGCGGCTCAACTCGTCCGTGGACACCAGCTCGTGCCGCGCCCCGAGCCCGGCGGCAAAAGTGGCGGCTGCTGCTAGCTCGCTGGCGGGAAGCGAAGGCGAGACGGCGGTCCCTGCCGCCACCCGGCCAGGTCCGAGCGCCCTCAGTGCCGCCGCCAACAGGAATGCCGAATCCGCCCCTCCGGAGAAAGCGACCAGCACCGATCCCAGCGCCTGCAGCTGCTCTGCGAGCGCCTCGAGCTTCTCGTCAAGGCTCACCTCGCTCACCTCGCGGCTTGCGTCGAGAGCTGGGTCCGGCGTCACGATCCTCAGCGTACGAGTCGCCGGGATGCTTGGCGGACCAGTTGTGTCGCTGGCGCGAGGGACCCCCGATTGCGAATGAACACAATAGTGCGCATCAGAATGAACACAATTGTGTTCATTCGAATAACGACCCCTGACCACCGAGGGACACAACAGCCCCCTGCGCCCGGACCTGATCCCGACTAGCCTGGATCGGATGAGCAAAGTGGCTGACGTGGCTGGACCGGCTGACGCGCCGCGGCCTATCGGAAGCTTTGCTGAGGCACTCGCCGCGATGCCTGATGAGCAACTCGCGAACCTGCTCCGCCAGCGGCCCGACGTCGCCGTGCCGCCGCCGGCGGATTTCGAGGTCTTGGCGAGCCGGCTCTCCTCGCAATACAGCGTTTCCCGCGTGGCTGAGACCGTCGACCGGTTCGTCCTGCAGGTGCTTGAGGCCCTCGTGCTCGGGGCGGCGGACGAAGCCGAGTTGGCCGCTTTCTGCCAGGTGCCGCGTCCGGATATTGACCGGGCGACCGACCTGGCGGTCCGCCTTGGGCTCGCCTGGCGATCCGGTGACGACCGGCTCAACACGGTCAGCGGCGTGCGGTCCGCGGTGGGCCAGTACCCGCTTGGACTTGGACGTCCGTTCGCGAAGTTGATCGCGGAAGTACCACAGGACGTACGCGGCAGGCTGCGCGCCGACCTGGGGCTGGACATCGACGAGACCCCGACCAAGGCGCTGATCGATTTTTTTGAGGACAGCGAGGCGGTGAGCGCACTCATAGCCGGGCTGTCCGACGGTCAGCGGGCAGTGCTGACCAGGCTGTCGGCCGGCCCGCCGGTGGGGGAGATCGAGGGCCGGCTGCGGTTCCTGACGCTGGCGGAGGCGGAGACCGGCGTCGAAATGCTGCTCGCGAGGGGGCTGCTGATCGCCATTGCCTCAGACGCTGTGGAGCTTCCGCGGGAAGTCGGCCTGGCCATCCGGGGCGACCATCCGGCCGGCGAGGTCAACCCCCGCCCGCCGGAGGTGGCCGGTCGGGCGGTTGCCTCCAAGGACGTCGATGCTGAAGGTGCCGGGGCAGCCTTGGAGGCGCTGCGGCTGTTCGAGGCGCTGCTGGAGCGGTGGGATGCGAGTCCGCCGTCACTGACCCGGGCCGGAGGACTTCCGGTGCGGGAGTTGCGCGCCGCGGCGAAGGAGCTGGCCGTCGAGCCCGAGGTCATCGCCCTGATCGTGCAGACCGTGAGCGCCGCTTCGCTGGCCGGTCGTACCGCCGGGGTGGATCCGGTGATGGTGCCGACCGAGCGCTATGACCGCTGGCGTGACGGGTCGCTGGGCGACCGATGGGCGCTGCTCGCTACGGCGTGGGCCGGCATGGACCAGCTGCCAGGGCTCGCCGTGCATGCCGACGGCACCAAGGCGGCGGCGCTGCTGACCTACGACATGGTGCGGCCCGGTGCCGGTGAGCTGCGTCGCGATGTCCTGGGTGGAGTCGGCGCGGCTGGGAAGGGCCGGGCGGCGGATCCCGCGAGCCTGCCGGCATGGTTGAGCTGGCGGGCGCCGACCCGCAGCGGAAGCTACGTCGGGCAGGTCATCGCCTGGACGCTGGCCGAGGCCCAGTTTCTGGGCGTGACCGGTCGGGGATCGCTGACCCGGGCCGGCCGCGCGCTGCTGGACTCGGAGTACGCGACGGCGGCCCGCAGCGGGGATGAAACGGCGGCCCGGGCCTACCGCGAAGAGGTCTCGGCGGCACTTTCGCCTGCGCTGCCCAAGCCGATCGACCACGTACTGATCCAGGCGGATCTCACGGCCGTCGCGCCCGGACCGCTGGAGCCGCCGATCGCCCGTGAGCTGGGTCTGATCGCCGACATCGAGTCGGCGGGGACGGCCACGGTCTACCGCTTCTCCGAGGCCAGCCTGCGGCGCGCTTTTGACATCGGGCGCACCGCCATGGAGTTGCATCAGCTCATCGAGCGGCTCGCCCGGGGGACCGTCCCGCAGGGGTTGACGTACCTCATCGACGACATCGCCCGTCGGCACGGGCGGTTACGGGCTGGGCCGGCCGGCGGCTACCTGCGGTCTGAGGATGCGGCGCTGCTCGCTGAGGTCGTCGCGAATCGCCGCACCGCCTCGGCGGCGCTGGTTCTGGTGGCGCCGACCGTTGCGGTCAGCCCGCTGGAGCCGTCCCAGATACTCGCGGTGCTACGGCAAGCCGGCTACGCCCCCGCCGGCGATGGGGGTCAGCGGGGTGCGTCGGGAATCGTCCTCGACGCGTCTGCGGGCGGTCGCCGGGTGCCCGTGGCCGCCGCCCGCATGCAGCCGTCCGGCTGGTCGGCGGGAGCAGCCTTGCCCGACAATCACGTCAACCAGACGATCTCGATGCTGCGCCGGGTCGCGTCGCTGCGCAGCTCTGACCGTGCGGTGCGGACGACTCCGCCGCGGCTGAGCCATGTGGTCAGCTCGCCGGAGGCGGTGACGCATCTGCTGCGCCAGGCGGCCGCCGATTCGGAGACGGTGTGGATCTCCTACGTCAACGCCGACGGCCGCCCGAGCAAGCGGA
The DNA here is from genome assembly GCA_963737695.1 of uncultured Actinomycetota bacterium. Taxonomy (GTDB): domain Bacteria; phylum Actinomycetota; class Actinomycetes; order Frankiales; family Frankiaceae; genus DATAZK01. The sequence continues at coordinate 411,741 of CAVTTQ010000003.1, forward strand.
CCGTCTACCCGACCTTGGTGAGCGGCGGCTTCCTCATCGGGCTGGATGAGGAGAGCGGGGAGCGCCGGACCTTTGCCATCAGCCGTATCCAGGAAGCGGCAGCCGGTAGCTGACGGAGCGTCAGATTTCTGGCGCAAGTGTTACCAAGCGGTAACGCGGCAGGTCTAGCTTGAAATGATGCGGGTCCAGGAGACGTCTGTCGTCGTGCATGGACACACCCGCGCGTTCACGATTGCCGGTGACGGCCCGCCGCTGCTTTTGCTGCACGGGATCGGCTCCAACCGCTTCACCTGGCGCCCGGTGCTGCCGGCTCTCGCACGCAAGTTCACCGTGATCGCGCCGGACCTGCTTGGCCACGGCGAATCCGCGAAGCCGCGGGCCGATTACAGCATCGGCGGCTTTGCCAATGGGATGCGCGATCTGCTGGGCGTCCTGGGGATGGAGCGGGCGACGGTCGTCGGACACAGCTTCGGTGGCGGCGTCGCCATGCAATTCGCCTACCAGTTCCCGGAGCGCACCGATCGCGTGGTCCTGGAGGCAAGCGGCGGACTCGGCCGTGAGGTGACGCCACTGCTGCGCGTACTCACGCTTCCGGGCGCCCGCCAGGTGCTCGCGGCGCTCGATCAGGTGCCCGGCAATCTGCCGGTGCGGGCAGTCGGCGGGCTGGCGCGGGTGCTTCCGCCGGGTGCCATGAAGGCCGACACCGCTGAGGTGGCGAGCGTCCTTGATGGCTTGCGGGGACGGGAGGGACGGTCGGCGTTCCTGCATGTGCTGAGCCACGTGATCGATTGGCGGGGACAGGTGGTCACGATGCGCGATCGGGCCTACCTCGCGGCCGGTATGCCGATCATGGTCATCTGGGGTGAGGGCGACACGGTGCTGCCGGTGACGCACGCGACCGCGGCCGTGGAATCGATGCCTGCCGCCCGGCTGCTGACCATGCCCGAAGTCGGCCATTTCCCGCACGCGGAGAAGCCGGCCGAATTCGCCGAGGCGATCATCAATTTCGTCGATACAACGGCCCCCAGTTCGTGGGATCCCCAGCAATGGCGGGCACTTCTTCGCCGCGGAGCGGACGGCGCCTCTCCTGCTATCGCCGCGGTGCCTGATTACGACGACGTGACGTCGAGCGCGCCCGCTTGACCCTGGCTCTCGCGCCTGGCTACCGTTGACGTGGAAGCTGAGGGAGAGACCTCACACATCGCAGTTCGAACCAGATCTTGCTGTGCGCGATGGGGTGCGGCGCCGAAGGGGCAACCTCCCCGGAAACTCTCAGGCAAACGGACCTCAGCCTTCCGGATACGCCTCTGAAGGTGCGCACGCGCCAAACAGAGGGGGACGGTAGGCGCCCGCTGCGCCTGACGCGGAACCGTCCCGGAGGCGTTCATGGCCCGTCCGTTCGCAGCTCGCCATTTAGGTCCAGCGCCCTCTGACGCGGCTCTGATGCTCCAACGCATCGGTTACGCCGACACCGCCGCACTGCTCGCCGCCGCACTGCCCGCCGGGATCGCCAGCGAGGTACTGCCCGAGCTGCCCGACGCGATCTCCGAGGCCGCCGTGCTGGCGGAATTGCGCGCGCTGGCCGATCGAAACCAGCTCGTACGACCGCTGATCGGCACCGGCTACTCGCCGGCGTACACACCGACGGTGCTGCTGCGCAACGTGCTCGAAAACCCCGCCTGGTACACCGCCTACACGCCGTATCAGCCGGAGATCAGCCAGGGTCGGCTCGAAGCCTTGCTCACGTTCCAGACGATGGTGACCGACCTGACGGCTCTCGACGTCGCCAATGCGAGCCTGCTGGATGAGGGGACTGCTGCCGCTGAGGCGATGGCTTTCGCCCGCCGGGTGACGCGCGGATCGGCCTCGACCTTCGTCATCGACATCGACTGCCACCCGCAGACCATCGACGTCGTCGCGACCCGGGCCGAGGCGGCCGGCGTCAAGGCTCTGGTGGCCGACCTCGCCGATCCCAATCTCGACCTGGGAGGCGTGTTCGGCGTCCTCGCCCAATACCCGGGCACCTCAGGCCAGATCACCGACCTCGCTCCGCTGGCCGCCAAGGTGCACGCGGCGGGTGCGCTGCTGGTCGTCGCCGCCGACTTGCTGGCGCTCACCCTGCTGACGCCTCCTGGGGAGGCCGGAGCTGACGTCGCGGTCGGTTCCACCCAGCGCTTTGGACTGCCGCTCTGGTTCGGCGGACCGCACGCCGCATACATGGCGGTGCGCTCCGAGCATCAGCGCCAGCTACCCGGCCGGCTGGTGGGCAGCAGCGTCGACAGCCAGGGCCGCCCGGCGCTTCGCCTCGCCCTGCAGACCCGCGAGCAGCACATCCGCCGGGAGAAGGCCACCAGCAACATCTGCACCGCGCAGGTGTTGCCGGCGGTCGTCGCGGCGTTCTACGCCCAATGGCACGGCCCTGATGGACTGCGCGAGATCGCCGAAGGCATCGCCGAACTGACGGCGCGGCTGGCGTCCGGGCTGGCTTCGACTGCGCATGAGGTGCTGGGCGACACCGCGTTCGACACCCTTCGCCTACGTACCAGCGCACCGGCCACCGACGTAGTGGCAGCGGCTGCGGCGCGGGGCTACGACCTACGGCTCGTCGATGCCGAGACGGTCGGGATCAGCCTGGATGAGACCTGCGACGAAGGTGTCGTTGCCGATCTGCTGGAACTCCTGGGCGGCGATGTCGGGGCTGCTCGGCAAGCGGCCCCGTCACTGTTGCCGACAACGTCGTTACGCACGTCCGGCTACCTGGCGCACGAGCGGTTCCACGCCTACCGGTCCGAGACGGAAATGATGCGCTACCTGCGGCGCCTTTCTGACCGCGACCTGGCCCTGGACCGCACCATGATCCCGCTCGGATCCTGCACGATGAAGCTCAACGCAGCGACCGAGATGGCCGCCATCTCCTGGCGCGGTTTCACCGACATTCATCCCTTCGCGCCGGCCGAGCGTTCGGTGGGCTACCGCGCGCTCATCGCCGACCTCGAATCATGGCTGGCCGAGCTCTCGGGCTACGACGCCGTCAGCGTGCAGCCCAATTCGGGCGCGCAGGGCGAATTCGCGGGGCTGCTCGCGATCCGGCGTTTCCACGAATCCAACGGTGAAAACGCCCGCGAAGTCGTGCTGGTACCCGCCAGTGCGCATGGCACGAATGCGGCTTCGGCGACGCTGGCCGGGCTGCGCGTCGCGGTGGTGAAGACGGCTGCTGACGGGTCGATCGATGTGGACGATCTGAAGGCGGTGCTGGCTAAGCACGAGGGCACCGTCGCCGGCCTGATGATCACCTACCCGTCGACGCACGGGGTCTATGAGCCAACCGTGCGCGAGGTCTGCTCGCTGGTGCATGCGGCGGGCGGGCAGGTCTACCTCGACGGGGCCAATCTCAACGCTCTGGTCGGCGTCTCACGGCCCGGCGACCTCGGAGCCGACGTCTCCCACTTCAACTTGCACAAGACGTTCTGCATCCCGCACGGTGGCGGCGGTCCCGGGGTGGGCCCGATCGGGGTCAAGGCTCACCTCGCGCCCTTCCTGCCGTCATCGGCGGTCGTGCCGGCCGCCGGACCGCAGAGCTCGCCCGGCGCCGTCGCGGCGGCTCCCTGGGGTTCGGCGGGCGTGCTGCCGATCTCGTGGGCGTACGTGCGCATGATGGGTGCTCCCGGACTGCGGGCAGCGACCACCATGGCGGTGCTGGCGGCCAACTACATCGCCGCGCGCCTGAGCGAGGCCTACCCGGTGCTCTATGCGGGCGCCGGTGGGCTGGTCGCGCACGAGTGCATCCTGGATCTGCGACCGTTGACCGCGGCCAGCGGAGTCACTGTAGAAGACGTCGCCAAGCGCCTGATCGATTACGGCTTCCACGCCCCGACCATGTCGTTCCCGGTCGCCGGGACGCTGATGGTGGAGCCCACCGAGTCCGAATCGCTCGCTGAACTCGACCGCTTCTGCGACGCGATGCTGGCGATCCGGGCCGAGATCGCGGCCGTCGAGCGCGGCGAGATCACGGCGGAGGCGAGCGTGCTGCGCGGCGCTCCCCACGACGCTCACGTCGTGACGGCGGACGTCTGGGACCGCGCCTACCCCCGCTCGCTGGCCGCGTGGCCGGGTGCACGTCCGGGTGCGCACGACAAGCACCTGCCCCACGACAAGTACTGGCCGCCGGTCGGCCGCATCGACAACGCCTACGGCGACCGCAACCTGGTCTGCACCTGCCCCCCGGTCGAGGCTTACGAGGACTAGCCCAGCCGGATCAGAAGCTCAGGGCGCCGCGCAGGATCAGGCCGTTCTCGAGGTCTTCGTAGCCCTGGTTGACCTCGTCGAGGGTGTACGTCTTGGTGATCAGCTCGTCGATCTTCAGGATGCCGTCGCGGTAGAGGTCGAGCAGGTGCGGAATCTGCGCCCGGGGGCCGGCCGAGCCGTAGATGGAGCCGCTGATCTGCTTGTTCATCATGGCCAGCATGAAGAGGTTGAGATCGACCGTGCCCTGAGCCAGCGGCGCCACCGAGGTGATCACGCAATTGCCGCCCTTCGCCGTGAGCGTGAGGGCCGGCTCCAGGTATTCGCCGCGCATGACCGCGAAGGTGCAGATCACCGAGTCGCACATCTCGCCCCAGGTCAGCTCACCGACTCCCGCGATGGCCTCGTCGAGGGAAGCGAATACGTGAGTGGCCCCGAAGCGCTTCGCCTGCTCGCGCTTGAATTCGACCGGGTCGACGGCGATGATCCGGCGGGCTCCGGCGATGCGGGCACCCTGCACGGCGTTGATGCCGATACCGCCGATGCCGAGCACCGCGACGGTGTCGCCGGCCCGGACGTTCGCCCGGTTGACGGCCGAGCCGTAACCGGTGGCGACGCCGCAGGAGACCAGTGCCACCGCCGGCCACGGGATGTCGCTGTCGACCTTCACGACCGAGTTCTCCGCCAGCAGCTGGTATTCGCTGAACGCGCCGAGCTGCGAATAGCGGGCGACGGACACGTCACCGATCTTGTGGGCGATACGACCGTCGGTCATCATGCCGAGGTCGAACAATTTGGCACCCGTGTCGCACAGGAACGCCTTGTTGTTCAGACAGCTCTTGCACTTGCCGCAGGACGGCACGAAGGACATGGCGACGTGGTCACCGGGGGCGACACTGGTGACCCCGGGCCCGACCTCCACGACCTCGCCGGCACCTTCGTGGCCGCAGATGAGCGGGTAGTGCGGCATCGGGAGATCCCCGGTGCGGGCGTGCTCGTCGGAGTGGCAGAGCCCGCAGGCCTTCATCTTGATCAGCACTTCGCCGGCGCGGGGATCATCGATCTCGACCGTCTCGATCTTGTAGGCCTCGCCGGGCGAGTAGAGCAGCGCCGCTTTGCTACTGACCATCTGGGAACGTCCTCCTGGGTCGAGACTTAAAGGTCAAACTTGAAGAGCCTGCTAGCACGGTCGACGCTACGAGAGCGCAACCCGTTACACAAGCGTGCGGATATGAGACAGTGACAGTCGCTGTCAGTTTCTCAGCCTCTTGATGACACGGTCGTCCCAATCTCCCGGAGGACTCATGCTCGATTCCAAAATTGTCGGCGGAATGGTCGTCGACGGCACTGGCGAAGAGCCCTACCGGGCCGACGTGGGCATCAAGGACGGCAAAATCGTCGAGGTCCGCCGCACCGCTGGGGGAGCCGGCGGCATCGAAGCAGAGGCCACTGACACGATCGACGCGGCCGGCCGGATCGTCACACCCGGCTTCGTCGACATCCACACCCACTACGACGGCCAGGTCACCTGGGACCCGCTGCTCGAGCCCTCGAGCCAGCACGGCGTCACCACCGTCGTCTCCGGCAACTGCGGGGTCGGTTTCGCGCCGGTGCGTCCCGGCAGCGAGGAGTGGCTCATCGCGCTGATGGAGGGCGTCGAAGACATCCCCGGCTCGGCGCTGACCGAAGGCATGACGTGGGGCTGGGAGTCCTTCCCGCAGTACCTCGACAGCCTTGCCGGTCGCGAGCTGGCCATCGACATGGGCACCCAGATCGCCCACGGATCGGTGCGGGCCTACGCGATGGGCGAGCGCGGCGCGCGTAACGAGACCGCGACCCCCGAAGACATTGCAATCATGGAGCGCATCGTCCAGGAGGCGATCGAGGCCGGCGCGCTCGGCTTCTCGACCTCCCGCACGGTCGCTCACCAGGCGATGGACGGCGAGCCGGTGCCGGGCACCTTCGCCGCCGAGGACGAGCTCTTCGGTATCGGCCGGGCGATGGCCCGCGGCGGCCGGTCCGTCTTCGAGCTGGCGCCGACCGGTTCTGCCGGCGAGGATCTGTTGGCCCCGGCCGTCGAGCTGGCCTGGATGAAGCGGCTGTCGGCGGAGATCGACCGCGCCGTGTCGTTCGCGCTCATCCAGGTCGACGCGGCTCCCCACCTCTGGCGCGAGCAGATGGACACTTCTGCCGCCGCCTTCGAGGCGGGCGCCCAGCTCTACCCGCAGGTCGCCGCCCGCCCGTTCGGCATGCTCGTCGGATTCGCCGGCAACCATGCCTTCACCCACCGGCCGAGCTACCGGGCGCTGGCCCACCTCTCGCCGCAGGAGCGGGCGCTCGAGCTCGTCAAGCCGTCGGTGAAGGCCGCGATCCTTGGCGAGACCGATGTGCCGATCGACCCGACCAAGCAGTTCGAGGGGCTCAAGGACTTCTTCCAGATGGCCCCGGACCGGATCTACGCGATCGGTGACCCGCCCGACTACGAGCCCACCCGCGAGCGCACCGTCGCCGCGATCGCCGAGGACCGTGGAGTCACCCCGCTCGAGGCGATGTATGACCTGATGTGTGAGAGCGCCGCAGGTGAGGGTCCCGCGACCTCGATGCTGATGCTGCCGTTCTTCAACTACGCCGAGGCCAATCACGACGCCATCCGCGAGATGCTCACCCACCCGGCAGGCGTTTCAGGCCTGTCCGATGGCGGCGCCCACTGCGGGATGATCTGCGACGCGTCGTACCCGACCTTCCTGCTCACCCACTGGGCCCGTGACCGTTACCGCGGCAAGGGTCTGCCGCTGGAGTACGTCGTCAAGAAGCAGTCCGCTGACACGGCGGCGCTCTACGGGCTGGGCGACCGGGGCGTCATCGCCACCGGCAAGAAGGCCGACCTCAACGTGATCGACTTCGAGGGCCTCACGCTGCACACGCCGCGGATGGCCTACGACCTGCCCGCCGGTGGACGGCGCCTGGTGCAGGACGCCTCGGGTTACGTGGCCACCATGGTCAGCGGCACCGTCACCCGTCGCAACGGGGTCGACACCGGCGCCCGGCCGGGCCGTCTGATCCGCGGCGCACGCTAAGCCGGTAGTTCGGTCGACCAGGTAGTTCTGTTACGCGGTAGTACGGGTCAGCGCGCTTCGTTGGGCGCGGTCCCGGGCTCCGGCGTGGGGTCCAAGACGACCTCACCCGGGACGCTCGGGGGACGCGTGCCGAATTCCAGCGTGAGCGCTGAGACCAGTACGAAGAGCACCTGGCTGGGGTGCAGCATCACGTAGCGGCCCTGGCCGAAGGCGTTGTACTTGCGCAGGAAGCGGTAGAGCGACTCCAGCCGGATCCAGCGGTCCAGCTCGTGGACGGCGTGGAAGGCGGCCTTCTGCCCGAGGTTGCGTTTGTTGTTGGCGAACAGCTCGGGGAACGCGGCGAAAGCCAGTGACACCCGCTGTCCGTCGCGGGCCTTGGCGTAGGCCATCACGTCGGCGACCATCCGCTCGTCGGTGCCGTTAGGGGCATCCGGCACCCGGTAGGGCACGTCCAAGGAGATGTCGCGCCCACCGTCGGCGACCGCATAACGCTGGAAGCCGATGAGGCGTCCGTCCTTGTCACGGGCGTACGCAATGAGGGTGTTGGGGTGGGTGCCGTCGAGCAGGTGATCGAGGATCATCGAAAACCCGCGCTCCGAGCCGCCTCCCCGGTGAGCGCCTTTGGCGACGTCCATCAGCGCGGTGCGGGTGGCTAGGTCAAGGCTGCGCTCAGGGGCGATCTCGGTGGTGACGCCGGCGTTGGTGGCCCGCGAGACGGCTTGCCGGACGTTGCGGTTATGCCGGCCTTCCATCGTGTAGGTCGGCACGTCGAGTACCACCTCGCGCCCGATGCACAAGCTCTTCATCCCGCGGCGCTTCCAGGCCTGCGTCATGTGTTCGCCGGAGCCCAGGACAAAGGGACGCCAGCCGTTGCGCACCGTCATCGCGAGGAAGGCATCCAGGGCGGCCTCGTGGGCCTCTGGATCTCCGACGGGGTCGCCGGAAGCAACCGCGGTGCCGAAGCGCACCTTGTAGGCGATGGCGGCGGTGAGGTCGGGGGAGAAGATGTAGGACTTGTCGGTGCGCAGCGCGAAGGGGGCCAGCGTGTCACCCGCCGTGGCGTCGACCAGTCCGCGGACCCGGGCCCGCTCGGCGTCGGTGCCCGGACCGGGAGCACGGCGCGGCAGCGCCACCACGGCGCCGGCGGCGATCTCCGCTTCCGCCGTCATCGATTGATGGCCGTTGTAGGCGGCAAGAAAGCCGATGAAGAGCAGGAACCCCGAAGCGAGGTAGCGACCGATCGTCAGCGGCCGGCCGAGGGAAATGGCGCGGGCGGCGATCAGCAGGCCCAGCGCGAGTCCGAGGTGGTGGTTATGACGCCACCCGTAGACCGCCAGGGCGAAGGCGAGGATGACCAGGATCCTCACAGCGATCGTGCGCTCCGGGCTGCGAACCGCGGCCGTAGCGTGGTCCTGGGGATCGGCGGCGGAACTGGCCTGGGCACCGTCGGAAGCGCTTGAATCGCCTCTGTTTCGCTTACCCATGTCCACCTCCTGCCCTTCGGTAATCCCAAAACCGTAACCGCGAAGACATCTCACGGTCCGCTGGTTTGCCCGACACGCCGTCTATTAGGCATGTCAGATTCACGACAGGATTCATAGACCCTGATGAACAACTGAGTGTCAGCGGTGAATGTTCCTCGTTGAGCGAACGCCGTATCTCACCGTTTTGTGACGTTTGGGCGCGGGCTGGAGCCGTCAGCCGCAGAGGTCAGAGGCTTGCCTGCCGCTCGGCGAGCTTGGCGTCAGCTGCGGTCACCTTCTCCATGAGGTCGGCGAGCTGGCGCTGCTCGTCGGCGGTGAGCGCCGCGAGCGCGGGCGGCGGCTCGCTCAGCAGGTCTTCCAGGCTTGCGCTGACCTCACGCCCGCGTGCGGTCAGCACCACGGTCCTGATCCGGCGGTCTGTCGGATGCGGCTCGCGGGTGGCCAGGCCGCGCTGCTCGAGCGCGTCGACCACCGCGGTGATGTAGGAGGCGTCGCAGGCGAAGGCGGTGGCCAGCTCGCCCATGGCGGTGGGCTTGGAGCCGGAGAGGCGAAGCAGCGCCTTCACGCTGGAGGGAGCCAGATCGTGGTGGGTGCAGGCGTTGGCCAGCCGGTTTTGCACCTCGCCGTGGAGCTGGATCTGCTGAACGGCACGCCAGGCCCGTCGTCCATCAGTACCAATGCTCGAGGCGGGAGCTGTCACCGTCATGATGAGGACGATACGCCGATTGTGGTGATCACAACAATATGAACTTGACTCAAATAAATGCTTGACTCAAGTCAAGAGTCTTCACAAACTAGGCAAATGCTCAGACGAAGGTTCGCGGGTCGCGAGCGCGTCCTCGACGCCCAACTGCGCGGGCTGGCCATCGTCGTCGTGCTCGGCACGATCATGTCGATCTTCGACACCACGATCGTCAACGTCGCCATCGACACCCTGGCGCGACAGTTCCACACCGACATCGCCACGATCCAGTGGGTCAGCACGGCATATCTGCTGGCGCTCGCCATCGTGATCCCGCTGACCGGCTGGTCGATCGAGCGCTTCGGCGCCAAGCGTGTTTACATGCTGTCGCTGTCGCTCTTCCTGATCGGGTCCGCACTCTGCGGGATGGCCTGGTCGGCGGGCAGCCTCATCGGCTTCCGCGTGATCCAGGGTCTCGGCGGCGGCATGATCTTGCCGGTCGGCCAGACGATCCTGGCGCGCGCCGCCGGCCCGCAGCGCATCGGTCGCGTGATGAGCATCGTGGGAATCCCGATGCTGCTGGGTCCGGTGCTCGGCCCGGCGATCGGCGGCCTCATCCTGGGCAGCCTGTCGTGGCGGTGGATCTTCTACGTCAACATCCCGATCGGCATCGTGGCGCTCGTCCTGTCCGCGCGCACCCTCAAGTCCGACGCCACCGGCACCGCCGGAAAGCTCGACGTCGCGGGCGTCCTGCTGCTGTCGTCAGGTCTGGCCGGGATCGTCTACGGACTGTCTGAAGCAGGCAGCAGCGGCGGATTCTCCAACCCCCGGGTCGAGATCGGCCTCATCGGCGGCGCGGCTCTCGTGGCCGGGTTCTGCTGGCACGCGCTTCGCGTGAAGGCTCCGCTGATCGACCTGCGGTTGTTCAAGAACCGCGGGTTCAGCGCCGCCAGCGCCACCGGTTTCTTACTTGGTGCGACGGTCTTCGGCGCCATGTTCCTGATGCCGCTCTACTACCAGATCGTGCGCGGGCAGAGTGCGCTGCATGCTGGTCTGCTACTGGCGCCCCAGGGCCTCGGCGCCATGATCGCGATGCCCATCTCTGGCCGTATCACCGACCGGGTCGGCGCCTACCGCATCGTTCCGTACGGGATCGTCCTCATCATTCTGGGCACCGTCGTCTACTCGCAGGTCACGCCCAGCACCTCGGAGCTGTTGCTGGCGATCGCGCTGTTCGTGCGCGGTATCGGTCTGGGCATGTCGATGATGCCGTCGATGAGCGCGGCGTATCAGACCCTCGAGCAGTCGCAGGTGCCGCGGGCCACCACCACCATCAACATCGTCCGGCAGGTGGGCGCTTCACTGGGCACCGCGGTGCTCGCCGTGATCCTGCAGCGTTCGATCATCTCCGAGTTCCACGGCATTGCGGGCGGCGGTGGCAGCCTGCTGGGCGGCACGGCTTCGATCCCGGATGCGGCGCGGGCCCGAGTGGCTGATGCGTTCGGCACGTCGTTCTGGTGGGCGGTCGGACTGTCGGCGCTGACCATCATTCCGGCGCTGATGCTTCCGCGGGTTCGGCCCAATCCCAAGCCTGCTGCGCCGGGTTCTCCAGGCGCTTCGGGCCAGGCACCCTCCCAGGCCGATCTGGTCGTGGAACCCGTCTGACATCCTTGGCCCCATGGACGTCGTCGTGGGCCTGGACAACGGCGGCAACGCGAACAAGCCGACCGTCCTTGACGCCGCCGGCCGCTATCTGGTCGGCGAGATCATCGAACTGCCCAGCCGGGTGCTGCAGGGGCCGAAGGTCGCGGTCGAAGCGCTGGTCGAGGCGTTCGTCAGCGTTCTGGAGCTGACGGCTATCCCCGCGGCGTCCGTGTGTGCCGTGGGCCTGGATACGCCCGGGCCGGCGAGTGCTGACGGCATCATCTCCTCCAAGGGTTCGACGAACTTCTCCCAGCCTGAGTGGTGGGGCTTCGATATCCGGGGTGCTCTGGAGGAGCGGCTGGGCCTGCCCGTCGTCTACAGCAACGACGGAAACGCCGCCGCGCTCTACGCCCACCACGTCTACTTCGGTGCCAAAGCGGCCGGCCGGTCGTCGGTGTCTGCAGTGGTCGGGACCGGCCTCGGAGGCGGGCTCGTCCAGGACGGAAAGGTGATCCGCGGTGCTGCGGGGATGGCGGGCGAGATCGGCCACGTGCAGATACCGCTCGCCGGTGTGCTCGAGGCGGACCAGCCGGAGCCGACCTGTAACTGCGGCCTGACGGGTGACGCCGAGAGCGTCGTCTCTCTCACCGCCATCGAGCACCATCTGCTGCCCTACTGGCTCACCCGCTACCCCGGCCACGAGCTGGCCGGCCTTCCGCTGCCAGCTGCCGCCCGTCAGGTCCGCAGCTTTGCCGAAGGTGGCGACCGGCTGGCCCGGGCGATCTTCGCCCAGCAAGCGAAAGCGCTCGGCCAGCTCTTCACGCTCGTCGCGAACGTCACCGATCCTGACGCGTACTTCATCGGTGGTGGGGTCGTGGAGACGACGCCGGAGCTACGCGAATGGTTCGTTGAGCTGGTGGCCGAGCACACCAACCTTCGCGCCGAGCAGCGCGAAGTCGCCAGCTTTGCCGAGGTGCCCGATCTGGACATGGCAGGTGCTCGTGGCGCGGCGATTGCTGCGTGGGACTGGGTGCGCACGCGCTAGGGGCGCTCCGGCTAGCGGTTCCAGGGTTCGAAGAGGGCTGAGGCGTCGAAGGGGTTGAACGATGCCGCGGCGCCGGCCATCCGCTCGAGCCAGTCCTTGGGCGCCTGGTTGAACAGGGTCGCGTAGTCCCAGTAGTCCTTCCAGACGCTGATCTTGCCGTCGACGACCTTGTGCACCGTTACGAACGGAAGGACCGCAACCTCGCCGGTGTCGAACGTCCAGGTCTCGGAGTGCTCGTAAAGCACGTCCTGTCCGTTCTCGACGATCACGCCGAGGTGATTCGTGTAGTCCTTGAGCGGTTCGAGGCCGATCTTCAGCCGTTTGATGATGTCGGCGCCGCCGCGGGCCGAACCGACGGGCCCCACAGGTACGTCGAAGTAGATGCAGTCCGGCGCCAGCAGGGGCGGGATCGCGTCCCAGTCGCGGGCGGCCAGCGCTGCCCACATCGACAGGACGATCTCTGAATTGGTGCGTTGGGTCACGTAGGCAAGCTAGCGTGCCCGCCATGCGTACTGACGTGGAGTTCCCCGGATTTGGTGGCGTGACGCTGCGGGGGTGGCTGTATCGGCCGTCAACCCAGCCCGAAAGCAGCGGCCCGACCCCGGCGATCGTGATGGCCCACGGATTCTCGGCGACGCGTCACATGGGCCTGCCCGGTTTCGCTGAGGCGTTCTCCGAAGCCGGATACGCCGTGCTGGTGTACGACCACCGCTGCCTCGGCGACAGCGACGGACTTCCCCGCCAGGAGATCAACCCCTGGGCGCAGGCCCGCGACTACCGCTACGCCTTGACCTGGCTGGCGGCCCAACCCGGGATCGACGCTTCACGCCTGGGAATCTGGGGCTCGAGCTTCAGCGGCGGTGAGGTGCTCGTCGTAGGTGCGGTGGATCCACGGGTGAAGGCCGTCATCGCGAACGTGCCATTTGCCGGACTCTCCACGGAGCCTCCCGCGGCCGGCCGCGAGGAGCGCTTCGCTGCCATGAAGGCGGCGCTGGAAGACGAGAGCGGCGGCGGGCCCGCCGACAGCCGCGATGCGCCGATCGGCCCGCTGGCCGTGATTCGGGCTACCGGCGGCGATCCGGAAGCCCCGGCCTTCTTGCCCCAACCGGAGTCGACGAAATGGTTCGAAGCGGTCGGCGGTGCCGGCTCCGGCTGGCAGAACACATTTACGCTCCGCGGTCTCAGCGGCGAGCCGGCGTTCGACCCGAGCGTCGCCGTGCCCTTCATCGGCCCGGCTTCGCTGCTGATGGTCATTGCCGCCGACGATCGCGTCGCCCCTGCGCCGAACGCGCTTGCTTCGTATGACATCGCCAGCGATCCCAAGCAATTGGAGCTCATCGAGGGCGACCACTTCGTGCCCTACACCGGCGAGGCGTTCACGCGCGCGTCCTCGGTCATGCGGGAGTTCTTGCTGAAGAATCTCTAGCGGCGTTGTGTTTTGGAACCCCCACGCGTCCCTGGCGGGAGTGACCCCTGTTTGCGGATGCACACAATAAGCGTCATCTGAGTGCGCACTATTGTGTGCATCGCGAATCATGCACCCGCCAGGGCGAGGACACATTTGGGCGCCCGGCTAGCGTTTGGGTCATGGGTGAAGTCAGAGCGTCTGTGAGTCGGTCCGTGCCGGCGCCGGTGGAGAAGGTCTATGCGCTGGTCAGCGACCCGTCAGAGCGGATAAAGCTGCTGCCCGAGGCGTACTCCGGGGTGACGGTGACCGGCGGTGGAGCTGACGGTGATCCAGCCGTGGTGCGTTACCGACTGCACGCTGGCGGCCGCGAGCGCGACTATGCGATGCGCCAGGTGCCGGGCACCGATTCGCGCAGCTGGCGGGAAGAAGACGAGGGCTCCTCACTTGTCACGGCTTGGACGCTGACTCCCGAAGCAGCCGGAAACACGAAGGTCGAGATCACGACCACGTGGCAGGGCGCGGGTGGGATCGGCGGGTTCTTTGAGAAGACGTTCGCGCCCAAAGGGGTGGGCAAGTTGCATGAGAAAACGTTGGAGCGCCTTGAGATCGTCGTCGTTTCCTAGCGGGCGGCGTTCTTGATGAACTCCTCGACCCCTTCGTCGGTGACCGAGTTTCCGGTGAACCACCCTCCGCGGATGTGCCGGCGGCGGGTGTCGTCGTCGGTCGCCCGGGCTGCGGAGTGCCACAGGTAGGCGTCGTGCAGGAGCACGTCGCCGCGTTGAAGATAGAGCGCTATCTCCCCGGGAACCTTCTCAAAGCCCAAGGGCATCGGGAAGGGCGGCGGGTCGTCGGTGTAGCCCCCACCGGCCGGTGCGCCGTCCGGAACGACCACGCCGTTGACGTTTTCGTAGGGCGGCGGTGTCGACCACAGGTGGCTGCCGGGGACGACGCGCAGGAATCCGTTGGCCGGGCTGGTCCCGTCGACATGAAGGGTGAAAGCGGTGCTCGGCCACATCGGCTGGCCGGGCGCGCTCTGCCAATCGCTGTGCCAACCGATGCGGGTGTATCCGGATTCGCGACCCGGGCGGGCGTCTTGGTAGATGACGCCGGAGCGGCGATGTTCGAGCAGCCAGCACTCCGGTCCGAGCAGCCGCTTGAGGGCATCCGTGATCGGCGTCGCCAGGATGGCGGTGCGTGTCGCCGGCGAGACTTCGGTGATGAATTGCACGTAATTGGCGAAGGTTTCGGCCTTATGGGCGCCGTCTTCTTCGAGGTATTTGGCGGTCCCATAACGCTCCGGCAGCCTGCCGTCGACGACGCCTTCCTGCGCGTCGATGCATTCGGCTTCCAGGCTCGCCAGCAGGTCTTCGTCGACGACCCCGCGCAGGGTCGCGAAACCGTACTCACGGTAGAAAGCGTCAAATTCCGCCGGCTGATCGGCGGTGAAGACGCCGATCTCGGCGCCCAGTTTGGTGGGTAGTCCGCTCATGCCGACAACGCTAGGCCGGTCGTGTTACGGGGCGGTTAGCGCCTGCAGTTTGAGCACGGTGTTCCAGTTGCGCGCGGTCATCGACGTCTTGAGCTGCTTCTCCCAGAACGTGGCGACGAGCTTGGTTTTGGCCTGACCACCCGCGTACCAGATGAACAGCTCGCGTCCCACCAATTCCCAGCATTCAGGGGCGTATTGGGCCGCGTCGATGGCGCCGAAGCGCTCCAGCCCTTCGGCGCCGGGAGCGTCGCGCAGGAAGCAGACGGCGTACATCGAGGGGTTGTCGGCGACGGACTCGAGCGGGTTCGCCGCTACGACCTTTGAGAGCTCCTCATGGGTACGCGCCATGGTCTGGATGGTGAGCCCGAGGGTCTTCTTGATGGCCGCCTCAACGCGCTTTTCCGCTACGTCGGGCGAGTCCTTTGTGGTGACAACGGCGTTGCCACTGTTGAGGATTGTCTTGATATCGCCGTACCCGAGCTCGCCCAGCAGGGTGCGCAGGTCGGCCATCGGGACCTTGTTGTTGCCGCCGACGTTGATACCGCGAAGCAGGAGGGCTAGACGGGTTGCCACGCGCCCCGCTGCGCCGGTCCGGCCGCTTCGAGCTGCTCGACCTCTTCGTCGGTGAACAGTCGCGAGCGGGTGAGGAAGCGGAACCCCTCGGGGGCTTCGAGGCTGAACCCGGCGCCGCGGCCGGGCACCACATCGATGGTGAGGTGGGTGTGGGACCAGTACTCGAACTGGTTGCCACCGATGTAGACCGGCACCGACACCTCGGGCGTACCGATCGACGCCGAGCAGGACGTCACGGTCGCCGATCAGAAACTCGTCGCGGCCGTAACACATCGGCGAGGACCCGTCGCAGCAGCCGCCCGATTGATGGAGAAGCAGTGGGCCGTGTTGGCCTGACAGCGTCACGAGCAGCTCGACGGCTGCTGGAGTGGCGGCAACCCGTCCTGCGCCCACTTGCACAGCGAGGGGATCTGCCGGTTCGCGGTCCACTGCTCCTCCTTGGGGATGGTCTGCGTTCTTTTTAGACCGAATGAACCTCTAAAAGAAGCCCATCGGTTTCGGTGAGTAGCTCACCAGCAGGTTCTTGGTCTGCTGGTAGTGGTCGAGCATCATCTTGTGGTTCTCGCGCCCGATGCCGGACTGCTTGTAGCCACCGAACGCGGCGTGGGCCGGGTAGAGGTGGTAGCAATTCGTCCACACCCGGCCGGCCTTGATGTCGCGGCCGGCGCGGTAGGCGGTCGTTCCGTTACGGCTCCACACGCCGGCGCCGAGGCCGTAGAGGGTGTCGTTGGCCATCTTGATGGCTTCGTCGTACCCATCGAAGCTGGTCACCGAAACGACCGGGCCGAAGATCTCCTCCTGGAAGATCCGCATGCTGTTGTTGCCTTCGAAGATGGTCGGGTGGACGTAGTAGCCGCCTGACAGGTCGCCTCCTAGGTCAGCGCGCTCGCCGCCGGTGACGACCCGGGCTCCCTCGTTCTTGCCGATCTCGAAGTAGCTGAGGATCTTTTCGAGCTGGTCGTTGCTGGCCTGGGCGCCGACCATCGTGTCGGTGTCGAGCGGGTTGCCCTGCTTGACCGCCTTGGTGCGGATCGCCGCCATGTCGAGGAAGTCGCTGTAGATGCTGCGATCGACGAGGGCGCGGCTCGGGCAGGTGCAGACCTCGCCCTGGTTCAGCGCGAACATCGTGAAGCCCTCGAGCGCCTTGTCCTGGAAGTCGTCATTGGCGTCCATGACGTCCTTGAAGAAGATGTTCGGGCTTTTGCCACCGAGCTCCAGAGTGACCGGGATCAGGTTCTGGCTGGCGTACTGCATGATCAGCCGGCCGGTCGTCGTCTCGCCGGTGAAGGCGACCTTGGCGATCCGGTTTGAGCTGGCCAACGGCTTGCCGGCCTCGGCACCGAAGCCCTGCACGATGTTGAGCACGCCCGGCGGCAGGATGTCTTTGACCAGGTCGTACCAGATGTTGATCGAGGCCGGGGTCTGCTCGGCGGGCTTGAGGACGATCGCATTGCCCGCCGCCAGCGCCGGTGCGAGCTTCCACGTCGCCATCAGGATCGGGAAGTTCCACGGGATGATCTGGGCGACGACGCCGAGCGGCTCGTGGAAGTGATAGGCGACGGTGTCGTCGTCGACCTCCGACAGCGAACCTTCCTGCGCCCGGATGGCGCCGGCGAAGTAGCGGAAGTGATCGATGGCCAGCGGGATGTCGGCAGCCAGCGTTTCGCGTACCGGCTTGCCGTTGTCCCATGATTCCGCGACGGCCAGCAGCTGGAGGTTCTCCTCCATCCGGTCAGCGATCTTGTTCAGGACCACCGCGCGCTCGGCCGGGCTCGTCTTGCCCCAGGCCGGCGCTGCCGCGTGGGCGGCGTCGAGGGCGAGTTCGACGTCCTCAGCGGTGGAGCGGGCTATTTCGGTGAAGATCTCGCCAGTGACGGGCGAGGGGTTTTCGAAGTACTGGCCCTTCACGGGGGCGACGTATTCGCCGCCGATGATGTTGTCGTAGCGGCCTGCGTAGGTGACGACGGATCCTGGCTGACCGGGTCGGGCAAAGACTGGCACGGGTGCTCCTTTGCAATCGCGCCCACGAGAATTTCGCGGGCGAACTCCTGTGCCCGACGCTAGGAGTCCGGCCGTTGCATCCGCGTTGCAGCCCAGCTCAGGGGTGTAGGCCGAGCTCTCGGTTCAGCAGCCGTACATGCACGTCAGCGCGTCGGCCTCGGCCCGATCCCGGAGGCAGGCAGGCGTGCAGCAGCCGCCAGGCCTCGATGTCGTCATGGCCTTCGCGGCTCTCGGTCCACGCCTTCAGCAGCTCCGGATCGGGATGGCGCAGCAGCGCGTCGCGGACTTCCGCGTGCAGCTCGTTTCTGAGCTCGGCCACCGCCGGCGCCATGGATCGCGGCAGGATCGGGCCGGTGTACGCGTGCAGTGCGGCGCGATGGGCTCCGCGGTCGAGCAGCCGGCGCACCCGGCCCGCATCGGTGGTGATTTCACCGAGCAGCCGATACGGGCGCGCGGCGACCCGGTCGGGGCCGATGATCCGTCGCAGCCTCGAGAGCTCGGCCCGGATCGTGACCGGATCCAGCGGACGCTCGTCCAGGCCGGACGCCAATTCGTCCGCCGACAGCCCGTGGGGGTTCGCGGCGAGGAGAAGCAGCAGTTCAGCGTGGCGGGGGCTGGTGACCAGCGACTGACCGCCCAGGGTCAGCCCGGCCTCGTCGCGGCCGAGGACCTCGAGATTCAGCGCTGCCACGTGCCCACTCGCCGGATGGCTGTAGAACGCGCTGGCGGGCAGGTCGGTCAGGCGGAGCCGGAGCTCGGCTTCCACGGCGGCGGCAGTGGCGCGTACCAAAGCAAGCATCGTGGGCTGAGCGGCCCGGTCGTCTCCGGTGACATCGATGACGCCGATCTGGTCGCCGCGGGGCCCGTGGACCGGCACCGCCGAGCAGCTCCACCGCTGCACCGCCTGCTGGAAATGTTCGGCCGAGGCAATGCGGACGGGCTTGCTGGTCGCCAGTGCGACTCCGGGAGCATTCGTACCGGCGTGGGCCTCGTCCCATTGCGCGCCCTCGACGAAATGCATGTTCTCGGCACGGCTGCGCAGCGCCGGCTGGCCTTCGACCCAGAGCAGCCGGCCGTGGGCGTCACCCACCGCGACCAGCAGGTTGTCATCCAACGCGTGGGCCACGAGTAGGCGACGGATGACCGGCATCGCGAGTGCGAGGGGGTGGGCGTCGCGGTAGGTACGCAGCGCGTCGTCGGTGAGCTCGACGGGCGCCATGGCTCGTTCGACCACACCGAAGGCCGCGGATCGGCGCCAGGATTGGGCGACCTCCGGCCGCACCGCTACGGGGACGTTGCCTGTCGCCAGAAACGCTTCCCGGGCGACCGCCACCGATCGAGCTGTGATGCTCGCGGCGTCAGCCATGCGGCCTCCAGGCGGCCAGCGATCCTCGAATGCTTCTGACTACGACATTCCCGCGTCGTCGTGACCCGAATCACGTTAGTGCGCTTGCCTGATTGGCGCTACCGCCGCCAGAGCTTGCCGGTGCGTTCATGCTCGATCGTGCTCGAGACGGAAGCGGCCATCTCGGGCCCCTGCTCGCGCTCGATGATCCATAACGCGAGGTCGAGGCCGGAGGTGACTCCACCGCAGGTCAGCAGGTCACCGTCGTCGACCACGTACCAGGTTCGGCAGGTGGCCGTCCTGGACCTGCTGCCAGACCCCTACCGGCGCTCGGGCGGCCCAGCTGCCGCCCGGCACGATCAGCGCGTTTCCGCATGGCTTGATCTACTGCCCGAGTCCCGCGAAGGCCTTTTCCAGCAGTCCCAGCCCTTCCTCCAACAGGTGATCCGGCATCACCAGCGGCGGCAGGAAACGCAGCACGTTGCCGTAGGTGCCGCACGTCAGCACGACGAGCCCTTCGGCGTGGCAAGCCTTCGCGACCGCTTGCGCCGCAGCGGGATTGGGCGTCTTGGAGCCCGCCTCCACCAGCTCGACGGCGAGCATGGCGCCCCGGCCGCGTACGTCACCGATGACCGCATGCTGTGACTGCAGGTCCTTGAGCCGGGGCAGCATCACGTCGCTGATGTGGCGGGCGGCGCCGACGAGGTCTTGCTCCTCGATGGTGCGGATGGCGCCGAGGGCGGCGGCGCAGGCGACCGGGTTGCCGCCGTAGGTGCCGCCGAGCCCGCTGGGGTGAACGCTGTCCATGATCTCCGCGCGGCCGGTGACACCTGCCAGTGGGAGACCGCCGGCGATGCCCTTTGCGGTGGTGATCAGGTCGGGAATCACGCCTTCGTGCTCGGAGGCGAACCAGTCGCCGGTACGCGCGAAACCGGTCTGGATCTCATCGGCGATGAAGACGATGCCGTTCGCCCGGCAGTACTCCGACAGCCTCGGCAGGAACCCTGCGCCCGGGCACGATGAATCCGCCCTCGCCCTGGATCGGCTCGATCAGGATCGCCGCCACGTTGCCGGCGCCGACCTGGCTGTTGATCGCGCTGATGGCCTGCTCTGCGGCCTCTTCTCCGCAGTGCTCCGGACCCGTCGGCCAGCGATAGGGATAGGCCATCGGCATCCGGTAGATCTCGGGGGCGAAGGGCCCGAAGCCGTCCTTGTACGGCATGTTCTTGGCGGTCAGCGCCATGGTGAGGTTCGTACGCCCGTGGTAGGCGTGGTCGAAGGCGATGACGGCCTGGCGACCGGTCGCGGTACGAGCGATCTTGACGGCGTTCTCTACGGCTTCCGAGCCCGAATTGAAGAGCGCGGAACGCTTGTCATGGTCGCCGGGAGTCAGCCGGGCCAGCTCCTCGCAGACCGCCACGTAACCCTCGTACGGCGTGATCATGAAGCAGGTGTGGGTGAATTCCGCGACCTGCTGCTGCACGCCCGCGACGACCTCGGTCGCCGCATTGCCGACGCTGACGACCGCGATGCCGGACCCGAAGTCGATCAGCGAATTGCCGTCGACATCGACCAGCACGCCGCCGCCCGCCCGCACGATGTAGGCAGGCAGCGTCGAGGCGATTCCCCTGGCCACCGTGGCATTGCGCCGGGCGGTGAGCGCCTGGGACCGGGGCCCGGGAACGGCCGTCACCAGCCGTCGCTCCTGCGGGAGCTGCGGGCCGCCACTGGCCGCGTTGGTCACTTCGGTCACCGTGGACCTCCTTCGACGCAGGCGTGTCAGGAGGGTCTGAACGCTGCTGGGTTGACGGTAATCGGCGTGGCTGGGGTCAGGCCAGGCTGGCGGGCGTGGTTTGGCGTTGGCGGTACCAGCGCCGTGCCGCGATGACGGTCCAGATGGCTTCGACCACCCCGAACGGCCAGGCCCCGCTGAGGAATCCGTAGACGCTCGAGAGCGCGCAGCCCACCGCGAAGGCGAGCACGTAGCCGTTCCCGCGGCTCTCCAGCGCGTACATCGTCATCATGAAGACCAGGGCGGTCACTCCGTAAGCGGTCAGCACGGTTTCCAGTTTGCGCGCGGCAGGCAAGATCGAGGGATGAGCTCGACCATCACGATCCGGCCCGCCCGGACCGCGGACGTCTGGAAGATCCGTTCCTTCGTCGACTACTACTCCGACGACCGGATACTGCTGTCCAAGGCGACGGTCACCCTCTTCGAGGACGTGACGGAATTCGTCGTGGCCGAGGACGAGTCCGGGACCGTCGTCGGCTGCGCCGCGCTCCACGTTCTGTGGGAGGACCTGGCCGAGGTGCGCACGGTGGCGGTCGACCCTTCAGCGCGCCGGCTCGGCGTCGGACGCATGCTGCTGGAAGAGGTCATCAGGCGCGGCCGCGAGCTCGGGGTGCAGCGACTCTTCTGCCTGACCTTTGCCGTCGAGTTCTTCAAGGCCGCCGGTTTCGAGCCCATGAGTGAGGCCGCCGCCGTCACCCACGAGGTCTACGCGGAACTCTTGCGGTCCTACGACGAAGGTGTCGCGGAATTTCTGGATCTTGAACGGGTCAAGCCGAATACGCTCGGAAATACCCGCATGATGCGCTACCTCTGAGTCGCGTCGTCCGCAGAATTACTGTGGACAAACCCGTTTATCGGTTACGCATGGTTATGGTGAGGCATGCGCCAACGGTGTTTGGCGTCATTTGTGTTACTCGGCGTAGTGATCACCGGTTGCTCGTCATCGGGTACGCACGCCGCCGCGCCGCCTCCGGTGGCTACGTCCTCGGCTGTCGACGCCTAGCCCGGTCGCGAGTCCAACTCCGAGCCCTTCAGCCACACCATTCCTCTCGGCTGCGACGGAGGCGGGTGCGTATGCGTTCGTCAAGGCGTACTTCGCTGAGCTGGATCGGGCTTATGCCTCAGGGGATGTTTCCAAGCTCGCTCCGTATAGGCAAGCAACGTGCTCGTGCCTTGGGTTCGAGCGGGACATCAGGAGTTACTACGGTCGTGGGGGCAAGATCGTCGGCGCGCAGCTCACGATCATGCGTACGGAAGCTGGGCCTACTGGCGATCATGGCCCAGCATTTGCCGCGGTTGCACGGAATCTGTTTCCACGGCACAGGATACCACGATCACGCCCGGTGAGAGCTGACGGCATCATACGTCCGAGATCTGCGGCGATATTGCGCTCGATTGCGATCGCAGCGTCAGCTTGGATGTCTAAGACTGATTCGATAGTCGTGAGGTTCCGGCTGGTGAGGCCGTAGCGGTCGGCAGTGATGCTGCATGGCTTTCTGCTCTCTCCGGCCTGGCACGGTCGCCGGCAAGCGCTCGGCACTGTCATCGACTGTTGTGACATACTCCGACGGTGGAGGCTGGCGACAACTGGATTGGCCTTGACCCTCGAAGGCTGGGGAGCGGCGGCTCACCCGGCCACAATCCCGTTCCGTCCGGGCAGCGACATCGCACCCAGTACGACTACCACCCCGCCTGCGAGGGAGCCTGCACCGGTGACAACGTTGCGGCTGCCGCGACGTGCGGAGGCAACGAGCGCCTTGTTCTCGTTGCGGCGCGGGACCTGTTTCCCAATACCCCTTGGATAGTCCAGCGCAATCCGGAGTGTCTTACCCCGGCGCAGCAATTGCCGTTCGACCCGGCGCAATTGCAGGCAACGGTCGACGATTACTTCCAGCGGATTCCGCTTCCTGAGCCGGGATTCGTATCAGTCCGGCCGACAATGCCGTCGTCAACCTGCCCGAGATCGTCTCGGCGAATGCGCCCGGTCCGACGACTTTCACCGTCAACGTGGCGCCCTTTCCCACCGTCACGATCAGCGCTCAGGTCCACTGGGAATGGGACTTCGGGGACGGATCGACCCTCTCCACCACCACGCCAGGCCGTGCGTACGTCGCTACGGATCCCGACACCAGCCACTACCTCACGCACACCTACACCGAATCCAACAAAGGCTGGCCGCTCAGCGTGACCGCGGTCTGGACCGCCACCTACACCGTCGACGGCATGCCCGGCACCACTGCCGTCACGGGAGCTGTGAGCCGCACCTCTACCCGAAGCCTTCCGGCCGCGGACTATGCCGGCACGCTCACCGGAAACTGACGCAGAATCACGGCGGCAGGACGCCCATCGCGTTCGGGTACGGGACGCCTCTCCTGACGGCACCGGAGGCGAGCCGGATGACGTCGAACATCAGGTCGTCCTGGTCCAGGTTGGTGGTGCGGGAGAACACCCGGGAGACCGCGACGTCGGTCGCACGTTCGATCGACTGGCGGGCGGCCCACCCGGCGGGGGTCAGGGCACCGGTGTGGTCGACCCAGCCGCGAGCACGTAAACGGCGGCGGGCGGCGTTCCACTCCTCCTCGCTCCAGCCGCGGTTGGCACGCTGCTCGGCAGGCAAGGCGCCCGTCCCGGCGTGACTCAGGTTCGCCTCGGCGCCGTCAAGACCGGCAGCGACCAGCGCGGCTACGTGCCCGTCGCCCCGGTATTCGCGCAGCACGGTGACCGCTCTCCACAGGCGCGCAACCGGATCGTCGGAACCGTCGACCCTCAGCTGGGCAGCAGCCAGCGGTCGCCCGGCCAGGTCAAGCGTCTCCAGCAGGGCTTCCAACCCGCGGGTGACCGCAGGTACCGGAGCTCGGGGCAGCAGCGGCTTGAGGGTGCGCACCGCCAGGTCCTCCCGCGTGGTCAGCACGATCGACGGGATCGTTCGGGCCCACGCGTCGGGAAGAGCCCGCTCCACCATGCGCGGCGCGAAACCGAAGAAGAGCGCCGTGACGAGTTCGGGACTCGCGGGTCCGAGAGCGGCCGAACGCGAAGCGAAATAGCCCATCCAAAAGCCGCGCAGCCCGATCGCCTCATACGAATCCCTGGCGTCCGGCGCGAAGTACACGACTGCGTGCAACGCTTCGACGGAGCGCCAGAAGCGCGACGCGAGCGCGGGATCAGCCACGCGCGGAGTCTGCCACCGATGAGCCGCCCACTGACCGCCCGAAGTCCGAATGTGGGAAGCCCAATGAGGCCGCGCCAGGTGGACTGGCTATCAGGCCGGCGCCGGCTGGGCGTAGCTTGACCGCGTGCGACTTGGCCTGGTGAGTGCCGCTGCCCTGTGTGCGTCCGGAGTTGCGGGCGTCCTGACCCCCGGGAGCGTGGGGGAGGCGCTCGCACTGCCCCCGGACACGGGTCGTGGGACGGCTGAGATCCGCGCCGGCCTCGGGGGCACCTACGCGGCCCTCGGTGGTTGGGCGCTGCTCAACCGGTCTCCTGCTGCCTCGTCAGCGGTGGGATATACCTGGCTAGGGGCGGCCGTCGCGAGGATCGCTTCGCTCAAGCTCGACCGGCCGCGTACTGACCCCGCCTTCTGGCTTTACCTGGCGGCTGAACTGAGCCTCGGGACAGTCGCGGTGCTCGAAGCGAGCCGGGCGTGACAAGGTGACCTCACCGCCAGCGCTAGCGGTTCAAAAGCACTGCGAATATTGGAATGCGCGTGACCGGGAGAGCTGGTCGCGAATCTTTGCCGCCGACGTGGTCTTCGAAGATCCCGTGGGTGCGCCGCCCAAGCTTGGCCGCGAAGCGATTCGCGATACCTGGGAACGCTCGCTGACGCCGGGTCGGGAGTGGCGCCTGGTGGCCGACCGCATCGTGGCGTGCGGGTCGGAGGCGGCCGTCGTGATGCGTAACGAGGGCAACCTGCACGGCCGGTCCGTCGTGGTCGAGAGCCTCGAGGTCTGGCGGGTCGACGAGGACGGTCTGGTGAATTCGGTACGCGCGTTCTTCGAGCCCGATCCCGCGGTGCAGTCGGACTATTTCCAGGCGACGCGATGACCGCGCCAGAGATCAGGTTCGGCACCGGCACCACCCCGCGCGATTTCGGTGCGTACGGCGAATGGCTGCGGGTCGCTGAAGACTCGGGATTCGAGTTGCTCACGACGGGCGATTCCCAGTCGCTGTGGGCAGATCCCTTTGTGGCTATGACGTTTGCAGCGATGCGCACAAAGCGGCCGCGGCTCGCCATCACCGTGTCCAACCCGATGACCCGCCACCCCGCCGTCGTGGCGTCGATGTCCACGGCGCTGCAGCAGATCTCGCGTGATCGCTTCGCCTACGGCATCAGCTCCGGGGATTCGGCATTGCGCAACATCGGGGTCCGTCCGGCGCACGTCGCAGAGCTGGAGGAGTACGTCACGTGCGTGCAAGCCATGTGCGACGGCAGGCTTGCTACGTATCAAGGCGCCGCTCAGCAGCTGCGCTGGGACCACCGCCACACTCCCGTCTGGATGGCCGCCGAGGGTCCAAAAACCCTTGAGCTGGCAGGAAGAATCGCCGATGGGGTCGTCCTTTCCAACAGCCTGACGGCCGAGGCGATGCAGCGAAATCTTGGGCACATCCAGGCGGGCGTGACGGCAGCGGGTCGTTCGATGGATGACTTGGAGATCTGGTGCATGGCGAACGTCGTGCCGGCAGCTACTGAGGCTGAGGGCATCGGTCAGGTGCGTTCAGTGCTGGCCGGCACCGCCAACCACGTCTTCCGTTTCACCGTCGAAGGCAAGGGCTTACCCGAGGAGCTCGTGCCCCAGGTGGAGGAGCTGAAGCGGCGTTACGACTCCTCACACCACGCCTCGCCTGAGACGGCGGCCCACAACGCCGACCTGGTCGACGAGCTCGGCCTCACGCAATACCTGGCCCGACAATCGACGATCGCCGGACCCATTCCGCATTGCATCGAACGCCTTCATGAGGTCGCGGCGGCCGGAGTGACGCGCATCATCGTGGCCCAGTTCGTACCGGATCAGCTGCACTTCATGCGCCAGTTCGCACAGAAGGTGCTTCCCGCGTTTGGAGTGTCATGACCGCCGGCGGATTTCGCGTTCTCGACATTCATCACCATGTCGGAGATGCCACGGCGGCGCTGGCGATGCCGGAAGTGAGCGGGAAGGCCAGCCCTGCTGCCTCCGAGCGCCAGATCCGGCTCGACACCATGGACCGCAACGGGGTTGACGCGGCGATCGTCATTCCCGGTCACAGTTACCTGCGTCCCGAAGGTCTGACGGACACCCGCCGCGCCAACGATGGGATCGCGGCTTATCGCGATTCCGCGCCAACTCGTTTCACTGCTGCGCTCGGAATCGTTGAGCCCATCTACGGGCGCGCCGGTGACGGCGAGCTTCGGCGCATCAAGCAAGAGCTCGGCTTCGTCGGAGTCAGCCTCCACACGCGTTTCCAGGGGGTCACGACCGATAGCCCGCTCGTGAAGGCTCAGATCGAAGTGATGGGTGAGCTCGGGCTGGTTCCCGTCATCCACTCCGTCGCGGAATCTCCTGAGGAGGCCCTCTGGCGCGTGCAGTCCGTAGCCCGATCCTTCCCCGATCTGCCGATGGTGGTGCTCGATGTCTTCTCGTCCCACGAGCAGGCCAGCCACTCGCTGCACGTCGCCGAGCTGGCGCCCAACCTCGTCTTCGACACCAGCCTCTCGTACGCGATCGACCCGATCCTGAGCCTGATGGAACGATTCGGGCACCAAAGGGTGGTCTTCGGGACCGACCTGTACTCCCATCCGCTGGGCTACTCCCACAGCTGGGTGCTTGCAGCAGTTCCTGGAGTCCGGACTGCCGGCCGAGATCCTGGCGGACGTGCTGTCGGGAACCGCTGAACAACTGTTTGGACTCACCGGAGACGGCTGATGCCTGGCAAGCCGGTGAGCGAAAGTCGCCGTCGGCGGCTCTACTTCTCGATCATGATTCCGTGCCTCACGCTGATCGTGTTGGCGTGGGGGGTCGTCCAATTCTTCTCCACCACGGCCGCGATCATCATGAGCGTGATCGCGATGGTCATGCCGCCCATCGCCGCGATCATGGCAAACGCTGGCCGCGACTGAGTTCACGCCGATGTGAGTAGGACGTGACGACTCTTGAGCAGATGCCGGGCCGGCGGAAGACGCCGCCCCGAGGCTTGCGCATCTTCGCCCTGCTTCTCGTATCCGTTGTCGTTGTGGGTGGTTTCGTTGCCGGGGTCATTCTCACCGTGAGCGGCTGGCATCAACGCGCGACGGAACAGCCTGTCAAAGGTTGGGTCGTCACCACCGGCACTGTCGTCGGCATCGCCGGCTCCGAGACCGGCAAGGGCACCGTTTATGGGCCCATCGTCTCGTTCACCGACAAGAGTGGGGTCCACCATCAGTTCGCCGCGCCTGCCACGGGGCCGGGCAGACCGGACGTCGGGGGACCGGCGAAGGTCTCCTACGACCCTGCCAACCCGTCACGCGCGCACGACCTCTCCGACGACAGTTGGCGCGCCTCGTTCGTTACCGGGATCGTCTTGCTCAGCGTCTTCGGCATGGCACTCATGCTGGTCCTGTGCGTGGGTCTGGTGATCCTTCTGCGCCGCCGGAAGCGGGTCAGATCGGCTTGAGCGCGTCGCGGAGCCGTATGCGAACTCCCGGGCTCTAAGAATGTCGTAGGTGGCTGCTATACCCAGCGAATGCCGAGTTGGAAAACTATTGAGGACGACGCGCCCGACTTCGCCGCCCGGGTGCGCACGTGTTTCGACGCTGGGACCAATAAGACGCTGGCGACCCTGCGGGCTGACGGTTCGCCGCGTATCAGCGCCTCGGAGTGCAAGTTCGAAGACGGCGAGCTCACGCTGGGGATGATGGACGCGTCGCGGAAGCTGATCGACGTGCGCCGCGATCCACGGGTGGCGCTGCACAGCCCCACCCTCGAGCCGCCCAAGCCCGAGTCGGGCCAGCCGTGGATCGGCGACGCGAAAATGTCAGGTGTGCTGCGGGAAGTCGACCCTCCCGACCCCAATCCCTTCCCCGAAGCGGGGTACTTCCGGTTCGATATCACCGAGGTCGCGCTGACCTATCTCGGTGAGCCGGCGGACCATCTGGTGATCGAATCCTGGGATACGAGGCTCGGCTACCGGCGCCGCACGCGGGTCTAAAGGGCCGCGAACCGCGGCTTAAACGGTCGAAATGAGTTCGATCAGGCTCATGGTCCGCAACATGAGGAAGCAGATGTCCCGTCCACCGAAGGCGACCGCTGGCACCGGCTGCACCACGACCCGCGCGCCGACGCCTCTGAGCTCGTCGAGCGCGGCCGGCAGGTCCGGCGTCTCGAACGCCTGGTGGTAGATCCGACTCCCGCCCTTGAGCCAGGGGTCGAGCACGTCCCGGCCTTCCATAGCCACGAGAAGTTCGATCCGGGGGCCCCCACCGACCAGAAAGCGACCTTGGACACCCTGGATGGGGTCTAGGAAATCAGGTGCCTCAGCCTGGTACCCGAGGGGCGCGTAGGCCGCCGCCTCCCGGTCGAGACTTTTGCACGCGACCCCGAAGTGGTGAAAGGAGAGGTTCATCGCTGCTATCAAAGCAGTCGAAGTCGTTGACGCGGCGCCGGGTAGACGCCGACGCACGAGACCCGCGACAAAACGGCGCATATACGGCTCGGCCGGCGCCGCCGCACGCGGGTCTGAACGCTCGGTTACTCCAAAAGTTGAGCAAATATAGGCCAGACGGCCCCTGTGGCTCCCCTGTGAACGTGCCGAATAGGCAAACCATGGGTAACGCAACGGAGACCGCCGGGGCTACGGCGCTCGATGAGGTCCGGCGACTGTGCGCGCCGTATGTGGGGACGCTGCTCGCCAATGGCGACGCGGCGACGGCGAGTGAGCTGCGCTCGCACCTGAAGGCAGTGTCGCTCGATCTGCGCAAGGATGAGGACCCCAGCCAGGCCCTTGAACGCCAGCTCAGCTCCGCGAACCAGCAGGTGGAGAACCTGACGAAGCAGGTCAGGGAGCTGAGCCTGCGGCTGATGGCGTGCAACGGCGAGCTTCAGCAGGAGGTCGCCCGGGCTGACCGCGCCGAAAGCGCGCTGCGCGGCCAGGTGCCGGCCCCGCGGTTCTATGAGGCCGGGGCTCCTAGGAGCCAGTAAGTCGTTCGGCCGCCCCGCGTATAGCGGCGGCAACGCTCGTCGGGTCTTCCAGCTCAGGCCAGTGACCCACTCCGGGCAGCTCGACGATGTCGGCGCCCGTGACCCGCTCGCGTATCCCAGCGAGCATGTGCGCCCCGCTCACCGGGTCTTCGGGACCCCAGACGAAGGTCAGCGGCACCGACGTGGTCTCCATCGCCGTCGTCCAGCGTTGCTCATTGCGCCGGCGGTCGTGGATGTAGTGCAGCAAGGTCGCCAGCAGCAAATTGCCGTCAGAGCGGGCCATCGCCTGCCACGCACTTTCGAGCTGCTCGGGCGTCGCGGGGGCCCGTGAACCGAAAGTCGCGGCGACGCTGGCCTGGAAGAGCTCCTGGTTGATGACCGCCGCCAACGCTTCACCGTCAGGGCCGAGCAGCATCTGCTGTCCGTCGGTGGGACGGTGAAGCTCCGGGTAAAGACCCCCGTTGAGCAGCACCACGGCTTCGAGGGCC
This sequence comes from uncultured Actinomycetota bacterium, assembly GCA_963737695.1. Taxonomy (GTDB): domain Bacteria; phylum Actinomycetota; class Actinomycetes; order Frankiales; family Frankiaceae; genus DATAZK01. The sequence goes on from CAVTTQ010000003.1 coordinate 441,158, forward strand.
GGCAGCTCGCGCGCCAGCAACTCCAGAGCCACCGATGAACCCATGTCATGGGCTACCAGCAGCGTCCGCTCGACGCCGGCCCGCTCCCAGATCTGCTCGATGATGTCCGCTTGCTCCTCCAACGACCACGCGTGCGGCCTGGGCTTGCTGGAGGCGCCGTAGCCGAGCAGATCGATCGCCAGGGTGCGGAAATCGGGCTCGAGCTGCTCGCTGACCTCGTGCCAGTCGTAGGAGGAGCCCGGGTAGCCGTGGATGAACGTCACGATGCGGCTGCCCCTGCCACCCTGCCGGATGAAGATCTCCTGGGGCTGGCCGTCGCGCCCGTTGATCTCCACGGTGCTGCCCTGGTCCCACCACTCGTCCAGCGAGGTCATGGCGAGAAGTTACTGCGTCAGTGCTAGCCGGCCGAGCTGTTGCGGAAACAGCCACGAAGTTCTTCGGTGATCTTGGAACTGGCGGCGTTTCGTGGCGAATCGCCGTGTTGACTTCAATCTCCGTTGCTACTTCCGCAGCCACTCAGCTGACCGGCAGCTGAAGTCCTACTCCGCTACCTCGGCCCCGCTCTTCTCCAGCCACTCGTCGAGCGAGGCCTCTTCCCAGTCCGGCGGCCCGTACACGGTGCGGGGCAGCGGCGTCATGATGTGGGTGTCACCACCGACGACGTACTGCGCGGCGACGCTCTCCCAGCGGGGCAACCTCTCGTCGGCTTCACCCTCGTCATCGAGTCCGTGTGCGGCGTCGCGGTTCTGCCGCAGCCGTACCTGCGCCGGGATGGTGGTCGCCCAGACCATGACGACCTCGCGCTGGTTGGACATGACTTCATAGAGCCCGGTCGGTTCGTGGCCGTACTCGCGCATCACCGGGACCCGCTCGCGTACGACAGCGTCGAGGAATTCCAGCTGCGTTCCGGGCCGGACCTGCAGGACCTCATGGACGAAGAGGCTGCCTTTGACTCCGCGTGATTCGAGCTCGTCGGTGGTCGGGCTGCCCTTGACGCCTCCGCAGAGCCGGTCGAAGCCGCTGCTGCGCCATTGCGCGGCCTCGTCCCACCATTCGCCGTAGAAAGCCTTACGGCGCTTGAGGTTCATCCGGTCGACGTTGGACGCCCAGCCCTGCCAGCCGAGCGATCCGACGTCCCAGATGTTGATGACCTGCGGCCAGCGCCCACCGCCGGCGGCGCAAACATAGAACGAGCCCTGCAGGCTGAACATCTCCGGCATGCGTAGCACCGGGTCTTTCCAGAGGTGCTCCATGTACGCGTATTGGCCCTGGCCGATGATGTCGACGGTCTCGTGCAGATACAGGCTGCGCGCCATGGTGTTCCTCTTCCCGAAGCTCGGCTGGATGCTTTATACAAGGTCAGCGCCGGCCGAGATTCCGCGGGCGCGGGCCGCGTCCATGATCTCGGGATGCCCAAGAGTCCAGGTGACGTTGAGCTTGACCCGCACCAGCTTCCAATCGCCGCCATCGCGCACGAGCCGGTTCTGGTAGAACCCGCCGACCGTGTAGAAGGACTCCGGATCCTCGGGATCGAGTACGTGGTGGGCGCGCACGTACATCGTGATCTGCGCGGTGTCGCCCTCCAGCTCCACCAGCGGATTCGACATCATGTGCTGCGACATCGCGAGGCCCCCGAAGAGGGGCTTGAGACCGGCAACGTAGTCATCAGCCGCGATCGTCACTGGCTTGCGCCCCGGGTCGTAGCTCGAGAAGTCCAGTTCGACCTCCTCGGCGAACACCGAGCGGTACAGCGCCCAGTCACGAGTGTCGACTCCGGTGGCATACCGATACAGGCACTCGGCGACGGCAAGCTTGTCCTCTGCGCTCACGGGGGTACGTCCTCTCACGCTGTTCGGTCGTCACCGACAGAGTGCACCCGATCCAGTCAGCGACCCTTGATGCGGCGCAACACGTCCTCTCCGCCGAGCTGACGAATGACGGAGCTACTCCCACACACCACCAGCTGATCCCGAGCGCGGGAGAGTCCGACGTAGAGGCGTTCCTTTGAACGGTCGCCGATGGTCTGCTCGTTCAGCACGAGGACGACTGCTCGCCTTTCCAGACCTTTGAAGCTGAGGACGTGTCCGTAGAAGACCTGGTCCTCATCCCAGAACGACGCCCAGTATTCGTCCTGACCAACCGCCTGCCGGCTGACTTGCTCGGGATGGCGGTTGCCCGTCGTGAGCAACGCGATGTCCTCGGGCCGCCAATCGTTGAGCAGTTCATCGACGGCGTCGTCACCGACCGCTCGAGCTTCGCTGGGCGAGCATTCAATGAAGCGCACCGCAGGACCGTCGCCGCCGAAGAGCCGCATCTTGCTTTGTGCCAGCGAGTTGAACGTCCCAGCGATCTGCTTGGTGTTGCGCAGATTGCTGTCCAGCAGCAAGGGCATGAGCTCGATGGGAGGTTTGCCGAATCGGGCGAACACTCGCTGCCCCTCATCGCTGAAGACGTAGACGCCGCCCTTGTCCGGATCGCGGAGAGAGGTGAGGACGGCGGGCCACCAGCTATCCGCGAAGTCCTGCGCCTCATCGATGATGACGGCGTCGAACTTCTTTGCCGGCGGGAGATCTGCGGCGAGTTGACGCATCTGCTCCGGGAGTCGCTTCTCCCAGTAGTCGCTGTCGGTTTCGCTGCCTGGCTCGGCGCCCCATTCGGCTCCCAGCCGGTGGAATTCGCCTACGTAGGCGGGACGGTCGTTCTTGGGGACCTCAGCCATGAACCGGTTCAGATAGGCAGCCAGTCCACGCGAGTAACAGAGCAGCGCGACGCGCTTCCCGGACCGGCTCAGTCGCCGGGCCTGCTCCATCGCGAGCCACGTCTTACCGCTGCCGGCACCTCCGCGGACCTCGACTCTGGTCAGCAGTCTGGTGGCGTGAAGGATCCCCGCCTGGTCTTCGGTGAGGCGTTGGGCTTCGAAGTCACGCTCGCGGGCTTCGGCCAGGAGGTCCCGTTGCGGCAGACCTCGCCCGCCGAGCACCTCAAGGAGGAGTGGTGCATCGTCGCAGGTTAGGGGCTTCCGATTGCTTTCCTGCTGACGCGGAATGTCTCTGAGGAGGGTCGCGATCTCTGACAGGTTCTGGCGGTCGGCGATCATCCAACGGGGACAGTCGGGGCAGCGGAAGTCGTCATCGAGGTCCGTATTCGGAAGTGCCACGGCATGCGCCCAGCGCACCTTGCTGCCCGGCCACCGTGGATCAGCTTCTACGTACTCCCGGAGCTTGTAACGAGCTTTGCTCGCCTGCCTGACGGGGTCGATCGTGACCGCAACGCCATCGCGCTTCGTGCGCCAACTACCGTTTTCGCGCCAGACGCTGCCACCTTTGACCTCGACCACGACGACGCCCGCGTCCGGCATCAGCACGACGATGTCGGCCTCGTAGTCCTGCTTGCGGTCGGTGAACCAAACGTTCGCCATCAGGATGTCTTTGGGCCGAAGCTGTTGGCGGAGCTCCTCCCAGACCTGCCGCTCCGCCGCGCTTTCGAAGTCTGGGGCTTCGGGACGGCAGATGGGCACAGTTAGCTATCGGCTCGGGATGAGCTCGGGGAAAGCCCCGCGCCTCGAAGCGCTCGAACTTTCTAGTTGCGAGCCTGCGCTACCACCAAACTTCCTGGGTTCATAGTTCTGCCCATGGCCTTGCACGCTGGATCATCAGAAGAATCTCCCGTCGTCGACGTCAATCCCTTCATGGGGATGGCGAATCCGGTCTTTTGCGTGGAGGTTGCGCCGCCGAAGTCCAAGCTCGGTGCAGGGCCGGTGCCCGCAGATGTCGCCTATCAGTTGGTGCATGACGAGCTCCTGCTGGACGGAAGTGCCCGGCTGAACCTGGCGACTTTCGTGACCACGTGGATGGAGCCGCAGGCCGGCCAGCTGATGTCCGAATGCGTCGACAAGAACATGATCGACAAGGACGAATACCCGAAGACGGCGGAGCTCGAGCGGCGCTGCGTGGCGATCCTGGCGGACCTCTGGAACGCGCCACACGCGGAGAACGCGACGGGTTGTTCGACGACTGGTTCGAGCGAGGCCTGCATGCTCGCCGGCATGGCATTGAAGCGCCGTTGGTCGGCGAAGGTCGGCGGTGACCTGACTCGCAAACCGAACCTGGTGATGGGTGCGAACGTCCAGGTTTGCTGGGAAAAGTTCTGCCGCTATTGGGATGTCGCAGCCGAAGATCGTCCCGATGGACGGCGACCGTTTCCATCTTGATGCGGCTACGGCGGCGGCTGCCGTCGACGAGGACACCATTGGCGTCGTGGCGATTCTTGGGTCGACGTTTGACGGTTCGTACGAGCCGGTCGCTGAGATCTGCGCGGCGCTGGATGCTCTCGCCGCCAGTGGCGGGCCCGATGTTCCAGTCCATGTCGATGCTGCATCCGGCGGGATGATCGCGCCATTCCTGGATCCGGATCTGGTGTGGGATTTCAAGCTGCCGCGGGTTTCATCGATCAACACCTCGGGTCACAAGTACGGCCTGGTCTACCCGGGCGTCGGCTGGGTGCTGTGGCGCGACAAGGCGCACCTGCCTGAGGAACTCGTCTTCAACGTCAACTACCTCGGTGGCAACATGCCGACCTTCGCGCTGAATTTCTCGCGACCTGGTTCGGAAGTGGTGGCGCAGTACTACACGTTCTTCCGGCTCGGATTCTCGGGCTATCGCTCCGTGCAGCAGGCAAGCCGGAACGTGGCGGTGCGGCTGGCATTAGCGGTCGAAGGGTTGGGCCCGTTCAAGCTCATCTCACGCGGTGACCAGCTCCCGGTGTTCGCGTTTACGACTACTCCTGACGTGAAGGGATGGGACGTTTTCGGCGTCTCACGCCTGCTGCGCGAGCGGGGTTGGCAGGTGCCGGCGTACACGTTCCCCGAGAACCGTGAAGACCTTGCGGTGCTACGGGTCGTCTGCCGCAACGGGTTCTCGCAGGACCTCGCTGACGACTTCCTCGACGACTTGCGCTGGGCTCTGAATGAGCTGCAGACTCTGACCACCGCGTTATTTCGGGGCCGTCGGGGTTTCATCACTAGGGGTGCAGTTGGTTCCTGCGCTGGATCGGCCATTTGGCGGATAGATCACCAGCCGAGCGATTCCGATGTCTAGCAAATGCCGGGTTTAGTTGCTCATCCCTGGAAGCGCTACGGCCATGAGCGGGTCTACTTCAAGACCGCCGATGGACTCCAAGTCGGCTGGTGGGACTGCATGGCAGGAGTGGCACACCTGGAGGACGAGTCACATGCTGCTGAGTTCTCCGCGGCGGTCTCGCGGCTGATCCCGGCGGGGCGGGTTCCCGCCGAGGAACGACTACCCGCTGCACCTCAGCAACAAGTTCAACCCAGCTTGCTAGGAACTCCGTTTTTGGAGGGCGATCTGGCCCTTAATAAGGCCGGTCAGCGTGCCGCAGAAGTCGAGCGTGCGGTGCGCAGTGCCGCTCCAGTTCGCACGCGGCTCGAGCGGCTTTTCGATGTCAAGAATGATGAGAGAGCTTGGCGGCTAGGACGAAAAGGCGAGGAAGCAGTGGGGGCGCGTCTCGCGCGACTCCCTAACGAGTGGCACGTTTTGCATTCGATCGAGGTCGGGGTGCAGGGGAGCGACATCGACCACCTCGCCGTCGGTCCGGGCGGTGTCTACACGATCAACGCCAAGTACCACCCGGATGCAAGCGTCTGGGTTGGTGGCGACTGTTTCATGGTCAACGGGCATCGCCAGCCATATGTCCGCAACAGCCGTCACGAAGCCGCACGCGCGTCTCGCATCATCAGTCAGCACGCCGGTTTTGCAGTTCCCGTCGTCGGACTGATCGCCGTGATGGGCGCTCAGAGGGGGCTCACCGTAAAGGAGCAGCCGCACGACGGGAAGGTGCATGTGGTTACCCGAAAGCAGGTTGACGCCTGGCTCAAGCGACGCAGCGCGGTCTTGAACGCCTGGCAAGTCTCCGCGGTTTTCGACATAGCGCGTCGTCCCGGCGTCTGGATTGGCTAGCAGCTGAGTCGCTCAACTCATCATTGGAACCAGTCGAGGAAGACTCGGTGAGACGACGCCCATCGACCCGCGGGCAGCGCGGCGTGAATTGTCGCCGACGGGCGATCACGATGTCAGTTGCGGCGGCCGCGCTCGCTGCCGGCGTCGGCTGCAGCAATTCATCGACCCAGAGTGCTGCCGGAGCGCCCCCGGCTACTGCGCCAGCGCTCACCACATCGCCAGCCCCGGCTGCGTCTGAAGCACCGTCTCTAGCGCCATCGTCGACGGTGCCATCAGCTCTCCCAACCTCGACGCCCCCGCCAGCGCTGGTCGTTCCGGTAGTGGCGAGCTCCGGGCTCACTCGGCCTGCGGACGCCGAGGGTCCGTATCCAATCACCGACGTCGTCGACGGAGATACCGACAAGATCAACGTCGACGGCCGGACCGTGAAACTCCGTTTGATCGGCATCGACACGCCGGAAACGAAGGACCCGGACGAGCCGGTCGAGTGCTTCGGTCCCCAGGCGTCCGCTCGAGCCGAGCAGCTGTTGACTGGCCGCAGTGTTTGGATCCAATACGATCCCACGCAGAATCGACGCGACATCTACGGCCGCGATCTGGTCTACGTCTGGCTGGACGAGCACACGATGTTCAACGAAGTCATGGTCCGCACCGGGTACGCGCACGAGTACACCTACGACAAGCCCTACCTGTACCAGAGTCAGTTCCGAGCAGTCGAAGCGAAGGCGAAGGCGGCAGGACTCGGCTTCTGGGGCCAGGGGACGTGCGCCGGCAATACCAAGCAAGCCGCCGGAAGCAAGCCCTTGGCCGCGGCTCCTTCTTCGGTCGCGCCGTCGCCTGTGCCAACGGATTCGAGCGGTCAGGTCTACTACTCCAGCTGCGGCGCGGTGCGTGACGCGGGAAAGGCACCGCTGCTGAAAGGTCAGCCTGGCTATCGGTCTGGACTCGATGCCGACCACAACGGAGTTGCCTGTCAGTAGCCCACATCCGGGCTGAGTCCAGCATTTTGTCGGACCCCCATGCGACGGTTCAGTCGAAGGGGGACAGGTTGAACGCTCAGTCAAAGTTGGGGTTCGTCGTCACGAGCCGGCAGCTGCTTGTCGCGCAGGTGGCGGTCGCCGCGTGCAGTTCTGCCACCGAGCAGGTTCTCGGCGAGTGGGAAGGTCATCGAATCGACCTTGGCAGTGCGTACGACTGCTTGGCTCGCCGGCTTCGGGCCGCTCGCGAGATGGACGAAGCTTCTGGTGCACGGCTCGTTGACCTGCTCGACGACGAGGGTCGCGGGATGCTCGCCATCGAACTGCAGCTCTCCGACGCCGAGACGTCCGCGCTTCGAGTGGCGATCGATCGGCTGAGGGGCATCCTGGCGTCGCACAGGAGACTTCGACGGACAGCTCGACGAAGACCTCGACGCGGTCGCAGAGGCGTTGGCGTGATCTTCCCCATTAGCCCCGGCGATTTCGCGCTGTTTGTCGAAGAGATCATTCCCGAGATCTCGGGACAGGACGGCCCGGGCGCTGGCGAAGAGTTCGATCTATGCGAAGACTGTGGCGCAGCGCTTGACGGCGAGGGTTGCCCATGCCAGGTGGATGTCGATCCCTAGATCCACGAGATCGGCGGTAGAAGGCGGCATGCTCACACCGTGAACGAAACGCCGACGGGGCTTTACGAGGCGCTGCTTACCGCTCGACTTAAACATCTGGTCGATGCGTTGCCGGCCGAGAGTCTGACCGCGGGGATCTCGAATCTTGCGAATGCCGAGTCCTCAGATCGGATTTCCCGGCACATCGCCCGTCTCCTGGCGCAGGCAATCGATGCGATACCGGAACGTGATCGAGCAGCGCGAGCAATAAAGCTGGCGGCGGACGTGCTCGGCAATCTTCAGACGCTGACCGCCGGCACAGACCTTGGACTGTCAGCCGAGATCCCGACCGCGCCGGGCCAGGTCTTGCAGTCAATCTTGCGGAATCGGCCCGATGGAACACGCGAGGTCGTCGAGCGTCCACTGACACCACTGCTGGACACAACTGTTCTCACGAACGCCCACGGCGAACCGGCGGTGGCACACGAGGTGCGGGCCGAGGTCCCGTCCGCCGACCGTATCGACGTCCTGATGGCCTTCATCCGATGGAGCGGCGTCCGCAACCTCGCCGAGGCCCTTGGCCGTCACTCGCGGGCCGGCAAGCCGCTGCGCGTGTTGACCACCACCTACACCAACAGCACCGAGCAGCGGGCACTTGATGAATTAACCGCGCTTGGCGCGGAGGTTCGCGTCTCCTATGACACGTCGATGACCAGGCTGCATGCCAAGGCGTGGATGTTTCATCGCGCGAGCGGCTATTCGACGGCCTACATCGGCTCTTCGAACCTCACCCATTCGGCACAGGTCACAGGCCTTGAGTGGAACGTACGGCTGTCGGAAGCACGCAACCCTGATGCGGTCGCCAAGATGGACGCCGTCTTCGAGAGTTACTGGGCTAGTCGTGACTTCGTGCCTTACGACCCTGACGACTTTCGTGAGCGGACTAAGAATGAGGCTCGCGATCAGCTACTGCTGAGTCCTCTTGAAGTGGTGCTGCGTCCTTTCCAGGAGTTGCTGCTCGATCAGATCGCTCTCGCGCGTCATAAAGGGCACCACCACAATCTGCTCGTCGCCGCGACGGGAACCGGAAAGACGGTGATGGCGGCCGTTGACTACGCGCGCCTTCGAAAGACGCTGCCTCGAGATCGCTTGCTATTCGTCGCGCACCGCGAAGAGATCCTCGATCAGAGCCGAAGCACCTTTCGTCACGTCTTGCGCGATGCGGCGTTCGGCGAGAAATGGGTTGGACGCGATCGGCCCTCACGATTTGAGCACGTTTTTGCTTCGATCCAAAGCCTGAACGCGAGCGGCGTGAGGGGCCTCGACCCCGAGCACTTCGACGTCGTCATTGTCGACGAGTTTCATCACGCGGCGGCGCCCTCCTACGAGGCGGTCCTGGCGCATCTCACGCCGAGGGAACTGCTTGGCCTCACTGCCACCCCAGAACGAACTGATGGTCTGAACGTTCTGGTCCACTTCGAGAATCGAATTGCGGCTGAGCTGCGCCTCTGGGATGCGATCGATCAGCAATACCTTGCACCCTTCGATTACTACGGCATAAGCGACGGACTGGATCTGCAGGAGGTTCCGTGGAAGCGCGGAGGCGGCTACGACATCGAAGTGCTGACAGACGTGCTGACCGCAGACCATTTCTGGGTCAACCGCGTGATCGAGCAGGTACGAAGGAAGATCACTGACACGCATAGCATGAGAGCACTGGGCTTTTGCGTAAGCGTGAGGCATGCCCGCTTTATGGCTGAGCGCTTTCAACGAGCTGGAATCCCGAGTATGGCGATTTGGGGTGAGAGTCCATGGGATGAACGCCGTGCCGCGCTTCGTGATCTGGCGGCTGGCAGGGTCCAGGTTGTCTTCACAGTTGATCTGTTCAACGAGGGCATCGATGTGCCCACGGTCGACACGTTGCTCATGTTGCGACCAACTGACAGCCCTACGCTTTTTCTCCAGCAGCTGGGCCGCGGGCTTCGAAAGACCGACGACAAGTCGTTGTGCACTGTCCTCGACTTTGTCGGCCAGCACCGGAAAGAGTTCCGATACGACCGCAGATTCCGTGCGCTGCTCGGAGGAACCCGTACCGAGCTGGTTGCACAAGTCGAGGCGGGGTTTCCGTTCCTACCGGCTGGGTGCAGCCTCGAGCTCGATCCGGTGGCTCAAGAGAGGGTCTTGCGCAGTATCCGTAACGCGATTCCCAGCCGCTGGCGCGACAAGTGCGACGAGCTGCGGTCCCTTGGCGACGTCTCGTTGGGCACCTATCTCACTGAGACCGGGCTGGAACTCGAGGACGTCTACGCAAGCGGTCATACGTGGACCGAGATGAGACGGGCTGCTGGACTACCGACAGCCGTGGCTGGGTCCGATGAAACGGCGCTGCTTAAGGCCGTGGGACGTTTGATCCATGTCGATGACGACGAGCGCATTGCCGCGTATCGATCTTTCGCGCTTGCCACGCAACGTCCTGATATCGGTGCGCTCGATGAACGCGCACGACGCAGCCTGCGAATGCTGCTTGGGTCGATAACGACCTTGCCGGTCGCTGCCCCGATGGAGCAGGCCATTGATCAACTTTGGGCGCACTCGCAGGTGCGGGTGGAGATAGGCGAACTGCTTGGCGTCTTGCCGGGCCGAGTGGACCATTTGCATCCACCGCTCGGTCTCGACCCCGCCATTCCCTTACACCCGCACGCTCGGTACACGCGGCGCGAGATTCTGGCGGCCTTCGGAGTCGGAGAGGGGGCGCGACCCCGCGACTGGCAAGAGGGAGTCCTGCACGCCAAGGAGGCAAACGCAGATCTGTTTGCGTTCACGCTCGACAAAAGCGACGGGCGCTTTTCGCCTACGACCCGCTACCGCGACTACGCCATCAGTCGGGAGCTCATCCACTGGGAGAGCCAGTCAACGACATCCGTTGAGAGCAAGACCGGCCAGCGGTACATCAACCACCAGACTCTTGGATCGAACATCGTGCTCTTTGCCCGGCTGCGGACCGATGACCGCGCTTACTGGTGCCTGGGAACCGCGCAGTATCAGAGTCATCAGAACGAGCGGCCGATCGCGTTCGTCTGGAAGCTGGACCAACCGCTGCCTCCGGATTTGTACATGGCTTTCGCGGCTGCAGTCGCGTGACTAATTGCCACCTGGCCCAGACTTCGGTGTTCAACAACCGACCCGCGAAGAGCGTCCAACGCCGTCGAAACGGAGCCCACGCACCCTGATCGAGTCGGAGCGGATGCAGCATTCGAGAAGCCCGAGGTTTCTTGCATTTCGCACGGAGCCCGCGGTCTGGTGTCGTTCCGCGGGCGACGTCCAGTCACCATGCTGAAGGCGCGTGCCGGGCTCCAAGGCGTTCCAGGGAGCCCGGCACCTGCGGATGGATGAGCTGTTGTTCATCGCCTCGCAAATGCGACGTGTTCACGCCGGATTCGTGCCAGGGCCTTCCCCGACGGGCTGAGCCAACCTGGCTTGACTGTGTGCCAACGTGATGCCAATAGTGGCACCCATGGATCTGACCCCGCACGTGAACAACCTCGGTCGGGAGTTCGCCGCGCTCGCCGAAGCCGGCGGCGAAGAGGCGCGTGCGCTCGTCGAGCGTCTGACTGGGTCGCTCGAGTCAGCAATCCGGATGACGCTGCTGGAGGCGTTGTCCGCTGCTGCAGATGAGATCTCCCGCGACCTGGCTCCTGGTTCAGTGGAGGTACGCCTGCGGGGCCGCGATCCGAGCTTCGTCGTCACCTCGCCGCCCTCGTCTGAGCCTGTGGAGCAAGAGTTTTTGCCAACCGACGATGCGGCGAGCGAGGGCGGTCTGCTGATCGCTGAGGACGGCCCCGCGGCGCGGATCAACGTGCGTCTTCCCGAGCAACTCAAAACCTCGGTCGAGGAGGCTGCAGCCAAGGAGGGTCGCTCGGTCAATGCCTGGCTTGTGCGGGCGGCGGCGAGCGCGGTGCAGCGGTCCGATCGCGACCAGCGTCCCGAGTCACGCGGCAGTGCCAAACGGACCAAGCAGAGCTTCACCGGCTGGGTGCGCTAGCCGCCTTCCCACACCGCGCTATCTCCATACCGCCTCCCCGAGCTGCGGGGACGGCTCACCCACCCATACGAGGGGACAACCATGCCAACTTTCGAGACGCCACAACCGATCTCAGTCACGCTCGAACTCGGTGTCGGCAACGTGCGGATCGTCGCGAGCGACCGGACCGACACCATCGTTGAGGTCCATCCGAGCGACGCCGCCGACGAGTCCGACGTCAAGGCCGCTGAGCAAGTTCGGGTGGACTTCGCGAACGGGACGCTTCGTGTCGAGGGGCCTAAATCGAAGGTTTTCGATTTCTCCCGCAAGACCCGGTCTGTCGACGTATCTATTGCGCTGCCTAGCGATTCCCGGGTTTCCGCGGGGATGGCGGCTGGCGATTTCCACTGTGCGGGTCGGCTCGGGGAGTGCGGGTTCAAGACCTCTGTCGGCAACCTCCGGCTCGAACGCACCGGTCCGCTGCGCTTGGAGACGTCGGTCGGTCACGTCACCGCTGACACCATCGCGGGCGACGCCGAGATTTCCACCAGCTCCGGGAAGGTCCAGCTCGGCTCCGTCGAGGGTTCGGTGGTAGTCAAAAACTCCAACGGGGACACCGAAATCGATGCGGTCACCGGCGATGTCCGGGTGCGTGCGGCGAACGGCAGTATCCGTGTTGACCGGGCCGATGCGGGTGTCGACCTCAAGACGTCCAACGGCAGCATCCGCGTCGGTGAAGTGGTTCGCGGTTCGGTCGTGGTCGGGACCGCGCTGGGTGACCTGGACATCGGGATTGCCGAGGGCACGGCCGCCTGGTTGCAGATGAACACCGCCTTCGGTCACGTGCGCAACCTCCTGGACGCCACCAGCCGGCCCGAAGAGTCCGACGAGACCGTCGAGGTACGCGGCCGTACCTCCTATGGGGACATCACGATTCACCGTTCCTGACGGCACAGGGGTCCGACAGGATCGGGCCTTTTTGTGAGGTTGTGGATAAGTAAATGAGATTTGTTAGGACGCCTGATCTGCGGTTTTGTCCGTTATCCACAGGTATAGTCGAACGTATGACCGATTCGGAGTTGCTAGCTGCTGCAGCGCAGTGGCACGACGCCGGAATCAGACTGGCCGAAGCTTTCCGGACGCAACGTTCGGGTGCGGTGGCGGCTGAAGTGCTGGCCGAGGTGGTCGCCGGAGTACGCCAGGGCGAGCTCGCGACCTGTTTGGCGATCGAACGCACCGACCGGACCGGGGAGTACGCCGCGGACGGTGCTGTCTCCACAGCCGCCTACGTGCGTGGGGTGGCGAATGAGACGGGTAGTTGGGCGACGATGCGGGTCAAGCTCGGCCGGGCCCTGGTCGACCGGCTGCCCGCGACCCGCACAGCGTGGGAAGCCGGCCATCTTGGTTTCAGTCACGCCTGGGAGATCGTGCGAGCCACCAAAGACATCGAGGATGTCGACCATGTCGCGGTCCTCGACCGGATTTTCGCGGAGGCGACTCCGGCACTGTCACCGACGGACATGAAGACCCTGGCGGACCGGATCCTCGCGCAGGAAGCCCCCGACCAGACAGCGAAGAAAGCCAAGGATCAGCGTTCGCAGCAGAAGCTGACCCTGTCGGAAACGATGAACGGCATGTGGGACCTGCACGGCCGGTTCGAACCCGAAGCCGGCACCCTGATCAAAAACGTGCTCGACGCCTTCACTCCCCGCCAGACGGCTGATGAGGTCCTGGCCGACCCGGCCGGTTCCATGAGCTCCGCGCAGCTACGAGCCCAGGCGCTGCTCGAAATGTGCCGGCAGGCTCAGCATCACGCCGAAGGCTGCAACAGCCAAGGCGGCGGCCGCAACACGTTGATCGTCGCCATTCCCTTAAAAGATCTGCAGACCGGTCGTGGGGTTGGGGATGTGGCGGGTGGCTCGACGCTTCCGGCGGCGGCTCTTCGCCGATGGGCGTGCGACGTCGGGATCATCCCCATGGTCTTAGGCTCCGACTCGCAGATTCTTGATTACGGCCGCATGACCCGGCTGATCTCCGCTGGTTTGCGGGGCTATCTCGTCGCTCGGGACGGTGGCTGCGTCTTCCCTGGCTGCGATCTGCCGCCCGCTTGGACGGAAGGTCATCACCGTGTTCACGTCGTGGACGGGGGACCCACGAATCCCGAGAATCTTGACCTTTTATGCGTTAGGCACCATCACTTAGTTCACGAGGGTGGCTGGACCATCACCGTCGGTGATGACCAGCACCGAACACCGTGGTTTCACCCACCCAACGGACGACCCAAAGTTCAAGGTCAGCGAAGACCCCTCATACCGGTTCCACGCCAGAAGACTGATTTTCGTGCTGGAACTTTTCGTGCTGGAACATCCTCGCGGCAACGGCTGCCTGACCGAGGCTGATTCCGCCATCGTTGGAGGGGACTTGGCTATGGGTGAGGACGGTGAAGTCGTTACGTTGCAGGCGATCCAGGCAGCGTTGCATCAAGAGCGAGTTCTGGAAAACGCCGCCGGACAGGGCCACTACCGAGAGGCCGTGCAGCTCGCGGAGGTGGTGGCAAACGGTGAGGGTCGAGTCGGCGAGGGCGTTGTGGAAGCGGGCGGCGAGGACGCCGATCTCGGTTCCTTTTTGGAGGTCTTCGGCGATCGCTCGGATGAGGGAAGAGACCTGGAGTTGGCCGTCGAGGAGTGGGATGCCGTAGCTGCCGGCTTCGTGGGGGTCGGCGGCGTATTCGAGTTCGATCGCTGCCTGTCCCTCGTAGGTGATGGCGTCGCGGATTCCGAGGAGGGCGGAGACGGCATCAAACAGTCGGCCGGCGCTGGAGGTGAGGGGGGCGTTGACTCCGGAGCGGGCCACCGAGAGCACCTGATCCCACTGCGGTGTATGACGTTTGATCACTTCGAGGCTGGGAGGGATGTCACCGTCATATGCCGCGTCGAGGTGGGCCAGGGCCATGCGCCAGGGTTGCTTCACGGCGACGTCGCCGCCGGGGAGTGGAACCTCGGCGAGGTGGGCTTCGCGGTTGAAGCCGTGGAGGTCGGCGAGCAGGAATTCGCCTCCCCAGGCGTGCTGGTCGCAGCCGAGTCCGACCCCGTCGAAGGCGACGCCAATGACGGGTCCCGCGAAGCCGTTCTCAGCCAAGCAGGAGGCGATGTGTGCGTGGTGGTGCTGAACCCCGACCAGCCGGGCTCCCGAGCGTTCGGAAACCTCAAGGGCATGACGGGTTGAGGGGTAGTCCGGGTGCAGGTCGTGGGCGATGACGACCGGTTCGACGTCGAGCAACCGTTGGAGGTGGTCGATGCCGTCGACGTAGGACTGGTAGGTCTCGTAGTTGTCGAGGTCTCCGATGTGGTGGGACACGAAGGCCTGGCTGCCGCGGAGGAGGCAGAAGGTGTTCTTCAGGGCCGCGCCCACGGCCAGGATCGGCTCGGGCGCCTCGATGGGCAGGGTGATCGGGTGCGGGACGTAGCCACGCGAGCGGCGGATCGGGGTGGGGCGGCCCGCGACGACCTTCACCACCGAGTCGTCCACCCGGGTGCGGATGGCGCGGTCGTGCAGCAGGAAGGCGTCGGCGATCCCGGATAGCCGGCGTAGGGCGTCATCGTCGTCGAAGGCGATGGGTTCATCGGAGGCGTTACCCGACGTCATCACGAGGGGCCCGCCGAAGGTCTCGAGGAGGAGCGTGTGCAGTGGTGTGTACGGCAGCATGAGCCCGAGCGTCGGTGATCGAGGAGCCACCGACGGCGCGATTGAGGCGCCAGTCTTCCGCGGAAGAATCACGATCGGCCGCGCCGAGGAGGTCAGCAGGGCGAGCTCCACGTCGCCGATCAAGCACAGCGATTGAGCGGCCTCTACCGATGCGACCATCACCGCGAACGGACGCTCCTCGCGATGCTTGCGACCGCGTAACAAAGCAACCGCCGACTCAGAGCAGGCGTCGACGGCGAGGTGGTAGCCACCGATGCCCTTGATCGCCACCACCGCCCCGGAGCGAAGCAGCGACACCGTCCCGGGGATGGGGTCTTGGGCGGGATTCGGGAGGAGCCGAGCAACCTCAGGGAAGGTCCACACGCGGGGCAGGCGACCGGCTCGGCATGGAACCGTCGATTGGAAGGATCTTGGTACTCGGCCAGGCACTCGGTGCACATCGGAAAGGGAGACATGGTCGTGCGTGAGCGGTCATACGGGACTGATTGAACGATCGAATAGCGCGGCCCACATGACGTGCAGTTAATGAATGGATGCATATAGCGACGATTCTTCTGATCATGTAATTCGCGTAAGCAATCGGCGCAGGTCGCAGTGTCGGGGGAGATCAAGGCGGTCCGAGCACCCACAAGGTCGCTGCTGCGGATGACGAACCCGGCGTCCCGCGCCAGCGGAACGGGCAACGAACGTACGGAATCGACCCGGGCCAGCGGCGGCGGATCGTCCAACGCCGTGAGCAGCGCAGACACTTCGGACTGGCGACCCTGAACCTCCAGAACTACCCCAGCGGCATCGTTGCCAACCCATCCGGAGAGGCCAATTCTGGTTGCTTCACGCCACACAAACGGCCGGAAGCCGACGCCCTGGACGAGCCCGGCGACGTGAACGCGAATCCGCACGTTCGTAATGGCCAGCCCCCATTCATGCGAACTTCATGGCGGTTTGAACGAATTCCTTGACACTCACTTGCAAGGGGGAATAAGACAAGCCTTGCGATGCACAGACCGGCAACGTCGGCCGTCTACGTCGTGGTGGGGCTTCAAACTGCAGGCCCCATTTTGGAGGCTCTCTATGCTCTCCGCCGCAGGTGTCGCCGCCGAGGACACCACCGTCCACGTGCTGTGGATCAATGCTGGATTGAGTTGCGACGGCGACTCGGTGGCCCTCACCGGCGCCACGCAGCCCAGCATCGAGGAGATCGCCTTGGGCGCTCTCCCGGGCCTCCCCAAAGTGGCGGTGCACTGGCCGCTCATCGATTTCGAATGCGGTCCGGCGGGAGGAGCGGACGACTTTCTGGAGTGGTTCTGGAAAGCCGATCGCGGGGAGCTCGAACCTTTCGTGCTGGTCGTGGAAGGGTCCATCCCCAACGAGGCACTGGCCGGTGACGGCTACTGGAGCGGCTTCGGCAACAACCCCCTGACAGGCCAGCCGGTCACGACCAGCGAGTGGCTCGACCGGCTGGCTCCAAAAGCTCTCGCGATCCTCGCCGTCGGCACCTGCGCGACGTATGGCGGCATCCACGCGATGGCGGGCAATCCCACCGGCGCCATGGGCGTTCCCGACTACCTCGGGTGGGACTGGAAGAGCAAGGCCGGGCTGCCGATCGTGTGCGTGCCCGGCTGCCCGGTGCAGGGCGACAACCTGTCGGAGACCATCACGTACCTGCTCTACCAGGCCACTGGTCAGGCGCCGATGATCCCGCTGGATGAAAGCCTTCGCCCGGCCTGGCTCTTCGGCAAGACGGTCCACGAAGGATGCGACCGGGCCGGCTACTACGAGCAGGGCGACTTCGCGACCGAGTACGGCTCGGAGAAGTGCATCGTGAAACTCGGCTGCTGGGGACCCGTCGTCAAGTGCAACGTGCCCAAGCGGGGCTGGATCAACGGCGTCGGTGGCTGCCCCAATGTGGGCGGCATCTGCATCGGCTGCACCATGCCGGGATTCCCCGACAAGTTCATGCCCTTCATGGACGAACCACCAGGCGGCAAGCTCTCCACGACGCTCGTCGGCGCGTACGGCAAGACGGTCCGCACACTGCGGGCCCAGACCGGCAAGACGCTCGACAAAGAACCCCGGTGGCGCAAGCCCGGCCGCCAGCTGCTCAGCGGCGCTAAGCGCACCTGGTAGTCCCGCGCGCCTGAAATTGGCGCGCGCCCGAGACTTTTCCTTCACATGGATGGACCAACTTATGACGTCGACAATGCCGCGCATTGGCAAGACGAGTTCCGAGGACAAAGGCCTTGTGGAGATGGCGTGGGACCCGATCACGCGCATCGTCGGCAGCCTCGGGATCTACACCAAAATCGACTTCGCCAACATGACGGTCGCGGAGTGCCACAGCACCTCGTCGATCTTCCGCGGCTACAGCATCTTCATGAAGGGCAAGGATCCGCGCGACGCGCACTTCATCACCAGCCGAATCTGCGGGATCTGCGGCGACAACCACGCGACCTGCTCCTGCTACGCGCAGAACATGGCCTACGGAGTGAAGCCGCCGAACCTCGGCGAGTGGATCGTGAACCTCGGCGAGGCCGCCGAATACATGTTTGACCACAACATCTTTCAGGAGAACCTGGTCGGCGTCGACTACTGCGAACGCATGGTCAAGGAGACCAATCCGGGCGTGCTCGCGAAGGCCGAAAACACCCGCTGCGCGAATGAAGGCGCCCACGGCTACAAGACCATCGCCGACATCATGCGGGCACTCAACCCGTTCACCGGCGAGTTCTACCGCGAGGCGCTTCAGGTCAGCCGCTGGACGCGGGAGATGTTCTGCCTGATGGAGGGCCGCCACGTCCATCCCTCCACGCTCTACCCGGGCGGGGTCGGCACGGTCGCGACCATCCAGCTGATGACCGACTACATCACCCGGCTCATGCGTTACGTCGAATTCATGAAGAAGGTCGTCCCGATGCACGACGACCTCTTCGACTTCTTCTACGACGCTCTTCCGGGCTACGAGAAGGTCGGCCTGCGGCGCACGCTGCTCGGCTGCTGGGGCTCCTTCCAGGATCCCGACTACTGCAACTTCTCCTATAAGGACATGGAGATGTGGGGTCGCAAGATGTTCGTGACCCCCGGCGTCGTCGTCGACGGCAAGCTCGTCACCAACAGCCTGGTCGACATCAACCTCGGCATCCGCATCCTGCTCGGCAGCTCGTACTACGACGACTGGTCAGACCAGGAGATGTTCGTGACGCGGGACCCGCTGGGCAACCCGGTCGACCGCCGGCACCCGTGGAACCAGCACACCAACCCCAAGCCGCAGAAGCGGGATCTGGACGACAAGTACAGCTGGGTCATGTCGCCGCGCTGGTTCGATGGCACCGACCATCTCGCGCTCGACACCGGCGGCGGCCCGCTGGCAAGGCTGTGGTCGACAGCGCTATCAGGCTTGGTCGACATCGGCTACATCAAGGCGACCGGCACGAGCGTGCAGATCAACCTGCCGAAGACCGCGCTCAAGGGACCGGTGAGCCTGGAGTGGAAGGTTCCGCAGTGGAGCAACACTCTTGAGCGCAACCGGGCGCGGACCTACTTCCAGGCCTACGCCGCGGCGGCCGCGCTGCACTTTGCGGAGAAGGCGTTGGAGGAGATCAGGGCCGGCCGCACCAAGACCTGGGAGAGCTTCGAGGTGCCGGAGGAGGCCAATAGCTGCGGTTTCACCGAGGCGGTGCGCGGGGTCCTGAGCCACCACATGGTGATCCGCGAAGGCAAGATCGCGAACTACCACCCCTACCCCCCCACCCCGTGGAACGCGAACCCGCGCGACGTCTACGGAACCCCTGGCCCGTATGAGGATGCGGTGCAGGATCAGCCGCTGTTTGAGGAGAACACGCGGGACAATTTCAAGGGCATCGACATCATGCGCACCGTGCGCAGCTTCGATCCCTGCCTTCCGTGCGGCGTGCACATGTATCTCGGCGAGGGCAAGACCCTCAAGAAGGTGCACTCCCCAACCGCTGCGGTGTCAGGCGAGGAATGACCGCGGCTATGACCGCACAAGGCCCGGACCCCGCTGGAGCCGGCGAGCGCATCGAACTCCTGCTGGAGGCGAGCGCCGCGGCCGGGCCGGTCGCCCGCGAGCGCGCCGAGGAACTGGTGCGTACGGTTGTCGAACTGTACGGTGCAGGCCTCGAGCGGATCATGGAGCTGGCGTACGAGAGCGGTGCTCTCGATGACGAACTGCTTCATGCGCTCGCGGGCGACGAGCTCGTCTCCAGTCTGCTGCTGATTCATGGGCTGCACCCGTATGGCGTCCAGGACCGAGTCGAGCGGGCGCTCGATGAAGTACGTCCGTATCTCGGCTCGCACGGCGGTGACGTGCAGCTGCTGGAGGTGACCGACGAGGGGGTCGTTCGCCTTCAACTGCTCGGCAGCTGCGACGGCTGCGCGTCATCGTCCGTGACACTTGACCTCGCCGTCGACGGAGCGATCAGAGCAGCGGCGCCGGAGGTCGCCGAAATCTACGTTGAGGAAGCCCCCAAAGAGGCTGCCGGTGCGGGCGTAATCCCGATCTCCGACCTCACTTCTCGGCTGCGCATGACCCCGCGGCCCGATCCGGCGGGGGAGTCCGGGACAGTCACCTGGTCGGCCGCAGCACACCTTGAGGAACTGAGCGTTGGCGCGTTGCAGCGCGTGACGCTGAATGGCTCGGATGTGCTGCTGTGCCGGCTGGTTTCGGGTGTCTACGCCTATCGCGACAGCTGCGCGGGCTGCAGCTCCGACTTCGACGGAGCCGGCTTGGCGCGCTCGCCTGCGACGCCTGGCAGCGCGGTACTGACGTGCCGCAAGTGCGGAGCCCATTACGACATCCGGAGGGCGGGAGCGGACATCGATGATCCGAAGCGGCACCTCGACCCTGTGCCGCTGCTGGAGCGCGATGGGATGATCGAAGTCGCCCTTCGAACGCCGGTGTCGGCATGACTGCCACGAGTCCTCTCGAAGTCCTGTCACGCATCAGGGCCAACCGGCCGGAACCGTCACCCTACGAACGCTGCGAGATGTGCGCGGCGCCGATTGCCGACGAGCATTCGCACTGCGTGAATGTGGGTACGCGCTCCTTGCTGTGTACGTGCCGGGCGTGCTACCTGCTCTTCACCCATGACGACGCCACTCTCGCTTACCGGGCAGTTCCCGAGCGCTACCTGTCCTTCGAGACCCTGGCCGCACCCGTGTGGGAAGCCCTGGAACTCCCCGTGGGTACGGCCTTTCTCTTCCTCAACTCGGCGCAGGAGCGGGTCGTCGCCTTCTACCCTGGCCCGGCAGGGGCGACCGAATCAGAGCTCTCGCTGCAGGCGTGGGAGCAGGTCGTTGCGGCGGTACCGGGACTGTCGACGCTCAAGCCTGACGTGGAGGCGCTGCTCGTTCACACCGAATCGCAACAGGTAGAGGCCTTCTTGGTGCCGATCGACGTCTGCTACGAACTGGTCGGGCACCTACGCAAGCTCTGGCGCGGCTTTGACGGCGGCCAGGATGTGCGCGAGAAGCTCACCGTCTTCTTCGCGGGGATCCGCGCAAAGAGCAGGCCGGCGGTGCGGGCATGACCGAGCTGGCCTTCGACGTGCTGGACGTTGTCCCGCAGGCCCACGCGGCAGCTCCGCATCTGCTCTTCCGGATGCGCGTCACCGAGAGCAGCGGGGCGGTGGTGCATGCGATCGCGCTGCGCTGCCAGCTGCGCATCGAACCTCAGAGGCGACCGTACGAAATGGCCGAACAGGCAGGGCTGACAGACCTGTTCGGCACACCCGACCGCTTCGGCGCCACCCTCAAACCCTTCCTCTGGACGCACGCCACCGCCATGGTTCAGGGCTTTGAGGGCAGCCGCGAGTTTGACCTTCCGGTCGCGTGCACCTACGACTTCGACGTCAGCGGCACCAAGTACATCCATGCGCTGCAAGGCGGAAACATCCCGCTGGTGCTGCTCTTCAGCGGCACGGTCTTCACGCGGGGCGAGACCGGATTCGCCGTCGAGCAACTCTCGTGGTCGCTCGAAGCGTCCTACCGCCTGCCGGTCGCGGTCTGGCACCGGATGATGGATCTCTACTTCCCCGGCAGCGGCTGGATCCGGCTCGAGCGCGACACCATCGACGCCCTCGGCCGCTACAAGGCCGCTCGGGGGCTGACCTCGTGGGACCAGGCGATCGCCGGTCTTCTCACGGCCCTACCCGCCCCCGCGGAGGTGCAGGTGTCATGACAACAACCCAAGCTCCGGATCTGACTCGGGCCCGCCAGGTTGCCGACGCCGTCCTCTACGAGGGCTACCTGCTCTACCCGTACCGGGCGACTTCCTCGAAAAACCAGGTGCGCTGGCAGTTCGGAGTGCTGGGACCGGCCGGGGCGTCGGAGGCCGGGGTCGGAGAACCCACCGCGATGTCGGCCGGACTGCTGCTGGGAGAGCGACCGGGCGCCACCCTGGATCTGTATCTGCGCTTCCTGCAGGTGCAGGCGAGGATCGTCGAACGCTGGACCGGTCGGGGCTGGGAACGCGTTGACGTGCTGCAGGTCGGCGGTGCCCGCTGGATCCCGTTCCACGAAGCGGTCTCGCGTGAGGTCGCCTTCCACGGCTTGGCGCTCGATGAGCTTGCTGCCGGGCGCGAGGTCGACGTGAGCGCACCGTCGGGCGAGGAGGTCGAGGAGCTCTACGAAGGAACGACTCTCGTTGGTCGTTTGATACGCACCCGCTGGGCCCTGCACGGCACCCTGACACTCAAGACGAGGCCCGGGCGTGACCACCGAGTGCGCATCCTCGATGTGACGGTCGACAACCACACCTGGTGGTTTCCCGGCGAAGTAGCCGGCTGGACACCGCGTGACATCGCGGCG
Source organism: uncultured Actinomycetota bacterium (assembly GCA_963737695.1). Taxonomy (GTDB): domain Bacteria; phylum Actinomycetota; class Actinomycetes; order Frankiales; family Frankiaceae; genus DATAZK01. The sequence continues at coordinate 463,266 of CAVTTQ010000003.1, forward strand.
CGCTACTCCTTCGTCGGCGCTCACCTGCTGATGGCTGCGGAAGGGACCCGCTTCATCTCGCTGATCGACGGGCCGGACTGGAGTGACGCCGATGCCAAATCCCTTGCGTCATCGAGGTGTTGGCCCGGTTTGATCGCCACCGATGACGGCCGCCCCGCCGTACTCGTCTCACCCATCATTCTCGGCGACTATCCCGCGATCGCGCCGGAGAGCGCGGGCGACCTGTTCGACGCCACCGAGATCGACGAGATCCTCACCCTGCGTGTGATGACGATGACCGACGACGAGAAGGCGGCGGCCCGCGGCACCGATCCACGCGCTGCCGCCATCCTGTCGCGCTGTGACGGGATGAGTGATGACGCCCTGCGGCAGCTGCACGGAGGCCGGCGCCATGAGTCCCCCGATGAGATCCCCTGGTGGGACGAAGGGCAGGACGCGCGGGCTGAGCCCGAAACCGATTGCGTGCTCGTCAACGGCGTGCCGGTGGCGAAAGGCAGCCGGGTCCTGCTGCGGCCCTCCCGACGGTCTGATGCGCAGGACATCTTCCTTGCCGGTATGACGGCGGTGGTGTCCCGGGTCTACTTCGACGTCGACGGCAATACCCACGTGGCGGTGATGCTCGAGGACGACCCGGCGCAGGACATTTATGACGTCACCGGGCGCTACTACTACTTCGGACCAGAAGAGATCGAACCGCTGCCGGCCCGGGCTTCGTCATGAACGGCCAGCCATGACCGGCCAGGTGCTCGTCGCCGGCATCGGCAACCTGTTCCTCACCGACGACGGGTTCGGCAGCGAAGTAGCTCGCCGGCTCGCCGGTCAGCAACTGCCGGCGGGTGTGAAGGTTGTCGACTACGGCATCCGTGGCATGCATCTGGCTTACGACCTGCTCGATGGCTACGACGCTCTGGTGGTGGTCGATGCGATGGCGGGCACCGGCTCTCCGGGAGATCTCTCGCTGCTCGAAGTCGGGCCGGACGACCTCGGTGAGGGCGAGCTCGACGCGCATGGGATGGCGCCGGTCTCGGTACTTGCGAGCCTGGGACAGCTAGGCGGTGCGCTGCCGCCTACTTACGTCGTCGGATGCCAGCCGGCGGACATCGGCGAGGGCATGGGACTGACCCCCGCGGTGGCCGCGGCTGTGGACGGCGCGATCGATCTCGTACGCGAGGTGCTCAGCGACCAGTTGGGCCGAAAAGACTTGCCAGCCAAGGAGGACGTGTCATGAGAAAGCTCGGGATATTGACTGCGCTCGTAGGACTTGTCGTGCTCGTCCTCGGCGCCAGACTCGGAGTCAAATCCGTCCCCGACGCCCAGCGCTACATGCGCATGAGGGCCATGTAGCTCATGCACGAGATGAGCTACTGCGAAGGCGTGCTGGAAGCTGTCGAGCGCCGGGCCGCCGGGCGTCCGGTCGCGAGGGTGGGAGTGCGTATCGGCGCCGTTCACCGGGTAGTGGCTGACGCCTTCGAGCAGTCGTTCCAGATCGCGGCGGTCGGCAGTCCAGCGGAAGGCGCCACCACCGAAGTGGTCGTCGTCCCGGTACGGGGTCACTGCATGGACTGCCGGCACGATTTCGAGTCCGCCGACCCGGCGCCCGCCTGCCCGCAGTGCGGCTCGCTCGACGTCGCGACCGAAGGCGGCGACGAGGTCATCCTGGAATGGCTGCAGTACCAGTCCGCCGAATCCGATAGTGCGGCTGAACTCGTGCCGGCGCATACCCACGCGACCCACGAGGCCTAACCATGTGCCTCGCGATCCCCGGCCGCATCGTCGAATTCCTGCCCGGTAACAACGACCAGCTGGCTCTGGTGGACGTCGTCGGGGTCAAGCGGAAAATCAACGTGGGCCTCATGGAAGACGTCGATCTGCAGGTGGGCGACTACGTCCTCATCCACGTCGGTTTCGCGATGTCCAAGGTCGACGAGAAGGAGGCGGCTGAGGCCCTGTCGATGCTGGAAATGATGGGCCAGTCCTTCGACGAGGAGCTGCAGGCCGTCGCCGAATCGAGCATCGAATGACGGACATCTGCAACGCGGCTCCCGGCTGCATCACCTGCGGTGACGTTGCGGTGGTGCTGATCGTCACGGACGTCACCGGCGCCGATGCCAGCTGCCAGGACGAGTCGGGACGTCAAGAGTCGGTGGCCGTCGAATTGGTGGGACGGGTCAGCCCCGGTGACCGGCTCCTCGTCCACGCCGGGGTGGCCATCGAGCTGATCAAGGGGTGACCGCAATGCGCTTCGCTGATGAGTACCGCGATCCCGAGCTGGCCGCCATGCTCGGGCGGCAGATCACCGCACTGTGCGAACCCGGGCGGCACTACAAGCTCATGGAGGTGTGCGGCGGGCACACCCACACCATCTATCGCTACGGGGTGCAGGACCACCTGCCGGAATCGATCGAGCTCGTCCACGGTCCCGGATGCCCGGTGTGCGTCATCCCGATGGGACGTGTCGACGACGGGATCGCCATCGCCGAGCAGGACGGGGTGATCCTGGCCTGCTTCGGCGACATGATGCGGGTGCCCGGCGGCCACGGCTCTTTCCTGGAGGCCAATGCCCGCGGCGCCGACATCCGGATGGTCTATTCACCGCTCGACGCCCTGCGGATCGCTCGCGAAAACCCTGACCGGCGGGTGGTTTTCTTCGCCATCGGCTTCGAGACCACTGCCCCATCGACTGCGCTCACCATCAAGCGGGCGGCCAAGGAGGGGCTGGAGAACTTCTCGGTCTTCTGCAACCACATCACCATCAACCCGGCGCTGGAGGCGATCCTCGGCGCACCTGACCTGGAGCTCGATGCCTTCATCGGTCCCGGCCATGTGTCGACGGTCATCGGCTGCCGGACGTATGAGTGGATCTCGCGTGACTTCGGGATGCCGATGGTCGTCTCCGGCTTCGAACCGCTGGACATGTTGCAGTCGATCTACCTCATCATGAAGCAGTTCGCGGAGGGTCGCGCCGAGGTCGAGAACCAGTACGCGCGGGTGGTCGGCTACGACGGCAATCCGGCGGCGCTCAAGGTGCTCGACGAGGTCTTCGTTCCCCGCCCGTTCTTCGAGTGGCGTGGGCTCGGCTCGATCCCGTACTCGGCGCTGCAGCTCTCGCCGGACTACGCGAAGTTCGACGCCGAACTGCACTTCCAAATCCCCAGCCTGCGCGTAGAAGACCCCAAGGCCTGCCAGTGCGGTGAGGTACTCAAAGGGGTGCTGAAGCCCTGGGAATGCAAGGTTTTCGGTACTGCCTGTACCCCTGAGACGCCCATCGGCACGTGCATGGTCTCCTCCGAAGGGGCCTGCGCGGCGTACTACAACTACGGCCAGTACGCCAAGCAGCGGCTCACGCTCGAGGTCCTGAAGTGACGCAACTTTCTGAGGAGCGCGTGGCCGAACGCATCGAGGCGATGCGCCGCCGCCCCCAGCGGTTTCGCGACGAGCGCATCACGATGGCCCACGGCGCCGGTGGAAAGGCGAGCCGGTCGCTGGTCGAGGGGCTCATCGTCCCGCTGCTCGCGAACCCGGCCCTGGAGCAGCTGTCGGATGCGGGTCTGCTCACGGTGGGTACGCAGCGGCTGGCGGTCACTACGGACGCCTTCGTGGTGCGGCCCATCCGTTTTCCGGGAGGCTCCATCGGCGAGCTGGCGGTCAACGGGACCGTCAACGACCTGGCGGTCTCAGGGGCCCGTCCGGTGGCGCTGACGGCGGCCCTCGTCCTCGAGGAGGGGCTGACCGCCGAGACGCTGGAAGCTGAGATCTCGGCGATGGGCACCGCAGCTCTAGCGGCCGAAGTCTCGGTCATTGCAGGGGATACGAAGGTCGTCGAACGCGGCAAGTGCGACCAGATGTACATCGTCACGACCGGCGTAGGGGTTGTCGAAGCGGCGGTCAACGTGTCGCCGCAGCGGGTTCGACCCGGCGACAAGGTGCTGGTCTCCGGCACCATCGGCGACCACGGAGTGGCCATCCTGCTGGCCCGCGGCGATCTCGACATCGAGGCTGACGTCGCCAGTGACACCCAGCCCCTGTGGCGGCTCGTCCAAGCGCTGCTGCGCGCCTGCGGCGACGGGCTGCACTGCATGCGTGACGCGACCCGGGGAGGCGTCGCCACGGTGCTCAACGAGATCGCGTTGGCCGCCGAGGTGGGTGTGGTCCTGGAAGAGTCACGCGTGCCCGTGCGGCCAGAGGTCAAAGGCGCCGGCGAGATCCTCGGGATCGATCCGCTTTACGTGGCAAACGAGGGCAAACTGGTCGCCTTCGTGGCTCCGGAGCAGGCGGACGCGGCCTTGGAGGCCATGCGCAGCGTGGCGGCGGGACGTGAGGCGGCGATCGTCGGCGAGGTGCGCGAGGAGCCGCCGGGGCGCGTCCTCGGGCGTACGCCTTTCGGGGGTCATCGGCTCATAGACATGCTGGTGGGAGACCCCCTTCCGCGGATCTGCTGAGATTGCGCACCGAGATGTTGACCAATGGCTCAGGGGTAGTGCTACCTTGGCTGTGGTTGCAAGTTGCATTTCCTCGTACGTTTTTGAGCGCTCGCGGGATTTTGACAGCGGGCGCTTGTTGTTTTTTTCCGGACCCTTCCGGAGTGGGATGACGGACACCGCGAGCAACCCGAGATCCGCGCAGTGCGGACCTCGACAAACGTCCCCACGAAGGAGACAAAGCATGACGCAGGGCACCGTGAAGTGGTTCAACGCAGAAAAAGGCTTCGGCTTTATCGCCCAGGACGGTGGCGGCGCTGACGTGTTCGTCCACTACTCCTCGATTACGGCTGACGGATACCGCAGCCTCGATGAGAACCAGCGCGTTGAGTTCGAGGTCACCCAGGGCCAGAAGGGCCCCCAGGCAGAGTCGGTTCGCCCGATCTAGTCTGACCTACCCCTGATCGTGCCGGCGCCGGTGATTTCACCTGGCGCCGGCACTTTCTGTTTCAGCCTGCTTTAGTTCGGCTTACGTCCCCAGGCGGAGATCAGCGGGGCCGTCGCCAGGTCCATCTGACCGGTCGCGACGTTAGCCAGGTGTTCGTCGATGTCCGCATCCGTCGCGATGCCCGCCGACACCAGCCTGGCGCGTATCTGCTCCACCGTCGCCGCCTCCAGCGCGGTGCACGCGGGCGACGTGATCGGGAAGAACGCGTCGGCTTCGACGTCCTGAAGCCCGTTCTCCCGCAGCAGCCGTGGAAGTGTCCGGCCGAACGACAGGTCAGCCCCACGTTCGGCCATCAGGGCCCGAAAACCTTGCCGTAGCCGGTTCGCCAGCTGCTGGGCGGCTCCGAATTCGTCGGGGCAGATCAACGGCTGCAGCGCCGGATCCGCGTCTTCGATCACGATCCAGCCACCCGGCCGCAACGATTCCACCATCGCTCGCAGCGCATCCGCGCGCTGCGGAACGTGGACCAGCACGAGGCGGGCGTGCACCAGGTCGAAGAGGCCCGGCGGCGGTTCCTCGACCCCGACGTCATGACGCCGCACTTCGAACCCGTCTGCGTCATCCATCCAAGCGGTGTCGATATCTGTGGCCAATACGCGTCCGGTGGGCCCGACACGCTCGGCCAACCAGCCCGGGACACTCGGTCCGCCCGCTCCGACCTCCCAGCACTGCCACCCGGAGCCCACCTCGACCGTCTCGAAATGGCGGAAGGTCACCGGATCCAGGAGCGTCGCCAGCGCGTTGAAGCGGCGGCCGGCTTCGGACTGCTGGTTGTCGAGCAGGTAGCCCTTGTCTTGCGCCACTACTTCTCAGCGACCTCTGCCTCAACGACTTCTTTGATCTTCTCCAGCGTGGTCAGCATCCCGATCCGGTTGGTGCGACCCCGCCAATGCCCCATCACGGCCCAATACGCCCGTAGATAGAAGACGTCGGCCAGCTGGAACGACTCGGTGACGTCGGTGCCGTCGCCCTTGGCCGCCATCGTGTAGCCCCAGGTGTTCATCGGCGCGTCCTTGGCTCCCAGCACCGCGAACGTGAACTCGCGACCGGGATCTGCGACCAGCACCTTGCACGGAGTCCAGTAGATCGGCCCCACGCCGTTGCGCTTGACGTGTCCCCGAAAGCGGGCGCCGACCTCAGGACCTGTCGCGCCGTCGAGCCACTCGGCCTCGAACGTCTCCGGGCTGTACTTGCCGATCTGGGTGACGTCGCTGACGAGCTCCCAGACCCGCTCGGGACTTGCCGACATGTGAACAGTTACGGAATCTCGCACGGCTAGAGGGTAGACGGTGGGGTTGCTGGTTTGCTGGGGCGCATGAGGATCGGATTCGCGGCACCGACGAGCGGCTCCTGGGCCACCCCGGCGATCTTGAAGGAGCTCTGCGGCCGGGCCGACGAGCTGGGCTATCCCAGCCTGTGGACCTTCCAGCGGCTGCTCTACCCGACCGGGACCCAGCTCGGCGAGACTTACCACAGCGTCCTTGACCCGATGGTCTCGCTGGCGTTTCTCGCGGCCTGCACGCAGCGGGCCAAGCTCGGCGTCGCCATCGTCAACTTCCCGTTCGTTTCGCCGATCATGATGGCCAAACAAGCCGCCGCCATCGACGTTCTCAGCGAGGGCCGGCTGCTGCTCGGACTCGGGATGGGCTGGGCCCCGGAGGAGTTCGAGGCGAGCGCTGCCACGACGGAACGCCGTGGGCCGCGTCTTGAGGAGTACGTCCGCTGCCTGGACGCGATCTTTGCCGGCCAGGTGGACTTCCAGGGTGAATTCTTCCGCGTCCCCAGTGCGGAGGTGCTGCCACGTCCAGCGCAGCAACCCCGGCCGCCGATCCTGCTCGGGGGCGTCGTGCCAGCAGCGCTGAAACGGGCCGGGCGGATCTCCGACGGCTGGATCAGCAGCAGCCGGGCAGATCTGACCCGAATCGACGAGTCGGTCGCCACCATCCGGATTGCCGCCGAGGAGGCCGGTCGCGATCCCGCTGCCTTGCAGATGATCGTGCGCGGGCTGGTGCGCCTCGGCGACGAGAAGGGCAAGGACCGTGAGCCGCTCACGGGTTCGGTGGAGCAGATTCAGGATGACCTCGAAGACCTGGCGGGCAAAGGGATCGATGAGGTCTTCATCGACCTGAACTTCCACCCGTCAGTGGGATCGCCGTTCGTGGATCCGGTGGCGTCCGTGGCCTACGCGCATGAGGTGCTCGAGGCGTTCGCTATACATACGTCATGAGCATCAGCGGCCGTCGCATCGTGGTGACGGGTTCGACAGCTGCCCCACGCGCTATCGCCGCGGCTTTGACAGCGGCGGGAGCGAATGTCTTCGAGATCGCCGATGCCTTTGACTCCGAGGAGTCGGTGGCGGCGGCGGTCAGCGCCGCGCAAGCGTCGTTGGGCGGCATCGATCAGGTGGTCCACGCCTGGTATCCGGACTCCGTCCTGACCGCCGCCGACTTCAACGAGCTGGCCGAAGACGCCTGGGCGCAGGGCTGCGAGGCCGGGCTCGCGGGGGCCTGGTGGCTCGCCAGGCAGGCCATCCCGTCGTTGCTGAGCAGCCGCGGCAGCCTGGTCTTCGTGATCCCGACCCTCGGCATGTCAGGCGGCGCCGGGTTCACCATGCTGGCGAGCATCGCGGAGGGGATACGCGTGCTGGCCAAGGGCTGCGGGCGGCAGCTCGGCGCCGAAGGAGTCACTGTCAACACCATCGCCACGGCGAACCACCTGTGGCTGCCGACCGAAACGGCGGATGCCTTGACAGCGGCGACCACATTGTCGAAACCGGCGTTCGGCCGGCCCGGGGAGGCAGACGTGGACATCGCGCCCCTGGTGGCCTTGCTCGGCGAGCCGGAGGCGCACTTCGCGACTGCCGGCACCGTGGTGGCCGACGGCGGCATCTGGATGGGCCTGTAATGGCCGCCGTGGGCGAGGGCCTGCTTGCCGGCCGCACCGTCATCGTCACGGGCGCAGGGGGCGGCGTGGGGGCCGGCATCGCCCTTGCCTGCGCGGAGCACGGTGCGAACGTCGTGATCGCCGCCCGCCGGACGTCCACCGGTGACGTCATCGCCGAGGAGATCGAGAAGCGTGGCGGAAACGCGTTATCAGTCCGCTGCGATGTCGGTGTCCGCGCCGATGTCGATGACGCCGTAGCCGCCACCGTCGAACGCTTCGGCGGCCTGGACTCCATGATTCACAACGCTTTGGCGCCCGTCGGGCCGCCGACCGGCATCCGCGATGTGCCCAGCGACATCTGGGACGTCATGGTCTCCACCGCCGTACGCGGGTCCTACCTTTGTGCCCAGGCGGCCTTTCCCCAGCTTCGCGACCGGCAGGGAACGTTGATCCTGCTGACCTCGGCAGCCGGCGTCGAGGGAAGCCCGTACCTCCCGGCGTACGGCACGGTTAAGGCCGCCCAACGCGGGTTGCTCAAGAGCCTGGCGCGCGAGTGGGGACCGCTCGGGATCCGGGTCAACGGCATCGGCCCGGTCGCGATGACCCCCGCGATGGAAGTGGTCGCCAAGACCAGCCCCGTCTTCACCGATGGACTGCTTGTCGGGCGCACGCCGCTGCGCCGTATCGGGGAGCCGGAAGCTGACATCGGCCCGGTCGCCGTCTTTCTCGCCAGCGACCTTTCGCGCTACGTCACCGGCCAGACGCTGATGGTCGACGGCGGCGGTTTCATGGCGTTCTAGATGCTGGGCCTGTAGATGGAGAACGTCGTCACGACGCCGGAGCAGGCCGCCCGCTACCGGGCGGCCGGACTCTGGACGGCTGAGACGCTCAGCGCACGGGTCGCCGAACTCGCGGCAAGTGCTGGTGGTGACGCCATCGCGGTGGTGGACCGGCTGGGGGCACGTTCGCGTAGCTACACCGAACTCGCCGCCGATGCGGCCGGCCTCGCGGCTCTGCTGGCCGACCAAGGAGTCGCCCGCGGCGACGTCGTCTCGATTCAACTTCCGAACTGGTATGAGGCGGTGGTGGCGGCGGTCGCCGTCAATTCCCTCGGCGGCGTCATCAATCCGCTGCTGCCGAACTACCGGGCCCGCGAATTGGCCCACGTCTTCAGCAAGGCCCGCCCCAAGGCGATCTTCACTCCCGCGCTCTATCGCGGCTTCGACCATCGCGAGCTGGTCGCTGAGGTGGCAAACGCGACTGGCGTGCGGCCGTTTCACCTCGTGGTGGACGAGGAAGCGGGCCCAACATTCGAGACCGACCCATCGGCTCAGCTGGTCTCCGAAGGTGAAGCGGCCGACGTCAGCGAGCTCATCTTCACCTCGGGGACGGAGGCGACCCCCAAGGCGATCATGCATACCGAGGAGACTGCCAATTTCGCGGTGCGGGCGACCTTTTCCGACCTCGGCCTCGCTGCTGAGCAGGTCGTGTGGATGCCTTCGCCGGTGGGCCATTCGACGGGTTTCAACTACGGGATCCGGGCCGCGCTCATTCACGGCGCGAAGCTCGTGCTGCAGGACCGGTGGAATGCTCCGGAGGCGATCGCCCTCGTCGATTCCCAGCAGGGCAATTACACGCTGGCCGCGACCACCTTCCTGGCGGATCTGGTCGGCGAATGTGAACGCACCGGAAAGACGCTGCCCAGCCTGACCCACTTCGGGTGCGGCGGCGCTCCGGTGCCCGCTCCGCTGGTTCGCCGCGCGCTGGAGGTGGGGATCTGCGTGCTGCGGCTGTACGGCTCGACCGAGGTGCTCTGCGCGACGTGGAACCGGCCGGAATCACCGCTGGAAAAGCGTGCCTCCACCGACGGTTACGCCTTGCGCCACACCGAGATCGAGCTGCGCGAGGGCGAGCTCCACGTGCGCGGGCCGAACACGAGCGTGGGCCTGTTCGACGACCCGGAGCGGACGGCGCAGACCTACCTCGCGGGCGGGTGGGTGAAGTCGGGCGACATGGCTCAGCTGGACGCCGACGGCTATCTGTCCATCGTCGGTCGCAAGAAAGAGATCATCATCCGCGGCGGCGTGAACATCGCGCCTCGTGAGATCGAAGACCTCATCAGCGCCTTCCCCGAGGTACGCCAGGTGGCCGTCGTCGGCGTGCCTGACGAACGGCTCGGCGAGCGGGGATGCGCCTGCCTCGTGCTGCACCCGGGCCAGCGCCTCGACCTGGCGACGATGACCCGTCGGTTGGGTGAGAGCGGGCTGGCGACGTACAAGTGGCCGGAGAGCCTGCTGGTGCTCGATGCCCTTCCCGTGACACCTTCAGGGAAGATTCAGAAGCACGAAATCCTGCGGCAGATCCAGGGAGACGTCCGATGACGAGCGCAGGACCGCTCCTGGAGTACGCCACCGGCCCGATCCCCGACGGTCCGGGACTGGCCGCCACCATCACCCTCAATCGTCCTCACGAGCTGAACGCGATCAGCTGGGACATGGTTGGCGCGTTCGATGAAGCCGTTACGCGGGCGGCGGCTGAACCCGATGTGCGGATCCTCTTCATCACCGGAGCGGGGCGGGCCTTCAGCGCCGGTGGAGACCTCAAGAGTTACCAGTCGCTGCAGCGGGATCCGGTCGGCTTCCCGCAATTCGTCAAGGATCTGCATGACGCTTTCGGCCGGCTGCGGGGACTGCGGGTTCCGGTCGTGGCCTTGGTCAACGGCGTCACGGTGGCGGGCGGGTTGGAACTCTTGCTCAACTGTGACATGGCGATCGCGGCGGCCTCCGCGCGTATCGGCGACGGGCATCTCAACTTCGGTCAGATGGGCGGCGGCGGTGTGCTGACCCTGCTGGCCCGGATGATCGGCATCCAAAAAGCCAGCGAGCTCATCATGACCGGCCGGCTGCTGGACGCCGCGACTGCTGCCGAATGGGGACTGGTCGGAAGGGTCGTGCCGGATGAGCAGCTGGTCTCGGCGGGATGGGAGATCGCCACTCAGGTCGCGGTCAAGAGTCCCCTGGCCGTCGCCAACGCCAAAAGCGTCATGAATACGATCTGGGCCGAAAACCTCAGCGTTTCCGCCGGTTTGCAGGTCGAACTGGACCGCAACGCGCTCTATTGCCTCACCTCTGAGGATGCTGCCGAGGGCCTGCTGGCGTTCAGCGAGAAGCGCACGCCACGGTTTACCGGGAAATGAACACCGGCAAATGACTACCCCACCGACCCCCGACGAGGACAGCGCGCCTTTCTGGCAGGGTCTTCGCGAGCACCGGGTGATTCTTGCAGAAGTGCGCAAACTGTTCCGAGGTGCGCTTTCCCCCGATGCCCGGCTGCCCCCAGTGCGGCTCGCCCGACTCCGACCGGATCGCCGCGAGCGGCCAGGGCAAGGTGTATTCCTGGATCGTGGTGCATCGCCCGCTCGGAAGCTTCACCGAGGCGGACCTCCCGGCGACGATCGCCACGATCGAACTCGCCGAGGGCTGTCGCGTACTCGGCCGGCTGCACGGCACCGATACGCCGGGGATCGACCTTCCGGTAACGGCGGAGTTCCTCGATCACGACGACTGGACCGAGCTGGCTTTCGCTGCGGTTAAAGGGGAATGAGCGTGTTCAACGCGGCCGTCGCGGGCGTGGGCTACACCGATTTCACCGCCCAGGCGCCCGAGTCGACCCTCGAGCTCGCCCGGGACGCGTGCGCGGCGGCGATCGCTGACGCCGGACTCACGCCGGCTGATGTCGACGGCATCGCGAGCTTCATGGTCATGCATGACTCGGTGCCGACCCAGGCCGTAGCGACCGTGCTCGGGCTGCCGCAGATGCGCTTCTCGCTGGACATCGACCTCGGCGGCCAGGCTCCCTGCCATCTGGTCGCCCAGGCGGCGGCTGCGGTGACCACCGGGCAGGCCAAGGCGGTGCTGGTCTACCGCGCCATGAAGGGACGCTCGGGGCCGCGGGTCGGTGGCATGGAATTTTCCGGCGGTGGCGGTCAGTACCGCTATCCGATCGGCTACAGCGCTTACCTGATGTACGTCGCGATGTGGGCCCAGCGCTTCCTCGCCGAGACCGGTCAGGGGGCCGAAGACCTGGGCGCGGTCGCCGTGGCGCAGCGCGAGTACGCCATGGCCAACCCACGGGCGTTTCGCCGCCGGCCACTCAGCCTCGAGCAGTACTTGGACGCCCCTTACGTCGTCGATCCCTTCCGTGGCCCGGACTGCACCATCGAGGTTGACGGAGCCTGCGCCGTGCTGGTCACCTCGACCGAACGGGCCCGGGACCTGCCGCACCCTCCAGCCGTCATCGCCGCCGGTGGCTACCGCGCCGGGCCTCGCCCCGGCCTGGACATTGGCGACCATCTGGCCTGGCGGGACTACACCCGCAACTACACCTCATGGCTGGCGGCAGACCTCTACGCGCAGTCCGGACTCGGGCCGCAGGACGTGCAGTTCGCCGAGATCTACGACTGCTTCACCAGCACCGTGCTCATCGGCCTGGAGGGGCTGGGGCTCTGCCAGCGCGGAGGATCCGGAGAGTTCGTACGCAGCGGCGCCACCCGCCTCAATGGACGGCTGCCGACCAACACGCACGGCGGCCTGCTCGCGGAGGGCTACCTGCACGGCATGAACACCGTCGCCGAAGCCGTCCTGCAGATCCAGGGCCGCGGCGGCAAGCGTCAGGTTCCGCGTCACGAGGTTGGAATCGTGACGTCCGGGGCGCAGATGGACGGCTCCGGAATGGTCCTGACCAGCGACCGTTGACGACTGCGGTCTCAATCCTTATAAGTATTGGCATGGCAGACGCGAGTACCACCGAACCCCGCAAGTACCGGCTGATCTCCGCCGACGGTCACCTCAACGGTCCTGGTGACATCTGGACCAAGCGGGTAGCGAGTCGTTACGTCGACCGGGTGCCGCGGGTGGAACGCGTGGAACAGGGCGACGGCTGGGTGTGCGAGGGCTTTGAGACGCGCGGCTTCGGCTGGGAGGCTTGCGCCGGGCGGGGACCTGACCAGCAGGGCGAGTGGTGCCGCTACGAGGACATCCACCCGGGTGGCTATGACCCCAAGGCCCGCGTCCAGGAGCAGATCGCTGACGGCGTCGATGCCGAACTGCTCTTCCCAATGGGCTTCGCCAGCGGCTACGTCAAGGGCACCAAAGACCCCGACCTGCACCTGGAAATGGTGCGGGCCTACAACGACTTCCTGTCCGAATTCTGCTCCTACGCCCCGGACCGCTTCGTCGGTGCAGCGATGATTCCGAACCGGGGCGTCGACCAGGCGCTGGCCGAGATCAAGCGCTGCCGCGACCTTCCCGGTCTCGGCTCGTGGCTGCTGAACTGTTATCCGCACGGCACTCCGGTGATGAGCGAGGACGACGCCCCGGTGTGGGAGCTGATCGAGGAGACCGGCAAGCCGATCTCGATTCACATCGGACTCACCGATCGCCTTCCCAGCGCGCGGATGTCGGTGCGCGGGCTCCCCGGTACCGGCCACTTCTACGACGCCCCCCGCCGGATGCTGGAGTGGGCGTTCAGCGGCGTCCTCGACCGGCACCAGAGCCTGAAAATCATCCTCGCCGAGGTCGACTGCGGCTGGATGCCCTACTTCGCTGAGCAGGCCGACGACAACTACCTGCGGCACTCGTTCTCCGACCTCAAGGACGTCAAGCTCCGGCTGCTGCCGAGTGAATACATGTCCGAGTACTTCTTCCCGACCTTCATCACCGACCACTACGCCATCGCCAACCGCCACCGGGTCGGCGTCGACCGGATGATGTGGTCCAACGACTACCCGCACATCACCTCCGACTGGCCGTACTCGTGGAAGACGATCAACGCCTCCTTCGCGGGAGTCCCGGCTGATGAGACCCACAAGATCCTGGCCGGCAACGCGCAGCGGCTGCTGGGCCTCGGTGCCAGCTGAGCGTCCAATACTTTCGGCCACGCCTGGCCGAAATGATTGCCGGCGAATTGCGCGACGGCATCCTGTCGGGCACCTACGCCGACGGCGACTTCCTGCCCAAGCAGGACGACCTCATGGAGAAGTTCGGCGTCAGCGCGCCGTCGATCCGGGAAGCCTTGCGGGTGTTGGAGACCGAAGGCCTCGTCACCGTCCAGCGCGGCAATATCGGAGGTGCCGTCGTCCATGCCCCGAGCGCGGACAAGGTCGCCTACATGGCCGGGCTGGTCCTGCAGCACCAGTGCGTCCCGGTCCGCGACATCGTCATCACCCTGCAGCGCCTTGACCCCGCCTGCGCCGCCCAATGCGCCGAGCTGGGGAGCCGGCGGCGCACCGTCGTCCCCTTACTGCGAGCTAATTTGCGGGAGAGCAAGCAGGCGCTACCGGATGCGAGCCTCTACGCGCCGGCCGCTCGCCGGTTCCACGAGATCATGGTGACCAACTGCGGCAGTCCCACATTGAGCCTGATGGTGGGCACCCTCGAATCGCTCTGGAGCGGGCACGTCGAGCGCCACACCAGTCGGCTGGGCAGGATTCCGGCCCGAACCACCACGCTGGAAGCCAGGCAGGCCAGCTGGGAGGAGCACCGAGACTTGCTCGAACTCATCAACCGCGGCGATGCCGAGGGTGCCGCCGGGCTTGCCCATAAGCACCTCACCAGCCACGACGATCTCGCCTATCCCTTCTCGCTCGATTCGATCGTCGCGGCCGAGACCGTGCGGGAGGTGCGCTGACGATGACCGCCTCGGGAGCGCTGGAACCGTCCCGCGCGAGCACGTTCGTCATCAGCATCACGCCGTTCACCTCTGACGGGTCGTTCGACGAGGACGGGATTCGCCGGCACCTGCGACGGATGGCGGACGCCGGGGTCGGGGTCTATCTCGGCGGCGGCGGCAGCGGCGAGGGCTACGTGCTCTCCGGGTCTGAAGCGCGGCGGTTGCTGGAGATCGGGGTCGAGGAGCTCAAGGGCAGGGTGCCCGTCCGGTCGATGGGCACCGAGCCGCGGTCGGCCGCCGAAATGATCGAATACGTACGCATTGCCGGCGCCTGCGGGATCGACGCGTCGCAGATCTACTCGTTGGATGCCGGTCACGGTCACCGGCCCACCCGGCCCGAGATCCAGGCCTACTTCGACGACATCCTGTCGGCGATCGACGTGCCGTCCGTGCTGTCCACACACCAGTCGGTGGGCTACGCGGTGCCGGTCGAGATGCTCGCCGGTTTTGTCGAGAAATATCCGCACGTCATCGGGATCAACGTGACCAATCAGGATCTCGGATACGTCGCCGACGTCATCGATGCGGTCGGGCACCGGGTCGACGTCCACGTGGGAGGACCGGCGCAGGCACTGACGGCCTGGTCGCTGGGCGCCACCGGCTTCCTCAGCTCCGAGGCCAACCTCGCGCCGCAGCTGTGTATGGCTGTGGTGGATGCCTACCGCAAGAGCGACGCCCAGACCTTGAGCACCTGCTTCGGCAACCTGCTCCGGCTCTACCGGGCGCTGTACTCGGCCGGCGGGATCCGCGCCACCAAATGCGTCCTCGATCGACTCGGGCTGGCTGGAGGGGTGCCCCGCAAGCCACAGCTTCCTATCGCTGAGGCGAAAGTGGACGAATTGCTCGAACTGATCGACGAGCTGGGAGTCTCGCCGGTCGCCCCGTAGAGCGGCTGTCCGGTAGAACAGCAGGGTGCTTGGATCCAGTGCCCTGGTGGCCGATGCCGCCGGCACCATGCTGCGGATTGCCGCGGTCGGGGAGCCGGTGGTTGCTCCCTACACCGTCCTTGGGTGGAGCGTCCCCGACATCGTCGCGATGGTCGACAGCCTCGTCAGCAAGGGCGTTCGCTTCACCCATTACGACGGGATGGGCCAGGACGAACGGGGTGTCTGGACCGCGCCGGACGGGTCGAAAGTGGCCTGGTTCCTGGATCCGGACGGCAATAATTTGTCGATCACCGAGTTCTCCTGAAAATTTCTCGGAGCCGATCAGCGGCATAAAGCACCGAGTTTGCAGCGCGCCAGCGTACGGTCTGTGGCTATGAGTGACGAAGACTGGGCGAAAAACTCGCAGGTGCTCGAGGCGCTCAGAAAATGGGATGACGCGCAGCTCGCACTGGACGAAGCCAAGCGGGCTGCGCTGCCGCCACCCATGGGTGCGATGGACCCCCGAGTGCGCGACGCCAGTAAACATGTGGCAGCGGCCTGGAGCGAGTACGAGGCGGCCCGCGAGCTGGCGGGCGGACCCAAGGCTGAAAGCGTCTCCTAGCGATCGCAGCAGGGTCCGCCGGTATCCCCACCGAGCGTCCTACGACCGTGCTGTGATCGACGCGATCCTGGACGACGGGATCTTCTGTCACGTCGGCCTGCAGACTTCCGGGGGCTTCCCGGTGGTCATCCCGCTCGCTTACGGCAGATCGGGTGACACGCTTTACCTGCACGGATCCGCGGCGAGCAGGCTCTTTCGCGGTGCGCGGGCCGAATCGGTGGAGATCTGCGCGACGGTCACGCTGGTGGACGGCATCGTGGTGGCCCGCTCGACGTACAACACCGACCTCAACTACCGCTCGGTGGTCATCATGGGCCACGCCGTCGAGGTGACCGATCTGGCCGAAAAGCGCATCGGCCTCGACGCCCTGGTCGAGCACATCCTGCCCCATCGCACCGAAGACGCCCGCCCGCCGACGGAGCAGGAGCTGCGGGCCACGATGCTGCTCGCGCTCCCGATCAGCGAGGCGTCGGCGAAGGTGCGTACCGGATGGCCTGACGACGAGACCGAGGACTACCAGCTGCCTATCTGGGCCGGCGTCGTGCCCCTGCGGACCGTTGCTGAGCCCCCGCGAGTCGACCCTCAGCTCACCTTCGACCTGCCTGCCCCCGGCTACGTCGACCCCTACCGGCGATGAAGCTCAAGCTCGATCTGCACGACGTCTACAACAAGGGTGACGAGATCGACCGGGCCCTACGCGCGGTGATCCAGGAAGCCGTCGACAAGAAGATCAAGCTCGTGGAGATCATCCCCGGCAAAGGCTCCGGCCAGCTCAAGAAGCACGTGCTCCGCTTCCTGGACCAGAAGGAGATCAAGGCGCTCTACCACCGGGTGGAGAAGGACTCCGACAACTTCGGCCGGGTCTTCGTGCACTTTCGCTTCAAGTAGCTCAATCCCGGACCGTGACACCCAACGTCTCGGCGAAGGCGTGGGCGAGGTCCATCAGCTGGACCGAATTGATGGTGGCGCCGCGCAACGAGTCGTAGCCACCGGAGATCGCCAAAGCGGTGGCACCGGTGAAGTCGACCTTCTTCAGCTGGGCCCGCTCGAGGACGGCTCCCTCGATACGCGTACCGGGAAAGCTGACGTTCATCAGCGTGGCCGCACCGAAATCGACGTGGACCAGCTGGCAGTCCACGAAGGTGACGTCCTGCAGCTTCGCGCTGCGAAGGTTGACCGAGTCGAGCTTGCAGCCGTGGAAGACGACCCGGCGCAGCTGCGAGTCGAAGACCTGGGCTCCGGCCAGGACGCTGGCGTTGACCTCGACATCGAGCCAGTTCACCGAGGAGAGGTCGCCGCCGATCCACCGCACCGCGTCGATCCAGACGTCGTGGAAACGTGAGCTGCGCCAGTGGCCGGCGTTGAACGTGATCGAGGAGAAGGCCGATTCCAGGAACCGGGCACCGACCACCTGCGGATCGTCGATCTCGGCGTCTTTGAGGTGCAGCCCCTCATATCGGGTGTCCGGGACAAGCGGATCAGTGTGGGGTTCGAGGTACTGCGCGTAGGGAAGCTCCTCGAGCTTGCGCGGTACGAGTGGCGGTTTCATTGACGCCGATTAGATCAGGGAATCAGCACGATCTTTCCCAGCGTGTGGCGCTTCTCCAGCTCGGTGAAGGCCTGCCGTACCTCCTCGAGGGGATACGTGGCCGCAATCGGGACCTCGATCTGACCGCTGGCGACGAGGTCTGCCATCTCGGCCAGCACCTCGGTCGTCGTCGCGTCGCCGCTGCCCTCGGCCTTCGCGCCGATCTGCTGGGCCGCCTCCCAAGAGATGATCGTTTCGATCCGGTCGGGGGCGACTCCAAGGTCGACGGCGAGCTTGATGTACTCCGGTCCGAAGAGGTCTATGAACGCGTCGACACCGCCCGGAGCTGCTGCTCGGATCCGGTCGATGAGGCCCTCGCCGTAGGTCACCGGAGTCACGCCTTTGGACCGCAACCAATCGTGATGGCTGGGCCCGGCGATACCGATCACGTTCGCACCCTTGGTCTTCAGCAGCTGCACGGTGATCGTGCCGACCCCACCGGCGGCCGCGGACACCACGACGGTGTCTCCAGGGCCGGCGGCTACGGCTCGAACGGCGGCGTAGGCCGTCGCCCCGACCACGTACAACGAGCCGGCGGCCGGCCACGAAAGCGCTGCGGGCTTGGGGATCAGCTGACCCACGGGAACGACGGTGTAATCGGCGTGGCTCGAACGCCGCTCGGACCACCCCACCACCTCATCGCCCACCGCGAATTCGGTGACGCCAGCACCGATCGCGCTGATCACACCGGCGAGGTCACTGCCCTCACCCGAGGGAAAGGTCGACGGCCACCGCGCCTCGAGATAACCCTCGCGGATCGACACTTCGCCCGGGTTGATGCCGGCTGCCTTCACTGCGACGACTACTTCGCCGGCCGGTGGAGTGGGGATCGGCACCTCGGCGATGTTGAGGACCTCGATGCCACCGTGATGATCGAATTGAACTGCTTGGGCCATGTAGGGGGTAAGCCCCGGGCGAATCGGGATGTTCCGGCGTGGGAAGCTCGATATCCACGATCTGAGGGAGCTGGCGTGAAGTCGAGCGGTGTCATTGTTGCGGCGTTGGATTGTCAGCAGTCAGCCATTGAAACGTGGAACCGCTGGTATGACCTCGACCACCTGCCGCCCAATGTCGGACTGCCGGGAATCATGTCCGGCCGGCGTTACGTGGCGACTCCCGAACTGAACGCCCTGCGCACCGGCGAGGCCGGGTCCTGGTGGGCCGATCAGCAAGCCTCCTTCCTCACCATCTACACGCTCTGCGGCGACATCATGGAGACCTTCGGGGCGATGGTGACCCTGCGCGATGAGCTCGACGCGGCCGGCCGGATGTTCGCCGAAGATCTGAAGGCGGTGCGCGGCGGCGATGGACTGACCCTGGAACGTTCCACCAGCCGGCTGGGACTCACGAACGAGCCGTCCGAGCTGCCGTTCCTGGGTCATAGCGGCCTGGTCGTCCTGCGTAATCGCGACGGCGGCCAGTACGCCGAGGGCGACCACAACATCCTCGCCGAGGCTTTGCTGTCGGCGGAGGCCGGCAGCGCTTTGTTGTCCTACAAGTCAGCCGTAGTGGCCGGCACCGGACTGCATGTGCTGCTGCTCGAGAGCGACGTGGCCGCCCGGGCAAAGTCGGTCGCGGACTCCCTTGGCGGGGCCGGCGGCGGCGATCAGTTCAGTCAGGCTGCGTACGACGCCATCGAGCCTCACTCGTACGCCTGGGCTGACGCGCTTCGCGGAGCCGGTTTACCGAGGATGTGATCGGCGGGCGGGACTGGCGGCCGGCGCCAGCGGGCGCGTAGCCACAGCCAGCTGACCGCCAGCAGGATCGTGATGATCAGGAGCACACCCGAGGTGGTGTATGCCTTCCAAGGCGCGTCCTTGCTGTTGGCGGCTTCCTTGGTGGAAAGGCTCGTCGGCTCTCCGGGGACGACGACGGCGTGGACCGTGCTCCCGGTCGGGAGCAGGGCCGACGAGCTTGCGATCACCTCGTTGTAGGTGTGCCCGTCGACTGTGAACGTGCCGCGGCACTGGAAGCCGGTCTCGGTGATGCCGGTGCCGGATGCCAGGCCCAGGCAGCTGGTCACCTTGACCTCGACCGGGACGCCGCCGCGTTGCAGCCGGCTGATCCGCGAATTGTGCCGGGCGGCGTCGATCGCCGTCACCACGACCAGTACGGCCATCACCGCGATGATCGAACCCAGGATGACGAGCGTCAGCTTGCGGCCGTCCACCCGCACCCCGCCTGCGCCGCGGACGTAATCGATCTCGGAGGGATCGGGCTCTGGTGCGGGCATTACATCGCCACGAAGACGAAGAACGTCACGAGCATGCAGACCCCGATGATCAGCGAGCCCGGGGTGGTCAGCCGGGTGTCGGCGAGCTCGGTCTGCTGGGGATCGCGCGGGTTGTAGAGCACATCGACGAGTCTGGCCGACCGGGGAGCGCCTCCGGTTCGCAGCCGAAGCGATGGATGACATGACCGTCACACCTGCTACCTGAAATTCCACTACGGGGAGCCAAGAAATACGGCGGTGGTGGGAGGCGTCGGGCACATTGCCAATGATGCGGGCGTGGGCCGCTGCGGCCTGGGCGCGCCAGCGTCGAAAGCGCACCAGCGGCAGCGAGCCGCGACAGATGAGTGCGAGCGCCAGGAACATCACGATGATCCCGAACAGCCCGCTCCGACCCGGCATCAGCGGGTGGGCATCCTGGTTGCTGACCTGTACAGCCAGCAGCAACGTCCCTTTCACGGCTGCCTCCTTCACGGTCCGCGTCGCGTGCCCGGTAATCGTAGGACGACTCCCCGGGCAGCGCCGAAGGCTTTCTTGATCACCGAATAGGAATGCCGGATGAACAAAATCCAGCTCCTAGATGCGTCCAATGTTTCTCACACAAATGGCATTCTCACGAACAGGAGTTAACACACTCGCAATCAATGAGTTATGGGTGGGAAACAGGCGGATTCTAATTTTCTGGCGTTCTCATACGCCGAGATGTGGTCTTCAAAGAGTCAATGGCCACGTCGGCCTAACCGCTGCTCAAAGGAGGGCGTGTTGTCCTTACTCGCGCTGGCTAACACGTGTACGGCGAATGCCGTTCCCTCAGCCTGTCAGCCTTCTTGGCTCGACACCGGCAGTCAGAGTTGGCAGCTGACCGCTGCCACCTTCGTGGGTTTGATGAGCATCCCCGGCCTGGCCGCCCTGTACGCCGGCCTGGTGCCCAAGAAGTGGGTCGTGAACACCATGTTCATGGCCTTCAGCGGCTTTGCGCTGGTGCTGGTCGTCTGGGTGCTGTGGGGCTACAAGATGGCCTTCGGCTCACCCCTGGGAGGCGGGTCGGCGGATAAGTACAACTACACGTACGGCGGCAACTTCTTCAAGAACTTCTTCTATAACTTCGTCGGCCATCCAGAGACCTCGTTACGGGGGACGTCGGAAGGCACACAGGCCCAGTTACCAATAGGCACGGCCTTACCCCTGTCACAGGCGACGACAGCGCTCTTCTACTTCCAGTTCGTCTTCGCCGCCATCACTCCCTTGCTTTTCTTGGGGGCCGTGCTGGGCCGTATCAAGGTCAAGGTGTGGATGATTTTCGTCCCGCTATGGACCACTTTCGTCTACACGGTCAACGCCATGCTGATCTGGGGCGGCGGCTACTGGGCGCACAAGGGTGCGGTCGACTACTCCGGTGGCTACGTCATCCACCTTGCCGCCGGTACCAGCGGTTTCGTAGCGGCCTGGTTGATCGGTCCACGGCTGGCGCGAGATCGAGCGCGTTTCCTGCCGCACAGCCTGCCGCTGGTGTCGATCGGCGCCGGCATCGTCTGGCTCGGCTGGAACGGCTTCAACGGTGGAGACCCGTATTTCGCGAGCGCCAACGCCTCGACCGCGGTCGTCAACACGAACCTCGCCACCGTCTCTGCGCTGCTGGTGTGGGTCTTCTGGGACCTCTTCCTCAGCAAGGAGAAGAAGGCCACGTTCCTGGGCGCGGTCAACGGCATGATCGTCGGTCTGGTCACCATCACGCCGGGAGCCGGTTATGTGAACGGCCTCGGCGCGATGATCTCCGCCGCGATTGCCTCGACGATCGTGTGGTTCGCGTGGACCTATCTGCAGCCAATAACCCTGCGCCATGTTGATGACGCGATGGGTGTGGTCTTCACCCACGGCTTGGCCGGCTTCCTGGGCGGCCTGCTCGTCGGGATCTTCGCTGATCCAAGCGTGGTCGTGTATCCCAAGACCGTGGCTGGCACGCCGTTCGCCGCGACCGGCTGGCTGTATGGCAACCGGCATCTGTTCTTCACCCAGTTCTTCGCCGCCTGCACGATTATCATCTGGGACGCGCTCATGACGTTCATAATCTTGAAGGTCATCAGTCTGTTCACGTCCCTGAGGATGTCGGATGAAGAACTGGAAATCGGCGACCTCGCTGCACACGGCGAAGAGGCCTACCCCGAAGACGGCGTCCGGGTCAATTCCGGCGCCGCGGCGCTAAGCGGTGCCTAAGACGCGCCAGTCGCAGGTCAAGGAGGCCGGGTCGGCTAAGTCCGCCAAGAAGCCGGCCCGGTCCTCCACCCAACGATCCACGGGAAAGAACATGGCGCAGCAGAGTTCCACCATCTGGCGACTTCCTGACGGAAGCCGTTCGGTGCAATCGCCGTGGGTGTGGCGCGGGTTCACGCTCCTGTCGTTCGTCGCGCTCGGTTTGTGCATCACGTTCATCCTCGGCGGCCACATGTTCTACGCCGTGGCCTGGGCAATCATCACCATCGGCTGGTTCTCCATTTCGATGTGGTTATGGCGCAGACACGTCCGCGATGACGACGAGATGTATGCGCGTTCCCGTGGCCGGCGAGGCGCCTGAGGTGAGATGTGCAGCTGATCAGCGCAATCGTTGAACCCTCAAAGGTCGACGAGATCTGTGATGCGCTGCAGGCGTTCGGTTTCCGTGGTCTGACGGTGATTGAGGTGTCGGGCTTCGGTAAGCGCCGTGGGCGGTTGGAGATCTACCGCGGCTCGCAATACCGGACCGGCTTTCGCAAGAAGGCCAAGCTGGAGCTCGTCGTACGTGACGAGGAGGTCGCGGACATGATGGACGTGATCTGCAAGGTTGCGTCCAGTGGCAATTCGCGCGCTGACGCCGGAAAGATCTGGGTCGTTCCGGTGTCGACGGTCATGCGCATGAGCACCAAGGAAACGGGCGTCGACGCGCTCTAACGGGCGTAAGGGTCATCCAGCGCGTTGGAGCAGCTCGTGCAGGCCACGGCAGGCGCCGCATTCGGGGTTCCGCAGCGCTCGCAGTAGAGCATTCGGCGGCCGACGCCGTGGGCAGCCCAGACGCCGGCGAACTGGCTGTATTCGAAGTGGCGTTCACGCTGCTCGCGGACCATGGCCTGGTGGGCAGCGCCGCTGACGAACGCCGCCACGTCATCGGTGGTACGCCACAGGCCCAGTGCGTATCCATGGGGTCCGTCGTTGAACGTCAGCCAGCGCAGGAAGCCGGGGCGGGTGCGGAACTCCTCTTTGGCCGCCGCGAAGTTGCGGTATGCCTGCTGGGCGCCGGCATTGTCAGCAAAGGTCGTGTGGAGCAGGGTCAGGGCCCCCGCCTCTTCCGGACCGGCGAGCACGGGACCGTCGAGCGCGCTGACCACGCCCGGGGTCACGCGGGTTCCCGGCACCCCCATGGCGGCCGCTTTTGACGCGTCATCGGGCGGGAAGCCGCCGATCTTGGTGGCGGTCGAACTCGTCGGAGCGAGGGGTTGGGTCATGGCGTAAAGGTGGCTCCCGGGCTCCACGATCGCCATCCCCAGTTCCAGGGGGTTCCCGGCGCAACCTTTAGCTGTCACGCTGCCGGGGTGGTGGCCCCGCGAGCGGCGAGCGAAAGCCTGGTTCGCTGGTGTGCTTCGGCGCTGGACGTCTCCGTGTTCAGCGCCGGGCTGTTTGAACGACTCGGTGCGCTGATTCCTTTCGACGGGGCGTTTCTTGCCACGGTCGACCCGGCCACACTGCTCTACACGAGGGCTTTCCGCAGTGGCTTGCCGCTGGAGGCGAGTCCGGCCTTCGTCCGCTGCGAACTCGGCGAGGACGATGTCAATCAGCTGCGGCAGCTGGTGCGGATGCCCAGCCCGATCGGCTGGTTGGACGAGGCGACCCACGGAGACCGGGCCGCCGCGCGCCGCTATCGGGAGGCCATGGCGCCGTTCGGCATGGGCGACGAGCTCCGGGTGGCGTTGATGACAGAAGGCACCTGCTGGGGATTGCTGTGCCTGCACCTGGCCCAGGCCAAGAACGGGTTCGAGGCTTCGGCGGCGGCTGCGCTGACCGCGCTGGCCCCACACATCGCGCGGGCGCTGCGGCGGGCCCTCATCAGCGAACGGGCCATGGGCAACCTGGTGAGCGACGGTCCGGGGGTCGTGCTGCTCGGACCGGATGGGGTGCTCCGTTCCTCGACCGTCGCCGGTGACCGTTGGTTCGCTGAGCTTGCCGAACTGGACGGGCCCGCATCGGGCCAGGTGCCGACCGTCGTGCGTTCAGTGGTGGAACGCGTCCAAGCTGCCGGCTCGATGTCCGGAGCTGCTTGGGCTCGGGTGCGGGCGCCCTCCGGAGCCTGGCTGACGGTTCATGCTTCCCAGCTCGACGACCGCGACGCCTCGGTGGCCGTCGTCATTGAGCCTACGAGCCCGATTGCACTGGCCCCGTTGATCATTGCCGCTTACGCGTTGACGCCCAGGGAGAGTGAGGTGACCCGGCGGCTGATCGCGGGTTTGCCGCGCAAGACCATCGCGTCCGAGCTACGAATCTCTGCGCACACCGTCAACGACCACATCAAGGTCGTCTTCGACAAGACCGGTGTCTCCAGCGCCGGCCAGCTGCGGGAGCAGATCTTCTTTCAGCCTCCGTCTCCATAACGCTGCTGCGAACACGCCGATGGCGATCATCGACAGCACATCGTCAGGGGCGCGTAGCCGCGGGACCGAAACAGTCAGGATTGACACCAGAAAGAAGTACAGGGCGACGAGCGGGACGATGCCCGGGCCGAGGCGTCCGGCTGGGTCGCGGATGGCTTCCCGGCGGTTCGAATAGCGCGCCCGATAGTCGCGTCTGGCCACCCGAGCCAGCTGGACCAGCGAGATCAGACCGGCGATTTCGACCAGCCACACGAACGGAAGGCTCCAGTGGCGCAGGCGCAGCGGACGCCCGTCCTGCGCCTCCGGGGAGTCGTTCAGCCGCCAGGTCTGATCGACGAGCCGCCGGACATTGAGCCAGATGACCTTGGGGACGTCGCCGGGGTGCTCGCGAATCCCCTTGAGTCCGTAACGCCGGAAGGCACTGTCGAGATTCGCCTCGTTGAAATTGGCATACGAGTGGGCGTAGTTCTCCACCGGCGCGAACTGCGGATCGAAGACCGGATCGACGAAGTGCCCGGCCTGCAGGGCAATGGGGGAGTACATCGCGGCCAGGTTGAAGCCGTTCGAGGTGACGATCACGGGCCGGTGGAAGATCGATTCGTTACGGATGACCCACGGCGCGATCACCACGACGGCCGTCACGCAGTACAGAACTGCCCGTCGAAAGCCGACCTGTCGCCATAACACCAGCGCCAGCAGCGGGACCAGTAACTGCGCACTCGGGCGCGTGAGCACGAGCAGCCCGGTCGCTACGCCGGCCCATCCAGGTCTGCCGGCCAGCAGGGCCCAGATCGCCAGCAGCATCACCACCAGCCCGGTTGGCTCGCTCAGCGGGACGCCGTCATTAGCCAGCAGCGGCGGGAAGATGGCCGTCAGTACGGCGGCGATCACGCCTGCCCGCCGGCCGCCGAGCCGGGTGGCGATGACAGCGACAAGGACCACGACAGCACTTCCAAGAACCACGTTCAGCGCCTGCGCCGAAGCGATGTGGTCTCCGAAAAGCCAGTACGCGGCGCCGAGCAAGATCGGGTAGAGCGGTGGCCGGAACGCCGTCGGATGCTGCACGAGGTAGGGGTAATGCGCCGCCAAACCCTGGCCGTGAGCCACGCTGATGGCGATGTCGTGGTAGTGCTGGGCGTCCGTCTCCATGTGGTAGTGCCGCAGGAAGATGAGGATGTACGCGACCTCGATCACGGTCGCCGCGGCGAAGATGATCGCGGCAGCTCGCCAGCCCAGGCGAGGTGTCTCCGGCACGCCAAAAGCCTACGGGCGGTCGGTGTACACGGCCTGAACGGCTCGCTTGCATAATGATGCTGATAGCAGCAGAATGCAGCTGTGGCCAAGTCGATCACGATTCGCGATGTACCGGACGACACCAGCGAGGAGCTGGCGGCGCGGGCCGCTTCGACCGGCCGTTCCTTGCAGGAGTATCTGCGCGCCCGACTCGTTGAGCTGGCGAAGGCTCCGGACGCCGAGGTGCTGGTCGCCCGGATCAGGGCGCGTAAGGACGCGACCGGCGGAACTCTCGACGTCGAGCAGATCCTGGCTCATCGCGACGCCGACCGACGCTGAACCTCGCTGACCCAACCCTGACTAAACGCTATGACGATCGTCGTAGATGCCTCCGTCGTGGTCGCGGCGCTCGTTGACGCCGGACCGGAGGGCTCTTGGTCGGAGTCGGTGCTCCTTGGTGAACCACTGGCCGCGCCGCATCTCCTCCAGGTCGAGGTTGCGGGTGTCCTTCGCCGGGCAGCGCTCGCGGGCGATATCTCTTCAGACGTTGCCTCCCTCGCGTACGCCGATCTCCTGCTACTGCGTGTCGAGCTGTTTCCCTATGAGCCTTTCGCTGCTCGGATATGGGAGTTGCGCGACAACGTCACGCCTTACGACGCCTGGTACGTGGCGCTCAGCGAAGCCTTGGGGGCCGGCCTTGCCACCCTTGATGAGCGCTTGACCAAGGCACCCGGGACACGCTGCCGCTTCCTCACTCCAAGTCGTTCATGACCTGAACGCGGCCCGGGCGGTCTCGCGACCCTGGGCGGAGCGTTCGAAGAACCCGCCGGTTCCCTGCTCCCTGAGTTCCCTGGCGGCTTCGGCCAATGCCCCTAGCGCGGTGTAGGCGAAGGCGCCTCCTACCGAGATTCGCCGAACCCCGAGTGCGGCCAGGGTGGAGACGTCCGGGCCGCCCGGCATCAGCAGCACGTTGACGGGCTTGTCGAGCGCGTTCACGATCGCCGAAATGTCCGCCGGCGCGGTGACTCCGGGGGCGTAGAGCACGTCGGCCCCGGCGCCCTGGAATGCCTGCAGCCGCGCGATGGTGTCGTCCAGATCCGGCGCCCCGTGCAGGTAGTTCTCCGTGCGGGCCGTCAGCACGAAACGGCTGCCGCCGGCGTGCGCAGCCTCCGCGGCGGCGCTCACGCGATCGAGCGCGAGCTCGAAGTCGTAGATCGGCGAATCCTCGGTGCCGGTGAAGTCCTCGATCGAGCAGCCCGCCAGGCCAGTAGCCCGGGCATCGGTGACGGTCTGCGCGACGCCGGCCGGATCGTGCGCGAATCCGTTCACCAGATCGGCGCTCACCGGCAGCTCCGTGGCCGCGACGATGAGCTCAGCATGGGCCAGGGTTTCGGCTTTGGTGACGGCTCCGTCGAGGCGCCCCATCGTCGAGGCGAGCCCGCTGCTCGTCGTCGCCAGTGCCTCGAATCCGCAGTAGCGCAGCACCTTTGCCGAGCCCGCGTCCCACGGGTTGGGGATCAGAAGCGGCGACGGGCCGTGATGCAGCTCGAGCAACCTTGCTGCGAGGTCTGGGGTCGGGTCCGGCGAGGTCTGGGCGTTCACCCGATCAGTGTCGGGCAAGGGATCGAGGCCACGCGCTCAGGGTGGCGGTTCCAGGTGGCGAGGCGCTCGTGCGACGGCGGTCAGCGCGGCGCGCTTAGGCCAGCTCGGCCGCCCGCTTGATGGCCGCCAGCGTGAGCGGGATTCCGGTCTGGGCGGCGTGCGTTCTCTCGTCGATCTCGGCTTCGGCTTCGGCACCGAAACGTTCATGGAAGCGGGCGATCCCGGCGGGCAGGAAGTGCCACGTCTCGGTCAGCTCGGTGCCCGCGTCGACGGGCCGTGAAGGTGTAGGCCCAGCTGATCCACAAACCGCCGACAACGAAGGTGAATTCATGGCCGCGCTCGGCGACCGTCACCTGGGAACGCGTCTCCCACGTACGCGCCGGAGTCTCGTTGCGTCCGGTGAACCAGCTGCCCGCCGTCGGTTCCTCGCCTTCGTCCCACCAACAGGCTTTGCAGACCGGGCTCCACTCGCCCATGCGCGTCACGTCAGAAACCATGTCGTAGAGCGTGTCGGGGGAGCACGAGACGACGATCGAATCCGAGTGGGTGAGCTCGGTCATTCGGGCTGCTTTCGATTCCGCCGCAGCCCCCTCGGTAATCGGCCTTCGGGGTGGTCAACGAGCTCGTGGGGGTCGCGGTCCGGACCGCTGTGCAGCGCCTTCACGCTGGTGTTGACGAAGGCCACCAGCGGCACCGCAATGAGGGCACCAGGAATGCCGCGCAGGGTGGTGCCCGCAATGACGGCGAGCACGATCGCCAGCGGATGAACCTTCACGCTGCGGCTCATGATGAACGGCTGCAGGACATGGCCTTCAACCTGCACTAGCACCACGATCGCGATGGCCGTGGTGATGGCAGCTGTCGCGCCGTTCTCAAGCAAGGCGACGGCCACCGCCAGTCCGCCGGAAACGATGAGACCGATGACCGGGATGAACGACCCGATGAAGATCACCACGCCCAACGCCGCGGCGAGCGGGACCCCCAGGATGAACAGCAGGATTGTCGACGTCACACCGTGGAAAAGTGCGATCAGAAACTGGCCGCGCATGTAGCCGCCGAAGGTGTGCCAGCCTGCCCGGCCCGCAAAGTCCAGCCGGGGACGTGCTGCTCGCGGAAAGAGGTTGACCACCCAAGACCAGACGATGGGCCCATCTCTGAGCAGGTAGAAGGTTGTCAAGAGCACCAGCAGGAAGCCGGCCAGGAATTCCGAGACCGCCTTCACCGTGGTGATGGCTCCGCTGACCAACTGGCTGCCGTGCTGCTGGATGGTCTTCGTCAGGCTCGAGGACACCTTGTCCAAGTCCGAGGACTTCACGTGCAGGGGCCCGGTCTCGAGCCAGTGCCTGGTGTTGTTGACGACGTGCGTCACCTGATTGGACAGGGCGGTGCCATGTGCGCTGATTTGCCAGACGACGAACCAGCCCAGGCCGGCGACGCCAATGACCCCGATCAGCAGGGCGACGAGGGCCGACAGCGACTTGCGTCCGGGAAGCCTGCGTAGCCGCACCTCGAGGGGGTGGAGCATTGCGGTGAGGAAGAGGGCGATGATGAACGCGAAGACGACCAGGCCGACCTTGCTCAGGAGCCTGGCGATCAGGTAGACGGCGCCGCCGACGACCACGAGTCGCCAACCCCATGCAGCGGCCACCCGCACCGGCCAGGTGACGGCTTCTACCGCGTTGTGACGGGTGTCGGACAGCGGGGGTGTGCTCGGCGGGGGAGCCGCCGGAGCCTCCGTTGAGTCCACACAAGCATCCTGACCCAGTAGCGGCGATCCAACCGGCTGGCTCGCTAGCGGATGCGCTCGAGAATCTGCTCGGTCGAGGCAATTTCGGCGAAACCGGCCGCCAAGGCGGTCAGAGTCGACACCAGAACCTGCTGGTGAGACACCGGATTGCCCTGGGGATCTTCCAGATCGGGACCTTCGTTGGCGTCGGAGACGAAGAGCACCTCGTAGTCGCGGGCATGGGCGTCGCGCGCCGTGGACTCGCAGCAGAAGCTCGTCATGAGCCCGGTGATTACGACGGCGCGGACGCCCAGGGTGTGCAGGATCGATTCCAGATCCGTACCGACAAATGCGCTGTAGCGGCGCTTGTCGATGACGATGTCGTCGGCCTGGAAATGAAGCTCCGGATGGAATTGCACTTCTGGTGATCCGGCAACGAAGGTGTCTTCTTCATCTGGCGGCAGAAAGTCGCCCATCCGCCCTACGTCTGAGCCGTCGGCCCGATGGGCGTGTTTGATGAAAAGCGGCTTCTTCCCAGCCTTGCGGAACGCGTCGATCAGCCGGTTGACGTTCGGCAGGATCGATCCGGCGCTGTCGAACGCCGCCGGGCCGCCTGGCTTGAAGTACTCCTGCTGGACATCGACGACGAGCAGCGCGACGTCGCCGTGGGCCAGGTCGTAGATCATGAACTCTCCTCCGGTACGGTGACCCCAATCTTGCTGCCCCGGAGGATGATTCGTGATGAGTGACAGCTGGAAGTCGACACCGATCAGCGACGTTCAGGTCGGCGACGTGGTGCGCACCCAGTCCGGCGAGGTGATCGTCGTGAGCAGGATCGAGCCCGCGTTCATGGGCATCGACGAGATGGTGGCGTTCATCGAGGACACACCGAGTCGCTGGTTCAAGTGCCCGCAGCCGGTCGCTGGTCAGATCGACGTCAGGGTGTAGCTCAGGCAGGAACAGCTCAGGACAGGTACTCGGTGATCGGCCCGACCGCGTCTTCGATGCTGAGCAAGGGCGTCACGGTCCCTTCCTCCGGGGACCCCTTTTGGCGAATAGCTGCATACGCACCGCGGCGCCGCTGACGACGGGCCGATCAGGGTTGACAGGGGCCTTACCTATGAGTGATAGTTTTCCTATCGCTCATAGGTGAACTGCTGGACAGGGAGGTGCCCGATGGCGATCACCGCGGCTCCCGACCGGCGCGAGGCCCGGCGGCAGGCGAAGCTGGGGAACATCCTGTCCGAGGCCTGGCTGCTGGCCCAGCGCGATGGGCTCGCCGCCATTTCACTTCGCGATCTCGCCGAGCGCGTAGGCCTGCGCCAGCCGTCCCTATACGTGTATTTCGGGTCCAAGAACGACCTGTACGACGCGATGTTCGCCGACGGCTACCGGCAGTTCCTCGAATACTCGGCGCTCGTCCCGACCAGCGATGACCCACGCGCCGATCTGGCCGTCTTCGCTGCCGCTTTGGTCCAGTTCTCCAGCGATGACATCGTGCGTCACCAACTCCTGCTCCAGCGCACCATCCCGGGGTTCGAGCCATCGCCTCAGTCCTATGCCCTGGCGCTCGAGTTCTACGAGCTTGCAGTCGGGCGATTGACTGCGGCGGGCGTAGCGGATCAGGCCGACGTCGACATCTTCACGGCACTCGTGACAGGCCTCGCGCATCAGCAGATAGCCAACGATCCAGGAGGCGAGCGGTGGGTCCGCCAAGCCGGCCGGGTCGTCGAGATGTTCCTTGCCGACGTCGACCGGCGCCGGCATTCACCTGCTCCACCGCTTACCAGTTAGGGGAGTCCCATGCCTGCGACCACGACCGTCGACGTGACCACGATCGCGCGTATCGACCATGCGGAAGCGATGCAGATCGCTGCCGTCGAGAACCTCAAGTTCGCTGCAGCCATGGCCGGTTTGGGCGCGGCCGATTGGTCAAACCCGACCGACTGCACCCGCTGGGACGTGCAGGCGCTATGTGCCCACGTCGTTGGCGCGGCCGCTGGGCAGGCGTCGCCGCGTGAGTTCTTCCGACAGGTTCGGGCCGGCAAGCCGATCGTGGCTGAAATCGGCGCGCAGTACTGGTGGGACGGAATGAACGAGCTCCAGGTCCGCGAACGCCAGGGGCTGTCAGCACAGGAGCTGATGGCGCAGTGGGATGTCCTTTCGGAAAAGGCCTTGCGGGCGCGCACCAAGATGCCTCGACTGATCGCCCGGCTGCCGCTGCTGAACCTGCCTGCACCCGTCGGTCGGCAGCCGCTGTCCTACCTGTTCGACGCCGGCTTCACCCGGGATGTATGGATGCATCGCGTCGACCTGTGCCGCGCAGCCGGCACCACGTTCGACGCCGATGAGGTCCACGACGGTCGCCTTGTCGCCGACATCGTCGCGGAGTGGGCGGGCACGCATGGTCAGCCTTTCAACCTCACGCTGACAGGTCCGGCCGGCGGCTCATTTGCCTCGGGGACTGACGGCGAGCAGGTCACGATCGACGCTGTCGAATTCTGCCGGATCCTGGCTGAGCGGGCCCATGGGGAAGGCGTCCTGGGGAACCCCTTGCCCCTCTAGGCCTGTGTAGGCCTGCTGTAGCGAGAAGACTTATCCACAGGGTTCTATCTGGGCTTTTGTCCGGTTTGGACTGATAGACTCGTACACATGTTCGATACTGGTGGTGTGGCGGGTGAGGTGGCGAGGGTGCATGCCTTGCTGGCTGATGTCGCTGCGTCGATCAGTTCGGAGACGTCGGGTGCGGCGGCGTCGGAGGCGTTGCGGGAGGCGCTGTGCGCGGACAATCAGCTGTCGCTGCTGATCGTGTTGTTGACCAACCGGGTGGACCGCAGCGGCGAGTTCGCCCGCGACGGGGCGATGTCGATGGGCGCCTGGCTCCGTACCGAATCCCATTGCAGTACTGGGTGGGCGACGGCGCGGGTGAAGACGGGCCGGCTGCTGGTCGATTCGCTGCCCGCGACCCGGGCCGCCTGGGCCGCCGGCAGCCTGAACTTTGAGCATGTGCAGGTCATCGCCCGAGCCGCGGCCGGGTTGGATGCCGGTCAGTTGGCGGCGTTGGACCGGGCGTTGGCCGCCGCAGCTCCGGATACGACGCCGGTGATGCTGCGTGACGTCGCCGCCGCTGTCTTGGAGCGCATCGCCCCGGAAGCGGCGGAAAAGGGCCGGGATGACAAGACTGCTGAGCAGTCGGTGCAGCTGTCCGACGTCCCCGACGGTGGTTATCTCACCGGCACGCTGGACGCCGAAACGACCGCTTTGCTGCGGGCGGCGCTGGCCAAGTTCACCCCGGAAGCGGCGCCGTTTCGGGACAGCAACGGGCTGGTGCAACCCGGACCGACCCTCTCGCACCGGCAAGCCCTCGGCCTGGCCGAAATGTGCCGCCAAGCGCTCGACTTCGGCACCGGCAACCCTCCGAGTGCCAACAAACCCCATTTGATCGTCACCATCTCCGAAACGGACCTGCGGGCCGGGATCGGTGTCGGGCACCTACCCGGCGGCGGCACGCTGCCCGCCGCTGACCTGCGCCGCATCGCCTGCGACAGCAAAATCATCCCCGTCCTGCTCAGCTCTGCCGGGATGCCACTCGACGTCGGACGCACCACCCGCAGCATCTCGCCCCGCCCAACGCGTCGCGCTCAACCTGCGGGACAAAGGCTGCCGCCACCCCGACTGCTACCGGCCACCCTCAGACTGCGACGCCCACCACGTCGTCCACTGGCTCAACGGCGGCCCCACCGACCTGGAAAATCTGATCTTGCTATGCCGTGGCCATCACACCCGCCACCACAAAGGCGACTACACCATCACCGCCCACGGCAACCAACAATTCACCATCACCAAAACCCCGCACAGGCGAACCTGAGATGGCGTGACTGAGATGGCGTTACTGGCAGCCGGAGAAGCAGCCGTACATGGGCACCCCGCTGAGGAAAATGACGGGGTCGATCCACATGGAGCGAATGCCGCCGTTGTCGTATCCGAGCTTGGTTCCCCAAGCGTGGTAGGCGAGGTAGAGCGCTCCCGCCGCGTCGGTGAAGAAGCTGCCCCCACCCGGTCCCTTGGCATTTCCGTGGGTGGCGAGCCAAGGCCTCGCGGCGCTCTTGTCGACGCACGGTCCGAGGGGGGTGGTGCAGACGGCGTAACCCATTCCGTAGCCGGAAGTCCAGTAGTTTCCGCCGCTGTAGAAGAGGAAGAATTTGCCGCCGGAATAGACCATGTCCGGACCCTCGATGTTGTAGGCCGTCCAACCCTTGGGGTGCGCGACCATCAGCTGCGCGGGCTTGCCCATGAGCGTCAGACCGTCGGCGCTGATCCGCTGCGAGAAGAGCGTCGCGACGCCCTTTGAATTCGGGCCTTTCCAGAGCAGGTAGCGCTCTCCGTACAGCCCGACGAACGGGGCAGGATCGATGGTTTCTCCACCGGCCTGGCACAGCAGGGGCTTGGTGCTGTGGTCGACGAATTGGTCGGCTGGTGAGAGTGCGGTAGCGACGGACAGGCAGTGTCGGCCGCCTATTTCGTGGGCCGAGTAGTACATGACGTAGACGCCATTGATGTACTGCACGGAAGGCGACCAGGTGCCGGAATTGTCTGCCCAGGCCGGCAAGGCTGCGAGCGCCTCAGGCTGAGGGGTAGGCGCCCAATGAACCCGGTCGGAAGACCAGATGCGCTGAATCATCGGTTGACCACCCAAGCCCTGGGTGGCGAAGGCGAAGTAGATATTTCCGACGCGGACGACCGAGGGGTCAGGAAAGTCCCCACTGTAAGCGGCCTTGGTCGACGGCTTTCCGGCACAGGCCGCCAATAGCAGCAACGCTGAGACGATCAGCATTGACAACAATGTGCGGCTACGTCTGCGCATCAAGGAGTTTCCAGACTGCCCATGGGTCCAAATCGTCGGATGGGCCCGACCTTTAAGGGCCCGTCAGCTGACAATTGGCTGGGTTGCTGGACTGGGTTGCACGACATACCGGTCCCGCGGATATCTCGCAGATACCGATACAGTCGCCCGCCATGCTGCGCTTCGAAGACAAAGTCGTCATCGTTACTGGGGCCGGACGCAACCTCGGTCGGGAGTACGCGCTGCTGTTCGCGGCGCTCGGGGCCAAGGTCGTCGTCAATGACCTTGGGGTGGCAATCAGCGATACGCAGGACGTCGGAGGCGGCGCGGTGAGCGATCCGGCGGCCGACGTGGTCGCGGAGATCGCTGCGGCCGGCGGGGCGGCGGTGGCGAACCGCGATTCGGTGGCCACCCCCGAGGGTGGCGAGGCGATCGTGAGGGCCGCCCTGGACGCCTGGGGGCGCGTCGACGTGGTGGTGAACAACGCCGGGCAGGTGCGGATGGGGCCCTTTGCCGACTTCCCCGAGTCCCACGTGGAGACCCTGCTCGCCACCCAGCTGCGGGGCCATCTCAACGTCAGCAGGCCGGCGTGGCGCGCTATGGCAGCACAGGGCGGAGGGCGGTTCGTGAACGTCTCCTCCGGCTCCGCTTGGGGGCTGGCCGGCGGCGCCGTCTACGGCATGGTGAAAATGGGCGTCATCGGACTGACCCGCTCGATGGCCGCTGAGGGCGTCGAAGCGAGCATCCAGGCCAACGTGATCGCGCCGTGGGCGAAGACCCGGCCTGGTACGGGAATGGGTCCCTTTCCCTGGAGCGAAGCGCTGGGGGAGTGGCTGGCGCCGCGCAAGGTTGCACCCGTAGTGGGATGGCTCGCCCATGAGTCGTGTCCGGCGAATGGGGAGTGCTTCACGGTGGGGGCGGGACACGTGGCCCGGGTCAGTCTCGTGACCACGGATGGTTTCATCGACCGCGACCTGACGATCGATTCCGTTGCCGAGCACACCGACGAGATCATGAATGGTCCGACCAGCGATGTGACCCCGTTCCATTCGAACAGTTTCGCACGTATGTTCGAGGGATACAGCGGATAACTTCCTTAGTACGACGGTCTCGGTTCGTGCCGGCCCGTTCGCTGATTTTCACCATTGCGGGAAGGCCATATGAAGATCATCTATACCTACACCGACGAAGCGCCGGCGCTGGCGACCCGTTCGCTGCTCCCCATCGTCGAAGCGTTTGCCGGTAAGGCCGGTGTCCCCGTCGAGACCAGGGACATTTCTCTCGCCGCGCGCATCCTCGCGCAGTTTCCGGATCGGCTCGGCGCCGCAGCCGTTCCCGACTCCCTGGCCGAGCTCGGTGCGCTCGCCCAGACACCCGAGGCCAACATCATCAAGCTGCCTAACGTCAGCGCTTCGCTGCCCCAGCTGAAGGCCGCCATCGCCGAGCTGCAGCAGGCCGGTTACGCCGTGCCTGACTACCCCGAGGCGCCGTCCTCCCCTGAGGAAAAGGCCGACCGCACCGCTTATGACGCGGTGAAGGGAAGCGCCGTGAACCCGGTGCTGCGCGAAGGCAATTCTGACCGGCGGGCCCCCGCTTCGGTGAAGAACTATGCCAAGGCCCACCCGCACTCCATGGGCGCGTGGTCACAGGATTCGAAGTCGCACGTCTCCACGATGTCCGACGGCGATTTCCGCCACTCCGAGCGTTCGGTGACCCTCGCCCACGACGACGACCTTCGTATCGAACACGTCGCCGCAGACGGCACCGTCACGGTTCTCAAGCCGTCGGTGAAGGTGCTGGCCGGCGAGATCGTTGACGCCGCGGTGATGAGCCGTTCCGCGCTGGTGGCGTTCATCGACGAGCAGCTTGCGGAGGCGAAGGCGCAGGGAGTGCTGTTCTCCGTGCATCTGAAGGCCACCATGATGAAGGTGTCCGATCCGATCATGTTCGGCCACGTCGTCCGCGAGTACTTCCCGGACGTCTTCCGTGATTACGCCGACGATCTCGCCTCGGTGGGCGCCGACCCTGACGACGGGCTTGCGGCTGTGCTGACGGCCATCGGAGGACTTCCGCAGGCACGGCGGGAAGCCATCGAAGCGGCTATCGCGGCGGACTACGAGTCCGGACCCAGCCTGGCCATGGTCGATTCCGACCGCGGGATCACCAATCTGCACGTTCCGAGCGACATCATCGTTGACGCTTCGATGCCCGCGGCGATCCGTACCTCTGGCCAGATGTGGAACCGGGCGGGCGATCTGCAGGACACCAAATACGTCATCCCGGATTCCAGCTACGCCCCGCTCTATGCGGAGACGGTGAATTTCTGCCGCGAACACGGGGCATTTGACCCCTCGACCATGGGCACCACCCCCAATGTCGGCCTGATGGCGCTGAAGGCGGAAGAGTACGGCTCGCACGACAAGACCTTCGAGATCGCCGCTCCCGGCACGGTCCGCGTTGTGGACTCCTCCGGTACGGCGCTGCTCGAGCACGAGGTTGAAACCGGCGACATCTGGCGGGCCTGCCAGACCAAGGACGAGGCCGTCACCGACTGGGTCGGTCTTGCCGTCGAACGCGCCCGGGCGACCGGATCGCCGGCGGTCTTCTGGCTCGACGAGTCACGCGCGCACGACGCCGAGATCCTCAAGAAGGTGCATGCGCGGCTGCCCGACCACGACACCACCGGGCTGACGCTGGAATTCCTGCCCGTCGCGCAAGCCACCCGGTTCACGCTGGGACGTGCCAAGAACGGCGAAGACACCATCGCCGTCACCGGCAACGTGCTGCGTGATTACCTGACCGACCTCTTCCCGATCCTCGAGCTCGGCACCTCGGCGAAGATGCTTTCGATCGTTCCGCTTTTAAAGGGGGGCGGGCTCTTCGAGACCGGTGCTGGTGGATCGGCACCCAAGCACGTACAGCAGTTCGTCAAGGAGGACCACCTGCGGTGGGATTCCCTCGGCGAGTTCCTTGCGCTCTCGGTGTCGCTGGAGTTCCTGGCGGACAAATTCGGTAACAAGCGCGCGGGCATCCTTGGCCGCACGCTCGACACGGCGACCGGGCGCGTCCTGGAAAACCGCAAGTCGCCTTCGCGCAAGGTCAGGGAGCTCGACAACCGGGGAAGTCACTTCTACCTTGCGCTCTACTGGGCCGAGGCTCTCGCCGACCAGAACGACGAGCCGGCGCTGGCCGAACTCTTCGCTCCACTCGCGAAAAAGCTTGCGGCGCAAGAGGAAACCATTGTCGGCGAGCTCGCGGCCGTGCAGGGCGAGCCGGTCGATCTCGGTGGTTACTACTTCGTCGACGATGCAAAGGCTGATGCGGCCATGCGGCCAAGTTCCACGCTCAACGCGGCGCTGGCGGACTTCTGACGCCGGTCTCATAGCTCGCTCTTGCCGCAGCGGCGAGAACGCGTTCGCCCATGGCGCTGATGTCGGCGGCGGTCACCTCGTGGCTGGGCCCCAAAAGCATGATGGACGCCGCGATCTCGCCGCCCGGACGAAAGACCGGCGCCGAGATCTGGGTAAGGCGGGTCGCGTTCTGCGGGTAGACCTCGGCCGCCAGATATTCGCTGTGGGTGATGGTGTTAATCGCGTCGTCACGGATCCGGCGCTCGGGGTCAGCCTCCAGATCGCCGATGATGTGTTCCAGCGCTGCGGCAAGCTCGGGCTGTCGGCCGTTATTGACTGACACGCTGAAGCCGCGGCGGCGAACGGCCTCGAGCGCCTGGCGATAGCGCTGTGATTCAGCCGCGGTGAGCGGAGGTTTCGCGCGATCCAGCCACGCCTGAACCTGCGGCTCGTCGTCCCATGCGACGAAGGTCGCGCCGAAGGGGGGCACGAGTCCGATCGCGTCGCCGGTCCGCGGGCGGATGCCAAACGGTGGGCCG
The DNA here is from genome assembly GCA_963737695.1 of uncultured Actinomycetota bacterium. Taxonomy (GTDB): domain Bacteria; phylum Actinomycetota; class Actinomycetes; order Frankiales; family Frankiaceae; genus DATAZK01. The sequence goes on from CAVTTQ010000003.1 coordinate 501,019, forward strand.
AAATCAAAGACGCTGGTGACGCGCGTCTGGGTGCCATCGCGGATTGTGACAGCGACGACGCAGGCCTGGGCCCGAGCGAGCGCTTCAGCGTGGATGCCGGCTGCCCGCAGCGCCGGGTTCGCGGTCCGGGCGGCATCTCCGAGAACGATGAGCGCCGGCCCGAGCTCGTAACGCAGCTCGGCATCGCGCCGGACGAAGCCGCGTTCGGCCAGGCCCAGCAGCAGGGAGTTGCAGGTAGCGCGGGGAATGCCTAGCTGGCGGGCAAGTTCGGTGACCGTGAACGGCCGGGTCGGGTCGCTGGCGAGGTGGACCAATACGTCAGAAGCCCGCATGACGGCCGGGGAGGGCGTCAGTGGCATGACGAAATACTAGCGCGCGTGACATATTTTCAGCACGCTGTTAGCTTCTCGTCCGTGAGTTCGGGGTGGCGCGTCGAGACCGCGCAGGATGGCCGATGACGGAACTTGTGCTCGACCGGGAGCGCCTCCGCTCGCTGTTCGACCTGCGAAGCGACATCTACGCCTCACGTGGCGGTTCCTTCGACGTCGACCCTTACCCGACGTTCCAACGGCTGCGCGAGACCGGCCCCGTCCATCCTGGCGCACCGCACGAGGCCCTGGGCTGGACCGGAGACGTCTTCTTTCAAGGGCTCCCCTATCCGGATCGCCCGCACTTTTCGGCCTACGACTTCGAGACCTGCTCACGGGTCTTGCAGGACGACGAGCACTTCGTCACCAACCAGCCCCCGCTGCCCGGCGAGCCGCCGCTGATGGACGCCGCGATCCTGTTCATGGATGGCAAGCGCCATCGCAGCTACCGTCGCCTTGTCCAGCCGTCGTTCGTGCCCGGTCGGGCGGTCTGGTGGCTCGACAACTGGATCAAAGGCACGGTCCACGCCCTCATCGACGCCTTCGACGGCGACGTACGGGCTGACCTGAATGCCGAGTTCTGCGCGCCGATCCCGCTGCTCACCATCACCGGCAGCTTCGGCATCACCATCGACGAGGCGCTCGACGTACGCGCGGCGGTGACCTCCGACGGGCGCGACGGTGAAACGCTGGCGCGCTTGCTGATTCCCATCATTGCCGCCCGCCGGAGCGAGCCCGGCGACGACCTCATCAGCGTGCTCGTCCAGGCGGAGCTGACCGACGAAGACGGCACCGTTCACCGCCTCAGTGACGGGGACGTGCTCGGCTTCGCCTTCTTGCTACTGGCCGCCGGATCCGGCACTACGTGGAAGCAGCTGGGATTGACGATTGTCGCCCTGCTGAGCCATCCCCAGGCGTTGGCGGCGGCCCGCGAAGATCCTGCTTTCCTTCGCAAGGTGGTCGAGGAGTCCCTGCGGTGGATGCCGACCGACCCGGTGTTCTCGCGCTTTGTCGAGCGCGACTGTGAGCTCGGCGGTGTCGCCCTGCCGGCGGGTGCTGTCGTGCACGCCTGCCTGGCGGCAGCAAATCGCGATCCGCTGCGGTGGGACCGGCCCGACGAGTTCGATCCGTTCCGCGCGGTGAGGCCGCACATCGGTTTCGGCTACGGCCCGCACACCTGCCTCGGAGCTCACGTGGCACGGATGGAAATGACCCACGGCATCGGCGCGCTGCTGGAGCGGCTCGCCGATCTCCGGCTTGATCCCGATGCTCCCGCGCCTCGGGTGATCGGCCTGTACGAGCGCGGGCCTGACACGGTTCCGGTCCGCTTTGAGAGCGTGGCTCTTTGATGTATGGCCCTTTGATGGGAGAGGCGAAACGATGACGGACCTGGTGTCTGCCCGGCAGCCATTCATCGACGGCGAGTGGGTCAGTGGCCTGGGGGGCACGGTCACCGTGACGTCCCCGGCCACAGGCGAGGTCGTCGCCGCCGTTGAAGGCGCCGCACCGAAGCAGGTCGAGGCGGCAATCCTGGCGGCCCGCCGCGCGTTCGACGAAGGTCCCTGGCCGACTTTGAGCCGCGAGGAGCGGGCCGCAGCGATCCGGCGGCTCGGCCAAGCCCTCGAAGCCCGCCGGCAGCTGCTGGTCGAGACCGTCATCCAGGAGACCGGTTGCCCTCGCGGCGTCACTGAGGTTGCCCAAGTCGGGATGGCGCTTTCCAGCATTCGCGAGCTGATCGACCTCTACGCGAGCCTGCCGGAGTGGGAGTACAACGAGGTGCCGCTTGCGGAGCACTTCGTCGGCTCCTCCGTGCGCATGTCGATCCGGCGGTTTGAGCCGGCCGGCGTCGTGGCCGCCATTACGCCGTACAACTTTCCGTTGATCACCAACGTGTGGAAGGTCGTGCCGGCGTTGCTCGCGGGGTGCACCGTCGTGCTGCGCCCGAGCCCGCTAACCCCTTTAGAGGCAACGGTTTTCGGCGAGGTAGCCCAAGAGGCGGACCTGCCACCGGGGGTGCTCAACGTGGTGGTCGAGGAGGGCAGCGAGGGGGCCGTCTTGCTGACCACCCATCCCGCGGTGGACGTCGTCTCCTTCACCGGCTCGACCAATGTCGGTCGCGCAGTGGCTACGCAGGCGGCTTCGACCCTCAAACGCGTGATCCTCGAGCTCGGCGGTAAAAGCGTCGCTCTGCACCTGCCCGACGTCTTTGATGCTGCGGGAGGCGGCGGGATCGCCAGCGTTCTCGGTCCGGCGCTGACCGTCTTCGCCTCTCACGCCGGCCAGGGCTGCGCCCTGCAGACGCGGGTGCTCGTGCCCGAGCAGCAGCGCGCCGCCGTGGTCGAGGCGATCGCTGCTGCCGCCGGTTCACTGAAGATCGGTGATCCGTCAGACCCGTCCACGATGGTGGGGCCGCTCATCACGCAGATCCAGCGCGAACGGGTGGACGATCTGGTGCAGCGCGGGGTCGCCGAAGGGGCCCGGATCGCTACTGGCGGTCGCGCTCCTGCCGGCCTGGACCACGGCTGGTTCTACGAGCCGACCGTGCTGGACGCTCCTGATCCGGCCAATCCCGCTAACCAGCATGAGTTTTTCGGCCCCGTCCTGTCGGTGCTCGGCTACCGGGACGTCGATGACGCAGTACGGATCGCCAACGCCACCGAGTACGGGCTGTCGGGTGGGGTCTACACCGCGGATCTTGCGCTCGGGCTACGGGTCGCCGATCGGATTCGAAGTGGGACGGTCCAGGTGAATACCGGCCTGGCCGCCGGCTTCACCCCGATGGGTGGCTACAAGCAGAGCGGTTACGGCCGCGAAAGAGGTGCCCCGGGAATCCGGGCGTTCCAGGAGCTGAAGCACGTGGTGGTGGGAAGCCGATGACCGTTCCGGTGCCCGACACCCTCGAGCTTCTGCTGTCGCCGGACTGGCTCAGCTCTGCTTTGGGTCCGCGGTTTCCCGGCATTGAGGTCACCGCCGTCACGCCCGGTCCGGTGATCAGCCGGGTCGCGACGAACGCCCGCTTTCGCATCGAATGCGCCGCCGGCATGCCGGACGGTCTGTCGCAAAGCCTTTGCGGGAAGGGCTATTTCGGCGACAACGGCAGGGCTTTCCGGCATGTCGGCGAAGCCGAAGCGTGCTTCTACCGCGAGACGGCGGCTTCGACGGGGATGCGGACGCTTCGCAGCGTCTACGCCGATGTTGACCCCGTGACGCGCCATGGGGTCGTCATCACCGAAGATGTCGTGACTGAGGGCGCCACATTCCTGGATGCCCGCAGCGATTACTCCCCGGATCAGGCAGCCCAGAGCCTCGCGGAGCTGGCCAAGCTGCATGCCACCACCTGGGGCCAGCCCGGTTACGCGGATGCACCTTGGCTGGCGTCTCGTCTGGAGTCGTACTTGGCGCTGCGCGGCGTCGAGGACATCCGCGGCAATTTCGACGGGCCGATCGGCGCCGGGGTACCGCTGGAGGTCCGCGACCCGCAGCGGCTGGTTGACGCTCTGCATGTGCTGGCGCCGATGGTGGCTGAGGTGAGCCCATGGTCGCTCATCCACGGCGATGCTCATGTCGGAAACGTCTATCTGGACGGGCTGGGCCGGCCGTCGTTCGTGGACTGGCAGATGGTTCAGCGCGGACCCTGGTATCTGGACGTCGGATACCACCTCGCCTCCGCGCTCACCGTCGAGGACCGGCGCGCCTCGGAAGCGGATCTGGTACGTCATTATCTCGATTGCCTCGCTGCCGGAGGTGTCGAGGTGCCGTCGTCGGATGAGGCCTGGACCGGCATCCGTCGCGGCATGGTCTACGGCTTCTTCCTCTGGGGCATCACGCTCAAGGTGGATCCGGCCGTGACCTCGACCCTGCTGCTGCGACTGGGTACCGCCACGGCGGACCACGAGGCCTTCGCCGCTATCGGCTGAGAAATAATCGTTGCATCTGCCTGCAGCGAATGCCATAGTCGGGAGCACCGACATTGGCTGCATCACCCTGCAGTCAATTTGACTCTCCGACGGGACGCGCGATGCCGGGTACGACAAACACCCTCGAAGCCACCGACAACCTCTACGTTCTAGGCGAGTTGCTGCGACCGCTACTGACGAACGAGATGGGCTCATCCGTCGAGATTTTCGACACGAGCGGGCCGGCTGAGGCCGGTCCGCCGCCCCACCAGCATGCGTGGGAAGAGGTGTATGTCGTGCTGTCCGGCGAGCTCGAGGTGACGGTCGACGGCAGTTCAACGATCATTGGTCCCGGGGGCGTGGCGCACGTTCCCGCGAATGCCGTGCACGGCTATCGCAATGTCACCGAAACCCATTTCCTGACGATCGTCACCCGCGGAAACGCGGCCAAATTCTTTGCTGAAGTGGCGGCTGAGGTGGAGATGAGTCCGCCGGATATCCCTGCAGTGGTGAGGGTCGCCGCCTCGCACGGCATCGAATTCGCGCGGTGAGCGAGACCCGTCGCTACGTCAGCCCGAAAAGGCAAGCGGAGGCGGCGGCGACGCGGGAGGCGATTCTCGAAGCGTTCGTGGAGCAGCTGTCCGAGCCTGGTCGCGAGACGCTCTCGCCCAGCGAAGCGGCGGTGCGGGCCGGGGTCTCAGTGCGGACCGTTCACCTGTATTACCCCAACGCTGACAGCCAGGTGCTCGCACTCGGCGAATGGTTTGACCGCAAGCTTTATCCCAATGGGGTCCCGATCGCCGCAGACGCTCACGATCTCGCCCGTTACTTCCGGGACATTCACGCCAACGCCCTCACGAGCCCGCTCAGTCGGGCACTCGCCACGAGCACCAGCAAGGTCTGGCAAGAGGTTCGGCAGCGGCGCCGCAAGGAGCGGCTGGATGCGATCCGCAAGGCGGTGCAAGGGGTGGGAGCGCCGCGGGAAGCGACCGAAGATGCGACCGCCATGCTGCTTCGGCTCGCCGGCGCAGACGCCTCGTGGCCGCTGCACGACGTCTACGGCCTGCCGCTCGATCGCATACCGGACGTCATCGCCAACACCGTCGCTCTGATCGTCGCTCAGTTACAAAACCTAGCTCAGCCCGGACGGACTGATCACCAGAATCACCTCGGTCTATGACTCCAGGCAGCTCGACCGCGAGCACAAGGCCGCCCTTCTCAGCGCGTCATTCGCGGCCTAAGTTTGGCGCGTGCCGTGGTTTCCTGACTTCGCCAATGCCGTAGAGCTGGCTCGTAGCCAGACGCGCGCGGCGGGTTTGGCTGATCCGGTAGCGCAATACTTCGCTGCGCTCAATGAGCGCGACAGTCGCGTTCTGGAAACGGCGTGGCCAGGCGAGGTGGTGATCCACGACCCCCGCGCAGGCGAGATTCGCGGTCATAAGCAGCTGCGGCGGTTCGTCCGAAAGAATCTGGACCTGTGGGCAGCTCGCAACGCCCGCACCGAGACCGTGGCTTCCACGGTGGTGCGGGGACGGGCAGTGGTCGAGTTGCTGGCTCATGTGGCGCACGAGAGCCAGGAGGGGCTGGAAATCGCGTGGCCGGTGGCGGTCGTTGTCGAATCGCCCGACGATCGGTCGGTCGTTTTCCGCACCTATTGCAGCCAATTTCCGGTCGACGGCCGGCGTCACGTCAGGCCTCCGATACTTCAAGCCTGGGGATGCTCAACCCGGCGATGTCGTGGGACGTTATCACGCCGCTTTGGAGGCCGGCGACGCCGAGGCGATCGTCGATGCCTTCGAGCCGAGCGGGTATTACCGCGAGCCGATCGGCCCGCACGCCGACCACCGCGGCGGCGACGAGCTCCGCTCCTTCTTTGCGTCGCGGTTCAATTCGGGCAGCGGGCACTCGGGCGGCGGGATAGCGCTCCAAGCACTGTGCTCATGACCGATGACGGCGTCCGCTGCGCCCTCGAATACAACTGCGTTCGTTGGGGAAGTCACGACCTGCCTCCGCAAGCGGGTATCGGCATATACGAGCGCGGTCCGGACGGATTGCTTGCCGCCGCCCGGGTCTACGACGACATCGAACCGCCCGGCTGATAGCTACCCCTCGGCGATGCGTACGACGCGCTTGCCGATGTAGGGCGAGCCGCGCTCGAAGACCGTCGCCAGGGCCTCGGGCGCGCGCTCGAGCCCGCCGAACTCGTTGACCACCACGCGGCAGCTTCTTCGCTCGGACCAGCGCGGCGAGCTCCTGCCGGATCGGAGAGCAGATGGTCTTCGTAGAAGTCGCCGACGATGAACCCCCGCAAGCGTGATCCGCTTGAAAACCGCATCCCGAAGGTCGGAGCGTGCGTCGGGATCGTCGGCGCTGGCGTAGCTGCTGACCGAGCCGCACAGCACGACGTTTGCGTGGTTTTTCATGACCGAAAGCCCGACCGTGAGCTGGCGGCCGCCGACGTTGTCGTAGAAGAGGTCTATGCCGTCGCCGGCCGCCTGCTGCAGGTTCTGCGGGAAGGCGGGGTCGCGATAGTTGAGCGCGTCGTCAGCGCCCAGCACCTGCAGTGCATGCTCGAGGCGATCCGCGCCCCCCGCAATGGCGACCACTCGCGCGCCTGCCGCCTTCGCCAGCTGGACCGCCACTCCGCCTACCGCACCCGTCGCCGCGGTGACGAGCACGGCGTCGCCGGCGCGTACCCGTCCCACCTCATGCATACCGACATACGCGGTCACGCCGGTGGTGCTCAGCACGCTCATCCACTCGACCGCCCCGCCCAGTGCTCTGTCTGCGATCTCGGTGGGCTCGACCTTGGTCGTCGCGTAGGCCTGCCAGCCGGTGTAGGTCGCGACCTGGGTGCCCACCGGCACGGCTGGATCCTTGGACTGCACGACGACGCCGACGCTGTTGGCCGGCACCGGGTCGCCGATCGCCAGCGGGGCGACCTCCGAGGAGCCGCGGAGCATGCGTAACTGATACGGATCCACGCTCGTGACGAGGTTTCGCACCACGACCTCGCCTGGTCCAGGTGCCCGCAGCGGGCGGCGCTCGAGGGCCAGATCGCCCGGGCGTAGCGTCTCCCCGGGTCGTTGGCGCAAGACGATGACATCGGTGTCGTTCGGGACGGATGTTGGCGTGGACATTGGCTCACGACGGCTTTCGTGGGAGACGGCTTCGTAGGGACGGAGGGACGAAGCTCATGTCGGGCAATCCGGTTCGTTGGGGAATCCTTGGAACGGGTGGGATCGCGCGCACATTCGTGACCGACCTCCGCCTCACCGATTCCGGTGTTGCCGTCGCCATCGGGTCACGGAGCCAGGGCGCTGCGGACCGCTTTGGTGACGAGTTCGGTATAGCAAACCGTCATGCAAGCTACGAGTCGCTGGTGGTCGATCCGGACGTCGACGTGATCTACGTGGCGACCCCGCACCCGCTGCACCACGCAACGCGTCATGGCGCTGCAGGCGGGCAAGCACGTGCTTGTCGAGAAGCCGTTCACGATGAACGCCGGCGAAGCCCGCGACGTCGTGCGGGTGGCGCGCGAGACTGGGCTCTTCGCGATGGAGGCGATGTGGACCCGGTTTCTGCCGCACGTGGCCGTGATCCGTGACTGGCTGGGGCGCGGGCTGCTCGGCGACGTCGTCACCGTGACCGCTGACCACGGCCAGTGGTTCGCCGAAGATGCCGGCTTCCGTTTGTTCGCACCGGAACTGGGCGGCGGTGCGCTGCTGGACCTCGGCGTGTATCCGGTGTCGTTCGCCTCGATGGTCCTGGGCCGACCAAGCCGGATCGTGACGATGAGTCGACCCGGCATTCACTGGTGTCGACGCTCAGACTTCGATGCTCTTCGGGTATGACGACGGCGCCCAGGCAGTGCTGACCTGCACCCTGCGGGCGCAGAGTGCGACGCGGGCGGCGATCGTCGGCACCGACGCCAGGATCGAGCTCGAGGGCGACTTCTACGCCCCCACAACCGTCACGCTCCTTCCGCGCGCGGGGCGACCCGATTCGCGTCGAATCGGTGCACGAGGGTCGGGGCCTGCACCATCAGGCCGACGAGGTCGCGCGGCGGCTGGCCGCCGGTGACGTGGAGAGCCCGTTGATGCCTTTGGACGAGACCATCGCGATCATGGAGACGATGGACGTCGTGCTTGCACAGGCTCGGCAGTAACCACTGGTTTCCCGGACGTGATCCCTGACTTGGCCTCAGAATGGCCGCAACGGGATGCCTGCGTACTCAAGGGGACTTGCCATGACCGAAACTCCGCAACTTCCGCTGGCCGACACGACGGAGATGGCAGGCGTGCACCGCGTCTTTCGAAACGCACTTTCGGACGCTCCGCAGCTCATCGGGTCCGTCGTTGACGATGCCGACCGTGCGGAACTAGTGGCGTCCTACTTCGACAATGTGCTGGCTCTGCTGGCCGGGCACCACGACGGCGAAGACGAGCTGCTTACCCCTCGAGTCATCGCCCGGGCCACTCCGGAGGAGGCAGCTGAGGCCAGCCGAATCAGCAGCCAGCACGCTGACGTTCTCGGCGACATCGAGACTGCGCAGACGCGCATCGCGGCCTTCCGCGCCGACCCGACCACCGACGCGGGAGCCAGCCTTGCCGCCGCCCTGGCGACCCTGAATGCCGACCTCGTTCCGCACCTGGACGAGGAGGAAGAAATCGCGATGCCGATCGCGGCGAAGTACATCAACGTCGCTGAATGGGGCGAGCTCCCGAGCCACGGGATGTCCACGTTCACCGGCGACAAGCTATGGCTCATCATCGGGCTCATCCGCGAGCAGATGACTCCCAGGCAGATCGCTGACATGGACGCGCACATGCCGCCGCCGGTTGCCGACTTCTGGGCGAACACCGGACAGCAGCTGTTCACCGACTACATGGATGTGCTGCGCGTCTGAGGGGGCTGCAAAACAGCTCAGTCGAAGCGGACCGGCAGCCGGTTCGGCCCCTGCAGAAGTTGTACGAAACTTCCGGTGATCCGCACGTCGGAGGAATCGACGAGCCGCAGGTTCGGCAGCCGTTCGAGAATGACGCGAAGCGCGGTATCCAACTCGGCCCTGGCTAGGTGGGCCCCAAGGCAGAAATGCACGCCCTGCCCGAAAGTCAGCACATTCGACGCGCGTCGCTCGACGTCGAACCGGTCGGGCTCGGCGAAGACTGCTGGGTCGCGATTGGCTCCGAGTAACCCGAAGATGAGCGGGGTGTCGGCTGGAATGGAGATGCCGTTCCAGACGACGTCGCGGGGGTTACGGCGAGGCAGTAACGGCACCGACGGATACCAGCGCAGACCCTCTTCCGCCGCGAGCCGGCAGCGAGCGGCCAGGATCTGCCCGAACGTGATCCAACTGGTCCGGATGTGTGAGCAGCGCATACAAAGTGGAGCCGAGATTGAGGTACGTGGTGTCGGCGCCCGCCGGGAAAAGCAGCTTGAGGAACGCCATGATTTCCTCGTCCGTCAGCCGCTCGCCCTCCACCTCGGCGGTCGCGAGCACGGAGAGCAGGTCATCACCCGGCGGAGGTTCGGCGCTCGTCCAGGATCGGCTTCACGAAATCGGTGAACTCGCGCGCACACTGCAGCGCGTGCTCGTAGTGCTGCTGGATGTCGAGAATGCCGAGCGCCCAGCGTTGCACTTCTTGCTCGGCATGGGCGGGCAGGCCGAGCATGCGCAAGATGATGCGGAACGGGTAGACGCGGGTGAAGTCCGCGACCAGGTCGGCCTCGCCGCCCTTCTTCACCATCCGGTCGACCAGCTCGTGCGCCACCGGCTCGAGCAAGGGCTCGACCAGCCCCGGCATCAGCCGTGGTCGAAACGCCGGAGATACCAGCGCACGATTGACCCTGTGCTCGGTGCCGAACATCGACTGGATGTTGCGGCCCATCACCTCAGTCGTGACGGCGCCGTAGAAGGCAGCGGACGGGAAGGTTTCCTCGTCTCGTAGTGCCGCCTCGACGAGCTCATGGCTGCAGAACAGCAGCGCCGGCTGACCGAAGCACCGCACCCACGCTGCCGGATGGTCTGCCCGGATCTCGTGCAGTAGAGCCGGAAGGTCAGGGCAGTCATCCAGCGCCAGATCGATGTCGAAGTCGAGCGTGGCGGGAACCGCAATCGTCACGGCGGGAGTCTGACAGCGGGGTCAGGCAGTGTCCAGCCCTAGCTCACTAAGCCGGAATTAGGGAGATTCCCTAGGGATCGGCCGCGGCGAGCGGCGCAGATTACAGACATGCAGATCATCGTCGAGATCCACGAGGGCGAAGACGGCCGCCCGGCCGGAACCGTCCAGTCCGGCGATTCGACGCCGGCGATTCCCTTCTCGGGGAATCTCGAGTTCTTGGCGCTCATCGAACGGCTGCTATCGCGTAGCAGACAACGCGCAGTCGAAGACAGCCAGCCAACGAGAAGGAGAAGTGCAATGACCGACCTGATTTGGAGCTTCAGCCCCTGGGTGTCTTTCCTGCTGGGTGTACGGGTGGGCAACGTGTACTGGGGAGCGGGCCTCGGCGCCGTGGTGGCGATCGTGGTCCTGGCCCGGGCCCTCAGCCGCAACAAAGCTCACATGTTCGACTACGTGGGCGTCGTTTATTTCGTCGGAATGCTGGTTCTTCTTGCCGCCGTGCGTCCGGCTGACATCGGCACCTGGGGCCGTTACGCGCAGGCCGTGGCGCACGGCTCGCTGACCCTCATCGTCTTCGGATCGGTGCTCCTCAACCGTCCATTCACCGAGGGCTATGCCCGGGAGCAGGCTCCCAAGCAAATCTGGAACACCCCCGCTTTTCATGCCTTCAACCGCAAGATATCGAGCGTGTGGGGGCTCGCGTTCCTCGTCGGCACCATTTCCATGGTCGTTGCAGGTGCGACGGATTCACGTCAGATTCTGCTTCGCGTCATCGTGCCCTTCGGAATGCTGGCAGCCGCGTTTACTTACACTGAGCGGCAAGCCGCTGCAGCGACCACCAACAGGATCGGTAGCAGCGCCACTTCGTAGCCTGGGGAGATGGTTGCGTTGGGCTCCGGGAGCACGGTCGCCTTCGTTGGACGAACCAGCGAACTCGCCGTAGCTGCTGCCGGGGCCCAATCCGCTGCCGCCGGCCGCCCAGGAGTGATCTGGGTAGAGGGAGTGGCGGGGTCGGGGAAGACCACCCTGGTGCGTCAGGTACTGACTGACCTTCCGCAGGATTTCGTCACCGCCCAGGTGCGGTCAGATGAGCTGGCCAAGGGCGTCGCTTACGAGGTCGTTGGCCAGTTCGGTGTCACCGAGGTCCAGAGTCCCTTCGCCGCCGCACAGCAGCTCCTCGACAGCTGGGCTCATCTACAGGAGCAGGGGCCGGTCGCGGTACTCGTCGAGGACGCGCACTGGGCGGATGCGGAATCGTCGTTGGCCTTGATCAGCGCCGTACGGCGCCTCGACCAGGATCGAGTCCTGGTGGTGATCACCAGCAGGCCGAACCCGGGTCCTGACTGGGACCGGCTGATCGGCGACGAGGAACGCTGTCGCAGGGTCGCGCTGGGGAGCTTCAACGCCGATGAGGTGGCGGCGCTGGCCTTGCTGCATGGCGTCGAGCTGACCCCGCGGCAGGCGACCCGGCTGTTTTCCCACACCGGAGGCCACCCGATCTGGGTAAGGACGCTGCTCTCGGAACTGACACCCGCGCGAGCTGCAGGCCCCTGACGGCGAGCTGCCGGCTCCGCGTTCACTGGCATCGGCTGTGACCGCTCGGCTGGCGGATCTGCCGACGGCTGCACGTGATCTGGCTGCTGCTCTCGCCGTCGTCAACCAGCGGATGCCGCTGCCGGTGGTCGCCCGCGTGGCAGGGATCTCTGCTCCCGTGGAGGCCCTGGAAAGCTTGCTGACGACCGGCTTCGTCCGCTGGGAACCGAGCCAGCCAGGGCCGCCGGTCGAGTTCTCCCACCCGCTCTACCGATTGGCCATCTACGAGGACCTGTCCCCGACCCGCCGCCGAGACCTGCACCGGTCTGCCGCTCTTGTGCTCACGCCCGGAACCGTCCTGGCCCACCGGGTCGCGGCCGCCGACGGCGCCGACGACCGCCTCGCTGACGAACTCGAAGCCATCGCCGCTTCAGATCGAGCTGCGGGGGCGACCGGTTCGGCGGCGCGAAATCTGCTGTGGTCGGCTTCGCTGAGCGAGAGCTCAGAACAGGCGGAGCGTCGGTTGTTGCAGGCCGCCCTGGCCTTCCTCGATTCGGGGCAGTCGGCACAAGCCGCTGGGCTCAGAGCTCAACTCGAGGGCGCCAGACCCTCTCCGCTGCGCGATCTCGTGGTGGGCCTGATCGATTGGGAAATGGGTGACGCTCTCTCCGCGCGACAGTGGCTGCTGCAAGCGGTTCAAGACCAAGATGGCGATGCGGACCCTCCAAGCGTTGCGCGGGCATGGGCGCAATTGGCCGAGCTATACGTCATTGGCGGAGAGGCCGAGGCGGGAGTAGCTGCGGCGCATGAAGCGCTCGAGCGCGCGGAACCAGGCACGTCGGCTGAGCGTCTTGCCTGGCTCCATCTGGCGACCGGCGAGAGCATGCTGCGGGGCGGGCCGGCGGGACTGGAAATTCTGACGAGGCGGCTGCCCGAATCCCCGAGCGAGATCGCCTCCACCGATATTGACTTGCTGGTTTCGCGGGCGAACCTCAGCTATTACTCCAACCGCGGCGAGAGCGCCCGCGCTGACCTACGGGCCGTGCTCGCCATGGTCAGGCGCGGCATCGTCCCCGTCCAGCTCGCCCGCTGTCATTACCTGATGGCCGCGGTGCTCACCAACGCCGGCGAGTGGGACGACGCCGAACTCCACGCCCGCACAGCCTTGTCCATCGCCGCAGACGACCACCTGGTGTGGATGCAATCCCAATGCCATGCAGCATTGGCAACCCTGCTTGCCTACCGCGGATCGAGTCGCCGACGCGGAGCTTCACCTGCAACGGGCCCGCACCATGGCCAATTCTGCTGACAACGTTGAAGCTGCGGCTACCGCGCTGGTTGCCGCGGCCGCTCTCGCCCGGGCCAAGGGCGAGTCGGACGGAATCATTGCGGCACTCGACGGCCTGTCGTTACTGGTTCCCATGCTGTCGGCTCTCTATTTCTGGCCGCCACTCATCACCGCGTTCATAGATACCAGTCAGCTTGAGCGAGCACGCAATGAGATCGCCCTGCTCGAGGCAGCGGCAGACGCCCGCGGGATCGACCTTCACGCCGGGCTCCTCGGTCTTCGAGCCCGCCTGGCCTCGGCAACCGGTGAGGCTGCCGAAGCGGCTGCGCTCTTTGAAGATTCGCTTGCCGAAGCTGGTGCTGGCCAACCTTTCTTGGAACGCGCGCTGCTCCATCACGCCTACGCCAAGCTGCTGCTCGCGCGGGGCAATCGTCGCTTGGCCACCCAACACTTCCGATCGGCCCGGGAGATGCTTGCCGGTGTCAACGCCGGGCCGTTCCTGACCGGTATGGATGCCGATCTCACGGACGCCCGCCTGAGCGGTGACAAGCAATCGGCAGGCCAGCCAGCGTTCGAGCTGACTGAGCGGGAGCGCGACGTTGCGCTACTGGTAGCACGGGGCCTGACGAATCCTGAAGTCGCCGAACGGCTCTACGTCAGCAGAAAAGCCGTCGAATACCACCTGAGCAACATCTACGCCAAAATGGGAGTCACGTCCCGCCGCGAGCTACGCGGTCAATTCGCGCAGAGCGTTTCAGTAGCAGCGGCCAAGCTGCTGATTCGGGGTCGATCAGGTCCATGTGGCTGCCGCCGGGGAGCTCGACCATTTCAGCGCCGAACCGTGCTGCGTATGCGCGCGACATCTCCACGTGCAGCACGTCGTCCTTCTCGCCGTGGATGAGCACAACTGGCAGCGGGGGAGCGCCGATCAGGGCTGGGTCGGCGACGGCATAGCGGCCGGGAAATTCGGTCGGGTTGCCGCCGAGGAACTCGGCCACGGCGCCATTTCCTTCCCCAAGCCGATCCGCCTCGGTGAGGTCGATCGCCCCGGCGAGCGCGATGGCTCCCGCGAGCGGCGGTGTGGTGGGGACCCAGCCAGGCGAACCTTCAGGGATGAGCGCACGAAGCGCGGTCCACACAGCAAGGTGTCCTCCCGCCGAATGCCCAGCCGTCACCACCGAATCAAGGTCGACACTGCCGGGGCGGAGGTCGCTGATGAGCCCGGGAAGTGTGTCGGTGGCAGCCGCCGCATCGAGCAGCGTGTTCGGCCATCCGCCGTCGCCGCCGACGCGCCGGTATTCGATATTGGCCACGATGTAGCCCTGCCGGGACAGCTCGGTCGCCGGCCCGCGAAGGTGCTCCCTATCCCACCGCTCGCGCCAAAAACCACCGTGAAACAGCAACAACAGGGGCGCGGGGAGCGAACTGGCGACGGGAAACGTGACTATCGCGTTCTGCTGCGGGTGGGAGCCGTACTCGACCACGACCTCGTCGATGTCGTCAGCGCTGGAGGTCTCATCAGTCATGGGACCCATCCTCCCGCGCGGTCAATTTTCGTGGCACGGAGGGGTGGTTGCGGTCGGCACGGCTTGAATTGGCCGGCTTTTGCCGATGGGCTTCGGGTATTTGTCGGCGCGAAGGCGGGACTGAATGACAGGCCAAAAGCAACAAAGCAGGGCGGGAAAGGGAATCGCTACCGGAATTGTCACGGCGACGCTTCTCGCCGCGTGCGGTTCGTCGCATCCGGCTGCGACCGGTTCTCCCACTCTCGCCGCCGCTTCTCACGCGCCGGCCACGTCGACTCAAGCCGCATCGCCGCCGGCGCTCATCGCGAAGTTCAAGGCAGCGGGACTGCCGGTGACGTCGACCTACGTATTCACTGCCGCCAACGATCCGAACCATCTGCTCGGCCGCCCGAATGGATACGTAGCGAAGGTCGCGTGGACTGACTCCCGCATCAACGCATCCGATGTTGGAGTGGACAACAGCGCGGGTTCGGTCGATCTGGGGGGCTCGATCGAGCAGTACTCCGGCAGCGGCGACGCCAAGTCCCGCATGAAATACATCCAATCGATCGAGAAAGC
This sequence comes from uncultured Actinomycetota bacterium, assembly GCA_963737695.1. Lineage (GTDB taxonomy): Bacteria > Actinomycetota > Actinomycetes > Frankiales > Frankiaceae > DATAZK01. Next base: position 516,313 of record CAVTTQ010000003.1, read on the forward strand.
GATGCCGATGGTGGGAACCGAGTACGACTACGTGGTCGGGACATTCCTGGTGCGGGTGTCAAGCCAGCTCACTCCAACCCAGGCCGACGCGTACGAGAAAGCCGCCTCATAGCGAGGCTGCGTGATTCGCCTCAGCAGTCGTCCTCAAGCCACTTGCCACTCTCGCGTACCCAGGGTTCCTTCGTCTGATTGATGTCCGGCGCCGAGTACGTGTAGGTGACACGTGCCAAGTCTCCTGACAGATCGTCGACGGTGTACGTCTCGATAGGCAGTTGGCCGTAGGTTGCCTTGGCCGCGGCGGTTAGTACGCCCATCTGGGTTTCGCTTAGCCGGGCCTTGCAGCGCGATGAAAGCAAAGCGAACGCGCCATTGCCGTCCCCTGACAGGTAGGCCACGGAGTACGCGTTGACGGCCTTCTTGAGTGCCACCGACTCGTCCGGGGTCGGCTGGACCGCGGTCGGCTTGGCCGGGGTGGGCGATCCAGTCGATGGAATCGCTGGGCTGGCCGCGGCTGCTGGCGAGCCGTGACTGCTGCTACAGCTGCTGAGAAGGGCCGCGACCATGACGGCTAGAGCCAAAGGGAGTGCAGTGTGCCTCGGCATGAGTTTTCAGTCGGCGCGTCGAGTCAATGCTTGAGAGCGGACCCGGCCGTGCCTATCACCCACTTGACTCTGACACGGAGCGCAGGGCTAGAACTGGTGAGGTCAAGAAGGGAGCCAGACGGTGCAGATCCAAGATGTCGTCATCAAGCAGACCGACCCCCTCCGGATAGCGGAGGCGGTTGGCACAGCTCCGGGTTACGGCTACCAGAACCTCGGACCGCTATTCGCCCGGCTCCTGCCCGAGGTGTTCAACCACATCCAGCGCGCCGGGGCCAAACCCGGAATCTCCGTGGCCCACTACGAAGATACGGCCGGTGACGGGAGCATCATGCTGCATGCCGGGTTTCAGATCGGGAGCCAAGAAGTCCCGGATAGCGACACCGTCAGCGTCGTCGAACTCCCGCAGACGACGGTGGCATCGATCGTGCACCGAGGAACTATGGACAGCCTTTCCACCGCCTTTGAAGCCCTCTTCCGTTGGATACAGGGCAGCGACTACGAGGTCGTTGGACAGAGTCGCGAGCTCTACCACGAATGGCATGAAGACGATCCCAGCCGTCACATCACAGAACTGCAGATGCCGATCGCGCTCACGGCCCTTGCTAGCGCGCGACTCTGAAGAGGTTCAGTCATGACGACTGCGGTGATCGGCACTGGAGGTATCGGATCGGCCATCGCACGCCTGCTCGCCTCCGGTGACGAGACCCTACGGCTCTCGAGCGGCGACCAGGAATCGGCACGAAGGCTGGCAGCTGAGATAGGTGGCGCTGCGTTCGTCGCCGCAGACAATCGCGACGCTTTGCAGGGTGTCGACGCCGTTGTCCTCGCGCTGCGGTTTCCGGTACTCGAGGGCGTCATAGCCGAGATCGCCGATGGGCTTGCCGGCAAGCTCGTGGTCGTTCCGAGTAACCCGGTCGGACTTGACGCCCAAGGCAATGTCGTACGTCTCCTGCCGAAAGAGCAATCCTCCGGCGAGGTGGTCGCCGGCTGGTTGCCGACGGGGGCCCACCTGGCGATGGCCTTTGGCACCATGTCGGCCGGTCCCTTGGAGGCTTCGCGTCACCGCTCACCCGAACCGGCGGTGCTCTTCTACGCGACCGACGATCACGCCGCCGGCAGCGAGGTCGAGCGGCTGATCCGGACGGCCGGCTTCGAGCCGGTGAGGATCGGCGGCCTCGACCGGTCGGGCCGACTCGAGGTGGGCGGCGACCTTCATGATCTGGTGGTCGGCCTTTCGGAGGCCCGGTCATTGGTGGGTGAGGCCTGAACGCCCTGGGACATAACCAGGGACGTGACTGCCGATGGGCCGACTCCATACTGGTCCCAGCCGCCGGAATGCCGAAGCGAGGAGTGGGAATGTCAGAGCTGACAGATGTGAAAACCGATTGGCTGGTCTCGGTCGATGATCACGCCATCGAGCCGCCGAGCGTCTGGATCGATCGACTGCCGGCCAAGTACCACGACGTGGCTCCTCACATGGTGGAGACCGAGGACGGCGAGGCTTGGCAATACGAGGACAAGCGGGTGCCGACGTCTGGCTTGTCGGTGGCCGCAGGTAAGAGTCATGAGGACTTCTCGCCCGAACCGGTGCCCTTCAGCGAAATGCGGCCGGGAGCATATGACTCGGTCGCCCGGCTGGCTGACATGGATCAGGCGGGAATCCTGGCGTCGATGTGCTTCCCGTCGTTTCCCCGCTTTTGCGGCCAGATCTTCTGGGAAGCCAAGGACAAGGACCTCGCTGCGCTCTGCGTTCAGGCCTACAACGACTGGATGATCGACGAGTGGTGCGGTCTGGCACCCGGGCGCTACATCCCGCTTGTCATCATTCCGCTGTGGGACCCTGCGGCGGCCGCCAAGGAACTTGAGCGTTGTGCGGCAAAGGGGGCCACGTCTTTTGCCTTCTCGGAGAATCCGGAACCGCTCGGTCTGCCAACGATTCACGACCCGAGCCGCTACTGGGATCCGGTGATGGCGGCGGCCCAAGACCTCCAGATGGTGGTCTCGATGCACGTGGGCTCGTCCTCCACCATGCCGAGCATCTCCTCCAACGCTCCCGCGCTGGCGAGCCTCACGTTCGGTGCCTCACGGGCGGCGGCGACCATGCTTTCGTGGTTGTTCAGCGACTACTTCGAGCGCATGCCTGGCCTGAAGATCGCTTTGTCTGAAGGCAATATCGGCTGGATGCCGTACTTCATCGAGCGGGCCGAGCAGGTGGTCGACCGGCAGCGGCACTGGATCAAGAAGAGCAAGACCGAGTTCTACAACCTCAAGGTCGAGGACAGCACTCAGGCGAACCTCGACCGGCTCAACGTGCGTGAGACGTTCCGCGACCACATCTACGGCTGCTTCATCGAGGAGACGTCAGGGCTGCGCTGTCTGGACATCATCGGTGAGGACAACGTGATGGTCGAAACCGACTATCCGCACACCGATACGACATGGCCCAACTCGATTGAGATCGCGCGCAAGCTGGTCGCCGAATTGCCCGCCGAAACGCAGTACAAGATCCTGCGCGGCAACGCCGAGCGGCTGTATCGGTTCAGCCCCGTGGAGCCCACATTCCAATCGTGAACGATTCGGCCTACGAACGACTTTGTTAGCATCGGCTATGAGCAGCGGTAGCCGGGGACGGTCGGGCAACGGGTCAGGTCAGTTGGCTTTTCTCATCGCGCAGGTCGGCGGATTGGCCGCGATGCGCTTCGCCGATCGCGTCACCGAGGCCGGGGTCACTCCACCGCAGGCCGGTCTACTGCGCGTGGTTGCCGCCGAGCCGGGTCGCACGCAGCAAGCGGTGTCGGCTCAGTTGGGCTTGTTGCCGAGCCGTCTGGTGACGTTGGTCGATGAGCTCGAAGGCCGCGGATTGATCGAACGGCGTCGCGATCCCCACGATCGCCGCAATTCGGCGCTCTACGTCACCGAAGCCGGCAAGGCGATCCTGCAGGACATCGGCCGCGTGGCACAGGCTCATGGAGAGGACTTCCTCGCGCCCTTGAACAAGGCGGAGCGCGCGACGCTGTCGGATCTGCTGAGCCGGCTGGCCAGTCATCATGGACTGGCCTCGGATGTGCATCCCGGCTATCGCGCACTGGGTCGCGAGTCCTCACCGGCTCGCTAGACGAGCACCGAACGCTGCGACGCTTGGTGAGCAACTCGATAGGGCCTTGGTTGCGGAATAGGCGGCCGGTGAGCCGGAGCTGGGCCGCCGGGCTGCCCCCTGCATTCGCCACGAGGATGTCGACCGGGCCGGCGTGGTCTTCGATCTGTCGCCGCATGGCCTCGATTTGATCGAATGAGGTGAGGTCAGCGGTCGTGGCGAGCGCCGCGCCGATTCCGCGGGAGCTGCCCGTGATGAGTGCCACCTGTCCTTCGAGGCTGGTCATGCAAGCACCTCGCGTAGCGGAGCGGGGCGTTGCCCATCGGCGCGGGCCCGGCTCGGGCGTCGCTGCGGCAAGAGGAAGCCCGCTGCGATCAGCCAGATGAGCCCGGGGAAGCGCGCGATCGGTAGCAGCACGGCAAGCGACGGCCAGACCAACACCAGTGCGGTGAGCTCAGCCAACCCGGCGATCACGAGTCCCGCCCACGCCAGTGGACCGGGGAGCAGCCCGACGATCAGCGACGGCACCGCGATGCCGGCTATGAGCAAGCCCAGTCCCACGACGTGCGCCGGGCCACCGGTGAGGAAGGCCAGATCGTGCAAGGCGCGTACCAGTGCGGAATCGCCACGCACTGCGGGTTGCGACAACGTCCATTGCAGCAGGCCGGACAGGGTGAGTGCACTCGCCGCCAGCAGCCCGCCCGCTAGGGCGATGGTCGCACCCGGCGCGGTGATTCCCAGCTGGCGCAGCCGGGCGCTCGCCGTCGCTGCGTAGATAGCTAGCGGGATGGACGAGGCGAAGGCGAGTACTCCTCCCGCTTTCGCTGCACCGGGGTGCGCCAGGAAGTAGTGCTGGATCGACGCCGCCGCCCCGAACGGTGACGGGATGGTGCCGCCGAGGGCCACGCTGGCGACCAGACCCGCGAGCAACAGCAGCAGCGACACGACCGCCAGCAGGCCCAGCGGGGGACCGCCTTGCCGAGGCCGCCGTTCGATGAGACCGTTCGATACCGAATCGTTCATATAGCGAACGATATGCGCGTCGAATCGAAACGGCAAGGCCTACGCTGGACGTGGTTGAGCCCCATCCGGATCGGATGATCTCAGGGTCGTCTTGCTGCGAGATCGTCAGTCCGGCACTGTCGAATGATCGGCGAATAGGTGCGTGCATGAAGGCAGTAACAGTGATTCCGGGTATTGCCGGCTCCGTGCTGCTGGCGGAGGTTCCTGAGCCCGATGCCCGGCTTGGGGCGGTCGTGGTCGAAGCACTTGGGGTCGGGGTCTGCGGCACCGACTCCGAGATTGCTGCCGGAGAGTACGGCTGGGCTCCGCCTGGGCGGGATCGGCTGATCCTGGGGCATGAGTCGCTGGGCCGGGTGCTGGATCCGGGGCCGAGTGGTTTTGCCGTTGGTGATCACGTTGTGGGAATCGTGCGCCGGCCAGACCCGCTGCCGTGCCCGAATTGCGCCGTGGGCGAGTGGGATATGTGCTCGAACGGCGGCTACACCGAGCGCGGGATCAAGCAGGTGGATGGCTTTATGTCCGAACGATGGCGCATCGAGCCCGACTATGCCATCCGGGTGGACAAGAGCCTCGGTCTCCTCGGCGTTCTGATGGAGCCCACCACCGTCGTCGTGAAGGCGTGGGAGCAGATCATCGCCATCGGCCAACGCACCTTCTGGGACCCGCAGACTGTTTTGATAGTGGGCGCTGGTCCGATCGGGCTGCTCGCCGCACTCATCGCCGTGCAACGGGGATACGAGGTGCACGTCTTGGACAGGTTCAGCAGCGGTCCTAAGCCGGATCTGGTCACAGCTCTGGGCGCCGAGTACCACACCGGTTCCATGTCCGACCTTGGTCTAACGCCCGACATCATCGTGGAGTGCACAGGTGTCCCCGACCTAGTGCAACAGTCTGCACTCACCGCCTCTGCGGGCGGAATAGTGTGCCTCACCGGTGTGGGCCCTCCTGGTGGTCCCACCTCCGTCGCGGAGTCACTTGGCAATGAGGCGGTTCTGAAAAATCTGGTCATCTTCGGTTCCGTCAACGCGAACCGACGCCACTATTACCGTGCCGCCCAAGTGCTCGCGAAGGCGGACCGCTCCTGGCTCGACCGGCTGGTGACCCGTCGCGTCCCCGTCGACGACATCAAGTCGGCGCTGGCGCGGACAGCCGACGACATCAAGGTTGTCGTGGAGTTCGACACCCGATGACCGACGAGCCGACGGATTCCTCGCTCCCACTGCAATTGGTCGCGGTTTCAGGCGACGCCGGGAGTGCTGAGCGAAGGCCCGCGCTGGGATGGCGACAAGCAGGAATTGCTCTGGGTCGACGTGCTCGGCAGGCAGCTGCATCGCGCAACGGTTGGGCCCGGCGGTCGGCTGAATCAGATCATGTCCCTGACCTTCGCCTGTGACCTCGGCGCCGCAGCACCGAGCGTATTCGGCGGCTGGGTGCTTGCTGCCGGAGTCGGATTCCTCTACGCAAGCCCGGACGGAACCATTCAAGAGCTCGCGCAGCCAGAAGCCGGCCGCGGAGACGTCCGGATGAACGACGGGGCCTGTGATCCGCAGGGTCGCTTTTGGGCGGGCACCATGGCCTACGATGAGTCCCCCGGTGAAGGCGCCCTCTACCGGCTCGAGCTCGACGGCGGGTGCACCAAGGTGCTGGATGGTTTGAGCATTTCCAACGGAATTGGCTGGAGCCCCGACGGACGCACCATGTACCTGGCAGACAGCGGGACTCGGCAAATCGATGCGTTTAACTTCAGCCCAACCGACGGATCAATCGCCGGCCGCCGCACGCTTGTTCACATCACCGATAGCGAGGCGGCGCCCGACGGGTTGACCGTGGACGACGAGGGTTGTATTTGGGTCGCGCTGTGGGATGGAGGTGAGGTGCGGCGCTACGACCCCAGCGGCCTTCTGCTGGCGACAGTGCCACTGCCGGTGGACCGTCCGACATCATGCGCATTCGGAGGTTCGAATCAGGAGACGCTGTTCGTGACCACAGCCCGTGTCGGACTCAGTCCAAGTGCCCTCCAACGACAGCCGGATGCCGGGCGGCTATTCGCCATCCGCGGTCTCAATTGCGCCGGACCCCCGTGCGTCCCGTATCGCGGCCGGATCCCGGACCAAGGCGTCGTATGAGGCTGTTGGTCGTTGGAGGCGGCCCGGCGGGGACCATCGCCGCATTGCAGGGCCGAGAACTCGGCGCGGACGTCACGCTGATTGAGGCAAAGCGAGTGGGGGGAACGAGCCTCAACGAAGGACCGGCCCCAGTGCGAACCCTCGCCCGGGCAGCACGTTTGATGCGCGATGCCCGATCCTGGGAGCGGTTCGGTTTGCGCGGAGACCCACCCCGCGTCGATATCGCGGCAGCGCTGGCCAACGCACAACGGGTCGCCGACTACGGTCACGAGCATCGTCGGCTGGGCGAATTTCTACGCACCAGCGGGATCGAGCTCATCGACCGCGTCGGCCCGGCCGTCTTCCACGACCCCCAGACAGTCACGATCGGCGACGGACGTCGGTTCAGCGGGGACGCGGTCATCGTTGCGGTGGGGGGTCATGCTGCCCGGCTGCCAATACCGGGGGCCGAGCTGGCATTGACTTACGGGGATATTCGATCGCTGACACAGCTGCCGGGATCTGTGGCGGTCGTCGGAGGAGCGGATACCGGCTGTCAACTCGCGTCGATTCTTGCTGATTTCGGGTCAACCGTGACGGTCTTCGAAGCCGGTGACCGGCTGGCCGGAAGAGCCGACCGCGACATCTCCGAAGCGCTTGCGGAGTCGTTCGTCCGTCGTGGTATCCGCGTCGTCACCAAAGCCAGCGTGGAAAAGCTGGAGAAGGTGGGTGACAAGCTGACCCTTCATTACCTGGGGGATGAGCGGCACTCGGAGCTGAACGTCGACGCCGTCTTCTTCGCTGTCGGCTGGCCCGGCAACGCCGACCTCATGGGCGCCCAGGAGGTCGGCATCGAGACGAAACGCGGCTACATACAGGTGACCGACGACTTGCGTAGCAACCTGCCGAACGTCCTTGCTGCAGGGGACGTGAATGGAATCAGCATGTTGGTGCCAAGCGCCCGCCACGAGGGACGCATCGCCGCAGAGAACGCCGTGCTTGGCACCCGCCGGACGTTCACTCATGATGCCGTGCCCACTGGCAGCTTCACCGACCCAGAATTCGGCAGCGTCGGACTGACAGAGGTGGAGGCGGCAGATCGGTTCGAGTGCGAGGTCGCCGTCATGCGTTATGACGACATGGTGCGGCCGGTGGCGGACGGCCGTACCGACGGGTTCTGCAAACTCATCGTCGAGCGCCAAAGCCGTCAGCTGCTCGGCGCACACGTCATCGGCGAATACTCGGCTGAAGTCATCCAAATGGCCTCTGCCTGCATGTCTGGCGGGATGCCGATCGAGCAGATCGCTGACCTGCAGCCCGCGTTTCCCACCTTTACCGAGGCCGTCGTCATGGCGGCCCAAAAGATCGTGCGCCAGCTAGGGATCTCGCCGATGGCCCTTTCCTGGAGCGATCTGCGACCCGGTGAAGCATCCCCCGCCGATGCCCGTGAGGCGCAGAAGCCACAGCCGCCGGCCGGCTGATCCCACTAGGGTTCACCCCGATAGGGTTGGGCGAGTCGAACGATCGTGGAGGCAGATAAATGGCCCAGTCGGGAGCCGCGCAGCCGGGTCTGAGCGTTGGTCCCACCAGCGAGTTCAGTTTGTTCTTTCGCGTCAAGCCCGGCCAGGGGCCATCTTTGCGGGCCGCACTCGTGGCTCTCCAGGACACGCCTGGGTATCGGCCCGGTGATTACGGGATGGCGGTCCAGACGATTCACGAGGCCCGGTTCGTCATGTTCGACGATGACACCCGGCTCGCTTTCATAACCAGTTTCGATGGCCCGTGGGACGCCTACATGGAGGACTTCTTCACCTCCGGGCCCACCCTGGCGCTCTTCGACCTCATCTTTCGTCACACGGAGGGATACGACGGCCTGCCCGATCTGCCGGCGTTGCGCGCGTTCGTTCTCGACGCTGAACAGACGGCTGCCGCATATGCCCGCAACTACGGCGGCACCGTCAAGGAGATCCGAAAGGCGCAGCGCGTGAACAAAGCCTTTCAGCAGGTTCTCGATCACCCGCAGGCCGCCGAGGCCCTGCAGCATCCGGCGTTACAACCCCTGGTGGACGAGGCCGGCGACTAGCCGCAGCGAAGGCGGTCGTTGGCATGTCAGACCACATCTCCGGCCCGCGTGCGCTCGCGGACCCGATCGCGGACATCACAGACTTCTACGCGTTCCCCAGCCCCGAGCATCCCGGCTTTCTGGTGCTGGTCTTGAACACCCTGCCGATGGCCAAGCCCTCGGATCCGTTCTCCGACGGGCTGCTCTATCGCTTCCGCCTTCGACCGCTCGAGCACCAGCAGGCGGACCCTGCCGGATGGAAGTTCATTCCAGGGGACGAGGAGTTCGTTCTGGACTGTGTCTTTGACTCTTCGGTCGACGCCGATGACCAATCGGCACCACAGCAGCAGGGCAGCTGCCGGAGTCCGACGGGAGAGGTTGTCTCCTTCCGTGTCAACGACGCGAAGGGAGGTTCGGCAGGCGGCCTGAGGGTCTTCGCCGGCGCGCGCTGGGATCCGTTCATCATGGATGCGCAAGCGGCCTTGAAGACGATCGCGACCCGAGAGCTGGCATTCACCGACTCCGGCTCCATCTTCCTGGACGGCAAGAACGTGCTCAGCATCGTCGTCGAGATCGACACAGACCTCTTGCCTGGGTGGGGTCTTGTTGGAGTGGTCGCCGAAACTCTCACCCGCGGGACGTTCAACGTCAGAATCGAACGGGTTGGGCGCCCCGAAGTGAAGAACATGATGCTGGCCCCGAAGGAGTTCGACCGGGTCAATCGGGATCTGGAGATCCGCGACCTCTACAACATGGAGGACGCATTTCATCTCGGGGACAGCTACCAGGGCGCCTACCGGGCGCGGCTGGACGCGAACCTGGCTTTCTGGGACGGACTCGATGGAAAGCTGGACTGGCAGGCCGACGCGAACGGCCGGCACCCGCTCACGGACCTGGTGCTCGCCGATTACTTGATCGTCGACGTCACGAAGCCCTATCTCGAGAGCGGCTCGTTCCTCGAGATCGAACTCGCTGCGCGCCGCGGCGAAGCTCATCAGACCTGCGGCGGCCGCGCGCTCAACGACGACGTGATGGACACGATCTTCACCCAGCTGGTCAATGCCGGGAACGGCCCAGTAATCCGCGACGGGGTCGACGGTGCCACCCGGCCGGCCACCGGCAGCTTCCCCTATCTGGCGCCGCCGAACCCGAACCCGCCCGAGCCTCCTGAGCACCATTGATCATGGAAGACGGGTGAAGTCGGTGGCCGAAGCGGCTGATGTATCGCTGGATCTTGACGACATCCAGGCGGGCGCGTTGTACGAACGTCCGTCGCCATACGTCGGCAGCTACCTCTTGCTGCGCATCGACGACCGCGTCGACGGACGTGAGCTGGTACGAAGGCTGCACGCGATCGTCAGCCCTGCCGGGGCGGCCGATACCCCGGACGACACATCGCTCACGGTCGCCTTCACCTACCAGGGGCTCAAGGCGCTTGGGGTACCTCAAGAGTCGTTGGACAGCTTCGCGCCGGAGTTCCGACAGGGGATGGCGGCCAGGGCGCAAATGCTGGGAGACGTCGGTGAGAGCGCTCCCGCCAACTGGGAGAAGCCCCTTGGCACCAGCGACGTGCACGTCGCCATCGCGGTGCTGACTTCCAACGCAGATCAGCTGCAGAGCATTGCCGAAAGGGCGCGGATTGCCCAGGCCGAGCTGCCGGGCGTCGAACTGATCTGGCGTCAGGACTGCTACCAACTTGCTACCGGGCGCACCTCCTTCGGTTTCAAGGACGGGATCGGGCAGCCGTCGGTCGAGGGGTCCGGCCGTTCCGCGACCAATCCCCGGGAGCGGCCGCTCAAGGCCGGTGAGATCGTCACCGGTTATCCCGACGAGACCGGCGAGCTGCCACCGATGCCCGAACCGGAGGTGTTGGGCCGCAACGGGACCTACGTTGTATTCCGAAAGCTGCACACGAAGGTGGCTGCCTACCGCCGCTTCCTTCGCGACCGTGCAACGAGCAGCGAGGATGAGAACCTCCTCGGTGCGAAGATGGTCGGGCGATGGCAGAGCGGCGCGCCGCTCGCAGTCGCGCCCGAACGTGACGACCCTGAGTTCGGCAGCGACCCGCGGCGCAACAACGATTTCTCCTACGCCGATGACCCGCGTGGTTTCAAGTGTCCGGTCGGGGCCCACGCCCGGCGGGCAAATCCGCGTGACGCGCTGGATCAAGAAGGCAGCGTGGACGTCCGGCTCCATCGGATGATCCGACGTGGCACCAGCTACGGTCCGGCGCTCCCGGAGGGAGTGATCGAGGACGACGGTGTCGACCGCGGGATCGTCTTCGTCTTCGCCGGCGCCCATCTCAAACGTCAGTTTGAGTTCGTCAAGACGCAGTGGCTCAACGATGGCATCTTCATCGGCGCTCCACTGGAATCCGACCCGCTGGTCGGACCTCACGCCGAGTCGAGCGGGTTCACCATCCCGCAGCGCCCGATCCGGCGCAGGCTGCAGAATCTGCCGCCGTTCGTTGTCACCCGCGGCGGCGAGTACTGCTTTGCCCCGAGCCTGCAAGCGCTTCGGTGGATTGCCGAGTTGGATACGTGACGAGCCGACGACCCCGAGAGGCAACTGGATGAGCTCATCAAGTACGGACCGCTGGGAAGCGCTCGATTTCGGCCCCCCTGCACCTGACGTCGTGGAGACCGAGCCGCCTGTGCTGCTGGACTACCTGTCCGACGGACAGGTGGCGCTGATTACCCTCAACCGGCCACACGCCGACAATGCGATCACCACCGAGATGGGCGCGCTGTTGACCGATGTCGTGGAGGAGATCGCGGTTCGCACCGAGGTGCGTGTCGTCGTCCTGACCGGCGCCGGTCCCCGAGCCTTCTCCGTCGGAAGCGATCTGCGGCAACGCAAAGCCATGACCAAGCAGGACTGGCTACGCCAACGCCAGGCCTTCGACCGAACTCTTTACACAGTTCGCCAGCTTCGAAAGCCAATATTCGCCGCCGTCAATGGGATCGCGTACGGGGGCGGCTGCGAGCTTGCCCAAAGTACTGACTTCATCATCGCCTCGGATAACGCAACCTTTGGCCAACCCGAAGCTATGCTCGGCCTGGCGGCCGGCGGCGGCTCACCGGCCCTGCTGCCCCGACTCCTTCCGCGCGGAAAGGCCCTGCAGATGCTCATGACCGGAGACCCGGTCCCGGCGCAGGAGGCCTACCGGCTCGGCATGGTCAACGAGATCCACGAAGCCGGCCACCTGATGTCCGCAGCACGCAAGATCGCTGACAAGATCGCCAGCAACTCCCCGACCGCCGTGCAATCGGTCAAGCGTGCCGTACACCTGGGCGAGGGCCAACCGATCGAGCAGGCGATCGCGATCATGATGGATGCTCACTGGCGCTCTGCCGTTCACCCTGACCGGGTCGAGGGCATCGGCGCCTTCAACGACGGCCGCGAACCAGCCTTCAAAGACTCGGACTTCTGACACATGAATGAAGACACGGTTCGACACGTTGTCGACGCCCTGCGCGAACGAGGAATCGATGCGCATAGCGCAGACGAGGGCGTCTACGAATTTGGTGTGCGCGTTGTCTTGCCCGAGGGACGGGAGGCGCTGTGGGGCACCGACGGAACGGCCACACTGAGCGCCGAAGTCATGTGGGATGGAGACCTGGTCGGCTTCATCCCACAGATTCCCGGCTCGGAATCATTCACCGTCCCCGAGATCGTCGACGCGATTGCCCGCGCGGACTACGAGCAACCAGAAGGTCATGAGATGGCGACTGCTCCGCCGCCGGCTCCCGCGTTGCCGGCAGAAGGTGGAGTGTTTCGGCGGTTCTTCGGCGGTTTTCGATACCGCAACTAACGTTGGGCAACGACCGTCCTGGCAGCTATTGCTCAGCCTTCCAGCCGCCGTGGCCGAACGTCCGATGCACCCAATCGCGGAAGGAATGACCCTCGCCGTAGGCGGCGTCCACCTTGATGACGACGGTCCCGGAAGGCTCGGGAAGATTGCCCGTCGCCTCATCGTCGAGATCGCACCTGATGAATTCCGTGGTGATCTCGACGATCTGATCGCGGTCCACGAACCGGTGGCCGCGATGGGTATTCACCACGACTCCGTCGAAGAGGTCCTCCGACGGAATCTCCAGCACCTTTTCCAGGGTGCCGAACTGTTGGCCTGTCGATGACAGCAAAGGGACACCGATCGGCACGCCTTCGTACGAAACCGGCTGAGCGTCGTTGTTGGTCATCACGACCTCCTCTGAGAAGGGATGAGTTTAGGCGTCTTTGCTCGAGCTTGGCTGCGTCTCAAAGGCGGCGACGGCGGCTTCGATCGTGGGGAAGAACCGGTCCGGATCGAGTGTGTCCGTCAGTCCGAATCGCTCCAATTTGCGCCTCACCGGATCTTTGACCTCAGCGAAAACCAGCGTGATGCCCGCCTTTTCGAGTTCGTTGTGCATCTCCTCGATCACGTCGGCGGCGGTGGTGTCGATGTCGGTGATGGGCTCGGCCGTGAGAACGATCCACCGTGGAGTCGGGGTCGCTTTGGCCAGTTCTCGGATCCGCTGCCGGAACGCGCGCACATTCGCGAAGAACAGCGGGCCGCTGAACCGGAAAAGGATCAGGCCAGGAAGCAGCTGCGCATCCGGGTATGAGGCGATGTCGTGGTAGCCGCTGAGCCCCGTGACCCGACCCAGCACGGCCTCATCGGGCCACCATGCGCGGCGAAAGACATTCAGGATGGACAGGCCGACAGCGATCGCGATCCCGGGGAGAACGCCCAGTAAGGCCACACCCAGGAAAGCCGCCATCGACAGGGTGAACTCCACTCGGCTACGGCGCCACAGCAGCACAGTGGCCGGAATGTCGGCCAGGGAGATTGAGGCGACGATGACGACGGCGGCGAGCGTCGGCTGCGGCAAGTTCTTGAACAGTCCCGGCAATGCGACGAGCATTATGGTGATGACTCCAGCGCCCACGACACCGGTCACCTGGCTGCGCGCCCCCGATTGAACGGCTACGGCAGTCCGGGATCCGCTGGTGCTGACGGGGAACCCTTGGAAGAGTCCGGCCGCCACGTTCGCCATGCCGATGCCGACCATTTCCTGATTGCCGTCGACCTCTTGACCCGCGCGGGCGGCGAAGGCGGATGCGGTGGAGATGGTGTCGGCCAGCGAGACCAGCGCGATGCCGAGCGCACCGCCGATCAGCAGCGGAAGGTCGGAGACCGGGACTCCGGGGAGCGTGAACGGGGGAAAGCCCTGCGGGAGTTCCCCGACGAGCTTGACTCCGCGGGCAGCGAGATCGGCCGGCCCCGCGATGAGGATCGACGCCACCACAGCTACCAGAACGCCCGGAACCTTCGGTATCCAGCGGGCCAACACCATCATCAAAACGATGCCGGCCAAGCCGACAATAAGAGCGGCCGGAACCGTATCGCCGTCGGCCACCCCGCGCACGAACGCCGACGTCTCGTGAATCAGTCCGTTCGCATCGATGGAGAACCCGAACAGCTTGGGAAGCTGCCCGATCAGAATGGTGAGCGCGAGGCCGTTCATGTAGCCGATCTGCGTCGGTTTGGAGAGCAGGTCAGCGACGAATCCAAGCTTCCCGAGGCCGGCCAGAAGCATGACCGCCCCCACCAGCAGCGCCAGCATTGAGGCCAGTGCGATCGCTTTTTCCGGGTCGCCGTTGGCGCCCAGCAGTGGCAACAAGGTGGCGGCGATCATCGGTCCGAGCGAGGAGTCCGGACCGAGCACCAGCACCCGGGAAGGTCCGAACACCGCATAGCCAAGCAGGCACAAGATCGAGGTGTAAAGGCCGGTCACGGCCGGAAGACCCGCCAGTTCGGCATACGCCATGCCTTGCGGCACGAGCAATGTCGTCAGCACCAAACCTGCGACCAGGTCCTTGGACAGCCAGCTCAACCGGTAAGTCGAGAGCACCCGAACACCGGGGACGTATCGGCCGATCACGAGGTTGCGCTACTTGGCAACGGTCGCTGGCCGCTTGCCCGCGTTCGACCCGTCTCCCGGTGGCGTCGTGTCGGCAACCGGGACGCGTCCGATCTTGGCCGCGTCCAGCAGCGCTTGGTGATCGCGTTCGTTCTGGTCGGCATAGCTTTCGGCGAACCGTGCGAGCGCCTGGTCGAACTTGTCGCTCTTGCCGAGGTATTCGGCGATGGCTATCCGGTCGCCGGAGCGGGCGTGCGCACGCGCAAGCGTCGCGCCACACAGCCTCCCGAAAAGACCCATGGTCTGGGGACTCATGCTCTCAGCGACGGCGATGCCCTTCCAGTCCAGCAGTTGGCGTATATAGAAGTCGCGTTCCGCCCCGTCCATGCCTTCAGCGATGCGCGTCCAGCCCAACATGATGTCGCTGGTCGCCTGCATGAGCCGTTGTCCAGCGGCCACCCGCTGTCCCTGATTGTTGTACTGGCTGGCCCCGACATGCGGTGCCAGCACAGAGGTGTCGGCTTCCTTGATCTGCAGCAGTAGCGGGTCTTCGTCGTCGCGGCCGAGCAGCAGCAGGATCCAGCAGCGGGTCCCCACGCTGCCGACGCCGACCACCTTGCGGGCCATGTCCACGACTTCGAACTGCTGGAACAAGGCGCGCCGGTCGGTCTCCAGAGTTCTCACGTAAGCGCCAATCGCACGTCGAAGTTGCGCGGTCAAGCGGTCTCGGTTGGTGTCATCGAGCAGGTCGTCAAGTCGTTCGATCAGTGGCGGATCGGGAACGAACTGGCGACGGCCGTCCACGACCGTGGTGAGCTTCTCGAAAGCCTTCAAACTGTCACGGCTCTTCGCCTTCGCCACTCGGGCTGACACCCGCCGATGCTCCGCCTTGGACAAGAGGGAGGCCAAGTCCGCCAGCAAGCCCGTCGCTTCGGCCTTCGAGTACCAGACGGCGAAGTTGCCCATCGGGGCAAAAGCCTGCATCGCCGTGCGGTAGGAACCGACCGCGGCCCGCACGACGGCGGCGCGTTCCTTACCGGAGAACCCGTTTTGTCGGCCGGCGATTACCAGGCTCGCTGCCAGCCGCTTGACGTCCCATTCCCACGGGCCGGGCAGGGTCTCGTCGAAGTCGTTGATGTCGAACATGAGATTGCGCTCAGGCGAGGCAAGCAAACGAAAATTGAGCATGTGCGCGTCGCCGCACAGCTGTGCCCGTATGCCGGTCTGCGGGGTCGTGGCCAGATCGCTGGCCATGATGGCGGCTGCGCCCCGGTAGAACCGGAAAGGTGATTCCGACATCCGCCCATAGCGAATCGGGATCAGCTCCTGGACCCGCTTCGCTGACTGCGCGTCGATGATGGCGATCGGGTCCGGTCGCTGATCTGTCGGCGCGTAATCGCCATGGCTTTCCCGCGGCACCTCCCGGCGAGCGGCTCTTCCCCGGACGGCCCGTTCAACGGGGGTCAGGCGAGCGGCACCGGGGGTCTTGACTGGGCTCATCGTTGGCACCTCGAGCACTTGTTTTCGAAGGAGTGGCTTGTCGAACTGAGTGAGAGTTCCTGATCGTAGTGATCCTTGCGTCGAACATGATGCGAGATACGCAGGTCTTCGTAGATTCGCGAGTAGCGTCCGCGGCCATGGCCGCAGTAGGAGACGGGTCCAGGCGCAAGCGCGCGAGCCTTGTCCCAATTGTGGGCTGCCTCCGCTCCTACGACCGCAGTTGGCTACGTGGCGACGTGATCGCAGGGGTCACGGTCGCGGCACTGATCGTTCCTAAGAACTTGGGCTACGCCGGGATAGCTGGGATCCCGCTGCAGAACGGCTTGTATGCGGCGGCCGCAGGTGCGCTTCTGTACGCCGTCTTCGGCACCAGCAGGCAGATCTCGATGGGGCCCAGCTCTGGATTAGCCGCCGTGGCGGCAAGCTCCGTGTTCGCCGCCGGGATCACGGACGAACGCGACGTCGCCTCATTCGTAGCCGCGATCACCCTGGCGTCAGGGCTGGTGTTCCTGGCCCTCGCGGTGCTGAAGATGGGCTGGATCGCCCAGTTCCTATCGCGCGCGGTGGTGACGGGATTCCTTTTCGGCGCCGCCATCGATGTGGTGATCGGCGAGTTGCCCAAACTCACGGGCACCGATGTCAATGGCACGAACAGCCTGCATGAGTTGTGGTCCTGGTTCGGGTCTCTCGGCGAGACAGACGCGTGGACCCTGATCGTGGGTCTGGTATCGCTGGTCGTTGTGTTCGGCCTTCGCCGCATCGCGCCTCGTGTCCCAGGCGCGCTGGTGTTGGTTGTCGGCGGACTTGTCGCCTCGCATCTGTTGGATCTGGGCGCGCATGGGGTCGCTTTGGTCGGCCACGTCCCTCGCGGCCTGCCGTCTTTCGAGGTTCCTGATCTCCATCTGGCTTGGCACCACGTTGGGGTCCTGGCTACCTCCGCCGTGGCGCTGGTGATGATCGGCTTCTCGCAGACGGCCGGCGACGCGCGGACCTTTGCGGCCAAGCATCGCTATCAGATCGATGTGGACCAGGAATCGGTGGCTCAAGCCATGGCGAACTCGGGAGCCGGTCTGTTTCAGGGAATGCCGGTCTCGACCAGCTTGTCGGCCAGCTCGCTGAACGACCACTCGGGTGCGCGGACGGGTCTGGCGTCAATCGTCTCGGGCGTGACGGTGCTGCTGACGCTGATCGTTCTTGCTCCGCTGTTTTCCGATCTGCCCAAGCCGGTGCTCGCCGCGCTCATCATCGAGGCCGTCGTGATGGGCATGATGAACTTCCCAGAGATGCGCCGTCTGGCCCGCGTGCAACGGTTCGACTTCTGGATCGCTGTCGCAGCGATCGCCGGGACGTTGGTCTTCGGAGTGCTGGCCGGTGTCCTGATCGGAATCGGGCTTTCGTTGCTGTGGCTCATCGCCGTGGCGACGAGACCCAAGATCCCTGTGCTCGGACAGCAGACCGGCACCCAGGTATTCCGAGACCTCGCAGAGCATCCCGAAGACGAGCCGGTCCCTGGCGTAGCGGTGGTGCGGCTTGACGGGGGGCTGTTCTTCGCGACCTCCGATGCCTTGGAGGATCGAGTTCGAGACGTTGTCCAGTCGACCCCGGACCTCACCGGAGTTGTGCTGGACTGCGAAGGCATCGACTTCGTCGACTCGCAAGGCTCGGCAAAGTTGAACGAGATCATCGACCTCACCGACGACGCTGGTGTCACGCTCCGGCTGGCGCGAGTCAAGCCGCAGGTAAGTGCGCTACTCGCGCGCGACGGTGTGCTGGAGCGCGTCGGGGTGGAGCGGATTCACGGCAACGTCTACCGTGCGGTGCAAGCTCAACTGCTGGGCGAGTAGCCGCTCCGTCGCGACCCGCCGTTCAGAAGGGGGTCGGTATCGGTGTGGCTTTCAGCGGCGGCTCGACATACTTGCCCGCACGCCGGCGCTTGGGAAGCACGACGTCCTTATGCTTGGGCTTTTCGTAGGGCACCTGACTGAGCAGGTGACTGATGATGTTCAGCCGGCCGCGTTTCTTGTCGTCGGTCTCCGCGACGTACCAAGGTGCCCATTCGGTGTGGGTCGCCTCGAACATGGCATCGCGAGCGCGGGAGTAGTCATACCACCGGCTGTAGGACTTCAGGTCCAAATCGCTGAGCTTCCACGTCTTACGGGGGTCATCGATTCGGCTTTGCAGCCGCCGGGTCTGCTCGTCGGCGCTGACCTCCAGCCAGTACTTGAACAGCAGGACGCCCGAATCGACCAACGCCTTTTCGACCGCCGGAGCTATCCGCAGGAAGCGGTCGGTCTCGGCTTGCGTGCAAAATCCCATGACCGGCTCGACGCCGGCCCGGTTGTACCAGCTCCGGTCGAAGATGACGACCTCGCCGGCGGCTGGAAATTGCGAGATGTAGCGCTGGACGTACATCTGTGACTTCTCCCTTGGAGTGGGAGCAGATAGCGCCACTACGCGAAAGACGCGGGGACTGACCCGTTCGGTCAGCCGCTTGATGGTCCCGCCCTTGCCGGCTGTGTCACGGCCTTCGAACACGATGCAGATCTTGGCCCCGGACTGCTTGACCCACTCCTGCATTGCGACAAGTTCACCTTGCAGGGAACGCAGCTCCCGCTCGTACTCCTTGCGCTTCATCGTTCGACCTCCGGGCGAAGAATAGCCAGTCCGGCTATTGCCAAGACCTCCAACTGTGCCATTGTCATATGGCTCGATGTCAAACGATCACGGTCATTGCAAAGGAGCTGTGCTGTGGAGGACAGCAAAACCATCGGCTGGAGAACCCTGGCTGCGATGGTTCTGGGTATCGCCGGGATTATGCGGATCTTCGACTCGATCTGGGCGTTCCGCTACCACGGAGTCCTGCCGAGCAATTTCGAGGGCGCACTGTTCGGCCATAGCCTGAAGACGTACGGCTGGGTCTACCTCATCGTCGGAATCGTCCTCATCGTCGCTGCCTTCGGGGTGATGGCCGGCTCGCAATTCAGCCGCTGGATCGGCATCATCGCCGGCTCACTGCTGGCCATCAGCGCGGTGTGGTGGATGCCGTTCTACCCGGTCTGGTCGCTGGTCTACATCGGCCTCGGCATCCTCGTCGTCTACTCCCTCGTTGCCTACGGAAGTCGCACGCCGACTGAACAGTCCGCCGCGTAGTCCGAGGAGTCGAGATGACGGTTACCGCGGCGAACGAAAGTCTGGCTTGGCATGCGTTAACGGTGGAAGCGGCGGCCGTCGAGCTCGGCGTGGATCCGGAGTACGGCCTTCCGGGGCATGAGGTCGATGAACGGCTGGCTCGGTACGGACTGAACGCTCTGCCCACCGATCCGCCGCCCAGCATGTGGGAAGTCGCCCGCGGTCAGCTGTCGAATCCGATGAACATCATGCTGATTCTGGTGGCCGTCGCGAGCTTCGCCATCGGTCAGATCGGCACCGGCGTCTTTGTCTCGGGTTTGGTCATCTTCAACGTCGTGATGGGTTCTACCCAGGAACTCAAAGCCCGCGCCAGCGTTGAGGCTTTGGCCCATCTGCAGGTGCCACGCGCCAGGGTGCGCCGCCATGGCCAGGTGGAAGAGATCGATTCGACTAAGATGGTGCCTGGCGACGTCGTGCTGCTCGAGGCCGGTGATGTCATTCCGGCCGACGGGCGCATCGTCACGTCAGCCACGTTGGAGGTTCAGGAGGCGGCGCTCACCGGTGAGAGCGCCCCGGTCCCCAAAGACCGGGGCGCCGTCGCAGACCCCGAGACGGCGCTTGGCGACCGGACGGACATGGTCTTCCAGAACACGGAGGTGACGCGGGGGACGGCGACGTACGTCGTCACGGCGACCGGCCAATCGACCCAGATCGGTCGCATCGCCGACATGGTCACCGCGACGAAGCGTTCCCGGTCACCGTTGCAGCGCGAACTGGACAGCCTGACGAAGGTGTTCGGTGTGCTGGCCTGGTCGGCGGTCACCATCATCGCCGTGATCGGGATCGCCCGCGGTCAGGCCACCGAGACGGTGGTGCTGCTGTGCATTTCGACTGCCATTTCTGCGATCCCGGTAGGCCTGCCGACCTTCGTTCAGGCGATGCTCTCCTCCGGCGCGCGGCACCTCGCGGAGGAGAAGGCGGTCGTCAAGTCGCTCACCGACGTCGAGACGCTCGGCGGGACGACGGTCATCAACAGCGACAAGACCGGCACGCTGACGATGAACGCGATGACAGTGACGACCATGCTCGCCGGGGGTGATTGGTTCCGTGTCGAGGGTGGCGGCTATCGAAAGACGGGCGCCATCCTGGGTTCCGGCGGCGCTCCGAACCCTGATTTCCGCAACCTTGCCCTGGGCCTGACGCTGTGCAGCGACGCCACGGTCGCGGACGACGAAACAGTTGTCGGCGACCCGACTGAGGCTGCTCTGGTCGTGCTTGCGGCGAAGATGGGCGTCGACGCCGAGGAGACCCGCAAGACGCTGCCGCGCACCGCCTTGGTGCCGTTCGACTCGGAATACAAGTTCATGGCCACCTTCCACGACCGGCCGCAGTGGCTGAGCGGTCCGGTGGTGCAGGCGCCGCATTTCGTCAGCGTCAAGGGTGCTCCCGATGTCGTGATCGAGCACTGCAGCCAGGCGCTCTGGCATGGGGAGCTGGTACCGCTGTCCGCCGTCCGCGACGAATTGCTGGCCGCCAACCAGCAACTGTCCGAACGCGGCCTGCGGGTGCTCGGCTTCGCCGCCCGCGATCTGGAAGACCAAGCCATGCAGGCCGCAATCGGTGATCCGATGGCCGCCGTCGACGGGCTGGTCTTCGTCGCACTCGTCGGCATCATCGACCCGCTCCGCGCTGAGGCGAAGCAGGCCGTCGCTGTCGCCCTTGCAGCCGGTGTCGATGTCCGGATGATCACCGGAGACCACACCGTCACCGCCCGTGCCATCGCCGACGAGCTGCAACTCGGCCCGGGTGTCATCACGGGCACAGAGTTGCAACACCTGTCGGACGACGAGCTCATTGCCCAGCTACCGAACCTGCACGTATTCGGGCGAGTCACTCCGGAAGACAAGCTTCGACTGGCGCGGCTGATGCAGCAGGCCGGCCACGTCGTCGCCAT
Organism: uncultured Actinomycetota bacterium; assembly: GCA_963737695.1. Classification (GTDB taxonomy): domain Bacteria; phylum Actinomycetota; class Actinomycetes; order Frankiales; family Frankiaceae; genus DATAZK01. The sequence continues at coordinate 537,688 of CAVTTQ010000003.1, forward strand.
GACGGGAGACGCCGTCAACGACGCCGCTGCGCTCAAGCAGGCCGACATCGGGGTCGCCATGGGCAGCGGCTCCGAAGTCACCAAGCAGGCGGCGAAAATCGTCCTCACCGACGACAACTTCGCGACCCTGGTGCACGCCGTCGATCTCGGCCGCGACATCTACCGGCGGATCACCTCTTACGTCAAACTGCAGCTGACGATCCTGTCCTCAGTCCTGCAACTCATGCTTTACGCGACGATCCTCGACATCAACCATGGCGTCGCGCTCTTCCCGATGCAGTTGCTCTTCTGCAAATTCTTTGTCGTCATCACCGTCGTGATCGGCTTCATCGTTGATGTTCCTGATCCCAGCGTCATGGAGCGACCGCCGCGCAAACCCGGAACGAGAATCGTCACCCGGCCTCAACTGATCCGGTGGGCGGTCAGCGGATTCGCTGTCGCAGCTGCTGCACTTGCCGTCCTGGAATGGGGCCCCGACAAACCAAGCCCGGACCATCCCTCCATCTCCATGACGATGGCCTTTGCCATCGTCGCGCTCAGCGCCGTCAACATTGGCATCGTCATGCGCCGCGAGAGTGAACCGCCCTGGTCCTCGCCAATTTTTCCGTACATGGGCTGGATCTTCTTGGGCTGGGGACTGACTTGGGCAGGCGTTGAACTGCGGATGTTCCAGCGACTACTTGACACCGTTTCACTGACCGGCGATCAGTGGGCCATCGTCATCGGCCTGTCGCTCATCGCGCCCGCGATCGTCGGCATCGACCGCCTCATCCAAGTTCGGCGATTGCACCGATAGAGGAGTTGCCGTCATGTGTCGTTGGCTCGGGTATCTGGGCAGTCCGATTGAGCCGCAAGAGGTGCTGTATGTGCCGGAGCGTTCACTCATCGAGCAGAGTCGCACCCATGCCCCCGGCTTGGAGGTGCCGAACGGCGACGGCACCGGCTTGGGCTGGTATGGCCGCCGCGAGGTGCCGGCATTGTTTCGCAGCGCGTCGCCGGCGTGGGCCGACGTCAGCCTTCGCGAGCTGGCCTCGGAGGTCTCGTCTCCGATGTTTCTCGCCCATGTGCGGGCCGGTACCGGCACCGCGGTTCAGCAGACGAATTGCCATCCCTTTCGTTTCGGGAAGTGGCTGTTCGTGCACAACGGCTTCATCGCCGACTTTGCCAAGGTTCGCCGCCAGCTGTTGATGGCGGTGCGGCCCGACCTATTCGAGTGCATCCAGGGCTCGACGGATTCGGAGCTGATGTTTCACCTGGCACTCACTTTCGGGCTGGAGCAGGACCCGATCGGCGGTCTGGAACGGATGGCGGGGTTCATCGAGTCGACGGGGGAAGCCGCCGGGATTTCGGAACCAGTGCAAATGACCGTTGGGCTGACCGATGGCGAGCGGCTCTATGCCGCTCGCTACGCCAGCGGCCCGGTGGTGAACTCGCTTTTCGTCAGTGAGGACGCCGAATCGGTACGCGCTCTTTATCCCGAGAGCGAGCGGTTCAGCCGGCTCTCCGATGACGCTCGCCTCGTCGTCTCCGAACCGCTGTCGCATCTGCCAGGGGTCTGGCGCGAAGTCCCGACGTCGAGCGCTCTGATCGTGGAGAAAACGCTTCATCAGCAGCCGTTTCAGCCCCAGCAGCCTTGACCTAGGAGTAGCTCGTGACGTTCTCGATCGTCGGACGGAGCCCCGACGGCCGGGAGCTAGGGGTGGCCGTCGCCAGCAAATTCTTGGCTGCTGGCGCGTACGTGCCGGCAGCCGCCAGCGACGCCGGGGCCTTAGCCACCCAGGCCTACGGAAACATGGCTTTGCGGACCGACGGACTGACGCTGCTCCGAAGCGGTCTGACTGCCGAGGAATTGCTTTCGCAGTACTTGCGAGAAGACCCCAAACGCGACGAGCGTCAGGTGGGTGTGGTGGATGTGCGCGGAAACGCCGCTACCTACAGCGGATCCCGGAACCTGCCGTGGGCCGGCGGAAAGTGTGGGGAGGGTCCGCAAGGATCGTTCGCCGCCCAGGGGAATGCGCTTGCCGGCCCCGAAGTCGTTGACGAGATGGTCAGAAGTTGGCTCGGGGACTCCGGGCAATCGCTGGCTCGACGGCTCTTGGATGCGTTAGCTGCCGGGCAGGCCGCCGGCGGCGATCCCCGCGGTAAACAAGCCGCCGGTTTGCTCGTGGTCTCGCCGGGGGCCGGCTACGGAGGGCTGACCGACGTCAAGGTCGACCTCCGCAGTGATGATTCGCCTGAGCCCATTGCCGAGCTTGAGCGGATGCTGGCGCTTCACGAGCTCTACTTCGGAAGCACTCCCGAAGACCAATTGCTCCCAGTCAACGACGACCTGACGCGCGAACTGCAGCAAAGACTGTCTGGTCTGGGATTTAGCAGCGGCGACGTGCAACGAGATCTCTACAACTGGATGGGCCGCGAAAACTTTGAAGAGCGATGGCATGACGGCAAAATCGATCCGGTCGTGCTCGAGCAGATCCGGATGGCCGGCAGCTGAGTGTTCGGTCTCACGACGACGCCTGCTCCTGCCGCTGTGTGCGTCGTCCTCTTGCCGGCGGCCCTGTCGAGGTGGCTGCTGTCGAGTCGAGGCTGGGACCGTACTTGGCAGCCAGTGGCCGCGCGGTGAAACCGTGAGCGAGCACGCTGAGCAGCACGGTGGTAGCTATGACCGCGACGGCCTGGTCTGCCTCGGGGCCGAGCTCTTCGACCGCCAGTAGGGCGAAGACGACGGAAGCCAGTCCGCGCGGCCCGAACCAGCCGATGAATGCCGACGTACGGCCACCGAGGCTGGTGCCGTGGAGAACTGCCGCCACCGGGAGCATTCGCACAATCGTCAGGCTGATGACGGCGTACAGCAGTGACCACCATGAACCGTCGACGATGAGCGGTACGGCCACGATGCCGAACATCATCCAGACCAAGACGGCGGCCAATCCAGCGGTCTGCTCGACGTAGAGAACCTCTTTGGGGGCGGCGGGTCCTGCGATGTGACCGAAGGCGATCCCGCCGGCGAAGGCGGCGACGAACCCGTTGCCGTCAGCGGCGACGGAAGCGGCATAGGCGGCCAGCGCCAAGGCTAGAACCGCGGGCCCGATGAACCCCTCCTCGGCCCATTGCCGACGACGGGCGAAACTCAACATCCAGCCACCGACCCAGCCAACCCCGATGCCGATCGCGGCTCCGACTATCAACTGCACCACTGCATGGACGGCGCCGCCCCCGTGCCCCTCGGTCGCGGCGGCGCCGGCAAGGGCAACCAGGACGATGGGTGTGGCAATGCCGTCGTTCAGTCCGCTTTCGACGTTCAAGATTCCGCGCACTCGCGCGGGAACGGCGGGGTTGTTGATGACGGCGGCACCCAGCGCTGCATCCGTCGGCGCGAGCGCGGCGCCGACCAGTAGCGCAAGCCATAGGTCGAACTCCCCGAACAGCCCCCAGGCCAGCAACCATCCGAGGACGACCGTCAACGGCAGCGCGATCGCCAGCAGTCGGATGTACACCGCCGCCTCGTTGCGCAGCTCCCGCACGCCGACCCGCGCGGCGTCTGAGAACAGCACCCATGCCAGGGTGACCTCGGTAACGAGCTTGATCGTCTCGGCTTCGAACTGCGCGTTGAAGGACGCGGTATTGGCAATCAGCACGCCCACGCCCACGAAGACGATCGGGGCGGTGAGATCAGCCCGCTCGAGCCGAGCGGAGAACACGCCCCACCCGAATATCGCCGCTGCGACCAAAGCGAAAAGGCCTGCGGACATTCCCACTCCTGCTCACGGCGAGCGCCCGCCTAGACTTCGTGCGCCTGCGGTTGAACTCTAGCGAAAGGAAGTCCGATGACCACCGAACTCGGTGATGCTGTCAACGGGCTCATGGGGCTGGCCAGAGCCGACCTCGGCGAGCTGGTCACGTTCAAGTCGGTGGCCGACCCCAAGCTCTACCCGCCGCAGGAGTGCGCCCGCGCGGCGCAGTGGGTCATCGACGCCTTCACCGCGGTGGGCCTGAGTGAGGTGACGATGTCGCGGACGCCGGACGGAAGTATGGCGGTCCACGGTCACGCGCCGGCGCCGGAAGGGGCCCCGACCGTCCTGCTGTACTGCCACTACGACGTCCAGCCACCTCTCGGTGAGGAGAACTGGCACACCCCGGTGTTCGAGCTGACCGAGGTCGACGGCAGGTGGTATGGCCGTGGGGCGGCGGATTGCAAGGGCAATATCGTCATGCACCTCACCGCGCTTCGCGCTCTCAAGCAGGTCCATGGAGACTTCCGATGCGGCATCAAGTTGATCTGCGAGGGCTCTGAGGAGCAGGGCACCGGTGGCCTCGAAGAGTTCGTGCCGACGCACGCGGACCTCCTGCGAGCCGACACCATCCTGGTGTGCGACACCGGCAACCTCGCCGTCGGCGTTCCGACACTGACAACGACGTTGCGGGGTGTGACGAACGTCGACATCACGCTCGAAGCCCTCGCCAGCCCCATGCACTCCGGCGTATTCGGTGGAGCCGCACCGGACCCGGTGGCCGGTCTCATTGCGATGCTCAACTCGCTGCGCGACGCCGCTGGAAACACCACGATTGACGGCCTTGACAGCACCCAGCATTGGACAGGCGTCGACTACCCCGCCGACCAGTTCCGCGCCGATGCCAACGTTCTCGACGGCGTAGACCTGATCGGCGACGGGACTGTCGCCGAGATGGTCTGGGGCCGGCCGGCGGTGACGGTCCTCGGCATCGACATCCCGCCGGTGGTCGGATCTGCTTCGGTGGTGCAAGGGTCAACGGCGGCGCGGATCAGCCTGCGAGTTCCACCGGGCATGAATGCCAAAGCAGCACAGGAAGCCCTGATCGCCCATTTGCAGAGTCGGGTGCCGTGGAACCTGCGGTGCAGGATCGACCCGTCGTCGGCCGGGGATCCGTTCGTCGGGTCGCTGCATGGCGCAGGCTTTGACGCACTTCAAATTGCCATGGAGGAGGCGTTCGGCCGGCCGCTGTCAAGCACCGGGCAAGGCGGCTCGATCCCGCTGTGCAACGTGTTCGCCGAGACGTTCCCCACCGCCGAGATCTTCCTCATGGGCGTGGAAGAGCCGCGCTGCCTGATCCACGCTCCCAATGAAAGCGTTGACCCGACGGAGATCGAAAGGGTGGCGCTGGCGGAGGCACTCTTCCTTGAGAACTATTCACGAGCAAAGGTCTGATACGACCCGCCGGACGTGCACTTTGATGCGGGTTGTAGGGTCATCCCGCATCTGTGCTTCGACCCTTTGGATGTCATGGAAATCAAATACACCCCCGAGCAGCAGGCGCTCAGCGCCGAAATCCGGGAGTACTACGACAAGCTGCTCGACGACGACACCGTGCAGGAGCTGTCGCAGAGCCACGGCATCGGCGAGGCCACCAAGCGCGTCTGGAAGCAGATGTGCGTCGACGGCTGGGCCGGTATCGGCTGGCCGAAGCAGTGGGGTGGCCAGGAGCGTGGGCCCATCGACCAGTTCATCTTCTTCGATGAGTCGATGCGGGCCGGTGCCCCGGTGCCGATGCTGACCCTCAACACCGTCGGTCCGACGATCATGAATTACGGCACGGAATGGCAGAAGGAGTTCTTCCTGCCGAAGATCCTTTCCGGCGATCTGCATTTCTGCATCGGGTATTCCGAGCCGCAGGCCGGCACCGACCTGGCCGCGCTGCAGACCCGCGCGGTTCGTGATGGTGACGAGTACGTCATCAACGGACAGAAGATGTGGACCAGCCTGGCCGGTGGCGCCGACTACTGCTGGCTTGCCGTGCGCACTAACCCAGAGGCCAAGAAGCACAAGGGCATCTCGGTGATCATCGTCCCGATGGATACACCAGGAATCACCCTGCAGCCGTTGAAGCTGATGGGCGAGCACGACATCAACGCCACGTTCTTCGACGACGTACGGGTTCCCGCCAAGTTTCTGATCGGCGAGGAAAATGGCGGCTGGGGTTTGATCACCAACCAGCTCAACCATGAACGCGTCACGCTGTGCTCGAGCGGTTCACCGGAGCGCACCCTCAACGACGTGCGGGCGTGGGCGCAGCAGACCCTTCTGCCGGACGGCCGACGCGTCATCGATCAAGAGTGGGTTCAGCTGAACCTGGCTCGGGTGCACGCCAGGCTCGAATTCCTGCGGCTGGCCAATTGGCAGGTCGCCTGGTCAGCCAGTCACAAGAAGCTCGACCCGGCTGACGCCTCGACAGTCAAGGTGTACGGCACCGAGTTCTATCTCGAGGCATATCGACTGCTGATGGAGATCCTCGGACCACGCTCCTACCTCAAGGCAGACTCGCCGGAATCGATCATGCGGTCGCGCATCGAGATGGGCATTCGCGGCACGATCATCCTGACCTTCGGCGGTGGCACCAACGAGCTGCAGCGCGATCTCATCGCGATGTTCGGCCTTGGTTTCCCCCGCGCGGCCCGCTGACTTCTAGCCCGACGAGAGCAGACAACGATGGATTTCTCTTTTACTTCTGAGCAAGAAGAATTGCGGGCCCTGGCTCACCGTGTCCTCACCGACCGCTGCACCCAGGAGCACCTCAAGGAGGTGGCGTTCGGCGATGGTGCGACGGGCGTCGACCTGAAGCTCTGGCGCGAGATCGCCGACCTGGGCCTGGTGGGCGTCGCCTTGCCCGAGTCCGCCGGTGGCGGTGGCATGGGCTTCGCCGAGGTGGCGATTGTGCTGGAGGAGGTCGGGAGGACCGTTGCGCCGATTCCCGCCCTTCCCGTGATGGCGATGGCCGGCCCCTTGCTCGCCGAGCACGCGCCCGACCAGCTCGAGGGGCTGGCATCCGGGGAGCGCATCATCACGGTGGCCTTGCATGAACTGCTCGGCGACGTCGGAGCGCCCTACCTGACCGCCGATGGCAACTCCCTGACCGGTGTGAAGACCAACGTGCCTTTTGGCACCGTGGCTGACGCGTTCCTGGTGTCGGCTGTTGATGGCATCTACCTCGTCGAGGCGAATGCCTCGGGCGTCACAGTCGAGCGTCAGGATGCCGTTGACGACATCCCTGATGCCCTCGTGACTTTCGCCGGGGCCAGCGGCGTCAAGATCTGCGGCCCCGAAGGGCTGACCCGGCTCATCGAGCTGGGCCAGACCGGCCAGGCGCTGATCATGACCGGCGTCGCTGCCAAGTCTGTCGAGATCACGGCCGACTACGTCAAGGAGCGGGTGCAGTTCGACCGGGTCATCGCCACCTTCCAGGCCGTTGCGCAGCGCGCTGCAGATGCTCGAATCGACTCCGACGCCATCCGGCTCACGGCTTGGCAGGCCGCCATGCAGATCAACGACGGTCTGCCGGCCGGTGAAGCTGCCGCCTCCGCCAAGTTCTGGGCTGCCGAGGGTGGGCAGCGCGTCGTGCATGCCGCCACCCACCTGCACGGTGGTGTCGGCGTCGACCGTGACTATCCGCTGCATCGCTACTACTTGTGGACCAAGAAGCAGGAGCTTTTCCTCGGTGGTACGACTCAGAGCCTGTTGCGCCTGGGCAAGCTGCTCGCGGATACGCCCGTCAGTCTCTAGGACTCGCCGACAGACGCTTGTCGAATTCGCGCGGAAAACCTAGAGTCCGCGCATGCTGCTGGAGCGAACAGACGTCTCTGCCGAGGACTTCCAGCGACTCACGGGATGGGAAATCAAGCCGGCCGGCGCCTGCAAAGGTGAGCTGTGCGTTCCCCTTCCAGGCACCGGTTTCGACTTCACGACGGCCGCCGAACGTCTCGGCATGGCCCTCGTCGACGATCCCGAAGAGCAGGTCTGGGCACTTGGTCCGGAGACCATCACCGGGCGCGCCCTGACCACTACCGACACCACCGACTTTGCTTTGCCCGACTTGGACGGCAACGAGTTCCACCTGTCATCGCTGCTCGGACAGAAGGTCCTCCTGCTCGCCTGGGCACCCTATTGAGGCTGCCGTTGGGACCTGCCCGGGTGGCAGGCAGTGCGGGAAGAACTCCACCCCGCCGGCTTCGAGGTCGTTGATGTATGCCTGGAAATGGGCGGCGCCGAAGTCGCCCGACCGTTCGTCCTGGAAGCGGCGTCCACCCACCCGTCGCTGATCGACGAAGCGCATCTGATGGACGGCCGGTTTGGGGTCACGAACATCCCGATGGCGATCTGGATCGACGAAACCGGGACGATAGTCCGGCCACCGGAGACCGCGACCGTTCCCGCGGTCGGTGCACTCGCTGAGGGCATGGTGGAGATGATCGGCGATGGCGCCCAGCGCGAAGCGTATGTAGCCCGCTTGCGGGACTGGGTGGCTAACGGGTCGGCCAGTCGATTCGTCCTCGCGCCGGAAGACGTGCTCACTCAGTCCCAGCCACGCTCGACCGATGAATCAAAGGCGGCAGCCCACTTCGAGCTGGCGCAACACATCTGGCGTCGAGAGGGTCTGAGCGCGAACGCCCTCAAACACTTCAACGCGGCACATGAGCTGCAACCACAGAACATCACGTACAAACGCCAGGCCTATTCGGTGCTTGGTGTCGAACGCTCCGGAGACCCTGAGTGGGGACGATTCAGGCAAGCACCGGAAGCCGGCGAGGACTGGCCGTTCGTCTCAGACTTCAACCAGGACATGATCGCCCATCGACCGGATGTCGCGAAGGCGCTCGGTTTGATCTGAGCGATGCGCCTCAGCCCTGGGCCACCCGCTGCCGGCCGCTGTCGATGTAGTTCTCGAGCGTCTTCTGGTGATGGAGGATCCGTGCCTCTTGACGGCCGAGGTGCAGGTCTTCAAAGGCCCGTGAGCGCATGCCCGCTTGCACGCGCGGCAGGTTGTAGAGGTCTTCGTCCAACAGGTTGCCGGCGGTGCACTTGCCGTCGAGCGTGTCGCCCGCGGCCGTGCTGTAGAACTCCCGCTTCGGCCGCGGGACGTCCCGCCCCTCCGCGTTCAGCAGGTTGATGAAGTCGAAGTACATCTTGTTGGGATCGGTGGGGTGCGGGCGATGCGTGAAGACCCAGACGAACAAGGCGTGAGTGTTGAAGGTGATGTTCGGAAACACCGTGTAGTGGAAGTCGTCGCAGAGTTGGCTGTCGTTGAGCTCCGAGACATCCGCACCTAACGACGGTGCGATCTCACGGGTCCGCTCGGCGAACGCCTTACGCGCGCCGGGCGCGTCGCCGTCGAAGTCCTCGATGCCGATCCGCTTGAGGAAACTCTCCCGGATCCCCTTGGTGACGGTGTCGGCGCCGGGGTGGCGAAGGCTGGCTTGCACCTCAGGAAAGATCATCCGGGTGTGGCGGTCGTAGCAGTCGATGACGGTACGCACGTCGTCGCTGAATTCGAGCGTCCAGGTGTGGGTCGCGGAGACGTGATACGCCTCGTTGAACGCGTCGACTGAGGTCTTCCAGTTGCACTCGATCTCGACGGTGCAGTCGTATCCGACCTTCCAGTTCTCGAAGTGATACGGATCGAGATGCTCAGGGATGACGCCGAGGAACTCGCGTAGCGATCCCGCTTCGGGGTCCAGGTTGAGGAAAACGAAACCGGCCCAGGTGTCGCACTGGACGGGCCGCAGCGAACGCTGCGCCGGATCGACCCCCTGCGGGAAGGTGTGCTCATCGAGGGCGCACGTCAGCGTCCCATCGATGTCGTACTCCCAGCCGTGGAACAGGCAGGAGAAGCGCTGGACGTGCCCGCGGCCCGGCTCGCGCAGCCGGTTACCGCGATGCATGCAGACGTTGTGGCGGGCGCTGATCGACCCATCACGCTGCTTGATGACGAGGATCGATTCCGGACCGATCTCGAAGGTGAAGTAGTCGCCGGGCCGGCTGAGGTCGGAGACGCGACCCGCGCACAGCCACGTCTTGGTCCACATGTGCTCCCACTCGAGCGCCGCGTATTCCGGGCTGGTGTAACGCTCCTTGGGAATCGGCACGTAGTCGAGTCCGGGATCTTCCGCTCGTTCCATGGGAGTCGGCATCTGTTTTTCCTTTCCCTGCAGCTTCGGTCAGCGGTAAGTGGATCCGGATCAGAGCCGGTAGACGCGCGTCGCCGTGCCGCCGAGGATGGCGTCCTGCTCCTGCGCACTGCAGCCGGCGATCAACGTACGAGCGGTGTCCAGCAGCACCCGATACCCCTGCAACTTCAACGAAACCGGCCAGTTGCTGCCCCAGAGCATGCGTTCGGGCCCGAAGTGCTCCAGGGCGTGGTCGCAGTACCTGCGGAAGGCGTCCGCATCGGCGGATCCGGTGGACATGTCCATTGCACTGAGCTTCAGCCAGCAGCCGGGATGTTGCGCTGCCCGCGCCAGGTTCGTGGCCCACGGTTCCCACTCGCCGTCCTTGATGCGGGGATGACCCATGTGGTCGACGACGAGGCGTAGCTCAGGCAGCCGTTCGGCGAGCATCGGCACGGCGTCCCAGTGCCGCGCAGCCATCGGCGTGAGGTCGTAGGTCAGGCCTTCGGCAGCGACGAGACCGAGGGATTCGACAACCGTGTCCTGGAAGATCCAGCTTGGGTCGCTCTCCCAGAAGATGCCGTGCCGGTAACCCACGACGGGACCGCCACGGGTACGGGCGAGTGCCTTGCCGGTCGCTTCAGGGTCGGCGAGCGGAACCCATCCAACGACGCCCGCGATCCAGTCCGTTTGATTCGCCAGCTCGATGAGATGGTCGGTCTCGGTTTCGATGTCCTCCGCCTGCACGACCACCGTGCGCGAGACGCCGGCTTCAGCTAGCAAGGGGGCGAATTCGTCAGGTCCCAGCAGCCGGTTCAGCTCCGGCAGGTACGGCAGTACCCGGTAGTCGATGCGCGCCGGATCCATCAGGTGGTGGTGGGAATCGACGATCATCGGGACAGTCCCGACACCAGAATGCGCACGGCGGCACTCGTCCAACGTTCGGCAGACACGCGCGAAGCGGGTCTGCGACGGACCAAGCCGCTCATGAGGCCGACATGGATCTGCAGCAGGGCCTCGGCGCACGCGGGCTGGTCAAGATCGGCCGGGAACAGCTCCTCCTGCACCCCGCGTTCGAGGAATTCCGACAGCCGGGTGCGCATCCGCTCCTGCGACTGGAGGGTTCCTTGGTCGGCACCTCCAGTGGCGGCGAGGGCGTCTTCGGAGAAGATCACGTGCAGCAGCGGCTGACGTTCCACGTAGGCAAGCGAGACCGCGAACCAGGTAGCGATCGCCTCCCCAGCGTCGCCGGCTTCGGCCACCGCCCGGTCCACGGTGTCTGTCCACTCGTCGACCACGAACTCGCGCACCTGCTCGACGAGGCTGACTTTGTCACCGAAATAGCGGTGCACAAGCGTCCGGCTGACGTCAGCTTCGGCGGCCACGTCCTCCATCCGGAGCCGGGCGACCCCATATGTCCCTAGGCAGCGGGCTGCTGCTTCGAGGATGCGCGCCTGGGTTCGGCCGGCCCGCGCGCCGCCCGGCGCATCGGTTTGTGGAGGGCCCGCCATAACAAGCAACTGTTGACCAAATGGACGTTTGTGTCAACACTGACCAATCTGGGATCGCGGTTTCCGACAAACCGTCGTGGACTATCGCGACTCAGGAAGCGAGGTGTGCCATGGCGGAGTCCAGCAGCGCTACCGGTTCGGCAGCTGGTTCGACAGCTGGTTCGACAACGCTTCGGCGGCGCGATCCGGAGTCGATCGAAAGGGCCCTGCGGGGATGGCTCGCCGACCGGCTCGGTCCAGAGAGCCAGCCTCGAATCAGCCGGCTCGAGCTTCCCACCGGCGCCGGATTCTCGAACGAGACTTATCTGTTCGACGCCAGTTACCGGCAGGATGGAACGGAGCGGACCGACGGCTTCGTGCTTCAAGCAGCGCCGATCGGTGAAGCCCTTTTCCAGACGTATGACTTGCGCAAGGTGTTCGACCTCCAGCGGGCGCTCGCTGCCCGCGGGTTGCCGGTTGCTCCGATGCGCTGGTACGAGGGCAGTCCGGAGCTACTGGGTGCGCCGTTCTACGTCATGAACCGCGTGGACGGGTCAAGTCCCGGCTGATCGCCCGAGCTACCACAGCACGGGCTTTCTGCAGGATCTCGATCCGGCGACCCGGGAACGGATGTGGTGGTCGGGCCTTTCCGCGCTGGCACGACTCCATGCGCTCGATCCCGCTGCGGTCGGAGTGGACCTCGGCTCGCTCGAGGATCCGGTCGGCGACCGGTTGGACCACTGGACGCAATTCGTGGCCTGGTCGTCGCCCGATCCGTTGCCTTACTTCGACGAGATCATGAGTTGGCTGCGGGTGAACCGTCCCTACCCGACTGCCAGGCCGTCCATCATCTGGGGAGACGCGAAGCTCAGCAACATCCTCTTCAAAGACGGTGCGGCACAAGCATTATTGGACTGGGAGCTGTGCACGGTCGGTCCCGCTGAAGACGACCTGTCGCACTTCCTGTGGCTGGATCACTTCTCGGCCCTTGGTGCCGGCGTCGATCGATTGGCCGGGCTGCCCGATCGGGCTGAGACCGAGGCCTGGTACGCCAAAGCGCTGGGGCGCGAGCTGGAGTCGCCCGAGTGGTGGTGGGTGTACGCGATCATGCGACTGCAGGTCGTCGTGCACCGGATCATGCACCAGCTGCGTGCCCTCGGCGGCCTGCCCGCCGACACCGACATCGGCGCCGCGAACTCGGTGACAAAAATCGTCCGTCAGGTGCTCGACGAACTCAGTTGAAAGCCGAGTCCAGACAACCCGCGAACGCCTTGATGACAGGAGATTTGGTGGAAGACCACCCCGGGGATCACTTCCAACAACCGACCGGCGACTCGCCATATTTTGGCCAGACCAGCTGGCACACGTTCAACGTCCCCGACCGTCGCCTCACCGGGCAGCTCTACAGCTTCTTCCTGCCCCGGCTAGGAATCTGCGCCGCGGCTGCGTACGTCTGGGACGACTCCGGCGACACCCTGAGCACGTGCCGCTACGCGAAGAACTTTTGGCATCTCCCGCTGCCGACCACCGATCTGCCCGACGTTCAACTGGCCAATGGAATCCGCTACCGACGCCTCGAGCCGGGGATGCGCTACGAGTTGTACTACCTCGACCCCGATAACGCGGAAATCGAGATGGACCTTATTTTCCAGGGCATTCGCGAGCCTCACATGCTCGGCGATGCCCACCTGGACCAACCTGGCCATATGACCGGCACACTGCGCCTCGGCGATGAGCGCATCGCCGTCGACGGAGTCGCCATGCGTGACAGCACCTGGAACGTGCGATCACCGTTCGGCGGCGGCATGCAAGCCGACAGCCGGGGCAGTCACGGTGGCTACAACTGGGGAAGCACCGGAACCTCGCCGGATAGCAGCGTTTTTCACCTGATCAGCCGCGAAGCCGAATCAGGACCCATGACGGCGATTGCGGGATTCGTCGTGCGCGAAGGACGGCTGGCTCGCGTGCGCGAAGGGCAACGTGAGGTAGTCGAGCGGATGGCAGACCGTCCATCTCGGATCCGATTGCATCTCATTGACGAACTGGACCGCGAATCCACGATCGAAGGCCGCTGCCTCAACGCCCTCGGCATGCACCGCACCCCCAACGCCTGGACCTGGAACTGCCTCACCGAATGGGACTGGGACGGGCAGCCCGCCTGGGGCGAGGACCACGACAACTGGAGTGCCGCGGGCGTAAGACACTTCCGGCGAGGCGAGCTGTAGCCGAAGGTTCCTGCCTTACGACAAACGGACACCTAGATCGAGGACCCATCATGGAGATCTCCCGCGAAGCGTCAACGGTAAAAGGGCCCGCCGAGACATTCACCGGCGACGTCTGGGTCGACCCAGTCACCCGTGGGCTACCGCCATCCGGGCTGAACGTCGCGGCCGTGCGCTTCTCGCCTGGCGCCCGCAGCGCCTGGCATTCCCACGACGGTGGGCAAACCCTCTATGTCACCGAGGGCCGTGGTCGCGTGCAGGTACGCGGTCAGGACATCGTCGAGCTGAAGGAGGGCGATGTGGTCTACGCACCCAACGGGGAAGAGCACTGGCACGGCGCCGCGCCCGATCGGTTCATGACGCACTTGTCCATCACGGAAGGCGCACCGCACTGGGGGCCTCATGTGACCGACGCCGAGTACCGCGGTTTCCGGGTCGTGTGTTTATGGATAGGTGAAGCGTCCGTCCGCATGTCCACCTCGGGCAACGCCAGATATAGCGTTGATACCCGCTGGAAGACGTCCGGTGTGACCTCTATGGGCAAGCTTGCGCGACCGTCATCAGCGGTACTGCTCACGCGAAACATTCTGCTATCAATGCGATGCTGGGCTCGTGCAACGGGTACTCGTGCTTGGCCGAGGTGGATCAGGAAAGACCACCTTTGCCAATCGGCTTTCTGAGCTCAGTGGCCTGCCCCTGATCGAGCTCGACAGCCACTTCTGGCAGCCGGGTCTGGTGCCACTGTCCCCAGCGGCCTGGTCAGCCCGACAGGAACAGCTGATGACACCCGCCACGTGGATCATGGACGGCGACTTGGGTACGTACGACGTCCTTACGCCCCGGCTCCGAACTGCTGACACGATCTGCTGGCTCGACTTCGCGCTGTGGCGCTGTGCCTGGCGTTCGCTTCGTCGGGGTCGGGAGCGGGCCGACTACTGGCAGTGGGTACTCCTGTATCGGTAGGACGGCTGAAGGCGCAAATAACTTGCGCTACCCCGCCGAATGAGCTGCTAGCCAACATCCTTTCCGCGGCGCTTCAGCAACGGATAGGTCAGGCCGGAGCTGACCGTCGACGCTCTTCCAAATGTGCCGGTGGCCAAATCACATGCAGATAACGAGCGAGAATCATCGGTGCTGCAGAGGATGCTGCGGACATGCGCCGCAGAATGGGTGCGGCGGCGCTGGAAATGGATGCGGCGTCAGGCGACTCCGGGCATATGCAGTGGCGCGCGACCGTGGCCGCTCGGCTGCCCAGCCGAGACTGGCCGCAACGACCGATGGTCATCGTGGCCGTCGATGCCCATACCGGGGAACCAGTTATGTTCAATGGCCACAGCGGAGTCGACCTGGTAGACGCGTGCCGCCAGCTGTGCCAACGGCTTCGGTGTTCCTCCCTTCAGGATCGGCGACCACCGATACATCGACGGCGGCTACCGAGCCAGTGAGAACGCCGATCTGAGCGGTCGGCCATAACGGGGATGGCCCCGAATCGACCATCGGGCTCCTGTGAAGTCAAGCGAATCGTCAGCCGTTCTGCCGACTTCTCCGAGCCTTACCCGGTCGTACCGGGGCAGCGCCGGGATCCCGGCCGCTCATAAAGCGCTGCACCACGCTTTTCGCGTCTGGGTAGTCAATCTCGGAAGCCGTAACGCGCCGCAAGACTGAGATCATCAGCAGCGGGGCGAGGAGCGCCTGGACCGCAAAGTCGGGGGGCTCCTGGACCATCTGTCCGGTCTTCTGGTAGTCGGCGAAGACCTCGCCAATGCGTGACAAAGACGCGAGCGGTTCTTTGATGAGGGCGGCTACCTCAGGGTTTCGGGCGCCTTCGAGCAGGAGCGTGCCGACGAGTCCGTCTCGATGCTGGTAGACGTTCGAGTAGTACTCAACAACTCGAATGAGGTCGGCTTCCAGGTCGCCGCTTCGGATGATCCCTGCCTGAGGCAGCTGCGCGAGGTCGGCGTGTATCGCGGCAAGAATAAGTTGCCGCTTGTCTCCGAAGCGTCGAAAAAGGGTTGCCTCGTTGACTCCGGCGGCGGCGGCGATCCGGCGAGTTGTGGCGCCCGCGTAGCCCTGCTGGGCCAGCACCGTTAATGCCGCGTCGAACATCCGGGCATCTGAGACCGGTTCGGACACGGGTCCTCCTAGCAGGCGGGTGCTGAGCCGTGCTGACGATACAAGCGAATTCCAATGCAAGCGACCACTTGCTTGCAGGGGCGGGTTGTCCTAACGTGTCGTGCATGCAAGCACTTGCTTGCGACCATCCCACATCCACGACTAACGGAAGGTCTGAAACGATGGCAATCACCAAGAAGAAGATGCGTTGGCTGCTCCTGCCTCTCATGGCTCTGGTGCTCATCGGAGGAGCCGCCTTCTATTGGATGTTGAGTGGCACCTCAGCCGCGCCACTCGCCCTGGAGGCCCGCACGGCCGAAGCACCGGCTGCGACAGGCGCTGCTCTTGATGGCCATTGGACGGTCGTCGCGGGCCCTGCCGACGAGGCGACAACCGCCGGCTACCGCGTAGTGGAAAAGGTCGCTGGGGGACTGGCATCAGACACCGCCACCGGTAGAACGGGAGACGTCACCGGAGCGCTGACGGTGGTGGATACGAAGGTGACCGCAGCGACCTTCACGGTGAACATGACCACCCTCAAGAGCGACAAAAGTCTGCGCGACAGCGTGCTCAAGACCGTAGGAATCCAGACCAGCAAATTCCCCACGGCAAGCTTCACGCTGACGAGCCCGATCGCCCTACCCAAGGTCACGGCCGGCAAGATCTACCAGGTGAATGCTCGCGGAATACTCCGCTTGCACGGGGTTTCAAGGCCCGTCTCCGTCGTTCTTCAGTGTCAGCAGACTGAGGCAGGTTTCGTCGTCCTCGCAGACGTACCGATCTCCATGGCCAACTATTCGATCAAAGCCCCGAGCGTCGCCGGCGTCGTTTCCGTCGATCACCACGGCTCATTCGAAATCCGCATCAACCTTGCGAAGTAAACCGTGCGACGCCCGCCGTCTGCTCCTGCGCTTGGTCAGGGTCCGGTTGCCGGCCACTTGCGGCAACGCCGGCTGTGGGTCCTTCGAGAGCCGTGATCCACATCAGCTCTCTGATCCGCCGGACGGTGCCTGGTGGCCGCTCGGCGAGTTGCTGGGCCAACTCGATGGCTTGGTCTCGTACCTGATCGGAAGGGCAGCGCCGGTTGATCAGCCCGAGCGAGGCGGCCTGCGCCGCATCGAAGAAGTCGCCGAGCAACCCGATCTCCAATGCGATCTGCACCGGGATTCGGGCGGGCAAGAGGGTGCCGCCGCCGCCGGGAACCAGGCCGTGCTTCACCTCGGGGAGCGCAAACCGAGCGTTGTCCGCTGCGACGACGAGGTCACACCTCAACATGATTTCCAGCCCGCCGCCCACCGACATTCCCCTGACGGCTGCGACAAGGGGAGGGCGCTCGAACGAGCTGAGCGCGTCGTTGAATCGCCGCACCGATGGGCCCACTTTTGCGCCGAGTTGCCGCAGGGCGTGCAGATCCATGCCCGCGCAGAAGCACACGTCGCCGGCGCCGGTCAAGACGATCGCTCGCACATCCGCCTTTCGGGCTTCCTCGATTTCCGCTGAGAGTGCGTCAAGGGTCTCGGGGTCCAACGCGTTGCGAACGTGCGGCCGGTCGATGGTCAGCACGAGAACGGGGCCGATCCGCTCGCGCTGCAGGGATCCGCTCGAGTTGTGGCTCACATGTTCACCGTCGCACAGACACGACCGGCGGTCTGGATTGGTTAGAAGTGGAATTTGCTCACGTAGTCCCAGAGGTCGTGTTCGGGGTCGAATGCCCAGTTGCTGCTGGTAGGTGTGGGCCAGGTGTGGCCTCCCGTGGGGGAGATCAGAACACTGGCGAAATAGCCGTAGCGGGCGGCCTCGGTGGTCGTGGCCGGGAACGAGCAGCCGCACCAATCGCGTACGACCCCGAGTTCAGGGAGACCGGCCGGGACGCCACCGGCTGGCGGGACGACTTCGTCTGCGGCGGCAGCGATATGACGCCAGATCGGACGGGCGCAGGCGGTGCCCAGGAACGGTCCTGAGACGGAGCCGGCCGCCGCGAAAACGGTCGGAGCAGAGCAGATCGCGTCGAGTGCCATCATGCCGCCGTTGGAGAAGCCAACGATATAGACGCGGGAGGTGTCGACGGGCACTGTCCCTTCGACAGAGCTCACCACGTCGACCAGGTAGCCGACGTCGTTGCGGGTCGGTACGGCGCAGCAGGTGCCGGCATTCCAGGCTCTGGTCCCAGGGACGAGGGGTGAGGGCCGGGGTTTCTTTTTTGGGCGCGGTCGGGGCGGTTTCGACTTTTGGGCGGGTCGGGATGGGGAGGCTTTGGTGGGGCTGGGGCTGGGGCTGGGGCTGGGGCGGGGCGCCTGGCTCGTCGGCGCGACGGTGACCGACCTGCTGGGTTTCGGTGCGACGGTCTGGGTCGGCAGTAGTGATCGGGTAGGTGACGGCGACGGACTAGGACTGCTCGTCGGCGCGGGCGGCGTGGCGCTCGTCTCCGGGGAGGCTGACGGCGTGAGGGAGGCGCTCACGGCAGTCAGGTGAATCGGGTCGGCCGGATCCTGCGGCGCGTTCGGATACACGACATCAAAGCCGTCCAGGGCCGCCAGCGCGGTGAACCCGGTCTGCCGGCGTATCTCGCCGGCATCCTCACCCAAGCCGTGCAGAACCACCAGCAACGGCCGTTGCTTCAGGTCGGATTCGGCATCGAGTAGGACGGCTTGACCGTCGACTGCCATCAGCCGGTGAATCTGGGTCTGGGCGAGCGCCTTCGGAACGGGGATAACTCGGCGGGCTCCAAGCGCATCGGGGCCGCTCCCGGACTTGGGCTGGGCCAGTGCAGGAGTCGGAGGCGTCGTCGCACCGGCGCTCGGAACCAACGATGACGCCGGCATCGATGGCACCGTCACGGGGTGAATCGAAGGCACCCCGGCTCCACATCCGACAAGTAGCGCAGCACAGCCCGCCGATATCGCAATGCGGGTCGGGCCACGCCTTGAGCGCGACAACGCGTCAGCCGCGCCCATCCGGACTCACCTCCACCGCCTCGTCACTAGCTATCGGCGTTCTGGTGGCAAGTAGTAAGCCTCTTCAGGGTGGCCGCGAACCCACCTGGCGTAGGCAGCGGCAGATGCGGCTACGGACCTGAGTCGCCTGCGATATCTGCTATGACTTCGTCCAGGGTCCTCAGGACATATTTGACGGCATCGTCGTAGCTCAGGTCGGCGAACTGTGCGCGCATGGCATCGAGTTCCGCCGGATCTGCTCCGGCAGAGAGCTGCCGCAGGTTCAAGAAGCCCTCATTCTCCAGAACGGTGAGCTTGGCGATTGCGCCGCTCTCGGCCAGACACACCAGCTGGAGCGCCATGTGAGGATTGATCCCCGATATTGCGTCGGCCGTAGCAGCAACACTGAGTCCGAGCATGTATCGGTTCCCGGCGCGGTCGCCCGACACGAGCGACTGGCGCATCAGCGGCAGCGCTGATACGAGGTCGCCAGCATTGGCGGCGGCCATCGCCGCCACCACGGTGGCCTGACTAGAAAATGCGCGCCGGACTCCGCGGTCGAGTCGGACCGCCTCGTCAGCAGCCGCGACCGCTGTCTGCGGATCGTCCGCGCAGGCCATCGTGGTCGCCAAGAGGGCATACACCTGAACGAGCGTGCCGCCTTGCGTCCGAGCAAGCTCGAGGGCCTCCCGAGCGGCCGGCCGAGCAACCGTTGGGTTGCTCCTGCCGTTGAAGACCGCCAGGTTCGCGAGCAGGACCGACCGAAGCACCAGGTCGCCTGCCTCGCCCAACTGTTGCAACGCCAAGACCATGGCCGCGTTGCCGCCGGGCATGTCGCCCCTGGCTCCGCACAATGTCGCTTCACCGATCGCCGTGAAGGGATCGGCAGGCACGCGATCGCGAGCCTCGATGATCCGAGGCATTTGGGCGCGCTCGGGCGAGTCCGAAAGGATCACAACCGCGGCCGAGCAGGCGGCCGTAAATCCGCGGAACGTCTCTGCGCCATCAGCCAGGACCAGTCGTTCCAGGGCGCGGCCAAGCCCATCAGCCACGTTCGCGGGCAATGCCATCGTCGCGTACGGCGGCATGACCTCGAAAAGCTCCAGCGCCTGCTCGATCGACCCACTGTCCAGGCACCAGCCAAGGGCGGCTTCGACATTTGCAGCGTCCGCCACGAGGCTCTCGGTGGCTTCGACACCGTTGGTGGTACGCAGCTGCTGAAAAGCCTCGCGCAGGACGCTGAGGTAGTGCTCGGCGTGGGCTTGCGCGGTCGCGTCGCTCTGCCCTAGCGCAGCTGCGAACGCCCGGATTGTCTCCAGCAGTCGATAGCGGCCAGTGATCATTGGGTCGTGCTCGACCAACGATTTGGCCACCAGGGAGCTGAGTTCATCCAGGGCTTCCCATTCCTCGAAACCCGCCACGCCGGCAACGGCAACCACGCCGTCGACATCGAAGCCGTCGACGAAAACAGCCAGCTGCTGCAGCAGTTTCTGCTCGCCGGGCAGCAGTAGCTCATACGACCACTCCAACGCTGCAACCAGGCTGCGGTGGCGCGCCTCGCCGCTGCGACGACCACTGAGCACGTCGAGCCGCGCTCCCAGCACGGAGGCGATGGTCTCCACGCTCAGCTGTGCGCTGCGTGCCGCGGCCAGCTCGAGCGCTAGCGGGACGCCATCCAAGCGGCGGCAGAGCCCGGCGACCACCGGCGAGTTGACTTCGTTCAGCCGCCAGATCGCTCCCGCTTCGACCGCGCGGGAAAGGAACAGCTCGCCCGCCGCCGCGGCGAGCACCTCGGTCATCGAGTCCTGCCTCGGAACCTCCAGCGGCGGCACGGCAACTACCTGCTCGCCTGGCACCCGCAACGCCTCACGACTCGTGGCGAGAATCCGCACCGAGGCGCAGGCCGAAAGAAGCCAGCGCACCGTCTCTGCCACCGCGTCGACAATCTGCTCGCAGTTGTCCAGCAGCAGGACCAGCTCACGGCCTTGGAGGTAGGCGACCAGAGCGTCGCGCAACGGGACCCCGCCGGGCGGCGCGAAGCGCAACGCAGCCGCCACAGCCTCGGGGATCGATTCGGGCCGCGTCACAGCCGCGAGCTCGACCAGCCACACCCCGTGTTGAGCTCCGTCCAGCAGTCGGCGGCCCGCGGCGAGGGCAACCGTCGTCTTGCCGACCCCGCCGACACCCGTGAGCGTGACCAGGCGGGCCGTTTTCGCCAAGTCGGATACTTCGGCGACCAGATCCTGCCGACCGACGGAGGCGGTGAGCTCGTACGGCAAATTGGTCTTTATCGACTCAAGCGTGCGCAACGGTCCGAAGTCGGTGGGTAAACCGTCGCCTACTACCTGGTGCACCCTGATCGCCGCGGCCACGCCGCGCAGCTCATGTTCCCCCAGTGGGCGTGTGGTCGACATACCGGCCGTGAGCCCGGCAACGATGTCAGTGCACAGGATTTGGCCGCCGTGTCCCGCAGACATGATCCGGGCGGCGAGGTTTACCGCCGGGCCGAAATAGTCGCCGGCCCGCTCGACGGCTTCGCCTGCGTGAATGCCCATGCGTACACGCAAAATGCAGTCAGCCGGCCAGGCATGTGCCCATAGTCGACGCTGGGCATCGACCGCCGCCGCTGTCGCCTTTCCGGCTGCGTCGAATGCGACGCAGAATCCGTCGCCGCCGGTGGCGAAGACGACTCCACCGGCGTCCAAGACCGCTTGGTTGATGATCGCATCGTGCTCCTCCAGCGCACGCGCCATCGCCAGTGGGGTGGTGTCCCAGAGCTGGGTGGAGCCTTCGATGTCGGTGAACAGAAATGACACCGTGCCGGTCGGACGTCGACCCTCAACCGCCATAGCCGCAAACTAAACGCGGACTACACCCGATGGAAGGGGATCCGCCATCTCAAGGCGGCTTGCGCCCCTGCAACCCGGGCGCGGCAGGTCATTCCGACCAGTCGGGAAGCATCCCTTCGGGGTAGCGGCTGCCGGCGGCACCGCCCGGAATGATCGCGTCGATGGCCGCCAGGTCGTCGGTGGTGAGATCGACCGTGGCCGCGGCGGCGTTCTCCTCGACCCGTTGCGGGCTGCGGGTGCCCGGGATGGGGACGACGCCGGTGCGGGCGTTGCCCTGGGCTATCAGCCAGGCCAGGGCCAGCTGCGCGACGGTGATGTCTTTGGCGGCGGCCAGCTCACGGATTCGTTGCACCGCGGCGGCGTTCAATTCGTAGTTTCCGGGTTGCCAGCGGTCGTCCCAGCTACGCATGTCGTCAGCGGGGTAGGCGCTGGCCGGCCTGACGTCGGACGTGAGGAAGCCGCGTCCGAGCGGGCTGTAGGGCACGAAGCCGATGCCGAGCTCGCGCAGGACCGGCAGTATCTTTTGCTCGACCTGCCGCTCGAAGAGGGAGTACTCGGTCTGTAATACCGAGACCGGGGTGACGGCGTGCGCCCGGCGAATTGTCTGCGGGCCTGCTTCGGAAAGCCCGAAGTACTTGACCTTGCCAGCGGCGATGAGCTCTCCGACTGTGCCTGCCACGTCTTCGATCGGCACGTCCCGGTCGACCCGGTGCTGGTAGAGAACGTCGATCACGTCGGTGCCCAGATGAGTCAGGCTGGCGTCGACGACTTCGCGGATGTGGTCGGGGCGACTGTTGAGCGCGGCCCCGAATTGTGCGGGGTCAGAAAGATCGAAGCCGAACTTGGTCGCGATCACGACCTCGTGGCGTCGCGAGCCGAGCACTCGGCCGAGCAGCGCCTCGTTCGACCCGGTGCCCATGCCGTAGAGCTCAGCCGTGTCGAAGAACGTGATGCCGATGTCCAACGCCCGGCGGATAGTCGCTGCCCCGCCCTCGGCGTCGGCTGCACCGTAGGCCATCGTCATTCCCATGGTGCCAAGACCGACGGCGCTGACCGCCAGGCCTTGCTGGCCGAGACTGACGGTGCGCATCGCGACTCCTATGTAACTATCCGGTTGTTTACTCGGTTGACGCTAGCACTGATTACCTTCATCACCATGGTTCGGGATGCGCGGGCGACACAGGAGCGGATCCTCGCGGCAGCAATCGACGAGTTCTCTCGCAAGGGGCTGGCAGGCGCGAGGGTTGACGCGATCGCGGCGGCCGCTCCGGCGAACAAGCGGTCTATCTATGTGTACTTCGGCAGCAAGGAGCAGCTCTTCGAGGCGGCTTTCAGCGCCGTGGTCGAGCGACTGACCGAGGCAGTGCCGCTGACCGAGGACGATCTGCCGGGGTATGCCGGAAGACTCTTCGATCATCACCTCGCGCACCCGGAGGTACTACGAATCGCTATGTGGCGGCAGCTGGAGCGACCCAACGCCGGCCTTGACGCCTCGCAGATCTACGCCGACAAGCTCAGCGCCATGTCGGGTGTCCCGGTAGCTGGTATGGCGCCGCTCGACATCTTGGTGCTTGTCATCGGGCTGGCCCAGTCATGGCTGCTGACTACCGGCGACTTGCTGCGGGCGGAGGGCGGTAACCCCACCTCACGCGCGCGACTGAGAAGGCACCGCAAGGCCATCGTCGCGGCCGCAGAACGCCTGCTCGCGCCGCCGGCGTAACAGGTGAGGCCGCCGACGTCGCCGCAGCAGCTCCTTGGACAATGGTGGGTGTGGAGCAGCGACTCGGCTTGGCCTATCTCGAAGACGGAACCGAGGTGCGGTACGCCGTCACGGGCACGGGTCCAATCGCGATCTATGTGCCGGGTTGGGTTTCGCATCTCGAGCTGGGATGGGCGCTACCTGCCGAGCGCATGTTCTATGAGGGTTTGTCGGCTGGCCGCACCCTGGTGCGATACGACCGGCCGGGGTGCGGCTTGTCCGGTGCCACTGACCGCACCGACGTCATAGAACTCGATCTTGAAGTAATGCAGGTGGTCGCGAACGCGGTGAGTGCGGACCGTTTCGACCTGATCGGGGCGTCCTTCGGTGCGCCGCTCGCGGTGCGGTGGGCTGCTCGTCACCCAAAGTCCGTGTCGCGGCTGATTCTTTATGGCGGATGGGTTGACGGCGATGCCGTTGCCTCACCGGCTGTGCGTGAGCATGTGCTTGGTTTGGTCGATCATCATTGGGGTTTCGCGTCGGATGTGTTGACGGAGATCTTCGCCCCCGATGCGGACGCCGGGTTTCGTGCCCTGTTCGCGCGGTATCAGCGTGAGTCAGCATCCGCGGCATCGGCGCACCGTTTGTTGGCTTCGTGTTACGACATCGACGTTGCCGAGGACCTCAGCCGAATCATGGCGCCCACTACTGTCATCCACCGTAAGGATGACCGGGCGGTACCGCTATCCGAGGGTGAGCGGCTGGCGAGCGGGATCGGCGGCGCGACGCTGACCGTGCTGCCCGGTCGTACCCACATCCCGTTCGTCGGCGACGGGCACTCTGTGCTGAACGAGATGCGCCGGGGTCTCGGGCTTCCCCCACTCGACCGCGCGAAAGAACCCTCATTGACGCCGCGCCAGTTGCAGGTGGCGGCACTGGTCGCCCAGGGTTGGTCGAATCGGCAGATCGCCGAGGAGCTGGTCATCACTGAGCGCTCCGCCGAATCGCACGTCGAGCGGATCCGGGCGCGGCTGGGCTTTCGGTCGCGGTCTCAGATCGCCGCCTGGTACGTCGCTTCGCATTCGTCCCCCTCGGACTGAAGTGCGGTATTTCCACTGCTGACCCGATCCCGGCGCTGCGGCGACGCTTGCCATATGACGACTTCGACGAAAAGTCCTGTACCAACAAGCATCCGCGGCCAGGCGACGGCAGAGTTCACGCCGAACCCGGTTCGCGGCCGGTTCAATGCCGCGTTCTTCTGGGTTATGGGCGGTCTTATCAACTGGCACATGCGCAAAGCGAAGGCGCACGTGTTTGCCGACCTACCCGACAACGTGGTCGAACTCGGCTCGGGGGTAGGGGCGAACCTGCGTTACCTGCCGGCCGGCGCGACACTTGACCGCGATCGAACCCAACCCCTACATGCACACGCGGCTCCGGCGGGCCGCGCGTCGCCGCGGCATCGCCCTGGAGATCCGCAGTGTTGTGGGCGAACGGATCGATCTGCCGGATGCCAGCGTCGAAGCCGTCATCTCCAGCCTGGTGCTGTGCACAGTGAGTGACCCGGCCGCCGTTCTCGCCGAGATCCAGCGAATCCTTCGGCCGGGCGGTCGTTTCAGCTTCGCCGAACACGTCGTCGCGAAGCCGCGCACGCCAACCCGCTGGTCACAGCAGATAACCCGGCGACCGTGGGCGTGGGCCTTCGAGGGCTGTTCGTGCGAACGCGACCTGTCGAGCCTGATCACGGCAGCCGGCTTCACTCGTGTGGAACTCGAGCCCTACCGGATCCACTCACCGTTCGTCCCGTTCAACACCCACATCGCAGGCACAGCCATCGCTTGACGCGAGTTGGGTGCCGCGCAATCCCCATCTGAGACGCCAAACGTGCTCATCCGGTCTGGCCGGTGAGTGGTCAGTGCCTATACCGCCTAGCGCGCTGCTGCCTCGCGGTCCGCTGAGCGACAGCGGATCGCGCTGAGAATCGGAAGGAAGCGGAAAATGACCAAGCCATGTTCCCACGCTGCGCTCGCCCAGGACAGGCACAAGACTCCCGCGGCGGGGGCCGTCGAACACCGACTGCGCCGGCACGCACGTCTCGGCGTAGATCCGGCAGCGGCGCCGCGCCTGCGGTGGATTGCCCGGGTCGGAGCCATGCTGATGTCGCGAGTGAACGAAGGCACGTTGCGTCGGTCGGTGATCGGGATTCCGGCAGAAACCACCCGGGAGTCGTCCCTGGCCGCCTGGATCGATTCGCTGCCCGAGTTCTCACAACGCGACACTTCGGCCGTCCTGATCAGACCGATCGATAGCAGTGACGGCCCGCTTTTGGCTGATGGGTTTGCACGCCTCAGTCCCCGATCGCGCCAGCTTCGTTTCATGGGAGGGAAGAAGTCGCTTTCGCCGGCCGAGCTGGACCACCTCACTAACGTCGATCACCGAGACGCAGAGGCGCTCGTGGCCCTGAGCACGGCGGATGGACGGGGCATCGGAGTCGCCCGATACACGCGGGATCCAAACGACCCACAGGCCGCCGAAGTCGCGGTGACCGTCATCGACGAGTGGCACCGACGGGGAATTGGCACCGAGCTGATCACCCGGCTCATCGCTCGAGCCCAAAACGAAGACATCCAACGGTTCACCGCGCTCATCGCCGACGAAAACACGGCGTCGATCAACTTGCTGCACAGCCTTAACCTCGACATCGCGGTCCTCGAGCGCGATCACGGGACGACCGAGTACGAGATCGAGCTCACGCGATGATGATCCTCATTGCCGGGCGCTACCAGTCGAGTCGTCGGCGCCGCAACTGCCCGGCATACAGCAGGCGGCCGGTACCGACGTCGGCGACCAGGTCGCCGTCGAAGCCGACGACGATCCGGATTGCCAACACACCGGAGGCACGTTCACGGATCGAGCCCGATCCCCGAGCTGACCTGGTTGATGTTTCCATCATCCCTATAACGGCGGGCCATCCCTGTAGCTATGGGGATTGTTATAGGGACGAGGGGACGGCACCGGGGGCGACTAGGGGTCAATCATGCCCGTGACCTGCACAAAAAAAGTGCGCTCGACAAAGTGCGCTCGAAGTGCGCTCGACAGGATTCGAACCTGCAACCTTCTGATCCGTAGATGCATCCATCACGCATGTATCCAGTGCGTGGTTGTTCGCATTTGGCCGCTGAGCAGGCATCCGACAAATCGTTGTCCGGAACCCGTCCGGCGCCGTTCGAGTCCGTCCGCACCCTTGGCAGTACGTCGGCAGTACCGCCAAATTTGGATAGCTATCCAACATGCTGTCAAGTCCAGCAGTCAGGCAAAGGGCTCTGCTTACGACGAGCGCGGCGGCCAGCGCAACATTGCCAAGCCGATTCACAGCTAGGGAAAGCCTGAACCGCGTGCCGACTCGCCGTCACGCGTTTGTGGTGAATAGCGTTGCGCTGTGGAAACTCGTGCGCCCTCTGGCGCAGGTGACGGCGAGCCGAACGATGCGATCAAGACTGAACTCGCGGCGCTGCGTGATCAGCTGGAACGGTTGAAGTCTGAGAATGCGCGGCTGCAGCGCTTGCTGAAACTAAGTCCAGGCGAGGCGGCCCTGCCAGGCGCGGCGCAGAGCGGGTTTTTTCACCCGAATCCCGGTCCCGTTGATGCCAAGGCGCCCGCGGCGGAGAAGGTCGCCTTCTACGAGGGGCTGTTCGGCGGACGCAGGGACGTCTACGCGGTTCGCTGGGAGAACGCCCGTACTCGGCGGTCTGGGTGGATGCCTGCTGTTCGAGGTCGCTGGCGCAAGGGCGTGCGACCAGCTGCTCGCGATTATCTGCCCTTGACCGAGCAGGTCTTGACCGCCCACTTGTCCGGCCAGCTTGAAATCGGTCTATATCCGCTGCAGGACAACGACCAATGCCATTGGCTGGCGGCAGACTTCGACGGCCAAGCAGCAATGCTTGACGCGTTGGCTTATTTGAAGGCGGCACGGGCGGCTGGAGCGCCAGCCGCTCTTGAGGTATCCCGGTCGGGACTGGGTGCGCACGCGTGGATCTTCTTCGCCGCTCCAGTCGCCGCTGCCACGGCCCGACAGCTTGGTGAGGGCTTGCTCCGTGAGGCGATCGCGCTTCGCGGCAGGATGGATTTGGCCAGCTACGACCGGCTATTTCCCTCACAGGACGTGCTGCCGACCGGTGGCATCGGCAATCTCATCGCCGCGCCCTTGCAAGGTCGTTGTCGTCGGCTGGGCACCACCGTCTTCTTGGATCTGGCCACGCTGGAACCGTTCGAAGATCAGTGGGCGTATCTGTCCAGTGTCGCTCGGCTTTCTCCACAGGAGGTCACGCGGATAGCCCGCGGGCTCGGGACGGTCGCGGTCGGCAGCGCGGTGGAGCGGTTTCGAGCGGCGACGTCGACTCGGATACAGGTGCAGGCACCGCCGGTGGTGCGGGGTCGACTGACCGCGAGTTTGACGGTCGATGGCGAGGAGCTACCGCCGGCACTGGCAGCCGCGCTGAAGCATGCAGCGTCGATGCCGAACCCGGTCTTCTACGAGCGGCAGCGTCGTCGTGCGTCGACGTGGAATGTGCCTCGATTCCTGCGCAGTTACGACGAGACCGTGACTGGCGACCTCACGGTGCCTCGGGGCCTAGCGGCTCGGGTCGAGGACTTGGTACTCCAGGCTGGGAGCCGCTTGGAAATCACCGACGACACCATCTCCGGAGAACCGCAGGCGTTCCACTGTGCAGCGACGCTCCGGGATGATCAGCAGGCCGCGCATGATGCGCTTGCTGAACATCATCTGGGCGTCCTCGTCGCCCCGCCTGGCGCCGGTAAGACCGTCATCGCGTGCGCTCTGATCGCGACTCATTCGGTGTCGACGCTGGTGCTGGTGGACCGAAAAGCGCTCGCCGACCAATGGCGTGCCCGGATCACAGAATTACTCGGCGTCAAACCGGGCCAGCGCGGCGGAGGACGTAGCAAGACCCGCGGAACGATCGACATCGCCACGTTGCAGACACTCGCCCGTTCCGAGGACGTCAGCGCCGTTACGCAGGGATATGGGCTCGTCGTTGTTGACGAATGCCATCACATACCAGCGGCAGCTTTCGAGCACGCGGTGCGCCAGATTGCGGCCAGTCGCTGGGTTGGCCTGACTGCTACCCCCTACCGCCGTGACCGCCTGGACGACCTCATCTCCCAGCAACTGGGTCCGGTTCGCCACACCATCACCGCGCCGGAGGCCGGAACCCTGCCTGTACGGGCAACGGACGTCGCGCCGCCCGACCCCGTGCTGCACGTTCACCCGACACTTTTCGTTACGCAGGCGACGCCGACCCTTCCGCACCGGGTGGCATCAGCACCATTTACAAGGCTTTGGCAGCCGACGTTCCGCGCAGGCAGCAGATCGTTGCCGACGTGCTGGAAGCCCTCGGCCGTGGGCGGCACTGCCTGGTCCTGACCCAGTGGGTGAACCACGTGCAGGACCTGGCCGATGCGCTGAAGAGCGAAGGTGTCACGGCGGTTGTCCTTCGCGGCGGTATGAGCGTGAAGGCTCGAAAAGCGGCCCTGGCGGCACTTCAACCGGACCCGGGCGGGCCGCCACTGCTCGTCGTAGCGACAGGCTCCTACATCGGGGAAGGATTCGACTGCCCGATTCTCGACACCTTGTTCCTCGCCGCACCAATCGCATTCCGCGGCCGGCTTGTGCAATACGCCGGACGAATCCTGCGGCCCTACCCAGGAAAGCGCACCGCCGAGGTCCACGACTACCACGACGTCCTGACCGGGGTCCTTGCCTCGTCCCTGTCCAAACGGGCGCCCGGCTACCTCAGCCTTGGCTTCCCGGACCCCCGCCGACACATCAGCTGAGTTGTTCGCGGCATTCTGCTGCGAAGGTCGGGCAGCCGGCTCTTTCCAGCGTCTGCAGGAGCGATGCGATGGACAGCGGCGGTTTTGCAGTTGCGGCCGCCTGCTCTCGAAGGGCTTGCAGGACGAATTCGGGAGCGAGTTCCAGCTGATGTCCCAGAAAGCTGTCGGGGTGGATCGCCTCGATATCGAACGGATCGAGGACTTGGGCGGGGAAGTCTTTGAGGTTGAAGGTCACGATCGCTTGGGCGTTGCCGCGGATTGCGGCAGCCAAGACATGCCGATCGTCGGGGTCTGGAAGTTGGAGGCTGTTTTCGAGCGGTTCCCATCCGGTGACCATCGCATCCGGGAAGTAGTGGCGCATGGCCTCGAAGCGCCGGGTCACGCCGGCTGGGTCGATGCCTGGATGGACCCGAAGGATGGCGTGTTGTGTCTCGTCGATCAACTGCTCGGACCAGAGCGGCCGGTATAGGCCGTGTTCGGCG
The DNA here is from genome assembly GCA_963737695.1 of uncultured Actinomycetota bacterium. GTDB lineage: Bacteria > Actinomycetota > Actinomycetes > Frankiales > Frankiaceae > DATAZK01. Next base: position 567,244 of record CAVTTQ010000003.1, read on the forward strand.
ATGCGCAGCAGGGTGTCTGCTAGCGACACGGGTACGAGCGCACACGCGTCCAGCAAAGCGGCGTACACCGGCCGTCAGGATCCTTGGTTGCGCTGCCGGGCTTGTTTGAGGGCTTTGGTGTAGTCCGAGGGTGCGGCCTCATACAGGCCAGCGGAAACGGCGTCGCGTGTCATCGCGTCGAGCGCTGCGCGTCGCTGTTCTCGAGCTCGGTCGCGGTAGGCCAAGACGTCAGCCAGGCGAACCCGGCGGTGACGACCGGGCTGTTCGTAGGAGATCTTCCCGGTCTCCAGGAGCTTGATCAGGGTCGGTCTGCTCACTCCTAGAAGCTCCGCAGCCTGCTGCGTGGTCAGCCGCTGCGCATGGGGAGCGAGTGTGATTGCTCGACCGGCACGCAGGGCGTCGACAACTTGTACGAGCGCCTCATACACCTCGGCCGGTATCGGCACAGATTGTCCGTCGGGCCCGACGAGGACAGCCTGTGCGCCCCCCGCTCCAGGTACGTCGTCCGCCGTCGGCAGCCCGTTGAGCAAGCGGGCAAGCTCGTCTAGGGCGACATTGTCCGACGGCGGGAAGACGGTCCTTTCGTCTACCTGGGCACTCATACTGGCTCCTCCACCGTGCGCGGGATATCTATCTACCATCGCTCAAAACGAAAAAAACGCAAGTCCCGCGCGCGTCTGCTTGCGGGGTCGGTGCCAGCTCAGCCGGGTTCGTCGAATAGCTGGTCGAGGTTGTCGGCGATGTCTTGATCGTCTAGTGGGGTGGCGTGGCGGGCCATCCCTATAGCTATAGGGATTGTTATAGGGATGGAGGGCCGGTACCGGGGGCGACTACAGGCGGTCATGCCCCTGACCTGCACAAACAAAGTGCGCTCGACAAAGTGCGCTCGACAGGATTCGAACCTGCAACCTTCTGATCCGTAGTCAGATGCTCTGTCCGTTGAGCTACGAGCGCATGAACCCGAAACGGGCCCACTCACGGCTACGCACGATACCGGACCCGCGTGCATGCCCCGCCGCACTTACTGAAACAGCAATGGAGTTGCGTTGGTGATCTTGCAACCTCGGCGATTCCCCACGAAACGCCGAGCGCGCGCGGATCTCCGTTGCTGTTTCCGCAGGAGTGCCGGTCAGAAGGGGACCGGAGTCTCCAGCAGGCCCTGACCAGCGCGTCGACCGGTGACTGTGCGGCAGAAGTCGACCGCATCCAGCTCGATCGTCGGGCCAGCCACCCCGAAGGTCCACGAACCGCCCGCCGGTCCACTCAGCGCGACGGAGCAGGGCTGCCCGTGGCGACCGGCCCACTCGCGGACGACGTCGTCGACGAGGATGCCGTCGTGATCGGGCGTCAGCTCCGGCGTGCGCCCCACGGCACCGGCGATGTCCATACGGTGCATCCAAGGATCGCGCGTCAGGATCACGTCGGTCAGGTAGCCCAGCGACCACGGCTCGATGCCATCGGTCTGCTCGGAGGGCAGCGTCTGGGCACGGCGCAGGATCCCGGGGATGCGGCGCCGGCTTTTGGCAGCCTTCGGCCCGGCCTTCTTGAACTGGATCAGGATGTGTTCGGGATCGAGGTCGGCGCGCTCCTCCACCTGAAGTCCCGTCAGGGCGTCGAGGAAGTCTCCGCCGCGCTTCTGGGCTTCCTTCATCTGCCGGCGGGTCTCGAATGGGGAAGCCGACATGTCGGCCATGCCCAGGATGTGGGTCGACATGGCGCGAACGTCCCAGCCGGGGCAGTCGGTGGGCCGCTTCCACTCCTCGGGTGTGAGCGACTGGAGCTGGGCGGTGAAGCGGTCGTATTCGGTGGCAGCCAGTCGCATGGCCGTCCGGTGATCGAGCACGGGCTTGCGTGCCGTGCCCATGGTCAGCTCGCCACTTGCTGCTCGCCGACGACGCAGCCGAAGCGCTGCTCGTAGACGTCGGCCATGGTGCGCAGGAGTCCGGCGCAGTCACCGTTGTAGGACGAACCATGCATGACAGCAAGGGTTTTCGGTTCGAGGTCGGCGAGTCGCCGAAGCGTCGACGGGACCGCCGGACCGAGCGATGTCTGGTGAAAGATCTCCTCGGCCAGGATGGCGGCGTCGACCAGATCGGCGTCGGTGACGGCCGGCCCCTCGCCGATCTGGGTGCACAGATCGCCGCAGAACAGGGTCTTGGATTCCTGCTCGAAAAGAAGCTGTGACTCCCAGTTGTGCGGCACGTGTGGGGTGGCCAGTTCGAGCACGCGATAGCCGGAGGGACCGCCCCCGAGCTCGAGTACGTCACCGTCGTTCATGGCCCGCGGCGGGCGGTCGCACAGATCGTTGACGGAAACCATGCACCCGAGCGCGCCATGCACCACCTGGGCATCCGGTGCCGCCGCCAGAAACTCATTGACCGAGCCGCATTCGTCAGCCTCGACGTGAGCGAAGGACAGCCAGCGAAGCCGCTCGATCGGCATGACCTCTTCGATGCCGGCGCGTACCAGCGGGAAGATCTGCCGCATCCCCAGATGGAAGAGCAGCGGCTCCTCGGCGTCGACGAGGAACTGGTTGAACGAGAAGCCGCCGGGAGCGACCTCGGGTATCACCGTGGAAATCCGGTAGATCCGGTCAGCGATCTGGTCGACCTGTGCTTGCACGACGAGCTCCTTTTCTTAGGCGGGTGGGGGACTGAAGTGGTGCAGAAACATGGAGACGAGGGTGGGCAACCCCGACGTAAACGTGCCGCCGTCGAAGCCTTCCTGCGGCGCGTTTGCCAGCTGCTGCGTGACGACTCCGCTGATCAGAATCGTCCATAACCGCAGCGCTTCATCGACGTCCATGTCGGAGCGCAGTGCTCCGGAGTCGCGGAGCATGCACAAGATCTCGCGGCCGCGCGTTAACGCTTCGACGGCTGGTGCGTACGCGTTCGGGGCCGGCTCGTAGCCGGGGATAGGACGCCAATGCATGAGCTGCGAATAGGCCGGGTGTTCGACCGACCAGCGGGTGAAGGCCTCGGCAAATGCGATGGCGTATTCGAACACGAGAGTGGGAGTTGTCGGCGGGTCGGGGAGCGCATCCAAGGTGGCCGCCAGCTGCGTCCATCCCCGTGAGAAAAGAGCGTCGTACAAGGCGTGCTTGGAGTCGAAATAGCCGTAGAGCGAGGGGGTTCGGATGCCCATGCGTCGGGCAACTTCTCCGAGCGACAGCCCGGCAGCGCCCTGCTCGCCCATCAGCTCGATGGCCACTTCGAGGATCTGCTCGATGGTCTCCTCGCGGCGCCGGTGGCGCCGGTCCAGCCGGACGGGTTCTGCGGACATGACCAGAAGGATTACCTAACGCTATTAGGAAGTCAATACGGTTGTCCTACCGACTTTCCCCGACAAAGACGTGCGTCCGCCTAACGTCTGCACCATGACCCTGCGGATCGGTGTCGTGATCCTTCCTGACCTCAGCTGGCCGGAGTTTCGCGATCGCGCTCGTGAAGCGGAGCAACGCGGCTTCGAGACCGCCTGGACCTACGACCATCTGAGCTGGCGAACGCTGCGAGATGGTCCCTGGCTCGGAGCGATTCCGCTGCTGACCGCGGCCGCCGCCACCACACAGACGATCCGGCTCGGAACCCTGGTCACCAGTCCCAATTTTCGCCATCCCGCCTTGCTGGCCAAAGATGCGATGACGCTCGACCAGATCAGCGGCGGCCGGCTCGATCTGGGAATCGGCGCCGGCGGACCGGGATGGGACGCCACCGCGCTCGGCAACCCGGTACCAACACCGCGAGAGCGGACCGAGCGCTTCGAGGACTTCATCCGGGCACTCGACGCCATGCTGCGCGAGCCGCGAGGCTCCTATGACGGCACCCACTACCAGGCGCCCGAGTACCGAACCCTGCCTGGCTGCGTTCAGCATCCGAGGGTGCCCTTCACGCTTGCTGCAGCCGGTCCGCGCGCGTTGGACCTGGCCGCCGCCTACGGCTCCCGTTGGGTGACGGTCGGGCCCGGGACCGGCGGTGGCACCGCCGAGGCATGGTTTGCGAAGGTGGAGAAGCAGGTGAGGCGCCTCGATGACGCCTGCGCCGCCAACGGGCGTGACGCACACGACGTCAGGCGCATGGCTCTGGTTTCGCTGGAGTCGGCGTGGGCGCACGGGACCGTAAACCGCTGGCAGGAGTTCACCGGCCGCATCACCGAACTGGGCTTCACGGATGCGGTCATCCACTGGCCACGACCTGACGATCGAGCGCTGCCCGGCTGCGACCCGGACGTCTTCGATGCGATCAGCGCCGCCCTATGAGCGCCGCCAGCGACGCCATGGACCTGGATGATCCCGCCGAGCGGGAAATCGTCGCTACGGTGCGTGATTTCGTCGACAGCGACGTCCGGCCCGTCGCGCAAGAGCTGGAACACGCCAACACCTATCCCGAGCAGCTCATCGAGACCATGAAAGGGCTGGGCATCTTCGGGCTCGCCGTCCCGGAGCGTTACGGCGAGGTCAAAGTGTCGACCCCCTGCTATGCGCTCGTGACCGAAGAGCTGGCTCGCGGGTGGATGAGCCTGGCCGGGGCCATGGGCGGCCACACCGTGGTCTGCAAGCTGCTCACCGCCTTCGGCACCGACGAGCAGAAGCAGCGCTATCTACCAAGACTGGCCACCGGTGAGCTCAGAGCGACGATGGCTCTCACCGAGCCGGGAGGCGGCTCGGACCTGCAGGCCATGCGTACGACCGCGCGCCTCGACGGGAGCGGCTACGTCATCAACGGTTCGAAGACCTGGATCACCAATGCCCGCCGCGCAGACCTGGTGGCACTGCTGTGCAAGACCGACCCGTCAGCAGACCCGCCGCATCGCGGGGTCAGCATTCTGCTGGTCGACAAAACCGATGGACTCGAGGGATTTGACGTCTCGCGCGACCTTCCCAAGCTGGGCTACAAGGGCGTCGAGAGCTGTGAGCTGAACTTCGCCGACGCGCGGGTCCCGGCTGACGCGCTGCTCGGCGATGAAGAGGGCCGCGGCTTCGCCCAGATGATGAAAGGGCTGGAGATCGGCCGGATCCAGGTCGCCGCGCGAGCTACCGGAGTGGCGCGGGCCGCGCTTGATGACGCTCTTCGCTACGCCCAGGACCGGGAAAGCTTCGGCCAACCCATCTGGCAGCATCAATCCGTCGGAAATCTGCTCGCCGATATGGCGACCCGGCTTACTGCTGCCCGCCGCCTGCTGATTTACGCGGCAGAACGTGCTGATTCAGGCGAACGCGCCGATATGGAAGCAGGTATGGCCAAGCTCTTCGCCTCCGAAGCGGCGATGGAGATTGCCATCTCGGCGATGAGGATCCATGGGGGCTATGGGTATTCGACGGAATTCGACGTCGAGCGCTACTTCCGCGACGCCCCGCTCATGATCGTCGGCGAGGGCACGAACGAGATCCAGCGCGGCGTGATTGTCCGCCAGTTGGTGGCTCGCGGCGGGCTGGACTGACGGGCTTGCGAGACAACGTTCAGCTAAGTCACAGTCAGAACAAACAGACTTCACCCAAAGCGCCGGTATCCGCCGGCTTCGGAGCAGGGAGCGTCACGTGATCGAAGCGCGCGGCCTGATCAAACGTTATGGCCCCAAGACGGCGGTCGATGATCTGACGTTCACCGTGCGGCCGGGGACAGTCACCGGCTTCCTCGGTCCTAACGGCGCCGGTAAGTCCACGACCATGCGCATGATCATCGGATTGGACGCCCCGACGGCAGGCTCGGTCACCGTCAACGGCAAGCGCTACGTCGAGCACAAGGCGCCGTTGCACGAGGTCGGCGCACTACTGGAAGCACGGTCGATCCACACCGGCCGCACGGCCCGTAACCACCTGCTGTCACTCGCCAAGACCCACGGCATCACCTCCAAGCGGGTCGATGACGTGCTGGGATTCGTGGGTCTGACCGACGTCGCCCGCAAGCGTGCCGGTGGATTTTCGCTCGGCATGGGTCAGCGCCTGGGCATCGCCTCAGCGCTGCTGGCCGACCCCGAGACGGTCGTGCTGGACGAGCCGGTCAATGGACTCGACCCCGAGGGGATCCACTGGATCCGCGGCCTGCTCAAAGGGCTCGCGGCTGAAGGACGAACGGTCTTCATCAGCTCCCATCTGATGAGCGAGATGGCGCTGACCGCCGAACGCCTCGTGGTCGTCGGGCGAGGACGGCTCATCGCCGACACCACGGTCGCCGACTTCACTGCGCAGGCCTCCAGCGACATCGTCAAGGTGCGTACGCCGGCCCGAGATCAGTTACGCGACCTGCTGGTCAAGGCCGGCGCCAGCATCACGGCCGCTCCCGAGGACGCCAAGGTGGCCGGGCCCGAGGACCCCGACCTGCTGTATTTCAGCGGGATGACCAGCGCGGAGATCGGTGACGTCGCGGCGGCGCAAGGCGTTGCGTTGCACGAGTTGACGCCGGTCTCGGCCTCGCTGGAGGAAGCCTTCATGGCGCTGACGAGTGAATCCGTCGAGTACGGCGGAAACCGGCCAGCTGCCGAGACGGGAGCGAAAGCATGAGCACACCGACGTTGACCTCCGGTACCCCCCGCAGCCCGATCTCCCGCGGCGGTGTGGTCGTCCACAACGTCAACCAGGTGCGCGTGGTCCGCTCCGAGTGGACCAAGCTGCGCTCCCTGCGTTCGACCGTCTACTCGCTGCTTGCAGCGTTCGTGATTGTCGTGGGCCTCGGCATCCTGATCAGTGCTGCTCGTGCCGGGCACCTTGATCGGGAGTCACTCTCAGACCGGCTGACCTTCGACGCGACAGCCACCAGTTTGAGCGGGGTCTTCCTTGCGCAGCTCGCGATCGGTGTGCTCGGCGTCATGCTGATCACGGGTGAATACGCGACGGGCATGAATCGCGCCACCTTCGCCGCGGTCCCACGCCGGCTACCGGTGCTGTGGGCCAAAGCGATCGTCTTCGCGGCGGTCTCCGTCGTACTGATGCTGGTCGCCTGCTTCGCAGCCTTCCTGGGTGGGCAGGCCGCATTCAAAAACAAGCGGATCGACGGAAGGTTGATCGAGGCGCATCTTTCGCAGCCCGGAGTGACGCGGGCGGTGATCGGAGCGGCTCTTTACCTGACGGTCGTCGGGCTGCTCGGCCTTGCGCTCGGCGCCCTGCTCCGCAATACCGCAGGGGCCATCGCGACCCTGTTCGGCCTGCTGCTCATTCTCCCGCTGATCGTGCATTTCCTGCCTTCGAGCTGGAGCGACAAGATCGACAAGTACTTGCCAGGAAGCGCGGGCCAGGCGGTGCTCAACGTCGTACCCGATCACACCTCGCTCTCACCCTGGGCCGGTTTCGCGGTCTTCTGCGGCTACACGGTTATCGCGCTTATTGCGGCGGCCATTCTGCTGCGACGCCGTGATGCCTGAGGTTCCCGTCACACATTGATGGAGAAACTCTCAGTAAGCGGTTGATTCAGGTTGCGTCGATAGCCTGCAACCCATGTCCGCCATGGCTCATTGGTGCTTTCGACACCGCCGCATCGTCCTGGCCGCCTGGCTGCTGATCTTCGTTGGTATCGGCGTCATCAGCAGGGGAGTGGGGGCCGATTACGCGAGCTCGTTCTCGCTGCCGGCGACCGATTCCACACGTGCTCTCAACCTTCTGAAGGCTGAATTCCCGGCGGCATCGGGCGAGGCCGACACGATCGTGTGGCGGGTAAAAGACGGAAAGGTGACTGACCCGGACGTCAAAGCACGGATCACCCCGATGCTCAATGAGGTCAGCAAACTTCCGCACATCCAGGCCGTCGTCAGCCCATACACAGCAGAGGGCGCGCGCCAGATCTCCAAGGACGAGACGATCGCCTTCGCGACCGTGAACTTCGACGGCACCGGCCGAGCCGTACCGACCAGCGCCGCGAAAGCCGTCATCGACAAGGCGCAGTCGGTCGCCGATTCAAACCTGCAGGTCGAGCTCGGCGGCGCGGCGATCCAGGACGCGGCGGGCCGTCCGGCGACCGGCGTATCCGAGCTGATCGGCATCATCGCCGCGGGTGTGGTGATCTTCCTGGCCTTCGGATCGCTGCTGGCGATGCTGCTGCCGCTGCTCACCGCGCTCATCGCGATCGGCAGCGGACTCTCCCTCGTGGCACTCATGTCACATGTGTTCAGCATTGCTGAATTCGGACCCACCTTGGCCACCCTGATCGGACTGGGTGTCGGGGTCGATTACGCGCTCTTCATCGTGAGCCGCCACCGGGCGAATCTGCGGCGTGGGATGGACGTTGAGACCTCGACCGCGCTCGCGATCAACACCTCCGGACGAGCCGTGATCTTCGCCGGCGTGACCGTGATCATCGCGCTGCTCGGGCTCTTCATCGTGGGTGTTTCCTTCCTCTACGGCCTCGCCGTCTCCGCCGCGATCGTGGTCGCGTTCACCGTGCTGGCGTCCGTGACGTTGCTGCCCGCGCTGCTCGGCTTCTTCGGAATGAAGGTGCTCAACCGCCGTACCCGGGCCCAGTTGGCCGCCGACGGACCGACCGGTCCCGACAGCGAGCTCTCGCCGCGCTGGTGGGCCTGGGGCAAGTTCGTGGAACGCCACCCGGTGGTCCTGGCCACAGGTGCCGCGCTGATCCTGGTGCTGCTGGCGATCCCCTTCTTCTCCTTGCGTCTTGGCTCCTCCGACGAGGGCAATAATCCCAAATCCACCACTACCCGGCAGGCCTACGACCTCCTCGCTGAAGGGTTCGGTCCGGGCTTCAACGGGCCGTTCACCGTGGCGGCGGCGACCCAGAGCGCAGCGGATCTGCCGCAGCTGGAAAAGTTGGCGAGCGCCATCCGCGAAACCCCGGGAGTCGCGTCCGTACGGCCGCCGAGGATGTCTCCCAGCGGCCACGCCGGGATCATCAACGTCTACCCCACGACCAGCCCGCAGGACGCCAAGACCACGTCATTGCTGCACCACCTGCGCAAGGTTGTCATTCCGCAGACGCTGCCCGGCCAGCACGTCTACGTCGGTGGCCTCACCGCGATCTTTGCCGACTTCACGACCGTGGTCGCCGGCAAGCTGCCGCTGTTCATCGGCGTGGTGGTGGGACTCGCCTTCATCCTGCTGGCCATTGCTTTCCGCAGCCTGCTGATCCCGCTCACGGCGTCGATCATGAACCTGCTTGCGGCCGGCGCGGCCTTCGGCGTGGTGACGGCCGTCTTCCAATGGGGCTGGGGTGGCTCGATCATCGGCATCGGCAAGGAGGGGCCGGTGGAGCCGTTCCTGCCGGTCATGATGTTCGCGATTCTGTTTGGCCTTTCCATGGATTACGAGGTATTCCTGGTTTCGCGAATACATGAGGAATGGCTGCACACCGGTGACAATTCCGGAGCCGTCACCCGCGGTCAGGCCGAGACCGGACAGGTCATCACCGCGGCCGCCAGCATCATGGTGCTGGTGTTCGCCTCGTTCGTTTTGGGTGGCGAACGCATCATCAAGGAGTTCGGAATCGGCCTCGCCGCGGCGATCCTGCTGGATGCGCTCCTGGTGCGCACCATTCTCGTGCCGGCCGTCATGCACCTGGGTGGCAAGTCCAACTGGTGGATCCCACGCTGGCTAGACCGCGCACTTCCTCGGGTCTCCGTCGAAGGACCGGGCGACGACCAGGATCCGGCTACCGCCCCTCCGCCGCCCCGTACCCCCGCACCGGTTTAGCTGGTGGGAGCGGTCAGGTCGTACACCGTCTGACCACCGACGGTCGTGGTCTTGAAGTGCGACTCGACCCAGCTGGCGATGGAGCTGCTGGTCCCGGAGGAGCCGCGACCGCCGCCGAAGCCGGTACCGCCGATGAAGTAGTGGATCTTTCCTTCGGCGACCCACTTCTGGAACTGGGCCAGTGTGGGACTGGGGTCGGTGCCGTTGAAGCCACCGATCGCCATGACGGGCTTGTTCGTCGCGAGCTGGATGCCCGCTGCGTTGTTGGCGCCGACGGTCGCGGCGACCCAGGTGTACTTGCTGGAGTTCTCCAGCAGCAGCGCTTTCAGTGCCGCCGACGGGGTTGAGGCGTCGAGCAGGCCGCCGAGCCCACCGCCGCCGCCGAATCCACCGAACCCACCGGTCGCACCGCCGGCCGCATTTGGAACGGTCCCCGTCGCGCCGCCGGCACCACCGGCACCACCGGCACCACCAGGACCGCCACCGAATCCGCCGGTGGGCGCCTGAGCAGTGCCACCACCGGTCCGGCCGAAGCCACCGAAGCCGCCTCGTCCACCGGCCCGGCCGCCGCCGCCGAATCCGCCGCCGCCGGCCGCCGTCGGACCAGCGGTCGGAATGGAGCCACTCTTGCCGGTCGACGCCGTGGCGATCGAGTACGCGGCCGGTCCCGCCAGGCCGATGCTGATCGCGATGGTGATGGCGATGACCGACGCCACCCGCGACATCCGTGGCATTGCCGCGATGAATCCGGCGACACCCAGCCCGCCCATGAGCACCACGAAGCGCAGCCAGGAATTCCAGTCAGAGGTCCGTTGCAGCAGCAGGTAGGACCAGATTGCTGCGGCGCCGATTCCGAGCGCTAGGAAGAGCCGGGCCGTCAACTGCTGGCGGTACTGCCAGAACGAGTAGCCGCCGATGCCGACCAGAGCGCCGATCGCGGGGGCCAGCGCCACTGTGTAGTACTGGTGGAAGATGCCGGCCATGAAGCTGAAGGTCAGTCCGGTGGCGACCAGGTAGGTGCCCCAGAGCAGGACCGCGGCGCGTCGCCCGTCGGTGCGCGGCATGCGCCGCGAGAGCCAGAGCAGGCCGACCATGAAGATCAGCGCGGTCGGGATGAGCCACGAGATCTGGCTACCGATCTCGGCGTTGAACATCCGGGTGATCCCGGTGATGCCCCACATGCCAGTTCCGCCGGCACCGCCTCCGCCTCCGACGCTTCCGGTCTCGTTGCCGTTGATGCGTCCGAGGCCGTTGTAGCCGAAGACCAGATTGAGGATCGAATTGTCCTGCGAGCCGCCGATGTAGGGACGGTCGTTCTTGGGCCACAGGCTGACGATGGCGACCCACCAGCCGGCGGACACGAGGATCGCGACACCGCTGTAGAGCACCTGCCGCACGCGCCGCCACCATGAGGTGGGAGCGGCGAACAGATAGACCAGCGCGAAGCCCGGCACGACCAGGAACGCCTGCAGCATCTTGGCCAGGAAGCCGAAGCCGATCAGCACGCCGGCCAGCACGATCCACTTGGTCTGCGCCTTCTCCAGCGCGCGGGTCATGGCGTACGCGCTGCCGACGAGCAGCAGGCAGAGCATCGCGTCCGGGTTGTTGAAGCGGAACATCAGAGTCGCGACGGGGGTCAGGGCCATCACGGCGCCCGCGATGAGTCCTGCGCTCGGACCGAAGCGCCGCTTGACGGTCGCGTAGAGCAATCCAACCGCAGCGACGCCCATCAGGGCCTCGGGGACCAGGATGCTCCAGGAGTTCACGCCAAAGATCCGGGCCGCGATGTCGGGGATCCATAAGAACGCGGCGGGCTTGTCGACGGTGATGGCGTTACCGCCGTCGAAGGAGCCGAAGAAGAAGGCCTTCCAGCTCGTTGACCCGGCCTGCACCGCCGCCGAATAGAAGGCGTTGGCATAGCCGGAGGCCGCGAGATTGATGATGTAGAGCAGTCCAGTGGCCGTCAGCAGACCCAGCAGCGCCGGGCGGGCCCACCTCGGATCCTCGGACGGGCCGGCGTAAAGGCGCCGCCAACGCCCGGTTCCCGAGGTCGTCGCATCCCCCTGCCGCTGAGCTTGGTCAAACGGCTGCTCCGGCACCGAAGAATCTGTGGGTGCTGGTGAGGTGATGGTCATGGCCGCCCCTTCGGGTGGTCGTCTGTGGGCACATCACTACGTTCGACGAGCGCCCAGGGACGGTGCTGAACGCTACCTGTGCAACTGCTATGAAGGCGAAGGGAGCGCCGAACGTCAGCCGGCGCGCAAATGAGCCCGCTGGCCCTGCTTGCCGAAGAGGCTGAGGAATTCGACCGCGTCGTCATCGGCGTTGCCGAACCAGTGCGGGACGCGCGTATCGAATTCGGCTGCCTCGCCTGGCGAGAGCACCAGATCCCGCTCACCCAGGATGAGCCGGAGGTGGCCGCTCAGCACGTACAGCCAGTCATAACCCTCGTGTGTCCGCGGGTCAGGCGGCCCGGGCCGGGCCTGGCGGGGGAGCAGCATCTTGAAGGCCTGCACCCCTCCGGCCCGCCGAGTCAGCGGAATGAGCGTCATTCCATCCCGGGTGACCGGCCGCAGGTGGACCCGCGGATCCCCCGTCGGCGGCGCTCCGACCAGCTCGTCCAGCGGGATTGCATAGAAGCGGGCGAGCGGCAGCAGCAGCTCCAAGGTCGGTCGTCGCGTCCCCGATTCGAGCCGGGACAGCGTGCTCACGGAGATTGCCGTAGCCGCTGAAAGATCGGTGAGGGTGGTATCGCGCTGGCGCCGAAGCGCACGCAGCCGAGGGCCGACCGCCGTCAGGACGGTGTCGAGGTCGGCTCCTGCCGTCTCTGGCACCGCAGACTTTGCCATAGTGGCAACATTACTTGCTCATTTGGCGCTTCGGAAGGCATGGTCGTCACGGAGGTAGACGATGACTCACGATCACAGCAATGACGACGAAGAGATGTTCACGCCCGAATTCTGGGACGCCCGCTACGGCGCCATCGACAGGCTTTGGAGCGGCAATCCCAACGCCCAACTGGTCGCCGAGGCCACCGGTCTCGATCCCGCTACTGCGCTGGACGTGGGCTGCGGGGAGGGTGCTGACGCGATCTGGCTCGCGTCCCGAGGCTGGAAGGTCACGGCGGTGGACGTGTCGCAGGTGGCGCTTCGCCGCGGCGCCGAGCAAGCCGCGCGGATCGGCCGGGAGGTGGCAGAACGCCTCACCTGGGAGCAGGCCGACGTCTCGGCCTGGGATCCGACGCCGAGGCAATTCGATCTCGTGACGGCGCAATTCATGTACCTGCCTCCGCCGGACCTCAAGGCACTGCATGAGCGATTGGCCGCTGCGGTACGTCCGGGAGGTTCGCTACTGATCGTGGGCCACCACCCGGTGGATCTGGAGACGATGAGCCGGGGACCCAAGCATGCGGCGATGTTGTTCACGGCCGAGCAGGTAGCTGCGACGCTGCCGCCGCAGGATTGGAGTCTGGAGGTCGTGGACACCCGCCCGCGGGAGATCCTTCACGAGGGCCAGCTGGGCACTTTCCACGATGCGGTGCTGCACGCCGTAAGACACTGAGCGCGTGGACCACTTCCGCTCGGACGGCCTGACCTTTCCCGTCAGCGAGGCCGGACCGGCTGACGGTCAGGCAGTGGTCCTGCTGCATGGCTTCCCGCAGAACCGCCTGTCGTGGGAGGGCGTGACACCCTCGCTCACAGGCGCCGGGTATCGCGTGCTCGCGCCGGATCAGCGGGGGTATGCACCCGGCGCGCTCCCCAGGGGACGGCGCAACTACACGATGGGTCACCTCGTGGACGACGTCATCGCGCTGCTCGATGAGGCGGGCCTGGAAAAGGCGCATCTGGTGGGCCATGACTGGGGCGGCGGCATCGCTTGGTGCGTCGCGTCGAAAGCTCCGGAGCGCCTGCAGTCGCTCACCGTCTTGTCGACGCCGCACCCGGCCGCCATGGTGAAAGCCGGGCTGACTGGGACACAAGGATTGAAGTCCGCGTACATGCTCTTTTTCCAGCTTCCCTGGTTGCCAGAGAGGCTGCTGGACCCGGCGACGCGGTCGGGCCGGGAGCGATTGGTGCGATCGCTGCAACGTTCCGGCTTGGACCCCGAGTCATGCCAAAAAGCAGCGGAGGCCATGAGCACACCCGGCGTCTTCACGGGTGCCCTCAACTGCTACCGAGGCCTGCCTCTCAGTCGCCGGGTTGCCGGCTTCATCCAGACTCCGACGCTCTACATCTGGGGCGCCGGCGACGCCTTCCTCGGACGCAAAGCGGCGAGGCTGACGGCCAATTACGTCACCGGCCCTTATGAATTCCGCGAGATCGACGGAAGCCACTGGATTCAGAACGACGTCGCGAAACGGCTGCTGGAACACCTTGCAGCCAACTGAAATTATGAGCGGAGGCTCCGGGATTCGAACCCGGGAGGGAGTTGAAGCTCCCAACCGCATTAGCAGTGCGGCGCCATCGACCAGGCTAGGCGAAGCCTCCAGAGCGAACGGTTGATACTAACGCACGCAGCGGCTAGGCAGGACTGGGAGCAGTGCTCGCCAGGCTCTTGAGCACCGCGTCGCGAATGTCTCGACGCGCCTCTCCCTCCGGCAGCGGCCCGTCGTCTGCGCCGCGCACGTAGAACGAGTCGACAACGTCTGCACCGATGGTGGAGACGATCGCGGTGCGGATGTCGAGACCCGCCCCGAGCAGTGCCTCGACCACCCGGTGCAGGACGCCCGGACCGTCCGGCGCTCGGACCTCGACCACGGTGGAATCGGTGGAGACGTCTTCGAAGCGCACCTCTGGCGGAGCAGGTGGAAGGCCGCGCCGGCTCGAGGGATAGGCCCTCTCGCGCTCGGCCAGACGTTCGGAAAGCGCCTGACCGTCACCCGACAGGGCGGCCGCGACATCGGCCTTCAGCCTGGCCGCCGGTGGCAGGTCGTCACCGTGGCGCGGCTGGACCGACAGCTCGATGAGCGCCCGGCCTTCCGGTCCGTCGCCGGTGGCTGATGCCCGCCTGATGTCGAGCCGGTGCAGCGCGACGACTCCGGTCACCGCGGCCAGCAGGCCCATCTGATCCTGTCCGGTCGCGATGATCGTGGCCCCGTGGTCGTCGTGGTCGACGGTGACGGTAAGCGCGCCGTTCGAGCGGTTCATCAGCTCGCGTTGGGCGTCTGAAGGTTGGAAGCCGGCGCCCGCCGCTGCCGGCTTGGCGGACCCAGCGAGCACGGCCTTGACCCGGCGTACCAGATCGGCCATCAGGCCGGCCTTCCAGGGCGACCACGCCGTCGGTCCGGTGGCCCGACCGTCGGCCTCGGCGACCGCTGCGAGCAACTCGATCACCATCGGGTCGTCGACGACTGAGGCGACGAACTCCGCAGTCGCCGGATCTTCCAGGTCGCGCCTGCTGGCGGTGTCAGGCAGCAGGAGGTGATGACGCGCGATCGTCACGAGCGCGGCCGTATCGGATTCGTCGAAGCCCATTTCGGTGCCGATGCGAGCCGTCAAGTTCAGCGCCGACAACGCTGTGGTCTCCGGGCAGCCCCTTGCCGATGTCGTGCAGCAGCGTGCCGACGAGCAGGAGGTCGGGCCGGCTGACGTATCGGGTGAGGCCGGCGGCGTTCGTGGCGGCCTCCACCAGATGGCGATCGACCGTGTAGCGGTGATACGGGTTGCGCTGCGGCCGGCTGCGTACGTGCTCCCAGTCCGGCAGCAGGCGCACCAGGATCCCGGCATGGTCGAGCGCCTCGACGACTGTGACGGCAGGACGACCGGCGGCAAGCATTCCGACGAACGCCTCACGTGCCTCGAAGGGCCAGGGGACCGGCAGCGGGGCGCTCTCCTTCGCCAGCCGTTCCAGAGTGTGCGGGGTGATCGGAAGGTCGGCTACGGCGGCGGCGCGGGCGACGCGCAGCACCAGCACCGGATCTTTTGCCGGGTTCGCGGCGACAGCCAAGGCGACTTCGCCGTCGTGCTCGACAACCCCCTCATCCAGCCCACGTCGCACGACCCGACGACCGCCCCACCGGCGCGGGGGCTTGAGCCCTCTGGCGGCGCGGTACCAGGCGGTGTTCCAGGCGTACGCGATCGTGCGGCCGGCATCGGCCACCTCACGGGCGAGGGCGATGGAGTCGGGCAGCCCGAGGGCCTCGGCAATGCCGGTCTGCTCCTGCAGCAGCAGGCGATCGCGTCCCGTGCGGCGATGCAATTCACCGCGTACGTCGAGCAGCACCGTCGCCGCCTCGAGGACGGTAGGACTGGGTGGGTCGGCGACCCAGGCAGTGGCCAAGGCCCGTACCGAGGAGATGTCGCGGAGCCCTCCGCGGGACTCCTTGAGGTCAGGTTCGAGGAGAAAGGCGACCTCCCCGTGGACCCGTGCTCGTTCGGCGACCGCCTCCGCCAGCTCCGGCAGGCGGGAAGCGGCCTTTGCGCGCCAACGGGTCCGCATCTGAGTAATGAGCTCCGCCGTCAGGCTCGGGTCGCCCGCGACGTGGCGGGCATCGAGCAGACCCATCGCGACCTTCAGATCCTCGTCGGCCACGGCAATGGCCTCTGGGATCGTGCGGACGCTGTGGTCGAGCCCGATGCCGCTGTCCCACACCGGATACCAGATCTGATCGGCGACCTCGGCGATCCCCTTTTCGCCCTTCTGGTCCGCCAGCTTCGGGTCATAGATCAGTACGAGGTCGAGGTCGGAGCCGAACGCCGGATCCTGACGTCCGTAGGCACCGACCGCCAGCAGCGCGACACCTGGACCGGGATCGCCCAGCAGACCTGTCAGCCATTCGTCGGCAGCGGACACCAGCTCACGCCGAAGGGCCGGCCCGACGAGATCGGACCGGCCCTTCAGCTCGTCAAGACGGGTCTTGATCGAGTAACTCCGTTCTGCAGCGCGCCGCGCTAAATCGCGTCGCGCCCGCGCTCGCCGGTGCGCACGCGCACCACTGTGTCGATCGGGGTGACCCACACCTTGCCATCACCGATCTTGCCAGTGGCAGCCGACTTGATGATGACCTCGACAACATCTTCGAAGTCCTCATCATCGACCAGCACCTCGATCCGCACCTTGGGGACGAAGTCCACGCGGTATTCCGCACCGCGGTAGACCTCGGTGTGACCGCGCTGGCGGCCATACCCCTGGACTTCACTCACCGTGATTCCGGCGACGCCGAAACTCTCGAGAGCGGCCTTAACGTCGTCGAGCTTGAACGGCTTGACGATCCCGGTTACGAGCTTCACGCGTCTACCTCCTCAGGAATGCTGACCGATCCGGTCACGAGTGAACCGCTGCTGCCCAAGCCACCGGACTCGTATGCCGTCTCGTTGTGAAGAACGGTATCCATACCTTCGAGCTGTTCGTCCTGCGTCATCGTCATCTTCCAGAAGAAGTTGATGAGGTAGGCGAGGATCAGCGTGACGATGAACGAGTAGCCGACCGTGGTCGCTACCGCCAATGCCTGCTTACCCAAGAGCTTGAAGCCACCGCCGTAGAACAGGCCGTCAGCGCCACCGACGCCGCTGTCGCCCAGGAAGCCGATCAGCAGGGCGCCCAGGATGCCGCCGACGAGGTGGACAGCACCGACGTCAAGCGAGTCGTCCAGGCCGATCTTGAACTTCAGGGTGGTGCAGGCGCAGCAGATCGCTCCGGCGAGCAGACCCAGCAGGATCGAGCCCAACGGTGAGACGTAGCCCGCAGCCGGGGTGATGGCCACCAAGCCGGCCACCGCACCCGATCCGGCACCCAGGGTCGTGGGGTGTCCGTCGCGGATCTTCTCAATGATCAGCCAGCCGAGCAGAGCCGCTGCGGTAGCCGTGTTGGTGTTGACGAAGGCATAGCCCGCGGAGGTGGTCGCTCCCAAAGCCGAACCTGCGTTGAACCCGAACCAGCCAAACCACAGGAGGCCGACACCGAGCAGGACGAAGGGGACGTTGTGGGGACGGAAGTTGTCCCGCGGCCAGCCGCGGCGCTTCCCGAGCACGATCGCCACAGCCATGGCGGCCGCACCAGCGTTTGCGTGGACCACCGTTCCACCGGCGAAGTCCTCAGCGCCCCGCTTGAACAGCCAGCCGGTCGGCGAGAACACCCAGTGGGCGATCGGGGCGTAAACCAGAATTCCCCAGATGGCCACGAAAAGAATGAAGGGGCCGAACTTCCAGCGGTCTGCCGTAGCGCCAGTGATCAACGCGGGGGTAATGACCGCGAACATCAGCTGGAAAGCCACGAACACGATCGGCGGGATCGTCTGGGCCAGCGCCCCCGTATAGCCGGGAACCACCTGGTCCATGTGCTGAAGGCCGGCGAAGTGGAAACCGCCGATGAAGGCGTTCGATCCGCCGAACGAGAGGCTGTAAGAAATCAGCACCCAGAAGACGCTGATCAAGCCGATGCAGAAGAAGTTCTGCATGAGCATGCCCAGCACGTTTTTGGCTCGGACCATGCCGCCATAGAAGAAGGCAAGTCCTGGTGTCATAAGCAACACCAGCGCTGCGCTTGCCAGGACCCAGGCGGTATTGCCGGAGTCGATGGTTTTGAGGTCGAACGGCAAGGTTCCTCCAGTCGCCGTACATCGGACATGAGCCGGCGGCGACAGTGACGCACGGCGTTCTCGACGAAGGATCCGCAGGCGTCGTTCCGTCGGCGTGACGGAAGTGTTTCGCCCGCGTGAATTCAGACCGTCAGCGGTCTATGTCACGAAGTGGCGATTACCGAACTAGCTGGGTGTCTTTGCAGTATGAGAATGGCGATGTCATCGTTTCCAGCGGCCAATCCGGTGATCTCGGATCGCTGCAGCAAAACCGAACACAGCTCGGCTGCTTTGGCATCGGCGGGAGCCCCGGCGACGACGTCGCGAAGCTTTTGCAGCCCGGCGTCCAAGTCGCTCTCGCGTTCCTCCACCAATCCATCCGTGTAGAGCAGCAGCGTGGCTCCCGGCTCGAGCACGTCGACGGCTTCCGGCCGGGGAGCGGGCTCCGGCACCCCGAGCAGGGTCGAGCGGCCCGAGCTGAGAAACTCGGTGCGCCCGTCCGGATGACGCAGCAACGGCGGGAGATGCCCGGCGCTGGAGTAAGTCAGGGTGCCATTGGGATCGAGCACGCCGTACCAGACGGTGGTGATGGGAGCCATCTGAAGGCCGACTGCCATCCGATCCAGCCGCTCCAGCACCTCGGCCGGCCCGGCGAGCTCGTACGCGTAGGACCGCAGGACACTGCGCATCCGTCCCATCGCCGCGGCGGCATTCAGGTCGTGGCCCATGACATCACCGACCACGACTCCGACCCCGCCGTTCGGCAGCGGGAGCAGGTCATACCAGTCGCCGCCGACCTGATGCTCATCGTCACCCGGCCGGTAGTGGGCCGCGACGTCGAGACCCGGCAGCCGCGGCAGCTCCGGCAGCAGGCTGCGCTGCAGGATTGAGGCGACTCGGCGCTCACGCTCGTAAAGTCGGCACCACTCGATGGCGAGCGCGGCCCGACGTCCGATCTCGAGGGCGAGCTCGAGGTGCTCCTCGTCATAGCCCTGGCCCTGGCCGACGCTGACGAGAGTGAGGGCACCGAGGACCCCTTCATGCCCGATCGCCGGCACCACGAGCAGGGACTGAGCGTCCGGGTCCGCCGGGTCGAAGATCGATACCGGCCGTCCGGTCCGCAGGACGCGCCCGACGAGCGACGGGTCACCGAGCTCCGCGTCAGCCCCTTCCGTGCTGGCCGCGGCGATCCGTTGGGGCATGTCACTGCCGGCGGCGGCCTCGCCGACGAGGTCAACCGCGCAACCGTCGGCGAACCGCGGCACCAGCAGGTCGACCAGCGCGTGCATGGCTTTGCCCAGGTTGAACGTCGATATGAGCCGGTCGTTGACGTCGGCCAGCAGGCTGAGCGTGCGCTGGGCTTTTTCGGCCATCAGGCGGGCGGTCTGCTCAGCGCGCAGCTTTTCCTCGCGCTCCTCCTGCGCCAGGACACGGTCGGTGACATCAACCTGCATCCCGATGAAGCCGATGACAGCCCCGTCGTCGTCATGCACCGGCGCCGTCGTCACCGAATTCCAGAACGTCGATCCGTCCGCGCGGTAATTCAGGATCGTGACCGAACACGAGCGTTCTTCCTTGGTGGACTCCCGCATTTCAGCGACGGTGGCGGGGTCGGTGTCCGGCCCTTGCAGAAAGCGACAGTTACGTCCGATCGCATACGCGGGCTCGTAGCCGGTCGTGTCCTGAAATGCGCTATTGACCCACACGACGGGATTGTCCGGCAGGCGCGAATCCGTGATGACGACGCTCACCGTCGTGGCCTGCAGTGCCCGCTCTCGGAGCAGCAGCGTGTCACGCAAGCTGGGAGTGACGGACGGTCCGTCGGCCGGGCGACGCACGGCTAGCACGCTACCCATTCGCAGCGGCTGGCAGGACGGTTCAGCTCGCTCTTACACTCTTTGCTATGCCTATTACCCGCCTCGACCCGGATGTCCGCCCGGAGACGCGAACCGGCAGCACCGACGACGGCGATGACCTGTCGCATTACGCGCGCCGCGAAGAGATCATGAAGGCCAACATCGAGGGAGGGAAAATCAAGGCCCTCTGCGGCTGGGAGTTCGAGCCGGTCCGCGACCCCACCCGCTATCCGGTCTGCCCGCGGTGCAAGGAACTGGTCGCGATGGCGGAGGACCTCGCCTAGCTCTCTTGCTCACCCGACGGCTGACGCCGGCGCCATGCTCGACCCCTCCGCCCGCCAGTCAGTGGCCACGTAGCGATGCTTGATGAGCCAGGCGTCACCCACCGGTACGAACGTGTCGCGGTATCGCCCGAAATGGTCCAGGCCGATCTCGGTGAACACGGTGAAATAGCAAGCGACTCGCGCTTCCTGCGGTGTCAGCTCGAGGAAGCGGATCTGTGTCACGTTGTGGCGCACGATGCGCCTGACCCCCGAGGTCTCGGCTGCCGCCTTCGCGGCCGCGCGGCGCGCCTCGTCATCGCCCGGTTCGCCCCCGCCGCCCAGGAATTGGGCGATGGCCGTCCGACCATGATGCGGTTCGCTGCCGCGGATCTCGAGCTCACCGTCCTCGCAGAACGCTTGGACGAGCTCAGCGAGGCGAAACGCGTCGCCGGACCAGTTGTAGAGCGTCAGCGAGTCACGGATGCGCTCACGTGCCACCAGTTCCCACAGCTCCATCGGGCTACGCCACCGTCGTAAAGGCGTATGACCCCACGCTGACCAGTCGGTCGCCGGCGCCCTCGTCGATCAGCCTCAGCCGGGCCGTCACGGTGCCCCCGGGCCCTGGGAAGGCTTCACCTTCGGTGCGGAACGGCCCCGCTTTTCCGCGGGCCATGAACATCACGTGGGACGACACACCCTGCAGCAGATCACTTCCGCTCACGCCGGCCGCCAGATCCAGTGCGGCCGTCTCGAGCACCACGAACTGCGGCCCGATGTGAAGCGCCGCGTCGGGTGAGGCCAGCTCCGTGGTGAGCTCCGGCAGCGCCCAGCTCCCCTCCTCGCGGCGGCGGGCGCCGAACACCTCCCAGAGCTGCGGCAGGGTGGGTGAGTCCTCGACCTCGATGATCGCCGTATCCATCTTCTCCAGGCCCTCGGGTGGCAGCCCGATGGCGACCCCCTGGCCCTCGGTCAGCGCGAGCACCCGGCTCGGGCGATCAGCATCGACAATCTTCGACCGGCTGTAGCTCATCTGGCGGCCCCGCTTGAGCACCTCGGAAACGACTTCGATGCGACGCACATCGGCGCCCGGGTCGACGATCTGGCAGGAGTGGATCACCGGGTTCGGAACGGCCGTGAGGTCGGACATGCCACCGCCCTCCGGTGAGGAGATGCCCAGCACCGCAAGCAGGATCCCGCCGGTCGCGTTGCGCATGTCGTGGCGAAGGGTGACCGTGTCGTCGATCGGGCCCACGTCCATGGAGGCGAACCGGCGACCGATGTAGCGGTAGCTCAGCAGGCCTCCCCAGCGACGTCGCAATTCAGCCGCGTAAGCGTCCTGCTCGGCGGTGAGCTCCCGGATGTCGCGCAGCACTCTGCGCCTCCTAACCTCGGACTAGGGTGGGGAGCCTAGCCCTCGTAGCTCAGTCGGATAGAGCGTCCGCCTCCTAAGTGGAAGGCCGCAGGTTCGATTCCTGCCGGGGGCACCAAATGATCTTCCCCCCGCGGCTGCGGGGACTCACACCACCGAGGTGAGCTTGAGCGCCACCTCTTCGATATCGGTGGCCGAGATCCACACCGCGCTGCCCTCTTCAAGATCCACAATGATGTGGGTGGGCACCGGGCCGGGCTGCTGACCCGGATTGAAGATCCAGGTCTGGTCGATCTGCTGCGCCCAACCCCCGCCGTCCACGAAAGGCGCTTGGTGGATGTGGCCGGCGAGGATCAGATCGGGGCGGAAGCGGGGGATCCACTCGGCGAGCGCCTCGTCACCGAATTCGCGTCGGCCGTCGAACGCCAGCGGAGAGCCGGTCGGCGGTGCGTGGTAGACCCACACCCACCGTTTCTTGGGCCGTTCAGCGTCTGCTGCGAGCTTCTCTCCGAGCTTGGCCCGCCCGTGCGGCCCGTCCCACCATGGGCACACCGTGAAGAGGACGTCGTCGATCAGCACCGAATCGCCGTCTACGTGGACGCCTTTGGTCTGCGCTTTCAACAGCCAGTTGGCGGTCTTCTCACCGGCGTCATCGCGGCTGTCGAGATCGTGATTGCCCGACGCCGCCAGCACCGGGGTCCGCGCGCCCATCGAACTCAGATCCGCCGTAATCGCGATCGCTTGTACGTCGAGCGGGACGGCGGATCGGATATCGAGCAGATCGCCGGCTATTACCAGCAGGTCGATCCGCAACTCGTCGCCGAGGCCCACCGTCATCAACCAGTCGAGCTGCCGTAGCCGGTAGTGCAGGTCTGAGACCAGCAGAAGCCTCATTAGTAAGGCGCCTCGGATTCCCGGTCGGAGCCCGGCTCAAAATCCGTGCCGTGGTGTTGGGAGAGCGACTCCAGGACGGTGTCCATCACACCGAAGTGGTCGCCGCGGTCTGCGTACTGGTTACGAATGTCGACCAGGTATCGGGTCAGGCCATCGACTCGCCGCGCCAACAATTGGGCGACGGCCAGCGAGATCTCTGGATGGCTTGCCAGAAAGGCGCTCTGGTCGTTCTCGCAAACCCGGAAGACGCATTCACCGCGGGTGCGCACGGTGGCCGTCGCCGGCACACCCAGCAGCGCGGCGATCTCCCCGAAGACTGCACCGGGCTGGCTGACGACGGAGATCGGCACGTCTCCACGAGTCGCCTGGACAGTGCCCTTGATGAGCACCAGGAGCGGTGCCGGACTTTGACCTTCGACCAGGATGTCGGTGCCGTCCGGGTAGGTCACTTCGGGCAGGTCCTGCGCCGCCAGGAGAATGGACTCAAGCATGCTGGTGCCGGATCTCCAGGTGCTCGAGGAGCTCCTGAGTGGCTGCCGTCACCGCGTCGACGGCCCGATCGAAAGCCTCGATATTGACCTTGGCGGGTTTGCGCATCCCACTGATCTTCCTCACGTATTGAAGGGCGGCGGCGGCCATCTCCTCCTCGGTGGGCGCTTCGACGTATGGCGGGCGCAGCGTCTTGATGCTTCGGCACATGTGAGAAAGGTTAGCCCGCATGGCTAATCTGACTGCTCAGTGACCGAAACCGAGCATTTCGCGTTAGCGGTTCTACTGACCGCATTGGTCGGCTTGGCGGCGGTGATGTCCAACCGCCTGTCCGAGCGGTTGAAGGTTCCGACGCCGCTGCTGCTGCTTGTGGCGTCCGCCATCGCGGCGAATGCGATCAACAGCCTGCACGCCCCGTCCGAGACCGATGTCGAGAACCTCGTCACGATCGCCCTCATCTGCGTCCTGTTCGACGGCGGCATGAATATTGGCTGGCCGCGCTTTCGGGCGGCAGCGGCGCCGATCGCGGTCGTCGGTGTCCTGGGCACGTTCGTGACGGTCGCGGGGGCCGCCGTACTTGCCTATTACGCCTTCAATCTGTCCTGGTATGCCGCGATTCTGCTCGGCACCGCGGTCGCGCCGACGGACCCGGCGGTGGTCTTCTCCGTCCTGGGTCGCAAGGAGATCGAGGGTCGGTCCGGCACCATCCTGGAAGGCGAATCGGGCGCCAACGACCCAGTGGGCATCGCGCTGATGGCCAGCCTGCTAGCGGGCGGCAGCCTCAGCAGCCACGCGATTGAACACGTCCTTGGTGAATTCATCCTCCAGATGGGGGTGGGGGCCGCGGTGGGGCTCGCGGGCGGAGTCGGCTTGCTCGTCTTCATGAGACGGGTCAGCCTGCCCAGCGAGGCGCTGTACCCGCTGCGAACCCTGGCCTGCGCGCTCGCCATCTACGGGATCGCGACCCTGGCCCACGGCTCAGGATTCCTGGCGGTGTTCGTGGCCGGCATCCTGCTCGGCGACGAGCCAGTTCCCTATAAGGGGCAGGTGCACCAGTTCCACTCGGCGCTCGCCAGTCTCGGAGAGATCGTGGCCTTCGTCGTGCTGGGACTCACCGTCGACCTCCACGTGCTGGCGCACGCCAACGTATGGGTGCCCGGGCTGGTTTTGGGGATCATGCTCGCCTTGGTGATTCGGCCGGTGCTGGTCGGGCTGTGCCTGATCCCGGCGCGGCTGGCGAGAAACGAGCTCGCCTTCGTGGTGTTGGCCGGATTGAAAGGCGCTGTCCCGATCCTGCTGGGTGTCGAACTGCTGTCGGCGCATACGCCGGACACCAGTCGCCTCTTTGGCATCGTGGTCGTGGTGGTCGTGTTTTCGGTGGCTGTGCAGGGAAGTCTGGTGGTTCCGCTGGCTCGGGCTTTACGGCTACCCATGCGCGACCGGGTTTAGAAAGATCAGTTCAAGAGGACAGGTCCGGAAGTACCTGCGGTACAAGGGCAATGAGCTCGTCGCGCCCGAGCTGACCGAGCTGCTCGAAGGATCCCAGCGACCTGGCCAGCAGGACGCCGATCAGAGCCGATACGGCGATCTCGGCGCGCAGCTGAGGGTTGCGCACGCCACGCCTTTCCAGGGTCGCCGCAAGTGGGTCGACCAGCCGGCGAGTCAGGTGACCTCGCGCCGCCTCCCGGATCTCGGCCGAGGTATCGGAACGGACCAACGCCTGCAGCACCGGGCCGGGCCCGCGTGAATCCACCCGCGACACCAGCCAGCTGATGAACGCCTCCGGATCGTCGAGGTTTTCCGGTCGCCCCGAGTCGGCGTCTTCGGCGGTGATCGTCGCCAGGTAGAGGTTCATCTTGTTGCCGAAGTAGCGGGCAATCAGGGCCGGATCGACGCCGGCGTCTTCACCGATGTCCCGCACGGTGGTGTTGTCGAATCCGCGCTCGCTGAAGAGCTTGCGGCCCGAATCGAGCAGCGCCTCCCGGCTCGCGTTCGCGTTGCGGGCGCGGGCGGCCTTGACGGGGGCGCTCGTCACAGGACTTGTCGCGGCCGGAGTCATTTGACGCCCAATCCTTCGTCCAGCATGAGTCCGGCGCCGGCGAGTTCGGCGTTTTCTTCCATCTCGACGGCCTCTTGCTCGACGGCCTCGGTCTCGGCGGCGGGGTCGCTCAGCGTTGCCCGGGTCTTGGCGGCTGCGCCGGGAAGGACGAAGGTCAGCACCGCCGTCAGCAGGCACAGCGCTGCGCCGATCAGCAACGCGGTGCGAAACCCGCCGACGCTGGGGTAGCTGTCGCCCGGGCTGGTGTAGGCCGCGAGGATCACCCCACTGATCGCGCTACCGAACGCCAGACCGATGCTTCGCAGCACCTGATAGAAGCCCATCGCGCTGCCGGTGTCGCGGGCGTGAACGGAAGAGACGATGAAACCGGGCATGGCCGCGAAGGTGAAGCCGATGCCGATGCCGCCGATCGCCATTGCCAGGAAGGCTTCCCAGATCGCGCTGTGCTCGAGGGCGAAGAAGGCCATCGCGATCGCGAAGAGCACCGATCCGAGCGGGATCATGATGCGGCGACCGTAGCGACGCTCGAAGCGTGGCGCGATACGGCTGGCGGCCAGGGTGCCGACCGACAGGGGAATGAGGACGCAGCCGGCGACGACCACCGAGGCGCCGAATCCGTAGCCATTGCTGCTGGGCACCTGGACGAATTCGACGACGATCGGCAGGAAGAGATACATCGTCACCGAGATGATCAGCCCGGCGATGTCGGCGGTAAGAACCATCCGGTTGCGCGCCTGCCGCAAGTCGACCAGCGGGTCGTGCTTGGCAAGCTCGTAGCGACCCCAGATCACCAGCAAGACCAGCGACCCGAGGATCAGCACGATCACCGGCGCGGATGTCCAGCCCCAGGTCTCGCCCTCACTGAGCACCACGATGAAGACCGCCACGGCGATGCTCAGCAGCGTGGCGCCGACCACGTCGAACGGCCTGGATTGCGTCTTGGAGCTGCGCGGCAGGACCAAGGCCGACATCACCAGTCCGGTGGCCACGACGGCCGC
Organism: uncultured Actinomycetota bacterium; assembly: GCA_963737695.1. Lineage (GTDB taxonomy): Bacteria > Actinomycetota > Actinomycetes > Frankiales > Frankiaceae > DATAZK01. Next base: position 593,315 of record CAVTTQ010000003.1, read on the forward strand.
GCCGAACCAGAAAGCCGCGTGGTAATCGGCGACCTCGGCGAGCAGTCCGGTAATGGGATAGCCCAGTCCGACGCCCACGGCGGCTGTCACGGAAAGGACGGCGATCGTGCTCGCCGCCCGTTGCCCGGGGAGGTGGCGGCGGGCGATGGCCATCGTCACGGGCATCAGTCCAAGACCCAGGCCCTGCAGGCCTCGGGCGACGACCAGCACCGGGAAGGAACTGCTGACGGCGGCCAGGACGCATCCGACGACCACCACGGAAAGCGCGCACAAGATGACGCGGCGCTGGTGGGGGCCATCCGCGAGGCGCCCCATGATCGGTGTCGAGAGGGCGCCGGTCAGCAAAGTGATCGTCAGCAGCCACTCGCCGGCGCTGAGGGACACCCCGCTCGCGCTGGCGATCGTCGGGATCAGCGGTGCGCCGAGGCTGCTCATCACGGCGACCACGAGACCGACCAGGATCAGCGTCGGCACCATGGCGCGATCGCGTGGCCGGGGGATCGAATTCGAGTCGGTCGGTGCCGGAAGCACCGCAGCGGCGGTCATGTGAGCAGCTCCATCACGGCGAAGTCATCAACTGATGACATCGTACGCTGACTTACGCCGATTAGACAGTGCTTGCTATGTCCGAACCATTGCGGGGGTCGGCCACCAGGAGCTCGACATTGCGGTCGCTGACCTTGCCGCGCCGACCGTCCACGGTCGCGCTATGGCCGGTGCGCTCCTGCCAATCATTGGCTGACAGCAGTCGTGAGAGCGCGGCCAGCTGAGCCGGGGTCTGGAGCTTCTTCACGTCAGGGGTCGGTGCGGCGAAATCCAGGATGGTGCCGAAGACGGACAGCGTTCCGTCACGGTTGTCGAGAATCTCCACCAGCCGGCTCTGCTGCGGCCAATCGATGTGCGAGGCGGTGTTGAGCTCCCAGAAGCCGCCCCCCGATGCCCGTTTGTGTGCAAAGACGGCGTTGACGTGCGTGTGGCCGTTCACCCACAGCACCACCTGCGGGTAGCGCAGGAGCAGCTGCTGGACCTGCGGACCGAGGATGCGAGGCGCCTTCTCGTCGGCGGCGAGCAGGGTGTTGTCCATCGTGGCGATCGTGTGATGGCTGAAGATCACGACGATCTTGTCCGATGCCGCTTGCAGTTGCTTGGTCAGCCAGGTCAGCTGCACCGAGTCGATGGACCCGTTGGAAAGCCCGCCGGGGTTGACCGTGTCGAGAACGATGCCCAGTACCTGGTCAGAGGCATTGAAGGTGTAGTACGCGGTCCCGTTCGCCCGATTCTGAGCGGTGAATCCATGACCGACGGGCGTACCGGTGGTGGTGAAGTGAGCCGCGATCGTGGCGCTGCGGACGGCCACCTTGCGCTTGGGATCGGCCGTCACCCGGCGGGCGGGTAGCCCTTCGGGAAGCGGCTTGCCGGCGAGTAGCCCGCCGGCGAATGTGAGAGCGCTGACTCCCGCGGGTAAGCCGATGATCTTCGTGTCCCCGGTGGAGATCTTGGAGAAAGGGCCATCCAACGGGGCATTGCCCTGGATGAGGCCGTCGTGGTTGCCGTAAGCGGCATACCAGGCCATGCCGACCCCGGTGGCGGTAAAAGGCCGCCGGACCGCATCGAGCAGGCCGGGCACTCGCGGGAAGCCGTACTTCGTCGTCGGAAGGTCACCGCTCTTGCCTGCCGGTGGGCCTTCGGGGTGCCAGTAGTGGACGTCGTAGTAGCGCGGATCGCTGTCCGCCACGCCCTCCCACGTGGACAGATCGCCTGAATCGGCCCTCACGCTGCGGCCGCCGTCCAGCAGGTCGATGGTCCACCGCAGCTCGTTCTCCTGGCAGTTGTCCACGGAGTCGCCGGTGGCGATGGCGAAGGAGGGACGGCGCTTGCTGACCGGTCCCGGGCCGATGTTTCGAACCGTCGCAGCCATGGTGTCAGCGACGTGGGCCGAGAGGAATTCGTGCGGCCGGTACGAGGCAATCAAGGGACCGTCCGCGATCGCGTCGTCAGCCCGGTCGAGGAATTCGACGCGAGCGGGCGACTGAGCGTCGACCACGTGCATGTCTGTGAGGTGAGAGAACGTGACGACAGGCACGCGGCGGGTCTCTCGTCCCGCTTTGGCGGTGATCCCCAGATCGTTACGTACCAGGTGCGGTTCGCCGGCCCCGGACACCAGCTGCACGAAACCGCCCGCACCGGCAGGCCCGCGTAGCAGCGTCTGCTCGAGCGTCGTCAGCTGGCTGCCCGCCGCCGATGCAGAAGGGCGGGGCACCTTTGACGGCGAGGGTTTTGACGACGAGCTACTGCAGGCGTCAGCTGCGGCAATCGCCGGTATGACGAGCCCGGCTCGAAGCAGCGAACGGCGACTGATCGACATCCGCGCAATGATGCGTCAGCTGCCTGGTAAAAGCCCGCTAAACGGGCCGGGAAATGGGCCCTAGGCGGGAACGTGCCGCTCGGGCTCGCCGATGTAGACCTGCCGCGGGCGTCCGATCTTGGTGGCCGGGTCTTCGATCATCTCGCGCCACTGGGCGATCCAACCGGGCAGGCGGCCGAGGGCGAAGAGCACGGTGAACATCTTGGTGGGGAAGCCCATCGCCTTGTAGATGACCCCGGTGTAGAAGTCGACGTTCGGGTAGAGCTTGCGCTCGGTGAAGAAGTCGTCGGCGAGGGCGATCTCCTCAAGCTTCATGGCAATGTCGAGCAGCGGGTCAGGCTTACCCAGCTGCTCCAGCACCTGCCGGGTGGCCTGCTTCACGATGGCTGCCCGGGGGTCGTAATTCTTGTATACGCGGTGGCCAAAGCCCATCAGCTTGACGCCCGGCTCGCGCTTCTTCACCCGCTCGACGAACCCGTTGACATCGCCGCCGCCGGCCCGGATCTCCTCGAGCATTTCGAGTACGGCCTGGTTCGCGCCGCCGTGAAGGGGCCCGAAGAGGGCGTTCACACCGGCGGATACGGAAGCGAAGAGGTTCGCGTGGCTGGAGCCGACGAGGCGCACCGTCGACGTTGAACAGTTCTGCTCGTGGTCGGCGTGCAGCAGGAAGAGCATGTCCAGCACCTTGGCCGTGGTGGGGTCCACCTCGTACGGCTGAGCGGGAACACCGAAGGTCATCCGCAGGAAGTTCTCCGCGTAGCCCAGGGTGTTGTCCGGGTAGAGGAAGGGCTGCCCGATCGACTTCTTGTAGGCGTAGGCCGCGATGGTCGGCAGCTTGGCGAGCAGGCGCACGGTCGAGATCTCGACGTGCTCCTGGTCGAAGGGATCGAGGCTGTCCTGGTAGAAGGTCGACAGCGCGCTGACCGCCGAGGACAGCACGGCCATCGGGTGGGCGTCACGTGGGAATCCGGCGAAGAACTCTTTCAGATCCTCGTGCAGCATCGTGTGCTCGCGGATGCGCGACTGGAAGTCTGATTCCTGCTCGGGGGTAGGGAGCTCGCCGTAGATCAGCAGGTATGCGACCTGCAGAAACGTGGTCTTGGCGGCCAGCTCCTCGATGGGGTAGCCGCGGTAGCGCAGGATGCCCGCGTCGCCGTCGATGAAGGTGACCGCCGAGGTGCAGGAGGCGGTATTCATAAAGCCCGGATCCAGCGTGACATAACCGGTCTCGGCCATGAGCTTGCTGATACCCAAGCCGGCCGGAGGTTCCGTGGCCGGGGTGGCGGGCAGCGTCAGCGTCCCGTTTGCATGCTCGAGCTTGAAGTCGGACACGGAGTTGGAAAGCACGTCAGACATTGAGAGGCTCCCTTGCGGCGCATCAGCGCGTACTGCGACACGACTGAGTTTGGCAGACAAGCGTGGTCTGAGCGTGGCCGAGCCAGGACGTGGCACAGATCACCATCGCGGTTTGAGACCATGTCTCATGACCTCGGGTGAAGCGGATCCTCCTTCCGGGGTGAGTTCTGACGAACGCGACACCGGATGGGGCGGCCGCGAGTGGGCCTCGGACGAGAGCGGTGAAGAGGATCCCGACCTCGAACGGCTGCGCGCTGACCGGCCGCCGCATCACGAAGATCGAGACCGCTGACCCCGGGTCCGGGGTCCGGGGTCGGGCTCAGGGCGCGACCAGCACTACCGAAAGTCGGCCGGCGGCTTCCGCGCCTGCCAATGCCTGCGCCTGGTTTCGGCTGACGGCCAGCACGACCAAGCTGCCGGCAGTGGAGCTCGTCCCGGCCGACGAACCGGCCGGGACGGCAAGGACGCGCACTGCCGAGGCAATGACGCGCGCTGGGGACTGGGTGTCATCCGCGGGACCGGTCGGCGACCCAGGGGCCGCGAGCACGTCGACGAACGCGCCGGTATGTAGCAGCCCACCAACTTGGGGGTCGACAAGGCGTACCGGTGCAGCCACCTGATCCACTCCCAGCCGGGCCGTGAGCGGATCTGCGACCGGACGGTCGATGGCAGCGGGAGCTGTCGCCGACGGATTCGTGTGGTGTCGCGCGGAGAGCGCGAGGGCCGCCGCGGCGCCGGCGAGGAGGGCGGCCAGCAGCCGCCGGCGAACGTGTGCCGGGATCCACTGTCGCCGCCACCCGAAGCGCGGAACCGCGACGCCGGGAGTCACGCCGCAGGCGGTGCGGGAGGTGCGCCATCGCTGCATCCGCACGTGAGATCGAGCATCGGCAGCTGCCCGACGATCTCGCCGACCAGCTGACGCAGCCGTTCGACGTTTGCCGCGAAGAACTCGAAGACCTCAGCTTCGGTGACGGCCGCCTCGGCGCCCTCCTGGGCGCCGGCATCCCGGTCGGTCACGAGCGCGATCGAGGCGAAACACATGCCCAGCTCGCGAGCCAGCGCCGCCTCGGGCAGGGCCGTCATGTTCACCAGCGACCATCCGGCGCCCGCGTACCACTGCGATTCGGCTCTGGTGGAAAAGCGCGGACCTTCGATCACCACCATCGTCCCGGCGTCCGTGACCGGCCAGCCACCGGCGGAACCGGCAGCCGCTGCAAGGCGCCGCAGATCTGGGCAGAACGGATCCGCGAAGCTGGCGTGGTGGGTGACGGGACCGTCGAAAAAAGTGCTCGCCCGTCCGCTTGTCCGGTCGATCAGCTGATCGGGGATGACGAGCGCTCCGGGCCCCAGCTCGGGCCGCAATGAACCCACCGCGCACGGGGCGAGGACCTGCCGTACGCCGAGCGCGTGAAGGGCCCAGAGATTCGCCCGGTACGGCACCCGGTGCGGGGGAAACCGATGGTCGCGCCCATGGCGAGCGACGAAGGCCACCTGCCGGCCCCCGACCATTCCGACGCTGATCGGATCACTGGTCGCCCCGTAGGGGGTGTCGACGACGACGTCGGTCAGATGATCACTAAGGCCGTAGAACCCGCTGCCTCCGATGATCCCGATTTCTGCGGTCGGTGGCTCCTGCCGGGCGTGCGTGCCGGGCGCAACGGGCGTTGACATGACTTGACGTGACCTCCCAGGTGTCGGGAGGTCACGCTAGCGATACCCGAGGTCGGACGCCTCGCGGCAAGCCTTGCCTGTGGACGACGGTCAGGCCGCGGTGCTGGTCTTGGAGCTTGAGCCTGATCCGGAGCTGCTCGACCCGCTGGAGCCGTTCGAGGAGGTGGAGCCTGAGCTAGATCCCGAGTCGGACTTCGGCTTGCTACTGGAGCTGTCGGACGAGGTCTTGGCCGTCGCGTTCGAATCGGACTTCGAATCGGACTTGGCGCCGGCGTCGGCCTTCTCGGTCTTGGTGTCGGTCTTGTCGCCGGACTCCGACTTGCGCTCACTGGAGCCACCACGGGCCTCGGAGCGACTGTCGTTACGGTAGAAGCCCGAGCCCTTGAAAACGACGCCGACAGCACTGAAACGCTTGCGCAGCTTTCCGCCGCAGGTCGGGCATTCGCTCAGCGATGGCTCACTGAAGCTCTGCACTGCCTCCAAGTCGGAGCCGCAGTCGGTGCAGACGTACTGGTAGGTCGGCACTTAAATCCTCCGCAATCAGCCGGTATTAGCACTCGGCAGTCTCGACTGCCAAGTGTAGTTCACAACAATCGACGGGGCGGATATAAGCCCCAGCTCCAGGTACCGAGCACGGTCACGGATCAGATCGCTCATCAGATCGCTCATCACAGGCTGCAGCGGATCAGCTCAGCTCCGGCCAGGACCGCGGTCACGGACGCGTCGTGTGGCTCAGCGGGGATGTGAGCCAACAATTCCTCCGGATGTACGACGGCGAGGACAAGCGCGCCGGGGCGGGCTCGCGGCAAGGCGCGGTCGTAGGAACCACCCCCACGCCCTAACCGATGGCCCATGCCGTCGACCGCGACCGCAGGAACGATCACCACGTCAGCCTCCGACAGCGGCACGATCGCCCCGCTCGCGTCCTGGAATTCGAGGTCGCGGTCGGCGAGCACGACTGGCAGCAGCACCCTGACCCCACGCTGCCGCAGCGCCAGCAGGGCGGGTGCCACATCAGGTTCGCCCCGCAACGGGACATAGCCGGCCACGGTGGATGCGGCAGCTGCCGCCGAGATGATCTCGGGTACCGAAAGCAAGCCGGAGCTGGTCTCGTCGCGGGCCGAACGGGTGCGCCGGGCCATGAGCAGCTCGGCGCGTAGGGATCGCTTCAGGGTCTTCTCGTCGGATTGAAGCGGAGGCACGGACGCCGGATCGCCGGTCGGGGCTCCCATGCCGAATAGTCTGCCGACATGCCCGTCACCAAGGCTGTGATCCCCGCCGCGGGACTCGGCACGCGTTTCCTTCCGGCCACCAAGGCGATCCCGAAGGAGCTGTTGCCGGTTGTCGATAAGCCGGCGCTCGAATACATCGTCGAAGAAGCGGCCCGCGCCGGGCTCGACGATGTCCTGATCATCACGGCGCGCGGTAAGTCCGCGATCGAGGACCACTTCGATCAGGCTCCCGAGATCGAGGCGGCGCTGGAGAAGAAAGGCGATGCGGATCGGCTGGCGCGGGTGCGCGCGTCCACCAATCTGGCCAAGGTTCACTTCGTACGGCAGGGGGTCGCCGCCGGGCTCGGGCACGCGGTGTTGATGGGCGCTGAGCACGTCGGCAATGAGCCTTTCGTGGTGATGCTCGGCGACGACCTGGTGGACGAGCGGGATCCGCTGCTGGAGCAGATGATTGCCGAGCGCGACAAGCACGGCGGAAGCGTCATCGCCTTGATGGAGGTGCCCGCGGAGATGGTGTCGCTCTACGGGGTGGCCACCGTCGAGCCGGCGGAGACATCCGGGCGATATGGCCTCGTCCGGGTTCGCGATCTGGTCGAGAAACCGCCGCTGGACGAAGCGCCCAGCAACCTGGCGATCATCGGTCGCTACCTGCTTTCCCCGACGGTCTTCGACGTGCTTCGCGAGACCAAGCCGGGCCGGGGCGGTGAGATCCAGCTGACCGACGCGCTGAAGACGCTGGCCGGGATCGAGCCCGTCCACGGCGTCATCTTCACCGGTCGTCGCTACGACACGGGTGATCGCGCGGACTATGTGAAGGCCGTCGTCAGGCTTGCCTGCGAGCGTGCAGATATCGGTCCGGAGCTATGGGACTGGCTGCAGGAGTACGTTCGCGCCGGCGGTCCCCACCCCGGAGCGAGCGCATGAAATCGGTAGACCAGCATCTTGCAGACGTGCTGGAGGCGGTCCACCCGTTGCCCCCGCTGCCGCTTCCGCTAGCAGACGCGCATGGGTGCACGTTGGCCGAAAATGTGCTGGCAGCTGCCCCCGTACCGGGTTTCGACAACTCCGCCATGGACGGGTATGCCATACGGCTGGCGGATGTCGCAAGTGCGAGCCAGACGTCCCCGGTCACGTTGCCGGTGGTCGGAGACATTGCGGCGGGCAGCAACACCGGCATCAGCATCCAGCCCGGTTTCTGTGCCCGGATCATGACGGGCGCTCCCATCCCGCCCGGCGCCGATGCGATCGTCCAGCTCGAATGGACCGACGGCGGCGTCCGTTCCGTCGTCATCAGGCAGGCGCCCAAGCTTCACCAGCACATCCGCCGGGCGGGCGAGGATCTGGCCCAGGGTGCGCTCGTGCTGCCCGCCGGCACATACCTGGGCGCCGCCCAGATCGGTCTGCTCGCCGCCACCGGCCGGGCGTCCGCGCTGTGCCGGCCCCGCCCGCGGGTCGTCATCGTGTCCACCGGCACCGAGCTCGTCGATGTGGGTGAGGCCCCCGGACCCGGCCAGCTGCCGGACTCCAACAGCCACATGCTGACGGCCGCCTGCAAGGAGGCGGGTGCCATCGCCTACCGCGTGGGTCGGGTGCCTGACGATCCCGCATTGCTGCTGGAGACGCTCGAGGATCACCTGATCAGAGCCGACCTGCTGATCACGACCGGTGGGGTCAGTGTGGGCGCGTACGACGTGGTCAAAGAGGTGCTTTCGCGGCTTGGCACGGTGTCGTTCGACAAGGTCGCGATGCAGCCGGGGATGCCGCAGGGATTCGGCGTGCTCGGCGCGGAACGGATTCCGATCCTGACCCTGCCGGGCAACCCGGTGAGCGCCATGGTGTCCTTCGAGATTTTCGTTCGTCCTGCGCTGCGTCGCATGCTCGGCGCCGAGTCGCTGTTGCGCCCCCAGGTGACGGCGGAGGCGAGTGAGGCGATGACCTCGCCACCGGGCCGACGCTCATTCTTGCGGGGCATCGTCGAGCGTCACCAGGACGGCCGGCTGATGGCGCGCCTGGCAGGCAATCAGGGGTCGCATCAGATGGCTGCCCTCGCTGCCTGCAATGCGCTCCTGATCGTGCCCGAGGATCAGACTCGGGTGGAAGTCGGTGACCGCGTTCTTACGCTGTTGCTGGAGCGTAGAGGCCGGTGAGTCCGGACGGTGCGCCTGCGGCCCCAGCAGGAGCTGTGGGCCCGGCTATAGGTGCGCGACTCACGCATGTCGACGAGACGGGTGCCGCCCGGATGGTCGACGTGGGCGACAAGGAGATCACCTCCCGCGTTGCGGTGGCCGCCGGTCGGCTGCTCGTATCCGCGCGGGTGATTGAACTTCTGCGCGGTGATGGGGTGCCGAAGGGTGACGCTCTCGGAGTCGCCCGGGTCGCCGGGATCCTCGGCGCCAAGCGCACCCCCGACCTCGTTCCGCTGTGCCACCCGCTGCCCATCTCCGGGGTCGAGGTCGATCTGGAATTGGCATCTGACGCCGTGGAGATCCGGGCTCGGGTGAAAACGACAGGCCGGACCGGCGTCGAGATGGAGGCCCTGACGGCGGTGGCAGTTGCCGGGTTGACGCTGCACGACATGGTCAAGGCGGTCGATCCGGCGGCGGTGCTGACCGATGTGCGCGTGCTCAGCAAGTCCGGAGGGCGCTCAGGCGACTGGACGCGAGAGACCCTATCTGCCGCGAAAACTCCTGTGAATGCAGCACTTCTGCGCACCCCTGGCCTGCCGAGCGGTGCACTCGCCCGAGTGGTCACCGTGTCCGACCGCTCTCACTCCGGTGTCCGGGCTGACCGGTCGGGCCCGCTTCTCGCCTCGCTCCTCGCGGAGATCGGATTCATCGTCGACGTCGTGGTCGTCGTCCCCGATGAGGTCGACGCGGTGGCCGCCGCACTCGACGAAGCCGTCTCGGCCGGCATCGATCTGGTGGTGACCACGGGCGGCACCGGTTTCGCCCCGCGTGACGTGACCCCCGAGGCCACCCGGCGCGTATTGGATCGAGAGGCGCCCGGACTGGTCGAGATGCTCCGATCGGCGGACCGGGAGCGGGTGCCCACCTCGATCCTTTCGCGCGCCGTTGCGGGAATCGCGGGAGGCAGCGTAATAGTGAACCTGCCCGGGTCCACGGGCGGCGTACGAGACGGAGTAGCAGTGCTTGCACCGGTGATCGGACACGCGATCGACCAGGTGCGCGGCGGGGGTGACCACGGCTGAGCGCTCCGGGCTGGCCGGCCAGACTTGCCGATGGACCGGTGGGGATTCGCCCGCTCCGGCTCCGTGACGGTGCCACCTGGGTCGAGGTGCGTACCCGCAACGAAGACTGGCTGGTGCGCTGGGAAGCGACTCCGCCCGGATTCGACAACCCGCGAATCTCGTGGAGCGATCGCCAGTCGATGAGCATCTACACGGCGATGCTTCGGAGTCTTCGCCGGCAGGCTCGCGAAGGAAGTGCCCTTCCCTTTGCCATCACGTACGACGGCCGTTTCTGCGGTCAGCTCACGGTCGGCAATGTGGTGCGGGGGGCGTTCAACAGCGCCTATGTCGGCTATTGGGTGGACCAGGCGGTCGCCGGCAGAGGCGTGATGCCGACCGCTCTGGCGCTGGTGGTGGACCACTGTTTCGGCCCTGCGCGCCTGCATCGGATCGAGGCGAACATCCGCCCCGAAAACGTGGCCAGCCAACGCGTGGTGGAAAAGCTCGGCTTCCGCGAGGAGGGGCTGCACCAGCGCTATCTGGCGATCGACGGTGCCTATCGCGATCACATCGGTTATGCGGTGACGACCGAGGACGTACCTGAGGGAATGCTGCGCCGTTGGCACCGTGTACGGGATGTGCGCGAGGATCGATCTTGATGAGTGCTTGATCGCGACACGCCGAACAGCGTGCGGCTGATATGCACATGTGCTAGTTAGCGTTTGACGCAGGTTCCGCCGGGTGGCGGACCCCAGCCGCGGAGGACGCATGAGCGCAGTCATCTGGTGCGGCATCGTGGCCGTCTGGATCTTTGTGCTGATTCCGACTTGGGTTCGCCGCGGAGACATTCACTGGCGCCGCGGGGACGCCGTCATGGCGCAAGGTCCCGCCGAATCTTCAGAAGTCGACGATGACGCCGGAGACGAGCGTGGCCGTCGGTCGCGCGTTCCTGGGATGCGGCTCGTGCGCCGCTCTCGTGCTGATCAAGCCCTCGAGGTGGAGACCATGGCCGAGCAGGTTACGCAGTCCCCGACGGAAAGAATCTCAGCGCCCACAGCGGGATCGGCCCAACGCACGCGCGTGGCCGCCGCCCCGAGTTCAAGTCGCCTTAGTGGCGCGATGCGTGCCGGCTTCGGCACCGGACCCGGTGGCTCCGATCGCAAGAAGCCCCCGCTGCGGGTGCGCCGGGCTCGTCGGCTGGTCGGCCTCGCTGCCCTGGCCCTCGGCACGCTGATCGTGGCCATCTTCGCGGGCGGACTGTGGATCGCCGTCAACATCATTGCTGACATTGGTCTGCTCCTGTACGTGCGCCACCTGCGCGGGATCGCCAAGGAGCGGCAGGCCAAGGCAGCCCGCGAGAAGCGGGCTCGGGCGGCGCGTCAGGCTTGGGAGAAGGCTTCGGCGCAGGAGCGCGCGAGCCAGCTGGACGGATGGCGCGAGCCCGTCGCCGACCCGGTCGCCGAGCCCTCGGCCGAGGAGTACGAGACCGAGTACGAGGCGGGCTATGAGGTTGCCTACGAGACAGCCGAGGCACCCACGCACATTGACCTCACCGGGCCCGGCGAGCAGCAGGTCATCGACCTCACAGATGCCCCCACCGAAGAGCTCATCACCGCTCGCGTGAGCTGAGGACTGCCGCGTCGGCTGCCTCATCGGTACGCCGGCGGGGGCCGAGTCGATCACCCTCTGCGTGGTACGTTTTACGAGCTTTCCGGGGGTGTAGCTCAGCCTGGTAGAGCGCCTCCCTCGCACGGAGGAGGCCAGGGGTTCGAGTCCCCTCACCTCCACCCATTGACCTCGGCGGCGACCGAAAGCACCTGGAAACCGTCGGTGATCATGACTTTGGGCGACGACTTCTCGGTGGTCTTGGTGTCCTTCGACTGCGACTGGATCTATAGCGAGTAGCTGCGCAAGAACGACTCGACACCGGCCACTGCGTAGCGTTCGATCTGCTCAGGGCTGATGCCCTCGCCGGCCAAGAAGAGCGCTTGGTCGATGAGCGGACCGAGCACCAGGTAGGCAAAGTGGGCGGCCGCCAGCTCGAGGTCATCGATGGCTAGTAGGCCTCGATCGACGAGTGAACCGAGTCCTTCGGCTACGGCAGCCAGGCCGCGCTGCGGCGCTTGGATGTAGTACGCGGCGGCAAGCTCAGGGAAGCGGACCGCCTCGGCAATGACCAATCGCCGCAAGCGGATCACGTCCGGGTCCACAACGCCTGTCGCATAGGCGATGGCTATCGAGACGAGATCGGGCTTGAGCTCCTGGATCTCACCCAGCCGAACCCGAAGTCCCCCGGCTATCGCGTCCGCCCGCTCGGTGATGGCGAGGACGATGTCGCTGAAGAGCCGCTCTTTGTCGTGGAACTGCTTGTAGACCGTCTGTTTGGATACCGCCGCGGCCGCTGCCACCTCATCCATCGACGTCCCTTGGTATCCCTGCTCGAGGAAGAGCCGGGTCGCTGCATCGATGATCGATCGACGTTTCAGGCCGGATCTCGTGACCGTCACTTCAGGCGTCATGCCAGTACTGTACGGTCCAGTACTCCGTGGAAATCAAGGCCGACGGAGCCTGCTCAGTGGAGGTCGCATGATGGGCGCTCAATCGAAGGATCCGGCGCGCGCGTCTTTCAAGACGACGCTCTCGGCGATGGGTAACAACACCGGCATCGAGGTTCCCGAATCTGTCATCGAGGGCCTTGGCGCGGGCAAGCGACCGCCGGTGCTTGTCAAGGTCAACGGCTACGAGTACCAGAACACGGTCGGCGTCATGGGCGGGAAATTTCTCATCAGCGTGAATGCGGCCGTGCGAAAGGCGACGGGACTGAAGGGCGGCGATGCCATCGACGTCACGTTGACCGTCGCCGACAAGCCGCGCCCAGTGGAGATTCCCTCGGATTTTCAGGCGGAGCTGGCCGCTCACGAGGCGGCGCTGAGCTTCTTCACCACACTGTCCAACAGCATGCAGCGCTACCACATCGACAACATCAATAGTGCGAAGACGGCGGAGACGCGTCAGCGTCGAATCGACAAGTCGATCTCGCTTTTCCTGCAGGGCAAGCAGCGCTAGCGGCAGTCTGACAAAGGGTCAATCCTTGAGAAGAAACGCCGTGATCTCGGGGAATGCCGCTGGGTCTTGTACGAAGAATGCGTGGCCGCCCTCGAACACCCGGAAGGTGGAATTGGGTATCTGCGCAGCGATGGCGGCCCCGTTTGCTTCGGGGGCGATGCCGTCATAGCGACCGGATGCGACGATTGTCGGGCAGGTGATGCGCGGCAGTCGCTCGTACACGTCATGCCCGCGCCGAGCCTGCATCTGCCACTCTTTCCCCTTGCGCGTCTCCGCGGATTCCTCCGAGTCCGCACCTTCGCCCATCATGGAGACCAGGGTCCGCGCGCCTTCGTGCGTCTCCAACCACTCAGGCGTGAACCGGCTGTCGAGGATCTTCGCCGAGACGGCGGCTCGCTCGGCGGGATCGAGGTCCGTCAGCGTCTGCAGTGGGAATGACGCGGCGCCGGCGCCGCCGGACGAGGTGCACAGCAGCGCCAGCCGATCGATACGGTCGGGTGCCGTGACCGCCACCTCTTGGGCGACCATGCCGCCGAAACTGACGCCCATTGCCTCGAAGCTTTGCCAGCCGAGGTGGTCGGCCAGGGCCAAGGCATCCCCGGCGAGGTCGGCCATGGCGTAGGGCCGCTCAGGGAGAGGGGTGCGTCCGATACCCCGCTGATCGAACGCCGCGATCTCGAAGTCCCCGTAAAGCATGCTCATCAAGGGCGCCACGCTGGCCAGCGTGGCGCCGCTTCCATTGAAGAACAGCAGACGTGGTCCGGCGCCGGCAACCTCGTAATACAAATCCAACCCGTCGAGTCGCATCGTCGGCATGCCACATTGTGACCTGCCGCGTTCGATTTTGGTGAGGTCAGGCACTGGTTCAAGTTCGGGTTTAGCGGAGAGTCCTGAAGTCATTACTGTCAGCAAGCTGTGGGAAAGATCCACGGGCTCCCCCTGAGTGCAGGTACGGTCACCATCAGTCAATCGGGGGCCGGGGCGAAATTGCGGTTAGGTAGTAATCGGCGACGCGGCGGTTTCGCGTCGGCTGGCCCACAGATGTTGATCCGGTCAGGCAATCGCCGACTTTGAAAGCGTCCACGAAATCAGTCGCGCGGCTTAGCGTTCAACCTGGCCGATATCGCCTCTTGACCCTCCCGGCGATAGCTGTGTTGATCGTGACCTTGCTGACGGTCACCGCCGGCGCTGCGAATGCCGATGAGGTCAGCGCCAGCCTCGCCAATGGTCAGTTGACGACGCAAGCAAAGGTCGTCGCGTCAGACACCCCTAGTGGCAGCGCCGTTCAATTCAATAGCCCGACCCCGGACGCCGCCGGTTTTGTTCATCCCGGCATCCTGGTGGATCAGTCACAACTCGATTACGCGAAGAGCCAGCTCGTGAGTGGCGCGCAGCCGCAGACGAGCACCTATGCCGCCATGAGCACCACCCTGGCCGCCGACGGTCAGGCGTTCGGTTCACTGACCTACACACCGCATCCGGCAGCGTCATTGAGTTGTACGGGGAGCGTGCGGACGGCTTGCCAATTCATGGACGACGACGCTGTCGCGGCCTATACGCAAGCGCTGATGTTCTACTTCGGCGTCGATTCGTCCAGCGGCCAACATGGTGCAAACGCGATTGCGATCGTCAACGCGTGGGCTGACACTCTGCACAGCGTGTCGGGCACCCAGGTAGTGCTGGAAACGAGTTGGGCAGGCTCGATGTTCGCCCGCGCGGCCGAGCTCATGCGCTATAGCTACACTCCTGCGGCCGGGCAGCCCGTACTGGACATCCCCGCGATAACAAGCATGTTTGACGAATTTGTCGCGTTGTACAACGGCCCGGACGGCGCACTTGGCTATGCGAGCTCCAATGGCAACTGGGAGCTGGCCGGCGCTGAGGCGAAGATGAGCATCGGTGTGTTTGAAGACAACCGGGCGACCTTCAACGATGGAGTAGCCGTCTGGCGGGCTCGGGTACCGGCATACATATATGAATCCACCGATAACCCCACCACCGGGCTACCGATAGCTCCCCCGCATGGGCTCTACGACGACCCGGCGAAATTGACGTGTTTTTGGTTAGGCAGCGGTACGCCGACCACCTCGTGCAACCCTCCGACTGCCGCGGCCGGCTTCACCTTTGTGAACGGGATGGTGCAGGAGACGTGTCGCGACGTCAGCCACGTTCAATTGGGTCTCGAAGCGCTGACCAACGGTGCTGAAACGGCGCGAATCCAGGGCGTGGATCTTTTTGGTGAGCAGGAAAAGCGGATCGTTGATGGCTACGAATTCGTGGCCAAATACGATAACGCTTTCGTAAATACGGGAGTTTGGCCGACCCAGCCATGCGCCGGACGGCCCGGCAGCCACGTCGGAGTCTCCGGCAACGGCACCGGTGGCGTGGGATTTCGCCTCGGGTGGGAGATTGCGTACAACGAGTTCTCGAATCGACTGGGCGTTCCGATGCCCCAAACGGCGGCCTTCATCGCGCAGTCGGAACGACCGAGTCCGAACAAAGCCAGCCAGCACATGGCATGGGAGGCGCTGACTCACGCGGGATCAGTTCCAGCCGGATGTACGCAGCCGGATCTGCGCTCCGGGCAAGCCACGACGGTCTTGTCGGTGCCCAGCGATGGCACGTATCGGTTGTGGTCACGATTGAAACCTGCTGCCGATGGCGCCGCGAGTTATCTGCTGTCGATTGACGGTGCGTGTCCCGTTTCCATCGGAAGCAGCCTGTCCGCGGGGGCCTGGAATTGGGTCGGTCAAAAGCCGGACGGCTCCGACGCTGACTTCGCACTGACGGCGGGTGCGCACACTTTGGTCCTGACGGGCGTGACCGCTGGCCTCAGTGTCGACACGGTGATGCTGACCGACGATCCGACTTGCCAGCCGGTCGGCGCCGACGCCACGTGTGGCAGCACCCAGGTTCCTCCTGACAGCCCAGCGGTGACCCTCACCGCTCCCGCTAGCGGCGCCACCGCCGTTGGGTCGGTTGATCTGGAGGCCGGCGCCGTTGACCAGACCCCGATTGACCACGTGGAATTCTCCCTTGACGGCAGCAAAATCGGGTCAAGTTCCACGGCGCCCTACTCGTTCACCTGGGACTCAACGAGCGTCGCCAACGGCACCCACCAATTGAAGGCCGTGGCGGTGGATACGGCGGGCGCTACCGGATCGTCTGCGATCACCGTCATCGACGTCGAGAATCCCCTTACCCAACCCGCCGATACCCAGCCGCCCACGGCGCCCGCGAACGTGAAGCTCACTGCCACATCGCCCACGACGGTGCAGGCGACGTGGGACCCGTCCACGGACGACACCGGCGTGACGGGTTACACGGTTAGTCGTAACGGCACGGCGATCGGCACCGTGACTTCGCCGTCGTTCACCGACATCACGGCGCAGCCGGCCACGAGTTACAGCTATTCGGTGACGGCGTCGGATGCTGCGGGGAATGTGTCTGCGGCGTCGGGAGCGGTGTCGGTGACGACTCCGGTTCCGCCTGATACGACTGCGCCGACTGCACCTACGGCGTTGATGGCGACTGCGGTGTCGCCGACTCAGGTGAATCTGGTGTGGAATGCCGCGACGGACAATGTCGGCGGTTACCGGTTACACGGTCAGTCGTAACGGGGCTGTGCTGGCGCGGCTGGGGAATGTCACGAGTTTCAGTGATGCGACGGTCGCGGCGAAGACGTTGTACAGCTATTCGGTGACGGCGTCGGATGCTGCGGGGAATGTGTCTGCGGCGTCGGGAGCGGTGTCGGTGACGACTCCGGTTCCGCCTGATACGACTGCGCCGACTGCACCTACGGCGTTGATGGCGACTGCGGTGTCGCCGACTCAGGTGAATCTGGTGTGGAATGCCGCGACGGACAATGTCGGGGTTACCGGTTACACGGTCAGTCGTAACGGGGCTGTGCTGGCGCGGCTGGGGAATGTCACGAGTTTCAGTGATGCGACGGTCGCGGCGAAGACGTTGTACAGCTATTCGGTGACGGCGTCGGATGCTGCGGGGAATGTGTCTGCGGCGTCGGGAGCGGTGTCGGTGACGACTCCGGTTCCGCCTGATACGACTGCGCCGACTGCACCTACGGCGTTGATGGCGACTGCGGTGTCGCCGACTCAGGTGAATCTGGTGTGGAATGCCGCGACGGACAATGTCGGGGTTACCGGTTACACGGTCAGTCGTAACGGGGCTGTGCTGGCGCGGCTGGGGAATGTCACGAGTTTCAGTGATGCGACGGTCGCGGCGAAGACGTTGTACAGCTATTCGGTGACGGCATCGGATGCGGCGGGGAATGGGTCCGCTGCCTCAGCGGCGTCGACGGTGACGACTCCCGCACCCGTTGATACGACCCCGCCGAGCCTGCCGACGAGTGTGTCTGCCACGGCCACTTCGGGCTATGCAGTCAACGTGATCTGGAAGGCCGCCACCGACAACGTCGCGGTGACCGGCTATCGCATCAGCCGAAATGGCGTCGTGGTGGCGACCGTACCGGGCTTGTCCTACGTCGACATCGGAGTATCGCCGAGTACCAACTACGGCTACGCGGTATCGGCTATTGATGCCGCCGGCAACGTCGGGAAAGCCGGCACAGCCTCGACAACGACGCCCGCAGACACCGCGCCTCTTGGCTCGGGATTTGCGGCCAGCTACTTCGCGAATACGAAATTGACCGGTCCAGCGATTACCCGGCTGGATCCGACGATCAACTTCAGCTGGGGCACGCTGTCGCCCGTCGCCGGTGTGCCGGCCGACCATTTCTCGGCCCGCTGGACAGGCAAGCTGAAGGCTCCCAACACCGGCGCCTACACCTTCTACACGCAGGCGGATGACAACGCCCGGCTGTGGGTGAACGGACAACTTCTGATCAACCAGTGGACCGGTGGCCCAGCCTCTGCGAGCGCCACGATCTCGCTGACTGCCGGCGTGAGCTACAACGTCAGGCTGGAGTACGTGGAGCAAACGGCCGGTGCGACGATGAAGCTGTCCTGGTCCGGGCCGAAGATCGCGAAAGCGATCATTCCTGCGAGCGTCATGTCGTCAGGCTCCGACGGGCTGCTTGGGACGTACTTCGCCAACGCGACCCTCACCGACCCCTCGACACTCATTCGGCCCGACAGCAACGTCAACTTCAATTGGGGCACCGCGGCCCCCGATCCGACCTTGCCGGCTGACAATTTCTCGGTCCGCTGGACCGGCAGCGTGCTTCCAGTGACCACCACCGCGTACCGGTTCTATACCGATTCCAGCGGCGGCGGGGTCCGGCTATGGGTCAACGGGCAACTGGTCGTCAACGACTGGACGATCCACGGCCCAACCACGGACTCCGGCGTCATCAACCTCACGGCGGGTACCTCTTACACCATTCGGCTGGAGTACCAGAACGTGTCGGGGGCAGCGACAGCCGCGTTGTCCTGGAGCACCGGGACCGGGGCGAAGACGGTCATCCCTGCGACGGCGTTGCGAGACCGCTAGGTCTGCTCGCACCACGCGTCTGTCCGCCGGGCGCACCAAATGCGAATCCTCGCGAAAAGTACGTGCCGAAGATCGGGGACGTGGCCCCGACGGCCGTAGCCTCCCACGATGGCGACCAAGGACAATTCTTCGTGGCTGGAAGAGTTTGAACGTTCCCAGCTGGTGCGGACCGGCCTACGTGCCATCGTCAGTGCGACGGCGTTGCTGCTGATCTACTACTACGCGCCGATTCCCAAGCATCCCCATGCGCTCGTGGCTCCGCACATCATCGCTTGCCTGCTGCTCTTTTCCGTAGTGCTGGCATTCGAGGTCCGTCAGATAACGAGCAGCGACCATCCGATGTTGCGAGCGACCGTCGCCATGTCTGTCGTGATTCCGCTCTTCCTGGTGATGTTCGCCTGGCTCTACTTGGTGATTTCCCAAACGAGCGTCGCGGCGTTCGGAATGCATCTGAGCCGTTCGGCTGCGTTGTATTTCACTATCACCGTCTTCTCTACGGTCGGTTTCGGTGACATCACCGCGAAGTCAGATCCGGCTCGGCTCATTGTGAGCACGCAGATGCTGGCCGACCTCGTCGTTATCGCCGTGGTTGCCAGGCTGATTCTCGGTGCTGCGAGCCGGGCTCAACAGCGCAAGCGAGGCCAGAGTGAGGACTAGCCCTTTGCTGGTTTCAGCGGTACGTCAGGCGGGAGACTACGTTGACAAGAAGTCTTGGGCTAAGGGGTGACACAGGTGGCTGACGCGAAAGAAACGCTGGGCTGGAAGGTGATAGCTCTGGCGGCGACGCTTGCCGCTGGACAGGCCACTCGCAGAGCCGCGGAGAAGGTCTATCGCGCGCGAATCGGTGAACCCCCGCCGGACCGTCCAAGCTCGCCCCTCGTGCCCTTGCCCACCGCCATCATCTGGGCCGTGTCGTCCGGAGTGGTCGGCCAGTTGGTCGGTCTGCTCATCGAACGTGCGGCTGCCCACGCGTGGGAGCACGCCACGGGCGAACTTCCTCCCGGCCTTGATCCCGAGGCGGAGGCCGACGAGGAGAACGCCGCCGCCAGCAACGCTTGATCGCCGCCCGCCCGCGTTCTGCTCAGGCGGGCAGCGGTGCTCCAACCCCGTCGCGCGCCCCCGAAGCCGGCTGGTAGCGCAGCCCATCCATCAGCAGCGCCGAAATCCGACATGCCTGGTCCTGCCATCCGGGACCGTCTGACATCAGGCACACGCCGCTGAGCGCACTCAGGAGATCTGCGGGAGCGACGTCCGGTCGGACCGCGCCCGAGGCGACGGCGGCTTCGACCAGGGTGCGCATGGTCGCGTTCATCCGCTCATGGCTGTAGGCAAAAATGCTCGAGTCCTCGGACAGGACGCTCTTCAGATGGGTGGCGAGACCCTTCTTGGATGCCACCAGGGCGACGAACCGGCGCATCCATTCGCCGAGCGCCTGCTCCGGCGGCATGCTCTCGAGCAGGTCGCCGGCACTGTCCACGAGCTCGTCGACGCTGCGCCGAAAAACCGCTTCGACCAGCGCGTCGCGGCTGGGATAGTGGCGGTACAAGGTCCCGATACCGACGCCCGCCTGGCGGGCTATTTCTTCGAGAGAGGCGTCGACGCCGTGCTCGGCAAAGGCGGCCGAGGCCACGTCCAGCAGTCGATCACGGTTACGACGGGCATCAGCCCGCAGTGGCCGCGCCACGATCCCACCCTCAGCGGGCCGAGCCACGATCCACCTCCTGCAGAAATTCATTTGCTAAACGGAGGATGCCTCCGATAGATTAACGGAGGCTGCTTCCGCTTGCAGTGATCGTACGACGTCTGGGTCGTTTGGACCAGACGCTCGAGACTGGAGTTGACACGTGACCACCAACCAACTCGTGGGCGATACCGCGAAGGCTGACGTCCCGCGCGACCGTCGTTGGCTTGCCCTTGCCGTCATTGGCATCGCGCAGCTGATGATCATTCTTGATGCGTCGATCGTGAACATCGCGCTGCCGAAGGCGCAGGCCGCGCTCCACATCAGTGACGCCGATCGACAGTGGGCGCTGACTGCCTACACCCTGACGTTCGGCGGATTCCTGCTGCTCGGCGGCCGCATCGCCGACTACGTAGGGCGTAAGCGCACGTTTCTCATCGGTCTTTTCGGATTCGCCGCCGCGTCCGCGTTCGGCGGCGCAGCGCAGTCTGCTACCTGGCTCTTCAGCGCCCGGGCGGTCCAAGGAATCTTTGCCGCCCTCCTTGCGCCCGCGGTGTTGTCGCTCATCACCACCACGTTCACCGAGCCGCATGAGCGCGCGAAAGCCTTCGGTGTCTACGGCGCAATCTCCGGTACCGGCGGCGCCATCGGGCTTATCGCCGGCGGTGCACTCACGGAATACCTGAGCTGGCGCTGGACCCTCTTCGTCAACGTGCCCATCGCGCTCGGTGTCGCCATTGCCTCCTTCCCCCTGCTCAAGGAGAGCCGAGTGGAGGGCGATCGCCACTACGACGTGCTCGGCGCGGTGCTGGCGACCCTTGGCCTGGCGTCGCTCGTCTACGGGTTCACCGAGGCCTCGCTGCACTCGTGGACATCCTCCCAAACCCTCGGCTTCATCGGCATCGGAGTCATCCTGCTGGTGGGATTCGTCGCGCGGGAATTGGTTGCCTCCAACCCCATGCTCCCGATGCGGGTGGTCTTGGACCGCAACCGCGGAGGCTCCTATCTGGGCTTTCTGCTGGCGACCCTGGTCGTCTTCACGACCTTCCTTTTCCTGACCTATTACTTCCAGGACGTGCTCGGCTACTCGGCATTGAAGGCCGGCATCGCCTTCCTGCCATTCCCCGTCGGCGTCATCGTGTCGTCGGTCGTGGCTTCCCGGACGCTGCCGATCTTCGGTCCGAGGGTGCTTGCTACGACGGGCTTCGTCCTGGCCACGTTGGGCGTCTTGTGGCTGACCCAGCTGCCGGTTGACTCGTCCTACCTCACGCACGTTGTGCCGGCGGAGCTGCTGATCAGCCTGGGTATGGGGCACGTCTTCGTCCCCTTGAGCTCGACCGCACTGCTGGGTGTTCCCGACCACGACGCCGGTGTCGCCAGCGCGTTGGTCAACACGACCCAGCAGGTCGGCGGGTCGCTGGGCGTAGCGCTGCTGAACACGATCGCTACCAGCGCGACCTTGCACTACGCCAGGTCTCACGGCGGCTCGTCACAGGCGGCCGTGGTTCACGGATTCACGACCGCCTTCGCGGTGGGCGTGGGGATTCTCGTGCTCGGCACGATCATCGTGGTCACGTTGATCCAGCCACAGAAAAAGACCGTGCGGCCTGACACTGCTGACAGCGCCGCAGATCCGATCGGTGATGTGGTGGCTGCCTGACCGGGGGAGGTTCAGCGCAGCACCGCACCCCCGTCGACGCTGATGACCTGTCCGGTGATCCATGACGCGTCGTCGGAGGCCAGGAAAGCAACCATGGCCGCAATGTCTTCGGGGGTTCCCAATCGTGCGCTGCGGGTGATCCCCAGCGCCATGTCACGAAAGGCCGGGTCGAGCGACTCGCGGATGGTGTCCGTCAAAACCAGCCCGGGAGCGACGGCATTCGCCCGGATGCCGGCCTTGCCCCAGCGGCTCGCTACGTGGCGCACGAGGCCGCCGAGTCCACTCTTGGCCATCGCGTAAGAGGGTCGCTCCGGCTCTCCGGCGAATGCGGCTGCTGAACTGGTGAAGACGAGCGCACCTCCGCCACGTTCGAGCAGGCGGGGGATCGCTTGGCGGGCACACAGCAGGTGTCCGCGCAGGTTGACGGCGATCGTCCGGTCGAAGGCTTCCAGCGGTAGCGACTCGACGTCGGTGTCTTGACCGATCGTCTCCGGGGAGAGGTCGGCAGCATTCGCGTGAAGGACGTCGAGGCCACCAAAAGCCTTGACTGCCAGCGCAACCGCAGCGGCTACCGACTCCTCATCGCGAAGGTCCACCACCGTGGCTTCGGCGGTGCCGCCGGCGCCCTGGATACGGCCGGCGACCGCGGCAGCAGCGTCACCATCGAGGTCGGCGACCACGACGGATGCGCCTTCTTCGGCGAGCCGCACACACGTCGCAGTTCCGATCCCGCCGGCGCCGCCCGCCACCAGCACGACGCGTTCGCGAAGTCCGCGCATCAGGACCGCCTCCCCTTACCTGCCATGGCCCGCGGCTTCTTTGCCGTGGACTGCTCGATTCCGACCGCGAACAGCTCGACCAAACCATGGAAGGCCGCGTCGGAATCGGCGACCCAGTCGATGGTTTGCAGCAACTCGAGGCTGATGAACCCGTGGACCAAGGCCGCCAATTGGGCCGTGGCGAAGGGCAGCTCGTCCTCGGTGAGCCCGAACGAAGCCATGACGGCGTACCCAGCCTCACCGACGCGGCGTCCCTCAAGACGCATCGCCTCATCTCCCTGCACGCCGGTGCCGGCGAGGTAACGCACCGGATGCGCCTTGGCATAGCCCCGGTAGGCATCGGTGAGTGCATGCAGACCCTCGATGCCGGACTTGCCCATCACGGCGGCGCGGACCGCGTCCGACAAGCCGGCCAGAGTGCGTAGCCGCATGGTCTTTCGCAGCGCGTCGAGGCTTTCCACGTGACGGTAGAGCGACGGTGCCCGCACGCCTAGTTCGGCAGCCAGCGCCGCCATCGTCAGCTGCTCCCAGCCGCGGGCGGCCACCAGCCGCTCGGCGGCAGCGACGACCTGATCCGGGTCGAGCCGTTCGACGCGGGCGGCCATCTGTTCCTCCCCGGAGCGAAGGCCATGAGAACGACCCCTTGCAATTCTGCTACGGATCGTAGCAGTATGCCCGAGCTATGGATCGTAGCAACGGTGCTAATGATCGTTCTGAGGGGCGTGGGACCTTGGCAAGACGACGATGTCTGGCGATTACCGGCCTGGCGGCCACCGTGGCGCTAGCGGCAACCGGATGCGGACATTCGAGCAGCAGCAGCGCCAATCCGGCGAAGCCGACCGGAACTCCCAGCGCTACCGCAGCAGCGAGCACCGTTGGCGACTTCGGGACGCTGAAGGCAATCTGCGGCCCCGGCAAGGCGACGGGAGCCACTGCCCGCGGCGTCACCGACACCGAGATCCACATCACCACCATGGGCGACCCCGGAAACACGGTCATACCGGGGGCGGGGCAAGAATCGTTCGACGTCGCTGACGGCTTCGTGAAGTGGTGCAATGCGGCCGGCGGCATTCTCGGTCGCAAGATCGTCCTCACCAAACGCGACGGCAAGCTCTTCAACATCGCCGCTCAGGTGATCAACGCCTGCCAGGGCGACTTCATGCTGGTCGGCAATGCCAATCCGCTCGACGCAGCGGGTGTCAAGCCGCGACTGGCCTGCAACATGGCCCAGATCCCGGCCTACGCGTCGTCGCCGCAGGCGGCCGAGGCGTCTGACCAGGTCGTCGTCGACAGCTCGCTGCACCAGATCAACGTCGGGGCCTGGCGGGAGCTGTCGAAGAAGTATCCGGCAGCGTTCCAGGCCATCTCGATGATCACGGTGAACGGGGGTGGGCTCGACACCTTCGCCGAACGCCAGCGAGACGCGCTCACCACCATCGGCAGCAAGGTGGTGGACTTTCAGGAAGCGCCCGTCACCGGCGTCGCCAACTGGCGTCCATACGCCGAGCACGCCGTCGAGAACAAGGCGAAGGCCGTTATCACGCTGTCGCCGGACATCAGCACGTTCGTCAGTTCGATGAACGACATCGGCTGGAAGCCGGACGTCATGCCACTAGGTGTTCAGAACTACAACAAGAGCACCATCACGATGGCCAAGGAAGGCATCCTGCCTCCTACCTACGTCAGCATGACGTACTGGCCGTTCGAGGACGCGGCGCAGAATCCAGCGGTACAGCAGGCGATCACCCTCATCAAGTCCTCGAGCAAGCTCCAGCCGGACTTCGCGCATATGCAAGCACTCGACGCCTGGCTCTTGTGGGCGGTCGCGGCGAAGTCGTGCGGCTCGAACCTGACGGGGGCCTGCGTCATCGCGAAGGCTGGCAGTGAAAAGGGCTGGACCGGCGGCGGGATCATTGCGCCGGTCAACACCCAGGTGGGTCCCGGCGTGCTGTCCGACTGCTTCGTGCTGCTGAAGGCCACCCCAACCGGCTTCGTTCTCGCCTCCGATGTCACCAAGCCCAACAAGGACATTTTCAACTGCGACCCGGCCAATGTGGTCAAGGTCGCCAACACCCACACGGGAGCCTGACCATGACTGGATCGCTCGATGGCCGGGTGGCTCTTGTCACCGGCGCCAGCAAGAACATCGGGAAGGGGATGGCGCTCGAGGTCGCCGCCGCCGGAGCGACGACGTACGTCACGGCGCGCACCCTCGACGCCTCGCCGGGTGCGATTGGAAGCCTGCACCAAACGGTCGCCGAGATCGAAGCGGCCGGCGGTAAAGCGATTGCGCTGGCGTGCGACCACACGGATGACGCTCAAGTGGAGGCCGTCTTCGACCGCATCCGCAAGGACGAGGGGCGGCTCGACGTCGTGGTCAACGTCGCCTCCCCGGACTTCTCGGAGATGGTTGGCGTGCCTTTCTGGGAGATTCCCTTCCGCCACATCACCGCCTGCCTTGATGTGGGGCCGCGGTCGGATTACGTGACCACCGCGCTGGCCGCCCGAATGATGGTTCCGCAGGGGTCGGGCGTCGTCATCAACATTTCCTCGCACGGCGCCAAGCAGCACCTGCTTTCCGTTCCTTATGGGATCGGCAAAGGTGGCATCGACAAGCTGACCCAGGACAGCGCCACCGAGCTTCGTGCACACGGGGTCGCGGTCGTCTCGCTCTGGCCGGGGCTCGTGCTGACCGAGGGGCTGCTCGCCAACGTCGAGGTAGCACCCGATGGCACCCGCACCCTTCACGGGCTCGACATCGGCTTCGGGGAAACGCCGAAATTCAACGGCAGGGCGGTCGTGGCCCTCGCCTCCGACCCGCAGATCCTGGAGAAATCGGGGGGCTCGTTCTGGTCGAGCCGCCTCGCGCGGGAGTACGGGTTCGCCGAGGACGACGGCCATCTGCCGCCCGAGATAGAGGGCATCCAAACCCTGATGTCTGCCGACGACGTCCCCGACTACTGGCGTGGCGTCGAGCGCTACGTCAGCTCCTGAGGAGTAGCGCCATGAGTGAACGTCTTGCCATCATTTCTGCTGACGGCCACGCCGGGCCGCCGATCGCCGACTTCAGGCCCTACGTCGAGGCGAGCCGGCTCGAGGAATTCGACCGATTCGTCGTGGCCCGCGAAGCCTGGCGGGCCGAACGCAATCGCTCGATGGGACTGCCCGAAGACGGCGAACTGGTTCACGCGCTCTTCGGCGAAGCGATGGTCGACATCTATACCGGCCAGGAGGCTATTGCACGCGGCGGCCTCGCCGGCGTGTATGACTCCGCCGTCCGCAATCGCGAGCTGGAGGGCGAGGGGATCGTCGCGGAGGTGCTCTTCCCCGACTTCCAGAACAGCAACGAGCCTCCCTGGGGCGCGGCTTTCCCTTTCCCGGACACCACCTCGGAGCTGCGTCAGGCCGGGGCCCGAATCTTCAACCGCTGGCTCGCCGACTTCTGCAGCCAACTGCCGGGCCGGCGAGCCGGGGTGGCGATCGTCCAACCGCACGACATCGACGCTGCGGTACGCGATGTGCATTGGGTCAAGGAAGCCGGGCTCGCGAGCATCATGCTGCCGACCGGCGACTTCGAGCTGCCCTCCTACCACGACACCCGCTATGACCCGCTCTGGGCAGCCTGTGTCGAGACCGGACTGCCGGTGACTTTTCACTCCGGTGGCACGCCTTGGGAGGGCTATGGCTCCTACGCAATGTGGGTCACGAAATTCGAGTTCATGTGGTGGGCCCGGCGTCCGCTCTGGGAGCTCATTCTTGGCGGGGTCTTCGAGCGTTTCCCCGACTTGCGGGTGGCGTTCACCGAACAGGGGGCTGACTGGATTCCCTCGATGCTGCAACGACTTGACGAGCAGTACGCGTCGCCGTTCGAGCGCGGAATCACCGACCTGCTGAAGCTCTCACCCAGTGAGTACTGGGCCCGAAATTGCTACGTCGGTGCCTCGTTCATGAGCCGGGCCGAGTGCGACATCCGTGACCAGATCGGCGTCGGTCGCATCATGTGGGGCGCGGACTACCCCCACATCGAAGGCACCTGGCCGCACTCGCTGAACGCGCTGCGGGAGGCGTGCAACGGCTGCAGCGAAAAGGAGATCAGACTGATGGCGAGCGAGACTGCCGCCGACGTCTACGGCTTCGATCTCCTTGCGTTGCAGCCACATGCGGATCGGGTCGGCCCGGAGATCGGGTCGCTCGTCACGCCTTTGGTTCCTGCTCCGGCCACCTATCCCGAGGTCGACTACGCGCTCGGCAAGGTCAGCGGAATGGAGTCTGGACGGCGGCTGATGTCGGCCATGTTGGGAGGTTGAGTTGGGAGGCTGACTCAGGGCAGCCGGAGGAGGTCGGGGGAGAGCTCGGCGAGACGGTTGACCCCGCACAGGGCCATCGCGGTGGCGAGTTCGTCGCGCAGCTGCGTGAGGACTGCTTGGGCGCCTTCCTGGCCGCCGGTAGCCAGGCCGTAGACGGGCAGCCTGCCGACCAGAGTCGCGGTGGCGCCGAGGGCGAGCGCTGCCAGGACGTGGATGCCGCGCCGGATGCCGCCGTCGACGAGGATCTCGATCTGTCCGCCGACCGCCTCGACCACCTCGGGAAGCGCGAGCGCGGTGGGGATGCATTGGTCGAGCTGGCGGCCCCCGTGATTGGAGACCACGACCGCCGCGGCGCCGGCCTGGGCGCACAGCAAGGCGTCGTCGCCGCGCACCAGTCCCTTCACCACGACCGGGAGCCCACCGGCCCACCCGTTCACGGTCGCGATGTCGTCGAAAGTCACGGCTCTGTCGAACCCTGCGACCATCGCAGCGAGCTCCCCGCCCACGGGATCGCCAGGCAGCGAGACGTTCGGAAGCGGAGCGCCGGCCAAAGCGATGGGGCCGTATTGCTCGCTACGGGGACGCGGAGCGCCGACCGGACAGTCAACCGTCAGCACGATCGCTTGGCAGCCGGCTGCTTGCGCCCGCTCGCAAATCGCCCTGGTCCGACCGCGATCGGCGAGCATCGTGATGTGCATCCACAGCCGGGCTTCCGGTACAGCCTTCGCGATGTCTTCGATGGCGGTAGAGCTCATCATGGACACCGTCATCACGGTGCCGGCCGCGCTAGCCGCCCGTGCCATCCCCGTCTCTGCATCCGGTGAGAACAAGGCATGGCCTGCGGTCGGAGCCACCATGACCGGCATCGACAGGCTCTGGCCCAGGATGGTGGTCGTCGTCTCCACCGACGTGACGTCCCGCAGCACCCGCGGCCGCAGCATGATTGATTCCCACGCCGTCGCGTTAGCGGTCAGCGTCCGTTCATCGCCACCGCCGGATGCCGCATAGGCGAAAACGGCCGGCTCCAGGCAGTCGCGGGCCGCTGCTTCGAGCAGTCCCAGGTCAGTACTCGGTGCTGACACGGATCGCCCTCCATCCGGCAGATTCAGACATGGTCAGCGGACTATAGATCTGCCGGGCGCTCGCCTCTTCCAGATGCCTGGGTGCTGCTAGTCGAAATTCAGCCGCTGAGTTGAGCAAGATGGCGGGGTGACCCCACTGCACGCTTCGAACGGCGCCCAGCGCGTGAGCGCCAAAGCAGAGACCTTCACCGAGTCCGTGATCCGTGAGATGACCCGGCTCGCGACCGCTCATGGCGCGGTCAATCTCGCGCAGGGCTTTCCCGACTTCGGTTGCCCTCCGGAGCTGAAAGAGGCCGCGAAGGCGGCGATCGACGCCGATGTGAACCAGTACGCGATCACCTGGGGTGCGCAGGAGTTTCGGCAGGCGATCGCCGGCAAGGTTGCCCGCAGTTACGCGGGATGGCAGGTCGATCCGGAGACGTCGATCTGTGTCACCTGCGGCTCGACCGAGGCCATGATCGCGGCCATGCTGGCGCTCGTCGACCCGGGCGAGGAGGTCATCGTCTTCACGCCGTTCTACGAGAATTACGGCCCTGACGCGATCCTGTCCGGCGCGACGCCGCGCTACGTGGAACTGCACCAGCCCGACTGGACCATCGACGAGGCCGAGCTGAGAGCCGCGTTCAACAACCGCACTCGGGCGATCATCGTCAACACTCCGCACAACCCGACCGGCAAGGTCTTCCGACGTGACGAGCTCGCCCTGATTGCCGACCTGTGCCAGCAGTACGACGCGCTGTGCCTGACCGATGAGATTTACGAGCACATTCACTATCTGGGCCCGGGTGGCCACGTGCCCCCGGCGACTGTGCCCGGGCTGGAAGACCGCACTGTCACGATCAATGCGCTGTCCAAGACGTACGCGGTCACCGGATGGAGGGTCGGCTGGACCATCGCACCGCCGGCTCTGACAAACGCAATCCGCAAGGTTCACGACTTCCTGACGGTGGGCGCCGCCGCGCCGCTACAAGCCGCTGGTGTCGCGGCCATGGCTTTGCCCGCCAGCTACTACGACCAGATGGCCGCCGACTATCTGGCACGGCGGGATCTGCTGTGCGGTGTGCTGGCGGAGGTGGGCTTCTCCTTCCGGGTGCCCGACGGCGCGTACTACGTGTTGTGCGACACCAGCGCAGTGGACCCAGGGCGTGACGATGTCGCCCTGGCCCGTCGTCTGGTCGAACAAATCGGGGTAGCAGCCGTTCCCGGGTCGTCGTTCTATCCGGATCCCGTCGAGGGTCGTCACATGATCCGTTTCGCGTTCCCCAAACGCCTCGAGACCCTGAATGCGGCAGCCGACCGGCTCGCCTCACTTGCTTCCGTGAGAGGCTGACCGACATGGAGACAGAGCGGTTCGAGGTCCAGCGGGAAATCGCCGCAGCCCCCTCAAAAGTGTTTGCCGTGTTGGCGGATCCGAACGGTCACGTGATGATCGACAGCTCGGGAATGCTGCAGTCCGCCGACGGCGAGCCGGTGCAGAAGGCGGGCGATGAGTTCGTCGTGCACATGGATCGGGAATCGCTCAACGACTATCCGATGGGCAAGTACGACGTCACGGTCATCATCACCAAGCTTGAGCCGGACGCCCTCATCGAATGGACGATCTCCGGAGCGATCCAGCCTCCGCTCAGACACCTCTACGGCTACACGCTTGCGCCCAGCGAGACGGGCACTCTGGTGACGTCGTACTACGACTGGAGCGAGATCCACGAGCAGTACCGCGGTGCCGGAATCTTCCCGGTCATCCCGGAGGCGGCCCTGCGCGCAACGCTCGGGATTCTGGCGCGCAATGTCGAATAGGCGCAATGTCGAATAGCGGCTACCCGAAGGTGAATGAGTAGGCGGTAAGGCCTGGCGCCACCGCCACGTCAAGGGTGTGCCGGGCGGCCGATTGCTGGCTCACGACCGGGTAGATGTCCGGTGCGCCCGACACGGTGAAGGTCTTCGAGGCCCCGTTCACCGTCGCCGTGATCGTCCCCGTGCCACCAATGTCCAGGTAGACGTCCTTGGCCAGGAAGTTCAGCCGGATGCGGGCATCTTTGACGGCGGTCAGGCCGTCTGCGCCGATGGTCCAGGTGCCGGACAGCGCGAATTCGTCGTCCGGGACGGTCGCGGGGAAGGTGATGACGTTCTTGCCCAGGCCTAACGAGGTGGTGCCCGCGTAGCTGTTGGCCCGGGTCGCCCCCAGGTATGTCTCGGCGGTCTGCGCGGAGGTGGGCGTGGTGTCTGCCACGTGGGTGCCTGCCGGCAACGCGGCGCCCGGCTTGGCAGCGGCCAGCAGTTGCCGGATCAGCTTTTCGGTGCCGGAGTAGTCGCCTTCACCGATCGAGACATGCCGGATCGTGCCGGTGGAATCGATCAGATAGTCGGCCGGCCAGGATTCATTGCTGAAGGCGTTCCAGGTCGTGTAGTCGTTGTCCAGCGCGACCGGGTAGGTGATGCCGATCCGCTTGGCCCCGGCCGCCACATTTCCTGCCACGTGTTCAAACGCGTACTCCGGGGTGTGGACCCCGATCACCTCGAAGCCGGCTGACTTGTAGGCCGAATACCAGGCTTCCACATGGGGAATGGCGCGCTGACAATTGATGCAGGAGTAGGCCCAGAAATCGATCAGGACGACCTTGCCCTTGAGCGCGCTCAGGGTGAGCGGGGCACCGTTGGGCGTGTTCAGCCACTTCGAGATGCCGGCGATCTCGGGTGCCGCACCGCAGTCGGCCAGCTTGTCGGAAGGGTTCTGCGCGCAGCTGGCCAGCAGCGCGCTCTGCTTCTTTCCGAGCGCCTTGTTGACGCTGCTGCTTCCGATCAGAGCCTTGTTGGCCGCGGAGGTGTAGTCCGGAACGGCACGCTGGAGAGCGTCGGTCACATTGAACGTCAGCGCGATCGCGAGCCCGATGACCACGACCCCAGCCGTGACGCGGATAGCCCGTTGGTGCGTGCGGAAGGCTCGCACGCGTTCGGCGACGCTGCGGCCGGCGAGGGCGAAAATCAGCAGCGGAATGGCCGTGCCGATGGCGAAGGCCACTGTCAGTTCGATCGTGCGGCCGCCGATCCGGCCGGTGGCTCCGGCGACGGTGATGGCGGCGAGCACCGGGCCCGCGCACGGGACGTAAACCGCACCCAGGGCCAACCCGAGGACGAAGCCGCCGCTGTCCGGCCTGACGGTGTGTTGCGGAATCCAGGTGAACGGCTTCTCCAGCAGCGTTTCGAGCCGCGGGATGATCATGCCCAAGCCGAGCAGCACCAGCACCGCCAAGCCGACCCAGCGGATGGTGTCGGCCGGAACGTCCAACGATCGCAGGATGATCGTGCCGACCAGGGTGAAGATGCAGAAGCTGAACGTCAGTCCGCCTACCACCCAATAGGGCCGCCGGCTCGCCTTTCTGGTTGCTCGCGGGCCGACGGGGCGCGCTCCTGCCGCGCCGCCAGTGAAGAAGATCGCTGGAAGCACTGGCAGCACACACGGCGAGATGCCAGTGATGAGCCCGCCGACCAGTCCGATCAGCACCAGCGTGATCAGTACAGACCTCCCCGCCGCCCGACATCCGCACCCGGCACACCCGGCGCCATCCATGACGCCCCGCTGACGGTACGACCTGTGCCTGAGTCTGCTATGTGTGTGCGCTTACGGTCTGGTCGCGGCAACCGGGTGAATGACCGCTATTTCTTATTTTTGAGCGCTCGACCGCTGTTACGTTTCCGAAAAGTCGGCGGGGGTCGGCGCGACTCGGGGGTCATGGTGCGTCGGAAGTTAATGGCTGTTGCTGCTTGCGGTTTGGCGTCGTGTGTCATGGTCGCCGGGACAGCAGCCGGTTCGGCGGCCAGTGCGCAGGAGCCCGGGCCCGTAACGCACTTTCATCCTGATTCTCAGGGCGCACAACTGTTGGGTCGCGAGACGATTCACAAGGTGGGACAGGCGCCGCTGGACTGTCAGACCACCAGTCCGCCAACGTGCTATTCCCCGCGCGCAATTCGGGCGGCCTACGGCGTCAATCAGCTGGCTGCAAAGGGTCTTGACGGGCGCGGTCGAACCATTGTGATCGTGGACGCCTTCCAGAGCCCGACCCTGGCGAGGGATCTTGACGGCTTTGACAAGCTCGGAGGACTTCCCAAAGCGGATCTGGTCCAGTTGTTCCCTAACGGGAAGACTCCCTACAACATCGGGGATGCGGATCAAGTCGGCTGGTCCGGCGAGATCACTCTCGATGTCGAGTGGGCTCATGCCATCGCACCAGGCGCCAAGATCGTCTACGTGGGCGCGAAGTCCGATGCGGACGTCGACCTGGAGAACGCGCTGCAGTACGCGGTCGACCGCAACCTGGGTGATGTTCTGTCGATGAGCTTCGTCGAGGATGAGAAGTGCTCGGACATCGACCTTCCTCGCTTCCACGGGATCCTCGCGAAGGCGACCGCTAAACACATCACTCTGGTGGCGGGCTCCGGTGACACTGGAGCCGCCGAGTACAACTGCCCCAGCACGGGTTTCCTCACCGTTGCCGGATATCCCAACGATGACCCTCTCGTCACCAGCATCGGCGGCACGGACCTGATAGCCAATGGAGTTACCGGGCAATACCAGGGCGAGTCCGTGTGGAACGAACCGGCCTACGCCGGAGCCAGTGGTGGTGGGGTCTCCCAGATCTTCCCGCAGCCGGCCTATCAGATCGGGTTGCCATACAAGGGGCGGTCGGTGCCGGATGTGGCTTGGAACGCCGCAGTCGCACAAGGAGTCATTGTCTATTGGACAAGCTCGGACGACCTGTCGACGAACGGACCGGTGTACTACTTCGGCGGCACGAGTGAAGGTGGACCCCAGTGGGCGGGCCTCGTCGCCCTGGCCGACCAAGCTCACCGGGGACGGTTGGGCCTGATCAATCCAACGCTCTATCGGCTGGCATCGAACCCCTCGACCTACGGTCGCTATTTCCACGACGTCACCGTGGGCAACAGCACCTTCGATGGCACCTTGCTGGGGGGTGGAATCACCCCGGGCTTCAAGGCCGGACCGGGCTACGATCTCACTACCGGCTGGGGCAGTCCGAAAGCGTC
Organism: uncultured Actinomycetota bacterium; assembly: GCA_963737695.1. Taxonomy (GTDB): domain Bacteria; phylum Actinomycetota; class Actinomycetes; order Frankiales; family Frankiaceae; genus DATAZK01. Next base: position 626,213 of record CAVTTQ010000003.1, read on the forward strand.
AGCGCTCGTGCCGGCGCTCGCGGGACGCTCCTAGCAGACCTCCGCTAGAGCGTGATGATGATCCGGCCGGTGGTCTCCCGGTTGCCCATGGCGTGAATGGCCTGCGGGATCTCCTCGAAGGTCGCAACCCGGCCGATCACCGGATGGATGGCCTTGGTGCGTACCAGCTCAATGATCTTGTCGTTGATCTGCTGCCCGAGATCGCGTGACAGGAAGTTGAAGCCCATCATCTGCTTGACGAAGGTCGCTGCCTCCGGCGTTCCGTAGGAGAGCAGGACGCCACACAGTTTGAGGTTTCCGGCCAGGACTTTGCGGGGGACGATCCACGGCTCATCCGCTTTGGACTTGTCACCCGCGAAGCCCATGAGCACGTAGCGCCCGTTGTAGGCCGTGACCTTGAGGGAATCTTCAAAGACGCCCGGACCGACGTTGTCGAACACCACGTCGACGCCGCGGTTGTTGGTCTCCGCCATCACGATCTCGGCGAAATTCTCTTCCCGGTAATTGATGGCTACATGGGCTCCGAGCTCGCGGCAGAGCTCGACTTTCTCTTGGGAGCCGGCGGTGGCGAACACCTTGGCGCCGGCATGCACGGCCAGCTGCACAGCGGCAGACCCGGCCCCTCCCGCGGCGGCGTGGATCAGGACGCTCTCCCCGGCCTTCAGCTCCCCGCGCTCGAAGAGACCCAGCCACGCCAGATGGAACGGGAAGTAGAGCGCCGCCGCATCAGGGAGCGGGATGTCATCGGGCATTTCGAATATGGATGTCGATCCGCACAGCGTGTACTCGGCGTAGCCGCCGACGGCGCCGTTCGCGTTAGCCACCACCCGCTTGCCGAGCCATGCCTCGGCGCCCTCGCCGCACGCGTCGACGACTCCCATGACCTCCATGCCGGGGATGGACGGCAGCGGCGGGATCACCATCATGTTGCCGCCGTTGATGCGCTCGATGTCGTTGAGGTTCAAGGGGATTCCCTGCACCTTGACCCGAACGTCACCAGGCGCGGGCTCGGGGATCGGGATCACGTCGAGCTGCAGCACGTCGAGTGGCTGTCCGTATTCGTGGACCCGCCACGCACGCATCTGTCCGGTCGGAGTCTCGCTCATGGCGCGCAACCTAACGCATGGCCTGCCGAGGTCGTCCAAGCAGGTTGGTCGGGACTGGCGGGACGGCCGCGACCCGGCTAACTTGACGGAGTCGATGTACTACATGCACTATCGACCCATGCGTCCGGTCCTTCGCCACTTCGTGCTGCTCCGCGGCACCGGTGTCGGACCGAGCTTGACAATCCGCCGTTGTGTCGATTTCAAGCGTTCAGCCAGCGCACTGTGTCCGGCCTGAGGTAGACCTTCCCCGCTCCTGCAAGCCCTGTAAATCGGCATCAAGCCCGCGCTTATGCGCCGCGGCCGCCATCCCTCCCGGCCCAGCTTCGCTGGTTGCCGCCGAACACCCCTGACTGGAAATCTCTGTGCGTTCAAGCGTCCCCCTCCGTCGAATCGCCGCCGCGTCGGCCACTCTCCTTCTCACTGCGGGTGCGCTCGCAGCCTGCGGCAGCAGTAGCAGTTCCTCTTCCAAAACACCCGCCGCGGCCACCACGCCCAACGCGACTCCGGTCGCCATCAGCACCCAGATCCCGGCGGGGACGACCCTGCGGGTGGGTGACCAGCTCGACAACCTCAAGACCATCCTCAAGCTCGGCAAGCAGGACACGAACTTCCCGTACAAGGTTCAGTACTCGGCCTTCGTCGGTGGTCCGCCGATGCTGCAGGCCTTCCAGGCAGGCGCGCTGGACACCGGCTTCATCGGAAGCACTCCACTGATCTTCGCGCAGGCGGCCCACCAGCCCCTCGTCGCCGTGGCCGGCTATGAAAGCAAGTCGGGCAGCTACGACCTGGTCACCGCTCCCGGTGGGCACGGTGTCACCGGCTGGGCCTCGCTGAAGGGCAAGAAGGTCGCCTATCAGCAAGGCACCGCTGCTGAGGCGGCGCTGCTGACCGGTTTGGACAACGTGGGCCTGAAGCTCTCAGACGTCACCTCCGTCAACGTGCCGATCACGTCGCTCTCGGCTGCCCTGCAGAGCGGTGCTGCCGACGTCGGGCTGGACGTGGAGCCCCTCACGAGCGTCTACCTGGCAAAGAACCCGACCGGCAAGATCGTTGCCGGTACGTCGGCCATTACCGACAAGAGCGGCTTCCTTATCGCCGACAAATCCTCGCTGAAGGATCCCGGCAAGGAGGCCGCACTGGCTGACTACATCACCCGATACGTCAAGGCCTACAAGTACCTGCAGGCACACCCGGAACTAGCCGTCCAGGCCATCTACGTGGACCAGTACCACCTGACTCCGGCGCGGGCTGCGGTAGTTCAGAAGGAGACCGGAATACCGACCTTCATCCAACTCCCCGGTGACGTGCTCGCGGCTCAGCAGAAGCTCGCTGATCTCTTCCAGGAAGCCGGCGAGATCCCGAGCAAGATCGACGTCTCCTCCGAGTTCGACCCCCGCTACAACGCCACCATCCAGAAAGCGCAGAGTCAATGACGTCGCTTCAGGAGCACGCCCGAACGGCATCCAAACCTGCTGTAGAACTCGAACAGCCGCAGGCCCAAGTGCCGGTGGACGCTGCTGCAAAGGTGGCTTCGAGTGACGGCTTGGTGAAGCTGCCCACGCAGTCGGCTGTCACTGCGGGAAAGCGTCGATGGCGTTTCCCGCGGGGACTGGAACGACTTATCGGCGTTGTGCTTTTCTTCGCTGCCTGGCAGATCGCGTCGGACGCAGGGTGGCTCAGCGAGGACGTGCTCGCTGCACCGTCGACAGTGCTCACCGTCGGCTGGGACATGATCCGCGACGGGAGCCTCGGCGGCGCGCTGTGGACGTCGCTGCAGCGCGTGCTCTGGGGCTTGGGCATCGGCGTCGTGATCGGCGCCGCCCTCGCCCTGTTTGCGGGTCTGAGCCGGATCGGCGACGACCTGGTCGATTCGAACGTCCAGATGCTGCGTTTCGTACCGATTATCGGTCTGCAGTCGCTGCTGATCCTGTGGCTCGGGCTCGGCGAGACGGCCAAGATCAGCCTGATCGTGCTGGGCGTCACGTTTCCCATCTACATCAACATGACGTCGGCGATCCGCTCGATCGATCCCGGCTACCGCGAGCTGGCGACCGTCGTCGGATTGAGCCGCGCCGGCGAGATCCGACGAGTGGTGCTGCCGGCAGTGCTCCCGGGATTCATTGTGGGCCTGCGGATGGCGGTCGCCGTCTCGTGGCTGTTGCTGGTCTTTGCGGAACAGCTGAACGCCCACAGCGGTCTCGGCTACCTGATGGTGAGGGCGCAGACCTTCTTTCAGACCGACGTGATCGTGGTCGTCCTCATCACGTACGCGGTTCTTGGCCTCATTTGCGACGCACTGATTCGCCTACTCGAAAGGAGAGTGTTGCGGTGGCAGCCGGGACGCTGACAGAGCCGGCCGGAGCGGGCTCACCGGCTCCTGCCGACGCGGCCGGTTTCATCACCCGTGGCCTCACCCGATCGTTCGGAGCTCGCGAAGTGCTGCGGGGTATCGACATCGAGGTAGCGCCGGGACAGTTTGTCGCCCTCCTCGGACGCAGCGGCTCGGGTAAGAGCACGATGCTGCGGACGCTGGCCGGCCTGGATGAAAATGCCGGTGGCGACGTGTACGTGCCGGTGCGGCGCTCCGTGGTTTTCCAGGATCCTCGGCTGCTGCCGTGGGCAAGCGTGCTGGCCAACGTGACCCTTGGCCAGCGCGGCAGCGCCGCCGCCGACCGTGGCCGCCAAGCCCTTCGTGAGGTCGGGTTGGACGGTCACGAGGACGACTGGCCCAAGACGCTGTCCGGCGGCGAGGCTCAGCGTGCCTCACTAGCGCGCGCGCTGGTGCGCGAGCCGCAGCTGCTGCTGCTCGATGAACCCTTCGGCGCGCTCGACGCCCTGACCCGAATCCGTATGCATGCGCTGGTACAGGAGCTGTGCAGCCGGCACCGGCCAACCGTCCTGCTCGTCACCCATGACGTCGACGAGGCGATCCTGCTCGCCGACCGGGTGCTTGTGCTCACGGACGGGCTGATCTCACTCGACTTGCCCGTGGAGGTGCCCAGTCCGCGGTTGCGCAGCGATGAGCGTTTCGGCGCCCTTCGTTCGCGACTTCTTCAAGAGCTCGGCATCGACGAGGTCGCCGCCGGAGCTCACCCCGTTCCCGCCGTTGCCTTGCCCTAGTAGCCAGCCCGAAAAGCCCCACTCACCCCACTAACGCCACCAACTTTGAAGGAGAATCATGACGCTCACCGCCGAACCCACCACCAGCACGGGGTCCCAGCCGTTCACGATCGTTCCGTTGTCGGGCTCGATCGGCGCCGAGATCGTCGGTCTCGATCTGCGCGACCTGTCTGACGAGACGGTCGCCGCGATCCGACAGACCTGGCTGCACTACAAGGTCGTCTTCTTCCCAGGAGCGAACCTTGACCCGGTCGAGCACCTCGCTTTCGCCAGCCGCTTCGGTGAGCCCACCGAGGGTCACCCGGTCATCCCGGGTCTGGACGGCCACCCCGAGGTCTTCGAGATCGACTACACCAAGGCCGCTGAGCTCTACTCGAGCTACGGCGACATCAGCACCCGGGCCCGCGGGATCCACTGGCACACGGACGTGACCTTCGTGAAGCGCCCGCCGCTCGGATCGATCCTGCGTGCGGTCACCGTTCCGCCTGCGGGTGGCGACACCCTGTTCTCCGACCAGGAGACGGCTTTCGAGTGGCTGAGCCCGTCGCTCCAGGACTACCTGCTGACCCTGACCGGTGTTCACGACGGCGCCGCGCAGTTCAAGCCCATCCTGGATGCCGTCGGGAAGGGCACCTGGGAGGGTGAGACCTTCACCAAGCTCGACCCTGTTGAGCACCCCGTCGTGCGTACGCACCCGGAGACCGGCCGGCGCTCGCTCTTCGTGAACCCGGGCTTCACTTCCCACATCAAGGAGCTGGAGCGGGCCGAGAGCGACGCCCTGCTCGCGTTCCTCTACAGCCACTCGGTGCGTAACGAATTCACCGTTCGTTACCACTGGCAGCAGGGCACCATCGGTTTCTGGGACAACCGCACCACCCAGCACGCCGTCGTCGGTGACTTCGGTGACCAGCACCGCGTGATCCAGCGCGTGACACTGCGGGGCGACGAACCCCGCTAGTACCGGGCAGCCAACTCGAACTGGCACGTCCCTTCCGTCAGGGGGCGTGCCAGTTTGCGTTTGCGTTGTTCGCCCGTTCAGCCGGGCGACTACGGGATTTGCCATCTCACCCGATAGGTTGGCGCCAACGTTCCGGCGAGCCGGCTTGGACGGGGTTCGGCTGTTGGTCGCTCACGACCGGCGCCGCACCGGCCAAACCGTCGACCACCGGAGCATCGTGCCAGCAGCCGCACCGTCCGCCGTGATCCCTGCCGAAAAGCTTGCTGAGGCAGCTCCCGTCCCCGAGTGGTGTGAGACCGAGCCCTTCACCGCGGAGGTTCGCCCGCGGCCCAATGGGGTGCAGCTAGGCGTCACCCTGCTGATCGTGGGGCTGCCCCTGGTGGCGCTCGTGGTGGTCTGCACGGAGCTGCTCGGAGACACCGCGACGGCCCTCAACCTCACGCTGACCGCTGTTTTTTACGTCATCACCGGGATGGGCATCACGGTCGGATTCCACCGGCTCTTCACTCATCGCAGCTTCACCGCGAACCGCCCGCTGCGGGCGGGGCTTGCGATCGCCGGCAGCATGGCGTTCGAAGGCGGCGTGCTGAGCTGGATCGCGACGCATCGCCGCCATCACGCCTTTACCGATCAACCCGGCGATCCCCATTCGCCCTACGAGTACGGCTTTGGTGTCTGGGGCCAGCTGCGCGGGGCTTTCCACGCCCACGTCGGATGGCTCTTTCGCGCCGACTCCACGTCGGTTGAGCAGTACGCGCCCGATCTGGCGGCGGATCCGATGATGGTGGCGATCGACCGGGCTTTCCCGGTGCTGTGCCTGGTTTCGCTCGGTCTTCCTGCGCTCATCGGGTGGCTCGTGACCGGCACCGCATTCGGGGCCTTGACGGCGCTGCTCTGGGGCGGTCTCATCCGAGTGTTTCTCCTGCACCAGGTCACCTGGGGCGTCAATTCGCTTTGCCACCTGTACGGCACCCGGCCGTTCAAGACGCGTCGCTCGGACCGATCGACCAATCTGTGGCCACTGGCGATCGTGTCGTTCGGCGACAGCTTCCACAACCTGCATCACTCCGACCCCACCTGCGCACGGCACGGGGTCGACAAGGGTCAGCTCGACATCGCGGCGGGCTTCATCCGGCTGTGCGAAAAGGCCGGCTGGGCGACCAATGTCCGCTGGCCGACCGAGAGTCGGGTAGCGGCTCGGCGGGTGTAGCTCCTGGCGGCTGCTCCACGCTCAGGGCTGTCGACGTCTCCGCGATCTCGTCACCATCGCCGTCGTGAGCTCCTCGCCGGTGAGCGCGGCGACCGGTAGCGGCGTGGTCGTCTTGCGCTGCGGCTTCAGCCCGTCCAGCACGATAGCCAGGTAGCGGCGCCAAAGGTCTGGCGCGACGATCATGCTGTTTTCGGCGATGCTGCCGACCATCAGGCTCAGTAGTGGGATGTCGGTCGCTTCGAGGTCGGCGCGAAGCACGCCGGCGTGGCGGGCCCGCTCGAAGACCTTCTGCGCGGCCGGCACCAGGCGCGCGCGTGAGCTGCGTATGCGATCGCACCCCTCGCGTCCCCGCAGCACGAGATCAGCCAGCCCCCTGTTGGCCGCGTGCTGTGCCAACGAGCCCTCGAGGAAGTGAACGACGCCGTCCCATGGATCGGGGAGTTGCAGCGCCTCTTCGGAGATCGCGACGAGACGGTCGAGATGCTGCTCGAAGAGCGCGCCGATCAGCGCGTCCTTGTCGGCGAACCTTCGATAGACCGTCCCGATGCCAAGGTCGGCGTAGTCCGCGATGTCGTCCAGCGTGGCTTCCAGGCCACGATCGGCGAAGACGGCGTCCGCGGCGGCGAGGATCCGTAGCCGGTTGAGCTCTGCATCGCGGCGCAAGGGCTTGGTCGTAGGCGGCTGTGTGACCGCGAGATCGTCGAGGGTGGTGACGGCGGCGCTGCCGGCCTTTGCCATGGCCGCAGCGTAGCCCGCAGGGGCCGCGCCGGGCAGTCAGCCGGCGAGACCGAGACCCGTCAACGCCCCGTTCCAGCGCACCAGTTCGTCAAGCATCGTCTTCAGCGACGCGGACAGCTGGTCGTTGGGTGTGAACTCGCCGTCCCGGATGAACTGCCCGACGAACGGAATGTTCACCGACTCGGCGAGCGGCACCGTCTTGAGCGCGGTCAGCACCGGCTTGAGGCTTTGGACGGCGCGGGTGCCGGCCGCGACCCCGCCGTAGCTGACCAGGCCTACCGGCTTGTACTGCCACTCGCTGTGGAGGTAGTCCAAGGCGTTCTTCACGGCCCCGCTGAAGCTGTGGTTGTACTCGGGAATCACGAAGACGAGGGCGTCGGCACGGGAGATCGTCGCGGACCACTTCTTGGTGTGCTCGTGCTGGTAATCGCCGAACCTTGGGTGATGAGGCTCGTCGAACAGCGGCAGGTTCACCTCGGCGAGGTCGACCACTTCGATCTCGAAGCCGCCATGATCGCGGGCTTCCTGCGCCACCCAATCGGCAATCGGCTTGCCCACGCGTCCGGGCCGGGTGCTACCAATGACGATCTGCAGGAGCGGAAGGCGTGCGTCGGGCATGAGTGCTCCAAGGCGACAGTAAGAGATAGTTGAGTGTTCAACCAGATCGTATGCGACCACGGGAAGGAAACGGGCTGGTGAGTCAGGCCGAAGGACGTTTTGTGGGGAAGGTCGCGATCGTGACGGGTGCGGCTTCGGGGATCGGGCGCGCGTCCGCGATCGGATTCGCGCGGGGCGGCGCCAAGGTCGTGGTGGCCGATATCGACCGCGCAGGCGGGCAGGAGACCGTCCGGCTCATCGGCGGCGACGGCGGCGAGGCGTGTTTCGCCGAGACCGACGTAGCAGATTCGCTGTCGGTTCAGGCGATGGTCAACACCGCCATCAGCCAATACGGGCGACTGGACTACGCGCATAACAACGCGGGTGTCGTGGGGGCTGGGGCCTCCATCGCGGAACTGCCCGAAGATGTCTGGAACCGGGGCATCGGCGTCATGCTCACCGGCGTCTTCCTGTGTCTGAAGTACGAGATCCCGCACATCGTCGCGCAAGGTCCTGGAGGAGCGATCGTCAATACGTCGTCGGGCGCGGGCCTCATCGGCTTTCCCGGAATGGCGGACTACGTCTCCAGCAAGCACGGCGTGATCGGGCTGACCCGCACGGCCGCACTTGAGCTGGCGACGACCGGTGTGCGGGTGAATTGTGTGTGCCCCGGCACGGCGCGTTCACGGATGGTCAATGACTGGATGGGCGACGACCCGGCGCTGGAGAAGCAGGTCGTCGACATGCATCCCATCGGACGCATCGCCGAAGCCGAGGAGATCGCCGACGCTGTCCTCTGGTTGTGCTCAGGGGAGTCCTCGTTCGTTCTCGGGCATTCGCTGGTGGTCGACGGGGGCTACTCGATCCAGTGACCCGGCCGCCGTTTAGTTGCCGAGATCCATGATCAACAGGCTGATGATCATGGAACCGCGCAACTTTTTGGTCCCGCTCAGTCCCGCTTCTGCTCCAGCGCACGTCTGGCGAAGACCTGCTGCTGCGTGATCGCCCGCTGCGGCCTGCCGTGGCCAAGGAAGGCGATGAACCAGTTGAAGACCGTCGCGACGCGATTCTTGAAGCCGGTGAGGAAGGCCAGATGGACGAAGAGCCACAGCAGCCAGCCGACGAAGCCGGCCACCCGGAACGGACCGAATTTCGCCACCGCCCGGAAGCGGGAGATGGTGGCCATGTCGCCCAGATCGAGGTATTTGAACGGACGATCGTCGGGCGCGCCTGATTCAAGCCGTCGAATGATCGTGCGGGCCGCGAATCGGCCACCCTGCATGGCGACTTCAGCAACTCCGGGAAGCTGGTCGAGGTCGATCATGTCGCCGACGATGAAGACTTCGGGGTGACCTGGAAGGGTCAGGTCGGGACGCACCTTGACCCGTCCCGAGCGGTCGACCTCCGCGCCGGCCTGCTCGGCGACCATCCGACCCAGCGGTGACGCCGACACTCCAGCGGCCCACATCTTGGTTCCTGCGTCGATGCGAATGTCGCCATGAGTGCGGGTCTTGGCGTCGACCCCGGCCGCGTCGACGTTGGTGACCATGGCGCCGAAATGGACTTCGACGCCGAGTTCGCGCAAGCCCGAAAGGGCCTTTCCCGACAGGTGTTTTCCGAAGGCCGGGATGAGCGCGTCACCGGCATCGAGCAGGATCACGCGGGCGCTCGCCGGATCGATGTTGCGGAAGTTGTGGCGCAGTGACCGCCGCGAAAGTTCGGCGATCTGACCCGCCATCTCGACCCCGGTCGGGCCGCCGCCGACGACGACGAAGGTCAGCCAGTAGCGCCGCTTTTCCGGGTCGGGTTCGCGCTCTGCCAGCTCGAAGGCGCCGAAGATCCGCCCGCGTAATTCCAGCGCGTCGTCGATCGACTTCATGCCCGGGGCGTAATTGCTGAATTCCTCGTGACCGAAGTAGGACTGCGCGGCTCCGGCGGCGAGGATCAGGCTGTCATAGCCGATCTCGTCGGCGTGGCCGAGAGTGTTGACGGCGACGGTCCGATTCGTCAGGTCGATGTTCGTGACCTCGGCCGCAATGACCTCGGTGTTCTTGGAGTGCCGCAGCACGTCTCGAATGGGCGGGGCGATGCTGCCTTCAGACAGGATCCCGGTGGCCACCTGATACAGCAGCGGCTGGAAAAGATGATGGTTCGTCCGGTCGATCACGGTGACCTCGACCGGTGCCTTGCTCAAGGCGCGAGCTGCGAAAAGGCCACCGAACCCGGCCCCGATGATGACCACGCGATGGGTAGCCGGCTGCCCAGATCCGCTCATGGCTTCATTCTGCTTCGGGGTGGCCGTCATCCGCCGTCTCTAGTAGGACATATCAGTACATTCCGACGGGGAGCAAACGGATTTGCCCGACACGAGCGACTTTTCGCTGCCAGGCGATGAAGTATTGCGCGTTCGGTGCCGACAGGCTTTCTGTGAGTAATCCGTCGCGGGCGACGGGAAGCCTCCCTCGAGCCCGTCGCGGATCGCAGGATGGGCTTCCCCGCGCGCCTGACCACTGGGTACACGACGTTGCGTCCCTTTTGGTCCCCGGCGACATCACGGCGGTCACGCAGCCGATCGTCCGGCTGGCGGACGGCCAAACGGTGGGATTCGAGGCGCTGGCCCGGTCTCACAGCTTTGCCCGGATCTCTCCCGACCAATGGCTTGCGCGCGCTGACTCGGCCGGCTGCCGTACCGAGGTAGAGCTCGAGTGCCTGCGTGCCGCCATCGCGCTCGGTCAACCTCCTGGTGGAGCACGACTCTTTCTCAACGCCAGCGCCGGACTTCTGCTCGACCCGCGCATCGATGATCTGCTCGCCATGCTGCCCGGCCACGTCCTTGAAGTCACCGAGCACGAACGCATCGCCGACTACAGCCGGCTGACCGAGCGGCTGCGCATCCTGGCCAGTCGCGGCAGTCTGGTCGCCGTCGACGACGTCGGTGCCGGCTACGCCAACATGGCTCACGTCCTTCGGCTGTCCCCGCACTTCATCAAGATCGACCGCGGCATCGTCAGCGGCTTGCATCGCGACCGTGACCGCAGGGCATTGATTGCCGCTCTCGTGGCGTTTGCGGTGGCCTGCGGCGCCCAGACCATCGCCGAAGGCGTGGAAGAGGCCGCCGAGCTGAAGGTGCTCACCGAGCTCGGTGTCGACCTCGTCCAGGGCTACCTCATCGCCCGGCCGGCCAGCGGCTGGCCCGAGCCGGCGCGCACCGATCTCGACCACGATGACCGGGAGGCGTTGGCGCTGCTTCCGCTGGCCTCCAGAGTGGATCGGGCCGGGGATCTGCAGACGCTGGCCGACATCGTCACCAGCTGGATCTACGAGGAACACCGGCTCATGCCCAGCGTGTACGTCGAGCGCGGCGGGGTGCTGCGGTGCCTGTCACGGCGCGGCCAGTGGATCGTCCACGACGGAATGGCGCCCGGCGTCGGCATCACCGGATCCGCCTTTGTTCATGACGCCGAGGCCTGGGTGCCCGACGTTCGTCTCGATCCCACCTACCGCGCTGCCATCCCCGGAGTGCGTTCCGAGTACTGCGTGCCGCTGCATTCAGATGGTCGAGCCATCGGAGTGCTCAACGTCGAATCGTTCAGCGAGTTCACCGCGGTCGCCCGCGAGCACACCCGCGAGGCTGCCCGTCTGATCGAGCGGCGGCTGGCCCAGCTCGGCACCCGCGCGGTCCGCGACAGCGCGCTTCGCCAGCTCAGCCGATCCGCGCCCGCCATCGCCGAGGCTGCCGATCGCTCGCAACTGTCGGACCGGGCGGTGGGTGCTGCCGTGGCTGTCAGCGGTCTGACCAGCGCGGCTCTTTGGTGGTACGGCCCGGACGGCGCCAAACTCGGCGCGAGCACAGGTGCCGCTAGCGGCGCCCTGTCCGAGCTCGAAGCCGACACGGTGGGCAGGCTCTTTGCCTTCGCTGACGGTGTGACCTCGTGCCACACCGGGGGAGGTGCCCGCGACCTCGCGGCCAGCTTCCTCGGCGACAGCTTCGAATCGGTTGCCAGAGCGATGCTGGTGGTGCCCCTGCGGCACCGAGGCGAGACAATCGGACTCCTGGTGGCGACGAGTGGCGGTAGCCGGGATATCGGCAGCGAGGCGGTCGAGGCGACGGAGCTGCTCGGCATGCATGTGGCGGCAGCCCACCTCTCGCTCTGAGTTCGGCGGTGGCCCGAGTAGCGTCCCGCTCTCGTGATCGCCTTTCTTGCCGGTCCGCAGTCGAGCTTCGCGCGCGGACAGGTCATCTACGTCGACGGCGGCCTCAGCGCCGGCCGCCCTGGAGGCTGAAGCCGCATGCTGTCAGGACACAAGATCCTCGTCACGGGACCGGCCGGGCAGATCGCCTTCCCCTTGGCCGAGCAACTGGCCCGTGACAACGAGGTGTGGGGCGTCGCCCGGTTCAGCGTGCCGGGCAGCCGAGAGCGTGTCGAGGCCGCCGGCATCCGCGCCGTCCGGGCCGACCTGGCGTCCGATGACTACTCGCAGATCCCGAGCGATTTCGAGTACGTGCTGCACCTGGCCGCCGCCCAGGAGCCCGGAGAGGATTACGACGGCGCCATCCGGGCGAACGCCGAGGCGACCGGGCTGCTGCTCTCACACTGCCGCAAGGCCAAGGCGGCGCTGGTGATGTCGACGCACTCGGTCTACAAGCCGGTGGAGGATCCGTTGCACGTCTTCAAGGAGTCCGATCCCCTCGGCGACGTGAATTCCTCCCTGTCCCCGCCGTATTCGATGTCGAAGATCGGCCAGGAAGCGGTTGCCCGCACCTGTGCGCGGCTCTTCGATCTGCCCGTCACGATCGGGCGGATGAACGCGTCCTACGGCCCCAACGGCGGGCTGCCCGCGTATCACGCAGACGCCATTCGTACGGGTCAGCCGGTGGTGACGCGCTGGGATCCCTGCCCCTACAGCCCGATCCACCAAGACGACATCAACAGTCAGACCGAAGCCCTGCTCGACGCGGCTTCAGTGCCGGCGACGATCGTCAACTGGGCGGGCGACGAGGCGGTCTCCGTACAAGAATGGACCGCCTACCTGGCCGAGCTGTCCGGTCTCCCGGGGCGGCTGGAGGTCGTATCGACTCCGGGCACACTGCGCGGCTCGATCGCCGACGTCTCACGGCGCAACGCCTTTACCGGCCCGTGCCGGGTGAGCTGGAAAGACGGCTTCCGCCAGACTTGGGAAACTCGGGCACGCGAGGCGGCTAGTAACGAAGTGACCGGGTAGGACCACCCCGGAGCCGGTCGTCCTCAGGCCGGACATCATCGGAGGTCCCCCGTGGCAATCCTGGCTCTGGCCATTCTGATCGGCCTGGTCCTGCTCATTCTCGGCCTGGTCGTGCACGCACTTAAATGGCTCATCATCATCGCGCTCGTCGTGTGGGCCGTCACCGCGGTGCGGGGATATCTCATGCGGCGCAGCGGGAGTCGAGTCTGAACTGAAACCGGCGGCAGCACAGGCGACCTCACGCGGCCGATCTTAGGCCGCTGAAAGCGCACCAGCGGGTGAACTCCGCGTGGAACCGGCACAAGAACCTGGAGAGCACCTCGTTATGGTGGCCAGGTGCGCCTTGGAGAGATCGTTAATGAAGCCGCTGCGGGCAGTGGCAAGCCCCTCGACGGGGTACGCATCCTGGCGCTGGAGCAGATGCAGGCACTGCCGTATGCGACCCAGCTGCTGGCCCGCCTCGGCGCGGATGTGGTGAAGGTCGAACCACCGTCGGGTGATCTCGGCCGGGGCGCGACCCCGGCAATGACGGACCCTGAAGGTCGCCGGGTGGGTGCCACCTTCCTGCGCAACAACCTCAACAAGCGCAGCATCTGCATCGATCTGAAGGACCCGCGCGGCCGGCAACTGGTGCTGGATCTCGCTCCCCATTTCGACGTCATCGCCGAAAACTCCAAAGCCGGTTCGATCAGTCGCCTCGGGCTCGGCTACGACGACATCGCCGCAGTGCACCCGGCCTGCATCTACGTGTCCGTGTCGGGTTTCGGCAACCTGACCCCGACCCCGTACGGCACCTGGCCGGCGTTCGCCCCGGTCGTCGAGGCCATGAGCGGGATCTACGAGCTCAAGCGCGAGGGCGACAAGCCCCCGGTCGTCTCCCCGGTGGGCGCCCTCGGCGACATCGGCGCGGCGCTCTTTGCCACCATCGGAATCCTCGCGGCGCTGCGCCAGCGCGAGCGCGACGGGCGAGGTCAGTACGTCGATATCGCGATGTTCGACGCCCTCATTGCGATGACCGACATCGTGACCAACTTCTGGTCGATGGGCCTGCCCAGCGGAACGCCGGCGCAGCTGATCATGCACGGCTTCCGGGCCAGCGACGGCTGGTTCATCGTCCAGGTCGGACGCGAAGCCCAATTCGCGAAGCTGGTAGCGCTCATCGGCCATCCGGAGTGGAAGGACGATCCGCGGTTCGCGACCCGTCAGGGCTGGCTCGACAATCTGGAGGGGGTGCTGCGGCCGGCGATCGAGGCCTGGGCAAGCACCCGCGGCAAGGTCGAGGCCTGCGGCGAGCTGGGAGAGGCCGGGATCGCCGCGGGGCCCTGCTTCATCGATTCCGAGGTCGTCGTCGACCCGCACGTGGCGGCCCGTCACATGCTGGTGGAGCTGCCGCGCACCGACGGGGTCGAGCAGCCGGTGCTCATCCCGGGCAATCCGGTAAAGCTCTCCGGAGTCGCCGAGGGACCTGAGACCCGGGTGCCCTGGCTCGGTGAACACACCACGGATGTGCTGGCCACAGAGCTCGGCCTGAGCGCGGCGGAGATCGACGGTTTACGGGCCGCCGGTGTCGTTGCCTGAGTCAAGTGGCACGATCCGAAACGTGCCCGCTGATCCTGCCCCGGCCTTAGCCCCGCTTCCACCCGTCGAACAGATCCGGCCCGGGCTGTGGGTCGTCCCCGTGCCGATCCCGATGAATTCGCTGCGCTACGTGCTGGTTTACGTCTTCGCCACCGAGCGCGGCGCCTACTTGATCGACGCGGGCTGGAATACGGACGAGGCCTTCGACGCGCTCACCGACGGGCTGAAGCAGGCCGGGTTTGCCATGTCGGACGTGCGCGGGGTGATGGTCACCCACATCCACCCCGACCACTACGGCTTGGCCGGCCGAATCCGGGAGGCCTCCGGTGCCTGGATCTCGCTTCATCCCGCTGACGCCAAGCTGATCGAATCGCGCTACATCGAGCCGGAGGAGCTGCTGAAGATGGTCAGCAGCTCGCTCACCAGGGCCGGTGCGCCCGAGGGAGAGCTGGCCGGCATCGAGGCAGCCTCAATGCCGGTGCGTGGCTTCGTGACCCCCACCTACCCGGACAAGTTGCTGGAGGACGGCGACCGGCCCGACATTCCTGGTTGGAACCTGCGCGCCATCCATACGCCGGGTCATTCGCCGGGCCACCTCTGCTTCTACCTTGCTGAGCAGCGCCTCATGCTCACCGGCGACCACGTGCTGCCGCGCATCACGCCCAACATCTCCTATCACCCGCAGTCGGGCCCTAACCCGCTCGGTGACTTCCTGGACTCCCTGGACAAGGTCGCCCGCGAAGACGTCGAACTGGTGCTGCCGGCTCACGAACACCGCTTCGTCGGACTGACCGGCCGGGTCGACGCGCTCAAAGCCCATCACCACCAGAGGTTCTCGGAAGTCGTCGCGGCCATTCGGGCCGGAGACGACACCGCCTTCGCCGTCGCCGCGAGCATGAGCTGGTCACGGTCCTGGGACCGGATCGATGGCTTCATGCGCCGGGCCGCCGTCGGCGAGGCACTCGCCCATCTCTACGCGCTGCGCGAGCGGGGGGTGCTGGACTTCAAGGAACCGGCCAATCCGGTGGAACCAATTCGCTGGTACGTCGTTGACGGGCAAGGCGCCGACTCCTTTCAGGGACCGACAGCATGAGGGCGCAGGGAGTCTCGGCGTGATCAGTATCGAAGACACCGGCCGGGTCCGCGTCATCACGCTGGATCGGCCGAAGGCCCGCAACGCCTTTGACGAAGAGCACTACGACCTGGTCGCCGACGCGCTCATCGAAGCCGACGCGGATCCCAACGTCGCGGTGGTGGTCTTCACCGGCGCCGGCACCTCTTTCTGCGCCGGCACCGACGTCGTCGAGATGGCGTCGCGCGTGGCGGATCCAGCCAACTTCAAGAACGGCAAGCACGGCTTTCCCGGCCTGCTGGTCCAGCTCACCGAGTTCCGCAAGCCCTTCATCTGCGCGGTCAACGGGCTCGGTGTCGGCATCGGCGCCACCATCTTGGGGTTCGCTGATCTCGCGCTCATGTCGAGCGAAGCCCGGCTGCGGTTTCCCTTCACCCGCCTCGGCGTCGCGCCTGAGGCGGCAAGCAGTTACCTGCTGCCCCTGCTCGTCGGCCGGCAGGCGGCGACGTGGGCGCTGATGAGTTCCGAGTGGCTGCCTGCCGAGGAGGCGCTCGAGCTGGGCATCGTCTGGAAGGTCTGCCCTCCTGAAGATCTGATGGCCGAGACGATGCGGCGTGCGCAGGTGCTGGCCACCAAGCCGATCACGTCGCTGATCGCGACCAAAGAGCTTGTGATGGCGCCGATCAAGGCTGAGATCACGGCCGCCCGAGCGCGCGAGGACGGCGCCTTCCAGGTCCTGCTGGGGGCCCCGGCCAACATCGAGGCCATGACGGCGTTCATGGAAAAGCGCGAGCCCAACTTCACCACCTAACCCACGATCAAATACCGGACGACAAGGGAGTCACCGTGGCCGATAGCGAGACCGCAAAAGAAGTCAGCCCCTATACGAAGCTGGCCTCCGTGGGCCCGTATGAGGTCAAGATCGGTTCAGCTCTGATCACCATGGTCGAGCCACATGTGGGCCATGAAATCGCTTACAACCGCTGGTATGAGGACGACCATTTCTACGCCGGTGCCATGGCCATGCCGTGGATGTTCGCGGGCAAGCGCTACGTCGCCACCACGGATCTGCAGGCGCTGCGCATCCCGACGAAGTCGGCGATCGCGAACCCCGTCGAGCTCGGCAAGTACATCGCGACGTACTGGATCACCGATGGTCGTTACGAGGAACACCTGCGGTGGTCGGTGGGCACCAATCAGCGGCTGCTCGCCGATGGCCGGGTCTACCTGCAGCGTGACCACATCTTCACGGCGTTCCAGGAGTTCCTGACCTCCTTCCGTCGCGACGAGGACGGCCCTCAGGATGTTCACGTTTTCGACCACAACTACGGCGGCCTGGTCGTCGAGGTCATCGATGCGCCCGAGGGCGGCGCGCTCGATGCCATCGTGGAGTACGTCCGCACGGTGCGGGCTCCGCTCGCCTTCGCCAATGGCGTCGCGCATGCCGTCCTGTTCACCCCGATCCCGCTGCCGGAAGACCGGATGAGCTACGTCAAGCAGGTCGAAGGCTTGGGCCGCCGGGTGACGGTGCTGTGGTTCACCGACGGCGACCCGCGCGAATCGTGGGACGCCGCGTTCTCCGGAGCTGTCGAGCAGTCGAAGGAGTCCGGCGTCGGCAAGGCCGAGTTCGTGGCGCCGTTCATTCCGACGGTCGTGGGCACCAACACCTACGTCGACCAGCTGCGGTAGCTGACCGGTGACAAGCGGCTTCACGCTCGCCGGACCCCGCGAGGGCATGCATCCGGACGACGAGTTTCACCGACCGACCAGCGACGACACCGACTGGTCGGAGACCTGCTGGTTCACCTTCACGGTGCCCGAACGCAAGATCTCGGGGCAGCTGTATCCCTTCTTCCGGGCCAATCTCGGGACGATGGCGGCAGGTGCGTACTTCTGGGATCCCACCGGTTCACGGCCGGAGGACTGCCTCTACGCCAAGAACTTCTGGCACCTGCCGATCCCGGATCAGCCACTGTCGGACATCACGATCGGCAACGGCATCCACTACCGCTGCATCAAGCCGCAGGAGCAGTACGAGATCGGCTACGACGATTCCGACGGCGGCAATGAGATCCACGCCGAGCTGACGTTCACGGCGGTGGCGGCGCCGCACTACCTGGGCCAAAGCCACCTCGATCAGCCCGGGCGCTACCAGGGCACGCTGGTCATCCGCGGCGAGGAGATGCAGGTCGATTCGTTCGGCTTCCGCGACCGTTCGTGGGGTCCGCGCACGCAGCACGGGCCAGGCCTGACGGGTGGGCCGGTACCCCATGGCGGCTACAGCTACGCGACCGCGTCACCTGACGACGCGTTCCACACCATCACGATGGACTGGGGCGAGGGGCTCAAGAGCATCCACGGCTACCTGCTGCGCGGCGGGGAGTGGGCGAAGCTGGCCAACGCGACCCGCACCGTCGTCGAGCGCAACGCTGATGGCTTCCCCACCTACGTGGTCATCGAGGGTGTCGACGAAAAAGGCCGGACGCTCACGGCCCACGGCCATGGTCACAACGGGTTCGCGTTCTTCATCAACCCCAACATGTTCACCATGAATTGCCTGTTCGAGTGGTCCTTCGACGGGCTCACCGCGTGGGGTGAGGACCACGACAACTGGAGCCACCCGGCGATCCGGAAGTTTCACCGAGAAAGGGCAACCGCATGAGTGCCGGAATGTTCGAAGGCAAGACGGTCATCGTCTCCGGTGTCGGTCCGGGCCTTGGCCGTGAGACGGCGCTTGTGGTGGCTCGAGAGGGCGGCAACGTCGTCATCGGCGCCCGCAGCGAGGACAAGCTCGCCTCGGTCGCGGCTGACGTCGAAGCGGCCGGTGGGAAGGTGGTCGCCCAGCGCACCGACATCGGCGTGGCCGCTGACCGGGAAGCCCTGATCGCCGCTGCCGTCGACACCTTCGGCGGGCTCGACGCGCTGGTCAACAACGCGGCCTTCGAAGCGTCCTTCGGCGGCCTGGAAGCCACCCCGGATGAAGACTTCCAGAAGGCGATCGAGACCAACCTCTACGCGACCCTGGCGCTCACCCGCCTCGCGCTGCCACACCTGAAGACGAGCCGCGGCGCTGTCGTGATGGTCGGTTCGCAGACCATGTTCAAGCCACCGCCGGAGGCTCTGCAGATTGCGTACGCCGCCTCCAAGGGCGCGCTGCTGGGAGCCAGCCGTCACCTCGCTATGGAGGTCGGACGCTTCGGCGTGCAGGTCAATACGGTCGCGCCGGGCTGGATGTGGGGACCCCCGGTCGAGTTCTTCGTCAATTACACGGCCGAGCAGCAGAAGCAGACGACGGAAGAGGTCGTCACACATCTGACCTCGGCTATGGCGATGGATTTCTTCGCCACCGACGGAGACGTCGCCGAGGTGATCGGATTCTTCGCCAGCGGGCGCGCCAAGGGCGTCACCGGGCAGGCGATCATGGTCAACGCCGGCGAATTCATGAGCTGACGCTCCTCCGGCTCCTCCTCACCAGACGTCCAGCTGGGCCTTCGTTGCGCCGATAGCCAAGAGCGGGCACAGGCCGCCTTGAGGCTGCGTTGTCCGTAAAAACGAGAACGTGTTCTATCGTGATGACACGCCTCGCTTGCTCTGCGTGGCCAATGGAGGACTCCCGTGACCGCACCCGTGACTGCACCCGATCCAGCAGGTCTCGATATCGACATCTTCGACCCTGACGTCTTCGTGCCCGGCGTCCCGCACGAGAAGTTTCGGGTCCTGCGTGCGCAGGCCCCGGTCTACCGCCACCCCGATCCGCAGGTTCCCGAGGGTTTCTGGGCCGTCACGCGCTACGAGGACGTCGTCGCCATCTCGCGTTCGCCGGAGATCTTCTCCTCGCAGGCCGAGACCTGCCTGATCTTCGAAATGCCGGAAGAGCAGAAGATCCAGCAGCGCATGATGATGCTGAACATGGATCCGCCGGATCACACCCGGCAGCGCAGCCTGGTAAACCGCGGCTTCACTCCCCGCACCATCGGCAAGCTCGAGGAGCGCATCGCGGGCGTGTGCGATGAGATCGTCGACAAGGCGGTCGCGATGGGCGAGGGCGATTTCGTCGGCATGGTCGCCGCCGAGCTGCCCCTCGTGGTCATCGCGGAGCTGATCGGCGTTCCCTACGCCGACCGGCACAAGCTCTTCGCCTGGTCCAACCGGATGCTTTCCGGGGATGACCCTGAGGTCGGGAGCCCCGAAGAGAACGCCACCGCGGCGATGGAGGTCTACGCGTACGCCAATGAGTTGGCGGCCGAGCGGCGCAAGTGCCCGGGCGACGACATCATCACCAAGCTCACCAGCCCCGACGCCGAAGGCCACGTCCTGTCGGAGTTCGAGTTCGACCTTTTCTTCCTGCTGCTCATGGTGGCCGGCAACGAGACGACCCGTAACGCCATCTCCGGCGGGATGCAGGCCTTCATCGAAAACCCCGAGCAGTGGGAGCGGCTCAAGGCCGACCCGGCGGGTCTGAAGGCGACGGCGGCGGACGAGATCGTGCGCTGGGTCAGTCCGGTGATGGACTTTCGGCGCACTGTCGTCTCAGACACCGTGCTCGGCGGTCAGCAGCTGAAGGCCGGCGACAAGGTGATCATGTATTACCCGTCCGCGAACCGCGACGAATCGGTCTTCCAGGACCCGATGACCTTCGACATCGGACGCGACCCGAACCCTCACATCGGCTTCGGCGGCGGCGGCCCGCACTTCTGCCTGGGCCGTCACCTGGCCAAGCTGGAGCTCGAGATGATTCTCGAGTCGCTGGCCCGCAAGGTCGACAAGGTCGAGCTCACCGGTCCCGTCAGCCGGCTCCGGTCGAACTTCATCAACGGCATCAAGGCGATGCCGGTCCGGATCACGCCCGCAAGCTGACTGGCGTCAGGCGGCCGGCTGACCGCCGGTGATCCGCTCCGCTTCGGGCAGGTCGAGGTAGCGCTCGAGATTGCGGTGGGTGTTGATGATTCGGCGTTCCTCGTTGGACAGCGTCAGGTGCGTGAAGCCGGGTGAGTGCAGCCCGCGCTGGATCCGGTCGAGCACCGTGAGGTCCTGATCCAGTACGAGTCCCAGCGTCGCCTGCTCAGCCGTCATCGCGACGTCCATCGGCTTGGTGCGGGGAGTTCCCGGTGGCAGCCGCGACATGGCGAACATGACCAGCTCGCCGGTGTCCGGAGTCGGACCCGGGCGTGCCATCAGAGCCGTGAGCTGGTCGGCGCTGGCGAGCGTCGACATGTTGGGGAAGACGTTGTACTGGTGCAGGCGGGTGATCTCATCGGTGGAGTACTCCGAGAGGTCGACGCCCTTCTCTGCGTAGAACGTGCGGGTCTGGGCGGCGATCGCGTCCTGGACGGTCTCGCCCGGTGCGAGCGGCGGCAGCGGGGTGCTTTCGGTGACGCCCATGCGGCCGCCCTGGCTCACGATGTAGGCGTCCCAGACCTCCTGATCGCTCAGCGAGCCGTTGAACCGCGGACTGGCGACGCCGTAGGGCTGGTGTGACTTTCCGGCGTGGCCCCAGATCTGCTGGGGGGCGTGGATGTCGTCGAGGCAGCGCAGCAGCTCGGGGTGCAGCGTCTGGATGTGGTAGGTCTCGCTGAAGCCGTCGGCGATCGTCTTCCAGTTGGCATCGACGGAGACGGTCACTGTCGCGGTGCAATGGAAGTCCGAGAGGCTGGCCCATTCGATGTCGGCCGGCATCTCTTCGAGGTAGTCGGCGAGCGGGATCGCGTCGGGATCCATGTTGATGAAGACGAAGCGTTCCCAGGTGTCGACCTTGGCCGGCAGCAGGGGGTAGTCCGACAGGTGCAGCGAGCCGAATCCCTTACGGGCCGGCACCCGGCGCAAGATCCCCTCGAGGTCCCAGGTCCAGCCGTGGTAGCCGCACTTGAGCTCCTTGAGACCGCTGCCGGAGCCGACGCACAGCGAATTGCCACGGTGGCGGCACGCGTTCTGGAACGCCCGCAGCACCCCGTCGTCGCCGTGCACGATCAGCACCGAGTACGGCCCGACGCGGTATTCGAAGTAGTCGCCCGGCTCGGCGAGGTGATCTGTGGTGGACGCCAGCTGCCACACCTTCGGCCACATGCGCTCGATCTCGGCCTGGGCGAAAGCGGGGGAGTAGTAGCGCTCGACCGGCACCTTCGTCGGGCTCGTCGGCGGCGGCCCGATGGCGTCGAGGTCGTCCTTTTCCCGGTTGCGCGCGGCGACTTCGGCCGGGCTCAGCGCTGACGGCTGGGTGGCAAAGGTGGTCATCGGGCTCCCCGTACCAGCTTGCCGGGCCGCGCTCCGGTGTCTTCACCGGACAGCAGCGTGACCTCGCCGTTGACGATGGTCGCGACGTAGCCGGTGGCAGACTGCACGAGGCGGCGGGCTCCGGCCGGAAGGTCGTAGGCGACCCGCGGCAGCTGCAGTGCCAGTGCATCGAAGTCCAGCACGTTGAGGTCGGCCTTGTAGCCGGGCTTGACGACCCCGCGGTCGCCCAGGCCGTAGAGCCGCGCGGTGTCCAGGCTCTGCTTGCGGACCAGCAGCTCCAGGGGCAGCCGGTCGTACGCACGGTCGCGGGCCCAGTGGGTGAGCATGAAGGTCGGCATGCTGGCGTCGCAGACGGCCCCGACGTGGGCTCCGCCGTCGGACAGGCCAAGCGCCGTCGAGGGGTGGATCAGCATCTCGCGTACCGCATCGAGGTTGCCGTAGGAGAAGCCCAGCAGCGCGAACATCAGCAGCTCACGGCCGTCGTGGGCCATCATCAGGTCGTAGAGCACCTCTTCGTCGGGCCGGTTGGCCCGGGCGGCGATGGCGGCGACGCTCTCGCTGGGGGCCGGCTCGTAATTCGGTGGCTCGCCCATCGGGAAGATCCGGTCGAGGCTGGTGCCGATGAACTTCATGACGGCGGCGTCTTCGGACGGCTCGGAGAGGATCGCTTCGCGGATCTCGGGCTTGCGAAGCTGGGCGATGCGCTCCTCGAACGGGAGATCCACCAGCTTGAGATAGGTAGCGCGGCTGTTGAACGGGTGCAGGGTCTGCCAGCCGATCAGCAGGTTCAACGGGCGGCCACTGACCTGGGGACGCAGATCCGAACCGTCCGCGTTCGCCTCGTCGACCAGGCGCAGGGTCTCGCGCCAGGCCTCAGGTGCCAGGTTGTGCTGGGAAAGGCCGAAGCTGATCGGGCGTCCGGTCTCGGCCGACAGCTTGCGCATCCAGGCGACCTCGCTCGCCGGTGCCAGCAGGTCTTCACCCATGATTCCAGCGGGTGCCAGCTCGATGATGCCCGTGCCAAGCTCACCCAGGACGCGTCCGATCCCGAAGAGCTCGTCCTCGGCGGCGAACGTGCCCGGGACCGGTTCACCGTCGACGGCCGTGTGCACCGTGGTGCGCGAGGTGGAGAAGCCGAGCGCGCCCGCCCGGATGCCGGCCCGTACGAGCTCGGCCATGGCGGCGATGTCTTCCGGGGTCGCGGGCTCGTTGTGCGCCCCGCGGTCGCCCATCACATAGCCGCGCACGGCTCCGTGGGGAACCTGCGTAGCGACGTCCAGCGAACGCGACATCCCGTCGATGGCGTCGAGGTAGTCCGGGAAGGACTCCCAACCCCACTTGATGCCCTCGGACAGGGCACTGCCGGGGATGTCCTCGACGCCCTCCATCAGCTGGATGAGCCACGATTCCTTGCCCGGGCGCACCGGCGCGAAGCCCACGCCGCAATTGCCCATGACGACCGTCGTCACCCCGTGCCACGACGACGGCGTCAGCAGCGGATCCCAGCTGACCTGACCGTCGTAGTGGGTGTGGATGTCAACGAAACCAGGGGTGACGACCAGCCCGTCCGCGTCGACGGTGCGCCGTGCAGCCTCGCCCTTGAGGTCTCCGACCTCGGTGATGATCCCGCCGTCAACCGCTACATCAGCCTGGCGAGCAGGCTCACCGGTTCCGTCAACGAGTGAGCCGCCGCGAACAATCAGGTCGTGCATCAGGCCTCCAAGAGCCGCTCTGGGGAGGAGCGGTTATTGACACACTCTGACACTTCGTCAGATTGGAAGCCAGTGCTTGCGCCCGACGGTCGCCCGGTTGGCCCTTAGAGCGGTACGGCAAAGGGCTCGAAGTTGGGACCCCGGCGCAGGCTGTGCCCGCCGTCGACGTCGATGACCTGCCCCGTAATCCACGACGATTCCGGCCCGATCAGGAATCGCGCCAGCTGGGCGACGTCTTCGGGCTCCCCGAGGCGCGGCAGCGGAGTGTTGTCGGTGTAGCTGGTGTAGACGCTGCTGTCGCGCGGGATGCCTTCCATGATCTCGGTCGCGATGAAGCCGGGCCTGATGGCATTGGCCCGCACCTTCAGGTGGCCGTACTCGTCTGCGGCCCCGCGTACCAGCTGCTCGATGGCGGCCTTGCCCGGGCCGTAGGCGCCAAAGAACGGGTGGGTCGTGCGTCCCGCGATCGAGGACATTCCGACGAACGAGCCGTGACCGGAGTCGATGAGCAGCGGAAGCGTGTGCTTGAGGCACAGGAAGGTGCCGAGGGCGTTCAGCTGCAGCACGCGTATGAACTCAGCCGTGTCCTGCTTGCTGATCGGTGCGAGCTGGCCGCCGCCGCCGGCATTGGCGATGCAGCCGGACAGGCCGCCCGTGGGCTGTGAGGCGAAAGCAACTGCCTGCGCGACGGACTCCTCCTCGACCACGTCAGCGACGACGTAGCGCACCGATCCGCTTCCCTCACCGGCGGTGTCCGCTTCGATTCTCTTGACCGCGTCGACCAGGCTGGACTCGGTGCGACCGCAGATGGTCACGTGAGCACCGTCCGCGACGAGCCGTGAGGCACAGGCCCGGCCGATTCCGGTGCCGCCGCCGGTCACGAGTACCGAATAGGAAGAGAGGTCTGCTGTCTGCGCCATGGTGGGGACGCTATCGTCACCGGCTTTGCGGTAGGTATGGGGGATGTCAGCGAACATGACAGCTGCCGAGACGGCCCGGCTCGAAGCCCTGGACGCTTACGCCCAGATCCGCCAGCTCCCGGTTCGCTACGCCGCCGCGATGGCCGTCCAGGACAGCGAGACGCTCGGCCGGCTGTACGTGGACGACGTGAGGGTCGGCGGCGGGCTGACGGGCCGTGATGCCCTTCGCGAGGCCTACTTCGGCGAGGCTCTGACCCGGCTGACTGTCAGCGTGCTCCACGTCGGCACCCACGTCGTCACCCTCGATCCGGAGCGGCCGGACAAGGCGCGCGGCACCGTCTACACCGTCGGCCAGATCCAGCACGGCGACCGCTGGATACGCCAGGCGATCTGCTACTTCGACCGCTACGCACGCCGCGACGGCGAGTGGCTCTTCGTCACCCGCGACCATCAACTCTTCTACGGGGCTGACTACGACCAGCGCCCCAACGACCTTCCCCCCGCCAATTGGCCCGCCTCCGACACCGGCCGCGGCACGCTGCCCTACGGCTGGCCCACCTGGCAAGCCTGGACCTCTTCAACGCTTCAATGATCTTGCCGAGTGGCTGCTGAGACCCCCGAAACCTTGATCGTTGAAGCGTTGATCTTCAGGTCGGCGTGACGACGGCCCGGCCCCGTAGCTCGCCCCGGTCGAGCGCCTCGTAGGCCTCGGCCACCTTCTCCAGCGGGAAGACGTCGACGTCGCTGCGGATCAGACCTTGCTCGGCGAGCGCGACGACCGCCTGCGCGTCGGAGATGCACGAGCCCTGGAAGGTGAAGACGTCGGCGTCCTTGGGCAGGCCGCTCATCCACGGTCCCCGAAACGATCCTCCGGCGGCACCGACCAGGCCGTAAGCGCCGCCCGAGCGGGTGGCACCCAATCCCGCGGCGATCGTCGAATCGATGCCGACGAAGTCGAGCACCACATCCGCGCCGTCACCGGTGAGCTCCTTGATCGCGCCGACGGTCTGCCCGTCGACCCCGCTGATCAGTTCGTCGGCGCCGAGCTCGCTCGCGTAATCAAGTCGGGCCTGGTGCTGGTCGACCGCGATCACCCGTGCCGGCGACATGGCACGGATCAGCTGGATCGCGAACGAGCCGAGACCGCCGGCGCCCAGCACGACCGCGTTCGATCCCGGCTCGAGCAGGTGCAGCGCCCTTTTGACGGCATGGTAGGAGGTCGAGCCTGCGTCGGTGAGCGGCGCGGCGGCGATCGGGTCGACGTTCTTGAGCGGCAGGACCGAGCGGGACGCGTCGGCGACCACGAATTGCGCGAGACCGCCGTCGCGGCCGTAACCACGCCCGGCCAGGCCGTTGGGACAGGCGCTGTCGAGGCCGCGGCGGCAATAACGGCAGACCCCGCAGGAGCTGGGTGAGATCAGCGCGACGGCTTGCCCGAGCGAGACCGGCTGGCCGTAGGTGTCGACCGCGCCCTCTCCGATCTCTTCGATGTGCCCGCCGATCTCGTGGCCGAGGGTGAAGGGCATCGACCATCCGATGAGCTCGCCGATGGAGGCCGGCATGAGTCCCATACCGATGTCGGAGTGGCACAGCCCGTTGCCGGCCACCCGGATCAGCACCTGCCCTGGGCCGGGGCGCGGCACGTCCACCTCGACCAGCTGCGGCGCCTGCTCCCATTCGAGCAATCGGTACGCGGTCATCTGAGCTGTCATGCGTCTCCTCCAGGTGTGCCGACGAGCTCGTTGATACTCCGCAGCCGGTGGAGGGCCGCGAGGCGGAGCTCCTCGAGCGTGGTGGGCAGCCCGTCGGCCAGCTGCCAGATGGCGGGTTCGTGCTCGGGGCAGGCCGCGACTCCGATCACGAACGAATCCAGGTAGCTCCAGCCGGTCAGGTTCAGACCCTGCCCGGCGCTCAACACCGAGATCGAGAAGAGGTCTATGACCGGCACACCGTCGGCGTAGAGCTGGTCCTTCGGCCCGCGAACGTTGGACGCGGTGAGGTTGAACAGGGGTCGCCGGGCGTGATGCGAGCCAAGGGTGCTGATCGCGTTCATCGGCTTGAAGAGCAGCGAGTACGCCTGCCACTCGGCCAGCAGATGCGGTCCGCCGCCCTGGTCAGCAGCCTCACGGGCACCGCGGGTGATCATGCGCATGGTCTGCAGCCGCTCGACCGGGTCGGCGACGTTAGTGGGCAGCGAGAGGTACCAGACGCCCATCCGGTTGCCGTAGGCGTCCGCGTCCGCTTCCTTGCGCAGGCCCACCGGGACACTCGCCGTGAGCGGGGCGTTCGGCAGCTCGCCGGCTGATTCCAGGTGGCGACGCACCGCACCGGCGGCCACCGTCAGGAAGACGTCGTTGACCGTGCAGTCGAAGGCCGCCCGCACCAGCTGGATGTCAGACATCTTCAGCCGTTCCCAGGCGACGGTGCGGTGAGCCGTCAGGCCGCGGTTGTAGCGGGTCATCGGACCGGCGAGAGCCTTGGCGCCGGTCGGCAGGCCTAACCGACGCCGTTTCGTCGACACCCGCCGGGCGGACGTCGAGCGTCGAATGAGTCCCGGCAACGCGCCTGCCATCGTTCGGTGCCGACGTAGCGCGAGCTTGGACAGCTCGCTGGGAGCGGTGGGCGGCGGCGGGATCGGGCGGCTGCCGCCCGGGGCGCGGGCCTGCGGATTGTGCTGGTAGATCCCATCAAGGATGCGGGCGGAGGCGCCGCCGTCAGCGATCGCGTGATGCATCTTCCACACGTGGGCGACCCGGCCGCCTTCCAGCCCTTCGACGAGCCACAGCTCCCACAGCGGCCGGCTGCGATCGAGGCGTCCTTCCATCAAGGTGGCCAGGACGGCGGACAGCTCCTCGCGCCCCCCGGGGGCGGCCACCTGGGTCGCGTGCAGATGCGCCGAGAGATCCAGCTCGTGCTGCTCGACCCATGACGCCGCCCCCATTCGCCATGGCGCCGAGACGACCCGCCAATGCAGGGGAGGGATCTCGGTCAGCGCGCGACGCGCCCAGTCGTGGAGGCCGTCCGGGGTGGTCGGAGTGGGCTGCGACGTGCCGTCGTGGTCAGTTCCAGGGTTTGCCGCGTCCAGGATCAGCACCTTGAGCGTGTGCATCGGCTGGTTGGGCGACTCCATGTACAGCTGAAACAGGTCATTGCCCGTCAGTGGCTGCATGCCCGCCCCCGTCACGTCGAGCACCCGTCGAGCGCCTGCGCGCCCGGCAGCTCCGGGGCAAAGATAACCCGCCGCACAGCGACCGCGGGCAGGCACTGGGGGTGCTGAATTCAGGCGCCGGGATAATGTATAAACTTGACCTGACGGGGTGTCAGATCCGATAGTTGTGCTGGTAGCACGCGTCTTTCGAATCGCAGAAAGTGAAATGTGCTTTCACGTCGGAAGACGCGTTGACGAATGTGGAATGGGGAGGGGTACGCCATGGCGATCCTGAGTGAGGACCCGACCGAGACGAGCACCCACTCGTTCGGCGTGCTTCCGAAAATCATCAGCGTTGACGACCATGTGGTGGAGCCCGCGCACCTGTGGGAGACCTGGCTTCCGGCCAAGTTTCGCGAGCGCGGCCCGCACATCGAGCGCCGCGGCATCGGCGAGATGGCCCACATCGGCGGCGGCACCTACCGGCAGACGTTCGATGAGAGCGGGCCCAAGGCTGACTGCTGGGTGTACGAGGATCTGGTCTACATCCACAAGCGCCACGTAGCGGCCGTCGGATTTGCCCGCGAAGACATGACGATGTCGCCGATCACGTACGACGAGATGCGCCCGGGCTGCTACGACCCGAAGGCCCGCATCGAGGACAACGAGATGAACTGGGTGGACGGCTCACTGTCCTTCCCCTCGTTCCCCCGGTTCTGCGGCCAGACGTTCACCGAGGCCAAGGACAAGGAGCTCGGCCACGCCTGCATCGTCGCCTACAACGACTGGATGGT
This sequence comes from uncultured Actinomycetota bacterium, assembly GCA_963737695.1. GTDB lineage: Bacteria > Actinomycetota > Actinomycetes > Frankiales > Frankiaceae > DATAZK01. The sequence continues at coordinate 654,620 of CAVTTQ010000003.1, forward strand.
GGAGGAGTGGTGCGGCGATTCGAACGGCGCCCTGATCCCGCTCATCATCATTCCGCTCTGGGACGCCGAGCTCGCGGCTGCTGAGGTCCGGCGTAACGCCGCTCGCGGCTGCCACGCGGTCTGCTTCAGCGAAATCCCGCCCCACCTCGGTCTGCCGAGCATCCACTCCGGCTACTGGGACCCGCTTTTCCAGGCTTGCGAAGAGACCGACACGGTGGTGTGCATGCACATCGGGTCGTCGTCGCGGATGCCGGCAACCTCGGGAGATGCCCCGATCGCCGTGGCAGCCACGCTGTCGTTCAACAACGCGATGGCCTCGCTGGCGGACTGGCTTTTCTCCGGCAAGCTGGTCCAGTTCCCGAACCTGAAGATCGCCTACTCCGAGGGTCAGATCGGCTGGATTCCTTACGCCCTCGAGCGCGCCGATGACGTGTGGCTCGAGCACCGGGCGTGGGCAGGGGTGCAGGACATCGTCCCCGACCCGCCGTCCACGTACTTCCACCGGCAGGTCTTCGGCTGCTTCTTCCGTGACAAGCATGGGCTGGACTCGCTGGACGCGATCGGCGTCGACAACGTCACGTTCGAGACCGACTACCCCCACACCGACTCGACCTGGCCGCACACCAAGAAGGTCGCCGAGGAAATGATGGAGGGCCTCAGCGCCGAGCAGGTCTACAAGATCGTGCGCGGCAATGCCATCCGGATGCTCTCGCTCGACCGGGTCTGACCCGGGAGCACTTACGCGGCGAGCACCCGGTCGAGCTCGACGAGCGACTGGAGTCGGTCTTCCTCGACGAGCACACCGGTGATCCCGAGCGACTCCGCCGCGGCGACGTTGGCGGGGAGATCGTCGAGGAAGACGGCTTCGTTCGCCTGGATGCCCAGCGCATCGAGGGCGAGCGTGAAGATGTGCGGATTGGGTTTGCGCACGCCTACGGCGGAGGAGTCGATGACGTATTCGAAGAGTTCGTCGACCGGGATCATCTTCTTCCAGCCGTCGCCGAACTCCTTGACGTTGTTGGTCACCAGCGCCGTGCGATAGCCCCGCTCCAGTAGGCGCCGGGTGCCCTCGACCATCGGTTCGCGCTGGGTGTCGACCGTCCCCATCCGGCCAAAGAGTGTCATGACGTCGACATCGACCTCGGCCTCCCGGGACAGGGCGGCCAGTTCCTCGCGGGCGGCGGCAAGCGTCATCTCGCCGCGTTCGAGGCGATGCCAGGGATGGTCGCCGTCCTGGGCGTAGTCGCCGAAGACCAGCTCAAGGATCTGGTCGGGGGTGAGCCCCAGCTCCGGGGCCGCGGCGGTGATCGTAGAAAAGGGTGAGGGGGTGAAGACCCCTCCGAAGTCGAAAAGCACGGCCTTCAGCACGAGCTGAGTCTGCCGCATGCAGTCCGCTGCAGGACGGCCGGTACTGTCGCGAACGTGACGAGTCCTGCAGCGCCCGGTGGCGGCGTCAATCAGCGCGACAAGATCAAGATGTCCCAGGAGGAGATCGACGCCTTCCTGGCCGAGCGCAACAGCATGTCGATGGCCACGATCGACAAGGACCAGCGGATCCATCTGGTCGCCATGTGGTACGGGTTCCTCGAGGGGGCAGTGGCTTTCGAGACGAAGGCCAAGTCGCAGAAGGTCGCCAACCTGCGACGCGACCCGCGGCTGACCGTGATGGTCGAGGTCGGTGAGACCTACGACCAACTGCGCGGGGTCGAGCTGGTCGGCACCGGCGAGATCGTCGAGGATCCCGACCGCATCTGGGAGCTCGGCGTGAGCGTCTTCGAGCGCTACAACGCCCCGTACACCGAAGAGATGAAGCCGTTCGTCGAGATCATGCTGCGTAAGCGGGTCGTGGTGAAGCTGCACGTGGAGAAGACCGTCTCCTGGGACCACCGCAAGCTCGCCGGCTGAGCTATTCCTGATCGATCGCGTCCGCCCTTGTGACGACATCGGCGGCCGTCTGGGTCCACTGCGGATCGCGCCGTTCCACCCACGCGCGGGGACCTTCGGCAGCGTCCGGTGTACCCATCAGCAGCCGGTGATAGGCGGTCTCGCGGCGGATCGTCTCGTCGAGGTCGATGTCTGACCAGAGCAGCCGCTTGGAAAGCGCCAGCGAGGCGGGGGAGCCGGCCCGGGCCATGTCGTGGGCGATCTCCAGCGCTGCGGGCAGCACCTCGGCTGCGGGCAGTGCCCGGGAGAAGAGCCCGAGGGTCGCGCCCTCCGTGCCTCGAAAGGTCCGCCCGGTGAGCAGCAGATCCGCGGCCACGGCCTGCGATGCCCACCGGCGCAGCGTCCAGTGCGAGCCGGCATCGCCGATCATTCCGCGCCGGGCCTGCGGGATCGCCAGCTTGGCGTCCTCAGCCACCAACCGGATGTCGCACTGCATGGCGATGGTGAAGCCGATACCGATCGCGTGACCCTGCACCGCCGCGATCACCGGAGTAGCCAGGGACCACGCCGGCGACTCGAGCGGCTGGGAGGAGAACTGCGCTCCGGGAGCGCCGAATGACGCGCTCTCCGGCGCCATGTCTGCCCCCGCACTGAACGCCCGTCCACGGCCGGTGAGCACGATCACGCGCACGTCCGGATCGCCATCGCACTCCCGGTAGGCGGCCGATAGTTGCTCGCCCATGCCCCCGGAGAAGACGTTCAGCTTGTCCGGACGATCGAGGATGACGACGGCGACCCGGCCGTCGCGTTCGACGGTGACTGCAGGGGCCGTCATATGCCCAACGCATCGCGGGTGCGGTCAAGCTCGGCGACGTCGGTGGTCGTCGGCACCAGGAACATCTCGTCGCAGCCCGCGGCCGCCGCCGCTTCCATGGCTTCGCGTAACGCCGCCGGGTTAGTGGCGCGGCAGGCGTCGGCCATCATCGTGGCGATCTCCGACCCGAAGATCTTCAGGTAGGAATACGCGTAGTCGTGGACCTGAGCCTGGGCGCCGTCGCCGAGTCCGTACCAGAGGCTGGCGGAAATGTGCGGTGCCTCCGCGCGACCGGCATCCTTCCAGGCGGTCCGGATCCGATCGATGTTGCCGGCGAAGGCGTCCTGGTTGACGTGCGTGACTGTGGTCCCATCGTCAACGCCCGCAGCCCATTTGGCGGCCCGCGCGAGTGCCTTGGGACCCATCACTCCGGCCACCAGCGGCGGCCCACCTGGCTGCACCGGCGGCGGCCCGACCGGATCGGACCCTTCGAAGGGCGGCTCGCCGGCCCAGGTTCGGCGCATCACGCCGACGGCGTCATCCATGCGCTGCCACCGCCTGGTGAACGGTGCGTCCAGCGCCTGATAATCCGCCTCGCGGCCGCCGACCCCCACGCCGACGGTCAGCCGCCCGGACGCGATCTGATCGACGCTCGCCATGTCCTTGGCCACCTGCACCGGGGAGTGGGCCGGCAGGATGATGATCGTCGTCCAGAGCCGGACCCGCTCGGTAAGCGCGGCCGCGGCGGCCAGCTGCGGGATCATCGCGTGGCTGGTGTACGTCACGCGTTCGGGGACAGCAAGGCTCTCCCACGGCCCGGCGTCGACGGCCGCGCACCAATCGAGCAGTTCAGCGCGGCCCTGGGGAAGCATCGTGGGCAGGGTCATGGAGATTTTCATGGGGTGACAGATTCAGCTTTCGTCAAATCTTCAGCGTGACGGGCACGCCGAAGCCGGGATGGTCGCCGAGCGCGAGTTCCGCACCGACGGTGGAAGCGAGCTCGTCAGGGGTCCAGGTGATGCCTTTGGATTGGAAGGTGGCCTCCACTGAGGGCGCCGAAATGATCGCCACCTTTCCGCCGTACGTGAGAAGGACCTGACCGGTCACGTGGGCTGCCGCCGGCGAGGCGAGCCAGGCGACGACCGGGGCGATGTGTTCGACGCTCAAGGGGTCCATTCCGCCGGGAGGGTCGGTCGGCGCCGGACCGAAGATCGGCTCCGTCATGGCTGTCCTGGCGCGAGGGGCTAGCGCGTTGGCCCGGATCCCGTACTTGGCGCAGCTCTGCGCGATCGACAGCGTGATGGCGACGATTCCCGCTTTGGCGGCCGAGTAGTTCGGCTGACCCGGGGCGCCGAACAGGAACGACTCCGAAGCGGTGTTGATGACGCTGGCCCACACCGGCCCGCCCGCGGCCTTGGACTGCTCCCGCCAATAGGCCGTGGCCGCGCGGCAGGTGCCCATGTGGCCCTTGAGATGCACGCGCACCACGTCGTCGAAGGCGTCTTCGGTCATCGAAAAGATCATCTTGTCGCGGGTGAATCCGGCGTTGTTGACCAGGATCGTCAGACCGCCGTAGGTCTTCACCGCCGCGTCGATCAACGAGCCGGAGAACGTCCAGTCGCCGATGTCGCCAGGGACGGCAGTCGCCTCTCCACCGGCGTCACGGATCTCCTGCGCGGTGGCTTCCGCCTTTTCGCCGATGTCGTTCACGATGAGCTTCGCCCCGCCCGCAGCCAGTGCGAGCGCCTCAACCCGACCGAGGCCCTGACCGGCGCCGGTGACGATGGCGACTCCGCCGTCCAAGCTGGTGGTGTGCTGCTCAGGTGTGGCCACGGGGCGCTCCTTTGCGCTGGGCTGGTTAGCGGCCACACCGTAACCGACTGGCTCGCGCAGGCGATCAGCGGCAGAAGCTTGCATGTTGCATGGAACTAACTCTAGTCTTCGCCCGGTGGCGGTCCAGGCAGTCCAGCGAGTCAAAGGCGGGGCCGCCAAAGCCGCTGACCACGATCTGGAAAAGATCGAACAGGCGCTGTCCGACCTGGTGCGCCTGACCGCCTCGGCCCGGGTGCACGATGCCCGGGTGCGCGGCAGTGGTGTGGAGATCTCGCGAACCCACTTGCGCTTCCTGGATGCAGCGCTGGAGCTGGGCCCCGTCTCGGTCTCCAAGCTGGCAAGCCGGATGGACCTTTCCCAGCCCACCGCCAGCCGGGCGTTGCAGCAGCTGGAAGCCGACGGCTACGTGGAGCGCACCAGCGATCCTGCCGACGGCCGGGTGGCTTTCTACAGCGCGACGCACGCCGGTCGCGAGGCGCATCAGCGGATGCGGCGCTTCATGGCTGGTCAACTGGCGGAGGCATTGCGTGACATGCGGCCCGAGCGCCGCAGCGACATGGCCCAACTTTTGACCGAGCTGGTGACCCGGCTGTCGGTGAGTCAGCCGCAGCAAGCCGGGCCCGGCTGATCGACCCAGACCTCAACCGACCAAACGACCTCAAAGACGAGGGGAACGCGTGACCACAGCGACAGACAAATCCGGCGGGACATCCGAGGCAATCGATCCAGCGGCGTCAGAGCCGGGCCCCGGATTCCTGGCCGAGGTTCGAGCCGGCATCGGTTCCAGTGGCGAGCCGCAGGTCGCCCGCCATCCGGTCAACACCCCAGCGATCGCCGACTGGTGTGACGCCATCGGCGATGACAATCCGGTCTACACCGACCCGGAGTTCGCGGCCTCATCCGTGCACGGCGGGATCGTCGCTCCACCGGTGACGCTCGACATCTGGGACCGCGCCGGGCTGAAGGCATTTCGCTCCACCGACGACCCCCGCGGCAAGGCGCTGAACGCGCTCGATGAAGCCGGCTTCACCTCCGTCGTCGCCGTGAACTCCGATCTGGAAATCGTGCGTTACCTACGACCCGGCGAGATGCTCCAGAACGTCCAGGTGCTCGAGGACGTGTCGGAGGAGAAGGCGACCGGACTCGGCGTCGGCCATTTCGTCACGACCCGCCACCGCTACACGACGACCGCCGGCGAGCACGTCGGAGATCTGCTTTTCCGCATCCTGAAATTCCGGCCGGGAACCGGCCGATCGGCGCCGGCAGCACCGGCGGGTGGCCGTGGTCCGGTGGACGCTTCGCCGCAGCTGCGCCCGCGGCCAGGCATCAACAATGACAACGAATTCTTCTGGGAGGGGGCGCGCCAGCATGAGCTGCGAATGCAGCGCGACCCGGCGACCGGCGAGCTCTTTCACCCGCCCGCTCCGCGCCGTGATCCCCTGACGGGCTCGTGGGATCTGCAGTACGCGGTGTGTTCAGGGCGCGGCCGGCTCTACTCGTTCGCGGTGCCGCACTACCCGCAGGTGCCGGGCTTCAAATATCCGGTGCTCGTCGGGCTCGTCGAGCTCGAGGAGGGTCCGCGGCTGGTGGCCAACATCGTCGGCGTCGACCGCGAGGCGCTCGAGATCGGGATGCCGCTGGAGGTGACGTGGCTGGACACCCACCCGGCGCTCGTCGAGGGTGCTACCGACTCCCGCGGGCCGATCACGATTCCGCAATTTCGGCCGGCGGCACCGGGCCGCCGCGAGGGCACCCGGACCGTCGACAGCGTCGTGGTCGGCGAGAAGCTCGCTCCCTGGGTGAAGGACGTGCCGCCCACCCTGGTGGTCAGCGGTGCGCTCGCCACGCGCGACTTCCAGGACGTCCACCACGACCGCGACCTGGCTCACGCCCGCGGCTCGAAGGACATCTTCCTCAACATCAACACCTCGGTGGGCCTGATGGCGCGCTACGTCGGCGACTGGGCCGGGCCGGAGCACATCGTGACCGCTAACCGGGTACGTCTCGGCGCGCCCGCCTATCCCTACGATCCGCTGACCTTCACCGGCGACGTGATCGAGGCCGATCCCGCGACCGGCCGCGTCGTCGTCAAGGTGCGAGCGCGCAACAGCCTCGGAGACCACGTCTCGGGAACCGTCGAGATGCTGCTTCCCGGTGGTTCCTCCTACCCGGCCAAGAAGGGCGCACAGTGACCCGCCACAAGTACGCCGGCAATACGGCAATCATCGGTATCGGTGCCACGGAGTTCTCCAAGAAGTCCGGCCGCAGCGAACTCCAACTGGCTCTCGAGGCCTGCACCGCCGCCTGCGAAGACGCCGGCCTGCCGACCAACAAGGTCGACGGCGTCGTGACGTACACGATGGAGACCAATCCCGAGAACGAGATCATGCGCGGACTCGGTATCCCGGAGCTGAAGCATTTCAGCCGCGTTCACTTCGGCGGGGGTGCGCCCTGCGGCACGGTCGAGTTGGCGGCGATGGCCGTCAACGAGGGTGTCGCGGATTACGTGCTCTGCTACCGGGCCTTCAACGAGCGGTCCGGACGACGCTTCGGCGCCGGCGTGCAGGACCAGCCCGCTGGGGCGACCCAGGAGGCGGCACAGTTCGCGTGGACCTCGCCCTACGGGTTGCTCACTCCCGCCTCGTGGGTGGCAATGTTCGCGACCCGGATCATGCACGAGTACGGGGTGACGAGTGAGGACTTCGGAGCCGTCGCCGTCGCCGACCGCAAACACGCCGCCACTAACCCGAAGGCCTTCTTCTACGGCCAGCCGATCACCCTCGCCGACCACCAGGCCAGCCGGTGGATCGTCGAACCGCTGCATTTGCTGGACTGCTGCCAGGAGACCGACGGCGGTCAGGCGCTGCTCGTCACCACCACCGAGCGGGCCCGTGACCTGGCGGGCACGCCGGCCATCATCAGCGCCGCCGCTCAGGGGATGGCCGACGAGCAGCAGATGATGCGCTCGTTCGCCCGCGAAAGCCTGGTGGGCCTGCCCGAGATGGGTACGTGCGCGCGGCAGATCTGGGAGAGCTCAGGCCTGGGCCCTGACGACATCCAGACCGCGGTCATCTACGACCACTTCACCCCGTTCGTGCTGCCACAGCTGGAAGAATTCGGCTTCTGCAAACGCGGTGAGGCCAAGGACTTCATGGCGGGCGGCGCGATCGAGCTCGGCGGGCGGCTGCCGATCAATACCCACGGTGGGCAGCTCGGCGAGGCCTACCTCCACGGCATGAACGGCATCGCCGAAGGCGTTCGCCAGATCCGGGGTAGCGCCGTCAACCAGGTCGACAACGTGTCCAACGTGCTCGTCACCGGTGGCACCGGTGTCCCGACGAGTGCCCTACTGCTTTCCACGGAGCGCTGAACATGAGCCAGGACGGACAGCTGAGCGGACGTACCGCGCTCATCACCGGCGGCGGGGAGGGCATCGGCCGCGGCCTCGCGTCGGCTTATCTCAAGGCCGGGGCCCGGGTCGTCATCGCCGAGTTCAACACCCCGTTGGGCAAGCGCACCGCGGAGGAACTCGGCACCAAGACCGGTGGCGAGATCGTCTTCGTACCGTGCGATGTGACCAACAAGGGCCAGATGCAGGATGCGGTCGCCGAGACTGTCAGCCGCTTCGGAACGATCGACATCCTCGTCAACAACGCCTGGAGCGGCGGCGCCCTCAGCAGGGTGCAGAACAAGACCGATGAGCTGCTGGCGAACGCGTTCGCGGTGGGTTACTACGGTCCCTTCTGGGCCATGCAGGCGGCGTATCCGATCATGAAGGCGCAGCACTACGGCCGCATCATCAGCCTCTGCTCGCTCAACGGCGTCAACGCCCACATCGGCAGCACCGAGTACAACTCGGCGAAGGAGGCGCTGCGGGCCTTGACCCGTACGGCGGCCCGCGAGTGGGCTCCCGACGGCATCGTCGCGAACATCATCTGCCCCGGCGCGAAGAGCGCTGCCTTCGAGCGGATCATCCAAACGAATCCGGAGATCGAGGCCTCTGCTGACGCCTCGAACCCGATGGGACGACTCGGCGATCCGGAGGACGACATCGCGCCGGTGGCAGTCTTCCTGGCCAGCGAGGGAGCCCGCTACCTGACCGGCAACACACTCTTCGTCGACGGTGGCTCGCACATCAACGGTTCGACCTGGGCCCCGGAGTTGCCCGAGTGACCGCTCCCGGCGAACGACCAACGGCGCTGGTGACCGGAGCCAGCCGGGGAATCGGCCGGGCCTGCGCGCTGGCGCTCGCCGAGGCCGGTTACGACGTGGCGGTGACGGCTCGCACCATCACCGAAGGCACGTCGGTCGAGGGGCTTCCCGGCAGCCTGGCCACCACCACCGCGGAGATCGAAGCCTTCGGAGTGCGCGCGCTCGCGGTGCCGCTCGACCTGCTCGACCGCGACTCACTGGTGCCGGCGGTGGAGACGGTGCTGGACGCGTTCGGACACCTGGATCTGCTGGTGAACAACGCGATCTATGTCGGCGAAGGCAATGACCAGCGCTTCCTCGACGTGGCGATCCCCGATCTGGAAAAGCGGATCACCGGCAACCTCACGGCGCAGCTCGTGATCACTCAGCGGGCGCTGCGTGCCATGGTCGAGCGCGGCGGCGGCACGGTCGTGAACGTCACCTCGGCAGCCGGGATGTTTTCCCCGCCGGGACCGATCGGCCAGGGCGGCTGGGCTCTCGGTTACGCCGTCTCCAAAGGTGGACTGCACCGGGCCGCCGGAGTGCTGGCCGTTGAATTGGGACCGCAGGGGATCCGGGCGTACAACCTGCAGCCCGGCTTCATTGCCACCGAGCGCGTCACGCTGCAGCCTCAGCTGGCCTGGATCGCCGAGCAGGGCAACCCTCCGGAGCTGGTGGGACAGGTCCTCGTGTGGCTGGTCACCGCGCCGGATGGCAGCGTGCGCAATGGAAAAACCATTCATGCCGACCAGGCTGGACGTGAGCTGGGACTCTTGCCCGCGTAGCCGCCGTCAGGGCACCGCTCGCGGCTGCTTGGGTGGTGGAGGTTAGATGTCTGATGTGCAGCGGTTGAGTGGAGTGGATGCGCTCTTCGTCGAGACCGAGACCAAGCGCATGCCACAGGCGGTCATGGCCGTCCTCGTGCTGGATCCCGCCGGGATCCCGGGGGGCTACTCCTTTGAGCTGATCAAGGACCACTGGGCCTCCCGGATCGACGCGATCCCCAACTTCCGCAGACGCCTGGTCCACGTGCCGCTACGGCTGAACCTGCCCATGTGGGTCGATGACCCGGACTTCGACATCGATGCGCACATCCACCGGGCCGGCCTGCCCTTGCCGGGCGGCCGGCGCGAACTGGAGGAGTTCGTCGCCGACGTGGCCGGCCGTTCGCTCGACCGCGAGCGCCCGCTGTGGGAGATGTGGGCCGTCGAGGGGCTGGAGCACGGCCACGTAGCCCTGGTCGCCAAGACCCACCACTCTTTGATGGACGGCGTCACGGGTGCGGACTTCATTTCCCGACTCTTTGACGCCGCCCCCATACCCGAGGTGCGGGTGCCCTCCGAGATCTGGGCGCCCCCGCTCATCCCCTCGCCGGCCAGGCTTTTCCTGGAGAACCTCCCGAGTGCACTGGCCCGCCCCGTCTCTTTGACGCGCAGCAGCATTGGCGCTACCCGCGGCGCCTTGGGGTTCGTACGGGCCACGTTGCTGCGGCCGGAGGGCAGCGCGGCCCCGACGCTTCCGTTCACCGCACCCGACTCTCCGTTCAACGGTTCGATCAGCAGCCAGCGCACGATCGCGTACGGACGCACCCGGCTTTCGGACGTCAAGACGATCAAGAACGCCTTCGGCTGCACCGTCAACGACGTCGTGCTCACCGCCTGCGGTCTCGCACTGCGTGACTGGTTACGTGATCACGGTGGGGTCCCCGACCGTCCACTCGTGGCCACCCTGCCGGTCTCGGTTCAGGAATCTGACCGGGTGAGCGGCAACAAGGTGTCGACGATGTTCGTCCGGCTTCCCACTACGGTCGATGACCCGGTGCTTGCGCTGCGTGCGCTGCAAGAAGACACCCGCGGCGCGAAGGTGCTGCACAAGGCGATGGGCGCCGAGACGATCATGGAGCTGGCGGAATTCGTTCCCCGCGGCCTGGTCAACATGGCCGCCAGGGTCTACTCCGGGTGGAATCTGGCGAATTACCATCGCCCGGTCTACAACGTGATCATCTCCAATGTGCCCGGCCCTCCGATCCCGCTCTACATGCATGGCGCCGAGCTGCTGGCGTTCTATCCGCACGGACCGATCTTTGAAGGCGCCGGACTCAACATCACTGTGATGAGCTACCAGGACAGCGTGGATATCGGCATCATCGCCGACCGCCAGGCAGTCCACGACGTGGAAGAGATCGCCGCCGGATTCGCGCGCGCCATCGACTCGTTGCTCGCCGCCACGCATGACGGCGAGCCGGCGCCAACCAAACAGCCGATTCACTGAAACATTCACCGAACACACGATCGCTGGGAGCTGTTTTCGCTGTGGCCATACCGCCGCTGTATGACGTCTCGACCCTGTGGGAGCTGGTCCGGCTGCGCGCCGAGGCCACTCCGGATGCACCCATGCTTTTCGACGAGGCGGGGCGCCGGCTCACCTTCGGGGAGTTCGCCGACCGGGCTGAGCGGGTAGCCGCCGGACTGGCTGAGCTGGGGGTCGGACCGGGCACTCCGGTCACCTGGCAGCTGCCTTCCCGGATCGAGACCGTGGTGCTGTCGATGGCGCTGGCCCGCCTCGGCGCTGTGCAGAACCCGATCATCCACATCTATCGCGAGCGCGAGGTCGGGTTTGCGCTGCGCCAAACCGGCGCCGAGCTCTTCGTGGTTCCCGGCTCGTGGCGCGGCTTCGACTATCTGGAGATGGCCGATCGGCTGGCTGCCGATCTACCCAGCAAGCCGCGGGTGCTGGTGGCATACGACAGCCTGCCGGAGGGTGATCCGGCGGGGCTGCCGCCCGCTCCGACCGGCACCGACGACGTCCGCTGGATCTACTACACCTCCGGCACCACCAGCGACCCCAAGGGCGTTCGCCACAGCGATGGAACTCTGCTGGCCGGCGGGATCGGCCTGGCAGTCGCGTTGGAGATGTCGCCTGACGACGTCGGCTCGATCGCCTTTCCGTTCGCGCACATCGCCGGCCCCGACTACCTGGTCACCATGCTGACGCAGGGATTCCCGGCGATCCTGATCGAGGCCTTCGACCCGACGACGATCGCGGATCTGCTCAACGGTGTCGGCGCGACCATGGCCGGCGGAAGTACCGCGTTCTATTCGACATTCCTGTCGCTGCAGCGCAAGCACATCGCCTCCGGAGGCACCGGCGCCCTGGTGCCCAGCCTGCGGCTGCTCTCTGGTGGCGGAGCGCCCAAGCCGCCCGAGGTCTTCTTCGAGATCAAGCGGGAGATGGGCATCCCGGTGGCGCATGGCTACGGCATGACCGAAGTCCCGATGATCACCCAGGGGTCGCCGAACGACACCGAAGACCAGCTCGCCTATTCCGAAGGCGCGCCGGTGCGGGGCACCAAGGTGCGCATCGTCGGCACCGAAGGCGAGGACCTACCGGCCGGCACCGAGGGTGAGGTCCGCATCGGAGGGCCGGCGGTCTGCCACGGCTACACCGATCCTGAGCTCAACGCTGCCGCCTTCGACGAGCAGGGCTACTTTCGCACCGGCGACCTCGGGGTACTGCGCCCGGACGGCCACGTGACGCTGACCGGAAGGCTCAAGGACGTCATCATCCGCAAGGGCGAAAACATCTCCGCCAAGGAGATCGAGGACGTCCTGTACGGCCACCCGCGGGTAGCCAATGTCGCGGTGATCGGGCTTCCCGATCGCGAGCGCGGCGAGCGCGTGTGCGCCGTCATCGAAGGCGTGCCCGGTCAGGAGCCGCTCACGTTCGAGGAGATGTCTGCGTATCTACGCGACGCCGGGCTCATGGTGCAAAAGATCCCCGAGCAGCTCGAGCATGTGGACGCGATGCCGCGTAACGCGACCCTGAAGATCCTCAAACACGAGCTGCGGGACCGTTACAAGGACTGAGCTAACGGGATCGGCTCAGCTGGACTTCTCCGCAGGCTTGGGGGGAGTCCAGCTGGTGACCAGCATGGCGATCGCGCCGCCGAGGCCCAGGACGATGGCAACTACGGCACCCCAGATCCCGTAGAACGGGTAGTGGCTGGTGAAGCCGAAGAGGTGGTCGAACGAGTATTTCCCGGGGCCGAGGATCGCGACGGCGACGCCGATCACCGCGATCATCAGGACGTATTCGTAGCCCTCTTTGAAGACGAAGAAGCCGTTCGGCCGGTGGGCGACGATCCCCGCGACGGTCATGAGTCCGACGGTGGCGGCTGCCGCGAGCGGGGTCAGAAATCCCAGCGCGAGCCCGGCGCCGGCGGCGAATTCGAAGATCACCGACATCCACGCCTGGACGAGCGGTGGCTTCAGGCCCATCGATCCATACCACCGGGCCGCTCCCGCGATCCGGCCACCGCCGTAGAGATGGTTCCAACCGTGAGCGCAGAGCGTGAGCCCGACCACAAGCCGAATGATCAGCATGCCGGCGTTGTAGCTGTCGTAGGTCATGAACTCTCCTTGGCAGGCCGCAGACGCTCCCGGGGGTGGGAGGCAGAGGCGGCTCGGGCCTCCTGACGGTTGTCAGGACTCTAGCGCCCAGACGTACTGGATAATGCAAGCCGGAGGAAGGGTCGCGGGTCGCCGTCGGTGTCGTCGCGGGACCCAGGCTGATGTTGTGACCGGCCCTCGTGACCGGTCCACGTCGAAAAGGTGGCCCGATCTTGCCTGGGGAAGGAGTCGTCTTGAGCTCTTCCGACACTTCCCGCGGCACGCGCGTCTCCTCCGCAGCTGCCGAGGAGATGGCACCGCTTGATGCCCTCCTCATGCACGGGGATGCCGATCCACGCAAACGCTCTTCGCTGGTCGGGCTGTGCCTGCTGGACAGCAGTCCGGAGTGGCCTCAGCTGGTGGCCACGGTGGAGCGGGCCACCCGCCGGATCCCGCGGCTGCGCCAGCGGGTGGTGAGCCCGCTCCTGCCAATAAGCCGGCCCTACTGGGTGGAGGATCCCGACTTCGAGATCGATTACCACCTGCGCCATGTCCGGATCCCGCATCCCGGCGGCTTCAAGGAGCTGGTGACGCTCACCGAGCTGGCGGCCATGACGCCGCTGGACCCGGCACGGCCACTGTGGGAGCTGACCCTCGTCGAAGGGTTGCGAAGCCCGCAATCTCCCGGCGAGGGGGCGGCGCTGCTCTGGAAGTTCTCCCACGCTCTGGGAGATGCGGTGGGCGTGCTTCAGATCGCGCTCTCGCTGTTCGACCTGGATGCCCAGGTCGGCTGGGAGGACGACCTCGCCGAGCCCCCGGAGTCCCCGGTCCGAGGTGTCAAGAGCCGCTCAGGTCTGCTGCGTGACCGGCTGGTGGAACTTCCGATCGACCTCACAGCCGATGCTTTCCGGGCGGGTATGTGGGTGGCGGGCGCAAGTTTGCGCGCGGCGGCCGATCCCGGCCGGGCCGCCGGTCAGGTGCTGAGCTTCGCCCGATCGATGCGACGCCTGGTGACGCCGCCCGATGCGGCGCCCTCTCCGGCGTTGCGGCAACGGGGGACGAAGCGGCGCCTCCTGGTTCACGAGGTGCCGCTGGACACCCTCAAGCAGGCCGGGCGAGCCGCGGGTGGCAGCGTGAACGACGCCTACCTCGCCGCCGTCCTCGGCGGGATGCGGCGCTACCACGAGGCGATCGGCGTCGCGGTGGATCGGCTGCCGATGGCCGTGCCGGTCTACGGACGGCCGGGTACCGCGACCGGCCTCACCGCAGCTGCCGCCGGCAACTCACCCGGAGGCAACCACTTCAGCGCCGTCCGCTTCTCGGCTCCCGTCGCCGATGAAGACCCGGCGTCGCGGATGCAGGAGGTGGGCGCTCTGGTCGCGGCGGGCCGTGAGGAGCCGGCATTGGGCGTCGCCGACACCCTGGCGCGGGTCTTCGCCCGGACACCGGCGGTGCTGCTCAATGAGATTGCCCGTCAGCAGGGGCAGCTCGACATGCAGGCGAGCAATGTCGCCGGCTTTCCCGGCCCGGTTTATCTTGCCGGATCGGCCGTTGAGGGAATGTTCTCCTTCGGGCCCACACCTGGAGTGGCGGTGATGTTCGTGCTGCTGTCCTACAACGGCACATGCGGCATCGGCGTCACCCTCGACGAGGCGGCGATCGAAGATCCCGAACTCTTCGCCCGATGCGTTGCGGAGGGATTCGACGAGGTGCTTGCGTTAGCTGACCTGCCGCCGGTGGTCCTGCCCGATGTTCCGCGCAGGCGCGAACCTCGCCCGCGCCGTACCAAGGCGGGGTTGAACGGGGCCGGTGGCGATGTCTGATCGGATGTCTGATCGGATGACTCACGAGCTCTCCGGCCAGCTGAGCGAAGGCGCTGCCGACGAGCTTCGCCGCCGCGCTCGCCAAGACGTCGAGCGCGGCCTGGTGCCCTCATGTCAGATCGCGGTGGGCTACCAGGGCCGGATCGTTCTCAGCGAGACGTTTGGGGCCCCCGCCGACAGTCGTTACGTCATTTTCTCGGCCACCAAACCGATCGTGGCCAGCGTGGTGTGGATGCTGCTGACCGAAGGTCGCCTCGAGCTCGATCGCCCCATCGCGGCAGACATCCCCGAATTCGGCACGCATGGCAAGGACGTGGTCACCCTCGAGCAGGTGCTGCTGCATACCGGTGGCTTTCCGCACGCGCCGATGGCTCCCGGACTGTGGAACGACCGCGCCGGGCGGGTGCGCCGATTCAGCGATTGGAAGCTCAACTGGCCGCCCGGCACCCAATTCGAATACCACCCGGCGTCTGGCCACTGGGTTCTCGCCGAACTGATCGAGCGCGCCACCGGAAGCGACTACCGAATGGTGGTGCGTGACCGGGTGCTTGCACCCCTCGGGCTCAAAGCGTTCGTACTGGGCGCCGACCCCGCTGACTGCAGTGATGTGCAGACGCTCGTTGCTTGCGGACAACCGCCCGATCCGGTCGCTTTGCAACAGCTGCTCGGGATCCGGGAGCTGCCGGCCGGGATGATCGGTGGCGACGACCCCACCCTGCTCGAGTTCAACTCCGACGACGGCCGGCGCGCCGGCGTACCAGGAGGCGGCGCTATCTCCAGCGCCTCTGATGTGGCCCTGTTCTACCAGGCGCTTCTTCACAACCAAGGCGGCCTCTGGGAGCAGCAGATGCTGACGGACGTGACCGCCACCCCGCGCAACTTCTTCACCGATCCGATGACTGGGGACCCGGCTAGTCGGAGCCGGGGACTCGTCATCAAGGGCGACGACGGCGCGGGCGAGCGGCGTCACGACTTCGGTCCCAGCACCTCCCCGCAAACGTTCGGTCATTCCGGCGCGGGCGGTCAGGTTGCCTGGGCCGACCCGCAGACGGGACTCTCGTTCTGCCATCTCACGAACGGGCTCGATCGCAATCCGCTGGCACAGGCGCGGCGTTCATACGCACTCAGCAAGCGCGCCGGCCTGCTCCGCGGTCCCGGCAGCGGGAGCCCTGGGCCAATGAGCCGATGAGCCCGTCCCCAGGCGGTTGGCTGCTGCGCACCGGAGCCGTCGAGGCGTTGACGACCCTCGACGTCTTTCGCCCGCTGTCACGTCGCGGCCCGGCATCGCCGCTGGTCTTTTTTACGAGTTGGCCGGTGTCGGAGCTGCCGGTCCAGGCGGCTGCCTTCCAGGTGGCCCTCGCTGCGGCCCTCGCGCGTCGTCCCGGTGACCGGCGCAGCCTTGGCGGCAGGGTGGGGCTCGCGATGACCGCCGCCAGTGTGGTGGGCCTCGTCGCGGTGCGGCGGGCAGCGGATCGAGTCGACGGACAGTTGGAGCAGGCGCTCGTCGACGGGCTCGGACCGGACTACCGCCAACGCCTGCGTCGGCCGGCCTGGCCGCCGCAAGACTCGGCCTTCCGCAAGAGCCCCGGAGTGGTCCGCTCGCTACTGATCCGCCGGACCTTCGCCCACGGCAAGGACATCGCATACGGACCGCATGGTCGCCACAACCTGCTCGACGTCTGGCGGCGCGACGACCTGCCGCCGGCGGCTGGAGCACCCGTTCTCCTGCAGGTGCCGGGCGGGGCGTGGGTCACCGGCAACAAGGAGGCGCAGGCGTATCCGCTGATGAGTCACCTCGCCGAGCGAGGGTGGGTATGCGTGGCGATGAGCTACCGGCTCTCACCCCGGGCGACCTGGCCGGAATTCCTGGTTGACGTGAAGAAGGCCATCGCCTGGATCCGCGCCAATATCGCCGAGCACGGAGGCGACCCCGATTTCATCGCCATCACCGGAGGATCGGCCGGTGGTCACCTGTCGTCGCTGGCGGCGCTCACCGCCAATGACCCCATCTATCAGCCTGGATTCGAAGACGTCGACACGTCAGTGAAAGCCGCGGTTCCGCTCTACGGCGTCTACGACTGGGTGGATGTCGAACGTGAAGGCCACGCCGGGCTGCCGCGACTGCTCGAGTGGCTGGTGGTCAAGTCGAAGTTCGCCGATGACCCGACTCCCTACCGGGCGGCGTCCCCGATGTATCAGGTGCATCCAGGCGCGCCGCCGATGTTCGTCCTGCACGGCACCAACGACTCGCTGGTGCCGGTGGAGCAGGCGCGCGCCTTCGTCGAGCGGCTGCGCGAGACCTCCAAGGAGACGGTGGCCTACGCCGAGCTCCCGCTGGCTCAGCATGCGTTCGACATCTTCGGGTCGGTTCGCGCGCGTGCCACCGCGCAGGCGATCGAGCGCTTCCTCAGCGAGGTCTACGGGCGCGAGATCGCCGGCTGAGCCAGCCGGTTGAAATCAGCCGTTGAGCGTGGCCGCGTGAGCGAGCACCTCAGAGCGGGACGCGCCGTCGTTCAGCAGCGGGCGGTACTTGCCGAGCAGGGCGGGCGCGCTGATCCCGGCGATTGCTACCAGCCGATCGGCCGCGAAGTAGCCGACCAGCAGCTTGCGGGGCGCGGGCGCGTCGGCCTCCGCCGGTTCCTCGCCATGGAGCAGTTCAACGGAATCTGCCAAGCCGGGCCGGCCCAGCAGTTGCACCTTGCGGCCGAACTGGTCTGACCAGAAGTAGGGCAGCAGAGGCTCCGTCGGCTCGACCGGTTCCCCAGCCAGATCGCGGACCAGGGCGCGGGCCAGCACCGGTGCCTGGTCGACGGCGGTGGTCCAATGCTCGAAGCGAAGGTGGCGATCCTGCGGTGCGTCGTGCCAAGCGGCGACATCGCCGAGCGCGTAGACGTGGTCGAACCCGGGCGCGAGCCCCACCGCGCGGCCGGCTCCGTCGCACGTGACGCCGGCTTCCCAGGGTCCGGCTGATCCGGCGCCCACCGCGTGGGCAGCGTGCAGCCACTCGACGTTGACGACCGTCCCGACGCCGACCACGGCGATGTCCGCCTCGAGCGTCGTACCGTCCGACAGCCTCACGTGGACTGACTCGGGACTGTCGATCAGCTCCTCGACCCCCGTGCCGGTACGCAGTTGCACGCCATAGCGGCCGGCCATGCGCCCGACGATCGTCCCGAGTTGCTCACCGAGGGAGCGCTGATAGGGGACGTCGAGCGCCTCGATGACGGTGACGGCGATACCCCGGTCGTGGGCCGCCGTGGCGACTTCGGCGCCGATGAAACCGGCTCCGACCACGAGCAGGCTGCGCGCGCCGTCCAGGGAAGAACGCAGCGCCAGGACGTCGTCGAAGGTGCGTAGCAGGTGGACCCGGGGATGGCCGACCAGCGCCGGCAGCTCGCGGGCCCGCACGCCCGTCGCCACGACCAGGGCGTCGTAGCCGACCTCACCGGTGATGGCGCTGCCGTCCGGGCCGGTCTCGGTCGTCAGGACGACTCCCGGCTTCAGCCCGGTCGCGCGCACTCCCCGCCGCAGATCGAGCCGGAGCGAGGATTCGTCACTGCCCTCACGAGCGAAAATGATCGGCGCCGCCTCGACGTCCGCCTGGAGCAGCCGCTTGGACAGCGGCGGGCGGTCATACGGCGGGTGCTGCTCGTCGGACAGGAGTGTGAGTTGCCCCTCGAAGCCGGCGGCTCGAAGCTCCTCGGCGGCGCGCCAGCCCGCCAGGCCTCCGCCCACGATGACCACATGCTTGCCGGCATCCGGAGTGCTCATCGTGCGAGGTCATCCTTTCGAGCCCGTGCCAATACGAACCGACTTGCGCCGTATCTTCAGCAGGGTGAATTCGCGAGTTTGCCGATCCGTGAGGGTCGAGCCGCCGCACAGTCTAGGGGCGGAATTGCGACCCGGGCTGGCCGTGGCAGCGCAAGAGCGTTACGCTCTGGGTGTGAAACGTGTTCTAGTTTTTGCGGCTCGAGGCGAATCCGAATGAGTACGCAGGCCACGCCGACGCAGTCGCGGCCGACGAGCTCACCGTTTGCCCCGATTGAAGACGCTTTGGCTGCGATCGCACGCGGCGAGCTCGTTGTGGTGGTCGATGACGCCGACCGGGAAAACGAAGGCGACGTCATCATGGCCGCCGAGCTCGTCACGGCGGAGCAGATGGCCTTCATCGTCCGCTGCGGCGGACTGGTCTGCGTGGCCCTCGAGGGTGAACGGCTCGACGATCTGTCGCTCCCGCTCATGGTCCCGCCGGATGACAATTCCGACGCGCAGGGCACCTCTTTCACCGTCTCGGTCGACGCTCGTCACGGCACTACGACCGGCATTTCCGCCGCTGACCGTGCGCTGACCGTCAAGACCCTGATCGACCCGGCCTCAGTCCCCAACGATCTGCGCCGTCCGGGTCACGTGTTTCCGCTGAGAGCCCGTCGCGGAGGCGTCCTCAAGCGCTCCGGTCACACCGAGGCAGCCGTCGATCTGGCTCGCCTTGCGGGCCTTCGCCCCGCCGGCGTGCTCTGCGAGGTCGTCAAGCCTGACGGCACGATGGCCCGGGTGCCCGACCTCATCGATTTCTGCGCCCAGCACGGCCTGCTGCTGATCTCGATCGACGACATCGTGCGCTATCGCCACCGCACCGAGCGGCTGGTCAAGCGCGTCAGTTCCGCCACCATCCCGACCGAGTGGGGATCCTTCGAGGCGGTTGCCTACGAGTCGATCCTGGACGGCGAGCAGCACCTTGCTTTCGTGGCGGGCGATCCGACCGGTGCGGAGCCGGTGCTGGTCCGCGTCCACAGCGAATGCCTCACCGGTGACGTCTTCGGGTCACGCCGGTGTGATTGCGGCACTCAGCTTGCGCAGGCCATGGATGCCATCGCGCGGGCCGGTCGCGGGGTCTGCGTCTACCTGCGCGGCCAGGAGGGTCGCGGGATCGGGATCGCCCACAAGCTGCGGGCCTACGGGCTGCAGGACCAGGGCGCCGACACCGTCGATGCGAACCTCGCGCTCGGGCTGCCGGTCGATGACCGCGAGTACGGGATCGGGGCACAGATCCTCGCCGATCTCGGGGTGGGCCCCATGCGGCTGATGACCAACAACCCGGCCAAATACACCGGACTCGAGGGCTTCGGCCTCACGATCAGCGAGCGTGTTCAGCTGGCGCCTACGGTCACCGCCGAAAACCTGCGCTATCTGAAGACCAAGCGCGAGCGGATGGGCCATCAGTTCGACGGCCTTGACGACGCGGCGGCCCAGCTGGCTGCACCGCCCGCTGCCGGTGGCACCAGCGCCTGACCTGCCGGGGCAGCATCAGCTGACGGCCCGCTGCCAATCGCCGCCGAGCCGCCGGGCAGGATGACGGCATGATCCTTGACGCCTTTTCCTTGACCGATCGCGTCGCCATCGTCACCGGTGCCGGCCGCGGACTCGGTGCCGCGATAGCCCTCGGATTTGCCGAGGCCGGTGCTGACGTGGTGATCTCGGCCCGCACCCAGTCTCAGCTCGACGAGGTCTCGGCCGCCGTAGCCGCAACGGGCCGCCGCGCCGTCGCGCTCGCACTTGATGCCGCGGATCCGGAGTCGCCGGCGGCTCTCGTTGCCGCTGCCGAGAAGGAGTTCGGCCGCGTCGACATCGTCGTCAACAACGTCGGGGGCACCATGCCGACGCCGTTCATGCAGACCACCCCGCGCTTCATGAAGGACGCCTTCAGCTTCAACGTGGTGACGGCGTTCGCGCTGACCCAGGCGGCCACCCCGCTGCTGCTGAAGTCGCCTGGTGCCTCGGTCATCAACATCACCTCGACCATGGGCCGGGTACGCGAGCGTGGCTACGTCGCCTACGGCACCGCCAAGGCAGCGCTCATCCACATGACCCACTTGCTGGCCGCCGATCTCGCCCCGCTCATCCGCGTCAACGCCATCTCCCCGGGCTCCATCGCCACGTCGGCCCTTGAGATCGTGAGCGGCAGCCCGGAGCTGAAGTCAGAGCTGGAATCCAAGACGCCACTCGGACGTATCGGCGTTCCCGAAGAGATCGCTGCTGCGGCCCTCTACCTGGCGTCGGACGCCGCCGCCTACGTCACCGGCAAGGTGCTGGACGTCGACGGCGGGATCGAAGCCGCCAACTTGGCGATGCCGATTCCCGACCTGGCCCCCGAGGCCTGACCCACCCTCAAAGCCCACCCCGCAAACCCCCTGGCGCCATAGCCTCATGGCCCTATAGCGCCACCAGCTCGTGGCGCCGGGGGTAGTGGTGAGCTACTGGCGGCTGATGGCATCCAGCGCGTCGGCGACGACCCACATGGCGAAGTACTGCGCCCCGCCGCCGTAGGCCTGCGCCAGCGCGACGTGAGCGTCGTCGACCTGGTGTTCGCCGGCCATCCCACGGACCTGCAGCGCAGCTTCGGCGAACCGGATCAGCCCGGAGGCGCCGATCGGGTTGGACGACAGCACGCCGCCGGAGGGGTTGACCGGGAACGAGCCGCCGATCTCGGTGGCACCCGAATCGGTCATCTTCCAGCCTTCGCCGATGGGGGCGATGTCGTGCCCCTCGAGCCACATCGGCTCATACCAACTGAAGGGGACGTAGAGCTCGGCGACGTCGATCTGCTCGCGTGGGTTGCTGATGCCAGCGCCTGCGTAGACGTCAGCCGCACACTGCACGCCGGCCTGGGGACGCACCGGGTCGCGCCGCGGGAACTGGGTCGGCTCACTTCGCATCGCCGTTGACAGGATCCAGGCTGGGGTACGGCCGGCCTGCTTGGCCGCGTTGCCGCCTTGCTCGTCGGTGAAGACGACTGCCATCGCTCCGTCGGAGGACGGGCAGGACTCCAGGAAATGCAGCGGGTCCCAGAGCATCGGCGACTCGCGGACCTTGTCGATCGAGATGTCCTTCAACTGCAAGTGGGCGTAGGGGTTCTTCAGCGCATTCAGCCGGTCTTTGACGGCGACCTTCCAACCGATGTGCTCGGGTGCGCCGCTGCGCTCGATGTAGGCCCTGATCCAGGGCGCGAAGATGCCTCCGGCGCCCATGCTGCCGCTCTTGCCACCGCCGAGGCCCCACTGGGCATTGCCCTCGGACTGCTTTTCGTACGCGACCGCCAGCACCCGCTTGTGAATGCGGTTGCTCACCAGGTGCGAGGCGACGATGCCGGTCGAGCCACCGACGGAGCCCGCGGTGTGCACGCGCATCATCGGCTTGCCGGCGGCACCAAGGGCGTCTGCCAGATAGAGCTCGGGCATCATGACGCCTTCGAAGGCGTCGGGCGCCTTTCCGATGACGACGGTGTCGATGTCGTTCCACGTCATGTTCGCGTCGTCGAGGGCGCGCTCGGCCGCCTCCCGCAGCAGGCCGGCTTGTGAGACGTCTTCGCGGCGGGTCTTGTGCTTGGTCTGACCCACGCCGACGATGGCGGTCGGTTCGGCGCTCACTGGGCGCTCCTCTTCAAGAATGGCGACCAGATTCTGCTGCAGCAGCGGTCCGCTGGTGGCATGAGCGAGTACGCGCTGCCGACCGTTTTCGCGGATCTGCTTGGCGGCCTCGGCGATCCGTACCAGACCGGTCGCCATGATCGGGTTCGCCGCCAAGGCACCTCCCGAAGGGTTGATCTCGGTGCTCTCGGTCAGGCCCAACGCGCGGGCGAGGATGCCCTCCTGAGGGGAGAACGAGGCCGAGAGTTCGGCGATCTCGATCGGACCGTCCGCGAGCCCGGCCACCTCCGCCGCCTTGGCGGTCGAAGGCGACTTCGTCAGGTCGCGAAGGCCCGGGTAGTGCGCCTCGATGCGATGGTCGATGCCCGTGATCCAGACCGGTTCGAACCCACCGGCGGCAGCGAGCTCGAGCGCCTTCGCCTCCGTGGCGAGCACCACGGCGACTGCCCCGTCGGAAATCGGCGGCAAATCGCTGCTACGCAAGGGATTGCGTACGTATTCCGCCTTCAGCAGGCTGTCGGCATCCGGCGAGCCCTTCACCTGGGCGTAGGGGTTGCTCTGCGCCGAATTACGGCTGCGGGCCACCGTCTCGGCGAAGTCGCGCTCGGTGGCGTCACCCGCATCGAGGACGGCGCGGGCCTGCAAGGCTGCCAATGACACCGGGTCGGCGCCGAGGGTGGCCAGGTAGTACGGATCCATCTGCAGCGGCAGTACCTGGTTGAGGTCGCCGGTGGAGGACTTGCCCGACCCGAAGACCAGCGCCGTGTCGATATCGCCGTGCTGCAGGCGTACCCAGGCCTCGTAGAAAGCCCAGGCGCCGTCCATCTCGACGTGGGACTCGTGGATCGGCGGCCAGGCGCCGACAGCGTCAAGGTTCGCGACGAAGGTGAAGGTGCCGCCCGACAGGTAGTCGCAGCTTCCCGAGACGGTGAAGCCGACGTCCTGGCGCTTGAGCCCGGCGTTGACCAGGGCGGCCATGACGACCTCCTGGACCAGGCGGACCTCTGCCTGCTCCGCTTGGCGTTGGCTCGCGGTCTGCGCGTAGCCGACGATCGCGATTCTGTTGGTGACAGCCATGTCAGCTCACCCGTCCGAGGTCGACATCAGTGGCATCGGGTTCGCCGGTCGGCTCCCAGCCGTCAATGCATCCGTCGACCGAGCCCCAGCTGCGGGTGCCGAGCTCGGCGACGTTGCGCTCGCCTTCGGGCACCCAGACCGCCCGGACCCGGATGCCCGGGTGGACATCCTCGGCCCGGATGCCGATGACCGACTGCAGATTGAGCAACGCCTCGCCCCCGTCCAGGAGCACAGAAACGCGGGCGAACGGCTCGGTCTCCAACTGGCCCGGGTACTGGACCGGGAGCACCACCGTGTAGTTGGTGATGACGCCGAAGTCGGGGAGCTCGACATCGTTGCTGGGATCGACCGGGATCCCGTCGACGGTGCAGCCGTCGCGCGGGGGGATATAGGTACGGCCGCATGTCGGGCATTTCTGGCCGATGATCTTGCCCTGCAGCAGGGCTTCGGCGTAACGCTCGGCGGCGGGAGCGACGGCCTCGTTGTAGGTCAGCGAGACCCAGTGCTCCATGGTCTTGATGGGTTCGCCGTCCTGCTTCGGGATGGGGCCGTAGGAGTCCGGCGGGGCGGCAGCCTCCGGCACGAAGTAGGCGAGGTCGTCGATCCGACCGCGGACCTCCTCACGCCACTGCGGCAGCACCCGGGTGCCACGGGTGATGGCGGCTTCGCTGCCGGCGTCGACCGCGTGGAACATCTCGGTGTCGGCGCCGTCGATCTTGATCAGCGCGAACGCGAACGGCCGGTCCAGCGGGTGCTGGGGAAGCGGATCCGACACCCAGGTGTAGGACGACACCGTGCCGCCCGGACCCGACGTCGATCAGGGTCGGGTCGTTGGTCTCACCGCTGTCGGGGTCGTACTCGAGCGGCGGGCACAGGACCCGTCCGCCGGGCGTACGCACCGCGGTGATGCGGTGCTCGGCCAGCGCAGCGCTGAACGGGCCGATCACCGGTCCGAGACTGCGCTTGTAGGGAAATTCGATCTTGGTTTCGACGAGCCGAACCACCGTGACTATGCCAATCCCGCGAAGTTGACCTGACCTGTTTGCATCGCCGACGTGAAGCCGAAGTCGGCGTAGACGTTGGCGCCGTTGATGAGCGACGCGGCGCTGCTTCCGAGGAACGCGATCACGTTGGCGACCTCGATCGGGGTGCACAGCGCGCCGGTGGATTCACCGACCGTCCAGTCGATGATCTTTTCGCCCATCGTGGCCCGGAAGTCAGTGAGCAGGGGGGTGTCGATGATCCCGGGGCAGACGCTGCTGGTCCGCACGCCCTTGGCGATCGTCGCGTGCGACGAGCGCATGGTCCAGATCTGGTTGATCTCCTTGGAGAACGGATAGGTGGCGCCGATGAAGTCGGCGTGGGAGTCGACCCACTCCAGCGACTTCTCCCAATCGCCGATCGCGATCAGCTCATTGATCTCGTTCACGTGCGCGGGCCAGTTCTGACCGGCCATCGAGGCGGTGTTCACGATCGCGCCGCCCACCGGGATGCGCTCGAGCAGCCGCTCGGAGAGTCGTCGCAGCGCCAGGTAGTTCACCGCGATGACGACCCGCGGCGGGAAGGTGTCCGCGACCCCGGCGTTGTTGAACAGGACGTCGAGGCGGGCCGGCGCCGCTTCGATCGCCGCGTCCACGGAGGCGGGATCGGACAGGTCGGCCTTGATGAATCCGGAGACGCCCTCGAGGGAGGCAGGGGGCTCGTTGCGGTCCACCACCGTGACGGTCGCGCCGAGGCTCGCGAGCAGCGGCACCAGCGCTGCGCCGACGCCTGAGGATCCGCCCGTGACAAGCACCTGCTTGCCGGTGTAATCGATGAACTGAGCCATTGCGTCCTCCTTGAGAAAGGTGAGGTCAGCTGAGCAGATCGGCCATGGCGCGCATGGTGGCGATGTCGGGCGGGAGCAGCAGGCTGGTGACGAAGGAGTCCTGCCAGGCCATCAGATCATCACGCAGCTTGGCCTTGGGCCCGATCAGCGCGGTCTCTTCGATCAGCCGGGTCGGTACGGCGGCGATGGCCTCGTTCTTGTGGCCCGCGAGGTAGAGGTCCTGGATCTTGGCGACCTCGGCCTCATAGCCCATCCGCTCGTAGACCCGGGCGTGGAAGTTGACGTCCTTGGCGCCCATGCCGCCGATGTAGAGCGCGATGGTGGGCCGGATCATGTCGGCGGCGGCTTCGACGTCATCGGTGATGATGACCGGTGCTCCGGCCAAGACCTCGAAGTCGTCAAAGCCCCGGCGGGCGCCTGGGCGGGCAAAGCCCTCGGCCAGCGATTCCCGGTACATCTCCTGGTGCGCGGGCGCGTAAAAGATAGGAAGCCAGCCGTCAGCGATCTCCGCCGCCAACGCCACGTTCTTGGGCCCTTCGGCTCCGAGGATGATCGGCAGGTCAGCGCGCAGCGGATGAGTGATGGGCTTGAGCGGCTTACCCAGGCCGGTGCCGCCTGGATAGGGCAGCGGGTAATGCGGGCCGGGGCTGGTGACGGGCGCTTCGCGGGCGAGCACGTCTCGCACGATCTGCACGTATTCGCGGGTGCGGGCCAGCGGCTTGGGGAAGGGCTGGCCGTACCAGCCCTCGACGACCTGCGGACCGGAGACCCCGAGGCCCATGACGAACCGGCCGTCGGAAAGCAGATCCATCGTGATGGCGGCCATGGCCGCAGCTGTAGGTGTACGTCCCGATAGCTGCATCAGCGCGGTGCCGAGCCGCAGGGTGCTGGTGTTAGCGCCCCACCACGCGAGCGGTGTCAGCGCGTCCGAACCCCATGATTCAGCGGTCCAGACCGAGTCGAAGCCGAGCCGTTCGGCCTCCGCGACGGCCTCCCGATGGTGGTCAGGACGGCCCGCCCCCCAGTAACCCAGCGAGAGGCCCAGCTTGAGCTGCTTGCTCAATTTCTTGCCACCAGTCCGCGGGCCCGATCCATGCTCGCCACCTTAGAACGATCGACCAAGCGCTTGCTTAGCTGGGTCGGTCACAGTTGGAGCAGCCGCGAGCTGCCGGCCAGCAGCTCCTCGAGTTCCGTTCGCACGCCCACCATGTCGTCGAGCTCGTCCGGCATCTCCATCTCCCCGAACAGGAGCTGGCGGCGGCCGATCCGAAACATCACGATCGCGTATCTGATCGCGTTGTAGGTGAGGTAGAAGGGCAGGTCACGCGGCTCGTATCCAGCCAGCTTCTGGTAGGTGGCTGCCGCGTCGCTCGGCCGCAGCATCTCCGGCAGACCGCTCATGCCGTGCTTGCCGAGCATCTCCTCGAAGAAGAAATGCATCCACACCATCCAGGCGAGATCGACCTCGGGCGGAGCCACGGCGGCCATCTCCCAGTCCAGGACGGCGACCGGCTCGAAATCGCGGTACATCATGTTGCCGACGCGCGAATCGCCCCAGGAGAGCACCGTTGGTCCCTCGTGCTTGGGCCAGTTGTCCTCGAGCCAGGTGAAGGAGCGCTCGAGCAAGGGAGAGCGCATGCCGTCCGAGGCCGTCCAGTCGTAGTAGCGGCGGGTGTCGGCAACGTGCTGGCGAAGGCTGCTGGCCTCGACCCGGTGCGGCTGCAGGAAGGCGAAGCGCTCGCCGGCGTCGGGGATGGCGTGCAGCTTGGCCAGCACCTCCACCGAGCTGTCCTGCATCGTCTGGCGTTGCTCAGGCGTGCCTTCGGCGACCCAGCCGGCGATCGCATACGGCGGGATGTCGCTGGGGACGACGCCTTCGACCCGGTCCATCACGAAGAACTGCTCGCCGAGAGCGGTGCGATCTGTCTCCAGCCAGCGCAGGTTAGGCACCGGGACGTCCGTCGTCGCAGCGACCTCCTGGATGGTCCGGAACTGCCGGTCGAGGTGGTAGGCCTCAAAGACGGGGGCCGCCTCCGGATCCGGCGCGACCCGAGCGACCAGTTTGGCGTCGACCGACTCGCCCTCCTCTTTCCAGCTGGCCTCAAAGAGCAGGGTCTCGCTCGACATTCCGCTGCCGGTCGGCTTGCCCAGCTCGCTCAACGCCGGCTCGGCGCCATCGGGCAGGACCCGGGTGAGCCATCGCGTGAGGTCTGCATGTAATTTCAGCGGATCCCGCGACGAGGTCTTGGGGTTCGCGTTCGTCACGCTGGCACCTTGGGCAGCGTCCTGAGCAGCGCGGACGGCGTTGGGCACGTGAGCTGGGGCGTCGACCGGCTCTGTCGTCATAGCAAGGTCCTTCGTTGACGGCGGGACTGATGGTGAAAGTGGAGGTGGGAGTGGAGACAGTAATTGGCCGCTTGAACGGCCCCTGAACCTGAGGTGTCCATCGGTGTATATCTGACGGCAAGTCAGGAGTTTCTGACGAACTGTCAGGCGCAGGGTCGGGATCGGCCAGATGGCATCGTCTGCCATCTAGTGAATATTCGTTCAAAGGTCCCTGTGAAATGTCCGATCCAGTTGCAGCACGTCACCGGAACAGGTTTCATAACGCCACTGGCGGGAGTGATCTGCGCCACCTTGCCGACCGGGCTGACCGGGAGTCAGCGGTGGCTCGGTCCAGTCCTGATCACTGAAGTGCCAACACCACAGCAAGCCTCGGCCGATTGAAAGAGGCCCCTCGCGGATGCATACGTTCCTCGTCTACACGATCAGCGGCCTGACCACCGCTGGTATTTACGCGATCACTGCCAGCGGTCTGACGTTGACGTACGTCACCACCGGCATCTTCAACTTTGCTCAGGGCGCGACCGGTGCCTTCGCCGCCTTTGCCTACTGGCAGATGCGGTTCGACTGGAACTGGCCGGCGCCGCTCGCGATCCTGGTGACGCTCGGAATCCTGGCGCCGGGCCTGGCACTGATACTCGAACGCTTCATCATGCGACGACTCGAAGGCACGTCCGAGGTCACCAAACTCGTTGCGACCATCGCGGTCCTGGTCGCGACCGTCGGCATCATCCAGACCATCTGGAACCCGAACGACTTCCGGACCACCCATGAGCTCTTCGGCGACAAGTTCAGCATCGGGACCATCGACATCCCCTATAACGACGTCACGGTTCTGATCCTGGCCGGGCTTGTCGCTCTGGGACTGCGGATCCTGCTCTACAACACCCGTCTCGGTGTCTCGATGCGGGCCACCGTCGACGACCGATCGCTCACCGTCCTGACCGGCGCCCGGCCCAACCGTTCGTCCCAGACGGCGTGGATCATCAGCACCCAGCTCGCCTCACTGGCGGGCATCCTGGTGGCGCCCAAGCTGAACCTGTCCGCACTTCCGCTGACACTGCTCATCATCAACGCGTATGCCGCGTCGATGATCGGTCGGCTGCGCAGCCTGCCGATGACCTTCGTCGGTGCCCTCATCGTCGGACTGGCCAACGACTTGGTGGTCGGCTACCTGCCGGACATCAAGACCGGTGCCCAGTACGTGAGTGGTATCCGTGACGTCACGCCGGTGGCCATCTTGTTGATCGCGGTCCTGGTTTTGCCACAGACCAAGCTGAGAGGAAGCTCCAGACCCCGGACCCGGGAGATAAGTCCGACCCCCACCTGGGGAGGCTCGCTTATTTTCACGGGGATCGTGGTGGTGGGCGCCGTGGCGGCATCCCGGGTGATGGCGCCGGGCGACCTCTTCTCCGCGAACCAGATGTGGGGCATAGGCATCATCGCGCTGTCCCTGATTCCGCTCGTTGGCTACGCCGGGCGAATATCCCTTTGTCAGATCACGTTCGCCGGCATCGGGGCGGTGGTTGTTGCCCATTCCGGGGCCAACGGGGCCCCGGGGTCGCTGCTACTGGCGGCCGGAGTGTGCGCCGTGATCGGGGCGATCATCTCGCTGCCGGCACTGCGACTGTCGGGTATCTATCTGGCGCTGCTGACCGCAGCGTTCGGCGTGACGATGGACCGCTGGATCTTCCAGTTACCGGCGTTCAACAGCTTCGGACACAAGAAGTTCGACCTCTTCGAATCGGGCTCGCTGTCATTCACCCGGTTCGGGATAGGGAGCTTCAACGTCGATACGCCGAAGTCCTACTTCATCTTCGGCGCCGTCATTTTCGGCCTGATGGCGCTGATCGTGGTGTGGATCCGGCGCAGCCAGTTCGGTCAGCGATTACTGGCGCTGAAGGAGAGCCCGGCTGCCTGCGAAACCCTCGGTATGAACCCGCGGGCCACCACGCTCGCCATCTTCACGCTCTCGGCCGGGATGGCCGGGTTCGGCGGTGGGGTGTACGGCGCGGCGCTGCAGACGGCTACTCCGGACACCTTCCAGTTCTTTGCCGGGCTGGCCATCCTGCTGACCGTGGTCGTCGGCGGCGTGAGCTCCATCGGCAGCGCGCTGTTCTCGGCGATCTTCATCGGTTCGCCGATCACGGCGAACCTGCTGAACGGAAGCCTGACCCAGGCCACTTCGATCCTGACCGGATTCGGTGCGATCGGGCTCGGTAACAACCTGAACGGGTTCATCGCCGCCGACCTGAGACCCAGGTTCGCGATCGTCCCCAGAGTATCCAAAGGTGATCACGGGCGGGGTGGCGCTGATCATCGCGCTGTATGTGCTGCGATACCAGGACGTGGTCGACGGCTGGACGT
>CAVTTQ010000004.1:0-836351 GCA_963737695.1 uncultured Actinomycetota bacterium
CGACCAACGACCCGGTCCGCATGTACCTCAAGGAGATCGGCAAGGTCCCGCTGCTCACCGCCGAGGAGGAGGTCGACCTCGCCAAGCGCGTCGAGGCCGGGCTGTTCGCCTCCGAGAAGCTCGCACCAGCAAGAAGCTCCCCGACAAGCTGCGCCGCGACCTCGAGTTCATCGACCGCGACGGCCAGATCGCCAAGGAGAAGCTCGTCGAGGCCAACCTGCGGCTCGTCGTCTCCATCGCCAAGCGCTACGTCGGGCGCGGCATGCTCTTCCTCGACCTGATCCAGGAGGGCAACCTCGGCCTGATCCGCGCGGTCGAGAAGTTCGACTACACCAAGGGCTACAAGTTCTCCACCTACGCGACCTGGTGGATCCGGCAGGCCATCACCCGGGCCATCGCCGACCAGGCCCGCACCATCCGCATCCCGGTGCACATGGTCGAGACGATCAACAAGCTGATCCGCATCCAGCGCCAGCTGCTGCAGGACCTCGGCCGCGAGCCGACGCCCGAGGAGATCGCCAAGGAGATGGACCTCACCCCCGACAAGGTCCGCGAGATCCTCAAGGTGTCGCAGGAGCCGGTCAGCCTCGAGACCCCGATCGGTGAGGAGGAGGACTGCCACCTCGGCGACTTCATCGAGGACTCCGACGCGGTCGTCCCGGTCGACGCGGCGTCCTTCATCCTGCTGCAGGAGCAGCTCGACTCCGTCCTGCACACGCTGTCCGACCGCGAGAAGAAGGTCATCCAGCTGCGCTTCGGCCTGACCGACGGCCACCCGCGCACGCTCGAAGAGGTCGGCCGCGAGTTCGGCGTCACCCGCGAGCGCATCCGGCAGATCGAGAGCAAGACGCTGTCGAAGCTGCGCCACCCCAGCCGTTCGCAGAAGCTCCGCGACTACCTGGAGTAGAACGGCTCTAGATCAGCCGTTCGTAGGTCCTGGCGTCATGACGTCACGTTGCTCCGGCCGCGTGAGGTCATGACGAGAGTCTTTTCTGCGTCTGGATGGCAAGGGGCGGACAACGGTGAACGCCACCCCCGCCACCAGCACGATCCCGACGATCTGAACTGGGCCGAAGACGGTCTTGGCCGGCGCCTTCGCCGTGAAGGCTTTCGTTTCGGATTGCTGGGAGCACGGCACCCGGCGAGGCACCGGCAGCTCCTGCCCGGACCGCTGCCAAAACGTCGAGTCGGCCTGCTCCGGCGCCCGCCAGGGGTCGGGCCGTCGACAGGATGAGCTTGCGGAGGTCGACGTTGCTACGCCCCGGATCTTGTGACAGCAGCAGGGCCGCTGTCCCACTGACGAAGGGTGCGGCCATCGAGGTGCCGGCGTCGGAGGCGTAGCCGCCGTCCTGCCAAGTCGAGACGACGCACACGCTTGGATTGCAGACGCCGTCGATGGGGTCGCCTCCGGGGGCAGCGATGTCGACGCCCGACCCGCGCTGGCTGTACGGGGCGATCTGCCCGTCGGGGCCCAGAGCTGCGACGGTGAGTGCATCCTGACCGTAGGTGCGCACAGCGGGGGCGTTGCCGTTGCCGGCTGCGACGACGACGAGGTCGCCCGCTTGGGTGGCTGCGGCGACGGCTGCCGGGAGCACCGCGGCAGGATCCTCGAGCGGAAAGGTGCTGCCCAGCGAAACGTTGATCACCTGAGCGTGGTGGGCGATCGCGTAACGAATCCCGAGGGCTACGTCGGCAGCGTCGGCGGCGCACGAGCCGGTGCGGCTGGTGAGGACCCGGATGGGGAGCACCTTGGCAAGCGGTGCGACGCCGTACGGGTGGAGGCGACGATCCCAGCCACGTGAGTGCCGTGCGGGTCGCAGGCGTCAGGCCGGTCCGCTCCCGGGGTGCAGACGCCCTGGGCGCAGGTGGCGCCCGTTTCGACCCGACCTCCGAAGTCGGGGTGGGAGATGTCCACCCAGGTGTCGAGGACGGCGACCGTGACGCCGCGTCCGGAGCCCACCAGCGCAGCAGCGCCAGAAACGTTCGCGAGCTGGTCTGACCAGCTGACGGTGGCGGCAGATGCGGGCGCGGCGGCCGCCAGCAGGATCAGGACAGTGGCTGCGACCAGTCGTGCGCTGCGCCCCACATGCACATCTTTACCGGCGGTGGCTGACGGCAGGCTGTCAATCGCCGGAGCCGGCTTCACCGCGCCCGACGCTGCTCGAGCCTCGCGGGTTGCGCTGACGCGGGGTCATCGCGGCCCACCCTTCGGCGAATCCGGAGAGTCGTTCGAGCACATCGAGCAGGCGACGGCCTTCGCTCGAGAGGCGATAGTCGCCGCCTTCATCGACCTGGACCAGGCCTGCTTCGCGCAATTCTCGAAGACGCTGCGAGAGGCGGTCTTCGGCGACTCCCAGCCGGCGGGCGAGCGTGCGAAAGGGCTGGGCCGGCCCGCGCAATTCCCAGAATGCGGCCAGTGAATGCCGCCTCGCCAGCAGGTCGATCAGGGCTTGGAGCGACTCGGGTCCGCCGGCGGCGTCGGGTGGCATGTCTGACCCTGGAAGATGCAGCGTAAGAGGCCCAGCGGTGAAGCCGGAGCTCAGTGGGACGCGCCGGCTCCGTAGCCGTTAGCGCTGGTGACCGAGGAGATCAGCGGCTCTTCGGAGGACTTTCCGATGACCGACCGGGCGCGGGTCGCGATAGTGCCCGCCTGAGCCGCGACGATCCCGGCCGCCCCCTGAACGGCGGGACGCTCCTTCAGCGCACGAAAGCCCCGTACCAGCGACTCGTAGCGCTCCCGGCCGGCGCGCGCCCCCAATACGTATCCGGTGGCGAAGCCGATTCCGAAAACAGCGCGGACAGCCATGGGTGAACCTCCGGAATGCAAGAACTGAACGGATCTCGGACGGGACAAGTACGGCGAACATGCCCCACCCAGCCCCGGCCAACCGTACGCCCGCCAAATGGAACGCGATCGGACCCTACTTGGCACGGGTGAGACCTGTGGAACCAGACGTGTGAGCTCCCGCGGCGGGACTCGAACCTGCAACAATTCGATTAACAGTCGAATGCTCTGCCAATTGAGCTACGCGGGATCAGCGACGCTCATCCTATAGCGGCAGCTGAGCCTGTCACTTGAGCGCCGATCAGGTCACCCTGGAAATTCGGTGCCTTCGCGAGCGGCCACGATGATCGCGTACGGACCATCCGCCATGAGTCGGTCGCCCTCGATGAGGGCGGAATCGGTGGCCAGCGAGATCAGCAGACCACTGGTCTCGTCGAACTCCACGTCCGTGACGGCCCCGGCCTCATTGCCCAGCTCACTGAGCACGAGGCGGCCGACGGGCGAGTCGGTCTCGGGCTGCTCGGAGGCCGCATCGTCATCGGTGACGACGACGGCGTCCGGGCCGACTCCGACGATCTGGGCCCACGCAACGGAGCCCGCTTTGCGTCCCTTACCGACCTGAAGCGAGGCGACGGCCGACGGGCTGCTCGACAGGCGCAAATCGCTCACCTCGCCCAAGGTCTCAGCGGTGGCGCGGCTGACGACGCGGCGGCCGCGTAATTCAGATAGATGCATCAGGAGGCTCCAAGCCGCGAGCGGAAATCTTCGACCGCGCTGCCGAAGCCGGCCAAGTCGTCGCGGATGAAGTCTTCGACCGCCGCCGGGACCATCAGCACTTCGCCGGACACCGCCAGCGTCGATGGAAGCGGGAGAAGCAACGGCGCGCCTTCGGCTCTTTGCAGCGCCGGATCGCCATCCAACTCGTATCCGATGACTTCGGACTTGCTCATTTCGATGATCAGGTCACGCACGATCCCGAGCTGCTTGCCGGCGTCGGTCAGGACGGCGTTGCCGATGACGTTGCGCCCCTTCGAGTCCTTGGCTGCGGCCTCCGAGCTCTCGCCGCCTTCGAGAGCCAGCTCATCGCGGACCATCACGGCGTCACGGCCGACGGCGTGGACGTTGTCCATCGCGAGGGGGTTCTTGACCCGGCCCGCCAGTCGGCCGCGTTTGTTGAGAGTGAACCCGACGACGCGTCCCTTGTCCGGAACGTAAATGACGTCGCGGACTTCGGCGATGGCCTCACCGGTGGTGGTGGTCACGACCGGCAGGCCGACGAGCCCGGTCGCTCGCATCAGGAGGGTCGTCATGTGCCGGAGCCTCCGCGACGAGCCTTGGGAGGCGTCGCTACGACGCCTCCAACCCGACGTTTACGTCGAAAGACGACAAAACCAATGAAAACCAGGAGGAGCGCGACCAGCACGATGATCACGATTGTTAGTGCCACCTAGTGGTTCTGCCCGCGGTACAGCTTTTGACGCGCAGTTTGATCACCTGAATGGATCAGCTGGTCGCCACTCCACGCCAAAGGTCGATGCCGCCTTCGACAGCGAACGCGTCGATCGCTGTGAGTTCGTCCGAAGTGAACTCTGCGTGCTCGAGCGAAGCGATGTTCTGCTCGAGTTGTTGCACTGACGAAGCCCCGATGAGCACAGAGGAGATCCGGGGATCGCGAGCCACCCAGGCGACCGCCATCTGTGCGAGGGACTGGCCGCGCTGCTGGGCAATGGCGTTCAGTCCCCGGATGTGAGCCAGGTTTTCGGCTGTCAGCAGGTCTTTGGACAGCGAGGTGTTCGCCGCCATCCGGGAGTCGGCGGGAATGCCGTCGAGGTATTTGTCGGTCAGCATGCCTTGGGCGAGTGGGGAGAAGGCGATACAGCCCGCACCGATGTCGTCCAGCGCCCCGAGCAGACCCCCTTCGACCCAGCGATTGAGCAGCGAATACGACGGCTGGTGGATGAGGAGCGGGGTGCCGAGCTGGCGAAGGATCTCGGCGGCCTTGACAGTGCGTTCGGCGGAGTAGGACGAGATCCCGGCGTAGAGGGCGCGACCGGATCGGACCGCCGTGTCGAGGGCCCCCATCGTTTCTTCCAGCGGGGTGTCGGGGTCGAACCGATGCGAATAGAAGACGTCGACGTAATCCACGCTCATTCGTTTCAGTGATTGGTCGAGACTGGACAGCAGATATTTCCGCGAGCCGAATTCTCCATAAGGGCCCGGCCACATGTCATAACCGGCCTTGGTGGAAAGGAAAAGCTCATCGCGATACGGCCGGAAATCCTGCTTCATGAGCTGACCAAAATTGAATTCGGCGCTGCCGTAAGGAGGGCCGTAGTTGTTGGCCAGATCGAAATGACAGACGCCCAGGTCGAGGGCGCGGCGCAAGATTGCGCGCTGGGTCTCCAACGGCCGATCGGTACCGAAGTTGTGCCAGAGGCCGAGCGAGACCAGCGGCAGCTTGATGCCGCTGCGACCAACCCGGCGGTAGGTCATCTGGCCGTATCGGTCATCGGCAGCCAGGTATGGCATGAGGTCGCCTTTCAGTCGGGGAGCGCAGTGCCGGTCAGCCGTGCGCACGCGTCGAGCAAACCATCCTGCAGCGCATGAGAGTTCGCTACCGGATTCACTGGGCGCGGGCGCCGTTGGTAGAAGTAGCCGCCAGTGGCTTGCGCTTCCGCATCATCGCTCACCGCGAGCCAGGCTTGGGTGACCGGCGCGAGAGACAAGTCGTCGGGTGCGCCGGCGCCGCCCATCTTGGTCGCCACCCATCCAGGATCGACGGCGTTCGCACGTACGCCGGGCCAGTGGCGCGCCACGGCGAAGGCCAGCACGACGTCGAAGAGCTTGCTGTCGGAGTACGCCTGTGAGCCGTTCCAGCGTCGCCCGGACCACTGGAGGTCACCCAGGTCCGGGTCGCCGCCGCGGTGCATTCCGGAGCCCAAATAGACGAGTCGTTCAGGCCGATTCATCAGAGCCGTCAGGAGATACGGGGCAAGGACATTAATGGCAAACACGTGGCTGAGACCATCTTCCGTCTCGATCCGCCGCGGCTCGCGATAACCAACACCCGCATTGTGGATTACGGCGTCGAAGGTGCCGAGCTCATTTGCTTGCTTGGCGATCGAGCGCATTTGCGAAATGCTCGATAAATCCCCGACGATGACGGCTTCGGCGCTTGGTAAGCCGGCTAGGGCATCCGCCGCCCGGCGTTGGTTTCGGGCGTGGAGCGTCACGCTGTGGCCTTCTTGGGCGAGCAGCTGTCCGGCCATCAGCCCAAGGCCTTCCACCGAGCCGGTGATGAATACCCGTGCCATACCCTGCCTTGCTCCGATCCGATGGCCGATTGTCTGTTCGGCTCGCCGGCTCTTGCCGTCTGGCACGCGACTCGCCGTGATTTCGTACCCGAACGGCAAGAACCGTCGCCGCCCAAGGCCAGTCTGCCCACTTCGTCGCTCGCTGACGCTGGCTAGGCTGACCGAGGGTTGGCCGATGATCAGACGTTGTGGTCAGCCCATGGGGCGGTAGCTCAGCTGGTTAGAGCAGGGGACTCATAATCCCTGGGTCGTCGGTTCGAGTCCGACCCGCCCTACTTGTTCTCGCAGAGTGTGCTCCTTCGGCTGCTTCTATGTGACGGTTGGTATCGGACGGACTCACATTGACTGGGCCCGTGAGCTGCGGCCTGCGCCGACCGAGATGAACCCCTGTGGGACTGCCTGGGATAGTAAGAAACCCCAGTTCGTGAAACAACCGTCACATGCTCCGTAAACATGGCTGCACGTCGAGCCGCCTCCGCAAGTCCGCAGCGGCAGTGACGGCTGGCCTTTCAGCTGCCTTAATCCTGAGCAGTTGCGCGCCCGTCGACCCCGTGGTGGGTTCCGAGGCTGGCTACGCGTTGGCTGCCCCGGCCGCCGCCCCCTTTGGTCAGATAGAGGTCGGCTTCACCGTGCCTAAGCTGACGTGTGCACGCGGTGAAAACAGCAGCGCAAGAGTCTGGGCCGGCCTGGACGGAGTCGCCTTCGCACCCAACCCGGGAGTCAACGCAAAAGCTGGCCTGATACTCGCTTGCAACAACGGAACAGCCACCTACACCCCCTACTACGGCATCTACTTCCGCGGGCAGAACAGCCCAGACCGGTTCTTTCACCTTTCTGCAATCAGGCCCGGCGACACCATGAGCTTCTTGGTCTACAAGGGCAGACCGCTCCCCGGACAGGTGCAATTCCTCGCGCTGGTGAACAGCGGACAGGCGCCTGCCAGCAACGCGCAGGTCGTGGTGACCGCACCGCAGATACAAGGGACCAGCGGCGAGTGCTTCGTCGAAGCGCCGCACGATCCGGCCCAATTCACAAGATTTCCCACCATCACGATCTTCGGTTGCGACACCGGCGGGGCGCTGACGCGACTCAACGAACAACCAGGTGCGCGGACGTTCAACGTAACCACCAAGTCCGGGAAGGTCCTGACACGGACTGTCAATTCCGGCCCGGGCGGCTCCTTCAGCCCATTCTCCGTAAGCCGGATCTGAGTCTCGAAACGACCCGGTTACCGTCGTGGACGCGGCAGGAAAAGGGTGAAATAAACTTCAAGAGTAACCGTGCTTTAGTTGGACGATATCGACGGCCGATAACGCCGGTGCACCCCACTGCCGGTCTCACCCAAATACGGACCGGCAGCCGTTCACCGCGCTACCGGTGAACGCTTTCCGCTCTCGGTCGTTGATTCCAACCCTCGACCGGCACAACACACCGTCAGTGTCGAATAGTCAACACATAGTCAACACATAGTCACGCGGCGTCGCAGCGCAGATTGCTCGTTTCGGCGCCAGCGGGTGCGGGAATCAGGCTCGGTGACGTCGCAGTCTTTACCGACCTGCGGCGGTTTCTCAACGCATGGAGCCTTGGAGGCCTTCGTGGAGCACCGCCATGATCGAAGAGATTCTGCTGTCCGGATTGCCCGACGATAACGAACACGTCGTCGAGGTCATCAACAAAGATGATGAGTCGAAGCGCCAAGAGTTACGAGCCAAGTCCGACTGGGAAGAGATCGCCGAGGCCAGCTAGCGCCCAGGCCCCTTGCCCCGATTAGGTATTGAACCGCGGCTACACGTCGGCGCCGACAGCCTCGAACAGTCGGTGTGCTGCGCGCTTCCCGCGCCCCCAGTCCAAGAGGCTCAACTTTTGGGTGGTCTCGACGACAAGCAGCGACGTCGCGTTGTCGGTGGGGCTGATTCGGACGCGGTATTCGGCGCCCCAGGAGTAGCCGCTGACGCCTCGTTTGAAGACCAAGGCTTCGGCGGAGCTTTGTGCTTCGTCGAAGGTCCAGCCGAGCTCACCTGCGGCCCGCCGCACGGCAATGGCAGCCTCGGCCGGGGGCTGGCGAAGCGTCGCTGTAAGCGTTGCCACCCGCAGATCGTAACGGTCGAGTTGCGAACGCCCCCGGCCAGCTGGGAGGCGAACCGGAGGCTTTCGTTCCGAAGTGACTGGCATTACGGGGAAGTCATGAGCTGTCTTTCAACGTGCCGTGCAGGCGTATCTGTGGTCGTTGCCGGCGGTGAACATCTGGGCGATGAAGCAAGGTTCGGAGGCCACCTTCGGCGTGGGTTACAAAGTGCTGCCGAGCTGACAGGACCGGATCGACGCCAAAACGGATACAAGCCATGAACACGCCGCAGCTTGCTCGCGCCTCGCGACGGCTCCGGGCCGCGGCTGACTGAGAGGATTCACCGGTGCAGCCGAGGTCATTCGTGGCGAGCTTGCTTCTGGTGGCGTCGGTTTCGCGTCCGGACGGGACGGCGCAGGAATAGTGGGATGAGATACCAGAGTGCTGCGAGCATGGCCAGGGTGACGACGTCGGAGACGATCCCCGCCGTGGGGCCTTCGGTGATGTCGAAGATGAGCGTTGCGACGCCTGCCAGTGCGAGGCTGAGAGTCGCCAGTCCAGCCTGGGCCAGGACGTTCGCCACATGGACGAGCTCGCGGCGCTCGTGCAGCCGAAACACCCGCCGGTGAATGCTTACCGGTGCGAGCAGGAGGCCAGTCGAGATCAGCGCCAGACCGACCACGACCAGGTAGATCATCCGTTGGGAGTGCGTGACGGTCTCGAACCGCTGCTGGAACGGAATGCTCAGCAGGAAGGCTGTCAGCAGCTGAACGCCGGTCTGCGAGACGCGTAGTTCTTGCAGTAACTCGTTCCAGTTGCGGTCCAGCTGCTGCGCGGCGTTTTCGCCGCGGTCGTCGCGTTGTTCACCAGCTCCGCCCATCACCCCATCACCCGATCACCTCAGGTGAGCCGTTCAAAGACGAAAATGAGCACGTCCTGGGCGTTCGACTGCAGTTCTCCGTCCAGCTGCCAGCCGAGCCGCTCGGTTTCGTGGATCAGTTCGCTCCTGGTGAACCTGCTGCGGGGTGGCAGCGCTTCGAGTAGCTCACTGTCGCCGCTGACCGTCTCGAGCAGAGGTCCTACGACCCGGAAACGGATCGTTGCAGCGTCGGCGAATGGCTTCCGGCGAGGAGGACGGTCTGCTTGTGCCCACGTCCGGCGTCTACCCGACCGCATCGTGTTCAAGCGTCGGGCCCCCTTGCCGGGATTTGAGCAGCACACTGGTGGCGAGTAGTGCGTCGATGATGGTGACTCGGCTTTCGGTCATCAGGACCTGATTGTCGAGGTGAAGGCCGGTGTGTTTCTTACCGGAGGCGAGCGCGAACATCACGACAGCGGTTGCGGCCGTTCAGCCGATCCCGGGCGGGCTGCGGTGAGGGTGACTGCCGGCGGCGAAGACAATCCTGTCGGGACGACGAGGTAACCCGCCAGGAGTAAACAAGGCGCCGCCGATCAGTTGAAGTCCTCTGCGTTACAAGCACTGACTGCGATTTCGAAGTCGGGCGTAACGCCGGCTGCGGTCGACATTTCGAGATCGACAGCGGCTGGCCAACGTCAGACTGGCGAGCTCACCGGAGCTAAACCGTCGGTGCTCGACCTGCATTTGTGCAAGTCAGCGCAGCGCCAAGCGACTCAAGTCGGTCACGAGGCCGGTCGTCGACGCGAGTCCGACCTGCCCTGACCAGAGCCGTTCCAGAAGGGGGTTTACCTTTTCGCCGGAGGTCTGGACCGAGTGGTCCGTGCCTGAGACGACTGCATGGGCGGCGCCGGTCTTAGCGACCAACGCCGCGGCTATTCCCTCGAAGCCGGCTGTGCGCCCTGAGGTCAGTACCAGGATCGGGTAGCCACCGATGGTGAGCTCGGCGGGGTCGAGTCTCGCGTCCTGTGGCCCGCGGATGTTGATGAGCCCGTCTGCTATTGCTCGAAACAGTTCCGCGGGGGCGGACTCGGGAATCTGGATGTCGATCCCGACAAGCGCGAAGAAGGATCTGACGAAATCGGCCGGATTCTCTGGTGGGTTTTCGAAGAGTTCCTGGTTTGCTCGCGACATCTCGTCGACGGCAGGGTTTCCAGCAGCAAGCCAGTAGGCGGGAGGCTCGATGAGCGTCAACGTCCTGATCGCCTGAGGTTGTTGGGCAGCCATGTACAGCGCCACGAGTGCGCCGTAGGAATGCCCGACAAGGTGGGATCCGGTGGCGAGTAGGGGAGCCAGGAGGTCGGCGTCCCGTTCGAAATCCTCTCGGCCTTGGGGGGCCGTCTGCCCGTGGCCGGGTCGGTCGGGCAGCACCAAAGTCCAGCGTTCGGCGAGGGGTTTCTGTGCGGCGAAGGACTCAGCGCCGCCGCCCGGTGAGCCTCCGTGTACGAGCACGACGCGCGGACCGGTGCCCCATTCGGTGACATGTAGCCGGCTGTCCGGTGGCATCAGTGAATCCTTTCGTTGGTGGCTTTCAGCCTTGCTCGGGGCAGAGCGGGAATCGAATGGCCGACGGCTTTGCGCAGGATCGCATCCGCATCTGCGGGGCCGTCACCGCGCCAGGCCACATGCTGGTCGGGGCGGACCAGTACGAGTCCGGCGCCAAGAAGTTCTTGCGATTCCGCGGCGGGCAGAGCGACGAGTTCGAGCGGGATGTCAGCGGATCGGGCTGCGGTGATCAGCTGGCCCGCGAACGCCAGTGTGTGGTCGCCGACCAGGCTGAATTCCGTACCGAGGTGGTCGTACAGGGAGACGCCGGGCGCGAGCCACCGATGGGGGAGCCGGTGACCAGGAGCGGCAGAGGGCTGATAGTCGCCGGTGGCCGATCTGGGCAGCATCGGAGGCGGAGGGCGATTCGTCCGCGATGATCGGGGAGTCCTCGTAGGCGTAGCCCAACGTGAGCGACAGGCTGTGGAATTCGCTGTCTTTGCTTGCTTTTATCGCCGCCGCGGCGGCCGCGGGTGAGGCTGCGTGGTTGGCCAGTTCCGGAGACAGAGTGGCCATGTTGGCGGCGGCCTCGGCGATGGTGCGCGCGGCGACCGGACGGCGCTCAGCTTCATAACTGTCGAGCAGCGCGGTGGGTGCCCAGCCGTTGAGCACGGCTGCCAGTTTCCACCCGAGGTTCACGGCATCCCCGATTCCGGTGTTGAAGCCATGACCGCCCCAGGGTGGATTCTGGTGCGCGGAATCACCAGCGAGGAACATCCGTCGACCCGCGTAGCGATCGGCCAGCAGCATCCGCGCGTTCCAGGTGTCGGTCGCTAACACGGTCAGCGGTATTGGAGCGCCGACGAGATTGCGCACGATCTGCTCAGGATCGCTGGCCCCGGACTCGGCGCTGACGCCCTGGGCGATGCACCACCAGGTGTCGTCCAGATCCAGCCGCCCGACGAGACCCGGCTGCTTGGGGTCGAGTACCCAGTAATGGACGGCCGGGCCATGCGGAACCTCGGCTGCCAGCGTCGGTGCGCGAAAGACGATGTTGAAGTTGGGACGGCCGTCGGCGCTGCCTTCGTACTTCGCCCCGATGGCCTCGCGGACCACACTGCGGGCGCCTTCGCAGCCGACGACGTAATCTGCCCGGATCTGCTGACATTCTCCCGCCTGATTCGCCACATCGACGTGGACCTGCTGGGAGTGCTCACTCGCAGCCACGACCTCCAGCCCGGTGAACAGCCGAACGTGCGGGGAACAGAGCACCGCATCGCGAAGCACCTGCTCCACAAGCGGCTGGGGAACCTGCTGCCCGCATTCGGCGACGAGATCGGAGTCAGCCAGGTCAAGACCAAAACACCTGTCAATCCTGGTGATTTCCGCGCCGAGCAGGTTCGTGCAGAAGACGGCCTCCTGGGACCATTCGACCGGTAGCGGGGCCCGGCTGCGCAGGGTGTCGGCCAAACCCCAACGCCGAAAATGTTCCATGCTGCGAGCCGAAGTTGTTTTCGCTCTCGGTCGTAACCAGGAAACCTCCTCGCGCTGTTCGATCACCACGGAACGCACCCCGTGCAGCGCCAGCTCGACTGCCGTAGCCAGGCCGACCGGACCGCCCCCGGCGATAACAACGGGACTCCGGGCGGGTAGCCGCTCCGTGCTCACCTCGGCGTCGCGTCTCTAGACGCTGACGGATCGTTGCGCCGCCGCCAGTTCCATCAAGTCATCGGGCTCGAGGAACGACGCCGGCGGCGGTGGGCCCCAGTTGTAGAGACCGAAACGGCCGCCGTGTGACTGCGGGGTCCAGACTGCGGTCTCGGGGATGTAGTCGAGGTCGGCGTAGTACTCGCTGTAATTGCCGGCCGGATCGCGCAAATACCAGAAGAAGTTCGAGCCGGCGTGGTGGCGCCCTAAACCCCAGACATGGCGGTCGGGGTGGTCTTCCAGGAGTGCGGTGGCACCGCGCCCAATCTCGTCGACGTCGTCGACCTGCCATGCGGTGTGGTGCAGATACACGGCCGGTGCTTGCAATACCAGCAGGTTGTGATGGTCGGTCGAGCAACGCAGGAATACACCTACTTCGCCAATCAGGTCACTCACCTTGAACCCCAGCCCATCGACGAAAAAGGCTGCCGTGGCGGCCAGATTGGTCGTGGTGACGACGACGTGGCCGAGCTTGCGGGGACGCACCCGTTCGGAGCGCATGACTGCTGGTGCTCTGTCTGCTTGGCGCGCCGGTCTTGCGGGGCCGTTGTAGACCTCGGGGACGGACATGGTTTGGTTCAGCCGCGGCATGACGGCGAGTACGACGCGCACGCCCGTGCTCGGCTCGACGACGCTGAGGCTTTGCGGCTCGGTTGGGGGGTGATGCCCGGCGGCGGCGAGCGCAGCCCTGGCGCGGGCGATGTCGTCCTGGTCGTCGACACCGATGGACATTTGGACCAGCCGGCGCATCGGCGTTTGTTGGAGGAAGAGTTGCCGTCCGCCGTCAGTGGTGGAAAAGGATCCGTCGGTGTGTGGTTGCAATCCGAAATCGGCGTAATAGGCAGCGACGGGCGGGACATCGGGAACGCCGATCGTCACTGAGGCCAACTGGTGCAGGCTCATGGCATCGCGACAAAGTGTTGGTTGAGCTCTCCAATGCCTTCGATCCAGCTGTGCAGCCGGTCACCGGGCTGGAGGTAGCGGGGTGGGGTGCGACCCATGCCGACTCCCGGCGGGGTGCCGGTGAATATGACGTCGCCCGGGTAGAGCGTGACGATCCGCGAAAGGTAGGACACCAGTTCGACGAGGGGGAAGATCATGTCCGCGGTGCGCCCTTTCTGCATGGTCTCGCCATTGATCTCGCAGCCCAATTCGAGGTCGTTGCGTGGGTCGAGCTCGTCCGGGGTCACCAGCGACGGCCCCATCGGTGAGAACCCGGGAAAGGATTTCGCCAGCCCAAATTGCGGAGCGGGACCGGTGCGCTGAAGGTCTCGCTCGGAAAGGTCCTGCCCTACGGTGAGTCCCGCGACGTGTTCCCAAGCCCGAGCCGCGGGAACGTCGCGCGCCAGCTGACCTATGACGGCGACCAGTTCCACTTCCCAATCCACGGATCCGGCAGGGAGTCGAACCTCCGTTACGGGTCCGGCGAATGAACTGACGTATTTGGTGAAGACGACCGGGATGTCGGGTGCCGTGAACCCGGACTCCGCCGCGTGGTCGCGATAGTTCAAGCCGATAGCAAACACCTGCCGCGGAGCGGGGGCGGGCGGTCCTGCCATCCGGGCATCAAAGGCCTCACCCGGCTCTCGGATGGTGGAAGCCCAGGCCAGCAGTTCAGGAATCTGCTCGTAGGCGGCTTGCGGTGCCGAGCTGAACTTGCCACGGCTGGCTGCTTCGACGTCGGCAGCACCTCCTCCGACGAGCAGTTTCAGTCGACCATTGACGTTGGCGATCCGCATAGCAACAGAGCATCTGCCCCAGCCGCCGTGAGAGCAACAGATTCTCGAAAATTTGTGTCTTCTCCGAATATCAGTCGGAATTCTGATCCTCCGGGCATAGATTCCAGGGGTGGCGCATGGTGAGACGAAGGCAGAGCGCGTGTACGGCGGGCTGCGGGCGGACATCCTCGCCGGCCGGCATGAGCCTGGCCAGCGGCTGCGTTACGCCGAGCTGTGCGCGCGGTACGGAACGAGCATGGGTGTCTTGCGTGAAGCTCTGCTTCGGCTCGCAGAGCAGGGACTCGTCAAGGGCCAGGCCCAGCAAGGCTTCCAGGTCACTGCGTTGTCAGCTGCCGACCTGCGTGAGCTCACCGAGGCGCGGCGCGAACTCGAGACGCTGACCCTGCGGTGCGCCATCCTGGAGGGCGACGTGGAATGGGAATCGCGCCTCATTGCCGCCCATCATCGCCTCAGCAGGACCCCGCAGCTCGAGCCCGAAGACCCGCAGCGCCTCAGCGACGCTTGGGTCAACGCCCACGCCGAATTTCACGGCGCTCTACTCGATGGATGCGCCAACCAGCGACTCAAGAGCATCACCGCCGCGCTGCGGGACTCCGCCGAGCTCTACCGCCGCTGGTCCATTCCACTCGGGAACGATCCCGCCCGCGACGTCGGAGCAGAACACGCGGATATCCTCGCCGCCGCGCTCGACCGCGATA
Organism: uncultured Actinomycetota bacterium; assembly: GCA_963737695.1. Classification (GTDB taxonomy): domain Bacteria; phylum Actinomycetota; class Actinomycetes; order Frankiales; family Frankiaceae; genus DATAZK01. Next base: position 14,710 of record CAVTTQ010000004.1, read on the forward strand.
TCGACCGAGCAATCATGCACCTTGGCTCTCACGTGAATCGCACTGCCGACAGCCTGCTAGCGAAACAAGGACAGCCCGTTACGCGTTGACGCAGCCCGACGGCGGCCGTGAAGGTGGACGAGCTTAGGTTCGTGGTGTCGAGCTCAGCCACCGACCGAATAGCCGTTCCACCGCAGAAAGTTAGCGGCGGGTTCACGCGGGGTCGCGCGAAACTCAGTGCTGTCGGTATATGCGATCGGAAAGAGACCGACCTGCATCCACTTCTCGAACGGGATGCCGAGCACTTCGGCCACCTCCCGTTCCCGCACCAGCGAAAGGGTCGTCCAGGCGGACCCCAGGCCGCGGGAGCGCAGAGCAAGCATGAATGACCAGAGCGCCGGGATCACCGAGCCCCAACGGTTTGCCTGCCAGAAGGCCGATGTCCGGTCGGCATGGGCGCCACTTCCAAGACCGTCCGAACGGCCTGCCACAATCGGTACACACAGCACCGGGACTTCGTGCAGATGCGCTGAAAGAAATGCCACGCTTTCGGCTATCCGCTGCTGCGCCTGCCCGCTTCGGTCGACGTTGTCCTCCGCGGCCTCGGTCCGCGGCCGTCCGACGAAGTCGGCCATCGCATCGCGGTAGATGTCCGCGAGGGCCACCTTGCGTTCGGCATCGTCGACGCACACGAACCGGTAAGCCTGCTGATTTGAGCCATTGGGCGCGTGCATGGCGAGATCGAGACATTCCTCGATGACGCTGCGCTCCACCGGCCGATCGAGATCAAGTCGCCGGCGCACCGACGGGGTGGTCTGCAGCAACAGATCAGGGTCGTGCACCACCAGCGGACCCTGAAAGAGCGTCTCGTAGGCGTTGAGCGTTCCCCAATGCTCCCAGATGCGATCGATCCGCCCGTCGGTGTCGAAGCGGAAGAGGAAGCCGTAGACGTTCTCGTACGGCCGGCCCTTCATCGTCGTCGCGCGGTAGGTGTGCTGGCGAAAGACGAACGGTCCATCGGCGATGGTCTGCACGTCCGCGAAGCTGATGGTTGCGAGGTCGTAGCGATCGATCCGACGCCCGTTCGGCTGCGGAGGGGAAGGTGCACGGCCGAGCAGGATGCGTCCGATCTCGTCCTTGCCGCGAAACAGGCTCTGACCGGGAGCCACCGGAAACTTCCCCAGACCGTTCCACCATTCGACGTCCTCGCTCATCAACGAGAGGCGGTCGAGCTCGCGTGGGCCGCTGAAGAACTGCTCAACCACCTCGCGGTGGGCGTTCGCTTCAGACATGACGGCTCCTTCAGTGGCGGTACGCACGGCCGAGGTGATGAGCCCGACCATCACACACCGGGCGGCGAGCTCGTGAAGTTGGTCCGTTATTTACAGGTCAGGGCCCCTTTACCAGGGGACGGTGCCGGCTGCCTCGGTGAAGGTGCCGGTCGGGCCGTCGGCTCCGATTGTGGCCATCCGCACGATGACGTCGGCGCCTTCCTCGACCGACCAGCCGGCGTTTGTGGTCGGGGTGAACTCGGTGGCCGTCAGGCCGGGAGTGACGGCGTTGACGCGCCATCGCGGGAAGGCTTTTGCGTACTGCACCGTGAGCATGTTCAGCGCGGCCTTCGACATGGGGTACGCGAGTAACGACCATCTCCCGCCCGGATCTGAGTTGCGGGTCAGCGACCCGACGGCGCTGCTGACGTTGACGACGACCGGCGCCGCGCTGGCCTGAAGCAGTGGCGTGAACGCCTTGAGCATCCGGGTCGGACCGTAGACGTTGGTGGCGAAGACCCGGTCCATATCGGCGAGCTCGGCTTCGGCCGGCGGACGCTGGTCGCCGGCGATACCGGCGTTGTTGATCAGCACGTCAATGTGCCCGACCTCAGCGGTGACGAGGGCTGCGGCGATGTTGACTGATGAGTCATCGGTGACGTCCAAGACCAGCAGCCGGGCGCCCAGTTCGTCGGCTACTCGCTGCCCGCTCGCCTCAGTGCGCGCCCCGAGATAGACGTCGTGACCCATCTCGATCAGCCGGCGGGCGGTCTCACGGCCGAGGCCTCTGGTCGCTCCAGTGATCAATGTCGTCGTCATCTCTCCAGTATTCGCCCCAGGTCGCCGGGCTTACCTCAGCCGCCGGAGAGTGGGGCAAGGCGTGCGGGCATGATGGCGAAATGGATCTGGGCCTGCGCGACAGGGTCTTTCTGGTGACCGGTGGGAGCCGCGGGCTGGGTTTCGCTGCTGCCCAGGCGCTTGTGGCTGAGGGTGCTCATGTGGTGATCAGTTCCCGGAACGGGCCCTCGTTGGAGGCTGCTGCGAAACGGCTGTCAGCCGGCTCCGCACAAGACGGCCGCGTCGCCTGGATCCCTTCGGACAATGCCGATCCGGGGTCGGCTGCCCGGCTGATCGCAGCTGCCATGGACCGATTCGGTCGCTTGGATGGCGCCTTGGTCAGCGTGGGTGGGACACCGGCCGGCACCGGCTTGGGCACGTCGGATGAGGTCTGGCGTTCGGGGTTCGAGGACGTGTTTCTGGGTGCCGTCCGATTGGCTCGTGACTTCGTCAGGCTCGTCGGGGCTGATGTCGCCGATGCCGATGAGGGTCCTCTCAATGGGACGGGAGCTTCGCTCGTCTTCGTGCTGGCTGCCTCGGTGCGGGTCCCGATTGCGAACCTTCCGGTGTCCAATGCGGTGTTTCCCGCCTTGGCCGGCGCAGTGAAGATGCTCGCTCGTGAGGTCGGGCCTACCGGAATTCGGCTGAACGGACTGCTGCCTGTCCGGATCGCCACTGACCGGGTTCGAGAGTTTGATGCGTTGAGCGGCGATCCCGACGAGGTACGAGCCCAGCAGTCCCAGCTGATTCCGCTGCGCCGGTACGGCGAGCCGGACGAATTCGGCCGGGCGGCAGCGTTTTTGCTCTCGCCTGCGGCTTCGTTCATTACCGGCGCGATGCTGCCGGTCGACGGCGGCGCGATCCCCTCGATCTGAGGCGAACGCGTGCCGGGCGTGATCTGGCGGCACGGACCAGTCCGGCCGGGGAAGCTCGCGGTGCTCCGGCAGCCAGATTGTCGTGGCCGGCACCTACCGTCTGCGAATGGACCTGAAGGCCGGCGACATCGTCGAACGCCGCCATGGACGCGGGACGTCCCGTTTCGGTCGCATCCAGGCCCGATGCGAGCCGGGATACGACTGCTGGTACGTGACCGTTGCGATCGGACAGACGCACATCGACTGGGGCCGGGATCTGCGGCCCGCAGCGGAAAACGGTCCGCCTCGGAATCAGTGACGACGGGCATGACGAACGCCCCTGTCGACTGGAGGGACGGAAGGGGCGTTCGGGCCCATGGTGCGCGTCGATCGTGTCACCCAGATTGGTACGTGACAGGACTCCGGCCCTAAATAAGGGAACGCCCCTTCCCGTGCAGGATTGGCGGGGTAGGAAGGGGCGTTCGTGAACAGAGTTTCCGATATTGAGAGTTTTGTCAGCCCCCCTCTGCTGTTACGCCAAGATCGATCGAGCGGCGTTTGGGCAAACCGAAGTGACGGACTACCCAACCTGGGCGAATCGCTGGACAGGCTCGGTTGCGGATCTTAGATTTCCTCCGGGTTCGGATCCGAGCCAGCATTCTCGACGACACAGGCGCGTATGACTCCGCGCTCGAGGCAAGCTAACGGGGGCCGCCGGTATCGAAGGGGAGCCGCTCGTCGTCCTCGTCCATGGAACGCGCGACCAGGGCTCGAGTTTTGATCAGGTAGCCCGCGCTCTCGAGGGCATGGAGGTCGTCGCCTATGACCGTCGCGGCTGGGGGAGCGACCCCGAGTGGGACGGCCGGCCCGTCGATCTGGATGAGCACGCACAGGATCTGCTGGACATCATTGGGGATCGACCAGCGACCGTGATTGGCCACAGCTGGGGCGGCAACGTCGCCGTGGCAGCGGCAATCAAGCGTCCGGACCTGATCGTTTCCGTCGGATTGTGGGAGACCGCGATGCCGTGGGCTCCATGGTGGAAGGGAGACCAGGACCGTCTGGTGCGCAGGACGATCGGCGTCATCGGCAGCAAACCGCCAGGGTCACCGCGTCAAAACCGCGAGCGGCTGCTCTTCGTGGTCGAGGCGACGGAGCAGCTGTCACAGCAGTACGACCTGACTCGGTTCGCAACTCCCTGCATCGTTGGGTACGGGACAGCGACCATGCCCGCGTTCGGCCCCGGCATGGAGGCTTTCGCCGAGCTGACCGGGTCTGAGACGTTCGCGTTGGCCGACGCCACGCACATGGCCCATCGCGAGGCGCCCGAGGACTTCGCTCGCTTCGTCAGACGTGCGATCGCCATGGGTCGTTGACCTACTTGCCGAAGAAGACCGCCGCTGTGCAGAGGCAATGACCGCCAACGTCGCCTCACCTGCTTCAGCGGGCGAAAGAAACCCCGCCGCGACCTAGTCCAGTCAGCGGCGGGGCTTCCTCATTTCGCTCGGATCTAAGATTTCTGCGGGTTCGGATCCGAGCCGGCTTCAGCCAGCCTTCGTGCTGGGCTGCGCGCTTACCGAGTCGATGGCCGGCGCCATCCACAGCCGCAGGAATGCTCGCAATTCTTTGCGCGTACGTGCTGGGCCTGGGTCAAGTGCGAAGGACTGGAGTGTGCGTAGCCAGATCTCAATGATCGCTGCGCGCTGAGGCCCACCGACGCCCAGAGCCGGCCAGTCGACGGGTAGCCGGGAGAGCAAAGTATTGGTCAGGTTGAAGCCAGTGGCCGAGGTGATGTTGCGGGTGAAGGAGGCCCTGCGGTCGGGGACAACCAGGAGTGACAGGTAGCGCTCCTTGGGCAGTCGTTCGAGCGTGAAGGCGAGGCATTCGACCAACATTTCGGCGGGGTCCGTGTGGCGGCGGGCGCGGGCGACCATTCGGTCGACGAAGGCATCAGCAGCTGCCTCGGCGACGGCAAATAGCAGTTCCTCGGCGCTGGGATAGAGCCGGTAGACAGTTTGGCGGGTGACTCCGAGCTCAGTGGCCACGTCTGACAAGCCGGTCTTGAGCGGGCCGTATCGGTCGAGACAGCGCATGGCGGCGGCGATGATGCGTTCGCGGGCTTCGTCGTCGTTCGCGGGCTGATTGCCTCGCCATCCTCTGCTTTGCATGCTCTCCCTTCCCGGCGTCAACGGCAGCGCTGTATGGTTCGCGAGTCATACGGTTATGCGATCAGTGTATGAGCCGTTGGGCGCAGACCGATGGGAGATCCGCGTATGGGCGCGCGCAACGTGGACGTCATAAGGGCGGCGGCCGCGAGCCTCAATTCCGTCGACGTCGACGGCTACCTCTCGAACTTCCAGCCCGATTGTCTGCATTGGATCGGCGGTTCCCCGGATCCGATGCCGATGCCGGCGTTCATCGAAAGTCTGCACGCGATGCGCGCGGGGCTGCCGGACATGCTTCTGGAGGAACTCACTCTGTTCGGCGTCGACAACTTCGTCTGCGCTCACTGGCGCACCAGCGGCACCCACACCGCCGACCTGTTCGGAATGCCGCCGACGCAGCGGGCGATCAGCTTCGACACTGCCGAGGTCTACGAGTTCGACGACACGGGTCGAGTGCGTACCAGCTGGGCATTCGGCGACCCGGGAGAGCTCTTCCGGCAAATTAGCGACAACCCGACCGGAGGCCAGGCGTGACCTTGGCAAACGAGCCGAGCATCCCTGGAACGCTGCTGCTTGACCCAGCGGTGCTCGAGGATCCGTATCCCTTCTACGCCCGCCTTCGGCAAGAAGCGCCGTTCTGGCGCATCCCTGGCACCCAGGTGTTCGTGGCGAGCTCCTACGCCGTCATCGACGACATCACCGCCCGTACCGATGACTTTTCCAACGTCGTGCGCACCCTGCTCTACCGAGGTGATGACGGTGTTCCGCAGCAGTTGGAATTCGGCGCCGAGATCGAAGCCTTGGCCAGCGCCGACCCGCCGGTTCACACCCTGCACCGCAAAGCAGTGTTCCCCGAACTCGTCGCCAAGAAGATGGCCGAGCTGGCCCCTGACATCAGCAGCCTCGCCGACCAATGTGTCGACAGCTACGTGGCTGCCGGCGGCGGCGACTTCATGGACGCCGTCGCCAACCCCGTGCCGATCAATGTGATCAGCTGGCTGATCGGATTCCAAGATGCTGACAACGACCTGCTTCTGCAGTCGGCGGCCGATTCGACCCTGATGGTCGGAGGGGCGATGCCTCTGGACGGCCTTACCCCGCTGATCGAACGGACGGCTGAGGTCAGTGCGTGGATCAGCCGTCAGATCACCGCCGGCGGCGCACCCAAAGACGTACTCCTTGGAACGATCGCCAAAGCGGTCGACGAGCAAACCATCACGCTGGACCAGGGCGTCATCATCTTGCATACATTGCTCAGCGCCGGCGGGGAATCCACCACGAGTCTCATCGGCAACGCCGCCCGCATCTTGGCCGAGGACCCCGAACTCCAGAGCCAGCTGCGTCGCCAACCCGAGCTCGTGGCGAACTTCGTTGAGGAAGTCCTCCGGCTCGAATCGCCTTTTCGCATGCAGATGCGTTCGGTCGTCAAAGCCACCAGCTGCAACGGAGTTGATGTGCCCGCTGGTTCAACCGTCATGCTCTTCTACAGCTCGGCTAACCGAGACCCGGCCCAGTACGACGATCCGGACGAGATCAACCTGGACCGAAGCTCCCCCCGAGTGCACCTCGCCTTCGGCCGCGGAATCCACTTCTGTGTAGGTGCACACCTCGCCCGGCTCGAAGCCAATCTCGTCCTCGACGCACTGCTCGCTCGAACGACGTCCATCCGGATGGATCCGGATCTCCCGCCGATTCGAGTCCAAAGCATGATGGCGCGTCGCCACCAAGAGCTGCCGTTGAACGTCAACTAGTTACCAACCATGACCAGCGGATCCCTGTTGGACTGGTCAGTCGCCTGAACGGCACAATGTCTGGACAATGAAGTCCAAGACTCCACAGCATCAGCGCGTCGCCGAGATGTTGCTCGGCCAGATCGCCGACGGCACCTACCCGCTCGGTTCGAAGATTCCTACCGAAGCCAAGCTCGCGGAAAGCTATGGCTTGGCAAGGGAAACCATTCGACGTGCGCTGAGCCGCCTGGAGCAGCTCGGCATGATTGCGCGTCAGGCCGGAAGTGGCACGACGGTGATCGCCACCTCGCCGGTGGGGTCGTACCCAACCTTTGCGACGTCCGCGAACGACATCAAGTCACTCGCGGCAGCGACCCGGCTCCATCATCCCAGATCAGAAGAGGTCACGGTCGATGCTGCCCTCGCGCGTCGGATAGGCACCCGTGCAGGCTCGCGGTGGTTCGTCATGGAAGGACCACGCGTGCGCCGCGAGAAGCCGGAGGTGGCGATCTGCTGGAGCGAGCATTACTTGCGGGCCAACCTGCCGCGGGAAATGCTGCTGACCGGGAAATTTGATATCGAGGACACTGCTTCCGTCACTGTCGAGCAGACGGTGACCGCCGCCTTTCTTGACCCCAAGATCGCGAGTGCTTTGGAAGCTGAGCCTGGGAGTCCTGCGCTCGTCATCATCAGGAGGCACCTAGATAGGAGACGCAGGATTCTGAGCGTCGGCTACCACACTCATCCGGCCGACAGGTATCAGATTGTGACGATCCTCTCGGGACCCTTGGCAATTGCGCAGCCGGCCGTTCCTGACCATCCTTGAAGTCCACCCGGCTGGTTTGGGGGAGCTCAGCGGGACGTGACGTCACTCCGTTCAAGGTGCGCGTATTCGTTGTAGGAACTCAGGGAAATGCCGGATCGACCGCTGACAAGCTTTGTGATGCCGGTATTTATGGCCATGCGGTTCAGCCTCACCACCGATTGTGCACTGCCTGCTAGCAACTCGGCGCAAATGGCAGCGACTACGCCTCCCGAGGTGAAGACGACCGCGTCCCGGCCAGGGCCTGTCGCCTCGATCAAGTCATCAAGGGCCGACAGCGCACCTCCAGAGAAGGCGCCCCATCTCGCATGGTCGTCTTCCTGCACCCAGCTCAGGAGGGCGTCGTCGAGAAGCACCTGGAACTCCGGTGAGGAAGCGGGGGATGGCGTCTTGGGGCTGTGAGCAAAGTGCTTGAGCAGGCTCCCATGGTCGTATTCGTCCCAACGTGCGTCGATACCTGGTTCGACTTCGAGACCCGCTGCGGCGAGGGCGATTCTCGCGGTGTCGATCTGCCTGCGGAGGGTTCCACACATGGCGATCGGCTTGCGGAGCGACCGACGCGCCAACTCGCGCCCGACAATCTCGGACTGCCGACGGCCTAGCTCGGACAGCTCGTCGTAATTCTCACGGCCGAAAGAGGCTTGCCCGTGGCGGATCAGCAAGATGGCCGGCACGCGGTGAGCATATCGACGGTGGCCTTAACTGATTGTGCGAAGCTCAACGCCCATGGAGCTCCGCACGGTCATGAAGACCACTCCCTCGGTTCGCGACTTCACGGATGAGCCGGTTTCTGATGACCTTCTTCACTCTGTGCTGGAGGTCGCGCGCTTTGCGCCCAACGGTGGCAATCGCCAGGGCTGGACAGTGATCGTGCTGCAGGACCAGGAACTGCGTAAGCGGATCCGAGAGCTCTATGTCGTGTCCTGGCGCGAATATATGGCCCACGTCTACGCCGGTCTCGTCGCGTTCGCGCCGCTTGACCACGGTCGATACACCGGTCCGGCCATCGACTTGGCCCAGGCCCGGGCGACGCCTGCACCCATGCCGTTCTCGGACCACCTCGAGGATGTTCCGGTCCTGCTGATCGTGGTGGTGGAGCTCTCCCAGCTGGCCGTGATGGACAACGGATTGGACCGCCAAAGCATCGTCGGGGGCGCCTCGGTGTATCCGTTTGTCCACAACCTGCTGCTTGCCGCCCGCGACGTTGAGCTGGGCGGAGTGATGACGACGGCACTCTGTCGAGAGGAGACCGCAGTACGGGAACTACTCGGGATCCCGGAGGGCTACGCCCTTGCCGCCATGGTGGCGCTGGGTCATCCGAAGAAGACGGTCACCAAGCTCAAACGCAGGCCTGTGGAGAGCTTCACGACCGTCGACCGATTCGACGGTTCGCCCTTCTCGCCATCAACCGCCGACTGACCCTGTGAGGAAGTAGCAGTGCCGAGTGCATTAGTCCGTGACCTCATCGGCGCTCTGGGCCGGGATGCCGTCAGGGCCGGCGATGAGATCGATCCTGCATATGGGGTTGACGAGTCATTGAAACCGAAGGCCGTCCTGCCCGGCGCGGTCGTGTTTCCCTCGCAGACAGCAGACGCGGCGGCAGCTCTGAAGATCGCGTTGCAACACAACACACCGGTGACGGCGCGGGGTGCGGCCACGGGGCTTTCGGGGGCTTGCATTCCGAGCCCAGGTGGTTTGGTCATCTCGTTCGAGCGAATGGCCGGGCTACTGGAAATCGACGAAGCCGGACACGTAGCGGTGGTGCAACCCGGATTGACGCTGGCTGAATTGGACGAAGCCACTGCGAAGGTCGGCCTGGTCTATCCAGTGTTTCCCGGTACAAATGCGGCCTCCCTGGGTGGGAATGTGGCGACCAACGCCGGCGGGATGCGGGCGGTGAAGTACGGAGTGACGCGTCACCAGGTGCTGGGCCTGGAGGCGGTGACAGGCACGGGTGAGGTGATCCGCAGTGGCGGCCGTTTCGTCAAGAGCACGACCGGCTACGACTTGACGCAGCTGATAATCGGATCGGAGGGGACCCTGGCCCTGGTCACCGAGGCAACCCTGCGGCTCCATCCACGGATGGTGCACACCGGTTCAATCTTGGCGCCCTTCTCCTCCATCGATGAGATCGCCGAGGTGATTCCCCGAGTCGTCGCCTCGGGCGTACAACCGATGATCTTGGAGTACATCGACCGCGCCACCATGAAGGGGTTGCTGCGCATGAACGACCTGGCGCTCGGCCTCTCGGATGAGGTCACGGCGGCGACGGAGGCCTACCTCGTGGTGGTGCTGGAGGGGCGTACCCAGGATCGGCTGGATGACGATATTGCGGACGTTGCAGGCCAGCTCGAGACCGCCGGCGCGATCGACGTCTTCGTGCTGCCTCCGCGGCAGGGCGCCGAGCTGCTGGCCGCCCGCGAGAAGGCGTTCTGGATGGTCAAGGCCGCTGGTGCTGATGATGTGATCGACATGGTGGTCCCGCGAGACCGGATACCGGATTACCTGCGTGAGGTCAGAGTGCTGGCCGATCGCCATGAGTCCAAGGTCTTTGGATGCGGGCACGCTGGTGACGGCAACATCCATTTCTCCGTGTACCAAACGGATGTGGGTCGGCGATCGACCCTCACGCATGCCATCTTCGAGATGGGGATGGCCATGGGTGGGGCGATCTCAGGTGAGCACGGAATCGGCAAGTCGAAGACGGGCTATTACCAGGCACTGGAGGACCCGGCAAAGTTGGCGCTCCAGCGTCGTATCAAGTCTGCTTTCGACCCGGACGGCATTCTCAACCCCGGCTGCATCTTCGATCTGTGAGGTTGCTCAGGCGGGTCGGATTTCGGCGCCGGTGATCGAGAACGCAATTGAGCAGCGAAATCCGCCGGTGACCTCAAGCGGTGCGAGCGCCGCCAACTCCTCGAATTCGGACTCGCCGAATTCCAAGCGGGCGCTTCCGGTCCAGACGTCGGCGACTTCAAAGCCGCTGACCACGTTACGAGCCAGGTCATAGACCAGCGGGTCGCCGCCGGCAAGGTCGGGAACCAGGCGCGTATGCCAGATCGGCAGCCGCAAAGCGCGGGGAACGAACCCGGCGGGGGCTGCCGTCTGGAGAGTTACCGCGCCGTGGGCCAGCCTTCGACCGAGGCTCGCGACGTGACCGGTGAAGGTGGCGCCGGCTTCCAGCCGAGGGCCGCCGCGGCCGACGGAGACCGCTTTGGAGATGGCGATGAGGCCGGCCTTTTTCGGGAACCCCTGGATGTGGCCGCGCGCGAAGGACAGGTCGTTGTCCACCCAGATGTAGGGCACCCGCGCGGCCTTGGCTCCATCCAGCGTCGCCGGTACCGCCACGTAGGCCTCCCGGTACTGACCGCGGGCGGGGTCGGCGGCGATCCGGGGGTCGATATCCGCTGCTGAGGACCAGTCGCAGAAGACGAAGGTGGCTGCGCCATCTCCCAGGGGCTCCAACCCACGGGGTAGCACCGCCGCCAGGGCATCAGGATCCGTGCGGAAGTCGACCCCGAGCGCCTCGCCGGAGAAGTGCCAAGGGGGAGCGGGCACGAGTGAGGCCTGCCCGCCGGGGGAGAGCGGAAGGCTCCAGCCTTTCAGCGACAAGGTGCTTGCTCCGTTTCCTTGTGGTGATCAGATTCGGGTGCTGGCACGCACGGTGCGCGTCCCGGGACCGGCATAGGACTTCCCGTAGCCCGGGACCTCTTCGTAGCCCAGGTCCGGCGGATCTGCGATCGCCGAGCGCCACCATTGTGCAAGTCGATCCTCGGCGCGGTAGTCGAACGGGTCCTGCAGCGCCGTCTCCTCGTAGCCGCCGAGCTCGGGCGGGTTGTCCACCAGCCATCGCGCCGCCAGGCGCACCGCCTGCCGGGCCGGAACAGGGTCGCGGTAGCCGAGCCTTTCGCGCAGCTTGGAGGTGTCCAGGACGCGGTGGGTGCTGAGCTGGTTCATCATCAGGGGCCTCGCCGGGATGGCCAGCTCGGCTGGCATCGAGAGCAGCTCCCAGTCGTAGTCCAGCTCGGTGGAAATCAGCTCGGCTACCTGGCGAATCGTGAGTCGCTCGTCGTCCCCGCAGTTGAAGATCTCGCCCATCGATGCTGCCGGCTGATCGACCGCCAACAGCATCGCGTGGGCCAGATTGTCGATGTAGCCGAAGGTGATCAGGCTCAGACCACCGTCGGGCAGGATCAAGAAGGGCCGACTGTCCCGGATTCGGCGTACCACGCACCACTCCCGGGGCGCGAGCTGACGTGGCCCATAGACGTACGGATAGCGAAAGTGGGTCGCCGTCGGATGACTCTGGAACAGCAGCTCTTCGGTGCGTCCGATCCGGTAGCTCTTGCCGTCCTCGTTCTCATCCGCCAGTGGTGCATCTTCCCGAATCGGCACTGGCAGCCCCGGCGGCTGATGCACCGTAGCGTCGAAGAAACCCTGGTAAACCGGCGCTCCGCCGATGGACAGCAGCCTGCCTACGCGGCCCTTCAACACTTCCGCGATCGTCCGGAGCCGCCCGTAACTCGCGATCGCGACGTCGAAGGTCTGGGCGCCGAGCACTGCCCGCAAGCCATCTTCGCTGAACACGTCGCCGTGCAGATGCCGGAAGCCGCTCACCTCCGGGGGTTCGTGCCGTCCCGAATGCAGCAGCGTCACCTCGAAACCGCGACTACGCAGGCCATCCGCGATCGGAGGGCCGGTCGGACCGGTCCCGCCGATCAGCAGCGCCGACGGTCTCAAATGACGTCACTCCATCCGTTGGCTCGCCATCATCGCGGCTCGACCGACGGCGACATCGCATGAAATATACGACTGCACATCGGACTCACTCATCCGGCCAAGCGGTTGGGCTGACAACCCTGGTGTGGATGCCCAGTCAGTAGCGTGCCCCGGTCTAGACCAGGAGTTACCCCGGGTAGTGTCGTCTCGGCCCCAGGTGTCTCCAGCGACAGTGAAGGTGGCTTGGATGGGTTCCGCCAAGGAACAACCTTGAGTAACGCGTTGGTGGACGTTGCGGCGCTGACCGGCTGGCTCGATGGCCGAGGCCTCGAGGTCGGTCAACCGCTGACTGTGGAACCGCTCGCCGGGGGCTCGTCGAATGCCATGTTCCTGGTCGAGCGGGGCAGTAGCCGTTGGGTTTTGCGTCGTCCTGCGAGAGTGGCAGTCGACCGTGCCAATGAGGGCATGCGCCGAGAGTTTCGCCTACTCAAGGCTTTGGAAGGCACGCCCGTCCCGCACCCGGGCCCGGTTGCCTTGTGCGAGGACGAAGCCGTACTTGGCTGTGTTTTCTACGTCATGCAGCAGGTTCAGGGCGTCCATCCGGTGCCTGCGCCCGAAGCTTTGAATGACGACGTCCAGCGCCGGCAAATCGCATTTGCACTTGTCGAGGCACTCGCCCGGCTGCATCAAGTCGACTGGCGCGCGGCCGGGCTGAAAGATCTCGGGAGGCCCGAGCGATTCCATGAAAGGCAAGTGAGCCGCTGGACGCGGCAGCTCGCGTCATATGGCGGACGCCAGCTGAGCGGGATCGATGAGGTGACCAGTTGGCTGGAGAAGCACCTGCCCTCGAGCTTCGAGCCGACGATCATGCACGGCGATTACCACATGCTCAATCTTTTGATAGCTCCCGATGCCCCGCCGCGGATGGTGGCCATCCTCGACTGGGAAACAGCCACCATAGGTGATCCGCTGCTCGACCTGGCCGGCTTCTGCGAGGTGTGGTTCACCTCGGCCAAGGAAGGCTGGCCGGGCCGCGAAGAGCTGATTGCCCGCTACAGCGAGGTCCGCCAGCTCGAAGTGCCGCCCGACTTGAGCTACTACGAAGTGCTCTACAACTTCCGGCTCGCGGTACTGCTGGAAGGCGTCTACCAGCGGTCATTGGTTGACCCGAACCGCGAAGCCCAGGATGCGCTTGGAGAGCGCGCGCTATTCAATCTCGGCCGCGCCCAAGAGTTGGTGAGAGGCGGCTGAATCAAGTCCCACGGGTCGCCGCGGAGGCGAATGCGCTTAGTTCGCGGGGGATGTCTGGGCCCGCCGGCCCGTAGACCACCTCGGTGATGCCTTGCGCGCCGACTGCGTCCAAGCGCACGGAGACCGAGGCGGCATCCCCCGTCCACCCGGTACCGAGGATCTGTTCACCAGCGGCCTCGATGAGCGGCCAGTCCCTGTCTGTCACGGCGACGAGATGGCCTTCGTGCACGGCTAGATGCCGTTCGTCATGGCTGCGATCGGTCTCGATGCGTCGCAACCACTCCGGCCCGCCGGGGAGGGTGTCAACCACGTCCGGTGCCCACTCGGACATGGCGTGGAAGCCGGTGACGTATGCCGGGCCGGCTGCTGCCTTTAGCCGCTCGCTGGTGTGGCCTTCTCCGCCGTCCAGTACCGATCCATTGATGAGTAATGCAGCGCTTTTCCAGTGCCGGTCTTGCGGAGCGGCGGGGGCGGTCAGGATCACGCCGTCAGCGATGTCCCGGGAGATAGCGAAGCCTTTGGGTCCTATTGGTGCCAGACCCAGTGGCACCGCGATGGGTCGAGGAGGTCCCCAGCCAGGCGAGTGCATCATTTGGCACGGTTCACCCTCGATGATGACAACGTCGCCGTTGAGCAGGCCTCGTACTTGTTGCACGTACGTGGCGAGATCGGCCCAACGCATTCCTCTTTTGCCCATTGTCATACGGGCGGTGAAGCCGGTGCCGAAGTAGGCCCATAGGCGTCCCGGGGCCAGGTCTTCGATTGTGGCGATGGCCGATGCAGTCACCATGGGGTGGCGAAGGCTCGGCACGGCGACGCCAGTCGCAAGGCCGATGCCCGGTACTGCCTCGGCGACTCGCGCCAGGGCTACCCAGACGTCGCCATACAACGCGGGGGAGTCAAACATCCAGACTCGCGTATAGCCCAGATCTGCGGCGATTCGGGCGTATTCCACGACCCGATTGCTGGGGGGCAGGGCGACAGAGTACAGCGGGCGGTGGTCGGTACCGCCCGGGTGATCTGACATGAGTGCTCCTTCCTGCGCTGCTGATTGTGGAATGGCCAATGGGCCATATCAGGTTGGTCAGGCGACACTAGGTCTCGGTCAGAGCACCGGGCGGAGTCGAGCCGCTTTAGTCTAGACATGGCTGACTTTCTTATGAGAGGAATACGTGTGTGACGGCGTTGCTCTATGACCAGGGTCGCGCTGCGGTAGAGGCCATCGCGAATGCTCCTACGCCGGATGGGCCCGGCCTTGCTGTGGGGTTGGAACGCATCAAGATGATGCCCTCCACCCTCGGCGGGCCGCGCACGTATATCGGATACGGACCGAGCGATCACCGGGGTTACCGCGGCGACTTCATGTTCATGAAGCAATGGCCGGGCGTCACCACTTACGTCGACCCGAACACCGCTCGCAAGAAGCCGGACGGCGCTCCTGCCGGCAGCCCCTACGGACTGCCCGCTCTGGTCAAACACCAGACAACAGACGTGATAGCCACCAAGCTGATGCTGGACTTCTTCGACAAGCACCAATGAGCTGGTCCTCCGCCCGGACGGCGACGGTGCCCGGTCGCAGGCGTAACGTTTTGCAATGGCTTACGACGAAGCGCTCGCTCGCCGTCTACGCAGCCTCCTCGGCGAGGAGATCGGCTTGCGCGAGAAGAAGATGTTCGGCGGTCTCGCCTTCTTGATCGACGGCAACATGAGTGTCAGCGCCAGCGGACAGGGCGGCTTGTTGCTGCGCGTCGACCCCGCCGACATGGAGCGGCTGGCTGAAGCTGATCACGCGGAGCAAGCGGAAATGCGCGGCAGAAGTATGACGGGATGGCTACGAATCGCGCCGGCCGCAATTGCCACGGACGAGCAGCTTGCCGAGTGGGTGTCGATCGGCCTCAAATACGCGAGGTCGCTGCCTCCCAAGCGCTGAGGCGTTCGGCGCGTTGTCAGCGGTGCGCCAGGTCGTAGAAGGCGCAGTAGGCGCCTGGAGCTACAACGAGTACGCCGAAACGTCCGTCGATGGGCTCACCCCGCAGCTAGCGAAATAGCAGGCAGCTTGACCTGAAGTGCCGGCGCTTCCTACGCAAACACTCGGCCTGAACGACACTGGGAGGAGGACACGCTCCAGCCGAGCAACGAAAGGAAGCGGGATGGGACGGCTCGACGGAAGAGTTGCCATCGTGACTGGCGCCGGCGGCGGTATCGGCAAGGAGCACGCCCTGCTGTTTGCCAAAGAAGGAGCCTCCGTCGTCGTGAACGACATCGGTGTCCGAACGGGTGCGGATGCCGCCGCTGTGGTCGCCGAAATCATCGAGCTCGGCGGTACGGCTGTGGCGACTACGGCCTCGGCCACCTGGGATGGCGCCACCGAGATCGTCCGGGCCGCCATCGAAGCCTTTGGACGAGTCGACATCCTGGTGAACAACGCGACCGCCGGCCTCAACAATGACCTGTGGAAATTCACCGAAGACCAGTGGGATCTTACGTTTGACGTGAACCTCAAGGGTTACTTCGCCCTCATCCGGGAGGCCGCCCCGCACATGGCCCGCCAAGGCCGCGGAGCCATCGTCAACACCAGCTCGTCGTCGGGCTTTGGTCATCCGTCCCACGTCGCCTATTCGGCGGCCAAGGAGGGAGTTGTCGGGCTGACCCGCACGGCGGCGAAGGAGCTGGGCCGCTTCGGGATCCGGTGCAATGCCATTCGACCGCTGGCCGTCGGCCAGGCAGTGTTGGAGTTTCGGGAGCAGACTGCCCCGTGGAAGCGGCTGATGGACCTGACGATGGGGGCGCGCACCCAGGAGTTGGATCCCGAGTCGGTTCACCCACGGATGATTTCCCCCTTCGTCGTATGGCTGTGTACCGATGCGGCGAGCGGGGTGAATGGTCGCAGCTTCTTCGTTTCGGGCGGCAAGGTCGCGTTGCTGAGCGAGCCGAAGCCGAGCAAGACCATTGATCACGACGGGCCCTGGACGCTCGATGAACTGGACGCCGTAGCCACCAGCGAACTCGTGGATGGACTCACGAATCGGTTTCTGCTTGCGGACCACCCGGACATGCAGGTGTTTGAGTGAACCGGTGTAAATAGATACAGGGCCTAACGCAACCGGAGGATCACATGCGCGTCGAGGACATGGTGCTTTTCAGCATTGACGACCACGTGATCGAGCCACCGGACATGTTCAAGAACCACCTACCGGCGAAGTGGTTGGATCAGGCGCCGAAGGTGGTGAACGAGGACGGCGGCGAACACTGGCTGTTTCAGGGCACACGTTCGGGCACGATGGGGCTCAATGCGGTGGTGGGCTGGCCCAAGTCGGAGTGGGGATTCGACCCGGCCAGCTTCGCGGAGATCCGGCCGGGGGCGTACGACATCCACGAACGCATTCGCGACATGAACCGCAACGGTGTCTACGGTTCCATGTGCTTTCCAACCTTTCCCGGTTTCAGCGCTAGCCATCTCAACCGCGGCAGCGACAAGGACCTGACGCTGATCATGCTGAAGGCTTACAACGACTGGCATATCGACGAATGGGCGGCGGCGTATCCGGGGCGGTTCATCCCGCTGGCGATCCTTCCGACGTGGGATCCGGTAGCGGCTGCGGCCGAGGTGAGGCGGGTTCGCGCCAAGGGATGCCCGGCGGTGAGCCTTCCCGAATTGCCGCATGTGGAAGGCCTGCCGAGCTACCACAACCTCGACTACTGGGGCCCGCTGTTCGAGACGTTGCAGGACACCGGCGTTGTCATGTGCCTGCACATTGGGCAAGGGTTCGCGGCCATTCAGCAGCCTCCGGAGGCGCCGATCGACAACCTCATCATCCTTGCCACGCAAGTGTCGACGTTCGCCGCGCAGGATCTGCTGTGGGGGCCGGCGTTTCGCACCTACCCGGGCCTCAAGGTCGCGTGGTCGGAGGCCGGCATCGGGTGGATCCCGTTCTACCTCGACCGGTGCGACCGGCACTACACAAACCAGCGATGGCTCAATCGAGACTTCGGCGGACGGCTTCCGAGCGAAGTCTTCCGCGAGCATTCTTTGGCCTGTTACGTCAGCGACCCAGTCGCGCTGAAGGTCCGCCATGACATCGGCATGGACATCATCGCCTGGGAGTGCGACTACCCGCACTCAGACTCGATTTGGCCGGATGCACCGGAGAAGGTCATGTCCGAGATGATCGGAGCCGGCGTGACCGACGCCGAGATCGAGCAGATCACCTGGCAGAACGCTTGCCGATTCTTCGATTGGCAGCCCTTCGGCTCGATTTCGCGCGATCAGGCGACTGTCGGCTCGCTTCGCGCGGAGGCGCAGGACGTCGACATCACGATCCGCCCGCGCACGGAATGGGCACGACTCTACGAGCAGCGTCAGACCGCCGGAATCTAACGTCGCGTGGCGCCGCGTCACCCGTCCGATGTCTCAGGAAATGACGTATTTGTCCGAAGCCTTTGTCTAGGAACCGTGTGCGTGTCCTGAGATGCGTGCCTATTCAGACTGAGGAACGGACCGGCCCGTGCTGCGAAAGAAGCGAAGGACAACGCCCGAGGCGCCTGCTGAGGCCGGGTTCAGCCTGATCGAGCTCCTAGTCGTCATGATCATTATTGGGATCCTCGCCGCGATTGCGATCCCGGTGTTTCTCACCCAACGAAACAGCGGCTACGACGCCACGACCAAATCCGACGTGAAGAACGCTTCGACGGCTGAGCAAAGCTATTTCACCGACAACAACGTCTACACCACCAATAGCAGCGGCCCGGCCGGCAGCGGAACCGGCCCCTTGGGCGGTTGGTCGAAATCGGGGAATACGACCAGCGTGACCTTTACGGTTCCCTCCGCCACTACGTTCATGGTCGTGGGAGTCGCCAAGTCGGGAAAGTCTTACTGCTACAGCAGTGCTAACTGGCAGGCTGGTGTCGTCGCCGGCTCGACCTGCTGATTCCCACCTCGCGGCGATCGAAGGCGCCGCCTTTCCAGACCCGAGAGACTTAGGCGCTCTCCCGCCGTGCTTATCCCTGTTCTGGCACAGTCCCGGCGCTGCCTTTTGCGGCGGCAATGAGCGACCCAGCCCCGGACCAGGAAGGCCACCCACGGGGAGAAGGTCCAGATCAAATCCGTCATGACGCGTCCCCTTCGGAGTCGGTGTCACTGCTTCCGGGCTTATAAGTCTCGCCCTGGTAGAGGTTTTCCACCAGTGCCAAGAAATCTAGATTGCCCGAAAATGACAATTCATCGGCCCCATTAGCCGGCCGGACCGTCCCCGACGGGCGCCCGTCTTTTCCCAGCTGGATGTCGATGATGAGTCGCACAGCCCTAAGCTGCCCCGCGAACGACTTCCCGTCCCTAGGGAGTCTCCCTAGGGACTAGCGAATTCGCCGACGAGAAGCTTGCTCTGTTCCATTCACCCTCGGCGAAAGGGAGCACTGGTGACGGACGACAATGACAAAGATGGCCGGCAGGATGGCGGCTCCCCGGATAGCACCAACAGCATGCCGGTGCGGGCTCGGATGGTCTGGCGGGTCCGGAAGGTGTGGATCATTCCGCTTGTCATTCCGGTGATCATGATCGCGCTAGTGGCGACGATCTACATCGGCTCGGTGATCAATCCGATCGGGCATCTGCACGGCCTCCCGGTCCAGGTTGTCGACCAGGACACCGGCGCTACCACACCCACAGGTCACGTCAATCTGGGTCAGTCCGTGGTCGCCGGGCTGCAGCAGGCACCGGGCGTCACGGACCGGCTGAAGGTTCGGGTTGTGACACTTGCCCAGGCGCAGAAGGAGATGGACCGTGGTCACGCTTACGCGACCTTGGTCATTCCTCCGACGTTCACCGCCTCAGCCCTGCTCGACGCCGGATACCCCGCCGCTTCCGGCGCCAAGGTCCCGTCGACCCCGGGAGCGCAGCTGCTCGAGAACAGCCGACAGGGCAGCCTCGGCGTCAGTCTTGCCTCCGGCGTCCTCACTCCGGCCGTTGACCAGATCTCCAAGCAGATCGGCGCCAAGCTGACTGCCCAGAGCACCGCCGCTGTGCGTGCCAACCCGGTGCTCGCCGGCCAACTCGCCGACCCCGTCGCCCTCAAAACCGTCACCTACCGGCCGCTCCCGGCAAAATCGGCACTCGGGCTGAGCGCCTTCTATGTCTCACTGATCGCCATCCTGGGCGGCTTTCTGGCCGGAACGCTGATCAACTCGTCCATGGACGGGGCGCTGGGCTATTCCACCAGCGACCTCGGGCCACGCTGGAAGATCCGGGTGCCGCTGAGGATCTCCCGGCGTCAGACCCTGATTACGAAGTGGGGCGTTGCTCTCGTGGCGGCGCCGCTGCTCACGGCGACCATATTGCTGATCGCCGTCGGAGCCTTCGGGATGTATGCGCCCCACTTCGGCCTGCTGTGGCTCATGTTGACGCTGACCACTCTGATGGTCTCCTTCGGCACGCTGGCGCTACTTGCCGCGTTCGGATCCTTCGGTCAATTGCTGGCCATGGTGATCATCCTGTACCTGTCGCTGGCATCGTCGGGCGGCACCATCCCGGTCCAGGCACTGCCGGGATTCTTCAGGGCGGTCAGCACAGTCGAGCCGCTGCGCCAAGTTCTCGAAGGTTCCCGCGACATTCTGTACTTCGGCGCCCAGTGGCACGCGGGGTTCGCTCACGCTCTGATGGTGATCGGCCTCGAGCTTGCTTTCTGGGTGGTGCTCGGCTTGGCCTTCACCAGCTGGTATGACCGCCGCAAGATGTACCGAGTCTCGCCGGACGTCATCTCCTACGTGGAACAGTCGGTGGCCCAGCGCAAGATGGCCTAGCGGGGCCTGAACTTCAACAGAGTCACATCGGTCTGATGGTCGAAGACACCAGTGACCGCGGTGCCGATCGAGAGGCTGTCCGGGTCTGCGTCGATGACGTTGGTGGTGAGCCGAACCCCGTTCTCCAGTTCGACGACGGCAATGATCAACGGGGGATCGGCAGGGAACCAGGGGGCGATCGGATGCCTTGCGACGCTGAAGGTGTAGACGACGCCTTCCGGGACTACTCGTTGCCAGCTGAGCCGGCCTGACAGGCAGCTGGAGCAGCGCAGCCGCGGGTAGTACACCCAGCTCCGGCAGGCGTCGCAGCGTTGGATGAGCAGCTTCTCGTCGGCAAGGCCTTCCCAGAAGGGAAGGCTGACCGGGGTAGGAGTGACCTCCGGCCTGGCGAGGGGTGTCATGCGCCCTCCAACACCAGAGCGGCCTGCTCGCTCATCACGCCGCCCGTGCCGGAAACGTAGGCGATGTCGCGTTTGGCCAGCTGCCGCGCTTCGCTGCGGCCCTGAATCTGGGCGACTGCTTCAACGACGTGGGACATCCCGCCGGCAAAGCCTGGTTGCCCGAAGCCGAGCTGTCCGCCGTGGGTGTTGCAGGGGAAGTCGCCGGCGTAGGAGAGGTCGTGCTCGCGGACGAATTCGAGGCCTTCGCCCTTCCCGCAGAAGCCGGAGTCCTCGATCGTCAGCAGCACTGTGATGGTGTAGCAGTCGTAGAGCTGGACCATGTCGACGTCGGCCGGAGCGCGTCGTGCCATCTCGAACGCGCGCCGCGCCGCCTCCCGGATCGGCGTCACCTCCAGATCTGGGGCGTACGTCGGCGTCTTGTGTGTCAGATGCTCCCCGAACCCGGTGATGGCGACCGGACGACGATTCAACCGGCGCGCCCGTTCGAGGCTGGTCACGACAAGCGCGGCTCCTCCCGTCACCGGCATCACGATCTCCAGCAAATGCAGCGGCTGCGCGATCAGTCGGGACGCCAGCACATCATCGGGCGTCAGTGGCTGACCGAAGAAGACCGCCTCCGGGTTCGCGCATGCGCTGACCCGTTGATCGGAAGCAATCTTGGCCCGGCTGCGCTCGTCCCAGCCGAAGGTGTCGTGGTAGCGCTGGGCGTACATCGCAAAGCCGCCGTTCTGCCCGAAGTTTCCGTAAGGAACGTCGAACTCGGCCTGGGGCGAACCCCACTGATTGCTCGAGGCGCCCAGCAGCACCTCGTACTCATCGAAGACCGGCCGCACCGGCGGCCGCGGTCGGGGTGTGGCGACGGTCGCGCAGACCACGACGTCACAGAGCCCGAGCTCTATCGCGGCTGCAGCGCGCCAGACCATTCCCACGGCGGAAGCACCGCCGAGGTCGACCCTTTCGGCGAAGTTCACCGACCATCCGCAGTATTCGGCGACGGTGGCGGGGGTGAAACGCGGGGCCTCCGCGATGTCACCCGCAACGCATATCCCGTCGACTTCACTGGAAGCGATCCCGGCATCGGCCAGCGCATCGGCGGCAAGATCTGCCCATTGCTCGATGGTGAAACGAGGCGTTCCCGCAAACCGCCGGCGTGGGATGCGCTGCGCGTAACCCACCAAGGCGGCATCACCTCGAAGTCCCATGGAAAGCCTCCGTCCGTTCCGTGCCGATGTCCCCAGACCATGGCCCTGCCTGCGTCTCCAAGAGAGTGGCATGCGAGGCCGGCCGGTCGAGCAGCGCGTCCTTTGAGGTCCCATGTTGACACATAGACAGCACTATGATCTCGTGGTCGATCGACGACACATAGATGTACCTATGATACTGCGCGTCACCGAATGCGAAGGAGCCAACCGTGCCACTTCAACACTCCGCTTCAGGGGAACTCGATGACTACAGCGGTCCGTTCGAGCCGGACCTGCGTATTCAGGACTTCTCGAAGCAGGCCCTGATCAAGCTTGTGGAGGTCGGGGGAGAGATCTACGGCGCGGTGAATCGCCAGTGGTATGCCAAGGTCGCCGAACGCTTCGGCCAGGAGGCAGCCGATGAGCTGCACCACGAGGTCTGGTTTTCTGACGGTGGCGCCGGCGATCACGAGAACTACACGATCAGCCGCTTGATGGGGTTCGAAGGTGAGGACGAGGTCACCACGCCGATGAAGGTTTGGCAGTGCCTTCCGGCGATGAACACGCGGATGACGCTCACCTTCGAGGAGGTAGCGCCCGGCGAGTGGACCATGTTCACTCCGCAGTGCGCCGTGCCCGAGGCAGGCGAAGCCGGCGGGCCTGCGGTCATGGACTACATGGTCAACAAGATCTGCGCTCACCTCGAGCTGTTCGGTTTTCGGCACGGTGCCGCGCGGTGGAACCCGAACATCCGCATCGACCCCTTGAAGCTGCCGCCGCGCGCCACCCCTGACGAGCCGCACTGCCGTTGGTCGATCACCAAGCAGGATCAGCCGGTCGATTACGCCGCCGATCCCGGTGACTACGTTGCTGAACACGGACTCGGCAGGGTCACCGACATCGAGCTGGTCAACTACGAAGCCGGAAAGTACCGGCGGGAGCAGGCCGCCGGCCGCCCGTCGATCTAGACGCGTTGCCGGACCCGCTCAGGTCTCCAGGTAGGCGGTGACGGCCTCGGCGAGGCCACGACGTGCTTCTTTGGCGTCGGTCAGGGAGCTGAGGCCGGCTTGCATGTGGATGCCGTGCATGGCCGCGGGGAGCAGATGACGCACTCGGCGCAGCTTCGTCTTCGAGGCGACCAGCCCGGCAAGGCTTTGCGCGACCATTGCCGACCAGGCGTCGTCAATGTGTTTGAGGCCGGCCGCCGTCTGCGGGAAGTTCGCCTGCAGCATGTCGTAGTCGGAGGGCAGCCCGACACGGATGGTTTGGACGGCTCGGGCGGGAGCGCTGTCCAGCGCTTTCCACATCCACTCGACGATGGCGGAGACCTGACGGGCAACGCTGCGTTGGGTAGGCGTCGGCGAGAGTCGAAGCTCTGACAATTGCTCAGCCACGTGCTCCAGCACGGCTGCCCATACCCCGTCGGCGTCGCCGAACTGGTGTTGGATCGTCCCCCAGGTGACGCCGGCCTCCTTGGCAATCCGGTTAGCGCTCATGGCGTCCGGCGCTCCCGTCGAAAGGCACCGCACTGCGGTGGCGAGAATCGCCCGCCGGTTCTCACGTCCGCGCCGGTTGAGCCGCGTGCCCTGCGCGCTGAAAGTGTTGGGGTCCGGGGTCAGATCCAAGTCAGGTCCAAGGTCCCTATTGCCAGGGTGGTCATGTGAACAGACTTGCATAAACGCGACCTGCCAAACTGCGTAAAAGCAGCGCGTCGGTCAAGCTGAGCAGTAGACGGTTGCGTACATGCGGCCAGGCCCGCTACCGGGCCCGATCACAGCAGAGGGAGCAGCAGGTGTCAGAAGGTCAGACTCCAGCCGAAAGTGCTGATCAGGTGGAGGCCCGCTACCAGCAGGAGATGACGAAACGTCTCTCGCGGGGCGAGCGGCACTACCGTTCGCTACGGGATCTGGACCAGGACTTCGACGCCGACCCTTACTCCGATCCGATCATCCGAGAGCCGATCGTGGAGGAGACCGACGTCGTCGTCGTGGGTACCGGTTGGGCGGGCATGAGCACCGCGGCCTACCTCACCAAGCAAGGCGTCACGTCATACCGACTGATCGACAAGGCCGGAGACTTCGGCGGTACCTGGTATTGGAATCGCTACCCGGGCTGCATGTGCGATGTGGAGTCCTACACCTACCTGCCGTTGCTCGAAGACGTCGGCTACATCCCGTCCAAGAAATACGCGCACGCCTCGGAGATCTTCCAGTACGCCCAGCTGCTCGGCCGGCACTTCGACATGTATCCGCATGCCCTTTTCCAGACCGAAGTGACGGGCATGGCGTGGAACGAGGAGTCGCAGCGATGGGACGTAACGACCAGTCGCGCGTGACCATATCTACGCCCGCTTCGTCGTCATCTGCGGCGGCGTCCTGCACAAGGCGAAGCTGCCCGGTATACCCGGCATCGACACGTTCGCAGGCCGCTCGTTCCACACCAGCCGCTGGGATTACAGCTACACCGGGGGCGCCCCTGAGGAACCGATGGACAAACTTGGCGACAAGGTCGTCGGGATCATCGGAACCGGCGCCACCGCCATCCAGGCCGTGCCCAAGCTGGCCGCCGCGGCGAAAGAGCTCTACGTCTTTCAGCGGACCCCCTCCTCCGTGAGCCCCCGTAATCAACGCGAGACCGACGAGGCGTGGTTTCGCGAGATGTCGTCGAAGCCCGGTTGGCACGAAGAGCGCATGGCCAACTTCGTGTCGATGACCACCGGCGGCCACCCCCCGGTCGACCTCGTTCAGGACGGCTGGACGGAGATGTTCGCGGTCGACGTCAAGAAGGAGCCGGCTGATGCGCAAGAGGCGGCCGAACTCAAGGCGCTTGACGTACAGCTGATGGATCGCGTACGCCAACGCGTCTCTGACATCGTGAAGGATCCGACGACGGCGGAGGCCCTCAAACCCTGGTATGGCGTGAGCTGCAAGCGCCCCTGCTATCACGATGATTATTTGCCGACGTTCAACCGAGAAAATGTCACCCTCGTCGACACCGACGGCAAGGGCGTCGAGCGTGTGACCGAGCGGGGTGTCGTCGTCGATGGGACCGAATACCCGCTCGACTGCATCGTCTACGCCACCGGCTTCGATTCACCGGGCACGTTCTACACCCATCGGCTGGGCTTTGACCCCATCGGAAAATCAGGCGAATCCATGTCGGACGCCTGGGCAAAGGGTGCCTGGACGCTGCATGGCGTCTGGGCGGACGGCTTCCCGAACCTGTGCATGAACAGCCACATCCAGGGTGGCCAGCACATCAATATCGCGTACGCCGCGACGAAGAATGCGGAGCACACCGCCTACGTGATCAGGCGCGCGCTCGAAGAGGGGGTGACGGTAGAACCGGACCGGGACGCCGAAGAGGAATGGTTCCAGGTCTGCGTCAGCACCGTCGGCGCATACGCCGCCTACTTTGCGACCTGCACGCCCGGCTATCTGAACAACGAGGGAAATATGCCGCAAGAGCGTGACATGCGCTCGGTTGTCTACATGCGCAGCGCAGTCGAGCTGCGCGACCTCTTCGCGGACTGGCGGGCGGAGGGCACCATGAAGGGTCTCGTCCGAACCCCGATTGCGACGTAGCCCGAGGCGCAAAGCATTGTCAGATCAGGGGTTTTGCAGACCCTGTATCAGATCTGCGACGGCCTTGGGCAGGGTGGTCTCGAAGTCCAGGAGCTTGGCCCAGTCCGGAGTGATGGTGATTCGGACCATCTGCTTGTAGAGGGCCCGCACGCCTGCTTCCCAGTCGTCGAATTGGGCGGCAGGCACCACCTTTCGTGCCGCCGCGAGATACTCCTTCGGCACGCCTTCCTCCAGTTGCAGGGTCGCGCCACCCCGGATCAGGAGGACATGGGGAGGGAAGCTCTCAGTGTCGATGGTGATCGCGACTCGAGGATTCTTCTGCAGTGCCCGCACCTTGGCGGCCTTGGGGACGGTGAACATGAGGATCTGCGCTCCGGTCCAGAGAAATCCGATCGGTACTACGCGCGGGTCGCCGTCCACCCCCACGTAGGCCAACCGCGCCGGGATGCTCGAGCTCAGTAGCTGCGCCGAGATCGACTTGTCCATCATCTCGTCGACGTCGCGTTGATCCATGGATTCGACCTCCTACCAAGGGCGGCACGATCTGCACCGCGCCTTCGACTATGGACGTAGCGACAAGGTGATTCTCGACATGCTGGTTCGGTCAGCTCCTCGTTTGCCGGCTCACCTGGGAGGAAGCGGCGGTCCTACGGCAAGGCGACGATGCGGCCGGCTGGTTGACCGCCGCGGTCAAGGTCGCCGTATGCCGCCGGCACCTCGTCGAGCGAGATGTAATTCGCGTGGACGGTGATCCCGGCTCGTTGCACGAGGGTGATCAGCTCTCGGAGCTCGCAGACCTCGCCTGAGTAGGAGGTGCGGATCGAGGCGCCCCACGGCAGCGAGATCAGAGAATAGGGGAACGTGCCGAGTGCGGCGCCGATGAGAACGATGCGGCCGCCGCGCCCGACGAGTGTGCCCGCTTGGGTGAGGGTGGCTTCGGAGCCGACCAGATCGAGGACGACGGACGCGCCCTGCGGATCCAGCGATCGCACGAGTCCCGCGACGTCGTCGGCCGGATCGACGGCGTGGTCGGCGCCCAGTTCCAGCGCGAACTGGCGACGTGACTCGTTCGGTTCGATGGCGACAATCGTCGTCGGCGCGACGGCGCGCAGGATCTGCAGCGCGAGATGACCCAGCCCGCCGATACCGAGGACGACGGTGACGGTGCCGGGCAGCAGCCGATGGCGCGCAGAGCGGATTGCGCTGTAGGGGGTCAGGCCGGCATCGTCCAGTGGCCCCGCGGAACGGGGATCGATATCCCCGAGCGGCACGCACAGCCTGGTAGAGGGCACCAGGAGATATTCGGCAAGCCCGCCGTCGAAACCTTGTCCGGCTCCGTGAGCAGGGGCGATGACCGGGCAGAAACGCTCCTGGCCATGAGTGCACTCCCAGCAGGTGCCGCAGCCCCATTCGGCGTGGACCACGACAGGCTGCCCGATCTCGAGTCCATCGCCGCTGGAGCCCAGCGACTCAACCCAGCCGGCGGCTTCGTGCCCCAGCGTGAACCCGTCTCCACCAAATCCACCAGCTGTCTGCGAGATCATCACGTCGGAGTGGCAGAGACCTGCACCCGCGACGCGCACCAGGACCTCACCAGGGCCAGGCTCGGGTACTGGAATGTCTTCGATCGACATTCCGGCTGCGCCCACGCGAACTGCCCGCATCGGTTGACCTCACTTTCGCAGGGATGGCCAAGCGACCCTATTTCACTGAGGATTGGTCGCCTCCGCGGGTGACGGACCGCGGCGTAGGCGCGTCCGCCTCGAGGATGCGAGTGAGCAGCTTGGTCAGCTGCTTGAGGTCGTCGGCCGGGAGGGTTTTGATGGCTGGGGGCGGACGCAGGAGGATGGCGTCGGCCGTCGCGATGGCCTGGTGCCCAGCGGCCGTGAGCGTGACCAGCTTGCGACGCCGGTCGTCAGGATGCGGTTGGCGTTCGACGAGACCATGGCCCTCCAGCTTGTCGACGATGAGGGTCGCGTAAGGGGCGTCCAGGTTGTTCGCCTCCGCGAGCTCGCTGAGGGTCAGCGGGCCGCCCCGGAGCTGGAAGAGAATCTTGCCCCGGCCGGCTCCGAGCCGGAATCCGAGCGCATCGGCGAGCTCGCCGTGGCGATTGTGGCCTTCGACGAACCGGTGCATGAGAGCCCAGGCCTGCTGGGCCGGCGCCGCGCTCACCAGGCCACCGTCCGGCCGAGGTAGTCGACGTAGTGCAGACCAGGTTTGCCCTGGAGGGCGTCCAGTGTCTTGACGACGTTCGGAATGCTTTCGTCGATGCTGAGCCGGGCGGCCGGGCCACCGAGTTCGGTACGCACCCATCCAGGGGCCATAAGGACCAGTGTCCGGGACTCGCCTTGATGGCGTGCCGCGTAACTGCGCATGAACGTGTTGAGCGCGGCCTTGCTGCCCCGGTACACCTCGTGGCCGCCGCGCTCGTTGTTGCCCACGCTGCCCTGACCCGAGGACATCACCCCGATCGTGCCCGCGGGCTCGACGCGGTCCTGCAGAGCCTCAATGACACGCAAGGGGCCCAGCGCGTTGGTGACCATCACTCGGTTGAAATCCTCGGTGGGGGTTTGCGCGACAGTGCCCTCCGGCTGGTTGGCGACGCCGGCGTTCACGAAGAGTAGATCGAACATCCGGTCCGCCAGGCGAGTCTGGAGTGCCGTGATCTGCGCGGGCTCGGTGATGTCCACGGTTTCGATCTCGATCTGCCCGGCGCCAGTGTCGGCGAGGTCGTGCAGAGGGGTCCGGCCTGTACCGCGCACGGTGGCCGTGACGTACCAGCCGTCGCGCGCCCATTCCCTTGCCAGGGCGAGACCCAACCCGCGGGACGCACCAACCAGCAGGACTCGACGGTGAGACGTCGGCTGCAAATCTGAACGTGGCGCAGAGTTAGTTATAGACATAATAACGATTATGTACCGTATAACGAATCTGTCAACATGGCTGGTGCTTCGCTTGATCATCGACATGGAAGGGTGACGCCATGACTCTGCCCAGGCCAACCCCGCTACCGCCCCAGACCGTGACGATCGGGGGTGACCTGACGGTCGGCCGAATCGGCTACGGCGCGATGCGCCTGACCGGCGAAAAGGTCTGGGGCGAGTATCCCGACCGGGCCGGCGGCATCGCGCTGCTGCAAGAGGTCGTGAGGTCCGGCGTGACCTATATCGACACGGCCGACACGTATGGCCCATTCACCAACGAGACGTTGATCCACGACGCGCTGCACCCCTATGGCGACGACCTGGTCATTGCGTCCAAGGGAGGCTTCGTGCGGGGCGGCCCGCAATACGAAGATCTGGACGCGGTCGGCAACCGGATGTATCTGCGTCAGGCGGCCTTCACCAGCGCTCGTCGGCTTGGTGTGGACAGGATCGATCTGTACTACCTGCACACCCCTCAAGCCCGCGACGTGTCGTTCGAGAATCAAGTCGAGACGCTCGCGGAGCTGCAGCAACTCGGTGTCATCCGCCACATCGGGCTGTCGAACATCACCGCCGCGCAGCTACGTACCGCCCAGACGATCACGGCGATCGCCGCGGTGACGGCGTACTACAACGTCACCGTCCGGCTTGGGGCAGGGCTGTTCGCCGCGGCCCGCGATACCGGCGTCGTCTTCTCCCCATGGCATCCCGCGGTCGTGCCGACAGGCGAGAACGCCGACGCTGAAACGGCTGTGCTGAACCGACTGGCTACCAAGTACGACGCCACGATCATTCAGATCGGCTTGGCCTGGCAGCTGCACCGGTCACCGCTCACGCTGCCGATCCCCGGCACCACCAGCATCAGCCATCTCAAAGAGAATCTCGCCGCCGCAGCCATCGCCCTGGAGCCAGGCGAGGTCGAGGAGATCACCAACCTTGTCGCGGAGCCCTAACGGGTCAGGCGGCTGAGCGCTGCTGCGATGGACGGCGGCGTAGCCTGGCGTGCTGAATCGCGGGCGGCGCATACACCATGTCCAGCTGCCCGACATCGGTCCCTGGCGGGACGATCAGGTCGATCTGGTCCAGGACGTCGTCCGTCAGAGCGACGTCTACACCTGCCAGCAGATCGTCGAGCTGCTCCATGGTGCGGGGACCGATGATCGCTGATGTGACACCCGGGTGCGCGATCGAGAACGCCATAGCGAGGTGAGTGAGGCTGAGGCCGGCCTCCTGCGCCAGTGGAATCAGCTGCTCGACCACGTCGATGCGCCGCTCGTCCCGGAGGTGGGTGAAGCGCGTGGCGCGGCGCAGATCGGTCTGCTGACCCTTGCGGACCCGGCCGGTCAGCATTCCTTGCGCGAGTGGGCTCCACACGATCGTTCCAAGGCCGTACCGTTCCGCGACCGGAAGCACCTCGAGCTCGATCCCGCGAGTGAGGATCGAATAAGTCGGCTGCTCGGCGCGAAACCGCTCGAGCCCGCGGCGCTCGGACACCCACTGTGCCTCGACCATGTCGGAGGCCGGGAACGTCGACGAGCCGATCGCCCGGACCTTGCCACTTCGAACCAGGTCGGTCAGCGCCGAAAGGGTCTCCTCGATGTCGACCGTCGGGTCGGGCCGGTGCACCTGATAGAGGTCGATCCGGTCGGTTTGCAAACGCCGGAGGGAGTCCTCGACCGCGGTCATGATCCAGCGGCGCGAATTGCCGCGCCGGTTCGGATCGTCACCCATCGGTGCGAAGAACTTCGTGGCCAGGACGACGTCATCTCGGCGTCCCTTCAGCGCTTGGCCGACGATCTCTTCCGACTCGCCTTGTGAATACATGTCGGCGGTGTCGATGAAGTTGATCCCGGCGTCAAGCGCCCGGTGGATGATGCGGATCGAGTCGTCGTGGTCGGGGTTGCCAATGGCGCCGAACATCATCGCGCCAAGGCAATAGGGGGTGACCTGGATACCGGTGCGGCCGAGCGTGCGGTACTGCATGGGCCCTCCTGGAGGGTGTCGACGGCTGACGAGATCCGGCTCCGTGCCCTATCGTGCACAGAAGCGGAACGCTCCTCCGGAAATATACGGACGAGTGTTCCGGAAAAGCAAACGGCATTTTGAGTCGGATCCAGAGGGGGCGCCGTGGCGGACGGACGTGAACGCACCGTGACGGCGGCGCCCGAACGTGCGCCGCGAAAGATCCGGGTGGATGCCCAGCGGAATATGGACGCACTCCTGGAAGCCGCCAAGGAAGCCTTTGCGCAATCGGGCGTCGACGTACCCATCCGGGAGATTGCGCTGCGCGCCGGGGTTGGCGTCGGGACCGTCTACCGACACTTTCCCAAGCGCTCCGACCTCATCGTGGCCGTCTTTCGCCGGGAGGTCGACGCGTGCGCCGATGCGGCGCCGGCAATCGCCGCCGAGTATGAGCCCGGCGAGGCACTGACGCGCTGGCTCATCAGGTTTACGGACTTCGTTGCGGCGAAGCGCGGGCTGGCTGCTGCCCTGCACTCCGGTGACCCCGCGTTCGATTCCTTGCATGCCTACTTCACGGGCCGACTCGGGCCGACCCTGCAAGGGCTGCTAGTGGCAGCGGCTGCGTCCGGCGAGATCCGAACTGACATCGACCCCGAAGAACTTCTCATTGCCGTGAGCCGGCTCTGCACGCCCGGCCCGGGCGGCGACGCGGGCGACCAGAGTCATCGCATGGTCCGACTGCTCGTCGATGGCATGCGTTACGGCGCAAGTGGGAACCGGTGAGGTGACCGACCCACACGAGGAGACGGGCATGAAGGCTGGACCATGCCGTGGTACTCCGCTGAGGGATCTGCTGCCGAGCTCCTGGTGGGACGCCGAATCGGCATGATGCATCTTGTTTGTACGGACGGCCGACTGCCCAGTGGTCACGGCTTGCAGCCGGACGGTCAGACGATCTCAGCGGTTGATGACGCTGGTTGACCCGAGATGGGTTCGAAGCCGGCCAGGAAGTCGATCACCTTGGCGGCCGGCATCTCGCACGGCCTCAGCTGTGGGCCGTCGGCGGTCAGGTAGAGATTCGCGCTGACCACGTCGCGTCCTCCCAGTTCTTCCGCATACACCGCCAGTGCGCGTCCTTGCGCAGCGACGGAACGGGTGACGCCGTATCGGCGACCCGCGTAAATCACCTCGGACCAGCCGTCGGGAACGCGGTCGAACAGCGCGGCGTAGTCGTCGACGTTCATGTCAGTGGACCGGTCCGTTACTCGACATCGCGTATCACTACCAGGCTAGCCCGATCTCCATCCAGGCAAGTTAACTGGCGCATCAACGAGGGAGCGCTTTCTTGCGTGCCGGGATCTCAGGCGAAGGAGGTAGCGGGATGGGCAAGGTTGTGGCGGTCACGCATGTGACCCTTGACGGCGTCATGCAGGCCCCGGCGCGGGCCGATGAGGACACCCGTGACGGATTCCGCTACGGCGGCTGGTCCATCCCGTACGGCGACGCGGTGATGGCCCGCGAGGTTGGGCCGGCGGCAGGCTCCGGCAGCTCCGGAGAGGGCGGCCTGCTGCTAGGCAGGCGGACCTATGAGGACCTCTACAGCGTTTGGCCTCAGCGGACCGACAACCCCTTCACCGACCGCCTGAACTCGGCCCGAAAGTTCGTGGCGTCCAACACTTCGACCGCACCGCTGCCCTGGGAGAACTCGACATTGCTGTCCGGGGACGTCCCCGGCCGGGTGAGAGAGCTGAAGGAAGAGCTCCCAGGTGCTCTCGTCGTGCTGGGTAGCGGTGAACTGCTCCGGTCGCTGATGAAGGACGACCTGGTCGACGAACTCCTGCTGACGATCCACCCCCTTGTCCTTGGCACGGGACGTCGACTTTTCCCTGCCGAAGGGCCGCGCACCACGCTGAGATTGACGGATACCAAATCCACGACGACCGGCGTGATCATCGCCCGCTACGAGAAGGAGAACTGACCTTCCGACTGCCAGCTGGAGCTGCGAAACAGCAACGCGGGCGAGCACAGGTTTGAGAGGTTTTGCGTCTTGGAAGGATGTTGGTCAGGGCACTCGCCTGAACCCCCGGACGGCGAGTCCCCAACGGTCCTGGCGCTGACCTGGCGGATGGCGTCAGGACCCGCCCATATGCGATCCCGGCTGCCTGCCAGTGGATGTCAGGCCCGGTCGGGGACTCAGGACGGGACGCTGGCCGCGACCTTGAGCAGTTCGGACACGCTGGTGCCGGTGGTGCCCCTGGAGGTGTTTTTCGGGACCATGGTCACGGCGATCAATTGCCGGCCAGCGAACCACTCGACGCTGTACTCGCCGATACCGCTCGTGGGTGAGGTGAGCACCGCGGGGTGGCCGCTGACGATGACGTTTTGGTACTGGTTTTGCGGGCTGGGATTGCTATTGGCGAGCTTGGCCTTGCCGTCCTTGTTCGGATTCCGCCAGATCTGGAGCACTCCATAAATGCCCTGGTGGGCGTTGGTCTTGCCGGCGAGCTGGTAGCTCAGAACGAAGCCTCCGCTGGGTGTGACGACGGTTCTGGCCGCCAATCTGGCACCGGCTGGGAGGTAGCTCGGGGCGCCCACGATCGGAGGGCTCGGCGGAATCTCGACTGAGACACTCGGTGAAGGCGCCTTGGATGGCTGGGCCGCTGGCGTCGTCGGACTCGCTTCGATGGGGACGAGACGAGCGGGCGAATCAGATGTCGTGTTGGGAACGACGACGAAAATGGCTACTGCCACAGCCGCGGCGACGGCTCCTATACCGGTGGCCAGCAAGGGACTCAGGTGAAGTCCGCGTCTGACCTTCCGCGAAGGCGGCGGCGGAACACGGCTTGCGCCTTCCGCGTACAACTCGTGTAAGAGGGCTCGCAGCCGCGCGTCATCCATCACAAGCCTCCCGTTGCTCGAACTGTAGGCGAAGTGCAGCAAGTCCCCTGGACGTCAAAGATTTGATCGTGCCGACCGAGCAGCCCAGGGCGTCCGCGGCATCGGCTTCGCTCAGATCCAGGAAGGTGCGCGCGACTACGGCGGCTCGCTGCCGCGCGGGCAGCTTCCGTAAGGCGCGCAAGAGTTCGTCACGTTCTGCGACGACTAGCTGCGAGTCGTCGATGGAGTCCTCGTCCAGCTGGCGGCGCAGCCACTTCAGACGGGTGAGTTCTCGGCGGCTGCGGTCAATGGCCCCGTTGACCATTGCCCTGCGCAGATACTGCTCGAAACCAGGAATGTCGCCTTCGACCCCTCGTCGTTTGACGCAGCGAAGGAACGCATCGTGGAAGAGGTCTTCCGCGGCGGGGCGGTTGCCCGAACACAGTCCGTAGGCGAAGCCCATCGCTCTCGGGGCAACAGCGGCATACAGATGTGCCCAGTCATCGCGCAACCCGCGGTCCTCGCCCACACCACCTCCACTCCCAACACGCACGGGCACGGCAAAAGGTTGCTGCGAACGGCGGACCTCGATGACAACCTCAGAACCTTGTCGCGCGTGTTCTTACTGTGGCTACTTCGCCGCTTCCAACGCCCCACGGACAGTTCGAGCCGCCGGGCCGCGTCGAGGCTCCGCATGAGGATCTAGGAGTCCACGGATGAAGCTTTCCATCCTGATGCCGGTGTACAACGAGGTTGCCGTGCTGGACTCGGCGATCAAGACGGTGCTGGACGTCGAGTACCCGGTCGAGATCGAGTTGGTCGTCGTGGACGACGGCAGCACGGACGGCACCCGCGATTTGTATGCCAGATGGGCGGATGAGCCGCGAATCAAGGTTTTGCTGAAGTCGGTCAACGAGGGGAAGGGCTCCGCGATCCGCGCGGCCGCCGGCCTTGCGGACGGCGACTACATGATCATTTGCGACGCCGACCTCGAATATTCGCCGGAGGAGATTCCCGGTCTGCTGGCCCCGGTGCTGGCAGGAGACGCGACGGTTGTATACGGAACGCGAAAGTTCGGCAGCCACAATTCCTACTCCTTCGTTTACGTGCTCGGAAACAAGGCGGTCACCACGACGGCGAATGTGTTGTTCAACTGCTACCTGAGCGACGTCGAAACCTGCTTCAAGCTGCTGCCACTCGAGCTTTATCGCGAGTTGGACGTGACCTCATCCGGTTTCGGTATGGAGGCGGAGCTCACCGGCAAACTGCTGGCCAGAAATTTGCGGCCGTACGAAGTGCCCATCACCTATGCGGCGCGGACCAGGGAGCAGGGTAAGAAGCTGACATCGCGCGACGGGGTCGAAGCCGTCTTCATCCTGCTGCGCGAGCGGGTGCGCGCCGCCAAGACCCGTCGGCGCCCTGGGCACGCTTCCTGAGCAGACCCTCGAGCCGGCAAATCGTCAGTGTCATGGCGATAAGCAGCGTCGGTTCGGCCATCAACCGAAACCGCTGGTCCCCCCAAGTAACGGCGGCCACGAGGACCACGGCAAAGAGCGGCGCGACCGCGACCGGACATCGCCGCCAGAGCAGCACACATCCAAACGCCGCCAGCGGCAACGTGAGGATCGTGATCCACCAGGCGGCCCGTTGCCAGCCGGCGTTTCGTGACTCTTCCACTTCATCGGCATAGAGCACGTGGGGCGACCAGACGCCGAACAGCCTCAGCTCGCGGGCCGCTATGACGAGCGGCACTCGGCTGGCGTGGGCGCGCACATAGTGGACTGCCGCCGCTCGGGCCAGTTTCGTCTGTATCGGCTCTGCGAGTTCGCCGTGCTCTGCGGCCTTGACGCAGCTGTCGTCCCAACCGCCGAGGTCCCCGCCGTAATACGTGCTGCCGCAGTTTGCTCCAGCAAGGGTCTTCGGTCCATTGGTGGCCAGTACCGCCTGCGATCCCACCGCTGAGACCCGATCAATGGTCCACGGCAGCATGAACGCTGCCACAACCGCCGCGGTGGCGAGAGCGCCGTAGAGCCGCCGGAGACGACCTGGCCCTCCCGTGAGCACGGCCACCAGCAACAAACATCCGGCAAGGATTGGCAACTCGCTACGTGTCAACACACCAAGACCGAGCGGCACGCCGGCCAGGACCCATCGCTGCCAGCCGCCGCGCTGCTGGGCGTTGATGACCGCGAGGACGGCCCACAGAACGAGCGGTAGCGCCAAGTTCTCTGACATCAGCGACTCGTCGGCGGCGATCAGCGGCGGCCAGCAAGCGGCGAGCAGGGCGGCCAGCACACCTACGCGGGGTCCTGCCACCCGCCGGCCAAGCAGGCCGGTCAGCGCGATGGTGACGCCGCCGATAGCGGCGCTGGCGAACTGAATCCGGTACGGCGTCCCCAGGCCGAGATGATGAAAGATCGCAATGAGTCCGGGGTAAAGCGGGGGGAAGTTGGCGGTCGGCAGCCCCCGACCGGTGGTGATCAGGGCCGTCGGATCGACATATCCATAACCGCTCGCCAGCTGCCCGCCCATCAGCAGATACCAGATGCTGTCGAAGCCGAACTTCAGATGCCGGCCGATCAGGATCGCATAGGTGGCGCGGAGCGCGATCCCCAGCACGACGGTCCCCGCGATCGCCGTCGCAAAATGGTTGCCGCGTCTACTCGGCGGGTGGTCTTCGTTCATCGCTCGTCGAAATAATCCCGAAAGTAATCGACGGTCAGCTTCAAGCCGGCGTCGAGCTCGGTCTGCGGGGTCCAGCCCAAAACCCTTTTGGCCTCGTCGATCGCCGGCATCCGTTGGGCTGGGTCATCCTCGGGCAACGGCTGGTAGTCCAGGCTGTCCGGCGATCCCGTCAGAGCCTGCACTTTCTCGGCCAGTTCGGAGATCGTGCACTCACGCGGGTTGCCGAGATTGATCGGTCCTGTGACCGCGTGCGGGGTCTCCATGAGGCGAACCAGGCCCTCGACCATGTCATCGATGTAGCAGAACGAGCGGGTGTGTGAACCGTCGCCGAAAATCGTGAGTGGCTGGCCGTTCAGCGCCGCGACGATGAAGTTGGAGACGACGCGGCCGTCGTCTGGACGCATCCGCGGACCGTATGTGTTGAACACCCGCGCCACCTTGATCGCCATGTCGTGCTGGCGCCGGTAATCGAAGAAAAGGGTCTCGGCGCAGCGCTTGCCCTCGTCGTAGCAGGAGCGTGGCCCGATGGGATTCACATTGCCCCAATAGCTCTCCGGCTGTGGGTGAACGATGGGATCGCCGTACACCTCCGACGTCGAGGTCAGCAGAATCTTGGCTTTCGTTCGCTTGGCGAGCCCGAGCATATTGATCGAACCCATGACGGACGTCTTGGTGGTTTGCACCGGGTCGCGTTGGTAGAAGACCGGGGACGCCGGACATGCGAGGTGGTAGATCTCGTCCACCTCGACGTAGAGCGGAAACGTGATGTCGTGACGGAGCAATTCCAAACGCGGATGGCTCAGGACGTGCGAGAGGTTACGCCGGACCCCTGAGTAGAAGTTGTCCACCACTAGCACGTCGTGGCCGTCCTGAAGCAGGCGGTCCACGAGGTGTGAGCCGATGAAGCCAAACCCGCCGGTCACCAGAATCCGCTGTGCTGGCATGGACAGCCCCTTCACTGAGTTCGATTCACCACGCGAAGGCCACCACCCCCAGTAGACACACGCACGGCAGCTGCAAAAGGTTGCCGTCGATTCTCCGGATCTCGCATGCAACCTGGCGTATCCCTCGCGCGTGTATTGGTTGTGGGCGCATTTCGGATAGGCGCATTTCGGATAGCTGTTGGCGGCGCAGCAGGCTAGCCCCCCGCGTGCGCGCGAGCAGCCCCGAGCAGCCGCTGCGGTCAGCGTCGGTTCGCCGAAGAAGAGTTACATCGTCGGCCTGGACGGCATCCGCGCGGCCGCTGTGGTGGCTGTGATCCTCTACCACGCGGGGCTGTCGTGGATGCCCGGAG
This sequence comes from uncultured Actinomycetota bacterium, assembly GCA_963737695.1. Lineage (GTDB taxonomy): Bacteria > Actinomycetota > Actinomycetes > Frankiales > Frankiaceae > DATAZK01. The sequence goes on from CAVTTQ010000004.1 coordinate 52,042, forward strand.
GTTTGCTGGGCGTCGATGTCTTCTTCGTCGTCTCCGGGTTTCTCATCACATCGCTGCTGCTGCAGGAGCGGCAACGCAGCGGCCGCATCTCCCTTCGGGAGTTCTGGACCCGTCGGCTTCGGCGACTCGCACCCGCGCTGCTCCTGATGGTTCTGCTCGTCACAGTCGTCTGGGGATTCATTCTCAAGACCGACCCGCTGACGCTTCGACGGGACAGCCTGTTTGCCCTTGGATATGGCGCCAATTGGTGGTTCGCCTTTTCAGGGCAGGGATATTTCCAGTCGTTGGCCCCTCCATCGCCCTTGCTGCACACCTGGTCGCTCGCGGTGGAAGAGCAGTTCTATCTCCTGTGGCCGCTGGTGGTCGTCGCCCTCTGTGCGAAGGGCCGCGGGGTCGGCCGCTGGGCGTTGGTAGGAGCGCTAATTGCGACGCTGTCCACGCTCGCTCAATCTCTTGCTGGCGTCTGGACTGACCGGCTCTATTACGGCACCGATACCCGAGCGATTCCCTTGCTGATCGGAGCTGCCTGCGGCGCCTGGTATGCCTCGCATCGAGCCGCCCGGCTTTCGATGCCCAAGCAGGTCGGGCTCCAGACTGCTGGGCTGGTCGCCGCCGCAGCCATCGGATACGCGTTCTGCGCTGTCGCCGGCACTTCAGAAGTGCTCTACCGAGGTGGCTTTCTGCTGATAGCGGTCGCGGTCGCCGTGCTCATTCTTGCGGTGACCATGGGCCAGCGAGGCCCGCTGGCGCTGCTTCTCGATCTACCTGCGCTGCGCTACCTGGGGCGAAGGTCCTACGGCCTGTATCTCTGGCATTGGCCTCTCTTTCTGCTGCTGAACCATGCTCGGACCGGCTTGTCCGGCAGCTATCTGCTGTGTGCTCGCTTGGTATTGACGCTCGGTGTCGCCGCGGCAAGCTACCGCTGGGTCGAAACGCCTATTCGCCAGGGCACTTTTCGGCTGTCACAAGTGCGGGGAGCTCTGCCGGCAGCGCTGGCCCTCGTCCTCTGCGTCATATTGATCACCCCGCAGGCCACGGCGGCAACCGCCGACCTTCCGCAAGCCGCCCAGACGGTGCCTTCGAACGCCCGGGTCGGGTCGCCACAATCCCGCCTGGCCGGAGCGGGCACCAGCCGGGTGCTCTTCGTCGGTGACAGCATCGCCCTCACGCTCGCGAACGCGCTGTCTCTCGGGGAGGCGCCGTACAAAGTCCACATCGACAACGTCGGCCTGGTGGGTTGCGGCGTTTCACGCGACGACCAGAAATTTGAAGGCCAGGTGACTCCACCGCCGTCCGCGGAATGCCTCGACTGGCCCGATGTTCGGCGCCAGCAGGTTCGCCAGGACCAACCCGACCTGGTCGCGTTACTCGTGGGACGGTGGGAGACCACCGATCAGCTCCGCAATGGCCAATGGCTTCATATCGGTGACCCGGCCCTCGACGCCTACCTGTCCGCAGAACTCGACCAAGCCATCGATGTTCTGTCTTCCACCGGTGCCACCGTTGCGCTCCTCACCATGCCGTGCCTCAAGGCGGCTGAAAGCGCGAACGGCCAGCCTTATCCCGAAGACGATCCTGCCCGGGTCGCCCGCTTCAACCAGTTGCTGACAGCTGCCCAGCGGCGACACCCCACACAGAGCCGGGTAGTCGACCTCAACGCCGTGGTCTGCCCAGGCGGCAACTACACCCAAACCCTTCAAGGGGTGACGATTCGAACCACCGATGGGGTGCACTTTCCGCTGGCTCAGATCACCCCAGTCGCCGACCGGCTGTTGCCCCAGCTGCGCCAGCTGGCCGTCGCCTCGGCGTCGAGGCATCGCCTGCCGGGCTAGGGAGCCAGGACTTGGCGGTGTTCGGGGGTGCCGTCGAGGTTGGCGTTGATGCGTTCGGTGATGCGCCAGCCGTGAGCGGTGCGTTTCCATTTCCAGGAGTTGGCGGATACGCGTGCGACCCAGAAGCGAACTCACCCGAGTACCTACCGGCCAAAGGCGTTTGGTCTCCGGGCCGTATTCGACTACCTCTGCGCAGTACTCGTGACCCTGGCATCGGCGTCAGGGTGGTCCATGAAGTGAACGTCCGAGGCGCAGATGCCACAAGCCAGCGTGCGTACCAGGAGTTGACCCGCGCCAGGCGTCGGGTCAGCGGTTTCGCGGACGTCGAGCCCGCCGTCTCGCAGCACTGCAGCACGCACGGACCCTACTCGCCATCAAATTACGGGTGACAGTATCGCGTAAACAGTGCTGCGTAAATCGGGTCTCGCCACTGCATGAGGGATACCGTCTGGCGATGGTCGAAGAGGTACGTCGGGGAAGGGGCCGCCCGAGGGATGCGGGTATTGACGCCCGGGTCATGGCCGCGACGCTGGAGCTACTTGCCGAAGAAGGTTTCGCTGGTGCCAATGTCCAGGCGATCTCGCGGCGTGCCAACGTTCACAGCTCCGCGATCTATCGCCGGTGGCCGACCCGGATCGAGCTGATCGAGGAAGCGGTATTTCCAGGGCTCGATGTGGCCGCCGTTCGTCCAAGCGGTGACCTCGGCCGCGATTTACGCCGGTTCCTGCGCAACTACGTCCGGACGCTGGGGTCGCCGGCAGCTCGGGCGGCAGCGCCCGGTCTCCTGGCCAGCTACCAAGGCGGCGTGACACCGCGTAATTCTGAAGACTGGATTCGGGTCTCCGCCCGGCCACAATTTCAAGACATCCTCAATGCCGCACCCGCTGGATCGATCGACCCGGACCTCAATCCCGATGATGTCTTCGACATGCTCGTCGGCGCGGTTCTCGGTCACGTGCTGGTGCCGACGTTGGCCGGCCGTCCCCGCTTTGTCGAACGGACTGCAGACCTTGTCATCCGGCTCCTGCGGCCCCTGTCTGAACTCGACCGCACTCGACCCAGTCGACCAACATCGGGGGAGCCAACACGATGAATGAACCACTGTCTGTCGGTCGGCCGGGCACATTGCAGTTTGGCTTCATCGGCCTTGGCCATCAGGGTTCGCCGATGGCGGAGCGAATGATCGCCGGCGGGTTGCGGCCGTGGCTATGGGCCCGTCGGGAGTCCATCCTCGAGCAGTATCGAGACACCGAAGCGCAGCTGGCCGGGTCGCCGGCTGAGGTCGGAGCCAACTGCGACGTCATCGGCCTGTGCCTCTATGACGCAGATGCCACTGACACCGTGCTCTTTGGGCCGGACGGTGTGATGACAGACATTCGCCGCGGCACCGTGCTGGCGATCCATGCGACGACGGGGCCGGAGTATGTCGTCGATCTGGCCGGCCGCGTCGCCGACCGCGGGGTTCGCGTCATCGATGCGCCAGTGTCGGGAGGGGACGCTGCGGCGCTTGCCGGACAGCTCGTCGTCATTGTCGGGGGTGGCGAGGACGAGGCTGCTGCCTGCGCACCGATGTTTGTCACCTATTCGGATCGGATCATCCGGGCTGGTGGGCTTGGTGCTGCGCAGTCCGCGAAGCTGATCAACAACGCCTTGATGACGGCGATCACCGGCCTGGTCTATGACTCCTTCGAGTTCGGCTCCAGGTGGGGGATCGATACCGACGCGCTCGGCGAGCTCTTGGCGAATGGCTCCGCCGCCAACCCGTCCGTCGGGGTGTTTCTGGCGCTCGGCGGCTCACGCGAGTTCTCGGTCCGGGCGTGGCCGACACTGCACAAGGACATCGCGTTGCTGGAATCCCTGGCCACTCGAACCGCACTCCCGGACAGCATGCTGCTGTCCTGCGCCGGAGCCACGATCAAGGAAATGCATCGGCTCCGCACGCTGCCCCCTGCAGAGTGAGCTAGCGGTCGAGCCATCCGCGCTCGATGGCATCGTCAAGGCGCTGCTGCCACTCATTGACGTCTTCGGATCCGGTGTCTTCAGCAACGGCAGCGGCGAGATGCTGCCGACAGACGGCGGCGCCGTTGTAAACGGTGACTGCATGGATTCGGCCACCGCCGATCAGGCAACGCGCGCACGCGAAGTCGTCCATGCCCGCAGGATGACGGGTGTTTGTTGACCGTCCGTGAGAAGCGGCTAGCTGACTGCGCCTGCCTGCCGGTCGGTCGAGCTCGACCAAGAGGCCGGCCCGAGTCTGATACCGGACCGGTGGTTGTCAGGCCGTCTACGCGGCCCCTGGCTCAATCCGGCTGCCAACGAGTCAGTATGTCCTGCGTGGTCGTCACACTCGCGAGCAATCCCAGGGAGTGCCTGACGACGCTGTCGCCATAATCTGCCGGGTAGCCCGCGACGGTGTCAGCCGCAACCACCGCCTGGTAGCCCAAGTTCACCGCCTCGATCACGCTGCCGGTCACCCCGACATTCACCGAGACACCTGCCACGATCACGGTCCTGATGTCGAGATTTCGCAGCAGGGCGTCCAGTTCCGTGCCTGAGAAGGCCGTGAGTCCGCGCAAACGCGGCACTATCAAATCCGCCGGCTCAGGTCCCAGCTCGGGTATCACTTCCGCGCCGGCTGAACCGCGGAGAAGGCGTTGCGAATCCTTCACGGCAGCCGCGAGCAACGGACTGTTGCGCTGGGAGCCGGCGAGGTCGGAACGAAATTCCGCCGTGCAATGGACGATCCGGGCACCACTTGCGCGGCCGGCCTTCACCAGGCGCTCCACGTTGCCCAACACGCCTCGGGCGTCGAACGTTGGCTTCACCAGTTGATCCGACGAGAGGTCGCCCATGAGCGCCCGCTGCAAGTCGATAAGTAACACCCCACATCGTTGGGGATCAAGCAGTGCTTCCCGGTCAAATGGCATCAGAGTGACCACTACTTCTCGTAGGGCGGATCATTGGCGAGGGGGATAGCGGGAAATGAGATCTGCTCCGCCACCACCGTGATCGTGACGCGCTGCTCGCCGGGCCGATCGAATGGGTACCGGTCGGCATCCATGTATTTGCGGGCGATCTGGTCGATGAAGGAGCGATCGGTGTCAGGTTCCATGACCGCACGTCCGCGGATCTCCACGTAGCGGTTGGGATTCGTCGGCTGGATGACGCAGACGGTGATCCGGTCGTCCGCCAGTAGATTTCGTACCTTCTTTCGATTCGTTACTGTGCTCAAACGGATCTGATCGCCATCAAGCACCACCGCCATCGGATTCGTCGACAGCAGCCCGTCAGGTCTGATCGTCGTGACGAACGCGACGGGTCTTGCCTCGAAAAGGCTGCGCACTTCCTCGGGTACGGCCTTGCTGGCGACGTTGCCCAATGTCTTCCCTCCGATTGCGACCCGGTTAGCGCGGAAAAGTAACATCCGCTCGTGCTCACTTACCTGCCGCCTGCGACGAGTCCCATCAGATGACGGGCGAGATTGAGCACGTCTTCGTCGACGCAGGCGAGCTTCGCATGCACGCGGCGGTGGCGGGCCCGCCCGAGGGCCCTGCCGTCCTGCTGTGCCACGGCTTTCCCGAGAGCTGGTATTCCTGGCGCCACCAGCTCCGTGCCCTAGCCGCGGCGGGCTACCGTGTCATCGCCCCCGACCAGCGGGGCTACGGCCAGACCGACGCGCCGCCGGATGTCGAGTCGTACAGCCAGGTGCACCTGGTCGGCGATCTGGTTGGTCTGCTGAACGCGTTGGACATTCCTTCGGCGACAGTGGTCGGGCACGATTGGGGCGCGCCGGTGGCCTGGCATGCCGCGCTGCTGCGGCCCGACATATTTCCCGCTGTCGTGGGGATTAGCGTGCCTTTCGGGCCACGGATTCCAGGCGGAGTGCGCCCCACCCAGTCTTTGCGCGCCGGGCTGGGCGATGCCTTCTTTTACGTCCTCTACTTCCAGGAGGTCGGTGTCGCGGAGGCCGAGCTCGACGGTGATATCCGGGGCACGCTTCGGCGGATCCTCTATTCGATCTCCGGTGACATTCCGGTGGAGGACTTCCGCTTCTTCGACCCGAACGCAAGCTGCTTCAACGACCTGCTCCGTGAACCACCGACGCTTCCGGCTTGGCTGAGCGAGGAAGACCTCGACGTCTTCGTCAGCGAGTTCGAGCGAAAGGGGACCTTCCGCCACGGCCTCAACTGGTATCGCAACATCGACCAGAGCTGGGAGCTGCTGGCGCCGTTCCTGAACGCGAAAGTCCTGCAACCGGCGCTGTTCATCGGTGCCGAGCGAGACGCGATCTTCGGCCTGTCGCGCGAAGCAGTCGCCGCCACCAAAGCCTGGGTGCCCAACCTGCGGGAGCCCCTGTGGGTCGCCGATTGCGGGCACTGGGTTCAACAAGAGCAGCCGGAGATCGTGAACGCAGCGCTGCTGGATTTCCTCGCGACAATCTGAGGTGCCGGTTACAGCGACCTATCTGTCGTAGATCTCGCGCCGGTGTCCGAGCGTGATGACGACGACCAGCAAAACGTCGTCGGCAACCGTGTAGAGGATTCGGTAGTCACCGATCCGCACACGTAGACCGGGCCGGCCCTGCAAGGCCCGAGCGGCCGGGGGACGGGGATCCTTGGCCAACAAGGCGATCGCGCCCTGGATGCGTAGCCGGACCTGCGGGTCGAGCTTTCGTAGCGCGCAGACCGCAGCCGGCCGCAATTCGATTCGGTAGTCGCTCACGCCCAGCCGAGGTCGGCTTTGACCTGTTCCCAGGGGACGTTCGGGCCTTCCTCGGCCATTGCGGCGTCAAAATCCTCGACGTCCTCAGCATCTTCCAGCGCTGCCAGCAGTTTTTCGTATTGCTCCGGGCTGACCAGCACGGCTGCCGGACGTCCATAGCGTTCCAGGAACACCGCTTCGGTACGAGCCAGCTCGACTGCCTCAGGCAACTTCTCGCGGGCAGCACTCATCTTCATGGTGGCCATGAGGATAACCGTACAACACGGTCAGCATTTCGTACAGAATCGTCTCCGGCAGGAGTCAGATCCCCACGCCCGCCGGCACCTGGAGTCCGTAGAGCTCGACGGCGTTGTCCCACACAAGACGTCGGCGGATGGCGTCGTCGATGCCTGCAAATGTCTCATCCAACCGCCGATGCACATCACCATAAAGGCAGGTGGGGTGCGGGAAGTCGGTCTCGAACATGACGTTGCCGACGGGGATGGAGCGTCCGATGCAATCCTGGATGGCCCGCTTCTCGAACCAGAAGGTGATGGACACCTGATCAGCGAAATATTCGCTGGGCATGCGATCAAACTCCGGCCGCGTACGGGTGCCGCCGCCCTCGACGAACTGGTAGTCGATCGCTTCGAGGGCAAACGGGAGCCAGCCGATCCCCGACTCCACCGACACCACGCGAAGGCCCGGGAAGCGGGGGAGGATGCCCGAGAGCAGGACGTCGCACACCTGCTGGCCGTTCTTGTGAAACAGCGCCAGTCCTTCGAGTGCGAAAGCTTCTGCGAATCCTCTTTCGTGGGTACGCCGGATGTCCCAGTTGAATTCACCACCGCCGACATGCAGGTTCACGGGCAGGTGATGCTCCTGCACGGCTGACCACAGCGGATCCCAGTATCGATCGCCGAGGTAGGGCAGATCGAAACGGTGAGGCTCCCCGGTGAAAAGCACGGCTCGAAAGCCGAGCGCGGCACACCGATGCACTTCGCGCACGCAGTCGTCCACGTCCCAGAACGGCATCGCCGCGACAGGAATCAGCCGATGGGAGTCGGCCGATGACCATTCGAGAAGCCAGTCGTTGTAGGCCTTTACGCAGTCGTACATCAACGTTCGGTCTTTGAGCCGCAGGAAGCGCTGGCCGCCGAAGCCTCCGACGTTCGGATACAGCAGCTGCGCCCAGATCCCGACTTCGTCCAGCAAGGCGAGCCGGGCTTTCGCGTCATAGGCCGCGGGCAGTAGATCGTCGTAGGTCTGCGGCATGGCCGGAACCGGGTCGCGCCATCCAGCCGGCGCGGTGGGTCCGACCGGAGAAGCGATCTGGCCGTCGATGAACCACACGTCTTGCCCATCGACGCGCCGAACCTGCGGTACGCGGTCGCGGTATTTGGCTGCCGTCCGCGAAGTCCAGGTGTCGGCTGCCTCCGTCACGTGCGCATCAACATCGATAAGGCTGAAATCTGTCATCAGGCACTCCCAGCAGCAGCAACGACTCGATCACGGGCAGGCAGACCGAGGATCTCGATGGCCTGGGAGGGCGTCGCCACCGGACGTCCCATTTCCTTGCAGAGTGCGACGACTTCTTCGACCAGCTCCAGATTTGTCGGGGTGCGATCGCCCGCATGGTCCTCGAGCCCGACTCGCAGGTGGCCACCCTGCTCGATGGTGGCCCGCGCGACAGGGGAGTCGATGAGGTCGCCTCCGACCACCGCCGAGAACCAGGGCAGCGGGCAATCCTCCAGTTCGAGGATCTCGCGGTAGGCGGCCAGTCCGGCGAGGGTCGGTGGCAGCCCGAAGGTCACTCCGGGGCCACGGGCCAGCACGCCGTACGGTCCGCCGAAGTAGAACTTCACGAACGACCCCGGCGACAGCCGGCCCGCGCGCCAATAGGCCAGGACGTTGCGCAGCCAACCGGGCTCGAAGATCGCGAAGTGCATACCCATCCGGCGAGCCATGCCTTCGTCGATGGCGTAGGACATCGCGTCGTAGTTGAAGGAGTAGACGTAGCCCTCAGGAGCAGGCGCACCGTCGGAACCAGGCCATCCGAAGACGGTGGCGCCGGGGTCGACGAAGGCGAGCCGGAGCGCACCGGCGGCGTGCAGCAGGAACTGGTGTCCGAACTTCTCCTCGAGGGAATCGCCAAATCCGTTGGTCGGCAGCGCGAGCACGTCCGGGTCGCGCTCGAGCCAGGGCCGAAAGCACTGCAAATATTGCTCAGTGGCCTCATGCGCCGTCACGTTGAGGTCGGGCAGATGCATGTGCACGATCGACGCGCCGGCGTCGATGCACGCCAGGCCCTGCTCGGTCGCCTGCTCCAAGGTCCGCGGAGCATGGGGATTGCGATCAGGTCGGGTGCTGAGCGCGACCTCGAGCACGACCGGCTGGTTCGCCGTCACGGCCGGATGCCGGGCGAGACGAGGTGGCCCGGATGACCAGCTTCGACGGGAACGCCGTCGCGACGGATCGGGACGCCGTTGACGAGCACATGCGTAACGCCGACGGGCTGATCCGCTGTCAGCCTTTCGGAGCCGCCAGGGAAGTCTGAGACTCGCCGCAGCGGGCCTGGCGCGACCGTGTCCGGATCGAAGACCACGATGTCGGCCCAGCCGCCGGGCCGCAGATATCCGCGGTCAGGGAACCCGAAGAGGTCGGCCTGTACGCCGGTGAGCTTGCGGACCGCGGTCTCCAAGGGCATGAGGTTGCGCTCTCGTACCCAGTTGCCAAGGAAGTCGGTGGCCTGCGGGGCGTCGCAGAGCTGCCCCACATGCGCACCCGCGTCCGACAGACCGAGCGTGCAGTGCTCATCGAGGAGCAGACCGGTGAGCGCATTCTTGTCGTCGTTCGCCACGATGCAGCGCACCCGGAATTTCAGGTCAGGCTCGCCGAGCGCGGCGTCCAGAAGCACGTCCAGCGGGGTGACGCGGCGAGCCGCGGCAAGCTCGTCCACACGTGCTCCGTCGAGCTCCGGATGCGAGGCGTTGTCGGCCAGTTCGTAGGTGTCCCATCGCGGCTTCATCATCACGTCGTCAAAGGAACGCCACGCCTTGTCACGCCACTCAGGGTCGGCATACGCGTGCTGGCGTTCGCCCAGCCCGCTTTGGGCCAGCTCGGCGAACATCGGACTGACATTGAGCAGGTAGGGAGCGTCCATGGTGAAAGCGAAGGCGAGCGGGCGAGGGGTCACCTGCGGCCAGACCTGGATGCCGTCGTCCCAGCCCTGACGGTTGCGTGCGAGCAATCTTTCGTGGCTGCCGGTGGGGTTGGTCAGCAACGCCCCGTACGTGAAAGGCAGGCCTATACGCGGCTGCAACTCATAGAGCGCTTCGATGCCGATGTCGATACCGGGTGCAACGGAAACCACCCCTTTGCGGCCGGCGGCCATCACCTCGAGCAGGGATTCGAACTCGCGCCGGTCGGCCATCCTGCTCGGGACCGGACGTCCACCATCCCCGTTGTGCGGTGGCGCGAAGCTGGTGGCGAAGCCCGCTGCACCCGCCTGCATCGCCGCGTTCAGCGCGACACCCATTTCGGCGACCTCAGCGTCGGTAGCGGTGCGCGAATACCCCTCCTCACCCATCACGAACAGGCGCAACGCGGTATGCCCGACGTAAGCCGCAAAGTTGAGCACGCTGCCGTGACGCTTCACCGAGTCCAGGTAGTCCGGGAAAGTGACAAAGTCCCACGGGACACCGTTCAACAGCACGTCGAAGTCCATGTCTTCAACGTTTTCCAGGGTCCGGGAGATCAGCTCGCGAAGCTCGGGTCGGGTCGGTGCGATGGAGAATCCGCAGTTGCCCGCTACGACCGTGGTCACGCCGTGGTGCGATGACGGCGTCAGCGCCGGGTCGAAGAAGACCTGGGCGTCGTAATGCGTGTGGATGTCGATGAAACCGGGGGCAACGACCTGCCCAGCAGCATCGAGCACCACCTCACCCGACAGATCGGGGCCGATCTCGACGATCCGACCGTTCGTGACAGCGACATCCGCGCGGGTGCGCGGACCTCCTGTGCCGTCGATGACGTACCCGCCCGTGACGACGAGATCAGCTGGCATCCGGATCTCCGATCTACCTTGGTCGTTCTAAGAGACCCGCATTATCTTGAGGCGGTTGATTTAGTGTCAAGGAATGCCCCTTGACCCCCAGCCGACTCGGCAGAGGATCATCGATACGGCCACCCGGCTGCTCGCCGAGCGCGGTGTGGATGCGGTGCCGCTGGCCGAGATCAACCGGGCTGCCGGGCAGCGCAATGCTTCTGCGCTGCAGTATCACTTCGGGGGCCGCGAGGGTCTGCTGCGCGCCATGCTCGAACCGTTCGCCAGAGAGGTGGGCCAGCGTCGCCGTGAGCTGATCGCGGTCGCGACTGCACCCGGCGCCCGCAGCCTTGAAGTCCGGTTGCGGCAGGCGGTCGAGGTGCTGGTGCGTCCCCAGGCCGAGCTGGCGGCGGGAGACTGGCGCGAGCGCTCGCTCTCACGGATCGTCGCTGACCTCTTCACCGATCCCCATCACCCGTACGCCGAACTGGACGATCTGCTCGGAGAGCGGGCGACGGAGGAGATGAGCGATTTGCTGCTGCTAGTCCTCGATGATCTGCCGGCCCCGGTACGCCGCGAAAGGCTCCTGACCGCCACCGCTTTCGTCATCCATGCGACGAGTGGCCGGGCCCGTCAGGCGGACGACCAGGGGCCTGAATCGCCGGGAGATCTCTTCGTGGAGAACCTGGTGGACATGGTGGTGGGTGCCCTTGCGGCGCCCGTGAGTGAGGCCACCGCAGAGCAGGCCAGCAGTCACACAGCCGCGGTGTTGTTGATGCCGCGGTGAGCACGCGGGCGCGCTAGCAAAGACGGGAAAAAATGTTGCAAGCTTTTAAAGGCAAAGTCGCTGTCATCACCGGTGCTTCGACTGGGATCGGGCGCGCCACCGCATCGGTGTTCGGTCGTGAGGGCATGCGGCTGGTGCTCGCGTCACGACGTGCCGACCGGCTCAACGATGCCCTTCGCGAGATGACGGACTCGGGGTATGAGGCGATAGCCGTCCCGACCGACATCGGAATCTTTGCCGAGGTGCAACGGCTTGCCGACACTGCCGTGGAGGCTTTTGGCGGGGTGGACGTCGCCTTGCTGAACGCTGGTGTCCCCGGTGGTGGATCCCTGCTGGACATTGACCTGAACGCCTGGCACAGCGCCGTTGATACGAACTTGTACGGCCTCGTTCACGGGATCAAGGCATTCCTTCCGCTCGTTTCCGCCGCCACTGAGCCGGGCAGCCTGCTGGCCACCACTTCCGGCACGGGTATCCACGGCATCTCCTACAACACGTCCGCCTACTCGGCCACGAAGGTCGCGCAGCTGGCGGTGATGGAGGCCTTGTACGGGCAGCTGCGTGCTGCGAAGTCCGGAGTCCACGTGGGGGTCGTCGTTCCTCCCCTCACGCGGACCAACCTTGCCGGTGACGACCTGGGCGTCTGGCGGCAGATCGAAGCCAACCTGGCCGGGCGGCCCGGCGCCCCGGCGCTGATCGAACCGCAGGAGTTCGCCGAAGTCGTCTTCGAAGGAGTCCGCGATCGAGACTTCTGGATCGAAGCGACCCCTGACCAGAACGAACGGTTCTTTGGCGGCAGGGACGCGGGCGCCGACACGCGGAGGGCCCATCTCATCAACGCCAGGGCACAGTCCATGATCGAGCGACAGCCGCCGGACCGCTACCTCTGGTAGAGCGTCCGTCATCGACGGAAAGTAGGAGTTGGCAATGTTCACGCTGCGTTTCGACATGCGCGCACCGGCAACCGGGGCCTCGACGACCGACCTGTACGCCGCGGCTCTGGAGATAGCCGAGTGGTCGGAATCGCGCGGTTGCCTGTCGGCACTGCTGTGCGAACATCACATGGTCGACGACGGCTATCTGCCGGCGCCGTTGACCCTGGCCAGCGCGATGGCCGCCCGTACCAAGACCCTTCCGATCACCATCGCGGTCGTTCTGCTTCCGCTGCACGATCCCATCCAGCTCGCCGAGGAGATGGCTGTCCTCGACATCATCAGCAACGGCAGGGTGATGTACGTGGCCGCAATCGGTTACCGGCCCGCCGAATACGAGATGTACGGCGTGGACTATCACCGGCGCGGCAAGATCGCGGAAGAAAAGCTCGGCGTGCTCTTGCGGGCCAAGACCGGGCTGCCCTTCGAGTACGAGGGTCGACGGGGACAGGTCACCCCCGCTCCCGTCACTCCGGGCGGACCGATGGTGGCCTGGGGCGGTGGGAGCATCCCCGCGGCCCGGCGGGCGGGTCGGTTCGGTATCGGTTTCTTCGCCCAGAAGGGCGATCCGGAGCTCGGCGTCGCCTACGAGGAAGCTGCCCGCGCTGCGGGACACGAGCCGGGCATGTGCCTCCTGTCGCCGGTCGACGCGCCCACGACGATGTTCGTCGCCGAGGACGTCGACGCCGCGTGGGATGAGCTGGGTCCCTACCTGATGCACGATGTGCGTAGCTACGCCGACTGGAACAAAGGCAACACCGACACCGCCAGCCTCTCGTTCGTCGACACCGCCGAAGAGCTGCGCGCGGAGAACCGCAGTCACCAGATCCTGTCGGTTCCCGAGGCGATCGAATTCGTGCGAGCGGGCTCCCCGCTCATGCTGCACCCACTCATCGGAGGGCTGCCCCCGGAAATCGCCTGGCGCTACCTGAACATTGTCACCGACAAGGTCCTGCCCGCCCTCTGAGGCTCACTTGATGGCCGGGGGGATTCCCTGCGCGCTCGCTGCTAGTGCCGGATCCCAATCGCAAACCAGGCACGCGTGTTGAAAAGCTGAACGGGCGAAGTTCAAGGCGGCCGCATGCGGGTCAGCGCTCGAGCGCGCATCGTCCCAGTTCAGGACATATTCACCGAGGGCTGCATCCCAACGCGCAGGCGCGGGACTGAGGGATGCGCTGGCGAAGCCCGGGGGAGCGGGGTGAGCGTAGGCGTAGAACGCGGCGTGACCGTAGCGAGTATCGCCCGGCCACCATCCCACAGCGACTTCCTGCGCATCCATCGAGTTGCGCATGATGAAGTCGTTGGAGGGTGGATCGGCGGGCACCCCGGAGAAGAGGCTGACCGCCAGGTCGAATGAGCCCCACCACGCGTTGACCGGCGTCGAGCGGCCCCGGAAGGGCGCCCGGAATTCAGCAAGAACCAGGGCTGCCGCTGTCGCCGTCGCGAAGTAGGAGGCCACCTGATCCGGGTCGTAGTGCGCATGCTCCTGGTCGGTGTCGAGCGGCGCGGTCCACGCAACTTCCTGCGGCGTCGTGTCGATCTCGACGGCTCCGCCGAGGCGGGCTACCGCGGCCAGCAGATCCACCGTCACCTGGCCGACCGCTCGGTGCGGAGTCAGGGGTATGCGCTGCGAACGTCCGTCGCTGTGCTCAACCACGACCTCGTGAGCCCGCAGATCCAGCGCAACGACCATGGCGCCCGAACCGTCCGGGCAGGGCAGCGGCGCCGTCTCCCAGCCCCGTGCGGTCAGCCTCAGCGCGGCGTGCTGAAGCTGCGGCTCGGGCGGGGCCAGCACCACCGCCAATTTGCCAAGGACCTGGGTATGGGCGTGCAGGGTGTCGCAAGTCAGGGCCCACTGGTCATACGGCAAGGCCACCGGCCACTTTGACGTCATGGCAGCACCGTAGACGGCCAAGCCTTCCTGTCGCTACCGTCTTTGCGGTGCCCGACCACGCGGAGCTCCGCACCGCAGCTACGAGAGCGAGACAGCTGCGATGAGCCGGGCCCAACCGACGCGCTGCCCGTGCGGATCGGGCGACACCTACGCCGCCTGCTGCTTCCCGTTCCACCGCGGTGAGGCAGCGCCGGCGACTGCTCAGCTGCTGATGCGTTCGCGCTACAGCGCGTTCGCCGTCGGTGACGTTGACTACCTGCGCGACAGCTGGCATCGCTCGACCCGACCGGCCGAGATTGCTCTGGATGCAACGGTCACCTGGACCTGGCTGGAGATCGTCGACACCGCCGCTGGCGGATTGTTCGACTCCGACGGAATTGTGGAGTTCCGCGCGCACTACCGATCACCGCAAGGCCGCCGCATACGCCATGAGCGCAGCAGGTTTACGCGAGACGGCGGCCGCTGGGTCTACGTCGACGGCGATACTTACCCCGCTTCCGGTTGAGCCCGGGGTGCCTCGCTCGGGTTGTTACCTTTCGAAGGTGGCGGATCTGAGCGAAGACAAGGCAGCGACGGGCGCGAAACTGCTGCAAGCGCAAGCTAAAGCGGTCGAGTTGTTCGCTGCGGTCGAGCATTTTGGGCTGCTGGCTCCAGGTGTGACCGAGACGCAAGCCAGTGACGCGATCCGAGAGCTAGCTGCAGACATGTTCGGCGTCAGCAGGCACTGGCACAAAAGGATCGTGCGAGCAGGTGCTAACACTCTCCAGCCCTATGAGCAGAACCCGCCCGACCGCGCGATCGGCACCGATGACATCGTGTTTTGCGACTTCGGGCCGATCTTCGAGGAGTGGGAGGCTGACTTCGGACGCACCTTCGTGATCGGCACTGACCCGGTCAAGCTGCGGTTGCGTGATGACCTGCCTGTCATCTGGAACGCCGGACGTGCGTTCTATGAGACCAACCCCGGGGTGACGGGGGAGCAGCTCTTCGCTCAGGTGACTCAGCTGGCCGAAGAGGCTGGTTGGGAGTTCGGCGGAAGGATCGCCGGACACCTGGTGGGTAAGTTTCCGCACGACAAGATCGCCGGCAACAAGGTCGAGTACTACATCACCCCCGGCTCGGACAAGCCACTACGTCGCACCGACCGGACCGGGCGTCCCTGTCACTGGATCCTCGAGGTCCACCTCGTCGACCGAGCGCGTCAGATCGGCGGCTTCTACGAAGAGCTGCTCGACCTCGGCCATCACACCGCGGCGGCGTGACGCCCGCTCCAGCCCCGTCATGGTTTGTCGATATCAAGAGCATGCAAGGCCGTGAGCGCTAGGGGTTGCGATGGGTGTGTGGCGTGATGGCGACCCCTCCACTCGGCGTAGAGCGATCGTTGTGGGATGTGTCGTAGCGGCCGTCGTTGCCGTTCCGGTGACGGCCTTGGTTGCCCTCGCCCTGGCCTTTTGCGCCTTGTCGGGCAACGCCTCGCTCGGTGGACTTGGAGCCGCAGCGATGCCGAATACCAGATGGTGGGCGTTCCCCGTAGCCCTAGCGGCGTTTGTGGCCGGCATCGCGCTCGTCATTGCCAGCGGATTTTTCGCCGGGCGGCGCTTTCTTCGCTGGTCGCAGTCTCGCGGTCTGGTCGAATCGCCGTCAGGTCCCTGACAGCTCCTTTCGGATCTGGGGGAGTACCTCGGTGCCGAGCAGTTCAATGCTCTTCAGCACGGTCCGCTGCGGCATTCCACCTACATCCATCTGCAAGATCTGGCGAGAGTGACCGAGCAATTGGTGCAGGTGCAGAATTCGGTCGGCGACCTCGTTGGGGCTGCCGCCGGTACCGAGCCAGATGCGCAGCGACTGCTCGGGGCGGGGCACAATGCGGGCGTCTTGCAGCGGGCGTCGTCGATGCGGCCCCTGCCAGGTGACGCATTCCTGGGCGTTGATAGCCATCAGCAGAGCGAGCTTTGAAGGGAAGAGCATGTCGTAGTCCGACTCGGAGTAGTCGAACAGCGGAAACGTGATCGGCGACGACCCTCGACCAGCCACTGCCTCGATCCGCCCGGGTGCGATCGCCGCCGCGGTAGCGAGCTGCTGGAACACCCGTATCGGCTCATCGGTGGAGAGCACCGTGACGGTGGTGCTGAGCGTGATGCGGGCCGTATCCGCCACCGGCGGTGCGCGGCGTGTTACCGAAGGAGTACACGCCGAGCTCGAAGGTCATCGCCAAGCCCCCGTCCGGGGCGCCGAGAGCCAATCGTTGGTTGGACTCACCGTGGATGGGGTCGAAGCCGTCGAACGACTCCAAGCCCCACCAGATCGTTCGAGGTTAGAGGGTTTTTGGATAGTAGGAACCCTCGTCCAGCAGGGCCACGTCCGAGAAGAAGTCCGACGTGAACGGCCAGTCGGCTTCTTCCCCCTCGAGTGGTGCTTGCGCGAAGCGGCCGAAGTCGCCGCCCACCCGTTCGTTACCTACGAGTGACCAAGCCTGCCGCTTGTAGGTCCAGTTCTCGGGCTGCAATCGGTGCGACTCATTGAAATGCGCGATGGCCAGATCACGTCGGCCCGCTCGCCACAAATGGTTGGCAAGCTCAAAATGCGCAGCTCCTTCGGACATGGAGAACGGTCGCGGCTGCGACCGGGCGACGACGTCTTCCGGGCTGAGCGCGTAAAGACTTTCGGCTCCCTTAGCGACCCAATCTCGGATGACGTCGGCATATCCGTCACGGTCCTGGCCCGACCCGATGGATGCCAGACCGCCACCCTGCGCGCCCCCCTCGGGAGGCGGCGGTGCGGTCGGCGACCGCCCGAGCTTCGGCATTCCCGACGCCATATTCGAAGGCAAGGGCTGCCGGCCGCTCGGCCAGCCGGGCTCAGCCGGCCGAACGATCATCCCTTCCTCATCAATCCACACCACGTTGGGAATGTTGACCACGCCGAAAAGGGCATCCACCTGATGGGTGGGGTCCAACAGCGACGGGTGCTCGGGCCGCGCCGCCGCTATGAAGGGACGGGACGCCTCAGGGCCACTGAGCTCCACTGAAACCGTGACGATCTCGAGGCCTTTCGGGTGTAGCTCGGTGCGCAAGGCCTGCCACCCGGGCAGGTCGAAGCGACAGCCTCAATAAGGAGCCCAGGCGACCAGAACGACCTTTTGACCACGCAGCGACGAGAGACGGAAGGTGGTGCCATCGGGGTCATCAAGGACCAGTTCGGGTGCTTGCGCGGTCACCAGGGCTCGGTTGTTGAGCGACTCCGGTCCGATCGCCCACAGGCCTGCTTCGGCGTCCTCGACCACTGCCATCCCCAGCCGCGAGGCAGTGGCCACGGCGTCGAAACGCTCGCCGGCCGGCAGCGGCACGCAAATATCTGCCTTGCAGGCGCCTTCAGGTTTGATCTCCCAGCCGGAGCCGGCAGCGAATCGGTCAGCGTCTATCTCCAGCGATTCGATGATCACACCAGCACCATAGACCCCGGACCGGCGCTAATCGATGAGCACCGTTGGCCTGGAAGCCATCACGAAATTGATGCTTTTCGGATCGAGCATGTACGCCACGTCCGGGTTGACTTTGCTGGCAACTTCCGGCACGGACAACGACGCCACAAAGGAATCCAGCGACTCGAACCACTGCTCGGTGACGCCGTCGAACGCCGCGTTCGGGTCACGCAGGCCGTGGTTCTGGTCGTAGCCCAAAAGCGGATCGCGAAGTCCAGGAATGGTTTGGAACAAGCCGCCGTGGTGGGTCAGCCAGTGGTCGTGGAAGGTGTCGAGGTCCAGTGACGCGTTACGGCGCAGGATGCACAGCATCTTGGCCCCGGCCTCGTCCCTTCTCGGGGTGGACACGATGGTCTCGGGGTCATCGGTAACGACGATCAAACGCTCGTCCTGACGGAACCGGAGCGCCCGGTCGCGCACGGCTGCCATCGCGGGCTCCTTGGCCAGGGCGCGCATGTCATCGACGGAGTCGAACCATAGGACGGCGACGCCGTCCCAGCCGTCATCGCGAAACTCCGCGTCTGTGCGCTCGCGATCGCTATCACTGGCAAGGCGGTGGTTGAGCTCGTACCGCTTCACGTGCCGTCGCAGGTCAGGATGGTTCGCGAACTCCGGACCGTCGACTTCACGCCAGTAAGCGTGAAACTGCTCCGGAGTGGTTCCCGGCGCGCGGCGCAAGAATTCGAACACCTTGATGCCCATGCGATCCCCTTCGATCGGTGGTCGACCCGCTAGTCATACCAGGGTCGTGGAGTCGACTGGCCCACCGGATCAGGGGCGTGTGACGATATCGAGATGGCAGACAACGAAGCAGCCGGCGACCTCATCGATCGTTTTGGGTCGGCACGGCAGCCGGAGCGCGCGGCTGTGCACGAGCGTCCGCCAGGCGTTAGCGACGACGCAGTCGCGGCGGTCGGGAAGGTCTCAGAGGCACTCGAGGCGGTCGAGGACGCCAGGGGTCACTTGTACGCCTTTCATCGCCTCTCCGGGACCGCTGACCGGATACTGGCGGACGCACTGACTGCCCTTTCCAGCGCTGGATTCGAACCACTCTCACGGCAAGTGTCGAAGGTGCTGCTAGGTCGCGATGTGCTGCCCGGACAGTGGACCTTTCAAATAGTTGAGGCCTACGACGATCAATACTGGTCGGTGTTTCGGGCGGTCGAAAGGCTCGTTCGCGACGAGATTGTCGCTGGCACGCCGCATGTCTTCGAAGCCGAGATGAAGCACCGCGAACAGGGTGGCGGCTAGAACCACAGCTCGTCGCGACCTGAACCCAAGCGCTGCTTGAGTCTCAGGCAGCTACGCCATCTTCGGTGGTGATCGCACTGCCCAGTTCGTCGAAGAGCGCAGCATTGACATGCCAGCGCCAGGCGGCGCCGCGGATCATGCGCGCGTTCCAGGCGGGCGACTGAGCGGCCAAGTGCGTGACGGCGTTATCAAGCCAATCTTTGCCATGGCGCGGATCGACTTCGGCGTGGACGGCATAGAAGCGGTGCGCCTCGACGGGGATCTGCAACCTGGCAAATCCGGCAAGCACCAGCCGGCAGCGCGGGCCGGCTTGGAGCTCGGTGAGCCCGAGCGCGCCGATCATCTCCGGCTGCAGCCACCGATTGGTCGCCAACATTCCTCCGAGCGCTGCTCGTTGCAGGGCAGAAATGGGCAGGTCTTCCCGGTCGATCTCGGCGAAGCCGACGACGGCAGCCATCTCGCGATGCAGATCCGTGTGCACGGCGGAGGCATCGCCGTTGCCCATCTCGTCCCAGTAGTTACGGGCCAGCTCCATTTTCGGGGCACCGGACAGACCGATCTGGCATTGGGCGACGAGGTCGTCGAACCCGCCATCTGGGCCGCCTTCGATGGCAAGGAAACGCCGGAGCTCAGACACGTTCGCCTTGTCAGCAATCCATCGGTATACCGGGGGGAGTCGATCCCGTGCCGCCATCGACCGGATGTCGAGTGCAGCGTTCGGCGGGGCGGGCGCGGCTGACGAAGAATCCTCAACCATGGCGTCGAGCTGAGCGATGAAACGCTCTTCGAGCATCAGCTTCACCGAGGCAACGACCGGATGATTGGCCCAACGCGCCCTGTCACCCACCTCGTCCAAGGGCGCCGTCGATAGGTCGTGGATAGCCAGTAGCGAAAGCAGGGCGTCCTGCTCGTCCACTGGTTCGGTGACCGAGAAAGCTGGCCGATGCTGAAACAGCTGAAACGATGCGTCGTCACGCCCTATGAGTCTTTTGATCCGTGGATACAAGGGCGTTGGCATCTCGGTCGCTCTTCCTGCTTGACGGTGGCGGGGTCAGGGTCGTCGTCGTTGAATAAGTAATTATTGATCCATCCAATGGATCGGCTAGTGCTCAGTAGTAGTGGCGGCGTCCACCCACGGCGCGGCCTGCGGCACCCAGCAGCTCAAAGATCAGTCCGGCGACAACGAGCACGATGCCGATCGTCCAGAGAACGGGAATGCTGGCGATTAAGCCGATGAGGAGAAGAATGACTCCAAGCGTGATCATTGCGGACTCTCTTTCGAGATTGATGGCTGTGCAGCGGGTGCTGCCACCGCAGGGTTCCCGCTCGGACGGTTCTTAATCCGATTTCTCGTCGACCGGATGTCGATTGGACGCCGGCGCTTTGGGTAACAGCCCCGACCAACGTAATGACCTTTAGATTCGGAGTGGGCATGCGCAAGAGCGTTCTCATCGCCGGCGGGTTGAGTGTGTTGCTGGCCGGCTGTGGCTCATCGACCTCGTCCGCTCACCCGACTGCAGCGCCCATCACGTCCAAGCCAGTGGCTGATGCCACCGCTGTCGCGACCGCCCCAGCCAGTCCGTCGGCCCAAGCCTCCGTCGGCCCGACGAATCCCGCCCAGTCACCCGGTCCAAAGCCGGCCACCGTCAACCTGCTGGTCGTCAAACGCAATGGTGCTGCGATCGTGGTCGCTCCTCTGGTCATCCACGGCAAGACCTATCAATTCGTCGTCGACACCGGTGCGACCGTCACGGTGATCGACCAGACGTATGCCACCCAGTTGGGACTCACCAAGACCAAGGCCGCCCCGATCCCCGTGACGGGAGTCACCGGCTCGGGTACCGCTTACCTCGCGACCATCAGCGACTGGCAGATCGGCCAAGCCAAGATCCCCACGTCCACGATCACCGTGAGCACCATTCACCTGGGAGCCGGGCTCGTGGGGCTGCTCGGGTCCGACGTCTTGTCCACGTTCGGCAAGATCACGATTGACTACAGCGCTCAGAAGGCCTACCTCGGCTGACGCGGCGAAGCGTTACCCCTTAGGACGCGGCAGCTGTCAAGTCGCAGGCACGTGCCACGTGTCACATGCGTGCAACGCCTGACAACGGAACCGCAACAATCCGACGCCGCTGTCGGTGGGACGGTTCGTGAATGTTGTATAAAAATAAGAGTCTGGTGACGTTGGCCCAGACCGCTCGACTGGATCCAGCTGACCCGGTGTTGCCGCTTGTAACTGGCATGCCATCAACGAAGTGGAGATTGCCTTGCCGTTCTCGCGGCTGCGTGGTTCGAAGGTGCTCGGAGTGATGGCGGTCGTCGCGACGGTGGGAGTTGGCGCCGCCGCCTGCGGAAGATCGTCGAACGTCCCGACGGGGGGTAGCCGCGACGGGCGGTTCATCCGTCCAGCCGTCGGCGAGCAGCTCCGCGCAGACTGGCGGCAGTTTCGGCACGCTGTCCAAGGTCTGTGCTCCCGGCCCGGGCACCGGAGGATCAGGCCGCGGAATCTCCGGCAAGACCATCCACGTCGGCGTCATGGGTGACCCGGGAGCTGCCGCGGCACCCGGCTTGGAGCAGGAGTTCTTCGACGCTGCCGACTCGTTCACGAAGTGGTGTAACGCCGCCGGAGGGATCAACGGCCGGACGATCGTCGTCGACAAGCTCGACGCGAAACTCTTCAACGGTGCAGCCGAAATAATCCAGGCCTGCCAGAACGACTTCATGCTCGTCGGTGGTGGCAACGCGCTTGATGCTCCCGACGTCAAGCCGCGATTGGCCTGCAAGCTCGGCCAGATTCCTGGCTACACCGTCTCTCCTGAGGCCACCTCTGCCGGCCTACAGGTCTCGCCGGCCGCCAGCGTGCCCACCAACTACCCGGTGGGCCCGCTTCGCCTGCTGGCCCTGGCCTACCCCGACACGCAAAAGGGTCTGGGCATCGGCGGCAGCAGTGTGGCTTCGCTCGCCCCGCAGGGTCTGCGCGCGCAAGAGGCTTATCAGAAGCTCGGCTACAAGGTGACGGCCCTGCAGCCGCGGCCGATTCAGGTGGACAACTACCGGCCTTACATGGAGCAGCTGAAGGCGTCAGGCGCCAAAGCCGACATGGAGATCACGGCGCAGGACCCGACGCCGATCTTCAACGGGATGAATGACACCGGTTTCAAGCCCGAGTGGACGCTGTTTGCCCAGACGTTCTACTCGCCGAAGTCGGTGCAGGCAGCCAAGACCGTGTCGAACCTTCCCACCAGCTACGTCAACCTGTACAACCTGCCGTTCGAGCTGGCGGATCAGTTCCCAGTTGTGCAGCAGGTGAAGGACATCATGGCGGCGGGGGCCGGGACTTCTAACCTGGACAACTTCACCGCCCTGGCGTTCAACTCATGGACGTTGTGGGCCAAGTCGGCCACTGAGTGCGGGACTAACCTCACGCAGGCTTGTGTGCTCCAGAAGGCCTCCGCGTATCCGGCCTGGACTGCAGGCGGTCTGTTCGCTCCGGTTGACACCAACCCGGCCACTCACCAGCCGACCGACTGCACGATCCTGATGCGGCTCACGCCGACCGGGTTCGTCTACGACAAGAAGGCGACCAACCCCAACAACGGCGTGTACAACTGCGACCCGAAGAATCTCATCACCACGAAGAGCTACGTGGGCAGTTCCTGACCGACCCCGAGGCTTGTCCTTGGGTCGGGATGCTGCGGAAAAAGCAACGAAGTTGCCTCGAGCGATCCCGTATTGCGGCGTGTCTCGATGACACGCCCATGCGGCGGCAGACTTCGTTGCGATTTCCGCAAGCAGTTGGTGCTCAAGCGGCCTAGATGTGGCGGCCGCCGCCGATCTCCAGCACCGTGCCCGTCATATAGGACGACCGCTCCGAGAGCAGGAAGAGCACAACCTCGGCGACTTCTTCCGGTTCGCCGGCGCGGGCTAGCGGGATTTCGGCGATCCGCGACTGGTAGACCTCCGGCTTCATGGCTTCGGTCATCGTCGTGCGGATGAGGCCGGGCTGCACCGCGTTGACGCGGATGCCATACCTGGCCAGCTCCTTCGCGGATGCTTTCGTCAGGCCGATCAGGCCTGCCTTCGCGGCCGAGTAATTGGTCTGGCCGGGGTTGCCGACCTTGCCGCTGATCGAGGAAATGTTGACGATCGCTCCCGCGCCGCTGCTCGCGCATCACCTCGGCGGCTGCCCTGGTGCCCAGCCATCCGCCGACCAGATGGACATCGAGCACCGCTTTGAAATCGTCCAGCGTCATATTGCGCAATGTCTTGTCGCGGGTGATCCCAGCGTTGTTGACCCAGAAGTCGAGGGAGCCGAAGGTATCCGTGCAGAGCTTGGCCGTTGCAGCGACTTGGGCTTCGTCGGTCACGTCGCACTCGGCGGCGAAGGCTCGACCCGGGCCAAGCGCCGACAGCGATTCGGCGGCCCGCTTGCCGGCATCGATGTCGCGATCAGCGACGATGACGTCGGCCCCTTCGCGTAAGACTGCGGTGGCAATTGCCAGACCGATCCCTTGGGCGGCGCCGGTGATGACACCCGCCCGGCCTCTCATCTCGTCCATGCCTAACTGCTTTACCAGAGTGGGCGCTCGCCGTTCGTCAGGTGTGAATGCGACCGGCATGTGCTTGACGCCGCCGATGAAATTCGAGCGCAGGATGTCGGGCTCGGCCGTCATTTTCATGTCGCCGATCCGCTCGATGAGCTCGGCGAACAGGATGCGCAGCTCGGCGCGGGCGAGGTTAGCGCCCAGGCAGAAGTGCGTGCCGCCGCCGCCGAAAGCGACGTGCTCGTTGCCGGTGCGGGTGATGTCGAACCGGAACGGGTCCTCATAGACGGTCTCGTCGCGGTTCGCCGAGATGTACCACATGACGACCTTGTCGTCCTTGGCAATCGGCTGCCCGTGGATCTCGGTGTCCGCCATCGCGGTCCGGCGGAAGTAGTAGACCGGCGAGGCCCAGCGCAGGATCTCCTCGACGGCCCCATCCAGCAGTTCCGGATTCTCGCGGAGCAGCTGGTACTGCTCGGGGTGCTGCATGAGGGCGTGCATGCCCCAGCTGGTCGTGTTGCGGGTGGTCTCGTTGCCCGCCACGGTGAGCAGCAGCATGAAGAACTCGAACTCCGCGTCCGACAGCCGATCGCCGTCGATCTCGGAGTTGATCAGCTTCGTCACGATGTCGTCGCGGGGCTCCTCCTTGCGGAGCCGGGCCAGGTTGTTGACGTAGCCGTACAGCTCTGCGGACGCCGTCTGAGTGTCGTTGGTCGCGTACTCCGGGTCCTCGCTGCCGATCATGCGGTTTGACCAGTCGAAGAGCAGCTTGCGGTCCTCCTGCGGCACGCCCATGATCTCAGCGATCGCCTGCAGCGGCAGTTCCGCGGCCAGGTCGGTGACGAAGTCGCAGCTGCCCCGTTCGATGACCTCGTCGATGATCAAGGTGGTTCGGTGCGTCAGGTACTGCTCAAGCAGCCCGATCATGCGAGGGCGTGAAGCCCTTGTTGACCAGCTTGCGATAGCGGGTGTGCTTCGGGGGATCGGTCTCCAGCAGCATCACACCGCGCAACTCTCCGGCGTTTTCGGGCCTTTCATCGACGCTGTAGAAGCCGTTGACGCCTTCCTTCTCGGAGGAGAAAAGGGCGCTGTCACGATTCACCTGCGTGACGTCGGCATGCGTGACGACGTTCCAGAAGCCTCTTCCATTCGGCACCTCGTGCCAGGCGACCGGCTCCTCCGCGCGCAGCCGGCGAAACATCTCGTGATGCTCACCGCGCTGGAAACGATCGAGGTCGGTCAGGTCGATGCCCGGTGTCTTCACGTCAACCCCTTGTTTGCTCGGTGTGCTCGTGTGCGCCCGCTCTCAGCAGGAGAGGGGATTAGTCAATCACTGCGTGGGCAGAAGCCGAACAGGCGGCCAATCGTGGCATTGCCAGCCAACTTTTGTAGGAGATCAGCATGGATGGCATCACTCTGCTCAAAGACGACCACCGGACCGTTGAAAAGCTGTTCAAGGACTTTGAAAAGACCGGGGCCAAGGCCTTCAAAACCAAAGAGAAGATTGTGGCCGCGATCATCAAAGAACTGTCGGTGCACGCCGCCATCGAAGAGCAGGTCTTTTACCCCGCGGCCCGCAACGAGGCGACGGAGACAAACGGCGAGGTGCTGGAAGCCATCGAGGAGCACCACATCGTGAAGTGGGAGCTCTCGGAGCTGCAAGGCCTGCCCGCCGAAGCTGAGGCCTTTGACGCCAAAATGAGCGTGCTCATGGAAAACGTGCGCCATCACGTCAAAGAAGAGGAAACCGACCTCTTCCCGCAGATTCGTGCTGCGCTTGGTCGTAAGCGGCTCGGGGAAATCGGTGAGGCGCTCGAGACCGCCAAGAAGCTTGCGCCCACCTCGCCGCATCCCCGCTCACCCAGCACCCCGCCTGGCAATCTCGTCGCCGGTCCGGTGGCCAAGGTTGTGGACAAGATCCTCGACCGCTAGCCAGCGGGTTCACTTCGCGGGTTGAGCCTTCGCGGCAGACGCCGCCGCCCTCGAGCCGCCTATCGTCGCGGCGGCAATCGTGATCAGAGCTCCAAGTAGCAGGGCTGCGGACTCACCAGGACGGAGTAGGTGCTCCTGGGCCCCGATGGTCGCTGCAGCGATCGGTACCCCGAGCTGAGCGGAGGACAGCCAGCTGAATGAGAGCGGCTGCTTTGCCAGTGCTGGGGCAGAGTGCGCGAGCACCGCGCCGACCCCCAGTAGAACGCCGACGGCGATGTAGCTGGGGTGGTGGGCAAGGTCGCGCAAGTTGATGGAGGCACCCAGCCACACGAAGAAGAGTGGGCCGAGAAAGCCGTCGGCTACGGCAAACAGCTGTCTGGCGAGGCGGCGTGGTTCGCCGATTCCGGCGACGGCCAACCCGAATCCGAAGCCGGCCAGGAGTATCGAGACATGAGTCCGGACGGCAACGGCAGCCAGCGCAAAGAGAATCACCAAACTGATTCGTAGCTCGAGGGCAAACTTTCGGGACTCGGAGACTTGATGCAGGCTCTTGCGAGCGCCGCTGCGCTCCGCGTACCCGAGAACGAAGAAGAGCGCGACCGCCAGGGCAATCACCGCAGTAGCACCTAAAGCGGCACGCCCCGAATGGCGCGGATCAATGACCAAGGGCAGTGCCACTATGCAAGCCGTGTCAGCGATGGCGACTTGCGCGAGCGTCGGAAGCAGGTTCGGCCCCGTCAGCCCAAGTGAATCAACAAGCGGCAGTACTAGCGCGGCCGACGATGAAGCCATCAGCACCGCGTAGAGCGGCGCATGGCCGGTGTTGAAGAGTTTCGCCAGGCCGATACCAAGCCCGATGGCGACAGCTCCAACAACGACGACTCGCAGTGCGCCGACGGCAAGCGCCGGCCGAAGCGTGGCATCGCGGACCGGCACGTGTGAGCCGGCCACGAACATGACGAGCGCGAAGCCCATGTCTGCCAGGAAAGTGAAGGTGGGATTTGAGGCGTGCAGGACGTTGAAGCCGGTAGGGCCAAGTGCGATTCCGGCGAGCAATTCGCCCAGCAAGACCGGGATATGCCACCGCGTCGGCCACGCGAGTAGGGGGCCCAGCAAGGCGACGGCCCCGATGAGGGCCATCGTCGCGAAGCTCATTGCACCCCGTCCGATTCCGCGCTTGGTAGCGAAGGCGACGATATGCCTAGCCTGATGGAATCAGCCGTTACCCGCCGCGGGCTTCGATCAGGCGGCCTCGGTTGACCTTCGTTGCTTCACTGCGCGGGATCGCTGCCACGAGCTCGATGGTCTTGGGCACTTTGTACGCGGCGAGCCGGCTCTTGGCGTAGGCGATCACTTCCTGTCGGCGACGGCGGAGACGTCGGATCGGCGGGCTCGATGACGGCGTGCACTCGGCGTCCCCACTCCTCGTCCTTGAGCCCGATCACGACGACATCCGCAATCTTCGGATGATCGATCAGCGCCGTCTCCACCTCCGCCGGAAACACGTTGGCGCCGCCCGAAACGATGAGATCGACCCGCCGGTCAACCAGATAGAGAAAGTCGTCGGCATCGACGTAACCCATGTCGCCGACGGTGCTGAATCCCTCGGCGTTGGTACGCAAGCTCGGCGCCTGACCCAGATAGGTCGAGCCGCCATGCACGGGCGAACGCAGGTAGATCTCGCCGATCTCGCCGGTCGCTACGCGTAGCCCGTCGGAGCCGAGGATCCGGATCTCGGTTCCGCGGAGGCCCCGTCCGACACTTCCCTCGTGGTGCATCCACTCGTCACCACGAAGGGCGGTGATACCGATGGCTTCGGTCATGCCGTAGGCCATGACGATGCGCTCGGCGCCGATCAAGCCTGCCCACTTGTGGACCAGGCTCGGCGGCATCGGAGCCGCGCCTTGCGTGATCCAGACGATGCTCGAGAGGTCGCGGTCTTCGATGCCTGGCAGATCAGCCATGCGTTGCAGCATGGTTGGCGTCGCCGTGAAGTTGGTGATCCGGTAACGCTCGATGAGGTCGACCGCACGGGCGGCGTCAAACTTTTCCAGCACGATGAGCCGGTCGCCGGTCAGCAAATTGTTCAAGGTGGCGAAGGCGTTGATGTGGTACATCGGCGCGAGGACCAGGATCGTCTGAGGCCGGGGGATCGGACTCCACGTCTCGGCCATCGGGGTGCTGAAGATCGGGTTGAACGCGGCCGGCATCGAACTCACGATGACCTTCGGCGTCCCGGTCGAGCCGCTGCTGCAGATGCCGTGGGCATGCGGCGACGTGACGTCAGGTAGGTCGGGGATCGGTCGGCTGACGCTTTCTGCGATCCGGGGGAGGTCTTCGCTGCTCAGGTAGACCCGCGGATCGATGACCTCTTTGAGCCGGACGAGCTCCCAGTCCGGGACGTCCCAGCGAACCGGGATCGGTACGGCGCCGAGCTTCCAGGCGGCGAAGACGCTCAGCACGAACTCGGGCGAGTTGCGCAGGCCCAGCCCAAGCCTGTCGCCGAATCCGAGTCCGCGGGCGGCCAGTTCCGCGGCTACTTGGCTGGAACGTTCGTCCAACCATTTCCAGCTGACACCGGTCTCGCGACCGTCGAGACCGATGTGCCAGTAGCTCTGCTCGTCCGGCTCTGCGGCCGCCCGTGCCCGGATCTGTCCTGGGTTGCTCAGCTGCTGATCGCCGGCCACCGGTGGGCTAGGCGACGTGCAGCAGTCGGGCGAGGTTGCCGCCCATGACCTTCCGGACGTCCTCGTCGGGCAGTCCTGTCAGCTCGTCGACGAACGTGATGGGATCGGCGAGGCCCTCCGGGTGCGGCCAGTCCGAGCCGAAGACGACGTGATCCGAACCGATCAGCTTGCAGAGACCGGCGGTGTCTTCTTCGTGGAAGGGATGCACGTAGAAGTTGCGCTTGAAGACCTCGACCGGGTCCTCCTCGAAGTCCGTGGGGGAGAAGGAGTAGCCGAATTCCAGCGCCTCGATGAGGGGACGGACCCAGTTGCTGCCGTTCTCGACGGGGGAGAAGCGCAACGTCGGAAAACGTGAG
This sequence comes from uncultured Actinomycetota bacterium, assembly GCA_963737695.1. Classification (GTDB taxonomy): domain Bacteria; phylum Actinomycetota; class Actinomycetes; order Frankiales; family Frankiaceae; genus DATAZK01. Next base: position 80,484 of record CAVTTQ010000004.1, read on the forward strand.
CAAAGACCGTGCGCAATCAGCGAGGTCACGGTGTCAACGACGGGGCGGGAGAAGTGACCCATGATCTGGGCGAACGCCGAACGTCCCTTGAACGGAAGCATTTCGCCGGTCCGCACGCCCTCCCACTCGTTGACGTAGCGCTGGTAGCCGCTGTCGGAGGCATGCAGCCCGACGAGGATGTCAGCCTCGGCCACCTTCGCCCAGAACGGGTCGAATTCCGGCAGTGCCATCGACCGCGGGCCAAAGATCCCGGGCACCGGTGCCGGGCGGATGAGCACGACGCGCGCCCCTCGCTCGAGGACCCAGTCCAGCTCCTTGATGCCTTCCTCGACGATGCCCAGGTTGATCACCGGGGTCGGGAAGATGCGGTTCTCGTAGTTGAACGTCCAGTCTTCGTGCATCCACTGGTTCAGGGCGTGGATCACGACGTGGGTGGCGACGGGATCATCGCTGAGCCGCTCCTCGAGGAGGCTGGCCAGGGTGGGCCACATGAGCGCCCCGTCGAGGCCCATGTCGTTCATGATCTCGATGCGGGCGGCCGGATCCCGGAAGGCCGGCAAGGCCTTGATCGGTTTGCCGAGGATCTCCCGGTGGCTCTTGCCCTCCTGGTTGCCGCTCTTGAAGTACTCCTCCTGAGCCCCAGGTGCTGCGACCACTTCGAACGTCGGGTTCGGGATGTAGTCGGAGATGACGTTGCGGATCGCGATCTTGGTCCGACCGTTCACCTCGACGTACTTGATCAGGCCGGCGTATTCGGGCGGAAGATGGCGAGTGAAGGCTTCCTTGGTCTCGTACATGTGGTTGTCAGCGTCGAACACCGGAAAATCGAGCTGTCGAGACGGCATGGAGCCTCCTTCGGTTGCACGCGAGCGCCGTGCTGAATATTGACGTCGACGTCGAGACTAGTACTCGAACCGCCTTGTCGCAACACCGGTCCTGCGCCGGTTGCCGCTGACGGTGAAGCCACGGCTAGGGTGCCCGTGTGTCCCGGTCCGGCAGGAGGTCTCGCGATGAGTGAGGGTCACGAGGCCATCGCGCCGCCCTGGCGGCGTTCGATCCAGGAGGTCGCTGCCTCGCTCGCACGCTGGGCAGCGGCGTCTGATCGGGGCCCGGTCACAGATGTTCATTCCCCGGCGAGCGGCATGGCGAACGAGACGATTCTCTTTCACCTGGCCGGCCAGCCGCTCGTCGCGCGGCTGGCCCCGGGGCCGGACTCACCGTTTCCCACCTTTCCGGATTACGACCTCGGCTATCAGCAGCGGGTGATGCAGCTGGTGCAGGCGCGCACCGCTCTGCCGGTGCCGAGGGTGGTTCACCTCGAGGCGTCCGATGAGTGGCTTGGTGCGCCATTCCTGCTGCTCGAAGCGGTCGAGGGGGTCGTGCCGGGCGACAACCCGCCCTATGTGTTCGGAGGCTGGCTGGCGGAGGCCTCCGAGCAGGAGCGTCGTCGGCTGGAGGAATCGTCGATCCAGGTGCTGGTGGAGCTGCACAAGATCGAGGACGACAGAACGACGGAGTTTCTTCGCCGCGACGGCGGGGGCGATACGCCGCTGGCCCGTGAGCTGGCCTTCCAGCGCGCCTATTACGAATGGGCGAATGAGGGGACGGCGGTGCCCGCACTCGAGGACGCGTTCGAGGTGCTCGAGCGAACCATGCCCGTGTCTGACTACACCTGTCTGAACTGGGGAGACAGTCGAATCGGCAACATCATCTACCGCGACTTCGCTCCCGCTGCCGTGCTGGACTGGGAGATGGCCACCGTGGGTCCGGCGGAGGTCGATCTCGGCTGGATGACCTTCTTTCACGCCTTCTTCCAAGGGCTGGCCGAGCAGTACGGCACGCCCGGAATCCCCGAGCTGTTCGTGCGAGAGCGGGCAGTGGCGACCTACGAGTCGCTCGCCGGCCGCACCCTGCTGGATCTGGCCTGGTTCGAGGCGCTCGCAGCGCTGCGCTTTGGCATCATCTCCGTCCGCACCACCCTGCGCAGCGTCGCCTTCGGTCTCCAGAAGGCACCTGACCACCCGGACGATCTGGTCCTGCATGTGCCGCTGCTGCGGCGGCTGCTTGAGGAGCTCTGACTCCGGGGGTCACTTCGCGGAGATCGTCACTCCCTGGATGACGGAGCCGCAGATCGGGTCCGAACCCTTGACGAGCGTGAACTTCGAGCCTTCGAGCTTGGTGACCCAGGTGCAGTTGTCGACGCCGCCCGGGTTCGCGCTGCGGTCATTGATGTCGATCTTGCGGCCGCCGAACAGGCCGAGACCGTCCCAGGAATGGATGCCCTCCAGAGCGGTCTGGATGGCGGCGGGAGTCGCCTTGCCGCCGGCGGCCTTGAGGGCCTGGACGAGCAGACCCACTGAGGCATATCCGTGGTACTCGGCGAGGGTTGCCTGGTCGTTGACACCGGCGCTCTTGAGGTCGCTGGCGAACTGCTTGGTCGCGGCGGTCTGCATTTCGATGGGCTCGTACTGCAGCCCGAAGAAGACGTTCTGGGCGGCGTTCAGAGCGCCGGGGCCGGCCTGCGTCGTGTCACTGCCGTAGCCGGTGGGCAGGAGGGCCGCTTTGAGGTCCACGCCGGCCTGGCGGAGTGCCGTGATGAGCGCGAACGAGGTGTTCGGGTCGGTTGCGGACGTGAAGCCGTCGACGCCGCCGCTCTTCATGGCCAGCGCCACCGGCTGCACGTCAGTGCTCCCGAACGGGAAGTTGGCGTTGACGTAGCCGACCTTGAGCCCGGCGTGCTTCGCTGACTCGGCGGTGCCTTTGGCGCTCTCGGCAGACAGTGGGGAGATGCCGTAGCCGAGGCTGCCGACGTTCGTTACCCCTTGCGACTTGAAGAAGTCGCCGTTGGTGGTGGTGACTATCGTCTGGTTGATCGCACCGGTGACGGCGAAGGTGTTCTTCAGGGTCTGCCATTCGGGACCGTCCTGGGCGGCACCGATCACCGGGATGTGTTGGGCCGCGAGATAGGTCGTCGCACCGAACGTGACGGCGCCGACTCCGATCACTGCGGCGACGTGGTCCTGCGGTCACCAGCTTCTGCGCGGCGGACAGGATGGTCGCCGGGTTGGTGGCGGAATCGCCGACCACGTACTGAATCTTGTAGCCCTGGCGAGCCGCGTAGACGGCCCCCGCTTTGACGCCTTCGACGGTCGTCTTGTTGCCCGACGCACCCGGACCGGTGATATCGGTCAAGACGCCGATCTTCACCGTCGTTTCGGCGCCACCACCGCCTGCCCCGGAGCTCGAGCTGGCACCAGTACTCGGACTACTGCTGGACTTCGACGAGCTCCCGCACCCGACTGCAGCGATCATCACCACGGCGGTAGCAGCTACCGCTCGCTTGGCACTGGACATCGTCATTGATTGTCTCCACAGACCTCGGCCGCCAACTCGATCGTCTGCGCATCGTTGGCAGTGTTGATACCGATGTCAAGTCTGACGAGACCAATCCGTTACTTGGCTCCGGCGGGATTCGGCAGCGAGGAATCAGCCCAATACTCGTCACGCAACGGCTTCTTTCGCAGCTTTCCGTCCTCGCCGCGGGGGAGCGCGGCGCGCAGCTCGAAGCGGGCCGGCACTTTGTAGCGCGCCAGCTTGGCGAGGCAGATTTCACGCAGCTGGCGCAGCAGCTCGTCAGCCTCCGCTTGCTCGGTCGGCTGCACGATCGCCAGCGCCACCTCACCGAGATCCTCGTCCGGGATGCCGACGACGGCGACGTCGACCACGCCCGGATGTTCAACCAGGACCTGCTCGATCTCCTGCGGATAGACGTTGGCGCCGCCCGAGATAATCATGAAGCTGGCCCGGTCGGAGAGGTAAAGGTATTGGTCGGCGTCGACGTGGCCGATGTCGCCGAGGCTGCGCCAGGGCTCGCGCGGATGCCAGACGCCGGCCGTCTTTTCGGGTGCGTCGTGATACTCGAATTCGCTGCCGGGCATGGCATCGAAGTAGACGAGGCCATCCTCGCCGATGGGAAGTTCATTGCCGTCGGGGTCGCAGATGTGCACACCGCCGAAGGCCGACTTGCCCACCGAGCCGCGGTGGGCCAGCCATTCCTCGCTGGTGATCCAGGTCGATCCGATGTTTTCGCTGCCTGCGTAGTACTCGTCGATGATCGGGCCCCACCACTCGATCATTTGCTGCTTTGCCCAGACGGGGCACGGTGCCGCAGCGTGCACCGCGGTGCGCAGGCTGGACAGGTCGTAGCGGGTCCGGACGGCTGGGTCCAGCTTCAGCATCCGGATGAACATCGTCGGCACCCACTGCGAGGACGTCACGCGATGAGCTTCGATTGCCGCCAGCGCACCTTCGGGGTCGAACCGTTCAAGACAGACGACCGTCGCCCCGGCCTCCATCACGCCCATCGACGTGCGCAGCGGAGCGGCGTGGTGCAAGGGTGCCGGCGAGAGGTAGATGGGATCCGGGCCGACGCTGAAGCGGCTGAAACCAATACCGATCGGGTCGCCTGCTGCGGCGTCCGAGTTGGGCAAGGGGGGCTTGATGCCCTTCGGCCGCCCGGTGGTGCCCGAGCTGTAAAACATGAACGTTCCACGCCGTTCCGGACCCGTTGGCTCCGTCGGCTGACCCGCGACCGCTTCGTCGATTCCGAGGTAGCTTCCCCGCGTCTCATCGAGCGACAACCGAAGGCGGACCCCAGGCGTACGCGCCACCAGTTCTTCGGCGACCTCCGCCGTGCTGTCGGCAACGATCAGCACCTGGGCACCGCAGTCGTTCACCACGTATTCGGCCTCGTCGAGTGGCGAATGCGCATTGACGGGCGTGAGGTAGAGGCCGGAGTTCATCGCCGCCCAGGCGACCTCGTAGTAGCGCAGGTGGTTGTACGCGTAGACGGTCACGTGATCGCCCTCGCGCAGGCCCGCGCTACGAAAAAGGTTGCCCAGCCGGGTCGACCGCTCATAGAGCTCGCGCCAGGAGAGCCGCGCGCCTGAGGGCCACATGACGACGGCCAGCTCATCGGGCTTGGTCTTGGCGTGATCTCCGATGTACATGAGGGGCTCCCGTTCGGATCGTCGCTCACCCAGTGGCGCAGGCGTTCACTGTCTTACCAGGCTCATCGGGTCACGGAGCGAACGGCGGCGACGCGTTCCTCACAAGCCGTTACCGGGCCGGAGTCAGGTTGCTCGTCAATGCCCAGGGCCGTCAATCCCAGCTGAGTGATCCAGGGAACGCCCATCGCCATGTCGGCATAGCGGAGATCGTCGCTGAAACCTTGATCGAAGAGCATCCCGCCGACCAGCAGAATGACCGCCATCTTGAATGCCTGGGCGGCGCAGTGCCACTGCCTGTCACGGACGACGGTGCCGGTGGTTCGTTCGTACCGGGCTAACAGGCCGTCGAAATGCGAAGGCGGTAGGCCGGCGAAGATTGTCGTCATCCGCCAGGTGATCTCGGCCCATCCGAGGTCGGCAAGGGGGTCGCCGACGGCGGCCATCTCCCAGTCGAAGACACCCGTCACGTCGTCATCGACAAACGCAAAGTTGCCCGGTTTCGCGTCGCCGTGCACAAGCGTGACGGTGGGGGAGGGTTCAGGCTGCGCGACGCGAAGCGCGCTCAGGAGCCGTTCCAGGGCCGGGAGCGTTCCGCGCTGCCAGCGGTGCATCTGCGTGGCCCAGTGGTCGAGTTCGTGACCGAGGTAGTCGTGGCCGTCCCCGAGGGAGTCCAGACCCGTAGCTGCGAGATCGACCTGGTGAATAGCGATGATCTGGTCAAAGGCATGCTCGGACATGGTCGCGATTCGCTCGGGGGAGTCCTTCAGATGCGGCGGCATCTCCCGCTCGTAGACCTCGCCCGCGAGCCGCTCCATGACATAGAAAGGCCGGCCGAGAACGTCGCCGGTCTCTTCGATCCAGATTGCCCGCGGGGCCCGTACCGGGGTTGGCTCCAGGGCGCGCAGGATGTCGAACTGTCGACCCAAGTCGTAGGGCTCCAGCAGGCCGGGAGGCGGGGGGCTCAGGCGTAGCACCACCTCTTGAAGGTGTTCCACTCCGGCTGATCGCCAGGCCGCCGTCAGGGTCAACATCTCCGCGGAGTGGCCGAAATCCACCCGACCGAGCCCTTCGACCCAAGCGTCATCGGTGTCGGGGATCTGCTGCCGGAGCCAAGCTCCGAGTTGGTCTTCGATGTCGTCTTGACTCACGGCTGGCTTGGGGTGAATCGGATGCGGACCCGGTCGTACGAGCGGGCGAAGGTCGCCGGCATGATTCTCGGCTCCTGCGGATCGACGAGCTCCCAGTCCGGCATCCGGCGCAGCAGTTCCTGGAACATGACCCGAATCTCGAGGCGGGCCAGGTGAGCGCCCAGGCAGAGGTGGGTGCCGAACCCGAACGCGACGTGGGGGTTGTTGGTGCGCGCCACGTCGAGAGTCTCGGGGTCGTCGAAGACGCGCGGGTCACGGTTTGCGGCCCCGTAGAGCAGCAGAAGCTGATCACCGGCGCGAATGTGCTGACCGTGGAGCTCATGGTCGACGGTGGCGGTTCGTCGCATGTTGGAGATGGGCGACACCCAGCGGATGAATTCCTCGACTGCGATCGCGTCGAGCAGCTCGGGCTGCTCGAGCAGGATGCGGCGTTGCTCGGGTTGCAGAGCGAGGTCGCGAATCATCGACCCGATTACGGTGCGCGTCGTTTCGGCGCCGCCATCGAGCACAAGGATCGTTTCATCCAGCACGTGCTTGGTGTCCCAGCCTTGGGTGTGAGCCCAGAACGAGATCAGGTCATCCTGGGGATCGGTTCGGCGCTGCTCGATCAGCGCATTCGTGACCGTGAGCCAATCAGTCATAACGGGAACGATTCCGGGGTCGGTCAGGTGCGGTGGGCCGGTGGGAGACGTCTGGCCGGCCAGCAGCATGACCTGCTCAGACCAGTAGCGGACGCTCTCCCAGAGCTCGGCCGGGTAGCCGAGCATCTCACCGATCATCATCGCCGGCAGCCGTGAGGCGATCGACTCAATCGCCTCGCACTCTCCGAGCGGCGTGACCTCGTCGAGGATCTGCGTGACGAGCGCCCGCACATGCTCCTCGTGGCTGCTCACGCCGCGTGGCGTGAAGCGCCCAATGATCGGGCCGCGCTGTTCCTGGTGCGCTGGGTTATCCAGGTTGATCATCGACGTGTCATCGCGCTGATCGATGTGCGGCCGCGACCCGTAGAAGGAGGAGTAGCGTTCGCCGTCCTTCTCGACTGTGCGCAGGTCGTCATACCGCGAGATCGCCCACAGCTGCTGGATCGGATCCCAGTACACCGGAGCCTCGTCGCGAAGCCAGCGATAGGCGTCCCACGGATCGACATAGAACTGCGGGTCGAGCACATTGATCCCGCGCACGGTCGCGACGGCAGCCATCGGCGACCTCCTAGCTTTCATAGTCGACGTCAATATCGACTATAGCGAGGGGAGTTGCGGCACTGGATCCGCGTAAGAAATTACAATATTGACGTCGGAGTCGAAGACCTCTACCTTTTGGTTATGACGGAGAGCAGCCACATCCCGATCTTCGACGCCGACAACCACATGTACGAGACCCAGGAAGCGATGACGCGCCACCTTCCTGCGCGTTACAAGCGGGTGGTCGATTACGTCGATGTGCACGGCCGTACCAAGATCGCCATCAAAGGCCGGATCAGCGAGTACATCCCCAACCCCACGTTTGACGTGGTCGCGCGCCCCGGCGCCCAGGAGGACTACTACCGCAAAGGCAATCCCGAGGGGAAAAGCGCCCGGGAGATCTTCGGGGAGCCGATGCGGGCGATTCCCGCCTTCCGCGAGCCGGCGCCTCGGCTGGACCTGCTCGATCAGCAGGGGGTCGACCGGACGCTGATGTTTCCGACGCTGGCCAGCTTGGTCGAGGAGCGCCTCCGGGACGACCCCGAGGCGACGCACGCCGTCATTCATGCGCTGAACGAGTGGATGCATGAGGTGTGGCAGTTCAACTACGAGAACCTTGACCGCGTCTTCGCGACACCGGTCATTACCCTGCCCATCGTCGATAGAGCGATCGAGGAGCTCGAGTGGGTTGTCGAGCGGGGCGCCCGCGTCGTGCTGATCCGGCCGGCTCCCGTCCCGGGCTTTCGGGGGCCGCGCTCGTTCGCCCTGCCTGAGTTCGACCCGTTCTGGGAAAAGGTCGTCGAGCACGACATCCTGGTCGCTCTGCATTCCTCGGACAGCGGCTACGACCGCTACACGAACGAGTGGATCGGCGGCGACGGCGAGATGCTGCCCTTCCAGACAGCGGCCTTCCGGATGCTGCATTCATGGCGTCCGGTCGAGGACGCGGTGGCCTCGCTCGTCTGCCACGGCACGCTGTCGCGGTTCCCGGATCTGAAGGTCGCCGTGATCGAGAACGGCAGTAGCTGGGTCGAGCCGCTGATGAAGTCGCTGAAGGACATCTACAAGAAGCGGCCGCAAGACTTCCAAGAAGATCCGGTCGAGCAGATCAAGGCGCGTATCCACGTGAGCCCCTTCTGGGAAGAGGATCTCAACGCCCTGGCTGACGTGCTGGGGGAGGACCGGGTTCTGTTCGGCTCCGACTACCCGCATCCGGAAGGCCTAGCCGAGCCGCGCAGCTATCTCGCGGCGCTCGACGGCGCCTCGCCGGAGCGGATCGCCAAGATCATGGGTGGCAATCTCGCGCGATTGATGAACGTGGATGTGACCGTTCCTGCCTGAGCCTGGACCCGCCCACGGTCACCTGTCGGGGCGGTCGCTCAGGCCGTCTCTGACGATGAAACGGCAGCGCCGCGACTTGATCCGCCAGCCGTCAGCCGTACGGACGAGCACGTCGTCGTAGACCGAGCGTCGCATCTCATCGGTGTCGCGTTCGATGAAGAGCAAGTTCTGCAGGGTCTCGGCACGGTCTCCGTCGATCCTCACCACCGGCGGCCCGCCGAGATGCAGCCCGCCAGGCGCCGCGGACATCATCTTGCGCAAACCGTCATGCCCGCTGAAAGTGCGCCCGTAGACCCGGTATTCGGCATCCGACGTGAAGAGGCTGACCCAGCCCTCGACGTCGTCGAAGTCGAGGGCCAGACAGTACTGCGCAAGCAGGTTACGGATCTCGACGTCGTCGTCGGTGTGCTGGCTCATTGCGTCCTCACGCCCTGGGTAGTCCGAGAAGTTGGCGGCCGATGATCCCGCGCATGATCTCCGATGCGCCGCCGGAAATGGTGAGTGCGCGTCCCCAGAGGAAATTGTGGTGCCAACGGTCGGCGACCTCAGATCCCGTTTCGTCAATGGAGGTCGAGGAACTGATCAGCTCCAGGGCGAGCTCACAGAGCGCGACATTCGTCTCGGTGTAAGCAAGCTTGGCGACGGGACCATCGCTGGGATGCTCGTTGTCGACCAGAATTCGATCGACCGTGTCGCGGACGATCAGCTTGACTTCCTCCACTCGCACGCGGGCGTCGGCGAGCTGAGCTCGGACGTCCTCATGCTCGATTGCTGCAGTGCCGTCAGGCTGGCGGGCTGCCCTGGCTAGAGCCACCAGGTCGGCGAACATGCGCTCCAGTTGCACGGCATTCGCGCCCACGAAGGCTCGTTCGGAGGCAAGCCCCGACGTCACCACTCGCCAGCCGTCGTTGACCTCTCCGAGCACGTGCTCAGGTCGAAGGCGGACACCGTCGAGGAAGACCTCGCAGAACTCAGCGAATCCCGTCATCTCCCGGATGGGCCGGACCTCGATGCCGGGCAGGTTCATCGGCACGACGAAGGCCGTGATGCCCGCGTGGCGGTCGACGGAAGGATCGGTCCGGGCCAGCAGCAGCCCCATGTCCGCCCATTGCGCGTCGGTGCTCCAGATCTTCTGTCCGGTCACTACGAAGTCGTCGCCGTCGGGTACTGCGCGAGTGCGTAGCGAGGCCAGATCGCTGCCCGCGTCCGGCTCACTGAAGAGCTGGCACCAGATGTTCTCGCCATTGCGAATGCGTGGCAGGTATTGGGCTTTCTGGGCCGGGTCCCCGAACTCCAAGAGGGCGTGACTGGCCATCATCACCTGGTCCAACGGGCGGTAAGCATCGCCCAGGATCAGCTCCTCCATCAGGATCAGGTCGTGCATGGGTACGTGATCGCTGCGACCACCCCACTCCGGCGGCCATCCGCCTCCGAGATACCCGGCGGCGTACAACGAACGCAGCCAGCCTCGTATTGCCTGCTCTTCGTCAGGATCCTGCGGAACGCGCACGCCTTCGCCGTGCATCCGCAGGCCATGCTCGGCCACAAAGGCACGTACCTGGTGGCGAAAGACCGCGATGTCAGTGGACATCTGCCCACTCCTCGATGTGGGCGAGCGACTGCACCGCGGCTCGCGGGTTCGCCGCGAGTCTCGCGTCGTGATGCACACGGCGTTCGTAGTAATGAAGGCCGTACTCCCACGTGAAGCCGATGGCTCCGGTGAGCTGCAACAGGTCATGCAGGATGTGGGTGGCACCTGAGCTGACGCTTACCTCCGCCATCGCGACGAACCGCCGTGCATCTGGCCTCCGGGCGGCCAGCTGACGTGCCGCCTCGGCGACGAGCAGCGCCATGCCGCGGGCCCGCACGCTGTGGTCGACGAGCCGATGTTGCACTGCTTGCACGCCACCGATCGGGCGTCCAAACGCCTGCCGCTGGCCCGCGTAAGCGACGGTTCGGTCGAGCATCCGTTGCACGCCACCGACCGCGTCAGCCGCGAGCAGTAGCCGAAACAGCTCATCCGCTATGCCGGTCGTGGGCAGCTGGTGGCCGGCGCCCGGACTGACCGCTACGTCGGCACATTGTCTGCTGACATCAAATCCGTCGCGGTGCCGCGCAGCCATCGTCCAGTCACTGGAGTCGGCGAGCAGGAGCAGTCCGCCTGAGCGGTCAACGAGCACGATGGCGTCGGACTCGGCGGCGCCATCGATCAGCCGCGCTATCGTTCCCTCGCGTCCCAGGTATCCGAAGGCGCAGATCCGCTCACCGGAAAGGATGCCCGAGAGTAGCTCCCGGGCCATCAGATCGTCCGCCTGCGCAAGCGCGTGGGCGCTGGCGGTCAATCCGGCGAAGGGAGCGGCGTGGAGTGCCGCTCCAAGCTCAACCGCTGCGCCGGCGGCGACATCGACCCGCAAACCGAATCCGCCCTGCGCCTCCGGTACACAAAACGCGGTAACTCCAAGCTCGGCCATGGCCTGCCATCCGTCGCGCCAGTCGGCCGCGGGCGTCGGAGCAAAGTTTTCCTTGGTGGTGCCGAGAGCTCTGCGGAGCGCTTCACGCAGCTGCTGGACATCCTCGTCGGGCGTGTCGGTGGCAATCAGAACAGCGTCAACTCCGGGCTTGGGAATGACTTTTGACGTCGTACTCGATTTCGATATTCTGGGTGGCGCTGGGTTCAGCGTCAAGTTTCCGCATTGGCAGGAAGACACGCCCCGAACCCGGCGGGAAGGGACGGGCCATGACCTCCGCTAGACCCCGTTCGGCTGAGCCGTCAGAGCCAGAGTTTCGGGCGGGTCCTCCGCGCTCGCGAAAGGGTATTCAGACGCGAGGTCGCCTGCTCGAAGCGGCCAAGATCGTGTTTGAACGTGATGGTTTTCTCGAGGCGCGGATCGTCGATATCGCTGAGACGGCGCAGCTGGCGCCCGGCTCCTTCTACCACTACTTCGATTCCAAGGAGCAGATCTTCCGCGAGGTCGCCGAGGCCCAGGAGGAGCGGCTGACGGCTCCGTCGGAGGACGCCTCGGCGGCGTGGTCACCCGATGACTCGCCTTGGGACCGCATCCGCAAGGCCAACCGCCGCTACCTTGAGCGCTACCACGACGAAGCCGCCTTGATGGGCGTGATCGAGCAGGTCTCGCGTTACGACGACCACGTGAATGCCGCCCGGATGAACACCATGAAGCACTTCGTTGAGCGGGCTGAGAAGGCCATCCTGCGGCTGCAACAGGACGGCCTTGTCGATCGCAGATTGAACCCGGCCATCGCGGCGGACGCCCTAGGGGCAATGGTCGGTCGCTTCGCGGAGCTATGGCTCGTACAGGGATATCGCGACTATCACTTCGACGAAGCCGTCGAGCAGCTGACGGTGCTTTGGGGAAACGCCTTGGGCTTGAAGCCGGACCTGGCGCGATCCGAACTCACCGAGAAGCGCCGACGGGTCGCGCCGCGCGGATCCCGCCGGTCAAGCGGCGGCAAGTCCACCAAACCTGCCTGACGCTCGGCAGAAGACGCCTCAGCTGTACGACACCTTGTGATCTGACTCCGTTGTCAGGCCGAGCTCGGGCCAGACACCGCCGATGATGCTCTCCATGATCCCGTATCCGACCGCATCGCCTTCCCGGACGCGAATCGGGGTGTCGCGAAACTGGCCGAGCGAGCGCAGGTGTTCGTCGTCCCAGCAGTCCGCGATGTATTCGCCGTCTACGTGCAGGGGCCCCTGCCAGGCTCCGTGAATATGGCCGGCCCACTGCCCGTAGCCAGCGGTCCGCAGGAAGAAGCCGGAGTCTCCTAGCGCTTCGACTTCGATGACGCGCACGTCGCCTGAGTCCATGGTGAGGCGCAGTTCCCCGCCTTTGACGAACCGGGTACGCGGGTCGTAGCTGATCCGCGGCTCGACCGCACGTACGTGCTCCTGACGTCCGTCACCGTCGTTGAGGTAGGCGGAGCTGTAATCCCACGCGCCTTCGGTGAGGAAGATGGCCGTCTCGTAGTACGTCCCGTCGGGCCGCCGGAAGAAGGAGGGGCTCCACTTCATCGCTCCGCGCGAGGAAGTCGTGCGAGCTGGCGTTGCCGGCGACATGAGGTCGCTAGGAGGGTTGCCGACGGCCTGGCGGATCCCCCACGAATGATCCCGAAAGCCGAACCACTCGTCCGGCCGAACCTCGTGGGTTTCGCCGTCGACCGTGACCGTCCCGGAGACCCAGCCTCCCTGGTGGTAGCGGATGACGTTGACATCGATACGCCCGGTCAGGCGGTTGCGAACGAGGTTTCGTTCCTCGAAGAAGGGTGGTGTTACCGCGGTCATCGTCAGGTCGAAGGAGATGGGCTGCACGTCGTTTGGCTCGAGCCGAAACCGGACCTGCTTCAAGGCGTCGATGATCTCGTAATGAATCGCACCGATGCTCGCCTCTTCCGGCGCGGTATGCAGCTCACGGCTGCCGCGAACGGTCCACTGCTCCCGTCCCCGGGAAACGCCGGCGAACCCATCGATGATGCCGCGGTTGTGGTATTTGCCGATACCGAGATCGACCTGCAGCGAGCCGTCGATGCGGGCCAGTGACCCCCAGATTTTCTCGGTCCAGGCCAAGTCGGACTCCGCGACCGTGGCGAACGTGTCGGCTATCTGGTGGTTGAGGCCTTCGTCGGCTCCGCGAAGAGCTCCGATGTCTTTGAATGCCACGCGTATCCACTCCCAGCGATTCGGTCAGGGGAAGCATAGAACCGCAACCCGCGGTTCTCCTTCGCACTGCTTCGGTGTAATCTGCTGAGGTTATATGGGCCGATGTCAAAATCAACACAGTTGGGGTGACCCCGATATGAGCAGTGGCATTGGTGAGGTACTGACCATCGCCTGGGAAGGCTCAGTGGCGGTGATCACGCTGAACCGGCCGGCCGCTTTGAACGCCGCAAATGCCGAGCTGCACGGGGCGATTGCCCACGTCTGGGGCCAGCTCTCCGGCGATAGCCGACTGCGTGCCGCCGTACTGACGGGCGCTGGAAAGGCCTTCTCCGCCGGGGGAGACCTGCCACTGCTGCAGGCCATGTCGGACGACCCGAAGCTGCGCTCAGAGATCCTCGCTGAGGCCTCCGAACTCGTGCAGGCGGTCGCCGCCTTCCCGGTACCCCTTGTCGCAGCCGTAAACGGGCCGGCCGTCGGGCTGGGATGCAGCCTGGCATCTCTGTGTGACTTGGTGGTGATGGAGGAGCAGTCGTATTTCAGCGATCCTCATGTCTCCCTCGGCCTCGCGGCAGCTGACGGCGCCGTCTTCACCTGGACCGCTCAGATGTCGCTGCAGAAGGTGAAGGAATTCGTCTTCCTCGGCGGGCGTATCTCGTCGGCGGAGGCACTGGCCCTCGGACTTGCCAACGAGGTGGTGCCCACCGGGAAATCGGTCGAAAAGGCCATGGAGCTCGCGGGTCGGCTGGCGGCCCTTCCCCCGCAGGCACTCCGCGAGACGAAGGCCATGCTGAACACGCCGCTGCGCCGGCGTCTTGCCGAAGACGCGGACAGGGCGTTCGAGCACGAATCCCAGTCCTTCGACACCACCGAGTTCCGCGCCAATCTCCAGGCCATGAGGTCGCGCACCCGCTAGCTAACGGGGGTGTCTATCGTCTGGCTGTAACTCAACCGGACGGAGGGTCACCAGGTGACCGGTCTCAACCAGGACGGCTGGCAAGCCACGCTCGATGACCTCGATCGGCGCCGGACGGCCAGCCAGGGGATGGGTGGGCCAGAGCGACTGGCCAGGCACCGCGGCGCCGGCAAGTCCGACGCCCGCGCCCGCATCGCCACCCTTCTTGATGCCGGCAGCTTTCAGGAGATCGGGACGATGGCCGGGGGCGAGATCCCGGCTGACGCGATCGTTACCGGCTACGGCGAGGTGAATGGCCGCCCGGTGATGGTTGGAGCAGAGGACTTCACGACCCTCGGCGGGACCATCGGTGCCGCCAGCAATTCCAAGCGATACCGGATCGCCGAACTTGCCCTGGCGCAGAAGGTTCCTCTCATCATGCTGCTCGAGGGGGCCGGGTTCCGCCCGGAGGAGGGGAGTCGCGGAAGGTCGCCCGTCGACCTGATCATGCAGGCCAGGTGTTCCGGGCAGGTGCCGGTTGTCTGCGGTGTCATGGGTCCTTCCGCCGGACACGGAGCGCTCATCGCTCCTATGGCCGACTTTTGCATCATGACCAAGGCGGCCGCGATCTTCACGGCTGGCCCGCCCGTCGTCAAGGCGTCGACCGGCGAAGACGTATCAAAGGAAGAGCTGGGCGGACCGTCGGTGGCCGTCGCCAGCGGCCTTGTTCACAACGTGGCCAGCGACGACGAAGACGCGCTCGAGCAGATCCGGCGCTACTTGTCCTACTTTCCGTCCAGCGCCTGGTCCTACCCAGCTGCCCATCCGAGCGAGGAAGATCGCGCGCCGCGCCTGACACCGGAGCTGCTGACGCTTGTGCCACGAGACGGCCGGCAGGTGTATGACATGCGACGGGTGCTTGATGTGATCGTCGATAGGGGCGACTGGTTCGAAGTTCAAGCAGGCTTCGGAAAGGCCATCGTGTGTGCCCTCGCTCATCTGGGCGGCGAGCCGGTGGCGATCGTGGCGAACCAGCCCCGCGTGATGGCGGGTGCCATCGACGCTGACGCGGCAGACAAGGCCGCCGGCTTCATCTCCGTCGCCGACGCCTTCCACCTGCCGCTGGTCTTTCTGGCGGACAACCCGGGCATGTTGCCCGGCACCCGGTCCGAGCGCGCCGGGGTGTTGCGCAGCGGGGCTCGCATGTTTGCCGCTCAGAGCATGGCCACCTCTCCCAAGGTCCACCTCACCATGCGCAAGGCCTACGGCTTCGGGTCGATGGTGATGGCGCTCGCGGGCTTCGATGGCCAAACGGCCTCCTTCGGCTATCCGGGGGCCACCCTCGGCGCGATGGGAGCCGCCGCCCAGAGTTCAGCGGTGAGTGCCGACGCCGAGTACGCGCAGAGGCTTCGCGATACCGAGCTGGCCGCGTCGTATCGTTCAGCCGAAAATCTCGGCTTCGACGAGTTGCTCGACCCTCGAGACACCCGCAACGCACTTCTGGTGGCGGTTCGACGTGGTCTGTACGCCCGTCAGGCTCCGGCGATGCCAGTGCTGCGTAGCGCTGTTATTCACTGAGCCGACAACCACCCGACCGGGAGCCGTTTGATGACCGTGAATGTGCCTGAAACGCTTGAAGAACTGCAGTCCCCGGCCTGGCTTACGGCGGCACTCTCGGTGCGCTATCCGGGGATCGAAGTCACCGAGGTCGTGCCGGGCCCGGTGATCAGCCGGGTCGCGACGAACGCACGGTTTCATATCGAATGTGCCAGCGGCCAGCCCGAGGGGCTGTCGGCAGATCTTTGCGGCAAGGGCTATTTCACCGAGATCGGATGGAGTGCCCGCACCGCGGGCGTGCCCGAGGCCTACTTCTATCGCGACGTCGCCGCATTCACCGGCATGCGGACGCTGCGCAGCGTCTACGCCGACGTCGATCCGGCGACTCACCACGGCGTGATCATCACCGAGGACGTCGTGGTGGAGGGCGCGGAGTTCCTTGATGCTCTGAGTGCTTACACACCGGATCAGGCGGCAGGCAGCCTGGAGGAACTCGCCAAGCTGCATGCCGCCACCCGGGGTCAGCCGCAGTACGCGAACGTGTCTTGGATGGCACCGCGATTCGATTCCTACCTGCAGTCCCGGGGCATCAACGAGATCAGAGGCAATTTCGAAGGGCCCATCGGTGCTGGGGTGCCGGCCGAGGTCCGAGATGCTCAGCGACTCGTTGACTCGTATCGGGCGCTGGCCGCTGACGTCACGTCAGCCACGCCCTGGTCGGTCATTCATGGTGACGCCCACATCGGAAACGTCTACCTGGATGGCGTTGGACGACCGTCCTTCGTTGACTGGCAGCTCGCTCAGCGCGCGCCCTGGTACATGGACGTCGGCTACCACATCGCCTCGGCGTTGACAGTGGCAGACCGACGGGCCCATGAAGAAGGCCTCTTGCGGCACTACCTGGAATGCGTGGCTGTCGCCGGAGCGGATGCCCCCACCTTCGACGAGGCCTGGTCAGGAATCCGCCGCGGCATCCTTCACGGGTTCTATCTGTGGGGGATCACCTTGAAGGTCGACCCGGCCATCACGTCGACACTTCTCGAGCGACTGGGCACCGCCGCAGCCGATCACGAGGCCCTCACGTCCGTCTGACGCTTGGGCCTCGTGAGCCTTCAGCCGCCGTAGCTCTTGACGCTCATGAGGTTGTCGGCCCCGCAGTTGTAGATGCCCTTGTTCGGCTGGGTGACCTTCTTGTCGTAGACCCAGCCGGTTTTCGTGAGGTTCATGACCAGGGTGCAGTTGGTGTAGTCCTGTGCTTTGGGGTCGGTGTTGACCGGCGGGAAGAGGCCTCCGGCATCCCATGCCGGGTGTGAACCGGCCTTCTGCAACACACAGTCCTGGGTCAGGTTGGTCCCGCAGGCGGTCGCTGACTGGGCCCACAACGTCCAGGAGTTGAAGGCCAGTGAGGAGAACGAGTCGAGGCCCGCGGTGCCGGGCCCGGCGGCCATGATGTCGACAGCCTGCTTGACGACCGGGAACTGGTCAGCCATCTCCCACGGGATGTTGGACAGATTGATGAAACTGTTCGGGAGGTAGGCCGCGGCTTTGGCTGCCGCCACGGACTTGGGTGAGTAGAAGGTCTGCCCGAACAGCGTCCACTGTGGCTTGAAGCCGGTGTCGTTCATGCCCTGGAAGATCGGGCTGGGGTCTTGCGCCACAATCTCGAAGTCCGCCTTGGCTCCGGCTTGCTTCATCTGCTCGAAGTAGGGCCGGTAATTGTCGACGAGTGCTGGGCGGGGCTGCAACGTGCTCACCTTGTTGCCGATCCGAGTCCACGCTTCCTGGGCGCGCAGTCCCTGCGGCGCCAGGGAGGCCAGGCTGCTGCCGGCGATACCAAGGCCCTGCTTGGTCTCCGGGTAGGCAGCTGCCAGTAGCCGCAGCGGCCCAACTGGATACTTGGAGGCTCGGCTGGCAACGGGAGTCACCTGCAAGCCCGACTCAGTGTTCTGCGGCGAGGCGGTGTAGGCCGGAATCTGCCCGAGCTTGCAGGCCAGCCGAGGCTTGACCGTGGTGGCGTCGAGTGCCTGCCCGCCGCCAACCAGCATGAAGTCGTTCTGGCAGGCTTGGATCACTTCAGCGGCGCCATTGAAGAGTTTGGCGTCCAGGTGGTCGACGACGACCGTCCGCCCGTTGATTCCGCCCGCCGCGTTGCACCACTTCGCAAATCCGTCCGCGACATCAAAGAACTCCTGGCCGAGTCCAGGCGCGGCGGCTGCGCCAGGGTCGCCTAAAACGCCGATCCTGATGGTCTTGCCATTGATGCCACGACCTGAGCCGCCAGTGCCAGGCCCGGGGGCGCAGACCTTCTTGAGGGTTCCGAAGTTACCCGCGGACGCCGTTGAGCCACCCGATGACGGCTGAGCTGAAGAGGCACTGCTGCTGGTACCGCCGCTCGGCGTCGAGGAGCTCGATCGTCCGCAAGACGCCACGAAGACGCTGAGCGTGGCCACGACGGCAACGACCCCGACCTTCTTGGAACGCTGCAACTGGCTGACAGGCAAGGGAGTCTCCACTCCGTCGTGGCGCAATGGGTGTGAGGATTGACGGGAACGCGTGAGGCAAATTACAGGACAATTGTGACGGGAGTCTCTTCAATCTCGAAGTCGATGTCAAGAAATCTTTGTGATGCCGGCCAGGGGTGAGTTCGTTGCTTGTTCCCAGACAGGGCAAAGCCTATTCTGATGTCGATGTCTATTTCACAGTCCAGCCACCCAGTGGACCCGGCCGTCACAGGCGACGATTCGGGGCCCTTGGCTGAGGCTGAACTGGCCGTTTTCAGAGACGCATTTCGCGCCTGGCTGTCCAGTGCCCAGGACTGTCTCGCGCCGCTCATGCAGCCGAAGCCGGACTTCGACGAGCGGGTGTTGGCGGCGCAGCAGATGCGTCGGCTCCTGTTCGACGCCGATTGGGGCCGTTATGGCTGGCCGACCCGCGTCGGTGGTCTCGGCGGCTCGATCCTTCATCGCGGGATCGTTCACGAGGAACTCACCCAGCGGGGCTGGCCGGGCCCGGCCAACTTCGAGCACCTCGAGATCATCGCGCCAACTTTGGTGCGCTATGCGGATCCCGAGTTCGCCGCTGAGGTCCTTCCGCTCTTCCTGTCGGGCGATGAAGCTTGGGCGCAAGGCTTCTCGGAGCCGGAAGCCGGGTCTGATCTGGCTTCGCTACGGACCACCGCTCAGTTTGAAGATTTCGACGGCGGGCCGCATCTCGTCATCAATGGTCGCAAGCTCTGGACGAGTTGGGCAGCGTGGGCACGCCGGGCGATCGTGCTGGTGCGCACCGGCACACCGCAGGAGCGCCATCGTGGCCTGACGATGGTGGCGGTTGACCTGACTCAGCCAGGTGTTGAAGTTCGCCGCATTCGTCAGGCGAACGGCACTGATGAGCTGGCGGAGGTCTTCTTCGACGATGTACGAGTGCCAATGCGGCAGGTCATCGGTGAGGTCGGCGGTGGTTGGGGGGTCGCCTTCACTCTCCTTGGGTACGAACGGGGCACGCTCGCCTGGCCGCGCCATACTCACTTCCTGACTCGATTCGAACAGGCTGTTACCGTCTCCGAGCCCGACGACGAGCGCGATTTGGGCCGCACCTTCGTGGATCTTCTAGGGCTTCGGGCGGTCGCGGCGGACAGTCTGATCGCGGAAGCTTCTGGTGCCGAGCTCGGACCGGAGGCCGCGTTCGTCAAGCTGCTGATGACGCGTTCGGAGCAAGACCTGTACGAGTTGCTCAGCCGGATCCACGGCGCCCGGAGCACGGCGTATCCGCGCACCGACGATGACCAGTTGCTCGCCCAGGAATACCTGTTCTCCAAGATCGTCACCGTCTACGGTGGCTCCCGCGAAATGCAGCTGATCACTATTGCCCGCCGCATGCTGGGACTCGGCACGTGAGCGAGACAGGCGTCTACGACGAGGTTCGCGACGGCATCACCCGGCTGTTCGGTGCCGAAATCGAAGATCCGCTCGGGCAGTTCGGATTCGCGGACCTGCTCGCCGCCGAGGATGCGCCGACCCGAAGCGCGGCTTTTGCCGTCGCCGAAGCCCAAGGCCGAGCGGGTTCCGCGACCGACGTCGTGAGCAGGATCGCCTTGGCAGGTGTGGGTGCATCTGCGCCCACCGCGTACGCCATGCGGCTTGGGCACTCGCAGTCCGATGGTGCACCGGTCGTAGGGCTGCTGGGAAGTCGCCGGAGCGTGGACGCGCTGGTAGTGATCGAGGCCGCAGGCTTGGCTCGCGTTGCCAGCCTGGGGGAGTTGACACCCATTGCCAGCCCACTTGATCCCGACTACCTGAGCCTGTATTCCTGCAACATCGAAGCTCGTCCCTTCGAGCTTGCAAGCGCGGAGGATGTCCAAGCCAGAGCTCGTATCGCCTGCGCGGCCGAGATCCTCGGAGCTTGTGAAGCCATGCTGGCGGATGCCATCGGATACACCCGTGCGCGTCGGCAATTCGGATCTCCCCTGGTCACCTTCCAGTCCGTGGCTCATGCCTTGGCTTGGGTCGCAACCGAGATCCATCAATTGCGCGCCCTGCTACGGGCCTGCTTATCCGGCGATGCGCTTCGTGCCCCGGACCGACTACTGGCGACCGCGGTGAAGGCCCTAGCCGGAACCGTGGGCAAACGGGTTGCACAGTCCACCCTTCAGGTGACCGGAGGTATGGGCTTCACGTGGGAGTACTCCCACAACGCGCTTCATCGCCGTGTGCTGGCTTTGGACGCCGTTGCGGGCAGCGCCGACGCGCTCCACGTCGAACTGGGTCGCTACCTGCGACAGGGCCGGGACGCCGAACGCGCTGATCTCGCGCCGATCTCGCTAGCGACGTTGGCCACACTCCGGTGACCTCGTGGTCAGTCATCAGCCTGCTCGGCGAGTACTGCAACAGGCTCGACCATCAGCGGTGGGAAGACTGGGCCGATCTTTTCGTGAGCGACGGCCGGATGGAACTTCTTGACGGCGATGGCTCCGTCACCATTGCTGGGCGCGACAGGCTCATCCGTTTTGCGGAAAGATCGCCTCGCGGTGTGCACGTCAGCGGTGTGCCTGCGTTGACGGAGTCCGTGGGAGTGCTTCGAAGTGTGAGCTCGTGGACGTTCTTGAACTTCGTCACCGGCGAACAGCTCGTCGGGTACTACCACGACGAGTTCGTTGACACGCCGGCAGGTTTGCGGTTCCTGTTGCGCAGGGTCGAAATGATGACTGGGTCGACCGGATGAGTGCAACCGCGGTGGTCGACAACTCGGGTTCGTATACCCACGCGGAACTTCTGGGTCGGATTGGGTTCGCCGCCGAGCAGCTCCGGGGGCACGGCGTCGGCCCCGACAAGACCGTTCTGCTGATCACTCCGAATCGCCGTGACTCGGTGGCGGTCTATCTCGCAGTGCTTCGCCTGGGCGCGCGGGTGGTTCTGATGGATCGTCGGTCCGGCCAGCGCGGATGTCTTCGCCGCGGCCGAGGCGACGCGGCCAGACGTCGTCGTTGCCGATCCGGACGTGGCAGCGGCGGTCAGCCCGGGCGAGCTGCCGCTTCTGGCGTTGGCTGATGCCACAGCCGGCAGCCGCGAAGCGGTCGAGGTGGCAATCGAGCCGCCAATGCCGGACACCGATCGCCCCTCCATCATCCTCTTCACCTCGGGGACCAGCAGCCGGCCCAAAGCGGTTCAGCACACCATGCGCAGCCTGCTCGCAGGTGTTCGCAACATGGCCTTCACGCTGGCCTTCTCGTCTGACGACGCGCCGTTTCTGGTCAGCCCGCTCGCCAGCATCACGGGGGTAGCCCAGCTGCACCTCGCACTGGAGTACGGGGGACGGCTGCTGCTCGAGGACTCGTTTTCTCCGCAGGAGTCGCTGCAACGGCTGATCGATAACGGGGCGACCGTCTTTGGGGGAGCCCCTTTCGTCCTTCAGGAGCTACTCGCCGAGGCGGCAAGAGTCGATCGCGAGCGATTGCCGCTGCGTGCAGTAGCGGTCGGAGGGGCGGCCATCCCGCGGGAGCTGCTCGAGCGCGCCTGGTCGCGGTACGGCATCGTCCCTTCACGCGTCTACGGTTCGTCTGAGTGTCCGATCGCTTTTGGGAGCGCTCCGGGTGACGACTGGAATGCGCGCCTGCAGGACGAGGGAATTGCGATGCCGGGCACCCAAGCCCGTGTCGATCCTGCGAATGGGGAGTTGCAGGTTCGCGGCGAGAACCTGTTCAGCGGATACCTCGATCCCCAGCACAACGACGAAGCCTTTACGCCCGACGGTTGGTTTCGCACCGGTGATCAGGCATCGCTGACGGCGGGAAGGTTGCTCATCACCGGCCGTATCAAGGAGATCGTCGCGCGCAAGGGACTGAAGATCTCCCTCGGCGAGGTGGACGAGCTGATGCGCGGAATGCCCGGAAGCCTGGCTGCCGCCGCTTATGGACTGCCCGACGAGGACACGGGTGAACGGCTCGCGCTAGCTGTCCAGGTTGACGGTTCCCGCGAGATCGGGCTTGGCGAGGTGACCGACTGGTTGCTGTCAGCCGGTCTCGCGAAGTGGAAGCTGCCCGAACAGATCGTGGTCTGGAAGGAGCCCTTCCCCTACACCGCCAGCGGAAAAATCATTCGCCGCGCTTTGGCGGAGGGAGGGTCCGGTCGTCTCACCTACTACGCCAAGAGATTGCAGGTAAACAGATGAGCCGTGAACCAGCCAGCCTTGGCCTGAATCTGGCGGGATCAGCCCTGACCGGCCACAGCCTGGCCCAGCTGGCGATTCAAGCGGAGGAGCTCGGATTCAGCTCGGTTTGGTCCTCTGAAGCCTGGGGGAGCGACGCCTTCACGCCGCTTGCTTACATCGCCGCGCGTACCGAACGCATCAGGATCGGCACGGCAATCGCCCAAGTGGCAGCTCGTACGCCGGCGGCCACCGCGATGACCGTGCTCACCCTTCAACAGCTGTCGGGCGGTCGATTCGATCTGGGTCTCGGCGTCTCAGGCCCTCAGGTCGTCGAGGGCTGGCACGGAGTCCCGTTCCGCAAGCCTTTGCAGACGACGCGCGAGTACATCCACATCGTGCGTGAGGCCCTCAAGGGATCTCAGAAGCTCGCGTTCGACGGGGAGATCCTGCAGGTGCCTTACGCCGGCGCCGACGCGACCGGCCTTGGTAAGCCAATGCGTACGACGATGCCGCCCGCCCCGGACACCGACATCTATCTGGCCGCCATCGGCCCTCGAAACGTTCGCCTCGCGGCCGAAGTAGCCGACGGTCTGCTGCCCTACCTGTGGAGTCCGGCACGGTGGGAGTCCGCGTGGAAGGAGCCGCTCGCTGGCGCTCCGGCCGACTTCAAGATCGCGCCGACGGTGTTCGTGGCGATCGGTCCCGATCTGAACGAATGCCGCAATCTGGTCAGGCCCAGGATCGCCCTGCACGTCGGAGGTATGGGCCCACGCGACCAGAACTTCTACGCGCGACTGGTCACCCGTTACGGCTACGAATCGGAGGCGAAACAGATCCAGGACCTGTTCTTGTCAGGCGCCCGCAAGGAGGCGTCAGCGGCGGTCACCGACGAAATGGTGGACGATCTGTGCCTCGTAGGGCCACCGGATCGGGTGGCAGATCAAATGGATGTGTGGCGCGACAGCCCGATCACCACGCTCATCGCCGAACCGATCGATGCGACGTCGCTGCCACTCATCACCAGCCTCTGGTTCGGACGATGAGCGTCCTCGAGGCCGGCGTCGTTCCCACGCTTCTTGCGGACGGCTTCGTTTTCGCCGAGGGGCCTCGCTGGCGGGGCGACAAGCTGTGGCTGTCGGACATGCACGGCGAGGCGGTCTACTCGACGACGACGGCGGGCAAGCGCACGCTCGAGCTGCGACTGCCGGGCAAGAAGCCCTCCGGGCTGGGATTTCTTCCACAGGGGCAGCTGCTGATCGTATCGATGGCCGATCGGCAGCTGCTGCGGCTGGAACCCGACGGCACCAGCGCCGTTCACGCCCGGCTCGACGGACTGGTCGCCGACGAGCTGAACGACATGGTCGTCGCGAACGACGGGACCGCGTTTGTCGGTAGCTATCCCAAGGAGCGGGGCACGGGTGTGATCGTTCGCGTCGCGGCGGACGGTACGCCGGACATCGTTGCTCGCGAGCTCGACTTCCCGAATGGGAGCGTCATCTCTGCGGACGGTCGAACGCTGATCGTCACGGAATCAATCGGCCGAAGATTCACTGCCTTCGACATCGACGGCGACAACAACCTCAGTGGCCGTCGTGTCATCGCCACGACTCCGGATGCCGCAGCCGATGGGATTGCGCTCGATGCCGAGGGCGGTATCTGGGCGGCCTTTCCCCTTGCCCACGAGTTTCGGCGGGTGCTGCCCGAAGGAAAGGTCACTGACCGGATTCCGATGGGCGAGCGGATGGCGATTGCCTGCGCGCTGGGCGGCGATGATCGGCGCACCCTCTTCCTGCTCTCCGCCCTCGACTGGAGCGCGACGGCTTTGGAGGGCAAACGGACGTCGACCGTGCAGACGGTCCGAGTGCGAGTTCCAGGCGCCGGCATACCGTGATCCGCTCGCACCTCGGGATGCCTGAACGCTGAAGTATGTGCACGCGGCACGTGTCACATCCGCGCAGCGGCAGCGCTTGCCTGCGTAGAATGGCCACATGGCGCGGGCACTGAAAGCGGTTACACCGTCTCCCGATAAAGCCAATGAGCCGCGTTCCGCCAAGGGGTGGCGCACCAGGGCCAAGCTCGTCGAAGGCGGAAAAGTCGTTTTTGCCCGTGACGGTTTCCTCAACGCGCGGATCACCGATATCGCCGCCGAGGCGGGGGTCTCCTACGGGGCGTTCTATCACTACTTCGACACGAAGGAAGAGCTCTTCCGCGAGATCGCCGAGACCGTCGAGGTTCGCCTTCTGGCGTTGGACGACCTCCCGCGTGATGACACCCACGAGCATGATCCCTACGAGCGGATCCACGCGGCCAACCGTTCATACCTGGAGGCCTACCGCAAAGAGGCCAAGATCATGGCGGTCATCGTTGAGGTGAGCCGCTACGACGACCAGGTGCGCCAGGTTCGAGACCGTCGCCAGGAAGAGTTCGGCGAGCGGCTGGCTGCGTCTGTGGCGCGCCTGCAGAGGAAGGGTCTGGCGGACAAGGACGTCGACGGCCACTACGCAGGCATGGCGCTCGGCGGGATGGTGGCGACCTTTGCGGACGCCCTCTTCGAGGGTCGCTGGAAATATGATTTCGACACCGCAGTCGAGCAGTTATCGATTCTCTGGGCGAATGCCCTCGGGGTTCCGCGCCCCAAGCCGACCAGGCGCGCCGGGCGGCGTGCAGCCCCCCGCAAGAGTGCCGCACCATCCCCTAGGCAGGCGACAGCGAAGCCGCCGGCAGCAGCTCCGGCCGTCGCTCCCAAGCGGCGTAAGCGGGTCGTCGCTGCCGGCTAGCGCCGTCCTACAAGCGCCTGCAAGTAATCTATCCAACCCACCTACGGCACCTTGGTGAGCAGCGGATCGAGCGCGGTCCTGTCGGCCTCCGACATCGGGCGCAGCGTTTCGCCTTTTGCTGATCGCCAGTAGACCGGTTCGGTACGCCAGGCGTCGCGGCGAAGTCGCTGCTTGTCGACCTTCATGCTCGCCAGCTTGGGGAGCTCGTGGGTGACCCGAATAAATGCTGGCAGCCACTTGGGTCCCAGATCGGGCTGGTCGGCCAGGAACGCGTCGAACGAGATCGGATCGAACGTGCTGCCTTCACGGAGTTCGAGCGCGCCCATGACCCGATCGCCGACGGGATCATCAGGCACGGCGTAGACGGCGACTGACCGGACATCCGCGTGGCGGGCGAGGATCGCCTCGACCGGGGCCGCTGCGAAGTTCTCGCCGTCGACACGCAGCCATTCATTGGAACGGCCGGCGAAGTAGAGCCAGCCGCCGGTGTCGCGGTAGGCCAAGTCTCCGGACCAGTAATAGCCGCCCCGAAACCGAGCTTGGGTCGCTTCCTCGTTCTTGTAGTAGCCCTCAAATCCGTTCGTCGGGGCAGTTTCTACGATTTCACCGATCGCTTCGTGCAAGTTGGTCGGGCGTCCGTCCGGGCCGAATATGACAGTCGGACATTCCAGCTTCGTCTCGGCGTCGAGCACCTTCACCGACGAGTCCGCCGTGCCAAGGGCACCTTCGGGCATCGAGGGGTCGCGGCGGATGATGATGATTCCTTCGGTGGCTCCGTAACTGTCCCTGACGTCAGACTGGAATCGCCTCCCGAATTCACGGATATCGCGGGCGGATGCTTCGTTACCGATGGCCAGGCGCAGCGGGTTGTCGCCGTCATCGGGCTTCGCCGGAGCAGCCAGGATGTAGTTGAGCACCTTGCCGGTGTAGGTCAGCAGCGTCGCCTGGAAGCGACGGACATCGGGCAGCGTGTTCGACGCTGAGAACCTTGCCCGCATGGAGATCGGAATGCCGGCGTTGATCGCCGAGGCCCACCCGGTGAAGAGCGAACTGGAGTGAAAGAAGGGCAAAGGCGAGTAGATCGCATCGCCGTCGCCCAGCTGCGCAATGTTGGTCACATGTGCACCGGTGCGGGCGAACCGGCCTTGCGTGCAACGCACAGCTTTCGGCAGTCCCGTCGATCCGGACGTGAAGATGAGCAGAAACAGGTCATCTTCCGTGACTGGCTTGTCGGGCACAGCGATCGGTTGGGCTGCGACTTCGGATGCATATTCCGGCGAGTCGACCAAAAGCACCCGGTCGGCGGAGACGCCCGTATCCACCCCCACCAGCAGCGGCGCGTGCACCCCGGCCGTCACCAATACCTGACAGTCGGTGTGACGAACGAGCATTCCCAGCTGGTCTCCGCGGTATGTGGAGTTGATCCCCACCACGACGCTTCCGGAAAGCGCCGCTGCTGCCAACCAGAAGAGGTAATCGGGCACATTGTCCAGGAGAACTCCGATATGCGGAGGACGCGCGGGATCAAGCCGGTCGGCAAGCAGCGCGCAGCGGCGGGCTGCTTCCTCCGACAGCTGCCGATACGTCCACACCTGGTCGTCGAACTTCAGTGCGATGGCGTCGCTGTTGGAGCGCTGGCGAAGGATGTTGGCAACTGTCGTCATGGGTCGCTCCGTCATCAAAATTGATGTCGACATCGTAACGGGCGCGGCAATGGCCGCGCCGAGGGACGGCATCCTTTCGCCACTTAATGTTGACATCGGATCAGGTATCGGGGCTATCCTCCGGCAAGTATTTCCGGCAGGGAGCACAAATGATGCGAGCCAAAGGTGCGCTGGCCACGTTGGCGATGGTGACTGCGACGGCGATCGTCGTGGCTGGTTGCTCGTCAAGCGGGGGTTCGGCCCAAAAGCCGAGTGGGTCGGGTAGCAGCGCCGCCACCAGCAGCGGAACTCCTAAGCAGACAGTGACTGTTGGCCTTCTCGAGGACCTGACGGGACCGGCTGCGGTGACTGGCGGCACGACGGAGCAGGGCATCAAGGCGGGAGTGAAGCTCGCGGCCAGCGAGGGCTACAACGTCAAGTACGTCACCGCGGACACCACCTCGTCGCCTACCGGCGCCCTGACGGCGGCGAAGAAGTTGGTGCAGCAGGATCACGTCTTCGCTGTGATCATGATTTCCCAGCTGGGTTTCGCCGCCGCGCCCTACTTGACGTCGCAGAACGTCCCTGTCGTCGGGGCGAATGTGGATGGCAAGGAGTGGCTGACGTCGAAGAATATGTTCTCCATTTACGGCTATGGCGACTACGCGAAACCCAACCCCACATACGGGACGCTGTTCAAGACGCTCGGCGGAAAGGTCTTCGGCGGTGTCGCGTACGGGATTGTCCCGGCGTCCTCCCAGGTCGTGGCAGGTGCGTCGAAGTCAGCTCTGAATGCCGGGTTGAAGGTCGGCTACACCAACGTGAACCTGGTGTACGGCACGACAGACGTGGGTCCGATCGCGCTGGGAATGAAGAGCTCTGGCGTCGACATGGTGTATCCGGGGGTCACCCAGCAGACGTCGTTGTCGTTGGTGAAGGCACTCAAGGACGAGGGTGTGACGTTCAAGGCCGTGCTCCCCACCGGTTACGGCGGCGACCTGCTCACCGGCGGGGCCGACGCGAAGTCGATCGCTCAAGGGGTCTATTTCGTGACGGGGTTCGAGCCGGTGGAGATGAATACAGCGGCGACCAAGGAGTTCGTCTCCTACCTTCAGGAAGGCGCCGGAACGCAGGTCCCCACGCTGTCCAACTATCTCGGCTATTTGTCGATAGACGGTCTTGTGGTGGGTTTGCAGAAGAGTGGCGCGAACCCCACGAAAGCGCAGTTCATCGACACCATGTTGGGCATCACCAACTACGCCGGCCGTGGGCTGTTCGGGCCGGGTCACACGGTGTCTTTTGCGCTGGCAGGCCGTGGGACGGTGGCGGGCGCCGACAACTGCCTCTTCGCAGTCCGGTACTCCGGGACGGAGTTTCACCCGGTGTCAGGATTGACGCCGGTGTGCAACGACACCTTGTCCGCCAAGTAGGCACTCGAAGCGCGGCTACTCAGCCTGCTGGAGGGTTCCTTCACGAAGCTGCTGCCTGAGCCGAAACTTCTGCACCTTGCCCGATGCGGTACGGGGGAAGTCGGCCACCGCTATGAGCGACTGAGGCCACTTTTGTTTGGCCAGACCAGCAGCTTCTAGATGCTGACGGACCACGTCGAGCGTCGGCGCAGACTTTCCCGGCCTCATTCTGACTACGGCGGCGACCCGTTCGCCGAGCCGATCGTCCGGCTCGGCGATCACGCTGACTTCGGCGACCGAGTCCAGAGTCAGCAAGAGCTCTTCGACTTCCTGCGCGGAGATGTTTTCGCCGCCCCGGATGATGATGTCGCTGATGCGGTCGGTGATCGTCAGGTATCCGTCGTCGTCCAGCACACCCACGTCACCGGTGTGGTACCAGCCGTCCTCATCGAAAACCTGTGCCGTCAAAGCCGGGTCGGTGTAGCCGAGGAACAGCTCCGGCCCCCGACTCAGGATCTGTCCCTCCTCGTCAAGCTGGATCTCGACCCCGTACAACGGATGGCCGTCTGTCGTCAGGCGTTTCACTTCGGGTTCGGTGACGTACGAGCCGGTGATCGAGGGCTGCTCCGTGCTGCCGTAGGAGCGGTAGACCTTGATCCCGAGCTTCGTCGCACGCTCGGTGACGGCCACCGGCACGGGGGAGCCGCCCAGGCCGGCGTAGGGCATGTATTTGAGATGCTCGGCCGTGAAGTCCGGGTGATCGAGCAGGCTGGTCAAGAAGTAGGTCGATCCGCCGCCGACGTTCAGCTGCTCGTCCCGCATGAGCCGCAGCACCTCCTGCGGATTCCAGACGTCGATCATGTTGATGGCTTCATGACGGATCAACGAGCACACGAATGCGTTCAGCATGCCGATGAAATGTCCAACGGGTGCGCCGACCAGCGACGGCGGACCTCCGGCTGGTGAGAGGCCCCCTAACTGGCGTGCTTCAAAGCCCAATGTCCGGTGGGAATGGATGACGCCCTTGGGATCACGGGTCGTGCCCGAGGTGAAGGCGATGAGCGCAGGACTGTCCGGGTTCACCTTGACGGGCCCCGCTACGGGATCGGCTTCCAGCAGCTGCTCAAAACGCACGGCAGCCGGGGGGAGTTGGGCGGCCGGGTCGCCCACGACTGCCCACGGAATACTCAGGTCGGTGATCAGCTCCTCGTATGCGCCCACGTAGTCGG
Organism: uncultured Actinomycetota bacterium; assembly: GCA_963737695.1. GTDB lineage: Bacteria > Actinomycetota > Actinomycetes > Frankiales > Frankiaceae > DATAZK01. Next base: position 109,990 of record CAVTTQ010000004.1, read on the forward strand.
CCTTACCGAACCGATCCGCCGTGACGAGCAGCGACGGCTTCGTGACCTGCAAAATGTAAGAGAGTTCCTTGGCGCCGTAGAAGTGGACTACTGGCACCACGACGGCACCCGCATAGGTGGCACCCCAGAAGGTGATTGCGGCCTCCACCCAGTTCGGCAACTGGAAGACCACGATGTCTCCCGGCCCGATGCCGCGGTCACGAAGGGCGCCGGCGAAAGCACGTGCGGCGCGATCGATCTCGCCCACGGTGCCCCGCCAAGGACGAACGTCGGAGTGCACAGCGAAGTCGGCGTCGCGCATCACAGCCAGCCCTCGCGCTACCAGATCACCGAGCGAGTCGTCAGTCCACCACCCCTGCTCGACATAGCGCTGCACCAGGAAGTCGGGCACCGATCGCAGCTGCCACCGTTCCCCGGCGTCATGGCTCAGATGGCTCACTTGTGTCACGGCGTGCACCCTTCCACGGTCTCGGACCGACCGACGCGAGCCACGTGTCGTGGCCGCTTTCGTCCTATCACATAAGAATCGACGTCAGTTTCAATTTGGGCTAGGTTCATCCCTGGCAGACGCGGGGGACCCTTGACCGATATCCCATACCCTGCTTTGGTAGAACGAGCTTCTGCGACTGGCTTGCTTATCCCTGCAACGAGGCGGAGTGACAATGGCAGCGGAACTCAATCTGGACTGGCTGATCTCGGTCGACGACCACATCATCGAGCCCCCGAATGTGTGGGTCGATCGAGTCGCCGCCGACAAGCGTGAACGCGCACCGCACATCGAACACGATGGCAAGAGCGAGTTCTGGGTCTACGACGGCAAGCGGCTGCCGACTTCGGGCCTGAGTGCCGTCGCCGGAAAGTCCAAGGAGGAGTTCAGCCCCGAGCCCGTCACCTACCGGGAGATGCGCCCGGGCTGCTACGACCCGGTCGAGCGCGCCAAGGACATGGACCGCGCCGGCATCCTCTCCTCGCTGTGTTTCCCATCGCTGCCGAGGTTTTGCGGCCAGCTCTTCATGGAGGCCAGCGATCGGGAGTTCGGCTTCGAATGCCTGCAGGCCTACAACGACTGGGTCATCGACGAATGGTGCGCGGCCGCTCCGGGGCGGTTCATCCCTCTGATGCTCATTCCGATGTGGGATCCGCCGCTTGCCGCCAAGGAAATGGCCCGCTGTGCGGCCAAGGGTTACACGGCCTTCGCCTTTTCGGAGAACCCGGAGCCGCTGGGCCTCCCGACCATTCACGACACCAATCGTTACTGGGATCCGGTCATGTCGGCGGCCTCGGATCTTGGGATGGTCGCTTGCATGCACGTCGGATCGTCGTCGACGCTTCCGGCGATCTCCACGGATGCCCCCTTCATGGCTAACCTCGCCTGGGGCGCCTCGCGTACGTCCGGGACCATGCTGGCCTGGTTGTTCAGCGGTATGTTCACCCGCTTCCCCAACCTGAAGATCGCGCTATCCGAAGGCGAGATCGGCTGGATTCCGTACTTCCTCGAGAGGGCCGAGCAGGTGCTCGACAAGCAGCGCTTCTGGGTGCAGCGCGGCGTGCAGTTCCAAGGCCACGCGACCACTGACGTCGACCTTGACACGATCAACATTCGCGCGCTGTTTCGTGACCATGTATTCGGGTGCTTCATCGACGATGCCCACGGCATCGCGAGCATCGAGACCATCGGCGAAGACAACGTCATGTGCGAGACCGACTACCCCCATTCGGACTCGACCTGGCCGGACTCCATCCAGATCGTGAAGAAGCGGATCGGGCACCTCAAGCCGGAGCTGCAGTACAAGCTCCTGCGAGGCAACGCTGAACGGCTCTATCGCTTCACTCCGGCGGAGCCTCCCGCCCTTGCCCGTGCCTGAGCCGTCTGCGCCGCTGCGCATCGTCGTTGATCGTGACCTTTGCATGGGCAGCGGGATGTGCATCGTCTACGCCCCGGGCACGTTCGCACACGACGATGAAGCCAAGGTTGTCGTGAACGAACCGCACGGCGATCCGACCGACTCCCTCAAGGCTGCCGTGGAGGCGTGCCCCACGGGGGCGCTGACCCTGGTGCCGACTGACGGCCGGGAGTGAGCGAGACGTGTTGCTAGCGGGCAAGACAGCGATCGTCACCGGTGCCGGGTCTGGTGTTGGCCGGGCATCGGCAGTGCGATTCGCCGAAGAAGGCGCGCGAGTGGTCTGCGCCGATGTCAACGCCGGTGCCGCGAAGGAGACCGTCCAACTCATCGAAGCGGCGGGTGGAACGGCTGCAGCGCAACATTGCGACGTCTCCAACGAATCGGACGTCGAGTCGGCCGTCGCGGCAGCTGCTGAGCGGTTCGGGCGGCTCGACATCATGTTCAACAATGCCGGTATCCCCACGCCTCGCCTCGGGATGTCCTTCGAAGAGCACACGATCGAAGACTTCGAGCGACTCGTCGCGGTCAACTTCCGCGGCGTTTTCCTTGGCTGCAAGTCTGCGGTCACACGGTTCAAGATGCAGGGCGAGGGAGGCGTCATCCTCAACACCGGCTCCGTCGCCGGCCTCGTGGGCTGGGGTGGAGCCGTCTACGGGGCGATGAAGGGTGCGGTCCATCAGTTGACCAGGGCCGTGGCGATCGAAGGCGCGCCTTTCAACATTCGGGTAAACGCGATCTGTCCGGCCGGGATGCCCTACACCGGCTTCATGGCTGCCGGTGGTCAGAGCGTTCCCAGCGATCAACTTGAGCAGGTGGGACAACAAGTGGGCGCCTCGCATCCGCTTGGCCGGGCAATCACGGCGGAGGACTGCGCAGAGGCAGCGGTCTATCTGGTTTCGGACCGGGCGGCGAACGTCACGGGCGTGCTGCTGCCCATCGACGGGGGGTACGTCGCGAGATGACGGGCACACGACCGATGCTGGATGTCGAGCGGGTCCGCGAGCTCTTCGACCTTCGGGGGAGCCTGGTGACGATAATGGGGGGCGGATATCAGGACGACCCCTACCCGATCTGGAGACGGTTGCGCGAGCAGGCGCCGGTCCACGAGGGCACCGTCCACGACCTCTCGGGATTTCATGAAGAGCTCTTCTTCCACGGACTTCCGTATCCGGATCGGCCTCACTTTTCGGCATTCACTTATGCCGCGTGCGATGCGGTCTACCGCGACCCAGACGTGTTCGCGTCCTCGCCGGAGGCTGTCGACCTCGACGGCGCACCCGCGGTCCTCAACAGCATGCTTTCCATGGGCGGGCGGGAGCACCGTCGTTATCGCGCCCTGGTGCAACCATCATTTATCCCGGCCAAAGCGCAGTGGTGGATCCGCAATTGGATCGAGGAGTCCGTCCACGCGCTGATCGATGCATTTGTCGACTCGGGGCGGGCTGAGCTCAACGTCGACTTCTGCGCCGCGATCCCGGTCCTGACCATCACCGGAAGTTTCGGTATCCCGGTCGAGCGGGCGCTTGATGTGCGGGCATCGATCCACGATCCGGCCGCGGTGTTGAAGATTCTCGCGCCGATAGTTGCTGCCCGGCGCGAGCAGCCGCAGGACGACCTGATCAGCGTGCTGGTGGAGGCAGAGCTCACTGACGAAGAAGGAGTGAAGCACCGGCTGTCTGACGCCGAGATTTACTCTTTCTCGCTGTTGCTGCTGGCGGCGGGATCGGGCACGACCTGGAAGCAGATGGGCATCGTGCTTGCGACGCTCCTCCAGCGACCCGAGGCGTTGCAGGCGATCCGCGATGATCGGGCCCTCTTGCGGCCGGCGATCGAGGAGTCGCTCCGGTGGATGCCGACGGACCCGATGTTCTCGCGGTGGGTGACCAGAGACACGGAGCTCTTCGGGGTGCACTTGCCCAAGGGGTCGGTGTTGCACATTTGCCTCGGCGCAGCCAACCGTGACCCTCAGCGGTGGGAAGCACCGGACGAGTTCGACTTCACGCGTGCTCCGAAAGCGTCTTTCGGGTTCGGCGGCGGCGCACATATCTGCTTGGGTATGCATGTGGCCCGCGCTGAGATGCTCACCGGTATCGGCGCGCTACTCGACCGACTTCCCCATCTGCGGCTGGACCCGGCGGCCGAAGCGCCCAGCTTCCGCGGCTTCTACGAACGCGGCGCCACGGCGATTCCCGTCGTCTTCGGCTCATGACATCGAAAGGCGGAGATCTCACATGACCGAACCCGGGTATACGCCGCCTGACATCATGCTGCTCGGTGCCGAACATGTGCAGCGCTACCAGGAGACCGACGGAGCCGTCGGGTACATCTGGAATGGTGTGCCGACCCTGCTACTGACGACCACCGGCCGCAAGACCGGGCAGCAGCGAACCACACCCCTCATCTTCGCCCGCGACGGGCAGGACTATCTCGTCGTTGCCTCGGTTGGAGGCGGGCCACACCATCCAGCGTGGTATCTCAATCTGCTCGCCGAGCCCGCGGCGGGAATCCAGGTGCGAGGGGAGCACATTCGCGTCAGCGCGCGCACTGCCGAGGACGCCGAAAAGCAGCGGCTCTGGAAGCGGGTCACCGACGTGTGGCCCAATTACGACGTCTACCAGACTCGCACGGATCGTCGTATCCCTGTCGTCGTCCTGAGCCCGGTGGCCTCAGACGCAAAGAAAGGCTGATGGTGACCGTCGACGCTGACGATGCAGGCGCCTTTGATGGTGTGCGTGTGGTCGAACTCGCCCAGTGGGTCTTCGTCCCGGTCGCCGGGGCGTTGCTCGCGGACTGGGGCGCCGACGTCATTCATCTGGAGCCGCTGGAGGGCGATCCGTATCGCGGTCTCATGACGCAGGGGATCGGCTCTGACCGAGGCGGTGTGAACCTGTCGATGGCGTTGGCGAACCGCGGGAAACGCTCGCTGGCAATCGACGTCAGACACGAGAAGGGACGCGAAGTCCTCGAAAGATTGCTTGGCTCCGCAGACGTCTTTCTGACGAACCTGCGGCCGGGTGCTTTGGAGCGGCTCGGCCTGGATGCGGAGACGGTGGCGAAGCGCTACCCCCGACTTGTTTACGCGCGGGGTCACGGCTACGGGGTCCGCGGACCGGACGCCAATCAGGCGGGCTATGACGCTTCGGCGTTCTGGGCCCGCGGAGGGCTCGCCAAGATCTTGTCGCCGCCGGACCTGGACTACCCGGTGGGCCAGCGGGGTGCGATGGGTGATCGTAACGGCGCCATGGCGTTGGCGTTCGGGATCGCTGCGGCCTTGCTCAAGCGCGAACGGACCGGTGCCGGCTCGGTCGTGGACGTTTCGTTGCTGGCGACCGCCATGTGGACGCTGTCCTCAGACGTCGTGTCGGCGCTCGACGGCAATCGTCCCGAACCGGCAGTGGGACGCGGTGCGATGCCCAACCCTCTGGTCGGTGTCTTTCGGACCAAGGATGCGCGTCATATCCAGCTGGTGTTCTTGCAGGCTGACCGATACTGGCGGCCTTTCTGCGAGATCGTCGGGCGGCAGGATCTCGCGGACGACCCGCGTTTCGCCGACATTGCCGGTCGTCGAACCAACAGTGCAGCTTGTATGGCCGCGCTCGATGCCGAATTCGCCGGCCGGACCTTCGAAGAGTGGAAGCAGTTGCTGGCCGGTCTCGACGCACCGTGGGCTCCCATCCAGTCGGTGAACGAGCTCCTGGAGGACCCGCAGGTGACGGCGAACGGCTACGTCGCCGATGTGGAGGCCAACGGAGTGGCGTATCGGCTGCCGAACGTGCCGGTGCAGTTCGACGAGAAGCCGGCGGATCTTCGCCCGGCCCCCGAGCACGGGGAGCACACCGAGCTGATTCTCAACGAGATCGGCTATGAGTGGGATGAGATCAGCGCGCTGCAGAGCGCCGGGGTCATCCCGTGACGGCGCCGCAACGCCCCATCCCCGTCGTCGACGATCGCTCGGCTCCCTTTTGGGAAGCGGCGGCTCGCGGGGTACTGGCGATCGCCCGCTGCGCGCGTTGCGATAGCTATTCGCATCCACCGGACATTGTCTGTCCTCATTGCCACAGCACCGAGCCCGACTTCGTGTTCACCGCAGTCAGTGGACGGGGGTCCGTGAGGTCCTGGACCGTGATGCGCCAGTCGTTTCTGCCCGGCTTCGAGGTGCCGTTCGTTCTTGTTGACGTCGAGCTCGATGAGCAGCCGGAGCTGCGCCTGATCGGACGGCTGCTCGATGGCGAGGATCCCCATCTGCACATCGGCGCCCGCGTCCAGGTCGCCTTCGAGAGCCTGGCGTCGTCGGCGGCCGAAGCAGTCTCAGTGCCCGCGTTCGCGCTTGAAGTGTCCCAATGACGGGCCGTTTCGCTGCGCGCAACAAGGTCGCGATCGTCGGCTACGCCCAGAGTCCCATCGAACGACACTCGAAGCTGTCACTTGGCGCGCTCACTGTAGAGACGGCTCGACGCGCCATCGGCGACGCCGGCCTCCGCGTCGATCAGGTGGACGGATTTGTGACCGGCAGCCTCTTCCCGACGACCGGTGCCCACGCGATCGAAGACGGCGTCAGCATCGTCTCGGCCAACTGGCTTGCCGAGCACCTCGGCGTCAACCCCAAATACGCCGCCGGCTTCCAGGGATTCGGGCAGATTCCCGGCTCGGTTGCGTTAGCGGTCAATGCTATTGAGTCGGGTGCCGCCGACTACGTGGTGCTGCACCGGGCGCTGCATAACCCGCAGGGCAGCTACCACGGCAATCCCATGACGCGCGTGCGGGGGTCGCAGCAGTGGACCGCGCCACAAGGCTTCTTCGGACCGTTGGCGATGATTGCGCTGCCCTACAACGAATACCTCCAGCGGTATGGGGCCAGCCGCGATGCCATGGCGACGGTGCTCGTCGAGGCGCGCAAGAACGGCGCCCGGCTTCCGTGGTCGTACTGGTATGAGCGGCCGCTCGCAGCGCAGGACTATCTCGATGCCCCGCTGATCACCGATCCCATCTGCCGCTACGACTGCGACATACCGGTCGACGGCGTGGCGTCCTTCATCTTCACCTCCGCCGAGCGGGCACGCGACTTACCGAATCGTCCGGTCTATGTGTCGGGCTACGCCTTTGGATCTCCCACGACCCGCCGGCTACCGATGCATTGGCCGCTCGACGACATCGTGGGTATCGGGGCGGAAACGGCTCGTCGACTCTGGGAGAGTGCCGGGGTCGGACCGTCCGAGATCGACCTCCCGCAGGTCTACGACGGCTTCTCGCCGTTCGTCTACTTCTGGCTCGAAGTGCTGGGCCTGTGCCCACCGGGAGAAGCCCACCGCTTCGTACAGGACGGTCGGATCGACAGCGACCGCCCGGATGCGCTTCCCATCCTGTCCAGCGGCGGCGCCCTCGGCAACGGTCGGATGCATGGCGTTCCGCAGATGCTGGAGTGCTACCTGCAGCTGTCGCGCCGAGCTGGGTCGCGTCAGCGCGCAGGCGTCGAAGTCGGACTTGCCTGTCACTCTTCGCCCCATTTCGGCGGCGCCGTCGTCTACAGCGCCAATTCTTAGGAGGTCAAGTCGTGCTCACCAAAGCAGCAGTTCTTTTCGAGGCACCGGGCAAATTCGAGGTGGTCGAACTCGAGCTCGAACCGCCCAGGCAAGGAGAGCTGCTGATCAAGATGGTGGGCGCCGGGCTGTGTCATTCCGACGATCACATCTTGACGGGCGACCTGCCGGTACCACCCGGCGCACTGCCGATGGCCGGAGGTCACGAGGGAGCCGGAGTCGTAGCCGACGTCGGCCCAAATACGCCTGGTTGGGCGGCGGGCGACCGGGTGGTTCTCACGTTCCTGCCGATGTGCGGCCTGTGTCGCTGGTGCGCCTCCGGGATGCAGAATCTGTGCGACAACGGTGCCCGGGTGCTCTCCGGCGTCCGGGAAGACGGCTCACGTCGTTTGTCTCTGGACGGAAAGCCGGTCGGTCAAGCGGCGGGCGTCGCCACTTTCAGCGAGTATTCGACCGTGTCCGTCCAGTCGGCGGTCAAGTGTCCGGACGGCATTTCGCTCGAAGCAGCCTGTCTCACGAGCTGCGGCGTCGCGACCGGTTGGGGATCGGCTGTGCGATCCGCGGATGTGGCGCCTGGCGATGTCGTGATTGTCATGGGGGTGGGCGGAATCGGCATGAACGCGGTGCAGGGGGCCGCGCACGCCGGAGCGGTGGTTGTTATTGCGGTTGATCCGGTGGAGATGAAGCGGACGGCTTCGCTCGCTTTTGGGGCTACGCATGCCGTGGCCAGCATGGAGGAAGCGACCGACATCGCGCGCAGCTTCACCAACGGTCAAGGTGCCGACTCATGCATCATCTGCGTGGGCGTCACCACGGGAGAGCAGGTCGCCCAGGGAGTGGACTCCATTCGCAAGGCGGGCACGTGCGTGCTTACGGGTCTGCCGGCCGCGATTGACGACGTGGCCATCCCGATCTCGATTCGCCACGTTGTCCTTTTCCAGAAGCGACTTCAGGGTTCCCTGTTCGGGGCGTCCAGTCCGTCCAGGGACATCCCAGCGTTGCTCGAGCTGTATCGCCAAGGCCGTCTCAAGCTCGACGAGCTCATCACCCGCCGATACACCTTGGACACGCTCAATGACGGTTTCGAGGACATGCGGTCAGGCCGAAACCTGCGCGGAATCATCTCCTACGGAGAGTAGATGTCTACCTATCGGAGGCCCGCAGATGTCTGAGGCGACTGCTGATCCGCCTGCAGAGCCGGCATCATGGGCGATTAGGGCTGCCGATCGCTCGCCCAGCGTCCAGCGCTCCCACGCCCGCAGTGTCCAAAGGGCCCAACAGATTGTCGCGGCCGCTCGCCGGCTGGCAGTGGTCAAGGGATCAAGCTTCACGACGCATGAGCTCGTCAAAGAGGCGGGCGTCGCGTTGCAGACGTTCTACAAGCATTTCGAGGGCAAGGACCAGGTGCTCCTGGCCGTCATTGAAGACATGATCCTGGAAGCTTCCGTGGACCTGCGAGAGCGCGGCAATCTCATCGAGGATCCGATCGATCGCCTGCGGTTGTACGTCACCGACACGTTGCAGACCATTCGCGGCGGAAGCATCGATGCACCTGGCGCCCAGTTCGTCACCACAGAACATTGGCGACTTCAGCAGCTGTACCCGGACCAGCTGGCACTCGCGACGCGACCTTTCACCGATCTCGTCCTGGAGGCGCTCGCGGCCGCCCAGGAAGCCGGATCCTTGCAACCGGCGAATGCTGCGTACGACGCCTGGCTGGCCGGGCAGCTGATCATGGCAGTCTTCCACTACTACGCATTTGCGACGTCTGAGGATGCCGTCGACGACATCGCCGAACGAGTGTGGTCGTTCTGTCTGGCCGCGTTCGGAGGCGGCCCCGCGCGGGCGCGACTGCCGAAGAGCCGTTAGTGACGCAAGCAAGATCGCCGCTACGGATCGGCCTGGTGCCCGTAGGGGATTCGCAAGAGCTCCGCGCCCTTGAGTCGCGACCGATCGACTCGCTGTGGGCCGGCGGACACGTGGCCTCGCGAAACCCGAGTCCGGAAGCCATGATGGGTCTCGCCCGCTTGGCGGCGGTTACGGAACGGGTGACCATCGGGACGTCGATCCTGCTATTGCCCTTGTATCCGCCGGCTTTGGTGGCCAAGCAGGTGGCCGATCTGGACCGGGCCACCAACGGTCGGGTCATGCTCGGCGTAGGGGTCGGCGGCGAATACCCCCAAGAGTTTCGGGCACTCCAGGTCCCGCTCGAGGAGCGCGGACGACGGACGAACGAGATGATTCCGTTGATTCGCCGGCTGTGGACTGCGGAAGAGATCACCCACCACGGCCGGTATTACTCCATGGACGACGTGAAGATCCATCCCGCGCCCCGCCAGCCCGGAGGCCCGCCGATCGTGGTCGCTGGACGCAAAGAGCCGGCGATGCGTCGGGCGGCGACCCTCGGGGACGGTTGGTTTCCATATCTGTATTCACCGCGCCGCTACGCCGCTTCCGTCGAGACGGTCATCCGCATGGCTGCTGAAGTCGACCGTGACCTGACGGACTTTCACTGGCTGGTCTGGGTCTTTCTCAACATCAACCCCGACGGCGACCTTGCCCGGGAGCAGGCCGCCCACGCAATGGGCGGCAATTACCGGCAGGACTTTCAGGCCATGATTGACAATGTCGCGGCGGCTGGGACGGAGGCGGAGGTGACGGCAAAGATGAAGGCGTTCTACGACGCGGGAGCCCGTCACTTCGTCGTGGCCGTCGCCGCGCCGGCTGACCAGCAACGAGCGATCCTCGACCGGTTCTTCGGAGGGGTCGTCCCGGCCCTGCTCGACCACGACGCCGTAGCCGGTTGAATCGAGTCCGCAGAGCTACCGGCGTGTCCTTAGTCAGAGGCTCGTAAAGAACGATCGGACGTCATCGACGAATTCCGCCGGGGCTTCCATGGCAGCAAAATGGCCGCCTTTATTGGGAGTTGACCAGCGCACGACGTTGTATGAGGCCTCGACCCAGGACCGGGGAGGGTAGCTCATCTCGCCGGGAAACATGGCGATTGCGGTCGGGACCTCCACCCGCCGTTCGGGGATGGCGCTGCGGCGGGCCTGGCGCATCTCCCAGTAGATCCGCAGTGAGGAGGCAGCGGTGCCGGTCACCCAGTAGGCGGTGATGTTGTCGAGCAGTCGGTCGAAGCTGTACGCCTCGCTGATGTCGCCGTGGCTCCACTCCTGGAACTTTTCGGCGATCCATCCCGCGAGGCCGGCCGGCGAATCCTGCAGGCCATACCCCAGCGACTGCGGGCGGGTGCCCTGGATTTCTTGGTAGCCGACCCCGGTGCGCCGCCATTGCCGCCCGGCTTCAAGTGACTGCGCCTCCGCCGCCGTCACCGGGGCTCCCTCGACCTTCGCTGCGCCGGTGACCATGTTCAGATGCAATCCGATGACCCGCTCCGGAAAGAGATCGGCCAGGTTCGCTGAGACGAGCGATCCCCAGTCACCGCCCTGCAAGCCGTAGCGCTGGTAACCAAGGCGTGCCATTACCTCGGCGAAGGCGTTCGCGATGTGTCGCGGGTGCCACCCCTTCTCGCTCGTTTCGCCGGAGAAGGTGAATCCCGGTAGTGAGGGCGCTACCACGTGAAAGTCAGCGGTCAGCGGGCCGATGACGTCGAGGAACTCAAGGACCGATCCCGGCCAGCCGTGACTGAGCAGCAGCGGTGTCGCGTCGGGGTTCTGGGATCGGGCGTGCAACAGATGGATGCGCTGGCCGTCCGCCTCAGTGATGAGCTGGGGGATCGCGTTGAGGCGTGCCTCGGTCTTTCGCCAGTCGTAGGTGGTGCGCCAGTGCTCCAAGAGGTCGATCAGGTAGTCGCGATCGGTTCCTTGCTCCCAGCCGATGCCGGCAATCTGGTTCGGAAGCCGGGTGCGTTCAAGCCGATCACGCAGATCGACGAGTACACCATCGGGCACCTCGATAGTCGTGGGTTTCATGACTGACCCTTTCGCGGCCTCGCGTCAGCGAGGTTTCAACTGCGCGGCAGCCTGGGAGGCACTGTCGATGATGGCGGCGAGGGCGACCGGTTCGCTGATCATCGCCATATGCCCACAGTCGATGTCGACCACGTCGGCGCCCCCAAGGTTCTTGATGTACTCGTTCTGCGTCTCAGTGGGCGCTGCCACATCGCGAAGCAGCCGGACCCAGGTTCGTGGGAGGTCTTTTGGGAGCGACGAGAGATCGTTGGGTTCCAGTAAGACGCTCGACGCTTCCGGAACCATCCGGTTCAGCATCCACTCGGTCTGGGCGTCGCTCAAGTCGTTGCAAAACAGAGCAGTAGCCATCTCGGGGTCGAGCACCCCGCTGATCCCGCCTCCCTTGAGCACCTCGTTACGCGTGTACTCCTGTAGTGACGGGTCGAGAGCGTCCACCACGCTGGATCCGTGTGGGGGCAGGGCACAGCTGACGAAAACGAGTCGGGCGATGCGCCCCGGAACGAACGCGGGTACCCGGGGCAACGTCAGGCCGGCTAACGAATGTCCGACCAGCACGACCTGGTCCCAACCGCTCGACGTGATGTCTTCGGCGACGGCGGAGGCAAAATCGCTCAGCCCGACCCGAGACAGGTCGGCCGGCCGTCGCCCCCGACCCGGTAGATCGACGGCGATCGCCGGTGTCTGCAAGAAAGGAAGAAGCGGCTCCCAGCAAGCACTGGTCATGCCGCTGCCATGTACTAACACCACGCCGACGGTCATCTGCCCCCCAACGACTTCGTCATTGATATTGAGATCAGCAATGTCACCGGGGAACATAGCCCTGTGACTTCCTCTCTCGCCGGAATGTTGGCTGTCTTCGACGTTGAACCCGCGGGTGACAGGCGATTTCGAGGCTTCAGCGATTACGGCGAGCGGCACGTGGTCGATGCCAGCCAGGTGTTGGCACAAGCGATTGTGGCTTCGTCCAAGAGCATTGACGGCAAGGTCGTTCGTCGGGCGAGCGGTGTCTTTTGCCGTCCGGTCCAGGGCGAGCTGGAGATCGACTTCGTGGTCGACATCGTGCATGCAGGCCGCAGTTTCGCCTCGGCGGTGATTACGGCCTCGCAAGGGGACAAAGCGTGTGCGGTGATCACGGTGTTGCTCGACTCGCCGACGCAGGACGTGATCCGACACCCGGTGCAGCCACCCGACAGCGCGCCTGATGACGCGCTGGTCCAGGACATGCCCATGGTTGGCCGAGAATTGCGGCTGGTGGGCCTAGCCGACTCCAATGACCCGGACGAGATCGGACCGCCGCGTATTGAGGCTTGGCTTCGCTACGACCAGACGCCGGCCCGAGACGACTTGGCCCGCGCGTTGTTGGCGCATTTCACCGGCCATCTCTCGATTTCTACGACCATGCGCGCCCATCCGGGCATCGGAACGGCGATGGCGCACAAGAGTCTCTCCACGGGAGTCATGGCCATCGAGATCACGTTCCACGACCCGATCGACTGGAGCGGCTGGCTGTTGTATGACCACGAAAGCACGGCCGTCGGTGCGGGCATGAGCTATGTACGTGGCCAGATACGGGACGCCACCGGGCGGCTGATCGCGTCTTTCAGTCAAGATGGGATGATTCGGCACTTCCAGGAAGGGTCGACGGCGAGGGCGATCGATGAACGGGCGCGACTGTGACTGCTGAGGCTGTGCGGGCACCACTCGTAGTGGACGCCGGAACCGGGCTGGCGGCGGCCTACTGCGCTGCGTTGCTAGGGCAGACCGGGTGTGACGTGGTCATCCTCGAACCGCCGAACGGTGATCCGCTGCGGCAATGGACCTGCGGCGGACCCCCTTCGGACGGACGGGATGGGGCGCTGTTCCGACACCTTCGGGCCGGGCATCGGTCGGTGGTGGTCGGCGATCCGGGAGCCTGGATCGAGGCGGCTGACATCGTCGTGACTGCTCCCGGGGGCGTGCTGTCCGACCCCCGCCGGGTGGCCACCTCGAATCCGGCTGCTGTGGTCGTCTCCATCAGCCCGTATGGGCTGACGGGTCCTTATGCCGGCCGTCCAGGCACCGAGCTCACCTTGCAGGCCGATGGTGGTGCGCTGGCCGGCCGCGGCATCGCCGAACTCCCGCCCTACTCCGCCGGTGGACAGGTGGTGCAGTGGGTGGCCGGCGCGTATGCCGCGGCCGCCGCTTCGGCCTATCTCTACGCCGCCCGCCGCGGCTCCCCTGGGACCTTGATCGACGTATCGGTGCAAGAGGTCGCCACCCTGTCCTCGACCCTGTTCGCCGATCTTTACACCAGCATGCGAGGCCGGCCGTCCTTGGACGGACCCCCGCCGCGCAGCGTCGAGACCCCGTCCATCGAACCCACTTCGGACGGATGGGTCGGCTTCAACACCAACACCCGCCAGCAGTTCGAGAACTTCCTGGTGCTCATCGAACGGTTCGACCTTCTTGACGGTCCCGTCGACGGATGGGCGTCGTTGGCGACTCGGGCGGCGCGGCTCGGTGAGTGGCAGCAGATGGTCCGTTCCTGGACCACCCAACACTCGACTGCCGAGATCATCGAGCGGGCAGTGGAGCTGCGGATTCCGGTCGCGCCGGTGTCGAACGCGCGGACGCTGCCCGCCATTGACCATGTCATCGCACGCGGATTGCTACGCCCTGAAGCCGACGGGCCGGCCTTGGGGCCGCGCCGGCCCTGGATCATTGACGGTGTGCAGGCGCCGGATCCCGGGCCTGCTCCGGGCCTCGGCGCAGACAGCAGGTCGACGCCTCCGGGGCGCGTTTCCGCGTCCCGCCGTCCGGACGCCTTGGCCGGGCGTCCACTTTCTGGCATCCGCGTACTGGATCTCACGAACTGGTGGGCTGGTCCGGCAGCAACGGGCTTTTTCGCTTTGCTCGGAGCCGACGTGGTCCATGTGGAAGGACCCAAGAACGTTGACGGTGGACGGATGTCGGCAATGCCCGGGACCGGTGACGGCGACTGGTGGGAGCGCAGCGCTTTCTTCCTGCAACCCAATTTGGACAAGCGGGGGCTCGTCCTTGACCTCACACAGGATGAGGGACGTGACCTCCTGCTGAAACTGGTCGCTGACGTCGACCTCGTGATCGAGAATTTCACGCCGCGAGTGATGGAGAAGCTGCGACTCGACTGGGATGTCATCTCGGCCGTGAACCCCCGGGCAGTGCTGGTCCGGATGCCCGCCTTCGGCCTTGCGGGGCCATGGCGAGACCGGCCCGGGTTCACCCAGACCATGGAGCAAGCCACCGGCGCTGCCTGGCTCACCGGGCATCTGCAGGACCAGCCGCGTATCCAGCGCGGGCCCTGTGACCCCAACGCAGGTATGCATGCGGTGATTGCCGCCTTGACTGCGCTCGAGCAACGGGACGCGACCGGACGTGGTTGCTTTGTCGAGTCAGCGATGTTCGATACCGCCATCGCGATCTGCCCGGAGCCCGTTCTTGAGTGGACCGCGTACGGGCGCCTGCTGGAGCGAGAAGGCAACCGGAGCCCGTGGGCCAATCCATCCGGACTCTACGCATGCTCCGGCAGCGAGAAGTGGATCGCGATCGCCTGCGCGGACGACGCCCAATGGCGTGCGCTGGCAGGCATTTTCGGTCGCGAGGATTGGGTCGCTGACGCGGCGCTGGGCGACGCCCAGGGCCGCCGAGCTGCCGCGGATGAGCTCGACAAGGGGATCACTGAGTGGGCCGGCGGGCGGGCGGTCGAAGAGGCGGTCGAGACCCTGGTGGCGGCGGGGGTACCGGCGGCTCCGGCCGTCGACCCACGAGCCATCTCGGCGCACCCACAGATCGCGTTCCGAGGCATGTTCGAGCTGGTCGACCATCCGGTCGCGGGCGCCCATCCCATGCCCACGCTGCCTTTTCGCGTCGACGGAGTCGATCGTTGGCATCGCACGCCGGCGCCGACCCTTGGCCAGCACAACGCCGAGGTACTAGCCGGTCTCGGTGTTACCGAGGAAGAGTTCGCCGGCCTTGAGCAGCGGGGAGTCGTCAGCACCCGGCCGCTGTAGCTCCCGCGGTATTGCTACGCCTGCTTTGGCCTGTCTCGCGCGACTACCGCGGCCGCTCGCATCTCCTCGCCGCGATGGTCGATGGCGCTCACCAGATCCCCATGGGTGATGATGTAGCGCTCGCCTGCTAAGACGGCATCGATGACGTTGCCGGCAGCGTCCTCCGGCGTCGCGACGTCCTGGGTCATCTCCGGATTGCTGGCGAACATTGCCTCGAAATCCTCTTGTTCTCCGATCGATCGACGGACCTGCTCCGGCTGGGCGGCGGCGCTGCTTTCCAAGTGCCGGGACATCATCCCCGAGGGGAGAATGGTCGAGACGGAGATCCCTTCGCCGCTCAACTCGAGCCGCAGGGTCTCGGCCAGGCCCCAGAGGGCGAATTTGCTGGCCTGGTAGGCCGCCATTCGGGCGGCGGGCGACAGGATGGACGACGAAGTGGTGAAGGCGAGGCGGCCGTGCGGCGCCAGGCGCAGCTGCGGAAGAAAGGCCCGGGCAACCCTGGCAGCGCCGATCACGTTGACGTTCAGCACCCATTGCCATTCCTCGTCGGTCAGCCGTTCTGCCGCTCCGAAGAGCTGAACGCCAACGTTCGACACCACCAGGTCGACCCGTTGAAAAGCGGCCGCGACAGCGGCTGCGGCCGCGTCGACCGCAGCCCCGCTCGCCACGTCGACGCCGAGGCCCAACGTCGCCACTCCATGTGTCTGTGCCAGCGCAGTCGCCTCGGCTTCCGCTCGCTCGCCGTCCCGGTCGAGTAAGGCCACGCCCATGCCACGTTCGGCACATCTGGCCCCAAGGGCGAGTCCAAACCCGGATGCACCGCCGGTGATGACCGCGACCCCGTCGATCTGTCCGTCTCCAGTCATTGGCTACCCCTCTCGATAATTCTGACCTCGACATCAAATCCGATACGGTGTGGAATCTTTTGGAGGCCCCACTGTCCGCGCCGGCCTTGGCGCGTTCCAGGCTGACATTTGACGACGCCAAGGGAGATCAAAATGGCGATTCTGCCCCAGCTAAAGGTCATGTTCGAGGCCCAGAACAACGCTGAGCCAATGTCGGCGGAGGTTCCGCCCGGGCAGCTCCGCGAGGCGATGCACGCGATCATCGATCAGAGCTACCTAGCCTTGGCGAAGCCACACGAGCCAGCCGCGATCGAACGGGAAATCTCCATCCCAACCGTCGGTGGCGAAATCTTGCTACGCGTTTATGTGCCCGTCCCGGACGAGTTGGCGCTTCCTTGCCATGTCTACTTTCACGGAGGAGGCTTTTTCCTGGGCACGTTGGACCAGAGCAACGGCAGCTGCCGCGCGCTGGCAACGGCGGCAGGCTGCGTCGTGGTCTCGGTTGACTATCGCCTGGCTCCGGAGTTCCGGTTCCCCACTGCCGCGGAAGATGCTTACGCAGCAGTGTGCTGGGTGGCCGAACACGCTGCGGAGCTGGGCATCGATCCTGCGCGTATGTCGGTGGGCGGCGGCAGCGCCGGGGGCAATCTTGCGGCTGTCGTTTCGCAGCTGACGCGCGACCGAAAGGGCCCGGCGATCGTCGCGCAGGTACTGGAGATTCCAGTCACTGATTTCACGAGTTCCCGGACGCTGGACTTCCCCGGCGAGGGAATCCACATCGGCAGCACAAAGAGCTACGCGGCGATCTATCTGCGGGACGAGGCCGATGCCCGCGACCCTCGCGCCTCGCCGCTACTTGCCGAAACATTTCAGGGCCTGCCGCCGGCGCTCGTGATGTGCGCAGAGTATGACCAGCTTCAGCCAGAGGGCGAGGCTTATGCGGAGCGGTTGTCCGCGGCAAATGTGCCAACTCTCTACCGCTGCTGGCAGGGACAATTCCACGGCTCGCAAGGCTTCGACGCTGTGATCCCCGAGGAGGCCGAAGAGTACAGAGCGCAGATCGTCGCCTTCCTTCAACGAGCCTATGGACCTCAATCCTGACCTCGACATCGAACCAGCCGCGGTGTGGAATCGCTTGGTGGATGACATCGAAGCAATCAAGCAGCTCAAGGGCCGGTACTGCCGAACCATGGACACCAAGAATTGGGACGCCATGCGCCAGGTCTTCGCGGATGACGTGGTCATGGACACGACGGAGTCCGGTGGCAGCGTGATGGCCGGGGCGGATGATTTCCTCGCCTTCCTGAGGAAGACCCTTGACGGTGTCTTGACGGTTCACCACTGTCACACCCCTGAGATCGAGGTCAAGTCCGAGACATCGGCCGCGGCGTTCTGGGCGATGGAAGACATGCTTCGCTGGCCGGATGGGTCAGAGCTCCATGGCTACGGCCACTACAGCGAGACATATACCAAGGCTCCCAGCGGGTGGCTGATTCAGACGTCCACACTGACGCGCCTACGGATGGACTTCGCTTCGGCCACCGGCTGAGGTAGCGCAAGCTGTCAGGAGCCGGGAGAGTCGGACGAGGAGGCGGTCGCCGTCATTGCGACGGCACCGTCCATCCTGGTGGCGGTCATGATTGCGGCGTCGCGGCCCTGGCTCGAGGAAGACTCAACGTCGATCGTCACCGGCCGGTCGACAAAGAGCGGATTTGAGGCGCGGTAGGAGAAGGACGTCAGCGGCCCAGCCAGGTGTCGAGACGCGGCGCCCGCCAGCATCATTGCCGTGAGCGGGCCATGCACGACCAGGGCCGGGTAGCGCTCAACCCGCGTCGCGTAGTCATGGTCGTAGTGGATGCGATGGCTGTTGAACGTCACGGCGGAGAACCGGAAGAGTAGCTGCGCGGTGGGGGTGAAAGTCTCCCGCCAGCCGCTCGGGGCAGGTGCCTCGACTGCGGGTCCTTCGGCAGCTGTCGCTCCGCCTAGCTCCCGGAAGATGACGTCCTGGGTCTCCACCAGCGCAGCATTTCGACGTTGCTCGACGGTGTGCTCGAGAGTCACTATCAGCAGGTCGCCAGTGGAGCCGCGCTTTTGGGTGTGGCTCACCAAACGGGTCCGGCGCAGGGTCGGGGTGTCGTAATGCAGGGTCCCGGTGCTGCGAACGTTGCCGCCAACCCACATTCGTCGTGGGTAGTTGGACATGAGTGCGCTCTCGCGCCGTGGATGACCGTCGGGCCCCAGCGCAGCCGTGCTGACGATGGGAGTGAAGAAGGCCCAGTGCCACAGCAGGGGGAGCGGCAGGGTCAGATCATGTGGGGCGTCGAGGGTCGCCGCAAGCTTTTGGGCATCTTCGCCGGGGAGCATGGAAGTGCTCTCCTCCGGTAGGCCGAGCTCGGCCAACGAAAGATCGCTCACGAGACCTTCTTAGGACCGGCAACGACGCCGTCGTCATGCAGTACACCGATCTCGTGGGCGCTGAGGTGCAGCTCCTCGGCCAGGATCTGGTTGGTGTGCTCTCCGAGCAACGGCGCAGGAAGCGGGGCCTGACGCGCCGCGGCCGTGAACGCGACGGGGGCGCCGGGCGTGCGAAGGGTGCCTATGCCAGGCTGGTCAATGTCTTTAAACATGGGGTTTTCTGGACTGCATCGCCAGTCTTCGCCCACCAGTTGCGTGAAGGTTTGGTAGGGCCCCCAGCACACGCCGAACCTGTCGAAAGTCTCGCCCACCTCAGCGAGAGTCCGCGTGGCAACCCAGGGGGAGATCAGGGCAGCGACGGCGTCACGGCCGCGGAACCGGTCACCCTCCCGTCGAAAGTCCAAGCCCAAGGCTGACTCGATGAGCGGCATATGGGCTTCGACCTCGGTCGCTCTGGTGAGCGATTGCCACTGTTTGAGGCTGATCGCCACCACCATGACGCGCCTGTCATCCGCGGTAGGAAAGTCTCTGCCGAAGGCGCCGTACATGTCGTTGCCGATGGGAGGCCGACCCTCGTGCAGCACCTGAGCCTGCGCCAGGTAACCGAGATTCGCCACCATGGCGAAAGCAACATCCGCGAGGGAGATCGTGACCAGTCCGCCGCGTCCCGAACGGGTACGAAGGCGTTCAGCGGCGAGCAGGCTGGTCGCGGCCGTGAGACCGGTGGCGATGTCCCAGGCTGGTAGGACATGATTGATGGGGTTCGACGAGCCCGCAGGTCCCGTCGCGTAGGCAAAACCCGATGAGGGGTTCACGGTGTAGTCGACCGCGGTGGAGCCGTCCGGGTTGCCGATGATGTTCACGTAGATCAGATCGGGCCGTTTAGCGCGCAGCCGATCGTCCGACAGCCACCCGGTGGCCGGAAAGTTCGAGAGGAAGATTCCGGAATCGGCGCCCTCACCGCAGATCAGCGCGGTGACAATCTCCTGACCCTGCGGCCGGCGAACGTCGACAGCCAATGATCTTTTGCCTTTGTTCATGCCGGACCAGAACAGGCTCGTACCGTCCGGCGTTACTGGCCAACGCTGGTAGTCGATGCCGCCGCCGAGGGCATCGAATCGAATGACATCAGCACCCAGCTGGGCCAGCGTCATCCCGCCGAGTGGCGCGGCGACGAAGGCCGACCCCTCGACGACTCTCATCCCTTCAAGTACGCCCATGTCTGCTTTCATTTTCGGCTCATCCCGGCTCATCCCGGCTCATCTAGCGAGGGCGATTCGGCTGGTAGGTCTTGCAGGAGTCGTCTGGCGCGCCGGACGACCGCCTCGTCGATCATTCGTCCGTTCTCATCACTGACCGCACCCCGCCCGAGGCGCAATGCGTTGTTGTAGAACACCACAAGTTTGGCGGCAGCCGCCAATTCCTCAGTGGACGGGCGGAAGGCGGCATTGATGGTCGGCACTTGAATCGGATGCAGTGCTGGCCTTCCGAAGAAACCGTTGCGTGCCAGCTGAACTGAGTCATCCAAAAGAGGTTGCACATCGTGTACGGCGGTGAATACCCCGCCGATCGGAGGCAGAATTCCGGCCGCAGCTGAGGCGAAGACGAGCTCGTGGCGCGCGTGAGTCAGCGCGCCGATGGCATCTGGCTGGACTCCGAGATCGGCGAGCAGATCAATCTCGCCCAGATGGCACTGCGTGACGCGCGGATGGGAGCACAGCGCGTCAAGGCGCCGGGTTGCCAGGGCTGATTCGATGAGCGGAGACAGCGCCAGCGGTGGCGGAAACGACGCTCCGACCTCGTCGAGCCACTTCGGATCGTCGCACTTGGCTAGGACCAGGCCGTCTAGGCCGACTGCTGCCGGAGCGAGCGCGGCGACGTCCTCCCGGCCGACATCGCCTGCGTTGAGCCGGACCCACAGCTGAGGGCCTTTGGCGGGCCGGCTGCGGATGAGCCGTAGAACCACGTCTCGGGCCGCTGCCTTGGCGGCCGGAGCGACAGCGTCCTCCAAGTCGACGAGGACTGCGTCCGCGCCTGCCGTGAGCGCCTTGGTCACCCGATCTGTTCGATCGCCGGGAACGTAGAGGAATGAGCGAACCAGGCGGCTCACACGCGTGTTGCTCATGCTGCGACTGGCCCTCGGCCATGGGGTCTGCGACCGCCACGGCGCGAGGAATGACAGCATTTCCGACTAGGCATGACCCGAACCTCCGATCCCTCACGGACGAAAGTACGACACGGGCCATCCGATATTTAGCCGGTGCTTCTACGATCGACCACGATTGTCGAGGCCGACCGGCCGAACCGGCCAAGGCTGTCGTAGATTTCCGCCACGTTGAAGCCGGTTCCGGTCGGCTCCACGACGGCGTCGCAGTGGATACCCACCCAGGGACTGGCCGGCTCTCGCGCGAGGTGCACGGTGAGCTCGGAGTTGAGGAAGGTCCAGTCGCGGTACGGCAGCCTCGCGCCAGCGGCGAACTGGGCAAAGTCCGCGGCGACGACGGCCGTCTCGACCCCACTCACCTCGGTTCCGTCCACGACGGGCAGTAGCAAGCGAGCCCACTGGCGCCAGCCGGCTCCATCCGAGGGACGTACCACCGTGACGGCCGCGGCCAAGCTGTCGAAGTAAGGCCAGCCGACGGCATCGGCGGCCTCGGACCGCGGGTGATCGAGCGGGGGCGCCTCATCGGGGTCGAACGGGCTGGTGTGTGCGAGGGAAGCTGGCGGCAGATCCAACGCCACGCGACGGACGGTCAGGCTGCGGCCAATGGCGACGACCCGGCCGTTGTGCGATAGCGCGGCCTCCTGCCGTTTCACCCGAAACCCGCCGCTGGATTCACCCAGGGAAAGTTCGAGCGGAGCAAGCGGGACCGGCGTGAGCAACTCAACTGTGAGTCGGGCCAACGTCCGATCTGGGACGGTGAGCCGGCTTGCCAGGAGAGCTGCAACCGCGCCGCCGTGCAGGGCCTGACTGCTCCAAGGACCGAGCGCTGCCACGGTGGGTACGAAAAGATCGCCGCTCCGCATGAAGAGCGCGTCGGCTGCTCGCTGCGTCATGTGCGGATGCACATTCCCTTCTGAACGGGCTGGCCAGGTCCGTATCGATGTCGATATCGAAAATGAGAGCGTATCGGGTTGACGCGGGACTTATGGTGCAGGAAACGTGCCGTCAGGAGGCGGACTGCGACCTCGATGGGGATTGGCCATTGGACGAGCCGGCGTGTGGGATTTCGCCGAGGTAGGCAGCCTCGAGCAGGGTGGGATCGGCTCGTAGTTGGGCCGCGGCTCGGTCGAGCACCACCTCGCCATGGACGAGCACCATCGCTCGGTCGGCAACCTCGAGTGCGAGGGAGACATGCTGTTCAACCAGGACGACGACGGCGTTGGTCTCGTCTGCGATGCGACGCACCATAGGCAGGAGTTCCTCCACGATGACTGGGGCGAGGCCCATGCTCATCTCATCGAGGAGCAGAACCCGGGGTTCCTGCATGAGCGCGCGTGCGACAGCCAGCATCTGTTGCTCGCCGCCCGACAGATTGCCGGCCGCGACTTTGCGGCGTGACCCCAGTTGTGGAAACACGTCGATGACGTCGTCAATGGATTTCTTCCGTTTTCCGCTTGCGGCCTTGAGGTTCTCCTCAACGGTGAGCGTCCGAAAGAGTGCCCGATCGTCGGGAACCAGCACGAGTCCGGCACGGCAGCTTGCGGCTGGCCGGCCGTGCTTGAGCGGCTCGCCGGCAAGCGCAATGGTGCCGGCCTGGGCAGGCAGCAGTCCCGCGAGGGTTGTGAGCAACGTCGTCTTACCGGCTCCATTAGGCCCAAGGACGGCGACGACGGTGCCTGCTTGGGCGGTGAGGCTGAAGGCTCGTACGATCGTGACTTTGTCGTAGCCGGCTTTGATGTCTTCGCAGGCCAGGAGTGCGGCGGCGCCTGCCGGTGCGGCCTCGCTAGCTGGTGGCCGTGGGGTCTGCGCCGTGGTCACGATGACACGACCTCTTGCTCTGCGTGCGCCGAGCCGAGATACGCGGCGGCGACGGTTCGATCGGCGCGGATCGCGGCGGGCGGTCCCTCTGCGATGATCTTGCCGAAGTTGAGCACGTAGATGGAGTCGCACAGGTTGAGCACGAGGTGCATGTCATGGTCGATGAGCAAGATCGACACGCCGCTGTCGCGGATGCGGCGCAGCCGTAGTCCAAGCCACTGGCTTTCACGGCTGTCAAGGCCACCGGCCGGTTCATCGAGGAGCAGCACATCTGGGTTGCCGATGAGAGCGCGCGCGATCGACACGAGCTGTCGGCGTCCTTGGGACAATTCTCCGACCGGACGTTCAGCAAATTCGGAGAGGCCGAGTAGTTCGAGTGTCTCCGGCACCGTTTTGGGCTGCCGTCCGTGGGCGGCGGCTGCGCCGACGACGACGTTCTCACTGACCGTCAGGTCTTCGTACAGTTCGGTGTGCTGGAACGTGCGCCCCAACGAGCCGCGCACACGCTGATACGGCGGCAGCTTGGTGACATTTTGCCCACACACGGCAACGGATCCGGACGAGCGGGTGAAACCGCTCATGGCGTCGAGCAGTGTCGTCTTACCGGCGCCATTGGGGCCAATCAGGCCGACAATGGTGCCCTGACGCACCTGCACCGTCGCCCCGTCGACGGCGACCACACCACCGAACTTCACCCGGATATCGGTCGCTGACAACACGACCGCTCCGCCCTGCACTGGCTCCATCGGCACGAGTTGTGCCTCCAGGGAAGTGGTGTCGGTCGAGCTTGGCGTAGCCGCCGTTCTACGCCGTTCAAAGAAGTCGTGGATGGGTCCTACGAGGCCCTCGGGATTCTTGATGATGGTGACGATGAGTCCGATGCCGCCCAGAGCCGCGTAATAGTCCGGCCCGATGTGGATCCACTCGGTGGACACCAGCGCGAAAATGCCTCCCAGGCCGAGCATTCCGGCGAGGATGCCGCCGGAAACACTCGTGATTCCCGCTAGGTACGAAGTGGTGAACAGCGAGAGGCCGATCAGGGTCGTGAACGAAACAAACGTCACGTTCGCCTGGTAGTAGGCGAGCATCGAGCCGCCGAGTCCGGCAATGGCCGCCGCGAGACCGAAGGCGATCACTTTGACGCGAACGACATTGATGCCTGCTCCGGCAGCCGAGCGCTCATTCGCCCGAACCGCGAGCATCTGTGACCCCAGGGCGCTGTTGCGCAGCTTCGCCACGACAAAAGCAATGGCCACCAGTATGACGAGGGTCAGTAGGCCAAATTGCCAACGGTTGGTATCTGTGCCGATACGCGCGCTGAGGTTGAGACCGAACAATGTCGGGCCGCTGACATTTTTTCCACCCGCGGCGACATAGTCCGAGTTGCGGAACCAGACCGCCTCGATGGCCGCAGCAAACGCCAGCGTGACGACGGCGACCGGCAGGCCGCGGATGCGCAGGGCCGGCAGTCCGACGACGACGCCCACCACGGCGGAGAGCGAGGCCGCGAGTATTGGCGCAATGGGGAAGGGGACCCCCCAGTTAGTCGTCAAGGAGCCGAGGAAGAAGCCGGCCACACCGGCGAGGGTCAGCTGGGCGAGGGAAACCTGACCTGCGTAGCCCGTGACGACGACGCTTGACAGGCTGATCATGGCGAGGATGAAGCTGGTGATGAGTGCGCCTCGCCACTGGCCCTGCAGGACGAACAATGCGATAACTCCCGCTGCCGTCCACACGAGCGTGGTGGAGCCAAGCTTGCGTGGCCGCGGCGCGCGTCCCAATGACGGCTGGATCGCTGCGCCCCTGCTGGGCAGTGGTTTTGCCCGTGCGACGAGCAGGATGAGGATGAGGATGAGCGGTATGACCTCGGCGACTCCGGAGGTCGGCAGCCACGAATGGTGCTGCTGCTGTTGGCTCACGATGTACTGCGCCTCGGATTGCGCCATGCCGATCGCGAGCCCGCCGAGCACGGCTGGAATCATGTACTGGAACTGGCCGAGGACGGCTGCCGCCAGCGCCGGAACGACGTAGAGGGTGTAGCTGTCGGGATCCGGCGAGAGGATCGAGGCGATGAGAATGCCTGATACTCCAGCTACCGCGGCGCTGATCATCCAGTTGGCGGCCGCAATGCGATCAGGTTCGATCCCGCTGACGAACGCCCCCTTCTCGGTCTCAGCCGCGGCCCGCGTCAACAACCCGAATCGAGTGAACCGGTAGGCCGCGGAGAGCGCGAAGGTGATGGCCAGCACGATGATCGCGAACCACACCCGGTCCTGCGGAATGAACACCTTGCCGAACTTCCAGGAGCTCTGCGGCAGGATCGGCGCCGTCGTCGGGGCGGTGGTACCGGCGCGCTGGTGGAACAGGCTGGTGAGCACGACCATGACACCAACGGACGCCACCGCCTTGCCCAGTGGAGACACCCGGCGCAGCGGCCGAAAAACGGCGAGGTAGAGCAGCAGGCCGACCACCGCGCTCAGGATGAGGGCGACGATGGCGGCCGGCCAGAATGACAGGCTTGCGCCGACGCTGATCTTCTTGGGCAGGAACGGCAGCGGTACGAAGAGCTCACCCTGGCGCAGGAAGCTGTAGAAGTACGCGCCGAGCAACGCCATCGCTCCAGTGGCGAAGTTGAGCACGCCGCTGCTGCGATAGGTCACGACGAGAGTCAGTGCCAGCGCCGCGTACAGCGCGCCGTTGGCCAAGCCGAGCACCAGATTGATCAGCGTTTGATCCACAATTGGCCCTTATCGACGACTTAGCAGACGGCGACGGCGGGTGCCGAAGTCAAACGCCTCATTTCGGCACCCGCTGCCAACCAAACTGGACTTAGGCACCAAGGACGGTCTTGGTGTCGACGACCTCGTACTGCTTGACGGTGCCGTCACTCTGGAGCGTTCCGACGAGGATGCCAGCAGTGCACACATTCGGAATGATCGCGAATGGCTTGCTGCCGCACTGGAAGGTGATTCCTCCGCCGATCACCAGGTTCACCGGCTTGGGCATGGTGCTGAGCGCGGCCTGAATGGATTTGGCGTCGACAGCGGTGGTGTCTCCAGTCAGCGCATCCACGAAGGACAGGGTGACCTGGTAGCCGAGCTGGCTCGTCGTCCCGGTGGCGCTCGTCTGGCCGTGATACTTCTCTGTGGCGGCGTTGTAGATCTGGACGTCCTTATCGGTCAGGGCGTCGGTGACAGACACTGCATTGGTGATGCCGGCTACGCCGCCCGGGACGGCATCAACCACGGATTTGGGGAAAGGGCTGAGTGCGGTGAGGATCGGGCCTTTGAAGCCGAGTTGTTTGAGGGCCTTGAGGGAAGAGCCGGTGAATCCGCTCGTGCCGACGACGGTGAACTGCCCGTCGCCGCGGCTGATCGCCTGCTGGATCTGCGGCGTCTGATCGGCGACCGAGGCCGAGATGGGAATCATGTCGAGCTCGATTCCGGCCTTCTTGTAGTACGGGGCGGCGAGCGCCTTGACCGGCCCTGTCGCCGCGGGCACGTCGATGATGATGATTCCGGCCTTCTTTGCGCCGGCCTTCTTGGCAGCAGCGAGGCCGGCTCCCAGCCCGCCCAGTGAGTTGTTCAGCACGAAGCCACCCGGCGAGATGAGGATGGCACTGTCGGCCGCCGCGCCAGTGACGTAGGGGATCTTGCCGCCGATGGCGGCAAAGATCGAGTGATCTTGCGCCGACGTCGCAACCAGCACCGAGGCGACGTTGTCCTTGACCATCTGCACGCCGCACGCCGTGGCACCCGATGGGGTATTGCCTGTCTCGCAGTGGTCGAGGTCGATGACGTGACCATTCAGACCACCGAGGTAATCGTTGGCGTACTTGGCCGCGGTCTGTGCGGTGATCCAATACCCAGTGTTGTCGATTCCTCCGCCGTTGCCGTCGTTGACGAAGCCGAGCTTGATCGGCGAGCCGGTCGCCTTCTTCGGGGTGCCGAGGACGACAGCGTTTACGGTCGGGCTGGCCGAAGCGCTTGAGCCGCTGCTCCCGCCGCCACCACTGCTACTGCCGCAGCCGGCAGCGACCAGGGACACAAGTCCGAGCAGGGCGAACGCGGCGCCACCGCGGCGAGCCGAACCATTTTGAGACATGAACTCTCCAGGAGTCGAATCCGCGAGCGCTGTGTCGCCCCCGCACGGAAGTTAAGTGGCAACGTACCCAGCATCAGTCCATTTGTCGACGTCAGTTTCGATTCTGGTTTGCCCAGGTTTCCCGGAACCGAGCCACGCATATCCGCGGCGAGCACTGGCGACGCACGCTGGCCATCGCTGTGACCATGGTGACTCACATGATCCGATATCAGATTCAGAAGATGGTGCGTTGTGGAGAATTTGTCGAGAACATCATGGGTTCCCCTTTGCCGCGCCGCAGCCCATTGACAAATACTGACATCGATGTCACTTCGTACCGCGGGCGTGCCGTCCGGTCAGCCCGGGACCGGGACATTCATGAGGCGGGAGAGGTTGCCGCCCATGATCTTTGCTACCAGGTTCTGCGGTGCGTCCACCAGCCCTTGCAGATAGCTGGCAGGCTCTGCCAGTCCTTCGGGATGGGGGTAGTCGGAGCCGAACAGGACGCGGTCCTCGCCGAGCATCCCCGCAAGCTTGACGAGGTTCTCCTCCCAGAACGGGCTGACGTGGATGCGGCGTTTGATCAGCTCGACCGGGTTCTCCTCGAATTCGTAAGGCATCTTCTTGTAGAGATCTTTGAGCGAGGTGAGCAGCGGCTCAACCCAGGTGCTGCCGTTCTCGATGACGGCGATCTTCAACTGCGGAAACCGGCTGAGTGCACCGTGACAGACCAAGAGGCGACGGCGTCTTCCACCGGACGCCACATGTGCAGCATCCGAAACGCGTTCGCTTTGAACGGCAACATCTCTCCGGACCCGCCGACTACATTGACGCCGGTTTCGAAAGTTGCCGGAGTTTCGTGAGCTAGACCCGTCGGCCGTCTACGAGCGCTTTCAGCACGCCGAATGAGTCGTGGGCCTCGGCCGCCGCCACTGATCGCTCAACTCCAACCCGACATACGTCCGGCAGTTGGGCCCGCTCGCCGCCTTCGGCCGCGGCCACGGCGGAGACGAAGAATGCTGTCACGCCGGCCCGGTATTGAGTCCACAGCAGGTCGAGATCCACGATGACGCCTGCGGCCTCCAGCCTGGATGCGTACCGCTCGACCAGGCTGCGCTCGATCTTTCGCAGCAGGTCGGGCTCCACCGACGCGGTGGCGAAGTAGGCGACATCACGGGCCCCCGCCCCCATCATCGTGACCTGCCAATCGAGGAAGCCGGGAGCTTCGGCCTCGAAGAACAGGTTGCCAAGGTGGGGATCGCCATGGAGCACGGTCTGGGGCTGTGAGGCCCAGAATGACTCGATTTCGGTACTGCGTTCGAAGACGATCCTGGCCTGTTGCTTCATTTCCGCCGGCACCAGGTCAGCCGCCTGCCCCTTCATGTTCCCCACGAAGCGGCCTGAGATCAAATCGCCGATCATTTGGGCCTCAGGCGAGCTGCCCGTGAGCGTCGTCAGCCCGCCGGTGAATTCGTCATTTCCCCAGAAAGCAGCATGTTGGTCAGCCATGGCATCTACGACAGCATTGGCCTCAACGGCCGTCGCCGGCTCCCGGATGTCCCTGAAGCGGGCACTGGTCGAGAGGTCTTCCAAGACCATGATGTTTCGCCCACGGCGGGTATCAACCCGGGCCGCGTAGCAGCGCGGGGTGCGGACGGGGATGCGTTCGGCGACGTTCTGGTAAAAGAACACCTCACGTGCGCCCAAGTCAAACATATTCATGATGACGTTCTGGACGTAATTGCGGGGCGTGAACTTGAGAAACAGGTGCTCTGGCAGGTCGTCCGCCTCGACAGCGATTCGTGCGCGCGCTGCCGTACCGGTGTTCTCTTCCACCACGTGCACCGCCCGGACGGCGCCGCGTGGCAAACCCAAAGCATCCTCAAGCCATAGCGGTGTCACGCCGGTGGCTTTGAGCGGAACCGCCGCACCCCCAGGCAAGAGGCGATGCAGCCCAGCCCGGGCGGACTCCTTGCCTACCTTGACGACGCCGCGGGCAGCAACCACGGGAGATGGCCGCATTGAGGGACCTCCTTGAAGAACGCAGCGAAGCGTTCTGATGACCCTTGATCGAATGAACTGAACGGTTATCCCTGCATATAGCCGCCAGCATCGACCGGGATGGATTGTCCGGTGATGGTTCGGCTCTCATCGCTGGCGAGGAACAGTGCGAGGTTCGTGACGTCGTCGCACGAGGAGATGTCGCGTAGCGCAACACCTTGCAAAAGCCGTGTCCTTTGGGTTTCGTAGTCGAGGCTCTCCTCCTCCGCCCTGCGCCGGACCCAGTTGCGCCACAGGTCGGTGTCGATCGAGCCTGGAACCACGCAATTGCAGCGGATGCCGTGCGGGCCGACCTCGAGGGCGACGGCTTTTGTGAAAGCCCTCAGCGAGGCCTTGGCGGTCACGTAGTGGGTCTTTCGGACCATACCGTTGTAGGCGGCGGTGGAAGAGAAGTTGAGGATGACGCCCGACTTACGCGCGAGCATCGACTGGTTTAGAACTTCTCTCGTGCACAGCATCGCGGCCGTGACGTCGATGGAGATCGTAGCGTTCCAGTTCTCGAGCGTCTGCTCCCAGATCCACCGGTCCTTGCCGGGCGCCGCGGCGTTGTTGCACAGGATGTCGACGTGGCCGAATTCCTCGACCGCCCGCGCCACCATTGCGGCCACGTCCGCTTCGTTCGTGACGTCTGCGCGCATAGCGACGGCACCGGCTCCGGCCGCGTCGGCTGCCTCTTGCACCAATTCCTCACGACGTGCCGACAGCAGCACCTTGGCACCTTCACGGACGAAAGTCGCTGCCATCACCGGTCCCAGGCCCGTGCTCGCTCCGGTGATGATGGCTACTTTGCCCTCGAGGCGTCTTCCGCTCATCGCGGCTACTCCCAAACTCGTTCGTCGGTTGGCCCATTACGCCGGTGGTCGGCATGCTGGGTGTCGGACAGGTTCCTCGATGCCTCGCCGGCCCAGAAGTGCCCTCGTGGCATGCCAAGTTGACCGGCCGAGCGCCTGGGTAATCCGGCTCCAGACTGTCAAGTTTCCAAACTGACGTCAATATCGTGATTGCGCGTTGACGGTGGCATCTGGACCCTGCAGATGTGCCACACTGCGCGAACGGTGACTACTGGTCGAGTCGCGGATCGACCTCTTCCAGAACGGAGCGGGACATGGGTGACCGGCTGCAGGGTCGCACGGCATTGGTGACGGGTGCCGGCAACGGCATTGGTAAGGCCATCGCTCATCTGCTCGCGGCCGAAGGCGCTGCTGTCGTCGTGAACGACCTCGGAAGCAGTGTCACAGGGGAGGGCAAGAGTGCTGAAGCGGCAGACGAGACCGTCGCCGAGATCCAAGCCTCCGGCGGCACCGCCGTTGCCAATTACGACTCGGTGGCCGAGCCCGCTGGATGCGTCAGTGCGGTGCGCACCGCAGTCGAGACGTTCGGCGCCTGCGACATCGTGATCGCGAATGCCGGCGCCCTGATCGAGGGAGCTCTCGCGGGGATTCAGGCAACCGACGAGACATGGCAGAAGCTGCAGAGCCTGTATCTGGGCCAGAAGTTCTGGTTGGTGCGCGCTGCTGTCCCAGCGATGCTGGAACGGGGCTGGGGGCGGGTCTTGTTTGCCTCGTCGCAGATCGCTCGCGGTACGGAGGCCAACCCTCTCGGTGCCGCTATCTTCAGCGGCGCCATCGGTCTGGCGCACGATCTCGGTACTCAACATCGAGACAGCGGTGTCACGTTCAACTGCTATGCGCCCGGGGCGGCTACCCGCACCTTCGACCTCTACAAGACACACGTTGACGCCGCTTTGCGGGCCCAAGGGATTCCCGAAGATCAGTGGGCTGAGCATTATTTGCCACCCGCGGATCGGGTAGCGCCGATGGTCGTCTGGCTGTGCACCGACGCCGGCGCGCAGGTGAACGGTGAGGTTTTCAACGTGTCCGGAGGAAAGATTGAGCGCTGGTCGCACCTCCCACGGGTGGCATCTTTGGTCAAGGAAGGCGACGAACGGGGACTCTGGAGCCTTGATGAGCTCGATGAGCTGGTCACGCCCCGTCTCATGGCCAAGCAACACTAGGCCGGTTCGTCGGGCGTCAGGCAGGAAAGGTCACCCCGTCTGACCGGATGGCGAAGACATTTTCCCAACGGCGGCTCGTGAACATCCAACGACCATCACGCTTCTCATAGCTCTCGTGGTAGTAGCCGAAGTTGAGGCGCCACCGGTCCTCGCCGCCTTCCTTGAAAGCCAGGGCCCCGCTCATGGCCCAGATCCCGGTCGCCTTGGTCGCTGATTCGAACGTGATCTCCGGTGTATGCGAGTGATGGGCGGTGGTGAGCCCCCGCATGGCTTCGCGGACGTTGGAGATCATCTCGGTCGAGGATGTCCATGCCGGAAAGCCTTCGTTGTGCGAGACATGGTCGGGCGCGTGCAATGACTCGTACGCATCGAAGTCATGCATGTCGATGAAGCGATCCCGCTGCGCCTTGAGCAGCTTGATCTCTTCGAGAGCCACGAGCCACTCGATATCGGACATGTCATGCGGTCGTGCGGTGGTTGCCATGTTGGGCCTTCTCAATCTCATCGAATGTCTGGGAGCACCACAGCACGCCCTACCACCTGACCGGCGGCGAGCGCCCGGTAGGCGTCGATGGCATTGTCAAGCGGATAGCTCGTCGTCCGCGCCGTGACCAAGCCGCGCGCGCCGAGTGCGAGCACTTCGGCCAGTTCCGAGCGGCTTCCCCAGTAGACGGACTGGAGCGAGGCCTCGTAGGGGATGTTGAGGAACCCGAACGGCACCGCTCCGCCGGCGACGCCGACGAGGGTGAAGTCGCCCAGCGAACGAGTGCAGGCAACGCCGAGGGCCAGCGTGGCGTCCGACCCCACGCAGTCGAGCACAAGGTCCGCGCCACGCCCGCTCGTTGCAGCCCGGACCTCTTTGGTTGCCGTTTCGCCCGCAATGATGGCGCCATCGGCACCGAGAGATACCGCCAGGTCGAGTGCCTCCCCGCGAGTGTCCACTGCGATGACGCGGGCGGCGCAAACGGCTTTGAGCAGTTGCACGGCCAGGTGCCCGAGCCCGCCAATCCCGATGACGACGGCCGTAGCCGCCGGGTCAAGCTTCGGGAGTGAACGGCGTATGGCGTGATAGGGCGTGAGTCCTGCATCGGTCAGAGGGGCCGCCTGGGCGGGAGTCATGCCGTCCGGAAGCGGAACTAGGTGGCGGGCATCTGGCACGAGCAGGTATTCGGCCATGCCGCCGTCCATACCGAGGCCGCATCCGGCACCGAGTCCGCGCAACGTAGGCGAATCTTCGCAGTAGTTGTCGACGCCAACGAGGCAGCGAGCGCATTTGCCGCATCCCCACGCTCCGTGGACGGCGACCCGCTGACCGCCCTCTACGGGGCCGTGACCCCGTCGCCCAAGGCGTGCACCCACCCGGCGTTCTCGTGGCCCAGTGTGAACGGGAGCTGCCAAGGCGATGAGCTTCGAGGTCCGTGCATCAGGTGCAGGTCCGAATGGCATACGCCAGCGGCGCCGACCTTGACGACCACCTGACCTGGGCCGGGGATCGGCTCCTCGACGTCGACCATCTCGGCTTCTTCATGCCAACGGGTGATTTGAAGTGCGCGCATGGCTACCGGGTTTCGTTGACGAGGGCGAGCGCTTCGAGTTGTTCGAGGTAGTGCTCCAGGGAGTGGTGCACAAAGTGCGCCGAGGCAATTGTTGTGCCGGCCGCAGCCAAGCCGGCCAGCGCATCTTGTGCGGCCGCCGGCTCTCGCAGCGGGTCAAGCGGTCGGGGAGGCCCAAGCCGCACCTCGAATCCGGCCGGCGCATCCACGAGCTGCAACCACTCGGCCGCCTGGCTTGGCGTCACGCCGAATGGGCACCACCCGTCGGCTAGCGCAACGGCCCGTCGAAGTGAGCGCAGGGTCCGTCCACCGACCCAGAGCGGCACACTTTCTTGCACAGCGCATGGGTCTATGACAAGGCCATCGAACGAGTAGTAATCACCGTGGTAGGCCGGCTCCGGCTGGGAGAGCGAGGCGCGCAATGCCCTGAGGGCGTCGTCGCCTCGCGTCCCGCGATCCTCGAACGGCGCGCCCAGAAGGTCGAATTCCTCCTTCAACGTGCCAACTCCAACGCCGAGGATCAAACGACCTCCGCTGACGACGTCCAGCGTCCCGTAACGCTTGGCGATCTCCAGCGGATGGTGGTAGCCAAGGACCAGCACGAGCGTGAGCAATCGAATCTGCTGGGTGCGGGCGGCGAGGTAGCCGAAGGTGGAAAGCGGGTCCCAGTAGCGCGCTCCGCGGCGATCGGCCTCCGTGGCGGGTACGCCGATGTGCTCGCTGCAGGTGAGGTCGTGGTAGCCGAGCCGGTCGGCCGTTTCGGCGATTCTCGCGACGTCAGCGATCGTGCCTTCCTGCTCCCAGGCCGCGTGGGCGCCCGGGAGGATCGTGACCACTGGCGTCGCAACTGCTAGGCGCATGTCCATGTCTTTCGCTCGTCCGAGCCGGTGCCGGACTTGGTTGCTACATCTGAGTCGTTGGTCAAAGCGGCCCCTCTCCGAACAGCTCCTGCAGAGAGTCGCCGAACAAGCGCCGGCCCTCTCCAGAGGGATCGAGCAGTCGGTTTGTCCGGCGACGGACCCGCCAACTTGCTCCAGCACGTTCCAGATCCCAACGCACGGCGCTGACTCGCCAAAGCCTAAATTCTTCGCCCTCTCGCAGCATGATCAGCGAGTAATTGACTGCGGTGGCGGTATCTCCATCAACCTTGACAAGCGGGGGACCGCCGAAGTGAGCGGCGCCCTTCGCGATCAGACCTTGGTGGCCGTCGCCTTGCAGCATCCGGTCCACTGCGGCGCTCCCTTGGTGCGGTTTGCCGTTGGCATCCCAGTCATAGATACCGTCGTCCAGCCACACCGCCGCGGCGAACGACGTCAACCCTGAATCGGCAGCGGGACCGTATGACAGGACCAGCTGCGAGATCACTGACTCGTCCTCGAGCTGCCGCACCCGGGCGGCCAATTCGTTCAGCTGCTGCTGCAATCCCATGTTGATTTCTCCCCACGCGTGAGTGCCACGACTGACGAGACTTCCGCGGACCTGGCACCTGTGGCCTTACCCGACCGGGGGCCACGCCTCCCACTGGATCATCGTGCGGAACGGACCGGCGAACGAAGGCTGGGCTTCCCCCGATGCCCACCGCTGTTCGATGAGCGGTGCAAGCGACTTCGTGGTGAGCAGCGGATCCTCGTCGAGGTAGATGACAGTGACGTATTGCGGATCTCCGGACCACCTCGCAGGCGTTTTCCAGGTGCTGGTCGTGCCGAACATCCAAGCGCCCGCGACGCCGGGGACGCTCATGAGCTGCGGGGAGTGTTCGGTGTGTAGCCACTGAAGCCACTGCCCAGTGTTCTCGCCGGCAGGCTGCTCGACGATGACGACGACCCCCCGGTGCGGGCGAAACGGCACTACTTCCGGGGAGATCAGCGCCCGCGGCGCGGCGTATACGTGCTGCAGTGCTAACAGGCTGATCTGCAGCGAGGGCCGAACCTGCGGAAAGCGCCCCACCTCCGCAAGCCGTGCTCCCAGCTGCCCGAACTCTTCAACCGTCTGCTCCACCGGATCGCCAACCAGGTAGTTTACGACGTTGCCGATGTCGGCAAGACGGCCGGCCGAGACGATCCGATTGTTGACGAAGTCACCATCTGCGACCCAGCGCAGCGCATGGACAATGCCCGGTAGTTGGTACTGCTCCGGCATGTGGTCCAGCAGATGCCACCTGAGGTAGCTGCCGTCATCCTCGGGCGGTGCCGGGGGAGTCAGGCTGAAGATTCCGGCCTTCACCCTGATCATTGTGCTCACGCCTCCCGGAAGATTCCGATATCAACGTCGACTTCGACCTGACCGTACTCCCGTCGTCATGTTTCGACGTCGGCCGTGAGTTGCTGCCGAGGTCAGACAGGGCTCCCTCATCCAGCCAAGAACTGATACCGATGTCAAGTCAGGAAGGGATGGCCACGGCTGGCCCTTTCGAACCTCAACAACGCTCTTGAGAGCTGGCCGCTCCGACCCCGGCTGCGCCCGCGTGAGCGGGGTGGAGAACGCCTTTCGACGGCCGCCTCAAAGCGGGGCCTACGGGATGACGAGTACCGGGATGCCGCTTCTCGTCAGGCCCGAGACCGCCCGCCTCAGACCCAGCCAGGAGAGCCCGCTCTCCCGGTTGAGCACGACAAAGTCCGGGGGATCGCGTCGGATCGCGCGCATCAGCTCATGCGAGGAGCCGATTGCCCCGCGGCGGATCCGCGGCTCAACTCCGCCGTCGGCGCAAATCTCTTCAGCGGTGGCCACTACCTGGCGCTGCACGGCTTGGTAATCGATGTGTGGAAGGTCGGGGCAGCACACGGAGGCCACCTGGCCCGCGCTGCGGAGCCGCTCCCACGATCTCAGTAGCGCCACGACCTCGATGTTTGCCAGGCCACGGGCGCTCGCGTATCCGACCGCCCACGCCAGCGAGCGCCAGCCACGATCGGAGTCGTCGACGACTGCAACAATGCGTGGCTGCCGGCCGGGGCCGGTCGAAATGTCCGGTATTCGGACTTCGTGCATGCCGACAGCCAATGGCGGCTGCGACGGGCGGGTGGAGCGAACCTGTTCTGACATCAGGATGGAGAGGTTCTGTGTTTTTCGCCACAATGTCAAGACTCCAAAAGGGTCGACACCTGGTGGCTGCGCAATTGCGGTCCAGCTGATTCGATGTCAACGTCAGAGAACGGTCGCCTGTCGACGCCTGAGGATGCCGGAGTTGATTGATGCCGCAAGTCAAAGCCCCTTTGGAGTACGACCCTTACGACTACGACACGTTCTGTGATCCGTACCCGATCTTCGCGCGATTGCGTGAGGAGGCGCCGGTCTACCACAACGAGAAGCTCGACTTCTGGTTGCTCACCCGCCACGCCGACGTGCTTGCCGCGCACAACGACTTCGAACGGTTCTCCAGCTCGGAGGGCCCGACGATCGAACGCCTGCCGCCGGAGGTCTCGCAGGCATTGCTGATCGCCAAGGATCCGCCGGAGCATCGCTGGCACCGCAGGGTGATCGGCAAGGTCTTCACCCCTCGGCGAATCAACGCGCTCGAGCCCTACATCCGGCAGCGGTGCCGCGAGCTGCTGGACCACTATCAGGGAGAGCCGGAATTCGACGTCGCGGAACAGTTCGCGCTTCAGCTTCCGCTCAACGTCATCAGCGAGCTGCTGAGCATCCCGCACGGTCTGCGGGACGAGATCCACGAGCTCGCCGACCTGACGCTGGCGCGCACCGACGACCCTGAGCTTGCCGACAAGCAGATGGCGGCTCAGATCCGCATCTTTGAGATCTTCTACAACCTGGTGGTCGAGCGGGAGAACAAGCCGGGCGACGACATCATCAGCGTGATCATGAATACCGAGGTCGACGACGATGACACCGGCACCAAGACCCGGCGGTTAGAGGCGGCCGAGGTTGCCATGCGTTTCCAGGAGGTCGCCTTCGCTGGGCACGAGACGGTCGCCAAGGGCATTCCTAACGGCACCATCGCGCTGACGAAATTTCCGGACCAGCGCCGGCTGCTGGCCACCGATCTGTCCCTGTCCGGCGTGACCGCGGACGAGGTGTTGCGCTATGACCCGCCGTCTCAGCTCCAGGGCCGCGTAGCGACCGAGGACATCACGCTGCACGGAGTCACGATCCCCAATGGGGCGCGCGTGATGCTGGCGACCGCGGCCGCCATGCGCGATCCCGAGGCCTACCCCGACCCCGACCGCTTTGACATCGAACGGGTGCCTGACCCGTCCACGATCTACTTCGGTTTCGGTGTTCACCGGTGCATCGGGGCCCACCTGGCTCGACTGGAGATGCGGGTGGCGTTCGAGGAGTTGGTGACGCGCTTCCCCGACTTCGCTGTCGATGAGTCACGAGCGGTGCGACACGTCTCGAGCAATGTGCGGGGAGTTGCCCACTTGCCGCTACTGACCGCCGGCGCTCGCTGACGGCTGTCGTGGGGGCCCGGCGGAGGTATATGTGGTTCCGGGTGGATCGGCTGCCCACGACGGCGTCGCACCCCACTGGTCGTCGTAGACGAGTTCTGCCATGGGGCGCCGCCTGACAGGTCCGTGGTGTCCCATCGGCTTGCCGAGGGTGATGGTGCCGGCAATGAAGACCTCGTCGGGCACCTGCAGCAGTTCTCGTAGCTGCTTGTCAACGGCGAAGTTCCACCCGCTGAACGCACCTCCGTAGCCGAGCGCACGCGCCGCCAGCAGTAGATTTTGGCAGGCCGGATAGATGGAAGCACCCTCACTTGGAGACGGATCGCGGTAGCGCACGAGGCACGGCAGGATCAGCACCGGCACCCGATGAAAGTCATCGACGAAATTCTGCATGGCGCGGCTCATCCGCGCTTTTGGCGAGTTGTCGACGGTTCCTGTGCCGGTGTCGTACCCGTCGCGCTTGCGTTTCGCCGCCCAGACTTGTTGCGCCGCGGAACCGACCAGCTGTTTGGCTTCGCGCGCCCGCGGTCCGTCGGCCAGTACCAGGAACCGGAAGGGCTGTCGGTTCGATCCGCTGGGGCCACGCGTCGCGGCGAACAAGATGTCGCGCAGCGCGTCGGGTGGGATCGGCTCATCCCGGTAGCGGCGGATCGCCCGCGTCGTCGTCAGTCCCGCCAGCAGCCCCACCGTGTCCGGGGGAAGCGGAGTCTGCCCGAGGTCTGGCAGTTCTCCGGCCGGCTCCGTTGTTTGCGTCATAGACCCGTTATCGTCTGACGTCGACATCAATTCTGGCAAGCGAGGCACGCCGCCGGCAGGGATGGTCGGGCGACCGGAGAGGCAGGCGCAGGTGCGGATGAGACTCGAGACCAGTGACGACTTCCTGCATACCGTTGATGGCGATCCCAACCACAACGAGAGCCGCTACTACAACTTCTTCGACAGCGCCTGCGGCTTGGGCGGGTGGGTCCGGCTGGGTGCCCGGCCCAACGAGGGATATGCCGAGATGACGGTCTGTCTCTACCTTCCCGATGGTCGCGTGGGATTCATGTTCCGGCGTCCGCGAATCGAAGGCCCGCTCGCGCATGACGCTGGGGGCTTGCGCTTCGAGGTGGTGGAGCCCTTCCAGCGAGCACCGGGTCACCTACGAGGGCCAGGTGTGCATGCTGACCTCCCCGCGGGAGATGACCGACCCGAAGTCGGCGTTCGCGAACAATCCGCACGTTCCTTGCAGCATCGATCTGCGTGTGACCGCGGTCGGGCGGGTATGGGGCGGTGAGCCCGAGTGGGAAGAGGGCGACGCGGGTGCGGCGGACACCTTTGCCCACGGTCACACCGAGCAGCACATGGCGATCACCGGGGTGGTTCAGGTGGGCGCCGAAAGGTTCGACCTGACCGCCGGTCTGGGCCTTCGCGATCATTCCTGGGGTCCGCGGGTGTGGCAGAGCATCTGGTGGTATCGCTGGATCCACGCCAGCTTTGGCCGGCTCGGAATGGCCTTCACCGTGCGCGGGGAACGCGACGTGGAGGTGCCTCAGGTCAAAGGCTTTGTGTACGACATCGATCGTTACGGCGACGATCAGTGGGTGCCGATTCGTGATGTCCAACTGGCCTCGGAGTACGACGACGAGCTCTTTCCGGTGCGCAGCACGATTCGGGTCACGACAGACGACCATGTCTATGACCTGCAAGGGGAGATCTGGTCCGACATCCCCTTACGAAATCGGCGCAACGGTCAGGTGACGCGCCTGACGGAGGGCGTCACCCGCTGGTCGTGCGGGGATCTGCACGGGGCAGGTATGTCTGAGTACCTCGACCAGATCATCGATGATGTCGCAGTCGGAATCGCCGCCGGCGCCTGAAGCGCTCGCAGCGGCGCTGGCGTCGTCGCTCGGGACGCTGCAGAACTCTGACATTGCCGACTTGCGGCGCTTGACCGGCGGCGCCTCACGGGAGACGTGGGAATTCACCGCCTGCGGGCATGAACTCATCCTGCGGCGCGATCCGCCCGGGCGCCCCTCCGTACCGGGACGCATGCGTCTTGAGGCAGACGCCATGAGGGCTTGCAGTCGAGTGGGACTTCGCGTGCCAGAAGTTCTTGCTGTGGACGGGGATGGCGCCGTGCTAGGGACTCCGGCTCTGGTGATGAGAAGGGTTGCAGGAGAAACGATTCCGCGCCGAATCCTGCGCAACGAAGCATTCGCGTCAGCACGCGGCGTGCTAGTGGGAGAGTTCGGGCGGTTCCTGGCCGGCTTGCACGCGATCGACCCGGCGGACTTGCCTGCCGCCCAGCGCGCCGATCCACTGGCGAATTTCACCGCCCTATATGAACGCAGCAATGACCGGAGCCGCACGTTTGAGAAAGCTCACGAGTGGCTGGTCGCCAACCGGCCGGGCCAGGCGGATGAGGCGATAGTTCACGGCGACTTCCGGCTGGGCAACGTCATCGTCGACCCCAACGGACTTGCGGCCGTTATCGATTGGGAGCTCGTCCATCTCGGTGATCCGCTGGAGGATCTGGCGTGGCTGTGCATCAAAGCCTGGCGCTTCGGTGGAAGACCCGAAGCCGCCGGTCTCGGCAGTCTGGACGAGCTGATTGCCGCGTACGAATCCTCAGGTGGCCGACCGGTCGATCGCGCGGCGCTGCACTGGTGGCTGGTTCAGAAAACACTGTTGTGGGGCGTCGGATGCATGGTGCAGGGCGACGTTCACCTGTCCGGCAAGGTTCGCTCGGTCGAGCTGGCGGCTGTGGGACGCCGCGTCGCCGAGCAGGAGTGGGATCTGCTGGAGCTACTGGCTCCCCAAGCCTGGAGGGCGGCGGCCACGGAAGCGCCGGTCGAGCCCCAGTATGACCAGGCGGGGCTGTATGGACGGCCCACCGCGCGTGAACTCCTCGAGGCCGTTCGCGAGTTCCTGAACGAGGAGGTGCTGCCGCAAGTCGACGGCGGCCTTGCGTTCCGTACCCGGGTCGCGGCCAACGTGCTGGACATCGTTGATCGCGAGCTTGCCCAGCAGGCGCCGGCGCGTGCAGGGGATGACTGGCCGACGCTCGCGGCGATCGTGCGAGATCGGCTCGCCGTCGCCAATCCGCAATATCTGGCCCGATCGGTCCCGAATGCGGGCCGGCATCCGTAGATTCCTGCCGTGCACATGACGGCCCTCAGACTCGCCGCGGCGGCAACCGCCGTCGCCATTGTTTCCGCCTGCAGCAGCAGTGCATCTTCCCCGGCCCAACCGTCCCACCCGCCGGCCACCACGAGCAGCCCGGCCGCACCGAAAGCGGTTTCGTGGCCCACGGCGGGAATGGATCTGGACAATTCGCGGGCCGCGGTCGGGTCCGGGATCACCAGCACTAACGTCGATCAGCTTCAAGTCGGCTGGGCTCGAAGCCTTCCCGGTGCGGGGGCGCTGAGCACCGTCCCCCTGGTCGTCGACGGCATCGTCTATCTGCAGAGCGGCTTCGGTCAGGTCTTCGCCATCGACAGCAAGACCGGTGCGGTCCGCTGGTCGACGAAGGCGACGGGGCT
Organism: uncultured Actinomycetota bacterium; assembly: GCA_963737695.1. Classification (GTDB taxonomy): domain Bacteria; phylum Actinomycetota; class Actinomycetes; order Frankiales; family Frankiaceae; genus DATAZK01. The sequence goes on from CAVTTQ010000004.1 coordinate 150,271, forward strand.
CAATATCGGACCGTTCGGTGTCGCCGTGGACAAGGAACGGGTATACGCACTCGATGGGTCGACCGGGGTTGTCGCACTTAGCCGCAGTAGTGGCACCCGGCTCTGGTCAACGAAGATCACGACCACGCCCACCCTCGGCGTCGACATTCAGCCCGTCGTCGTTGATGGCATGGTCATCGCGAGTTCGGTTCCGGTGAGCGTCGGTGGCATTTTCCACGGAGGCGACCGCGGCACGATCTACGCGCTTGACGCAGCCACCGGCAAGATCAGGTGGACCTTTGACACCGTCCAAGGCGATCTCTGGGGCCATGCCGATATCAATTCGGGCGGCGGTGCCTGGTATCCGCCCGCCATCGATGTCAAGCGCGGACTGCTATACGCCGGCACCGGTAATCCCGCACCGTTCGTCGGAACCACTGAATTTCCGAACGGAACGAGCCGCCCCGGTCCCAACCTCTACACCGATTCCTTGGTCGCGCTCGACCTGCATACCGGCGCCCTTCGGTGGTATCACCAGGCGACGCCGCACGACATTTTCGACCGCGACCAGATCCACGCTCTGATCGTTCGACACGGTGGCCGCACCGTCGTCGTCAGCACCGGCAAGTCTGGTGAGGTGATCGGCCTTGATTCAGCCAGTGGCCGTGTCCTCTGGCAGGTTTCCATCGGTGTCCATCACAACGACGACCTCAAGGCACTTACCGGGCCGACCTCGGTGACGCCGGGAACGTATGGGGGAGTGCTCACCCCGCCGGCAACCGCCGACGGCGTCATCTACCTGGCCACGTTGAACGCCCCCAGCACGCTCGAGCCGAACAAGACCGCCTACTTCGGGTCCTTCCTCAACACCCAGAAGGGCGAGGTCGTAGCGATCGACTCAGCGACGGGACGCCAGTTGTGGGCCTCGACCCTGCCGGGTGACCCGCTGGGCGGCGCCACGGTCGTCAACGATCTGGTCTTCACGTCAGTCCTGGACGGCACCATCCTCGCCCTGCGGCGCAGCGACGGAAAGATCGTCTGGAGCTACAAAGCAGCGGGCGGAATCAACGGTTCGCCGTCCGTCGTGGGCAACGAGATCTTCGTGCCCGTGGGGGCCGCCAAACCTGCTCAGCTACTGATGCTCCACCTGCCCAGCTGAGTCGGTCAGCCGGTGGGTGCCGTGAAGCCCTCTGGGCCTTCGATGAAGGGCAGCACATCGGTGACGGCCTTGAGGTCGATCGGCCCATAGATGTGGGGGAACGCTGCGCGCCCCGCCTCTGAGAATTCCCACCTGACCTCACTGCTCAGGAACTCGGTGTCGATGCGCAGCAGGACCAGGGGCTCCCCAAAGCTGCGGAAGCGCTGATTGGCCACCCAGACAGCCTGCTCGGGCGTCGAACAGTGGATGAAACCCTCGGTCTCCAGTGACGCGGCTTCAAAGTCTGTGCCGGCGCCGAGGGCAGCCTCCCAGGCCGCGCGCGTCGTGATGTGAAAGATTTCGGACTCGGTCGGCATGGCTCGATCTTGTCATCCCCGGTGGCCAAAGACGCAGCTTGGTGCAGCGGACCATAACGCCGTTATGATCGCTGATATGAGTCGACCACCGGCCGTGACTACCCGCGACGTGTTGGTGGAGCTGGCAGCGGAGGTCTTCGCCGCCGAGGGCTACGCGTCTGCCTCGGTGCGCGACCTCGGGCGCCGGGCGGGCGTCACCAGCGGCGCCATCTACGGGAATTTTCGGGGCAAGGCGGACCTGCTCGCCGAGGCCGTGAACGCCCGTCTCACCACGGATCTGTGGACCTTGCCCGGCGATCTGCACGGCCGGTCGTTGACGGACATCGTCGGGTATCAGTTCGGGCACTACCAGGACCGGACGCAGTTGATGTCGCTCTTGCTCGAGGGGGCGCTGGCGGCGCGCGCAGACGATGAGGTGAAGCGTCGCCTCCACGAGACCATCGCGGAGCGGCTCGAGCCTTCGGTCGCCGCCTTTGAATCGCGTCGTGACGCCGAGAAGTTCGATCCGGACGTCGACCTGGACGCCGTCGTCAAAATCCTCTGGAGCATCGAAATCGGCTTGCGTGTGCTGTCGGTGTTGGGCGTCGAGCCTCCGGCTGAGGATCAGTGCTCCGACGTGGTTTCCCGATTTCTTCAGGGACTGCAGGTGTCGGAATCGAAGGCCACCAAGAAGCCGGCGGTCAAGAAATCGACCGTCAAGACGGGGCGAAAGAGCCCATCTAAGTCCCAGGTCAAGACTGTTGGGAAGAAGCGCAGCTGACGACGGAGGTCTGATGCCCGAAGACATGCCGCCCGCAGACCAAGCCGACATTCCGCCGACCTAAACGCAGATCGGCCTTTTCCCGGTCGCCTGTACGGTCGGGACCGACTTTCAGGCGGCTCCCCGCAAGCCGGTCGCTGAAGTCTCATCGTGGAATCGTTTCGCGAGAGGCTGAGCTCTTAGAGCGTCGGCCGAGGGCTGTGCACCCGGCCAAAGGTGTACGCGTCGGGCCATCCCCGGGCCGCCAGATTGGTCTCCTGGCCGGAGATGACCGCAGGGAGGTCGTCCGGTTGCCATCCCGGAACGAGGTTTTCGCCGTGGAGGTCGAGGACCGGGCGCCGGAGCTCCAGCAACAGCTGCAGGCTGAAGGCGATTCGGCCGGTAAGAACGTCCGGATCGCCTGAGCACAGGGCGAGGGCGGCCTCGGCCATGGTGTCGAGCGGTTCGAACATCACCTGATCGATCCCACCCGTGGCCACCAGGTTCGGAGTCGAGATGGCCGCTTGAGGGGTCAGCGCGTTCACCGCCACACCCTGACCTTCGCATTCGCTGGCTGCCGCGACCGTCAGGCGGTTGAGTGCGGCTTTCGAGGCCCCGTACTGGAAGCCCGCCTTCGCTGGCCTGTTGGTGGGGAAGGGTGGGCCGGGTGGTAATTCCGCGGAAAAGGAGGTCAGGTTGAGGATCCATCCGCGGCGGCGCTCTCGCATGCCGGGCACCACGTCCTTCATGAGCTCCCATGGTGCCCACAGATTCACCTGCAGGCAGCGTTCGAGTGCCTTCGAGGTCGCTTGGTCGAAGGGCACGTAGCCGTTCATCGCGGCGTTGTTCACCAGGATGTCGACGGGTCCGAGGGATGCCTCCGTGCGGGCCACGAGCTCGCTTCGCCCACCAGCAGGATCAGACAGGTCGGCCGGCAGGACGAGGCATTCGCCGCCGATGGCCTCGATCCGCCTCCTGGTCTCCTCGAGGCCCTCGAGCGATCGCGCGGTGATGGCCACCTTGGCTCCCTCGGCTGCCAGCCGGATCGCGATTGCCGTCCCAGTCCCGCCCTGGCTGGCGCCTGTCACCAACGCAACTAGCCCCTGGCATGCTCGTGCTGAACTCACGCGCACTAGGATAACAACGTTACGGGCGATGCCCGCCGTTCACCGAGGAGATCACGTGGACCGAGACAAGCTCAACCGCCTTCATGACCTGACCGGTCGCGTCGCCATCGTGACCGGTGGCACCCGGGGGATTGGCCTGGCCATCGCGGAGGGTTTGGCCGCGTCGGGAGCCAAGGTGGCGGTCGGGAGTCGCAAGGCTGATGCTTGCGCGGCCACTCAGGAGCACTTGCGCTCGATGGGCGGTGAAGCCATCGGAGTGCCGACGCACATGGGTGACCTCGACGCCGTCAACGGCCTGGTCGATCGAACGGTCGAGGAGTTCGGCCGGCTGGACATCGTCGTCAACAATGCCGCCAACGCTTTGACGCTGCCGTTCGGTGCGCTCACCAGCGACGCCTGGGACAAGTCGCTCGGCACCAACCTCAAGGGTCCGGTGTTCCTTGTCGAGCGGGCACTCCCGCACCTGGAGGCATCAGGTAATGCCGCGATCCTCAACGTCGTCTCCGCCGGTGCCTTCCTGTTCTCGCCCTACACCGCGATGTACGCGGCCGCCAAGGCAGGGCTGATGGCCATGACCCGCTCGATGGCAGCCGTCTTCGCCGAAAAGGGCATTCGTGTCAACGCGCTCGCCCCCGGGACCGTCGACACGGACATGGTGCGCAACAACACCCCCGACAAGGTGGAGTCGATGTCGAAAGCGGCATTCATGAGACGCGCTGCTCACGCCGACGAGATGGTGGGTCCGGCGCTTTTGCTGTGCTCGGACGCCGGCAGCTTCGTCACCGGTCAGGTCCTGATCGTTGACGGTGGACTTACCCCGCACTGACCCGAGGGCACCCGCGATGACCTACATTGCGGGCCATGCGTCTTGTCCAACTGTCCGCTCACGCCTTTGCCTGTGAGCAGAACAAGCTCAGCACCGGCTGGTCGAACGCCGGCCTGGTGGCATCCGGTGGTGGCCTCGTCGTCGACACCTTGTACGACGTCAAGCTCACGCGTGAGATGGCCGGTCTGTATGCCGACGTTTTCCCGCGCGAGCCGGCCACCGTCGTCAACACGCACCACAATGGCGACCACTGCTGGGGAAACCAGGTCTTTGCAGGCGCCGAGATCATCGCCCACCGGGGCTGCGCGGAGCGTTTCTCGGCGTTCACTCCGCAAGCCGCCGAAGCCATCCGCACCATGGTCGATCCACCCGAGCGGCTCAAGGACATCGCGCAGGAGTTTGCGCCCTTCGACTTCTCGGATGTCGTGCTGACTCCGCCGACAACGGTGATCGATGGGGATACCACGCTCGATCTCGACGGCACCGTGGCCAGGCTGATTCACGTCGGACCCGCTCACACCGAAGGCGACCTGGTGGTCCATCTGCCCGAGGAAGGCGTGGTGTTCATGGGAGATGTGCTCTTCAGTGGCTGCGCCCCGATCGGATGGGAAGGTTCGACGGGCCGGTGGATCCAGGCGTTGCGCGACGTGGAAGCGCTGGCTCCGGAGCACGTCGTGCCAGGGCATGGGCCGGTCGGCAGCGTTGACGACCTGCGCAGCGCGCGGTCCTACCTGGAAGACACCCAACGTTGGGCGGCCGACTGCTGGGCCCGGGGCGTGCCGGTACTTGACTGCTGTTTGGCTGCGGATCTGGGTCCGTACGTGCAGTGGGGTGAGCCTTGGCGGCTCGCGGCGACGGTGCACCGGGTCTACCGGGAGTCTGCCGGCGCCCAGTGGGATGACGCTTTCGATCTAGGCGCCGTGATGGCGGACGTCAACGAATTGCGCCGTCGCTGGGAGGCATGATCTGTCGCTGATGCGCGCGGGCCTCACACGATGACGAGTGACGCCAGAACCTCCATGGCTTCCCGCCATTCTTCGAGATTCGAACGCCAGGGTGCGGAGACCACGTGTTGGATGCCCGCCTCGGCGTAGGCGGCGCGTTCATCCACGATGCGGCTGCGGTCCATGCCGAGCGGGTCCCAGCCGGTTCGCAGGGAGATGGTGAATTCCGGCTCCGGTCGGCTGGCACGGAGCCGGGCGACGACCGGCGCCGCTTGCTCCGGGGTGACGCCGATCAGCTGAAATCCGTCGCCGCGAAGGATGCCGCGGGCATACGCCGCCTCGCTTCCGCCGCCGATCCAGATGGGAATCTTCCCGGCCGGCTTCGGCAGCATCCGGATGTCGGAGAAGGAGCGAAACCGGCCATCGAACTGGGCCGGGTCGTCGCTCCAGAGCACCCGAAACATCTCGAGCGTCTCGTCAAGGCGCCGGCCGCGGGTGGCGAAATCAGCGCCGAGCGCTGCGTATTCGGGCTCCGACCAGCCCACGCCGACCGCGATCGTGAGCCGTCCCTTGGACAACGAATCCAGGCTGGCGAGCGAATTGGCAAGGGAAACCGGCTCGTGCATCGGGACGACGAGGACGCTGGTTCCGAGGCCTACGCGTTCGGTGACCGACGCGGCCCAGGCCAGCGTCAGCAGCGGGTCGTACAGGTAGGGAGATGGGTAGTTCTGGGCAGCGGGGTGCACAACGTGGTCACTGACCCAGACGTCGTGAAACCCCAGCAGCTCGGCATCTTTGGCCGCCGCCGTGATCGCGTCGGGACCTGCCACGCGGCCGTACTGCGGCAGGTGGATACCGATTTTCATTTCGCCGCCTCGTTCACGCCTGGTCCATGAGTGCCTGAATGCCGTCGAGGATGCGCTCAACGCCGAAAAGGAATTCTGCGCGCTCGTCGAAGCCTGCTGGGGAATCGCCGATCTCGTGAGACCAGGCGAGGCGGTGCAGCCGGGGGTAATTCTCCTGGTCGACGAGCCGTCGCAAGAGCGCTTCGAAGCTGTCGTAATAGCCGGCCTCGCTGGCAGCCGCGTGCACCGCAGCGCGAGCCGCGTCGTGTGCCATTCGGGCTTCACTCAACGTGTAGGAGCTGAGCAGTCCAATGACCCGCAGCTTGTCGGCGTCTGCCAGGCCCGTGCTGTCGAGGGTCTCGAGGCCCCGTTCGACGAAGGTCAGCGAGTTCGGGGCGAGTGGCGGAGCGGCCATCGGCATCTGGGTGATCCAGGGATGGCGGTCCATCATGTCGCGTTGGACCGTCGCCCACATCAGCAGTTTGGAACGCCAGCCGTCGCCTTCGATGACGAGGCTTTCCGCGCCCTGCGCGCTGGCGTTCCACATCAGTTGGAGTAGTTCGTCCTTGTTTGCCACGTGGCGGTAAAGGGACATCGTCGTGAAGTCGAGCTCTTTGGCCACCCGCGCCATCGAGACCGCATCCAGGCCTTCGGCATCGCCGATGCGGATCGCGGTCTTCACGATGGCGTCGACGGACAGCCCGGGCTTGGGCCCGTGCCTACCTCTGGTGCGCCGACCCCAGAGCAGGTCAAGACCGGGCGGGAGGGGAGGCTCGTCAGCCTCCATCGTCATGACTCCTCCGCAGCGGGCCCAAAGGGGCTTGACCGTAACTGTGTATGGCGCATACCGTTCTGTGTGTGCCATACACAGTAGAGGCTACCGGGATCTGTAAATCTTTTGGCGGCCACACCGTACTCAACCATGTTGACCTTGCCGCTCACACCGGTTCGGTCTTCGCGCTGCTCGGCGCGAACGGCGCGGGCAAGTCCACGTTGGTACGCCTGCTGGCCACCCTGGTGAAGCCCGACGCGGGTAGGGCCACCATTGCCGGTCACGATCTGCTCGCCGATCCGATGGGCGTCAAAGCTTCGATCAGCCTCACCGGCCAACAGATCGCGATCGATGACGTACTCACCGGGCACGAAAACCTGGAAATGATGGGCCGGCTGCGCCATCTGTCGCCTGCGGTTGCGAGGGTTCGGGCCGCCGAATTGCTGGCCGAGTTCGACCTGGTGGCCGCGCGCGATCAGCGGGTGAAGACGTATTCCGGCGGTATGAAGCGCCGGTTGGACCTGGCCATCAGCATGATCGACCGACCCCGGCTGATGTTTCTCGACGAGCCCACCACAGGACTCGACCCGCGTAGCCGGGAGCAGCTGTGGGAAACCGTGCGCGGCATCGTGTCCGACGGCGTGACGGTCTTGCTCACCACCCAATACTTGGAAGAAGCCGACCAACTGGCCGACACGATCGCGATGCTCGACCACGGTCAGGTCGTGGCCCGGGGCACGCCGGAGGAGCTGAAGGCGAAGCTCGGAGGTGAGGTCGTGCGGCTTCAGTTCGCTGATGACGCCGCCTTTGATCGCGCGCTTGCCCACCTCGACGCGGAGCGCATCAATGAGCGGATACGTGCCATCGAGGTCGCAACGGATGGCTCCGCGTCACACGTCCTGGACATTCTTGCCCGACTCAGATCAGCCGGCGCGCCCGCGACGACGGTGTCGACCCACCGGCCCACCTTGGATGACGTCTTCCTGTCCCTGACCGGTGATGAGCGCGTGAAGGAGAGCTTCTGATGAGCCTGGCGTACGCAGTCCTGGACTCCCGGGTGATGGTCCGGCGCTGCGTCCGACGCTCGCTGCGCGACCCCGAGGCGTTCTTCACGGCGCTGATGCTGCCCGTCGTGCTCATGCTGCTTTTCGTCTACGTCTTCGGTGGAGCTCTCAACACCGGCGGCCGCTACGTCGACTACGTCGTCCCCGGCTTGATCGTGCTGTGCGCCGGTTTCGGGGCGGGCACGACCGCCGTCGCGGTGGCCGGCGACATGACCAACGGAATCGTCGACAGGTTTCGTTCGATGCCGATCAGGGGCTCGGCGATCCTGCTCGGCCAGGTCGTCGCCAGCCTCGCACGCAACCTGACCGCGACCGCCCTCGTGATCGGGGTCGCCCTGGGCATCGGCTGGCGTCCGACCAACTCGATCTCCCATTGGCTGGCGGCCGCCGGCATGATCGTGCTCTTCGTTCTGGCGTTGTCGTGGTTGGCCGCCGCCGCCGGTCTGCTGGCACGCAGCGTCGAAGCGGCGAATTCGCTCACGTTCATTCTGATGTTCATCCCGTACGTCAGTACGGCGTTTGTCCCGGCGCACACGATGCCGTGGGTGCTGAGAGGCTTCGCCGAACACCAACCCTTTACGCCCATCATCGAGACCATGCGGGGTCTGTGGATGGGGCATACCTCAACGGGAGCCTCCGTCGCTCATGAGGCTCTGATCGCGGTCGCTTACTGCTTGGCCATTCTCGCTGTCTCCTATGCCGGCGCCTCCTGGCTGTTTCGCCACCGGACCGGCGGCTGAGTCAGATTTCCCGAGCGATGGCTACGCAACCTTCGTCTCGGCCTCGCGCAAATCAGTGCGGGCAGCATGATCTCACATACCGGCCTGGGGGTCGACCATGCGGCATGTCCGCAACGCCAGCTGCGGTTTGGCGGGCCAGCCCTGTTGGCAGCGTGCGTCGGGGAATCAACTGAAGTGCACTGTGGGGGCTAGGGCGAGCATCACCTGTTGAGTCCGCACAGACGAAGCCGACGAGTGACGCCGAAGTACGCGCTGATCTCCTGCGACGCACGAAGCGCCGGAATAGGATCCGGCGTCGGTATATAACACCGATCTGCCTCCTATAAAGGTAATGTGACACCCCCTACTCATACAGTGAGCGCCAGCCCGACCCTGCTATAGGGATCCCCCTTTGTGCGCACTTGCTGCGATGGGTGAAACTCCTGGTAATAGCTGACTGGACCAAGGGTGGGAACGTTGGGCTGGAGCACGGAATTGTCGGCGCGGTAGTTCGCCGGTAGCCACGTCACGTCGACGCCGTCGACGGTCGCCAGGACGTTCGCTGCCGGTGTGCCGGCCGGCGAAACGGACATTGCCGCATGACCGCCTCCGGCGACAGTGAGGCTGACGCCGGTGGCAATTGCAAGGACCCCGAGGCAAGCGCCGGCGATGACCGTCCGCCTGGTGCGTCGCCGGCGTCCGGCCGCCATCGCCTGAGTGGCGCCTCCGAGGGGCAGCATCCGATCGACCCGCTGGGATTTCAGCTCTTCAAGCGCGTTCACGGGGTCTCCTCAAGAACGTCCGCGAGTATTGCCCGGGCTTCGTGCAACTGACGTTTCACCGTTCCCTTAGGGCGTTTGAGCACTTCTGCGACGCGCTCGATGCTGAGGTCGGCGTAGTAGTGCAGCAGCGTCACATCCCTTACTCGCGGGGGAAGGCGCCTGACGGCATCCAGCAGGCCGTAGTCCACCGGCGGGGTGGAATCGACCAGTGTCTGCCTCTCGAGCGCAGCTCGTCGGCCGTGGTCAATCGCCAAGTTGTGGGCGATGCGGTAGACGTAGGCGAGCGGCTCAGCGGGACGGCCCCAGCGAGCGTAGAGCCGGGCAAACGCCTCCTGGGCGATGTCATCCCCGAGGTGACCGGAACCGGTGAGCCCGACGCAGTAGCCGGCGACTCGCGGCCAGTTTTCACGGTAGAACGCGGCGAATGCCTCGTCCCGGCTATGTCCCACACCTCTAAGACTGCTGGACGCCGTCCGAGGTTCGGTGGCTTTCGGTTCGGTCTGCCAGAAATCAATGACACATGATCTTCACATCCGACCTAGGATCCCGGGCATGCGCAACAAGCGTGTCTGGCGCGCTGTCCTTGGGGCCGCCGGGGTGGGCGTGCTTGCGGGCTGCTTCGGTAATGGGGTCAGTTACGTGGGCGTCAAGCCGGGGCAGGTGAAGCCCGGGCTCTACACCAGCAACACCCCTTACGGCGGCGACTGCTTCGTCTTTCGCGGAGCGCCGAGATTCCAACCCGTTGGCGCGACCGAAGCTGCGCTGGGAGGCCGCGTTTTCGTTCAAGTACTGCCCACGGATTACGCCGTGGTGAGCAGTGGCTGCGGCCCCTGGGTCACACCGCAGGCCGGTTCGTACAACCCCGACAGGGCCACCGCAAAGACCGGCTCGTATCGGATTCCGACTGACTTGCTGCCAGGTACTTACACCGCGCCCGGCGGCCCGAAGTGCAACTGGATCCGGGTCTCATCGTGGGAGGGGGTAGCTGGCTCCTCCGCGGCCAGGTCCGTCATCGAACGAAGCCCCGGCGGCGTCACCCATGCCAAGGTTGTCATCGCCAAGACGGACGTCGGATTCGTCAACGGGGCTTGTGGCGGGTGGACGAGGTCACCGTGAGGCGGCACGACAGACCAGTGAGCAGTGGCGGCCGCTTCGACTCGTCCACGGTGCTGCTGTACGCCGCCTTAGCCCTCTGCATAGCGATTGTTCTCGTCCTGGTATTCGTGATCGCACCGGACTTTGAAACGATGCTCCGCAAAGACGGCTAGCCGTTCACGCCCAGAGTTTGGCCAGGAACCGGCGTACTTCTGCGTCCAGCTGGTCGTCTTCTGGGGCGCCGGAGAAGCCGCCGTGTGGCATCGCTTCGAAGACGTGCAATTGGGCGTCGATGCCGGCCTGGCGAAGGCTGCGGTGCATGCGGACCGTGTTGGACAGGAAGAGATCGCGGGTGCCGGTCTGCAGGAACGTCGGGGGAAAGCCTTTGCTGAAGTCCCCGAATAAGGGCGACAGGTAGGGGTGCGTCAGGTCCTGTCCGGCCGCGTACAGGGCGGTCATGGGGACAAGGCTTTGAGTGAGAACGTTGTCGATGCCGAGGTTCGTCTGGAACGAATCGCCGGACTCGGTGAGATCGACTTCCGGCGTGAAGAGGAAGACCGCAGCGGGCAGCGGCAATCCTTCGTCCCGGGCCCGCAACATCAGCGCCGCAGCGAGGTTGCCGCCGGCCGAGCCACCGCTGACGACGATGTCCTTCGCGTCGTGCCATTCCAGCAGCGCGCGATAAACAGTCAGGCAGTCATCCAGCGCAGCCGGATACGGATGATCGGGTGGCATGCGGTAGTCCACTGCCATCGTGCGTAGTCCGAATCGATCGGTGGACAGGCGCCCCATGTCGCGGCACGCATCACCGCCTCCGAACAGAAACCCTCCACCGTGGATCTCGAGGTGAATCCGCTGGCGTTGCTCGCCTTCCGCTGCCGCCGGCACGATCTCGAACACCGGGACGCCGGCAATGTCGAGCGGGGTAACCCGGGTAGAACCATCCAGCCGCGGAGCCAGCCCAGCAGAGATGGCCTGGTCCGCCTGGGCAACGATCAGTCGCCACGTGTCGACGTCCTCGGCCGGCGGAAACCCGCCCGCCCCGCCTGTCGCCGGCGGGGCGAGCGCGGCCTGCGCCTGTGGACTGACCGACTGCGGCACCGGGATCGACTTGGCCAGCACTTGTAGCGGTGATATGCCCGAGCTTCCAGATGCATCCGGAGCGACTGTCATATCGCTCCCCGTCAGCTTGTCGAGTAGCTCTTGGTGGCGATCAGGTTGTCCGATCCGCAGTTGTAGACGCTGTTGTTGGGCTGGGTGACCTTCTTGTCATAGACCCAGCCGGCCTTCGTGAGCCGCATGATGATCACGCATTCGCTAGGGGTCTTGGCGACGAGGTTCACCGCAGCGAAGAGTCCTCCCGCGGTCCATGCCGTGTGTGCCCCAGCCTTCTGCAGGACGCAGTCCTGGGTCAGGTTGTTGCCGCAGGCAGTCGCCGCTTGTGCCCAGAGCGTCCAGGCACTGAACGCAAGTGGATTGTTGTCGTCGTAAGCCGGCGAACTGGAGGAGGCGGCCAGGATGTCCTTCTCCTGCTGCACGACGGGGAACTGATCCGCCAGCTCGAACGGCAGGTTGTAGAAGTTCACGTAGCTATTGGGGAAGTACTGAACGGCGTTGGCGGCCTGCACCGACTTCGGCGAGTAGAAGGTCTGCCCGAACAGGGCCCACTCCGGCTTGAAGCCGGTGTCATTCATGGCGTTGAAGATCGGTGTCGGGTCCTGGGACGTGATCTCGAAGTCAGCCTTGCTGCCAGACGCTTTGAACTGCTCCATGTACGGGCGGTAGTTGTCGACGGCGGCCGGCCGGGGCTGCAGTGCGGTGACCTTGTTGCCCAGCTTTTGCCACGCCTCCTGGGCCCGCAGGCCCTGCGGGGCGAGTGAGGCGAGGCTACTGCCGGCGATGCCCAATCCTTGCTTGGTGTCAGGGAACGCGGCAGCGAGCAGACGCAGCACGCCGACGGGATAGGTGGTCGGGTAGCTGGCGTTCGGCGAAACCTGCAGACTGGCGGCCGTTGCCTCGGGGGAGACGGTGTAGGCCGGGATCTGGCCGAGCTTGCACGCGAGGCGCGGCTTGACGTCAGGAGCGTCCAAAGCGTTCGCGCCGCCCACGAGCATGAAGTCTTTCTGGCAGGCCTGGATGACCTCGGCCGCCCCGTTGAACAGCTTCGCGTCGAGTTTGTCGACGACGATCGTGCGGCCGTTGATACCGCCCGCGGCGTTACACCACTTGGCGAACGCGTCAGCAGTATCGAAGAACTCCTGCTCCAGACCCGGGGCAGCGGCCGCGCCCGGGTCGGCCAAGACGCCGATGTGGATGGTCTTGCCGACGATCCCGCGACCCGAACCGCCGGTGCCCGGACCCGATGCGCACACCTTCGTCAGCGAGCCGAAGTCGCCTGCGGCTTGTGCCGAGGCGCTGGCCGCAGGCTTGGAGGCCCCGCTGCTGCTCGGGCCGCTGGGAGTTGATGACCCGGAACGCCCGCACGCCGTCGTAACGATGCCCAGCGCCGCCACCGAAAGCACCGCGGCGACCCTCGTTCGCTTCCGCAAATCCGGCAAAACAGCCTCCATCGTTCTTCGCCGGGCTCTGTGAGCCGGGTCACCTTGGACGTGTTGATGTTTATACATCAATCATGTTTGGCTGTGAATCCAGCAGCGAGGAAGAGGTCATCGGTTGAACGTTTTGATCTCTCTCGGCAGGCGCGTTTGCGTGCCGACATGAGCCGGGTGGAGGACACTCGCCCGATGGCGGCTTCAGCGAGCACCCAGCCCGACCTGGTGCTGCCTCCGCCGGATGAGCTCGTGGGTCGCAAGTCAAGTGGTCAGCAGGCGAGTCTCTACATCCGGCGGATCGTCTTCGATGGCGTGCTTCGCCCAGGCGACCGGGTGCCGCAAGACGCCATCGCCTACCACCTCGGACTCAGCCGGGTGCCGGTCCGCGAAGCGCTCCTCGTGCTGCAACGAGAAGGCTGGGTACGGATCACGCCGCACCGGGGAGCGTTCATCAGCACCTTGGACGCAGAGGTAGTCAGGGACCATTACGAACTTTTCGGGCACATCTACAGCCTGGCCGCGGCTCGGGCTGCCCGCCGTCGGACAGCCGAAAGCCTCGCCGAACTCGTCCGCCTCGAGGCCGACCTGCAAGCGGCCGACGATGCGCAGAAGGCCTGGCGGGCCAACATGACGTTTCAGCGTGCCCTCGTCGACATTGCACGGTCCCCGCGCATACACGCGCTGCTCGCCGTCCTCAGCGACATCGTTCCTGGCAACTTCTTCGAGCTCGTCCCCGGCGCCCTGGACTTGGAGAAGCAGGGAACGGCACGTGTCGTCCAGGCGATCCAACGAGGAGACGCCGACGCCGCTGCCAGCGAATACGCCAGCGTCATGGCACGTCAGGGAGAGCTCGTGGTCGCGTTGTTTGACTCCAGAGGCCTCTTACACCGACAGGGAGCGAAATAGGCGGAGTCTCTTGCCGTTGGGTACAGGAATGTCGGTGTGTCGCGTACTCCAACGGCAAGCGCCGGGGCCGCAGGCTTACTGCACGAGGAGTGATTGGGGGCCAACTTGAGCGCGTTCGTACTGATTCCTGGGGCCGGGGGAGCCGGTTGGTACTGGCATCACGTCGTGAGCCTGCTGACCGCCGACGGCCACCAGGCGCTGGCCGTCGACTTGCCGGGAGACGACGTCAGCGCCGGCCTGCCCGAATACACCGCGAAGGTGGTGGCGGCCATCGGTGATCGCACTGACGTGGTGTTGGTGGCGCAGTCACTCGGCGGATTCACGGCGCCGATGGTGTGTGCTCGGCGTCCGGTGAGTTCGCTGATTCTGGTCAACGCGATGATCCCCGTGCCAGGGGAGACGCCGGGGGAGTGGTGGGCAAATACGGGAGCGGTTGAGGCCCGTGAGAGCGCGGCTGACGCCGGTGGTTACGGGGATTTCGACCCGTTGACCTACTTCCTGCATGACGTGCCGGCTGAGGTGGTGGCCGAAGGGGAGGCGCACCAACATGCCGAAGCCGACGCCGTCTTCGGGTCGGCGTGCGAGTTCTCGGAATGGCCAGCTGTTCCCATCAGAGTGCTGGCGGGAGCGGACGACCGATTCTTCCCGGTCGACTTTCAGCGAAGGGTGGCTCGCCAACGCCTCGGAATCGAGGCGGACGTCTTGCCCGGAGGCCATCTGATGGCGCTGGGTCATTCGGATCTGGTCGCCGAATACCTGCTGAACGCCTGACAGCGTCGGCTCAGATCGGCCAGCGGGAGGTGAGCTCGGGTGACGTCCAGCTTGGCCACAGGCAGGGGCCGATAGGCGTTCCAGCGGCGAACAACGCGATCTCGGCGGGACCGTCGTAGCGAGAGTTGTCCCAGACGTGCGCGGTATCCGCGAGATCGATCGCTGTGGCGATGAGTGGCCAGAGTCGTTGGTAGCGCGCGCGAATCTTGTCTTCGGGGACACTGTGCCCACCGCTGGCGACGCGATGTGCGACTCGCTGGACCGCCAGTTCCTCGGGCACGAGGAGCACCTGCAGTTCGACGGTGTATCCGGCGACAGAGGCCGCTTCGAGGAGGTCGAGCTTCGAAGGGTGCGAGAAGACCGTCTCGGCGATGAATGGCTCTCGCATGTCGATGAGCCGACTCCGGGTGAGGGCCGCGATCTCTGCCGCGTCGTAGGCATGCCCCTGCGGGTCTTGCGGCCAGCGCTGCGCCGCGATGACGTCGGCGTTCACGAACGTCACGCCCGGCCGATGAGGTGCGAGCACGAGTTCGACGAAGGTGGACTTGCCGGCACCGTTCGGCCCGACGACCAGGTCGAGGCGCATTCCTAGCTTGGTCTGGCTGGGTATCGCGCTAGCTGAGCTCCGACGAGGTGCCGTCCGGGTTGTAACGCGTCAGCTTGCCCTTCTCATCGAGCGCGACCGTCGTGACGCCGCGGGCCGCAAGCACCTCGCCGAAGCTGATCTTGCGAGCGGTCTCGGAGATCGACGTATCGAGTTCGGCGTTGAACACCGTGCGCTCCTCGGCTGTCAGATCGCGTTCGGCAAGCTTGCCCGCGAGGGCATCCTCCACACGCTGCCTGGCCGCGGTGTGCTTCATCGATACGGCGCGCCCCACCCGCGCCCAGTGGTCGATCTGCTGCTTGGCCGAGCGGCTCTGGCGTGCACCCTCGACTGTCGCCGCCTCAAACAGATCGGCAGCGATCCGGGTCGGCCGGTCCTGTGCTGTCGTCATCCCGGTGCTCCTGAGGTCGTGTAGCAGATAGCTACCACTGTAGCAAGATGCTACAAGCTTGAAAAGGAGCCAGTTTCGACTAGCCGCCGGCCAGCTCGTTGAGGATTTCAGCCAGCTGCGCCGGGTGGCTCTCCATGACGGTGTGACCGGCGTCGGGAATGACCCGGTGATCAGTCGAACGGCCGAGATTGGCCACCATTTGCTCGGCGAGCGCCGGTGGCACCGGTTGGTCGAGGGTCATCGAGACGTAGGTGATCGCCATGCCTGTCGGGTAGCCGGACAGCGTCGCATTCATGATCCCGGGCGCATCGGGCACCAGCCCCGCGTAGTGGGCGGCCCAGACGGCGTCGTCGAGGCCAGTACCGAACAGCGTGCGCGCGAGCTCTTCGGGCAACACCGGCATTTCTTCCAGCTGCCCGCCGGCCATCAGCTCGGCGGCGCTCTGCCCAGGCCCCGGCACCAGTGCCCCGACATAGACCAGACCAGCGACGCGGTCCGGATGCGTCACGGCCGTCTCGGTGATCGTCACTCCGCCGAGGGAATGCCCGACCAGTACGAACCGGTCGAACCCCTTGGCATCGGCGTCCTCGATCACGGCGTCGACGCAGTCGCCGAGAACCACCTTCGACAGATCGGCCGGACGGCTTCCGCGGCCGGGCAGGTCGACGGCCGTCACCGAGCTACGCAGCAAGGGGAGTACCGGGTCCCAGCACCAGGAGCCGTTCATACCGCCGTGAACCAGCACCAGCGGCGTCACCCGAGGACCGACCATGCGCAGCTCATTCGATGACTCCTTCGCAACGGCAGTGGGCGGTCGTTGCGGACGATAGACCGGCCTCAATCCCTTGGCGCCACTGGCTGGTGGCGTCAGAGGGCCATGAGCTTATGGCGCCGGCGGGTGGCCAGGAGATCGTCAGGCCCGCGGGAAGAAACCGCCATCGACGAGGATTGTCTGCCCCGTCAAGAAGGCGGCAGCATCCGAGCAGAGGAAGAGGACCACGCCGCTCAGATCGTCCATCCCGGCGAAACGCTGGATCAATTGGGTGTTGAGCACCAGCTGCTTGTGATGCTCCTCCAGCCGCTCGAGTACGGCGTCGGTGCCGACCATGCCGGGCGCGACCCCCACCACCCGGATGCCGTCGCCGACGAGCTCGGCCGCAAGATTCATCGTCAGGCCATTGAGAGCCAGCTTGGAGACGCCGTAAGCCCCGCCGCGCGGTACGTAGGCCGCCGATGAGGAGATGTTGACGACCGCGCCGCCGCCGCCGCGCCGCATGGACTCGCGGCAGGCGATGGTCACGTTCAGTGCCCCGAGGACGTTCACGTCCAAGATCCGGCGCCACTCCTCGATCGGCAGGGTGGTCGTCTCGTTGTAGCGGCCCATGTGCAAGCCGGCATTGTTGACCAGAGCCGACACCTCGCCGAACTCCGCGACCGCGTCTGCCACCGCTGACTCCACAGCGGCCCGGTCCGTCACGTCGGCACCTGCTGCGAGGGAGCGTCCGCCGGCAGCCTCAATGGTGCGGGCCGCCTCCTTCGCCGGCGGCTTCGTTGGAGTCCAGCAGCAATACCGCTGCGCCTTCTGCCGCGAACCGGTTCGCGTATTCACGTCCAAGTCCGGCACCGGCCCCCGTGATCACCACGTGCTTGCCGTCAAACCGTAATTCGGCCATGGGCTTTGTGCTCCCTAACGGAACTGGGCGATGAGCTCAGCGAGCCTAAGCGGCTGATCGCCTTGGATCGAGTGACCGGCTCGAGCGACCGTTTCGACGCGCGTGCCGGGTTGGAGCCGGCAGAATTCTGCCACGTCGTCATCAACCACAACGCCGGAGTCGGCCCCGAGGACAAGCAGGATCGGAGCATCGACCCGGGTGAGGTCGTCCCAGAGGTAGCCGAAATCCAGGGCGTCGCCCGGCGGCCGGAGCCGGTCGTAGCGCCAGACCCAGCGTCCGTCTTCCCGGGGAGTCGCGTTGTGCATCAATCCGCGGCGCAGGGAACTCACCGACCGGGTCGGATTGTGCGCAACGGTCCTGTCAAGAAGCTCGTCGAAGCCGGCGAAGCTCTCCGGGCCCTGGACGAAGTCCACGATCGGCGCGGCTTTCACCAGATCGACACCGGGAGTGACGTCGACGACCACCAGGGAGGTGACCAATTCGGGCGCGATGGCCGCGAGGCGGATCGCGGTCAAGCCGCCGAGTGACATGCCGACGACGGGCGCGCCCGCGGGCACGAGCTCCCGCATCACGGCCGCCACGGCCTCCGCGTTGCGCGGGGCCCAATAGTCGCGGTCCTCCCGCCAATCGGAATGTCCGTGTCCTGGCAGGTCAATCGCGAGCAGTGGAACGTCCAGGGCAAGCGCGACGGTGTCCCAGGTGTGGGCGTTCTGGGCGCCGCCATGCAGCAGGACGAGCTCGGGTAGTCCGCGTCCCCAGCGCAGCCCGCTGACGCGTTGGCCGCCACCGACATCGATGCTTACGCGTTCGACCGCAGGTGGTCCGTCCCAGTCCAGGCCGGCCTCATCGGCGTTCTCCCGGAAGAGGGAAAATTCGTTGTAGTTCAAGGGGATTGGCCCTGCTGCTTCAGTCATGGAGTGCCCTCCGTCAGCTTGTCGAGGTAGGCATCGATGTCGCGTACGCGATCCACCATCTCGTCGTGAACCCCCGGTGCTGTCAGCACCAGGAAGCGGCCGCTCTCGACCGCATCGGCGAGCAGCTCCCCGACCACCTCAGCCTCGACGATCGGGTAGTCGGGCGTCCGTGGCGTGCTTGCCGGTCCGAAGAAGCTGATCTGCTCCACGATGTTCGTCACCACCCCCGAGGGGCACAGGCAGGTCACTCCGATGCCCTTGGGTGCGAGGTAGAGCGCCAGTGATTCGGACATGCCGACCACGGCATGTTTGGTCGTCACGTAGGGGAGACGGTCGTAGCCGTGCGCCAGCAGCCCTGACATCGAGGCGGTGTTGACGAGGTGGCCGCTGCCCTGCGCGATGAGGCCGGGAAGGAAGACGAGATTGCTGCGCACCATGCGCGAGCAGGTTGATGTCGATGACCCGCTGCCACTCCGCCAGAGGAAGGCGTCTCCGGCGGGCCCATCGCGATGACCCCGACGTTGTTCATCACCAGATCGATACGCCCGTACTCCGTCAGGCCTGCGTCGCGAAGGCGCTCCACGTCCTGCTGATCGGTGACGTCGCAGTGCAGTCCCGCTGCCTGCCCTCCCAGCCGGCGGATCTCCTCGGCGACAGCAGAAGCGCGCTCGGGGTTGGCATCACTGACGATCAGCCTTGCTCCGCGTTGGGCGAACGTGAGTGCGGCCGCCCGTCCGATGCCGCTGCCGGCGCCGGTGATGACGGCGACGGCTCCGGACAAGCGCATGGGGACGGTCATGGCAGCAGAATCCTAGCCGCCCTACATTCGGCACTGCAGTCGGCGACGGCCAGTCGCGCCGCGGTGACAGTTCGGCATCCCGGTGACGGTGACGGTCAGCGCGACCTCTCGGTGGTGGCGTTGGTTGAGGTCGTAATCCCCTTCGTGGAGATCGGGAAAGACGGCGGAGTAGTGAATGCCGGTCTGGGTGGGCCGGCCCACAACCGCCACGTGGGGCACGTGGCCCGCGGGGCGCGCCCCGCAGGGACTGACCTCGATCTCGATGCCCTCCATGTCGGAGGGCATCGAGACGACGAGGGCACCGATGTCGCCGCCGATATCGAGCACGACCGGCCCTTGTCCGGCGTGAGTGTTGTCTTCCATGTCCGCTCCCAGGTGCTCGGTATCCAGCGGTCGATCAGGAGACGTGCGGGACGGCTTCGACCGTCGCGTAGCCACTGGCCGGCGTGGCGACGTAAGGGAACTGGGTGCCGTAGGGCGCATTGGTGTTGCTGGTCCCGTCCGTCAGCAGGCTGGCGGCGCCGTCGGGTGTGAAGGTCTTGTCGACCAGCGGGATCAAAGCTCCCGCGACGGCTCGCAGCTCCACCGCGACGATATTGTCAAATATCCTCCTGCCATTGGGGAATCCGGCCGCATCACCCTTGATGAGCCCCAGTGGGTCGGGGCTCTTGGCGGGCGGAATTGCCAGGTTCAGGCGCAGCATGTCGGCCAGTACCGGACCGGTGTTGTTCTGGAAACCCGCAATGATGCCCTTCGGTATTCCGGTCAGGATGATGGCCTCCAAGTCGGCCCGCGGCTTCTTGTAGGCAGCGAGCTCGGGGAAGACTCCCGGGTAGAGCATCGGTAGCAGTCCGGCAAGCTCCGGCTTGGTCACGCCGGCGGCGAACTGTGCGTCGTGGTGGGGCACCTGGGTGTTCCAGTAGTCCTTCTTGGCCATGGGCACCAGGAGTTCGTTGAACAGCGGGAAGCCGAGCCGGCTGACCTGGACGAAGGGCCCGCTGTTGACCGACTTGCCTTGCGAGCCGTCATAGATCCGTGACCTTTGACGGCTGGCGCTCGACCAGACGCCGATGACCGATGCCGGGTTCAACGGGTCCTTGGGGTTGTATCCGCCGCGGGTCAGGTCGGTGATCGGGACCTGAATGGCGATCGTCGAAACGTTGAGTCCCTGCAGCCCATTCATGCCGGGAATGATGGTTTCTTTGATCAAGTGCAGGTTGTTGAACGGTCGCAATCCGGCCAGATCGAAGACGCTGCCGAGGTCGACGAAGAACGGGTCGGCCCGCGGGCCGACGAACACCTGACGTCCGCCGCCCAGGCCATGCACGGCTTGGGATGCCAACGTCTCGTAGTTCGGCGTGCTGCGGGGACCGATGTTGACCGGTGGGGTGGCGAGATTCGACCCGAGCACCTTGGTGGCACCGGATCGGTCGACTCGCGTGACCGAGTAGAACTGCGGGCGGTTCCAGGCCGTGCTGGAGATGCTGCTGATCGGCCCGGTGTTGTAGAGGAAAGTGTTCTGGTTGCGGACCACCGTGTGGAAGCGGAACTGGTAGGTGATGTCGGCTTGCGCGTCTCCCCGGTTCGAGATGTGAATCTCGTACAGGGCGCGGTCGTCGAATTCGTAGAAGTTCGGGCCGCCGTCGGGCTTTTGGAACGGGTTGAAATTCGCGATCAGGGTGGCGAATCCGGGCCGGTCGGGGCTGACGAAGGCGTAGACGTCGGTGTTGTCGACAGCAGGATCTTTGGAAATCTCAGGGGCTTCGCGATGGGAGGACATGACGATCCTTTCGAAGGTGAAGTGGGCAGCAGAGCGAGAGATGAACGGCGGATGGTGCGCTTATTCGGAGGCGGCACTCGTCAGCCGGGACACCAGGTCAGGGTCTGTGATCAGCACTTCACGTTCGCCCACGAGCAGGGTCAGTTCGCCCGTGCTGGCGTCACTCACATACGCCACCAGCGGTTCGCCGGTCGGCAGCTCGGCAGGCTGATGGGAGCCCTTGGTCGTCGCCGCTGCCGCGGAGGAAGGTGCTACGGCAGCGACGCCGAGCGCGGCTGCGCCTGCCCCCGCCGCCACCAGAAACGTTCGACGCGTGGCATCACTCATGATGCGGTCTCCTCGGGGTGTTCGGCTGCCCCGAGGTCTTCCCGGCGAGCAGTCCTGGACGGTCACGCAGCCCTCCGGAGGAGGGTCGACGCCAGGTATTCGCCGCGTCAGGAGAGGTGGATTCCTCGTCAAACCGAATGTGACGAATTTCACATTCGGGCGTGGAAATCAGACCGGGTAGGCCGCCAGGTGTTCGAGGAGCAGCGCATTGACCCGTTCGGAGGCGTGCTCAGGCAGCCAGTGGTCGACGCCTTCGATGACCTCGAACCGGTAGGGCCCGGTCACATGGCGCTCGGTTCCGTAGGCGCTAGCGGGGCCGAGCGCGACATCCTCGGTCGACCAGATGAAAAGCACCGGAACCGTGACCGGTTTCAGATCGGTGATCTGGTGTATGCCGCTGGCCCGATACCAGTTCAGGCAGGCCCGCATCGTCTCAGGATGACCCAGCGCCCTGGCGTCAGCAGCGGGCTCATCGTCGCCGAGTCCGGCCGCGACATATAGGGCGTGCAGCCGGTCGTAGTCCCCGAGCTCGGCATCGGTCTCGGGCATGCGGAACCACTCGAAATAGCCTGAACGCTCCTGCTGGTCGCCGTCGGGCTGGGCGGCGGCCTCCACGTAGGCCAGCGGGTGTCCGACCGACAATGGGGTGTAGGTCGCCAGCCGCTCGCCATGGCGGCACGCCAGCTGCCATCCGACGACAGCTCCGAAATCGTGGCCCACGAGATGAAATCGCGAGGCACCCAACGCGTCGGCGATACGCAGCACATCGCCCGTCAGGCGGTCTGTCCGATACGGCTCGACCCCCACCGGTCGGGCTCCGGGTGAATACCCCCGCTGGTCGAAGGCGACGGCTCGATAGCCGGCATCGGCCAGCGCCGCGACCTGCGACCGCATCGAGAGCTTGGTCTGCGGAAAGCCGTGCAGCAGCAACACGAGGTCGCCGTCATCGGGTCCGGCGGCCGTGGCGGCGAACACCAGCCTTCCGTACTCGGGATCGGTGATCTCGATGTCCAATGATTCGGTCATGGTCGGA
Source organism: uncultured Actinomycetota bacterium (assembly GCA_963737695.1). GTDB lineage: Bacteria > Actinomycetota > Actinomycetes > Frankiales > Frankiaceae > DATAZK01. Next base: position 172,428 of record CAVTTQ010000004.1, read on the forward strand.
AACGCCTTTCAGCCGCAGCTCTTAGCGCCCGGTATTGCGCTCTGCGTTCACCATCGCTGACCGGGGGCAGGCCCGTGATCTTCTTGACGTCATCGACCTTGACCACAGTGCACGCCGGCAGCGGTAGCTGGCCGTCAGTCAGCTGCCAGCGCACCGCCAGGTGCCCCTCGCGGTGGCCGCAGGTCTGCACCCAGTTGGCCGTTCCCGGGTCGCGCTCGCTGAGCACGATCGTTGCCGAGCCGTCGTCGTTGAAGGTTGCCTGCGTGTGGACAATGCCCGACAGGAAATGGCGGTAGTCCCAGCTCTCGTACCAGACGTTGCCGAGTTGGACGTCCCAGTAAGCACACGGGATGGGCGGACGCACCGTGGCCAGGAGTGCTTCGTCCGCCGCGAGTCGCCACCGCATGGTGACGGCGTTGCCGCCGGGTACCCCGCCGTAGCTTTCCGTGGCGTCCCCGATGTCGGTGGCGAAGGCATTGATCGAGTCGCTCTTTGCGGCCAGCTCCGACTGCATGGCCGGCAGCAACGTCTGCAGACTCTGAGCGCTCCGGGCCAAGTCGCCGACCGCCGCCGACAGGCTGAGGAGTGCTTTCGCTTCATCGCCGCGACTGAGGTTTTCGATGGTGAGGTCCATCGGCCGTACATCGGCCCAGTCTCCGAAGAATTGCCGGATCATGAGTCTGGCCGAGAAGCGGTCGGTCTCGATCCAATTTCCCGAATGCTTGTCGGGTGACAAGATCAGCTCGAATACGCCGTCATCGTTGGTCTCGAGTTCGGTGAAGATGGCGTCGCCGAAGACCCCCAGCCCGGCTGCAAAGCAACCGTGGTTGCGCTGGGCCATGAACGAGATCCAGGTAGCCGATCCGCGAGTGCCGGCGACCCGGTACGTATCGGTGCCATTGATGGGTGCGGACAGGTAGAGCCCGGCGGGATTGTCACCGCCCATCTTCAGAGTCGGCCCCAGCGAACGATCGAAGAACGGGTGAAGCGGGTCGTTGTTCTCCATGCCGCCGGCGAGCGTGAGCCGTGCCATCCGTGTCAGATGACGCAGGCCTTCGGCGAAGTCGATGTCCTCGTCGGTGAGGGTGTTTGCGAGGGCAGCCGTTCCGACCTGTTCAAGGGTGGCGCACCACTGCTGCCAAGCCGCCGTTGCCCGTTCAAGGCGCTCGTTTCGTGCCTCGTCCATGGCGCCGAATGTATAGCCCGTGAATTCGGCGGCCGATGCCTACCTCGTAGCGAGCGGTTCTGCTGTCAGCGACTCTGCACTGAGCGAATCTGCGGCGACGGTCTGCGCCGGCACCCGGCGGTCCGCTTCGTCCACTCGGTACTGGGAGATCCGGCCGAATCCGTACGCACGCGCGATCAGAGATCGTGGGAAGCGGCGAATCGCTTTGTCGTATCCCTCGGTTGCCGCGTTGAACCGGTCGCACAGGGGCAACAGCCTGACTGCGGATGCGCTGAGCTCGTCTCGGGTCGCCGTGAAGGTGCTTGCCGCAGCGAGCATCGGATAGTCCTGCGTCTGCTCGAAAAGACTGTGGAGACAGTCATTCAGCATGTTCTCGGCCGCGGAGATTCGAGCCGGATCGCCGGTCGCCCCAGCGATGACAGCCTCCCGGCGGGCCTGGGACACCGGCCGCAGCAGGTCGCCCTTCGGAGCCGCGACGGCAAGCACCGTATTGATGAGACTGGCGACGAGCTCATGCCGATGCCGGAGCTCGGAGTCGATATCGACCCATGCCGCGTTCATCCGCTTGCGGCGCCGAGCCAGGCCGCTAAAGGCGACTGCACCCATCACGGTCACCACGGCTGCGACAGCGACAACGATCCAGAAAACGGTCATGGCGAGACCCTTCGCGATGCTCCGCGCCCATTGCGGAGCCAAGCACGAAGTTAGGAAGGGTGGCTGCGAGCCGGCTGCGATACCTCTGGGAACCAGCCCCATTTAGTGGGGGTGTGGCGGCTACCTATTTCACGTATTTGGAGGGTGTGCCCTCGAGGATGACCGTCTTGGTTTCGAGGTAGGGAAGGATGCCTTCGCGGCCGCCCTCACGTCCGATACCGGATTGCTTGAATCCACCGAACGCGATCCCGAAGTCGGTCCGGAAATTGTTGTGGCCGACGGTGCCGGAGCGCAGCTGCCCGGCGACCTCGCGGGCGCGGTCGACGTCGTTGGTGAAGACCGAGGCGTTGAGGCCGTAGATCGTGTCGTTGGCGATGCGCACCGCCTGCGCCTCATCGTCTGCCGGGATGACGCTGAGCACTGGGCCGAAGATCTCCTCGCGGGCGATGGTGTAGGAGTTGTCGACGTTTCCGAAGACAGTCGGCTCGATGTAGTAGCCGACGTCGAGGTCCTTGGGCCGTCCTCCGCCGGTGACGAGCTTGGCGCCTTCGTCGATGCCGGTGGCGATCAGACCCTCGACCCGGTCGCGCTGGCGAGCCATCGCCAGCGGTCCCATTTGGGTCGCGTCGTCGAAGGGGTCGCCGACCTTTACCTGCGAGAACATCCCGGCAAGCGTCTCGACGAATTCGTCGTGACGGCTGCGGCTGATGACCAGCCGGGTCAGGGAGGAGCAGACCTGGCCGGATAGGAAGCACTCGGCTCCCGCGATCGTCATCGCGGTCGCGGTCAGGTCGGCGTCGTCCAGGATCACGGCGGCGGACTTGCCGCCCAACTCCAGGGTGTAGCGGGCGATGCGCTCGCCGCAGATCGAGGCGATACGCCGGCCGGCCGCCGTCGACCCGGTGAAGGCGATCTTGTCGACGCGGGGGTCGCGAACCAGCAGTTCGGAGACCTCGCGGTCGGCGGTGACGACATTCAGGACACCGGGCGGCAGCCCGATTGCCTCAGCGACCTCAGCCAGGATGTACGCGGAGCCGGGGGCCTCGGGGGAGGCCTTCAGGATGGCGGTGCAACCGGCGAGGAAGGCCGGAGCCAGCTTGTAGATGGCAAGCGACAGCGGTGCGTTCCAGGGGATGATCGCCCCTACGACCCCGACGGGCTCGCGCACCAGCAATCCGAACTTGCCGCCGAGGGAAGGCTGCGCCGGCTCCTCGAAGGGATAGGTGCTCGCGAGGTCGGCGTAATAGTCGAAGGCCGAGGCGGCGCCCGCGCTCGCCGGTCCGGCGATGCGCGCCAGCACACCGGATTCACGCGGCCAGATGTCGCCGAGCACGTCGGCCCGGGTCGCGAGCTCCTTGCCCAGTGCGCGCAGGTACTCGGCGCGCTGAGCGTGCGTGAGGCGCGGCCAGGGCCCTTCGTCAAAAGCGAGCCGGGCGGCGCCGACCGCACGGTCCATGTCAGCTGCACGGGCCTCCGCGATGCTGAAATACAGCTTCTCCGTCGAGGAATCGATGACGTCGATCGTGTCGGCTGAGGACGGGGCAACCCACTCGCCGCCGATGAAGAAACGATCCGCATTGCGCAGCGGAGGCCGTGTTTCGCTCGCGAGACTCATGTTTTCTCCTGCTTCTGCTACCTGAGCTTGGGGCTGCAGTGCACCAAGCGGCAGGCCTCCGTCGAGGCCTCCGACCCTCCACGCTGCCACCGTCAGCAGCATTTGTCATGCGCGGATTCGGATGTCCGTCCTAGCCAGAACCGCATCTGCGGTCATTTCAGGCGCGTTGAGTCGTATCCGCGAGCCGTTCTGCCAGCTAGCGCAGGTGACGGTGGTCGATGGTGCGGACCGTGGCAGGGGTGCTTGAATGAGCTGGTGAGGCTCGGGGCTGTGCAGCTGCCGGACCAGACGCAGATCCTGCGCCGAGAGGTGCGCTCCTTCCTGGCCGCGGAGATCGAGCGCGGCGGATTCGTTCCGCAGCCCGACAACTGGCTCGGCGGCGTCGACCCCCGGCTGAGCCGGGCCCTCGGGGAGCGCGGCTGGCTCGGGATGTCTTACCCGGTCGAATACGGCGGTGGGGGCGCCAGCGCGCTCGACCGTTTCGTCGTGACTGAGGAATTGCTCGCCGCCGGCGCACCGGTCGCGGCTCACTGGATCGCCGAGCGGCAGATGGCCCCGAGCATTCTGCGATGGGGAAACGAGGAGCAGAAGCAGCGGTTCGTCCCCGGCGTGGCCCGCGGTGAGATCTACTTCGCCATCGGCATGAGCGAGCCCGACAGTGGATCGGATCTGGCGTCAGTACGCACCCGCGCTGACCCGGTCGAGGGTGGCTGGCGTGTCAACGGCACGAAGGTCTGGACCTCCAATGCCCATGCGGCGCACTACCTCATGGCCTTGGTCCGCACCGCACCGCGAGATCTCAAGGCACGCCACGACGGACTCAGCCAGCTGATCATCGACCTCGGCGCCGACGGGGTCACGGTCCGGCCGATCGTCAGCCTCGACGGGGCCCACCATTTCAACGAGGTGGTGCTGGAGGACGTTTTCGTCCCAGCCGCTGATCTGCTCGGGACGGTGGGAGCAGGCTGGAGGCAGTGCACGAGCGAGTTGGCGCTGGAGCGCAGTGGTCCCGAACGGGTGCTGAGTACGGTGCCGCTGCTCGCCGAGTGGGTGCGGGTCGTGCGGTCAGGTCAGGTCGTCGCCGACGCTCATGCGCGGCAGGTGATCGGTGGTCTGGTTGCGCGCCTGGTCGTCTTGCGCCAGCTGTCACTGGCGGTCGCGGCCCAGCTGGCAGCAGGCGCCAGTCCGGAAGTAGAGGCGGCTCTCGTCAAGGATCTCGGCACCCGCTTTGAGGGCGAGCTGGTTGAGGCGGTGCGCCGGCTGACGCCATGGGGCGCGGCGCTGGCAGGAGGTCCGCCTTTGTCCAGCATGCTGGCCACTGCGGTGCTCCATACCCCCGGATTCACCTTGCGCGGCGGCACGAATGAGGTCTTGCGGGGCGTCGTCGCCCGCGGGCTGGGCATGCGATGACCGACGAGAGCGACCGATGACCGACAATGTGCGCGAAGTAGCTGCGGCGACCGAGAGCATCCTCGACGGCTGCCTGGAGCAGGACCAGGGTGAGCCGTGGGACGCCGGCACCTGGTCGCAGCTGTCATCCGCCGGGCTGGCGCAGATCGCATTATCGGAGTCGGCAGGAGGAGGCGGCGGATCGCTGCGGGAAGCCGCCGAGGTGGTACGAGTCGCGGGCAGTCGCTGTTTGCGCGCGCCCATAGCAGAGGCATCTCTGGTGGCTGCCTGGCTCCTCGAAGCGGCCGGAATGTCCATCCCCACGGGCATTCTCAGCGTTTCGACCACCACTGACGGCGTGCTGGCTGAGTCGGATGGGCCCAATTCCTGGGTCCTGAAAGGGGCGGCGCGCAAGATCCCGTACGGCCGGTTCGCGGACTCGATCGTGCTGATGGCCAGGACCGAGCAGGGCCCACTGGCGATCGTCGTCGACGTGGCTGCGGCAAAAGTGGTCGAGGGTGAAAATCTGGCCGGCGATCCGCTCGATGATCTCGCGCTCGCCGGGACTCGGGTCAGCGGCAAGCAATTCGCTCGCATCAGCTTCGACGTGGCCCGCGAGCTTTCCCTCAGGCTGGCTCTGACCCGCCTCCTGCTCTGCTCGGGAGCGGCATCCCAAGTGCTGGAAATGACCCTGCGCTACGTCGGTGAGCGTGAGCAGTTCGGTCGACCGATCGGTCGCTTCCAGGCCGTTCAGCAGCTCGTGGCGGAGCTGGCCGGCGAGGCTGCGGCCCTCGAGATCGGGTCGGACGCTGCGCTGCTCGCACTCGAATCAGGCGCCTCGAATTCCTGGCTGGCTATTGCTAGCGCGAAGACCGACGCCGAGCGGAGCATCTCCCGGCTGACCGCCATAGCGCATCAGGTCCATGGCGCGATCGGAGCGACCCAAGAGCATCAGCTGCAGCGGTTCACCCGCCGGCTCTGGTCGTGGCGCGAAGAGGGTGGGGCCGCGTCGTTCTGGGCGGAAGTCGTCGCCGAGCGTGTCCTCGCCGACGGCGCGCCATCGGTGTGGGAGCAGGTCGTCGGACCCTGACGACCGGGTCCGACGTAAGGGCGGCTGCGGTCAGGCCGCTTTCTCCCGCATCTTCGTCATCTCGTAGATGAACCGCGAGGTGGTCATCCGGGCGTGGAGCAGGAATTGCAGCGGCGACGCGTTCTCCGGGAGCCGTTCGCTATCGGGAGCAATCAACTCCCAGGCCAGCTGCGCCGACTGAAACTCGTCCTGCGCGCTCAGCAGCACCGGGTCGCACGCCCAGGCGGCGTCGGTCCCCTCCGGTGCGGCAAGCTGCGTCACTCCTCGAATGTCCCCGGTTTGCCGGCCGCCGCCGTCTGCCATTCGGGTGACCTTGATGGTGCTTCAGGATGACGTTCACCCAGCCGCGGCGAGTTGTGCCGCGGCGAGGCGCGTCCACGGGCTCCAGGGGGCGCGTTGCTGGAGGGCGACGATCAGCGACTGCCGGGTGGCGGGGTCACCGTTGCAGAGGAATCGGGTGGCGGCGACGGCCGCCTGCTCGGGCTCGGCGAGGAGTTCCAAACCCGGCCGAGCCGCCGCGTCGAAGGCCTGCGCATAGCGGCCCTGCAGGATGCGAAGGACGGCGAGGGCGTGCCCGGCCGCCAACGAGCTGTCCACCGCCGCTCTCGCCTCGATGTGCCCGCCCGCGACAGGGACGATCTGCGAGTCCGGCGGGATCTGCTGAAACAAGGCAGCGGCAACGATGGCGTCGGCCCAAGCATGAGCGGCGTCCGGCAGGCCTGCGTAATCCTCGGCGGCGGCGAGAAACCAGCCGGCCCGGTAGCGATGCAAGGCTCGCTGGCCCAGCAGGAAGCAGCGATGGTCCGGCGGCACAGCCTGCTTTGCCAGCTCCTGATCCAGTATTTGCAAGATTGCCGTCGGGTCGCCTCGATCGCTTGCCGCCGCTGCTTGGTTCCAGGCCCGCCTCGCCGGTTCGTCGGTGTGGAGATGGCCAGATCCGGTCCAGCCGGTCCATCCGGGACCGCGTGCGATCCTCATCAGCTGGGTGCCGTCGGAGTTGCTACGTCCCGACAGGTCCGGCAGCAGGTTGACGATGGTCTGCGTGACCAGGGCGATGAGCAAGCCGTCTGAGATCGGGGTCGAGGGAATTATGGCGGCGGCGATGGCGAGGGCGGCTGCTCCTGCGATCGGTCCGGCGAGCAGGACAACGGCACGCTCGGCCGGCGGCAGCGGCGGCTCGTAGCGCGTGTGGCCTCCCGTGCCCGGCCGGGTTGTGCCGAAAACCAGCGGCATGCCGAAGATCGAGATTCGCCTGGTCTGCCTCATGCCGGGAACGCCCATCCGGATCTCGACGACCCGGCGCCCGAACAACCGTGCCGTCACGGCATGGCCGAATTCATGCGGCAGTACGGCCAGGTAGCTGCCGACGGAGATCGCCAGGATCAGCGGAGCCGCCTTGGACAGCGGCCAGTCCTGGGTGCGCCGCGTTACCCAGAGGAAGAGCAGGAAGCCGACCAGGCTGGCGACGACGTAGGGGACCGTCACCGGCCTGCGCAGCCGGGGCGCGCTACCGGACATATCGACATCACTCGACGGGTTCGGCGCCTGTCTTTACGTCCAGCCGGCCTACCGCCGAACTGGTGGTGCCTACTCCAGCCCGTACCGCGGCATGGCCCCGCTGAAGGAGTGCTCGTAGAGGCCGTAGCCGGTGTGCCCGTCATACTCGAAGCGGGCGGCGTGGTCGACCACCGCGTAAGCACCGAGCTGACGGATCTTGGGCTCGTCGTAGACGATGCCCTGCACGACCAGGTCGGGTCCCTGATACATGCCGTGGCGCCAGTCGGCCTCCAGTCCGTAGCCGGTGCCGACCGCGAGGAAGTTCGCGAGCAGCGGCGTGCAACGGATCTCGAAGCCGGCATCGGGGAAGCTGATCGTCGATCCGGTCAGCAGGCGGATGCCGGGCTCGAATTCGTGGGCGTGTTCGGTACGGCCGAGCTGCTCGATCCGGCCGTCCAGCCAGACCCGTTCGGCCTGCTCGAGGGTGCGGACGCCATCCGCACGCTCCGAGCAGATGTAGTAGATCGAGTGGTCTTCGAAACGCATGGGGAAGTAGCTCCACATGCCGCCGCCCATGACGTTCGCGCCTTGGCGAATGCCGTCGGGCTCTTTCTCGCCGACGGGTCGCACTCCCCACGAACGGTCGCGGGATCCCCACGTCGTATCCGGTCCGACCTTGAGGTCTTTGCCGCCGACGTTCAGCGTGCCGCTCCAGGACCCCATCTGCGCGAGCCGCTGGGTGTCGAACATGACCCGGGCGCCGTGGCGGATGAACTGGTTCGGCTCAGCGACGGCGGGCCCGGCCCCCTCCCAGGTGAGATCCATGGCGACGCTGTGCTCGGTCGGTTCGGCGACGAACCGTAGCTTCTTCAGCGGCTCGATCACCTCGACGCGCAGCGGACCGACCGAAACGTCGACCCGATCGGTCAGCGGCCGGGAAGATCGCACGACGTGCTGCTTGTCGCCGAGGCGCACGGTCACGAAGGCGTCGGTGACTCCGAGGTTCGGATACTGACCCAGTCCCATCACCGCGATCCAGTCGCCACTGGTGTCGAACGCGTTGAAGTAGTAGCGATCGTAGAAATTGCGGTCGCTGGTCGCCACATTGGCGATCCAGTTGGATGATTGGTGGACGGGGTAGTCGTCCCACGAGGACAAGGTCATGGGCGAACCCTATGAGGGGACGAATAGGGGTCAGCGGTCGGGTCCGGTCCCGTCGCGCGCTCCCCGCCCGGGTTCTCGCCCGTCTCGTAGACCTCGCGGGCGGAGCCGACAATGCGGCTGTCGGGCACACCCAGGATCTCCGGGTCCTTGTCCGGATATTGCAGCTGTGACAGCACGTGGCGCAGGGTTTCGACGCGAGCCCGCCGCTTGTCATTGCTCTTGATGACAGTCCAGGGCGCGTACGTGGTGTCGGTGTGGCGAAACATTTCCTCTTTGGCGAGGGTGTAGTCCTCCCACCGGTCCAGCGAGGCGAGGTCCATCGGGCTGAGCTTCCACTGCCGCACCGGGTCGATCCGGCGGATCACGAAACGGGTCTGCTGCTCGCCGCGGGACACCGAGAACCACAGCTTGAACAGGTGGATTCCGTCGTTCGTCAGCATGTGCTCCAGCTCGGGTGCCTGCCGCAGGAAGGCGTCGTATTGCTCGGGCGTGCAAAATCCCATGACCCGCTCGACGCCGGCCCGGTTGTACCAGGAGCGATCAAAGAAAACGATCTCGCCGGCGCTGGGTAGATGCGGGATGTAGCGCTGGAAATACCACTGGGTCGCTTCGATCGGTGTCGGCTTGTTCAGCGCGACGACTCGTGCCCCGCGCGGATTCAGATGCTCCATGAAGCGCTTGATCGTGCCGCCCTTTCCCGCCGCATCACGACCCTCGAAAAGGATGGCCACTCGCTGCCCGGTCTCGGTGACCCACCGCTGCATCTTCAGCAGTTCGATCTGCAGCAGGCGCTTCTGGAACTCGTACTCCTGGCGCGGCATCCGTTCGGCGTACGGGTAGCCCTCACGCCAGGTGTCGACCAGCCGTCCGTCCGGGGTCACCAGCACCGGATCGTCCAGATCCTCGTTGTCAGCCGAGAGTCGCAAGTTGCTGAGACTTCCCAGGGCGTCCCGAGCTCCGACGGCCTTCACCGGCGAAGTGATCGGCCCGCCCGGCGAGGAGTGAGTTCGGCGTTGCGCATGCGTGGTCAACGGGACTCCCGGCAGTCGTCGTTCGAGCACGTGAAGGGATGCGCCACCACCTCACACCCGGGTCGGCAAACCCCTGGCGACCGGCTGCTGAACAGCGCGAAAAGGTCTGGATTGGAGGTGGAACACCCGCCCACTCCAGATGGTTTTACGTGGTGTGACCAGTATCAAGAGCCCAGCGCCGGTCGTGAAGACCGACGAGCAGTGGCGGGCCGAGCTCAGCCCCGCCGAGTACGCCGTACTTCGTCAAGCCGCCACCGAGCGGCCGTTCGTGGGGGAGTACACCGACAACCACCGGGTCGGCATTTACAACTGCCGAGCCTGTGGCAGTGAGCTGTTTCGCAGCGATGCGAAGTTTGACTCACACTGTGGATGGCCCAGCTTCTTCACGCCTCTCGCGGGCGAGAAAGTGATCGAGATCGAAGATCGCAGCCTGGGAAGCGTCCGCACAGAGGTTGTGTGTGCGAATTGCCACAGCCACCTCGGCCACGTTTTCGCCGGGGAGGGCTACGGCACTCCGACCGACCTTCGTTACTGCATCAACTCGATCTCGATGACCTTCGAGCCGGTTGAGCCGGTAGAGCCAGTCGGACAAGAGTCCTGACGGGTCAGGACGCCAGCACGTAGTCCGCGAACGACCTGCGGACCTTGTTGACCTTGGGTAGGGCTACTGCCATGCAGTAGCCCTGGCCGGGGTTCTTGGCAAAGAAATCTTGGTGGTAGGCCTCGGCGTCGTGCCACTCCTTGAGCGGAACGATCTCCGTGACGATCCCGCCATCCCAGTATTCGGAGGCGCGGTCGCGGGCCTCTTCAAATTGCTTCTTCTGGTCGTCGTCGGTGTAGAACATCGCCGACCGGTATTGGGTGCCGACGTCGTTGCCCTGACGGTTGAGCTGGCGCGGATCGTGCAGCGTGAAGAACACGTCGAGGATCACCGAAGGCGGGATCACAGTCTCGTCGAAGACGACCTTCACGGCCTCCGCATGACCCGTGCGACCTGAGCACACCGACTCGTAGGTCGGCTGTTCGGTGACGCCGCCGGTATAACCGGAAACGACGTCCTCAACGCCCTTGAGCGTGCGGTAGACGGCGTCCAGACACCAGAAGCAGCCGCCGGCAAGTACATAGGTCTGCATTGCTGGAGCTTACGTTTCAGAACCAGCCGTCCGCCATCTCCACGCAGGTGCGGTCAAGGCTGTCCAGCAGGTCGAACTGGGGCCCCGTACGCGGGAGTTCGAACCGGTAGAAGTAGCGAGCGGCCTGGCGCTTCCCCTCGTAGAAGTCGCCTTGCCGAGTGCCGGTAGCAAGCAGCTGCTCGAGCCAGATCCAGGCCACGACGACATGTCCGACTGCTTCGAGATAGACCGAAGAATTGGCCAGCGCCGTCTCGGGATCGCCTGTGCTCCAGAGCCTTGCCGTGGTGTCCGCCACGCGCCGGCAGGCAGCTGCCAGCTGCGCTCCGAGGAGAGCTGATTCGCCGCCTGCCGCGACGGCTCGCTCGACGGTGACGGTGATGGTGGCCAGCAGCAGGTTCAGGCCCGCACCGGCGTCGGCCACGACCTTTCTGCCCAGCAGGTCGAGCCCCTGGATGCCATGTGTGCCCTCGTGGATGGGGTTCAACCGGTTGTCCCGGTAGTGCTGCTCGACGTCGTACTCGCGGGTGTAGCCGTATCCGCCATGCACCTGAATCGCCAAGCTGTTGGCCTCCAGGCACCACTGTGAAGGCCAGCTCTTGGCGATCGGGGTCAGCACCTCGAGCAGGGTGTGGGCATTCGCGCGCTCATCGGGGGTCTCGGCGGTCCGCTCCTCGTCGAGCAGCCGTCCGCAATAAAGAATCAGGGCGAGAGCTCCCTCGACATACGACTTCTGGGCGAGCAGCATGCGCTTGACGTCGGCGTGTTCGATGATCGGAATCTGTTTGGTGGCAGGGTCTTTGGCCGCCACCGGACGTCCCTGTGGCCTGATTCGCGCGTAGTCGAGCGCCTTGAGATAGCCGGTGTAGCCCAGCGCCATCGCGCCTGACCCGACACCGATTCGGGCCTCGTTCATCATGTGGAACATGTACGCGAGCCCGCGGTGTTGCTCGCCGATCAGATAGCCGACGGCGCCGGGCTCACCGCCGGGTTGGTAGCCGCCTTCGCCGAAGTTGAGCAGGGTGTTGGTGGTGCCCCGGAAGCCCATCTTGTGGTTCAGGCCGGCCAACACCACGTCATTGCGCTCACCGACTGAACCGTCGGGGTTCACCAGCACCTTCGGCACCACGAAGAGCGAGATCCCTTTGACTCCCGCCGGACCTCCCGGGATCTTCGCCAGCACCAGATGCACGATGTTGTCCGACAGATCGTGCTCCCCGCCCGAGATCCACATCTTGTTGCCGTACAGCCGGTAGGTCCCGTCGGCCTGCGGTTCTGCCCGCGTCGTCACGTCAGCGAGCGAGGAGCCCGCCTGCGGCTCCGACAGACACATCGTGCCGAAGAACCGTCCCTCGATCATCGGGAGCACGTACGTATCGATCTGCTCCCGCGAGCCGTGGGCCAGCAGCAGGTTCGCTGCCCCCATGGTCAGGAAGGGGTAGGACGCGGTGCCGACGTTTGCTGCCTGAAACCAGGCGAAACAGGCCTGGGCGACGATGTGGGGCATCTGCATCCCGCCGACGGCGGCGTCCATCGCACTGCTCAGCAGGCCCGTCTCGGCGAAGACCTGCAGCGCCGGTGCCACCTCCGGCTGAACGACCGCGTGCCCGTTCTCGAAGCGTGGCTCCTCGAGATCGTTACGCCGGTTGTGCGGTGCGAACTGCTCAGTGGCGACCTCAGCGGACAGGTCAAGGGCAGCGTCGAAGGTGTCGCGCGAATGATCGGCGAACCGGGCGCGTTTTGTCAGCAGTTCGACGTCGAGCCACTCGTACAGCAGGAAGTCGATGTCGCGACGCGAAAGCAGCAGGTCCGATGGTGAAGACGGCACCCGCACATTCTGCGTCCGGCGGGCCGGCAAAGACAGTCGCGGGGGTGGGGGACACCAGGGCCGTTACGAGGTCGGCAGCGCGGCCAGGTCCACCGGTGTCGCCCGAAACCGGGCCTCGATGGTGGCGGATAGCTCTTGGGGAACCGGATCCAGCGACGGCCCTTCGCCGCCACCGCCGGACAACCGGGCGGCGGCCTGAGTGGTCCAGCCGCTGCGTACCGAGCCGCCGCTACCCCCGAGCAGACCGGCGTCCGCCACGTGTTCGATCCCGGCCAGCGTGCAGCCGAGGGCCGCGGCGTAATCGCGACCCTGTCGTATCGCCGCGTGGATCGCCTCGGCGCGGACGGCAGGCCACGCCGGATTGTCCTCGTCCACAGCCCAATTCACCCCGTGGATGTTGAACAATTCGTGTGTCGCCAGCTGCTCGCTCAACGGATCGAGCAGCTCGAAGTCACGGACTGTGAGATGCAGCGCCACCTGGGCGATGACCCGCCCCGTGACGTCCATACTTTGCTGCTGGGGATTGGGCACCTGCTCGGGGTGCGTGGCCACGGTTCGCGACGACCAGGTCAGTGGATGGCGCCCGCTCTCGGCATCCTGAAGGCGTCCTCCCAAGGCCGCCAGCTGACCCGTGATCTGGTCCACGGCGCGTCCCGCCGACGCCAGCGCCGACACCTTTGAATCCGCGACAGTCTCGACGGCCGCAAAGATGGTCGCGTAGTCCGGTGTGACGGTCCGGTTGGCGACTCCACGAACCGACAACACCGGGCCCGCCGGATCCGGCATCAGCCCACCCCGCCCTGGATCACGCCTTGCGCGGTGAACGGGCAAAACCCGGGGTTAGGGGATCCGTCGGCGACGATCGTGAGCACGTAACTGTGGCCTCGGTAGAACAGACCTCCCGCGTTACCGGCCCCGCACGGGGCGCCGCCGCCCGGCTGGCTGCGAGGGTAGGTGACCTCCCAGCTGTCGTCCCCGTTCGGCACATTCGACCGGCCGGCAATCGTCATGGTGAACGACCGCCCAGGGGCAAGCGCCGGGCCCGCGACGGTGCCGAGCTTGGGCGTTGCAGTGACCTGCAGTTCATTGACGAAAGTCACCCTCAGCTGGGTCGCGGCCGGTGGGGCAGGAACAGGTGTCTGGACGACGCCGATGGCGTTGCCGGCCTTCGGGAAGGCCACCACGGCCACCCCTTTGCCGCTGGGCAGGTTCACGGTGGTCGTCGCCGGCGGCTTACTGCCCGGGAGGTCGTTGTTGCGGTAGAAGTCGATCTTGTAAGTGTCCGGGTTGACGACCACGAGGGGGACCGGGTTGGAAAGGGTGGTCTGGTAGAGGAAGCGCCCGATGTAGACGTTCAAGGGCATCGTGGCAAAGCCGGAAGCGATGGCGAGGCTGCCTTGGCGCATGAAGCTGATGGGCACGGTCTGAACGCGCTTGCCGTCGGTGGCGACGATCGTGCAGTAGCCGGCGCAGCCGATGCCGTTGACCACACTCCTGACGGCGTAGTGCGCCGCTCCACTGCCCCGGCTGTCAAGGCGAACGCTCGGTTGCCCGGTCAGGGACGGCTGGCATCCAGTGGCGGGAGCGGGACTTTGCCCGGGGCCGCATTCCGACAGCCACACCGTGGCGCCTGGCGCAAATTGCGTGATCGAGAGGTTCACCACCTGGCCGTTCGTGTACGGCCCGGATGGACTGACGAACAGGCAGCCGGTCAGCAGCAGGGGCAGGAGGGCGAGCAGGGATCGACGCTTCACTGAGTCCCCAAATCGTTGGCCGACGCGAAGTAGTCGCGAGACGACGGAGGGTAACAGTATTTAATTCGCGTGTGCGGTTGTGACATTCGCAGGACGGGCTGACAGGGCGACCAGCTGACGAAGGCAATGGTCGCGCAGTGGCTCCGGAAAGTCGTCCGCAAGCCGGTTGAAGACCACCCTGCCTTGCTTGCGCGTGACCACGAGGCCGGCACTGCGCAGGAGTCGCAGCGCGTAGGACACGGAGTCCTCGCTGACATCCAGCGCCAGTGCGAGGTCGCCGACGCACAGCTCCTCAGCGACGTCGAGGGCGTAGATCAGCCGAAGCCGAACCGGGTCGGCCATCATGCTCAGGAGTGCGGCGAGCCGGGCGACGTCGTCGGGGCTGGGCAGCCGGCTTCGCGCCTGCGCCACCCGCGCCGGATCGATGGGATGGTCGTGGTCGGTCACGGTCATGAATGCGCTCCATGAGTGGATGTCAGCGGGTCGGTCAGCGTCGTTGATTCAGCATTGAAACGGTGCTTGCAGTGATCTGAACAGAACCAGTACTGCTGTCCGGCGCGCACCGCGGTAGCCGGCGCGTGCTCCTTTTCGACCTGCATGCCACACACGGGGTCTTTGCCGTATCGGTCGGCCGGGCCGGCAGCCCGGGTCTTGTACAACCGGTACAGGAAGGCGAAGGCCACCAGGGCAATCAGGTTGAGCACCGTCGTGTAGTTCCACGCGAAGCCGGTGTCGACGACCGTCTTCGGCCGCGGCGGATCGCTGATTCCGACGGCCCGAAACAGGTACTCCACGGCCAACCCGGCGGTACTCATCGTCGCCCAGAACGTGGCCAGGATCGCCACGGTGATCCGGGTTCCGAAGTACTTGCGGTAGATCAGCAGGAGCGGCAGCGTGATCAGATCGGCGAAGATGAAAGCGACGACACCGCCGAAGGAGATGCCCCCCTCCCAGATGGCCGCGGCGAGCGGGACGTTGCCCACCGAGCACACGAAGCTGATGATCGCCAGGAATGGTCCGAGGATGACGTTCTGCAGGCTCGACCAGAATCCGTGGCCGGGTAGAAAGAGCGAATTCCAGAACGACTGAGGCACTTGGGCCGCCAGGAAGCCGGCGATGACGAACCCGATCACGAGTTCCTTGCGCACCATCGTCAGGTCGCTGATGGTGTAGCCGGAAGCGTCGCTCCATCCAGCGCGGCTGCGGATCCGCCGGCTGAACGGTTCGGCGACCGTCGGGCCGGCGTCGGTCGGGTGCGAGTGATGACCGTGCACCTCGTCAGACGCGGCTGATTCCTCCGATTCCAGTCGCCGGCGGGCATCGGCAATCCACCGCGCGGGCATGACCCGGGGCAGCACCAGGCCGATCAGGACGATCATGATCGCCCCGCCCACGAACTCGGCCAGCGCGAACTGCCATCCGATCAGCAACCACAACACGATGCCGAGCTCCACCACCAGGTTTGTGCTGGCGATCATGAAGACCATCGAGGCGGTGAAATCGGCGCCCCGTGCGAACAGGCTTTTGGCCAGCGCCGACGAGGCGTAGGAGCAGGACGAGCTGATCACGCCGAAGATCGACGACTTCGCCAGCGTCGCGGGGCGGTGGTCACCGAGGGCCTTACGCATCTCACCGCGGGAAACGAAGGCCTGCACCGCACCCGACAGGGCGAAACCGAGTACCAGCGCCCAGAGGGTCGCCCAAAACATGAAGAACGCCTCATCGAGACCGTGCCAGAGGCCGCTGAAGAACGTCACATACCTCTAAATCCGTACGGACGTACGGATATTCCGGGTGGACATACTTTGGTCGATCGCCCGCGCGGTGACCGTGCTGATAACGACCGCCAGCACCATGGGAACCAGCAGATCCGCACCCGTATCGGTGAATTCGATGATCAGTGCGATGGCGGTGATCGGAGCGCTCAGGGTGACGGCCAGGAACCCGGCGGCTGCCACGATGGCGAATTCCGCGATCCTCGAGCCGGGCCACAGCAGCAGCCAGGCTTTACCCGTGACAGCCCCGAGCAGCGCACCGGTGGCAACGGCCGGGGTGAGCCGCCCGCCGGTGGCACCGCTTCGCAGGCAAGCCGCAGTGACGATCGGCTTCAGCAAGAGCAGAGCTACGAGCGTCGACCAAGGCAGGGTCCCGTCGAAGGCGAGCTGAGCGGGGCCTTTGCCGTTGCCGAGTAACTGCGGGTAGGGCACGGCGAGCAGGCCGATCGCCGTGAAGACGACGAAGGTGCTGATCGGCAGCCGCCAGCCGGTCGGCCGGTGGTTTCCCGCCCAGCGGGTCAGCCTGACGAAGATCACGCCTGTCGCTCCCATCAGCGGGGCGGCGACGAGGGCCCACACCAGCACCGTGCCGGTGGTGGAGACGGGGAAGACGACGTAGGCCGGGCGGTTCGGCAGCACTGCCCAGGCGATCAGGGTGGCGAGCGACGACGCGACGAACACCGAAACCACCGCGGGGAGCGCGATGGAGACCAGCAGCACTTCGAGGGTGAAGAGGGCACCTCCGATCGGCACGTTGTAGACCGCTGCCAGGCCCGCCCCGGCCCCGCTGGCGAGCACGATCTTTCGTTGCTGGAGGGACAGTCCCGAACGATTCGAGAGCCAGGCGCCGATGGCGGCCCCGAACTGCCGGGGAGCTCCTTCACGGCCGAGCGAGGCCCCTAACGCAACGACGATGATCTGCAGGGCGGCGTCAAGCGTCACCCAGACCAGCGGCAGGCGCACCTTTCTGCTGTTGAGCGCGTCGGGGATGCGGGGGATCGGCGCCCCATAGCGGCGCAATGCCCACCATCCGCCGCCTGCGACCAGCCCCGCGAAGCTCATGACAATCACGCGGCGTTCGGCTGAGGCGTGCTGCACACCAATCAGGAAGGTGTCTTCGGTGTAGCCGAACGCCGCATGCTGAACCGCGTGCAGCAGCAGGGTGAGGGCTGCCCCGCCCACTCCGGCGCCGGCTCCGGTCAGCACGAGGCAGACGGCGAAACGGGCCGGTGAAGCCGTCGTGGGGGCGGCGTATTGGGGACGGTCGTCCAACTAGGACTCTTGACCGTGGTTTGTGCCCATACGCCATGCCACAGCGAAAGCTGTGGCCGACGTGGTCATGGTGGTCATTGTGACCTCAAGCGGTGACATCAGGGGCGAGGCCGGGTCCCGATCACCATCCCGATTACCAAGGTGGCGCTCAGCTCTTCGCTCGCCTCGACGCGCGCGATCAGTCCGCTGCCGGCGAAGATCGCGAGCAAACGATGTGCCTGCACGTCGCTGGTCTCGATGAGCAGGCTGCCACCGCCGGCCAGCCACGTCGGGGCTTCGTTGGCTACCCGGCGGGCGACGTCGAGTCCGTCCTGACCGCCATCGAGTGCCACCTGAGGCTCGAAGAGCCGGGCTTCGGGCGGCATCATTGCGATCGCGTCGGTGGGCACGTAGGGCGCATTTACGACCAACGTGTCGACCCGGCCCTTGAGGTTGGCCGGCAACGCAGCGAAGAGGTCGCCTTCATGGATGCGCGCCGGCGGGGCAAGGTTGTGGCGGGCGCACCGCACGGCCGCCGGGTCGATGTCCGCGGCGTGTAGCTCGATCCCGGCCACCTTCGCCGCCAGCGCGGCGCCCACTGCTCCACATCCGCAACACAGATCGACCACCAGGGCGGACGGTGGGCTCAAGGCGGCGGCTTGCTCGACCAGGAATTCGGTGCGGCGGCGTGGGACGAAGACTCCGGGGTCGAGGGCAATACGCAGCCCGCAGAATTCGACCCAGCCCAGTACGTGTTCAAGCGGCTGGCCGGCCACCCGACGCTCGACCATGTCTTCGAGCTCGCCCGACGAATGCGCTGTGGAGACGAGTAACTGCGCCTCATCCTCGGCAAAGACGCAGCCGGCAGCTCGCAACCTCGCTACCAGCGATGGCGGCGGGTCAGGGGAGTCGGAGGCGGACAATCGGGAGCCCTTCGGGTGCAGGAGAGGCGTTCTGTCAGGATGCGCCGATGAGTGAAGCTCCAGCATCGCCTTTTCGCAGTGACGTGCTGGCCGGCCAGGTCGCGTTCGTGACGGGCGGCGCCACGGGCATCGGCAAGGAGATCTGCCGGGTGCTCGGCCACCACGGCGCCCGGATCGCGATCGCCAGCCGCAAGCAGGAAGCGTTGGACGCGGCCGCGCAAGACCTCACCGCTGACGGCATCGAGGTCTACACCGACTCCTGCGACATTCGCGACGCGGCTGCCGTCCAGCGGGTCGTGGCCGGGATCGTCGGGCACTACGGCCGGCTCGACATCGTGGTGAACAACGCGGCGGGTAACTTCCCGGCGCCCATCACCTCGATCTCCCCGAACGGATTCAAGGCCGTCGTGGATATTGACCTGCTGGGGACGTTCAACGTCTCCAAAGCCGCTTTCGACGCGTGGCTCGGTGAGCACGGCGGCAACATCATCAACATCACGGCTCCCTTCGAGCTCAAAGGTGCGGCGCTGCAGTCGCATGTTGCGGCCGCGAAAGCCGGCGTAGATTCCTTCACCCGCACCAGCGCCGTCGAGTGGGGCCCGCGCGGGATTCGGGTGAACGCGATTGCGCCCGGCACCATCGGCGGGACCGAGGGTGTGCGGCGGTTCGAGGCGATCGTCCCCGCGGAGGGCAGGCTGCTGAACCCGGTCGGGCTCATTGGCCACGGCGCCGACATCGCCTACCTGCTGCTCTTCCTCTGCACGGAGGCTGCCCGATTCATTTCCGGGCAGGTGATCGCCGCTGACGGCGCCGGCACCGTCGACCTGCTCAAACTCGACCTCAGCAAGCTCTGAGCCGAGCCTGCCCGCTGGCTTGCCCCAGCCGCTCAGAAGCCCTTGCCGGCGAGCCAGTCGAGTGCCACCGCGGCCACGTCGCCCCAGCCGCTGTCCATGGCCAGCGAGTGTCCGCGACCTTCGAACTCGTGGTATTCGGTGACTGACGGACCGTCGGCGTAGAGCTTGAACGCCTGCTCGGTGACCTTCTTGGGGACGGTGTGGTCTTCGGTTCCTGACGTCAGGAGCAGCGGACCGCGCACGGCCGTGTGCGTGTCGACCTTGGCGGGTGATTTGCGGGAGAAGTTGGCGAACGCGTCTTCAAACAAGGGGCGGCCCGGTCCGGGGATGGCCCACTTCTCGTAGAGGTCGTTCGACTCTTCTTCGGTCAGCACATTGCCGAACGCGTAACGGAACTGCTTGGCCGTGAGCATCACCGTGCGGTGCCGGTTCGCCGGGTTTTCCAGGACCGGGAAGCCGGACTTCAGCTGGGCATAGGGCAGTGCTTTCACGCCCTTGATGGGCGCCGGGTCGATCGCAATCGCTGCGGCGGCGACGTTGTGATCCAACAACTCCTGGGCGATCAGGCCTCCGAAGGAGTGGCCGATGACGATGGGCTTGACGTCGGGTTCGCCGATGAGATCCGCGTAGTGATCGCAGATGGCCTGAATGCCGACGTCGTTGAGCGGGTCGGGGTTGTCCCGGGTCGCTTGCGGGGTTTCGCCGTCACCGGGCCATCCAGGCGCGGAAACCGGGTAGCCGCGCTCGCCGAAGAGGTCGAGCCACGGCGCCCAGGCGCTCGAGTGGATCCACAGTCCGTGGATGAAGACGACGGGATTCGGGTGCGGAGCGGGCGCTTGGGCCATGTGACTTTCCTTTGCTTGGATTGTCGGGTGTTCGAAGGTGATGGGCGTTAAAGAGTCTTGATCAGTCCACCATCGATGGTGAAGTCGGCGCCGGTGACATTGCCACCGCGGTCGCTGGCCAGCAGCAGAATCAGATCTGCGACCTCCTCCGGTTTGGTGAATCGGCCGGTGACCGCATCAGCCGCCGCAGTCTTCGCCACGTCGTCAGCGTTGCCGCCACTGGCTGCGGCAATGGTCCGGGCGACGCCGTGATCGCCGAGCCAGAGGGCTGTGGACACCGGGCCCGGACTGACGGTATTGACGCGAATGCCTTGCGGGCCAACCTCTTTCGACAAGGCTTTGCAGAAATTGGTGAGGGCAGCTTTGGTTGCGCAGTAGTCGATGATCCCGGGCTCGGGCAAGAAGGCATTGACCGAGCTGACCGTCACGATGGTGCCGCCTCCCCGCCGGAGCATCTCTGGAAGCGCTGCCCGCGTCGTCCTGACAGCTGCCATCAGGCCCAGGTTGAGGGACGCATACCACTCGTCGTCTGTCACGCTGGCGAAACCGCCGGGTCGGGGAGTGACGCCGCCCGCGTTGTTGACCAGGATGTCGATCCCACCCATACTCGCGGCGGCTGACACCAGTGATCGGGGACCCTCGGCGGTCGACAGATCAGCGGCTACGAATGTCACGTTCCCGGCGGATTCGAAGTCGCCCAGATCCGGTCCGGCGCTGCGCGCACCAGCGACGACGTGCACGCCTTCATCCACCAGAGCCCTCGTCACCGCCAGGCCGATGCCCTTACTGGCGCCGGTGACCACGGCGATCTTCCCGTGAAGGTGAAGGTCCATAGGGCAAGTTAGCCCAGGCCCGTCGCGGCGTTCTAGGGGAGGCCACCGCCTTCGGGCTGCTGCGTATCGATGACGGGGGTCTCGATCGCCGGAAGGCCTGACCCGGCGCACAAGCCGTCCTCGGCGGCGTGACTGACGACGAGCACCACGTCGGCGTTCCACCGACCACGCCAGGGCTTGCGGCATACCCGGCAGGTCGCGCGTGGACGTTTGGCCATTCACCCACTATCGCCGGGGTGTGTGAATGCGGTGCTTCAAGGCCGTGAACACCGTCACCCGAGACGCGTAACGAGGGGAGCGCGCTTGGAGGCCGTTCGTTTGGGTGGTGTCGTGGCCGCCGCCGCAGCTGCCAGCCGTAGCAGCACGACCCGAAACCACTGCAGCGGCAGCGTGGTCGCCCCGGGAGTCTTGGCGTGGTCATCCCAGCGCCGAAGCTGCAGTGCATCAGGCCACCAGTCCCGCACTGACCAGGCAGCGATTTCCTCCGGGGACGCGGCACCCCCCTGGCGCTCGAGGCTCAGCAGACTGGCCGGCGAGAGCTGCTGCAGATATCCGCTGTCGATCGCGACGAGATACCGCTTGGCCGCGACATGGTGGGCCACCAGGCGGGCAACGTCCTCGCCGAGAAGTAATTGCAAGTAGAAGGCCGAGGCGCGCTCGTGGGAGCGTCGCGGTGCGGCCAGCCGCACGCGCCGGCTGTAACCGATGTCGTGCAGGAGCGCCGCAGCGATCAGCTCGTCGCTGGCGCCGGCGTCTACGGCCAGCGTGGCGCACTGCAGGGCATGGGCCTGCTGACTCACCGGCTCCAGACCGTAGGGGAGATCCTCCATTTCCCGCACGATCGTCAGCAATCCGTCGACGACGAACTCGGCGCGGGGAAGGTGCTCGGGAGCCGCTGACGGGTTGCTGCTGCCCGGCGACGACGGGACGGTCAAGATGACGTTGCGGTCAAGCCGGCCGCCCGTACCTGCCTCGCCGGAGGCGATCGCGCTGCGGGTCTGCCAGCAATTGGCGGCGAGTTCGCGTGACAAGGCCGCCAGCGTAAGGGGGTCGTCGCCGCTTCCTGGGCGGGCGGGCGCGGCGGTGTCGAGAATGGTGCATGCGATCGACACCGAGCCGTCGGATGCCTCGATGACTTCGATGATGCGCGACTGCTGCGGCCAGTCGATGTGGCTCGCGGTCGTCACCTCCCAGAAGCCGGTGCTGCCGTCCTCGTTCAGCACCGGGTTGACCGCGTGTCTGTGGGTGTGGCCATTGACCCACAGCGTCACGCAGGGGTGGCGTAGCAGCAGGCTGCGCAGCTCCGGTCCGAGCACGCGGCGGGTGCCCTCCGGTGCGCGATCGTTCACCATGGATTCCAGCGGATGATGGCTGAAGAGCACGACGATGCGGTCACGCGCTTGCGTGAGTTGGGCGTCCAGCCAGTCGAACTGCGTCTCGTCCAAGGAGCCTTGCCAGCCGCCGTGGGGGTTCACCGTGTCCATGACGATGTTGCGGACGCGGTCGCCGATGTCGAACGCGTAGTAACACGTGTCAGAGCTCAGATTCGGGTCCTGATAGCCATGCCCGGCCGGCCTCCCGCCGCACTCCAAGTGGGCTCGGACGTGATCTGAGCGAGACATGATCGTCCGGGTTGGATCGGCCGTCACATGCCGCGCCCGTGAACCGTCGAGTTCCGCGAGGGCCGTGACGTCGCCGTCTTCCAAGCGCTGCAGAACGTCGTGCGCATCGAGCCGGTTCGGCGGGGTTATCAGCTTGATGTCGCCGGTGGCGATCGCTTCCAGCTCTGCGGAGGCGGTGACGGTGCCTTGCAATTGGTTGTCGTGGTTGCCGTAGACGGCGTACCAGGGCACCCGAAGGCCGGTGGCCGTGAAGGGTCGCCGGACGGCGTCCAGCACGCCCGGGCGGGAGGGGAAGCCGTATCTGCCTCGGGGGAGGTCGTCGGTGTCACCGTCTGGCTGCCAGTAGCGCGGATCGCCGCTGTCGGCAACTCCCTCGTAGCGGTCCGGATCTCCCGAATCAGGCACGGTCAAACCACCGTTGAGCAAGCGCAAATAGGCCTGCAACTCGTTGAGCTGGGCGTTGTCGGTGGAGTCGCCCGTCACGATCGCGAAGTCGAGGGCTGCTCCGGTCACCGGTCCGGAGGGGCAGCGGTTCACCGCCTGCACCATCGCTTCCAGCACATGATGGGTGAAGATCTCTTGCGGACGGTAGGTGCCTACGGTCTGGGTCTGCCCGGTGGGAAGCAAATCAGGATCGGCGTAGCGGTCGAGCAGTTCAACGCGCGCCGGCGACTGATGGTCCATCACGTGCGTATCCGACAGTTGGGCAAAGACCAGCAGCGGACGGCCCGCAGACGAAGCAGCAGCATCCTCACCTTCACGCCCACCCCGGTGGACATGGCCCTCACCGGGCGCCTCTTCCAGCACTCGATAGCCGCCGTCGCCCGGTACGCCTGGCAGCAACAGGCGGTCCGCGGTCGTCATGAGTCCTCCGTGACAAATGCCAAATCAGCCTTTAATCGAAGGTGCACCGGGTCACCGACGGCAAGGCTCATGATCTGCAGTACAAGCGCTTGAAGTCAGCGGCGGGCAAAGACCAGGCGCCTATCGGGTGACGAGTTGGTGAAGTGCGGGATCAGTGCCTGGTCAGCCGCGCTGCCTGGGTCAGCAAGTAGTTCTGCTCCGCGGTACTGGTGGTGCGTGCAGCAGCCGACCGAAAGTCGCGGGACGCGGCTGGTGCATCCCCGGCCATCTCGTAGAAATGTGCGCGTACGGCGGCGAGCCGGTAGTGCCCGCCCAGCCGTTCCTCGAGTTTCGCCAGCTCCGCCAGACCGGCCTGCGGTCCGTCCACCATGGCCAGCGCGACCGCCCGGTTGAGGGTCACCATCGGATTGTCGGTGAGCTGCTCGAGCTCGTCATACCAGTCCAGGATCTGGATCCAGTCGGTCTCTTGTGAGGTGGGGGCATCGTCATGGAGCGCGGCGATGGCGGCCAGCGCCTGATACTCGCCGATGGCTTCCTGTTTCAGTGCGGCCGTGACGAGGCCTACCCCCTCGCGGATCGCGTCGGTGTTCCACAGGGTCCGGTCCTGCTCGGACAACGCGACCAATTCACCGCCCGGGCCGGTGCGGGCCGGGCGGCGGGCATCCGTGAGCAACATCAGGGCGAGCAAGCCGGTGACCTCGGCGTCGCCCGGCATCACCTCACGCACCATTCTCGTCAGCCGGATGGCCTCGGCGGACAGTTCAACCCGGTGCACCTGGGCGCCCGTGCTGCTGGCGTATCCCTCGTTGAAAATCAGGTAGAGCACATGCAGGACGGTGCGGAAGCGCTCCGGCCATTCCGGCAGCGTTGGCAGCTGGAATTGACCGCCGGAGGCTTTGATTCGCTGTTTGGCTCTGCTGATCCGCTGGGCCATCGTGGCCTCGGGGACCAAGAAGGCAGCGGCGATCGACGCCGTTGAGAGGCCACCGACGGCTCGCAGCGTCAGGGCGATTGCCGAGACGGGCGTGAGCTCCGGATGCGAACACATGAAAAGCAGCGCCAGGGTGTCGTCGGTCTCGCTGGCCGCAGGCGCGTCAGACTCCCGCCGGATGACGATTTCGGCCAGGTCCTCCCGTCGTCGTCGCGCCCGCTCACTGCGGATCTGGTCCGTCAGCCGCCGGGAGGCGACCTGGATCAGCCAGCCCCGGGGATTGACGGGCTGTCCCTCAGCGGTCCAATGCACCGTCGCCGCGATGAGCGCTTCTTGCACGGCGTCCTCCGCAGCCGCGAAGTCACCGGACCTTCGCACGAGCACGCCGAGGACCTGTGGCGCCAACTGGCGCAGCAGGTCCTCGACATCGGGTGCGAGCTTCACCGAAGCAGTATCGGCGAGGCGCCGCATCAGCAAGACCCGGTGTCAGGAAGTGGCGTCGGGGTCGGGAGCACCCATCACCTGGCGGATCTCGATGCGCTCGTAGATGGGGTCACCGTTAGGCCCCGGGGCGGAGGAGGCCTTCGCCGCGATGGCGTACGCCTCCTGCGGTGTCTCGACGTCGACCAGGTAGTAGCCCGCGAGGAACTCCTTCGTCTCAGGGTAGGGCCCGTCGGTGACCACGGGAGCAGCACCCGGACCGCCGAAGGTGACGAACTTGGCCACGTCAGGACCCGCGAGCCCGTCCGCCCGCACCAGCTGACCGTTATCGGCCAGCTCCGCTACCAGCGCCTGCTGGAAGGCGATGTGGGCTTTGATCTCCTCCGGCGTCCATTCGGGCATCGGTGCACCCTCACCCGCGTAATGCTTGAGCAGCAGGAATTGCGGCATGACTTCCTCCATTTCGCGGCACCCCGGCGGCGCCTTCGTGGACAGGACGGAGCAGTCGCCCGATTCTCGACATCGTCGCTCTGAGACAGTCTCTGGCATGACGACCGCGCCCAGATCGGCTGCCGCATTTGATGCCCTCATCGCGACGCTTCAACAGGCCCGCGACGACTACGTACTCAATGAAGAACGCGATCACGACACGTTGGAGGTCGTAGAGGGATTCCGCTACGTCACCCACATCCTGGCGGAGGCCATCGAGCTGATGGGCGAAGGCGACCCCGAGCGGCCACTTTTCACCTCGATGGTCGGACCCGTCCGCAAGTACTACGGCGACAACCCGGATGCGATCTACTTCCAGTGCCGCGTCCGGGACGACCGGGCTTACCGCATCACGGGTCGCAAGGATCTGCAGAGCTACGTGTCCTTCACGGTCCATGGCGTCGACCCGGCAGGAAGCTTCAACGGGCCGGTCCTGGCCGATATCAACGACTCCGACCTCGAGCTGGCGGCCGATGGGTCCTTCGAGCTGATTGTCAGTCCGGACAAACAACCCGGCACTTGGCTGCAGATGCCGCCGGGAGCGCATCACATCTTCGTCCGCAATTACTACCGGCATGAACGCTCGGCCCAGACCGACCCTGACATTCACGTCCAGCTGTCCATCGAGCCGCTGGTGGATCCCGGTCCCGCGCCCGCGCTGACGGACGCGGTCTACGCCGAGCGACTGACCAAGGCGGTCGACATGCTGCACGCGGCCACGGCGGGATTGCGGGTGTTCGGGACCCCGGCCGTGGTGCCGTTCGTGTCGAACGTGCCCAATACAGTCGGCACGCCCTGGAGCTTTCGCAATTCCGGTGTCGATGCTGCCGGCGCCGTGGACATCTTCTACAGCTCGGGCACCTTCGATCTCGCCCCCGACGAGGCGATCGTCATGGAGGGGACGTTGCCCCCTAGCAACTTCACGAACGTGATGTTGTGGAACGTCCACATGCAGACGCTGGAATATCGTTCGCGTCGGTCATCGCTCAACAGTGCGCAGATTCAGACCGGGCCGGATGCGTCGTATCGCATCGTCATCAGCGCGAAGGATCCTGGCGTTCCCAACTGGCTGGACACCGAAGGTCATCGCCGGGGCACCATCTTCTGGCGGTTCCTGCTGCCCGAGGCGGATCCGGAGCTGCCGCGCTGCCGGGTCGTCAAGACCGCCGAGGTGGCCACGCTCGACTGAGCGGTGGCCGCCCGTTCAGGCTTCCAGCGCGACGTTGAACGCGTCCGTGTAAGGGGCGAAGTTCTTGCGAATCTGATCGGTGTCGAGGCCGAAATCGGCAGCGGAATAACGATGTTTGCCGTGTTTGTCTTGCGGCCGGTCGGCGAGGTAGCGGCGGATCCGGTCAGGCATCTTCGCCTCGAAGGGGAGTCCCAGCTTGTCGTAGGTGCGCTCGATCGCTTCGACGGGGTCGGCAAGCAGGTCGACGTATTGCAGGTCGGCGATTTGCGCGGCAGGCAGCGACGGGCGCTGCTCGACCGTGCCGTTCAGCACGTATTGCAGACCGAATTCCGAGCCGGCCACCAGCGTCGCGGGATCATCGTCTGAGCGGACCCGTCGGCCCGCGATCAGCGTGCTGATCGAGGAGGGCAGCGTCTTCACCGGATCGCGGTGGGTCATGATGATCCGCGCATCCGGATAGACCGCGAAAAGGGCCGGCAGTCGCATCAGATGCATGGGTGACTTCAGGGCCCAAGGCCGGGCCGGCTGATCCGACTCGTGAGCCAGCACCTGAAGCATCCGGCGATGCCACTCGTACGTCGGGAGCGGGTCGGTGCCCGAGCGCCAGGCCAGAAAGCTCGGGATGT
This sequence comes from uncultured Actinomycetota bacterium, assembly GCA_963737695.1. Classification (GTDB taxonomy): domain Bacteria; phylum Actinomycetota; class Actinomycetes; order Frankiales; family Frankiaceae; genus DATAZK01. The sequence goes on from CAVTTQ010000004.1 coordinate 199,409, forward strand.
TGGTGCAGGTGGCCCAGAAGCCGGTATCGAACTCCGGCGCGAACAACCACAGGCATTCCTCGGGAAGGTCGGCCCGCAACTCGTGGACGGCGGCGAATGCCGGATTCACGTCCGCCCAGAGGTCAAATTCTGATTCGGTCCAGCTTTTACGTTCGTCGGGTCCTTCGGCCGGGGCAAACGGATGCGCCATCTCCCAAGCCAGCGGGGCCCGCAGCGCCGGGTCTTCACCGAGCAGCTCGTGCAGGATGCTCGTCCCGGACCGCGCCGGTCCGGTCACGATGACGGGCGCCGTCACCGGTTCGTCGGAGAGGGTCGGGTGGCGGTTGCAGGCGTCCACGACCAGTAGCCGGGTCTGCAGGTGACGGAGCACGTCGTTGCGGCACATCAGCCGGCCGAGGGTGTGCAGGTGGGCCTCTGAGTCCAGGGCGGCCACCAGCCTGCGGAAAGGCTCCTCCCACGACGGTGGCCCGAAATCCGCCAGCCCGGTCGACCGCATCGCCGTTTCGATCAGCTCGTCGGCGTGCAGCGAGATCAGATACTCCGGGCCGCCGACGTTGGGTCCCATGGCCGCAATCCGGCGCACCAGATCGGGCCGCGGTTCCTGCGCGATAGTCACGGCGCCGGAGCCTAGACCTACGTCAACCCCTGGTCGGGCTCGTGTCGGCTAGGTTCACTTCACCCGACCCAGGGAGGACCGCGTGCGCCCAAGCATCGGCATGTGTCCGGCAACGCTGCTGACGGACTTCGGTAGCCCGTCGGCGGACGACATCCGAGCGGCTCTGGATACCTCGCGGGAGGCCGGGGCGACGGGAGTCTCGGTCTGGACGCCCCACGTGGAATTGCTCGGCGGGGCTTCGCAGGCAGCGGCCGCCGTCGCCGCGTCAGGCTTGCGGATGAAAGCGGTGGAGGCCGCCGTGATGTGGTCGGCCGGTACGCCGGCAGAAGTGCTTCGGGAGGCGCGAAGTTTCGCCGAACTGGTCGCTGCAGTGGGGGCGACCCGGCTGCTCGCGGTCTGCATGCAACCGGAGCTGGAAGATCTCGACCGGGCGCGGGCGGGCCTTGCCGTGCTCGTCGAGCATGTGAGTGCGGCCGGGGCGCAGACCTGCGTCGAGTTCCTCCCGTGGACCGGCATTCCTGACCTGGCGACCGCCTGGTCGATCGTCGAGCCGGTCGGATCCGGGGCGGGCATCGTGCTCGACACCTGGCACTGGCAGCGTCAGCCCGGCGGGCCGAACCTCGCCCTGCTGGCCCGTATCTCGGGGGAGCGGATCGGCTATGTGCAGATGTGCGACGCCGCGCCCGGGGAGGGTCGCGAAATCGAAGAAGCCATGAGCGGACGGCTGCTCCCGGGTGACGGCGTCGTGGACTATCGGGCTCTGTTCGCGACCCTCGAGCAGATCGGCGCTGATCCCTTCATCGCCACCGAGATCTTCAACGGTGCGCTGCTCGCCGAGCTGGGCCAGCAGGGCTTCGCCGACGCCTCCATCGCCGCGGCTAGCTCGATGGCGAAGCTGGTGGAGGCGTGACCTCCAACGCTCCGTCGGAGACCAGGGTCTCGATCTCTTCGTGGGTCATCCCCAGCAGATCGCGGCACACTTCGCGGGTGTGTTCGCCCACCCAGGGGGCGGCCGTGATGCGCACGGGTGCCATCCGGGAGCCGTAGAACCCTGGTCCATCGAAAACGATCTTGTCGCCGTAGACGCCCGGCTGCTCGACGTCGACTCGCCAGCCGCGCGCGAGGTAGTGCTCGTTGGTGATCGAATCCAGGGCCGTGATCAGCTCGCCGGCCGGCACGCCTGCCTTCTGCAGCTGGTCGGCCACGGCCTCGCGGGTCTGTCCAGCGGTCCATTCCCGCACGCCCTGCTCCACATCGTCGACCTGCTCAGCGCGCCCGGCCGCCGTGGCCAGGCCGGATGCCGTCGCCCAGGCGGGGGAGCCCATCACCGAGACCAGCGCCGCCCAGTCGTCGTCGTCGCGGCAGGTGATGGCGACCCACTGCTCGAGTCCCTCGCAGCGGAACAGGCCCCACGGCGTGCCGCGATCGCGTCGGTTACCCGTGGCCTTCACCGAGCCGGGCTCGAGTGCCTCCTTCGTGAGGAGGTCACCCACGATCCCCAACGTCACTTCGACCTGGGCGAGTTCGACGTGCGCTCCGCCGCCGTCGGCGCGGCGCCGGCCGATGAGTCCGGCCATGATTCCAAGCGCCCCGAGCCGTCCGCAGAGGTGGTCGGGGAAGATGGACATTCCTCCCGCCGGCTCATCCTGATCGTCGTAGTTCCAGAGCATCTCGATGCCTCCGCCGGCCCGGGTGCTCGGGCCGTAACCCTTGAAGTCCGCCCAGGGTCCGCGCGAACCCATCAGCTGGCTCGAGAGCATGACCAGCCCGGGATTGATGGCGTGCAGGGCGGCGTATCCAAGGCCCAGCTGGTCCATCGCGCCGGTCGAATTGTTCTCGATCAAGGCGTCGCAGCGGGTAATGAGTGACTTGAGCACGCGGTTGCCCTCGGGCAGTTTGGCGTTCGCGCCGAAACCGAGCTTCGAGCGGCTCGAGGAAGCAAACGACGGCGACATCTCCCCGCCGGTGATCTGCCGGATGAAGTCCGGGTAGCTGCGGCTCTCCACCTTCAGCACCTCGGCGCCGTATTCGGCGAGCATCCGGCCGACCTCGACCCCGACCCCGCCGATGCCGAAGTCGGCGACGCGAAGCCCGGCGAGCGGAGCTCTCAAAGGGGTGGTGTCGGGTGATCCGGAGGGCGCCGGACGCGGCGCGCCCAAGTCGGCGAAGACCTCGGCGGTGTGCTGGCCGACGGCCGGCGGGCCGACGCGCGGCCCCGCCCGAAGTCCGTCCACCTCAAAGAACCCGGACGGAATCGGACCGCGGATCCCCTCGTGATCGCCGCCTTCGAGGTCGACCTCGACCAGCGACTTGCGGGCCTTGAAGTGTTCGTTTGCGAGCACGTCGGCGGGCTTGGCCAAGGGGGTGCAGACGATGCCGCGGCTTTGCGCCTCGGTAGCGATGTCATCCATCGTGCGGTCGGCGAAAAGCTCCGCGATGAGCGGGTTGATCACGACGTCCGAGATCCCGAGACGGCCGGGAAGGTAGTCCAGCTCCGGATCCTGCAGGTAGTCCGGCTCTCCCAGCCAGGCCCGCATCGCATGCCATTGGCGGGGGGCCAGGATCACGATCCGCACGTAGCCGTCGGCGCACGGAATGGACGGCCACACCGGGCCGGCGCCGCTGCGGATCTCCGGGGTGCTCTCGCCGGCGGCAAGCCGAATGAAGTTGTTGGGTACTGACCAGTCGCCCATGTTGGCGATGGCCTCGTTCACCGAGCAGTCGAGCACCTGCCCGAAACCGCCATGCTCGGAATCGCCGTCGCGCTGCCAGAGCGCAGCGAGTGTGGCGAAGGCAAAGGTGGCACTGGCCCCGTCGTCCGCGAACGAAGCGGGCGGGAAGAGCGGGTCCTTCGAGGGGATTCCGGCCTTGTAGGCGATGCTGCCGGTCGCTGACAGCACGGAATCGGTGGCGAGCCGTCCGGACCATGGCCCGGTGAGGCCGTAGCCGGTGATCGAGGTGACCACCAGATGCGGGTGACTCTCGACCACCGCATAGGCGTCAAGGCCTTCTCCGACCTCGCTGGACTGGACGAGGACGTCGCTGTGGGCCAGCAGCTCGTCGAGCTGCGACAGCCCTGCGTCATCCGTCAGGTCCAGCGTCACGCTCTTCTTACCGGCGTTGCGCACGGCGAATGACAGGCTGACGCCGTCATGCAGGGGCGGGAGCCCACGAGCGGGTGAGCCTCCCGGAGGCTCGACCCTGATGACCTCGGCGCCGAGGTCGGCCAACAGCCTCCCGCACAGCTCGCCGCGATCGACGGTGAGATCTACTACCCGGATTCCGTTAAGAGGTGTTGCGTCCACCGACGAATCGTGCCACGAGTCGCCGCAGCGATCGGAAAGGGCGCCGCCGGATGGCACCGCCGAACGGTGACTTCGCGAAGGGTTGTAGGTTCGGCAAGCAATTAGGCCTGTGGTGGGAGACAGTTTTGGTTCAGATAACAGAGATGACCGTCAAGTTCCCTTATCGACGGTCACTGGGTCCGGTACTCGGGGCGTTCATGACGGCGCTGACCGAGCAGAAAATCATCGGGATCCGCAGCGGAGCGCGAGTGATCGTGCCTCCGCTCGAGTGGGATCCTGAGACCGGCGCGGAGTTGGCGCACGATTTCGTCGACGTCGGCCCGGCAGGCACGGTGCAGTCTTGGTCGTGGGTGGCTTCACCGACCTCACAGCACCCGCTGGACCACCCGTTCGCCTTCGCGCTGGTGAAGCTCGACGGCGCCGACACGGCGATCATGCACGCGGTCGACGCCGGCTCGATCGACACGATGTCGACCGGCATGCGCGTCGCGCCCCGGTGGAAGACCGAGCGCATCGGTCACATCACCGACATCGACGCCTTCATCCCAGGGGAGACCCCGGCGACGAACGACGGCCCGAGCGCCGACGAGCCGGTCACGATGATGGAGTACGACGCCTCCATCGCCTACCGGCTCCCGGTGCCCGCCAACGTCGAGCGCTCCGAGGCGGCCAGCGAGCAGGGCCGCTTCCTCGGGCTGCGGTGCCCGGTGTGCAGTCGCACCTACACCGGCGGCCGTGGCTTCTGCCCGATCGACTCGATCGAGCTGCTGCCCGAGCACGAGGTCGACATGCCCCACACCGGCGTCTTGACCAACTACACGATCATCACCCCGACCCAGTACCCGGGGCAGACGGCCACCGAGCCGTTCGCCCGGGTGCACGTCTGGCTCGATGGCACCGATGTGGTGCTCGGCTACCAGACCTTGCTCGAGGTGGCCAACGAAGACATCCGGATCGGGACGCGCCTGAAGGCCGTCTGGGCCGCGGCCGGTGAGAAGCACGACGACAACCCCCGCACGGAGGGTGCGCTGATCGGCTTCGCCCCCACGGGCGAGCCGGACAACACCGACCCCAACCTCGTCAACAAGCTGCAGTAGGGATCAATGAGAGACGATGACATCGCGATCATCGGGTGGAGCATTTCCCCGATGGTGCGCAACACGGAACTGACCGAGGCACAGATGCTCCTTGGGGTCGTCACCGGAGCCGTAGAAGACGCCGGGATCACCCGCCGCGAGGTGGACTTCACCTGCGCCGGAAGCTGCGACTACGTGGCAGGCCAGGCGTTCTCCTTCGTGCAGAACATCGACGCGATCGGCGCCTGGCCGCCCAAGCGTGACAGCCATGTCGAGATGGACGGGGCCTGGGCGTTGTACGAGGCCTGGCTCCGGCTGCAGATGGATGACATCGACGTCGCGGTGGCGATGGGCTCGGGCCGGTCGTCCACCGCAGACCCGGCGCTCATCTACTCGATGGAGATGGACCCGTACTACCTGGCTCCGCTCGGCGCTGACGCCGTCAGCTTCTCGGGGATGCAGGCCCGGGCGCTGATCGAGGCGGGCCTGGTCACCGAACGCCAGATGGCCGAGGTCGCAGTCCGCACCCGTAAGGACGGCAAGAGCCGCTCCTACAACCAGGTCACCGGCGACTTCGACGTCGACGCCCTGCTGGCTGAGGACTACGTGCGCGCACCATTGCGCCGCCATGACCTTCCACCCATCACCGACGGGGCCGCCGCCGTCGTCATCGCACGTGCTGACAAGGCCCGTGAGCTCTGCGAGAACCCGGTCTACATCACGGGTTTCGCGCACTACAGCGAGCTGCACTACCCGGGCTTTCGCGACCTGCTGACGTCCAACTCGACGACGCTGGCAGCGAAGGCTGCCGGCATCGACGAGGGCCCGATTGAGGTGGCTGAGATCCAGTCGGCGTTCACGCACGAAGAGTCCCTGTTGAAGTCGGCACTGGGCCTTGGTCCCGACACGATCATCAATCCCTCGGGTGGTCCGCAGTCGTCCAACCCGATCATGGCGACGGGCCTGGTACGCATTGCCGAGGCCGCCGGCCAGATCAGGGACAACGGCAAGCACCGCACGCTCGCGCATTCGACGTCCGGGCCGTGTTTGCAGCAAAACCTGGTCGCGATCCTCGAAGGTGGCAAATAAGTGACTCATCAGCCCACGGCAATCGTTGGTATCGGCCAGACCCAGCACAAGACGCGTCGCTGGGACGTGTCTTTGGGCGGGCTTGTCCGCGAGGCCGCGACCCGCGCTCTTGAAGACGCCCAGATGGACTGGTCGGACATCGATGCCGTCGTCGTCGGCAAGGCTCCCGACCTGTTCGAGGGCGTCATGAAGCCCGAGCTCTACCTGACTGATGCCCTCGGGGCGACCGGCAAGCCGATGTTTCGCGTGCATACCGCCGGATCGGTCGGTGGTACTACGGGCATCGTGGCCGCCCACCATGTCGAGACCGGACGTCACAAGCGGGTGCTCGCCGTCGCCTACCAGAAGCAGTCCGAAGGCAACGCGCAGTTCGCGCTGGGCTCCGGCCGCGGCTTCTCTATCGGTGCCGGCGGGGCCTTCGCGCCCTTTATGCGCAGCTACATCGCCCGCAGCGGCTCACCCATGGAGATCGGTCCCATGGTCGCCGTCAAGGACCGTAAGAACGCGCTGAAGAACCCGTACGCCCACCTCAAGCTCCAAGACATCAGCATGGAGAAGGTGCTGGCGTCACCGATGATGTGGGACCCGGTCCGGTTCTTGGAGTCCTGCCCGTCCTCCGACGGCGCCTGTGCGGTCATCTTCACCGACAAGGAAGGCGGCGAGGCGGCCGCGAAGGCGGGCCGCCAGCCGGCGTGGGTGCTGGGCTCAGCAGTGCGCTCGGAGCCATCAGCTTTCCCGGGTCGTGACCCGGTGGCACCTCAGGGCGCCGCTGACTGCGCCGCCGACGTCTATGCGCAGGCGGGGATCACCCGTCCACTCGAGCAGATCGACTGCGCCGAGCTTTACGTGCCCTTCAGCTGGTATGAGCCCATGTGGCTCGAGGGTCACCACATCGCAGCGCCCGGCGAGGGCTGGAAGATGACGCAGCGCGGCGACACCGAGATCGGGGGAGCCTTCCCGGTCAACATGTCCGGCGGCGTGCTTTCGTCGAACCCGATCGGTGCCTCCGGTCTGCTGCGCTTCTCGGAGGCGGCGTTGCAGGTACGCGGGTTGGCCGGCGAGCATCAGGTCGAGGGCGCCAAGGTGGCCATCGCCCAGGCGTACGGCGCGTCGGCGCAGTACTTCAGCATGTGGGTCGTCAGCAACAGCCTTGACCCCTTCGGGTAGACCGCCACGCGTTGAACCTACTCGCGTCAAGAATGATGAGCTATGCGTGTGCTTGCCTGGCTCGGTCGGCGTGATCTCGGCTTAGCCGCGCTCCGTCGCTCCGGGCGGGCAGCCATCGTGCTCCCGGCGCTCTTCGCCTTGGGCGACAAGGTGATCGGCAATGCCGCAGCTCGCGACCTTCGCCGCTTTCGGCTCGTTCGCCATGCTGCTGCTGGTCGATTTCACCGGGCCGATGCGGGAACGGCTGCAATGGCAGCTGGGGCTGGGCATCGTCGGCGGCGTCTTCGTGTGTGTGGGGACGCTGGTCTCACGGAACGCCTGGCTGGGCGCGGCGTTCATGGTGATCGTCGGCTTCGGCGTTTTGTTCGCCGGCGTCGTCAGTTCGGTACTCGCCGGCGCGTCGACGTGCGCTGTTGCTGGCGTTCGTGCTTCCGGTCTCGGTAGCCGCACCCGCCCTCGGCGATTCCCGACCGGCTGGCCGGCTGGGCCATGGCTTCGGCGGTATCACTGCTGGCCACCTGGCTGCTGTGGCCGGCGCCGACGCGCCATCAGTTGCGGGCCCCGGCGAGCGTCGCCTGCCGGGCGCTGTCGACCCGGCTGCGCACTGACGTCGCGTGGTTGCTCGGCGGTGAGGGCAGCCCGTCCGACGACGATCATGCGCGCGCCGTTGCGGCCGCAGACCAGAGCGTGAACGACCTTCATCAGGTGTTTCTGGCCACGCCCTACCGACCGACCGGTTTGAGCCTGGCGACCCGCTCGGTCGTCCGGCTCGTCGACGAGCTGAACTGGCTCGTCATCGTCATCCAAGCCGGCGCCGATCCCAAGCGCTTCGTCATCAATCCCGCCGCCTGCGACGTCAAAGTCGCGGCGGCCGACGTACTCGAACACTGCGCCGACCTGCTGGCCGATTCCAACGGTCCGGTCGACGGGCTGAGGACGGCCCTCTCCGATCTGAGGACGGCGCTCAGCGAGCTGGAGCGGCACGCGACGGCCCACCTGCCGGTCCCGCGCCTCGCGTTGCCGACCGGACCGGAGCAAGCGGGCGAACCCCAGGCCAACGAGGTGATCACCGCGCTCGAACCCAGCTTTCGGGCTCAGGAGCTGAGCTTCGCGGTCTCGCTGATCGGCAGCAACATCGATCTGATGGTGGCCGCGGATCGGCGCAGCTGGATCGATCGCCTGCTCGGTCGTCAGCCCAAGGGAGTCGCGGGCAGCCTGTCAGCGGCCCAGGAGCGCGTTGCCGCCCATGTCCAGCCGCATTCGGTATGGCTGCACAACAGCGTGCGCGGTGCCTTCGGGCTCGGGCTGGCGGTACTCATCGCGGATCTCACCGACGTCCAGCACGGGTTCTGGGTGGTGCTGGGCACGCTGTCGGTGCTGCGGTCCAACGCTCTGAACACCGGTCAGAACGTCTTGCGCGGGCTGCTGGGCACGGTCGCCGGATTCGTCATCGGCGCGGCGCTGCTCGCGGCCATCGGCAACAACGACACCTTGCTCTGGTTCCTCCTGCCGATAGTGGTTTTCCTGGCGGGTATCGCCCCCGCTGCGATCTCCTTCGCCGGAGGCCAGGCTGCCTTCACGATCACCGTGGTGATCCTTTTCAACATCATCGATCCGGCCGGTTGGCGGGTCGGGCTGGTGCGCATCGAGGACGTGGCCATCGGATGTGCGGTCAGCCTCATCGTTGGACGTGCTCTTCTGGCCGCGGGGGGCTGGGGCTGCGCTGAGCCGGGCGCTCGCCGACGCCTATTCCGACAGCGCCAGGTACCTGTCGAATGCGGTCGCTTTCGGAATGGTCAGGTGCGACAGCAACGTGCCCTCACCCGATCCGCCCACCGAAGATGCGATCCGGGCGGCCGCGGCCGGGCGACGACTGGACGACACCTTCCGCAGCTACCTGGCTGAACGCGGGTCCAAGCCGGTGCCACTGTCAGACGTCACCCGGCTGGTCACCGGCGTCGCCGGTATCCGGCTGGCGGGCGACGCGGTGCTGGCGCTCTGGCAGCGTGATGAGGGTGAGGCGATCGGCGACCGGGAGGTGGCCCGCGCCGAGATCCTCAGGAAGAGTGAAGGGGTCCAGAGCTGGTATGACGACCTGGCCGAATGCCTCACGTCCGGTCACCACCTGCGGGATCCACTAGGGCGCGACGTCGCCGGCGACGAACACCTCATTGACGCTGTCCGACATGACTTTCGGGGTGATGACGGCAAGGCAACGGAGACCGCCGTACGGATGATCTGGACAGCCGATCACCTGGATGCCGCGCGCAGATTGCAGGCGGTTCTGGTGGAGCCTGGACGAGCCGCCAGCAAGCAGCGCGAACCGATGCCGGCCGATGCTCGTCCGCCGGTCTTGTGGCTGCGCAAGGTGAGCATGGCGCTCAACCACGGCTAACCCGTCCGAAGCGTCCGGGCCGCCGCCAACCCCCGCCGCTACTTCGAAACGGCTGACAGGTCGGCCATACCGGTGGGCAGGTGACGCCCTACTGTCCCGTGCTCGAAGACGCCGTAGCCACGCTGGCCGTCGAGGGTGGCCCGCGCGAGATGGTCGGTGCCACCCCACGGGATCTTGGCGGCCACCTCCGGATCGGTGAAGTCATAGGTACGGCCGTTGACCCACGATTCGCCCATCCACATCCCGTGGTTCCAGCCATCGCCCGAGGAGTAACCGCAGCCGAAATGCAGCGGAATCCCCGTCAGGCATTCGATGTCGAGCTCCAGCGGTTTGCGGTCGACGGTCTTGAGGTGCAGCGTCGCACCTTCCGGAATCCTGGTGCCGGGCCGGTAGCGAATGTCGATCTCGGGCCAGCCGAGCTGTTCCATCTTGCGACCCGTTGCGCTGGGCCAGACGCGGACCGCGTAGTTCAACGTACGAAAGCCGTCGGGATCCTCTTCGACCATGAAATGCACGGCGAAGTCCTCGAATTTGATGGGGATCCACACCCACCAGATGCCGGGCTCCCGCGGTGATGGCCGGCCCGCGGGCTCGGCCTCACCAACGGGCCGGATTCCCCAGGAACGGTCGCGCGTGGCGGTCCAGGTGTCAGGGGTGACGGGCAGCGTCAGTCCGTCGACGCGGATCTCGCCCTCCCAGGTGCCCACCTGGGCGTAGCGGCAGCCTTCCAGCGTGACCTTGCCGGTGGGGCCGCCGTACTTGATGTGCTGGGGTTCGCGCATCGGCTCGTATTCGGAGCGGAACGTCAGGTCGAAGCCGACGCCTTGGTCGTCACCGTCGCAGGTCAGGTGAAGCGCTTTGAAGGGCTCGACGACCTCCAGCCGGTAAGGGCCTACCTGCTGCTTGAGCTTGTCGGCGGGCCGGATGCCGGAGGTCTGCACCGTCCACTGCCGGTCGCCGCGGCGGACCGAGGCGAAAGCGTCGATGACCCCGAGGTTGGGATACACCCCGAGCCCGGTGAGCATCTCGGTCTCGCCGGAGTGTTGCAGCGCCTGATAAATGCAGCGGTCGTAGGCGTTACGGTCGGCGGTGGCGACGTAAGCCATCGACATCGGCACCTGGTGGATCGGGTGCTCGTCGAGTGGGTCCAGCTCCATGGGTTTGCTTCCTCCCGAACGATTCGCACCGGTTCGGGTCTGTCTATCACGGTGCAAAACGCGGCCGGGAAGAGCTCACCTTCGGCGGGCGTTTGCCGCCGCCCACCTACTTCGGGGCCGCTCCGGCCGGCGTGCTCGATGAAGGGCCGGTCTTCGGTCTCGGCGTCGAGAACGCGCCGGATTGCATCAGCTGGTCGAGTTCGGCGGCAGGCTTCGGGCGGCTCCACAGGTAGCCCTGTCCGAAGCCGCATCCGAGGGACTGGAGCGCGACCAATTGCTGAACGGTCTCGACACCCTCGGCGATGGACGACGATGCCGACGGCGCGCGCCAGGCTGACGACGCTGGCGACGATCGCGGAGTCGTCGGGGTCGGTGCCCAGCCCGCTGACGAACGCCCGGTCCACCTTCAGCTGGTCGACCGGAAACCGCTTCAGGTAGATCAGGCTCGAGTAGCCCGTGCCGAAGTCATCGATCGCCAGCCGTACCCCGAGTGCCTTCAGGTCGGTCAGGATCGCCAGCGTCTGTTCGGCGTCGTCCATGACGGCGCTCTCGGTGACCTCGAGGATGAGCGTCGCCGGGTCGATGCCGGCACTGCGCAGCTCCTCGGCTACCAGCTGGACCAAGCCGCTGCCCTGCGCGAGCTGACGAGCGGAGACGTTGACCGCCATGTGAAGCGGCGATCCTCCCGGGCCGGCCTTCGCCCAGAGCGCGGCTTGTCGGCAGGCGGCGTGCAGGACCCAGGCGCCGATCTCACCGATGAGGCTGGCCGTCTCGGCGGCGGGGATGAAGGCGTCGGGAAAGAGCAGGCCGCGCTGGGGATGTTGCCACCGCACGAGAGCCTCGACGCCGAGCAGCTGTTCGCCGTCCAAGGTGAAGACCGGCTGGTAGTGCACGCGCAGCTCGCTGCGGGCGACCGCGTGCCTCAGGTCGGCAATCAGGCCGATCCGTTCGGCTGCCACCTGGCGCAGCTGCTCATCGAAGAGCTCGGCCCGGTTACGACCCCGCTTCTTGGCCAGGTACATCGCCGCGTCGGCGTTGCGCAGCAGCTCGGCGGCATCAGGGGATACGGCGAAGGCGACCCCGACGCTGACCGAGAGCGTGAGCTCGTGCCCGGAGACCTCCAGCGGCAGCGAGACCGAGGTGAGCACCCGCGAAGCGATGCCGAAGGCGACGGACTCGTCGTCCATGCCTTCGCACAGGACCACGAATTCGTCTCCGCCGATCCGGGCGACGGTGTCCGACGGTCGCACGGCGGCGCGCAGCCGGGCGGCCACCGCCTTGAGGACCTCATCGCCGACGTGGTGACCGAACGAGTCGTTGACCTCCTTGAAGTCGTCGACGTCGCAGAACAGCGCGGCGACCGTGCCGGGCTGCCTGCTGGCCCGGGTCAACGTCTGGCCGATGCGGTCGACCAGCAGGTTGCGGTTGGGAAGTCCGGTGAGGGAGTCGTGCAGGGCCCAGTGCGCCAGCTCTTCCTCAGCCTGACGCAGTCCGCTGACGTCCGACATCATGCACAGCGAGCCGGCCCGCTCGCTGCCCGCCAGCAGGATGGGCGCCGTCGACACCAGCAGGTTGATCTCGCTGCCGTCTGGTCGCAGCGCGGTGACCTCGTACTGCGAGGTGCCCGGAACCCCAGGAGTTGCAGGGGCAGACGTCACGATCGCACCCAGCAGCAGCGATGCCTTCTTGCCGACGAGCGTGCTGACGTCGTGTCCCAGCAGGTCGGCGGTGCGCTGGTTGGCAAACGTGAAATGGCCGTCCGGGTCCAGGATGCTGATGCCCTCCTGGGCGTTTTCGACGATGGTGCGGTAGCGCTCCTCGCTGGTCCGAAGCGATCGCTCGGCGGTCCAGCTCTCGGTGACGTCCTGCTTGTGCACGACCACGAGGTCGGGTGGCACCGGGACCATCGTGACGTGCAGATGCTGCTCGGGATCGATGGCGGTCGCGTGGCGCACGGTGTCGCGCTGCACGACATCTTGAGCGACGAGGCAGCGCGTCAGGTCGGCCAGCAGCTGCGGATCATGGCGGTAGTAGGCGGCGGCCGTGCTCCCGAGCATCTGTCCGCCGGCCGGGTTGGACTTGCTGCCCGAGAGCTGGGTGGCAGCACCGGCAGCATCGTTGTAGTCGATGAGCACCAGCCCGCGGGCGCCGTTCTGCCAGGTGTAGGCGGGTACCGGAGCGCCCTTGTACAGGGCCTCGAAGCGCTGCTGGCTGGCGCGCACCTCGTCCAGCAGGGTGTGCTCGGCGGTGAGGTCGGTGAAGGTCAGGCAGGTCAGTCGCTCGCCGCCGACGTCGAGTCGTGAAACGCCGACCAGCGCGGCGACCACGCTTCCGTCGGGTCGCTTGAGATCCAGTTCGAGGGTGGTTCCGATATCGCAGGTGGCGATCGAGTCAGCGAGTCGCGCCAGCGCAGTGGTCGGCGACGAACTCCGACATCTCCCGGGCCACGACGTTCGGAACCGGGCAGCCGAGCAGCTCACCGAGCCGCTGATTGGCGAAGAGCACCACGCCGACGGGGGAGAGCGTGGCGGCGCCTTCCTGCATGTTTTCGACGAAGATCCGGTACGGCCGGTCCGCGGTCGACAGGGTGTAGACCTGCTCGCCCGGGTGCCTCGCTCCCGACCACCAGCGCATCCACCTCGCCGTGGCGGATGGCGCGCAGGGTTTCCTCTGCGTCCAGCATGCGGCCGCGGATGTCGGCGAGTGAGTCCAGCTCGGCCCGGGCGCTCGAAAGGTCATCGATCAGATCCTGGTGCAGCCCCGCGCGCGCCGCGATCACAACGTCGAGCGCTTTGCGATCAGCGATGACGCCGGTGGTGCGGCCCCGGCTTGCGTCCCATGGCTAGGAGGCCTCGGGCGACGGAATCGGCGCCTGGTCGATGTCGAGTGCCAGCAGCACTCTTTTGGTGTTGGACAGGTCGCCCACGAGTACGCGCTTGGGCAGCGGAAGGTCCTTGATGAGTGTGGGTGACAGCGAGCACGCCTCGGCTGGTCACGAGGCCGGGATTGCGATGCACGTCGACGACCTCGAGGTGGTAGCGGCCGGGCAGGTACGTGTCGCACAGCGAGCGCACGTCGGCGACCGCCCGGGCCGAGAGCGCCGACGCCCCGGTGACGAACAGCGTCAGCTCATAATTGGCCGTGACCAGTTCGACAAGGGCGCGTTCGAACTCCTTGAGACGTGGAGTCGGCGGCCTCGGTCGCCTCGGTCGCCTCGGTCATTCCGAATCGCTACCCGCCTGAAGGCTGAGCAGCACCCGCTCTGTGTTGGACAGATCGCCGATGATCTTTCGCATCGGCGAGGGCAGCAGGCGCACCAGCGTCGGGATGGCGACGATGTCGTCGGTGCGTGCGAGGAGGGGCCGCTTGACCAGATCGATGATCTCGATCGTGTAGCGGCCGCTCAGATGCTCCTCGCAGAGACTGCGCAGGTTGGCGAAGGCCTTGAGCGACTTCGGCGAGGCGCCGGCGACGTAGAGCTTGAGCTTCCAGACCTGGAGCTCGGGATCGGCGATAGCCGAATTCCGCCTCGGAGTCGTTCACTCGCTGCTCTCAGGTTTGGGGTGCTCGGTGAGCTCCGTGATGAGCTTGGCGTGCTCCACGTCGGCGCTTCGCAGCCGGCCCTGCTCGACCCGCTGCTCGGCACGCTCCTCGCCGGCGGTGGATCCCTGCCGGAGCAGGCGGTCGACCACGTCGGCCTCGGCCTCGAATTCGCGCCACATGATCGCGGCTTGGGCCTCCACCGACTTGCGGCGGCGCTCCAGGTTGAGCTGGCGCTGTTCGAGTTCCTCGCGGCGGGTGAGTGCTTTGAGCCGCTCGTCGGCCTCCTGCGCGGCGCGGGCCGAGCCGGTGAGGACGTGCTCGGATCCGAGGTAGACGTCGGCGAACTCGATGCCACGAGGCGTGATCAGGAATTCTCTGACCTGGTTGGAGTGCGACATTCCCCGTGATTTGAGGATGTAGAGCGCCCGGTTGCGCTCGCCGTTGCCCTCGATGGCCTTGACGAGTAGCCAGGTGTCGATGAGCGAGGCGATCTGCTGGTCCGAGCCGTCCCGTTCGCCGCCGCTGTTGAGGCCGACGAACAGGGCCGTGATGCGGTTGCCCTTCAGGTAGTCGATCTCACGGGTCAGCATGGCGGCCACCTCGGCGTCCCGGCCTTCGCCCATGAGGTCGGAGATCGGGTCGAGCACCACCAGCTCCGGGTTGAAGTCGGTGACCAGCTTCTGCAGCTGGAAGAGGTGGGCCTCCAGGCCCAGCAGGCTCGGCCGTACGCAGTGAAATTGCAGCAGACCCGGCGTCGACCCAGCGTTTGAGATCGAGCCCGACCGAGGCCATGTTGCGAATGATCTGCGGGGACGACTCTTCGAAGGCGACATAGAGCGCGCGCTCGCCCGCGGGCGCAGGCGGCGTTGCAGAATTGGGCGGCGATGGTGGATTTTCCGGTGCCGGCCGTGCCGCTGACCAGGACCGAGCTGCCGCGATAGACGCCCTCGCCGCCGAGCATGCCGTCCAGGCGTGCGATACCGGTGGAGATCCGCTGCTCGGACACCGCGTGCTGCAGGCCGAGCGAGGTGATCGGCAGCACCGAGAGGCCGGTGTCGCCGATGAAGAAGGGGTATTCGTTCGTTCCGTGGAGCGATCCACGGTATTTGAGCACCCGCAGGCGGCGGGTAGAGGTTTGCTCGGTCACCCGGTGGTCGAGCACGATCACGCAGTCGGAGACGTATTCCTCGATGCCGTGACGGGTCAGGGATCCATCGCCGCGCTCGCCGGTGACGACCGCCGTGACACCGCGTTCCTTGAGCCAGCCAAACAGCCGCCGCAGCTCCGAGCGCACCGTAGCTGCGTCGGAGAAGGCGCCGAACAGATTCTCCAGGGTGTCGAGAACGACGCGCTTGGCGTTCACCTGATCGATGGCTGAACCCAACCGGATGAAGAGCGCCTCAAGGTCCCACTCGCCGGCCTCGTCCATGTCGATGGGCGCGACTTCGATGTGGTCGAGGACGAGCATCCCGTCGTGTTGATATTGGGGCAGGTCGAATCCGAGGGAGGCAACGTTCGCTGCCAGGTCGGCAGTCGATTCCTCGAACGCGAGAAAGACTCCCGCCTCGCCGTAGTGCGCAATGCCCCGCACCAGAAACTCCATACCCAGCAAGCGTTTTTCCGCAGCCGGCAGGACCGCAGACCAGCGTCGCCCGGCCTTTGGGCAGGCCTCCGCCGGTGACCTCGTCGAGCCCGCCGATCCCGGTGGGGGCCTTCGCCAGCTCAGGTAGATGGTTGCCCGGCTTCGCCATCAAGGGGGCGGCATCGGATCCGAAAATGGTGGTGGTCGCGCTCAAGCTGCACCAACCGTCAGTCAGTACGTCCGCCGGGAGAACCTCTCGGCATCACGTTTCAACGGCGGTTGACCAGGTCTGGATCAATCCCCTCGGTAACCTTCGGCATTGGCCGCCGAATATGTACGCACAGTTCAGTAGTGATTGCACTGAGTGAGATATCAGTGCCTCCACCTCGCCTCTCGTGACTCAAACGGCATACTTCTGGCGGTGACGTCGGACGCCAGTTACCTCGCCACCGTCGGATCCCAGCAGGTCGAGCTGCCGGTCGTGCCCATCAGTGACGAGCTGGCGATAGCCCTGCTGATGACCGTCGACATGGGCGTCCAGTTCATGACGGTGGCCGGGTATGACCTTGCACAGCAGCTGGCTCCGGCGCAGCCCGAATGCATTGTGTCGATGGCCACGCTCGGTATCCCGGTGGCGGTCGAAGTCAGCCGCAGCCTCGGCCTGGATGACTACCTCATCCTGCAGAAGACACCCAAGATCCACTTGGCTGACGCGCTACGGGTGCCGGTCGACGCGATCACGACCGCGAGCACCCAGCATCTGTTGCTCGATCGGGCCAGGATCGGCGCCGTGCAGGGGCGCCGGGTCGCGTTGGTGGACGACGTCATCTCCTCGGGGGCATCGATGGGAGCCGGGCTCCGGTTGCTCGACGAAGCAGGCGCTCGCGTCGTGGCCATTGGGAGCTTGCTGTCGGAGGGTCAGGCCTGGCGATCCGTACTGGGGGAGCGGGCTGATCTGGTGCATTCGCTGGGTCGGATCCCGCTCTTTCGCCGCGACGTTCAGGGTCTCTGGGTCGCCGACGAGTCATAGACCTCGAGCGCTTCATGCACCGTGCGGGCGATATCAATCTCCAGTAGCAGCCGCCGCGCCGTCAGGTCGACCGCGGCCGCTCGAACCGCCGCCTCGTACGCTGCCCGTTCGGGGGGCTGCCGGCCGGAAAGCAGCGGGAGCTTGCCGCCGACGAATTCGTAGAGCACATCGGGCAGATCGGGCAGCGGGCGTCGCGGATTCCAGCCGGTGTAGGCCGCGACCGGTACGGCAACTGCCGGCAGGGCAACGCCGGCGCGTTCATTCCCATCGGCGTCCACGGCCGAGACCACCGCAGCCTTTTGCGCGCCCAAGCGCAAAGGCCATCGTCCGACACCGACGTCGGCCGCCGGTCCCAGGTCGACGTCGCGCGTGACGTTGAGCAGGGCTGGATCCGGCCGGTGCACCTGGGGCATCTTGGCGAACTGGCCCAGCACCTCGGGGCGCGTCGCGGCGGTGCCTTCGCTCCACCGGGGAACGGCGCTGTCAGGCGGCGTCACACCCTCGCAGACCCATTCCTCCAGCGCCACAAACAGCGCGCGCAGCACGGGAGAGACGTCGTGGGTGTGCACCGGGTTGGCCACCGGCATCCGGTCCTTGAACGGCATCGACCCGATGTGGTCGGTGCCCGCGAGCAAGTAGACCCGAGCGTCCGGGTCGTCGGGCAGATCCTGCCCGGTCTCAGGGTCGGCGTGCACCAGCGCACCATCGCCTCGCCAGTACTCCCAGGAGCTGTTGGTCAGCAGCAGCTTCGGGACCCCTCCGACGGCGCGCTGTGGCGCCAGCAACCCTGCAGTGTCATAGGGCGGCAGGTTCGAGAAGCCGATCACGTGCGTGATGCCGGGCTGGGCATAGCGATGGTTGAACTCGCCGCGGCGGCTGCTGGCGATATGAGCGAAGACTCCGTCGAAGACGACCCCGCCGGCCTCGTCCAGGTTGCGGCCCTCGTAGAGGAACTGGCGCAGGAAGCGTCCCGACTGTGAAATCCCGAACCCGAACGCGTATCCAAGGGCGTGCTCGTTGCGCAGAAAGGACACCGTGTCGCGGACGGCGAGCAAGCCGGCTCCGGTGACCGGACAGCGGGCGCTGCGATACACCAGCGTGTACCAGTGAAAGGGCTGGAAACCGCCGTCGAGTTCGACGGTGGTCGTGTCGCTGAAACTCCAGCTGCTGCGCGGCAGAGCCACCGGCTCGGCGTCCGGGGCGAGCCGCTGGTAGAGCACTGCTTGCGCGTCGTCGACATCCGCCGTCGGGTAGTCGGCGAAGGTGAACATGATCGAGGAGTCCGACAGGCTGTGGGTCGGCTGCTCGGCGTCCAACCGGAATTCGATACGCATCCACCCCGGTGACGTGGTGACCTCCGGTGCGGTCAGCCCGGCCAGTCCGGGGGAGCGCAGCACGTCCCACTGCCAGCCGCACCACGCGATGGTCCAGCCGCGTTCGAGCAGGAAGCCGTCGCCGGGATGAAGCTGCTCAGCGGGGCCGAACTGAAACGGTGCATCAGCACTGAACGGGACACCCCCGAGGATGCCGCGGTTAGGCACGACGAAGAGCAGCTTGCCGTTCCCGCCGCCGATGGGGCGAAGCAGGCGCAGGTCGGCGTCAAAGCGCACCAGGCCGTCGTCGTCGCTCCCGTCGAGGGCGGCCAGGGCAAGGTCGGTGACTCCCGCATTTGCCCCGTTGGCGGGATCGACCGCGAAGTCGGCGATTGCACTGACCCATTCATACGGTCCCGCCCGGCCCCACGATCGGCCGTTCTCGTACGGTTCCACCGAGGTGTCGCGAAGTGCCTCCAGGGACATGGCGACAGCCTCGCAGACTCACTTTTCCAAGGACGGGCACCCCATGGCGGATACCGCACCGGTGATCATCGACACCCATACACATGTCATCGCCGCCGACACCAGCCGCTACCCACTCGACACCGGTGCCGGCATCGCCAACGACTGGGTGCGCGAAAGCCCGGTCACCGTCGAACAACTACTTGCTGAGATGGATCTCGCGGGAGTTCACGGCGCCGTCTTGGTCCAGGCCCGCGGCGGATATGGATACGACAACTCCTACGTCGCCGATGCCCGGCAGGCGCAGCCGGGCCGGCTGGTCAATGCCGCGGTGATCGACATGGCGGCGCCGGATCGACGGGAGAGCCTGCGCTACTGGACGCACGACCGGGGCGTCATGGGCCTGCGGCTGTTCAACATCCCCGCAGCCGACCCCGGGTGGCTCGAGACCGCCGACACCGTCGCGCTGGTGCAACGCGCTGCCGACGCCGGGATTCGGGTCAGCGCCTGCGTGCTGTCACCGGATCTTCCGGTGGTCGCCAAGCTGCTCGACCGCGTCGCCGATGTCCCGATCGCGCTGGACCACTGCGGCTTCGTCGATCTGAGCGCAGGTCTGCACTCGGCCGGCGCGCACGCCCTCGAGGCGCTTGCCGATCGCGAGAATGTGCGGCTCAAGGTGACGACCACTCTTTTCGACGGTGCGGCGGACGCCGGGCTGGACGCTCCGCGACGTGCTCGAGTGGCTGTGCGGCGTCTTCGGCGCCAGGCGGCTGATGTGGGGCAGCGACTACCCGCAGCACCACAGTGAGAGCTACCCCGAGATCCTCGCCTTCGGCAGGCGGGCCTGTGCGCGGCTGACGGCCGGCGAACAGGCCGCCTTTTTGGGGGGTACCGCGCTCGAGCTCTGGCCCGAACTCTCGCCGGACCAGCCTGGGTGACTCAGGTTCGCAGGCCCTCGGTGACCAGTTCGAGGTAGCGGATCCAGGCGTCGGAGGGACCACCCGCATTGGCCTCGATCACGCCGCGCATGCCGTGGAGAATGAGGATGATGTCGGGCTGTTGGATGCGCGCCGGGAGCGTCGAGTGGCGGTGGGCGTCCTCGACCAGCTGGCTGATGGTCTCGCGAATGGCGGCCTGCTGCGCGGGGCGGGGCCCTTCCACCCAGAGTCGGCACAGCAGCCCCTGATTTCGCGACTGGATCACGCCGGTCGCCTCCAGGAAATCCCAGAGTCCGGTGCCGTCTTGGCGCGCCAGAAAGGTGCGTGCGCTTTCCAGGACCTCTTGTGAGAGGTCATCGATCAACGCCGCGATGAGGTCTTCCTTGCTCGGGAAATGGCGGTAGAGCGTGCCGGTGCCCACTCCGGCCTTCCGCGCGACGGTCTCCACGCCCGAGTCGAGCCCATCGTCGCCGAACACCCGGCGGGCCGCATCGATCAGCAGCTTGCGATTGCGCAGCGCATCCTGCCGCAGCGGGCGAGTGGGGTGGATCGTCGAACCGCGACTGGACGTCATTCCGACTCGCTTCCGGCCAGAGTGCCGGCTGCGACCAGGGCCAGCTCGGCATGCGCCTGATCGACCTGCTCCGTCACGCGCCGGCTGGTCGGGATGAGCAGCACGGAGAACGTCGCAACGATGGCCACGGCCCCCAGTACGGCAAAGGCCCGCGTGTAGCCGGACTCGGGAGGGAAGCCACCCGCCACGACTCCTGAGGTGACGATCGACGCCGTCACGGCGGCACCGATCGAGCCACCGATGGTCCGAATGTTGGCGTTCATGCCGGTGGCGACGCCGGTCTGCTGGCTGGGCACCGCGACGACGATCAGGTTGGACAAGGCGGAGAACCCGAGACCCAGCGCGACGCCAATGATTGCCGAAGCCAGGTAGACCTCCCACTTCTGCTGGTGGGCAAAGGCCAGCATCAGATAGGCGACCGCGCTGATCGCGGCTCCCGCCAGAAGCACGAGCTTGGCACCGAATCGCGCCGACAGCCGTCCGCTCACGAGTCCGAAGATGAACATGAAAACGGTCAGCGGCAGCAGGAAAAGGCCGGATTGCGTCACGCTGGCGGAAAAGCCGTAACCGCCGGAAGGGGGCGCTTGGACGAATCCGGGAATGAAGGCGAACGCGGCGTACATCCCGACTCCGAAGAGGAACGCCACCAGGTTGGTCGTCCACACCGCCGGGAGCTTCATCATGTGCATGTCGATCAGCGGTGATGGCGAGTGGAGTTCGACGAAGTACCAGATGACGCCGATGATGATCGCCAGCGCGAAGAGGCCCAGGATGCGCGGCGAGGTCCAACCCCACGCCGAGCCCTGACTTACTCCGACCAGCAGCGCGACCAGCCAGCCCGATAGCAGCGCGGCACCCAGGAAGCTGATGGGCCCGTCCAGATGCACCCGGGACGCGGGAATCACGAAGTGCGCGATGACGGCCGCGATTGCCACGATGACCATCGGGATCCAGAAAAGGTAGTGAAAGCCCAGCGCGTCGACGATCGGCCCGGCCAGGATGATTCCGAGTCCGCCTCCCACCGCGACCAGGGCCGCCACGAAACCCACCGCGCCGCCCACCTTCTCGGCCGGGAATTCGTCTCTGATGATGCCGAACGCGAGCGGGAGCACTCCGCCGCCGACGCCCTGGATCACCCGGGCGAAGATGAGCAGGTTGATCGACGTGGCGAGACCCCCGATGAGCGAACCGACCGTCAACGCGACCAGCGCCCAGACGAACATCTTCTTCTTGCCGACCTTGTCGCCGACGCGTCCAAAGATCGGCGTGAAGATGGAGGCTGACAGCAGGTTCGCCGTGAGCACCCAGGTCACCGTGTTCTGCGTTGGTACGCAACGCGTGCTGCAGGGTCGGCAGCACGGGGGTCACGAGCGACTGCATCACCGCATAGGCGACGACGCCGGTAGCGATGACGGCAAAGGTGATGGAGGTGTTTTGGCGGGCGGGCCTGACGGCCACTGCCGAGGCGGACATTCCGCAACGGTAACCCGGAACCGGAATACCGGTTCCGGATGTGAGTGACGCCACCGCCAGGACGGCCCTGAGCCTCGCCTAGAACGTGAGCGGCGCGCCCCGCCTCACAGGCTCCAGGTGCGTCCAAACCACCGGTCGACGCGGGTGGATCCGAACGCCACCTTGTCGGCCATCAGTTCGGTGGACGGTCCCTCCAGCGCCCCAACGGGAGCCGCACCGCTGCGGAAGGTGACGTCGACCTTCGCGATCGTGTTGTGCCCCAACTCCATGTAGCAGACGCCGTGCCCGTCGTACTCGACCGGCGTGGTGGTCTGCCGGATCCGGGCGCTGATCTGAGCGGCTGCGACGGTGGCTTGTCCTTCGGCGAAGACGCCGGCCTTGGGCGTGCCGACGCTGGTGACATCGCCGACGGCAAAGACGTCGGGAAAGCGCGTCTCCAACGTGTGCGGGCTCACCGGTATCCAGCCACCTTCGGTCAGGCCCGAGTCCACGACGACGTGGGGGGCCCGGTGAACCGGCACACCCAGGAAAAGGTCGTAGCCCATTTCGCTGCCGTCGCTGAGTAGGGCCACCTTTCGCTCCGGGTCCAGCCCGCTGACCAGGCGTCCGGGATGCCAGCCGATGTCGCGCTCGGCGAAGGCGGCCAGGATGGCGTTGGACGCATCGGGAGAGGGGGGCACCGGTACCGGCAGCGGCATCACGAGCGACACCGTGGAGGCGGCGCGCAGGCCGCGCTCCTGCAGGAAGTCGTGCACCAAGAGAGCGGTCTCGCTCGGCGCCGGCGGGCATTTGAACGGGGTGGAGGTCACGCCGACCACGACGCGACCGCCGCTGAAGCGGGCGAGAGCCTCGCCGGCGGACACGGCGCCGGCCACCGAGTAGAACTCGTTGCCGCCCTCGAGCAGGCCGGGCGTGGCTGCCGGGTCGAGGTCGGCGCCGAGCGCGACCACGAGGATGTCGGCCTCGAAGGTCTCTTCTTCGGTGACGACCCGCTTCGCGACCGGGTCCAAAGAAAGGATCGTCGAGTTCACGAATCGCACGCCGGGCTTGACCAGGTCTGCGTACGGATGCAGCACGTGCGACAGGGGCGGCCCGCCCGAACATGACGTCCAACTTCGAGAATCCGAAGATGAAACCTTGCCCCTTGTCGATCAGCACGATGTCGGCGGCGGCGCCGAACTCGTCGGACAAAAGGGTCGCAAGCTCAAGCCCACCGAAACCGGCTCCGAGAATGACTACGCGCATGACGGCACACTAGATCGTTCCGGGTGCGTGAACCGCCGCCAGGTCCGTCGCGATCACGGCTACCGTCCCTGGAGAAAGGTCGGCTGCGGTCGCCGTCCTGGGCGGGAGGTCTCGGTGTTCTACTGGTTCGTCAAGTTCACGCTGCGCCCCTTGTTCCGGATCTTTTTCCGCCCGGTGGTGGTCGGCGCGCAGTACATCCCGGCGTCCGGCGGGGCGCTGTTGGCCAGTAACCATCTCTCCATGTGCGACTCGCTCTTCCTTCCCGTGATGACGCGGCGACGCGTCACGTTCCTGGCCAAGATGGAGTACTTCACCGGCCGTGGTCTCAAGGGCCGGGCGAAGGCGGCTTTCGTACGGGGGACCGGCCTGATCCCGCTGGATAGAAGCCATGGCGATGCCGCGGCGGCTGGGCTGGCGACCGGCACCAGGGTCGTGCGTGAGGGGATGCTGCTGGCCGTCTATCCGGAGGGCACCCGCAGCCCCGATGGCCGGCTCTACCGCGGAAAGACGGGCGTGGCCCGAGTAGCGATGCGGGCGCGTGTGCCGGTGGTTCCGGTGGCCATGGTCGGCACTGACCGCGTCCAGCCGATCGGCGCCGTTTGGCCTCGGCTGGCTCGAGTCGAGGTGCGCATCGGGGCGCCGCTGAAGCCGCCCGCTGCCGCCGCCGAACCCGATGTCGAGAAGCGGCAGGCGCGGGAGTTCACTGACCGGGTGATGGATGCGATCGCCGCACTGTCCGGCCAGCTGCGGGCAGACGTTGATGCCGCCGCGCACAAGGCCGCAGCGCGCGCGACCCGCGAGCAGAAGGGCTGATTTCGTTGCTCATCGGTTCATTTCTCCGATCCTCGGCTGGTGCTTCGTGACCGATGTCGACACGGTCGCGATCACAGGCGCGACCGGGTTGATCGGCGCTAACGTTTGCCGCCAACTTCGCGAGCGGGGGGTGCGGGTGCGGGCGCTGGTGCGACCCGGCAGCGAGGTGGGTCCACTGGCCGCGCTCGGCGTCGAACTGGTCGAAGGCGACATCACCAGCCTTGATGACGTCAGACGGGTCGCCGAGGGTGCAGGTGCGATCGTCAACTCCGCGGCGCTGCTGGGCGGAGCGCTGCAGGACATGAAGGCCTCGGAGGCGACCAACTACGGCGGGTCGGTGAATTGTTATGACGCGGCGGCTGACGGCAGGCGCGTCATCGAACTGGCGACGACAACGTTTCTGCGCCACGAGAAGCCGCTCGATGAGCAGCCAGAATTAGCCGACACCATCAACGACGATCCCTACTCGGTGTCGAAGGCGGCAGCCTTTCGGGAAGGCCGGCGCCGCAATGCCGACGAAGGCGGCGACATCGTCTTCGTCATCCCTGGCGGCACGTTTGGGCCCTCGCCGACCCCGGAGCGAGCACTTGGGGCCACCAGCTTCAACCGGCTGGTTCGCGCCGCGATACGCGGTCGTTTGACCGACTATGTGACGTATCCCGTCCCGTGGGTGCGCGCCGACGATGTGGCGGCAGTCGTGGTCTCCTCGATCGACCTGGGTAAGACGGGCGACGCCTATCTCGCGTTCGGCGCCGAGGATGCCCAGTCGACCGCCACCTTCCTCAACGTCGCCTGCGAGCAGGCGGGCGTCGCCAACCGGGTCGGCGAGGTGGCGATCGACCCCGACGATCCGGCGGCGGTGGGGCGCTACGGCACCACGCTCGTCTCGCTGGCGCAACGACGGTGGCCGGTGCCGTGGTTCGACAATTCCTACACGCGGTCACAGCTCGGCTACGCACCTGTGTCGCTGGAGGCAGCGATGGCGGAGACCGTGAGCTGGTTGCGCGAGCTCGGTCAGATCAGCTGACAGCCCGGCTCGTCAGGAGTCGCTGACGATCCAGGCGGCACTCACGTGATCGAAGTTGATGATGACGGTCGAGCGCTGGACGGCGCCCGGCGCCAGCGTGTCGGGAAATTCCACGACCCGGTGGCCGCGCATCGCTTCGGCGCAGATCGCCAGTAATTCCTCCGGGCGGGTGACCTCTGGCATCCGCAGGTGGATGTCGGCGCCGGACGCATGAAGATGCAACGAATGGCTCACGCGGGAGTCGCGAGTTGCTGGGGGCGCGGCCCGTCGGAGGGCGGGACCCACTGGATCGGCACGGTGACGCTGCGGGCGCAACCACCGCATTCACCCGAAGCCAGCCTGGGCTGCAGCGGCCAGGTGACGAACTGCTCCGGCGGTATGGCCTCTGTGCAATAGGGGCAGGACAGTCCTGCCGAGCTGAAGTCGTCTGCGGGAGCAGATTCCACGATCATCCTGCACCTCCAGCTGTCGGGGGAGTACCGACCGGGCCAGCATACTGAGAGCACCCTTTGAGCAGCGGAGCGCACATGGTTGCAAGATCTGTGGGAGCTGCCCCGGAGCCGGTCGTGCATCACGGTGGTCACCGCCATCGCGACGTCTCCGGGGGATGGCTCCGGCCGGCCGTGTTCGGCGCGATGGACGGATTGGTCACCAACGTCAGCCTCATCGCTGGGATCAGCGGCAGCGGGTCATCGACGCACACGATCGTCCTGACCGGAATGGCCGGTTTGGTCGCCGGCGCGTTCAGCATGGCCACCGGCGAATACACCAGCGTGCAGAGTCAGAACGAATCGATCCACAGCGAGGTGGCGGTCGAGGCCCTGGAGCTTCGTCGGCATCCGGAGGCTGAGGTGGCCGAGCTCGCCGCCAGCTATGTGCAGCGAGGCGTTGATCCCGAGACGTCGCTGCGGGTCGCTCGGCAGCTGTCCGTTGACCCGGAGCAGGCGCTCGAGGTGCATTCGCAGCAAGAGCTGGGAGTCAATCCGAGCAGATTGCCCAGCCCTTGGGCGGCGGCGTTCAGCAGCTTTGCTTTTTTCGCGATCGGAGCGATTCTTCCGCTGCTGACTTACCTTTTCGGTGCAAAGAGTCTCTATCCGGCGCTCATTGTTTCCGGGATTTCACTTTTTGTCGCTGGTGCATTCACGGCGCGGTTCACCGGTCGCAGCCCATGGTTCAGCGGATTTCGCCAGCTGGCCCTCGGTGCCCTCGCGACGGCGGTCACCTACGGTGTCGGACATCTCATCGGCGCCCAGGTCTCCTGAGACGGGTCGGGAGTCACAGTGTCGAACAACAGGCCGAGTCAGACCGGTGGGTGAACCCCGTGCACCGTCGCCAGCAGCAGTTGAATGTCGATCTTTTCGGCCGTGCTGAGTGGCTTCATTTCTTCCAGGCGTCGCGCCGAGGAGACCGTGTCCGTGCCGGGGCCGGCCGACAGATGGGAGGCCAGCAGGTTGCATGTGCAGGCGAGCACATCAGCGGCCGCCTCTTCCTCGGGCGGGACCGGATCGCCGTCTTCGTTGAAATTGCCGCCGGCCGCCAGGCACAGCGAGCCGAGCAGGCTCAGCCGGCCAAGGGTCCGGCCGGCGTTGCTCGTCGGACACCAATCGTCCTGCCGAAAGAGCAGGCAGGCTGCCGCAAGTGCGAGACTTCGTGGCGTCAACAGCCGCCCGTGATGAGTGTCGCGCTCGGCGACCACCCCAAAGGGTGGGAAGAGGCGACAGTCTGACTCTTGGTTGTTGACTGATTCTTGGCTGTTCGACATCCAGATCCCCGTCTGCTGGCAAGGCCGACTCGGAGACGAGGTCCGGAGCTGGGAGGCAGCCTTCTATCACGACGGTACGCCTCCGGTCCAGATGCGGCGCTACTGGGCGAACTACGGTGTGTCCTGAAGTATCTCGACATGACCGCAAAATGCTTGCGGGGAGGCGGGCCAGGGTGAACCACCGCCGCCGCGCGCTACTCGTCACAGCGGGGATCGGTGCCCTGCTGTGGGCGTGGTTCGCCAGCGGTGTGCGCACCTTCACCAGGCCCGCTGAAGTCCTGACATTTCTACCGGGGCTCGCGGTTTTGGTGCTCACACTGCGACCCTCGGCAAGCTTTGTCCGTCCAGTGGAAGACGGCGGCGTGACGCCCTTCCGCCGTTGGGGAGTCCTGCCGTGGCTGGGGGTCCTGATAGTGACCGTCGGATGGGAGTTGGCGGAGCTGTTCTCGCAGCCCCGGCACGCCCACCCGACCATCAGCTCGCTGACCAACTCGTTGCTCAGTACGCATCCGAGCCGCTTCCTCGGCTACCTCGCCTGGCTCGCCGTCGGATGGCTGCTCGTTCGAGATCTTGGAAGGCGGAAGTGAGCAGCTATGCGGTCGGCATCACGGGCTACTGCGTCTTGCTGGCGGCGCTCGTCGCTCTGATCTTCGCGTCTCACCGTCCAGCGGCGCGTATCCCCACCGGAGGTCGCCTTTTTGCCTCGATCAGATCGACCAGGATCGGCCGCCTCGCGCTCGTTCTCATTTGGTGGTGGGTGGGCTGGCACTTATTCGTTCGGTAATAACAACTAAATAGAAATGACCTTCAAAGCACAGCAGAATCTGCGCAAATTCCCAGTTTGATGGCCCGTTTTTCGACGTATAAATAAGTCGTCAGCTCAGCGCCAGGCGTGTCCAGCCCCTCGCATCCCCGGCATTGGATCCTTTCTCACCGGAGTGGACACGCCTGATGCCCCACGCGATTTCCTCATGCCCGCTGCCCTAGCGCCGGTCCGGCCCGCGGCAGTCACAGCCGAGTCGGCTGAGGTCACGCCGCCAAGACCCCCGATTCCCACCTGGTACGGCCCGCAGCCTCGCCGCTCCGGCAGCCAACGCGCCCAACTGGCGGTCACGCTGCTGATCGTGGGGCTGCCATTGGTCGGCGTGGTCGTCGTCGCGGCGTCACTTCTTGGCAGCAGCGTGACGCTGGTCAATCTGTCGCTGCTCACCATCGGATACGTGATCACCGGGCTCGGCGTGACAGCGGGCTTTCACCGGCTGTTCACCCACCGCAGCTTCACCGCCAATCGGGGGCTTCGAATCTCCTTGGCCGTTGCCGGAAGTCTGGCCTTCGAAGGGGGCGTGATCAGTTGGGTGGCCACCCACCGTCGCCACCACGCCTTCTCCGACCGTTCGGGCGATCCTCACTCGCCGCACCGCTACGGAGGCGGCCTGTGGGGCCAGCTGCGCGGTGTTGGCCACGCCCACCTGGGCTGGCTTTTCGGCACCGATACGACATCGGTGGCCCAGTACGCACCCGACCTCGAAAACGATCCGATCATGCGGCGTATCGACCGCGCCTTTCCGCTGTTCTGCGTCGTATCCCTCGCGCTTCCGATGCTGGCGGGCTGGCTGCTCACCGGCACCCTGCACGGAGCGCTGACCGGACTGGTGTGGGGCGGCCTGGTGCGCATCTTCCTGCTGCACCACGTCACCTGGAGCGTCAATTCGCTCTGTCATCTGACCGGGAGCCGACCGTTCAAGACGCGCAGAGACGATCGCGCCACGAACCTGTGGCCGCTGGCAATCGTCTCGTTCGGAGACAGCTGGCACAACCTGCATCACGCCGATCCCACGAGCGCGCGGCACGGGGTGGACCCCGGGCAGGTCGACATCGCCGCGGGGTTCATCCGCCTCTGGGAGCGACTCGGATGGGCCAGCAACGTCTCCTGGCCCGACGCCGCACGCATCGCCGGGCGAAGGCGAGACTGACGCGCCACCCGTGACGTGATTCGTTCTACTGGCCTTCGTAGCGCATGCTGGGGACACAATCGACAGCGCCGAGGTGACCGTTTGAAGCGTTCGCCTTGTTCCCGTGGTCCTCGTGGTCCACGTGGATGATGCGAACGACGGCGATCGTTGGTCCCGGCTGCTTGCTCAGGCGGCCACCGAAAGGGCGCAGCAGCCCCAGCGGATCTGTCACTTGTGCGTATCGATTCTGGGCATGACCGGTGCCGGGATCGGCGTGGTCACCGAAAGCGGCAACCGGGGGTCGGTCTGCACGACCGACGAGGTCTCGGCCCGTATCGAAGAGCTGCAATTCACCCTGGGTGAGGGTCCGTGCATCGACGCGGTGAGGACGGGAATGCCAGTCCTCATCGCTGACCTGAGCGAAGGGTCAGATTTCGATGCTGAGCGCTGGCCCGCCTTCATGGAAGGCGCCCGCGCGGCCGGTGTCAGGGGAGTCTTTGCGTTTCCGTTGCGCATCGGCGCCATCACGGTGGGTGCGCTCGACGTCTACTGCGATCAGCCGGGAGAGCTCGACAGCTACCAGTTGCGGGCACTGCTCATGGCAGCAGACGCGGCGGCGCTGGCGCTGCTGCATCTCGATGTCAGCGATGAAGACGCCTTCACGGACGATCCGGGTGTCGGCAGCACGTATCAGCTTCAGGTCCATCAGGCGACCGGCATGGTGCAGGTGCAGCTGGAGGTCACCACTGAGGAGGCCTTCTTGATGCTGCGCGCACGAGCTTTCTCTCTGGGCAGGCCACTGGCCTCCGTGGCTACCGATGTCGTCCAACGGCGCTTACGCTTCACCAAGGAGGATTCATGAGCGACCCGCAGGGCACCCCGGGCCGACTCGCACCGAGCCGAACCCGGGAGCAGGCGCTCGCCGAGACGTTCGTGATGCTTGCTGACACGCTCGTTGACGATTACGACGTGGTCGACCTCCTCGACAGTCTCGTCGCAGCGTGCGTCGACCTGCTGGATGTCACGGCGGTCGGGCTTTTGCTCAAGGACCAGAAGGACAACCTCGCCGTCGTCGCCTCCTCGAGCGAGGAGACGCGCCTTCTCGAGGTATGTCAGCTGCAGTCCGACGAAGGTCCTTGCCTGGACTGCGTTCGGACCGGCGCATCCGTGGTCAGTGAAGACCTGGCCGCCGACCGTGCCCGGTGGCCCACCTTCGTGGAGGTGGCCCTCGCGGCCGGCTTCCGCTCCGTCGTGGCGGTCCCGCTTCGGCTGCGGGATCAGACCATCGGTGGGCTCAACATGTTCCAGTCCGGCGTCGGCCAGATGGCCGGGGACGACCAACGGCTCGCCCAGGCGCTCGCAGATGTGGCGACGATCGGAATCCTTCAGCAGCGCTCGTCCCACCGCAGCTCACGGCTGGCAGAACAGCTTCAGTTCGCGCTCAACAGCAGGGTTCTCGTCGAGCAGGCCAAGGGGGTGCTGGCCGAGCGCAACGATGTCGACATGGACGCGGCGTTCACCGCGCTACGCAAATACGCCCGCGACAACAACCTCAAGCTGGCGGACGTGGCACTTTCGGTCGTGCGCGGGGGCGTTGACCCGACCACGATCGTGCCGCAGTCCAGGCCTTCCTAGGCCCTCCTGAGCGTTCTTCAGAGCCGTTCCACAGCTCTCGCGACCTATCTTTTCGGCCTGTTTTGTGGCAATCTGGAGGCGTCTTAGCGCGCCTGGGTCTGTCCGGACCTCGTGCCCCCTCGCCGCTTCTGATCTGCCTCACGTTGGCGAGTTTTCATGTCCTCTGCTGGGATTCACCCGTCCGCCCAACCGCGCCCTGCCGAGTCCACAGCAACGTCCCTTCCTGCTCAGTCGCAGGCGGTCGATGAGCTGTGCGCTTGTGGCCACGTGCTCGCCGGGCACGACCCCGTGTCCGCGCGTTTTTGCGAGGCGACGACCTCTCGTCAGTTGACGCGCAGCTGCATCTGCTCCTCCGGCAAAGCGGCCCCTGCGGGCCGATGACCGTCGCGAATTTGGACACTGCCGCGGTGTTGTGCTGAACGCATCACTTGCCGATACGAAAGACATGACGCTGCTCGCATCGGTTGAGGCTTCCCCCGAGCTCCCGATCGAGGCGCTATCGCAACCTGGCGGAGCCCAGGAGGCAGACCTGTCGGTCGAGCTGCCCCGGCTGCGAGCCATCGCCCGCCATGCCGTGCCCAACCTCGTCGAGTGCACCTTGGTGCCGACAGTCATCTTCTCGGTCGCCTTGCACTTCTGGGGGCTCATCCCGGCCTCGCTGGCGGCTCTCGGCTGGGCGTACACGATGCTTGGCCGCCGCCTGCTGATCAAGAGCCGGGTGCCCGGCCTGCTCCTGCTGACCTGCCTCGGACTTACGGTCCGCACGGCCGTCGTCGTCGCCAGTGGCAGTGCCTTCATCTACTTCCTTCAGCCCATCGCGGCCACCACGGCGGTCGGGCTCACCTTCTTCGCCTCCTCTTTCACGAACAACCCGATGGTGGATCGGCTGGCGAAGGACTTCTGCCCGCTCACCTCAGACATCGTGGCTCGCCGCAGGGTCAGGCAGCTTTTTCGCCGGCTCACCGTGATGTGGGCCGCGGTCAACCTGCTTAATGCGGGGATCACCGGCTGGCTGCTGATGACGCAGTCCGTCGCGGTGTTCGTGGCGGTCAAGCCGATCGCGGCGATGGTCGTCACCTGGAGCGCCGTTGCGATCACGGTCTTGTGGTCGCTTCGAATCGCCAGCAAAGAAGGCCTGCGCACCCGGCGGGCCGGACGCGGCGAAAAGCCGCATCTGCACGTTCCCACCGGGCTGTTGACGGCGCCCGGTCGTCCCGTCATGGCGGGCCTGCCCGGCTGATCCCCCTGGGGGAGCGGCCCGCTATCGTCCCCACCCATGATCACGGAACACGTTCTGCTGCCGGTCATCCCGGGTCAGGAGGACGCATTCGAGGAAGCCTTCACGGGGGCCAAGAAGGTCATCCTCGGGTCTCCGGGATGCCTGGCGCTGACGCTGTCGCGTTGTGTTGAACGTCCCAACACCTACCTGCTGCTCGTCCAGTGGCAACGGATCGAAGACCACATGGTCGGCTTCCGCGAATCCCCGTCATACCTCGAGTGGCGCCGCCTGCTCCATCATTTCTATGATCCGGCGCCGGTTGTCGAACACTTCACGCAGGTGGCGTCGAGCTGATCAGGTCTTCCGCCTCCCGCCCGTTTTGAGGGGGAGGAAGAGGCACGAGTCGCCGAATTCGTGCCACAGGTAGCGGCCGTTCGCCGGGTCGGTGGCGGCGTCGTACGCCTGTGCCACGAGCGCCGGGCCCGCGATGGCCTCCAGCATCAGCAGGTGTGACGCCTCCGGCTGGTGCCATCCCGTGATGAGGCCATTGACCACGCGTGGCCGGTGCCCGGGTCCGATGACGAGATCGGTCACTCCCGCCTTCTTCCGGACGACGCCATCGGCAGTGGTGGCGCTCTCGAGCGCTCGCGTCACGGTGGTGCCGGCTGCCACGATCCGCCCGCCGCGTTCGCGGGTCGCGTTGACCGTCCGGGCGGTGTCGGCGCTGACGGCAAAGCGCTCGGGGAGCGGGGTCTCGTCGGCCTCGAGCGAGGAGACGCCCGTATGCAGCGTCACTGCCGCAATCGCAATGCCTGCCAGGCGCAGCTCGGCCAGCACCCGTTCAGAGAACGGCCGGGCGGCACTGGCCATCTCCGCGCTCCCGGGCTCCTCAGCGAAGGTCGTCTGGTAATCCGTCAGCGGCCAGTGACCCTCGATGTGGTCGTAGGTGATGGGCCGGCCTTCCCGCGCCAGGAAATCACCGACCCCGGTCTCGACGGCGACGTCCGCGAGCCAGAGCCGGCTGCCAATCTGACGCGAGGGATCGGGCCAGGCGCGTGTCAAGGTCAGCGTCACGCCCTGCGGTAGGTCGATCTGCTCGCCGAGACGCCCATCGCTGATCCGACGTAACGCCTCGTCGCGCAATTCGACGATCCACCGTGAATGACTCCCGGTTCCGGCCGTCTGCCGGGACATTGGTCCGGAGAAGTGCACGACGATCGGCGCATCGTCGAATGCCGGGCGGGTAGCCGTGACAGCGGCGGGAATCGTGGCCGAGGTGTTGACCACCACCAGGTCGCCGCGCTGCAGGTGATCGGCGAGGCGATCGAAGCGGGTGTGGACGATGGAATCGGGCTCCGCGACCATCAGGCGCACCTCGTCGCGGGCCAGTCCGCGGGCCTCCGGCGGTGTGGTGGCGGCCGATCCGGGGGGCATGGCGAACCGCGTCAAAGGTGCCGGACGCACCCGCCGCGGCGGCACAGGTGCGGTCATTGCCGGGCCCCCGCGGTCAGGTCCGCTGCCCGGTAGCGCCCGCTGGCCGGCCGCTCGTCCAACAGTCCGAGCAGGGCAGGGACGACGGTTGCCGGCTCCGGCCGGTCGGAGATGTCTTCACCAGGGAAGGCGCGCTGATGCATATCGGTGCGCATGTCGCCAGGATCGAATCCATAGACCGCCAAGGCCGGCCGCTCGACGGCGAGCACGCTGAGCAACTGGTCGACGGCCGCTTTCGACGAGCCGTAGGCGCCCCATCCCGGGTAGGCCTCGACGGCGGCGTCCGAGCTCAGGCCGACGATGGTCGGTGTCGCTGACGCGTCGAGCAATGGCAGGGCGAGCTGGGTGAGCGTGAGCGGGGCTATGACGTTGACGGCAAGCACCCTGGAGAGCTCTGCGGGTGCCAGCTCGTCGATGCTTCGGCAGCGGACTCGGGCCGAGCGCGCTCGCGTTGTGCACCAGCAGGTCGAGCCCGCCATCGCGGGCGGCCGCCTCCACGAGTGCCCGTTGGTGGTCAAGGTCGCGGATGTCGCCTCGCACGGTAAGGATGTGGGAGGGATCGATCCCGCGAGTCGCGTCCAGCCGGTCGCGATTCCTGCCGGCGGCGATGACCGTCCACCCGTGTGAAGCCAGCCCGGCGCTCAGCGCGCGCCCGAACCCCCGGGATGCTCCGGTGATGATGGCGGTGCTCATGTCAGTTCCTTCCATGCGCCGCGTTTCGGCGTCTGGAGCTATGGTGGTAGTTGAAGTCAGCTTTAAGTCAAGCCGTGAAGGGCGCGACGTGAATTCGCATGATTTGTTGACCATCGGCGAGGTAGTGGAGCGCAGCGGCTTTGCCGCCTCAGCGTTGCGCTACTACGAGCGGGAGGGTCTGGTCGCCGCGACGCGTACCGGCGGCCAGCAACGCCGCTATGAGCGCTCGGTGCTG
Organism: uncultured Actinomycetota bacterium; assembly: GCA_963737695.1. Classification (GTDB taxonomy): domain Bacteria; phylum Actinomycetota; class Actinomycetes; order Frankiales; family Frankiaceae; genus DATAZK01. Next base: position 233,204 of record CAVTTQ010000004.1, read on the forward strand.
CGCCGGCTCGCCTTCATCCGAGCCGCCCGCAATATCGGCCTCGGGTTGGAGGAGGTGCGGGCAGCCCTGGATCAGCTTCCTGCCAGCCGGACCCCGACCCGCGCTGATTGGACGAAGATGTCACGCTCCTGGCGAGGGCGCCTGGATGAGCAGATCGAGGCGCTCCAGCGGCTGCGTGACGGCCTTGACTCCTGCATCGGCTGCGGCTGCCTGTCACTGCAGAAGTGCCGGTTGAGCAACCCGGGTGACATCGCCGCGGGCGCCGGCCCAGGAGCGGCCTATCTCCCTCGACCGCTTCGCCAGGCCGTACCAAGCGTGCCCTCGGGTGGCAGCGCCTAGCGTCAAGGCTGTAGACCTGAGCGCATGGCAAAACCACGCGTCGCGATTCTCGACGACTACCAGCACGTTGCGCTCACCTCGGCTGACTGGACGCTCGGCGACCGGGTCGAGATCACCGTCTTCGACAATCACCTCCGTGACGAGGACGCTCTGGCGGAGCGGCTGTCGCCGTTCGAGGTCATCGTCGCCATGCGCGAACGCACAGCGTTCCCCGAGAGCCTGCTCAAGCGACTACCGGCGCTCAAGCTCCTGATCACCACCGGTCCCTTCAACGCGGTGATCGACGTTGCCGCCGCTAACCGAGCGGGCATCACCGTCTCGGGCACCGGGGGAGCCGGGGCAGCCACCCCGGAGCTCACCTGGGCGCTGATACTCGGCATCACCAGGGGTATCGCGGCGGAAGACGCCGGCGTCAGGGCGGGCCGCTGGCAGCTCGGGATCGGACCGGAGCTGATGGGATCGACGCTCGGAATTCTCGGGCTCGGCCGGATGGGTCCCCGCATTGCGCACTACGCCCACGCGTTCGACATGAAGGTGCTCGCCTGGAGCCAGAACCTGACCAAGGAGACTGCTGAAAAGGCAGGTGCCGAGTACGTCAGCAAGGAGGAGCTCTTCACCCGCAGCGACATCGTCACGGTGCAGCTCAAGCTCAGCGATCGGACCGAAGGCCTGGTCGGAGCAGCTGAGCTGAAGGCACTCGGACCCAACGGCTACCTGGTGAACACCTCCCGCGGCCCGATCGTCGACGAGGCCGCGCTGGTGGACGCATTGCACAAGGGCACCATCGCCGGGGCCGCGCTGGACGTCTTCGACATCGAGCCGCTGCCGGCAGATCACCCGTACCTGTCGACCCCCAACACCCTGCTGACCCCCCACATCGGCTACGTGTCGAAGGTGGCCTATCAGGCGTTCTACGGCGACGTGGTCGAAGACATCGCGGCCTGGCTCGACGGTTCACCGATCCGGATCGTGCCCGCCGGCTAGTCGAGGTCTGCGGAAACAGCAACGGAGTTTCGTTGGCGTTCGGCGTGTCGCGCCCGACGCGCCGCACGTGAAGATCATCTGCAGAACTTCGTGGCTGTTTCCGCAGCGATCAGCGCAGACCGGCGACCAGGAATTCGGCGAGGAACCCGGCTACCTCGGTCGAGTTCTCGGAGTCGACCACCTCGCCCGGGATCGTCACCAGCGACAGGACCATCCGCAGCACCCATTCGGCCGCCCGCGGGACATCGAGGTCGGCCCGCACCTCGCCGCGGGCCTTCGCCTGCTCGAGGTAGGGCCGCCAGAAGCTCGCCATGCCCGGCAGGACCTGGCGCAGGCCACTGCCGACAACGCCCGCGTACGCCTCGGGCTCGGCCTCTTTGAGCTGCAGGACCAGAGCGGCGGGCTGCTTCGAGCGACTGAAGCTGACTGCCGCGGCCACCTGATCAGCCAGGCACGTCGCGGCTTCGACGTGGGCTCGTGCCTGCGACCAGAATTCCTCATCGCCCCTCACGAGCGCGGCGCCGATCAGCGCCGTCTTGTCGGGGAAGAGCCGGTAGAGCCAGGCCCGCGAGATGCCGGCATCCTCCGCGATCTGCCCGACAGTGGTGCGCCGTATCCCGGTCTCGCGAAGGCACCGCTCGGTGGCATCCAGCAGCCGGTCGCGCGCGCTTGACGCAATCGTCGCTTGGCCCACAAGATGCCACGGTAGACACATGTAGCGATATGTCTACTGTTGGGGTAACTGCCGACGACGATGTGGCAGTACGACCGCGAGAAATCAGGTGGCCATGCGCAGTCTCCATGCCGGAGCACCGATCACAGACGACGACGCCACGATCGCGGCGATGTTGGAAGACGTCAGCATCCCGACTCTGATGCTGTCGCTGGTTCACATCACGGGAGACCCGGAGCTGATCCGCGGGCGCCTGAAGCCGCAGGGGCTCTTCCTCAACGAGTACCAGGGCTTCATGAGCGAGGAGGACAAGGCAGAGGTCCGCACTCTCGCGTTAGGCATCATTCGTGACTACCGCGACCGCGGCTGCACCCTCCCGCCGCCGCCGGGGCCCGAGCTCATCCGCGAGATGATGAGCTACGCGGCGTGCGCGGATGTGCCCGAGGAATACGTCCCGATGGTGCTCGAGGAGATGGAGCTCGACGACACGGACGCCCGCCGGGTCGACATCGACGCGAGCGAGCAGGCGCGTAGCGAATTCCCCGTCGTCGTCATCGGCTGCGGTCAGTCCGGGCTGCTGGCCGGCATCCGGCTCACCGAGGCCGGCATCCCCTTCACCATCGTGGAAAAGAACGCCGGCCCCGGCGGCACCTGGTATGAGAACAGTTACCCAGGCGCCCGCGTCGACGTCGGAAATCACTTCTACTGCTACTCATTCGAACCGAGCGACCACTGGACCGAGTACTTCTCCCAGCAGCCGGAGCTCGCCGAATACTTCAAGAAAGTCATGCAGGAGCGGGGGATTGAGCCCCACATCCGCTTTGAGACCGAGGTCATCGGCGCCGAGTGGGATGACGAATCAGCCACCTGGCAGGTGCTGACCCGCGCCAAGGACGGCGCCGAGGAGCTGCTGGCGGCCCGCGCGATCATCTCCGCGGTGGGACAGCTCAACCGGGCGCATACGCCTGACATCAAAGGCATGAGCGAATTCGAAGGACCTCAGTTTCACTCGTCCAACTGGGACCACTCCGTCGACTACAAGGGTAAGAAGGTTGCTCTCATCGGCGCGGGTGCGAGCGGCTTCCAGATCGTGCCGACGATCGCCGAAGACACCGCTCAACTGACCGTCTTTCAGCGCACCGCGCAGTGGATGTTTCCCAATCCCAATTACCACGTTGGCGTCGGTGAGGGCGTGCGGTGGGCGCTGCACCACCTGCCTTACTACGGCCGGTGGTTCCGTTTCCTGATCTTCTGGCCCTCAGGCGGCGATGGCGGCCTCGAAGGTGCCAGGGTCGACCCGAATTGGCCGAACCAGCAGGTCGCGGTCAGCGAGCGCAACGAGATGACCCGTCAAATGTTCACGCAGTGGATCGAGAGCCAGGTCGGCGACGATCCGGAGTTGCTGGCCAAGGTGATCCCGGACTATCCGGCGACGGGCAAGCGCACCCTGCAGGACAACGGCAGCTGGCTGAAGGCGCTCAAGCGCGACAACGTGGAGCTCGTTCGCGATGAGATCGACCACATCGATTCGGGCGGGATCGTCACGGTCACGGGCGAGCGCTACGAGGCGGACATCATCGTTTACGCGACCGGCTTCTACACGAACCGGGCGCTCTGGCCGATGAAGATCACCAGCCGCGGCCAGAACCTGGGTCAGATCTGGGGCGAGAGCCCGCGGGCGTATCTGGGCATCACGGTGACCGGCTTTCCGAACCTGTTCTGCATGTACGGACCGGGCACGAACCTGGCGCATGGCGGCAGCCTGATCTTTCATTCCGAGTGCCAGATGCGCTACATCACCGGCTGCCTCAACGAGCTCATCGCCGGTGACCACAAGTCCATGGAGCCGCGCCAGGAGCTCTACGACGACTACTACGAGCGCACCCAGAAAGAGCTCATGACGCTGGTCTGGGCGCAGCCGTCGATCAAGCACTCGCACTTCAAGAACCCGGAGGGAAAGATCCATTCCCTGAGCCCCTGGCGGCTCGTGGACTACTGGACCTGGACCCGCCGTCCGGACATGTCGGACTACGTGGTCTCGTAAGAAGTGTTCTCGTAGACCTGTCATCACAGAGAAGTGGGGTCAGTTGTGGGTGAATTGAGCGACGAGATCGTCGGCAGGGCACGTTTCGCCGACGGCGACTTCTATGCCAACAATCCGCACGAGGTGTACGAGCACCTGCGCCGCGACGCACCGGTTCACCGCGATCCGGCGAGCGGCCTGTGGGGAATCGCGACCTACGACCTGGTGGATTTCGCGAGCACGCACCCCAAGATCTTCAGCAGCGCCAGCGGTTCCCGGCCCTTCACCGGTCAGATCAACCACATGATCGATATGGACAATCCGGCGCACATCAAGCGCCGCGGTCTGGTGAGCAAGGGCTTCACTCCGCGCCGCATCGCCGAACATGAGCCGCGGCTGCGCCAGATCTGTGACGACATCATCGACACGATCTGCGAGCGGGGCTCCGCCGATCTCGTTCGTGACGTCGCGGCGCAGCTACCGATGATCGTCATCGGCGACATGCTGGGGGTGCTTCCGGAAGACCGCCGCGACGTGCTGCAGTGGAGCGAAGACATGCTCGGCACGCAGGGCGTGGACGATGACGACCTGATCGCCAAGCAGATGAGGGCGGCGATCAGCTATCACGAGTACGCCACCAAGGTCATAGCGCAGCGTCGCATCCAGCCGGCGGACGACCTGATCAGCATCCTTCTCAACGCCGAGATCGACGGTGAACGGCTGACCGAGGAAGACGTGGTGGGGGAGACCCTGCTGATCCTCATCGGCGGCGACGAGACCACCCGCCACGTGATCGCTGGTGGCCTGGAGCAGCTGATGCGCCACCCCGAGCACTGGGAGTCCGTACGCGCTGACCGCAGCCGGATCACGCAGACCGTGGAGGAGATGCTGCGCTGGGTCTCGCCGATCAAGAACATGAACCGCACGCTCACCCAGGACTACGAGTTCGGCGGCGCCAAGCTTTCGGCCGGCGACCAGGCGCTGCTGCTGTACGAATCAGCAAACTACGACGAGACGCACTTCCCGAACGCCTCGGTCTTCGATCCGGACCGGGTGCCCAATGACCATCTCGCGTTCGGGGTCGGCGCCCATTTCTGCCTCGGGGCAAACCTGGCCCGGCTCGAATTGCGGGTGCTGCTCGATCGAGTCCTGGATCGCCTCCCTGACCTGGCACTCGCGTCGGATGAGCCGTTGACGCGCCGACGTAACAACTTCATCAGTGGCATCGAGCGGATGCCCGTGACGTTTTCGGCTTCGGCTCCGCTCGGAGACGGTCAGCTCGTGCTGGCCTGACGCCCATTGCGGGCCGACGCTTATTGAGGGCTGACCCCTATTGAGGAATCTGGAAGCCGCTGAAGACCTGGAACTGACCGGCGTCACGGAAGTCGAGCATCAGGTCGACCGTGCCACCGGGCTCGAGCCGGCCCTGCTGGTCCAGGACCGCGCTGGTCCCGGATCCACCAATTTTGACGCTCCCGTGGGCCGGCACCTGGATCGGCGGGTCGAGGGTCAGGGTCGGGCTGACCTGGCTGCCGATCTGCTGCAGCTCGTCCGCCGTCGACCCCGAGTTGGTGATGGTCCCCGAGATGATCAGCTGCGTTCCCTTACGCAGGATGCTGACCCCGCTGAGGCTGAGGTTGCCCTGATTGGCGACGCCCAGCGTCGGGGCCGACCCGGGCACCGGTGTGGCGCTGCCGGCGGTGTTGGGGGGCGCGCCCGTGTCTGAGCATCCGGTTAGCACCGCGGCCGCCGTCAGGGCCAGGATCGCGATGCAGCTGCGGAAGGCCGGGCGGGACAAGGGGGAAGCTGACACCCCGTCAGTCTCTCGCATCTACTGTGTGGTCAGGCTCACGCCGAACGATTCGAGCACCACGGAGGGTCCCAAGAATGACCGTTATAGACGAGTCCCGCGACGTCACGACCCCCGACCCCGCGGTCGTCGAGCAGGCCCGCAAGCTGGTGCCGCTCATCGAGGCCGAGGCCGAGGCGTGCGAGCAGCTCGGCACCATGCCTCCCAGCGTCGTCGAAGCGCTGCGCGAGAGCGGCCTGTTCTACCTGATGGTTCCTGAGGTGCTGGGCGGTGGCGAGGTCAGCGCCGTCACGGCACTGACCGTGTTCGAGGAACTGACCGCGGCGGACGCTTCCATCGGCTGGTCGCACATGGCGAATGCGTCGTCGTCAGCCTTCTCGGCCTACCTCGGCGAGGACGCGGTGGCGGAGATGTTTCGCGATCGACCGGCGATCATTGCCGGCCAGTTCTCCCCGAAAGCGCCGTCGGCTGCTGTTGACGGTGGCTACCGGGTCTCGGGGAATTACTCGTTCGGCTCCGGAAGCGGGCATGCCGACTGGATCGGCGGCGGAAGCATCGAGATGGACGGCGACGGCCTGCGCATGATCGACGGCAAGCCGGTCATCCGGGCCTACTTCGTGCCCCGTTCGGAGGTCGAGTTCCGCGGCGGCTGGGACGTGATGGGCCTCGTGGGCACCGGTTCCTACGATTACGCCATCTCCGAGCGGGTGGTCCCCGCCGGGTTCACCTTCTCGATCACCGACCCCGACCAGCTGCGCGGCGGGGCGCTCTACGGGCTCGGGGTGCTGGGCATGACGTCCATCGGCCACGCCGGTTTCGCGCTCGGGGTCAGCCGCCGCGCCATCGACGAGGTGGTCGCCCTTTCGGGGCGTAAGCAGCGGCTGGGTCACGCCACTCCGGTGGCTGGTGTAGAGCGCTTCCAGTTCGAACTGGGTCGCCACACTGCAATGCTCAAGGCGGCCCGCGCGTTCGTCTTCGACGTCTTTGCCCATGCCGAGGGACGGCTGGCAGCCGGCGAAGCCCTCACCGAGGGGGACCGCCTCGCCCTGCGGCAGGCGACCACCCACGCGTGCCACATCAGCTCGGCGGTGGTCGACTTCGCCTACCACTGGTCCGGTGCCGACGGAATCCGGCCGGGCGTCATGCAGCGGCTGTGGCGCGACACGCATGCCAGCACCCAGCACATCTTCGTCGACGACAACACCTTCACCGAAGCTGGACGCCACCTGCTCACTGAAGCCGGAGCCCTCCCCACCTGACCTCCTCAACGCTTCAATGATCTTGCTTTGGGGCACCCTGAGGGGGCCAAAGTCATGATCATTGAAGCGTTCCGGGGTTGACCGGAGCTAAAACTTCTAGAAGTATTAGAGCTAATGAGTCAGCCTGCGACCGCGGATCAGGTACGCCAGCCTCGGCTTGCCGAACTGGTGGCCGCCAAGCTTCGCGAGCGGATCGTCAGTGGCCGGCTGACCGATGGCGATGTGCTGCCCAAGCAGGAGGACCTGGGAGCTGAGTTCGGCGTCAGCAAGCCCACCATGCGTGAGGCCATCAGGGTCCTGGAGAGCGAAGGGCTGATCGAGGTCCAGCAGGGCCGTTTCGGCGGCGCTGTGGTTCACGTGCCGAAGGTTGAAAACATCGCGGTGACGATGGCGTTGGTACTCGAAACCAACGGCGTGCAGCTGCCTGATGTCGGGCTGGCCCTGCAGGCGATCGAGCCGGCGTGTGTACGGCTGTGCGCCCTACGCCCGGATCGGCTGGAAGCCGTGGTGCCGCGCCTCGAGGAGCTGCACGCGGCGGCTCTGGAGGCGGTCACGGACGACGAGCGGGTCGTGGCGCTCTCCCGCGAATTCCATGAGGCGCTGGCCGCGCTCTGCGGCAACGCGTCGCTCACCCTGTGCGCCGGTGCCCTGGAGCGGCTGTGGACCGCTCATGAGGGTTCCTGGGCCGAGCAGGCGGCACATGGCCACGGCTTCCCCGAATTGCGTACCCGCCGCGAAGCGCTCGAGGAGCATGCGCGCGTCATCGAATGCATCCGGGCAGGAGACGGGGATGGCGCCGTCGCGGCTGCGCTCGCCCACCTGACGACCTCGCAGACTTACGCGCTGCACCGCGCGGGGGATCCGATCGTCGATGTGCCGCTCCAGCGCCGAATGCTGTCCGTGCCAGCCACCCAGAGCACGCCGACCACCCCGTCCATGTCCACCCCAAACGGATCGGGAGTCCGACCATGACTGCGATCGACACTGCTCGACCCACCGAGGCGCTTCAGGACGACGGCACCGGCTGGATCGCCAGCCGGACTCCGTCGATCGGCCGCGAGCTGACGAATCCGCAGGCTCACGCGTGCGCGGTGCGCCATCTCGCCAGCACCGGTTTCAGCGAAAACATCGGCGGTCACCTCTCGTGGGTCGATCGCGCTGATGGCTCGATGCTGGTGAACCCGTGGGGTCTGTGGTGGGAGGAGGTCACCGCCTCCGACATCATCCGAGTCGACCCGGATGGCAAGGTGATCGAAGGCCAGTGGGACGTCACGCCGGCGATCCACATCCACACCGAGCTGCATCGCAATCGGGCTGACGCGCGGGTCGTGGTCCACAACCACCCCTACTACGTCACCGTGCTGGCTGCCGCCGGCCTGCTGCCCGAGATCCTTCATCAGACAACCTGCATGTACGACGGCGATATGGCCTTCGTCGATGAGTACGACGGGGAGATCAGTGACCCTTCAAAGGGATCCGCGCTCGCCCAGGCGATCGGCGATGCGTCGATCATCATTCTCGCCAACCACGGCCTCATCGTGACCGGCGAGACCCTCGCTCAGGCGACCTATCGGGCGGCCAGTTTCGACCGGCAGTGCCGTCTCATGGTCGACATGCTCAAGATCGGCGGACCCCACAAGGTGGTGCCGGCCGAGGCCCGTGGAGCCATGCGCCACACCATGATCCAGCGGGCGTCACAGGTGTATTGGGCCGGCGCCGTTCGCCAGCTCATCGCCCGTGAGCCGGCGGTGCTCGACTAGCCCGCCAGAGCTCTCCCAGCCTTTTCCTCAGCCTTCCGGCGCTCACGTGCCGCATCCGAAAGGAGTTCGCCGTGGCGGACCTCGACGAGCTTCAGCGCAATATCAATTTCACGGTCGGCGGCCGTAGTGACGAGCACAAGGTCACCTTCCTGCCTGAGCCCGAACGCCGCCGGCGCGAGTTCGTCATCTGCTCTGTCGATGACCACGTGGTCGAGCCGCCGGACGCCTTCGTCGGGCGGATGCCCTCAAAGTTCGCGACGCTGGCTCCGCGGGTGATCGAACGTCCGGATGGCAGCGAGACATGGCTTTTTGACGGTCAGGAGGTGCCCAACGTCGGGTTCAACGCGGTAGTGGGCCGTCCCGTCGACGAGTACAGCTTCGAGCCGGCGCGCTTTGACGAGATGCGCAAGGGTGCCTGGGACATCGACGAGCGCATTCACGACATGGACCTCAACGGCGTCTGGGCCTCGCTGTGCTTCCCGTCCTTCCTGTCGGGCTTCTGCGGCCAGCGCCTGCAGCTCGGAGTCTCAGACCCCCAGCTCGGCATTGCCGCCGTAAGGGCCTGGAACGACTGGTATCTGGACTCCTGGCACACCCAATACCCGGACCGCATCATCCCGATGCAGCTGCCGATCCTGACCGACCCTGAGCTCGGCGCCGCGGAGATCCGGCGTAACGCGGCTCGCGGCTATCGCGCTGTCACCTTCTCGGAGGCACCCGAGAAGCTCGGCCTCCCCAGTCTGCACACCGGCTATTGGGATCCGTTCATGGCCGCCTGCGAGGAGACCGGCACCGTTGTCTGCCTGCACGTGGGGTCTTCATCCACTTCACCATCGACGACCGATGACGCGCCGCCTGATGTCGTCGGTGTCCTGTTCTTCGGTTACGCGATGTTCTCGGCGGTGGACTGGCTCTACTCACGGATTCCGGTCAGGTTCCCCAAGCTCAAGATCTGCATGAGCGAGGGCGGTATCGGATGGGTCGCCGGACTCATGGACCGCCTTGACCACGTGCTGAACTACCAGGACATGTATGGCACTTGGGCCGGCATCGAGCTCACCCCCAAAGAAGTGCTGCAGCGCAACTTCTGGTTCTGCGGCATCGACGACCCGGCCGGTTTCGACCACCGTCACCGGATCGGTATCGACCACCTACTCGTCGAATCCGACTACCCACACTGCGATTCGAGCTGGCCCAACACCCAGACCCTGCTCGGCGAGCAGATCGGCTCGTTCCCGGCTGACGACATCGCCAAGCTGACCTACGCCAACGCTTCCAGGCTGTTCAACTTCGCGATCCCGCTGCCGGTGATCGCCAATCCGGACGCCCCGTGGCCGTCGGAGATCGCCCGCGGCGACCGCTGACCCGGACAGTTAGGGGCGAGTAAGGGTCGAGTCAGGCGGCGTCGGTCAGTTCGAAGCGGTTGCCTTCGGTGTCGCAGAGGATCGCCTGCGTCGTGGGGGTGCCGAAGATGTCCCGCGTGGTCGGCTCCATCACGATTTTCCCGCCCCCGTTGCGTACGGCGTCGGTCAGAGCGGCGATCTGGTCGGTCGGCACCGCGAGAGCGAAATGGCTCACCGGATCGCGCGGCTCCGGGATCTCGCGGATCTGGGCGAGGTGGATCATTCCGCTGCCCATGGCCAGCCAGGAGCCGGGGATGCCGAAGTCCGGACGCGGGACCTCTTTGAGGCCGAGCACCTCGATGTAGAAGCGGTTGGCGCGCTCCAGATCGGTCACCGACAGGGCGACGTGCGCGAGCTGCATGCTGGGGCTTGTCATCTGAGGCTCCTTGTTTGCCGGCTGTGATCCAGCCCTGAGGCGAACACAGGGAAACGTAGCACCCGGCCTGGCGAATCCGACAGCGAACGACCGCGGAGCCAGCTGACCCAGCCGGCTCAGATGGACCAGCTGGCCTAGATGACCAGGTGCTGGCGAAGCGCTTCGGGGATCGGCGCCGGCCGTCCGTTGCTGCCGATCGTCACCATCGTGAGGTCGCCGGTCGCCACCGCCACCCCGGTGTCCAGCGCGAAATCGACCCGGATCCGAAACGAGGTGTGGCCGACGTTTTCCGCCGACATTTCGGCGATCACCAGATCGAACGGCCGGGCCGGCGCGGTGAACTCGCAGCCGGTGTGACGGGTGACCATCTCCACGCCGTAACGCCCATGGAACTCATCGATCCGCTCACCGAGCTGGTGCCACCAGGTGGTGTGGGTGTGCTCCATCCAGCGGAAGTAGTTGGCGTAGTAGACGATCCCCGCCGGGTCGCAATCGCCGTAGGTGAGTCGGAAGGTGCAGGTGTGCAGCGGGCCGGACATGCTCTGACCGTATCGGCCCGGCTAACCTTTGACGCTCACACCCACCAGGTTGAGGAGTCCGCTTGCCGACTGTCTTCTTGCCGGGACGATGATTTCGGCTATGCGACCGCCCCACCACCTCATCTCGGCAGACAGTCACATCAATGAGCCCGGCGATCTGTGGACGTCGCGGGTCTCCACCGCGTATCGGGATCGCGTCCCGCGCATCGAGCGCTTCGAGCAGGGCGACGCCTTCGTCATTGACGGCATGGCCGACCCGATGCCCTTCGGGCTCAACGCCTGCGCCGGCATGGCACCTGAGCATCGCAAAGCGTGGATGTTCTGGGATCAGGTACGGGCCGGCGGCTACGACCCGGCGGCGCGGATCAAGGAGATGGACCTCGACCAGATCGACGGCGAGGTGCTCTTTCCGTCGCCCCGGCTCTTCAGCGCCGTCTTCGCCCATCCTGACCGCGAGCTGCATCTCGTCATGGTCAAGGCCTACAACGACTGGTTGCTCGAGTTCGCCGGGCACTGTCCCTCGCGTTTGCGGGCGCTGCCGGTGCTGCCGAACGCGGGTGTCCGCGAAGCGATCGCTGAGATCGAACGGATAGCTGACCTGCCTGGCGTTGGCGGCCTGCTGATGGGTCAGTATCCGGTCGGCGGGATCATGCCGACGCCGGAGAACGACCCGGTCTGGGAAGCGGTGGTTGAGCGCGGTTTGACGCTGAACATTCACGTCGCGCTATCGCCGGGGATGCCCAAGGCCGTCGGCACACCGGGTCCATTGCCCGGGGCGGGGCGACACCTGACGATCGCCGGGCAGCTGCTCGAGCTGATCTTCTCGGGGATCTTCGACCGTTTTCCCTCCCTGCAGGTGGTGGCGGCGGAGGTGGACTGCGGCTGGGTGCCCTACTACAAGGAGCAGATCGACGACAACTTCCGTCGGTTCCGGCACAACTACTCGATGCAGCGGTTTCCCAGCGAATACCTCGAGAGCAACGTCAATTTCAGCTTCGTCACCGATTCCTACGGGGTCGACAACCGTGACCGCATCGGGGTGGAGCGGATGCTTTGGTCGACCGACTACCCGCACCCGAGCTCGTCGTGGCCGAATTCGTGGTCGGGAGTCAACAGCCTCATGTCAGGTGTCCCAGCCGCCGAGCGCGACCTGATCCTCTTCGGCAACGCCGTCCGGCTCTACGGTTTCGACCGTGACTGACGATTCGGAGATCGCCCGTGAGTTGCGCGATGGAGTGCTTTGGCTGACGATCAACCGCCCGCAGGCCGGTAACTCCCTCACCCCGGCTAACCGGACAGAGTTGATCGAAGCCTTCGCCGTCGCCGATCGTGAACCGGGCATCAGAGCAGTCGTCCTGACGGCCACCGGAGAGCGGGCGTTTTGTACGGGAGCTGACCTGCGCGTCGCGCAGCCCTTGCCGTCGCAGCTGTCGCAGCTGTCGCAGCTGTCACAACTGTCACAACGTCCCGAAGGTGCCCCTGATCGGATCGCCGGCGACGTGGCCCGCGGAATCAGGATCAGTGCCCAGCGGCTGATCAGCTCGATCCTGGACTGTGAAAAGCCGGTGATTGCCGCCGTCAACGGCACCACGGCCGGCCTGGGTGTGCAGCTTGCCCTGGCGTGCGACTTCGTCGTGGCCGCCGCAAATGCGCGCTTCATCGAGATCTTCGTGCGGCGGGCGCTGGTGCCTGATTCGGGAGCTGCCTACCTGCTCCCACGCCTGGTGGGAGTCCATCGGGCGAAAGAGCTGCTCATGCTCGGTGACGACGTGAGTGCGGAGCGGGCGTACGAGATCGGGTTGATCACCCGCGTGGTAGCGCCCGAGGCGCTGATTGCCGAGGCGACGGCGCTCTCGGCCCGACTGGCGGCAGGGCCCACCCGGGCGCTGGCGCTCACCAAGTGGCTGGTGAACCGGTCCCTGGATGGCTCGCGCGCTGCCTCCTTCGAAGACGAGGCGATCGCGCAGGATCTCAACATGCACACCGTCGACGGCCAAGAAGGCGTGAGCAGCTTCGTCGAGCGTCGTCCGGCGAAATATCGGGGCTGGTAGCTGATGCAGCTCGACGGTCGCGTGGCGGTGGTGACCGGCGGAGCCTCCGGGATCGGTGCCGCGAGCGCTCTCCGGCTGGCGTCCGACGGCGCCCGCATCGTGCTGGCGGACATCAATCTGGCCGGTGCGCAGGCGGTGGCCCGCGAGATCATCGAAGCCGGCGGCAACGCACTAGCGGTGCACGCTGACGTGGTCAGTGAGGTGGAGGTCCGGTCGGTCATGCAGCTGGCCACCGAGCGTTTCGGACGCCTGGACATCCTGTTCAACAACGCCGCGGATCTGTCAGCGGAGATCTTTGCGCGCGACCGGGCCATCGAGGAGATGGAGGTCGCGACCTGGGAGCGGGTCTTCGCGGTCAACCTGCGGGGTCAGATGCTCTGCGCCAAGCATGCGGTCGGCCACATGGTCCGCGGCGGCGGCGGGTCCATCATCAACATGTCTTCCACCAGCAGTCTCGTCGGGGACGAGGTGAGGCTGGCCTACAGTGCCGCCAAGGCCGGGGTCAATTCGCTGACCCGCTCGCTTGCTGTCTCACACGGCAAGAGCGGCATTCGTTCCAACGCCATTGCGGCCGGGTTCGTGCTCTCGCCGCCGGCTCGCGAGCAGGTGCCCTCCTGGCTGCTGGAGGTATACGAGTGCAACAGCCTGCTCCGCGAGCTCGGTACCCCTGACGCGATCGCCGACGTGGTGGCCTTTCTGGCTTCCGACCAGTCCCGGCTCATCACGGGTCAGGTCATCAATGTCGACGGCGGCTCGCTCTCGCATTCACCAACCCTGGCCGCCGTCCGTACCCACGAGGAGACCCATGCCGATTGATCCGACCGCCCGCATCCTGATCGACGCCATGGAAAAGAACTTTCCGGCGCTGGACCCCACAATCTCCGGCACGGAAATGCGCGCGCGTGTCGAAGCGGCGGCGTCCAAGGTGATGCCGGGCGGCTCCGAACCGGAGGCCGTCGGGGAGGTGGTGAACCGGACCGTGCCGGGTCCTGCGGGGGAGATCCCGGTGCGCATCTACCGTCCGGCCGGCCCTGGCGGTCAGGTCGTGCCGACCGTGGCCTTCTTTCACGGTGGCGGATTCGTGCTGTGCGACCTGGACTCCCATGATGGGATTTGCCGGGCCGTGTGCAACGCGACGCCGGCGGTCGTCGTCGCGGTGGATTACCGCCGGGCGCCGGAATCGCGCTATCCGGCAGCAGTTGAGGACTGTTATGCGGTCACGCTCTGGGCGGGTGAGCACGCCGCCGAGCTCGGGGGCGACCCGGCGAGCCTCGCCGTTCTGGGTGACAGCGCCGGCGGCAACCTGGCGGCCGCGGTCGCTCTGATGGCCCGCGATCGTGGCGCGCCCCGATTGACCAAGCAGGTGATGGTCTATCCGATGCTGGACTGGAACGGCGATTCCAAGTCCCATCAGGAGATCGGCGACGACTACTACCTCAAGCACGAAGAGGTCATGTACTTCTGGGGCGAATACCTGGCTGATTCCGCCCAGGGACGCGAGCCCTACGCTTCGCCGAGCTTCGCAGCAGACTTTCGGGGGCTGCCGCCGGCGCTTGTCGCAACCGCTGAATTCGATCCACTCCGTGATGAAGGCGAGGCATATGCGGATGCCTTGTCGGCCGCTGGAGTGCGCACCGTCAAGCATCGGTATGACGGGATGTTTCACAGCTTCTTCAGCTTCATGGGAGTGCTCCCGGCTGCCACCGCGCTTCGCGACGAGATCGCCTCGTTCCTGCGCGCCGACACGTGAGTCGGCGGCCATGAGCCGAACCGTCAAGTACGACTGGCAGCTCGCGTACGACCAGCTGGCGTTCCCGGAGGGGCTTCGCTGGCACGCGGGCGCCCTGCACCTGTCGGACATCTTCGCGGGCGAGGTGCTGCAGATGACGCCGACGGGACGCGAGGTGCTCGCCCGGGTGCCCGGGCAGCCCTCGGGAATCGGTTGGCAACCGGACGGCACCATGCTCGTCGTATCGATGCTGGATCGTGCGGTGGTCGCCATCAGAAATGGTCAGGCGCGCCCCCATGCGGACCTCTCCGGGTTAGCGCGAGGAAGCGCAAACGACATGCTCGTCGACGGCGCGGGCCGTTGTTACGTCGGTGACTTCGGCTATGACTACGTCGCAGGGGAGACCCGAAAGCCGGCCCGGCTCTGCCTTGTCCAGCCCGACGGTTCGGTGGGGGTGGCCGCTGAGGACGTGTGGTTTCCCAACGGGATGGCGTTGACGCCGGACGGCACGACCCTGCTGCTGGCGGAGACTCCGGCGCAGCGCATCACTGCCTTCACCGTGGGACGCGGCGGCGAGCTGACCGAGCGGCGAATCTTTGCCGAGCTCGATTCCGCGCGCCCGGACGGCATCTCGCTGGATGCCGAGGGCGCAGTGTGGCTGGCTTCTCCCGGGACATCCGAGCTGCTACGCGTCGCAGTGGGAGGCGCCGTTCTCGAGCACCGGACGCTGCCCGGGCCCGGCTCACCCTCCACGTGCGTGCTGGGAGGCCCCGACGGCCGGGAGCTCTACGTCTCGGTGCCGACTTCGCACCTGGCTGAAGAATGCCTCGGGTCCCGGGGCGCCCGAATCTATGTCGACCGGGTCGACGTGCCCGCGGCTGCGTGAGGAGAGCCCGTGTTCTTTGCGTTGACCGCTGAGCAACGCAGCTTGCAGGATTCGCTACGCGTGCTGCTGGCCGACCGGATGCCCGAGACCTCGGTCCGCGCTTTGATGGACCTGCCCGCCGGCGACGACCCGATGCTCTGGCCAGACCTGCTGGCGCTCGCCGGGACGGGCGACCATGTGCATACCGCGGTGGTCATGGAGGTATTGGGCCAAGCGCTCTATGTCGGCCCCTACCTTTCCAGTGCGGTCAGGGCGGCCGCGCTGCTGGCGGCGGCAGGTGACACGGTCTCGTGGCAGGCCGTCGTCGACGGCTCATTGCGGGTCGCGGTCGCGACCGTCGACGACACCGGCCGGCTCCCCTCCGCCTTTTCCCTGCGGGAGGGAAGGGTCAGCGGGACCGCCTCATTCGTGCTGGACGGCATGACCGCCGACCGGCTGCTGGTACTGGCCGATTCAGCCGGAGCGCCTTGCTTCGTCGAGGTGGACGCCGCAGACCATGGCGTCGCCCGGACCCCGCTGCCCGGCCTCGACCAAACCCGCAAGCTGGCGCGCGTTGCACTCATGGACGCACCCGGTGAGGTACTGCTCCTGCCGGACGTCCCGGCCGCCCTGGACAGGCTGCAACGCCTCACGATTGCTGCCGTCGCCGCCGAGCAGGTCGGCTCCGCGCAGGCGGCTTTTGACGCGGCGCTGGACCACGCTCGCAGCCGCCAGCAGTTCGGCCGTGTCATCGGTTCTTACCAGTCGATCAAACACCGGTTCGCCGACCTGGCGTTGGGACTCGAGCAGGCCCGCGCGGCGGCCTACAACGCGGCCTGGGTGCTCGACAATCACGCGGCCTCGTCCAAGGAGGTCGCGGAGGCGACGGCGCTGGCGCGGATCGTCTGTACCCAGGCGTCGCTCGAGGCGAGCGAGTCATGCGTCCAGATCCGCGGCGGGCAGGGCTTTCGCTGGGACAACGTCGCGCACCTGTACCTGAAGCGGGCGAAATCCAGCCAGCTGCTCTTCGGTGATCCCAGCCTGGAGCGCGAGCACGTCGCCGAACTGCTGGACCTGTCATAGCTGCGATGCGTTACGGCATCACGCTGCCCACCACCGGCGTGCCACTGGCGGCGATGGCGGATTGGGTACGCGCTGCCGCAGATGCCGGATACACCGATCTCTGGCTCGGGGAGTCGATGGCGTCGGATGCGGTGGCGCTACTCGCCATGGCATCGGTCGCAGCCCCATCGTTGCGGCTGGGAACGTCCGTGCTTCCGGTCTCCACCCGGGCGCCGGGCTTGCTGGCGATGAGCGCCGCAACGCTGGCCGGTTTGGCACCGGGACGTGTCTCCATCGGGATCGGAGCCTCTTCACCGGCGGTGGTCGTGGACCGCGGCGGAGTCGCGTACGAGCGACCGATCGCCCGCACGCGCGACGTCGCCCGGTTCCTGCGGCGGGCCTTACGTGGCGAACGCGTCACGGAAGCCTTCGACACCTTCCACGTCCGCGGGTTCGTTCTCAGCGAGGTCCCGTCGCCGCCGCCACTGGTGCTGATCGCCGGCTTACGGGCGGGCATGCTGCGGATGGCGGCCCAGGAAGCTGACGGCGCCGTCCTGACGCTGGTGACAGCCGACGACATTGCCCGCATCCGGGGGGTCACGGGCAGCCTGCCGCTGGTCGCCTGGCTGACCGTGTGCCCCTACGACGATCCTGCGGACGCTGATCGGGCCCGGAGTCTGGCGCGGCGGCTGCTCGCCGGTTATCTCACAGTGCCTGCCTATGCGGCGGCTGCCGAATGGCACGGCCGTGGCGGGGCGCTGGAGCCCATGCAGCGCGAGTGGGCCGCCGGGCGGCGCTCGCCGGCGATAGCCGCCATCCCGGATTCGGTCGTCGATGAGTTGGTCATTCACGGCGCTCCCGGCTATTGCCGTGAGCGGATTGAGAAATTTCACGCAGCCGGGGTCGACGTACCGGTCATCAGTGGCTTACCGCTCGACGGCAGTATCGGCGCTGCTTTCGGCGTGCTCCGCTCGCTCGCGCCGAACCGGCTCTAGCTGGCCCTAGCTGACGTCAGCTGACGTCAGCGCCGACTGCCTGCCTCGCGGGGCAGCCCGAGCACCCGCTCGGCGACGATGTTGCGCTGCACTTGGGAGGTGCCGCCGTAGATCGTGCCGGAGCGCGCGAAGAGGTAGTTCGATTGCGTGTCGGTGACGGGATAGTTAAAGACGTGACGTCGGCTGCCCATGCCAACCCCCGGCGGCGGGGGAGCGTCGACGGGACCGGTCAGCAGGGCTGCAGTGGGCCCTTGCACGTCCATGGCGAGGACCGTCAGCCGCTGGTGCATCTCGGTGTACGCGAACTTGTAGGTCGCCCCCACAATGCCGATTCCGGGGTCGACGTCGCCATGCGCGGCGGCAGTCAATAAGCGGTACGAGGACAGCCGCAGCGACTCGATCTCGCACCAGGCGCTGACGATCCGGTCGCGGATCAAAGGCTCCTTGAGCCGACCGCTCTCGCGCGCCTGGGCAATGACGTCGTCGAGTTCGGCGCGAAAGCGTAAATGGCTCGCGGACGAGGAGACTCCGCGCTCGAAGCCGAGCGTGCCCATCGCCACCGACCAGCCCGCGCCGATCTCACCGACGACGTTGGCCACCGGGCAGCGAGCGTCCGCCAGCAACACCTCCGTGAAGCCGACCCTGCCGTCGGGTTGGACGATGGGGCGCACCTCCACGCCCGGTTGGTCCATGGGCAGCAGCAGGTACGTCATCCCGACGTGCGGTCGCACCTCCGGATCGGTGACGGCCAGCATGAACATCAGGTCGGCCTCGTCGGCCTCGCTGGTCCAGATCTTGTGGCCGTTGATGACGAACTCGTCGCCGTCCCGCACCGCCCTCGTCGCCACGGCAGCGAGATCGCTGCCGGCCTGCGGTTCGGAGAAGCCCTGGCACCAGGTCTCGGTGCCCGCGGCGATCGGCGGCAGAAAGCGCGACTTCTGGATCGCGGTGCCGAACCGCAAGAGGGTGGGCCCGACCAGCAGCTCACCCCCCGTCGCCCGGGTCAGTGGAGCACCGGCGGCAGCGAAGGCCTCGCCGACCACCGCTGATTCAAGGGCCGACAGACCGCGTCCTCCATATTCGACCGGCCAGGTCGGGACCGCCCATCCGCCGTCATACAGCGCCTGTCGCCACCGCACCGGAAGGGTGTTGGGCAGGGCCTCGGCCACATCGTCTGCTCGAATCCTCGCCAGCGTTTCCGCTGCCCAGTTGTGGGCCTGGGACCGGAGCCCGGCCGTCGATGCGGGATAGTCCAAGTCCACCGTCTTTGTCTACCGCAAATCTTGCTGCCGCAGAGTTCGTGAAGGGATCGCTCCATGGCTATGCCGACAGACCTCGGTGTCATCGACCTCATGATCGGGATGCCGGCCGGCGATCGGCGCTGGTGGGCGAAGTCGATGGCGCCGATGCTCCTGGACTCCGGCAGCCAGGGCGAGTTCCAGCATGCCGCCAGCTACATGTACAAGGATCTGCCGGACGCTGCCGAGATCGGCGAGGACCCCGTCGCGGTGCTACTTCGCGAGATGGACGCCCATGGAGTCGCGCAGGCGCTGCTGCCGGTCACTCCCGACGATCCGGTCAGCGTGCGGGCCGTGACCGAGCATCCCGACCGGTTGCTCGGCAGCTTCATGGTCGACCCGATCCGGGGGATGGAGACGGTGCGGGCGCTGGAAAGCGCGGTGCGCGATCTCGGGGTGGTGGCGGCGAACTTCTTCCCCTGCGGCTGCGTTCCGCAGGTCCCAATCGATGACCGGATGGTCTACCCGGTGTACGCCAAGTGCGTCGAGCTCGACATTCCGATCTTCGTCAATACCGGGGTGCCGGGGCCGCGGGTGCCGATGGACGCCCAGGAGGTAGCGCTGCTGGACAAGGTCTGCTGGTTTTTTCCCGACCTGCGAATCGTGATGCGGCACGGGGGCGAGCCCTGGGTCGACCTGGCGGTCAAGCTGATGGTCAAGTGGCCGAATCTGTACTACTCGACCAGCGCGTTTGCCCCGAAGTACTACCCCAAAGAGATCATCGACTACGCCAATAGCTCCCGTGGATCGGGCAAGGTCATGTACGCCGGCTACTACCCCTCGGGGCTTTCGCTCGAGCGCATCTTTCGTGAGATGGCAGACCTGCCGCTGCGTGATGAGACGTGGCCCAAATTCCTGCGGGACAACGCGCGCGAGGTGCTCCGTCTCGACCGCGGCCTATCGTAGGAATCGTAGGAACGAATTCTCCAGCGTTCTCCAGCGATTTCAGCGATCAGGTAGGCGGCGCATCGTGACAGACCTCGACGTCTTGCTCTTCGACTGCGACAACCACATCTACGAGCCGCCTGACGCCGTCACGCGTTACCTCCCCAAAGACATGCTCGACCGGGCGATCACCCCGATCACGCTTGCCAATGGCGAGCAGGGGCTGCTCGCCGGGGGCCGGCTGGTCACCGGCCTGGACCATCCGATCGACACCGCCCACCGGCCCGGGGCACTCAAAGACATGCTCCGGCAGATGAAGTCGGGCAAGCCGGTGGAGGGTTACTCCCTCGAACCGCTGCGGCCGGAGTACCTCGAGCGCGAGCCGCGGCTGGCCCTGATGGATCGCCAGGGCATCGAGAGCGCGATCCTCTATCCGGCGACGATGGGCACGATGGCCGAGCATTACGTGCGCGGGGTCAAGCCGCTCTACGCGAACGTTCATGCCTACAACCAGTTCCTCTACGACTCGTGGGGCTTTGACCACGAGTCGCGCATCTACACGCCTGCGCTGCTCTCCCTGCGCGATCTCGATTCAGCGGTGGCCGAGCTCGATTTCGTCCTTGCCCGCGGGGCGAAATTCATTCTGCTCAACGCCGGCCCGGCCTACGGACGCTCCCCGGCTGACAGCTATTTCGACCCGTTCTGGGCCCGGATCAACGAGGCCGGTGCCAGCGTGGCCTACCACATCGGTGAGTTCTGGTACAACGAAAACGTCGCGCCTGCTTGGGGAATGGACCCGGAGCCGGTCTTCTTCGAGATGTCGGCGTGGCAGTGGCAGCACTGCTGGGGTCGGCGCCCGATCGAGGAGACCCTCTCAGCGCTGATCTTCCACAACCTTTTCGGGCGCTTTCCCAACATCCACGTCGTGGTGTCGGAATTCGGCGCCGAATGGGTGCCGCTGTTTGTGCGCCAGATGGACAAGAGCCGGGGGATGGGCCGCCGCGGGGAATGGCCGGGAGGCGCCCTCAAGGAACGGCCGAGCGCCATCTTCAAGCGTCACGTCAGAGTCGTTCCCTACCCCGAGGACGACGTCATGAAGATCGTCGCTGACCTCGGCGATTCGACGTCGATCGTGATGGGTTCGGACTATCCGCACGGTGAGGGCTTTGCCGAGCCGTCCGACTTCGCCCACCTCATCGAAGGGCTCCCGGAAGCCGAGCGGCGGGGGATCCTGCACGACAACGCACTGGCGCTGGTAGGCCGGGGCTGACCGTCTCGCAGGGGGCCCAGATCCGGCTGCAGGCCTGGAATCTCGCCGACATTCTCGAGGCGATCGCCGCCGAGATCCCATCGGCGCCGGCCATTGTGTCGCGCGAGCGTGAATTGACGTGGGCGCAATTTGACGAGGAGGCCGAAGGGCTGGCCGCGGATCTCGAGGAGATCGGCCTTGCGCGGCAGGCAGCGGTCGCGGTCTATTTACGCAACGTTCCCGAGTTTCTGGTCGGCTACGTCGCCGCCCTCAAAGGCTCCTTCGTTCCCGTCAACGTCAACTATCGCTACGCAGCGCAAGAGATCGTCTACCTCCTGCAGGACTGCCAGGCGCAAGCTGTTGTCGTCGGAGCGGAGTACGCCGCTGTGGTGGCGGCCGTCGCCGATCGGCTGCCGTCAGTGCGCCGCTGGTACGTCGTCGGCGAACTCCCCGCCGACCCTGCCGGCAGTCTTGCGGCGCTGGCCGAGACCGGTCGCCTGGTCCCTTACCGCGATGCCGTAGCGCGCCCCAGGACGCCGCGTCGCCACACCCGCTCCGGCGACGATCTCTTGCTGATCTACACCGGAGGAACCACCGGGATGCCAAAAGGGGTGATGTGGCGCCAGCGCGACCTCTACGACGCCCTCATGGGAGCGAGCCGGGCCGCTTTCGGGCTCCCACCGGCCCGGTCGATGGCAGACCTGCTCGAGGTGATGGCCCGGCCGGGTCCCCGCGGCCTGTCGTGCTCACCGCTGATGCACGGCACCGGACTCCTCCAACAATTCGTCATGCTGCTGTCGGGAGGCACCTGCGTGCTGCTGGCGGCCCAGCCTTTCGACGCCGAGGCTCTGCTGCGCTACGTCTCAGACCAGGGCGTCACGGCGATGGTGATCGTCGGCGACGCCTTCGGCCGGCCGCTGGTGGAAGCGCTGGACAGGCTCGATGGCCACCTCGACCTGTCCGCTTTGACGGTGCTCTCCTCCTCCGGTGCGCTCTGGAGCAGCGACGTCAAGACCGCGTTGTTACGCCACCTGCCCCGCGTCAGCCTGCACGACAGCCTTGCGTCGTCGGAGGGATTCGGTCTGGGGTTTCGCGTCACGTCCGGCGCGGATCTGCCGCTTGCAGATGAGTCGACCGGGCGGTTTCGGCTGGGGCCCCACGTCCGCGTACGCACGGATGAAGGGACGTTCCTGGAGCCGGGTGAGGCCGGCCGTGGGATGGCACTTGTGGCGGGCTCACTACCGCTCGGCTACTACCGCGACGAGGCGAAATCAGCGGCGACGTTCCAGGAGATCGACGGGGTGCGCTACAGCGCGCCGGGTGACTACGTCGAGGTCACCTCCGACGGCACGGTCACCTTCCTCGGTCGCGGGTCGGCCTGCATCAACACGGGCGGCGAGAAGGTCTTCGCCGAAGAGGTCGACCAGGTGATCCGAAGCCATCCCGCGGTCGCCGATGCCGCCTGCGTCGGGATGGCGGATCCGCGATTCGGCCAGCTGGTCTGCGCCGTGGTCGCCCTGAAGCCGGGCCTGACGTTGGATTTGCCTGACCTCGCCGATCACGTCAAGAAGCAGCTGGCCGGCTATAAGGCCCCGCGAGCTCTGGTCATCGTCGCCGAGCTGCCGCGAACCCCGCAAGGCAAGGTCGACTATCCGGCGGTCAACCTGCTCGCCGGGCCGGGCCCGCGCACATCCACGGGAAAGTCCGTCAAAAACAAGCCGGCTTCGTTGTCGAACTGACGCGACCCCGCTCGTCGGACGAGTATCGGGTCGCAGGAGGCGCCCGTTCTACCGACGCTAGGAGTGACGACATGTCGCAGTACCTCGTACTCATCTACGAAGACCAGAGCCTCTACCCGGCCCCCGAGGACGGTGGCTGGAGCGAGATCACGGCGGCCCACCAGAAGTTCGGCGAGAACAACGGGCCCAGCATCGCGGGGGGCAATGCGCTGCAGCCAACCGCGACTGCCACCACGATCCGCGGAGACGGAAACGGCGGCTTCACGGTCACCGACGGACCGTTCGCCGAGACCAAGGAAGCTCTCGGCGGCTATTACCTCATCGAGGCCGCCGACCTCGACGAGGCGCTGGCCATCGCCAAGCAGGTGCCGGCCGCATACGGCGGCGTCGAGGTTCGTCCAATCATGACCTTCGAATAGGTCACCCATGCAGGTCGGTCAGCAGGCCAGCGCCGAAGTCAGCGCGGCCGTCGCGGACGCGCATCGTCGTGAGTGGGCCTTCGTGCTCGCCGCGACGGTGCGCGTCACGCGCGACCTCGACTTGGCTCAGGAATGCGTGCAGGAGGCGTATGCCCAGGCGTTGACCACCTGGACCTGGCAGGGAATCCCGCAACGTCCGGGGGCGTGGCTCACGACGGCAGCCCGGCGCCGGGCGCTCGATGCGCTACGACGGCAGGCGACCTTGCAGCGCAAGCTGCCGCTGCTGATCGAGCCGGACGCGGGTGAGTCATTGGCCGCCGACCCGGTCAACACCTTTCCCGACGACCGCCTGCGGCTCATCTGCACGTGCTGTCACCCCGCACTGGCGCCGACGGCCCAGGTCGCGCTCACGCTCCGCCTGGTGTGCGGCCTGACGACGGCGGAAGTGGCCCGCGCCTTTCTGGTCAGCGAGGCCACGATGGCGGCTCGGATCACCAGGGCGAAGAAGAAGATCTCCGAGGCGCGCATTCCCTATCGGGTACCGCCCGCCGACGAGCTGCCGGATCGGATCAGCGCCGTCCTCACCGTGGTCCACCTGCTGTTCACCACGGGCCACACCGCGCCGACGGGGGGAGAACTGGTCCGGGTAGACCTCGTCGAGCGCGGTATCGACGTCGCGAGGATGCTGCACGAATTGTTGCCCGATGACGCGAACGTGACCGCGTTGCTCGCGCTGCTGCTGTTGACGGACAGCCGGCGGGCGACCCGATTGGACTCGGCCGGTCGGCTCGTCGTGCTCTCGGATCAGGACCGCAGCCGCTGGGATCGCGCGGCCATCGACGAGGGTTGCCGGCTCGCCGACACCGCCCTGCAGGCGCCGACACCGGCGCGTTTTGCGCTGGAGGCAGCGATCGCCGCTGAGCATGGGCGGGCGCCCAGTTGGGAGGACACGGACTGGCCCCGCATCGTCAGCCTGTACGACGCACTCCTCACGCAATCACCCTCCCCGGTGGTGGCCCTGAACCGGGCCGTCGCGGTCGGGTTCGCCGCGGGTCCGGCGACGGCGCTGGCTGAGCTCGACAAGCTCGGCGCCGAACCCCGCCTCGCCGGATATGCCTACCTGCCGGCGGCTCGGGCCGATGCCCTGCGTCGGCTGGGGCGCGTGGACCAGGCCCGGCTCGCGTACGAGGAGGCTCTCCTGCTCACCGACAACGACGTCGAGCGTGACTACCTGGCGGATCGGCTCGAAGCCCTCGCCAGACCCTCGGCCGACTAGCCCGCACCAGGGAAGGCCAAATCGCCTGGGGAAAGCTAGATCGCCTGCGGGAAGGAGAAGAGCCGGTCCGGGTCGGCCTTCGCCTTGATGGTCTGCAACCGGCTGAGGTTGCGGCCGTAATACGCCTGCGCAAAGTTCGCCAGGTTCGGGTCCTCGTAATTGACGTAGGAACCGCCGCTGACATAGGGCCGAAGCGCCGTGGTGAACGAGTCCAGCCAGGTCCGGCCGCGGGCGATGACCGCCGCCGAATCCGTCATCGAAAAAGATGAGCTGCGCTGGATCCCGGCAAGCGCCGACCGGTGGGCGAACGCCGTCGCGTCAGCAGCCACCCGGTTGATCGCTCCACCGTAGGAGTCGAATTGCGCGCCGCCCTCGCCGACCTGCGGATCAGCCTGGCGCTGGTTGACGAAGTCGACGATGACATTGATGCCGGCCGGTGAGAGCGGCTGGTCGACGTAGTCCGAGGCGCCGATGGCGGGCTTTCGCGTGAGCTGCCCGCCCGCGGTCTGGGTGGGAAGGTGGCACTCGTCGACCGTGAGGCCCGAGCAGCCGGCTTCATAGAGCATGGTGGCCAGGTAGCCGGGAGGGGCGTAGATGGACCGGCTCGTCGGGGTCCCGCCGACGGCACTGACAAGCCCGTCGACCAGTGCTGAAGCGTTGGCGTCGCTACCGATGTAGACGCCCGCGACGCGCACCACAGGCACGCTCCCGGTGCCGCCGGGGTGGGCGATCAGCAGCAGGGTCGACCAGATCTCGTCCGGAGCTCCCGGCGCCCACGAAAGCCACCCGGAGATGACGTCAGCCGCGGCGGTCCACGGCCAGCTGACCGCGAACGTCGTGAGAGCGGGGGCGGGGGCCGTCTCGAAGGTGAACTGCGTAGCGATCCCGAAATTGCCCCCGCCGCCGCCCTGGCTCGCCCAGAAGAGGTCGGACTCGAGCCCGGTACTGCCCGGGGTGCAGGTCCGTACGGTCCCGTCAGCCGTGACCAGCTGCACCGACTGCAGCCGGTCACAGGTCAATCCGAGCTTGCGTCCCACCACCCCGACTCCGCCGCCGAGGGTCAGGCCACTGATCCCGACGGTCGCGCACGAACCCGCCGGCAATGCCACGTTGGCTGCGGCCAAGCCGGAGTAGACGTCGATGAGCCGGGCGCCGGAGCCGATGGTCGCGGTGCCGCCTTCGGCGTTGACCGCTGACATCCGGGTCACGTCGATGACCAGCCCATCGCCGGTGGACCATCCGCCGTAGGAATGGCCACCACAGCGGGGACGCGGGTTGATCGCCGAATTGCGGGCCACTTCAAGGCAGTTCTGCACGTCGCTGACCGACTCGCAGTAGGCGATGGCCTGGGGGGTGATGCTGTCGTAGCGGAAGTCATACAGCTGGCGCGACACCGCGTACGACGGGTCGGAGGGCAGCACCAGGGTGCCCTGAAGCTTGCTTGCCAGCGCCGGCCAGTTCGGCGGCCCGGCCGAGGCTGAAGCACTCGCGGAGGGCGAGCCGGTCGCCGTCGGCGACGGGGTGGGCCCTGAGGTGCCGGAACCGCTGCCGCAGGCTGCGAGCGCGCCTAGCCCGACGAGGCCCAGGAAGCCTCTGCGGTCGATCTGCGGCATCTTCGTCACGGGGAAAACGTACGTCGGCCGAAGCCGCTCACCAGGGCGCCGGGCCGACGGCTTGACCTGTTGAAGGCCATATTTGCTCAGCTGACGTACAGCCACCCTTTACCGTGGAGGGAGATGTCCACGGACCCCGCGAGCCTTGCCGCGCACGAAGACACCGATCGGTCTCGCAGACCGTGGTGGGTTCTGCTGCGCCGCATCGCCGGTCCCGCGATACGGCTGCTCATCGTGGCGCTGGTCATCGAATATTTCTTGCTGCCGCAGATCGCCGGCGCCCGCAACGACATTCACAAGCTCGGTGGCATATCGCCGCTCTGGCTGGTGGTCGCGGTGCTGTCGCAGATCCTCTCACTGCTGGCATACGCCCGGCTGAGCCAGGTCGCACTCGATGCGCCCGGAGTCGGATACCTGCAGCTGCTGCGGATCGATCTGTCGACGCTGGCCGTCAGTCACGTCGTGCCGGCAGGGTCTGCCGTCGGGATCGGTCTCGGCTATCGGCTGCTCACCCGGTCCGGGGTGCCGTCCGAGCGGGCCGTCACGGGCAAGGCGCTGCAGACGGTCGGCTCGGCCGTGGTGCTCAATCTGATGCTGGGCGGTGCCCTCATCGCGGCCCTGGCCACGCACGGCAACAACCCGCTCTACGCCCCGATCGCCGCCGTCGGACTTGCTCTCATTCTGCTGGCGGGAATTGCCTCGTTCGTGGTCTCCCGGTCAGAGGGCCGGTTGACCCGCATGGTGGTGCGGATCTACGAGCGCATTCCCAAAGTCAATCCCGACAGCGGACGCCGCCTTGTCGCCTCGCTCGCCGATACGGTCCGCCGGCTCGGCGGTGACCACCGTTTCACGCTCCGTATCGTCGGGTGGGCCCTGGCCAACTGGCTGTTCGAGGCGTTCGCGCTGTGGTCCTGCGTAAGGGCGTTCGGCCACAGTCTCGGGCCGGTCGGGCTGCTGGTGTCCTACGGCCTGGCTAACGTCGCCGCGGCGCTTCCACTGACTCCCGGCGGGCTGGGCATCGTCGAGGGCATCTTGGTGCCGACCCTGGTCGCGTTCGACACTCCCAATGTCGTGGCGCTGCTGGGAGTTCTGGCCTTCCGGCTGCTGAGCTTCTGGCTACCGATCCCGATTGGTTTTGCCTGCTACGCCCGACTCGAATGGCAGCTGCGTCACCAGCCCGATGGTGACGAGGGTGACGCAGATCCGGACGCGGTAGCAGGCCCGCCGGAGCCGCCGCGATCGCCGACGCCGGACTCGCCGGATACGGCAGCAGCGAGCGGTGCAGCCGAGGAGGGCGCCGGCGCTCAAGAATCCGTCGTGGCCAGCTCCGCGAGCTCAAAGTCCGGAGAAGATCCCCGCTAGCCGGTGCAGCACGACGGCGGCAGTCTCGATGTCCGCCGCATCGATGTCTTCGAGCACTTCGTCCCAACGCGCATGCCATTCCGCGCGCTTGCGGTCCAGCAGCGCCTGGCCCTCCGGCGTGAGTGCCACGAGGACGCAGCGGCGGTCGGTGGCCGATCGGCGCCGGACCACCAGACCCTGCTCCTCGAGCAGATCGAGCATCGCCGTAACCGTCGCGGGGTGCAGGTCGGCGGCCTTGGCGAGCTGACCGGCGCTCACGTCGGCACCGGTGCCGCCGCTATCGGCCAGCGCGATGAGCGCCCGGCTCTGGGCGTACGTCATCTTGTCGCGGCGCTGCTGATCGCGCCCGCGCAGCCGGCGTTCGGCCACCAGGATTTCAGCTAGCGCGTTGCGCGCCGCCGTGATGGCTTCGCCGCGCTCACCGGCTGCCAAGCCGGTAGCGGGCTTAGCGGGCGATTGTGCTGGAGCGGTCACTAGAGCACCTCCAATGCCGATTCGAGCGCGGCTTCTTTCGCTGCTGGGCGGTTGACGGCTTCAAGCTCGCCGGCCCGCAGCTCGACGATGAGCAACCAGATCGCCGGCGCCAGCGCGGCGATGCCGACGAAGAAGAGCCACCAGTAGGTGGTCTGGAACGCTTTGGCGGCACCTGCGGGGGTGTGCGCGTGGCGGCTCAGCGACTGCTGCAGGACCACCGTGGCCACGGCGGTGCCGATGGATCCACCGATGCGCTGGACGATGTTGAGCTGCGCGCTGCCGTCGCGTATCTGATCTTCCTGCAGCATCGAGAAGGCGACCGCGAAGAGTGGCAGGCCGATGGCGCCGAACCCGATTCCGCGGATGACGCTGATCCCGATGATCAGCAGGTATGACGTGTGCTCGTTGAAAGCCGTGTAGGGGAGCAGGCTGAACGAACCCACGAGCAGGCCGATGATGGCGACCCGCCCCCCACCCCACCGGTCGGTCGCCCGGCCCGCCCAGCTGATCACCAGGGCGACACCGATCGACGTCGGCGCCACCAGCAGACCCGTGTGGGTGGCGTCCTGGCCCCGGACAATCTGGAAGTAGAGCGGGGAGACGACCATGGAAGCGAACATGGCTGCGCCGCTCATCAGTGACGCGAGAGTCACGGCGGCGTAGCCCCGATTGCGGAAGAGCCCAAGGTTGAGCAGCGGCGCCGGTGAGTGCAGCGACCAGAGGACGAAGGCGGCCAGCGAGACCAGACCGAGTGAGATGGCGCCGCCGGAGCCGACGGTCGAGACCTGGCCGATCTTGGCAGCTTCGGACAGCCCGTAGATCAGCGAAACGGTGCCCAACGCGGCCAGCACGAATCCGACGACATCGAGCTTGCCGGCCTCTTCGGGCTCATCGCTGGGCAGCACCTTGATGCCGTAGATGAGCGCGACGACGCCGATTGGCACGTTGATCAGGAAGATCCACTGCCAGCCGAACGACTGCAGCAGGATGCCGCCGATGGTCGGGCCGACGACGGGAGCCAGGACGGTCGGGGTGGACAGCACGCCCATCACGCGGCCCAGATTGGCGTTGCCGGCAGTGCGAACAATGATCATCTGGCCGACAGGCATGATCATTCCGCCGCCGACGCCCTGCAGCACCCGGAAGAAGATCAGCGAGCCCGCAGACCAGGCCAGGCCGCAGAGTGCCGAACCGATCGTGAAGACGATCAGCGAGAGCAGGTAGAGGCGTTTGATGCCGATCCGGCGGGCCGCCCAGGCACTGACCGGGACCGTCGCCGCCAGGGCCAGGAGGTAGCCGGTGACGACCCACTGGATGGTGGCGATGGTCGTGTGGAGGTCTTTGGCCAGTGAGTCCAGCGCGACGTTGACGATGGTCGTGTCGAGCACGGACATGACCGAGCCGAGGACCGTGACGATCCCGACGCGGCGCACGTAGGGATCGAGGCGCGGGCGGTTGCTCCGGTTGATGACCGCCACGAACACCTCCCCGTCACGAGCCGGCTGCTATCGCCGAACAGTGCCCAAATAATGCTTTGCCTCCCAACGTACGGGAGGCCAAAGGTCTGCCGCGCGGAAGGTGAGCTTCGTTACTCGGGCCTTACTGGGGGGCGCTCTGGCCCGCGGTCCAATGGCTTCGCAGGTCCTGGAGCCACTCGGGGTAGTCGAGGTCGACATCGGGCAGCGCAGTCACGCCGTGCTCCTCGCGAGCGTGCACGAGCGTCTCAGGCTCATCGCCCCAGGAGCGCGGGTCTCCCAGCATCACCTCGAACATCACGCACCCCTCGGCGCCGGCCCGGATCGGGCCGAAGGCGGCTCCGTAGGGCAGTTCGATGTGGGTGCCGGCGGGGCAGTGGCGATCGCCGATCCAGACCTCGCCGGAGATGACGTAGACGACGTGCGGACTGAAGTGTCCGTGGCGGCGAACGATCATTCCTGGGTCGTAGCGCGCGTAGAGCGAGAGGTACTGCGGGTCGGGGGAGAAGGCGAACCACTTCTCCCAGACGCTGGACTCCGTGCCGTCGGCGTTGCGCTGGCGCTTGACCTGCTGCCACCGCATGTCGGGGTCGTCGAGCGAGCGGAAGATCGGCTCCTTGCCGGGGATCTTGGGGCTGTCGGTCGGCGCTGTCGCCGTCTCGGTGGACGCAGTTTCTGCCATCAGGGCTCCCTTGCCGGATCACTATGCCTCGCGTAGCTTTGCACAAAGCTATTTACGGCCGTCGACCGGGTACGGCCCGGCTTCCGAAAGGTGCCCCTCCATGACGACCCCTGCCACCTCGCCGACTCCCGCCGTCGAAGACCTGCCACTGATCATCTCCGTCGACGACCACGTGATGGAGCCGCGCGACCTCTGGCAGCGGGAGCTCCCGCCGAGCATGCGGGCGCGTGGTCCGCGGGTGTCGCGCGAGAAGGTGAAGCTGGAGTTCAGCGGCGGCCATTACGGGTTCGTGCGAGACGCACCCGATGGCGACTGGACGGACGTCTGGTTGTTCGAGGACATCGCCGTGCCGACCGGACTCTTGCACGGGCCGGCCGGCTACAAGCGCTCCGACGTGAGCAATGTCGGCGCCGTCTACGAGGACTTCCGGCTCGGCACCTACGACCAGACGGCCCGCCTCGCCGACATGGATGTCAACCATGTCGAGGCGGCGCTGAACTACCCCAACATCTTTCCCCGGTTTGCCGGGCAGGGCTTCGCGGAGCGCGACGACAAGGAGCTGGCGCTAGCCAGCCTGAAGATCTACAACGACTGGATGATCGACGAGTGGTGCGGCGGCGCCGGCCGGGGCCGTCTCATCCCACTGACGTTGATCCCGCTGTGGGATCCGCACCTGGCCGCCGCCGAGGTGCGCCGCTGCGCCGCCAAGGGCTCGCATGCCGTCGCCTTTTCCGAGAACCCCACCAAGCTCGGACTTCCCAGCCTGTACTCGGGCAAGTGGGAGCCGTTCCTGGCCGCCTGCGAAGAGACCGAGACGACCATCTCGATGCACATCGGGTCGTCCTCGACGATGCCCACCACCAGCCCGGATGCACCGCTGTCGACGTCAATGGCGCTGTCCTCCCAGAACGCCCAGGGCTCGGTGGTCGACTGGGTCTTCTCGGGCACGCTGGCCCGTTTCCCCAAGCTCAAGGTGGCCTGGGCGGAGAGCCAGATCGGCTGGCTGCCGTATCTGCTGGAGCGCATGGACCTGGTGTGGAAAGAGGGCGTGGGCGACCTCGACCTGCCCAACGCCCCCAGCTCGTACGCGCGCGGCCGGATCTGGGGATGTGTCTTCGACGACCAGCACGGGCTGGTGGCCCGCGACGCGGTCGGTATGGAGTCGATCCTGTTCGAGACCGACTATCCGCACAGCGATGGCACCTGGCCGCGCTCGCGTGAGGTCGCCCACCGGCTCTGCGCGGGCGCGGGCCTGAACGCCCACGAGTGCTGGCAATTCTTGCGCGGTAACGCGATCAAGGCGTACGGCCTCGAGCGGTTCGGCATTACTGAGTGAATACCGCTGGGCTGCGCAATGCGATGGCGCTGCCGCCTGAGCTCGGTCTGCTCAGCCCGCTGACGCGCCTCACCCTGCTCGTCGATGCCGAATGCGAGCGGATCGCCGCCGGACACGGACTCGCTTACGCCGATTATCTGGTGTTGGGCGTGATCCGGCGTTCAGCCGGGGGCTGGGCCGCCCGACCGATATGTGCGCGGTCCTCGGTCGCACCACGGGCGGGATGACGCTCACCCTCGATCGCCTCGCTGCCGCCGGTTGGGTACGGCGGGGTCCGGATGATCGCGACCGGCGCCGGATCGTGGTCTCGCTGACCCCTGAGGGTCAGCGGCTGGCCGAGGCGGTCAACGCGGATCTTCACGCGTGGGAGGAGAGCCTCCCGCTCGGGGCCGCCGAGCGTGCTGATGCCGGGGCCGCGCTGGTCTTGCTGGTCGGCGCGGTCGAGGCAAGCGAAGCCAACGTCGCCTGAGTCCAGGTCCGGTCCTCATCGGCAGAACTGATCGCTGATGGTCGGCGCGGTCTAACGTTGCGGGTGTGGTCGACCCCGAGGTGACGGGCAAGGTGGGCCGGGTCATCGTGCGGGTCAGAGGACCCAAGGGACCCGGCGAGGTGCTCGTGCGGGTTCGGGGTGGCAGCGAGGCGTTCATCGCCTACTCCGACCGCGTCATCGAACGAGACACCGATGTGCTCGTCGTGGCTTCCCGTGGCCAGCGCGCCGTTGATGTCGAGCCGTGGCCGTACGGGCCTGACGGCGCCGGTCAGTTCGACCAGCTCAGCAGCTAGTGCGCATCAGCAGCAGGTGAAGGAGAGTCAATGTTCGGATGGCACGTGCCGGCGCCCAACCAGGCCATGCTGATCTCGGGCGGCCGCCAAAAGGGAAACAATCCACTGCCGATCAAGATCGTGACCGGTCACGGGGCATTCGTGCCGCCGATCCGTTCGCGGGTCTCCTTCCTGACGTTGGCGATGCAGGAGTCGCTGGTGACCGAGGAGTGTGTGACCCAGCAGGGGATCACCCTGCTGGTGCGAGCTGTCATCGCCTTCAAAGTGGGCGATGACCCCGAATCGATCTCGAACGCCGCCCGACGCTTTCTCGCTGACCAGGATCAGATGTCGACCCTCACGGGGCAGATCTTCTCCGGACACCTGCGTTCCATCGTCGGTTCGATGACGGTGGAAGACATCATCCGCGAGCGCCAGACGCTCGCCGAGAACGTCCTCGACGGATCCAAGCAGGAGATGGCCAAGATCGGGCTGGCGGTCGATTCCCTGCAGATCCAGTCCATCGACGATCGCGGTTCGGGCTACATCGCCGCGTTGGCGGCGCCGCATCAAGCGACCGTCAACCAGGCGGCCCAGATAGCGCAGGCGCGGGCCGAGCAGGCGGCGGCCGAAGCCCGCCAGGAATCGCTCAGGCAGCAAGCCGAATACGAGCGCCAGACCGCCGTCGCGAGGGCCTCCTACCAGTCGGAAATCGATTCCGCGCAGGCCCGCGCCGGCCAGGCCGGACCGCTGGCAGCTGCGCAGGCGCAGCAGGAGGTGCTTGTCGAGCAGGCGAAGGTGGCCGCCAAGAACGCCGAACTGCGAGAGGCGCAGCTCGTCGCGGAGATCGTGAAGCCCGCCGAGGCGGAAGCAGAGCGCATCAGGACCTTGGCCCGGGCGGACGCCGACCGCACCCGCATGTCCGCTGAAGCCGCCGGTTCGGAAGGGCGGATCGCCCTTGATCAGCTGATCATCGCTCAGCTGCCGCAGATGATCGCCGCGGCAGCGCAGGGCCTGTCCAATGCCAATGTGACGGTATTGAACGGCGCGGAAGGTCTGAACGGGACCGTCGCGGCTCTCGCGTCGCAGGGTCTGGCGATCCTGCATGCCGTGACGGAGGGACTGGGCGGCGGCTCGACCTATGACAGCGACACCGAAGGTGAAGGTTCAAAGGACTCCGGACCAGCCGAGCCCAAGGGTCAGCCCGAGATCGGACCCGGCTCCTGACCGCGTGGCAGCCGGTTATTCGTCCAGCAGCTGTACCAGCGCATCGGTCGCCGGATTGTTGAGCCAGACCGTCTGATCCGCGGGCATCAGCCCGCGGTCGACCGTGCGGTTCATGACCCGCACCACGATGGCGCAGTAGCGGACGGCGGCGAAGATCTCATACCAGCGGATATCGCTGACGTCGCGCCCGCTGGCGTTGGCATAGACCTCGCACTGCTCGTCGCGCGTGAGGTCGCCTGGCAACCGTGGGCCGTCAACGACCTCGTGCATGGTGCGGTCGAACATCAGCCACCAGCCGAGATCCTGCTGCGGTGGCGCGATCGAGGCCGCCTCGAAGTCGGTGATCGTTGCGACCTTGCCGTCGCGCCAGATGATGTTTCCGGGTCGCGGGTCGCCCCAGGCGAGACCCGGCTCCACCACGGCGGGCATGCGCTCCTCGAGGTAGCGCCAGCCGGTGGTCATGAGCGGATGCTCGCGGCCGGCCAGTTCGATGTCTCCGTATTTGCGCCAGATGGCCATCTGCGTCGCCACGGAAGGAGATACGCCAGGCGCCACCAGCCAATCCAGTCCGAGCTTGCGCCACGGCACGGTGTGCACCGCGGCCAGCGTCTCGAGCCCGTTTCGCAACATCGTGGTGCGCGTCGTCGGTTCGAGCTCGGTCCAGAAGCCGTCCGTTGTATAGGGCGGGCTCTCCTTGGGAACGTCGCCTGCGACGAAATCCATCACGAAGAACGGCTGACCGAGCAGCGCCGGATCCGACTCGTAGCCGATGAGCCCGGCGAGCGGAATGCCCGAGGCGCCCTGCAGGGCCTTCATGATCTGGTACTGCAGCGCCACCTCCACGTCGCCGGCCGGGTTGCCGGGCCCCGGGGGCGCCTGCTGGGGGTAGACCGCCGGATCGGGCGACTCGATACGCGCCACGACCCGGCGTTGATGATCTCCGCTGGATCGGTCGGCGAGATCGATGAGCCACGTCTCCGCCGAGAATCCGCTGCTGGGCTTGGCGATGTCGCTGATGACGAGGTGCTCACCCCCCGGTAGTCGACTGGAGAGCCAGGCCTGCAGGCCGTCAGCGACGTCTTTGGCTGCCGGGTCTTCCGGCGTGAGGCTCAGCGCGGGTCCCGGTCGGGAGGAAATGTCATGAGGCCAGAGCCTAGAGGGGGGATGGTGCCGGCTGCGCCAGCCGGGCCCTTTCCAGCCGAGCCGCGCGCAGCCGGGCGAAGGCTCTGGTGGTCAGCAGGAGCCCGACCACGATGACGACGGTGGCCGCGACGGAAAGTATGACGATCGCGTCGGGATGGCCGCCGAGGGTCGACCAGACCGGGCCGAGGCTCGGAATCGTGGCGAACGTCAGCACCGCCGACAGCCCGACGATGGTCCAGCCCGCCGCCAGCGGAGAGAGCTCGCCGTAGGCCGTCGGGGCCGGACGAATGCACCGGCTTGCCGCGAGAGCCAGCAGGGGGAGAGCAGCCGCCAGGTACCAGCCGTACAGCACCGGCCCGAGCAGCCCGAGGGCCAGCAGCGCCAGGCCGAGCCGATCCTGGCTCGGCGCGACCCATCGGGTGGATCCCGCCGGCTGCGACCCTGCCGGCAACCGCCGCGGAAGCAGCAGGAACAGGGCGATCAGCCCGCCGGCAAGGGCTGTCAGCATCCGCGCCGAGGCCAGCACACTGGTGCCGTCCGGGTGAAGCCCGACCAGCCACCCGAGGCCCCGCGTGAGATTGGCACCGATATCTGCGGGCGCGATACCGGTTCGCAATCGACCCGGGGTGCCGAAATTGTTGATCCACCCAAGACCCGCGCCGCTCACCACGATGGAAAGGCCTACCGCCAGCGCTGCGGCCATCACGTCGCCGGCCAGGCCCCGCAATCTGGCTGCCAGCGAGGGTGCGGCGGCGACCAAGGCACAGATGCTGAGGTAGACGGCGCCGAGTGCCACCGGCAGCTTGACCATCGCCCCGAGAACACAAAGCGCGATTCCTGCCCAGCGCCTGACGCTGGTCCGACCGGCGGCGCCGACAGCAGCAGCGACGGCAGCTTTCGCACCCGCCGCGTCGGCGGTTCGACCTCTCCCGACCGCGAGGCCGGCGACGAGCAAGGCCGCCGCCACCGCGTCGAGGTGCGCGCCGGCGACGAGATGGATCAGGACAAGTGGGTTAGCCGCCATTGCGGCGATCACCATCGGACGCCGGTCACTGGCCGCCATCCAGGCGGTGATCGCGACGAGGCAGACCACCGCGCATACCGCGATCAGCCGCAGGATCAGCAGGGAGACCACCGGCCGGCTGTCTCCCGCCGCCGCTGCCCGTTGGATCGCGATCGCGACGCCTCCGTAGGGCGGCCGGGTCTCGCGCCAGCGGGGATCGACCGCCGCCAGCAGCGGTCCGGGTCCTAGTTGACTGACGACCGCGTGGGTGGGGTCGAGCCCGCGACGCGCCAACTCGCCCTGCGCGACGTAGGCGTAGGCGTCTCTGCTGCCGATGACCGGTCCGAGCGCGAACGGGAGCGACCAGCAGCCGGCGACGATCGCGGTGGCCCGAGTAGTGAGCTGACCAGTAGCGGCCAGCCGCAGCAGCGAGCACCAGGCGAGAAAAAGCAACCCCAACGCGGGTACGAGAAGGAACAACAGGGCGGCCTTGCTGGCATCATTAGGGGCCATCACCGCTAGCAGTCCGAGCCAGCCGGTCGGATTGCGTGACCCGGGCTCAGGCCCGAGCCGGCCCCATGCAACGACGACCGCGACCCCGAGCATCAGCCCCAGTCCGGCCAGGGCGAAAATCTCGCCACGCCGTACCAGGACGGGACGCCCGAAGGGCGTCAGAGAGGACAGTGATCCAGTGACCGTCCTCGACCTGCCAGAGGCCGGAGCCGGGTCTTCTTCTGTGACGACACCAACGGTCACGGCTTCGCCACCCGAGGTCGCGGTTCTGGCGCCATCTGCGCCTTCGCTGACCGGGCTGTCATGGCTGAAGTCGACGCTGATATCGATCCTCCTCCGCGTCGTTCGTGGCTTCGGGAAGTATCCCTGGCTGGTCGCCCCGCTGGTTTGCGTCTTACCGCTGGCATTGCATCTGACCGGTTCTGACACTCCAGCCGAGGCCTACCGGGTTTGGCTGTTCCATCATTTCGGTTTCACGATATGGAATGCGCAGTGGTACGGCGGCCACACCGTACTTGGATACAGCGTTCTATTTCCCCCGCTGGCTGCGGTGTTGGGCTCGGGAACTGTCGGCTTGCTCTCATGCACGCTGACCGCTCGCTGGGCCACCCTGCTGGTACGACGCGAGACCGGCCGGCCCTACACGCTGGCTTTGCTGGCCTTTTCCGGCGCCGTGGTGGAAAACCTGGTGGTCGGGCGGATGGCCTTTGCCGTCGGGTTGGCCTTCGCCGTATTGGCACTGCTTCAGGTCTCCCGCGACCACCCGCGGCGGGCGATGCTTTCCGCGGTTCTTACGTCATTGGCCAGCCCGCTCGCCGGATTCTTTCTGCTGCTCGCCGGACTCGCCTGGTATCGGACCAAGCCGCTGCGCAGCGTGCTGCCATTACTCGGAGCCATGATCGGCGCCATTGCGGTGCTGATGTTTCCCGAGCAGGGTTCGTTCCCGTTCCCGCTCTCGACCCTGCTGGCCGTGCTGGCCGTATCGGTCGTCGGGCTGTTGCTCACGCCCCGTTCGTCGCCGATCATCCGGCGGGCCCTGATCATCTACGGCGCCGTCGCGATTCCGCTTTTCCTAATTCCTAACGCGATCGGTGGCAACCTCGCCCGTCCCGGGAGCCTGCTCGCGGTGCCGGTAGCCATGATCGCGCTACGCAACCGCCGCGTCTGGGCGGGGCTGGTGCTGGTGCCGCTGCTCATCTGGCACTTCGAACCGATCGTTCCAGCGATCGCTAACCGCGGCGATCCGGCTTCACGGGCTTCGTACTACACGGGTCTGCTGACCTATCTGAAGGCGCACGACCAGCCGTTCGGCCGCCTCGAGATCCCGTTCACCCGCAGCCACTGGGAGGCGCGCTACGTCGCTCCCGCCATGCCGCTGGCGCGCGGGTGGGAGCGTCAGCTGGACCTGCGTTACAACGAGATCCTGTACTCCAAGAGCTTGAATCAGGCGACCTACCACGAGTGGCTGGTGGAGAACGGAGTGCGCTGGGTCGCGCTGCCGGCCGAGCCGCTCGACGGCTCGAGCGAAGGGGAGCTGGCGGTCATCCGGAGCAACCCCGACTATCTGCAGCCGGTCTGGCATGACGCGAATTGGCAGCTGTGGGCCGTCCGCGGCTCGGACGGCTTGACCACCGGGCCCGCCACCATGGTCAAGCTGACCGCCGATTCCTTCACCCTTCGTTTCACTGCCCCAGGCAACGCGCTGGTGCGCATCCACAGCAATCCCTATTGGGCGGTTGCCGTGAAGACCCAGAAGTCCAGCGATGGGACACCCGTTCCCCCGCAGGCACCGGCGTGCATCAACGCGACCACGCAGGGTTGGACCTCTGTCACCAGTTCGGGCACCGGTGAGGTGACAGTCGTCAGCCGTTGGTCCGTGGGCGGAAGCGGCGTCGCCAGCGCCGCTGATGGTGGATGTCTTCCGCCGTCCTGAGCCGGCAGCGCATGCCGGTGGCCGATCAGCTGCCCTCGCGCCGACTCCTCAGCGCAGCAGCCCTGCTCGCGCTGGGGGTCATCGTCTATGTGGTCTACGTGTCACCGGTGCGTCAGGTGGATCTCGACGTCTTCCTACGCGCCGGCCAGGCGGTGCTGCACGGCCATGACCCCTACTCGAGCACGCACAGCGAGACGATCCGCACTAACGCGGCATTCGTCTATCCGGTAGCCGTTGCCTGGTGGTTCGCACCACTGTCCGCGCTCGGGGGAGCGGCCCATGCGTTGTATGCAGCCGCCTCGTTGCTCGCGATCGGAGTCGCCTGCTGGTGGGCGCGCCCGGGGCAGCCGCTGATCGCCGCCCTGGTGATGCTGTCCAGCTGTGCCGTCATCGGTCTTCAGGATGGCTCGGTGAACCCTTGGCTGCTGCTCGGGCTCATCGCCGCCTGGAAGTGGCGCGATCGTGCCGTCGCCGTCGGCCTGGTGGTCGCAGCTCTGATCGTCTGCAAGCTCTTTTTGCTGCCGGTGCTCGGCTGGCTGCTGCTCTCAAAGCGCTACCGGGCGACGTTGGTCACGGTGATGGTCGCCGGCATCGTGCTCCTGGCCGGCTGGACCTTCGGCCCCCTCGGTTTCGGTGCGTACGAGTCGATGCTGCATGTGCTGAGCGGGATCGAGGCACCGCATGCGGCGGGCCTGTCCGGCCTGCTGATCCATTGGCACGCCTCGCTCGGACTTGCCACGGTGGTGGCCACCGCCATCGCCGTGGCGCTGCTTGTCGGAGCCGGCTACCAGCTTCACCGCCGACCAGGGCCGGGCCGGGAGGTCCTCGTGTTCAGCGCGGCCGTAGTCGCGGCGTTGTTCGCCTCCCCGATCGTCTGGCATCACTACTACCTGCTGCTGGCCGCGCCGCTGTTGCTCGCCACCAGGTCCGCCTGGCCGTTCGTCGTCCTCAGCCTGGCCAGCTGGGCCGCTGCCGCACCCCATGCGACCACGCACACCGCGGTCGGATATGTACTCGGGCTCGGTGGGATTGCCATCATCGCCGCCATCACCGCCGCCGCGGGCTGGCGCGAGCCGTCGCCGACCGATCGGGCTGCGGTGCCGGCCCAGAGGAGGGTCCTTTCGGCGGTACGGTCGGCCCGCCCGGTAGCCGTTGTAGCTATTGCGTCGGTCCTTATTGCGCTCGGCGTGTCCACTTTGGAGAACGTCTCGGTCGTTGGTGGCTGGGGCGCGCTGGTGACCGTCGTGCAGGCAGCTTGTGTGCTCGCATATGTCTGGTCGCGACGCGCCGATGGCACTCAAGTCGAACGCGGACTAGTCCGAAGTAACTAGTCCTGCGACATCCGGTCGCCAGGCCGTGAATCGATGTGAGAAAGGCTCGGCATGCTTGATCCAATGGCGTGTTTGAGAGATGGAGTACCGCTGTCCCTGGGCATTGATCTGTTTGCGGCGTGCGG
Organism: uncultured Actinomycetota bacterium; assembly: GCA_963737695.1. Taxonomy (GTDB): domain Bacteria; phylum Actinomycetota; class Actinomycetes; order Frankiales; family Frankiaceae; genus DATAZK01. The sequence goes on from CAVTTQ010000004.1 coordinate 272,917, forward strand.
TCCTGACGCGGAGCACATCTACTCCGATGAGCCGGCAGACACGAGCTGGACCGTCCACCTGCCGGACGAGGAGCCCGAGCCGGTCGCTCTGACTCACTGAGCCGGCTGCCGGTCGGCTGCTGGTCGGCTTGGCGCCGCCAGCACTGAACCTGTGGTGTTTCCCGCTCGAAGACCCCCTGGGGGTCGACGTCGGGGGATGGTGGGCAGGTGACGGGTGCGTCGTCGGATCGGGTCTATCGCGCCGCCATGCGCGCAGGGACCGTCCTCTTTCGAGCACTGGATCTGCGGCGAGATGTCCACGGGGCCGACCAGCTACCCGCCTCGGGTGCGGCGGTGCTGGCCGTGACGCATTTCGGCTACCTCGATTTTGCGCTCGTGCAGGAGGCGGTCTGGCGCCGCAGCCGCCGCTTCACCCGCTACCTGGTCACCGACGCTGCCTTCGCCCACCCACTCGCTGGCCCCTTGCTGCGGGCAATGGAACACATACCTGTACACCGGGCCAACGGAGCGGGCGCCTATCGCATGGCAGCCCGCGCGCTGCAGCAAGGCGCGTTAGTCGGCGTCTTCCCGGAGTCGGCCGTGAGCACGACCACCGAGCTGCTCCCGCTGAAGAAAGGCGCAGCCGCGCTGGCGGCGGAGGCCCAGGTCCCGCTCATCCCGGTGCTGGTGTGGGGTGGGCAGCAGGTGATCACCAAGGGAATCCCGCTGCGGTGGCGACGCGCCCGCCGGGCCAAGATCCACATCGAATTCGGTAAGGCGCTTCGTCCAGCTCCGGGCAGCGACCCGGTGGAAACCACTGCCAGGCTCCGTTCCGCGCTGAACGACATGATCGCGGTGATGCTGCTAGCCGCCCCTGAGCGGTCCTACGAGCGAGTCCGCGCGGCTCAAGGGTGATTCACGGGTGACTCAAGGGTGAATAGCCGACTGTCGGCCGCCGTCGCTGGTGCGGGGCTCGGCTGCGTCATGCTCACAGCGCTCACCGGGTGCGGCGGCACCAGCCGTCTCACCCAGTCACCGGCTTCGAAGTACGCCGCCGAGCCGCAGACGGCGCCGTCACCAACTGTCGCCCCGCATGGCTCGGTCGTCGCAGTCGGTGACACTCCCGAGGGGATCGTTGTCGACGGTGGCTCCGGTGGCTCCGGTGGCTCCGGTGGCGCGCCGCTGGCCGTCGCTGCGCTTCGCGATCCGGACAGCCTGGCGCTGGTGACACTCGACTCCCGGCATGCCGTAAGCCATCTCGCGGTGCCCGGACGTGCCCGCCACCTCAGGCTGGCGCCGAACGGGCTCTTGCTGCTGCCCGGCGAGGATGTGAACAAACTCTTCGAGATCGCCCTGCCCGCCGGCACCGTCGCAGCGCAATTCGTCACCGGCCGCCAGCCCCATGACGCTGTCGTGGCGGGCGGCCGGGTCTGGGTCACCGATGAGCTCGCGGGCACGGTCACCTCGCTTGGTGCAGGAGGCAGGACCCTGCCGGCGGGGCTGCAGCCCGGAGGGATCGGCGCCGCCGACGGGCGGGTTGCGGCGGCGGACGTCCGCGGCAACAAGCTCTACGTTTTCGACGCCCGGAGTCAGCGCCAGATCGCGGTCCTGCCAGCCGGTGCCGGCCCCACCCACGTGGTGCAGGTCGGGCCTGACACGGTCGCGGTCGCCGACACCCGCGGCAATGCCGTATTGCTCTACGCCCTTGACCGGACCCCGTGCCTGCTGGCTCGCCTCTCCTTGCCCGGCGGTCCGTACGGGCTGGCCGCCGATCTTGGGCGACGTCGGTTGTGGGTCGCCCTCTCTGGTCGAAACCAGCTGGTGCGACTGGACGTGACAGCCACGCGGCTGAAGAAGGACGGCCCGCGCTACCCCACCGTTCAGCAGCCGAATTCTTTGGCTGTCGACGGGGCGACGGGCGAGGTCGTCGTCGCTGGGGCGACGAAGCGAGGAACATTGCAGTTCCTCGGCGATCAGTGACCCCTGGTCTGCTCCAGCGTGTGAACCGATGACGCCGTCCAGGCGAATGCCTTTCTGATGACAACCTTCGTGGAGGACACGCCGACCTCGACCTCCGCGGTTGAAGTCTTTGAAGCAGGACTGTCCACCGCCCGGCTCTGGGCGCAGGGCACGGACGGATCACCGACGCGGTGGCGCCGGCTTCCAATCTCTGACTGGGTGAGCAGCGTCATCCCGGGCGATGCGAGCATTCTCTCGCGATGCTCGGGCCCGACCTTGGACATGGGCTGTGGCCCCGGTCGCCTGGTCTCGGCTTTAGCCGCTGCCGGCCACGACGCCTTGGGCATCGACGTCAGCGCGGCCGCCGTCGGTCTGGCCCGGGCCGCCGGAGCGGACGCCTTGCAGCTCTGCATTTTCGGACCGGTCCCGCGAGGCGGCCGGTGGCGGTGCGCCTTGCTTGCCGACGGCAATATCGGGATCGGCGGAGATCCCCACGCGTTGCTGGTGCGAGCCAAACAGCTGCTGGACCCGGCGGGGGTCCTGCTCGTGGAACTCGCTTCGCCCGGAGCGCCGTCGGCCACCACCCAGATGCGCCTGCGTGATGATGCGGGGCGGGCCTCCGAGTGGTTTCCGTGGGCGAGCGTCGGCGTCGATGCCATCGGGCAGCTCGCCGTTCATGCCGGGTTCGCCGTCCAGGAAATCTGGGACTCTTGCGGCCGTTGGTTCGCCCGGCTCGTCAGCACAGCCTGACCGGCGGGCGCGCGACCCAAGGGTCAGCCCCCGACGCGGACCAGCTCACGAAAGACGACGGCGTCGACCTCAGCAGCGTCCGTAGCCGCCAGATCGGTGAACCGCAGCGCCAGCTCCGGCCCGTCGGCGCGCACGACGAGGGCGTCGGCCTGAAGGACCAGCCCGTCGTCAAGTTCCACTTCGACGGCCAGCTGATAGCCGGCGTGGAGGTTGCCGGGAGCTCCGGGATCGAGCGGATCACCGGGGTCGTTGGTGAAGACGCGGCAGCCGCCGCGGGACAGGTCGAGCGTCATTGCCTCGTGCGTGTCGCCGCCTGAACGCAGCCTGACCGGGCGGGCCAGCCCGGCTCGCGCGCTTCGGCGGCGCGGCTCGTACGCCAGCATGCGAACGCCGGTGAGCTCGAGATGACCGGGGGCCGAGTCGCGTTCACGTGCCAGCGCCGCGACCACGATCAGCGATTCTGACGGGGTTGAGAAGCTGCCCCAGACGTTCATTCCCGAGACCACGCTGATGGTCTGGGCATCGGCACTCACGTCGGCAACGACGGCCAGGCCGCCCGGCTCGCTGTGCCAGGCCCGCAGGGTGGCGGCCAACGCTCCGCTGCTGCTCGGACTGCCTGCCCGGTGCACGCGAAGCAGGCCGACCACCGACCCTTCGGCGGGGACGTCCTCTTCTCGCGGCAGTACCACCCCGCCCGACGCGGAAGAAACGTCCTGCTGCACTTGGTCTGCCTGGTCTGTCTGATCCGATCCGCGGAAGCCGATGTCTCCCATGGCGAAATCCCCCCTAGTTGTGACAGTGATGGCGCGACCCCCCGGGCTATTCGCCATACGTGTTACTTACTGTCATCAAACGATTACGCTAGACCCCTTTTTTGCAATGTGTGAAAAACCTTCCTATCTCACGCTTCAGCGGGACGGGCGCGTCTACGCCGCACCGGCGTGGCCGAACATGAAACGCTGACTCATCGGCGTCACTGGTGGTCCCGTCAGAGCGTCCGATACGGATGTGAGCAGCATCGGACCGAGCGCAGGAATGAGCCGCATGACCGAAATAGCCGCCGACCAGGCAGCCGCGGATGCCCTGGTCGGGCATTCCCCGTTTCCGCCGATTGCCGACTACGGCTTTCTGTCTGACTGCGAGACCACGGCGCTCGTCTCTCCGGGCGGCAACGTCGAGTGGATGTGCCTTCCGAGGATGGATTCGCCGAGCGTTTTCGGCGCCATTCTCGATCGCGGGGCCGGCGGTTTTCGGCTCGGTCCGGCCGACATGTCGGTGCCGGTGGCCCGGCGTTATCTGCCCGGCACCATGATCCTGGAGACGAGCTGGGGCACCCCGACCGGGTGGATCATCGTGCGCGACGCGCTGCTCTTCGGCCCGTGGCACCACGAGGGCGAGCTCTCGCACACCCATCGCCGGGCGCCTACGGATTACGACTCCGAGCACGTGCTGCTGCGCACCATTCGCTGCGTCAACGGCGAGGTCCAGGTCACCATGGATTGCGAGCCGCTTTTTGACTACGGCCGTCGCCCGGCCAAATGGCGCTACACCGACTACGGATACCACCAGGGCGAGGCCTCCGCAGATGGCATCGACATCGCCCTGCGGCTGACGTCAGACTTACGCCTTGGCTTCGAGGGTCCGAAGGCGGTGGCCCGCACCCTCATGAAAGAGGGCGACGTTCGCTTCGTGGCGCTGTCGTGGACCGAGCATCCCCCGCCGTATGACTACGACGAGGCCTATCGCCGGATGGTGTGGACGGCTCACCACTGGCAGCACTGGCTGGCCCGTGGCAGGTTCCCCGACCACCCGTGGCGCGGCTATCTGCAGCGCAGCGCGCTGACTCTCAAGGGGCTGACTTTCGCCCCGTCCGGCGCGCTGGTCGCGGCGGCCACCACCTCGCTGCCGGAAACCCCGGGCGGCGAGCGCAACTGGGATTACCGCTACAGCTGGGTCCGCGATTCGACCTTCACCTTGTGGGGCCTTTACTCACTCGGTTTTGACTGGGAAGCCGACGACTTCTTCTATTTCATCGCCGACATCGCCGACCGTGATCACGAGCTGCAGATCATGTACGGCATCGACGGCGAGCGCTCACTTGATGAGCATGTCCTGGAACATCTGAGTGGCTACGAGGGCGCCAAGCCGGTCCGTATCGGCAACGGCGCTTTCGATCAGCAGCAGCACGACGTATGGGGTGCGGTGCTGGACTCGGTCTACATCCATACCCGCTCACGCGACCGCCTTGATGAGCGGCTGTGGCCGATCCTCTACCGCCAGGTCGAATGCGCGATCAAATACTGGCGGGAGCCCGACCGGGGGATCTGGGAGGTCCGCGGGGAACCGCAGCACTTCACGTCCTCAAAGGTGATGTGCTGGGTGGCCTGCGACCGCGGCGCCCGGCTGGCTCGTATCCGCGAGGCGCCGGATCTCGTCGAGCGGTGGCAGGCAGCGGCGGACGAGATCAAGGCCGACATCATCGAGCACGGGCTGTCCGAGCGGGGTGTCTTCACCCAGCATTACGACACCGAGGCGCTCGACGCGTCGCTGCTGTTGATGCCTCTGCTGCGCTTCCTGCCGGCGGACGACGTCCGCCTTCGCGCGACAGTGCTCGCGATCGCCGACGAGCTGACCGAGGACGGACTGGTTCAGCGCTACCGCACCGAGGAGACCGACGACGGCCTGGCCGGCGAGGAGGGCAGCTTCACCATCTGCTCGTTCTGGCTCGTCTCGGCTCTGGTGGAAATCGGGGAGCTGAATCGGGCTCGGGAGCTGTGCGAGAAATTGCTGTCCCTGGCCAGTTCACTCGACCTGTACGCGGAAGAGATCGATCCGCGCAGCGGCCGCCACCTTGGCAACTTTCCGCAGGCCTTCACCCATCTGGCGCTGATCAATGCCGTCATGCACGTGATCCGGGCGGAGGGGGAGGCCCAGAAGACGGGCTGGCCTCACGAGAACCCGTCGGACGGCTGACGGGCGCCCGGACGGGCCACTGACCTGCGACTGCCGCTAGGCGAGAGGGTTGCGGGGCCAGTCCAAAAGCTTGGCGCCCAGGACGGCGGTGTTCAGCGTGAAGCGGTCAGCCGGGTTGGTCGGGTCGCGTCCGGTCAGCGCCGTCACCCGCTCCAGCCGATAGGTCACGGCGCGTACCGATAGGTGCAGCCGCCGCGCCGTCTCCGTCGTGTTTCCGCCCGTCTCGTAGTAGGCGGCCAGCGTCTCCAGTAGTGGAGCAGCACCTCCGCGGGCCTCTGTCAGGGGACGCAGGGTGGTGCTGACCAGGTCGACGATCGCCGCCCGGTCGCGCAGCAGCATCCGATAGACCAGCAGGTCTTTGGCAGCCACGACTGGCTGCTCGATGCGCAGCCGGCCCGCGAGCTCTCGGGCGTCGAGGGCTTCCTCGTAGGAGGCGAAGACGCCCGCTGCGCCAGGCCGGGCGCGCCCGAGCGTGATCTGCCATCGTCCGACAGTGGAGGTGCGGCGCAGCTGGACACCCCTCGCGGTGGACGGCCCACCGGCGCCGCCCGGCCCCGGCCTGGAGGGAAGAGCACCGAGCTCCTGCGCGAGGCGCCCCGTCACGAAGTCAACCGCCGCATCGTCGGGGGCGGCGAAGATGACGACCAGGAGCCCTTCTTTGCTCGCGACCAGAGCATTGGCATCGCCCTTGGCGCCCAGGACAGCGGATTCGATACGCGTCGGCAGCGGCGATCCGTCGACGAACGGCTGACCGGCCGCGATCACCGCCACCGCGTGCGGCCCTGCCAGATCCAGCCCGAATTCGGCAGCCCGGCTGGTTACGCCGGTGACGTCGTGGCGCCCGGAGAGCAGATCGTCAAAAAGCTCGCGCCGAGCTGCTTCCTCGCGTCGGGTCAGCTCGCGTCTGGCCAGTTGATGGCCCTCGACGCCGGCGGCCACCGCATCGTCGATCGCTCGAAGGACCGCCTCGCCCGCCGACACCAATGCCTCTGGTGCCTGCGCTGCTTCCCGCACGACTGGAAGGTGGCGCCACAGCCGCCAGGCGGCGGTCAGATAGAGCTCCACCAGGGCCCGCATCGGGACCCCCTCCAGGGCAGCCCGTCGTCCCTGGAACCGGAAGCGGTTCAGCTCTTGGCGGGTGACGCGGCGACGGTTACCCGCGACGTCCGTCAGGACATCCAGGTAGTCGGCGAGCAGCGTCGGGTCCAGCCCACCCGCGTCGGCGGCGGCTGCGGCCGCAACCGCGCTGACTGGACCGCTGGGCTTGGCCGGCCGATCGGCAGGCGGAGTGGCAGCCACGTCCGTCAGCGTGCCCCCTCCTGATCGTTGCGACACTCCCGCGGGCAATGGAGACGGCAATGGAGACGGCAATGGCGACAAGGCAGACACGGCAGCTACCTCCAACTTCCAGGCGTGGCAGCCGATACCGGCTCAGCTGCGTCATCGCCGGGCTCTGGCGAATGCTGGTCGGAACTCGAGTGCGGCGCCTGCCCAATCGGCTGGTTGGCCTCTGCCGCGATGGCGTCGTGCGCGCCGGACTCGTCGGCCTCGGGGTTGGGAAACAGCAGCGAACCGATGATTGCGGCCGCCAAGACCAGGACGATGACCGCGAGGGACAAGGCCGTCGGAATGGTCGGCACACCCGGTGCGTAATGGTGGGCCGCCTGCAGCAGCATCTTGATCCCGATGAATGCCAGGACAATCGACAGGCCCTTGTTCAGCAGGTGGAAGCGGGTCAGCAGGCCGGCCAGGCAGAAGTACAACGCCCGCAGGCCAAGGATGGCCAGGGCATTGGAGGTGTAGACGATGAACAGGTTGTCGCTCACGGCTAAGACGGCAGGCACGCTGTCGACCGCGAAGAGCAGGTCGGCCGCCTCGATCGCGACGACGACGGCGAGCAGCGGGGTCGCCATCAACACCCCTGACTTGCGGATCAGCATCTTTTGACCGTCGTAACGGTCACCCACCGGAATCACCTTGCGCAGCAGGCGAACTGCGAGGCTCTTGCCCGGGTCGACGTCGGGCTCCTCGCCGCCTCTAGCGAGCTTGACGGCCGTGTAGATGAGGAAGGCGCCGAAGACGAAGAAGATCCACTCGAAGGCACTGACCACCGCGACACCCGCGCCGAGGAAGATCGCCCGAAAGACGAGGGCTCCGATCACCCCGAGGAAGAGCACCCGGTGCTGGTATTGGCGGGGCACCTTGAAGTACGTGAAGATCAACGCGAAGACGAAGAGGTTGTCGACGGCCAGGCTCTTCTCGAGCAGGTAGGCCGAGGTGTACTCAGCTGCCGCCGTACCGCCGTACCCGAGCCAGACGACGCCGGCGAAGCCGAAGCCGATGGCGAGATAGAAGAGTGACCACCGGACGGCCTCACCGAATTCGATGGTGTGAGCCTGGCGATGTCTGCTGAAGTCGAAGGCGAGGGCGGCCGTAACAAATGCGGCAAAGCCGGCCCAGGCCCAGATGGAGACGTGCATGACGACCTTTCAGGTCAGGTGCTGCGGAAGGAGAGAGTCTCTGCGCGGTCGGCTGAGACCGACGGCCGGGTGCGCGGCCTGGTAGCGGCCGCGCACCGGGGGCGGAACGGTTACCGGAAGGGGTTGGCGCGTCGGCCCGCGAAGCTCTGACGGCCCTTGGATCCGGCGGCGTTCAGTAGATCGACGGTGCGCGCCAGATCGGCTCCGGTGATGGTGCCGACCACGATGAGGTGCGGATTATCGGTGTCGCCGCTGGGCTCGTCGAAAACGATCGCGAGGCCGGCGGCGGGGTGGCTCGCCATCTGCTGCAACGCGTGCTCGATGGGTTCGGATGCAGTGACCGTGGCGAGCGCGCTCGGGGGGATCGCCAACGGGCGTACCCGCATCTCCACCCGGTCATCCCCCGGAACCGCCGCCAGGGCAGTGACCGGCACGATCCCGCCGAAGCTGCCGTCCGGCTCGCGAACGATCAAGACCGAAGCCCGGCTGGGCAAGGCGATGTCGGTGAACGCGACCTCGGCGGTGGCGAAGGAAGACACCTCCGGCGGCGCCGGTGACATCACGTCGCTGACGCGAAGGCCGGCCAGTCGCTCGCTGGTGCGGGCTCCCATGAGCATGAGCCGGGACCCGCCGATGATCAGCGCGCCCACGAGGATGAGCCAGAGCCCGGCGAGGCTGACGAAGATGACCACGGCGAATCCGGCCACGACCAGGAACCACCCGCTGAAGACCCCCGCTCGCGCGGTGGCGGCGGCGCCACTCTCGCGCCGTCCGCTGCGCCGCCAAGACCGGGCGAAGACCAGTTGGCTGCCGGGGGTACCCGGCGCGGGGAGCAGATCAAAGAACATGAGTGCGCCGATTCCGATGGCCGACATCCAGGCCGCGGCGGCGAGCAGAGACACTCCGGGCGAGCTGCCAAACGTCAGGAGTCCGCCGGCGATGGCCAGGGCTGCGGCGCTGCCCGCGAGGCCGATCAGGCCGGCCCAGGTGACGCGGCGCAGGTCACGGGGGGTTGCGACCTCGCCAACGCTGATGACCCGGCCGCGCAGGAAACCGATCTCGACGGCTTCGACCTTGATGCCGACCTTGGTCATCGCTTTGGCGCGGCGCAGTTCCGCTGCCAGCAGCGCGCCCATGATCGCCAGGCCGCCGAGAGCTGCTGCCGAGAAGTACGCCCGTCCGCTCTGGTCGGAGACGGCGAGCTGGAGGGGGCCGGTGGCGAGGATGAAGGTGACGAACAGCCAGCCCAGGGCTGCCATCGGGCGCACCCTGATCCGGGGGCGGCGGTAGCGCTCACCCGCGGGGAGCTGCCGGTTGGACAGGTCGCGGTCGGCTGAGCTCGGATCTTGATGTGGCTGGTGGCTTGGCTTCGACAGATGCATGGGAACCTTCGTCTCGCGTGTGTTCTTGCGTCCCTACGAGTATTTCCGGCAACGAAGATCGTCAAAAGGGCGAAACTGCGCCGTTATTTCGCGGTAAGACTGCGTGATTCCGGCAGTTTAGCCTTCTTATCGTTCGGTTCGATGCGGCCGGCCGGAAGTCGTACCGCGAAGACGGTGGCTCCGGGGCGGGTATTCACGTCCACGGTTCCGCCGTGTGCCGTGACGACGGCCGACACGATCGCGAGCCCCAGTCCGGTGCTGCCGGCGGTCCGCGACCGAGAGCTCTCGCCGCGGGCGAACCGCTCGAAGATGTGCGGCACCAATTCGGGCGCGATGCCGGGACCCTTGTCAGCGACCTCGACCACGGCCTGGGGGTCTCCGGTCGGTCCGGCGCTGCGACGAAGCGTCACCTCGACGGCCGTCCCTGGCGCGGTGTGGCTGCGGGTATTGGTCAAGAGGTTGGTCAGGACCTGGTGCAGCCGGGCCGGATCGCCGACCACCTCGATCGCTTCGTCCGGCAGGCTCAGCGTCACCGGATGCTCCGGCCCGGCGGCGTGGGCATCGCTGACCGCATCGATCACGAGCGCGGTGAGGTCGACCGGCACCCGTTCGATGGGTCGGCCGGAATCCAGCCGGGCCAGCAAAAGCAGGTCTTCGACCAGCCCCGTCATCCGGGTGGCTTCTGATTCGACGCGGTCCATGGCGTAGCTGATGTCAGGGGGCAGGTCGTCTCCGGTACGACGCGTCAGCTCGGCGTATCCGCGGATGGAAGCCAGCGGTGTGCGCAGCTCGTGGCTCGCGTCGGCGACGAACTGGCGTACCCGCATCTCACTTGCCTGGCGGGCGGTCAATGCCGTAGCGACGTGGCCGAGCAGGCTGTTGAGCGCCGCACCGACCTGCCCCACTTCGGTGCGAGGGTCGGTGTCGCGCTCTGGCACCCGCTCGCTCAGGGCGACCTCGCCCCGGTCCAGCGGGAGCTTGGAGACGCGCTTGGCGGTGTCGGCGACCCGGCGCAGTGGTCGCAATGCGTACCGCACGATCAGCGTGCCGGCAATGCCCGCCCCGATCAGTCCGACCAGGCTGACGATGCTGATCACCAACGCCAGGTTCGTGACGGTGGAATTGGAATCCTTGAGCGGAAGGCCCGTGAGCACGACGTCGCCGTCGTTGTTCGGGCCGGGGGTGGCGAGCACCCGGAACTGGCCAAGGCCATCAATCGTCACGGTGTGCGGCTTGCTGTCGACGGGGACGGCCGCCAGGGTGGCGTAGTCGCTCGTCGGCAACGCCTTGAACCCGGCAGCGCCGGTGAGGGTGGCGGCGGACGTCACCGTGCCGTTCTGGATGGTGGCGCCCAGGGTCCCGGCGGCCTGCCCGAGCACGTTCAGCGGAGCTGGAGCTTCACCGTCCGTGGGGGGCACCCGCCGTCCAAAACCTCCAGGCCCTCCGCCGCCCTCTCCATAGAGCGAGCGGCTGCCGGCGGCTTCGAGCTGACGGTCAACCTGAGCCTGCACCTGATGGTGTACGGCCGACACGCTGACGACGCCGATGACAACGCAGAGCACCGCCAGCAGCGCGAGCAATCCTGCGAGCAGACGTCCGCGCAGCGTCCAGCGCCGGCGGAATCTGCCCATGACTAGCGAGCAGGTTTCAGGACGTAGCCCGCACCGCGGACGGTGTGGATCATCGGCTCGCGGCCGGCGTCGAGCTTCTTACGCAAGTAGGAGACGTAGAGCTCGACGACGTTGGCCTGGCCGCCGAAGTCGTACTGCCATACCCGATCGAGGATCTGGGCCTTGGAGAGCACCCGGCGGGGGTTGCGCATGAAGAAGCGCAGCAACTCGAATTCGGTGGTGGTCAGGGAGATCAGCTCACCCGCGCGCTCCACCTCTCGGCTGTCTTCGTCCATCACCAGGTCGCCCACCGTGAGGCGGGATTCGGTCTTGGTGGCCACGGCGGCGCGGCGCAGCAGCCCGCGCACCCGGGCGACGACCTCCTCCAAGCTGAACGGCTTGGTGACGTAGTCGTCGCCGCCGGCTGTCAGCCCGGCGATCCGGTCTTCGACGGAGTCCTTGGCCGTCAGGAAAAGAACCGGCAGTGAGGGGAAGTCCGCGTGCAGGCGCCGCAGCACCTCGAGCCCGTCGAGGTCGGGCAGCATCACGTCAAGGACGACCACATCCGGCTTGAATTCGCGGGCGACGCGCAGCGCGGTGAGTCCGTCTCCGGCGGTTCGGACGTCCCAGCTCTCGTAGCGCAGGGCCATCGAGAGCAGCTCGGCAAGCGTCGGCTCATCGTCGACCACGAGCGCGCGGACCGGGCCGCCGCCCGGACGCGTCAGCTCAGGCTGGTTGCTCATGGTCGGCGCCTCGGTCCTCATCATGGTCATAAGAATGATGCGCCTCCTTGCTGGCGCACTGTGCGCGACCTGTGAGTCACCTGTGGAGCTGGCCGAACCTGAACAGGCCGGCCCGACCCTGAGCCAGTCCTCTGACGATGCACAGGCGCTCCACAGCAAATCGTTCAAGGCTCAACTACGTGAATATGAGAGATCGCGGACGCCGTCCGGTGACGGTAGTGACCGCAAGCCTGGCCGCTGCTGCCGGCGGGTCGTGATTGTGATGCCCCTCCAGGAGACGCTTCCGCTCACCCCTGCCACCGCCCAATGGGAGGTCTGGAGTACCACGGCGCGCCTGGTCCTTACCGATGCCTCGCTCCTCGAACCCGCCCGTGACATCGCGCACCGAAAGCTGGCCGCCGTTGACGTTGCGTGCAGTCGCTTTCGTGCTGACTCCGAGCTGGCGACGCTTCCGGCCGGCCGGCCGGCATGCGTGAGTCCGCTGCTGGCCTCCTTGGTCGGCGCCGCCCTGGAGGCGGCTGAAGCGACAGGGGGGCTCGTCTCACCCACCCTCGGCAACGCGCTGGCGAACCTGGGCTATGACCGCGACTGGACCCTGATGGACGGTGACCGACCCGCCTCAGGTCTGCGGGTGCGTCCGGCGCCGAGCTGGCGAAAGGTGCGGCTGGATCGCCGGCAGCTGACTGTGCCCGATGGTGTGCGCCTGGATCTCGGCGCTACGGGAAAGGCGTTCACCGCGGACCTCATCGCCGCGCAGATTGCCGCCGAGCTCGGGGTCGGAGTGTTGATGGCTCTGGGCGGCGACATCGCGACGGCGGGCCCCACCCCGGATGAGGGATGGCACGTCCTCGTGCAGGATCAGCCCGGCGATCCGTCGGTTGTCGTCGTACTCCCGCCCGGTGGTGCGATTGCCACCAGCAGCACCCAAGGCAGGCGCTGGCGATCCGGCGGCGCCCAGCTGCACCACATTCTCGATCCCCGCAATTGCCGTCCGGCGCCGGTCGTGTGGCGCACCGCGACCGTGGCCGCCGGCAGCTGCGTTCGGGCCAATGCGCTGAGTACGGCCGCCCTGGTTCTCGGGTCCGCCGCACCGGGATGGCTGCGGGAGCAGGGCCAGGCGGCCCGGCTGGTCTCCGCCGCAGATCCCCCGAGCGTCGTCAATCTGGCCGGGTTTCCGGCACCTGTCGAGGAAGGCCCGCGATGAACAGCACAACGCTTTGGTACATCGCCCGTGGCAGCGGCGTGGTTGCTCTCGTGATGCTGACCTGTGTGGTGGCGCTCGGCATCGCGAGCCGATCGGGCCGCCCGGCATTCGGCTTGCCGCGGTTCGCCGTCGCCCTGGTGCACCGCAACGTGAGCCTGCTGGCGGTTGTCTTCCTCGCGCTTCACGTGACGACCCTGAGCCTGGACAAGTACGCGAAGGTCGACGTCAGCGATCTGCTGGTGCCCTTCGTCGGGTCCTACCGGCCTTTCTGGCAGGGCCTTGGCACGGTGGCGTTGCTGCTGATCGCGGCGTTGGTCGCGACGGGCCTGCTGCGTAACCGCATGCCCGAACGGCTTTGGCGGACTGTCCACTGGCTCGCCTACGCCTGCTGGCCGGTCGCTTTCGCCCATGGCTTGGGCACCGGAACTGACGCCGGCACCCTCTGGCTGCGACTTGTTGCGGCCGCCTGCGCACTGACCGTTGCTGTCGCCGTCAGCTGGCGGCTGGCACCGCATTTCGCCGAGCACAGCAAGGTTCGCCGTCCGATGACTGCCCGGTCTCGACGTCCCACCACCGCACTGGGGAGAACTCGATGAGCGCACTGGCAACCCTTCACCGCCCCGCCGAGGTGCGCCGGCTGCTGGTGGATTCGACCCCGGACCTGGCGGCCCACGACCGTCTCCACGGAGCTCTGCCGTGGGCAGGTGGCCCCGGTCCGCTGGCCGAGCTGCTCGCGCAAGCCGGTTTGACCGGCAGGGGAGGGGCCGGATTCCCGTCAGCCCGAAAGCTGGCTGCAGTCGCGGCGGGCAAGCGTGCGGTTGTCGTCGCCAATGGAGCGGAAGGCGAGCCGCTGTCCTCCAAGGATCGGGTGCTTCTGCTCAGGTCGCCGCATCTGGTCCTGGACGGCTTGCAGCTCGTTGCCGAGGCAACGTCCGCGGCCGAGGCCTACGTCTACGTCCCGACCGATCTCGGCGAACACATCCGATCTGCGCTGGCCCAGCGGCGCGGCCGTGATCGTCTCGAGGTCAACGTTCACACCGCACCCGACCGCTTCATCGCGGGTGAGGAATCAGCTGTGGTTGCAGCGCTTTCGGGCGGTCCGGCAATCCCACTCGACACCCCACGCCTGATCGTGACCGCGGGCCTTCGAGGGCGTCCGACCCTGGTCCACAATGTGGAGACGCTCGCTCAGCTGGCGCTCGCCGCCCGCTTCGGACCGGACTGGTTTCGTGAGGTCGGGACGCCCGTTGAGCCGGGCAGCTTTCTGACGACGATCAGCGGCGGCGTTCACCGGCCGGGGGTCTACGAGCTTGCGTACGGAACCCCGCTCGGGGAGCTGCTTGCGCTCGCCGGCGGTCCGGCGTCCCCGTTGCAGGCGGTGCTGATCGGCGGCTACCACGGCGTCTGGGTCCCGTGGCCGCTTGCATCAGAGGCACCCGTTTCACGCGCCGGACTTGCCCCTTTCGGCGCGACTCCCGGCGCCGGCGTCATCGCGGCGCTTCCCTCGACCACATGTGGCTTGACGCAGACCGCCGGGATCGTCAGTTACCTGGCAGACCAAAGCGCCGGGCAGTGCGGTCCGTGCCTGAACGGGCTGCCCAGACTCGCGGCGTCCTTTGACGATCTGGCCGGCAGGCCGGGACAGCGATCGCGGGCCGAAGCGCTCGACGAAGTGCGCCGGATGGCCGGACTCGTCGATGGGCGCGGCGCCTGCAAGCACCCGGACGGCACCGTGCGGCTGGTGCGCAGCGCACTGGCGGTCTTCGCCCACGACATCGAAGCTCACCGCGCCGGCAATTGCCTCGCGACGAGCGCGGGGAGAGGACTGTGAGTTCATCGGCGAGCACGAAACCGGCTGCCCCTGCCACGGGGCAGCGGCTGCACATCGACTGGACCGCCTGCGACGGCCGCGGACTATGTATGGAGCTCGCTCCCGAACTCCTGGAATCAGATGAATGGGGCTTCCCGCTCGCCATCGCGCCCCGCGGATCGGACGTCCCCGTCGAGTATTTGCGGGTAGCCCAGGAAGCAGTCGACGCCTGTCCCAAGCGTGCCCTGAAGCTCCTCAAGCGCTGACGGGAACGGGGTCAGCGCTCACAGCAAGCGCATAGGCCACGCATAAGGCTGCTCTAGCCGGCTCGTCGAGGCTCAAGACATGCCAACGACGACCACGCTGGACCCCGGGCCACTCACGCAGGACGAGCTAACGGCGCCGCCCGTGTCCGAGCCCGGCAGAGACCGGCCGCCGCGGATCCGGCGCTTATTGCTCGGCAATTCGGATTCGCCGGTGTGGGTACGTCCGGCGCTTTTCGTCCTGCTGCTGGGTACCGCACTGCTCTACATCTGGAACCTGTCGGCCTCCGGCTATGCGAACAGTTTCTACGCCGCGGCAGTCCAGGCCGGGACCAAGAGCTGGAAGGCCTGGTTCTTCGGCTCACTCGACGCCGGCAACTCCATCACCGTGGACAAGCCGCCGGGCTCTTTGTGGATCATGGGTTTGTCGACGCGCATCTTCGGCTTCAACAGCTGGAGCCTGCTGGTTCCGCAGGCCCTGGAGGGCGTTGCCTCGGTCGCGCTGCTCTACGCGATGGTCAAGCGGTGGGCCGGTCCGGCCTTCGGGCTGCTGGCCGGTGCGATCCTGGCCCTGACCCCGGCAGCGGCGCTGATGTTTCGCTTCGACAACCCGGATGCGTTGCTCACCTTGCTGATGGTGGCCGCCGCCTACGCCATGACGCGGGCCATCGAAAAGGCCCGCCTTCGCTGGGTGCTGCTGGCGGGTGTGGCGTTGGGATTCGCCTTTCTCACCAAGATGCTGCAGGGCTTCCTGCCACTGCCCGGCCTCGCGCTGGCCTATCTGGTCGCAGCTCCTACCGGGCTGCTCCGACGGATCTGGCATCTGCTCGCAGGGGGCGTCGCGGTCGTCGTCAGCGCGGGGTGGTGGGTGCTGGCAGTCGCGCTTTGGCCGGCATCCTCGCGCCCTTACATCGGTGGCTCCACGAATAACAGCGTCCTCAATCTGGTCTTTGGTTACAACGGATTTGGACGTCTCACGGGTGGCAGCGGCCCCGGCGGAGGCGGAGGCGGTGGGGGCGGCGGAGGTGCGGCCGGCTCCAGCTTCGGTGGAGCGACGGGCATCACCCGGCTGCTCTCGAGCGAGATGGGTAACGAGATCTCCTGGCTGCTGCCGGCTTCCATCGTGGCGCTGGTAGCCGGCTTCTGGGTGACCCGCCGGATGCCACGCACCGACCGCACCCGCGCCGCGCTCCTGATGTGGGGCGGCTGGCTGCTGGTCACCGGTGTCGTCCTGAGCTACATGCAGGGCACCGTCCACCCCTACTACACCGTTGCGCTGGCCCCGGCCATCGGAGCTGTCGTCGCGATCGGGGCCCACGCTCTCTGGGTCCGGCGTGCGCAGTACTCGGCGCGGCTGTGGTTGGCCGCTCTCGTGGCCGCTGCCGGCGGGTGGAGCGCAGTGCTTTTGTCACGTGACGCGAACTGGTATCCGGCGATTCGGTACGCGACCCTCGCGTTGACAGCGGTCGTCGTCTTCATGCTG
Organism: uncultured Actinomycetota bacterium; assembly: GCA_963737695.1. Lineage (GTDB taxonomy): Bacteria > Actinomycetota > Actinomycetes > Frankiales > Frankiaceae > DATAZK01. The sequence continues at coordinate 289,553 of CAVTTQ010000004.1, forward strand.
GCGGTGCCGATCGCCTGGCGCCGCCGCACGGTGGCGGTCGTCATGATCGCTGCGGTTGCAGCAGGACTGGCCGGAACGACTGCCTATGCCGTTGCCACGGCGGCAACGCCGCACACCGGGTCGATCCCGAGCGTGGGACCGGCTGGTGCTGCCGGCGCCGGTGGAATGGGCGGGTTCGGCGGCGGTGGCGCCGGTGGCGCCGCAGCACCGACGCAACGCACGGGCACAGGCGGTACCGCTACCGGCACGGGATCTACCGGGACCCGTCCAACAGGCGCTGGCACGGCTCCTACGGGTACGGCAGCCACGGGCGCGCGTACGGCACCCACCGGCACAGGCGCAGCCCCCACAGGTGCCGGTTCGGCGCCCACGGGAATCGGAGGCGCAGCTGCGGCCGGAGGCGGCCAGGCGACGTCGAGCAACGCACTGACAGCGCTGCTGGCCAAGAGCAAGGCCCGGTGGGCCGCCGCAACCATTGGCGATCAGAGCGCCGCGTCGCTGGAGCTCGCCAGTGGGGCCTCGGTCATGGCCATCGGCGGCTGGAACAACGACCCGTCCCCGACCCTCGCGCAATTTGAGGCATACGTGAAAGCCGGGGACATCACGTACTTCATCGCCGGCGGAACGGGCGGCGGGATGGGTGGCGGCGCCGGGGGCAGCAGCGTGAGCTCCCAGATCACCGCCTGGGTGCAGGCCCACTTCACCGCCAAAACCGTAGGCGGCTCGACGGTCTACGACCTCACCAGCGCCCGCACGTCCTGACCAAATTCATCAGACTGAGTAGGGAAAATCATGGATACACAGCACGATTCCGGGGCGGCGAACTGGCCGTCCGCATGGCCGGCCGTCGTTCCCGGCACCGCCGTTGCAGACCAGTCGCCGACGGATGCCCCAACGTCGGAGTACGCCGCGATTCCAGCGGTCGAGAAGCCTGCCGTCGATGACTGGCTCGGGCCCCGTCCCAGCGGCGCTGCCCCGGCTGAAGGGTCACCGCTCGATGCGTCGGAAGCGCCGAGCACCAGTGGCCTCACCGGGACGCGGAGTCCCGGTCGGGTCGCCGGAGCCATCGGCCTGCTCGCGGTGGGTGCACTTGCCGGAGCGCTCGGAGCCTCGGCCCTGAGGGGCACGAACGGCACTGCGGCGGGAGCGCAGGGGTTCGGCGGCCGGGGCACCGCCGGATTCCCCGGTGCCGCTGCAGCGGGCGGGACCGTCGAGGGTGGGACCGCAGCCGGCGGGGCCGCGGCGGGCGGAACCACGGCTGGTGGCGCTGCAGTCGGTGGCAGCACAGCCGCTGGACAGGCCGCCGGGACAATCACTGCTGTCACGGCGTCCTCGGTATCGGTCAACACGGGAAGCACCGTCGTGACTTACCGGATCTCCAGCGCCACGACCGTCCACCGCGGGACGGCCGTGATCGCCGCGAGCGCGCTGCGGGCAGGTGAGCGCGTCACGGTGCAGGCGGCTACTGCCACTGGGGCCACTGGGGCCACTGGGGCCACCGGGGCAACCGGGACGGCCGGGACCACGGCGCAGAGCATCACCGTGATGGCGACAACCGGCACCGGATCGGGTACGGCTCCGACGATCCCCGAGGGTGCCACCGGTGGCCAGCCGCCGACCGGTGCGGGCGCTGGCGGTGGTCCGGGCAGTGCTCCTGCCGGGGCGCCGGGCGCTGCCTGAGGTCGACGGCGCCACCCGCCCGCGAGAGTTGTCGCCCGGTGTCGCACTATGACCACATGCTCGAGAACTCCACGATCATCGTCACCGGTGCGACCGGTCAGGTCGGACTGCCCGTCGCACGTGCCCTCGCCCGATCCAACGAAGTCTGGGCTCCCGCGCGCTTCACCAGCGCCGCCTCCCGAACCGCTCTGGAGGAGGCCGGCGTCAACTGCGTAGTGGCAGACCTCGGCAGTGGCGTCGGGTATGACGACCTGCCGGCGTCGGCTGACTACGTCCTCAATTTCGCGGTCGCCAAGACCAAGGACAGCGATGCTGACATCACGGCTAACGCCGAGTCGGTCGGGCTGTTGATGACGCGTTACCAGACGGCAAAAGCATTCCTGCACTGCTCGTCAACGGCCGTGTATGCCCCTGGCGACGGCTCGGGGCTGCTGGAGACCGATCCGCTCGGCGACAACAACCACACGCAGATGATGCCGAACTACATCCTGTCCAAAGTTGCGGCCGAGGCAGTGGCACGTACCTACGCGCGCACGCTGGACCTGCCGACGATCATCACTCGGCTGAACGTTCCCTACGGCGACAATGGCGGCTGGCCCTGGTACCACCTGCTCATGCTGTCGGGTGGCATGGCGATTCCGGTTCCGCCGGATGGCGGCGCTTACCACCTGATCCATGAGGACGACATCATTCGGACGTTGCCCGCGCTCCTCGACGCAGCCGCAGTGCCGGCGGTGACCGTCAACTGGGCCGGTTCGGAGCGCGTCACCATTGAGGAGTGGGTTGGCTTCCTCGGTGAACTCACCGGGAAGACTCCCGACTTCACGGTCGACCCCACGGCGATCGAGGGGACTCCGGCTGACGTCACGAAGCTGACCGAGCTGGTGGGGGAGCCGACGCAGGTCACCTGGCAGGTGGGTATCCGGCGCATGGTCGAGGTGCGTAACCCCGAACTCCTCGTAGCCCCCTAGGCGCCCCTAGGCCCCCCTCACGCCCTAGGCGGGAGAAAGCGTCAGGCCGGCGCGGCGAGCAGACCTTCGGGCACTGCTGCCAGCGCTGCCTGGATGGCGTCGACGAGCGCCAGCGCGGACTCTGCCGTGAGCTCCACGGCCACGCGGGCTTGCGGTCCGAGAGCCGGGTTGCGGAAATCGATGTTGAGGGTGTGCTCGGCCTGGGCGGCGACCGGGTGGTCGACATACACGCTCGCGTCGGTCAGCTCGAACCAGCCCGCGCGACCCTTACCGGCGCCGGCGACCTGGATCAGCTCAGTGATGTAGGTGCACATGTCTGGTCCTTGGTGTCTGGCCGGTCAGGCGGCACTAGGGGTGAGGTAGCGGCCGAAGAAGTCAAAGATCTTCACCCAGCCATCGGTGGCGGCGGCTTGCCGGTAGTTCGGTCGATCAACGGCGAAGAACCCGTGCCCGGCGTCGTCGTAGCGGTGGAATTCGTACGTCTTTCCAGCGGCTTTGAGGGCCGCTTCGAGCTCGTTGACCTGCTCGGGTGACGGTGCCTTGTCCTCATTGCCGAACATGCCGAGCAGTGGGCAGCCCAGCTGCGGCGTCAGATGAATCAGTGGCTCCATCGCCACCGGGAAGCCCGGCGGCGGAGTGCCCACCACGAAGGCGCCGTAGCAGTCGACGGCGGCGTCGACCCCCGCAGTGCAGCCCGCGAGGAAGGACTGCCGGCCGCCCGAGCAGTAGCCGATCACGCCGACCTTGCCGTTCGAGCCGGGAAGGCCGCGTAGGTACGCGGCGGCGGCCTTGACGTCACCTGTCAGGCGTTCGTCCGGTACTCCGCCGGCGGCTCTATTGGCGGCAGCTGCGTCGTCGGGGTCAGCGCCCGGTGCCTCCCGGTAGTGCAGGTTCGGGCAGATTGCCGCGTAACCACGGGACGCGAAGCGACGGGTGATCTCCTTGGTCGCCTCGTCAAAGCCCGGCATGTGGTGAATGACCACCACACTGCCAGTGCCGCCGGTGGGGGAGGCCTCCACCGGCACTGCGGCGTAGGCCTCGATCTGATCTCCACCGTGGCCTTCAAGGGTGAGGGTGCCGGCTTCGAGCGTGACCTTCACAGTTAGCTCTCCTAGCTCTCCGAGGTAGCCAGGCGCGCGGTGCGCGCCAGACTGGGGATGAGTGCTGCGGCCACAGCGGCGGCCACCAAGGCGATCGCGCCGCTGACCAGGAATGCCCGGTCGTAGCCCGTGGTGAGGGCCACGTTATGACTGCTTCCGGCGGCGAGCGAAGCGTGGGTGCGTGCCGTCGCGAGGGTTGCGAGAGCTGCCAGCCCGATCGATCCTCCGACCTGGCGGCTGGTGTTGAGCACGCCCGAGGCCAGACCGGCCTGGTTCGGCGGTACTCCCGAGGTGGCCGCGAAGGCCAGCGGCGTGAACGACAGCCCCACGCCAAAGGTGGTCAGCACCGCACCACCCAGCACGCCGTTGGCGTAGGTGCTGGTCGCGTCGAGCTGCGCCATCCAGAAGAAGCCGGCGGCCGAACACAGCATGCCGACGACGAGGACCGGACGAGCACCGTAGCGGCTGACCAGTCGCGAGCTCAGCTGGCTGGCGATGATGATCGCGAACGTGGTCGGCAGGAAGAAGACGCCGGTGCGCAGCGGGCCGAAGCCCAGCACCTCCTGCATGTAGAGCGACAGGAAATACCACATGGCGAAGAAGGTGATTCCGGCCAGCAGCATGACGATGTTTGCGCCGGTGAGGGCCCGTGAACGAAAGAGCGACAGCGGCATCAAGGGCATCTTGGCGAACCGGCTCTGGATGAGCAGGAAGGTGGTCAGCAGTGCCAGGGCGATGGCCAGGGTGATCAGTGTCTGGGCGGAACCCCAGGGGTGCGTGTCGGTGCTGACGATCGCGTAGACGAGTACGGCAAGCCCCGCTGTGCCGGTGAACGCGCCGGCGATGTCGAGGCGACGGTCGGCGTCGGGACGGCGCTGCTCCTGGAGCAGAACCAGCGCGCCGAAGCCGGCGATCACGCCGATCGGGACGTTCACGAAAAGTACCCACCGCCAGGACAGATACGTGGTGAGAATCCCTCCGGCGAGCGCTCCGAAAGCACCGCCCGCCCCTGCGACGGAGCTCCAGACCCCGATGGCCCGGGTCCGCTCACGGGCCTCGGTGTAGGTGGTGGTGATGATGGTCAACGTCGCGGGTGTCAAGACCGCGCCGCCCAGGCCCTGCAGCGCGCGGGCGGCCGTCAACTGGCCCGAGGTCTGCGCGAACCCGCCGAGCAGGCTGGCGAACGAAAACAGCGCCAAGCCGCCGACAAAGACGCGCCGCTGGCCATAGATGTCAGCCAGCCGGCCGCCCAGCAGCAGGAAGCCGGCGAAGGTCAGCACGTAACCGTTCACGACCCACTGCAGACCGGTCGCGCTGTAATGCAGATCGTTGCTGATGGAGGGGAGCGCCACGTTAACGATCGAGACGTCGAGCACGACCATGAATTGGCCGAGGCAGACCAGCGCGAGGATGAGGCCCTTCGGCGCCGGCGGTCGGTTGCGTATCCATCCGCGGGCGGCCGGAGCAGGGCCCGCGGCGGCACCCGCATCGGCAATGACGGGCGTTGCCTCCGTGCTCACTGGTAGGTCACCAGGTCAGGTGCGGGAGTCAGTGCAACGGTCTGCTGCGGCGTGAGCAGCGGGTAATCGCGGGTGAAGAACAATTTGAACCCTCGGTAGAAGGGGGCGCCCGGAAACGCCAAGAGGTTATAGACGTCGACCTTCGCGGTCGGCGATCCATTCCCATCCGCGTGAAAAACCGTGGCGAGCCCGCGGCGAGCCACGATGTTTTGGCGGTCCGGCAGCATCGAGGGTCGAAACTGATGGATCACGAAAAGCTTCTGCGGGAGCCGGTATCGGACGACGACGGCCGCCAGGTACGCCGAGACGGCGTTGACGTCAGCTGCCGTTGCCGAGCCGAACACCGTGCCCGGCACCTGGCCGGGCTGCATGTGCCATTCGGGATCGATGGCTACCCCGACATCGGGCTGTATGACGAACTGCTGGAAGCGCTTGATCTCCGTCAGGAAATCCCCCGTGCCTGGCTGAAAGTCCAGCACCAGCAGCTCTTTGTGGCGGCGCGCCGCCTGGAGATAGCGCTCGATCGCCGCCGGGTCGCCGCGTGAGGAATACGTGCCGTCCGGACCGGGGCTTCCGAGCGCCACGGTCGCGATCAGCTCCATCGCCGGCAGGGCCGGACGGGCCGGGGTGTCGAAGAGCTCCGCTTGACGGGCGACTGCGGCGGCCGCCTGATCCGGAGTGCCGGCGCCCAGGATTCCGAGCCCGGGTCCGGCGCTGCTCCCGTAATAAGCAACGACCCGGTAGGTGGGAAAGATCGTGCGGCCACCTCGCGGGAGAGTGGGCGGCGGCGCAGGAGGGGTGGGGCTCGGGGTGGGGCTCGCAGCCGGGGTCGGACTCGTGGTCAGGCCCTGCACCTTGCCGGCGGCGTTCGGGTTTGCCGGGAAGAAGCCGCCGGAGCTGGAAGCGCAAGCGCCGAGGGCAAGCAAAACCCCTGTGGCGACGGCTGTTCTGGTGGTCAGCCAGCCTCGATGCACTCAATCGACATTAGCGGCGCGACCTCCAAGGTTCGCCGGTGACGCGCCCGTTGAGGCGTCACCGGTATACCCGTTTTGCAGATTTACTGAGCGCACTCCTGGACCAGGGGAGTGCTAGCAGGAGGACCGATGAATGGTGGGGCCGAAATGGCGCAACTGACGGGAAAGCGCGCGCTGATCACCGGGGGTGCCCGCGGTCAGGGGGCGGCCGCTGCCCGTCACTTCGTGGCGTCCGGAGCCCGGGTGATCATCGCCGATCTGCTGGACGACCGAGGACTCGCTCTGGCGGACGAGCTGGGGGAAGCGGCGGGCTATGTGCACCTCGACGTCACCCAGCCGGCCGGCTGGGCCTTGGCCGTCAAGCAGGCCGTCGGCGCGCTTGGAGGGTTGGACGTATTGATCAACAACGCGGGCATCATCCGTGCTGCGCCGCTCGAGCAGATGACTCTCGAGGATTACCAGGCGGTCGTATCTGTCAACCAGGTCGGCTGCTTCCTCGGTATGCAGGCGGCCACCCCGGCGATGCGTACGGCCGGGGGAGGGTCGATCGTGAACGTCTCGTCGGTAGCGGGCCTCAAAGGTGTGCCAGGGGTCATCGGATACGTCGCGTCGAAGTGGGCGATCCGCGGGATGACCAAGGCCGCCGCCCTCGAGCTTGGCGCGTACGGAATCCGGGTCAATTCCGTGCACCCGGGTGCGATCGACACCGACATGATCAACGGGCCGGACTTCGCCGCCGTCGACCGCTCGGCGCATTTCGCCACCTTGCCGGTGCCCAGGATTGGCCGGCCCGATGACGTAGCCGAGCTGGTCGCGTTCCTGGCATCGGACGCGAGCTCGTACTGCACCGGGGGTGAGTTCCTGGTGGATGGCGGCGAGCTGGCGGGTAGCCGGCCGGTACCCATGCACGACTGATCCGGCCATAGGGTGGAAAACATGACATCTGCGGCAAAGGCCAGCGTCAACCTCGGCGGCGAGCTCACGGTCGCGCAGCTCGGATACGGCGCCATGCAGCTGACCGGCCGCGGGATCTGGGGGCCGCCTGCCGATCCGGATGAGTGTGTACGCGTGCTGCGCCGGGCCGTCGAGCTCGGGGTCACCTTCATCGACACCGCCGATTCATACGGGCCTTACTTCAGTGAAGACCTGATTGCGCAGGCGCTTTCGCCCTATCCGGAGGACCTGGTGATCGGGACGAAGGGCGGTCTCCTGCGGGTCGGGCCGAACCAGTGGCCGCCCTGCGGACGTCCTGCCTATCTGCGTCAAGAGGTCGAGATGAGCCTTCGCCGGCTCAAGCTCGAGCGCATCGACCTCTATCAGCTGCACCGGATCGATCCGCTGGTGCCGGTCGAGGAATCGCTGGGCGAGCTCGCGGCGATGCAGCGCGAGGGCAAGATCCGCCTCATCGGAGTCTCAGAAGTGTCAGTCGCCGAGCTCGAGCAGTGCCGCAGGATCGTTGATGTGGTCTCGGTCCAGAATCGGTACAACATCGCCGACCGCGAGCACGAAGATGTCGTGGACTACTGCACGACTCATGGACTGGCGTTCATCCCGTGGTTCCCGCTGGCGACCGGGAAGCTGGCGCGGGCCGGCGGAGCACTCGACCTCGCCGCCCGCCGACACGGCGTCTCGCCCGCCCAGCTGGCCCTGGCGTGGGTGCTGCAGCGTTCGCCTTACATGCTCCCGATTCCGGGCACGAGCAAGGTGTCCCACCTGGAAGAGAACATGAAGGCAGCCGGTGTGGAGCTGTCGGCGGAGGAGTTCACGGAGCTGGAAAAGGCCGCGTGACACGAATGTGAAGACGGTGAACGTCCAGCCCACTCCCAGACTCGGGCTCTAGGCTCAGGCCGCGCCGCTCGGCCCTTCCGGTCCTGGCTGCTACCGCTCGCCGCTGGCGACCAAGTGCGGCGACTGCCGCAACTCACAGAGGGATGATCCGTGCGCCTTTTCGCCCCCACCCGCCGCAGCGCTCGCGTGGCCGTTGCGCTAACCGGTGCCGCGGTCCTGACGCTCGCAGCCTGTAGCAGTTCGAGCACGGACGGCTCGAGTTCGTCCAAGAAGCCGAGCTCCTCCGCCAGCCCGAGCGCGTCCGCCAGTGCGTCCGCGACCACTGCGCCCACGACCACCGCTGACTTTCCGACTGTTGTCGGGGCCTACGGCGTCAAGCCGACCATCACCTTCCCCTTCGCCAATCCCAGCAAGTCGCTCCAGGTCAAGGTGCTGTCTGAAGGCACCGGGCCGGTGATTGCCAAGAATCAGCTGCTGATCGCCGATTACCTCGGGCAGATCTGGCGTGGAAAGGTCTTTGACAATTCGTTCGATCGCAAGCAGCCGATCGGCACCCCGATCGGCGTCGGGCAGGTGTTGCCGGGCTGGGACACAGCGCTGGTAGGCAAGCGGGTGGGCAGTCGGGTCCTGCTGGTCATCCCGCCGGCGGACGGCTACGGAACCTCCGGAAATTCTGACGCCGGCATCAAGGGCACTGACACGCTTGCCTTTGTGATCGACCTTGTCGGCACGTATTCCAAGACCGACACCGGCCAAACGACGGCCGTGCCGCAGACCGTCTCCACCGCTCCGGTGACCGTGACGGGCGCCCTCGGAGCGCGTCCCAAGATCACTGTCGCCAAGGGTGCTACGACGCCCACTGCCGCGAAGGCGACCGTGCTGGCAAAGGGTTCGGGTGCACCGGCAAAGGCGGGTCTTGTCGTGATGCAGTACGAGGCCTCGTATTACAGCGGGACGCTGCTGGATTCGACCTACGAACGCGGCTATCCCGTCTCCACCGCCATTGGAACGTCAGGGTCGACCAGCCCGTTCGACTCTCTCATCGGGGTCCCGATCGGGAGCCGGGTGCTCATCACGACGCCCATTCAGACGCCCGACGGAGAATCGACAACCGGTGCGGCCATCGTGGTGGATCTCATCGCGCAGCCCGGATCGGCCGTCCCGAAGAGCTAGTTCAAAGGGCGGGATCGGGGTGTCAGCAGGCTGTCACCCGGAGTCAGAAAGTGGACTATGGAGTCACAAAGGCGTGACCTATAGTCAAGTGGCCGGGCCGACGGTGGGTACTTGGCGGAATCCCCGTCGAGCCCGGCTCACTCACAGCTAACTCTCGCTACTGCTTGTAAGCAAGCGAGAGGGGTTAAGAATGAGTTTCGAACCGCTCAGTGGGCTCGATGGCGCACGCGGGGTCATGTAGCCGGGGCGGTCGATCGGAGTCCATCGAGAGTAGGGGCCTCGGGCGGTCCCCGTCCGCCAAGTCGATAGACCGCCCGAAGCTGACTCTGAAACCCGGTAGCGGAGTCGCGCGTGATGACATCAAGGTCAAATCACGCTTCTGGGTGATCACGACGTCCCGCTATGGGTTGATTTCCCCCCTATAGACGTTGCAGAACGTCATCAAGTTCTTACGACGCCAGCGCAAATCTACGACCGGCCGCACGATCGCGGGGGCGTTTTGCCATAACGGCGACCGTCAACCTGAGCCACCTTGCCGTCAGTGCGCCGTCAGTGCGCCGTCAGTACGCCGCTGCCGCGCTGTCAGCCCCCTCTCGGCCGACCAAGGACACCGGCGACTGGCGCGTGACCGCGTGTGTCACCTGCGTGACCAGAGTGGAACGGCAGCGGGACAAAAGCCACTAACGCACCCCGATTCACGACCCTCGAACGACCACTTGCCGTCCGATCGGGTGACTTCCTCCAACTCCCCTTCATGCGGCGTCACTTTCCCGGTACAAATCGGGTTCAGGGATCGTCAGGGCGGCTGTCGGGAGTCCCCGGCGCCAGTGCAGGGAGAGCAAAGTCAATGGATGCCACGACCTTCGTCAGCACCGAGTTGGTCCTGGACCTTCTGATGCCCGGAGACGCTCCGGTTCCGGTCACCGCACGCTTCGGGTTCCGGACCGAAGACCCGTTCGCGATCACGCTGAACTTCCTGGTTGAGGGCGGCGAGTGGGTCACCTGGACCTTCGCCCGCAGCCTGCTGGAAGAAGGTCTCAACGCCCCATCGGGTGACGGCGATGTTCAGCTCTGGCCGGGTGAGCGGGACGGCGTCGCCGTTCTTTATCTGCGCACCAGCAGCCCGCACGGTTCGGCCACCTTCGTGCTGCCGCTGGCCGGCACCACGGAGTTCCTGCTCCGCACCTACGCCCGCGTTCCGCTGGGCGGCGAGGCCGGGTTCCTCGATCTCGACACCGAGCTCGTGATTTTGCTCAGCGACCTCGACGGCTAAATTCGTCGCTGTGGGCGACCCGGTAGCCGATCTCAGACGCATCGGCTACCTGCTTGAGCGAGCCCACGAGCCCACCTATCGGGTGCGGGCCTTTCGCCGTGCCGCTGCCACCATCGAGGCGCTGAGCCCCCAGCAGCTGCGCGAGCGGGCGGCGGCCGGGTCGCTGACCGAGCTGGCGGGCGTCGGGGAGGTCATCGCACGGACCGTCACCGAATCGTTGGCCGGTGAGACACCGGTCTATCTCCGCCGCCTCGAAGCGACCGCCGGCGAGCCGGTCGCCGAGGGTGGCGAGAGGCTGCGGGCCGCCCTGAAAGGTGATCTGCACACGCATTCGGACTGGTCCGACGGAGGCTCCCCGATCGGGGAGATGGCCCGGGCCGGGGCGGCGTTGGGGCACGAATACATGGTGCTGACCGACCACTCACCGCGGCTGAAGGTGGCGAATGGCCTGTCCGCCGAACGCCTTCGCCGCCAGCTCGATGTGGTGGCGGAAGTCAACGCCGAGCTTGCGCCGTTCCGGCTGCTGACCGGAATCGAGGTCGACATCCTCGAGGACGGCTCGCTCGACCAAGATCCTGAGCTGCTTGCCGAGTTGGACGTCGTCGTGGCTTCCGTGCATTCCAAGCTGCGCATGCCTGCCGAGCACATGACCCCCCGGCTGGTACGCGCCATCGCCAATCCCCACGTCGACGTGCTCGGACATTGCACCGGTCGGATCGTTGTCGGGAAGGGCCGGCCCGAGTCGGAGTTCGACGCCGAGATCGTCTTCGCCGCCTGCCAGCGCTTCGGCGTGGCCGTCGAAGTCAATTCCCGTCCGGAACGCCTTGATCCGCCCAAGCGGCTGCTGCGTCTGGCGGTGGAAGCCGGCTGCCGGTTCAGCATTGATACCGATGCCCACGCCCCCGGCCAGCTTGACTGGCAGCCGTACGGGTGCGTACGAGCAGCGGCCTGCGGGGTCGACGCCGAGACGATCGTCAACACCTGGCCGGTGGAGGACCTGCTGGCCTGGGCGGGACGCCGCAGCAACTGAGCGTTAGTCCCCGTCGTCAGGGGGAGTAGCGGCGCGGAGCGCGGTAGCCGGCCCCGCGCTCAGGCGGTCCGGTGCGCGAGGTCCAGCGCCACTGGACCGAGATGCGCCCGTCGTGCAACCCAGGTACGGGAGGCACCCCGTGCAGCCAGTCGGCCTGCCCGCGACCTCCGAGCACGAAGAGGTCGCCGTTGCCGGGTTTCAGGTCGATCGTCGGTTCCGGTCGTAGCCGTCCCCTGGCTGTCGTGTCGGGTCGGCCTCGCAGCGGTGTCAGCTGCCAGGGCCGGCGCGCGCCCAGCGTGAGGATCGCGACCAGGGTGTTGGTCGTGTATCTGAGTTCGCGGTCGCGGTGAGCGCCGAGCGCGTCTTTGCCGTCGCGGTAGAAGGCCAGTGCCGGGCCGTCGAAGTCAACCTGATACGTCGCCCGAAGGAGCGCCGTCGCCGCGCGGAGAGCCGGATGCGGCGGCCGGCCGGCTGACGCGGTGAGCCGCGGTTCGGTCACGTAGTGGTCGTAGCGCCAGAGCCGCGATTCCCGCCAGGCGAGGCCCTCCACCAACTCGCGATAGGTGGCGCGTTCGTCCTGGAGCCAGTCCCTCCACACGTCGACCCAGGTGGCCGAGTCCAGCTGCAGCCGCTCTTGGGCCGAGTCGTTGACGGGCATATCCAATCGCGCTTCAGGGGAGTGTCAGTCGGGCGACGTCAAGCGACGCGCCCAATGTCGATGTGAAAATCGTTTAGATCGGCTCGGCAACTTCCGATGGGATCGTGTGCCCCCGCAAGGGGGTCGCGCCGGGAGTGCCGGGCCTTGCCGGAGCCTTGACAAGCCTTGACAAGCCTTGCCGAGTTCTGCTCATTCCGGGGCGCTTCGACCTTAACCCTGCCCGGGGGCGGGGGATGAATCCCTCAAGTGCCTCTGGCGTCGCGGAGGAAACCATCATGTCGCTCGCCGTCTCCACGCGGTCCACTGCGCCGCCGCGGAACGTCGCTGCCCGCTTGGTTCTGCTGCTGCTGGCACTTCTCACCGGCGCGCTGGTCATCACCGGCTGCAGCCCGACCGTCGGTGGCGACCGCTCACCGATCAACCCGGCGAACCGCCCGACCACCATCGCCGGCTACAGCAACGGCTTCCTGCCCGCGTCGCAGCTTTACGTCGTCAACAGCAAGTGCTCGCTCTACCGGCCGACCGTCGGAAGCTTTGAAGCCATGGTCGCTGCGGCCAAGGCTGACGGCGTCTATCTCGGAACGGCCGAGTGCTATCGCGACTACGCAGGACAGGTCTACGAGCGCAAGTACTGGTGTGCCCGCAAGCTCTGCGCGAACGCTGCGACCCCGGGATACAGCAACCACGGCTGGGGTAAGGCCGTGGACTTCGTGGACGCCAAGGGCTCGCTCACGTGGACGTCCGCCGGCTACCGGTGGCTCGTCGCCCACGCGGGCGAGTACGGCTGGAACCACCCCGGCGGAGTCAACGAAGCCTGGCACTGGGAGTGGGTCGGCGACGGCGGCACGATGCACGGCTATGGCGTTCGCGTCGACCTCATGGGTTGGGCCGGCTGAGCCCTACTCCTCGCTGACCGGCGGCGAGGCGATCTCCACCGCTGAGTTGTGTGGGTCGGGCCGCTCGCTGGAGAACGCGTAGCGGTCCGTCGCCTCTTTGACGGTCTCGATGGGTATCTCGCCGCGACGGGCCAGGATCTCCAGCGCCGCAATGGCGATCGACTGCCCGTCGACCCGAAACCACCGGCGCAGGGCGGCCCGGGTGTCCGAGCGCCCGTATCCGTCGGTGCCGAGCGAGGTGTAATCACCCGGGACCCAGCGGGAGATCAGATCTGGCACCGCTCGCTGGAAGTCGCTGACCGCCACCACCGGTACGCCGGCCGGCAGCGCCGTCGTCACGTGCGGCACCTGCGCCGGCTCGTCCGGATGCAGCAGGTTGTGCTGCTCGCAGGCGACACCGTCGCGATGTAGCTCGTTCCAGGAAGTGGCCGACCACAGATTGGCAGTGACGTTCCAGTCCTCGGCCAGCAACTGCTGGGCTCGCTGGGCTGCCAGCATCGCAGAGCCGCTGGCGAGCAGCGAGACGGTCGGGCGTGGTTCTGCGTCCACCGGCTCGGCAGGTTTGAAGAGGTAGAGCCCCTTCAGCAACCCGTCGATGTCGATGCCGTCCGGTTCTGCCGGCTGCGGGAACGGCTCGTTGTAGAGCGTCAGGTAGTAGAAGACGGACTCGTCGCGCTCGCCGTACATCCGGTCCAGGGCGTCGCGCATGATGTGGCTCAGCTCGAAGCTGAAGGCCGGGTCATACGCCACGCAGGCCGGGTTCGAGGCGGCCAGCAGCAGTGAATGCCCGTCCTGGTGCTGCAATCCCTCACCGTTCAGGGTGGTGCGCCCGGCCGTCGCTCCGAGCAGGAAACCTCGTCCGAGCTGGTCACCAAACGCCCACATCTGGTCGCCGGTGCGCTGGAAACCGAACATCGAGTAGAAGACGTAGATCGGGATCATCGGCGTGCCGTGGGTCGCGTACGACGTGCCGGCGGCCGTGACGCTGCCCATGGCGCCGGCCTCGCTGATCCCCTCGTGCAGGATCACGCCGGTGGTGGACTCCTGGTAGCTCAGCAGCAGCTCGCGGTCGACCGCCTCGTAGCGCTGGCCCTGCGGCGAATAGATCTTCGCGGTCGGGAAGAGTGAATCCATCCCGAACGTGCGCGCCTCATCAGGCACGATCGGGACGAACCGCTTGCCCAGCTCGGGATCTTTCATCAGCTCCTTGAGCAGGCGGACGAAGGCCATGGTGGTGGCCACCGCCTGCTTTCCGGAACCGCCCCGAAGGACGTCGAAGGTCTTCTGCGGAGGCTGCTTGAGTGGCTTGCTGCGTACGACCCGGGCCGGCAGCGAGCCGCCGAGCGCTGCCCGCCGCTCCTTCATGTAGAGGATCTCGTCGGAGTTCGGCCCCGGGTGGTAGTACGGGGGGAGATCGCCCTCGAGGTCACGGTCCGGGATCGGCAGATAGAGCCGGTCGCGGAAGTCCTTGAGCTCGGCCTTGCTCAGCTTCTTCATCTGGTGGGTGGCGTTGCGAGCCTCGAAATCGGCGCCCAACGTCCAGCCCTTGATCGTGTGAGTGAGGATGACGGTCGGCTGTCCCTCGTGCTCCACGGCCGCCTTGTACGCGGCGTAGAGCTTGCGGTAGTCGTGGCCGCCGCGGGAGAGCTTGCGCAGATCGTCGTCGGACAGCCCCTTGACCATCCGCCGCAGCCGCGGGTCGCCGCCGAAGAAGTGTTCGCGGATGTATTCGCCGGTCTCGACGCTGTAGGTCTGGAACTGGCCGTCGGGAGTCGTATTCATCCGATGCACCAGCACGCCGTCGACGTCTTGGGCGAGCAGCGGATCCCAGTCGCGTCCCCAGACGACCTTGATCACGTTCCAGCCGGCGCCCCGGAAATAGGACTCGAGCTCCTGCATGATCTTGCCGTTGCCGCGGACCGGACCGTCGAGGCGCTGCAGGTTGCAGTTCACCACGAAGATCAGGTTGTCGAGCTCCTCGCGGGCTGCGACGCCGATGGCTCCCAGGGCTTCCGGCTCGTCCATCTCACCGTCGCCGAGGAAGGCCCAGACCCGCGACCGGCTGGTGTCCTTGAGCTGGCGATTGAGCAGGTAGCGGTTGAAACGGGCCTGGTAGATCGCATTGATGGGACCGAGCCCCATGGAGACGGTCGGAAATTCCCAGAAGTCGGGCATGAGGCGGGGGTGGGGGTAGGACGGCAGCCCGTGGGCGCTGATCTCCTGGCGGAAGCCGTCGAGCTGCTGCTCGGTAAGCCGGCCCTCCAGGTAAGCCCGGGCGTAGATGCCGGGGGAGGCGTGACCCTGGAAATAGACCTGGTCGCCGCTCTCGCCGTACTCCTTGCCGCGAAAGAAATGGTTGAAGCCGACCTCGTAAAGGCTGGCCGCACTCGCATAGGTGGCGATGTGACCGCCGACCCCGAGCCCTTCGCGATTGGCCCGGCTGACCATGATCGCGGCGTTCCACCGGGCGTAAGCGCGGATGCGACGCTCGGCGTGCTCATCTCCGGGAAACCACGGCTCGCGCTCGGGCGGGATGGTGTTCATGAAGTCGGTGCTGCGCAGGGCAGGAACGCCGATCGACTGCTCGCGGGCCCGTTCGAGCAGCTTGAGCAGGAGGAAGCGGGCTCGGCCGCGGCCCTCGGCATCGACGACGGCGTCGAGACTCTCGATCCACTCGCGGGTCTCGGCTGGATCTATATCGGGCAGCTGGCTCGGCAGCCCGTCGGTAATGACTGAATATCGATTGGAACGGGCTTCAGGGGTCACGACGTCCTCAATCTTCGCTGCGGCGCTCGTCGTTGATGACCTCCCCCATGCTGCCATCTGCGCCTGCCCAATGACGGGCCACGGCGCGTCCGTGACTGTGAGTGCCACGACCAGCGAGTGAAAACCCGGCTGTGCACGGTCCACACCGGCACTCGTGAAGCGGTCGTCGAGACAAGTGCGCCTCAGCTTCATCGCCGGCTGATCGGTGCCGATCAAACCTCACCAGGGCCGTGTATCGGCTGACATCTGCTCGACCGACTGGATCACTGGGTGCACAATCTGGGCCGATCGGCTTGCACTCTGTGGGCTGCTCGGGTGGACTACCGGCAGACAGTCTTCGATCAAGAGGTCGAAGCAGCAGATCCGAAGCTAGTGAGGGAGTGAACGTTGAGTCAGACCGCGGCCAACGCGGGCAGTGGCGCCGGGTCACCCGGTGGCGCCCAAGGCCGTGCACATCGGCTGGGCGTCGCGCCTGGCAGTCTCATCCAGTCCCTCAATGAGGACGACGATGTGGCCGTCGATCTGCTCGACGAGGTAGCCAGCATGTCCGGCACCGAACTCGTCCCGGAAGATTCCGATGACGTGGTGGACGTGGTTCTGCTCTGGTGGCGTGAGGATGACGGGGATCTCGTCGATGCCCTCGTCGACGCGCGGCGGCAGCTGTCTGATGACGGGGTGCTCTGGTTGCTGACACCAAAGGCTGGTCGCGAGGGTCACGTCGAGCCCAGTGACGTGTTGGAGGCGGTCCCGACGGCCGGGCTCGTGCAGACCAGCACCACCAGCATGGCCTCCGAGTGGACCGGGATCAGACTCGCCGGCCGGCGCGGTCAGGCCAAGACGCGCTAGCAGTCCCATCCCCGCCGGCGGCTAACGCCGGGTGAGGCGGTTCAACGCTCCACCGGCGCCGGCTAACGCTCCACCGGCGCCGGCCAGCCCGCGTCCGGCCGCGCGCAGCATCGGCGCTCCGGGGATCCCTGGTACCAGTTCGACGATCGGGGCCAGGCCCAGCAAGCCGGGGAGTCCGTGCAGCCGAAGGCGTCTCGTCGCGACCGCCTTCAAGGGGTTGATGCGCGCGGCTGAGGCATCCAGCAGATCCGCGGCCGTCGCGTCCACGCGCACCGGCAACTTGGCGCCGAATGCCTGGACCTCACCAGTGGCCCGGGCCGAGCGTTCGATTTGCCACCCCTCGAGTCCGGAACGGAACGACCAGGTGGCGGCTTCGCTGCGAATGCCCGACGTACTGACGATCCCGACCCGCGCGGCCAGCGCGCCTGCCGCGTCGGTGAGGGCGGCCAGCCCGGCGTCGAGCAGGCTCGCCGGCGGGGGAGGCCCTCCGGCTGATCGCAGATCAAGGCTGTGGACGGCGAGCTCGTAGATCTGGGCATGCAGGATCGTCAGAGCCGGTAAGGCGCCGACGCTGGAGACCACCAGCACACGGTCCAGATCCTGCGGATCGGAGGGTGTGAGGTAGGCGTCCACATCGTCACGTGCGCGGGTCAGCGCGGCGATGACGTCTGCCGGGGTCGCGTCACGGTGTGACAGCGTCACATCCTTGGCGACGTCATCGAGGCTTGGCTGGGAATCGGGACGGACGCCTTTCTGCGCGGCGCGGGCGGCGGCCAGGACCCCCTTGACTGGTTCGTAGTCCGGCCACGAGCCGAGATGCACACAGATCTCGTGGGCCCGCCATCCGGGAAGCCGGCTGCCGGCGTCCATGTCGACCTGCCCCGCCAGCTGGATGAAATCGTCCCAGGCGCCGATCACCCGCTCGCGTATTGCGTCTCGGCCCTGGTCGATCGCCCCAAGCTCGGTGAATTCTTCGGGCGATGGCACCCTTAAGGGCATACCACGGTCGGGCCGTCGCAAAGCCTGTCGCGCTGATCACCTTTCGCGAAAGGGGCTCCCTTGACGATCGAGATCGGCGCCGCCGCACCGGATTTCACCCTCAAGGACCAGCACAACGGTGAGGTGAATCTGGCGTCGTTCAGGGGACGGCAGGCGGTCGTGCTGATCTTCTATCCGGCGACCTTCACCGGGGTGTGCCAGGGGGAGCTGCGGGCGATCCAGGACGAGCTGGCGACCTTTCAGAACGACGACGTCCAGGTGATCGCGATCTCGGTCGATTCGCCGTACTCGAACAAGGTCTGGGCCGAGCAGCAGGGCTTCACCTTCCCCATCCTTTCCGACTTCTGGCCGCACGGTGCGGTGGCGCAGGCATATGGCGTCTTCAACGACGCGGTCGGTCGAGCCATCCGCGGCACGTTCGTGATCGACAAGGCGGGTGTCGTGCAGTGGAGGGTCATCAACGCCATCCCCGACCCCCGCGATCATCTCGAGTACGCGAGCGCCCTGGCGGGCTTGGCAGAGTTGGCTGGGGGCTGACCATGGCGTGCCACCGCTGCGGCGCCCGACAAGGAGATCCCCAGCGCGGACCGAGCCCGTGGGCGCGGGCCGTCAGTCAGGGGGAGCAGATTCTGGTCTGCCCGGTCTGCCAGCAGGACGCCGACTGGCGGGCCGACCTTCAGCGCTGCCCGGCGTGCGACGGGGTGCGGCTGTCCAAGACGCTCGGGGTGTTGCGCTGCTCGGCCTGCGGGTGGTCGGGGGAATCCGGCGAGCCCGCTGCAGATCGCGCGTCGACAGACGACAAGCTCGCCGACGACGTAAGCGCGGCGCTGGATCGCGTCCTCAGGCTGCCAGGCGGCAAGGCCGACCAGTAGGCTCGCTCCGCGCGGGCGTGTAGCTCAGCGGGAGAGCACTCGCCTTACAAGCGAGGGGTCGTAGGTTCGACACCTACCACGCCCACCGACGCACCAGACAGGATCAGCTTGCGCGCCGTTGGACGTAACGGCTTGACCACCACGGTCGCAGTCGTCTGCTGGCTGATCGCCGGCGCTCTGATGTTGCTCTTTCTCCTTCGCCTGCTCGGGCTTGACTCGCACGCCACCTTTCTCATCGCGCTGTCGACCGCGTGGCCCCTGGTAGTGCTGTCTGGCGTCATCGTGGTCGTGGGGGCGGCGGCACTTCGGTGGGGCTCGCTGATCGCCGCGGCTGTGGTGGTCATCGTCCTCGCCGCGGCGGCCTGGTTTCCCTGCTGGACCGGCAAGGTGGGTGCGGGCCCGCCAAACGCGAGCCATCTTCGGCTGCTCGCCCTCAACGTTGAATACAGCCAGGACACCGGTGCTGCCGCCAGCCGTCAGATCAAGGCGAACAACCCTGACGTGGTCGTCCTGTCGGAGCTCTCACCGCTGACCTTGCGCCACCTGGATCTTCACCAGTACCCGTACTCGTGGCAGCGGCCGAAGTCCGACGCTTTCGGCCAGGGGATCTGGAGTCGCTGGCCGCTGGAATCCAAGACGATCTGGTCCGACTCGGGGATAGCCATGATGGTGTTGACCGTCAGGGCGCCCGGTGGGGATTTTCGGTTGTACCAGGTGCATACGCACTCGCCGCAGGGAGCGAATGGACGGCGTACCTGGAAATCCCAATTGAATCGGCTGAAGGGTTACTTGCACGCCGAGCCCGGGCCTGTGGTGGCGGCCGGTGATTTCAATGCTTCGCGTTGGGATTCCGACTTCCAGGCCCTCTTCGGTGGTCGTAACGGCATTGCAGACGCCTCGACCGGCCGGGGGTATCTGGCGACGTGGCCAAGTGGCAAGTCCTGGTTGCCACCGGTCTTTCCGCTCGACCACGTGCTGATCTCACGCGGGATTGGCGTCACCGGCGTTCGGGTACTTGGGCCAGTCGGCAGCGATCATCGCGCTGTAGTGGCAGATCTGACCTTTCCCGCGCACTCCTAGGGAGACCGTCATCGGTCAGCCGGCACGCCGGATTTGTCGCTTTTCCCGATGAAAACCGACAAATCGGGGGTTCCCGCGCCGACTTTTAGCGAACCTGCGGCATCACTTCAGCGGCGATGAGGTCGATGTGGTCGAGGTCGTCGACGTCCAGCGTCTGCAGGTAGACCCGGGTCAGACCAAGCTCGCCGACCGCCCCCAGCTTGTCGACGATCTCGTTCGGGGTGCCGGCCAGCTGGTGCTTGCGAAGGTGCTTGAGGGGCTGCCCGGTTGCTGCTGCCCGACGCTCAAGCTCGGCCTCGTCGCGCCCGCAGCAGACGGTCAGCGCCATCGACCGCCGCAGTGTCGATGGATCGCGCCCGGCCGCCGCGCAGGCCTCGTCGACCCGGTCGTTGACGTCCTTGACGTCGGGCAGCGGCGCGAAAGGCACGTTGAACTCGGCGGCGAATGTGGCCGCCAGCCGGGGAGTCGTCTTGGGACCGAGCCCGCCGACGATGAGCGGCGGATGGGGTTGCTGTATGGGCTTGGGTAGTCCCGGGTTTCCCTTGAGCTGGTAGTGCTTTCCGGGCCAGTCGAACTTGTCGCCCGGCGTCGCCGCCCACACGCCTTGAAGGATTTCGAACTGCTCTTCCAGCCGTTCGAACCGCTCCCGCGTGGACGGGAAGGGCAGCCCGAAGGCGTTGTGTTCGCCGTCGAACCATCCGGCGCCGAGGCCCAGTTCGACCCGCCCACCGCTCATGACATCGACCTGCGCCACTTGTAACGCCAGCATCCCGGGATGGCGGAAGGTCATCGACGTCACCAGCGTGCCGAGGCGAATCGTGCTGGTCTCGCGAGCGAGTCCGGCCAAGGTCGTCCAGGTGTCCGTCGGGCCGGGGAGTCCTTCACCGGCGAAGGTCAGCAGATGGTCGCTGCGGAAATACGCGTCGAAACCGGCGGCCTCGGAGGCTCGCGCGAGCCGTAGCTGCTGGTCGTAGGAGGCTCCGAGCTGAGGCTCGGTGAAGATACGCAGGTCCATGAACGCAGGCTAAGCCGGGGCAGGCCAGAATGCGGACGTGGGTACGCGTAGCCGGTGCACCGTCGGCGATTGCATCGAGATCCTGGACGCCCTGTACGACCCGTCGTGGGCGGAAGAGTGGGATGCCGTCGGCTTGACCGCCGGATCGCCGTCCGCTGCCGTGGAGCGGGTTCACTTCGCGATCGATCCCACACCGGAGGTCGCCGAAGAAGCGGTGGCCGCGGGCGCGCAGTTGCTGGTCACCCACCATCCGCTCTTCTTGCGGGGTGTCCACGCAGTGGCGGAGACCAGCGCCGGCGGCGAGGTCATTTCCACGTTGATCCGCGGCGGCTGCGCCCTGTTCACGGCCCACACGAATGCCGATGTCGCGCGGCCCGGTGTCAGCGATGCGCTAGCGGCGCTGCTTGGAGTGGCTGACACGATCCCGATTGCGCCTCTCGGTGCGTCGCAGCAGCCAGGTGACCCGCTGGACAAGCTGATCGTCTTCGTGCCCTCCGCCGACCGCCCTTCCTTGCTTGCCGCCCTCGCGCAAGCGGGTGCCGGTGCCATCGGTGACTACGACCGCTGCGCCTGGTGGTCAGCTGGGACCGGAACTTTCCGCCCGCTCGACGGAGCCACTCCAGCCGTCGGCAGTGTCGGGGCGATCGAGGAAGTCGCGGAAGACCGGCTGGAGATGGTGCTGCCGCGGCGGGCCCGGACTGCGGTCCTCGCCGCGCTGCGGGCCACCCATCCCTACGAGGAGCCCGCCTTCGACCTTGTCGAGCTGGCAAAGGTGCCGACAGCGCCGACGCAGGCGCGCGGACTGGGCCGGCTCGGCGATCTGCTCGAACCGGCTCGGCTCGACGTCCTGGTGGACCGGATCGCGGCCGTCCTGCCGAAGACGGTGTGGGGGGTGCGTGCTACCGGCGACGGAGGCCGGCCGGTCCGCCGGGTCGCTGTCTGCGGCGGATCGGGCGGGGAACTCGCGGGTCCCGCCGCCGCGCTCGGTGCGGATGTCCTGTTGACCTCGGACGCGCGTCACCACCACACCATCGACAGTGCAGCGGCACACGACATCGCCATCGTCGATGCAGCGCACTGGGCCACGGAGCATCCCTGGCTCCGCGAAGCTGCAGATCTGCTGCAAGCCGGGCTGCCCGCTACGGTGGGAACCCTCGCCGTCACAGTCTCGGAGTTGGTCACCGACCCGTGGCGGCTGCACTCGTGCTAATTCAAGAATCTCGTGTTAATTCAAGAATGTTGATCCCGCGCGTTGATCCAGGAACGCTGAAGGAGGGGCTGTGGACGTCGACCCGCAGGTGCAGCTGAGGCTGCTCGACCTGCAGGCGCTGGACAGCGGTATCGACCGGCTCGCAGTGCGCCGGCGCACGCTGCCCGAGCTGGCTGACATCGAGCGGCTGTCCACCCAGCTCCGTGACCTCAGCGCCGATCTCGACGCGGCCGAAGGAGCCAAGCACGAGAGTGCGCGGGCCCAGACCCGGCTGGAAGCGGACGTGGAAAATGTGCGTTCGCGGGCGGCCCGCGATCAGCAGCGGTTGGATTCCGGCGCCGTCTCAGCCTCCCGCGAGTTGGAAAACCTGCAGTCGGAGATCGAATCACTGATGCGCCGTCGGGACACGCTGGAAGACGAGCTTCTGGAGCTGATGGAGGTCGCCGAGACGGCGGCCGGCCGGGTGGCCGAGCTGAGCGCGCAGAAGGAGGTGGCCGACGCCGAGCGGGCAGCGGCGATCGAGCGTCGAGACGCTGAATGGACGGCAATCGACGCCGGCACCCAGCAGCAGCTGGCGGCTCGCGCCGAGCTTGCGGCGGAGCTGCCGGGCGACCTCATCACGCTCTATGAGCGGATCCGCAAGACCTCTGGCGGCATCGGAGCCGCCCGGCTGTTCAGGCACCGTTGCGAGGGGTGTCACCTCGAGCTGTCAGGCGGCGATCTGCGCGAGGTCGCCGATGCGCCGGCTTCGCTGCTGCTGCGCTGCGAGGAGTGCCGGCGCATTCTGATCCGTACTGAAGACAGCGGCCTGTGACGATCCTGACCGTCGAGGCCGATGGCGGCTCCCGGGGCAATCCCGGTCCGGCGGGCTATGGGGCTCTGGTCCGCGAAGGCTCGCTCGTGCTCGCCGAACGTGCCGCCGCGATCGGCATCGCCACCAACAACGTGGCCGAGTACCGGGGTTTGATCGCCGGCCTCGAGGCCGCCTACGAGCTCGACCCGAACGCCGAGATTCAAGTACGGATGGATTCCAAGCTCGTCGTTGAGCAGATGAGCGGCCGTTGGAAGATCAAACACTCCGACATGCGCGAGCTGGCGAGTGAGGCGGCGCAGTTGGTGGCTCGCTTTTCGCGCGTCACCTTCACTTGGATTCCGCGAGCCCAGAACTCCGCCGCCGACGCCCTCGCCAACCAGGCGATGGATGCCGCCGCGGCCGGCAAGGTCTGGGCCTCCAAGAGCGCTCACGTTCATCTCGAGGTCGACCAGCCGGAGATCCCTGAGGTAGCTCCGATACGCGCTTCGAGTAGCGCACTGGGATCGGGTTGGGGACGGCCGAGCGGCGCACCGACGGTCACTGTGCTGCTCCGTCACGGCCAGACCGCGCTCTCGGTGGATCGTCGTTTCAGCGGTGTCGGCAGTGATCCCGAGCTCACCGCCGACGGCCGGGCGCAGGCTGCAGTGGCCGGCAATCGGCTGGCCGGCCAGGAGTTCGAAGCCGTCATCAGCAGTCCGCTGCGCCGCGCCCGCGAGACGGCCGAGATCGCTGGGGGCGGTCGCACGGTCGCCGTGAGCGAAGGGTTGCGGGAGACCGATTTCGGTGAGTGGGAAGGGCTGACCTTCGCTGAGGTCGGCAAGAAGTGGCCCGATGAGCTGGCAGCATGGCTGGCCGATCCCGCGGTCGCGCCGCCGGGAGGCGAGTCCTTCCTCGACACCGACCGCCGGGTGGGCCAAGCGCTCGACGGATTGCGCGAGAGCTATCCCGGCTGCCGCCTCCTCGTGGTGTCGCACGTAACACCGATCAAATTGCTCGTCCGGCGGGCGCTCGAGGCCCCGATGAGTGCGCTCTACCGGATGCATCTCGAGCTGGCGTCCGTCACCACCATCGACTGGTATGCGGACGGCCCGGCGGTGGTTCGAGGGCTGAACGCCTGACGCCCTCGACCCGCTAGTTCACGTAGGTAGCCGTGAAGGTGTGGTCGCTGGTGAAGCGGACCAGCAGGGTCGCCGGGAGCCCGTCGACGGTCCCTGTGCAGGTGTAGACGTGGGGCGGCGACGCCTTGACCCCGCCCGGGCACGAGAGGTCCGTGACGGTGTCGCCATTGGCCTCGATCGCTTTGGTGAGCCGCTTTTCAAGCGAATACGTCGTCCTGGTGACCAGTAGGACGACGGCCACGATGGCAACCGCCAGCACCGGGAGCAGCCAGGGCCACCAGCGGCTGTACCACGACTCCTGCGACTGCTGCGGTGGCTGTTGCTGCTGGCCATAGCCGCCATAGCCCGGGTAGCCGTAGGGCTGTTGGCCATATTGGGGTTGGGTAGCTGGCTGCGGGCCGTACTGGGGTTGGCCGTACTGGGGCTGGCCGTACGTGTGTCGCCAGTACGGCTGTGGCTGGCCGTAGCGGTCCTCAGTCACTGCGCTGCCCCTTTCTGCGTCGCAGATCGTCCCATAAGTCCGAGCCGGCAACTGACCGTTTTTCCGACACGGCATCTGCTGGTAATACGGCTCGGGCACACTTCGGTCTCATGCTGGGCGTCGATGAGCAGTCACCGGATGCCGATCGTTCCCGAAGGCACGTCAATCTCGGGGCGACCGGGGGTCACGTCATTGTCTGTGGGCTGTCCAACCTCGGCCTGCGGATCGCCGAGCAGCTGCATGAAGCCGCCGTGCCCTGCGTCGTGGTTGACGACGGCGGCGAGGCATTTGCCTGGAAGCAGCTCACCCGCTGGGAGATCCCGGTCGTCCGGGAGTCAAGCCGGACCATCGCGAGTCTGGTGATGGCCGGCATCGGCGACGCGGCGGCGGTGATCGCCGCGCACGACTCCGATCTGGCCAACCTCGAGACGGCGCTGCTCGTTTCCGACATGTCGGAAGAAGCGCCCGACCGGCATGTGGTTGTCCGGCTGGCTAACCCGCGGTTGGCCGAACAGCTGAACGCCGCGCTGCCCCATGCCGTCGTGCTCTCACTGCCGGAGAAGTCCGGCTCGAGCTTCGTCGAAGGTTGCATCCAGTCCTCGCTTGTCCACGCCTTTGAATTCGCGGACGAGCGGATGGAGGTCATCGACGTTCAGGCGGCGGCCGGCGCCCAGACCACACTGCGCCGCGCGTTCGGCGACCTCACCCCACTGGCGTTGCGGCCCGCCGACGGCGGAAGCCTGGTGGTGTGCCCGCCGCGCGACTACGAGCTGGCCGAAGGTGATCGGGTCACGCTGATCGGGCGTCCGGAGGACTACAAAGCCGTTGGGCGGCTCCACCGGGACGAGGCCGAGGCGGAGTCGCTGATCGCACTGACGGCGGGCGAGCTCAACATTCACACGCACGGCGCCGAATACGGCCGCATCCGCAGCGCCCGGAACTGGTTGCAGGCTTTCGGTTCGGCGGCCGACCGTCCGGTGCGGATCATGGCCGGGCTGGTGCTCGGGATCATCCTGTTCAGCACCATCCTGCTGCGCCTCGCGTTCCACAACCACACGGTGCTCGGGCCGAACGGGAAGCCGGCGGATTTCGGTTGGCTGCAGGCGCTGTACTTCACTTCGACCATCGTCGCCACGGTCGGATTCGGTGACTACAGCTTTGCCGCAGAGCCGTCCTGGCTTACCGCGTACGGCATCTTCCTGATCTTCGTGGGGGCCGCCGCGGTCGCCACGTTGTATGCCCTTGTCACTAACTTCATTGTCACCAGCCGGCTGGAGCAAGCCTTCGGTCAGCAGCAGGCGACCAAGGCCCGAAATCACGTCATAGTCGTGGGTCTTGGCGCCATGGGCATCCGGGTCGTGGAAGGGTTGCTGGCGGTCGGTCGTGACGTGGTGGTGATCGAGCGCGATGCCGGCGGTCGATTCATGGCGCGGGCGCGGGATCTCAACGTGCCGGTCGTCATCGGCGACGCCACCACCCGGACTGTCCTGATGCAAGCCGGCCTCGCACACGCGACCGCCATCGCGGCGATGACGAGCAGCGACCTGGCGAATGTCGAGACTGCCCTGGTGGCCAGGTCGATGTCAGCCGAGCACGATCGAGAACAGCCGATTCGCGTGGTGGTGCGCGTGTTCGACACTGCCCTTGCCGATCAGGTCGAGCGGCGATTCTTCATCCACGCCGTGCGAAGCACGTCAGCGCTGGCGGCGCCGTGGTTCGTGGGCGCAGCGCTTGGTTATGACGTGGTCAGCACGTTCTATACCGAGCGCCAGCCGTTCCTGGTGGCACGACTCGTTGTTGCCCCCGGGGCTGCGCTCGACGGGGTTTTGCTCTCGGAACTGACGCCACAAGTGCGGATCGTCGCCTTGATCTCAGGCGGCGAGATCGTGCCGCGCCCCACTCGCTACACCCGACTTGCCGCCGGAGAACAGCTGCTACTCGTGGGACCCCCGCCCGAGGTCATTGCGACGTTCCGCGCGAACTACGCCGCCTGATAGGCCGCCTGATGGGCCGCCCGATACGCTGCAGCCTGATTGCTCAGGTCCGGTGCAGCAGCTCGTCGAACTCGGCGCAGCCGATCTTGACGGCGTCCTCGGCGGCCGCCGACAAGGTGCCGAGGTCGAAAAACCCGTGGATCAGGCCGTCTGCGCGGTGGTGGTGAACCTCGACGCCGGCGGCGGCCAGGGCAGCGGCGTAGGCCTCACCCTCGTCGCGTAACGGATCGAACTCGGCGGTGAGCAGCACCGTGGGGGGCAAACCGGCAAGACTCGGGGCGTAGATCGGCGAAAGAGTGGGGTCTGCCGGGTCGGCACCTTCCGGGACGTACTGCTGTCCGAACCATTCCATGTCGTCCGTCGTGAGCAGATAGCCGGTGGCGTTGTCGACGCGGGACTGGTAGGACGTCCGGTCGGTGAAGTCGACCACCGGATAGATGAGCAGCTCAGCGCAGAGCGCGGGTCCCTGGTCTCGCGACAGCAAAGCCACCACTGCGGCCAGATTGCCGCCTGCGCTGTCGCCCGCTACGGCAAGACGTGCGGGATCGCGCCCGAGCTCCCCGATGTTGTCGGCCGCCCAGCGCAGCGCTGCGTACGAATCCTCAACCGCACCAGGCCATGGCGTCTCAGGAGCCAGCCGGTAATCGATCGACACCACGACGGAATTGGTCGCCCGGCAAATCCCACGCGCCTGGTTGTCGTGGGTCTCAACACTGCCGAGCACGAAGCCGCCGCCGTGGATGAAGAGCACCGTCGGCAAGCTTGCCGGCGGATCGGCCGACGTCGTCTCGGGCCGGTAGATGCGCGCCTTGATCGGTCCATCCGGGCCAGGAATCGCGATGTCGCGGGTGCTGGCGATCGGGGTGAGCATCTCGGGGGAGCGCATCCCGACGGTCATCTGCTCGAACCCTGCGCGCGCCGACTCCGGGGTGCCCTCGGCTAGCGTCGGCGCGTCGAAGCGAGAAAGGAGATCGAGCATGCCCTTGATTTGTGGATCGACGGGCACGCCGTCCTCCTTCTTACATGTCTGCGACTTTGGTCTGGTGTGGGGTCGAACGAAGGTCAGCCGGTAGTGCTGAGTGCTCGCGAGGAGCCTAGTCCGGTGTCGTCGCCCGGCGCCGGGTCGAGCTTGTAATCCGTCGGGTCGAAGCGCCGCATCAGCTGGCGGAAGCGGAAGGTGAACGTCGGCCACAGCGAGGTATTGCGCCCGTGTTCGTCGAGATACCAGCTGGAGCAGCCGCCGCTGTTCCAGACCGTGCCCGCAAGCTGGCGTTGGATGTCCATGTTGTACGCCAGCTGGACGTCGGCCCGCGGCTCGATCGTCGTCGCGTGGCGCTCCTGCATGGTGTCGAGCGCATCGAGAACGTACGAGAGCTGCGATTCGATCATGAAGATGATCGAGCTGTGACCGAGTCCGGTGTTGGGCCCCACCAGCAGAAACAGGTTAGGGAATCCGGCGACCGTCGTGCCGTGCAAGGCCGACACTCCTCCGTCGTCGGTCCACCGTTCGTGAAGGGTGCGTCCGTCTCTACCGATCAGCTGCTTGGGTAGTGGGCTGTCCGTCACGTGGAAACCGGTGCCGAAGATGATCACGTCCACCGGATGGATCTTGCGCTCCCCGTTGGCTCCGAGCGTCACAATCCCCTCGGGGACGACTTCGCTGATCGAGTCGATGGCGACGTCCACATTGGGCTGGCTGAGTGCCGGGTAGTAGTCGTTGCTGAGCAGCACCCGCTTGCACCCGAGCCGGAAATGCGGGGTCAGCTTGGCGCGCAGCTCAGGATCCGCGACTTGGTGTTCGAGATGCAGGCGGGCCTGCTTCTCGGCGAAAGTCAGCAGGCGATCGTTGCCTCTGAGAGCGGGAACCATGAGTTCGTGGCCAAGGTAGATGCCGGCCCGGACCGCCTTCTGGGCCAGCGGGACGCGACGGTAGAGCTGTGTCTGCCAAGGGCTGATGGCGCGATCGCGGCGGGGCATCACCCACGACGCGGTGCGCTGAAAAAGCGTCAGGTGGCCGGCCAGCTTTTGTACGAAGGGCAGAAA
This sequence comes from uncultured Actinomycetota bacterium, assembly GCA_963737695.1. Classification (GTDB taxonomy): domain Bacteria; phylum Actinomycetota; class Actinomycetes; order Frankiales; family Frankiaceae; genus DATAZK01. The sequence continues at coordinate 317,854 of CAVTTQ010000004.1, forward strand.
TTGGATCGATGAGGACCCGGTACCGATGATCGCGACGCGCTTGCCGGTCAGGTCGACGTCGTGGCGCCAGGTGGCCGAGTGGAAGGTGACTCCCGCGAAGTCCGAGAGGCCGGGGAGGTCAGGCGTGGAGGGAGCAGACAGCGGGCCCTGGGCGGCGATCAGAACGCGCGCGGTCAATTCGCCCCGCGCGGTGCGTATCCGCCAGCGTTTGCGCCCCTCGTCCCAGCGCGCTTCAAGTACGTCCGCTCTCAGATAGATGTGCGGTCGCAGATTGAAGTCATCGGTGCAGCGTTGCAGGTAGGACTGGATCTCGGGCTGCGGAGAGTAGGCACGGCTCCAGTTCGGGTTCAGCGCGAAGGAGAACGAGTAGAGGTTGCTGGGCACGTCACAGGCGCAGCCCGGGTAGGAATTGTCCCGCCAGGTGCCGCCGATGTCGTCGCCGCGCTCGAGCAGGACGAAGTCGTGGATCCCCGCCTGCTTGAGCTTGATCGCGGTCCCGAGCCCGGCGAAGCCGGCGCCGATCACGGCCACCCGTACGTCAGCGGGCAGCGGGCCATTGGAGCCGCGCGAATGATTGCCGCGATCGGTCATGGTGGCAGTCATCGGGTACTCCTCGCCAACGGGACGCTCAAGCCCCGCCCAGCCTAGGCGGACGGCTCTGGTCGGCGCGTCCACCGGCACCGACCAGGCCTCCCGGCTGTCCTCCGGCCGCGGCATCGGTCAGGAAAGCCTGCTCGCTCTGACCGACCTGGCGCTTTGCTGATCCGTAGGTGATGCCGGCGAGCAGTCCACGGATGGGCCTGATGACGCGAACCCAAGGCTGTCCATACACATGGGCGGCGCGTTTTTCGATGCCGTCGCACAATGCCTTGACGGTGGGCTCGAGGGCGTACGTCTTGCCGAGGACACCGGGCAGTTCCGACCGGCTCTTTGCCAGCTCGGCGCGCTCATCGGCGCCCCGGACCATGTCGGTGTCGGTCCAGGACAGATAGGCGACGCCGAGGTCGACCCCGTGCGGCGCCAGCTCGGTCCGTACCGACTCGGTGAACGCCTCGACGCCCGACTTGCTCGTGCAGTACGCCGCCATCATGGGAAGAGCTGCAAGCGCTGCGACGGAGGCGATCTGCAGCGAGTATCCCTTCGTCTTGACAAGCGCCGGAAGGAAAGCGCGCAAGGTCCGGACGCTTCCCATCAGGTTGACCTCGATGGTGCGGTCGAAGGCCTTCGGGTCGGTGTGCAGGAACGGACCACCGCTGGCTACTCCGGCGTTGATGACGAGCACGTCGACTCGCCCGAAATGGTCAGTTACCTGCGCGGCTACCCGGTCGAGCGCTGCCGAGTCGGTGACATCGGCCTCCCACCACTTGGAGCCGGAGCACTGGGCGCTGACGGCTGCCAATTCGTCGGGCTCGAGACCGATGAGCGCCACCCTGGCGCCGCGCCCGGAGAGCTGACGGGCGATCTCGGCGCCGAGCCCGCGGGCGGCGCCGGTGACCGCGACGATTTTGCCCTGCATCCCAACAGCCATCGAACTCTCCTCTATCGTTCCGCCGCCACCGCGGCCAGCACTTGCTCGGCCAGCTCAGGCAGGCAGATCACCAGCTCGGTCGTGAGAGCTTCGGGTGTATTGAACGCCAGCGGACTTCCGTCGAACTTGCTGACGTGCAATCCCGCTGCTGCGGCTACGACAGCGGGCGCGGCGGCATCCCATTCGTGCATGCCGCCGCCGTGCACGTAGACGTCGGCCATGCCCTGCACCACGGCCATCGCCTTTGCTCCCGCTGACCCCATCGGCACCAGTTCGCCGCCGAGCCGGTCGGCAATGGCCTTGACGAATGCCGGCGGCCTGGTGCGGCTGACCACCAGCCGGGGGCTGGCCGGCGCCGTGGTCCGAGCGGGTAGCGCACCCGTCGTCGCGAGGGTGAGGCCCTGTGCCGGAAGCGCGACGGCACCTGCCGTCAGACCGCCCGCCGACCTCTCCCACAGCGCGACGTGGACGGCCCAGTCAATTCGGGGAGGTTCGCTGAACTCGCGCGTGCCGTCGAGCGGATCGATGATCCACACCCGGTCGGAGGTGAGCCTGATGGAATCGTCGTCGGCTTCTTCGGACAGCACGGCGTCGCCCGGTCGGGTCTCACTCAGCAGCTGCGCCAGCAGGTCCTGGGACGTCTTGTCGCCGGCGTCCTTGAGCGCTCGGGGATCGTCGTCTCCCATCTCCTCGCGCAGTATCAGCAGCACCTCGCCGGCGCGGGTGGCGAGGTCGGCGGCGAGGCTTGCGTCGTCAGGCATGGGGCCCATCCTGACCGGTCCACAGCGCGGCTTCTACGGAGGGCAGGATGATCGGGTGCTCCTTCACGACGTGATCGACTCCGCGGCGGCTTCCGCCCCCGGCCATTCAGCGTTGATCATCGACGATCGGACTCACACTTTCGCAGAGGTGTCGGCTGACGTCGCGGCACTCGCGTCCGGGGTCGGCGCGATCAGTTCTCCCGGCGATACCGTCGCGCTGCTGGCGTCCAACGGCTACGCGTATCCCCTTGCGTACTACGGGGTTCCACGGGCCGGGCGGCTCCTGCTGCTGCTCAACCAGCGTCTCCATCCGCTGGAGTGGGTGAGCCAGCTCGAACGTTCGCGGGCGACCGTGCTGATTGCTGAAAAGGTTTTCCTGGAGCAGCTGCGCGCCGCTGTCGAGCTGCCGCCGCGCGTCCGCACCGTGGTGGCAATCGACGGGCCGGGCGGTCATCTTTCGTTCGAGGAGTTGGTGGCGACCGGCGCTGCACAGCAGCAAATGCTGCCGCCAGTCCGTCCGGCGGACGCCGCCTGGTTGATGTACACCAGCGGGACCACCGGACAGCCAAAAGGTGTACTGCTCACGCATAGGTCGCTGCTTGCCGGCGTCCGCCATTCCAGCGTGCTGCGGCCGATGAACGCAAAGGACGTCTTCCTGACCGCTTTTCCGATGTGCCATGTAGCGGGTTATCAGGTCATTACGGCGCACTTGCACCGGCGGCCGGCGGTGGTGCTGAGCCGCTTTGACGCGGCCGATTTCGTGACGGGAGTTCGTGACTACGGCGTGACGGTGTGCTCGCTGGCGCCCACGATGATGGACCTGCTTGTTGAGCATTTGCAGGACGATCCCGCGGCGCTCGCTCTGCTACGTGAGCGCCTGCGGTGTATCGGCTACGGGTCGGCGCCCATGCCCGCCCCGCTCCTGCGGCGCCTCATCGACACCCTCGATTGCGAGCTGAACCAGGGCTACGGCATGACTGAGCTCGCGGGCAACGTCACGGCACTCGGTCCAGCAGAACACCGAGCCGCGATCGCCGGCTCACCTGAGCTGCTGACGTCAGCCGGCACCCCCGGGCCGCTCGCTGCGCTCGCCGTCATGGGCGCGGACAAAGAGTTCCTTCCGACGGGTTCGGCGGGGGAGATCGTCGTTCGCGGGGAGCAGGTCTGTGGGGGCTATTACGACGACGCGCTGGCCAATGCGGAGGCTTTCGCGGGCGGCTGGTTTCACACCGGCGATCTCGGAGTACTGGGAGAAGACGGACGGCTCACCGTGGTCGACCGCCTCAAGGACATCATCGTCACCGGCGGGGAGAACGTCGCCAGTCGCGAGGTCGAGGGGGTCCTGCGCGAGATCGCCGGCGTGCGCGATGTCGCGGTCGTTGGGCTGGCCGACGAGCGCTGGGGCGAGCGAGTGTGCGCGGTCGTCGTGACCGATCCCGCGCACCCGACGACGGCAGAGGAGCTTGTCGCCGGGTGCCGGGCTCGGCTGGCGGGGTTCAAGACGCCGCGCACCATCACCTTCGTGGCGGAGCTCCCGCGTACCGCATCGGGAAAGGTGCGCAAGGACGAGCTGAGAAGGTTGCTCGGCTCGGCGAATTAGCCGGCGAGGACGCTGTCAATCGCCTTGATGAGGTCGCCGTCGTGCGGGTCGACCTGCGGCCGGAAGCGCCCGACCACGGAGCCATCCGGAGCCACCAGGAACTTCTCGAAGTTCCAGGTGATGTCGCCGGCCTCGCCCTTGGCGTCGGTCGCTTCCGTGAGCACGTCATACAGCGGCGTGCGACCAGCACCGTTCACGTCGACCTTGCTGGTCAGCGGGAAGGTGACGCCGTACGTCGCCGAGCAGAATTCGGCGATCTCCTCGGCGGTGCCGGGCTCCTGGCCCATGAACTGGTTGCACGGGACGCCGAGGACGGTGAAGCCGCGGCCGGAGAGCTCCTCCTGGAGCTTCTCGAGGCCTTCGTACTGGGGGGTCAGGCCGCACTTGCTGGCGACGTTGACGACGAGGGCAGCCTTGCCGCCGGTCAGCTCGCCGAACGTGGTGGGCTTGCCGTCGAGGGTGGTCAGGGTGATGTCTTTGATCTGGGTCACGTAGCCCATTCTGCGCCACGCCTCCTGGAGCCTGACTAGTGGCCGCGGGCGACCCACACCGGCAGGTCCGGCGCCTCGCTGCCAATGCTGGTGCTCGGGCCGTGTCCGGTGCGCACCACGGTGCCGGGGGCGAGGACCAGAAGCCGATCGCGTATCGAGTCGATGATGGTCGGGAAGTCGCTGAAGCTGCGTCCCGTGGCGCCTGGCCCCCCGCGGAAAAGGGTGTCGCCCGAGAAGATGGTGGTGGCATGCGGCGCGTGGACGCAGATCGAGCCGGGCGCGTGGCCAGGGGTGTGGATCATCCGTAGCGGCATACCGGCCACCTCGATGACCTGGCCGTCTGCGAGCTCACCGTCGGGGTCGCGATCCGGGTGGGTCATCTTCCACAGCTCGTGGTCGTCAGGGTGCAGCAGGATGGGGCCGCCGGTCGCGTCGGCAAGCGCAGGCGCGACGTTGATGTGGTCGTCGTGGGCGTGCGTCGCGATGATGGCGACGACGTGCCGGCCGTTCACCGCCCGCACGATCGCCTGCGTGTCGTGGGCGGCATCGATGATGGCCACCTCGTCGCGATCGCCGATCACCCAGACGTTGTTGTCCACGGCCCAGGTGCCGCCGTCCAGGCTGAAAGTGCCCGAGGTGACGAGATGGTCAATGGCGACGGTCACAGGACCACCACGGAGCGCAGCACCTCGCCGCGGTGCATCTTCTCGAACGCCGCCTCGATGTCGCCGAGCCCGATCGTTTCGCTGACGAAGCGGTCGAGGTCGAGGCGCCCCTGAAGGTAGAGGTCGACGAGCATGGGGAAGTCGCGGGTGGGCAGGCAGTCGCCGTACCAGGAAGATTTGAGCGCCCCTCCGCGGCCGAAGACCTCGATGAGTGGGAGTTCGATTTTCATGTCGGGAGTGGGTACGCCGACGAGGACGACCGTGCCGGCCAGGTCGCGGGCGTAGAACGCCTGCTCGTACGTCTCAGGGCGCCCGACGGCTTCGATGACGACGTCGGCGCCGATCCCGCCGCAGATCTCGTGGATGGCCTCCACGGCGTCGCGCGACTTGCTGTTGACCGTGTGCGTGGCGCCGAGCGAGGTCGCCCATTGCAGCTTTCGGTCGTCGATGTCGACGGCGATGATGGTGCGGGCTCCGGCCAGCCGGGCGCCCGCGACTGCCGCGCAACCGACCCCTCCGCATCCGATGACCGCGACCGTGTCACCGCGCGTCACGCCGCCGGTGTTGATGGCCGCACCGATCCCGGCCATCACCCCGCAGCCGAGCAGTCCCACCGTCGTCGCCGGCGCCTTCGGATCGACCTTCGTGCACTGACCGGCAGCCACCAGCGTCTTCTCTGCGAACGCACCGATACCGAGCGCTGGTGACAGAGCAGTGCCGTCGAGCGAGCGTCATCTTCTGGGTCGCGTTATGGGTGGCAAAGCAGTACCACGGACGGCCGCGACGACACGCCCGGCACTCGCCGCAGACGGCGCGCCAGTTGAGGACGACGAAATCGCCGGGTGCTACCTCCGTGACCCCTTCGCCGACCGCGTCGACGATGCCCGCAGCTTCGTGCCCAAGAAGGAACGGGAAATCGTCATTGATTCCCCCTTCGCGGTAGTGCAGATCCGTGTGGCAGACGCCGCAAGCCTTGATGGTGACCGTCGCCTCGCCCGGTCCTGGGTCTGGCACCACGATCGTCGTGAGTTCTACCGGAGCGCCTTTGGCCCGGGAGATGACGCCCTGCACCTGGGTGGACATGCGTGCTCCGTTTCTCGCGATGAAGGCTGTCGAACATTCTGAGCCTGGTCAGCTTGTAGCGGGTGTGCTCAGTCTGCAATCGCGGTCGCGACGGCCAGCGCCGCCTGCGTCAGCCGGGCGGCGTGGTGCTCGACGGCCGCGGCGAGGGCGCGCTTCGAGGTGACCATGAGGGTCAGCACCAGGACGGTGGTGCCGTCCGGACCGGTGACCGGGACCGACACCGACTGGACATCGCTGCGATCGCCGGAGTCTGCAGTCGGCGACTCGTAGTCCGCCGGCAGCGACGTGATCAGCCGCGAGATCGTGTCGGTGGTCTCAGGAGTCAGCGAGCCCCGCGACTTGGCCAGGACGGTGCCGACCTCGCGATGCCAGGAAGCGCCGCGACCCACCGAATACCCAGCGCGGCGTACCTCTTCCAGCGTCTTCTCCAGAGCTTCACGCTGGTCGGGTGGGGCCTTCGCGAGCCAGGCGGCACGGGCCGGCTCACTTGCCCAGGCGACGAATGCGGTGCCGAGCGGCGGCAGGAACGGGATGCGCTGACCGACCCGGGTCGGTAGCGCCTGGGATCGCGGGGTGCCGGCGTTGGCGACCAGCACCATCTCATCTTTGACGACGGCGCTTGCGACGCATTCGACGTCGAGCTCTTCTGCCAGCGCTTCCATCTGTGGCCTGGCGGCGTCGGCCGACTGCAACTGCAGTTGGAGGTCGCCTTCCCAGGCCGCGAGCGAAAGTGCGGTGAACCGGCCGTAGCCACCCTGGAAGAAGACCAGCGGCAACGACGGATTTGCTACGTCCAGCTCGCGCACGCGGCCGATGACGATGAGGTGGTCGCCGGCGTCGTGAATGACCTCCACGTCGCAATCGATCCAGGCCAGCACGCCATCCAGCCGCGGCGATCCGGTGCCGGCGGGACTCCACTTCAGCTCAGCGAACTTGTCGCCGCCTTTGACCGCGAAGGTGCGGCAGACGTCCTCCTGCTCGGCGCCGAGGATGTTCACGCAGAACTTGCCGGAAGGCGCGATCTTCGGCCAGCTCGTCGACGACTTGTCCGGCAGAAAAGCCACCAGGGGAGGGTCGAGCGACACCGACGAGAACGACCCGATTGCCATCCCGGCGGGCTTGCCTTCGGGGTCGAGGCCGCTGATGACGGCGACTCCGGTCGGAAAATGTCCCAGGACTCTGCGGAAGTGCTTGGGGTCGATCGCCACGCGCCCATCCTGCCTCACCGCGCAACAGCAGGATCACTCAGCGGCTCGCCGCTCTGCCCACACCGCCGCCTGCACCCGATCCGTCACCCCGATGCGTTGGAAGACCGACGTCAGGTGCGCCTTGACCGTCGCCTGGCTGATGCCCAGGGCGCGGGCGATCTGCTTGTTGGCAAGTCCTTCGCGCAGGAGGTTGAGCACCTGGGTCTCACGCGGCGTGAGTTCCACGTTGGGACGGTCCTGGCGGGCCGGCCGGCTGCCGTCGGCCTCACCACGCGCTTCGGAGCGCGACGACAGCAGTGAGCGCGCCGCCTTCGGGTGCAGCGGCGATTCTCCGCGGGCGGCGGCGTGCACTCCGCGCACCAGCTCGGCCGGATCCACGTCTTTGAGCAGGTAGCCGATGGCACCGGCATCAAGGGCAGCCAGGATGCGATCCCGGTCGGAGAAGGAGGTCAGGACCACCACTTGGGCATGAGGAAGCTCCGCGGTGATGCGCCGGGTTGCCTCGACACCGTCCATCACCGGCATCACGAGATCCATCAGCACGACCCGGGGATTGGTGCGGCGCGCCATTTCGACTGCCTCGGCGCCGTTCGCCGCGGTGCCGACCACTTCGATGTCTTCGGTGCCCGCGAGAAGGGCGGCCAGGCCGGAGCGGACCAACTGGTGGTCGTCGGCCAGCAATACCCGGATCACAGGGGGACCTCCACACGCACAGTGGTGCCGGCGCCGGGCTCGGAACGAACGTCCAGCGAGCTACCTGACTCGCTCGTCAGGTCGGCCAGCAGCCTGAGCCCGACGTGTCCGTCATCCGCTGCGTGGCTCGGGTCGAACCCCTTGCCGTCGTCGGTGATGGTCATGACCACCGAAGATTCGGTCAGCGCGACACGCACTGAAAGCACATCGGCGTCCGCATGCCGCTGGGTGTTGCGTACGACCTCCTGGGCGACTCGAAAGAGCATCGCTGACGCGTCGGGAGGCAGGTCCATCGCGGGGGGAACCTCGAGCGAGGTCGACAGTCCGCTGCCGGGCAGAGGGGCCAGCAGATCCCCCAGGGCTGCGGCGAGGCCTTCGGTGTGCAGGTTCGGTGGGTAGATCTCGACGAGGAGCGAACGCAGCGAACGCATGCTTTGACGTACGCCGGCGGCTACGCGGTCCAGCGAGGCTGAGACGGCGGGCTCGTCCGGAATGTTCTTGGCCGCGGCCGCCAAGGCGAAGGACGCGCCGGCGAGCTCCTGAACCACCCCGTCGTGCAGATCCGCCGCGATCCTGCGTCTTTCGGCGTCCGAAGCCTCTACGGCGCGCCGGAGCAGGCGTTCGCGTTCCTCCCGGCCCTGCCGGACCTTGCGCGCCAGCCGCCACACGAGGGGTGCCGTCACGATCCCGAAGAGCAGCAGCCCGCCGATGCTGATGGGCAGGAAGCCGCTCAAGACCTCATTGCTGCGGTTGGAGAGATCTGAGTAGCGGTAGTAGGCCTCAAACAGCAGCGGCTGACCTTCTGGTGACCGCGTGAGGGTGTAGGCCTCATACAGCCGATGGAAGGACCTTTCGTACTGATTTTCCGGCTCATCGAGGTCGGAGAGCTTTCCCTTGACGGTGCCGACAGCTCCCGTCTTGAACAGGTTTGATTCGTCCGGCTCCAGCGCGAACCGCTGGCCGATGAGCTGCGGAACGTCGGAGTAGACGATCTGCCCGGACGAATTCCAGATCTTGACCCTGACCAGCCAGCCGCCGAGGACCTGCCGCTCGACGACCTTGTTGAACACAGCGACGGCCGTCGGCTCCGAAGCGATGAGGCCCTTGGGCATTTCCGGCCTGACGACGGCGCGTTCGAGCAAGACGCTTCGGCTTCTGGCGTCGCTGACCGCCTCGTTGTGCGCAGCCCGATCCGCCAGCCAGCAGACGGCGATGACCAAACTGATCAGCACCAGGGTGCCCAGCGTGATGAACTGCAGCACCGGTCGCCCGCTCCAGATACCGCGCCGCTTCCGCCGGGGTCCGCGCTGCACTTGCCGCAGCAGGGCCGGCTCCTCCGGCGGCGACTCCACGCGTGGGCGGGGAGGCAGCAGGTCTGTCAGGGTCGGCTCCAGGGTGGCGGTTCGCTGTGGATATTCACGGCGTGCGTTCACGGCGACTTCACGAAGGTGGCCGACGATGGCTCAGAGTTACTTGAGACCAGCTATGGGATTCGTCACGCCGCCAACACCAAGAATGACCTGCATTCAGGGCTTACGCCATGGTCTGGGGGTCGTACGACCATGGACGGATGGCGGATCACAGGCCGCGCGGTAACCGTTGACCTCACGGGATACCTGCGCTGCAGGGTCCAAGCTAGTACCCAGAGTTTCCGTAGACCGTTTCCCAACCGGAGGATGTCTTGTCTGATAGCGCCGCTCCAGCCCCCGCAGCCTTCAGCTGCGCCCGTCGCGAGCTGCTGCTCGGTGCAGGCGTCGGCGGGGTCGCGCTGCTCGCAGCCTGCGGAGGCTCCAGCAAGTCCGCATCCACCGGCACCGGATCCGGATCGAGCGCTGGTTCGACCACGGCGCCTGCCACTTCCGGGGGCTCCTCGTCCGCCGCGGTGAGCGGTCTCATCAAGCTTTCCGATGTGCCGAGCAATACCGCCGTCTCGGTGTCGGTCCCGACCAGCGTCTCGTCACAGGGCGCACTGCTGATCACTCAGAGCGGAGGCAAGCTCACGGCGCTGGATTCCACCTGCACGCACATGGGGTGCAAGGTGGCGCCGGACGGTGGCAAGCTGCAGTGTCCCTGCCACGGTTCGGAATACACCCTCACCGGCCAGGTGACGCAAGGGCCGGCCCCGTCAGCGCTGCACCCCGTCGCCGTCAAGGTCGACGGAGGAGAGGTAGTACTCGCGTAATGAGCATCGAGGCGCTGCCGCTACCGGCGACCGTCAACGGTCTGCCGTTCCACCCGCTCATCGTGCATGCCGTCGTGGTGATCCTGCCGCTGACCGTCCTCGGGGCAATCGGCATCTCGGTGTGGCCCGCTATGCGTCGGCACCTCGGCCTGCTCGTGCTGCTTTTCGGGGTCATCAGCCTCGTGCTTGTTCCCATTGCGACAAATAGCGGCGAACAATTCCGTGACCGGCTCGGACCCTTCATCGCCAAGCGGATCCACCAGCATCAGCTGTATGCCGGGAATCTGCTGCCGTGGACTGCCGTACTCCTCGCCCTGCTCCTGCTCACGATGATTGTCGACATCGCGCGACGACTCGGCCCGGTTACGGCGACTCCCGCGGTTGTGGAGGCCATCCCGGATCCGGCCATCGGATCAGGGGAAACCAGTGGGGGAGTGGGGCTGGCGACCCGGGCACCAGCAGAGGCGGCGGCCCCCGCCGTCACCCGGCTCGACCGCTGGTTCGGAAAAGCCATCCCCGCGAGTCTGCGCGCCAAGCCCGTGCTGCTGCGGCGGATTCAGCCAGTGCTCAGCGTGCTGACCATCGCCGCGGCCCTCGTGCTCGTGTACTTCGTCTACAAGACCGGCGACAGCGGCGCCAAGGTGGTCTGGGGAAGTACCGCCTGACTCACCGGGTGACGCCTGCACAGACCCCGTACACGAGACGATGCAGCCGGGTCCGAAGATGTGCCCATGAGTGACACGATCCGCCCGTTCTCCGTCGATATCTCAGCGTCAGAGGTCGCCGATCTCAGGGACCGGCTGGGTCGTACCCGTTGGCCAAATCCCGTCCCCACTGGCGACTGGTCCCAGGGCATCCCGCTCGGCTACATGCAGGAGCTCTGCCGGTACTGGGAGTCCGAGTACGACTTCGTGGCGGCTGAGGCGCGCCTTAACGCCCATCCGCAATTTCTGACCGAGATCGACGGTCTGGACGTTCACTTCCTGCACGTGCGATCGCCGGAGCCTGCGGCGTTTCCTCTCGTGCTCACCCACGGCTGGCCCGGTTCGATCGTCGAATTCCTGGAAGTCATCGGGCCCCTCACCGACCCGGCTTCGTACGGCGGCGACCCGGCTGACGCGTTCCATGTTGTGTGCCCATCGCTGCCGGGCTACGGCTTCAGTGCCAAACCGACGGAGCTCGGCTGGGGCATCGACCGGATCGCGCGGGCCTGGATGGTGTTGATGGCCCGGCTGGGATACGGGCGCTATGGGGCGCAGGGAGGCGATTGGGGCGCCATGGTGACGGCCAGCATCGGGCGTCAGGACCCTGGCCACGTGGCGGGTATTCACCTCAACATGCCGGTCGCGTCTCCCGACCGCGAGACATTTTCCGAGCTCACGCCCTTCGAGCAGAGCACGCTCGAGGATCTGGCGGCCCATCGCAAGACCGGTACCGGCTACTCCAAGCAGCAGTCGACCAAGCCGCAGACCCTCGGCTACGGACTCGCCGATTCGCCGGCGGGGCAGTGCGCCTGGATCGTAGAGAAGTTCTACGAGTGGACCGATTGCGATGGCCATCCGGAGAACGCCGTCTCGCGCGACAAGCTGCTGGACAACGTGCTCGTGTACTGGCTCACCAACAGCGGCGCCAGCTCCGCGCGCCTCTACTGGGAGAGCTTCACCGCGGTCGACATGACGGAGATCAGCGTGCCCACCGGGGCGTCGATCTTCCCGAAGGAAATCATCCGGATGTCGCGGCGCTGGGCTGCCAAGCGCTTCACCAACATCCAGTACTGGAACGAGCTCGAGCGGGGCGGTCATTTCGCGGCCGCCGAGCAGCCGGAGACCTTCGTCGACGAGGTACGCGCCTTCTTCCGCCTCGTCCGCTAGCAAGATCAACGCTTCAACGATCATGGCTTGAGGCCGCCTGAGGCCGTCGAAACCATGATCAGTGAAGCGTTGCCAGGGTTGCATTTTTGCGTAACGGTCGCTATAAAAGTAGCAATCGTTCGTAATCGGGGGTGGCGTGCCCAGGCGGTCGCAGACGGATCGGCGGGCTGACACTCGCAGCCGGCTCCTTCGCGCGGCTGCGGAGCTCTTCGCCAGCCAGGGTTACGACGCCGTCTCGGTCGACGAGGTGGCTGCTGCCGCGGACCGCAGCTCGGGGGCGGTCTACGCGCACTTCGGGAGCAAGCAGGGCCTGCTGAAGGCGCTCCTGGAGTCGTGGCAGCTGACCACCTCGGCGGTCGTGCGGGCCGAGTTCGCCGTCTCGCCCGATCATGCGGCGCGGATGGCGGCGCTGTGGCGCAACGTCGCACACCCACCGGATGAGCTGGGCGAGACCTGGCTGCTGCTCGAGCACGAGCTTTGGCTGCGCGCGGTACGCGACCCGGAGGTCGGCGCCCGCCTTCGTCACCGGTACGCCGAGGTCAGGGCATCGATGGCGAACGGATTCCGCGAGCGCGGGGTGACCGCCGAAGTCGGTGCCGATCTGGCTTCGCAGGTGTTCGCGCTGCTGATCGGGCTGGATATGCAACGCCGGCTCGATCCGAGCGCGATCTCTGACGAGGCTGCCCTCGCTGGGCTCAATGCCCTGTACGACGCCGCATTGGAACGTGCGGACCTGCTGTGACGCCCGCATCGAAGCCCCTTGAATCCAAGCCCCTTGAGAGGAACCACCATGCACACATCGCTGTGTGACAAGCTCGGCATCGAATTTCCGATCTTCGCCTTCACGCACTGCCGTGACGTTGTCGCGGCAGTCAGCCGGGCGGGCGGCTTCGGCGTCCTTGGGGCGGTCGGCTTCAGTCCCGAGCAGCTCGCCATCGAGCTCGACTGGATCGATGACAACGTCGGCGATCATCCCTATGGCGTCGACATCGTCATCCCCGGCAAGTACGAGGGCATTGGCGAGATGGACGCGGCCAAGCTTGCCCAGTCGCTGCGTGACATGGTGCCCCAGGGTCATTACGACTTCGCCAAGAAGGTGCTCGCCGACCATGGCGTCCCCGAGCTTCCGGAGGGTGAGTCGGCCGGTGGCCAGTTGCTCGGCTGGACCGCCGCCACCGCCGCACCGCAGGTCGAGATCGCGCTCCAGCACGACAAGGTGCGCCTGATCGCTAACGCCCTTGGAACCCCGCCCGAGGATGTCGTCCAGCAGGTTCACGACAGCGGCCGGCTCGTTGCGGCGCTGTGTGGCTCGGCTCGGCAGGCGCGTAAACACGCGGACGCCGGCATTGACATCATCATCGCCCAGGGTGGGGAGGCCGGCGGGCACACCGGCGAGATCGGCAGCGTCGTGCTGTGGCCCGAGGTCATCGACGAGGTCGCCCCGATCCCGGTGCTCGCCGCCGGTGGAATCGGCAACGGCCGCCAGCTCGCGTCAGCCCTGGCGATGGGCGCCGAAGGGGCCTGGACCGGGTCGATCTGGCTCACCGTCTCCGAGGCTGACGGGGCGCCAGCCAAGACCGAGCAGTTGCTCGCCGCCAAGAGCAGCGACACCGTCCGCTCGCGTTCGTTCACCGGCAAGCCGGCGCGGATGCTCAAGAGCGCCTGGACCGAGGCGTGGGAGAACCCGGACAACCCCAAGCCGCTCGGAATGCCCTTGCAATACATGGTGAGTGGCGAATGTGTTGCCCGCGGATCGCGCTACCCCGAGCAGTCCAGGGACGTCATGTTCAACCCGGTCGGTCAGATCGTCGGATCGATGAAGAAGGTGCGCAGCAGCCGCGAACTCATCTCCAATCTGGTGGAGGAGTACGCGGAAGCCGTCGAGCGACTGAACAAGCTTGGCGAGTGAGCTGCCGGGTCCGCCGGATGTGATCGCTGCGGCGGCGGCTCTCGAAGTGATGAGGTCGATCGGGGACGGCGACCCTCGCTGGTCGGCCGTTGCCGAACCGACGGACTGGACGGCTTTTCGGACGGTGGAGCACATCAGCGACGCGCTGCTTTTCTACGCCGGGCTGGTGGCACGCCGGGCCCGCGCGAGACACGGTTTCGTTCGCAACGGCCGCGACGCGCCTGCCTCGGTTCAACTCGATGACGCGCAGGGTGCTGCCTCGATTCTGGCTGCCGTGCTCCGCGACCTCGGGGACGAGCGGGCATTGCATCCGAGTGGGCTGGCGGACGCCGCTGGTTGGGCGGGGATGGCGGTCACGGAACTGCTCGTGCACGGTTACGACGCTGCCCGCGCCCTCGGCCTGACGCTCGAATTGCCCTCGGAGGTCTGCGCGCGGACGTTGGCCCGCGTCTTCCCATGGATCGAAGTGGGGGAGCGAGATCCCGGCGTCGCGCTGCTCGCGGCCACTGGACGGATAACGACCGAAGCAGACAGTGCTCCGGGCGATTGGTGGTGGCAATCGGCACCGCTGTCGGAATGGGACGGCCTGCCCCGACGCCGCACGTCGCCGCCCGCTTGGAGCTAGGTGTTTCGGGGCTCCGTCATGCTGTGCCGACGCGCAGACGTCGTAGGAGGATGACGGAGCGCCGGGAAGGCGCCAACTCGCGCGAGCCTGGCTTAGCTGGTAGCAAGACGCAGTGAGACAACTCCTTCCCAGGAACGTGTCGGACGCGTCGGTCGCCGGCGTCTACGGCGACATCCTCGAACGCGCCGCGGCCATTGCCGCGGCCGGCGGCGGCCCATATCTGGCGCTGAACATGGTCTCGTCGGCGGACGGCGCGATATCGGTCGACGGTGTCTCGGCGGGGCTTTCGGGCTCAGCCGACAAGGACGTCTTCTTCTATCTGCGCAGCCTCGCGGACGTGATCCTGGTCGGAGCGGCCACCGCCCGGGAAGAGAACTACGGTCAGCCCAGGCTGTCGCCGGAGCTGGTGGCCGAGCGGGAGGCGCGGGGCCAGACGCCGCTGCCGCGGATCGCCGTCATCACCAACTCGGGGCAGATGGACTGGTCGGCCCGACTGTTTCACCCGGCCGTCACGACGCCGCCTGCGCAGCGCCCGGTGGTGATCTGCCCGGGCCACACTCCCGAGGATCGACGGGCGGCCGCAGAACGGGTCGCCGACGTCATCATCGCCGGCGACAGCGACGTTGATCTGGCCTCGGCGATGGCTCAACTGGGGGAGCAGGGTGCTCGTTTCGTGCTCTGCGAAGGTGGTCCGACGATCAACGGCTTCCTGCTGTCCGCCGGCCTGGTCGACGAACTCTGTCTGACCCTGTCGCCTGCCCTGGTCGGAGGACGGGGACAGCGCGTCAGTGGCTGGGCCGATGCGCACCTGCCGCTCGGGCTCGAGTTGCTGACCCTTGCGGAGGTGGATGGCGTGCTGATGCTGCGGTACGCGATCAGCCGGTAGGTCAAAAACCCACTACCGGTCGTGGCGTATACGGCTTCTCCAGCGATTCGATTTCCTCCGGGGTCAGCTTGACCTCCAGGGCGGCGATCGCGTCGTCCAGATGGCGCTGCTTGGTGGCACCGACGATGGGCGCGGTGATGCCTGGTTTGGCCAGCACCCAGGCCAGCGCCACCTGGGCCCGCGAGACGCCGCGCGCTTCGGCGACTGCCCGGACCTGGTCGATGATCGGACCGTCGTCGCTGGCCAGCAGGGTGCGGCCGAAGACATCGGTCTCGCTGCGCGCGGTCGTCTCGCTCAGGTCGCGGGTAAGGCGGCCTCGGGCCAGCGGGCTCCACGGGATCACGCCGACGCCCTGATCGGCGCACAGCGGCAGCATCTCGCGCTCTTCCTCGCGATAGAGCAGGTTGACGAGGTTCTGCATGCTGACAAACCGGGTCCAGCCGTGAAGGTCAGCGGTGAATTGAGCTTTGCTGAACTGCCACGCATACATCGAGGAGGCGCCGATGTAGCGAGCTTTGCCCGCCTTGACGACGTCGTGCAGGGCTTCGAGCGTCTCCTCGATCGGGGTTCGATAGTCCCAGCGGTGGATCTGGTAGAGGTCGACGTAGTCGGTGCCGAGTCGACGCAGGCTGGCGTCGATCTCGCTCATGATCGCCTTGCGGGACAAGCCGCCACCGTTTGGCCCTTGCCTCATGGGCATGCGCACCTTCGTGGCGATGACGACCTCGTCGCGCTTGGCGAAATCTGCCAGTGCCCGGCCGACGATCTCCTCACTGCTGCCCGCGGAGTAGGCGTTGGCCGTGTCGAAGAAGTTGATGCCGGCTTCGAGGGCCCGGCGGATGTGCGGGCGGCTGCTCTCTTCATCCAGTGACCACTCGTGGTTGCCCCTGGCAGGGTCGCCGTAGCTCATGCATCCAAGGCAGATCCGGGAGACTTCAAGGCCGGTAGATCCCAGGCGCGCGTAATCCATCCCTCAACTCTGCCCTGTCGCCTGGAAGACTTCGTCGCCGACCCGGACGCTTCCCGCTGCCGCGACGAGGGCCCCCACGGCAAGAGCTCCGCCGCGTTCGCGGTTGATGGTCCGTAGCACGTCGAGGTCACGGTCGATCCCGCCGGGTTGCGGTCGAGTGGTGACCACGCAGCGGCCGAGCCGGCGCTTCACCGACAGCTGCGCCCCGCCCAGACGGACCGTTCGACCGACCAGGGCGACTTCGGTCTCCGGGCCCATGTCGAGCAGCACATTCGCCCGGAAGCGGCGGGGGTCCCAGGTGCCGATGGTGGCGGTCGCCACTAGCGAAACGCTCGCCGCAGCGAGATCGTGGAACGCGCCCGGGGAGCCGTCGAACGCATCCCACGAGGCGGTCTGCTCGTTCTCGAAGTCGTCGATGCTCTCGTATCGACGCTCGCCCGGTTCGTCGGCGCGGCGCAGGTGCACGGGCCGATTCAGCCACTCGGAGAGGTCGTCGTCGCCGGTGGAGACGTGGCCGTCGGGAAGGATGATCTCGACCGTGCCCTCGTCGAGGAGTCGCGCTCGGGCGAACAGCAGTTCGGGATAACGCCGCGCGGTGACACCGAACCCGGTCACCCGATCGAAGATGGCGTATCTACGGTCGCCGTCGAGTCCTTCAGCGGCAATGCGGACTGAGTCCAGCTGCTCACCCTGCAGCGATTTGACGGGATATCGCCACAGCGCCGCCACCGAGGTCATCGCTTCAGGCTATGGGCGATTGGAGACTGCTGACCGTCCCACGTTGAAAGGCCGGGCTGGCTACTGTGGCGGCATGGACGGCTGGCGAATCGAGCCACGCTTTGCCCCGCTGGCGTTGAAGTTCTCCAAGCTGTTCCGCCACCCGAACGACGGCGGCGGGGCGCTGGCGGTCTACCACCGCGGGGAGCTCGTGCTTGACATCTGGGCGGGCTATGCCCGCGGCGACCAGCGTTGGGAGCGCGACACCGTCGCGCTGTCGTTCTCGACGGGGAAGGGTGTCGCGAGCACGCTCGTCCACCGCCTTGCAGAACAAGGTCTGATCGACTACGACACCCCGGTGGCTGCGTACTGGCCCGAGTTCGCGGCCGAAGGCAAAGAGCACATCACCGTCCGCGAACTCATGAGCCACCGTGCTGGTCTGCACCGGGTGCAGGGAATCGCACCGGATGGCGTCGGGCTGCTCGACTACGACGCGGTGGTCGCCAAGCTGGCGGCCAATCCACCTGATCCCAAACGGTTTTCGGGGCCCGGCTACCACGGGGTGACGTACGGCTGGCTGGTGGCTGAGCTGGCCTCCCGGGCGGCTGGCCGACCGTTCACCGAACTGCTTCGCAGCGAGGTCGCGGAGCCGCTCGGAGTAGAGGAGCTGTGGTTCTACGTGCCTCCGGAACACCGCCACCGCATCGCCACCACCTTCCCGCGGCTGCTGCCGCTTCGCCTCTCCTGGCCCTTTGTTTCGGCGCGCCTCGGCTCGCTGCCGTTCACCAAGGGTTTTGCGGAGGCGATGATGCCGGAGAAGTTCGACGTACTCGTGACGCTTCCTGAAATCCACAGCACGGTCATGCCGGGATGGAACGGGGTCTTCAGCGCCCGGGCGCTGGCGCGTATGTACTCGCCTCTTGCCGGTGACGGAACGGTGGATGGCAGTCCGTTCCTCAAGCCCGAAACCATCGAAGAGATCAGCACGATCCAGACCCGCCGTCGTGATTACGTCCTCGGCTTTCGTCCGAACTGGCGCTTGGGTTACCACCAGTCCTTCGTGGCCGACCGCGTCAGTACCCCACGCGCGTTCGGCCACTACGGCCTGGGCGGCAGCGGTGCCTACGCCGACCCCGATTGCGAGCTCTCAGTCGCGTTCGTCAGCAATCATTTGGGCAACAAGGTCTCGCCGTTGGGTGATCTGCGCCTCTCGCGCCTCGGTGCACTGGCCCGGCGTTTGGCCTTGTTGGCCTAGTTGAACGAGTCTCCGGACAGCGAGTACGACGACGCGCCGTCCGGCCCGACCGGCAGGTCACCGGCGAGCGTGATGCGCTGCATCGAGCGGCGCTCGCCCGGCGGCACGTCGGTCGGGACGAGGTGGCAGGTGGCCCGGTTGTCCCAGAACGCGATGCTTCCCGGGGTCCAGCGGAAGCGGCAGGTGTAGGCCGGGCTGGCAATCTGCTCATACAGCATGGCCAGCAGGTGATTTCCCTCGGCGCGTGAGAGCTCCACGATGTGGCTGGTGAAGTTCGGGTTCACGAAAAGGGCCTTTTCGCCCGACTCCGGGTGCACCCGGACCACCGGGTGGACGGAGCGGATGTCCTGGGACTGGAACTGCTTTTTCAACGCGCCGGGCAGTTCCCCGCGCGCGATCGGCAGAAAGTTGTGGTGGACGGCGTGCAGCTCATCGCAGAGGCGCTGCAGCGGAGCTGAAAGGCGTTCGTAAGCGACGACCAGATTCGTCCACTGGGTGTCGCCGCCGTAGGGCGGAATGACGACGCCGTGAAGGATCGAGCCCATCGGAGGATTGGGCACGAACGTGACGTCGGTGTGCCAGCGGCTCTCGATGCTCGGCCCGCCCGAGGCGCCGCCACCTTCCTTCTCCCGCTTCATGAAGGCCTCGTTGTCCAGCAGCAGGATCTCGGGATGGTCGGGGAAGGCTGCCGGCAGTGTCGGATGGGCCGGCGTCGGTTCGCCGAACTGGCGTCCGAAAGCGAGGTGCTGCTCCTGGGTCAGGTGCTGGTCGCGGAAGAAAATGACCTTCCACTTGACGAGAGTCGCGCGGATCTCGGCGACGACCTCCGGGTCCAGCGGGCGGCTGAGGTCGACGCCGACGATCTCGGCGCCGGTGTGGCCGGAGAGTGGCTGGACGTCCAGGGACGTGCGGGGGGCAAAGGTGGTCATGCGCTTCTCCGGTCGGCTAGCTGGTGGGCCGTGTGCTCCGAGACGGGAGCACCGGCCAGGGCTACTGCGGTGTCGAGCAGGTTGGCAAGGAAGGCCGCCCTGGGCGTCGTGACGCGCTTGGGGGCGAGCTGGATGAGGAGTTCGCGGTCGGCAAGCGCGTGGGTGAGGTGGCCGCAGAAAAGGCTCCAGCGTTCGGCATGCAGCTGGTCGCTCACTCCCGCCAGCCTCAGCTGCCGCTGGTAGCGCTCCTGGATGATCGCGACGCCCCGGGTCCATGGCTGCGCGTCCAGATCGGTCGGTGCGCTTCCCTCCACGTAGGCGGCGTGGATGCAAAAGCGCAGATACCAGCTGGGCCGCCCGACATCTCCGAGCATTTCCGCCAGCGGGTAGAGGAACGCCTCGGCCAGGGCTCGCATGTCCTGCCCTCGTCCGGCACGGTCCAGGCCGGCGAGGACTTGCATCCGGTGCTCGTTGATCGCGACCATGCGATGCTCAAAGACGGCGTTGACCAGCTGCGCTTTGGTGCCGAAGTGGTAGCGGACCGCTCCGGTATTGCGTTGGCCTGCTTCGGCCCCGATCTCCCGTAGAGAAACGCCGTTGACCCCGCGCTCGGCGAAGAGTCGCTCCGCAGTCTCGATCAGCCGCAGGTGGGTCTCGCCGCTCACGCCGGTGAATGTAACCCATCTGGGTTAACGGCGGCAAGAGGGGTTCAGTCGTCGATCGCGGCGTAGGCAGCCGTCCAGAAATCGTGCCGGAGGTGTGGGCCCACAGGTGACGTCCAGCCGAGCTGGGTCAGCAAGATTCCGGTGAGGCCCTCGACCGGATCGCTGTACCACGACGTCCCGAGACCTCCGTCCCAGCCGAATCGTCCGGGCACCGCAGCGATCCCGTCCCGCCTCGTGGCGACGCTCAGACCAAAGCCCCATCCCAGTGCATCGAAGTCGCCGGGCATCATTCCGCCGAGTGCCCTCTGCGCGGGCGTCAGTTGGTCCGTCGTCATGGCTTCGACGGACAGCCGCGAGAGCAGTCTTTCGCCGCCGACGCGTCCCTTCGCCAGCATCATTGCCGCGAACGCGGCGAGATCGTCAGCGGTCGAGACCAGTCCTCCCGCGCCTGAAGGAAATGCAGGCGGCTGGGCCCACTGGCCACCTTCGGCGGGGTCGTACAGCGCTGGGGATCCGGTGTCGGGATCAGGCGCGTACTGGGTCGCCAGGCGGTGGATTTCTGAGGCGGGGACGCTGAACCCGGTGTCTTTCATGCCCAACGGCTCAAAGACGCGTTCGCGCAGAAAGGTCTCGAGCGGCTGGTCCGACGCCCTGGCGATCAGCACGCTAAGCAGATCCGATCCGGTGTTGTACATCCACCGCCGGCCCGGCTGATCCAGCAGCGGCAGGCCGGAAAATCGGCGCATCCACTCATCTGGAGCCGGGAGCGTCTGGGGCTCCGGAGGCCCGCTCTGGCCGAGCATCAGGGGCTCCAGTGCGCGTTGGATCGGATACGCACCGGGCGGCGCCATGATGATTCCGAATCCGAGCCGAAACGTCAGAAGATCACGAACCGTGATGGATCGCTCCGCGACCACAGTCTCTTCAAGCGGGCCGTCGAGGCGCTTGAGGACCCGGCGGTCAGCAAGCTCGGGAAGCAGCTCATCTACCGGGTCGTCCAGGCGTAGCACGCATTCCTCGATCAAAATCATGGCGGCCACAGCCGTGATGGGCTTGCTGATCGAGGCGATCCGAAAGATGGAGTCCCGCTGCATTCGCGCTTCGCCGCCCAGAGCGAGTGTTCCAAGGGTGTCGACGTGCACCTCACCTCTCCGGCTGATCAGTGTGACGACGCCGGGGAGATCACCGCGATCGACCGGAGCCGCCATCAGGTCGTGAAGCCGTGCCAGCCGAATCTTCGAAAGTCCCGCGCCCATGTGGCCTCCTCAGCGCTGCGATTGCCTGTCAGAACATGAGACGCGCCGCCGGGGCAAGAGTCATCGGCGTGGCTGTTTCGCCGGCGGGCGCTAGCGTGACTGATCATGTCCGGAGGCTCTGCAGCGGTGGATGCCCCGGCGGGACGACCACCTCACGCGGGCCACCGCCGGACCGGCTGGCTCACGTGGGTCGGATCGGCCCTCCTGCTGCTGGGAATCCTGGCCGGCCTGGTCAACCGAAACGTGCTCGACAGCCACCAGTTCGCCCGCCACGCCGACGGAATGCGGCGCGATCCCGCGGTCTCACGCGAGATCGGCCTTGCCATCTCGCGGCGGGTTCTACAGGTCCATCCGGAGCTCATCGCACTGCGGCCGCTGGTCGAGTCGGCGTCCATCGCACTGGCGAGCAGCCCGGCTTTCTCACCCAGCTTTGAAGGTGCTGTGCAACGCCTGCATGGGGCCTTCACAGGTACGAATTCAGGGGCGGTCGTCTTCAGGCTGGCGGATGTGGGTGTGGTGGTCGCCGGGGTGCTGCCTACGCTCTCGCCCGGCGTGGCAGTGCAGCTTCCCGCCGGCCTCGACGTGACGCTTGCCTCGGTCGGCAGCGGCAGCCTGGTGGCGGACGCCGTCCACTGGGCCCGCGTCGGAAAGCTGCTGTCATGGTTGCTTCCACTGCTGGCGTTCGTCTTCTTGCTCGCTGGGGTGCTACTTGCCAAGGACCGGTGGCGGGCGGCCGTACGCACCGGATGGGCCGTGGTGGCCGCTGGGGTCGGCGTGGGCGTGGTCGCACTGGTCGCAGCCATCATCGCGTCAACCGCTGACCCCAACACGATCAGGGGCGCGCTGGTGCGTGCCGGCTGGGAACAGTTCGGTCGCCCGGTGTGGTGGGCGGCGGCGATCGCCGTGGCGGCCGGGGGAGTAGTCGTCGCGGCGGCGACAGCGCGTATCCCTCAAGTCGATTTGGCGCGCGAATCACGTCGCTTGGCCGATCTGGTGATCCGTCGCCCCGCGGGAATGTGGCGCCGGGTTGCTCGCGGCATCGCCTTCGCCGCCGTGGGAGTCGGGGTTCTTTTCAGGCCCGCGCTTGTCTTCGGCGTCCTGGGAGGGCTCGTCGGCCTGGCGTTACTGATCGTGGGCGTGGGTGAGATCGCCGCGGCCGCGGGTGCCAAGCGGGCGCCCTCTGAAGCCACAGCAGCATCGACTTCGCACTCGGCTGTGCGGTCGAAGAGCCAGTGGGTTGCTGCGGTGGCCCTTGTCACGGCGACGGCGCTGGTGGTCGCGCTTGTGGTGGTGGACGCGGCGCCGGCCGCCACCACCTCGCCGGTCCTGGTGGCCAACTCGGCGGCTTGCGACGGGCACGTCGAACTGTGTGATCGGCCGTATGACGATGTCGCTTTCGCGGCCACCCACAATTCGATGGCCGCCGCTGACGAGCCGGGCTGGTTCATTCCTGAACAGCCCACCGGCCTGGTCGGCCAGCTTGATGCCGGTGTTCGGGCGCTGCTGATCGACACCTGGTACGGCCAGACGACCCAGCGACCCGGCTTGATCGCGACTGCTCCGGGCAGCTACGCCGCTGCTCTTGCCGAGGCCAACCAGCTCTATGGACCGAGCGTGGTGGAGAGCGCGCTGCGGGTGCGTGACGCGGTCACGCCGAAGCCGACAGGTCCCATCAAGGCTTACCTGTGCCACTCCCTGTGTGAGATCGGCGCGACGGAATGGGAGCCGGTGATGGGGCAGGTACATAACTGGCTCAAGGCCCATCCGCGGGAGGTCATCACCTTCGTCATCCAGGACACTGTGACGCCCGCTGACACCGCGAAGGTGTTCGACGAGGCCGGCCTGCTGCCATACGTCTACACCCAGCAGCAGGGTCAGCCGTGGCCGACGCTGGGCCAGCTGATCGACTCAGGCAAGCGGGTCGTCGTCTTCATGGAAAACCATGGCGGTGGCGCCACCTATCCGTGGCTCCTGCAGGGATTCGACTGGATTCAAGACACCCCTTTCACTAACCCGACGGTGGCTGATCTGAGCTGCCGGCTCGAACGGGGAGCGCCGTCTCATCCCCTCTTTCTCATCAACTATTGGTTGAGTGACTTCACGTCGCTCGTCCGCAACGCGCGGCGGATCAACGCCTATGACGTGCTCTCGCCCTACCTGTCCAAATGCCGGCAGGAACGCGCCAGGCTGCCCAACTTCGTCGCGGTGAACTACTACAACTACGGCGACCTCTTTCGAGCTGTCGACCAGCTCAACGGAGTGAAGTGACTGGAGGCATTATCGTGACCCGACCGGGCGCACTTCCTCCCCTGGAGTCCACGTGACCACACCCCCTGCACCCCCTGCACCTCCTGCGAGCCGCGGCTACAACGTCAAGATGCTGGTGGCTGCGGGGGTGGGTATCGCGGTGGTCGCGGGAGTCGTAAGCGGCATCATCGTGCACTACTCGACCGACAGCTCCTCCACGGACGCCGGGTCAAAGGCGACCCGCTGTCCCGCGATCTCCATCGCGAGATCAGTGCTCCCGTCGGTGGTGACCCTGTCGATCCAGGGCGGCGGTGGGGGCAGCAGCGGCAGCGGCGAGGTCATCCGCAATTCCGGCTACATCCTCACCAACGACCACGTCATTTCCTCCGGTGCGCGGGGCGGCACGATCGACGTGCTCTTCAGCTCTGGCCAGACCTACCGGGCTTCAGTGGTCGGACGTTCGGTAGAGCTGGATCTGGCGGTGGTGAAGGTCACCACTTCCGACAAACTGCCGACAATCACGATCGGAGATTCCAATTCGTTGTCGGTCGGTCAGCCTGTGGTCGCGCTCGGCGCGCCGCTCGGGCTGGACGGGTCGGTCACCAGCGGCATCGTCAGCGCGCTCGGACGCGATGTCACAGTGCCGGCAGACGGCGGCCAGACGGCTCGCCTCCCGGGTGCGATCCAGACAGACGCTTCGATCAACCCGGGCAACTCCGGGGGAGCCCTCGTCGATTGTTCCGGCCATCTGGTCGGGGTCAACACCGCCATTGCCACGGTTCCCGACGCCTCGGGCGGTGCCAGCAGCGGCAGCGTCGGCATCGGCTTCGCCATCCCGGCCGACCTTGCGACGGTGGTGGCCGATCAGCTGATCGACAGCGGGAGCTTCACGCCGCTGTACACGGGTATGTCCACGCTGCCGATCCCGGCGTCGGTGGCGAGTCAATTCGGCGTGACCGACGGCCTGTATGTCCGCACCCTGTCCGCGGGCGGTCCGGCCGCCGAGGCCGGTATCCAACAGGGCGACGTCATCACCAAGATCGATGGACAGGCGGCGGTGGCGCCCGACAGCCTGGTGCTCGCAACCCTGACCAAAAAGGACGGCGACAAGCTGTCCATCGACTATTTGCGCGACGGCAAACCGGAGTCGACGACCCTGACTTTGACTCAGCAGGCGTCATAGGGACTACTGGCGTTCACCTGAACGGCGGCTGAGTTCGTCAGTGGCGCAGGCCGATGCGTCTGGACATGAAGCTTTTGGCCGCCTTGCTGCCCCGGCCGCGGGAATCCTTCGAAACGCATTGGATGAACGACCCCGTCGTCCTCGCGACGGCAGAGGAATACCGGCTGGCCCGCCGGGCCTGGCTGAAAGTGGCCCCTTCCATGCGCGAGCTGCTGCGCGACCACGCCCCGCACCAGGCCGCAGCCCTGGACCGGATGATGAAGGCCCACGCGGCTCACTGCGCGGCCAAAGACGCCGCGTTTGCGCAGGCAGCGGGGGTCTGACCTATTCGGAGGCTTCGCCACCCGTGAAGCCCTCGATTTGAGAGGTTGCCGCCGAGACCGCCTCCCATTCCTCCTCCACTTCCGACTCCGGATGCGGATGGGCTTCGAGCGCGTGCGACAACGCCTGGGCTGCGTCCGCCGGCAGCCGGAGCTCCAGGAGCAGGACGGCTGGATCGCTGTGGGGGACCAGCCTGTTCGACACCTTGAGGTGATCAAGCTGACCGCGCAGCTTGTCGGCGAGTTCGTGGAGTTCGGGCATCTGGCGATCCTGCGCCGAGCGGCCGGTTGCGACAAGCCGCGGACGGGATAATCCGGGGGCGCGGTCAAGGTTGTCGCGCTGTGGTCGATCCTTTGAGGGAGGCGGTCGTTATCGCCCTTTCGACGCCGGCGTGCCAGCCCCGTCGCCAACTGGGCTGAGGAAGGTCGAGTCAGTATGGGATCTGACCTCGGCTTGAGCACGGCCGAAGTCGAACTGGCGGCCGAGCGCAACATGAGCCGTGCCCTGCTGGCCGCCCTCGCAGATGGCTACGTTTATGCCGCCGGCGGGGTCATCCGCGACGTCAACGACGCTTTCTGCGAGCTCACCGGCTACCGCCGTGAGGAACTCATCGGTCTGACCCGGCCATATCGGTTCAGAACGTTGGAAGAGGTCGCCGAGGTCGTGCATGCGGCGAACCATTCAAAAGCCACGCTGGGCGCGACGGTCGACTGCGAGATGTCCCATCGTGACGGGTCCCGCTTCCGTGCCGAGCTGACAGTCCGGCCAGTCTTTCTCCCCGGTGACACGGGAGAGTGGGCTCCGACCTCCGGAGCCGCTGCCTCGGGCTACGTGACCGTGCTTCGCGACGTGACAGCAGCCCGCGCTGAGCACGCGGAACTGCTCAAGACGCAGCGCATGCTGACGGAGGCGCAGACCCAAGCCAAACTCGGCAGCTGGGACATCGACATCGCCACCGGCGAGGTGACGGTCACGCCGCAGATGCAGATTCTGTGCGGGCGGCCGGTGGATTCCCCGGCTCCGTCCATGCGTGAATTTCAACGGCTCGTCCATCCCGACGATCGGCCGGGCTACCAGCAGGCGATCCGCGACGCGGTCAAGTCCGGGGAAGAGCACAGCATTCAGCACCGGCTGCTGCTGCCTGACGGCACCATCCGTCACGTCTATGGCACAGCCACGATCGAACGTGACCCCAAGACGGGGCGAGCGCTGAGAGTGCGTGGCAGCGCGCAGGACGTGACGGAGCGGGTCGAGCGGGAAGAGGCACTGGCCGCCAGCGAGGAGCAGTTTCGTCTCACCCAAGCTCACAGCCCTATCGGGCTGGCTCTTGTCGCCCTCGACGGGAAATGGCTGCAGGTCAACGATGCGCTCTGCCGACTCGTTGGATACAGCCGCCCGGAGCTGCTCGCCAGCACCTTCCAGCAGATCACTCATCCGGACGATCTCGAATCGGACGTCAACCTCGTCCAGGAGCTACTGGCCGGCACCCGTGAGAGCTACCAGCTCGACAAGCGCTACCGCCACGGCGACGGCCACGACATCTGGGTCAGCCTGCACGCCTCCTTGGTACGCGCCGCCGACGGCACCCCGCTGCACTTCGTCAGCCAAGTCATCGACATCAGCCACCGCTACGCCGAACTCGAGCAACTGACCACGCAGGCGGGGACGGACGCGCTGACCGGTCTGCCCAATCGGCGCACCTGGGAGCAGGCCCTCACCACCCACTGCAACAACGCCAACCTTCAGCAGCGACCGCTCGCTGTGGCCATCCTCGACCTGGACTATTTCAAGATCTACAACGACACTCACGGCCACCCCGCCGGTGACCAGCTCCTCATCGACACGAGCACGGCCTGGAACGCCCAGCTGGCGCAGGCACACCCCGGCGCAACCCTGGCGCGCATCGGTGGCGAAGAGTTCGGCCTCGCCCTTCCTGGCGCCGACGCCGACACCGCCCGACTCATCCTTGGCCAGCTCCTCGAACTCACCCCCGGAACGCAAACCACCAGTGCCGGAGTCACACTCGCCACCCGGCAGGACGACCCTCGAAGCCTCATGACGCGCGCGGACGCCGCCCTCTACGCTGCCAAGCACCGCGGTCGCAACCGCTGCGAAATCCTGCTCAACGGCTAGCCGTCTGGTCCGCGGGCAGGGCCTCAATAAGGTGGTTTCTGATGAGTGCACCGATCACGTATGTCTTGGTCCACGGTGGTGGTCACGGCGGCTGGTGCTGGCAACGCACCGCGCGCGTACTGCGCGCAATGGGGCACGAGGTCTATACACCGACCCTCACCGGCTTCGGAGAACGTTGTCATTTGGGCCACCCCGAGCAGCCCTTCCAGACCTTTCTCGACGACATCACGAACGTGCTCGAATTCGAGGACTTGCAAGACGTCGTCCTGGTTGGGCACAGCATGGGCGGAGTCATCGTTCCCCGCGTCGCGCAGCTGGCGTCCGCGCGTATCCGGCAGGTCGTCTGGCTGGCGGCAGTCGTCTGCCAGGACGGCGAAACGCTGCTGGAGGCGGTTCCGCAGACTCCGGAGATCGCCGCCGCCGTCACGATTCACGATGACGGCACCATCGAGCAGGACAATGCCAAGCTCACGGCAGCCGTACTGAGCGATGGCACCCTCGCCGATCAAGCCTGGGTGCTGGCGCGGCACCGGACGTACCCGCCGGCGGCGCTGGTGGAGCCCGGCCGGCTGTCGCAATTTCTCGAGCTCGGCCTGCCGACCGGCTACGTGATCGCCGGCCGCGACGTGACCATCCCGCCTGCTCTGGCAACCGCTTTCGCCGATCGCTTGCCGGGCACCCGCCGGGCCGAGGTCGACAGCAGCCACGACTGCATGATCAGCCGTCCGCAGGAGACGGCAGCTGCGCTGGTCGAGGTGACCATAGGGATTTGACGTGAGAAACGAACCGAGACACGAGCACGGTGCGCCTCTAGAAATGGTGTCGCGGGCTGATCGGTGTTGACCTGGCCTTCGGTCCTTGGACGCCTTCGCGCAATTCTTTGGCGGCGGCCAGGAAAATGCCGCGGTATTGCGGCACCTCAGCCTGGTAGCCCAACTGTTCGTAGGCGTCGGCTTGCAGGTTTTTAGCTTCGGTGTCGTCGGGGTCGGCGAACACGAGGTGGTGCAGTACCTGCACGGCCCACCGGTAGTCGCCGGATTCGACGGCGGTGCGGCCTTCGGTGAGGATCTTGTCCCGGCCGACCATTGCCACGTGACGTTTGGCGTGATCTTCGGGGAGCAGCGGGAGGATGGTGGCCGGGTCGCCGTCCCAGAACCCGAGCTCCTTGTGGAATACAGCGCGCACATTGTGGTGCAGCCCACCGTGGTAATAGCGGTTGTACCACTTCTTGCCGAGCGCTTCGGGAAGGTCGACGACCTCGGCAGCCTCCAGCGGAGTGAGGCCCTGGTTTGCGAGTCGCAGCGACTGGTCGTGGATGAGACTTGTACATGTCCCGTTGCGATTCCAGAAACGTCACGACGTTGTCGTGACCCCAGACCGGCCAGGTGTGCGGCCCCCAATGCACCTCGACCTCGTCGCCCCACCGCACGATGGTCTCGTCGAGGTAGCGGGCGAAGTTGCGGGCGTCGCGGGTCCGGGCGCCGCGGATCGTCTGAATGTTGTGCATCGAATGGTTGGCATTCTCTGCACAGGTCAAAGCCTTGATGGCGGGAATCCAGATGTGCATCTCTTCAGGCGCTTCAGTGTCGGGCGCGTAAAGGAACTCAAAGTCCCAGCCGCCGAGCGTCCGTACTTCACCGGTCTTGGTGATCGGGTCCGTCGGGGAGATATAGCTCATGTTGGTGTACGCCCCGTCATCGGCAGCGCCCAACCCCGCAGTCACAATGCCGCAGTCGCAGTGCGGGAGGATCAGGCCGAAGGTGTAGCCCATCCGCCGTGACATGGCGTTGCCCGTGATGACGTTCTCACCGATGGCGAACTTGTTACTGTGCGCCGTCAGGGACTTGAACCCCGAACCCGCAGATTAAGAGTCTGCTGCTCTGCCAATTGAGCTAACGGCGCGTGACGAAAAACCTACCATGCAGCCCGCTTGCAGACGCCCAGGCTGACAGTCCGCTGACACCCGGCTGTCAGTCCAACGCCGCCCAGTGCGGGTTGGCAAATGCCTTCGCGGCGGGTGCGTAGAGCCACTCCAGACGCTGGGCCCGGCCCGCGAGGTAAGGAACCAGATCCTCATCCGAATAACGATGCTCACGGATGCCGGCGTCGAGTTGTCGAAGCCCGTCTTCTGTGGAGGTGGGCCGGCGTCCGAGCAGTGCGGCGAGCTCGTCGCGTTCGAGGTCGTCGACAGCGCCGCCGAACTGGCGTAACCGGTCGACGCAGGCCACCAGAACCTGGGCGTCCGAGACTCGGCTGCGGGCGAACGGGTCCGCGACCGCGGGGGCAATGTCGTGCTCGAGCGCATAGCAGGCAGCGTCAGCGAGCAATCCGAGCCCGGGCGGGTCGTCACTGGCAGGCAGCTTGGGCTCCGGCAGCACAATCCCCATGCTCTCGGCGATCGCGTCGCAGGTGGAGCGGTCGCCGACGTACTTGTAGGCCAGATACCAGGCGAGTGGCTCCTGGGGCATCGGCCGTTGCGTGATGGCGTGGATGGGAATCATGCCGCGCATATTTTGCTGCACGCGGTAATAGCGCACGGCGTCGAGATCGACCGGTATGCCCGACACCTTCTGGTATCGGTCGAGCAGGGCGCGGTCGACGCAGCCTGACGGCGTCCAGAATTCGCGCACGCAGATGTTGCCCAGGTCCTCGAGGGGATCGCCGAAATGGCCGCATTCCCAGTCGACCACCGCGCTGACACGGGTGCCTTGGTGGACGAAGTTGCCGGGTCCCGTATCGCCTTGCAGCAGTGACACCCGGGAGACCTGGTCGGGCGCGAATCGACGCAGCCAATCCACGGCGTACGTCAGCAGTGGCTCGGTGTAGGTGTCCAGAAAGGATTGCCAGTCGGTGATGATGGCCTCGAGCTCGTTGAGGGCGCATTCGCGGGCCGTGGCGGGCCGCTTCATCTGCTCCGGCAGTCCGAGATCCTCGATGTCGAGCACATGCAGCGCCGCGATGGCATCGACGAAATCCTCCATCAGTGCGCGGCGATCCGTGGTGGCGGACTCGGCAATATGGCCGCTGCCCGGCACCCGCTCGAAGAGCGCACCCGACAGGTCTCCGTTCCATCCGTAGAGCGCCGGTACGGGTACAGCCGTGCCGGCGAGCGCGGCGACGATGCACTTCTCCTTCTCCAGCGTCCCGAACTTGCCCGGGCTGCGATGGCGATCGAGTCGCAGGAATCCCTCCAGCACCGAGCCGTCCGGCCGCTCGACATCGACGACCCAGGCTTCGCGGCGTGCGACGTGGCGGTCAAGGCGGATGACTCGCCCGCCGGCCGTCTCGGCGACCCATTCGAACATTCCGTCCGGGAGGTCGTGACTGTTGATCGGTTTGCTCGCGCGAGGCACTGGTAGCTCCCTGGGCACAAACATCAGCGGTATCTGCGGCACAGTAGACCCGTGCTGGTCGCAGCCCTGGTGGCGCTCGTCTCGGCGTCGTGTTTCGCGGTGAGCTCTGTGGCCCAGCATCACGCCGCATCAGACGCCCCGACGGAGCAGGCGCTCAATCCGCGACTCTTCCTCAGCCTGATGCGCTCACCACTCTGGTGGGCCGGTTCGTTCGGCGACCTTTTCGGATTCATTCTGCAAGCGGTTGCGCTCGCCTTCGGTGCCGTAGCTCTCGTGCAGCCGCTCCTTGTTTCTGGCCTGCTGCTGGCCATCCCCATCTCGGCGGCCGTCGACAAGCGCCAAGTGAAACGTGCCGAGATCGGCGGCGCGCTCCTGTGCTGCGCCGGTCTGGTCACCTTTGTCCTGGCTGCCCAGCCGACCGACGGACACGTCACTCTCACCCGGCACGACGGGCTATTGCTCCTGATGTTCGTCGGCCCCGTGGTCGCAGTGCTCTTCCTGGGCACCATCCGGACCAAGGGGATCGTCCGGTCAGTTGCGCTGGCCTTGTGTGCCGGCACGCTTTTCGGGGTCTGCTCTCCGCTGCTCAGCGCGATCGTCAACGATCTTCACCACGCGCTCGGATGGCCGCTCGCGGCCGTCGCCGTGTGCGGTGTCACCGGTTTCCTGCTGACGCAGAACGCCTACCAGGCGGGATCACTCCCGGCGCCGCTGGCGACCATCACCATCACCGAGCCGATCGTCGCCGTGACGCTTGGAGTCACGCTGCTGCATGAACATCTGTCGGCCGGGCCGGGCGCCATCGCTGCCATCGTCATCTCCGTAGCCGCAGTCATCGGCGGGGTTGTCATCGTGGCCCGAAATGCACCGGATGCGAAGCTACGGAAGACGCGAATCCCTTCGAACACATCAGCGAAAGCGGCGTAGTCTTGGCTGGTGCGATTGGCGTGGCAGGCGACTCTCCCCAGCTGGGCAGACGCGTCTGAGCTCTCGTATTCGAGGCTGGCCCGCACCTGCCTGGATCGCCGTACCTGGGTCGACCATTGCCCGGGGTGGCTCCCCGGGCCGGACGAGCTGATGACCGAGCTGGCGCGTACGGCCACGTGGGTGCAGCGCGAGCGCCCCATGTACGACGCGATGGTGATGGAGCCCCGGCTGGTGACGGGCTGGTCGAGGGAGGAGGAGCTCCCCGCCTCGATCGAGCCGCTGCGTGCGAGCCTTTCGACGCGGTATGGCCTCACGTTTGATTCGGTGCATGTGAACCTCTACCGCAGCGGCGCCGACAGCGTCGCCTGGCATGGCGACACCGTGAGAAAGGTGCTTCGCGATCCGCTGGTCGCGATCGTCTCGCTGGGGGAGCCGCGCCGGTTCCGGTTGCGCCCTCGCGGCGGGGGCGACCGAGGCGAAGCGTCGCGGACCTTCTTTCTCGGGGGTGGAGATCTGCTCGTGATGGGCGGCGCGGCCCAGCATGACTACGAGCACAGCGTGCCCAAGGTTGCGGCTGCCGGACCGCGGATGAGCGTCACCTTCCGGCATTCGCACTAGCAGCTGCGAAGCGGTCAGATGGCCGGGCGTACGGTCGGATTGGTCCCGCGCTGCAGCGGGTCAGGCCTGAACCCAGGGAGCACGATGGACCCCGAGCTTGAAGCCGTGATTTCTTTCCTGCCACCGGAGTTCGCTGATCCGGCAGCCGCTTTTGCCGACCCGCCGGCTTTGCGCGCGCGGCTCAAAGAGATCGCCGAGCAGGCAGCAGCGGCTGGGCTGGCGCCGGTGCAGGATCCCAGGGTCAGTCAGCGCGATCTGCTCGTCCCCGGCACCGACGGCAATCCCGACGTGCCCGTACGGGTGTACGAGCCTGAGGGCCGCATCGACGGTGACGCGGTGATCCTGCATATCCACGGCGGCGCCTTCGTCATCGGCGGTCTGGACCAGGACGATGCCTCCTGCGAGCGGCTGGCGCTCTCCAGCGGCCGGCCGATCGTCTCGGTGGATTACCGACTGGCGCCCGAGCATCCGCACCCGGCGCCCATCACCGATTGCTTCGCGGTCTACCGCTGGTTGACCAGCGGCGCCTCCCACCTCGACATCAACGTGAACCGCGTCGTGGTTGAGGGCGTATCGGCCGGCGGGGCGCTGGCTGCAGCCGTGGCCCAGAAGGCCCGCGACGAAGGCGGCATCCAACCGATCTATCAGCTGCTGCTCTACCCGGTGCTCGACGACCGGATGACCACACATTCGATGCGCACCCACCTCGACACCGCGCTGTGGAACGGCCGGAGCAGCGTCCACATGTGGCGCCACTACCTGGGTCCCGACGCCGATCCAGAAACGTCGCCCTACGCCGCCCCGGCCCGCGCCAAAGACCTCAGCGGACTCCCGCCGACGGCGATCACGACCGCGGAGTTCGACCCGCTGCGTGACGAGGCGATCGAATACGCGCAGCGGCTGATGGAAGCCGGCATCCCGACCGAGCTGCACGTAGTGCCGGGCGCCATTCACGCGTTCGACGGGCTCGCGCCGATGGCCAAGCTCTCGCAGCGCGTCCAGGACAGTCGTTTCTCTGCGCTGACCAGATTCTTGGATCTCACCTCGGAGCAGGCGACCGTGACCGCGGGGGAGAAGTGGCTGGACCCGGATGTCGCCAGCGTGGTGCCGCTGCTGCCGACCCGGGCGACCGATGACGTGGTGGAAGGTCGCAAGCAGCTCGAAGACATGCTTGGCGGAGGTCTGGGACCAGTCCCCGGCGAAGAGCTGGTCACCCTGACCGACCGCACGATCCCCGGACCCGTCGGAGCACCCGAGGTGCCGGTCAAGATCTACCAGCCGAAGAATGCCGACGGCCTGGTGGGCTGCCTGGTGGATTACCACGGCGGCGCCTTCATCTTCGGAAGCGCAAAGA
This sequence comes from uncultured Actinomycetota bacterium, assembly GCA_963737695.1. Lineage (GTDB taxonomy): Bacteria > Actinomycetota > Actinomycetes > Frankiales > Frankiaceae > DATAZK01. The sequence continues at coordinate 351,284 of CAVTTQ010000004.1, forward strand.
TGGACCACCCGGCCAACGTCCGCTACAGCTCTCAGCTCGGCATCGTCGTCGTCTCGGTGGACTACCGGCTCGCACCGGAAGACCCGTTCCCCGCGGGCGTTGACGACTGCTACGCGGCCCTTGAATGGGTCCACGCGAATGCGGAAGAGCTCGGGGTCGACCCGGCCCGCATTGCGGTCGGCGGTGGTAGCGCCGGAGGTGCGCTCGCTGCGGCCGTTGCGCTGATGGCTCGCGATCGGGGTGGACCCGCAATCTGCTTCCAGGCCTTGCAGATCCCGGTCACGGACGACTCGCTTTCGACCTGGTCGGCCAGAAACTTCAACGCGACTCCCATGTTCAACCGGCCGGCCGCCGAAAGCATGTGGCTGCGCTATCTGGGCGCCGGATATGAGGACCGTGAGACGTCGCCGTATGCGGCCCCGGCTCGTGCCGCAGACCTTTCCGGGCTGCCTCCCGCGTACGTCCAGACGGCGGACCTCGACCCGCTTCGCGATGAAGGGATCGGATACGCGCAGCGTCTGCTGCAGGCGGGCGTGCCAGTCGAGCTGCACACCTTCCCCGGCACGTTCCACGGCTCGGGAATGGCAATGCACGCCGCGGTGACGCAACGGGCGGGGCAAGAGCTGCTCGAGGTCATCGGCCTCGGTATTGGGGCCGGTAAATGACGGGTCGTTTCGCGGGCAGGCGGGTGGTGGTTACGGGCGCCAGCCGCGGGATCGGTGCCGCTATCGCCGAGACGTTCGCAGCGGAAGGCGCTGACGTGGCGATCGTGGCGCGTACCGCCGAAAAACATGCCACGTTGGCCGGCAGTCTGACGACCACCGCCGCTGCGATGAAGCCCTACGGCGGCAAGGTGGCGGTCATCGTCGCCGACATCTCCTCAGACGCCGACCGGGCCCACATCATTTCCGACGCCGCAGAGGCGCTCGGGGGACCGATTGAGATTCTCGTCAACAACGCTGCGGCAGCCATCTACGCCCCCCTCAGCGAATATCCGCTGAACCGTCGGCGGATCACGTTCGAGGTAAACGTCCATGCACCGCTCGATCTGGCCCAGGCTGCCATTCCAGCGATGCGCGCGGCCGGTGAGGGGTGGATCGTCAATCTTTCCAGCGGTTCTGCGCGGATGAGACCGAACGCTGACAACGCCCGTCTCGGGGTCTACGGCTCCAGCAAGGCAGCTCTCAACCAGCAGACCCGCTCCCTCGCTGCGGAGATGAAGGGCAGCGGCATCCGCATCAATACGGTCGAGCCGCGGGCCGGCGTCCTGAGCGAAGGCGCCGCCGCGCTGGTCGATCTCACTGAGGATCAGCTCGAGCCCATGGAGTCGATGGTCGGCGCCGTACTCGCGCTGAGCGACTGCCCGCCGGAGCTCACCGGCGGGGTCCACGTGAGCCTTGATCTGATTGCCGGTGAGACCGCCGGCGTCTGAGCTACTGGGCGGCGAGCTCCTTCAGAGCTCGCCGGTCCAGCTTGTCCATGCTCGTGAGAGGCAGCTCCTCAACGATCAGGATCGCCTCCGGCAGCTTGTAGGCCGCCAGTTTTTGCGCTGCGTACCCGCGCAGATCTTCCAACGTCGGTGACTCGCCCGGCCGGGGGACAACGACGGCCACCCCGATCTCGCCCATCACGTCGCTTGGCCGGGCCGTCACGGCTACCGAGGCGACCGCCGGATGCTCGAGCAGCACCGACTCGACCTCGAGGGGAAAGACGTTGTATCCGCCCCGGATGTACATCTCGCCGATGCGGCCGGTGATGCGCAAAAGGCCATCAGCGCCGATGAAACCGAGGTCGCCGGTGCGTAGCCAGCCGTCATTGTCCAGGGCTGCCGCCGTCGCGTCCGGGTCACGCCAGTAGCCCGCCATCACCGCTGAGGAACGGACGCAGACCCGACCGACCTCGTCCGCGCCTAGCGGGGCGTCGGTCTCCGGATCCCGGATGCTGATTTCGGTGCCGGGACGCGGCCTGCCGACCGAGCCGAGGGTCTCCGACTCCGGGGCATCGAACGCCGTCAAGGTGCCGATCCCGCCCGATTCCGTCAGCGAGTACCGCACCGAATAGCCGGCCCCGAAGCGTTCCCTCGCTTCGCGCACGAGGGCTGCCGGGCTGGGCCCCGCACCAACGATGAGCCCCTTCACCGCCGACCAGTCATAGCTCGGGAAGTCCGGGTGCTGCATCAGCAAGGAGACCTGCGCGGCGACGCCGCCGATGAACGGCACCCGCTGCTCGGCCAGCACCCGAAGGGCATCGCCGGCGCGCCAGCGGTCCAGGATGTGCAGCGTCGCGCCGAGCTGGAAATAGCCGGCCAGCTTGGTCATGAAGCCGATGTGGGGAAGCCCGGTCGCGATCAGCTGGGCGCCTCCGGTGCCCCACGATCCGCCGGTGTCAAAGGCGGCAATCGCGGCGATCTGCTTGCCGGTGAACAGCGCGCCCTTGGGCAGTCCGGTCGTGCCAGACGTGAAGACGACGGTCTCCGGCAGGCTCAGATCGTCGCTGTCGGCCCCCGCTGGCGGCGTACCTCCAGCCACTCTCATCCCACTCCAAATGTCTTCGAAAGCGACGGCGTCGCAGGGACACTCGAGCACCGCCAGTCCCGGCGGTAGGTCGGCAGCCAGGTCGGGTGAGGCGATCACGAGGGCAGGGGCGGCACGTTCAAGGACCTTGGCCCGTTCGGCGTTGGTGTATCGGGGGTTGAGCCCGGTCGTGATGGCATCGAGGCGGGCCAGCGCGCAGAAGGCAAGTACGTATTCCAGGCTGCCGTTCACGGCCAGTGCCACGAGCTGACCCGCGCGGATGCCGTGCCCGGCGAAGCCGGCTGCCAGCTCGTCGGTCATGCGGTCGACGTCCGAATACGTCATCTCGCGTCCGGCATGCACCAGCGCGACGCGGTCGCCGAAGCGCGCTGCCGATTCGCGCAGTGTCCGGCCGAGCACACTCATGTCCGAAACCTCCACCGCAGGTGAGCTCGCCGCTCTTCGATCTGCCGGGCGCGTCCAGCGGTATCGATCCGCGGCTCGTCCGGGCCCAACACCCGCTGCAGATCAGCCAGCTTCACGACCTCCGTGGTCGGTTTCGGCGCCGCTGCTGACAGCCATGCGCAGCGCAGCGTGAGCAGCCCCTCGGGGCGCCCTTCAGTGTCGAGCCAGTTAGCCAGTCCCGGGTCTGTCCCAGCGAGCACGACAGTGACGGTTTCGCCGGTCCCGGCGGCGGCCTGAGTGTGGTTCAGGCTGGTCGGCCGGCCGATGTCGAGCCATTCGAACCAGCCGAGTTGGTAGAGCTGAACGCTCCAATATCGCGCCACCGGCTCGGTGAAACGCACGACCAGCGCCTCGTCCGGCTGCAACGACCAGAAGCAGAAGCTGTAGTGCATCGCCGCCAGGCCCTTGGGCTCGCGCCGGGGCGGGATGAAGGTGTTGTCGACGCCGCGCCCGCGTGCGGTGTGCATGTAGTCGTTCCAGAACGTCACCGATCTGTGCACCTGGTCGCCGGCATCGTTCAACGCGGCAACCACGCCGCCGGGGGTCGGTCTGCCGTCGAGCCTCTCCAGGATCAGCGTCGCCGGTTCGTCCTGCTGCCAGTCGTAGTAGTACTCCCGAACCGCGATCATGCGGGTGCCCGCAGGTATTGCCACGCCTCCTTCCCCCGAGGGGCTGAACAGCACGTCGACCTCATCGCCCGGCCCGATTCCGAGGTCGGTGGCACTGATCTCGCCGAGGGTCCCGTATACCTCCTGATGCATGTTCGCGATGCGCAGCGCCAGCAGGAATTCCTGGCAGCTGTGCATCCGGCCACGCAGCCGGTACGTGCCTTGATCGTCGATTCGCGCGTGGTGATAGACGTTGTCGGCGTTAGGGCCGCCCCAGGGTGTGAGGAGATCGTTCAACCGATACATGCCAAGGTCGGCTTCGGCGGAGAAGGCGGTGGTCAACCAGTTGGCGGTCGAGGTCGCGAGGTGGCGGATTCCCTCGACCGGCTCCCTGTCACCGCTGGGAAATTCCGGCCCCAGCATCGCCTCGCCGGTCTCGCTGAGCACCCGGCAGAATTCCCGCCAGGCCGCCAACTCGGGGGAGGGCTCGGGGGCTCCGGCAGCGTCATTCGTCACAGCGCAGCAAGCTATATGACGCGACGTCAGATGCTGCCCACCCGGTCCGCGCGATTGGCTGTGCCTGCCCTGTCGTTACTGTCAGCTGGTGAGCTGGAACGGGCCGGAGCGGCCGGGATGGGTACAGCTGGTGAACTCCGGCGGGGTACCTGCCATGACGGATGTGGCGCGGCTGCCGTTCACCATCGAGAGCCTGCTCGCCGAGGCGCGTGCGTCGGCCGGGATCGACGACGGGGGCGATGCCGACTTCGGCGAGGTGGGAGATTTTCGTCCCGCGCTGGAGATCCTGCTCCCGGCCTTGGAGAATGAGGCAGAGCTTTCGGTCCTGGGCCGCTGGCTCACCCGACGTCACCTGCTACGCCTGCTGCGGGTCCGGCTTCAGGTGACGCGCTACCTGCAGGAGGATCCAGGAGCGGCTGATGAGGAAATCGTCAGCCCGCTCGTGGTCACCGGTGCCCCTAGAACCGGCACGACTGTCTTGCATGCGTTGCTTGCTTCCGATCCCGCGCTGCGGGCGCCCTTGGGATGGGAGCTCTACCTCCCGGTCCCGCCGCCGATTCGCCCGCCGCAGTCGAGTGAACAGGTCGAAGCCGAGCAGGCTCGCATCGAGCTGGCCGAGGCCGAGCTGAGGGGCTTTGCCGGCGCCGATCCGGGTCTGGACGCCATCCACGAGTACGGCGCCCGCAACCCCAAGGAATGCCTCTCGGCGATGTCGTTCGCCTTCCGCTCCGAGGAATTCGTCGTCCGATACCAGGTACCGAGCTACACCAAATGGCTCGCTGAATCAGACATGCGGCCGGCGTATGACTACCACCGGCTCGTGCTCGCCTTGCTCCAGCGTCGCAGCACTCCCCGGCCTCACTGGGTGCTCAAGTCGCCCGTCCACCTGCACTCGCTGTCGACGCTGCTCGACGTTTATCCCGATGCCCGCATCGCCGTCACCCATCGCGATCCGTTGGCTGTGCTGGGGTCGGTGAGCAGTCTGGTTGCGCACCTTCGCTGGGTGCACAGCGAGCGCGTCGATCTGGCTGAGATCGGGCGCTACCACTCGCAGCTCTTCGTCCGTTCTCTGAACGCCTTGGTCGAACCCAGCGATCCGCGGCTGCTCGAAGCGGGGCGGGTGCATTCCGGCGCCTTCGCTGACCTGAACGCCGATCCCGTGGCCGCCGCGGAGGCCTGCTATGACACCTGGGGTCAGCCGTTTTCGGCGGCCGCCAAGGCAAAAATGGTGGACTACGTGCAAGCCCGTCCTCGTGGTCTGCACGGCGCCCACGAGTATTCGTTCGACGAACTCGGTCTCGACGCTGCCACCGAGCGTGCCCGCTTCGCTCCCTACGCCCGCCACTTTGACGTCCCCAACGAGGTGCAGTGACTACCGCCGCAGACCCGCCCCTGAGCCCACTCGATCGGCTGCGGCTCGCCCGCATCCGGACGCCGGCCGATCAGGTGCCGGCGGAGGCGTTCGCGCTCGTGGAGGCAGTCCGGGATTTGGTCGAGGCGACCCTCATGACCGACGTCTCGCCGGACGTCCGGACGGCCGTTACCGCGGAAGTCGAGACGCTGACGCGACGGCTCGCAGCTGCCGAGCGGGCGGACCCGGTCTGGCTCGTACAGCACACGCCCGATCATTTCGAGCACCTGACGCAGGCGGGCAGCGGCCGGCTGAATCCACAGGCCGCGCGGTTGCAATGGCTGACCCCTGACGACGAGGTGTCCTACTTCGCCGTCGCCCATCCCGAGACCGGTGAGGTGCGGGCGCGGTGCACGCTCACCCGCCAACACGTGGGTCCACCCGGACGGGTCCACGGCGGGGTCGTGGCGACCGTCCTTGACCACGTGGTGGGGTTCGCGACGGCTGCCGTCGACAAATCGGGCATGACTGCCGGACTCGACATCCGCTACAAAGGCGCCACCCCTTACGGAGTACCGCTCATCATCACTGCGCGATACACGCACTCCGAAGGACGCAAGCACTTCGCCACCGGCGAGATCCGAGCCGATGGAGTCGTCACCGCGTCGGCGTTGGGCGTCTTCATCAACCACCCGCTGCGGGCCGAATCCCAGTAGTCATGGGGTCGAACCCGCCAGGGGAGCCTCAGGGCCACAGCGGCTCGGGCACCTCGAAGCCGAGCGGGCCGTCCCAGGTGTTACGAAACGCCACCTCATTGACCGGTCGCCGGGCCGCGACCCCCCACCGGCCCGTCGGGTAACCGAACGCGACGCACCCCGACATCAGCCAGTTCTGCCCCTCGGGGACCCCAATCGTCTCCAGCGCCAGCGGCATTTCGAACGCGAGCGCTTGGGTCAACGACGACCCGACGCCTTCCGCGCGGGCCGCCAGCTGCGCGCTCCACACGGCCGGAAAGATCGATCCGCCCGAGCTGTCGCCCTGGACGAAGGCGAAGAGCAGCAGCGGAATCTCATCGAAGTGGTCTGCCAGGTGTTGGGCGGATCGCACCATCTTGACGTCGGCGATGCTGGAGGCGAGCTCGGGTTCTGCTTTGGCCTTGTCGAGGCGGTCCTTGTAATACGTCGACCACAGCAGCTCGATGCAGCGCCGATAGATCGCCCCGAGCTGCGCGATGAGCTTCGGGTCGTCCACCAGCAGGAAGCGCCAATTCTGGGAATTGCCGCCGGTCGGTGCCCGGATCGCGGCGTCCAGGATCTTCGCCTGCACGTCGAGGGGGATCGGGTCGGTCTTCAGGCGACGCATCGCCCTCGTCGTATAAAGCGCTTCGTAGACGTCCACTCGTGGCTCCTGACCTACTCTGGTGTCTTCCCTGGTTAGGAGCCTTACATGCCCGAGGCAGTGATCTGCGAGCCGGTCCGCACTCCGGTGGGCCGCTACGGCGGAGTCTTTCGTGATGTGCCCGCCGCGACCCTGGCGGCAGCCGTCATTCGCGGCCTGCTCGAACGCACCGGGCTGCCCGGTGAGGCGGTCGATGACGTCGTGCTGGGTCAGTGCTACCCGAACGGTGAAGCGCCGGCGATCGGCCGGGTGGCAGCGCTCGACGCGGGTCTTCCGATCGAGGTCGGCGGGCTGCAGCTCGACCGGCGCTGCGGATCGGGGCTCCAGGCGATCACCTTCGCGGCCATGTGCGTCCAGACCGGCGCGCACGACCTCGTCCTCGCGGGTGGTGCGGAAAGCATGTCGCAGGCCGAGTACTACGCGCTGCTGAGATGGGGTCCGAAGGGCGAGGGCGTGCTGCTGGCCGACCGGCTCGCCCGAGGGCGGATCACCGCCGGCGGTGAGAACTACCCCGTTCCGGGGGGAATGCTCGAGACCGCCGAGAATCTGCGCCGTGAATACGCGATCGGTCGCGCCGAGCAGGACGAGCTCGCGCTGGCCTCGCACCAGCGTGCCGTTGCTGCCCAGCAGGATGGTCGGCTCGCCGAGGAGATCATTCCGGTGACGGTGGCTTCCCGCAAAGGCGACGTCGTCGTCGACACCGACGAGCATCCCCGCGCGGACACGACGCTGGAAAAGCTCGCCTCGTTACGGCCGGTGATGGGTAAGCAGGACGCCGAGTCCACGGTGACGGCGGGTAACTCGAGCGGTCAGAACGACGGTGCCGCTGTCTGCATCGTCACCACGCCGGAGAAGGCCCAGCAGTATGGCTTGCGGCCGCTGGCCCGCCTGGTCAGCTGGGCCGTCGCCGGAGTCCCTCCCCGGACCATGGGCATCGGCCCGGTTCCTTCCACGGCGAAGGCGCTCGAGAGGGCCGGGCTGAAGCTGGCCGACATGGATCTGATCGAGCTGAACGAGGCCTTCGCCTCCCAGGTGCTGGCGGTCACGCGCGAGTGGGGGTTCGGCCCGCAGGACTTCGAGCGTATGAACGTGAACGGCTCGGGGATCTCGCTCGGTCATCCCGTCGGGGCTACCGGCGGCCGCATCCTGGCGACCCTGCTGCGCGAGATGGACCGTCGTGGCTCGCGTTATGGCCTGGAGACGATGTGCATCGGCGGTGGGCAAGGGATGAGCGCCATCTTCGAGCGCCTCGCCTGAGCCTGCGGGTTGCCCTTTCACCGGTCCGCCTCGGCGTGTCGCCGGCGTAACCGCAACCTCGCCTGACCAGATCGACCCCCGGTCAGGCAGTGGCCGGAACCCCGCCGCCCAGGAAGTCGGCCAGCGCCTCGGTGGCGACCTCGGAGTCGGGGTCGTCGACGTCGGACGGGGCTTTGGTGGACCGCGGGATGATCGCCGCGGCACCAGCCGCCACGAGGGAGACGATGGCGAGGAAGACGAATGCGGTGATGTAGCCGGATTCGGGGGGCAGCGCTGATCCGACGATGCCGGCGGCGATGAAGCTGCCGCAGACCTGGCTGCCGATCGAGCCACCGATGGTGCGGATGTTCGCGTTCATCCCGCTGGCCACGCCCGTCTGATGGTCGGGGACCGATTCGACCACCAGGTTGGACAGGCCGGAGAAGGCGCCGCCCACGCCCAGCCCCATCAGGCCGGTCTCGACGGACATCTGCCAGGCGGCGCCGTGCGCGACGGCCATCAGCACGAATGACAAGGCCGCCACCAGCGCGCCGCCGACGACCGGCAGCTTCGAGCCGAAGCGGCCCGCGATCCGCCCTGACGCCAGGCCGATTACGAACATCGTGATGCTGGAGGGCAGCATCAGCACGCCGGACTCGACGATGCTGGCGCCATAGCCGTAGCCGGCGCTCGTGGGTGTCTGCATGAAGGCCGGCAGGAAGGCCATGACCGAATACATGGTGACGCCCAGCAGGATGGCCGTCAGGTTGGTGGTCCACACCGCCGGAAGCCGCATCATCTGCATATCGATGAGCGGGGCCTTGGAGCGGGACTCGACCCGCACCCAGAAGAAGCCGATCACCGCAGCCAGTACGAAGAGCCCGTCGGTGCGCATCGACAGCCATCCCCAGCTCGCACCCTGACTGATCCCGAGCAGCAGGGCCACGAGCCAGCCCGACAGCAGCAGAGCTCCACGCACGCTCACTCCGCCGGGTGTCCGGACGGGCGATTCCGGCACCAGAAAATGAGTCGCTACGGCCGCTGGGATGATGAGTAGCAGCGGGATGATGAACAGCCAGTGGTAGTCGAGGTGGGTGACGATCGGGCCGGCGATCGTGATGCCGAGCCCGCTTCCGACGGCGATCATGGCGGCGGACAGGCCGATGGCGCCGGCGACCTTCTCGCGGGGGAATTCGTCGCGGATGATTCCGAACGACAGCGGCAGCACTCCACCGCCCGCACCCTGGATGAGGCGCGCGATGATCAGCAGGCCGATCGATTGCGAGACGGCAGCCAGCGCTGTGCCCGCTGCGAGGGCGGCCAGCGTGACGACGAGCATCCGTTCCTTACCGAAGGCGTCGCCGATGCGTCCGAGTATCGGAGTGCAGATCGAAGCCGACAGCAGGTAACCGGTGACGAGCCAGGTGGCGGCGCTCTGTGTGGTGTTCAGGTCGTGCTGAATGGTCGGAATGGCCGGAATCACCAGTGATTGCAGCAGCGAATAGGCCATGACGCCTGAGATCAGGACCACGAAGGTGACCTGATACGCCGTCCTTTTGGCCCGGACCATCGGTGAGTACGTCCCTCCGCGCAGAGATGCACCGCGCTGCGGTGCGAAGCGGAACCTCAGTTCCGGTTCTCTACGTTAACCGACGGCCCGCCTGATCTCCTCCACCAGGCGGGCGAGAGCCTCGTCACTGATGGGATAGCCGGGGAAGTAAAGGCACACGCGGTCGGCGGCCGATCCAAAGCGCCGGACCAGCTCGGCGGCACACTCGGCGGGCCGTCCCCGCACCGCGATGGTGTCGACCATGTCATCGGTGATCAAGCCCGACATCTGCGCCCACTCGCCGCGCTTGGACATCGCGTTCAACTCAGGCTGGACGTCACCCCAGCCTTCGACCTCGAGCACCGGACGGTAGGACGGGGTCGAACCGTAGAAGGACAGCAGCCCGCGAACCCCGCGACTGGCGGCCTCGATCTCTTCGTCCGTCTCGCCGACGGCCATGATCGCCTCGACGACGATCTCGAGGTCGTCCCGAGTGCGTCCGGCCTTCGCCAGGCCGCGGTCGATCGCGGGCAGCGACCGCTCCGCGAAGTGACGAGCCGAGTTGAACGGCATGACCAGGATGCCGTCGGCGACCTCGGCGGTCATCTCTGTCATCTTCGGTCCAAGGGCACCGACGTGGATCTTGGGCAGCCCGTAAGGGTTGGGCCCAGGATCGAAGTTCGGTGTCATCAGCGTGTGCGTGGTGAACTCCCCGCGGAAGTCGAGCGGCGCGGTGCCTTCCCAGCGGTTGAGGATGGCCTTCGTCGCCAGCACGATCTCGCGCATCTGGGCCACCGGACGGACCCAGGTGCTGCCGTAGCGGCGTTGGATCGCCGGTTTGACCTGAGAGCCCAGGCCGAGGCGGAAGCGTCCCCGCGCCAGCGTCTGCATGTCATATGCGGCATAGGCCAGGTGCATCGGACTGCGGGGAAACGCGATTGCCACGTTGGTCATGAGGTCGACATCGAGGTCGCCGCCCGCGCTCGCGGCGACGAGAGGGAAGAAGACGTCGTGCTGGCCCTCGAAGGTGAAAAGCCCGTCGACGCCGGTCGCGGCGATCTCGCGGGCCCGCCGGGGCGCCTCGTGCAGGCCGGTCGTCTTGTCCAACGGCAGGAGGACGTCGATGGCGAGGCGGGGCTTGACCTTGGGACTGGTGGGGGTTGTCACTCACACATCTTGAAGGGTGGTGGGGCCGGCGCCGGGACCGGCCCCACCACTTGGGCTACTGCTCGGTGATCGTGAATTTCTTGTCGGCGATGAAGTCGATGCGAAGCGACGTCGGGGTGCCGTTCACGTCCGCCGTACAGGTGTAGATGTGTCCCCGGTCCGTGTTGATCGTGCTCGGGCATTTGACGTCCGTGACGGAGATCCCCTGATTCTTGGCGGTGTCCTTGATCTTGGACTCCAGCTGGTAGCCGCTGGCGTGGTTGACGCCGTAGCCGACTGCGGCGACCAGCAGTACGACGACGACGATGATCAGCCAGACCCACCAGCGCTGATACCAGCGCTTGCGTCGCTCGGATCCGGGAGGGGCACCGAAGCCGACGGGTCCGGCAGGTGCGTACTGCGGTCCGCCGTAGGGCGTTCCGTATGCCGGTGCCCCGTAAGCGGGAGGCGGGGGAGGCGGAGGCGGCGGGTAGCCGGGCTGCTGCCCCGCGGGATATCCACCCCCTGGGGGTCCGTACGGCGGCTGACCGCCGGCGGGCGGTCCAGGAGGTGATCCCTGTGGCGGTCCCGGAGGCGGCTGGTAAGGGGGCTGGCCGCCTGGAGGCGGCTGGTAAGGAGGCTGCCCGCCCGGAGGCGGCTGGTACGGAGGATTTTCTGCCATGCGGTTACGCACCCCTCGGTCAGCGCTGCCGGCGACTCCCGCTTCTGCGGCTGCTCGTCCTCAGACTGCCGTAGCACGAGCCATGTGGTCGGCATTTGAGGTCTTTTGCCGACGGATGCCGACCACACGCCTTCCAGGGACGGTGTTGGGCCCGCAATTGGTTGGTTGGTCGGTCATGCTTCGTCACCGAGCGGTGTCACTCTCTGTAATCATCCACCGAGGCCCATTCGGAGCCTCAATGGTCAGCGACTTTCGATCAGAGGGCCCTGGCCTGTATTACTAACAGAGCGTAGCGAGATTTGCTATCTCCGTGATCGCAGTGTTAACTCAGAGCACAGCTAGCTATGACTACTTAGAGTCACCATTCGATCTCGATACGGAGCAAGCAATGAGCCACTGGTCCTGGGAGTGATCTTCGTCGGTTGACCGGTGATTCCGGTCGGCCGTAGGTGCCGTTTATGTCAGCCGGGGGGCATTTTGTCGCGCTTGCGACCCCTTCATCTCCGGAAAGGACCCTGGCATGAGCCACTGGATCTGGGGCTGATCAGCCGCTAGTGCTGAGCGTTTGTTTGTAGGAACCGTCTGTAAACGGTTGATCCTGTGCTGCAATGAAGTCGTAGCTCCAAGTAGGACGACGACTAGTCAGGACGCAGCCGCCGGTGAGCATGACCGTGACCCCGCGCATACAGCGGCGCACAACCGCGTGTGTGGCTGTTGTCATCGGTCTCGGTCTGACCGCGTTACTGATCGCCTTCTTGAACCGCGGCGTCCCGCCGGCCTTCTGGCGCTTCGGGCTTGCCGTGCTGCTGGTGACGATGAGCGAGCTGCTGCGTTTGCCGTTCTGGCATCGCGGTGAGCGCCTGTCCATCGGCTGGGGCGAAGGCGCGGTGCTCGCCAGTTGTGCATTGGTCCACGCGCCCTGGCTGATTTTTGCTGCCTGCCTGGGTCAGGTGATCGCCCAGTGCGTCGTGCGCAAACCCCTGATCAAAGGCGCCTTCAACGTCGCTGACTTCACGGCGGCCACCGGTGTGGTCGCGCTCATGGTGCCCTGGGCGGGAGACCTCCAGCAGCTCGCCCAGCCGCGCAATCTGGCAGTCCTGATCCTCGCGGGCCTGACTTTCTCGGTGTTCACAGCCTCTGCGGTGTCGGCCATCGTCGCGGCGTCCACCGGCAGTAGCTGGCGCCAGGCGATGCGCAGTGCCAATGGCATCTGGTTGCTCACCACCCTCGGCAACGTCATCTTCGCTGCAGCGGTCGTCTGGCTCGCCTGGTGGAGCCCGCGCAGCCTGATCGTGCTGCCGCCGGTCATCGTCGCGTTGCACATCATCTACACGGGCTATCAGCGGATCCAGCAGGATCGCGACGCCTGGCGGATGCTTGACGCCGCGAACGGTGATCTCAACCGGGGCGACGAGGAACAGGTCATCCGCGCCGCCTTGGCATGGGCCGAGAGAATGTTTCGCACCACCGGGGCGACCCTGTGGCTGCAGGGCGATTCCCGTGATCGGCCGCCAGCAATGTCCCTGACGGGCCTGGCTGGAGTCGTTGCCGGCCCGCCCTGGATCAGATGGCGACGCGAACTCGGCGAGGCCAATCACATGGTGCGAAGCGCACCTGCCGAACTGGTCGACGGCGCCCGCGAGGTGCTGAAGGTCCGCGAAGGCATGCTGGGGATGCTGGACCTTGCGCTGTCGCCGGGGGAGTCCCTCACCGAGCGCGAGCGCCATCTGTTCACCGCTTTTGCGGACGCCGTGAGCAGCCACCTGGTCAATGCCCGGCTGCTCTCGCGTCAGGTGCACGAGGCCACCCACGACGGGCTGACCGGTCTGGCTAACCGGACTTTGCTTCTTCGCCGGGCCGCTGCCGCGCTCGAGCAGCGGGCCGAGGGCGACGTCGTGGCGCTCCTGCTCCTGGACCTCGACCGGTTCAAGCAGGTCAACGACACACTCGGGCACGCCGCAGGTGACGTGCTCCTGCAGCAGGTCGCCGGCCGGCTTTCAGACCAGGTGCGCCGCGAAGATCTGGTGGCCCGGCTCGGCGGCGATGAGTTCGGGGTGCTCCTGACGGGCATCAGCTCGCCGGCCGATGCGGCCGCCGTCGCCGATTCGTTGCTGGGCGCGCTGCGCGAGCCGTTCCTGCTCGAGGGACTGCGGGTGTCGGTGGGCGGCAGCCTCGGGGTCGCGGTGTGTCCGGCCGACTCCGAGCACGTTGAGGGGCTGCTGCGTAACGCTGACATGGCGATGTATGAGGCCAAGGTCCGGCCGGGATCTGTCGCCCGCTATCGGGGCGAGCGCGATCGGGGCAGCGCGGAGCGGCTCATCGTGCTGACCGAGCTCCAGAGTGCCGTCGACGAGTGCCAGCTGGAGCTGTACTACCAGCCGAAGGTCACGCTCGGCACCGGCCGGACCGTCGGCTACGAGGCGCTTGTTCGTTGGCAGCACCCGCGCCGCGGCCTGCTGTGGCCGAGCCACATCGTCCCGGTCGTCGAACAGTCTCCGCTCGTGCGCGAATTCACCCTCCGCGTGCTGGAAATGGCCTGCAAGGCGACAGCAGGGCTGGCCCGCCTGCAGCCGGACGAGCCGCCGACCATGGCGGTCAACCTGTCCGCGCGAAACCTGATGGACGCTCGGCTGATCGACGACGTGATGGCGATCCTCGAACGGTACGAGCTGCCTCCGTCCAGGCTCATCCTGGAGATCACCGAGACCGTCATCGTCAGCGAGCTCGAGGTTGTCGAGCAGGTCCTTTCCGGGCTTCGGGGCGAGGGTGTCCAGCTCTCGGTCGATGACTTCGGGACCGGCTTCTCGTCGTTGTCCTTCTTGCAGCGCTTCGCCGTGAACGAGATCAAGATCGATCGGCGCTTCGTCCAGGGCATCGCGGCCGATTCCGGTGACGCCGCGATCGTGCGCTCCACCGTGCACCTGGCCTCGGGGCTCGGGTTGCGGGTGGTCGCGGAAGGCGTGGAAAACGTGGAACAACTCGACCGGCTTCGCGAATACGGTTGCGATCTCGGCCAGGGTTACCTGCTGGGCCGTCCCGTCCCGCTCGCCGAATTGCTGCAGGCAGTCGAAGCCCAGGTGTGAATCAACCCATCACCCGTTTGGCCGAATGACGTCTTATGGGCGCCGCTCACCGCGCACCGCAAGCTCGTAGCTATTTGCGGCGCAACTCTGCCGTCGTCGCAATCGCGCTGATCGTGGCCCTGGTTGCGGGCGTCGCTGCGGCTGTCCTCTTCCGCACGCACGACCGTCGCCCGCTGCTGGTCGCCGATACGCCGCCGTGGCATGCCGAATGGGCGCTGAGCCTGGATTACGAGGGTCAGCTGCCCGGTAGTCGACTCACCTGCCGCCTCGTGGCCCACGTGAACTTGAGCGGCAGTGAGGTGCGCTTCCGGCTGGTCAACTACCCGGCGACCTCCACCATCACGTTCTCGCATCTGGTTGCCGCGATCCGGACCAAAGGCCTCAGCGTGGATCCGAGCACCCAGCGCGGCGTCACCGTGCGCGGGTCCACATCCGTCACGATCCCTGTGAACGGCGCCGTGATGACCGATCCGGTCGAGCTGCCTGTCAAGCGTGGGCAGGACCTCACGCTCAGCGTGTCGGTGGGAGCCGGGGTCTCGGCGCCGTGGCACTTCTGGTCCTCAGAGACCAGCGGTTGCACGGCACCCGGGCGCGGCGATCTGGCGACGTCGGTATCCGGCAGGCCCTTCAACCAGTTCAGCCAGGATCGCTGGCTCTCAGAGGTCCAGGTGGTCGCGCCGGGTCCGGTGGCCACCGTGGCGGTGTACGGCGACTCGTTGACCGGTGGCGTCTTCCTGCCGCAGAACGCCGGGGCGCGTTGGACCGACCAGCTGCAGGCCCAGACCGGCGGTCGGCTCGTGGTCTTGAACTACGGGGTCATCGGTGACCGGATCACCGGCGAGGCGCCGCCCGGCGAGCTGCCGCCGCGATTCGCCAGGGACGTCCTGTCAGCGCCGGATATTTCCGCGGTGCTGATCGAGATGGGCAGCAACGACATCAAGGCCGGCGTCAGTGCGGCGGCAATCCTGGCGCAATATCAACGTGCGGCGGCAGTGGTGGCGCGAATGCACGCCACCCTCATCGTGGCGACGGTGCCGGCCCGCGGTGACCACCTGACGGCCGCCGCCGAACACCAGCGGCAGCTGCTCAACGCTGCTCTCCGGCGCTACCCGATCGTGGCAGACATGGACGCCGCACTCACAGATCCGAACACCGATCGGCTGCAAGCCCGCTATGACGCGGGTGACCACATCCACCCCAACCCGGCGGGCGTTGCCGTCATCACCAGCGTGATGCGCAATGCCGTCAGCCAGGTGCCAGGCGCGGTGGGTGCCGCAATCGGCTGAGCCCGGCTGTGTCAGGATCGCTCCTTGTGAAGGTTGGAATACAGCTTGGCTACTGGGGGCGCACCCCACCCGCGGATCTGGCCGCGACCCTTGCCACGGTCGACGATCTCGGCTTGGACTCGGTATGGGTTGCTGAATCGTGGGGTAACGATGCCTTCACCTACGCCGCCTGGGTGGCCGCGCACACGAAGCGGGTGCGTATCGGCACGGGCATCGTTCAGATGGCTGCGCGTACCCCGACCGGGACGGCGATGGCCGCGATCACGATGGACCATCTGTCGGGTGGCCGGTTCATCCTTGGGCTCGGTGCTTCCGGGCCACAGGTGGTCGAGGGCTGGTATGGCCAGCCGAGCGCGCGCCCGTTAGCGCGCACCCGCGAATACGTCGAAATCATCCGGCGCATCCTTCGCCGCGAGGAGAAGCTCAGCTTCGACGGCGAGTTCTACCAGCTGCCGTACGAGGGACCCGGCAGCGCCCACCTCGGCAAGCCGCTCAATTCCATGGTCCACCCGCTGCGGGCCGACCTGCCGATCGTGCTAGGCGCCGAGGGCCCCAAGAACGTGACTCAGACCGCGGAGATCGCCGACGGTTGGCTGCCGCTGTACTACTCGCCGTTCCGCCAGGAGGTCTACGCCGATCAGCTGGCCGCCGCCAAGCCCGGCTTCGAGATTCCGACACTGGTGAACGTCAGGTTCACAGACAACACGCCGGAGGCCATCGCCGAGGGTCTCTACCCGGTGAAGGCCGGGCTCGGCTTCTACATCGGCGGTATGGGTGCGAAGGGGCAGAATTACCACACCAAGCTGATGCAGCGGATGGGATACGAGGAGGAAGCCCTGCACGTGCAGGAGCTCTTCTTCGCCGGCGATCGCGAAGGGGCGATCGCCGCCGTGCCCGACGCGTTCGCCGACGAGATCTCGCTGATCGGCCCTCCGGGGCGGATCAAGGAGCGCATCGAAGAATGGCGCAAGACGCCTGTCACGAGCTTCCTCATCGGGGGACATGACCCGGCGCTGATTCGCCAGCTGGTCGACCTCGCGCAGGACTGAAGGAGTAGCCATGACCGACGTCATCGCCCAAACCAAAGCCGGAGCCCTGCGCGGCACGATCGACGGGTCGGAGGCGGGCGATGGGATCGCCCGGTTCCTTGGCATTCCCTATGGCAAGCCTCCCTTCGGGGAGCTTCGGTTTGCACCGCCGCAGGCTGCCCCGGGGTGGGACGGCGTTCGCGATGCCACCTCCTTCGGACCCACGGCGCCCAAGCCCGACGCCGAGCATTCACAGAGCCAGCTGGACTTTCTGGAAGACGACATCATTCCGGGCGAGGATTGCCTGAATCTCAATGTCTGGACACCGGACCCAGACGGCTCCGGACTGCCGGTGATGGTCTGGATCCATGGCGGGGCGTTCACCTCGGGCAGCTCGTCAATGCCGCTGTATGACGGGACGCCGTTCGCGCGCGACGGTGTGGTCTTCGTGTCGCCGAACTACCGGCTGGGCGTCGAAGGATTCTCCTTCCTGCCCGACGCTCCCAACAACCGCGGCGTGCTCGACGTGCTGCTGGCCCTGGAGTGGGTACGCGACAACGCCTCCGCTTTCGGCGGTGACCCGGACAACGTCACCGTCTTCGGGGAGTCGGCGGGAGCCGGCATGACGCTGGCGCTGCTCGCCTTGGACCGGGGGCTCTTTCGCCGGGCTGGTATTGCAAGTGCCGCCCTGACGGCCTCACTCGCCCCGGCCGACGCCGCCCTTGTGACCGCCCAGATCGCCGCGCCGGCAGGGGCGGAGCCCACCGCCGCCTCGTTGTCAGGCGTCGAACCGCAGCGCCTCGCCAACCTTGCCAAGCTCGCCTTCCTGGACATGGCGGCCAAGCCTGACCCGCGCCGTTGGGGGCTCACCACGGTGGCGGCGGGGATGCCGTTCACCACGAGCCACGATGGGGAGCTACTCACGCAGCGACCGCTCGATCTCGTCCTTGCCGGCGCGGGAGCCGGGGTCGACCTCATGATCGGCTGTACCAGTGACGAGATGCTCGCACTCGTCGCGACAGACGGACCGGGCGACGCGTCGACGGCCGACCGTGCCCGCTCCTATCTACAGATGTTCGGCGCCTCGCCGGATGCCTATGCGGCGTATGAGGCGAGCGATCCAGCACCGTCCCACGTGCTTGCGGCGGCGATGAGGGACGCCCTGTTTCGGGTGCCGGCCCTCCAGATCGCCCACTCCCGCCAGGCGGCACCGACCTTCGTGTACGAATTCGGCTGGCCATCGCCGCTGCCGGGTGTGGGCGCCGCCCACGGGCTGGACCTCGGATTCATCTTCGACAACCTCGGGCATTCGCCCATCGAGGGTCCCGAGCCATCACGCAAAGTTGCTGCCGACCTCCACGGGGCGTGGGTCAACTTCGCTCGTTCCGGGGATCCAGGATGGCCTGCCTACGATCGCGGGACGCGGTCGGTACGGGTCTTTGCCGAAGACGGTGGAGTGGTCAATGATCCTCATGCGCAGGAGCGACGCGTCTGGCCAGCCGTCGCCTGAGCTCCTTCCGCTGGGTCAACAGGTGTTTGCCCGTAGGTCCGGCGAGTCGCTACAGTTCGCCTTGGGTTCAGACAGGCGCCCGGCTGCCTCGGGCTACACCGGGTAGTCATCAGCCCGAGATTGACGGAGCCTTCCGGTGACACCTGCGGGCCAAGAACAGCCGCTGTCAACCGGCACACCCGACGGGTTTTCCTCACCCGCCTCCCAGCGGCTGGCCCGCATCGGATTGGCTGTCGATCAGGTTCCCCCGACGGTCGATCTGCTCGGTCTGCTGAACCGCCTGGACAACGATCCGCCGACGTTGGCACTGATCGACCAATTGACCGAGGAGCTCACCCGAGCCCGCAAGGTGGCAGCAGACCTGTCGATCGCACTGGACAGCAATCGCGCCATCGGCGCGGCCACCGGCATCCTCATGGCGCGACACCAGGTGACGCAGCCGCAGGCTTTCGACCTGCTGCGGGTGGCCAGTCAGAACCGGCACGTCAAGCTGCGCGAGATCGCCCGGGAGGTGGTCGAGACCGGTGCGCTCGCCGCCGCGCCGGCGAAGGGTTCTGCAGCTAGGGGTCCAGCAGCTGGGGATCCCGCCGGCTAAGGGCTACGCAGATATCGAGCCGTGTCAAAGAGCGCGTCGAGGTCGTGTCCGGCGTGCAGCAGCGTGGCTACCGCGACGACGCTGATCCCGGCGGCGAAAGCTGCCAGTCCCCACCGGCTCGAGCGCCGGGGCATCAGTAGCGCTTCGACGCGCTCGACGGTTGGGCCATCGGAGAAAGCCGGCACCAACGGACTGCGGTAGTGGTCAGTCGTCGCCAGCGCCGCCTTGGCCACCGCAGTCGCGGCCAGCCGCCGGTCGCCGACATGCTCTGCAGCGTGTTCGTCGGCCCAGCGCTCCAGAGCCAGATCGCACCGGTCGATCAGCGGAGCCGACAGCGGCAGCAGCAGAGCTCCGAGGCGGGTCGCCAACCGGTATGCCCAATGGCCATTGCGAAGGTGGCTGCGCTCGTGCGCCAGCATGACCTCTCGCTCGGTCGGACCCAACGCCTTGAGCATCCCCGAGGTCACCACGATGCTTCCCCGACCTGCCGCCGGTCCCCGGGTTCCGGCCCAGCCGGGAAGGGCCATGGCCTCGGGAGCCGGGTCGTCGATGATGGCCAGATCGCCGCAGCGGCGACGGGCCGTCGCGAGCCGCAGTCGCTGCACTTCTTGCCAGCAGCGGATCATCCGGCGGGCGGCCCCGGCGAGACTGGCGACGACGAAGATCAGGGCGATCAGACTCGTGATCCCGGCGGCCGGCGGGACCGGGTCACGGGCGTCGAGCGCCCGGACCGACCATCGACCCAGCTCGCCCACCGGCTGCAGCCGGCCGAGCGTAGCCACTGCGAGTACCCCCAGACCGGCGACCCAGACGACGCCGGCGGCGATGGACCCGGCGGCCAAGCTGATGGCCGCCGGCATGGGGGCCAGCCGACTCGCCAGCGGCCGTAGCACCAGTGAGAGCCCGGCCGCCGAAACGAGGGCGACGTAAATGCTCAGATGCATCAGCTGGCTGCCGGTGAGTCCGGCGCAGCCGGCTCCTGCTCGAGCAAGCGGCGTAGGAGTGCCTCTTCCTTGGGCCCCAACCGATCAACAAAGCGAGTGAGGACGGCGGCCGGATCAGCGCCTCGGGTCAGCACATCGGTCATGGTCTGAGCAGCTTGGTCTTCGGCTCGTTGGAGCGGCGTGTACGCGTAGGCCCGGCCGGATTTCTCCCTGCCCACAATGCCCTTGGCGTGGAGCCGGGTCAAAGTGGTCATGACCGTTGTGTATGCCAGCTCGCGCCCCAGGCCGTGCTGCACGTCGCTCGGTGTCAGGGGACCGTCGGCAGCCCACAGGACGGCCATCACCTCGGCTTCGAGCGAACCCGACCGGCCTCGGTCATGACTGGGAGACGTACCGCGCTTCAAGGTCGTCCTTCCGCTTGCATAGCATCCACGACCAGCCTTCATAGTAGCTACGACACAGTGTAGTAATTGGTGCAGGACTTGTAGGGAGATCTCCGGAGATGGCGATGAAGACACGGGCCGCACTTTTGATGGAGATCCCCGGCCGGTATGAGATCCACGAGGTCGATATCGATGACCCCAAGGACCATGAGGTGCTGGTCCGTTTCGTGGCCAGCGGAATCTGTCACAGCGACGTCCACTTCCTGACCGGCGAGCACCTCGGAGTGACGCCGATGTGCGGAGGTCACGAGGGAGCCGGCGTCGTTGAGGCGGTGGGTCCCGGCGTCCAAGGCCTCGCGCCGGGCGACCACGTCGTGGCGTCATTCATCCCGAGCTGCGGCCGCTGCCGCTATTGCGCCGCTGGTCGCGCGAACCTTTGCCAGCTGGGAGCATTCCTGCAGCTCGGACCGCAGCTGGACGGCACCTACCGAATGCACCTGGACGGCAAGGACATCAGTCAATTTCTTTTGATATCCACCTTTTCGCCGTGGAGCGTCGTGCCGGCGGCTTCGCTGGTGAAGGTGCCCGGCGACGTGCCGCTCGATGTCATCTGCCTGCTCGGCTGCGGGGTTGGCACCGGCTTCGGCTCGGCGGTTAACGCTGCCGGGGTGCGGCCAGGGCACAACGTGATCGTGATGGGCGTCGGTGGTGTCGGCATCAACGCCGTGCAGGGAGCAGCCCTGTCGGGTGCGGCGACGATCGTGGCCGTCGACCCGCTTGCCTTCAAGCGCGAGATGGCTGAGCGACTTGGCGCTACGCACTCCTTCGCCGACATCGCAGAGGCGACCGATTTCGTTCGGTCCATCACCGACGGGCAAGGCGCCGACTCAGCGATTCTCACCATGGACGGGCCCACCGGAGACGATGCAGCGGCCGGCTTCGACGCTGTCTCCAAAGGCGGCACCGTCGTGGTGACGGGAATGGCCAGCCACCACTCGCCGCCTGGGATTCCGGTCAGCCTGCTGATGCTGGCAGGTCTGGAAAAACGCATCCAGGGCTGTCTTTTCGGCATGTGCAGTCCCGCAGTCGACATCCTGCGCCAGATCGATCTCTATCGAGCCGGCCGGCTCAAACTCGACGAGCTCGTCACCCGCCGCTACGCCCTCGACGACATCAACGACGCCGTCACCGATCTGCTGGAGGGGCGCAACATCCGGGGCGTTGTGGTTCACCAGCACTGAGTTCAGCGGCTCACCGGCTATGGTCGGCCGATCAGTAGCAGCAGACCTTCTCGCGTTGTCTTCCGCGCGCCATTTCTGATCGGCCTCCTGGTGCTCGCGGCCGTCGGGGGGCTTGTTGTGCTGTTGCTCCATCACGGCCGGGCGACCTCAGCCGAGCCCGTCATCGTTGTGTACGGCGACAGTCTGACCGTGGAGTCCGAAGCCGCCGCGCAACAGTTCTTCCACCAGGCCGGGAAGGCATTCGCGGGGGAGCGGCTGGTCTTTCACGCTCGCAATGGCACTGCCATGTGTGACTGGGTCAAGCAGGCTCGTACCGATTTGGCAGCGCTGCATCCGCAGCGTGTGGTGCTGGCCTTCACCGGCAATACCGCATCGTGCGCAGCCTCGGCGTTTATTTCCGGCGGGGCAGCGTCAGCGACCGCGCTCTATGAGCAGTCCCTACGCCAGATGCGGAGTGTCTTCGCGACGCAATCAATCACGATCGTGATCCCGCCGGCCATGGACAACCTCCCGCCGGGTTGGTATCCGTTCAACGGCAATCGTGAGCTCGTCGCGATGTACAAGCGGGTGGGGCCGCAGTTGCACATGGCCGTCAGCACGTATGCGGACGACTCCCTGACGCCGGGTCACGTCTTCGTATGGAAGCGTCCGGCATACCCCAGCCGTGACGCGAACGGGCCGCTGGTCACCGTCCGGGCGCTGGATGGCATTCATCTGACGCCCGCCGGACAGCTCTGGTATGGCGCTGCGCTCGCCAAAGCCGCTTTGGCCAAAGCCGCTTTGTAAATGTGAAATTCGTCCGTCCGGCCCTCAAGCGGGATACGACCTGAGTCGAGATCCTGTACATGTCTGTGACATCCGGCTGGTACCCCGATCCAGCGGGGTCTGCAGACCTTCGCTTCTGGGATGGTCAGGGGTGGACGGCGCAGATGGCGCCGGTGACCAACCTGGCCTCCACAGCCGTGTCGCCACCGGCGGCCCCGGCAGCTCCGGCGCCGCCCACGCCTGTACGCCCCACGTACGCGAGCACCATGGCAGGACGGCGCCCGGCGGGCCGCAGCGGGACGTTCTACGGCCTTGTCGCGGGTGGGGTTGCGGTGCTGGTAGCCATCGCTGTAGCCGTTCCGGTGGCGATGCACAAGGACCACACTTCGACACCCGCGACGGCGCTGCCGTCGACGGTTCCGACGCCCACGGCCACGCTCCAAATGCCCCCGCGCGCTGCCGGCCTCGTCAGGATCGAGGGTGCTCGGGCGGACGCCCTGCAGCAGGAGGCCGACCGGACCTGGCCCTTCTCGGCGGCCCACGTCGTCGGGGTCTACGCCGAGCCGGACGGGCAGCCGAAGGCCTACGCCGAGCTCGGTAATGCGTCACTTTCCGCGGTCGGCATGCACGAGTACATGTTGGGATTCGAGAAGGAGTTCAGCTCGGAGAACCCCAACGTCAATTTCGTGGATCAGGACACCGGCTCGTACGGCGGTGAAACGGCCTGCACCACTTCGATCCTGGACGGCAACCCCACCGAGGTGTGCGTATTCGCCGACGCGACCACCATCGGCGCGATTGTGGTGGAAGGACCCCAGTCATCGGCCCTTCCACTGGCGCAGCAGCTGCGCGCTGCCGCCGAGACCCGCTCATGATGGTGGTCTAGCCAGCGGTCGTCGTGCCCGCCGGCCGGCCGGTCAGCGGGAGGATCAACGGTGAAGTGGGACCCGGAGCAGTACGCCCGGTACGCCGACGAGCGCGGGCGCCCGTTCGATGATCTGATCCGCCGGGTGTCGATCACCGATCCTCGGCGCATCGTCGATTTAGGCTGCGGACCGGGCAATCTGACCGCGTCGCTGGCTGACCGGTGGCCGGCGGCGCAGATCACCGGTATTGATTCCTCGCCCGAGATGATCGAGACCGCCTCCCGGATCGGGTCCAACGTCCATTTCGAGGTCGGCGACGTTGCGGCTTTCCGTGCCGACGGCGTCGATCTCATCGTCAGCAACGCCTGCCTGCAGTGGCTACCAGAGCATCGCGAGCTGATCGCGATGTGGTCGCGATCGCTGGCCCCGGGCGGGGTGATCGCCTTCCAGGTCCCGGGCAACGGTGCTGCTCCGAGCCATGAGTTGATGCGTGGTCTGGCCGCTTCCGAGCGTTGGTCGCCGCGGTTGAAAGGCATTCTGCGCCTGCCGGACACCGTGTCGTCGCCCGCGGAGTACGCCCGGATCTTGCTGGCCGAGGGGCTGCAGGCGGATGTCTGGGAAACCACGTACGTGCATGTGCTTACCGGCGTTGATCCGGTGCTGGAGTGGCTGCGCGGCACGGGTTTGCGTCCGGTGCTCGAGGTGTTGTCACCGGCTGACGGTGCCGAATTCGAGGCGGAGCTGGCGATTTTGCTGCGGGAGGCCTATCCCAGGCTGGGCGACACGACTCTGCTGCCTTTCCGTCGGGTCTTTGCCGTCGGGCAGCGGGCTTAGAGTCGGGGGATGCGCCGTTTGGTAGGCCTGCTGCTGGCCGCTCTCACCGCTGCCGGCCTGCTGTCCGCATGCACGACGCCAGCCCCGAAAGCCCCACTGCGGGTGGAGATGTGGGGCGATTCGATCGGCATGCAGAGCGCGCCGTACGTCAACTTCTTCCTGGGGCTGGGCGGCAAGGCCGTCGGTCGCAATCACACCTTCCCCGGCACGGCGATGTGCGACTGGTTCAACGACATTCGCAGCGAGTTGAATCCGGCGAACCGGAGTGGATTCCACCCGCAGGCCATCGTCATGGTGTTCACAGGTGTCAATTACACCGCCTGCGTGAAGGGCCTCACGGGCCCGGCGCTGATCAACAAGTACCACGCTGACGCGGAGACGATCATCGGCATCGCCGCCAAGGCGAGGGTCCCCGTCTACTTCGCGAGCACGCCCATCTACAAAGCTCAGGCTTCGCTTTACGTGGGCGACACCCCGCTTGGCGTGATGGAGTCCAAGCTGCCGGCCCAAAACCCGGCGAAGGGTGTGCGTTTCATCAACGCGGCGCTGTCGGTCGAGCTGAACGGTCACTTCACCTTTACGCTCCCGTGTTTGCCAGGGGAGACGTGCAAAGTCGCACCCAATGGCACGAAGTACGTCGTGGTGCGGGAGGCGGACGGTGGCCATTTCTGCCCCGTCACGGAGGTGCCCACCGGCGACGCCTTCGGCCTGACGACCTGTCCCGTGTACAGCCCAGGTGCGCGTCGTTACGCGCTCGCCATCACCACCCGCATACTCACGGATTTTCACCTCGGCTGACGTGACGGCCGCAGGATGTCGGCTGCTTGACCCTTCAGTTCATTTCCACCCGCGTCGATGATCCCGCCAAGCTGTATTCCGCCGTAGTGAGGTCGGGGATCTTTGGTGTGGAGGGTTCGCGTCGCTGTCGTTGCAGCGGTCGGAATCGGCATTTTTGGTTCGGTGTCGATCCCGCAGGCTTCCGCCGGAGTCACGCCATCTCCGTCACAGCCGACTAAGACCGCCGCGTCGCAGCCTGCCGGGCGCCGGTTTCCCGAGTCCCGGGCGCTCGCTGGGGCAGCCATGAAGGCCCGGCTGGGTGCTCACCGGCACGCGAAGGTGTGTGGGGTCCCCAAGGCACATCGGGTCTCGTGCGACGCCGTCATCGACCTCAATGTCAGCGGTAATGTCGGCGCCGGCTCGACGCCTGAGGGCTACGGGCCTGCTGACCTGCAGGCGGCCTACCAGCTACCGGCAACAGACGCCGACGACCGGACCGTCGCCGTCGTCGATGCCTACGACCTTCCGAGTGCCGAAGCCGACCTGGGGGTCTACCGGGCCAAGTACGGGCTCCCACCGTGCACCACCGGGAACGGCTGCTTCAGCAAGGTGAACCAGAGTGGTGCCGGCGGCCCCCTGCCGGCAGTCAACACCAGCTGGGGCCAGGAGATCGACCTCGATCTGGCCATGGTGAGCGCGGCCTGCCCCACCTGCAAAATTCTGCTGGTCGAGGCGTCCAACACCAGTCAGACCAGCCTTGGCACCGCCGTCGACACTGCTGTGAGCCTGGGAGCATCGGCTGTCTCCAACAGCTACGGGGGTCCGGAGTCATCGTCGGAGTGGCAGGCCGATACCGACTACTACAACCACCCCGGGGTCGCGATTACCGCCTCGGCCGGTGACAGTGGTTTCGGGGTCTCGTATCCGGCGGCGTCTCCGTACGTCATCGCGGTGGGCGGCACCAGCCTGACCAAGGATTCCAGCAGCCGCGGCTTCTCGGAGTCGGCCTGGGACGGCACCGGCAGCGGGTGCTCTGACTATGAGCCGAAGCCGTCCTGGCAGCACGACACCGGCTGTGTGCGGCGGACCGTTGCCGACGTCTCGGCGGATGCCGATCCCGCCACCGGCGTGGCGGTCTATGACAGCACCCCGAATGATGGGCAGAGCGGCTGGCTCGTCGCTGGGGGCACCAGCGCGTCCGCGCCTTTCGTCGCCGGCGTCTACACGCTGTCGGAGTCGGTGACCAACTCCAACTATCCGGCTGCGGCGCCGTACGCGCACACCTCGTCACTCTGGGACGTCACCACCGGCGCGAACGGCGGCTGCGACCCCGCGTACCTGTGCAGCGCCGTCAAGGGCTACGACGGGCCGACCGGCCTGGGCACCCCGAGCGGCATCGCCGCCTTCTCCGGAGGTGCCGACTCGATCAACCCGGCAACGCCGGGCGCCCCGACGGACGTCACTGCCACCACCGGAAACGATCAGGCTTCCGTCTCCTGGTCCGCTCCCGCCAGCAGTGGCGGTAGTCCAGTGGTCGGCTACGTCGTGACCCCCATCCGGGCCGGTGTGGCGATGCCCGCACATGCGTATTCGACGACCGCGACGATGCAGACGATCACCGGCCTCAACGCGGGAGTCAGCTACACCTTCACGGTGGCGGCGGTCAACGCCGTCGGCCGGGGCGCTGCCTCTTCCCCGTCAGCCGCGGTAGTCCCGACCGACCCGATCTGGCTGTACTACCAGCATCTCGGGGGCGCCGCGTCATTCCTGAGCACGCCGCTCGCCGGTGACACGACTGCTCCGGGTGGCGGTCTGGCGCAAGACTTCCGTGGGGGATCGGTCTACTGGTCAGCGGCGACCGGTGCGCATGCCGTGCGTGGTGCGATCCTGGCCAAATACAAAGGCCTTGGTGGCCCGGCAGGAATCCTTGGCTATCCCACGACGGATCAGACCGCATCGCTGGACAAGGTCGGTGCCTACAACACTTTCGCGGGATCGGGCGGCGCTTCGATCTACTGGAGCCCGAAGACCAACGCCCACGATGTCTACGGGGCGATCCGTACCAAGTGGGCCTCGACGGGTGCCGAACGCGGGCCGCTGGGCTACCCCACCACGGATGAGGCGACCGAACCTGACGGAGTCGGTAGGCAGGTCAGCTTCGCCGGCCTCGGCGGGGCATACCTCTATTGGAGCCCTGCGACTGGGGCGCACGAGGTCCTCGGCGCGATTCTGGCGAAGTATCGCGCTGCCGGCGGCCCGAAGAGCCTGCTTTCCTATCCCACGACCGACGAGACTCGCACCGCCGACGGTGTGGGCCGCTACAACAAGTTCACTTGGGGATCGATCTACTGGAGCCCCAAGACGGGCGCGCACATCGTCTCGCTCCTGTATTTGACGGTGTGGGCGTCACTCGGTGCGGAGCACGGATGGCTGGGCTATCCGACCAGCGACGAATACGTCATCCCAGGCGGCCGGCGGATCAACTTCCAGCACGGGTATCTGACTTATAACGCCTGGGCGGGCGGAGTCATCGCGACGCACTGACCGACAGCACTGACCAAGAGCCCTGACCAAGATTGGAAAGCGATTGGCGCAGCTGACGTCGCATACGTTTCGTTCGTGGATGAACTGACCCGGAGCGCCCGAGAGGTCAGATCTGCGTGACTCGTTGCCTGAAGGCTGCCGCCGTTGCGCTTCTCGCGTGTCTGCTCACCCTGTTGGCGGCGGTTCCGGCTTCGGCTCATTCGGTGCTGCTCCAGACCTCTCCGGTGGAGTCAAGCAAAATTGCCTCGGCGCCGGCCACAGTGGTGCTGACCTTCAATGAGATGCCCCGCGGCGAGTACTCCGATATTCACATCGTGGGCCCCGACGGAGCCCGGCGCGACAGCGGCCACGTCAAGGTGCTCAACGACACCGTCTCCGAAGCGCTCGGGGGCACCCGGCCCGCCGGCCTCTACACCGTCGACTGGCGCGTGATTTCCGCTGACGGCCACCCGGTATCGGGACAGTTCACCTTCACCGCGACCTCGCCGGCGCCCGCACTCGGACCTCGCCAGCCCGACACCCTCGGGTCTACGGCAGCGAAAAAGTCCGGTTCGAGCACCGGGATCATCGTGGTGATTGTCGTTGTCGTCGTGGTGATCGTGGCCGGTCTGGTCGTTTACCTGTTACGCCGCAGGCGGCCACCTGCCCCAGGCCGTCAATCCGGCCACGATCAGGACGACGACGAGTAGTCCGATGGCGAGTGCGTCCAGCCACCCGGCGAGGCGATCCACAAGCGATGGCCCCGCGGACCAGTTCCTTTTGGTCACGCCACGCAGGCGGATGCCGATGCCGCGCTAACTGCGACCGCCTGGATCCGTGATGCCTGCGCCGAGCGGGGAATCGAAATCACCGGCATGACGACGTATGAGGTGGCCATCGTCGGGATTCGCTGACTCCGGTTGTTCAACTCCGCGACTGCATCGCCCTGGCAACGGCCGGAAGATATGTGAGGGGATCCGCCGGACTATTTGGTGAGTATTGGCGGTACGGTTCGGGTTCTTGGCCCGGGGGCCACAATCGCAATCGAGGTCGAATGACCGTTTCCACTGAAGAACTTGCCATGGCTTACCACGGCGGCTGGGCAGCGCTGGACCCGAGCGCGATCGCTGCGATGCACTCGGAGGACTCGGTGTTCCACATGCACGGCGCCGCCGAGCCGGTCACCGGTCCAGCGGCGATTCAGAGCTTCATCGAGTGGCTCATCGGGCTCGTGCCCGACCTGCACTTCGAGATCAAAAGGCTCTACGTGGGCGCCGACCACATCGCCTTGGAGTACGACATGTCTGGGACATACGGGCAGACCCATTTTCAGTGTGATGGCGCCGATGTCATCGCTGTGGCGGACGGACTGGTGACCCGTAAGGACACCTACCTCGACCTCACCGCGCTGACCGAGCAGGTTGGCTCATTGCCAAGCCGGTAGCGGCGGCAGATGAGGTGATGAGTGCGGCCACCGCAATGGGGTCATCTGCCATCGGGACATGGCCACAGCGGGGGAGCGTCTCGAGCTGGGTGTTCGGTGGCAGTTCATCGACGTGCCGTGACCGGCGCTTACGCAGCAACCAGTCACGGGTGCCGAAGGCAAGCGTCACGGAAACGTCGGCCGAGGGCCCGCGGTAGCAACGGTTGAGTGTTGCCTTCAGCGTGTCGTCGAAGCCTGGGCACGCAGCCATGGCGCGAATGACGCCCCGCGCATATTCAGCAGTCGCATTGGCTGGTCGGCCATGCGTCTGGCCGAGGACCAGGAGACGTCCGACCCGCAATTTCATCAGTTGACACAGGAGGCCGGTCGCGTTCCGCGCCAACCATCGGGAAGCCCGCAGGCTGATGCGGCAGTAGGTCGGCGTCCTGTCCCTCCAGAGACCGGCTGGTGACAGCAGGGTCAGTGACGCGACGGGGCGCATCCGGGCCAGCTCCAGTGCCACCCATCCACCGAGCGAGTTGCCCGCGACGTGGGGCTCCACAACTCCGAGCGAGTCGAGGAAGTCGGCAACGTGTGCTGCCAGTGCTGCCGGATGCGGCTCGACTCCGGATGGCAATTGGGGCGAGCCGCCGAATCCGGGGAGATCGATGGCAATGACGTCGAACTGATCGGCGAGCGTCGCCATCACTGGTTCCCAAGCATCGCGCGAGGAACCGATGCCGTGTAACAGCAGGAGCGGTGCTCCGGCGCCGAGTCGGGTGCAGGTCAGGCTGGTCATGGTTGGGTGTCTCCGGATCATGGTGCTGGCGGGTTCGCCTTGAAGACGAAACAGCACGTCCCGGTGTGACATCAGAGGCACCACTGGACCCGAAAATCTGGAGCCCTATCAATGCCGGCCTTCTTGGGCATATAACAAACCCGCCTTCCGACTATGGAATAAGCACCCGTAAACCCTAGGGAAAGCTGGGCGAACCGTGACAACTCTGTTGGTTTTCCACGAAGTCGATGACGTCGACCACTGGGTTAAATCTGCGCGGCGGGAAGAGGTTTTTGGGCCACTGGGCATCACGACGCGTCCCTTCATCGACCCGACCGGTTCGAACCGAGTTGGTTTGGTCGTCGATATCCCCGATATGGCGGCGTTCCAGGCGGTGATGGAGTCCGAAGCGGGAGCAGACGCCATGAAATACGACGGCGTCCGCCGGGAGACGATGCTGAACCTCGTCGAACCCTGACTCGATCCGGGGCGGCTCATGTACCATTTGGTACATGAGCCGCTCTCATGCGATTGCTGACATCGACGCCCCGGTCTCGAGAGTCTGGGAGGTTCTTGTTGACGTGGAGTCCTGGCCGCGGTGGACGGACTCGATCGATTCCGTGCGACGCCTCGACCAAGGCCCGCTCCGGGTAGGCAGCTCCGCCCGCGTCGAGCAGCCGAAGCTCAGGCCGATGGTCTGGACGGTCGGCGAGCTGGTGCCCGAGCAGAGCTTCACGTGGGCAGCGCAGATGCCTGGGGTCGTTGTCACGGGTGAGCACACGCTCACGGCTCTGGACGACGGACGCACCCGGCTCGAACTTGCTGCTGAAAGCGGGGGACCGTTCGCGTTCCTGGCCGACCTGCTGACCGGGCGTCGGGTCCGCCAGTACGTCGGACTCGAGGCCGCCGGGATGAAGGCGGCGGCTGAGGCGGCGCCTCGAGCGTGAGCGCCCGCGAGGAACTGCTCGACCGCTGCCAGGAGTGGCTGCAACGCAACGGCTTTGGCTCACACAGCCTGCGCGAGATCGCGGCAGGGGTGGGCACCAGTCACCGCATGCTGATCTACCACTTTGATTCCCTACAAGGACTACTGGCCGCGATCGTAGCTCGCGTAGAGGCCGCCCAGCGAGAGGTTCTGGGTCAGCTCGCGGAGGCCGGCGATCCCGCCGCCGCCAGTCGCGCTTTCTGGCGACACCTGGCTGATCCGCAGCTCGCTGACGCGGAGCGACTGTTCTTCGAGATCTACGCGGATGCTCTGCATGAGCGGCCGTGGACGGTCTCGTTTCGGGCGTCGGTCATCGCCGCGTGGGACGAGCCGGTCACCGCGATGTTTGTGCAGCTGGGGTTCAGCGCTCGCGAGGCGCGGGCGCGGGCGCGGTTGTCCGTGGCAGCCACGCGCGGCCTGTTGCTCGACCTGCTGCTCACCGGCGACGTGAAACGGCTGACCGCATCGGCTGACCTGTTCGCCGAGCTGATCCTGCGGCCCTGACACGCCGGCGGATCAGGTTATGGGGCAGTTGTAAATGGAGGATCGCTCTCCTAGCCTCTGCCAATGAACACCACCGCAACTGCCTCGAAGCACGCCGACCGCTGGGAAATCATCGTCAGGCTCGGCAAGGACGACCTAGCCCTACTCGAAGGCCGGCGGGCGATCGAGCTGGTCGTGTCCGGCGACGACGCCGACTCGACCCTGTTCAACGTGGTGGTTCATCCGACGGGGTAGCGCGGACCGCCGATTCGAAAGTGCCGCAAATAAGCCCGCGGCTCAGGATTGGCCCAGCGAGTGGAGCACCGACCGGGAAATCGAATCGATGAAAGCGCCCACGATTTGGGTGGCACTGTTGATGTGGTAGACCACGCCGCCGACGGTGCTGGTGAGCGAGTTCATGGCGGCGATGTCGGCGTCTCCGTAGCCGAGCATGATCAGCTGGATCGGGCGGGCCGGGTTTTGGATGGCCTTGAGCTGGGCCTGGACATCAGCCAGGCTCGGAGCCCCGGGATCGGTCTCGTCCTTGCCGTCGGTGAAGACGATGACGGTATTGGAGTAGCCGGGTTTCCAGTTGGCCTGGACGTACTGGTATGCGTTGAGCACGGTTCGGTAGAGGCTGGTGCCGCCGGTGGGTATCGGCGTCGCAGCATCCACCGCATTGATCAGGCTCGTGCGATTGCTCGACAGCGGCGCCATCGGGACGACCTGTTGGTAGTCCAGCGGCGGCTTCAGCTGATACGTGAATTCCCACAGTCCGAGTCGGGTCTGCGGAGACAGCAGCTGCACGGCCACTTTGGCGGAATTCTGGACCGCCTCAATCTTGGACTCTTGTCCTGTCGCGGTCGGATCGGCCATCGATCCGGAGATGTCGAGCACGGCGAGCGTGTTGCCGTGCGCTCCACCGGCATCGGCGATCGCGTAGAGGGTCGGGATGGAGCTCACGCTCGGTACCGGGACGAGGACGCCGCCGCGTGTACCGGCGTAATCACCGGGCTCGACCGCGACGCTGCCGGGGTCGAGCAGGCCCTGCTGTTTGCGGGCGGTGTCGCCGGCAGAACCCTGTAGCGCCTGCAGCAGCTGGGCGGTAGCTGCCTTCACCGTCGGACCAGCGCTGGGTCGGGCGACCAGGGGGTAATCCAACTGCGGGTATCCGCCAGTCATGTCGAGGATCTTGGTGTTGGGCTGTCCCTTGACGAGACGGGCCTCCTCGACGCGAAGTGCCGAGGTCGAGATCGTGTCGGACTTCGCCGGCTGCATGATCGTCGAGGCCACCGCGGTCGAGGCCAGACCGAGGTACTTGTCGCCAGTGGCGGTCAGCGCCAGTCCGTTGAGCGCAGAAGCAACGACCAAGGCGGTCGATGATGTGGCGCTGTTCTGGATCTCGACGTGAAGTGGCGCCAGCGAGCTCTGGTTGAGCAGCGATGACCAGCTCAATGCGGTCTTGCCGCTGAACCGGGCGGTGTTGAGACCGGAATTGGCAGCGATCACGATGGGGCTGACGGCGATGCTGGGTGCTGAAGCCGCGATCGAAGTCCCGGCCAGGATCGCGCGGACTCGGCTGTCCGGGATCCACACATCCGCACTGCCTCGCTTGAGCAGCGCTGCGGCCGCGGCGGAGTCGTCGTTGACGGTGACCGTCACGTGAGCGCAGGTGTGGCCGGCGACGCTGCGTACCACCGGGGCGATGCCCGACGCGGCAACGACCCGGACGGTGACCCGATGCGGACACCGATTCGCCGACGAACTCGAGGCCGAGGGCGACGCCGTGAATGCGGTGGGGGATGATTTTCCGCCGGGCGACGCCACGAGCACAACGGCAACGGCGGCCACCGCGACGACCAGAACGGTCGCTGCAGCAATCCACCAACGGCGATGTTTGGGCGGCGCTGCGTGACGAGCCAAAACCCCTCCGGGTGACGAGGCGCCTGAACGGTCCGAGGCGCGGGAAGCACGAGCCGGTACCGGTCGCGCCAGCCGTGATCTTGATGGCAAGATAACGCGGTTCGCACTTGTGTGTTCGTCACTTAGCGCATCTGTGACGTAAGTGCGGCTGACGGCCACCGGATCTGGCCTGCTACTGCTGAACTGGAACTATAGCGTTTGGCGCGATAACCGGGATCCGCTCACCGGCCAGGCCACCGCCTACGATCTGTGATCATTTTGTGATGTACCGCGGGCGATCTCGCTGACGGCCTCGCTCAGCTGCCTACATACGCTGCCAGGTGCTGGCCGGTCAGCGTAGAACGCGCCGCTACGAGTTCAGCGGGCGTCCCCTCAAAGACGATCCGGCCTCCGTCGTGGCCCGCTCCGGGGCCCAGATCGACGATCCAGTCAGCGTGCGCCATCACGGCTTGGTGGTGCTCGATGACGATGACGGACTTGCCGGAGTCGACGAGCCGGTCGAGCAGCCCGAGCAACTGCTCCACATCGGCGAGGTGGAGGCCCGCCGTCGGTTCGTCCAGGACGTAAACGCCGCCCTTCTCGCCCAGGTGGGTGGCGAGCTTGAGGCGCTGCCGCTCGCCACCGGACAGGGTGGGGAGCGGCTGTCCGAGGCTCAGGTAGCCCAGCCCCACGTCGGCGAGCCGGCCGAGGATGCGCTGTGCGGCCGGCGTCCTCGCCTCGCCGGCGGCGAAGAACGCCTCAGCTTCGGTGACCGGCATCGCGAGCACCTCGGTGATGTCTTTGCCGGCGAACTTGTACTCCAGGACATCGGCCTGAAAGCGCTTGCCCTCGCACTCTTCGCAGGTGGTGGCGACGCCCGCCATCATGGCCAAGTCGGTGTAGATGACGCCGGCGCCATTGCAAGCGGGGCAGGCACCCTCGGAATTGGCGCTGAAAAGCGCTGGCTTGACGCCGTTGGCCTTGGCGAACGCCTTGCGGATCGGATCGAGCAGTCCGGTGTAGGTCGCCGGGTTGCTGCGCCGCGAACCTTTGATCGCCGCCTGATCGACCGACACGACTGAGTCCTGGCCCGACACCGAGCCGCCGATCAGTGAACTCTTGCCCGAGCCCGCCACCCCCGTGACGACCACCAGCAGTCCCAGGGGAATGTCAACGTCGACGTCACGCAGGTTGTGCGTACTGGCTCCGCGAACCTGCAGCGCTCCGGACGCGGTCCGAACCGAGGGCTTCAGGCTGGCGCGGTCGTCCAGATGCCGGCCGGTGACAGTGTCGCTGGCTCGCAACTCCTCGACGGTGCCCTCGAAGACCACCTCGCCGCCTCCGGCACCGGCACCCGGGCCGAGGTCGACCACGTGCTCGGCGATCGCGATCGCCTCCGGCTTGTGCTCCACGACCAGCACGGTGTTGCCCTTGTCGCGCAGCTGCAGCAGCAGGTTGTTCATGCGTTGGATGTCGTGCGGGTGCAGCCCGATCGTCGGTTCGTCAAAGACGTAAGTGACGTCGGTCAACGAAGACCCGAGGTGGCGGATCATCTTTGTGCGCTGGGCTTCTCCGCCTGACAGGGTGCCTGATGGCCGCTCGAGGCTGAGGTAGCCCAGACCGATGGCGACGAACGAATCCAGCGTCTGTCCCAGCGATTCGAGTAGCGGCCCGACGGAGGGTTCGTCCAGGCCGCCTACCCATTGCGCGAGGTCGCTGATCTGCATCGCGCAGGCGTCAGCGATGTTGACCCCCTTGATCTTCGACGACCGGGCCGCGTCGCTGAGCCGGCTGCCCTCGCACTCGGGGCACGTGGTGAAGGTGACCGCCCGCTCTACGAAGGCGCGGATGTGCGGCTGCAGCGACTCGATGTCCTTGGAAAGCATCGACTTCTGGATCCGTGGGATCAGCCCTTCGTAGGTCAGGTTGATGCCGTCGACCTTGATCTTGGTGGGCTCCTTGTGGAGGAGGCTGTCCAGCTCTTTCTTGGTGAACTTGTTGATCGGCTTGTCCGGGTCGAAGAAGCCGCATCCGCTGAAGATGCGGCCGAACCAGCCGTCTTTGCTGTAGCCGGGGATGGTGAGCGCACCGTCGTTGAGCGACTTGGTGTCGTCGTAAAGCTGCGTGAGGTCGATGTCGTTGACGGCGCCCCGGCCTTCGCAACGAGGGCACATCCCCCCGAGGATGCTGAAGCTTCGACGCTCCTTCGTCGTGCGGCCACTGCGTTCGATGGTGACGGCCCCGGCGCCGGAGATTGATGCGACGTTGAAGGAGAACGCCTGCGGCGAGCCGATGTGCGGCTTCCCGAGCCGGCTGAAAAGGATGCGCAGCATGGCGTTCGCGTCGGTTGCCGTGCCGACCGTCGAGCGCGGGTCGGAGCCCATCCGCTCCTGGTCGACGATGATGGCCGTCGTCAGTCCCTCGAGCACATCGACGTCGGGCCGAGCCAGTGTCGGCATGAAGCCCTGCACGAAGGCGCTATAGGTCTCGTTGATCAGGCGCTGTGACTCTGCGGCAATGGTCCCGAACACCAGCGAGCTCTTGCCCGAGCCGGAGACGCCGGTGAAGAAGGTCAGTCGGCGCTTGGGAATCTCGATGCTGAAGCCTTTGAGGTTGTTCACCCGTGCGCCGAGCACTCGGATCAAGTCGTGGCTGTCGGCAACATGCGGCCCGCGTGAATCCGGGTCGGGCGTGGCCTCGCTCATCGCGCTCAAGTTACCTGCGCCGTTTCGGCGGCCAACCATCGCCAACTCATACGCAATAAAAGGTTGCACATACGGGTTCAGTGAACTACGTTGATGTGCAACCAAAGGTTGCAGAAAGCGAGTCGTCATGGAGTACGGAAGCATCGAGCGCGAGATCCACGTGGACGCCTCTCCCGAGGTCGTCTTCGAGGTCGTGAGCCGGCCGGAGCATCTCAAGGAGTGGTGGCCCGACGAGGCGGAGCTCGAGCCGTCAGTCGGCGCTACCGGCCAGATCGTCTTCCACGGAAGCACGCCGGAAGAGGCGCAGGCAGTCGCGATCAAGGTCGTCGAGGTAGAGCCGCCGCACCGGTTCTCGTTCCGCTGGGGGTCGCAGGAGGGCGAGCTGCCAGCCGCAAGCAATTCGCTGCTGGTGACTTTCTACCTCGAGCCGGCGGGGGAGGGGACTCGGCTGCGGATGACCGAAAGCGGCTTTCGCGAGCTCGGCTGGGAAGCCGCCGTTCTGGAGCAGGCGTATCAGGAGCACGTCGAGGGCTGGAATTACTTCATTCCCCGGCTGGGTGAGTACGTCTCTCGGCTGGTGTCGTCGTCATGACGGTCGCTGTGGACGACGATCTCTGGTCGGCGATCGGCGACCCGACGCGTCGACGAATGCTCGATCTGCTGCTCGCCGACGGCGACGCGACAGCCACTCGTCTCAGCGAGCACCTGCCGGTGACGCGGCAAGCGGTGGCCAAGCACCTCGGCGTGCTGGAGCGTGCCGGCCTGGTCCAAGTCACCCCCGCGGGCAGGGAAAGGCGCTATCGGGTTGACGACGCGCAGTTCGCCCGGGCTGTCGCCCAGCTGGCTGCGGTCGGAACGGCCTGGGACGCCCGGCTGCGCCGTATCAAGCGCATCGCCGAGGCGATCCAGCGAACTCAGTCTCAGACCCCCCAACACCAGTCCCAGCAAGCCAAGACGAAGGAGTAAGAAATGGTCGACATCCTGCACAGAATCGGCGTCAAGGACTCGTCTCCGGACAAGGTCTACGACGCGCTCACCACGCTCGACGGCCTGTCGGGCTGGTGGGCCAGTGACACGACGGGATCCGTCGAAGTCGGCGGAGTGATCGAGTTCCGTTTCGGGCCCGGCGGCTTCGACATGCAGGTGGTCGAGCTTCAACACGCCGAGCGCGTCCAGTGGGAGGTCGTCGACGGTCCGGTCGAATGGATCGGCACGACCGTGCACTGGGAGATCAAGCAGGACGGGGAATGGACCATCGTCCTTTTCCGCCACGTCGGATGGAGGGAGCCGGTCGAATTCATGTACCACTGCAGTACGAAATGGGCCACGTTTCTGATGAGCCTGAAGTCATTGCTGGAGACCGGGACCGGCAGTCCCGACCCGCGTGACGTCAAGATCAGCGATTGGCACTGACCGGGGGAGCAGCTGCGCCTACCGCGCGCCCCGGGCGGCGATCGACTCGTGGTGGCGGACGACCTCGGCGATGATGAAGTTGAGGAACTTCTCTGCGAACTCCGGGTCGAGATTGGACTCCAAGGCCAGCGCGCGCAGGCGATCCGCCTGCTGCGCTTCCCGCTCGGGGTCTGCCGGAGGAAGGCCGTGCTCCGCCTTCAGCAGCCCCACCTGTTGGGTGATCTTGAAGCGCTCCGCCAACAGATGAACCAAGGCCGCATCCATGTTGTCGATGCTCAGGCGGAGCTCGCGCAGTCGCGCCGTCGCTGCCCTCAGATCGTCCTGGTCGTCGTCGCGTTCTGAGTTCACGTCATCGACCTTAGGGCCAGTCAGTTGAAGAGTTGGTTCAGCGTGCCGGAGGAAATCTCGGTGCCATCGGCGTACAACATGCTCGGCGGCCAATCGTCCACACGTCCGGCGACGTCAATGAACCGGGCGAGCTCGGCGCCGACGTTTGCGTAGGAGTACGTCGTACCGGGCGGGAAGTAGAGGATGTCGCCCGGGCTCAGCCGGTAGGGCACCCCGTCGACATCCCACTCGACCGTGCCTTCCAGGTGATAGATGACGTGATCACCGGTGAACCGGCGCGGCGGACTGCTCTGACCCGGCGGCATTTCGAGCCGATTCACCATGGTGCTGGTAGCGGCGATGCCATTCGCGACCGCGCGCCGGGTGCCTTCGACGTCACCACCCGGAAGTACGTCGTAACGCATCAGCTGCTGATCGTTCGGGACGTACAGCGGTCCCTCGGGTACGGCCGATGCTCCCGCGCCGCGTACCTCACTCACAGTGCCTCCCGATCCAGCCGGCTCGCCGCGGCTACGCGCCGAGCACCGTAACGCGTGGCTCGCTGCCAGCCTTGCCTTGGCTAGTACTTGGGCTCGCCGTTCTTGATGACGAAAAGCGTAACGATCTTGCTGTTCTCGACCCGGAAGTAGTTCGTCATCACCAGCGGGTCAGGCAGGTTGGTCTTGTCGTAGTCGCCATCGAACTTGCAGCGCACGGCATACATCCCCGCATTGTCGACGACCTCGACCGGTTCGAGCGTGACATGGTCTCCGATCATCTCCTTGAGGAACCATGCCCGGACGTGCTCGAGGCCCCAGAATTCGCGAGCGGCGTCGTTGACCAGGATGTCCGGGGCAAGCGTTTCCATCACGGCGTCTATGTCGAATCGGTTGACGGCGTCGATGTGATCGGCGATTGCCGCGGGAAGAGTGGGTGTGGTCATCAGTGTCCTTCCGTCTGTCGTCGGGCGATGACTAAACGGTGGCGGCTCCCCTTGGGGGAGAGTCAACGGCTCTTCGAGCAGACGCCGACAACTTTGCGACTTCAAGGCCGCACTTGGGCGAACGAGGAAGATGATTAGCGGCGTGCACATGGACTCGGGGTGACCGCAGGCAAGGCAACTGCGTGGACCGTGGACCGTGCTGAGCACGAGGTCGTTGGCTGGAGCCTGCAGCGGCTGCCGTTCGATCCCGGTGGTGAGATGCGGGAGTACCGGGACACGCTGCGGGAGGCGCTGCGCGCTCTGAAGCCGCGCGAGGGCTGCGGTCTCGTCGTCGAGTACTCGAGCGTCGATCCGACCAAGGCGGATCTAGAAAATGTCACGTTGTACAACCTCGGCGGCTGGTCCCACCTGGCGCAGCGGGGCCTGATGTGTCGGCGTCTCGCGACTGACTCCCCGCCACCTCATGCAGTATCGCGTCGCACCACTGCCGTCCATCTGTGGTGGCAAGGATCTCCGCCCGGGTCGTGGTTGATCTGCCTCTCCGACCCCCGCTTCGTCCGGCGGACTGGTGGGCCGCATGCCGGGCAGGAGTGCGGGTGCTGAGTGAGCCCTGGGCCGGGGAGTTCACGTTGGACATCAAATTGTCAGGCGAGGTAAAGATCGCTCCGATCTTGAAACCGATGTTGGACGGACTGATCGCCTCGCTGCAGGCTCACGACGGCAGCAACGAAGGCCAACTGCGCAGCGTTTTCGCGGCCTTCGGTGACGCGGACGAGCTGTGGCGGCAGGTCACCGCTGATGACCATGCGGTGCTCGGCGTCTGGAAGATGCTGCTGCCACGCGGAGGTGGGGCTATGTGGAGTCCGGGCGACGACCGGTGCAGCGCATTTCGCGTCGTGAAGTTGGCAGATGCTGCGAATGAGATGAGCGTCGTGGTGAGAGCAGCGCCCGACCGCGCGGTAGCGCTGCCGACCGAAGTATCCGCCAAGCTGTGGCGCGCCTGCCGGCTCGCGTGACCGTTCAAACGACTCAGTCGCCGCAGCTCCCGCGGACTCCGGCAGTCCCGAGACAGTCCCACAAGATCACGAGAACACCTGAAACGGCGCCCGTACCCAGGTCAACGCCCTGAGGAACTTGGGGTGAGTGACGGGACTTGAACCCGCGACACCCGGGATCACAACCCGGTGCTCTGCCAACTGAGCTACACCCACCGTGCGTCCAACCGGCAGTGCGCCAACGGGACGGAACGAAGTCTAAGCGGAGGAAGCGGCTTCCGGCGGGGCAGCGGCCTCTTCACCGCGGATCTTGGCGGCGATCGCACGGGCCTCGTCGGATGACGGGCCCGGCTGGGGGACGAAGATCGCCTCCCGGTAGTAGCGCAGCTCTTCCACGCTTTCGACGATGTCGGCGAGTGCGCGGTGACCTCCGCGCTTGGCCGGCGACGCGTAGTACGCCCGCGGATACCACCGTCTGGCCAGCTCTTTCACTGACGACACGTCAACCATCCGGTAGTGCAGGTATGCATCCAGATCTGGCATGTAACGAGCGATGAAGCCCCGATCGGTGCCGATCGAATTGCCGCACAGCGGAGCCTTGCGGGGCTCCGGAACGTACTGGCGGATGAATTCCAGCACTTGTGACTCGGCGTCCGCCAGCGAGAGTGTGGATGCGAGCACGGCCTTGTCCAGCCCGGACTCCTTGTGCATCTTGATCACGACGGGGTCCATCTCGAGCAGCGCCTGCTCCGGAGCGGAGATGACGAGGTCGATGCCATCGCCCAGTTGGTTGAGCTCGCCGTCGGTCACCACGCAGGCCACCTCGAGTAATAGATCGCGAGACGGGTCAAGGCCCGTCATCTCGCAGTCGATCCAGACGAGGAGTTCCACGTCGTGACGGTAACGCCCACGACGGCCGCCTGTCGGTCCGGCGCGCGCAACTGGAAAGGGTGGGTGTGGCTGACTGTGCCATTGCGCTCATCTCCCGCCCTGAGCTGGCGATGGTGCTGAGACCGTTTGCCGGTCGGCTGCTGTCACGCCCCCGAAGGCGCGGCAGCACAATGAACAGCACAATGAACTAGGCGCCGGACCTGAGCCCTACGGACGCCGCCCTGACGCATACTGGTGAAAAGTGACGAGTCTGGAGGAGTACCGGTGACCTATGTCATCGCCGAGGCCTGTGTTGATCTCAAGGACAAGGCGTGTATCGAAGAGTGCCCTGTCGACTGCATCTATGAGGGCAACCGGATGTTGTACATCCAGCCCGACGAGTGCGTCGACTGTGGGGCTTGCGAGCCGGTGTGCCCCGTCGAGGCGATCTACTACGAGGACGACGTTCCGGACCAGTGGAAGGCGTACACGGAGGCCAATGTGGTCTTCTTCGCCGAGCTAGGTTCTCCGGGCGGCGCCTCCAAGGTGGGCCTCGTCGACCTCGACGCCCCGATCGTGGCCGCGCTTCCGCCGCAGGAGCACGACGAATAAGCGCA
Source organism: uncultured Actinomycetota bacterium (assembly GCA_963737695.1). GTDB lineage: Bacteria > Actinomycetota > Actinomycetes > Frankiales > Frankiaceae > DATAZK01. Next base: position 392,024 of record CAVTTQ010000004.1, read on the forward strand.
ATCACGGCCTCTAGCCGGTCCCTTCCGGATTTCCCGTGGGACCGGCTTGTTCCGTTCGGTGACAGAGCGAGAGCTCATCCCGGCGGCATCGTCGACCTCTCGGTGGGCACGCCGGTCGATCCCACTCCGGCGATCGTCCAGGAGGCGCTGCGGGCAGCCTCCGATGCGCCGGGGTATCCGTTGACCGCGGGAACGCCTGCACTGCGAGAGGCGCTCACCAGCTGGGCGGTGCGCAGGCTCGGAGCGCCCGCGACGGTCGGTGTGCTGCCCACCATCGGCAGCAAGGAACTCGTGGCGCTGCTGCCCTCACTGCTCGCCCTCGGGGCCGGCGACACGGTGGCGCTGCCCGAGCTGGCCTACCCGACGTATGCGGTGGGAGCGCTGCTGGCCGGCGCGCAACCGGTCACCTACGGCAGCCTGCTCGACTTCGGCCCGGCCCGGGTACGGATGATCTGGGTCAATTCGCCCGCTAATCCGACCGGCCAGGTGCTGCCCGCCGAGCATCTGAAGAAGATTGTTTCCTGGGCTCGGGAGCGGGATGTCCTCGTCGTGAGCGACGAGTGCTACCTCGAACTCGGCTGGGACGCGGAGCCGGTCAGCATTCTCGATCCGAGGGTGTCGGGTGGTGATCCGAGCGGCCTGCTCGCCGTGCATTCGCTGTCGAAGCGGTCCAACCTGGCGGGTTACCGCGCCGGTTTCGTCATCGGTGATCCAGCGCTCGTAGCGAGCCTGCTCGAGGTGCGTAAACACGCCGGGATGATCGTTCCCGATCCCGTGCAGGCCGCCATGATCGCGGCCCTCGGCGACGACGCACATGTCGTGGAGCAGCGGGAGCGCTACGCCGCCCGCCGAGACCTGCTCTGGCCCGCGCTTGAAAAGGCGGGGCTGCGCATCGAGCACAGCGCAGGTGGGCTCTACCTGTGGGGCACCCGCGATGAGGACTGCTGGACCACCGTCGGCGCGCTCGCTGACCGCGGGATCCTGGTCGCGCCGGGGGAGTTCTACGGTCCCCGCGGCAGCAAATACGTCAGGGTCGCGTTGACGGCGACTGACGAGCGCATCGCGCAGGTTCCGGCGCGGCTCGCTTAGCGGTACGTCGAGGGCAAGGCAGCGTTGATCGACAGCCTGTTGATCAACGTTGAGTTGCCCTCCGCGGCGAACCGCAGGGTTTCATTAAGGTCGAGGGCATGAGTACGCCCTCCAGCCCCATCGACAGCCCCATCGACTCAGCGATCGACGAGCTGTGGGAGGGACGAGACGCGCTCAGCCCCGCCAACGAAGACGCCCGCAAGATCGTCGTCGCGGCAGTGGACCAGCTCGACTCGGGTGAGGCGAGGGTGGCGAGCGTCGATCCGGCGACGAATGCGGTCGTGGTCGATGAGCGGGCCAAGCGGGCGATCCTGTTGTCGTTCAAGGTGCTGGCGATGGGGGAGTCCTCAGCCGGTGACTTTCACTACCACGACCGGATGCCGCTGAAGACCCGCTTCGACGGGGTGCGGGTAGTGCCCGGAGCTGTCGTGCGGTGGGGGTCCTACCAGGCGCCCGGCGTCGTGCTCATGCCAAGTTTCGTCAACATCGGCGGCTACGTGGGTGCCGGTTCGATGGTCGACACCTGGGCGACGGTCGGCTCTTGCGCCCAGGTCGGCGAGCGGGTCCACCTCTCGGGCGGCGTCGGACTGGGCGGAGTGCTCGAGCCCCCGAATGCGATCCCGGTCATCATTGAGGACGACGCCTTCATCGGATCTCGGAGCATCGTCGTCGACGGGGCACGTGTGCGTCGCGGTGCGAAGCTCGGCGCCGGCTGCATTCTGACCAACACGACCCATGTCTTTGATGCCAGCAGCGGCGAGGAGTTGCCGCGCGGCGAGGTTCCGGAGCGGGCCGTGGTCGTCGGCTCGAGCAAGGTCCGGTCGTTCGCCGGCGGGGAGTTCGCGATGCCGTGCCTGATGGTGCTGCGCACGCTGGCGGAGGGGGAAATTCACGACAAGCTGGCGCTGAACGACGTCCTGCGCGAACACGGCGTCGCCACGTGACAGAGCTCGACGCGGCGCCCCCCATTGACCTCTCGGCACTCGCCGCAGATCCGGTGAAGCTCACTGCGAGGCTCGTCGACGTGCCGAGCGTGAGCGGTTCGGAGGGGCCGCTTGCTGATGCCGTCGAGGCTTTTTTACGCGAGCTGGCGCACCTGAGGGTGGTCAGGGATGGCGACGCCGTCATCGCATTCACCGAGCTCGGCCGCGGACGCCGGGTCGTGCTGGCGGGCCATCTGGACACGGTGCCGATCGTCGACAACGTTCCGTCGCGCCGCGATGGTGACCGCCTTCACGGCTGCGGAAGCTCGGACATGAAGTCCGGGGTCGCGGTCATGCTGCACCTGGCCGCCACGGTCGAAGCACCGACCAGCGACCTCACGTTCGTCTTCTACGACAACGAAGAAGTTGCGGCAAAGCTCAATGGTCTGCGGCGGATCGGCGAGCACCACCCGGAGTGGCTCGCCGGTGACCTGGCGATCTTGCTGGAGCCGACGGACGCCCTCATCGAAGGGGGTTGCCAGGGCACGTTGCGCGTCGAGGCCACGGTGACCGGCCGCCGGGCTCACAGCGCGCGATCGTGGCTCGGTGACAACGCGATCCACGTGGCCGCGCCGCTGCTCGCGACCCTGGCGGCATACCAGCCGCGGTCGGTTGACATCGACGGCTGCGTCTACCGCGAAGGCCTGTCGGCGGTGAAGATCAGCGGCGGGATTGCCGGCAACGTCGTCCCCGACGAGTGCACCGTCACCATCAACTTCAGGTTTGCACCGGACCGTAGCGAGGCCGAGGCGCTCGCCCACGTCCAAGAGGTTCTTGCTCCGTACACGTTGACGCTGACGGACTCTGCCGCAGGCGCGCTGCCGGGACTGAGCGTTCCCGCCGCCCGCGAGTTCGTCGAAGCGGCCGGCGGTGCGCCGCGTGCAAAGTACGGCTGGACCGACGTCGCCCGGTTTGCTGCGCTCGGGATTCCGGCCGTCAACTACGGCCCGGGTGACCCCAACCTGGCCCACACGAGCAATGAATCCATCGACGTCACCCGCATCGGCGCGGTGGCCGAGGTGCTGAGGCGTTACCTGACGGGTTGACCGGCGTCAGACATCGAGCCCGACATATTTGGTCGACAGGTATTCGTCGATGCCCTCGAAGCCGCCCTCCCGCCCGAAGCCACTTTGTTTGACTCCGCCGAAGGGGGCTGCCGGGTTGGAGATCAGGCCCTTGTTCAGTCCGACCATGCCCGTTTGCAATCCCTCCGCCACCCGCAACGCGCGGGAGAAGTCCTGGGTGAACGCGTAGGCCACCAGTCCGAATTCGCTGTCGTTCGCTGCCGCCAACGCTTGGCGCTCGGTGGTGAAGGTCGCCACCGGGGCGACTGGTCCGAAGATCTCCTCGCGCAGCAGGCGGGCATCAGCTGGCACGTCGGCCAGCACCGTCGGTGCGAAGAAGTAGCCCGCGTCGCCCACAGCCTTCCCGCCGACGCGGATGGTGGCGCCGCGCCGGGTCGCGTCGTCGACCAGTTCGGCAACCTTGTCGCGCTGCTTGCCATCGATCAGCGGGCCGACGTTGACACCGGCCTCGGTGCCGCGCCCGACTGTCAGGGCGGACAGCTTTTCGGTCAGCTTTTCGGTGAACACCTCGGCGATCGAGGCCTCGACGTGAAACCGGTTCGCCGCGACGCAGGACTGGCCCATGTTGCGCATCTTGGCGACCACCGCCTGCTCGACGGCCAGGTCGAGATCGGCATCAGCGAAGACCAGGAAAGGTGCGTTGCCGCCCAGCTCCATCGAGAGTCTGAGCAGGCGCCCCGACGACTGCTCCATCAGCAGCCGGCCCACTTGCGTCGAACCGGTGAACGACAGCTTGCGCAGCCGCGGGTCATCAAGCAGCGGCTTCACCACCCCGCCGGCGTCGGACGAGGTCACGACGTTGAGCACCCCGTCGGGCAGTCCGGCTTCCGTGAGCAACCGGGCGAGGGCCAGCATCGTCAGGGGAGTCTGCTCGGCGGGTTTGACGACCATGGTGCAGCCGGCCGCGATCGCCGGGCCGATCTTGCGGGTGCCCATCGCGGCTGGGAAGTTCCAGGGGGTCACCAGCAGGCACGGACCGACGGCTTGTTTCATGGTCAGCAGCCGTCCTTTGCCGGCCGGCTCGTTCGAATAGCGACCTGAGATGCGGACGGCCTCTTCGGAGAACCACCGGAAGAATTCGGCGGCATAGACGATCTCGCCGGCGGATTCGCTGAGGCTCTTGCCCATCTCCAGCGTCATCAGCAGGGCCAGCTCGTCCTGGCGGTCAACCAGGGCCTGGTAGGCCCGGCGCAGGATCTCCCCGCGCTCGCGTGGCGGTGTCCGCGCCCAGTCGGCTGAGGCGTCGTCGGCGGCGGCAAGTGCCGCGAGCGAGTCCGCGGGGGAGGCGTCGGCGACCTCGCACAGCGCACGGCCGGTGGCCGGATCCTCGACCGTCAGGGTCTTGCCCGGCGAGGCGTCCCTCCAATGCCCCCCGATGAAAAGCTGCTTCGGGACGGCATTGATGACGGCATCTTCGCTAGGCATGTCTTGGCCTTACCCGACGGAACGGCTATCTAGCAAGCGCCGCGATGTCGTTTGAGGGCGCAAACTTGGGTACGCCAGATGAATCACGCCGGTGGGGTCGGGCCCATCCCGCGCCCCACCGGCGTTCTCGTGTCGTTCACCTGCACCGGTCAAGATCGTCCGGCCGTGGCCCTAGCGTGGAGTCGTGACTACTCCACCGCTCGATCCCGAACTCCAGCGCGATCCCATCGAGTCCGCCGCCGCGTCGCCCCGGCGTCCCGCGGAGCGCCAGCGCGGTCCCGTCGTGCTGCGCCGGTCGCAGGTCCAGCCCGGCACCACCGACCAGCGGCTGCTGGACTCCCGCGGTCCGTCCGACTGGGTGCACACCGACCCATGGCGGGTGTTGCGGATCACGAGCGAATTCGTCGAAGGCTTCGGACTGCTGGCGGAGGTGCCGCAGGCAGTCACCGTCTTCGGGTCGGCCCGCACTGCACTGGACACTCCGGATTACGCGATGGCCAAGACGGTCGGCGGTGCGCTGGCCGAAGCGGGCTATGCCGTCATTACGGGCGGCGGTCCAGGGTCCATGGAGGCCGTGAACCGCGGCTGCCAGGAGGCAGGCGGGCTGTCGATCGGCTTGGGAATCGAGCTGCCCTTCGAGGAGCGGCTGAACCCGTGGGTGGACCTGGGTCTGAACTTCCGCTACTTCTTCGTCCGCAAGACGATGTTCGTCAAGTACGCGCAGGCTTTCGTGATCCTGCCCGGCGGCTTCGGCACCCTGGACGAGCTCTTCGAAGCCCTGACCCTCGTCCAGACGCGCAAGGTGACGCGCTTCCCGATCGTGTTGGTCGGAGTCGATTACTGGAGCGGGCTCGTCGATTGGATCGCGGACAAGCTCGTGACGAGCGGCCATGTCGGACCGAACGATCTCGAACTGCTGACCCTGACGGACGACGTCGAGGAAATGCTGGCGGTCATCGAAGCCAGCCAGTAGCTGGACACCTGATCCGGCACCCAGCTACTGGCGATTTGGTGGCTACGAGCTGAGTGAACTCGATCCCGACCCCGACCCTCCGGCCTTGGGAGCGCGCTCGATGACGATCACAGCGGTCTGGGTGCTGCCGTCGACCTTGGCGACCACGCCGGCGGTCTGACCGGTCGTGACGTCAGCGATGGCGCTCTTCTTGCCGTCGACCCGCACGCGAGTGTTCTTGTCGACGACATAGGTCTGCTTGAAGCCATCCTTGCTGGTCAGGGTGATGGATGTGGCGCTGACCGCGTCGACGGTGCCGCGCTGTTCGGCGACGACCACGGGCTTGCCGTCCTTGCCGAGAACCGTGGCCTGGCCGTGCAGCAGCCGGCCCCCCAGCTTGCCGAGTGCTCCGTTGCCCGCGCGCTTGCCTCGCAGGTGCCGTCCCGTTGGGGCCGTCGAAGGGGTGGCCGCCGTCGTCGTCGCGGTCGAGGAAGCGGGTTTGCTGCCGCCGTCGGTGGTCGTAGCAGCTGTCGCGACACCGCCGGCGGCGATGACGCCCACGGTCACCCATCCTGCTGCGCGTAGTGCTGCTCCTGGCTTGCCCATCTGAAGTCTCCTTGTTGTGGTGAGAGTTCAAGCATCGGCGCCGCGTCAGGAGAACTCGTGCGGTTTAGGTTCGGGGAATGTAAAGCCGTTCAGGCCAGTGCTCGGCGCCCGACGGCCAGGTCTCTCGTCCCCTGGATCGAACGGACGGTGTCGATGACGCGCCGCGTCGCCAGCGCCGAGTGGGCACGCACCACTCGCGCTCCGAGCCACACGGCGATTGCCGTTGCCGCCAGCGTGGGCTCGTAGCGGTCGGTGACCGGCAGGTCGAAGCATTCGCCGAGGAAGTCCTTGTTGCTCATCGCGACCAACACCGGCCAGCCCGTCTCGACCAATTCGGGTAGGCGGCGGGTGGCCTCCAGGGAGTGGCGGCTGTTCTTGCCGAAGTCGTGTCCGGGGTCGATCAGGATTGCTTCGCGCCGCACCCCGAGCGAGGCGGCTCGTTCTGCCAGCCCGACGACCGTCGTACGGATGTCATCCACCACATCCTCGTAGGCGACGCGATGGGGGCGGGTACGCGGCGGCACGTGGCCGGCGTGCGTACAGACGATCCCGGTGCCGAATTCGGCAGCGACTTCTGCCAGCTCGGGTTCGGTGCCGCCCCAAGCGTCGTTGAGCAGGTCGGCGCCTTCTTGTGCGACGGCTCGCCCCACCGCAGCGCGCCAGGTATCGACGGAGATGACGACGTCGGGATGGCGCTCACGGATCCGCGAGACGAAGCCGGCCACCCGCCGTAGCTCCTCCGCGGTATCCACTACGACGCCGGGCGCTGCCTTGATCCCGCCGATGTCGAGGATCTCCGCACCGTCGGCGACGGCCCGGTCGGCGGCCTCGAGCGCCTCCGACTCGCCGTAGGTGGCTCCACGGTCAAAAAAGGAATCCGGAGTGCGGTTGATGATGGCCATGACGGCGACGTCAGTCGGGCCGAACGTGCGAGCGCCCAGGTGCAGATCCACGTCAGCACTCTTACAGATCGCTGCCAATCCGCGTTCGGATGCGCGGGGAGCACCCATCCGGATGCAAGGATGGGCACATGGCGCTCGCCATTGAGATTCTGCTTGCTGCCGCCGTCCTGCTGGCTGTTGCGCTGGCAGCGGCCGGCCGTCTCGACGGCATGAATCGGGCCGTCCCGGATGCGCCTCCCGGCCTGGCGCCCGGTCCTGTCACGTCAGAGGGACTCCGCACGGTGCGATTGCCGGTGGTGCTGCGCGGCTACCGGATGGCAGACGTCGATGAGATCCTGGAACGAGCGGCCCGGGAGCTCGACGAGGCCCGCGCTGCGGCGCCGTCTCCCACGAGTGAGTCGATCGAGCAGCCACTCGAGGCCGACGTCGATGGTTGAGCTGCGGGCCAGCGTCGACGTCGACGCTTCGCCCGAGCGGGTGTTCGCGGCGATGACGGATTGGGCCCGGCAGGGCGAATGGATGCCCGGAACGAAAGTGGCAGTCACCAAGGGCCGTGGAGACGCCGTCGGCGACATGATCACGGCGCGCACAGCTCTCTCAGCGGGAAAGCTGAACCGCGCCGGCTTCGACGATCCGATGCGCATCACCGCCTGGGAGCAGCCGGTGCGCTGCGAGGTGGCGCACCTGGGCCGGGTGGTCCGGGGCGGGGGAGTGTTTGAGGTCGAACCCTTGGCCGGCGGCCGGTCGCGCTACACCTGGGTGGAGTGGGTGGAGCCGCCGCTCGGTCTTGTCGGCCAGGCCGGCCTGCGGGTCGCTCGGCGGCCAACCGAGCTCGCGTTGCAGACCGCGCTGAAGCGCTTCGCCCGGTGGGTCGAAAACTCGTACTGAGTAGGAATCGGTCTGAGTAGGGATCGCGCTGAGCAGGAATCGGTCTAGCGACCCGTGAAGGTGGGCTTCTCCTTGGCGAAGAACGACTCCACGGCGTCCAAGTGGTCAGCCGTCTTCCCCACCTTCTGCTGCAGATCGGCCTCCAATGCGAGTGACTCGGCCAGCGTCTGGGTGGCGGCCTTACCGAGCGTCTTCTTGATGGCGGCGTAAGCCGCGGTGGGTCCGGCAGCCAGTCTGAGCGCCAGCTCCTGCGCCGAATCCGCGAGCAGCTCGTCGTCGACCACGGCATTGACCAGGCCGAGCTCGAGCGCTCCCTCAGCTGAGATTCGCTCGTTGAGCAACATCAGGGCTGCGGTCTTGGCCGGTCCCACCAGCCGGCTCAGGCTCCAGGTGATGCCCGAATCCCCGGCGAGTCCGATCCCGGTGAACGCGGTGGCGAAGACCGCGGAACGGGCGGCCCAGCGCAGGTCGCACGCGAGCGCGATCCCGAGGCCTGCACCTGCAACGGCCCCGTTGATCGCCGCTACGACCGGTTTGGGCATCTCGGCGAGGGCGGTGATGATCGGGTTGTAGAACTGTCGGACCAGTTCGCCGAGGTCGGGGGTGTGGTCGCTGGCGTATGCCGCCCGAAGCTCGCGCAGGTCCTGGCCCACGCAGAAGGCCCGCCCTCTGCTGGCCAGTAGGACTGCGCGAACCTCGCTGTCCGTGGCTGCGTCGGTGAGGGCTGCGATCAGCTGCTCTTTCGCCGGCTGGGAGAGCGCTCCGAGCGCGTCCGGACGGTTGATGGTGACGATGCCCAATGACCCGGCAGGGCCGCTGCGCTCGTAGATGACGGCGGTCTCAGACTCACTCACATCCGTATCTTCTCCTGACGTATTTGATCAATGGACGGGGACCCACGTCGACTTGCCCGCGTATCTGGGATGATGGGACGAGACGTGGCCGCGTCGTTGCATGGCGCGGTGGCGCGAACCCGGTTCAGTCGCCCCGAAAAGGGTCAGTTCCACGAAGGAAGAGGTGCACGGCATGGCGGCCATGAAGCCGCGGACGGGTGACGGTCCGCTCGAGGTCACCAAAGAGGGGCGCGGCATCGTGATGCGGGTGCCGCTCGAAGGCGGCGGTCGCCTCGTCGTCGAAATGTCGGCGCCGGAGGCCATTGCGCTCAGCGAGGCTTTAGCGGCCGCCGCTGGGTGAGCCCGCCTACTCGCTCCGGGTCAGGCGGGGCAGCGCGCCCGTAGCCAGCTCAGGCTGTCGTGATGATTCATGGCGTCCTCCCAGCCCGCTAGTGCGCGCTGTACCGCCTCTTGGTCGCTGAAACGGCCGAGGACCTCGACCGTGAGAGCGTCGGTCTCCACCTGGTCGACGTCGAGCTGATCGAGGTAGCGGGCGAATAGCCCACCGGGATGCGGCTCGCGTACGACGTACAGCTCGCCGGTTTCGCGTATCCAATTCGCCCGGTAGGTCGAATGCTGGTCCGCCTCGGTCGACCAGCCGTCACCGAAATTGATCTCTTCCGACTCACGCCGCGCCGGGTCGCCGTCGTAGAACTCACCGATGTCCACTTTTATCCCGTATCTGCCGGCTCAGACGTCTTCGACCGCGGTAGCGACCGCCACCAGCAAGCCGGTCCCGACGGGGATCACCGCAGGGGCCAGCCTGCCGTCCTCGCGGACGAGATCGACTAATCGGTGCATTGCGCCGGCCTCGGCGTCGCGGGCGGAGGCGTCTGCTGCGCTCGCGGCGCCATCGAAGATGATCAGTCCGCCGCTGCGCACGAGGCGGATGACCTGGGGCAGGAAGTCCGGATATTCGCGGCGGTCGGAGGCGCAGAAAACCACGTCGTATGCGCCGTCGGTGAGACGGGGCAGCACGTCGAGTGCGCGGCCGTTGATGAGCCGGGCGCGGGCATTGGGGATGCCCTCGGCGGTGAAGGTCGCCCGGGCGAGACGCTGTGACTCAGCCTCTGCATCGATGCTGGTCAGCACCCCATCCGGCATCCCGCGCAGCAGGTAGAGCCCGCTCACCCCGGTGTCCGTCCCGATCTCGACTGCCGTGCGCGCGCGCGCAGTGCCCGCGAGCAGGCGTAACACGGCACCGGCGGCCGGGCTGACCGGCTCGACGCCGATCTCGGCGGCACGGGCGCGGGCCGCCGTCAGCACGGCGTCCTCCGGCAAGAAGGACTCGGCGAACTCAGCAACTCCCATGGTCAGCGAAGCCTAGTGGACCTTGGGGCCGGCCGGGTGGCGGGTGGTCGGTGCCGCCAAAAATGCCCACCGGAAATCAGTCCGAACGGGTGAGTTGGGAACCACCCGCCGGGCTTGCCGCGTTAAGGGTCATGAAACAAAGGTCACGAAACGGTAAAGGCGATCGACGTGCACCTTCAGCTGGCTCCCAACGGACTCCCAGGTAACTGGCAGGGGTTTCGGGGCCTTCGGGCGGCGACAGCTCATCTCGAAAGCGAGATCATGACGGCAGGAGCTATTTACGCGCCCAGCCGGCGTTTTCGCTTACCCCGGCTGGTCCGGAGGGAAGCTGTGTCTGTCGTGTCCGTCGCATCAGTGTCGGTGAGTCCGGCCAATTCAACCTGGGAGCCACCCTCGTGGGACGAGGTGGTGCGTGAGCACAGCGCCCGCGTCTACCGGCTTGCCTACCGGCTGACCGGCAACCAGCACGACGCCGAAGATCTCACCCAGGACGTCTTCATCCGGGTTTTCCGGTCGCTCGACGGATACACCCCAGGCACGTTCGAGGGCTGGCTGCACCGGATCACCACCAACCTCTTCCTCGACCGGGTGCGCCGTGCAGCCCGGATCCGCTTCGAGGCGCTTCCCGAAGACGCGGAGCGCCTGCCAGGGCGTGACCCGAGCCCTGAAGCAGCCCTGATGGCCGATCTGTTCGACCCTGACGTCGAACGTGCGCTGGCCTCCCTGCCACCGGATTTTCGGGCCGCCGTGGTTCTTTGCGACGTCGAGCAGCTCTCCTATGAGGAGATCGCTGCGACCCTCGGTGTGAAGCTCGGCACCGTTCGCAGTCGGATCTCCCGCGGGCGGGCCATGTTGCGGGCGGCCCTTGCTGATCGCGCTCCTGAGCAGGACCACGCAGGCGACGCGCCTGGTGAGTTAGCCCCCGTCCCCGTGGCGGCTCTGTGAGTTCTTTACCTTCGGGGCACGTCGGCGACCTGGGTGCAGCTCTGGTCGATGAACAGCTCGAGCCTGCCCTGCGCGAGCTGGTGCTGCTTCACATGATCGGTTGTGTCATGTGCCGTCATGACGTCGAGGAGCAGCGTCAGCTCAAGGCTCGGCTGCAGGCCCTCCGCGAGCCCGGCCTGCCGTTCAGCCTGTTTTCCAAGCTGAGCGCCCTGGATAAACCAGACAAACCAGACAAAACAGCAGCGCTGACGCCACTTGGCGCCGGGCGACAGCTGGGCTCGCCGGACGGAAGCCACGCCGCTGCTGCCGACACCGCCAACACCGTCGACACCGTCCTGCTCGCCCAGACGGCGATCGCGTCCGGTCGCCCGCTGACCCACTCGAGCTTTTTGCGCGACGCGCATCGCGGAAGGCGGTTGCTCGTCGGTGCAGCGTCATTCTTGCTCGTCGGCGCCGGGGCCGCTTATGCCGCCGCCGGTGACGGGCAAGCAGCCGCACCGACGCAGCCCACCGCCAACGTGCTGCGGACCAATGCGACCGAGGTCAGCCAGTCCGTCCCGCTCAACGATCCGTCCTTTGCGGCGATGACGGCCTCATTCGGTCATTAGCAGTTCGGCCGTACCGTGTAAGCAGCGGGAAGTCACCGACGTGGTGAGCCGTTTCGTTGCTTTCCGAGGGGGAGGGTCCGGGGATGTCGGAGGGTGAACAGCCCGAGAGCCCTGAGCCCGCACCGTGGTGGTCCCCCGAATCCGCAGCCTCCGAGCCTTCCACGCCGGGTCCCGCAGCGCCTGCCGAACACGATCCGTCCATCTCCTACGGGGCTCCCGCCGTCAACGAGCCGCCCGGCTGGTCGCAGGCAAATCCTGACGGGCCGTTCGCCGGCCCGAACGACACGGCTCCCTACGGCCAGCAGCCCTACGGTCAGCAGCCGTATCCAGGCTCTCCTTACCCAGCCCCCGGATATCAAGCCCCCGGATATCAAGCTCCGGAGTACGGCGCGGCCCATTTGGGAAGCCCGCCGCGAGGGCCGGATTACCTGCCACCGGCGCCCTACGCTTCGACGCCTTCGCTGGGGACCGCCGCCGACCGCCGTTGCGCCGGGCTCACCCGACAAGCCCAAGAAGTCGGGCTCGGGCACCCGTGCGCTGGTGGCGGTCGCCCTGCTCGCGGCCCTGCTGGGTGCTGTGATCGGCGGTATCTCCGGCGTCGCCTACGAGCACAACCGGGTCGCGGGCGGTTCGTCCGACCTGTCCGCCGGCCCGCCGTTGGCCACCGGGTCGCCGACCCCGGTCGATCGAAACCCCGATTCCGTCGCCTCGATTGCCGCCAAGCTGCTGCCCTCCGTCGTCACCCTCAACGTCGCCGGAAGCACCGAAAGCGGCACCGGTTCCGGAGTGATCATTCGCTCCGATGGCTACATCCTGACCAACAACCACGTGGTCGCGGTCGCCGCGAATGGCGGGACGATCACGGCCGACTTTTACCACGGCAAGCAGAAGGTGCCGGCCCGGATCGTCGGGCGGGATCCGAAGACCGACCTTGCAGTCGTACGCGTCGACGCGACCAATCTGCCGGCCGCTGTGCTGGGTCAGTCCGCCAGCCTCGTGGTGGGGGATCCGGTCGTCGCGCTGGGTGCCCCACTCGGACTGTCCAGCACGGTGACCTCGGGGATCATCAGCGCCCTCGATCGCACGGTGGAGGTGCCGGACGAAAACGGCGGCGCGGGCGGGCTGCTGATCGGCGCGATCCAGACCGACGCGGCCATCAACCCCGGCAATTCGGGCGGCCCACTGGTGGATGGCAAAGGCCAGGTCATCGGCATCAATTCGGCGATCGCCTCAGCCCCCGGCAGCAGCGGCTCCAGCGGCAATATCGGACTCGGGTTCGCCATCCCCATCGATTACGCCCGGTCGATCGCTGACGAGATCATCCGTACCGGCCACGCGACCCACCCCTACGTGGGAGTGAACGCCGTCCCCGCCGACACGGCCGGTGGCGGGCAGGGCGCGAAGATCAATTCCCTCGTCGCCGGGGGACCGGCTGAAAAGGCCGGCCTCAAGACCGGAGACATCATTACCGAGGTGGACGGGAAGGCCATCGACGGTGTGGACGGCCTGATTGCTGCAACCCGGCTGCACAACGTGGGAGATGTGGTCACCATCACCTACGAGCGCAACGGCAAATCCAGCACCGTCAAGGTCACGCTGCAGGAGAGTAAGAGCTGATGTTCGGGATGAGCCCTTGGCACCTGGCCGTCCTGGTACTGGTCGGCCTTTTTGTCTTTGGCCCTGAACGGCTACCGACGATGCTGCGTGACCTCGGCAAGGCGCTCAGGCAAGTGCGCGCCCAGGCCCAGTCGCTGCAGGACGATCTTCAATCCGAGCTCGGACCTGAGGTCGGCGACCTCGATCTTCGCAGCCTGCACCCGCGGACCTTCGTGGAAAAGCACCTTTTCGGCGAGGAGGAAGACCCCTTGGGGCTGGACGCCCTCACCCGCGATCCGGAGAGCCCGGAGCCGGTTTCGTTCGACAAGCCGGTCTCGTTCGACAAGCCGGACGACTCCGCAGCGGGTGGCCAGACGTCAGCTGCCGAACCGACGTCGGTGTCATCGGCCCCCGGGCTGAACAAGGTCAAATACGACCTCGACGCCACCTGAACGGCTAGTGGCGGGTTGGAGTCAGGCCCAACGAACGCCCGGAAAGCCCGCGTGAGCGCGATCCCAGCCGGTCGGCGATCGACTGCAACGCCTTGCCGGCCTCGGAATCGGGCTCGGACAGCACCAGCGGCCGGCCGTTGTCGCCGCCTTCGCGCAGACGCGTGTCGAGGGGGATCTGGCCCAGCAGCGGGACCTCGTGACCAAGGGCTTCGGTGAGGCTTTCAGCGACCTTGGCGCCTCCGCCGCTGCCGAACACATCAAGCCGCTCGCCGCAGTGGGGGCACGGCAGGTAGGCCATGTTTTCCACCACGCCGACCACGTTCTGGCGGGTCTGGCGGGCAATCGTGCCGGCCCGCTCAGCGACCTCGGTCGCGGCCAGCTGCGGGGTGGTGACCAGCAGCAGCTCGGACGCCGGCAGCAGCTGGGCGAGGGAGATGGCGACGTCTCCGGTGCCCGGGGGGAGGTCGAGCAGCAGGACGTCGAGGTCTCCCCAGAAGACGTCGGACAGGAATTGCTGCAGCGCCCGGTGGAGCATCGGTCCACGCCAGGTGACGGGCTGATTGCCCTTGGTGAACATGCCCGTGGAGATGACCTTGACCCCGTAGGCCTGCGGCGGCATCAGCATGCTCTCGACCTGCGTCGGTCCGCGGTCTTCCAGGCCGAGCATCCGCGGCACGCTGTGACCGTAGATGTCGGCGTCGAGCAGCCCCACATTCAAGCCGCCCGCGGCGAGCGCCACCGCCAGGTTGACCGTGACCGAAGATTTTCCGACGCCGCCTTTACCGCTGGCCACGCCGTAAACCCGGGTCAATGACTCTGGACGGGCAAAAGGGATGTCGCGCTCAGGCACGTTGCCGCGTAGCTGCGTGCGCAAGGCGGTGCGCTGCTCGTCGTTCATCACGTCAAGAGCGACCGTGACACCGGCGACGCCCGGGACCGCACCGACAGCTTTGGTGACCCGGGTGGTGATCTCGCCGCGGAGCGGGCACGCGGCCGTCGTCAGATAGACGCCGATCGCGACCTGTCCGTCGTCACCGATATCGACGGATTTCACCATGCCGATCTCGGTGATGGGACGATTGATTTCCGGGTCGGTGACGGTCGCCAACGCGGCTTGGACAGCGTCCGCAGACGGCGTGCTAGCCATGGCGCCAGCGTATCTGCCTGGGCGAATCCGTAGGCTGACCGGCATGCCGACGGGCCTCCCACAGGGCTTCGCCCAGGGCGCCGATGGGTCCCAGCGCCTGCCCCTGCACGAGGTCAGCGAGCCCTCCGAGGCTGCGCTGGCGGCCTGGCGGGCATTCCTGGGCGCCCATGCCCGGGTCACGCGTTCGCTCGAAGCGGAGCTGCAGGCCGAGCAGCAGCTCAGCCTTGCCGAGTACGACGTGCTGGTGCAGCTGGCCGAAGCGCCTGGACAGTCCCTGCGGATGGCTGAACTGGCTGATTCGGTGTTGTTGAGCCGAAGTGGGGTTACGCGCCTGGTGGACAGGCTGGTCCGCGGCGGCTACGTCTCCCGGGAGGCCACCCCCGATGATCTGCGGGGGCGCTCGGCGGTGCTGACTGCCGCCGGGCTCGAACGCCTTCGGCGGGCGGCGCCGACGCACCTTCGGGGCGTCCGTGAATACGTCACCGACCGGCTTTCGGCGCCCGAGTTGGAGGCGCTTCGTCAGCTCATGGATCGACTGGGCTGACCGCCTCGGGCTCGGGTTCAGGCGCCTTGCCGTCCTTGGGGCCGGGCTGCTGCTGGTTCTGCTGCTTGCGCTTCTTTTTCGCTGGCCGGTCGCCGCGGTCGTCGCGGCTGCCGTCGCCGTTGTGGCCGGTGACGTCTTCCAGCAGCGTGCGCAACTCGGCGCGCAGGAAGTCTCGCGTCACGACGTCACCAAGGGCCACCCGCAGCGATGCGACCTCCCGCGTCAGGTATTCGGCGTCGGCCGTCAGCATCGCGTTCTGGTCGCGGTCCTGGGCCAGATTCGCCCGGTCGCGGTCGTCCTGACGGTTTTGCGCCAGCAAGATCAGGGGCGCGGCATATGCGGCCTGCAGTGAGAGCACAAGCGTGAGGAACTGGAACGGGTAGGAGTCGAACCGCGCCGCCGGAGGGACGGCGACGTTCCAGATGATCCAGACGAAGATGACGGCCGTCTGGGCGACCAGGAATTTGCCGGTGCCCAGGAAGCGCGCAATGCGTTCCGACAACCGTCCGAAAGCGTCTGGGTCCGGCGATGGCAGCAAGGATCGACCCGACACCCGCGGCTGGTCGAGCCGGGTACGCCGGCGGTCAGCGCGTGCCACGGTCAGACGCTCCGGCTATCAGCGCAAGCCTGTCGACGGAGGGGTCGTAGTCGTGCTCGCGCCAGTCCTGGGGCAGCAGGTGGTCAAGGACGTCGTCGACCGTGACCGCGCCGAGCAGGCGCCCGGTCGGGTCGATCACCGGTGCGGCGACGAGGTTGTAGGAGGCCAGATGGCGGGTGACCTCGGCGAGCGGCGCCTGTGCCTGCAGCGCGTCCGTCTCGGTGTCGATCATCCCGCCGACGAGAGTGCCGGGCGGTTCGCGGAGCAGTCGCTGGAAATGGGCCATGCCCAAATACCGTCCGGTGGGGGTCTCGTACGGCGGCCGGACGACGTACACCTGGGCGGCGAGGGCCGGCGAGATCTCCACGGAACGGATCCGCGCCAGCGCTTCGGCGACGGTCGCATTGGGCGGCAGGATGATCGGCTCGCTGGTCATGATGCCGCCGGCCGTGTCGTCGGCGTAGGACAGCAACCGGCGGACCGGGGCGGCCTCCTGCGGCTCCATCAGGTCCAGGAGCCGCTCGGCGTCCTCGGCCGGTAGGTCGCCGAGCAGGTCGGCGGCGTCGTCGGGGCCCATGGCTTCCAGCACGTCGGCGGCTCGTTCGTCCTCGAGACCTCCGAGTAGCTCGACCTGCTCGTCCTCGGGCATCTCTTCGAGAACGGCGGCGAGCCTTTCGTCGTCCAGGGCCGCAGCGACTTCGGCGCGGCGCTTGTCCGACAGGTCGTGCAGCATCGACGCCAGGTCGGCGGCGCGCAGCTTTTCGAATGCCGCGAGCAGGTTGGCGGCGCCCTGCCCCTCCTCAGGGAGGGTGAAGCCGGTGACTTCGTCCCAGTCGACCGTCATGACCCGCCCCCGGCGGCGGCCCTCTTTGACGGCGACCTGGGTGAGGAGCCAGTCGTGATTTCTGGCCTGCTCCATCGCGACGTCGATGACGGTGACTTCGGCGCCGGTCTCGATCACGGTCACCTTGCGGTCAAGCAGCTCAGCCAGTACGAGCGTCTCTTCCGACCGACGCTCGAAGCGGCGCCAGTTGAGCGTTCCCGATCCCAGCACGACGGCACCGGACTCGATGCTGGTCACCCGGCTCATCGTGACGAAGATGCGTCGCCGCGAGACTTCCACCGACAAGCCCAGCACCCGCGGCGGCTGGCCGCGCAGCCGCAAGGCGACGACGACGTCGCGAATGCGCCCCACCGTGTCGCCGTTGGGATCGAGGACGAGCACTCCGGCAAGTCGGGCGCAGAAGACGCGCGACGGTGTCGAGCTCACGTCCGAAACCCGAACCCGGCAACCACCACCGGGGATTCTGGGCGTCGGCGCATAGCAGGAGGTTACCGCCGGGATCTTGACCGGCTCCTGCGGAAACAGCCACGCCTGTGCATCTGCTAGCGGCGTTTTGCGTGAACACGCCGTGAATGCGAGGTCTTCCACACATCTCCGTGGCTGTTTCCGCAACTGGTTGACGTGACGGGCAGCCCGGGTTGGCGGGTGTGATCTTCGTGGAGTTCCCGGCAGCGGGCGGTGGGGTATGGAACGGTGATACCCGGGTGGACGAGCCCACGATCAAAGGAGATTCTGTGCCGCCGCTGCGTGCCCGCCGATCCTGCCTGGCTGTGCCCGGCAGCAATATCAAGATGTTGGGTAAGGCCCAGGGCCTTCCTGCCGACCAGGTCTTCCTGGACTTGGAGGATGCCGTTGCTCCGGGAGCCAAAGAGGGTGCCCGCGACAACATCGTGGCGGCCCTGAACGAGGGCGACTGGGCCGGCAAGACACGGGTCGTACGCGTCAACGATCTGACGACGAAGTGGACCTATCGCGATGTGGTCACCGTCGTCGAAGGCGCCGGCGCGAACCTCGACTGCATCATGCTGCCGAAGGTGCAGACGGCCGAACATGTCGTCTGGCTCGATCTGCTCCTGCGCCAGATCGAACTGACCATGGGTTACGAAGAGGGCAAGATCGGGATCGAGGCGCAGATCGAAAACGCGCTCGGCCTCACCAACGTCAAAGAGATCGCCTTCGCCTCCGACCGGGTCGAGACCATCATCTTCGGGCCGGCCGACTTCATGGCTTCGATCAACATGAAGTCGCTGATCGTGGGGGAGCAGCCGCCCGGCTACGACGTCGGCGACGCCTACCACCACATCCTCATGTCGATCCTGATGGCGGCCCGCGCGAAGGGCATCCAGGCCATCGACGGGCCCTATCTGCAGATCCGCGACGTCGAGGGCTTCCGCCGGGTCGCCGGCCGCTCGGCCGCGCTCGGATTCGACGGCAAGTGGGTGCTGCATCCGGGCCAGATCGAGGCGGCGAACGAGGTCTATTCGCCCGATCAGGACGATTACGACCATGCGGAGCTCATCCTCGACGCCTACGGGTATTACACGTCAGAGGCCGGCGGCTACCGCGGCGCCGTCATGTTGGGTGACGAGATGATCGACGAAGCTTCTCGCAAGATGGCCGAGGTCATTGCGGGTAAGGGCCGGGCATCCGGAATGCAGCGTTTGAAGAGCTTCGAACCGCCCAGCGAATAGGCTCTGAACATGGCTCGTCTGGCTCAAACTCAGGGTCTTACCGACATCCAGCGCGACATTCTTGCGACGGTGCGCGACTTCGTCGACAAGGAAATTCTTCCTTATGCGACCGAGCTCGAGCACAAGGACGAATTCCCCGAGGCGATCGTCGAAGGCATGAAGGAGATGGGGCTCTTCGGCCTCATGATCCCCGAGGAGTACGGCGGACTCGGTGAGTCGCTGCTCACCTACGCGCTGGTGGTCGAGGAGATCGCCCGCGGCTGGATGAGCGTCAGTGGCGTCATCAACACCCACTTCATCGTGGCGTACATGATCCGCCAGCATGGCACCGACGAGCAGAAGCAGCGGCTGCTGCCGAAGATGGCCACCGGCGAGATCCGCGGCGGCTTCTCGATGAGCGAGCCCGGCTGCGGCTCCGACGTGTCGGCCATCAAGACAAAGGCCGTGCGCGATGGCGATGAATACGTCATCGACGGCCAGAAGATGTGGCTGACGAACGGCTCGCGGGCGGGTGTCATCGCCACCCTCGTGAAGACCGATGAGGGCGGCGACACGGTCTACCGCAACATGACCACCCTGCTGGTGGAGAAGGAGCCCGGCTTCGGCAAGCAGGGCGGCCTGACCATCCCCGGCAAGATCGACAAGATGGGCTACAAGGGCGTCGAGACCACCGAAATGATCTTTGAGGGTCACCGGGTGCCGGCGTCTTCAGTCCTCGGCGGCGAGGCCGGCCGCGGCAGGGGTTTCTACCAGATGATGGACGGGGTCGAGGTCGGCCGGGTCAACGTCGCCGCTCGCGGCTGCGGGGTCATGCGACGCGCGTTCGAGCTGGGAATCCAGTACTCACAGCAGCGTTCGACTTTCGGCAAGCCGATCGTTGACCACCAGGCGATCGCCTTCAAGCTCGCCGAGATGGCCACCAAGGTCGAAGCCGCCCACCTGATGATGGTCAACGCGGCTCGGCTGAAGGATGCCGGCGAACGCAATGACGTCGAGGCCGGCATGGCCAAGCTGCTGGCCTCCGAATACTGCTTCGAGGTGACGACCGAGAGCTTCCGGATTCACGGGGGCTACGGCTACTCCAAGGAGTACGAGATCGAGCGGCTCTTTCGCGAGGCGCCTTTCCTGCTCATCGGTGAAGGCACCTCAGAGATTCAGAAGACGATCATCAGCCGAGGCTTGTTGAAGGATTACAAGCTCAACTCCTGATCAACCCCAGCTCCTGATCAATTCCAGCTCCTGATCAGCCCAGCCGCTCCAGGATGCGGTCGCCGACCCGCAAGGCGTTGGCGATCGCCGTGAGAGAGGGATTCACGGCGCCGATGCTCGGGAAGAAGCTGGTGTCTGCGACGTAGAGGTTGTCGACCTCGTGGGCTTTGCACGTCGGGTCCAGGGCTGAGGTCGCCGGATCGGCTCCGAATCGAACGGTGCCGGCTTGGTGGGCGGTGGCGCCGATCGGCATCGACTTGTGCAGATAGATGCTGTGGTCGAGCAAATGATGGTGCATTCCGAGGTCGCCCAGCATGCCCTGCAGCTTGTGGCGCAGGCGCTTGAGGCCTTCGACGTTGTTCTTCTCGTTCAGCGTCAGCCGGATGCCGCCATCCTTTTCCAGCGTCACCCTGTTGGTCGGCAGCGGCAGATCCTCAGAGCACAGCCAGAAGTCCACGCCGTGGTGGGCGACCATCTCCAACGGCCACTCCGGTGCTGCCCAGGCCCCCCATTTCGGGGCGTTTGCGCGGACCTGCTCGGCGTCACTCTTGCCGAGCATCTGAATGCCACCGAGCGGGTACTCCCAGTCGTCGGCGCCGAGATACCAGTCGTTCATCGCGAGAGTCTTCTGGAAGCGGGTGGGGTTGGGTTCCTTGGAGAGCGCCATCAACGCGAGGTTGTTGTGGCGCATGTAATGGCGCCCCACAACATCTGACCCATTCGCCAAACCGTTGGGATGCTTGTCGTTGGCCGAGCGCAGCAGCAAGGCGGCAGAGTTGACGGCGCCGCAGGCGACTACCACCATGGCGGCGCGGTAGGTCACCGTGGACCCGTCGCCCAGCTTGGTCACCACGCCCGTCACGGTGCGGCCGCTGGGATCGGTCTCCAAGCGTTCGACGTAGGCCGTCGTCACCAGCGAGACGTTGTCGTGCTCAAGGGCCGGATCGACGCAGATGACCTGGGCGTCTGACTTGCCGTTGACCAGACATGGAAAACCGTCGACCCGATTGCAGCGGATGCACACACTTTCGCGGGTGGCGTTGCCGTGGCTGTCCTGCTTGAGGTTCACCCCGATGGGGAGATGGAACGGGTGCAGCCCCTTCTTGGCCAGGTCGTCACTCAGCTGCTGGATACGCGGCTCGTGCTCCACGGGGTCATACGCGTATTGCGCGCTGGCCGAGCCTTCGGTCGGGTCTTCCCCGTGCCGGCCGTGCACCAGGTAGAGATGCTCAGCCTGGGTGTAGTACGGCTCCAGATCGGCGTAGTCGATCGGCCAGGCGGGAGAAATGCCCGCCTCGTGAGTGATGGTGCCGAAGTCTTGGGGCCGCAGCCGGAAAAGAGCGGCCCCATAGAACTTCGTGTTGCCACCGACGTAGTAATTCACCTCCGGCGGGAACTCGTCGCCGTCCTTGTCCAGCCAGAACTCCGGAGCGCGATACTTGCCACGCACGAAGACGGCGGTGGAATCCCAGTTGTCAATCTCGCGCGGTAGGTAGTCGCCGCGCTCGAGCAGCAGGATTCGCTTTCCCGAGGGCGCCAACCGGTGGGCCAGCGTCCCTCCGCCGGCCCCGGTGCCGATGATGATTACGTCGTAGCTGTCATCGTTCGGCATATGCGCATCCTTTGATCAACCGTGTGGTCATGACCGGCGAGTTGCTCGGCGCCGGCTCTTCGTCGGGCGACAGATTCACACTCGCCAAGGCCGATGGCGCAGGCATCATCCCCGGCGGATGAACCGCTCGCTCCGCAGAGACGATGGCCGCCCGAAGGAGGCCGTTCAGAAGATGGCGATGGGATTCACCGGGGAGGCAGTGGCCGCGGGAAAGCGCAGGGGTGCCGTGACGCACAGGAACGACCAGCGGCCGAGCGATTCGCACTGGCGAGCCAGATCCTCCAGCTGCAAGAAGTCGAACAGGTAGAGCCCCATCGCATTGATCGCCAGCACATGAACGGGAAAGTCGACTCCGGCGGTCGCGCTCGGAGCGGCGTCGTTGTTGCTGTCGCCGCCGAGTGCCGCGACTTCGCGTTCGGCGATGAATTCCATTGCCGTGGGATGAAGCCCCGCACGCGTGCTCGCGACGTCCCAGGGCCCTAGCTCCACCCGTCGCCGGCGATGACCCACTCGCACGAAGAGGAGGTCGCCGCTTCCTACCCGCACTCCCTGCGCATCTTCAGCTGCACGCAGGTCGTCTGCGAAGACATGCTCTCCCGGTTCGAGCCAGGATCGGCCGTGCAGGCGCGGCACGTCGAGCAAGACGCCGCGTCCCACGATGCCGTCGTGCGCCTCATCGATGGCCAGCGCCGCCGCCCCCGTTGGGGTGATCGTGTCGGCCGGGATCGCATTCCACAGCTCGCCCCGGTAGTCCACGTGACACAGGGCATCGAGGTGGCTGCAGGCATCGCCGTGCAGGTTCATCCCGACGTAATCCATGGCAAAACGCAGGTCGGCGCCGCCTGTTTCGGCTTCGGGGACGGCGGTCATGCGGTGCGTCGGAGGGTCGAGGTTGTCGGCGGAAACGGTCAATTCCAGCAGGTGGCTCATGGTCACCGAGACCCCGGCCCGCACTTCGGAGGCAGCGGAGACGAGGCAGGCAGGGGTGATGTAGTTCAACGCGCCTCGGCGATCACCGGCCCCCCATCGGTTCCAGGTGTTGAGACGTTGGAAGAGCGTTTCGAACTGCGTCTCATCCAATGTCACCGGCTCAGCCAACCGACTCGCCTCCGCCCGATTGCCCTGTAACACTCGACCCCGCGACACTTGACTCCGCGACAAGCGAGCTCAGGACGAGCGAATCCTCCTGCTCGATATCCCACATCTGCTGGTAGATCCCGGGCACGGAAACCAGCTCGTCGTGCGTGCCACGCTGGGCAACCGAGCCTGCATTGAGCACGAGAATCTCGTCGACCTGATCCAGCCCGGTGAGCTCGTGGGTCGCCAGCAGCGTGGTCCGGCCGCGGCTGACCTCCAACAAGTCGGCGGTGAGAGCTTGGCGGGCGGCTCGGTCGAGGTGGGCGGTCGGCTCGTCGAGCACCATGATTTGGGGGTCGGCGAGCAGCGCCCGCGCCAAGGCGAGGCGTTGGCGTTCTCCACCGGAGATCTGCGCACCACGCGCGCCGACATTCGTCTCCCAGCCGTTGGGCAATGACTCGACCCAGGGCAGCAAGCGCGCCGTCCGGGCTGCCGCCATCAGCTCTTCGTGGGTGGCATCCGGTCTGGCCATTCGCAGGTTTTCCAGGAGGGACGTGGCGAAGACGTGTGGATCCTGCGGACAGCCCGATATCCAGTGTCGAACGTCGTCCGAGCTGTAGCCGGCCAGCTCCCAAGGGCCAAGCGTCACCTGGCCGCTGTCGATCTCGATGAATCGCAGCAGTACGGAGATCAGGGTGCTTTTGCCCGAGCCGGTCGACCCGACCACGGCGACGCGCTTGCCCGGAGTCAGGTCGAGATCCACCCCATTGAGGGCCCAGGCGCCGTCGGGGGAGTAGCGCACCCGAACGTCGCGAAGTCGCAGATCCACGGGGGCGGTCGGCAGCGGGTGGGGCTGCTCGGGCTCCGTCGTGGGCTCCGGCGCGTCGACGACTGCGAACACCCGACTGGCCGAGCGGCGGATTGACGTGAGCTGCGCCGCCGCGGCCGGAAGCCCCGTCACGGCCTCGAAGGAAGCCAAGGCGGTCAGCACGATGACGGCGAGCGGAACCCGGTCCAGCGTGCCGTTCGCGGTCGCGGCCACGCCGATCAGGAGGACTACCCAGACGGTCAAACCGGTGAGCAGGCTGAGCAGACCCGCGCTCAGTCCGGCGATGCGTGCGTCGGTTCTGGCCAGCGTCGCCGTCTCGCGGTCAGCTGCCCTGACGGCCGTGAGGGCTTGTTCGTCCGCACCGTAAGCCAGCAGCTCGGGGGCACCGTCAAGAAGGTCGGTGACCGAGCTGCTGAGGCTGGCCCGCGCTCGTGCGGTATGAGCGCCTGGCCCGCGGCCGAGGGTCGCCGTCAGCCAGGGCAGCGCAGCGCCGGCGAGCAAGAGGCCCGCGGCCAGCGCCCCGGCGGCGGGGGCGAACAGAAAAAGCACGACAACGCTCGAACCGGCGCCGACGACGATCGCCACCAGCGGCGGAGACAGACCCCTGATGAAAAGGTCTTGCACGGCGTCGACATCGCCGACGAGGCGGGCGAGCAGGTCACCGCTGCGAAACTCGCGGGCTCCGGCCGGAGCTAGCCGGACCAGCCGCTGGTAGATCCGGGTCCTGACATCGGCGAGCGCCCGGAACGCGACATCGTGGGTGAGCAACCGCTCGCAGTAACGGAACAGACCCCGGCCGATCCCGAACGCTCGTACCGCCACGACCGCCACCGAAAGTGCCAGCACCGACGGATGCTCGGCGGCTCTGGCGATGAGATAGCCGGCGGTCGCGAAAAGCCCGACGCCGCAGCCGATTGCGGCCGCTCCCGCGGCGACGGCCAGTATCAACCGGCGGCGCTCGGGACGGGCGTAGCGGTACATCCGCACCAGCGGGTCGGTCGCGCTCCCGCGGCTCATGATGCTGCAGTCAACGAGGCCGGGGTCAGACGACCGTGGTTCATTTCCAGCACGACGTCGGCCTTCTTGATCCAGGCGGCGTGATGGGTTGCCAGCAGGACGGTGCGCCCGTCCATGAGGCGCTCCACCGAATTGCGGACCGCCCGCGTCGTCACGGTGTCCAGGTGGGCAGTCGGCTCGTCCAGCAGTAGCAGAGGGGCGTCCCGCAGGAAGGCGCGAGCCAAGGCAATCCGCTGACGCTGCCCGCTGGAAAGGCTCAGCCCTCGCTCGCCGATCAGGGTCGCCACTCCGGCAGGCAGCGCGGCGACGAACTCGTGGGCATCGGCACTACGAAGCGCGCTCAGCACGGCGTCCTCGTCGGCGTCAGGATTCGCCAGCCTTACGTTGTCCAGCAGACTTCCGGCGAAGAGGTACGGCGACTGCGGGACCCAGGCGATTTGGTCTCGCCAGCCGGCCACGCTGAAATCGCTGAGCCGCTGACCGCCGACGCAGATCTCGCCCTCGCTGGGCTCCGTGAAACGCAGCAGCAGCGAAAGCAGCGAACTCTTTCCGGCGCCGCTCTCGCCGATGACGACGACCAATGAGCCGGGCCGGATCGTGAAGCTGACCTCGTCGAGGGCCGGGCGGTCACGATCGGGGTAGCGCAGGCTGACGGCCTTGAACTGTACGTCGACGGAACGCAGGTCCGGCGGCGGGTTTTCGAGCGGCGAAGGCGGCGACTGGGCGGGCTCATCCAGTACGGCGAAGGCTGCTGAGCCGGCGGCAATGCCCTCCATGCTTGCGTGGTAGTGCGTGCCCAGGGCGCGCAGCGGCAGGTAAGCCTCAGGAGTGAGAAGCAGGATCAGCAGTGCCGTCTGGTAGCTCAGCCTGCCGTCGAGCAGCCGCAGCCCCACGGCCACAGCGACCAACGCCGTCGCGATTGTCGCGAGCAGTTCCAGGACCAGGGCGGAGAGGAAGGCGATCCGCAGCGTGGCCATGGTGGTGCGCCGGTAGTCATCCGTGATGCGTCGGATGGTCTTCGCCTGCGCCTTGGCCCGGCCGAACACCAGCAGGGTCGGCAGGCCCTCGACGACGTCGAGGAAGTGCCCGCCGAGCTGGGCCAGCAACCGCCACTGGCGATTCGTGCGGCCTCGGGTGTAGGTGCCGACCAAGATCATGAAGACCGGGATCAACGGCAGGGTCAGGACGATGATGAGCGCCGAAATCCAGTCAGCCGCACCGATCCTGATCAAGACGGCAACCGGCAGCAGCACCGAGAGCATCAGCTGTGGGAGATACCGCGCGAAGTAGACGTCAAGGGCGTCCAGCCCCCTGGTGCTCAAGGTTGCCAGCTCGCCGGTTTGCTGCCCCGACAGCCAGGCCGGTCCCAGCGCAAGGACGCGACGCATCAGCTGGTCGCGCAGCCGGCTTTTCACCCGCACGGCCGCGTACAACGCCGTCGTCTCCCCGCCGTACGCAGCGCCGGCTCGCGCCGCGACGACCAGTACGAGCACGGCAAGGCTGGTGCTGAGGGCATCGAGGGTCTTTCCCGACGACACTCCGGCGATCACCTCCGCAAGCAAGGAGGCTTGAACGATCACCAGCAGCGTGGTGACTACTCCGAAGAAGACCGCTGTGGCGAGATACCCGCGGGTGCCATCCGCCAAGGACATGAGCCTTCGGTCGGCCCGGCCGCTCGCCACACGACGCCCCTTCCTGACCGATGACCTAAAGGATGACCCTGAGGACGGATGGTGTCATCTTCCGCTGTCGGACAGATTTGCGAGGCAAGAGTTCCCTACAGCCTGACCTTTTCATCCGGACGGGACGAGTTCATCCAGAAGGGACGAGGCCACCCGACCCGTAACGCGATTGTGTGGTGTCACGTGCGGGGCAGGTAAGCAGCCCCGGCGGCCGGTAGCCCGCAGATCCCTTTCGGAAGAGGACGCGATATGGCTCAAGAACGCATGGACGCATTGGTCATCTTCGGAGCGACCGGTGACCTTGCCAAGCTCGAGACTTTTCCCGCGTTGGTCGGTCTCGTCGAGCGCGGTGTTCTTGACGTTCCAGTGGTCGGTGTAGCCAAGAGCGGATGGGGAGTCGCCGAGTTCCGCAAGTACGCCGCGGACTCACTCGTCCTCAACAAGATGGACCCGGCGGGGGCCGCCGCCAAGAAGATGCTCGACCTGCTCGATTACGTTGATGGCGATCTGACGGATGACGCGACCTACCAGACGCTGGCATCCAAGCTGCCTGGCCGAAAGACGCTCTTCTACCTGGAAGTCCCGCCATTTCTGTTCGGCACCATCGCGCAGGGGATTTCGAAGGCGGGCTTGGCCAAGGACGCTCGCGTCATGGTCGAGAAGCCTTTCGGAAACGACCTGAAGGGCGCGCAGGAACTCAACGCGACGATGCACGCGATTTTCCCGGAGGAGGCCATCTACCGGGTGGATCACTGGTTGGGTCTCGACCCGGTCGAGAATGTCCTGTTCACCCGATTCGCGAACAGCATCCTGGAGCCGGTGCTCAACCGCAATCACGTCAGCAGCATCCAGATCACCATGGCGGAGGCGTTCGACGTCGCCGACAGAGGCAAGTTCTACGACCGCACCGGCGCGATTCGTGACGTGGTTCAAAATCACATGCTGCAGGTGCTGGCCACCGTCTTGATCGACCCGCCTCCCGGAGGTGGACTGTCGGAATTGCGCGGCGCCAAGTCCGACGTGGTCAAGGCGCTGCGTCCGATCACCCCGGAGCACGCGGTCCGCGGTCAATACGAGGGCTACCTCGACGTCGAAGGCGTCGAGCCGAACTCGACCACGGAGACGTTCGTGGGACTGCGGCTGGCCGCCGACACCTGGCGATGGGCGGATGTTCCCATCCTGATTCGGGCCGGTAAGTGCATGCCGGTCACGGCCACCGAGGTCGTGCTGCGCTTCCATCGTCCACCGCACAATGTCTTCGGCTTGGATCCGTTCGAGGGTGCGAACATGCTCCGCTTCCGGCTCTGGCCGGAGACGCAAATCGGGCTCACCGTCGCGAGTAAGAAGCCCGGCGCCGGCTTTGAGGTTCAGCAGGAAGAGCTCGCGTTCGTGCAGCCTCCGGGTTCGGACATGCGACCGTACGACCGGCTGATCGGCGCCGCACTCGACGGCGAGCAGTGGTTATTCGCCCGGCAGGACACGGTTGAAGCGGCATGGCGCGTGGTCGGCCCGGTGTTGGATGACGTCGTGCCCGTGACCCCGTATGCACGCGGCACCTGGCCGGCCGAGGCCGACCGCCTGCTGCCCGAAGGAGAGACCTGGCATGACCCCAAGCCCTGAGGAGACCGAAAAGGAGGGGCCCACCGTCGTCATCGTCGGTGGTGGGTTCGCCGGCGTCGGGTGCGCCAAGGAGCTGGCCGATCATGACGTCAAGACGATCCTGATCGACAAGAACAACTACCACCAATTCCAGCCGCTGCTTTATCAGGTCGCGACATCAGCCATTGCCGTGGACGATGTGGCGACCCCGCTGCGTGAACTTTTCCGCAAGGACAAGTCGGTGGATGTGAAGATCGGCGAGGTCGTCTCGATCGACCCCGAGACACGCACCGTGGTGACGGCGCAAGGCGAGTCATACACGGGCGACTACCTGGTCGTTGCTACCGGCTCGCAGCCGAATTACTTCCGCACTCCGGGCGCTGAGGAGTACGCATTCCCGCTGTACTCGCTCGATGATGCAGAGCGGCTGCGTTCCCGGATCTTGGAGGTCTTCGACGCCGCGGACCGCAACCCGGCGTTGGTGGACAAGGGGGCTCTCAACTTCGTCATCGTGGGTGGAGGAGCCACCGGTGTGGAGATCGCCGGCGCACTGGCTGACTACATCAACGACGTCTTGCCCGAGCAGTACCGCGATCTGGCGGTCCAGTCGACCCGGGTACACATCGTTGATCACGGCAGTGAGTTGCTCGCCCCGTTCTCGGAAAAGGCCCACGAATACGTCTCGAAGGTGCTCAGTCGGGCGGGGGTGCACATCAAGACGGGCCGGGGTGTCAAAGAGATCACGCCGAGTTCGGCGACACTCGATGACGGCACCGTCATCCTGACCCGTTGCGTCGTGTGGGCAGGCGGTTTGAAGGCAACGGATCTCGCCGCCAAGACGGGTCTGAAGCAGGGGCGCGGCGGGCGAATCGTCGTCGAGAGTGATCTGTCCGTCGAGGGCTATCCGCAGGTGTATGTGCTGGGCGACGTGGCCCACAGCCTGGCGCCCGACGGGACTCCTTTCCCGCAGCTCGGGTCGGTGGCGTTGCAGCACGGCACCTGGGCTGCCAAGAACATCATCAAGCACATCGATGGCAAGTCCGTGGCGCATTTCCACTACCACGACAAGGGCATCATGGCGATGATCGGTCGCGGCGCCGCCATTGCCGAGGTCGGACCACATCGCCACGAGTTGCACGGTTCCATTGCTTTCGCGGCCTGGCTCGGGGTGCACGCCTGGCTGATGAACGGCGTGCGTGCCCGGCGCGATGCGATCACCTCTTGGGGCTGGGATTACTTCAGCTCGAACCGTAAGGCCGGCGTCATCGACCGGCGGGGCGCGGCGACCATCGACTGGGATGACGATGGCCAGTCTGAGCAGGGCTAGCAGGAGGCCGGAATGGACAAGGTAGATCTCGCCCGAATCCAGTTCGGGATGACGTCGATCTACCATTTCATTTTCGTTCCGGTGACGATCGGGCTGGGATTCCTCGTTGCCCTGCTGCAGACCGCCTGGTATCGCAACGGCGACCCGGCATACCTGCGGCTGACGAAATTCTTCGGGACGCTGCTGATCATCAACGTTGCTGTCGGGGTGGTCACCGGACTGGTGCAGGAATTCCAGTTCGGGATGGACTGGTCGTCCTACTCCCGCATCGTCGGCAACATTTTCGGTGCGCCGCTGGCGATGGAGGGTTTGGCGGCGTTTTTCCTGGAATCGACTTTTCTCGGATTGTGGGTATTTGGCTGGGAGCGGCTGTCCAAGCGGCTCCACCTGGCGACCATCTGGCTGGTGGCCTTGGGTGGTGTGTTGTCGGCCGCGTTCATCATGGCGGCCAATTCCTGGATGCAGCATCCGGTCGGTTACACCATCAATTCCAAGACCGGCAACCCGCAGCTCACCGACATTTGGGCGGTGCTGACCAACCCGGTCTTCCTGTGGGGCTACGTGCACGTGCTGCTGGCCTCGGCGGTGACGGGCGCGCTGGTGATGCTGGCCGTTTCGGCGTGGCATCTGCGGAAGAAGTCCAACCCGGAAATCTTCGGCCGCTCGGCTCGGATGGCCATCCTGGTTTTGCTGCCGTGCATTCTGCTGGCGATGTTTGTCGGTGGCCGACTCGGCGTGAACGAGACGAAATACCAGCCGATGAAAATTGCGGCCGCGGAGGCGCAGTGGAACACCTGCGCCCCCTGCTCGTTCTCGGTGATCCAAGTCGGTGGCGGCAAGAACGACGAGACGCCCACGAAGATCATCCAGATTCCGCATCTGCTATCGCTGCTGTCGACGGACACCTGGAATGGGCAGGTCGAAGGCCTCAACCAGCTGCAGGCCCAGTATCAGAAGGAATACGGGCCGGGTAACTACATTCCGAACGTTTTCATCCAGTACTGGTCGATGCGGGTAATGGCCTACGGCGGCGCGTTCATCATGCTGTTCGCGGTGTGGGGTGCCTGGCTGGTTCGCCGCAAACGCCTCGCGACGTCTCGGCTGTATCGCTGGCTGGCGATCTGGATCGTGATTTTGCCGTTCCTGATGAACACCGCCGGGTGGATGCTGACCGAGAACGGTCGTCAGCCGTGGATCGTGCAGGGCATTCAGCTGACCAAGAACGGCGTCTCGGCTTCGATCAGCAGCGCGACCATCTGGGTGAGCCTGATCGTTTTCGCACTGCTGTACGTGATCCTCGCCGTGGTCGATGGCGTGCTGATGATCCGCTACTCACGCAAGGCCCTGGAGCCGCCCCCCGCGCCCGTGGACGAGAACGCCGACCAAGAGCCACCCGTGCCCGCGATGAGCTACTGAGGCCGTCATGACACTTGTTCCGCTGTGGTTCATCATTTTGACCGTTGTCTGGACGGGGTTTTTCGTCCTGGAAGGCTTCGACTTCGGCGTCGGCATGCTGCACGGGATCGTCGGCAAGGACGAGCCCGGACGGCGCGCCGTGATCGCTACCATCGGGCCGCTGTGGGACGGCAACGAGGTGTGGCTGATCGTTGCCGTGGCAGGCACTTTCGCGGCGTTCCCGGGCTGGTATGCCACGATGTTCTCGGCGTTCTATCTGCTGTTGTTGCTGGTGCTGGCCGGCTTGATCGTGCGCGGCGTCTCGTTCGAATTCATGGGAAAGGTGACCGCTGCGCGCTGGCGCCGGACCTGGCATGTCGGGCTGACCGTCTCCAGCGTGGTCGTGCCGCTGGTGCTCGGCATCGTGCTCGGCGACCTGCTGCACGGCATCCCGATCAACAGCTCGCAGGAATTCACCGGCTCGTTCTGGGATCTGCTGCAGCCGTACGGCATCTTCACCGGCGTCACACTGGTCATCTTGTGCCTGCTCGATGGCGCCACGTTCCTGGCCTTGAAGACGACCGGTGAACTGCGGCAGACAGCGGCACGCCTCACCCGCCCGCTCGCCCCGCTGGCCGTCGCCGCCGTGGTCGGATTCCTGATCTGGACCCAGGTCGTTTCAGGCCGCGGCGACCTGCCCAACTTCGTCGAACTCTGCGCCGCCATCGCCGTCTTCGCCGCCTGGTGGCTGGTCGGGGAAAACCGCGACGGATGGGCCTTCACCGCTACCGCCGCCACCATCGGCCTGAGCGTCATCTCACTGTTCGTCGACCTCTACCCGCGGGTCATGGTCTCCTCGACCAACAGCTCCTACAGCCTCACCGTCAGCAACACCCAAGCCGGCTCGTACTCATTGAAGGTCATGACGGTCGTCGCCGTCATCTTCCTTCCCATCGTCCTTGGCTACACCGCCTGGAACTACCACGTCTTTCGCAAACGCATCAGCCGCGACGACTTCGTCGAACCCGAATCAGTCGAACCCGAATCACCCGTTCCGTCCCACCCCTGATTCAGGACGTTTGCGGCGTCACCGGCGGGTCGGCGGTCTGCTGCGACGTTTCGACCCGATGCGCCCTGGTGACGCGGGCGGCGCTGACGATCGATCTGAGCAGCACGCCCAGCACGATCAGGTCGCCGAGCATCTGCAGTGTGACCACGACCCGGGCAGTCTGCGTGAGGGGGACGATGTCGCCGAAGCCGACTGTGGCGAAGACGGTCACCGTGAAGTAGATGGCGTCGACCTTGCTCATCGGCTCGTTGAAAACGCGGCCGTGAGACCTTCCGAGCTCGAAATACAAAGCTGAGAAGATGAGCAGGAAAAGGGGAACTGCGATCGCGAGCGCGCGGATGGCCTGCAGCACGGGATACTTCGCTTGAAAGATGGCCCGGATCTGCCAGCCGACGGTGAAGCCGAAGATGATCAGCCCGAAGATCAGCCAGCCGATCCCATCGCCGTCCAGCGGCCCGTCCAGTGGCAGCACGAAGTATGCGGTGACGAGCAAGGCGACGCTCAGCAGGCTCTCAAAAAGCGCCCACGTCAGGGTTTTCCAGCCGATCTTGACGCCGAGATTCGGCCGTTCCTCGGGCGGATTACGGCGCCGTCCTCCACCGCCACGGCTGTCGTTCATCAGCGTCATGATGGGGCGCTTTGAGGTGGTTGGCTTCCTCCTCAGCGGATGAGAGGTTGGGCCGACCGGCCCCCGATGCCTTGCCGGTCGCTGGTGCCGGCGTACGTACGGGTCCGCTCGTCGTGGAAGTTTCGAAGGACCGCTTCGTCGAGGCGACGCAATTGCACCGCTATGGCGGGCCTTTGCTCCGGTGTCACCGATTCGGTGAGTGACTCCATGACCGCTCGAAGTCTTCGGCAAACCTGCTGCGAGACGCCGCCGTAATCGATGATCTCGGTGAACGCGAGCTCGACGAAATCGTCCCAGGACCTGCCGGGGACCACGACACGGATGCGCTGCTCCCTGTCCACCAAGACGTATTGGAAGCGCAGGTCGACTTTGCCGACTGACCTCATCAGCACCTCGATGTAGTCAAGGACTTGCACCGCGGTCGTCGGGTCGTTGATGGCCGGCGAAAGTGCCTTTATCGCGACGTCAACCAATATGCGTAGGGCGAATGCCGGATCCTGCTCGACGGTCCGTTCGACTCCGAACGCCACGAAACCTTCGAACGGCCGGGGGTCGGTGGCTGCTGCGCCCAAGACCTGCATCAGTGGCGCACCTGCCGGTACGAAATCTCCGACGCTGTGGCACAGCACGACGACGCAATCGTGCTGCCGAGCCGCGCGTACCAGCCGTGCATCAGAGATCGCTTGGATCGCTCCCGCCCTGGTCGCGGTCACGGTCAGCATGGGCTCCTGACTGGTGGACACGAACTCCGCGCTGGCCCGCCGGGAGTCTTGGTCTCCGTCCACCTCCTTGGCCAAATCGGCGAGGACACGCAGTCCCCACTTGGTCACGACGGCGGCGACCGCCACCGGGCGCAGGCTGTGGGTGAAGCGGTTCACGTAGACCAGCAGCAGCACCAGGCTGACGCCGACGGCCAGGCCGGCCAGCGTGACTCCGATGTCGGGGACGAAGTCGTTTTCGATGCGGCGAAGCAGCCCGAACGAAAACGTGAACGTGCCGGCAAAGACGGCGATGACCACCTTCTGCAGGCGGTCGCGATACCAGAGCCTCATGTAGCGCGGTGAAAGCGAGCCGGTCGCCTGCTGGACCACGAGCACGCTCACCGTGACGACGAAGCCCAGCAGGCCAATCATCGCTCCGACGATTGCCGACAGGACGCTGCTGGCCGTGGTGGCCGAGTACTGCCAGTCAGGCGGCAGGGTCGCGCGGGTATCAACAATGAGGTCCAGCTGGGCCAGGATCACCCCGATGATGCAGCCGATCAGCGGCAGCACCCACAAGCTGCCCTTGATGTACTGCCGTATCTGGAAGGCGCGAGCCCACGTCACCATTTGCGTGCGTCGCCTCCGTGTCCGCTGACCCCCTCAGCTTTGCTGAGGGCATGCCGTCCGGTCATCATCCGGAGGGGGTGAACGTCCGGCGTGGCCGACCAGGTCAGGTGCCTGGCTCCACTAGCGTGGCGGCGGTGACAGACTCGCCCGCCGTCCAGGCCCGCTCGCGTCGTTGGCCACGTGGCAGATGGATCCGCCGGGGCTTTTTTGCTGTCCTGGTGGGACGGCGCTTGGTGGCGCGAGTGTTGAATCGGACGGCCCGCTCTCCCCAGGAAGCGCTGGTTCATCGGGTCGTGCTGGTTCTCGTGCTCCGGCGGCTGCTGGCGCGGGGCTGAGTCATCCGGATGGGGTGATGCCGATTGCTCGCGAACTGCCCAGAGTGCCACTAAGACTCGCCTAGCACCGCGAGCGTGTGCGATGGAAGGAATCGAACCGATGAAGCCCTATTCGCTCATTGCCGACCACGGCCTGATTGGTGACCTGCAGACCGCCGCGCTGGTGACAACCGATGGTTCCGTTGACTGGTTCTGCTGCCCGCGATTCGACTCGCCGAGCGTGTTCGGGGCCTTGCTCGACGCCAACGACGGCGGACAGCTCCGGATCTTTCCGACGCAGCCGGTCCATACGACCAAGCAGATGTATTTCCCCGACACCGCCATCCTCATCACCCGGTTCATGACCGACGCCGGCGTAGGCGAAATCGCGGATTTCATGCCGGTCACCGGCAAGACGAAGACCGACACACATCGATTGGTGCGCATGATCCGATGCGTCCGCGGTGAGATGGCTTTCGACTTCGAGATCGCTCCTCGTTTCGATTACGGCCGTAAGCCGCACAAGGTCCAGATCACTGACGTCGGCGCGCTGTTCGAGAGTGAAGATCTGACGCTCGCGGTCCATGTCGTACGGGAGCCCGGCGATGAAATCATCGCCAACGCGCAGATCGTCGGAGACGACGTGCACGGGCAGCTGACGCTGAAGGCCGGCATGGTGCGCGGGCTGGTCATCGAGTCCGCTCCGGAAGGTCCGCCGCACGCGATCCGGGTGGGTGAAGTCGAGGAACTGTTCGAGGAGACCGTCAACTTCTGGCGTTCCTGGGTCGGGCAGTCCACCTACACCGGTCGCTGGCGCGAGGCGCTGCAGCGCTCCGCAATCACGTTGAAGCTGATGACCTATGCGCCCAGTGGCGGACTGGTGGCCGCTCCCACGGCCGGTCTTCCGGAGCAGATCGGCGGCGAGCGCAACTGGGACTACCGATACACCTGGGTCCGCGACGCGTCGTTCTCCGTGTATGCCCTGCTGGGGATGGGCTTCGTGGAGGAAGCGGCCGAGTTCTCAGGCTGGTTGCGGGACCGGGTGTATGAGCAAGCGGGCGGCGGGGGAAGCCCATTGAACATCATGTACCGCGTCGATGGTTCTTCCGATCTGATCGAGGAAACCCTCGAGCATTGGGAGGGCTACCGCGGGTCCTTCCCGGTGCGGATCGGCAACGGTGCCGCCGACCAGTTGCAGCTCGACATCTACGGAGAAGCGCTCGACAGCATCTTCTTTGCCTCCGAGCGTGGGCTGGAGGTCGGCCATCGAGGCTGGAACGCCATTGTCGGCTTGCTCGAGTGGCTCGGCGCCAATTGGGACCAGCCGGAGGAAGGGATTTGGGAGACGCGCGGTGGGCGTAAGGACTTCACCTATGGCCGGCTGATGACGTGGGTCGCTTTCGACCGTGCCATCCGGCTGGCCGCCAGGCTCGGCCGGCCCGCGCCACTCGCCGAGTGGACCAAGCAGCGTGACGCGGTCTACGCCCAAATCATGGACAAGGGCTGGAACGTCGAGCGGAAAGCGTTTGTGCAGCACTACGAGGATCGGGTGCTCGATTCTTCAAACCTGAGGATGTCGAGCGTCGGCTTCATCGCGCCGCAGGATCCGATGTGGCTTTCGACCCTCGTGGCGATGGACGAGGAGCTCGTCATCGACAGCCTTGTTCAGCGCTATGACCCGAGCGCCACACCCGATGGCCTCGCGGGCGGTGAGGGCACCTTCTCGCTGTGCACGTTCATGTACGTCGACGCGCTGGCCCGTTCCGGTCGCCTGGACGACGCCCGCCTGGTGTTTGAGAAGATGCTCACCTTCTCCAACCACCTCGGGCTCTACTCGGAAGAGATCGCGCTCAACGGTGAGCAGATCGGCAACTTCCCGCAGGCCTTCACCCACCTGGCGCTGATCGACGCCGCGATCACGCTCGACAAGCACCTCAACGCCCGCCAGGCGAGCAGTTGAGGCTGGTTCAGAGGCAGTGCTAGAGGTAGTTAGAGGTAGGTCTTGGCCGGGTCCACCATCGCGCGCACGGTCTTGCCGTCGTGGAATTCACCGATCGCCGTCATGACCCAGCTGGCCCCGTCACGCACCACCTTGCACATCACCAGGCCGGTGGACGGTTTGCTGTCGGACAGGTCGAAGCGGACCAGCTCCTGATTGGTGTTGTCGTCGACAAGCCGGCAGAACGCGTTGCGCACCGACGTGAATTTCTGGCCGCTGAAGCTGTTGACCACGAAGACGAGGCTTGTCACGTTCTTGGAGATCTTGCTGAGGTCGACGTTGATCACCTCGTCGTCGCCTTCGCCGGCTCCGGTCAGGTTGTCACCCTGGTGCACGATGCTGCCCTTGTCGCCCTTCTTGGACATGAACCAGACCTTGTCGACGTCCTTGCGGCGATCGTCGTAAAGAATGCAGCTGGCATCGAGGTCGATGTTCTCGCCCTGCCCGGTGTCCCAGCCAAGGCCCATCCGCACCCGCGTGAGCGGTGCGGCGCCGGTCTTCACCAGCGAGACGCTCTGGCCCTTGGACAACGAGACGCGACCCTTGTCGAGGTTGACCATTGCGCCGGCTCCCGGCTGGGGTGGCGCCTGTGCCGGCGGTGCGGTTGGTGGTGCCGACTGCTGCTGAGGCGGCGCAGCCGGTTCGTCATCGACCGAGATGCCGAAATCGGTCGCGATCCCGGCCAGGCCGCTGGAATAGCCCTGACCGACCGCACGCACTTTCCAGGCGTCCTGGCGGCGGTAGACCTCGATGAGTACGAGCGCCTTCTCCGGGCCGAGACCGGTGGGCGCGAATGACACGAGCTCGGCCGATCCGTCACCGACAGAGATGGAGAGCTGGCCGGCGGCTCCAAACGTGGCGGGACCGCTTCCGTCGAGGCTGGCCGTGACCACGATCTTGTCGATGTCCGATGGGACAGCCGGCAGGTTCAGTTGCAGCGTCGAAGGCGGTTGCAGCTGAACTCCCGGACCGTTCGGCTGGTTGTAGAAGACGAAGTCCGCATCCGAACGCACCTTGCCGTTCGCAGCGACGAGTAAGGCGGCGAGGTCGACGACGGTCCCGGAGGAAACCTTGACCACGGCCTGCGGGCCGGGAATCGGGGCGTTGGCCCCCTTTGACAGCACCTGTCCCATGCCTGCGCAACTTAGCGGGCACGATCAGTTCGTGCAGCCCTTCGCGTCTCCATTTGATCCAACGGCCGCGACCCTTGCAGTCATCGCGCATCTGGAGGCCGCCCTGGGTCCACATTCCGGCAAGGGCAGCGTGACGTTTCTCGGCACGAGGCCGATTGACGTGCTCCGCTTCGGTCCGGCTCCTGATGGCCTGCTGAGGTACGCGACCGTGGGCATGTGTCATGAACCGATGAGCAGCGCGGGCGCTGGCACGATCGATCCCGCGGGCCCCCGGGCAGAGCTCCTGCTCAGCCTTCGCGCCCGGCCCGGGAGCGGCCACCCCGGGATCTTGCGATCGCTCGCCATCATCGCCAGTGCGCCGGCCGTGGAAGGCGTGATGCTCGGCGCCGGGGCAAGCCTGACGCTGGGGGAGCCGCTCTTTGCGGGTTCGGCGGCCATGGCCGTCCTGGTGGGGGAGCCCGGCGGGTTGGTGCCCGACTTGGATCTGCCGGGCGCCGTCAAGCCGGTGCAATTCCTGCCGCTGCTTCCGCTGCTGCCGCCGGAAGCTGAGTTCAAGCGCCTTCACGGAGCCGAGGCCCTCGAGGAACGCTGGCTGGCTTACGGAACCGACCTTCGGGATCCGGCACGTGAAGCGGTTCGCCTGGATCCGATTACCTGAGGCCGATGACCTGAGAGCATGGGCGGCATGCAATTCGGCCGCTATTACGAAGAGTTCGAGCCCGGCGACGTTTACAAGCACTGGCCCGGTAAGACCGTCACCGAATCTGACGATCACCTCTTTTGCCTCATCACCATGAACCATCACCCGCTGCACCTCGATGCGCACTATGCGGCCGAGACCACGCAATTCGGGCGCAATGTGGTGGTCGGCAACCTCATCTACTCGCTGCTGCTCGGGATGTCCGTCGCGGACGTCAGCGGCAAGGCGATCGCAAATCTGGAGGTTGAGTCGCTCAAGCACGTGGCGCCAACGTTCCACGGCGACACGATCTACGGCGAGACGCTGGTGCTCGACAAGACCGAGTCCAAGTCCAAGAACGACCGCGGGGTCGTCTATGTGGAGACCAAGGGCTACAACCAGGACGGCACGCTGGTCTGCATCTTCCGGCGCAAGGTCATGGTGCCCAAGCGGGTTTATGGGGAAGGCCGCGGCGGCGATCAGCCCGGGCGCCCGGTGTTACGCGAAAGCTGAGTAACGGGCCGGGCCCGTCACCCGAAAGTGACTCCCCAGGACGTCAAGGCCTCGACCAGTCCGGGTGTGGTG
Organism: uncultured Actinomycetota bacterium; assembly: GCA_963737695.1. GTDB lineage: Bacteria > Actinomycetota > Actinomycetes > Frankiales > Frankiaceae > DATAZK01. The sequence continues at coordinate 430,068 of CAVTTQ010000004.1, forward strand.
GCCAATTCGCGAGGATCCGCCCAGCGGGCGTCCAGCGCGTCAGTTGCAGCGGCGAGTTCGCCGGAGACGACCTTGGCGAAGTAGTCCGAAATGTCGTAGCGACCCCGCTGGACGCGTCCGGCCAGCTCACCGACCGTGACCGTCAGCCCGGTCTCCTCGGCCACCTCACGGGCCACGGCCGTCACGTCAGACTCACCCGGCTCGATGCGTCCACCCGGCAGCGACCACAGGCCGCGTCCCGGTTCGTTGCCGCGTTTGATGAGCAGTACCCGTCCGTCATGACGGGTGATGACCGCGCCGACGCACCGGATCGTGGGGCGGTCGTTCACGCCTCGTAGTTCATCACGCCTTGACGGCGGACCGCCGCAAGGCCGACTCTCACAGCAGACCGCCGCGAGGAGTCGCAATGTCCTCCATCCCCTCCTGCGTTCATTGTCTTGGGCCGTTACGTGAGCCGGGGCTCTGGAGCAGCGCTTGGCAATGCGAGACGCATGGCGACTCCATTCCCTTCTTCGCGGCGGCCGTCCCGTCTCCTCACGTGCTCGACCGGCTGCGGATCATTTCCCAGGTGCCGCTGTGGGTTCCGGAGCCGCTTCCCCCTGGGTGGTGCGTGAGCGCGATCGGCTGGGCGGGCGACGAGCGCACCGGAGCGCGGGCGACGGTGATCGCCTGCTGCGGTCCGGCGCCGCTGGGTGGGGCCGCCGAAGTGGCATTCGTGGCTGAGGAGCCGGGTGTCGGCGTGGCAGCCAGGTTGGCGGGACTGCGCCCGGGTGGGCTGCTGGTGGGTGAAGGCCCCGGGGAGGCGAAGGTGACGGCGGCCCATCACCCTTCGCCGCTGTGGGCCCTTCCCGGCGACACCCCGGAATTCGTCGGCTACGCCGGTGAGGCCAAGGGCGTATGGCTGGCAGGCATCTTCTGGCCCGCGGCAGCCAGCGTGCTGCTCATCGAACACATGTTGCTGGTCGACCTGCGAGAGCTACCCAACGGCCCGAGCGACTATCCGGGCCTCGTCTTCGGCGCACCCAGTGGTCGACTCATCTCGCAACCGCAGACGCGCGGCCGTCAGGAAGCCCCGATGGGGGCCAGGCCCGCTACCGACGCTGGACCGTAACGCTCGACGAGTGCCGTCACGGCTTCGCGTGCCGCCTGCGCGTCAGCGGGCACCAAGGCGAGTCGGGTGCGACGTTCCAGGATGTCCTCGACGCTCATCGCCCCCTCCGCCTGCAGTGCCCACAGGACCTCAGTGCCCAGCACCCGGATACCTGGGGCGAGTGGCGCGGCCAATCGCGGGTCCTCAGCGGCGAGTGAGGCGACCAGGTCTGCCTCGGTGCCGTAGCGGCGTATCAAGCGACCGGGGGCATCGACCTCACCGAAGCTGCCTCGGGGCGCGGCGCCTACCAGCGGCAATGAGCGGGTGCGGCAGGGGGCGTCGGTCAAACCGAGGAAACTGACGGTGTCCTCGGCCATCCGACGGTAGGTGGTCAGCTTGCCGCCAACCACGGTGACGACCCCGCTGGTGCTGCGCGCGACGAGGTGGCGCCGCGAGAGATCGGCAGTTCGCTTGGTCTGGTCTTCTTCCCGAGCGGCGACGAGTGGCCGGAGGCCGGAGAAGGAGCCGACCACGTCAGCTGCGGTGACGGGTTTGGCCAGCCAATGCGAAAGCGTGCCGAGCAGGAAGTCAATTTCCGCCGGCGCCGGGAGGGGAACGTCCGTGACCGCCGAGACCGGATCGTCCGTCAGGCCGACGATGACAATCCCGTCGGGATGTGGCAGCGCGAAGACGAACCGGCTCGACTCGCCCGGAATGGCCATCATCATGGCCGCTGCCGGCTCGCCCAGGGTCGCGGAGCGCAACACGATGTGCGTGCCTTTCGACGGCCGAAGTGGTGCTACCGGAGTCCCGTCGACGTTCGTACCGGCAAGCTCACCGGCCCAGACGCCCGTCGCGTTGACGACCGCCTTGGCGCGGACGGAGAGCTCGGCACCGGTCAGCTCGTCGCGTAGCTGCGCGCTGTCACCCGACAGCGAGATCGCGCGGACACGGGTGAGGATGCGTGCGCCGTGGGCGGCAGCAGTGCGGGCGACCGCGACCACCAGGCGGGCGTCATCTTCCAGCTGGCCGTCCCAGAAGAGGGTCCCTCCGGTGACGTCATCGCGAACGGCAGGCGCCCAGCTGCGGGCCTCGGCGGCGCCGACCCGCCGCGGCCTGGCAAGCGTCCCGGGGTGAGTGCGGGCGGCTAGCTGCAGTGCTTCTGCCGTGCGGGTGCCGGCCGCGACGAGAAGGCGCTCCTTGCGGGTGGTGGCGGCGTTGTAGGGCACCAGGAAGGGGAGTGGCCGCGCCAGGTGTGGCGCGATGGTGTGCATCAGTGCTGCCCGCTCACGCGCGCTTTCGTACGCGATCGCCACGTCTCCGCTGGCCAGGTAGCGCAGACCGCCGTGAATGAGCTTGCTGCTCCAGCGGCTCGTACCGAATGCCAGATCTTGCGCCTCGACGAGGGCCACCGACAAACCGCGGCTGGCGGCGTCGAGCGCGACGCCGACGCCGGTGATGCCGCCGCCGACCACCAGCACGTCAAGGTCGGCAGAGGGCAGCGCGTGCAGCTCCTGAGTTCGGCGCTGTGCGCTCAGGCAACTCGCCGCGAATCCGGCACGTTCGGGGAGCCCAGGGAAACCAAGAAACCCGGGAGACTCTGTCATGAGGACTCCTTCAGTGGGGTGGGCGTCAGGTAGCCGTCGAGCATTCGCCGCAGCTCCTCGGTGACGGCTGACGGCTCGGCATCCTGCGGGGTGATTCGAGCGGAGAAGACGAAGGACTGGGCCAGCAGCAGCATCAGATGGGCGGCAGCGGGGATGTCGCATTCTCGGATCGAGCCGTCGGAGATGCCACCGGCCAGCATCTCGCGGATGCGTTCCGCCGCCAGCTGCTGACCCGCGCCGAGCCTGTCGACGACGAACGGCAGGATCAATTCCGGGTCGAGGTCGAGCACCCGGCTCACCAGGGGATGATCGGCCAGGCGCGTGACCGCTTCCACCACGGCGGTGACCAGGCGTTCGCGGCCGTTACGGGCCGACTCCATCGCCGTGAGATCAGCCTGAGCGACCACCTCGCCGATCTCCGCGGTGAGCAGTGAGCGCCACAGGGTGGGGGCGTCGCCGTACTCGCGATAGACGGTCATCCGGCTGACCCCCGCCCGGCGGGCGACATCTGTGAGGGAGGTACGGCGGAGGCCGACGGCGGCGACCTCATCGGCGGCCGCCTGCAGGATCGTCGTGTTACGTTGCGACGTCACCTGTCACACCGTACTTCCCGCCTCTGAGAAACTCATGTGCAGGTGGGATCTTGGGGGGTCAAAGTGGTTGCACAGCACGCACAAGACGCCCCTGCGCCATCAGCGGCGAGCTGGAACGGCTGGGGAGATCCGACCCGCCGACCGGGCCTCACGCCGCCGGTGCTCGCGTTTCTCCAGCGACGCTTCGGCGGCGGCCTGACCCGCCCGCCGGCGCCCGTCCCGCTGGAGGCCATCACACTCGCGCCTTCCGCGCTCAGCTCCCAGCAGCGCTTTCGGCTCGCAGAGATCGCGCCTGTTCGCGACGACGCCGAAGCCCGTATCGCGCATGCCCGCGGCAAGTCCTACCGCGATCTGGTGCGCATCCGCTCGGGTGACGCGAGTGGGGCGCCGGATGCGGTGGTGCTGCCCACCGGTCCGGCCGATGTCGAGCAGCTGCTGGCGCTGTGTTCGCAGGAAGCCATCGCGGTTGTGCCGTTCGGGGGAGGCACCAGCGTCGTCGGCGGGGTAGAACCGCTGCGGGGCCGCTTCTCAGCCGTTATTGCGCTCGATCTGGCGGGTCTCGACCGGTTGATCCACCTTGACCCGATCTCGCATACGGCGACGCTGCAGCCGGGCCTGCGCGGACCGCAGGCGGAGGCGCTGCTCGCTGACCGCGGCTACACCCTGGGCCACTTCCCGCAGTCCTACGAGCTGGCGACCATCGGCGGTTACGCGGCCACGCGATCAGCGGGGCAGGCCTCGACGGGTTACGGGCGCAGTGACGAGATGGTGGTCGGTCTCACCGTCGCGACCCCAGCCGGCACCCTTCGGCTCGGCCGGGCTCCCCGCAGTGCCGCCGGTCCGGATCTGCGCCAGCTCATGCTCGGCAGCGAAGGCGTGTTCGGCGTGATCACGGACGTCACCATGTCGATCCGCCCGATCCCTGCCTACAAGCGTTACGAGGCATGGTTTTTCCCGGATTTCAGCGCTGGGCTTGAGGCGGTCCGGGAGTTGGAGCAGCAGCGTCTCGCGCCAGAGGTCTCGCGATTGTCCGACGAAGACGAGACCACCGCTAACCTCGCCCTTTCCGGACACGGCGGCGGAGTCGCCGGGCTCTATCTGAAGGCCCGCCGGGCTCGTGCCATGGCGATCTTCGGGTGGGAGGGCGATCCGCACTTGGTGGCCGCGCGCCACAAGCTCGGACTCAAGGTGATTCGCAGAGCCGGCGGGATTTCCGCGGGAACCAGTGCGGGCGCCGCCTGGGAAGCGGGCCGCTTCGGCGCTCCCTATCTACGCGACGATCTGCTGGATGCGGGGGTGCTCGTCGAGACCCTCGAGACGGCGGCCTCCTGGACCCTGCTCGAGCGCGTCCGGCAGGCGGTGCGGTCAGCGGTTACGGCGGCACTGTCCGGTCCGCAGGGGGCGTCCCCCGTCCTGGTGGGCTGCCACGTCTCCCATCTGTATCCGGCCGGCGCCTCGCTGTATTTCACGGTGCTGGCCGCCGCCTCCAGGACCGATCCGGTGGGTCAATGGGACCGGGCCAAGCGGGCCGCCACCGACGCCATCGCCGCTCTTGGTGCGACGGTCACCCACCATCACGCGGTCGGCGTGGACCACGCTCCATGGCTGTCGGCGGAGATTGGCGAGCTGGGGGTCGACGTCCTTCGGGGCGTGAAAGACCGGCTTGACCCGGCCGGCATCCTGAATCCCGGCAAACTGCTGGCATGACCGCGCTGCTCCTGATCGTCCACCCGACCGCCGGTGGGGGCCGCGGCGCCAGGATGTTGCCCGAGGTGGTGTCCGCGCTGCGCCTTGGCGGCGCTGACGTGGTCAGCGAGCTGACCACCAGCATCGAACACGCCGAGGAGCTTGCCGAAGAGGCCGGGCAGCCGAGGCCGCGCGGCGATTGCACTCGGCGGCGATGGGCTGGCGGGCCGGGTGGCAGGCGTATGCGCGCAACGGGGGATCCTTTTCGGCGCACTGCCGGGCGGGCGTGGCAACGATTTCGTCCGCGGCCTCGGCATCAGCCTTGACCCGGTCGCCGCCGCTCGCGAGCTCTCCAGCTGGCAGGAGCACCCGGCGGACGTAGGGCGCGTGACGGGACCCGACGGTCCTGGCCGCGCATTCCTGGGCATCGCCAGCCTCGGGTTCGACTCCGATGTGCAGGTGAGGGCGAACCAGACCCGGCTGATCCGGGGGTCGTCGGTCTACACCTACGCTGCGCTGCGAACCCTGGCGGGATGGCGCCCGGCACGCTTCACCTTCACCGTCGACGGTGAAGGGCCCGAGGAGCTCGTGGGGTGGTCGGTCGCTGCCGCGAACTCGGCCTATTACGGCGGGGGTATGCGCTACGCACCGGCCGCCGTGATCGACGATGGGTTGCTGGAATTGGTCACCGCCGAGCGCTCGAGCAAGCTCCACTTTCTCGGGATGTTGCCGAAGGTGTTCTCGGGTCGTCATATCGAGGACCCTCGGGTGCGCGTCCGGCGTGCTCGAACGATCGTGGTGGACGCGGATCGGCCATTTCAGGTCTACGCCGACGGTGACCCGCTCGCCGGCTTGCCGGCCGAGATCACGGTGCTGGCGGGTGGGCTGCGTCTCTTGAGGCCGCCGGCGGTGTGAGCGACGCGCCTGGATTGGCGACGTGGAGAGGCCTCAAATCAGGACAAGTGGTCCGGTTAACGCGCTTGCTACGGCACAATGCGAAGGGCGATCGTGACTGGGTCGGCGACGCGAAATACCCGGGGTGGATCAATGGAGTCCGAAGGCAGACGGCGTAGCCTCGTCGTTCGACGCCTCTCCATGATCGCTATCGCGACCCTTGCGCTGAGCCTAACCGCGTCAGCAGCCGTCACCAATGCAGCGACACGCCCATTGCCGGCCGGCGACACCGGCAGTCATTCGCTGGTCGGGCCTGGAAGCCTCACCGCATCCGATTCATCCAATTCCGCGCGTATCCACGCCGTCGGCGCCATCGGAATCGCCAACTCGACGACGGCGGATCCGAAGGCGGCCGGGCTGCCGGCCACCAGTGGCGTGGCTGTCGGTGACAGCTCCATTCCGGCGACGGCCCTTGCTGCCTATCGCAAAGCGGCGGCCACCCTTGCGGTGGAAGATCCGAGCTGTCATCTGACCTGGCCGGTGCTCGCGGCTATCGGCAAGGTCGAGACCGACCACGGTCGCAGCTGGGGCGCAGCGAGTCGCGTCACGGCCAGCGGTGAAGTACTGCCGATCATCCTCGGGCCGGTGCTGGACGGTAAGGACGGGACGGCGCTGGTGCTCGACACCGACGGCGGCGCCTACGATCACGACACCAAATATGACCGGGCGGTCAGGGCCGATGCAGTTCGTGCCGGCGACCTGGCGCGAGCTCGGCCGCGACGGCAACGGCGATGGCATCGCCGACCCCAACAACATTTATGACGCGACGCTCACTGCTGCCAGTTACCTGTGCGGCGACGGCCGTGACCTCTCCAATCCGGCTGACCTGCGGGCAGCGATCCTTGCCTACAACCCCTCCAGCGAATACGTGCGAACCGTGCTCGCCTGGGCTGCTGCCTACCGGAAGGCGGGCAACAGCCTGCCGGCGCTGGAAAACGTGCCGGATCCGCTGGTGCTCGGCGCCGGAGGCGACGCCGGTGACGATCCGTTCGGCGACTCGAGCATTGACGACGCCTCGATCAGCGATGACGACCCGAGCGTCAGCGACGATCCGAGCATTTTCGACGCCAGCAACGACGATCCCGGCATCATCGACGACGACGGCGCCAATGACTCGGGCGTCATCAACGACGGCTCGGGCACGGTGATCAACCTTGGGACGTCGGACTCAACACCTGCCAAGCCGGCGTCCAAGCCGACGGGAAAGCCGGTGGTCAAGGGCACCCCCTCGACCCCCCACCCGTCGCCGACGCCCGCTGCCACCCCCAAGCCGACCCCCGCGGTGAGCGTCGTCCCGAGTCCGACGCCAAAACCGACTGCCAAGCCGACTCCCAAGCCGACTCCCAAGCCGACTCCCAAGCCCACTCCGACCTCGAACCCGACGCCCAAACCCACCCCGACGCCCACCCCGACACCCACGCCTACCGGGCCGGTCTGCGTCGCCACCGGAGTCAGCGCCCTGGCGGGGACGGACGTGACGGCCGTGCCCGTCGACACCAACCATGACGGCACGAACGACGAGCTCCAGGCATCGGTGGGGGTCAGCGCGCTGACGGCCGGCAAGTACACCATCGGCATTCGGCTGCTGGACGATCACGGCTGGCGGGTGACGAGCACCGTCGAGACCATTGCGCTGGTAGCCGGTTCGCAGCACGTCACGGCAGACCTATCGGGCTTGGACATCGGAGACACCGGAGCCAGCGGTCCGGCCACCATGCGGATCACCGTCAGAGCACTAGGGGCTCCGGCGACGTGCGCGTCCGTGCTCTTGCCGGCCGCAAGTGCCGGCACATTGGCGGCTGACACGTTCGACGGCTGGGTCACCACGCTCTCGAGGTTGGGCGACCGGCTCACCGCCGACGTGACCACGGGTCAGGTCAGCGGGCCCGCCGCGACATCGTTGCCGGTCTCGCTCCAGACGCCCTCAGCGGCCGCGCCCGACCTGACGGCTTTCCGGACCAATCTGGCCGGCGTCGCGGTGGTTTCGCCGCAGGAGCGCGTGCGGCTCGACAGCCTGGCAGCCCGCCTCATAGCGCAGGCGGCGGCCGCCACGCCGGTGCCCGCGAGCGAGCCGGCCTCGGCTTTTACCGACGGAGTGGATCCGGCCTTCGACGGAGTCGGCTGACCGGAGCAACGCAGCGGTCCGCGTAAGCTCCGAGCCGACGAGGAGCCTGCACTGCGTATCGATTTGCACACCCATTCCACTGCATCAGACGGCACCGACACACCATCAGCGGTCATCGGTGAGGCGGCAAAGGCAGGCCTTGATGTCGTCGCCCTCACCGATCACGACACGACCGGCGGGTGGGCAGAGGCCTCGGCGGTCCGCCCCGCCGGGCTCACCATCGTGCTCGGCGCCGAGCTCTCCTGCACGGTCGAGGTGCCCGCTTTGGGACGTGCCATCAGCATGCACCTGCTGGCCTACGGGTTTGATCCTGATGAGCCCGCGCTGGCAGCAGAGCGCCTCCGTATGCGCGATGCCCGCGTCGACCGGGTGAATCAGTGGCAGAAGATGCTCCACTCGGACGGCTATGACCTTTCTTTGGAGCCGCTGCTGCGCCAGGCGGAGCAGGGCAGTGTCGGTCGGCCACATTTCGCGACGCTGCTCGTCGAAGCCGGGTTAGCGCCGTCGTTCGAGGTCGCTTTCGGTCCGGATTGGGCGGGTGGTCGTTATCGGGTACGTCGTCCCGGCTGGGACGTTTTCGACGCGATCGCCAAGGTCCGGGATGCCGGGGGAGTCACCGTCTTCGCTCATCCCTACGCGCGGCTTCGGGGTCCGGTCGTCGGCGCTCCGGAGATTCGCAAGGTGGCAGCTGCCGGTCTGACGGGCGTCGAGATCGATCATCCTGACCACGCTCCGGTCGACCGCGCGGAGCTTCGCCGGTTGGCCGCCGAACTCGACCTCGTCGTCACCGGCAGCAGCGATTACCACGGCACCCGCAAGACCCAGGGACTCGGCGCCGAGACGACCGCGCCGGCGCAGCTGGACCGGCTGCTGTCGGGTGTCACCGGGCGTGGCGTGGTCACCGATCCCACATGAGACGCCGCCGATCCCTGGGGCGCCTTCTGACGGCGCTGGTCGCCCTCGTCGCCGCGGCCGGGCTGCTGGCCGGGCCTGCCGCAGCGGCGGCGCCGGTCGGTGCGGTGGCGCAGGCCCTGAAAGCCAGCCCGGTCTACGTCGATCCAGCGGCGGATACGTTCACGGTCGACCCCGCCAGGGTGAAGTCGGCCATCCCGGGAAATACCTACCTGGCCGTCCTCCCGCCTGACGCGCTGCCGGCAGGAGTGGCGCCGGACGAGTTGCCGGCGTTGCTGTCGAGCCAGGTCGGTCGCGGGCGGCACGTTCATCGTGTTGCTCGGCGACACCTTGTACGGGGCCAGTACGACCGTGCCCGGCCGATTAGGCGAGGAACTCGCCACCGCCCAGGCAGCACTTCCGGCCACCGGCGGCGATGCGACCGGCACCCTGGCCTCATTGCTTCGGTCGCTGTCGGGCAGCGGCAATCTGCAGGATCCGGTCGGGCCCTCCCACGCTGGAGGCCCGGTCGGTCCGACCATCCTGGTCGTCGGACTGATCGTGCTGATCATCGCAGCGCTTGCGCTGTGGTGGTGGCTGCGTCGCAAGCCGACTCGCCGCCGACCCAAGCGCACCGAGCGGCCGCGCGACCTCGTGGAGATCGACGCCTCTGGAGAAATCATCCGCCGAACTCCGGCCGCCGAGCGCGAACCCAGACCCTGATCAGCCTCTCGGCTCGACGTCAGTCCAGCCCCAGGCGCTGCTTTGCCCGCGCGACGGCCGGACCTTCCCGACGTGACTCAGGCACCCGCATGAGCGTGGTGCGCAGGGCTCGTGCCGCCAGGGTGGCTCCGAGATCGGTCGTGGGCAGCCCGGGTAGCCGGTACATCCGCCGGACCCAAGCTGGCAGGAGGCCGAACGCCAGGCCACCCAGCCCGTACCAGGCCGGCCTTGCCGGGGTCAGCAGTGCCACCTTTCGCGGCATTGGCGGGTGCATGACGAAACGGGCTGCCTCCCGCGCCTGGCGCCCCACCATCAGCTGGGGCCGCATCTCCCGGTAGTACTCGTGGATCTCGGCGACCGAATGCGGGGCCCGATTGGCCGGCACTCCCAGCAATGCGCCGCTACCGGCCTGTTCGGCGACATACCGATCCGCTTCTTCGCCCGTCAAGGACAGGCCACCGCGGCGGGCGGTCGTCAGGAAGGAATCCACCTCGGTGACGTGGACCCAGGTCAGCAGCTCCGGATCGCTCGCCCGGTAAGCCAGTCCAGTCACTGGATCGATGCCACGCACCCGGCGGTGGACGCCCCGGACCCGAGCTGCGGCCTGCCTTGCCTCGGTCGTCGTGCCGTAGCTCACGGTGCCCACATATTGCGCGGTGCGAAACAGCCGACCCCATGGATCGGCGCGAAAGTCCGAGTGCGCCGAGACCCCAGCCATGGCCAGCGGGTGGACCGCTTGCAGCAGCAGTGCGCGCAAACCGCCGAGAGCGAGGAGGGGATCCGCATGGACCCGCCACGTGACGCTGTCAGGCCCGAAAAGCCCCGGGTCGGGGTCCATTTCTGGTGCCGTAGCAGTCACTTTCGGCTCACCCTTACCAGGGTGCCACGCCCGCGTGGACGTTCGCGACTTGCTCCGCGACGTCGGCTTGGAAGTCATTCAGGTTACGGCGAGGGACGACACGCCCGGGGATGACGGTAGGCGGTTGTTACTCACGGCTTCTGCCCTCAGGATGAGGGTCATGGGCCGGGTCATTGCCGTTGCCAATCAAAAAGGCGGCGTCGCCAAAACGACGACCGTTGCGAGCCTCGGAGTAGCACTTTCCGAGCTGGGGCGGCGGGTGCTTCTCGTCGATCTTGATCCGCAGGCGTGCCTGACGTTCTCGCTCGGTTTGGATCCCGAGTCGCTGGACCTTTCGATCCACGACGTACTGCTGGGTCGGGTAAGCACTTCAGTCGCCATCGTCGCTACCGACGATGGGCCGGCGTTGCTTCCTTCCACCATCGATCTGGCCGGCGCTGAGGCAGCGCTGCTGCCCCGTACCGGCCGCGAGTACGTCCTTCGCACTGCCCTGGAAGAGGTCGCTGACAGCTACGACGACATCCTTCTGGACTGCGCTCCGTCGCTGGGTGTCCTGACCATCAACGCGCTGACCGCGGCTGACGAGGTTTTGATCCCACTGCAGTGCGAGACGCTTTCGCACCGCGGCGTTGGGCAGCTGCTCGACACCGTGCTCGACGTCCAGCGCCTGACGAACCGGGGTCTTCGCATCCGCGGCGTCCTGCCGACACTCTTTGACGGTCGTACGATCCACGCCCGGTCCGTGGTCGCCGATGTGGCGAGTCGTTACGGCCTGCCGATGCTGGACCCGCCGATTCCCAAGTCCGTACGGTTCGCTGAAGCCCCGGCAGCGGGTCACTCGATTCTTGTGACGGCGAGCAAGGGCCCTGGCGCGCAGGCCTACCGCGTCCATGCGAAGGCGCTCTTGAGCAAGCCCCCGGCCGCTGCAGCGGTCGCATCCCCGCCGCAGGCCAAGGAGCCCGCGTCGTCGCCGGAGGCCGAGCCGGTACGTCCGCGTGAGCCCGACTCCGGTCGCCGGGTGCCGGCATGACCCGGCCCGCAGCGTCGAGTTTCGACCGGCTGCGCCCTCGCACCCCGCACGTGACCGGTGGTCCTACCCAAGGCACGCGGCTGCCGCCCTCACCCACCGACGGTGAAGGCCGCCGGGCCCTGTTCAGCGTCGATGAACCGGGAGTCGCGGCTTTCGGGTCGGTGTCGATCGAGTGCTCGTCGTGTCGTGAGGTCTCGGTTCTGGCGTTCCGGCAGGCGGTGCGCGTCGCCGTTCCGAGCGTGTATCTCCCGGTCATACGCGGGCGCTACCCGGCGTGGCTGCACTGCCCGGCCTGCAGCGACTGGACCTGGACCAGGGTTCGGGTGCGCCTCTAGCGTCCGGTCAGTTCATGGCAGTTTGTGCAGTGTCACCGGGCCGATGACGCCCGCCTGCAGCTCCAGAGTCTGGAAAGTGGCGTGGGGCTGTCGTCGCTTGTCGGTGGGGGAGCCCGGGTTGAGCAGTCGCTTGCCACGTGGGGTCGTGGTGTCCCACGGCATGTGGGAGTGGCCGAAGACGATCAGGTCAGCGTCAGGAAACCGGCGGTCCATCCGCTGCTCGCGGCCTTTCGCGCTGCCGGTTTCATGAACGACGATGATCGAAACCTCGGCCAGCTCGACCGCGGCGATCTCGGGGATGCGAGCGCGCAGATCCGGACCGTCGTTGTTGCCGTAGCAGCCCAAGACCCGCCCGGCCACCTTCTCCAGCCGGTCCAGCAGCTCACTGCCCACCCAATCCCCGGCGTGGAGCACCACATCGCTGCGCTTGACCTGCTCCCAGACCTCGGCGGGAAGGTCGGCTGCCCGGGCCGGCACATGCGTGTCAGCGAGCAGCAACAGGCGCACGGCGTTCAGCCTGCCTCCAACACATGTGCTTTACCGGGGGACGCGCCGAGCCCGTAATCCAGACGTGACCAGCCGGCGCATCAGCTCCCGGCTCGATACGGCCTCGGCGCCGCGGCGGATCGCGAGCTCGCGCAGGGCTGACGGCACGTCGTAATGGTCACCCTGAAAGCCGCGACGCGGGATGCCGAGCTCACCGGCGAACGCGTGCAGCTCGTCGTAGGACGTGTCGCTGATCAGGTGAGCCCAGAGATCGCCGCGGAACGGCCAGACTGCTCCGTCTACCAGGATGGACACACCCGAACGCTAGCGCGTTCAGACGCTGGCCAGCACCTCGTCCACAGTGAGGGCATCGATGGTCACATCGGTCAGTCCACTGATACGGCCGCATCCGATGCACCGGGCTGCGAGCGCGAGCCAGTGGGCCTGCCCGTCCGGCTCGGCGTTGATCCCCACGGCAAGCTCCACCAGTGAGGAACGGCAGCCCCGACATTCGTAGGTCTCCGGGAAGCTCCAGCGTTCCCCGCTGTCGAACAGGTCGGTGACCTCGGCACAGGCAACGCATCGGCGGCGCGCCACACCGGTGTGGGGGTCCGCCTGGACGTATCCGCAGAAAACCGGGTCGCTCTCGTGCTTCTCGCACCGCAGAACGGCCGGCTGCGTGACCGCCGGGCAGTCAGTCAGCTGGGTGAGCCACGCCATCAGGTCGTCGGTGTCTTCGCCGGTCCAACTGATGGAGCCATTGCGTGGATCTGTGTGTTTCAGCAGCACCATCCGCCCGACATCGGCATTCTTGGCGCCGGTCTTGACCCTGTGGCGCCGTCAGGTCAGCTGGCTTCGGCTACGCCTTGGTTGCCGCCGTCGCTGTTGCTGTCGTTGCCGACGCTGCCACCGCGGCCACGTCCACCGCGCCGCCTCCGTCGCTTGGCCGGGGTGTCTGCGCCGGTGTCGGCCGACGGCGCCGCGGCGGCAGCGTCGGGGGCCGGGTCGATGAGCGCCGCTGTCGCCGAACCACCGCGGGTGCGCTGGCGCGGACGAGAAGATCGGGGCGGTCGGCTGGCTTCGGCAGGGCGATCCCCGTCACGGGAGGGAGCTGAGGAGCGCCCTCCATGTGAGGAGTGGGACGAGCTCGAGCCCGACCTGGCCGGCGCCTTGGCGCGGCGGCCGGTCTCGCCCAGGTCCTCCACCTGCTCCGCTGACAGCCCGGCGCGTACGCGCTGGTCACGGGGGAGCGTGCCCTTCGCCGTGCGCGGGATGTCGAGTGCCTCGTAGAGGTGGTCGGAGGTGGAATACGTCTCCGGCGGGTCCGGGAAGGGCAGCTTGAGTGCCTCGTTGACCATCCGCCAGCGGGCCAGGTCGTCCCAGTCGACGAAGGTGACCGCGACGCCCTTTTCGCCGGCTCGGCCGGTGCGACCGATGCGGTGCAGGTAGATCTTTTCGTCTTCGGGGCACTGGTAATTGATCACGTGCGTCACGCCGGCGACGTCGATGCCACGGGCCGCGACGTCGGTGGCGACCAGGGTGTCGATCTTTCCGGCGCGGAAGGCCCGCAGCGCCTGCTCGCGGGCACCCTGCCCGAGGTCGCCGTGGACGGCTGCGGCGGCAAAGCCACGCTCGGTGAGGTCAGCCGCCACTTTGTCGGCGGTGCGCTTGGTGCGCACGAAGACCATCGCCAGACCGCGGTCCTTCGCCTGCAGCACGCGCGAGAGCGTCTCGGCCTTGTCGAGGGCATGGGCGCGGAAGACGTGCTGGTGGGTGGTCGGGACGGTGCGGCTCTCGTCGGGCATCTCCGCCCGGATATGCACCGGGCGGGTGAGGAAGCGCCGGGCGAGCGCAACGACCGGACCAGGCATGGTCGCGGAGAAGAACATCGTCTGGCGACTGGCCGGGACCTGCTCCAGGATGGCTTCGACGTCAGGAAGGAATCCGAGGTCGAGCATCTCGTCGGCCTCATCCAGCACGAGAGCGTTGATTGCCGACAGGTCAAGGTGGCGCTGACGGGAGAGGTCGAGGAGGCGACCAGGAGTGCCGACGACGATCTCCACGCCATTGCGCAGCGCCTCGACCTGGGGCTCATACGCCCGGCCGCCGTACACCGCGAGCACCTTCGTGCCCAGCAGACGACCGGCACGCTTGAGGTCTTCGGTGACCTGGACGCACAGCTCACGGGTGGGAACGACGGCGAGGGCGAGCGGACGGTGATCATCCGGAGCCAGCTCGCGGGCGGCCATCACGCGCTCGAGAACGGGGATGCCGAACGCGAGGGTCTTGCCGGTGCCGGTACGGGCCTGACCGATGACATCGGTGCCGGCCAACGCGATCGGCAGGGTCAACGCCTGGATGGGGAAAGGATTGACGATCCCGGCCTCGGAAAGCGCCGTGACGATGGGCGCTGCGACGCCGAACGAAGCAAAATCCGGGGTCGGAACGGCTACTTGCGGATCCGTTTCGGCGGCTTCGACGAGAGGAACGTCTTCTGCTATTTCGCTCTCGGAAACGACGGTAGGAATTGGTTGGTCGGTCAGCGGAAGCTCCTGCGGCTACGAACGGCCGTCATGGACTGAGCCGCTCACAATTCGGCCCGGGCTTGTCAACCTGCTCGTCAGGCGTTGAGTGCACATGTGCACCAGCTGGCCCGGAAGGGCATAGATGAAGGCCCCGGGCAAAGCACGGCGGATGCCGGCTTGCAAGGCTGATAGTACGGCAAGCACTTATTTCTCGGCTTATTCCGCTCCGCGACAGGCTGGTGACTATTCCCGGTGTTGCGTGGCCGTCATGGCTGGGCTGTGACTCCTATGGTCTGGTTGTGCACATGAGTGAGCGGACAGGGACTCCGCCAGGGGTGGACGAGCCCGGCCGGGCGGGCCTGATCGACCTGCTGGGGGCGCTTGCTTACGGCGAACTTTCCGCTTTCGAGCGGATGGCGACCGACGCCCGGATGGCCCCGAATCTCACCGACCGCACTGCCTTGTCAGCACTGGCGGCGGGGGAGTTCGCTCATTTCCAGCAGCTCTGCCAGTACCTGGGCACCTTGGGCGTCGACCCCGAAGAGGCGATGGCCCCCTACGTCGAAGCGCTGGACACGTTTCATGATCTGACCGCTCCGGCTGACTGGCTGGAGAGCCTCGTGAAGGCCTACGTCGGAGACGGCATCGCGGGGGATTTCTACCGCGAGGTGTCGGCCTATCTGGACCCGGCCTCGCGGGCGCTCGTCCGCGAGGTGCTCGGCGACGTCGGGCACGCTGCCTTTGCCATCGACCGGGTCCGCGCCGGGATCGCCGCCGATCCGCGGGTGGGCGGCCGACTGGCCCTGTGGGCGCGGCGCCTCGTCGGCGAGGCACTCACTCAGGCGCAGCGAGTGGCCATCGAGCGCGAGGGTCTGGTGGAGCTACTGGCCTCCGGTGCCTCCGACCTGGCCGAGCTGGGCAACCTCTTCCAGCGCGTGATCGATGGGCACTCCGAACGCATGCACGCACTCGGCCTGTCCGAATAAGCCGCGGCTAAGCCTCTGCGGCTGCCGCCGTCAGGCCTCCATCGCGGCGCCGAAACCGACGCTGCGGCGGTCGGCCTCGGCGATCTCGACATACGCCAGCTTGGCGACCGGCACGATCACCCGGCGGCCCTTGTCGTCTTCGAGGGAAAGCATGCCGAGCTCTGACTTGATGGCCTCCGAGACCGCAGCTTCGACCTCTTTGGGACTGAGCTTGCTTTCCAGGACCAACTCGCGGGGTGCGTACTGGACCCCGATCTTGACCTCCACCGAGGAACCTCCGCGTCGTCTAGGGATTCTCACCCTACGGGCGGTCAGGCCGACCCTGGGCCGTCCGACGCGCGCGTTCGCTTTGGGCCGATCCGGCGGGCTCAGACCTTGGGGGCGCCGGACAGACCTCGCCAGGCGAGCTGGACCAACAGGTCGACAGCGTGTTCCTTGGTCACGTCACCACCCGAATTGAGCCACCAGCGGGCGCCGACTTCGGCGATGCCCGCCACTCCGACGCTGAGGAGTTCGGCGTCCTGCGGCCGGTAGCCGGTGTCGGCCGCGATCGTCACGGCGATGGCATTCACGCATTCGGTCAAGCTGCCCTCGACGCGGGCCCGCACTGCCGGCTCGTTGCGCAAGTCGGACTCGAACACCAGCTGATACGCCCCGCTGGGGTCGTCGACGAAATCGAAGTAGGCCTGCACTGATCTGCTGACGCGCAGGTGGTTGTCAGAGGTCGATTCGAGTGCCTCGCGCACCCGGTCGGCCAGCTCGCGGGTGTGCTCATCGAGCAACGCCAGGTAGAGATCGAGCTTGCCGGGGAAGTGCTGATAGAGCACTGGCTTGCTGACTCCGGCCCGCACGGCGATCTCGTCCATGGCCGCAGCGTGATAGCCCTGGGCAACGAAGACCTCGCGCGCAGCGCCGAGCAACTGGCGCCGGCGGGCTTGGCGGGGAAGCCGTCCTCGTCTGACGACGGGATCACTGCCCGCGGGCTTGTTCACGAGGGGCTCGGCGGGCAGCCCGGCAGCCTGATCGGCACTCAACGCGGCTCTCCTCCGGGCGCTAGCAGACACGCCAGACAATCACACTCGCCCACGCTTGCCAGGTAATTGGGCGTTAGTCCTGCCCCGCAGCGGCCCGGCTGCCCGACCGCGTACGCAGCGGGTGCGGCGCATCCCGGTCCGGGAAACGGCGCATGTACTCGTCCTCCAGCAGCAGCATTCGACTCGTGTGCACCCGCAGGGCGTCGTCGGTCGCCTCAAGAAACGTTTCGTGGCGGGTGGCATGCAGTGTCGCCAGCTCGCGGGCGAGAACGGTGTCGGAGAGCTGGGTCGCGTCGATACCGATGGGACCATCGGGGTGTTGTGACATGGCGGGGTACTACCCATCTGTTGGCCGTGACATCCGTCTCAGCCTAGAAGTGGCAAGAACAGGTCGCCGTCTGCCGCCACCCGCTCCAGGACCTGCGGGGCCTCGAACGTCAGGTCGCCTGGCCGGCCGCAGTGGGACACCTCGTCCCAGCTGACCGGCGTACTCACCGTCGGGTGCGAGCGGGCGCGTAGCGAATAGACCGTCACCGTCGTCTTGGCCGGGTTGTTCTGGGACCAGTCGATCAGCACCTTTCCGGGGCGCAGCGTCTTGGTCATCCTGCTGACGATGAGCTCGGGATGCTTGCGTTCCAGCTGCTCGGCAAGAGCGCGTATCTCATCGGAGGTACTGGCCGAGCTGCCGGACCCCGAGGCGCCGCTCGCTTTGGCGTAGAGCTGAAGGCCCTTGGAACCGCTGGTCTTGGCGTACCAATCGCGTGGACTCTCCTGGCGAACGAGCTCGGCCACCCGGCAGCACTCGACGATCGTCGCCGGTGGCCCGGGGTCGAGATCGATCACCAGCATGTCGGGCGCCTTGGCCGCACCCTTCGGGCCGACCCGCCACATGGGGGTGTGCAACTCGAGCGATGCGAGGTTCGCGACGTAGACCAGCGTGGCCAGTTCGTCCGTGACGACGAAGTCGATCTCGTCGCGGTCCTTCGTCGAGCCGGGGGAGGGCAGGCGTGCCGTGCGTACCCAATCCGGCAGCCCGCGCGGCGCGTTCTTCTCGAAGAAAAAGGCGCCGTCGACCCCATTCGGGTAGCGCTTGCGGGTCAACGGCCGTCCTTTGAGGTGTGGCAGCAGCACCGGTGCAATGCGCGTGTAGTAGTCGATGACCTGGCCTTTGGTGAACCCGGCATCCGGATACAGCACCTTGTCCAGGTTGGACAGCACCAGCCGCCGACCTTCGACTTCCACGGCCACCTTGGACGGGGTATGCGCTTGAGGTGTCACGTCGGGCCTCCGGTGGGTAGATCAGCGGGATGAATCAAGAGGGGTGCGTTCGGCGCCTACCCAAGGGATGATCCTCAAGTGAGATCCATCTGGAAGGGCGCCATCTCGTTCGGGCTGGTCACGATCCCGGTCAAGCTCTACTCGGCCACCGAAGAGCGCGACGTGTCGTTTCACCAGGTACACCGCGAAGACGGCGGGCGTATCAAATACAAGCGCGTCTGCACCGTCGATGGCGAAGAGGTCACCTACGGAGACATCGCCAAGGGATATGACCTGGGAGGCGGCGAGACCGTCATCCTCACCGACGAAGACCTCGCGGGACTGCCGCTGAAGACGTCGCGCACGATCGATGTGCTGCAGTTCGTGCCGCTTGAGCAGGTCGATCCGATCTATTTCGCCAAGTCCTACTACCTCGAGCCCGATCGCACCGGCGCCAAGCCCTACGCGCTGCTGCGCGACGCGCTGGAGGAGTCCGGCCGGGTGGCGCTGGTCAAGATCGCGCTGCGGCAACGCGAGCAGCTGGCGACGTTGCGGGTCCGCGACGGCGTCTTCGTGCTCGAGACCATGCTCTGGCCGGATGAGGTGCGGCAGGCCGATTTTTCTTTCCTGGACGAGGAGATTTCGGTACGTCCGCAGGAGCTGGCGATGGCAGCCTCGCTCATCGACACGTTGACCGGCGACTTCGACCCGTCGCAATACACCGATGGCTACCGCGAAGCGCTGCAGGCGGTCATCGATGCGAAGATCGCCGGCCGCGAGGTGGTATCGCCGGCCGAGGTTGAGACAGGCGGCGGCGATGTCCTCGATCTGATGGCGGCGCTGCGCGCGTCGGTCGACGCTGCGAAAGAGAAGAAAACGGGCTCGTCGGCGGCGGCCGGAAGCGACGAGGCGAAAGCCTCGGCTGCGCCGCGGAAGCGGGCTCCAGCCAAGAAAGCGACCCCCCGCAAGCGAAAGAGTGCCTGAACCCACCAAAGCAATGGTCGTCCAGGGCTCAAGACCACCCCGTCGGCGCGCCGAAACGTAGTGCGTGAGCAGCACCACTGACGTCAGCATCGACGAGGTTCTCCAAGCCCTGCGCAGCGTGCCCGGGGTTCGTTCCGCCGATATTGGCGACGACGAGACCGGTGGTGCCGGGCTGCTGCGACTTGATCTCGCCGCCGACGTCGACGAGGTCGAGGTGGCCTCGACGGTCGGTCGCTTGCTCCGCGAGCGCTTCGGCCTGGGTGTCGATGCAGGTCAGGTCCAGATGGTGGAAGCGGCGGCCGACTTTGCCGCGGCCCACGTCTCAGGCGCTGATGAGGCCGGCCAGAGCGACTCGGCTAGCACCGGCGACGTCCGCGTGACCGTCATGAACGTGACCTCTCACGGGCGCAAGGTCATCGTGAGCATCGTGCTGCGCAGGGGTGAGCGCGAGTGCCGCGGCGAGGCCCCCGGGACGACGTCATCGGACGGGGTCCTGCGGGCCGTGGCCGCGGCGACTT
Organism: uncultured Actinomycetota bacterium; assembly: GCA_963737695.1. Taxonomy (GTDB): domain Bacteria; phylum Actinomycetota; class Actinomycetes; order Frankiales; family Frankiaceae; genus DATAZK01. The sequence goes on from CAVTTQ010000004.1 coordinate 449,751, forward strand.
TGCACGCCATCGAAGAGCTCACCGAAGACGCCGTTATTGGCCGCCTCGAACATCTCGACATTGCCGACGGGTCGGCCTCCGTCGAGCTGGTCCTGGACGTCGACGGCCTCGAACTGAGCGCCACCGGGACGTCACCTGTGCATTCCGACCCTCGGCAGGCCATCGTGCGGGCCGTGCTCGAGGCGGTTCAGCCGCACTTGCCGAGCCACATCCCTGACTGAAGGCTTGTCAGTTCTTGAAGGCGTCCTTGACCTTCTCGCCGGCCTGCTTGATGTCGCCCTTGGCCTGGTCGGCCTTGCCTTCGGCCTGAAGATCGGCGTTGCCGGTCGCCCCGCCGACGCGTGACTTGCCCTTGCCGGTCAGCGATTGGACCTGGTTCTTCACCTTGTCGGTAAAGCTCATTGCGACCTCCGTCTGTTACCTGCGCTCCCGAAGACCGGTGAGCGCTTCTGGGGAACCTGTGCCCATAGGAATCGGGACAACACACGAAGCAACAGACGGAAATCGAATGACACATTTCGGGCCTGAGACGGGCGGAATCCGCGAGACCGCCTCCTGGTTGTGCATGACGTCACCCTTTGGTGAGGGCTTCAGGCCCGGGCAGAATGAGTGACGACAGCCTTGAATTAACCAGTTGCCTCTACGAGGAGCCCGCGTCGTGTCCGTTGCTTCCACCGCATCCACTGCGTTGCCGGAGGGCACGCTGCCCCCGCTCGTAGAGCCGGCCGCCGATCTCAGCATCGAGGAGATTCGGCGTTATTCGCGCCACCTGATCATCCCTGATGTGGCGATGGCCGGGCAGAAGCGCCTGAAGAACGCGAAGGTCCTGGTCGTTGGCGCCGGAGGCCTTGGCTCGCCCGCATTGATGTACCTGGCGGCCGCGGGCGTGGGCACGTTGGGGATCGTCGATTTCGACGTTGTCGACGAGTCGAACCTGCAGCGCCAGGTGATCCACGGGCAGTCCGACATCGGGCGTCCGAAGGCGGAGTCAGCGCGCGACTCGGTGCGCGAGATCAACCCCTACGTGCAGGTCAACCTGCATGAGCAGCGCCTCGACAGCTCTAACGTGATGGACATCTTCGCCCCGTACGACCTGATCGTCGACGGCACCGACAACTTTGCGACCCGCTATCTGGTCAACGACGCCTGTGTGCTCATGGGCAAGCCGTACGTGTGGGGTTCCATCTACCGGTTCGACGGCCAGGCCAGCGTCTTCTGGGCTGAGTACGGCCCGTGCTACCGCTGCCTCTACCCGGAGCCGCCGCCGCCGGGGATGGTGCCCTCGTGCGCCGAGGGCGGCGTGCTGGGAGTGCTGTGCGCCTCGATCGGCTCCATCCAGGTGAACGAGGCCATCAAGCTGCTGATGGGCATCGGTGAGCCACTGGTCGGGCGCCTGATGGTGTACGACGCACTCGAGATGAGCTACCACGACATCAAGGTCCGCAAGGACCCGGAGTGCGCCATCTGCGGGAAGAACCCGACCGTGACCGAGCTGATCGATTACGAGGCCTTCTGCGGCGTCGTCTCCGAGGAGGCTCAGCAGGCAGCGGCTGGATCCACCATCACCGCTCAAGAGCTGGCAGACCTGAAGGAGTCAGGCGCTGACTTCCTGCTGGTCGACGTCCGCGAGCCGGCGGAGTGGGAGATCGTGCGCATCCCCGGCGCAGAGCTGATCCCGAAGGGCGAGCTGCCGGCCCGGCTCTCGGAGCTGCCCCAGGACAAGCCGATCATCGTGTACTGCAAGACCGGTGTGCGCTCGGCCGAGGCATTGGCCACCCTCAAGGGGGCAGGCTTCAGCACCGCCAAGCATGTGCAGGGCGGGGTCACGGCCTGGGCGACCCAGGTGGACAAGGGACTGCCGGTCTACTGAGCCGGTCTCCGGCTGGACTGGGTCAGCATGGCGCGCACCGCACCTCCGAGGTCGGCTTCGGCCGGTCTCGGCACGCGGCCGGTCATGGGTGGCAAGCCGTCGGCGTACGCCAATGAGGTGCTCTCCATCGTGGCGCGAATCCCAGCCGGCAAGGTCTTGACCTATGGCGATGTTGCCGAGCTGATCGGCCGGGGATCCGGTCGAGCGGTGGGCGCCGCCATGAGTCGGCATGGCCACGAGGTGCCGTGGCAGCGGGTCGTGCTTTCGACCGGTCACCCCAATCCGGCGGGGCCCACTGAGGCACTGCGACTGCTGAAGCTTGATGGCACCCCGTTAGCCGTCGGCGGTGAACGCGTGGATCTGGCTTCAGCACGCTGGAAGGGTCCGGCGCAGGCCTGACCTGACAGCTTTTGTCGGGGCTGCGTGGTCGACTCTTGGCATGCCCGACACCACCACTGCTCGCGAGTCGCGCCCAGCGCTGCCGCGGTTGGTGCGGGCGGCCTCCGCAGCGTCACGCATCACCCCTGACGCCGATCAGCAGCGGGTCATCGAGCATCGCGGCGGCCCGTTGCTGGTACTCGCGGGGCCAGGCACTGGTAAGACCGCCACCGTGGTCGAGCTCGTCGCCGACCGGGTGGAGCGAGACGGCCTGCGTCCCGACCAAGTGCTGGTTCTGACCTTCTCCCGCCGGGCTGCCGACGAGCTTCGCTTTCGGCTGGCGGCGCGGCTCAAGACCACGGTGGCAGGCCGGCTCGCGTGGACCTTTCACGCCTGGTGCTACGCAGTTCTTCGCGCCCATGACCCGGCGGCGGGTGATTCACCCCTCCGGCTGTTCTCCGGGCCGGAGCAAGACGTCGTAGTGCGGGATTTGTTACGTCCTCGTCCCACGGCGGGCGGGACCTTCGCCGAGCCGGATCCGCACTGGCCCAAGGAATGGCTGCCGATCCTCGAGCTGCGCGGCTTTGCCGATGAGGTACGCGATTTGCTCGCCCGATGTCAGGAGCGGGGGATCGATCCCGTCGATCTCGAGCAGCTCGGCAGGCAGACCGGCCGCTCGCAGTGGCAGGCGCTGGCGCCTTTCTACAGCGAATATCTGGCCAATCTCGATTGGCAGGGCGCCGTTGATTACGCCGGTCTCGTCCGGCGGACCGCTCAGCTGCTTGCGCTTCCGGAGGTCGTCGCTGACGTCACCCGAGACCTGCGGCTGGTGGTCGTCGACGAATACCAGGACACCGATCCCGCGCAGGAGCAGGTCCTCACCGCTTTGACGGCGGCCGGCGCCCAGCTGGTGGTCGTCGGCGACCCAGACCAGTCGATCTACGGTTTTCGAGGGGCCGATGTCAGCGGGATCCTGAATTTCCGGGAGCGCTTTCGCGGGAGCCGGGGTAAGCCCGCGACGGTGCTGGCGCTCGGTAAGTGCCGGCGCTCGGGCTCGGAGCTGGTCGCCGCCTCACGAGCGGTAGCTGCGCGTTTGCCACTGCCTGGGCTGCCCGCTGCCGCGGTCGCCGCCCATCGCCGGCTCGAAGCGAGCGGACCTGAGCCGCTTGGGGCCGAGTCGTTCGGGGCCGAGTCGCTAGGGGTCGAGCCGAACCAGGCCGCGGTGTCGGTGCGCCTGTTCCCTTCGCCGGCCCAGGAGGCGACGGCGGTCGCTGATGTCCTTCGCAGGGCCCATCTCATCGACGGTCTGGCCTGGTCGTCGATGGCTGTCCTGGTGCGCAGCACCCGGCTTGCGGGTCCACTCCAGCGGGCGCTGGCTGACGCAGGAGTGCCGGTGGAGACCCCGGTGGACGAGCGCCCGCTGATCCGCGAGCCCGCCCTCGAGCCGTTACTCATCCTGCTGCGCGTGGGGGCTCGCGGCCGCTCATTGGATGAGGAGACGGCAGTTCAGCTGCTCTGCTCACCCCTCGGCGGTGCTGACGCCCTGGATGTGCGTCGGCTGCGGCGTGCCCTGCACGGAGCCGAACGCGCCGCCGGTGGCAGCCGGCGCTCGGGTGACTTGCTGGTCGAATGCCTGCAGGCGGCATCCCTGGATCCGATGTCGGCGGCGGGGCTGCCGGACGACGTGGCGGCCGCACCACGCCGCATCACGGACTTGCTGCAGGTCGTTCGTGACGGTGTCGCCGCCGGGCACACACCGGAGCAGATCTTGTGGGCCGTGTGGTCAGCCAGCCGCTGGAGAGAGCAGCTGCAGGACACCGTGGGTCGTCCGGGCGGGGTCAGCCCGGCTCAGCTTCGTCATGCCGATCGCCAGCTCGATGCGGTAGTCGCGATCTTCGAGGCGGCCGCCCGCTTCAGCGATCGGCTTCCCGCGTCAGGGTTGGAGATCTTCCTCGATGGGCTGCTGGCTCAGGAGATTCCCGCTGATCCCTTGAGCCAGCGCAGCTTTCGGGGCGATGCCGTCCGGCTCCTCACGGCCCACCGTTCCAAGGGTTTGGAATGGGAGCTCGTGGTGATCCCCGGCGTGCAAGAGGGGGGTTGGCCCGACCTTCGCCGACGCACGACGCTCCTGGAGGGTGACGCCCTCGCGGCCGTCGAGGATGAGCCGAGTCTGTTTGCCGCCGACGAAGCTGTCGCCGCGGCGCGGGCCAGTGCGCTTGTTGACGAGCGCCGGCTCTTCTACGTGGCCATCACGCGAGCCCGGCGCCGGGTCCTGGTGACCGCCGTGAGCGGTGGTGACGACACCGAGCTGCGCCCGTCGCGCTTTCTGGACGAGCTGGGAGTCGAGGTTCCGGCTCAGGTCGAGCTGGCACCTCGGGTGCTCTCGCTTCCCGCGCTGATCGCCGAACTGCGCTGTGTCGCGAGTGATCCGGAGGCCTCCACAGAGCTGCGGACGGCGGCGGCGCACGAGCTGGCGCAGCTCGCCCCCACCATCGCGGCGGCCGATCCCGAAAGCTGGTGGGGCCTGGCGTCGTGGACTGATCGCCAGCTCCCGCTGCTGCCCGAGGGCGGCGCCGTGGTGCTTTCACCAAGCCAGGTGGAGGCGATCAAGTCCTGTCCATTGCGCTGGTTTCTCGTTCGCCGGGCCGGCGTTGCCTCGGCGACCACCTCATCCCAAGGCTTCGGCACGCTGATTCATGACCTCGCGAGGCACATTGTGGATTCCGGTGTCACCAGCCTTCCGGAGCTGGAAAAGCAGCTCGATCTGCACTGGCCTCAGATCGATTGGGAGGCGCCCTGGTACTCGGCGCGCGAGCGGTCCGCGGCCCGGGAGGTGTTGAACGGCCTGTTGGCCTGGCATCAGGCGCGTCCCACCGAGGTTGTCGGCGCTGAGCTCGACTTCTCGTTGGAGCTGGAGCTGAAGGCCGGCCGGGTCCTCGTACGCGGACAGATCGACCGTCTCGAGCGTGACGAGGAAGGCCGCGGCGTCGTCATCGATTACAAGACGGGGAAGAACCCGCCGAGCGCGGCTGATGCCGAGGCGAGCCCCCAGCTCGGCCTCTACCAGCTTGCCGTCCTGAACGGGGCCATCGGTGACGTGCAGCTGGAAGGCTCAGCAGGGGCCGCGTTGCTACACGTGCGCAAGGGGGTCGAGCGGGAGCAGCCCGCTCTTACCCCGGATGCGGATGGCCGTACCTGGGTGCATAACTTGCTGGAGGAGCTCGTGACGGCGATCGCGTCGGAGTCCTTTCCCGCGCGGCGCAACGACGGCTGCGATACCTGTCCGGTGCGTCGCTCCTGCCCAGCCCGACCCGAAGGTGCGCAGGTCGCGTGATCCGATTGCACGGTTCCTGACGTGGCAGCGGGATTGCTGGGCAGTGGATGGACCCTCCAAGACACCCTGTCGCTGCTCGGCGAAGGGCGCCCCGACTGGGCTTTGACGCCGCAGCAGCGCTCAGCCGTGGCGGCGCCGCTAGAGCCGGGACTCATACTGGCCGGCGCCGGGTCGGGCAAGACCGAGGTGATGGCGGCTCGCGTCGTGCATCTGGTGGCGACCTCGCAAGTGAGGCCTGATGAGGTTCTCGGACTCACGTTCACCACGAAGGCGACGGCGTCGCTGGCGGCCCGGGTTCGTGCTGGGCTGGAACGGCTCCGGCGGCAGGCGGTGCAAAGGTTCTCGGCATCGTCATCACCGTTGGACGGCGAGCCGGTCGTGCTCACCTACAACGGCTACGGCGCCCGTCTGGTCGCTGACCACGGCCTGCGGATCGGCGTGGAGCCGGCAGCCCGTCTTGCCCCCGAAGGTTTGCGGTGGCAGCTTGCCCTGACCGTCGTGCGGAGGTGGGCAGGTGCGCTCGACCTTGATTTGACGCCGGTCAGCGTGGCCGAGCGGGTGCGGCAGCTGGCGGATGAGCTGGCCTCTCATCTGGCGAGCGCGCAGGACGTGCGGGCCGCCACGCGGCGCATGCTCTCCATGATCGAGAGCTACGAGACGGCCGGCAACAAGATCGGCGCGGAGGCCAGGGATGCCCGCGAAAAGGCTGCTCAGCGGCTTCAGCTGCTGGAGCTTGTGATCGCGTTCGAGAAAGCCAAGCGCGACGCGCTACTCCTGGACTACGGCGACCAGATCTCGCTAGCCGCTCGCCTCGCCGAGCAGGCGGTGGTGGCGGCCGCCGAACGCACTGCCCATCGAGTCGTCTTGCTTGACGAGTATCAAGACACCGGCGTCGGCCAGCGCGTGCTGCTGGAGCGCCTTTTCGGCGGTGGCCACCCCGTGACGGCGGTCGGAGACCCGGCGCAGTCGATCTATGGCTTCCGCGGGGCGAGCGTCGGCAACATCCTGCGGTTTCCTGAGCACTTCCGGCGTTTGGACGGCTCGCCGGCCACGATCTACCCGTTGACGACGAACTTCCGCAGCGGTGGGGCGGTGCTGGACGTTGCTAACCACATCGTGGCCGGTCTGCGGCCAGGGCCAGGGAGCGTTTTGGTCGATCCGGCGGTCCTGGTGCCCCGGGACGGCCGCGAGTCCGCGGGCCCGAATGGCGGCGAGGTCACCACCGCACTGCTCGCCGATGCCGAGGCAGAGGCCCGCTGGGTAGCCACCAAGGTGTGGCAAGCCTGCTCCGACCGTCGCGCGACCCACGCCCAGCGCTGCGCGGAGCCCGAATGCGACGGGTGGCACGAGGCTGCCGTGCTGTGCCGGCGTCGTAGCCAATTCGGGCTCATCCGGCAGGCATTGGAGCGCGCCGGAGTGCCCGTAGAGGTGGTCGGGCTCGGCGGCTTGCTTGATGCTCCTGAGGTTGCCGATCTGGTGGCCGTGCTTCGCGTGCTCCATGACGCGACGGCCAACGCCGGCATGGTGCGGCTGCTGACCGGTCCGCGATGGCGGATCGGATTGCGTGATCTCGACGCGATGGGCCGACGCGCCTCAGCACTGGTCCGGGGAAGCGTGACTGGCCAGGGACCTGCCGATCGTGGTGAGCTCCGGCTCGGAGGCGACGAGGCCGAAATGGGCGCGCTCAGTGACGTCCTCGAGCAGTTGGACGCGCCCGATCTCCTCGAATTGGCGCCCCTTTCACCTGAGGCCGAGCGCCGGCTGAGGCGGCTGCACGGGGAGCTGTCGATGCTGCGTCGCCGGGCGGAGCAGCCGTTGCCCGATCTCATCGCTGACGTCGAACGGACGATCGGTCTCGACATCGAACTCGAAGCGAGCCCGACCCGGTTGCGGCGTGGAAGACGGGCCAACGTGCTGGCTTTCCTGGACGTCGCGGCTGATTTCGTCGGGCTCGAGGGTCAGACGGATCTCGGCGCGTTCCTGGCCTCCCTGGATGCGGCCGAGAAGGCTGAAGACGGTTACGACATCGGCACGCCTTCAGCGGCAGACGCCGTGAAGCTCATGACGGTCCACGCCGCCAAAGGTCTGGAATGGGACGTGGTCAGCGTGCCCGGCCTGTCCAAAGGTGTCTTTCCCAGTGGCACCGGCACCAGCCCCTGGCCGTGGCGGCCCGCTGCGCTGCCGGGGGAGCTGCGGGGTGATCGGGATGATCTGCCGACCTGGACCGATCCGAGCCCGGCCGGCGTCAAGCGATACCGGGCGGAGTTCAAGCTCATCCAGGGGGCGGAGGAACGGCGGCTGGCATACGTCGCGGTGACGCGGGCCCGGGAAGTCTTGCTGTGCTCGGGTTTCTGGTGGTCGTCCACGGCCAAGAAGCCTCTCGTGCCACGCTCGCAGTTCCTGTCCGAAATCGAGGAGACGTGCGCCGCGGGCGCTGGCGTGGTCGAGCCGCCGGCGCCCGAGCCGCAGGTGGGCGAGGAAAACCCGTTGCTGACCGGCGACCGACTGGCGGACGTCGGATGGCCCCCCGCCCCGGTCGTCGCCGATGAGATGCGCTGGGCGGCCCAAACCGTCCGGGATCTCCTTGACGGCAAGCCGCTGCCACAGCCGGTGAGTGAAGCGAGCCCGGCCGAAAGTGGACGCATCGAAGGTTGGCGGCGCGACGCCGAGCTGCTGCTCAAGGAGCGCGCAGCAGGAAAGGGCCGGCCTGACGTCGAACTGCCGCCGACGCTTTCCGTCAGCGATCTACTCGACGTGGCCGCCGACCCCGACAGCTATGCAGCTCGGGTGGCCCGTCCGATGCCCACGCCGCCCGCGCCCGCCGCCCGGCAGGGGACGAGCTTTCATACCTGGATCGAGCAGCGGTCCGGCGGGGGACGGGTGCTCCTTGGGCCTGACGACCTACCGGGAGCGAGCGATGAATCGATGGCGGTGCCGGGCGACGATCTGCACGCGCTCCAGCAGGCCTTTCTGGCCACCAGCTGGGCCGCGCGTGAGCCGTTCGCGGTCGAGGTCGGCTTCGAGTTGGTGATCGACGACGTGCTGGTGCGTGGCCGCATCGACGCCGTTTACCGAACTCCTGACGGTGCCTATGACGTCATCGATTACAAGACCGGCCGGCGGCCGGTGGGCGAGTCCGCGCGCAATGCGGCCATTCAGCTGGCGTGCTACCGCGTGGCTTGGTCAGACATCGCCCGGGTCCCGATCGAGCAGGTCACAGCCGGTTTCCTCTACGTGCGCGAGGGGGAGGCGGGGCTGGTGCGCCCACCCCTGCTGGGGAGGGAGGAGCTCAGCGAACTGCTGCTGATCCCGCAGCCGTGGTCGCACTGACATGTCCGAAACCCGCGAGTCAGACGCTGCCGCGGGGGCCAGACTAGACCGCATGCTGGATGTCGTTAGCGATCGCGAGCGGTGCTATCGCGCCGTCTCCAGTCGCGATGCGCGCTTTGACGGCTGGTTCGTCACCGCGGTCCACAGCACTCGGATCTATTGCCGTCCGTCCTGTCCGGCGCGGCTGCCGCGCTTTGAAGGCGTCACCTTTTATGCGAGCGCAGCAGCTGCTCAGGGAGCTGGCTATCGCGCCTGCAAGCGGTGCCGCCCCGACGCCAGCCCCGGCTCACCGGAGTGGGACGTCAGAGCAGATCTCGCGGCCCGGGCCATGCGCCTGATCGGTGACGGCGTCGTCGACCGGGAGGGAGTCGGCGGTCTCGCGGCGCGGCTCGGCTACACCCCTCGTCACCTCACCCGGGCGCTGTCCGACGAGCTTGGGGCCGGCCCACTCGCTGTCGCCCGGGCGCAGCGGGCCCAGACGGCCCGGCTGCTGTTGGAGACCACGGATCTGCCGGTGACGGAGGTTGCTTACGCGTCGGGCTTCGCCAGCCTTCGGCAGTTCAACGACACGATCCGCGAGATCTTTGCCGTCACTCCCACCGCGCTACGCCAGCGCCGGCGGTCCAGGGACCTCGCCGAACCCGGCACCGTCAGCCTGCGGCTCAGCTACCGCGAACCCTGCGATGTGACCAGCACCCTGCACTTCCTCGGCCAGCGGGCAATACCCGGGGTCGAGAGCTACGTGCCAGAGCCGGTGCCGACTTTCGTCCGGGCGCTTGACCTACCCCACGGTGCCGCCACGGTCCGGCTGACGCCGGGGCCCGAAGGTGCGGGATACGTATTGGCGAATCTCGCCCTGGGCGATCTGCGAGACCTGACGGTGGCCGTTTCGCGTTGCCGGCGCCTTCTCGATCTCGATGCCGATCCGGTGGCGGTCGACGCAGTGCTGGGCGTGGGGGCGTTAGCAGACCATGTCCGTCACCGGCCGGGTCTGCGGGTCCCAGGAACCGTCGACGGCGCTGAGTTGGCGATCCGGGCCGTGATCGGCCAGCAGATCTCAGTGGCAGGGGCCCGCACCATTGCCGGGCGGCTGGCCACTGCATACGGGAAACCGCTACTGGTGGCAGCCGGCGAGGTCACGCACACCTTTCCGCAGGCCGCAGAGCTGGCCGGCGTCGATCCGGCGACCCTTCCGATGCCGGCCAGCCGGGGACGCGCCCTGGTTGAGCTGTGCTCGGCGATCGCCGAGGGCGACGTGCCACTTGACGGGTCGGCGGCGCGCAGCGATGTCGAACAGCGGCTGCTCAGACGCCGCGGGATCGGCCCGTGGACCGCCGGCTACATCCGAATGCGGGCCTTGCGTGATCCCGACGTGTGGCTCGGCACCGATCTCGAGGTCGTCAAAGCGCTCGCCAGGTTGGCCTCCGCCGCGCCCACCGGATCGATCAGCCCTTCGGACTGGTCGCCGTGGCGTTCCTACTCCGTGCTCCATCTGTGGTCTGGAGGACCCGCATGACACCCATGACTCGTTACACCTACGTGGATTGCACGTTCGGCCGGTTGCTGGTCTCGACGGACGACGGCGTGAGCATCAGCCGGATCTGGCTCCCGCCGGCAGAGCCGCAGGCCGGATGGCAACGTGACGACGTGCTGCCGGTGTTGAACCAGGCCCGGGCCCAGCTGCTGGCGTATTTCGCCGGTGAGCGGACGACGTTCGAGCTCGCGCTCGATCCGAAGGGGACGGCCTTCCAGCGCAAGGTCTGGGACGCGCTGGTGGAGATTGAATACGGCAGCACGAAGTCCTACGGGCAGATCGCGCAAGAGATCGGAGCTCCTGGTGCGGCCCGCGCTGTCGGTGCTGCCAACCACGACAATCCGCTCGCGATCGTGGTTCCTTGCCATCGCGTGGTCGGCGCCAACGGCTCCCTCGTGGGTTACGCGGGAGGCCTCGAACAAAAGCGCGCGCTGCTCGACCTGGAGGCCGGACTGCACCGGCTGCCACTGTGACCGGTCGCTCGCGCCTGCCCGACTAACGCGGCATGGCGCCCAGGCCCACCGATGTCAGGTCGAGAACCCCACTGGCTCCGTGCGCTCCTAGCGTCCGCGACAGGCCTGGGACGGCGCGATGGCCGCCGCGGAGCCAGCGACGGGTGGCTTCCTCGGCGCGCAGCATCAGCTCCACGGAGTGTCCGAAATCGACCGGGACCACGGACAGCGGACACAGCGGCGGCACGGCGTAGATGCCTACGCGCGGGTCAGCCCGGGCGATCGACGCCATCAGTCGCTGTTCCATGAGCACCGTGGACGCGTGCATGGCGACGCCGTATGCGGTCGGGGGCGGCTCGTCCAGATCGCAGGCGAATCCGCCCGGCAGGACGTAGACCTCGTCGGCGCCGCCACTGATCGCCCGGTCGAGTGCCGTGGTCTCGGCCAGCGCAGCGTCAACCAACATCGACGGCCCGACTCTCTCGGCCGGGAAGATGCCGGGCAGCGCTGTGCAGGCGAGCAGAGCCGGTAGGGCTGGCCCGACTGACAGCGGGACCAGCCGTCCGCTGGTGATTTCTGCCGCCTCCAGCTCCAACGGCACGGCCGCGAGGTCGAGGTGGGTAAGGGGGACCAGCCGGTTGATCATCCCCGCCCGGGTCCGCCGTGGCACCAGCGAATCGACGATGCCCGCCGCTCCTGCGATAGCGGCCAAGGGCCGGAAAGGAAAGGCCTCATTGCGCAGGCCGCCGGCCCGCAGCAGGCCAGCAGGCAGCAGAGGCGCCGAACGGATCACGGCCCGCAAGGCCTGTCCGCGATCGCGTGGGTAGACCTCTCGCCGCGAGAGCTCGTGCCAGGCCGTCACCATCCGGTCGACTCCGGCGATGGTGGGAGTCGCCGCGAAGGCCGCCGCGTTGAGCGCACCCATCGACGATCCGTAGACCCGGTCAGGGCGGATACCGGCGCGAAGCAGCGCACTCAGCATCCCCACCTGGACGGCGCCGAGGCTGCCGCCCCCTGCCAGCACGAATGCGGTGGTCACGCTTCAAGGGTCGCACGCATACCCTGCTGCGGCGACTCGACGCCCCGCAGCGGTCGGAGCGGGTGGAGCGGCCCTGCAAGACGATGGTCGCGCGGGTGTCTAGGTTGTCTAGTGTGCCGCCAACAACCCGCCGCGCGCCGGCTAAGCGAACCCCTAGTGCCGGCCGTGCGCCACGTGCGCCGAAACGACTCCCGGCCCCGTCGTACCAAGTGGAGCGCCTGACGCTTCCGAACGGGCTTCGGGTGGTGATTGCGCCCGATCGCAGCTCGCCGGTGGTTGGGGTCGCGGTCTATTACGACGTCGGGTTTCGCAGCGAACCCTCGCACCGCACCGGGTTCGCCCACCTCTTTGAACATCTGATGTTTCAGGGTTCGGAGAATGTCGGCAAGGCCGAACACCCGAAATACGTGCAGGCCGCGGGTGGCACGTTCAACGGCTCGACCCACCCGGACTACACGAACTACTTCCAGCTGCTGCCATCAGGTGCGCTGGAGCTGGCGCTCTTTCTTGAGGCCGACCGGATGCGCGCGCCGAAGCTGACCCAGGAAAATCTGGAGAACCAGATCGCGGTGGTGCAGGAGGAGATCCGGGTCAACGTGCTGAACCGCCCTTACGGCGGGTTCCCCTGGATTCGGCTTCCCAGCGTCGCCTTCACCACCTTCCCTAACGCCCACGACGGTTACGGCGCTTTCGAGGAGTTGCAGGCGGCCTCGCTGGAGGATGCCGCCACCTTCTTCGAGTCCTACTACGCGCCGGGCAACGCGGTGCTGGCGGTCTCCGGTGACGTGACTGTGGCGCGGGCGATCTCCCTCATCGAGCGCTACTTCGGCGATGTCCCGGCCCGCACGGTCCCGGTCCGACCCGCGTTCGGCGAGCCGGTGCCGACAGCTGAACGGCGCCGCGACGAAGTCGATCCGCTGGCTCCGATGCCCGCGTTCGCTGCTGGATACCGCGTTCCCGACCCGGTTGCCGACTTCGCCGCTTACCTGCCCTACGTCCTGCTGACCGAGGTGCTCACTGCCGGCGACGCCAGCCGGCTGGAGAAGCGGCTGGTGCAGCAGGATCGGCTGGTGACCAGTATCGAGTCTTATATGGGCACGTTCGGCGATCCTTTCGACCAGCGCGACCCGCTGCTTTTCACGCTGGAGACCTACCACTCGGCGCAGACTTCCGCCGACGCCGTTCTGGCCGTCGTCGACGAGGAGCTCGATCGGCTCGCGTCCGACGGTCCATTGGAAGGCGAGCTCGATCGGGTACGCGCCCGGCTTTCTGCCCGGCTCTTTCGCGAGGTCGACGACGTGCTCGGCCGCACCCAGACAATGGCGGTCTTTGAATTGCTGCACGGTGATCCGGCACTGCTGAATGCGTTGCCGCAAAAGCTCGCGGACGTCACCGGGGCGCAGGTCGCCTCCGCCGCTGCGAGCATCCGAGCGCAGCCGCGGAGCCTGCTGGTGCTCGCGCCCGGAGCCGGTAAGGGGGAGGGCGCGTGAGCGTGATCCCAGCCGTAGCCGCCCCGGCGGCTCTGAAATTGCCGGCGGTTGCCGAGCGCACCCTGGCCAATGGTCTGCGGGTGCTGGCCGTTCGCCGGGCCTCGGTCCCGGTGGTCGAGCTGCGCCTGCGCATTCCGGCCGGCCCGCCCGGTAAGAAGGCGCTGAAAGCGATTGCCTCCGGCGGTTCCTCGTTCGTGGCCGCCACGACGCTGCTGTCGGAGACGATGTTCACCGGCACTCCCGAGCATGACCGCGGCCAATTGGCGGCGCAGTTGCAGCGGCTGGGGGGCGGCCTCTCGGCGGGTGTCGACACCGACCGGCTCGCTATCGTCGGGTCGGTCCTGGCGCCGAATCTTCGCGAGTTGCTGAGCCTGTTGAGCGAAGTTATCCACTCGGCCTCCTACCCCAAGCGCGAGGTGTCCGGAGAACGCGAGCGCCTCGTCGCCGAACTCGGAATCGCCCGCAGCCAGCCGGCTGTCCTGGCGCGTGAGGCGCTGTTGACCCGGCTCTACGGTGACCACCCTTACGCGGAGGAATGGCCCGAGCCGGAGGCGCTCGAGTCCGTCACCGCCAAGCAGCTGCGGGCCCTGCACGAGCTGGCCGTTTCACCGTCCGGTGCGGTGCTGACCCTGGTGGGTGACCTCCGTCCGGCGGCTGCACTCGACGCCGTCGAGGCTGCCCTGTCAGGTTGGACGGGCAAGCAGGCGCAGGCGATCCCGGCACTTCCCAAGCACGTCTCGGGCGGGGTGACGATCGTCGACCGGCCTGGCGCGGTGCAGACCAACATCAGGCTGGGCGGGCCGACCCTGACAAGGACGGCGCCGAACTATGCTGCCTTGCAGGTGGCCAACGTCGTCTTCGGCGGCTACTTCTCCTCGCGGCTGGTCAACAACATTCGAGAGGACAAGGGCTATACCTACTCCCCGCGAAGCTCGATCGAGCATGCATCCGCGGGTTCCCGGCTGACGATCGCCGCCGACGTCGCGACCGAGGTGACGGGTCCGGCATTACTGGAAATCCTGTACGAGCTGGGCAGGGTCGCGTTGCTCCCGCTCGGCGACGACGAAATCGCCGCCGCGAGTCGTTTCGCGGCGGGCACCCTGGCGCTATCCACCGCGACTTCGGCAGGTCTGGCGTCGACTCTCTCGATGCTCGCCGGCAGTGGCCTCGGTCCGGAATATCTGCGCGAACACACCGCGGCACTGGCGGCGGTGAATGCCGCATCCGTTGCCGACATTGCGGATCAGTTCGCGCCGACTCGCCTCGCGGCTGTCCTGCTCGGCGACGCGTCAGTGATTACGGGCCCGGTGGAGGAGATCCGCCCGCTCCCGGTGGACCGCGGCTGAGGATGCAGGAGCCGGCACTTTCACGCAGCACAGTCGATCGGTGCTCGGCGTCGCGCACCGATCAGGAATGGCTGCGAAACGCTTGGGTGAGCAACGGTCGCGTGCTCGTACTGGATGGGCAGCTGCACGCTGAGGTCGAGTCGGGCGGTCAGCCGAGTCTGGTCTGGCAGCAGGCGGCTCCCACCTGGGGCACCGAGCCGCCCGCCGATGCAGTACTGCTCGGTGCCGATGAGAGCGGTGCGTTCTGGGCTCTGGACCGGCCTTCGGCCGAGCGCGAGGAAGCGGCCGACTTCAAAAACCTTCGGGATGTCGGCCAGCTTTTGCCGGCGCGTGATTCGGGATTGTTCACGCATGCCGTCGCGGTACTCACGTGGCATCGCAGCCACACTCACTGCCCGCGATGCGGTGCCCCGACGGAATCGGCGCAGGCGGGGGCGGTCCGGGTCTGCACCAGCGACGGAAGCGAGCACTTCCCGCGGGTGGATCCGGCCATGATCGTTCTGGTCTGCTCGCCTGACGGCTCCCGGGCCGTGCTCGGCAGAGGCACGAGCTGGCCACATCCGTTCTTTTCCTGCCTGGCTGGCTTCGTCGAGCCGGGGGAATCCGCCGAGCAATCGGTGATTCGCGAGGTGGCCGAAGAGGTGGGCATTGTGGCCCGGGACGTGCGGTATTCGGCCTCCCAGCCATGGCCTTTCCCGTCTTCGCTGATGCTGGGATTCACCGCAGTCGCTGATGTCGGCGAGCTCCATCCGGCACCCACCGAGCTGGCCGCAGCTGCCTGGTTCACTCGTGACGAGGTCATCTCCGGCCTGGCGACTCGCGAGCTGGGGCTGCCGACCGAGGTCTCCATTGCCCGCGGCTTGATCGACGACTGGCTGAATGCCCCTGGCGGCTAGAGCGGGCGTTCCTGCAGATCGGCCGGGAGGTCGATGGCGACGTCATGGGCCGATCCAACGATGCCGACTGCCAGGTCGTGGACCCGCTGACCACGGCTGCGTGCCGACTTGCGGATCCGGTCGAACGCCTCTCGCGGTGTGATGGTGAAGCGCTCGGCGAGCACTCCGATCGCCTGCTCGATGACGACTCGTGCGCTCAACGCATGCTCGAGCTGGGTGATTTGGAGATTGAGCCGCTCGGTTTCGGAAAGGTCGTCACTCGCACGCTGAGGCCGTGGACCCGCAACTGCGGCGCCGGCGGCACCCGCGATCAGATCCGCCAGGCTCATCGCCACCGTGAGATCTTCGACCGGCTCTCGAGGCGGGCGCTCGGCGCTGGGCTCGCCCTGTTCGACCTCCCACCCGGTGGTCGTGCGGACCAGCCGCACCTGTGGGTCACGAGCAGCTTCGGCGCTGATCGTGCGGCCGAGCGAGGACAGGACGCGCAGATCGGCGGAGGTGATCGACGCTGTCGCGGTGTCCATCCCCGCCAGAAATCCTGTGACGGTGCCACCGTCACGCAGCGGGATTCCGACGTAGGACCGGATCCCGAATTCCAGCCTCATGGGGACATCGGCGTAGTGCGGGTCGCCGGCAGCGTCGGACGTAGCCGGGGATGCACCTTGCAACAGGCGCGAGTCGAACGTGTCGGACAGCGGCACGCTGAGACCCGCCGAAATGCCGTGCAGCTTTCCGTGTAATTGGCGCCACATGAGGGTCGCCGCGTCCGCGCCGTACTCGATCTCAGCGAGGTAGACCAGCTGCATTCCGGTGGCGCCGGCGGCAGCCCGCAGAGCGGTCTCAATCAGCTGCGACGAAGCCGCGGGGGAGGCCGCCGGCGCGATGGTCACTGCACTCCGTAGGTCTGGTTTCGAAGGTGATCAGACCTTCTCACGAGGTCAGGAGCCTGTCAGGTGAACCTGCGAAGATCACGCCGGCGATGGTTACGCAGGTGAGCTTTGCCCATCCGGGCAGAGACTCAGGCGGCGGCAGCCAGCTTCTTCACGACGTCCCGCACACTTGGATTCGTCAAAGAGCTGCCATCGGCGAAGACGAGGGTGGGGACCGTCGCATTGCCACCGTTAGCAGCCTTGACGAGCGCCTCCGCGCCGGGGTCCTGCTCGATGTCGACCTCGGCGAAGGAGATGCCCTCTGTCCGGAGCTGACGCTTGAGGCGGGTGCAGTACCCGCACCATGTCGTCGAGTAGACGGTGAACGGCGGGGTCTCGGCACTCTCAGAGGGCGTCGGGCTGGGCACGGGCAGTCTCCTTCGGATGCGGCAGGTCTTGTGGGTCTTGGTGGGTGTCGGTTATTGCGTCATAGATATGAACAACCCGTGGCGGCGGCTACTTCCTGTCGGCGGCAACCACTAGCGTCGTGAGGTGTGAGCGCTGTCGTCGATGACCTACCGGATGGGGCTGACCTAGCTGAAGACGGAGCCGAGGGAGCAGGTGGCGCCGGCCGGCAGCTGAGCGGGCTCGATCCCGAGCAGTTGCGCGTGGTGCTCGCACCGGTCGGGCCGGTGTGCGTGCTGGCGGGTGCAGGCACCGGTAAGACGCGCGCCATCACCAGGCGGATCGCCCACCAGGTGCTGACCGGGCAATTGCCGGCTGACCAGGTGCTCACCGTGACGTTCACCGCGCGCGCCGCGGGTGAGCTGCGGACCCGGCTGCGCCAGCTCGGGGCTGAGGGTGTGCAAGCCCGTACGTTTCACGCTGCGGCGCTGCGACAGCTGACGTACTTCTGGCCGCAGGTGATGGGCGGCGGTCTGCCGGAGTTAGTCAGCAGCAAGGTCCGGCTGGTTGCCCAGGCTGCCCGCACCGCACGCATCGTCCTGCAGGGGCCGGCGCTTCGCGACGTCACGTCCGAGATCGAATGGGCGAAGTCCTCGATGGTCGGTCCCCGCGAATACGCGGCCGCTGCGGCGCGGGCATCCCGCGATCTTCCGCTGGACGCGGCAGCGACGGCGAGCATCTATACGGCCTATGAGGACGGCAAGCGCCAGAGCGGGATGATCGATTTCGAGGATCTCCTGCTGCTCATGGCCGGCTTGATCGAGGAACACCGATTCGTCGCCGATGAGGTGCATGCCCGTTATCGCCATTTCGTCGTCGACGAATTCCAGGACGTGAACCCGCTGCAGCATCGGCTCCTGGAGGCGTGGTTGGGCGAGCGCGACAGCCTCTGCGTCGTCGGCGATCCCGAGCAGACGATCTACTCCTTCACCGGCGCCTCCTCCAGCTACCTGCAGAATTTTCGGCAGCGCCACGATGACGCCGAGGTCGTCCGCCTGGTGCGTAATTACCGCTCCACGCCTGAGGTCGTGAAGCTGGCCAATGCTGTGATGAAGCGCACCTCGGGGCCTGGGGCACTGATCGCCCAATTGCCTTCGGGTCCCGAGCCTGCGTGGCTGCTTGCCGACGACGAAGCGCACGAGGCGACGTTGGTGGCGGCGCGCATCTCGAGTCTGATCGCCGCGGGCACCCCGGCCAGCGAGATCGCCGTGCTCGTACGCGTCAATGCGCAATCCGAGGCTTATGAGCAGGCCCTGACCTCGGCCAAGGTCCCGTACATCCTCAAGGGCGGGGAGCGTTTCTTCGACCGTCCCGAAGTCCGCGAAGCCATGGTGCTCCTGCGGGGGGCTGCCCGGGCAGAAGAAGACGACTCACGGCCGCTGGTCGATTCGGTGCGCACCGTGCTGGCCAGTACCGGCTGGCGCCCGGACGAGCCACCGTCTGGTGTGGGCGCCCAACGCGAGCGCTGGGAAAACGTTGCTGCTTTGGTGCGCCTGGCAGAGCAGGCCGAGCAGGACGCGCCGGTGGCTGAGGACGGGGCGACGGGCTTGGCGGGATTTGTCGCTGATCTCGCGGAGCGGGCGTCAGCGCAGCATGCGCCGACGGTCGAGGGCGTCACCCTCGCGTCCTTGCACGCAGCCAAAGGCCTGGAGTGGGACGCCGTCTTTCTGGTGGGACTGGTCGAGGGAGTGGTGCCGATCAGTTACGCGACCACGGAGGCGGCAGTCGCCGAGGAGCGACGCCTGTTCTACGTTGGGGTCACCCGGGCGCGCCGTCATCTCACGCTGTCGTGGGCCAAGGCGCGCGAGGCCGGCCGCCGAACCCGCAAACCCTCCCGGTTCATCGAAGGGCTCGCCCCCGCCGCCGCGATACCGCCGGCGAATCCGCGGAGCAAGCGCGGTGCAGGGCCGCCGGCCGAGGTCGACCTGGTGCTGTGGGAGGCACTCCGCAAATGGCGCTCGGAGCAGGCTGCCGAGCAAAAGCAGCCGGCCTTCGTGGTGTTCACCGACGCGACCCTGGCGGCGATTGCCACCAAGCGGCCCACCACCTTGACCCAGTTGCGTGCGCTGCCAGGAGTTGGGTCCTCCAAGCTCGAGCGGTTCGGCGATGCGGTGCTCGACGTGTTGAGCACCTACGCCGGATCGGGCTCCGCCGCGAAGAAATAGCGGCAGCGTCGAAAGAAAATGACGGCGCGCGAATTAAATGCGTTGCGCGGGTGCGCAGCATGCCGTTACGGTTTCACTGGCCGAAGTTCACGCGTCGCTGAAAGGGGTGCCCACATGACGATCTCGACTGATTACGCCGTGGTGTACTCCGCCATGCCCGCGTTCCCGGCCTTCGCTGCCTTCCGGGCTGACATGTCGATCCCGACGAATGCCGGCCACAAGCTCGCCACCCGCAGCTGGGAGACGCCTCCGCCTCGAGCCCGAATGCCCGTCTAGCAGACACGCATCCGACCTCGAGGCCGCGAATCCCACACCGGGATTCGCGGCCTTTTTCGTCGGCCCACCCCGCCCTGACCGCTTTTGAAGATTCCCGCCATCACACGAGGAGGTGACCACCGATGTTCGACTCGACCATCATCGCCCGGATCGAGCAGGAGGGCATCGACCTGCCCTGCTGGGCGCACGACCCTGACCTGTTCTTCGCCGAGCTCCCGCACGAGGTCGAGACGGCGAAGCAGATCTGTCTCGGCTGCCCACTGCGGGCCGAATGCCTGTCCGGAGCACTCGATCGGCAGGAGCCGTACGGCGTCTGGGGTGGTCAGCTGGTCATCCTCGGCGCCGTCGTGGCGCGCAAGCGTCCCCGGGGCCGTCCGAGGAAGCTCGCCGCTTAGCGGCGCGCAGATAACGTGCGAGTCGTGCCAAGCCCTGACCGGGATAGCTCAGCTCGAGTAACGCATGGAACGACTGCGCTCACGACCGTCGAAGGCGCCGGTTCGACCGTGAGAGACGCGGCGATCGAGGTCCTTGTCGATCCGCGGCTGGCTGAGATCGTCGACATGGTCGCCTGGATGGACGGCGGCCATGTCGTCGTGGCCAATTCACGTGGCCAGGCGAGGGCTCGCGCCGACGAACCGGGATCGGACTTCGAGGTGGTCTGCGGTGTATCTCCGATCGGCTCGCAGGATCCGTTGCACGGCGTGCCGCTGGAGGAGGAGCTCGCCGATCCCAGCCCGCCCAATGCCCGGAACTCCTATCCGGACGCCGTTCGCCGGCTCGCGTCCGCCTTCGCCGACCCGAGCCGGAGTCCGGATCTGTACGTCATTCACACGCCGCGCCATTACTGGCCGGAGCGCGGCGGTCACCTCGGCGAGCACGGCAGCCTGGACGCCGGGCAGAGCCGGGCGCCGCTGCTCCTGTCAGGGGCCGGCGTCATGGCTTCGGGCACCCTGCAGCGAGCCGCCCGGGTGATCGATGTCGGTCCGACTCTGGGTTACGCCGCCGGTCGGGAGCACGCCGCGTGGGAGGGCATCCCGCTCTATGACGTCATTGAGCCCGGAGCTCGCCACGTGCTGGGCTTGCTGTGGGACGGCGTCAATTCCAACGACCTCCTCAAGCTCGCCGCGGAGGGCGAGCTGCCTAACGTGGCACGCCTGCTCGACCGTGGCTGTGCGCTGGCCGGGGGAGCGATCGCCGAATTCCCGAGCGTGACGCTGGTCAACCACACCAGCGCTTTGTGCGGGGTGGGCCCCGGCATCCACGGCATTGTCGGCAACGTCTTCTACGACCGGGCGAGCGGCGCGCGGCTGCTGGCCAACGATTCGAGCACCTGGCACCGCGCTTGTGACCTGCTTCGACCCGGAGTTCAGACCATGTTCGAGGTTTGTGACGGGCTGAGCACGGCCGGCGTCAACGAGCCCATCGACCGCGGAGCGGGCTACTCCACTTTCGAACTGATCCGGCAGGCAGGAGCCTCCGACGGGGCCAAGGGCATGAGCAGCGCACTTCCGCCGCCGCAAGAGGATCGTCACGCGACGCAGGAATTCGTCGCCTCAGATCCCGACTACGCCTGGTCTACTCAGGTCGATGCGTTCGGGTTGGAGCAGGTCAAGGAGCTGCTCGGCGGCGACAGCCCACCTGACCTGCTCTGGTGGAACACGACCCTCACCGATACCGGCCATCACGGCGGCGGTCCGTACTCGCCAGAGGCCCGGGCCGCGATGATGGATGCCGACCGTCGTCTCGGGGTTGTCCTTGACCTGCTCGAACGCCAGGGCATGCTCGAGCGCACGGCGATCCTGCTCACGGCCGATCACGGCAGCGAAGGCGCTGATCCGCAATGCCGCGGTGATTGGGACGACGCGCTCGTCGCGGCCGGGATCGCCGTTCGCGACGAGGGTTACGGGTCGCTCTACTTCTGAGCCCTACTTCTTGACAGCGGCCGGTTTCTTCTTGGCGGGTCGGCGCCGGCGAGCGGGTTTGACGTCGGCGTTAGAGGTCACGGCTTCGATCTTCGGAAGCTTGCGACCCGGACGGTTCGCCCTGGCGGCGTGGGCTGCTGCTGCGGTGCCGGGCTCGGCGAAACCGGGCTGCCACTGCTCCACCTCGCCGCGAAAGGGTGCCGTGGCCCCAAGCTGGCACAGCACACCGATCGTGCCGATGGTCACTCGATGGATCAGCAGGTAGGAGGGCGGCAGATTCAGCTGCCGTGAGAGGGTCGCCGCCGGGTTTCGGGGATCGCCGATCCGGGTGGCTTCGCGGCGCATCCACGCCCGGCTGAAGGTGAATTCATCGGTGGCGATCGGCGCGAGCAGCGGGAGCAGGAAGTCCAGCAGCGGCGCGGGATCGAGCTTGACCGAGGGCAGGATGAATTTTTCGACGCGCAGCCCCTCATACACCGCCTCGGCGTCGCCCTGCAGCGCCAACCGGGCCAGCCGTCCGGCGGGCTCCGGGAGGCCGTCGGGGAGCTGGTTGACCGCGCCGAAGTCAAGAACTCCCAGCCGACCGTCGTCCAGTAGCCGAAAATTGCCCGGGTGGGGATCGGCGTGCAGCAAGCCCGCCCGGCCCGGCCCGGAGTAAAGAAATCGCGCCAGCAGCTGTCCAGCGCGATCGCGCTGCTCCTTGGTGCCATCGCGGATGATCGTGGAAAGCGGTACCCCGTCCAGCCAATCGGTCACCAGGACCCGTTCGGAGCCGGCGACGACCTTGGGTATGGCGATGTCGGCATCGCCGTCGAAGGCTTCGGCGAATGCGCGCTGCCAGCCCGCCTCAAGCCGGTAATCGAGCTCCTCGGCGACCCGCTCCTTCAGCTCGGCGAGCAGCGGTTTGACGTCCATGCCCGGTGAGAGCGCGGAGAACAGCCGGGCGGCACGGGCGAGCTGATTGAGATCGGAGATGAGGGCGGGGCCGGCACCGGGGTACTGCACCTTGACCGCGACTTCCCGGCCGTCGTGCCAGACCGCCCGGTGGACCTGGCCAATGCTGGCGGCCGCCGCGGGTTGGTCGTCGAAGCTCTGAAACCGCTTTCGCCAGTCGGTGCCGAGTTCGTTGGCCAGCACGATGTGCACAGTTCGCGCCGGCAGGGCTGGGCCGGCTTCCTGGAGCTTGGTCAGCGCGGCCCGGTAGGGGGCGGCGACGTCTTCGGGCAGTGCCGCTTCCAGCACGGACATGGCCTGGCCGAATTTCATCGCGCCGCCCTTGAGCTCACCAAGGACTTTGAAGATCTGAGTGGCGGTGCGCTGCTGGAGCTCGCTGGCCACCAGCTCGGCCGGTCGACCACCGATGCGCCGGCCGAAGCCGACCGTCGCCCGTCCGGCAATACCGATCGGAAGCGTGGCCAGCTTGGCGGTCCTGGTCACGGCCCGCCGCGGAATATCAGCCACGCGTTCCATAGTGCGCGGTTTCGGGCAATAGGGTCATCCGGAGTGACTTAGCTCGTCCTGCGTGTCGCCGGGTTTGTCCGTCGGAAGACCCGCCGGACGGGCCGGCCGGCTTCGCGGCGCCGGGAGTGCAGCGGGCGGATCCAGACGGGCGTGTCCATCCGGCGCCTGGGCTCCCTCGGGTGCCAGCGGCACCCGGAAGCTGAAGGTGGCTCCCTGACCCAGCGTCGAGTCCACCGAGAGCGAGCCGCCCATGGCGCCGGTCAGCTGACGGGCGATGAACAGGCCCAGCCCGGTGCCGCTCGTGGTCATCCGGAGCGGGTCCTCGACCCGGTGGAACTTGTCGAAAACGCGATCGAGCTGGTCAGTGGGGATTCCTCGGCCATGGTCGCGCACGAAGACGCAGCCCGTCCCGTCCGGGTCAAGCTGGCACGTGACCTCGATCGGCGAGCCCTCCGGTGAGTACTTGAGGCCGTTGCTGATCAGATTGCTCACCACCTGGATCACCCGGGTGGGATCTGCCATGACCAGGAGCGCGTCGTCGGGGGTGACAGTGCTGATGCGCGCAGCTTCACCGGGGAAGTCATCGACCGCCCGGCGGGTGAGCGCTGCGAGGTCAGTCGTCTGCATGAGCACCGCGGCCGACGGCGCAGAAACCCCTGAGGCCAGCAACAGGTCTTCCACCAGGCGGGTCAGATGTGAGACGCGGTCCGCGACGGTGTCCAGCATCTCGCGGCGCCGGGCAGGGGTCATGTCCTCGCCGCGGCGCCGCAGCAGCTCGACGTATCCCTTGATGGGAGTGATCGGGGTTCGCAGCTCGTGCGAGACGGTGGCGATGAAGTCGCTCTTGAGCCGGTCAACCTGCCGTTCGCGGGTCACGTCGTAGACGAGCGCCACGTCCTGGGCCAGGCTGCCGGCTTCGAAGACGCCGTTGTGCGTCATGCGCACCCACCGCTCCTCACCGTCGGGGCGGATCATCGCGAATTCGACCGTGCAGCGCGGGGAGGCTTCGGTCAGCCCGAGAGCGGCCACTTCGAGCAGGTCTTGTGACGCGGAGTCGGCCGCCGGACGGGTCTCGCCTGCTCCGTCAGGCGCGGGTGTCACGGGTCGGTAACGCAGCAGCTCCCCAAGCAGGCGACCGACGGCAAGTCCGGACGGCAGGCCCGACATCGCGTGCATGGAGGGGCTCCAGACCTGGACCCGGCTGTCGGCATCGAGGACGAGGATGCCGTCGCTCGAATGGTCGACGACAGCCTGCAGCTTTCCGGTTTCCTCCACGAGGCGGGTCAGGTGCTCCGAGCCGCGCAGAGCCACAGCAAGTGCGCTGACGAGGGGGCTGAGCACGGTGAGGTCACGCTCGCTGAGGCTCTGCCCGGTCCTTTTGGGACTGCCGACCAGCACTAGGGCGCCGAGCCGTTCGCCTTCCGATTCCAGCGGTGCGATCAGGGTGCGTCCCCAGCCGGCCGGCAGACCCGCGGTGACCAGCTCCGGTGCTGACCCGGTTCGGGCGAGCAAGGCGGCATCGAACGCGCTGAGTTCGCTGCGGGTCACGCCGAGCTCGTCCGCGAGGACGACGGCCCCGGCGCTTTCCTCATCGCCCTCCAGCACGACCCTGGCACTGTCGGCGGTGAAAGCGTCGCGCAGCAGGCCGAGGAAGGTGAGCAGCAGCTCGTCCGCCACCAGCCGCCCGGCCAACACCTGGGTGAGGGCAACGAGCTTGCCGCTGCGCTCGCGCTCGGACGCTTCCAGCGCGGCCGCCCGGTAGGCGTAGGTCAGGGCAGCGGCAGGTAGCAGTGTGAAGGGGAGCAGGAAGGGGGAGCTGAGCGCGACTCCGACGGCGACGGCGCCGATCCCACAGGTGCCGACCGCCATGACCAGGGAGAGTCGCCATGACTCGGCGATCGTCTGGCGGGCCGGCGTCCCGGTGGCGACCGACAGGACCCAGGAGAGCAACGCCAGATTGATGATCGCGAAAAGGAGAGTGCCGCCGAGCAGCGCGCCGACGGTCGCACCCGGCAGTCCGGAGCCCGACTTCGCGACGAGGCTGACCAGGGTCACCAGTACAGCGGTTCCGGTGGCGTGCGCGCCCACGTTGAAGATCGTCTTGGAGATGGCGCGACGTGGGTCGACGAGGGAGGCACTGGCCAGCCCGAGGATCGCGACCACGGTCGCGACCGACGGAGGCAGCAGCAGGACGTCGGCCACCATGGCCGCTTCGAGCAGCGTGAGAGCTTCCACCTCGTCGCCGTGTCGCAGTCGGACGCCGGTGAACTCGGCGACAAAAGTCACCACCAGCAAGATCACGGCCAGCCACGGAGTCGACATCGACACCGTGACCGGCGGAATGCCGCGGCCGGACCACCCGATGCAGGTGGCGACCGCGGCGATCGTGCCGAGCCCCGCCGTTGTGGCGATGACAAGGTTCACCCGTGAAACTGAGGGCTCACCCGCTTCTGAAGGGCCTTCGTCAGGACCTTGCGGAGGGCCTTGGGGCAGGCCAGACATCGCGTCCGCGGTCACTGCCAGTCGTATGTGGACCAAGACGTGGCCGCCCAGGAGCGACCCTGCCAAGAGCGGGCGGCGAAGTCATCGCTGGTCCACGAGATGGAGATCCAGGAACGGCCCGACCACGAGCGTCCGCTCCATGAACGGCCACTCCACATGCCGGCCATCCAGGAGCGAGCGGCCCAGGAGCGCGCAATCCAGGAGCGGGCGAGCCACTCGTCGGCCGTACCGTCGGCGCCGCTCCAGGATCGGCCGGCCCACGCCTCGGCCATCCACGAGCGGGCAGTCGGGGTGAGCGCGCTCCACGAGCGCGCGATCCAGGAGCGCGCCGCCGGTGAAAGCTTCTGCCACCAGAAGAAGGAGCCGGCCCGGTCACCGTTCAGCAGCGCGGCACTGAAGTGGTCGAAGATGGCGTCCTGACCGGTCGGCCAGTCGAGGGAGGTGGTGACGACCGGGACCACCGTGGGCGTCGGCGCGGTAAAGGCGGCGGCGGCGTCGAGGCCACCGGCTCCGGCTCCCGTTGGGTCAGTCAGGCCGCTCGCCTGGTAGGCACTTGCCGTGACGATGGCCTTGACCTGGTCCGGCTTGAGCTTGGGCCTGGCGGCGAGCAGATCCGCGACTACTCCGCTGGTAATCGCCGTCGACATCGAGGTTCCGCTGCCGCGGAAGTAGTTGGTGGCGATCCGGCTGCCCGGGTTTGCCGCGTCGATGACCGAGCCGGGGGCCCGCAGCGAGATCAGGTGATTGCCGGGCGCGACCAGGTCAGGCTTGGCGACCCCCTGAGGCGCCGGACCGCGGGCACTGTAATCCGCCACTACGTCATCGGAGTGGTCTGAGGTGCCTGATTCGTCCAGGGCGCCGACTGTGAGCAGCACCGGGTCCGATCCGGGGGAGCTGATGGTGCCTGCGGCCGGGCCGTCGTTGCCGGCGGGGACGACGACCACGATGCCCCGCGACCAGAGGCCTTCCAGCGCCTGGCTCAACGGGTCGAGCTGGAAGGGAATCGGGCTACCCGAGGAGAGCGAGAGGTTGAGCACTCGGATATTGAGCGACCTTTGTTCCGCGGCCACGACCTGCAGGCCGCGCAGCACGCTGATGAGCGAGGTCGAGCCGTCATCCTTCGCGACGCGGACATCCAGCAGCTTGGCGTCGGGTGCGGCGCCCTGGTAGGCACCCCCGGATGCTGCCCCGTCGCCGGCGATCAGACCTGCCACGAAGGTGCCGTGGCCGTAGTCGTCAGCATTGCTGTTGTGACTGGTTCCGGTCACGTCAACGTGAATGACGCGGTGAGCCAGATCGGGGGACGGGTCGACCCCGGTGTCGACAACGGCGACCGTGACGCCGTCGCCGTCGGGGGAGCTGCTCGTCAGGCCGAGTGTCTGGCGGGCGGTCTCAGCCGGGCCTGAAGACGGATTACCGGCGACTGTGCCCGCCACCTGCAGAGCGTGGTTGGCCACCACAGTGCAGCCGGCCAGCTGAGCGCCGACAGGAAGCGTGGCAGCGACGCCGTGGATCAGCGACAGATCGGCGGTGACGCTTCCGCCGGCGGCCCGGACAGCTCCGGCTGGGTCGGCGCAGCCGAAGACGACGACCGCCCCAGAGGGAGTCTTGGCATTGGACTTGGAGCTGCCCTGGGCAGAGGCAGAACTGGCGGCGGCGCCGAGTGTCACAGCCGTCATGGCCAGCGTGGTGACGGCGGCGATGACGCGCCGCCGAGGACGCCTGGACCGGTGGGAGATACGAAGGTCGGAGGCGCCTCCCGCCGCTTTTGCGGTGGGCATTTGCATGTCTGTCGGCTCGGACGACATTTGGTTGCCTCCAAAAGGGCGCTGCTCATCAGGTGCGTCGTCGCGTCAGCGCTACCTGCCGCAGGGCCATTCGGGTGCTTTCAGGCAGCATGTTGTTCCGCCATACGGAGTACGGGGGCATTACCGCCTCACCAGGTATCGGCCGGTGCCCGCCTGGAACTGAAGGTGCTGAAAGCATGAAGTGCGTCCCGAACCGTTTCCATCAGACCGGAGCTGCCCCATGACCTCTGATTTCGCGTCCGCGAGCGGTACCGCAGCCCCCCTTCGGGTCGAGCGCCCGTCGCCGGGGGTTGTGGTTCTCACCCTGGCGCTTCCAGAGCGCCGCAACGCGATGACCGAGGAGTTGACAGCCGCCTGGAAGAGCGCGGTCGCAGAGGTGGCGCTGGATCGGGGCGTGCGCGTCGTGGTTGTCACCGGAGAGGGGAGCGCCTTCTGCGCCGGCGGTGACCTGTCATGGATCGAATCAGGCGGCCCTGACGTCAACGAGCTCCGCAACAAGATGCTCGCGTTCTACAAGACCTGGCTGGCGATCCGCGACCTCGAGATTCCTGTCGTCGCCGCTGTCAACGGGCCGGCCATCGGCGCCGGTCTCTGCCTTGCTCTTGCCTGTGACCTGCGCTACGCCGCGCCGTCGGCACGGTTCGGCGCCCCGTTCGCCGCCCTGGGGCTGCACCCGGGGATGGCGGCCTCGTATCTGCTCCCGGAGGCCGTCGGGGTGCCGCGGGCTCGGGAGATGCTCTACACGGGCAAGCTCTACGGGGCGCCCGAGGCGGCGGAGATCGGACTGGTTAACGACGTGCTGCCGGCCGAGACCTTCCTGCCGGACGTCCTTGCGATCGCCGAGAAGATGGCTGCCATGGCGCCGATCGCCATGCGGCTGACCAAGTCGGCGCTGCGGCACGGTCCGCGTTCGTATCAGGAGGCTCTGGAGTGGGAGGCGCTTGCCCAGCCGGTCACGATGGCGACGCAGGACATGCTCGAAGGGTTGAAGGCGCAGGGTGAGCGCCGCCGCCCGCTCTTTAATGGACGCTAGCAATGGGCGCTAGTAACGGACGCTAGCAATGGGCGCTAGCCCGGCAGACCTGCCCGGCCGTAGCGGTCCTCGAGGCGCACGACGTCATCGAGCTGAGTGGTGGACGCCTCGAGGACGACGGTGTCCTCGACCGCGGTCATGCGGTGGCGGGTACCGGGCACGAGATGGATGGATTCACCCGGGAGCAGGTCGAAGGCCTCGAGCGCGTCTTCGGTCGGGCCGATCTCGAAGAGCAGCCGACCGCTCTGGACCGAGACGGTCTCTTCTTTGACCTCGTGGTACTGCAGTGAAAGCGAGTGTCCGGCCCGGATGTGAAGTGCTTTGCCGCAAAAGAGCCCTGGCACCAGGGCGAACCACTCTTCGTGGCCCCATGGCTTCTCGATGCGGCGGACTTCCTCGATCCAGGCTGCTTTGGACATGCCTGGATACTCCCATAACGCAGGGTCACCGCGGGACTAACAATCGCAGAACCCGGCGCAACAACACGTCGGGACTAGTCAGGCCTCGGCCGTGACGGGATCCGGCTTCCCCTTCCGGATCCAGCGCACGGCCGAGGCCTGTGGGTCACGCTAGGAGATGCGCAGGTCAGCGGTCAACAGTCGTTGCGCACAGCCTGTGGATAACCCTGTGGACAGGGTTGGGGAATATGGCCATCGGCTGTGGATCAGGTGCTGGATCGCCTGTGGACAGTCAGCGCTAAACGTCCGTGACCAGCAGTCACGGCTGTGGATAAAGATTTTTGGCCGAGCAGGCCGCTAATCGTTGCTGGGAGGGGGGCCTTTGGGGTCCTCATCGGTCTGGCCCGCCTCGTCAGCGGCCTTCTTCTTGAGGTCGGCGATCCGGTTGTCGGCCGATCGCTCTTCGGGGGCCTGTCCTGCCAGCTTCGCGATTTCGGCCAGCGGATCCATCGAGTCACTGGGACCGGAGACGAACCCAGCAGGGTCATCGAGATCTTCCGAGCTCGGCAGCAGGTCGGGGTGTGACCAGATCGCGTCGCGACCTTCGATCCCGCGCTGATCGCGTAGCGCAGCCCAGAGTGCCGCCGCGTCGCGCAGCCGACGGGGCCGTAGCTCAAGGCCTACCAGCGCGGCGAACGTCTGCTCTGCCGGCCCGCCCGACGCGCGTCGGCGCCGGGTCGCCTCCTGCAGGGCCGCCGCCGCCGGCAAACGACCCGCCACTGCTGCCATGGTCACCTCGTCGACCCAGCCCTCGACCAAGGCCAGCGCCGTCTCCAAACGGGCCAGCGCTGCCTTCTGCTCGGGTGACTGGGGAGCGGCGAAAGCGTCTGCGCCGAGCATCTCTGCGAGCCGTTCCGGGTCGAGGGAGCTCGGATCGAGTTGCGTGGGGTCGATCTGTGAAACGGCGCGCCCGATCGCCTCCGGGTCGACCGTGATCCCGCGGGCGTATTCCTCCACGGCGCCCAGCAGGTGGCTGCGCAACCAGGGCACGTGGGCAAAAAGACGCTGATGGGCAAGCTCGCGGGCGGCGACGTACAGCTGCACCTGGTCGGTCGGGAGCTCGAGTCCGGCTGCAAGCAGCTCCACGTTGTGCGGCAAGAGCGCGGGCGGGCCGAGCGGGAGGCCGACATCGGTCGCGCCGACAACCTCGCTGGCCAGCGCGGCCAGGGCAGATCCCACCTGGGCACCGAAGATGACGCCGCCGATCTGGCGGAGCATGCCGGTGAGCGGCCCGGTCAGATCGCCGAGCATCGCCGACTGAGATCGAGCCCTTCCATCCCCGGAGGGAGCTCCAAACCGGGCGGCAGCTCGAGCTTGCCGCCCATATCTCCCAGGCTCGCCAGGCCTCCGGTGACGCCGGATCCCATCGCGTCGACGACCTTGGCGGCCACCGGGTCACAGATCGTCTGCCAGACCGGAAGGGTCCGTTCGACCCACTCCGTGCGGCTCCAGCTGGCCAGCTCTTCGGCGGTGCCGCTCAGGCCGGGCAGCGTCGTTGCGTCATCGAGCCAGTGGTCGGCGAGGCGCCCGGACTCGCGTACCGCCTCTTGCTGCTGCTTGTCCGGCGGCCGGCTCTCGCTCGCGGCGCCTTGAACGGCCATCTGGCGGGCCAGGTCCCAGTTGATGGGGCCGCCCTGCCAGGACAACAGCTTCTCGAGCTCTTTGAAGAAGGGCATGCCTTCCCCGAAACCGCCCAGGCCGCCGATACCACCGAAGCCCGCCTGGAGCCACGAGCACCGCCTGGACCGCTGGATCCGCCTGAACCACCGGCCCCGCCGGAGCCCTCACCCGAGTCGTCCGATCCGGGACCGAATCCAAAGGGAAACTGCCCGCTCATGAGCTCACGGTAGCCCGCCAGACTGTGCGTTGGCCGAATGCGAGAGCCCTGACCGCTACGCCCTGAGCGCACCCGGCTGGCATAGCGTCTTGCAGGTGGTCGTAGTGACACCCGTCCGATTCCTGCTCGACATCCGTGACGCGCCACTCTCAGCGGACGAATGCCTGGCCGCCGTCGCCGATCCGAGCGCCGGTGGAACCACCTTGTTCGTGGGCGCCGTACGCAATGATGACGGTGGCAGAAGCGTCGAACAGCTCGAGTACTCGGCGCATCCCTCGGCGCTGGGCCGGCTCGAGGCTGTAGCTCGCGAGGTGGCGGCGCAAATCCCAGTCGTAGCCGTCGCGGCTGTCCATCGGGTAGGAAAGCTCGCCATCGGAGACCTGGCGGTCATCGTCGCTGTTTCGGCGGTTCACCGCGGGGAGGCGTTCGCTGCGAGTCGGCTGCTGATCGACCGGCTCAAGCACGAGGTGCCGATTTGGAAGCATCAGATGTTTGTGGATGGCACCGCCGAATGGGTCGCTGCCTGCTGAACAAATTCCCGCCGAGTTGCTCAAGACCCCCGAGCCTGTGTGCCGACTGATTTAGCGGATCTGCTGGTACTGGTGCAACGGGTTGGAGCGTCATGGAGCACGTGGTCTTCTCCGCAGCTGAGGGCGGCGTCGGCGAGGAGTTTCGGCGGGTGTCGAGCCTTGAGGAGGCCGTGCGCGTCGTCGAGCATCTTCGCAACGACCTCGGCATCACCGAGTCCTCGGTGTTCGAGCTCACTCCGGTACCGCTGGAGTTCAAGGCTTACTACCGGGTCGAGCTGCCCGGGGTGAAGCTGCCGGCGGCTGATGCCGCCGAGATTTCGGCCGAGATCGCCGAGCTTCGGGTGGGTGACCTCTCCGAGCTTCCGCTCGAGGAGCCGGTCGCCGAAGCCGCTGAAGCTGCCGAGCTCGAGGCCGTCGCATCTGAGGTCGCCGAGTTCGAGCCGGCCGAGCCCGAGCTGACGGACCAGGACTTCATCCCGGACTTCGAAGGGTCAGACCCCTCGTTGCCCGCCCTGCTCCCGCCCGCCGAGGTCATCCCCTCGACCCGGCAGGATGCGGACGCCGAGCGGTCGTTGGGCTACTTCGCCCGGTAGTTCGTCCATGAAGTTCCCAGCGGGCTCACAGAGAGCACCCGCTGATCCTGCCTAGACTCCGATGCTGTGACGCGCCGGACGACAACGCTGCTGGTGACGTCAATTCTCATCGTCGCCCTCGCCGTGGTCGGGGTCGTCCTGCCGGTGCCGTTCGTCGCGCTGCAGCCTGGCCCGACGACCAACACCCTCGGCCGGTCCGACGGTAGTGAGCTCATCACCGTCAGCGGTGACCGCAAGACCTACCCGGTGAACGGCCAGCTGCTCCTGACAACGGTGTCGGAGCAGCCGACCCTCACCCTGTTCTCCACCGTCGGGTACTGGTTGTCCTCCCACAACGCCGTTGTGCCTGAAGACCTCATCAATCCTTCCGGCAGCAGCCAGAACGAGCAGCAGAAGCAGGGCCAGGCCGACATGGTCGCCTCCCAGGAGGACGCGACCACGGCGGCCTTGCATTTCCTGGACATTCCCGCCGCCATCACCGTTGCTGCGATCGGCAAGGGCTACCCCGCCGAGGGCAAGCTGCAGGTCGGGGATGTCCTGCAGTCCGTCAACGGCCAGCACCTCGGTGACTCCGTTGACCTGCGAACGGACGTGCGCAAGCTCAAGCCCGGCACTGACGTCACCGTCGGCTTCCAGCGAGCTGGTAAGAGCGAGCAGGTCACCCTGAAGACCGCTGCCGCGAGCGACGATCCCACCAAGTCAGTCATCGGCGTGACCCCCAACGACAAGCGTCCCTTCACCGTCAAGATCGGGCTGAAGGGAGTCGGCGGTCCGAGCGCCGGGCTGATGTTTGCCCTCGGCATCATCGACCGGCTCGAACCGGCCAACCTGACGGGCGGCAAGACGATCGCCGGCACCGGCGAGATCGAGCCCGATGGCACGGTCGATCCGATCGGCGGAATACAGCAGAAGCTCGTTGGGGCGCGCAAATCCGGCGCCAAGATCTTCCTGGTCCCCACCGCGAATTGCGCGGAGGCCAGCCAGGCGATTCCGGCCGGCTTGCAGTTGGTACGGGTCACGAGCCTGAGCCAGGCTGTGAAGGCGCTGGACGGGATTCGGGGCGGCGACACGAGGCAGCCGAGCTGCTCATCCAGTTAGCTCGGCTACCTTGTGCCGGTACGGCACACCTCAAGCGGCCCCGACAGGCCAGTAGCCCCAGCTCGCGCGTCGGCCAACCGGGCCGCAGCCGGCACTCCCAGGAGGCGCACTAGTGGCGGTTCGAAGCCCGTTGCTGAGGCGGCGACCCCGTTTCCTGCTACCGATCATCGTCACCATCGTGGTGTTGATCATCGTCGGTGCCGTCTTCGTGAACGTCTACACGGACGTTCTGTGGTTTCGCTCGGTGCACTTCAGCAAGGTCTTCGGGACCGTACTGAGCACCCGGGCGGTCTTGTTCGTCATCTTCGGCCTGATCATGGGCCTCGCAGTCGGCGCGACGATCGTGATCGCTTACCGGCTCCGTCCGCCGGTGCGCCCGCTCTCACTCGAGCAGCAAAACCTCGAGCGCTACCGCGTCGTGCTGGAACCCTTCCACCGCTGGCTGCTGCTCGTCATTTCGTTGATTGCCGGACTACTCGCCGGATTGTCGGCTTCGGGCCGGTGGCGCACGTACCTGCTTTGGAAAAACGGCCAGAGCTTCGGCATCAAGGATCCGCAGTTTCACCGCGACGTCAGCTATTTCATGTTCACGTACCCGTTCCAGCGCTTCCTGCTGGGATTTGCGTTCACGGTGGTCGTGGTCTGCCTGGTGATCGCGGCGCTCACGCATTACCTGTTCGGTGGCATCCGCCTGCAGACCCAGGACCGGGTGGAAAAGGTCATCCCATCCGCGAAGGTTCACCTCTCGGTGCTGCTCGGGCTCTTCGTGCTGCTGAAGGCGGTCGCCTACTACCTCGACCGCTTCGGGCTGGCGTTCAGCCCCCGGGGAAAGGTGACGGGGGCTTCCTACACCGATGTGCATGCGGTGCTCCCGGCCAAGACCATCCTGCTGTTCATCAGCCTGCTGTGCGCGGTGCTTTTCATCTACAACATCCGCCAGCGCGGCTGGATCCTGCCGGCGCTGGCGTTCGGGATCCTGGTGATCAGCGCCTTGGTCATCGGCGGGCTCTATCCCACCCTGATCCAGTACTTCTCGGTCCGCCCGAACGAGGCGGTCAAGGAGACGCCCTACATCAAGCGCAACATCACCGCGACACGTAACGCCTACGGCATCAACAACGTCAAGATCTCCGCTTATCCGGCCAGCCAAAATGTCACGGCGGCGCAGGTAGGTGCGGACAAGGGGACCATTCCCAATACCCGCCTCCTTGACCCGGTCGTGCTTTCCAAGACCTACGAGCAGCTGCAGCAGATCCGGTCCTATTACGGCTTCCCGCCGACCCTGGACATCGATCGCTACACCATCAACGGCAAGACGCAGGACTACGTGGTCTCGGTCCGAGAGCTTGATCAGTCCGGCCTGTCAGCAGACCAGCGCAACTGGATCAACCTGCACCTGAACTACACGCACGGCAAGGGTTTCGTGGCCGCGCCGGCCAATACCGTCGACCAGACCGGGCGGCCGATCTTCAGCGAGAAGAACCTTCCACAGCAGGGGCCGCTGAAGATCTCCCAGGACCGGATCTACTTCGGAGAGCAGTCACCGAACTATTCGGTGGTCGACACCAAGCAGGCGGAGATCGATGGCCCGAGCGGGAGCAACTCCGTCAACGGCAGCGATCAGCAGACCAACCGTTACGACGGCACCGGGGGCGTGTCGATCGGCTCGACGTTCGACAAGATCCTTTTCGGCCTCAAATTCGGCGACAAGAACCTCCTGCTGTCAAATGCCATCACCAAAGATTCGCGCATTCTTTACATCCGCAATCCACGCAGTCGGGTGCAGAAGGTCGCGCCTTGGCTAACGATCGACGGCGATCCTTATCCAGCGGTCATTGACGGTCGCATTGAATGGATTCTTGACGGCTACACCACGTCGAGCGGCTATCCCTATTCCGAACGCGAGAGCTTCGGCGATGTCGCGAGTGACGCCAATACCGGCGGCAATCGCTCGGCCCAGTCGAACAGCCAGATCAATTACATCCGCAACTCGGTCAAAGCGACGGTGGATGCCTACACGGGCGCCGTGAAGCTGTACGCATTCGACAAGAGTGACCCGGTCCTGAAGACCTGGATGAAGGCCTTCCCCGGGACTGTCCAGACCTCGATTCCCAAGGACCTCGAGGCCCACTTCCGTTATCCCGAGGACCTTTTCAAGGTTCAGCGCGACCTGATCGGTCAGTACCACGTGACCGACCCGATCGGCTTCTACACCGAGGAAGACTT
Organism: uncultured Actinomycetota bacterium; assembly: GCA_963737695.1. GTDB lineage: Bacteria > Actinomycetota > Actinomycetes > Frankiales > Frankiaceae > DATAZK01. Next base: position 484,663 of record CAVTTQ010000004.1, read on the forward strand.
CTGGTCGGTCCCGGACGAGCCGGGTAACGCCGGGACCCAGCAGCCGCCTTTTTACCAGTACGCGCAATTCCCGCAGCAGACGTCGCCGAATTTCAATCTGACGAGTCCGCTCAACTCGCAGCGAGCTCCCAAGCTGGCGGCTTTCATGTACGTCTCCAGCGATCCTGGCGATTACGGAAAGATTCGTATTCTGGAGCTTCCGCAAGGTGTCACCATCAATGGCCCGGTGCAGGCCAAGAGCACGATTGAATCGAATTCAGTGGTGTCGTCTGCCCTGAGCCTGTTGAGACAGGCGGGAAGTACGACGATCAGCGGGAATCTGCTCACGCTCCCGGTGGCCGACGGGCTGATCTACGTTCAGCCCTATTACGTTCAAGCAACGGGTGATCAGGGCTATCCCACCTTGCAGGACGTCGCCGTCGCCTACGGCGATCGAATAGGTTTCGCCCGCACATTCTCGGGCGCGCTGACCAATCTGTTCGGCCCTGGCGCCGCTGATTCGGCCACACCCAGTGGGGGAGACACGACCCCCACGACCACGCCGGGCTCCACCACGGGTGGCACGGTCGTCACCCCGCAGGTGCAGCAGCTCGCGGATCAGGCTCAGACGGCATTCAACAACGCCCAAAAGGCCTACGGCGCAGGCGATTACACCGCTTACGGCATGTATCAGCAGCAGTTGCAGACGGCGCTGAGCAAGCTGGCAGCCGCGACCAAGCCGAAGGCAACCCCCACGGCCAGTCCATCAGGCAAGGCGTCGGCCAGCCCGAGCGCTTCCGCTTCACCAAAGCCGTCGGCTTCGGCTTCCGCGACCCCCAGTCCCACCGTCACCCCGCCTCCATAGCAGGGTCGATGCCCCGTTGACGGGCGTCACTCGTTTGACCTTCGATGTGACGTCTGGGTAACGTGGCATTACCGACGCGGGGTGGAGCAGCTCGGTAGCTCGCTGGGCTCATAACCCAGAGGTCGCAGGTTCAAATCCTGCCCCCGCTACAAAGAAATGCAGGTCAGAGGCCCTTTCCGGTTCGCCGGGGAGGGCCTTTTGCTTTGCCTCATGCAGCCGTCAACGAGCGGTTCGCCTGGCTCTCCGCGATCGACCCGGAAAGGTTCCGGGCGGACGTCAACCGCGTGATCGACCAGACCCTGTGACGGTCAGCCCCGGTGGATGGCTGAGCCGCCAGGGTCAGGAGTGGGCGAAGTCGAGCAGTGACCGGTAGTCGCCCTTGTGGTCGGCTTCGCGGAGCGCGTTGAGGTAGGTCGTGCGGGTGTCGGTGTCGGTGGTGAGATCGGCGGCGCCCCACGTCAACGGGTCGGCGCTGAGGATGCGCAACAGCAGGTCGCTGGCCTGCCGCGCGTGGCGGCCATTGCCGTTCGGGAATAGGTGAATGCTGACGAGCCGGTGATGGAACCGGACCGCGATCTCATCCACGGGCCAAGCCGAAGCAGTTTGGTCGGCGATCTGTGCTTGGACGTCGAGGCACAGGCCGTGGGTTGCGGTCGCGATTTCGTGGGCGGCGATCCCGATGTTCGTTTGGCGGCGCCGCAGGTCGCCGGCCCAGCGCCACACGTCTCCGAACATGCGCTCGTGCAGAGCGGTGAGCCGGTCCAGGTGCAGCAGCGCCTGCGGTTTGCGGAACCTTCTGGCCGACGTTGCCCAGACCCGGGCCCGGAGGATGTTTTCGGCTTCGACGGTGTTCAGGTCGGAGCGGGTCGTCACCCATGTCGGGATGAGGCCTTCGAGGTCTTCCTCCGACAGCGGGGTTGCGCCGGACGGCTGCTCGGTGAGGCCCTCCGGCGGGGTCATTTCCAGGTCCGGCCGGAACGGATTACCGCCTCGGCTGCCTCCCCGAGCGCCGCGTCGTCCAGGACGGTGTCCTGATCTTCCAGGTGCATTGTTTGCTGCACGGCACGGGCCTCGCGCTCCACGACGGCGATCGCGGCCCGTCGCACCGTCTCATCCAGGCTGCCGCGAGGGAGCAGGACATAGGCCAGGTCGCAGTCGAGTGCGTCTGCTGCGCGGCGTAGCGAGTCAAGTTTGATGCCACCGTGGCGTTCGGCGGCCTCCAAAGCGGCGACGCTTTGGGCGGTGATGCCCATCCGGTGCCCGAGGTCGGCGAGGCTCATCCCGAGGGCGTCCCGGATCGCGCGCACCCAACCGACGCGCGGCGGTTGCAGCGCAGCAACCGGCGGCAACACACCGAGGCGCCGGTCCAGCGCCCGCCGTGCCCGTACCGCCTGCTCCGCCGTCATATCAGCCTCTACTCTGTCATCTATTGGTCAAGTATCAGACTACAGCCTGATAAATAGAATGTAAACATCATATCCCAGCCTGATATTTGACCGGATTATCTTCGGGTCAAGTCTGGCCACCTCAGCCCTGACCTGTGCATATGGGCCCGCGCGTTCGGTAGCACCGGCGAGATGAGGCCGGCGCGCCCGGCCGCGGGCAGGTGCGCCACTCCGGCGAGCCATCGTCCGCTCAAATTGTCGTAGGCCGTCTTTATGCTCGCGCCGTGCGATACGAAGCCATCGATGCGCTGCGGGAGCGACATGCCGCCTGGCGGCTGCTGCGCGCCGGCAACTCCACTTTGATCTTCTCGTTTCTGGGCGATTTCTTCGTTGAGGGAAACCGGGGCGCGTGCGCTGAGAGCGAAGTCGCTGCGCGTCGCCAGGTGGATGGGCCAGTCGCTGAAGCGGCTGCCGATCTCGTCTTGCGCCGTCAGTCGCTGCGGCCGAACAGATTCAGGAAGAACAGGAAGACGTTCAGGATGTCGAGAAAGATTGACGCGGCGATCACGGGTGCGGCGCTGGCGTCTGTCGATCGGCGCAGTCGTTGGAAATCGATGACCGTGTAGGCCGCGAAGACGACGAGGCCGATCACGGAGTAGATCACGTAGCCGTTGGGGATGTTGACGAAGATCAGCACGATGCCGAAGACGATCAGCGCCAGCAGTGCCCAGAACGCCACCCGGGCCAGCGCCGTGAGATCGCGTCGGGTGGCGTAGCCGACCGAGCCCAGACCGCCGATGAAGAGGGCGGTGGCGCCGCCTGCCTGCCACAGGGCTTGCGGGTCGGCACTGGCGTAGTAGGCAAGGGTGGGTGCGATAGCGACTCCGAGCAGCAGGCCAACAAGGGCGAGCAGCCCCACGGTCAGCTGCTGGGATCGACGGCTCGCAGCGCGCATTCCGATGAGGCACCCGAAGGCGGCGATGAACGCGACGATTCCAACGCCCCCGCGCAGGTTGCGTCCGAGGTAGGCGCCGAGCGCGAACAACGCGGCCGCCATCGCCACGTAGCCCATCGTCTGCGCAAACAGCGTGCGCGCCTGGTCACGCGCAGTGGCTTGCCGTCCAGGAACTGTGAACGAGTGCGCCATCAGACCTGCCTGCCTTCCCGGTTTCCCGGCGAGTGCTCATCCCCAGCGCTCGGGGAAATCGACGATGTTGAGAATCATCTCAGCTCGGGAGGCACGTCCGCCGGACTGCAGCAATTCTTCCGCGGAAGAATTTGGTGGTCCTTCGAGGTGAACTATTTGATGCCGAAGTCGTGCAGGACCGGGCTCGTGATCGCCGCGGCGTACCGCATCGCTCCAGGTGAGGGCACCGGGCAGTCGAAGAGGATCTCCTTTGCCGGGCAGAAGTGACGACCGTCGGCTTCGCGGACGACGACCGTCTTCGTTCCGTCGGGCCAGCGTCCCGTGCAATGTTCGAAGTACAGGCAGGGCAGCGTGTCGGTGTAGTGGCCATGCAATTCCACCGCGGCCGCCGCATCGATGTAGCGGACCAGGCCGCCGGGGTAGCGGGCGGGCAGTGACGCGTACAGGTTCCCCAGCGGTGTGGTGTCGACGTACTTGGCGGCGTCCTCCCGGTAGATCGGAGGGCTGACGAAATAGATCGGTACGTGCGCTCGGGTCGTGGTCGCAATCGCCGTGGCCGTATCAGCGATGTACTTGTTGATGATCGCCTGGCCCGCGAGTGGCGCTCCGTGCGCGTCCAGCATGCAGGGATACAGCGCAACCCCGCTGAACTCCAGCACCACGGCCTGCGGGTGGAAGCCGGTGTGGTTGGCGGGGTCCAGCTCGTGTCGGATATCCGAGAGGTCATCGCACAGCGAAGTACCCGGAAAGACGCGCGTTCGGCTGACTGCCCTCCCCGTAGCGTCGACGAAGTAGTTGATGTAGGGGGCGGCCTGATAACCGAGGGAATCGCCCCAGAATTCGACTCGAATGGGCGCCCGCTTCGGCACGGTGCAGGACGACAAACCGAGCGCGCCCAGCATGCCGACGACGAGGACGGTGGCCACCCGGCGTCCTAGCTGTCCAAGCCGTCCAAAGCTGCCGTGTCGGCAATGGGCGGGCTTACCGCGGACGAATGCGGCCACGGTGGCACGCTAGCCGTGGACGTTCACGTTGAGGGTCGTTTTACGACAATCTGGGCATCTCGCGGGGCGCCAGGAGCGATGTCACTTCCAGAACGCGGCCACAGCAGCAGCGTGGGCGGCGCCGACCGCGCGACCGGCGCGAGCCGACGGCCCGCGAGTAGCCGGAGACAGCGGGTTGGCTCCGAATGCTTCAACGGAGGGCTGGTCGGCCCAGATCACATGCACGGAGGCGGGGGTCAGGGCGGAGATTTCTGCGTCGAGGCTGCCCCACGGCTGAGGGGCGCCTTCCAGCATTGGCAGGATGATCAACACCCGATCAGCCCCCGCGGCCAGATCGGCGTTAGCCATGGAGCGCACGCCCCCGTCGATGTAGCGACGGCCCCCGATGGCGACGGGTGGCCAGACTCCGGGGACGGCGCTGCTGGCGGCGACGGCATCGGTCAGGCTGACCGCGGAGTCTCGGGTGAACACCGTGAGCTCGCCGGACTCGGTGTCGATCGCGGTCACAAGAACGCGCCGGCTCGGCCATTGCTTGATCGGCAGCCTCGCGTCGATCGCCGCGCGGCGGACGGCCGGCTCCACCGTCGATGCGGCAAGGGCGATCGCTGCAATGCGGCGTGCGTTGTCTGCTGGTCCGGCGGCGCCTTGTATGGCTGCCCCGAACTCCGCGAAGAGCTTCGGCAGGTCGAGGTCGACTTCGAGCTCTGTAGTCGTCGGGCGCAGCTGTGCCGAGTACAGCTCATCGAGGGTCACACCGCTGGTGATCTGCGCTGCGACCGTGGACCCGGCCGAAGTGCCCACGACGAGGTCGGCGGACAGGACGCGCTCGGCCAAGGCCGGGTCGCCATCGGCAAGGCCCTGCAGGACTCCGAGCTCCCAGGCGATTCCCGCGACCCCGCCGCCGGCCAGCACGAGTGCGCTACCGCTGGAGGTGGGTGGGTCCAAGGGGGAACTGCTCATGGTGCCCATCATGGCGTGGTTACAGTTCCGGCGTGACGGCCCCACGCGCTTCCCACCCATCCGTCGTCGTGGTCGGTGCTGGACCGACGGGCCTGTTGCTGGCGGCGGAGCTGACCCGGCGTGACGTCGACTGTCTGTTGGTCGACGCGCACGACGCGCCGCTCGGTTGGGACCGGGCCACGGTCATCCATGCCCGCACCATCGAAGTCTTTGAAGCTCTTGGACTAGCTGACCGGCTGCTGGAAGCGGGCGTAAAGGTGCGCGGCGCACGCTTGCGTTCCGACGGCCAAACCCTGGGACGGCTGGATCTCTCGCTCGCGGACAGCCGCTACGGGTTCGATCTCGGGCTGTCCGAGGACGTGACCGAATCGGTGCTCACCCGGTATCTGGAAGATCTTGGCGGGGCGGTCACCCGCTCTACCCGGCTGGTCGGGATCGCGCCCCAGTCGGACGGGGTCGTGGCGACGCTCGAGCACGAGGGGCGCCGGCGCGAGGTGGTGACCTCCTGGATCGTCGGCTGCGACGGGTTGCACAGCACCACCCGCGAACTGATGGGCATCGAGTATCCGGGGGCTGACCTCGAGACTCCGTGGGCAGTGTTTGACGCGAGCCTTGAAGGCTGGCATGAGGACCTGGACCTCATTTACGCCCACTTCGACGTTCCTGCGGTGATCCTTACCCCGCTGCCGGGGCGTCGGTGGCGGGTCTACGTTCGCCCGACCTCGGACGCGAGTGACCTCGTCGCAGAGGCCACCGCGACCATCCGGCGATACGCACCTGACGCTTCGTTCGCCGGTGTGGAAAACGCGAACCGATTTCGTTGCCATTCGCGCGTCGCGGCGAGATTCAAGTCAGGTCGTGTGCTGCTCGCGGGAGACGCCGCTCATGCGTGCTCACCGTCCGAAGGTCATGGGATGAATACGGGAGTGCAGGACGCGTTCAACCTGGGCTGGAAGCTGGCGCTGGCGTGCCAAGGCGTGGAAGGGGCGGCCTTGCTCGACAGCTACGAGGCCGAACGACGGCCGGTCGCGCTGCGGGTCGTCGCTACGGGAGATGCGTTCGAGGGCAACCAGGCAATGACTGACCAAGGCCAACGAGCCGCGCGCGATGAGGAGATGACCCAGACACTGGCCGATACGTCGGTGGCTCATCACGAGGCCGCCGCGGCTGCCGAGCTCGACCGTTCGTACGCAGATTCTCCTTTGGTGTCAGGCGAGCGGAACGAGGCGCTTTCCCCGGGGACCCTGCTGCCGAGCACGATCCCCATCCATGACGCGGCCGGCGAGCCGAGCGCCCTGCACGAGCTGACGCACCGCTCGCGTCACACCGTGCTGGTGCTCGGCGGGAAAGCCGCTACGGCCCAAGACGTACTTGACCTGACGGGCAGTCTCCACAATGCCTACGCGACGTCTGCGCTGATCGATTCCGTCATCGGGTTGAGCACCCGGTCCGACGGGTTACCGGTAGGGCGGATCGAGGAATCGGTGGCCGATCGACTCGGAGTCGAGGGGTTGACGATTCTGGCGGTGCGGCCCGACCGGTTCATCGGCTTTCGTCACGACGGCACCGATGCCCGGGCGCTGGACCGTTACCTCGAGGCGTTCACCGCATAGCCCGCAGCGTCGGGCGGGTACCGCTAGAAGCCCGGAAAGACCCGGCGGAGGTCGTCCAACGAGACATTGCCTGTCACCGTCACGGTTGCCGGCGTGTACTTCGGCGTCAAGCGCCCGCCGATGAGCCGGATCACCGCCTCCAAAGGTCCGCGGAAAGTGGCTGTGGCCTCCGATCCGGTGGGGGCGAGACTGACCTGATCGCCGATGACGATGGCCAGTCCGGTGCCCGCGATGTCCACGACCGCCGGGTGAGCAAGCGCTTCCGCCTTCCCGGTGAAGCCGAGCAGGAAGCTCAAGCCGCCGGAGAGGTGTTCGCTGAGCACGGCCGTCGACTGCTCGCTCAGCCCAGCCGCCGGGTCGATCGCGACCCGGACGTCCCACTCGTGCTGGGCCGCCTCGTTGAGCCGCATGCCGAGAAGGGTCCCGATCGGCAGCGGGAAAGGCAGGAATGCAGGCTTGATCTCCAGCGTGGCTCGTTGCTCGGGGGTGAGCGCGTCGAGAGCGGTGACCAACTTCGCGTTGTGCTCGACGAAACCGTCGGCCTGTTCCTGCGGGCTGAGCGCATTCCAGCGGTCCCAGACCGTCTGGTTGAAATCCGCCTCCGGCTCCGGTGCCCCCGACAGGAAGGTCTGGTAGCCCGCCAGGGAGATCTCGGCGCCGCTGCCAAGATGTGACAGCACCTGCGCGACAGTCCATTCAGACGCCCCCGAAGGCCCGTTCAGCTGGGCGTCGGACAGGTTCGGTACGAGGGCAGCCAACTCATCGTGATTGGCGTGCAGGGCAGCGATGGTGTTCGAGGCGAGGAGTGCAGCTGGAGAGGTCACTAATTTCCTAGCGCTGCGAAGCAGCCGATTCTTCCCGGCCGGGCTTCACGTGCCGGTAGTTCAGTTGCCGGTGCAGCGTTGACCCAACCAACCGAGGGCCCCGCGGCTGATGGGTCGGCCCGCGGTGACACCAAGGATCTTGGCCACCGTCGTCGAGACCCCGGTCCCGCTCCCGGTGGCCGCACTGGTGGTGGTGAGGCAATAATTACCGCCGCCGGCGTTGACGAAGAAAGGGTCTGGTCCCGACGTGATGTCCTGCCCGGATCTCTCGATGTTTTTTGCCGCCCGGGCGGTAGTGAGCGAACCGATCGCGTTGACCATGGTCGTCAGGCTGTTGCGGTCGGAGGCGTCGTTGTCCCACCAGAAAAGCTTGGCGGGCGCACCGTTCGGTCGGTAATAGGAGTCGAAGTCGAACCGGCTGTAGAAGGTGTCCGGGCCGGTGCCGGCGACGCCGGGAAAGAAGTCGCGCCGGAAGGTGCCGACGATCCAGCTCGAGTAAGGATTCGGGTCGGTCGTTACCGGACCGGAGATGACGTTGTTGAGCACGGTGACGTTCTTGGTGTCGGGACCGACGTCGTGAGAGGTGCACCCCGGACACGCGCCACCGGGGCTCCGCGCGTCGTCATAGATGACGAGTGCCGATGAGTTGCCGGCGAGCGTGTTGTTGATGATCTGGGTATTGGAGGCGGCTACCCGGATTCCGGCGCCCCGGTCGCTGTCATCGCCGTTGGCGCCGTTCGGCTGCCGGCTTGCCATATAGAAGCCATTGCCGACGACCAGGTTGTCGGCGATCAGACCCGTGTCCGACACCTCGTAGAGCAGCCCGATGTTGCCGTTGCCGGAGACCAGATTGCCGGTGATTGTCCCCCGCGTGCAATGCAAATCGCACCAGAATCCGTTGGCGACTCCCTGTCCGGCGCGAAAGACGTTGTTCGAGATTGTGAAGTCGTCCATGTGGGCAATCTTCGAACCGGCGGCCGTGCATGACGCCAGGCATCCCAGGCCGAAGAGCTCGGTGTTGTTGTGGTCGAAGACGCTGCTGGTGATGGTGAAGTTGTCGTTGCTTTCGGTGCCGTTGGCGTCAACGCCGTTGAAGCCGTTACGGGCGAAGACGTCGTGTCTGATCATGACGTTCTTGGCGCCGTTCAGGAAATTCAGGGCGGTGCCCGCATTCAGCGTGAAGACGTCATTTTCCAGCAGCACGTTCGGGCTGCCCACCACCGTAAGGGCGCCGTGGGTCGTGGACCCTTCGTTCTTCTCGTTGGAGGCGTAGCGGCGGAATCCGATGCCCAGAAAACGCGTGCCTGACGTGAGGTTTTTGGTGACGATCGCGTTGGCCCGCTTCGTGATTTCGACCGTGTGCCCCGCGGGGGAGGCGCCGATGTAGACCCGGCGGTGCGCGAAGTCGTACCAGAACGACGTGGGGGTCAGCCGCGCCAGTGAGGTCACCTCGGTAAGGGCCCGGTTGTCCCGGAACGTCATCTGCGGGTCCGCCGCCGCCGGGTTCGCGGGGTCATCGGCCATGTCGGGGTGAATGCACGGGCCCGCGGTCGCTGGGGTGCCTTGCCAGGGCCAGGTTTGGCTGTAGTAGCCGCCGGAGGGAAAGGCGGCGTTCTGGCAGAAGTTGGGGGTGCTCCACGGCACATACCAGTGGCCGAGTCCGTCTGACGTCCATGCGCTGACCACGTCGGTGCCGTCGAACCAGGGCTGCTCGTGCGGATATGCCTGCAACGTAAAGGCTTTTGTGGCGACCAGGTTGCCATCGCGATAGGTGCCGGCCCGAGCCACGATCGTCCCCCCGGCGGGCACGAGGGCATAGGCGCGAGCCAGGGTGTGCACCGGCGCCGACAAGGTCCCGGCATTGCCGTCCTTGCCCGCAGGCGACATGAAGACGGCGTGGCTTGGAATCGGATAGCTGGTGGAAGGGATCGCGGTGCCAGAGCTGTCCAGGCCTGTCACGGAGGAGGTTCCGGTGAGCGCCGGTGTGTGGCTCGGCGCGACAGCGGGCTTGGTTGTCGGCGTGATGGGAACACAGGCCGATGCGGCAATGCCCAGGCCCAACAACAACACCGCCGCGTTTCGCGAGAAGCGGGACGTGAGTCGCCGGCCGGACGCCGCCCCGACTCTCACGAAGACAAGATCGGCAGCGCCGGTCGGAAGCTGAATACCGCTGGTGCTACCAGGAGCCGGTGCTACAAGGAGATGCGCACCAGGTCGACCACGAAGATCAGGTGTTCATTCGGGCCCACAGCGGGAGGGGCGCCGCGGCTGCCGTACCCCATGTCCGGCGGCACGATGAGTACGCGCCGCCCGCCTTCCTTCATGCCGGCGATCCCGTCGCGGAAGCCGGGAATCACGCCGCTCAACGGAAAGCTGGTAGGCCGGCCGCCGCGGCTCCAGGAGGAGTCGAATTCCTGGCCGTTGTGCACGTGCACCCCGGCGTAGTGCACCTCGACGGTGTGTGACGTCGTCGCCTCTCGGCCGGTGCCGATCACCAGGTCTTCGGTCTCCAGCGTGCTGGGCACGGTGTCGGGTGTCACGCTGATCTGCGGGGCTTCCGTCGTATCGGAGGCATTGGAAACGGTGACGGGCATGAGGCGCGGCTCCAAACGTCAGGGTGCTGGCCGCCCAGTTTGCACGAGTGTGGGCCAAGGAGCATTAGCTTGGGTCAAGTCACCTCTCACCGAACCGCTGGCGGGTGGGCGGCGAATGTCAGGTGTGGAGCCCGGGAGTGGATGAGCGCGTGAGCCAGCAGCCTGCTGGGCCTTCTGTCCGAGTGCTTGCCTCCGACGTACCCACGGTCGCGGTCGCCCTGGTGCTGCACGGGGGCAAGGCGCGCAGCACGCGCCCCGCGACCCGGCGGCAGCTCAGCGCGGTGCGCATGACGCCGTTCGCCCGAGCGCTGCATGAAGCCGGATCCTCGTCCGGGCTGGCGGTGTGGACGCTTCATTACCGCGACCGTGGCTGGAACGCCGGCGGCTCTCAGGTGGACGACGCGGTCTGGGCGCTGGGCGAAATCGCTCGCGAGCATCCCGGGGCCAGGGTCTATCTGGTCGGGCATTCGCTCGGCGGCAGGGTCGCACTTGCCGCCGGCGGCCATCCTTCGGTGCGGGCGATCGTGGCGCTCGCGCCCTGGCTGCCGGGGGACGAGCCGGTCGACCAGCTTCGCCAAGTTCCGGTGCTGATCGCCCACGGCACGCGCGATCGGTGGGTGGATCCCCGCGGCTCGCTGAATTTCGCGGTGCGGGCGCGTCGGGCGGGCGTGGACATCTCACGCGTAGAGGTGGTCGGGGTCGGCCACGCGATGCTGCGTCGCTATTCGCTCTGGCAGGGGCTCACGACGTACTTCGTCATGACCCATCTCACCGGCGGCAGTCCACCGGACGGACCTCCGGGTGAAGAGAGCCTTCGCGCGCGGATCTAGCCCGTCGGCGTTACGGTGCCTGGACGGATGTGGCGTGGGACACCATTTGTCTCACTCTCGGAGGCAAGGAGCGGGTATGACAGCGGTTGAGCTTTCGCTACCGACTCACGGCGTTGCTGACAACGCCAGTCCGGAGACCACCCACCTGCGCACCTGCCCGCTCTGCGAGGCGATGTGTGGTCTCGAGGTCACGGTCAAGGGCGATGAGGTCACAAAAATCAGGCCGCACAAGGAAGACGTCTTCAGCCACGGTCACATCTGCCCCAAGGGCACGACGCTCGGCACCTTGCATTCCGATCCCACCCGTCTTCGAGGGCCCGTCGTACGCGAGGGAGACGGCTTTCGCGAGGTGAGCTGGGAGGAGGCCTTCGAGACCTGTGAGCGGCTCATTCATGGCGTCGTAGCAGAGCACGGCATGAAGGCCGTGACGGCCTACGTCGGCAATCCGGCGGCCCACACCTTCTCGATCGGCCGCTACGTCGGGGTGCTCATCGGCATGTCCGGAATCGCGAGCATCTATTCCGCCGGCACCGTCGACCAGTGGCCCAAGAACGTCTCGAGCGCGCTGATGTACGGAGACATGTGGGCAATCCCGGTGCCCGACGTCCAGCGCAGCGATCTGATGGTGTTGATGGGGGCTAACCCACAGGCTTCGCAGGGCTCGCTGATGGCCTGCGCAAACGTGCTTGCCGAGCTGGACCGGATGAAGGCCGATGGCGGCAAGGTCATCGTCATCGACCCGCGGCGCACCGGCACCGTCCGGCACGCGACCGAATGGATCCCGATCACGCCCGGCACTGACGCGGCGCTGCTGCTGGCGGTCGTGCAGGTGCTGTTCGCCGAAGGCTTGGTCGATCTCGGAGAGCTCGCCGACATCCTGGTCGGGGTGGAGACGCTGCGCGAGGTGTCGGCGCCCTTCACACCCGAGCGCGTCGCCGCGACCTGCCAGGTCTCTGCTGCTCGCATCCGCGAGCTGGCGCGCGACATGGCCGCGGCCGAGCACGGCGTCTTCTATGGCCGGATCGGGCTGTGCAACCAGGAGTTCGGCACGCTTTCCAGCTGGCTGATCGACGTCGTCAACATCCTCACGGGCAGCTTCGACGTGGAGGGGGGCCTGATGTTTCCCACCCCCGTCAATTGGACCGTCGCCTCACTGCCCCTTCCGAAGGCCCCCGGTACACCCGGGAGCGGCACCGACGTCGAATTCGGTCGGTGGCGCAGCAGGGTCCGAGGCGCGCCCGAGGTACTGGGACAGGTGCCGGTCTCCTGCCTGGCCGAGGAGATCGACACCCCGGGGGAGGGTCAGCTCAAGGCCCTCATTACGGTCGCCGGCAATCCCGCCCTGAGCGCTCCGGGAGCCGGCCGGCTGGCCGCGGCGCTGCCGATGCTGGACGCGATGATCAGCATCGACAACTGGATCAATGAGACGACCCGCCATGCGCACGTCATCCTGCCCGGTCTGAGCCCGCTGGAGCAGCCGCACTTCGACGACCTGCTCTGGGCTCTGGCGGTACGCAGCGCCGGCAAGTGGTCAGAGGCAATCCTGCCGCCGACCGACGGGCGTCCGGGCGAGTGGGAAGTCCTGATTCGCCTGGCCGCCATCATCAGCGGTCAAAAAGCCTCCGAGGTCGACGTCAAGGCCCTCGATGACGGTTGGTTCTCGATGCTCGTCGCAGCCACCGGGCTGGACCCGGCTGAGGTCATGTCCCATTACGATGCCGGCGGTCCGGAACGGATGCTGGATCTTTCGCTGCGTACCGGACCCTTCGGTGACAGGTACGGAGCGAACCCCGATGGCGTCAATCTTCAGACGTTCAAGGACAACCCGGACGGGCTGGATTTCGGCGGGATGGTCCCGAGGGTCCGCGAGATGTTGAAGACCCCCTCCGGAAAGCTCGAACTGGCGCCCGCCTACATCGTGGGTGACATCCCGCGCTTGCTCGAGCGGCTGGACCGCCCCTCCGACACGCTCGTGATGACCAGCCGGCGGCATCTGCGGTCCAACAATTCGTGGATGCATCAGATGCCGACGCTGGTCGGCGGCTCCAACCGTTGCACGTTGCTGATGAACCCGCAGGACGCGCAGGTCGCCGATGTGAGTGACGGCGACCTTGTCACGGTCACCAGCGAATCAGGAACGCTCGACGTGGAGGTCGAAGTCAGCGACGAGATGATGACGGGGGTTGTGTCTTTGCCGCACGGGTGGGGGCACACGGTCCCTGGCGCCCAGACCGGCGTCGGCCAGGAGCACGTCGGTGTCAACACCAACGTGCTCGCTCCCGGCAGGCTGGTCGACGTGCCGTCGGGTAACGCGGTGGTCAACGGCTACCCGGTGACGGTGCGACGCGCCAGAGCCAGCGCGGCCAGTCGAGAGTTGGCTTCCACCGGTAGCTCGATACCGTCGGGCAACGTAGCCGCCGGATAGGCCATTGCAGGAGGTAGTCGCGCATTGGACGGCGAGTTCGACGCGCCAGGGGGCGAACCCGTCTTCCAGGAGCCGCTGCCCGCCGCCGGGCGTCTTCGCGACCGGCTCCAATTCGGAGTTCTGGCAGCGGTAGCAGTTGGAGGGGCCGCCGGCGGATTGGCCCGCGCCGGGATCCAGGAGGGGCTTGTCGTACAGCCCGGCCATTTCCCGTGGGCGGTCTTCATCATCAACGTGACCGGCGCCTTGCTCATCGGCGGATTGCTGGCGTTCACACCGTTGATTCCGCCGGGCCGGGCGCGGCTGCGGGCGCTGTTAGTCACCGGCTTCTGCGGCGGTTTCACGACCTGGTCGACCTTCATGGTCGGCGTGAACCAACTGCTCGCGCGCGGCTGCATCGGTATTGCGTTCGGGTATCTGGCGGCCAGCCTTGTCGCGGGTTTGGCGGCTGCGGTGCTCGGGGCAGCCATTGTTGAACAGGCCGTCGCGGCTCGGCGCCGGGCTGCCTCATGAGCCCGGTCTGGTGGCTACTGGTCGCCCTCGGCACGGCGCTCGGTGCGATGGCCCGCTACGTCGTCGACCAATCGGTGCAGCACGGGCGGGCGAAGCGTGGCAGGCCGCTGGAATTCCCGCTCGGAATCCTGCTGATAAACGTCACCGGCTCGCTGCTGCTCGGCTTCCTCACCGGTGTGGCGTCCCACGGACTCGGGCCATACGTGCTGGCGTTCGCCGCCACCGGACTCTGCGGCGGGTACACGACGTTTTCGACCTGGGCGTACGACACCGTCCGGCTCTCGGCTGATGGCAAGCGCACCGCCGCCATTGCGAACGTGGGACTGAGCGTGGCGGGTGGCATGGCCGCAGCGGCCGTGGGACTCGGGCTGGCGTTGCTCTAAGAGTCGAAGGGTGTGGGTTCTGTCGGACCCGGCGACCAGGATGGGTCCATGACCCCCGTTCAGACGCATGCCGACGCCGACCGTGCGAGTGCCCAGGCGGTGCTGGCTCGGCTGGCGGGCGAGTCGGCTGTCCTCCGCGAGGATCAGTGGAGGGCGATCGAGGCGCTGCTGCAGGGTGCGCGGGTGCTGGTCGTGCAGCGCACCGGCTGGGGTAAGAGCGCGGTCTATTTCACGGCCACGTCGCTGCTACGAGCCCGCGGCGCCGGCGTCACGCTCATCGTCAGCCCGTTGCTGGCTCTCATGCGTAACCAGCTCGAGGCAGCTGCAAAGGCAGGGATCCGCGCGGAGACGATCAACTCCGCGAATCTGGACGAGTGGAGCCGGATCGAAGCTGCGGTCGGCGCGGGCGAGGTCGATGTGCTGCTGATCAGCCCGGAACGGCTCAACAGCCCCGGATTTCGGGAGACGGTGCTGCCTCACGTGGCGAGCCGCTGCGGGCTGCTCGTGGTCGACGAGGCACATTGCATCTCGGATTGGGGTCATGATTTCCGGCCCGATTACCGGCGGGTCCACGAGGTCCTTGAAAGGCTGCCGGCCGGTGTGGCTGTCCTGGCGACCACGGCGACGGCCAATGAGCGGGTGACGCGAGATGTCGCGGCGGTTCTGGGGGAGCCGCTGGTGCTGCGCGGCTCACTTGATCGCGAGTCCCTTGCCCTCGACGTGGTGGAGCTTGCCGGCGACCCGGAGCGGCTTGCCTGGCTTGATGCGCTGCTTCGGGAGGCACCGGGATCGGGGATTATTTACACGCTGACCGTGGCTGCGGCGCAGGACACCGCGGCGTTCCTGGCGAGCCGGGGTCACGCGGTCGCGGCGTACACCGGGCGTACGGAGGATGCCGAGCGGCGACGGATCGAGGCTGAGCTGGCTGCTGACGAGCTGAAGGCCGTCGTCGCCACCAGTGCCCTGGGGATGGGCTATGACAAGCCTGATCTGGCATTCGTGGTTCATCTGGGCAGTCCGTCCAGCCCCATTGCCTACTACCAGCAGGTGGGTCGTGCCGGCCGAGCCACCGAGCGGGCCGAGGTCTTCCTGCTGCCGACCCCGGCTGATCACGCCGTCTGGTCCTATTTCGCCTCGGTATCCATGCCCGAGGAGGGGTTGGTCAGACGGCTGCTGGAGCAGCTCGACGACGTTCCCCGATCGACGGCCGCGCTCGAGCCGCTGGTTGATCTGCGGCGCACCCGGCTGGAGATGGTGCTCAAGGTGCTTGATGTCGACGGAGCGGTCCGCAGGGTGAGCGGGGGGTGGATCGCGACCGGGCAGCCGTGGAGCTATGACGTCGAGCGCTACGAGGGCCTTCGGGCTGCGCGAGATCGGGAGGAAGCGGCGATGCGCGAATACGTGCGCACTCCGGGCTGCCTCCTGCGATTCCTTCGCGAGCAGCTGGATGATCCCGAGGCGCAGGACTGCGGTCGTTGCTCTCGCTGCCTGGGGCACCCGCTTCGCGTGCTCCAGCTGTCAGCCGTATCCGAGGGTGCCGAAGCGCTCTCGCGTACCGGCGTCGCCCTCGGTGTGAAGAAGACCTGGCCGACAGGGATGAAAGCGACGGGAGTTGCCCTCAGCGGGCGGATCGCCGAGGGTTCCGGGGCTAGCGAGGGACGAGCGCTGGCCCGGCTGTCAGACCTTGGCTGGGGGACCCGGCTGTCCGCTGCCCTGGCCGTCGACCAGGCATTGCCGCAGGATCTGCTTGCGGGGATCGTGACCACCCTTCGCGACTGGCCGTGGGAAAGGCGTCCCGAGGTGGTCGTGGCCCTGCCCTCAGTGCATCACCACCTCTTGGTGTCATCGTTGGCCGCTCAGGTCGCCGCCGTTGGGCGACTGGTAGATGCCGGCGCGCTGGTACGCAGTCAGGACCGGCGCCGCCAGCAGGAGCTGCACAACAACGCCCACAAGCTCGCCAATGTGGTGGGAGCACTCGAGGTGCCCTCCTCGGCGGCGCAAGCGATAGCCGACCGGGTGGTGCTGCTGGTCGATGACCTGTGGGATTCGGGCTGGACCGCCACCTGGGCGGCCCGCCTGCTCCGCGAGGCCGGGGCAGCTGAGGTCTTGCCCCTGGCACTCGCCTCCGCCGGCGGCTGAGCGGGCTGCCGGCAGAAAGCCCGCTACGCGGAGGTGAGCAACGTGACCGAGTCGGAATAGACGCCATCGCAGCCGAAGTCACGCATGCGGGCCAGCGCCGCCGGCTGTTGGACGTCCCAGGCGAAGGCAAGCATCTGCCTTTCGTGGCACCGACGCACCCGATCCGTCGACCATTCGGGGGCGCGCAGGTTGAGTGCGTCGGCGCCCGCCTCGGCGGCTTCTTCGATACGCGATTCGGCCGGCTTGCCCTCCTGATCGCGACCGCGCAACGTGGTGGAGACGACCAGATGTGCCGGCCCGGCTGCTGAGCGCCAGCTGCGCACCTGGGAAGCCGACGTGCACAGCCAGAGCCGGCCTGCGACTCCCCGGCGTGCCGCGAGCTCCATGACGGGTGGCCCGGCCGCCGGATCTTTCACGTCCAGGCTCAGCTCGAAATCACCACCGGTGCGGTCATAGAACGCGTCCAACGATGGCAACCAACTCGGCAGCGCAGCCGCGGCCAGCGCGCTGATGGGTCGCCGTCGCCAGCCGGATCGAAGCACCCCGTCGTGTACCAACACCGGCACCGGGTCTGAGGTGAGCCAGACATCGGACTCCAGCGCCCGCGCCCCGTTGTCCAGCGCCTGGCTGAACGCTTCCAGCGAGTTCTCCCGAACCCCTTTCGCCGGCGCGCCCCGGTGCGCGAAGCCGATCACGCAGGTGAGTCCATCACGCAGATGTCATCGCGGGGCCAGCCGCCGCAGGAGCTCGGCGTGCAGGAGCGTGTTGCTGCAGGCGATGCTTCCGTGGTCGGGGCTGCCGTCGCCCGAAAGGTCGGTGAAGGTCCCGCCGGCTTCTTCGACGATCACCTTCAACGGCGCGATGTCCCACAGCGACACCTCCGGCTCGGCGCTGAAGTCGACGGCGCCTTCGGCCACCATGCAATGGGACCAGAAGTCGCCGAAGCCGCGGTTACGCCAGGCCGAGCAGGCCAGGTCCAGGAAGCCCTCGAGCCGACCCTGCTCCTGCCACCCGGTCAACGACGAATATCCGAACGAGGAGTCCTCGACGGTCGATACCGCGCTGACCGAGATGCGGCGCCCATCGGCGAAGGCTCCGTCGCCGCGGCTCGCCCACCACCGCCGGTGCAACGCAGGCGCACTCACGACGCCCACTTTGATGTCACCGTCGACTTCCAGGGCAATCAGCGTCGCCCAGACCGGCACGCCGCGAATGAAGTTCTTGGTCCCGTCGATCGGGTCGAGGATCCAGCGCCGGTTGCTCGACGTTGCCCCGTCTCCGGTTCCCTGCTCCTCGCCCAGCACGACGTCGGTCGGACGGTCTTTGGAGAGCCGTGCGCGGATGAGCGCCTCGGTGGCCAGGTCGGCATCGCTGACGGGCGTCGTGTCAGGCTTGGTCTCCACCCTCAGGTCGAGTGCCTGAAAACGGCTGAGAGTCAGCAGGTCCGAGGCATCGGCGAGCTCGAGCGCGAGGCTCAGATCTGCGGCGTAGACGCCGGCTTCGGTCGGCTGCGTCGTGTCGGGCTGGGTGGTGGCAGGCACAGGCGCGAGACTACGAGGCATCGGTGGGGCGATGAGCGCCTTGGACCGGCTGCGGACGAAACTCACACTCGCATAAGGGAGAGGGGGATCGATTGAGCGCGAATGACGGGTGGCGCCGCACCGGGCCGAGCAGGCGCACCCTGCTGGCAGTGCTCGCGGTGGCGGGCTGCGGTGTCGCCTCCACGGCCAAGGGTCATGCGGCGGGCAGAAGCACCCTGCCGACTCCCGCCGACTCCACGCCCGTGACCCCCGGCCCTACCCCGCCGGCTGCCCCTATTGCGACCAGCCCCGCCGCCAGCCCTAGTCCCGCTGACCCACAGGCGCCCGCCGTCGAGATTGTCTACGGTTCGCGCACGAAGCCCCAGGTCGCGCTCACGTTTCACGGTAGCGGTGACCCGTCGCTGGCGCTGGCGCTGCTGCAGGCCGCTGAAGCGAAGTCTGCGGCGATCACCGTCTTTGCGGTCGGCAGCTGGCTGGCAGCGAACGAGGCGCTGGGCAAGCGGATCCTCGCGGGCGGCCACGAGCTGGCCAATCACACCTACACCCACCCTGACCTCGGCGCACTGCCCGAGCCAGCCGTGGAAGAGGAGTTCGCGAAAGCCCGCGACGTGCTGCAGCAGGTATCGGGCACGAATGGGCTGTACGCCCGGCCGTCGCAGATGAACCGCGCCACGCCGCTGGTGCTGGCCGCGGCCGGTCGAGTCGGCTACCGCACCGTGGTCGCCTTCGACGTCGATCCCTCCGACTACCTCGATCCCGGCGCCGCGCTGGTCATTTCCCGCACCCTCGCAGGTGTCCAACGCGGCAGCATCGTTTCGATGCACCTTGGCCACGAAGGCACCGTGCAGGCGCTACCGGCCATTCTCGATGGCCTCTCGGCGCGCGGGCTTCGTCCCGTGACAGTGAAGACGCTGCTCAGCTGACTCTTGACTCATTTCTGTCAATAGGACGGTTGACAAAACTCGCGTAGGTGTCACCCTTGCAGGGTGCCGACTGCCCGCGAGGTCCTACTAGCGACAGCGAAGGACGTTGTCGTGGCCGGCGATTGGGAGCGGATGCCGCTGGCCGAGATCGCCAGCCGGGCTGGAGTCAGCCGGCAGACCGTTTACAAGGAGTTCGGCAACAAGTACGGCCTCGCCGCGGCGCTCTCGGCGTTTGAGACCGCGAGCTACATGGAGGAACTGGCCACGGTGCTGGAGGCCTTCCCTGACGATCCGGTGGCCGGCACCCGGGCCGCGGTGCTGCACACGCTCGAGACCGGCGCCGACGACCCATTGCTGAAGGCCATCCTTTCCAGCGCCCGCGGCCCTTCTGAGCTGCTTCCTTGGTTCACCACCCGGGCCGACCCGTTGCTGGAAGCGGCGGGCAAGCTGCTCACCGGCTACCTCACCGACCACTGGCCGGATCTCACGACGCGTGACGTCCGGCTGGTTGCCGATTCGGTGATCCGCCTGACCGTCTCGCATCTCGTGCTGCCCCTGGCGCCGATCGAACGCACGGCTGATGACCTCGCCACCCTGGTCGAGCGGCTGCTGCCGCCCGAGATCCACCCGACACCCCAACCTGACGACTCAAGCCCTGACCCGAGGAGCGCGCATGACCACGCATGACCTGTACGTCACTCCCGTCTCACGTGACACGTGGGACGTTCCGATGGCCGGCAATGCGCGCTTTTCATGGGAGTACGACGAAGGCCGCGCCCGCCTTCTGGCGCTCTACCAGAAGGGCAAGGACAAGCAGTGGGACGCCGCCACGCGCATCGACTGGTCACTCGAGGTCGACCCCTCGAACGTGCTGGGGCTTGGCGACGAGTCCTTCCCGATCTATGGCTCGCCCACCTGGGAGAAATTGAGCGATGCCAACAAGGCCGAGCTGCGACAGCATCTGGTGTCCTGGCAATTCAGCCAGTTCCTGCACGGCGAGCAGGGCGCGATGATCTGCTCCGCGCGCATCGTCGAAGGAGTCCCCGACCTCGACGCGAAGTTCTATGCGAGCACCCAGACGATGGATGAGGCCCGCCACGCCGAGACCTACGCCCGGTTCCTGCAGGAGAAGGTCCAACTCGTCTACCCGATCAATCCCCACCTCCAGCAGCTGCTTGCCTCGACGCTGAGCGACAGCCGCTGGGACATGCCCTACCTCGGGATGCAGGTGCTGATCGAAGGGCTCGCCCTGGCGGCTTTCGGCCTGCTGCGCGACACCACAACCCGGCCGCTGCCCAAGCAGATCCTCAGCTACGTCATGCAGGACGAGGCGCGTCACGTCGCGTTCGGTCGGATGGCGCTCAAGGATGCCTACAAGGAGCTGACCACCAAAGAGCGCGAGGAGCGCGAAGAGTTCGTGGTCGAGGCCTGCTACCTGATGCGCGACCGGCTGCGTCAGCGCGAGGTCTGGGAAACGCTCGGATACCCGGTGGAGGAGTGCCTGGAATTTGCCGATCAATCAGCCTTCCAGCAAATGTTTCGCTCTCTGCTCTTCACCCGCATCGTTCCCATCGTCAAAGACATCGGCCTGTGGGGCGACAAGGTCCAGAAGGCCTATGCCGACATGGGGGTGCTGGACATGGCGGGTGTCGACCTCGGTGCGCTGATGAAGGCGGACGAGGACATTGCTGAGGGGCTCGACGCCGAACGCGCAGCGATCGAGGCGCGCAAGGCTGAGGTCGCCGAGACGATCGCGGCCGGCGCTTAGTCGTCGGCGGCTTCGCGGGCGAGCAGCAGCCTGCGCAGCGAATCCACCCGAGCGGCCTGCGGAGCTCCCGTGGCGGCGTACACGTCGAGCATGCAGTCCGGTGCGTCGGGCAGATGGCTGCAACCGCGAGGGCAGTTCTCCGTCACCGCGGCCAGGTCTTCGAAGGCCGACAGGACCCGGGCGGAGGACACCAGACCCAGACCGAACGACCTGACGCCGGGCGTGTCGACCACCCAGCCGCCTCCAGGCAGCTCGAGCGCGACGACGGACGAGCTGGTGTGACGGCCCTTGCCCACGTCGCTGACCACCCCGGTCGCCCGGTCGGCGTTCGGCACGAGGCGGTTGACGAGGGTCGACTTGCCTACTCCGCTGTGGCCGAAGAGCACGCTGATCCGCCCGGCCAGGGCGGCGGTGATCGGATCAAGGCTGTCGTCGACACCCGCGGTGATCACCGGGACCCCGAGCGGTTCGTACGCGGCGGTCAGCGTGGCCAGTGCCCCCGCATCCGCATCGTCGGGAGCGAGCTTGCCGGCCAGGTCGTGCTTGGTCAGGCAGAGCACCGGGGTCAAGCCACCGTCGTAGGCGGCGACGAGGCAACGGTCGATCATCCGGGGCCGGGCCGGGGGCGACGTCAGGGCCACGACGACGATGAGCTGGTCGGCGTTCGCCACCACGGGACGCTCGTAGGGGTCGGTGTCGTCCGGTGTTCGCCGCAGCACGCTGATTCGGTCGGCGACGGAGATGATGCGCGCCAGGGTGTCCTTGCGCCCCGAGACATCGCCGACCAGGCGAACCCGGTCGCCGACCACCACTGCGGTCCGTCGAACGTCAGCCCCGCGGACGGCGACGACGGAGATCCCCGACCCCTCGAGACGGCAGGTCGAGCGGCCCCGATCGACGGTCGTGACCAGCCCTTCGATGGCGTCGGCGTGCTCGGGCCGTTGACGGGTCCGGCGCCGGTTAGGACCCCCGGACCGGATCGGAACGTCGTCCTCATCGAGGGAGCGAGCCATCCCTGTGGTTGCCCGCCGCCCTCAGCCGGTGCCGGCGAGCAACTCGGCCCACCGGGCAGGGAAGTCGGGGACGGTCTTGCCGGTAGTCGCGATGTCGGCGACCCGAACGCCTTCGACCAGGAGCCCGGCTACGGCGTATGCCATGGCGAGACGGTGGTCGGCACGCGGATCCAGTACGACCGAGCCTGCGCCGGAGGACAGCCCAGCTGACAGCGGTACCGGAGTGATGGCCAACCCGTCGGCGGTCACCTCGATGCGTGCCCCCAACCGGCCGAATTCCTCCGCCAGAGCCGCCAGCCGGTCGGTCTCCTGGCCGCGCAGATGCCCGACGCCGCGCAGCCTGCTGGGAGAGTCCGCGAAGAGGGCCACGGCGGTGAGCGTGGGTACGACCTCGCCATATTCGCTGAGGTCCAGATCGGCGCCGTGCAGCCGGCCCGGGCCGGTGATTTCCAGCTCCCCGTCATCAGTGACCGCTGCTGAACAACCGAATGCTTCGAACAGCTCGGGTAGCAGCCGTCCGGGCTGGGTCGTGGCGCGCGGCCAGCCGGCCAAGCGCACTCGTCCGCCCGTCACCGCTGCAGCCGCGAGGAACGCTGACGCGCTGGAGAGGTCCGGCTCGATCACGTACGTGGTGGGTCGCAGGCCCCCCGGGTTGACGGTCCACCGTCCGTCCGCGGAGTCGTCGACCGTCGCGCCCGCCTGCCGCAGCATGTCGACGGTCATGGCCAAGTGCGGCGCGGACGGTACGCGTCCACCCGCCGCTGACACGGTGAGGCCCCGTTCGTAGCGCGGCGCGGCCAGCAGCAGCCCAGAGATGAGCTGGCTGGAGGACGAGGCGTCTACCTCGAGCGTCCCGCCGAGCAGGCTTCCGTCGGCGGCCAAGGTGAAAGGCACGTGACTGGCTTCGGGGTCGATCCCGGCGCCCAGGCTCCGAAGCGCGTCGAGCAGGGGCCCGAGTGGCCGTTCGCGCATTCGCGCGTCGCCGTCGACCGTCACAGCACCCCGGGCCATCACCGCGGCAGCCGCCGGCAGGAAGCGCGCCACCGTGCCGGCGTTACCGCAATCGACGGTGGCGCCGGAAATCGGGAAGGGATCGCCGCGTCCGGACACCTTCCACTGGCCGGGCTGCTCTTCGATGACGGCCCCGAGGGTGCGCAGCGCTTCCGCCATGAGATGGGTGTCACGCGCCTGCAGCGGCGCAGTCAGGGTGCTTTGGCCCGCCGACAACGCGGCCAGCAGCAGCGCCCGGTTCGTGGCCGACTTCGATCCGGGCATTGCCACCCGACCAGTGACCGGCTGCTGTGCGAAAGGTGCCGCCCACGGCGCGGCCTCAGCCAGCTGCGGGGTGGTCGGGGACAACAGAAAACCTCCAGGCTTGATTGAGCGAACTCTTCCAGTATCGGGGTAGGCCGGTGTAGTCACTGGTTGCAGGCCCCGCTTGAACGCTCAGATCAGATCGGAGTTCCGCCCGTGAGAGTCCTCCAGGCTCGAAAGTTGCTCGAAGCCCGGCTCGCCGAAATCGGCCACAGTTCTGCGGTGCTCGTCGCCGAAGCCGCCGAGCATGTCAGCGGCGATCTCAGCCGTGAACGCCAGCGCCAGTCCGACGAGGGAACCGACATCTCCGACGCAGAGCGTGAGGGTGCCGTGCTCGACGCGCAAGCCGCCGATCGCTTACTCATCGAGCAGGCGCTGGCGCGGCTGGACGCGGGAACGTTCGGCAAGTGCGTGGATTGCGGTAAAGCGATCCCGAATGCGCGACTCGAGGCGCGGCCCGAGGTGGCCCGGTGCATGCAAGATCAGCAGAGGTTCGAGAGCCGGTTGCGCTAGCTCGCGGGAGGTGTCGGGGCCAGCGTGTCAGGCGAGGGAGGCGAAGACCCGCTCGGCGATCGCGAGCTCGAGGTCGACCTCGCGCCCATCAACCGATAAGTGCAGCTCGTTGGCTCCGCGGCTGACGATGGTGACCGCTCGGCCGGGCAGTACGGCTTCGGTCTCCAGGGTCCGCATGCTGATGTGCTGGCCCTCGAGCTGCTCGTCAATCCGGCGCACGACCACGTCTGATCCGTCGGGCAGCTCTGACAGCGCCTGCTGCGCTCCGTAATCGGCGGCGTTAGCGGAACCCGGAATCGGGTTGCCGTGCGGGCAGGTGGCCGGGTCGCCGAGCAGCTTCACCAGGTGCTCCTCCAACCAGGGGCTGATGGCGTGCTCCAGCCTGCCGGCCTCCTCGTGGACCTGCGACCACGGGACCTTGAGGACGTCGACGAGGAGCCGCTCGGCAAGGCGGTGGCGTCGCATGATCGACGTCGCGTAAGTGCGTCCCGCCGTCGTCAAGCGAGATGGCCCGGTCATTGTCCAGTGTCAGGTAGCCGTCGCGCTCAAGCCGGCGCACCGTCTCACTGACGGCGGGAGCCGAGACGCCGAGCCGCTCGACGATGCGGGCCCGCATCGGGCGAATCCCGGCTTCCTCGAGCCCGAGGATCGTCTCCAGGTATTCCTCGACAGGTGGGTGGTATCCGCCGGTCATGAATCCGATGCTACGGGGATGGCGGTCGCGGCGTCGCCATCGGATTGCGTTCCGGTTGCGCTCTCGGCGCAACCCTTTGCGGGCCGACCGCAAGCGGCGGGAATCGGTTTGGCCCTTCGACGTGTTGACGCAACACGTGACCTACACCCCGTCTCGTCCCCGCTCGCGGTCGCGGGCAGGCTCGATCGGCCGGACCGGGGCCGGTTCGCCCCACGGCACCGATTCCCTCGATGCCCGGCCGGGCGAGCGCCCATTCCCACCTGAATAGCTCCAGGAGCAGTAGGGTCGGCACCGCGTATTCAGCGCAAAAATGTCGAGCCGGCAGGTCGGGAGGTGGTCCCCGTCGAGGAGACCCCCGAGCAGCGGGGTGTGCGCTTCGAGCGCGATGCGCTGCCGTTCCTCGATCAGCTGTATGCCGCCGCCTTGCGGATGACGCGTAATCCGGCTGACGCCGAAGACCTGGTCCAGGAGACCTACGTCAAGGCGTTCGCCGCCTTCCACCAGTTCCAGGAGGGCACGAACCTCAAGGCGTGGCTCTACCGGATCCTGACCAACACCTTCATCAACAGCTACCGCAAGCGCCAGCGCCAGCCGCTGCAGTCGCCGACGGAGCAGATCGAAGACTGGCAGCTTGCCGAGGCTGGGTCACACACGCCGGCCGGGCTGAAGAGCGCCGAGACCGAGGCGCTGGAGCACCTGCCCGACAGCGACGTGAAGGACGCTCTGCAGTCGCTGCCGGATGATTTCCGGATGGCCGTTTACCTCGCCGACGTCGAGGGTTTCTCCTACAAGGAGATCGCCGACATCATGGGCACGCCGATCGGCACCGTGATGTCGCGGCTGCACCGCGGTCGTCGCGGACTGCGCACCGCGCTCGAGGGTTACGCCCAGGAGCGTGGACTCATTCCGGCTGCGGGAGCTGCTCCCGCGGGTGCCGGGTCCGACTCAGCCGCTGCTGCGGCGCCGGAGGGATCACGGTGAGCTGCGGGGGTCCACACGAGACTGATTGCCGCGAGGTACTGGAAGAGGTCTATCTCTACCTCGACGGTGAGATCGACCCGGAGCGCAAGGCTCTGATCCGCCAGCACCTCGATGAATGCTCGCCCTGCCTGCGCCAGTTCGGCGTCGAGCAGGAAGTGAAGCTGCTGGTCGCGCGCCGCTGTGGAGGCGACCGCGCGCCGGAGTCCGTACGAATCGCCGTACTCAGCCGGCTGCGGGCCGTGCAGGTCGAGTGGAGTACCTCGGAGTTTCGCGCCGAGTGAGCGACGTCCTACCCGCGCTTACTGAATTCCCAGGCGTCGTTAATGATGTCCCGCAGCGAATGCTGCGGCGACCACGACAGCTCGCGACGAATCTTTTCATTCGCGGCGTAGAGCTGCGGGGGGTCTCCCTGCCGGCGCTCGGTGTCCACCGACGCCGGGGCCCTGCCGGTGACCTCGGTGATCGTTTTGACGATCTCGCGCACCGAACTCCCCAGGCCGCTGCCGAGGTTGTAGATCTCATGCGTGCCCGGCTTGAGGGCATGCAGCGCCCGGATGTGCGCGTCGGCAAGGTCCAGCACGTGGATGTAATCGCGGATCGCCGTGCCATCCGGGGTCGGGTAATCCGTGCCCATGATCTTGAGGACGGCGTCGGGATCGTCGAGCGCCCGAAGCGCCAGCGGGATCAGATGGGTCTCGATGGCGTGCCGCTCGCCGAAGCGTCCATAGGCGCCCGCCACGTTGAAGTAGCGCAGGCTGACCGCCGCCGAGCGCATGGGCCCGGGCGAACGCCGAAATCATCAGGTCGGCAGCAACCTTGGTGGCCCCGTAGGCGCTGGCCGGGTTAACGGGAGTGGTCTCCTTGACCGGCCCGGGCTCGCCCGGCTCGCCGTAAACCGCGCAGGTGGAGGAGAAGACCAAGCCGTCGACACCGCAGGCGATCATGGATTCCAGCAGCGCCAGCGTGCCGCCGACGTTGTTGGCGAAGTAGCGCTCGGGGACCGACTCGGACTCGCCCACCAGCGACTTTGCGGCGAAATGAAGGACTGCTTCGACACCGCCGCCAAGGATCTCTCGCACCACGTCGTCGTCAGCGATGTCGGCGACGACCAGTCGCGCCGAATCAGGAACGGCGTCGGCATGACCGGTGCTGAGGTCGTCAATGACGACGACCTCGTGGCCGTCTTCCAGCAATCGGGCCGTGACGACGCTTCCGACATAGCCGGCGCCGCCGGTGACAAGGAGCTTCACGCTGTCAAACAGACGCTCGCAGTGCTAGCCGGCTAGGCGTTGGGCCGCTTGCCGTGGTTGGCCTTGCTCTTTGCTCGTGCGCGACGTCGACGTGCCTTCTTTGCCATGCCGACAGTCTCTCAGATGCCTGGCGCGGCTCGCGAACGTCGTAACGAAAAGTTGCGACGAACGGAGCAACGGAAATTCCGGTGGTCGCCGAAACATATTTATCGGCTGGCCATGGGGGCGCGGCGGGGAAGTCTTGGAGGACGACGTGCGGATCATCAATCGGATTGCCAGCGGGCTGGCGGCATCGGCGACTGTGGCCGCCCTGGTGACCGCCGTCGGCGCCGGCGTGAAGTTCCGCTGAGGTGTGACATGACATTTCACGGGATGAGGAGCGTGATGGCGCGGGCCATGGGCTCCGCGACGTTGATCACGACCGTCGCTTGGGTAGTCGGAGCAGGCCGCAAGTTCATCTGAACGGGCGAGTGGGAGTCCCGGCCGGTGCACCACCGGTCGGGACTTCTTGTCGTTGTTCACCAGGGTTGCCCTTGGTCACAAGGTTGACCGTTGATCGCAAAGTCCACCCTTCTGGCCACTAAGCCGCTCGGCGTAACCGTCCGAAAACCTCTCCACACGCGACAGAGCTAGGGGACCAAGGTGCAAGGCAAGGACAGTCGGCGCCTGCTTGCCTACCTGTGGATCGTCGCGGCGGCAGCGGTCTTCCCGATCATCGTCGTTGCCCAGGAGGCGTTCGACCTCGGGGCCTCCGGCCTCGGAGCCCGCGGCATCACCACGGTGGTCCTGCTCTCAGCCATTTTGATCGCGGGGGAGCTGTGGCCGATCCCGGTTGCCCGCGGTGAGGAGGCCGGCGACGAGATCACGGTTTCCAGCACCTTCGGCTTTGCACTGCTGCTGCTGGCACCGGTGTTTTACGTCGTGGTTGCCCAGACTGCCGCGCTGATCGTCGATGGGGTCGTCCAACGGCGACGCTGGCATCGACTGCCCTTCAACGTCGGCCAGTACGCCCTTGCCTTCATCGCGGCGCGAGCTGCGTATGCCGCCATCACGGGGCAACCGCTGACTATGCCCACCGGTGAGTTTCCGGTGCCGGCGCTGGGCGCGGCGCTGCTCGCCGGGCTGGTCTTCCTGATGATCAATAACGGGCTCACCGCCGTCGCCGTGGCGATCAAGCTCAAGGCCCACATCATGCCGATGCTGGTCCAGGACCTGCGTTGGCAGCTCGCGACGTCCGTACCGCTGTTGGCGCTCGGCGCCATCGTGGCGGAAACCGTCTCGTGGACCCCCTGGTCGTTGCCGGTTCTGCTGGTGCCGGTCGCCGCCCTTTATCGAAGCGCGAGCCTGGCAATGCGCCGCGAGCAAGAGGCGCTGCGCGATGGGCTCACCGGTCTTCCCAACCGCACCATGATGTCGACGGCGGTCGAGCGCGCGATCGGTGCGGCCAACGGTCCGGTAGCGGTACTTCTGATCGATCTGGACCATTTCAAGGAGATCAACGACACCCTCGGCCACGCCATAGGCGACGAACTGCTGGTGGCGGTTGCCAGCAGGCTGTCCTCCAGCGTGCGCGACAACGACCTGGTTGCTCGTCTTGGAGGCGATGAGTTCGCGGTGCTCGCGCGGTCCATCGACGGGCGCGTGGACGCCGAAAGGCTGGCCGAGCGCATCAGCGAGGGTCTGCGTCAGACATTCCAGGCGGGTGGGGTACGTATCGACGTCCACTGCAGCGTCGGCATCGCCATGTATCCCGAGCATGAAGCTTCGGTCGAAGGACTGCTCCGCTGCGCGGACGTAGCGCTCTACACCGCCAAGATCACCCGCGGCACGTATGCCCTCTACGACCCCGAATGCGACACCCACTCGGTCGCCCGGCTCGGGCTGCAATCTGAGCTCCGGCAAGCGCTGGAAGACCCCGACGACCGGCAGGTCACCGTCTCCTACCAGCCGCAGCTGGATCTGGAAACCGGGACCGTTCGGGCGGTGGAGTGCCTCGTGCGCTGGTGTCATCCCGAGCTCGGCGATCTGCCGCCCGACGTCTTCATCCCGCTCGCCGAGAGCACCAGCCTCATCGAGAAGGTCACCCATCGCGTCCTGGATCAGGCGCTGGCCCAGCTGGTGGCGTGGGAGGAAGCGGGCCTCGTCCTGGACGCCGCCGTGAACCTGTCCGCCCGCCATCTCGGCGATCTGAGCCTGCCCGAGACCATGGCCCGGCTGCTGGAGCGCCACGGAATCGCGCGCCGACCGGCTGATCCTCGAGGTCACCGAGAGCCGCCTGATGACCGACCCGCTGCGCAGCGCCAAGATCCTGCGACGGCTGGCCGCTCTGGGAGTTCAGCTCTCGATCGACGACTTCGGTACGGGCTACTCGTCGCTGGCCTACCTGCAACGTCTCGACGTCCACGAGCTCAAGATCGACAAGAGCTTCATCGCCGAACTCGGTGACGAGCAGAACAACGCCACCATCGTGCGCAGCACCATCGAACTGGGTCACAACCTGGGCTTGCGCGTGGTCGCCGAGGGCGTCGAAGATCTGCCCACGGCCCGCAAGCTGGTTGCCCTGGGTTGCGACCGGCTGCAGGGCTACCTGCTGGGCAGGCCGAGCCCGGCCGAGCGCATGCCCGCACATGATCGAACTGCTGCGAGCATCTCGGCGCGGAACTCGTCCACCCGCCGGATGACGCCAGGCTGCCTCGGGCGCATTCCGGCCAGCCGGGGGAGCCGGGCCTGCCCGCTGCCGCAGCTTCCGGCGGCTACCCGCGGCGAGATCGGGCGGTCGGCTGATGTTCGTCGCCTTCGTGACTCTGGTGATCCTGCTCAGCGTTCCGCTCACCGGCGGGCGGTTGACAGCCCTGGCCAAGGTGCGGATCAAGGGTCGGTGGCTGGTGGTGGCCGCGCTGCTGGTGCAGGTGGCCATCACGTCCGTGATTCGAGTCGTGGCCGCACGCCCTTCTGGTGGCGCTGCACATCGGTTCGTACGGCCTCATCGCCGTGGCGCTCTGGCAGAACCGCCGGCTGCCGGGCCTGCCGCTGATTGCCGGCCGGCGGACTGCTCAACGGCCTGGTGATCGCGCTGAACGACGGCACCCTGCCGGCTTCAGCGCGGGCGCTCGCGGAGGCCGGGATGGTGACCGACGGAGATTTCACCAATTCCGGCGTGCTGCGCCACCCCATCCTCGCGCCGCTCGGCGACATCGTCGCCACGCCGGCCTGGCTGCCCTTCCGCAACGTGATCAGCATCGGTGACTGCATCGCTCTGATCGGCGTCGCCGTGCTCGTGCACACGGTGTGCGAAGCCGGCCTGCAAGAGTTTGGCGAGCGGCGGCTATGGCTATGGTCCAACGGTGTTTGAGACGGTCCTGGTCGCCGGCCGAGGAGAGATCGCCCGGCGCGTAATCGCCACGCTTCGCCGGCTGGAGGTGCGCTCGGTCGCCGTTTACAGCGAGGCCGACGCCGATCTCCCTTACGTCAAAGAGGCGGATGAGGCGGTGCTCCTCGGCCCGGCCGGACCCACGGCAGTCCTACCTGGACGGCGAGCGGATCATCGAGGCGGCCAAGCGCACCGGCGCCCAGGCGGTGCATCCCTGCTACGGGTTTCTGTCGGAGTCGGCGGCCTTTGCCGATGCGGTGCAGGACGCCGGTCTGGTGTGGATCGGGCCATCCCCGTCAGCAATGCGCAGCATGGCCGACAAGATCGCCGCCCGTCAGGTGATGGCAGCGGCGGGTGTGCCGGTCGCGCCCGGCACTGCGACGCCGGTGACCGACATCGAGGCGGCGCTCGCGGCAGCCGGTGAGCTCGGCTATCCGCTGATGGTCAAGGCCAGCGCCGGCGGCGGCGGGATCGGTATGGGCGCCGTCCACGACGAGGCGTCAATGCGTTCGGTCTTCGCGAGTGCCCAGAGCCGGGCGGAGCGGCTCTACGGGTCGTCGGACATCCTGCTCGAGCGCTACCTGGTGGGCGCCCGACATGTCGAGGTCCAGATCCTCGGGCTCAACGACGGCCGCGTGCTCGCGCTCGGCGAGCGCGACTGCTCGGTGCAGCGGCGACACCAGAAGATCGCCGAGGAAACCCCCTCGCCCGGTGTCAGCCCGCAGCTTCGGACCCGGCTGCTGGAGGCCGCGGTGCGGGCCGGCACCGCGGTGGGCTACGTGAACGCCGGCACCGTGGAGTGTCTGGTGGCACCCGGCGGGACGGAGTTCGTTTTCCTGGAGATGAACACCCGGCTTCAGGTGGAACACCCGATCACCGAGCTCGTCACAGGTATCGACCTCGTGCACGAGCAGCTGCTGATAGCCGCCGGTCGGGAGCCGACCTTCGGCGCTGAGCCCCCGCTTCCACGTGGCCACGCCCTGGAAATGCGGGTGTACGCCGAGGATCCGGTGCGATTCCTGCCCGGTCCCGGGACCATCAGCCGATACGCGGAGCCCGCCGGGGATGGGGTTCGCGTCGACGCGGGTTACGCCCTCGGCGACGTCGTCACGCCGCACTACGACCCGCTACTGGCCAAGCTCTGCGTATGGGCCCCTGATCGCGGGGCGATGCTGGCCCGCGCGGCCGAAGCGGTGGCGGGCTACGTCGTGGAGGGTCCGAAGGTGAATCTGCCTTTCTTCGAGCGGCTGCTGGCCGACCCGGCCTTTGTCAGCGGCGATTACGACACGGGACTGGTAGCGGCGATGAACGCCACAGCCGAAGCCGGCGTGACAGGATGCGCTCAACGTCGACTTGAGGAGCGGTGGGTGGCCGAAGAGATCCGGGCGGAAATGGTGGCCAACGTCTGGAAGGTCGTCGCTGCCGCAGGAGACGCCGTCGCAGCCGGCGACACACTGGTGATCCTGGAATCCATGAAGATGGAGATTCCGGTGCTGGCGGAGGAGGGCGGGCTGCTCGCCGAACTCGCCGTCAACGAGGGCGACGTCGTACAGGAAGGCGATCTGATCGCCCGGCTCACCTGACCGCTTCGGCTGTCCCCCTAGCGGGTAGTCAAGGTTTCCCGGGTGTCGTGCCGAAACATCGAACGTGAGCACCATTGAACCCTTCCTGCGCGCTCTGGTGGAGTGCGGCGGCTCTGACCTCCACTGCAAGGTGGGGTCCCCGCCGCGCGTGCGGGTCGACGGCCGTCTGCGCAAGCTGCAGACCCGTGACCTGACCGCCTCCGACACCGAACTCATGGTCCGGGAGGTGCTTCGCGACGACCTCGTCCAGGAGTTCCACCGCACCAACGAGGCGGACTTCGCGTATTCGGTTCGCGGCGTCGGACGTTTTCGCGTCAACGCTTTCCGTGCCAGGGGCGCTGCCGGGCTGGTCTTTCGCCGGGTGAGCGTCGGCGCCATCGCGCTGGAGGAGCTCGGCCTGCCGGAGGTGCTGGGCGCGCTAGCCCTCGAGCCCCGCGGCCTGGTGCTGGTCACCGGCCCGACCGGCTCTGGCAAGACGACGACCCTGGCCGGCATGGTGGATCACATCAACGCCACCCGCGAAGTGCACATCGTCACCATCGAGGACCCCATCGAGGTCCTGCATTTCGACAAGCTGGCGATGGTCAACCAGCGTGAGGTCCGGGTGGACACCGAGGACTTCGCGACTGCCCTGCGCGCGGCCATGCGGCAGGACCCCGACGTCATCCTGGTCGGCGAGATGCGTGACGCCGAGACGGTCAAGGCAGCGCTCGCCGCGGCTGAGACCGGCCACTTCGTCATGTCGACGCTGCACACCACCGACGCGCAGGAGACGGTCAACCGCATCATCGACTTCTTCCCGCCCCACGAGCAGAAGCAGGTGCGGCTCTCGCTGGCCGGCGCGCTGAAAGGCGTCATCTGCCAGCGGCTCGTGCCGCGGGCTGACGAAGGTGGCCGCTGCGTCTCCATGGAGATCATGGTCAACACGGGCCGTATTGCCGACGCGATCGCCGATCCCGATAAGACCTCCACCCTCAACGCCCTCATCGCCGACGGCGCGTACTACGGCATGCAGACCTTCGACCAGCACCTGGTGACGCTGATCCGCGATGGGGTCATCACGCTGGACGAGGCGATGAATGCAAGCACCTCGCCGCACGACCTCAACGTCGAACTGCGCCGGCTGGGTCTCGTCGCCTGACAGACGGTTGCCTCAGGTCAGTCTTCTGACGTGGGGCGGGTATGAGGGGTCTTCGTTGGCCTTGGAGTTTGGGTCGTGCGTTGGGTGGGTGAAACCAGGGTGTTCGTTGGTGGTCGTCGCTGATGGTGATCGTCCAACCACCCTCATGAACCGCGTGGTGGTGCCGAACGCATAACAGGTCAAGATTCTCGGGATTCGTCGGCCCTCCGTCGGCGACGTGGATGCGGTGATGACCTTCGGTCCAGGCGGGTGGCCGGTCGCAGCCGGGGAAGATGCAGCCACCGTCGCGGGCGATGAGATAGCTGCGCAGGCCTCGGGAGATGAGGCGGGTCATCCGGCCGTAGTCAAGGATTTGTGAGTCGGCGGCCAGCACCATGGGGATGATCCCGACGTCGCAGGCCCACCGTCGCATGGCCGCAGCAGGAAGCGTTGCGCCACCCGCGACATCCCCAACCCCACGTGCGGTTTGCAGGTCGTGCAGCGGGATGGCGACGATCAGGGTGTTGCGGCCGCCGCCTTGGCTGTTGCAGCCTTCGGCGTGGTGTTGCGCCTGCCGGCACATCTCCAACAAAGCCTGCGCGCGTAGCTGCGCCGAGCTCATCGAACCAGCCGGGTCGGCAAGGACCTCACCAGCGCTCTGGTGGGGGGTGAACGCATCGAGGACGTTTTTGATGAGGGTGCCGGCTTCGGGTTCGAACCGGCCGTGCAGATCCCACATGCCGTTCATCGTTTCCGACAGGGTCAGCTTCTGCTGACCCCGCTGGCCGGCATGCTTCTTGCCCGTCTGATCAGGGGCTTCCTGGGCCAGGATCCGGTCGGCGAGGGTCTTCATGTCCGTCGGTGACAAGGCCGGGGTGGATTCGGCGAAGATCCGGTCCAGGACCGCGACATGGTCGGCGTCGGCAATGTCTTTGGTGGCCCGCACGATCTCCCAGGCATGACTGAAACCCAGGGAGCCGGCTTCCCACGCGGCCCGGGTGGCGGGCAGCCGATCGACCAGTGCGCGGCCGAGCCGGACCCGCATCGACGCCCAGCTACCGGTCTCGTTCGCCAGCCCCCGCAGATAGGCGGCGGTGGAGACGGCACCGTCGGCGGCGTACTCCCCGGTGCGGTCGGTGCGTTCGATCGCCAGGCAGGTTGCCAGCTCCCCTTGGCGTACCCCGGCGACCACCTCAACGAGGACTTCAGCAGCGACCGGACCGGAACGTTGACTACGGAAAGCGGCGGCGAGTTTGATCCCGGCGTCGTGCCACAGCGCGGCAGCAGCTAACAACTCGGAATCGAACATACGGTCGATACTACTCGACTGAACAGAACAAATGACCAGCTCAGACCCCTGGGGAAAACCTTATTCAGTTATCCACAAACCCCAAAAACAGGCCAATTCTGTCGGAGGGCTGTGCCATCAGCGCCTGACGGCATTTACCTGAGCTCCGTGCCGGCTGCAGTCCGCGCTCCAGCCTCCTGGCGTCACTTGCACGACCATGCGCCGCGCGCAGTGTCGGCAGTAGCGCGGCGGCTCCAGCTCGAGCGCGGCGTCGCACCCGGCGTGATCGCCCGCATCAAGCCCCTGCCCGCAGCGCTCGCAGAAGCTGCCGGGGTCAGATATCGAAAGCGGGTCCACGCTGCCAGGCTATTTGGCGATTCCGACCGCCGTGGGGGAGAACCCGGGGAAAACGGTGCCGGCACTGGTGAGCCCGCAACGCTTGGAGAAGATCTCCGCGAGGATCGAGCGGTAGTCCGTCGTGACGGCGAGATCTCCGCCGTTGAGCGAACCAGCGGCTAGCGTGGGCCACTTGCCGATCACCTGGCCGCCGTTGATCCCGCCGCCGAGGGCGAGTACGGCTTGGCCGAGGCCGTGGTCGGCGCCGCCGTCACCGTTTTCGGCGGCCCGCCGCCCGAACTCGCTGAGCGTGACGATGTTGACCTTGGCAAAGGCAGGCCCTAGGTCCTGAGCGAAGGCCACCAGGCAGGCGGCGACGTCGGCTAGCTGGCGGTACATCCAGCCTGTGGTGTCGCCGGGCTTGCCGATGTTGGTGTGCATGTCCCAGTTGCCGTAGTCGAGGCAGGCGATCTGCAGGCCGATGTTGCTCTTGATGACCCACGCCAGGTCGTGCAGTGCCTTGCCGAGAGCGGTCGTCGGGTAGGTCACTCCCGCGGCGGGGATGTATGGCGCCGCCTGCATGGTCGTGGTGGTGCTCAGCGCGGAAAGCGTGATGGCCGCCTGCTTGGCGACCGGATGGGTGAGGCCCGAGTGCATGGCGCCGAGCGCGGTGGAGAAGGCCGGCTGGTAGCCGCTCCAGATGTTCAGCGAGAAGTCCGCGATGTTGGTCAACGCCATGCTCGGCGCCGGGCCGATGAGCGAATTGGGAAGCATGCCCGATCCGAGTTCGAGCGTCTGGAACGCGGTACCCGGCCCGCGGACCTCCAGCACCCGGTCGATCCATCCGGTGCGTACGTCCGATCCCGGGGCGGCCCGCTCCAGCTCCGACTCGTCCTGGAAGTGGCTGCGTACGCCGGTCGGCATGCCCGCGGCGTGAACGATCCCGAACTGGCCGCTGGCGTAGTAGGGCTTCAACGGTGCGAGTGCAGGATGCAGGCCGAAGATGCCGCCGGCCGGAATCGCCAGGCTGGAGGGGATGCCGACGTTGGGGCGCAGCGTCGCGTAATTGGGATCGCCGATCGGGGGGATGACCGACAGGGTGTCCCAGCCGCCATGCATCGACAGCACGACGACGATGTCGCCGGTGTAGGTGGCGGGGTCGGCCGCAAAGGCCGCCCGGGCAGCCAGCGGCGATACCGCGGCGGCACCGGCGGTCACGCCCATCGCGGCGAGCATTCCGCGCCGGGTGAGACCTCGACGTGAAGGCGACTCCTGCGGGGTGCAGCAAGCGCTGCTGGGCGAATGCCCCTCGAGGTCGTCGCCGGGGGAGCGAGGGGTAGGGACGTAGCTGCTCATCGCTCGATCCAGTTCGGGGTGTTCAGGATCAGAGTGGTGACGGCACCCAGGTCCCAGCGGATGGTGTTGGCCGACGACGAGTTCTCCGTCGAGCCGGTCGTGCGCGAGCAGGCGAAATTCACGATCGCCGAGCGTTGGGTGCCGGTCAGCTTCACGCCGATCAGCCGCACCGACAAGGCGTCGATGAGCGTGCCGATCGTCGCCGGAGGGGTGGCAGCGAGCAGCGTGCTCGTTGCCGGCGTCGCCATGCCATCGGTCCACCAGGCGCCGACCAGGCCGGTGTGGGCGTTCCAGCGCCGCATCGTGCCGCCGGTCGACAGCCAGGCGCCTGCGACGTCGGGGAATCCGTTCGGCGGATTCCAGGCCATGGGTGCTTGCCCCATCGTGCTCAGCAGCCAGTACAGGCCGCTCAAGCTATTGGCGTCGCCGGCGACGGGGGTGACCCCGAGGGTGCGCGCGGCACCGATCACGTCTTCGATCGGCCGGCGCGTCTTCTGACCGATGCTGGCGGCGAACTCAGCTGATGCGAAAAGCGCCTTCAGCACCGGCACAATTGCGGTCTTGTTCGCCAGGTAGACGCTGGCCAGCGTGTTGATCAGCGACGCGGGCGGAGTGTCGGATACGAAGCGCGTCGCCAGTTTCGTGGCGAGATGCGTAGCCGTGCTGGGGTGGTTGGCCAGGTAGCTCGTGTACTGGGGCAAGAGGGCGAGGCCGGCGAATTCGTCGGCGTTCGGAGCGCTGAACCCGAGCATCTTCACCGGGCCCACGTAGTGCCGGTCGTTGTAGTACGCGAACTCGCCGTGGACCCCGATGGTGTTGCCGGTCATGATCCGCGCCGAGTTGATGACGTCGTTGTGGGTGTAGCCGGCAGCGATACCGACGGTGTGCAACTCGAGGATTTCCCGGCCGTAGTTCTCGTTGATGCCGTCGACGCTGCTCAGGGCGTTGTTGAGGTACTGCAGCATGGCCGGGCTCTTGGCGCTCGCCAGGAGCATGTCGCTGAAATTGCCAAGCGCGTTCTTGCGGATCACGTCGCGGTCATCCACCGACTTGAGGTCCCACACATCGCCGCTGGGGTTCGTGATGTTGAAGTGGTTGGACCAGAATTCGACCATCACCTCAAAGAGCTGGCGCTTGCTGAACAGCGCCCGAGCGACGCTGGCCCGGCCGAGCTGGTTCATGGCGTCCCAGGCGTACGCCGGTAAGGCCGCCCGTAGCTGCACGGTCGTCATCGGCAGCGTCGGATAGCGCGTCAGATAGGCGTCGCAGGCGCTGTCGTCAATGGTCGCAGGAGCCAGCTGCTGGTTCAGCCAGGCGGTGGTGCCCATCGTCTTGACCTGGGCGACCAGAGCGGGTGTCGGGCCGAACGTGGCACGTCGTAACAGATGCCAGATGGGATCGGTGCCGACCAGGTTGGGGACGGTCGCCCCAGCCGTGACGGTCGTGGTCGTCGGAACGGTCGGGGCTTTTACCGGGGCAGGAGTGGCGGTCGGCTTCGGGGTGGGCTTCGGGGTCGGTTTGGGGGTGGTGCCCGCCACCTTCGTCACGGTGGACACCGGAGTGCAGGCGGCGGCGAGCCCAAGGCCGAGGGTGGCGAGGATGGCACGCCGGGCCGGGACCAGCGCCGAGCGGGCCGCGGGCACCGCCTTGGTCACCGCCGTGGTCGTTCCAGCGGTCGTATCAGGGGTGGTGTCAGTGGCGGGGTCGCTCAGGGGCGGCACAGGGACTCTCCTCGCAGGCGCGAAACTCACCTACTGATCGGCAGCCCGATTACCGGACTGTCGTCATCGCCCGAAGAGATTTGAAGCAGGTGAAGCAGGGCCGCGGACCGGCGACGGAAGCCCCTAAATCGTGGCGTTCAGCGCCTTGATGGGCATCCGGAGCTCTTCCAGCGTGGCCAGGTCTTGCGCCGCCGGCCGACCCAGGGTCGTGAGGTAATTGCCGACGATCACGGCGTTGATTCCGCCCAACAAACCCTCGGTATCGAGGTCGCCCAGCGTGATTTCCCGCCCGCCCGCGTAGCGAAGGATGGTGCGAGGCAGTGCCAGCCGGAACGCGGCGACGGCGCGCAGAGCGTCGCGAGGCGCTACCAGGGTGTTGTCAGCGAGAGGCGTACCCGGTCGCGGATTGAGGAAGTTCAGTGGGACCTCGTCCGGCTCCAGAGCGGCCAGCTGCGCAGCGAACTCGGCGCGCTGCTCGAGCGTCTCGCCGAGCCCGAGGATGCCGCCGCAGCACAGCTCCATGCCGGCGGCCCGCACCATCCGGCAGGTGTCGTCGCGCTCCTCCCAGGTGTGGGTGGTCACGACATTGGTGAAGTAGGAGCGGGCCGTCTCCAGGTTGTGGTTGTAGCGGTGCACGCCGATGGCGGCGAGCTCGTCGACCTGCTCCTGGGTGAGCATCCCGAGGGAGCAGGCAACGTTGATCTCGACGGCTTCGCGGATGGCAGCGACGCCCGCCTTCACCTGAGCCATCAGTCGCTCATCAGGGCCGC
This sequence comes from uncultured Actinomycetota bacterium, assembly GCA_963737695.1. Taxonomy (GTDB): domain Bacteria; phylum Actinomycetota; class Actinomycetes; order Frankiales; family Frankiaceae; genus DATAZK01. The sequence continues at coordinate 522,862 of CAVTTQ010000004.1, forward strand.
GTACAGCAGCGACGATGCAGAACTCGGTCGCGCCCGTGGCCGCAGTCTCTTTCGCCGCCTGCACCAGGGAAGGGATGTCGAGCCAGACGGCGCGGACCGGGGACTCGAACTGACCGGATTGGGAGCAGAAGTGGCAATCCTCCGGGCATCCGCCGGTCTTCAGGCTGATGATGCCTTCGACCTCCACCTCGGGGCCGCACCAGCGCAGGCGGACCTGGTGGGCCAGCTTCAGCAGGTCCGGGAGGTCCTCGTCAGAGACCTGCAGGCAGCGCAGGATCTGCTGCTGCGACAGGCCGTGGCCGCCGTCCAGCACTTGGCGGCTGATCTCGCTGAGGAAGGCCGGAAACGAATCACGGGAGTCGCTGAGCTCGTGGGTGCCTGAGCTGGCTTCGGTGGTAGTCATCACCTCGATCCTGCCTCAGCGGACTGGCTCCGGCCGACTCGGAGGCTCACGTGTCCGATCTATGTGCAATTACCAGGCTCTCCAGCTGCATCAGCCCAGCCGGACTTTTGCCCGAAAGTCTGTGGGCGCAAATCGCCCACCCAAGGCGGGGCCCAGTCCCTGACCGGCCACCTCGAGAAACGCCGTGGGCTCGAGAACGCCGGCGCCGGCAGGCAACGCGCCCAGGAGTGGTCTGGCTGCCAACATCTCGAGGTCGCTGACATTGCTGCGGCACGCCAGATCGGGGCCGGCGGGCCAGGCTCCGATGACGAGTCCAGCCAGCTCGAGCCCGCGGTGGGCCAAGGCTTCGAGCGTGAGTGCTGTGGCGTTGAGCGTCCCGAGTCCGGGCTCGGTCACGACGAGGACATCGGCGCGGCAGGCGGTCGCCAGGCCTGCCAAGGTGGCGCCCTCCTCGTCGTAGCGGACCAGCAGTCCGCCGGCCCCTTCGACGAGCACCAGCCGATGGGAGTCCTGCAGGGTACGGATCCGGGAGACGAGCGCCGCGAGGTCGGCCGCGGGCCGCCCACTGGTCCGGGCGGCGGCCGCCGGCGAGAGGGGATCGGGGAAGCGCGACGCCTCGAGCAGCGTCAGTTGGGGGGAGGAGTCCGGCGCCGGCCGCCCGCAGAGCCGCTCGATCTCAGCAAGGTCACCCGGCTCGTCGGCAGCCACCCCGGTCTGGGCCGGCTTGACCACCGCGACGTCGGCCCCGCGCTGCAGGGCGAGTGCCGTAATGGCTGCGGTGACGACCGTTTTTCCCACGCCGGTGCCAGTGCCAGTGATCATCAGGACCGTCACGGCAAGCACGTTAGTTGACCCCCTGCGATGGGCAACCGGATCGGTCTAGGCTGCCGTGACGTGGCCACAATCACCAAGGGCGCGAACACCGCTCTGCCCGATCACGTCGGCCCGGTGGTCGTCACGTTGGGATGGTCGGGCAGGGTCGACCTCGATGCCAGTGCGCTGCTGCTCACCAGCTCCGGCAAGGTCCGAAACGACGCCGACTTCGTCTTCTACAACCAGCCCCGGTCGGTCGACGGCTCCGTTGTTCATCTGGGCAAGGATGGCACCCGCGAGTCTTTGCGCATCGATCTTCAGGGCCTGCCGGCTGAGATCGAGACGGTGGCCATCGCCGCGTCGACCGATGGCTCTGCGATCGGCCAGGCGACCGGGCTGCACCTCCTCGTCAGCGACGCCGGCGGCCTCGAACTGGTCCGTTTCGACATCACCGACGCGACGTCGGAAACCGCCTTCGTTTTCGGTGAGCTCTACCGACGCCAGGGCGCCTGGAAGTTTCGTGCGGTAGGGCAGGGCTGGAGCTCGGGGCTGGCCGGTTTGGCCACGGATTACGGGATCAGCGTCGACGACGAGCCCGCCGCACTGAGCCAGGCACCTACAGGTACGCCCCAGGAGCCTGCAGGGCCGTCGAACGCAGCGCCCGCGATCAACATGAGCAAGGCAGTACGTCTCGACAAGCAGTTGGTCGGCCAACCGCCGCAAATGGTCAATCTGGTGAAACGCGCCGGCATCTCACTGGAGAAGAAGGGATTGTCCGACGAGCGAGCCAGGGTGGCGCTCTGTCTCGACATCTCGGGCTCGATGTACAAGCTCTACCAGGAGGGCAAGGTCCAGGCGCTGTGCGAACGGGTGCTCGCGATGGCGGTGCAGTTCGACGATGACGGCGCCTGCGACGTCTTCACCTTTGGCACCAGCGGTTACGACGAGGGTCCGCTGGATCTGCGTAACTACCAAGGATGGATCGAGGCGCTGCTCGGACGGCGCAAGCTCGAGGGCGGCACCAACTACAACAAGGCGATGCAGGCCGTCCGCCAGCATTACTTTCCCGACGGCAGAGGCGGGCCGCGCACCGGCCCGCGCCCGGACACGCTGCCGGTGTACGTCATGTTCGTCACCGACGGCCAGACCACCGACCAGGCCGGCACCAAGCAGCAGGTCGAGTGGTCTTCCTACGAGCCGTTGTTCTGGCAGTTCATGGCCATCGGTCAGTCGAGTCGAAATGTGACGGCCCAGGGTGGGTCGGGCGCGTCCGCGACATCGACCGGGTCGAAGAAGAAGCAAAAGCGTGGCGGCGGGTTCAGCGCCCGCCTGGCATCGATGCTGACCGGGGATTTCCAGTTTCTGGAAGAGCTCGATGACATGCCGGGCCGCTTCGTCGACAACGCCGACTTCTTCTCGGTCGCTGACCCGGCAGATCTCAGCGACGAGCAGCTCTACGACCTGATGATGAACGAATACCCCGGGTGGCTGAAGCTCGCGCGAGCTCAAGGCCTGCTGCCTGCCTAGGGGCGTTCAGCCGCTGATCGCTGCGCCGATCACGTCGATCGCCCGCGAGACCTCCTGATCGGTGAGGTCCGCGTGCACCGCGATGCGGAGCCGGCTAGTGCCCTCCGGGACCGACGGCGGACGAAAGCACCCCACCAGGATCCCCGCGGCTTCGCAGGCGTCCGCTGCGGCGCGAGCGCGGGCAGGTTCGCCGAGGACTACCGAGACAACGGCGGCGGCGGGGGTCGGGGCATTGAGCTCCGCCGCGATCCGGCAGGCGATGCGGCGCATCCGTGCGACGCGCTGCGGCTCGCGTTGAAGCACCCGAAGTGCCTCGAGCGCGCTGCCTGCACTCGCCGGAGCCAACGCCGTATCGAAGATGAACGTGCGCGCGGTGTCGATGAGGTGGGCGATCACGGGAGCCGGGCCGAGGACGGCGCCGCCCTGACTGCCCAGTGCCTTTGACAGCGTGACCGTCTGCACGATGTGGGACGCGCCGGCCAGGCCGGCCGCCGCGACGCCGCCTTCGCCGCGGGCACCGATTGCACCGAGGGCGTGCGCCTCGTCGACAACGAGGGCGGCCCCTGCAGCCCGCGTGATCGCAGCGAGATCGGCCAGCGGGGCCAGATCTCCGTCGGCACTGAAAACCGAGTCGGTGACGACCAGCGCCCGGCTACCCGGCGCCCTGGCAGCCAGCGCCTTCGCGACCGCTTCTGGATCGGCATGCGCGGTCACGGCGACTTCTGCGCGAGACAGCCGGCAGGCGTCGACCAGCGAGGCGTGATTGCGCTCGTCGGAGACGACCAGCGTCCCCGGTCCCGAGAGCGCCGTGATGACTCCGAGGTTCGCGGTGTAGCCCGACGAGAAGACGAGCCCCGCCTCCGCGCCGACGTGGGCGGCGAGTGCGGTCTCGAATTCGGCGTGCAGCTGCGTCGAACCGCTCACCAGCCGGCTGCCGGTCGAGCCGGCACCCCAGCCGCGCAAGGCATCGACACCGGCCTCGATCACCTCGGGATGGCGGGAGAGGGCCAGGTAGTCGTTTCCCGACAGGTCGAGCAGCTCGCTATGGGCGGTCCGGGTACGCAGCTGCCGGCGTAGCCCGGCCTGCGACCGTTGCGCCGCCCGTGTCGTCAGCCACTCGAAGGGGTCGGTCATAGCGCCGTCGTCGCCGTTCCCATCAAGACTTCATGCACGCAGTCGACGGTGACCGCGGCGAGCTCGTCAAGATCCGCGTCGCCGATCGCCAGCGGCGGCATCAGCACGACAACGTCCGACAGCGGCCGCAGCAGCACCCCTCGCGCCCGTGCCTGCCGGCAGACCTCGAATCCGGTACGCGACCCGCGGGAGCTGATCTCGATGCCGGTCATCGTGCCGCAGCGTCGGACCTCAATGACTCCGGGCATGTCCTCGAGGGGGGCCAACAACGCGCCCAGGCGGTCGCCGACCCGAGCTGCCCGGCCGACGGTGTCGCGCTCGGCCATCAGGTCAAGGTTGGCCAATGCGGCGGCGCAGGCCAGCGGGTTGGCGGTGTAGGTGTGCCCGTGAAAGAAGGTCCGGTCGCTCTCGGGGGTGCCGAGAAAGGCCTCGTACACCTCTTCGGTCGCGAGCACCGCCGACAGCGGGAGGTAGCCGGCGGAAAGCCCCTTGCCGCAGGTCAGCAGATCGGGCGCGACGCCGGCCTGCTCCAGCGCCCACATCGTGCCGGTGCGGCCGAAGCCGGTGGCTACCTCGTCGGCAATCAGCAACGCCCCAGCCCGCTGCGAGAGGTCGCGTACTCCACGGACGAAATCGGCCTCGTGCGTGAGCATGCCGGCGGCCGCCTGGACCATCGGCTCGATGATCACCGCGCAGACCTGGTCGCCGATCGAGTCGAGCAGCGCCTCCAGCGACTTCAGGGCGGTCGCGGTGCCCACCCGGTAAGGGGAGGGGATCTGACGGGTGTCCAGCAGGATCTGGCGGTACGCCGCGTGGAAAGTGTCGATGCCGCCGACGCTGACCGCACCCAGGGTGTCGCCGTGGTAGCCCTCTTCGACCGACACGAAGAGCGGCCGGTGCTCCCCGCGCTGCGCCGCCGACTGGTAGGCCATCTTCAGCGCAGCCTCGACCGCGCTCGAACCGTCACCTGCGTAGAAGACGCGGCGCAGGGGACCGGGTCCGGTGCCGGTCGTGTCGGCGTCCGAGCGCGGAGCAATCTCCAGCAGCCGTTCGGCGAGGGCGATGCCCGGCTCGTGGGTCAGCCCGAGAAAGGTCGTGTGCGCCACCTTGTCGAGCTGGCGGCGTACAGCATCGTCGATCTCGGGGACCCGGTGACCGTGCACACAGGCCCACAGCGAGGAGACCCCGTCCAGATACCGCCGGCCGTCGGCGTCGATGAGATACATGCCTTCGGCCCGCTCGATGACGAGCGGCTCGTCGTCGGCCCACAGCGAGTGCTGCGTGAACGGATGCCAGACCGCGGCCAGGTCGCGGGCGACGAGCGCGCTCGCTGCATCCCCGCCGCTCGGCCGATCGTTCATGGTTCAAGTCAACCAGGAAGTTGCGCCAAGCCGATCCGTGCAGCGGACCGGCAGAATCAGGCGGTGAGCACGCTTTCGGAGCTCGTCGGCGCCCACACCGACCTGACTCCCGCTGATATCGACCGGTTGCACTCGCTGGTCGCCGACTGGGCCATGTTGGCCGACCTGTCGTTCGCCGATCTCCTGCTCGGTGTGCGGATCCAGGACGGGCAGGCGCCTGAGGGCGACGACGAATTCCTGGTGGTCGCTCAGGTGCGGCCCGCGACGGGGCCGACCGTGTATGCCGAGGACATGGTCGCCACCCGGCTGCGGCGCTGGACGATGTCCACATCGTTGCGTGAGGGACGCATCGTTCGGGAAGGAGACCCCGAGTGGGAGCGCGGCGTCCCGGTACGCGTGGAGGCGGTTCCGGTGCGCAGCAACGGCCGTGTGGTGGCCGTGCTGGCCCGCGACACGAACCTGTCCGCCACGCGCTCTCCCAGCGCGCTCGAGCTGGCCTATTTGCGCACCGCCGGAGACCTCGTACAGATGGTTGCCGAGGGCACGTTTCCTTTCGAGGCCGGCTTCGCTGACTCAGCGGAGGCGCCGCGGGTGGGTGACGGGATGATCCGGCTCGACAGCGACGGCATCATCGCGTACGCAAGCCCGAACGCCGTATCCGCGTACCGCCGGCTGGGACACAACGGCAACCTGGCCGGCCAGTCGCTGGCGGGCGTACACCGCAGGTTGCTCGGGCCGGGCATGTCGACCGCCCCGGTGGCGGCCGCCGAGCTGCCGGCCGGATTGCGTTTTCGGGAGGCCACCCGGCGGGGTGCTCCCATCGACGACGAGATCGAACAGGCGGGCGCCATCGTGCTGCTACGCGCCATTCCGCTGATGCCGGGAGATCAGCGCGGGACCCTCGTGCTTGCACGCGACGCCACCGAGCTGCGGCGACGAGAGGCGCAGCTGATCTCCAAGGACGCGACGATCCGCGAGATCCATCATCGGGTGAAAAACAACCTGCAGACCGTCGCGGCGCTGCTGCGTCTCCAAGCCCGCCGGATGGTCGTGCCGGAGGCGCGGATGGCGCTACGCGAATCGGTGCGGCGCGTGACCTCGATCGCCCTGGTGCACGAGACGCTTTCCCAGACCATGGGGGAGGAGGTCGACTTCGACGCGGTGGCAGACCAGCTTGCCGCCATGACGGTGGATGTCGCCGCGACCGGTTCGCGGGCTGAGGTGCATCGCGAAGGGTCTTTCGGCATCCTTCCGGGAACGCTTGCGACCCCACTCGCGCTGGTGCTCTCGGAGCTCATGCAGAACGCGGTGGAGCACGGGGCGGCCAGATCGATTCGAGTCGGCGTGTCACGCCGGGGTCAACAGCTCGACATGGTGGTGGCTGACGACGGCCGCGGGCTGCCCACCGGTTTCAGCCTGGAACGCGCAGATGGGTTAGGGCTGCAGATCGTGCGCACGCTCGTCGTCGGCGAGATGCGCGGGACGTTGGCCATCCGACCGGCACCGAACGGCGGTACGGAAGCTGCCGTGGCGATACCAGAAATCACCGGCGCCCCCTAGACAGGGGTAGCCATGCTCAGGGTTGCCGTTGCACCGGTGACGGTCGGCGTGTCACCGGTGCAAACGCAACCCGCTCATGTCAGGCGGAGCTTCGCAAGCGCTCGAGGCTCGAACGTCGCATCATGCGGCGCTCCTCCTCGGACTTGCCTCCCCACACTCCTGAGTCCTGCCCGGTGTCCATCGCCCAGGAAAGACAGTCGTCGGTGACCGCACATCGGCGGCAAATGGTCTTTGCGTCTTCTACCTGCCGAAGCGATGGCCCAATCGCCCCAATGGGGAAGAAAAGCTCTGGGTCCTCGTCTTGGCAAAGGGCGCTGTGGCGCCAGTCCATCCGGCTACTCCTCGTCGAGTCGTCGCGTTGCCCGCTCCTGCGAAATATCGCAAGCGCAAAGCCGGTATGTCTCGTGCTTCCGCCGACCGGTACCCGTGGGCACCGACCCGGCGATCGCCGTTGAATCATCACCGGCACGGCTGCTTGATCGACGCCGGAAGCACCGGACTGCAGCCGTACCACACGTGTCCGTCCGCTTGGAGGTCAGCCGTCTGGGCGGAGTGCGTGATCTCGAACCTCTCACTAGATCCGCACGGTGGCAATCCCCTGCTGGACGTGTTTCTGACGCGGCGTCAGACCGTGACCTATGTCACTCTCGCGCGTGATCCATGTCACTTCATAACAAAGCCAAAGATTTGTCGGTTACACGGACGCGTGACCGGTCAAGCTGATAGGCGTGCAGGTCTGGGGACACCGAGGTTCGCGACATCCCGGCCCGCAGAATTCTCCGGCGGCGGTGCGCGCAGCGCTCGCGGCCGGGGCCGACGGTTCTGAGGTCGACGTCCGTCGAACTCGCGACGGGGGACTGGTCTGCGTTCATGATCCCGTCGTGGCCGCCCGCCCGGTGCTTGACCAGACAGTCGCCGAACTGGCGACCGCCGGGGTTCATTCGCTGGCTGAGGTGATCGCCGCGGCAGCCGGTGGAACCCTCGTCATCGAGGTGAAGAACGATTCGCGGGAGCCCGACTTCACTGCCGACCGGGTGTCGGCGCAGATGCTCATGGCCGCCCTCGACGAGCTGATCGGCCCAGCGCAGACGGCCACCCAGGAGGTGATGATCTCGTCGTTCGATCCGCCATCTCTGGAGATTGCGCGGGCCGCCGGTCGCCGAACCGGACTGCTGACCCTGCCGTTGCTGTCGATCGGCAAAGGACTCGCCAGAGCGCGCGCCGCCGGCAACGACGAGCTGCACGCTCATGTCAGCGTGGTCGCCGCCACCCGATCCGTGGCAGCCGTGCACGAGGCAGGTCTGCGTCTTGGCGTCTGGACCGTCACGAGTGACGCCCGAGCCCGCCGGCTTCGCAAGCTCGGCGCCGACGCGATCATCTGCGATGACCCGGCGTCGGTCGTTGGAGCGCTGGCGGCGCAGTCAGGTTAGGCCGGTCAGCGAGGTCAGGCTATGACGCGAAGCGCGTTCGGCACCGAGGTGAAGTGAACCCGTTCGCGGGTGCCGAGGGCGTCGCCGTCGACCTGCAAGGGCAACGGACCGTCAAGGGCCTCGATGGTCAACTCCGCCTGGTTGTGCACGATGAAGGCCTTGCCGCCATGGGGGTGCGGGTCCTTGGCGAAGAAACGTCGGGCCGCTCTCAGCGTCGAGACGGTCGACATCTTGGGCAGCGCCAGCACGTCCATTCCGAGGTCGAAGCTGGCATCCGGGGTCGGCCGCACCGGGCGGTCGCCGAAGTACGTCCAGGGATCGGTATTGCACACGAGGGCCGCGAACACGTCTTGCGGTTCCTCGAGATCCGGGGCAGTGAGCCGGAGTCCGGGGTGGCGGCGGCCAGTGGCCAGGTAAAAACGATTGACGGCGCTGCGGACGTAAAGGCCGTGCGTCGATCGCTTGCCCTTGGCGCGCTTTGCTTCCACGCGCTCGACGACGGCGGCGTCAATCCCCAGGCCCGCAGCGAAAGTGAACCAGCGGTCGTCGGCCAGGCTCAGCCCGATGCGACGGCTACGGCCTTCCTTGAGCGCCTCGAGAATCTGCCCGGTCGCCTCTACGGGGTTCGGAGACATCCCGAGTGCCCGGGCAAACACGTTCGTGCTGCCGCCGGGGACGACGGCCAGGGCTGGGCAGATCCGGTCGTACCCCTTCGCTGAGGATCCCATTGACGACCTCGTTGATCGTCCCGTCTCCACCGAGAGCGACGACGAGATCAGCGTCCGGTCTCGACGGCTTGCGCTGCGAGCTCGATCGCGTGTCCGCGACCTTTGGTCTCCAAGGTGTCGACCCGCAGGTCAGAGCTGAGCGCAGCGGCCAAGACATCGCGGGTGCGCATCGTCGTAGCGGTGGCGCGCGGATTAACGACGAGCACCGCTCTCATGAACAAATGCTACCCAGCTCAGTCGATTTAAGATCAGGTGACATGCCGCACGCTCCCGAACCCCGCCAGGGCACCGCCGCCCCGCGTTCGGTTGCGACGATTACCGCGCTGGCGGTCATCGTCGCGGTGCAAGGACTCGGTCTCATCGCCATCGGTGTCTACCTGATCGTGCGCGCTGCCCAGCCCGATGCCGGTCACCCCGGCTCGACCGAAGTGCTGGGCGCCCTCTCGGTGCTGCTTGGTCTCGGAGTCGTCTGGATGGCGCGTGCTGCATTCGCCCGCCGGCCACGGGTTCGTTCCCCATTGCTGGTGCTGGAGATTCTGTGCCTGCCCATTGCCGTGACGGCCCTGCAGGGCGGCCGCTGGTACGTCGGGGTGCCGCTCGGGATCGCCGCCATCGCGGTCATCGTCCTGATGGGTCTGGCCGGATTCTTCCTACCCCGAGACGACTGAACGCGCTATTCGTCGGCGAGCAGGCCGGCCCGCAGCTGCGTCAGGGTGCGCGCCAGCAGCCGTGACACGTGCATCTGCGAGATGCCAAGGTCGTCGGCGATCTGCGACTGGGTCATGTTGCCGAAGAATCTGCAGCAACAGGATGCGCTTCTCCCGCGGCGGCAGCTGGTCGAGCAAGGGCTTCAGCGACTCGCGGTATTCGACCCCCTCGAGCGACTCGTCCTCGACGCCGAGCGTGTCTGCGACGGCGGGGGAGTCCTCGTCGCCGCCGTCAGGTGCGTCCAACGACACCGCCGAGTAGGCGTTCGCCGATTCCAGGCCTTCGAGGACTTCTTCCTCGCTCATGCCGAGGTGGCCTGCCAGCTCCGCGACGGTCGGGGACCGTCCGAGCTTCTGCGACAGCTCGCTGGTGGCCTTGGTCAGTGAGAGCTTGAGCTCCTGCAGCCGCCGGGGCACCCTGATCGCCCAGCCCTTGTCGCGGAAATGGCGCTTGATCTCACCGACGATGGTGGGGGTTGCGTAGGTGGAGAACTCGACGCCGCGTTCGAGGTCGAAGCGGTCGACGGACTTGATCAGTCCGATCGTGGCCACCTGGACCAGGTCGTCGAGCGGCTCGCCCCGGTTGCGAAAGCGACGCGCCAGGTATTCGACGAGCGGAAGGTGCATCTCGACGAGCTCATCGCGGATACGTGCGCGCTCCGAGCTGTCGGGCTCGCTCGCTGCCAGCTCGGCAAAAAGGGCGCGGGCACGGACGCGGTCGCCCGAGGTGGACCTGGAGGCGGCCGGGGTGACCACGGCGCGCGCCGGCCTGCTCGATGACCGTCGGAGGATCCGACTGAGTTGCGGTGGGTGGATCCGCGGGAGGAGTCCGTCGCTGCCGGGTTTGGGGGTCCGACAGGCGCTGCGCCGTCGGCAACGGTCATGGGCTGACAACCGCGGCGCGGCGCTTGACGAGATCGATGCTCACTCGCGAGGAGGAATCGACTCGACTGTCGACTTCACCGGCGAGCGCCGAGAGCACCGTCCAGGCGAAGGAATCGCGCGCCGGCTCGGCGCCGTCAAGGGTTTGGACGCTCACCGTCACGCGCAGCTCGTCGGGCGAGAGTTCGAACTCGCAATCGAGATCGGCGCCGGGGACTGCCGAGGGCAGCAGCAAAGCGCACGCCTCGTCGACGGCGATCCGCAGGTCATCGATCTCTTCGAGCGTGAAGTTGAGCCGCGCGGCGAGGCCTGCAGTCGCCGTCCGCAGCACCGAGAGGTAGGCACCGACGGCAGGCAGGCGTAGCCGCACGATGTCGCGCTCACTGCGGAATTCGGGCACTGTCACTCCTTTAGCCGTGGCGCGTGTCCAAGCCGTGTCAGCCTACCGACCTCAGCTGCCCGGCAGCGTGTTCGCCGTTCTTCTTCCCAGGTCATCGAGCGCTTCGCCGGTCAGCCTCCAGACCGTCCATTCATCCTGTGGCGCGGCCCCGATTCGGCGGTAGAAGCCTTGCGCCGGCGCGTTCCAATTCAGCACTGACCATTCGACCCGGCCGTATCCGCGCTCGACGGCGATCGCAGCGAGCGCTGTCAGCAGCTCACGTCCGTAACCGCCGCCGCGGGCTGACGGCCTCACGAAAAGGTCTTCGAGATAAATCGAGGCGGTGCCGAGCCAGGTCGAGAACGAGCGAAACCAGAGTGCGAAGCCGACGACCTCATCCGCGTCGGGTGCCTCGTCGTCGCCCACGACGGCGAGCAGGCAGGAGGCCACCGGGTCAGGGCCGAAGAGGGCGGCGTGCATGAGCTCGGGGGTCGCTTTCACCTCATCGGCTGCCCGCTCGTATTCGGCCAGGCCGTGGATCAGCTCGAGAATCGTCGGGATGTCCGCTTCCTCGGCGGGACGAATCATGGCGGCCTTCCTCACATCGCGTGGAGTCGTGACAGACTAAATCGAAGCGCCGGGCGATCCTCGGTGGCTCCTGCCCAGGTCAACATGAGTCCACAGGCGCTAAACACGCGCGCCAGCCGCCGCTGCGCCATCAAGCTTCACCAGGAAGAACGAACGATGCCCACCACACCTTCTGATCCATCCTCCGCGCCTGCTGCCACGCCAGCTCATGCCCAGACGCACCCGGTTCCGCGGGATGTCGCGCTGCCGATCCTCGACACCGACCCTGCGTTCGCCATGCACCGCGGCGGCAAGATCGAGCTCGGCATCACCGCCCCGTTGCGTAACCGGGAGGATCTTTCGCTGGCCTACACCCCGGGGGTTGCTCGGGTGTGCACCGCCATCGCCAACGACCCCGAGCTCGCCGACGTCTACACGTGGCGGGCTAACACCGTGGCCGTCGTCACCGATGGCACCGCGGTGCTCGGGCTCGGCGACATCGGTCCTGCCGCCGCCATGCCGGTGATGGAGGGCAAGGCGCTGCTTTTCAAGCACTTCGCCGGCGTCGACGCGGTCCCGATCTGCCTCGACTGCACCGACATCGATGAGCTCTTCGAGACGGTCGTGCGGCTCGCTCCAAGCTTTGGCGGCATCAACCTCGAAGACATCTCGGCGCCGCGTTGCTTCGAGCTCGAGCGGCGGCTGCAGGAAGCCCTTGACATCCCCGTCTTCCACGACGACCAGCACGGCACCGCGATCGTCGTGCTGGCGGCACTGCGCAACGCGGCCAAGCTGACCGGTCGCACCCTCGGTGATCTTCGGGCCGTGGTTTCCGGCGCCGGGGCAGCGGGTGTCGCGGTGACCAAGATCCTGCTCGCCGCGGGCATCGGCGACATCGGCGTCGCCGACTCCAAGGGCATGCTGCACGACGGCCGCACCGGCCTCACCGACGTGAAGGCCGAGCTGACCTCGCTCACGAACGACGCCGGCCATGCGGGCCAGCTCGAAGACGCACTCGCCGGCGCCGACGTCTTCCTGGGCCTGTCCGCCGGCAAGGTCTCCGAGGGCGCGATCGCCAGCATGGCGCCGAACTCGCTGATCTTCGCCATGGCGAATCCCGATCCCGAGGTCGACCCGGCGGTGGCCAACAAGTACGCCGCCGTCGTCGCCACCGGTCGCTCGGACTACCCCAACCAGATCAACAACGTGCTCGCCTTCCCGGGCGTCTTCAAGGGCGCATTTCAGGTGCGGGCGAGCCGGATCACCGAAGGCATGAAACTGGCTGCGGCCAATGCGCTCGCCGCCGTCGTCGGCGACGACCTCAGCGCCGAATGCGTCATTCCCAGCGTCTTTGACGAGCGGGTGGCGCCGGCGGTGTCGGCCGCCGTGGCTCAGGCCGCCCGTGAAGAAGGCATCGCTCGCGCGTAACCCTTACTGGCGTAAGCCTTACTGGCGCGATCTTTACTGACGCGCGGAGGGCTCTCGCCAGGCCGACGTAATCGGCAGCCTGCGGTCGCGTCCGAAGGCCTTGCCCGTCACCTTGGGGCCGGGTGGATATTGCCGTCGCTTGTACTCGGCCAGGTCGACGAGTCGGATCACCCGATCGACGAGCGCGGCGTCGAATCCGGCGGCGATCAGCTCGTCGTGGCCCAGGTCGCGTTCGACGTAGCCGTCGAGCACCAGGTCGAGTTCGGTGTAGTCCGGCAGCCGGTCGGAATCGAGCTGGCCCGGCGAAAGCTCCGCCGACGGCGGCTTCTCGATGATCTGCACGGGGATCGGCTCGACCTCACCGGCCGCCTGCGCCACGGCATTGCGCCAGCGGCACAGCTGCCACACCAACGTCTTGGGTACGTCTTTGATGGGTGCGTAGCCACCCGCGCTGTCGCCGTAGAGCGTGGAGAAGCCGGTCGCGAGTTCGCTCTTGTTGCCGGTCGTGAGGATCAGGTGGCCGTGCTGGTTCGACAGCCCCATCAGCGCGGTTCCGCGAACTCGGGCCTGCAGATTTTCCTCAGCCAGACCGGTCAGCTCCAGCAGGCTTTGATACGCATCCACCGGGCCTGCGATCGGGAGCACCTGATGGCGGGTGTGCTGGCGTTCGGCGAGCTCGGCCGCGTCGCTGACGGAATGGCCCGACGAGTAGGCCGAGGGCATCGCCACCGTGTGGACGACGTCCGCGCCGAGCGCGTCGACGGCGATCGTCGCGACCAGGGCTGAATCGATGCCTCCGGAGAGGCCGAGTGCGACGGACCGGAAGCCGTTCTTGGTCACGTAGTCGCGGGTGCCGGTCACGAGCGCTGCGTAGAGCTCGGCGTCCGGGTCGAGCCGGTCGATGATCGTGAAAGGCAATGCCTCGTAGGGCTCGAGCGGCGCCTCGGAGACCACCACGCGTTCCACCTGGATACGCGTGCCGTCGCTGGCGTCGACCGGGCCGCTGAATTCGCTGGTGCCTGCCGGCAGCTCCAGGTCGACGATCAGCAGCGTCTCGGCGAACTGCGGAGCCCGCGCGAGTACGGCGCCGCCTTCGTTGACGATGAGGCTGTCGCCGTCGAAGACCAGCTCGTCCTGCCCACCCACCATGTTCACGTAGGCCAGCGTGGCGCCGGCCTCCCGAGCGCGGCGGCCGGCGAGCTGGTCGCGCTTGTAGGACTTGCCACGCTCGTACGGGCTGCCGTTGATGCAGAGCACCAGTCCGACGTCGGCCTTGGCGGCCACCGCGATGGGCCCGCCGTCCTGCCAGAGGTCTTCGCAGATGGTGAAGCCGACGTCGACGCCGTGCAGACGCACCACCGGAAAGCGGTCGCCGGGCACGAAGTAGCGGGCCTCGTCGAACACCCCATAGTTGGGCAGATGGTGTTTGGCGTAACGGGTCACGACCCGGCCGCCGTAGAGCAGCGCGCAGGCGTTCTCCGGCTCCCCGGCGGGCCGGCCGACTCGCGGCACCGGCTCGTCGGCCGTGTCGAGATAGCCGACGACGATCGCCGTTTCCGCGAGCCCCTCATCCTCCAGCTGCGAGGCCAGCTGATTCAACGACGTCTGGCAGGCGGCAGTGAACGAGCTGCGGAGCACGAGATCTTCCGCCGGGTAGCCGGTCAGGAACATCTCCGGGAAGACCACCAGGTGAGCGCCCGCGTCACGGGCCTTGGCGCTCCAAGCGACGACGAGATCGGCGTTTCCCGCCAGATCGCCAACCGTGGGGTCGAGCTGGGCCAGGGCTACTCGTAGCTGAGGCACATCTTCGAGCCTACGGCCCGTTAGCGCAGCGTCGGCAGGGTCACGTGCAGGCAGGTGAGCGGATACGGATCGCCGCCTCCCAGCGCGGTGACGCGGGCTGCCGCATCGGCGACGCGAGCTGCTGAGAGCTGGTGCGTGCGGACCGCGGTGACGATCGCGTCACGCATCCGCAGCGCCTGGTTGCCATCGGTGGTCAGCAGCCCGTCGACCCCGGCGGACAGGGCCTTGACCGCCGCGACGGGGAAGTCGAAACGCAGGTTGACCGCGCCCATCCCGAGCGAGTCGGTGACCGTCACGCCGCGAAAGGACGCTGCGCGGAGCCGGGAGTAGATCGCCGGCGAAAGGCTGGCCGGCAGGGTGGAGTCGTCGAGGGCCGGATATTCGGCGTGGCCGACCATCACCGCGGGTGCCCCGGCGCCGATCGCGTCGAGAAACGGCTTCATGTCCCCGAAGATCAGAGCCCAGGCCGGGCTGGTGACCACGGGCGCCGTCACGTGCGTGTCACCGTCAGCCGCACCCAGGCCGGGGAAGTGCTTGAGCACCGGGGTGACGCCGCCGGCCGCGAGCCCGCGGGCAACGGCGAGCCCGTCGGCGGACGCAATCGCGGGGTTGGCGGAGAAGGACCGGTCGCCGATCGGCGCATCCGATGGGCCTCCGGTCACGTCGAGAACCGGCGCGAAATCGACATTCACGCCGAGCGCGCTGAGCTGGCGACCGAGCGTGGTCGCGCGCGCCTGGAGTTCGGCGGGCCCCAGGGGAGAGGCGTCGCGGGCCGACGGTTGGTAACCGAGGATCGAGCCGAAGGTCGTGACGCGTCCGCCCTCCTCGTCGGTGGCGACGACCATCGGAGCACCCCGGCGGGTGCGGATCGCCGATACCAATGCGCGTACTTGATCGGCGTTCTGCACGTTGCCGGCGTCGAGAAAGACGCCGCCGACCCCCAGCGCCGGCATCGAAAGCGCCAGCGGGTCGGTGGGGCTGGTCGTGTCAGGCAGTCCCACGATCAGGGTGGCGGCGGCCTGGCGCTCCAGAGAGGCGGGGTGGCAGGCGGGCGCGGCGGGTTTGGCCGCCCTGGCGGCCGCTTCGGCTGCTTTCGGGTCAGCGGAGTGGGTGGAGGAGGCCGAGGGGGAGGCCGCGGCGGGGGCGCCGTAGACGGGTGATGTATCACCTGCTGTGGTCGACGCACAGGCCACCGGCGTCAGGAGCATTGCCGCCATCGCAAGACCGGTGGCGCAACGGCCAGCTCTGCCGGCCGATCGCCCAGCCATGCCCACTTGCCGAACTTACCTGCGTGCCGAAAGCCGTACGACACGTGAGACCAATAGGCTGCGCCCATGGAAAGGCAGCAGGAATTCGTGCTGCGCACACTCGAGGAGCGCGACATCCGCTTTGTGCGGCTGTGGTTCACCGACGTGCTGGGCGTACTCAAATCGGTCGCCGTAGCGCCCGCGGAGCTGGAAGGGGCCTTCGACGAAGGCATCGGCTTCGACGGTTCGGCGATCGAGGGTTTTGCCCGGGTGTACGAGGCAGACGTGCTTGCCAAGCCCGATCCGTCGACCTTTCAAGTGCTGCCGTGGCGCGGAGAATCGCCCGGCACCGCAAGGATGTTCTGCGACATCCTCACTCCTGACGGATCGCCTTCGCCGGCCGATCCCCGCTATGTCCTTCGTCGCGCGTTACGGCGCGCGGCCGATCTCGGATTCGCCTTCTACACCCACCCCGAGGTCGAGTTCTTTCTGTTGCGTGACCGCCCGCAAAAGGGCCAGCCGGTGCCGCCGCCGGTCGATCAGGGCGGCTATTTCGATCTGACTCCGCACGACGTCTCGCACGATTTTCGCCGCGACGCAATCACGATGCTCGAGCAGATGGGAATCTCGGTCGAATTCAGCCATCACGAGGTGGCACCCGGCCAGCAGGAGATCGACCTGCGCTACGCCGACGCGCTGACCACGGCTGACAACATCATGACCTTCCGCCTGGTGGTCAAGGAGGTGGCGCTGCAGCAGGGCGTCTACGCCACCTTCATGCCCAAGCCGTACGCCGATCAGCCGGGCTCGGCGATGCACACTCACGTCTCGCTCTTCGAGGGCGACCGCAACGCTTTCTATGACCCGGATGATCCGCTGCACCTGTCGAAGGTGGGGCGCTCCTTCATCGCCGGTCTGCTCCGGCATTCGGCGGAGATCACCGCCGTCACGAATCAGTGGGTGAATTCCTACAAGCGACTCTCGTGGGGCGGGGAGGCGCCGTCCTACGTCAGCTGGGGAGCCAACAACCGCAGCGCTCTCGTTCGGGTGCCGATGTACAAGCCCAACAAGGGCCAGTCCACCCGGGTCGAGCTGCGGGCACCCGACTCGGCGTGCAACCCCTACCTCACCTTCGCGCTCGTCCTCGCGGCCGGACTCGAAGGCGTGCAGAAGGGATACGAGCTGCCGCCCGGTGCGGAGAACGATGTCTCAGCGCTGACCCGGGAGGAGCGGGAGGCCCACGGCATCGAGGCGCTGCCCGACTCGCTGGCGGCCGCGATCGCCGTCATGGAGAAGTCCGATCTCGTGCGCGAGACGCTCGGTGAAGGGGTCTTCGACTACTTCCTTCGCAACAAGCGCTCCGAATGGGACGATTACCGGCGCACGGTCACGCCGTTTGAGCTTGACCGGTATCTCGCCATCCTCTAGCCGGTGTCACCGGGATCAGCGCCTCAACCCCCGCCCGAGCCACCTCGTCCGACCCGTGGCACGGGCCGCACCAGCTCGCCGCGCGCCGTCATGGCGAGGATGGGATTTGAGGACGCCGAACGCGCGATCGCGCTGGTCCAGCAGCTCGACCTCTCCCGCGAGGTGCTCGATGCCGTCGCTCACGCCGCCTCTCCAGACCTGGCTCTTGAGACCCTGACGCGGCTGGCTGCGGTGGATCGTGGGGTGTTGCCGGCGCTGCGCTCGGATGAGCTTTTGCGGCGCCGGCTCTGCGCGGTGCTCGGGGCCAGCGCAGCGCTCGGCGACCATCTCGTTCGCCACAGTGCGCGACTGGAGGCTGATCGGGTCGCAGGCAGGGCCCGCTGCCCGACCGAGCTTCGGCCGCCCTGATGACGCCGACAGCCTGCGGCTGGCGCATCGCCGCGGGCTGCTGGCCATAGCTGCCCGCGACCTGACGGGTGAGCTGCGACTGGAAGAGGTCGCCGAGGACCTGGCGGACCTGGCGGCCGAATCCGTCGGGGCGGCCTTGGAGCTGGCCTTCGCCGCGCTGCCGCCCGATGCGCCGGACTGTCCGGTTCGCCATCATCGGTATGGGCAAATGCGGCGCCAGCGAGCTCAATTACTCCAGCGACGTCGACGTGATCTTCGTTGCCGAAGCCGGTCCGGGCGCCGACGAGCGCGAGGCGGTGCGCACGGCCACCCGGCTGGCCGAGAACGTCATCGCGTTGTGTTCCGCGGTTACCGCCGAGGGCGCGATGTTTCCGATCGATGCAAACCTGCGGCCGGAAGGTAAGGCCGGACCGCTGGTACGCACGCTGGCCAGCCACGAGGCGTACTACCGCCGCTGGGCCCACACCTGGGAGTACCAGGCGCTGCTCAAAGCACGCCCGCTCGCCGGCGACGAGGAGCTGGGACGGCGCTACCTGTCACTCGTCACGCCGATGGTCTGGGCGGCGTCCTCGCGGCCGAACTTCGTCGTCGACGTACAGGCCATGCGCCGGCGCGTGGTCAAGTCGCTGCCCCGCACCGAAGCCGACCGGGAGGTCAAGCTCGGCCCCGGCGGTCTGCGAGACATCGAATTCGCGGTTCAGCTGCTGCAGCTGGTTCACGGCCGCACCGACGAGAGCCTGCGCGAAGCGGCGACGCTGCCGGCGCTTGGCCGCGCTCGCCGCCGGCGGCTACGTGGGTCGCGTCGATGCGCGTCGCCCTAGGGGCCGCCTACCGATTTCTGCGCAGCGTCGAACACCGGTTGCAGCTGCAGCGGCTGCGTCGCACGCACGTGATTCCGACCGAGCCGTTCACCCTTCGATGGCTGGCCCGAAGCCTCGGATTTCGCGATGGACCGGCGTTGGAGGCCGAGCGTCAGCGTCGTGCCCGCGAGGTCAGCCGGCTGCACGAGAAGCTCTTCTACCGCCCGCTGCTGTCTGCGGTCGCCCGGTTGCCCGAGGGTGAGATACGCATCCCGGGTGGCGAAGAGTCCGGCGAAGCATTGCGGCTTTCCCAGCAGAGTGCGAGTGCTCGTCTGGCTGCGCTGGGCTTCGCTGATCCTGCTCGGCGCTCGGTCATCTGGAGGCGCTGACCCGCGGGGTCAGCCGCACCGCTGCGGTCCAGCGAGTGATCCTGCCGGCGATGCTCGAATCCTTTGCCGACGCCGCCGACCCGGATGCCGGCCTGCTCGCCTACCGGCGGGTGAGCGATGCGCTGGGAAGCACTCCCTGGTATCTGCGGCTGCTGCGCGATGAGGGCGGTGTCGGCGCTCCGGTCTCCGGCGGCACCGCCGAACGGCTTGCCCGGCTGCTTGCCACCAGCCCCTACGTCGCGGATCTGCTCACCCGCGCGCCGGAGGCCGTGCGGCTGCTGGCGGGGGGCGATGAGCTGCAACCCCGCAGCCGCGCCGAGCTCGAGGTCGGACTTTTGGCCGGCGTGCGGCGCCGCGACGAGCTCGGGCAGTCATGGCAATCCACGGTCGGGGTGGCGCGCGCCGCCCGCCGGTTGGAGCTCTTTCGGGTTGCCTGCGCCGACTTGCTGGGTCAGCTGGACGTCATCGAGGTGGGGACCGCGCTGTCCGAGGCCACCGAGGCGACGCTTTCCGCCGCTTACGAGGTCGCCGTACGCAGTGTGGAAGGCGATCGCGGGTGCGGGCCGGGCGGCCTGCCGATGCGGCTGGCGGTGATTGCCATGGGCCGACTCGGGGGCCGGGAGATCGGCTACGGCAGCGACGCAGACGTGCTGTTCGTCCACGAGCCTTACGCTCCGGCGGGCGTGCCTTCGCCGGCCGATTCGGTGGCCGCTGCGGCCGCCCACGAGGTCGCCGAGACCATGCGGCGGCTGCTTGCGGTGCCCGGTCCAGACCCGGCGTTGGTGCTGGATGCGGGGCTGCGTCCGGAAGGAAGGCACGGACCGCTGACGCGTTCGCTCGCCTCCTACGCCGCTTACTACGAACACTGGTCGCTCGGCTGGGAAGCCCAGGCCCTACTTCGGGCCAGGCTGATTGTCGGCGACCCGATGGTGGGGCTGCGGTTCGCCGAGCTGACCGACAAGATCCGCTACCCGCGCTCGCTATCGCCTGCCGCCGTGGATGAGGTCATGCGCCTGCGCATCCGGATGGAACGCGAGCGCGTACCGCGTGCGGTCGACCGCACGCTGCATCTCAAGCTCGGCCCGGGCGGCCTGACTGATGTGGAATGGGCGGCCCAGCTCTTGCAGTTGCGGCACGGGGCCGAGGTGCCCAGCCTGCGCACCAGCGCAACGCTGCCGGTGCTCGCGGCGGCAGCGGGGGCCGGCCTGCTGTCGCCGGAGGAGGCCCAGATACTGCGCGGCGCGTGGATGGCCGTGGTGCATGCGCGCAACGCCGTCGTGCTCACCACCGGCCGGGCCTCCGACGTCCTGCCGTCGGGCGGGCGACCGCTGATGGCTGTCTCGCGGGTGCTCGGCTACGGCGAGGATGGTGCGGCGCTGCTGGCTGACCACCGCGAGCGGGGTCGGCGCGCCCGGACCGTGGCCACAGAAGTCTTCCGTAGGGTCGGCGAGTGACCACCTCCCCAGCTGCTGCCCCGCAGTCTCCCGGGGCGCCGTCGTGGCCACCCGCGGGTGAGGTCGTCACCGATGGCCGTCGCCTCGCGTTGTATCGCCCCCGTGGACTGGGCGAGGCGTTGCCGGTTCGCTCCGGCGCCCCCAGTCAACCGCCGATCGTCTTCATCCACGGGCTGGATGGCGCCGCGCAGAGCTGGCGTCAGGTAGCGGCCGCGATGCCCGCTGACCAGGTCATGCTGGCACCCGACCTGCCTGGCTTCGGCGGATCGGAAGCGCGCGGTTCCTACGGCCTGGCCGCCGTCGCCTCGACCCTGGCGGCGCTGATTCTGGAGGAGATCGACGGCCCGGTCGATGTCGCGGGAGAAGGTTGGGGTGCCACCCTGGCGATCGCCTTGGCCGCGGCGAGACCCGAGCTCATCCGTCGGCTGGTGGTGATTTCCGGTCCGTGGCCGCCGACGTTGGCGGCTGGGCCTTCCGATCCGGCCCCGGGGTCCACCCGGCGTCTGCAGTTGCTTGCCGACCCCCGACCGTCGGCCACCTTCAAGGCCCGCCGTGCGTACTTGGGCACCGGTGAGGTGAACGGAGTGCCTCGACCGCAGCGCAGCCTCGTCCTGTGGGGAGCTCGCGACCGCAGGTTGGCGCCGCGTTTTGGAGAGAAGGTCGTGACGGCGCTGGGCCGGTGCGTGGATCCCGCCACCGTCGAGATGATCACCCTTCCCGGATACGGCGCTGGACTGACGCGCACCGCTCCCGGCATCGTCGCCTCGACGGTGCGGGAGTTCCTGCGCGCCTCCTGACGTGCTGATGAAAAGGGCGCAGCCCGCCCGACCGACACGCCCGCAGGTCGTGGCCGGCGGCCTGTCGCTGGTGCTGGCGGTCGTTTACCTGATCTGGGTGCCGGCGGTGCCGGACCTGGCCGCGCAGACCGCGCGCGCCGACACGGCCGGTGCGTTCATCTACTGGACGGGGTGGTTCGGCGGAGTCCACACCCCTGGATACAGCGTGCTCGTGCCTCCGCTGATGCACATCTTCTCGGTGGCGCTGGTGGGGGCGGTGGCCACTGCCGTCGCCGCGGTGATCTTCCCGTCCCTGCTGCGGGGGGCGCTGCGGCCCATGTTGGCCAGCATTGCCTTCACGGTGCTGGCTTTCGCGAACCTGTTCGCCGGTCGCACCACCTTCGCGGTAGGCGTGGCGCTGGCCCTGGGAGGGCTACGGCTGTTCGCCGCCGGCCGGACCTGGTGGGCCGCACTGGCCGTCGCGTTGTGTGGGCTGGCCAGTCCAGTGGCGGCGCTGTTTGTCGGTGTCGCCGCCGTGGTGCTGATTCTGGTGGCTCCGGGTTGGCGCCGGCAGGCAGTGGTGCTCGCTGTGGCGGCGTCGGTGCCGGTGCTGGCGGTCTCCGTGCTCTTCCCCGAGCCGGGACGCATGCCTGACACCTGGGACGCGGTGAAACCGTCGCTGTTCGCGTCCGTTGGGTTGATCGCCGCGCTGTATGGCCGCAACGCTCGCATCGTGCGGTGGGGGGCCATCGGTTCGACGGTGCTCGTGCTGTCGGCCTATCTCGTCACCAGCCCGGTCGGTAGCAACGCGGAACGCCTGGCGTTGCTCTGGGGTCTGCCGGTGCTGCTCGCGTACTCACCGCTACCCGCCCTGGCCGTCGCACTGATCGCCGTTCCGCTGATCTGGTGGCCGGAGCGCAACCTCACTCAGGAGCTGCGCAGATCGTTCGACCCGAGTGCCGAGCGGTCGTTCTATACGCCGTTGCTGACCGAGCTGGATCGGCGGTGGGACGGTACTCGCCGGATAGAAGTCGTCGACCCGCGTACGCATTGGTCATCGGCGTATGTGGCGACCAAATTCCCGTTGGCCCGGGGATGGGAACGCCAGGTCGACAGCGCCCGCAATCCCATCTTCTACGGCCGCGCGAAGCTCGATCCTGCGAGCTACCGGCAATTCCTGGATGACTACGCGGTCGGCTGGGTCGCGGTACCGAACGCGAAACTCGACTTCGCTGCGACGGCTGAAGCCCGCCTGATCAAGAAGGGTCTGGGCTACCTGGTCCCGGTCTGGCATGACAGTGACTGGACCCTGTACTCCGTCACCAAGCCGGCTCCGCTGGTCAGTGGGGATTTGCAGGCGGACTCGGTCGGCCAGTCGTCGGTGCGGCTGACCGCACCCCGGGCGGGGGCCGCGGGCGTGCTGCAGCTGCACTGGTCGCGGTGGCTGCGCACCAACAACGGCTGCCTCGCGCGCGCCGGAGATTGGACCTACGTCAAAGCTGCGCGGCCGGGTCCGGTTGACCTGACGGTGAGCTTGCTACCGAAGTCGGGCTCGGCCTGTGCCACGGAGGTAAAACCCGCCGTCGGGTGATCAATCTGGCCATCAGAATGCCGCCGAAGCAGGCCACGACCCCGCCGAAAGCGTCCAGGAAGTAGTGGTTCGCGGTGCCGACGATCACAAAGAGCGTGGCGACCGGATACAGCGCCCCCAGGACGCGCACCCAGGTGCGGCGGGCCAGCAGTACCACCGAGATAGCGACCCAGAGCGACCAGCCAATATGCATCGAGGGCATGGCGGCGTAGAGGTTGGCGTCCTTGGAGACCGACTTGGAGCCCCAGGAGCCCCAGGTGTGGAAGTCCACCACCGTGTCGATGAAGCCGTATTGGCTTTTGTCCAGCAGGCGTGGCGGCGCCAAGGGGATGAAGGCGAAGCCGAGCAGCGCCACAATGTTCATGCAGTACCAGGCCGTGCGAAGCTGCCTGGCCCATTCCGGATGGCTGCGGTAGATCCAGATCCCGACCACGATGATCACCAGGAAGTGCATGATCGCGTACCAGTAATTGGCGATATAGGCCAACCAGTGCTGGTGGGCGACAAAGTGGTTGATCGACTTCTCGTGGAAGATGTGCAGCCAGCGTTCGATGCGGATCACGTCGAGGGCATGCCGGTAAGCGGCGGACTTGTGGCCCTCCACCAGGCCGCGGACCCAGGAATAGATGTAGTAGCCGACGAGGATCAGCGCGACTTCGAAGTACCAGGTGCGCCGCCGCTTTTCTTTGGCTACGTGGACGGCATCCCGGTTATGCGTCTCTTCCGCCACTTCGACCGCGCGTTCGGCGGCGAGAGGATCGGAGACCACTGGGTCATTCTCCTACAACCCCCTGACAGTTCGGGGCTACGGAGTCGGTCAGTCGACACCCGGCTGTGGTTTTGCGTTCATCTGGATCAGCTCCGGGATCAGATGTCCGGGATCAGATGTCGTAGTACAGCTGGAATTCGTAGGGATGCGGACGCAGCCGGATGGGGTCGACCTCGTTGAGCCGCTTGTAGTCGATCCAGGTGTCGATGACGTCCTGGGTGAAGACGCCGCCGGCGAGCAGGTATTCGTTGTCGGCCTCGAGCTCCTCGAGCACCTTCTCCAGGCTGCCCGGCACCTGTGCGACCGCAGCCAGCTCGTCCGGGGGGAGCTCGTAGAGGTCCTTGTCGACGGGCGGCGGCGGCTCGATCTTGTTCTTGATGCCATCGAGCCCCGCCATCAGCAGCGCGGAGAACGCGAGATAGGGGTTGCAGCTCGGGTCCGGCACCCGCCACTCGATCCGCTTGGCTTTCGGTGAGGTGCCGGCGAGGGGGATACGGCAGCAGGCAGATCGGTTACGGGCGGAGTAGACCAGGTTGACGGGGGCTTCGTAGCCCGGGACCAGACGCCGGTAGGAGTTGGTGGTCGGGTTGGTGAAGGCGAGCAGCGACGGGGCGTGTTTGAGCAGCCCACCCACGTAGTGGCGGGCCAGATCGGACAGCCCTCCGTAGCCGACCTCGTCGTAGAAAAGCGGTTCCCCGCCCTTCCAGAGACTTTGGTGAACGTGCATGCCGGAGCCGTTGTCCTGGAAGAGCGGCTTGGGCATGAAGGTGACCGTGTGGCCGGCGTCGTGGGCCACGTTCTTGACGATGTACTTGAAGGTCATGAGGTTGTCGGCGGTCTTGAGCAGAGTTCCGAACCGGAAGTCGATCTCTGCCTGACCGGCCGTACCGACCTCGTGGTGCTGCATCTCGACGTCGATGCCGGTGGCCATCAGCACCTTGACCATTTCTGATCTCAGGTCGGTGAAGTGGTCGGTCGGTGGCACCGGGAAGTAGCCACCCTTGTAACGAGGCTTGTAGCCCAGGTTGCCGCCGGGCTCTTCACGGCCGGAGTTCCACGCCGCCTCGATCGAGTCGACCTGGTGGAAGGAGCCGTTCGGCTCGTAGTCGTAGCGGACGTCGTCAAAGATGTAGAACTCCGCCTCGGGACCGAAGTAGGACGTGTCGGCCACCCCCGTGCCGGCCAGGTACTGCTCAGCCTTGCGGGCGATGTTGCGGGGGTCGCGACTGTAGGACTCGCGGGTCAGCGGGTCGTGGATGAAGAAGCTCATGTTCAGCGTCTTGTGCTGGCGGAACGGGTCGATGTAGGCGGTAGTGGGGTCCGGCAGCAGCAACATGTCCGATTCGTGGATGGCCTGGAAGCCGCGAATCGAGGAGCCGTCGAACGGCAGCCCGTCCTCGAAGACGGAGGCCCCGAAGTTCGACACCGGAAAAGTGAAGTGCTGCATGATGCCCGGCAGGTCACAGAACCTGGCATCGACGAATTCAACGTCGTTGTCGCTCAGGTAACGCAGTACCTCGTCCTGATTGCTGAACATGCACCCTCCACTCGCTGAGGTCTCCGCTATGAGCCCCGTCATGAACATAGACCGTGAGGTCCGCAGGGGTGCAACCCCTGTTTCGGGGCGTGTTGGGAGTCGGCACCCCTGCGCTGTCTGATCCGCGAACGTAACCTTGGGACATGGCGCGGGCGATCGGCGGCTGGCTCTCCGGCCCCCCGATTCCGGCGGGCGATCCGCCCGGCGTTCGCCTTGGTTTTCCCGCTGACGGCCCGGGGTCGATGGCCAGCACCGGGGCCCGGGTTGGCGCCTTCGTCATCGACGCGATCGTGGCCAACCTCGTTGCCGGTGTGCCCTACCTCTTCGGCGCCCGCTACACGCTCGATTCGCGCAACATCGCGGTGCTGCTGACGTTCCTGCTGATTGAGTTGATCTTCGACTCGATTTATGGCCAGACCTTGGGTAAGCGGATGTTCAACATCCGGGTGATCCGTGTCGACGGAGACGGATTGGCCGGCTTTCGATGGATCCTGCTGCGCACAGTGCTGCTGGGAGCGCTCATTCCGCCGGTGGTCTGGGACCGCGACCGTCGCGGGTTGCATGACCGGGCCTCCGGGACCGTGGTGGTCGTCGACCCGAACAAGGCGCGAGCGACCCAGCCGGCGAAGTCGCAGTCAAGCAAGTCGCAGTCAAGCAAGTCTCCAGCGACGAAATCTGAGCCCGTCGCCCCGCAGTCGGCAGCAAAGACCGCTGGTCCCGCCCGCCAGCCCAAGAAGACGCCGGCCAACGCCTCCCGGCGCAAGAAGCGGCGCTAGCAGCAGCTAGCGGGCCTTACCGCCGCGGGGGATCCGGGTGGGCATGGGGCCCTTCGGGATCGGCAGGTTCATCGTTCCGATGGCAGCCAGCCTGCGGTAGAGGTCGTCGACCTCGTTGCGGCGCAGCACTCGCCGTTTGCGCATCATCGTGGTGCGCAGCTTGGCCAGCGGCACCTCGCCCTCGCCGTTGCCCACGATGATGTCGATGATCGGTGCGTCACCGGCGACCTTGCGGACCCGTCGGACCTCGGCTCCCAGCAGGTCTCGGGCGCCTCGCCCGCGACCTTCGGCGATGATGAAAACCCCGGCGCGACTCACCACCCGGCTGACCAGATCCTGATTGCGGTTGATCTGCACCGGCGTGGTCACCCGCCAGTCACCCCGCATGCGCTGCACCACGCTGATCCCGGCGCCCGGCTGACCTTCCATCTCGGCGAAGGCACTCTTTTGGGCCCGGCGTCCGAAGATGTTCAGGGCCATGAGAACCCCGAAGATGATGCCGAAGGGAATCCACAGCCATAGCGGCTTGAGCAGGAACCCGAGCAGCACTCCGATGGCAACGGGGATGAGGAACGCTCCCAGCAGCCACCAGATCAGCTGCGGATCGCGCTGGCGCGTCATCCCGAAGACGAGGCGCATCTGCTTGATGCGGCCCTGCTTGGGCTGCCCGTCAGGACCCAGCTTCTTGGCTGCCTTTTTTGCCGCTCGTGCGCTCGTACCACCAGTGGTATCGGGCGTTGCCGCACCCTTCCTTGCCATGCTGTGAGACTAC
This sequence comes from uncultured Actinomycetota bacterium, assembly GCA_963737695.1. GTDB lineage: Bacteria > Actinomycetota > Actinomycetes > Frankiales > Frankiaceae > DATAZK01. Next base: position 549,531 of record CAVTTQ010000004.1, read on the forward strand.
GGCTGAACGTCAATAAGAGGCGCGTAGGCTGCGTCATCACGCGACTGCGCGTGACGATTTAGCAGGTTTTGCATAACCCGACTGCCGGCATATTTGCGGAGGAGTCCATGAGCGTCGCCCTCACCAAGGGTGGAAACGTCTCCCTGTCCAAGAGCGCGGCCAACCTCACCTCGATCGCGGTCGGGCTCGGATGGGACGCCCGGTCCACGACGGGTGCTGATTTCGATCTTGATGCCAGCGCGCTGTTGACCGGCGACAACGGCAAGGTGCTGTCGGATGCGCACTTCGTGTTCTTCAACAATCTCAAGAGCCCTGAGGGATCGGTCGAGCACACCGGCGACAACCTCACGGGCGAGGGCGAAGGCGATGACGAGGTCATCAACGTCGAACTGCCGCTGGTTCCGCTCGAGGCACAGAAGATTGTCTTCACAGTGTCGATCTATGAGGCCGAGGCTCGCGGGCAGTCCTTCGGTCAGGTTGCTAACGCCTATATCCGCGTGGTCAACCGGGCGGACGGCAGCGAGCTTGCCAGATACGACCTCTCGGAGGACGCTTCCACTGAGACGGCCATGATCTTCGGCGAGGTCTATCGCCGCGACAACGAGTGGAAGTTTCGGGCCGTCGGCCAGGGCTACGCGAGCGGTCTGCGCGGGATCGCCATCGACTTCGGAGTGGATGTCGCATGAGCGATGGGGTTTCACTGTCCAAGCTGACGCTGACCAAATCGGCGCCCAGCGTTTCGCTTTCCAAGGGCGGCAGTGCCCATGGTCAGCTACGCGTAAATCTCAATTGGACGGCGAAACCCCCTTCCAGCGGAGGCTTCTTCAAGAAGCTGATGGGTTCGGCCGGCGGCGGGATCGACCTCGATCTGGCAGCGCTGTATGAGCTCACCGATGGCACCAAGGGCGTCGTCCAGGCGTTGGGCAATTCGTTCGGAAGCCTCGACGCCCCGCCTTTCGTCAAGCTCGACGCCGACGACCGCACGGGGTCGAGCGCGGCGGGGGAGACCCTGTTCGTCAACCTCGACCACGTCGCGCAGATCCGCCGGATCCTGGTATTCGCGTTCATCTACGAGGGGACCCCGGCCTGGGATGAGGCGAAAGCCGTCGTCACCCTCTTCCCGGTCACCGGACAGCCGATCGAGATCGTGCTCGATGAGACCCGACCCGGTGCGCGCACTTGCTCGATCGCCCTGCTGCAGAACTCCGGCGGCGATCTCACCGTCCAGCGCGAGGTGCGCTACATCGAGGGCGCGCAGGACAAGCTCGACGCCGCTTATGACTGGGGCCTGGATTGGCGGCCGGGCCGCAAGTAGGCGGCCGCTGAAGGGCTAGCCGCGAGCTTGCTTGGCTTGCTCGTAGAGCCGCCCGGCCCGGTAGGACGAACGCACCAGCGGGCCGCTCATCACGCCGGCGAATCCCACCTGCTCCGCTTCGGCGGCGAGTTCGACGAATTCCTCCGGCTTCACCCAGCGGCTGACCGGATGGTGGCGCGGGGTTGGCCGCAGATACTGCGTGATGGTCAGCAGTTCGCAGCCTGAGTCATACAGATCGACCAGCGTCGCGCTGATTTCCTCCCGGGTCTCACCCATGCCGAGGATCAGGTTGCTCTTTGTCACCAGCCCGGCGGAGCGTGCCTGCCGAATCACATCGAGGGAGCGCTCGTAACGAAAGCCGGGCCGGATGGACCGGAAGATGCGCGGCACGGTCTCGACGTTGTGGGCGAGCACCTCGGGCGCTGCGGCGAAGACCTGACCGAGCAGCGCCGGGTCGCCGGAGAAGTCCGGGATGAGCAGTTCGACGCCGCAGCCGGGCAGTGTCCGGTGAATGGCCTTGACGGTCTCGGCGTAGAGCCACGCGCCTTCGTCTACAAGGTCGTCGCGAGCCACCCCGGTGACCGTGGCGTAGCGCAGGCCCATCTGGGCGACGGATTCAGCGACTCGTCGCGGCTCGTCGGGGTCCAGCGGCAGCGGCCGTCCGGTGTCGATCTGGCAGAAATCGCAGCGGCGGGTGCAGGCATCGCCGCCGATGAGGAAGGTGGCTTCGCGGTCTTCCCAGCACTCGTAGATGTTGGGGCAGCCCGCTTCCTGGCAGACGGTGTGCAGCCCCTCTCGCCGCACGAGCTGGGTCAGTTCGGTGTAAGCGGGCCCGGTACGCAGGGTGGTCTTGATCCACGGGGGCTTGCGCTCGATGGGGATCTCAGCATTGCGCGCCTCGAGGCGCAGCATCTTGCGGCCTTCCGGGGCGATGGTCATGAGGTGCTCACGCTGCTACGGCTGCCCGGCTGAGCTCGTCGACGATCCTGCGTTCCACAACCGGAAGAACGTCCTCGACCGTGACCCGCTTCCCCAGCTCGCGGGACAGGCTCGTCACACTGGCATCGCGGATTCCGCACGGAACGATCCGGTCGAAGACGGCAAGATCGGTGTCGCAGTTGAGCGCGAACCCGTGCATGGTCACCCGGTTGCTCACGCGAATGCCGATCGCTGCCAGCTTGCGGGCTCCGTCCGGCGTCCACACGCCGGAGCGACCCTCGACCTGCACGCCTTCCTGCCCTAGGTCCGCGCACGCAGCCATGAGGGCAACCTCGAGCCGCCGTACGTAGGCGACGACGTCAAGCGGGTCCGGCAGCCGCACGATCGGGTAGCCCACCAGCTGCCCGGGGCCGTGCCAGGTGATCTTGCCTCCCCGGTCGACGTCGATGACCGGAGTGCCGTCCAAGGGGCGCTCGTCCGCTAGCGTGCGACGGCCGGCGGTGTAGACGCTGCGGTGTTGCAGAAGCAGCAGGGTGTCGGGCTCGAGCCCGCCGCAGCGGCGCTCGTGGAGCTCCCGCTGAAGCGCCCACGCCTGCTCGTAACCGATGGTGCCGAGCCGGCGAACCTGCACCCTTAAAGGTTACGGCTGGTCGAGCCGTCGCGGCGTGATCTGAGTCTCGAGTACGCCGGCGGCGGATCCGCTCACGGCAGGTTCCACGCTCCAGGCGTACGCATCGGGGCGATCGGACACCGCGTCCACGAGCTCGAGGCCGCGGTAGTGCAGTCCGACGCCGTCGTCCGTGGCGAAGCCGGCGGGAAGCGTGCCGTTCGCGACGAGGCTCTGATACAGCGGACGGCGCTGCTTCTCGGAGTCGTAATGCGGGCAGTTGCTGTAGGGGACGAGGCCCAACCCATTGGTGACCGGGCGCAGCTCGGGGCCGAATGAGTCGGTGGTGCCTCCGACATGCCAGCAAAGGGAACCCGCCGAGACTCCGGTGAGCACGACACCCGACAGCCAGGCCTCGCGAAAGACAGTGTCGAGCTCGTGTGCGCGCCAGACCGCGAGGAGATTGGCGACGCTGCCGCCGCCCACCCAGATCACGTCCTGCTCCAAGAGGTGGGCGCGGGGATCCTCGACGTTGGGCATCGGAAAGAGGGCGAGGTGGCTCAGCTCGACATCCGGACGGTGACCGGCGAAAGCCGCGTACGTCATGGCGATCCATCTGCTGTCGTCGCCAAGGGCGGTGTGCATCATGCAGACCCTGGGCCGCCGGCCGGTGACCTCCGCCAGCTCGATCGCGTATTCGACCACCGGGCTCGGCTGCATGCCCTCGCGTCTGGCGGGTCGAAACGCGGCGCTGGTGGCCAGGATGTTCACGAACGCTCCCTGTGATCCGATGCCGCCTGATCCGACAACACGGCCTCGGCGACCCGGCGCCCGCTCACCAGAGCCCCCTGCTGAGACGGACTGTCGCGATGGTCGCCGCACACGTAGAGCCCCGGCTCCAGCCGCACCGGCTTGCGCAGCCGTCCGACCGGAGGGTCGATGGCCGGTAGTGCTGCGGAGATCTCGTAACGCCACAGCTCCTCCCAATCCGAGACCGCCGGCCCGAACCACTCGGCGAGCAACCGTCGCATCGCGGCAACCGGGAGGTAGGGGTCCAGGGTGCTGACGCTGATCAGCGACTTGCCCGCCGGTCCGTAGGAGGGAACCGAATCTGTCAGCACCACGGCGTTCGTCAGCGGTCCCGCGCCGATGCACAACGAACCGTCACCGGCGGTCGGTGATTGATCGGCGGCGAAGTAAACCGTTGTCACGCCTCGCATCTCCACCGTCGAGATCTGATCGGTGAGCAGCCGCGTCGCCGCCTGCGGGTCGACGGCGACGATGACGGCCTGCGCCCGGATCCGCTCCTGACCGGCCGTCACTTCGCCGGCCTTCGCCTGCTCGACGGGGGTCGACAGGCGCACGTCCGCCAACGGTTCGGCGAGGGTGGCAGGGAGAGCACCGATACCGGCGGCGGGAAGGACTTGGCGTCCCCGGCTGAAAGCGCGGAGCACGAGGTCGACGAAGCGGCTGGAGGTGCTCAGCTCGGACTCCAGCAGCACCCCCGCCAGGAACGGGCGCAGCAGCCGGTCGATCATCTTCTCGGAGATGCCTGCAGTGCGGAAAGCCTGGAACGCGCTCTGCTCCCGGCGGTCGAGTAGCCGGTCTCCGGGCGTCGTGTGTACGCGCCACAGCAGCGCCGCCAGCGCCGCCTTGTCACGCAGCGAGCCGATCGGTGCCGTGACGGCCCGCGCTCCATCGGCGCGATGAGCCCGTGGATCGCCCACCCGGTGGAAGGTCCCGTCGATCGACACCCGGGCAGCGTTGGGCAGGGTTTGCAGGTCCAGCGCCGCCAGATCGCCCGGGGTCAGCAGTCGCCTCGGCTCCGGATAGCCGGTGTCGAACACCTGAAAGCCGCGGTCGAAGGTCCAGCCGTTCACCGAATCGGTACGCGCCCGGCCTCCGACCGCACTGCCGGCCTCCAGCACCGTGACGCTGCGGCCGGCGGCCTCGAGGTGGCGGGCGGCGGCGAGACCGGCAAAGCCGGCACCCACGACGATGACGTCCGCATCCGGCATCTTGCCGAGGCTAGCGGCAGGAGTGGGTTCGGCGCTGAAAGGGAGGTTGTCCACAGGTCGAAATCAGCCTCGCTCGCTGGTGCCTACCGTGCGGCGGGTGGAGAAGACGATCCCCTTGGTCGACGGTTTGCGACTCACCGAACCGATCGATGACGCCGGCTCGGGCGAGGTGTGGCGGGCCCGCATCACCGGAGGGCTTGCCGGCGCCGGCGGTGATCCGTTGCCCGGTGAGCTACCCGGGGTCGGCGAATGCGTGGTGCGATTGCTGCGGCTGCCAGTCGATGAGGCGCTGCGTGCTCGGGCGCGAGCGCTGGCGCAGGATCTGGCCGGGCTCGATGACCCGGGATTGGTGGGGATCCGCTCGGTCGCCGGTGCCTACGACGGTCTCGCCTTGATCTTCGCGCCCTTGCCGTCGGCTGTTCTGCCGTTGCATCTGCTCGCGAGGCGACGGCAGTTGCGCGCCGGCGAAGTCGTGACGTTGGGGGTCGCTCTCGCGTGGGCGCTTGCCGCTGCTCATCGGATCGGTATCGCGCACGGTCGGCTACGCGACGCCGACGTGCTCCTGGACCCCGGCGGGCGGCCATTGCTGACCGGTGTCGGCGTCATGGGCGTGCTGGGTGCATCCGGCACCCCTGAGGAGGATGTCGCCGCGCTCGAGCGATTGCTCGCTTCGCTGCTTGACGCCGCGTCCACCGGTGCAGGTCGCGTCACTGCCGTGCTCGCCGATCGTTCGCTCACGGCTGCTGAACTTGCGACGCGCCTCGCAGCTGCCACCCCCTCGTGCCCCATTGAGCTGTCCGAGGCCGGGCCGGACGAGCTGCCCAGTCCCGACATCTCGCGCCGGCGTCTGCGTCTGGCGAACCTGAATTTGCGGCTGTTGCGTCCGCCGAGCGGCGTGGTGCTGATGTGCGGTGCGTTCGTCGTCTTGCTGCTCGCCGGGATGGTCGGATGGGCGAGCGTTTCTGGTCCGGCCGAAGGCAGCGGTGACGCGCCGCCGAAGCCGCGCGTTTCGCTCGCCGACCCCGCGCCGAACTGGCCCCGAACCTTGGACGCTCTCGACCGAGCCCGGGCCGGACTTTTCGCCCGCCCGGCCAGCGCGCGCGTCGCTTCGGTCGACATCGCGGGCACCCCGGCCTACGACTACGACGTGAATGCCGTCGCCCGGCTGCGCTCTCGCGGCGCACATGCCCTCGGGCTGCGAATGGTGGTGGAAAGCGTCACGGTCAGCGGGCGCGGCACCGGATCCGTGGAGCTGACCGTGACCGACCACCGGTTGGCATACGACGTTCGTGATCAAGCCGGCGCACTGATCTCGCACGTCGTCGAACGCGGAAGCGCCCGCCATCTGATCGTGCTACGGAACGCGCGAACTTCCGCCGAGCGAAGCGATCAGTGGCGGATCGTCAAGGTGACGGAGGCTGCGCTGTGATTGCCCCGCTATGACGAAAGGACTGCGTCCAAGGCTTCGGGCAGCTCCGGATGACGGAACTCAAATCCGGCGTCGGTCAGTACCCGCGGCGTCACCCGCTGACCGGTGAGCAATCCCTCGTCTGCGAAGTCGGCCAGTGCCAGCCGGATCGCGAACGCCGGGACCACCGTGAAGGTCGGCCGGTGGACGGCAGCGCCGAGGGCTTTGGTGAATTCCCGGTTGGTCACCGGGTTCGGCGCCACCAGGTTGACCGGGCCACTCACCGAGTCAGCCGTCAGCAGGAAAAGGATGGCCGCGACCTCGTCATCGATGGTGATCCAGCTGGTGTACTGCCTTCCCGTGCCGAGCCGCCCCCCGAGGCCGAGCTTCCAGATCGGCAGCTGCGGCCGCAGGGCACCGCCCCGTCGGGAGAGCACGATCCCGGTGCGGATGTGGCAGACCCGGATTCCCGCTGCGGCGGCAGCGGCCGTTGACGCTTCCCACGACTCAGCCAGCTCAGCAAGGAAGCCATAGCCACGCGAGCCATGTTCGTCGAGGGTCCGGTCGCCGGTGTCGCCGTAGTAACCCACGGCGCTTCCCGAAATCAGCACTTTCGGGGTGGGCGACAGCTTCGCCAGCGTCTCCGCCAGCAGCGTCGTGCTCTTGACCCGACTGTCCAGCAGCGTGCGTTTGTACTTGTCCGACCAGCGCCTGCTGCTGATGCCCGCGCCAGACAGATTGATCGCGGCCTCGACACCGGCCAGGTCAGCCGGATCGAGCACGCCAAGATCGGGATCCCACCGGACCTCGCCGTCGGCTGCCGGCTCGCGGCGTACCAGCTGGACGACCTCGTGCCCGGATTGGCGCAGCTGCGGGATGAGTGCCGAGCCAATGAGTCCGCTTGCCCCGGTCAGCACAACCTTCATGCCAGCACCCGCTCTAGTAGCCGAGGTCGGCGTCGAAGGCGCCTTCTTCCAGACGCTCCTTGACGGTCGTCAGGAAGCGGGCCGCGTCGGCGCCGTCGACGATCCGGTGGTCGTAGGTGAGGGCGAGGTAGACCATCGAACGCACCGCGACAATCTCGCCGAGCTCGGGATCGCTGATGACCGCCGGCCGTTTGACAACCGTCCCGGTGCCCAGGATGGCTACCTGCGGCTGGTTGATGATCGGGGTGTCGAACAGCGCGCCCCGGCTGCCGGTGTTGGTCAGCGTGAAGGTGCCCCCGCCGAGCTCATCGGGAGTGACGGCGTTGCGACGCGTCCGGTCGGCGAGGTCAGCGATCTTGCGCGCCATGCCACCCAGGTTCAGATCCCCGGCATCGTGGATGACCGGCACCAGCAGGCCGCGTTCGGTGTCGACCGCGATGCCCAGGTGCTCCTCCTCGTGGTAGGTCACCGTGCCGCCGGCCAGGTCGATGCTCGCGTTGAGCTTCGGGTGCAACTTCAGCGCTTCGCAGGTGGCCACGGCGAAGAACGGCAGGAAAGTGAGGTTGACACCTTCGCGGGCGACGAACGCGGCCTTGGCTTTGTCGCGTAGCCGGGCGATGCGCGTGATGTCGACCTCGACCACGGTGGTCAGCTGGGCGCTGGTCTGCAGGCTCTCGACCATCCGCGTCGCAATGACGGTCCGTAGCCGGGAAAGCTTCTCCGTCCGGCCGCGAACCTGCGTGGGGGTGGTGGAGGTGACAGGTGCGCTCGCCCTGACGGGGGCAGCGGCCGCCGCTGGTTGGGTTGCCGCCGCTCGGGCTGCGGGAGTTGGGGCCGGCGCGGCCGGGGCAGCCCCGTTGTTCGGACTGGTCCCGTCACGCGCCGCATCGAGCACGTCCTGCTTACGAATCCGGCCGCCGACGCCGGTGCCACGAAGTCCGGTGAGGTCGACGTCGTGCTCGGCGGCCAGCCGTCGTACCAGGGGGGTGACGTAGGGGCCGGCGCCGCTCTCGTCGTCGCCGGCGGGTAGGGGGGCAGGGGCCGGGGGAGCAGCTGCAACGGGGGGTGCGGGAGCAGGCGCGGGCGGCGGAGTGGGGGCTGGCTGGGGAGTTTGGACCACCGGCTGAGGGGCCGCCGGTGGGGTCGGCGGAGCCGCAGCGACGGGCGCGGCCGGTGCTTCGGGCGCCGCCTCGGGGGCTGGTTCCGCTGATCCGCCGCCGGAATCCGCATCGGCACTTTCGGAAATGACAGCGAGTTCGACGCCGACGTCGACGGTCTCGTCTTCACCGACCTTGATCGAGGTCAAGACTCCTGAGCTCGGCGCCGGAATCTCGGTGTCAACCTTGTCGGTGCTCACCTCCAGGAGTGGCTCGTCGACCTCGACGTGCTCGCCCTCCTGCTTGAGCCAGCGAGTGACGGTCCCCTCGGAGACGCTCTCCCCGAGGCGGGGCATGGTGACGGAGACCGGCATCGGTCGTCGCGCTCCTTCGGTTGCTCGTTGCTTGTGGAGGTGCTTTCAGGTCGCTGTGGATCGTTAGCTGTGCGAGTGCAGTGGCTTGCCGGCGAGCGCGAGATGAGCCTCGCCGATGACCTCCGACAGCGTCGGATGGGGATGGATAAGTGCGGCGACCTCAGACGCGTGAGCTTCCCAATTGACGATCAGCTGGGCCTCGGCGATGAGATCTCCGACCCGGGCGCCTACCAGGTGAACGCCGAGCACCGGACCGTCTTTCTCGGCGATCAGGGTGCAGGCACCGGCGGTCGCCAGGATCTGCGCCCGGCCATTGCCCGCGAGGTCGTAGGTGCTGGTCACGACGTCGTAGCCGCGTTGCTTGGCGATGGCGGAGGTGAGTCCCACCGACGCGACCTCGGGGTGGGAGTAGGTGACTTTCGGAACTCCGTCGTAATCGATCGGGACGACGCGCAGGCCCGCGAGGCGCTCGGCGACCAGGATGCCCTCACCGAAGCCGACGTGAGCCAGCTGCAGACCCGGTCGAATGTCGCCGATCGCGCTGATGGTCGGGATGTTGGTCTGGCACGTCGCGTCGACCTTGACGTAGCCGCGGTCGAGCTCGACACCGGCCTCCTCGTAGCCGAGGCCGGCTGAGACAGGGCCCCGACCGACAGCGACCAGCAGTACTTCCGCCGAGACCGTCTTGCCGTTTTCCAGCGTCACGGTGACACCGTCGTCCTTGACCGCGACGTCCGTCAGTTTGGTGCCGACGTGGAAGGCGATCCCCTTGCGGCGAAACGCACGCTCGAGCAGCTTGGAGGAGGACTCCTCCTCCGCCGGAACCAGGTGCGGTAGGGCCTCGACGATCGTGACCTTGGCGCCGAACGAATTCCACACCGAAGCGAATTCACAGCCGATGGCGCCCGCACCAAGAACGATCGCCGACTCGGGCACCCGATCGAGCGTGAGGGCGTGGTCGCTGCTGATGACCCGTCCGCCGTCAACGGTGATTCCGGGCAGTGACTTGGACTCCGACCCCGTCGCCAGGATGATGTGGCGGGCCTCAATCGTGCGGTCGCCCACCGTCAGGCTGGTCTGGCTCGCAAGCCGTCCCTCGCCTTCGACGACCTCGATGTTGCGCGACTTGACCAGTCCGGTCAGGCCCTTGTAGAGCTTGCTGACCACACCGTCCTTGTAGGCGTTGACCCCTGCCATGTCGATGCCGTCAAAAGTCGATTTGACGCCGAACTTCTCGGGCCCTTCTTTGGCGTTGTCAGCGACCTCGGCGGCGTGCAACAAGGCCTTCGTCGGGATGCATCCCCGGTGCAGGCACGTGCCGCCGACCTTGTCACGCTCGACCATGACCACCGACATCCCCAGCTCGGCGGCGCGGAGGGCGGCTGCGTAGCCACCACTGCCGGCGCCCAGAATGGCGAGATCGACCGACTCGCTCGACGGGGTCACACGCAGCTCCTTACGAAGTCTGATTCGCGTCGTTGTTCGTTACCAGTGGCAGGTACCAGTCTGCCACTCAAGACAAACGCTTCGGGCCGACGAATCAGTCCGCCGACGAGGCCTCTGTCATCCGCCGGCCACGCCGTCAGCCAGCAACTTCTCCAGCAGCGTGATGAGAGTGCGCACCATCACACCTGTAGCGCCGCGGGGAGTGAAGCCGTAGGCCTCCCCGCCGTTCCAGGCCGGCCCGGCGACGTCGAGATGGCCCCAGGCGATCCCTTCGCCGACGAACTCCTGGAGGAAGATTCCGCCGACGAGCATGTGCCCGTCACGGTTACCTCCGGCGGGAACGTTCAGCAGGTCGGCCACCTGAGAGTCCAGCCCCTTGCGAATCTCGGGGGGCATCGGCATCGGCCACATCGGCTCGCCAGCTTCTGCGCCGGCCGCCTGCAGCGCCGTCATCAGCTCTTCGTCGTTGCCCATCAGGCCCGTGGTGCGCTGGCCCAGGGCCACGATCTGGCCGCCGGTGAGGGTAGCGATGTCGATCATGATGTCGGGGGATTCCTCGCTGGCCCGGGCCAGGGCGTCACCCAGCACCAGACGGCCCTCGGCATCGGTGTTGAGCACCTCGACCGTTTTGCCTCCGTACATCGTCAGCACGTCGGTGGGCCTCGTCGCGTTCGCCGACGGCATGTTTTCGGCGATGGTGAGCCAGCCGGTAACCGCTACTGCAAGCTCGAGGCGCGCGGCGGCGAGCACGGTGGCCAGCACCGTCGCGGCCCCCGCCATGTCGATTTTCATGTACTCCATGCCCACTGACGGCTTCAGCGACAATCCGCCCGAGTCGAACGTGATGCCTTTGCCGACCAGCGCGACGGTCTTGGTGGCGCCGGGCGGATTCCAGCCGAGCCGGACGAGGCGCGGCGGGTTCACCGAGCCCTTGCCGACTCCGAGGATTCCGCCGAAGCCCTGGGCGGCCAGCTCGACCTCGTCCAGGACGGTGACCTCGATGCCGGTGCCGGCCACCTCCGAGACGGCGCGGTCAGCCAGCGCCTCGGGCGGCAGGAGGTTAGCCGGCAGGTTGCCGAGGTCACGGGCCAGGGCGACGCTGCGAGCGAGGATGGCGGCGCGCTGCGGGAGCTCGGTGCCACCGAGGATGATGACGTCTTCCACGGGGCCCTTGCCGGGCGCCGGTTCCTTCACCGAGTACGCGGCGAGCAGGGCACCCTCAGCGGCTGCTGCGAGTCCGTCGGGGGTGCCGGGAAGGGAGAGCGCCACTGATCCGCGCCCCGCCAGTGCCCGGATCACGGTCGCCGTCGCTTTGCGCAGGACGTCGCTGGACGGGATGCCACCGTCGACCTCGCCCAAACCGAGGACAGCGATCACGGGGGCCGCAATCGCGCCCAGGGAGGCGATCCTGGTGACTTCTCCTTCGTCGCCGCTGGCACCCAGGTCGGCCAGTACAGCCGACAGCCCGCCTGCCAGGGCGCTATCGACCGCCTCACTGCCGGGCAAGAGAAGGGGACCGTCGACACCTTTGCTGACGGCGATGACAAGGACGTCGACGGTCGCCGCGGCCGGCGAGTCGGTCGAAATAGAGAGCGTGGCCATTTATGCAGCGTAGGGGCTGGCGTCCGGAGCGCGTCGCGTGCAGGCCGCGCGTCGTGGCGGCTATCGCCGGTAGCGTCGCAGGAATGGCTTCTGAGCTGCTGCGCTCGCCGCTGCATGACCGACACGTCGCGGCGGGTGCGCGATTCGGGGCCTTCGGTGGCTGGGAGATGCCACTGACCTACTCGGGGCCTTCCGGGGGCACCGTCGCCGAGCATCAGTCGGTGCGGTCCGAGGTGGGTGTATTCGACGTGAGCCATCTCGGCAAGGCTCGGGTGACCGGCCCCGGGAGTCGGGATTTCCTGAATACGGCATTCACCGCCGACCTCGCCAAGGTGGAGCCCGGTTTCGCCCAATACACGATGTGCTGCACGGAGTCCGGTGGGGTCGTCGACGACCTCATCGCCTACGTCTACGGCGACGACGACGTCTTCCTGGTGCCCAATGCGGCAAACACCGCCGAGATCGTCCGGCTGCTGTCGGCCGCGGCGCCGGCGGGGATCGGGGTCGTGAATCAGCACCGCGAGTACGCCGTCTTGGCGGTCCAGGGACCCCGCTCGCCCGAGGTGATGGAGTCGCTTGGTCTACCTGCGGCGCATCCGTACATGTCCCATCAGATGGTGCAGTGGCAGGGCCGACCGGTCATCGTGTGCCGCTCCGGCTACACCGGTGAGCGCGGTTATGAGCTGCTACCGCTGGCATCTGACGCCGGCCCGCTCTGGGACGCGATCGTCAGCGCCGGGGCGGTGCCCTGCGGACTCGGTGCCCGCGACACGTTGCGGACCGAGATGGGTTACCCCTTGCACGGTCAGGATCTATCGGCCGAGATCAGTCCGGTCGGCCGCCCGCCTGGGCTGGGCTGTCGGCTGGAAGAAGGCAGACTTCTGGGGACGAGAGGCGCTGGAGGCCGAGCGTGCCGACCCCAAGCGCCTGCTCTGGGGGCTCCGGGTCTCCGCCGGTATCGCGCGGCCGGGGATGGCCGTCTCCGATGGCTCGGGTGGCACCATCGGAACGGTGACGAGCGGCACCTTCAGCCCGACGCTGGGTGCCGGAATCGCGCTCGCCCTGCTGTCCGCGGCATCAGAGGGCGACGCCGTGTCCATTGATGTACGCGGTCGGCCGGTCGCCGCTGACGTCGTCAAGCCGCCATTCGTGAAGGCCTCTCCCCGCTGACTTCCGGCGCGGCTGCCCTCCCATGAATTAGTGCAGCCAGTGCGGCGTCGTTATCGACATGACGATGAGATCGACGGTGACGGCGACCTCGAGCAGGGCGCCGAACACGTCACCGGTCATGCCGCCGAACCTCCAGACGGCAAGGCGACGTACCACCGACGCGACGATGACGGCGCACAGCACCGCGAACATGGCGTGGGCGCTTTCGCGGAACCGTCCGCCGTCGTAGTCGAGCTTGCCGGCGATGGCGGCGACGGCGAAGACGGCCAGGGTCGTGAGGGCCGCTCGCAGGCCTGACACCGAGCCGACGACCCGGCTGCCCATCCCGTCTGCGCCGGCGCCAGGAATCCCGCGTCGACAAGCCAGCACGATCGCCAACCGACCGGCCAGCTGCGAAGTCAGTAGCGCGACGGTGCCGTGATGGCGCTCCACAGCGAGTGACAGCGATGCGACTTCGGCGAGCAGCACGAAAACGAGGGTGATGGCGCCCATTGCGCCGATCGCGGAATCTCTCATGATCGCTACGGCCTCCGGGCCGGAGCGGCGCGAACCCAACCCGTCGGCGAAGTCAGCGAGACCGTCCAGGTGCAGCCCACCGGTGAGCAGCGCGATCGTGGCGAGGGCGAGCAACGGCGGCAGCAGCGAGAAGCTGTCGTTCAACACGTTGCGGCTGATGAGCATCACGCCGGCGGCCGGCAGCCACACCACCAGGCCGACGAGCGGGGCCAGGCTCATCGCGGATCCGACGTTCTCGCGGGCCAGTTCGATGGGGCGGCGGCCGACCGGAATGATGGTCAGCAGGCTGATGATGAAGCGCAGCGGCGCCAGTGGCGCCCTTCTCGTCAGAGGGACTCCGCGGCTTCCGCCCGATCGCTGACCCCGGCCTCGTCAAAGGTCGCCATCTCAGCGAGTGTCAGCGCGGCCGCCTGGACGAGCCCGACGGCCAGCAGCGCACCGGTGCCCTCGCCGAGCCGCAGCGAGAGGTCGAGCAGCGGCGTCAGACCCAACGCCTCGAGTGCCTTCGCCTGCGCCGGTTCGGTGGACTTCGTGCCCGCCATCCACCAGGCGCTGGCTCCCGGCGCGATCTTTTCGGCGGCCAGGGCTGCGGCGCAGCTGACGATGCCGTCCAGAATCACGGGGGTACGACGGGCGCCTGCCTGCACGAGCAGTCCCGCCAGGGTGGCCAGGTCGCGGCCGCCGACGACCCGCAGCAGGCCCTCCGGATCGCGACCGACGCTCTTACGCGCGCGGCGCAGCGCATCGCGTATCGCCGTCGCCTTGCGCATCCATCCGACATCGTCGATGCCGGTGCCGCGCCCGACCACCACGACCGGCTCAAGGCCGAGGATCCCCGCGACCAGCGCCGCCGCCGGCGTGGTGTTGCCGATGCCCATGTCACCGGGAATCAGCAGATCGCATCCGCTGTCGACCTCTTCGTCGGCGATGGTGCGGCCGAGCTCGAAGGCTGCTTCGAACTCCTTTTCCGACAGTGCGTCCTCGCGATCGATGCGGCCCGATGGTGATCCGACGCCGTCATCCACCACCCGGACCGTCGCTCCCACCTGGCGGGCCAGGACGTTCGCCGCGGCGCCACCCGCGGCGAAGTTCGCCACCATCTGCGCGGTCACCTCCGGCGGGTAGGCCGAGACGCCGGCAGCCGCTATCCCGTGATCCGCCGCCACGATCACCACCCGGATGCGCGAGAAGGCGTGCGGCGGGCAGCGCCCCTGCACGGCGCAGACCCACGCCGACAGGTCTTCGAGGCGGCCGAGCGCGCCGGCGGGCTTGGTCAGCCGGCCCTGGCGTTCGTACGCCTGCTGACGAGCGGTCTTGTCGGGGCTTCTCATTTGAGCCGGCACGCCACTCCCGCCACGCACTGCCAAACCTCATCCGACTCGGCCGCGATCCGGGCGTTCAACCGACCGAGGTCATCACGGAACGCCCGTCCGCTGGTCGTCGCAGGCACCACACCGGAGCCCACCTCATTGGTGACCAGAACGACCTCCCGCTGACATTCCCGCCACGCCGCTACCAGCGAGTCGGGATCTTCGGATCCGCGGGCCAGCCACAGCCCGAGACAATCGATGATCAAGGGTGGCCCCGCTGCTCGCAGCAGTGGAGCCAGTACCCCCGTTTCGACCGTGCTCCAGTGTGCCGGTCGGCGTGCCCGATGAGCTGCCAATCGCTGTGACCATTCGGCGTCGCCGGGATACTCCTCGGCCGTTGCGACATAGATCACCGCCGGCTCGCCGGCCATTCGCCGTTCCGCCTCAGCCGACTTTCCTGATCGCGCGCCCCCGGTGATGAGCACGCGTCTGGCAGGGGAGCGGCGGTCAACGGCAGCAGCTCGCTCGCGGGACTGAACGATGGCGCCGTCCGGCAGGGCCTTGGCGCCGGACATGGCCAGCCTTCGGTGCAGTTCGTCACCGGCAGGGTTGCCGTGACCCAGATGGACCGCCACCACCTGCGAATCCTGCGTCAGCGCGCCGCGGCGACGGAAAGCGGACACCGTGGCAGCGAACGTGTCCAAGCCGTGGTGGTCATGGACCGAAACGCCAGCAGGCAGGCCATCACCGAAGGTCTCCTCCAGCAGCAGGACGTCGTACGGATGGGCGGCGTCCCCGGGCAGCTCGGCATCCTCGAGCGGTCCGGTGTCGACGGCATAGAGCATCCGCTCACCACGTGGGTCGGTGATGTCAAAGAGCACGGCTGGCCCTGCCTCGGGCCCGCCGTGATGCGCCCCGTGGGCCCGGATGCGGTAGCCCTCGCGTACCAGCTCATCACCCGCGCTCACCGCAGTGAACCGGATGGGCCCGGCCGGATCGGCCCATTCCTGGCAGGCGGCGATGACAGCCGGGGGGCCGATGACCTCCAGCGGTTGGCCGGACTGCGAAGACCAGCCTCGCCACATCAGGGCCTGCGGACCGCAATGGTCAGGGTGGGCATGTCCGATCAGTAGATAGCGAACGCCGGCGAGGCTGATCCCGAGGCGGGTCGCCGAGCGTGGGACATCGGGACCGCAATCCAGCAGCAGCCTCTCGTCAAGGAGCACCCCCGTCTGCGCCCGTAGCTGGCCGGAGTTGCGGGCCCAGTTGCACGACGCGCAGCGGCACCATGGATTGGGCCAGCCGTCCGAGGAACCGGTGCCGAGTAACTGGAGCTTCACAGGGATGAGTCTGCCGATTCGAGCGCTGCGTAGCCTGAAGTCGCCTGAAGGGGGTGCTGGGTCAGATGTCCTGGATCTGGGAGTACGAGACCGCGGAGGGTTCGCCGCTCGATGCGGATCAGCTGCTGACCGCGCCCGCGGTGGAGATCTTTCCGTCGCAGTCGGACGCCGAATCGTGGCTGGGCGAGGTGTGGCAGGAGCTGCTGCACGCCGGCGTCGAGCAGGTGACCCTGCGTGATGGCGATCGCAAGGTGTACGGCCCGATGAGCCTGCGCCCGGTCGAGTAGCTCAGCCCGCGATCAACGCCTGGGCAGCCAACGGCCGATCTCGATGTCGGGGCGAGGCCTGGGCTGCCTCCACCGCGCCGGCAAAATTGCGCGCTGGGCCACGTAGCCCTTCACCTTGACGGTCGAATTCGGGTACTTCTCGTGGATCTGGCGAGTGACCAACCGGCCGACGTAGAAGCTGTCGGCGACGATGCCGATCAGAGACAAGATCAGCACATAGATCGCCGCGACCTTCAGCACGGACACGGGCGCGATCCCAGCGAAGTACGAGATCACGATCAGCGACAACAGCGGCGGCCCGAGGTTTTTGCGCTGATCGACGATGTCGCGCGCCATGACCCGCTCGGCCACCCGCTCCCGTGGCGGAAGCTTGGAGACGTCGCCTGAATTCATGGCCGCGCGGTATTCGGCCGCCTTCGCCCGGCGCTGGGCTTGAATGGCCTTCTTGGAGGCCTTGGGATCGCCGCCCTTGACGCCCGGCCGGCTCGCGGGCCGGCTGCCCGGGGCCCGGCGCGCTGCCTGCGCTTCCTTGCGGGTAGGTGTCGCTTTGCCCTTGCCGTCTTTGACGGGCTCCGGCTCGATCTCGACTTCGGCGGTCGGCTTCTTAAACAGTGAAGGCATCAGGGTCACTCACAGGGTCAGCATGCGGTCGAGGGCCTTCCGGGCGTCTGTCGCGGTACGCGGCTCGACAGTGATCTGGTGGACGAGCTGGCCTGCGGCGAGCGATTCCAGGGCCCACACGAGGTGCGGCAGGTCGATCCGGTTCATCGTCGAACAGAAACACACCGTACGGTCCAAAAAGGCAACCGTCTTGTCCGGATGTTGGGCCGCGAGCCGACGGACGAGGTTGAGCTCGGTGCCGACAGCCCAAGCAGACCCGGCCGGCGCCTCGGCCAGCGTCTTGAGAATGAATTCGGTACTGCCGACCAGATCGGCCGCGCGGACCACCTCATGCTGGCATTCCGGGTGTACGAGGACCTGCACCCCGGGGATGCGCTCGCGCACCTCGTCGACGCTCTTGACGCTGAAGCGACCGTGGACGGAGCAGTGGCCCTTCCACAGCAGCATCTTGGCGTTGCGCAACTGGTCAGCCGTCAGTCCGCCATTGGCCCGGCGTGGATCGAAGACGACGCATTCCTCCAGGGCAATCCCCAGTTCGAGGACGGCGGTATTGCGTCCCAGGTGCTGGTCGGGCAGGAAAAGGACCCGCTCCCCACGCTCGAACGCCCACTCCAAAGCCTTGCGGGCGTTGGAGGAAGTGCAGATCGTGCCGCCGTGCTTGCCGGTGAAGGCCTTGATCGCGGCGGAGCTGTTCATGTAGGAGACCGGCACCGTCGAGCCGGCGATTCCGGCGTCCTCGAGCGTCTCCCACGCCTGCGCGACCTGCTCAGCGGTCGCCATGTCGGCCATCGAGCAACCGGCGGCCAGATCGGGCAGCACGACCGCCTGCCGGCCGGACGTGAGGATGTCTGCGCTCTCGGCCATGAAGTGGACGCCGCAGAAGATGATGAATTCGGCCTCTGGACGGTCAGCCGCCGCCTGAGCCAGCTTGAACGAGTCGCCGGTCACATCAGCGAACTGGATGACCTCGTCGCGCTGGTAATGGTGACCGAGGATGAAGACTCGCTCGCCCAGGGCGGCCTTGGCGACCCGGGCCCGCTCTACCAACGAGGGGTCTGACCTGGCCGGGAGCTCGCCGGGACATTCGACGCCACGCTCGGATCCAAGGTCGGATTGGGTGCCGAGCAGGAAGAGCGCCTTGCCCGCTTGCCCGCGTGACGTCTCGCTCGTCCTCGTGCGCAGGGCCGGGCCCGCCACATCGACTGTCATGGTCACTCCCTCGGGACCGAGTGATGGTCTAAGCGACTATAACTCCACCCGATCCATCATGGGGATGTGCCTGGAGCGTCTGGAGAGCGTGCACGACATGAGCCGGTGGCAGCTGACGCGACCGTGAGCCGGACGTGAGAATCGTCATAGCGCCCGACAAGTTCGCCGGCACGCTGTCGGCCGTCGAGGCGGCTGACGCCATTGCGCGTGGTTGGACCGGCAGACGACCTGGCGACGAGGTCGGCCGATTTCCGATGTCCGATGGGGGGCCCGGCTTCTGCGCGGTGCTGCGCGACGCTCTGGAGGGCAGCGAAGAGTTGGCCGTGGTGACGACGGATCCGCTGGGCCGGCCGGTGCCGGCCACGGTGCTGCTGCACGCCGGCACGGCATACGTCGAGAGTGCGCAGGCCGTCGGGCTGGCGCTGCTGGCTCCAGCGGAGCGGGATCCGGAGGCGACGACGTCAGCCGGTCTCGCTGTTCTCCTGGCAGCAGCGGTCAGCAGTGGGGCGCAGCGGATCGTGGTCGGTCTCGGGGGCTCGGCGACGAACGACGGCGGCCGTGGCCTGCTGGAGAGGCTCACCGGCACCGAAGCCGGCACTGACCTGATGGCCGCGTTACGCGGATCGGACCTCGTGATCGCCTCCGACGTCGCCAACCCGCTCCTGGGCCTGACCGGCGCAACTGCTGTCTACGGGCCTCAGAAAGGTGCCGATCGCGAGGCGGTTGCTCGGCTCGAAGGCCGTATGCAGGCTTGGGTTGCCGAACTGCCGGGGCTGGCGGCCGTTGCCGATCTCCCAGGGGCGGGTGCGGCCGGAGGGCTGGGCGCGGCGCTCCTCTGGCTAGGGGGTCACCGCGAAATGGGCGCCGGCCTGGTCTCGCGGGCGATCGGGCTGGAGCCTGCTGTCAGCGCCGCCGACCTCGTGATCACGGGGGAGGGGACCTACGACTCGACGTCGCTGCGCGGCAAGGTCGTCGGTACGGTCGCGGCGTCCGCGCAAGAGGCGGCGCTCCCATGCGTGGTCCTGGCCGGACAGGTGCTCGTCGGCCGGCGCGAGGCAGCGGCCCACGGCGTGGACGAGATGGTTTCCCTGGCCGCCCTCGCCGGCTCGATCGACGCCGCGGAGTCTGACGCCGGTCGCTGGCTCACTGCCGCCGCCGGAAAACTCGCCGCCGGATGGGGACCCGACAATTGAAAGGTTGGGAATGTCTGCGTTCCCGCCGATGTCACCTACGATGGAGAAGTCCTTCGAAGGGAGTCCCACCAGATGAGTGTTGACACGACCGAGACTGCGACCGCCGCCCCGGCAGTTGAGGCGCCGGCCACCAATGTGGTGCTGACGCAAACCGCCGCCGAGAAGGTCAAGGCGCTGCTCGAGCAGGAGGGTCGCGACGACCTCGCGCTGCGTATTGCTGTGCAGCCGGGCGGTTGCTCCGGCCTTCGTTACCAGTTGTTCTTCGACGAGCGGGAGCTCGACGGCGACGACCGCACCGATTGGGGAGGCTTTGATCTGGTTGTCGACCGGATGAGCCTGCCGTACCTCGGTGGCGCGAAGATCGATTTCGTTGACACGATCGAGAAGCAGGGCTTCACGATCGACAACCCGAACGCCACCGGATCCTGCGCCTGCGGAGATTCCTTCAGCTAAGCGCACATCGTTTGTACGACGGCCCGGCCCTTTGGAGTAAGTCAAAGGGCCGGGCCGTCGACGTTTTTGCGGCTATCGTTACCGATTGTGAACATCGCCGTGAGCGGGTCGATCGCCACTGACCATTTGATGACCTTTCCTGGGCGCTTTGCTGACCAGTTGGTCGGCGATCAGCTCAAGCGGCTCTCACTTTCTTTTCTCGTCGACGAGCTGCAGATTCGCCGCGGGGGCGTAGCCGCCAACATCGCTTTCGGCCTGGGAGCGCTCGGTTTGCGCCCGCTACTGGTGGGCGCCGTCGGTAAAGACTTTGCTGATTACCGGTCATGGCTCGAGCGGGCCGGCGTTGACACTGAGAGCGTCCACGTGAGCGAGGTTGCGCACACGGCGCGTTTCCTGTGCACCACTGATCTCGACATGTGCCAGATCGCGTCGTTCTATCCAGGTGCCATGAGCGAGGCCCGGGAGATCGAGCTCGGTCCGGTATCGGATCGGGTCGGCGGCCTTGATCTGGTCGTCATCAGCCCCAACGATCCAGAGGCGATGCTGCGCCACACCGCCGAATCACGCCAGCGCGGGTTCGCCTTCGTCGCTGACCCGTCGCAGCAGCTCGCGCGCATGGAGGGCGACGAGATCCGCCAACTCTGCGAGGGGGCGGCCTACCTGTTCTGCAACGACTACGAGCACGGCCTCCTGCTGCAGAAGACCGGTTGGAGCGACGCCGAGTTGCGCACCCGGATCGGTGTGCTCGTGACGACCATGGGCGGCAAGGGCGCCCGGGTGCAGCCCGCGGACGGACCGGACATCGAGGTGCCCGTGGTCCCCGAGCGCGTCAAGGCCGATCCGACCGGAGTGGGCGACGCCTTCCGCTCCGGCTTCCTGGGTGGCCTGACCTGGGGCCTCGGCCACGAGCGCTGCGCCGAAGTGGGCAGCCTGCTTGCCACGTTGGCGTTGGAAACGGTCGGCACCCAGGAGTACGTCGTCGATGCAGATGCTTTGAGCCGTTTTCGGTCGGCTTTCGGTGACGTCGCGGGCGACGAGGTCGCGGAGCATCTGCGCCGTTAGGTAGCCGGCCGTTTGGTATCAGCCGTTAGGCCGTCAGGCGTCGCGGATGCGGATCCGGTAGGCGACGGCTCCCGGGGAATCGGCCAACTGCGTGCTGCCCTCGTAGATCTGGTTTCGCATCCGGCACCAGGCAGCAACGTCTGCGGCGGCAGCCGGGTCGTCGGCGATGAGCGTGATCAGCGTGCCAGGCGACGCGCTGCGTGCCGCCTTCGCGAGGTCGATGATCGGCAGCGGGCAGCGTCGCCCCCGCGATTCAACGGTCAGCTGGCCGGCCTTCACAGGCCGGCCACCCCCGCTTCCGCACGCAGTTCGGCCACGGCGCCGGGCAGGGCGCCCAGGAGGTGGTCGATATCACTTTCGGTCGTCTCACGGCCGAAGGAGACCCTCAAGTTGCCGTGTGTGAGGGCGCCCGTCGCCTCCAACACATGGCTTGGCGAAAGGCTGCTCGCTGTGCACGCCGATCCGCTGGCGGCGGCGATCCCAGCCCGCTCGAGCCGATCCAGCAGCGCCTCGCCGTCGACGTACAGGAACGACATGCTGACCAGGTGGGGGAGTCGACCGGCAGGCTCCGGGTCGCCGTGCAGCTGCGCGTCAGCAATCGTGGCGGCGATCTCGCTGCGCACCCGCTCGGTCAGCCGTTGCAGGCGAGCCGCCTCCGTCGACATCTCGCCGACCCTCGCCATCAGAGCTGCCGCCGTCGCGACGGCGCCCGGGACGTCGATCGGACCGCTGACACGCGTATCTCCGCGATCATCGTCGGGCCCGGGTCGTCGCCACCTGGTGCCCTCGCGGACCACGAGCACCCCTACTCCCGACGGGCCGCCGAACTTGTGGGCGCTTGCCGAAAGCAGGTCGGCACCCCAAGAGGGCAGGTCAACGGGCATGTTGCCCAGACTCTGCGCGGCGTCGACGTGCAGCGGGACGCCTGCCGCCCGGCAGCGTTCGGCAAGCTGGGAGATCGGCTGGAGCGTGCCGATCTCCTGATTGGCGGACTGGATGCTCACCAGAGCCGTGTGCTCATCCGCTCTCAGCGCCTCCGGGTCCACGTGTCCCTGACGATCCACGGGCAGCAGCGTGACTTCCCCTCCGCCGGCCTCATGAGCCTGCGCGGCATGCAGGACGCAGGAGTGTTCGATCTGCGAGGTGATGAGTTCGGTCCCTTGCCGGCGCCGACCGGCCAGACCGCCCAGGACGGCCAGGTGGGCCGCTGTCGTGCCGCTTGAGGTGAAGCTCACCTCGGGTGGCAAAACTCCCAGAACGCGGGCTACAGCCTCGCGAGCGGCCTCGTACAGGAGTCGCGCCTGGCGGCCCTCACGGTGCAGTCGGGTGGGATCCGCCCAGCCCGCGTCGTAAGCAGCCAAAAGCGCTTCCCGAGCCGCCGGATGCAGCGGCGCCTGGGAGGCCCAGTCGAGGTACGTGCTGTCCGGCCGCACCGGCTCAGCCTAGGCAGGTTCGCGCCTCCCGGCGTCTCGGCGGTTCCTGCGACCCCGCTCCGGCATTCAGGCGGCGTCCAACCGCCTTTCAATCTGGCGATATGACGGCGATATGGCACGGCGAGTGGGCGCGGGAGGTGGTCCCTGCGATACATTCCCCGAGACCGAAAAGCTGTCTGTTACGAGCGTTGCGGGGGCTCTCATACCAGCTCCACGCCGTGCTCACATGATGAAGAGTCCCAGTCCACCATCCGGGCCAAGTGCCCGTCATCGGGAGGCCAACGCGGTGATCCCCTCGATCCGCCGGACTCGTCGCCGTCGGCTCGTCACTCGGGTGGTGTCCGGGGCCTTTTTGCTGGTTTCCGTCACCGCCTGCGGACTGCCGAGTTTCGGGTTCCCGCAGGGCATCACGCCGGAAGCAAACCGGATCTACAACATCTGGTCCGGCTCGGTCATCGCGTCACTGATCGTCGGCGCGGGCGTGTGGGGTCTGATCTTCTGGGCCGTCTTTGCCTACCGCAAGAAGAACGACGATCTCCCCAAGCAGGTTCGATACAACCTGCCGGTCGAGATCCTCTACACGGTGGTGCCATTCGTCATCGTCGGCGGGCTCTTCTACTACACCGCCCGTGACGAGGCGAAGATCGACCACATCTCCAAGCACCCCGACATGACCGTCCAGGTGGTCGGCTTCCGGTGGAACTGGCAGTTCGGTTACCTCGAGAAGGGGCCCAACGGTCAGGAGATCGTCCGCGCCCAGGTCACCGGTCGTCCCGGCCAGCCAGCGGTGCTGGTGCTTCCGACCGACCGCAGCATTCTTTTCAAGGAGACTTCTCCCGACGTCATCCACTCGTTCTGGATCGTCGAGTTCAACTTCAAGCGTGACGTCATCCCAGGACGCGTCAACGAGTTCGAGATCAGCAAGATCACGAAGACCGGCACGTTCATCGGTCGATGCGCTGAGCTGTGCGGCGTCGACCACGACCGCATGAACTTCATCGTCAAGGTCGTGACCCCGGCCGTGTTCGACAAATATGAAGCCAGCAATTACGACCCAAAGGTCCTGGCGTTGGCTAGCGCCTCTACTGCGGGGAGTGGATCGTGACCCTGCTCCATGAGCCGGCTCCGGCTGGCGATCACTCGTCCCTCGAGCCGCTTGCGCCCGAGCAAGTCGGCCACGAAGAGCAGCCGCGCACCACCTTGCTCGGCTACATCACGACCACGAGTCACAAGACGATCGGCGTGATGTACACCGTCACGTCGTTCATCTTCTTCGCACTCGCCGGCGTGATGGCAGAGCTGATGCGCGCCGAACTCGCGCGCCCCGGCCTGCAGTTCCTGTCGAACGAGCAGTACAACCAGCTCTTCACGATCCACGGCACCGTCATGATGTTCCTGTTCGCACCGGCGCTGGCGTTCGGCTTCGCGAACTACATCATTCCGCTGCAGATCGGCGCGCCAGACGTCTCTTTCCCGCGACTCAACGCCCTGGCCTACTGGATGTACGCATTCGGCGGCACCATGGTGGTCGCCGGTTTCTTGACCCCGGACGGCGCGGCCGACTTCGGATGGTTCGCCTACGCGCCGCTCAATAGCAGCCTTTACTCACCGGGTACGGGCGCTGACCTCTGGATCTTCGGGCTGGCGCTCTCGGGCACCGGCACCATCCTCGGCGCGGTCAACCTGGTGACGACGATCATCACGCTGCGGGCCCCCGGAATGACGATGTTCCGGATGCCGATCTTCTGCTGGAACATGCTGGTCACCGGCATCTTGGTGCTGGTCGCATTCCCGGTCTTCGCCGCTGCTGACCTCGCCCTGGCTGCCGACCGACATTTGGGTGCTCACGTCTTCGATGCATCCAACGGCGGCGCCATCCTCTGGGAGCACCTGTTCTGGTTCTTCGGCCATCCCGAGGTGTACATCATCGCCTTGCCCTTCTTCGGGGTCGTGACCGAGGTCTTACCTGTCTTCAGTCGAAAACCCTTGTTCGGGTACAAGGGTCTGGTATTCGCAACGATCGGCATCGGAGCCTTGTCGATCGCGGTGTGGGCCCACCACATGTTCGCCACCGGCGCGGTTTTGCTCCCGTTCTTCGCGCTGCTGTCGTTCCTGATCGCCGTGCCCACCGGAGTGAAATTCTTCAACTGGATCGGCACGATGTGGCGAGGTCAGCTGACCTTCGAGACACCGATGCTCTGGGCCGTCTTCTTCCTCATCACGTTCCTTTTCGGTGGCCTCACCGGCGTGCTGCTGGCCAGCCCGCCGATCGACTTCCATGTGACCGACTCCTACTTCGTCGTGGCGCACTTCCACTACGTCGTCTTCGGTTCCGCGGTGTTCGGTGGATACGCGGGCATCTATTTCTGGTTCCCGAAGATGACCGGACGAATGCTCGACGAACGATTAGGGAAGCTCCATGCCTGGACCCAGTTCATTGGGTTCCATTTCACCTTCCTGCCACAGCATTGGCTGGGCATCAAGGGCATGCCGCGACGCATCGCTGACTATGCGCCGACGGACGGATTCACGACCCTGAATACGGTTTCGACCATTGGCGCTTTCCTGCTCGGGGCTAGCCAGCTGGTCTTCTTCTATAACGTGATCAGGTCTTATCGCCACGGCGAGTTGGCTAATAGCGACGACCCCTGGGGCTATGGCAACTCCCTGGAATGGGCGACCTCGTGTCCGCCTCCACGGCACAACTTTGTCTCATTGCCCAGAATTCGTTCTGAACGGCCTGCATTTGACCTCCATTATCCGGAGGCTGCCCGCAGACCGGATTACCATGCCTCGCCGGAGGCAGAAGTGGCAGGTGTGCGATGAAGGTGGAAGGGCTGGTTTTCGCCGTCTTCACGTTCTTCCTCAGCATCACGGCCGTCGTGTACTGGTTCACGTCCAAGGATCCGACGGGCACAGCGGCGCTTGCTATCTCGTCAGGCCTCGGGGTGCTTGTCGGTGGCTACCTGCTGGTGACCGCCAGACGAATGGGACCCCGTCCATCTGACCTTCCCGACGCCGAGGTCGCAGACGGCGCCGGCGAGGTCGGCCACTTCAGCCCAGGTAGCTACTGGCCGTTCTTCATCTCGGCCATGGTCTGCATCGCGCTGCTCGGCTTCATCTTCGGCATCTGGCTCGCACTCATCGGCGTCATCGGCACCGTTGCCACCGTCATGGGTTTGGTATTCGAGCACTACACCAACCGACTGGCGCTCCAAGAGAGCTAAGTCCCAGGCCTGGACAGCAACGAGGGGAGTCAGCCGCGACCAGCGGTTGGCTCCCCTCACTGCTGGACGGACCATAAATTCTTCCGCGGAAGAATTCAGCAGGCACGTGCGACCCTTGCGAAAGACCAGCCGTAGTCCTCCAGCCGTAGTCCGGGGTGCTCCTCCGGCAACAGGCTCTTCGGGCTCGGCGGCGGGCGCCCTAATTCTTCCGCGGAAGAATTAGGGCGGGGGCACTTGTGCTCTTGGTGGGTGAACGACGCGATGGCCCTGACAGGGTGCCGGGTGCACGTGACGTGAGCTGAGCGGACTTCCTCAGGCCGCGCAGCGGGAGCCTGAATTCTTCCGCGGAAGAATCCAGTGCGGGATTCGTCGCCCCTAGCTGGGACGACCCGCGTGCTCATCCGACGAGTGCCTGTCGGCCTCGTCGCCGCGTTCGACGAAGAAGCCGCTGACCGCCCGTGCACCCTTCTTGAGCAGCCGGCCGTTGCTCTTGACCTCCGGGGCGACGCCGTCCAATTCGACCGACGTCAGCTCCGGCACATGGGGCTCCGGGTTCGGGATGGTGACTTCCACGAATTCGCCGCTCGGCAGCTGTCGCACGATTCCGGTCTCGATGCCGTGATGCTCGAGCTCACGATCCTTGGCCTGGAGCGCGTAACAGATACGACGGGTCACGTAGAACGCGACAGGAGGCAGGGCTATGGCCAGGAACCGACCGGCCCACGTCATCGCATTCAGGCTGATGTGGAACGTCGTGGCGATGACGTCGTTGCCGCCGCTCATCATCAGCACGCCGTAGAACGCGAGGGCCATGGCTCCGAGCCCCGTGCGGGTCGGATTGTCCCGGGGTCTTTCCAGCAGGTTGTGGAACTCTTTGTCGCCCGTGAGCTTGGCTTCCACCCAGGGATAGACCGCGAGCAGCGTGAAGAGCACTCCGGGCAGGACGATGGTCGGCCAGAAGAGCGGGGACAAAGAGACGCCCCACGCCCGGAACTCCCAGGGCAGGAAGAGCCGGGTCGAGCCGTCGAGGAAGCCGATGTAGAAGTCGGGCTGGGAGGCGGCGGAGACCTGTGAGGGGTCGTAAGGCCCGTACAGCCACACCGGGTTGATCTGGGCCAGCCCACCGAGCAGCGCGCACATGCCGAAGACCAGCATGAAGAATCCACCGGACTTGGCGGCGAAATGGGGAAACATGCGGTGGCCGACGACATTGTTTTCGGTGCGGCCGGGGCCGGGGAACTGGGTGTGCTTCTGGTGCCACATGATTCCCAGATGGGCGCTGATCAAAGCCAGCAGAATGCCCGGCACAAGCAAGATGTGCATGACATAAAGCCGCGGGATCAGGCCCGATCCTGGGAATTCTCCACCGAACAGGAGATAGCCCAGCCAGGTGCCGACGATGGGCACTGACTGAATGACGGAATACATGATCCGCAGACCGGTGCCGGAGAGGAGATCGTCCGGAAGCGAGTATCCCGCGAAGCCCTCTACCAGGGCCAACACCAGCAGCAGGACACCGATCAGCCAGTTGACTTCACGTGGCTTGCGAAACGCGCCGGTGAAGAAGACGCGCATCAGGTGAATGATGATCGATCCGACGAATAGCAACGCCGCCCAGTGGTGGATCTGGCGGAAGATCAATCCGGCACGAACATCGAAGGAAAGTCGGATTGTGGAGTCATACGCGAGGCTCATCGGAATGCCGTGGAGCGGCGCGTATGAGCCGGTGTAGACCGTCTCGGTTTGGCTGGGGTTGAAGAACAGCGTCAGATACGTGCCCGACAGCAGCAGCACGATGAAGCTGTAGAGCGCAATTTCGCCGAGCAGGAACGACCAGTGGTCGGGGAAAACCTTGTTGAGGCTCTTACGCAGGAACTTGGAGCTGGAAAACCTGTCGTCGACGCCGCGGTACAGCTTCTGCGGCGGGCTGAGGCTGCTCATCCGCGCTCCCAAAATGTCGGACCCACGGGCTGGTTGAAGTCGCCCGTTGCGATGAAGTATCCCTCGTCATCGACGTTTATCGCCAGTTGAGGAAGGGGTCGGGCGGCGGGACCAAAGATCGGTCGGGCGTGGTCGGCCACGTCAAAGATCGACTGGTGGCAGGGGCAGAGCAGGTGGTGCGTCTGCTGCTCGTACAGCGACACCGGGCATCCGGCGTGGGTGCAGATCTTGGAGTAAGCGATGTGGTCGAAGTAGGTGCCCTTGGTGTTCTGGAGCGGCAGCTGCCCGGGGTGCAGCCGGATCAGCAAGACCGTGGAATCACCCTTGACCTGCAAGGTCGGCTCCACGTAGAAGCCGGGACGGGCCGGGTCGGGAACGAGCGCCGGGAAGACAGTGAGCAGTCCGCCTGCCGCGAGGTCACCAAGCTGGATGGGCCGACCGAACTGGTCGATCATCCGGATTCCGGGGACGCGCTGGCCGGCGGCGTCGGTGGTGGGCTTGGTGAATCGCCACGAGGTCTCGCCGAGCGCCTTCGGCTTGCGCCCGCTCATGGGGCCGAGGTTCAGGATCGGGACCACGCCGATGAGTCCAAGCGCTCCACCTGCAAGGAGCAGCGTGCGGCGGATGATGGGCCGCCGGGCCAGGCCGGTCGTCTGGAACCCATTGGCAAAGACGCGTTCAGTCGCCTCGACCTCGTTGATGGGGGAGCCCATGTGCTCCCGATCCTGGACGGCCTCTTCGTCGCCCATGAGCTTCTTGGCCCAGGTGATCATGCCTGCGCCGAGTCCGCCGAGCGCTACGGCAAGTGAGGCCCCCAGCAGTGGCGTGTAGTACTGCCGGTGGGTGTTGCCGATGACGTCGGAGACGACGAAAACCAAAGTGCCTGCCACGGAAAGCATGAACCACAAGGCAACGAGGCGTTCGTCGCGGCGCTCGCGACGACGGTCGACATCGCCGGCACCCGGGGCTTCGTGCGGCGCGACACCGCCGCTGCCGCCGATGTAACTGGCCCCACCGTCGGGTCCATCGGAAATGCTGCTGTCGGCGGTGACGACCCCCCCGACCTGGATCGGCGGCGCGTCATCGGCGATTTCGCCGGTTTGGCCGACTCTTTGCCGCTCGCCCTGCGGGGTCACCCGCCCAGTGCTGGAGACCGGGGACTTCAGCCGGCCGAGAACGCTGCCTTCGGCATCCCAGGGGCTCTGCTCGCCTTGACCGGCGGCACCCGGGGGATTCGTACCCTCGGGAGCGTCGTCAGTGTGGTCAGATCCGTCGCTCACGACAGTCTCGATCCGATCCAGAGAGTGGCGATCACCAGACCGCCGAGGCCGACGATGATGGCGACGAGTCCCTCAGGGACGGGTCCGTAGTGGCCAATGCCAAGTCCGCCTGGGTCTTTGGGGTGTGCGACGACATTGACGTATCTGATGAGGGATGCGATCTGCTCGTCGGTGAGCTGGCCCGGGCTGAACACCGGCATTGACTCCGGGCCGGTTCGGACGGCCTCGTAGATCTGGGTGTCGGTGGCCTCGGTGAGCGCCGGCGCGTGCTTGCCGTAGGAGAGCGCGCCGCCCTGCCCCGCGGCCTGATGGCACTGGGCGCAGTTGGTACGGAAGATCGCGCCGCCCTCAGCGACGCTCGCGCCCTGCGAAAGGGTCGACTCATCCGGGACGGCCGGGCCTGGCGCCAGCGAGGCGATGTAAGCCGCGATCTGGTCGATCTGGGTCTGCGTGTATTTGGGCGAGTGGCGCTCGGCCTGTGCCGCGGGCTTCGCCAGCGGCATGCGGCCGGTGCTCAGCTGGAAATCGACGGCCGCCGCCCCGACCCCGATGAGGCTGGGAGCCTGATTTCCGCCCTCCGCGCCCAAGCCGTGGCATGAGGAGCAGCCCGCCAGAAAGAGCGCACGTCCGAGCCGGACCTGCTCATTGCTCGTCGAGGTGTCAGCGGCGCCTCCAGCAGGGGCAAACGCGGCCCACAACAGTCCCGTCGTCATCAGCCCGAGGACGATGACGATTCCCGCTGGAAGCCGCCGCTTACTGCGCCTACCGCGCTTGCGAGGGCTGGGGCTCTTACGACTCTTCACGGCGCTCGTTTCGAGGGTCATTTGAGAAGGTAGATGGTCGCGAAGAGGCCCACCCAGACGACGTCGACGAAATGCCAGTAGTAGGACACGACGATTGCTGAGGTGGCCATTTCAGGGGTGAACGGGCCGAACCTGGTGCGGGCCAGGACAACGATGAAGGCGACGAGTCCCGCGGTGACGTGCAGGGCGTGGAAGCCGGTGGTCAGGTAGTAGACCGAGCCGTAAGCGTGCGACGAGATCGAGAACGTGTTTTCGCGGAAGTACTCGTTCATCTGCGCGGCCACGAAGATCGCGCCCATGAAGAGCGTGATCGTGAACCACATCCGCAGCCGGTAGACGTCGCCGCGCTCGGCGGCGAACACCCCCAGCTGGCAGGTGACACTGGAAAGCACCAGCACCGTCGTGAAGATCAGCGCGTAGAGCACGTGCAGATCGACGGGGCCGACGTGGGTGGGGCCCACGCCGTCGACCGGGGGCCACGGGAAGAGCGCCTCGGACCGAACCGTGAAGTACATCGCGAACAAGGCCGCGAAGAACATCAGCTCAGAGGAGAGCCAGATGATCGTCCCGACCGAGACCATCGACGGACGGGTAGCCGATCCATGAGCTGGCGCCTGATCCAGGGCCGGTGCTGCTGCTGCCACAGGCGCATTCTGGCAGATCCGCTGAGCTTTCGCGGGCAACGGGTGCGGCGGGGTGGGGGTTCGTTACCCGGGGGGTGCGTTGAGAGCCAGATCCGCCAGCAGCGACAGTCGGGTTGCCCCCGTGATCGGGGTGCTCTCGGAGTACTCGGGGTGGTCTACGGCGAGCTCGACGGCGGTGGCCGGATCTCGGAATGAGTCACGCTGCTCGTCGCTCAGAGTGAAGCGCAACACGTGCACGCTCACCGTGTCGCTGGGCCGCTCCAGGTCCTCGTCGAGCCCGCGGAGCTCGGCAGCGGCGGCGTGGGTCACCACGCCGTCGTCACCGGTGATGTCGAGTCGTACGGCATGCTGGATTCCGCTGAGACGTCCCAGCTCAGCGCGTACATCGGCGTCCTGGTCGAGCTCGATGAACATGGTGGCACACAGCTCGTGACTGGTCGGCAACATGCGTCCGTAGAGCTCGACCTCGTGCCCCACTTCGGCGGGGTCGGTCATTCGCTCGACGAAGACCATCTCTTGGACCTGGTAGCGCAGCGTGTCCTCGTTCTCGAATTCGAAGGAGAGCAAGTCACCGACCCGTATCCGCCGCTCAGCCCGGATCGGCATGACGCGAGCGCGCTCCGCCGCGCGTTGCTCGCCGTACTGCTGGTGGTCTGTCGTGATCTGCGCAACGGTGAGTGACATATCTCCAGCCTTCGAATTAAGGCGAATGTGATGTTCAGATTTGCCGGGACACATGCAGCAGGGGCCAGCGCTGTCGCCGGCGCCGGCCCCTGCGGATGAAGCGTGGGCGCATTGCGCGCCCGACTAGCTGCTACGCCGAGGCGGTCGCCTCGCTGCGAACCCGGTCCAGCGCCTTCTGGAAGCGGCCGGCGTGGGTCTTCTCGGCCCGGGCCAGCGTGGCGAACCAGTCGGCGATCTCGTCAAAGCCCTCCTCGCGGGCGGTCTTGGCGAAGCCGGGGTACATCGCGGTGAATTCGTAGGTCTCGCCCGCGACCGCGCTGACGAGGTTCTTCTCCGAGTCGCCCACGGGCTCGTCGGTCGCCGGGTCACCAACGGCGGCCAGGAAGTCCATGTGGCCGAACGCGTGTCCGGTCTCGCCTTCCGCGGTGTCACGGAAGAGACCGGCCGTCTCGCTATCACCCTCGATGTCGGCGCGACGCGCGAAGTAGAGGTAGCGGCGGTTCGCCTGGCTCTCGCCGGCGAACGCCTCCTTGAGGTTGTCGTGGGTCTTGCTGCCTGCGAGATCAGCCATGTGTTTCCTCCTGGTTATCGGTTGGGTTTACATCGGATCCGGGGCCGGATGCAGACTGACACCGGGGACAAAGACCGTGAAATTGCAGGTCGTAGCGGCTGATCGTGTAGCCGGTACGACTGGTCATTTCGCTCATCAACTCGGCCGGCAGCGCAGTGTCGACGTCGCTTGCCGCCCCGCACGAGTGACAGACCAAATGATCGTGGCGGCGGGTGTTTCCGTCGTAACGCGCGGCGCCGCCTTCGCCCAGGGAGAGCTCGAGGGCCAAGCCATGCGAGACAAGCAACGCAAGCGTCCGATAGACCGTCGCGGGACCGATGCCCGGAACGATGGTCCGCACCCGCTCGAAGACATCGGCGGCGGTGGGGTGGTCGGTCGCTGACTCCAGGGCCGTCAGCACAGCCTGCCGCTGGGGCGTGAGCCGCAGTTCACTCGCGTTCACGTGGCCACCTCCCTGCAGGGCTGGAATGTAGGGCTGGAAACAACTTGATAACGAGTCTCAGTATCACTGTTAATCGTCGGTGAGGCAAACGACGTGCCGGGAGCGAGACCTGCTATCCGGTAGCCTGCCAACGATCAGCTCGTCCCCCAATCCGTCTCCCTTGAGGTGGCCACCCCGGCATGAGCACGGTGCTCGTCTACAGCGATGACCCGGCGGTACGGGAGCGCGTCAGAGTCGCCGTGGGGCGACGTCCTGACCCGGCGCTCGACCCGATCGACTGGCTCGAAGCGGCCGACGGCGGTGCGTTGGTCACCCGGGTCGACCAGGGCGGGGTAGACGTCTGCATCCTCGACGCCGAGGCAGCTCCCGAAGGCGGCATGGGGATCAGCCGGCAGTTGAAGAACGAGATCGCTGACTGCCCAGCGATGCTGCTGATGGTCATGCGACGCGACGACCGTTGGCTGGCGCGCTGGTCGATGGCGGACGGCGTGGTGCAGCAGCCGATCGATCCGGTGGAGCTCACCGAGGTTCTCGTGCAGCTGCTACGCGAGCGTGAGCAGAAGTCCCTGGTGCCCGTCGCCGGTGACGAGCACGCCGGCCACTGATCCGGCCCGTGTGACTACCCCAGCCCATCAGGGCCCCAGCTGGCCGGCGCTGCTGACCGAGCTCATGGCCGGCCGGGAGCTCGAGGCGTCGTCGACCGCGTGGGCAATGGGCGAGATCATGGACGGCGCCGCCTCCAACGCCCAGATCGCCGGCTTTGCCGTTGCGCTGCGCTCGAAGCGGGAGACCCCCGCCGAGGTGAGCGGCCTCGTCAACGCGATGCTCGACCGGGCCGTTCCGCTGCCGCTTCCGGAAGAGCTTCGCGCCCGCGCCGTGGACACCTGCGGAACCGGGGGAGACCGGGCCGGCACCGTCAATATCTCCACAATGGCGGCGATCGTCGTGGCGGCGGCAGGCGTGCCGGTCGTCAAGCACGGCAATCGGGCCGCCTCCTCGAAAGCCGGGTCGGCGGATGTGCTCGAGGCGCTGGGCGTCGCAATAGACCTGGAACCCGCCGCTATCGCGCGCTGCGTCGAACAGGCCGGTATCGGGTTCTGTTTCGCCGCCCGCTTCCATCCCGCGCTTCGCCATGCCGCCTCGGCGCGAGGTGAGCTCGGCGTCGCGACTTTCTTCAACATCCTGGGGCCCCTGACGAACCCTGGCCTGGTGACCCGGCAGGCCGTCGGGGTCGCCCAGGCGTGGCTGGCGCCTGTCCTGGCGGGAGTTCTCGCTGCCCGCGGTTCGTCAGCGTTGGTGTTTTGTGGCGATGACGGGCTCGATGAGTTGACGCCCGGTACTCGTTCGCAGGTGTGGGTGGTGGCTGGTGGCGAGGTGCGCGCGGATGAGTTGAACCCCGCCGATCTCGGCTTGCCACCTACCACCGTTGACGATCTTCG
The DNA here is from genome assembly GCA_963737695.1 of uncultured Actinomycetota bacterium. Lineage (GTDB taxonomy): Bacteria > Actinomycetota > Actinomycetes > Frankiales > Frankiaceae > DATAZK01. The sequence continues at coordinate 582,888 of CAVTTQ010000004.1, forward strand.
AGGCGGCGATGCCCAGCACAACGCGCAGGTTGCTCGCGACGTGCTGGGAGGTGCAGGTGCCCCTGCCGTTCAGGCCGCTGTGGCGTTGAACGCGGCGGCCGCTCTGGTCGCGGCCGAGGGCACGACAGGCGACCCGGTGACGTCGCAGCTGCGGCCGGCGCTTGAGCGGGCCCGCGAGGTCCTCGCGTCCGGGGCCGGTCTGGCCCTGCTGGAGAAATGGGCGGCCGTCTCCCGCGGATAGCTCTCGAGGCTTTTAGTCGGTCTTAGTCGGTCTTAGTCGGAGTCGTCGGAGCCAAGGCTGAAGGCGGCCTGAAGATCGTGCTTGCTGTACGCCCGAAAGGCGATGAGGGTCTCGGTATGCGTCACCCCGTCGACCTTGTTCATGCGGTCGGCGATCACATCGGCGAGCTGCTCGTGGCGGCGTACCCGCACCATCGCCACCAGATCGATCTCGCCGGTGACGGAGTAGACCTCGGTGACACCCTCCAGATCCGCGATAGCCGCTGCAACCTCAGGGATCCGCTCAACCGCCGCCTTGATGAGCACCACCGCCGTGACCACAAGCTGACCCTAGCCGCCTGGCCAGCGTCCGGGACCTACCGGCCCGGTCGGGCTGACGGGCTTATGGGGATCCGGACGGGCCGGCCGCGCCACCGGGCGCAGCGATCGACGCTCGGGCTTGCCGCCGGTGGGCAGGGTGCGCTCGCTGACCGCCGCGAGCCACTCCCGCTGACCGGCGGCCCCGAAAGCAGGTGACGCCCAAGTGCCCTCGCATTCGACCATCCGGCACCCGGGCGTCTCCAGCCATCGCAAAACGCATTCGACCTCTTCGGCGCCGGCCGCGGGCAAAGGGCCGGGCCCGGGCAGCACCGTTTCCGCCGTCGACTTGAGGGCGGCCACATACGGTCGGACGCCTGCTCCGGCGGGCGCCCGCCCCGAAGCGACCAGCCGACCTCGCCGTATGACAGACAGCTCCCAACCGCCCGACCCGTCGGGCAGCGCGGCTACCAGCTCTTGGACGGACGTGAGTGCGCCCAACCGTTGGCGTCGCGCGGCGGCGCGGATGAAGGCCACCAGCCGATCACGGTGCAACGCTGCGTCCTCGTAGCGGCCGCGATCGGCCAGGACGGCCAGCTTTCTTTGAATCGCCGCCACGACGAAAGCCGGATCGGCGGTGATCGCCCGGGTGGCCTCGGCGACGTGGACGGCGTATTCCTCGCGGCTCTGCTGGCCGTTGCAGGGGGCTCCGCAGCGTGCGAGCTCGGCCAGCACACAGGCAGCCCGTCGAACCGAGACAGCGAGCCTGCCTCCGCACTGGCGTAGCGGAATCGCTTCATGCAGGGCGGCCGCGGCAGACTCGGCCTGCCGAGCAGAACCGAAGGGGCCCAGGTATGTGGCGCCGTCATCACGTACGACACGAACCTGCGAAAGCCGCGGAAACGGCTCCGCCGTCAATTTCAGCCAGACTGCCCGCTCCGGCCATCGGGAGCGACGGTTGTAACGCGGCTTGTGCTCCGCGATCAGGCGCAGCTCGCGTACCTCCGCTTCGAGTGAGTGGGCGCAGGGGACGGCGTCTATCCGCTCCGCGATACTCACCATCTCGGTCATCCGGGTCCGCATCTCACTGGCCGTGAAGTAGGACTGAACGCGTCGGCGCACATTGCGGGAGGTGCCGATGTAGAGCGCCCGCCCTTGCCCGTCGCGGAACAGGTACACGCCAGGGCCGGTCGGCAGATCGTCGGCCAGGTGCCGCTTGCGACGTACGGCCGGGGGCACCAGGCCGGTGAAGGTGCGTAGCTCATCCATGGTGGTAATGCCGAGCGGGCCCAGGCGCTCGAACAGGCCGTGCAAGACGTCGACGGTGGCCCGCGCGTCGGCGAGGGCGCGGTGACAGGGAGGCTCGGCGGCCCGGAAGTAGGTGGCGAGGGTGGCCAGCTTGCAATTGGGGGTCTCGTCGCGGGTGAGGATCCGGCGGGCCAGCAACGCCGTGTCGACGGTCTCGAAAGCCGGCCATGCCAGATCGAGCTGCTCGCAGCCGGAACGCAAAAAGCCGATGTCGAAAGGCGCGTTGTGAGCGACCAGCACGCAGCCGTGGGCGAATTCCAGAAAGGCGGGAAGGACGGCGGCCGGGCGAGGGGAGGACGCGACCATGGAGTCGGTGATCCCGGTCAGCACGGAGATGAACGGAGGGATCGAACCCGGTGGACGGACCAGGGTCTGAAACTCGCCCAGCACCTCCCCGCCGCGAACCTTGACCGCACCGATCTCGGTGATGTCGCAGGAGGCCGGTGAGCCACCCGTGGTCTCCAGGTCGACCACGACGAAGGTCAGCTCACGCAGCTCGCGAAGTGGGCGTTCATCGGGTGGGATCGCCTCGTCGAGACGAGGCTGGCGCGGAGCCGCGACCGCAAGGCTCCCCCCGGTCGTGGCGAGGGGGGCGCGGACGGGGGACATGACCGCAACGTAGGAGCCTCCACCGACAAAACCGGGCAGGCGCGCCCAGACGCTGCGGCCCGGGTGGTCGGCTCTCTAGGCTTGCGGCCATGCCCACGGTCTTCACCCGCATCATCAACCGCGAGCTTCCGGGACGGTTCGTCTATGAAGACGAGCATTGCGTGGCGTTCCTGACCATCGCGCCGGTCACGCCGGGTCACACGCTGGTCGTCACCCGGCGTGAGGTCGACGACTGGCTCGAGCTGGATCCGGATGAACGCAACGCGCTATGGGCTGCGTGCGCCGCGGTGGGCCACGCGATCGACAAGGTGTATCGGCCGGGCAAGGTTGCGGCGATGCTCATCGGACTTGAGGTACCCCATGTGCATGTCCATCTGATCCCGATCAACAGCGAAGCCCAGCTTGATCTGTCCAAGGCTGATGCCGGCGCCGATCCCGCAGCGCTCGATGAGATCGCGGCAACGCTCGCGGCGGCTGTGGAGCGCGGCTAGCGCTGGAGAGGCAATGGGGCGTTTGCGCCCGGGTGGCCGGCGTTGTCCCCGTCAACATCGTCAGCATCCTCGATATTGCCGACGGCGATGAACCGGAGCACGAAGGTGCTACCCCGTTGCAGTTCGCTTCGGACGGAGATCTCACCGCCCATCGCGTCCATCAGGCTGCGGACTATGTAGAGCCCGATCCCGGTCCCGCCGTACCGTCGGGTGCCAGTCGGATCGGCTTGCCAGAACTTGTCGAAACAGTGCGCCAGAGTTTGGCGATCCATGCCCACGCCGCTGTCGGACACCTCAATGCGGACGATGGTCGCGGTAGCGGCATCTGGCGGCTCGTGTTCCGCCGTGACGGTGATCAGCCCTCCGTCGGGGGAGTACTTGAGGGCGTTGTCCAGAAGATGGTCGATCACGGTAGTGATCGCGGACGGGTCGCCGGCTACGGCGACGAGGTCGTCGGGGAGATCGACGTCGATTTCGCGGTCGGTGGCGGTCGCGAGTGCCGCGGCGCGTTCGTACACGATCGGAATCAGGTCGACGCTCGAACGTGCGACTTCCGCGCGGCCCGCTTCGATGCGGCTGGACAACAGAAGCCGGTCGACGACGCGGGCGAGTTCCTCACCGCGCCTCCTGATGGCGTGCAGCGCCTCGCGCTGCTTGTCCGGTGGCAGTGAGCGGGTCGTGAGCGTCTTGGCAAATCCGTTGATGACCGTCAGTGGGGTCTTGAGCTCGTGCGAGGTCGTCGCCAGGAAAAGGGTCTTGGCCTCGTCGGCCTGTTTGAGCCGGGAGATGTCACGAATGCTGTGCACGACTTCCACGCCCGGCCCGTCGTTCGCGGGGAGCGCGTTGACACTGACCAGCAACGGCTGACGGCCGCCGTGTTTTCCGGGGCGCCAGGCTTCGAGGTCCGCCAGGTCGCTGTCGTCGGCACTGTGAGCACCGTGAGCACTGTGAGCACCGTGAGCACTCCGGGCGTCGGGGTAGTCGAGCCCGCCCGCGGCCTCAGCGCCGCCGGGCCGCAGCGTCAATAGCGGGCAGCCCCTGCTGCAATCGAGTTGACGTTCCCCGAGGCGGAGGTCGAGCGCCGACATGCACGGCTGCCCCGCAAGTGGCCCCGTGCCGCCCAGGAGGCGATCGGCTGCCGGATTCGCGGTGAGCACGCGACCCGCGGCGTCCGTCACAACGACGGCACTCCCGACCGCAGCCAGGATCGCGTCAGCCCGGGTCTTGGCCCGGAAAAACCGTTCCTCAGCGCCGCGCGACCGTGCGGTGGCCCGTTCGACGATCAGCAGGATGCCAATCACAAGGGCCGCGAAGAGTCCGAAACCGGCGGCCGAAAAGCGCTGCGATGGCGGCAGCTGTGATTGCACCCACAGGCTCAAGGCGAGCGTGTATCCACCGAGGGCCCACGTGGAAATGAAGGGGCAGGTGTAGGCACCGAAGGCGGCGATGACCGGGTAGCAGGCCGTCAGCGCGATGCCCTGGTGCAGGAGCGCTTGCGTGACCGCCAGCATCGCCAGGTCGGTCAGGGGGCCGGCCGCCAGGACCCATCTGTTGCGGGTACGCCGGTTAGCGACCAGCAGCGCGATCGAGATCGGCAACCAGACCGCACCGACGATGATCAGCCAGAGTCGGGTGTCAGGCTTGTCCACGCTGACGATGAGGCCGCAGATGCCGATGGTGACGGCGATCAGCACCCGCAGGATGGCCCATGCACGCACGAGCGCCGGGTCGTCGCTGCGGTCCGTTCGGTCCGTCCGGTCGTTTCGCAGTGGACGGTCCACAGGGACGGCCCGTGACACCCGACGGCTGCGCCTCACGGGCGCTTATCGGCCGGACTGGCAATTGTGCAATAGGAGGGATTGCGTCGTGTCTCAATCGCTTATCCGCCACGGAGCGCGCGGCTCGCGCCACTAGGGTGACGGGCGACCAATCGAATTCCCCGTCGTGCGATCAGCCGTGTCGCTTGCAGGAGTAGCCGTGCCCGTCGCCCCACCCGGTCCCGACAGCAGGTGGCGATGTGGATCCTGCGGCAATCTGACCCGGTTCGATGTCGTTCGCACGGTCCGCTCGCGCGAATTCCTGCACGTCAGCCTCGCCGGCGAGCCGGAGGTCGCTGAACGCGAAGTGCTGTCCGAGGCAATCGAGCGGGTGACCTGCCGATGGTGTGCGTCGGTCGACAATGTCGTGGTGGAGCCTCGTCCCGACCAACCCTGACACCCGGCCGCTCGCCTGAAGTGATGGTCGATCCCGACGCCCGAATCTGACGCCCGATTCCGTCGGCCGACGGAGTTTTGTCGGACCCCTCTCCTAGCGTCGCACCGTCCCCGGCAGTCAGCCGGGAGCGAGGAGGTGCTCCCATGATCATCGATTGCGCCAGCTGCATCGGCCGGCCCACCGAGTGCGGGGATTGCGTGATCAGCGTCGTGCTCGGCTCGCATCCGGGCTCGGTTGACCTGGATGCAGACGAGCAGACGGCCGTAGCAGCGCTGGCCGGTTCGGGTCTCGTGCCGCCGTTGCGGTTGATGCCCCTGCCGATCGTTTCCAGCGATCCGGCAGACCCCATCGGCTCGAGCGAATCGGCTGGTCCGATCCCGGTCGCTGAGCCACCCGGCCGCTCCGGTACTGCGAGCAGATGGTCGCGGCATCAGCGCACCGGGTGACCGGTTGAGTTCGAGCGTGTGACAACCCTCGTAGCATCCGTAGCAGTGCCAGTGGCTCGTCCGGCAGGCTTCCGGGACAGGATCTGGGAGGTCTGGGATTAACCGCACCTTGGTCATCACCAACGACTTCCCGCCGCGCGTCGGCGGGATCCAGTCGTTCGTGCACAGTCTGGTCAGCCTGCTCCCAGCGGACGAGGTGGTTGTCTACGCCTCCCGATACGAGGGTGATCGCGCCTTCGATGCCGCGCAGGCCTTTCCCGTCGTGCGCCACTCGACGTCTCTGATGCTCCCCACCCCGGATGTCCTGCGCCGAGCGCGGGCGATAGCTCGCGAGCATCAGTGCGATTCCGTCTGGTTCGGCGCCGCAGCACCCTTGGGACTTATGGCTGCTGCCCTTCGCCGTGAGCCAGGCATGAAGCAGATCGTTGCGACGACCCACGGTCATGAGGTGGGTTGGGCGAAGCTGCCGTTGGCCCGTCAGATGCTGGCGCGCATCGGCCGGGAGTGCGACACCATCACTTACCTCGGGGATTACACCCTCCAAAGACTCGCTGCCGCTTGCGGTCCGCAGGCCCACTTCGTGCACCTCCCCAGCGGGGTCGACACCACGGCGTTCTCTCCGCAGGCCGCAGGAGGCGACGTGCGGCGTGGCTACGGTCTCGCCGATCGACCAGTCGTGGTGTGCGTGAGTCGGCTCGTCGCCCGAAAGGGTCAAGACGTCTTGATTCGTGCCCTGCCCGCCGATCCAGCGCCGCGTTGCCGACACCGCGCTGCTGATCGTGGGAGACGGTCCTTACCGCGGCGATCTTGAGCGCCTGGTGCGCGAGACCGGGCTCGAGCGCGATGTCGTGTTCAGCGGTTCGGTGCCGGCCTCGGAGCTGCCCGCGCACTACGCAGCCGGCGACGTCTTCGCCATGCCTTGCCGCAGCCGGCTGCGAGGTCTGGAGGTCGAGGGCCTCGGCATCGTTTACCTCGAGGCAAATGCCTGCGGGCTTCCGGTCGTCGCGGGCGACAGCGGGGGAGCGCCTGACGCCGTGCTCGAGGGCGAGACCGGCTACGTGGTCAACGGTCGGGATACGTCCGCCGTCGCTGATCGGGTAGCCACGCTGCTGGCCGATGACACGGCGCGCAAGACGATGGGTGAAGCAGGACGCGAGTGGGTGTCTCGTGAATGGCGGTGGCCCACCATCGCTGCCAGATTGCAGGGACTGCTGCAGGCCGGTTAGCGCAAGTGTCAGGGAAGGTAGAGCGCTTCGACCTCGCCGGCGAATTCCTTCATGACCACGGCGCGCTTCAGTTTCAGTGACGGGGTGAGCTGCCCGCCCTCCTCGGTGAAGTCGAGCGGCAGGATGACGAACTTGCGGATGGCTTCGGCCTTGCTGACGGCTTTGTTGGCATCGTCCACTGCGCCCTGCACGGCGGCGAGCATCTCCGGATCGTTGGTCAGCTCAGCCACGGACGTGCTCTCGGAGCGGTTGTGCGCCTTCAACCAACCCGGCACAGAGTCGGGGTCGAGGGTGACCACACAGGCAATGAACGGCTTGGCGTCGCCGACCACCATGGCCTGACTGATCAGCGGATTTGCCCGTAGTCGATCTTCCAAGACTGCCGGTGCCACGTTCTTGCCGCCGGCGGTGACGATCAGCTCCTTCTTGCGCCCGGTGATCGAGAGGTAGCCGTCGTCGTCGAGCTCCCCGATGTCTCCGGTGTGGAAGAAGCCGGCCGTATCGATGGCCTCAGCCGTCGCCGTTTCATTGCGCCAATAGCCACGCAGGATGTGAGGGCCCGCCAGCAGCACCTCTCCGTCGTCCGCGATCTTCACTGTCGTGCCTGGAATCGGCCGTCCCACCGTGCCGACGCGGATCAGGTGCGGCAGATTGCACGTCGCGCCGGCCGTCGACTCGGTCAGGCCATAGCCTTCCAGCACCGTGATTCCGACTCCGCGGAAGAAATGACCGAGGCGGGCGCCGAGAGGCCCGCCGCCGCTGACGGCGTAGGTGACATTGCCGCCCAGCAGCTCACGAATCTTGGAGTAGACCAGCTTGTCGAAGACGACGTGTTGCGCACTGACCAGCGTTGGGACCTTTCCTGCCTGAAGTCCCTCGCTGAAACTGATCGCCACGCGCTCCGCCTGATCGAAGATGCGACCTTTGATCGGACTTTCGCTGTGGGCCTTCGTGCGGGCGCCGTTGTAGACCTTCTCGAAGATGCGGGGGACTGCGAGCACGAAGGTCGGCTGGAATTCCGCCAGGTCAGGCAGCAGATTCTTGACGTCCGCCGTGTGGCCCAGAGTGACGCGCTTGGCGATGCAGCCGACCTGAATGGCCCTCGCAAAGACGTGCGCCAACGGAAGGAAGAGCAGGGTCGAGGCCTCGGAGCCGCCGAACAGGACGTCGAGGCCAGTCGTAGTGCTGACCTGGTCGAACACAAAGTTGCCGTGGGTGAGCTCGCAGCCTTTGGGTCGTCCGGTCGTGCCACTGGTGTAGATGATGGTGGCGAGCGAATCGCCTTTCAGCCCCTTACGGCGGACTTCGAGCTCCTCGTCGGAGAATTCGGTGCCGGCGGCTACGACCGCTTCGAGTCCGCCGCCATCGATCTGCCACACCTCGCCGAGGGCGGGCACCTGGTCGCGAATGTCTTTCACGAGGCCGCTGTGCTGCTCGGTCTCCGCGATCATCGCAACCGCGCCTGAGTCGCTGAGAATCCACGCGACCTGCTCACTGCTCGAGGTTTCGTAGATCGGCACCGTGACCGCGCCGGCGCACCAGATCGCGTAATCGGCGAGGGTCCACTCGTAGCGGGTCTTGCTCATCAACGCGACCCGATCGCCGGGTGCGACCCCGTTAGCCGCGATCCCCTTGGCGAGCGCGTGCACCTCGGCCAGGAATTGAACCCAGGTCACGACGTCCCAGCCCTCGGCGGACCGGCGCTTCATCGCGATCCCGTTGGGCGCCTCGGCGGCGTTGGTGAAGAGGGCGTCGGTGAGGTTTGTCTCCTCGGTGAACGACTCCAGCATGTCCCGCCTGGCAGGCACGGTCAGCTCGCGCACAACAGCTCCCTTCGAGACGAACGATCGCGTGAAGCGGTGTTGAGCGGCATCGCCGCAGCTCAGAGGTTACCGGCAAGTACCTCCCTCGTGTGGCCGGAATCACTGCTCGATTGCCGCGGGGGTTCATCAGATCGTGCGACCCGCCGATCAATCACCTGTGGAGAGTGCACGCTGCCCCGGCTGCAGCGCCGTGGTGCGTCCAGGGGCCGATTGGTGCTCCTTGTGCTACCAGGATTTACGGACCCCCTCCAAGGTGGCGACGGCTGTCGCAGCGCCCCTGGTCGAGGCCTCGGTTGAGCCGGGCCCGGTTCGCTGGGCCGAGTTGCGCGCCTGGCACGGTGAGGTCGAAGAAGCCCTCGTGAGCGAGGTGAGCGAGGTGAGCGAGGTGAGCGCCGGGGTCGAGGCGAGCACCAGCGACCCTGCCGCCAGCATCGAAGAAGTAGCGCCGGACAGCGCCGCTGCGGCGAGTTCGGCGGAGCTGAGTTGGCCCTGCGTCTGCGGAGCGCACGTCGCGTTCGACCAGGATGCCTGCCCCGTCTGCGGGAGCGCCTTTCTAGGAGATCTCCGCGAGGGACCCAGCGGCCGACACCGAGGTGGTTCTGCCGGGGGTTTGTTCGCGCACCGGTGGAGTACGTCGCGGGCCTTCCGCTTTATTGCCTCAGGTTCGATTGCGCTGTGCCTTGCCGTCGGCATTCCGGTGTTGCTCGCCCTCTTCGGCTGATTACTCTGGGCGTCTGGAAATAGGCGCCCGCGGGTAGCCTTTTCGCTCCGGGGATGGCTGGCGTCGTCCGCGAACGCAAGGAGGCGGCAGGTGCCCGATCAAGGCAGCGACTCGATCATTGTCAAGGCTGATCCGGCGTCGATCATGGCGGTCATCGCCGATTTCCCGTCCTATCCCCAGTGGGCCGGTCCGGTGAAACGGATCGAAGTGACCGAGGAGGGCCCGGATGGCAGGGCCAAGCGGGTCCGCTTCCATGTCGAGCTGATGGGGCTTTCCGACAGCTACGTCAACGAATACACGTGGGACGGAAACCGTCGGGTGGACTGGACGATGGTCGAAGGCAAATCGCTGAAAAGCCAGGCCGGAATGTATGAGCTCGCACCGGACGGTGACCAGACGAAGGTGACGTACGACCTCGCAGTAGAGATCGCCATCCCCGTGCCTGGTCTGATCCGGCGCCGGCTGCAGGGCAAGATCGTCGAGACGGCACTGAAGGATCTCAAGAAGCGCTGCGAGGCTTGATCGCGGCTCCCCGGGCAGGATTTTGAGTGCGGGTCCTGCTCTTCACCGGTAAAGGCGGCGTCGGTAAGACGACCGTGGCTGCGGCGACGTCCGTTTCGGCAGCCGCCCGCGGCCTCAAGACGTTGGCCATCTCCACCGACCCCGCGCATTCGCTGGCGGATGCCTTCGGGATGCCGCTCGGCGCCGAACCCACCGAGATCGACACCGGCCTCGCTGGAATGCAGATCGATGCCCAGTCGAGTTTCGAGCGTTCCTGGCGGCAGGTGCAGAGCTATCTGCTCGACGTCCTGGCGAAGGCCGGCATCGATCCGATCGAGGCCGAAGAGCTGACCGTGCTGCCCGGGGCCGATGAGGTGCTGGCGCTGCTGGCCGTCAAGGAACAGGTCGAATCCGGCCGTTGGGATCTGGTGGTCGTGGACTGCGCGCCCACGGCCGAGACGCTGCGACTGCTGGCGCTGCCCGACGCTCTTGACTGGTACATGCGACGGCTGTGGCCCATGGAGCGTCGGGTGGTGCGCTCGCTGCGCCCGGTGATCAGCCGGGTCGCCGGGGTTCCGATGCCGACGGATGCGGTCTTCGATGCGGTCGAACGGCTGCACGCTGAGCTGGGCGGGGTGCGCGCGGTCCTGGCTGATCCTCTTCAGACGGCTGTCAGGCTGGTCCTGACTCCGGAGGCGGTGGTGGTCGCGGAGGCGAGGCGCACCATGACCACGCTCTCGCTTTACGGCTACCGGGTCGACGCCGTCGTCGCTAACCGGATCTTCCCGGGCGGCGACCCCTGGCGGGACGCCTGGGCGAAGTCGCAGCAGGTTCAGCTGCGCGCCGTCGCCGAATCGTTCGATCCGCTGCCGCTGCTGCGGATCGGCTATCAGCCTGCAGAGCCGGTTGGTGTCACGGCGCTGGCTGCGGTCGCCGATGAGGCGTACGGCGAGCTTGATCCGCTCGGACTGCCGGCGGCTCCGGACCCGATCACCGTCACCCGCAGCGTCGACGGCTTCGTCCTTGCGCTGGCACTGCCTTTCGCGACTCGGGACGAGATCGGCCTCACGCGGCGCGGCGACGAGCTGTCGGTGACGGTCGGCAGTTGGCGGCGGCTGCTCTCGCTACCTTCGGTGCTGCGCCGCTGCGTCGTCACTGGTGCAAGGCTGGTCGACGGACACCTCAACGTCAGTTTCGAGCCCGACCCGGCACAGTGGATACATCATGACGTCTGATACCGGCCAATCCCACGCGAGTCACGGCCCCCTGGCCGAGGAAGCTGCCAAGCTGGCGGAAGCATTTGCCGGCTGGGTTTCGAACGGACTGTCCTCGCCACTGCTGGCCGGCCTCGGCGAATCCCCGGAGTGCCGGCTGTGCCCGGTCTGCCAGCTGCTGCGCATCGCACAGGGGAGCCATCCAGAGGTCTTCGGGCATCTCACTGACGCTTCGGCGTCGCTGCTCGCTGCACTTCGAGCTGCCGTTGAAAGCTCGCAGGCGGCCTGGACCGCCGGCAATCGGCCGGTCTCCGAACGCATCGACATCCGCTGATCCAGCTGGTGAAACGACATTTGCAGAGCAGCGCGTGTCGCTAGCCGTCGGGGTCGACGTCGGCGGCACCAAGGTGGCGGCGGGGGTCGTGCAAGAGGACGGCTCGATCCTGGAGGTGCTTCGCCGGCCGACCCCCGACACCGAAGCCAAAGCGGTCGCGGCCGTGATCGTCGATCTTGTGTCGCAGCTACGGGCCCGCTATCCAGCGGTGGGAACAGTCGGCATCGGCGCCGCCGGGTGGATCGACCGAGGACGTTCCAAGGTCTACTTCGCGCCTAACGTCATCTGGCGCAATGAGCCGTTGAGCGCCGATCTGTCCAGCCGGATCGATGTGCCGATCGTCGTCGAGAACGACGGCAACGCCACTGCCTGGGCGGAACATCGATTCGGAGCGGGCCGCGGGTCACCCGATCTGATCTGCCTGACCATCGGCACCGGAATCGGTGGCGGGATGGTCGCCGGGGGAGCGCTCTACCGCGGAGCCTTTGGGATCGCCGCCGAATTCGGCCACATGCAGCTGGTGCCGGGAGGGATTCGTTGCGGCTGCGGCAACCGGGGCTGCTGGGAGCAGTACTGCAGCGGAAAGGCGCTGGTACGCGAAGCACGTGAGATCGCCTCGACGGATCCGGTACGCGGGCGGCGCATGCTCCAGCTGGCGAACGGTGAGGTCGACGACATCACCGGCCCGACGGTGACGGCGGCCGCGCAAGAGGGAGATCCCGCGGCGGTAGAGGCATTCGCCGCCATCGGCGACTGGCTGGGACGCGGTTTGGCGAACGTGTCTGCTGCCCTCGACCCGGGGCTCTTTGTCATCGGCGGTGGGGTTTCAGACGCCGGCGACCTGCTGCTGGAACCGGCCCGCGCTGCGTTTCGTCGCACGCTGCCCGGACGCGGATTTCGACCGGAGGCCGAGTTGGTGAGGGCCGTCCTGGGACCCGAGGCCGGCATGGTGGGTGCGGCAGATCTCTCAAGGTTGCCGACCTCCCGCACGCCTACGCCCTGAGCCGCCTGCAGACGCTAGCGTTCTCGTCATGATTGGACGCATCGATGAGGTCGTCATTGACTGCGCGGAGCCGCTTGCGCTGGCTCGTTTCTGGTCCGGCGTCCTTGGCGGCGAAGCCCGGCAGCGCGATGAGGCCTGGTGCTACGTAGACCCTCCTGGCTGGACGCGACTCGCCTTCCAGCTGGTGTCGGAGCGTAAGACGGTCAAGAACCGGCTGCACCTCGACGTCACGGCGTCCGATCTGGAAATGGCGACCAAAGACGCCGAGGCGCTGGGCGCCACCGCTGTCGGTGAGATTCAGCGCGACACCGCCGGTTCTTTCCAGGTACTGCTGGATCCCGAAGGCAACGAGTGGTGCCTGGTGCAGGCGCCGCCGCCGCGGCCATTCGGCGGCCGGCCGGTCAGGTCGGTTCAGACCGGGTAGCCGGACACCAGTTCGGTGGCGAGTTGTTCCAGGAACAGGCCGATGTCGGTCACCATGCCGACGGCCTGGGCGCTGCCCCGGTCGGCGAGCTTGGTGACCGTTGCCGGGTTGATGTCGACGCTGACGAGCGGGACGGAGGCCGGCAGCAGGTTGCCGGTAGCGATCGAGTGCAGCATGGTCGCCACCATGATGGTCAGGCCCACGCCTCGAATCGCTGAGCGCATTGCCCGCTGCCCCTCGATGACATCGGTGTAGACGTCGGGGAGCGGGCCATCGTCGCGTACGGAACCGACGAGCACGAACCGTTTGTTCTGCTTCACCATCGCGTGCATGATCCCGCTGGTCAGAACGCCGGAAGCGACGGCTTCGGCGATCGAGCCCTCGCGCCGGATGGTGTTGATGGCGCGAATGTGGTGCTCGTGCCCGTGCTCCACCCCCCGGCCGGCCGCCAGATCAACGCCCAGCGACGTCCCGAACAGCGAGACCTCGATGTCGTGCGTAGCGAGCGCATTGCCCGCGAAAAGGACGTCGACGAAGCCGGCGTTGACCAGCGCCACCATCGCGGCTCCCGCACCGGTGTGAATCACCGCCGGTCCAGCGACCCACAGCACCCGTCCGCCGTCGGCCTTCACATCACGGATCCGCGACGCGATCTGGCGGACTTGGAGCGCCTGTGGCTTTTCGGAGGACACCGCCGAGGACATGAAACCGAACATCTCCGCGCCGCTGCGGGCGCCGGTGTGCGCCGAGTGTTCGCGCGGGGGAAGAACCACCCGGACCCCAGAGGCCCCGCACACGATCTGATCGCCTTCGTGCACGTCAGAGACCGGAATCGTGCGCACCCGCGACCCGCCGACCACGAGACCGCAATCCATCTCGGGCTGCTCCACGGGGACCCACGAACCGCCCAGGCGGACGACGGTCTCCAAGTTGGTGGTCGAGTAGAAGTCGTCGGGAAAGACCCCATCGCGCGGGGCCGGCCTGGTCATGGCGGTGCCCGGCTCGACGGCGTTGACGCCGTGGGACTGCAGCCGCATCAGCAGGCGTGACAGCGCATCCTGAGTCTCGGTCGTGACGGTGATCTGTGCGGAGGATTCGTCGTCGTGGGTGCGACCGACCTCAAGATGGTCGATTGAATAGTCCGCGCCGTATTCCAGGACATCGTCGAGCACGCGAGCCAGCACTCCGGTGTCCATCAGATGACCGGTCACCTCAACGGTCTCGGAGACCCCCACACCGCCTCCTTGTCGTCCGCACAATCGTTGATCGTTCTCGGCCGCCCTGCGTCGTCGCAGGCTACCGGGAGCTGCTGCCATTACTGCCGCAGAGGCGGCGGGCCAAACGTTCGCGCAGCGGCCGGACGATGCGAATGGTCAGACGACCGCGCCATCATCGGGGTCGTCCGGGGACCGGTCACGAAGGCGGGACAGCAGCACACCGGTGGAGACCAGCACGCAAAGGACACCGATGATGTCCAGCGACGTCCGGTGGTCCAGCGTCAACAGCGTGGGAAACAGCAGTAGCGCGAGACCGAAGCCGAGGCCCAGCAGTGCCCACCGTGTCGGAGCCGGCGGCGGATCGAGCCGCGGCAATGGTGGGGGGGTGTAGTGGTCTTCCTCGTCTTCCTTGTCGACCTCGTTCGGCCCGGAGGGTGCCGCGGCGTCGGTCGGCGAGCTGCCCGCCTCGTTGCGCTTGGGCGGCAGCGGCCGCGCCCCTTTCGGTCGCCGACGGTCGCCGTCAGTCTTCGGATCGAATGGCAGCACCGTTGTCGAGGGTGGGGTCGGAGGTGCGAGTCGGGTCGGTGGAGCCTCCCCGGGCAGGTCCTCTGCTGCGGGCCACGTGCGCTCGGTGGGAACTCGGTGGAAGCCGGCGACTAGTTCGGCGAAGGCGGCGTCGTCAGCCAGGCTGTCCGGCGCCCGCGGTGCCCCAGCGTCGGGCGGCTGCTCGCCCTCGGCGGGTAGCTCGCCCGCCGGCGCCGGGGTCAACCCCGCTAGCACGATGCCGGCCGGGATCCGGCGCTGAGCGTCGACGTGCAAGATCAGTCGGGTGGTGCCTCCTGGGCCCGCCGCCGGGACGACGTACGCGGCGATCTGGCGTTCCGCCAGCGCCGAGAGCAGCCGATCGCCAAGGGATTCCTCGATCTCGACGAGGACGGAATAAGTGCTGGCCCGCAGGCCGTTGCCGCGGGCCGTCATGGGGTGCCGACTTGCTGAGCGCCGCTGTGGGCGCGGACGAAATCGATGCTCTCCGCGAAGATCGTCGGAGCATCGTTGTCGAGAGTCGCCACGTGGAAGCTCTCGGTCAGCAGCCGTTCGATGACGGTCGTCGAGGTCGCTCCCTCACGCAGCAGACTCCCGGAAATGGGCTCGACGACGTGGTCGGTGGTGCTGCGGAACGCCAGTACCGGGCAGGTGATCGACGCCAGGTCTGCCCGGGTGAGAGCCCAGAGCTGGCTCAGTGAATACGCCGCCTGCAGCGGGATCTTGGAATACGCCAGCTCGGTGACACCGGGCTTGGCGATGTCATTTGCGATCCCCGGCAGGGCCGGGACGATGTGACGCAGGAAGGGCAGCAGCTTGGCGTCCTTGCGCTGGGTCGCCAGGGATGGGTTGACCACGATCGCCCCGGCGATCTCGCTGGAGCGCTGCTCAGCAAGGCGCAGCGTGAGCGTGCCGCCCATCGAAAGGCCACAGACGAACACCTCCGCGCAGCAATGGCGCAGTTCATCGAACGCCCGCTCAGCCTCGGCGTACCAATCCGTCCATCTGGTCCGGTTCATGTCCTGCCAGCGGGTGCCATGACCGGGAAGTCTTGGAACGGTGACCGTCAAGCCCGATTCGGCGAGGGCAACCGCCCAGTCACGCACACCCTGTGGTGTGCCCGTGAAGCCGTGCAGGACCAAGGCTCCGATGGGCCCGCCGTCGATGGCGAGGGGTTCCGCTCCTGACATCAGTGGCATGAGCGCACCTCCTTCCAACGAGCCCGCGAGACTGGCACGCGCTGACACCGACGGAAAGCGTGAAGACCAGGCTTCACCATCTTTTCATGCGCGCCGGGGAGTTGACGACCGAGATGGCGAAAGTGATGGCCAACTTCTTTTGTCCGGACGGGTGCCACCGGCTCGGGGGATTGCTGCCTGACCCCTCTGACTCCTAGGGTTAGGGCATCGGCCCGTCGGACAAGCGGTGTGCATCAGCACCCCTTCGACAGGCCGCCGCGAGGAGTTGAGGTGTTCTATTGGGTCGTCAAGGCGATCTTGACACCCCTATTGCGCGTGCTCTACCGCCCTTGGACCGAGGGCTTGGAGAATGTCCCGGAAACGGGTGCCGTCATCCTGGCGAGCAATCACCTCTCATTTCTTGACTCGATTTTCATGCCTTTGATGGTGCCGCGCCGGGTCACTTTTCTGGCCAAGAGTGATTACTTCACGGAGCGGGGTCTCAAGGGTCGCCTGAAGCGCATGTTCTTTACCGGTGTCGGTCAGGTACCGATCGACCGCAGCGGAGGGCGCGCGAGCGAGGCGGCGTTGCTCACTGGAATCTCCATCCTCAATGAGGGCAGGCTCTTGGGGATCTACCCGGAGGGAACGCGCTCGCCTGACGGCCGCCTCTACCGCGGCAAGGTGGGGGTAGCCAAGATGGCGCTGCAGGCTGAGGTTCAGGTGATCCCGGTAGCCATGATCGGCACCTTTGAGGTGCAGCCCCAGGGCAAAGTGTTGCCGCGTATCAAGCGGGTCGGCGTCCGATTCGGCAAGCCGCTGGACTTCAGCCGCTATGGCGGGCTCGATGACGACCGGTTCGTCCTGCGGAGCATGACCGACGAAATCATGTACGAGCTCATGTCGCTTTCCAATCAGGAATACGTCGACGTGTACGCCGCCAAAGCGAAAGCAGATATCGCGGCAGCCCGTAAACCTGGCCCGCCGGCATCCACACCGCCTCCGGCGCCCGCTCCACCGGCAGATGAACCCACCCAAGAGGCCGCTTGACGGCGCCGCCGCCGATTCAATCGCTGTGCGGTGCACCGGCCCTGCGACGGCCTTCGGGGATCAGGCCGAGCACGTCAGAGGCGGCTGAAGGCTCGGGGAGCAGTCGAACAGCTCCGGTGCGGGCGGCGAACGCCGCCAATTCCCACTCCCAGCGTCCCGGACCGCGGAGCGCACGTTCGCACTCGGCGGCAACGGCGACGGCCAGTCCCCGTTCCGTCTCATCGCCGATGTCGCCGTAGAGGGTGACTGCCTGTTCGGCAGCAGCCAGCGCCCGGTCAGGCTTCGGCTCAAAGCGCGCCGAGGACGACTCCAACGATGCGAGTGCCGCCTGCACCCAACGGGTCTGGTGGGCAGCGGCTCGCAAGCGAGCTCGCAGCTCGTCTCCGCGGACGGCCTTCACCGACTGCGCGCCATCGGCCTGGGCTACTGCATCCAGGTAGCAGGCCACAGCCACGGCGGCAGGCAGCCATTCGCGTGAGGGCGTCTCGTCCTCACCCGGATATTGGGCCCAGAGCTCGTCGTAGAGCGCCGCCGCGCGGGACGGGTCTTCCTCGAGAGCAGCGCAGCGTGCGGCGATCGCCAGCACCGGTCGCACGATTTGGGGAAAGCCGCTGGTACGCGCCTGATCGATAGCGGCGTCGAGGCTGGGAATCAGGGCAGCGGCAGGTTCCCCGCGTAGTAACCGTAGCCAGGTTCGCAGTCCGCGCAGCTGGGCGTCCCAGGGGCCCGAGTGGCCCTGGGCGACGTCCAGGAAGCCATCCGCGAGGGAAAGGGCCAGACCCCAATCTCCTTCGTTGTACGCCCGCAGTGCGGCTTCGGGCTCGGCCTGGAAGGAGTGCATTCCGGCCCCGCCACCGGAGTCTGCTGCCGTCACCGCCTCGTCCATGAGCGCGTAGCTACGGCGCAGCTCACCCTCCTCCTGCAGGGTGTTTGCCAGGTTGTTGGCCACCCGGGGCAGCGCGGCGAGTTGTTCGCGGCGGGCGAGCCCGAGCGCCGCCTCCTGGTCGGCGATCCCGCGGGGGTCGCCCGCGCGATAGCGGGCCACACCGACGGTGCACAGCGCGTTCGCCACGGCCTCGTTGAGGCCCAGCCGCTCGGCGATCGCCACCGCCGACATGCCGGTTTCGATTGCCTGCCCGGTGTGCTCGCACAGCATCTGCAACCGGGCGAGCTCGGTCAATGCGAGCGCCTGCTGCTCACCCGGCGCCAGGTTCGCCAGCAGGGCCACGGCGCGACCGTGCTGGTCAAGTGCCTCGGTACGGTCAGCGACCCACCAGGCCACCTGGCCCAGCAGGGTGTGTGCCCGGGCGGCTTCGGCATCGGCACCAAGACGGCTCAGTTCATCAGCCACCCCCGCTACCCGCTCCGGCCCTCCGTCTTTGACGTAGGCGTCGCGATCAGCCAGGAAGCAGACTTCTTCCGCCAGGCGAAGGCAGGACTGCCGCCCGACAGGGTCGACGTCCGGGGGCCACAGCGCGAGCGCGCGGTCGAGGTGGGCACGGGTCGGAAGCAGCGCCCGCAGCACGTAGGAGCGCTCAGCGGCCTCCCGCAGCGCCAGTCGGGCCTGTTCCGCCCGCAACTTTGCCTCCGGAGCCCGCAGCGCCGAAGCGAGCTCGCTGGCGTGGACCCGGTGGTGCGCCACAAGTTCCGCGCGCTCGGAGTCCCGTCCGCTGGGCCGGGTCGCCCACCAGTCGGCCGCTCGCACGTGCTGCTGGAGCCGCCGCGGCCGCGGCAGCCGGGAGTAGACGAGCTCGCGCACCAGAGCCGCCCGAAACACGTACTCCGGCTCGCCCGGCACGCTTGACGGCCGGACCCGGCGAAGCATCCCGCGGCGGGCGAGCTGGGCAAGGCACACCTCGACTTCCGGTCCGGGCAGCTCGGCGAGAAGCGCCACGGGCCCGGGCCAGCAGCTGTCTCCGAGCACGGAGGCGGCATGCAGGACAGCTCTTTCGTCGTCGCTGACGAGGTCGAGCCGGCTGGCGACGATGCCCTGGACGGAGCGCGGCAAGGGGAGCTCGGGGATTCCTCGTACCAGCTGGGCGGCTTCACGATCGCGCAGCATGCCCGCGCATTCCTCGGCGTAGAGCGGGTTGCCGCCGGCGAGGGCCACCAGCCGCGAAAGTGCGGCCTGCGGGAGCTCGGGACCCAGCAGCCCTGAGAGCAGCTGCACGGTCTCGTCCTCATCGAGGGGCGGGAGGCTGAGCGTGACCATGTCAGGTCCGGAAGAGCCCCATCCCGGGCGGCGTTCGAGCAGCTCCGGCCACGCCGTCACGATCAGCAGCAGCGGCACCTCTGTCGCCAGTGCCAGCAGCTCCTCGACGGCGTCGAGCAGCGCATCGTCTGCCCGTTGCAGGTCTTCGATCAGGATCACGGTGGGGGATTCCTCGGCCAGCGCGATCATGATGCGACGCCAGGCTGCAGCTGCACCAGCCTCACCGGATCGACCGTCGAGTCCGCCGGCCGGCCTCGCGTTGCCCAGCAGCGGACTGAGCGCTTCCACGATCCGTTGGGTGTCGAGCCGGGGGAGCATCTCCGCGATCTGGTCAGTCAACTTCGCCGCTGCCAGCTCGGGATCGGTCGCGTCGGAGATGGCGCTCCAGCTCGAGAGCAATGCCGCGAGGGGCGCGTAGCTGCCCTTGTTGTCAAACGAGACGCACGAGGCCGTCAGCCAGCGCAGCCCGCCGTCGGGCTGTTCGCCGCCGGTCTCCCCGAAGCCACTGTCTGCTGCGGGGCCACGAAGCCGACGTAGCTCGTGGACCAGCCGGCTCTTTCCGATACCTGGCTCGCCCGTGACCGTGACCAGCGCGCCGGCGCCATCGCCGATGGCCCGGTCAAGGCAGCTCTCAAGAAGTCGGAGCTGGGGGGCGCGTCCCACGAAGGGCAGGTTGTGCCGGGGGCCCGGTGGAGCCTTCGCCGACATGGCGAGCGCGAGGAACCCTTCGACCGGCTCAGCTTTGCCCTTCAGTGCCAGGGGACCGGCCGGCTCGTATTCAACGGAGTCCGCCGTGGCCGTCTGAGTGGCGAGGCTGACCAAAACCCCGCCGGCCGGCGCGGCCGATTGCAGCCGGGAGGCCAGGTTGACGACGTCGCCGGTGACGAACGCCTGCCCTCGGGCGGGGTCGGCATCCAGGTCGACGAGCGCCTCCGCAGTCGCGACTCCGATACGGGCCGCCAACGGTTCGTCGCCCACCACCAGCTCCGCCAGCGCGTCCTGTATCAGCAAGGCGGCGCGAACTGCCCGTAACGCGTCGTCCTCGGTGGCGCGTGGCGCCCCGAAGCAGGCGAGCACAGCGTCGCCGATGTACTTCTCCAGGGTTCCGCCGCTCTCGTCGATGACCGCGCGCACGGCCGCGAAGTAGTCCGACTGGGCCGCGCGCAGATCCTCCGGATCGAGCTGCTCGGCGGCTCCGGTCCATCCCACGACGTCGACGAAAACCACGGAGACCACACGCCGTTCCTCGCCGCGACGTCGCTCGTCGGCTCGCCGTCGGCTTACCTGACCGAGCGCGGTACCGCACTCGGTGCAGAACGACTGGCCGGTCACGGTGTCGGCGCCGCAGCCCGGGCAGCTGCCGGGCAGCGCTGTGCCACACGCGCCACAGAAGCGGGCGCTGGGGGCGGCGGGCGCCGCGCAGGCGGGGCAGGCGGTCATCGCGACCCGATTTTCGCACTGAATTGGCCCGGCATGGCAAAAATGTCAGTCATGCCCCCGATGCGCTTCTTCTACGACTGCGAATTCATCGAAGACGGGCAGACGATCGAGCTCATTTCGATTGCGATCGTCGACGAATCAGGGGAGCGGGAGCTCTACCTGGTGTCGACCGAGTTCGATCCGGACCGGGCCGGGCCGTGGGTGCGTAAGAACGTTCTCGACAAGCTGCCGTCGCCGTCATCGCCGGTGTGGAAGTCGCGCCGTGAGATTCGTGAACAGGTGCTCCAATTCGTCACGGCCGGCGGCTCCCGGCCGCAGCTGTGGGCCTGGTTCGGCGCCTACGACCACGTCGTCCTGTGCCAGCTCTGGGGCACCATGCCCGAGCTGCCGCGAGCGCTGCCCCGCTACACCCGAGACCTTCGCCAGATGTGGGAAGAGGTCGGGAGTCCGGCGCTGCCTCCGGAGCCCTCGGATGCCCACGATGCCTTGGCGGATGCGCGTTACAACCTGGTCCGCTGGAGGATCTGCGCGCCCCAGCACCCTGCGTATGCCCATGAGTTCGCGGACCCGGCCGCGTAGGGCGACCATCAGCGGCCGCCGGTGTTGCCCGACTACTTGTACTGGTCTGCGATTCCCAGCACGGTATTGACGTAGTAGTCGGAGTGGTTGTAGGCGAAGATTGCCTGGTAGAGGGTGGCTTTGTTGCCGCCGCCGGCCGCGCAGAGGTAGTGCGCCGCAGAAAAGACCGCATCGGCCTGATCGAGGATGTCGGCCTTGCCGTCACCATCGCCGTCGACACCGTAGACCGCCCAGGTGGCGGGCATGAATTGCATCGGGCCCATGGCTCCCGCGCTGGAGACGTTCTTGTTGGCACCGTTGCCCGTCTCGACCTGGCTGATGCCGGCCAGTACCTGCCACGGCAGCCCTGGGCATTCGGCGGCCGCTGCCTTCTTGAACAGGACCTGCAGGGCGGCGGGGGACGAGGCCAGGATCTCAGCCCTGCCGGACGAGCCAGGCGTGACGGTGTTGGCGGCGTCGATCGCGGCCAGGGTCGCCAGCAGCTCGTTGTTGAGGTCGGTCAGTTCCTTGCGGGCTGCTGCCAGGGCCACCTCATTGCGCACCTCGACCTGCTTCTGCTCGGCGGCAGCGACCAGTTTGCGGGCCTTGTCGGCAGCGGATACCGCGCGCCGGGCGGCGTTGAGCGCGGCGCTCTGGCGACTCGCCGTACCCGAGCTGAGCGAGTTCAGCTTGGAAATGGCCTGCTGGAGGCGTTGGACGCGCGTCTCGGTGTCCTGCATCCGGCGGTTGTTGACCTGCGTCGCCAGCCCGGGATCGTCGCCGGAAAGCGTGGCGAACAGGGTGACGGTCGGGTCGGCGTTCGCGGTATCCACCGAAAGTTGGATCGCATGGCGGGCCGAGTCGCGGGCCGCGTCGACCTCGTTCTGCGCGGTCGCGACCTGAGCGCGCAGGGCGACGACGGCGTAGGCAAGCTGCTCGGCCTGCGTGGTGGCGTCACGCACTTGCTGCTCGGCCACGGCGAGCTGGTCTTGGGCACTCTGGACGCCTTGCGCGGCGCCCGACAGGCTTGGCGGGGTCGAGGCGGAGGTGGGGGTCGTGTCGCTGGTGGCGGCGAGCACCGCCACGGCGGGTTGGGTCGCCGCCAGGCCGGCGGTCAATGCGCCGGTCACGAGTATCCGTGCCACCTTGCGGTTCACCTGGGCGCTCCCCGTCGGCGCACGAAAGCCGGGGTCAAGGAACGCACCATGCTTGGGTCGGCGGATCCGACGCCGCACTTAACAGGCGGCGCGCTACCTGGACGATGGCTGAGAGCGGACTAGCGTCGCGTTCCATGCGAATCGGCGTACTCACCGGCGGCGGGGACTGCCCCGGCCTCAACGCGGTCATCCGGGGAATCGTGCGCAAGGGCGTACAGGTCCACGGGCACGACTTTGTCGGCTTCCGCGACGGGTGGCGCGGTCCCATTGACGCCGACATCGTGCCGCTCGATGTCGAGGCCGTACGGGGGCTGCTACCGCGAGGTGGCACGGTCCTTGGCTCCAGTCGGACGAATCCGTACGCGATCCCGGGTGCTTTGGAGCGCATCCGGGCCACGGTGACGGCGCTGGAGATCGACGCGCTGATCGCCATCGGCGGCGAGGACACCTTGGGTGTGGCCGACAAGCTGCAGCAGGACGGGATCGTGCGGGTGGTCGGGGTGCCCAAGACGATCGACAACGACCTGGGCGCGACCGACTTCACGTTCGGCTTCAATACCGCGGTCAGCATCGCGACGGAAGCCATCGACCGGCTGCACACCACAGCCGAAAGTCACCACCGCACGCTGATCTGCGAGGTGATGGGACGCCACGCCGGGTGGATCGCCCTGCACAGCGGGCTGGCCGGAGGCGCGAACGTCATCCTCATCCCTGAGCGGCCGTTCGACATCGATGAGGTCGCCGCCTACGTCACGCACCGCTTCAACACCCACCGGTACGCCCCGATCGTCGTGGTCGCCGAAGGTGCGCTGCCCAGGGAAGGGACGCTCGCAATTCAAAGCGGCGAGAAAGATGCCTTCGGCCACGAGCGGCTCGGGGGCATCGGCCAGCTGCTGGAGCGTGAACTCTCGGCGCGCACCGGCCACGAGGCCAGGGCGACCGTGCTGGGACACGTCCAGCGCGGAGGGACCCCGACGGCGTTCGACCGGTGGCTCGCGACGCGATTTGGCCTGCATGCGGTGGACGCGGTCTCCGACGGCGACTTCGGGAAGATGGTGGCTCTGCGGGGGACCGAAATCGTGCGCGTGCCGATCGGCGAGGCCACCCGCAAGCTCAAGACCGTGACGCCCGAGTTGTATGCGGAGGCCGAAGTTTTCTTCGGTTGAGCTTGCCGGGCGTTTAAGGTCAGCCAGATTTGTGCGCCGACCGTAGGCTTGACAATCGTGGACACCCCAGATCTCGACGCCTGGCGCTCGCGCGTCGCGGCGCAGCAGCCGCGCTGGCCGGATCCGGCCGCGTTAGCGGCGGCGGTCGACGAGCTGAACGTGGCGCCGCCGCTGGTCACCGCACATGAGGTACGCACGCTGCGCGAACGGTTGGCGTCAGTGGCGGCCGGCGAGGCGTTTTTGCTGCAGGGCGGCGATTGCGCCGAGACCTTCGCGGCGACCACCGCCAACGGCATCCGCGACAAGGTCAAGACGCTCCTGCAGATGGCGGTCGTCCTCACCTACGGCGCGTCCCTGCCCGTGGTCAAGGTGACGAGGATGGCGGGCCAGTACGCCAAGCCACGCTCGTCAGACATCGAGTCCACTACCGGCCTTCCCTCCTACCGGGGCGACGCCGTCAACGGTCTGACCCCGAGCGCGGGCGAGCGCACCCCGGACCCGCAGCGGCTGGTGCGGGCCTACCACTCGAGTGCTTCGACGCTGAACCTGTTGCGCGCATTCGCGACCGGCGGTTTTGCCGACCTGCACCAGGTTCATGCCTGGAACCGGGATTTCGTCGCCGCCTCCGCCGCCGGTGCGCGCTACGAGGAGATCGGCCGCGACATCGACCGGGCGCTGTCGTTCATGCGGGCCATCGGGGTCGAGCTCGGCCCTTCCGGCCAGCAGGTTGATCTCTACACCAGCCATGAGGCGCTCCTGCTTGATTACGAACGAGCACTGAGCCGTACCGAGGACGCCACCGGGCTGGCCTACGACCTGTCCGCGCACACCGTCTGGATCGGCGACCGCACCCGCGACCTGGAAGGCGCACACGTCGCGTTCGCGTCTGCCATCGGCAACCCCATCGGGGTGAAGCTCGGCCCGACCATCTCTCCTGAAGACGCCGCAGCGCTGGTCGAGCGGCTCGATCCGCGCAACCAGCCTGGTCGGCTCACGCTGATCTCCAGGATGGGGGCCGGGAAGGTCGCTGACGCGTTGCCGCCCCTGATCGAGAAGGTGCGCGCGACCGGCCGCTCGGTCGTCTGGGCGTGTGACCCCATGCACGGCAACACCGTGACGGCGGGTGGCGTCAAGACCCGGCGCTTCGACGACGTGATGGCAGAAGTGCAGGGCTTCTTCGACGTCTGCCGCAGCCTCGGCGCCTGGCCCGGAGGGCTGCACATCGAGCTGACCGGCGAAGACGTGACCGAGTGCCTCGGCGGGGCGCAAGCCATCAGCGAGGCAGATCTGGCCGGCCGCTACGAGACCGCTTGCGATCCGCGGCTCAATACGTCGCAGGCGCTGGAGCTGGCGTTCCTGGTCGCGGAGATGCTTCAGCAGGGTTGAGCTCTGCAGAACGCCCATGATCGATCTGCGCAGCGACACCGTCACCGCACCCACCGAGGACATGCGGCGGGTCATGGCCCTCGCCCCGGTCGGTGACGACGTATACGGCGAAGATCCGAGCGTCATCGCCCTGGAAGAGCAGGTAGCGGCGCTTTTTGGCCACGAGGCGGCGGTGTTCGTCCCGTCCGGCACGATGGGCAACCAGATTTGCCTCCGGCTGCTGGTCGCGTCCGGCGGTGAGCTGCTGTGCGACAGCGACGCCCACATCGTCACCTATGAGGGTGGCGGCGCCGCCCAGCACGGAGGGATCCAAACCCGCACCGTGCCCGGCCCGGCATTGGACGTCGACGGTTACGCCGCGCAACTACGCCCCCCGGGTTGGGGGAGCCTGCCGACCAGTGCCGTTGCCGTCGAGCAGACCCACAACAGGGGCGGCGGGTTGGTACATCCGTACGAGGAGCTGGAGCGGCTCCGGGACGGGGTGGCGAACGTCGGTCCTGGCATTGGACTGCACTGCGACGGCGCCCGCATCTGGAATGCGTCGGTAGCCACCGGCGTGTCGCTGGCGCGTTACGGCATCCTTTTCCACACACTTTCGGTGTGTCTGTCCAAGGGACTCGGAGCGCCCATCGGATCACTCGTAGTGACATCCGCCGATCGGGCGGCCGAAGCGCGGGCGCTGCGACGGCGCCTCGGCGGCGGTATGCGCCAGGCCGGGATGCTTGCTGCGGCGGGCTCGTACGCCATCACCCATCACTTCGAGCGGCTGGCCGACGACCACGAGCATGCCCGGCTGCTGGCGGCTGCCTGCGGCGTGGATCCGGCATCCGTTCACACCAATATCGTGCTGCTCGAGGTGGCCGACGCTCCGGACTTCGTACGGGCGGCCCGCGAGCAGGGCGTGCTGATCTCGGCAGTTGGACCGCAGCGCGTCCGTTTGGTGACCTCGCTGGCGGCCGGTCGTGAGGCGATCAACCGGGCCGCGGAGCTGCTCAGTCGGCTTTGACCCGATTCACAGCCTTTTGTGGACTATTCATCCCCCTCTGACGCTCGCCGATCGGATGTCATGCGCCGATTGATGCTTCTGCCCCTAGCTCTGGCGGCCGCTGCGGTTCTGGTTCCTGGTGCGTTGCCGGCATCGGCCGCGTCCGGCCCTTCGGCAGTGATCCCGGCCAACCGTGACATCTCGAAGATCGCCGCCGCCGAACGCAATGCCCACAAGATCACCGGGCATGCGCTCAAGCCTTTCGCGACGACCGCCGGTTACTCGTTCCTCAAGGACGTCTATCCCGTCGGCAAGACGGCCGGCATCACGGTCGACCAGGCCCGCGGGGTCGCGGCGCGTTATCCCAGTCCGGCGTCGTCGGTCCGTACCCTGCCGATCTCCATCTGGTATCCCGCCGCTTCCGGCAAGGTCTCCAGCGGCGACACGTTCTGGGCTACCGCCCGAAAGGGTCACTTCCCGCTGATCGTCTTTGCCGCCGGCTACAACTCCAGCCCTGAGACGTACGAGCCCTTTCTGCACGCTCTCGCTGCCCAGGGCTACATCGTGGCGGCGCCGCTCTTCCCGATCGAAGGAGCCATTGCGGGCGCGGCGCCTGCGGGGCGTAGCAACACCGAGATGCTCAACCAGATGTATGACATGTCGGCCACGATCACTCAGATGATCACGTACGCCAGGCAGCCCGGAAACTTCCTCGGCTGGGCCATGAGCCAGACGGAGATCGGCGTCATCGGCCACAGCGACGGCGCCATGACCGTCGCCGGCATGACCATGTCGACGAGCTACTCCGACCCCCGGATCAAGGCCGTCGCCGTGATGTCGGGTGCCGGGCCGTACGGGCTGACGTGGAACAACCGCAAGGTCGTGCCGACCCTGGTGGAGCAGCCCAACCAGGACCCGTACAACTCGCCGTCCAACAGTCAGTGGCTCTTCAACCATGTGACCGGCTCGCGCGACTACCTGACCGTGGCCGGCCCGTACCACATCTGGCCACTCATCGGTAACGACGAGACGGCTGACCTCACACGCCGCGTCGTCATTGCCCACTTCAACAGCTTTCTCAAGAACGGCGGCTTCCCGGCGTTCTGGCAGCTGGTGATCGCCGGCAACACTCCTGGGTACACCTCGCTGCGTTTCGCATCCTGAGCTGTAGTTTCAGCGGTTATGTCTCTGAGTGGTCAGCGCGTGCTCGTGGTCGGGGCCTCATCCGGTATCGGACGGGCGTTCGGAGTGACGGCGGCGAAAGCCGGCGCCCGCGTCGCCTTCGCCGGTCGTCGGCAGGAGCTGCTGGACACGGCAGCCGCTGAGGCGGGAGCCGAGGCTCTCGCGGTCCGCTGCGACGTGACGGATGAAGCTGAGGTTGAAGCCGCCGTCGCGCGCACCGTGGAGGCATTCGGGGGTTTGGACTCCGTCGTCTATGCGACGGCGATCGATCCACTGATCCGGATTGCTGACGTGGACGGGGCTGCCTGGGCGCATTTGATGGCCACCAACGTCGTGGGGGCGTCCTTGGTCACGCGGGCTGCGCTACCGCAGCTACGCGCAGTCAAAGGGCGCGTCATGTACGTCTCGGCCACTTCTGTGGGTCGCCCGCTGCCCGGCATGGGCGCCTACGCCACCAGCAAGGCAGCGCTCGAAGAACTCGCCCGCGCCTGGCGCTCTGAATACCGCGACGTCTCCTTCGGTGTGGTGGCGGTCGGCATGACGTTGGGGACAGGCGTCGGGGACAGCTGGGATCATGCGTTGCTGGGGGAGCTGTCGGCCGGCTGGAACGCTGAGGGCTACCTGCTGGACAACGGGCCGGGTGTGATGCAGGTCGATGAGGTTGCCGATTCGTTGTTGGCCATCCTCGCTGCGCCGACCTTCATGTCGTACGCGACGGTGCTGCCCGACCCGGCGCGCAGCTCGGCTATCTAGCCTCAACGAGCTCAACGGGCCTCAACGTGCGTTGTCGCGCAGCCGTTTGAGCGCGACCAGATCCCGGTGGTGCTGCGCTTCGCCACCAGGCGTTTCTACGATGACCGGCACCCCCCGCGTCGCCGGATGCACGAAGAGCTCGGCGAAGGGATCGAGTCCGATCGTCCCCACTCCGACGGCGGCGTGCCGGTCGCGGCCGGAGCCCAGCGGATCGCGCGAGTCGTTGGCGTGCACCAATCCGAGCCGTCCACGGCCGACGGTCTTGACCAGCAGGTTCAGCGTCCGCCGGACGCCGCCCGGGGCCGCCAGATCGTGCCCGGCGGCATACGTGTGGCAGGTGTCCAGACACACGCCGAGGCTGGGGTGGTGATCCAGCGCCTCGAAGTAAGGACCGAGATCCTCGACCGTGGCGGCAAGCGTGCCGGCTCCTCCGGGGGTCGGCTCGATGAGCAGGCGCAGACCAGGGGAGTCCGCCAGCCCGTCCAGCAGCGGTAGCAGGGATTCGCGCAGTTGCCGAAGCGCAAGGTCGCGGAGGCCGGGATCCACGGAGGACCCGGCGTGCAGGACGAGGCCGACCGCGCCCACCGCGGCGCTGCGGGTGAGCGCCCGATCCAGCGCCTCGAGTGAACGCGAACGGGTCACCGGCTGCGGCGATGCCAGGTTGATCAGGTAGGGCGCGTGAACGAAGACCGGAAGGCTGGCTTGCCCGCAATCCTCGGCGAAGGCGGCATCGCCGTCAGGGTCGGCGGCGCCGGCGGTCCAACCACGCGGATTGCCGAGGAAGATCTGCAGCGCCTGCGCCCCGATCCGGTGGGCGTAGGGCAACGCGCCCTTCTGGAGCCCGGCCGCAGCAGGTGCATGCGCGCCGACCGGGTTCGGCTTACGGGGTGGCACTCGTCAGTACAGGTAGATCGTGACTTGCGAATTGAGCCTGACGTAGGTGCCCGGACTCGGTTTGACGTTCAGGATCGAGCTGTCCAGTCCTGGGAAGCTGTACGTCGCCACCTTCAGCCCGAGCGATTGCAGGTACTGCTTGGCGTGATCGGGGCTCCAGTTCTCGATGTCGCCCGGAATCAGCACGTACTGGGGGCCCTTGCTGATGGTCAGCTTCACCGGCTGGGTGCGATGCAGGCCGCTCGAGGGCGTGAGGGCGATCGCCTGTCCCGTCGGCACGGTCTCGCTGAACTCCTGGTCGGTCGTCACCTTCAGACCGAGCTTCTGAAGTGCCGCGAGCGCTGCGGTGCCGGACATACCTGCGACCTTGGGGGCCGTGACGGGTGCTGGGCCCTGGCTCTGGACGATGGCGACATGGGTGTCGGGCTTGACCGACTTGCCGGCCACCGGGTCGGTCGAGACCACCGCACCGCTGGCCACCGTGTCGCTGTAGGCCTGCGTCGGGGTGTCGGCATGCAGATGGGCGATCCGCAACGCGGAAACGGCGTCACCGAGCTTGAGTCCCGTGACGGTCGGCACGGTGTAACGCTCCGGGCCGAGCGAAAGCCTCAGCGTGACCAGGGCGCCGCGAGAAGCGTGCTTGCCGGGAGCCGGGTCGGCAGCGGCGATCGTTCCCTTCTTCGCTGTCTCGCTGTACACCGGGACAGCCGCAAGCTGCGACTTCAGATGCGAGGCCTGCAGCTCTGACTCGGCCGCCGCAGGTGACTTGCCGAGCACGCTGGGAACGACGACGTGCTGGCCGGCCAGCCGCCAGCCGATCAGGGCGGCCGCCAGGCTCGCCACCACCAGCACGAGGGCCACGATCCGGCCGCGTCGCATGAACCGGCGCTTCGGGCCCGCTTCGTTGGTCTTCTTGAGCTGGGCCTTCTTCGCCTTCCGGTCTCGACGCGAAAGCTTCGGCGGCGCGGCCTTACTGGCATCGCTCACATTGCTGAAGCCAGGCTCTTGCGAGAGGTCGGCATAGCTGTCATCGAGCGTCTCGACGATGGCGTCGATACTGCTGGCGCCCGCTGGGAGCGGTGCCCAGGGAGACCTGGCTGACTGAGATGGCTGTGCGGGCTGGGGCGGCGGTGACGGTGACGCTGCCGCCAGTTCGGCGTCGTCGAGGTCGATCTCGAGCGGCGCGGTGTCGTGGTGGACGGGCGCGCGGGCCGGGGGAATCGGGGTCGGCGCGTCCAATCGCTCCAGGACGGCGCGCGTGCGAAAGAGCAGAGCGGTCGCGTCGTGGGGCCGGTCTTGCGGATTGCGGGCGCTCGCGGCGGCGACCAGCCGGTCGACTGCGGGCGGGATGTCGGGCACCAGGCTCGAGGGAGCCGGCACATCCTCGTTGAGATGCTGGTAGGCCACCTGAAGTGCGCTGGTGCCCTCGAACGGCGGACGACCCGTCAGCAGCTCGAAGAACATCACGCCGCAGGCGTAGACGTCAGCCCGGGCATCGGCGACCCCACGCGCGACCTGCTCGGGCGCCAGATACGCCACGGTGCCCAGGAGCAGGCCGGTAGTCGCGGTGAGCGGCGAGGCGTCAACCGCGCGGGCCAGCCCGAAATCACCGACCTTCACCGTGCCGTCGTCAGCAACCAGGACATTCTCCGGCTTGACGTCTCGATGGACGAGCCCAGCTCCGTGAGCGGCGGCCAATGCTTCGAGCACCGGGACCATGATGTTCAGCGCTTGTGGGGCGCTCAGCCTGCCGACCTCGCGCAGCAGTTCGCGCAGCGTGCGCCCTTCGATCAGCTCCATCACCAGGAAGATCACGTCGCCGTCGCGACCCTGATCGGTGACCGACACCACGTGGGGGTTGGAGAGCTTGGCTGCGGCCTTGGCTTCGCGGCGGAACCGAGCGACGAAATCCTCGTCGGCGGCCAGCGCTGGATGCATCACCTTGACGGCGACCGCGCGATCCAGCCGGGTGTCAAAAGCGCTGTACACGACCGCCATACCACCCTGCGCGAGGCGGCCGGAGATCTCATATCGACCGTCGAGCAACCGACCCAACAGGGGGTCAACTGAAGAGTTGAGGACGGTCCTCATGCCCGAAGTCTAGGCAGGACTGGCAATCTGGCTGGGATGACGCATTCGAAAGATTCGTGACGGCGTGTCAGACCAGCCCTGGACCCTGCTCGCACTCGCTCCTATGCCGGCCGAGGTGCTCGATGTGCTTTTCGATGGCTTGCCCGTCGAGATCCTGCGCGCCGACACCATCGCCGAGCTCAGCAGCTCCGATCGGTCGCGGGTCGAGATCGTCTTAGGCGACTGGCGGCCCAGCAACCCCGGCATGGACACCGCCGCCGTGGCCGCCATGCCGCGACTCGCTTTCGTGCAGCAGCCCAGCGTGGGCGTGCAGTCACACGACGCCGAGGCGCTCGCGGCGGCGGGGATCCCGCTGTCCAACGTCGCCGGTTTCAATGCTGCGGCCGTGACGGAATGGGCGGTCGGCGCGACCCTTTCTGCGATCCGCCTGATGCGATGGGCCGAGGACGAGCTGCGGGCCGGGCGCTGGCCGCAGACGGAGATCGCGTCGCGGGGTGCCAGCGAAGTGGGCGGCCGGCCGGTCGGCATTGTCGGCTTCGGGCCTATCGGGCAGGGGTGCGCGAGGGCGTTCGCCGGGCTCGGATGTCCGGTGTCGTACTGGTCAAGGAGCAAGCGGCCGCCCGAGCTGGAATTCGGGGCCCGCTTCGAGCCGGACGTGAACGCGCTGGTGAGCAGCAGCGAGATTCTGATCAACGCCGTGGCCCTCGGGCGCGACACGCGCGGCCTGCTCAGCCGGGAGGTGCTGGCGAAGCTGCCGAAGGGTGCTCTGGTCACCAGCGTCAGCCGCGGGGGGATCGTCGATGAGGCGGCGGTGGCCGACATGCTGACGTCGGGTGACTTGAGCGCGGCGGCCTTCGACGTCTACGAGCAGGAGCCGATCAATCCCGACAACCCGCTGCTGTTCGCCCCACGCGACCGGCTGGTGCTGTCGCCGCACGCCTCCGGCAGCAGCGAACAGTCCAATGTCCGGCTGATCCAAGGCGTCACGGCGAACATCGCCCAGGCGGTCAGCGGCGGCACTGTGCGCGACGTCGTCAACGGGGTCGATCCCCGGATCGTTCGACGTGCCTAGCGGTTCTGAGGTCAGCGGCTCTGAGGTCAGCGGCTCGGCCATAATGAGAGCTGTGGACGCGGATCGGCCCCGGCGCTTGCCCTTCGGTACGCGACACGCCGTGAATTTTGGAGCAAAGGGCAAGACTGATCTTGGACACTGATCGTGGACGTTGACATCGCCGACTGGCTCAACCTCCCGGAGGTCGCGGAGCGTCTCGATCTGCCCGTCAGCAGGGTGCGTCAGCTCATCCGCGACCACAAGCTGCTGGCCGAGCGGCGCGAGGGTGTCCTCTATGTGCCGGCCGCGTTCATCCGCGGCCACGAGGTGGTCAAGGGCCTCCCCGGCTTGCTCACCCTGCTCATGGACGCCGGTTACGACGAAGCGGCCGCGCTGCGCTGGATCTTCACCGATGACCCGAGCCTGCCCGGTACCCCTGCCCAGGCCCTGACCGACAACCGCATGAAGGAAGTTCACCGGCGGGCCCAGGCGCTGGCTTTCTGAAATCTCGCGGCGCCTCGGCGACATGAGCTGATGGCGTCCCAGCGCCACCTCGTTATGGCGCTGTCCGCGCCAGCACGAACCTAGAGTCGACCCATGCGTGAATCCCGGCTGGCCAAGCTCCAGACGGCCCAGCTCTACCTGTGCACTCCCGAGCCCCTCGTACCGCCCGGAGTAGCGATCGTGCAGCTTCGCCGCAAGGGGCTGGAGTGGAGGGAGGAGCTCACGCTCCTTCGTCAGCTGCGTGCCGAGGCCGTGGCCACTTCGGTGGCATCCGAATCCCTGCCGGCGCTGGTCAGCGCGAATGACCGCGCCGACGTCGCCGCCTACGCGCCGGTGGACGTGCTGCACCTGGGACAGGACGACCTCCCACCGGTTCTGGCGCGCCGGATCGTCGGCCCCGAGGTGCTGATCGGCCTCTCCACCCATGACGAGGTCCAGTTGGCTGCCGCGGTGGTGGATCCCGACATCGACTATTTCTGTGTGGGGCCGGTCTGGGAGACACCCACCAAGGCCGGCCGGCCCGGAGTCGGGCTTGGCCTTCTTGAGCGCGCCGCGGCGCTGGCGCCCCCCTTTGCCGCCGGCTCGCGTCCCTGGTTCGTGACGGGCGGGGTGGCTCCTGACACCCTCGATGACGTGCTGGCCACCGGGGCCCGCCGCGTGGTGGTCGTGCGCGCGATCACTGCGGCAGCCGATCCGGCTGCCGTCTCACAACAGCTGGCGACCCGGCTTCGCGAGGCGGCCGGTTCGTGCGTCACCTGATCTATCTCGCCGTACTGGCCGGGTGCCTGATCGGAACGGCGCCGCTGGAGATCTTCCTCCGGGTGCGGGTGTACGCGAGGTGGAAGCGACTGCTCCTGACGCTCGCTCCGGTGGTCATCGTCTTCGCCGGCTGGGACGTTTACGCGATTGCGCGCAAACACTGGTCGTATGACCGGCGGCAGACGACGGGTGTGGTGCTGCCGGGTCATCTCCCGGTGGAGGAGCTGCTCTTCTTCCTGGTGATTCCAGTGTGCGCGGTGCTGACGCTGGAGGCCGTGCAGAAGGTGACCGGTTGGCAGCTGGAAGCGCCGAGGGCGTCGCAGGCGCAGCCGGGTCCGGCGGATGAAACCGCGGTGCGGTGAGCTACACGGCGCTCGCGTTAGCGGGGGTGGCGTTTGCGCTGGCGCTCGATCTGTTGGTGCTTCGTACTCGGCTGGTGGCCCGGCGGGCCTTCTGGGTGGCCTACGCGATCATCATCGTCTTTCAGCTGATCAGCAACGGGATCCTGACCTATCGCGATGTGGTCCGGTACAACCCGAGCGACATCCTCGGTATCCGTATCGTCGGGGCGCCGTTGGAAGATCTGCTCTTCGGGTTCTCCCTGGTGCTGCAGACCCTCAGCTGGTGGGTGTGGTGGGGCCGCCGGTGGAAGCGCCCGCCAGGCCCGTCCCTTCGGCCGTCGCCCGGCGAGCCCTCGCCGCCTGCCACAGGCCCGGCGCTGCGACCGCCATCCGCCGGGTGAGCGGCACCGCGACCCGCCTGTCGAGTACCTGGTAATCGGCGTTTTCGATGGCGTCGAGGATGCCCTGATAAAGCGTAAAAGCAGTGCGTACGCAGTCCCGCGAGGTCGGATGCAACAGCCGGATGCCTGGCTCCGCGGAACGAAAGAGCTCCCGGCAGCGCGCGATCTCGTACGCGAGCAGCCGGCGGACCCGGCCGTCCACCACCCCGGTAGTGAGGCTCTCGCGGGTCACGCCGAAGAGGGCCAGCGAATCCTGTGGCAGATAGATCCGTCCACGGCGCAGATCCTCCCCGACGTCTCGCAGGAAGTTCGCCAGCTGGAAGGCGATGCCGAGGTCGCGGGCATACAGCGCAGCGGTGCGTGACGACGGCTCGAGGATCGGCAGCATCTGCAGGCCGATGACGGCGGCCGAGCCTTCGATGTAGCGGCTCAGTGCCGCCCAGTCGGCGTACTCGGTGACCGTCAGGTCCATCCGCATGGCGCTCAAGAACTCAGTGAAGTGCTCGATCGGTACGTCCCAGCGGGCGATCGTGTCACTGACCGCACGCAGCACGTCGGTCCGGATTCCGGGGACCTCGCTCGCCGCCGGCCCTCCGCAATCGCAGGCTGCCAGCAGGCCGGATTCCAGATCGTCCAGTGCGCGGGCGGCCTCGGCGGGGCTCCCCAACCGGGGATCGTCGACGAGTTCGTCGGCATAGCGGGCGAAACCGTAGAGCGCGTGAACGTATGGCCGTTTCCAGCCCGGCAGCAGCAACGTCGCCAGGTAGTAGGTACGTCCGTGCGACGCGTGCAGCCGGCGAGATGTCGCGTAGGCAGCCTGCAGCCCTGAGTCATGGGCTGCAGGCACAACCGTCACGGTAAGCGGGCGGTCCAGACCAGCGACAAACCACCGGCTATCAGCCCCAGCAGCAGCGCGAATCCGGTGAACCAGCTACTGATCTCCTTGTGCTTGGTGTCGTAGCCGATCGAGCTGCCGAGCCCCTGGTAGACGCTCTTGAGCTCGTCGCCGGTGGTGGCCCGGTAGTAGGAACCGTGGGTGTCGTCAGCGATCGCCTTGAGGGCTTCGGTGTTCACCGGCACCGGGATGTCCTGGCCCTGGATCTCCAGCGTGCCGTCCTGGGTGCCGTATGCGATGGTGCTGACCGGCACCTTGGCAGCCAGCGCAGCGCTGGTTGCGGTCTCATTGGGGGTGCCGCGGGTCGTCTCGCCGTCCGACATCAGGACGATGCGGGCCGGTGGCGGAGACTTGTCGCCGGTCTGGGTCTTGGCGCTGTTGGCGATGGCGGTGAGCGAGGCCTCGATGCCGTCACCGATCGCCGTGCCGTTGCCGAGCTGCAGATTGCTGATCGCGGTACGGACGGCATCGCGGTCGGTGGTCGGGTTGACCAGGATCTCGGCCGTCCCCGAGAAGGCGACGAGCCCGAGCTGCAGCTTGGCGGGCAGCTGGTTGACGAATGCGGTCGCGCCGACCTTGGCGGCCGCGAGCCGGCTCGGAGTCACGTCGGTGGCTGCCATGGAATTGGAGACATCGATGGCAAGCATGACGGTCGCGCGCTGCTTGGGCACCTTGGTGTCCTGCGCGGGCCGGGCGAGGCTCAACACCAGACCGGTCATCGACAGCAGGAGCAATACCGCGGGCACGTGGCGGCGGTACCAGGTGGGACGGCGCGGCGCGACCGACGCCAGCATCGACAGCTGGGTGAAGCGGGCGGCGTAGCGCTTGCGGCGCAGGCTGATGATCACATACGCGATGAGCAGCGCGGCGACTGCGAGCAGCAGCCAGAGCCGCGACGCAGACAGGAAGTTCATCGGGCTACTCCTCGGGAGCGGCGGGCAGCCGCCACATAGCGGGCTACGTCCAGCAGCCAGTTGGAATCGGTGGAAAGCACCAGGTGACCCGCCCTCGCCTGCCGGATAGTGGCGGCCACCTCAGCGCGTTGGGCCGCAGCAGCTGCGGCGAAACGGTCACGGAGCGCGGCGGAACGGGTGTCGACCTCGAGCTGGGCGCCGGTCTCGGGGTCGGTCAGCTGCACGACCCCGACCGACGGGAGAGTGAGCTCGCGAGGATCGCGGACCTCGACCACCAGCACCTGATGGCGTCCGGAGAGCGCGCGCATGGAGCGTGACCAGGATTGCGGATCCCCGATCAGGTCGGAGATCACGACGACCAGCCCGCGGCGCAGACCGCGCCGGCCGAGGCCTTCGAGTGCGGCGGTGATGGCCGGCGCCGTGCTACCGGGGTTTGCTGAGGTAGCGGCGGTGCCGCGCGGGGCTGTGGCCAGTGTCCGCAGGGAGCGGCGCAGCGCGTCGCGTCCGCCCCGCGGTGGAAGCTCGACCACGGCCGGACCGTGTTCCGTGCTGAGCAGCGTGGTGAGCCCGAAGCGGCTGCCCAACCGAGTGGTCAGCACACCGAAGGCGGTGGTGGCGGCGAGCGCGAGGTCGCGCTTCTCCCAGGTGTTGGTCCCGAAGTCCATCGACGCCGTCAGATCGACGATGGCGTAGGTGGTGAGCTCGCGGTCGGCGATCAGGTCGCCGACGTGCGGGACGCTCGTGCGGGCGGTGACCGCCCAATCCATGCGGCGCACGTCGTCGCCCAGCCGGTATTCGCGGCTCTCCGCCCGCTCGCTGCCATGTCCTGGCAGCAGCCCGAGGTGGTCGCCGTGCAGCAGCCCCTCCAGCCGCCGGCTGATCATCAGCTCGAGGCGTTTGAGTTTCGCGTCGATCTCGTCCGGTGTCGGTGTCGCCGGCGGGGGAGGGGTGGCAGGCACCCGGCCCAGCCGCCGACGACCAACCCGTCCAGCCCGACTCCCGTTGGAGGGAGCCGTTGGCCGTACCGGATGAAGCGGCGAGGTCACGCCGACATGCCGGGCGCGGCGTACTGGCCCGAGAACTGGCTCGAGGTGACGACCGGCTGCGGAGTGGCGGCGAGCACGCGGTCAACGACGGATTCCTGGCTGATGCCGTCGGCGAGCGCCTCGTAGGAGAGCACCAGCCGGTGCGGCAGGACCTCGGGAGCAACGTCGGTGACGTCGGAGGGGATGACGTAGTCACGCCCGCGTAGCAGTGCCAGCGCCCGAGCGGCAGCGATCAGCCCGAGGCTTCCACGCGGTGATGCGCCGTAGGCCAGCATTCCGGTGATCTCCGGGACCCCGAAGCGCATCGGTTCGCGGGTGGCGAGCACCAGGCGTACGGCGTATTCGGCGACGGCGTGGTGGACGAAGACGTCGCGGGCGCCCTGCTGCAGCCCTTCGAGGTCGGAGAGCGAAAGCACCTGATTGGCGTGCGGCGGGTGAGAGCCCATGCGGCGCACGATCTCCAGCTCGTCCGAAGGCGTCGGGTAGGGCACCTGAACGCGCATCAGGAAGCGGTCGCGTTGCGCCTCGGGGAGGGGGTAGACGCCCTCGTTCTCGATGGGGTTCTGGGTGGCCAGGACCAGGAACGGGGCCGGCACCGGATAGCTCTTGCCGCCGAGGGTGACCTGACGTTCGGCCATCACCTCAAGCAGCGCCGACTGCACCTTGGCGGGCGCCCGGTTGATCTCGTCGGCAAGGACCAGGTTGGCGAAGATCGGACCCAGTTCGACGTCGAACTGCTCGCGCCCCATCCGGTAGACCCGGGTGCCGACCACGTCACTGGGCACCAGGTCGGGAGTGAACTGGAGCCGCGCGAAGGTTCCGCCGATGGCTTGGGCGAGCGTGGAGACCGAGAGCGTCTTGGCGACGCCGGGCACGCCTTCGAGCAGGCAGTGGCCGCCGGCGAGCAGGCACACGAGCATGCGCTCGACCATGCGGTCCTGGCCTACGACGACCCGCTTGACCTCGAAGAGCACCTGCTCCAGGGTCGCGGCACGTTGGGGGAAATCTTCTTCAGATGGGAGCGTCACCGCGATCAGTGTTACAACCGAGCCTGGACTTCGGCTGTGATTTAGCTGAGTGGCTTCCTGACGGACACTTGTCACGAAGCGCGCACGGATGAATACTGGGCGTGTCCGGGAGACATGTCCACGTACGCCGTCACGATCG
Source organism: uncultured Actinomycetota bacterium (assembly GCA_963737695.1). Taxonomy (GTDB): domain Bacteria; phylum Actinomycetota; class Actinomycetes; order Frankiales; family Frankiaceae; genus DATAZK01. The sequence continues at coordinate 620,629 of CAVTTQ010000004.1, forward strand.
GGGCTCAGGCCGTGGTCGATGCGAGAGGTTCCTGGTGCCCATCACCGCCGCCCCCCGGTCCGTGGCTTCGTAATGCGCTCGTCCCAGCTGGGTCGTCGCACTGCCGAATATCCGGGCCGCGCCGCCGCTGTCGGCGCCCTTTTTGCTGCGGTCGGAGTGGCGATGGCGTGGGCCCTGCCCCCAGCCTCGGTCAGCCCGCTCGGCCCCGAGGTCTCGTGGGTCTTGCTCGCCCTCCTTTTCGGGGTCGCCGAGGTGTGCGTGCTGCACGTCCAGATGAGGGGAGGCGCGCGGACGGTGTCACTGTCGGAGGCGCCGCTGGTGCTGGGGCTCTTCTTCACCACCCCCTCAGGGCTGGTGTTGGCGCGTCTCGTGGGACCGCTGGTGGTCTTCGTCGTGATCCGTCGACAGGCGCTCGTGAAGATCGGGGTCAACGCCGCGGTCCTGCTCGTCGAAGTCTGCCTTGCCATCGAACTTTTCCGGCTGGTGCTCGGCGGGGCGGCTCCGACATCGCAGCGCGCCTGGCTGGCTGCGTATGTGGCGGTGCTCGTCAGCGGCGTGGTCTCGGCGGTCGTGGTCACCTTGATCATCGCGATCTTCCAGAACGAATTCCATCGCCGCGATCTCTACCGCGCGGTGAGTACCAGCAGCGCCGTCTCCTTGGTCATCGGCACCATCGCCCTGGTCGCGGTGAACGCTCTGCAGCGTTCGCCCGACACCGGTTGGCTACTGGTCGGCGCTGCCGTGGTCATCCTGACCTGCTACCGCGCGTACGCCGCGCTCACCGGCCGGCACGCGGCCCTGGCTCGGCTCTACCGCTTCACCGACGCCATCAGCAACACCCACGAGCCGGACGAGGTGCTGCGCCAGCTCCTGTTGTCAGCCCGCGAGATCGCCGCCGCTGAGCACGCAGAGGTCGTCTTCGCGCCGGCACTCCCGGAAGGCAGGCCCACCCGGCTCACCATCGATGAAACCGGCCATCTGCAGCGCAGCGACGCCGGCCAGGGCGATCTCGGACACGATGTGCCCGACCCCGTCCACGCCTATGTGCTGCGGACCGGAGAGGCGATCCTGCTGCCTTACCGGTCGGGCCTCGGCAGGCGTCCGGAATGGAGGCGCTACCTCAAACGGGTCGGCCGCCGCGAGACGCTGGCGGTTCCCTTGCGTGATGCCCAGCCCCGTGACGAGGCCCGGCTCCCGGCCGAAGGATCGACGGCGGTAGTCACCGGAAGCCTCATGGTCGCCGGCCGGGTGGGGCAGGTGCGCACGTTTGATTCCGCGGATCTGCGGCTCGTGGAGACGGTCGCCAACCACGCCGCTCTTGCGCTGCGAAACGGCTGGCTCATCAACGGGTTGACCCACGCCGTGCGACATGACGGACTGACTGGCCTGGTCAACCGGAGTTGGCTGCACCAGCAGCTGAGCGACGTGCTCGCCGAGATCCGGGACGGTCGGCGCGAAGGCGCCGCGGTGATGATCTGCGACCTCAACGGTTTCAAGGACGTCAACGACGCTCTCGGCCATCAGATGGGCGATGTGCTGCTGCAGGAAGTCGCGGTGCGCGCCAGCGCGGCTCTGTCGCCCGGCGACGTCCTGGCCCGCCTCGGCGGAGACGAGTTCGCGATCCTGCTGCCCGACACGGTCACCGCTGAGGAAGCGACCGAAGTGGGCGAGCGGGTGCTTCGCGCTATTGCTGAGCCGGTCGCCTTGGCCGATCTGGTGATCTCCATCGGGATGTCGATCGGTGTGGCCCTCGCGCCGCGTCACGGGGTGGAGACCTCTGGACTGTTGAAGCGCGCCGACATGGCCATGTACGCGGCTAAAGCTACCAATCGCGGGCTTCGGGTCTGGGAGCCGGGAATGGGCCAGAGCGACGCCCAGCAGCTCACCTTCGCCGGGGAGCTGCGCCGGGCGCTGGCCGCCGACGAGATCACCGTGTACGCGCAGCCGATCGCCTCGCTCGTGACCGGCGAGATCACTGCGGTGGAGATCCTGCCCCGCTGGCAGCATCCGGATCGCGGCATGCTCCTGCCGGAGGAATTCGTGCCGACGGCGACCACGCAGTGGACTGGCGAGCGAGCTGGCCCGTCATGTGCTGGCGGCCGCGATCGACGCCTGCGCTTCATGGCGGGATGCCGGTTTCGACATCGGGGTCTCCGTCGACATGCCGGCCCGTTCGTTGACCGACGCCACCCTGCCTGACGCCATCGCGCGGCTGCTCGAGGCCAGGCAGCTGGGTACGGACCGGCTGACCCTGGAAATCGCCGAGGCCAGCGTCATGCACGAGCAGAGCCGGACCCTGCCGGGTCTGCGGCAGCTGGCGGCGCTCGGATTGCGAGTGGCGGTGGACGGATTCGGGACGAGCCATTCCTCGCTGTCCTACCTGCGCAGAATGCCGATCCGGCAGGTCAAGATCGACTCGTCGTTCATCCGGCGCATCGACCACGACACCTCGGACGAGGCCGTCGTGCGTTCCATCGTCGACCTCGGCGCGAAACTCGGGCTCGACGTCGTCGCCGAGGGGGTGGACAAGCAAATAATCTGGGATCACCTGAGACGGATGGGATGTGCTCAAGCGCAGGGCAACCTGCTGGCCCGGCCGATGCCGCTGCCGCAACTCATCAGCTGGCTGCACGACGATGATCCCGCGTTGCGACGCCTGCTGACGGGAGCCCGGCTGAACGTGAACGCCCCGCGCAGCTCAGTGGATGTCCGGACCGGCGATCCGCTCCGCGGCCAGGCGTCCTGACACCAGCACCATCGGTACGCCCACCCCGGGGGTGGTTCCGGACCCGGCAAGCACCACGTTGCCGAGGCCCGGAGCCATGTTGGGTGCCCGAAAGGGCCCGGTCTGGGCGAAGGTGTGCGAGGCGGCAAAAGGCGCACCCCGCTCCATACCGCGTGCCCTCCAGTCGGCTGGGGTCGTGACCGACTCGACCTCGATCGCCGACTCGAATCCGCCCCAACCGCGCCGTTCCAGCGTCTCCAGCAGTTCGTCGCGGTAGCGCGGCCCCACGGTCTCCCAGTCGAGCCGGGCGTCGAGGTTCGGGGTGGGAGCCAGCACGTAGTACGTATTGGCGCCGGCCGGGGCCAAGTGTGGATCGCTGGTCGTGGCAGAGGTGACCAAGAGCGAAGGGTCGCTCATGAGCTCCCTGCGGTCGATGAGTTCGTCGAACGTCCGCCGCCAGGCGCGACCGAAGGAGATGGTGTGGTGGGCAGCTCCGGGATACTGCGAGCGGCCGCCGGCGAGTAGCAGGAAGCACGAGGGGCTGTATTTCTGACGGGGCAGGCGGTGAGACCAGATACGCCCGGCGGCGGTGCTGGGCAGCAGTTCCCGGAAGGCGACCGGGGTGTCCGGAGTCAGCACAACGGCGTCGGCAGGCACCCGGTCACCACCGCGTACGAGCACGGCTGTGGCCCGATCACCGCTCACCTCGACTCGTTCGACGTCGGCGCCGTAGCAGATGGTCACCCCAGCCGCCTCGGCGACAGCTGCCATCGCTCGGGGGATGGCGTGCATTCCACCCCGCGGGAAATAGACACCGGCGACCGAATCCATGTAGCTGATCACGGCGTAGATGGCCAGCGCGTCATAGGGGGACAGCCCGGCATACATGGCTTGGAAAGAAAGCACCCGCCGGGTCCGCGGGTCCTTGAGGTAGGAACCGACTTTCGGCGCCAGCCGGCGTAGCCCACCCATGGCGACCAGTTCAGCGAGCGGTTTGCTGAGCATTCCCAGTGGATTGTCGAAGTTGCGGTCGATGAACGTGTCCATCTCGAGGCGGTAGAGCTTGGACACGAATGCCACGAAACGCCGATAGCCGTCCGCTTCGGCGGGGCCGCACACGCGCGCCACTTCCGCCGCCATGGCGTCCGGATCGGACCGGACATCGAGCGAGCTTCCATCGGGAAACAGCGCGCGGTAAACAGGGTCGAGGGGTATCAGGTCGACGTGTTCGCTCAGCTTCGCGCCAACACTGGCGAACGCGTCCTCCAGCAATCCGGGCATCGTGAGCACCGTGGGCCCGGTGTCGAACGTGTAGCCCCCGCTTGACCAGACGCCGGCCCTGCCGCCGGGCGCGAGTGACCGCTCCAGGACCGTGACCGACCGCCCCGCGCCGGCCAGCCTCAGGGCCGCTGACAGTCCCGCCAGTCCGGCCCCGACGATGACCACCCGATCGGTCCGGCCGGAAACGGTGCGCACACCAGCGACGCTAGCCAGCTGTCAGCCATTGCGCTGCAGCGCTGCCACTGCCAGCGCTTGCAGAGCGGTCAGCGCCGCTGCGTCGATGAGTGGCGACTGGAGGGCGTCGAGCGCCTCGTCGCCCCGGCGGGTGATCAGCTGCTCGACCTCATCCAGGGCTCCGGAATCGGCGATCACGGCCCGGCAGGTCTCAACTCCGGCCTGATCGAGGTCGGCATTGCCGATCAGGCTGCGCAGGGTCGCCGCCTGGGAGGCAGTGGCGCGCTGTTCGGCAAGAGTGACGAGCGCCGTCCGCTTTCCCTCTCGCAGGTCGTCGCCGGCCGGCTTACCGGTGGCCTGCGGATCGCCATAGACCCCGAGTACGTCGTCGCGGAGCTGGAACGCCTCACCCAGCGGAAGTCCATATGCCGTATACGTATCGAGCAGCTCCGTGGGGGCACCACCCAGGGCGCCTCCTAGGTGCAACGGCCGCTCGATGGTGTATTTCGCGCTCTTGAAGCGGGCCACCCGAAGTGCCCGCTCCGTCGCACCGGCCGGACTCACCTCACCGATGACCGATGCCAGCACATCGAGGTACTGGCCGGCCATCAGTTCAACCTTCATGTCGGAGTAGACCTCTGCAGCCTGCAGAGTCGCCTTGGCATCGAACGAGCCACCGCCGGCGGCCTCGCCGTACATCTGGTCGGCCCACACCAGGCACAGGTCGCCGAGCAGGATCGCCGCGCTGGCACCGAATGTGTCGGCGCTTCCCGACCAGCCGCCGGATCGATGCAGCTGCGCGAAATGGCGGTGTACGGCGGGCCGCCCCCGGCGGGTATCCGAGCCGTCCATCACGTCGTCGTGAATGAGCGCGCACGCATGCAGCAATTCCAAGGAGGAGGCGGCGTTCAGCAAGGCTTCACTGTCGGGCTGGCCGGCGCCGCGCCAGCCCCAGTAACAGAAAGCGGGGCGCAGCCGCTTGCCACCGGCGAGCACGAATTGGGCGACGGCAGCTGCGACCGGAGCCAATTCCGGGCCGACAGAGTTCAGGGTCGGGTCTGCCCGGCGCAGGAAGGTGCCCAGTGCCGTGGTGACCCTCGCGTTCAGGTCCGCGAACTGGGCGCGGTCTGTCGGCATGATGAGGACGTTAGCGATTCGCTGGGTCGTTCGGTTTCGGCGACTGGTCGGTCGCCGCCCGAGAGGAGGCCCCGCCGTGACGCCAGGCCCTGCCGCCGCCACGACCGAGGGCCAGCGCCGCATCGCCGCGGTGGAGATTTCCGGTGGTCAGCTGGAGATCAGTACCCATACGGGCCGCGTCGAACTGGCGCCTTCGGCGGGTGATCAACTGAGGGTCCGCTGGACCGTGCCCAAGGGGCGGGTGCGCCGGGTGCGCGAGCCGCAATTTCGGTTCGGCGGCGACGGATTGCGTATCCGATGCCGCCGGGCGCGATTGCGCGTCGACATCCCCGCCGGTCTGGCAGTGCGTGTGCGGGTCGCCAGCGGACAGATCACGTCCTGGGGCGCCGACGGCGATCTTCAACTGACGGTTCGCGACGGCAGCGTGGCGTGCCGGGAATTGCGTGGGCAGGTGGTGTCGGTCCGCGCGCCAAAGGTGAATCTGCACTTTGCTAGCTCGCCGCGAATGGTCGATGTTGAATGCGGGCAGGCGATTGTGGTCTTGCCCGGCGGGCCGTACGCACTGTCGGTGCCGGCGTTGGCTGAGGTCACCGTGCCGCGGTCAACAGACGCTGCGGGTGGCGCTCCCCGCATCCGGGTTCACGGCGCCGAGGTCAAGGTCCTCGCCTCGTCAGCGCCGCTCAGGCTGACGGAGGAATCTGCCGACAGTTAACCTCAGTGATCAGGCGTAACGCGCGCCAGACCAGATGTGGCATCAGCGACTCGGGGGTGGGCGGGCATGGCAAGCACAGCTGTCAGCGCGCCTTCGGGTCACGCGAAGACGGTTCGGGAGCTACTCGAGGACGGCCGGCCGTCGTTCTCCTTCGAATTCTTCCCTCCCAAGACCGATGAGGGCGAAACCCAGCTGTGGCGGGCGATCCGGGAGCTGGAGCCGTACGGTCCGACGTTCGTTTCCGTGACCTACGGCGCCGGCGGATCCAGCCGTGACCGCACAATCCGGGTGACCGAGCGGATCGCGACCCAGACCACCATCACCCCGGTGGCCCACCTCACAGCGGTAGGTCACAGCGTCGCCGAGCTGCGCCGGGTCATCGGTGATTACGCCGGTGCCGGCATCCGCAATGTGCTGGCGCTTCGTGGTGATCCGCCGGGAGGCCCGACTGCTGCGTGGGAGGCCCATCCGGATGGGCTGACCTATGCGAGCGAGCTCGTGCGCCTGGTGCGTTCGCTCGGGGATTTCAGCGTCGGGGTGGCCGCCTTTCCCGACAAGCACCCGAGCGCGCCCGATGTGGAGGCTGATGCGCGGCGGCTTGTCGAGAAGAGCGAGGCGGGTGCCGACTTCGCCATCACGCAGTTCTTCTTCACGGCCGACGCGTACTTCCGGCTCCGTGACCGGGTCTCGGCGATGGGATGCGACATGCCGATCCTGCCGGGGATCATGCCGGTCACTCAGACGTCGTCGATCACGCGCATGGCCGAAATGTCAGGCGCGATCTTTCCGGCCGAGCTGGCTTCCAGGCTCGCCGAGGCAGGCGACGACAACCGCGCGGTGCGGGCCATCGGGGTCGAGGTGGCCTCAGACCTCGCGACGCAGCTGCTGGCCGGGGGCGCGCCGGGAGTGCACTTCTACACGATGAACCGCTCGACCGCGACCCGCGACATCTTCGCCAGCCTGGGCCACCACACCCGCGGCCTGCACTAGCGGCTCTGCGAGCCGTCCCGGTCGGTCAGTCCTCGTCGAACGCGTCGAAGACGCAGATGAGCCACTCGTCGCGAAACGGCGCCTCGCGCGAGAGTGAGAAGCCGCGCTCGTTGGCCGCATCGATGACCTGCGCCAACAGCGTCAGGTCGATCTGGCCGTAGACCGGGGTGATGCGCACTGCCAGGACGAGCTGATCACGCCCGCTCAGAAAGATCGCTTCCGGAGAAAAAGCTTCCGCAGATTCGACGACGTACGGCGCGGGTTCGCTCACTCCGGTGACCCTACGGGGCAGGATGACCGTCATGCTCACCACGCCCATCCGGCTGGCCCTGCGCGCGTCGGCAGGTGCCCATGCCAGCAGCGCCGCCCCCGTGTCTGAGGTCTGGGCAGTGCTGGGCCACCCGCAGCGGTGGGCGGAGTTCGAGCCGTTTCTGCGATCGGTGACACCGGAGCCCGCCGCCGGTGGCTCGGCTGCGGCTGTGGAGGGCGTTGACCCAGCAGAGTTGGAGGCAGCCGTCGCGGCCGGCCAGCATCTGCGCGCCCAGCTGAGGCTGATGTCCATCGAAGTGCCCGTATCGGTGGATCATGTGGTCGACCGTTGCTCGGTGGCGGTCACGGCACGGCTCCTGCCAGGGCTTGCGGAGGAGGTCGAGCACCTGGTGATCCCTTCGGCCTCCGGCGGATCGGTGGTGACGGTTCGGCTGACGTTGCATGGTCCTTTGGCCTTGCCGGCGCTGCTGCCGCGGTGGCTGATGCGCACCCTGACCGTGAGACTGCTCGCTCGCGCAGCGGAGGAAGGTCTGCGCGATCGCAGCGGTGAGGTCCAGTCGGTGGCATGAGGCCCGGCCTGGACGCGGCGCCCGGTGAGCCGCCGGATTGGTTGCCGGACCGGGCCGAATACCGCGAGCGCTGGACGGCGTTGCACGGTGGCTATGACCCTGCCGGCTCGTCCGTGATCGGAGGATGGCTGACGGTCGTGGAAACGCTGGCGCGCCCGCTGGCTCGTCGCGGGGTGGCGCCGGACAGCTTGACGGCCGCCGGTCTGCTCGCCGCGACCCTGGCCGTTCCGGCGGCGGTCGCCGGGGGCCGATGGAATCTCGCCGCCGGCGCGGCCGTCGTGGGGTCAGGACTCGCGGACAGCCTCGACGGCGCCGTAGCTGCCCTGTCCGACCGGACCACGCCGTGGGGCTACGTCCTCGATTCACTCGCGGATCGCGGGTCTGATGCGGCGTATCTGCTGGCGCTGGGGCGGGCCGGGGCGCCGAGGTGGGTCACTGGCGCCGCAGCCGGGGGTATCGCCGCGCTGGAGTACTCCCGGGCCCGGGCGGGCAATGCCGGCTTCGGGGAGATCGGCGTCGTGACGGTCGGGGAGCGGCCGACGCGGATTCTCGTCACGGCGGGAGGCCTCGCCTTGGCCGGGTTGGTGCCGGGGCGGGCGCGAGCCGTAGCAGCCGTCACCGCTGCTGTGGTTGGCGGGCTTTCGGCGGTAGGCGCGATCCAATTCCTGCGGGTGGCAAAACGTGTCCTGGAAGGCCGTCAGGCCGAGCCGATCAGTTCGGCGACCGCCCGGCCCGACAAGGCGACGAGCGGCAATCCGCCTCCGGGGTGAGCACTACCCCCGGTGAGGAAGAGTCCGGGAACGGGGGAGCGATTGGCCGGCCGTTGAAAGGCGGCACGTGGTCCATGACTCGAAGTGCCGTAGATGGCGCCTCCCGGAGCGCCTGTCGCGCGGGCGAGATCTGCAGGGGTTCGGGTCTCGCGGAACAGCACCAGGTCGCGAAGGTCTAGCCCGCGCTCTGCCATCAGCGCCAGGATCGCCGTCGCGTACGAGTCAGCAACGCCGGTCGCGTCCCAATCGAAAGGTCCTTGTCGCGGCGCGTTGACGAGGACGAAGACCCCCTGCGCTCCGGAGGGGGAGACCTCGGGATCGACCGGAGCGCTGAGGTAAATCGTCGGATTCGCGGCCGGCCGGCCGGCGAAGATGGCTTCGAATTCTGCCGCATAGCCGCGGCTGCCCAGCGGCGGGAAGAGCACGGTGTGATGGGCCAAATCAGCCGGCCGAGAACGCAGGCCCAGCAGGATGACGAAGCCGGCCGAGGACGGCTCTCCGCGTGGGACGAGCCGTGGCTGGGGCAGCAGGTCGCCGTAGAGCCGGCCGGCGTCGACGTCCGCGACGACCGCGTCAGCAGCAAGGGTGTGACCGTTGTCCAGCCGTACGCCGCTGACCCGCCCGGCCGCCATTTCTACTGCAATTACAGGGGTTTCGACGCGAATGGATCCCGCCGGCAGCCGGTCGGCGAGCGCGGTGGCAAGCTGGGCAAGGCCACCTGTGACGTACCAGGCGCCGTACTGCTGTTCGACGTAAGCAGCGCTGGCGAGGGCAGCCGGCGCTCGGCCGGGGTCTGAGCCGGCATACGTCGCATATCGCTCGAGAATCGTCTGCAGGTGTGCGTCTTTGAGCAGCCGGCGCGCCAGCCATCGCAGCGATCGGCCGGGTGCGATGACCGGCAGCTGCGCCGGCATGCGGCGGGCGAGCGGGAGCAGCGCCGGCGGGCCGGGCGCTTCGATGAACGGGCCGCGCGAGACATCCCACATGCGCCCCGCCCGGGTGAGCAACGCGTCCCACTCCCGGGCAGCCGCTGCGCCCAAGGTCATGCGGATGGCGCCGACGAGCTGGTCGCGGCCGGCCGGGACGTCGAGCACCGTGCCGTCCATGAAGCGGTAGCGGCAATTGGGGTCGACGCGTTGCAGATCGAGGACAGTCTCCAGACGGTCTCCGGTGGCGGCGAAGAGGTCACTGAAGACCGCGGGCAGGGTGAGCAGGGATGGGCCGGTATCGAAGCGGAAGCCGTCCCGCGAGTACGTGCCGAGCTTGCCGCCGACGTTGGGGGATTGCTCGCAGACCGTGACGTCATGTCCGCTGGCATGCAGGCGCGTCGCCGCGGCCAGCCCGCCCATCCCCGCTCCGATGACAACGATCCGTGCCATGAAAACGCGTTCAGCCGGCTTCGGGTCGGGCCACCACCGGCCGGCCCTTCCACTGCAGGCCTCCGGTCAGGCGCCCCTGCCAGGAACGTGCCGTGAGTACGGCAAGCAGCGCCACAGACGCCGGATGCCACAGCGCGTCGGGCCAGCCGCGCCCACCGGTTCGACGGGCGGCGATCAGCCTGGAGGTGACTCCGGCCGCGTATGAGATCGGATCGGGGCGCAGGTACAGCCAGCCAAGGAAAGCCACCTGCCCGAGGCTGGCCGCCGGGTGGCCTCCGCCGGCTGCCCACAACGATTTGCTGTATCCGTCGCGAAGTTCGGGCCAGCTCTCATACATCCGGCAGGTCGCTAGGGACGTGCCGTCTGCCATGCCTCCAGCGTGTCCGCGCCGGCGCAGCGCCCGAGCGAGGGCGAGATCCTCCAGCACTGCACCGCGTACGTCGGGGGCAGCGTGACCGCCTGCGTCCGCATAGCTTCGGGCGTCGACGGCGAGCAACTGGCCGTTGGCGAGCGCGAGTGAGGTGCGCCGGGTTCGCTCCGCGAGCCGTAGTGGCGCGAGGGTCAGCCAGGACCATTGGAGCAGGGGCTGCACGAGCCGTTCCGGTGTCGACTCTGCTCGTTGCCGTGGGTACGGGCTGACGAAGTCGAGTCGGCTCTGGCGCAGCAGGGTGACGGTGCGGGTGAGCGCATGCGGCGTGAGAACCACGTCGGCATCCAGAAAGACGAGCACAGTCGCCTGTGGGTCTGCGGCGGCCGCCAGCTGGGCGCAGGCCCATGGCTTACCGAGAAATCCGTCGGGCGGTTCCTGGCTGCCGCGCACCAGTCGCATCCTCGGCTCGTGGCGGCACATGGCCTCGACGATCTCAGCAGTGCCGTCACTCGATTGGTCGTCCAGGACCACGAACTCCACGGCTTGGGCGGTGTGCAGCGCCACTTGACTCGTCAGCGCCCGCAGGCAGAGCAGCACGCGGTGGGCCTCGTTGCGCAGCGGGAGCAGAACGCTGATGCGTTCGCCCGACAGGGCTGCTTCGTCGACCTCGTCGGCTTCGGGGGGCCGGCGTAGCAGACGGCCGTTGAGTGCCGCATGGGCTGCCAAGGAGATCGTGAACGCCCGGGCTGCCGTCCGGCGGCGGCTCACGCGGCGCTGTCTGGAAGGGGCGGGGTCCGAAGCGCGGTCAGCAGCAGCACGACGGGAATCCCCATCGCCAGACCGCCGACGAGGGCCACGCCTGGGTGGTCGAAGAACGCCACGGCAGCCAGCATCGACGAGGCGTAGGTCCACAAAAACAAGCCAAGCGGAACCCGGTCGTCAGGTGTGCGCGGCGACCCGTCTCCTGCGGGGGACGGTCGTTCCGGAATGCGCACCAGCAAGACCATGATCAGCAACGCGACGCCGAACCAGCCGACCGTGTTGGAGAGCGGGATCGCGTTCACCACCGGGCCGCCCCCGGTGAAACGCCAATGGCCGGCCGCGACCATCTGCGGATCGAGGAACAGGTCCCAGCTCGCTAACGCAATCGCTCCGGTGATCACCGGAGCCCCGATCCGGCGGCCCACCAGCAAGGCGGGGTAGGCCATCATCGCCCAGGCCAGCGGCACAAGGAGGGGTACGCCTCCGAGGCGGGGCCCGAGAGTCGCTGTGTAGCTGTAATGACCGAAAGGAAAGCCGGTCCGGACGCCGAGCAGCTCCGCGCCGAACCCGACTCCTGCGCTGATCGCCAGCAGCGCTGCGGCGTAGCGGGCGCCGCGGGTGACGGCCGCGTGCGTCACGGAGGTGGCACACCACAGCACCACCGTGACCACCGTGAGCCGGTCGCGGAACGCGCCACCGGACAGCGGGTAGCCGATCTGGCTGAGCACCGTCAAAACGGCGAGCGTGAGTGGAACTCGCTGCCGGGCGGCAAAAGGGACGCTGACTCTGGCCGTCAGTGACCCGGCGGCGCCCGGGAGGGTGGAGCTCGCCACCGGCTGAGCGTACGGGCAGCGGTCTCCTACCGTTTGATTCGGCTCGCCAGACCCCGTCCGCGGCCCATGCGCCGGCGGGCAGCACGTTCGTTGTCGGCGAGCAGTACCCGTGCCGCGCTGCGTCCACTTGCCCCCGATACGCCGCCACCGGGATGGGTCGAAGCGCCGGCCAGGTAGAGCCCCTCGACAGGTGCCCGGTAGCCGGCGAGCTCGGGTAACGGCCGCCAGCCGAACATCGACGGCAGGCTCATGTCCACGTGCATCACGTTGCCTCGGCGTAGCCCCAGCTCGCGTTCCAAGTCCTGCGGGGTCTGAAGTGCGGCGTGTTCGACGGACGCTGAAAAGCCGGGCGCGGCGGAGTCGACGGCCGCGAGCAGGCGGTCTGTCGTCTCCTGGCGGATCGCCTCCCAGCTGACTTGCCCGGGTCCGACTGAGCTGGTAGGGATACCACTGGCCCCAGACGGTGACGCAGTGGCGATCGGGCGGGGCCAGGCTCGGGTCGAGCGCTGAGAAACCCATCACGACGACGGGCGGTTTTTGCGGTGTCCGGCCGCTCGCCTGATGCGCCATGCGCCGCCGCCAACATCGTGCGGTCAGGTGCGATCAGGCCGAGTCCGGCGTGCACGTCAGCCGGGGCATCGGGATACGCGGGCAGCGCGCGGGTGCCGAGCCGCAACGCGACGCCGATTCCGTTGCCCACTCGAATGGCGCGGCGCGAACGCTCCGCGAGACCGGCGGGAAGGCCGGCTTCGGCCAGCTGCACGGTCGTCAAAACGTGGCAGGCGGACACCACTGCCCGAGTGCCCAGTCGCTCGCCTCCGGTGGTGACGACGCCAGTCACCCGGCCGTCGACGATCTCGATCGAAGCCGCACCGTCGCCAAGCCTCAGCCGGCCGCCATCGGCCCCTAATCGCGCTGCCAAGGCGGCCGTCAGCGCTCCGGAGCCGCCGACCGGGCGACCCGGTGGGCGCTGGTGCATCATCGCGCTCCAGCTCAGATGACCCGCCGTGCCCGGCTCGGACATCGGGGGCCCGGACTGGGCTCCCATCCACGCCAGCGCGCTCTTGAGCCGCTCGTCATCGAACGTCTCATCCAGCACCGCATCCCCCGGCGAGAGCATCTGCCGGCTGATCTCCATACCGCTGGCTTTGACGTGCCGCCCGGCCCTCCAGGCCGCGCGACCGATGTTGGCCGGCGTGGGTGGACTGTTGAACGCGTCGAGCATCGGGCGGGCCCGCTTCGTCCAGTCTGCGACGAAATTGCGGTAAGCCTCTGCCTCACGCGAGCCGCACACGGCCTCGATCGAAGCGCACGTACGGTCCAGGTCCACCCGGAAGGTGATTCCGCCGCCGGGCGCGCCGGGGATGGGGAAGAACCCCCAGGGGTCGCAGTCCAGGTAGCGCAGCCCGAACCGGTGCAATCCGAGCTCTTCGACGATTCCGGTCCAGCGGATCATCACGTGCAGGCTGGAGCCGCGGTCAACGAGATAGCCCGGGAAACGCTCGACCGTCGAGACAGCACCTCCCACGACAGTGTCGCTTTCGAGAACGTCTACCGACAGGCCCGCGCGGGCCAGGTAGCACGCCGCTACCAGGCCGTTGTGCCCGGCGCCGATCACGACGACGTCTGATGTCACAGGCCGGTCATCCGCCATCGAGCCTTTTGGCGAGCACCGCGTAGCGCGTGGGGCCTCCCGGAAAGCGGAAATCCGACAGCAGCGGGATGAAGCCCTCGGAGGTGTACAGGCGACGGGCCGGGCTCCCGTCCGGTTCGAGCGCGGAGAGCGCGGCGGTCCGCTCCGTGGCATCAGCCAACAGCGTCCGGAGCACGTCCCGTCCGATGCGTTTTCCTTGATGCGTCGGGAGTACGTGGAGTTCCACGACCTCAAAGCAGCTGCCGAGCCAGTCCTGGGCGGCGTCGCGGCCCGATTGTGCGGCGACCGCGGTCGCGACGACGTCATGCCACCACTGACCCGCCTGGCCGGGTTGGCCGTAGCCGACTCCGACGAGCCGGTCGCCCTCCAGGGCCGCCACTGCCCGCAGCCCGGGGCGGTGAAGGTGGCTACGGGCATGTGCCGTGCGTTCGATCTCGGCCCTGGCGGGGTGTGGTTCGTGAACGTCAAGAAACGCGCGGCGATAAACCCGCATCACGTCGGCCAACCGGGCGTTTATCTGAGCGGGTGCCCAGCGCTCGAGCCGGATCTCGGCGGGACGTTCAGCCGAACTGTCCACCAGCACCAATCCTCATCCCCAGCGGGTCATGACCATCGACCGTGCCACTCGCGTCGATCACAGCAAATCGCGCGAAGAGTTGCTCGGCATACCACCGTGTTTCGGCGGTGCGTTCGATCACCTGCCGGTGGGCTCGGGAGCGGTAGGCGAATGCTGCGGCGGCGTCCAGATCGTCCCAGACGCTGAAGGTTGCCTGCAGGCCGATGGGTGCCTCACCAATGCCGCGGGCGAATCGCAGTCCCTCGGCGCCGGCCAGTGCGGCCGCCACGGGTGGCACGGCGCGCCAGAACTTGATCATCTTGGTTGGCACCAAACGCGCCCTGGTCACAACGGCGCAGGGGCCGGAGTGGGGTGGCTCGGATGGCTCGGATGGCTCGGATGGCTGGGCGTGCGGCGGGCCGAAGGGCGCGGCGCCCGACCAGCGGCCGTGTGACGTCAGCGGGCGGAGCCGCAGCCGCCAGCTTTCGGTGCTGCGGGCATTCCAGCTGCGGATCAGCCGCCCGGATTCGAAGGCGGCAGCCTGGTGGGCGGTGTCCCAGCTCGCGAGGAGCGCCCAGTGCCTGGGGTCTGCGTCAGTGGGTGTGAAGCTGCGGCCGTGGCCGGTGCCAAGCAGCTTGGCAAAGCGCAGACCGGGGACGGCGAGCGGGGCAACCAGCTTGCGGTGCAAGGCCATCCGGCTCAGCGCCCAGGGGACGTCGCGGCCGGCCACTCCCCACAGGTGCACCGTGACCAGCTCGGGCGCCGGCTCGCTGGTGTGCACCCAACCAGCTTGCCTGCGAACGGGCGGCTAGGTCGGGTTCGAGCGGGTGAGAGCGGCGGGCTTGAAAGGGTCGCGGGCAGGCGGCGGCGTCAGGGCGGCGCGAGGGCAATTGGCAAGCGTCAGGCCGGCGTAGCTGAACGCCTCGTCGCAAAGCGTGTCGGTGGTCCAGCCGGCGGTGACCGCCTCTTCGGTGACGGCGGCCCGGTAGACGGTGATGCTCGCCTTGGTGGGGGTGCCGTACACGACAGCGATGGATCCGATCAGCAGCGATGTGCCCTGGCTGCCCAAGGGTCCGTCCCACGGACGGTCATAGCGCTGCCAAAGGGTCGCGGTCGTATTCCAGACACCGCCGGACGACACGTCTTGTCGTCGGAGCGCGGGCAATATGAGCCGTGCTGCGTGCTCCGGCAATACTGCCGCCGGACGGATAACTGTCTGCATGCCTGCCACAACAGAAGTATTCGGCAACTTGTGAGTCCGCCTACAGGCCCATCCGGGTTACGCCGACCGGAGCAGCCCCGCGATAGCGCATTAGGACTAATGCCACCAGGGCCGGATGGCCGCCCAAGTGTGCGGTGTCTGCTGCGGCCTGATCGGCGAGCCGGCCAGCCGCGAGGAAGTAGCTGACGACGGCTGGGGCTGCGCTTTCGGGTCCAGCCGCAGCGTGTGCCTGTGCGGCGGCCGCCGCGATCGAAGGCTCCGCCGTCACGAATCCGGCGCGCACCGGCGCTCCCCAGGCTTGTTCGAGCAGTCGAGCCTGGTGGCTGACGTCGGCGATGCCTGTCCGGTCAGTGGAACCCGTCGCGGCGAGCACCAGCGGGCGATGCTTGGCGATGCCGGCTTCGGCAAGGCGATCCAGCAGGATCTGGGTGAGTAACGGATCGGGCCCCAGTGGTTTGCGGGCTCCGGCCGGCAGGTCGCGGGAGACGTGCGTACCGCGTGAGAGCAGCAGCGGAACCACGACCGTCGAGGGGTCACCGGAGGCGGGGACGAGGTCTGATACCAGTGGGTCGTCCAGCTCGATCCAGGCGAGTCTGACGTCGACCGGCGCCAGCTCGCGGGCTACGGCATCCCGCAGCTCACGTAGTACGGCACCGGCTCCCGGATCCCGACTGCCGTGTCCGACCAGGACCAAGTCGGGCGAGCGCTCGCCTAGCTGATCACTTGGCCGGCTACTGGACCGGTCACCGGAACTGGGCGTCGGCGGATGACTCAGAGGTGCAGACCGCACTCGACTTTGTTCTGGCCCGCCCAGCGACCATCGCGGCCGGCACCGGGACGGGTGCACGGCGCGCAGCCGACGCTTCCGTAGCCCTCGGAGAGCAGGGGATTGACCAGCACGCCATTGGCAGCGATGTATTCGTCGATCTGGTCCTGCGACCAGGCCACCAGCGGGTTGATCTTGACCTTGCCTTTGCCCTCGTCCCACTCGACGAGGCGGGCGCTCGCGCGGCTGTCGCTCTCATCGCGCCGGACGCCGGACGCCCAAGCATCGAAGTCGCGCATCGCCGACTCGAGCGGCTTCACCTTGCGCATCTGGCAGCAGAGGTCGGGATCGCGCTCGTAGAGCCGGGGGCCAAAGGCCTGGTCCTGCTGTTCCACGCTCAGTGCGGGGCGCACCCGCAGCAGCTTGAGGTCGTAGACGGACTCCGCCGCGTCGGCGGTGCCGATCGTCTCCGCGAAGTGGTAGCCGGTGTCGAGGAAGACGACTGGGACGTCGCGATCCACTTGCGAGATCATGTGCAGCAGGACGGTGTCCTGCATCGACGCAGTGATCGCAAATCGGGGGCTGAAACGGTCGACGGCCCATCGCAACACGTCGAGAGGCGGTGCCCCTTCGAGCTCCTCACCAGCGCGTTCGGCGAGCTCACGCGGTGAGATGGTGGTCAGGTCAAGGCAGGTCACAAAGATCCCTCAAGGTCGGTCGGAGCGGGGCGGAAGGACGCGTCATAGGAGACGCGTCGACTTACCGCTGGCTACAGACCGCGCTCGAGCAGCGCTGCAGGTCGACATGCAGCCGCGCTACGAGCATTAGGGGCACGTATCAAGACTACAACCGTGTCAACGATTATGTTCCCGCCCTGGCCTGCGGATCAGGTTCGATCGCCCGGCGGCGATCGACGCGGGTCGTTTCCCGCGCGATTGTGCGAGACTTGACCTCGCCGGGACAGCAGCGGTCGCACGCCCAGGGGCGGAGTCGGCGCCCCGTCACAGCTGGGCCGTGGCGGCCCCAGTTACTCGTTCACGCAGCTCATACATGGGAAGGACCGTGCGCATGCCCGCGCCGCAGCGCAGTACCGGGCAGGGCCAATGGGCTCTTGGCCATCGGGAGCCGCTCAATCCGAACGAGCGCTTCAAGAAGGACGATGACGGTCTCAACGTCCGTAAGCGCATCGAGACGATTTACGCCTATCGGGGCTTTGACTCGATTGACCCGAGCGATCTACGCGGTCGGATGCGTTGGTGGGGGCTTTACACCCAGCGCCGTCCCGGCATCGGCGGTGGCTTGACCGGCACGCTCGAGCCGGAGGATCTCGACGACAAGTTCTTCATGCTCCGGGTGCGTATCGACGGCGGGCGGCTGACTTCCGAGCAGCTGCGGACCGTCGCTGACATCAGCACCGAATACGCCCGCGACACCGCCGATGTGACCGATCGGCAGAACGTCCAGCTGCACTGGATCCGTATCGAAGACATGCCTGCCATCTGGCAGCGGCTCGAAGCGGTCGGCCTGCTGACCACCGAGGCCTGCGGCGACACCCCCCGGGTGATCCTCGGGTGCCCGCTGGCGGGCGATGATGCCAACGAGATCATCGACGGCACCCTCGCTATCGCCGACGTCGTCGAGCGGCATATCGGTTCGCCCGAATTCTCCAACCTGCCCCGCAAGTTCAAGTCGGCGATCTCCGGCTGCCCTGACCACTGCACGATCCACGAGATCAACGACATCTCCTTTGTCGGTGTGCCTGGTCCGGACGGCACCCCGGGCTTCGATCTGTGGGTGGGCGGCGGCCTTTCGACGAACCCCAAATTGGCGGTGCGGCTGGGGGTGTTCGTCACCCGCGAGCAGCTGCCTGAGGTGTGGGCAGGGGTCATCTCGATCTTTCGCGACTACGGCTACCGTCGCTCGCGTACCCGGGCCCGGCTGAAATTCCTGATGGCCGACTGGGGGCCCGAGCGCTTCCGCGAGGTGCTCGAGAAGGAGTACCTCGGTTACCCGCTGCCGGACGGTCCGGAGCCTGCGCTTCCGGTCTCCAAGCGCCGTGACCACGTCGGCGTCACGCCCTTGCGCGACGGCACATTCGCGGTCGGTTTCGCTCCCCGGGTCGGCCGGGTGTCCGGCACCCTGCTGCACAAGGTGGCGGAGCTGGCTGACCGCTTCGGCTCAGGTCAGATCCGGACCACCACCGAGCAGAAGATGATCATCATGGGCGTCACCGACGTTGATTCCCTGGTGGCGGAGTTGGCCGCCGTTGACCTGCAGGTCTTCCCGTCAGCTTTCCGACGCTCAACCATGGCATGCACGGGTCTGGAGTTCTGCAAGCTGGCCATCGTCGAGACCAAGGCCCGGGCCAGCCAGCTGATCGATGAGCTCGAGCGTCGGATGCCTGATTTCGACGAGCCCATCGGCATCAACGTGAACGGTTGCCCTAACGCGTGCGCGCGTTTTCAGGTGGCCGACATCGGTTTGAAGGGCTCGCTGATCGGCGGCGAGGAGGGCTTCCAGATTCATCTCGGAGGTTCGCTCGGCGTGGAGGCAGCGCTGGGTCGTAAGGTCCGCGGGCTCAAGGTGACGGCGGAAGAGTTGCCCGACTTCGTCGAGCGCATCCTGCTGACCTTCCAGGCCGATCGCGCGGAGGGTGAGAGCTTTGCCTCCTGGGTTCGGCGCGCCGATGAGTCGGTCCTGAAGTAAGGGTCGGCGTGACGCAGGATCCTGCCGCGGAGACGGCGGGTGCGGCTGGCTCAGCTGGTGCGGCTGGTTCAGCTCCCGCAGGGGAGCGGGCGGTTCCGTTCTACTGCCCTTACTGCGGCGAAGAGGACCTCGAGCCGGTCGGGGAGCGGGGCGGCTGGTGGTGTCGTTCCTGCAACCGGCAATTCGTCTTGCGTACGGCTGGCACGGGCCCGCCTTCGGAATCTTCTGAGCCTGGCTAGGTTGCCGGGCGGCCGGCGCATGGCGTTCTTGCCGGTTCTTGCCGTTGTGGACTCTTTTGTCGGGGTGTTGCGTACTCGATGGCAAAGCTGATCTTCGCAAGGTAAGTAAGGCGCGAAGACGCTTGACTCCTGGCGGTCATCGAACGTATGTTCGGTACACCGGCAGCAGCGTTCCCTTCCAGCGTACGAGGCGAGCCGGAGCCGTCGGCAGGCGGTGTCGTGGGGAAGCGGCACTGCCTGCCGGCCGGCATCGTCGTCTTCCCCCGGCGCGTCCTGACGGTTGGGTTTCTTGCCCATGCAAATGCGCCAGCCGTCGTATCCGCGAGGCGAGGGAAGAAGACGGTTATGGGTAGGCGTCATGCAGAGTCGATCGAGGTCCGACGCCGCGATGAGGTCCCGGCACAGTTCCTGTGGCGTTCGCGGCTGTACGTGGTCAAAGACGTGCTTGAACACTGGCTGGAGTCCGGCCGGTGGTGGTCTTCCGCGTCTGCAACGGCATTGGCAGCAGGTACGGATGATGCGCGGGTGCCGGATGGTGGCGCATCGAGAGGGGCCGCGGCTGTCGACGATCGAGAGCGGGAGTTCTGGCGGGTAGAGGCAAGCGCGGGCAAGTCTGCGCCGCTGGGGATCTATGACCTTTGTTTCGACTGGTCGCGCAGCGGCTGGCAGCTTGTGGAGGTGCACGACTGATGGCCAAATCCACTAATCCTCCCGCTGGTTCCCCCCATCGCCTGGCCGTCCCGCGTGCCGTGAGTGGATTGCTCATCGCTTCCCAGCAAGGCCTGGCTGACGCGGAGGGGGCCAGGGTGGCGGGGGAGCGTTACGCGCTTGCGCACCTGGCAGCCTTGCGCGCCGCCGCTGCCGTACTAGCGGCCCGCACCCGCCCGCAGAATCGGCGGGGTCGCCCTGTCAGTGCCTGGCGGCTGCTGACCGAGGTGGCTCCCGAGCTCGGCGAGTGGGCGACTTTCTTCGCCGCAGGAGCGGGTAAGCGTGCTGCTGCGGAAGCCGGACGTCCGGTCGTCAGCCAGCGTGAGGCCGACGATTTGATACGCGACGCCGAACGTTTTCTGCTTGCGGTGCTCGGATTGCTGGGCCTTGTGCAGCAGCCGTCGCTGTCCCTGTCGGCATAAGCCGAAGCGGGAGGCATGTCCGATTATTTTGTGCACCTCCACGTGGCCTCCGGTTACTCCTTGCGGCACGGCGCCTCGCATCCCCACCTCCTCGCGGCAAGAGCCGCCGAGCAGGGTATGGATGCGCTTGCGCTGACCGATCGCGACGGGGTCTACGGCGCGGTGCGCTTCGCCAAAGCCTGTCAGCGCGAGGGGATCCGCCCCTTGCTCGGCACCGATCTCGCCGTCGCTCCCGTCGTTCTCGGTGCTGAACGGGCGCAGGTTCCCCAGCGTTCGGCGTCGCTCCCAGGACCCGTTCGGGGCGGCGCGTTCACCGATCCCGGGCTGGCAAGAGTCACGTTGCTGGCAGCCGGCCAGGGTGGTTGGGGGGCACTGTGCCGGTTGGTGACGGCGACCCATCTTGCCGGTGAGCGCGGGACCCCGGTCACCACTCTCGAACTGATCGCGCAATACGCGCAGCTCGCACGCTCAACCGGAGGAGCACTGGTCGTTTTGCTGGGCCCCCAATCCGAGGCGGGGAGGGCACTGGCTCTGCGGCGGGAATCGCTCGCGGCCGCTCACGTGTCTCGTTGGCGTGCTGCGCTGCCTGAGCCCGGTGAGCTGCAGATGGAGGTGGTCCATCACCGCGGCCGGGGAGAGCTGGCGCGGGCCGGCCGGTGGGCGGCTTTCGGTGCGGCCTCGGGTGTGCCGGTGGTGCTGACCAACGCGGTGAGATATGCCGACCGGGGTGACGGGCCTGCTGCTGACGTGCTCGATGCCTCGCGGCTGCTGGTGGCCCTCGATGCGCGTCACGTCGGCCGGGTCAATGCCGAGGGTTATCTCAAATCAGGCAAGGAAATGGCGGAGGTAGCCGAGGAGGTGGCCCGCGCCGCCGGGTTCACCGACGGAGGGCGCGGCATGCTCATTCGCTCCCGCCAGATCGCTGAACGCTGCGTGCTGGACCCCAAAGCCGATCTCGGGATAGGTGAGATCCATTTTCCGGAGTTGGAGATCACCGGCGACATTCCAGCCGGATCCGATGCGGATCAAGTGCTGCGCGCCCGCTGCGAGGCAGGACTCGTCCGGCGCGGCATGTCTTTCACGACGGAAGTACGCGACCGGCTCGATGACGAGCTGGGCATCATCCAGTCGCTGGGCTATCCGACCTATTTCCTTACGGTGGCAGACGTCGTCGACCTGATCCGGGGGATGGGGGTCCGCTGCGCAGCGCGCGGTTCGGGCGCCGGCAGTCTGGTCACTTATCTGACCGGCGTCTCCGATGTGGATCCGCTGCGATACGGGCTGCTGATGGAGCGTTTCCTCTCGCCGCTGCGCCACCAGTTGCCCGACGTCGACATTGACGTCGAGTCGGCCCGGCGTACCGAGGTCTATGAGCAGGTGCTCGCTCGTTATGGAGGTGAGCGGTGCGCCTGCGTCGCCATGATGGACACCTACCGGGCGCGGCACGCCATCCGCGATGTCGGTGGTGCGCTCGGATTGCCGCCGGGGGAGATCGACGCCGTGGCCAAAGCCTTTCCCCATATTCGGGCGAGCCAGGTGCGGGCCGCGATGCGTGACCTTCCGGAGCTGCGGGCCAGCGGACTGTCCGCCGAACGGCTCGATCTGATGCTGCGGCTCGTCGAGCGCCTCGATGGGCTCCCACGACACATCGCCCTGCACCCCTGCGGAGTGCTTTTGTCCGACGCGACCCTGCTTGACCGGACTCCGGTGGAGGCGAGTTATCTGGGCTTTCCGATGAGCCAGTTCGACAAGGACGACGTCGAAGACCTCGGTCTGCTCAAGCTCGACCTGCTCGGCATCCGTATGCAATCGGCGATCTCGCATGCCATTGCCGAAGTGCGACGGGTCGACGGCGAAGAAGTCGACATCGACAACATCGACCGGGCCGATCCCGCCACCTTTGCCTTGGTGCAGTCCACCCGCACCCTCGGCTGCTTTCAGATCGAGTCACCGGGCCAGCGGGAGCTGGTCGGGAAGTTCGCGCCGGAGACATTCGACGACCTCATCATCGATATATCCCTTTTCCGTCCCGGCCCAGTGAAAAGCGACATGGTGACGCCGTTCCTGGAGGGCCGGCAGGGGTGGCGCGAGCCGATGTACATCCACCCGGATCTGGAGCCTCATCTGGCGCAGACCTCCGGCGTCGTCGTCTTTCACGAGCAGGTGCTGCAGATCGTGTCGACGATGACGGGGGTCTCCCTCGCCGAAGCCGACGAAGCCCGTCGCGCTCTCGGGGATCCGGTGCTACTGCCAGAGGTCAGGGCCGCTTTTGTGCCGGCGGCCTTGAGCAAGGGCTATGACCTGGCCACCGTCGAGCGGGTCTGGGAGGTCCTCAAGGCGTTCGGATCTTTCGGGTTCTGCAAGGCTCACGCTGCCGCTTTTGCGCTGCCGACCTACCAGTCGGCCTGGCTGAAGGCCCACTATCCGGCGGCTTTTCTGGCCGGCGTTCTCACCCACGATCCCGGGATGTATCCCAAGAGATTGATCCTGGATGACGCCCGCCAATTCGGCATCGCCGTTCTTGGCCTCGACGTCAATCAATCAGACAGCGCCTACCACATCGAAAGGGTGGGCCCTTTCACCGAACCTCCTCCTGCGGTGCTGGATGGCCCGCCGCGCTACCCACCGCTTGATCCCCGACTTCCCGACGGCAGGAATTACGGGATCCGGATGGCTCTGTCGGAGGTCAAGGGCATCAGCGCCGCAGAGGTCGGCGGAATCGTCGCCGGCCGGCCCTATGGATCGCTGTCGGACTTCTGGCACCGGGCCAGGGTTTCCCGCCCGATCGTCGAACGGCTCGTGTTGACCGGAGCATTCGACGGGCTTTATGGCATCGGACTGTCTGCCCCGGTGCGCCGTCGTGGTCGCATCACCCGTCGCGATCTTCTCCTGCAGGTGGCCGAGCTCGATCAGTGGAGCCGGGCGCTGGCCCGAAGTACCCACAGTGGCGGGCGCACCGGACGTTCCCGGCGGCGCGCCGGCGAGGGAGCCGAGGGGGCCGAGGGGGCAGCAGCGAGTGGGGCCGGTGACGGCGTGGCGCAGCGGGCGGCGCGTCAGTCGCGCGGGGTACGCGCAGTAGCAGCGGGGAAGCTCGAGCAGGTGCAGCTTGCCTTCGAGCTCGGCGATGATCCGTCAGCGGTGACGGCTTCGGGCCTGCCAGAGCTGACCGGCGCCGAACAGGTCCGTGCCGAGCTCGAGGTGCTGGGCCTTGATGTCACCCGCCACGTCGTGGATTTCTACGAGCCGTTCATGGAGGCGTTCGGGATCACCCGGGCGCGCAATCTCGTGAGCTGCCGTAGCCGCCAGGAGGTTTTGGTGGCGGGGGTCAAGGTGGCCACCCAGACCCCGCCGGTCCGCTCCGGCCGACGGGTGGTCTTCGTGACTCTCGACGACGCCACGGGACCCGTCGATGCCACCTTTTTCGAGGACGCCCAAGTCGGCTACGCCTCGACCGTTTTCCACTCCTGGCTGCTGGTCATCCGGGGTTTCGTGCGCCGCACCGGTCCACGGGGTGTTTCGCTGCGGGCGACGGGGTGCTGGGAGCTACCGGCCATGCGCGACGCCTGGGAGGCCGGCGGCGCCGCAGCGGTCGAGCTGATGATGGCGACCCCTGGGGAAATGAGCGAGCTTGCCGTTCAAGGTGCTGCCGCGAGCCGCTCCAGCCGGCCGGTGATGGCCCGGCCGTTAATGGGGGGCCAGGCGCGGCAGTACTCGACGGGCTACCGGATGTCGCCCTACGCCGACATCAAACCGTCAGGTGGCGATGCCAGCAGCGCGCCGCGCAGGCTCTGGCATTCCAGTCCCGGAAGCTCGGGCGGATGACTCGCGGTCACACCGGCTCCGCCCGGCGATTACGCTTCCGTACAGGTGCCTGGACCGTCCTTCGGCCCCGGGAAAGGAATGCGTGCCTTCCAGCCAGTCGAGAACCTCGAGTTCGTGGCCGGCCGCACGTAGCAGTGTCGTCTGGGACGATCTGCGCCGTGCGCTCGGCGAGCTTGCCGAGCGGCGCGGCCGGGAGCTTGCCGTTGTCGACGCCGGAGGTGGCAGCGGCGGTTTCGCCGTCCCGCTGGCTCAGCTCGGCCATCAGGTCATCGTGGTCGATCCAAGTCCTGATTCGCTCGCGTCGCTGGCGCGCCGGGCGGCCGAAGCAGGCGTCGGTGACCGCATCAGCGGGCGGCAGGGATATCTCGACACTCTGGGCGACGCGATCGATCCGCAGCAGGCTGACGTATTGCTCTGCCATGACGTGCTCGAAGTTGCCGACGATCCGGCGGTGGGTTTGGCTGCGGTGGCTGTCGCCCTTCGCCCGGGTGGTCTGCTCAGCCTTCTCGCGGCCAACCGATCGGCTGCGGTGCTCGGGCGCGTACTGGCCGGTCGCCTCGACGCCGCCGAACTCGTCCTGGCCGGCGGTACGACGGTCGGCTCGGAGCGTCCGCAGCGCCGCTTCGATCTCGCTGAGCTCATCGCATTCGTGGAAGCTGCCGGGATGTCGGTCCTCGGGGTTCACGGCGACCGGGTGTTCTCCGACTTGGTCCCGGGCGGCATCCTCGACATCGAGCCGCATGCGCGGGAGATCTTGCAGCGCATGGAAGAGGCGGTCGCGAGGCAGCCGGTCTACCAGGCAATGGCCACCCGGCTTCACGTGCTGGCGGCCAAGCCCGAGGCCTGACCCCGGCAGGGGTCGGTGCCACCACAAGCGGGTGCCCAGACACCCGGAAATGGTGTCGCCAATTCTTCCGCGGAAGAATTGGTCGTCGTGAGCGGCCAGGGGATTCGTCCGTCTCCGGGCGATCGCGGCTGTCCGATCCTGCACGTCGACATGGATGCCTTCTATGCCTCCGTCGAGCTGCGGACCCGGCCTGAGCTGCAGGGCAAGCCGGTCATCGTCGGAGGGGCCGGTCGTGGGGTGGTGCTGTCGGCCACCTATGAGGCCCGTGAGTTCGGCGTACGCAGTGCCATGCCGATGATGCGGGCTCGCCGGTTATGTCCACATGCGGTCGTGCTGTCGCCGACCTTCAGCCACTACACCGAAGC
Organism: uncultured Actinomycetota bacterium; assembly: GCA_963737695.1. Taxonomy (GTDB): domain Bacteria; phylum Actinomycetota; class Actinomycetes; order Frankiales; family Frankiaceae; genus DATAZK01. The sequence continues at coordinate 645,908 of CAVTTQ010000004.1, forward strand.
TTCCGCCGGGATCATGGAAATCTTCCGGTCGGTGACCCCGCTGGTGGAGCCGCTGTCGCTGGATGAGGCGTTTCTTGACGTACGAGGTGCTCTGCGCCGCCTCGGTCGCCCCCGTGAGATCGCCGAATGGATCCGGGCTCGGGTCTGGGACGAGCAGCAGCTCACCTGCACCGTGGGAGTAGCCCCCACCAAATTTGTCGCCAAGCTCGCGTCCACCCGGGGAAAGCCGGACGGGCTGCTGGTGGTACCCGCAGACGACGTCGTGTCCTTTCTGCATCCCCTCCCGGTCGAGGCGCTCTGGGGAGTGGGGGAGCGCACCGCGCAGGCGCTCAATCAGCTGGGTCTTCGTACGGTCGGTGATATTGCGCAGGTGCCGGTGGAGACCTTGCAGCGGGCTCTTGGCCCGGGGTCGGGATCGCACCTGTCGGCACTGGCCTGGGGACGCGACGATCGCAAAGTCGTGGCGAGCGAGCCTGACAAGAGCGTCGGCGCCGAAGAAACCTTCGCTCGTGACGTCGACGATCCTGCTGTCGTGTTGCGTGAAGTGCTACGCCTCGCGGATCGGACGGCGGCGCGGCTGCGGGAGCAGGGTTACTCGGCGCGCACGATCACCTTGAAGGTGCGCTTCGCCGATTTCACGACGATCACGCGGGCTAAGACGCTGCCTCAGGTCACCGATGGCGGCCAGGAGATCTACGAGGTTGCCCGCGAGCTCTTTTTGAAGCTTGGTCTGCAACGTGCCCGGCTGCGTCTTGTGGGGGTGCGGGCGGAGTCTCTGGTGAGTACCGGAAGAGCGACGCGTCAGCTGTTGATGGGCGAGCGGGAGACCGGCTGGCGGGAGGCCGACCGCGCGGTCGACCGGGCTTCGGCAAGATTCGGTTCGGGATCGGTACGCCCGGCGTCGCTGGTCGATCCTCCGAGAGCTGAAATACGGCGCGAAACGGGCCAATGATGACGATCGGTGGCCAAGATGGTGGGTAACAGATGATGATGTGCTGGGCGTTGGGTAAAGTTGCTGCCTCGGTTCCGCTTGCGACTATCGTTCAATCTGCCGAAGTTCTATTCTAAGAAGGCCCCCTTCGGGGCCATGAAGTATGTCGTGGGGAGGAGCGCGGATGCCGCTCTCAGAGCATGAGCAGCGTCTGCTCGAGCAGATCGAGCGTGATCTGTATGCCGATGACCCCAAACTGGTCAGCACTGTCCGTTCGATAAACCCCCGCACCTATGCACTGCGTCGGTTGTGGCGCTCCACGGCACTGTTCATTGTTGGCTTGGGCGTCCTGGTCGCGGCTGTCGTGATCAACTCCGGAGTCACCAGCATCGTGCTCGGTCTGGTCGGCTTCGTCGTGATGCTCTTCGCGGCACTGCGCGGCTCGGGTGACCTTCGCCGACTTGGTGGCCGCCCCGATCCTGATTCCCGGATGCACCGGCCCCGTTCGTCCTCCAAGCCCCGGCGCTCGCTTTCCGAACGTGCCCAGGAGCGCTGGCAGCGTCGTTGGGAAGATCGCGACCGCTAGGTCTGATCGATCGGGGTCTGATCAGTTCGGCGAGACCGGGTGGGCCGCCAGCCGAATGGGCCGCCTCGGCCTGCGGCTGGGTTGATCAGGGAGCGCGGGGCGAACCGCGCTCGCAGGTGCGTCCAGAACCCGTACGAGCGTTCCCAGTCCGAGAGGGCCGTCAGCAGCCTTCCCGATCCCGCAGCCGCTCCTTCGCTTACGCTCGCGGCTGGCGTAGCGCGTCAGCTCCTCCGCGTACGCAGCTTCCATCAGCACGGTGTAGCTCGCCTCCGACATCCGCCCGGAGCTGTCGGGCAGCCGTGACCAGTGCTGCACGGTCCGGCGCGGTGTAAGCGTCGCCGGTATCTCAAGCCCCAGGTCAATCGCGGTATCCACGATCTCGCGCCAACGTTGCGCGCTGCCGGAACCGCTCGTCCCGTTCGCTAGCCGAAGCCGGCGCCGCCTCCGGCGCAGCGTCACCGGCGTGAGCAGCAATGCCAGCAGGGCGACCGCGCCTGCGCTCCAACCAACGATCTTCGCGTCCGAGCCGCCGCCACTTCCGGCTCCCGCATTGACGGTGGCTTGGGCTGAACGACCCGCGGTCGGCTGGCTCGGAGCCGCCGATGCCGTCGTGCTCGGAGTGGCCGATGCGGAGGCGCTGGGCGCGGGGTCGGTAGGCGATGGCGGCGGCGCGACCGTGTAACCGGGCGGATCCGTGCTGGTGTCACGCTTGGTCGGCTCGAAGCGCACCCAGCCGGCCTGCGGGAACCAGATCTCCGGCCACGAATGGGCGTCATGGTTGGTCACCAGCCAGCTGCCGTCGCCCTGTTTGGTGCCAGGGGTGAAGCCGACCGCTACCCGAGCCGGGATGCCGGCCTGGCGGGCCAGCACCACCATGGCGGCGGCGAACTGCTCGCAGTAGCCGCGGGGGTCGTTGAACAGGAAGTCCTCGAGGGCGTTGGCTCCGGTCGGTGCCCCGTTGAGGTCGTACGTGAAGCGCGGACCTCGAAGGTAGGCCTGGATCGCAGCAGCTTTGTCGTACTCAGTGTCGTAGTCCCTGGTCAGCGTGTCGCTCAGCTGCTGGATGTTCGTCGGGATGTTGGCCGGCAGCTGGACGCTGGGCACGATGCTGCTCGGCAGTTCGGTGCCCGCGGACTCCGATCGCAGCTCCTGCGGGCTCGGAGTGGCTACTTCGGAGGTCACCTGGTAGGTCAAACCGGAGGTGTCGGTCTGGGCGGAGAAGATGGTGAAATTGCGCGCCGCCAAGCGCCAGTCGCCGGCGACCTTCACGCTGGTCGGTTGGTAGGGCACTGGCAGGTAGCGCTGCTTGAGTACCGGCTTCACTGTGATCGTGGCCTGCACCCGCTTTGCAGGCCCGGGGGAGCTCGCCGGCAGCCCCCTGGAAACCCGCGCATTGCTGGTCGCCGACAGCGAGCCCAACGAGAAGCTGTTGCCGTCGAAATGCTCCAGCGCGGTCAACCGCAGATATTCGGGAGTGCTGGTGCGCACCGTCAGCAAAGGCTGGATGACCTTGCTGTGCACTTGCTGGGTCAACGTCACGAAAGGCTCGATGACGGTGGCTGACCCTGAGCCGCCACCGCCGTTTCCGTGGTGATCATGTGCGACGCCGGTGTAGCGCGGGATGACGACCGGTATCGCAAGCGCTGCCACCAGTGCCACGGCGCCGATGCGACGTCCGGTAGCTCCCGTCATCCGCCCGATGCCGGGAGCGGACCCGGAGGCAGCCGCGCCCAGTCGGTCATGCTGCGGCGCCCGGACGCCAGCAGTAAGGCCAGGTAGGACAGGCAGGCCGCGATGAAAGCGAGCAGCCCGACGCCCCGTTCGACGACGGCGGCGGGGACTGCCAGCAAGGCCAGCAGCGGCAACCCGGCGGCGGCCGGTCGGTTCAAACCAGCGGCGATAGCGTCGACCAGCGCCGCGATCAGGTAGACCCCGGCGACCGTCAAGAAGAGGAAGCCCGGGCGTTCGGGGACCGGGACGGTCAGGTTGTGGATGTCGTTGGACCCGGACTCGGCGAGAGCCCGTAACGCGCTCCAGGTGGCGGGGGAGGGGAGCAGGCTGACGTCGGAATGCGCGCTCGAGCCCTGCGCGCCGACGGGAATGACGTACAGCCAGCCCACGATGAGGTAGAGCAGCGGCATGACCACCAACGGGGTACGCAGGCGCCGCCCGATCTCGCCGGCGACTCCCGCCAGCAGGATGGCCCCGACCGAGGGGAGCAGCCACCACCGCAGCCCGTCGAACAGGTTGCCGAGGCACAGCGTGGTGCACAGCGTCGTCACGCCCGCAAGCACCGGTATCGGAATCCGATAGCCCGCGATCGGTGGCAGGGGCGCCACCGGCGGCTGATCCGATGGGCCTTCCGAAGGTCCTGACGGGTAGCGCGGTTGACGTTCCAGTGTCGTGGTGCTCATCCGACCCACCGGCGCAGGCTTTGGGGGCCGGTGGAGTTCAACTGCTGCCAGACGGCCTCGATCGGCGTCTGCGGCCCGGCGATGGCGACGTTCCATCCGGCATGCGCCAGGATGCTGTGGTTCGTGGAGATCGGGGTGGGTGCCGGGCCCGGCCAGCCGCCCATCCAGGCATCGACATCGAGCAGGACCGCGAGGCAGCGCGCCCCGCTGCGGGCAGCTCGTGCCATTGCTGCAGCGTCGCCCGGGGTCAGGCTGCCCAGGACGGCGATGACGGAACCGCCCTGCTGCAGGTCGCCGGCCAAACCGCCGAGGTGGGAGGCGACCGGGAGCAGCGTGGCACCGTCTTTCAGCGTCAGATCGGCCAGCGTCTCCATCACGGCATAGCCGGCTTCTCCCGGCGTCTGGGTCGATTCCGCCAGGATCCGCGCGATGTCGTCGACCAGCCGCACGCCGTAGCCGGCGCGGATCAGTGCGGCGGTGATCGACGCCGTCAGCGAGATGGCGAATTCGAACGATGGTGATGGCTCGCCCACAATGTGGGCATCTGCGCGGGTGTCGATCAGGAGCGTCGCCCGGCTCTGCCATGGCTGTTCCTCGCGCCGTACTGCCAGCTCGCCGGTGCGTGCCGTCGTACGCCAGTGGACGAGTCGCCGATCATCTCCGGCGAGGTAGGGGCGAGTGGTGACGTCCTGCTCGCCGCTGGTGGTGATTCCGCGCTGACGGGTGTCGCCGCCGGCGCTCCACTGGCCTCCGAGACGACCGGGCGGCAGCGTCACGACGGCCGGCAGGACGCTGAGTCCGTCGGAGGTGGCGAATGTGCGAACGAGCTGGCAGAAGCCGAAGGGATCTGCCAGCCGCACGGACAGCGGCCCGATGACGTAGCGACCTCGCTGGACCGGGCGGATCGCGTAGCTCACCGGCCGTGGCCACCCGCCGGGATGCGATTGATCAGAAAACGCGCGCCGTCGCCTTTCGCCGCCGCCGAGCTGCGGTGGAAGGGCGTCTTCGGCCAGCAGGAGCGGCGTGGTCAGCCTTGAGAGGTTGTGCAATTGCACCTCGACCCGCACGACTGCGCCGACCGAAGCCCGGCCGCGATCAAGGCGGCGCTGTGCCGAGATTCGATAGTGCGCCCGGGTCAGAAAGATCGCGGCGGCCACCGGTAGTGCCAGTAGCAGGACTCCGACTCGCACCAGGTCTCGCTGGTCGAGAACGACACCGCCGGCGGTCGCAGTGATCCCGGCCGCCAGAAAGGCCCGACCCCGCGAGGTGAAGCCGGTCAACGCCATCATGGTGTGACCGCGGGCTTGTCGGGTGCCGCCCGAGGCGGCGAGAGCTGCCGGCGGCGGGCTCTCGCGACGTGGGCGCCGCACGATCAGCGACTCCGGCGCAATGCTGCAGGCGCGGGCAAGGGGACGCGGGCGACAAGTTCGGCGACGATGTCGAAGGGCTGGCGACGGTTGAGCGAAGCCTCGGAGGTCAGCAGCAGCCGGTGCGAGAGCACAGCTCCCGACAGCGCCTGGACGTCATCGGGCAACACGTAGCTGCGGCCCTCCAGGGCGGCGGCCGCCCGAGCCGCGCGAAGCAATTGGAGGCCGGCGCGGGGGGAGGCGCCCAACCGCAAATCAGGGTGCCGCCGGCTCGCGCTGACCAGATCCACGACGTAGCGGCGAACCTCGTCAGCGACGTGCACTCCCCGAACGACGGAGGTGAGGACGGCGATCTCCTCAGCGGTCGTCACTGGTTTGAGGTCTTCCAGCGGTGAACCGGTGGTGTGGTTGTCGAGCATGGCCAGCTCTGCGGCGGCCGACGGGTAGCCCATGGCGACCTGCGCGGTGAACCGGTCGCGTTGGGCCTCCGGCAGGGGATAGGTGCCTTCCATCTCCACCGGGTTCTGGGTGGCCACGACGAAGAAAGGGGCTTCGAGAGGGAACGTCTCGCCGTCCACCGTGACCTGGCGTTCTTCCATGCACTCCAGCAAGGCCGATTGGGTCTTGGGGCTCGCCCGGTTGATCTCGTCGCCGATCACCACGTTCGCGAAGACGGCACCGGGACGGAATTCGAACGAGCGTCGCTCGGGGTCATAGACGCTGACCCCGGTGACATCGCTTGGCAGGAGGTCGGGGGTGAACTGAATTCGTCGGACGGTGCCCGACATGGCTGCCGCCAAAGCCTTCGCGAGCATGGTCTTGCCAACGCCGGGAACGTCTTCGATGAGAAGGTGGCCCTCGGAGAAGAGCACCGCCAGCGCAGTGCGGATGACCGCCGCCTTGCCATCGATGACGGTCTCGATGGCCCCTAGCAGCTTTTGGCTGACGGCCGCAACGGTCTCGACATCGGCTCGCTGCCCCATCGCACTATCGGGCCAGCCTCGATCCGCGGGCAATGGGTCAGCCACCACTTACCTCCCGATTCGCTCACGTTCAGTGTGCCTGCCGCAGCCAAGGCTCGCAGCGCAACCGGTTGTCCTACTTGCGCAAGCGCGTCAGCCGTGCTGGGAGCGGGCGGACCGCGCGAGCCCCGCCAGCGAATCGGTGAGTTCGGCTGCTTGCGCGGCATCCCATTGACGAATTGCCGCGTGCACGTTGTGGCCGGCGGTGTCCAGGTGAACGTTCGCCAGCCGCAACCGGCGTTGCAGTGGCCCCTGCACGAGGCGGACGCTCTGCAGCTTGTCCTGGGGAACCACGTCGGTGACCCGTCTGATCCGCCCGTAGGACGTCACTGACCAGCCGCTGTCGAAGGCGCTGCCGAGGCGACCGTAGGACAGCGGTGCCCGCCAACGGGCCCGTGCCGGCGGCCGGCGCAGCGACAGGGCGTCGAGGTCGAGGCCGGGAAGGACCGTTTGGATCACCCGCTCGGCTTCAGCTCGCACTGCCACCGGTAGCAGTGCACCCGTCGTGGAGCGCTCCTCAGCGCCCGCGGCCCCGCGGGCCCCGGCCACATCCACCTCGACACGCACCCAGTCGAATCGTCGCCAGAGCAGGGGCTCGATGATTCGTACCGCCTGGACCCGGCCCCGTGGAACCGTCTGCTGGCGGGTGTCCAGTAGCCCGTGACGCAGCCTGACCCCCTGCGCCGACAAGGCAACCGTAAACCCGAACTCAACCGTGAACCTGCGGTAGAGGATGGCGCCGATCGGGAGCAGCGCGGCCGCGATTGCTCCCGCGCCAGCGGGGGTCAGCAGCACGGCTACCAGCACGGCGGCCAGAAAGATGAGCGTGAACCCGCCGGAGGCGGATAGCAGCAGGGACGCTATGAGTCGACCGCCTGGAACGCTGGCCAGGACCGCCTCATCGTTGGGACCCCAGGAGAGCGCCGGCGCCGGCTCGGCGGGAGCGGGCGGGGCCGAAGGGGCTGGCGGGGCTGAAGGGGCTGGCGGGGCTCCAGAGGTTGCCGGGGCTGGCGGGGTAACAGAAGCGGGCGGTTGGCCGGGGGCTCGGTGGGCGAGGTCGAGCAGGTGCGCGCGTACTTCCTGGGCATGCGCCTCGGTGAGGTAGGCCAGGGTTGACTCGGCGCGGCCGTGCCCCACGACGTCGAGGCGCAGCTCAGCCAGCCCGAGTGCGCGCGCCAGCAGTGGCCGTACGACATCGATCGCCTGGAGTCGGGCGAGTGGCACCCGGCGGCTCTTGCGCGTGAAGACGCCGTAATCGAGGCGCAGATCTCCACCCTCGACCCGCCACTGCCGCCGCCGCCAGGAGACGTAGCCGCCGATGCCGGCAAGAGGCACCACGATCGCGAGCACGATCAGCAGCTGGAGCGCCGAAAAGCCGCCCCGGCGCAGCGCATCCTGCGCCGAGAACGCCGCGACGATGCCCAGCGCGCGCCAACTCTGGAGCACTGGGGTGAGCGGGTGCAGCCGGGCCCATTGCGAGCCCGGCGCGGGGGGCAACTCCTGGTCGTTCACGGGAGGGGCGCTCACAGCCCTGCCGCCCTCGATTCTCCCAGCATGGCCAGCCGGTCGCGCAGTCGTTCAGCCTCAGGAGTCGGCAGTCCAGGAACTCTCGCGTCGCTGGCGGCGGCAGCGGTGTGCAGCCGCACGGTCGCCAGCCCCCATCGCCGCTCGAGCGGTCCAGCGACGACGTCGACGAACTGCATCCGACCGTAGGGGACCACCGACAGCCGACGTACCAGAACCCCTCGGCGGACAAGCAGATCCTCGGCTCTTTCCGCGTAGCCCCAGGCCCGAAACCGGCGCCTCACGACCCACTCGGTCCATCCGTAGCCGAGCAGGACTACGGCAAGGGTGATCGCCCCGGCTAGGGCGAAGAACGCGAGGAGAACGACAGCCGAAGCCACCAAAAGCACTGCCACGACACGGATCTCCCACCGGCGCAGCTGCAGCAGGCGGGGCGAGGGCGTCAGCCAATTGAGCCCGTCGGCCTGCGCCGTATAGGTCTGCACCGCATCGGTCACCACTGCCACTTTGCTCGCTCGCGGGCCCGACTGGTGGGTTCGACTGGCTGGATTCTATGGCTGTGAGGGGGGAAGTGGGGTAGTGTGGGTGACCGTGGGGGAGCTTGGCGTTCCTGACGGGCCTACGGGAGGTGCGGTGTGTTTCTTGGCACCCACCGACCACGGCTGGATGAAAAGGGGCGGCTCGCGCTGCCCGCACGCTTTCGGGACGAGCTGGCGGAGGGCGTCGTGTTGACGAAGGGTCAGGACCGCTGCCTCTACGGCTATACGGCCACCGAGTTCACCCGCATCGGCGATGCCCTGCGGGAGGCGCCCGTCGGGTCAGCGGCCTTGCGCAACTACCAGCGGACGTTCTTCGGCTCGGCCTCGCTCGAGGTCCCCGACAAGCAGGGCCGCGTGACGCTTCCCGGCCCGCTGCGTGAATACGCCGCTCTCGACCGTGACTGCGTGGTCGTCGGCACCAATGCCCGCTTTGAGGTCTGGAGTGCTCCGGCCTTCGACGAGTGGGAGGCGGGCAACGACGTCCGCTTCGCCGAGCTGCAGGAGGAGGTGCTGCCCGGCGTGCTCTGAGCCGCACCTGACCCAATCGCGAAGGAATTTGATCAAGCTCGATCGCTATCGCGTACGGCGAGGTTCCGGCCCGCTCACATCCTGGCGCACCTTCCCCGGTGCCTGGCGGAGAGCGGACCTGGACCTGACCGGATGCCCCGCACGTCGAACGGCCCCACCCGCAAGCCAAACGGCCCCCACCCGCCAGCAGGGGGCGGGAAGGAAGGGCGGGATGACGCAGCCGACTCATGACCCCGTGCTGGTCCACCGGATCGTCGAACTTCTCGCACCGGCTCTTGGCGATAGCGCGGCTCTGTATTCGTGGATGGCACCCTCGGTCTGGGGGGCCACAGCGCCGCGATCCTGGCGGCGGCTCCGCACGCACGTCTGGTCGGAATCGACCGCGACACCCAAGCGCTCGAGGTCGCACGCGAACGGTTGACTCCCTGGGCGCCGCGGATCCAGCTCGTTCATGCCGTCTATGACGAGCTGCCATCGGTCCTGGAGTCATTGGGGATTGGTCCGATTTCGGCAGTCCTACTCGACCTCGGCGTGTCGTCACTCCAGCTCGACGATGGAACGCGAGGCTTCTCCTACAGCCGGGACGCCCCCCTCGATATGCGCATGGATCAGTCGCAGGGGCCGACCGCGAACGACGTCGTCAACGGCTACGAGACGGGAGAGCTGACCCGGGTGCTACGCACGTACGGCGAGGAGCGCTTCGCCCGGCGGATTGCCGAGGCCATCGTGCGGGAGCGCGCCACCAGCCCGATCGTCGGCACCGCCCGGCTCGCCGAGCTGGTGCGCAATGCCGTGCCGGCGGCGACCCGGCGCACCGGCGGACATCCCGCAAAGCGCACGTTTCAGGCTCTGCGGATCGAGGTCAATTCCGAGCTGCAGTCGTTGGCGGGCGTCGTTCCGGCGGCGATCCGGTCGCTCGCCGTCGGTGGTCGCATCGCGGTGCTCTCCTACCAATCGCTCGAAGATCGACTGGTCAAGCAGAGCTTCGTCGCCGGCGCGCACCCGGAGCGCGCTTTGGATCTCCCTCCTGGCCTGCCCGTCGCGCCGCCGCCACCCGCTCTTCACCTGCTGACGCGAGGCGCCGAGCGACCCGACGAATCCGAGGTGCTGAGCAACCCGCGGGCGGCATCAGCCCGGCTCCGGGCCGCTGAGCGCCTCGATGCCCCGCTGCCTCCCGTACTTGCCGGCGTTCGGGGTTCAGGTGGTCGATCGTGAGCGCGGCCCCCTTGCCGATCCCAGCTGAAGCTGAGGTTGAGGTTGAGGGTTCTGGAACCCCGGACCGTCCTGGAGCTACCCGCCGGAGCCGTGCGTTCCTGGCACTGGTGCCGCCGCCGGTACGAGCCCGGCGGGCCCCTTTCGTCGTCCTCGTCCTGGTGATTCTGGCCGGTGGACTCGTCGGTCTGCTCCTGCTCAACACCGCCTCGGCTCAGGACGCCTTCCGGCTGCACGCGCTGCAGAGCCAAGCTGCGTCGCTGAGCCAGGAGGACGACGCGCTGGCTAACAGCACTGACGGGCTGGACGACCCCGCCCGGTTGGCGCAGCGCGCGGCGCAGCTCGGTCTGGTGGCCGGCGGTCCCCCGATCTTCCTGCTTCCCGGTCAGCCGTTGCCCAAGGGTGCAATCCGGATGGGCAACCTGGCCTACATCCCGGCGCCGATTCCCGTGACGCCCCCGACGCCTGTGGCGCACAGCCAGCGCGCCTGCTACCAAGCCCGTAGCGAAAAAGCCCGGTCGTGAAGAAGCCGGTCGTGAAGAAGCCTGTGGTGCCTGCGGCTAAGACCCCGGTCGCCGGCACCCCTGCCAGCAAGGTGCCTGTCGCGGGGGTCGCCAAGCCCGTGACACCCGCCAAGCCCGTGACACCCGCCGCCAAGCCGGTCACCAAGCCGGTAGCCCGCCCCAGCGTTGCCGCGAAGGCGCCGGTGCGGGCGGCCACCCCCGGCACGACCACCCCCGTCAGCACCGTTCCCGCCCGCACGGGCCAGACGACGACCGGAGTTGGCTGATGAGTCCGACGGCCACCCCGCCGGTCCGCGACCGCCGCACCGGAGCCCGTCGCGGATCGAGCCGCCCGGCCGGCCGCCCTCCCCGTACCCAGCCGGCGGGCGGTTCAGGTGGTTCTGGTGGCCGCAAGGAGCGCCGGGGCTACCGGCTTCGCTCTTCCGGACGCCGGCTGCGTATCGCCGCCGCCGCCATGGCGTGTCTGTTCTTGCTGCTCGCCGGGCGCCTGATCCAGCTGCAAGGATTCAAATCGCACTCTTACGCGGAGATGGCCGAAAAGCAGCGGACGCACGTCGTACCCCAGCCTGCTACCCGCGGCGAAATCGTCGACCGTTCGGGCAATGTGTTGGCTCTCGATGTCGATGCCAACGATGTCTACGTTCAGCCTCCCAAGGTGACCGACGTCGAAGGTGAGGCCGCCAAGCTCGCCGCTGTGCTGCACCAGCCGCTGTCCGACCTGACGGCGGCACTGCTCAACAACGCGTCCTTCCGCTACCTGGCGTACGACATCGACCCCTCGGTCGGCGCGAAGATCACCAAGCTCAATCTCGCAGGCATCGGCGTCCTCCCGCAGACCAAACGGCTCTACCCGGCGGGCAACCTGGCGGCCAACGTGCTCGGCGTCGTCGGCCGCGATGGCACCGGCCTGGCGGGACTGGAGAGCCAGTACAACACCAGCCTCGCGGGAAAGAGCGGCACGCTGATCGTCGAGGAGGATCCCGAGGGCCGGGTGATCCCCTCGGGCACGCACCGGGAGAAGGATCCGGTGCCCGGCCAGGGCTTGGAGCTGACCCTCGACCGTGACATCCAGTTCGAAGCCGAGCAGGTGCTCGGTCAGGAGGTGAAGGCCTCCGGCGCGATCAAGGGTGTCGCCATCGTGATGAACCCGAAGACGGGCGACATCTACGCGATGGCCAGCGCGCCCGGCTTCAACCCCAACGACCCCACCAAGATCACCACTAACGATCTTTCCAATCCGGACGTCGAGTGGACCTTCGAGCCGGGAAGCGTCAACAAGCTCGTCACGGTGTCGGCCGCCATCCAGCGCAAGATCGTGACCCCCACCACCGTCATCCCTGTCCCGCTGTCCTCCACCTACCCGCCGCGGGGCATCTCGGTTCCGCCCTTCGTCATCCACGACTCGGAAGATCACCCCGCGGAGAACCTCACTGTGGCGGGGGTATTGGCCGAATCGAGCAACCTCGGGACAGTGCTCATCAGCCGGATGCTGCCCTCGCGCCAGGACCTGGAAAACGAGTTGCGCGCCTTCGGACTCGGAGAGCTGACCGGGGTCAACCTCCCCGGCGAATCTGCCGGCCTGCTGGCGAAGTCGAGCACCTGGTCGGATGCGCAGGCCGCCAACATCCCCTTCGGTCAGAGCATGTCCGTGACGGCCCTGCAGGTGGCCGCTGCCTACGCGACGATCGCCAACGGCGGCGTGCACGTGACCCCCCGCCTCATCGCCGGAAACATCAATGGCAACGGCAAGGTCAGCCCGACCCCCGAGGGCCCGACCCGTCGGGTGGTCAGCGAGCAGACCGCCAAGACGGTTTCGCAGCTGCTTGAGCAGGTGACCGACTCCAGCGGCACTGGCACCGCAGCAGCGATCCCGGGCTACCGCGTCGCAGGCAAGACGGGCACCGCCTCGCGGATCGATCCGAAGACCGGGACCTACAGCGGTTACGTGGCCTCCTTCGTCGGATTTGCCCCGGCCGACAAGCCTTCGCTCGTGGTTCTCGTCACGCTGGACAACCCCAAGAGCAGCATCTTCGGCGGGTCCGTAGCAGCCCCGGCATTCGCCAAAATCATGGAGTTTGCGCTGACCAGCCTGCGGGTGCCGCCGACGGGCACCAAGCCCGTGGTCTACCCACTGACCGGTGGCTGAGCCGCGTGCGTCATCGGCCGGCTGCCGCCCGGCACCTATTCTCGGCCCCGTGACACCGCCGTCGCTCCGCCCGGCAACGGCGCCTGAGGTCCCACTCCGAAACGTGCTCGAATTACTCCCCGGCCGCATGGCTCCGCGAGCCGTTCCCGGGACGGATTCGCCGATCATTTCGGGTGTCACGCTCGACTCCCGCCAGGTGCTGGCCGGCGATCTCTACGCAGCGCTGCCCGGAGCACAGGTTCACGGGGCCCGCTTCGCGTCGGAGGCGGCAAAGGCCGGGGCTGCAGCCATCCTCACCGATCCGGCGGGCGCCCAGTTGATCGCCGAAGCCGGCCCCGAGGCGGCCGGCCCGGTCGTGGTCAGCGTTGCGGATCCGCGAGGAGCCCTCGGCGTCGTCGCATCGGCCGTCTACGGCGATCCGACCCGGGGCCTGTCGCTGCTCGCCGTGACGGGGACGAACGGAAAGACCACCGTCGCGTTTCTGCTGGAGGCCGGGTTGGCCGCTGCGGGGCACCGGACGGGGCTGGTCGGCACGGTGGCGACCCGCATCGCCGACGCGGTCATCCCGAGCGTGCGGACCACCCCGGAGGCGCCGGAGCTGCAGGCACTCTTTGCCGTCATGCGCGAACGCGGCGTCGACGCCGCGGCGATGGAGGTCTCCAGTCACGCGCTTGCCCTGCATCGGGTCGACGGCTGCCGGTTTGCCGGCGCCGCGTTCACCAACCTGAGTCAGGATCACCTGGACTTCCATCCCACCCTCGAGGACTATTTCGAGGCCAAGGCACTGCTTTTCGATCCCGCGAACGGATTTTTGGCGCCCGGGCAGGGGCGGGCCGTCGTCGCGGCGGATGATCCGTACGGCCGGCGGCTGGCGGAACGCCATCATGACGCGGTCACGTTCGGTTTGGGTCCCGACGCCGACTGGTTGGCGACGGACGTTCAGCTGGGTCCGGCAGGCTCGACTTTCGTGGTGGTGCCGCCGGCCGACGAGGCAATGTCCGCGATGTCCGCGCGGGTTCAGCTGCCTGGTGCGTTCAACGTGCGTAACGCCCTGTGCGCGATAGCGCTGCTGGTGGAGACCGGAACCCCGCTGGAAGCCGCGGTGCAAGGCGTAGGCGATCTGCCGGGAGTACCCGGACGCATGGAGCGCGTCGACGCCGGCCAGCCCTTCCTCGCGATCGTCGACTACGCGCATACGCCGGCGGCCGTCACCGGGCTGCTGGAGACGGTGCGCGAATTGATCCCCGGCCGAGTGCTGCTGGTTCTTGGCTGCGGAGGCGATCGTGATCGGGGCAAGCGTCCTTTGATGGGCGCGGCCGCTGTGCACGGCGCGGACGTGGCGATTTTGACCAGTGACAACCCGCGCTCGGAAGATCCGCTCGAAATTGTCGCCCAGATGAAAGCCGGCGCCGATCGGGCCGCCTCCTGCGAGCCGGACAGCCACCGCGAGATACGGGTCGAACCCGACCGGGCGGCGGCCATCGCGCTCGCCGTGGAGTCCGCCCGCGCCGGTGACGCCGTGGTGATCGCCGGGAAGGGGCACGAGGCCGGGCAGGACATCGGCGGGGTCATCCATCCGTTCGACGACCGACTGGTGTTGCGCGGTGCGCTCGAATCACTCGAGGGCACCGGATGATCCCCCTTCGTTTGGAAGAGGTGGCGTCGTTGGTCGACGGCCGGCTGGCCGCCGGCACCGACGGCTCAGCGATCGCCACCGGGCTGGTGATCGATTCCCGCGCAGCCGGGCCGGGACTGCTTTTCGCAGCGCTGGCCGGCGAGCGCAGCGACGGCCATGACCATGCGGCGGCGGCGATCGCCGCCGGCGCCGTCGCCACCCTCGCACTTCGCCCGGTGGGCGGACCCGCCATCTTGGTCGCGGATGTGTCGGCCGCGATGGCCGCACTGGCGCGTGGGGCGCTGCGCCGCGCGCCGGATACCCGGGTCATCGGCCTTACCGGCTCATCAGGCAAGACCAGCACCAAGGACCTGATCGCCACGCTGCTGGAGCCGGCCGGACCGACGATTGCCCCGCCCGGCTCGTACAACAACGACCTCGGAGTTCCGCTCACCGTCTTGCGGGGCGATGCGGCTACCCGCTTCCTGGTGTTGGAAATGGGAGCCCGGGGGCGCGGCCACATTGCCCGGCTCTGCGCTATTGCCCCGCCGTCCATCGGCCTGGTGCTCAACGTCGGCACCGCACATCTCGGCGAGTTCGGGAGCCGCCAGGCCACTGCGGAGAGCAAAGGGGAGCTCATCGAAGCGACCCGCGAGGTCGCCGTCCTCAACGCCGACGACCAACTGGTAGCTGCCATGGCCGGGCGCACCCGTCGCCGCGTGGTGACGTTCGGCGAGGGTCTGGATGCCGACGTGCGCGCCACCGGCGTCGACGTCGATGCCGGGGGGCGCGCTGGATTCACCCTCGAGACGCGATCCGGCAGCGCACCGGTTCAGCTGGCCCTGGTCGGGGGACACCACGTATCGAATGCGCTCGCTGCCGCTGCGGTCGCCCTGGAATGCGGACGCACTCTCCAACAGGTGGCAGAGGGGCTCAGCGCCGCACGGCCGAGATCACGCTGGCGCATGGAGGTGTCGACGACCTCCACCGGACTGACGGTCGTCAACGACGCCTACAACGCCAACCCCGAGTCGATGCGCGCTGCCCTCAAGACGCTGGCCGTCCTCGGCCGGCCCGCTCCTGACCGGCCCCGCCGCCGTACCGTCGCCGTGCTCGGGCCGATGTACGAGCTCGGTCCCACCAGCGTCGACGAGCACGATGCGATCGGCAGGCTTGCTGTCCGGCTCGACGTGGGGAAGCTGATCGTGGTGGGCTCGGACGCCGCCGCCATTCATACCGGGGCCTCGCTCGAAGGCTCCTGGGGCGAGGAGTCGGTGCTGGTCGCCGACGTCCCCGAGGCGCTCGCGGTGCTGTCCGCGGAGCTTCGCCCCGACGACGTCGTTCTGGTCAAAGCCAGTCGGGCAGCCGGGCTCGAGCGGGTTGCCGCCGCACTCCTGGACGGGCCCGACGGACTTGTGGCTGACCGGAGCCTCGGGGCCGCCGGGTGAAAAGCGTCCTCATCGCGGCGTCAGTCGCGCTTTTCATCTCCCTCGTCGGCACTCCTCAGGCGATCCGCCTTTTTCGGCGGCGCGGCTACGGCCAGGAGATCCGCGAAGACGGCCCGGCCAGCCACCAGACCAAGCGCGGCACACCCACCATGGGCGGCACCGTGATCATCTTCGCGACGGTCGCCGGTTACCTCGTGGCGCACCTGGTCGAGATGCACGGGTTCACCGCCAGCGCCCTGCTTGTGCTCATGGTCATGGTCGGGCTCGGGATCGTCGGTTTCGCCGATGACTACATCAAGATCCGCAAGCAGCGCAATCTCGGTTTGTCGGCGCGTACCAAGTTCATCGGGCAGCTCGCAGTGGCGCTGGCCTTCGGTCTGCTCGCGGTGCGTTTTCGCAACGCCTCCGGCTACTTGCCCGGCTCCACCGAGCTTTCCTGGGTTCGTGACCTGACCTTCTCGGTCGGCACGATCGGCTTTCCCATCCTGGCCTGGCTGATGATCTCGGCGACGTCGAACGCGGTGAACCTCACCGACGGCCTCGACGGCCTCGCCGCCGGCACCAGCGCGATGGTCTTCGGTGCGTACGTGATCATCTCTTTCTGGCAGTTCGGCAATTCCTGCGACGACGGCGGCGCGGTGGCGTCCTGCTACGTGGCCCGAGATCCGCTCGACGTCGCGATCGTGGCGGCTGCTGCCATGGGCGCCTGCTTCGGCTTTCTGTGGTGGAACGCCAGCCCGGCCAAGATCTTCATGGGCGACACCGGCTCGCTGGCGATCGGCGGCGCGCTGGCGGCAATGGCCATCGTCACCCGTACCGAGCTGCTGCTGGTGATCCTCGGCGGCCTCTTCGTCATGGAGACCGTTTCGGTGATCCTGCAGGTCGGATCGTTCAAGCTGACCGGTAAACGGGTGTTCAAGATGGCGCCCATCCACCACCATTTCGAGCTCGCCGGCTGGCCTGAGACGACCGTCATCATTCGTTTCTGGATCATCGGCGGTCTGTGCGTTGCGCTGGGGCTCGGGCTCTTCTACGCCGAGTTCTTGTCCCACGGATCCCTGCGCTGAACATGGTCGAGCGCACGCTCTCAGGCGCTGCTACGCCCGGGCCCGACGTTGCGGGTTTGTCCGGGCTGGCGGTCGTGGTGATCGGACTCGGACTGTCCGGCCGAGCGGCGGCGCGCGTGTTGGCCGAACACGGGGCCCTGGTCCAGGCCTACGACGATGCGGACGGTTCGCGTCAGCAGACCGCGGCTGCACATCTGGCCGAGCTGGGGATCGAAGTCACCCTCGGCGGCATTCCGTCGGCCCCACCCGCCGGCACCGGACTCGTCGTCACCTCTCCGGGCCTGCGCCCGTCGACCCCACTGTTGCAAGCAGCCGAGCGGTCGGGCATCCCGGTCTGGGGCGAGGTGGAGCTCGCCTGGCGGCTGCGCCCGGCCGGCCAGGACTGGCTGGCCGTCACCGGAACCAACGGCAAGACCACGACTACCCAGATGCTCGGGGCGATCCTGGCCGCGGACGGTGCCGCCGCCGCCACGGCGGGCAATATCGGCGCCCCGTTGGTGGACGTCGCGGTCGCCGCGATGGACGTACTGGCCGTGGAGCTGTCGAGCTTTCAGCTGCACTACACCCAGACGCTCGAGCCCCGGGTGGGCGCGATCTTGAACCTGGCAGCGGACCACCTTGATTGGCACGGTTCCATGCAGGCGTACGCCGCTGACAAGGCGCGGGTCTGGGGGAGTGGGGCGGCCGGCACGGTCGCCGTCGTCAATGCGGACGATCCAGCTGTGGTGGCCCTGCGTGGCGGAGCCCCGGCGGTGACCTTCGGCTTCCAAGGGGCCGGCGTGACGGTCGAGAGCGGCTTTCTCGTCGACCATGCCTTCGGAGGCGGACGGCTGATAGCGGTCGCAGACCTGGCCACCCCGGGGCCGCACAACGTGGCTAACGCGCTGGCGGCCGCGGCCATGGCGCGCGCGTACGGAATCGGCCCGGGGGTCATCGGGGAGGCACTCGCGGCCTTCCGGCTCGGCCCGCACCGCAACGAGCTCGTCGTCACGACCCGGGGCGTCAGCTACGTCAACGACTCCAAGGCCACCAACCCGCACGCCGCCGCCGCGAGCCTGGGGGCCTACCCCGCCGTGGTGTGGATCGCGGGTGGTCTCAACAAAGGGCTGGACTTCGATGAACTGGTCATCGCGGCCGCATCGCGGGTACGCGCGGTAGTCCTGATCGGCACGTGCGCGCCCGAGATCGCCGACGCCATCGCCCGACACGCGCCGCAGATCCCCACCTACCGGGCAACCTCCATGGACGATGCCGTGGTGGCAGCTGCCCGCCTCGCCAGAACGGGTGACACCGTCCTGCTGGCGCCGGCAGCCGCCTCGATGGACATGTTCCGCGATTACGCGGCGCGCGGCGATGCTTTCGCCGCCGCCGCCCGCAGGCTTTCGGAGGGCTCGTGACGGCACTGGATACGCCGGGTTCGTCACCCCGGCTGCCGTCGCGCCTGCCCCGCACGTCGCGTCCGGCCGCACCGCGCACCAGGCGTGCTTCCTCATGGCCGGTCCGATCGGCCCCGCCTGAGCCCGACGAGAGCGCCGGCGGCGATCGCGTCCCGCTGCTCGCCCGGCCGATGACGTCGTATTACCTCATCGGTGGTGCGAGCGCTCTGCTGCTCGGGCTGGGCCTGGTGATGGTGCTTTCGGCCTCGAGCGTCACCTCGTATGCGACGTCCGGATCGTCGTTCTCGATCTTCGTGAAGCAGCTGATGTGGGTGGCGATCGGGCTGCCGCTGCTGTGGATCGCCAGCCGCACCTCCACGCGCGCGCTGCGGATGCTTTCGTATCCGCTGCTGCTCGTGGCGGTGGGCGGGCTGCTGCTCGTCCTGGTGCCGGGGGTCGGCGTCTCCGCCTACGGGGCTACACGGTGGATCGGGGTCGGGTCGTTCACGATCCAGCCCAGTGAGCTCGCCAAGCTGGCACTGGTGCTCTGGGGCGCCGACCTGCTGGTTCGCAAGAGGCGCCTGCTGCGGGAGTGGCGTCACCTGCTGATCCCGCTGCTTCCCGTCGCCAGCGTGCTGGCCGGTCTGGTCATGCTCCAGCCCGACCTCGGCACCACCCTTGTGCTTGTCGCGATCCTGATGACCCTGCTGTGGGTCGTGGGCTCGCCCGCCCGCCTCTTCGCCGGCTTGCTGGCCCTGATCGGTGTGCTGGTCAGCTATCTCGCCGTCATGGAGCCCTACCGGCTCGAGCGGCTGGCCTCGTTCGCCGACCCCTTCAAAGATTCCCAGGACACCGGTTGGCAGGCGGTCCAGGGTCTGTACGCGCTCGCGTCCGGTGGCTGGTGGGGCGTGGGCCTTGGCGCCAGCCGCGAAAAGTGGTCCTACCTGCCCAACGCCCACACCGACTTCATCCTCGCGATCATCGGCGAAGAGCTCGGGCTGGTCGGGACCCTGCTGGTCGTGGTGCTCTTCGGGGTGCTGGCGTACGGCGGCATCCGGGTCGCGCAGCGGTCCGCCGATCCGTTCGGTCGCCTCGTCGCCGCCGGGCTCACGGCGTGGCTCGTCGGGCAGGCTCTGATCAACATGGGGGCCGTCGTCGGGCTGCTGCCGATCACCGGAATCCCGCTCCCGCTGATCTCGTTCGGCGGATCGTCGCTGATGCTCACGATGGTGGCTATCGGGATCCTGCTTTCGCTCGCCAAGACGGAGCCGGCGGCTGCCCAGGTGCTGGCGGCGCGGGCAGCCAGCCGTTCGGCGCACCGCTCGGCCACCGGTCATCGTCGACGTTGGTCGCTGCGCCGCCGTTCCAACGGGCCGGCAGGCTCCGGTCGGAAAGGCCAGAACGGCAGCGTTTCGGGATCCTCCAAGGGTTCCAAGAGTAAGAAGCGCTCCAAGGCGCAGGACGATCCGGTCAAGGCCAAGGCGGCAAGAGCTGGTCGGCGTGGTCGGGTGGGCCGGGCTGCCGGCAGCCGGGAGTCCCGGTCGGGATCGCGGGCGGCTCGTGGCCGGCGGATCGGTCTGGCGCGGCTTTCCCGGGGATCTTCCAAGCGCTCCCGTCGCAGGCAGCCGAGCCGCTGAGATGTCGGCAGTCAATCCTGCCGGCCCCCAGACGTCTTCGGCGCCGCCGCGCAGCATCGTCCTCGCCGGGGGCGGTACCGCCGGTCATGTCGAACCCGCGCTGGCGCTGGCCGACGCGTTGCGTGCCGCTGACCCGAACGTGCGCATCACGCTGATCGGCACCGCGGGAGGTTTGGAGGCCCGGCTGGTGCCGGCCCGTGGGTATGCGCTTCGGCTCATTCCGCGGGTGCCTCTTCCACGGCGGCGCACCCGGGCGCTCCTGTCGGTGCCGCACCGGTCGGCGAGAGCGGTACGGGCCGCCGGCGCGATCATGGACGAGGTGGCCGCCGATGTCGTCGTCGGCTTCGGCGGGTACGTCGCCTTCCCGGCATACCTGGCGGCTCGTCGGCGCGGCCTGGGCATCGTCGTTCACGAAGCGAACCCGTTGCCGGGACTGGCCAATCGCGTAGGCGCGCGACTAACGCGCCGCGTCGCAGTCAGTACGGCCGGCTGCCCGCTGCCGCACGCCGTCCTGACCGGAATCCCGCTACGACCCGCGCTTTTGAATCTCGATCGGGTGGCGGACCGACCGCAGGCCCGTCAAGACTTCGGGCTCGATCCGGACCGGCCGACGCTGTTGGCGTTCGGCGGGTCGCAAGGCGCCCGCAGCATCAATCAGGCCGTTGTCGGAGCCGCCCGGGCCCTGACGGACGCCGGCATCCAGGTCTTGCACGCCGCGGGCGAGGGCGGGATGGAAACCGCCCGCGCCGCGCTGCCTGACCGGCTTGCCGTGCCCTATGTGCTTCGTCCCTACGTCGATGACATGGCAGCGGCCTATGCGGCGGCGGACCTTGCGGTATGCCGATCCGGTGCCCTGACGTGCGCCGAGCTCGCAGCGGTCGGGTTGCCCGCCGTCTACGTGCCGCTCCCGATCGGCAACGGCGAGCAGCGTCTCAATGCCGAACCGGCCGTCGCCGCCGGGGGCGCTCTGATCGTCGAAGACGGTGAGCTGGATGCCGAGTGGCTGCAGGCGCATGTCGTGGAGCTCTTCGCAGAGCCCGGACGTCTGGACCGCATGACGTCGGCGGCCAGGCGCGGGGGGCAGCGTGATGCGGCGTCCGCCCTCGTGCAGATGGTCGACGCAGCCGCGGCCGATGCTTCGTCCCACGGCAAACGGCGCCGGTCGCGCTCGTGAATCCCAGCCCCGAAATATCTCAATCAGCGCGGAGAATGGG
Source organism: uncultured Actinomycetota bacterium (assembly GCA_963737695.1). Lineage (GTDB taxonomy): Bacteria > Actinomycetota > Actinomycetes > Frankiales > Frankiaceae > DATAZK01. Next base: position 667,058 of record CAVTTQ010000004.1, read on the forward strand.
TCCTGTGTCCGCCACCGATCTGCCCCCCGAGCTCAGGCGCGTCCACCTGATCGGAGTTGGCGGCGCGGGCATGAGCGGTATCGCCCGGCTGCTGCTGGCCCGCGGGGGCGTCGTCAGCGGAAGCGATGCCCGAGACAGCAGGGTGTTGGAATCGCTCCGGCAGCTGGGCGCGACCATCTTCGTCGGTCACGACCCCGAGCAGCTGGCTGGTCTGGTGGATTCGGGATCAGTCGTCCGGACCCCTGACCGTCGTGACCTCGACGGCGATCCGGGCCGACAACGTGGAGTTGGTGGAAGCGCACCGGCGCAGCCTTCGTGTCCTGCCCCGGGCGGCGGCGCTGGCGGGCCTCATGTCGGGTCAGCGAGGCGTTGCCATCGCTGGGACGCACGGCAAGACGACCACCACCTCGATGCTCACCGTTGCGCTGCAGGACGCCGGACTGCAGCCCTCGTTCGCGATCGGGGGTGACCTCTCGGAGCCGGGCAGCAACGCACATGCCGGCACCGGAAGTGTCTTTGTGGCTGAGGCCGACGAGAGTGACGGCTCCTTTCTGATGCTCTCTCCCTTCGGAGCCATCGTCACGAACGTCGAAGCCGATCACCTCGACCACTACCGCGATCGCGCAGCGGTGGACGTGGCGTTCGAGCAATTCGTGGAACGCATCGACCGGCGCCGGCTTTTTGGTGGCCTGTCGCGATGACCCGGGTTCAGCCCGGCTGCTGCCGCTGGCAGCCGCCCGCGGGGTGCGCGCCATCTCCTACGGCACGTCACCTGAGGCAGACGTGCGTATCGACAACCTGCGTACCGGGCTGGCGGGGGGAGGCGTCGGCTATGAAGCTGTTGCGCGCGGCCGACGTTTGGGCGAGGTGATCCTGCAGGTACCGGGCGCGCACAACGCGCGTAATTCCGCGGCGGTGCTGGCCGCTGGACTGGAGCTCGGCGTCACGGCACCCGCCCTGTTGCACGGGATCTCGACGTATCCGGGCGTGCGCCGGCGTTTTGAGATGAAGGGCCGAGCCGCCGGAGTCACCGTCGTCGATGACTACGGACATCATCCGACGGAAGTCGCCGCCACTCTGACGGCGGCCCGCCCCGTCGCCGGCGCCGGCCGCCTCGTGGTGGTGTTTCAACCCCACCGATACAGCCGTACTGCGGCTTTCGGCCAGCTCTTCGGAGAGGCACTCGGATTGGCTGACGTCATCGTGGTGATGGACGTGTATTCCGCTGGGGAGGATCCGCTGCCCGGGATCAGCGGCCGGACCGTGGCCGATGCTGTGCCGCCGCCGTTGGACCGTGTCGTCTACGAGCCGAATTGGGCGCGCGTCCCGGCTCTGCTGGCAGCCCTCACCCGCCCCGGAGACCTGCTACTGACGATGGGCGCTGGTGATGTCACCCAGCTGGGACCCGAAGTACTCCGCGAACTCTCTGAAAGAGAAGCCTCTAGCTGAGGTCGAGGCTGGGGGGCTCGCCAACCGTTGCAACTGCTGGAAAAATTGATGGTGCGGTGGGCAGTTTTTGACCGCCCCGAGGTTTCCAACCGGTTGCGCGAAAGCCCATATCGTGAACCCGTCTGAGGTTCTAGGACGACACGCCGAAACGCTGGCCAGCCGGAGTGTCGACTGGGCTAGTCTGCGCCCAGAACGCAGGCCAAACACTCAATAACCGTCAAGTTCACGGTGAGAGTTGAGGGTTGCGTCGCACATCGAGGAAGCCCGCCAGTTCGTTCCGCCAGTGGAGGACCGCCCTATGCCCGCCCCCCAGAACTATCTCGCTGTCATCAAGGTCGTCGGCATTGGTGGAGGCGGGGTCAACGCCGTCAATCGGATGATCGATGTCGGTCTGAAGGGCGTCGAGTTCATCGCCATCAATACAGATGCGCAGGCGCTGCTGATGAGTGATGCCGACGTCAAGCTCGATGTCGGCAGAGAGCTCACGCGAGGCCTCGGCGCAGGAGCCAACCCCGATGTCGGGCGGCAGGCGGCGGAAGACCACCGCGAGGAGATCGAAGAGGTGCTCAAGGGCGCTGACATGGTCTTCGTCACGGCAGGCGAAGGCGGTGGCACCGGCACCGGCGGGGCGCCCGTGGTGGCTAACGTCGCTCGCTCGCTCGGTGCGCTCACGATCGGCGTGGTCACCCGGCCCTTCACGTTCGAAGGCCGCCGCCGGGCCGGACAGTCCGATGCCGGGATTGACGCCCTGCGCGGAGAGGTCGACACGCTCATCGTCATTCCCAACGACCGACTGCTGTCGACCGCCGAGCACAACGTCAGTGTCATGGACGCGTTCAAGAGCGCTGACCAGGTGCTGCTGCAAGGCGTGCAGGGCATCACCGACCTGATCACCACCCCCGGCCTGATCAACCTGGACTTCGCGGACGTGAAGGCCGTGATGTCCAACGCGGGCAGTGCGTTGATGGGTATCGGGCGGGCGCGCGGCGAGGACCGTGCCGAGGTGGCCGCCCAGCAGGCGATCTCCAGCCCGTTGCTCGAAGCGAGCATGGATGGTGCGATCGGCGTTCTGCTGAACATCTCCGGTGGCTCTGACCTCGGACTCTTTGAGATCAACGCGGCAGCCGAGTTGGTCTCCGAGGCCGCCCACCCCGAGGCGAACATCATCTTTGGTGCTGTGATCGACGATGCGCTTGGCGACGAGGTGCGCGTCACCGTCATCGCGGCGGGTTTCGAGGCGCCCCCGGATCGTCCGAAGAAGGGCTACGCAGGAGTCGGCCGCCGCGCTCCCGTCGCCGCCGGTAACGGTGCTCCGGGAGCCGCCGGCAACGGTGCCCCCGAGCCGCGCGTTGTCGACCTGCGTGAGGAGCCGGCCCGTACCGGTGCGCCCGCAGCGGCGCCGGCTGGAGCCCGCACCGGCGAGGCGCGACCGCCGCGGCAGGCAGGTGCACCGCAGGCCCCCGCAGGGGCACCGCCGGCCAGCCGTCCGACATCGCGTCCGTCCGGTGAGCCCCCGCGCACCGAACCCCGCCGCCCGGTCGTTTTCGACGATCTCGACGTCCCGGACTTCCTGAAGTAGGCCTGCCTATGTCGGTGTGGTTCACCGACCGTCGCGGCGGCACGAGCGAGCCGCCTTACGCGCAGCTCAATCTTGGGCTGCATGTTGGCGACGATCCGGCCGCTGTGGCGGAAAACCGGCGTCGGCTCAATGCCCTCGTCGGCGACCGACCGGTGGTCTGGATGGATCAGGTGCATGGACGCACTGTCACCGTGGTCGACGGACCGACGGAGGGCGCCGTCGCGGAAACGGATGCGCTCGTGACCACCCGCCGTGACCTGGTGCTCGCGGTGCTGGCCGCCGACTGCGTCCCGGTGATGCTCAGCGGTGCGGTGGACCCGGGAAGTGCTGACCCCGACGCCGATCCCACTGCCGTGCCGCTGCAGGTCATTGCCGCAGCGCATGCAGGCCGGCGCGGCCTGCAGCTGGGGGTGGTGGAGGCAGTGGTGAGCCGCATGAGTCTGCTGGGCGTGCAACCGAAAGCGATCCTCGCGCGGCTCGGACCCGCGGTGTGCGGAAAGTGTTACGAGGTTCCGGCCACCATGCGAGATGAGGTGGCTGCGGTGGCGCCGGCGGCGATCGCCACTACCCGGGCCGGCCGCCCGTCACTGGATCTGCGTGCCGGGCTGGTCCAGCAATTGCATGCCCTCGGGGTGGGACGGGTGACCGTCGATCCGACTTGCACCCTGGAATCGCCGCTGCATTTCAGCCATCGACGCGATCAGCGGACTGGTCGGCAAGCCGGCCTGATCGTCATCGACGGCTGATCGGGGTGACAGATCCGGCAAAAGCTCCCGCTATGGCCGACGGCCGGCCGACGGCGTCGCGTCAGGCGGAGTTGGCCGAGCGGTGGGAGCGCCTCTCGATGCGGGTCTCCCGGGCGGCCGCCGCTGCCGGCCGCTCGGCGAGCGAGCTGACCGTCATCGCCGTAACCAAGACCAGGCCCGCCGCGGACATCGATGCCCTGCATGCTCTCGGCGTCCTGGACATCGGCGAAAACCGGGCACAGGAGCTCGACCTCGAAGATTGCGGAACTTGAGAAGATCCCGGCGCCTGAAATCCGTTGGCACTTCATCGGCCAGCTGCAGCGCAACAAGGCGGGTCTCATTGGCCGCCAGTGCGCGGCTCTGCACACCCTTGACCGGGCAAGCCTGGTCGCCCCGCTCGACCGCGCCGCGGCGCGAGACCGATCGCCTGCTCGATGTCTTCGTCCAGCTCAGTCTCGACGGTGACCCGCATCGAGGGGGAGTGACCGAGCAGGGGATCGAGGCGATCACAGATGCCGTCGCGGCCGCCCCCCGGCTCCGCCTTGCCGGGCTGATGGCCGTCCCCCCGCTCGGCGCTCCGGCTCGTCCGGCGTTCGCCCGGCTGCGGCTCGTCAGTGATCGGGTCCGGCGTTCCCATCCCACGGCCCGGTCGTTGTCAGCAGGAATGTCCGCCGATCTCGAGGACGCCGTGATGGAAGGAGCGACACACCTACGTGTCGGTACCGCTCTGCTGGGCTCCCGGGCTTAGAGTTCTGCCATGGGTATGGGCCGCAGAGCGATGGTCTACCTCGGTCTTGCTGAGGAAGACGAGGGCTACGTCGATGATGACTACGAGGCCGATGAGCCCGTTCGCGAAACGGCGGTTGCACGCCCGGTTCGCCGGGCCGATCCGAGCTTGTCGCAGCAGAGCCAGGTCCGGGAGCGTGAGGTAGCCCGGCCACCGGAGGTAAGCGTCAGTCGGCGAGCCCGATCGGATGTTCGCGTCGACACCCTGTCGGTCGAGCAGACCCGCGGGAGTGCTGCGCCGCGGCTGGCCGAGCCCATGGCGCCTGATCTGCCCGATGCCGAGCCGTCCTACCAGATCACCACGCTGCAGCCGCGCAGCTATAACGAGGCCCGCCAGATCGGCGAAGCCTTCCGGCAGCACATTCCGGTGATCATGAATCTGACAGACATGGCCGACGAAGACGCCAAGCGTTTGGTCGACTTCGCCGCCGGGCTGATCTTCGGATTGCACGGCAGCATCGAGAAGGTGACCAACAAGGTCTTCCTGCTCTCCCCCAGTAGTGTGGCGGTCAGCGCAGAAGACAAGCGGCGGATCGTGGCAGGCGGCTTCTACAACCAGTCCTGACGGCCTCCTGGTGAGGCTGCGGAAGGCAAGAACATTCACGCGTTCGGGCTCGTGCTCTACACGTTGCTGTGGATCTTCTTTGTCATGCTCATCGGTCGGCTCATCATCGATTGGGTCATGGTTCTGAGCCGATCGTTTCACCCGACAGGTCCGCTTATCGTCGTTTTTGAGTCGATCTACACGATCACGGATCCGCCGCTGCGTTTGCTGCGCCGGCTGATCCCACCGCTGCGCATAGGTGGCTTTGCACTCGATCTTGCCTTTATCCTTCTACTCATCCTTGTTCAGATCGCGATTCAATACGCGGGCCGGCTGTAGCTGCCGCCTGATCGGCCGACAGGTCGGGTAGTCAGATCCATGACGTCGACAGGAGATGCCATGCCGCTGACACCTCAAGAGGTGGCCAGCAAGGTGTTCGGTCCGACCCGCATGCGCCGCGGGTACGACGAAAACGAGGTTGACGCCTTCCTCGATTCCGTAGAGGCCGAACTCACCCGGCTGAACACCGAGAACGAGCGCCTTCGAGCCGAGCTCAAGCTCGCCGGCCGCGCCGTCCCCGAGGGTGATCCCGTCGAAGACCCAGCTGCACCGAGCCGCCGCGACAGCCCCAGCCGGTCGCCGTCGCTGAGCCGGCCCCCGCCGCTGGCCCATCGCTGCCGAACCCATCGCTGCGGCGGCACCGGAGCCGGCTCCGGCCCCCAGCGAGCCGGTCGAGCAGCAAGTGACCCGCATGCTCGTTCTCGCTCAGCAGACTGCTGACGCCGCAATCAGCGAGGCTCAGAGCGATGCCGACCGCACCCGCGGAGCCGCCAGGATCGAGGCCGAGCGCGTGCTCGCGGAAGCTCGCGCCCGGGCAGCCGAAGAGATCGGCCTCATGGAGCGCAGCAAGGCCTCCCTCGAGACTCAGGTCGAGCAGCTGCAGACCTTCGAGCGCGAATACCGCCAGCGGCTTCGGGCTTATCTTGCGATGCAGCTGACCGAGCTCGATGGCGAGAGCCTGGCTCCGCCCGCCGTCGAAATGAGCAAGGCGCACGTGCTCGACGTCGCTGACGCGGGCGAACCTGCCCCGCCCGTCTTTGCCGAGTCCCACGACGGTGGAGAGCACGGGTCTCACAACGGCGATGGTCACATCGCTGGAGCACCCGAGAGCGGTTCGTACGACGGCGCGTCGGCGCCCGAATCCGGCGGCGCCGACCCGGTCGAGGCCTCGTCGGCAAGCGGGCTGCTCGACCCTCCTGGCTTTGGTGCAGTCTGGTCTCCCGACAGCGGCACGAGCCGGCCGGACGTGGATCCCTTCATCGGTGGACCGCGCGATCCCGAGGGCCACAGCAGCTACACCAGCCATGCCTTCGACACGGGCGGCGACGACGGGCTACGCAGCGGTGGCTACGGACCCATCTCTTGATCCGGGTCCCTTGACCGTCTCTTGATACTCGTCAGCGGGCTGCTGGTCCTGGTCGCCGCGGGCCTGCTGATCGCTGGAATCGTGTCCAGCATCTCGCTGGTTTACGCGGCCATTGGGCTCTCGATCCTTGCCTCGGTGGTGCTGATCGTCGGCGTCTTTCGGCATCCGGCCGCGACCGCCCCAGCCGGCCCGCCAAGTGGGGTATTGGTCGTTTCGGGTCGTCCGCGCTACCACCTGGCCGGCTGCGAACAGCTGTCCGGCGATGAGCTGGCGGAACCGCTGATGGTCACCGAGGCTCGTGAGCTGGGCTTTACTGCGTGTGACCTTTGCCGACCCGACCGGGCGCTAGCCCCCGGCCAGTCTTAGCCAGAACGTCAGTCCGAGCTCGTCGTCGCGGTGCTCGGCCACGGCAACCTTCGGGTGACCCTGGGCGAAGCTCGGCGCGAGCACCTCGGCGCCGATCAGACCGGAGTGCTCGGCGATCGCATCGGCGAGCTCGGGGCTGTCCGCCTGCCACCAGAGCTCGATTCGATCGCTGACGTCCAACCCGGATTGCTTGCGGGCTTCTTGAATCCGCCGCACCACATCGCGTGCGAGTCCGGCCCGCTTCAGCTCGTCGGTCAGGGTGAGGTCCAGGGCGACGGACGCGCCCGACTCGCTGACGACGGCCCACCCCGCCCGGGGGGTCTCGGTGACGATGAGCTCGTCCGCGGAGATCTCGATCCGCTCGCCGTCAACCGTGACGACGAGTCGGCCATCGACCGGGTTGCCGGCCGCGGCCACGGCGGCAGCGACCGCCTTCGTACGAGGGCCGAAGCGCTTGCCCAGGGCACGGAAATTCGGCTTGACGATGATGTCGACGAGCTCGCCGTCGAGGGGCTCGACCACGAGGACGTTCAGCTCGTCGGCAATCTCTTGTCGCAGCTCGCCGGACAATTGAGCCAGCAGGGTGGCGGGGACGGCCGCGCGTGCCAATGGTTGGCGGGTCTTGGCCTTCGCTCCCGCGCGGGCGGCCCGTCCGAGCTCGACCAGCCTGCGTACCAGCGAGACCTGGGCAGACAGCCCGGCGTCGACCTGACCGGCGTCGGACTCGGGCCAACTCTCCAGATGCACCGAGTCCGCCGCGCCGGCGACCTTCAACTGCGGCCAGAGCCAGTCGGTCAGGAAGGGTGTCAGGGGCGCCATCAGCTTCGTGACGGTCGCCAGGCACAGGTGCAGCGTCTCCAGCGCCTGCGGGTCTCCGGCCCAGAAGCGACGGCGGGAACGGCGCACGTACCAGTTGGACAGGTCGTCAAGGAAACCCGCGATCCGCTTGCCCGCCCTCGCCGAGTCGAAGTCCTCAAGCGCTGCTGTGACCTCATTGACCGTGAGGGCCAGTTCGCTACGGGCCCAGCGGTCGAGCACGTGCTCGACCGGCCCTTCGGACTCCGCTGAGCCCACTGCGGCGGGCGACCAGTCGCTCGTACTGGCGTACAGCAGAAAGAACGAGGCGGTGTTGTAGTACGTCAGCAGCACTTTGCGGACGACCTCTTCAACGTTTTCGTGACCGACCCGCCGATCCATCCAGGGCGAACCTCCGGCCAGCATCAGCCAGCGGACTGCGTCGGCGCCGTGGCGGTCGAAGAGCTCGAACGGGTCCAGGACGTTGCCGAGGTGCTTGCTCATCTTGCGGCCGTCGCCGTCAAGCAGGAGCCCGAGACACAGCACCGTCTCGTACGAGGACTTGTCGAAGACCAGGGTGCCGATCGCCATCAGCGTGTAGAACCAGCCGCGGGTCTGGTCGATCGCTTCGCAGATGTACTGCGCCGGGTAGCTGGCCTCAAATTCCGCCTCGTTGCGGTGCGGCGCGCCCCATTGGGCGAACGGCATCGCGCCGGAGTCATACCAGACGTCGATCACCTCGGGCACGCGGTGCAGACTGCCCGGGCAACCTTCGGCGGTGCAGGCCAGCACGACATCGTCGACGTAAGGCCGGTGGGGGTCCAGCGCCGAAAGGTCGTCGCCGGCCAGCGCGCCCAGCTCGGCCAGTGAGCCCACACACACCCGGTGCGAGTCGTCCTGTTCGCAGATCCAGATCGGCAGCGGCGTGCCCCAGTACCGGTTACGTGAAAGCGCCCAGTCGACGTTGCCCCGCAGCCATTCCCCGTAGCGACCGTTCTTGATCCGCGGGGGATACCAGCGGGTCGCCTCGTTCTCCTCCAGGAGACGGTCCTTGATCGCGGTCGTGCGGATGTACCAGGAGGGGAGCGCGTAGTAGAGCAGGGTCGTATCGCAACGCCAGCAGAGCGGGTAGCTGTGCTCGTACGGTTCGAAGCGCCACAGCACGCCCCTGCGCCGCAATTCGTCGACCAGCAGTTCGTCGGCCTTCTTGAAGAACTGACCGCCGACCAGCGGCACCTCGGGGGAGAAGGTGCCATCGCTGCGCACCGGGTTGACCAGTTCGAGGCCGTAGCGGCGCGCAACCTCAAGGTCTTCGGCGCCGAAGGCGGGCGCCTGGTGCACCAGACCGGTGCCATCGTCGACGGTCACGTAATCGGCCAGCACGACGTGATGCGCGCCGACACCGAACTCTGAGGCGGGGACGAGGTCTAGCGGGCGCTGGTAGGCGAGTCCTTCCAGTTGTGCTCCCGGGATGGTCTCCAGCACCTTCGAATCCGGTCCGACCGCACTTTCGATCAGCGGGACGGCGACGAGCACCGGTCGCTCGCCGGGGACATCTACGACCGCGTAATCGACCTCGGGATGGACGGCCACCGCGGTGTTGGACACGAGGGTCCACGGCGTCGTGGTCCAGACCAGCAGGTCATAGTCCTTGCCGATGACGGGAAAGCGCACATAGACGCTGGGATCCACCAGGTCGGTGTAGCCCAGTGCCACCTCGTGATCGGACAGCGTCGTCTGGCACCGCGGGCAGTAGGGGGCGACCCGGAAGTCCTGGGTCAGTAGCCCCTGGTCCCAGATCATCTTCAGGCTCCACCAGACGGACTCGATGTAGCTGGTGTCCATCGTGCGGTAAGCGCCGGCCATGTCGGTCCAGTAGCCCATCCGCTCGGTGAGCCGCTCGAATTCATCCACGTGACGCAGCACCGATTCACGGCATTTGGCGTTGAACGCGGCGACCCCGTACGCCTCGATGTCGGGCTTTCCGGAAAAGCCCAGCTCCTTCTCGATGGCCAATTCCACGGGAAGGCCATGGCAGTCCCACCCCGCGCGGCGCGGAACGCTGAAGCCCTTCATGGTCTTGAAGCGGGGAAAGAGGTCTTTGAAGACGCGGGCCTCGACGTGGTGGGCGCCCGGCTTGCCGTTGGCGGTGGGCGGACCCTCGTAGAACACCCAACGAGGACCGTCAGCTGTGGCTTCCATCGAGCGGTCGAACACGTTAGTGCTCTTCCACCGGGCCAGCACCTGCTGCTCCAGGGAGGGGAGATCGGGCGAGCCGCCGGCCAACGGTCGGAACGGGGACTTGCTCACCGATGCGGTCATGTCACTGGTCTCCTTCGTCGAACGTCCGGCGAAGGGACGAGGCCCGGATGCTGCGGCCTCGCGGTACCAGCCTCCTTGGCGCCCGGGTCCGGCTGACCGGATTCAAGGTTCAACCCTATCCGGTCCGGCGCCACAGTTTGATGGCGTCAGGGCGCCAGCCGGCCCTTGGCGCCGGACGTGCCCGAGGTCGAATCAGCCCCCGCGCCCCTAGACTGCGGTCGTGGCGGTGACGGGTCCAAAAGGCGAGGGCCTGCCCTCGGAGGCAGCCGAGGCCACCCAGGCGCCTGACCTGCCTGCTTCAGCCGCCCCCCGCCGGCGCCTGCCGCTCCTGCTCGCCGTCGCCGGAGTCGTGCTGATCGCTGACATCATCAGCAAGCAGATCGTGGTGGCCCAGCTCTCCAACCGGGGGCCGGTCGACGTGATCCCCTCGGTGCTCGACCTCGAGCTGACCCGTAACGCAGGCGCCGCCTTCGGCTTCGCGGCAGGGGCCACCATCATCTTCACGGTGGTGGCCGTCGCTGTGGTCTTCTTCATCGCTCGGGCCGCCCGCAAGCTGGCCTCAACCGGCTGGGCGTGGTCCCTGGGATTGCTGCTGGGAGGCGCTCTCGGCAATCTCGGCGATCGGCTCTTTCGCGCCCCCGGACCGCTGCGGGGACATGTCATCGACTGGATCCACCTGCACCACTGGCCGGTCTTCAACGTGGCGGACTCGGCGATCGTCGTCGGTGGGCTGCTCGCGGTCGTGCTTTCGATGCGGGGGATACGGCTGGACGGGACACGGGACGGCGCCGCCGGCGGCGCTGAGAAGGCTTGACCCGTTACGGCCCGCAGTACGGGCCGGACATCACGTTTCTCGGTGTCGAGCGGGCCTCACTGGACGAGCCGGCCAGCTTCGCCGGCGCGGACGTGGTGATTTTAGGGGCTCCCTTCGACGGCGGCACCTCCCACCGTCCGGGCACCCGTTTCGGCCCGATGGCCATCCGGATGACGGACTATCTGCCGCACGACGGTTCGCGCCCCTCGCTCGCGCTGCGTACCGACGGACTTCGTGACCTGCGGGTAGTCGACGCCGGTGATGTCGAGATGTTCTCCGGCGACATCGAGACGGCGTTGCACGCGCTCGAGGTGGCCGTCCAGACCGTCACCGCCAGCGGGGCCGTCCCATTGGTCCTTGGTGGTGACCACTCGATCGCGCTCCCCGATGCGACGGGAGTGGCGAACGTGCTGGGTCACGGGCGGGTCTCGATGATCCATTTCGATGCCCACGCAGACACCGGCGACATCGAGTTCGGCTCCCTGTGGGGGCACGGTCAGCCGATGCGACGCCTCATCGAGTCCGGCGCACTGCGCGGCGACCGCTTCCTGCAAGTGGGCCTGCGCGGTTACTGGCCTGGCCCGGAAACCCTCGAGTGGATGGCCCGGCAGGGGATGCGCTCGTACGAAATGACCGAGATCGTCGAGCGCGGTCTCGCGGATTGTCTTACCGAAGCGTCAGCCATTGCCACCGATGACTGTGACGGGGTCTTCCTGTCGGTCGACATCGACGTGTGCGATCCCGGCCATGCCCCTGGCACCGGGACTCCGGAGCCCGGTGGTCTCACGGCCCGCGAGTTGCTCGACGCCGTCCGGCGCCTGGCGTACGAGCTTCCCCTCGTCGGCATCGACATCGTCGAGGTCTCACCGCCTTACGACAGCGCCGACATCACCGCGGCGTTGGCGAACCGGGTCGCCCTTGAAGTGCTCTCGGCGATGGCCCGCAAACGGTTGGATGCGGCCACGGGCGCCAGCTGGGATCGGGCGCAGCCGCTACTGGCCGACCGCGTGGTCGACGGCCTGCCCGACTGACCCCCGTACGCTGGCGTGATGGCTGCGGAGCGTTCGCTGGCCGTCCCCGAAGGGCTGGACGGCATGAGGCTCGACGCTGCCGTCGCCCGCATTTTCGGGCTTTCGCGCAGCGCCGCCGCGAACCTGGTGGAGTCCGGCGATGCGAGCCTGGACGGCCGGACCGCCAGCAAGTCGGCCCGGGTCAGCGCCGGTTCCACGCTCGATGTCCGGCTGCCGGACGCACCCGGCGCGCAGGATCCCGCTGACCGTCCCGCGCCTGAGCCGGTGGCCGGACTTCGGATCGTGTACGAGGACGCCGATCTGCTGGTGGTCGACAAGCCGGTCGGTGTCGCTGCCCATCCGAGCCCCGGCTGGACGGGTCCGACGGTCGTCGACGGACTGCTGGCCATGGGTCGGCGGATCTCCACCAGCGGCGCCGCCGAACGGCAGGGGATCGTCCACCGGCTCGACGTCGGAACCTCAGGTCTGATGGTCGTGGCCAAGAGCGAGATCGCGTACTCACGGCTCAAAGACGCCTTTCGCGAGCGGACCGTCGACAAGCGCTACCGGGCTCTCGTGCAGGGCCATCCCGATCCCTCGCGGGGCACCATCGACGCGCCGATCGGGCGTCATCCCGGCGCCGACTACAAGTTCGCCGTGGTCGCTGACGGCCGTCCGAGCGTCACCCATTACGAGACGCTGGAGGCGTTTCGGGCCGCCAGCCTGCTCGACATCCGGCTGGAGACGGGACGCACCCATCAGATTCGGGTGCACATGGCCGCGGTCCGCCATCCCTGCGTGGGCGACCTCGCTTATGGCGCCGACCCCACACTTGCCGCGCGGCTGGGGCTGCACCGCCAGTGGCTACATGCCGCGCAACTGTCCTTCGCCCATCCCACCGAAGGACGTCCCGTCACGTTCTCCAGCCCCGACCCGGCTGATCTCGCAGCGGCGCTGGTGATCCTCGAGGACGAGTCGTGAGCGGCGCCCGCGTCACCGACGATCCGGCGCTGCTTGCCGCCGCGGCGGAGCTGCGCACGCGCGTTTTCGTCAAGGAGCAGGGAGTGGACGCCGCGCTGGAAGCCGACGGACGCGACGAGCAGGCGGCACAGGTGGTCTTGGAGCGCGGTGGCGACGTCATCGGCACGGCGCGGATCTTCGACACCGCCGACACCGCAGTGGTGGGACGGGTTGCGATCGACCAGGCGCTGCGCGGGCAGGGCTTGGGAACGCTGGTGATGTCAGCAGTCGAACGGTGGGCGGGTGATCAGGGACTGCCCACCGTCGAGTTGCACGCCCAGCAGCCGGTGATCGGCTTCTACGAGCGACTCGGCTATTGCGCCGTAGGTGATTCCTATGTGGAAGCCGGCATTCCGCACCTGACCATGCGCAAGGACCTGCTGCCGGGCCTTCGTCCGGTGCGCAACGAGGACGCGGCGGCGATCGAGGCACTGATCGGCGGCGTGTGGGCGGAATACCCCAGCATCGTGTTCGACGTCGACGGGGAGGAGCCCTGGATCCGGGCGCCGGCCACCCGCTACGAAGCAGCAGGTGAGCTCTGGGTCGTCGACCTTCCCGGTGGGCAGGGGTTGCTGGGCTGCGCGGGTTGGCGCCCCGATCCCGCCCGCCCGGCGCCGTCGAATTGAAGTCGCTGTATGTCAGCGCCCGAAGCCGGCGGCAGGGCTGGGGATCGCGGCTGGTGCACTTCATCGAGCGCCGCGTGGGCGGCCGGGTGAACGTCACCGCTTGGAGCGACAGCCGATTCCTGGATTCCCACCAGATGTACGAGCGCCTCGGGTATCAACGAAGTGGATCAACCCGCGAGCTGCATGACAAGTCTCAGACGGTCGAGATCGAATTCGTAGGACAGGCGGACACATGCGAACCATCCTGAACGTGCTCTGGCTGATCCTGTCGGGCTTCTGGCTCTTCCTGGGCTATGTGGCAGCCGGAATCGTGATGTGCATCCTGATCATCACCATCCCGTTCGGGATCGCATCATTCCGGCTGGCGGCCTACGTACTTTGGCCCTTCGGTCGCACTGTCGTCCGGCGCCCGGGTGCCGGCACCGCCTCGACGATCGGCAACGTCATCTGGTTCATCCTGGCCGGCCTCTGGCTCGCCATCGGCCATATCGTTTCCGGCATCGCGCTGTGCATCACCATCATCGGGATCCCGTTCGGCATCGCCAATTTCAAGCTCGCATTCGTCGCCATCGCGCCGCTGGGCAAAGACATCGTCTCCACGCATGACCCGCGGGCGATGGGATACGTCAGCTAGTGGGCAAGCGGTAGCTAGTCGTTGATTTTTGGCCGCCGAGCAACCGTTACCTACCGTTGAGCGAGACCCAGGGGGCGGGGCTACCAGCTGTCGTGCAGTGGCCGGCCTTCGGCGTAGCCGGCGGAGCCCTGGACCCCCACGAGAGCCTGCTCGTGGAGCTGTTCGAGGGTGCGCGCGCCGGCGTAGGTACAGGCGCTGCGTAGTCCGGCGACGATGGTGTCGAGCAGGTCCTCGACTCCCGGATGGACCGGGTCGAGATACATCCGCCCGGTGGAGATGCCCTCCTCGAACAGGCTCTTGCGGGCCCGCTCGAAGGGGGTGTCGTCGGCGCTTCGCACCTTGACGGCCCGGGCCGAGGCCATGCCGTAATTCTCCTTGTAGAGCCGGCCGTCCGCAGCGCGCAGGACGTCGCCGGGGGATTCGTGAGTGCCGGCGAGCCACGAGCCGATCATGACGTTGGACGCGCCCGCTGCCATTGCCAGCGCGACGTCTCGCGGATGGCGTACGCCGCCGTCGGCCCATACGTGGCGGCCGAGCCGGCGGGCTTCCTCGGCACACTCCACGACGGCGGAGAACTGTGGTCTGCCGACGCCGGTCATCATCCTCGTGGTGCACATCGCGCCCGGCCCGACGCCGACCTTGAGAATGTCGGCGCCTGCGTCCGCCAGATCGCGCACGCCGGCAGCGGTCACGACATTGCCGGCGACGACGGGCACACCCGGATCCAACCCCTGAACGGTCCGCAGACCATCGATCATGCGTTCCTGATGGCCATGGGCGGTATCGAGTACGAGCACGTCGACCCCGGCCTCGAGCAAGCCCTTCGCTCGAGTCGCGACATTCCCACTGACCCCCATGGCCGCCGCGACCCGCAGCCGGCCGCCTTCGTCGAATGCGGGCGCATACAAGGCAGATCGCAGCGCCGCCTTGCGGGTGAGGATGCCGACCAGGCGACCATCTGCGCCGACGACAGGCGCCACCCGGTGACGGCCGTCCTGGAGCCGGTCGAACGCGGCTCTCGGGTCGACGCTGTCAGGCAGGGTGAGCAAATCGCGTGACATGACCTCGCGCAGCTGGGTGAAGCGGTCGACGGCCAGGCAATCCGCCTCGGTCACGATTCCCACCGGCCGGCCGTCCTCGACGACGACCACCGCGCCGTGCGCGCGTTTGGGTAGCAGGCCGAGGGCCTCGCCGACGGTGTCGACCCGCGAGAGGGTGATGGGAGTGTCGTAGAGGACGTGGCGGCTTTTGACGTAACTGACGACATCGGCGACCACGTCGATAGGAATGTCCTGCGGAATCACGGCGATCGCGCCCCGGCGGGCGACCGTTTCGGCCATCCGACGGCCCGCGACGGAGGTCATGTTCGCGACCACCACGGGGATGGTGGTGCCGGTGCCGTCGACCGTGCTGGTGTCGACTTCCAAGCGGGAGGTGATGCCCGATCGGTGGGGCAGCAGGAAGACGTCGTCGTACGTCAGCTCGTAGGGAGCGGGGGTCAGAAGTCGCACTGGAATCATGCTGCCCTAGACCAGTGACCTACGTCTGCCCCTTACCGGCGTCGGCGCCCAGAATTCGACACGCCCACTCACCTGAAGGCACGCCGCCCGCGCCGTTTTTTGTCGTCGACAGGTGCTAAACCTGAACCTTGCGCTGACGCGCGGCGAAGCGGGAGAAGGGGTGGGCAGCGGTATGACGAGCGAGGTGCCCGCGAGGGTTTCGCGGGACGATTCGTTCGTCCATCTCCACGTCCACACCGAGTATTCGATGCTCGATGGGGCGGCCCGACTCAAAGACCTTTTCCAGGGCTGTGAGCAGCAGGGCATGCCCGCGCTTGCGATGACCGACCACGGCAATCTCTACGGCGCTTTCGACTTCGCCGGCCAGGCCGTCAAGGCTGGGATCAAGCCGATCATCGGCACCGAGGCCTATATCGCGCCGGGTTCACGCTTTGACAAGCGATTGCCCGATGGCGGCAGCGCCAAGACTGACAAATACAGCCACATGACGCTGTGGGCCGCCGACCCCGCGGGCTATTCCAACCTCATCAAGCTGTCGAGCCTGGCGAGCCTGGAGGGCTACTACTACAAGCCGCGAATGGACCGGGAGCTCCTGTCGCGCTTTGCCGGCGGCATCATCGGCACCACGGGCTGCCCGGGCGGCGAGGTCAGCCAGGCGCTCGAGCGCGGCGATTACGAGCTCGCGAAGGCGACCGCCGGTGAATACGCCGAGATCTTCGGCCGGGGCAATTTCTACGTCGAGCTGATGCAGCACGGCATCGATATCGAAAAGCGCACCTTCCCCCAGTTGGTGAAGATCGCCAAGGAGCTCGACCTCCCGCTTGTCGCCACCAACGATCTGCACTACACCAACCAGGCTGACAGCACGGCCCATGAGGTGTTGCTGTGCGTGCAGACCGGGTCGACCCTCGCCGACCCCACGCGTTTCAAGTTCGAGGCCGACGAGTTCTACCTGAAGTCGCCGGCCGAGATGCGGGCCACGTTCGCCGAGCTTCCGGAGGCCTGCGACAACACGTTGGTCATCGCCGAGCGGATCGTTCCGCCGTCGTTCGCCGCGAAGTCGCTGCTGCCACAGTTTCCCTGCCCCGAAGGGGAGACCGAGGAGAGCTGGTTTCGCAAGGAGGTGGCGGCCGGGGTTGCGTGGCGCTACAAGGGTGCACCTGATGAAAAGGTGCAGGCGCAGGTTGATTACGAGGTCGGCGTCATCCTGCAGATGGGCTTCCCGGCCTACTTCCTCGTCGTCGCCGACCTGGTCAAATACGCCAAGTCGGCCGGCATCCGGGTGGGCCCGGGCCGGGGCAGTGCGGCCGGTTGCATGGTCGCTTACGTGCTGGGCATCACCGAGCTCGACCCGATCAAATACGGGCTGATCTTCGAGCGCTTCCTCAACCCCGACCGGGTGTCCATGCCTGACATCGACATGGACTTCGACGAGCGTCGGCGCACTGACATGATTCGCTACGCCACCGAGCGCTACGGCGATGACAAGGTCGCGCAGATCATCACGTACGGCACGATCAAAGCCAAGGCTGCGATCAAGGACTCGTCGCGGGTGCTCGGCTACCCGTACGCCATGGGCGACCGGATCACGAAGGCATTCCCGGCCGCGGTCATGGGTCGCGAGATGAACCTGTCCGACTGCTTCGACCCAGCCTCCAAGCGCTACGGGGAGGCCGGCGAGCTGCGGGCAATGGCCTCTTCCGAGCCTGATGTGGCCAAGGTGCTCGAGACCGCACGGGGTATCGAAGGGCTGCGCCGCCAGGTCGGGGTGCATGCCGCCGGCGTCGTCATGTGCCGCGACCCGCTGCAAGACCACGTGCCGGTCTGGCGACGTGACGCTGACGGGGCGATCATCACCCAGTTCGACATGGGCGCGGTCGAGAGCCTGGGCCTGCTCAAGATGGACTTCCTCGGTCTTCGTAACCTCACGGTGCTGGATGACTGCCTGGCCCACATCGAGTCCAATCGCGGCGAGACGGTGGTCCTCGAGGAGCTCACCCTCGACGATCCCGAGGCCTATGCGCTGCTCGGGCGCGGCGACACACTGGGCGTCTTCCAGCTCGACGGCGGTCCGATGCGTTCGCTGCTGCGGTCGATGAAGCCGACCTCGTTCGATGACATCTCGGCCGTCATCGCGCTCTACCGTCCAGGTCCGATGGGAGCTAACGCCCACAACGATTACGCCGACCGCAAGAACGGCCGGAAGCCGATCGAGCCCATTCATCCCGAGCTTGCCGAGGCGCTGTCGGAGATCCTGGATGAGACTTACGGCCTGATCGTCTATCAGGAGCAGGTCATGGCGATCGCGCAGCGGGTCGCCGGCTACACGCTCGGCGCCGCCGATCTGCTGCGCCGCGCGATGGGCAAGAAGAAGCGCGAAATCCTCGACAAGGAATATGTCCCCTTCAGCGACGGCATGAAGGCGCGCGGCTACAGCAACGCGGCGATCAAGACCCTCTGGGACATCCTCGTCCCGTTCTCGGACTACGCGTTCAACAAGGCTCACAGCGCAGGCTATGGATTGGTGTCGTACTGGACCGCGTTCCTCAAAGCGCGGTATCCCGCCGAATACATGGCGGCGTTGCTGACCAGCGTCCGCGACGACAAGGACAAGTCCGCGATCTACCTGCAGGAATGCCGGCGGATGGGGCTCAAGGTGCTGCCCCCTGACGTCAACGATTCCGATCGCGATTTCACCCCGCGGGGCACCGACATCCGCTTCGGGCTGGGCGCGATTCGTAACGTCGGGGCTAACGTCGTCGATTCACTCGTGCGTACGCGGAAGGCCAAAGGCCGGTTCGCTGACTTCGCCGACTTCCTGCGCAAGGTCGAGCCGGTCGCCTGCAACAAGCGCACCGTGGAGTCGCTCATCAAGGCCGGGTCGTTCGACTCGCTCGGTCACCCACGGCGGGGCCTGGTGCAGATTCACGCGGAAGTGATCGACGTCTGTCTCGAGGTCAAGCGGGCTGAGGCAGCCGGTCAGTTCTCGCTGTTCGGAGGACTGGGCGGCGACGAGGCCGATCCCGGCGCACCCGACGCTGACGCGGCGCTCGCCACGATCATCCCGAGCGGCGAGTGGGACAAAAAGCTGCTGCTGGCCCATGAGCGCGAGATGCTCGGCCTCTACGTCAGTGATCATCCGTTACTCGGGGTCGAGCACATCCTGGCGGCCCAATCCGACGCGACCGTGGCAGATCTGGCCGAATCCTGCGATGACGGGCAGATCGTCACCGTCGGCGGAATCGTCGCCAGCATCACCCGCAAGGTCACCAAGACGGGTAGCCCGTGGGCGGTTATCCAGCTCGAAGACCTCGATGGAGGTGTCGAGACACTGGTCTTCCCCCAGACATACGCCCAGGTCTCTCACCAGCTGATTGAAGACGAGGTCGTGCTGATCAAAGCCCGCGTCGACAAGCGGGAAGACATGCCGCGGCTGATCGCGATGGAGCTTGCGGTTCCTGATCTCAGCCAGGGCCCGCGGGGTCCGCTGACGGTGTCGCTGCAAGCTGCCCGCTGCGTTCCGGATCTGGTGACGCGCCTCAAGGGCGTGCTGTCGACCCACCCGGGCACCACCGAGGTCCGCTTGCAGCTGCTGGGCGCCGCCCGGGTGACGACCCTGCGCCTCGATGACGGGCTGCGGGTCAGCGTCTCGACCAGTCTGGTCGCGGATCTCAAAGAGCTGCTGGGCGCCGGCTGCGTCTCGGGGTAGGTCCTGTGATTGTTCTCGCCCTTACCGCTTGGGTCGTTGCAGGACTGCCGCGGATGAAAGGCTGACGACCATGCGCCTGGCTATGGGAACCAAAGAGGTACTCGACGCCGAGGGCCTGGTCCGCACTTACGTGAGCCCGGGCCGCCGCGGGCTGCGCTACGCCTACCCCTATTACGACGGACTCGTCACCAACGACGATCCGGCCAGCCTCTGCACGGGCGACCTGCTCGCTCCCACGCTGCTGGGAGTCAACGTCGATCTCGACCGCATGCACACGCTGACGGCTTTGCTGCCGCTGCTGCAGCGCGGTCTCGATGCACTCCCGCCGTTCGACCTGGTCGAGGCCGACGACGAGACCTGCGATCTCGTCGCCGCGCTGTATGACCCGTTGGATGACCCGAGCGCGCTGGATCGCGACGTTCGCGGTTCCTTGCTGGCGAAGGTGCTGCACCGCAAGCGGCCCGGCCTGGTGCCGCTGTTCGACAGCAAGGTCCAGATGTTCTACCAGCACGAGACCTGCGTGCCGCCGGCGCCGAAGAACGGCCGGACCGTCCGCCAATACATGGGGCTGCTGGTACGGGCGATGCGTCAAGACCTTCGTGACAATGCCGACGAGTTCGCGGCGCTCGCCCGGCTGGTGCCTGAAGACGGACCGCCGATCACCTCGCTGCGCGTGCTCGACATCGTGGTGTGGACCAGCAGCCTCGTTTGAGCTCGTTTGAACCTGGTTTGGACGACAGGGCGGTGCCCAGCATCAGCTGCGACACTGTCAGCGTGGACTCGCCCCTTGCGTACGAAGTGCGCGATCTGGTCCGCACCCACCAAGCCGGCGCCGAGACCGTGCTGGCCAATGATCACATCGACCTCGATATCGCTGCCGGCGACGTCTTCGGGCTACTGGGCCCTAACGGGGCCGGCAAGACCACTCTGGTTCGCCAGCTGGTAGGCCTGCTGCGCCCCGATTCCGGAGGGATCCGGTTGCTTGGCTCGCCGCCCGAGGGCAGGGTGTCCAGCCTGGTCAGCTACCTGCCCCAGGACGAGGCCGCACTCGGTGACATGACCGTGGCCCTGGCGATCGAGACGACCGGGCGCCTTCGTGGCCTACGTGCCGGGGCGGCGCGGGCAGAACGCGACGAGATCCTCGACGAGCTCGGACTCGGTCCGCTGGCCGGGCGGGTCATCGGCAAGTTGTCCGGTGGCCAGCGCAGGCTTGCCGCGTTCGGGACAGCGCTCGCGGGATTTCGGCCAATTCTCGTTCTGGACGAGCCCACCACCGGCCTCGATCCGCAGGCCCGCCGGGCTGTCTGGTCCGCGCTCGAAAGGCGACGCAGCCATTCGGGCGTGACGGTCGTGCTGGTCACTCACAACGTGATCGAAGCAGAGTCGGTGCTCGATCGGGTTGCCGTGCTCGAAGCCGGACGCGTGATCGCCTGCGACACGCCTGGGCGGCTGAAAGCGCAGGTCAGTGACGAAGTTCGGCTTGACCTGGTCTGGCGTGAAACACCGCCCGCGTCTGATCCTTTCGTCGCCTCCCTGGCGCCGCGCGCCACCATCACCGGCAAGCGGTGGAGCATTCATCTGCCGGTCGGCGAAGCCCGTGAGGCGCTCGGTGGGCTCACCTCAGGCCCGGCATTCGCCGCCCTGGACGACTTCACGCTGGCCCCCGCAACCCTCGAAGACGTCTATCTGGCCCTGGGTGGCCGCTCCCGTGATCTGGAGCGGGCGTGACGGAGTTGCTTCCTGGCGCCACCAGTTCGGGTGCCCGCCGCGCCGCGTCTGCTGACCGTCGGGTCGCGCCGGCGCCCGATGAAGTACGGGAATCCGCACCGGTTCGGCCGTCGTCGTGGGCAGCCACCTCGACCGTTTTCCGCCAGCAGCTTGCGCGGGGCCGGGTAGCCCGGATCCCGTTGCTGTTCGTCGCGGCGTTTCAGTCGATCGGACTGCTCCTGCTCCTGCGGGGAGTTGTCGACCGTCACAGCGAGGTGACCGGCCAGCAGGTCGTCGCAGGCGCCACGGTTCTGGTCATCGCGTTCGTGGCGCTGAACCTGCTCGCCCAGCGGTTGGGAGCGATGCGGGCGTCAGGGGCGCTGGACTACTACCTCACGCTCCCGATCCCGGCGGGCTCCGTCGTTATCGGTACGGCCGCTTCCTACGCGACCTTCGCCATCCCGGGAACCATCGTCACAGCCGTGACCGGAGCACTGGTCTACGACCTTCCGATGGGCCGGCTCTGGCTTTTGATACCCGTCATCGTGCTGACCGGGGCGGCTCTCGCCGGCCTGGGCGCCCTGCTCGGGCTCCTTGCCCCCCGGCCTGAGCTCGCGACGGTCGCGGGCCAGCTCGGCATGAGCGCCATCCTTTTCCTGGACATCATCCCGGCTTCGCGGCTGCCCGAGCCGCTGCAGGTAGTCAGGGACGTCCTCCCCGGCACCTACGGCGCCGACGTACTGGCCAAAGGATTTCGCCACGACGTGCCCTGGGGCGGGGTCGGGTTCGATCTGTCGCTCTGCCTGCTGGTCGCCGTCGTCAGCCTCCTCGCCGGCGGCTGGGCGCTGCGACGAACGGCTCGCCGATGAGCGAACTGCCCGGCAGCGCCAATCCCAGCAACGACAATGACGCCGTGGCCCCGACCGGTTTCGGAGTTCCGCCGTCGCCCCCGACTTCTCGGCGCTTCACACCCGACCGGCCGACCTCCCGCGACGCCCTGACGGCGCTTGTGGTGGCAGTCAGTCTCGTCGTCGCCGGGGTGCCGCTCGGCCTGCTCTGGGCAGCGACAAGTCCCAAGCTCGACGTCAAAGCGGTGCTGGGCGGAAGCGAGGCGGCGTTTGACACCCAGGCGGGTATCGACGTCCATTTCGCCCTGCTCGCGTTGATCTTCGGAGTCGTGGCCGGCGCCGTCGTCGGGTGGCGTTGCCGCAGGGGCAGCTGGTTGCTGCCCCTGGCGTTGGGCATCGGTGGGGTGGGCGGCTCCTTGCTGGCGGCCCAGATCGGCCACCTGCGCGAGAGCAGCCGGGTGCTCGATCAGCTACCGGAAAACATTCGTAGCAATGTCAGCAACATCGTCGATTTCACGCTGCGAAGCCACGGGTATCACGTTGTCTATCCGGTAGCGGCGCTGATCACCTACCTCCTCATCGTGGTCGCTACCACCCGTCCCACGCCCGCCGCACTTCCCGATGCCCCGGAGCCGGATCGCTATTGGTCAGTTCCGCGCTGACTTCGGGTGGGGGACAGCCACCTTGCGATGCTTGGCTTTCGTGGCCGGCCGGTGGGTGGCCGCAGCGCGGTGCGAGGCGGGCTTCGCCCGGGCGGGCTCCTTGCCGGCCGCGTGTCGGGCGGGCTGCTTGCTGGCCTTTCTCGGGCTGGTCTTTGGGGTCGATGTCTGGGGTTTCGCGGCGGCTTGCGGGACGGTGGGTTGCTCGGCAGGGTCTATCGCGGTGGGGGTCAGCGCGGCCTGCAGACGCTCACCTAATGCCGTGAGGTGGCGGCGCAGCCTGGTGTGAGTGCTGCCGGTCGCCTTCGCCTTCGCGTGCGTGACCTCGGCCGCCAAGGGACGTAGGGACGCCGTCGTCACCTCGTGCTTCTTCCATTTACCCAGCGCCTGCTCCACTCGCTGGGTCAGAGGTACGGGCTTGCTCCGCTTCGCCGGGACGACCGGAGCTGGTGACGTCACTGAGGTGGGTGTCGTGATCGCGGGGATCGTCGTAGCCACACGGACCGGCTTCGGCTCCGCGACCGGCTTCGGCTCCGCGACCGGCTTCGACTCCGCCGAAAGCCTGGGCGCGAGCTCGGTCTTGGGTGCCGGGACGATTTTCTGCCTTGCCGGCGGCTTCGGCGCCAGCACCGGCTTCAGGGCGACGAGCGGTGCCGCTGCCTCCTTCACCGCCACGATCGCTTTCGGCGTCACCGGCGCTTTCGGTGTGACGGTCGCCTTCGGCGTCATGGTCGGTTCAGCGGCGACCGGCGTAGCCACGATGGTCGCCGGATTTCGGGCGGCAAGCAGCGAGGCCCACGGCGCCAGCCCGCCGACGGGGTATGGCGGCCGCAAGGCCGTGACCACTGCTGGAGGGCCGATCGGACGAGGTGCCCGGGCGGACTTCTTAGGCGCGGCAGTAGCCGCGGCGGGCACCGGCGGAACGGTCAGCGCTGGGTGACGCAGCGTAATCATAGGCCGCGGTGGAGCCGGCGCGACCGACGCGGGACTCGCCGGCCGCGGGGGAGGCGTGGACTGGGGTGCCGCCCGCGTACTCGGGGTAGCTGGGCGTGCCTCAGGGCTGGAGCTAGCTGCGGATTCGGATGGTGCTGCTGACGGAGTCGCGGCCTGAGTGGCTGCGCCACCACATCCGGTGACGCCTAGAGCCAGGACCAGAGCCGCTCGTTTCGTCACTGGGCGGACGCTACACACCGTAATCACATTAAAAAGCAGCCTGTGGAAAACATTTAGATTTACCGACCCAAGCAGCCGGCGCCACCGCCTCATGGCGCCCCAACGCCACCAGCCAATGGCGCCGACGCGAACCCCGCTACCAGCCTCAGAAAACCGACCGGTCAGTTCATCGAGCGGCGGATCCGAAAGAGCTCCGGCGCGTTGACGGCCCGTAGCTCGGACATCAGGAGTTGCTCACGGCGCAGCAGGCTTACTTCGGTGCGCAGGCGACTGGCCGTGTCGGCAATCTCGAGTAGCGCCTGCCGCTCTCGCAGGGGCAGCAGGAGCGCGCCGGCGGTCAGGTAGCTGAGCTCGGTGGGCTCGCTGGGTAGCTGTCCGTCCTCGACCTCGCCGCCGGTGAGGTCGGCGAGCAGGGCGGCGTAGCTACGCAGCGCGTCGCGTACCACTGGAACGATGGCCTCGGCAACGCCCGTCTCGCCCAGCAGCTCGTCCTGCCAACGCACCCGACCGATGAGGTAGGGCTTGCTGACCGTGTCGACCTCGAGCAGTCGAAATCGAGCGCCACCGAACGCGATCAGCGTGCTACGGCCGTCGGGCAGGACCTCGATGCGCCGCGTCATGGCAGCACACCCGACCGGAAACATCTGCGGGAGCGCCATGCCCGCCTCACTGCCGGTCTGAATCGCCACGACGCCGAACCGGCGCTGGTCCTCTTCCAACGCGAGCAGATCGTTGACCAGGACGCGGTAGCGCTCCTCGAAGATCTGCAGAGGCAGTGGCGCACCGGGGAAGAGCACCGCCGACAAGGGGAAGAGCGGGATCGACTCTTCGACCGCTTCGTCGCTCACGAAAGCTCCACCGCATCCTCCACCGCATCACCGTACGAGCACCCCGCTGTCCCGCGCTCGCCTCCTTCTCACGCCGGACGCTGCGGCTAGCTACCCTGAATGGGTGCTCACCCGTCTCGACCTGCGCGTCCGCAAGGGAGATCCACGCGATCTCCTGCCGCGGGCTGATCTTGATGTGGCGGCGGCCATCGAAGCGGTCCGCCCGGTCTGCGACGACGTCCGCACCCACGGGGATGCTGCGGTGCTCAGAGCAACGAAGCGCTTCGACGGCGTTGACCACGAGGCGAACGGGACTCACCTGCGGGTATCCGCCGCCCAGCTCAAGGAAGCGCTCGAGGCACTTGATCCGGCCGTTCGTGCTGCGCTGGAAGAGGCGATTCGCCGCACTCGGCTGGTGACGGCGGCGGTGCGGCCGCGCGATGTGAGTGTCGAGGTGGCCCCGGGCAATTGCGTCACCGAACGGTGGGTGCCCGTCTCACGGGTCGGCTTGTACGTGCCGGGTGGCCGGGTCGCCTATCCGAGCAGCGTCGTGATGAATGTCGTACCGGCCCAGGTCGCCGGCGTCAGTTCGCTGGCTGTGGCGTCTCCTCCGCAGCGCGACACCGGCCTCCCGCACCACGCGGTCCTCGCCGCCTGTGCCCTGCTTGGCATTGACGAGGTCTACGCCGTCGGCGGCGCGCAGGCTATTGCGATGTTCGCCTACGGGACCGAGACCTGCCCGCGGGTCGACGTCGTCACGGGCCCTGGAAATGTGTATGTGGCGGCGGCCAAGCGAATCGTGCGGGGCATCGTCGGCATCGACGCCGAGGCGGGCGCCACCGAGATTGCGATCCTGGCCGATGCCACCGCGGATCCGGTCCACCTGGCCGCTGACCTGATCTCGCAAGCCGAACACGACCCACTGGCGGCGTGCCTACTGGTTTCCGACAGCGAGGCGCTGCTCGATGCGGTGGAGGCTGAGGTGCGGCGCCAGGTGGCGACCACGCGCCACCGTGAGCGTGTGACTGCCGCGCTGACCGGTCAGAGCGCGACGGTGCTGGTGGCTGACATCGACCAGGGCATCGATGTGGTTGACGCGTGGGCTGCCGAGCACCTCGAGGTCGTCACCGCTGACCCCATGGGGGTCACTGCCCGCGTACGCAATGCCGGGGCGATATTTGTCGGGCCGAGCTCCCCGGTGACCCTTGGCGATTACCTGGCGGGCTCCAACCACGTCCTTCCCACCGGGGGAACGGCCCGTCACACCAGCGGGCTGTCCGTCTTTTCCTTCCTTCGGATGCAGCACGTGGTGACCGCCACCGCCGATTCCTTGGCCGCGTCTGCTCCCAATATTTACGCGCTCGGCGGCGCTGAAGATCTCGCTGCGCACGTCGAGGCAGTCCGCGTGCGGGTTGACCCGTGAGCCAGGCACAGCGGCCCGAGATCTCGGCGGATGACCTGCCGCTGCGAGCGGATCTGCGGGGGTTGTCGGCCTACGGCGCGCCGCAGCTCGAGGTGCCGAACCGGCTCAATACCAACGAGAACCCGTATCCGCCGTCGCCGGAGTTCATCGCCGCGTTGACCCAGGCCTGTGCGGCGGCCGCTGCCACGCTCAACCGTTACCCCGACCGTGAGGCCAGCGATCTACGGGCCGATCTGGCGCGCTACCTGACGACGGAGTCGGCGGCGCCCCGGCAGGTCATCACTCCTGATCAGGTGTGGGCAGCGAACGGTTCGAATGAGGTTCTGCAGCAGATCTGCCAGGCATTCGGCGGCCCCGGACACGTGGGGATCGCATTCGAGCCGACGTACTCCATGCACGGGCTCATCGCGCTGGCCACCGCCACCGGCTGGGTCCGCGGCGAGCGTGACGGCGACTTCCGCGTCGATGTCGAAGCGGCCCGCGAGATGATCGCCGAGCACCGCCCGTCGCTGGTCTTCCTGTGCTCGCCGAACAACCCGACCGGCACCGCGCTGGAGCTGGACACGGTGCGTGCGGTGCACGCCGCCACCGAAGAGGTCGGTGGCCTGGTCATCGTCGACGAGGCGTACGCGGAGTTTCGTCGGGCGGGGGTGGCGAGCGCCGTGACCCTGCTGGCCGAGTGTCCGCGCCTTGTCGTGACCCGGACGATGAGCAAGGCGTTCGCTCTGGCGGGAGCGCGCGTCGGCTACCTGGCAGCCGCGCCGGCCGTCGTTGACGCGCTGCATCTGGTACGTCTGCCCTACCACCTCTCTTCACTGACGCAGGCCGCGGCCCGGGTGGCGCTGACCTTCTCGCAAGAGCTGCTGGCCAGCGTCGAGGCGCTGCGCGACCAGCGTGACCGGCTGCTGCGCGAATTGCCGGAGCTGGGCTGCCAGGTCGTGCCAAGCGATGCCAACTTCGTGCTCTTTGCGGTCCGCGGCGATCAGCACGCCGCCTGGCAGACGCTGCTTGACCACGGTGTGCTGGTGCGCGACCTCGGCCTGCCCGGCTGGCTGCGGGTCACGGCGGGCACCGCATCGGAAATGGATGCGTTTTTGTCGGAGGTCAGGCGCTTGATGCAGTCGGAATCGAAAGTGGGAGCAGCGTGACCAGGACGGCACGGATCGAGCGCACCACCAAGGAGTCGTCAGTGCTCGTCGAGCTCGAGCTCGATGGCACCGGTCGCGCCGAGTCCGACACCGGCGTGCCGTTTTACGACCACATGGTCGCCCAGCTCGGCAAACACGCGGGCTTCGATCTACGCGTGGTCACCAAGGGCGATCTCGACGTCGACATCCACCACACGGTGGAAGACACCTCCCTCGCGATCGGCACGGCGCTGCGGGAGGCGCTCGGCGACAAGTCCGGTATTCGCCGCTTCGGCGACGCGTTGGTGCCGCTCGATGAGGCGTTGGTGAGCGCGGCCGTTGACCTGTCCGGGCGGCCGTACTGCGTGCACGTCGAGCCCGACACCCTGGCACCGATGATCGGTACTTACGACACGACGTTGACGGGCCACATCTGGGAGTCGTTCGTCGCCGCCTCAGCGATCGCCCTCCACGTGCGGGTGCTGTCGGGCCGCAATGCCCACCACATCGTCGAGGCTCAGTTCAAGTCCGTCGCGCGGGCCTTGCGGGACGCTGTCGCGCTCGATCCTCGCAGCGGCGGCATCCCGAGCACGAAGGGTGTGCTGTGACGCTGCCGAAGGTCGTGGTGCTTGATTACGGCTCGGGCAACTTGCGCTCCGCGGAACGCGCCCTCGCGCGCGCCGGGGCTGATGTCTCGGTCACCGCTGATCTGGCCGCTGCCGCCGAGGCCGACGGTCTCGTGGTGCCCGGGGTCGGAGCGTTCGCTGCGTGCGTCGACGGAATCCGGGCCGTCGGCGGTGACACCGTGATCGCCGAACGGGTCGCCGCCGGACGGCCGGTGCTGGGCATCTGCGTCGGTATGCAGGTGCTGTACGAAGCCGGCGAGGAGCACGGGGTTCGCAGTCGGGGCCTGGGCCTGTTGCCGGGGGAGGTGCTGCGAATCCAAGGGGCGGCAGTACTTCCCCACATGGGGTGGAACGTCGTGTCAGCGGCGGCGGGATCGAAGCTTTTCGCCGGCGTCGAATCAGAGCGTTTCTACTTCGTGCACTCCTACGCCGCACCCGCGCGTCCCGGTGACACCGCGGCGCAGCACGGGTCCTTATTCGCTGCCGCTGTTGAGGAAGGTCCGTTGTCCGCCACCCAGTTCCACCCCGAGAAAAGCGCCGACGCCGGCGCCCGCGTGCTCGCCAATTGGCTGGGTCAGCTGTGAGCCTCACCCTGCTGCCGGCCGTCGATGTGACCGCCGGCCAGGCCGTGCGGCTCGTGCAGGGCGAGGCGGGCAGCGAGACCGGATACGGCGATCCGCTGGAGGCGGCGCTGCGCTGGCAGGAGGACGGCGCCGAGTGGGTCCATCTGGTCGACCTCGACGCTGCCTTCGGTCGTGGTGACAACCGTGAACTGATGGCCGCCGTCGTCGGCAAGCTCGACATCGCGGTGGAGCTCTCCGGAGGAATCCGCGACGACGCGTCCCTGGACGCGGCGCTGGCGACCGGCGCCGCGCGGGTCAACGTCGGCACGGCCGCGCTGGAGAATCCCGACTGGGTGCGCCGGGCCATCGCCCGGGTAGGCGACCGCATCGCCGTCGGTCTCGACGTGCGCGGGACCACGCTCGCCGCCCGCGGATGGACCCGCGAGGGCGGCGAGCTGTTCGACGTGCTGGCCCGTCTCGACGCCGACGGCTGCTCGCGTTACGTCGTCACCGACGTGCGACGCGACGGCACGCTCACCGGCCCTAACGTCGAGCTGCTCGCGAGCGTGACCTCCGCGACCGACCGGCCGGTCATCGCCAGCGGCGGCGTAAGCACGCTGGCCGATCTGGAAGCGATCGCCAAGATCGCCGGGGTGGAGGGGGCGATCGTCGGCAAGGCGCTGTACGCCGGCGCCTTCACGCTTCCGGAAGCTCTCGCCGCTACCCGATGACACCCGCTACCCGATGACGGTCGCTGTCCGGGTGATCCCGTGTCTTGACGTCGACGCGGGGCGGGTGGTCAAGGGCGTCAACTTCCTGTCGCTGCGTGACGCCGGCGACCCGGTGGAGATGGCCCGCCTTTATGACGCCGAAGGCGCCGACGAGCTGGTCTTTCTCGACATCACCGCCAGCAGCGGCAATCGGGAGAGCACGTACGAGGTCATCCGGCAGACCGCTGAACAGGTCTTCATTCCGTTGACGGTGGGCGGCGGCGTACGCAGCCCAGATGACGTCGACCGGCTGCTGCGCTCGGGCGCCGACAAGGTGGGCATCAATACCGCCGCCATTGCCCGGCCCGAGCTGATCACCGAGTGCGCCCAGCGCTTCGGCAACCAATGCATCGTGCTCTCGGTCGATGCCCGGCGTACCCAACCCGGGGCGCCCACGACGGCGAGCGGCTTCGAGGTCACGACGCACGGCGGGCGCCGGGGGACGGGAATCGACGCGGTCGAATGGGCTGAGCGCGGCGCGGCGCTCGGCGCCGGAGAGATCTTGCTGAATTCGATGGACGCAGACGGCACCACGGCCGGTTACGACCTGGAGATGGTGCGAGCTGTGCGGGCCGTTGTCGATGTGCCGCTGATCGCCAGCGGCGGGGCGGGCGCCGTTGGCGACTTCGCGCCAGCGGTCCACGCCGGAGCTGACGCCGTGCTCGCCGCCAGCGTCTTTCACTTCGGGGTGCTGCGGATCGGCGACGTCAAAGACGCGCTGCGTGCGGATGGCCAACCTGTCCGCTGACGTCGTTCCCGACTCCGGCGAGCGCCGGGTGGTGCTGCGCGGATTCGCCGTCCTCGGGCGCGGCGTCGCCGAGCAGAAGTTGGCGTTCACGATTGCCGTCCTTGGCAGCTCGCTGTGGGCTCTGATGACGGTCGCCCAGGCTTACGTGCTGGGCAGGATCACCGAAAACACCGTGTTGCCCGCGTTCAAGGCGGGACATCTGGTGTGGGGCTCCCTGCTCGCGGCAGCTCTGCTGGTGATGGCAGTGGCGGTGCTCAAAGCGTCGGCATCGCCGGGCGCCGGATCTACGCGGGACGGGTGCAGTACGAGCTGGGTGCCAGCTACCGGCGCCGGATCGCAGCGCGCTATCTGGTGCTCCCGCTTCGCTGGCATCAGGCTCATCCCACCGGCCGGTTGCTGTCAGTGGCCAATTCCGATGTCGAGCAGACCTGGGAGCCGATGGCTCCACTGCCGATGGCCGCCGGCGTCGTCGTCATGCTGCTGGTCACGCTCGGCCTTTTGGTGGCCACCGATCCGGTGCTGGCTCTCATCGGGGCAGTCATCTTTCCGTTGATCGCCGGCCTGAACGTGGTCTACAGCCGCCGGTTGGCTCCACTGATGATCCGGGCCCAGGAACTGCAGAGCAGAAGTGAGCGGGCTCGCCCACGAGAGCTTCGACGGGGCGCTGACCGTGAAGGTGCTGGGTCGGGCCGAGCAGGAGACCGACCGCTTCTCGCAGCGGGCGCTGGAGCTGCGCGCGGCGCTCATCAGAGTCGGGCGCTTGCGTGGGCTCTTTGACCCGGCGCTTGAGGCGCTCCCCAACTTGGCGGTCCTGGCGGTGCTGCTGCTCGGGGGGCTTCGCGTCTCGTCGGGTTCCCTGGATGCCGGCGGGCTGGTACGCGTCGCCTACCTCTTCACCCTGCTGGCGTTTCCGGTGCGCGCCATCGGCTGGCTGCTTGCCGACCTGCCGCGTTCGGTCGTCGGTTGGAAGCGGATGCACGAGGTGCTTGATGCCGTCGATGTGATGCCGTTCGGTGAGCAGCGCCTGGCGCCGAAGACGGGTCCAGCGACATTGGACGCGCGAGGGGTGGGGTTCGGTTTCGGTGGGCCGCCCGTGCTGTCGGAGGTGACGCTCGACATCGGCGCCGGCCAGACGGTCGCGATCGTCGGCCCGACCGGCTCCGGGAAATCCACATTGGCCAACCTGACGCTTCGCCTGCTCGACCCCGACACCGGCCGCGTGACTCTCGACGGCGTTGATCTTCGGCAGCTCGCCGCCGGTGAGCTGGCCGCGGCTGCTGCTCTTGTGCCGCAAGGCGCCTTCCTGTTCGACGACACCGTCCGCGGAAACCTCACGCTCGGGTCACCGATCAGCGATGCGACGCTGCACGAGGCGTTGCGGGTCAGCCAGGCCACCGAATTCGTCGACGCCCTGCCGGCCGGGCTGGACACGCTGGTCGGGGAGCGCGGCGCCACCCTGTCCGGAGGTCAGCGTCAGCGGCTGGCACTGGCCCGGGCCCTGGCTCACCAGCCGCGGCTGCTCGTACTGGACGACGCGACCTCCAGCGTCGACCCCCGCATCGAGCGGGCGATCCTGGCCGGGCTCCGCGAATCGCCGGCGACCGTCGTGGTCATCGCCTACCGGCAGGCGACGATCGCGCTCGCTGACGAAGTCGTCTACCTCGAATCCGGCCGGGTACAGGATCGAGGCACCCACGAGCATCTGATGGCGACGCAGCCCGGTTACCGCGATGTGCTGACCGCCTACGGGGCGACAGACGAGCACACCCCGATCCGGGGCGAAGACGGTTCGGCGGAAACGATCGTAGAAACGGATGCGGAATCGCCGCCTGCGCAATCGCCTTCGGAGTCGGCGGCATGAGCACGACGACCCCCACGTCTCCCGCTTCGGGCGCCTCGCTGAACACGTCGAGCACGGCGCTGGCCGCGAGCGGAGACGCCACGGCACTCGCGACTTTCCGGCGGGCCTTTCGTATCGCGCCTCAATTCGCGGTGGGCTTGCGGTTCACGCTCTTCCTGGCAGTCGTCGCGACCGCCGGCCGGGTCGTGATCCCCATCGTCGTGCAGCAGACGATCGACCACGGACTCGGTGGGTCAGGTGCCACCGGGACGGCGGTCGATCTCGGCGCTATCCGGGCTTCAGTGGCCATCGGTACGGCGGCCGTGCTGACGACTGCCTGTGCTGCGTATCTGCTCAACGTCCGGCTGTTCACTGCGACGGAATCGGGATTGGCTGCCCTTCGCATCAAGACGTTTCGCCACGTGCATGACCTGTCGATGCTGCGCCAGGCTGCCGAGCGGCGCGGCGGGCTGGTCAGCCGGGTGACCAGTGACGTGGATCAACTGTCGAATTTCCTGCAGTTCGGCGGAATCCAGCTGCTGGTCAGCGTCCTTCAGCTGGTGCTGGCGACGGCGCTGATGCTCTATTACTCGTGGCCGCTGACATTGCTCGTATACGCGTGCTTCGCGCCGCTCGGTTGGCTGGCCCGGGTGATGTCGCTGCGGCTGGCCGCGGCATACCGGCTGGTTCGTGAACGGGTCGCCCTGGTGTTGTCCGGGGTGTCGGAAGCGGTCGTCGGGGCTCCGGTCGTGAAGGCGTTCGGCGTGGGGGAGCGCACGGGTCGGCGGATTGACGAGGCGATCGGGCTGCACCGCGACGCTGCTGTACGGGCCCAGCGGCTGGCTGCCCTGACGTTCTCCGGAGGCGAGATCGTCGCGGGGCTGGCCAATGCCGGAATCGTGGTGTTCGGGGCGTGGCTCGGGGTAGCCGGCCACCTGTCCGCCGGGCAGCTGGTCGCGTTCCTCTTCCTCGTCACGCTGTTCGTCGGGCCTGTCCAAGTGGCCACCGAGACGCTCAACGATGCGCAGAACGCGCTGGCGGGCCTGCGCCGGGTGCTCGACGTGTTGGACACCCCGATCGACATCCCTGACCCTGCCGATCGCCAAGGCGGCAGTCGTGAGCTGCCCCCCGGCCCGATCAGCGTGCGATTCGAGAAGGTCGGTTATTCCTATCCGGGCGGTCCGCCGGTGTTGAGCGACATCAACCTGGTGGTGGCTGCCCGGGCCCGGATCGCGGTCGTCGGCGAGACCGGTAGTGGCAAGACCACCCTCGCGAAGCTGCTGACAAGACTCGTCGATCCCCTTGAAGGTGAGGTGCAACTGTCCGGCGTTGCACTGACCGACGTGAGCTTCTCGTCGCTGCGCTCGCGGGTCGTGATGGTGCCGCAGGACGGTCATCTCTTCGAAGCCTCGATCGCCGACAACGTCCGATACGGACGGCCGCAAGCGACGGATGAGCAGATTCAGCGGGCGTTCGACGAGCTGGGCCTCAGCGAATGGCTGCGGGGACTTCCGGCCGGCATCCATACCCCGGTCGGCCAGCGTGGCGAATCCCTGTCCGCCGGCGAGCGGCAGTTGGTAGGGGTCGTGCGGGCACACATCGCCGACCCTGATGTGCTCGTTTTGGACGAAGCGACCAGTGCCATCGACCCGGCGACGGAGATGCGGCTGAGCCGGGCCCTGGAATCGCTCGCCCTCGGCCGCACGACGATCACGATCGCCCACCGTCTGAAAGCGGCGGAATCGGCCGACGAAGTGGTCGTCGTCGATGCGGGTCGCATCGTGGCACGTGGACGCCATGCGGATCTGGTCGGCGTTCCCGGTGTCTACGCACGCCTTCACGCCTCCTGGTCCGCGCGCGGCGCGCTCGCGGGCTCCGGCGAGTCGGCACGCCCGCTCTCAGGTAACTCAGACCCTGGTGAGTGACAATCGGCCCATGAGCGAGCAGCCGCCTGGCGAGTCGCCGCAGGACGAGGGTCCCGCTGCGCCGCCTGAGCGCTCGCCTCAGCCTTCGCCGGAGCCGTCACCGTGGTCGCGCGACTATGCGGGTCCGCCGCTGCGCTACGTGCAGCCCGAGCCGCGCTTCGCCGGCCAGCCCTACAGCCACCAACCCCCGTTCCAGCAGCAGTACGGCCAGCAGCAGTCCGGCCAATACCCGCCTCCGATCTACGCCCCGGCGGAGTACGCGCCCGCTGACACCGGCAATGGTTCTAGTAGCGGACCTGAGCAGACCTGGCAGATCCCGGCTCCGCGGCGGCCTGGGCCAGGTCGGTGGATTCTGGTCGCCCTGCTGGTGGTGGCCCTGATCGCCGGGCTGACCACGGCGTTGCTGACCACCGGGTCCAAGAACCAATCGGCGACCGGAGACCTGCCCATCCCGGGTGTGGGTGCGAGTCCGGCTCCCGGGACCGGCGTGGTGCCGAGTCCCAGCCCGGGCCAGAGCAATCCCTCGAATCCCTCGAATCCCTCGAATCCACTGCCGTCGCTCGGGTTGATTGCTACCCCACCGGCGTTGCTGGCCATTGGCTACCACGCCTACTCCTCGGCGTTGCTGGCTCCCAGCGACATCGCCCTCGGCCCGCAGGAGCTGGTGGAGTTCAAGAAGTACGGACTGCAGCGGACCGTCAGCCTGCGCGCCCTGACGTTGGGATCGGCCGTCACCACCGACGATGATTACGACGTCACCATCAATGTGCTGAAGTTCGGAGACGCTGCCGGAGCGCAGGCCGAGCTGGACTACTCCAACTCCCAGAACAAGAAGCAGGCGCCCACCGCTGCACTGCCCGGATTCCCGCAGGCGACGGCCTTCTTCAACAAGGCGACGGCGACTGACGGCATCAGCGTCGGAGCCTTCACGACGACGGGTCCCTACCAGGTCGTCGTCATCCTCGGCGGGCTGCCTGACAATTCCTCCACGAACGAAGCGGCGTTCCTCGCCGAGACGGCCCGTGTCCTTCGCGCCGTGCTGCCCATCGCTGCCACGATTGAGCCCGAGAACGCGAGCGGTGCGTCGCCGCAGGTTCCCGGGCTTGTGACGCCGACACCGTCCATCACCCACGCCTGAATCTGAGGTTTTGCGCAGGCTGTCGCCGGCCGGACATGTTGGACATAGCTGAATCCGTCGCGCCCCACATCCAGGCCAGTTACGGTCTGGTTTCAGGAAGCTGAAAGAATCCTGATAGTCGGAGGGGTCGTGGGCCTGCTCGTCATCAGCGTGAACTTCCTGGCGGCTCTGGTCGCCGTCTGCGTGCTCGCCTGGATCGTTGCCCTCTGGCGCGGCCACCGGAGGCGGTGGCTGAGCGCAACAGGATTCGGAGCGCTGGCACTCGTCCTCTCGCTTGCGACGGTGGCCGACTTCGTCAACGCCCACTACGCCTATCTGCCCAGGGTCGCCGACGTTCTTGGCGTCCGGACCTGGCCGACGGCTCGCCTCGTCGACGTGGTGAACCCGGCCGTCGAAAGGAAGGTCGCGCATCCGCGCGGGGCGGTGGTGGGGGTCCGACTGCCCGGGGTCGAGAGCGGCTTCGGCGCCCCCGAGGCGCTCGTCTACTTTCCGCCGCAATACTTTTCCGAGCCGAGCCGGCGCTTCCCGGTGGTGTATCTGCTGCACGGCTCACCCGGCTCACCCATTGACTGGTTTCGGGCGGCGAGGGCCGCCGATGCCGGGCTTGAGGTGGCTCGCGCGGGCCACCCGGTGATCCTGGTAGCTCCTCGGGCAAGCCACGACTGGACCGACGATTCCGAGTGCGTCAACCGTCCGAACGAGCACGTGGCGACGTACGTGGTGAAGGACGTCGTGCACGAGATCGACGCCCGTTTCCGCACCATCGCCACCCGGTCGGGTCGGGCGATCGCCGGCAATTCCGCCGGTGGCTATTGCGCCCTCAACCTGGGCCTTCGTAACCGACAGACGTTCTCGACCATCGTCGACCTTTCGGGTTATGACCGTCCGACGCACGACGGGGGGCTCAAGGGTCTCTTCGGAAACTCGCCGAACCTGCAGCAGTTGGCGGCGGCCAACACCCCGATCGACTACGTCTCCAAGCTCAGCCCGGACCCGGCCGTCAAACTCTGGCTCGACTGCGGACGCAGCGACGGTACTGCCCGCCGCGACACGGTCCAGGTCGCCAATGCCCTTATCGGCCGCGGCTTTGACGT
Organism: uncultured Actinomycetota bacterium; assembly: GCA_963737695.1. Lineage (GTDB taxonomy): Bacteria > Actinomycetota > Actinomycetes > Frankiales > Frankiaceae > DATAZK01. Next base: position 702,872 of record CAVTTQ010000004.1, read on the forward strand.
CGTGCTGCGGCTGCGTCCCGGCGGTCACGACTACAACGTCTGGCGACCGGCGCTGACGCAAGGTTTGAGCTGGGCCGCCGCCAACCTGACCGCCGCACGCTGACGGCGTAAAACTCGGCTGCCGCCCGGACATCCAGCTGGCAGGATGAACGGGTGATCCGTCCAAGTTCCCTCGATCCCGCCATTGCCGATCGGCTCAAGCGCGACGCGTCCGGGCTCATCCCCGCTGTCGCCCAGCAGCACGACACCGGTGAGGTCCTGATGGTCGGCTGGATGGACGACGAGGCACTGCATCGCACCTTGACCACCGGTCGCTGCACCTACTGGTCACGCAGCCGCCAGGAGTACTGGGTCAAAGGCGACACCAGCGGCCACCAGCAGTGGGTGAAATCCGTGGCGCTCGACTGCGACGGCGACACCATCCTGGTCCGGGTGGATCAGGTCGGCGCTGCCTGCCACACCGGTGACCGGACCTGCTTTGACGCGGCCGATCTCGGCGCCGTCGTCGGCTCTGCCCCGTGACCGACGGCTCCTTCTATCCCGGCTTGGCGGAGTTCGCCGAGCTGGCGGCGCAGTATCCCGTCGTTCCAGTCACCCGGCGCGTCCTGGCGGACGGCGAGACGCCGGTCGGCGTGTACCGCAAGCTTGCCGGTGGGCCGGGCACGTTCCTGCTCGAGAGCGCCGAGCATGGTCGCAGCTGGTCGCGCTACTCCTTCATCGGCGTCCGCTCGCAGGCGACGCTCACCGAGCGCGACGGACAAGCAATCTGGCTTGACGACGCGCCTCCCGGAGTGCCGCTCACCGGTGACCCGCTCGCCGTGCTGCGGGCCTGCGCGACGGCCTTGCGGGCCCCGCGGCTGCGGGGGATGCCCCCGCTGATGGGCGGGCTGGTCGGCTACCTCGGATACGACTTCGTACGACGGATCGAGAAGCTGCCGAGCATTGCCACCGACGATCTGCACCTTCCTGAGCTCGGCCTGCTGCTGGCCACCGATCTCGCTGTGCTGGACCATTCCGACGGCTCCTGCCTGCTCGTCTCCAACACCTTTCCGGCGGCCACGGGTTCGGTCGAAGAGGCGTACGCGACTGCCGTCGAGCGTCTCGAGCAGATGACCGCCGCCCTCGCCAAGCCGGCTGCTCCGTCGGTGGCTGTCACCGGCGCGGTAGGGGAGATCGCGTTCAATACCCGCACCCCGGAAGGCGAATACGCGAAGGCGGTCGACCGGGCGCTGGAAGCCGTTCGGGCCGGCGACATCTTCCAGGTCCAGATCGGTCAGCGGTTCGAAGTCACCACCGATGCTGATCCGCTGGATGTCTATCGGATGCTGCGCACCAGCAATCCGAGCCCCTACATGTATCTGCTTCGCCTGGCCGGCACCGGGGCGCAGCAAACGGGTGCCGGCGCGGCGACGCTTGATGTCGTCGGTTCCAGTCCCGAGTCGCTCGTCACCGTGACCGGCACCGTCGCCCGGCTCCACCCCATCGCCGGCACCCGTCCGCGTGGTGGCACCGATGCCAAGGATGCGGCGCTGGCCGCCGAACTCGTCGGTGATGAGAAGGAACGCGCCGAGCACGTGATGCTGGTAGATCTCGGACGCAATGACCTCGGCCGCGTCTGCGAGCCGGGGACGGTCCGCGTCATCGAGTTCGGTGCGGTGGAGCGTTTTTCTCACGTCATGCACATCGTGTCTACGGTCGTCGGCACCGTGCGCGAGGGCCTGGACGCCGTCGACGTGCTGGCGGCGTGCTATCCGGCGGGCACCCTGAGCGGAGCGCCCAAGGTCCGGGCCATGGAAATCATCGACGAGCTCGAGCCGGTCCGCCGCGGGATCTACGGCGGCGGGGTCGGCTATCTCGATTTCGGCGGCGACCTGGATTTCGCGATCGCCATCCGGACTGCCGTCATGCGCGAGGGCAAGGCGTACGTCCAAGCGGCGGCGGGCATCGTCGCCGACAGCACGCCAGAGTTCGAAGAGGCCGAGACCCGCCACAAGGCGCGCGCCGTCCTGCGGGCTCTGGCGCTTGCCGAGACGCTGCGGCCCGCTGGCCTCCAGCCGTGAGCGGGCCGGCTCGGTGAGCGATCCGGCCGCGGCTGAGCTGACCGTTACGCGTCCGGCATTGCCGCGAAGCGCCGTTGTGGCCGCGCTGGGGATCGCGATCGGCGCCGTCGTGGTGCTGCTGTCGTCATCGCCCGCCTGGGTTCACGTCACGCTGAGGGTCTCGGGCGCTGAGGTGAAACTGACCGGGGGCAACGCGGCAGCGGCGGCGGTCCCGCTGGCTCTGGTCGCGGCCGCCGGGTTGATCGCCATGGCGCTGGTGCGAAGCTGGATCCGGCGGATCCTGGCCGTGCTGATTGCGGCGGCCGGGGTCGGCATCCTCATCGCGGCAGCGCGGGTCATCGCCGATCCGAGCCGGGTGGCGCGTGCCAGCAGCAAGGTCAGGTCCGCCGGAGAACTGGCCGGCGCCCACGCCACCGCGGCGCCATACATCTGCATCCTGGGTGCGTTGCTGGTGATTGCGGGAGGCGTCGTCGCCGCGATCTTCGGTGGACGCTGGCCAAACCCCACGCGACGCTACGAGCGGGCAGCGGCCAAGGCGGGCCGCCCGGTCGACGCGTGGGAGGCCCTTGAAAGGGGCGAGGATCCAACATCGGGATGAGTCGGGATGAGACGCTGGGGCAAGCCCGACGGCTAACGGCGTCTAGGCCTCACGGGATCGCCGCGAAAGGACCCAGGACATGACCGACCCTTATGCCCCGCCGCCGGAGCAGCAGCCGCCGGGACAGCCGCAGCCGCCTCAGTACGGCAAGCCTCAGTACGGCCCGCAGCCCAATCCGCAGCAGCCGTATCCCCAGCAGCCGTACGGGCAGCAGCCGTACCCCAGCAGCCGTACGGACAGCAGTCCTACCCGCCCGGTAGCCCCGGCTTCCGGCCGCCGTCGTCGGTCAACATCGCCAGCATCCTGCTGTTCATTTCAGGTGGCTTCGGGGTGTTGGGCGGGCTGCTGCTGTTTGCGGTGTCCAGCATCGCAGCGTGGGTTGCCGTAGTGGCAGTGATCGTCCTCGGCATCGCCCTGGTTGAGATCTACACCGGCGTCCAGTTGCGCAAGCTCGTGCCATGGGCGCGCACGGCGACGATCGTCCTGGCGGGTCTGGCGGTCCTGTTCGGGCTCGTGTCGCTGTTCAGCGGCGGATACACGTCGATCATCGGGATCGCCCTCGACGTTTACGTCATCGTTTTGATGTACCGGCCCGACACGCTGAGCGTCTTCCCGGCATCAACCCGTCCGGGCGGCATCTGAGCGCCTAACGTCCCAGGGTGTGGCCGATCCCGCAGGCTCGTCAGGTGGCTCCGGCTCGTCAGGTGGCTCCGGCTCCAAAGGGCTGGTGCTCGTCGTGGAGGACGAGGTCCATATCAGCGACCTCGTGCGGTTGTACCTGCGCCGCGAAGGCTTCGGCGTGCACGTGGAATCCGACGGCAAGGCCGGGCTGCAGGCGGCCCGTTCGCTGAAACCGGTTGCCATCGTGCTGGATGTGGGGCTGCCCACGCTTGACGGCACCGAGGTCTGCCGGGCGTTGCGCGCAGACGGCAACTGGACTCCCGTGCTCTTCGTGACGGCGCGCGATGACGAGGTCGACCGGATCGTCGGCCTCGAACTAGGTGCCGATGACTACCTCACGAAGCCGTTCTCGCCGCGCGAACTCGTCGCCCGCGTGAAGGCAGTCCTGCGCCGAGCGGCCGGCCCGCCGGGAGATGCCCCGGCGCTGACGGTCGGCGTGGTGACGCTGGACCCGGCCCGTCGATCCGTCACGGCGGCCGGCGAATCGGTACCGCTGACCGCCACCGAATTCGACCTGCTGGCGATGCTGCTGCGCCGTCCCGGACGGGTGTACACACGTGAGGAGTTGCTGTCGGCGGTGTGGGGATATGAGGCCGCCGCCGGCACCCGCACCGTCGATGTCCACGTCGCCCAACTGCGCGCCAAGCTCGGTGAGCACAGCCCATTGCGAACGGTTCGCGGCGTGGGCTACACGGCCGGCGGCTGATTCGTGGCCGACCGCCGACGGACGGGACTGGCCGCCCGGCTGGTGCTCGTGACGACGGCCGTTGCCGCAGTCGCGGTCCTCGTCGTCGGGCTGGTCTCCATAGGCCTGCTGCGGGGCGCCAGCGAGACGCAGGCCCGCAACTCGCTCGCCCGGCAGGCGGACGGATACGTGGTGCTCATCGAACGGGCAATTGCCTCGGACCGGCCGGCAAATACCACGGGGCGTTTCGCCCAGCTCCGCAATGTGCTGCGCCAGCAGCAGATCGTGCTTCAGCCCTACGATTCCACCGGCCAGACCTGCGGTAACGGTGCCGTCGAGTTGCCCGCCGAGCTCGCCTCCGAGCTGGCGGGCGGCTCCGACGTCAGCGCCGTCGCCAAGGTCGACGGGACAAGGCAGTTCGTCGAAGGCCGGGTCCTGACGACGGATGAAAGCACCACGCTGGCCGGCTGTGACGCGTCCGGGATCGTGCTGCTGCAAAACGCCGGCCAGGCAAAGGCGCTCGCCCAGCCGCTGCGCAACCGGCTCCTCATCGCGCTCGGCATCGGCCTGCTGGGGGCGGCGTTGGCAGGAGCGCTGCTGGCGCGCCGACTCGCCCGGCCGCTGCAGCACGCTGCCTCTGCGGCGCGGGCGCTGGCAGGCGGTCGCCGCGACGTGGCCGTGCAGCCCGAAGGCCCCGCCGAGGTCGCGGAGGTCGCAGACGCACTCAATGCCCTCGCCGGAGCGCTGAACCGCAGTGAGGGCAGGCAGCGCGAATTCCTGCTGTCGATCTCCCACGAGCTTCGTACGCCTCTCACCGCTGTCACCGGCCACGCCGAGGCACTGGCCGACGGGGTCATCACCGGCGACGACGCGCGGGTCGCCGGCGCCGTCGTGCTGTCCGAGGCCCGGCGCCTTGATCGCCTTGTCTCCGACCTGCTCGACCTCGCCCGGCTCGGCGCCGACGACTTCCGCATCGACCCGGCGCCGACCGACCTCAGCGCTCTGGTGCGCGCCGCGGAGCAGGTCTGGAGGCCGCGCTGCGCCGCCGAAGGCATCGAGCTCCGCGTCGAGCTGCCACCGGAACCGCTGATCCTGATCACCGACGGGGGGCGGGTCCGTCAGATCCTCGACGGCCTCGCCGAAAACGCTTTGCGTGTGGTTCCCAGTGGAGCGCCGATTGTCTTCGCTGCAATCCCGGCACCCGGCTACGCGATCCTGCAGGTGCGCGACGGCGGCCCGGGCTTGTCGCCTGACGACTTCGCCGTTGCGTTCGAGCGTTCCGTTCTCTACGACCGCTACCGGGGGATCAGGCGTGTGGGCACGGGTCTCGGATTGGCCCTCGTCGCCGGTCTTGCCAGGGCGCTCGGGGGTACTGCGGAGGCCGGACGAGCTCCCGAGGGCGGCGCGGCGTTTACGATCCACCTGCCGCTCGGCCGGTGACGCCTGGGTATAAAGACGGCGCCGTTCGCCCGCCCGTACGTACGATCCAGGGCGTGTCTGCCACCGTCCTCGACGACATCCTCGTCGGCGTCCGCGCTGATCTCGCCGAGCGTGAAGCTCAGCGCCCCTGGGCATCGGTCGTCGCCGCGGCCGAGTCGGCAGCGCCTGCCAAGGACGCGCTGGCTGCGCTTTCGACTCCCGGCACCGCGCTGATCGCCGAGGTCAAGCGGCGTTCGCCGAGCAAGGGCGAGCTGGCGACGATCGCTGACCCGGCCGCCCTTGCCAGGTCGTATGCGGCCGGTGGAGCAGCGACCATCAGCGTGCTCACCGAGCAGCGCCGCTTCGGGGGATCACTCGCCGATCTCGATGCCGTGCGTGCGGCGGTGGATATCCCGTTGCTGCGCAAGGACTTCGTGGTCACGCCCTATCAGGTGGCCGAGGCCCGGGCTCACGGCGCTGACTTGGTGCTGCTCATCGTCGCAGCGCTCGAGCAGCAGCTGATGGCCGACCTGGCGGCCCAGATCGAGGCATATGGGATGACGGCTCTCGTGGAGGTACACGACGAGGGTGAGCTCGAACGGGCCGCCGCGATCGGGGCTTCGCTCATCGGCGTCAACGCACGTGATCTGCGCACCCTGCAGGTCGACCGCAGCGTTTTCGCGCGGCTGCGTCCGATGGTGCCTTCCGGTGCGCTGGCGGTCGCTGAGTCCGGCGTGCGTGGCCCAGCTGATCTGTCCGAGTACGCCGCCGCGGGCGCCGACGCTGTGCTGGCTGGAGAGGCTTGCGTCAGTGGCGCCGATCCCATCGCGACGGTGCGGGAACTCGTCGCCGCCGGTGTCGCCCAGCCGCAGGCCGTTGGTCAGCCGCAGGCAGCCCGATGACCACCCTTCAGCCCCCCGCGCAATTCGGGCTCCCGACCGTCCCGGACGAGACCGGCCACTTCGGCCCCTACGGCGGGCGGTTCGTCCCTGAGGCGCTGGTCGCAGCCCTCGACGAGCTCATCGCGGAGTACGCCTCGGCGCGCGCAGACCCCGCGTTCACCGGTCGTCTCGACGGACTGCTCTCCAGCTACGCGGGACGCCCGACGCCGATCACCGACGCTGCCCGGCTGACCGAACGAGCAGGCGGAGCCCGGATACTGCTCAAACGCGAGGACCTCGCCCACACCGGATCACACAAGATCAACAACGTCCTGGGCCAGGCGCTGCTCACGGTCCGGATGGGCAAGAAGCGGGTCATCGCGGAGACCGGGGCCGGCCAGCACGGCGTCGCTACCGCTACCGCATGTGCCCTGTTAGGCCTCGATTGCGTCGTCTACATGGGTGAGGAGGACACGGTCCGCCAGGCCTTGAACGTGGCGCGTATGCGACTGCTCGGCGCCGAAGTCATCCCCGTGACGGCCGGCAGCCGCACGCTCAAAGACGCGATCAACGAAGCGATGCGCGACTGGGTCACCAACGTCGACACGACGCACTACTGCATCGGCTCGGTGATGGGCCCGCACCCGTTCCCGATGATGGTCCGCGACTTTCAGCGCGTGATCGGCGTGGAAGCCCGGGCCCAGATGCTGGAGCTCACCGGCCGGTTGCCAGACGCGATCGTGGCGTGCGTCGGCGGCGGGTCCAACGCAATGGGGATTTTCTCGCCCTTTATCGCCGACTCCGGGGTCCGGTTGCTCGGCTGTGAGGCCGGCGGAGACGGCATCAACACGGGCCGTCATGCCGCGACGGTGGCCGGCGGTTCGGTGGGGGTCATCCACGGCATGCGCACCTACCTGCTCCAGGATGATGACGGGCAGACGCAGACGACGCATTCGATCAGCGCCGGGCTGGACTATCCCGGTGTTGGCCCTGAGCATTCCTGGTTGCACGACCAAGCACGCGCCGAATACATACCCGTCAACGACGTCGAGGCAATGACGGCCTTTCGCACGTTGGCCGAGACCGAAGGGATCATCCCGGCCATCGAGAGTGCCCATGCCGTCGCGGGCGCCCTCAACCTGGCGGCAACCCTCGACCGGGAGCAGCTCGTCCTGGTCAACCTGTCCGGGCGTGGTGACAAGGACGTCGACACCGCTGCCCGTTGGTTCGGACTGGTCACCGGCGAAGAAGTGGCCGAGGCCGAGCTCACCAAGCAAGTGCCCGAGGGCGAAGGTGAAGGCTGGTGAGCACGAAACGCACGCTGGACGACGCCTTCACCAGCGCGAAGTCGCAAGGTCGGGCCGCGCTCATCGGTTACCTGCCGGCGGGTTTTCCCTCCATAGCCGGTGCTCAGGCGGCGCTCGAGGCGATGGTCGAAGGGGGCCCAGCCGGCGGTGTCGACATCCTTGAAGTCGGGCTGCCCTACTCCGACCCGCTGATGGATGGCCCCGTCATCCAGCAGGCCGTTCAGCTAGCCCTGGATCGTGGACTACGCATCAGCGAGGTCCTGGAGACGGCGTCAGCGTTGGCTTCGCAGGTGGCTACGGTCGTCATGACGTACTGGAATCCCGTGGAGCGGTATGGGATCGACCGTTTTGCCGAGACGCTGGCCGCCGGCGGTGTCGCGGGCGTCATCACCCCTGATCTGGTTCCCGACGAGGCCGGTCCCTGGCTGGCGGCCACGGCCAAATACGAGTTGGACCCCGTCTTCCTGGTGGCACCGTCCTCGACGCGAGGCCCGGCTCAGGCTGGTGGCCGACACGACGCGCGGCTTCATTTACGCCGCCTCAGCGATGGGGGTCACGGGCGCGCGGGCTTCGATCGGATCGGCCGCCGGAGAGTTGGTGGCCCGGGTACGCGCCGTCACCGACAAGCCGGTCGCGGTGGGGCTGGGGGTTTCCAACGCTGCTCAAGCTGCTGAGGTCGCGGGCTACGCCGATGGAGTGATCGTGGGTTCCGCATTCGTTCGTGCTTTGCTCGACGCCCCGTCCGAGGCCGCAGGCATCCGGGCTGTCGGCATCCTGGCAGGTGAGCTCGCCGCCGGGGTGCGGAGCCGATGACACTGACCACCGCTTCGATTCTCAGCCCGTCCGAGGGCGTGGTTCACCTCGGGCCGATTCCGCTGCGCGGATACGCCCTGTGCATCGCCATCGGCGTCGTCGTCGGCGTGATCATCGCCGAACGCCGCATGCGGGCCCGTGGCTCACCGCCCGGCGTGGCCAGCGACATCGCGACCCTGGCAGTTCCGCTCGGGATCATCGGTGCCCGCCTCTACCACGTGATCACCACGCCGGATCCATACTTCGGCAAGGGCGGCAGTCCGATCGAAGCGCTCTACATCTGGCGAGGCGGCCTGGGAATCTGGGGCGCGATCGCCGGTGGCTTCCTGGGCGCCGTCTTCATCCTGCGGCGCCGCAAGATGAAAATCAGCGTCGCCGCTGACGCATTTGCCCCGGCTCTAGCAGTCGCGCAGGCCATCGGCCGCTGGGGCAACTGGTTCAACCAGGAGCTTTACGGCCGTCCGAGCACGCTTCCCTGGGCGGTGCGCATCGACCCAGCGCACCGCGAGGCGGCGTACGCAAACATCGGCACATATCAGCCGACCTTCCTGTACGAATCGGTCTGGTGTCTCGGTGTCGCTGCCCTCTGCCTGTGGGCGGACAAGCGGTTCAAACTTGGCAGCGGCCGCGTCTTCGCGTTGTACGTGGCTTCCTACACGGCTGGACGGGCCTGGATCGAGGCGCTGCGTGTCGACACCGCCCACCGCTTCTTCGGGCTGCGCCTCAACGATTACGTCAGCATCATCGTTTTCCTGTGCGCCGTCGCATTCCTGATCCGCCGCCGCGGCCGCAACGACCGCGACTTCAATTTGCCGGCTGCAGATGCAGTCACCGACCCGGTGAATCTCGTCAAGGCGTCAAAACTGAACAAGTCTGACGCCAAGCTCCCGGCAGCCTCCACCGCCGAAACCGACGGAAAAGTGCCTCAACCGAAGACTTGACGCGCGGTTGTCCACCGTTCGTGGCGGAGTCGATTTCCTGTCGTTACCTCCCCATAGCTTGCGGGCATGACTCCTCTCGCCGCTGTCCCCACCCCGATCGTCGACATCCCGGATCGCGCTCTCACCAGCGAGGAAATGTCCGCGCTGTCGAACGAGCAGCTGACAGACGAGATCACCACGTGGGCCGGGCGGGTGGCCGCGGGGGAGGCCCGATTGCTGGCCTACATCGGGGAATTGGACAAACGAGAGGCCTGGTCCGGGATAGGGATCTTGTCGTGCGCCCATTGGCTTGCGTGGCGGTTGGGGATGGGATCCAAGACGGCTTCTGAGCGGGTCCGCGTCGCCCGGGCGCTGCTGACGCTTCCTTTGACGGCGCGCGAGTTTGCGGCGGGTCGGCTGTCCTTCACCCAAGTCCGCGCGATCACTCGCACTGCGACGGCGCAGGACGAGGAGACCTACGTCTCCATCGCGCGGCATGCTTCGGGAGGGCAGCTCGAACGGCTCGCCCGCGGCGTCCGGCGGGCCCGCAAGCTTTCCGAACGCGAGAAAGAGCTGGCTGAAGCCAGGGCCAGAAACGATGTGCCGCCACCCAGCCTTCCGCGGCTCACGATCGCCTACGAGCTCGACGGCGATATGCGAATCACGTTGCGCGCCTCCGCAGCGGACGCCGCGGTGCTGCTCGCCGCCGTAGAAGCGGTGCAGGCAGACCTCGACAGCGCTTCGCGGCCGGCTCCCAATTCTTCCGCGGAAGAATCTGGAGGCCCGACTGAGGCGCCAATTCCGCGGACTACGCCGGGGGAGGCCTTGATGGAGCTGAGCAGGGCCTACCTGCGGCAACGCGCGGTGGTCCACCCGAAGAAGGCCCGTCGTGACAGGGGCCGCCTCACGTTGCAGGTCGATCCGTTGTCGGGGTGGGCGCGACTGCCCGACGGTGAGTTGCTCCCACCAGCTGTGATGGGGGCGACCGGGCTGAACCTTCCAGGTGGCATCGGTCTGCGCGAGCTGCGACCGAGTGATCTCACGCGTTTCGACTCCGGCCGCAGCCAGCGTGAAGCAAGTCAGTCGCTGCGCGATTTATTGGGCAGTGTCGACGGCGAACGGTGCCGATTCCCAGGCTGCTCGAGGCGGCGTCGATTGCATGCTCATCACGTCGTGTACTGGGCCAACGGCGGTCGCACCGACCTCTCCAACCTGGTCTTGCAGTGCTCCCGACACCACACGCTGGTGCATTCCGAGGGGTTTCGGCTTTCGCTGCATCCGACTCGTCGCACGCTCACCGTGACCACCCGAAAAGGGGCGGTCATCAAACATCGCCAGCCGCTGCCGTGGCGGCCTGCCGGAGAGCTCGACCCGCATCGCGTGATCGGTCCCAAGACCCTGCCGCCGACGGTCCTTGACCGCCTCGACCTGCACTACGCCGTTTCCGTGCTGCTCCAGCACGCCGCCTAGCAGCTGCTCAAAGACTGCTGGGTCTAACGACCGGACCCTGTGGCACTGGCGCGCGGCAGCGGAATCGCGCCGTCTTTGCCGGCCACGATCACCCGGTCGCGCCCAGCTGCCTTAGCGGCGAACAAGGCTCGGTCGGCTGCTGCAAACACGTCATTGAGATCCTCGACGTGACTGCCTTCAGCGACGCCGAGACTGACCGTGAAGGACGGTTCTGAGCCACCGTCTCTGATCCGCAGCTGGGTACGTATCCGCTCGGCGAGCGCAGTGGCTTCGGCTGCTGGGGCGAGCGGCATGAGAATGACGAATTCTTCGCCTCCCACCCGTGCCACGACCACGTCGGACGCGCTCGAGGCGGCGTTGCTGTCGGAATGTGTGACGCTGCGCAGCACCTCGGCGAAGCGGCGCAAAGCCCGGTCACCAGTCGAGTGTCCGTGCAGGTCATTGAGGGTCTTGAAGCTGTCGAGGTCAGCCATGATCAGGCTGTACCGGGTCGCGCCGGCAAGCACCGTGGCAGCCCGCTCTTCCAGGCTGCGGCGGTTGAGCAGACCCGTGAGCGGGTCGGTCGACGCCTGTAGCTGACTCTTGGCGAAGGCGCGCGTGGAGCCAATGGTCACGCCCGTGCGGCTGGCCACCGTGAGCAGCAGCTGCTTGGTGTCGTCATCGATCGGCTGGTCCGCGGGACGCACCGAGTGCAGCACCCCGACGGCTTGCCCACGGCTCGCCATGGGCAGGCACACGGCGGTGAGGGGGATGCCCACGGCGTCAGCCCGGCTGGTCAGGAACGGGCAGGCGTCAAGCTCGCTGCTGTCGGGAAAGTGGTGGAACTGCGACGTAGACATAGCCGGACAGTCCCAGGGTGAGACGACCTGGCAGCCCAGATGGCTCTGCTCGTCTCCTTCGCTCAGAGCATGCCGGCGAAGATGCGCGCGTGAGGAATCGGCGATCAGTGCCTCGGTGGGCAGAGCCTCGTCGACGGTCTCAACGGCGCGCATCGCCACTTTCAGGACGTCGGGCTCAGTACGAGACCGTTCGAGAGCGCGGCTGAGACGAGCGCCGAACTCTTGACGATCGCTCTGCTTGCGAAGGGTCGCTTCACGGTCTTCGATCTTGCGGTAGAGCGGCTCAAACTGAAAACGCATCAGCAGCCAGACCCCAGCCATGGCGGTCAAACCGGACCCTGCCGCGATCGTCGGGGCGTTGTTCCAGGCGTCACGCATGACTGGCGCGAGCACGGCAAACAGCAGCCCGAGACACAGGCTGATGACGTATGCGCGCCGGCGCCGCCGACGGACCCGATCGGCCGGGGTGTTGGCGTCCCGGCGCTCGAGGTTCCGATTCACCAAAAAGTTATCGGAGCCATCCGGCTGGCCTGTAGATCACTTTCGGGCGTCAGTTGACCCCGCGCTCGCGACCCTCCCAGAAAGGCGCCCTGAGCTCTCGTTTCAGCACTTTCAAGGCTCCCGACAGTGGCAGCGGCTCGGTGCGCAAATCGATTGATTTCGGCACCTTGTAGCCGGCAATCAGACTCCGGGCGTGCGCTCGCAATTCCTCTTCGGAGGCTTCTGCGCCGGGATGGAGCACGACTACGGCGTGCACCGCTTCCCCCCACTGCGGATCGGGGATGCCGATGACCGCGACCTGTGCCACCGCGGGATGGTCGGCTATGGCGTTCTCGACCTCGGTGCTGTAGACGTTCTCTCCGCCGCTGACGATCATGTCTTTGAGGCGATCCACCAGGAAGACGTAGCCCTGCTCGTCCATGTAGCCCGCGTCGCCTGTGTGGTACCAGCCTCCCCGGAAGGCGACCGCCGTCTCCTCGGGATGGTTCCAGTATTCGCGCATGATGTTGCCCGAACGAGCGCACACCTCTCCGGTTTCATGCGGGCCCAGGATCTGTCCCTGCTCGTCCTGGATGGTGATCGCGACCCCGGGCACCGCCTGGCCGGCTGAGGTGAGTCGGACCGATCCGCTGACGTGATCTTCCGGTCCGAGGCTGGTCAACACAGCTGCGGCCTCGGTCATCCCGTACCCCTGGGAGATCTCCAGGAGAGGGAAGTCGCGCAGGAGGCGCTCGAGCAGATCGGTCGGCATCGGCGATGCGCCGTAGGTGAGCCGGCGCAGAGAGCTGAAGGTTTCCGGCGTGAAGTCCGGATGGTCCAGCGTCATCGCGATCATGGTCGGGATCATCACCGTGGTCGTGACGCCGAAGCGGGGGATCGCTTTGATGACGGCTGCCGGGTCGAAGAACGGCACGAAGGCAGTCGTCGTTCCAAACGCCGGCGCGATGGCGATGCCACCGAACGATGCGGCGTGGAACATCGGCGTCTGGAGGAGGTAGACGTCGCCCTCCAAGTGGTGCCACTTCATGGCTGTGTGATACGCGGTGAGGGTCATCGCCCGCTGGTCGAGGAGCACTCCCTTGGGGAGCCCCGTGGTCCCGCCGGTGTACATCAGGACGCACGGATCGTCCTCTTCCGGCTCCTGCCAGCCGAGGTCGTCGTCTGACCCGGCGGCGAGGACGGATTCGTACATCAGATCCGCCGCAACGCCCTCAGGTACGTCAGATTCCGGGGCGCCGTCGGCCATGAGTACGACGGTTTCGATGCCGGCTTCCTCGCGCACCGCGGCGATGACCCCGGCGAAGAGCGCATCCGTGAAAACGACCTTGGCGCCCGAGTCGCGGAGCACGTGCGCGAGCTCACGGCCCGAGAAGCGCAGGTTCAGCGGATTGATGATGCCGCCGCCGAAGAGCGCCGCGTGCCACAGCTCGAGATGGCGTACCGAATTGGCGGCCATCACGCCGAACCGATCCCCGGGCGCGAGGTCCAGTCTCTTGCGCATCCCGGCGACCAACTGCTGAACGCGAAGGACATGGTCGCCATAGGACCGGTCCTCGCCGTCCTCGCTGATCAAGACACGCTCATGAGCTGACCGTTGGGCGGTCGCCAGCAGTAAACGGGGGTAGACCAGTTCGCGCATGGCAGGTTTCTACTCCCACCCCCGTACGAGCGGTCATGCACCTGCGAACATGGCACACTCGACAGCGTCGGCGGGGGCTGCGTAACCTGCAGGCAACACGAGTGTTGCGCCGTGTGCAGTAACCCACCTGCGCCCGCGCAGGGCCGGACAGCGTCGTCCGATTTCGAGATCGTTACGAGACGGATGGACGGCAAGCATGCCTTCTCGGCAGGGCCTTTACGACCCGCAGTTCGAACACGACGCGTGTGGCGTCGCGTTCGTCGTCGACGTCTACGGACGCGCGAGCTCAGACATCGTGGCCAAGGGCCTGACGGCTCTTCGCAACCTCGACCACCGCGGAGCCTCCGGCAGCGATCCCAAGGTTGGTGACGGAGCCGGGATCCTCGTCCAGATGCCCGACGGCTTCTTTCAGGCCGTCGCCCCGTTCCCGCTTCCTGAGCAGGGCAGCTACGCGGCCGGTATCGCGTTTCTGCCCCGTGAGGCGGGAGAGCGCGATGTGGCGCTGCAGCTGATTCGCAAGATCGTCCGGCAGGAGGGCCTGGAGCTCCTCGGCTGGCGTGACGTGCCGATCATCAACGATTCGGTGGGCGTGGCGGCCCGCGAGGTCGAGCCGGTCATGCGCCAGTTGTTCGTCATCGGCGCCAGTGGCATGGATCTGGAAAGGCGGGCCTTCTGCGTCCGCAAGCGGGCTGAGCGGGAAGCTGGCGTCTACTTCCCCAGCCTTTCGGGCCGCACCCTCGTCTACAAGGGCATGCTGACCACCAACCAGCTGCCGGCCTACTTCCCGGATCTGTCCGATCCCCGGTTCGCCAGCGCGATTGCGTTGGTCCACAGCCGGTTCTCCACCAATACGTTCCCCAGCTGGCCGCTGGCGCACCCCTACCGTTTCGTGGCGCACAACGGAGAGATCAACACCGTCCGGGGCAATCGCAATTGGATGAGCGCCCGCGAATCGCTGCTGGAATCGGAGCTCTTCGAAGACGATCTGCAGCGGCTCTTCCCCATCTGCACGCCGGGGGCCAGCGACTCCGCCAGCTTCGACGAGGTGCTCGAGCTGCTGCACCTAGGAGGCCGCAGCCTGCCCCACGCGGTCTTGATGATGATCCCGGAGGCGTGGGAGAACTCCACCGAGATGGACCCGGCGCGCAAGGCCTTCTACCGCTTCCACAGCTCGCTGATGGAGCCTTGGGACGGGCCGGCCAGTATTGCGTTCACCGACGGCACCGTCATCGGCGCCGTGCTCGACCGCAATGGGCTCCGGCCGAGCCGCTACTGGGTCACCGAGGACGGGCTCGTGGTGATGGCGAGCGAGGTGGGGGTGCTCGACATCCCGGCTGAGAAGGTCATCGCGAAGGGGCGGCTGCAGCCCGGCCGGATGTTCCTCGTCGACACCGCGCAAGGGCGCATCGTCGATGACCAGGAGATCAAGTCCGAGCTGGCTGCCGCGCACCCGTACGACGCCTGGCTGCACGCGGGCATCGTCAAGCTCGAGAAGCTTCCGGTCCGTTCCCGCGTGATCAATTCACGGGAGTCGGTACGCCATCGCCAGCAGCTCTTCGGCTTCACCGAGGAGGAGCTGCGCATCCTGCTGATGCCGATGGCGCGTGACGGCGCCGAACCGATCGGTTCGATGGGCACCGATACCCCGATCGCCGTGCTCTCCAAGCGGCCCCGGCTGCTGTTCGACTACTTCACGCAGCTCTTCGCCCAGGTGACCAACCCGCCGCTGGACGCGATCCGTGAGGAACTCGTCACGTCGCTCGGCGGGACCATGGGCCCAGAGGGCAACCTGCTCGATCCTGGTCCGGCGAGCTGCCGGCAGATCTTTCTGCCGTTCCCGATCATCAGCAATGAAGACGTCTCCAAGATCGTCGGGATCAACGATGACGGCGACCTGCCGGGCTTTGCCGCGGTGAAGCTCAGGGGCCTTTATGAGGTCGCCGAGGGTGCTCTGGCTCTCGAGGAGCGGCTGGAGGAGATCTTCACCGAGGTCGACGCCGAGATCGAGAACGGTGCCCGGCTGATCGTGCTGTCTGACCGGGGTGCCACCAAGCGGCTCGCTCCGATCCCGAGCCTGCTGCTGACCAGCGCGGTGCATCACCATCTGATTCGCAGCCGCAGCCGCACCAAAATCGGGCTCATCGTCGAGTGCGGCGACGTCCGTGAGGTCCACCATGCGGCCCTTTTGATCGGGTTCGGCGCCGCTGCTGTCAATCCCTACCTGGCCTTCGAGTCGGCGATCGATCTCATCGACAACGGCGACCTGACGGGCATCACCGGCGACCAGGCCGGCGCGAATCTCATCAAGGCGCTCGGCAAGGGCGTCTTGAAGGTGATGTCGAAGATGGGTATCAGCACCGTCGCCTCCTACACCGGAGCGCAGGTTTTTGAGGCCATCGGGCTCTCGAGCGAGCTGGTGAACCGGTACTTCACCGGCACCGCGAGCCGGCTCGAAGGGGTCGGCCTCGACGTGATCGCCGCCGAGGTCGAAGCGCGCCACTCCCGTGCCTACCCCGACAACCTGGCTGAGCTCGCCTACCGCACTCTGGATGTCGGCGGGGAATACCAATGGCGGCGTGAGGGTGAGCTGCACCTGTTCAACCCCGAGACGGTCTTCAAGCTGCAGCACGCCACCCGCAACCAGCGTGAAGAGGTGTTTCGCGAGTACACCGCCCAGATCGACGAGCTGTCGCGCCAGGCGGGCACCCTGCGTGGACTGTTCGAGCTGCGCGATGACGTGCGCCCGCCGGTGCCGATCGAGGAGGTGGAGCCGGTCAGCGCCATCGTCAAGCGGTTCGCCACCGGCGCCATGTCTTACGGATCGATCAGCGCCGAGGCGCACGAGACCATGGCGATCGCCATGAACCGGATCGGTGGCAAGAGCAACACCGGTGAGGGCGGCGAAGACGTCGTGCGCTTCACGCCGATGGCGAACGGGGACAACAAGCGTTCGGCCATCAAGCAGGTGGCGAGCGGCCGCTTCGGGGTGACCAGCGAATATCTGACGAACGCCGACGACATCCAGATCAAGATGGCGCAGGGGGCCAAGCCCGGGGAGGGCGGCCAGCTGCCGGCGCACAAGGTCTATCCGTGGATCGCCAAGACGCGTCACTCGACCGCGGGCGTCGGCCTCATCAGCCCGCCGCCGCATCACGACATCTACTCGATCGAGGACCTCGCTCAGCTGATCCACGACCTGAAGAACGCGAATCCCTCAGCGCGGATCCACGTCAAACTGGTGGCGGAAGTCGGAGTGGGTACCGTGGCCGCCGGCGTCGCGAAAGCGCATTCGGACGTGGTGCTGATCTCCGGCCATGACGGGGGCACCGGCGCGAGCCCGTTGACCTCCCTCAAGCACGCCGGCGCACCGTGGGAGCTCGGCCTCGCCGAGACCCAGCAGACCCTGCTGCTGAACGGGCTCCGCGACCGGATCGTGGTGCAGGTGGACGGGTCGATGAAGACCGGCCGTGACGTCGTCATCGGGGCCCTGCTCGGCGCGGAGGAGTTCGGTTTCGCGACCGCCCCGCTGGTGGTGGCCGGCTGCGTGATGATGCGGGTCTGCCATCTCGACACCTGCCCGGTGGGCGTCGCGACTCAGAACCCGGTATTGCGTCAGCGCTTCACGGGCAAGGCCGAATACGTCGTCACCTTCTTCGAATACATCGCGAATGAGGTACGCGAGTACCTGGCCGCGCTGGGCTTCCGGTCCATCGAAGAAGCGGTGGGCCACGCCGAGATGATCGACATGGCCCCTGCCATCTCGCACTGGAAGGCCGAAGGACTGGACCTGACGCCCCTGCTGCACGTGCCCGAGCGTCCCTTCGGCGGGGCGGCGCACGCCACCAAGAAGCAGGATCACGGGCTCGACCGGGCGTTGGACAACACCCTCATCCAGCTTTGCGAGGGAGCGCTCGCCGACGGCAGCCGGGTGTGGCTGGAGATGCCCATTCGCAACGTCAACCGCACGGTCGGCACCATGCTGGGGCACGAGGTGAGCAAGCGCTACGGAGGCGCGGGCCTGCCGGAAGGCACCATCAGCCTGCATTTCAGTGGCTCAGCCGGCCAGAGTTTCGGCGCTTTCGTGCCTCCGGGGATGAGCCTTCGGCTTTCGGGCGACGCGAACGACTACCTCGGCAAAGGACTTTCGGGCGGTCACATCACCGTGCTGCCACCGGAGGGCTCGACCTTTCGCGCGGAGGACAACATCATCGCCGGAAACGTGATCTTGTACGGCGCCACCTCGGGCCAGGTGTACCTGCGCGGCAAGGTGGGGGAGCGCTTCTGCGTACGCAACTCCGGCGCCACCGCGGTGGTCGAAGGGGTGGGTGACCATGGCTGCGAATACATGACGGGCGGCCAGGTGCTGATCCTGGGGCCGACGGGACGTAACTTCGCGGCGGGTATGAGCGGTGGGATCGCGTTCCTGCTCGACGCCGATCGGGGCCGGATCAATCCGGAGATGGTCGACATCGAGGCGCTTGACCTGGAAGACGAGCACCTGGTGCGAGACCTGCTCGGGCGCCACCTGCGAGAGACGTCCAGCCCGGTGGCACAGGCTTTGCTGGACGGCTGGGAGCCGGCCCGGTTCACGAAGGTGATGCCGCGTGATTACAAGCGCGTATTGAAGGTGATCCGCGAAGCCGAGGAATCGGGCCGCGACGCCGACGAAATGGTGATGGCGGCGGTGAAGGGCTGAGATGGAACACGGCTGCGCCGAATCCCTGACTGTGTCCGGTTTAACTACGATGGAAGACGCTCGTGGCTGATCCTTCAGGCTTTCTCAAACATAAGAAGGCTCTCCCTACCCGCCGGCCGGTGCCCTTGCGGCTGCTGGATTGGAAAGAGGTCTACGAGCCTTTCCCGGAGGAGAGCCTTCGGGCTCAGGCCACCCGGTGCATGGACTGCGGCATTCCCTTCTGTCATAACGGATGCCCGCTCGGCAATCTCATTCCGGAGTGGAACGACCTCAGCCGCCGGGGCCACTGGCACGACGCGATCGACCGGCTGCACGCGACCAACAATTTCCCGGAGTTCACGGGTCGGTTGTGTCCGGCGCCCTGCGAATCGGCTTGCGTCCTTGGCATCGGTGACGACCCGGTGACCATCAAGCAGGTCGAGGTCACCATCGTCGATCGGGCCTGGGCCGACGGCATCATCGCGCCGGTCATGCCGACGGAGCACAGCGGTCGGCGGGTCGCGGTCATCGGCAGCGGACCGGCCGGCCTCGCTGCGGCCCAGCAGCTGACCCGGGCAGGCCACGAGGTGGTCGTATACGAGCGCAACGACCGTCCGGGAGGCCTGCTGCGCTACGGCATCCCTGAATTCAAGATGGAGAAGGCGGTGCTCAACCGCCGGCTCGCGCAGATGGAAGCCGAAGGCACCCGCTTCATCAACAGCTGCAACGTCGGCGTCGACATCTCCGTGGAGGAGTTACGCGACTCTTACGACGCGATCGTGCTGGCGCTGGGCTCGACCGAGGGTCGCCACCTTCCGGTGGACGGTCACGATCTCGACGGGGTTCACCTCGCGATGGAGTATCTCGAGCCCTCCAACCGGGTGCAGGAGGGTGACCTCGAGGCTTCACCCATCGTTGCCACCGGAAAGCACGTGGTGATCATCGGAGGGGGCGACACCGGCGCGGACTGCCTGGGCACCGCGCATCGGCAGGGAGCGGCGTCGGTCTCCCAGCTCGAAATCCTGCCGCGGCCACCCGACTCGCGCGCAGCATCGACCCCGTGGCCGACCTGGCCGCTGATGTACCGGGTGTCCAGCGCCCACGAAGAGGGCGGCGACCGGATCTTCTCGGTCTCGACCAAGAGGTTCGTCGGCGACGAGTCGGTCAAGGCGCTTGAGCTGGTCGACGTGGAAATGGTCGACGGCAGCTTCCAGGAGGTCGAGGGCTCCCAGCGGGAGATCCCGGCTGATCTGGTGCTGCTGGCCATGGGCTTCACCGGACCCGAGCGCGGACCCCTGCTCGAGGGCCTCGGCGTGGAGCTTGATGCCCGTGGAAACGTCGCGCGTTCCGCTGGGTGGGAGACCACCGAGCCGGACGTTTTCGTGTGTGGCGATGCGGGTCGGGGCCAGTCGCTGATCGTCTGGGCGATCGCCGAAGGCCGCGCCTGCGCAGCTGCGGTCGATCGCCGGCTCTCTGGTCACACGCTGCTGCCGTCACCAATCCTGACCACGACCCGTTAAGCCGGGTGTCACGCAGGTGACACCCTTCTTCACCCGCGTGGCTCTCTACCAACGGGCCGTCCGCTGCCGATCAAAAACCCAGGACGCATCCGCGCCTGAGTGATCTTCAGCTTGTTCGCCGCAGACATCCCCCTGCCGGTGGCGGACGAAAGGCAAGTGTCATGACCGAGGTGGCCGTCGACCTCGACCCGGCGTTGGTCGTAGGTCTGGACCGTTGGCACCTCATGGGCGCGGAAGTACACGTGCTTCGCGCCCGAGCGGAAAGCCTTCGTGGTCCCCGGCGTGGAGAGCGAGCACTGGTGCTGGCGCTTCGGGCCAGCGATCTGGAGTCGGAGTTGCTCAGCAAGGTGGGCGTCGAGGCCGGCGCCGCCATCCTGCGCGAGATGGAAACGCACCCGGCTGCACTCGCGGCGATCGAACGGTGGCGCTACGCGCAGCTGCTTGCCGAGCGCATGACCACCGGCGACCTGTCGAGCGGGTCAGCGCCCGAGTCCTGAGCCGGTCCTGAGCCCGGCCTCAGGCGGCCCGCGACTCGATCAGTCTGCAGACCTCTACGCGCAGCTCGACGAAATCGAGATGGTGCTCACGTAGCAGCTGCGCTGAAGTTCCCCGCCCGTCGCGCAGCAGGCCAAGCAGCAGATGGCCGCTGCCGATCTCTTTCGAGCCGAGGGCAACGGCTTCGCGAAGCGCCAGTTCCAGCACCTTCTTGCCCTGCTTGGTCATCGGCAGGTGGCCCGTGCGGGGTGGCCGGCGCGGCTTGGGGTCCAGGGCTCCGGGTCCCAGCTGGGCTTCGGTGGTCTGCTTGACGCGTTCGAGATCGATCCCGAGTGCGGCGAGCGCGTCGGGGTCCAGGTGATCGTCATCCGTCAGCACGACGAGTCGACGCCGGAGCCCATCCGCGGTCAAGCCATGAGCTTGCAGGACCTGGGCGGCCGGCCCGGGCGTCGCCGCCATCCCGATCAGCAGGTGCTCGGCGCCGACCGAATCATGGCCGAGTGCTCGCGCCTCGTCCTGGGCCAGTCGAACGGACTGCCTCGCCTCTTGGGTGAATCGTTCGAACATGTCCTAGCGCTCCTTGCCAAGGATTCGACGGCCCACGCCGGGACCCCCATATTTCTTGTGGACGGCCTGCCGGCTGACACCGATGCAGGTCGCGATGTCCTGCCACGACCAGCCCTGCTCGCGGGCTCTGGAGACGTGTCCCGCCTCGAGTCGCTCGGCGAGCTCCCGCAGTGCACGTACGGCCCGCAGGCCTACGGCGGGGTCGGCGCTGCCGGCCTCGTCCGCCAGTTGGGTTCCTTCGGTCACGGCGTCAACATAGGTTGACAGCCAGGCCGTGTCAACCCGCGTTGACGGAGCGGTATGAAGATCAAAGAGAAGAGTGCCCACGGTGAGATTCGAACTCACACTGTGCGGTGTTTGAGACCGCCCTCTCTGCCGTTGGAGTACGTGGGCTTGGCGCGCCGTGTCAGCTTAATCTGCGCGCGGGCAGCGTGATCTGTCGCAGGAACCCCGCCGGGGCTGTAAGCCAGGCCGGTACTGTCGGAGACGTTCGAAGGTAGCGGTCTGAGCCGCGGTTTCGCGCCAGCCGTCAGTCAGCCGTAGTTCAGTCGTCAGCCAGTTGCCAGCCAGCCCCGCAATGTTCGAGGAGTCCTGAGTGTCGAGCCCATCGACCCCGCCTGTCCCTGCGGCCCCACCCCCGCGCAGGGTCTTGCTGGCCGAGGACGAGGCGCTCATTCGCCTTGACCTCAAAGAGATGCTGGAGGAAGAGGGTTTCGAGGTCGTTGGCGAGGTCGGTGACGGCGAGAGCGCCGTCAAGCTCGCCGAGTCGCTGCGTCCCGACCTGATCATTCTCGACGTCAAGATGCCCGGAATGGATGGCATCACGGCCGCCGAGCGCATTGCCGAGACGCGGATCGCCCCTGTCGTCATGCTGACGGCGTTCAGCCAGCGGGATCTGGTCGAGCGCGCCCGCGACGCCGGTGCAATGGCATATCTGGTGAAGCCGTTCCAGAAGCGTGACCTGCTGCCGGCGATCGAGATGGCGGTCAGCCGTCACGCGGAGATCGTGAGCCTGGAGTCGGAAGTGACCAACCTGGCGGAGCGGCTCGATGCCCGCAAGGTTGTCGAGCGGGCCAAGGGCGTGCTGCAGACCGAGCACGGGCTCACCGAGCCTGATGCGTTCCGCTGGATCCAGCGCACCTCTATGAACCGTCGCTCGACGATGCGTTCGGTCGCCGAGGCTGTCATCGCCGGAGATCTGCTGCCTTCTTAATCCACGGGTCCGGCTGGTCCGCGCCGCGTTTTACCTTGTGCACCATTGCTATAACAAATTATTCCGTGGTCACATAGGCGACATATGTGCTTGGCACTATGTATCGCGGCGCATCGTCGGCGGATTTCCGCCTCATCAGCGAAGGACTTACACGTGGCATCACGCACCAAAAAGGGCATCAGGGGTATAGCGGTCGTGAGCACCGCCGGACTCTCCCTCGTACTCGCGGCCTGCGGGAGCAGCAGTAGCGGGTCGAGTACGACCCCCTCCCAGAGCGCGGTGCCAAGCGCTTCGGCTGACACCTCCATCACCGTGCCGGCCGACATCAAGAGCAAGGGCACCATCACCGTCGCCACGGACCCGTCGTACGCACCGAACGAGTTTTTCGCCGCCGACAACAAGACGATCATTGGTATGGACATCGATCTGGCTAACGCGATCGGCAGCACGCTCGGGCTGAAGGTCAATGTTCAGAAGGCCGACTTCGCCAGCATCATTCCTGGCCTGGCGGCCGGCAAATACGACCTGAGCCTGTCGTCGTTCACCGACAGCAAGGAGCGGGAGCAGACGGTCAACTTCGTCACCTACTTCAGTGCGGGCACCAGCCTGATGGTGAAGGCCGGCAACCCCGACAAGCTCACGCCTGACACCCTCTGCGGCAAGAAGGTCGCGGTGGAAAAGGGCACCGTCCA
The DNA here is from genome assembly GCA_963737695.1 of uncultured Actinomycetota bacterium. Classification (GTDB taxonomy): domain Bacteria; phylum Actinomycetota; class Actinomycetes; order Frankiales; family Frankiaceae; genus DATAZK01. Next base: position 725,847 of record CAVTTQ010000004.1, read on the forward strand.
GGAGCAGACGGATATCCCGGCCCGTTCCAAGACCTGCGTCACGGCCGGCAAGGCGAAGATCACGCCGCTGTCGTATCCGGATGAGAGCGGGGCTAACCTGGCACTGTCCAGCGGCCGGGCCGACGCCGTTCTCGCCGACTCGCCGGTCGCTGCCTACGCCGCCAAGCAGTCCAACGGCCAGTTCGAGATCACGGGGAGCAGCTATGACACGGCTCCCTACGGCATTGCGATCCCCAAGACCAACGGACTCACGCAGCCGGTGCTCGACGCGGTGAAGAAGCTCATGTCCAACGGCACCTACGCGGCGATCCTCAAGAAGTGGGGGATCAGCGACGGCGCCATCACCGACCCGAAGATCAACGGGGCGACCAGCTGACGTCGGAGGCGGCTAGCGCGCCGGTCCAGTTGCCACTGGCGACCTGGGGCCGGCGCGCCTACGCCCTCCTGATCGACCTGGGCATCGTCGCCTTGGGTGAGGCGGTGGCGATCGGCATCATCTCGGTCGCGGGGTTGCACGGGATCGGCGGCGCGATCCTTGAGATCGCGCTGTTGACCCTGCCGCTGCTTTTCTATGTCTGGCAGGCGATCGTGCGGCAGGCGGCGATCGGTCAGACCTTCGGCAAGACGGTCGCCAAGATCTCGCTCGTCGACGATGCGGATGGGCTGTCTCCGACCGAGGGCACCTGCACTCGCCGGCTGCAGGCGCACCTGGTCGATCTGGTGACCCTCATCGGGTTCTTCCGGCCGCTGTGGAACGCCGACCGTAAAACGTTCGCCGACTCGATCACGGCTACCCGGGTGGTCGACGGGCTTCCGCTGCTGCCACCGCCGGATGAGATGAAGACGGTTCCGCTGCGCCACCCGGGCCGGTGGGCGGCGGCGGCAGCCGTTTTCGTGGTGATCGGGATGATCGCGCACAGCGTCGTGACCAACCCGAAGTTCCAGTGGCACGTCGTGTGGAAGAACATGACGCAGCGAGTCATTCTCCAGGGCTTGTTGTTGACGCTCGAGCTCACCGTCATCGCGATGGCGATCGGTATCGCACTCGGGGTTGTGCTCGCGGTCATGCGGCTTTCGCCGAACCCGATCGTCTCCACCGCGTCCTGGATTTACATCTGGATCTTCCGTGGCACTCCCGTGCTGGTTCAGCTGCTGTTCTGGTACAGCGTGGGCTTCCTGTACAGCAACATCTCGGTGGGTATCCCATTCGGCCACCACTTCTTCAGCGGCAGTTCAAACACCGTGATTACGTCATTTACGGCGGCGATTCTCGGGCTCGGGCTGAACGAGGGCGCATACATGTCCGAGATCGTGCGGGCGGGCGTGCTGTCGGTGGATGCCGGTCAGACCGAGGCGGCTCAGGCGCTGGGTATGAACCGGCTTCGGATCATGCGCAGAATTGTGCTGCCCCAAGCCATGCGGGTGATCATTCCGCCGACCGGCAACGAGACGATCTCGATGCTGAAGACGACCTCTCTGGTGAGCGTCATCTCGCTGTCCGACCTGCTCTACGGTGCGCAGACGATCTACAACCGGACCTACCAGACCATCCAGCTGCTGATCGTCGTCAGCCTCTGGTACCTGATCGTCACGTCGATTCTCAGCGTGGGCCAGTACTTCGTGGAGCGTCGCTACTCCCGCGGTTCGGCACGCGAGCTGCCGCCTACCCTGATCGAGCGGCTGTGGCGCAACGCGACGACCTTCCACGCCGTCGAGAACAGCGACGGGAGGGTGGGCGGATGACGGTGACCGATGTGACGGCGAAAGTCGAGCCGCTGGTACGCGCCGAGGGCGTCTCCAAACGTTTCGGGCGCCTGCAGGTGCTCAAAGGCATCGATCTTGTGGTCAATCCCGGTGAGGTGATGTGCATCATCGGGCCGTCCGGGTCGGGCAAGTCGACCTTCCTGAGGTGCATCAACCACCTGGAGCAGATCGACGGCGGCAAGCTCTACGTGGACGGTGAGCTGGTCGGTTATCGGCAGGTCACCGGCAAGCTCTATGAGCTCAGCGAGCGTGAGGTGGCCCGTAAGCGCGCGGAGATCGGGATGGTCTTCCAGCGGTTCAACCTGTTCCCGCACATGACGGTGCTCGCGAACGTCTGCGAGGCGCCCGTCGGCGTCAAGAAGGAGTCCAAGGCCGTCGTCACCGAGCGTGCCCGCAGACTGCTCGAGCGGGTCGGGCTCGCCGACAAGGTCGACGCCTATCCCGCGCAGCTTTCCGGTGGGCAGCAGCAGCGCGTGGCCATCGCCCGCGCGCTGGCGATGGAGCCCAAGCTCATGCTCTTTGACGAGCCGACATCGGCACTGGACCCTGAGCTCGTCGGTGAGGTACTGGACGTCATGCGCGGACTCGCCGAGGAGGGGCTCACCATGATTGTCGTGACGCATGAGATGGGCTTCGCTCGTGAGGTCGGCGACGAGCTGGTGTTCATGGATGACGGTGTAGTGGTCGAGCAGGGTGTGCCGCGCGATGTGCTGGGCAATCCGCAGACTGAGCGCTGCCAGAACTTTCTTTCCAAAGTGTTGTAGTGCCCGCCTGCGGGTGCTGCCCAACCCGGGAGAGCGAAGCGTTCACCTTCGGGTGAACAAACGTTCCTCAGGGCGATCGCGTCCAGCGGTCACAGAATTGTCGGTAGGCTATGGCGGTCACGGTGCGTAGCTGTGGAGCCTGAAGAGGGGGATCGGCGTGCGTCGTGCGACGGTCAGCGCCCGCGAGGCGAATCTCGGGGATGTTCCGTCCTTGCTTAACCTCTTTGACCAGCTGAGGGATGCCGGACCCCGCCGGTCGGTGTCAATCCCGTCCGATCCGGTGGCGCAGCGCGAGGCCGCTGCCCTCAGGTTCGCTGATGTGATTCGCGATCCTGAGCAGCGACTCCTTGTGGCCGAAGACGGCGACGGTCTGGCGGGCATGGTGCTGTGCTCCATCGGCACGTCGACCACGCTCGTCTCCGCACCGGCCGTGGTGTTGTCGCACCTGACGGTGGCGGCCAGTTCACGGCGTTCTGGGGTGGGCCGGGTGCTGGTGGCCGCCGCCACCAACTGGGCGGCCGATTGCGGTATCGACCACGTCAGGGTCGCCGTCTACGCCGGGTCGCGGGAGGCGAACCGCTTCTTCGCCCGGCTTGGTTTCGCGCCCATATCGGTGAATCGGGTGGCGCCCGTTGCAGGCCTTCGACGCATTCTGGGAGCCGAGGTGCCGGCCGCCGAGGCCGACAGCGGCGATATCGCGCGGCGGCGCCGTTTGCGTCTTGGCATCACCGGCGGCCGGGCCACGGCTGCCACCCGCCGGCGTACCAGCTAGCCACCGCAGCGCGGAGTCAGAGCGCCCGTTCGGCGGCGAGGTTGGCCAGGCGTACCTCGCTGTGCGCCACCAGGCGCCCGCCCTCATCCGTGATCTCCACACGCCACAGCTGGAGCGTGCGGCCCCGATGCACGGGGGAGGCGTTGATCGTCAGCGTGCCCTCACGGGTCGGGCGCAGGAAGCTCGTCGAGTTGCTGACCCCAACGGTCCGCCCGCCCGGGACACGCTCCATGTGCCACAAAGCTCCGCCGATGCTGGCCGTGGTCTCAGCCAACGAGGCGTAGACGCCGCCATGCACGATTCCGTACGGCTGCAGGAGATCGGGATGCACCGTGACGTGGGCTCGCACCCCGTCGCCGTTTCGCTCGTCCATCACCATGCCCAGCACGCGGTTGAATCCGCCCAGCGTTGCTAGGTCGAAAGCATCGTCGAAAGCGTCGGCAGCCTCGGCAGCCTCGAAAGCCTCGCCTGATCCCCCGGTGGCAGCTTCAGTCATGTTCCCGACCCTAGACTCGCTGCGTGCCCGCAAAGAAAGCTGCCGTCGCCGAGTCGGGCAAGGAACGCCTGCTGCTCCTGGATGGGCATTCGCTCGCGTATCGAGCATTTTTCGCGCTGCCGGTGGAGAACTTCTCGACCACGACCGGTCAGCCGACGAACGCCGTCTACGGATTCACGGCCATGCTCATCAATGTCCTTCGCGATGAGACCCCGACCCATCTCGCTGTGGCGTGGGATGAGGCCCGGCCGACGTTTCGCCACGAGGCATTTCCCGATTACAAGGCCAACCGGGCGGCGACCCCCTCGGACTTTCGCAGCCAGCTCTCGCTGATCAAAGAGGTCTGCGACGCGCTGGCGGTGCCGATGGTCAGCTCGCCCGGCTTCGAGGCCGATGACGTGATCGCCACGCTCGCCACGCAGGCCGAACGCGAAGGCATGGACGTGCTGATCGTCACCGGCGACCGCGACGCCCTGCAACTGGTGGACGACTCGATCACGGTGCTGATGACCAGGCGCGGGATCAGCGACATGACCCGTTTCACGCCGGCCGAGGTGATGGCGAAATACAACCTGACCCCGGCGCAATATCCCGACTTTGCTGCGTTGCGCGGCGACCCATCGGACAACCTGCCGTCCATCCCGGGGGTGGGCGAAAAGACCGCCTCGAAATGGATCACGCAGTTCGGTTCGCTGAATGATCTCGTCGACCGGGTCGACGAAGTGCCAGGTAAGGCGGGGCAGGCGCTGCGTGACCATCTGGCTTCCGTGCTGCAGAACCGTCAGCTCACCGAGCTGCTGCGCGACATCGAGCTGCCGGTTGCACCCCACGAGCTGCAGCTCGGATCATGGGATCGCGAGGCGGTGCACCAGCTGTTCGACACCTTGCAATTTCGGGTCCTGCGCGAGCGGCTTTACGCCACACTGTCGGCCGTCGAGCCGGAGGCCGATCAGGGGTTCGACGTCGATGTCCGGGCGTTGGGCGCGGGGGAGCTGCCCGAGTGGCTGGAGGAGCACGGTGCCTCCGGGAAGCGGGCCGGGCTCGCGTTCCGCGGGACGTGGGGCCGCGGAACGGGGACGCTTTCGGGCATTGCTATCGCGTCAGCAGACGGAGCGGCCGCTTGGGTGGATCCGACGCAGCTGACCTCCGAGGACGAGGGCGCCTTGGCGGGCTGGCTGGCCGATCCCGCGCAGCCGAAGGCGGTCCATGACGTGAAGGGCCCGCTGCTGGCGCTGGCTGCTCACGGGCTCACTCTGGACGGGGTCACCAGTGATACCGCGCTGGCCGCCTACCTCGCACTGCCCGGCCAGCGCTCGTTCGACCTCGCCGACCTCGCGCTGCGGTATCTCAGACGCGAGCTGCGGGCCGAAGTCCAGGGCGAGGTGGAGACGGACTCCAGCGCCGAACTTCAGCTGACGCTCGATGATTCCGGAGACGAGGACGACCTCGACGTCATCCGCGGGCTGGCCGCCGATGACGGGCTGCGCGCCTTCGCCGTACGCGATCTGGCGGATTCGCTCGAGCAGGACCTGGAACGCCGCGGTGGTACCCGGCTGCTGCGCGAGATCGAGCTCCCGCTGGTGGGCGTGCTGTCGGACATGGAACGCGTCGGCATCGCCGCCGATACCGCCCACCTGCAACGGCTCTCGGATGAGTACGGCGGGGAGGTCCGTCGCTCGGCGCAGGCGGCCTACGACGCGGTGGGCCGCGAATTCAACCTGGGCTCGCCCAAGCAGCTGCAGGTGGTGCTCTTTGACGAGCTGGGCCTGCCCAAGACCAAGCGCATCAAGACCGGCTACACCACCGACGCTGACGCACTGGCCTGGCTTGCGGTGCAGAGCGACCACCCGGTGATCCCGGCGCTGCTGCGCCACCGTGACGTCGCCCGGCTCAAGACGGTGGTCGATTCGCTGATCCCGATGATCGATGACGCCGGCCGTATCCACACCACGTTCAATCAGATGATCGCCGCGACGGGACGGCTCTCCTCGACCGATCCGAACCTGCAGAACATTCCGGTGCGCACTGCCGAAGGCCGTCAGATTCGCGAGGCCTTCATCGTCGGCGCCGATTATGAATCCCTGCTGACCGCGGACTACAGCCAGATCGAGATGCGGATCATGGCCCACCTGTCTCATGACGAGGGCCTGATCGAAGCCTTTGCCTCCGGTGAGGATTTGCATACCTGGGTGGCGTCGCGAGTGCATGAGCTGGACCCCCAAGACGTCGATCCGGAGCTGCGGCGGCGCATCAAGGCGATGTCCTACGGGCTCGCCTACGGCCTTTCGGACTTCGGGTTGGCGGCACAGCTGGGGATCCCGCGCGATGAGGCGCGTGACCAGATGGACGCTTACTTCGCCCGTTTCGGAGGAGTACGTGAATATCTGCGGTCAGTCGTTGCGGAGGCCCGCGGCAACGGTTACACCGAGACCATCCTGGGACGCCGCCGGTATCTGCCCGACCTCACCTCCGACAACGGCCAGCGCCGCGCCATGGCAGAGCGGATGGCGCTGAACGCCCCGATTCAGGGGTCGGCGGCCGATGTCATCAAGATCGCCATGCTCGGGGTGCATCAGGCGCTGCGCCAGGCCGATCTACGCTCCCGGCTGCTGCTGCAGGTGCATGACGAACTCGTGCTGGAGATTTCGCCGGGTGAGCGCGAAGTCGTGGAAGCGATCGTGCGGCGGGAGATGGAAGGCGCGTACAAGATGGACGTGCCGCTCGATGTCAGCGTGGGATCAGGGCACACCTGGGACGAGGCGGCGCACTAGTTCGCGCCGGCCTTACTGGGCGGTTTCAGGTCCCTCAGCGACGGCCGGAGACTCGTTATCGATCTCCGCGTGGCGGTCGGCCAGCTCATCGGCAGCCACCTGCTCCAGATCGCGCCGGGCCCAGCCCACCAGCACGTCAGCGACGAGCAGCGCCACAGCCATCCAGGAGACCGTGGCCACCTTGTGGAACGCCTGCACCCACTGACCGGTCTCGGGCAGCTTGTAGCGGGCCTGGACCTCAAGGACGTAGAGCGCGCTGCCCAACAGGGCCGCCACCGACCCCACGCGAAGCAGGGTTCGTCCCCGCGGGACGACGAGCGCGAGTGCCGTGCACGCCAGGACGATGAGGCCGGCCAGCGGGGTGATCAACAGCGCCGCCAGAGCGCCGGCGCCGACTGTCGCGATGATGGCCCGCCTTAGCACCGGCCGGCCAGGGTCGCGGGCGAAAGGAGACACCAGGATGGGCGAACCTTCGCTGCCGGCCCCTATGGGATCGGGTGCCGCGCGCCTCGCGACGGCGCCGTAGGGGCGGTCGGGCTCTCGGCGCAGCACCATCAGCAGGCAGATCAGCAACGACACGGCGGAGACGCCGATCCCGATCCAGACCTTGTTCTGCGGCGTCCAGTACAAGGACACCTCGAGGTTGGCGGACTTGGGGTTGATCAGCCAGCCGTTCGCGTATCCATCAACGAGCTGCGGCGTGCCGAGGCTGCCCACGCCGGTGAGCTTCGCCGACCAGCCGGGGGAGAGGCTCTGGCCCAACACCAGCCAGAAGGGCTTGCCGGGCTCGGCGTTGCTGACCGCAAGCTTGTATGCCACGGGGCCTTCGCCGGTCACCGTGACGCGGGGGACGGAGCCGCCGACGGTGGTGCGTACCTCGCCGGGGAACGGGTTGGTCGGGTCGGACGCCTTGCCTTGCGCGTTCGAGGTCAGGAGCAGCCGGTCGAGGTCGATTCCGGTGTCTTCGCCGCGGGCGGTGTCGAGCCGGTGGGTGCCCGCGGTAAGCGTGACCGGACTGCCGCAGAGCTCGATGTCGAGGCCGTCACGGTTCACCGCCGCCGACGAGGAGCCGCCGATCCGTATCGATACCGGCTTGCCGTCGATGGTCAGCAGATCGCTGCGGCAGGTGCCGGGGATGCTCGCCGGGAGCTGGGCCACCCGAAGGTCCGGCGCGCCGATTTCGGCTATTGCGACGGGAAGCTCGAGGGGCCCGTGGTTGAAGTAGTCGACGGTGTCTTCGCGCCGCTCGGTCTCGATGACGAACCGGAACGTCTTGCCGGTCACTGGTGCAAAGGACACCGGAACGGTGACGGTGGCGTCGGTGCCCTTGCGGTCGGTGATCGGCGGCAGGGTCAGGGTGCGGGTCTGCTTGCCCCCGTCGACCTCGAGCTTGATGGTGGTCGGCACCGAATGCCGGCCATCGGCGATTACCTGCATGTTGAGCTTGGAAAGCGTGGTGGCGTTCGGGGAGCTGATCTGAAGCCACGATCCGATGTTGCCGCCGAAGGCGTTGGTCCAGGCGGTCTGGGAATTGCCGTCCACGGCGGAAGAAGCGCGGGCATCCAAGGAGCCCGGCAGTGCATTGGACGAGGTCGCGGTGACGATGTTCGTCGCCCCGGCGGCATCGGCGGCCACCGCATTGGCGGTCCGGCCCAGCAGAGTGTCCACCGTGGCGTCGCTGGCCTGGGCCGAAATGCGTGCGGTGCCGCCCAAGCCGAAGGTCCGGGTGGTCGGAAGGGTGAACTCGCGGGACATCGAGAGCTCGGTGTCGGTCTTGAACGGTTCCTGGGGGTTAGCGCGATCGCGCGTAAACATGATGCCCAGTCGCTGCTGGCTGCCGTTGGTGCCCGCCGCTTTGAAAAGATCGGTCGGCAGTCGGAGGGTCTCGGTGGCCTTGACCCCCGGGATGGAGAGTTCGGCGAGGCCGACGCCGCTCTGGCCGTCGTAGTTGCGCAAGGTGCCGTTACTCGTTTGCACGATGGTGAATTCGGCCTGCGTGAACGAACGACTCGGGAAGGTGACCGGCTGTCCGGCGTTCGTCAGCGAGGAGCCGTTGAGGTCGACGTTGATCGTGGTGGTCCCAGCAGAGCCGCCCGAGAGCGTCAGCTTCGCCTTGGTGATGGTGCGGGAGGCCGGCACGCTGTGAGGCTGGACGAGGGTGACGTGGTCGGTGGTGACCGGCTTGTTGAGCGTGACCCGGATGCGCTCACCGCGAGGATCGCCGAAAGCGCCCACCGACCAGGCGGTGCTCTCATCGCCGTCGAAAGCGTAGAACGGCCGGTCGGCGGGCGCATAGCTGACGGCGTTGCCGTAATTGGAAGCCTCGATGTCGGCGACGCCGCCCAGCACCGCGACGGTCTGGTCGGCGGTGGTCTGATCGGGGAAGACGGGCAGCCGGGCGTCGTTGGGGTCTTTTTCCAGCGGCTTGCCGGTCGCCGTTTCGACGTAGCCGTAATTCTCCCGGACGGTGCCCCAGCGTTCCGCTCGCTTGCGGTTGGAGTCGGTCAGCAACAGGTCGGCGTTGGAGGGGACCGGATCGCTCTTGGGCACGGTCTGGGCGGCGGCGAAGCGCACGGTGCCGGTCGAGTTGAGCAGGCCGGAGGCTGACGCGTCGACCAGGCCTTCGCTGTCGCCCGCGACGAGTAGCGGTTGGGTCGCTCGCTCAGCGCGCACGATCGGCACCGGATCGACGACCGGGAAATCGGCCAAGGCAGGGGGCTTCGCGGCGTTCGGCGGCGTGGCCAGGCTGATCTCGTCGATGAACGGTACGACCGGCGTTTCACCGATCGGCGGACCGAAGACCTTGGGTGCTGCCAGGCCTGGGGGACGCAGTCGGGTCCACTCTGCCCACGTGGAGATGGGCTGCGGCGTCCGGAAGCGCTCGTACTGCAGGTCGCTGCGCAGCACGACGTCGCCGACGCCCATCAGGCGCGCCAGCGCCGGCAAGGACGAGGGCTCGTAGACGCCCTCCTGGAGTCGTCGGTCGATGGCACGGATCAGGGCTGCCGACGGCGGAGTGCCCGACGGGATCAGCTCACGGGAGACGTAGGGCCGGTCCATCAGTCCTGGCAACGGCGGGTCGAGGGTCGCCCCCCACCGATAGTCGGAGAAGTCTGCGCCAGGCAGTTCTAGGACGCGGGTTTGCGAGCCGTTGATGCTGGGGGCCGCATTGAGCGATTTGGCGGCGGCGGTGACGTAAGACGGCAGCTTTTCCGGTCGTCGCAGGTTCGGGTCGACAAATTGGCCCTGCCAGAGCGGCAGCATGTCGATGGCGATGAGCGCGAGGACTGCGACGAAGGCGCCGACCGGCACCCAACGGCCCCATCCCGTGCGACGGGTACGGCTGCCCGTCTTCGCATCGGCGGCGACCCGGCTCTTCTTTCCGCGGGGAAGCGCCCACGGCAGCCGAAAAAGTGCCTCGAGCCCGGCGGCGAGCATCACACCGAAACCGAGTGCCACCAGCGGGACCGCGCGTGGGGTGGATCGAAGCGCCAGTCCCGCGGTCGAATCCATCGCAAAGGCTTTGAAGAGCGCGCCGGCCGGCGACGGATGCTCGTACGGGTAGACCCCCACCGCCAAGGCCGTGCCGACCAGGACCAGGGTGACGAAGTACGCGCGGTGAATCCACCGCAGGCAGGCGGCGGCTGCCAGCGAGAGAATCGGCACCGCGAAGGAGACAGCGATGAGGCCGAGGTTCTCGGTGTAGGACAGCGACGGCTGGATCCACGCGCTGATGCCGTCACGCCCGTAGAAGAACCAGTTACCCAAGCCGCGCAACGCCTCGGAGGCCTGCGAGTCCGAGGACACCGTCTGGACGGTCTCGGAATAGGCGAGCACGTCGAGTCCGTAGCCGGCCTGACTCAACAGGCCGCTGATCCACCAGGCGCTGACGGCGAGGGTCAGCAGGGTGGTGCGGGACGCAAATGCGAGCGCGCCGCGCCAGGTCACTTCGCGGCGGGCGATGGCGAAAGGCAGCCAGATCACAGGCGCGAGGCCCGCGTAAATCAGGGATGTCGCATTGGTGCCGCCGATGAGCGCGACCGTCAGCGCGAAGAATGCGGGGTAACGCCAGCGAGCCAATCCGTGCAGGAACCGGGAGAAGCTGCCTGCTTCGTACTCCCGATCCTCATCGCCGTCCGTGTCGTCGACCGTGTCGACGGCAGCTACAGCATCACCGGCACCTGCGGCTTCTGGAGCATCTGGAGGCTCGGCCTCTAGCTCGTCCGCGACGTGCCGGGCCTGGAAACGCAGCCCCCGAACGGCGAAGACGACCATCCAGGGCAGGCCGGCCCAAGGCAGCAGGATGGCCGAGATCCGAGCCACATACTCCAGGACGTAGGGCGAGAGCAGGTAGGCCGAAGCCGCCAGAAAGGCCGGCCGGTTCTTCCAGCCGAAGGTGCGCATGAGAGCAAGGACGCCCATGCCCGCCGCGAAGAGCAGGCTGCCGGTCCAGAGCCTTTGAGCCACCCAGACCGGGACGTGCAGCTGCGCGAAGATCCAATACCAAGGCCCCTGCGGAAGTAGGTAGCCGATGTTCTGGTGCGTGACACCGCCCATGCCGGTGTGCATGTCCCACAGGTAGGGCGCCCGGGCCAGCAGCCGTGATGGATCGATGTACAGGTACTGCTTGGTGTCGGCGCCGATATAGCCGGGCGCTGTGAGCAGCAGCGGGACGTACGAAATCAGCGCTAGGACGAGGGCCGGCCATGATGGCAGTCGCGGCAGGCGGCGACCGGTCGCAGCCAACGGGCGGGGCAGGCTGCGTTTTGGTGGTCCCGCTGTATCTACGGCTGTCACTGTGTTGAGCGGCGACTGCGCTTGCGTGCCGAGGTCCGCCGCGCCTCGGCGGCTAGCACGCTGAAGGTTTCGCGCGCGGTCGCGGCCCATGTGAAGCGGGCGGCATGGGCGAGCGCCCCGGCGCTCAACCGGGCTCGCTCCACCGGGTCGTTGAGTACGGCCGAGAGTGCCGGGCCGAGGTCAGCCGGCGACGGTACGAGAATTCCGCTGACGCCCGGGTCGGCTGAATCGCGGTGACCGGCGATATCCGTCACGACGCACGGGGTGCCACAGGCCGCCGCTTCGGTCAGGGTCATGCCCCAGCCCTCACGGGCGGAAGCGGAGGTCAGCACCCAGGCGCGCCGATAGAGGTCGACCAGCTCCTCGTCGCTGACCCGGCCGGGCAGGCGCAGCCAACCTTCGGCTCCCGCCGCCCGGATCTGTGCCTGCAGGGCGTCACGCTCGTAGCCCTCGCCGACGATGACGGCTTCCAGTCCGGGCACCGATTGCTTGGTGGCCAGCAGCGCAGAGATGAGCTGGTCGGGACGCTTGACGGGCACGAGGCGGCCGACCGCGACCACGAGGGGATGGGAGGAGCGGGCCGAGGGGAGGGGGGAGTACATGGGGTCGATGCCAGGCTCGACGACGGTCACGTTCTGCGCCGGAAGCTTCAGCAGATCCACGATCTCATCGCGGCTTGAAGGCGACAGCGTGACGATCTGAGTGTTGCGGTAGAAGGGCGGCGCGGCGCGGAACTCGATCGTCTCGCCGACCTTGGCCAGGTTCGGCGGCAGCACCATCCGCCACATCTCCGCATGCACGTGGTGCAGGAAAACGATGCGAGGGCAGCGCGCCCAGACCGGTGAGAAGAACGGCATGCCGTTCCAGATCTCGACCAGTCCGTCGCGCGGCCCGGTGCGTCCGATCGCCCCCGAGAGCGCGGTGCGCGGGAAGACGGTGTAACGGCCCGCCTTGCGCACGATGGAGTAGCCGTTGCGTTTGCCGTACATGCGCTGCCCGGGCGCGGCCGCGGTGCGAAGGGTGACGTCAAGGCCGGCGCCCGCCCAGGCCTGCGCCACCTTGTCGGCATGGACCTCACTGCCGCCGGCTTCGGGGTCGGCGAGGTCACGCCAGGCAAGGAGGTGAACGCGGGTGAGCCCGGACTCCTCGACCAGCCGTTGAAGCGACGGGTCGGCAGCGGAGTCGGTGCCGTCAGCGCTCGCAGCTGCTATCTGCGGCGCGGCAAAATCCGCTGGCGCGAGGTCAGTCACAGGCTCCTCGAGGGGTTCGGGCCGGGTCGCGGCTGCCCGAGGCTATCCCACTGAGCTGACGTGGCCCCGAGGACGCGCGGTGTGGAGAACGAGAGCTCCAGCGGCGAGCGCGACGACCGCTTGACCTATCAGATCAGCGCGGGCGGTAGCCACCAGCGCGCCGTTCGCCTGCAGGAGTAGACCAACGGTGAGGCCCGCCCCCAGGATCAGAACGATGAGCACGAAAGGTCTTCCGGCCGCAAGCAGGTAGTGCGTGAACAGCACCGTCGCCGCAAGCAGCGTCATGGCGACGGCGAGCATCAAGAACGCCGGCGCGGCGGCGGTGAGTCTCGGTCCGAAGGCCAGTCGCAGCACCTGGGTCGGCACTGCGGCGCTGAGCAGGATCAGCACCACAGCCGGCACAGCGATGACGGCCAGCACGACGCCGAGCTGGCGGAGCGCATGCTGGCCCGCGTGTCGTCGGGCGGCCGCCTCAGGGAGCAGAAAACCGGCGAGGACGAACGCGGCGAGTACCAACGTCTTGCTTGCGACGGAGATGGGCGCGTAGTTGCCCGAGTTGCCGGGAGCCTGACTGCCCAGCAGCACGACGTCGAAGTTCTGCAGGATCGCGAGCAGGGCAAGGGCGCTGAGCGCGATCAGGAGATCGCTCGCTAACGTGCGGCGCTCGCGGCGCTGTTCGGTAGAGGTCGGCTGGGGCAGCGGCTCGGGCAGCGGCTCGGGCAAGACGGTGGCCACGGGAGCCGGCGTGACCACCAAGGCGGGCGCCCCCACGGCGGACTCCCCGGCGGAGTCCACGTCGGCCACGTTCGAGGCAGGGGCAGACGCCTTGTCTTCGGCGGCTCGGCGCAGGGCCCGGCGGCCGAGCCCCTGCGCCGTCAGAGCGTGCGCCTCGGCCAGCAGAACCGAGAGCAGAATCGCCAGTGCGGCGCCCGAGACCCCGAGCCCCACTCCCACGAGCGCCAACGTCAAGAAGCAGCGAGTCAGCCCCTCGACCAGCAGATTTCCACCGAGTGCCTTGTAGGCGTGTGAGGACTGCAGGAGGCCGCGCTCGATGCACAGCACGCCCCAGACGGCGCCTGCGATCAGAGTCTCGGAAAGGCCACCAGGGCCGGGCAGCGAGAGTGCGCTGGACAGCGGACCGCGGATGGCGATCGCGATCACCGCCCAGACCAGAACGACAATCATGGCCCGCCGGCGGGTGCGGTGTGCCCAGCCCGCGACGCGGGCGCTCTGTCCGTTGCGTTGCCAGAGGGTGACGCGACGAACGATGCCGACAAGGAGCGCCGAACCCGGGATCGACAGCACGAAGAAGATGGCAATCAGCTGATTCAGACCGCCATACCCACGGGTCGTCAGGAGCCGGGCGACAGCCAGCGTGACGCAGATGTTCGCCAGATTGGCGATCAGACCGGCGCCCGCGATGGGGCTCGCGCCGCGCACGGCAGCGCGAGTGGGGGAGATGGGGGGAGCCTCAGGTGTGCTCGCGACGCTCACCTCGCCGGCTGTCGGCGCGGCCGCCGGCCGTACGCTCACCTTCACAAGAAGCGAACTCCCGACGTGCCCCTGGGCAGGGGCTGACTATAAGGCACAGGCTGGACAGCAGATTACCGCTGCGCTGCCCCTGTCACCCACATTCACTCGCGGTTTCGCTCCGCGGTGCGTTCGATCTTGACGTCGGAATCCACCATGCGCTCGACGAGTTCCTGAAATCCGACCCGTGGCACCCAACCGAGCACATCGCGGGCCTTACTGGCATCGCCGACCAGCAGATCGACCTCGGCCGGCCGGAAGAATCGCGGGTCCTGAGTGACGTGCTTGTCCCAGTCTGAGATGCCGACCCGGGCGAAGGCCACGTCGAGCAGCTCACGGATGGTGTGCGTGGACCCGGTCGCGACGACGTAGTCGTCCGGCACCTCCTGCTGGAGCATCGCCCACATGGCTTTCACGTAATCACCGGCAAAGCCCCAGTCGCGACGCGCCTCGAGATTTCCCAGCGCGATGCTCTCCTGCAAGCCGAGCGATATCCGGGCGACGGCTCGCGTGACCTTGCGGGTGACGAACTCGTGGCCGCGGCGCTCGCTCTCGTGGTTGAACAAGATCCCCGAGGTGGCATGCGCCCCGTAGGACTCCCGGTAGTTGACGGTCATGTAGTGGCCGAAAGTCTTCGCGACGCCGTAGGGAGACCGCGGGTGGAACGGCGTGGTTTCGCTCTGCGGCACCTCGCGCACCTTGCCGAACATCTCCGACGACGACGCCTGGTAGAAGCGGACCCGGCTCATGTCGTTCTGGGTGGAGATACGGATCGCTTCGAGCACCCGCAGCACACCCATGCCGGTGATCTCTCCGGTGAGCTCGGCCTGCTTCCAGGACAGTCCGACGAAGGAAATGGCGCCGAGGTTGTACACCTCGTCCGGCTGCGCGACTTCCATGGCGCCGATCAAGGAGGGCAGGTCAGTGAGATCCCCTTCGAGCAGATTGACCCCGGGAATCAGCCGCTCGACGAGGGCCACCTTCGGATTGCTCTGGCCCCTGACCAGCCCGAAGACCTCATAGCCCTTGTCGACGAGCAGCTCACCGAGGTAGAGCCCATCTTGTCCGGTGATTCCGGTAATCAACGCGCGCGGCACTCGGACAGCCTGTCATGCGCGAAGCCCTGCGGGGTTGAGCCACGCGGGCTGAACAGGAGCCGGAAGGCAAGGCAACGTTGATCCAAAGCCTGTTGATCAACGTTGACTTGCCCTCAGGGCGCAGTTCCCGATCTGTGGATAACGCGAATCGGGATCGTCGCGCCGAGAGTGTGGGACGGGTGACCCACGCATCCGCGCTGCTCGCTCGATTCGCGATCCGGCAGAACGGTGCGGTCACTGTCGAGCAGGCGCGTTCTGTCGGACTGTCTGCGCAACAGATCCGCACCCTTCAGGCGTCGGGTTGGTCCTGCCCGGTACGCGGGGTGCTGGTTGATCCGGCGCCGCGAGACCCGTTTCTGGCGGGTCTGCGCGCGGCTCAGCTGGCCCGACCAGATGGTGTCGCTCACAGGATCACTGCTGGCCGGGTGCATGAGCTGGCCGGCCTGCCGCTCTGGACGCCGGCGGAACTCCCGGAGCTGCTGCTGCCGTCGGGCGTCAAGCGGACCAGACGGGCGGGCATGCGTGGCACGGCCGGACTTCACCCGGGCGAGCGGGCTCGTAAGCGCGGGTTCGTCGTGACCACCCTGGGTGGCACCGTCGCCGACTTGGCGCTGGTACTGGACCTGGACGACTTCATCTGCGCACTCGACAGTGCGTTGCGTAGAGGCTGGATTCCGTCGACGCAGAAGCTCGACCGCCGGCAGGAGGCGGTGCTCGTCGAAGCCATGGCACTCGCGAATGGCCTATCCGAATCAACGCTGGAGACGCGCCTGCGGTTGCTGCTGGTGAGAGCCGGCGTCGGTCCTGAAGTGCTGCAGCTGCGCCTGTTCGACGCGACCGGAAATTGCTTTGCTCGGGTGGACATGGCCTGGCCGAGTCGCAGGCTCGCCGTCGAAGCGGATGGGCGGGAGACTCACGAGCTACCGAAGGCGCTTTTTGGCGATCGTCGACGTCAGAACCTGGTGAGCCTCGCCAACTGGACGATTCTGCGATTCATGTGGAGCGACGTCTTCTACGACCCGGACTGGGTCGTCAGCCAAGTGCGCCAAGCCCTCTCAGGGTGAGGGCAAGGCAACGTTGATCCAAAGCCTGTTGATCAAACCTGTTGATCAAATTTGCCTTGCCCTCAGACCGTCTGAAACCGCTTCCGGAGCCGAAGCATGGGCAGTTCGACGAGAAAGTACGAGGCAGTGGCGACGGCCAGCGTGACCAGGACGCGTACCACCTGGGTCTGCCACCAACCGAGACCGAGCTCCGCCGGATGCAGATAGCGATAGATCGGCCAGTGCCAGAGGTAGATCCCGTAGGAGATGCGCCCGATGGCAACCAGCGGGGTGAGCGCGAGCAGTCGACCGACCGCACTTTTCGGATGCAGTACCAGACCGGCGATCAGTACCGCGACCAGCAACGCGACGCCGGTGAGTCCGCCGAGGTACAGGGTTTTGGAATCGTGGTTGACGAAGGCGAACAGCGCCAGGATCCCCAGCAGCGCGAACGGCGCAAGCGCGGGCAGCAGCTTGCGCCCCCACTCCAAGCGCCCGGTGGAGTACGCGATCCCCACGGCGCAGCCGATCAGCAGGGAATCCGCGCGGGTGTCGGTGCCGTAATAGAGCCGCGCTTCGGAGGCGGTGCCCGACCACAGCGCCAACCGCAGGAGGGCTGAGCCGGCGGCTAGCGCTATGGCGAAGATGAGGGCTGATCGCATGGGGTCGACCCCGCGGCGTTTTGCCCACCAGATGACGCCCAGCAGGATCGGCGGCCAGAAGAGATAGAACTGCTCCTCGATGGCGAGTGACCAGGTGTGGTCGGTGAGCTGGTAGAGCGGGAGCATTCCGAACGCCTGCTGCCAGTTCGCGAAGTAGAACATGGTGCCGGCAACGCCCTTCCACAAGGCGTTTCGGGCCTCGGCGCCGCTGGCGACCGGCCCGATGATCAGCAGGATCAGGCACATCGCCAGCACCGCCGGGAGCAGACGCAGCGCGCGACGGGCGTAGAACCGGGGCAGGTCGATCCCACCTCGGCGTTGCCATTCGGTCACGAGCAGCCCCGTGATCAGAAAGCCCGACAGCACGAAGAAGAGGTCGACGCCCAGAAATCCCCCGACCGCCCAGCTCGCTCCGGTGTGGTAGGCGAGCACTCCCGCTACGGCGAGCGCGCGCAGTCCGTCCAGCGGCGCCAGGTGGGGCAGCCGCCCGGGCGAGCTGAGAGGGGCCGTCCCCGTCGTGGTCGCTGAAGCCGATTCGGTGATGTCAGCCGAGGGCATGGGGCTCCAGCTAGGCGGTGCTGTCGAGGGAGCTGCCGGACTCGGCGGCCGCCCTCAACGCGTTGGTCGCATTGGCCCCGACGGGGTCGGGGTGCAGGGACTCCACCTGCATCCGGAGCAGCCCGATCTCCTCGGCCAGCGTGCGGGTCTCCTCTTCCAGCCGGCTTGCTTCCCAGGAAAGATGCACGGCTACCAGCAGCAGCACCAGCACCGCTGAGAACAGCAGCAGGTTCGGCGGGTCGTAGATCCCGAGCTGGTGAGCGAGCCAGTTCAGCAGGCTGGGGAAGGCGGCCAGCACCACCACGACCAGGCTCACGCCGAGCCACAGGATGGCGTATTTCTCCCGGAGCTGGCGGCGGCGAAGGAGCTCGACCATGAAGGCGAGCACCAGGAAGCCGCAGACGGCAGCGATCACATGCGTGCGGATCACGGCAGCTCCTTGTCAGACATCACGGGCCCGCCCTTGGTCGTAGCCCTGGTCCTCGTCCGGGCGGGCGACTACTTCCGGCGAGAGCTGCGGCCAGCGCCGGACCGCGGCGAGCATCAGCACGAGGAACGCACGGGCGAGGTAGGCGAACGACTTCCAGGCGGACTGGCTCGGCGTGCCGGCGTATCTCGGCCGCATGACGACGGGCACCTGGCGACACGTGCAGCCCGAGCGGGCGGCAATGACGAGGGACTCCAGGGTGTCGCCCAGGTATTCGGTGGGATAGCTGCGGGCGAAGAGCGGCAAGGCGCGCGGCCCGGTGGCCCGAAAGCCGGAAGTGGCATCGGTGAGCTTGGTCTTGGTGATGCGCGAGAGCATCCACGCGAGCAGGCGCATCGCCGTTCGGCGGGCCCGCCCGACCTTGTAGGCGCCCTCACCGGCGAACCTGGCCCCCACCACCACGTCTGCGCCGGGTGCCGTGTCAAGCGCGTCGACCAGCGTCTGGATCGCCGCCGGGTCGTGCTGGCCGTCGGCATCGACCTGCACCACCACCCGGTAGCCGGCCCGCTCGGCGTACCTGAAGCCGGCCCGCATTGCTCCTCCGACACCGAGGTTGTAGGGCAGGCTCAGCACAGCGGCGCCGGCTTGCTTGGCGACGCGGACAGTCGCGTCCGTGGAGCCGTCGTCGACCACCAGCACATCAGCCTGCGGGCATGCCGAACCGATCTCCTTGATGACGTGTCCCACCGAGGCCTGCTCGTTCCAGGCCGGCACCACAACCAACAGTGACCGGCGCGCGTCGCGACCGGGCGGCACCTGCTCCTGTGTGGGCGGTGTGGACACACCGCCAGCCTAGGGTGCGCATCGCCCCGCAGCGGGCATCCCCGCTGGACCTGGCGTGGCAGCAACCCGCGAGGGGTCGACGCCAGATAACCTGCCCGCGTGCCGCTCCGCCTCCGCCATCCCTCCCGATGGTGGAAGGGCATGATCGCAATCGGGCTGCTCGGACTGATCGTTCGGCTGGGCTACATCTTCATTTACCAGTACCACGTGCACATCGGTGGCGACTCGTTCTACTACCACTACGGCGCCAATCTGCTGGCCACCGGACACGGGTTCATCCAGCCCTACGACTACTACCAGCGCGGGTGGGTCGTCCAGGCCGCTGAGCATCCGCCGCTCTACATCGTGATCCTGGCGGCCGAATCGTTCCTAGGGCTGTCGAGCTACACCGATCATCAGGTGCTGTCGGCCGTGATCGGCACCTGCACGATCTTTGTCATCGGGTACACGGCCAAAGAACTTTTCGGCAAGGGCGCCGGGATTTTCGCCGCCGTCATCGTCGCCATCTATCCCTATTTCTGGTTCAACGACGGCGGGGTGCTCTCTGAGGGCACCGCGCAGCTGACCACGGCGATCACGGTGCTGTTTGCCTACCGCTTCTGGAACAAACGGACTGTCGGCTCAGCCTGCTGGCTCGGTGCCGGCATCGCGTTGGCGACCCTGTCGCGGGCCGAGGCAATCTTGCTTCCGGTGCTGATGATGGTCCCGATGGTGCTGTGGATGAAGAAGATGCCCTGGAAGCGCCGGATCACTCTCATCCTGGCTTCGGGACTCACGACCGTCGCGGTGTTGGCGCCGTGGGTGGGCTACAACCTCTCGCGTTTCGCCAAGCCGGTCACGGTGAGCAGCGGGTTCGACGTCACCTTGCTGTCCGCGAATTGCCCGACCACCTACTACGGCGCATTCCGCGGATATTGGGCGGCGATCTGCGTCATCTACAAGCCGCGCGTCTACAAAGATCTGTCTCTGCAGGCTGAGATCTACCGTAAGGACGCGCTCGACTTCATCAAGTCCCACGAGCGCGAATTGCCGATGCTGACCCTCGCCCGCGAGGGTCGCACGTGGGGCTTCTACCGGCCCGGCCAGAACATCCAGCTGGATTCGCAGATCGAGACCAAGCCGCTCAACTGGGGCCGTTTCGGGCTGATCATGCTGTATTCGCTGGAGATCGCCTCGGTCTTCGGCGTGATCGTGATGCGAAGACGCAAGATCCCGGTCACGCCATGCATCGCTCTTATCGTCAACGTGGTGATCTCGACGGCGCTCACGTTCGGCCAGAGCCGTTATCGAGCGAGTGCCGAAGTCGCCTTGGTGTTGATGGCGACCGCCGGATTCGCGGGGCTCTGGGAGATCAGGGAACGGCGTAAGGGACGGGACGCTCCGGCGGGTGAGGCGGTCATTGGATCGAGCGATCCAGCGACTGAAACTGGAGTCGCGGCCGATACCGAAGCTGGATCGGTAAACGCCGGAGGCAGCGATAGCGCGGAGGGCGCAGAGCCCGACCCGGCGCAGGTGTGAACCGATGACGGCACCGGCTGCGTCGACCGCTGCGGCCGGAGAAGGACACGCCTCAGCCGCGACCGGTCAGGCGCGCGAGAAGTCGGCCGGCTTCCTGCCCGGGTTCGACGGGCTGCGCGCCGTGGCCGCGCTCCTCGTGGTGGTCGTGCACGTCGGCGCCGCGTCCGGATTCACGTTCCGTTCCTCAGCCGGCGCCTATACCTCCCGCGGCGAAATCGGCGTCTCGGTCTTCTTCCTGATCTCGGGTTTCCTGCTCTACCGGCCCTTCGCGGCGGCGGCTATGGCCGGCCGGCCCGGCCCGGGAGTTCGCAGCTACTTCGTGCGGCGGGCGCTTCGCATCCTGCCCCTGTACTGGGTGGCGCTCATCGTGACCTACCTGTTCACCGGATGGACCAGCGTCCACGGGATCAGCGGTTTCCTGGAGAACGCGTTCTTCCTGCAGGTGTATTCGCGCCATTGGGTCTTTCACGGGATCACCCAGGCCTGGTCGCTGTGCATCGAGGTGACGTTCTACCTGATGCTTCCGGTCTGGGCCGCGGCGATGCGCAAGTTCGACAGCCGGCGGGCGCGTGCGCATGACCCTGAAGGCGTGCTGCGCCGCGAGTTGCTGGTTCTCGCAGCGTTTTACGTGACGAGCCTCGCGTTTCGCTGGTGGGTCGTCGCGGCTCCGATCGGGGCCACCCAGACGGCCCGCAGCTGGTTGCCCTCCTGGGGTGATCACTTCGCGCTCGGGATGGGGCTTGCCGTCGTCAGCTCCTACGTCAGCCAGACGGGCCGGCTGCCGAGGGTCCTGCGCGTGATGACCAAGCCTGGTGCGGATATCGGCTGCTGGGTCGTCGCGGGATTCGTTTTTTGGCTGGTTTCGACGCAGGTTGGCCTCACGACGGCTCCGCTGGCCGTCGGGGGAGCGGGCACCGACCTCGCGCGTGAGGTGCTCTACAGCCTGTTCGGCTTCTTTCTGCTGCTACCCGCCGTCTTCGGTGACCAACGCACCGGCGCCGTCCGTTGGCTGCTGGCCTGCCGGCCGATGGCGCTCATCGGCCTGGTCTCCTACGGCATCTACCTGTGGCACCAGCTCGTGGTGCGCCAGATACAGGAGTGGACGTCGTGGAAGGTGCTGGACTCGCCGTTCCTGTGGCTGCTGCTGACCGCCGTGGTCGTCACGATTGCCGTATCGACCGTCACGTACTTGCTGATCGAACGCCCTGGCATTGCGGTCGGCCACCGCTGGCTGCGACGCCAGCGCGAGCGCGCCGCCCATATCTGAGTCAGGCCGCCGCCGGGTGGGATTCGTTGGCTTGGGTATTGCGGGCCTGCGCGGCCCGCTTGACTGATCCGAGCGCGACCAGCTGCGCCTTGATCCGCTGGCCGATGTAGGCGCCGCCGGCCTCGGAGATGTGAATCCCGTCGGAGTTGCGCACCGTGACACCGTTGATGGCGGCCTGGAACTTCCCTCCCGGACACAGCATGGCGTCGACGTCGGCGACGCTCGCTATCCCGGGGAAGCGCGCCGCGGCTTGCCGGACCAGCTGGTTGTAGCTGTTGAGGCGGGCCGGGTCGTCGAAGGGCCAGATCGACCCGTCCGGCTCCTCCTGGGGGGCAAAGCATGGTGTCGTCAGCATGAGCACCTTCGCCCCGCCGGCGGAAAGCGTCTTGATCGCCAGGTCGAGCTCGGTGGACAGGTAGGCGTCATAGATCGGCTGGCCTACGTGCATCCACTGGCCGTTGTGCACCCGGTCGAGGACCTCCCACCGTCCGGTGAGCAGCACCGCGACGTCCGGGTCATAGGTGTGCACGTCGTTGGCGCGGATCTGCGGCCAGTTCTCGCAGTCCGGGTTGGGCTCGTTGTCGCCTCGGTCGTCACGGAACGGCCCGCCCCGGGCCACCCCGCAGCCGAGCAGGCCCAGGTTGTAGACGTGATAGTTGTCGGTGTTACCGACGTCTCCCAGGCCCACACCGAGCGTGTAGGCCAGCGAATCTCCCTCCAGCAGCACCCGGAGTGGTCGGCCCAGCACCGCCAGCTGCGCGGAGTTGAGCGGCGGTGGCTTGGGCGGCGGGGGCTGAGTGCTGGGAAGCGGTTGCGAGCCGCCGTTTCCCTGCGCCAGTTGGACGGGGGCCGCCTGACCCGTGGTGGTCAGGGTCAGTCCGAAGATGAGGCCGGCGACTACCAAAACGCAGGTGATCGGCATGAAGACGCCGCTGGTCGATTTGAGCCGGCGGGGCAGCCGCGCCTTGAGCGTGGCCCGCGATAATGCGCCGCGGCGGATCGGCTGCTCGATGAGGTGGTAGGACGCGATCGCGATCGCGAACGTCGCGGCGAACCGCACCCCCAGCAGCGCCGGGCCCGTCAGGCCGGTCCGCTGATGCGTCAGCAGCTGAAAGATCGGCCAGTGAAAGAGGTAGAGGCCGTAGGAGATGGCGCCGATGTACATCAGCGGCCGAAGCGATAACGCCCGCGCCACCGGTCCACGCGGAGCGTCGCTGCAGGACAGCAGCACCGCACTGGCCGCTACGGCGACGACCACGAAGCCCCCGCGGTAGAGCCAGGTGCTGCGATCGGGGATGCGCAGCCAGCAGTACACCAAGCCGGCTGCTCCGATGAACCCGATCAGGACGAGGCCGTAGCGGACCACCCGGGTCTCGCGCGCGGTGCCGATATTCGATACGGAGGCAACGATGCCGCCGGGCGGTCGCATGGCCGCCAACGCGCAGCCGAGCAGCAGGGGGAGGGCCCGCGTGTCGGTGCCGTAGTAGAGCCGGTCGGGGCTGGTGCCGTCCAACGACAGCACCGCCATCAGGATCGCTGACGCGGCGCCCATCACGACGGCCAGGCTGAAGACGCCGCGCCGGCCCCACCGGACCACGAGCAGCAGCAGGATCGGCCAGATCAGGTAGAACTGCTCCTCCACCGAGACCGACCAGGTGTGCAGCAGCGGCGACTGCGGCGCGAAGTGATCAAAATAGCCCTGGCCGGAGAAGATGAAACGCCAGTTGGCGACGTAGCCGAGGGTGGAGAACGCGTCCCCGCGCAGTGACGCCCGCGAGGACGCCGGCGAGACGAACGCGGCCCAGGCGATCATCGACGCCAGCAGGATGGCCATCGCCGGAAGCAGCCGCCGGGCCCGGCGCCCCCAGAAATGCGGGAGGTTTATCCGCCCGGTCCGAGATCTCTCGGTAAGCAGCAGGCTTGTGATCAGGAAGCCGGACAGCACGAAGAACACGTCGACGCCGAGCAGCCCGCCGGGCAGCCAGGAGACCCCGGCGTGGTAACCCATGACGCAAAGGACGGCGAACGCACGCAGGCCGTCCAGAGCGGGAATGTGGGCAAATCCCCGGGACCCGACGCGCTGCTGCTGGGCGCGCCGAACCGACCCCGGGCGATGTGCACCCGGCGCCCCGATCGAGCGCTCCTGCTCGGGAGCCGCGGCGCCTGCACCCCCGGCCGGCGCGTACGTACTCGAGGAGATGCTTGCCTCCCGGACTCCCTACAGTGGTGCTTGCGCTCCCTGAACGGTCGGAGCCGGTCATTTGGTGCCGCCAAGACGCTACCGCAGGTCCTTGAGCTGACGCTTGTACTGTCCATGCCGTGTCGGGTGTCCGCTCACCGGAGCTAACCGGGCCACCGGCACCGGCATCTGCCCCTTCGGGCGAGCGGCGAAAAGGGGGAATTGCCCGGATTCCGGCGCTCGACGGAATCCGCGCCTTCGCCGTCATCGCGGTGTTGCTCTTCCACGCGGGCATCTCCTGGATCCCGGGAGGCAGCCTCGGCGTCGACGTGTTCTTCGTCCTGTCGGGCTTCCTGATCACGGCGCTGCTGGTCAGCGAACACTCTCGCAGCGGCGCCATCAAGCTCGGGTCGTTCTACATCAGGCGCATCCGACGGCTGTTTCCGGCATTCCTGCTGGTCCTGCTCTTCGTCGTAGTGACCTGGGGATTGCTGCTGGAGACCAAGACCACCACCTTGCGCGGCGACGCCCTGGCGACGCTTTTCTATGTCGCCAACTGGCACTTCGCGTTTTCCGGGCAGGGCTACTTCGCTTCCTTCACTGCCCCATCGCCACTGCTGCACACCTGGTCGCTGTCGGTGGAAGAGCAGTTCTACGTGGTGTGGCCACCGGTGGTCACGTTCCTGCTCTGGCGGGGTCGCAGCGTGATGCGCTGGGCACTGGGCCTGGTGACCTTGGCCTTCACGGCCACACTCATCCAATCGCTGGCCGGGGTCTGGGTGGACCGCCTGTACTACGGCACGGATACCCGGGTGATACCGCTCCTGCTCGGCGCCGCGCTCGGCGCCTGGTTCGTGGGCCGCCCGGACGACTGGGAGATGGGCCGCGGGGCGGGCATCGCGCTGCAAGTCGCCGGTTTGACCGCCGCCGCCGCCGTCGGCTGGTTCTGGTGCATCGTCCCAGGTCAGTCCACCGGCCTCTACCGCGGCGGATTCCTGGCGCTGGCCGCGTGTGTCGTCGTCATCATCGCCTCGGTTGCCCTGTTTCCCCGCGGAATCCTGTCGCGGGGGCTCTCAATCCAGCCGCTGCGCTACATCGGTCTCATTTCCTACGGCATCTATCTCTGGCACTGGCCGATCTTCCTATTGCTGACCCATCAGCGGACCGGCTTGTCGGGGGTGGGGCTGCTCGCGCTGCGGTGCGGCGTCACCCTGGTCCTGGCGATGCTGAGCTACCACTTCGTCGAGCTGCCGATCCGGCACGGCCGGCTGCGGCTGCCCAAGCCGAAGTTCACGGCACCGATCGCGATTGCGGCTCTGGTCGGCTTGCTGCTGGCCGCGACCCCGGCACCGTCCGTCCCCGTCGTGGCCGCCCCACCGACCCTTCACCTCCCGCCGGCCAACGCCCCGCTGGTGGACACCTCGCTGGGGCTGCCCAGCCCACCCGGGACAAGTCGGGTGCTCTTCGTCGGTGACAGTGTCGCGCTGTCGTTGGCGGACGCCTTGGCGCGCAATCAGCAGGCGTACTCGATCCACATCGGCAACGCAGGATTGCTCGGATGCGGCATCGCACTGGGCAGTCCCAGGCGGTTTCGGGGGACTGATTCCAACGACCCGAGCTTTTGCCTGCGCTGGCCGCAGCTGCGTGCCCAGCAGGTGAAGCAGGATCATCCGGCGTTGGTCGCGGTGCTCGTCGGCGAATGGGAACTCATGGATCGGATGCGCGACGGTCGCTGGCAGCACATCACCCAGCCCGCCTACGACACCTACCTGGCCCATCAGCTCGATCTGCTGATCAATGTGCTCTCGGCCGGGGGAGCCCGGGTTGCTCTGCTCACCACCCCTTGCACGGCCCCCGCCGAGAGCCCCAGCGGTGCCCTGTGGCCCGAAAATGATCCCCAGCGCCTCGCCCGGTTCAACGAGTTGCTGCACCAGGCTGCTGCCCGGCAGCCGACCAAGGCCACCGTGGTTGACCTCAAAGCGATGGTTTGTCCAGGCGGTCATTTCACCGACACGCTGGACGGCGAAACCATTCGAAGCGCCGACGGAATCCATTTCCCCAAGAGCGCCATTCCGCCGGTGGCGGCACAGCTGCTGCCCAAGCTGCGGCAGCTCGCCGTCAAGCCCCCTAACCATTGACCAGAGGTTGATACTCCGGGTCAGGTAAAGACCACAGGAACCGGTCTGGGCGGCATCCCGGGCTTGTACTCTGCTGGGGTGCCACGGTCTGTCGAGAAGCGGCTCAGCGCCTCCCGTCAGCACTACCGGCACGGTCGCGGGAGCCTTTTCGGGTGATGGCGTCGGGGCTCCTCACAAGGTCGGCGACGAGGCCGGCCGCCGGGCC
Source organism: uncultured Actinomycetota bacterium (assembly GCA_963737695.1). Taxonomy (GTDB): domain Bacteria; phylum Actinomycetota; class Actinomycetes; order Frankiales; family Frankiaceae; genus DATAZK01. Next base: position 751,928 of record CAVTTQ010000004.1, read on the forward strand.
GAAGAAGTCGTCCCCGCGTTTGAGGTCCGCCGCCCCTGCCCGCTGGCGGGCACTCGACGGCATGAGGGCACTCGCCGTGATGAGCGTGATGCTCTACCACGGCGGAGTCTCCTGGGTGCCCGGCGGACTTCTCGGTGTCGACGTCTTCTTCGTGCTCTCCGGGTACCTGATCACGAGCTTGCTGCTGCGCGAAGTGCGCGCCGGCGGTCGGGTCGGGCTGGGTGCCTTCTGGGCCCGCCGGGCCCGTCGTTTGCTGCCGGCACTGCTGCTGGTCCTGATCGCCGTGATGATCTGGGCCGGGCTCGACAAGTCACTGGACATCTCCAGCGTCAGGATCGACGTGGCCTCCGCGCTGGCCTACGTCGCCAACTGGCGGTTCGCCTTCTCCCACCAGGGCTACTTCGCATCCGCCCAGGCCCCATCGCCGGTGCTGCATCTCTGGTCACTCGGGGTCGAGGAGCAGTTCTACCTGTTCTGGCCGGTGTTGGTCGTCGTGGTCGTAGCCCTCAGCCGCTGGCTGGCCGCCCGCCGGTCCGGCGACCGGGTGGCGACCGGGCGGGTAGCCGTCTTCGTGCTGGCGGCCATCGGCACCGTCGCGAGCACCAGTTGGCTCGTTTACGGCGCACTGACCGGCGTTGATGCTTCGCGGCTCTACTACGGCACCGACACCCGCGCCCTCGCCCTGCTCACGGGAGCGATGCTCGCCGCCTGCATGCCGCTGCCCCGGTCTCCGGATGTGGTGCGACCCAAGATCCGCGCGGTGCGGTGGTGGTCGCTGTTCGGTGTGCTGGCGTTCGGCGGCCTGATCACGATCTTCGGGATGGTCAACGGCCAAGACCGGCTGCTCTACCGCGGGGGCTTCCTGGCCGTCGCCATCCTCGTGGCGATCGTGCTGGCGGCTCTCATCCGAGCGCCGCGGGGACCCCTTGCCCGGCTGCTGTCGATTCCCCCGCTCCCGCACATCGGACGGATCTCGTACGCGCTCTATCTCTGGCACTGGCCGGTCATCCTGTTTCTCACCGGCGAGCGCACCGGCCTTAATGGCGTGAGCCTGCTGGCCTTGCGCCTGGGCGTATCGCTCGTGCTCGCGGAGCTGTCCTACGCGATGGTTGAGCATCCGGTCATGACCGGGCTGGTGCCGGGTCGGCGCCTCGCGACCGCCGCGCTCGTCACGATCGTCGGGCTGGTCTGCGTCTCGGGCCCCTGGTCTGCCCTGCCGCGCGATGGAAGCAATGAAAGTCCCGCGTCGTTCGCTTCGGCGCTCGACACCTATGCCAAGACGCAGGCGCAGACCTCGGCCTCGCTGACTCGCGAGCGCGTGACGGCCCCCAAACCGACTCCCACCGCGCCTCCCACTCCAAAACCGGTAGTCAATTCCAAGCCGGGCAAGCTTCCTGGTGGGGTGCCGGCCGTGGTCCCCAATCCGGTACCGGCCGAACCGTTGAACGTGCTGCTGGTGGGAGATTCGACGGCGTTCACCGCCGCCACTGCGGTCGAATCCCGGGCGGCGGCCTGGAAGGTCAATCTGATCGACGACGCCCGCATCGGCTGCGGAATCGGTCCGGGGGTCGGCGCCGGGCCCGGCGACCAGGCCCCGGTGAAGTACGGCGAGTGCTGGAACTGGCCCCAGCTCTGGTCCCAGACCGTCGCGGTACAGCGCCCCGACGTGTCGCTGGTCATCCTGGGTCGCTGGGAGACCGTCGACCGAAACGTCAACGGCACCGTGATGCATATCGGGCAGCCTGTCTACGACAAGCTGCTGAAGGCCGAGCTGGAGAAGACGGTCGCCGTGCTGGGCTCACAAGGCGGCAAAGTCGCGCTCGCCACCGCCCCTTGTTACCTGCGGCCGGAGCGCCCCGACGGCACCCGCTGGCCGCAAGACGACTGCAGCAGGGTGCAGGCCTTCAACCGGTTGGTCTGGTCGGTTGCGCTCGAGCACCCGAAGAATGTCGTCGTGCTCGACCTCTACCAGTTCTTCAGCCCGGACGGTAAGTGGCACCTCGACATCGACGGCCACCAGGTCCGTGACACCGACGGGATCCACTTCAACATCAACGCGGGCCAGTACCTCGCACCGGTTTTCCTGGGGGGCATACGCACCCTGATGGGCCTTCCACTGCTGCCGACGCCGCCGACGACGGTCCACCTGGCGACATCCACCGGCGGTTAGCCGGACTGCGCGTGGTGAGCCGCGGCTAGCGTCGGCGCAGCACCAGGACCAGGTTCCAAGTGAGGATCTCGCGGACGCCCGGAATGCGCAGCACTGGATACGCCCACCGCGGGTGGTAGCGCGGGAAGGCCTCGACGAGGTCGACCGAACCGTCGCTGACCCGCCCCTGCGCCCACCGCAGCGCCTCATGCACGTAGACGGCGTACATGCTTTCGCCGTAGACGTTCTTGGGCGGCTTGCCGTTGACGCGCTCGTAGCGCTCCAGCGCCCGGCGGCCACCGAGGTAGTGCCAGGGTGACGTCTCATGCCCGCCGTGCGGCGACAGCCAGGCGGTGTAGGACAGGAAGACCAGGCCGCCTGGTCGCGTGACCCGAACCATCTCGTCCGCCATTTTCCAAGGCTGCGGGACGTGCTCGAGCACGTTCGAGGAGAAGCAGATGTCGATGCTGCCGGTCCGGAAGGGGAGCTCCATTCCGCTGCCCAGGACGGTCGTTCCACGCTCGGGGCTGCGGCCGTGCAAGCTCAGCTCTCCGGCATCGGCGTCCAGGGCCAAGTAGGTCGCGCCGGCGCGGCGGAAGGCGTCGGCGAAGAAGCCGGGACCCCCTCCGACGTCCAGCAGCAGCTGGCCCTGTAGCGGGGCGTAGTAGCCCACATGAGCGGCGGAGTCGGCAGCGACCATCCCGTAGAAGTGCGCGGGATCGGTCTGCTCGACGCCGAAGGCCTTGAAGAGCGCACGGCTGCGGGCCAGTGTCGGCTGAAAGGGGGGTGTCACGAAACCGGACGGTATCGGCTGGCGGTCGATCTGCGATGGACCCGATGATGGTGCGCCGCGACAAGTACGCCCAGTGCGACGGCGAGTAGCCCCTGAGCGGCGACATCCGTCCACGCGACGCGCTGCGGGCCGCTTCCTGTCAAGGCCAGGGCCAGGGTGGTGGCGATCGCGGCCACCAGCAGCACCACCACCACGACCCGGGAGCCGGCGGCGAGCAGGTAGTGCGTCAGCACGACGGAAGTGGCGAGCAACGTCATCGCCAGCGCAAGCGGGGCGAAGGCGGCCGACGCCCCGGCCAGCCGCTTGCCGAAGGCGATCGAGAGCAATTCGTGTCCTTCGCTCACGGACGCGATCAGCAGCAAGGCAGCGGGAACGGCGATGAACACCATCGATACGAAAAGCGGGCTCAGCGCATGGTGGCCGGCGGCCCGCCGCGTCGCCGCCTCGGGCAGCAGGAATCCGGCCAGTACGAAGGCGATCAGGACGAGCGCCTTGCTCGCGACGGAGATGGCACCGTAGCTGCCGCTACTGCCCGGATCGCGACGGCCCAGGACAAGCACGTCGACGTTCTGTAGGACGGCGAGCAGGCCGAGCGCGGCCAGCGCGATCAGCGCGTCGTGGCGGGCCCGGCCCACCCGCTGCGGCCCGACTTCGGGGACCACGGGCCTGCTCCCATCGGGTGCCTGTGCGGCGGTGGGGTTGGAGGCCTGCTCATTTTCGCGGGCGACCAGCCGGTGCTGTTCCCACCTGGCATGGCCGATCGCGACGGGCAGGCTGATCAAGAGTCCGGCAGCGGCGCCGGTGACGCCCAACCCGACGCCGACGGCGGCCAGCAGGGCCGCGCACCGTACAAGCCCCTCCAGCAGGAGGTTGGCGGCGAACGCGGGATAGGCCTTGTGAGCCTGCAGGATCGCTCGTTCGAAGCAGACGACGGTCCACAGCGCCCCTGCGGCGAAGGTCTCAACCAGCCCGCTCGTACTGTGGATGGCCAGTACGTGGGCGATCGGCGCCGCCAGCAGGGCTCCTACGAGGAACGCGGCCACGCAGCCGAGGTAGACCTTGCGGCGGATGGCGTGCACCCAGGCGGCAATCTTGGCCTCCGCCTCGCGGGTCTCAGCGCCGACGCGGGTGGGTCGGGCGAGCCAATCGCTGAGGCGCCGCACCACGGCGATCCCGAGTGCCAGCCCAGGCATCGTCAGGACATAGAAGACGGCGACCAGCTGGACGAAAGTGCCGTATTCGCTGGGATCCAGCAGTCGGGCGATCGCGAGGGTGGTGCCCGCAACGACGAGATTGACGACCACTCCCGAGGCGGCGACCGGGCCGGCGCTGCGAGCCGTCGCACGATGGGAATCGCGGCCTTCGCTTGAAGGCTGCGGGTCTGCCGGCCGCTCCGTCTTGGGCAAGATCGCCGCTCCCGGATGCGACCGCACCGGGTCAGTCAGAGGATGCTGCCCGATTCTGCGGCATCGCCCGGATCGGAGATCCCATCATCGGCGGAGTCGCTTACCGCTTTGGCGAAGCTGCTGACCTTGGCGGCGCCGCCCAGCACCTTCGCCAACGCTTCTTCGACCTCGGGGGTGGTCGCTACCGCAAGCACCTCGTCGCCGCCTTCCAGCGTGGCTTCCGGCACCGGGAGCACGACCCGGCCGTCGCGAAGAATCGTGACGAGCGCGGTGTCGGGCGGCAAGGTGATCTCGTCGATCCGCAGTCCGGCCAGCGGGGAGTCATCGGCAAGGGTCACCTCGACCAGAGATGCCTCGCCCTGCATGAAACTCATCAGCCGGACCAGGTCGCCCACACTGACCGCTTCTTCGACGAGGGCGGTCAGCATCCGCGGGGTGGACACGGCGACGTCGACGCCCCAGGACTGGTTGTAGAGCCATTCGTTCTTCGGATGGTTGACCCGTGCCACGACCCGGCGAACTCCGAACTCGGTTTTCGCGAGCAGCGAGACGACGAGGTTGACCTTGTCGTCGCCGGTCGCGGCCACCACGACGTCGAACTCCTGAAGGCGCGCTTCCTCCAGGGTCGCCACCTCGCAGGCGTCGCCGTGCACCCACAGGGCACCCTCGACGGTCTTGCGTTTGAGTGCCGCCGGCTCACGCTCGATCAGCAGCACCTCGTGACCGTGGTCGAGCAGTTCCAGGGCGATCGACCGCCCCACGTTGCCGGCGCCGGCAATGGCGACCCGTTTGCGTGGACGTTCCTGCTCGCGCGAGGATCTCGGGGAACCGACGGTGCCCAAGGGCGGAGTAGGCGCGGTGGAAATGCTCATCAGGCGCCTTCCGGTCCGGCTGCGATCGCTGCTTCTACTTCATTGATCTGGACCCGCACCAGCAGCAAATGCACGGTGTCGCCGTGCTGGATGGCAGTGCCCGTCTCGGGGAGGGCGCCTTCACCGAAGCGGGTCAGGCAGGCCACGCGAACACCGGCGACCGATTCCAGCTGGCTGATCCGATGGCCGATCCAGCTGTCGGGAATCGGCACTTCCGCCAAAATGATGCGGCCGCTCTGGTCGGTCCACTCCGGCGTCGTTCCCTCCGGCAGGAGCCGGCGCAGGATCTGGTCGGCGGTCCACCGCACGGTGGCGACCGTCGGGATGCCCAGGCGCTCGTACACCTCGGCCCGGCGCGGATCGTAGATACGCGCTACGACGTGTTCCACCCCGAAGGTCTCGCGGGCAACCCGGGCGGAAAGAATGTTGGAGTTGTCTCCACTGGAGACGGCGGCGAAGGCGTCGGCCTTCTCGATGCCCGCCTCGATGAGGGTGTCGCGGTCGAATCCGACGCCGGTCACGGTCTGGCCGGGGAAGTCATCGCCCAGCCGGTCGAAGGCTCCCGACACCTGATCGATGACCGCGACGGAATGGCCGCGGCGGGTGAGGCTGCGCGCCAGAGTCGAGCCGACCCTGCCGCAACCAAGAATGACGACGTGCACAGGCTGGGACACTAGCCGCGGTTGGGCCGCTGCACAGGAAAGCCGCACGGGAATGAGCCGCGTAGCATTCCGCGCCGTGGCTTTGCTCACGGGCCTTCTCAAGCGCGGCGTAGTTGGTCGGCCGGTCCGGAGCGACCGGCTCGGCGAAACTCTGCTGCCCAAGAAGATCGCCTTACCCGTCTTCGCCAGCGATGCGCTGTCGTCGGTGGCATACGCGACCGAAGAGATTTTGCTCGTTCTTTCGTTGGGCGGGCTCGCGTTTATCCACTTCACGCCGTGGATTGCGGTCTGTGTTGGCATTTTGATGCTGACGGTTGTCGCTTCGTATCGCCAGAATGTCCACGCATATCCAAGCGGCGGCGGCGACTACGAGGTCGCTACCACTAACCTCGGCGGAAATTTCGGCCTTCTCGTCGCCAGCGCCCTGATGGTCGACTACGTGCTAACCGTGGCCGTGTCGGTGTCGTCCGGGGTGGCCAACTTTTTGTCGGCAGTGCCGTCGCTGTCCCATTACCGGGTCCTGATCGCGGTTCTTGTTGTGGTAATCATCACACTGCTGAATCTGCGGGGGATTCGCGAGTCCGGAACCGCCTTTGCGATTCCTACCTACGCCTTCATGGTCGCCGTCCTTGTGATGGTCGGTTACGGGCTGATCAAAGCCGCTACCGGGACGCATCTTCACGCGGAAAGCGCCAGCTTCGGGGTCGTGGCCACGAGCAGCTTCGGCGGACTGGCGACAATCTTTTTGGTGCTGCGGGCGTTCTCGTCCGGTTGCACGGCATTGACCGGCGTCGAAGCCATCAGCAACGGCGTCCCGGCGTTCAAGAAGCCCAAGAGCAAGAACGCCGCCACCACGTTGCTCTTGCTGGGCGTCCTGTCGATCACGATGTTCGCCGGCGTGACGGCGCTCGCGCTGATGGCCGACGTCCATGTCGCCGAACCGAGTCAGCTCACGGGCGCACCGAAGGGCTATGAGCAGCGCACCGTCATCACCCAGGTCGCCGAAGCGGTGTTCGGTGGCACCGGGTCGCTGGGCTTCATCATCATCGCCATCACCACGACCCTGATCCTGGTGCTGGCCGCCAACACCGCGTTCAACGGTTTTCCGGTGCTGGCCTCAATCCTGGCGCAGGACCGTTACCTGCCCCGCCAGCTGCACACCCGCGGCGACCGCCTGGCGTTCAGCAACGGAATCATGCTGCTGGCGGGCTTCGCGACGCTGCTCATCGTGGCCTTCCAGGCGGAAGTCACCCGGCTTATTCAGCTGTACATCATCGGGGTTTTCGTCTCGTTCGTGTGCAGCCAGAGCGGCATGGTGCGGCACTGGAACCGGCTCCTGAGCCGCGAACAGGACCCGGCCAAGAGACGCCACATGCGGCGCAGCCAGGCCATCAACATGGCCGGCGCGCTGCTCACCGGGGCGGTCCTCGTGATCGTGCTGCTGACCAAGTTCACCCGGGGCGCCTGGATCGTCTGCGTGGCGATGCCGATCATCTTCATGACGATGAGGTCGATCCGACGCCACTACGACCGGGTCTCGCGGGAGCTGGTTCCCGAGCCCGGACCGCCCACCCTGCCGAGCCGGGTGATCGCACTGGTGCTGGTCAGCAAGCTGCACCGGCCGACCTTGCGGGCGCTGGCCTTCGCCAAAGCCGGCCGCCCCCACGTCCTGCAGGCGATCACCGTCAACATCGACGACGGCGACACCAAGGCATTGCAGGACGACTGGCAGTCCCGCGACATCAAGATCGATCTTGTCGTCATCGACTCGCCGTTCCGCGAGATCACCCGTCCCGTCATCAAATACGTGCGCCGCATCCGCCGCGAGTCTCCGCGCGATGTCGTCTGCGTCTACATCCCCGAATACGTCGTCGGGCACTGGTGGGAGAACCTGCTCCACAACCAGAGCGCACTGCGGCTCAAGAGCAGGCTGCTCTTTGAACCCGGCGTGATGGTCACCAGCGTGCCGTACCAACTCGACTCTTCCGAGCGGCGCGCGGGCCTACCGGAAGATCGCTATCGCCCCGGCGATGTACGTCGCGGGACGATGCCTATCGCGCGCGGGCTGGAGCCGGAGGTCACCGACGAGGCGCCGGAGCCGCGCGAGCCCGTGGCGTGACCCGGCGCCCTGCCGCCGCGCGAGAGCTGCTCGAGCTGACGGTGGAGCGGGCGGCGCCGGGCGGCGATTGCGTCGGTCATGCGCCAGACGGCCGAGTCGTCTTCATTCGCGGGACGTTGCCCGGTGAGGTGGTCCGGGTCTCGGTCACCGACAGCAACAAGCGCTTCATCCGAGCTGACACGGTGGAGGTGCTGACTCCGTCCGCTGACCGCGTGACCCCGCCGTGCGCGCTGGCGGTCCCCGGCCGGTGCGGAGGCTGTGACTGGCAGCATGCCGAAGTCTCGGCCGGTCGCGCGATCAAGGGCGAGGTGCTGCGCGATCAGCTCAGCCGCCTCGGCGGGATCGATCCGGGAGAGGTCGAGGTGCGGGCGGCGCCGTCCACGCCGGACGGACTTGGCTGGCGTACCCGGGTCCAGATCTCGGTCGGTCGCGACGGCAGCCGCGGACTGCTGCGGCACCGGTCCCACGCCGTTGAAAGGGTCCGCAGCTGTCCCATCACGCACCCATTGATCGAGGACGCCGGAGCGTGGAGTGCTGGGGGACCCGAGGCCCATCGGGTCGCTCACCAGCCCCGGCTGCGGGTGGCGTTCTCAGCCTCGCCCACGACCGGGCGGGTGGTGGTCGATGACGACGGAGTGCTGATCCACGAGGCGTTGGGTCACGATTTCCGGGTCAGTCGCGGGGGCTTCTGGCAGGTTCACCCAGACGCTCCCGAGCTGCTTGCGGGGGCGGTGCTGGAGGCGCTGGCGCCCAAGCCCGGCGAGCGGGCACTCGACCTCTATGCCGGCGCCGGGCTGTTCTCGTACGCGCTGAGCAGCGCCGGGGCATCCGTGACGGCGGTCGAACAAGTGCCGACAGCCGCCAAGGACGCCTGGGCCAATTGCCGAGGGTTGGACGTGGCCGTAGTGACGGCTGACGTCGAGACGGCGCTCCCGAGCCTTCGGGGACCGGTCGATGTCGTCGTGCTTGATCCGCCGCGTACCGGAGCGAGCCCCGCGATCATGCGGCAGCTGGCCGATATGGGTCCGCGGGCCATCGCGTATGTGTCCTGCGACGGGGCCACGCTCGCCCGCGACCTGCGCGCCGCGGCTGACGCCGGGTACCGCATGGCGACCTTGTCGGCCTACGATCTATTTCCGATGACGGCCCATTTGGAGACCCTCGCGCTGCTCGTGCCGGAGGGGAGCGAGCCCCGATGAGCGGGGCGGTTCCCACCGGATGGCCTCCCGCAATCCCACCCCCGGGCGCCGACGGCTGGGAACGGCGTGCCATCGGCTGGCTGTATGACCTCTGCCCACCCGACCATCGGGCTTACCGGGTGCTTTCGCACTGGCCGGTCCTGCTCGCGAGGGTCGCCCGCGAAAACGTCGAGGCGGCGGCGCAAGCTTGCCGGCGTGGAGCAGCGACGGCCCGAGCTGATCTGCGCGAACTTGCCACGCCGATCCCGCCGGAGGGGGTCGACGCGCTGCTGGCCATGTATGAACGCGAAGCGCTGCGACTCGACAAGGCCGCCCGCGGGGTGGAGCTCGTCGAACGCGCCCTCGCCGGGCAGCATTTCATCCCCAAACTCTGACGTCTTTGGCCTACCTTCACAGGCGTGCAGCCTCGCCGGACGGTCGCTACCGCTGCCTTCCTGTGCGCGGCGGCCGTCTCGACGGTCGCGGGGTGCGGATCCTCGTCCACGCCGCAGTCAGTGAGCGGCGCGTCTTCGCTGCCCGCCACCAGTGCCCCGCCGCCTGCGAGTCCCACGCCCGGCAGCCCCACTAGTTCCTCCGCAGGTCCCTCCACCAGCGCCCCGCCGGCGGCGACGGTGACCGGGCCGAAGTCCGCCTCGTGCGTCAACGGATGGGTTCAGCCGGCCCCCGGGACCGACTTCTACAAGCAGGCTGTCGCCGCCCTCGAGCAGAGCGCCGGCGGAAGCGGTTACGCCATCCATTCCGTGCGCTACTTCGCCGGGCCGCTGGCCGCCGGCGGCATCGGGGCGATCTATTACCTGGACGTCCGCGACCCCCGGTTGTCGTCGCGGGTCCTGCTCGTGTCCGGCGCCGGGCCGGCTTCCTTGGCCGTGGCCAAGACCGGCACCACTGGTTGGAAGCCCGCCGATTGGACTGCGAAAGGAGGGGGAGCGTCACCAGTGACGCTGCTGCCTTCGGTAGCTGGTTGCCTGGACGGCACCTGATGGTTGGCAGGCTCAGCTACCCCGCAGGCGGCTTGCCGACCGTCGGTGCGTGCGGGCGCCTGCGGCCTTCCCTACACTGACCGTGTGACGGTGCTGGCAGACATCCGCGGCCCGGGCGATCTTCGAGCACTTTCAGCAGAGCAGCTGACCGAGCTTGCGGCTGACATCCGGGAGCAGTTGGTTGACGCGGTCTGCCGGACCGGCGGACACCTCGGCCCTAACCTCGGCGTCGTCGAGCTGACCATCGCGCTGCACCGGACCTTTGACTCTCCGCACGACACGCTGCTGTGGGATACCGGTCACCAGGCGTACGTCCACAAGATGCTGACCGGCCGGGCGGGGCAGTTCGAGACCCTGCGGCAAGCCGACGGCCTGTCGGGGTATCCCAGCCGCACCGAGTCCGCCCACGATCATGTCGAGAACAGCCACGCGTCCACGGCGCTGTCCTACGCCGACGGGCTGGCCAAGGCCTACGCGCTTCGCGGCGAGCAGCGCCATGTGGTCGCCGTGGTCGGTGACGGCGCGCTGACCGGCGGGATGAGCTGGGAAGCGCTGAACAACATCGCGGCCGGCGGCGAGCGGCCGGTGGTGATCGTGGTCAATGACAACGGCCGCTCCTACGGTCCCACCCTCGGAGGGCTCGCCCAGCATCTGGCCGGCCTGCGGCTCACCCCCCAATACGAGCTCGTGCTCGAGGTCGTGCGGGGCGTGCTCGCGCGCACCCCGTTGGTCGGGCCTCCGCTGTTTGACGCCCTGCACGGGATCAAACGCGGGATCAAAGATCTCGTGCAGCCGCAGGTGATGTTTGAAGATCTCGGCCTCAAATACGTCGGTCCCGTCGACGGCCATGACATCGGCGCGATCGAGTCCGCGCTCGGCCGGGCCAAGGACTTCGGTGCCCCGGTGATCGTGCATTGCGTGACCACGAAGGGCGCCGGCTACCAGCCGGCCGAAGACGACGTCACTGACCGCATGCACAGCGTCGGTATCAGTGATCCGCGGACCGGCCAGCCGGTTTCCGTCGCAGTCGGGCGCAGCTGGAAGGCCGCTTTCTCCGAAGAGATGCTGCGCATCGGCGCGGCGCATTCTGACGTCGTCGCCATCACGGCATCGATGCTCGACCCGGTCGGCCTGGCCCCGTTCGCCCAACGATGGCCCGACCGGGTGTTTGACGTGGGCATCGCCGAGCAGCACGCCGTGACGTCGGCCGCCGGCCTGGCGATGGGCGGCTTGCGTCCGGTCGTCGCGATTTATTCGACCTTCATGAGCCGGGCTTTTGACCAGGTGCTGATGGATGTCGCGCTGCACAAGCTGCCGGTCATCTTCGTGATGGACCGGGCCGGGGTCACTGGCGACGACGGTGCTTCGCACAACGGCATGTGGGACCTGTCCTGGCTGCCGATCGTCCCCGGACTTGATGTGGCAGCGCCCCGTGACGAGGTCCGACTGCAGGAGGCCCTCGCCGACGCTCTCGAGCGCGATGACGGTCCGACCGCCGTGCGCTTTCCCAAGGGTCTGCTGCCCGACGAGCTGCCTGCGCTTCGCAGGGAGGGCAGCCTTGACATCATGCGCGAGCCGGCCGGCGAGGAAACGGCGCTGCTCGTCGCGTATGGGGCGATGGTCCCACTGGCCCTCGAAGTCGCCCAGCGAGTGGCCGATCATGGCATCGAGCTGAGGGTGGTCGATCCGCGTTACGTGACGCCGGTGGCGGACGAGCTCGTTGATCTCGCTCGCCGGGCTCGCATGGTCATCACCCTTGAAGACAACGGGATTCAGGGCGGTGCGGGCAGCACGCTGGCGGGTGCGCTGCGCGCCGCCGAGGTCGATACCCCGCTGCGCGACATCGGCTTGCCGCGGGCCTTCCTGCCCCAGGGCAAGCGAGCTCAGGTGATGAGCGACGTGGGCCTGTCGGCGCAGGCGATCGCCCGCCGGGTCACCGAAGCCGTCGCCAGGCTCGAGCCGACCCTCGACCCGGAGTCCGCTGAAGCCTGACCCTCTCAGGTGGCGCTAGTACCGGTCAGCGTCGTCACGCAGCACGCGCATCGGATCGCCCCCGGCCCGCACCTCGCTGAGCTCTTCCGCCGTGACGAGCAACGGCCGTTCAAACCCTCGCTCCTCCGGCGGCATGGCGGCGGCGAGCGCTGGTCCGTATGCCGGATCGCTGATCGAATGGGCCCGCCAGCCGCGCGTGCGCAGCGGCACAATGAGGGCTGCGAGGCCGTCGCCCTCGCCCGCCGCCAGTTCACGACGCAGCGACTGCGAACCCAGCAACGTCACCACATCCGCTCCGCCGAGCGGCAGGATGGCGGCCTGGCGACGGCGTTGGTCGCGCGACGCGGCCAGCACGCCGAGCCCTTCGAGTTCGAGACGAACCCGTGACCAGGCGGCAGCAACGTCACGTCCGGTGTGCTCCAGAACTCCGGCGGGCAGCGCCAGGTTGTGCGGGCCGTAGCCGAATCCCAGCGAGAGGGCATCACCCGGGATCACCTCGCGGATCCAGCCCAGACCGGGGTGATCGGTGTGCTGCACCGGAATGCCCCGCGCCGCCAGTTCGGCTCCCGCGGCCAGCGCCCGGCGCGCGATCAACCAGCGCGCCAGCTCGTCCATCTGGGCCCGTTCGGAGACGACGCGCCGCCGGGCTACCTCCACCACCCTGGCCAGGACTGGCCATTCCACCTGGACGTCGCAGCTTCCCGTCAGCAGTAGCCCGGAATCCTGCGGCAGCAGGTCGACGTCATAGAGCACCGCCACCGCAAGCGCCATCCGGCGCAGTGCCGATGACGCAGCAGGCACGAAACCTCGCAAGATCGCAGGGATGAGGGGAAAATGGCGGTTGGTCGCGTTCGGCCCCGCTGCGCTCAATTGTCGGCACCAGAGCCTCTCAGCCTGAGTGCCAGTGGCAAGTGCCACCGGCCGGCTAGAAACCCAGCGCTCGCCCGACGATCTCTTTCATGATCTCGTTCGTGCCGCCGTAGATGCGCGTCACCCGGGCATCCCTCCACAGCCGGCTGACTTCGTACTCGTCCATGTAGCCGTAACCGCCATGAAGCTGGACTGCGGCGTCAGTGACCTCGGCAAGGAGGTCGGTGGTCCAATACTTGGCCCCGGCCGCCTCGTCGGCCGTCAGGTCCCCGGCATTGAGCGCCAGGGTGCACTGGTCGATGTAACTGCGCGCGGCCCTGGTCTTGGTGACCATCTCCGCCAACGCGAAGCGGCTGGCCTGGAAGGTACCGATGGGCTTGCCGAATGCGCTGCGGGCCTTGGCGTATGACGTCGTCAGCTCGACGGCGCGCTCCATGCCGGCTACGGCGGCGACTGCGATCGAGAGCCGCTCCTGCGGCAGGTTTTGCATCAGGTAGAGAAAACCTTTGCCCTCCTCGCCCAGCAGATTCGACCGCGGCACGTGCACGTCGGCGAAGAACAGTTCTGCGGTGTCTTGGGAGTGCAGTCCGGCTTTGGCCAGGTTTCGGCCGCGCTCGAAACCGGCCATGCCGCGCTCGACAACCAGCAGGCTCATGCCGCGATGGCCGGCCCCAGGATCGGTCTTGGCTGCGACGATCACCAGATCGGAGTGAATTCCATTGGTGATGAAGGTCTTTGACCCGTTCACGATCCACCCATCGCCGCCCGTTGCTGGATCGATCGGCACCGCGCTCGTGCGGATCGACTGAAGGTCGGACCCGGTCGAGGGCTCGGTCATGGCGATGGCGGTGATGAGTTCACCGGAGACGATGCCCGGCAGCCAGCGCGCCTGCTGCTCGTCGTTGGCCAACGCCAGAAGGTAGGGCAGTGTCACGTCGTTGTGCAGGGTGAAGCCGACCCCGACACTGCCAGTCGCGGCGATCTCCTCACTCAAGATCGCGTTGTATCGAAAGTCACGGATCCCGGCGCCGCCGAATTCCTCCGGCACCTCGAACCCCAGCAGCCCTGTCGCTCCCGCCTGCGACCAGATCCGGCGATCGACGATCCCGGCCGCCTCCCAGTCGGCGGTGTGCGGCGCCGCCTCCTTGAGCAGGAAGTCATGGCACAGCTGACGAAATGCGTCGTGCTCGTCGTCGAAGATTGCCCGTTTCACATCGCGGAGCCTCCCAGCTATCCACAACCGACGCCAGCGCAGCTACCCCCTACGGCACTATGAACGTCGTGACTCAAGAGACCCAGCAGCCCGCCCAAACCGCAGACGCGGCAGAAGGCAGTCCCGTCCTGACTGAACGCCGCGGCGGCGTGCTGATCATCACGATCAACCGGCCCAAGGCGCGCAACGCCATCAATAAGGCCGTGGCTGAGGGCATCGCCGCTGCCATGGACACCCTCGACGGCGACCCCGGGCTCAGTGTCGGCATCCTTACCGGCGCGGAAGGGACCTTCTGCTCCGGGATGGACCTGAAGGCATTCGTGCGCGGTGAGACGCCTCATGTCGAGGGACGCGGTTTTGCCGGCCTGACATTCGCGACCCCGCGCAAGCCGCTCATCGCGGCTGTCGAGGGCTGGGCGCTGGCCGGCGGCTGCGAAATCGTGCTGGCTTGTGACCTGGTCACGGCCGCCGAGACGGCTAAATTCGGAATTCCCGAGGTGAAGCGGGGGCTGGCCGCCGCTGCTGGTGGCCTTTTCCGGCTTCCGGCGCGTATTCCGTACCACGTCGCGATGGAGCTCATCCTGACGGGCGATCCGGTGGAAGCCGGCCGGGCCTACGAGCTTGGCCTGGTCAACAAGCTCACGCCCACTGGCGGTGCATTGGACGCGGCAGTGGAGCTGGCCGACAAGATCGCGGCCAACGGCCCACTGGCCGTCGTGGCGAGCAAAAATATCGTCCAGCACTCCAGGGGTTGGTCTGACGAAGAGGCCCAGACAGCGCAGCTCGACGTGCTGCGTCCCGTCATGACCAGTGAAGACGCGCAGGAGGGCGCCCGGGCCTTCGCCGAAAAACGGCCACCGGTATGGAAAGGGCGCTGACACCGATTTCGAAGTCGGATGTCGGCCAGGTGCGGTGACGTCATAAAAGGTTCACACTGACGGTGTGACGGAGCTTGGTTCATCGCGGAGCAGGCGCCGGGAGCGTCGTGAATCCGTGCTCATCACAAACATCGACGCCTCCCGCACCGCTGAGATCCGCAGCCGCGAGCGTCGCTACGTCATCACGATGGTTTTTCGGGCGGTGTGCTTCGTTGCCGCCACGCTGCTCTTTCACGGCCCCGCGCGGTGGCTGGCGATCGCGATCGCTGTCATGTTGCCGTGGCTAGCCGTCGTACTGGCTAACGCTCCTGCCAGGGTGCGGGTCTCCCACCACGCGGCCTACCAGCCGCCTGCTCCGCGCGAGCCCCGCGGCCTGCAGCCCGGGTCGGAGCACACCGTCATCGACCCCGACTGATCCGTTGGCCTGAGGCGCCTCGTCCTGGCAGATCACGTAGACCGGGCGTCGAGGCGCAATCGTCCGATCAGGGCGTTGGACACCATCTGAGATCCGAGGATCGAGAAGTGGATCCCGTCCGGCTGATGAGCCGCGGGAGTTCCGGCGTTGGCGCCAAGCAGGACATCGGTGTCATAGACCGTCACCCCGGGCTGCCCCTTGGCCGCGGTGCGCAGCGCCTGGCCCATGTCCGCGATCGCCGGGTTCATGCTCGGGCGGGTGGTGGTGGGCATGGTCAGCCAGTAGACCCGGGGCACTCCGCCGGCGCGTAACGCAGCGAGGACAAGCCCGGCCCGGCGGGCGTACTCGACCTGCCAGGCGGGCGTCGCCGGCTGGGCGTACTGACCACTCGGCAGTTTGACCGGCTGCACGTCGTTCCCGCCCATCAGCAAGATCACGGTGTCGGGATGTTCAGCGGCGAGACGTTTGGCAGCGGCCGTCCAGTCGAAGTAGTCGTTGCGGACGAGACCCGTGCTCGGGTGCGACTCGGTGTGCACGGCAAAGCCGGCGCCGTTCAGGGTCGCGGCCACCATCGGACCAAGATCCTCGGGGATCGAATCGCCGGCGATGATTACGGTTTGGACACGATGAGCAGCCACTGGATGCGCCTTTGAGCCGGGGCTGGCTCCCGGGCTCGGATCGCTACCCGCTGAGCCGAGCGGCGCCGAGGGCGTGGCCGTAGTGGACGGGGACCCGGCGGAGGTGCTGGCTGGTCGGCCGGCCTGAGTCGGGTGCGCTGCCAGGGCTTTCGGGGATGAGGCGCAGCCTGCGACGGCGACCATCGCCGCGGCGGCAGCAGCCATCACGGCGGCGCACCGCGTCCGGCGCGAAAGCAGCAGAGACCGTCTCACTCCGGGCAGCGTAGGGCGAGCTTGGCAAAGTCCGACATTGAAACGCCGTGAAGCGAAGCGTCGTATGTGCCCACCTGGAGGCAGGATGAGTCGCGTGCGCCGACTGACTCTTTCGAGCATGAGCCCGCTCCCACAATCCGCCGGCCGACGCTCGGGCGCCAGAGTCATGGGGACGTGCCTGCTGGCCGGCGCTTTGATTGCTGCCTGCTCCAGCGGCGGTGGGTCGTCCAACGGCGCCGCAGCCCCGCCAAGTCACACGGCATCCTCGCCATCTCCGACGCCATCTCCGACGCCTCCGCCGCCCCCCAAGCCGATCACGGTGGCGTTCACCGGCGACATCCTGTTACACGCGCCCGTGTTCGATCAGGCGGCGGTCAACGGCCGCGCCGACGGGTTGCCTTTCGACTTCCGCCCGATGTTTGCTCTGGTCAGGCCGCAGCTTTCGGCGGCAGACCTGGCCATCTGTCATCAGGAGACCGTGCTGTCGGCCAACGACGTCGGGCTGATCGGTTACCCGGTCTTCAACTCTCCGCACGAGATCGCGCCCGCGATCGCCTGGGCCGGTTATGACGGATGTTCCACGGCCTCCAACCACAGTTTCGACCAGGGAGCAGGCGGGGTCGCGTCGACGATTGCCGCGCTCGACGCCGCACACGTCGAGCATGCGGGCACTGCCACATCCGCGGCCACCGACGTGCCCGAGGTTCACGACGTCCGAGGCGTGAAGATCGCATTGCTGGATTACACCTACGGCCTCAACGGCTTCGTACTGCCCGCCGGCCAGAGCTACCTGGTGAACCTGATCAACGTTCCGACCATTCTTGCCGACGCCCACAAGGCCCGGTTGGCCGGCGCGCAGATCGTCATCGTCCAGATGCACTGGGGCAACGAATACGTGGCGACCCCGAGCCCCGAGCAGCGCACCGAGGCCACTGAGATCCTTGCCTCGCCGGACGTCGATGCCATTGTCGGCGGGCACGTTCACGTCATTCAGCCGGTCGAAAAGATCGGGACCAAATACGTGGTGTACGGCACCGGAAATTTCCTGTCCAACCAGTCGGGGGAGTGCTGCCCCACGTCATCGCAGGACGGCGTGATCGTGACGTTGCACTTCGTGGACACGGCCGGAAAGTGGAGCGTCGGCAACATCACCTACACCCCGACATACGTCGACCGGGCAGGCGCCTACCTCATCTACGACGATGCCGCCGGATACGAAAACCCGAATACTCCGCTGGCGCTCAAGCAGCAGTTGGCGGCGTCGTTCCAGCGCACGGTGGCGGCGATGAGCGCACTGCGAGCACCCGACGTGACCCCTGACGTGACCCCACCGGGTCTGTGAGGCCAATGCGGCCGGCGCTTGTTGTGAGACTCATGCTGTGAGCGAGGTCGCCTGGATCTCGTCCGCGGACGATCCGAGGCTGGTCGACTACCGCTCGCTGACCGATGTGGCCCTGCGGCGAAAAGTAGAACCCGAGCACGGTCTTTTCATCGCCGAGGGCGAAAAGGTCGTGCGGCGAGCGGTCGCGGCGGGCTACCAGCTTCGTTCGCTGCTGGTGTCGGCGGCGCGAGCCCCGGACGTCGCCGATCTGCCGGGGGCACACTTCATCGCCTCCTACGACGTGCTGGAAGCGGTCACCGGTTTCCACGTCCATCGCGGGGTGCTGGCGGCAGTGGCCCGCCGCCCGCTGGCGACCGTCGAGGAGGTCGCGCGGGACGCGCGTCGGCTCATGGTGCTCGAGGAATTGTCGAGCACGACGAACCTCGGCGCCGTCTTTCGAAGTGCCGCTGCGCTCGGCATTGACGGCATTGTCCTGGCTCCCACCTGCGGCGATCCGCTCTATCGGCGCGCAGTGCGGGTGTCGATGGGCCAGGTATTCGTGATTCCGTACGCGCGTTGCGAGCGATGGCCCGACGAGCTCGGCGAACTCCGCGCGAAGGGCTGGCAGGTGCTCGCGCTCACTCCCGACGCCCGGGCTACCGCCATCAACGAGGTCGCCGACCGGCCCCAGGAGCGGCTGGCGTTGCTGCTCGGAGCGGAAGGTTCCGGGCTGTCGTCGGCTGCGCTAGCGGCGGCCTCGGAATGGGTCCGCATACCAATGGCGCACGGGGTTGACTCGCTGAACGTGGCGGCTGCGGCCGCAGTCGCGGCATATGCGCTTGGGCGCTAGCCCTCAAGCAGACCCCAAAATCAGCCGATCTCGTCCCGGGGTCGCCAGAGGCCCCGCCTTGGAGGGGTCGTGGAACAGCGCCGCAACGAAAACTCGCCTGAAGACGCGAGTGCACAGCCGCCGTATGCGGCCGACGCCAGTAACCCAGCAGGCTTTCCGGCCCCGGTGGGACCGCCGCTGCAGCCGGCCGCTTACCCGGTCCAGCCGGTGCCCTACCCGGCCGCGCCGGCGGACTACTCAGCGCAGCCAATGGCATTCGCCGCGCCGCAAGGCCAGCCCAGCTCCTACCCGCCGCCCACCGGCGCACCCCTTTCGGCAGTGTCGGCAGTGTCGCCGCAAGGTCAGCAGCCGGCGCCCAACGTGGCCTACCCACCGCCCAATGCCAGCTATCCCGCGCCGGACGGTCCTCCCGCTGCGCCAGGAAAGCCCGGCTCCTTCTTCTCGCCCGGTCCCGCGGCCTACGAAACCCGGCCCGCGGGTGCCTCCACCGCGACCATGGCCCCTCCGGCTCCGCCCGCTCCTCCAGTCAACATTCCAGCGCCACAGACCGGTGGCAGCCCGGAAGCCGGCGGCGGGTTTCGCACCTCCCGTGGAACCGAGCAGAACACCGACATGCGGGACTGGGACCTCAACGGGCTGCTGATTCAGGTGCTCGAGCGCAAGTGCTCGGACCTGCACATGACGACCGGAGCGCCCCCGACTCTGCGGCTGAACGGCCAGCTGGTCCCGATGGACGGCTATCCGGAGCTGACCGCGCCGATCCTGCAGAAGCTGCTGTATTCGATCATCACGCAGAAACAGCGTGAGAAATTCGAAGAAGTGCTCGAACTCGACTTCGCCTACTCGGTGCCGGGCCGGGCGCGGTTCCGGGTGAATCTCTACCGCCAGCGCGACGCGGTCGGTGCTGCCTTCCGATTGATCCCGTACGAGATCAAGAAGCTCGAGGACCTCGGGATCCCGCAGACCATTGCGAATTTCTCGATGCTGCCGCGTGGCTTCGTGCTCGTCACCGGACCCACCGGATCCGGTAAGTCGACCACTCTCGCGAGCCTCGTCGACCTCGCCAACCGTAGCCGTCGCGACCACATCATGACGGTCGAGGACCCGATCGAATTCCTCCACCAGCACCAGTCGTGCCTGGTCAACCAGCGCGAGGTGGGGGAGGACACGCATTCGTTCGGCGCCGCCCTCAAACACGTGCTGCGCCAGGACCCCGACATCATCCTGGTCGGTGAGATGCGTGACCTCGAGACGATCTCGGTGGCGTTGACCGCGGCTGAGACCGGTCACCTCGTCTTCGCGACCCTGCACACCCAGGACGCGGCCCAGACGATCGACCGCATCATCGACGTCTTCCCGCCGCATCAGCAGCAGCAGGTCCGCGTCCAGCTGGCCGGAGCGCTGCAGGGCGTGGTCTGCCAGACGCTGTGCCGCACCTACGACGGAACCGGCCGGATCGCGGCCGTGGAGGTGCTGGTGGCGACGAACGCCATTCGCAACCTCATCCGTGAGGGCAAGACGCACCAGATCTACTCCGCCCTGCAGGCCGGTGCCAAGTTCGGCATGCAGACGCTGGACCAAAACCTGGCCGACCTGGTCAAGGCCGGGAAGATCACGTACGAGACGGGCTTGGAGAAGTGCCACCACACGGACGACTTCAAGAACCTTTGCGGACGGATCTGACGACCTTCGCCTCCGTTTGGCTCAAGCCGACCATCCGGTCGGCCGAACCTCTAACAGGGCCTTCTCACCCCAGGCGTTTGCCGCCGGGTAGGGCGGTCTGACCTTCTTCACGAGAGGTAGACACGGCGCAGTGGCCACGACCTACGCATACGCGGTGCGCGACAGCGCCGGGAAAATGATCAACGGCACGCTCGATGCCGAGTCGCCGGCGCTGGTTGCTTCCAAGCTCAAGCAGATGGGCTACGCGCCCATCAGCATCGAGAAGCACAACGCCGGCATGAAGACCGAGCTGACCATCCCGGGCTTCGGCAAGAAGGTCAAGCTCAAGGACCTGGCGGTGATGTCCCGCCAGTTCGCCACCATGATCAACAGTGGTCTCTCGCTGCTGCGGGCATTGAACATCCTGGCCGAGCAGACCGCGAACCCCTACCTGGCGAAAATCCTCGCAGAGGTACGCGGCGACGTCGAGACGGGCTCCTCGCTCTCCGCGTCCATGACCAAGCACTCACCGCAGGTCTTCCCCGCGCTGATGGTCAACATGACCAAGGCCGGCGAGATCGGCGGTTTCCTCGACGCGGTGCTCTTGCAGGTCGCCGAGAACTACGAGGCCGAAGTCAAGCTGCGGAGCAAGGTCAAGGCGGCCATGACCTACCCGGTCGTGGTTTTCTGCCTGGCGATCGTCTCCGTTATCGGAATGATGCTCTTCATCGTTCCGGTGTTCGCCAAACTGTTCAAGCAGTTGGGTGGAAAGCTGCCTTTGCCGACGCAGATCCTGGTCGACCTCTCAGGAATATTGCGGACGGGCGCGCCCGTATTCGTGGTTTTGATTATTGCTGCCTTCTTCGTCTGGAAGAAGGTGCGGCATTCCGATCAGGTGCGTAACTTCATCGACCCACTTAAGTTGAAGGCGCCGGTCTTCGGAACCCTCTTCCAGAAGCTGGCGCTGAGCCGTTTCGCGCGAAACCTCGGAACCATGCTCCACAGCGGTGTGCCGATCCTGCAGAGCCTCGACATCGTGGCCGACACCACCGGCAACGTGGTGCTCGGCCGCGCCGTGCGGGACGTTCAGGAGAGCGTCCGTACGGGTGAGAGCATCGCGGGTCCACTGGTTCACCATGACGTCTTTCCCAAGATGGTCGTGCAGATGATGGCGGTCGGTGAAGAGACCGGCGCCCTTGACACCATGCTCCACAAGATCAGTGAGTTCTACGACCAGGAGGTCGAGGCCACCACGGAGTCGTTGACGGCCCTCATCGAGCCTTTGATGATTGCCTTCCTGGGCGGCATCGTCGGCGCCATGATCGTGGCCCTCTACATGCCTATCTTCAAAATCTTCAACCTGGTCCACTAGCTGCTTGCCGCCGAGCCCAGCTCGCCGGCCCATGTCCCGCACCGAACAGCTCCCGGCCCTCGCCGGGAGCTGTTCGGCGTACAGGGGTTGAGCAGAATGCATCAATCGACTGGGCCGGCGGAGACATTTCTTTGCCCCATACGAGTGACGCAGCAAAAGTGAACTCAAGCTTTTCCCAAACGCTCCCGATTCAAACTCCTGTCATCCAGAGCCGTTTGCTGGGTGGGACGGGACTTCCGTTTCATCTAAGGTGGCTCCCGCGCTCACCCCTAGGAGTGGGAAGTGCTCGCTCGTATTCGTAAGTCCATGGATGAGCGCGAAGAGGGTTTCACCCTTATCGAGCTCCTGGTCGTCATGATCATCATCGGTATTCTGGCGGCTATCGCCATTCCGGTGTTCCTGAACCAGCGCAACAGTGGCTATGACGCCAGCACCAAGTCGGATGTGAAGAACGGCTCCACCGCTGAGGAGACCTACTTCACCGACAACAACACCTACACCACCAACGCTGGTACCGGTCTTGCCGGCTCCTCGACCCAGTCGTTGTCCGGTTGGTCGAAGTCGGGTAACACCACCAGCGTTGCCTTCTCGCTGGTCGGCACCACTGGTTACATGATCGTCGGTGTGTCGAAGTCCGGTAAGTCCTTCTGCTTCAACAGCACGAACTCCGGCGCCGGCGTGATCGCGGCCAGCACCTGCTAATCAGCTTCACCACAGCATCACAGGCCCTGGGGCCGGCGGGAAACACCCGCCGGCCCCAGGGTCGTTTTGCTTGTTCCATCTTTTTGCGCGACCGCCGTCTATTGCGACTAGTCCCGTTCCCCCAAAGGGCGACTTATCCCTACCCCATTCGAGTGACGCTGAAATTTGATGTTTAAGACTGCCCCGAAACGCTCCGATTCAAACATTGTCATCCAAGAGCCGTTTTGCTGGATGGGACGGGGCTTCCGTCCTTGTCCAAGGTGGCTCCCGCGCTCACCCCTAGGAGTGGGAAGTGCTCGCTCGTATTCGTAAGTCCATGGATGAGCGCGAAGAGGGTTTCACCCTTATCGAGCTCCTGGTCGTCATGATCATCATCGGTATTCTGGCGGCTATCGCCATTCCGGTGTTCCTGAACCAGCGCAACAGTGGCTATGACGCCAGCACCAAGTCGGATGTGAAGAACGGCTCCACTGCTGAGGAGACCTACTTCACCGACAACAACGTCTACACCACCAATGCCGGCGGTACCGCAGGTACCAACACCGGCAACCTGTCCGGTTGGTCGAAGTCGGGTAACACCACCAGCGTTGCCTTCTCGCTGGTCGGCACCACTGGTTACATGATCGTCGGTGTGTCGAAGTCCGGTAAGTCCTTCTGCTTCAACAGCACGAACTCCGGCGCCGGCGTGATCGCGGCCAGCACCTGCTAATCAGCTTCACCACAGCATCACAGGCCCTGGGGCCGGCGGGAAACACCCGCCGGCCCCAGGGTCTTTTCTTGTATTGGATGTCAGCCGGTGGCCATTGGTTTCCCTTACGCCGAACGGGTGACAGCCACGGCATCCGCGCTGTGGTCCTCAAGCCGTTCACCCTTTTGGACGATCCTCACATTGTTAAGCCGAGCGGCTTCGAAACGAGGGCGGGACTTCCGCCCTTTTCATGGGGCTCCCCGCGGTTAGCCCTAGGAGTTGGAAGTGCTCGCTCGTATGCGTAAGTCTTGTGCCCGCAAAATTGGAGATGAGCGCGAAGAGGGTTTCACCCTTATCGAGCTCCTGGTCGTCATGATCATCATCGGTATTCTGGCGGCTATCGCCATTCCGGTGTTCCTGAACCAGCGCAACAGTGGCTATGACGCCAGCACCAAGTCGGATGTGAAGAACGGCTCCACCGCTGAGGAGACCTACTTCACCGACAACAACACCTACACCACCAACGCTGGTACCGGTCTTGCCGGCTCCTCGACCCAGTCGTTGTCCGGTTGGTCGAAGTCGGGTAACACCACCAGCGTTGCCTTCTCGCTGGTCGGCACCACTGGTTACATGATCGTCGGTGTGTCGAAGTCCGGTAAGTCCTTCTGCTTCAACAGCACGAACTCCGGCGCCGGCGTGACAGCGGCCAGCAGCTGCTAGCCAGTATCTGACCTCAAATCGAGCAGGGCCTGAGGCCGATGGGATTACCCGTCGGGTTCAGGCCCTGATCTTTGTTGCAGCGGAAGTTGGACACCGTTGCGGCCTCAAGGATTCCTTTGATGTGGACGATCACATATTCACCACATCCTTAGCGAATCCCAGGAGTCGAAGTGCTAGCACGCATGCGTAAGGCGATGGATGAGCGCGAAGAGGGTTTCACCCTTATCGAGCTCCTGGTCGTCATGATCATCATCGGTATTCTGGCGGCTATCGCCATTCCGGTGTTCCTGAACCAGCGCAACAGTGGCTATGACGCCAGCACCAAGTCGGATGTGAAGAACGGCTCCACCGCTGAGGAGACCTACTTCACCGACAACAACCTCTACACCACCAATGCCGGCGGCACGGCGGGGACCAACAGCGGCAACCTGTCCGGTTGGTCGAAGTCGACGAACACCACCAGCGTGGCTTTCACGTTGGTCGGTACCACCGGATACATGATCGTCGGTACCTCCAAGTCAGGTAAGACCTTCTGCTTCAACAGCGTCACCAACGGCGGAGTGGTTGCCGGCTCGACCTGCTAGTCAGCTCGCGGGATGACACCAGGCCCGAGACCCGGCGCATTGGCCGCCGGGTCTCGGGCCTGACCTCGTGCTGTCGATGCACCCGCACGGCAAACGGCCGTATGCGCGCTTGAGCCTGCTGGCTCATGTGAGTAACTCGACCAAAAGATTGAGTTCAAGTTTGTCAAAAATGTGGCCGATCCAATCTATACCGATCCGAAGGTTTCCCGGTCAGTCGACACATGTGGACACTCGGGTTGCTTCCGTAAATGTCCAGGAATCCTAAGGGGAAGCACGTGCTCTCTCGTATGCGTAAGGCGATGGATGAGCGCGAGGAGGGTTTTACCCTTATCGAGCTCCTGGTCGTCATGATCATTATCGGTATTTTGGCCGCGATCGCGATTCCGGTTTTCCTGAATCAGCGCAACAGCGGTTATGACGCAACGACAAAATCGGACGTCAAGAACGCTTCCACCGCGGAGGAGACGTACTTCACCGACAACCAGAAGTACACGACGAACGCTGCCGGCCCGGCGGGTTCGGCGACTGGAAACCTGGTCGGCTGGACCGATTCCGCCAGCACTGGCACGGTCACCTTCACCGTGACGACGAATCCCGACACGTACAAGATTGTCGCCGGGTCGAAGTCGGGTAAGTCGTTCTGCTTCAACAGTGCCAACTCCGGCGCCGGCGTTGTCGCCGGTTCCACCTGCTAAAACAACAGCCACCCAAAAGCAACACAAGGCCGATGGGGCCGCGTTTATTAACGCGGTCCCATCGGCCCATTTTCTTGCTCCCTTCGGGTGGACTCCCGAGGGTTTCGTCAAGCGGTCGCAAGATGTAGCCGATCACATGATTGTTGTTAATGGTTCGCAAGGGCTAGGGAGAAGGACGTGCTCGGTTACGTGCGCAGGTCCACCGATGAACCCGACGAGGGATTCACCCTTATTGAGCTCCTCGTTGTCATGATTATCATCGGCATTCTTGCGGCCATCGCGATCCCGGTCTTCCTGAACCAGCGCAACAGTGGCTACGACACCAGCACCAAGTCCGACATTGCGAACGGCGCCCTCGCCGAAGAGGCCTACATCACGGACAACTCCGCCTACACCACGAACGGAACCGGAACGGCGGGCTCTGCCACCGGGCCGCTTCCCGGATGGTCGAAGTCGGCGAACACCGTCAGCGTGAGCTTCCTGCCCACCACCAACCCGGACGCCTACCGCATCATCGGGGTGTCGAAGTCGGGTAAGTCGTTCTGCTACAACAACGTGAATTCGGGCGCCGGCGTCGTCCTCGGCAGCACCTGCTAGCCAGCAACCTCTGGTAGGTCTGGCCGGAGCCGCGGCAGGCGACCCTGCTTTCAGTGGCGCGATTCGGCTTCCGCGACGAGCACGGGGCTCTCCGTCCTGGGCAACGGGAGCAAGGCGCTGGGGACCGCCCAACGTCGGGTCCAGCGGGAGCGCAGCCGCTCCGGCACGCGCCATGGGTGCATCCAGCTCACCAGCACGATGGCGAGCGCGGCAAAGCGCAGCGGCACCAGCGTGCTCGAGGAGAAGAGCACCTGGGTGTAGATGAAGCTGAAGCACAGCAGGGCCGTTCGCCAGGGCTTGAGGTTGGCCATCCGTTCGGTGAGCGCCGTCGCCAGTACGAGTCCGGAGACGTAGTAGTCGAATCCCGCCGGGTCGAGCAAGAGCCGGGCGGTGCAGCCGGCGGCGAAGGCGACCATCCAGCTGCGCCGGACGGCGGCGATAAAAGCCGCGGCCAGCGCGCCGGCCAGTTCTGCGCCGCGCCACCAGGTGGGTACGTGAGAGCCCGTCATCCCCAGCGCCCGCAGAGTCGAGTTGGTCTGCAGCTGGAACCCGTGGCTGACCTGCTTGAGGGTGCCTGGGTCAGACAGCAGGAAAGGTAGCCAGCAGATGGCGGGAATTGCGACGGCGATCAAAATGGCGCGCCACTTGCGGGGCAGTCCAACCAGTAGTGGCAGCGCGACCACCCCCCAAGGCTTCCAGGCGGCTGTCAATCCCACCAGGATCGCCGCCCGAATTTCACGCCCTCCGGCCACCGCCCGGACGGCGAGCACGAAAGTGAGAAACGCGAGGCCGTCCTCCACATGGGGTGCGCCGCCGGCCAGGAAGGTCCAGATCAACAAGACGGGGATTCCGACTAACAGGGTTCGCAGCCCGGCGAGGAACGGCACGGAGAAGAAGTGGGCGCCCCGCACGTACCAGCGCTCGGTCAGATAGAGCAGATACCAGCCGAGGACGGCCAACAAGATGTGGGCGAGGGCCTCACCCGTCGACCCGGGCAGTGCGTCGAAGGCCTGGACGGCAACCAGCCCCGGGGGACCAGCCTGCAGATATTCGTGGGTGGCGTAGAGCGACAGCGGATGCGGTCCGAAGAGGGCATGCGCCCCGCCGGTGAGCAGGCTCCAGTCGGTCGGCTCGCGGCTCGTCCATGACTGGCTCACCACGAACGCCAGCAGCAGTGGATGCCGCCAGCGGACAAAAGGCTGGACGCGCGCCTGCCATCTGGCGGTAGCGGGAGCACTCGAAACGGGGACAGTCACGCGGTGGATATCGTCCGCGCGCCTTGATGGTGCAGCCCGACGCGGTCGGCTCACCCGGATCAGCGGCCCGGATTACGCCATTCGGGTGAGCGCCGATGGCCTGCCCTCAAGCTGCCCCGAAGTCGCGACGATCACCTGCCTGACAATCTGCGAGCAATTTCACGCAAGCCCGGCGTTTCGCGCTGCGCCCGATCGTTCGCACCTTCATCCCTAGGAGTGGGACGTGCTCGCACGTAGGTCCTGTGTCCGGGATGAGAGTGACCAGGGATTCACGCTTGTCGAGTTGTTGGTCGTCATGATCATCATTGGCATTCTGGCGGCAGTAGCCATTCCGGTCTTTCTGAATCAGCGCAATAGCGGCTATGACGCCGGCGCCAAGGCGGACGCCCACAACGCGATGATCGCCGAGGAGTCGGTGTATGCCAACAGCCAGGCATTCGTGGCGGTTGGATCGCTCACCGGTTTCAGCAAATCAGCTGGAACCACGAGCGTGACCATCACCGGCAGCCCTTCCGGAGTCGCGGGCGCGGTTGCCGCGACCGACACGAGCTACCAGGTCGCGGCAGTCTCGAAGTCGGGAAAGATGTTCTGCTTCGACCGGGCCCAGAACGGACGAGGCGTCTACGCGGCGACCGGTAGTCCCCTTGCTTGCTAAGGCCGGCCAGAACCAGGCGGCCATATCTGTTGATCCCCGGCGAAACGGCAGGACCCATGACATTCGACCGGGCCACGCAGTGCGTCCATCCGGCGCAGCACGTTCACTCGACAGGTCCATGAAGGTGCGCAGCCGTTCGGTCGATAGCACGATCGTGAATTGGCGAGAGCGGCGCGAGTCGGGCCGTGTTGAGGCTGGCGATGACGGTTTCACGCTGCTCGAAGTCGTTGTCTCGCTGGTGGTTTTTGCCATTCTGGCTAGTGCCGCAATGGCCATGTTGCTCACCGCCATCAAGGTTGGATCCCAGAACCGCAGTCGCGTCGTTGCCGCGCAGCTGGCAGCCGAGCAGATCGAAGTCGTCCGCGGCATGCGCACCCAGGACATTGTCATCGGGACGACGACGTTGCCCGACGTCACGACGAGCGGGAACACCTACCACCTCGTTCAACAAGCGACTTACGCGAACAGCAGCGGTACGGGTACTGCTTGCAGCAGCGCGACAGGTGCCCAGCTCGGATACACCGAGGTGAGTGTCACCGTCACCTGGAACAACATGGGCGGTGTAGCACCAGTCCGTTCGGACACGTTGAAGGCGCTGTCCATCGGCGGCGCGGATCCCACCAAGGGACAACTCGTCGTGTCTGTGGTCAACGGTCAGAACAGTCCGGTGTCCGGTCAGGTCGTCAGCCTGTCGCCCTCGGGCGGCACGCAGACGACGGGCAGCGATGGCTGCGCCATCTTCACCGGCCTCGCGCCCGGCAGCAACTACTCCGCAAGTCTCAACACCTCCGGCTACGTCGACACGCTCGGCGTCCAGAATTCAACGCAGGGATCGCAAACCGTCAACGGCGGCGCGCTCACGAAGGTGCAGTTCTCCTACGACCAGGCCGCCGCTCTCGCGATCACCTGGGTCGCCCCGGCCGGGGGACTTACGCCCGCGGTCTTCTCCTCGCTTACTCCGGTCACCCTTGTCAACACTGCATATCCCAATGGCTACAAGGGGTTTCTGGATTGCACGGACCCGAACAAGGTCACCGGGTACTGCGCGACGGGAGCCGGAACCTCTGCCAGCCCGCGATCGATCCCTGGGCTGTTCCCGTCGAGTTCGGGTTACAGCATTTACGCCGGCACCTGCCTCGACGCTGTCCCCACCAGTGGTGGCCCGGCGGCCACGGCGGTGACGGCGGGTCAGACCACAGCGGCGAACGTGACGATGGGCGAGGTCAACGTCTTCGCGTACAAGACCGTGTCGGGCGTCAGCACACCTCAGAACGCCGTCACGATCTACGCCGTCCACGCCGCTGATGCCGGCTGCCCCAGTGGGCAGATCCTGAATCTGGGATCCACTGCGAATACCGGAAAGCTCAACGCACTGCTGCCTTACGGGAAGTGGACGATCTCCAGCAGCCAGACGGTCATCACCGGCTCAAAGGTCGCCTCGGTGACTCCGACGATCTCGGTGCCCAACACGACCGCGAACCTGAACCTCACATGAGCCTGAACCGCGCGATTCACGCGCTCAGACAGCGTAAGGCCGGCTACCGCACGGGCCGGGATGCCGGGACGACCCTGATCGAGATGATGGTTGTCCTTTTCCTGCTCGGCATTCTCTGCAGCATGCTCATGCTCTTCACCACGAACGCCTTGAAGGCCACCAGGCACACCGACGCCCAGCAGCAGGACACCCTGCAGGCCCGCAGTGCGCTGGATGCCATGACGCGAAACCTGCGCTCGGCCGTCCCCTTGGCCACGTCACCAGTGACCCCGGCGTTTGTGCAGGCGAGCTCGACGTCGGTCACCTTCTACGCCAACAACGGCACCGTCACTGGCGCGACGACGAACACCGGGCCAACCCTGATGCGCTACTACTTCGATACGACGGCGCGCACGTTGGTGGAGCAGTCAACTCCGGCGACCGGCACGTCGACCCCGTACACCTGGAACTCGGCGAACATGACAACCCGGATTCTTGCGCGGAATCTGCCCAACCCCCAGCCGACCCGACCCGACATCACCGGTGCGCAGACCAGCGGCGGCCCCATCTTCTCTTTCTACGACCGCACGGCCACCGCCATCGCCGTGGACAGCAGCGGCAACGTCTCGACGCTCAATCTCCCCAACATTCGCCAGATCGAGGTCTGGCTCTCGGTGCAGTCCGGGACGTCGTCAAGCCAGGTGACCTCCGTGGACAGCCAGGTGCAGATCGTCACCGGCTATGACCCTGATGGGACCACCGTCTCGTGAACAAGCCCTCGCTGATGTCCCGTATGCGCGACGACCTTGAAGACGGCTTCGCGATGATCATGGTTCTGATCACGACGCTCGTCGTGACGGCTGCCGTGACGCTTTCGCTGACGATCGCCACCCAGGATCTTCCGGCAGCCCGACACGACCAGGACTGGAACGCTGCCTTGGCGGCGGCCCAGGCAGGTGTCGACGATTACCGCCGCCATTTGGACGACAACGACACCTACTGGACGAACGGGGGAGTTGACGCCAGCAACCCAGCGTTCGTCTCCACCGGAGGCCGCACCATTCCCGGCTCCAGCGGGAGTAAGGCGACCTACCGCTACCGCCTGCTGACGTCGGTGGCACAAACGCAGGTCTCCGGCCTGATCCGGCTGCGTTCGACGGGCACCGTGAACAACGTGAGCCGCACGGTCACGGTCGACCTTCGCAAGGCTGGATTTCTCAAGTACAGCTATCTGGAAAACTTCTCGACCGTCGATCCGAGCTTGTACGACCCGAGCTCCCAGTATTACAACTCCAACACCTGCAGGCAGTATTACGACTCCCGCCCGTCCGGATGCTCGCAGGTGTCGCCGAACCCGAACAACCTGATCGGTCCTTACCATTCGAACGACGCGGTCTGGCTGAACGGAAATCCGACCTTCACCAGTCCTATAGCTGAATCCAGCTATCCGCACCCCAACGGGGTCAAGGCCGGACAGTTGGTGACCACGCTGGGTTCGGGTTCGGAGAACAGCGCCGGCTACCAGCTGATCTACGCGCCAATCGTCGCCTTCCCGCCCACCAATACCCAGATCCAGTTGCAGACCGTCTCGCCCAATACCGGTTGCCTTTACACCGGGCCGACCCGGATCATTCTGAACTCTGACGGCACCATGACGGTGACTTCGCCTAATACGAAGAGCACCAATCCGGGTTGCTCCACGTCGTTGCCCATGACCTCCGCTCAGACGGTCTCGCTGCCCTCCAATGGCGTCGTCTACGTTCAGAACATTCCGGCGTCCACGAGCGACCCGAACTATTCCAACATCACCTGCGCATCCGGAGCGAAAAGCATTCTTGGTCTCTACCCGCAGACCGGTGACAATCAGACCACGTACAACTGCCACAACGGCGACGTTTTTCTTGAGGGCACCCTCAAGGGCCAGCTGACAATCGCCTCCGCGAACGACATCGTCGCGACCAACAACATTCTCTACGCCGGTGGCCATACCGGCACGGACGTGCTCGGTCTGGTGGCCAACAACTACGTCACGATCATGCATCCGGTGAGTTGCACCGGTAATCAGAGCGGCTCTTCATGCGTCAACCTGCCGGTGGTCAACGGGCAGCCCCTCTACGGGGTCGAGATCGACGCCGCCATCCTGTCGCTGACGCACACGTTCACGCTGCAGAACTACGACGAGGGGCCTGCGCTGTCAACGCCGGGCACCCTGTCGACCTACCGGCATCCGTTCGGTGCAGTCATCACGTATTACTCCGCGGTGGACGGCACCTCGTCGAACGGCGTGATCTCCACCGGCATGAGCAACAACTACGAGTACGACCCGCGGCTGCTCACCCAGCCACCGCCGTACTTCCTCCAGCCGCTGTCTGCCACCTGGGACGTCGTGGCCTTCGACGAGGACAAGCCCGGTAGCTGATGCGGGCTGGTACCGCTGATGCGGGCTGGTACGGCTGGCTGATACGGCTGGCTATATGGAGGACCGGGGATCGTTCAGGAGGTTTGCACGATTCCCGAGTCGGCCGAGCCTCCGCGGACCCCGTGAGTCGAGACGCCCACACCCGGCTTGGGCGCCGGGTGGTCGCCGTTGCTACCGGACCGACGCGACAATCGCACCAGTAACCGCGGCAGCGACTGCCAGGGCAGCGATCGCACCGATCCAGCGGCGCTTCGTTGGTTGCGTTCCGTCATCACGGCGGTGACCGCGTCGCTTCGGGGTCGGATCGACTGCCGGGATAGCCTGCGGCTCGCGGACCTGTTCGGGAGCCGGCTTGGCTTCGCCGGTGGGGGAGTGGCACAGGCTGCACCACTTCGCCGCTGGCTGCAGGCGTGCGCCGCACTGCCGGCACCGTAAATCGCTCATCGAAGACGCCTCCACGTCCGATAAATCGGCAGAGGGGTCCACGAAAGTGAGCCCTCGCCCGGATGCGGAATGATTCTGAAGGGAAACCCGCGTGACTGCCGTCCTCGTTGTGGCCTGTGGAGTGCTGGGACTGGCGATCGGGTCATTCCTCAACGTGGTGATCTACCGCGTGCCACGCGGGGAGTCCGTCATCACTCCACGCTCGCATTGCCCCGGATGCATGGCGGCGATCACGCCGCGCGATGAGGTGCCTGTCCTGTCGTGGCTGGCACTCGGCGGCCGCTGCCGCCATTGCCGCACTCCGATCAGCCTGCGCTACCCGTTTGTCGAGCTGCTGACGGCGGTGCTTTTCATCGGGGTGGGGCTTCGCTTCGCAGACGATCCGGCGCTGGTGCCGGCGTTCCTCTACCTCGCTGCGGTTGGACTGGCTCTGACGGCAATCGACCTGGACGTCAAGAAGCTCCCGAACGCACTCACCCTGCCTTCCTACGTCGTGGGGGCGGTACTGCTCGCCGGAGCCGTCGTGTTCGGTTCAGGCGGCTCCTGGGAGGCACTCCTGCGGGGCCTGGGCGGGCTCGCGGCGATGTACGCGTTCTATTTCATGCTCTGGTACGTCACGCGGGGTCGCGGAATGGGCTTCGGCGACGTCAAACTCGCCGGGGTGCTCGGCCTTTACCTCGGCTTTCTAGGCTGGCAGAGCTGGGCTGTTGGCCTTTTCGCCGGCTTTCTCATCGGGGGCATTGTCGGCATTGGACTAATGCTCGGCGGTGGAGCCGGACGGAAGACAAAAGTCCCTTATGGGCCATTTATGGTGGCCGGTGCCTTTATCGCGATCATTGCCGGCGCGCCCATCGCGCACAGCTATCTACATCTCACTACGGGTTCGTAGGGCAAAGAGGCTCAAGCCCTTGGTCCACATGGCCGAACTCTTTCAGGACTGGTCCATCCGGGCCTCATCATCCTGTTAGGGAAGGGGCGGCTGTGGCGGGACGCAGAGCCGTCGGCCTCGACATGGGCACCACTTGCGTGCGCGCGGCCGAGCTGTCGTGGAACAAGGACTCAGCGACGCTGGAGCGCTATGGCCAAGTGGCCCTGCCGCCCGGCGCCATGCGTGACGGAGAGGTCGTCGATCCGGCGATCGTCGCTGACGCGCTCAAGGAGCTGTGGTCTCGTTCCAAGTTCCGCACCAAGAAGGTCGTGCTGGGGGTGGCCAACCAGAAGGTGGTCGTCCGCCAGGTAGACCTTCCTTGGATGCCGGAGGGCGAGTTGAAGAAGTCGCTGGCCTTCCAGGTCGCCGACATCATTCCGATGCCGCTGGAGCAAGCCATCCTCGACATGCATCCGCTCGAGGAGATCACCGCAGCAGACGGCAGCCGCAAGCTGCGGGTGCTGCTGGTGGCGGCGGCCCGCGACGCGATCGAGGCGGCCGTCGAGGCTGTCGAGCTCGCCGGTCTCTACCCCCAGCAGGTTGACCTCACGTCGTTCGCGGTGCTCCGCGCTCTCGGCCAGGTTGACGGGCTCGGGCTGACGCAGGGCGCAGAAGCGCTCATCGACGTCGGAGCCTCCGTGACCAACGTCGTCGTCTCCCAGGGCGGGGTGCCGCGCTTCGTGCGCATCCTGCTCCTCGGTGGTGCAGACGTCACCGAGACGGTTGCTGACCGGATGGGCATCTCGATGGAAGACGCCGAGGGCTTCAAGCAAGCGACCATCCTGCCGCAGGACCCTTCGGCCGTCGGCCAGGACCCGGCCGTACGCGTCGTGGAATCTGCGGCGACCGCTTGGATCGAGGAGATCCGCGGGTCGCTGGACTACTACCTGGCTCAGCCGGGCTCAGCACGGATCGGGCGGGTCATCCTGTCCGGCGGTGGGGCCCAGCTCAGAGGGCTGGCCAACCGGCTGGCTCTGGCAACCCGGCTGCCGGTCGAGGCCGCAGCGCCTTTCGGGGGACTCATCATGGGTAAGACCGGTCTCAGCGACGATCAGCTGAGATACGTCGAAGGCTTCAGCACCGTCCCGGTGGGACTTGCGCTTGCGGCCGCGTCATGAGCTCGGTAATGGCAGAGCCGGTCGCCGAAGAGACGCCAATGGCGGTCTTCGACGCTCCGGCCTACGCGGCCCCGAGCGTCAACCTGCTGCCCCCGGAGATCGGCCAGCGGCGCGCTTTGCGCAAGCTGCAGGCCGGCCTTGCTGCCGGCGTCGTTGCTGCAGCGGCCGTGGTCGGACTGCTCTACGTGCAGGCCGGCAGCGGCAAGTCCGAGGCGCAGGCCCGGCTCAATGCAGCCAACACGCAGAAGGTCATCCTGGGCGCCCAGACCGCGAGCCTGGCTCACGTCTCGGCAGAGAAGGCCAAGATCGATGCGGCCCGAGCGTCGCTGAAGTCCGCGATGGGCTCGGAGGTGCTGTGGTCCAAGACCTTGGACGACCTGCGCCTGCGGCTGCCTGACGGCGTTCGCTACCAGAGCGTCGCCGTGTCGGCGGTTGTCGCGCCGACTGCGGGAGTCGCTGACGCCGGCGCCCGTCGTCGGGGCTGCAACGGTGCCGAGCAACGTCATCGCCACGGTGGTGTTCAACGGCGTCGCGGACGACATGAATCATGTCGCCCTCGAACTGGACCAGCTCGCGCTGGTGCCCGGGCTGTCGAACGTCTACCTCACCTCCGCGACCAAGGGCGCGACGCCTGGTTCGGGCAGCTCGAGCAGTTCGACTGGTGGTTCGGATGACGTCTCGTTCGTCGCCTCCGCCAACATCACCAACTCCGTGCTCTCGCACCGCTACGACAACCTCACCGGAGGTTCACAGTGAAGGCCGTCGGACGGACCCAGTCGATCGTGATTGCGGCGGTACTCGCCCTAGTGGTGCTCGCCGGCGGCTATCTCGGTCTGGTCAAGCCAGCCAAGAAGAGTGTCAGTGATCTCAAGTCGCAGGCGCAGTCGCAGGAGAGCGCGAACGCCTCGGTGCAGTTGCAGGTCTCGGTCCTGAAGGCCCAGGCCAAGCAGCTGCCCGCGGAGGAGGCCGCCCTGGCCAAGCTCAAGACGAACGTGCCGGACCAGGTCGAGCTGTCCAATCTGCTTCGGCAGCTGGTGGTAGCCGCCGACCAGTCAGGTATCAACCTGACGGGTCTCACGCCCGCCCAGCCGGCTCCGCTGACTGGGGCTGACGGAATCAGCTACGTCGACCTGACCATCACTTTCAAGGGTGGTTACGCCGAGGTTGAGCAGTTCGACAGCGCACTGGAAAGTCTGTCGCGCACGCTGCTGGTCAAGGATTTCACGCTGACCGGCGACGCGTCGGGCACCGCGGCGACCGCTACGTCGGCGACAGATGACGAGACGGTCTCGGCTGTCTTCAACGGCCGGGTGCTTGTGCGCGACAACACGCCTGCCGCCGCTGCGACGCCGAGCGCCGTGGCTTCCGCCGCGCCGGCCAAGAGCTGAGAGGGACCTGACCGACATGTCTCGTCGTGATGATCTGAACGCTGCACTGTCCAAGCTCGACAAGCGCACCAAGATCATGATCGGTGCGATTCTGCTGATCATCATCGGGGGCGTGGGCTACTTCGCGCTGAAGCCGAGCTCCTCGTCTTCCAGCACCGCGATCTCGGTCCCGACGCACCACGTCGTTGTCGTGCCGAAGGCTTCGGCCACGCCGAAGGCGACGCCGGCGCCGGACAACCTGCCGGTGCAGACCGACCCTGAGCGCGATCCCTTCGCCCAGCTGGCCAGCGAAGTCTCGGCGACCGGCTCCTCCAGCACCGGGACGACTGCGACGACGACCACCACCGCGACCGGTGGCTTCCGTCGACGACGGCAACGCCGACCGCGACTCCGAGCGCGTCCAACCGCTCGAAGCTCATCAGCATCACGGGGACCACGGCCACGGTGGTCTACAACAACAGCGCGAACAACCAGACCGTCAAGGCCGGCGGCACGATCGCGACCGGTGTGGTCTGCGTCAAGATCACTGCCCAACTCGATCATCGTGAGCTACCAGGGCAAGGCATACGCCGCCGCACCGGGGCAGACGATCAGCCTCGGCTGATTTTCTGGGAGACTGGTCAGCGTGCTGCGCTGGCTGACTGCGGGAGAGTCCCATGGGCCCGCCCTGGTCGCGATCCTCGAGGGCCTGCCCTCGGGGATCGCTGTCACTTCCGATGACCTATCGGTGCAGCTGGCCCGGCGCCGTCTCGGCTACGGCCGCGGCGCGCGCATGTCCTTCGAGCAGGACGCGGTCACGCGTCAAGGGCGGCGTCCGCCACGGGCTGACCCTCGGCGGGCCGATCGCTGTCGAGGTCGGCAATACCGAGTGGCCCAAGTGGACCGAGGTCATGAGTCCGGATCCGGTCGACCCGGCGGTCCTCGCTGAGGCAGCGCGCGGACGCCCGTTGACCCGTCCGCGTCCCGGCCACGCCGATCTGGTGGGCATGCAGAAGTACGGCTTCGACGACGCCCGCCCGGTACTCGAGCGGGCCTCGGCTCGTGAGACCGCCGCCCGGGTGGTGCTCGGCACCTACGCCCGCGCCTTCCTTACGCAGGCTTTGGGCGTCACGCTCGTATCTCACGTCGTGAGCCTTGGACCCGTAGCGGTCCCGATGGACACCCCTTTGCCCGGTCCGGACGCGCTCGAGCGCATCGACGCAGATCCGGTGCGCTGCGCGGATGAGGTCACCTCCAAGGAGATGGTGGCCGAGGTTGACGCCGCCAAGCGCGAAGGCGACACCCTGGGCGGCGTGGTGGAAGTCCTCGCCTACGGTCTGCCGCCCGGTTTGGGCAGCTACGTCCACGGCGATCGCAAGCTCGATGCCCGGCTGGCGGGCGCCCTGATGGGGATCCAGGCGATCAAGGGTGTCGAGGTCGGCGACGGCTTCGAGACGGCCCGCCGACGCGGCTCGGCGGCCCACGACGAAATCGTTCGTGACGCCGACGGTGAACTCCACCGCGTCACCGGACGCGCGGGCGGCATCGAAGGTGGCATGTCCACCGGCGAGGTGCTGCGTGTGCGCGCCGCAATGAAGCCGATCTCCACCGTGCCGCGGGCGCTTCGCACGATTGACGTGGCGACGGGCGAGGCTGCCGTCGCGATCAACCAGCGCTCCGACGTCTGCGCTGTGCCGGCCGCGGGGATCGTCGCCGAGGCGATGGTCGCCCTGGTGCTCGCCGAAGCAGCGCTGGAGAAGTTCGGCGGTGATTCGCTCGCCGAGACCCGTCGTAATGCCCAGAGCTACCTCGCCACGCTCGAGGCGTTTCTGCCGGCCGTGCCATGACCGTCCGCGCGGTCATCGTCGGGCCGCCGGGCGCCGGCAAGACGACGGTGGGGCGGCTGCTCGCCGATCGCCTCGGGGTGCGCTTCCTCGACACCGACGAGGTGGCGAGTGCCGCTGCCGGCAAGTCGGTGTCCGAGATCTTCATCGAGGATGGTGAGGAGCGCTTCCGTGAGCTCGAACGCGCCGCTGTCGTGCAGTCCCTTGCCACGCCGGACGAGGTGGTGCTGGCGCTCGGCGGCGGCGCCGTGCTCAATCCGCAGACCCGCGCCGACCTCGCCCGCGAGCGTGTCATCGGGCTGAGCGTCGATCTGACCCATGCCGTATCCCGGGTCGGCCTGGCACGCGACCGCCCGCTGCTCGTCGAAGCTCCGCGGGCCCGGATGTCGTTGACGCTTCGCGAGCGCGCACCGCTCTACGCCGAGGTCTCCGGGTTGACCGTCGACACCTCCGAGCGCACGCCCGAAGACGTGGCGGAGGAGGTGCTGGCATGGCTCAAGCAGCAATGACGCGCATCGAGGTCAGGCCCGCAGGTGAACCGCCGTACACAGTGCAGATCGGCACCGGCCTGCTGGGTGAGCTGGTCGAGACCGTCGGGGGTGCCACGCGGGTGGCCGTGCTTCATCCACGGGCGCTGCGGATCACCGCTGATGCCGTCCGCGAGGAATTGAGCTCGGCCGCTGGCGCACCACAAGTGCATCTGTTGGAGCTCCCCGACGGCGAGGATGCCAAGGACCTGAAGGTGGCCGCCTACGCCTGGTCGGTGCTCGGCCAGGTGGGCTTCACCCGTGACGATCTGGTCATCGGGCTCGGCGGCGGCACCGTCACCGACCTCGCCGGTTTCGTGGCGGCGACCTGGCTGCGCGGGGTGCGGGTGGTGCAGGTGCCGACCACGCTGCTGGGCATGGTCGACGCGGCGGTCGGCGGCAAGACAGGCATCAACACCGAAGCCGGCAAGAATCTGGTGGGCGCCTTTCATCAGCCGTCGGCAGTCCTGTGCGACCTGGCGACCCTCGAGACGCTGCCGGCCAACGAGTTCGTCTCCGGCTTGGCCGAGGTCGTCAAGACGGGGCTGATCGCCGACGGGCGCATCCTCGATCTGCTCGAGGAAGATCCCACCGGCCGGCGCCACCTGCGCGAGCTCATCGAACGGTCGATCGCGGTGAAGGCGGAGGTCGTCAGCGAAGACGCCAAAGAGGCCGGCCGGCGCGAAATCTTGAACTACGGGCACACGCTCGGCCACGCCATCGAGCGGGCCGAGGGCTACCGCTGGCGCCACGGCGCCGCCGTCTCGGTGGGTCTGGTCTTCGCCGGCGCGCTCTCGCGGCTGGCTGCCGGGCTGGATGACGCGACGGCAGACCGCCACAAGGAGATCCTGGCGCGGGTCGGGCTACCCGTGTCCTACCCCGCCGATCGCTGGCCACAGCTGGCAGCCTCCATGAAGATCGACAAGAAGGCCCGGGCTAACCGGCTGCGCTTCGTCGTGCTCTCCGGTCTGGCAAAGCCCACCATTCTCGACGATCCCGATCCCGCGCTCCTGGTCGCCGCCTACAGCGAGGTGGCTGCTCCATGAAGGTGACGTCATGAAGGTGCTCGTGCTGTCCGGACCCAACCTCGATCGGCTCGGCATCCGCGAGCCCGAGATCTACGGGAGCGGCAGCTACGCCGATCTGGCCGACGCGTGCCGCCAGACCGCTAACAGCCTGGGCCTTGACGTTGATGTCCGGCAGACCGCCGACGAGGCGGAGCTGATTCGCTGGATGCACGAGGCCACCGACGCCCGGCTTCCTGTCGTGCTCAACGCCGGAGCCTGGACGCATTACTCGTATGCGCTGCGCGACGCGTGCGCCGGCCATCCTGCGCCGCTCATCGAGGTGCACATGTCACAGATCGCGGCCCGCGAGGAGTTCCGGCACCGTTCGGTGCTGTCGGCGGTGGTGACCGGCACCATCACCGGCCTCGGCGTCGATTCCTACCTGCTGGCCCTGCACGCAATAGCAGCCCGAACCCGCCGCTGACCTCCCCTCCCGGCCCGGCGCCATAGCTCAGTGGCGTCAGGGCGCCACCACACCGTGGCGCCGGGGATAACGACCGCTGAGTAGACTCGGCCCCGAACCGCGCTTGCCGACACGTCGTCGGCCAAGGCGCCCTGCCTGATGTCCAGCTCAGCACCCGCTCCGTAACCAGCTCCAAAAGGTGATTTTGTGCCCTCGACCAACGACCTGAAAAATGGCATGACGCTCGATCTCGACGGGG
Organism: uncultured Actinomycetota bacterium; assembly: GCA_963737695.1. Taxonomy (GTDB): domain Bacteria; phylum Actinomycetota; class Actinomycetes; order Frankiales; family Frankiaceae; genus DATAZK01. The sequence continues at coordinate 791,318 of CAVTTQ010000004.1, forward strand.
GTCTGTGGAGCGTCATCGAGTTCCAGCACGTCAAGCCTGGCAAGGGCGGGGCGTTCGTCCGTACGACGCTCAAGAATGTGACGACCGGAAAGACGGTCGACCGCACATTCAACGCCGGCGTGAAGGTTGACGTCGCGCAGGTCGACCGGCGGGAGATGACCTACCTGTACCGCGAGGGCGAGGATTACGTCTTCATGGACACCGAGTCCTACGAGCAGATCCAGGTGCCCGCCGCGACTGTTGGCTCCGCCGCGGATTACATGCTCGAAAATACGAACGCGACGGTGGCGATGCACGAGGTCGAGCCGCTCTACGTCGAGCTTCCGGCCTCCGTCGAACTCACCATCAGCTACACCGAGCCCGGCCTGCAGGGCGATCGGTCCAGCGGCGGTACCAAGCCGGCCACCCTGGAGACGGGTGCCAGCGTGCAGGTGCCGCTCTTCGTCGTCAACGGCGAGAAGATCAAGGTCGACACCCGCGACGGGCGATACCTCGGGCGCGCCAACTGACCGGCGCCTCCGCCAAGCGACGCCCTGGTTCGATGCCGGCGCGTACCAAGGCGCGCAAGCGGGCTCTTGATGTGCTTTACGAAGCCGACTTGATGAGCCTGGATCCCATGGCGACCCTGCGGATCCGGCTGGCCCAGTCTGATCCGCCGGTTCCCGAATACGCGGTCGAGCTGATCGAAGGGGTCGTCGCCCATCTGTCCGAGCTCGACCAGCTCATTGCATCGGTCTCTGAGGGCTGGACCCTGGCCCGGATGCCGGCCGTCGATCGCAACGTGCTGCGCCTCGGCGCGTACGAGATCCTGCATCGGCCGGATGTGCCCGAAGGGGTGGCGGTCAGCGAGGCGGTCGAGCTGGTAGGGCGCCTTTCGACCGACGAATCGGCCGCCTTCGTCAATGGAGTGCTGGCAAAGATCGCTCGGATGCGGCCGACAGACTCAGCAGCTGCAGACTCAGACGGTCTCGACAGCTCTCCGAGCCTCGGGTGACAGCACGCCCCAATTGATCAGCTGCTCGGTGAGAGTGGTCGGATTTTCGTCGTAGATGACCGCCAGCGAGCGAAGGTCTTCATGGCGGATCGACAGGACCCGGCCGTTGTAGTCGCCGCGCTGGCTCTGAATGGTGGCGGCGTAACGCAGCAGGGGAGCGCCCTGATCGCGGGGGACCGCTTGCAGCTTCTCGAGGTCGAGAATTATGCGGGGCGATTGCTCCAGGGCGATGATCGCTTCGCGCTCGGGGAGGAGCTCATTGACCGGTACGCCGTAGAAGTCGGCCAATTCGGACAGTCGCTGCACGGTGACAGCGCGGTCACCCCGCTCGTAGGAACCGACGACGACAGCCTTCCAGCGGCCTTCGGATTTTTCCTCGACTCCATGCAGCGACAATCCCTGCTGAGTGCGGATCGCACGCAGCCGGGACCCGAGCGCCTTGGCGTAGTCGGACATCTCGTGCTCCGTTTCAGCAGGAATTTCGGTAGATTTGGGACGCAATGCGCATCCCCCTCCGTCGTGACTCAGTGTAGTGCGTTTGCGGTCCGTCTAGGCAATTACCGACCGACACGCCGTTATTGGTTACGCAAGGGCACCATCCGTAGCAGATGTCGGATGTGTAAAACGGCGTTTCCGGCTGCCTTCAACGGCACTTAACCGGGCGCTCTCCGGGCCGGCCTCATGACTCCCGAAACCATCGCTTGGGCGGGAGTGTGACCGGCGCTGCGTTCGACGCTCCAGAGGCCCGCTGCTGATAGTTTCCAAGTCGACCACTCCTTTAACGACCCGTCCTGCGAGGCGGGGAAGGAGGGCGAAAGCCTGATGCTGTCTTGAGCCACCCGAGTCCCCCGGTGTCGACCCCGGGGCCGGCCGCCACCCGCGAGGTGTTGAGCGCCGCGGATGTGTCCCGCACTCTTTCGCGCATCGCTCATCAGATTCTTGAACACAGCGATGGCGGCCGAGACCTGGTCCTGCTCGGCATCCCGACCCGGGGCGTCGCACTCGCCCGCAGACTGGCGGGCAAATTAGCTGACTTCGAAGGCCTGACGGTCCCCGTCGGATCCCTCGACACCACGATGTATCGCGACGACTTGCGCCTTCGGGGCATCCGACCGCTCGGCCGCACCGAACTGCCCGGCAGCGTCGACGACCGCCTCGTGGTGCTCGTCGACGACGTCCTCTATTCCGGTCGCACGGTCCGGGCCGCTCTGGATGCGCTGTCTGATCTCGGTCGGCCGCGGGCGGTTCAGCTGGCCGTCCTGGTCGATCGCGGGCACCGGGAGCTTCCGATCCGGGCCGATTACGTCGGTAAGAACCTTCCGACCAGCCAGGGGGAGACGGTTCGGGTGTTGCTCGAAGAGGTCGACGGCCGCGACGGCGTACTCATCGAAAGCGGGGTCTGACATGGACCGACATCTGCTGTCAGCGGCTGACCTGAGCCGCGATGAGGCGATCTTGGTGCTCGACACCGCCGAGGAGATGGCGAGGGTCGGTGATCGCACCGTGAAGAAGTTGCCGACCCTGCGCGGCCGGACGGTGGTCAACCTCTTCTTCGAGGACTCGACGCGTACCCGCACCAGTTTCGAGATCGCCGCCAAGCGGCTGTCGGCCGACGTGATCACCTTCTCCGCCAAGGGCTCCAGCGTCTCCAAGGGAGAGAGCCTCAAGGACACCGCGTTGACGTTGGAGGCGATGGGAGCCGATGGCGTCATCTGCCGCCACAGTGCTTCGGGGGCACCGCATCGGCTTGCCACCTGGATCCGGGGGAGTGTGGTCAACGCCGGCGACGGGACCCACGAGCACCCCACCCAGGCGCTGCTGGACGCCTTCACGATGCGCCGCCACCTGGGCCGTCTCGAAGGGCTGCGCGTCACGATCGTCGGCGACGTGCTGCACAGTCGCGTCGCCCGGTCTAACGTGCTGCTGCTCTCGACGCTCGGCGCCACCGTCACGCTGGTCGCGCCGCCGACCCTGCTGCCCGTGGGCATCGAGGCCTGGCCTGCCGAGGTCTCCTACGACCTCGATTCGGCGCTGCCCAAGAGCGACGTGGTCATGATGCTGCGCGTTCAACGTGAGCGGATGGGCGCGTCGTACTTCCCGACCGCGCGTGAATACAGCCGTCGCTACGGCCTGGACGGTGCCCGCGTAGCGGCGCTGCCCGACCATGCGATCGTGATGCATCCCGGTCCGATGGTGCGGGGGATGGAGATCGCCTCCGAGGTTGCCGACGGCCTGCGTTCGACCATCGTGGAGCAAGTGGCCAACGGGGTGAGCGTCCGGATGGCTGTGCTGTATCTGCTGCTCGGAGGTGAGTCGGTATGACGGACGTTTCGGGGCTTGCCGAGCCCGCCGTCCTCCTGCGCGGCGTCGGTGTGCTCGGGGGACCACCGACCGATCTGCTTCTCGCCGACGGAATCATCGCCGAAGCGGGCGATCGGCTGGAGGCACCGATCGGCGCCCAGATCATTGACGCCGGTGGGTTGGTCGCGATGCCGGGCTTTGTTGATCTGCACACCCATCTGCGCGAGCCCGGCCGGGAGGACGCCGAGACCGTGGAGTCCGGCACCAGGGCTGCGGCGCTCGGTGGCTTCACCGCCGTCCATGCGATGGCCAATACCGATCCAGTCGCGGATACCGCTGGGGTCGTGGAGCAGGTCTGGCGACTCGGCCGCGAAGCCGGCTGGTGCGACGTCGCCCCGGTCGGCGCCGTCACGTCGGGGTTGCGGGGCGAGCACATGGCCGAGCTCGGCGCGATGGCCGAGTCCGCGGCGCGGGTGCGGGTCTTTTCCGACGACGGCATCTGCGTGAGCGATCCGGTGCTGATGCGGCGGGCCCTTGAATACGTGAAGGCGTTCGACGGGGTCATCGCCCAGCATGCGGAGGAGCCCCGCCTCACCGTCGGCGCCCAGCTCAACGAAGGCGTGGTGTCTGCGCGGCTGGGCTTGACGGGCTGGCCGGCGGTCGCCGAGGAGTCGATCATCGCGCGGGACGTGCTGCTGGCCGGCCACGTCGGCAGCCGGCTGCACGTTTGCCACGTGTCGACCGCCGGCTCGGTCGAGATTTTGCGCTGGGCCAAAGCGAAGGGCTGGCGGGTCACCGCGGAGGTGACACCCCACCACCTGCTCCTGACCGACGATTTCGCCTGCGGCTACGACCCGGTTTACAAGGTCAACCCTCCGCTGCGCACGGCCGAGGATGTGGCGGCCCTGCGCGACGCGCTCGTCGACGGGACGATCGACGCCGTCGCCACCGACCATGCCCCTCATGCGCTCGAGGACAAGGAAACCGAGTGGGCCGCGGCCCGGCCAGGGATGCTCGGCCTGGAGACGGCGCTCGGGATCGTCATGCTGGCGCTCGGGGAGCGGTTCACCTGGTCGCTGGCGGCCGCCCGGATGTCCTACGCGCCGGCGGAGATCGGCCGTTTGCGCACTCACGGCAGACCACTGGACACCGGTGCCCCCGCAAACCTCACGCTGGTCGATCCCACCGCCGCCTGGACCGTCGTTCCCGCCGAGCTGGCTTCGCGGAGCCGCAACACGCCTTATGCGGGCCGGACCCTTCCCGCGAGCATCGTCGCCACCTTCCTTCGAGGGCGGGCGACCGTGCTGGACGGGGCCCCAGCCGGCGAACGGCAGGTGGTCTGAGTGTTCATCCTCGCCAGCCGCCCGGCCACGCGCCTCGGTCCCCACCTGTGGCTCGCGGCAGCCTGCATCGTGGTGGTCATCGCCGTGATCGCGCTGACCTTTGTCTTGACCCGGCGCAGGATCCGCCGCAGTGCCATGGCGCTGCCTGACCTGCCGGCGCCGCCCAGGCCGTTCCCCATCCCGCTGATTACACCGATGCCCGGCGTCGCACTGGGTACGACGGTGCCCCGCGGCTGGCAGGACGCCGGGATCGGCGGAGTCCTGGGCAACCGGACCAGTGGCGATCTGTCGGTCACCTGCGTCGGGGTCGACGTGGCTGGTCTCTGGCTGCCCAGGGCGACCCTTCGTTCGGCGGCAATTACCGATCGGTTCGCCACCAAGTTCATGCCCGGTCCCGGCCTGATCGTCATCGGCTGGGAAGTTGACTCAATTCACTACGAGAGCGGGTTCCGCGGCGCGGCTTCCCGCTACGAGGAGGTGGTGGCCACCGTGCGGGGGCTGCTTGCTGATGCTCAATCCGAGACTCCTCCCATCGACCTTTCTTCAGCCCCCACAGGCCGAGCCCGTTCTGCTGCTGCCAACGTCGCCCGAGCGGAAGGCGGAGCATGAGCACTCGAACCAAGGCAGTGCTCATGCTCGAGGACGGCCGATCCTTCGTAGGCGACGCGTACGGCGCAGTGGGGGAGACCTTCGGCGAGGCCGTCTTCGCGACTGGCATGACCGGCTATCAGGAGACCCTGACCGACCCGAGCTATGCCCGGCAGGTCGTCGTGCAGACGGCTCCGCACATCGGCAATACGGGCGTCAACGAGGAGGACGACGAAAGCCGCCGGATGTGGGTCGCCGGCTACGTCGTGCGCGACCCCGCCCGGCGACCGAGCTCGTGGCGCGCGACGCGCAGCCTCGACGAAAGGCTTGTCTCAGAAGGGATTGTCGGGATCAGCGGCATCGATACCCGCGCCCTCACCCGCCACCTCCGCGAGCGCGGGGCCATGCGCTGCGGGATCGCCCCGATCGCCGCCGCCGAGGGTTTGCGCGATCGCGTGCTAACGAGTGAAGAGATGCTCGGTGCCGACCTCGCACCCGCGGTCTCGACCCCCCAGCCCTACGTCGTCTCGCCGGACGGTCCGGTGCGTTATCGCGTCGCCGCGCTCGACCTCGGCATCAAATGGCGCACCCCGGCCCGGATGGCCGCCCGCGGTATCGAGGTCACCGTCCACCCCGCTACAGCGACCGCCGAGGAGCTGCTCGCGGCCGGCCCCGACGGAGTCTTCCTCTCCAACGGCCCCGGTGACCCGGCGACCGCCGATTACGCGGTGGCTGCGGCACGGGGAGTGCTGGACGCCCGGGTGCCGCTCTTCGGCATCTGTTTCGGCAACCAGGTGCTCGGCAGGGCGCTCGGTTTCGGCACGTACAAGCTGGCATACGGCCACCGCGGCATCAACCAGCCGGTGCAGGACCGGGCGACCGGCCAGCGTCGCCGTCACCAGCCACAACCACGGATTCGCGGTCGATGCGCCGATCGACCGGATCAGCGAAACGCCTTACGGGAGAGTCGAAGTCAGCCACGTGGCCCTCAACGATCAGGTCGTCGAAGGCCTGCGCCTGCTGGACGTGCCGGCCTTTTCGGTGCAGTACCACCCGGAGGCCGCACCCGGACCACACGATGCCGACGGCCTCTTCGACTCCTTCGTGACCCTGATGGCGGGATCCAAGTGAGCCGCCTGGAGGGCGTCCAGAGTGTCCTCGTGATCGGCTCTGGACCCATCGTGATCGGCCAGGCCTGCGAGTTCGACTACTCGGGCACCCAGGCCTGCCGGGTGCTGCGCGACGAGGGTCTGCGGGTCATCCTCGTCAACAGCAATCCGGCGACGATCATGACGGATCCGGAAATCGCCGACGCCACCTACATCGAGCCGATCACCCCAGAGGTGGTTCGCCAGATCATCGACCGGGAGCGCCCCGACGCCCTGCTCGCCACCCTCGGCGGCCAGACGGCGCTGAACGTCGCGGTCGCCCTGGCCGACACCGGAGTGCTCGAGGAGTTCGGCGTACGGCTGCTGGGGGCTGACATCGAGGCCATCCGGGCGGGCGAGGACCGGCAGCGGTTCAAGCAGATCGTCGACGCCCTCGATCCGGAGCTGGGCGCCGAGAGCGCGCGATCGGAAATCGCCTACACGATGGACGAATGCCTTGCTGCCGCGCAGGAATTGGGCTACCCGATCGTGGTGCGCCCGAGCTACACCCTTGGCGGTAAGGGCGGCGGTATCGCCTACGACGAGGCGCAGCTGCGCACTATCGCCGGCGGCGGGCTCACCGCGAGCCGGGGCGTCGCAGGTGCTGCTCGAGGAGAGCATCCTCGGCTGGAAGGAATTCGAGCTCGAGCTGATGCGCGACCGCGTGGACAACGTCGTCGTCGTCTGCTCCATCGAAAACGTCGACCCGATGGGCGTGCACACCGGCGACAGCGTCACAGTCGCCCCGGCGATGACCCTGACCGACCGCGAATACCAGCGGATGCGCGACGTGGCGATCGCCATCATGCGGGCGGTCGGAGTCGACGCGGGCGGTTGCAACATCCAATTCGCGGTCGAGCCTTCGACAGGCCGCCTCGTGGTCATCGAGATGAACCCCAGGGTGTCGCGCAGCAGCGCCCTCGCATCCAAGGCCACGGGCTTTCCGATCGCCAAGATCAGCGCAAAGCTCGCCCTGGGATACACGCTCGATGAGATCCCCAACGACATCACCCGAGTGACTCCGGCAGCCTTCGAGCCCAGCCTGGATTACGTCGTGGTGAAGGTGCCGCGCTTCGCGTTCGAGAAGTTCCCGGGTGCTGATCCGGTGCTCACCACGCACATGAAGAGCGTGGGCGAAGCGATGGCCATCGGCCGCAGCTTCGGCGAGGCGCTGAACAAGGCACTGCGTTCGCTGGAGACCACCGCTGCCAGCTTCTGGACGGTCGGCGACGAGAAGCTGCCCAACCCTGGCGTCCCTGCGCTCGAGGCGTTGAAGGTTCCGCACGAGGGGCGTATCTACACCGTCGAGCGGGCGCTTCGGGAAGGCGCAAGCGTCGAGGAGATCTACGACGCCAGCGGAATTGACCCCTGGTTCATCGACCAGATCGTGGCCCTGCGCGAGACCCGCGCCGCGCTCGAATCCGCCCCGGACGACCCCGCCGAGCTGCGTGCTGCCAAGCGGGCCGGCTTCTCCGACCGTCAGATCGCCGCCATCACCGGACGCACCGAATCCGCCGTCCGCGAGTGGCGTCACGAGGCCGGAATCCGGCCGGTCTTCAAGACGGTCGACACGTGCGCAGCCGAGTTCGCTGCCCATACGCCGTATCACTACAGCAGCTACGACGAGGAGAGCGAGGTCGCCCCCCGGACCCGGCCGGCGGTCATCGTCCTCGGCAGCGGGCCAAACCGGATCGGGCAGGGAATCGAGTTCGATTACGCCTGCTGTCACGCGGCTTTCGCTCTGTCGGCGGCCGGCTTCGAGACCATCATGGTCAACTGCAATCCCGAGACGGTGTCGACCGATTACGACACCAGCGACCGGCTCTACTTCGAGCCGCTCACCGTCGAGGACGTGCTGGAAGTCGTGGCCGCCGAGACGGCCGCCGGCCCGCTTGCCGGAGTCGTCGTCCAGCTCGGTGGGCAGACCCCGCTGGGTCTGGCGGCAGCACTCGAACGCGCTGGAGTCCCCGTCGTCGGCACCACGCCGTCAGCCATCCACCTGGCGGAAGACCGCGGTGAATTCGGCACGGTGCTGGGGGCCGCCGGTCTCGTCGCACCGCGGTTCGGAACCGCTTATTCCTACGGTGAAGCGCGTGCGGTGGCCGCTGAAATCGGCTACCCGGTGCTGGTGCGGCCGAGTTACGTCCTCGGTGGCCGCGGCATGGAGATCGTGTACGACGAGTCGTCGCTGGAGGCTTACGTCACGCGGGCGACCTCCGCCAGTCCCGAGCATCCGATCCTGGTCGACCGCTTTCTCGACGACGCGGTGGAAGTCGATGTCGATGCCATATTCGATGGTTCTGAGCTGTATCTGGCGGGCGTCATGGAACACATCGAGGAGGCCGGTATCCACTCCGGCGACTCGGCCTGCGCACTGCCGCCGATCACTCTCGGCAAGGCTGACCTGATCCGCATCCGCGATGCGACCGAGGCGATCGCCCGCGGCGTAGGCGTGCTGGGCCTCGTCAACGTCCAGTACGCGCTTCAGGCAGACGTGCTCTATGTCCTGGAGGCGAACCCGCGGGCCTCGCGCACCGTCCCGTTCGTGGCGAAGGCCACCGGAGTTCAGGTGGCCAAGGCGGCGGCGCGCGTGATGCTTGGGGCCAGCATCGCCGAGCTTCGCGGCGAGGGCATCCTGCCCGCGTCCGGCGATGGCGCCGACATGCCCTTCGACAGCCACATCGCCGTCAAGGAAGCGGTGCTGCCCTTCAACCGCTTCACCGGCGTCGATACGGTGCTCGGCCCTGAGATGAAATCCACCGGCGAGGTGATGGGCATCGACGGTTCCTTCGGGGTTGCCTACGCCAAGAGCCAGAGCGCCGCCTACGGCCAGCTGCCCACGAAGGGCCGGGTGTTTGTGAGCCTGGCCAACCGCGACAAGCGGGCCATGATCTTCCCGGTGAAGCGGCTGGTCGACCTCGGCTTCGACGTCATCGCGACCGAGGGAACCGCGCAGGTACTGCGCCGCAATGGAGTGGCCGCCAGCGTCGTCCCCAAACACTCCGAGGGGCTGCCCGGCGATGCTGTCGCGCGCATCCTCGCCGGGGAGGTCGACCTCGTGATCAACACGCCGTTCGGCAACGGCCCGCGGGTCGACGGGTATGAGATCCGCAGCGCGTGCGTCACCAGCAACACCCCTTGCGTGACGACGGTGCCGGGGGCAGCTGCCGCGGTACAAGGGATCGAGGCCCTGCTGCGAGGTGACGTAGGCGTGCGGGCTCTTCAGGAATGGCATGCCGATCTGGCAGCGGGACGCAGCCGGGAGGCCGGCCGTGGCTGAGTCGAAGGCGACCGCCGCGAAGAGAGCGCCTGCCGCGGGCGCAGGTGTCTCGAGCATCGCCGGTAACGGCAACGGGGGACGCGGATCGAGCGGGTTGGGCGGTCCGGTGCAACTGCGGGATGCCCAGCTGCTGCGTGTGGTGCGCGACGGCGCTTACACCCGACTCGCTGTTCACGCGCCGGCCATCGCGGCGACGGCCCGACCCGGCCAGTTCGTGGCCTTCGCCGTCGGCGGGCCTGCTTCGGGCCTGCTGCTGCGGCGGGCATTCTCCATCGCCCGGATCGGTCCGGCCGGCACCATCGAGGTCGTGGTGGCGCCGGTGGGTCCCGGCACCCGATGGCTCACGGCCCGGGTAGCGGGGGATCGTGTGGACGTCGTGGGGCCGCTCGGACGCCCGTTCCCGCTGCCGCGCCCCGACGCGTCAGGCGTGGGTCCCCGCGCGCTGCTGGTGGGCGGCGGCTACGGCGCCGCGCCGCTGTTCGCACTCGCCGGAGCGCTCCGCGAGCGCGGTTGCCGCATCACGATGGCCCTGGGAGCCGCGACGGCCGACAAGCTGTACGGCACCCTCGAGGCGCGACGCATCGCCGACGAATGCACCTTCGCCACCGATGACGGGTCCGCCGGCGTCCCCGGTCGGGTGACCGCGGCGTTCGACAACGCGCTGCCGTCCATCGACCTCGTCTACGCCTGCGGCCCGATGGCCATGCTCTCCGCGGTCGCGGGGCTCGCGAAGACGGCCCACGTCCCGTCCTTCATCGCCGTCGAGGAGTCGATGGCCTGCGGCGTGGGCGTCTGCATGACCTGCGTGCTGCCGGTCCGGCCGCCGCGCGGAGGCACCGGCCCGGGCGACGCGGGCACGGCGGTGCGGATGGTGCGTGCCTGCACCGAGGGACCCGTCTTCGCCGGCGACGCCGTTGAGTTCGACCTCATCGGCCAGCCACCGCCCGGATCGATCTCCGCTCCCGTTCCGACGACCTTCGAGGCACCGATTTGACCACCCTTCCCGACCCGCCGGAGCCGACCCCGCTCAGTCCCGTTCCCTCCGAGCCGGATCTTTCCACCACGCTCGCCGGCGTGCGCTTCCCGAACCCGATTTTCACCGCGTCCGGGTGCGCCGCCGCCGGCCGGGAGCTGTCCGCCTTCTTCGACGTTTCCGAGCTCGGCGCGATCGTGACCAAGTCGGTGATGCTGGCCCCGCGGCTGGGCCGGGCCACCCCGCGCATGGCAGAGACGCCCAGCGGCATGCTCAACTCGATCGGCCTGCAGGGCCCAGGGATCGCCGCGTTCCTCGAGTCCGACCTGCCCTGGCTCGTCGAGCACGGGGCACGGGCCGTCGTCAGCATCGCCGGCGGATCAGTCGAGGAATACGCGGAACTGGCGCGGCGCCTGCGAGGCGCTCCCGGCGTGGCTCTCGTCGAGGTCAATATCAGCTGCCCTAACGTGGCGGACCGAGGGCAGGTGTTCGCCTGCAACGCCGTCGCCGCGGCCGAGGTCCTGAGTGCGGTTCGCCGTGAACTGTCCGGCTCCGCCCACGTCCCGGTATTCGCCAAACTCTCACCGGACGTCACCGACATCGTCGAGATCGCCCGGTCGGTCATCGAGGCAGGGGCCGACGGGCTCTCCCTGATCAACACCCTGCTCGGTATGGCCATCGATCCCGACACCCTGCGTCCGGCGCTCGCCGGCATCACCGGCGGCCTGTCAGGACCCGCGATCCGCCCAGTGGCGCTGCGGTGCATCTACCAGGTGCACGCCGCGTTGCCCTCGGTTCCCCTGCTGGGCATGGGCGGCGTGCGCACCGGTGCCGACGCGCTGACCTTCATCGCCGCCGGCGCGACGGCGGTCTCGGTGGGCACTGCGGTGTTCGGTGACCCCGGCGCACCCATGCGGATCGTCGAGGAGCTGTCTGCGGAATTGCGCGCGCGGGGCATCGAAGATGTGGCGGATGTCATCGGGGCGGCCCACCGTCCGGCCGGGAGTCGAATGAGAGGCGTCAAGGCGCCCGTGAAGGAGCTGGTATGACCCCATCAACACCACTGGCGACGGTCTCGGAGACCGGGACGAGCTCGCGCTGGGCCGGCAAGCCGCCGATCGTGGTCGCATTGGATGCCCCCGACGTCGAGACGGCCGCTCGCTGGTCGGCGGCGGTGGAACCTCATGTCGCCGTGGTGAAGGTGGGGCTTGAGCTCTTCTGCCGGCACGGTCCGGCGGTCGTCGATGCCGTCCGCGGCGGCTCCGGGATCGGCCTGTTCTTGGACCTGAAGCTGCATGACATTCCCGCGACGGTCGCCGGGGCTGCCCGCGCTGTCGCCGGCCTCCGCCCGCAGTTTCTGACGGTTCATGCCAGTGGGGGTAGCGCGATGGTCCGGGCGGCCGTCGAAGCGGCGCCTGAGGTCGATATAGCGGCCGTTACGGTGCTGACCTCGCTCGGGCCCGACGATCTCGAACAGATCGGGCTGGGCGGCCTTCCCATCGACGCCGCGCGACGCCTCGCGGTGCTGGCCGTCGCAGCAGGTGCCCGGGCCCTCGTCTGCAGCCCGCACGAGGTCGCCGCGATCCGCGCAGAGGTGGGCCCCGCCGTCACGTTGATCACCCCCGGGGTGCGGCCGGCTGGGGCGGCGACCCAGGACCAGGCGCGAGTGGCGACCCCCGCAGCGGCCCTTGCAGCCGGAGCAGATCTGCTCGTCATCGGAAGGCCCATCACCGGGGCGGCAGATCCCGGCAGCGCCGCCGCGCTCATCGCAGCTGAGCTTTAGTTCGGTCGCAGATAAGCCCAATATTTGTCGCTTTCGGCGGCGGAAAGCGACAAATAGGTGGTTTCCGGGCCACCCAAGATCTCTCGCGGCGCGCCGCACCGGCCCCCAGAGTGGACCCGGGCCTGGGCATTCAGTACGTTGCCGCTGGATCCGTTGGCTCCGTACAGCTCGTTCCTTATGAGGAGGCGAACGTCGCCGTGGCCTTGCCGCCGTTGACACCCGAACAGCGCTCAGCCGCGCTTGAAAAGGCCGCACAGGCCCGCAAGGCGCGCGCGGAGGTGAAGGAACAGCTCAAGAAGTCTGAAGAGACCCTCGAGTCGGTGCTGGCCAAGGCCGACGCCAGCGAGGTGATCGGCAAGATGAAGGTCTCGGCCGTGCTCGAAGCCCTCCCGGGCGTCGGCAAGGTGCGAGCCACCAAGCTGATGGAGAAGCTCGAAATCAGCCCGACCCGGCGGGTTCGTGGCCTGGGGGCGAAGCAGCGCGCGGCGCTGATCGCCGAGTTCACCCCCGCCAGCTGACCTCGGGCTTTTCGCCCCGTCCGTTCACGCGGGCGAAGTCGGACGCTGGTGATGGCGCGTGGGACGGCTGACGGTGCTGTCCGGCCCCTCGGGGGTCGGCAAGGGCAGTGTCGTCAGCGCCGTGCGTCGTCGCCACCCCGAGGTCTGGGTGTCGGTGAGCGTGACGACGCGCGCACCGCGCCCCGGTGAGGTCGACGGCGAGCACTACTGCTTCGTCGACGAGCACCGCTTCGATGAGCTGGTCGTGGGTGGAGAGCTGCTGGAGTTCGCCACCTACGGCGCCCACCGCTACGGCACTCCGCGGGCGCCGGTCGTACGTCATCTCGAGCAGGGCCGGCTGGCCCTGCTCGAGATCGACCTGCAGGGAGCTCGCCAGGTGAGGGCGTCGATGCCTGATGCCCGGCTGGTCTTCCTCGCTCCTCCGGACTGGGAAGAGTTGGTTCGGCGCCTCACCGGTCGGGCTACCGAGTCAGCGGATGTCGTCGAGCAAAGGCTTGCCATCGCCAAGAGCGAGCTGGCGGTAGCGCGCGAGTTCGACCTGCAGCTGATCAACGACGATGTGGATGCCGTAGCTGATCAGCTGGTAAATTGGATGGTTCACTAGGGCTGGGTGATCTCTGATCGACCAAGCCCGCCCAGGTTCCTTCTGCTCAGCTTGCCATTCCTCTGGAGGTACCCCGACGTGGGTAGCACCCCGGCCGCGCCCTTGGGCATCACCAACCCCCCGATCGATGAGCTGCTGGCCATCACGCAGTCGAAGTACGGGCTCGTGATTTACGCGTCAAAGCGTGCGCGCCAGATCAACGCCTACTACAGCCAGCTCGGTGAGGGTCTGCTCGAATACGTCGGCCCGATGGTCGAGACCACCCCGCAGGAGAAGCCGCTGTCCATCGCGATGCGCGAAATCAATGGCAATCTGCTGACCGCCGAGCCGATCGCTGACCCCGGCGTCGACTGACCGACCGTGCCTCGGTGACCAGTCCGGAGATCGTCCTCGGCGTCTGCGGCGGAGTCGCTGCCTATAAGGCCGTCGAAGTCCTGCGTCAGCTGACCGAGTCGGGTCACGGCGTCACGGTCGTCCCGACCGACGCAGCACTTCATTTCGTCGGCGAGGCCACGTGGGCGGCCCTCTCGGGTCGGCCCGTCGCCTCCGACGTCTGGACCTCTGCGCATGAGGTCCCACACGTCCGGCTGGGTCGTGCGGCTGACCTCGTGCTGGTCGTGCCGGCCACCGCGGATCTGCTCGCCCGCGCCGTCAGCGGTCGGGCTGATGATCTGCTGACCTCCACGTTGCTCACCGCGACCTGCCCGCAGCTGTTCGCCCCTGCCATGCATACCGAGATGTGGGAGCACGCGGCGACCAGGAGCAATGTCGCCCTGCTGCGCCAGCGAGGGGCGCTCGTGATCGAGCCCGCCACCGGCCGTCTCACCGGTGCCGACTCCGGTCCGGGGCGGCTTCCCGATCCGTTGGAGATCGCGGCTATCGCTCGTTCCGTGCTGGCCCGACATGTGCAGGACGGCGCCGCCTGGGGCGATCTGGCAGGGCGGCGAGTAGTCGTCTCGGCCGGTGGCACCCGCGAGCCGCTCGACCCGGTGCGCTTCCTCGGCAACCGTTCCTCCGGCCGGCAGGGCTACGCCGTGGCCCGGGCAGCTGTCGCGCGCGGGGCGGCGGTCACCCTGGTGAGCGCCAATGTCGAACTCCCCGAGGTCGCCGGCGTCACCGCCATCCGGGTGGCGACGGCAGCTGAGCTCGAAGTCGCTGTGATGCAAGCCTCAGAAAGCGCTGACGCGGTCGTGATGACGGCCGCGGTCGCGGACTTCCGGCCCATTCAGCAGCAGCACACCAAGATCAAGAAGCAGGACGGCGTCGATCCCGAGCCGCTGAAGCTGACTCGCAATCCCGACATCCTGGCCGAGCTCGTCCTCAGACGAAATCGGCTGCACGGCGATGGCGATCGGGGCGGCGGTCAGCAGGTGATCGTCGGTTTTGCGGCGGAGACCGACAATGTGCTGCGCAACGGACAGGAGAAGCTGCGCCGCAAGGGCTGCGACCTGTTGGTGGTCAACGAGGTCGGTGACGGGCGCGGGTTCGCTGTCGACAGCAATTCGGCCGTGGTACTCGGATCCGAGGGCGAGAGCGTGGAGATCCCTTTCGGCTCCAAGGACGCCCTGGCCCACCGACTGTGGGATCTCGTGGCGAACCGTTTCGTTTCCGCTTCTGGAAGCGTCCCGCCCGATACTCTGTGAACACTGTCCGTTCTGCTCAGACCCGCTTGCCTCCCCGTAGCACCGACAGCGCCGACCTCACAAGGAGCCACCGTGGCCAGCCGTCTCTTCACTTCCGAGTCCGTCACTGAAGGACACCCGGACAAGATCGCTGACCAGATCAGTGACGCGATCCTCGACCGGATGATCAAGGGCGATCCCTCCAGCAAGGTCGCCGTCGAGACCATGATCACCACCGGTCAGGTGCACATCGCCGGTGAGGTCGACACCACCACTTACGTCGACATCGCGAGCGTGGTGCGCGAGGTCGTTCTCGGTATCGGCTACGACTCCTCGGTCAAGGGCTTCGACGGCCGTTCGTGCGGCGTCAGCGTTTCCATCGGAGCCCAGTCCAGCGACATCCGCCAAGGCGTCGAAGACGCGTACGAGTCGCGCACCGGCTCCTCCAGCGACGACCTCGACCGCCAGGGCGCCGGCGACCAGGGCCTGATGTTCGGCTACGCGTCCGACGAGACCCCTGAGCTGATGCCCCTGCCGATCGCCCTGGCCCACCGGCTGGCCCGCCGGCTGACCGCGGTCCGCAAGGAAGGCCTGGTCGGTTACCTGCGTCCGGACGGCAAGACGCAGGTCACGGTTCGCTACGAAAACCATCGCCCCGTCGGCCTCGACACGGTCGTGGTCAGCTCGCAGCACGCAGCTGACATCGATCTCGAGACCTTGCTGACGCCCGACATCCGCGAGCACGTCGTGGAGCCCGAGATCGCCCTGCTCGGCTTCGACACGGCGGATTACAAGCTCCTGGTCAACCCCACGGGCCGGTTCGAGATCGGCGGTCCGATGGGGGACGCCGGTCTGACTGGTCGCAAGATCATTGTCGACACCTACGGCGGCATGGCTCGCCACGGTGGAGGAGCGTTCAGCGGCAAGGACCCGTCCAAGGTCGACCGTTCCGCCGCTTACGCCATGCGCTGGGTCGCCAAGAACGTCGTCGCCGCCGGGCTGGCCACCAAATGCGAGGTCCAGGTCGCGTACGCGATCGGTAAGGCGCATCCAGTAGGAGTTTTCGTCGAGACGTTCGGCACCGGGGCGGTGCCCGACGAGCAGCTCCAGGACGCCGTCCTGTCGGTGTTCGACCTCCGTCCCGCGGCGATCGTCCGTGATCTGGATCTGCTACGTCCGATCTACCAGCAGACCGCCGCGTATGGCCACTTCGGCCGTCCGGAGATCGACTTCACCTGGGAAGGCACTACCCGCGCCGAGGCGCTGACCAAGGCAGTCAAGGGCTGACCCTCTCCGCCGGCTGGCCTTCTCCACAGGCGAACGCGGCGGAGCGCGCTACGGGATCACCGGCTGATAGGCATGCGGTTGTGGACCCGGCGGTTGTTGAGCAGCCGCTGGTAGCCGCGGTCGCCG
This sequence comes from uncultured Actinomycetota bacterium, assembly GCA_963737695.1. Lineage (GTDB taxonomy): Bacteria > Actinomycetota > Actinomycetes > Frankiales > Frankiaceae > DATAZK01. Next base: position 807,885 of record CAVTTQ010000004.1, read on the forward strand.
TCGACCATGAGATGCCCCATCTGGACCGGCTGTTCGACTACGCGATCCCGGCTGAGCTGAGCGCGGCGGCCCAGCCCGGTGTGCGGGTCCGGGTTCGCCTGGCAGGCCGGCTGGTCGGCGGGATGATCATCAGCCGCAAGGGCGATTCAGATTTCCAAGGCCGGTTGCAGCCGATCTCACGCGTGCTGGGCACCGAACGCGTTCTGACACCGGAGATCACCCGGCTGTGCCGCGCGGTCGCTGATCGCTGGGCGGGCACCTTCACCGACGTTCTGCGTTTTGCCGTGCCGCCCCGCCACGCCCGAGCTGAGGGCGCGAAGGGCAAGCCTCTTCCTGCTCCGCCGGACCCGCCTGACGCGACGAGCTGGGCACGCTATGGCGGTGGCCCGGCGCTGCTCGACCGGCTGGTTCACGGCGGCGATCCCCGAGCCACCTGGGCGGCACTTCCTGGCGCTGATTGGCCGGTCGAGGTTGCCGCTGCAGCACAAGCGGCCTTGTCGGGAGGGCGCGGCGTCGTGATCGTGGTCCCGGATGGTCGCGACGTTTCCCGGGTGGCCGCGGCGCTTGCAGTCGCGGTCGACCCCTCCCGTTTCGTGGAGCTCACCGCCGATCTCGGGCCGGAAGAGCGTTACCGCAGATTCCTGCGCGTCTCCAGGGGTCAAGTGCAGGCTGTCGTCGGCACGCGGGCGGCCGCGTACGCGCCGGTGACTGACCTGGGTCTGGTCGTGGTGTGGGACGACGGGTCCGACGTCCACGACGAGCCACACTCGCCTTACGCGAACGTCCGCGACGTGCTGGTGCTTCGAGCCCACCTGGCCGGTGCCGCCGCGCTGATCGGAGGGCACGCCCCCAGCGTCGAAGCAGTGACCCTCGCCGACACGGGCTGGTCGCAGGTGGTGGCCGGTCCACGCGACGTGCTTCGGGCGGCCATGCCCCGGGTTGAGGTCGCGGGTTCGGAGGCCCAGCTGGCCAGAGATCCCCAGGCGCGCGCTGTCCGGTTGCCCGAGCTGGCATTCTCCGCCGTCCGGGTCGCCCTCGATGCCGGTCGACCGGCCCTGATCAGCGTTCCTCGCCGTGGTTACCGTCCCGCGCTGTCGTGCGATGTCTGCCGGACTCCGGCGCGGTGTCCGGTCTGCCGGGGTCCACTCGCTCAGCAGTCGTCGGGGGCCGAGCTGGAATGTCGTTGGTGCGCAACCGTTCACCACGATCTCGCCTGCCCCGAGTGCGGTGCCCGGCGCTGGCGCGCCGTCGTGATCGGCAACGTCCGCACCGCGGAAGAGCTCGGCCGCGCGTTCCCCGGCGTCAACGTGGTCCGTTCCAGCGGTGCCGCGGTGATTGCTGAGGTGCCGGCGCGCCCCGCGCTTGTCGTCGCGACTCCCGGCGCCGAACCGGTCGCTGAAGGCGGCTATGGAGCTGTTCTGCTGCTGGACGCCTGGGCTCTGCTGGGGCGCGCTGATTTACGCGCGGGCGAGACGGCGCTGCGGCACTGGATCGATGCTGCTTCGTTGGCCGCCCCGGGAGATCAGGGCGGACGCGTCATCCTCGTCGGCGCAGCGGCAGAGCTCTCGCCCGTCCAAGCCTTGGTGCGGTGGGATCCGGTCGGTTTTGCCCGGCAAGAAGCCGCCGCCAGGTCGGAGCTGGGCTTTCCCCCGGTGAGCCGGATGGCTGCGCTGGAAGGGACCCTCGCCGATATCGATGCTTTTCTGGCCGAGGCCCGTCTCCCGGCGGACGCGGAGTTGCTTGGTCCGGTGCCCTTGTCTGCGGAGGCCGAGCGCATGCTGGTGCGCGTTCCCCGCGCCCAAGGCGCAGCACTTGCGCACACGCTGCAGACCGTCACCCGGGTGCGAAGCGTAAAGAAGGCGCCGGTGGTCCGGGTCCGGCTCGACCCGACGGCGATCGGCTGATCGACGCTCGTCCGTAAGCTTGGCGCCGTGTCCGTCCGTCCCATCCGCCTGCTCGGCGATCCTGTGCTTCGAGCCCCCGCCACGGCGGTCACCACCTTCGACAAAGAGCTGCGGCGGCTGGTGAAAGACCTCATGGAGACCATGCGCGACGCTCCCGGTTCCGGGCTGGCTGCGCCGCAGATCGGTATCTCACTGCGGGTGTTCACCTATGACGTCGGTGACGAGGCCGGTCACCTGATCAACCCGGTGCTGGGCCCCTTCAGCGAAGAAATGATGGACGGGGAGGAGGGCTGCCTTTCGCTGCCCGGCCTCTCGTTCGAGCTCAAACGACCGGAGCGGGTCATCGCCGCGGGCCAGAACATGTACGGCGACCCGGTCGTCATCGAGGGCACCGGCTACCTGTCGCGGGCCATCCAGCACGAGACCGATCACCTCGACGGTGTCATCTTCGTCGACCGGCTCGACAAGGCGACCGCCAAACGCGCGAAAGCCGCGATCAGGGAAGCCGACTGGTTCGGCGAGCCGGCCCCGGTCGTGCGGACCAGTCCCCATCCGCTATTCGGACGGGCGCTGTAAGCCCATGCGTCTGGTCTTCGCCGGCACTCCTGCCGCTGCCGTCCCCAGCTTGCGTGCGCTGCTGGACAGCGACCGTCATGAGGTGGCAGCCGTACTCACCCGGCCTGATGCGCGAGCAGGTCGCGGTCGCAAGCTGGCCCTGTCGCCGATCAAGGAACTGGCGCTCGAGGCCGGCCTTGAAGTGCTGACCCCGGTCCGACCCCGTGAGCCGCAATTCCTGGAGCGCCTGTCGCAAATCGCGCCTGACTGCTGTCCCGTCGTGGCCTACGGCGCGCTGCTGCCACGCGCTGCGCTGGACATCCCGCGCCATGGCTGGGTGAACCTGCACTTCTCGCTGTTGCCGGCCTGGCGGGGCGCCGCTCCGGTCCAGCATTCGGTACGCGCCGGCGATGACATGACGGGTGCGACGACCTTCCTGCTCGAGGAGGGCATGGACACCGGTCCGTACTACGGCATGATCACCGAGCCGATCAGCCCGGGCGATACGGCTGGCGACTTGCTGATGCGCCTTGCCGAATCCGGTGCGCGGTTGCTCGTAGCGACCCTGGATGGGATCGCCGACGGCTCGCTGGAAGCCCGCCCGCAGCCGACCGACGGGATAAGCCTGGCTCCCAAGCTCAATCCTGATGACGTGCGCGTGCGGTGGGAGGATCCTGCGATCGTCATTGATCGCCTCGCCCGCGCCGCCACCCCGGCACCCGGTGCCTGGTCCACGTTTCGCGATCATCGGATCAAGATCGGCCCCGTCGTGCTCACTCAGGAGTCCGGCCTGGCCCCCGGAGAGCTGAGCGCCGCAGCTGGAGCGGTGCTCGTCGGTACCGCGACCACAGCCGTCCGGCTCACCACCGTTCAGCCCGAGGGCAAGCCTTCGATGGCGGCGGACGCCTGGGCCCGAGGCGTGCGGCTGCTTCCTGACGATCGGTTGCTCTAGCCACGTGGCCAGCGACCCGGCACGACGGCTTGCTTACGACGTGTTGTGCGCCGTCAGGGAGCGCGGTGCCTACGCGAACCTGCTGCTTCCGCAGCTGATGCGGGAGCGCCGCCTGCCTCCTCGTGACCGGGCGTTCGCCACCGAGCTGGCTTACGGTGCCCTGCGCGCCCAAGGAAGCCTCGACCTTTCGCTGAACCGGTTCGTCAAGCGATCGGTGGATCCGGCAGTCCGCGACGCGCTGCGCCTCGGCGCGTATCAACTCTGGAAGACCCGGGTGCCCGCCCGGGCCGCGGTGTCGACCACCGTCGATCTGGTACGCATCGTCTCCCCGCGCGCGGCGGGCTTCGCCAACGCCGTCATGCGACGGGTCTCCGAGGATCCGGAACCGCCCGCGCCGTCGTTCGCCGACGACCCGCGCGGTCACCTTTCGGTCCGCTTTTCCCATCCCCGTTGGATCGTTGACGCCTTCGCCGCTGCGCTCGGCGAAACCGGCAACGACGAGGAACTCGAGGCGGCTCTTGCCGCCGACGACGCGCGTCCACACGTGCATCTGGTCGCCCGCAGCCTGGACCGTGACGAGTTGCTGGACGCCGCCGGTGAGGGTGCTTTACGCGGTCGCTGGTCGCCGCGCGCCGTCTACCTGTCAGGGGGAGACCCGGGGGAGCTGGCGGCCGTTCGAGACGGGCGGGCAGCCGTTCAGGACGAGGGGAGCCAATTGGTCGCACTCGTGCTCGCCGGAGCCGACGCTCCCGGACGTTCGACGATCGATCTCGCCGCCGGCCCGGGTGGCAAAGCGGCCTTGTTGGCGGCCCTGGGAATGGACGTGGTCGGTCTGGAGCTGCACGAAACCCGCGCCCGGCTCGTCGCCAACTCCGGCGTTGCCGTTGCTGTGGGAGACGGGCGCTGGCCACCGTTCGCACCGGAGACCGCCGACCGGGTGCTGCTGGACGCGCCCTGCTCTGGACTGGGTGCCCTGCGGCGCCGTCCAGAAGCTCGCTGGCGCCGGACGGCTGCCGACATCGAACCGCTCGCCCTGCTCCAGGAAGCTTTGCTGCGCAGCGCCGTCGCGCTGACACGCCCGGGAGGCGTTATCGCCTACGCCACCTGCTCGCCCCATCCGCGTGAGACCACTGAGGTGATCCGGCGAGTAGTAGCGGACACGAGCATCCAGGAGGTCGACGTACGGCCGTTGCTGCCCGCCGAAATGCCGCTGCTGGGAGACGGGCCGAGTGTGCAACTGTGGCCACATCGGCACGGCACCGACGCCATGTTCATCGCCCTGCTGCGCCGCTCCGATTAGCCTCACCAATCGTGTCACCCTCTGATCCACCTTCCGACGCCGCCGCAAGCGCGATACAGCTCTATCCGAGCCTGCTCGCCGCCGACCCCTTGCGGCTCGGGGAGGCGGTGACGGAGGTCGAAGGCGTCATCGACTGGCTGCACATCGATGTCATGGACTACCACTTCGTGCCCAACCTGGCGTACTCACCGGCGACGGTGCAGGCGCTCGCCTCGCACACGTCAGTGCCGTTGGACTGCCACCTGATGATCGAGCAGCCCGAGCGGTGGGCGCTTTCGTACGCGGACGCCGGAGCCGGCAGTGTCACGTTCCACGCCGAAGCGGTGTCGGCCCCGGTTCGGACGGCGCGTGATCTGCACGCCGCGGGGGCGCGGGCCGGAATCGCGTTCAATCCCGGCACGGCCGTGGAGCCTTACGCCGAACTCTTCAGCGAGTTCGACATGGTCCTGATCATGACCATCGAACCCGGGTTCGGCGGGCAGCCCTTTCTTACGCACGTGCTCCCGACCATCGCGGCGGTGCGTCGCTTGGCGAAGGGTCGTGATCTCGATCTCTGGATTCAGGTCGACGGTGGAGTGACCGAGCAGACGGCCATCCAGTGCGTCGAGGCCGGAGCGAATGTGCTCGTCGCCGGCTCATCGGTTTTTGGTGCCGCTGACCCGGCTGCTGCCGCGCAACGGATCCGTGCCGCCGCCGAGGGCGCGATCACCTCGTCGCCGGCGTGAGCATTTCTGGCGCCGAGCGCGCTGCCATGGCGCGGGCGATCGAGCTGGCCTCCAAGGGGCTCGGTAGCACCAGCCCCAACCCGGTGGTCGGCTGCGTCGTCCTGGCCGCTGACGGCAGCGTCGCGGGGGAGGGCTGGCATGTGTACGCCGGTGGCCCGCATGCCGAAGTCGTGGCGTTGACCGCGGCCGGGGCGCGTGCCGCCGGAGGCACCGCCGTCATCACTTTGGAGCCCTGCTCCCACACCGGACGTACCGGCGCTTGTACGACCGCCCTGTTGACCTCCGGCGTCAGCCGGGTGATCTACGCGGTCAGCGATCCGAATCCGGTCGCATCCGGGGGAGCCGACGTCCTTCGCGCTGCGGGGGTCCAGGTCGAAGGTGGCCTGCTGGCCGCCGAAGCAGCCCGCGGCAATGAAGCCTGGCTGCATGCGGTCACCCGTGGGCGCCCTTTCGTCATCTGGAAGTACGCGGCCAGTCTCGATGGGCAGAGCGCCGCCGCGGACGGAAGCAGCCGCTGGATCACCGGCGAAAGCGCCCGGCGGGATGTGCACCGGTTGCGGGGCGAGGTCGACGCCGTCGCCGTGGGAGTCGGCACGGTATTGGCCGACGATCCGCAACTGACCGTCCGCAGCGAAGAGCCCGCCCGTCGCCAGCCGTTGCGCGTCGTCTTCGACCGGTCGGGCCGCACGCCAGCAGATGCCCGGGTGCATGACGGCGCGGCGGAGACCCTCATCACGAGCGCTCCGCCGGTGGCCGCGCTGGAGCAGCTGCGCGAGCGCGGCGTCATCAGCGTGCTGCTCGAGGGCGGCCCCACCCTGGCCGGCGCATTCTGGGCCGGCGGCCTCATCGACAAGGTTGTCGGATACGTCGCGCCGGTCCTGCTCGGCAGCGGCCGCTACCCGGCCATGTCCGACGCCGGGATCGACACCATCGCCCAGGCCGGCCGTCTCCGTCTTGACGACGTCACCCGCTTCGGCGACGACGTCCGGCTCACCAGCTACCCGGAAGGAGGGTGAACCGAAGATGTTCACCGGCATCGTGGAGGAATTGGGCGAGGTGTCCGCGCTTGAGTCGCTGGCCGACTCCGGGCGGCTCACAGTCCGGGCGCAGCTGGTCGGCGAGGACGTCCGGCTCGGTGATTCGATCAGCGTCAATGGGGTGTGCCTGACGGTCACCGGCTGGGGGATGGAGCACGGCGAAGACTCCGCGGAAGAATTGGCCGCCGCCAAGCATCTGTATTTCGACGTGATGGCCGAGTCGCTCAATCGGTCCAGCCTGGGACGGCTGCAGCCCGGCGATCCGGTGAACCTCGAGCGGGCGGTCACCGCCGCGACCCGGCTCGGCGGTCACCTGGTGCAGGGCCACGTCGACGCCGTCGGGATCATCGCCCGGCGCGAGCCGTCCGAGCACTGGGATGTGGTGAGCATCGATGCCCCTGACGAGGTGACGCGCTACCTGGTCGAGAAAGGGTCCGTCACCGTCGACGGCGTCAGCCTCACCGTCGTAGAGGTGACTGAGGACGGCTTCAGCGTCAGCCTCATCCCGGAGACGCTGCGCCGCACCACGCTGGGCACCCGTCCGGTCGGCGATGCCGTCAATCTCGAAGTCGACGTGATCGCCAAGTACGTCGAGAACGCGGTCGCCCGGCTGATCCCGGCGGAATCACGGTGACACCGTGAGCGGATCGGGGGCTCCCTCGGCTGCCGTCGATGCCACGGGTCTGCGGCTGGCCATCGTGGCCACCCGCTGGCACGAGCAGATCACGAGCGCACTGCTGGACAGCGCCGTACGCACATCCCACGAGTGCGGGATCGCGACCCCGACCGTGCTGCGGACTTCAGGGGCTGTCGAGCTCCCGGTCGTCGCGCAGGCGCTGGCCGCGAGCCACGACGCAGTGGTCTGCCTGGGGCTGGTGTTACGCGGGGGCACTCCCCATTTCGAGTACGTCTGCGATGCCGTCACGGCTGGATGTTTGCGGGTGTCGCTGGACACCTCGACCCCGGTCGGGTTCGGCGTCCTCACCTGTGACACCGAACAGCAGGCGCTGGACCGCTCAGGTCTGCCCGGCGCGCCCGAGGACAAAGGTCGTGAGGCGACGCTGGCGGCCCTGGAGACCGCGATCCTGCTTCGCGACCTCGAAGCCGCTGCCGCCGCGACCTGAGGCACACTGGTAGGCGTGCTTTCGCTCGTCCTACCCAAGGGTTCGCTGGAAAAGGCCACGCTCGATCTGTTCGCTGCGGCTGATCTCGCCGTGCAGCGGGGATCGGAGCGTGACTACCACGCGAGCATCGATGACCCACGAATCGACCGGGTTCGGTTCCTGCGACCGCAGGAGATCCCGCAGTACGTGGAGCAGGGCTTGTTCGACCTCGGTATCACCGGCCGCGACTGGGTCTCCGAGACCGCCTCAGACGTTGCCACTGTCACCGAGCTCGAATACAGCAAGGCGACGTCGAATCCGGTGCGGATCATCCTCGCCGTACCCAACTCGATGGAGGTTGATTCCGGCGATCAGCTGCCGCACGGCGTGCGGGTGTCCACCGAATATCCCGAGCTGACCCGCCGCTATTTCGAGAAGGTCGGCGTGCGGGCCCGGATCGTCCCCTCCTACGGGGCCACCGAGGCCAAGGTCCCCGACATCGTCGACGCGATCGTCGACGTCACCGAGACCGGATCGAGCCTGCGCAAGCACGGGCTGAAGATCATCGAGACGTTGCTGACCAGCCGCACGGAGCTCATCGCTAACGCCGAGGCTTTCGCGGATCCGACCCGGCGCACCGCGATGGAGGAGATCGCGCTGCTGCTGCAGGGTGCCATCCGGGCCCGCGGTCAGGTGCTGCTCAAGCTGAACGTCGCCTCCGCGGATCTCGCGGCGGTGCTGGACCAATTGCCGTCGATGACGTCGCCCACCGTCACCTCGCTGGCGCAAAGCGATCACGCCGCCGTGGAGACCGTCGTCCCCAAGCGCGGGGTCAACACGCTGCTCCCCAAGCTCAAGGCGGCGGGTGCCCGCGACATCCTCGAGCTGCCCATCTCCAAGATCGTCGAGTGACGGCCGTTGGCCGGCGCCCCTGACGTCGGGGCGGCAGATCCCGCGCTGCTGGCGCGCTTCAGGCGGGCGATGATGGCCGCATCCGGCAGGCGCTGCTCGGGGCGCGGCTCCTGGTTGCGGTGATCGCCCTGCCAGGCGTCGAGCACGCCAGCGAAGGGGAGATGGCGCTGGCCCTGCTGGAATCCGCGGACGGCAATCAGGCGGTGCCGGCGTTCACCGAGCCTGGCTGCGCTTACCGCCTGGCGCCGCGAAGCCCGGCCCGTTCCGCGGCCGGCGCAAGAAGTGATCGCTTACGCCCGCGCCGAGTCGCTGGCCGCCGTCGTCCTCGATCCGGGTACGCCTCACGCTTGGACGCTGTGGCGCTCGGACTTCGACGACAGCCCTTCGAAGCCGCGTTGACCTACCTGCCCCCGACCTGGCGTCCTTCCCGCAAGGCTCGCCGGATGGCCGCCGGCCAGGAGGTCTACGCGCTGGACTCCGGGCGGGTGAGCCGGTGATCGGCGTCGTCTGCCCGGACGGCACCCTCGACGCCGACTGGGCCCGCTCATTGCTGGCCCGCTGCCCGGCCGGCACCGCACTCGTGGCGCTGCCGCCGGACTCGCCAGCCCGACCGTCTCGCAGGTCGGCATCCGGCTCTGACTTGATAACGCTCCGATCATGTGTTTCCCCAGGGCATGACCTGATCATTGAAGCGTTGACCGGCGGCACTCGACGCGCCTGGATCCGGCGCGGTACCTTAATAGGGACCTCCCGTCTGCCGGTTCGCCGGTGACGGGGCCAAGCGGGGGCACGTCCTCCCACCCGAGCCGCTCATGGTGGCCGGGTTCTGGGTCGGCAGCCCGGGCGCTTAATGCGTCCGGATCTGCGGCCACCGCTGGCGTTGAAGAGTTCGCGATCATGCGAGCAATTCAGCCGGTCGAAGTCGGCCCAGCCGTTGCCTGACCCAAAGGAGTGCCCATCAGCGTCGAGCCCCGTATCAACGACCGCATCCGCGTGCCTGAGGTCCGTCTTCTCGGACCCGCCGGAGAGCAGGTCGGCATCGTTGCCATCAACGATGCGTTGCGGCTGGCGGAGGAGGCAGACCTCGACCTCGTCGAGATCGCCCCTAACCAGCGGCCGCCGGTATGCAAGCTCATGGACTACGGAAAATTCAAGTACGAGAACGACCAGAAGCGACGCGAGGCCCGGCGTAACCAGGTCCAGACCGTCATCAAGGAGATGAAGCTTCGGCCCAAGATCGATCCGCACGACTACGAGACCAAGAAGGGTCACGTCGTGCGTTTCCTCAAGGCCGGCGACAAGGTGAAGATCACGATCATGTTCCGCGGACGCGAGCAGTCGCGGCCCGAGCTCGGCTTCCGGTTGCTTCAGCGCCTTGCTGCTGACATCGAGGAGCTCGGGTTCGTCGAGGCAGCGCCCAAGCAGGACGGACGCAACATGGTCATGGTCGTCGCCCCGCACAAGAAGCCGCAGCACCGTGTAGCCGCCCCGACCGAGCCGACCCAGCCGACTGCACCGACGCAGCCGACTCCGACTCCGGCCCCGGTCGCCGGGTAGCGCCAACACCGACCAGACCGATCAACCCCGCTGCCGTCGCCCGGCAGCAGCGGGTCGCGATGAGCACAGAAAAAGGACAAAGGGGAAGTCTCTCCATGCCCAAGATGAAGCCGCACAGCGGCTCCAAGAAGCGTTTCCGGGTCACCGGCACCGGCAAGATCATGCGTCGCCGCGCCGGCCGTAACCACCTGCTCGAGCACAAGTCCAGCACGCGTACGCGCCGGCTGTACAACGAGGTTGTCCTCTCCTCTGCGGACACCAAAAGGGTCAAGAAGCTGCTCGGCCGCTGACCCACGACCAGCCGGCGGCGCTCAGCGAGAGCGCCCCGATACATCCGATGAGGAGTTTGGCTTCACATGGCACGCGTAAAGCGGGCGGTTAACGCCCAGAAGAAGCGTCGCGAGTTACTCGACCAGGCCAGCGGTTACCGCGGGCAGCGTTCACGGCTCTATCGCAAGGCGAAAGAGCAGATGCTGCACTCGATGACCTATTCCTACCGGGATAGGCGTGCGCGCAAGGGTGACTTCCGGCAGCTGTGGATCACTCGTATCAACGCCGCGGCCCGCGCCGAGGGCATGACGTACAACCGTTTCATCCAGGGCCTGAAGGCAGCCGAGGTCGAGGTCGACCGCAAGATGCTGGCCGACCTCGCCGTCACCGATCCCGATGCCTTCCGCACCCTGGTGTCGGTCGCCCGCGAGGCGCTCCCGGCAGATCATGGGCAGGCTGCTCCGGCTGCCTGAGTCATCCGGACACGAGCTCTGGCCCGCGCAGCGGCCGGGTCGCTGGCGGCTCGCAAGCTGCTTCGCCGCAGCGCTCGCCGCGAGCTGGGGCTGGTGCTGCTCGAGGGTCACTCCGCCGTCAGTGCCGCGATCGAGGCCGGTCAGGTGCGCGAGGTCTTCGCCTCGTCCTCGGCGGCCCAGCGACACGCCGATCTGCTCAGCCGACTTCAGGCGCCGGGATCGCCTGGCATCTGGTGTCCGAGGACGCGGCGGCGGCGCTATCGGAGACGGTCACCCCGCAGGGGCTGGTCGCCGTGGCACCCCTGCCGCGAGCCGACTTGCGTGAGACGCTGCGCCGACCGCCGCGGCTGCCAGGGCGTCGGATCGTCGCGGTGCTGGTGGAGCCGCGCGACCCGGGCAACGCCGGGACCGTCATCCGCACTGCTGATGCGGCGGGCGTCGATTGCGTGATCCTCGCAGGTGAGAGCGTCGATCCATGGTCAGGAAAGTGCGTCCGCGCCTCGGCCGGCAGCGTCCTGCATCTTCCTGTGATCGACGCCGTGACGGTCGAAGAGACGGTCGCCGCTTTGCGCGGAGCCGGGTGCCGGATCATCGCCGCCGACGGCCATGGCACGAAGCGAGTTGCACGGAGACTGGCGCGGAGCAGTTCCTGGCGGGCGATCATGCCTGGCTCTTCGGCAACGAGGCCCACGGTTTGCCCCGGTCACTGGTGCGTTCGGCGGATATTTCGATAGGCGTGCCGGTGTACGGTCGAGCGGAATCGTTGAACCTCGCGGCGGCTGCAGCGGTGTGTCTCTACGAGTCCGCGCGTGTGGCCCGGTCACTGTCGCCCGAGGCCCAGGGCTGATATGGACACCGCACGGTGGCCCGCGCGCGGAGTGGGGAGGGGCTGCGCCGATGAGCGTCCATTGAGCGTGGATGGGCGCCCGGACGCTGTCTCGCGAGACGAGGTTGCCCACCAGTCCGATGCGCCGGCTCTTGAAGTCATGACGCCAGTCGGCGGCAGCCTGTCCAGTGACGAGCTCCCCGACGGACTGATCGTCCTGGACGCCGACGGCACCGTCCGCGTCTATGAATGACAGCAGCCCGGCGGCTGCTGCGCCTGCCGGAGGCAGGACGGCGACGACGCCCAGGCACGCCGAAGGTCGGCGTCTTCCTGATCTCGTCTCGTTGCTCGACGAGCGCGGCAACGACTGGTGGGAGTGCGGGATCGCAGCTGATGCTGCTTGCCGGGCGTCACCCGCCAGCCCGAGCGTCGCCTGCTCCTGCTCGCCGGCGACGAAGAGCACGAGCTGCTGGCGACGGTGCGCTACGGCCGGGTCGGGGGAGCCGTCCACCGGGTGGTGGTCAGCCTGCGCGGCACCGAATCCCGTGAACGCCTCGACCGCAGCCGGGCCGATCTGGTCAGCACCGTCGCCCATGAATTGCGTTCGCCGCTGACGAGCGTCAAGGGATTCACGGCGACGCTGCTGGCGAAATGGGACCGCTTCACCGACGAGCAGAAGCTACTGATGCTGGCGACCGTCAACGCTGATGCCGACCGGGTCACCCGGCTGCTGTCGGAGCTGCTCGACGTCTCCCGGATAGATGCCGGGCGTCTCGAGCTGCGCCGCCAGGTGGTCGATGTGCCGGCGGCGGTGCGACGGGTGGTCGCCGGATCTGTCGCCGCCGGGGAGGACGAAAGCCGCTTCCGAGTTGTTGTGGCTGACGGGCTGCCCGAGATGTGGCTCGATCCCGACAAGCTCGATCAGGTGCTGCACAACCTGGTGGAGAATGCGCTCCGGCACGGCGACGGCACGGTGACGGTGCGGGTGGAGCCCCTCCCTGCGGCCTCGCCCGAATCGCCTGACGACATCGGGCCCGGCGCCCTGGTGACCGTCGTCGATGAAGGCGAGGGGATTTCCGAGGAGACGGCCGCCCGGGTGTTCACCAAGTTCTGGCGCGGAGGCGCCCGCCGCGGAGGCACCGGGCTGGGTCTGTTCATCGTCAAAGGCATCGTCGAGGCGCATGGCGGCACAATTGCAGCGGGCCGTTCGGAGGCCGGCGGCGCCGAGTTTCGATTTAGCCTGCCTGCCGGCGCCCCCACATACGCCTGAGGGGACCGGCGGGCGCCCCGCCGCTTCCCATCCATCCCCGAGCATCCAAGCCTGATTACTTAAGGACGTCCCATGTCACCCGCCGGCGACGAGCCGCAGGATCTGTCCCCATCCGCCCTCGAGGACGTGCGCGCTGGCGGCATTTGCTGCCATCGCCGGCGCCGCCGACCTCGACGCGCTCGCTGAAGTACGCACCACTCATGTCCAGGGTCGCACCGCCGCGCTTTCCTTGGCCCGCCGCGCGCTCGGGGGGCTGCCCGGCCCTGAGCGCGCCGAGCCAGGAAAGCGGCTCAACGCACTCACAGCGGCCATCAACGAGGCCTTCGAACGCCGGTCCGCGGAGCTGACGGCGGAGCGCGACGCGCGGGTTCTGGTCGACGAAGCCGTCGATGTCACCGTGCCTGCCGCCCGCCAGCCCGTGGGGGCCCGCCATCCACTTTCCCTTGTTGTGGACCGGGTGGTCGATGTCTTCGTGGCGATGGGCTACGAGGTGGCCGAGGGGCCCGAGGCCGAGCACGGCTGGTTCAACTTCGATGCCTTGAACACCCCGCCTGACCACGCTTCCCGCGAGCTCCAGGACACGCTCTACCTCGAGCCGACATCGGCTCAGGTCGTGCTTCGGACCCAGACCTCGCCGGTGCAGATCAGAGCGCTGCTCGAACGCGACCTCCCGACGTACGTCGTCTGCCCAGGCAGGGTGTTTCGCGCCGACACCATCGATGCGACGCACCTGCCCGTCTTCACCCAGCTGGAAGGTCTTGCGGTGGACGAGGGGCTCACGATGGCTGATTTACGCGGCACTCTGGACGCCTTCGCCGGCGCGATGTTCGGCGGCGACAGCCTGCACGCGTCCAAGGCCCCGTTGCGTACCCGCCTGCGTCCCCACTTCTTTCCCTTCACCGAGCCATCCGCCGAGATCGACCTTCAGTGCTTCGGCTGCGGAGGTGAGCCGCCCGATCCCGATTGCCGGATCTGCGGCGGTGAGGGCTGGCTGGAATGGGGCGGCTGCGGCATGGTCGACCCGGCGGTGCTGACCGCCTGCGGCGTCGACCCGGAGCGCTACACCGGCTTCGCCTTCGGTATGGGCTTGGAGCGCACGGTGATGGCGCTGCACGGACTGTCTGACATGAGGGTGTTGCTCGACGGCGATATTCGTTTCGGTACGGCCTTCGCCGGTGGGAGGGTGCTGTAATGCGTGCCGTTCATTCATGGTTGAAGGAGCTGGTTCCGGGGCTTCCCGATCCGGTCGCCTGCGGCGACGCTCTTACGGCAGCGGGACTCAAGGTCGAGACCGTCGAGCTGCTCGGCTCCGGCGACACGTCGATCAACGGCGTGGTGGTCGGGGAGGTCGTGAGTATCGAGGAGCTGACCGGCTTCAAGAAGCCGGTCAGGTTCGTCGAGGTGCGCGTCGCCGAGAATGGCCCGCTTCGCGGGATCGTCTGCGGCGCAACGAATTTCGTGGTCGGTGACCGGGTGCCGGTGGCGCTGCCGGGCGCGGTGCTACCCGGTGGCTTCGCTATCGGTGCGCGTGAGACGTACGGCCATGTTTCCGACGGCATGATCTGCTCGGCTCGCGAGCTGGGCATGGGCGATGATCACCAGGGGATCATGGTGCTTCCTGCGGACACCCCTCTCGGCGCCGATGTTGCCGAGCTTTTCGGGTGGCCCGATGCCGTGCTCGAAATTGAAGTGACGACCGACCGCGGATATGCGCTGTCCCACCGCGGTCTCGCCCGCGAGCTGGCCACCGCGTTCGGGTTGCCCTTCACTGATCCGGCAGACGTCACGCTTCCTCCGGTCGCCGAATCTGCCGGAATCGTTGGCATCGACGACGCAAGCGGCTGCAGCCATTACGTCCTCGAGCGGCTGTCCGGCTTTCGGGTCGGCGCTTCACCGTTGCTGTGGCAGTCGCGATTGATCGCGGCCGGCATGCGTCCGATCTCGCGGATCGTCGACGTCACCAACCTCGTCCTGTTGGGGCTCGGGCAGCCGCTGCACGCTTTTGACGCCGCAAAGCTGCACGGTGCGATCACCGTTCGGCGGGCAGCGATAGGCGAAAAATTGACGACCCTTGATGGGGTTGAGCGCGCCCTCGATCCGGAGGACCTCGTCATCGCTGACGAGCTCGGAGCAGTCGCCCTCGCCGGCGTCATGGGCGGCGCGCGCACCGAGATATCGGACGAGACCACTGAGGTAGCGCTGGAGTCGGCGCATTTCGATCCGACGTCCATCACCCGCACCGCGCGCCGGCACGGTCTGCCATCCGAAGCTTCGCGCCGGTTCGAGCGCGGGGTCGATCCGCAGCTGGCGCGTTACGCCGCCGAGCTGGCCTGCCTGATGATGCTGGACGGCGCCGCGCGGGAGCCGGTGCGACTGACCGAGGTCGGTTCGCCGGCTTCACCGTCGCCGGTCACACTTCCGGCCGGCGAATGCGAAAGGCTCGGGGGCCGGGTTTATCCGGTGAAGACGATCCGCCAGCGGTTGGCCGATGTGGGATGCACCTGCGAAGGATCCGATCCGCTCATCGTCCAGCCGCCGTCCTGGCGTCCCGACCTCACCCGGGCGGCCGACCTGGTCGAAGAAGTGCTTCGGCTCGAGGGCTATCAGAGCATTCCGGTCACCCTGCCGCGGGCGCCTGCCGGGCGTGGGCTGACGACCGTCCAGCGAGCCCGGCGACGCGCCACCGCCGCGCTGTCGGACGCCGGCTACGTCGAGGTGTTGCTGCTGCCGTTCGTCGCCGGCGACGTTGCTGACCGGCTGGGCCTGGACGCGAACGATCGGCGTCGCGCCGCTATCCGCGTCGCCAATCCGCTTTCGGAGGACGAGGCGTATCTGCGTACGACATTGCTGCCGGGCCTGCTGGCCGCGGCGGCGCGCAACGTCGGCAGGGGACTGCCTGACGTTGCGCTGTTCGAAGTGGGAACGGTCTTTCTGGCCAATCCGCAGTCGGCCGATCAGCCACCCGCAATTCCTCCGGTCAGCCGACGGCCCACGTCCGCCGAGCTCGCTGCCCTGGAGAAGTCGCTGCCGACCCAGCCGACTCACGTCGGGGCGATCCTCACCGGCCAGCGGGTCCTGGCGGGCCCACTCCAGCAGGCCATCGCGGTCGACTGGGCCGATGCGATCGGGGTGGCTCGTACGCTCGCCGCTGCCGTCGGAGCAGAGGTGACCGTTGCCGCGGCGGCGCAGTCCCCGTGGCATCCCGGTCGTTGCGCCCAGATATCGGTCGTGACCCCGCAAGGGTCACGATCCGTGGGATACGCGGGCGAGCTGCATCCCCGGGTTATCGCTGACGCCGGTCTGCCCGCCCGGGCCTGCGCCGTCGAGCTGAACCTCGCCGAACTCATCGACGCCGCTCAGCCGCCGCCGGTGTTGCCGCCGCTGTCGCCCTACCCACCGGCCGACCGCGATGTGGCGCTGCTCGTTCCGGAGGGGGTGGCGGCTGCGGCCGTTGCGGAAGCGCTGCGAATCGGCGCCGGCAATGACCTGGAATCGTTACGACAGTTCGATGACTTCGTGACCGCCGACGGTCAGCGCTCGCTCGCCTACCGCTTGCGGTGGCGGGCCGACCAGACCCTGACCGCGGAAGAGGTCAACGCCCGGCGCGACGCGGCCGTAGCGGTTGCCGCCGAGCAGACCGGGGCCCAGCAACGCGTCTGACACCCACTCCCAACCCCCTTCCCCCCGGCGCCATGGGCTCATAGCTTCAGGACGCCATGAGGCTATGGCGCCGTGCGGGGGTCATCGACCGCCAGCTCGACGATCGTGAGTGAGGTGTCGCGTCCTTGGGCCATACGTCCAACGTATTGCATGGATATGCATTCGACTGTGTAACATGCGCTGCGTGGGTATCACCGTTTCCGTCGTCGGAGCCAGCGGTTACGCGGGCGGCGAGCTGCTGCGACTGCTGCTCGGCCATCCCGAGGTCGAGCTGGGTGCCTTGGGTGCCAGCTCCTCCGCCGGCCGGCGCGTCACCGACGTTCACCCGCATCTGTTGCCACTGTCGGGACGCACCTTCGACGCGACCGACGACGCGCTGTCCGCCGGTCACCTGATCGGCGACGTGGTGTTTATGGCCCTGCCGCACGGCGCCTCAGCCAAGGTTGCCGGCGCCTTGCCCGAGGGCACCCGGGTGATCGATCTCGGCGCTGACTACCGGCTCACCGATCCCGATGATTGGGCCAAGGGCTACGGCGGTGAATACGCCGGCAGCTGGCCCTACGGCCTGCCGGAGCTCGCTGGGGCTCGGGCGTCGATCGCGGCGGCTACCCGCGTAGCCGCCCCCGGCTGCTATCCGACTGCGACGATTCTGGGGCTTGCCCCGCTGCTCAACGAAGGTCTGGTCGAGCGTGACGATGTCGTCGTCGTGGCGGCCAGCGGCACCTCGGGAGCCGGCCGCACCCCGAAAGAGAACCTGCTGGGCAGCGAGGTGATGGGCGACCTGACGGCGTACAAGGTGGGGGGACATCAGCACCGCTACGAGATCGCTCAGGCGCTCGGGATCTCCAGCCTGTCCTTCACACCGGTGCTCGCTCCGTTGCCCAGAGGGCTGCTCGCCACCTGCACCGCGCGACTGGTCGACCGTGCCACCACGACCGAGCAATTGCGGGCGGCCTTCGAGCGTTCCTACGCCCTCGAGCCTTTTGTGCATCTGCTCCCGGAGGGCAGTTGGCCGCATGCCGCGGCGGTCAATGGCAGCAATGCGTGCCAGCTTCAGGTGACCGCCGACCCGGCGACCGGCCGGGCTGTCGTCGTCAGCGCGATCGACAATCTCGGCAAGGGCGCCGCCGGCCAGGCGGTCCAGTGCATGAATCTGATGCTGGGGCTGCCGGAATCGACCGGGCTGACCGCTTGCGGCGTGGCGCCGTGAGCGTCACCGCCGCAGCCGGTTTCCGCGCGTCGGGCGTCACCGCCGGCCTCAAGGACAGCGGCCGGCCCGATGTCGCCCTGGTCGTCAACGATGGACCGCTGCAGGCTGCCGCCGGTGTCTTCACCGGCAACCGGGTGCAGGCTGCCCCCGTCGTCTGGACTCGTCAGGTGCTCACCAGCGGCAGGCTGCACGCGGTCGTGCTCAACTCTGGCGGCGCAAATGCCTGCACCGGACCGCGCGGCTTCGGCGACACCCACCACACCGCCGAACACGTCGCAGAGGTGCTTGCGTGCGGTGCGGGCGAAGTAGCAGTCGCCAGCACCGGGCTCATCGGCACCTACCTTCCGATGGACAAGCTGCTGGCCGGGATCGACGCGGCCGCCAAAGCCCTCGACTCCCAAGGCGGTCCTGACGCGGCCGAAGCGATTCGTACCACGGACACTTTCGCCAAGCAGGCGACCGCGACGGCGGGTGGGGTCACCCTCGGAGCGATGATCAAGGGCGCCGGCATGCTGGCGCCCGGGCTGGCCACGATGCTCTGCGTCATCACCACTGACGCGGTCGCCGAGCCAGCGGCCCTCGATAAGGCGTTGCGTGCCGCTGCTCGTGTCACGCTCGACCGGGTCGACACCGACGGCTGCATGTCCACCAACGACACGGTCCTGCTGCTGGCCAGTGGTGCCAGTGGGGTGACGCTGCCCGAGGATGAGTTCTACGCGCTGGTGCACGCCGTGCTCGCCGATCTCGCCGCGCAGCTGATCACCGATGCCGAGGGCGCCTCCAAGCAGGTTCGGGTGTCCGTGGTCGGGGCCGCCTCCGAGGACGACGCGGTAGAAGTCGGCCGCAGCATCGCGCGTTCGGATCTGCTCAAGTGCGCCTTGTACGGCGGAGATCCCAACTGGGGACGCGTTCTAGCCGCCGCGGGCACCACTCGGGCGGCCTTTGATCCACTGACCCTCGACGTCGTCATCAATGGCGTGATGATCTGCCGCGAGAGTGCGCCCGGCGAACCGCGCGAGCTCGTTGACCTCTCCGGACCGGACGTCGCGATCACCATCGACCTGAAAGCCGGCGCCGACTCAGCAACCATTCTGACGACCGACCTCACCGTCGCTTACGTCCACGAGAACTCGGCCTACAGCACATGACCGTCACTCCCGCCCCGACCACACCCGTCTCGCGGCTCGGCAGCTCTGCCGCCAAGGCGGCGGCGCTCGTCGAGGCGCTCCCATGGCTGGCTCGCTTCCACGGCCGCACGATCGTCATCAAGTACGGCGGTCACGCCATGGCAGACGCTGCGCTGCGCGAGGCCTTCGCCGAAGACATCGTCTTCCTTCGCTACGCCGGACTGCGCGTCGTCATCGTCCATGGCGGCGGACCGCAGATCACCACCCACCTCGACCGCCTTGGCGTGAAGACCGAGTTTCGCGGCGGCCTTCGGGTGACGACCCCCGAGACCATGGATGTCGTTCGAATGGTGCTGGTCGGTCAGGTCAATCGCGATGTCGTGGGTCTGATCAACGCCCACGGCCCCTTCGCCGTCGGGATGTCCGGGGAAGACGCCGAATTGCTGACCGCGGAGCGCCGCGGTGCGGTGGTCGACGGCGAGCTCATCGACATCGGCCAGGTCGGCGACGTCACGCAGGTGCGTCCCGAGACGGTGACGGCATTGCTCGACGCCGGCCACGTCCCGGTCATCGCCGGAGTGGCCCGCGGCGCCGGCGACGACCAGGAAACGGTCTACAACGTGAACGCCGATACGGCTGCCGCCGCACTCGCGCTTGCCATGGAGGCCGAGAAGCTGGTCATCCTGACCGATGTCGAGGGGCTGTACGCCAACTGGCCCGAGACCGACGAGGTCATCAGCGAGGTGCACGCCGACGAACTCGAGAAGATGATGCCGGGCCTTGGCAGCGGCATGGTCCCCAAGATGGAGGCCTGCCTGCGCGCAGTGCGAGGCGGGGTTCGCCAGGCCCACGTCTTGGACGGGCGGGTCGAACACGCCTTGTTGCGCGAGATCTTCACGGACTCGGGCGTCGGAACCATGGTCACCTCATGACGACCACGTCGAACGAGTCACTGCTCGGCCGTCGTGACGACGTCTTCATGACGACGTACGGACGCCCACCTTTGGCACTCGTGCGTGGGAAGGGTTCGACCGTTTATGACGCGGACGGCAAGGCCTACCTCGACCTGATTGCCGGCATCGCCGTGTGTCTGCTCGGCCACGCCCATCCCAAGGTGCTGGCCGCCGTCAATGGCCAGCTCTCCACGCTTGGACACACCAGCAACCTCTACGCGACCGAGCCCGCAATCGCCCTTGCCGAAAGGCTTTTGGGGCTACTCGGCCCCGCCGGCGCGGGTGGACGCGTCTTCTTCTGTAACTCCGGAGCCGAGGCGAACGAGACCGCGATCAAGGTCACCCGCCGCACCGGAAGGCACGAGATCATCGCTGCGGAAGGCAGCTTCCACGGCCGCACCATGGGCGCCCTGTCCATCACCGGCCAACCCGCCAAGCGAGCGCCGTTCGAGCCGTTGTTGCCGGGCGTGCGGTTCGTCCCGTATGGCGACGAGTCCGCTCTGCGCAGTGCCGTGACGAACGCCACTGCGGCGGTCTTCCTCGAGCCCACTCTCGGTGAGGGGGGCGTTGTCCCACCACCGGCGGGCTACCTGCGAGCTGCCCGCGAGGCGTGCGATGCGGCCGGCGCGCTGCTGGTGCTCGACGAGGTGCAAAGCGTCGGACGAACCGGCACCTGGTATGCCCATCAGGCTGCCGGGATCGTCCCGGATGTCATCACCCTTGCCAAGGGGCTGGCCGGCGGGTTGCCGATCGGTGCCTGCATCGGGCTGGGCGGCGCGGCCGGCCTGCTTCAGCCCGGCGACCACGGCAGCACCTTCGGTGGCAACCCTGTGGTGTGCGCTGCCGCTCTCGCGGTGGTCGAGGTCATCGAGGCCGAGGGTCTGATCGAGCAGGCTGCCCAGGTCGGCGAGCGTCTCCTGCAGGGGCTTCGCGCGTGCGACGCACCGCTGCTCACCGGGGTACGGGGGAGTGGGCTGTGGCTCGCGTTCACCCTCGCCGAACCACTTGCGGCTGCCGCGGAAGCCGGGTTTCGGGCGGCGGGCTACCTCGTCAATACCGTCGCACCCGACACGATTCGCCTCGCGCCGCCATTGGTGCTCACTCCAGCCGAAGCCGACCGCTTCATCGCCGCGGTCCCCGGTGTGCTGGCCGCACTTGCGCGCGCGGAGGTCGGCTCGTGACCGCCTCTGACGAGGGAGAGCTCAACCTCGACGCCGAGGTGTTCTCCCCGCAAGTACTCGTCATGGAAGACGACCCCAGCGTGCGCGGACTGCTCGACACGTTGCTGAGCTCCGAGGGATATCGGGTCACCACCGCGAGCGACGGCATTGCCGGGCTGCTCGAGGCAGGGGCTCACCGGCCCGCGGTCATCCTGCTTGACCTCGTCATGCCCGATCTGGGAGGGCAGCAGGTTCTTCAGGAATTGCAGGCGAATCCGTTACTCGCCGGCGTGCCGGTGCTCGTGCTGACCGGGCGCCTGGAGGCCATCCCTGACCTGGAAGACCAGCTGGGACGAGACCGCGTCTTCAGTAAGCCGTTCGGCGTCGCCGATCTGCTCTCCCGCATTGCCGAGCTGACCGGAAAGGCGCCCACATCATGACCGCGAGTGACACCAGACACTTTCTGGTCGACACCGATCTTTCGGTGGCCGAGCAAGCGCAGGTGCTCGATCTCGCCGCCGAACTGAAGGCTCGCCGACTCGTCGACCGGACGGCTGCGGCGCGGCCGTTGAACGGGCGCAGCGTGGCCATGGTGTTCGAGAAGCCTTCGACGCGTACCCGGATGTCCTTCGAGGTCGGCATCGCCGAGCTCGGGGCCCACCCCATGGTGATCGATGCGGCCACCACCCAGATCGGTCGCGGCGAACCGCTGCACGACACCGCGGCCGTCCTGAGCCGATACGTCGACGCCGTTGTCATGCGGACCTTCGGCCAGGATCGCCTCGAGGAGCTTGCGGCCGGGGCTGACGTGCCGGTGATCAACGCCCTGACGGACTTCTCCCATCCATGCCAAGCGCTCGCAGACCTCCAGACTCTGCGCGAGCTCAAAGGCGATCTGAAGGGCCGGATCCTCGCCTACGTCGGCGACGGCAACAACATGGCCCACTCGCTGCTGCTGGCTGGTGCGATGGCCGGACTGCGCGTGCATGTCGCGAGCCCACCTGGTTTCGAGCCGTTGGAGCAGGTTGTCCGCCACGCCAACGAGATCGGAGCCACCACGGGCGGTGAGGCTTTGGTCATGCACGACGTCCGGGAGGCTGCCGCTGATGCCGACGCCGTTTACACCGATGTGTGGGCGTCAATGGGGCAGGAGGCGGAGGAGCAGTCCAGGGCTCTGGTCTTCAACCGGTATCAGCTCAATGCCCGGGTCCTGAGCGCGGCCCGTCCTGACGCCGTTGTGATGCATTGCCTCCCGGCCCACCGCGGGTCGGAGATCACCGCTGACGTGATCGACGGTCCGCAGTCGGTGGTCTGGCAGCAGGCCGAAAACCGGCTGCACGCGCAGAAGGCACTCCTGCTCTTCCTGCTTGGCGAGGCCCGATGACATCGACCACCACCACGGCTCGGTTGCCGCTGACCAAGGCCGCCCGCCAGGCTCGTGTCACCGAGCTGATCACCCGCGGCGCGGTGCACTCCCAGTCCGATCTTGCCGATCAGCTGCTCGCGAGCGGGCTGTCGGTCACCCAGGCCACGCTGTCGCGTGATCTGGCCGAGCTGGGAGCCTTCAAAGTCCGCGGTAGCGCCGGGCTTGTTTACGCACTCCCGGCCCACCCGTTGGCTAATGGGGCAGCCGCCTCCGCAGCCGGCTTGCAGGCCGGATCCGTACTCGCGCGGCGACTCAGCGAGTTGCTGGTGTCGGCCGAAGCCGCCGGCGGCATGGTGGTGCTGCGCACGCCTCCTGGAGGCGCTCACCTGCTGGCCTCGGCCGTAGACGGCGCCGAACTCGCCGAGGTGGCGGGCACGCTGGCCGGTGACGACACCGTGCTGTTGGTCTGCCGCCCGGAGTACGACGACCCGCAGTCGGGTCCCGCCATCGCCTTCGAGCTCGCCGGCCGCCTGTTGTCGACTGCGCAAGGGACCGCCTGATCCCATAGCTTTGCGTTCAGGCTCTGCGCTTTTCCCCTCCGTCCGATCCGTCTCACCCGCACATACCCGAACATCTCAAAGGAGTTCTTCCGTGACCGCCGACAACCGTGTGGTGCTGGCCTACTCAGGAGGCCTCGACACCTCCGTCGCCATTGGCTGGATCGGCAAGGCGACCGGCGCCGAGATCATCGCCGTCGCCATCGACGTGGGACAGGGCGGCGAAGACCTCAACGCCATCCGTGAGCGCGCGCTCACCTGCGGCGCCGTCGAGTCCATCGTCGTCGATGCGCGCGAGGAATTCGCCCGTGACTTCGTCGCCCCTGCAGTCCAGGCCAACGCCCTCTACATGGACCGCTACCCGCTGGTCTCCGCGCTTTCGCGCCCGCTCATCGTCAAGCATCTCGTCGCTGCCGCGCGCGCCCATGGGGCCACCGTCGTGTCCCACGGCTGCACCGGCAAGGGCAACGACCAGGTCAGGTTCGAGGTCGGCATCCGGGCCCTCGCGCCCGAGCTCTCGTGCATCGCGCCGGTCCGCGACAGCGGCATGACCCGCGACCGGGCCATCGCCTTCGCCGAGGAGAACGGCGTGCCGATCGACGTCTCCAAGCGGTCGCCGTACTCGATCGACCAGAACCTGTGGGGCCGCACCGCCGAGTGCGGCGTGCTCGAAGACCCGTGGGTCCAGCCCCCGGAGGACGTGTTCGTCTACACCGCCGACCCGACAGTCCCTCGCGCCGCCGACGAGGTGACGATCAGCTTCGTGGACGGCGTCCCGACGGCGCTCGACGGCAAGCAGCTGTCGGTCTTCGATCTGGTGTCGCAGCTCAACGTCCGCGCCGGCGCGCAGGGCATCGGCCGCATCGACCTGATCGAGGACCGCCTCGTCGGGATCAAGAGCCGGGAGATCTACGAATGCCCCGCTGCCATCACGCTGATCACCGCTCACCGTGACCTCGAGGACCTCACGCTCGAGCGCGATCTGGCCCGCTACAAGCGCGGCGTCGACCAGCGCTGGGGAGAGATGGTCTATGACGGTCTCTGGTATTCGCCGCTGAAGAACGCTCTCGACGCCTTCGTCGAGAGCAGCTCCAAGTCAGTCACCGGCGATGTGCGGCTCCGGCTCTGGGGCGGCACCGCGACGGTCGTAGGGCGTCGTAGCGAGCAGAGCTTGTACGACTTCGCGCTCGCGACGTACGACGTCGGCGATCAGTTCGACCAGAGCGAGGCTCGCGGCTTCGTCAACCTTTGGGGTCTGCCGTCGCGGGTATGGGCCGCCCGCGAGCAGCGCTCGGCCGGCGGCTGATGGCAGGGCCGGTGGAGCCGGAAGGCCTGCGCCTGTGGGGTGGACGTTTCGCGTCCTCCCCGGCCGAGGCGCTTGCCAAGCTGTCGGTCAGCGTCCAGTTCGATTGGAGGCTGGCGCCCTACGACTTGGCCGGAAGCCGAGCCCACGCACGGGTGCTGGCCCGGGCCGGCCTGCTCACGGACGACGAACTCGCGGCGTTGCTCGGGGCGTTGGACGGGCTCGAGGTCGACATCGCGGCCGGTACCTTTCGGCCGACGATCGAGGACGAAGACGTGCACACTGCGCTCGAGCGCGGGCTGCTCGAGCGGCTCGGAACGCTCGGCGGCAAGCTTCGCGCCGGGCGTAGCCGTAACGATCAGGTCGCCACCGACCTCCGGCTGTATCTGCGCGATGCCGCCAGGGGCGTGGCGCGCGAGGTGCTGGCGTTGGCTGATGCGCTGTCGGTCCAGGCGGGAGCCCACATCGACACCGCTGCCCCTGGCATGACGCACATGCAGCACGCGCAGCCGGTGTCGTTCGGTCATCTGCTGCTCGCCCACGTGCACCCTTTGCTGCGTGACGTCGATCGGCTGCGTGACTGGGACAAGCGCGCCGCGATATCTCCGCTGGGCTCCGGCGCCCTGGCGGGATCCTCGCTCCCGCTGGACCCCGAGGCCACTGCCCGCGAACTCGGATTCGATTCCTCCGCCGCCAACTCCGTCGACGCCGTCTCCGACCGCGATTTCGCCGCCGAGTTCCTCTTCGTGGCCGCCCTCATCGGGGTGCACCTCTCCCGGCTCGGGGAAGAGATCGTGCTCTGGACCACCAGCGAATTCGGATGGCTCGAACTCGATGACGCATTCGCCACCGGCAGTTCGATCATGCCGCAGAAGAAGAATCCGGATGTCGCGGAGCTTGCCCGTGGCAAGGCCGGCCGGCTCATCGGTCACGTGGTCGCGTTGCTGGCGACCCTCAAGGGCCTGCCGCTTGCCTACGACCGTGATTTGCAGGAGGACAAGGAGCCGGTTTTCGATGCCGTCGAGACGCTGACGACCGTGCTCCCGGCACTCACCGGCACCGTCGCGACCGTCCGGATACGCGCTGACCGGCTCGAGGCAGCTGCTCCCGCCGGGTTCAGCCTGGCCACCGACGTGGCTGAGTTCCTGGTGCGCAAGGGAGTCCCCTTCCGTGAGGCGCACGAGGCGGTGGGTCGTCTCGTCGTGTGGTGCGTGGCCCGCGAGATTGGCCTGGAAGACGTCAGCGACGCCGATCTGGCTGCCATCAGCGACCTGCTGTCACCCGATGTTCGCGACGTGCTGTCTGTCCCTGGCGCGCTGGCAGCGCGTAGCGCTCGCGGCGGCACGGCGCCTTCGCGGGTACGCGAGCAGCTGGCTGAGATCCAGCGCCAGTTCGAGGTCGACCGGGCTTGGGCGGACGGCTACTGAGCGAGCCATTACCTGCGGCCTTCTACGACCGGAGCTCTCTACAGGTGGCCCGCGATCTGCTGGGTTGCCTGGTCACGGATGGGGTGCTGACGGTTCGCGTGGTGGAGGTGGAGGCCTACACCGGCGGTAACGACCCGGCTTCGCATTCGTTCCGGGGCCCCACCCCTCGCAATGCGCCCATGTGGGGACCACCCGGAAGGCTGTACGTCTACTTCACGTACGGGATGCATTGGTGCATGAACGTCGTCTGCGGCCCCGGCGGTGAACCCACGGCTGTACTGCTGCGCGCCGCTGAGGTCCTCGGCGGCGACGCGGGACAGGCCGAAGCCGCGTTGCGTCGCCCTGAGGTGCGCGCCGTTGATCGGGGAAAAGGACCGGGCCGGCTCGCCCGACTGATGCGGATCACGGGCGAGGACAACGGCACCGACCTCACACTCGGCAGGCCTCCGCTCGCGCTTCTTGCCGGGACCGAGGTTCCCGACGCGAACGTCCGCACTGGCCCCCGGGTGGGGCTCAACCCCAACCTCGGGGACGCCTTCGGCTGGCCGTGGCGGTGGTGGGTGGCCGATTCGCCGGCCGTGTCTGCGTATAGGGGCGGTCGGTCACGAAGTCGTAAGGCACGATCGGACACGTGAATGCGCCGCCCGCCCAGTCCGTTTCCCCACTGCCGGCCAGCCGACCGGCATCCGTCTTGGATGAGCTCGAGTGGCGCGGGCTGATCGCTCAGTCCACCGACGCAACCGCTCTGGCGACCGCGCTGGCGTCCAAACCCATGACGGTCTACGCCGGCTTCGACCCGACCGCGGCGAGCCTGCACGCGGGCAACCTGGTCCCGCTGATCACGTTGCGACGGCTGCAACAGGCCGGCCACCGCCCGATCGTCATTGCGGGTGGGGCGACCGGGCTGATTGGTGACCCCAGCGGACGCTCGTCCGAGCGCGCCATGCTGACGACGGCCGAGGTCGCGTCCAACGTCGAGCGGATCTCCGGTCAGCTGAGGCGCTTCCTGGACTTCAGCCCCGGTCCATCGCAGGCGCTGCTGATCAACAACCTGGACTGGACCGCGCCCCTGACGGCGATCGATTTCCTGCGTGACGTCGGCAAGCACTTCCCGATCAACGCCATGCTCGACAAGGATTCGGTACGCAACCGGCTCGACGGCGGTGGCCTCACCTTCGCCGAGTTCAGCTACCAGCTGCTGCAAGCCAACGACTACCTGGAACTGCTCCGCCGTCACGACTGCCGGCTGCAGATCGGCGGCAGCGATCAGTGGGGCAACATCACCGCCGGGCTGGACTTCATCCGCCGCGTGACGGGGGAGGCGGCGCACGGCCTGACGGTGCCGCTGGTCACGAACGCCAACGGGGAGAAGTTCGGAAAGTCGACCGGTGGTGGCCGGGTGTGGCTCGATCCCGAGCTCACCTCTCCCTACGCCTTCTACCAGTTCTTCCTCAATTCCGATGACCGCGATGTGATCACTTACCTGCGGCTGTTCACCGATCTCGACCAGGACGAGATCCGGGAGCTGGCTCGGGCGGTGCAGGAGCGGCCGCAGGCCCGGGCAGCGCAGCGCCGACTGGCCGCGGACTTCACGGCGTTACTGCACGGCCGCGACGAGGTCGAGCGGGTGATCGCTGCGTCCGAGGCCCTGTTCGGGCGAGGAGCCCTGGAGGACCTACCGGCGCCAACGCTCGAAGCAGCCGTGGCAGAGATCCCAACCTGGAAGATCACCCGCGCTCAAGTGGACGGGGGGCTCACCATCATCGAGGCGCTGGTGGCGACCGAGCTCTGCACCTCTCGGTCGGACGCTCGCCGGGCGATCGACCAGGGCGGCGTCTACCTCAATAACGCCAAGATCACCGGGGAGGAGACCCAGCTGAGCTCGGCAGACCTGCTCGGGGGATCGATCGCGCTGCTGCGGCGGGGAAAGCAGCGGCTTGCGGCCGTCCGTGTCGACTGACGCTGCCGCTGCCCGTGTCGCCACGTAGCACAAACGCCCCCGAAACGGGTGCCGGCGCGGCGTGTCTCGGGGCATCCGTTCGGCATGGCAACGATCACAGCCCAGACGCGCCCGGGGGTTTGACGAACACGACACCTGCCCGTAACTTGTGCTCTGCCCGGGAAAACGGGGGCGGCCACATCACGGTGGCGGCCCCGACCGAAGGGGCGCCGGACCTGAGGGCCTGGCGCGACCAACTGGCAGGTCATCGCAGGGAAATCACCTCGAGAGACTTTGACAGACACTGGGTCCGCAAGTATGTTGGATAGGTTGCCCCAAAGCCGGTCGAAAGGCCCGCGACGGTGAGCAGTCGCTCCTTGAGAACTCAACAGCGTGCCGAAAGTCAGTGCCAAACCCCCGTCCGCGTGGGGCCGGCGAAACCCATCCGGGTCTAGTTGGTGTCGCGTGGCGGTTTATTAAATAAGGCACGATGGACGATCTACGGATCAGACGTCATGTCAGGTTCAAATATCTATTGTCATCGCCCGCAGCTTCGGCTGTGCTCGATATAAAGACATCAATGGAGAGTTTGATCCTGGCTCAGGACGAACGCTGGCGGCGTGCTTAACACATGCAAGTCGAGCGAGCCTTCGGGCGAGCGGCGAACGGGTGAGTAACACGTGGGCAACCTGCCCCAAGCTCTGGGATAACCCCGGGAAACCGGGGCTAATACCGGATATGACCTTAGAAGACATCTTCTTTGGTGGAAAGTTTTTCGGCTTGGGATGGGCCCGCGGCCTATCAGCTTGTTGGTGGGGTAACGGCCTACCAAGGCGACGACGGGTAGCCGGCCTGAGAGGGCGACCGGCCACACTGGGACT
>CAVTTQ010000005.1:0-668505 GCA_963737695.1 uncultured Actinomycetota bacterium
CCTTCAACGTCGATACGCCGAAGTCCTACTTCATCTTCGGCGCCGTCATCTTCGGCGTGATGGCGCTGATCGTGGTGTGGATCCGGCGCAGCCAGTTCGGTCAGCGATTACTGGCGCTGAAGGAGAGCCCGGCTGCCTGCGAAACCCTCGGTATGAACCCGCGGGCCACCACGCTCGCCATCTTCACGCTCTCGGCCGGGATGGCCGGATTCGGCGGTGGGGTGTACGGCGCGGCGCTGCAGACGGCCACTCCGGACACCTTCCAGTTCTTTGCCGGGCTGGCCATCCTGCTGACCGTGGTCATCGGCGGCGTGAGCTCCATCGGCAGCGCGCTGTTCTCGGCGATCTTCATTGGTTCGCCGATCACCACGAACCTGCTGAACGGAAGCCTGACGCAGGCCACCTCGATCCTCACCGGATTCGGAGCTATCGGGCTCGGCAACAACCCCAACGGGTTCATCGCGGCCGACCTGAGACCCAGGTTCGCGATCGTTCCCAGATATCCCAGGGTGATCATCGGCGGGGTGGTGCTGATCATCGCGCTGTATGTGCTGCGCTACCAGGATGTGGTCGACGGCTGGACGTTGGTCATCGGGATCATCGTTATCCTGCTGGCGATGCCTGGCATTTGCCAGGTGTTGGAAAACCGCAGACTGGACAAGGAAGCCGGACCGGCGACCGTCTCGACCGACGGCACATCGGTGCCGCTCGAATGGCTCGGCGTGGACTCACCGTTCACGGACGAGGATGTGCTCGTGCTCGATCAGAAGCTCGATCTTCCGGAGGTCAGCCGTGTCTCTGCTTGAGGTACAGGACGTCACCGTCAGGTTCGGTGGCCACACCGCGCTCTCGAGTGTGAGTCTGACGGCTGACTCGGGTCGCATCACCGGCCTGATCGGGCCCAATGGTGCAGGTAAGACGACGATGTTCAACGTCATCACCGGCCAGCAGGATCCGACCCGCGGCAAGATCATCCTCGATGGATCCGACATCGGAGGGAAGCTGCCTTACAAGCGGGCCAGGCTCGGGATGGCGCGCACCTTTCAGCGGCTCGAGCTCTTCGGACAGCTGACTGTGCGCGAAAATATCCAGGTGGCCGGCGGCCTGCGCAAGCAGTGGGGCAAGCGTGGACCGAAGGTCGAAGGCAGCGCGCTGACCGTGGACGACCTGCTCAAGCAGGTGGGTCTGAGCCACGTGGCCGATGTACGGGCCGACTCGCTGCCGACCGGTCAGGGCCGGCTGGTCGAGCTCGCCCGAGCACTCGCCATCCGCCCCCGGCTGCTGCTGCTGGACGAGCCCGCGTCAGGCCAGGACGAGGAGGAGACGAAGCAGTTCGCTGCGCTGCTGCATCGGCTGGCCGACGAAGGCATGGCGATCCTGCTCGTCGAGCACGACATGGATCTCGTCATGCAGGTCTGCTCACACATTTTCGTGCTCGACTTCGGTCAGCTGATGGCCGCCGGGTCCCCCGCAGAAGTGCGGGCGGATCCGAAGGTGCAGGCTGCGTATCTCGGCACGGCGAAGGAGGTGGCAGCGTGACCCCAGAGGGGGGAAGTGCTGCCTACGTCCCGGATCAGCCTGTGGCTGCCGGATCAGGTGCCGTCGCCGTCGCCGCTGCGGACCCCATGATCGAGCTGCGCGACATCCGGGCGTCCTACGGCGCGATCGAGGTCCTGCACGGGGTTGACCTGGTCCTTCCCGTCGGAGGGGTGCTTGCGGTCCTGGGCCCTAACGGCGCCGGTAAGAGCACCATGCTGCGGCTGGTTTGCGGCCTTCACGAGCCGACATCCGGAGACCTTTTCCTCGGGGGACGCCGGGTCAATGGGGTCGACCCGGTAGAGCTGGCCCGTGCTGGTCTTTGCACCATTCCCGAAGGTCGCGGGGTCTTCCCTAACCTGACCGTCCGGGAAAACCTGCAGATGGTCACCTACCGCGGGATCAGCCGCAAGCAGGTGGAGGAGCGGGCCTTCTCCTACTTCCCACGGCTCGGTGAGCGTCGCACGCAGATGGCCGGCACCATGTCGGGAGGCGAGCAGCAGATGCTGGCTGTCGCCCGGGCCATCGCCAGCGACCCAAGCGTTCTGCTGCTCGATGAGCTGTCCATGGGTCTGGCGCCGCTCATCGTCGACCAGCTTTATGAGGCGGTACGGGCGATCTCCGCAGACGGTGTCACCATTCTGGTCGTGGAGCAGTTCGCCGCCGCCGTCCTGGACGTCGCGGACACCGCGGCCGTCATGGTGCACGGCCGCGTCGTGCTGACCGGAACCCCGTCAGAAATCGAAGGCGACCTGTCCGAGGTCTACCTCGGCGGCGAAGCCACCCAGCACCTGGCAGCAGCCGACAACCCGCTCGCCGATATTTCCGCTATAGATGACCCGCTTGCCGATCCCAATCCGACCCAGAGGTGACTGCAATGTCCACGAGTACCGACGCCGCTCCCACGCCTGACACCGGGGCCAGGAGTGACAGCTTCAAAGAAGAGATTCGGAGTCTCAAAATCAAGGATCCCAACGCCGGCCGAGACACGCTCATGCTGCGGCTCGGAGTCGTCGCGATGGTGGTGGGCGTCATCGTCAGCATCGTCGGCTACTTCATCTCCCACGGCACGAGCAATACCCTCACGCAGAATGACTCGCTGACGATCGGGATGATCGGCATCGCCGTCACCATCCTCGGCGCAGCAGTCTTCCTGCGCTACTCGCTCGCGGGTTTCCTGCGGTTCTGGCTGGCTCGGTTCATCTTCGAGCAGCAGAAGGATCGCGACTGATCGAGCGGTGATCGGCAGCCGCACCACGGGACTTCGGTAAGCGCGCACGACCCGAAGGCCGCCGGGGGTCCGTACTTCATCAGTACGGGCGCCCGGCGGCCTTTGGCATGTTCAGTTCCGCTTGCCGGATCAGAGTTTGGGGATGACCTCGGAGGCGTACTTCTCCATCGCTTTGAGCAGCTCTGCGCGGCTTTCGGCGGGCAGGCTGATGGTCAGCTGAGAGACTCCGGCGGCGGCCAGCTGACCCGCCTCGTCGATCAGGGCCTCGGCGGAAGGCAGCGCCGCTCCGTGCCCGGTCATGAGCAGGCTCGGCGGCGTGAAGGCGACGGTCGGCATGGTCTGGCGGCCGGCGTCGGCAGCCATCTGGTGCAGCTTGGTCACGCGTTCCTTCAGCGCGGCCGGACCGTCCAGGGGCGCCGTCTTCAACCTCTTGGCTACGGCCCCTTCCGACATCCCCGTGGTCGGCATCGGGATCCACCCGTCGGCCAGCTCCACCACCCGGCGCATCGCCCGGCCGCTATTGCCCCCGATCCACAGCGGTGGACGCGGCAATTGGGCAGGGCGGGGGAGCATGGTGTTGCCGGCGGCGGTGAAACCTTCCCCTTCGAACTGGGTGTTTTCTCCCGACCAGGCGGCGGTCATGGCCCTGATCGCCTCGTCGGTGAGTTCGTTGCGAACCGCCGGGTCGACACCGAGGGCCCGAAACTCCCCCTCGAGATAGCCGGCTCCGATCCCGATGATCGTGCGGCCATCTGACAGCGCATCGAGCGAGGCGACCGCCCGCGCTGTCAGGAACGGGTTGCGGTAGGCCAGGACGAGCAGGTTCGTCTGCAGCTTGAGCCGGGTTGTCACGGCAGCGGCGAAGGACAGACTGACGAAGGGGTCCAGCGCGTGGTGGCCTCCGTGCTCGAGCCACTTGGTGTCCGGGAACGGATGCTCGGTGACGTAGACGGCGTCGAACCCACCGTCCTCGGCGGCCCGGGCGAGCTCGGTGATGGCCCGGGCAGTGACAAATTCGGCGCCCAGATCCGCCCGGTGGGTGGGTAGGCCCAGCGAAATTTCCATGATCAGAACGACTCCTCGTGAGGCGCTCGTCAGCGGGATCGACTACGACGGTTCGGCGCCCATTCTGACGGCGCGTCAGGTTAGCACCGGGCCACTCGCTAGGTTGTGTCCACCGCCTCACCTCAGACGGGTGGCGAGGCGCGCTAGGGAGGCTGCAATGGGGCTGCTTGACGGTCGGGTCGCGTTCGTTACCGGAGCTGCGCGGGGAATGGGCCGCAATCACGCGGTCCGCTTCGCATCCGAGGGGGCGAGTGTCATCGCGGTCGACGCCTGCACGTCGATCGCGGCTGCTGACTACGACCTGCCCGGCCCGGAGGAGCTCGAAGAGACCGCCCGGTTGATCGAAAAAGCCGGCGGCCGGGCCTTCACCCGGATCGTCGACGTACGCGATGACGCCGGCCTCAAGGCTGCGGTCGCGGACGGCGCGAAGGAGCTTGACGCCGATGGCGGCGCGGTCGACATCGTCGTGGCTAATGCCGGGATCAGCCGGAGCCAGGGCGGCCTACTGGACACCGCAGCCGATACCTGGCGCGAAACGATCGACATCAACCTGACGGGCGTCTTCCTGACGATCCAGGCCGGAGCCCAGGCGATGGTGCGCCGCAAGAAGGGTGGCTCCATCATCCTGATCAGCTCGATCATGGGGCTGCGCAGCTATGGCGGGGTGCCGGCCTACACAGCGGCCAAGCACGGAGTCGTAGGGCTGATGCGTACCGGTGCCCAGGAATTCGCCCACGCCGGAGTGCGGGTCAATTCCGTACACCCCGGAAACGTGAACACCGACATGATCAACAACCAGGCGATCCGCCATCTTTTCCGTCCCGATCTCGAGTCACCCACGGCCGACGATGTCGCATCCGGTTTCCAGGGCATGAACCTGATGGCCCATCCCTGGGTGGAGAAGGACGACATCACCGAGGCGGTGCTCTGGCTGGCTTCCGACCTCTCGCGTTACGTCACCGGGATCTCGCTGCCGGTCGATCTCGGCGCGCTGGCCAAGTAGGCGCTGGAATGGCTGAGGATTTCGTTCTCGTCGATACCCCGCGGCCGGGAATTACCCGGGTCACCCTCAACCGGCCGGAGCGGATGAACGCGATGGCGTTCGACGTGATGGTCCCGCTGCGTGACACGTTGCGGGAGATCTCCGTCGACAACGACACCCGCGTCGTCGTCCTCACCGGTGCCGGCGTCGGCTTCTGCTCCGGCGCAGACCTGGTGGGCTCGGGGATGGTCCCCAACATCGACGGCCTGACGGTCCCGAGTATCGCCCGCCGGGCGCTGCAGGTGCTCGACGACGTGATCCTCACCCTGCGCGCGATGCACCAGCCGGTCATCGGTGCCATCAACGGCCCGGCCATCGGCGGCGGTTTCTGCCTCTCGCTCGCCACCGATATCCGATACGCGGCGTCCAGCGCGTACTTCCGGGCAGCCGGAATCAACAACGGGCTGACGGCCAGCGAGCTCGGGCTCTCGTATCTCCTGCCGCGGGCGATCGGCTCCAGCCGGGCGTTCGACATCATGCTGAGCGGCCGCGACGTCGACTCCGTCGAGGCCGAGCGGATTGGCATCGTCTCGCGCACCGTCCCGGATGAGGAGCTCCTCGACACGTGCTACGACCTGGCCGACCGGATCATCGCTTTCAGCCGGCCCGGGGTCGAACTGACCAAGCGGACGCTCTGGACCAGCCTCGACGCGGGCAGCCTGGCGGGTCATATGGAGTTCGAAGGCATCTCGCAGCTCTTCGTCCGGATGACGACCAAGAACTTCGACGAGGCGATTCTGGCCCGCAAGGAAAAGCGCCCACCGATCTTTCTGGACTAGTTCCCGCTCGACTCCCGGCCGCTCAGGGCTAACGTCACAGCAACGATCGACGCCGATCACGCAGGAGGAACCGTGGGAAATCCGGTCATCGTCGAAGCTCTCCGCACTCCCATCGGAAAGCGCAAGGGCGCCTTCGCGGGAATCAAGCCGATGGGGCTGCTGGCCGAAGTCCAGCGCGGCGTCATCGAACGGGCAGCCATCGATCCAGCGCTCGTCGAGCAGGTCATCGGAGGCACCGTCACGCAGGGCGGCGAGCAGGCCAACCACCTGACGCGCTACGCCTGGCTCTATGCCGGGCTGCCATACCAGACCGGTGGCACCACCATCGACGCCCAGTGCGGTTCCTCGCAGCAGGCCGCTCATCTCATCGCGTCACTGATCGCGAACGACGTGATCGATGTCGGAGTCGCGTGCGGCGTCGAATCGATGAGCCGGGTCTCCTTCGGCGAAGCGTCCGGTGGCAAGTCGGGCCGGCCGGATGACTGGGCCATCGATACCGGTGACCAGTTCACGAGCGCCGAGCGGATCGCCGACAAGCGGGGGTTCACCCGCACCGAGCTCGACGAGCTGGGAGTGCGTTCGCAGCGGCTGGCACGCCAGGCCTGGGACGAGGGCCGCTTCGACCGCGAGATCCTTTCCGTCGAGGCGCCCATCCTTGGCGAGGACGGCGAGCGCACCGGTGAGACCCGCATCGTCAGCCGTGACGAAGGCCTTCGCGAGACGACGCTCGAAGGTCTGGCCAAGCTGCGGACGGTCCTTCCCGAGGGCCGTCACACCGCCGGCAACAGCTCCCAGATGTCGGACGGCGCCGCGGCGCTGCTGATCATGTCGGAGGAGCGGGCGCATGCGCTCGGGCTCAAGCCGCGGGCCCGGATCATCACCCAGGCCCTGGTCGGCGCCGATCCCTACTACCACCTCGACGGCCCCATCGATGCCACCCAGCGCGTCCTCGAGCGTTCCAAGATGTCCATCAGCGACATGGACGTCATCGAGATCAACGAGGCCTTCGCCTCCGTCGTGCTGTCGTGGAATTCGGTCATCAAGCCCGACTTCGACCGGGTCAATGTCAACGGCGGGGCCATCGCGCTCGGCCATCCCGTCGGCTCGACCGGAGCCCGGCTATTGACGACGGCGCTGCACGAGCTCGAGCGCACCGACGGCACCACCGCGCTGGTCACCATGTGCTGCGGCGGGGCGATGGCCACGGGCACCATCCTCGAACGGTTGTAGCTTTCGCCCAGGCGGCGCGGTCGCGGGGGAGCTGGCTCTAGCCGTCCGGCACAAGACACCCCGTGGAATCGTGCAACAACGGCAAGAGCCAGCTCCCGGTACGCGGCGGCCGCCTCCACAGATCGTGGTCGAGCTGATCGGGGGCCGCCCGTCACGGCGAGGGTTGCCGGATGGCTCCCCAACCCGATCCACTTCTCACCGTCCTCGCGCGTGCTGCCGAGACCGACGATGTGCTGCTGTCCCGGGAGGCTCGGCGGCTGGGAATGCCAAGGCGCGAGCTCGAGCATCTGCAGCGCATCAATCGCCAGCAGCTGGTACGCGGCGCGGTGGCCATCGAACCGATCCGCGACCCGTTGCGTACTTCGGCGCGCGCGGCCCAGCTCGCGATCCCGGATGGTCTGATCAGCCACCGGACCGCTGCCCACCTGCATGGGCTGCAGGGAGTCGGGTTCTGGAATCCCGCCGACGTCGTTGACATGACGCTGCCCTCCGCGCGGACCCGCCGGCAGCGCCGCGGGGTGCGCCTGCGATTTCGCCCGTTGCAGCCTTCTGATTGCATTCAGCTCGGTGGTCTGCAGGTGACCTCGGTGCTGCGCACGCTCGCCGATTGCGCGGCTGTCGCCGACCGGATCAGCTGGCTTTCCATCGTGGACAGCGCGCTGTACCAGAAGCTGCTGACGGCGGATGAGTTGGGAGAGCTGGCCGATCTGCTCCGCCGGACCAGGTGCGCCGACGCAGCGCGCTGGCTCAAGCTGGCGAACGGGCTGGCTGAATCTCCGTCAGAGACGCGGGTGCGCATCGTGCTGGTGGATGCCCGCCTTACCCCGGACCACCTCCAGTACGTCGTGATCGGCGATGACGGCTATCCATTGGCTCGCCTTGACATCGCCTATCGGCGGAACGGAAAGCAGGTCGGTCTCGAGGTCGACAGCGGCGAGCACGATCGGCCGCGGGCGCTCTACCGCGATCGTGACAAGCACAACGCGATGCCCGCCCTCGGGTGGGATGTCCGCCATGTGATCGCCCGGGATGCACTACGCCGGCCGGGCTATGTGGTGCATCAGGTACGCAGCGCGTTGGGACTCTGAGTCCGGCGAGCCGGAAGTGGGGCCTCGCTCTAGCCAGCCGGCACAAGACACCCCGTCGAATCGGGCAACAACGGCAAGAAAGGTGGGTCCATCCCAGCGCGATGCGGGTCCAGCTAAAGTCGCCGCCATGGCATTGGCGGTCACCGAAGAGCAGGTAGCACTCGCAGAATCCGTCTCAGGCTGGGCGGAGCGGGCCAAGGTGCGAGCTGCTGCTCGTGATCTGGTCGATGTCCCGGCGGTCAACCGGGTGGCGGTGCGTCCCGAGTGGTGGACCGGCGCCGTCGAGCTCGGCCTTCCCGGTCTGGCGTTTCCCGAAGACGTCGGAGGATCCGGTGCGACGGTGGTCGACCTGGCTGTGGTGATGGAGGAGCTGGGCCGCCACATCGCTCACGGGCCGCTGTTGGCCAGTGCCGTCGCCGGGCTGGTGTTGACCGTCTCCCGCCAAGCAGCCGGGCCGTCCCCGGTGCTGGACGAGGTGCTCTCCGCGCTGGCGGATGGCTCCGCGACTGCGGTGGTGGCGCTCGAAGCCGATGTGACGGCATCGCCCGGGGCCGGTGGGGTGCGCCTTTCCGGAGACGCGGGACTGGTCGCAGGGCTGCCGGAGGCGCGGTGGATTCTCACGTCGGCCAAGGGCGCGGACGGCGAGTTCTGGGCCGTTGTCGAGGTCGGCGCCGGCGTGACCGTCGAACCGGTCGACAGCCTCGACGTCACCCGCCCGCTGGCGCGCGTCACCTTCACCGATGCCGTCGTGGTGGAGGGTCACGTGCTGGCCGGAGTCGACACCGATTTGGTACGCGACTTGCACGTCACGGTGCGGGCTGCGGAAGCTGCCGGCATCGCTCGCTGGGCGCAGGAGACCGCTACCGCGTACGCCAAGGTGCGTGAGCAGTTCGGCCGTCCCATCGGCTCCTTCCAGTCGATCAAGCACTTGTGTTCAGACCTGCTGGCGCGCAGCGAACTGGCGGCTGCGGCGGCCTGGGACGCCGCGAGCGCGGCGACGACGTACCTCGAAGGGGGTCTGGACGCCGAAGACCGCCGCCAGTTCGCGGTGGCCGCGGCGACCGCCGGTGCGGTCTCCCTGCAGGACGCCGTCGTCAACGCCAAGGACTGCATCCAGATCCTCGGCGGCATCGGCTTCACGTGGGAGCACGACGCCCACCTCTCGCTGCGCCGATCCCTCGCCGTGCGCGCGCTTTCCGGTGGGACGGCCCATTGGAATGCTCGCGTGTCAGCCCTGGGACGTGAGGGGCTTCGCAGGCATCGGTCGGTCACGATCGGGCGAGGAGGCCGAGCCGCTGCGACTGCGGGTGCGTGAAGTCCTTGCTTCGCTGCCTACCGACCCGAAAGCACGCCGGACCGCGCTTGCCGAGGCGGGCCTCATCGCTCCTCACTGGCCCAAGCCGTACGGGCTGGAAGCAAGTCCGGTCGAGCAGCTCGCGATCGCGCAGGAATTGGAAGCCGCCGCCGTCCGTCCGCCCGACATCGTCATCGGCAACTGGGCCGTACCGACGATCATCGAACATGGCAACGACGAGCAGCGCGAGCGATTCGCGCTGCCGACCCTCCTCGGTGACGTCGCCTGGTGCCAGCTTTTCTCCGAGCCCGGCGCCGGCTCTGACCTCGCCTCGTTGCGTACCCGCGCGACGAAGGTCGACGGGGGCTATTCGTTGCAGGGACAGAAGGTGTGGACCTCACTGGCCCGGCAGGCCGACTGGGGCATCTGCCTGGCGCGTACCAACCCGGATGCGCCGCAGCACAAGGGCATCACGTACTTCCTCGTCGACATGAAGTCCAAGGGGATCGACGTCCGGCCGCTGCGGGAGATCACCGGCGACGCCCTGTTCAACGAGGTCTTTCTCGACGACGTTTTCGTCCCCGAGGATTGCGTTGTAGGCCAGGTCGATGGCGGCTGGCGACTGGCTCGGACGACGCTGGCCAACGAGCGGGTCGCCATGTCCTCGACCGGCGACATCGGCGGCGGACTGGACGATTTGCTGGCCACGGCGACACCGGATCCGGTCCTTGATGACCGGATGGGGAGCCTCGTCGGTGGACTGCAAGCCGCTGGGTCGCTGGGGCTGCAGATCACGCTGCGCCAGCTCGGCGGCCTCGATCCGGGACCCTCCTCCAGCGTGCGCAAGCTGGTCGGGATGTATCAGATTCAGGACGCCCGTGAGCTGGCTCTGGAGGCGCTTGGCTCCAGCGGCGCTGACGTGACGGATCCGGCGTCCCAGGCCGCGGTCAAGTTCGCGCTCTCCACCCGGGCGCTCACCATTGCCGGCGGCAGCAGCCAGGTGCTGCGCAACGTGATCGCCGAACGGTTGCTAGGGCTGCCTCGCGACTGAACCTGGCGCTGGGTTAGCTTTTGAGGCGTGTTCCTGGATTACACGCCTGAGCAGCGTGCTCTGCGCGCTGAGCTGCGGGCCTACTTCGCGGATCTGCTCACCCCCGAGGTGAAAGAAAAGCTCGGCGCCACCGGTGAAGGCACCGCGCTGTGGCGTACGACCGTGCGCAAGATCGGCAAGGACGGCTGGCTGGGCCTGGGCTGGCCCAAGGAGTACGGCGGTAAGGGCCGGTCGGCGATGGATCAATACATCATGTTCGACGAGGTCCAGCGCTGCGGTGCACCGTTCCCCTTCGTCACCGTGACGACGATGGGTCCTTCGCTGATGCGCTTCGGCACCGCGGAGCAGAAGGCCAAGTACCTGCCGGGAATGCTCAACGGCGACCTGAACTTTGCCGTCGGCTACACCGAGCCGGGATCGGGCACGGACCTCGCCTCGCTGCGGACCTCGGCCGTACTCGACGGCGAAGAGTGGGTCATCAACGGCAGCAAGGTTTTCACCTCCGGCGCCAATCAGGCCGACTTCATCTGGCTGGCCTGCCGTACCGACCCCGATCTGCCCAAGCACAAGGGTATTTCGATCATTCTGGTCCCGACCTCATCCGACGGCTTCCGGTGGACCCCGCTGCACACCGTCGGCGACGTCATGACGACCGCGACCTACTACCAGGACGTCCGGGTCCCCAAGGAAAATCTGGTCGGCGAGCGCGGCGGTGGCTGGTCGATGATCACCACCCAGCTCAACCATGAACGGGTCGGTCTGTCGGCCCTCGGCGGCCGCTGCTGGCAGCTGTGGGGCGAGGTTCGACAGTGGACGCTCAACACCCCTTTGCCGGGCGGTACTGACGGGCAGCGGGTCGCCGATGTGCCGTGGGTACGCGCCGACCTTGCCCGGGCGTACTCCAAGCTCGAGGTGATGAAGCTGCTGAACTGGCGGATGACCGCCGACATCGCCGACGACAAGCTCAATCCGGCCGATTCCTCCGCGGTGAAGTTCTACGGCACCGAGACCCACGTCGAGGTCTACCGGCTGCTGCTGGGGATTCTCGGCTCGGGCGGATGGTTGCGCGCCGGCTCTCCGGGGGCGGCGCTTTCCGGCGACGTCGAGCGCGCTGCCCGGGCCGCCCAGATCAATACGTTCGGCGGCGGTGTCAACGAGGTGCAACGCGAGATCGTCGCGGCGGCCGGACTGAAGATGGCGCGAAGGGCCCGCTGATGGACTTCTCACTGAGCGAGGACCAGCAATCGCTGCAGGCGCTTGCGGCCGACATCTTCGGGGACAAGGCGACGCCGGAGCGAGTGACGGCTGTGCTGGAAACGTCGGAGCGCTTCGACCGCGAGCTCTGGGGAGAGCTGGCCGAAGCCGGCCTGATCGGCATCGCGCTTCCGGAGCAGTTCGGCGGCGCCGGGCTGGGCCTGGTGGAGCTGGCTCTCGTCTGTGAGCAGCACGGCAAGGTGGTGGCTCCCGTACCGCTCGCCTGGACCACCAGCGCAGCGCTCGCGATTGCCGCCCACGGCGACGCCGCTCAGCAGGCCCGCTGGGTGGCGGGCGCGGCCGCCGGCGAGCTGGTGCTGACCGGTGTTCCGCCGGTTGCTGCGCTCGGATTGAAGGTCGTCGACGGCAAGCTCTCGGGCGAGATCGTCGGCGTTCCTTACGCCCATGTCGCCGCGGCCATCCTCATCCCGGTCGGCGAGGAGCTCTACCTGCTGGAGCCCAGTGCTGCCGGAGTCACCGTTTTGCCGGAAATCGCGACGACGCAGGAGATCCACGGCGAGCTGGTGCTCGATTCAGCGCCGGTCACCAGAGTCGGCTCGGGTGCTGCCGAATGGTGGGAGGCCCGGCTGCTCGTGGCATTGGCGGCCACCGCGGCCGGAATCACCGAGGCCGCGCTGCGTCAGACCGCCAAGTACACCTCGGAACGTCTCCAGTTCGAAAAGCCGCTCTCGACCTTCCAGGGCGTCGCGTTGAAGGCGGCGGATGCCTACGTCGATGCGGCCGGGATTCGGGCCACGGTGCTGCAGGCTGCCTGGCGGCTGGATGCGGCCGACGAGCTGGGAACGACTCCCGCACAGGCCAGTGCTTACGTCCTCACCGCATCGTGGTGGGCTGCGGAAGCCGGGCAGCACTGCGTTCACATCACCCAGCACCTGCACGGCGGAATGGGCGCCGACACGACGTATCCGATCCACCGGTACTTCCTGTGGGGCAAGTCGATCGAGCTCTACGTCGGCGGGGCGTCACGCACCCTCGCGCGCCTCGGCGACGTGCTCCTCACCCTCGAACATCCCGGCGACGACATCACCATCCCCGGCTACGAGACCCTCCCGGACCCCGCCCTCGCGTAATCCTCAAGATCAACGCTTCACCAAACAGCTGTGGGGCCTGCTGACATGGCCTAGACCATGATCATTGAAGCGTTGATCTTGTACGTCAGCTGCCGGTGAACTCCGGCGGCCGGCCCTCTTCGCGGGCTGCCTTCAGCTCGGCGAAGTCGTCGCTGCGGTTGATGAAGGTCTGGTAGATCAGCTCGTCCTGCATCGACGAGCGAATCTGCGGGAGCGAGAGATGGCGGATGATCTCGCGGGCCAATTTCACCGTGACCGCAGGGGCTTTGGCGATGGACTCGGCGGCTTCGCGAACCGTCTCCTCCAGTGCATCCGCCGGCACGATCCGGCTGATGATGCCGTGGCTCAGCGCTTCCTCGGCGGTCATCACGCGACCGGTCAGCACCAGGTCGGTGACGACGCCGGGTCCGCACATCTCGTACAGCACGGCGATGCCGCCGGTGTCGGGGATGACCCCGTGGGTGAGTTCGGGGAGACGGAACCGGGTGCCCTCCGCGGCGATCCGAATATCGCAGAGCAGGGCGCGCTGGAACGATCCGCCCATCACCCAGCCTTTGCAGGCGACGACGACGGGCTGGTCCATCTCCCAGAGCTGCTGGATGCCGCGGTGGCCGCCGCGCATCAGCTCGTGGTGGGAGACCGGCTTGAGGTTCGTGCCGATGGAGGCGACGTCGCGGCCCGAGGAGAACGACTTGCCTTCGCCCTGCCAGATGACGGACCGGACGTCGGGCCGCTGCCGGAGCTCGGCGAGCGCGGCGAAGAGCTGGGCGTCCATGTCGTCGTCGAACGCGTTGTGCTTGTCGGGGTTGTGGTTGGTGATCGTGGCGACCTTGCCGTCGATCTCCAAAGAGACATGACCGCTCATGCGTAACCCCTTAGCTGCTTGAACCCGATCCCAGTGGTACTCACGGCTCGTACGTGCCGTCGGCCCGCCGCATCCACCCTGACGCGGCCGTGCTTCCGCCGTCGACGTGCACCGTCGTGCCGGTCACGTAGCGCGAGAGGTCGCTGGCCAGGAAGAGTGCCGGCCCGGCGCAATCGTCCTCGTTGCCCCAGCCGAGCGGCAGCTTCGGCGCGTACTTCTCGCGGCCGCCCTGCATGGCGGTCTCGCCCAGGTCGTCGTCGCCCGGGGTGGGGATGCCGTCAGGGGCGATCGTGTTGACCCGGATCTTGCGTGGGGCCAGCTCGAGAGCGAGGGTCTTCGACAGCTGCTCGACCGCGGCTTTCATGGCGGCGTAAATCCCGAATCCGGGTGCTGCCTTGAACGCCTCGCACGAGGTGACATTGATGATCGAGCCGCCGTTGGTCATCAGCGGGACGCAGCCGCGGACGAAGTGGGTGACGCTGGTGAAGTTCTCGTTGATCAGCGCGGTCTGCCCACCAGGGGAGATGTCCAGGAAGTGTGCGTAGAAGACGCCCCCGGCATTGTTGACGAGGGTGTCGACCCGGCCGTAGCGCTCTTTGATCGCGGCGCAGAACGCCTCGACGGCTGGTCCGTCGCGAACGTCCATGATGCTGATCAAGGGTTCCCCATTGATCGCGGCGCATTCCTTGGCCGTCGCCTCCAACAGGTCACCTATCCGGTCGCACAGGGCGAGCTGCGCACCGCAGGCGGCAAGGGAGAGAGCAATGGATTTCCCGATGCCCCTCGCGGCCCCCGTGATGACTGCGACGGTGCCGGTCAGATCGAGTGCGCGCGCATCAGTGACCACGGCGCGCGACGATAGCTGACCCGTCGTCAGGCGTCCGACAGCGGGCCGTCCATCAGGAATGACGAGTGGGGCGCTCGACTACCCGCAACGAGCCGGTTTGCGACCACTCGACGAAGCCCTCGGCCAGCGCCCGCTGCCAGACGTGGAACGGTGCCTGCCCACCTTCGGACGGGTGGGCGAAGACGTCATGGATGACCAGGAGCCCGCCCGGGGCGACGTGACGGACCCAGGCTTCGTAGTCGGCCTGCGCCTGCTCCTCGGTGTGGCCGCCGTCCAGGAAGAGAAAGGCCAGCGGCGTCGACCAGAGCGCGCCGACCGCCTGCGAGCGGCCGATGACGGCGACGACGATGTCTTCCACCTGGGTGTCATAAAGGGTGCGGCGCAGGGTGGGCAGGGTGTCGAGCCGGCGTGCATGCGGGTCGACGAGGGTGGTGTCGTGCCACTCCCACCCGGGCTGGTTTTCCTCGGAGCCGATGTGGTGGTCGACGGTGACGACGGTGCCGCTACCGGCCGCGCGGACTGCTGCGGCCAGGTAAAGCGTCGACTTGCCGCAGTACGTCCCGATCTCGCCAAGGATGCCTTCCGGGGAGCGTTTCAACGCCTCCACGGCTGCGTCGTAGAGCGCCGTTCCCTCGTCGGGGGGCATGAAGCCCTTGGCGCTTTCGGCGGCGTCGCGCAGCACGCCGTCCATGAGGGAAGTATCCACGGGGCCAAGCCTTCCACAGCCGCGAATGCAACTCGTTACAGTTCAACCATGGCAAATGCTCAGGTGCCCGCAGTCGAGGGCTGGTTCACCAGCGATGGACCCGGTGGGGCTCCGGCGCTGCTCGGCAGCCGCTGCACCACGTGTGGCACGCTGACCTTCCCGAAAGCGACGCTCTTTTGCCCTAACCCGGCGTGCAGCGGCAGCGATTTCGATGAGGTGCCGCTGTCCAACCGCGGCAAGGTCTGGTCCTACACCGACGCGCGCTACAAGCCGCCGCCGCCCTACGTGCCGACCGCAGACCCGTTCGAACCCTTCGCGATCGTCGCTGTCGAGCTCGCCGCCGAGAAGATCGTGGTCCTCGGCCAGGTCGTGGCGGGCGTGGCCGTCGACGAGCTTCGCATCGGCATGGAGGTGGAGCTGGTGGTCGACACGCTCTTCACCGAGACGGCCGCCGATGGCTCCAGCGCCGACCAGCTGGTCTGGAAGTGGCGTCCGGTCGCCACCGAGACCCAGGAAGCGGCCGAGAATGAGGAGGCGGCAGCATGAGCTCGCCATCGGACAAGCGGGTAGCGGTCCTGGGGGCCGGCATGCATCCGTGGGGCAAGTGGGGACGCAACTTCGTGGAGTACGGGGTCGTCGCTGCGCGCGCCGCTCTGGACGACGCGGGCATCCCCTGGAGCGACGTGCAGTTCGTCGCCGGGGCGGACACCATCCGCAACGGTTACCCGGGCTTCGTCGCCGGCTCGACCTTCGCCCAGGCCCTCGGATGGACGGGAGCCAGCGTCTCCAGTTCGTATGCCGCCTGCGCCTCAGGAGCTGCCGCGATCGCCAGCGCCCGGGCTCAGATCTTGGCGGGTCTGTGCGAGGTAGCGCTCGTGGTGGGCGCCGACACCACCCCCAAGGGCTTCTTCTCCCCGGTCGGCGGTGAGCGCAAAGATGATCCCGACTGGCTGCGTTTCAGGCTGGTCGGTGCGTCGAACCCGG
This sequence comes from uncultured Actinomycetota bacterium, assembly GCA_963737695.1. Lineage (GTDB taxonomy): Bacteria > Actinomycetota > Actinomycetes > Frankiales > Frankiaceae > DATAZK01. The sequence continues at coordinate 16,064 of CAVTTQ010000005.1, forward strand.
TCTACTTCGCGCTCTACGCCCGCCGCCGCATGGAGCTCTTCGGGGCGACCGAGGAAGACTTCGCCCAGGTGAAGGTGAAGAACGCCGCGCACGGCGTGAAGAACCCTTACGCCCGCTACCGCTCCGAGGTCACCATCGAAGAGGTGCTGAACTCGCCGATGGTCAGCGATCCGCTGCGGCTGTTGAACATTTGTGCCACCTCTGACGGCGCGGCCGCGCTCGTGCTCACCAGCGTCGAGTACGCGAAGCGCCATGGCCTCGGCGAAGGGGGAAAGCCCCTGGTCGGTATCGACGCGGTCTCCACCGTGACGCCAACCTTCCCCAACCCCGTCATCGAGATGCCCAACTTCGCGACCGACGCGGGCCAGGCGAACGGGCCGAGCTTTCGCGATTCGATTGCGCTGCGGGCCTATGAGCAGGCCGGCGTCTCGCCGTCGGACGTCGACGTTGCCGAGGTCTATGACCTGTCCAGTGCGCTCGAGCTCGACTGGTACGAAAACATCGGGCTCTGCGCCACCGGCGAGGCAGAAAACCTGCTGCGCACCGGTGTGACGACGCTCGGCGGACGCGTGCCGGTGAACCCGTCGGGCGGCCTTTCCTGCTTCGGCGAAGCCATTCCCGCGCAGGCCATCGCGCAGGTATGCGAGCTGGTGTGGCAGCTGCGCGGAGAGGCCGGTGACCGCCAGGTCGAGGGCGCCAAACTCGGCATCACGGCTAACCAGGGCCTGTTCGGTAACGCGTCTTCGGTGATCGTCAGCCGCTGACAGTCGCCGCCAATCCGCGTGCCAAGCAAGCGCTTGGGCGGGCATACTTCGGGAGTGACGACGCCGCGCACGCCTGCCCCACGCGGCCGGTCAGACAGGTCAGACCGGCCTGCCAGGGCGCGTAACGAATCGGAAGGCTCCGAACGACGCGCGGCGCTGGTGGCTTTGGCGGCCGAGCTCTTCGCCGAGCGGGGCTACCGGGCCACCACCGTCCGCGAGATCGCCGAGGCCGCGGGCGTGCTGTCAGGCAGCCTCTATCACCACTTCGACTCCAAAGAGTCGATCATCGACGAACTGCTCTCCAGTTACCTGGATGAGCTGCTGGCGCTCTATCGGGCGATCGTTTCCGAAGGCGGAACGAGCATCGACGTGCTGAGCCGCCTCGTGCAGGCTGCCTTCAGCTCCTTCGACCGGCATCGCGCCGCCATCACGGTCTTCCAGAACGAGCGGCAGTACCTGCTCAACTACCCGCGATTTGGTTACCTGGCCAAATCCGAGCAAGCCCTCGGCAGGCTCTGGACCAAGGTCATCCGCGAGGGCATCGCCGGCGGGGAATTGCGTAGCGACCTCGACCCCAAGCTCGCCCACCGCTACATCCGTGACGCGATCTGGGTCGCCGTGCGCTGGTACCGCCCAGGCGGCCGCTTCACGTCGAGCCAGCTCGCCGATCAGTATCTGGCCTTGATGCTGGACGGAATGCGAGCCTGAGTGGGCTCGTTCACAAGACTGAAACCAAGCGCTCGCTCGGGTAACCTGGCGGCCTACCAGATGCCAGGAGGTGCAGCTCATGGCTGCTCGTGAGGCTTACATCGTTGATGCCATCCGCACGCCCGTCGGCAAGCGCGGTGGGGGTCTGGCGGCCGCGCACCCCGCCGATCTGGGTGCCCACGTGCTGCGCGCGCTGGTCGAGCGTTCCGACATCGATCCGCTCGCTGTCGAAGACGTCGTCTTCGGCTGCGTTGACGCGATCGGCCCGCAGGCCGGAAACATCGCCCGCACCTGTTGGCTTGCCGCCGGGCTGCCCGAAGAGATCCCGGGCGTCACGATCGACCGCCAGTGCGGCTCCTCGCAGCAGGCGGTCCATTTCGCTGCCCAGGCCGTCATGTCCGGCACCACGGATCTGATCGTGGCCGGCGGCGTCCAGAACATGAGCATGATCCCGATCTCCAGCGCGATGACGCTGGCTCAGCCGCTGGGATTCACCGATCCGTTCTCGGGATCGATCGGCTGGCGGGAGCGCTACGGCGACGAGGAGATCTCCCAGTTCCACGGCGCCGAACTGATCGCCGAGAAGTGGGACATCTCCCGCGAAGACATGGAGAAATTCGCCCTCTCCAGCCATGAGCGGGCGCTGGCGGCCATCGACGGCGGCTACTTCGAGCGCGAGATCGTCCCCTACGTCAACCTGGCCGGCGAGAAGATCACCACCGACGAGGGTCCCCGCCGCGGCACCTCGCTGGAGAAGATGGCCTCGCTCAAGACCCTGATCGAGGGTGGGCGCCTCACCGCTGCGGTGAGCAGCCAAATCTCTGATGCTGCGAGCGGGATGCTGATCGCCTCTGAGGACGCGGTCCGCACCCACGGGCTCAAGCCGCGGGCGCGCATCCACCACCTTTCGGTGCGTGGTGACAGTCCGGTTCTCATGCTGACCGCACCCATCCCGGCCACGGCGTACGCGCTCCAGAAGACCGGGATGAAGATCGACGACTTCGACCTCATCGAGATCAATGAGGCTTTCGCCAGCGTGGTGCTCGCCTGGCAGAAGGACACCGGCGCCGACCTGTCGAAAGTCAACGTGAACGGCGGCGGGATCGCGTTGGGCCACCCGCTCGGCGCGACCGGCGTCAGGCTGATGACCACGATGCTCCACGAGCTCGAGCGCACCGGTGGTCGTTACGGCATGCAGACCATGTGTGAGGGCGGCGGCGTCGCTAACGTGACGATCATCGAGCGGCTGTCCTGACCCGTGGATCTGACGCTCACCGAGGCAGAACAGAGCTTCCGTTCGGCGGCGCGGAGCTGGCTCGAGGCGAACGTGCCGGCCAGCCCGCTGCCCTCGCTCGACACCAAAGAGGGATTTGAGGCTCATCGCGCCTGGGAGCACAAGCTGCACGCCGGCGGGTGGGCGGTCGTCTCGTGGCCGGAGCAGTACGGCGGAAAGTCCGCCTCGCTGGTCGAATGGCTGATCTTCGAGGAGGAGTACTACCGGGTCGGTGCGCCGCGCCGGGTCGGGCAGAACGGCATCTTCCTGCTCGCCCCGACCATCTTCGAGTTCGGCACCGATGACCAGCGCGAACGGCTGCTCCCACGGATGGCCTGCGGCGACGACATCTGGTCCCAGGCCTGGTCCGAGCCCGACGCCGGTAGCGATCTGGCCGCCATCCGTAGCACCGCGACGAAGGTCGACGGCGGCTGGGTGCTGTCTGGGCAAAAGACCTGGAGCACCCGGGCCGTCTTCGCCGACTGGGCCTTCGGGCTCTTTCGCTCAGACCCCGAGGCGCCGCGCCACTCGGGCCTGACGTACTTCCTCTTCCCGCTCGACTCCAAGGGCGTCACCGTGCGCCCGATTCGCCAGCTGGACGGCGAGGCGGGCTTCGCCGAGATCTTCTGTGACGACGTCTTCGTGCCCGACCGCGACGTGCTCGGGGTGCCCGGTTCGGGGTGGAAGGTCGCGATGTCGACCACCGGTTCCGAGCGCGGCCTGACGTTGCGCAGTCCAGGCCGGTTTCTTGCGTCCACTGACCGACTCGCGGCACTGGCCCGATCGAAGGGTGACACCGTCGATCCGACCCTGCGGGCCGATGTTGCGCAGGCTTGGATCGATGCCGAGGCATACCGGCTCTACACCTTCGGCACCGTCGGCCGGATGCTCGCCGGCGAGAGCGTCGGCGCCGAATCCAGCCTCAACAAGCTCTTCTGGTCCGAGCTCGACGTCGACATCACCCAGACGGCGCTGCGGTTGCTTGGCCCGCAGGGCGTGCTTGCCGCGGACGCACCGGACGTGACAGGGCAGTGGCTGGCCGACTTCCTTTTCGCGCTCGCCGGGCCGATCTACGCCGGCACCAATGAGATCCAGCGCAACGTCGTAGCCGAGCGCGTGCTCCGGCTGCCCAAGGGAGCCTGATGCGTTTCGGATTCACCTCCGATCAGCGCGAGCTGGCGGGAGCGGTGCGCGACATCCTGGCGGCCGAGCTGACGGCTGACGCGCGGGCGGCTGGACCTGAGCCCGCGGGTCGCCGTGGGTCGGTCTGGAAGTCGCTGTCGGAGGCTGGGGTCTTCGGCCTGCTTGTCCCTGAAGACGCCGGCGGGCTGGGTCTGACCGAGCTCGACGCGATTCTCGTACTCGAGGAGTTGGGACGCGCGGCCGTTCCCGGACCCGTCGCGGAGACCGCCTTTGTGGCCGCACCGCTGATCGCCGCGGAAGCGAATGCCGGGAAGTGGCTCGACGGGCTCGCGGACGGCGCTGTGGCGGTCGTGGCCGCCGAATTGGGCTCCTACCTTCCGGATGCCGACGTAGCAGACGTGTCTGGTCCTCCTGGACGGCGATACGGCAGCGCTGCAGTCCGGCTCAGAGCTCACCCGGCAGCCGACGGTCGACCCGAGCCGGCCGCTGTTCTCGCTGCCCCCGGTTGCGGGCGAGTCAGTTCGCGGCGCCGGCGTCGTTGCCCTGCGCGACCGGGCCGTGCTGGCCACCGCGGCGCAGCTCGTGGGAGCCTCCGCTCACCTGCTGGAGTCGAGCGTCGCGTACGCCAAGACCCGCAAGCAGTTCGGACGTGAGATCGGCTCATTCCAGGCCCTCAAACACCAGCTTGCCGATCTCATGCTGGCCGTCGACTTCGCCCGTCCGCTGGCGTATCGGGCCGCCTACTCGCTGGCCACCGGGGCGCCGACGGCCTCCAGAGACGTCTCAGCTGCGAAGGTCAGCGCCGCCCAAGCGGGGGAGCGGGCCGCGCGCACCGCAATACAGGTGCATGGCGCCATCGGCTACACCGACGAGCTCGACCTGCAGTACTGGCTCAAGCGGGTGTGGTGGCTGGTGCCTGCGTGGGGCGACGCCATTGCCCACCGGGCGAAGGTGGCTGCCGCCGTGATCGACGGCCCCACCCTGCCCCGCGACGAGATCGCCCGCACCCCTTGATCAACGCTGCAATGATCATGCCCAGAGCATGATCAACAGGCCCAGTACAAGATCATTGAAGCGTTCATGAGGGATCAGGGTTAGTTCAGGCGTTCCACGATCATCGCCATGCCCTGGCCGCCGCCGACGCACATCGTCTCCAGGCCGATCGTGCCGCCGGTGGTCCGCAGCCCATTGAGCAGGGTGGTCATGATGCGGGCCCCGGTCATGCCGAACGGGTGGCCCAGCGCGATGGCCCCGCCGTGGACGTTGAGCTTGTCGTAAGAGATGCCGAGCTGGCGCGCCGACGGCACGACCTGGGCGGCGAAAGCCTCGTTGATCTCCACGAGGTCGACGTCGTCGATGGTCATGCCGGCTCGCTTGAGCGCCTGGCGGCTGGCTTCGACCGGCCCGAGTCCCATGATCTCCGGGTCGAGCGCGGAGACGCCCGAGGAGATGATGCGGGCCAGCGGGGTGAGTCCGAGCTCATCGGCCCGGTCTGCACTCATCACGATGACGGCGGCGGCACCGTCGTTGAGTGGGCAGGCGTTACCTGCGGTGACCTTTCCGTCCGGGCGAAAGACGGGCTTGAGGTCAGCCAGCTTCTCTGCCGTAGTAGTCGGGCGCGGGCAGTCGTCCTTGTCGATGACGGTGCCATCGGGAAGCGTCAGCGGGGTGATCTCGCGAGCGAAGAACCCGCTCTCCTGGGCGGCACCGGCCCGTTGCTGCGACAGCGCCGCGAACTCGTCCATGTCCACGCGGGAGACGTCTGTCAGTTCTGCAACGTTTTCGGCGGTCTGGCCCATCGCGACGTAGATGTCGGGCAGGCCGTCGATCGGTGACCAGGTGCCGCCTTCTCCGAGGAGACGGTCGTTGGTACGCGCCTCGGCCGCTCCGAATCGCGGGTTGTGCGATCCGGGTGCGCCATCGGCCCGACCGACGCCGTAACGGCTGACGCACTCAACTCCCGCCGCGATGAAGGCGTTGCCCTCGCCGGCCTTGATGGCGTGCGCGGCGATGCGGATGGTCGCCAGCGACGACGAGCAGTAGCGGTTCACGGTCATGCCGGGAACGCCGGGCAGTCCGGCCAGCAGCGCGACCACGCGGCCCAGGTTGTAGCCCTGCTCGCCGGCGGGCTGGGCGCAACCGAGGATCAGATCGTCAAGCTCGGAGTGGTCCAGACCCGGCACCTGGGCGAGGGCGGCCTGCACCATGGAGGCTGCCATGTCGTCGGGCCGCAGCTCGGTCAGGGTGCCCTTGGCGGCGCGGCCGATGGGGCTTCGGGTAGCAGCGACGATGACGGCTTCAGCCATGGGTTGTCCTCACTGAGCTCAGGGTGGTCGAGCACTGGAATCAAGCACTTGTCAACGATCGTAACCAAGCACTTGCTTGGTTAGAGGGTAGGAGTCCAGTCGACGCGAGTCAAAGGTGGGGTAGGGGATAACGTCAGGCCATGGAGCTGCGCGAGAGCGCTGAGGAGCGAGACTTCCGCGCTGAGGTGCGGGAGTGGCTCGAGGCGAACCTGACGGGCGCGTTCGCCGACGCCCGTGGACTCGGGGGCCCGGGACGCGAGCACGAGGCCTTCGAGATCCGGGCGCAATGGGAGCGTCACCTGGCCGCTGCCGGTTGGACCTGCTTGGGCTGGCCAGTGGAATACGGCGGGCGCGGGCTGCCCCTTCGCCACCAGGTGATCTTCCACGAGGAATACGCCCGCTCGGACGCCCCGGTCAGGGTCGGACTGATCGGTGAAGGCATGGTCGGGCCGACCTTGCTGGCGTTCGGCACCGACGAGCAGCGCGCCCGCTTGCTGCCGCCGATCCAGCGCGGTGAAGAGCTGTGGTGCCAGCTGTATTCGGAGCCGGGAGCCGGGTCCGACCTGGCGAACATCACGACCAAAGCGGTCCGCGACGGCGACGATTACGTGCTGACCGGGCAGAAGGTGTGGACGTCGCTGGCGCACTGGTCGGACTGGGGTTTCGCGATCGTGCGGACCGAGCCCGGCTCGAAGCGGCACCGCGGCCTGTCCTACCTGCTGGTGCCGATGCGCGAGCCGGGGATCGAGCTGCGGCCGATCATCCAGGCGACCGGCACGTCGGAATTCAACGAGGTCTTCTTCGACGGTGCCCGCAGCTCGGTCACCAACCTGGTGGGCTCAGAGGGCGACGGCTGGAAGATTGGCATGGCCACCCTCGGCTTCGAGCGTGGGTCGATGACGCTGGGCCAGCAGGTCGGCTTTCGCCGTGAGCTGGAACGCATCATCGAGCTCGCTCAGCGCTCCGGGGTCGCGCAGGATCCAGCCATCCGCGACCGGCTTTCGCGGGCGTGGATCGGTGTCGAGATCATGCGGCTCAACGCGCTTCGGACCCTGTCCGGCAGCGGTCGCGACTTCGAACGGACCGCCTCCATCGGCAAGCTCTACTGGTCGACCTGGCACCAGGAGTTGGGCGAGCTCGCCATGGATGTTCTCGGCATGAGTTCGACCGTCGTCGCTGAGGCGCCGTACGAATTGCTGGCCGAGCAGTCGCTCTTCTTGTTCAGTCGCTCCGACACTATTTACGCCGGCTCCAGCGAGATCCAGCGCAACATCATCTCCGAGCGAGCGCTCGGCCTTCCCAAGGAGCCCACCGGTGCCTAGCCCGGCCCCCGCTTACCTTCCCGCCCACAACCTGCTCGCGGATCGGGTCGTCCTGGTGACGGCGGCCGCCGGCACCGGTATCGGCTTCGCCACTGCCAAACGGGCTGCTGAAGAGGGTGCCACCGTCGTCGTTTCGGACTACCACGAGCGGCGCCTCGGCGAAGCCGCCGCACAGCTGGCTGAGATCACGGGTGAGCTGCCGCTGGCCGTCCCGTGCGACGTGCGTAACGAGGATCAGGTCCAGGCCCTTTTTGAGGCCGTATACGAACGCCACGGCAGGCTCGACGTCTTGGTCAACAACGCCGGTCTCGGTGGTGAAGTCGCCCTCGTGGACATGACCGACGAGCAGTGGACCAACGTGCTCGACGTGACGTTGAACGGCACGATGCGCGCGACCCGGGCGGCTCTTCGCCGGATGACGCCGGCGGGCTCCGGCGTGATCGTCAACAACGCTTCCGTCGTGGGCTGGCGCGCTCAGGCCGGACAAGCCCACTACGCCGCGGCGAAGGCCGGGGTGATGGCTCTGACGCGTTGCGCGGCGATCGAGTCGGCGAAGGACGGAATCCGTATCAACGCCGTCGCGCCCAGCCTGGCCATGCATCCCTTCCTGGCGAAGGTGAGCAGCGAGGAGTTTCTGGAGGAGCTCGCCGGCAAGGAGGCCTTCGGACGCGCCGCCGAGGTGTGGGAGATTGCCAACGTGATCGTCTTCCTGGCCAGCGACTACTCGTCGTACATGACCGGCGAGGTCGTGGCGGTCAGCAGCCAACACCCTTAAAGGAGCACGACATGTCAGCACTCGACACGGTCAACGCGTTCATGAAGGCCGCCGAAAATCGTGACTACGACGCCGCGGTGGAATACCTCACCGACGACATCGAATACCAGAACATGCCGCTGCCCCCGGTCAACGGCAAGCAGGCGGTCAAGGACACCCTCGACATGCTGCTCGCCATGGGCGATGGCGCCGAATGGGTCGTGCACCGCGAGGTCGAGTCAGGAAACCTCGTGATGAACGAGCGCACCGACCGATTCCACGTGAACGGCAAGTGGCTCGAGCTCCCCGTCGCCGGTGTCTTCGAGCTCCGCGACGGCAAGATCGCCGTCTGGCACGACTACTTCGACCTCGAGACGATCACCAAGCAGATGAGCGCCTGAGCTAGCCGCTTACTTGAAAGCGGGCAGTACGGCGTCGACGTAGAGGCGCAGCGATTCCCATCCGACCTCCGGCGGCATGCCGCCGACCATCGGGTGCAGGACGCAGGTGGCGAAATCGCCCTGCGCCTTACCTCGCTCGATGCACTCGTCAGGGCTGAGCACCTGGTAGATGCCTTCCGCCCGGAGCTCCTCCGCGGTGGTCGCGTGGGAGTGCACGGCTGAGTGGATGTCGGGCGTCTGCCAGCTCGCGTACGTCGTCGCCTCGTGCAGGAAGTACTTGCCGTATTCGGCCCACGCCTTGTCGGGGTCTTCGGCGATGTAGAGCATCGCGGTGTCCTCGGGCGGCATCATGATGAACGGCGAGACGCCGGCCTCCGCGCAGACCTCGTTGTAGTACGCGGCCAGCTCGGGCAGGTTTGCTGCGGGCAGGAAGGGCAGGTTGAAGCGGGCGGCCCGGCGGGCACCCGGCTTGCCGCTTCCGCCCACGAAGATCAGTCCCTGCGCGGGTGAGATCGGCACCGGGGTGCTGCGGACCTTGTGGCCGTCGTACTCGAACTCTTCGCCGGTCCACGCCGACAGGATGGCCGTGAGCGACTCGTCGAGGATCTTGCCGCGGTCCTTCCAGGACTTGCCTGCGTACTCGTACTCCAGCGGCCGGTAGCCGAGCCCCGCAACGCACGAGAAGCGGCCGCCCGAGGCGAGGTCGAGCACGGCGATCTGCTCTGCCAGGCGGATCGGGTCATGCAGCGGCACCAGCAGCGCCTGCAGGATGATGCGCACATTCTTGGTGACGCCGGTGACCATGGCGGCTGTGGTCAGCGGAGCCGGGCTCCAGCTGTCGTCGGCGCCGTGGTGCTCTTCGAAGCTGACCGTGAAGAAGTCGTTCTCATCGGCGTACTTGGCCATCTCGATGCCGGCCTGGTAGTGCGCCGCCAACTTCTTCTTGTCCAGGCCTGGGACGACGAAATTCAGCCGGAGTACGGAAAGCAATGCCTTTGCCTTTCAGGAGTCGAGCGTTGAGCGGGACCTGACTACCCGTCAGGAAAGTGTCTCAGGCCGCACCGTAGACGGGTTCGGGCTTCGGCGCATCTGCTATGAGCGTTTCAATTGCGGAGCCGATCTCGGCCGGATCCCAGCGGGCGCCCTTGTCGATGACGGTGCCGTGGCGCCACCCGCTGGCGACGGACAGCTGCCCGCCCTCCACCTCGAAGACGCGGCCGGTGACCGAGTGGGCGGCGTCGCTGCCCAGCCAGACGACAAGTGGCGAGACGTTGGAGGGGTCCATGGCATCGAAGCCGGATTCGACGGCCGCCATCGTGTCAAAAACGCCCTCGGTCATGCGGGTACGCGCGGACGGAGCGATCGCGTTGACGATGACGCCGTAGCGCCCCATCTCGGCCGCGGCCATCAGCGTCAGGGCGGCGATGCCGGCCTTGGCAGCGCCGTAATTGCCCTGGCCGACGCTCCCGAGCAGGCCGGCTCCCGAGCTGGTGTTGACGACGCGTGCCTCGACCGGCGTGCCGGCCTTGGACTGGTCGCGCCAGTAGGCGGCCGCATGGCGCAGCGGAGCGAAGTGACCCTTCATGTGGACCCGGACGACCAGGTCCCACTCTTCCTCGGACATGTTCACCAGCATCCGGTCGCGGACGAAGCCGGCGTTGTTGACCAGGGTGTCGAGCGTGCCGAAGGTGTCGAGCGCGGTGCGGATCAGGTTCTGCGAGCCGTCCCAGTCGGCGACGTCGTCAGCATTCGCGACCGCCTCGCCGCCGAGCGCCTTGATCTCCTGGACGACCGCTTCAGCCACTTCACTGGCACGGCCACCGCCGTCGAGCGCAGTTCCGTAGTCGTTGACGACCACCTTTGCGCCCTGGCGCGCAAACTCCAGGGCATGCTCGCGGCCGAGCCCTCGGCCCGCACCCGTGACGATGACGACCCGGCCTTCGGCGATCCCGGTCATGAGGCTCCGTTCGTTGGTGCTTCTGCTAGGGCTTTCCTGACCACCGCGAGGAACTCTGGCGATTCTCCGCCGCCGTGCACCGACAGCGCAGCCCCACTGATGAAAGCGGCAAGGTCTGAGCCGAGGAAGAGGCAGGCTCCGGCGACGTCGGCCGGCGTGCCCATCCGCTTCATCGGGACGGTGGCGGCTACCGCGGCCATACCGGCTGTGCCGCCGTAGTGGTCTTCCGATTGTTCGGTGGCGACCAGCCCGACGATCAGGGAATTGATACGCACCTTGGGGGCCCACTCGATCGCGAGGCTGGCGACGAGGTGGGTCAGCCCGGCCTTGGCCGCGCCGTAGACAGCGCTCCCCGGACTCGGCCTGGCACCGCTCACCGAGCTGATCATGATGATCGAGCCACCGTCATCCTGCTGCTGCATGATCGCGTTCGCCCGCTGCGAGATGTGCAGCGGCGCCAGCAGGTTGAGCTCGATGATCCGGGTGGAGACGCGGGGTGACGCGGTCGCGGCGTCCAGCGTCGGACCACCGCCCGCGTTGTTCACGACGACGTCGAGCCGGCCGATTCGCTCGGCGGCCGTATCCACGACCATTGCGGCCTGCTCGGGATCGCGAATGTCGGCGGCGACGAAGGTCGCGGATCGTCCGCCCACCGTCGGCAGCTCTGCCGGTTCGTGGCGGGCGCAGACCACGACATCAGCACCGGAAGCCAGGAATGCCTCGGTGATCCCGCGCCCGATTCCGCGGACCCCACCGGTCACGAGTACGCCGCGACCTGCATAGTCAACGCTGCCGGTGCCGGTCACGGGCTGGTACGTTACCAAGCAAGCGCTTGGGCGAGAAGGGCGGTCCTGCCTGTGGGTATCGAGGTCAACCGAAGCGGTCCGATCGCCGAGATCGTGGTCAATTATCCGCCGGTGAATGCACTGCCGGTGGCTGGGTGGTTCGACCTGGCTGACGCTCTGATCAGCGCCGGACGCGATCAGAGCGTGCATGCGGTCGTGCTGGCCGCCGAGGGGCGCGGCTTCAACGCCGGCGTCGACATCAAAGAGATGCAGCGCACCACCGGCTTCGGCTCCCTGATCGGGGCGAACCGCGGTTGCTACGCCGCTTTCGCTGCGGTCTACGAGTGCGAGGTCCCCGTCGTAGCCGCGGTGCACGGCTTCTGCCTCGGCGGCGGGATCGGCCTGGTAGGCAACGCTGACGTGATCGTGGCCAGCGATGACGCCACCTTCGGACTGCCCGAGGTCGATCGGGGAGCTCTCGGTGCGGCGACTCACCTGGCCCGGCTCGTGCCGGCGCATTTGATGCGCGCCATGGTCTACACCTCGCGCACCGCCACCGCCCAGCAGCTCTTCGACCACGGTTCGGTCTTGAGGGTCGTACCTCGAGATGAGCTGCGCGCCGCCGCCCACGAAGTCGCCGGCGAGATCGCAGCCAAGGATCCGTACATCATCCGGCTGGCGAAAGAGTCGCTGAACGGGATCGACCCCATCGACGTGAAGCGCAGCTATCGCTTCGAGCAGGGATTCACCTTCGAGATCAACCTCTCCGGCCGGGCCGACGAGCATCGCGACGCCTTCGTCGCGCCGTCCGCGAAGGACACGGGGGAGTCAGGAGCGAAATGAGCGACAAGCGAATGTCGATTGCCGACGTGGTCGGCAAGTTGCGCAGTGGCATGACGATCGGGATCGGCGGTTGGGGCTCGCGGCGCAAGCCAATGGCGATCGTGCGTGCCATCGCCAATTCGGAGCTGAAAGACCTGACTCTGGTCAGCTACGGCGGTCCCGACGTCGGGCTCCTTGTCGCCGCCGGCAAGGTGACCCGGCTGGTCAGCGGCTTCGTCTCGCTGGACTCCATCGCCCTCGAGCCGCACTTTCGGGCCGCTCGCCAGCGCGGTGAGGTCAAGTTCATGGAGGTCGATGAAGGCATGCTGCAGTGGGGGCTCCTGGCTGCGGCCCAGCGGCTGCCCTTCCTGCCCATCCGGGCCGGCCTCGGCTCCGATGTCATGCGCGTCAATCCTGAGCTGAAGACGGTCACCTCGCCGTACTCCGCCGCTGGCCAGGAGCCTGAGGAGCTGGTCGCAATGCCGGCCCTCACCCTCGACGCCGCGATCATCCACATGAACCGGGCCGACGCCCGGGGCAATGGGCAGTTCCTTGGCCCCGACCCCTACTTCGACGACCTTTACTGTCTGGCGGCCGAGCAGCGATTCATGTCCTGCGAGCGCATCGTGGAGACCGAGGACCTGCTCAAAGAGGGCTCGTTCCACACCCTGAAGATCAACCGCCTGATGGTCGACGGGGTCATCGAGACGCCCAACGGCGCGCACTTCACCACCTGCACCCCGGATTACGAGCGCGACGAGCGTTTCCAGAAGGCGTACGCGACCGCCGCGGCCGATCCCGAGGCCTGGGCCGCTTTCCGCGAGCGCTTCCTTGACGGTGACGAGGATGCTTACCAGGCAGCCGTTCGCGTGTTCAACGAGGAGATCCCGGCGTGAGTGAGACAGCCACCCAGACCCAGGTCCGCCGTGCTGACGTCTGCGCGGTAGCCATCGCTGAAACCTTCCGCGGCGACGGCGAAATCCTGGCCAGCCCGATGGGCACCCTGCCGAGCATCGGTGCCCGGCTCGCGAGGCTGACCTTCGAGCCCGATCTGCTGCTCAGCGACGGTGAGGCCTTCCTGCTCGGCGACGTTCCCGCGCTGGGGGTGCCCGCGAGCAAGAGCTTGATCGAGGGCTGGATCCCCTACCGCCAGGTCTTCGACGTCGTCGCATCTGGGCGGCGCCACGTGATGATGGGCGCCAGTCAGATCGACCCGACCGGCAATACCAACATCTCCTGCATCGGCCCGCAGGACCATCCGAAGTCCCAACTGCTGGGGGCCCGCGGGGCACCCGGCAACACGATCAACCACCGGACCAGCTACTGGATCCCCAAGCACTCCACCCGAGTGTTCGTGCCTAAGGTCGACATGGTCTCGGGCGTCGGTTACGAGCGGGCTTCCGAAGCCGGCGATGCGGCCCGCTACCACCGGATCGGGCGCGTCATCACCGATCTGGCCGTGCTCGATTTCGGCGCGGAGCCCGACGAGGATTCCGAGCTGCAGCTCGTCTCCGTCCACCCAGGAGTCAGCGTCGACCAGGTTCTTGAAGCGACGGGATTCGAGCTCGGCGTCCCGGCGGGGGGCGTAGCCGTCACTCCCGAGCCGACCGCCGAGCAGCTGGCGCTGATCGCCCAGCTCGATCCCAAGGGCCTGCGCTACCGCGAGGTGGCGGCATGAGCGAATCCGCTTCCAGCGCACCGAAGCCGGCGCAGCTCAAGACCCGTTTCACCGAGCTCACCGGGGTCCGCTATCCCATCGTCCAGACCGGGATGGGCTGGGTATCCGGAGCCCGTTTGACGGCGGCAACGGCTGCGGCGGGCGGCCTCGGAATCATCGCCTCGAGCACGATGAGCATCCCGGAGCTCGAGACCGCCATCCGATCGGTCAAGGAGAGCACCGACGCACCGTTCGGGGTCAACATCCGCTCGGACGGCCTCGACGTCGGCGAGCGCGTCGACCTGATGATCCGCGAGGGCGTCAAGGTCGCGTCGTTCGCGTTGGCTCCCAAGAAGGAGCTCATCAAGAAGCTGAAGGATGCCGGCGTCGTCACCATGCCGTCCATTGGCGCGAAGCGGCACGCCGAAAAGGTGGCCAGCTGGGGCGCCGACGCGGTCATGGTCCAAGGCGGCGAGGGAGGCGGCCACACCGGCAGCGTTCCCACCACCCTCCTGCTCCCGCAGGTGGTCGATGCGGTCGACATCCCGGTCGTCGCTGCCGGCGGGTTCTTCGACGGGCGCGGGTTGATCGCCGCGCTGTCCTACGGCGCCGAGGCGATGGGCATGGGCACCCGTTTCCTGCTCACCAGTGACAGCAACGTCAGCAACGCGGTCAAGGAGATCTACCTCTCGACCGGCGTCGACGGCACGATCGTGACCACGGCCGTCGACGGCATGCCCCACCGGGTGCTGCGCACCGAACTGGTCGACAAGCTCGTCAAGGCGGGTCCCATTTCCCGGCTGCCCCGCGCCGCTCGTAACGCCATCGCGTTCCAGAAGGAGAGCCACACCCCGTGGACCTCGATGCTGCGCGAGGGTGCGGCGATGAAGAAGGGTCACGAGCTCGGCTGGAGCCAGGTCATCATGGCGGCAAACACCCCGATGCTGCTCAAAGCCTCGATGGTCGACGGGCGCGCTGACCTGGGTCTCATGACATCCGGCCAGGTCGTCGGCCTGATCGAGGACCTGCCCTCCGTCGAGGAGCTCATCACCCGGATCGTGACCGAGGCCGGCCAGGTGCTCGACCGGCTGGCTGCTCTCAGCGTGGCTCGGGAGCCCGCCGAGCGGTAGCCGGCTCAACGCCGCAGCCATAGGTGCCGATGACCCAGGGATGACCTCTCTGCGTAGCCGGCTCGTGACTGCGGTGCTGGCGGCAGTGGGTGTACTGGGTTTCGCGGCCGGGTGCATCCCGCCCGGCACCCCCACCGCGCCGTTCAAGGATGCGATTCCGTCCAACGGCAATGCGGGTGATCATGGATGGTTTCAGGCTGGCCACACCTGGATCGGCGACTTCGGCGATCCCGACATCCTGCGGATCGGCAGCACCTATTACGCGTACAGCTCGTCCGCCGGCGGCCGCTACCTGTCCGTGGAGACCAGTACCGATCTGACCCACTGGACGATCCATCCGAACTGGAGCAAGGCCTCCAGCCCAAACGTCTCCGGGTGGCAGACCGGCGTTCCGGCGGAGATTCTGAACTCCAACGACACCGACGTGAACAAGTTCAACAACAACGATGCGCTGGTGCGCCCAGCGTCATGGGGTTTGAATACGCCGATCAACGCCTGGCTGACGAAAACCTACTGGGCGCCGAGCGTCTTCAGCATCGGCAGCACCTGGTACGCCTACTCCGCGGTGAAGGTCGGCACGGTCAGCGACGATCCACACGGCTACGGACGCTTTTGCATCACCGTCGCCAGCGCGCCCAGCCCGCTGGGTCCCTTCCGCGACATCAGCGGCAGTGGGCCTATCCAGTGCCAGCCGGCTGCGCATGACCCGTCCGGATCGATCGACCCCTACCCCTACCACGATGCGACAACGGGCAAGAACTACCTGCTGTGGAAGGCCGCCGGGAAGGTCGGCGTTCGGGAGTCGGCCCTGATGTCGATCGAGCTCGGCAGCAACGGTAAGCCGCTGGCCGGGGCCGTGCCCGTACAACTCCTGCAGACGAACCGGGCGACCGGCTGGGAGGGCGGGACCGTTGAGAACCCGTCGATGGTCACCTACAACGGCACGACCTACCTGTTCTACTCGGCGAACGACTCGCTCTGGCAGGACGCCGACGGTCGTAGCAATTACGCGACGGGCTATGCGATTTGCCCGCAGGGTCCGCGCGCGGCCTGCAACCGGGTGGCCGGCGGGACCAGCCCACTGCTCGCCAGCAGCGGTGTGAGCCAGGGTCCCGGTGGGGCCTCACCGGTCATCGACCCGACCAACCATCTGCACCTGGCCTACGCGAGCTACTGGCTGGGCGAGGATCGCAACGGTTACCACCCGCGTCGCCTGCACGTCGCCGTGCTGGTCCAGAACGCCAACAAGAGCCTGAGCGTTCGCTCACTGGGCTGACGCCGGACTCCGGGCGAGCCGCCGCTGATCCGGCGGCTGTCATTCGCGTGTAATGCGACAGGGGCAATATGTCGCCCATGCCCGCGCGCGATCCGATCGAGACGCATGCCGGGGTCGTCTCCGAGGCCGGCCACACCGCGCTGCGTGCCGACATCCGAAAACTCGGCGACCTGCTGGGCGACACCCTCGTTCGGCTGGAGGGCGCCGAGGTCCTGGAACTGGTCGCGCGGGTACGCGAGCTCTCGCGCGGCAGCGCTGAGGAAGCCGGCCAGGCTAACCGGGAGGCCAGCCGGCAGCGATCGAGTGGAGCTGCCGCCGTCTACTCCGCATCCGGCGCACCACACACCGGCGAGCTTGCCGAGCTGCTTTCCGACGTCGACGTGCCGACGGCCGTGGTGCTCGCCCGCTCCTTCAGCACTTTTTTTCAGCTCGCCAACGTGGCCGAACAGCTGCATCGCTCGCAGGAGCTTTCGGCCCGCCGGCTGCGTGACGGCGGTCCCCTTCGCCAGCTCGTGGAACGGCTGGACACCCCCGATGAGCGGTCGATGCTCTCCGCCGTCCTCGCGCGCACCGAACTGCGCCCGGTTTTCACCGCACACCCGACCGAAGCGTCGCGTCAATCGGTCCTGGCGACGCTGCGGCGGATTGCCGACCTGCTGACCAGCAGCGGAGATGAGGAGGTGGTCGGCCGGCGGCTGGCTGAGCTCATCGACCTGGTCTGGCTGACCGACGAGCTGCGCACGGGTAAGCCCACCCCGGTGGATGAAGCCCGGGCGGTGACGTACTACCTCGATCAGCTGGCCCGTGCCGTGCTGCCCGACCTGCTCGATGACCTGGACGCCCAGCTACGGCGGGTGGGCATCGTCCCGCCTCCCGAAGCCCGTCCGATCCGCCTCGGCACCTGGGTGGGCGGCGACCGCGACGGCAATCCGAACGTCTCCGGCGCCGTCACGATGGACGCTTTACGCCTGTACGCCGACCGCGCGATCCGGTATCAGATCGAAGTGGTCGAAGAGCTCATCGAGGAGCTCTCGCTCTCGACTCGTATCAGCGGGATCTCCGACGAGCTCGCCGAGAGCCTGGTGGCTGATCGGGAGGCTCTGCCGGAGGTCTACGCCCGGTTCATCCGGCTCAACGCCGAGGAGCCGTACCGGCTGAAGTGCTCGTACATCAAGGCGCGGCTGGAAAATACCTACGGCCGTATCGCGGCGAACCGGCCGCACCGAGCGGGCCTTGACTACCTCGGCACCGAGGCTTACCTGGCCGATCTCGAGCTGATGTCACAGTCGCTGCGCGGGCATCGGGCGGAGCGAATCGCCGACGGGATGCTGGCCCGGGCCATCCGCGCCGCCCGCACCATCGGGGTTCATCTCGCCACCCTCGATCTGCGCGAGCATGCGGGCCGTCATCACGCCGCGCTGGCGGCGCTCTATGCCCGGCTGGACGAGCTACCCAAGCCCTACGAGGAACTTGATCGGCAGCAGCGCACTGAGCTGCTCTCGCGCGAGCTTGCCGGTCAGCGCCCACTCGCCGCCTGGCGAACTCCGCTGCCGGCACCCGCGGACGAGGTCATGGCCGTCTTCGAGACGGCGAGGGTGGCGGCGGAGACGTTCGGCCCGGAGGCGGTGCAGACCTACATCGTTTCGATGACCCAAGGGGTCGACGACCTGCTTGCCGTCGCCGTGCTGGCCCGCGAGTCGGGTCTCGTCGAGCTCGGACATGGCACGCAAGAGGGAGTAGGCGACCGCGCCGATCTGGACCTGGTGCCGCTGTTCGAGACGGTGGCGGAGCTTCGGCGGGCCGGCGAGCTGCTCGATGAGATGCTGTGCGACCCCTCCTACCGACGCATCGTCGCCGCCCGCGGCGATCTGCAGGAAGTGATGCTCGGCTACTCCGACTCGAACAAGGACGCCGGCGTCACCACCTCACAGTGGGAGATCCACCGGGCGCAGCGCCGGCTGCGCGACGTCGCGGCCAAACACGGGGTCAGGCTCCGGCTCTTCCACGGGCGCGGCGGCTCGGTCGGTCGCGGCGGTGGGCCTGCAGGTGAGGCGGTGGCCGCCTCGCCGTACGGCGTGCTCGACGGCGCGATGAAGCTCACCGAGCAGGGTGAGGTTGTCTCCGACAAGTACGCGTTGGCCAGCCTGGCCCGCGACAACCTGGAGATCCTGCTCGCTGCGGTCATCGAGGCAAGCGTCCTGCACACCACGTCGCGCATCGAGGACGAGCGACTGGCCCGTTTCGACGGCGCGATGGACCTGATCTCCGACGCAGCCGCCGGCGCCTACCGCCGGCTGGTCGATCAGCCGGAGCTACCGGAATTCTTCAGCGTCGCGACCCCCGTGGAGGAGCTCGGAGGCCTGAACATCGGCTCCCGTCCCTCGCGCCGACCGGGCGCCGGGGCCGCCTCGCTGGAGAGCCTGCGAGCCATTCCCTGGGTCTTCGGCTGGACCCAGACCCGGATGATCGTGCCCGGCTGGTACGGGGTCGGGACGGGCCTGCTGGCGGCTCGTGAGGCGGGTCTGGAAGCCGTGCTCGCGGAGATGGTCGACTGGCCCTTCTTCACGACGTTTCTCGGCAACGTCGAGATGACTTTGGCCAAGACCGATCTGCGGATCGCGCGCGGCTACGTCGATGCGCTCGCAGATGCTTCGCTGCACCCGATTTTCGACCAGATCTGCGAAGAACACGAACGCACCCTCGAACAGGTGCAGCTGCTCACCGGCGGGTCCGGGCTGCTCGCGAACTACCCGTTGCTGGCCCGGACGTTGGAGACGCGTGACCGCTACCTCGAGCCGCTGCACCATCTGCAGATCTCGCTGCTGCGCAGGCGGCGCACGGTCGATCATCCGGATGAGCAGATGCAGCGGGCTCTGCTACTGACGATCAACGGCATCGCCGCCGGACTGCGCAACACCGGCTAGCTCACTACTGGGACCCCGCTACTAGAAGCGGTCGGTCTTCTCCCGTAGCCGGGCGGCCAGACCGAGCATCAGGCGCTGAGGCAGGCCGGGCACCTTCTCCATCAGCGAGTCGAAGTCGCGCCGTTCGACCACCTCGATCGTGACCGGTGTCGCGGCCGTGACCGTTGCCGTCCGTGGACCGCCGTCGATGAGGGAGATCTCCCCGAAGTAATCGCCGGGCCCGAGCTCGGCCAGCTTGGTGCCGTTGCGGCTGACGTCGACGGTGCCGGCGCGGATCACGACGAACTCGTGCCCCGGGGTGCCCTCGGTGGCCAACACCCTGCCCGGCGGGATGTCGAGCGTGGTGGACAACCGGGAGATCGCCTCCAGATCCCGCGTGGAGCAGGCGGCGAAGATCGGAAGTCGCTTGAGCGACTCGGCCATCGTGTGGTCCACGCGGACTCCTAGCGGTGAGGGACGGGCGGTGAGGGGCGGTCGTGCGCTACGGCTGGCGGCGGATGCCGTCAGCGAACGGACTGTAGCGACCCGCCCGACCCTGCCTCGCACACACACTCCGCGTCCAGCCCTCTTGGCACATCGTTTCCGCAAAAAAGTTCACTGGTGGGGCCGCCCGAGAGAGCGTCCACGGCCAGCAGGACCGCTGCCGAGGTCCACGATGACCGCTCTTGTGGCCACATGACCTGATTTGCGAACTGCCAGCCGGTCCAGTAGCCGCCGTCGCCGTGCCGGCTGTGTTGCATGTCTGCCACCAGCTGCCGCGCCCGGTCGTCATCGCCGAGGGTGTGCAGCGCGATAGCGAGTTCGCAGGTCTCCGCACCGGTCACCCAGGGCTCATCGCTGACGCAACGGGCGCCAAGGCCCGCCACCACGAAGGTGTCCCACTGCTCTGCAATGCGCTCGTGGCCGCGATCACCGCGCAGCGCTCCGCCGAGCACCGGGTAGTACCAATCCATCGACCAGCGGTCTTTGGGGGTGAAGACCTCCGGGTGCGCCTCGAGTGCATGGTGCAGCGCGCCGGTGGCGAGCTCCCAGTCGGGCTGCTGCTCGCCCATCAGGTCAGCGAGCGCGAGCCCGCAGCGAAGGCTCTGCAGCGTGCTGCTGCAGCCCGTGATCAGAACGTCGGGATACATCGAGTCATCGGGGCGGCGCGCCCAGGGGATCTCTCCACCGGGAGACTGCATGCCGACGACGTAGTCGAGCGCCCGCATCACGACCGGCCACATCAACGAGACGAACTTGCGGTCGCCGGTGATCAACCAGTGGTGCCAGACGCCGACCGCGACGTAGGCCGCCTGATTGCTTTCGCGGTCGGGGTTGACGACGGTTCCGCGTTCGTAACTCATGGCCCACGAGCCGTCGGCGCGCTGCTTGTTACGCAGCCACGCGTAGGCGCGCTCGCTCGCGGCCCGCTCGCCGGCCACCAGCAGGCCCATGGCCGATTCGATGTGGTTCCAGGCGTCCGTGTGGCCATCGGGCCAGGGCAGTGCGCCGTCGGGCTCCTGGGCCGCCACGATGGAGGCGCCGGTCTGGGCGACCTGTGCGCTGGTGACAATTCCCTTGAGCTCAGGCGGCCGCATGCGACTCCCTGGGGGACGTGGCGAGCGGCAGCTCGCGCGGCGGTTTGCGCAGATACGTGATCAGGCTCTTGCCGATGACGGGGTTGAGCGCGCGCTCGGCGACCCGTGTGGTGCGTGGGCGCGACATCATGTCCCACACCAGCAGCCGGTGGTAGGCCTTCGTAGCGCGGTGGTCGTCGTCATGCACTCCGACGACGCAGCGCAACCACCAGTACGGCGCATGCAGGCCGTGTGCGTAATGGTGGCCGATCTGCTGCAGGCCGACGCCCTCCAGCCGGGCGCGAAGCTGGCTCCTGCGGTAGATCCGGACGTGACCGCCCTCGACCTCGTGGTAGGCGTCAGACAGTGCCCAGCAGACCTTTTCCGGGCCCCAGCGCGGCACGGTCGCGGCGACCAATCCGCCGGGCTTGAGCACCCGGGCCAGCTCCACCATCGCCGCCACGTCCGACGGGATGTGTTCGAGCACCTCGGCGATGATGATCCGGTCAAAGGTGTCGTCGGCGAACGGCAGCCGGAGCGCGTCGCCTTGCAGCGCGACGCTCCGCGCATGCTCAGGGTCGACTTCGGCGAGCCGGTCGTGCGCTTCCTTCAGGTCCGGAGCGGACATGTCGAGCGCGACGACCGTGGCCCCGCGGCGGCAGGCTTCCGCTGCGTGGCGGCCGGCGCCGCAGCCGATGTCGAGCACGCGATCGCCTGGGCCCACCGGGAAGCGGTCGAAGTCGACGGTCAGCACGGCGCAGCCACCTGCGGGGTCGTCGGGTCAGGCTCCTGCCCGCCTCCGCGCACGGCGGCAATCCGCTCGCGATACCAGTCGGCGGTGCCGGCCGCGGCTGCCCGCCAGGTGAAGCGCTCCTCAACACGGCGCCGACCGGCGGCACCGAGACGGCCCCGCAGCTCCGGGTCATCGAGCAGTCGGCCCAGCGCCATAGCCAGTGCTTCGGCGTCGCCCGGGGGCACCAGCAGGCCCGCGGTGTTGTCCTCGCCGACGATCTCCGGGAGGGCCCCGACCCGGGTGGCAACCAGCGGCAGCCCGCAAGCCATCTCTTCCACGGCCGGCAGGCAGAAACCTTCGTAGAACGACGGCACCGCCGCGACCTCCGCGGACTGCATCAGAGCGACCAGCTCCTCCTGCGAGAGGCCGGAGCGGAAGGTGACGGCATCGCGCAGGCCCAGCTCATCGAGGCGTCGATCCGCCGGGCCGTTGGCGCGCGCGCGGCCGACGCAGACCAGGTGGGCTCCCGGCCGCTCAACCCGGAGCTTGGCGAGCGCGTCCAGGAGCACCATCAGGCCCTTGAGCGGCACGTCAGCGCTGGTGACCACCACGATGCGGCCCGGGACGGTCGCCGCCGGATCGGGTGAGAACGTCTGCGGGTCGACCCCGAGCGGCACCATCTTTACGCGCTCGGCGGGGATGCCCATCTCGCGCGGGATGTCGACCAGCGAAAGATCGGAGACCGTGAGCACGCCGTCAAGCCCGAGGGCGACTTGCTGCTGCATGGGGATGAACGAATACCAGCGGCGCTTGGTGAACCGGCGGTAGGCATTCTTGGCCGCTTCGATGTCGAGCCGCCGGTCGACGGTGACGGGGTGATGGATCGTCGCCACGACCGGCACGCCCATCGGAGCCAGCTCTTCGTGCAGCCGGGTGAGTCCGGTGCCCAGGCCTTGGTTGTCGTGAATGATGTCGTAGCGCCGGGTGGCCGACCAGGTCGAAGGCCGCAGCGCCCGCCACATGCGAAGGCTGTAGGTCAACGGCTCCGGGAAGGCGCCGGTGCACATGAGCGCGAACTCGCGGGCGTCGATCCGGTCACGAAATTCCCAGGGCCAGGGGATGCGGAACGGGTTCGTCTCCTTGTAGAGATCGAGACTGGGCAGCTGGGTGAGCACGACGCCGGGATCGAGCACCGGGTAGGGCTGGCCGCTGAAAACCTCGACGCGATGGCCGAGAGCAACCAGCTCGCGTGACAGATGGCGGATGTAGACACCCTGGCCACCGCACGTGGGCGTGCCGCGATACGTCAGAAGGGCGACCTGCAAAGACTCGCCCGCCACGCGGCAGCTCCTTCTCATCGATGCCGACCAGAGGCCCGGTCGGTGCTCAAACGCGAGCACCGGTGAGATGGCGCCGCAATCGCTTGATGTTAACCCGCGCAGGTAACAAGCAGATTCTTCCGGTTAGCAGCCGGTTGCCGAAGGTGACAAAAGCATCAGTTGGAAGCCGGGTCGGCGGGCGAAGTCCGTGCCGTATTTTCAGCGTATGGCGCTCGAGACCCTCTCCATCGATGATCTGCCCGGCGCCCTCGGGCGCACCTTCGGTCCCACCGAGTGGCTGACCATCGAGCAGTCGCGGGTCGACCAGTTCGCCGAGGCCACCGGCGACCATCAGTGGATCCACATCGATCCGGAGGCTGCCAAGAACGGGCCTTTCGGCGCCACTATCGCCCACGGCTACCTGACGCTTTCGTTGTCCAACTACTTCGCGCCGCAGCTCATCGAGGTCACCGGTGTCTCCATGGGCATCAATTACGGGGTCGACAAGGTGCGTTTCCCCTCGCCCGTTCTCGTCGGCACGCGCATCCGGGCCCGCGGGGAGATCGTTGACGTGACACCGATCGAGGGTGGATTCCAGGTCAAGACCAAGTTCACGATCGAGCAGGAGGCGGGCGGCAAGCCCGCCTGCATCGTTGAGTCTTTGAGTCGCTACCTGCGCTGAACGCGCCTAGACTAGAACGCGTTACAGCTCGCCGAGGCGCAGGGGATGCGTGATGACCGGTTCCATGGCGCCGTCAGCCCCCGGCGAACTCGTGGCAGCCGTCCCCGCCCGCGCGACCACCGCCTCACAGCGAGCGCGCCGCCGCCGCATCCTTAACGCCGCGGTCGCATTGGCCCGCCAGGGTGGCTACGACGCCGTCCAGATGCGTGAAGTAGCAGATCTCGCCGGCGTCGCACTCGGCACGCTGTATCGCTACTTCCCCTCGAAGGTTCATCTGCTGGCGGCCGCGATGGTGCGCCAGCTCGAGGGACTTCGTGACCAGCTGCTGCGTGAAGAGCCGGAGGGGGCTGATCCCGGCGCGCGTGTGCTCGGGGTGATCTACCGGCTGATCGGGGCATTGGAGCGTGACCGACTCGTCAGTGATGCGCTGGTGCGGGCCATGGTCGTCGCCGGGCCGGCCGAGGTCGAACAGGTCAACGAGGTGAATTCAGCCATCATCGCGACGGCGATCCACGGTCGCGGCGCCGTCGTCAGCCCGCGCGATTACGCGATCTCGCTGCTGATCGGCAAGGTGTTGCTGACCGATCTGCTCGGGTGGCTCTGCGGGCGCATGAGCATCGAGCAGGTCCGCGGTTCGCTGAGCGACATGGTGGCGGTCGCCATGGCCGGCCAAGACGTCCTGTCCGAGTCCGACGAAGGCCGCTGGTACGCGGCGGGACGCTGGGGAGAGTCGCCCGGCAGATCCGGCCGACTGACAGTGCTGACGACCGTGCTGACCGTGCTGGCAGTGCTGACCGCTCGGGTCAGGCGCCGGGCACCCGGGGGTTGTTGACGCCCCAGTAGATGAGGCGGGCCATGGCCTCCTTCAGCTGCGGCACTTCGATATTCCAGTGCTCCATGCCTTCGCGATGGGCCGCGACGTGGGCCAGCATCGAGACCAGGGCGCTCGCGGTCGCCATCGGCGCAATGGCCGCTTCCGAACCCTCCGGCTTGGACGCTGCGATCGCGTCGGCGAGGGCGTTGGTGATGCTGTTGAGCATGTGCACGCGAGCCTGCCGAAAGCGGGCGTCACCCTCCTCGGTGAGCAGGTCGACCACCCGCAGTACCGGCAGATTGGCTTGCCAGAAGCCGAGGAATCCGTCGACCAGGTCGCAGGCGCTGGAATAGCCGGGCTTGCCTCGCCACTTGCGGTTCTGCACGAACCCGGCGAGCTGCGATCCGGTCTCGGTCACCTGGCTCGCGAGGACGAGCAGGGCTGCATCGAGGTCGACGAAGTACTGGTAGAAGGTCGCCGGAGAGGTGCCCGCGGCCCGGGCAACGTCCGTCACTCTGAGGTCGGAGTAGGGCGTGGTCGCCACGATGGCCTCGGTGCAGGCGATCAGCTTGTTTCGAGTGGCCAGGCCGCGGGGTCCTGGGATGCGCCCGTCGCTTGCCGGCGCCACGGAAGCCGCAGAGGCCATTGCGGCCGCGGGGGTGGGGTCGGGGATGGCCACCGCGTGATCGTAGCCATCCCGTGACGCCCGGGAGTCACCTCCTTGGCACCTGCCGGATTCAGCCGCCGGGGACCGGGGATAAGTTTTCCCCTGATACCCCGTCAGACAGGAGCAAAAATGACCGCCGGTGAGAGTGAGGCCGCCCAGATCGATCAGGCCGCCTGGAACGATCGGATCACGCAGTTCGATCCGACCCGACCCCTCGCGGGCGTGCGCATCATCGAATGCTCCATGCTCGGTCCGGCGGCCGTCACCGGCCCATTCGCAGACATGGGCGCTGACGTGATCAAGGTCGAGCCGCCCAACGGTGATTACGGGCGCCGCATGACGTGGCCCATCGTGGAGGGCACGTCGCTGCTGCATCTGCATGCGAACCGCGGCAAGCGCAGCGTCGTGCTGGATCTGCGTACCCCGGAGGGCATCGAGGTCTTCCTCGACCTGGTCCGTAACGCCGATGCGGTGGTCGAGGCGATGCGCCCGGGCGGACTGGAACGCCGGGGCCTGGGCTTTGAGAAGCTGCAGGAGGTCAACCCACGGATCGTCTTCCTGACCATCTCCGGCTACGGCTTGACCGGCCCCTACCGCAATTACCCCAGCCACGGAATCGCCTACGACACCTGGGCAGGGGTCGTGAAGCCGGAGGTCGACGAGGACGGCTTCACCTACATCCCCGAGCACGTGTCGATCGGCATCAACGCCGGTCCGCTGTACGGGGCTTTCGGCATCCTGGCCGGCATCACACAGGCGCGCGCGACTGGCCGCGGGTGCCGCCTGGAAGTCGCGCAGTCGGACTCGGCGGCGGCCATCGACTGGCTGCGTTCGGAGACCTACCGCGCCTACGAGCGGCCGCAGTCAGAGGTCACCGGCAACGCCACGGACAACTACCGTCGCCGCGCCCCGGGGACCGCCGGAATGGCCGAAGGGGTGCGCTACAACATCTACGAATCCGCCGACGGCCACGTGCTTTTCATGGCCTCCGAGCGCGAGTTCTGGAAGAACTTCTGCGAAGGCATCGGGCGTCCCGAGCTCTTTGAGGCCCACCCTGGCGAGCAGTACGCCGACCACGCCGTGGGCAACGTCGAACTGCATCACGAGCTCAAGAAGATCTTCGCCACCAAGACGACGCAGGAGTGGCTGGAATTCGGCGGTCAGTTCAACACCCCGATGGCTCCCGTCAACACCCCGCAGACGCTGGCCGACGACCCGCAATTCAAGGCCCGGATGCCCTGGATCCCCAAGGAGCAGCTCGGCGCCGACCAGCTGCCCTTCCCGGTGCTCATCGTCGGTGGCGAGCTCGCCCCGCCCATCAAGGCACCCGAGCTCGGGCAGCACACCGACGAGATCCTGAGCTCGCGCCTCGGCTACGACGAGGCGCGTATCAAGGCCCTTCGCGATGGGGGAGCGCTAGGCAAGTCTTAGCGCAGGTGCGGCTAGAGGAGGTGCCGCTAAAGCAGGGCGGCGAGCCGGTCGGCGTGGGTGTCGATGTCGCCGAACTGGGTCTGGTGCACCCAGCCGCGCTTGAGGTAGTAGTGCACGACCACCTCCCAGGTGAAGCCCATGCCGCCGTGGACCTGAATGCTGGTCTTGGCGTTGAGGTTGGCGGCTTCGTCGGCCAGCATTTTGGCTGAGGCGATCGCCCGCTCGGACGCCGCCGATCTCTGGGTAGTCGAGGGTCACGGCGGCAGCGTGGACGGCGACCGAGGCGATCTGGGCGCGCACCAGCATGTCGGCGCACATGTGCTTGACGGCTTGGAACGATCCGATGGTGCGACCGAACTGCTCGCGTTCCTTGGCGTATTGGACGGCGAGGTCGACGGTGGCCATGGCGATGCCGGTCTCCAGGGCGGCGGTGAGCACCGCGCCTTCCGCGCGCCAGGTGCCGGCCAGGCCGGCGGCTCCGGCCAGCGTGGTTCCGGTCGGCAGCGATGCGGCGGTGCCCAATGGGGTCAGCGGATCGGTCGGGACGGCGACCGGGGTGGTCTGCAGGTCTGCGGCGTCGATCAAGCGGGCATCTCCGCCGTCGAGTACCACCAGGCCGGTGATGACAGCCGGATGCTCGATCAGCAGCGTGCGTCCGGGCTCTTCGGCGCTGAGGTCCAGCACGCTGACGGGAGCGCCGACCGCCAGCCCCGGCACTCCGGCGGCCAGCAGGGTGCCCACCAACGGGCCGGGGACCAAGGCGCGCCCGAGTTCCTCGAAGACAAGCACCGCATCGCCGAGGCCCAGGCCCAATCCGCCTTCGCTTTCGGGCAGCCGCAGGCCGAAGACTCCGAGCTCGGTCAGGGTCGCCCAGAGCGCCGGGTCGAAGCCGGCGCCGGAGCTGGCCAGCTCGCCGAGCCGCTCGCGGGGAAAGGCATCTGCGCAGATCTCGCGGACACCGGCCCGCAGCGCTTCTTGATCCTCGGTGGGAAGGAAGTCCATTGCCTGCTCCTGCTATCGCTGCTCGCGAGGCAGGCCGAGGACCCGCTCGCTGATGATGTTGCGCTGGATCTGCGAGGTGCCCGCAGCGATTGACAGGTTCAGCCACTGCAGCCGCTCTTCGGCGAACCGCGAGTTGGGCAGACCGTCGAGGTCGTCCATCGTCAGGGACGCCCGGCCGAGCAGCTGCGCGGCGACCTCAGCGACCCGCTGGCGGATCTCCGAATAACGCAGCTTGAACATGGAGCCGCCGAAGCCGACCCGTCCGGTCCGCTGCGCCTCCGAGACGTTGCGTTTGGTCAGCGCCCACAGGCCATCGAGCTCGGCGGCGAGGTGGGCGAGCTCGCGGCGCAGCGCCCGGTCATCCCACGCCGTCGCCGAATGGCGGGTGATCTTCTTGGCCAGCGCGGAGAGCTCGGCGACGATCCCCATGGCGTCGACGACGTCGCCGACGAACGCGGTGCCGCGCTCGAAGGAGAGAGTGACATTGGTGACCCGCCAGCCGTCGTTCTCCGCGCCTACCCGGTTGCTGACCGGAATCCGTACCTCATCGAGGAACATCTCGGCGAACTCGGTCGATCCGATGATCGTCTTCAGCGGACGGATGGTGATCCCGGGCGAATCCATCGGCATGACAAGCCAGGAAATCCCCTTGTGTTTCGGGGCATCCGGATCGGTGCGCACCAGCATCTCGCAGAAGTCGGCGACCTCGGCGTGTGAGGTCCAGATCTTCTGCCCGGTGACGACGTAATCGTCGCCGTCGCGGACCGCCTTGCAACGCAGCGACGCCAGGTCGGAGCCGGCGCCCGGCTCGGAGAACCCCTGACACCACACCTCGTCGCCCTTCAGGATCTTTGACAGGTGGGCCTCGCGAACCTCGGGACTCGCCTCGGCGATCAGGGTCGGGCCGGCGTGCAGCAGGCCAACGAAATTCACTCCCACATAGGGCGCCCCGGCACGCTCGGACTCCTCCAGGAAGATCAGGTGCTCGGTAGGAGTCGCGCCCCGGCCGCCGAACTCCTTCGGCCAATTGATCCCGGCATAGCCCGCCTCGAAAAGCGTGCGCTGCCAGGCGGTGTCGTACTCCCGTCGCCCCGGCCAGTCCTCGAAGCTCGGCTTGGGACCGATGGATGGCAGCACTCCCGCGAGCCACTCCCGAAGCTCACCGCGAAACTGCTGCTCGGCAGGGCTGTAACGCAAATCCATTACGCGAGGCTCCTCAGGTGCCGGCGGCCTGCGTGGAGCGCCCGAGCTGGGCTTCCCGCTGGCGGGTCGTGCTGTGGACGGGGTCCTTGTCGAACGCCGGGATGACCGTGCTGCCAAACAGTTCCACGGCTTCGATCGCGACTTCCACCGGCATGGTGGTCGAGAGCATTCCGAAAGTCAGCTGGTCGGCTCCGGTGGCCTCCCAGGTCTCGCACGCCTTCGCGCATTCCTCGGGGTCGCCGATCAGCACCGAGCCTTGGGCAACGGCCTGCTCGAGCTGCTCGATGGTCGGCTCGGGGATGGTCGCCGGCCA
This sequence comes from uncultured Actinomycetota bacterium, assembly GCA_963737695.1. Lineage (GTDB taxonomy): Bacteria > Actinomycetota > Actinomycetes > Frankiales > Frankiaceae > DATAZK01. Next base: position 45,006 of record CAVTTQ010000005.1, read on the forward strand.
GTCCGGGACGTACGGCGGCTTGGGGAACGTGTCGAGGTATTTGAAGACGAGGCTGTTCTGGTAGCCGCTGGTCATGTCGACGGCGATCTTGCGGGCCCGATCGCCGTCCTCGAGACACAGCATCTGCGACGTCACCATCACGTTGTCGTTGACGTAGCCGCCGACCGGCTCGGCGTCGCCGATGGCGTTCTTGTACTTCTCGATCAGGCGGGCCAGATCCTCGCGGCTGGTGGTCGCGAAGCAGAGCACACCAAGGCCCATGCGCGCCGCCTTCTCGAAGGTCGACGGATTGCCGGCGGCGACCCAGAGCGGCGGGTGCGGAAGGGTGTAGGGCTTGGGCAGCACCATGCGCTCGGGCATCGTGAAGTACTCGCCCTCGTAGGCGAATGTGCCCGGCTCCCACATGCGCGGCAGCTGCCCGATCACCTCGTCGAACATCACCTTGGTGAGCTCGGGGTCGTTGATGCCGAACCCCGCCTGCTCGGTGCTGGAGGAGCCGCGCCCCATGCCCAGCTCGAAGCGGCCACCCGAGAGGTGGTCGAGCATCGCCGCCTGCTCGGCGACCCGCGCCGGGTGGTTCACCGGCGGGGTGATGTTCTTGATGCCGGTGCCGATGTGGATGCGCTCGGTCTGCCCGGCGATGTAGCCCAAGAAGGACTCGTTCGCCGAAAGGTGGGAGTACTCCTGCAGGAAGTGGTGCTCGGTGGCCCAGGTGTATTTGAATCCGGAGCGGTCAGCGGCCTTGGTCCAGTTCACCTCGTCCATCAGACGCTTGTGCTCGGCGTGCACCGGGTCGGCCTCGACCATGCGGTGGTGCAGGTAAAGCGAGTTGAAGATTCCGAATTCCATGGCCCGCTGACTCCCTCGGCAGCTGTCGTTCGCATGAGGCGCCCGACGCTAGAACACGTTCTATGACGGCTGCCTGAGGATAGCCGAGGACCCTCGGGCCCGTTGCTGCCGGTACGTTCCTGGCCAAGGCCCGCGCGAAGACGATGGAGGAAGCAGTTGTTGAACGCCGAGGATGCAGCGGTCGGCGGCGTTGCCCCCGCCCGCTCCCACGAGCTCACGCGCACTGATCTGGTGCGCTACGCCGGTGCTTCCGGTGACTTCAACCCGATGCACCACGACGAGATCCTGGCCCAGAAGGCCGGCATGCCGAGCGTCTTCGGTCACGGGATGTTCTCCGCCGGTCTGCTCGCTTCCGCGCTGACCGACTATGTGGGCGAGGGCAACCTCACCCGTTACGCGGTGCGCTTCACCAAGCAGGCCTGGCCGGGCGACGTGCTCGTCACCAAGATCGAGATCACCGGGGTGCGGGACGAGGATGGGCGCCAGGTAGTCGATCTGAGCTGTGACCTGATCACCGACAAGGGCGTCACCGTCATCAGCGGTGAGGCGAGCGCCGTCGTGGCGGCCGGCCAGCCAGCAGGGAAGTCCTGAGATGAGCGACAACACCGACCTGATCGGGCGCAAGCTCCCGGCCTCCGTCATCACCATCGAGCGCGGCCCGGTGGCGCGCTTCGCGGAAGCAGTACTGGCGACGAGCCCGGTTTACTCGTCGGAACCTGCCGCTGCCGACGCCGGATTCCCCGGTGTCCCTGTCCCGCCCACCTTCACCTTCGTCGCCGGCTACTGGGGAGCGCTGGCTGAAGATCAGCCCGCCCCCGACCCGCAGGCCGCCGATCTCGGTGTGCTCCTTGCCGAACTTCGCCGTGATGGTGGCCTGCTGCTGCACGGGGAGCAGGAATTCCGTTACCACGCACCGGTCTTCGTGGGCCAGCGCTTGCACTCCTCAGGGGTGGTGGAGGACGTGTCGGTCAAGGAGGGCAAGGGCGGCGCCACCATGACCGCAGTCAAGGTGCGTACCGAATTGCGCGGTGACGACGGCGATCTCGCGGTCACGCAGATCATGACCTTCCTGCTTCGCAAGACGCCCAAGGCCTGACTCACACCAGCTCAGATCGCCGCGCTAACCTGACGATGCGTCAGGTCACGCGGAGCGGCCTGCCGGAGCGCTGGAAACGGAGAACGATGACGCTAGCGGTGGAGCCGGGGCGGCTGCTTGTCGACGGTGACTGGGTCGAGCCGGCCGACGGTCACTATGACGTCGTCAATCCCTCGACCGAGCAGGTCATCGGTCAGGCCCCGGAGGCCAGCGCGCAGCAGGCCCTGGACGCGGCTGCCGCGGCCAAGCAGGCCTTCCACAGTTGGTCGCGCACCACGCCCGAGCACCGGGCCGGGATCCTGGAGCGGGTCGCCGAGCTGCTCATCAAGCGGGGCGAGGAAATCATCCCGCTGCTGCAGGCCGAGACCGGTGCGACCATGCGGGTCGCCTCGACCATGCAGGTGCCGGTGGCCGTCGACCGCTTCAAGCGCTATGCACGCGACGCGATGCTGCCTGACACGATCCCGCTCGCCCCTTCGTTGATGAACGCCACCCCGCTTGCTCCGGGCGGTCTCATCGGCGCCGTGGCGATCCGCCAGCCGGTCGGGGTCGTCGCCTGCATCACCCCGTACAACTTTCCCCTGGTCAACCTGGCAGGCAAGATCGCTCCGGCGCTCGCCATGGGCAACACCGTCGTGGTCAAGCCCGCCCCGCAGGACCCGCTGCACATCCTGCGGTTCGGTGAGCTGCTGCAGGAGGCCGGTATCCCGCCCGGTGTCGTCAACATCGTGAGCGGCTCGGGGGCGGCGGCAGGTGCCGCGCTCACCAGCTCCAAAGACGTCGACATGGTCAGTTTCACCGGCAGCACCCCCATCGGCCGCGTCATCGCCCGGGCCTGCGGTGACGGCATGAAGCGTCAGCTGCTCGAGCTCGGCGGCAAGGGCGCAGCAGTGGTCTTCGAGGACGCGGACCTTGATCTGGCGGTGGCCGGTATCGGCAGCACCTGGAGCTTCCACTCCGGTCAGATCTGCACCGCTCCCACCCGCGTTCTCGTGCACAGCAGCAAGCGCGACGAGATCATCGGCAAGCTGGCGGGCTACGCCGGCGCGTTGAAGGTCGGCGATCCGCTCGCGCCCGACACGGTGGTCGGTCCGCTCATCACCGGCATCCAGCGCGGCCGGGTCGAGGCCCTCATCAAGGAGGCCACCGCCGCCGGAGCCCAGATCGTCGCGGGGGGTGGCCGTCCCGACGTCGACACCGGTTACTACGTGCAGCCGACCCTGCTGACCGAGGTTGCCCTCGACAATCCCGCGGCGCAGGGCGAGTTCTTCGGGCCGGTAGTCGTCGTGCTCACCTTCGAGGACGAGGACGAGGCCGTGGCGCTCGCCAACGGCACCGACTTCGGCCTCTACGACTACGTCTACACAGCCGACACCGCCCGGGGCTATCGGGTGGCCCGCCAGCTGCGTACCGGCAACGTCGGGATCAATACGGCGCAGCGCAATTTCGAGACGCCGTTCGGCGGGTTCAAGATGAGCGGCGTCGGGCGCGACGGCGGCATCTTCGGCCTGCACGCCTATAGCGAACTCCAGAGCATCATGTGGCCCAGCTGAGTTCACTGGAGCTGCCTACCAGCTGCCCGTCAGCGACACCGAGAGAGGCGTAACCACCGTGCGTGCGATCGTTTTCAACGGCACTACCGCAGAGATCCGCAACGACGTCGAGGTCCGCAAGCCCGGACCGAATGAGGTCCTGGTGAGGGTCGTCGCGGCGGGCGTCTGCCACAGCGACATCAGCGTGGTCAACGGGGTCATCCCGTGGCCGGCCCCCTCCGTGATGGGACATGAGGGCGCCGGCATCGTCGAGGCCGTCGGAGACCAGGTCACGCGTACCAAGCCGGGAGACCACATCGTCATCGGCACCGTCGCCAACTGCGGCATCTGCGACCGGTGTAATGCCGGACATCCGACCTGGTGCAAGCAGTCCATCGGCAACCGGTCCGAGCCGTTCACGGTCGGTGGTGTCCCTGGCGGCAACTTCGCGGCCACCTCCTCCTTCGCCGAGATGACGATCATCAAGGAGGTGCAGGCGGTTCCGATCGACAAAGAGGTTCCCCTCACCTCCGCCTGCCTGATCGCCTGCGGCGTCGTCACCGGTGTCGGCTCGGTCTTCAACCGGGCGAACGTTCAGCCCGGCGACCACACGGCGGTCTTCGGGGCCGGCGGTGTGGGGCTCTCGGTCATCCAGGCGCTGCGGATCAAAGCGGCCGCCACGATCATCGCGGTCGACACGCTCGCGTCCAAGGGCCCGCTGGCGTTGGAGCTCGGAGCGACCCACTTCATCGACGCGAGCAAGGGTGACGCGGTCCAGCAGATCCGCGAGCTGATCCCGTGGTCGAGCGAGGTGGCCGAAGGCCCGTTCGGCGGCGGCGGCGTCAACTGGTCGTTCGAGTGCGTCGGGCATCCGGCCGTCACCGACTCAGCGGTCCGGTGCCTGGACTGGGGAGGCATCTGCGTGCAGGTCGGCGTGCCCGCGCCGGGTGTTACTTACGCGGTGCCGATCACGCATCTCACGCAGGTCGACCGCGGCATCATCGGCAGCCGGGCCGGCGGGGTCCGGGCGCAGAAAGACATCCCGGTCATCGTCGACATGTACAAGAAGGGCCTGCTCGACCTCGACCGCATGGTCTCCAAGATCTACCCGATGGAGAACTTCTTCGACGTGGTCGAAGACATGCACGAGGGCAAGCTCGCCCGTGGGGTCATCACCTTCTGAGGCCAGCCCTTAGTCGGCCATGTTGAAGGACGAGATCACCTTCGTCGCCTTGATCCGCACGGTGAGCTCGCCGGGCACGCCATTGCGCTTGCCGTATTCCTCCGCGCGGTCGGCTCCCATGTAGCGGGCGCCGGAGAGGGTGGCAGTCCGGCGTGCCTCGTCGACGTCGTCATTCAGCTCGGCGATGCCCTGCACCTGCACAAATCCGTAAGGCGGCTCCTCGAGGTCCACCACGAGGACGACGCGGGGGTCACGGGCCAGCGCCTTGCCCTTCGCCGTGGCCTGGCCAGTGTTGAAGACGATGTCACCGTCTTCGATGATGAACCAGATCGGTGCCACCAGGGGACGACCATCGGAGGCGGTATAGCCGAGCTTTCCGGTGCGGGTGGCCGTGAGCAGGAAATCGCGAACCTCGGGGGACAGAGTGGCGGCGTGCTCGGCATCGGTTGTCATACCGGTCCTCAACGGCCGTAGCGTTTCCGGTATGCCGAAGCCGAGGTTGGGCGCGCGGCAGATTCTCGGTGGTGTCTTCTTCGCGCACGGCCTGCTCTTCGCGTCGTGGGCGGCGCATATCCCGCACGTCAAGGGTCAGCTGGGGTTGTCCGACGGCAGCCTCGGACTGGTCCTGCTGGCCACCCCGGTCGGCTCGATCGCGGCCATGGCACTCGGCGCCTGGCTGTTACCGCGCTGTGGCAGCCGGCTCATGGTCGCGGTGTGCCTGGTGGGCTACGCGGTCGCCGGCCCTTTTGTCGGACTCGCCAATTCTCCGGCGCAGCTGTTTGTCGCGCTGCTGGTCTGGGGTGGCTTTCAGGGGACGCTTGACGTCTCGATGAACACCCAGGCCGTCACGCAGGAGCGGGCGTCTGGCCACACGCTCATGTCAGGTCTGCATGGCCGGTGGAGCATCGGTGCGCTGGTCGGAGCCGCGGTGGGCGCGCTCGGTGTCTGGCTTGGCCTGTCGCTGGCTGAGCAGCTGATCATTCTCGGCGTGCCGGTGATCGCCCTGGCACCGTTGACTCGCAGGCTGCTGGCCCACGACCCCAAGCCGGAAGGGGAGAAGCCGGATGGGTCGGCAGCAAAGGTTCGGCGCTGGACCGGAATGGTCGCCTTGCTCGGGATGATCGCCTTTGCCTCCATGCTGTGCGAAGGCGCCGCGGCTGACTGGTCGGCGGTCTATCTGCGTGATTCGTTGGGCGCCTCGAAGCTGATCGCCAGCCTCGGCTACGCCGTCTTCGTGCTGGCGATGGTCGTGGTACGGCTGCGCGCAGACCGGCTCTTCGCGCGTTATGCCATCGCACGCGTCCTTTCGGTGCTGGCTGGTATGGCGGCGATCATCTTTGCGATCGGGCTACTCAGCTCGAACGAGTACGTGGCTCTCGTCGGCCTGCTGGCGCTCGGCGCCGGCTTGGCCGCTGTGGTGCCGTCGGTTTTCAGTGCGGCGGGCAACCTGCCGGGGATCCCCTCCGGAGCGGGTATTGCCGCCGTTTCCGCACTGGGCTGGGCCGGCTTCGTCTTCGGCCCGCCGATCATCGGCCAACTGGCGGCGCTGACGTCGCTTCCGGTCGCGCTGGGACTGGTTCCGCTGCTGACCGCCTTCATCGCCGTCGCGGTCAGGTACTCGACGTTTTCGGCCTTGCCCGGCGCCGGCCGGGGTGACCAGTTGCTGGTCGGGCACAGCTAACCTTCAGCCGCTGCTAAGCCTGGGCGCGCATCGTACTAGTCACGAAGAAAGGTGATTTGCGATGACTGCCGTACTCCCCGAGCGCGCGGCGCGAGCCGATGACGCGCCCCAGGGCGACGGCCGCGGCGATCTGCCGCCCACGACCCCTCCGGTCGCCCCGCCCGCGTTGCCGCCGTCTTCCCCCGGCCGGCCGCAGCGCAAGCGTGCCGCGCTGGCAATCGTCGGCGCCGTGCTCGCCGGCGGGGCGGGCGGAGGCGCCGCCGCCGTTGCCCTGGTTGCCATCGCGAAGGCGGTTATACCTGGGCTCTAGCGCGTATTGACTGACACCGTGTCGCGGCCGGCACGCATCAGGGTGCCCGGGAGCGCTCCGGATGCCGCTCCGTCGCGGACGATCTCGACCCCGTTCACCAGGACGCGGACCACACCCTGCGAACCTCCGGTGAGCCGGGCGCTGCTGCCGGGAAGGTCGTGCACCAGCGTCACGTCGTCGGACGTGATCGTGTCGGGGTTGAAGACGGTGATGTCGGCCCAGTAGCCCTCCGCCAGCCGTCCGCGCTCGCGAAGGCCGAACAGGAGCGCCGGGTCGTCGGTCATCATCTGGATGGCCTTCTCCAGCGAAAGCAGCTTGCGTCCGCGAAGGCAGTCGCCCAGGAAGCGGGTCGGATACGGGGCGCCGGCCATCCGGTCGAGGTGGGCGCCGGCGTCGGAGCCGCCGAGGATGACATCCGGGTTGTCCCAGGTGTCAGCGCGCAGCTCCCAGGAGGCCGGGTCGTTGTCGGTCGGCATTGGCCAGAGCACGGTCTTCAGCTCGTCGTTGGCGGCCAGATTCACCAAGGCCTCGAACGGCTCCTCGCCGCGTTCGGCGGCGATGTCGGCCACCTTGCGACCCTTCAGGCCCTCGTTCTCGGGGGAGAAGGTGTCGCCGATGACGTAGCGGCCGAAGTCGGCGAGCCGGCGGAAGACGCCGGCCTCCGGACTGTTGGCGACGCGCAGCATCTCATTGCGGGTATCGGGGTCCTTCAACGCTGCGATCCGCTCCGGGATCGGCAGGCCGAGGGTCTTGCCCCAGCCCGGGATGAGGTTCAGCGCGCAGAAGGTGCGCAGGCTCATGTTCATCGGGACCAGCGTCGGCATGGTCAGCGCGACGACCCGGCCGCCCTTTTCACGGGCCCGGGTCGAGGCTTTGAGCTGGTGCACGACCTTTTCTGGGGTACGGCCGTCGATCGTCAGGACGTTCCAGTTCAGCGGCCGTCCGGCGGCGGCGGACATGTCGGCGAGCAACTCGATCTCGTCGTCGGCGAACTTGTCCAGACAGCCCTGCACGATCCCTTCCAGGAGGGTGCCCTCGTGCTCACCGGTGGCCTTGCAGAGTGCGATGAGCTCTTCCTTGGACGCCCAGCGCGAGGCGACGGGCTTGCCGTCGGCGTCCGAATGCGTCGAGGACAGGGTGGTGGAAAAGCCGATGGCGCCGGCCTCGATCGATTCGTGCAGGATCCGCACCATCTCATCGATCTGTTCGGGCGTTGCCTCGTTGCCGATGGCGTCCGCGCCCATCACGTAACGCCTCAGCGCGCAGTGGCCGACCAGGAAAGCGGCATTGAGCCCGATCTTGCCGTCGAGGAGGTTCAGGTATTCCCCGAACGTCTCCCATTTCCAGTCCAGGCCGGTCTCCAGCGCGGTCAGCGGCATGCCCTCGACCTTGGCCATCATCTTGCGCAGGTAATCGGCGTCCTTGGCGTGCAGTGGGGCAAGTGTGAAGCCGCAATTTCCGCCGAGCACGGTGGTCACCCCGTGCACGTTGGACGGGGTCGCGTAGGGGTCCCAGAAGAGCTGCGCGTCGTAATGCGTATGCACGTCGACGAAGCCGGGGGAGACGACCAGGCCATCAGCGTCGAGGGTCTCGGCGGCGTCTTCGGTGATGGTGCCGCCGAGGGCGACGATGCGGCCGTCTTTTACGCCGAGGTCACCTTTGACGCCGGGCTTTCCGGTGCCGTCGACGAGGGTGCCACCACGGATCAGGTAGTCGAGCATGCCGCCAGCCTTTCTGGAATGTGCTGCGTGCAGATCGGGGCTTACGGGCTACCCGATGCGCGCAGCCTAACGCTCATCTGACGGTGTGTCAGGTTCGCGCGGTAGTGGAGGAGGCCTGTGCGGACCCGGTCCGCAGGTCTCCTTTGCGCACCTTTCCCGAGGCATTGCGCGGCAGCTCGGTGACCACCTCGACGTAGCGCGGAACCTTGAAATTGGCGAGCCGTTCGCGCGACCAGCTGATCAGTTCGGCGGGCTCGACGCTCGCGCCCGGACGCACCACGACGTAGGCCTTCCCGACCTCACCCATCCGATCGTCGGGGACTCCGATGACCGCGACCTCGCTGACGGCATCGTGCATGGTGAGCATCTGCTCGATCTCGGCCGGATAGGCGTTGAACCCACCGACGACGTACATGTCCTTGAGCCGGTCGGTGATCTTGAGATAGCCCTTTTCGTCGAGGACGCCGATGTCGCCGGTGTGCAGCCATCCGTCCGCATCGATGGTTTCGGCGGTGGCTGCCGGGTCGTCGAAGTATTCGCGCATCACGTTGTAGCCGCGGACGACGACCTCACCCGCCTCTCCCGGAGGTAGCTCCTTGCCTTCCGGGTCGACGATCGCCACCTCGGTGTCGGGGATCGCGCGCCCGCAGGTGGTCGCGACCGTGACCGCGTCGTCGTCGCGTCGGCACATGCTCACGGTGCCGGTGCATTCGGTCAGCCCGTACGCGGTCAGCACCGTGCGGAACGTGAGCTCTGCACGCATGCGTTCGATCAGCCGGACCGGCACGCTCGCGGCGCCGGTGACCGCCAGCCGCAGCGAGCTGAGGTCAAGGCCGCTGCGGTCGGGGCCGTCGAGGATGGAGGCATAAAGCGTCGGCGGGCCCGGCAGCACGGTGATCTTCTCGGCGGCGATACGGGCCAGCACGGCCGGGACATCGAAGACCGGCTCCGGGACGATCGTTGCCCCGAGCAAGAGGCAGGCGATGATCCCGGCCTTGTAGCCGAAGGTGTGGAAGAAGGGGTTGACCACCAGGTAGCGGTCGCCTTCTTGCAGCCCCACGACGTCGCTCCAGGTGCGAAAGACGCGCATCGTCTGGGCATGGGTGACCACGACGCCTTTGGGACGCCCGGTGGTGCCTGAGGTGAAGAAGACGTCGCTCACGTCATCAGGTCCCACCGAGGCGATCCGGGCATCGACGTCGGCGGACGACACCGACGCGCCTGCTGCCAGCCAATCCTGGAAGCCGACCGTGCCGGCGCCTGGGGTCGCGGCAAACGACACGATGGTCTGCAGATCCGGCGTCGCGGAGTCAGCCGCCTTCAACATTCCGCTGTAGTCAGCGCCCAGGAAACCGTCGGCGACGACGAGCAGTTTGGCCGCGCTACGGGCCACCACGAACGCCGCTTCTTCGCCCTTGTAACGAGTGTTGAGGGGCACCAGCGCAGCGCCGGCCGACACCAGGCCCAGCGCGGCGATCACCCATTCGACCTGGTTCGGCGCCCAGATCGCGGCCCGATCGCCGGGTGCAATCCCGGAGGCCATCGCCGCTGCCGTCGCTTCCCGGACCCGAGCTCCGAGCTCGGCGTATGACAGCCGGGTCGGCCCGTCGACCAGAGCGTCTCCCGCGGCGAAGCGCCGGGCACTGTCTTGCACGAGTGCACCGATGCTCGGCGGCAGTTGACTCATAGTCCGCGAATCTAGCCGGGGCAGTCCTGGCGCCGAGGTCGCAGGGGCGGTAGACACTGACGGTCGGTGACTTTCAAGGCCAGGAGGCCCGCAGTGCGCACTCCCATCTGTGACACGCTCGGGATCGAGTTTCCGCTCTTCGCCTTCTCGCACTGCCGCGACGTGGTGGTCGAGGTGAGCAAGGCCGGCGGGTTCGGAGTTCTCGGAGCGTTGGCGTTCGACGCCGAGCAGCTGGAGATCGAGCTCTCGTGGATCGACGACCACATCGGCGGCAAGCCGTACGGAGTCGACTTCGCCATGCCCGCCAAATACGTGGGCCAGGGCGGCGGTGAGTCTGCGTCGGTCGAGAGCCTGTCAGCCATGATTCCCGACGAGCACCGCGCGTTCGTCAAGAAGCTGCTCGACGACCATGGGATCCCGCCGCTTTCGGAGACGGCCAACCCTGCGCGTACCAAAGCCGCCGGGCTCAACGTCGATGCGGAGGGTCCCGGGCAGGTCGAGGTCTCGCTGAAGCATCCGGTAAAGATCATCGTGAACGCCCTGGGCCCGCCTCCGGAGTATGTGATCGAGCAAGCGCATGCCCACGGAGTTCTGGTGGGAGCGCTGGCCGGCAGCCCGCGTCACGCCCAGAAGCAGCTCGCGATCGGGGTCGATGTGATCGTGGCGCAGGGCACCGAGGCCGGTGGTCACTGCGGTGAGATCTCCACGATGGTGCTGGTGCCCGAGATCGTGGACGCCGTAGGACCAGACGTTCCGGTGCTGGCGGCCGGGGGGATCGGGACGGGCCGGCAGATGGCGGCGGCGCTCGCGCTCGGTGCTCAAGGCGCCTGGACCGGCTCCATCTGGCTGACCGTCGCCGAAGCCGACACCAATCCAGACGCGGTGGCCAACCTGCTAGAGGCCTCGTCGCGCGATTTCGTGCGCTCGCGGTCGATGACGGGCAAGCCGGCTCGCCAGCTGCGTACTACCTGGACGGAGGCCTGGGAGCGGCCGGACACCCCCGATCCGCTGCCGATGCCGCTGCAGGGAATCCTGTATTCGGAGGGTGCGCGGCGCTTCACCCGGGCGCACAGCCGCGAATTCGCCGGCTCGCCGGCCGGCCAGATCCTGGGCCGCGTCGACCGGGTCCGCCCGGCGCGTGAAGTGGTGGCCGACATCGTCGGAGAATGGATCGAGACAACCGAGCGGATGGCCCGCCTGTTGACCGACGATTGACCCCGGTAAGAATCAGATCCGAAGAGACATCTGGAGAGGACAAATTTCATGCGCGTCGAAGTGCTTTGGGACGAGTGTGAGGCCAATGCCATCTGTTGCGGTATCGCACCCGATGTCTTTGAACTCGATGACGATGACAACCTGCACCTGCTGATCAGCGAGATCCCGGTCGGCGATGAGGAACGCATTCGCCGGGCGATCAACTCCTGCCCCAAGCGCGCGCTGTACGAGCGCTAGGAAAAGCGAGCTATGCCAGCTGTCTCCGATCTCACCGGTCTGTACGAGCCCGCTTTCGTCCCGCACCTGTTGCTCGCTGGGCTGGAGCGCAGCCGGGATAAACCGTGCGTCTATCTGGGCGAGCGGGTGCTCACCGGACGTGAGGTCGCCGAGCAGATCAGCCGGTATTCGCAGGCGTGGGCGAAGGTCGGTCTGACACAGGGCAGCAAGATCGCCATGCTGTCGCCCAACCGGCCCGAGGTGCTTTTCGCGAGCGGCTCGAACATGGTGACGGGCTGCCGGGCCTCGGCGCTGCATCCACTCGGATCGCTCGATGACCACGCGTACGTGCTGGAGGACGCCGAGGTCGAGACCCTGCTGGTAGATCCAAGCTTTGCCGAGCGGGCGACGGCGCTGATGGAGCGCGTCCCGACGCTTCGCACCCTGTTGGCTTTCGGGCCGATCGACGGCGGCATCGACGTCACAGAGCTGTCCGAGAGCTTCACCCCGGGTCGGCTGACGATTCCGCCGCTGCAGGCCGACGACGTGACGGGCCTGTCCTACACCGGCGGCACCACCGGCAAGCCCAAGGGCGTCATGGGTACCCACCGCGCCGGCGCTGCCATGACGCAGATCCAGATGTCGGAGTGGCAGTGGCCTGACGAGGTTCGCCATCTGATCTGCACGCCGCTCTCGCACGCGGGAGCAGCGTTCTTCGTGCCGGCGTTACTCAACGGCGGTTCGATGGTGGTGCTGCCGGGGTTCGAGCCCGGCAAGGTACTGAAGGCGATCGAGCAGTACAAGATCACGTCGATCATGCTCGTGCCGACGATGCTCTACGTCCTGATGGACCACCCGGACTTCGACAAGACCGACCTCTCCAGCCTGCAGACGATCTTCTACGGTGCAGCGGCCATGTCGCCGACCCGGCTGGCGGAGGCGATCGGCAAGCTCGGACCGATCTTCTTCCAGTTCTACGGGCAGGCCGAGTGCCCGATGACCATCACGGTGCTGCGTAAGGAGGACCACGACCTCAGCCGACCCGAGCGGCTGGCCTCCTGCGGCCGTCCGGTCCCGTGGGTGCACGTGGCGCTGCTGGACGACGAAGGTCACGAGGTGCCCGAGGGCGAGCCCGGTGAGATCTGCGTACGCGGGCCGCTGGTGTCGGCGGGTTACTGGAAGAAGCCCGAGCAGACCGCGGAGCTCTTTGCCCACGGCTGGCTGCACACCGGCGATGTCGCGCGCCGCGATGACGAGGGCTACCTCTACATCGTCGACCGCAAGAAGGACATGATCATCTCCGGCGGGTTCAACATCTTCCCGCGCGAGGTCGAAGACGTGCTCTCCTCCCACCCGGGGGTCGCGGCTGCCGCGGTGATCGGCGTGCCGGACGACAAGTGGGGAGAGGCCGTCAAGGCCGTCGTCGTGCGCCGGCCCGGCTCGGAGGTCGGCGCGGAAGAACTGACCGCGCTCGTCAAAGACCGCAAGGGTGCCCACCACAGCCCGAAGAGCATTGATTTCGTGGACGCGATCCCGGTGTCCGCGCTCGGCAAACCGGACAAGAAGGCGCTGCGGGCCACCTACTGGGCCCAATCCGGTCGGCAGGTTAATTAGAACCAGCCGGGGAACCAGATCCGGGAGTGCCAGGCGGTGTAGGACATCCGCTCGAAGGTCCAGATCGGGTAGAAGTACGAGAACGCGACGATCACCAGCAGCGCGTATGCGCCGACGGAGACGGCTCCCCACAGCCGTCTCACTTCGGTGTCCGCGCGGCTGCCGAGCGCGAGCCCGGCCATGGCGCACAGGCCCAGGATCAGGAACGGCAGCATCGGCAACGAGTAGAAGCTGAACTTGGTCCGGTCCGGATAGGGCAGCCAGGGCAGGATGTCGGCGGCCACGCCCACCAGCACCAGCGACGCCCGCCAGTCCCGGCGGGCGAGCCACAGCCACACGCAGCCGAGGATCGCGAGGATGGCGGCCCACCAGATGGCGGGATTGCCGAGGTCCAGCACCGTCGACGAGCACCCGCTCGCCGCATGGCACAGCGGTCCTTTCGGCGTGGAGCTGTAGGCAAACAGCGTCGGCCGGCCTTGCACCAGCCACTGGAACGGGCTGTCGGACTGGTAGGGATGGCGCGTGTCGAGGGTCGTGTGGAAGTCGTAGGCCCACTGGTGCCAGTGCCACCAGGCACGCCACGTGTTGTAGATCCCCTTGCCGTAGTCGTTACGCATGTAGCCGTAGTGCGTGACGAACCAACCGGTGAATGACGCGGTGTAGACGATGACCGGCACCACGATGAAGTTGACGAGCCAGCCGGGCCCGTCGCGGCCGGCGGCCTGCCGCACCGGTTTGCGTCCGCCGGCGCTGCGCCGGGCGCCGATGTCCCACGCCAGTACGACGGCGCTGAGCGCCACGATGACGTAGAGGCCCGTCCACTTGGTGGCCAGCGCGCCGCCGAGGCAGAGGCCTGCAGTGAGCCGCCAGGGCCGCCAGAAGCCGAGTTTGCGGCCGTCCGCGAGCCGTTCCCGTCCCCAGTCCCGGTCACAGATCAGCGCCGCGAGCCCGGCGACGATCCAGAACATCAGGAAGATGTCGAGCAGGCCCGTCCGGGACTGCACGAGTTCCAGACCGTCCAGCGCCATCAAAAAACCGGCCAGGCAACCGATGAGCGTGCTCCGGAACATCCGGCGGGCAGTGCGGGCGATGATCAGCACCGCCAGCGTGCCGCACACTGCGGCGGAGAAGCGCCAGCCGAGGGCTACGTCGCCATGTGGATGTCCTGCGCAGTCGATGTAGCCGAACATCCATTCGCCGATGGCCATCATCCACTTGCCCAGCGGCGGATGGACGGCCAGCCCAGGGCCTACGCAGTGGTTGCCGCGTTCGACCCCGAACTGCAGCAGCGAATGGGCATCGGTCGTGTAGTAGACCTCATCGAACGTGAAGTTCGGCTTGCCGTTGACGACGGCCGGCGGAAGGTTGATCCGCCAGAACCGCAGGAAACCTGCAATCAGGGTGATCCCGAGCGGCCACAGCCATCCGGCGACGCGGTCCTGCAGCGGAGGCGGACGGAGCGCCTCGCTCGGGCGGAGTGGAGTGGCGGCTGCCGGCGGCGGGGTGAGCGTCGCGGTCATTACGCCACAGCGTAAGACTCCAAGGTGTGCAGGAGGCGATAGCAGGCGGGCTTGTCCTGTGCGGGTCACCGATCGGCAACGTGGCAGATGCCTCCGACCGGCTGCGTGAAGCTCTCACGTCAGCCGATGTGATCGCCGCCGAAGACACCCGCCGGTTGCGCCGGTTGGCCTCTGACCTCGGGATCCCCATCGCCGGGGAGGTGCTCTCCTACTACGAGGCCAACGAACGCGGCCGGGTTCCCCAACTGGTGGAACGCATGCTCGGCGGCAGCACGGTAGCGCTGATCACCGACGCGGGCATGCCGGCCATTTCCGACCCCGGCTACCGGCTGGTCCGCGCGGCCGCCGAGGCAGGGGTGGCGATCCGAGTGGTGCCGGGACCCTCCGCCGTCACCACCGCGCTGGCCATGTCCGGGCTGCCCTCTGACAGGTGGGTCTTCGAGGGTTTTCTGCCGCGCGGCGGTGGCGAGCGCCGGGCGCGGCTGGTTGAGCTCTCCTCCGAACGCCGGACCATCGTCCTGCTGGAGTCACCCCGCCGCGTGGCGCGGACCTTGGTCGAACTGGCCGCGGCGTTCGGCGCGGACCGCGACGCCGTGCTCTGCCGCGAACTGACCAAGACCTACGAGGAAGTGGTCCGTCTCCCGCTCGGCGAACTGGTGGCCTGGGCCGCCGAACGGGAGGTGCGCGGCGAGATCACTCTCGTCCTCGGAGGCGCCCAACCACCTCCCACCACCCCCTCCCGGCGCCCTCGCCGCCGCCGTCGCCAGCGCCGAAGCAGCGGGTCAGGACCGCAAGACCGCTATGGCGGAGGTAGCACGAGCCGCCGGCGTCCCCCGCCGGGTTGTGTACGACGCGGTCCTCGCGGCCCGAGCTGTGGATAAGTCCGTTTAGCCCGTTTTATTGACCCACACTTCGAGGCGTGTACCTAGAAGCCTTCGACCAGACCCGCAGATCCCGCCTGGCTCCTCTTCAGAGCCCGAATGCACGCCGGCCTTACGCAATCCGAGGTTGCTCATCGAGCGGGCCTGCCGCGGACAGACGGTCATCTGCCTACGAGCGCCGAACCCGCCAACCGTCCATGCAGATCCTCTCGACGGCTGCTCGCGGGCTGCGGCATGCGACTGCGGCTCGATATGGTTCCCGAGCCTGGTCTGGAGGATGAACCCACCCGTCAGCTACTCGAGCTCGCCCCTCGCCGGCGACTTGTCGAAGCCCAGCAGGATGCAATCCTGCGACTCGCTGAGTTGCAGTCGGGTGCCCACGTCTGCTGCTCGTTGGCGGAAAGGCGGCGGCGCGGATGCACGGTGCCGTGATCGACGTTCCCCGGCTCGAGATTCTCGTCAGCAGCAAACGGACGGCCGGAAGAGGTCGCGACTCATGCGCCAGACTGTGGGCGACGATGGTCGTCACTCGATGTCGAGGTTCCCGACCATTTCGACGGAATGCTCGAAAGGGCAGTGTCGGTCGATCTCGTATGACGATGGGAGCCTCACCGTCGATATCGTCGGCCCGGGCGATTGCTCAGTCTCCTGGTACCCCGTGACCTTGACCATCTGGCACTGCAGCGAGCCCTCAGGCTGGCTGCGAGCTAGCCGCACTCGATCCGTTGCCTCGGCCGGCAGGACATCGCGAAGTGCGAAGCACACAATTGCGATGCTAGAACGCGCATCGAATTGTGTGCTTTCAACATCGTGCGTCCTCCCTCGCCGAGGAAACAATTGTGTGCCCAATACCCGTTTGCCAAGCTCACTAGGCTGGAGTGATGAGCCGGGCTGGAGTCACTAGTGGGGCAGCATGAGTAAGGCGTTCTATGTGTCGACGCCGATCTACTACGTGAACGACGCGCCGCACATCGGGCACGCGTATACGACGGTGGCCGGCGACGTACTGACCAGATGGCACCGCCAGCGTGGTGAGCGGGTTCATTTCCTGACCGGCACGGACGAGCACGGCGAGAAGATCCTGCGGGCGGCGGCGGAGCACGATATGACGCCGCAGCAGTGGTGCGACTTCATGGTGGAGACGGCCTGGTTGCCCATGCTCAAGTCGATCGACGCGGCCAACGACGATTTCATCCGGACTACGCAGCCACGGCACACGACGCGGGTGCAGGAGTTCTGCCAGCGCCTGTATGACCGCGACGAGGTCTACAAGGGCAGCTATACCGGGCCGTATTGCGTGGCGTGCGAGGAGTTCAAGGTTCCGGGGGAGCTTTTGCAGCCGGGGGACCTGTGCCCGATCCACACCCGGCCGGTCGAGATGCTGTCGGAGGACAACTACTTCTTTCGGCTGTCTGCGTATCAGGAGCGGCTGCTGGCCGCATACAGCGACGGGACGCTGAAGGTCGAGCCGGAGAGCGCGCGCAACGAGGTGCTTCGGTTCGTCGAGAGCGGGCTTGACGACATCTCGATGAGCCGATCGACCTTCGATTGGGGCATCACGGTGCCCTGGGACTCCAGCCACGTGATCTACGTGTGGATCGATGCGCTGCTCAACTATTGGACGGCGGTCGAGGGCAGCCCCGAGTACTGGCCGGCGGATATCCATCTCGTGGGTAAAGACATCCTGCGGTTCCACGCGGTCATCTGGCCGGCGATGCTGATGGCCGCGGGACTTCCGTTGCCGCACAAGGTTTTTGCCAACGGGTGGCTGCTGGTGGGCGGCGAGAAGATGAGCAAGACCAAGCTCACGGGGATCCCGCCGCAGGAGATCACGGACCATTTCGGTAGCGATGCCTACCGCTACTACTTCCTGCGCGAATTGGCTTTCGGGACCGACGGCAGCTTCAGCTGGGAGTCGATGGGCGCCCGCTACCAGAGCGAGCTCGCGGATCAGTTCGGAAACCTGGCGAGCCGGCTGACCAGCATGGTCGAGCGTTACCGCGAGGGGGTGCTGCCGGCGGGGGAGCTCGACGCGGCGCTCGCGGACGGCATGGCGAGCGCCGTGACGACGGCCGATGACGCGATTGAACGGCTCGACTTCCAGGCTGCGCTCGTGGCGATCATGGGCTTTGTGCGCACGATCAACGGCTACGTGACCGAGCGCGAGCCCTGGAAGCTGGCGAAGGACCCAGAGCAGGCCTCGGCTCTGGACGACGTCTTGTACTCGACGGCGGACTCGCTGCGGGCGGTCGCCGTGCTGCTCGCGTCCTTCATGCCGAAATCCTGTCAGCTGCTGTGGGAGAGTCTCGGGGCGCCGGGCGAGCTGGCTGATGCCCGGATTTCCACCGTGGCGACCGACCATCTGCCGGCCGGGGTGACGGTCCGCAAGGGTCCGATCCTGTTCCCGCGGCTCGACGCCTGAGAGACGGATGACCCCCGGATGATCACCGCATGACCACCGTCCCGCCGCCCGATCCGCTGACGGTCGGCGCCATCGACTCCCACTGCCATCTGGACCTGTTGGAGGTCCCGGTGGAGGAGGCGCTGGACGCTGCGCGTGCCGCGGGGGTGCCGCGGGTGGTCACGGTGGGAGTCGATGTCGAGTCATCGCGATGGTGCTCGAGTGCCGCTGCTGCGCACCCGGGGGTCATCGCGGCAGTGGCGATCCATCCGAATGAAGCTGCCGAAGCCACCGACCTCGAAGCCGATCTGGCGGTCATCGCCGAGCTGGCGAAGCTGCCGCAGGTGCGAGCCGTGGGGGAGACCGGCTTGGACTATTACCGGACGGCCGAGCCGGGGCGACCACAGCAGGAGGAGTCGTTTCGCCGGCATGTCGCCATCGCCAAAGAGGTCGGCAAGGCTTTGGTGATCCACGATCGCGACGCCCACGGCGACGTGCTGCGGGTCCTTGACGAGGTGGGCGCTCCCGCGACAGTGGTCCTGCACTGCTTCTCAGGTGGACCCGACTTCGCCCGGGAGTGCGTCGCCCGCGGCTTCGTGCTGTCCTTCGCCGGCAACGTCACCTTCAAGAGCGCGGGCGAGCTGCGCGAATCCCTTGCGGTTACGCCCCTCCACCAACTTCTCGTGGAGACCGACGCTCCTTTCCTGACGCCGGTGCCCTACCGCGGCCGGCACAACGCCCCCAACCTGATCCCGCTGACGTTGCGCGCGATGGCCGAGGTGAAAGGCGTCGCGGTGGAGGACCTCGCGGCCCAGGTCAGCGCGACGGCGACCCGCGTCTTCGGCGACTGGTGACCAGTCGCCCCAGCGGGTCCTGCAGCTGGTGACGCTTCTGTCGCCCGCGGATACGCGGGTGCTGGCGCAAAGGCTGGGCGTGGCGCCGGTCAAATCCCGCGGCCAGAACTTCCTCGTCGACCCGAATACGGTCCGACGCATCGTCCGGCTGGCCGAGCTGCTTCCCTATCAGCCCGTCCTCGAGATCGGCCCCGGCCTGGGATCGCTGACACTAGGCCTGCTGGACAGTGGTGCCCGCGTCACCGCGATCGAGATCGACCCGGTGCTGGCAGCGGCCCTTCCGAAGACTGTCGAAGAACGCGCCGATGTCGCCGAGTCGCCAAGTCGCCAATGTGGCCAACCTCGCCGCCGACAGCCTGACCGTCGTCACCGGGGATGCGCTGCGCATCCGCATTCCCGGTGAACCCGAGGTGCTGGCGGCGAACCTGCCCTACAACGTTGCGGTGCCCATCCTGCTGCGACTGCTAGAAGTGGTGCCGAGCCTTTCTCACGGCGTGGTGATGGTGCAGGCCGAGGTGGCCCACCGGCTGGCAGCGCCCCCTGGCAGCCGGGTGTACGGCGTGCCCAGCGCGAAGCTTGCCTGGTATGCCGGCTCCCGGGTGGCCGCGCCGGTGCCGCGGACGGTTTTCTGGCCGCAGCCGCGGGTCGACAGCTCGCTGCTGACCTTCCAACGCCGCCCGTCTCCGCAGGGGGATCGGGTGGCGACCTTCGCGGTCATCGACGCCGCGTTCGCGCAGCGCCGCAAGACGCTTCGCGCCGCGCTGGCCCGCTGGGCAGGCACGGCCGCGGAGGCGGAGCGCATTCTCCGTGCTGCCGATGTCGACCCCGGCGCCCGAGGGGAGGCGCTTGAAGTGGCGGATTTCGCACGTATCGCGACGGCGCGGATATCTTGACCAGCTATGCGACCGTCAGCGGTGACGGTGAGAGCGCCCGGCAAGGTCAATCTGCATCTGGCAGTGGGAAACCTCGCCGCCACCGGCTACCACGAGGTCCGCACCGTCCTGCAAGCCGTTTCAGTCTTTGACGAGCTGACCGCAACGGAGCCGCTCGAAGGCCATTCTCGGGGCAGCGGCGTCACGATCTCGATTGCCGGAGAAGGCGCGGCGGGCCTCCCGCTGGACGACACCAACCTTGCGGTCAGGGCGGCCAGCCTGCTGGCCGAGCGCACCGGCATCGAAGAGGGCGTCCACCTCGCCCTGCACAAGGAGATTCCGGTGGCTGCCGGCATGGCAGGAGGTAGTGCTGACGCCGCGGCCGCGCTCGTCGCCTGCGATGCCTTCTGGAACACCGGCCTGACCCGCGGGGAACTCGAAGTACTCGCCGCCGAGCTGGGTAGCGATGTCCCGTTCGCACTCACCGGCGGTACGGCGCTGGGAACGGGCCGCGGGGAGCAGCTGTCGCGGGTGCTCGCGCGTGGAAGCTACGCCTGGGTCTTCGCCTTGGCGGACGGCGGCTTGTCGACCCCGGCTGTCTATGCCGAACTCGACCGCTACCGGATCGAGCTGCCCCGGCCGCAGCTGCTGCCCGATTCCGACGTGCTGTCAGCGCTGCGGCAGGGTGACGTGACGGCTCTGGGTCAAGCGCTGGCGAACGACCTCGAACCGCCGGCGCTCCGCCTGCGCCCTGCGCTCGGCCGCGTACTGGCCGCCGGTCGTGAACTGGGTGCGCTCGGAGCTGTCGTCAGCGGCTCGGGTCCGACCTGCGCGTTTCTGGCGGCTGACGCCACGGGCGCGACCGAGCTGGCCGCCGGCCTGTCTGCCGAAGGGATCTGCCGGACCGTACGGGTGGCCAACGGTCCGGTGCCCGGCGCACGGATCATCGAACAGGCCTAGACCAATCGGGCAGGCTAGGCCAATCCAGCGGGCCTCGGCCCGACCGCCGGCGTCAGCCGCTCGGGGCCGGGACCAATCGCGCCGCCAGCCTGGTCGGATCGGGCCACCGGACATCCCAGGCGAGCCCCGTCCGTTCGAAGACCCAGATGAGCCGGGCGCTCGAATCGAGCTGACCGCGTTGCACCCCGTGCCGGGCGCTGGTGGGCTCGGCGTGATGCAGGTTGTGCCAGCTCTCGCCCATCGAAACGATCGCCAAAGGCCATACGTTCGTCGAACGGTCACGAGCCTTGAACGGGCGCTTGCCGAACGTGTGGCAGATGCTGTTGATCGACCAGGTGACGTGGTGAAGCAGCGCGATCCGGACCAGGCCGGCCCAGAAGAAAGCTTGCAACGCCGTCTCCCAGGTCCCGCCCCAGAACCAACCGATCGCGGCAGGTATGGCCAGGCTGATCGCGGTCCAAGCGGCAAAGAGCTTGTGCACGATCACCATCGACCGGTCACGCAGCAGGTCGGGAGCGAACCGCTTCTGGTCGGTCTGCTCCGCGTCGAAGAGCCAGCCGACGTGGGCGTGGAAGATCCCCTTGAACAGGGCGCGGGAGCTGCGTCCGTACTTCCACGGGGAGTGCGGATCGCCTTCGCCATCGGAGTACGCGTGGTGGCGACGGTGGTCGGCGACCCAGCGGATGACCGGACCCTCGACGGCCATGCTGCCGGCTACGGCCAGCGCCACCCGCAGCGCCTTCTTGGCCTTGAACGCGCCATGGGTGAGATAGCGGTGGAAGCCGACGGTGATGCCGTGGCCGGTCAGCGCGTACAGCGCGAACATCAGGACCACGTCACGCCAGCTGATCCAACGGTTCCAGAGCAGCGGGACGGCTGCCACGACGGCCGCCAGCGGAACGACGATGATCACGCCCAGCAGCAACTGTTCGGCCCGTGCCTTGAACCAACTGCGCGGCGCCATGGTCATGGCGGGGGTCATGGCGGGGGTCATCGCCGGCGGCGCGGCCGCTGCGGACGGCGCGAGGACAGACGTGGGCGAAGAGAGGTCGGAGACCGTCACGGCTGGTTACCACCTGTCGTACGTCGAGGGGCGCGCGATCGCGGTGCTGCTGGCTACGGTATCGGCAATCTGCGACTAGCCTCGACGCGTCGGGAATCCTCCGTGGTGTAACGGCAGCACCGGTGACTTTGACTCACCTGGACCAGGTTCGAATCCTGGCGGAGGAGCTTGTGCAACCCGGCGCGTGACCCCCGGGCGCCGAGGCTGTCCCCGGTACAGTCGGGCCGTGTCAGACGCCACCGCCCGCGGCCGTGATCGTGCTGGCAGCCGGTGAGGGCACCCGGATGCGTTCGCGTCGCCCCAAGGTGCTGCATGAGCTGGGTGGCCGCACGATGCTTGATCACGTCCTGGCGGCGGTCGGCCCGCTCGGAGCCCCACGCGCTGCGGTGGTGATCGGCGCCGGGCGCGAGCTGGTCGCGAGCGAGCCTTCCCGGCGGCGGAGACGGGGATCCAAGCGGTGGTCCAGGAGCAGCAGCTCGGCACCGGCCATGCGGTGAAGGTGGCTCTGGACGCCCTCGACTCGGCGGCGGCGCTCGAGCCCGATGCTGCCGTCGTGGTCGTGCCCGGCGATACGCCACTGCTGCGTACCGAGACCTTGACCGCGCTGCTGGAACTTCATCACGAGCACCACGCGGCCGCGACCCTGTTGACGGCCGTCCTCGACGATCCCACCGGATACGGCCGGGTGGTACGCGAGGGAGCCGGTAACGGCCCGGTGCGCCAGGTGGTCGAAGAGCGTGACGCCGACCCGGTCACCCGTGAGATCAACGAGGTGGCGACGGGGGTTTACGCCTTTGCCGCCGGACACCTGCGGGCCGCCCTGAAGCGCCTGACGACCGACAACGCCCAAGGTGAGCAGTACCTGCCTGACGTCGTCGCGTTGCTGGTCGGTGACGGCGAGACGGTGCAGGCTCTGACCGCGGCGGACGCGTCTGAGACGGCAGGGGTCAACGACCGCGTCCAGCTGGCCGCAGCGGGCCGGATCTTGAACGACCGGCTGCTGGTCGGCGCCATGCGCGCCGGCGTCACGGTCGTCGACCCCGCGACGACCTGGTTGGGTGCTGATGTGCGGTTGGAGCCTGATGTCACGCTCCTTCCCGGTGTCCGCCTGGCGGGACGAACGGTGATCGCCGCCGGTGCGGTCGTCGGTCCCGATTGCACGTTGACCGATACGGAAATCGGCGAGGACGCGATCGTGCGCTCGACGACCGCCGAGGGCGCGATCATCGGCGCGCGAATGCGTCGTCGGGCCCGTACACCTACCTGCGCCCCGGCACTCGGCTCGGGGTCGGCGTGAAGGCCGGTGCGTACGTCGAGATGAAGGCGGCCACCATCGGCGACGGCACCAAGGTTCCGCACCTCACCTATGTCGGCGACGCAGAGGTCGGACCGGGCAGCAACATCGGCTGCGGCGTCGTGTTCGTCAACTACGACGGGGTCAAGAAGTCCCGTACCGTCGTGGGGGAGGCAGTGTTCGTCGGCAGCGATTCCATGCTTGTGGCGCCGGTGACGATCGGCGACGGTGCCTACACGGCGGCGGGAAGCGTGATCACCGAAGATGTGCCGGCTGGTGCCATCGGCATCGGTCGCGCGCGGCAAACGGTCAAAGAGGGCTGGACGGAAAAGCGGCGGGCGGGCACCCGGTCGGCGAGAGCAGCCGCGGCAGCGCGGCAGGCGAAGGAGTAGGGACCGCAATGGGCAGCGTCATCAAGGCGAAGAGCAAAAGAAATCTGATGCTCTTCTCCGGCCGGGCCCACCCCGAGCTGGCCGCCGAGATCGGCTTCGGCCTCGGAGTGGCGCCGGTGCCGACAAGTGCGTACGACTTCGCCAACGGCGAGATCTTCGTGCGCTTCGAGCAGTCCGTACGCGGTTGCGACGCTTTCGTCGTCCAGAGCCACACCGCACCGATCAACACCTGGCTCATGGAGCAGCTGCTGATGGTCGACGCCCTCAAGCGCGCCTCGGCCAAACGCATCACCGTCGTTGCGCCCTTCTATCCCTATGCCCGCCAGGACAAGAAGCACCGCGGTCGCGAGCCGATCAGCGCGCGTCTGATCGCAGACATGTTCAAGACGGCCGGCGCCGACCGCCTGATGACGGTTGATCTGCACACCGCGCAGATCCAGGGCTTCTTCGACGGACCGGTCGACCACCTTTTCGCGTTGCCGCTGCTGGCTGACTACCTCGAGGGCCGCATCTCAGGCGACGTCACCGTGGTCGCCCCGGACGCCGGCCGGGTGCGCGTCGCCGAGCGCTGGACCGACCGGCTCAGCTGCCCGTTGGCGATCATTCACAAGCGGCGCGACCCCGACGTACCCAACGAGGTCAAGATGTTCGACGTGGTCGGCGATGTGCGCGGGCGCACCTGCATCATCGTCGACGACATGATCGATACCGCCGGCACGATCACCAAGGCCGCCGAGGCGCTGCGTGAGCAGGGGGCCACCGACGTGATCGCCGCCGCCACCCACGCGGTGATGAGCGGGCCTGCGGTCGACAGGCTGAAGAATTCCGCGATCAGCGAGGTCGTCGTCACCAATACGCTGCCGATCGCCCCTGAGTCGCACTTCGATTCGCTGACCGTGCTTTCCATCGCCCCGCTGTTCGCGCGGGCCATCCGGGCGGTCTTCTCCGACGGCTCCGTGACCGACCTCTTCGGCGGGGTTGCCTAACTCGCGTAACCGGCGCGTAAAGTGGGCGGCTGCGCCCGCCGTTCGGCTGTGGCCCCCGTGTCCTTGGGCTTGTTCCCACGGCCATCGGGTTTCCAAATCGCTAGCGTTCGAGGAGTCTTTCCACCGTGGCCGAGGTCCGTATCCGCGCCGAGCAGCGCACAGAGTTCGGCAAGGGCGGCGCCCGTCGTACCCGGCGTGCAGGCTTGGTCCCCGCTGTCATTTACGGCCATGGCCAGGCGCCGCGGCACATCTCGCTGCCGGCCCGCGAGATCGGCCTGGCACTTCGCAGCGACGCTAACGTGCTGCTGCGGCTCGATCTCGGCGATGGGTCGGAGCTGGCGTTGGCCAAGGACGTCCAGCGTGACCCGATCAAGCAGAGCATCGACCACATCGATCTGATCATCGTGCGCCGCGGCGAGAAGGTCACGATCGACGTGCCGCTGACCCTCGTCGGTGAGCCCTCCTCCTCTGACGTCCTGCTCAACCACGACCTGACCAGTGTGTCTGTCGAGGCTGACGCGACTGACCTCCCGCGCGGACTCGAGGTCGACATTGCCGGGTTCAACGTCGGCGATTCGTTCTTCGCGAGCCAGATCGTGCTACCGGCGGGCGTCACCCTGGTCACCGATGGCGAAGCCCTCGTCGTCAGTGGTCTGGCAGCGCCGACCGCGGCGCAGCTCGACGCCGAGCTGTCCGAGGCGGAGTCGGAGTCCGGCGGCGGCCAGGTCAGCGGTGCTGCTCCGTCCGAGGCGGCCGAGCCCGACGCGGAATCCGACGAGGCGTAGCCGATGGGCCCGAGCGGCCCCAAGATCGGCCCAACCATCGTCGTCGGGCTTGGCAACCCGGGCGCGGAGTATGCCGGCAACCGGCACAATCTGGGCGCTATGGTCGTCGACCTGCTCGCAGCGCAGCGGGAAGAGAAGTTCAAGCCGGGCGCCCGCAAGCGCGCTGACATCGCGGAGACGCGGATAGCCGATCAACGCGTGGTGCTGGCCAAGCCGCGCTCGTACATGAACGAATCCGGTGGCCCGGTCAGCGCGGTGCTGGGCTTCTACAAGGTGGACCCCTCGCAGCTCATCGTCATCCATGACGAGCTCGACATCCCGTTCGACACCATCCGGCTCAAAATCGGAGGCGGCGCCGGCGGCCACAACGGGATCCGCTCGATCGACACCTCATTGGGTACGCGCGATTACACCCGGGTACGGGTCGGAATTGGCCGCCCGCCCGGCCGGATGGACCCGGCTGCTTACGTGCTCCGCGACTTCGGTGCCGCCGAGCGCAAGGAGTTGCCACTCGTCATCGAACGAGCGGCGGACGCCGTCGTCACCCTGGTGGAAAAGGGATTGGAAGCCGCCCAGAACGTTTTTCACACTGCCCCCTGATCACAGTGCCCGGACAGCGCGCGCGACCACACCGCCCGTGACCTCGCGGCCGATCGGAGTACTGGTTTCGTGGCTGGTATTGCGGCGTTTGGCGCATTTATCCGGAGGCAATAGCCGCTAGGCTTGACGATCATGCGGCTGTTGGTGACCGGCGGCGCCGGATTCATTGGTGCGAATTTCGTCCGTTATGTGGTGACGGCCCGGCCCGATTGGGATGTCACCGTGCTCGACGCGTTGACCTACGCCGGCGATCGGGCGACCCTCACCGGTCTCGAGCCTGGCGTGTCGTTCGTCGAAGGCGACATCGCTGACGCGGCGGTGGTCGATGACCTGGTCCGGGAGACCGACGCGGTCGTGCATTTCGCCGCCGAGTCCCACAACGACAATTCGCTGCACGACCCCTCGCCTTTCGTGAAAACGAATCTGATCGGCACCTTCACGCTGCTGGAGGCGGTCCGTCGCTACGACAAGCGCTACCACCACATCTCCACCGATGAGGTATTCGGCGATCTCGCACTTGATGACCCCGAAAAATTCAACGAGCTGACCCCCTACCGGCCTTCGAGTCCCTATTCGGCGACCAAAGCCGGTTCCGATCTGCTCGTGACGGCCTGGATGCGCTCGTTCAAGGTGGCCGGGACCATCTCCAACTGCTCCAATAATTACGGACCCTGGCAGCACGTCGAGAAATTCATCCCGCGCCAGATCACTAACGTGCTCGACGGGGTGCGGCCCAAGCTCTATGGCGACGGGCTCAACGTGCGCGACTGGCTGCACGTGGAGGATCACTGCTCGGCCATCCTGACCGTGCTGGAAACCGGCCGGATCGGTGAGACATACCTGATCGGCGCCGAGGGCGAGGCGTCCAACCGCCAGGTCGTCGAGGCGCTGCTGGTGGCCATGGGCCAGCCGGCCGATGCCTACGACCTGGTGAGCGACCGTCCAGGCCATGACCGTCGTTACGCGGTCGACTCCACCAAATTGCGTTCGGAGCTCGGCTGGGAGGCGCGCTACAGCGACTTCGGAGCCGGCCTGGCCGCTACGGTCGACTGGTATCGGGACAACGAGGACTGGTGGCGTAAGCAAAAGGCTGCTGCCGAGGCGAAATACGCCGTCTTAGGCCGATAAGCCTCAGGTGACCACTTCACCCAAGGCCGATTCACCGCATCCTGACGCGGGCGGCGTCACCGCTTCCGAGACAGAGATTGCCGGCCTGTTCGAGATCACGATTCCGGTTCATGGCGACGAGCGCGGCTGGTTCAAAGAGAACTGGCAGACCAGAAAGATGGCCGCCGCCGGACTCCCGCCGGTGAATTTCGTTCAGCAGAACGTCGCGTTCAATGCCACCGCAGGCGTGACCCGCGGGATCCATGCCGAACCCTGGGACAAGTACGTCTCGGTCGCGGTCGGCCGCGTCTTCGCGGCGATCGTCGAGCTTCGCGAGGGCCCCGATTTCGGAAAGGTCGTCTGCCGCGAACTGACGCCCGACCGGGCCCTGCTGATTCCTGCCGGGTGTGGCAACTCCTACCAGGTGCTGGAAGCTGGGACGGCCTACATTTACCTGACCACCGGGCTCTGGTCGGCCAGGACTCACGTATCCGGCCGTCTCCCCGATAGATCCGGCGTTGGGAATCGACTGGCCGCTTTCGGGGCAGGCGGCGGTCCTGTCGGCGAAGGATCTGGCCGCGGCACCGCTGGCGGAATTCACTGCGCTGGGCCCCGACTTCGGAGCCGGCAACAAGGGGGCTTGAACGTGAAAGGGATCGTGCTCGCCGGCGGGACCGGCAGCCGGCTGTTTCCGGTGACGCGAGCCGTCTGCAAGCAGCTGCTGCCCCTCTACGACAAGCCGATGATCTACTACCCGGTTTCGACGTTGCTGATGGCGGGGATCCGCGAAATCCTCATCATCACGACTCCCGAGGACCAGGAGGCGTTTCGACGCCTGCTGGGCGACGGCACCCAATTCGGCTGCGAATTCTCCTATGTCGTGCAGCCCGAGCCCGGCGGCTTGGCGCAAGCCTTCACGCTCGGCGCCGACTTCATCGGCTCCGATGCGGTGGCGCTCATCCTGGGAGACAACATCTTTTACGGTGCCGGCCTCGGGGACCAGCTCAAACGTTGGACCCAGCCCACCGGAGGAGTGGTCTTCGCCTACCACGTGGCCGATCCGGAGCGTTACGGCGTCGTCAGCTTCGACGACGCCGGCCGGGCTGTCTCGATCGAGGAAAAGCCCGAGAAACCCGACAGCCCCTACGCCGTGACAGGGCTCTATCTGTACGACAACGACGTCGTCGACATCGCCGCCAGCCTTACCCCCTCGCCGCGTGGCGAACTCGAAATCACCGACGTCAACAAGACCTATCTGGCGCGCGGGGAGCTCGCCGTCCACACCCTTGATCGCGGGACGGCCTGGCTCGACACCGGCACCTTCGACTCGTTCATGGATGCCGCGCAGTTCGTTCAGGTCATCGAGAGTCGGCAGGGCCTGAAGGTCGGCTGCCTCGAGGAGATTGCCTGGCGCGAGGGCTACATCGACGACGCGCAGCTGGCCGAGCTCGCACAGCCGCTGGCCAAGAGCGGTTACGGCGTCTACCTGTCGAACCTGCTGGAGAGCGGACGCCGCTAGCGCTCGTTCCGGCCGGCCCGCCGCCAACTCCCACAGGCGGCCCGCCGCCAACTCCCACAGGCGGCCCGCCGCCAACTCCCACAGGCGGCCCGCCGCCGTAGGCTTGAAGAGCGCCATGCCTACCTCACCCTCAGCGGTTTCCGCTGCACCCGCCACTCCCGCGCCCGCCGATCTCGCTCCGCTCCTGGATGCCGCTTCGGCTGATCCGGCGATCCGTCGCTGGGTGAGCTCTGCCGGTCAGCCCATCCTTGACCTGACAGCCCCTTCGGGTCTGCGTCCGGTCGCCCTTGCCGCGCTGGCGCAGGAGCGCTTCGTCCTCGCTGTCACCGCCACAGGTCGTGATGGCGAGGATCTTGCTGACGCGCTGGGCAGCCTGCTGGGGTCGCAGGCCGTCGCGTTCTATCCCTCCTGGGAGACGCTTCCGCACGAGCGGCTTTCCCCCCGGGCTGACACCGTGGGCCGCCGGCTGGCCATTCTCCGTCGCTTGGCGCATCCCGAGGAATACCCGGATGGACCGCTGCGGGTCGTCGTGGCGCCGGTGCGAAGCGTTCTGCAGCCGCAGGCCGGCGGGTTGGGCGAGCTGGTCCCGGTACGGCTTCGGGCGGGCGATCAGGTGGAGCTCGAGACCGTCGTCCGCGAGTTGTCGTCGCTGGCGTATGCCCGGGTCGAGATGGTGGAGCGACGCGGCGAATTCGCTGTCAGGGGAGGGATTCTCGACGTTTTCCCTCCGACGGAGGAGCACCCGCTGCGGGTGGAGTTCTTCGGCGACGAGGTCGATGATGTGCGCTATTTCGCGGTCGCGGATCAGCGGTCGTTGGGCGACGCAGCAAACGGCGTACTCGCTCCTCCGTGTCGCGAGCTGCTGCTCACCCCGGAGGTCCGCGCCCGCGCCGCCGAGCTGGCCAAAGATCATCCGGAGCTCGCCGAAATGCTGGACGCCCTCTCCGACGGCCGGCCGGTCGAGGGGATGGAAGCGTTCGCACCCGTCCTGATCGATCAGATGGTGCTGCTGATCGACGAGCTGCCGCCGGGCGCCCATGTCGTCGTCACCGATCCCGAGCGGGTACGCACCCGGGCCGGTGACCTGACGCGCACGTCCACTGAATTCCTCGAGGCCGCCTGGTCGGCGGCTTCGGTGGGAGGCGCTGCCCCGATTGATCTCGGCGCGGCGGCTTACCAGCCGTTCGGCGAGGTGCGTACCCATGCGACAGCGATCGGCGTGCCTTGGTGGTCGGTCACTCCGTTCTCCGCCGATCCCACAGTCGGGGCGACCGCGGATGACGAGGATCTGACCGATCTTGCCCTCGAGGACGACAGCCTCCTGGCTGCCGCGAAGGCCGCACCCACGTACCGCGGCGACACCTCAGCCGCTGTCGACGACGTCCGCCACTGGCTGGCTGAGGGCTGGCGCGTCTGCCTGGTCACCGAAGGGCACGGCCCTGCCCAGCGGCTCGCCGAGGTGCTGCGCGATGCCGATGTGGGCGTGCGCTTCACCGGCCAGGAGCCCGCCGCCCTTGCCGACAGCCCCGCCGAAGCCCCGCCGAAAGCCCGCGCTTCAGCCTCGATGACGGGGTCGCCACCGTCACCACCGGCTGCTTGACCACGGGGTGGACCTCCGAGCTGCTCAAGCTGGCCGTGCTCACCGAGACCGACCTCGCCGGCACCCGCGGCGTCGGCACCAAGGATCTGCGCGGCCGGATGCCGAGCCGCCGCGGCAAGGGCATCGACCCGCTGCAGCTCATGCCGGGCGATCTCGTCGTCCACGAGCAGCACGGCGTCGGCCGTTACCTGGAGATGGTCGCCCGCACCGTCGCCGGCGCCACCCGCGATTACCTGGTGCTCGAATACGCCCGCGGCGACAAGCTTTTCGTGCCCACGGACCAGCTCGAGCAGGTCACTCGTTACGTCGGTGGTGAAGGCCCGAGCCTTGACCGCATCGGCGGCGCTGACTGGGCCAAGCGCAAGGGCCGGGCCAGGAAGGCCGTCAAGGAGATCGCCGCCGAGCTGATCCGCCTCTACAGCGCTCGGATGGCCTCGCCCGGCCACGCCTTCGGTCCCGACTCCCCGTGGCAGCGCGAGCTGGAAGACGCGTTTCCCTACCGCGAGACTCCCGACCAGCTTCGAGTGGTCGAGGAGGTGAAGGCCGACATGGAGTCGGTCGTCCCGATGGACCGGCTGATCTGCGGCGATGTCGGCTACGGCAAGACCGAGATCGCCGTCCGGGCGGCCTTCAAAGCCGTCGCTGACGGCAAGCAGGTCGCCGTCCTGGTGCCGACCACGCTCCTGGTACAGCAGCACCTCAGCACCTTCTCCGAGCGCTACGCCGCCTTCCCGGTGAAGGTCGCGGCGATGAGCCGGTTCAACTCGCCCAAGGAGCAGAAGGCGGTCCTTGACGGTCTTTCCAACGGTGAGGTCGATCTCGTCATCGGCACGCACCGGCTGCTCTCCCCGAGCACCAAATTCAAGGACCTCGGGTTGGTGATCGTCGACGAGGAACAGCGCTTCGGCGTCGAGCACAAGGAGCTGCTCAAGCAGATGCGCACGGCTGTTGACGTGCTGACCATGAGCGCCACCCCGATCCCGCGGACCCTGGAGATGGCGATCACCGGCATCCGCGAACTCTCGACCATCGACACCCCGCCGGAGGAGCGTCACCCCGTACTCACGTTCGTCGGCGTGTACGAGGACAAGCAGGTCGCGGCAGCCATCCGGCGTGAGCTGCTGCGCGATGGCCAGGTCTTCTACGTCCACAACCGGGTGGAGTCGATCGAGAAGGCCGCCGCCCGGCTGCGTGACCTGGTGCCCGAGGCGCGGATCGCGACCGCCCACGGCCAGATGAACGAGGAGACCCTGGAAGCCCACATGCTCTCGTTCTGGGAACGCGAGTACGACGTCCTGGTCTGCACGACCATCGTCGAGAGCGGCCTCGACATCGCTAACGCCAACACCCTCATCGTCGAGCGGGCGGACAACTTCGGTCTGTCTCAGCTTCATCAGCTGAGGGGCCGGGTTGGCCGGGGCCGCGAGCGCGCCTATGCCTACTTCCTCTACGACGCGCAGCGTCCGATGACCGAGACCGCGTACGACCGGCTGGCGACCATCGCCGCCAACACCGATTTGGGCGCGGGGATGGCCGTCGCCATGAAGGACCTCGAGATCCGCGGCGCCGGCAACCTGCTGGGGGGCGAGCAGAGCGGTCACATCGCCGCCGTCGGTTTCGACCTCTACATCCGCCTCGTCGGGGAGGCTGTCGCCGACTTCCGCGGAGAGGTTCCCGACGAGCTTGCCGAGGTCAAGGTCGAGCTGCCGATCAACGCGAATCTGCCCAAGGACTACATCACCGGTGAGCGGCTTCGCCTCGACGCCTACCGCCGGGTGGCCGAGGTTGCCAATCCCGAGCAGCTCGCCGAGGTCCGGGCCGAACTGGTTGACCGTTACGGTCCGCTCCCCGAGACGGTGGAAAATCTGCTGGCAGTGGCCGAATTCCGGCTGCATGCCCGCCTCTTCGGGGTCACCGAGGTAGCGACGCAGGCGCGTTTCATCCGCTTCACTCCGCTCGAACTCCGCGAGTCCCAGAGCCTGCGGCTGCAAAGGCTGTACAAGGGCACGTTGATCAAGCCGGCCACCGGCACGATCCTGGTGCCGGCTCCCACCGAGTCGGGTCGGCTGGGGTCACCACCGCTGCGTGATCGGGCGCTGCTGGGCTGGGCGCGGGAGCTGCTGGACGCCGTTGTGGGCGACAACATCGCGGCGGCTGCGTCCGCCAGCGTCCGTCACCCGTAGGCTCGCACACGTGAATCTGCGTTCTCTGGGCCGGATGGGGCGTCTCGGTGTGGCCGGCGCCGCCCTCGTGGTGCTTCCGCTGACTACTGCCTGCCAGACCAAAATCGGTACCGCCGCTAACGTCGGTACCGAAAAGATCACCACGGCCTACCTCACCCAGGTGACGCAGCGCTCCTTCGCCGCCGCCGCCGCGACCAAGAACGCGGTCCCGCCCGCCCAGCAGGCGGAGGTGCAACGCAACGTACTCAATCTGCTGGTGCAGGTGGATCTGCTACGCCAGATCGCCATCAACAAGGCCGTCTCCGCCACTGCCTCTGACCTGGCCACCGAGCGGGCGGCTGAGGCCAAAGCGGCCGGGGGCGACGCGGCGCTCATCGCGCAGTCGGCCCAGGGCGGGCTGTCGGCCAAGGATCTGCCGCTGGTCATCGAGCGCAAGGTGCTGATCACCAAGCTGCAGAGCAAGTTCGGCACCACCGACACCAACACGTTCACCAAGGACCTCACGGAGGCGGCTTCCAAGGTCAGGGTTGAGGTCAACCCGCGCTTTGGCGCGTGGGACCCCAAGACCCTGACGATCGTCGGGGCCCCCAATGACCTGTCCTCGCCGGTCACGAGCAAGTAGCGGGCAACTGTGACGAGCGCCCCTGAGGAGCCGCGCGCTCCGGGGTGGGCGCTGCTCGAAGCGGTCGCGGTCATGGACCGCCTCCGATCGCCCGGCGGGTGCCCATGGGACGCCGAGCAGACGCACCAAAGCCTGGCGCCGTACCTGTTGGAAGAGGCCTACGAGGCCTACCAGGCGCTGGAAGATGGCGATTCCGACGAGCTGCGCGACGAGCTCGGCGACGTCCTGCTGCAGGTGCTTTTTCACGCCCGGGTGGCGTCCGAGGAGCCTGCCGGCTGGGACATCGACGATGTCGCAGCGGGGCTGGTCGCCAAGCTTGTCAGGCGCCATCCGCACGTCTTTGCCGACACTCAGGTCAGCGGGAGTGCTGACGTCGAAGCCAATTGGGATGCGATCAAGGCCGTCGAGCAACCTTCCCGTAGCGCGGCCGACGGGGTGCCCCTGACGCTTCCCGCCCTCGCGCTCGTGGCCAAGCTCCAGTCGCGAGGCACCCGGGCCAAGATCTGGTCAGCCCCGGATGACCCCGCCGGCCAGGTGGAGGCCGCTGCCGCTGCCGCCGCAGCCGACCCCAGCGAGACCAACGTGGCCGAGCTGCTGCTGGCAGCCGTCACCCTGGCTCGAGCGAGTGGCGTCGACGCCGAGGCGGCACTACGCCGACGGGCGCTTCGACTCCGGGACGAGTTGAATCAAACGGGCCCGCCCTAAAACGTGCTCCTTTATGGTCATAAATATGGGGGTAAGGCGCGCAAAATGGTCACGCATGGTCCGGGAGGTTCCTGCCCGGCGTCTGCAGCTCTTCGAGTTCGAGGATCTTGCGTGGTTCCCCGTGGTGTGGCGGGACACGATCACCGACTGGTTACGCGAGGTGGTGGTCGTCGGCAACCGCGTCTACGGGCCCGCAGTCCCTTTGATTGCAAGGCTTCTCAAGTCGACCGGTACCAACAAGATCGTTGACTTGTGCTCGGGCGGCTCAGGTCCGTGGGAACACCTCAAGAACGACGTCGATGCTGTCCGCAAGACCGACGGCGACGACCCGGTGGCGCTGACTCTCACCGACCTCTACCCGAACATCGAGGCGTTCCAAAGCGCGGTAGGACGTCTTGGTCCTGAGGTCGAATTTCAGGCCACGCCGGTGGACGCCCGCCGGGTGCCGGTTGAACTTGACGGCGTTCGCACCATGTTTACCGCCTTCCATCACCTGCCTCCGATCGTCGCCCGAGCCGTGCTGGCGGACGCCGCGTCCAGCGGACAGGCAATCGCGATCTTCGACTTCACCCGCGGGAGCTGGTGGTCGATGCGTGGCCTTATCTGGTGGGTGCCGGGCTCGATGATCCGGCGGGTCCACACCTGGCGTCCGCGCAAAGCGTCACAGTTGATATTTACGTACGTCATCCCCATCACCTTGATCGCCTCCACTTGGGATGCCATGGCGTCAAACCTGCGGATGTACCTGGTGGAAGACCTGGCTGCGCTGACAGCTGACCTCGGCAGCGACAACTATCGCTGGGAGACGGGCGAGATCCAGGAGGCGGACGGGCAGCCGATCACCTATGTTGTCGGCTACCCACTTCACTCGGCAGCGGCGTAAGGCGCCTCACGCTCGGCGCTGCATCCCGAACCGGCGGCGCGGGTCGCGTTAAAGTCCGGCGATGCCCTTCATCGAGCTGGTAACCGCCCGGGAAATCCTGGATTCCAGAGGCAATCCGACGGTGGAGGTCGAGCTTGTACTCGACGACGGCAGCTTCGGGCGAGCGGCGGTGCCGAGCGGGGCGAGCACCGGTGCGTTCGAGGCTGTCGAGTTGCGCGACGGTGACGACCGGTACGGCGGCAAGGGGGTCGCCCGCGCGGTCGCTGCGGTTGAAGACCAGATCGCTGACGAGATCATCGGGTTCGAAGCCAGCGAGCAGCGGCTGCTGGATCAGAAGCTGATCGAAATCGACGGCACGCCGGACAAATCGGGGCTCGGTGCTAACGCGATTCTCGGCGTCTCACTGGCCGTGGCACGGGCGGCTGCCGAAAGCGCTGGGCTGGCGCTGTTCCGGTATGTGGGTGGGCCCACGGCCCACGTTCTCCCGGTGCCGATGCTCAACATTCTCAACGGCGGCGCCCACGCCGACACCAGCGTCGACATCCAGGAATTCATGATTGCTCCGGTGGGCGCACCCACCTTCCGCGAGGCGCTGCGATGGGGGGCTGAGGTCTACCAATCCCTCAAGAAGGTCCTCAAGAGCCGCGGTCTCGTGACGTCGGTGGGCGACGAGGGCGGCTTTGCCCCTGACCTTCCGCACAACCGTGAGGCGCTCGACCTGATCCTGGAAGCGATCGATGCGGCGGGCTACGCGCCGGGCTCGGATATCGCGCTGGCGCTTGATGTCGCGGCGACCGAATTCTTCCAATCCGACGGTGGCACCTACTCGTTCGAAGGGCAGGCCCGCTCGGGCGAGTGGATGTCGAGCTATTACGCCGAACTCGTCGACGCATACCCGATCGTTTCCATCGAAGATCCACTGGCTGAGGACGATTGGTCCGGATGGAAGACGCTGACCCAGGCCTTGGGGAGCCGGGTGCAGCTGGTGGGCGACGACCTGTTCGTCACCAATCCTGAGCGGCTCGCCCGGGGGGTGCGCGAAGGGTGCGCCAACGCCCTGCTGGTCAAGGTCAATCAGATCGGCACCTTGACCGAGACCCTCGACGCCGTCGCTCTTGCCCACCGCTCCGGCTACGCCACGATGATGAGCCACCGGTCCGGCGAGACCGAAGACACCACCATCGCCGATCTCGCAGTCGCCTTGGACTGCGGACAGATCAAGACCGGGGCCCCGGCCCGTAGCGAGCGGGTGGCCAAGTACAACCAGCTGCTGCGTATCGAGGAGCAGCTGGGTGACGCGGCGCGTTACGCCGGTCGCGGCGCCTTTCCCCGATCCGTGGAGTCGCCAACGTGACGGCGCCTGCCCCGCCGCGCCGTACCAGCAAAGAGGCTGGACGGCGCTACACCTCGGCTGGCTCGGCCGGCACCGTCGGGTCCAGGTCCCGCCCGGGGCAGCGCCCGGTTCCCGATCGCAGCTTTCGCGGCTACGCCCGCGTCCACACCGCCAATCTGACCCTCACCACCCGCGCCGCACTGCTTGCCCTCGCGGTGTGCGCCGTGGTGCTGACCCTGGCCTACCCGGCGCGCGAGTATCTGGCCCAGCATCGCCAGATCAACCAGCTGGCAGCCCAGGTGAACAAAGAGCGCGCTGAGGTCGCGGCGCTCAAGCTCGCCGGCCACCGCGACGCAGACCCGGCCTACATCGAGGAACAGGCCAGGACTCGCCTGCACATGCACTTCCCCGGTGAAGTCGTCTACCAGCTTCCTCCGCCGCCGCCGGTGAAGGTCGGTAAGCAGCAAGCCGGCGCAGTCCGGACTCCGGAGCTGCCGGGCCGCAGCTCCCAGGCCTGGTACAGCCAGCTCTACCGCAGCACGGTGGAGTCCGGTAAGTGACCGACGCGGTACCCGCCCCTGGCCCCACCCCATCGCCGCAATTGCGCGCCATCGTCGAGCTTCAGCTCGGCCGGCCTCCACGCGCGATTCGGCAGCCGGCCCACCGCTGCGGGTGCGGACTGGCAGACGTGATCGAGACGTCGCCCCGACTGCCGGACGGGACGCCTTTCCCGACCCTGTACTACCTGACCTGCCCGCGCGCCTCCCGGGAGATCGGGCGCCTGGAGGCGTCGGGACTGATGCGGGAGATGACCGATCGGCTCAAGACCGATCCCGACCTCGCTGCGGCCTACCAGCGGGCCAGTGACGACTACGTGCGACGCCGTGACGAGCTGGGGGTGCTGCCGGGCAGCCCGACCGCCGGCGGAATGCCAGGGCGGGTGAAATGCCTGCACGTCCTCGTCGCGCACAGCCTGGCTGTCGGGCCGGGGATCAATCCGTTCGGCGACGAGGCGCTCGCGCTGATGCCTGACTGGGGTCGCAACGGTCCCTGCGTTGCCGTGCCACCGGTCACCGTGGACGAGGCCCAGTGACCCGGGTAGCCGCCATCGACTGCGGCACGAATTCGATCCGGCTGCTGGTCGCCGACCTGACCGCCGACGGACATCTTTTGGACGTCGCGCGCGAGATGCGGGTGGTACGCCTCGGCGAGGGGGTTGACCGCACCGGCGAGCTGTCTGCCGCGGCGCTGCGACGCACGTTTGACGCGCTCGCTGATTACACGGCGCAGCTCAGCAGCCTAGGGGCGGACCGGGTCCGGATGGTCGCGACGAGTGCCACTCGTGACGCCCGCAATCGCGACGAATTCACCGCCGGAGTGCGCGGGATCCTCGGCGCCGACCCGGAGGTGATCACCGGTCAGCAGGAGGCGGCTCTGAGCTTCACCGGCGCAACCGGTGACTTGCGGGCCCGTCCCGACCTGCCGGCTCCCTACCTGGTGGTCGACATCGGCGGGGGATCCACCGAGTTCATCCTCGGCGGGCCGCCGGGTTCGGCCACGCCCGCTGCGAGCCTGTCGGTCGACATCGGTTGCGTGCGACTTACCGAGCGCCATCTGAAAGCCGATCCGCCCCACCCCGACCAGTTGGCCGCCGCGCAGGCTGACGTCCAGGCGGCGATTGCGGATGTACGCGGCGCCGTGGATATCGCCTCCGCCGCCACCCTCGTCGCTGTCGCCGGCACCGCCACCACCGTCACGGCACTGGCGTTAGGGCTGCCCGCGTACGACCCCGACCGGATCCATCTATCAGCCGTGAGTCTCGCTGACGTCGAAAGAATCTACGGCGAGCTGGCCGCCATGACGGCTGAGCAGCGCGCCGCTCTCGGTCCGATGCATCCCGGGCGGGTCGACGTCATCGTCGCCGGTGCCCTGATCCTGCGCGAGGTCGTGCGGGCGGTCGGCACCGGCGGGATGGTCGCGAGCGAGCACGACATCCTGGACGGGATCGCGCTGTCTCTGCGGGCCTAGCTAGGGTTGAGCCCATGGGCGAGAAGGTCACGTTTGCGAGCAACGGCACTACTGCGCACGGCTATCTGGCGCTTCCCGAGTCCGGTCGGGGGCCCGCGCTGATCGTCATCCAGGAATGGTGGGGTCTGGTCGACCACATCATCGATCTGACGGACCGGTTCGCGGCCGCGGGCTTCACGGCACTCGCGCCCGACCTCTACGGCGGCAAGACGACTCACGATGCGGAGACCGCCGGCAAATACCTGATGGAGCTCCCGGTTGACGGAGCGGCCCGCGATCTGTCCGGTGCCGTCGATTACCTGCTCGCCCGCAGCGAGGTCAGCAGTACGACGGTCGGCGCAGTCGGCTTCTGCATGGGCGGTGGGTTTGTGCTCCTGCTGGCGAAGGTGCGGGGAGCGAAGGTCTCGGCGGCGGTGTCGTGCTACCCCGCCAACGCGGCGATGCTGGGAGACCTGTCCGGGATCACCGCCAAGGTGTCGATGCATGCCGCCGAGAACGACGCGTTCGTCCCGATCGACGCCGTCCGGGCGCTCGCCGAGACGCTGCGTGAGTCCGGCACCGACGTTGCGCTCCACGTCTACCCGGGCCAGGGTCACGCGTTCCTCAACGACGAAAATCTGCTGGGTACGTATGACAAGGAGTCCGCCGATCTGCTCTGGACGCGGACGGTGGACTTCCTGCGGGCCAGCATCGATTGAGCAGCCCATTGGGCAGCGCTTGACCGGGCCCGAGCCGGCGGCGCCGGACATCGTCGGGGTGGCTCAGGCCGCTGCCGGGTGCCTGACTACCCACCAGCTCGACGATGCGGTGGTCGGCTGCCGGGCCTGCCCGCGGCTCGTGTCCTGGCGCGAGACCGTGGCGCAGACCAAGCGCAAGTCATACGCGAGTGAGCTCTACTGGGGCCGCCCGGTGCCTTCCTGGGGTCCGGCTGACGCCTCGGTGGCCGTTGTCGGGCTCGCGCCGGCGGCCCACGGAGGCAATCGCACCGGCCGCATCTTCACCGGCGATCGCAGCGGCGACTGGCTGTTCGCCGCCCTGCACCGCGCCGGACTTGCTGCCATCCCGACCTCGGTGTCCGCCGACGACGACCAGCGCCTGATCGGCACCCGGATCCTGGCTGCGGTGCACTGCGCGCCACCCGACAACAAGCCGACGCCACCCGAGCGTGACGCCTGCCGGGGCTGGCTGATACGCGATCTCGAACTGCTGGCGCCCACGCTTCGCGCCATCGTCGTGCTGGGCGGGTTCGCCTGGACCGCACTCTGGCCTGCGTTGGCCGCCGCGGGATTTGCCGTGCCATCCCCCAGACCGGTCTTCGGGCATGGCGCGCAGGTGTCGGCCGGCGGGTTGACGATCCTCGGTTGCTACCACCCGAGTCAGCAGAACACCTTCACCGGCAAGCTCACAGCTGCCATGCTCGACGATGTCATCGGGCGTGCCGCTCGTCTCGGGTGTGGGTAGCGAGAGTGGGTAGCAGAATCGTGAGCACTCCTTCGCGCATCCTCGTCGTCGGCGGGGGATACGTAGGCCTGTACGTGGCCTTGCACTTACAGAAGGGCCTGCGCCCGGGTGAGGCGACAGTCACCGTCGTCGATCCGAAGTCCTACATGACCTATCAGCCGTTCCTGCCGGAAGCCGCGGCCGGCAATCTCGAGCCACGTCATGTGGTGGCACCGCTTCGCCGGGTGCTCAATAAGTGCGAGATCATCAACGGCCGCATCGAAAGCATCGACCACGCCGCCAGGCGGGTGGTCATGATGCCGAACGAGGGCCCGACCCGGGAGATCGGGTACGACACCATCGTCGTGTGCCCCGGCTCCATCGCCCGCACCATGCCGATCCCGGGGCTGGCCGAGGTCGGCATCGGCTTCAAGTCCGTCGCCGAGGCCATTTACCTCCGTAACCACGTGCTGGAGCGGATGGACACGGCAGCGTCCACCGACGACGCGGACGTCCGTCGCCGGGCTCTGACCTTCGTTTTCGTCGGCGGTGGCTACGCCGGCATCGAGGCGCTCGCCGAGATCCAGGACATGGCCCGCGGAGCGTGCCGGAACTATCCGACCATCAGCCACGACGACATGCGCTGGGTCCTCGTCGAGGCGACCGGCCGGATCCTGCCGGAGGTCTCTCCGGCGATGGGCGAATACACGGTCGCGCAGCTCACGAAGCGCGGGATCGACGTGCGGCTCAACACCCGGCTGGAGTCGGCCGTCGGCGGTCACATCAGGCTCGACGACGGTGACGAGTTCGACAGCGAGACCTTGGTCTGGACGGCAGGGGTGCGTCCCCATCCCATGCTGGAGTCCACGGACTTTCCGCTGGATGCCAAACGTCGCCTGATCTGTACCCCGTTCCTTCAGGTCAAGGGCGTGCCCGGCGCTTGGGGATCCGGCGACAGCGCCGCTGTGCCCGACCTGTCCAAGGGCGGCGACGCGACGACGGGTCCTTCCGCCCAGCACGCGGTGCGCCAGGCCAAGCGGCTGGCCCTGAACATCCTTGCGGAGCTGCGGGGCGAGCCGCTGGTGGCTTACGAGCACGCCTACGCGGGATCGGTGGCCTCGCTGGGTCTGTACAAGGGGGTCGCGGAGATCTATGGGGTTCGGCTGCGCGGGTTTCCCGCCTGGTTCGCCCATCGCTCCTACCACGTCGCCCGGGTGCCCACCCTCAATCGCAAAGTACGAGTGCTGACCGACTGGACCATCGCGCTCTTCTTCCCCCGCGAGATCGTCTCGCTGGGGGCGTTTCAGGATCCCCACGCCGAATTCCGTTCCGCCGCAGTCTCTGGCAAGCCGGTCGACAGGCCGGCCGACGAGCCGGCAGCAACCTGATCTGACCGCCGGATCTGGCAAGCTCGCCCTGTGCCGTTGCTCGCCGTCGCCGCCCTCGGTCCTGACCGGCCCGGTGTGGTCGCCGCCCTGACCGAGGTGCTGCTGGCCGGGTCCGGAAACCTTGAGGATGCCTCGATGCATCAGCTGAGCGGGCAGTTCGCGATGACGCTCGTGGTCGATGTACCGGCTGATGCCGCGACGGTGCGCGCCGAACTCGAACCAGTCGGCGAACGCCTTGGGCTGCTCATCTCAGTGCGTGAGGTGGTCGATGCCGCACCCGAGGCCCCGGGCGATTCCTACGTCGTCAGCGTTCATGGTGCGGACCGCCCCGGCATCGTGCATCGCGTGGCCGGCGTCATTGCCGCCGCCGGGGGCAATATCACCGACCTCTCCACTCGGCTGGCCGGCGGCCTCTATGTGCTGGTGGCCGAGGTCGACCTGGCATCAGATCCCGCTGCGCTGGCTGACGCGCTCAACGCGCTCGGCGCGGAGCTCGGGGTCGATGCGCACCTTCGCCCCTCCGACGCCGACGTCCTGTAGCGCCGGTCGATTCCGCGATGATCAGGCCGGTTGTCCATGCACCGAATCCGGTGCTGTCGCGTCCATCTGCCCCTGTCGACCCGGACGACCCGGAGGTCATTGCCGTCGCGATCGACCTCGTCGAGACGATGCGGGTATCGCCCGGCTGCGTCGGGCTGGCCGCCCCTCAGCTCGGCGAACCGGTTCGGGTGTTCGTGTTAGACGTCACCGGCCATCCGAAGGCCCGCAGCTGCTCCGGCCTGGTGGTGCTCGCCAATCCGGTGGTCATCGACGCCGGCGAACCACGCAAGGGACGGGAAGGCTGCATGTCGGTGCCCGACTTCACCGGCGACGTCGCCCGGCCCCGCACTCTCATCGTCCGGGGTCTGGTGCCGGGACCCGCTCCCCACGAGCGGATCATCGAAGCGGACGCGTTCGAGGCCAGGGCCTTCGGCCACGAGCTGGACCATCTCGACGGGCTACTTTTCCTCGACCGGGTGGCCGGAGCTCAGGCGGTGCACCCGCGCAAGCGTTATCTGTGATGCTGGAGCTCGACTGATCGGCAGCGAGCGAGCTGCAGGGCCCCCGTACCCCAATCGGCAGAGGGAAGCGGCTTAAACCCGCTCCAGTGTGGGTTCGAGCCCCACCGGGGGTACTTGTTGTTGAACGCACCTCCGGCGCACGCCCGTCGTTGCCGACCCACCCGCGCTTGCCGTGTGACCATGAGCCGGAGTCGCTTCATGGTGGAGGGCTGGTGCAGATGCGCGACCCCGACCGGTCGCAAGACGGGCCGCCGATCAACGGGCAGGCCCGCTGGCTCGTCGGTATCGCGACCGGCGTTTCGCTGCTGGCGGCGGTGTGGGTTTCGAAGGCGGAATCCGGCGGAGTCGTGCCGTACGCCATCTACGCAGCCCTCAATGCGACCCCCTTGCTGGCACCGGATGTCAGGACATTCATCAAGGTGTGCCGGCTGGGGGCGCTGGTCATACTGTTGCTCGGCCTCTTCGGGATCCCCTTCGGCCTGTTCTACTTCTGGCCCGCAGCCGGCCTGCTCGTGCTGGCTTCACACGCTGCCATGGGCTACGGCCGTGAACCGCGCCTGCTGATGACGAGCGGCGCTCTGGTGGGAGTCATCCTCGCCGTGATCTGGGGCGCCGCGATTTACCAGACGGCTCTTCGTCCCGCGAACGCCTATCTGGTGACCTTCGAGTCCTCGTCGGCAGCCAAGAGCGCAGCCGGTACGGGATCGTCCTCGCTGACGCAGGCGATCGGTCTCGGGGCCACGCGGGTCAGCCAGAAGGACAGCGCCTGGGACGTGTCTTTTGAGTCCCGCTTGACGCGAGACCAGCGAGATCAGTTGGAGCAGCGGCTCTGGCAACTGCCCGGCGTCAGCCGCGTCGGGCTCTGCTCCCGCTGGCGGGGCGAGTGCTGAGAGCGCTCAGCCGGGCAGCGGCCGGACCAGCAGGCGCATGAGTCGTTCGTGCTCGGCGGCCGGGTCGTCGGTCAATCCGGTATGCACCGGGCCGGGTTGGATCACCGTGCTCCGCGGCGCCGTCAGCCACCGGAAGAATTGACCTCGGGCATCCCGTCCGGCTGCTGACGCTTCGTCACCGGCCTGTTTCGTGGCGGCAAGCGCTTGCCGGATCGGCTCGGGATCGCACCCCTTGTCCAGCGCCGCCAGCCGGCTCGCATCGAGCTCGGTCAGCACCGCCAGGTAGTCGAGCTGCCGGCAGTAGAGGACCACGCCGGCATTCAGCAGCTCGCCGCGTTCCACTCGGGGCACCACTTGCAGCACCGCGTATTCGAAGACTTCGCGCCCCGTCCCCTCCGCCGTCACGATCCGACGCCCCTGACGGGTTTGGCGAGGTCGGCGATAAGCGCCGGCAGCCATTGCGTTCGCGCCTCAAGACGGGCGAGCACCTGCCGGGCATACGCCGCGCGCAAAGCTTCGATCCCGCCGAAGACCTCCGCGTCGGTCAGCCACTCGGCAGGCACCTCGGCGACGGCCTCAGCCACCAGCGATGGGGTGACGAGCCCCGCTAACGCCAGATCGGCCTCGGCGAGCAGGGGGGAGCTGCCCCGGACGGCATGCTCGCGCGCGTCATAGGGACGGTCGATCCAGCCCGCTGCCCCCGGCCAATGGTGGGCGAAGGTCAGGGTGGCGCCGTGGTCGATGAGATAGGGACGCCCGTGCCAGCGCAG
The DNA here is from genome assembly GCA_963737695.1 of uncultured Actinomycetota bacterium. GTDB lineage: Bacteria > Actinomycetota > Actinomycetes > Frankiales > Frankiaceae > DATAZK01. Next base: position 88,247 of record CAVTTQ010000005.1, read on the forward strand.
CATGTTGGGGTTGCGCCAAGAGCGGTCCACGTTGGCGACAAGGGCGTCGAACCACAGGATGCGGCCGGCCAGCTCGGGATCGATCGGGAAGGCTTTGACGTCGAGATCGAGCGCCCCCGGAAGGAAATCCATGGCGAGATTGAGCCCGGGGCTGGCCCGCAGCAGGTCCTGCACCTCCTCGTCGGGCTCGCCGACCGAGAGCGCCGGATCGACATCGATCGCGGCGAGGTCCGGCACCGGCAGTGCCAGCGCCCGAAGCAGGTGGGCGCAGATGACTTCCGCCACCAGCGTTCTCGGGCCTTGCCCGGCCCCGGTGAATTTCACGACGTAGGTGCCGTCGTCGTCGCCTTCCATGATCCCGGGCAGGGAGCCGCCCTCGCGCAGCGGCGTGACGTATCGCAGCGCCGTCACCTGGGGCAACACAAGTGCGCAGCGTAGTGGACCGAGTGGCTAGTCAGCTGCCTCGGCGCGGGCCTGCGCTGCGGCAATGATGGCCGCGGCGATCTCGGCGAGCTGATCGATCTGCTCGGGCGTCAGAGGATCGAGCAACGCGGTGCGCACCGCTTCGACATGGCCGGGCGCTGCCGCAGCCAACACGGCGAACCCATCGTCGGTCAGCACGGCGTTGAGACCGCGGCGGTCGCCGGGGCAGGACTCGCGGCGGACCCACCCTTCCCGCTCCAGCCGGCCGACGGCGTGCGAGAGCCGGCTGCGGGAGAAGAGCGTGCGGTTAGCCAGCTCGCTCATCCGAAGCGTCCGGTCCGGCTGCTCGGAAAGGCGAACCAGGATCTCGTAGTCGGAGTGGGCCAGGCCGCTGTCGCGCTGCAGCTGGTCGCCGACCTCTTCGCCCACCAGCGAGACGGCGTTCAAGAAGGAACGCCAAGCGCTCTGCTCCCGGCTGCTCAACCACCGCGGAGTCGGCGACGCGGCTACAGGCATGCCAGCCATTTTACGCCCGTGTAATTGACCGCTCAATCATCATCCAACTGGCCCGTTCTGGGGATGGTCGGGCCGGGCGGAACCGCTGCCCCACGATCTTCGTTTCAATACGTGAGGGAGGAATGGATCCTCGCTCTTGGAGGGACCTCGGCTCACATGGCCCAGCAGCGCACGTCGAACCCGGCTTTTCGCCACGGATTTGCTACTGAGCCCACTCCCACCGCGGAGCAGCTCTCGCAGATGTACCGGGCACCCTCCCGGCTGACCATCGACGACGTCATCGTCTACACGCTCGGCCTTTTCGCGATCCTCGGCGTGACGGGCGCCCTGGGTTGGGCCTTCGCACCCAGTAGCCCTGGAATCGGGTTCGCCGCCGGGCTCGCGGCCGTCGCCCTGTCGTTCGTCATCGCGTTCGGACGTGTGATCCGCCCGCCCCTGGTCGTGCTCTTCGCGATCTTGGAGGGGGTCGCGATCGGCATGATCAGCCGGTTCTACGAGGACCAGTTCCACGGCATCGTGCTGCAGGCCTTGCTGGGCACCGGCGTGATCTTCGTGATCATGTTGGGCCTGTACCGCAGCCGCCGGTTGCGTGCGACGCCAAGGATGCGCCGCATCGTCTACTCCACGCTGCTCGGCGTCGTCGCTCTCGGGCTGATCGACCTCGTGATCCGGCTGACCACCGGCAGCCAGCTACCGATCATCAACAGCAACGGCCCCTGGGGCATCCTCTTCAGCCTGGTGATCCTGGTGGTCGCCAGCCTGCAGTTCATCCTGGACTTCGACTTCATCGAGCGGGCCATCGCCGCGGGTGCTCCGCGCAGCGAGGTTTGGCGCGCTTCCTACGGGCTGCTGGTGGGCTTCATCTGGGTCTACTTCGAGCTCCTGCGCCTGCTGAGCAAGCTACGCAGCTAGCCCGTCTGCGAGCTCCCTTCCCACCGACTCGCCTCAGCCGGCAAAGCGCGGCAGCACCGGGACGTTCCTGGTTCCCTTCATGCTTCGGCGCGCCGTAATCACCTGCTGCTGAAGCTCTTTCAGCGAGCTGGGGTCGAGCTGGTCGGCGTCGCGGCGGGTCAGTGCCCGATAGGCCAGGACGCTGTCGATGGCGTCGGCGAGGTGGGGTCCGGTGCGTGGTCGTAGGCGGTGCAGCGCCGCTGGGAGCCTGCGGTGGGCTCGTAGTGGGGGCGCGATCTGTTCGAGCTGGTCGAAGGCGTGATCAAGGCGGGGCTGCTGGCGGTGGAGGTCCGCAGGTGAACGCCGAGCCACCGTCAGATACTCGGTGAGCTCTGCCAGAGCGTCGGCGATGCGGCGTCGAACGACGTCCGTGGTGCGGATCGGCAGGATCACCCACGCCGCGACCAGCGCGATGGCGGCTCCGATCGCGATGCCGGCCAGTCGCTCCCGAAGTAGGGACGTCCCGGTGAGCCCGAAGTAGCCGTTGAGCAGGGCCAGCACCGACGTCATGCCCGCCGCCCAGTAGGCGTAACTGAGCGGCCGCAGCCAGTGTGCGACCGCGAGCACCGAAAAGATGATCAGGATCGGGGTCTTGTCTCCGGCGGGAAACTGCCCGGCGATCAGGGTGGCGGCGATCGTGCCGACCGCAGCGCCCACGATCCGAAGGACGCTCTTGTACGCCACGTCCCCGCGGCCCCGGTTCGCGCTCCCCACGATGTAGGCGGTCACGACCAGCCATGCCCAGTGATCGGGGAAAAGCCAATGCCCGACTGCAAAGGCTGCGGTCAGCGCGGCCGCCATCTGCACGGCCATCCGCGTGCTGGCCGGAAGGCGCCTGGCGGTCCGCCGGTCGGCTGCGGGAGTGGTCGGGGCGGTCGGTTCGTGATCCTGCTGCCGGCTGGATCGATGCCCGGCGGCCCACTGCGCCGCGTTCACCCAGCCCATGGCCACCAGGGCAATGACGGCCGTCCAGATCCGCTGATCTGACCCTCCGCCCGGGAGCGATGGGATCGGCGTGATGAGCAAGGCGATGAAGGGGAGGGTGAGCAGGGTCCCGGCACGGGCGTACGCCGGGCCGAACCGGCGTAGCCAGATCCCCGCGCTGACCGCCGCGACAAACAGCGCGTCGCCGAGGGTGGCGTGCCGCGTCATGAGGGTCCCTACCTCCATGGCCAGGACGGCCACCACGGGCAGCAGCACCAGCGAGCTGATCCTGGACCGGCCGGAATGGGCACGGGCGCGGCGGCCGAGCGTCATCGCCAGGACGACGGCGAGGATGACGACGTCCGTGTGCAGATGCGCCACGTGCTCGATCAGCAGCGCTGTGGCAAACGTCGCCAGTACGGCCGCCATCGTCACGACGGTGGCGTGAAACGCCTGCCGCCGCTCCGGTGAGCCGAGCCACCGCGCGATGCCCGAGCCGATATTGCGCCCCCTTTGTCTCCAGCCTCAGCCCACACGTGATGCCTGGGGCGGGACTCTTGCCTGCCAACTAGTAAGTGATAGCGTAACGAATGTGGAGCAAGATCGCGAGTCTCCTGCTGACCGTCCGGCCTCGATTCGGCGAGCGGTCACCAGGCTGTCGAGCCGGCTGCGCGCTGAGCGCCCGGCTGGTGCGATGTCGGGCAACAAAGTCACCGTGCTGGCCCATTTGCATCGCCACGGACCGAGCACAGCCGGAGCTGTCGCCGCCGCTGCCCACCAGCAGCCACAGTCGCTGACCAGGACTTTCAACGAGCTTCAGCTCGCCGGCCTGATCACGCGCCGGCCGGGTGAGCAGGATCGACGCGAGTCGGTACTGAGCCTCAGCGAAGCGGGTCGCCAGGCCCTGTTTCGTGACATGACGGATCGCGATGCCTGGCTGCAGGTAGCGCTCGGCGCGCTGACCGAAGCAGAGGTTGAGATCCTTCGCATTGCTTCCGGATTGATGGAGCAGCTAGTGGCGCTGGACGTGTCGGCAGCCCAGCCCAAGGCCAGCCGTCACGAGGATGCTGCGGTGGCCTGAACTACCCGTGCTTGTCGGGCCCGGCTCTGGTGAGCTCCAGCCGTATCAGGCATCGCTGGTCACGGATCATGGCTTGCCGGTAGTCGTCCCAGTCAGGATGCTCGCCCGAGATACTGCGGTAGTACGCGATCAAGCCGTCCATCGCGTCGGGCAGCGATTCGATCGACGCGTCACCCTCGACGTAGATCCACTCGCCGTAGAAACCATCCGGCAGCATGCAGAGCCACGCCCGGCCGTTACGGCGCACGTTGTGGACCTTGTATGCCGTCTCGCGGGTGCTCACGACCAGCCGCCCGAGGTCGTCGATGCTCGCCGTCACCGGCGTGAGCTGAGGACTTCCGTCCGGGCGCAGCGTCGCCAACACCGCCTGATGATGCTGGCGGACGTAGTCGCGCGCAGCGTCGAGTTCCATCGCAGCCGATCCAGCTCTTGCTGTCGCGAGGTCTAGAGCGTCCGCAGCGCGCCGCGCCGCAGGTCCGCCTCGTGCACGATGGCGGACGCGTAGCCATGCGGAATGCTGTGCTCGTCGCGAAGCCAGCTCACCCGCTCTTCGAACCGCAGGAGCCCTGGGCCGCAATCCAGGCAGCCGAGCCAATGGGAGATGCTTTGTCCGGTCACGTCGGGCATGCGCGATATCAGGGTCTGGTGGGTCTGCTCCGAGTGGTGAACGGACATGCGCGCCTCCTGTGGCTGAACATCAGCGGTACATCCGGACAGCGTGTCGCACTCGGTCGCTGGAGACAACCCCTCTGATGGCCCAACACACCAGGAGCACCGATGCCCGAGGATGAGCGGGTGGCAGCTGGGACACCTGACAGTCGATCCGTCCGCCGGCTGGCTCATGACCTGGAGCGGTTCGACGCGCGGGTACGGCGCTGGTCGAATGCCCGCTGGCAGGGCGAGGCCCGCAACGGCCGTCCCCGGGCCGACATCGTCTACGACCTGGTGCTCACCCTGGCAACCTTGGGCCGAGCGGCGGGAAATGGCGCGCCGTCAGTCGTCCCCGAGCGGCTGGCCCCCCACGCCATCGCCGACCAGGTCGTCGTCGTCGCCCGGGAAATCCTGCATGCGCCCGGCGGCGAATCAGCGGACACGAGTGCCGACGCCGCCGTGGAGGCCATCGAACAAGTCAGTGGAGAGATCTTCAGCTTGTGATGTGAGCTGCTTGGCGCGGGCCTGTCCGTTTAGGAGAGGCGCTCCAGGATCATCGCCATGCCCTGGCCGCCACCCACACACATGGTCTCGAGGCCGAACGTCGCATCCCGCGTGGTCAGGCCGTTGAGCAGCGTGCCGGTGATCCGGGCGCCGGTCATGCCGAACGGATGTCCCACCGCGATGGCACCGCCGTGGACATTGAGCCGGTCGATGTCGATCCCGAGCTCCTGGTAGCTGGGGATCACCTGGGCGGCGAACGCCTCATTGATCTCCACCAGATCGATGTCGCCGATGGTCATACCGGCGAGCTTGAGCGCCCGGCGGGAAGCTTCGATCGGACCGAGGCCCATCAGCTCGGGGGACAGGCCGCTGACGCCGGTGCTGACGATGCGCGCCAGCGGGGTCAAACCCAGCTCGCGGGCCTTGGTGTCGCTCATGATGATCACTGCCGCCGCGCCGTCGTTCAACGGGCAGCAGTTTCCGGCGGTGACGGTGCCGTCAGGGCGAAAGACCGGCTTGAGTGCGGAGATGCCCTCGAGGGTGACACCGGAGCGGGGACCATCGTCCTTGCTGACGACGGTGCCGTCCGGAAGCGTGATCGGCGTGATCTCGCGCTCCCAGAAGCCGTCGGCGATCGCCTTCTCGGCCAGGTTCTGCGAGCGGACGCCGAACTCGTCCTGCTCCGCGCGCGAGATGCCCTTGAGCTGGGCGACGTTCTCGGCCGTCTGGCCCATCGCGATGTACACGTCCGGCAGCGCACCCGAATCGCGTGGGTCGGCCCAGGTCTTGCCGCCCGCGGCGAAGCTGTCGCTCACGCTCGCCGCGTCGGCGAACAGCGGGTTCATGGTGTCAGGAAGGGAATCGCTGCTGCCCTTGGCGTAGCGGCTGACCTGCTCGACTCCGGCGGAGATGAAGACATCGCCCTCGCCCGCCTTGATCGCGTGCATCGCCATCCGAGTCGTCATCAGGGACGAGGAGCAGTAGCGGGTGACCGTCGCGCCCGGGATCGAGTCATAGCCGAGCAGCACGGCGACGACGCGCGCCATGTTGAAGCCCTGCTCGCCGCCGGGGAGACCGCAGCCAAGCAGCAGGTCATTGATGTCGTTGGGGTCGAGCTGGGGCACTTTGTCCAGCGCAGCGCGGATAACCGTGGCGGTGAGATCGTCCGGGCGCAGGTCCTTCAGCGAACCCTTGAACGCCCGTCCGATGGGGGAGCGGGCGGTGGCGACAATGACGGCCTCGGGCATGAGTACTCCTCCGCAGTCGGAAACCTACTGGCGGGTAGGTATGCGTTCCTGACGGCAGCCTACGCGGCTCGGAGCGCGCGTTCGAGTGGTTGCTGGCCGGCTCGTGGCTCAGCCGGCGACGGAGGAACGGTCGTCGCCCGGCAGCGGGACGGCCGCCACGAATCCCTGCGGCAGGATGATGTCCGCCAACTTTTCCGCCCGGCGGAAAGGTGCGCCCGGAAAGGGAATCAGCCGCCCGCCGGCCATCCCAGCAGTCGGGTCGGTGGCGTCAACGCCGATCGAGTCGGCGCGGTCAGGGGGATCGGCGAGCAGCCAGCCGGCTGCCCGTCCGCGCCGTTTCGCCTCGTACAGGGCCTGGTCGGCCCGTTTCATGGTGAGTGCCGGATCGCCGCCGGTGTGGATCGCGGCTCCGGCGCTGAAGGTGGTGAGCGGCGACTGGCGCCACCAGTCCGCCGACAGCCGGCCCAGGAGCGCCGCCGCGCCGCGCGCCTCGGGGCCACCCTCGGCGATCAGCACGAATTCCTCGCCGCCCGTGCGGATCGCCAGTTCGCCGGCGCGGGTGAGGGCAGAAAGGTGCGCGCCGAACGAGCGCAGCACCTCATCACCCATGTCATGGCCGAGCGCGTCGTTAACGTTCTTGAAGTTGTCGAGGTCGAGCACGATGACCACATCGCCGGCCTGCAGGCGGGCCAGGGCGGTGTCCAGGCGCCGACGGTTGCCGAGCCCGGTGAGGGGATCGACTTCGGCGCGTACGCGCAGCCGTCCGGTTAGCGCGATGCTTTCCAGCGCGGCACAGGTGGCCGCGACAAGGCTGGCGGCGAGTGCCTGGCCGAACGGGTCGAGCCGTTCGCCTTCCTTCGGGTGCGCCGTCAGCAGACCACGAACGCCGGTGCCTTCGCGGCCGTTGAGCGGCACCTCGAAAGGTCCGCCGGTCGCGCCGGTGGTGATAGCTCCGTCGGTTCCGTCGGTTTTGTCATGGGCTTGCTCTGGCTGGGAGCCGGCGAGCAGCACCTGCTCGCCGTCGCGCTCGAGCAGCACCGCCGTCTGCCCTGCGTCGAGGATGTCGAGCGCTACGGCGGCGGCGATCTTGGCGGCTTCGGTGGGGTCGGTCGCGCGAGCCAGCTGGAGCTGGCCTGCGGTGAGCCGCTCGAGAGCCTTGGTGCGATGCGCATCGCGGCGGGCGTCGCGACGTACCCGATCGGCGAGGCGGGCGAAAATCTCCCCGGTGACGGTGGCCACGACGATGGCGCCGAATCCCACCAAGGCCGTCCCGGGCCGGCCCAGTAAGGCCGGGAGGGTGTCGCAAAGAAGTGCGAGGGGTGCGAGTTTGAGGGTGTACATCGGCCCAAGGGCGAGTCCGCACCAGGCCGCCACGACGACGAAAAGCGGCCCGTACGCGGCCTGACTGCCGCCCGCAAGGCCGGAAACTCCCAGCGCGATGTAGGCACCAGCAGCCAGCAACATGCCGCCGCGGGTGGCGTCTTCACTCCAGCGGGCGCGCAACGCGACGATGCCGCCGATGGCCGTGGCCACTGCGACGGCCACGGTGAGGCCCGAACCGGGGGTCCCCCAATGAGGCAGGGCCATGAAGGCAAAGAGCGCCACGGCGCCGGCCAGCAGGCCGGCACCTCCCAGGCGGCCAAGCAGCCGCAGGTCCAGGGCGCTCATCACGATCCAATCGGCGTCTGAGTTCGGCAGACAAGGTGTAAAGAGGGCGAGCTGGGACTCTCAGGAATTTTCCAGGTAATCGAGGCCTCGTACGCTCGCAGGCACTCGCCCATCACTCGCTGAACGAGCGGGCAACGGAGGTGGATCCTCGTGGCGGTCATTGTCGAAACGCTGGCGGACCTGGTGGGTGACACCCCCCTCGTGCGCCTACGCAAGGTTACCGAGGGGATCGCTTGCCCGGTGTACGCGAAACTCGAATACCTCAACCCAGGTGGCTCGGTAAAAGACCGAATCGCGCTGATCATGGTGGAGGCAGCCGAGGAGGCCGGGTTGCTTGGTCCCGGCGGCACCATTGTCGAGCCGACGAGCGGTAACACCGGTGTGGGATTGGCCATCGTCGCCGCGCAACGGGGCTACAAATGCGTCTTCACGATGCCCGACAAGATCAGCGTCGAGAAGATCGACGTGCTCAAGGCCTACGGCGCCGAGGTCGTGGTGTGTCCGACGGCCGTGGCACCGGATGACCCGCGCTCCTACTACGAGGTCGCGCGCCAACGGGTCGCCACTACGCCCGGCGCCTGGAGCCCCGACCAGTACTCGAACCCGGCCAATCCGTTGGCCCATTACCGCGGGACCGGCCCCGAATTGTGGAAGCAGACCGGTGGCCGGATCACCGCGTTCGTCGCCGGGGTCGGTACCGGAGGCACGATCAGCGGCACCGGCCGCTACCTCAAAGAGGTCAGCGACGGGCGGGTGACCGTCGTCGGGGCGGATCCGGAGGGTTCGGTGTATTCCGGCGGGACAGGACGCCCCTATCTGGTGGAGGGGGTCGGTGAAGACATCTGGCCCTCGACCTACGACCCGAAGGTGCCGGACTGGGTGGAGGCGGTCAGCGACCGCGAGTCGTTCGTGATGACCCGCCGGCTGGCCCGCGAAGAGGCGCTGCTGGTGGGTGGCTCCTGCGGGCTGGCCACCGTCGCGGCGTTGCGGGTGGCGGCCAAGATGCCCGCCGACGGCATGGTCGTCGTGCTGCTGCCCGATTCCGGCCGCGGGTATCTGTCGAAGATCTTCAATGACGACTGGATGACCCGCTACGGCTTCCTGACCGGCGCCGGAGACGAGGCGACGCTCGGAGACGTGCTGGCCCGTAAGGGCGACCAGCTTCCGGACCTGGTTCACATGCATCCCGATGAGACGGTCGGCGCCGCCATCGCCGTACTGCGCGAGTACGGCGTCTCCCAGCTTCCGGTGGTCAAGGAAGAGCCGCCGGTGATGGCGGCCGAGGTCGTCGGTGCCGTCGCCGAACGCGAATTGCTGGACGCGGTCTTTCGTGACCGTGCCGCGTTGGACGCGCCGATCTCCGAGTACCTCTCGCCGCCGCTGCCGACGGCCGGAGTCGGCGAACCGGTGTCGGCAGTGATGCCAGTGCTCGAAGGCGCCGCCGCCGTGCTCGTGCACGACGGCGGCCGGCCGCTGGGGATCGTCACACGCTCTGACGTACTGGGCTTTCTGGCTAACCAGGCGCACGGCCACGACACCACCTGACCCGACACCACCTGACCGACGACCTGACCCGCCGGCGGGTCAGGTCGTCAGATGCCAGTCCTTGTTCAGCACTCGCAGCACCAGAGCCGCCGCCAGGTTTGCGCCGTCGGTACTCAGGTGGATGCCGTCCTGGGTACGCGCCAGGATCGTCTGGCCGTTGAGCCCGGGTAGGTAGTCGGAGTACTGGCCGTGATTGGACAGCCGATCGACGAGGTTGATGTCGGTGACGCCCGGCACGACGGCGGCAGCATCCGCCACCGCCAGGTCCATCAGGTGGTAATCGACGGCGAGCTTGGGGCTGCGCGGGATCGGCATCGGGATCCAGTAGACGCGGCGCTTGCCATTGCCGGAGAAGATCCGCATGACGACCTCGACCCGCCGCCGGTATTCCTTCGCCCACGCTTCCGTGCCGTCCGGCAGGACCTGGCCATTGGCCAGCGTGATGCCCTGGCCGTCGTTTCCGCCCATCATCACCACGACGGCGTCCGGGTTCTGCTGGGCCACCAGCTGCTGGGCGTAGAGCGACCAGTCGAAGAAGTCGGGCCGCACCAGGCCGGTGCCGTACTTGGTCTCGGTATCGCCCTTGAGCTTGCCGGCGACCGAGCCCTGGTTGATCAGGTCGGGGCCGAGGAATTCGGTCATCGAGTCGCCCGCGATGAGCAGCTTGAGCGGGTCGGCCTTGGTGGGGACCCGCAACGGCACGACCTTCGGCTTCGACGGCAGCGGCGACGCAGACGCCTTCGGGCCGGCCGAGGGGGTAGCGGGCGCGCTCTTAGGAGCGGCGGCGCTTCCGAGCGGACGGTTGTCGGCCTGCGCCGGGAGCTGGGAAAGGGCCGAGGGACCGGTGGGCGCCTGGGTATGCCCAAAGAGCGAGTCGAGCCACTTGCGGGGCCGGTCAAGGTAGAGCGTGTGCGAGAACCTGTCGACCGGCTTGGCGACGTCCAGCACCAGATTGCGCGTGGTGCCGGCTGTCATTCCCTCACCGGCGTGCACCATCGCGTGGCTATTGAAGATCATCGCGAAGAGCAGCGCTCCGACGGCGATGAGAATGGCATGACCCGCCGGCAGCGTCCGCGGCACCGCGATTGGCCGCTTCCGACGCTGGCTGGGGGGCTGACCGCTCTCGGGCTCCGGGCGCGGCTGCTGGCTGGCGCTCGAACTCTTATCGGGGCCGGAATCCATGCTCGGGCCAGTGTCGCGCATGCGCGAGCGTGACGTCGGCGCCGGTCTCAGGTCAGTCATCAGAATCTGAAGTAAATGAAGGGGGCGACGCCTTGCTCGCCCACGATGGCAAAGCAGACCACCAGCAGCGATCCGTAGAGCACGGCCTGCCAGGCCAGACTCAACGCTGCGAAGCGGACCTGCACCGACGGCCAGAAGCCTGCTGGCACGAACTGCACGGCCAGCCCCGCGAAGATGGCCAACAGCACCGGAACCGTCACCAGAGGAGACGGGCCCAGCCCGCTGAAGAGCCGGCCGAAGACCGCCATGGCGTTGGCGACGCTGGACGCCCGGAAGAAGACCCAGGCGAACGTGACGATGTTGAACGTGATCAGGACATGGACGAAGGTGGGCAGCCGGTTGGGCGCCGGGGCGAGCTGTCGGACCGGCGTCGTGGTGTGGGTCGCCGTCAGTACAGCGCTGCCACCGCCGGATCCGCCGCCTGTCGGGGCATCGGGAATCGACACGACTTTGCGTCGCTCTCCCCACCAGCGTTCAACGCAGAGGCCGGTGCCGTGGATGGCGCCCCAGATCACGAAAGTCCAAGCCGCGCCATGCCAGAGTCCGCCGAGCAACATGGTGAGGAACAGGTTGCGGTAGGTCTTGTGGACACCTTTGCGGTTGCCACCGAGTGAGATGTAGAGGTAGTCGCGCAGCCAGCGCGAAAGCGTCATGTGCCAGCGGCGCCAGAAGTCCTGCAGGCTGACCGCGGAGTAGGGCCGGTTGAAGTTGTCCGGGAAGCGGAAGCCGAGCAGCAGCGCCAGACCCGATCGCCATCTCCGTATAGGCCGAGAAGTCGCAGTAGATCTGCACGGAGTAGCCGTAGATCGCGACCAGGGTCTCCTGGGCGGAGTGCTGCCCTGGAGAGTTGAAGACGGGGTCGACCAGCCGGGTGGCCAGCAGGTCAGCGATCACGACCTTCTTGATCAGACCGCCGCCGATGAGGAAGAAGGCGCGCGTGGCTTCAACCTTGCGAGGGTCGCGCGGCGTCGCCAGCTGCGGCACGAACTCACTGGCCCGCACGATCGGCCCGGCAATGAGATGCGGGAAGAACGACTGGTAGACGGCGAAGTCGATGCTTCGGACCGGCTTGATCGTGCCTCGATAGACGTCCGTCACGTAGGAGATGGCCTGGAACGTGTAGAAGCTGATGCCGACCGGAAGTGCGACCTGCAGCAGCGGCAAGGGCATGCCGAAGCCGACGTTCTTGAGTGCGTGGTCAACCTGAAGAGTGAAGAAGCTGTAGTACTTGAACCAGCCGAGCAGACCAAGATCGGCAACAATTGCGGCGATGAGAATTCGTTTGTCACGCCAGCGCCCAAGCGCCAGCGCCGCCGCTTGGTTGATGATGGTGACGGCGGCGAGCAGGAGCGTAAAGCGCAGGTCAGCGTAGCCGTAGAAGAAATACGACGCGGCGATGATGAACGGCTTCCAGAGCCGCGGGTGTGGCATGAACAACCACGACAACGTCAAAACGACGACGAAGAACGCCGCGAATTGAATCGTGGGGAACACCACGGACCCGAGGCTAAAGGAGACGAGCGACAAAACGGGGCACGACTAGCCGACGGGCCGTCACTAGGGTCGCCAGCGTGGCGAACGATGCGCAGGACTCCTTCCAAGAAGCCGGGTTCGCGACCCGCGCGATCCACGCCGGGCAGGATCCGGACCCGACGACCGGCTCTGTGGTCGTGCCGATCTACGCGACGAGCACGTACGCCCAGGACGGGGTCGGTGGGCTGCGTGCGGGCTATGAATACAGCCGTTCTGCCAACCCCACCCGAACCGCGCTCGAGGAGTGCCTCGCCAGCCTGGAAGGCGGCAGCACCGGGCTGGCATTCGCCTCCGGGCTCGCCGCCGAAGACGTCCTGCTACGCACGGTCTGCGTACCCGGCAGCCACGTCGTGATCCCCAATGACGCCTACGGCGGCACGTACCGCCTCTTTGCCCGGGTGCTGGCCGACTGGGGGGTGGAATTCACGCCGGTCCCCATGCATGACCTTGCTGCGGTAAGCGCGGCCATCCGACCCGGCGTCACCCGCGCACTGTGGTGTGAGACTCCCACCAACCCGCTGCTGGGAATCGCAGATATCGCCGGGCTGGCCACGCTGGCCGAGGAGTCGAATTCGTTACTGGTCGTCGACAACACCTTCGCCTCTCCCTACCTCCAGCAGCCCCTCGCCCTCGGAGCCGGTGCCGTCGTCCACAGCACGACGAAGTACCTCGGGGGTCACAGCGACGTCATCGGCGGCGCCCTGGTAGTGGCCGACCCCGAACTCGGCGAGCAGCTGCGCTTTCTGCAGAACGCCGCCGGGGCCGTCGCTGGACCCTTCGACGCCTGGCTGACCCTGCGGGGGATCAAGACTTTGGCGGTGCGGATGGATCGCCACTGTGCCAATGCCCGCGCCGTCGTCGACCTGTTGCTCGGCCACCCCGCTGTCAGCCGGGTCCGCTACCCGGGACTCCCGGACGATCCGGGCCACGCCGTCGCGTCCCGTCAGATGCGCGACTTCGGCGGGATGGTCTCCTTCCAACTCCGCGGGGGAGAGGAGGCAGCGCTGGAGGTCTGCCGCCGGACCCGCCTCTTCACGCTTGCCGAATCGCTGGGAGGAGTCGAGTCGTTGGTCGAGCACCCCGGACGTATGACTCACGCCAGCGTCGCGGGCAGCCCTCTGGAAGTGCCGTCGGATTTGGTGCGCCTGTCCGTCGGCATTGAAGACGCGGCCGATCTCGTCTCCGATCTGGAGCAGGCACTCGCCTGACGCCCTCATGTTCTCTGGGGGTGGTTGCGGTGGTGGAGTCCTCGGCGTTGTCCGGGTTGGGGTGGTCTGTCGTCGGGTGGGTGGAACCAGGGGGTGTGGTGTTTGTCGGTGCCGATGGTCATGGTCCAGCCGCCTTCGTGTACTAGGTGGTGGTGAAAGGTGCAGAGGAGGGCGAGGAGGCTGGCTTCGGTGTTGCCGCCTTGTTGCCAGGGTTTGACGTGGTGGGTTTCGCAGCTGGAGGGGGGCCGGTCGCAGGCGGTGAAGATGCAGCCGCCGTCGCGGGTGTTGAGGATGCGGTGCAGGCCGGCGGAGACGGTGCGTCTGGCGCGGCCGTAGTCGAGGAGTTCGGAGTCGCCGCCGTAGACGGCGGGGATGATGTTGGCGTCGCAGGCCATCCGGCGGGCGGTGGCAGCGGGCAGGTTGCTGCCGCCGGTGATGCCTGCGGTGCCGAGCCCGTCGAGGAGTTGTTGGTGGGTGAGGCCGATGACGATGGTGTGCCGCGACAGGCCGGGCGAGTCGCAGGTTTGGTGGTGGGTGAGGCCTTGGCGGCAGACGTCGACGAGGGCGTCGGCGCGGCGGCGGCCGACGGCTTCGGTGAGCAGGTCTTCGCCGGGGACGGCCTTGCGGAGGAATGCGGCGATGGCGGTCGAGACGATGAGTCCGGCTTCGGGGTCGAGGTAGCCGTCGATGCGCCAGAGGCCGTCCATGGTTTGGGACAGGTGCAGGGTTTGAGCGGCCCGTTTCTTCGCTGTTTCTTTGGCCGACTCTTCGGGGACGGCTTGGGATCGCAGGTCTTCAGCGGCGGCGGCGAGTTCTTTGGGGGTCATGATCGCCGCCAGATAGGCCAGGTGGATATCGAGGGCGGCGATGAGGTCGGTGTCGAGCAGCTTTTTGGTGGCGGCGTCGATCACCGCCGCATGTTCCAAACCCAGTTCTCCGGCTTCGAACGCTTTCAACGTGGCGGGTAGTGCGTCGGCTAAGGCCCGGCCGACGTGGATCCGGCGGCTGGCCCACCCGTTGTTCTCATTCGCCGTCCGCCGCACGAAGGCGGTGACGGAAGCGGCACCGTCGATGCGGTACTCCCCGGAACGGTCGGCCCGTTCAATCAGCCGGACGGTGGCCAACTCGCCCTGACGTACCCCGGCGAGGATTTCGGGCAGGAGTTCAACGGCCTGAGCGCCGGAGATTTCGGTGTTGACGGCGGCGGCGAGTTCGGCGCCGAGGGCGTGGAACTGCGCCACCTTCACCCCGAACTCCGAATCGAACATGTGTACTATCCTACGCGCAAAACAGCAGCTAAACGCCCTAAATCGGCATCAAAGTTATCCACAAGCACGTCAGAAAGTAGCCCGATTTTGTCGGACCCACGTGCTGCCGGAAGACGTTGTCAGCCACTGTCATCGCCTATGATCACGGCATGGGCCGCTGGGAACCGAATGCGCGCGGCCGACTCGAACAGGCGGCGATGGAGCTCTACGTCGAGCGTGGTTTCGAGCAGACGACGGTCGCGCAGATCGCCCAGCGGGCCGGACTCACCGAGCGAACGTTCTTTCGGCACTTCGCTGACAAGCGCGAGGTGCTGTTCTGGGGCGCGGCCTCGTTGCGCGAACTCCTGGTGGACACCGTCGCCGAGGCTCCGGTCTCGGTGTCTGCGTTCGAGGCAATAGCGGCAGCCGTCGAAGCAGCGGGCGGCTTGCTGCAGGAGCGCCGCGAAGGTGCCCAGGTCCGCCAAAGCATCATCGCTGCGAATACGGAGCTTCAAGAGCGCGAGCTGATCAAGCTCGCCTCCCTCGCTTCGGCCATGGCCGAGGCACTACGCATCCGCGGGATCAAAGAGCCGGCCGCGAGCCTCGCGGCCGAGGCCGGGATCGCCGTCTTCAGGATCGCGTTCGAGCGCTGGATCGTCGAAACCAACCAGCGAGACTTCCCGGTACTCATCCGCGAGTCGATCGCTGAGCTCAAGGCTGTGACATCCGGATGAAGCCGGCAACGATCGAGCAGATCGTCGACGCCGGGCTCGACGACTGGCGCAAGCTGGCGCAGTCACTTCAGGCGCGCTTCCTGACCGCGGATTTCGCCAGCGGCCTGAGATTCGTCACCGCTGTCGGTGAGGTTGCCGAGCGCGCTCACCATCACCCGGACCTCACGCTGACCAGCCCGTTCGTGGATGTGAAGCTCGTCAGCCACGAGATCTCGGAGGTTTCGCAGCAGGACATCGAGCTCGCCCGGGCCATCAGCGAGATCGCCGGCCAGCAAGGCATCCGTGCAGACCCCGGCGCCTTGAGCCAGCTCGAACTTGCGCTCGACACCGCTGACCTGGCAGCCGTCGGGCCTTTCTGGGCGGCACTGCTCACCGCAAGTCCCGACTCGCTCAAGAACGATGACGTCATCGACCCCCGCCAGCGGGTCCCCCTGCTCTGGTTCCAGCCCACCGACCCGCACGAGACCCCCCGGCAGCGGTTCCACATCGACTTGTGGGTGCCGCCCGACACCGCGCAGGAGCGCATCGAGATTGCCGTTGCTGCGGGTGGCCGCGTGGTCGACGCCGACAACGCACCTGCATTCGTCGTCCTAGCGGATCCCGAAGGAAACAGGGTCTGTGTCTGTACGAGCCTCGACCGCTGACCCGCTACCGCTCGTGCATGCGGACGTGCAGTCCGATCCCAGGCTCCTCCCACGGTTCGCCCACCGCTACGAAGCCCGCGGCGACGTAGAAACCCTGGGCTGAGACGCGGGCGTTGCACCAGATGAGCCCGCCTCCCGACCGGTGGACAAAGTCCCGGACCCGGGCCAACAGAGAGGTGCCCACCCCGACGCCCTGGTGGTCGGGGTCCACGGCCATCCCGCGGAGGCGCCACACTCCAGGTCCCGGAGTCTCCGGCTCCGCCAGCACCGACGCGACGCCCACGACGCGATGGTCCACGTAAGCGGCGAAGTGCCCACTCGAACGATCCCGATCCCCGGGAAAGAAGGCTTCCTCCGCAGGCCGGCCGGGGCGAAGGACCTGCTGGCGGAGCCCAAACGTGATCTCGGGCCGAACCTGCTCGACCAACGTCACACCCACAGCGCCATCCTGGCGTAGCAGCGGTCGGCGGCGTCTCATAGGTTCAAGACATGCCAACGGCCATAGTTCGCAGCGTTGAAGGTGCGGACGTCGAGATCGCGTACGAGACGTTGGGTGACCCGGGCGGAGTGCCGCTGCTGATGGTTCACGGGTTGGGACAGCAGCTGGTCGGGTGGCACCCCGATCTGCTGGCGGAGCTCGTCGCCCGCGGATACCAGCCAACGATCTTCGACAATCGTGACGCCGGTAAGTCGAGTCACTTTCTCGGCTCGCCGGACATCGGACAGCTGCTCGCCCGGGATGCCTCGTCGGCCGTCTACACGCTGATGGACCTCGCAGATGACACCGCCGGGCTGCTCGACGTGCTCGGCTGGCCCACCGCTCACGTGCTGGGCGTGAGCATGGGCGGAATGGTCGTGCAGACGTTGGCGATCCGACACCCGCATCGGCTGCGCAGCTTGACGACGGTGATGGCGACCACCGGTGCTGATGGAGTCGGCCAGCCGACCGACGCCGCCCTCGCCACCCTGATTTCGCCGCCTGCGCTTACTCGCGAGGACTACATCGCCAGCTCCGTCGAGTCCTCCACAGTCATCGGTTCCACCGACTTCCCGATCGACCACGACCACATTCGCCGCCGCGCCGGGCAGTCCTGGGATCGCGGCCACGACCCGGGGGCGAGCGTTCGCCAGGTGGCGGCGATCCTGGCCAGTGGGGATCGGACTCCGAGCCTTTCGCAGGTACGCATCCCCACCCTCGTTGTCCACGGCACAGCTGACCCCCTGGTCAACGTCTCGGGAGGTTGGGCCACGGCCGCGGCCATTCAAGGCGCCGAACTGCTTGAGGTCGAGGGGATGGGCCACGACCTGCCGCGCGAGGTCTGGCCGCGATTTCTGGATCGCTTGGACGACGTCGTGTCGCGCGGCGAGAACAGCAGCAAGGCCGCCTGAATCGGGCAGGAGGGCCTAGCGTGCCGGTGCGTCCCCGCCGGGCCGTGAGGTAGTCCTTGACGACGTAAGAGCCGAGATCGCCCGAGCTCGGTGAGAAGACGCGGCCTCCGTTGCGCCGCGCGACCTCGTCGACGAATTCGACCAGCCGCGGCTCGTCATCGAGCATGAAGACGTTGATCGTCGCCCCGCGACGAGTCAGCTTGTCGACCTCGGCCAGGGTGAGTTCGAGGGTCTCCGGTAGGGCAGGCCAGTGGAACCAGGGCGTCCCGTCGCGTAGCAAATGAGCTGTCGGCTCCCCGTCTGTCACGACAAGCACGACCGGCTCCGAGTCCGGGTATTTCGCGAGTTGACGACCCGCCAGGTGCAGGGCGTGCTGAAGGTTGGTGCCCTGCACCATCTCGCTGTCCAAGCCGGCGAGCTCGGTGGGCTGCAGCTGGCGGGCGTAGTCGGAGAAACCGATGACATGCAGCGCATCCTGCGGGAACTTCGTCGAGATCAGGCTGTGCAGGGCGAGGGCGGTCGACTTCGCAATTCCCCAGGTTCCGCGCAGTGCCATCGAGTACGAGAGGTCGACCAGCAAGCAGACCGCAGCGCTGGTACGACGCTCGGTCTCGAGCACCTCAAAGTCCGATGCCGCCAGCGTCACCCGCTCACTGCGGGCCTCGCCAGGGTCGCCGGCCCGCCGGATCAGGGCGTTGCGCACCGTGCGGACGACATCCAGCGGCTGCTCGTCGCCGAATCGCCACTCCCGGCTGGCGCCGGTCGCCTCTCCGGCGGCTCCGGCATCGCGTACGTCATGGCCGCCTCGACCGCGCGCGTCGAGCTGCTTGAACACCTTGGTCAGGGCCGCGGCCCCGAGGCGTCGAACCGCCTTGGGGGTGAGTTCGAGCTTGCCGCCTTTACGCGAGAGGTAGCCCTGCCGCTCAAGCTCGCGCTCCAGGGTCTGCAGCGCCCGCAAGTCGTCGACAGCCTGCCGACCCAGCGCGCTGGACACCGCCTCCGGATCGACGTCTTCCAGTGACGCCCCGGGATAGTCCTGGCGAAGGGCGGCAGCCAGCTCGTCCAGCTCCGCCAGTTCCTCGAGGGCATCGGTCGCCTCGCCCAGGCCGAGCGGCTGGTCGCCCGACATCCGCTCACCGCGTGAGCGCCGCCCCTGACCCCAGTCGAGGTCGGGCCGGGCCGACTGCAACGCCGACTGCAGACGTGACATCTCTGCCTGCAGGCCCAGGTCTTCCATCGCCGTCGCCATCAGGTCAGCCAGCTCCTGGCGCTGCTCGGGCGACAGGCTGCGCATCAGCTTGGCGGCAGCTGCCGCGCGGCGGGCGAGTGCGTCGGTCAGCTCTTCCAGGCTCTGCGGATTTTCCGGGAAGAAGTCGCCGTGGTTGTCCATGAAGTCTTTGAACATCTGATCGGTGTCTTCGCCGCGGGCGTCGGCCTCGAGCATCGAATTCAGATCGGCGAGCATGTCTTTGACCCGGGCCATGTCTTCCGGAGAGGCATTTTCCAGCGCCTGCTTCATCCCCTTGAACTGGCTGTCGAGCACCTCGCGGCGTAGCAGATCCTGGATCTGTTCGAAGGTCTCCCGGGCCTCGGGCGACTTCCAGTCGTATTCCGACAGCGCCCGAACGGCACGCGCCGGGTCGTTGGGAAGCGTGTCGAGCTCGGCTTCCCGCAGCCGCGCGTCGTCGGAGGGGTCGGGGAACAGGGCGGTCTTCTCCTGCTCCAGAGCTTTGTCCAGAAGCTCGCGCACCTGCTCGAGGGTGCCGTCCAAACGTCCACGCTCGCGGGCCTCACGCCGTCGCTTCTCGATCTGGCGGCGCAGGTCATCCAGACCGCGCCGGCCCTGCGCGCCGCGACGCAGCAAAGCCTCCAACGCCTCCCGTGGGGTTGAACCCTCGAGGACCGATTCGCCCATCTCGTCGAGTGCCGCCGCGGCGTCGAACGGGGCCGCGAGCGGATCGGGTCCGCCGTCCCAGGGTCCGTACCGGTAAGCCCCGCTGCTCGGGGTGCTCACCCGTAGACCGTCCGGCCGGGCAGCTCCTCCTTGGCCAAGCGGCGATGCAGGTGCAGGCCCTCCATTGCGAATTCGACCGCGCTGGCGGCCAGGCCCGGGGACTCCGATCCCTCACCGTCGAGCCGGGTCAGTAGGGCGGCCAGGCCCGGAATCGTGCCCAGCGAGGCCAGCAGGGCCGAACCGGGCATCAGCTCGCCGGTCTCCACCGGCCCCGATGCCTCGACCCGTTCCTGCAAACCGGACAGGTCAAGGCCTGACAGCCGGGCGCGGAACGTGTCGGCGGTCGCCCGCTTCAGCAGGTGTGCGAGGACCTCTTCCTCGCGGCCCTCCTCGAGCGCGTCGAACTCGACCTTGCCGCGCACCGCCGGTACGACGGACGCCAGGTCGACGACGCGGGCTACTGGCGGCACTTCGCCGGTCACCGCAGCCCGCCGAACGGCACTCGCTGCAACGGTCTCGGTCGCGGCAATGGCGAGCCGGGCCGAGACGCCCGAGCGGCCGTCGACCTGCGGCGCCTCGCGTACCGCCCGGGTGAACCGGGCGATGACCTCAATCAGGTATTCGGGCACGACCGGGTGTCCGAAGGGCCCGTCCCACGCAAGCAGCGCCTCTTGGCGCATCAGGGCAAGCTCGTCGTCCAAGCGCAGCGGGTAGTGGGTGCGGACCTCAGCGCCGAAGCGGTCTTTGAGCGGCGTGATGATGCGGCCGCGATTGGTGTAGTCCTCGGGATTGGCGCTGGCGATCATGATCAGGTCGAGCGGGAGCCGAAGCACGTAGCCACGCACCTGGATGTCGCGCTCCTCGAGCACGTTGAGCAGCGCGACCTGGATCCGTTCGGCCAGGTCAGGCAACTCGTTGATGCTGAAGATGCCCCGGTTAGTACGAGGCACGAGTCCGTAGTGGACGGTCTGCGGGTCTCCCAGGGTGCGGCCCTCAGCCACTTTGATCGGGTCGATGTCGCCGATCAGGTCGCCCACGCTGGTGTCCGGCGTGGCGAGCTTCTCGCCGTATCGCTCGCTGCGGTGCTTCCAGCTGACGGGCAGCTCGTCACCCAGCTCGGCTTCGAGCTCCAGACAGCGGCCGCAGACCGGGGCGTACGGATGGTCGTTGATCTCGCAGCCGGAGACGACCGGGGTCCACTCGTCGAGCAGCCCTACCAGCGTGCGAATCAGGCGCGTCTTGCCCTGACCGCGCTCGCCGAGGAGAACGACGTCGTGGCCTGCCAGTACGGCGCGCTCGATCTGAGGGAGCACGGTGTCGTCGAATCCGACGATGCCGGGAAAGCGCTCCTGCCCGGACTGCAGGCGCTCGAGCAGGTTGTCGCGCAACTCGGCCTTGACGGAACGGTGAACGTGGCCGCTCGAGAGCAGGCCACTACGGGTGGTCGGAAGGGGAGCAGCGTCAATCGCTGGGCTCGCTGAACTCACTCCATCGACGCTACGCCCCGACCTGGCACACCGCATCCCCCTTACGCCCTGGGAGGATCGGGCGGAAGGGGGACGGCGAGTCGAACCGTCCACTGCCAGCGATCAAAAGGGCCATCATCGGTGGATGACGGGTTCCCGGCGGTTTGGTGACGGGTTCGCTGCGGTCGGGGCAGATGCTCCCGACATGCGAGCGGCGGCCCGGCAGGCCGTCGATGCAGCGATCCAAGAATTGGTGTCTCCTCCCGACCTGTTGGCGATCTTCGCGAGCGGCGATTCGGTCGAAGACCTTGGGTTGATCGGCTCGCTTTCGCAGGAGCTGTCCGGCGCGGCCCATGTGATCGGGTGCTCCGCGGCCGGTGTCTGTGGCTCCGGGCAGGCGGTTCTGGGTGAGGCCGGGGTCAGTGCCTGGGCGGCGGTCCTGCCCGACGTCCGGATCCGGGTCTTTCACCTCGAGGTCATGCGCAGCGGCGAAGGACTCGCCGTCGTCGGGCTGCCCGAGCAGCGCGAAGACGAGTCGACAGCTTTGCTTTTCGCTGATCCGTACAGCTTTCCGGTGGTGTCCTTCGTGGACCGTTCGGCATCCGCTCTGCCCGGGGTCTCCATCGTCGGGGGCCTCGCCGGCGGACCCCAGGGGGCCGGCTCGACCCGGCTGTATCTGGACGGCCGCACGTTCGAGCGGGGCGCCGTCGGGATGATGCTCGGCGGTGCGGTCGGTGAGGTTGTCGTCAGCCAGGGCTGCCGTCCGGTCGGACCCGAGATGGTCGTGACCGCCGCCGAAGGCAACCTCCTGCTGGAACTGGCAGGTGTGCCCGCGCTCGAGAAGCTGCGAGCGATCCTGGACGGTCTCGATCCCCAAGAACAACTCAGCTTCGGCGGAGGTCCGCAGCTCGGAGTCGCGATGGACGAGTACGCCGACGAACATGAGATCGGCGACTACCTGATCCGCGCCGTCATCGGTGTCGATGAAAGCCGCAGCGCCGTGGCCGTCGGTGACGTGGTCGACGTGGGCCGGACCGTGCGCTTCCAGCTGCGGGACGCCGAGGTCGCTCGGGCCGATCTGCGATCGCGGCTGGTCGTCGCCGAAGACGCACAGGGTGCCCTACTCGTCTCCTGCAACGGCAGGGGTCCGAGCATGTTCGGCCGGGCGGAGTCCGACGTCGAACTGGTGCGCGAGTGCCTGGGTGGGGCGCCGGTCGCCGGGCTCTTCGCCGGCGGCGAGATCGGCCCCGTGACGGGGCGAAACTGGCTGCACGGATTCACGGCGTCGCTGCTGGCATTCCGGTGACCGCACCGGTCGATCCCGGGTGGCAGGTGCTGGGTATCGATATCGGTGGCACCAAGATGGCTGCCGGTCTGGTTGACGCGGACGGACGGGTCAGGGGGCGCCGTCAGGTGGCTACCGGACACGACCCGACGGCAGCCCTGACGGCGCTGGTTGATGACGTGCTATCCGGTGACGACGGGCCGATCGAGGTAGGTGGGGTCGGCGTCGGCTGCGGTGGCCCGATGAGCTGGCCCGAAGGCGTCGTTAATCCGCTCAACATTCCTGCCTGGCGCGACGGCTTCCCGCTTCGAGCGTGGCTTCGGGACCGGCTGCCGGGCGCGGTCGTTCGGGTGCACAACGACGCGCTGTGCCTGGTCGTGGCCGAGACCTGGCGCGGTGCTGCCCGAGGCCACCGCGACGTGCTCGGCATGGTGGTCAGCACCGGAGTGGGAGGTGGGCTGATTTTGGACCGGCGCCTGCGCAACGGTGCCACCGGAAACGCCGGCCACATCGGTCACATCATCGCCGAGCCGGACGGACCGCTGTGTGGCTGCGGCGCCCGCGGATGTCTGGAGGCCGTGGCGCGCGGCCCGGCCATCGTCGCCTGGGCGGCCGATCGAGGTTGCACAGCCCGGGATGGCCGCGAGTTGGCAGAGCTGGCCCTCTCGAACGACCCGGTGGCGTTGGCAGCCTTCGACCGAGCCGGTTCGGCGGTGGGGCGCGTCGTGGCGGGGGCCGTCGCGCTGGTCGAGCTCGACGCGGTCGTCATCGGTGGTGGCCTGGCCGGCGCCGGCGAGCTTCTTTTCGGTCCTTTGCGCCGCGAGTTCGCCGCTCACGCGCAGTTGCATTTCACCCGCGATACGCCGGTGTTGGCAGCCGCGCTCGGTCAGGACGCCGGCATCATCGGTGCTGCCGCGCTCATCCACGCCGGCGATCGCTACTGGTCAGGCGACTGAGCCTGCAGCTAGGCCAGCCCGGACAGGAAGGCCGAAATCTCCTCGGCGACGCGCTCCGGGCGCTCCCGCGCCAGCAGATGGCCCGCGTCGGCAATAGGCACCCACGACGCTTTCAGCTCGCCGGCCACGCGTCGTCCGTACTCGGGGGAGAGTTGTCGATCATCTGATCCCCACAGGACGAGGGTCGGCGGAGGCGCGGCCGAGACCAGGTCCAGCGTCCCTCGTACCAGCTCCATATCCACTGACCGGAGCCAGCGCAGCAGCGAGCGCGTCCCGCCGCGTCGGGTCAGCGCTTCCAGATAGTGGTCCAGATCGGGACCGTCGGCCGTCGACAGCAGCGCGGCCACCTTGGCGCGCCCCCGCGCCCCCTGGATGCGTCCGAGCAGAATCTCTCCGGCCGGAACGGGCAGCAGCGGCAGGACGCCCGCGGTCGGCCAGGAATCGGCGTGCAGGACGGCGCCGACCAGGATCAGGGCGGCCACCCTTGACGGGGCGATGGCGGCGAGCTCCAAGGCGACCAGCCCGGCCATCCCGCTGGCGACCACGGCTGCCCGCGGTACCGCAAGCGCGTCGAGCAGCGCGCGCATGGTCTCCGCCTGGGCGTCCAAGGCGTAGCCGCGCCGGCTTTGCGGGCGTTCGCTCGAACCGCAGCCGGGCAGGTCGGGCATGAAAGAGCGGTGGTCGGACTCGAGATCGCGCGCGACATCGCGCCAGAGGTAGGAGGTGGCGGGGGGCTCGGCCAGCATCAATAGCGGCAGGTGGCCAGCAGGCCGCCCGTGTTCGGCGACGTGAATCCGCAGCTGAGGCTGCCGGTCGGTGCTGACGCCCCCGACCTGCACAACCACATCTCGACCGGGCAGGGGATGTCGATCAGGCAGCGGCATCAGCCCTTGTACGGCTCCACCGAGATGATTTCGACGCTCGCATCCTTACCGTTGGGCAGCTTGTAGTGCGCGGTCTCGCCGTCACCGAGGCCGGTGACGGCCTTTCCCAGCGGCGACTGCGGCGAGTAGACCTCGACGTTCGTGGAGTGGTCCTCACGCGAGCCGAGCACGAAACGGGTCGTCTGCTTGTCGCCGGGAAAGCGCACCTCGACGACCATGCCCGGCCCGGCCTTTCCGCCGGCCGCGGGGGTCTCGCCGACGGAGGCCTCGCGAAGGAGCTGCTCGAGCTGGCGGATGCGAGCTTCTTGCTTGCCCTGCTCGTCCTTGGCGGCGTGATAGCCGCCGTTCTCCTTGAGGTCGCCTTCCTCGCGAGCGGCCTCGATGCGGGACGTGATTTCGGCGCGACCGGGACCGGTGAGGCGGTCGTACTCGGCCTTCAGCCGGTCGTACGCTTCTTGCGTCAGCCACACCTGTTGGGTCGTCATGGACGCTCCTTGTCGAGCACGTGTCGAGCCTGTGTCGAGCATTAGTCGGGTTGGCCTGCTGGCCGAAGCCGGTGATCTTACCGCTCAGAGCAGGCACTCTGCACCAAAAGCATGACTATCGGATCGTCAGGGACAATCAGAGGTATGCGTTCTGCTGCGTCCCGCCGGCTCCTGTGCGTCCATGCCCATCCGGACGATGAGTCAAGCAAGGGAGCGGCCACTATGGCGCGCTACATCTCCGAGGGCGCTGACGTCATGGTCGTCACGTGCACCGGCGGGGAAGCCGGATCCGTACTCAATCCGGCGATGGACCGGCCCGAGGTTCGCGACAACCTGCCCGAAGTGCGACGCGAGGAGATGGAGCGCGCCCGCGAGATTCTTGGTGTGCAGCAGGAGTGGCTCGGCTTCCCGGACTCCGGTCTGCCCGAAGGGGATCCCCTTCCTCCACTCCCGGAGGGCTGCTTCGCTCTGGTGCCGGTCGAAGAGGCGGCGGCGCCGCTGGTAGCCATCCTTCGGGAGTTTCGTCCCCAGGTGGTCGTGACGTACGACGAGAACGGCGGCTATCCCCACCCCGACCACATCCAGACCCACAAGGTGAGCATGGCGGCGATCGAAGCCGCGGCCGATCCGGAGCGCTACCCGGATGCGGGTCCGCCCTGGCAGGTCACGAAGGTCTATTACGTGATCGGCTTCCACAAGGCCCGGGTGCTGGCGCTGCAGGATGCAATGCTCAAAGCGGGTCTGGAGTCTCCCTACGCGAAGTGGCTCGAGCGGTGGGAAGACCGTCCGGCCGACGATGACCGGATCACCACCCAGGTTCCCTGCGGCGAATGGTTCCCGGTGCGTGATCGGGCGCTGCTCGCCCACGCCACCCAGGTCGACCCGAACGGCACCTGGTTTCAGGTCCCGATGTCCATCCAGCAGGAGGCCTGGCCGACGGAGGATTACCAGCTCGTGAGCTCGCTCGTGGAGGTAGGTCCGCTGCCTGAGGACGATCTCTTTGCCGGGATCGCGTAACTGGGCTTCGCTCGCAGCCGGTCCCCAGAACCAGCCGTTACCCTCCGGGCAGCACTTTCTCAGGCCTTCTCTGGCCTTGTAAGAAGGTCTTTCCCTGGAGGATCGATGGCGCTCTGGAACCAGCTTCGTCAGCAGGCGACGTCGATGCAGTCGACGCTCGTCTCCAAGAAGAACGATCTCAAGTCAGGCGCTTTTCGTGACGCATCCATGGCGATCTGCGCTTTGATCGCCGCCGCGGACGGCAACATCGACCCGGAGGAACGGCGCAAGGTCGCGGCGCTGATCGCCACCAACGAGGTGCTGCAGAACTTTCCCGCCGACCAGCTACAGGCCAAGTTCACCGAGTTCTGCGACAAGCTCACAGCGGACTTCGACTTCGGCAGGGTCTCGGTGATCCAAGAGATCGGCAAGGTCAAGAAGAAGCCGGACGAGGCACGCGCTGTGATCCAGATCGGGATCATCATCGGCGGCGCAGATGGCGACTTCGACGAGTCCGAGAAAAAGGCGGTCCGGGATGCCTGCCACGCAGTGGGACTGGCACCGTCTGAGTTCGACCTCTAACTTGTTGTCTTGATGCCTCAGATCCTGCTCGCCGACAACGTTGGTCCCGGCGGCACCGCGTTCCTGATCGTTCTCGCGCTCATCGCCGTGACGATCGGGATCTTTTTCGCGTTGTTCGGCAGTCTCAAGCGGCTCAAGCAAAGCGTCGCAGCCGGGAAGTTCGGCCCCCAGCCTGGTGACGCTGACTCCGACGCGGACGGCGCGGGTCCTGAGGCGGCAGCCGAGCCGGATGCCGGTGCAGCTATTCCTGACCAGGGGGGTCGGGGCGGCGCAGGCGTTTGACCTCGGCGCGCTGACGTTTTGTCGACAGCCTTCGTTCCACCGATCCCTTGGACGGACGGGTACGGCGTCGACGCGGTGCTGGGGGAGCGGTCGCGACGCGAAGGACATCCAGCAGGCGTGCCGTCGCCGCGGCGCGGTTCTGAAACTGGCTGCGACGTTCGGCGGCGACGACCGTGATCACATCGTCCACGGCCCGGTCCGCGAGGTTGGTCCTCGCTCTGGTCCGGTAGGGCTCGGGTAGCAGGCCCAGGTCGTAGGACAGTTGCACGCGGCTGTCCGTGGTGTTGACGCCCTGACCACCCGGGCCGCTCGCCCGGCTGAATCGCCACTGCAGATCGTCTGGCGCAAGGCTGACCTGGGGGCGCACCACCAGTTCGTCAGCCACGCTTACAGTTTGCCGGTCTGCAGCAGCTGATCTACAGCTTGTAATCGCGGAAAATGGTGCCCGTCATCGTGAGGGCAAACCTCGAAGCACCTGGCATGGGCACCGGGCAGACAACGATGCCGAATGCGTTGGGTTTCTCGTTGACCGGACAGAAGTGAAAGCCATCCGGCTGTCGCACGACCACCGTTTTGGTGCCGTTCGCCCATTTGCCGGTGCAGGTCTCCCACGGCAGGCACGGCAACGTGTAACTGAACTTTCCGTTCAGCTCAAGAGGCGTTGCGCCGTCGATGTAGCGCACCAGATTTCCGGCGGGGAACCGGGCGGGGAGTTGCGAGAACATCTGGCCCAAGGGCGAAAGGCCGGTGTAGTCCTTCGACTGATAGATCGACAAGGGTGTGCTCATGAAGTAGACGGGAATCCCACGTTTGGAGAAGATCCCGATCGCGTATCTCGAGTCCGCCGAGTACTTGTTCACGAGCGGAGTCCCCTGGAGCGAGACGCCCTTGACCTGCATGCATTTGGTGAACGAATCACCAAAGAATTGAAGGATGACGACC
This sequence comes from uncultured Actinomycetota bacterium, assembly GCA_963737695.1. GTDB lineage: Bacteria > Actinomycetota > Actinomycetes > Frankiales > Frankiaceae > DATAZK01. The sequence goes on from CAVTTQ010000005.1 coordinate 115,586, forward strand.
TGTGGGTGGAAGCCTGCGGGGTTCGCCGGGTTGGTCTCGTTCCACATATCGGTGAACCAGTCGCACATGGCCGTGGCGCCATACGCATGCACTTGCACGTCGGCCTTGTGGCCGAGGTCGAAATAGAAGTTGATGTACGGATCGGCTTGCGCCGCGAACGAGTCTCCCCACACTTCAACTCGCAGAGGCTTGGGAGCCGCCGTCTTCGGCACCGTGCAGGAGGCGGCGAGGCTGACGCTGATCAGCAGCACGGCCGCCATGAGCAGTCGCGCGGATCGGTGCAACCGTCGCATCGGTAGACCTCTCTGCTGGGCGGGGTAGGTGCACTCGGCCGATAAGCCTCGAACCTAGTCGAGACGTACTTATCGGACGGGCATTTGGGCCCGTCCGTGCCGGTGCCGATTTGTCGGAGCCGGGTCGGGACTGGGTGGCGAGGACTGAGGCAAGGTTGTGGGATGAGCAACCGGCTGGCGGACTCCCAGAGCCCCTATCTGCAGCAGCACGCGGACAACCCGGTTGATTGGTATGAGTGGGGCCCTGAGGCGTTTGAGGCGGCCCGTGAGCGCGGTGTGCTCATCCTGCTCAGCATCGGTTATGCCGTCGTGTCACTGGTGTCATGTCATGGCCCACGAGTCGTTTGAGGATGACGTGACGGCGGGGCTGATGAACGCCGGCTTCGTCAACATCAAGGTCGATCGCGAAGAGCGTCCAGATGTCGACGCCGTCTACATGGAAGCGACCCAGGCGTTCACGGGTCAGGGCGGTTGGCCGATGACCTGCCTCCTGACGCCCGCCGGTGAGCCGGTGTTCTGCGGCACATATCTGCCCCGGGAGCAGTTCCAAGGGCTGCTCAACAGCGCCACCGAGGCCTGGACCGCCGATCGCCCGGGTGTCGAAGCGCAAGGCGCCGATATCGCCCGTCAGCTGCGAGAGCAACTCGGTGGCCCGGTGGGTGCCGGGAACGCCCCCGATCCGGCGGTGCTCGATGCCGCGGTGGAGGCGTTGACGGTGGAGTTCGACGAACGCTTCGCGGGCTTTGGTCGCGCGCCAAAATTTCCGCCGTCCATGCTGCTGGAATTCTTGCTCCGCGCCTACGCCCGGACGGCCGACCCGCGGGCCTTGGAAATGGTGAGCCGCACGTGTGACGCCATGGCCCGCGGTGGGATGTATGACCAACTGGCCGGGGGCTTCGCGCGCTACAGCGTGGACGCGGCCTGGGTGGTGCCGCACTTCGAAAAGATGCTTTATGACAACGCTCTGCTGCTACGGGCTTACTTGCACTGGTGGCGCAGCACAGGTGAGCCGCTGGCCGAGCGGGTGGTGCGTGAAACGGTCGGTTTCCTGCTGGCGGAGATGCGAACACCCCAAGGGGGTTTCGCCAGTTCGCTGGACGCGGATGCAGCAGGCGTGGAGGGCTCGAGTTACGTCTGGACCCCGGCTGCCCTGATCGACGTGCTCGGTGAGGCCGATGGGTCGTGGGTGGCAGAGCTCTGCCTGGTGACTTCTTCCGGCACGTTCGAGGAGGGCGCGTCGACCCTTCAACTGCCGGTGGATGCTGACGATCCGCAGCGGTGGGCACGCCTTCGTCAGGTGCTGCTCTCCTCCCGGGGCACCCGCCCCCAACCGGCCCGGGATGACAAGGTGGTCGCTGCCTGGAATGGCTGGCTGATCGAGGCACTGGCTGAAGCCGGGGCACTGTTCGGGGAGTCCTCGTGGATTGCTGCCGCCCATGACGCCGCCACTTTGCTGCGCGACCTGCATCTGATCGATGGGCGGCTGCGCCGGGTGAGCCGCGACGGGCGAGTGGGCTCCGCCGCGGGCGTGCTGGAGGATTACGGAGCAGTCGCCGGCGGCTGGTTGAAGCTCTACCAGGTGACCGGCGACGTCGGGTGGCTGGACGCGGCCGGCGGTTTGCTCGATGTCGCGTTAACCCATTTCTCCGACGGTGCCGGAGGCTTCTACGACTCGCTGGCGGCAGCGGATGACGGTGTGCCGCTGCTGCGCAGGCCCCAGGACCCCACCGACAACGCGACGCCGTCCGGTGCCTCGGCTGTCGCGGGTGCCCTGGTGACGTATTCCGCGCTGACCGGTCACCAGAGCTACCGGGAGGCCGCCGAGGCGGCGATCGCCAAAGCCGTTCCACTGCTCGCCAAACACCCCCGGTTCGCCGGGGAGGCTGCCGCGGTAGCCGAGGCGATGGTGGCCGGCCCCTTCGAGATCGCCGTTGTCGGTCGTCCTGATCTCGAACGTTTCGCCCGGCTCTCTCCCTCGCCTGGAGCGGTCGTTGTGACGGCAGGTCCGCTGGCCGAGGGGCGGCCGGAGCATGCGCTCTACCTGTGCCACCACTTCACCTGCGAGCGACCGCTGACCGACGCCGCGGAGGTGGCCGCGCGGCTCGGGGTTCGGATCTCGACGTGAACGCCTCAGCTGAGGTTGAACAGGGACTCTGGTGGGCGCTGCCGGTGCTTGGCGGCCACCGGGTCCGTCTCGAACCATTGACGTATGAGCACGCCGCCGGCTATCTGGCCGCCGCCGGCGAAGGGGAGCAGGCCGCGGAAGTCTTTCGCTGGCTCAGCTATCCGGGAGGCGCACTGGCCGAGCCGGTCACGATCGCAGACGCCCGCCATCACATCCTGCTGGCGCTCGCGGCCAGGGCCCGCGGGACCCGTCTGCCGTACGCCCAACTGGACGCGGTCACGGGCACCTTCATCGGGACGACGTCGTATTACGAAGTGGACCCCGCCTCACGGGCGATCTCCATCGGTCACACCTGGCTGGGGCGCCCGTGGTGGCGGACCGGTCACAACACCGAGTCCAAGCTGCTGATGCTTACCCACGCGTTCGACACTCTGGGCGCGGTGCGGGTGGTCTGGCACACCGACATCTTCAACACGAGGTCGCAGATCGCCATCGAACGCTTGGGCGCGCAGAAAGAAGGTGTGCTTCGTAAACACCGGCTCCGCCGGGACGGGTCCTGGCGCGACACGGTCCAGTACGCCATGACCAACGACGACTGGCCCGCAGCGCGGACCCGGCTCAGCTACGAGCGGCTGAAGTAGGTGCTGCGGTAGCGAGAGGCTTGCATGTGTGCATATGTAAGTGTGTAATCAAGCCATGGGAATTCACGAGCACTTGAGGGCCGCGTTGGATGAGGCCGGATGGCCCCCACACGAGCACGGGCATGGTCACCGCCACGGACCCCGCAGCGGGTCTTCCGATCGCGACCGCGGCGAGAGCCGGGCGCGCCGCGGGGGTCACGGTGGCCCGGGGGGTCGCGGTAGAGGGCCGGGCGGACACGGCGGGCCTGACCGGCACTGGGGCGGAAGCGGACCCGAGCAGGTCAGCGCGGCAGACGTGACCGGTTGGCTGACCGGACGGTTGCCCGACGGCTGGTTGATCGGCCCGCCGCAGGTGACCGTCGATCGCGACGAGATCATCATTGTCGGACTGCTGGCCGCCCCCGAGGTCCCGGACCTGGCCGGCGAGCAGAGCGATGGTGGGGCCGCCACGGCGGCAGCGGAAGCCGGACGCATCAGCCGCTTCCGCGAGGAGACCCGCGAGGAGCGGGTGCGTATCGCCCGGGAGGCCGAGCACCGCTACGGCCGAAAGGTCGCCTGGGGCGCCACTGCCGGCGGCACGACTGAGCTCTTCACGACGATGTCGGTTCCGGTGATGACTCGGCTGCGCCAGCCCGAGCGTTCGGTTCTGGACACCTTGGTCGACGCCGGTGTGGCGCGCAGCCGCAGCGACGCGCTCGCCTGGTGCGTCCGCCTGGTCGGTGAACACACCGAAGACTGGCTGGGCCAGCTTCGTGATGCCATGACCGCGGTCGAGCGGGTTCGGGCGGAAGGCCCGCAGCTCTAACCGATGGTGGGTTGCTGCTGGCGCTACTGGTCAGTAGGGCTGAGCAGGCCGCTGGCCGTTGCCGGACTGCGGGTGGACGACGTCGGGTCCACTACGTCACATCGGCGTGGACCGGGCATCTGAGCGTCCTTGTCGGGGTAATCTCACGCTCACCCGGACGCGCGCAAAGGCGCCCCGGGTGATGCTGCTTTAAGGAGATGCGACTCGTGACGATCGCCGCCAGCATTCCGGGCTTGGACTCTGCCCCGACCTCACACCGGGGGCTGCTGGCCTGGGTCGCCGAGATTGCCGAACTGACGCAGCCCGACCGCGTCTACTGGTGTGACGGCTCCGACGAGGAGTGGCAGCGGCTGGCGAGCGAGCTGGTGGAGAAGGGGACGCTGCGTCCGCTCAACCCCGCCAAGCGTCCGAATTCCTACTACGCCGCGTCCGATCCCCGTGACGTCGCCAGGGTGGAGAGCCGCACCTACATCTGCCCGGAAAAGCAGGAGGACGCCGGCCCCACCAACAACTGGGTCGAGCCCGCCGAGATGCGCGCGACGATCATGCCGCTGTTCGAAGGCTCCATGCGTGGCCGCACCATGTACGTCGTTCCGTTCTGTATGGGTCCGATCGGTTCACCGATCAGCGCCCTGGGCGTCGAGCTCACCGATTCCGCCTACGTCGCGCTGTCGATGAAGGTCATGACCCGGATGGGCACGCAGGCGCTGGAGCAGCTCGGCCAGGACGGGTTTTTCGTCCCCGCCGTCCACTCGCTCGGGGCACCACTCGCTGAAGGCGAGGCCGACGTCTCCTGGCCCTGCAACGAGACGAAGTACATCGTTCACTTCCCGGAGACCCGTGAGATCTGGTCCTACGGCTCCGGCTACGGCGGCAACGCGCTGCTGGGCAAGAAGTGCTACGCGCTGCGGATCGCCAGCGTGATGGCCCGCGACGAGGGTTGGCTCGCGGAGCACATGCTGATCCTCAAGCTCACGTCCCCGCAAGGGAAGGCGCACTACATCGCGGCCGCGTTCCCGAGTGCCTGCGGCAAGACCAACCTGGCAATGCTGCAGCCCACCCTGCCGGGTTGGAAGGCCGAGACCGTCGGCGATGACATCTGCTGGATGCGCTTCGGTGAGGACGGCCGGCTCTACGCCATCAACCCCGAAGCCGGCTTCTTCGGCGTCGCGCCCGGCACCGGCCTGTCGACCAACAAGAACGCCATCGACACTCTCCACGCCAATTCCGTCTTCACTAATGTCGCGCTGACCGACGACGGAGACGTCTGGTGGGAGGGCCTGACCGATGAGCCGCCCGCGCACCTGATCGACTGGAAGGGCCGCGACTGGACCCCGGATTCCCCGGAGCCGGCAGCGCATCCGAATTCACGCTTCACCGCCCCGGCGGCCCAGTGCCCGACCATGGCTGACGAGTGGGACAGCCCCGCCGGCGTCCCGATCTCGGCCATCCTGTTCGGCGGGCGCCGGGCGAGTGCGGTGCCGCTGGTTACCGAGTCTTTCGACTGGGAGCACGGCGTTTTCCTGGCCTCCAACGTCGCCAGTGAGGGCACCGCTGCTGCGGAGAACAAGGTCGGCGAGATCCGCCGCGACCCGTTCGCAATGCTGCCGTTCTGCGGCTACAACATGGGCGATTACTTCAGCCACTGGCTCTCGATCGGTAACAAGACCGAATCGGCGAAGCTGCCGAAGATCTACTTCGTGAACTGGTTCCGCAAGGACGCCAAGGGCAAGTTCGTGTGGCCGGGATTTGGTGAAAACAGCCGCGTGCTGGCGTGGATTGCCGGCCGCCTTGAAGGAAGTGCGGCCGCCCGGGAGACCCCGATCGGGTTGTTGCCGGCGGAGGGCGCCCTCGACACCAGCGGCTTGTCGATCAGCGCGGAGCAGCTCGATTTGCTGCTCACCGTCGACACCGAGGTGTGGCGCGAAGAGGCTGCCCTGATCGGCCCGCATTACGAGAAGTTCGGGGATCATCTGCCCAAGGAGCTGTGGGCCCAGCTCGAAGCCCTCCAAGGACGGCTTGCCGGCTAGCGCAACGATTCGCTTCGTTGGCGCTGCATATCCACCGTGGCCGCTCTCTACGGTCGTAAGCTGCGGCTCGTGAAGCTGCGCCGGCTGGTGGGCGGTCCGATCTACCGGGCCTACGAGCGGCGTCTCACTGGTCAGCTGCGCGGGTTACCCGTGCCGCGCCACGTCGGCGTCATCCTGGATGGAAACCGCCGGTGGGCCCGCGAGCGCGGCGCCGCGAACGTGTCGCAGGGCCATCGCCGCGGCGCCGACAAGATCGACGAGCTCCTCGTGTGGTGTGCGGCCGCCGGCGTCGAGGTCGTCACGCTGTGGCTGCTGTCGACGGACAACCTCTCGCGTCCCCCTGAGGAGCTGCAGCCGCTGCTCGACGTCATCGAGCAGGTGGTCTCAGATCTCTCGGCTCCGGATCAGCCGTGGTTGGTCCACCCGGTGGGCGCTCTGGATCTCCTCCCTGACTCCACCGCCCGGGCGCTCAAAGAAGGCGCTGCGGCGACCGTCGGAAAGCGGGGGTTGCATGTCAACGTCGCGGTCGGCTACGGGGGGCGGCGGGAGATCGCCGATGCTGTCCGCAGCCTGCTGCAGGAGCACGAGGCGAACGGTTCGACTCTGGGCGAAGTGGCCGCCTATCTCGACGTCGACCACATTGCCGAGCATCTCTATACGAAGGGTCAGCCCGATCCTGATCTCGTCATCCGCACGAGCGGTGAACAGCGGCTCTCGGGATTCCTGCTCTGGCAGAGCGCGCACAGCGAGTTCTACTTCTGCGAGGCCTACTGGCCCGACTTCAGGCGCACTGACTTCCTACGCGGCCTACGCGCCTACGGGGAGCGCAGCCGCCGCTACGGCAGCTGACGTCAGCGCGGAGCGATTCGCCGCAGCAGGGCGGCGATGAGCTGCGCCACCGCGATGTACGCGGCCGCGGCAAGGCCGTAATTGACGGTGTCGGTCAGCTTCAGGTTCGGCTCGTGCTGGCTGTTGCTGAACGAGAACAGTGTGCGAAACGGTCCTGCGAGGTCGAACGCCCACTCGTTGATGTGCGAAACCACATTGTTTCGCGGGCTCGCGCCGGACAGCACGAAGATGATGTGGAGCACGAGTATCCCGGCGCAGACGGCGGCGACAGCTGTGACGAGGGTGGCTAACGCGTTGGCGACCTTGCCGCCCCAGCGGGCAGGGTCGCTCATCTCGCGCTGGACCACAAACCGACCTTCGCGGCCGTCAGCCGGCCGGTTTGGTCATCGCCAGGACGTCGAGCGCCTCGTCGAGCTGGGCCGCGGTCAGGGTGCCGTTGGCGATGTGCCCGCGCTCGATGACGACCTCGCGGATCGTTTTCTCCTCGGCCAGCGACAGCTTGGCCACCTTCGCGGCTTCCTCGTAACCGATGTAACGGTTGAGGGGCGTCACAATCGACGCTGAGGATTCGGCGTAACGGCGGCAGCGCTCCCGGTCCGCCGTGATCCCCGCGACGCAGCGATCGGCAAGAAGCCGGCTGATCGTGCTCAGGATGCGGATGGATTCCAAGAGGTTTCGCCCGATCACCGGCAGCATCACGTTGAGCTCGAAGTTGCCGGCGGCCCCTCCGAAAGCTACCGCTGCGTCGTTGCCCACCACCTGGGCCACGACCTGACAGACGGCTTCGGGGATGACCGGATTGACCTTGCCGGGCATGATCGACGATCCGGGCTGCAGGTCGGGCAGGTGAATCTCGGCCAGGCCTGCCCGGGGGCCGGAGGAGGCCCAGCGCAGGTCATTGGCGATCTTGTAGAGGCTGATCGCGTAGGTACGCAACATGCCCGAGCATTCGACCAGCCCGTCACGTGAGGCCTGCGCCTCGAAGTGGTCACGGGCCTCGGTGAAGGTCAGCCCGAGGTCGGCGCTCAGCCTCGTGATCACCTTGGCGGCAAATCCGGGTGGGGTGTTGATTCCGGTGCCCACCGCGGTGCCGCCGAGCGGCAATTCCGTCACCCGCGGAAGGGTCGCCTCGAGGCGCTCCCGTCCATGTCTGACGGCAGCGGCATAGCCCCCGAACTCCTGTCCGAGCGTGACCGGGGTCGCGTCCATCAAGTGGGTACGTCCGGACTTCACGACATCGGCGAACTCGGCCGCCTTGTCGCCGAGCGCCGCCGCCAGATGATCGATCGCCGGCAGAAGTTCGGCGTTGATCAGTTGCGCGGCGGCCACGTGAATCGCCGACGGGAAAGTGTCGTTGGAGGACTGTGACGCGTTGACGTGGTCATTCGGATGGACGGGCGAGCCGAGGCGCTCGGTGGCGAGCGAGGCGAGCACCTCGTTCGTATTCATGTTTGTGGACGTGCCCGAACCGGTCTGAAATACGTCGATCGGAAACTCGGCGTCCCACTCGCCGCGGACCACCTCGTCGGCTGCCGAGACGATCGCTTTGGACACGTCTTCGGGGACGACGCCAAGCTCGGCGTTGACCTCCGCCGCCGCCCGCTTGATCGAGGACAGCGCATGAAACAGCGCCGGCTCGACGCGCAGCCCGCTTACCGGAAAGTTTTCCACCGCCCGCTGGGTCTGGGCCCGCCACTTGGCGGAAAGGGGGACGAGCACGTCGCCCATCGAGTCATGTTCCGTCCGGTACTGATCGCTCTCTGGCACACCGAGCAGGCTAGCCGAACGCAGGCCAGCGGACAGCTGGGGTTCGATCAGAACGGCACGGTCGAGTACGCCTGCAGCTTGGTCAGCTGGTGTTGGCTCTGCACCCGCCGAATCGTCCCGCTGCGTGAACGCATGACGAGGGAATCGGTGGTCGCGCCGCCCGGGCGGTAGCGCACACCGTCGACCAGTTCGCCGTCGGTGACGCCGGTGCAGACGAAAAAAACGTTGTCGCTGGCGACCAGGTCATTCGTGGTGAGAATCCGGTCCAGGTCGTGTCCGGCGTCTTTGACCCGCTGCCGTTCGGCGTCGTCCTGCGGCCACAACTTGCCTTGGATCACGCCACCGAGGCAGAGCACCGCGCAGGCCGCGATGATCCCTTCGGGGGTGCCTCCAATCCCCAGCAGCAGATCGACACCGGTGCCCTCGCTGGATGCCATCACGGCTCCAGCGACATCACCGTCTGCCAGGAGTTTGACGCGGGCGCCGGACTCGCGGACCTCACGTACCAGCTGATCGTGGCGGGGACGTTCCAGGATCGCCACGGTGACATCGCGGATCGCGATGCCCTTGGCCCGGGCGACGGCAGCGACATTGCGGGCCACCGGGGCGGTGATATCGACCATGCCGGCGGCTTCTGGCCCCGTGACGAGTTTCTCCATGTAGAAGCAGGAGCTGGCGTCGTACATCGTGCCGCGCTCGCTGACGGCCATCACCGCCACCGCATTGCTCATGCCCTTGGCGGTGAGAGTGGTGCCGTCGACCGGGTCGACCGCGACGTCGCACTCGGGCCCCCGGCCATCGCCGACCTCTTCGCCGTTGTACAGCATCGGGGCTTCGTCTTTCTCGCCCTCGCCGATCACGACGACGCCGGCCATCGACACCGTGCCGACCAGCCGGCGCATGGCGTCGACGGCAGCCTGGTCGGCGCCATTCTTGTCGCCGCGGCCGACCCAGCGGGCCGCAGCAAGAGCTGCGGCTTCGGTCACGCGAACGAGCTCGAGAGCAAGGTTTCGGTCAGGGGCCTGCCCCTGGACGGCCAGGGAGGCGGGAGGCCGAGCCTCATCAAGTGTCACAGCCCGGATCGTAGTTGGATCGTGTGACAGGAGGGATTCCGATCGGGGAGTCTGATCCGCGAGGCAGCCGGTTCGCACCGTCCGGTTCGAGCAGGCAAGCTTGACAGGTGGCGGTAGCGGCGACCAAAAAGCGGGGATCCGCCACGGTCCGGGACATGGTGCTCTCGCTGGCGGTGGTCGGCGCAGCGATCGGGCTGTTCGTCTTCCTGCTGCCCAAGACGCCGCACCAGAAGGTGACACCGGTGGAATTCCTGCCCACGGCGCAGGCGATTGCCGCGGACACCAAGACCCCAGTCCTTGCTCCGCAGCCAGTGCCCGACGGTTGGCAGGCCAATTACGTGCGGGTTGGGGCCGGAGACTCCTTTCACGTGGGTTTTGTCCTGGACGCAAAGCGCTTTGCCCAGCTGGATGAGACCGGCGCACCCAACGCTGCCTTCTACAGCGCTGCGAAGGTGCCCCTGAAGTCCGGTGGTGCCACAGCGGCCGACCTGGCGACCAACCCGCCTGCCGGCTACCAGATCCGCCGCGAGGGCAGTCACGTGGCGTTGGTGCACCCGCTCGCCGGCGGCGGGGTGCTGACTCTCAGCGATGGCGGCACCTCGACCGGGGCAAGCCTGCCTGAGCTCGTCACCCTGGCCCGCAGCATGCGTCAGGTGACTCCCTCCACCTGATCGCGCCTACTGCGCCGGGTCTGGTTCTTTGTCTCCCGCCGGCTGCTCCGCGGCGGCGGCCAACCTTCGCCGGGCGCCGTCGAGCCAGTCCTGACATTGGCGTGCCAGCTGCTCGCCGCGCTCCCAAAGGGAGAGCGAATCCTCCAGGGGCACGCCCCCCGCTTCCAAGCGGCGGACGACGTCTTCGAGCTCGGCCCGGGCCTGCTCGTAGGTCTGCGGCGCTTCAGCATCGGCCGGCTCGAGGTCCGTGCGGCCTTCGGGGTCCGTCACTGCGCCACCGTCACGTCGAGGCGGCCTTCGGCGAGCCGCACCGCCAACCGGTCCCCGACGCCTGCCTCATCCGCACTGCGTACCACGCTCCCGTTTTGATGCTGGACGACCGCATAACCGCGGGCCAGTGTCGCCTTCGGTGAGAGCGCGCGTACCCGAGCGAGCTGCGACGTGAGGCTGTGCTCCTCGCGATCGAGGAGTCCACCGGCGGCTCGCCGCGCTCGCACGATGAGCGCGGAAACGTCGTCCGCGCGGCGCGCCACGAGTGATCCGGGGTCTCGAAGCGCGGGCCGTGACCGAAGCGAATCGATGGCTGCCTGCTCCGCGGCGAGCCGGCCGGACAGCGCCCGCTTGCCTCGCTCGCGCAACAGGCGAACGGCGACCATCTGCTCGCCCACGTCGGGAACCACGAACTTGGCGGCATCGGTCGGGGTGGAAGCCCTGACGTCGGCGATCAGATCCAGTAGCGGGGTGTCCTGCTCGTGACCGATAGCGCTCACCACCGGGGTCACACAATCCGCGACGAGCCGGCACAGCGCTTCGTCGGAGAACGCCAGCAGATCCTCCAGCGATCCGCCGCCGCGGGCGATCACGATCACGTCGACCTCGCGGTCACGGTCCAGCTGGCGTAACGCCTCACAGACCTGGGTGACGGCCAGCGGCCCCTGTACGGCGACTTCACGAAGGACGATGTGCACTGCGGGCCAGCGGCGCCTGGCGTTTTCGACCACGTCGCGCTCGGCTGCACTGCCCCGTCCCGTGATCAACCCGACCGTGTGCGGCAGGAAGGGCAGCGGCCGCTTGCGAGATGCTGCAAACAGGCCTTCGGCCGCCAGGACCGCTTTCAGGCGTTCGATCCTTGCCAGCAGCTCGCCAGCGCCCACCGGACGGATCTCATGGGCCACCAGCTGGAGTGAACCTCGGGTCAGATGCATCTCCGGCTGTCCCCAGAGCACGACCCGGGCACCTTCGCGAAGGCCCTCGACCATTGCCGGGCCGCAGGCGACCCGAAGGCTGACGTCGGCGACCGGATCGCGCAGCGTGAGAAAGGCCACCCGCATCCCGCTGCGACGCGAGATCTCCGTGATCTGTCCCTCGACCCAGACCCGCCCCAGCCGGGCGACCCAGCTCGAGATCAGGCGGGCGACCGTGCGCACCGGCAGCGGCGACTCGGGGCTGGACTCGGTTGCCACAATGGCGAGGTTAGTGGGCCGGGCCGTCCGGAATCTGAGAAGCTTCCGCCTGTGGACGCCGTATTGCTGGTCGGGGGCCAAGGCACCCGGCTTCGCCCGCTGACGATTTCAGCCCCGAAGCCGATGCTGCCCGCCGCAGGGGTGCCGTTCACAGCACATCAGCTCGCCCGCGCGCGCGACGCGGGGGTCGACCACGTGGTGCTCGCCACGTCATACCGGGCAGAGGTGTTCGAGGCGTACTTCGGTGATGGATCGGCCTTCGGACTCGACCTCGAATATGTCACCGAAGTGGAGCCGCTCGGGACCGGCGGCGGGATCCGTAATGTCGCTGACCGGCTGCGCGGGGGACCGGACGATCCGGTGCTCATCTTCAATGGCGACGTGCTGTCGGGGGTCGATCTCCGCGCGCTCATCGCGCACCATGTCCAAGCCGATGCCGAGGTGACTTTGCACCTGGTGGAGGTCGAGGATCCGCGCGCGTTCGGGGTCGTGCCCACGGATGAGGCGGGGCGGGTCACGGCCTTTCTGGAGAAGACGCCCAACCCGCCGACGAACCGCATCAACGCGGGCTGCTACGTCTTTCGGCGCAGCGTCGTCGACTCCATTCCCGCCGGACGTCCGGTCTCGGTGGAGCGCGAGACCTTTCCCGGTCTGGTGGCGTCCGGGCAGCTCGTGATCGGGCACATCGACTCGAGCTACTGGCTGGATCTCGGTACGCCGGCAGCCTTCGTCCAGGGCTCGTGCGACCTGGTGCAGGGACTGGTGTCCTCCAGCGCGCTGCCCGCCCCGTGTGGCCCGGCGATCATGCTGGACGGGGCCGAGGTCGCGGCCGATGCCATCGTTGACGGCGGCACCACCATCGGGCGTCGCGTGCGGGTCGAGTCCGGTGCCATCGTGCGGTCGAGCGTGGTCTTCGATGACGCCGTGATCGAGCGCGGGGCGCTGGTACGGGCAAGCGTGATCGGACGCGGCGCCTCCGTCGGAGCGGGCTCAGTCATCGATTCGGCCGTCATCGGCGACGGGGCGCAGATCGGCGAAGGCAACGAGTTGCTCGGCGGTCTACGTGTCTTCCCAGGTGTCGAACTGCCGCCGCAGTCGGTGCGGTTCAGCTCGGACGCAACCAGCAGCTAGAAGGCGGCCGGCGGCGAGCTGCCATGGCTGCCGGGCTTACGGATTCATCCCTGCTCTCGATATACACGCCGACTGCTGGAGCGCGTCCGCGTGCCGGATCTTGAGGGCCATGGGAGGGATGTCATGTCCCGCCGCATCGGCCTGATCACCGTCACTTACAACAGCGCGGCCGTGCTGCCGGACTTCTTGCGCTCTGTGGAGCAGTGTCGCCGGCACTCTGCAGCACGACCTCACGCTGTATGCGGTCGACAATGCCTCACGCGATGACTCCGTCACGCGGTTGATGGCCAGCGGCAGCGACCTCAATACGGTCACCCTGCCCCAGGGGGTCAACGGTGGCATCTCCGTCGGCAACAACGTCGGCACTCGCCGAGCGCTGGCTGACCGTTGCGACTACTTGCTCTTCATCAACAACGACACCTACTTCGGGCCCAGCCTCGTCGACGACTTGGTCGCCGCCAGCGAAGCGCACCAGCAGGCTCCGGTGGCCCCGCTGATTCTGGCGACCGACCCTCCGGAGACGGTGTGGTGGGCCGGCGGTGAGGTGCAGACGGCACGCGCCTTCAGGGTCATTCACTACGGCCTCGGGCAAGCCGTCCCAGGCGTCGTTCGCTGCCGGTCCGACCGGCTACGCCTCGACGTGCTGTCTGCTGGTGCCGGTCGAGGTCGTCGCGCGAAGTCGGGCTGATGGATGAGTCCTTCTTCCTGTACGGCGATGACGTCGACTTCTGTCACCGGCTCAGGATGGCGGGGCACGATCCGGTCCTGTGGCCGTCCGCTGTCCTGCACCACAAGGTGGGCTCGCTGACCGGGAGCGGACGCAGTGCAGTGGCCGTCACACCGGAGACGCACTCGCGCGTGCTGCTGTCACGCAAATACCTTTCGCGTTGGGGTAAGGCGAGGTCGTTGGCATATCTGCTGACGTATTCGCTCGCCCGGTTGCTGACGCGCCGGGATCCTCTGAAGGTCTGCTGCCTGCGCCTGCGGGCCTGCTTCACGGGACTGCGCGTCCCTCTCCTTGCTCCGCTTGGCGTGCCGGATAGGCCGCCCGGCCAGGATGGCGCGGACGTCCGGTCCGACGCGACGGTGGGCGCTTCGGCCCTCCCGCGATGAGCGAGGTGCGCGCTGCGCAGTCCTATCGGAGCAACGCGGGCGCGCAACTGCTCAAGGGCACCGTGCAGCTACTGCAGGGAGCAGCGCTGCCCCTGGTGGTGGCCCATTTCGTGCCCACCGCGCAGTTTCGCGCCTGGGCGCTGGCGTGGGGCATCGCACTCCTGGCGAGCTATCTGGATTTCGGCCTCCAGACCGGTGTCGCGGGCCTGACGGCGCGGCTGCTCGCGGGGGGCCGTCCTGCCGCCGCCAGGCGCCACGCCGAAGCGTGCGCTGCTGGTGGCCGGCGCCTTGGGCGTCTGCGCGCTCGCCGGCGCGTGCGTGGTCTCCCTGCTGGTGGCCGGCGTCTTCCCCGCTCTGGAGCCGGCGCTGCGCAGCGAGGTGGGGATCTGCATCCCGATCCTGGTCGCCGCCCAGCTGCTGAACGTGCAGGCCGGCGTCGCGTTCAACTATTTCGTCGGTGCCCAGCGCTCGACGTCACCGGCGCACCTGCTGACGTGGTGGCGGGTCGCGACGCTCGGCGCGATCGTCGCGGGTGGGGTGCTGGGGTCTGGCGTGATCGGCCTGAGCCTGCTGCTCTTGCTCGGAAACTTGGGCGGCGCCGCCGCGATGATGCGGCGACTTCGTCATGACCATCGACCCCAGAGCAGCGCCTCCCCCTCGACCGAACTGGGCCCGGAGCAGCGCGTCGAACAGGGGACGGGCAAGCCGGAATCCCCGTCGTTGCTGCGGGCCGGCCGAGAAGTCATCCGCAGCACCGGTGCCATGGCGTTCTGGTCGATAGCGATGCTGTGCATCACCGGGCTCGACCTGATCGTGGTCGGCCGGGTCGACTTCTCCGCGGTGGGGGCTTACGCGATCGCCGCCAGCTTGACGGCAGCCATCACCGGCTTGGGTAATGCCCTGCAGCTGCCGATGATGCCGCGGCTCGCAGCGACGCGAACCCGGGCCGCCATGATGAGTCGACTCGGCTGGATGACGGGAATCAATGCGGTCGCCGTGATCGGCTTTGCGGCGGCCGTCATTCTTGTGGTGGGCACACCTTTGATCGGCGTCCTCGCGCCCCACACGCTGCGGAGCTCGGCGGCCGAACTCACGGTGATCCTGACGGCGGCGGTGGCTTTGCGTCTGATGGGCGGACCGCTGGCACTGGCGTTGATCGCCTCGGGCGCCAGCAATCGGGTGTTTGTACCTCAACTGCTCGAATCGATCGTCAACGTGGTCGCCAGCATCACGCTCGGAGTGCTGTTCGGCGCCGTCGGAGTCGCGTTCGGCACCTTGATCGGCGCGGTGTGTGGCCTGCTAGGTCTGCTGCTCGGCAGCATTCCGCGTTGGTTCGGCCGGACCTGGCTACGTCCGATTGCCGCCGCTCTGCTGTGGGATCCGCTGCGCTGCGCCGGGCCGCTGGTTGCTGTCGTCGTTGCGTACTTGTGTGGTGCGGGTTGGGCACTCACCACGCCCTTGCTGGTTGCTGCCTTGGCGTGGCTGACCAGGTCCAGCACGGCGCTCCTCAGACGTCCGCCGGCGGATACGCCGGAGCCGCCCGGGATGCCGGCGACCTTCGTTGTCCGACCTCACAACCCCCGGATCGCCTCCGAAAGGATGTTGTGAGCCTCTCCGTGCTGCTGACCGGTGGGGCCGGTTTCATCGGTTGCGAGGTGGCCGGTCGGCTCCTCGACGGCGGCCACGATGTATCGGCCGTCGACAACCTGCATGGGCAGGTTCACGGCTCAGGTCGCCCGGTCCGCCTCCCGGCTGGGGTCAGCCTGCTGACGGGCGACGTCGCTGCGCCGCAGACCTGGGAGACAGTCCTGCGGTTGGTCCGACCCGACGTCATCGTCCATTTGGCGGCGGAGACCGGGACCGGGCAGAGCCTCGATGAAGCCACCCGTCACGGGATGACGAACGTGGTGGGCACGACCGCCATGCTCGACGCGCTCAGCCGTTCCGGCCACCTGCCGGAGCGGATCGTGCTGCCGAGCAGCCGGGCGGTGTACGGCGAGGGGGAATGGCAGGACGGCGAAGGCCTGACCCATCGAGGCGATCCGCCGTACCCACCAGCAGCTCGCCGCGGGCCAGTGGAATCCACTGGGTCCACTCGGGCAGCCGCTGACGTTTCTGCCGCATCAAGCCGATCGCACCGGATGCGCGCCAGCCAGCATCTACGCCGCCACCAAGCTGGCCCAGGAGCATGTGCTGGCGTCCTGGTGCGGGGCCAAGGGCGTCGACCTCGGGGTGCTCCGGCTGCAGAACGTCTACGGACCTGGGCAAGCCCTTGGTAACCCGTACACCGGCATTCTGGCGCTGTTCTCGCGGCTGGCCTGCGAGGGCCGGCCGATCGACGTCTACGAAGACGGCGCGATCCTGCGCGATTTCGTCCACGTATCCGATGTGGCCGAAGCGCTCCTTAGCGCCGTCTTGAGCCCGCACCCGGTGGAACGGGGCCGTCGTCGACATCGGTGGGGGAGAGCGGACCACGTTGCTGGAGGTCGCACGGATGATCGCCGCGGCACTTCGATGCACCGGAACCGGCCGTGTCAGGCCGTTTCCGCGATGGGGACGTGCGGGCTGCCTACGCCGACCTGCGTGCCGCGGCTTCGGTGTACGGCTACAAACCTTCGATCGTTCTTGCCGACGGCATGACTGACCTGTGCGATTGGGTCGGCCAAGAGGCGAACTAACGCACCGGTGTCACGGTTATCAACGGCGCCGAGGCGCTCGCTGGAGCGACCGGTGTGGTCGCAGCGGCGCTGGGGGCGACCGTGGCCGGGGTGGTCGGCGTGAGGCTCGGCGCCGGCGCGGTCGGCGTGGTCGCGGGAGCGGTGGTCGGCGCCTCGGTCGGGGTGGTAGCGCTGCTGGACTCGCTGGGCGTGGGCGCGGTGGGCGATCCCCAGTCCTGCCCGGCCGGATCGGCGTCGCGATAGCTGTTTGCGAAGTCGCTCATCACCGCTGCTGATGCCTTGGTGCAGCGCTGTGTGCGGTCCCAGGCGGTGAGCACGACATGCTTGCCGTCGGGAAAAACGCTGCGGGTCCAGGGAACGACCAGTGTCCGGGCGTTCGAGGCGACCGCTGTCTGGAGGGTCTTGACGTCAGCGGCCGGCAGCTTGCTGTCATACCAAACGACGACGTAGCCGTGGTCGAGGTTGCCGACGGCTCGCTCCGGGCGGGGGGCGGACTTGAAGGCATAGAACTGCGGGGTGTCGGGCAGCGGGTTGGCTTCGCGCGGTCCGCTGGTCGGCGGGAGATCCTGACCAGCCTTCGCGGTGAGCGTTGCGTAGTCGACGGTGGTCCCGGCCGGGACGATCGACGTCGGGATCTGGCGGTCGTTGCGCACACCTGTGCAGCCGGCCGCCTTGGCTACGGCCGACGCCGTCTTCACATAGCCGACCCCGTGCTGCTCGCCGCGCTTGTGCGCCTGATACCAGTGGTCCAACGGCACCAGGGCGATGATCAGGATGACGATCGGAATGGCGGTGCCGTACACGATCCGGCGCTGGCGGCGATCGCGCGCTTCCTCCTCGGCACGCCGGGCGGCCGCGCGGTCTTTGCGGTCGTCGCGGCTGCGTTTTGCCCCCATGCTCCGCAGGCTAACGGGTGACCCAGAGTGCACGGCGCAACCGTTGCTGTGAGTCTTTGGCGCCGCGTTCAGCCACGTCGCACAAAATTCCGGCGCCTTCCATCGGTAGTGGACACTGTGAACGTGCCGGTCCTTCACTACGCGCCGACGCACCTTCTCGACACCCGGCGGACCCTTTCCGGACTGCGTCACGGCAGCGGTGACCCCACTTTCGTGATTGACCCCAGCGGTATCTGGTGCACCGCCCGGATGCCCACGGGGCCGGCGACCTTGCTGGTCGCGTCACCCGAGCCGGGGACGCTGCGCTGCGAGACCTGGGGTCAGGGAGCGCAAGAGTTGCTGGCGTCAGTGCCGGCGATGCTCGGCGCCGAGGACGACCCGGGCGGATTCGTGCCGGACCACCCGGTGCTGATCGACCTGGTGCACAGGTTTCCAGGATTTCGCGTGATGCGGACGGGTCGCGTGTTCGAGGCGCTGGTGCCCGCGGTGCTCGAGCAGAAGGTCACCGGCAAGGAAGCCCGCAGTGCCTGGCGGTGGCTGGCCCGCCGCTACGGGGAGGCGGCGCCCGGCCCCGGACCCGAGCAGTTGCGCGTGTGCCCGTCGCCGCAGACCTGGGTGCGCATCCCGTCCTGGGATTGGCATCGGGCCGGTGTCGACGGCAAGCGCGCGCAGACCGTGATGGCTGCGGCGCGGCTCGCTCCGGCGCTGGAACGGACACTGGCGCTCGGAGGCGGCGAGGCGGTGGCGGAGGCGCTGCGCACGGTGCCGGGAATCGGCGTCTGGACGGCCGCCGAGGTGGCGCAGCGCGCCCACGGTGACGCCGACGCCGTCTCGGTCGGCGACTACCACCTCTCCAACCACGTGGGTTACGCGCTTACCGGCCACCGGGTCGATGATCAACGGATGCTCGAGCTGCTGGAGCCATATCGGGGTCACCGATACCGGGCCGCGCGGCTCATCGAGATGGGGACGCCGAGACCGCCGGCGTTCGGCCCGAAGATGAGCGTCCGCAGCTACGCGGGCATCTAGTTCGGGAGGGCGCCGACGCCTTAGCGGCGGACCCTGAAATCGTCGATGTCGGGTGGTGTGCGCGGAGCTGGTTCGGCGGCCGGATGCCCCACTGCGATGGTGCCGAGCGGCTGCCACTCGCTGGGCAGGTCGAGCGCAGCCCGGACCGTGTCGGGGCAGAAGAGCGCTGACGACACCCAGCAGGATCCGACGCCTCTGGCGGCAAGCGAGATCGACAGGTTCTGGACGGCTGCTCCGCCGCTGACCAGGAACATTCGTTCTTCGGCGGCGCTACGGCGCTGGTCGGGGTAGGCGTGCGCCCCTTCCGTGACGAGACAGGGGACCAGCAGCACGGGGGCCCGGTGAAGAACATCGCCGCGGCTGAGCCGGCGCTCGATCGCGGCTTCGTCGAACCCGTCCGCGCGCAGGTCAGCGGCCCACGCGTCGCGCATTGCGGCCAGGAAGGCCGCGCGGCGTTCGGCGACGACGACGAACCGCCAGGGCTGGGTGTGATGCGGCGCGGGCGCCGTGAGCGCGTCGGCAAGCGCCGCGTCGATGACAGCCGGATCCACCGGCTCGTTGGTGAACTCGCGAACCGTCCGGCGCAGTGCCGGAAGCTGCCTGTGCGCCGGCCGCGAACGCCTCGGCGGCTCCGATGCGAAACAGGTCGTCTCCGGCGGCCCTGACAAGCGCGGCGGCGCCCCGGCCGTCGTCGGGCACCGCCTCATACCCGCGGATGATGACCACCGGGACGTTCGAGAGCTTGCCCGCCGCCAGTTCGGCCGCAGCGGCAAGTTCGTCAGCCTCGGCCATCTCCGTCATGCCCAGCTCGTTGCCGTAGCCGTCGACCGCGCCGATGTGGGATCGCAGCGCGGAGATCCCCGCGAGTCCGATCGCCACGTCTGTGAGGCCCTGCCGCCAGGGCCGGCCGAACGTGTCGGTGATCAGGACAGCGACCTCGACACCGACCCGGGCGCGTAGCCCGTCGCGAATCCGGCGGGCCGAGGCATCCGGATCCTCGGGCAGCAGTGCGACCGTGTCCTTGTCGATGTTGGACGTGTCGACCCCGGCGTTGGCCATCACCAGTCCGGAGCGGGTCTCCACGATGCGCGTGCGGCCGCGCGCGGCGACGACGCGAACCAGCTCGGCGTCAACGGCGGCCATGCGGGTGGCCTCCCGGTCTTCACCGGCAGGCAGCAGTCGACCCTCTGCCTTGCTCACGATCTTGGACGTGACGACGACGACGTCGCCGTCCTGAAGTGGGGGAGCGGCCGTGGCGATCAGCGCGGCAAGGTCGTCTCCGACCGCGATCTCCGGGAGTCCGGGTACGGGCTCAACCGACAGCACTGGCTACCTCCAGGGCCGCGCCGGCCAGGGTCGCGGCCTCCGCGGGAGTGGGCATCAGGAGCGGCAGCGTAACGACGCGTACTCCGGGGACAGTCACGCCGACGTCGCCGGAGTCCACCAGCCACGCGTCAAGCAGGCCGGTGTCGTGACGAGCCCCGTAATAGCGGCCGACGCCTTCGGCACTGACCTCAATGCCCTGCGAGCGCAGGCACACGTCAGCCATTCCTCGCACCGGCGCCCCGCCGATGATCGGCGACACTCCCACCAGCGGCGCCTTCGATTCGCGCAAGGCATCCCGGATCCCCGGGACCGCGAGTACAACCCCCACCGAGACGATCGGGTTCGAGGGTGGCAGCAAGAGCACGTCTGCGGCCGTGATGGCGTCAAGCACCCCTGGAGCCGGCTGCGATTCCTTGGCTCCGACCGGGACGATCGCCTCGGCGGGCAATGCCGCGCCGTAGCGGATCCACCACTCCTGGAAGTGGATGGCCCGCCGACCGGCGTCCGGCTCGTCGACGGTCACGTGGGTCTCGACCCGGTCGTCGGTCATCGGCAGCAGCGTGACCCCGGGCCTCCAACGGTCGCACAGGGCCTTGGTGACCGCTGAGAGCGGATAGCCCGCGTCGAGCATCTGGGTACGGACGAGGTGGGTGGCCAGATCGCGGTCGCCGAGGCCGAACCAGGCCGGTCCGACCCCGTAGGCATTCAGCTCATCGCGAACCGCGAAGGTCTCGCCCACGCGTCCCCAGCCGCGTTCCTCGTCCAGACCGCCGCCGAGCGTGTACATGATCGTGTCGAGATCGGGGCAGATGCGCAGCCCGTGAAGAGTGATGTCGTCGCCGGTATTGACGATGGCGGTGATCTCGGCGTCTGGTGCCGCCCGCTGCAGCCCGCGCAGGAACCGGGCACCGCCAAAGCCACCGGCCAGCACGACGATTCGCACCATCCCAGTCAATCACCGGGAATCCCAGCGGCCCTCCTGTCCTTGCGACATACGGTGGCGACGTGGTGATCCAGTGGTGATGGAGCAGGGTGTGGGCCCAAGCGAGTCAGCGATGCGACGCGCTCTTCGGCGTGCTCGGGACGGCGTCGCGTTGGACGGCAACGAAGCCCTCGTCCTCTTGCACGCTCGGGGTTCCGACCTCGCTGACCTGATGGTGAGTGCTGCCCGGGTACGCGACGCCGGGCTTGCTGCCGCGGGTCGTCCCGGGGTCGTGACGTACAGCAAGAAGGTCTTCATCCCGCTGACCCGGCTGTGCCGCGATCGCTGCCACTACTGCACTTTTGCCACCACTCCCGGCCGGTTGCCGGCGCCCTACCTCTCGCCCGATGAGGTGGTGGAGATCGCCCGTCAGGGAGCGGCGCTCGGTTGCAAGGAGGCCCTCTTCACGCTGGGGGATCAGCCAGAAGACCGCTGGTCGGCAGCGCGGGAATGGCTCGATGCCCACGGCTATGACTCAACGCTGGGTTACCTGCGGGCGATGGCCATCCGGGTGCTGGAAGAGACCGGGCTGCTGCCGCATCTCAACCCGGGAGTGCTGAGCTGGGAGGATTTCCAGCGCCTCAAGCCGGTCGCTCCTTCCATGGGGATGATGTTGGAGACGACGTCGCGGGCGCTCTTCGAGGAGCCCGGCGGCCCGCACTACGGCAGTCCGGACAAGGATCCCGCCGTCCGGCTGCGCGTGATCGAAGACGCCGGCCGCTGCACAGTCGCGTTCACGACCGGGATCCTGGTCGGGATCGGGGAGACGCTGCAGGATCGGGTCGACGCCCTGTTCGCGCTGCGCAAGATGTCACGTCAGTACGGCCACATCCAAGAGGTTCTCGTCCAGGGCTTTCGCGCTAAACCGGACACCGCGATGCGCAGCAGTGACGACCTGGAGTCCGAAGAACTCCTCGCCGCGATCGCCGTCGCCCGCCTCGTGCTGGGTCCAAGCGCCCGAGTGCAGTCACCCCCCAATCTGGTGGAGCCCGACGACGTCGCCCGCCTGCTTGCCGCCGGAGTCGACGACCTGGGCGGTGTCAGTCCGCTCACTCCTGACCACGTCAATCCCGAGCGCCCCTGGCCTCAGCTGGATTCGCTGTCCGCTTGGTGTGCGGCGGCCGGATTTACGCTCCGGGAGCGGCTCACGGCCCATCCGCCCTACCTCGCCGAGCCGTGGCTGGATCCGCGACTGCGGGCTCACGTCTCGGCACTGGTCGACCCGGCGACCGGCCTGGCCCGCGAAGAGGCGATTCCGCAAGGTCTGGTCTGGCAGGAGCCCGACGGTGGTCTGGCGAGCGCCGGCCGCACCGATCTGGACACCGCGATCGACACCGAGGGACGCCGGACCGAGACCCGCAGCGACTTCGATTCGGCGTACGGCGACTGGGGATCACTCGTCGTTTCCGACGCGGCCCGCCACCGCGGTACTGGCGCTCCAGCGGTGCCGGCCCGCGAGCGGATGCGGCCCGAATACGCGGCGGCACTGCGGGAAGCGGAGGCGCGCGGGCCGGCGATGAGCGACGCCGCTGCGCTGGTCCTCTTCGACCCTGAGCCCGGCGCCGAGATCGACGCCCTTGCCGAGCTGGCCGACGAGGTTCGCAAGGAACGGGTGGGCGACGTCGTGCACTACGTCGTCAACCGCAATATCAACTTCACCAACGTCTGTTACACCGGCTGCCGGTTCTGCGCCTTCGCCCAGCGGCGCACCGACGCAGACGCCTACAGCCTGTCGCTCGACGAGGTGGGCACGCGCGCCGAGCAGGCTTGGGAGATTGGTGCCAGCGAGGTCTGCATGCAGGGCGGGATCCACCCCGACCTGCCTGGCACGGCCTATTTCGACCTGGCCGCGGAAGTGAAGCGCCGGGTGCCGCAGATGCACGTCCACGCGTTCAGCCCGATGGAAGTGGTCAACGGCGCTTCGCGCACCGCTATGTCGATCCACGATTGGCTGGCCGCCGCGAAGGAGGCCGGCGTCGACACCCTGCCCGGCACCGCGGCGGAGATCCTCGACGACGACGTGCGCTGGATTCTGACCAAGGGCAAGCTGCCGACGGCTACCTGGATCGAGGTCGTCACCACCGCCCACCGGCTCGGTATCCGGACCAGCTCCACGATGATGTACGGGCACGTCGACACCCCGGCCCACTGGCTGGCACACATCCGGGTGCTGCGCGGGATCCAGGAAGAGACCGGCGGATTCACCGAATTCGTGCCGCTGCCCTTCGTGCACCAGAGCGCGCCGCTCTATCTGGCCGGTATCGCCCGCCCCGGGCCCACCCCGACCGAAAACCGTGCTGTGCACGCCATGGCTCGCATTCTGCTGGCCGGGTCGATCGACCACATCCAGACGTCCTGGGTCAAGCTCGGGATCGAGGGCACGCGCACGATGCTGGCGGGCGGGGCGGACGATCTGGGCGGCACGTTGATGGAGGAGACCATCAGCCGGATGGCCGGCTCCGAGCACGGTTCGCTGAAGACGGTGACCGAGCTCGAAGAGATGGCGGCGGCCGCCGGTCGCCCTCTCATGCAGCGCACGACCACCTACGGCGAGGTGGCTGCCGAACGCCGGGAACTGGCTCGCGTTGCGACTGCTCAGCTGCGCCCCGCCGCCTCGCCGGTGCGACTGGATCTGCCTCTTGTCCGCGACGCGGTCGGCTGAAAAATCAACGGAGCACAAACAGAAGAGAGTGCGCCCGAAAGTCCGGCGATTTCCGGCAACACGCCGCTGGTTTGCGGCCGGCTGAACCCTTCCGCGAGACATTGCCGGCACATTTCGGCCGCGTAGCCGACGAGTGATACCGCTGGGCTGCCATGATCGCCCAGCGTAATTGCGCGAATACTTTTCGATGAAACGGTTGACGGATGCGTCTTCACCCGATGTAATTTCAAGCGTGTCATTCCCCCTGCCGGGGTCTGGGATGCGCTACCGAGCGGATTCCGGCCCACGGCGTGGACACCTTCCACTCGCGCCCGACAGCGCTCGGGTGTTCGCCAAGGAGTCTCGGAGGAGTCCATGAACGTCGAAAGTGAGACCGAAAGCTTTCTGCTCGACCTCGACGAAGAGGTGCTCGAGTGGCAGGCAAAGGCGTTGTGCTCCCAGACCGATCCGGAAGCGTTCTTTCCGGAGAAGGGCGGGAGCACGCGCGACGCCAAGAAGGTGTGCACCGAGTGCGAGGTCAAGGTCGAATGCCTTGAATACGCGCTCGCTAACGATGAACGGTTCGGGATCTGGGGCGGTCTGTCGGAGCGCGAACGTCGCAAGCTGCGCCGGCGGGCCAGCTGACCGCCTGGGGAAGGCGGGCAGCAGCCCTGATCGTGACAGCGCGTCAGTCGTAATCCGCGTCGCCGTGCCCCTCGGGGTCGATGACCTCCGGCCCGACTCCGAGGAGGTCGGCGACCTCGTGGATCAGCACGTCGAGCACCAGTTCCGCGAGATCGTCCTGATCCAGGGCGCGTAGTTCGAGCGGCCGTCGGTAAAGAACGATCTGCGGGGGCCGGGTGTTGCGGCCCGTGCCGCTCGCCGGTAGCAGCCTGGAGAGCTGGACCTGCTCCGATGGCGAGTCCAGATCGACCGAGTCCAATGAATCCACCGGATCACCAGCCGCCGGGTCGGTCGGCTGTGTCAGCTCGGCGCTCTTGCGCTGCCGGGTCGCTCGGCGGCACCTCGTCGACGACGAACTCGACCTCGGCCAGCTCGGCCGACCAGCGGTGGTCCAGATGGGCCACGGCTTCCCTGACCACGTCGTCGAACTGATCAGCCCGGGTGCGACTGAGTGGGACCTCTGGAGGGGTGAGGCGGCCGCGCAAGCCGCGTCCTCGGCGGTCACGCAGCCGGCGTACGCGCCGAGCGCGAGTGGGATCGAGGGCCATGCGGGCAGCGTACGAGAGCCGGGCGCCGCGACACGGCCCGATTTGCGCCGCTCTTTGACGCGGCGGGCTCTTTGCGGGGCTAACGTCAAACCGGTGATGCCCCGGCGCTGCTCGAGGGCGGCGTGCAGTTCGGCTGCCGTCGCCACTCTCACTTACGCCTATGTCGAGTCCACTGCCGTGCTGGGACCGTTTTCGCCCTTCGCCGAGCCCCATGCCTATGACCTGTGCGCCGGCCACGCTGACCGCCTGACGGTTCCGCGAGGCTGGGCTGTCGTGCGGGTCGAGGGCGAGAAGACACCGCACGTCCCGAGCAATGACGATCTCGAGGCTTTGGCCGATGCGGTAAGAGAGGCGGCTCGACCGGCGCCGCCTGCTCCGACCGGAGTACGCAGCCGCGGCCATTTGCGCGTTCTACCGGGGCCGTAAGCGTTTCGTAATCGACAAATCGCAGAGAGTCACCCTTACGGGTGTCGGATTGCAAACCGACACGCCGATAGGTCGCCAACGAATCGGCAATGTGGTTGCCGGTAGCTGGTGAAAGGTGCCCCTAGTGCCCGTCCGTCGCCCGGTTTCGCTCCCTAGTCTCGCCGGCACGGTCGGCATGCGGCCCGATCCCAAGCATCTGCTCGGCGTCACCTGTGCGGCCTGTCAGAGCAGCCGCATCACCCGGATCTCGATGACCCTCACCGATGGCACCCCGGTGGACTTCACGTCGTGTCACGACTGTGAGCACAAGGTCTGGAGCGGCACCAGCGGCGATCTGGCCCTCACGGGTGTGCTCGACCGCACTCGTCGCCGCTAACCTGCTGGCCAGATAAGGTCGCCGGGTGCGCGACCTATCAAAGATTGTCAAGGCGTACGACATCCGTGGCGTGGTGCCGGATGACATCGACGAAGACCTGGCTTACGAGGCCGGCGGGGCCTTCATCCGGCTGACCGGCGCGCCGTCGATCGTCACTGCTTATGACATGCGGCCCTCGTCACCCGCGCTGTCCGCCGCTTTCGCCCGTGGCGCCACTGCCCAGGGTGCTGACGTGGTGCAAGCCGGGCTGGCCTCCACCGACGAGCTGTACTTCGCCTCTGGGCGGCTGAACATGCCTGGCGCGATGTTCACCGCCTCGCACAACCCGGCCAAGTACAACGGCATCAAGCTGTGCCGGGCGGGTGCGGCTCCGGTCGGGCAGGAGAGCGGCCTGCGCGAGATCCGCGACATGCTCGAAAACGGGGTGCCCGCCTACGACGGCGCTCCCGGCACGGTCAGCGAGCACGACGTCCTCGCCGAGTACGCCGCCTACATGCACGAGCTGGTGCCCGGGCTGACGACCATCCGACCGTTGAAGGTCGTCGTCGATGCGGGCAACGGGATGGGGGGCCACACCGTTCCGACCGTCTTCGCCGATCTCCCCGTGAAGCTCACCGAGCTCTTCTTCGAGCTCGACGGCAATTTCCCCAACCACGAGGCCAATCCCATCGACCCGAAGAACCTGCGTGACCTGCAGGCCAAGGTCAAGGAGGTCGGCGCTGACGTCGGTCTGGCGTTCGACGGTGATGCCGACCGCTGTTTCGTGGTCGATGAGCGCGGCGAGATCGTTTCCCCGAGCGTGCTCACCGCACTGATCGCGGTACGCGAGCTGAACCGCGAGCCCGGGTCCGCGATCATCTACAACCTGATCACCTCCCATGCCGTGCCCGAGATCGTCCGCGAGCACGGAGGTACGCCGGTGCGTACCCGCGTCGGCCACTCCTTCATCAAGGGTGAGATGGCCAAGACGGGTGCGATCTTCGGCGGCGAGCACTCTGGGCACTTCTACTTCCGCGACTTCTGGCGGGCGGATTCGGGCATGCTGGCGGCGCTGCACGTGCTGGCGGCGCTCGGTAACCAGCAGGGCACGCTGTCGGCATTGCTCGCCGAATACTCGCGCTATGCCGCCAGCGGCGAGATCAATTCGGAGGTGTCGGACCAGGCGGGCATCACCGCGGCCATCGAGGCGGAGTTCAGCGCGCGCGATGGCGTACAGATCGACCATCTGGACGGGTTGACGGTCGACTTGCCCGACGGCTCCTGGTTCAACGTCCGTCCCTCCAACACCGAGCCGCTGCTGCGACTCAACGTGGAGGCGAAGGACGACGCTGAGGTCGCCGCGCTGCGCGACGACGTTTTGACGACGATCCGCGGAGGACGGCAGTGAATCTCGACCCGGCGTTGCTGGAGATCCTGGCCTGCCCCCATTGCCACGGTGAGCTGACCGCAGACGAGGCCGCCGAACGCTTGGTGTGCAACGACTGCGGCTATCGCTACCCGGTGCGCGACGACATTCCGGTGATGTTGATCGACGAGGCTGAAAAGCCGCCGGTCGCCCCCGCCGAGGCCTAGCGTGGCGCTGGACGAGGCCGTCCTCAATAGCGCTGATCAACTCATCTCGGCTGACCCGGGGGAAATGCTGCGGGCCGTCGCAACCTCCGGGGCGCAAGTACGTGAGGCCGCCTTGCTGGCCACCGAGGCCGGGCTCTCGCGACTGTCCGAGGACGGCCGCCCGCGGGCGATCGTCGTGCTCGGCATGGGCGGCAGCGGAATCGCCGGCGACGTGCTTGCAGCGGTGTGCGGGACGGAGTCGGCGGTCCCGGTCTACGTCGTCAAGGGCTACAGCCTTCCGGGCTGGGTCGGCGCCGCTGATCTGGTCTGCGGGGTTTCCTGTTCCGGAGGTACCGAGGAGACCCTCGCGTG
Source organism: uncultured Actinomycetota bacterium (assembly GCA_963737695.1). Classification (GTDB taxonomy): domain Bacteria; phylum Actinomycetota; class Actinomycetes; order Frankiales; family Frankiaceae; genus DATAZK01. The sequence continues at coordinate 143,056 of CAVTTQ010000005.1, forward strand.
CTTCTCCGAGGCTCTGCGCCGTGGCTGCCGACTGTTTGGTGTCGGCGCCGTGGACACCCAGCTCGCCTTCATCGCCGAGCAGGGCAGGGCCCCGTTCGTCCCGGTCAGGGCCGCTGGGCGGCTGCCGCGAAGCATGATCTGGGCGCTGTCCGTGCCGCTGATCCTGGCTGCCGCCGAACTCGGGCTCGCTGACGGCTCGCCCGGGTCGCTCGAAGCCACGGCGGTCCGCCTCGACGAGCTCGCGGCGCTGTGCCGACCGGGCAGCGACGCCTTCGTCAACCCGGGCAAAGAGTTCGCGCTCGCGCTTGCCGACTCGCTGCCGATGGTGTGGGGCTGCTCGCCGATCACGACAGTCGCAGCGCTTCGCCTGGGCTGCCAGTGGAACGAAAACGCCAAGCTGCCGGCGATCTCCTCGTCCCTACCCGAGGCCAATCACAACCAGGTAGTCAGCTTTGACGGTCCTTACGGCGCCGCCGGCGCAGCTGCGGACATCTTCGCCGACCCGGTGGACTCTGCCGGGCAGCTGCGGCTGGTCCTGCTGCGTGATCCAGCCGACGAGCATCCGCAGGTGACGCGTCGCGCCGAAATCTCCAAGGACATCGCGGAAAATCGCGGTGTCGCCCTGACCGAGCTGACCGCCGAGGGGAATTCCCGGCTCGAACGGCTGGCGTCGCTGGTAGGTCTCGTCGACTACGGGTCGGTCTATACCGCACTCGGCTCCGGCATCGACCCCACCCCCATCGCGGCGATTCAGGATCTCAAGGCGCGAATTTCCCGTTAGGCGGGCGGCGCGAAGGAGCCCGGCGCCTGCGGCACCTGCTGTCCCGCCGGCGCAGGTGGTGGGAATCCGCCGGCCGGGAACGCCGGCGGCGCCGGATAGGCGGCAGGGAACAGCCGCTGCTCCTCGCGGCGGCGACGCTCTGCCAGCACCGCCGACAGGTAGGCCCAACCCGGCGTGCCGGGCGGCGGCGGGGTGACGATCGCCGCCTGCACCGCAGCCACGAGCGAACCGCCCAGCCGCTCGCGGGCCTCGTCCGACAGCTGGCCGGCACGCCCGAGGAACTGTCGGCATTGCAGGGCAAGAGTGTCGTTGAAGCGCGAAAGGTCCAAGCGCGGACGCCCATCCGGCGAGCGGCGGCGGCATCGCAGGCACGTAGGCCCCCGACGTCGGCAGCCTGACCTGCAGCACGACAGAGCCCGCCAGCAGGTCGCCGAGCCGCTTGCCCCGCACGGAGATCATGGAACAGACCACGGCCACCAGGCCCAGCGAGATTCCCGGCTTCTCGATGAAGACGCCGATGAGCCCGCGGACCAAAGCTTGCCGAAAGCGCAGCGGGCCGCCGTCGTCGCGGGTGGCTCGCAGGCCCATCGCCGCCTTGCCAAGGGTGCGACCGCCCCAGGCCGTCTCCATGATCACCGGATAGCCAAGGAAGATCAGCACGAAGACCCCGATGGACAGGGCGCTGCTGGCCGCCGTATCCAGATTCACCAGGTTCGCCAGCACCGCGCTCACGAAAACCAGCACGAAAATCTCAAGGATGAAGTCGAGTATGGCCGCGATCGCCCGGCTCCCGATGCGGGCGACCCGCAGATCGATCGAGACTGCTTCACCACTGACCAGCGGCGCGTAACCGAGCGCAGCGGACTGCGCCGGTCGACTGCCGCCGTACGAGCTCACTCCCTTAGCATCGCCCAGACGCGCGACACGGATAGCGCGCCGAACGAACCGGGGTGGTCGGCCGCGTGGATCTGGACGTGTACGTCGCCACGCACCGCCCCGAATGGCAGCGCCTCGAGCTTCTGGTCCGGCGCGCCTCCCGCCCGCGTTCGATGGACCCCGCGGAGCTCGACGAGCTGGTCGACCTCTACCAACGGGCGGCCACTCAGCTATCGGTAATCCGCACGCGCACGCCTGACCCGGTGCTGGTCGATTCGTTGTCGTCACTGGTCACCCGCGCCAGGGCGGCCACGACCGGGTCCGGCCGGCTGTCCGGGGCGGCTGTCCGGCAGTTCCTGCTGGTCGACCTCGCGGGCGCCCTCTACGAGCGCCGCTGGTGGATTCTCTGGGTCACGGTCGGATGCCTGCTCATCTCGCTCGGGCTCGGGCTGTGGATCGCGAACGATCCGAAGGTGGCCCAGTCGCTGGTGCCGGCGAGCCGGGTCCGGATGCTGTGCCAGAGCGAATTCGCGGACTACTACAAGAGCAGTCCGGCCGGCTCGTTCGCCGCTCAGGTGTGGACCAACAACGCGCTCATCGCCGCTGCCGCGATCACCTTCGGCGGTCTGCTCGGCATTCCGACCGCGTACGTGTTGATCACCAACGCCGTCAACATCGGTGTCAGCGGCGGCTATCTCGCGACCTGCGGCAAGACCGGCGAGTTCTTCACGCTGATCCTTCCGCACGGGATGCTCGAGCTGACAGCCGTCTTCATCGCGGGTGCCACCGGCCTGCGGATGGGCTGGAAGGTCATCGACCCGGGACCGCGCCGCCGATCAGAGGCGCTGGCTCAGGAAGGCAGGGCCGCCGTCGCCATTGCGATCGGACTCGTACCCGTACTGGCCGTCAGCGGCCTGATCGAAGCTTTCGTCACGCCTTCGGGATTGCCCTCCGTGGGCCCGGCTCGCGATCGGCGTGATCGCCGAACTCGGGATGATCACGCTGATCCTGGTTCTTGGCCGGCGGGCGCGCGAAGGGGGAGCCGGCGGCGACCTGACCGGGCTCGACGAGATCGACCTGGCGCCCGTAGCCGCGCCTCGCTAAAGCCGGCCGGCCGCCTTGAGGGCCAGGTAACGGTCGCTGACGGCCGACGCGAAGTGCTCTGGCGCAACGTCCACCACCTCGACCCGGCGGCGGCGCAGCACGGCCGCGAGTCGACGCCGCTCGCCGAGAGCGCGCTCGGCGGCGGCTGCTCCGTACACGGCTTCGGCGCTGCCCCGTCCGAGCGCCAGTTCGGCTACGCGGGGGTCGGCGACGGCGGCGACCATGAGTTCATGCCGGCGTAGCAGCGGAGCCAGGGCGGGTACGAGCCCCTCCTCAACGGCGGCCGCGGTCAGGTCGGTGAAAAGCACCACCAGGCAACGCCGGCGAGCCAGCCGCAGGACCTGCCCCACGATGGCCCCCGCGTCGGCCTCCACCAATTGCGGCTCCAGGACCGACATCGCATCCGACAGTGACGCGAGGGTGGCTCTTTCCAGCAGGGCGCGCGGGACGGCGTCGGCGGCCAGCAGATCTATCCGGTCCCCGGCACGCAACGCGACAGCCGCCAGGAGCAGCGCCGCGTCGAGGGCCGCGTCCAGCCGTGGTGCATCGCCGACCCGGGCGGCGCTGGTACGTCCGGTGTCCAGTACGACGATGAGCCGGCGGTCGCGCTCAGGTCGGTATTGGCGCACCTGCAGCGAGCTACCGGCGCCTATGCCACTGGTACTGCTGGGGTTTGTGGCCCCGCGGCGGGCGGAGGCGCGCCAGTCGATCGTCCTGACGTCATCGCCTCGGACGTATTCGCGAAGGCTGTCGAACTCTGTCCCGCGTCCTGGTCCGCGGGTCGCGACCAGGCCCTCGATGACCCGCAGCCGGGAAAGCTTTTCAGGCAGCAGCTTCCGCGAAGGGAAGGCCGGCTGCACCCGGATTCGCCCTGGCACCGAGACATTGCGTTGGCGGGCGCCCAGGTGGAGGGGCCCGTAGGAACGGATCGTGACGCTGACTCCGGATCGATCGCCGCGGCGGGAAGGCAGCAGCTGTTGGGCAAGCCGGCGCCGTTCACCAGCCGGGATTCGCACATCTGCGCTCGGCGGCCGTAGGCCCGCGGAAGGGGCCCAGGCGTCGCGTATCAACGCCCGAACGGCCCGGGTCCCCGTATTGCTGACGATCAGGGCGGCTTCCAGCGGCTCTCCGAGACGCCCAGCTGGTGGCAGCGAACGGGTGATCGTGAGCTGGCGGGGATTGCTGGCCATTGCCACGTCGAGCAGAACGACGAGCAGCAGCAGGGCGTTCGCGATGACCACCACGGCGGCTGGCTCGCTGGCTACCAGCACCCCGAGCGTCAGGGCCAGCGCGATCAGCCCGGCGCGTCCGGTGACAGCCACGGCCGCCGGCTACCGGGGCACGGGAACGGTTGCCAGAATCGCGTCCAGCACCGTGTCCGCGCCGACGCCTTCGAGTTCGGCTTCCGGCCGCAGCGAGACGCGGTGCCGAAGTGCCGGCCTGGCCAGTGCCTTCACGTCATCGGGCGTGCAATAGTCGCGACCGGATAGCCAGGCCCAGGCCTTGGCCGCCGCCAGCAGTGCCGTCGCGCCGCGCGGTGAGACTCCGAGCGAGAGTGCTGGGGCCTCGCGGGTGGCGCGGGCAATGTCGACGATGTACGCGATCATCTCGGGGCGGACCGTCACGGCTGCCACGGCTCGTCGAGCGACGCTGAGCTCGGCCGGGCCGGCGACGGGTTGCACCCCGGCTGCCGCCAGATCGCGCGGGTCGAACCCGGCATCGTGGCGAGCAAGCACCAGCAGTTCTTCGGCACGCGGGGGCAGCGGAAGGGTCAGCTTCAGCATGAAGCGATCCAGCTGGGCCTCCGGCAGCGGATAGGTGCCCTCGTACTCCACGGGGTTCTGCGTCGCCACGACCATGAAGGGGGCGGGCAGCGGGCGGGCGTCGCCCTCAACGGTGACCTGCCGCTCCTCCATCGCTTCCAGCAATGCCGCCTGCGTCTTCGGCGGGGTCCGGTTGATCTCGTCCGCCAGTAACACGTTGGTGAAGACGGGACCGGGGCGGAAGTCGAAGTCCGCCGTCCGGGCGTCGAATATCAGCGATCCCGTGATGTCGCTCGGCATCAGGTCAGGGGTGAATTGCACCCGCTTGGAATCGAGCTGCAAAGCGCGCGACATCGTGCGTACGAGCAGGGTCTTGGCTACCCCGGGAACGCCTTCCAGCAGGACATGACCTTCGCACAGCAGGGCGACCACCAATCCGGACACGGCAGCGTCCTGGCCCACTACCGCCTTCGCGACCTCGGTGCGCAGCGCCAGAAACGGTTCGCGCGCGGATGGCTGCGGACTGGTCATCGGCGGGCCCCTTCCCTGACGAGGTCTTCGAGCTTGTCCAGCTCGCCGGCCAGGCTTACGAGGGCGGCGTCCGACTCGTCGGCACGGTATCTGCCGCTGTCGTAGAGCAGGTCAGCGATGGCGTCCGGAGCTGCCCCGGTCCGGTCGGCGATCGCGCTGATCAGCGCCTGGGGGGTCGCCGCAATCCCGCCGCGGTCTTGCGCGTCGACGTGCATCAGGGTGCCGAGCCGGGCCCGGCTGCCCTGCCGAAGGGCTTCCGCGGCGGTCCGCCGGGCGCGGGCTGCCGCATAAAGCCGGGCCCGTCCAAGCACGGTCTCCGCCGCCCGTACCACCACCGGCAGCGGCTCGGTCACGATCGGTCCCAGTCGCCGTCCACGCCAGATACCGATCCACACCAGGGCGATGACGACCTGCAGCAGCGCCCAGGGGATCGATGCCGGAAGCAGGTCGGTCAAGCTCGTCCCACCCGAAGCGCGCCGGGCCGTGTACCAGGTCAGCGCCGGGCGGTGGGACAGCAGCCCGATGGCAAGCGCCGCGTTGCCCTGCTGATCGAGGCGGGCATTCGTCAGGAAGTCCGAGGAGCCAAGCACGGTAAGGCGCCCTCCACCCGGCGTCGTTCCGGCGGGAAGCGCCAGCAGGGCACCGTCATAGCAGGACGTGGCGGCGTTACCGCTGGCGTAGGCCGTACCACCCAGACGCGCTGGCCCGGCTGTCTGGGCGGCGTCGAGGTCGCAGTCAGGAGTACGCGTCCGGACGATGAGCCCCGACGTGGAGATGATCTGGGCGGCGCTCACGTCACCCGGATCGAGCAGCACCACGTCTGCGCCCGACCTCAGCAGCGTCGACAGATCCGTTGACGTAAGGGCCTGCGGGAAGGGCACCAGGACGGTGCGATCGGGTCCGGCGGCCGATCCTCGATTGACGGACACCCCTTGTTCGCGCAGCAGGGTTGCCAGCGCGCGGGTGCCATCGGGCGCCGCCGAACGCGGATCCAACTCACCTCCGGCCGACGAATGAGTCGTCAGCGCGACGAGGGTGATCAGGAGCAGAAGAAGCCCGATGGAGACGACGACGAGGGTCCGGCGCCTCTTGCGCGGCGGCCGTCCGGTGACGGCGGGCGGCGTCGCCAAACCGGGCGCCTCTCGCTCCAGCGTGCCGATGCCGAGGGTGCTCATCCCACCTCGCGAAGCGCGCCGCGGCGACTCACCGCTGCGTCCAACTCACGCATGACCCGGTCGTCTGCGGCGGTTGCCGGGCGGCGGCCGTACCAGATCTCACCGAAGGTCAGAGCGCCCTTCCAGAGTGGATCGCGCAGCTCCGGACGCTCGCTGCCGGCTTCGGCCGCGACCTCCGCGGCGGTGCGGCCCGGCCGCGGATCGAGGACGCCGCGCTCCTCGAGGGACCGCACCACAGCTCGCAGGCGGGCGCGCACCGCCCCGGCCCAATCGCCGCCCGCCGCCAGGGCGTCAGCTTCTGCCCGCAAAGCGTCCGATGTCTGCTCCGGCGGCAGTTCCAGTCCGGAGTCGTCGCGGCTCCGAATCCGCCCGGACACGCCGCGGCGCCTCAGCAGCACTACGACGAGCGCCGCCACAGCAGCCACGATGATCAGCAGCCCGACCGCGCCTCCCGGTGTGGCGTTCACGATGCGGTGGTAGGCGTCGGCGAACCAGTTCAGTATCGCGCTGAAGATCCGTTGGGTGATGGACGGCTGGGCCTGCTGGTAGATCCGCTTGGACAGCTCGTCGTGGGCGGCTTGCGCGGCGCCCTCGCGGGTCATCGGGGCGATCAGGACTGTCCCCGCCGATCCCGGGCGCTCTGCGCGAGCACCAGGTCGAGGCCCTCCCTGCGCATGCGCCGATCGACGTACATCAGGGCGATCGTGCCGGCGATGATCGGGATCGTCAGGGTGTCACCGATGACCCTGCCGACGGTCACCAGAATCTCGCTTCCGGTGCTGACGTCACCGCTCGGAGTCAGAAACCCGGAGGCGCCACCGGCAAAGATCGTGAAGGGAAGCTGGATGAGGCCGCTGATGATGGTGCCGACGAGGTAGGCCAGCAGCAGGATGCCGAGCGTGCGCCACCAGGCATCACGAACCAGCTGGTTCGAGCGGCGCAGCGCCGCGCGCACGGTCGTCTTCTCCAGGATGAACGCCGGCGTCACGAGCGACAGCGCGACTGCCAGGTAGATCCCGGGGATCACGAAGAGCAAGAAGCCCACCACCGTGATCAGCGAGACCAGCAGGCCCAGCGCGATCAGCCGCCAGATCCGCCCGCGCAGCCGGGCCAAGGTGTCGCCCGGCGTGATCCGATCGCCGAGCACCGCTTCGCCGATGACAATGACGGCTACGCCCGAGGTGATGGTGGTCATTAACTGCGTGATGACGAGCGCGACGACCCACACGGCGAACCGGGTCACGTTGCTGGCGTCGTTGGCGGCCAGGTTGAGAGCCAGCGAGACCAGCTGACCGACGAGCACGATGACGAACGCGAGCCCGAGCATGGCTCGCGGGTTCAGCCGGATCGTGGCAAACGCGCCGTCAAGCAGCTCGCCCACCGCCAGCGGGCGTAGAGGGATGACTCCCGGCTTGTCGGCCAGTGGCATCCCCGCTCCAGGCGGCAGGTACTGGGGAGCCGGCGGGTACCCGTATCCGGGGGGTGGTGCGTAGCCCTGCGGCGCCCCATAGGAAGGCGGCGGCCCGTAGCCGGGGGGAGGACCGTAGCTCTGCGTCGGGCCGGCGCCCGGCGGCGGCTGATACGCGGCGGGCGGCCCGGCCGGCTGAGAGGGCTGGTCAGGCTCTGGCGAAGGCTGCTGCGATGGCGACTGCCACCCCGGCTCGCCGTCCTGCGGCGACCCGCCTTCGGCCGGATTCTGCCCCATTCACGTCTCCCGTATCCGCGCCCGACAGATCGCGCGCCCCAAGGCTAGCCGCCGCGACCTGCCACGAGAGGCACCCGAGAGGCACCATGGTGTGTCGGCAAACGCCGACACACACAGGTGAACGTGCGTAAATGATCGTGCCGCAGTGAGAGGTGGGACACAAAGATGACCGACGCAGCGCCTTCGGCTGCCGCCGGGGAGGTTCCCGCGGTGCGTCCCAGGGTGCTGGTCGTCGACGACGATGCGGCACTTGCCGAGATGCTGGGCATCGTGCTGCGGCGGGAGGGTTTCGAGCCCTTCTTCGTAGCCAATGGGGATCGCGCCCTGGAGGGCTTTCATCGCGCGCGTCCCGACGTCGTCCTGCTTGACCTCATGCTTCCCGGTCGCAACGGGCTCGCCGTATGCCATGACATCCGCGCCGAAAGCGGTGTGCCGATCGTCATGCTGACTGCTCGCACGGACACCGCTGACGTGGTTCGCGGGCTCGAAGCCGGAGCGGATGACTACGTCGTCAAGCCTTTCAAGCCGACCGAGCTCGTCGCCCGCATCCGAGCCAGGTTGCGGCGCCTCACCACGGGCGCGGCTGAGCAGCTGCGCATCGACGACGTCGAGATCGACGTCGGCAGTCACGACGTGCGGCGTGACGGGGAGCCGCTGGCACTGACGCCGCTGGAGTTCGATCTGCTGGTCACGCTGGCTCGCAGCCCCCGTCTGGTGCTCACCAGGGAGGCTCTGCTCACCCAGGTTTGGGGCTACCGGCACGCCGGTGACACCCGGCTCGTTAACGTGCATGTGCAACGGCTGCGGGCGAAGGTGGAGCGCGACCCCGAGCATCCGCGTGTGGTCATCACCGTGCGGGGAGTCGGCTACCGCGCCGGGCCGCCTTGAAAAGCCCGCACGGGTCCCGGTCAATTCGCCGAACGCCGGCTTTGTGGTTTCGGTCAGGTACTCGCGCGTGGAGACGCTCGCTGCGGTTTCGCGTCGTCGCGCTGACCTTGTTGCTCTCGAGCGTCGTCATGGCGCTGTTCGGCGTCTTTCTGATTGGCAGGGTGGGCCACGGGCTGCTCGCCGACAAGAGGCGAGCCGCGCTTGGCGATGTCTCCTCGGGACTCGTTTACGCCCGTGGCCAGCTTGATGCAGCGGTACGTGATGATCCCAACTCGCTCGACGCTCTGGTCGAGACCATCACCACCGAGCTCGGGCGGCGCGGCAGTCCGAGCGGACTTTTCGACGTCGCGGTGCTGCCGAGCAACGGCTCCAGCACGGGCTTTCAGACTGATCCTCTCAACGTCGCTGACATCCCGGCGAGTCTTCGCCAGGAGGTGCGCGGCGGCGCGGAGGCCGAGACTTACGCCAACGTGCGCAGCGGCGGCCCCGCGGCCCGCTCGCTGGTCATCGGGGCGCCGATCTCGTCGCCGGTCGGTGCGTACGAGCTGTACTACGTCTTCCCGTTGCACACCGAACAGCAGACGCTGGCCCTGGTGCGTCGCGTGCTGCTGGTCGGCGGGGCCGGGCTGATCGGGCTGTTGGCGGCGGTGGTCTGGCTGGTGAGCCGGCAGGTCGTCACTCCGATCCGGATGGCGGCGCGTATCGCTGAACGCTTTGCGGCCGGTCGCCTCGCTGAGCGGATGGCGGTGAAGGGCGACGACGAGATCGCCCGATTGGCGGCGTCGTTCAACGACATGGCGGGCGCGTTGCAACGCCAGATCGATCAGCTCGAGGAGCTTTCCAGCGCGCAGCGTCGTTTCACAGCTGATGTGTCACACGAGTTGCGTACCCCGCTGGCAACCATCCGGATGGCTGCCGACGTCCTGTACGAATCGCGCGGTGACTTTCCGCCCACCATGTCGCGTTCGGCGGAGATCCTGATGACCCAGCTCGAGCGGTTTGAGCGGCTGCTGGGCGACCTGCTCGAAATCAGCCGTTATGACGCGCGTGCCGCGGTGCTCGAGCCCGAGACCATCGACGTGGCCGCCCTGGTCAGAAGCGTGGCTCTCGAGCTAGCCCCGACCGCTGAGCGCGGCGGCACGCGAATAGACGTCGACATCCTTCCCTCCGGAGCGAACGGCGGGGTGCTGTTGGCAGACGTCGACCCGCGGCGGGTATCGCGCATCCTGCGCAATCTGCTCTCCAACGCGATCGACCATGCCGAAGGGGCTCCGGTCGAGGTCACGTTGGCCGCTTCCACCGACACGTTGGCCATCAGGGTCCGCGACCATGGAGTCGGTTTCAGTGCTGCCGACAGCGAGCGGGTATTCGACCGCTTCTGGCGGGCTGACCCCAGCCGGTCTCGTGCCACCGGCGGCACCGGGCTCGGGCTGTCGATCGCGTTGGAGGACGCCCGGTTGCACGACGGCCAGCTGGCCGGGTGGGGTCGCGAAGGCGAGGGCGCGAGCTTCCGGCTGCTGCTTCCGCGCCGGGCCGGCGGGACACTGGGAACGTCACCGCTGGCGCTCATCTCTGGAACTTCGCTGGCCAGGACGACGTGAGAGCGTTCATTCGTCCGGCGCTGGCGCTACTCGCGGCAGCCGTCCTTGGAGTGCTGCTGGTGGGTGGCTGCGGCCTGCGCACACCCTCGGGGGTGCGTATCGACCAGCGTTCGGTGGACACGTCGGCCGACGAACCGGACATCCGCGAGCTGCCACCCGGGCCCGTTTCAGGGGCGTCGCCGGCGGCGATCGTCAGCGGCTTTCTCGAAGCGGCTGCGGCCGACCCGGACCACACGATCGCGCAGGAGTTTCTGACTCCCGACGCCGTCTGGGTCGACCCCGGGGCGGCAACGGTTTATGACCCGGAGACCCTGTCGAGTGCGAAGGTCAGCAGGCTCGGGGCGGTCAGCCGAGTCACGCTCACGGCCCACAGCCTCGGTCAGGTGGCGATGGGCGGTGCCTTCGTCCCGGTTGACCGGCCGATCTCCGTGGCCTACGGCCTGCGTCTTTCCGGCGGCCAGTGGCGCCTGGCATCGGTGCCGCCGGGTGTGCTGCTCACCCCGCGCGACCTCGCACGCGCCTACCGACCGGTCATCACCTACAACTACAACGCCAACCGGTCGTTGCTGGTGGCGCAACCCGGCTACGTCGTCTCCGACCGGGCAGGTCTGGCCGGTGCGGCGCTGCACGCCCTGCTGACCGATTGGGGGAGTGAGAGCACGACCACCGTGGATCCTTTCCGCGGTCTTCCCCCTGGCTTGACCGCACTCGGCAGCGTCGTGGTGACCAACGGCGAGGCGACGGTGGACCTGGGACGCGAGGCATTCCAGGTGCCTCCGCAGCGCCGGCCGATGCTGGTGTCCCAGATCGCCGCCTCGTTGGGCAGCGTGCCCGGCGTCTTCACCGTCCGCGTGCTTGTCGAGGAGCGGCCTTACGTCGGCGGCGCGGTGCCTGCTGACATCCCGGCTGACCTGGCGACGCAATCGAGCGGGCCGGCGTTGGGCATCTCGCCCACGGGGGGGCTGGTGACGCTGACAGAGTCGGGGTCCAGTGTCACGACGCATCCGGTGACCTGGCAGGTCATGGCCCGCGGCAAGTCAGCCGCGGTCCAGGCCCCAGCAGGATTGATCGCGGATCCGGTGGCGGCGCCGGGTGGCGGGCAGCTGGCGGTGCGTCGGCTCGCCGCCACAGGGCAGCAGCTGGTATTTGCCGATCTCGTGACGGGACGGGTTCCGACTGCGACCGAACGGCGCGTCGTCGCCCTCAAACCGGCCGTTTCGACGCGCTACCTGACTCCCCAGTGGGTGGATGCGGCCCGGCTGCTGCTGGCGTCTTCCACCGCCGGCACGGCCAGCGTGCAGCTGATCGATGCCCGCACCGGTGCGGCGCATCCGGTGGCTACGCCGGGATTGGGGGCCTTGGGGCCGCTGTCGTCTTTCGTGGTCAGCCGTGACGGCACCCGCGTCATCGCGGTGGCCGGACCGCAGGGCGCTCGCCGGCTCTACCTCGCAAGCATCAGCCAGGCCTCGTCCGACCCGGCCAAGGCGGACGATCTGGTCGTGAACGGCTGGGTTCCGATACCCACCGGGATGGTCGACGTCGGCGCCGCCGGTTGGACCGGCGACCTGTCGGTAGCGGTCGTCGGTCAGCCCGCGAGCTCAGGCGCGGCGGTGGCACAGCCGATCCTGGAGTCCGAAGTGGTCGCCCTGGATACGGTGGCCGACCCGACACCGTTGCCGGACCTACCTGGCGCTTTCTCCCCCTCCGCGGCCGCCGATTCGCCGCCGGCGTTGACGACAGCGCAGGGCCGTCCGACGCTGATCTCCCAGGGCGCCAGCACCTGGATCCTTCGACCGAACGGATGGGTGCAACTTCGCCCGCCTTCGGCCGTCACTGACGTTTCGTACCCGTAGAGCGAGCGAGCCGGTCTACAGCCAGCCGCTGGCCGGCCCCGACGCGCACGGGCGCGTCACACGCTGGCCAGATGCGTCCTCTCTTCGATCTGGTGCTGCCACGACCCTGCCCCTGTGGAAATCGATCGATGGGCAAGGGGCTGCCCGGTCCGGTCTGCCCGGCCTGCCGCCGGTTGCTCACCGCCGGCGGCTGGTCGAGAGTCGTCAGGCCCCATCCGGCCCCGCCGGGACTCCCGGAGTGCGCGGCTGCCGTCTCCTACGGTGGGAGCAGCCGACGGTTGGTGATTGCGTACAAGGAGCGCGGCCGGCGTGACCTTGCTCCGGTGTTGGGCGGCGCGCTCTGGCAGGCGGTGCTGGCGCTGCCGAGGATCGCAGCCGCGGCGAGCATGCCCTGGCAGCGACTCCTCCTGGTGCCGGTGCCAGCCAGCAGAGCCGCCGTTCGAGTGCGCGGGATCGACCACATCGCCTTTCTGCTGCAAGCCCTCGCTCGCCGGCTACCGCCCGAGATGCGACATCGCGTGTCGTGGGCGCAGGTGCTCGAACCGACCCGTCGCGTGGCCGACCAGGCTGGTCTCAACGCGGCTGATCGACGCCTCAACCTGGCGGGATCGCTGCGGATCCGGACAGGTGGGGGAGGGCGGGCGGCCCGCGGTTCGCCGTTGGTCGTGATCGTTGACGACGTCCTGACGACCGGCGCCACGATTGCAGAGGCGGCCCGCGCGCTGCGCGAAGGTGGGGTGTCTCCTGGCGGAGCGGCGGTGATCGCTGCCGTGATCCCGCACAGCCCACTGCCGGGATTCCCCCTGTCAACACGCGGCGAGTCGGTCTAGCGTGACGGGTCCGGCAGGTCAGCCATAGCTCACACCGTCCGGCGCCGGCCGCGACGGCGAAAGGAGAACGTGTGGACCGTACCGAGCACGTCGAAGGGATCGACCGAGTCGAAATCGTGGTGAAGGGTCGCCGCGCCGAGGTCACGGACCGCTTTCGAGAGCATGTGAAAGACAAGCTTCTCGGGCTGGAACGCCTCGATCCCAAGGCGTACCGGATAGACGTCGAGGTTTGTCATGAGACGAATCCGCGCTTGGCCGCCTCCCGCGACCGCGTTGAGCTGACGCTTCGTTCGCGCGGGCCCGCCGTCCGGGCTGAGGCGGCCGCCCAGGATCCCTATGCCGCGCTGGACATCGCTGCCGGCAAGCTGGAAGAGCGGCTGCGAAGAGCCGCTGACCGGCGCCGATCCCGCCATCAGGGGCACTACGGGCATCCGGCTCAGGCTCGCAACGGGGCCGCTCCGGCCACCGAAGCGGCTATCGACACCGGCGCCGAACCGGTCATCGATACCGCCGTCGAGGACGGCTTCGCCTCGCCCGCCCCGGAAGGGGAGACGGGCGCGTCAGGCGACGTGGTGATGGCCGCTGGGCCGCTGGTCGTCCGGGAGAAGGCACATGATGCGACGCCTATCTCGCTCGACGATGCGCTGCATCGCATGGAACTCGTCGGCCACGACTTCTATCTCTACTGCGACGTCGACTGCGGTCTACCGAGCGTGGTCTACCGTCGCCGCGGCTACACCTACGGGGTTCTGCGACTGCGGATCGAGGAGTCGGCTACCGGCTGACGGTTCGCCGAAACCCGGCTGCCTGATGGCCCGGGTGTCACCCGAAAGGGTGGCGCCCATTTGGGTGAACCGCCCGAGCAGGCCATGTGACATGATCCCTTTTGATGGGGTGGTAACGACCGATATCCCCCCGTCACGGAGCCAGCCACGCCCATTGGGGCTATGGCGGCTTCGAGCGGGGAGGTTCGTCGTGGGGGAGCCAGAGATGGCGGGGCTGAACGCCGATCCCATCAGAGTGCTTGTGGTGGATGACCATGCCTTGTTTCGTCGGGGATTGCAGATGGTGCTGGGCGCCGAGGCTGACGTCGAGGTCGTCGGTGAGGCGAGTGACGGCGCTGAAGCGCTGAAGGTCGCCGCCGAGACCACGCCCGACATCGTGCTGATGGATGTCCGGATGCCCAAGCGGGGCGGTATCGATGCCACCACGGCGATCAAGGACGCCGTACCGAGCGCCAAGATCATCATGCTGACGATCAGCGACGAGGAGGCCGACCTCTACGACGCCATCAAGGCCGGTGCCATGGGTTACCTGCTCAAAGAAATCTCGATCGAAGAGGTCGCCAGCGCCGTGCGGGCCGTCTACAACGGACAGAGCCTGATCAGCCCCTCCATGGCGTCAAAGCTGCTCACCGAATTCGCCACGATGGTCCGCAAGGACGACGAGCGCCAGCAGGTGCCGACCCCACGGCTGACCGACCGTGAAATGGAGGTGCTGAAGCTGGTCGCGAAGGGCATGAACAACCGCGACATCGCCAAGCGGCTCTTCATCAGCGAAAACACCGTGAAGAACCACATTCGCAACATCCTGGAGAAGCTGCAGTTGCACTCCCGGATGGAGGCCGTGGTCTACGCCGTGCGCGAAAAGCTCCTCGAAATCACTTGATGTGGTCAGCCGAAAAGCCGGTGCCGGCGGCGCCGTAGCTGCGATCGGGGCGCTGACAGTCTCAGCTGCCGGAGTGGCGGTCCAGCGTTCGCCGTTCCTGCGTAAGCAGGCAGGTCTCGCGGTCGGATTCCTCAGCGGCGCCCATCACGAGGGCTTACCGCCCATCTCACCGGTGCAGATTCCAGGGCGCGTCATCAACCTGCCCGAGCGCGGTGAGGTCTTCGTCCGCGATTCGGGTCCCCGCGACGACGACGCTCCGACCGTCCTGCTGCTGCACGGGTGGACCGTGAGCGCTGACATCAACTTCTTTGCCGCGTACGAGACTCTCGCCGAGGCCTACCGCGTGGTCGCGCTCGACCATCGTGGGCACGGTCGGGGCATGCGTAGCGCCGAGCCGTTCTCCCTCGAGAACTGCGCCGACGATGCAGCGGCTTTGCTGCAGCTGCTCGACATCCCCGCGGATCGGACCATCGTGCTGGGCTATTCGATGGGTGGTCCCATCGCGCTCCTGCTGGCGCATCGCCATCCGAATGTGGTGGCGGCCCTGGTATCGCAGGCCACGGCGCTGGAGTGGCGGGCCACCGTCGCCGACCGCAGCAAGTGGCGGCTGCTGAGCCTGGCCGAAGTGGGGCTTCGGGTCAGCAGCGGCGACGGGGTCGTCGAGCGAGCCATCGACCAAGCGGTCAACGAGTCGCGGGATCTGCAGCCGTTGCGGGCCTGGCTCGAAGCCGAGATCCAGCGGGGGCTCGGGCGGACGCTGATCGACGCCGGTCGCGCGCTCTCGCAGTTCGACAGCCGGCCCTGGGCCCACGAGCTGGGACTTCCTGCGGTGGTGTGCGTAACGCTTCAGGATCGGCTGGTGCCCCCGCCCAAGCAGCGCGCGCTGGCGGTGGCGCTCGGAGCCGAAGTCATCGAAATCGATGGCGACCATGACGTCACCTTGGTCAAGGGACCGCTGTACGCAGCGGCGACCCGTGAGGCCGTCGACCGGGCAGCGAGCCTGCTCGCCGGCGCCTCGGCCGGCTGACCGGGCGCTCAATGCGCGCCGCCTCGTAGCTGATGGCGGCGCCGCCGGAGCCGATATCCTTTCCAGCCGTTCGCGCGGCTGCCGCTCGTTGTGCGCAGCGCGCCTACCATCGGAAGTCATCAGGTTCGATACCGGAAGCGAGTCCACGTGGTCCTGCAGAAGATGCTTCGCGCGGGCGAAGGTCGCATCCTGCGCAAGCTCAAGGCGCTCGCTGACACCGTTGAGGAGATCGAGCCCGATTTCGAGGCGCTCTCCGACGACGAACTGCGGGGGATGACCGAGGAGTTCAAGAAGCGCTTCGCCGACGGCGAGACCCTCGACGACCTGCTGCCGGAGGCGTTCGCCACGGTCCGGGAAGCAGGTCGGCGCACCTTGGGGCAGCGGCACTTCCACGTCCAGCTGATGGGCGGCGCCGCGCTGCACCTCGGCAACATCGCGGAGATGAAGACCGGCGAAGGAAAGACGCTCGTCTCCACCCTTCCCGCTTACCTGAACGCCATCGCCGGCCAAGGCGTGCACGTCATCACGGTGAACGACTACCTGGCACAGCGCGACGCCGAAACGATGGGCCGTGTCCACCGCTTTCTCGGCCTGACGGTCGGCGTGATCCATCCGTCGATGGACCCTTCGATGCGGCGCCCAGCGTACGAGTGCGACATCACCTACGGCACGAACAACGAATTCGGCTTCGACTACCTGCGCGACAACATGTCCTGGACCTTGGAAGAGACGGTCCAGCGCGGTCACTTCTTCGCCGTGGTCGATGAGGTCGACTCGATTCTTATCGACGAGGCGCGTACGCCATTGATCATCAGCGGACCCGCCGACCAGCCGACCCGCTGGTACATGGAGTTCGCCAGGATCGCGCCGATCCTGAAGAAGGACGTGGATTACGAGGTCGACGAGAGCAAGCGCACGGTGGCCATCACCGAAGTGGGCGTGGAGAAGGTCGAAGACCAGCTCGGCATCGAGAACCTCTACGAGTCGGTCAACACGCCTCTGGTCGGCTACCTGAACAACTCGTTGAAGGTCAAAGAGCTCTACAAGCTCGACAAGGATTACATCGTCTCCGGCGGCGAGGTCCTGATCGTCGATGAATTCACCGGCCGCGTTCTGCAGGGCCGCCGCTACAGCGAAGGCCTGCACCAGGCGATCGAGGCCAAAGAAAACGTCGAGATCAAGCAGGAGAACCAGACTCTTGCCACCATCACGCTGCAGAACTACTTCCGGCTCTACGACAAGCTCTCGGGGATGACCGGTACGGCCATGACCGAGGCGTCCGAATTCGCCCAGATCTACAAGCTCGGTGTGGTGCCGATCCCGACCAACCGGGAGATGGTCCGCGAAGACAAGGCTGACGTCGTCTACAAGACGGAGCCGGCCAAGTTCGACGCCGTGGTCGAAGACATCTGGGAGCGGTTCGACGCGGGGCAGCCGGTGCTGGTGGGTACAACCAGCGTTCAGAAGAGCGAGTACCTCTCGCAGCTGCTGACCAAGCGCGGTGTGAAGCATGAGGTCCTGAACGCCAAGCAGCACGACCGGGAAGCTCTGATCATCGGTCAGGCCGGGCGCCTGAAGGCTGTCACGGTGGCGACCAACATGGCCGGTCGAGGCACTGACATCATGCTCGGCGGCAACCCGGAGCTCCTCGCCGACCATGAGCTGCGCGAACGCGGCCTTTCGCCGATCGACACTCCGGAGGAGTACGAGACCGCCTGGACCGAGGAGCTCGCCCGCAAGAAGAAAGAGGTCGAGGCCGAGCACGAGGAGGTCGTCGAGCTCGGCGGCCTCTATGTGCTGGGCACGGAGCGCCACGAATCGCGGCGCATCGACAACCAGCTGCGTGGCCGTGCGGGCCGCCAGGGTGACCCAGGAGAATCCCGCTTCTACCTCTCGCTCGGCGACGACCTCATGCGGCTGTTCAACGCCGCAGCGGTCGAGTCGATCATGAATCGGCTGTCGATCCCGGACGACATTCCCATCGAGTCCAAGCTGGTCACCCGCGCGATCCGCTCCGCCCAGACCCAGGTGGAGCAACAGAACTTCGAGATCCGCAAGAACGTCCTCAAGTACGACGAGGTGCTCAACAAGCAGCGTCAGGTGATCTACGGCGAACGTCGTCGCGTCCTGGAAGGCGAGGACCTGCACGACCAGGTCCGCCATTTCCTCGCCGACACGGTCTCCGGATACGTCACCGCGGCGACGGCCGAGGGATACCCCGAGGAGTGGGACCTCGACCAGCTGTGGTCGGCGTTGGGCACGCTCTATCCGGTGGGCGTCGAGTGCCCGGAGGTGGGTTCGCGTGACGGGCTGACCGCCGAAGGGCTGACCGAAGATCTGCTGGAGGATGCCGCCGAGGCGTATGACCGCCGCGAGACCAGCCTTGGTGAGGGCGCGGACGGCAACCCGGTGCTGCGGGAGCTGGAGCGCCGGGTGGTCCTGTCGGTGCTCGACCGCAAATGGCGCGAGCATCTCTACGAGATGGACTACCTGCAGGAAGGCATCGGCCTGCGCGCGATGGGCCAGCGCGACCCGCTGGTCGAATATCAGCGTGAAGGCTTTGACATGTTCGCCGCTCTGATGGACGCGATCAAGGAAGAGACGGTCGGCTTCCTGTTCAACGTCGAGGTCGAACTCGTGGAGGAGCCGCCGCCGGCTGTCGATGTCGATCCGGCCATCGCGGGAGTCTTCGCCTCTGGACCGGCTGAGCCGACCGGTGACGTGGTTGGAGACGGTGCTGCACCGGCGCCTGCTCCCGCCCCTGCTGCCCGACCGCAGCTGGCCAAGGGACTCGCCGAGGCCGCCCGGCCGCGCGGCCTGACCTATTCGGCGCCCAGCGTCGATGGCGACGGCGCCGTGGTCTCCAACCCGGGCAGCGGCGATCTGGGCGATCTGGGAAATGGACTCGTCAAGGACTCGGACGGCAAGCCCGGCCGTAACGACCCCTGCCCGTGTGGCTCGGGCCGCAAGTACAAGCGCTGCCACGGGGATCCGGCGCACCGCTCGACCGTGTAGTCGGCCGGTCATCCGGCCTGGAGCCGGGTGACCACCCAGTCGCCCTCACGTCGCTCCAGCCGCAGGGCGATCACCCGCACCCGCTTACGGAGCGTGTCTTCGGCCAGCGCACAGACCTCCACAATTCCGGGAGCCTGCTCGCTCGCCCGGATCCGTAGCAGCTGCAGCGGGGTTCCCGTCGGCCGGCGAGGCGCCCGCCGCTCCAGGTCCTGCTGAAGCGAGTAGCTCGTCCAGCGGGCGAGCTGGCTCGCCGGACGCCAACCGGCGAGCACCTCGAGCAGCGCTCTCGCGACAATCACCGCATTGCGCCCCACGCCCTCGCGATCAGTCGAGTCGGGGACGGCATTGATAGGCGACGACTTGGCTTTGAGCGCCAGGGTTCTCTCAGCGTGATATCCAGCCGGGATTGCCCCGACCGCCACCGGGGGCGTCACGTCGTCAACTGCGGGGCAATCAGCAGCTCGCCGGGCCGGATGAGGCCTGGATCTGGCCCGATGGATGTCCGGTTCAGGGCGTACCACTGCTGCCAGTAGCGGGTGATCTCAGCCGGGCTCGAGCCGGCGGGCAGGGCGTCCGCTGCCACGCCCCACAACGTGTCGCCTGGAACAACCCGATAGCTCTCGGGGGGCGGTTCGGTCGGTGGTTCGGTCGGCGAGACGGTCGGCCGCTCGCTGGTTGTCGGCGGTGGCTTTGACGTCGGCGTGGGTCGTGGTGCAACCGGTCGATCCAGATCAGGGAGTCTCGTCTCGGCAGGGGCGACGATCGGGTCGGGCACCGGTTGCAGGGGGCTCAGCGACACAGATACCGGGGTCGGCGAAGCGACGCTCCCCGCTGGTCCTGCCACAGCCATACCGGCAGGTCCGACCGCCAGTGCAGTGGCTAGCGCGGTCTCAAGAGTTCGTCGCACGGCGAACGGCGTGATGCGTCGGACCAGCCGGCTGCGCGAGCCGACCTCCTGAACCGGATGTGCTCGCGACGAGTGAGAGTCCGGTCACGACGAAGAGCCAGGCGGCGATCAGCCAGGCCACGCCGGAGAGGCCGACCAGGAGCGCGCCCTCGGGATCCGCCCGCAGCCAGTCCCACCAGCCGCCGCCAGGCAGCTGCCCGGTTGGGGGCCGCAACACGGCGAGGAGCACGGCGTATCCGACAAGACCTGCTAGTACCGCGCCTCGACGCATGGCCATCCCCGATATCTAGTGTTTCCCTGTGTTTTCCTACGATTGCCTGTGTACGCGTCGATTAAGGCGCGGTCAATCGCACATGGTTAGCTGTGGAGAGCGAAAGGCGGGACGGATGCGGTGGGATGCGCTGTTTGCCGATCTGGCAGGTGAGGCCGAAGCAGAAGCCGAGGCCGAGCGGCAGAGCGACGTGTGCCGACCGCATCCGGGTCGAGCTGGGACGGCTGCGTCTCATCGATCGCCTCAGCCCCCTGCTGGCTGCCGGTAGCGGCCGGCTGCGGATCGGGGTGACGGGTCACAGCGCTCTGGCCGGAAGCCTGCAGGCTTTGGGGATCGATTGGCTGCTGCTTGCCCAGGACGACGGACGTGTCGCTGAGGTGCTGGTCCCGCTGGCAGCTGTGCAGTGGCTGCAGGGCCTGGGGCCCGCCTCAGTCGAGCCCGGATGGGAGGGAAACGTCGGTGCCGGACTGACAATTCGCCTGGCATTGCGCCGGATCGTGAGGGACCGATCGCGGGTGAGCGTGGCTCTCACCAGTGGCGATGTGCTGAGCGGACGGCTGTCGCGGGTGGGCGCTGATCACCTGGAAATGTCTTCGGCGACGCCAGGCGACTCGCCCGGGGCGAATAACTACGCGATCCCTATCGGGGCGCTCGCGTTTGTGGCGCGGAACTGACCTTCGAAGCGCCGATCAGTCGCTGGGCACCGATTCCCCACGCCCGAGCGGATTCGCCCGGATGAAGGCTCGAGTCTCGGCATAGGCCCGCTCGATGTAGGCCTCCAATTGGCTGCGCTCGACCCGCCACTGGCCGCGCCCGCCGATCTTGATCGCCTGCAGTTCGTCGTTTCGGACGAGGGCGTAGGCCTGGCTCGCCGAGATGTTCAGGATCTCGGCCACGTCGCTCAAGAGCAAGAACCGCTGCTCCATCACACCCCCCTTCGATTCCGTTGAGCACAGTCTGCCTGCGATGGGCTCCGATTGCGTGGATCTGGGGATAACGGCGCCGCTGTGCCTCGTGATGTGATTACAGTGCGTAACTGACACCGTCGCTCGGCGAGCCTTTCGGCCGAGCGACTATTTGCACTCAGCTCGGCCCTCAGGGAGGCTGCGTGCCCGATTTACTTGTGACGTCGCCCGCCTCACCTGTTGCCCGCCGCATACAGGTGCCCCGCTGGCGAGACACCCGACTGCTCATAGGCGTGTTGCTGATACTCGCCTCCGTCGTGCTGGGAGCCCGGCTCATCGGCACCGCGACCAAGACCAGCCGCTGGTTGAGCGTGACCAGGGCCCTGCCCGCCGGGCATGTGCTGGTCGCGTCCGACCTGGTGGCGGTCAAAGCACACTTGCCCGCCTCAGCGGGCAGCCACTATTTCGCTTCCGACCCGTCGCAACTCGTCGGCCGGACACTGGGACGCCAGCTGTCTGCCGGTGAGTTCCTGCCGGCTGAAGCGCTGGCGTCGGGCTCGACTGGTCCCAGCAGGGTGCTGCCGCTGATCGTGAAGGCCGGCCGGTTGCCGGCGCTCTCGGCGGGGGATCACGTCGACGTCTACGTACTTTCTCGTCCGGAGGGAGGTGGCGTAGGCCGCGAGATCCGGGTCCTGACAGACGTCGAATATGTCGGTCAGGACGCGTTGAGCACGGGAGAGACCTCGGTCGTGCTGCGGGTCGCGCCTGATCAAGCGGTCACCGCCATCGCCGCCAGCCAGTCCGGACGGGTGGATGTCGTCCGGATCGATGGGGACGGCCAGGGCGACCCCTCGAACTCGGGTCCGTCGTCGGTTCCCGGTTTCGACGGTGGGTGACGTGGCGGCCTGCCGAGGACGAGGCACCTCTGCCGGTATTGACGGCGGTCGTCACACCGGCAGTCGAAGCCGCCCTCGTCGCCGGCTTCGCCGACCCTGATCTCGCCATCACCGTCGTCCGCCGCTGCGTAGACATCGTGGAGCTGCTTTCAGCTGCGGCCGCGGGAACGGCTCGAGCGGCGCTCCTCAGCGCTGACCTGCGCGACCTCGACCGGGAAGCGATCCACCGGCTGTCCGATCACGGCCTGGCCACGGTCGGGCTGGCCGCCAACGAGAGCGACGAGCGGCTGCTGCGCCAGCTCGGCACCGATTTGGTGCTGCCGGCCGAAGCGCCGCCGGAGCAGGTGGCGGGGGCGCTTCGAGCTGCGGCAGCCGCTCTGCCTGGCTCCCCGCAGCGGGTCGAAGTGCCAGATCTCGAATCGGGCCGCGGCACCGTCCTCGCCGTTTGGGGTCCGACCGGCGCGCCGGGTCGCAGCACCGTCGCGCTGGGGCTGGCCGATGCCCTGGCTCGACGTCAGCAATCGACGCTGCTCATCGACGCCGATCCCTATGGGGGTTCGCTGGCCGTACTCACCGGCTTGCTCGACGAGTCGCCCGGGATCATCGCCGCTGTGAGGGCGGCAAACGCCGGCGCGCTAGATGTTGCCCGCCTCGCCGGTTGCTGCCGCGGGCTCGCCCCTGACCTGCGCGTCCTGACGGGTCTCAGCCAGGCGAGCAGGTGGCCGGAGCTGCGGCCGACGGCCCTGGAGGTGGTGCTCTCGCTGAGCCGTCACCTGGCGGCCGTGACGGTGATCGACTGCGGCTTCTGCCTGGAAGACGACGAGGAGCTCTCCTACGACACGCTTGCGCCACGTCGCAATGCGGCGACCCTGACCAGCCTCACCGGCCGCCGACCGGTCCTGGCCATCGGGAGTGCTGACCCGGTCGGGATCTCTCGGCTGGCCCGCGAGCTGCCCCGGTTGGCCGCGGCTTTGGGTGAGCCGCTGGACGTCCTGCTCGCCAGTGGCCGGGTGGTCATCGTGATGAATCGACTTCGCGACGGTCTCCTGCCGGGCGATCCTGGCGGCGGCGTCGATGAAGCGCTCCGTCAGCACGTGGGAGCGGCCAGCTTCGCGGCGCTTCCGATGGATGTGCCGGCGGCGGACGCCGCTCATGGCCGTGGCCGCTTGCTTGTCGGAAGCAGCTCCTGACTCGGCCCTTTTTCTGGCCATGGGCGAGCTTGCCGGCCGGCTCAGCGACGGCCGGCCCGACAGCGGTGCGGGCCGGAAAGGCACACGTCGGGGGCGTTTTGGTCGCCGCCAGCCGCCTGGTCGCGACCGGCGGGTAGCTTTCGCTCAGATATCGCTGAGGTAACAAGGTGATGCTCGTCACAGCCACGTTTGGCCTTCCGTGTGTGACGATCCAGTTGTGCGCTTCGACACCTGGAATTTCCCGGCTCGTCATCTCTGCGTTTGTCACTGCGCCAGCGCCCGTGTCTGAGATCCGTCGAGGCATCGTTCTCGGTGCCGGCGGTGTCCTGGGTGCAGCTTGGACCATGGGTGCGCTGAGCGCGCTGCTCGACGTTTCTGGCGTTGAGCCGGGGACCGCCGAGGTGGTCGTCGGCACCAGCGCGGGCGCTGTGCTCGCCAGCTTTGTCGGCCGCGGCATGTCCACTGAGCAGCTCGTTCGCCATCAGCGGGGGATCGTCGCGGTGGGCGATCCGAAGGTGGACTACGACTACGACGCTTCTCCCGCGTTGCCGCCGAGCCCTCGGTGGGGGACCGTTGGCTCGCCGCGCATCCTGGCCGCAGTCCGCGCTGCATCCCCGCCGCACACCGGCGGCCGTCACGCTCTCGGCGATGCTGCCCGTCGGTCGTGGGTCGCTGGAGCCGATCGGGCGGTTGGTACGCGGATCGAAAGGTCAGGAGCCCGAGTGGCCCAAAGCGCCGAAGGTATGGGTCGTTGCGACCGACTTCGAGACCGGCCGCCGCACGGTGTTCGGCACGAAGGGTGCTCCGCAGGCCTCATTGTCGGAGGCGGTGATGGCCTCGTGCGCCATCCCGGCCTGGTACCGCCCGATGACGATCGGTGATCGGCGCTACGTGGATGGCGGCGCTTGCTCGGCGACCTCAGCCGACCTGCTCGCGCCACTCGAGCTCGATGAGGTCTTCATCTTTGCTCCGATGGCGTCATTCGAGCTGGACTGCCCGCTCTCCCCGCTGGCGCGCATCGAACGCCAGCTGCGCCGGGCAACGACCCGTCGCCTGGTCCGGGAGGCCGAGAAATTGCGGGCGGCCGGCACCCAGGTGACGATGCTTGCCCCCGGGCGCCGACGACCTCGGTGCGATCGGCGCGAACATGATGGATCCCCGGCGCCGCGAAGAGGTTTTCGAGACCTCATTGCGTACGTCCTTGGCCAGCTTGCGGGCATCGACCGCGGAGCAGCACCGGCAAGGATTGCCGGCAGCTGGCTGACGGCGGCTGCTGGGGTTCGCCCGTGCGGCACTATGAGGCGTCATGAGGGTCTATCTGCCGGCCACGGTGTCCACACTGGCCGCCGCGCTGGCGGAGGATCCGGTCCAGCAGTTCAGCCCAGGTGTTGGTTATGCCGTGACCCCGGGTTTGCGGGAGTGGTACGCCAGCGGTGACACCGAGGAGCTCGAGTACGCCGCGCTGTCGCTGGCCGCGGAGGCGAGCATCGCTCTGATCGCGGCAGATCCAGCGGCGCCGCGGCGGCGGGTGGTCGTGGCGGCGGAGATCGCCGATCCGGCCGTGGTCGCAGCCTCGACTGATGCGGATCGTTCGGCACGTGGCCAGGTCAGCGTCGGGTGCCCGGTTCCGCTGTCATGGGTGGCGGCAGTGCACGTCGACGATCAGTCGGCTGAGGACGCCGTCGCCGCGGCTGCAGCGACCCGGATGACGATTTCGTCGCCGGTGAAGCGGCCGATCACGAGCTGCTCTGGTACGCGACCCAGGAGCTGGACGAGCTGGTGGCGCAGCTACTTCTTGGGCGGTGAGCCTCGGCCCGGCAGCACGGTGACCAGCAGCATCGCGCCGAAGAAGGCCGCCAGCATGTAGAAGCTCTGCGACATGATGAGCCGTCCGCCGCTCTGCACCGCCTGGCCGATCAGGAAGAACGTCACCGTCAGACCGAGCATGACGGCGGCGAATGCTGCCCGTGCCACGGCATCTCCTTAGACATCCTGCGGCGGCGGTACGTCCGCGGCTCTCGCTAGATTAGCGCGAACCTTATGAGGAACCGCCATTCGCGGGATGAACTAGGTCTCGCGGCCCTCGTGATCGTTGCTGGCGCTCGCGAACGGGGCGCTTCTCGGTCCCGGAGTACGCACCCTGGGCGCCAGCGGACGGCGCGGCTGGGCGTCGATAACGCCTTCGTGCGCTGCCTTCGCGACGGCCGATTCGGCGCCGTCGGCGAGCAGGTCGGGGGGTACCGGTCGGGACAGGAAATAGCCCTGCGCAAGGTCACAGCCGGCGAGGTGGAGCGCGGCCAGCTGCTCGGCGGTCTCGACTCCTTCCGCCACGACGGTGAGTCCGAGGCCGTGCGCCAGCGCGACGGTGGCTCCGACGATGGTGGCGGCGGCTTCGTCTTCGAGCATGTCGGCGACGAAGGCGCGGTCGAGCTTGACCTCGGCGACGTCGATGCGGCGCAGGAAGGTCAGACTCGCGTAGCCAGTGCCGAAGTCGTCCACCGAAAGGCGGATGCCCAGGTCACGCAGCCTTCCCAGGACCGATTCGCAGACTTCGGTGTCGTTCATGGCGGCGGTCTCGGTGATCTCCAGCACGAGCTTGCGGGCCGGGAGCCCGTGCCGAGCCAGGATGCGGGCCACGTCGTCGGGCAGATCGCGGTGCATGAGGTTGCGGGCCGAGAGGTTGACGGCGACTCCGACTCCGTGCAGGGAGGCGTCGAACTGCCAGGCGACGCAGCAGCGGACCGCCTCTTCCAGCACCTTGGCGGTGAACGGTCCGATGAGCGCGCTGTGTTCGATGACGGGCACGAAGTCGGCGGGCGAGAGATTGCCCCGGGTCGGATGCCGCCAACGGACCAATGCCTCGACGTTGCCGGTCAGGCCGGTGCGCAGGTCCAGCTGCGGCTGGAAGTGCAGGTGCAGCTGGTCGTCGGCGTCCAGGGCGCTCTGCAGGTCGGCGAGCAGGCCCAGCCGCTCGGGGCTGGCCAGGTCCTGGGAGATGTTGTAGCGCACCACGCTGTCGCCGCGGCGCTTGGCCTCATACATGGCGACGTCAGCGCAGCGCAGGAGGGCGTCGACCGTCGCGCCGTCGTCGGGGTAGATCGCCACGCCGGCGCTGGCTTCCACGGCCAGGCGCAGCCCGTCGATCGTCACCGGCACGCTGATCCGGTCGACCAGCGTCGCCGCCAGCGTGCTGCCGTCGATGTCGTTCTCGAGGTGGTCGAGCAGCACGACGAATTCGTCTCCGCCCAGCCGCGCGACGCAGTCGGACGCTCGTACCGACGCCTGCCAGCCGGCTGCCGATCTCCACCAGCAGCCGGTCGCCGGCGGCGTGGCCGAGGGTGTCGTTGACGTTCTTGAAGCCGTCCAGGTCGAGCATGATCATCGCGAAGCGGGTTCCCCCCGCGACGGCCGCCGCGAGTGTGCGGTCCGCGTACTCGCGCCAGCAGCGCCCGGTTGGGCAGCCCGGTGAGGGTGTCGTGCTGGGCGGCGTGCAGCTGCTCCGCGTGGGCGAGCACCGTCTCCAGGGCGGCGGCGGTGGTGTTGGCGAAGGTCACCAGCACGTCGTGCTCCTGGCGGGTCAGCTTGCCCGGCCGGTCGACATCCAGCACCAGGAAGCCCAGGTGGCCGGCGCGGCCGATGAGGGCGACTTCGACGCCTCCGGCGGTGATGGTCGGATGCGGCTCGTCGGGTGTTGCCTCTCCGGGGCTGCGTTCCAAGCCGAAGCTGCACGGCGCGTGCGCCGAAGAGGATGGCCGCGCGGGTACGGACCTCGTCGGTCATCTCCACCAGCGAAAGCGCCGGCATCGCGGCGCTGGCGGCGGCCAGCCGGCTGAGCGCGTCTCGCTCGGTGCTCTTGTGCTGCTGGCGGTTGTGGGCCTGCCAGATCATGATCAGCAGAAGCGGGAGGGCGAGCAGGCTTGCCTTGCTGTATCGCCAGGCTCCGATGATGAGCAGGCCGACCACCATGTTGCCGAAGAAGTTCAGGATCCAACGCGAGCGAACCGTCGCGGAGCGTCGCGAACCATGGGTTGCCGCTGGAGGCGCTGATGGCGCCGGCGACCAGACACTTGTTGCTCACCATGCTCACGAAGCCTGCAAGCGCGAGCCAAGGCCAGGTCTGGACAGAGCCGGCAGGGACGTGCAGAGAGGACGTTGTCCACAGGTACAACGCTCCCGCAGGGTAGACGGTAAGCGGGCAGCTCAGCGTATTGAAGGTGGTCCGACGCCAGTCGGTGTGTTCATGTCGCTGCTGCATGAGCACGGCGAGCGTCTTCAGCAACACCAGGAGCGGAAGCGGGACGAACGCGAGTCCGACGACCAGGCTGGCCTCGCCCCAGGTCATGGCGAATCGCCGGGCGCCGAGGGCAATCGAGACGTCCGCCATCTCGCCCACCAGGGCAAGCGCGAAGGTGGCGGCCACGGCGCCGACTGGAAAGGGCCAGTCCGAGCGTCGACCAATGGACGAAAGCGCCGATCAGGCAGGCGGTGCCCAGGATGGCGACGATCGCAATCAGCCGGTCGATGGGCGCGATTGCCCTCAGACGCGCTGCGCGGGTTGCGGCGACGGCGCGGGAGTCCTCGGCGCAGGCTTCCGCGCGCTCGCCGGCGTCGCCCGCACTCACGCTCACGGACTCTTGTGTCGGCGGCCTCGCTAGCCCTCCGAATGGGCCGTTCGGAGTACGCGACGAGGGCCGGTCGTGTGGTCCAGCGGGAAAAGGCTTCAGCTGACGTCGGCGGGGGACGAAGGAGCCATTGCTTGACACACCCAGACATGACAAAGGCCGAACCAACGGTGTTGCAGCACCGTCAGGCCGGCCCTCGCCATCGGAAACGGAGTTAGCTACTACCACCTGACAGCTGCACGCATACGACACCTCCCTGCACGTCGGGCACCTCAGAGGCGCTGCTTTTCGCGATTCGCAGACCGCTAACAGCAGTTCTCTCACGTGGTCGACCCGACGCGCATCGGCGCGGGCCGTGTTGTGGGCAAAACCACTCGACCGGATGAATCTCCGGCGCTTTGGCATGCCCAAAACCGGCGCGCGTTGGCCTTGCATAGCGTTTCGTTACTTCTGGTGTTATTGCGTACGTGGGTGCCCTCGATCAGCACCGCGACCACGCTGGCCGAGCCCGCCACGCCCATCCATCCGAGCGCAACTTGGGACTCCATGGCGGTGGCGAGTCCGCCGGCGAGCAGCACGCCGACCCCTGGTGCCGACGAGCAGCCGGTGCCGACGAGTCCCAGAGCGCGTCCGCGTAGCTTCCGGGGCGACGAGTCTCGACGAAGCCGTGCTGGCCAGCACGTTGAACGACATCCCCAGCCCGGAGAGCAATCCGATGGCGATCGAGGACCGCCCAGCGGCGGGCTTGGCCAGGCCGAGCGACGAAGGGCACGACGCTGAGCAGCGCCAGCAGCCGCATCAGCGGTCCTCCGCTTGCGCGCCGGCGCGCGTGCCACCAGCAGCGGCTCCGACTACCGTGCCTGCCGGTTGGGCGGCAAGCAGGACTCCCACCGACCAGCTGGCGGAGCCGGTGTCGCGCGACAACGGCGCCGCGAGCGCTTCGAAACCGATCGCGAAGATGGACGGACGCCCAGGCCAGCAGCGCCAAGAGGACGAACCGGTGGATCGCGCAAGCACGATGCGAACGGAGGTCTTGAGATCGCTGAATGCGTGGGTCCACCACCGGTCGTGGCGCGACGATCCATCGACAAGGGGCGCCGGTCGCTGGCGCACGAAGCGGGCGATCAGGAGCGCCGACAGCACGAACGTGCCGGCGTCGATCAGGAGCAGAACCGACGGTGACCAGACGATGAGTAGCACGCCTGCCAGGCCGAAGCCTCCGACCTGTGCGGTCTGATTGACGATCTGGGAGATGGCCATGCCGGTCTGGTAGCGCTCGCCGGCCAGGACGTCAGGAACAAGGGCGCCGCGAGCGGCAGCGAAAGGTGCTTCGAAGAGCCCGGCGACCGCCAGTAGGACGAGCGCAATCGGCAAGCGGCAGCGACGGGATCGGCGAGCAGCCCAATGAGCGGCGCGCGTACCAAGTCGGCCGCGATCATCACCGAACGGCGGGGGCGGCGGTCGGCTAGTCCGGACAGCAGCGGACCGCCGATGGCCGCCGGAATGAACGTGAGCGCGTACGTGACCGCGGCTTGCAGCGCTGAATTCGTCCGGTCGAACACCAGGACCGTCAGGGCGACGCGGGCGAGCTGGTCGCCGGCCAGGGAGAAGAACTCCGTGATGGTGAGGATGAGGAACTCGCGATCGCGCAGCAGGGACCTCATCGTGATGCGCTTGCGGATCCGCGGCGGCTGGTACTTGCCTGCGGGCGCTGCTGAGGCTGGCCCTGCGGATTCCCCCGGCACGGTCACGCCTCCTCAGCAGCAGAGATAACTCCGGGCAGTATCGCGGTTACGGGCGATGACGTTACGGGACTGGCAGCAGGTCGCCGTGCCAGCGCGCGGGTGGAGTAGGCAAGGACCATGAATTCGTGACCGCCGGTACCGCTAGGGATCTGGACGGCGTGGCAGCGCGGGCGTTAGCAGGATGTGGTCCTTGTTCTGAGCCTTTGATCCATTCCTTACTGCTGCGACCGGCGCCTTCAATCAACACGGCGATGACACCCACCGAACCCAAAATCCCTAGCCACCCAAGGGCGACCCGTGCGTCGATGACAGTGGCAAGGCTTCCGGCAAGAAGTACGCCGATTCCTTGGGCGACGAGTAACCCGGTCCCGACGAGGCCCAGTGCCCGTCCGCGGACTTCGGGGGCAACGAGTGCGACGAAAGCCGTGCTTGCCAACACGTGAAATGACATACCGACGCCGGACGCGAAGCCGATGGCGATCAGGATGGCGAGCGGCGGTTTTGCCAGCCCAAGTAGGAAAGGCGCAACGCCAAGCAAGGCGAGTATTCGCATCGTCCTTGATCGATTGCGGGACCCCACGCGCGCCATGACGAGGGCGCCGAGGACCGTGCCGGCGGGTTCGGATGCCAGCAGAACCCCCACCGACCAGGCAGCGGAGCCGCTGTCGCGGGAGAGAGGCGCGGCGAGCGCCTCGAAGCCGATCGCGAACCCGGTTGTCACCCAGGCCAGCAGCGTTAGCAAACGCACCGGGGGATCGCATAGCACGATCCGAACGGAGGTCTTGAGATCGCTGAACGCGTGCGTCCACCACGCGTCGCGACGTTGCCCGTCGCCGCTGGGCGCGGGGCGCCGGCGCACGAAACGGGCGATGAGGAGCGCCGACAGCAGGAACGTGGCGGCGTCGATCAGCACCAGCACCGATGGTGTCCAGGCGATGAGCAGCAGTCCTGCCAGGCCGAAACCTCCCACCTGGGCGCCCTGGATCACGACCTGCGACATGGCATAACCGGGTTGATACCGATCGCCGGTCAGAACGTCTGGGAGCAAGGCACCCCGGGCGGCGTAGAAGGGCGCCTCGAAGAGGCCGGCGAGTTGCCAGCAGGATGAGAGCTATTGGCAACGGCAACGAAGGGATCGCTATCAGCCCGATGAGCGGCGCCCGTACCAGGTCGGCAGCGATCATCACGGAGCGGCGCGGACGCCGGTCGGCCAGTCCGGACAGCAGTGGACCTCCGATGGCGGCCGGAATGAACGTCAGCGCGTAGGTAATTGCGGCCTGCAGCGCAGAATTCGTCCGGTCGAACACCAGGACCGAGAGCGCGACGCGTGCCATCTGGTCGCCGGCGATGGAAAAGAATTGCGTGATGATGAGGATGCGGAATTCGGGGTCACGCAGCAGCGAAACGCATGGTGATGCGCTTGCGGATCCGCGGAGGCTGGTACTTGCGCACCGGCGCTACTGGCGGCTGGCGCTGCGGATTCCCCTCGCACTGTCACGCCTCCTCAGCAGCAGAGATAACTCCGGGAAGTATCCCGGTTACAGGCGAGGACATTACGGGACCGGCAGCCGGTCGCCACCGCCACCGGGCGGGTGGAGTAGGCAAGCACCATGAAGATGCGCACGCTGGGTCGTACCGGAGTCAAGGTCAGCCCGCTCTGCCTGGGCGCGATGATGTTCGGCCAATGGGGCAATCCCGACCATGACGAATCGGTCCGGATCATGCATCGGGCGCTGGACGCCGGGATCAACTTCATCGACACCGCCGACGTCTACTCCGCGGGCGAGTCCGAGGAGATCGTCGGCAAGGCGCTGAAGGGCGGTCGGCGAGACCACGTCGTACTGGCGACCAAGGCGTACGCCCCGATGGGCGAGGATCCGAACTTCACCGGCAGCTCGCGCCGCTGGCTCACGATGGAGGTCGAGAACAGCCTGCGGCGGCTCGGCACCGATTGGATCGACCTCTACCAGGTTCACCGGCCCGACCCGACCGCCGACATCGACGAGACGCTCGGCGCCCTCACCGACCTGGTGCGCGCCGGAAAGATCCGCTACTTCGGCAGCTCGACCTACCCGGCCTCCGACATCGTCGAGGCCCAGTGGGTAGCCGAGAAGCGCGGCCGAGAGCGCTTCATTTGCGAGCAGCCGCCGTACTCGATCCTGGTGCGGGGGATCGAAGCGGAGGTGCTGCCGACCTGCCAGAAGTACGGCATGGGCGTCATCCCGTGGAGCCCGTTGGCCGGCGGGTGGCTCACCGGCCGCTACCGCAAGGGGCAGGAGGCGCCGAAGTCGAACCGGGCCATCAGGGTGCCGGCGCGCTACGACCTGTCGAATCCCGACGAACCAGGAGAAGCTGGACGCCGTCGAGGAGCTTGCGGTGCTGGCCGAGGATGCCGGACTGTCGATGATCGACATGGCGCTGGGCTTCGTGCTGGCCCATCCGGCCGTGACCGCGCCGATCATCGGGCCCCGGACCATGGAGCAGCTGGAATCCCAGCTCGGCGCTGTCGAGGTGCGGCTGCCGACGGACGTGCTGGACCGGATCGACGAGATCGTGCCGCCCGGGCACGACGCTCAGCCGTGCCGATCACGGCTGGGATCCGCCGGCGCTGGTCAACCCCAGGCTGCGGCGGCGGCGCTAGCGATGCCGGCGAATTCGAGCCTGCCGGAGCAGTTTCTGCTCACCGATCGGGTCGCACTCGTCACGGGCGGGGGCAAGGGCATCGGGGCGGCGATCGCGACCACGTTCGCGCAAGCCGGCGCCGACGTCGTCGTGACCGCACGCACGGCCAGGGATCTGGAAGATGTCGCGGCGCAGGTTCGCTCGTATGGCCGCCGTGCGCTGGCGATGCCCGGCGACATCAACGATCTGGCCTTCCTGGCCGAGCTCGTCGACCGGACGGTCAGCGAGCTCGGTGGCCTCGACATCGTGGTCAACAATGCCGGGGGCTCGGTCTCCAAGCCCTTCCTCGAGACGACCGTCGAGCAGCTGACGAAGTCGCTGCACTTCAACGTCCTGGTGCCGTTCGAGCTCAGCCGGCTGGCCGTGCCGCACCTGCTTCGGCGGGAGGGGGCGTCGATCCTCAACATCGGCTCGGTCGTCGGGGATCTCGCTGTGCGTGGGCAGTTCACGCACAGCCTCTCCAAGTCCACCGAAGCTCAGCTCACGCGGCTGATGGCCGCCGAGCTCTCACCGCGCATCCGGGTCAACGGAATTCTTCCGGGGGCGATCGAGACCGATGCGCTGCGGGGCTGGCTCGACCGGTTCGGGCCGGACGTCCGCCAGCACATGATCGAGGGCACCGCCATGCGCCGTAACGGTCAACCCGAGGACATTGCCAACGCCGCGCTCTACCTTGTCTCGCCAGCCGCCTCTTTCGTCACGGGCAAGCTGCTGAGCGTCGACGGTGCCGCCAGCGCCAGCCTGCTCCCGCGCAACATGCCGGACCTCGAACCAACCCCGATCGACGGTTAGCGCCCGGCCAAGACAGGTTTGGAAATCGGCAGGCAACGCGGCCGTTACGCAGCGGAAACGGGCGGGCGAATGAGACTCGTAAGGGGACCGTTTTTCGTGGTCAAAGCCGCTTGGCGCAGGAAGAATGACGGTCATGGAACCTTCCGAGGACACGCTGCAGAAGGCGCTCCGGATCAACCTTGACCCCCGCTGGTACGGCACGGTCGCCGAGATCGGGGCCGGGCAGGAAGTGGCCCGCTGGTTCTTTCGGGCCGGGGGTGCGGCTGGCACCATCGCGAAGTCGATGTCGGCGTACGACATGGCCGTCAGCGACGCCGTCTACGGCAAGTCAGATCGCTACGTCTCGCAAGGCCGGCTGCAGGCGATGCTCGAACACGAGCTGGACCTCAACGTCGATCGCCTCGGTGACACCCGCGGCGACACCACCTCGTTCTTCGCCTTCGCCGACACGGTCGTCGCCCGCAGCTACAAGGGCGGCAACGAATGCCACGGCTGGATGGGCGTGCGCTTCCAGGCTCACCCGCTCGACGAGCCCAGCCAGATCGTCATGCATGTGCGCATGCTCGACGAGGACGCGAAGCTGCAGCAGGAGGCGCTGGGCATCGTCGGCGTGAACCTCATGCACGCCGCATTCTTCGAGCACCACGAGCCCGACGAGGTGATCCAGAGCCTGCTCGACCGGCTGACCACCGGCCGCATCGAGATCGACATGATCGAATTCCGCGGCATCGAATTTCGCCGGGTCGACAACCGTTTGATGGCGCTCAAGCTCGTGCAGCTGGGCCTGAGTGGTGTGGCCATGTTCGGCCCGGACGGGTCGGTGTTGCAGCCCAGCGAAGCCTTGCGCAAGCACGCAATTCTCGTCGAGCGCGGCAGCTTCCGGCCGCCGACCGTCGTCAACATCAACATGCTCGAGTGTGCGCTTGGAGAAGTTCGAGAAAGATCCGGCTGTGGTCGGCAAGCCGGTGCTGGCGCTGACCGAGCTCACGATGCGCAATCTGCTCGCCGGCGGGGCCGATGTCGACCGGCGCGATTTCCTGGCGCGGGCGGATCTGCTCGCCGCCTGCGGCATGACGGTGCTCATCTCGGACTACTTCGAATACAACCGGCTGGCCGCGTATCTCGGCGAACGTACGAAGGAACGCATCGGCATCGTGATGGGGGTGCCGAGCCTGTATGACCTCTTCGACGAGAAGAACCACGTGCAGCGGCCAGGCGGGATCCTCGAAAGCTTCGGTCGGCTCTTCAAGCATGAGCTGAAGCTCTTCGTCTACCCGATGCGCAAGATGCCCGACGGCGACATTGTCACGGTGCTGGACATGAAGGTGGAGCCCGAGCTGCAGCCACTGTTCGACTACCTGGCCGGCCGCGGCAGCTTCGTCTGCCTGGACAATTACAAGCCCGAGTACCTGCCGATCCTGAGCCGAGATGTGCTGCGGCGGATCGCCGAAGGCGACACCGAATGGGAAACGATGGTCCCCTCGACCGTCGCTGATCTCATCATCAAGCGTTCGTTCTTCGGACACCAGAAAGTCGCGGTGTCGGCCCGCGACTAGGGGGATAGTCGGCCCGCGACTAGGGGGTAGTCGCCGCGAAACTTGCGGGGTTGTGACCGAACCTCCCACCCCGCTGGAAATCGTCCAGGCTGTCTACGTATCCCATGAGCACCGCGATACCCCGGGCCTCGTAGAGCTACTGACCGACGACGTCGAATGGCATCAGGCCGAGGGCCATCCGTACTCCGGAGGCCGACCCTGGCGTGGTCCGGCCGAGGTCGTCGAACACGTCGTGAATCCCATCAACAACGACTGGGATGACTACCGAACCAGCGTCGACGAATTCATTGACGCCGGCGACCGGATCATCGTGCTCGGCCGCTACCGGGGGACTTACAAGGCGACTGGCGGTGTCGTCGATGCGGCCGTGTGCACGATCTATCGAATACGCGACGGCCGGATCTGGCACTGGCAGCAATTCACCGACACCGCGCAGTTCCGCAGGGCGATGGGGGTTGCCCTCTAAGGGAGCGTTGCGACAATCACGTCGCCGCCGAAGATGCCCGCGTCGGGATCATCGATTCGTCGCAGCCGTGCTTGGAACCCTATGGTCCTCAGCTGATCCAGGAGCTCGGCCCCGTAGATGCGGTAGGCCTTGATCCCCCCGCGGATCGGGTCGCCATGCACGTGCAACGGCTCTAGAGGGATGTCGACTTCAGTGGTCGTATCGATCAGCACGCGAGTACGGGCCGAGGCTTCGTCGTATGGGACGGTGAAGATGTAATCGCCACCCGGCCGTAGCACCCGGGCGATTTCCTGGTGGGCCGCGACGTCGTTGCGCACGTGCTCCATCACGTCGGACGTGAGGACGAGATCGAAGCTGGCATCCGGGAAGGGCAGGCATTCGAGGTCTGCGTTGAAGACCCGACCGGGCTCGATCTCGGCGCCGTTCGCCGTGTCCGGAAGGTACGCCGACCTCAGGTAGCGCGGGTCGTGGGAGATCGCCTTGGAGAACGGTCCATAGCTGTCGGTGTCGAGCATGCGGAAGTCGGAAGGAAGCTCGTCCGGCAATCCGGTGGCATCGGCTGCGCGTCGCCCGACCCGCTGGGCAATGACGTCAAGCACCGCAGCAGTGAGCGTGCGGTCGCGCATCGTGGAAAGGCAACCGCGGCAGGTGAGCGTCTCGCGCAGCACGCCGATTCCATGATCCGATCTCAGTTTCAGGTCCGGGAAGGTGTACAGCGGGCTTGCGCGATGCCCGCAGACGTTGCAACGCATCTCCACCCGGCGGAACTGGCGCCAAGTGCTGACGTTGCGGCGGTTTATGCGCTGCCGCAGGCGCCAAGGCTCGTTGAGAGCCGTTTTCCCCAGTTGCAGCAGGATTCGCTGCTCGCTACTGCGAGGCAGCAAGCGCTCAACAGCTGCCGAGATGCTGCTCACGCTGGTCTATCGACCCGTATCCCGCGCTGTTGATCCCCCCTCAGACACGTATGAGCTGCCGGCTTCATGACCTTCATGACGAGGCCCATCGCGCCGACTGGTGAACATGGCCTTGGGCAGCTCGACCGCGCCCTCGATCCGACCGATCCGCCCCGCCGCGTGGCTGCCTTCGCGGATCGAGTGGATCCTCGGGTCCACCCGACGATCCTGCGGCGTCATTTTTCTGGGGACGCTGGCGGTCTACCTGCTGACGGCGCAATACCGGACCTACCAGATCGACGACACCACGGCAGCTATTTGGCCGGCCTGGAACTTCGTTCACCACGGCACGTTCAGGCTGGATCACGTAGCCGGGTTGCATCACAACGACTGGTTTCTTATGGCGAACGGTCATCTCATCAGCGGCCGGATGATGGGCGCCATCTTGTCCGGGGTGCCGGTGTGCGCACTCCTTGCCTGGACCCATCTCTCTCCGAACGACCTGAACGCGGTGAATGCCGCCGTCCTGACCAGCCTCACCATCACCGCACTCGGGGCCACCTTTCGCCGCGTTGCACCTGCTCGCACCGCGATGGCTGCGACCATCGTGATCGCCTTCGGCACCTCGCTGTGGACCGTCGCGGCCTCCCAAACCTGGCCGCAGACCGGTGACGCCCTATGGCTTTCGTTGATGCTGCTCGCTGTTTCGTGGCAGCGGCTCTGGTGGGCCGGCTTCGCGCTGCTGCCTGCGCTCATCACCCGGCCACATCTCGCGGTCGTCTGCCTGGTGATGGGTTTGGGGCTCGCGACGCGTGCACGTTCGGTGCGTCCGCTGCTCGCTTTCGGGGTCCCACCCGCCATCGCGGGAGTCCTGCTGCTGTTCTGGAACCACACGTTTTTCGACCAGTGGAATCTGCTGGGTGCCTATCAGGGCCACACCGCCGCGTTGACGGCTGGGCAGCTCCTGGGCGTGCCCTACTGGGAGGGCGCGCTGGCGACCTTCTTCGCGCCGAGCCTTGGACTCTTCGTCTTTACGCCGGTTGCCGCGCTTGCCGTCTTCTGGATGTGGCGCAGCCGGCAGAGCTTGCCGTCCTGGTCCGTAATGGCGCTTGTCGGCGGCCTTGGCTACGAGGCGCTTCAACTCAAGCTGGATATCTTCACCGGCGGCGGCGGCTTCTATGGCGGCCGGCTGGTGATCGAGCTTGTGGTGCTGGCCAGTCCCGCTGCGGTGGCGGGCTATCTGCCATGGAGCAACGGACATCTGCGGCGGAGGCTGGCGACGACGGTGCTCTGCGCCGCTTCGATCGCCACCTTTGCCATCGGAGCCCGCCTCCCGATGTGGCTACTGACACTCCCGACGAGTCGGACCTGGCTGAATTACTATCCGCTCAGAGTGGTGGAGTTTGCCGGCGATCACGGTGAGCTCGCCGCCGCGACTTCCATCGCCGTGGCTGCCGCTTTCGTCATCGCGCGGGTGCTTTGGATTCGCCAGGCGGACCCCCCTCCCCTGGTGGGACCGCGAGAGTCTTCCGAGGATTCCACGACCCGCGCGCATCAGCTGAGCTGAGGGCCGGTGCGCGTGAGGTTGAGGTCCTGAGATGAACAAACAAGTGGATGTCCTGTTCGACGCCAGGCATCTGAGATCGAGCGGCATCGGCTCATATACGAAAACGTCCTTGCAGGCGTTGAGTCGGCTGTCGGATGAGGATGGCTTGGCGTGCTCGGTGATTGTTCGCAGCGACGATCTCGACGCGGTTCCGCCTGCTTTGACCGCCGGCGTGCGCATCTCGAATGCTGCGATGTACAGCCCCCAGGAGCAGCTGATGTGGGAGCGAACGCTGCGGGCTGTCGATCCGAAACTGGCCTGGTTCTCGCACTATCCAGTTCCCTTGCTTCCCCGTCGTGGCAAGTCTCTGGTCACGATCTACGACCTGCTCCATGCCGCGCCGGCGGCTGACGGCGGACCTGGGGGGTTTCGCCGGCTGTACGCCAACGCGATGCTGCAGGCAACGGCTCGAGGAAGCGCACGCGTACTGACGATCAGCGAATTCACCAAACACAATCTGGAAGCCGGGTTCCCTCGCCTCCGCGGCCGGGTATCGGTCACGCAGATGGAGGTCGGTCCCGAGTGGTTCGACCGTCCGGCTGAAGGCCCCAGTCCGACATCGGCGCCCTATTTCATCTTTGTGGGCAACGTGGTTCGGCAGAAAGATGTGGGAACTTTGCTCGCAGCGTTCGACCTCGTCTCTGACCGGATTGATCATGAGTTGGTGATCGTTGGCGGCGGTATGTCGACGCGCTCCACCGACCACGGCCTGCTGGACGCGGGGCGAGCCCGCGATCGCGTCCACGTACGGGGAAATGTCCCCTTCGAGGAACTGCGCCGTCTGGTGGCCGGAGCCACTTGCCTGGTGATGCCAAGCCTCTACGAGGGGCTGGGTCTTCCGCCGTTGGAGGCCATGGCGATCGGCACCCCGTGCATCGTGTCGGACGCGCCCGCGTTGGTTGAGGGATGCGGCGATGCGGCACTCGTCTTCCACCGGCGAAACGTCAACGAATTAGCCGAACTGATGTGCCGCCTGGCGAACGAGCCGGAGCTGCGGGCTAGCCTGCGAAGCAAGGGGACTCAATGGGTGGCCGGCAAGAACAAGGCAGCGGGCGGTCTCCGAGCTGATGTCCGTGATCCGCAAAGAGCTTGCAACCTAAGCCGATATTGGGTATCGAACCTCAGCTGTGTTCGGGCACCCGCTCCGAAGTCTGATCTGACGTGATCCGATCGTCGAGTGGTTCTCGGGGAGCGATCAGTACAGCGGCCGGGGTCTGCCAGATCTGAACCGATCGGATGACGACGAAACCGATCGCGACGACGAACGTTCCGACAACCTCGTACAGCCCCTTCTCGCCCGAGCGCGACACCACTCGATAGGGGAAGTAGGAGACCCAGGCCTTCTGTAACGGGTCGGCTAGCAGGTAAAGGGCCATCCTCGCGCCGATGGCGAACGTCGCCATCGAGACAACGGAAAGCACTGTGGCCAGGATCCGGCGGCCGCGATGCCCGGCGCTCCAAGGAAGGTAAGCGGCGACCGCCGCGGGGCTCGCCAGCACCACAAGTTCGATGATGAGACGGCCCCCGAAGAAGCCCGCGCCGCCGGTGTAGACGTCGATCCTGAGCTGGATGACTTCGTAGAGCAAGCCCCCCACGAGTGCCATCACCGCCCACCCGGGTATGTGCCGGCGGGCTTGCACCATCCACAGCACCGCCAGTAAGGCGATGGGGCTGAAGACGAAGAGTCCCTGTCGGGGCGAGAAGAAGGTGGCCAGCGCGCCATTCCAGTAAGGCACGACGCCATCGCCCTTGTAGCTGGTCTGGCCCAAGCCGGAGACGAGCGCCTTGGTGTGAGCTTGATAGGCGCCGAGAAGCGTCCAAGACCCGTAATACCAGTGGTTCCACACGAAAAGGAGCCCGCCGCTGATGATGGGCGGGATCCCGAAGGCCAGCAGCGGTCGCCACGACCGACGGCTCACGGCAAGTCCTACGCCGAAGATGAGGCTGACGAAGGCGAGGTGTGGTCTGGTGATCAGCGCTGGGATGAGGACGAATCCAGCGGCCCAGATTTGCCCCCGCGAAATGAAAAGCAGCATCAGCGCGAGGAAGAGAGCGTCACCGGTCTGAGGCCAGGTCTGGCTGGCCGCGACCGTCCAGATTGACGTTCCAAAAGCGACGACGAAAGTCGCTGCCATCGCCGTACGCGGCGGGGCGACGCGTCGGAATGTTGCACCGAGCGCTGTGATGGTCAGGGCCGACAGCAGGGCCGCATTGATGGCGTTGAGTTCCGTGATGTTCAGCGGTAGCCAGGACAGCAAAGCGCAAACGGGGACGCCGAGGACGACGACTCCCATCGCCCGGGAGCTCACCTTGTGCCCGTGGATGACGGAGATCCAGTCGTTGTGTTTAGCCAGGCCCTGGGTGTGGTCGAGCATGAAGCTGCCGTGGTGGACGAAGTTCCAAGCGGGCCACATCGCCGCGGTGGTGTCGTCGATCTGAATCGTGGTGAATTGGGCCGTCGACAGGTAAATGACCAGCACGGTCACGAAGATGAAAAGGCACGACAGCGGGGTCGATCCGAGTACGCGCTCGACTCGCTCGGAAAGTGCCGTCGACGAGCCGGTCCCGCCGCGTCGCCGTCGCACTCCCCATGTTCACCCGTTCGACAGATTCGCCGTCAACTGAAGTCGCCGATGGGTCTACGTAGCAGCAGGCGACGAGAGCGGTGAATCGAGATGGCGTTGGACGGGTCGCCGCTGATTCAGCGCGCCCCCTGCGCATCCCGGGTCCGCGAACACCGGCCGAGGCGGTTCTTCGCGTTGCGCTGGTGCATGAGCGTTTTACCGATTGGGCCGGCTCGGAGAAGGTCGTCGAGCAGATGGCCGAGCTTTGGCCGGACGCGACGATTCACGCCTCGCTGTGCGACCGGGAGTCGCTGCCGCCGGGAATGTCTCACCGCCGGATCTCCACCAGCAGCCTGCAAAGACCCTTTGATCGCGTCGGGCACTACGAATACCTGCTGCCCGCGCTGCCGCGAGCGTTCGCCGCGATGACCCTGCCGGGCGATGCGGAACTCGTCGTCATCAGCCATCACGCCTTCGCCAATCGGGTGCGCGTTCCCGAGGGCGTGCCGGTGCTTTCCTACGTGTATTCGCCCGCGAGGTGGATGTGGGATCCGTCGATGCTGACGGTGGAACGCGGACCTTGGGCGCTTCGCAAAGGCCTCGGAATCTGGGCCCGACGCCAGCGCGAAAGTGACCGTGACGCGGCGCGTCGTTCGACCTCCGTGGTAGCAATTTCACGGCATGTCCAGGACCGGATCGCCCGCTGGTGGGATCTCGATTCGCAGGTCCTGCATCCGCCGGCGGACACCGACTTCTACACTCCCAGCGCCGCGGCACGCGAGGATTTCTTTTTGGTTGCAGGACGTTTGGTGCCCTACAAGCGACCTGACATCGCCATCCGGGCAGCCATCAAAGCGGGCCGGCGGATCGTCGTCGCCGGTGACGGTCGAATGCACGAAGAACTGCAGGAGTTGGCGGGTGAGCGCGTGCAGTTCCTCGGCCGCGTCAGCGATGAGACGTTGCGCGATCTCTACCGCCGATGCGCCGCCCTGCTCTTTCCTGGCGAGGAGGACTTCGGCATCGTGATGGCCGAAGCCCAAGCTTGCGGAGCCCCGGTGATCGCACGCGCGAATCGGCGGCGCCGTTGACATCGTCTCGCCGGGTCTCACCGGGCTGCTCTACGACCCGAAAATGCCTGGAGATGCTGGGGAAATCGCTGCTCTCGCCGACGCGATTGCGAGCCTTTGATCGCGAGTCGTTCGACTCAGCATCTGATCGCTGAGTCGGCCTTGCGCTTCAGCCGGCAGAACTTTCGGCGAGGCTTGGATCGGCTCGCCCGCGAAGCCGTTTCGAGCCGGTAAGAACTGCTGGTAGCGCGGATACCGAATCGTCAGGATCCGGCGCCGACCATAACCTCGTAGGCAGTCCGCAGCAGGATCTTGATGTCGAGCCAGAGCGACCAGTTCTCGATGTAGTAGTTGTCGTAGCGAGCCCTGGTCGCCACGCTCGTATCGCCGCGCAGCCCATGGATCTGCGCCCAGCCCGTCAGTCCGCACGGCACCCGGTGGCGGTCGGCGTACTCGCCGAATTCGGAGGTGAACTTGGCGACGAAATAAGGACGTTCGGGGCGCGGTCCGACCAGTGACATGTCGCCTTTGAGAACGTTGACCAGCTGAGGCAGCTCATCGAGCGAGAGCTTGCGCATCCACCGTCCGACCGGGCCGACCCGATCGTCACCGGCGACGCACCAGCGGGTGGCCTCCTCTTCGCCGCTCGACGGCCCGCAGGCTGCGGAACTTGTACAGATCGAAGAGCTGGCCGCCGCGGCCCATCCGCTGCTGCCGAAAGACGATTCCGGGTCCGACCTCGCGTCGCACGAGCACCGCGCAGGCGAGCAATACGGGAGACAAAACGATCAGCGCGAGCGAGGAGATGACGAGATCCAGCGCTCGCTTGAGCGGCCACGTCAACGATTCGTAGGCGGGCCGGCGAAGCCGGACGAGCGGGATGCCGCGGATCATCTCGCAGCCACCGACACTGCCGTGCAGCTCCCACAGCCGTGGGACGAGAAGTACCGCGACGCCCTTGCCGTCAAAGGAACGGGTAGCGGCCGTCAGTCGCTCCTCGAAGCCTTCCACGTCGGCAATAACGACCGCATCGATCGCATGCGTGCGAACCAGTTCGGGGACAGCTGACAGGGTTCCCAGCCTTGGCAGGGCGAGCGACTCACCGGGCCGGTCGCCGACGAAGCCGATCGGTCGCAGCCCGTAGCGCGGGTCGTCGAGCAGTGACTGGCTGAGCACCTGGCCCAGCTTCCCGTGCCCGATGAAAAGCGTGTTGTGCAGGAAATGGCCGCGTTGACGTCCCCAACGCACCACCGTGTACATGGCGAGCCGGAAAATGATCAAGAAGCCGATGAGGTGGGCGGCATCGCGGACGGAATTGGTTCCGCTTGCGCGATGCAGGATTCCGCGAAGGAGTAGCACCGCGCCGAGTCCGACCAGCGCGAGCGACAGCAGCGTCGGTAGATCATCGAGCAGCCGGGGTGCGAGCCGGCGGCGTTGGAGGCCGGAATGCCGAATCGCGACCATGACCATGCAACCCATCAGCAGGCACCATGCGGGTGACCGGCTGAATGCCGCGGTGGCCCCAGCCGCGGCGAGGTCGCAGAAGATGATCAGAGCTGCAAGACGGGTCCACGGTTGCCGCCGATACCAGCGCGATGAAGCCGTCGCCTCGCTGCTCGACGGGATGGGAGCCGTCGGCGGGGCCAAAGGACTGCGCGGCCCAGGAACGACGCTCGCCGAAGGACCGGTGAGGTCGACCTTCCTGGCGAGTTGGCGCGGCATCGTCGACGCTCTCCTCGCCTGGTGGCAGGTGGCGACCCTCTGGCGTGTCGCCCTCCGTTGATCTATCGCCATTTCGGCGGCCGACTTGATAGCCGGCTTCCGACCCCACCCCCTTCCGTCCACCGGTTTATCCACAGTTTCCACATGTTTCTTGCGGCTGCCTCACATGTCACATAGCGTGACGGCAACGGGTCGGGGGGCTTGCTACATGGCTGTGCCTGTTGTCCGTGCTGCCCGCAGTGATTCCGGATCCGCCGAGCTGGCCGAGTCTGCGGGTCCGCTGCAGCAATACTTCGACGATCCGAGCGTCGAAGAGTTTTGGATCAACGAGCCTGGCCGCGTGTTCGTGGCCCGCGGCGGAGTCAGCGAACTCACCACCACCCTGCTGGCCGAGGAGCAGGTTCGCGATCTGGTCGAGCGCATGTTGATGACCAGCGGCCGACGCCTCGACCTGTCCCAGCCGTTCGTCGATGCCGCCCTCCCGGATGGTTCTCGGTTACACGTAGTGATCCCTGACATCACCCGCAGGCATTGGGCTATCAACGTTCGAAAATTTGTGCTGCCGGCAGTGCGCATGAACGAGCTGGTCTCGTTAGGTGCGTTGCCGGCCGGGGCGGCCGCTTTTCTCGAAGCGTCGGTGGTAGCCGGGCTCAACATCGTGGTCGCCGGTGGAACGCAAGCCGGCAAGACCACGATGCTGAACTGCCTGGCGGCGGCAGTGCCGGGTCGCGAGCGGATCATCAGCTGCGAAGAAGTCTTCGAGCTGAAGCTGCCGGCACCTGACTGGGTCGCGCTGCAGACCCGGCAGTCGAACCTCGAAGGAGTCGGTGAGATCCCACTCCGGCGACTGGTCAAAGAAGCCTTGCGCATGCGTCCTGACCGGCTGATCGTTGGCGAGGTCAGGCAGGAAGAGGCGCTGGACCTGCTCATCGCCTTGAATTCCGGAGTCCCCGGCATGGCGACGTTGCACGCCAATTCCGCCCGTGAGGCGGTGACCAAGCTGTGCACGCTGCCACTTCTGGCCGCAGCCAATATTTCGCACGCGTTCGTGGTGCCGACTGTCGCCAGTGCCGTTGACCTGGTCGTTCACCTCGCCAAAGACGCCCACGGGGTGCGAAAGGTGAGGGAAATCGTGGGCTTGTCGGGCCGGGTGGAGGAGACGGCGTCGGGCTCTGGGGTCATCGAGCTCTCGCACCTGTTCTCGGCTGACGCGAGTGGACGTCTGGTGCGTGGCGAGGGATTTCCGCCGCACCCTGAACGATTCGGATGGGCCGGGCTCGATCTCACCGCGCTGCTGGCGTCCCACCGGCGTGCTGCCTGATGGGAATTGCACTGGGGCTCCTGCTTGGCGTGGGACTCTTTCTTTGCCTGCTCAGTGGGCGACCCCCCTCGGCTCGCGGCCCGGGATGGGCCTCGCGTACGCAGTCGCTGCTCAGCGCGGCCGACGTCCCGGCGCGCCCGATTCCACCTCTATCTTGCGACGCTCGGGCTGATGCTCATCGGCGCCGTCTCGGTATTGGAGATCTCTTCCACCTGGTCCATCGCGTGCGTCTTCGGCCTCTTCGGAGCGCTCGGCCCATGGCTGTGGCTGCGTCGACGGGTTCAGCGCCGTCAGCGTGACCGTCGGGATCTGTGGCCCTACGTCGTCGACGATCTGGCAAGCGGCATCC
The DNA here is from genome assembly GCA_963737695.1 of uncultured Actinomycetota bacterium. Taxonomy (GTDB): domain Bacteria; phylum Actinomycetota; class Actinomycetes; order Frankiales; family Frankiaceae; genus DATAZK01. The sequence goes on from CAVTTQ010000005.1 coordinate 187,427, forward strand.
GTGCCGGGCTCTCGCTGCCGGAGGCGGTCGCCGCAGTCGCCGATCGCGGACCACTGCCGCTACGACCCGCATTCCGCAGGTTCGCGGGCGAATACCGGGCGAGCGGTTCTTTCGGCGTCAGCCTCGACCGGCTGGCAGCCGAGCTCGCCGATCCGGTGGGCGACCGCGTCATCGAGGCGCTACGGCTCGCGCGCGATGTTGGCGGCACCGATGTGGGTCGGCTGCTGCGGACCCTTGGTCAAGCCCTTCGTGAGGACGCCCGCGCCCGCGGTGAAATCGAGGCGCGCCAGAGCTGGACCGTCAATGGCGCGCGGCTGGCGGTTGCCGCCCCCTGGGCTGTGCTTCTGTTGTTAGCCAGCCGAAGCAGCAGCATCCAGGTGTATGACGACGCAGGCGGCCTCATCGTGCTCGCCATCGGCGCCGTGCTGTCCGTCGTCGCCTACGTCCTCATGCAGCGGATCGGGCGGCTCCCGAGCGAAAGCCGCGCCGTGGATGTGGGCTCATGACGGGCGTCGGCGTCCTGCTTGGCCTGGCCGCCGGACTGGGGCTCCTGCTGGTCTTGGCGCGGCTGCCAATCATGCGCCGGGTTCGTTTTGCCGACCGCATCGCGCCCTATCTGGGTGGTGGCGCTCAACCAGCCGGCGATTCAGCATTCCTGCGTCCGCTTGCGGCTCGTCTCGACAGGCTGATCGGTGGCCGCGCCGCGCTCACCACCCGGCTCGCCGCCGCTGGCAACCGCCTGACGGTTGAGCAGTACCGAACCTCGCAGGTGCTGTGGGCCGTCGCTGGCGCTGCGCCCGGTGCTCTCCTGCTGGCGGTCGGCGCCGCGAGTTCGCGTCCGAGCCTTTCGCTGGCCGGCGTCGCCCTCGTCATTGCCGGCCTCGCCGGCGGAGTGGCTGGACGTGACGCGGCGCTGAGCAGCGATATCAAGGCCCGTAACGCGACCATGCTCGCGGAGCTCCCGGCTGTGGCCGACCTGTTGTCCCTTGCCGTCGCCGCGGGGGAGAGCCCGCTGGGTGCGTTGCAGCGTGTCGGTGCTTCCGGTGCCGGACCGCTTCGCCAGGAGCTGCGACGGGTGCTGTCCGACGTTCGCTCAGGCGAGAGCCTGGTCACGGCTTTGGACGCTTTCGGGGCAAGGACCCCCGTCACGGCGCTGGCGCGATTCGTCGACGGGCTGGTGGTTGCGTTGGAGCGCGGCACCCCGCTGGCGGATCTGTTACGCGTGCAGGCAGCAGATGTGCGTGAGGCCGCCAAGCGCGAGCTCATGGAATCGGGCGGCCGCAAGGAGATCGCCATGATGGTTCCAGTCAAGGCACGACTAGGACACTCTTCGACCGGCACCGACCATACGCTCAACAGCTCACGCGAACTGAGCTCACACGTACTACGAGGTGTTGAACGCCCGAGGCTGGCGGCTGCACGGGGCGACCCGTGCGTCTTCGTCGCAGCTTCCCTCCATCCGTGACCGGGCCATTCCTTGCGAAGAACATGAACTCGGGTGGAATGCATGTCTTTCATAGCCCGAAGGCCTGGCTCGGTGAACAGAGGGTCGCTTAAAGCGCCGTTACGAGGTCGCGCACGAGGGATACCGTTCCCGTCCCTCCGACGTGGGAATACGGTCGGGCCGTGGTTAATAACGAGCTTGTCTTGCTGGACCAAGTCCTGAAGGAACGTCAGAGCGAGCGGTTAACGCCGATGAGGGACGACGACGCCTTTGAGTTGTTCGCCTGCGAGCAAGTGCTTCGTGACCGTGAACTCTCTGCCGAGGAGATCGCCGAAGGTGTCATTGGCGGTGGGAACGACGGCGGCATCGATGGTGTGTACGTGCTACTGGGCGGACTGTTGCTTTCAGAAGACAGTGAAGTCTTTGAAGAGGACTACTCGCCCAGCCGGATCGCGTCTGGGACCGACCTTGAACTGTGGTTGGTACAGGCCAAGCGGGAAACTTCCTTCACGGAGACTGCGATCGACAAAGTGGCGAGTTCGACCCGTCGGCTGCTCAGCCTGTCCCAAAGCGAAGACGAGCTCACCCAGCTGTACTCACACGCCGTCGTATCGAGGACAGGCTTCTTCCGGCATGCACTTCGCGCCATCGCGACTCGGCATCCAAAGGTTCAGGTGCATTTCGTCTACGCCACACGGGGGATCGTCAGTGAGATCAACACGAAGGTTCTGATCAAGGCCCGGGACCTTGAATCGCAGCTTGCTGCCGTGATGTCGGGAGCCGCGGCCTACGCCAAATTTCTGGGTGCGGCGGAGCTCTGGACCAGTACGAGCACGACCCCGTCTTACACGATGCAGCTCTCATATCGTGAAGGAGCCACTAGCGGCGACAGTCATGTTGCACTAGTGAACCTGGGTGACTACGTGGCTTTTCTGACCGATGAGAAAGGCGAGCTTCGCCGGCACATCTTTGATTGGAATGTTCGGGACTATCAAGGCGATGTAGAGGTAAATAAGGAGATCCGCAACTCGCTTCAAGATGGAGAGGGGCCCGAGTTCTGGTGGTTGAACAACGGGATCACCATCGCATGTTCGAAGGCTTCTGCAGTTGGCAAGACGTACTCGCTCGATGACGTTCAGGTAGTGAACGGACTACAGACCTCGCACACGATCTTTGACGTGCTTCATGATGCGAGCCAGGGTCATCCGGCGTTACAGCGCTCAGTGCTCGTTCGGATTCTTGTGACTGGGGAGGATCTGAAAACGCGCGACCGCGTCATACGGGCAACCAATCGCCAGACGTCCGTTCCAGCGGCGTCGCTGCGGGCAACCGACGACATCCAACGTGATATCGAGGCATTTTTCCTCGGCCACGGGTGGTTCTACGATCGTCGTAAAAATTTCTATAGAAACAGTGGGCGTAGTCCTGAAAAGATCGTCAGTATCCCTCTACTTGCACAGGCTCTCATGGCTATGGGACTCAGCCGCCCTGACAATTCCAGAGCGCGACCGTCCAGTTTACTAAAGCGGGATGAGGACTACGAGAGAATCTTCTCTCGGGCGCTGCCGCTCAACGTCTACCTTTGGCTCGCACAATCACAGAAGGCGATCGACGCGTACTTGCGTTCCGAAGTCGACGACGCAACTGCGCAGGAAAGAACAAATCTTCGTTTTCACTTGGCCATGGTTGCTGCGGCGAGGCTCGTGGGTGGCGCGGTAAAAGCTCCGGGGCAGCTGAGCCGCGTCGTCACAGACAACGTGCCGATCTCTGAGGCAAATTTGTCAGCCTGCCTAACTGAACTCCGGACGTCCTTTGCGTCCTTTGCGTCCGTGTCTGGAGACTCAGCCGACAAGATCGCCAAGGGACAAGAATTCGTGAACTTTCTGTTGACCCGAATTGCGTCGTGAATCGTTCAACGTAACGACGTGGCCGCCGACTCACGAGCACGCTAGGCCAAAGCGCCTAAACGCTTCTGATCCGTAGTTGCGAGCAACGGGTTCACTTATCACCGCGGAGGACTGCTTCCGCGGGTGAGGAGTCCGTTCAGGTTCGCCGTGGCTCGGGTCGGTTCAGGGGCGTTGCAGTACGGGTTGCAGTATCAGGTTCGTCGAAAGCCGAGGCCGGGGACAGGTCCGCCTGTCACGCGGGATCTCGTCGGTTTCTTTGCTGGAAGAGGCGTGCGGCGTTGGCGGCCCCGTCAGGCCAGGGTCCAGAAGTTGATGAAGGCTCCTCGGCACCCCGTGGCTTCCGGTCGCGGCAGTCGCGGTCGATCCGGGGACGAGCGGGGCGGTGTCGGCCGCGGTCAATGCCCCAGTGGCAGGGGTGGGATTTGAACTCCCCTCGTGAGCGTCCGGTGGCGTAGTCACATGTCCGGCTGCGGCCGCTTCTGCGCAGGTCACAAAGCTGATGGCGTACGCACAGTCCGAGTTCGTCTGGGTGCGTCCGATGAGGTCCGTGACCAGACTCGTGACCACGTTGGCAGCCGGACGGACGTGTACTCGACCGACCAGCAAGGCCCGGCGACCGAAGTCGTGGCTCTTGGAGAGCGAGTGGGGTATCTCGAAGGGAAGACGCTTCAACACCGGCGGATTAAGAGTGCGTTCTTGCGAAGTTCATGGTCGACCGCCCCTGTACGTTTCTGCAGCTCAACGGCCGTGAGCGACCGTCAGCAACTCGCCACGAACACCCACGGATTCAGGTCGCTGGCAACCACACTGGCACCGTTTGGGGGCTGCGTCAGGCGGTGCAGACCTACTCGGGAGTGGGCGAGTGCCTAGCGCCCATCGGCTGCTGGAAAGGCGCCCGCCGTCCGTTAGACGTCACCCGGCGACGGACTTGGACTGCGCCGAGGCAGTCGTCCTGTCCGAGGGCCAAGGTCCTGATCAGGGTCCCCAATGGTCCCGACCTGGGCAAGAAGCGCGTCGGTCTTTTCAGGGACTCGCCTCGAGGTCGAGAGCTTCGCCGACCCTTGGATCGCGCCATAAGGTAGCGCGCCGCTCTCAAATCCCCTACTCAGTCGAACTTGCCCGCTGGGACGATGTGCGGCCAGTCCGCAGCCAACGTTGCGTGGCGCAGTCGGGCCCGGTGTGGGCTTCACCGCGACCCGGCTGCATTTGATGCCCGGCATGCACCGGCACCAGCCTCCCCAGACAGGTCGCATGCATAGCTCCCAGCCACTTGGACGACTTCTGCTCCGGCGTAATGCACTAGGCCGAACCACAACTGCATTGAGCGGTTAGGGCATTGCCCAACGGCATCTCGGAAATGGAGATCGACATGGCTGTAGTAAGTCGCGACGTGTTCAACGAAAAGTTGCTCCGTCTGTTGGAGTTCATCGACGGCGAGTCCCCCGAGTTCGATCAGTTCGATCGCCTTCTGGGCGGCCCGGCAGCTGAGGGCATCACGCCGGTGATGTTGGCGATCAACGAACACCTCGACGAGCAGATCGGTCCTGTGTTTGACGCGTTGCCGCGGTCGGCGGCGCTTATGGCCTGCTTCATGTACGGCGTGATTCTCGGTCAGAAACTCACCAGATTCGGCGTGACGGGGGTTTCGGCATGATTGCCTCGCGGCAAAGCGGCCGGGGGCGCGGACCCGCGAGCACACAGCCGACGCTGCAACTGCGCCAGAGCCCGTGTGCGAGGGGCGCGGTGCTTCAGTCGGTAGGCGTTCGGACCGATTCTTCCAGGGTGCGTGCGGTGGACATCCAGGAGAATGTTGGAGTGGCTTCGCCAGCCACCCTTGTCCAGGCCGAGCCAGAGCGGAACCTCACGCCCGGGGCCGCCGCCGCGGTATTTCGGTCAACCTCGTGGGATGTCGTCACTGCAACATTCGGCCACAGCGCTGGGAAGGCATGGCGGAGGCTGGGTCTCCACCGCGATCACGGTCCGGCCCGAGGCCGCACTCTCGTCGGCAGGCGCCTGCACTTCGCCCGGGGGGCTCGCGAACAGGGCAGCGGCATCGTGGCGTGGGTTGACAGAGAATGCGACGTCGCTGAGAGTCTCCGGGGCTTTCAGGTATGGCCGGCAGAGCGGCTCGACGAGTGGCCCAGCGGTTCTCCGAGCCATACGGGACGGATGGTTGCGGTGCGTCATGTGGAGGGCCCGAGAGCGGCGGATGACTTTCTTGACCGACAACTCGGCCGCGTTGGGGGCGACTATGGGGACCTGATCCTCACCCGCAGTTGGTTGCTGCGCTTTCGCCTCGGCCAGCCATTGCCCGGACGCGGCTATCAGAACCGGATGGACGCTGACGGAGCGACGCGAGGGCCGGTGCTCTCGTACTGCGCGATATGCCATCAACCCCTCACGGATTCGGGGAGCGCGCTACTTGGGATTGGCCCAGAGTGCCGCCGGCGTCTTGACCCATCGGACCAGCAGGCCGTGGCTTCTGGTGTCAGAGCAACATTGTCCCGATTGGCCGTCGCTTTGCTAGGCGTGGCCCCTGCGCAAGAACAGTGAAACGCGGGAGGTCTCCTCTGGATCCAGCGCATTGGGCCAGCCTGACGCCCGGGTCCCTTTTTCAGGCAATTCTCACATCGACGAATGGACAGGGATAACGATCATGAGGTTCGAGTTCAGTGAAACAAATTCCATCCTCATGAACGTAATGGCGGTTCTTGAAGGACTCGAGGGGCGGTCCGTTCGTCCCGATCTCCAGACCGGTCCTGGACGGCGCAACGATCCCGCCTTGGCGGCTATTAGCCGCGACCTGCTCTGGGTCAAGGACATGCTGTCTCTCGCTGAGGCCGAAGTCGCTAACGCCTACTGGCTGCACAAAGGACGCGTAGACGCGAGGTTCGAGCAAGCCGATCGAGCGTCCTCGAATACGGGCCAGGTGGCGCGCCCACGTACGGTGGCGTCCCGCTAATCCCAGTTGGCAGGCGAAACGTCTAGGCAGGCTCGAGGACGCCGGCCGACAACAGGCCCTCGACGTGCTGGCAGAGTCTTGCGCCGACCCCGCGGTCGTTCATCTCAAGTCCGACTTCCATATTGTCGTTGGCGCCCTTATTTGTCAGGTTGGCGCTCGTGATCAGGATCCGTTTGCGGTCGGCCACCGCGACCTTTGCGTGCAGCGAGGTGTTCTTCGGCCGCTGGCCACTAGTCCAGCGAAGACGCTTGACGTTCAGCCCTGCCAACGCTTGGCCAGGATTGCCAGTGAATCCCACGTTGTCGGCGTGGTCTTCTGCGAGGACGGTGATGATGACGCCTCGGCTCAGGGCAGCATCCAGGACGGTCTTGAGCTCGTCGTACATGTAGAGGGCGAAGGTGATCAGCAGGAGTTCTCGTTTCGCTGATTCGATAAGTCCGAGCAGCACCTGTTCGGTGCTTCGGGCGTGAAGGTGCTCACTGTCAGGTCCGCTGATCACGAGCGTCGTCCCGGACTCGGCTCGTGCCAGCTCGTGTGCATGAGCTGCTGCCGCCACCGCGGCTCCGACTTGGGGTCCGGAAACGCCTGGGAAAGCTGACCAAGCCGCGAGGAGTTTTTCAGCCGTGGCCCGGAATGCGGGTGTGGCGACCGTAAAGGCCACGCTGTCAGCCCCAGCACGCTGCGCGTAGGTCGACAAGGCGGATGCAAGTTTTTCTGCGTGCGCTGGTGTTAGTGAACGACCGATCTTCGCGCAGGCCTGAAGCAGCTCGCGCGGGAAACCGGTCACGCCGGAAGTCCGCCGAGGTGGTGCAGCAGATCGAGCCCTGGCTCGTCAGCACCGAGACGCACAGCGAGCCGCCGGTCTAGAAACCGATTGCCCCGTTGGCAGGTGGTCTCGGAAGCGAACACACATGCGTGGCAGGCGGCCCCATGCAGGCTGTCTTCGGTGTCAAGGGGCGTGTGTTCGCCGCAGAGTGGGTCGCTGGAGCAGCGACGGGCGTTGCTGAACGCGGCGCGCAAGATACGCCCAAGCTCCGCCGGCTGCGCGAGCCGGACCAGTCCCCCGAGGGTGCCTTCACTGTCGCTAGCTGCGGTGTACAGCAGGATCCCGGCTTCGTCGCGCCCATCGAGGGTCGATGCGTAGACGCGCTCGGCGATGCTGGCGCTGCTGTAGCCGCATTCCAGTGCGATCTCTCTGATTAGCAGATGCGACAACGTATGGAGCAGCAGGAAGCGGTCGCCAGGCCAATGGTCGTCGTGCGGCGGTGCCATGTCTCGGTTCGTGCGCCACCGGCGATGCGAGATGCGTAGCAGCTCCATGTGCTTGCTGTCGGCGGCAACCGCCTCCCAAGCGTTGAGTGTCGAGGTATTCAGGTGCAGGAAGATTCCTTCGCCTCGCGTGACGGCTGCCGGCACCCACGTTGGCTTGTCGTTCGCCACCAGCGGCGCTCGTTGGACGCCTTCGAGATCGCCCCACTCCGGAGCGTCGATTCGTGTGAAGCCGATCAGCGCGCGGGTCTCACGCAGTCGGTCGACGGCTACGACGCCGGTCAGCAGTGATGACCATCCTCGAGGAATCTGGGGCACGGCATTGGCTTCGTAGTCCGGATCACCTGCCTTGGCTTTCGTCGGGTCAGCCAAGGCAACGTATTCGCGTGCCGTCATGTCTTCGGCCTGCTCGGGGACATCGTTGCGACGCTTTTCGATCTCCGTCCATATGTCGTCGAGGTTGCGTCCGCCGAATGCCGACTTCAACGCGGGGTTGAACTTGACGGCCGGGTCGAGGTCCGCCCGATTCTGCACGTCGGCGGCCAGCGTCGACCAAACCTTGTCGACGAGTTCGGCAAGCTCACCAGACATGTCCGGTATGTAGAGAGCACGAGCGAGCAGCCCGAACCATTGGTTGGACGCGCCGAGAACCATGGCGCGCACTGTTTCGCCGCAGCCCTCCCGGTCGAACGAGCCGAGATGCGGATGCCGCCCCCGGCACAGCGGCAGTGCGACGCTGCCCAGCGTGCGGTGATGACGCAAAGCCTCCGCCATCGCACGTCGCTCGCCGCAGTCGCAGAAGACGATGATCTGCGAACCTGTCGCGCTGCCCGGGTCAAAAAAGCTGAGCCGGCCGTCGACGCCTTTCTTGCATGGATCCCCGCGGTGGACGTATTCGCCGTAGGGGAAGTCGTCCAGATGCCCGTGTTTGCAGGCCAATACGAAGCGCGCCGGCACGGCACCCGGCCGGCGCTTGGCGCCTCGGGCTCGTGGACAGCCTTCATGGACAAAGCGGGCCTGATCCGGCCGGTAAGGGTTGCTGTTCTCGAACTGGAACGCCCCGGTAGCTCCAGTCGCCGAGAGGGCGGCGAGGTAGTCGCAGCGACTGCAGCGAAGCCACCGCGGAAACGGGCTCACCGGTACGCCAACGCGGGAATGCTCGCCAAGGATGTCGGCACCGGGCGGCCGTTCTAAGTAGGGCGCTGCCTTGAGCGTGCTGACTTGCCGGCCGAGCAGCGAGCGGACGTTACGAAGTAGGCGAGGTTCGGTCAGGTCGGGCAGTTGGCTGCGGGTGTGGTCCCAGGCGTCCAAGCCTCGAACGATGACGCTGATGGATGGGAGGTCGATCAGCGCGCCGACTCCGTTTGTGTACAGCAGGGCGTTGGGTCGTTCGCTGCCCACGCGTAACAGGGTTTTGGTGGCTTGTGTACTCATCCGACGCTGACTCCGGTGGGTGGTTCCGCGGGCGTTGACTTGACCAGCACGGGGCCGAGTTCGTCGAGCCCACCTCGAATCGACTGCCGTGGGTCCGGGAGGTCGTCTTCTTCATGCGGCTCATTGGCCACTTGATCGACGTCAGTCGGGACGGTGTAGATCCAGTCAGGCCGCTCGGCTAGCTCCCGTGCTTCCATCTTCATCAGCAGGTTGACTTCGGGCTCGATCTCGCGGAGCGACCACGCGACCGAGAACTCTTCCCAGCCGGTCGGGCTCGAGAAGAGTAGCGAATGCCCGGTATCGCTGGTTTTCGTGTAGGTGAGGCCACCGGTCTCCAACTGCTTACGCCGCTTGACCCAGGTGTCGAGCAGATGTTCAGCTTGATTGCGAACGCGTTCCACTGCGGCGGTGTCCCCGACGACGTGTCCGGCGCGCTGAGCGACGTCCTCAATCGCGGCAGTCACTTCCGGCGAAGAAACATGATCCGGCACTTTCTGCGCGCCGGTTTCCGGCTCGAAGTCTGGGCGTGAGTGACGAATAAGTGCAACGAGTACGGCAGCTAGTCCGCGGTCGAGGGCGCGCTGTGCAAAGGGTGTGACCGACAGTGCCTCGACCTTGGCGTACGCCGTTGCGTGGAAGTGACGGAAGGTCTCGAAATGCGCGAGGTCCCGTGGCCGTGCCCAGTTGTAGAGGACCGTTACGAGACCTGGCCGGTTTGGGTCACGACCGACTCGCGAGCTCGCCTGGATGTACTCGGCACTGTTCTTGGGTTGGCCGGTGACGACCATGAGCCCCAGGCGCGAAACGTCAACCCCGACCTGCAGCATGCTGGTAGCCAACAAGACGTCGATCGGCCTTTGCGCGAAAGACCTTTTGGCGTTGTGGGCATCGAGCAGCTTCCTTGCGTCGGCTGCTTCCTTGCCGCTCCCGGTGCGCGCTGCCTTGGTCCACTCGCCTACCTGCTGTCGAGCTGCAGTGCTATCGAGGTCGGGGTCGAACCGATAGCCGGCGGCCTGCAACGTGGCACCGATATCGGCGCTATTGATGCGGCCGGTGAGCTCTGAAAGCGACAGCGGGACCGGCCGGTTCGGAAGGCCGCGACGGGCCATCCGCTGCACGCGTTTGGTGACGTCGTCCTCAACCATGCGACGCATTCCCGCGAGCTCGGTAGTTGAGGAGAAGTAGTCGACAAAGGTCATGTAGGGGTCGGCAGCTAGGCCGTGGTCGTCGAACTGGCGCATGGCGGCACCGAGCAGCATCTGCGCGACACGGATCTGCACCTGCTTGAGGCGTACACCGTGCGCGCAGATACCCATGTAACGACGTCCCGGATGTTCGTCGTCGACCTTGATCTGCTTGGAGAAGAACGTATCGCCGGCGTCAAAGAGCGGTGGCGGGAAGACCGCTGTCTCGCGGGCGAAAAGTCCGTGCACCTGTTCGCGGGCTCGGCGGACGGTGGCGGTGGATGCAACGACTTTGGCCCGACGGGGTTTGCCATTGATGTTCCACGTACAGAGCCGGTCGACGACCGTTTCGTAGAGGCCGACCATGGTGCCGAGCGCGCCGGCGATGAGATGCAGCTCGTCTTGGATGATCAGGTCGGGCGGTCGCAGCATCATGCAGTCCTGCGGCTTGCTTGAGGGGAAGTCGCCCTTTGAGGGATGCATGGTCTTGCAACCGACCTTGTCCGCCAGATCGGGGTGGCGGTAGCCATGCCGTTCGCATCGACTCCGGGCTCTGCCGAAGAGCAGGGATGTCTGACCCAGCAGGGGCAGCTGCGCGAATTTGTCGACCGTCCCAATTACCAGTGACGGTGCGAGCCTGAAGACTTCCTCGTCGACGGTGACAACGGGTAGACCTTCGCCCCACTGCTTGGATTGTTTGCGTCCAAAGGCACAAAGCCCATCGGGGTCTGAGCAGTAGAGCAGGATGCGGCGGCGGTCATCGTCGGGCACAGCGTTCTTGCCTGAGATGGGCAGTGCGCACCAGGGACAGGTCAAGAGCTGGACCGGGTTGCCGGTACCGCTGACGGCGTTGCTGTCTTTGGCGTTGGCGATCGCTTCACAGGCGTCCGCGTACCAGTTCGGTGTCACCCGCGCCCCCACCCACAGGCCGACGCGGAAAGGTTCGGCACCCCACGGGTTGGATGCCCCGCCGGAGTTCTGTTCGCGCTGGGCAGTTCGTCGTAACTGCTCGGCGGCGCAAACCAAGGCAGCTGCCCGCTGGAACTGCTGCGCGGTCAGCAGCCGCAGGGTGTACCGCATCAGCACGGCGACCCCCGAGCGGCCGTCCCGAGCATCGTCTCCCTCACCAACAACACCCTGCAGACGTCGAATGGCAAAGGTGTACGCCGTCAGTCCCAAGTAGGCCTCAGTCTTTCCACCACCAGTTGGGAAGAAGAGCAGGTCGACGAGACCGTCACCGTCCTGACTTCCCGGGAGCGCTCGTTCGGAGTGACCGGGATCGATCAGTGACGGCAGGTTGAGCAAAACGAACGCGAGCTGGAACGGTCGCCACGATCGCTTCTCGGGACGTCGACCGAGTGCACCAGATCGGCGATGAGCTCGTCGTTGTTGATGCGCAAGTTCGTGACTTCGCTGCGAACCCGCTGCTCGGCCATGACGGAGTTCATGAACTGCCACGCTTGCCACGCCTGACGCGAACGATCGTCGTCACCAGCCAGCGCGTCAATTCCAAGCCGGATTCGGCTCGCCATCTCCTGCGCTGACTGAAGGTTTGCTCGAGCCGAAACCTGGTGCACGCCGAGACTTGAGTCTGTAGCGATGCGCTTCGATTGCAGATCCAGCCATTCCGCATACCCGTCCGCCAGCGGAGCGAGGGACGCCAGCACGTCTGACTTCGATGCAGAGGCCAGCCAACGCATATCGAGATGCAGCCCGTTCAGAAGCGGCTGCGAGGCTGGATCCGGCGCGACTGTCTGCTCAATGTCGAAGATGGGAAGAGACGTTGTGCTCAGCTGCCACGCGTTCGACTCCGTCTTGCGGCACTCATGCTCAACCGCGCAGTTGCGCCCAACTGCGAACTGCTCGGCGCCGCGGTAAAGCATGCGAAGCGCCGACACCTCTGGGTCGGACGTCACGAGGTCCGCGCCAGTCCCGACGTCGACGGTGTCTCCAGCGACCGCATGGCTGTCGTCCTCGTGGGGCAGAAAGATTGGCGCTGCACCATCGAGAGCAGTGACGGAAAGCCGGGCCTGAAACAACTTCGCGGTGTCACGACGCTCATAGGGCTCCGGCTGACCATTCACCAAAGCCACGTCAACAAAACGGCAGCCCCCGATGTGGCGGACCCGTCCGCGCACGACGACGCCGGGCAACGAAGCCAGCGGGATGCCGGTGGGCAGAGTCCTGGGACAGATCGAGCTCGACTTCGCCCGATTCAGGAACGCGCCGCCAGACCCGTCGGGTTGTGCTCGTGTCCCCCGACGGATCTTCGATCGTGGTCTGTTCGTACCGACCCCAGCGCGCCGTGACCAGGACTGCGGCGACGCCTGTACTCACACGAAAAGAAAGGCCCAAAGATGCCGGTGACATTGACCCGGCCGCGGCAGCTGCGCCCACTTCACCTGCGCCCTCACCGGTGTCGTTGTCCGGGGCGGAGGTATCGGTCTGCTCGGCCGAAAGCGTCGAGCCAGCCGGCGACAGCACACCAAGAATGTAGCGATCGGACGGAACAGATCCAGACGGCAAGATCTCGCGATCATCGTCAAGCCAAGGGCCTAACAGATCCTTGGCGAGCAGACGTTCGATCTCAGCGCGCACCTGGGACGAGGACCACTGACCGGTTGCAGGCGCTGGGCCTGTCACGTTGCATCTCCGAATAAGCTGTCCGCGGAAGGCGGTATGGCGCTGACCTTGCGGGCGCCTTTGCCGTGCAGTCCGCGGGCCACCTCATCCGCGTAACGTTGATGGTTCAGCTCCAGGAGCCGGTCGAGGATCTCCACCTGCACGGCGGGAGCAACGGTGTAGCGCATTCCTTGCCGGGTTTCGTAATGTCCATGGTTCGGAGTTAGATCGTGCCATCCGTATGCGTCAAAGACCGCAGCGTCAACTTCCCGGTGCAGGCTTCGGATGCTTTCGATCCCATCATCTTTGATACCGGAGTCGTGGACCTGGTTGTATACCTTCGTGAGACCCAGGTTCCAGGCCAGCATTAGCGCGGAGCGTTGTGTGTTCAACGCTTCGCCGCTCGATCGCATGGCCGATGTCAGGACAGGAACTGGAAGCGTCTCGGCAACATCGGACGGGGCGTAGTTAAGGTCCGTTCGGAGAGTTGATGAATACCGAAGAGCCCACCAATAATGGGCGGCAGACGAAATCAAGCTGAAGATCGCTAGGTCATCTGTTGCAAATACCACGCACTTCTCGTTCAACACCTGATGCGTGGGCACGACAACAGGAAGAGCACTCTTGCTCACCCGCGCGATCGCTAAAGCTCGGTTGAGGGGCTCAGAGAACGATAGAGCTCAACTCTTTCGTTCCAGTAGCGCCACCAATGGTTAACCATCTTTGGGTACCTCTTAGCGTCCTTTTCCATCCTTTCTGGCCTCACATTTTGGACGACATGATTATACGGAAGCGGGTAACTGCGTGCCCGCTCCTCGGACCAGTCGAAGAAGTTGACGATCCAGCGCTTACCTGAACTGTTAGGCCGCCCGTTAAGATCTTCTCCGCCTACGTAAGGGAACAGAACCTCAGAGTTCCTAGGATCTAGAGCGATCATCTCCGCCGCTTTCTCGGGGGACATTGTGAATCCCAGTCCGAGCACGTAGCTGCCTATATATGCAAGATTACGGTTCGCGGTAAGGCGATAGGGGTTACCGGTGATCCGGCCCGATGCGTCTAGACTCGGAGTGATCAATGGGACCAGGGTGTCATCGGCCTGTGCTCGTACTCCCGCCGAACGAGCATGCCGACTTCCCCATACAATGCAATACTGCAAGTTGACGGCTTGAGTAGGCCACTTGGCGCTCTTAACAGAGGCCCGAATATCGAGGCCCTCCTGCACGGCCTGATCAAGACCTACTTCGCGAGTGTCACCCTGCGTAAGAGTATTCGTGGCTATAATAGCTAGCTGGCCGCGGCCATTAAGCAGGTCCAGTCCGGTCAAAAGCATATAAGCGACCAGATCTGTATTCCCAGGTCTTTGGCGACCTCGCGTTCGGATTAGGTTGTCTCGATAATCGGTACCATACGCTCCGCTGATTCTCTTGCCGCCAAGGTACGGAGGATTACCGACGACGGCGTCGAAGCCGTGTCGACCTCCCGCCCAGACTTCCGGAAAAAGTAGAGGGAAGTGGGCTGGATAGTGCCTGTTGCCATCGGGGCGAGTAAGTCCGAAATCTGCGTACTCTCGAAGGGACTCGAGACCTTGCGCGTCTTGCGCGGCATTGACTTTGTTAGCCAACTCCAAATAGCTGATATCAGAGCCGCCGCTGAGACTGGCCGCGGAGAGCCCGTCGGCCACGAGCGACAAACTGGCGGTGACCGTGTCGGCTTGAGCTAGCAGCCGGGTCTTGTGATCGGCGTCTCGGCTGTCGCGAAGGTCGACCTGTGCCAGCTGGTTGCGCAATCCTGCGGCCTCCTTCAAGAGCCGATCAGTGTTTCCTGTGAACAGGTCCAGGGTCTCCCGATGGAGCCGGCGACCTTGTCGAGGATCGAGATGCAGGTCGCGGAGTTGGTCGGGGGAAGTAATACCCAAAAGGCTGTCACCGACGGCAAGCCGGTCATCGAGGAAGGAGAAGGGCCGGTTGCGATCGAGCGTGACAAGCCACAGCGAGAGCTTTGCCATCTCCAGCGCCATCGGGTTGATGTCCACGCCATAGATGCAATGATCGATTACCGACCGCCGAGCGGCCAGTTCAGCGCGCTCCACATCGTCTGGGCTCATCGGCAGCAAGTTTGTGGACGCACCAGGCTGTTCGTACTCTGCTCGAGATTCCAGTAGCCGCTGGGCCAAATATCGTGTTGCGGCGACGAGGAAGGCGCCGCTGCCCACCGCAATATCGCAGACTTTCAGGGCGAGGATTTCTTCTGGTCGGCGGAGCCGCCAAGCGAGCGCTTCTTCGGTGTCCAACGGGCCCGGCGAGTAAACCAGCGGCTCAAGAGCTCCTTGGACGACCTGTTCCGCCAGCAGTCTTGGCGTGTACACCGCACCCGTATGGGAGCGCGCTTCGCTGTCTGTTAAGTAAAGGCTGCCAGGCGGATAGACGACGGGAAGATCTCGTGGGTCCAGCCGGAGCAGCCGCGCGTATGGAAGCAGCCGGTCGGTGGCTGCGTCATCGTTGCCCGCGGCCTCGCGGATGAGGCGGCGTGCATCGGTGAGGGCGTCGCCCGTCAACGGAGCCAAAGCCTTGAGAATGCTGGCCTTGCTGCGGTTGGCGCCCATCTCCTTGATCTTCTCGGCTAGCCAGGCGGCGAGCACCTCCGCGCCTTGGGCATGCTTCTCCTCAAGCTCCGCGAGCGCCAGTTCGGGACCGTCTTTGCGGAGGTCGCGCTCGCTTACGGCGATGCTGACGACCCATTCGCTGGCTCGCCGAGCGTCTTGATCGAGCAGCCCTTCGTACACGTATCCGATCTGTTCGACGTCTAAGCTGCGATAGGAGACTCGGCGACGCTCAGTCCCTTGTCGACCTGTGAAGGTCAACGTTTGCAGGGCTTCTAGGGCTCGTAGCAGGGTGCGGTCATCAATGGGCGGCACGTACTGGCCGTCGAGTTGCGTGCTTGCGTCGGCCCGGCCCTCCAACCAGGGGAAACGGTCCGGGTCGAAGAGACCTCCGCCGTAGGCCGTGATGCGAAGCATTTCGTGCTGCGAGCCGCGGTGCACAGCTCGGAACAGTGCGAGGAGCCGGTGCCAGCCCATACTGGTGCGTTCGAGAGTGTCTTCGCCGCTCTCGGTCGCGCGCTGCCGGAGTTGCTGGCCAAGTGTGCTCGCCGCATACGACGCGGCGTAGGTGTCGTCATCGAGCTGCAGCAGCCCGCGTTCCTCGGCGTAGAGCAGAAAAACGAGCCGCATCAGCACGGTTACGGCCGCCTGGTACACCTCGGGCGGTCCGACAATCGCAGGTAACAGTGGGCGGCCTTGCTCGGCGAGGTGGCTGGCGTCGATGCGGCCGATGGTCGCGACGAGCATCTCTACGACCGATTGGGACTGCTCGGAGAGACGTTCGGTGACTTCTTCTTGACGGGCAAGGCTGGCTTCCAGCAATGCCGGGACGGTCTCGCCCGGGTCCACGCCCAGAAAGCGCTGCCGAGTCAACAATGCTGCGAAGGCACGGAGTGTTTCGGCTTCTTCCAACCAGCCATGGCGAGTCCAGGTAGCCATGCTCGTGGCACCGCCGGCAGGTGCGCAGACCAGCGTCCACAGGTCGCCGTTGGTAACCAACCCGAGCGGAACCTTGCGGCTTCTTAGGGCATGGGCTAGCCGGTCTGCAGGGCTGGCCGGCCAGCTGCCCGACCCTGCAAGAGGCCGGCCCGTCGGGCTGACCCCGGGAGCGACGACGGCGCCTAGCAGCAACGGCCTGTCGGGCTCGACCGCACCGTCATCGGTTTGCCCGAGCAAGGCAAAGGTGATTTCGACGGTGGTCTGGTGCTCGGGCACGGTCACTGCGAAGCGGGCAGCTTCTGGACCCCAGGCCAGATTGCCCTTCCAACTCAAAGTGTTCGCTAGAACGTGCCGGACGAACGGTTCACGAGCCCCTATCGAGATGTCGTATTCAGTGCTGATCTCTCGCAGCGCGCCCATGGTCGTTGCATCAAGCACGGGGAGGCCGTCTGGCCACATATCACGCACGACAGGGGCTGCGAGAAAGGGCCCGTCGGTGTCCAGGATGTCGAGCCAGTCGGTGCTGCTGGCGCGGCGACCATGTCCTGCCCGGCTTGGGGCTCGTCGACGGACCGCGGTCGGCGTGCTCATCGGTCCGCCTTGGCTGGGACGAGATGCACGACCGCAGCCGGGAATGTCAGGACGCGCACTCGCTCGTAGCGACGGGCGATCGATTCCAACTCTGCGGCTCGCTCCTCGGGCAGGCTGTCAAGGCGGGCTTGCCAGGCTCCGCGGTCGGCGGTGAGTTGCTGTCGCTCGTCGACATCGAGATCGGCGAAGGACAGCTGCTCCGGCCCACCAGGCGTGAGCGCTGTCCGTAAAGCGTCGGCAAAGCCATCGAGTAGGCGCACCGTGCGCGCCTCGTCCTCAGCACGTCGCCGGTCCAGCGCCCTATGCAGGCTGTCCTGCCGTTCACGTGCACGGGCGTCAATCGCTGCCTGCACATTGCCCTCCACCTTGGGCCAGGCGGCCGCAAGCGCGGCGCGGGCATTTGGGCATGCTTGCACCGGTTGGGAGTCTGGTCCCAGCGCGGCGTCCAGCCGGGCAGCAAGCTCGGTCACGCCCAAACGATTGAAGGACGTTCCACGCAGCAGACCGCCGGCGGGAAAGAGCTCCTCGTGCAGTCGGATCCCATCGGCGCCGATCAGCACCAGCCGTGAGTACGCGGCCAGCAGCGAGTCAGTCAGCTGCGGATCATCGACACGGATGCTGGCCACCCGGGCCAGACTCCCAGCCCCCCAGACTTCGGCTCGCAGCAGCCGGGTCGCCATAGCGACGAGCGGGTGGTTCAAGTGGGCAAGCACAACATCCCCGCGTTGCGCAGCGATGGCGGGGTCGAAAGAGATCGGCCGCAGACCATAGTCCGGGTCGGCAAGTCCTGAAACCGTCCGCGGCCAACCGCCGGTCAACGTTCCGATCTGGTTCAACCGCGCATAGGAACCGTCCCGCTGCGGTCGCTTGTCGGCCACTGGGATGAGATCCGGCTGCCGCCCGAGCCGCAGCCCCGTGCGCACCACCCTCTCGATGTCGCCGGGCGTGCAATGCAATTCACGGCGGCTGCTGTCTAGGGTTTGTCTAAGCCTGTCAGCATCCTCACGAAGCTGCCGTTCCACCTTCAGCGCCGGACTGCTCTTCGCTTTGGCGAGCGTCGTATCGACGTTGAATGCCGGGTCCGGCCGGCCGAGCATGCGGCGTTCGATGGCCGCGCTGATGACCGGATTGACACTTCCTAGGTCTTCGCGGGCGGTGGCAATCTTGCGTGCCAGGATCGTCAGAAATTGCAGGTCGGCGGCCAGGCTGCCGGCTGGGGCTGTTTCCCATTGGCTGCCGGCGAAGTGGTAGACGAGCGGGACCTTGTGCTGGCCGTAGCGGTCGATGCGCCCAGCGCGTTGCTCCAAGCGATTGGGATTGAACGGCAAGTCGTAGTTGACGAGACGATGGCAGTGGTTCTGCAGGTCGATGCCTTCGCTGGCGGTATCGGTGGCCAGCAGGATCCGCAACGGGTGCAGCTGCGGGGGCTTCTGGAACTGGTCCGTGATGCGATGCCGCTCATCGTCATCCATTCCGCCGAAGAGCAGCTCAACCCTGCCTTCTTCACCGAGACCGTGACGCTCAAGCAGGCTCAGCAGCCAGCGCTGCGTGTCGCGGTACTCAGTGAAGACGACGACCCGCTCGTCGGTCCACCTTTTACCGTCGAGGCAGACGCCCTTGAGGAAGTCGAGCAGCGCCCTCGCCTTGGCATCAGTGTCCTGACCGTGTGACTCTCCCCAGGCGTTCAGCTCTGCCAGCAGCTGCTGCTCAGCATCCGCCGCGACCCCTGCTGCTCGCGTTGCGCTCGCTAGGGCCGTCTGTTCAACGGCATCGACCGTCTCGTCGTCGACAAAGTCTCCCGTGAGCAGCAAGTCCTGCTCTTCTGCCAAGGCCCAGGCGTGGGTTTCGTCGTCAACCTCGACGGACAAGTCGGGACGGACAAAGGCGGAGTCGACTTGGAGTCTTTCGTAGACCGTGCCGATCGTCCCGGCGAAGGCAGCCGGACTGGAGAAGAAACGCTTCTTCAGCAACAACCCGATCAGATCGGAACCCGCCTTACGTGCACCCGGCTTACCGTTGCTCTCGCGTGAGGCACGCTCGGCTCTAGCTCGCGTATACCGCGCCAGCAACTCCTGAACCTGCACCTCGGCAGGCGGATACTCGACCGGGATATCGATCGCCTGCCGGGCCGGATATTTGGGGCTGCCATCCTCGTTCAAGAGTTCGGTCTTCAGCCGGCGGATTAGCACCTGCTTGAGCGCTGCTGGATCGGGATGAACGCCACGCGCAAAGCGCTGCTGGTCAAGCATCGCCAGCAACGCTGTCCACGACTCGAGGTAACCGTTGTGCGGCGTCGCCGACAGGAAGAGGCGATGCTCGGCGTTATTGGCGAGGCGGCGGATGGCTCTGGTCTGCTGGCTGTCCACCGCGTACTTGCCACGTCCGGGCGGTGCAACATGGTGGGCCTCGTCGACGATCAGGAGATCGACCGGTCGAGTACGCGTCGGCCCAGCGTCACTGAGGACCTCGTCAATCAACCGGGAGGCCTTGGCGCCACGCAACCAAGCCAGGCTGACAATCGTGAATGGGTAGACGCGGAACGGATTCGCCGACAAGCCTCTCTCGCGCCGCACCTGCGAGAGCCGTTCGCTATTGACTACGACGAAATCAAGCCCGAACCGGCTAAGCATCTCGTCATGCCACTTGTCCGTCAGTGGCGCCGGGCACACGACCATGACCCGCCGGGCCCGGCTTCGCAGGAGAAGCTCCTGCACGACCAGGCCCGCCTCGATCGTCTTACCGAGACCGACGTCGTCGGCAACGAGGAGATTCACGCGGGGGAGGCTCAGTGCCCGGATCGCCGGCTCGAGCTGGTAATCCTCGACCGCGATGCCGGCGCGGAAGGGGGCCTGCAGCACCGTTGTCTCGGCATTGGTGACGGCTCCCCAGCGCAGAGCGTCAAGGAAGGCTCCGAGCGTCGCCGGGTCGTCCACGCGCCCGTTTGCGACGTCGGGCAGCGTCGCGCGTTCAAGGATCCGGCGGCCCGGCTCAAGCTCCCACAGAACTCGAAGCTCCTCGCCGAGCCCGTCGTCTTCGACGCTGCTGAGTGTCACCAGGGTCTCGCCCTCACCCGGGGTGGCGGTGGTGACGTCTAGTGGCAGGGCGCTGGGCAGCACTTGCGTGACCAGCCAGTTTCGACCTCGAACGGTGACGAGTTGACCTTCTTCCGGCAGAACGGACGCGCTAGCCCGGCGCTGGACAACTGCGGTCACGTGCGAACCCCCATGGGGATCACCGTAACGAGCGAAGCGACTACTGCAAGCGTGCGGCGATCTGGGATTGCACCGAGTCGGGGCTCACTCGCTGAGCGTTCAAGATTTCACGGTCAGGCGTTTCGCTTCCATTTCCGATATCGGAGAGTCCTTCTAGGGCGGGATCAGCGGACATCGGTTTAGGACTCTCCCAACAAGCGGTGAATTGGCGAGTGCGTACATTGCCTGCGTGAAGGCGACGGAAACCACGCTGCAGGAGCTCTTAGGCGGCCAGAAGCAATATCAGGTGCCGCTGTATCAGCGCACGTACAGCTGGGGGAACGCTCAGCTCAGCCAACTCTGGGACGACATCCTGGCCTTAACCGGCGACTATGCGGCGGGGCGCAGCGGGTCGCACTTCATGGGTTCCCTTGTGCTCGCGCCTAGCCCTGCTTTGCAGCCCACGCTGCAGGAATGGTTGGTTGTGGACGGGCAGCAGCGCCTGACTACCCTCTCGATGTTGTTGTGCGCGCTGCGCGACCACCTCGCTGTTACAGCTCCCGAGCAGCGTGAACGTATCGATGATCTATTCCTCGTGAACAAATACCGGCCCGGGTCCGAGCGTTACAAACTGTTACCAACTCAAGCAGACCGTGATGACTACGTCGCCGTCCTCGACGGGCAGGCAGACGCTGGAAAGGGCGAGAGCGTCGGCGCCGCCTACCGCTGGTTCCGCTCGGCCATAGCTGCCGCGGGACGGGACGACGAGCCCCTCGATCTCGAAATGCTGGAGCGGACCGTCACCAGCGGTCTGTCACTCGTGGTGATTACCGCGCACGCCGATGACAATGTCCACCGCATCTTCGAGTCGCTCAACAACACCGGTGTTCGCCTCACGCAGGGCGACCTGTTGCGCAATTACTTCTTCATGCGGCTGCCCGTCCGTGGGGCTGCCATCTATACCTCCGTATGGCTTCCGATGCAGGAGCTACTCGCCCCCGAAGAGCTCGAGCTGCTCCTGTGGCTTGATCTTGTACTCCGGGGCGACCAGAGGGCCAAGAGGACCGACATCTATCGGGCGCAACAGCAACGCCTCGACTTACTCGATGGCGAGCCGGACCTCGAGGCCGAACTGGTTGAGCTGGGGCGCCGAGCGCGGCATCTGAAGACGATCCTGGATCCGGCACGTGAGCTGGATCCGCAGATCCGCGAGCGGCTGGTTCACCTCGCCGCTTGGGGGTCGCAGACCGCCTACCCGCTGCTGATGCATCTCCTGGACTTGCGCGAGCAAGGTGCTCTAACCGCCGGTGAGACCGCGCTCACGATGCTCTACCTGGAGAGCTTCTTGGTGCGCCGGATGTTGGCTGGTCGCTCGACCAACAACCTGAACCGGGTACTCACCGCTGTGGTGGCTGAGATGCCAACCGACCGGCCAGTGCCGGAAGCAGTCCGCTACTACCTCTCGGGTCAGCGGAAGTACTGGCCTAACGACACCCAGCTTAGGACAGCGGTCCGTTCGCACAACTTCTACTGGACGGGACGTGCGGCGCAGCGAGCGCTCGTCTTGCGCTGGCTGGAACAGAGCTACGGCAGCAAGGAACCGGTGCAGCTGGACACGCTGACGATCGAGCATGTGCTCCCTCAGACGCTCACCGAGGAATGGGCTGCTGTCCTCGCGAGCGAACTCGATGAAGGGACCGATGTTGCGGAGCTGCACGGGATGCTCGTGCACACCCTCGGCAATCTGACCCTCACCGGCTACAACGCAGAACTGAGCAACCATCCGTATGAGGACAAGCGCCAGCGCCTCCTGAACTCAGGACTGGCGATGAACCGCGAAATCGCCCTGAATGGGCGCTGGGGACGAGCCGAGATCGGCCAGCGAGCCGATCAGTTGGCTGAGCGGGTCGCGAGACTTTGGCCCGGGCCCGTTGAGGGACTCGCTGACGATGAGCAGCCGATCTGGCGCCAACTCGACCAGGTCTTGGCCGCGATGCCGCTCGGCGTATGGACTACCTACGGAGACCTCGCCGAATTGCTGGGAAGTCATCCTGTTCCCATCGGCCAGCGGATTGCAACGCATCCGACGCCTGGAGGCCATCGCGTCCTCACCGCACAGGGCAGCGTCTCGCCTCAATTTCGCTGGTACGAGCCGGACCGCGACGATGATCCGGCGCAGGTCCTTGCGGCGGAAGGGGTCAAGTTCGACGCCGCAGGGCGCGCGCATCCGGGGCAGCGCTTCACTGCAAAGGATCTAGCAGATCTGCTTGGGCTTGAACGTGACGATGGGCAGCTAGAGCCGGACCCAGATCCGCGCGAAGCCGAACGCAGCAGGCGCTTCCATGAACAGCTGCAGGACAGCCAACCCACCGATGTCTCTGATGCTGTTAAGGACTTCTTGGCCGGCTGGGAACGCCTCGGCGGCAAGATCGGCTACGGCTACTCGCAGGAGACAAGCGCGATCCCGCACTTCCTTCCCTACCGTCACCGCGGCTACATCCTGTGGGTAGCAGCCTGCTACCCCGTCACAGGGACGATGGAATTCAGCTTCCAACACTTGAAGAGCAAGGAGCCATTCAGCGAACCCACCCTGAGGGACGAGCTTCGTGTCCGGCTCAATAAAGCCGATGGCGTCGACATCGCACCCGGGAAGATCTCCGTGCGCCCCAGCATTCGGCTGGAGCTCCTGCGTTCGCCTCAGACCCGGCGGGCTTTACTGGACGCCTTCGCTTGGCTGGTCGAAGTCGCGTCCGGCAACCGGCCGCATGTCAGCGCAGCCTAGGACCGTCTACCTGCCGCCATTCCCCGGCAACCATCATCTGCAGGCAATCGATGTCCGTCACGTGTCGAACCAGGCCGCGTCGGCTGATCAGGAAGAAGCTGGGCTGAAAGATCTACCCCCCGCCCGCCTGGCATGCCCTCAGCTCGCCTGATATCTGCTCTGGATCAGTGGCTCGGCGCTGGCAAGCTCGTCGTGTGCGGACTATCAGCTCGAGGTCGCCGGTGCCGAAGTGTCCAATGTTGCGAACGTCCGGGAGAAGCCCGGCTGCAGTTCGACCGTTGCCGAGTCCACCTTGAGGTAGACCAACAGCGCGCTGCTCGAGGATGGACCTCGACACATGCAAAGTCCTTCAGCCGGCGGAACGCGGAGTGCTGCTGTCGCCTTGTCCTGGTGACATCGTCGCCAAGCGCCAACAACATCGCATCAAGGTTGGCGTACAAGGCCTTGAGCTCGGCCGACGCCTGCTCGTGGAGCTGACTCACCGTCTTGCTCGAAGCAGCCCTGATTGCAGCCTTCGCTTGCACCGTCGCCGTGCGAACACTGATGTCCGCCCCGCCCGCCGATGTGACCTTCGCACCCGTGCTGGCGACCAGGTCAAGGGTCAGGTATTCGCCGCCGTAGTCCCGGTATCGGACGAGTTCGATGCTGCGACCAATCAGGCCGATCGCGCGTTGGTCGTAGCGGGTGAAGTCTTGGGCAACGCAGATGAATCTTGGATCGCCCCAGTCGAGCTTGTCGGAGGTCTCTCAGCCGTAGTGCTTCATCACCCGCAGCTCAAATTCGGCGCGGTGGTCGAGGAGCCAGTCCAGGTAGAACAACCCCTGGTTGATGACGCTTTCGTTGACTGACCGCTTGTACTCGAAGATGACTGGGCTGCCGTTCTCGTCAATTCCTAGCGAGTCAATCCGGCCACCATGCTTCAACCCGGTTGAGTACTCGCTGGCGAGGAAGCGCACCCCAAAGAGCGTCTCCATGTTCGCCTCGATCAGCGTCTGTAAGGACCTTTCGAGCGCAACACCGGCCCCGGCGAGTTCCTCGGCCTTGCCGTCGACGATGCGGAACAGCTTGAGATCGGTCATCCAACGACCGTACTGACGGACGGGCTCGCCATCTTCACCTGTGCCAGGCGGTTGGACGAACGAAGCGGTAGACCCTCACGCGGCCACGCACGACCCGCAGCCCGAGTTGGGCTCGGACCCTGTAAGTCGGAATTACTTATCCATTGGGGACAATCCGCCATCCCCGCCGTGAATCACTGAAAATCTTGCTTTACCTCTGCGAACTATGCGCCGATGTCGCTGTTATGACTTCTCCCGGGGGACCGCCACAGCAGACATATGGGCCGCCGTCAGGCCCGGTGCCTTACGAGCCGCCGCCCGGAAAGCCGAAGCGAAAGATTCCAATCTGGGCGTGGATCATCGGCGGGATCGTGGTCATCGCGATCATCGGCGGTGCGATCGGTGCGGCCGCGAAGAAAAAGCAAGGCGACGACACCGCGGCGACAGTGCCATCCACCGCTCCCGTGTCCCCGCCGGCGGCTTCAGCGCCAGCGGCGGCCGTCGCACCGAAGCCCAAGCCAAAGCCGAGCCTGCCTGCACATGCCGAGGACGTTGTCATCACCGGCTGCACGGCCGATCCGACGACCGGTTACCTGTCGGCCGCAGTAACGGTGACCAATCACAGCAGCAAGACGTCGAACTACATAGTCACGATCGCGTTCGAGTCCAAGGACGGCACCCAGCAGCTCGATACCGGCTTGGTTGCCGTCAACGACTTGAATACCGGCCAGGCCTCACAGCAGTCCGCACTGGGATTCAAGCAAGCACCTGCCGGGGGATACGACTGCAAGGTCGCCGACCTCACCCGGTACGCCTCCTGACAGACGACCTCTGACTGGCCCGTGCCTACTGCACAAGGCTGTTAGGACAGCAGCGTCGCGCGAATCGCGACGAAAGATCCAACAGGTCAAGTTGAGCGGTTCACCGAGTGGCACCGGCCGCGTTCCAGATGCAGCCCAGTCTGGTCCGCCGCGTCAGGCTAAGCTAAGTGACCTTGCGTTGTGCTTGTCTCACCGTGCACTGTGCCAGCGCGGGTTGTAAAGGCACGCGCCGCGAACGGATGCTGTCGCAGCAGGTTGGGGGCGTGCCAGCAGGTCCCCTCACGGGGCGTCCGCCAGTGCCAGCCCCGTGAGGGGGCACCCCGCTTGGATTCGCCGAAATTCTCCGCCGAACCCCGAGCTGTGGGACCGTCCCTGCCATGACGGCGCCGATGGATCCCGAGCTGCGCAATGCGGTGTCGAGCATTATCGCCATCTTGACGGGGCTCGAACTCGGCGAGGACGCCGCGGTTACGGAGATCCTGGAGCAGCCGCTCCGCGTCGATGAAGCCCGCGCCTACATCGGGGCGCTGATCGTGATGTGCCAGTACCTCGTCCAACAGGTTGCTGCCGTCTCGGACGTCGAAGCGATCACGGTGCTGCGCCAGCTGGCCGAGGCGATCGCCGGGAACTAGTCACTGGCATACCGATCACCCGCGACCAAGGCTCCGTCTGGGCTACCTGTCGGAGCCCATCGATCCATAGATGGAGACGGACGAGCGTCTTGTGTGGTCATCGCTGGGCTCGAACCAGCGGCCTCCCGCGTGTCAGGCGAGCGCTCTTCCCCTGAGCTAGACGACCTTGGACACCCTGCCCTGATCGGGTGCAGGCGACCTCCGCTTGGTGCTAGGCGTATCGCTCCATCTCGTCGCTGCCGCCGTGCACGATGAGTCCGTACATGACGAGGATGCCGATGGCGATATAGACCAGTGCCCAGACCGGGTAGAACGGGAGCCACCAGACAGCGCTGACGGACAGCACGCCGCCGCCGACTACGCCGGTCCACCGGGCGATCTGTGAACTGATTCCCATCTCGACGACCACGAGTAGCGAGACGGCGATCAGTACGATCCCGAGGATCAGGTAGATCCAGCCGTAGGTCTTCAGGTTGTCGCCGAACAGCGCACCCTGCAAATTGTCCGGGACTGCGTGGTGGTAGTGCAGCGCCCAGATGCCGTCGAAGATGCGGCTGATGCCTGCGATGCCCAGCACCGTTCCAGCAAAGATTCTCCAGCCCGCACCGTGCGCCATGCGCTTCCCTTCCTCGCCGGTCACTGCCCAGGCCTTAACGTCCCTCAGCCGGCCAGACACTCTTCCGGCGGCCGACAACAACATCAAGATCCGTGAACCGGACATGACAATGACACACAGTGACCGCGTGTCAAGCCGAACGCCACAATTCGAGTGTCGCTCTGAGACTCGAACCCGACGTGGACTCCTAGATGCTCACACCGTCAGCGTTTCGGCATGTTCGCGACTGGACTAGAGACAGTGCTCAGACGCTGACGTCTGGTCAGGGTCGCAGAGTCCAGCTCATCTGCAGTTCGCGTTGGCCGGCAGGGTCGTGGACGCAGCAGTCCATCACGTCCTCGAACTCGCGCTGGTTGCGACGGAAAGCACGGTTCAGCCGGTACACGGCGTAACGAGCAGCGACGGCCTGCCGGATCCCACGACCGCTTGCGGTCTGTTCCTCCTCGATCTGCACCGCGGCTACCGGGGCCTCTTGCGCCACGTAGTTGCGGTGGGCTTCCCACGCCCCGACGAAGACCGGAGTGTCTTCGGCGGCCTCGGCCTGGGAGATATCGCTGGCGGTGATCTGGGAGGGGATCTGAGCGGACTGCGCGTCGATTGTCATCGGAGGCCTTTCTGTCGAGAGGGGCCCTGGTGGCCGCCTCGATGGCTGTGAATCCAGCTTGTCGAGCTCGAAGACCCCTGAAATCAGGGAAGCTCCCTAGTAACCGCAGGGCAACCCTGGCGGTGGCTCGTGGTCCGCCAGGGTGGGGGAGCAGAAAGGGTTTCGGTGCGGAGTGTTGGCTTGCTAGCTTGAGGTCGCCGCAACACCGACACTTCGGAGCGCGCCGTGGCCGCATCGCTTGCCGTCCTTGTGGGCCGGGAAGCTGAACTGGCGCAGCTCCACGAGCTGGTGCAGGCGGCAGAGAAAGGCCGCAGCGCCGTCTTGGTGCTCGAGGGCGACCCCGGCGTGGGGAAGAGCGCACTGCTCAGATCGCTGCTTGACAGCTCGCCTGGCTTTCAGGTGCTGTGGGCGCAAGGCCTGGAATCAGAAGTCGAACTGCCCTACGGAGCGCTCGGTCAGCTGCTTCGGCCGTTGGAAGAGTGCCTGGGGCAACTGAACCCGTCGCAGGTCGATGTCTTGAGGCCCGTCTTTGCTAATGCCGGCGCGTCGATGGAGCCTGCTGCTGCCCAGGTAGCGCCCGATCGGTTCGCAGTCGGGGCAGCCACCCTTGCACTGTTGGCGACGGCCGCCGAGTCCCGGCCGATGGTGGTCGTGATCGACGATGCCCACTGGGCCGATCAGCCAAGCATTGAGGCGCTGGCTTTCGTCGGCCACCGGCTGCTCGCAGAGGGAATCGTTCTGCTGCTGTCGAGAAGAACCGGCGAAGGCCTCCCCGCCATTGCCAACCTGCCGACGCTAGGCATCGGCGGTCTCGACTCGTCGGCAGCTAAGCAGTTGTTGGGCTCGGCTGGTGGCAGCGACCTTAGCCGGACTCGGATCCAATCACTGGTCGATGCCTCGAACGGCAACCCGCTCGCATTGCTCGAACTTCCAAGGCTATTGGCCGGACACGAGCTGGTGGGCGTCACCGCCCTAGATCAGCCGCTGCCGATTGGCGAGAGGCTGTTACGGGCCTACTCAGCGAGCTTCGAGCAGCTTTCCGAACGCTGCCGGCGAGCGTGGTCATCGCCGCGCTCCTGGACGAGCCCGACATGAGATCCGTTGAACTCGCTCTGGAGGCCGCGGACCTTCACCTTTCCGACCTCGCCGACGCCGAAGACCTGGGTCTGGTCTCCGTGGAGCCGTCCGGCATCTCCTTTCGCCATCCGCTGGTGCGATCCGCGGCGACATATTCGGTCTTGCCCACCTGGCGGCGAAGAGCGCATGCCGCTGTCGGCGCCTCCTTACAAGGCTCGACCACGGCCAACGGGAGGTTGCGATGTGCCTGGCACCTGGCCGCTGCTGCAGTCGGATCAGACGAAAAGGCAGCTGCGCAGTTGGAGGCCGCCGCGGAAGCAGGTGATCTCGCTGTCGGGAAACGCCGCAGCGTCGGCCGCCTACGAACGTTCTGCCCAACTATCACCGGCTGACGTGGACCGGCACCGCCGACTCGTCCGGGCTGCTGAACTCGCCTTTCTGGCGGGATCAATCTCCAAAGCAGATGAGTTGCTGCTGTCCGCCGATCGGCTGCCGAATCCTCGGACTTCGCCGTCTCCTTGGCCGCGCCGGTGGTCCGGAGCCGAGTTGATATGGCGCTGGGGAAGCTGGAGGACGCGCTAATAACGCTGTCGCCGCGGCCGACAAGCGCTGCCCAGAGCCACCGGTCGAGGCTGCATACTTGCTCGTCGACGCGGTCGCGGCCGCCGCCCTCTTGGGAGATACCGAAAAGGCACGTGTCGAGGCGATGCGGGCGCTGGAATTATTGCGAGGCGAGCCGCTGGCGAAGCTCGCGCCCAAGCCGCCCTCGGCACGGTGCTCCTGGTGAGAGGGGAATCGACGGAAGGTCTAGACTCGTCCTTCCAATGGTCGAACGGCTCAAGATGATGATCACCGGGCATCCGGAACTACTTGAGGCGGGCTGCCCGTGTCGCAATGCATCTCCGTATCTGACAATTTCACCGAGGCCGACGAACTCTCATCCGCCGTGATCGAACTGGCCGTTGAGACCGGCGCGCTACGGCATTACCTCCCGCCCTGTTCACGCGGGCGAACGTCCAATTCATGCGAGGTGACTGGCAGAGCCGCTGAGGCCGAGACATACAGAGCGTTGGGTATCGCACGGGATATCAGTGAAGAGCAGCGAGCTCGGATCTGCCCTGAGCCGGATCGGATCTATTGGAGGCGCACTACGGAAGAGAAGAATCGTGCCGAAAAGACAATCACCGGAGCACTTGAGATCACGTCCCGAATTGCCCTAAAGACCGTCGAAGCTACAGTCCACGAGACGCTGGCATTCTTGAGCTAAGCCTGCGAAATCTCAACGGAAGCGAGGCCGCCCTGGAGCGCTCCCGGGCCATGTGTCACAAGTCCGGCTTGCTCGAGATGGGTTACTTGCAATGGCCGCCCGAGCTCTCAGAGACATACGTCCGGCTCGGCCGAACAGAAGACGCGCTCTCTGTGGTGAGCGAGCTGGACTGGCACGCCGAACGCACCCACCGGCCGATCATCAAGGCGTTCGCTGCCAGATGCCGTGGCTTCGCCGTCGAGGAGGATTACGAGCAACACTTCGAGGCAGCGCTCTCATGGCATGAACAGTCGGAGAGGCTCTTCGAGCTCGCGAGAACCCAGCTCTGCTACGGCGAGCGACTCCGCCGGGACAAGAAGCGAGCTGCTGCTCGACCTCAGCTCGAACAGGCCTGGCTTACTTTCCGAAAGCTGGGTGCAGAGATCTGGACCGAACTGGCCCGGGCTGAGCTGGAGGCCGCCGGCGTGTCGGTCAGGCAGGACGAGTCCAACAGCCAGGTTGCTCTGCTCACACCTCAAGAGTTGCAAGTCGCTATGGCCGTAGCCGAAGGGGCATCCAACCGTGAAGCGGCTGCGCAGCTCTTCCTCAGCCCCAAGACGATCGAGTACCACCTGAGCCGAGTCTTCCGAAAGCTCAATGTGAGCGCTAGAAGCCAGCTTGCCGACGCGCTGAACCGGACGTCGGCCTAGCCCACCCCTATGGAGGCTCCGCTACGAGGGAACCGGGCTCACCGTGGGACACCTGCGCCAGTCGGACTCACGTCCTAGGCGGCGCTGTCTCTGGAGCCGCATTGGATTCATATCGAGGCGGTTGACCCCATTGAGCCCGGGGATCGTGCGGTGCGGCCCCGGACGATGCACCTGGTTTTGTCGGTGGGGAGACGCAAAGCTTGCGACGCTCGGGCTTTCAGTGGGCCATCCTCGATCGGATTCTCCCAACCCGTCACGGGTTCTGGCATGCACGTGGCAGGATTCCGCCAGACCTCCGAGGGGAGGTATCCGCGCCGCAGAAGTCGAGGACTGTATGACTGTCAATGCGCAGGTCGCGTCGAGCTTCAACCTGGCCGATCTTTTCGAGCAGGTCGCCGCTGCGGTCCCTGACCGGATAGCGGTCGTTGTCGGCGAACGTCGCGTCAGCTACCGGGAACTCGATGCGCGATCCAACCGATTCGCCCACCATCTGATCAGCATCGGACTGCTGCCGGGCGACACGGTCGGGATCGACTCCTATAACCGCCTCGAGTGGGTGGAGGCGATGCTCGGCGCCTACAAGGCGCGTGCCGTTCCGGTCAATCTCAACTACCGCTACGTCGGCGCGGAACTGCGTCATGTGCTCGACGACGCCGACGTATCGGTCCTGGTTATCGAGCGGGGCTTGGCTCCGGTGGTGAACGCGATACGCGGTCAGCTGCCTTTGCTGCGGGAGTTGCTGGTACTCGAGGACGGCTCGGACGAGCCTGTTGACGCCGCTGTCTACGACGCGGTGCTGGCCGCGGCGTCGCCGGATCGGCTGGAACTCCAACGATCGTCGGATGATCTTTACCTGCTCTACACCGGCGGCACCACCGGGCTACCCAAGGGCGTCACGTGGCGACACCAGGACCTCTTTTACGCCGCGCTGGGAGGCGGCGCACCGTTCGCCGGGGAACCGATCGCCCAGCCGGACGAGATCGGGTCACGCGTCATGCCTGAAGAGGCACTGCTTGTCGGGATGGTCACCACACCGATCATGCACGGGGCTGCGCAGTGGAGCGTGCTGCTGATGTTGCTGGCAGGAGGCCGGGTCTTACTGACCGACTCGCGCGGGTTCGACCCCCACGCGGTGTGGAGGCTCGCCGAACGCGAGCGGGCGAACCTGCTGGTGTGTGTGGGCGACGCCGTCGCCCGGCCCTTGGCCGAAGCCCTCGCCGAGCCCGACAGCTCCTACGACCTGTCTTCGATGCTCGGCGTGATTTCCGGGGGTGCGGTGTTCTCGGCCGCGGTACGCGAACAACTGCAACACCACCTACCGCAGATCTTCACCCGCGACACAGTCGGTGGCAGCGAGACCGGTGTCAGCGGCTCCAGCACCCCCGACGGCGAACGACGCTTCCAGGCACGCGATGGCGTGAACGTGCTCCGCGACGACCTGACACCCGTCGAACCCGGTAGCGGCGAAGTCGGCAGGTTCGCCCGCAGCGGCCACATCCCACTCGGCTACCGCAAAGATGACGCCAAGACCGCCGCCACCTACCCGACGGATGCCAACGGCGTGCGCTGGTCGATCCCCGGCGATTACGCGACCGTCGAAGCTGACGGCACGATCACCCTGCTCGGCCGTGGATCTTCATGCATCAACACGGGCGGCGAGAAGGTCTACCCGGAAGAGATCGAAGCCGCCCTGAAGCGCCACCCTGACGTCTTCGACGTCGTCGTCGTGGGCATACCCGACGAGCGCTTCGGGCAACAGATCGCCGCCGTCGTCCACTCCCGAGCCGCCACCCTCACCCTGCAGGATCTGCAATCCCACGCCCGCGAACACATAGCCGGCTACAAAGTGCCACGGCAGATCCGCCTCGTCGACGCCGTCCAACGCACCGCCACCGGCAAACCCGACTACCAC
Organism: uncultured Actinomycetota bacterium; assembly: GCA_963737695.1. Taxonomy (GTDB): domain Bacteria; phylum Actinomycetota; class Actinomycetes; order Frankiales; family Frankiaceae; genus DATAZK01. Next base: position 219,027 of record CAVTTQ010000005.1, read on the forward strand.
TGGGCAACGGGGATATTCGAATCCTGACCACGCCAGCTAGGTAGGCGCAAACCACTTCGCCAACGGCGGTGGTTGCTCCGTAGCCCTGGGGCGGCGGCTAAGCACTACCGGCTGGTAACCGATCGAGGGACCGTCCGGCACTTGACCGTTCTATTCGACGTCGCGGGTCCACATGATCTCCAGCTCCTGTTGGATCGCCGGGTTGCCGTTGAGTTGGGCCATCTCGCGCTCGAACTTTCGCTGCCTCCGACGCGCGTCGCGGTCGTCTCGCTGCTTGCGGTACCAACTGGCATACCAGCCGCTCCAGCTCGTGCCGGAGCGTACGCTCGTCGCGGGTGAACGAGTCGGCGCCGGCTGCGGCATTGCCACCGGCTGGCCGGTTGCTCCATTGACGGCGACCGGCCCGTGAAAGTGCCGGCCTAAAAGCCGGGTCCATGACGCGTTCATAACGACCTCCATGAGTTGTCTGCGACGGAGTTGGAGGTCGGAGTCGCGGCACCAGACCGGTGTTAACCCAACGGGTGGTCCTGCAGACGTGTGGCGAGGTGGGGCTCTTCACTCGTTCCGTGTCTTGTACGAGAAGCGTGGACGGTGAACTGATCGGTGCGCTGGCAATGACGGCTACCTGACAGCAATCCGGTCGAGTGCCGGCTGGAAGCCCCGTTAGGAGTGGTCCGTCCAACTGCAACTGTCGCGCGAAGGCCGGCGGCAGATGGCGATCGAGGCTTAGGAGGTCATGCTCGTAGGTGACGTATTCGCCCGCCCAACTCGATCCGCAGGAGCGGATAGGGCCGGCCATCGACGAGAACGTCGACGGTGCCTGGTCTGGCTTCGCCCATCGGCAGAGAGCACGTGCCCGCTGGGAATGCCATCGAGCTCGGAGAAGGTCTGGGCGCTAGCTGTGGTGCCGCTCGAAGCAGACAGGTCCCATGCCGCGCGCCACGGATTCCTCGTTGTTCAGGGGCCTCCCGCAGACCCGACAATCGGCGATTCCGCCGATCATGCGGGGTCCGAATGAATGCAAAGGCTGGTGCGGACTACTACGGCTACTGATGGAGGCTGGTTGGATCAGTGCTGTCGCGTAGCGCAGCTCCAAATCCCCGGTAGCAACTCGGATCGTGACGTCTTCGATGGAGTCGGTCACGACGTCCAGGATCTTCAGAACTGACCGGGCCAGCCCCGCGGCGCAGCGGCTGGTCGTGATGAAGGTCAAGCTTTGACCGGGGACTGGCTTTGTGTGAACGGCGACACCTCGGTGACGGCTGCATCCGCACCACCGAGGCATGAACTGCGTTGCAGAGTCATGCTCACTGATTCGCCAGGTCAGCGCCGGCCTTCCGAGTCGGCCAGGAAGCCGACGCACACGGATCAGTGGAGTCGCCAGACCACGCAGGATGACGAAGCCCTGCGTAAGGGTTCCTCGCTCGATCGTGACCGCCAGGCTGAAGAACAGAGCCTCGCGATCGCTACGCAACGGCTGCGGACCGGCAAATCCCGGCGGCACTTGCTCCTGTATGACATTTCCGGCCATCCTTCAGACGTCGGCATACCCCACCGTCATGCTTGACAGGATCACATGGCGACTCGCGGGCTACGCATAGATCTGCACGGACCGGTTCGAGCCGTCGCTATCCCGTTCACCTCCGAGACGAGCCGGCAGCGAACGCCCGCCCGAGTGCAGGGCATGGCAATCCGCAAGCAGGGGCGTGCAGCGCAACTTTCTTGCCCGAGGAGCGACCCTGGTCCGAACGCCGCTTGTGCAGGCCCAACCTTGCGTCCTGTGGCTACAGCGCGGGAGCAATGTTGCCGAGATTCTGCGTGTGAGTCGAAACGCCGGGGACGGACGATCATGACGCTTCTGGCAACGAACTTTCCCCTAGGTCGGCAGCCCGAACAGCAGATGCGACCAGAGTTCATTGAGCTGCTGACCGAGCTGGTTCTTGCAACTCCCGACGCCCAGGGCAGTGACGCGGTTGACTGCCTTACCGATCTCACCACCTTGGCTGAGTCGGCGGACGAACGAGCTCTACTCGCCTCCGCGGAATTGGTCGTTGCCTTAAGGACCGAGGACGAGCGATACGTCTACAACGCACAGTCCCGGCTGGCGGGCCTGGAGCCCGATACGCGGCTTGCCGCTCTGGCGCCGATGACCGACCTGAGTCTCCTCGGGCAACTGGACGAGCGACGCGAGATCCTCGAACCAGCTTTACGGCTTGCGCACCCGGCCCTAGCGCTCTGGAGCTTCCTCGACGCGCCGTCAGCGCGCACCTTCGGGGTGTGGCGCGAACAGCGCCACGAGCTCAGCAGGATTTCCAGCCGTGAAGGCCGGGAACTTGCGGCCTACATCGGGTGGAGCCTCCTGGACGTGCATCTGGAGCACCGCGTGCCCACCCTGCTACAGGAGATCGAGCTCGATGCGTTTGCGCCGACCCAAGGTGAGCCTGGTGCAGGAGAGTGGGAGGTGCTCCGACTCTGCGCCCTGATCTCAGTGGGAAGGCTGGATCGCGCGGTGTCCCGAGTCGAGCGACTGGCTCCGAGCCTCACTTGGCCGTGTCGCCGCTGGCTCCGGAACCGGGTGACCGCCCTTACCCCGCTCACGGCACCAGTGACGAAGCAACTCCTTGCCGCCGTTCCAGGTGGGGCAGTACAGGCTTCTGAAGCAACGTGCGACGAGCACAGAGCCGCGGACAGCTTCCTGGCAGCCTTATCGCACCCGAAACGCATCGCGAACGTGGACGGGCTACAGCCCTGGCAGGCGTTCGGCTTCGTGACAGCGCGACTCAGGTGCGCGTCCGCGGTGTCGTGCCTGATGAGCGACCGGTCGCGGGCGGCGCGCTGGCCGTGGTCCGGACGGGTCACCAGTTTTATTGAGGGCATCGTTGCCGTCCCTGTCGCCGAACGCCTGCGACTGCTCGCGGTCACAGTGGAGCAGGTGGGGTCACCCGAAGCGCGTGCGGCCCTGCTCACTCTCTTGGAAGGTGACGCCCTGGCGCATGCGCCTGGTCTCGTCGCCGATGGAACGCTCCTCCGTCTCGGCTTTCCTTCCTTGCCGATCGGGCTTCAGCAGATCTCGGAGAGAAACTGGGTGTGGCGGGCTGTCGTTGACGGTAGCAACGTCGGCTTTGGCGGTGAATCGTCAAAATCGGGTGGGGCCTTTCGGCTAAACGTTGTTGACGCCGCCGTCGCAGAGTTAAAGCAAAGCGGCTTCCGCGATGTGCATGTCTTTTTTGATCGGACGACGCAGTGGAAGGCGCGGGCGAGCGACTGGGCCGAAATAGAGCGGCGCTACGCTCGTCGTGAGGTCACGGTTACCGAGGGAGTCGCCGACCGTCACGTAATCGAATGTTTTCTTCAGCAGCCGGGGGTCAGCTGGATCGTCACTTCGGACCGATACCGCGACCACACCCCTGACTACCCCGCATTGCGTTCTTGGTGGCCGGCGAGCCGTATTGCCGTTCACGTTACTCAGACCGGCAGCATTGGTTGGTCGCGTTCGCTGAAGCGGCCGGCTCGATGACCGTCCTTATCAAAGACCTGCGCCTGCTCCGCCGTGACTGGCGGGGTATCCGAGACCGGTACGTGGCAGCAAACAAAGCTTGCGACGGGGAGGCTGACGAGGAGCTGCAGGGGCTTGCGCAGGATGTGATCGAGCTGTGCCTCGCCCGGGCCGAACTGGACCTCGGGCAAGCCGAGGCCCGTCAACTTCTTTTACCGGTGCTTGTCTGGATTTCGCAGCACGACAGCGCCAAGTCCGCGCTCGCGCTTCCACTGCGCGTCCTGAAGACGCATGAGGATTTCCAATTCCCAGGGCTGGCCAGTCTTGTCCAAGACATGGCCCCTGATCAACGTCAAGAGACAGCAGTTCCTTTGGTCACCATCGACATACCGCTCGCGCAGAAATGGCTGGTCACGGGACAAGGCGATGACGACTACCTGGGCGGAGTCCAGGAACGCGCCGCGTTGACTTCATTGTGGCTAGGAATGCGAAGCTCAATCGAAGCAGCCGACCGCGCTCGGACCGATGGACGGCTCTTAAGGCACTCTTGGGAACGGGGGGGTCCCGTTGATGCACGCCTGGCAGAAGAGCTGTTCAAGGATGACAAAGTCTGGGAGCAGGCGCCCCTAATAGATTTGGCCGATCGATTGCTCGCCCCACTCGATCCCGAACGGCACGGCGTTGCAGCAGCGGCTCTGCTCAACACACGGCTTCGCCGGCTGCGCCCAAGGGTCTATCTGCGTCATCCAGAGACCGTCGTGGTTGACCGCCTCGCCGGTGGTACCGCCCTCGAGGACCTCCGGCAAGGGATCGCGTTGACGGTCGCTGACCAAACTCTCGACGTGCATACAGCCCTCGTCGAAGAAACGAAGCGCGGTGGAATTCGTAAGAGCGTTTTACGAGAGGCGTGCGAGTCCCTAGTAGACGCGCTCCAACGCCTTGGCTACGTACCTCTGCATCAGGTCGGTGACGAAGTCAAGTACGACCCACTCCTGCACGTTAGCGCAGATCAAGTCGCCTACCAGTCTGTCGTTTTGGTCCTTCGACCAGGCCTCACCCGGTCGGGTGCGGTAGCACCCCAAGTCAAGGCCATTGTTGCCGCTCTTACCAATCGCGAAGGAGAATGAGCATGACCGAGCGCGTCTGCGGCTTTGGAATTGACCTTGGGACGTCCAATTCCGCTGTGTGCCGTATAGATGTTGCTGAGGGAAGACCTGACTGGGCACTCGCGCGCGACACGGCAAGCGAGCTGGAAATCGTCAGTGCGGCGTTCCTCGATACAAACGGAGAGCTTTACTTCGGGGGTGCCGCGGCTCGAAGGCAGGACGACACCAACGAGGCCGACCGTGTTGTTTTTAACTTCAAACTTCTGCTCCGTGATAACGAGAAGATTCGGGTGCCCGGTGCGCCTGAGCGGGACGCTGTCGACCTTGTCCGGCATTTTCTTCGATACCTCAAGAAGTGCTACGTACAGACCTTCAACGACCCTGTGGGTTGCAACCGAGCTGTCATCACCGTTCCCGCGGGAGCCGGGTTCGACGCAGACTACCGCCAGCGGTTGCGCGAGGCAGTATTCGGGGGTCCAGAGCCAGTCTTTGAAAGTGTCGACTTTCTCGAGGAGCCGGAGGCAGCACTTATGTCGATGGTTGACATGTCGGCGCTTGCTGACTCTGTGGTGTTGATATTCGACATGGGCGGAGGGACCCTCGACGTTTCCGTTCGTAGGGTCACCGAACGCGAGGGACGGCCATTCCTGGAGCACCTCGGCCTGGCTGGCAGTCCGGACGCCGGCGTCGAGGTGACAGCCGCGCTGACGGACCACATCCGCGAGCTGTGGGAGAAACAGCGGGGCGAGCCGTTCACTCCTGAAGACCGAGAACGCATCCGCAAGGTCAGCCACAACAGTGTGGATCGCCTCAAGCGCTATCTCAGCTCCTACGCCGCCGAAGATGGCGATCTCCGATCCCCACGCGGCGAAAAGGTCACGCTTCGCTTCGGTCGCACCTTTCAGACCAAAGTGTCAGCCGCCACTCTGACGGAGCTCTCCCGATCTACCTGTCTTCGCGCACGGGACACGGTTCTCAAGGCGCTCGCTGACGCAGGACTCGAGCCGATGGATGTAGACGCCTACTTCATGGTTGGCGGTTCAGCCAAGTTGCCGCTCATGCGCGAACTGCTGACCGAAACATTCGGGGGTCGCGAGCCCAACCCTGCGGTTGGACCCTACGGCGGGCTCGACATGAGCCTGGCTGTGGTTAAAGGCGCAGCGGTATACGACCTCGACCGGGAGGACATAGACACAAGTGAGCTTGTCCTGCCTGTCTTACAGCGAGTACTGCCTTATACGGTCAGCCTGCTCGTGCGTGATAAGGACGACCAGCGTGTCGCTGAGCCCCTGCTGCTTAGCGGCACCGAGCTTCCTGCGGCAACCGTGACGACGCCGATATACCTCAAGCAGGCGTCCAACTATGTCGATATCAAGCTCTACGTCGGCCAAGGCGATCCGGAGCTATGCAAGCCCCTGGCCAACAGGCGCCTCGAGTTCGACATCCCGAAGCAGCCCGGGGAACCCATCAACATCGATTGCCGGGTGTCGGCTGACGGGTCACTGATTGTCAGCGCGATGGACGACGGCTTACCAATCATTGCAAGCGTCCTAAGGAGCGAATAAATGAACGAAGAGGTCCTTCCCCAATTGCACGCGCCTGAGGTTCTGCCAAGTTTCGTTTCCCCGACCGAGGTGCTGCCAGCACTGACGCCGACCTCGACCGAAGCCCCGAGATCAGCGCGGGACATCGCATCGCTGTCGGCGGCGATCGAACACCACGCGAGCGAGGTTGTCGCAGTGCTACCTCGGGCCGGCCAAAAGTACAGCCAAAAGAAGAGCCAAATCGTGTGGCAGTACAGCCCGGAATGGCTCGCAGAACTGTGGGGCGTTGAGCCGCGCGAGTCATTCCGCCATGTGCCCTTGACTTACGAAGCGTCCTAGTGGCAGACACGCAAGCCTTCCGATACACATCGTTGTCTCGTTGAGCAACGCAAGAAAGGTAAGCGGCGAAGCGGTTCCGGACAGACCTCAAAGCGTTCGCCTCTCCTCAACAGCCACCCGTCAAGCGAGAGTGCCGCCAAGGTCCTTCCCGCAGGTCAGAATCTCGACATGTGGCCTAGAAAGGCAACGTAGGAACAGCGACGAACCCAGCGGTTGAGCTGACTAGCACTCCGACAGTTTTCCAGTAACTGGAATACCAAACGCCTCTGGCCCAGGTCGAAGCTCGATCAGAGGGTGCTGACCCCCGCCCCTTCTTCATGGTCGGGGGGTGGTCGCTGTGTAGCCCAGGCCTAGGACAAGGTGGACCTACGGCGACAGGAGCGGCTATGCCAGGACGATGCCTTGGGCCGAACTGGACGCTTCGGGGTCGGGGAGCCGCAACATGCGGAACGACGTGATGAGGCCGCCCAAGCTGGCGAGAACCGGGATCAGCAGCGCGACCTGCAGACCGTGATGGCGAGCCTCGGTGTTGATGCTGATGATCTCCGCCTGGACGTCCTTGGGCTGGCCTTGCAGGTCCTGCGCCAACTGCGTGTTGGTCATGAACTCGGCGTCGTGCTCCAGGCTCGTCGACACCTGCTGCTGCTGGGAGGCGGATAGCACCGTGCTCTGGTCGGACAGATGGTTGAACGAGTACGACAGCACAGCCAGCAGGATGGCCCCCGCGAAGGCGAGCCCGAAGGACAATCCGAACGAACCAGCAGCGGAGTTCACTCCGGCTGCCTCGCTGACCCGCTCGTCCGAGATCGGCGACAACGTGTAGTTGTTGAGCTGAGAGACGAGGAGGCCAAGCCCCGAGCCGGCTATCACCAACGGGACCACGAGATACCAGCCCGAGTGCGCTCGCGGCACGATCGGGATCAGGACCGCCATTCCCACGGCGACAAGGGCGAACCCTGCGCAGATGATGCTGGCGGGGCGACGGTTGCCCGCGCGCTTTCCGGCGAGCAGGGCAACTGCGAACATGCTGAGCGAGAGCGGCGCCAATGACAGGCCCGCTTGCATGGCGTTGTATTCGAACACGATCTGCAGGTAGATCGGTAGCGCGATCATCGCCCCGCCCAGGGCGATCTGCTGGAGCATCTGCCCGGTGACGCCGTAGCGGAACAGCTTCGAGGCGAACAACGTCGGGTCGATGAGCGTCGGGCGACCAAGCCGATGCCTGCGCCTGAGCCACCAGACCAGCCCGCCCAAGGACGCTGCACCCAGGGCGATCAGGAGTGCGACCCGCTCGCCGCCTTCCTGCCACACCAAGATGCCCAGGACGACGCCGCCCATTCCGACCACTGACAGCACGGCGCCGACACCGTCGATGTGCCGCGGACCGGTGTAGGGAACGTCGTGCACGAGTCGGATACCCGAGAGCACGATCAGGATGACGACGTCCTCCAGCACGAACGCGACCCGCCACGACAGATAGGTCGTGATGAACCCACCGATCAGAGGGCCGACTGCCGCCGCGATCGCGGCGGCCGCACCCACCAATGCGTAGGCACGCTTTTGTGCCGCGCCCTCGAAGTTGCCGTGAATCAACGACTGCATGGCCGGCAGCATGAGAGAGGCGCCGAGGCCCCCGATGACTGCCCAGCAGACGAAGACCAGCACCAACCCCTGCGTGACGGCCATCGCAGTGGCCCCGACCGCATATGCGCACAACCCGATCACGTAGGCCCGTTTTCGGCCGATGAGGTCGCCGATCTTGCTGCCGATGAGGATGAAGGCGGCCGAGACCAGCGCCTCGAGCGCGATCGCTGACTGCAGGCTGCTGACGCTGATGTCGAGGTCGTGAACGATCGCAGAGATCGACACGTTCATGATCGACGTGTCCACAACCAGCACAAACATCGCCATGGACAGCAGGACCGCGAGCCGCGTGCTGCCACCACCAGTCGGTGCTGGCTTGCTCATCGTGGTGGGTCTCCGTCCTCAGCCGAGCGGCGTCGAATCGTCAGTCCGTGCAAATGTCGGTAAGAGTCTGCAGTCTGCCCCAGTGCGCTCGAACGGCTGGGCGCGCGACACTCGGGGTTGTCGTGGGTTAATGCGTCGATTGTTCGACCGACTCGCGGCTTCCGTGGGCGACCAGGCCGTAGATGACCAGGATGCCGATGCCGACGTAGACCAGTGACCACACCGGGTAGTAAGGCAGCCACCAGACCGCGCTGATGACCAGGAGCGGCGCCCCGATGACGACGCCTGTCCAGCGACTGAGTTGCGAACCCAGCAGCACGCCGACGGAGATCCCTATTAAGACGATGCCCAAGATCAGGTAGAGCCAGCCGTAGGTCTTCAAACTGTGACCCAATAAGGCGCCGTCGAAATTGTTTGGGAGCGTGCCGTAATAGTGGAACGCCCAGATGCCGTCGAAGATGCGCATGATGCCGGCCATGCCGAGCATGGTGCCTGCAAAGAATCTCCAGGCGACGGCTTTGTCTTCCCTCCAACCCTGAGTTTCATATTCGGCCACGGCACGTTCCTCTTTCGACCGTTGAGCGCAGGCAGCTACTCTGCCCGGATCGGGGCGTTAAGGCCAGCCTGACGTTCTGGTTTGCGCCGACGCCCGGCAGCTAAGGAACGGGTACTCAACTGCCCGCGTTCCTGCGCCCCGACCCCACAACAGCGCTGAGTGCCCCCGCCGCGCCTTGTGGAAGGTCCATTCAGCGACGTTAACGCGGACTACCGACAGAATCGCGTGTTAGTTTTGTGTTCTCGGCTGCACAAGGCATGGCAGGGTCGGACGCCGATAACGACCAGCAGAAACATGCCTAAATGTGCAGGAGAATCATGAGCAAATGGCAGCAGATCACCCGTCGCACCTGGTGCAGCCGTAACGCGCTGCCCGACTCGAAGTCGTGCAGGTGGCATCAGGACGGCCCCGCGTGGACACCGGCAGCGGATGACTACCAGGTTGCTGACTTCAAACTGCGACAGGCGGTGGGGTCGGACCCCAGTCGAATTTGAGCCATTTGGATTTCGCCGTGTGGCCATTTCCCAAAAGAACGGCAACCCGGACGGGGACGGGTGGGCCGTCCGGGTTCTTGTCGTCTGGAGCCGTGACGTAGAAGACACCGCTTGGGCCAAGGTCCCAGGACAGCGTGTGTTGACCTTCGAGAGACGCGGGCAACACGTCCCCTTCCCAAGCCAATGACTCCCAGTCGTCCGAGGGAAGGTCAGCAAAGCTGGTATCGGTCTCCACGGTGCGGCCGCCCTTGCCCTCGACGCGCAGCTTTTCGACGGCAGTTCTACCGAGCCCTGCGTTCACGACGCGGACGTGAAGGGCTCTGCCTCCAGCGCCCTTCGGCAGCTGCATCAAGTGGACTCTGACGTCTGCCCGGGTCATTCGAATGGCCTTACCGGAACGGCGGTATGAGAGACCCGAAAAACCCGCAGCGACGACGGACACGCCGATCGCCCACCAGTTCATGATCGGGAGCTTGCACCGTCCAGGCCGGCGGTGTGATCGTTTCGGGGGAACCACTTTAACCGGAGCAAGGTCGAGGTCGCTTTCGATCCGAAGGTCAACGCCCAACACCAATCATGTAGCGCACATTTCAAAGATGCGAGTCATCCGGAACGAACGTTCGGGCAAATTATCTTCGTCGAGGTCGCCAGAAATGAGATACGCGATTTCGACAAGCTGACAATCCAGGACATACGTCCGCTGTGTGACGCCAGTTGGGGGCCCGACGCTTGCAAGTTGGGACAGCGTTTATACGGTACTGACTGGTTAGCGACGCGAATAGTGTTTGAATCCACCAAACGCTTACCAAGCACGCGGAGTGATGAATGCGAATACGCGTCTACCGAGCACCACGGCCGGTAGCTCGGGCAGACCATCGCGTTGCCTTCGTCGTTGCCATGACCGTGCTTGGCCTTGCGCTAAGCGCGATACCCGCTGCTGCCGACACCAGCGGCAGCAATACCTCGACGGTGCAGGTAGCGCCGCCGGCCGTGCGGGCGGTCACGGTGAACACAAACGCGGCCCAAAGCACCCTCGACCAATGCAGTGGCGGCAGCACGTCGACGTTGGTAATCCCGGGCGGTCACTGCGGCAAAGACGGGCTCGTGACGATCACCAACGGCCCGGTCGCCGGGCACATCAACGTCAATGGCGCTAGCGCTGCGCCGCAAGACGGCGGCATTGGCTGGTCCCTGGCGCCGACTGGCGGAGCCAGCATCATCAGCACACCGTCACCGGCCGGATTCCTAGGCACCAACATGTACGCCGAACAAAATGCTAGCTCTACGCAGCCCGGCATCTGGATCGGCAACAACCCCGCCTGCGACCTCGCGTTCACGGCCGCGGCTCCGATCGGTTCATGCGCCGCCGCGGCCGGCCAGTCGACCACCGAAGGCCTCGGCGTCTACGCACCGACAGCGACCACCGACTCGTCGAGCAGCTTCACCATTACCACCACCTGGACCGCGGTTCCGTGACCCCGGATGAATAACTTTTGGAGAGCAAGTTGAAGGTTCGGTTCGAACGCATCAACGTGTCTGAAACCAAGCGGCCCGCCATGCGGGGGCGCCGCATCGCCCTTGTCCTGGTTATTGGACTTGTTCCACTCGCTCTAGCGCCCGCCGCGTTTGCCAGCAGCAGCGGCAGCAACACGTCAACGGTGAACCTCGAGGCGCCGACTGTGCGCTCGATCACGGTAACTAGCCCGGCTTCGAACGTTCTCAGTTTCTGCAGAGATAACACCACCGGTACCGATACCACTGGATTGGCGATTCCCGACGGGGAATGCATTACACCCGACGCTGATACCGGCTTTATCACTATCGCCAATGGCCCTGCCGCCGGCCACATATACGTCAACGGCGGCGACGCTGTTCCCAGCACTGGCGGGAAAGACTGGACACTGCCGGCGGAAGCCAGTGATGCCTCCAACTCAGATCCCGCCGTTGGTCCTGACGTTTACGCCGAGGAAACCTTCAACCTCCGTAATCCCGGGACTCTAATGACCAATACTCCGTCCTGTGATTTCGCCTTCGCTGATGGCTCTCAGTGCACGGCAGCCGCCTCGCAGATGGGCACCGAGGGCCTCGCCGTCTTCGCGCCCACTAGCTCGACCGCCGCGTTCCCGTCCTTCACGATTACGACGACCTGGACGGCTGTGCCCTAGTCAAACCCGGATCATTCGATCCAGGCGGTCCTGGCGAGTCGTGCTGGATCAGACGATCCCGTTTACCATCAGCCGCATCAATGCGCCCCATCCCATCTGGGCTCAAACAATGCCAGCGCTTCCAGGAACGGTGAACGACCATATTCGCGCGACATCGGCTGAGAGTTCCTCTAAGCGTCGGTCTGCTCGCCGTTGTGGTGGCGGCCCTGGCGTTTGCGCAACCCGCGACAGCGAGCGGCGGCGGCGTGGGGGTAAGCGCGAATCCAATCGTCCTAACGTCGCCCATTGCGCCGGGACATAGCGCGGCGTTGCCGGTCCTGTACGTCAAGAACACGGGGACAGCTCCTGCGACCTACCAGGTTCGGATTCTCAACACCGCAAACCGTCGCAGTCACCTCGTTCCACCCAGCTGGGTAACAATCAACCCAGGCATGCTTTCACTGCCCGCTTCGAAGGGGGCATTCGTCAAGCTGACGCTCACCGTCCCTAGCAGTGCCGCGCTCGGAAGCTACGCCGCCCTCATTGCAGCCGGAAGCACCTTCGGAGCCGCTACAAAAGGCCAATCTGCCCGCTTCGGTGACCAAGCTGCCACAAAACTGGCCTTCACAGTCACGACCGCCACCGCAGCCGCAAGCAAGGCAAAGCACAAAAGCGGTGGCATTCCCGGCCCGTGGTGGGCCTGGGTGCTAGGCGTCGTCGCTGTGGTAGTCCTCTACCTTGTGCAACGGAGCGGTATCAGGCTTCGAATCGAACGGAAGTCTTAGCCACTCGATTCCATCAGCTCAGCTGCTTGTGCGGCGACACCCAGGGGTGCGGCAACCCTGGGTGCCGCCGTCGATTGCTCCCGACCGGGGGAGGGGAAGTACCCGGTCAGCAGGAGGCTCCAAGGTCGCCGTCACTCGTGACCGCCGACCTTCCTCAAACAACCACCTGTCAAGCGAAGGTGCCTTCAAGGCCATCCCTGCAGTTCGGCATCTCGTAAATGTTGCCTCGATAGCCAACGTAACAAGGGCAACCGGCGAAGCGGTTCTTGACAGGCTTGATGCTGCTTTGGCGGCCCTGACCCCACCCCTTGTTCATCGATGGGGGTGGTCGGCTTGTAGCGCAGGTCGGCTTGTAGCGCAATCGGCGTCAAGCGAAAGTGCCTCCAAGGTCCTTCCCACAGGTGAGAACGTCGACAATGTGGCCTTGAAAGGCAACACAGGAAGGGCAACGAGACCGGTGCCTTGGGCGGACGTGAGGGCCACTTTCACGACTGCAGATCTGCCAAGAAGTCGAAGCGTTAAAGGGCACCCCTCCAGGACCGACCCGGGGTGGTCGCGGTGCAGCCCAACTAGACCTTTCTGCGGACCCCCACCCCCTCTTCACGGACCGGGGGTGGTCGTTGGGTAGTGCGGGCTAGCCGCCACGTCGCGAACGCACCAGCACGCAAGGAACGCTCGTCAGACGCGACCAAGCGAGCGCGATGATCTGCACCACAATTGCGATTGCACCTAGGTATTGCGGTACGCCAGGTTTGACGACGCGGGCGGTAGACCTACCGTGAACCATTTACGCGGGCCGGCGACGCGTCCTGGATCTTTTCGGATGAGGCGATAACGTGCACGAGGCGCCAGGGCTGGGTCGGTAGCGACGCAACGTGCGGCCTAATGCAAGGCCACTATGACGGGAATTTGACATGCGCTATCGGTCAGGAATCCGCCGTCCAGGCGCGGTGTTAGCCGCTTTTGCTGCGATGACCTTTGTCGCGACCGCGTGCGGCAGCGGAGGTGGCAGTGGCGGCCCGTCTGGCTTGCCGACGAGAAGCGCATCGCGGTCGCCGATCGAACGCCCTTCGGCGGAGGCGTCGCTGGCTCCACCGGCTCCCACTGCTACCGCACCTACCGTTTCGCCTACCACGGTGCCAGCGTCGCCTAACCCTGAGCCCACAAGCCCTCGCCCGACGCTGCCAACCCGAAACCCGTCCCGTAGTGCCAACCCCGGCCCATCGACGGCCAGCGTCGCTCCGACGCTGCCACCAAGCGCCGGCCCGCCGCCGGCGACGACCCCGGCCGTTTCTACCGCCCCGCTGGCACCGCCAATATCGTCGGCATCCGTCCCGGCCCCGTCCGTCACGCCCACAGCTGCGACCGGTAGCACGACGCCGTGGGGCTGGCTCATCGGCGGTCTCGCTGTACTCGCAGCCGTGATCATCGGCGCGCTGCTCGGGCTACGTCGGCGAAAGGCGAGACAGGGCTGGCTGGCCTGGAGGCATGAAGCCGAGCCGGCGTTGGGCGCAGCGATGCTCGCCCGAGACCTGCTTCCCGAAGCCGTCTACGACATCGGCGTTGACGGGCACTGGCAGTCCGTTCGAAACCAGGTCGAGCAGGCGGCTCGCGGGCTCGAAAGCGTCGCGGCGACTGCACCGACCGATGCAGCGACGACGGCCGCACGTGAGACCGCCCAGGCGCTGCGCAACCTGGTATTCGCTCTCGAAGCGGAGCGGCTCCTGACCACCGCGGCCAGCCCTCCCACCGCGGAACAACTAGCGGCCGGCGCCGCGGCCACAGCCTCCCGCAGGTCCGAACTCGACGCCAGCATCTTCCAGCTGACGCAGATCGTCTCGCCGCAGCCGCAGCCGCCATCCCCGCCGGCCTGACGTCTCGCGTGTTTCCGTGCGCAGGCTCACCGGACGGGACACCGACGGCTTTGAGCGCCCTCAAACGTTGGATCGCCAAGCGACCGCCGTGTGTTGCGGTGACATCTCGGCGTTCGTGCCCGAGGATGTGGACGAGGAGGCGCCATGATCGGCCATCCGGCCTGGAAGGTCCTGAGCGGGACGACCGTTGTCGTAGCGACGATGGCGGTGGAGAAGGGCTTGCAGGTCGGCTGGCAGGCCGTCACCGGCAAGAAGCCGCCCGCGGTTCCCGAGAACCCCCATAGCACTTGGCGCAAGCCACTCGTCTGGTCGATGGTGTCGGGAGCCCTGGTGGGCGCGACCCGCGTCTTCGCCACACGGGCGACCGCCGCCTACTACGAGCACTCCTCGGGCCACCTACCCACAGCTATCCGCAGCAAAGTCCACGCCGCCGAAAAGGCAGCCGCACCGGACTCAAGCTAGCCCGGGCACAAGGGCGAGTTACTTCCGTCGGGCAGACTCACTGCCGCTTTTGCTGTGGGTGTCGGGGCGCAGGAACGGGAGAGAGTTGAGTACCGCCGTTCCTTTGCTGCCGGGCGTCGGCGCAAACCAGAACGTCAGGCTGGCCTTGGCGCCCCGACCCGCACAGCATGTCACCCCACGGCTGCGCCGGATGGCTGATGGGAGGACCGCCGCGGTGGTAGCTGACCCTGCCTGGTCCCTTGAGTCGAGAACCTACAAACAATTGACGAAAGAGGCACAGCGACCGCTCCGGACGTTAGACCAGGAAGGGTTTCGCATCTGCGAGGCGGCTGTCAGAGTGGTCGCCTGTGCTCAACGGTGGACAGGAGGCGTGCCGTGGCCGACTTTGAGGCTCGAAGTTGGAGGGACGATAAGGCTGTCGCTTGGAGATTCTTTGCGGGCACCATGCTCGGCCTCGCCGGGATCATGCGCATCTTCGATTCCATATGGGCGTTCCGGTATCACGGGGAGCCACCAAGCAACTTGGAAGGCGGCTTGTTCGGCCACGATCTGAAGACATACGGCTGGATTTACCTGATTGTGGGCATCCTGTTGATCGTCGTTTCCGTGGGCGTCGTGGTGGGTTCGCAGTTCAGCCGCTGGACGGGCATTGTCGGTGCGTCGTTGCTGGCGATCAGTGCTATCTGGTGGATGCCGTTCTACCCAGTCTGGTCAGCGGTCTACATCGGCATCGGGATCCTCGTCATCTACGCGCTCGCGGTGTACGGCAGCCGCGAGTGGGTTGAACCGACAGCCGTCTACCCGCGCAATCCCTCGAGTCCCGCCGCCTGACAGGTCCGGATCTGCCGTTGAATACGGGCATGACGTCCAGTTGGGTTGTCGGACCTGAACGTTTCGAGAACGCGCGGCCTACCAAGGTCGAAATACCGGACCCTGCGTGGTGGGGAAACAGGGATGACGGTTTCTTTCTGGGCCCCGCCGTCGGGCGATACGCCCGCGAGTCGTTGATGAAGGCAGGTTCAAGTGACGCAGGCTGATGCGGTGACGGGGCGGCCGTCGAAGGCGTTGCGGAAGGTGCTGATTCCGCTCGCGCTCGCCCAATTCATCTGCAGCTTCGCCGGCTCGAACATGAACGTGATGATCACCGACATGAGCAAGGACCTGGACACCACGGTTCAAGGGATTCAGGTCGCGATCACGGTCTTCCTTCTTGTCATGGCCGCGTTGATGATCCCCGGCGGGAAGCTGACCGACCGGTACGGCCGGACCCGGCTGTTCCGGATCGGACTGGTGGTTTACGGGATCGGTGCGCTGGTCAGCGCCGCCGCTCCGGGCCTGGGAATCTTGATCGTTGGCAACTCGATCCTCGAAGGTGTCGGGACTGCGATGCTGATCCCGCCGGTCTACATCCTCACGACTCTGATGTTCACCGAGCTCACCTCGCGGGCGAGGGCTTTCGGTGCGATCAGCGCTGCGGGTGGTGTCGGCGCCGCCGCCGGGCCGCTCATCGGCGGCCTGATCACGTCGGCCATCAGCTGGCGGGCGGCGTTCGTCTTCCAAGCGTTGGTGATTGTGACAATTCTGTTCCTGAGCCGCCAGATCGCGGACCCGGTGCCGGCCGATCCGACCCGTCGGTTCGACCTGCGCGGAGCGGTGCTGTCGGCGGTCGGGCTGGTTCTGATCGTCATGGGCATCCTGGCGGCCGACGACAACGCGTGGCTGACGTTGGGGTTGATCGTCGGCGGTGCGCTGGTGCTGGTGTGGTTCTTCCTGTCGGTGCGGGCGACGGAACGCGCCGGTAAGGAGCCGCTGTTGTCGTCGGCGGTGTTCAAGAACCGCACCGCCAACCTCGGGCTCGTCACGCAGAACACCCAGTGGCTGCTGCTGTTAGGGACCTCGTTCACCGTGGCGGCGTTCTTGCAGACGGTGCGGGGGTATGACGCGATCCAGACCGGCGTGATCTTCACGGCAGCAACGGCTGGTCTCCTCGCGTCCTCGCTCGGCGCAGAACGGTTCGCGAGACGGCGGGAGCAACGCACCCTGATCCTGGCCGGATTCGTGATCACGATTGTGGGTGTTGGCGTTCTTCTTGCGGTGGTGAAGGGCTCGCCCAGCGCCTGGGCTTTCGCGCCTGGTCTGCTGCTGATCGGGTTCGGCCTGGGGGCAATGCTGACTCCGTCTGTCAACATCGTGCAGGGCAGCTTCGGCGAGGAGATGCAGGGCGAGATCTCGGGTTTGTCGCGCTGCGTGTCCAACCTCGGCTCCTCCCTCGGCACCGCCATCGCGGGCACGATCCTGGTCGCCGGCCTGTCAAAGCACTCCTATGCCGCAGCCATGATCGTGCTGGCCGTAGTTGGCCTAATCGGCCTAGGTGCGGCCGCGTTTCTGCCACGCGCCGTGGCTCCTAAGGATGTCCACTCGCCGATCCCACAGACATGAGCGAGCGGGGCAATTCGTAGTGCAGCGGTGATACCCAGGCCTTGTGTCGTCAGGGGCCTAAAGGTGCCGGCTCACACAGCCGGGAAGAGTTCGAAGACCTGCGGGCCGCGGTCGCCGTCAGCGCCAGCGTAGGGCGGCTGCGTCGCTCACCCTCACCGTGGAGGGTGTGGCCTTCAGATTCCCAGTGCCTTGGCTTTGGCCGCAGCGAACTCCTCGTCGGAGATCACGCCCTGGCTGTGCAGGTCTGCGAGCTGCGTGAGCTTGTCGGACAGTGTCTGCTGGGGGGCTTGCGCGGGAGGCGCGGCGGCGTATTGCGGCTCAGCCGGCGTGGCCTGCTGGTCGTACTTGTTGGCCTGCCGACGTGCGACGCGTCCGTGTACTGCGGTGGCCGTGCCGGCCACCACGGCGGTGCGCGCGGCCATGCGTAGGAGTCCCATATTCGTACCTCTCAGTGGAGTAAGTAATTCGGGCGGGCGGCTAGCTGCTGAGCGCGACTACGGCCTCGACAACGTCGACGGGGATTCGGATCTGGTCGATCAACACCGCGTCAGCTGCCTGGAGGGCGTTGACGACCTTGACCGCCCACAGGTTCTCAACCGCGATCAGCAGCGCCGAACTGTTGAGCGGCAGATCATCACTGACCTCCTCAGCGTCGTCCGACCCGAGTGCGCCCGGCTGCTCGACGGTGATTTCCGCGAACGCGGCGCCGCTGTCGGCGTCGAGATCCGACACCTGAAGCGTGGTCACGATGCCGTCAACGTCCTTGCTGACAAACAGCGCGTCGATCACCCGGATCGTGCCGTTGTCGACCTGCTCCAAGATCGCAGGGACGATCTGCCCGGTGAACTTGTTCCCCGGGAAACCGATGATGTATACGTCGACAGGCCCAACGGCCACGATGCCTCCTTGCTGAGTCCTTATGCGGATAGGAGCCCGCTAGCGCAGCGTCCGACCAGCAAAGCAGACGTTAGCGCCGACGACGACCATCGTCAGCGTCGGGTCTCTGCCAAGGTCCCGGAGATCAAGGATGGGCCAACACGGGTCATCCGCGACCGCTGACCTGTGCCACTGTCATATGTTGCGTATGTCCAATGGTTTCCGCCACCTCGCATCGGTCCAGACTCTTGCTGCTGAAACACGTGAGGCGTTGCTATGACGGCTGGATGAACACAACTTCCGCCCCGGCACCGTCACCTTCAGAATCCAGCCTGTGAACGTGGCCCGCCGCCTGAGCCTTCCCAGCTCGGATCCGGCTCGACGGATCCGGGTTCACTGTGCAGGACGCGCGACGGTGCTTTTGGCAGACCGTCGCCGTGCTGGTCGTGTTCAACGTCGGCCGGGCGTTCGGGCTGTTGGGTCCGCTGCCAGTGTCAGCAACAGTTCTCGTGTTGGTGCTGGCGGTGATTGCTCGCGTTCAGCACGCCAACACCCGCGATCTTGGCCTTCGCCGGGGTGACGTTGTGTCGGGCGCGTTGTATGGGGCCGGCGCCTTCGCGGCGGTCTTGACGGTTCTCGTTCTGGCCGCGGTCATTCCGGCGACGAACGGTTTCCTGCACGACTCCCGTGCGAACATCAGCGGCGGACATCTGCTCCATGAAGTGCTGGTGTCGGAGCTGCTGCTCACCGCCATTCCAGAGGAGTTCGCCTTCCGCGGCGTGCTGCTCGGGTCGGCGATGCGGCTTTGGGGGTCGCGCGGCGCGACCTTGGCTACTTCGGTGCTCTTCGGCCTGTGGCACATTGCGCCGACCTTGCACACCATGTCCGACAACAACGCTGTCAAAGGGGCTCCGTCGGCCGCGGTCGTGTTGGGGGCAGTAGCGGTCACGTTCGTCGCTGGTGTTTTGTTCTGCTGGCTGCGGCTGCGTTCGCGCAGTCTCTTGGCGCCCGTTATTGCGCACGTAGCGACCAACGCCCTCGCGCTGACGGTGGCGTGGTTTGTGGTGCATTGACGTTGGTCTCGCCGATGGGTCACTTGCCGGCGACGATGTCTTTGAGCTTGCCGAGCTGCTCGGAGGAGAAGTCAGCGGGCTGCAGAACCGCATTCCAGCCGTCGACGTACTCGGTGGTGTATTTGTGTCCGTGCCCGCCGGGGACTCCGGTGGAGAAAGGCAGATCGGCGGTGATCTGCCAGAACGTCACGAACGGCATCCAGACCATCGACTTGAGGACATCCTTACCCGGCGCCTCGTTGATCCAGTCCGGCTCATGAAAGATCAGCCGTGGGCTCCACCACACGATGGGGTCGGAGGGATGCATCAGGTACAAGACCCGACTCTGCGGCCACGGTTGGCCGGCGGGTGGAATGGCTACCGCCGCATCGTTGGCGAACCGTACGGTCCGTCCTCCCTTGTAGACGGGTTGGACTTCCGGGCTGCCAGAGTCGCGGTGATCGCTGAACTCCCGGAACAGGGTGTTGAAGTTCGGCGGGCCGGCGAACAGGATGCCGTTGGTGCGATTGCGCATGTCGTATTCGCCGCTGAACGCGGTCTCACCGCCGAATGACCCCAGGCTCTCACCCGCGACCAGGAGTCGCGGCCGGTTGTCGGCCGGCAGCTTGGACCAACGGTCATACACCGCGTCGAATAGCTGACGTCCGGCCTCGCGGGCCTTGGACTGGTCAACCAGGTAGGAGATCCACGACGGCAGGTAGGAGTACTGCATCGAAATGGTTGCGGCGTCGCCGCCGGTTAGGTATTCGAAGCTATCCACCGAGGCGGGGTCGACCCAGCCGCTGCCGGTCGTCGTCACGACGAGAAGGTCCTTGCGTCGAAAGCCGCCGGCGCGGTCCAGGTCCTTCACCGCCAGGGCGGCCCGCGCTTCGGCCGAGCCGGCCGATTCAAGTCCCGCGTAGACCCGGATCGGTTGCTGGGCAGGCTGATGGGTCAGGCCTTCGATCTGAGTGGCGGTCGGGCCCGTCGCCACGAACTTGCGACCCTGCAGGCCCAAGGTTCCCCACGGGATCACCGAGCCGGGGCCACCCGAACGCAGCTCGGTGGTGGGCTGGTGGATGCCCTCGGGGGTTCCGTCGTTCTTCAAAGAAAACGCTTGGTTGGCGATGTTCACCAAGCCGTCGAGCAGCAGGCCACTGACCACTAGGTAGGTGGCAGTGACGACGAGCAGCCACCCGACCGTCTTAGCGGCACGGCGTCCAATATGGCGATTGAGGGCACTGGCTGTCCGACGGTAGAGCGCGCGCAGCCCCCGTCCCAGCAGCAGCAGCAGCCAGAAGGTGATGAACGCGACGAACGGCGATGCAATGACAAGCGGAACGCTGAAGTCGGTCACGCCCATCAAGTCGCGGATCTCAGATTGCCAGTACTGGCCGAGGCCGAAGAACACGACCAACAGCACGACCGCGCTCACGCCAAAAGTGCGCCACGCCCACCCTCTCGGCGGCCGGGGATCACGATCGGCGAAAGACCGCCAGATCGCCGCCGCCAAAACGCCCAACCCGTAACCAATCGCCGCATCGATCCCGCAAACCAGACCCTGCACGAAGCCACCGCGCGGCAGCAGCGAAGGGGTGAACGACAGACACGCGAAGATCAGCGCCCCCCAACAGCCCGGCAGCGTAAAACTCAGATGTTGCGGCCAACGCCACCGCGAACGGCCCACCGGACCGACCGCCTCCACCTCCTCGATCACCGGCGCATTCGGGCTCGGCTCAGCTACATCCTCCGGTGGGGAGACCGCCATGATGTGTCGCCTCCGTGCTTCGAAACCGCCGAACGTGTTGTCCCAGAACAGGCAAACCTGTAGCTCTCTAAAGAAACCGGAAGCGCAGAGTACCGACGCGAGGCGTGGGTCGGCGGTCTTCACGAGCGCGTGTTCCCTTTATCGTGATGGAGTGTTGACCGCGGAGGCCAAACGGCGACTCGTAGCGGCGCTGGAGGCAAGCCGACGTGCCGAAAAAGAGGTCCAGGCCCAGGACAGACAGCGCGAGCAAGAACGCGAAGCGCGGCTCGCTACAAGGCTCGTGGAGATCCGGCAGCACGCGCACTCCGGCCAAACCTAACGGTTCGAAACAGACCACCCCTTGCGCGTGAATGTCCGGTGATCGCTGATCGAATGGCCGTGCGCTTCCCGCACAGGCAGCACCAGAACAGTGCGGCTGACTGTGAAGATTGCCTTCTGATTCGACCGCATGGCACGTTCGTCGTGAGTTGCTAGGCGCTGGGCTGGCCACTGGTGGATGTGGGTGCTTGTTGGGTTCGTTGGCTGCCAAACTTGTTCTGACCCCAGATCACCACTGCAATCAGCACGCTGGACACGAGTCCCGTGATGACGAGGGACAGGAGTGGGTAGCCGGCGAGTACGGTGCCGATGAAGTATGCATTGGCACAGGTGAACGCCGCCCATATAGATCCGCTGAGCGCGGACCATTTGACGAAGCTCCCGTAAGGCATTCTGACGACGGCGCCAAGCGTTGCATTCAGCGCAAATCGGACGCCAGGCACGTAGCGGCCGAAGAGCAGAAAGACTGGGCCGTGGTCGTGGAGCAGTTTGAGTACCCGCGTGGCGGAGCTCTTATTTGCGGTCTTGTCCATCCAGGCCCGTAGGGGTCCCTTTGCTTTGCGGGCAATCCAGTACACCGTGGAGTCACCGGTGATCGCTCCGAACGCACCCGCGAGGATCACGATCCAGATGTTCAGCTCCCCGTTCGCCGCCAAGATCGAAGCCGCGTTCAGCGTCGTTTCTCCCGGGAGTATCGGGAAGACTGCGTCTCCGAATACCAGCAGTGCTACCAACCCGTACGCGACCCAGCCTTCGGCCTGCCCGTCAACAATCCGTTGGCTCTGATTCCACAAAACAACGACGAGGGCCAAGGCCACTATCCCGGCGAGCACCCAACGGACTACTTTCATGAGCCCTCGCTAGATAACGAAGCTGCGGTCGGGAGCGAGCAGTCTGATCCTGTACAAACCTTGGCGGAGCAGCCGTTCCAGCCCCACCAATCTTGACGACGAAAGGCGGACTTGGTGTGCGGCCGGTGTCGCGCGGCGTGTCAAGACGACGGCTGCCCCGGCCGCAGCCTGCGTCGTCCTCGTGCCGGTGGGCCGCTCGAGGCGGCTGCTGTGGCGTCGAGGGTGGGACCGTACTTAGCAGCAAATGGCCGGGCGCTGAAACCGTGAGCGAGCACGCTAAGCAGCACGGTGGCAGCTATGACGGCGACGGCCTGGTCTGCCCGAGCGCCGAGCTCTTCGACAGCCAATAGGGCGAAGACGACTGAAGCCAGTCCGCGGGGACCGAACCAGCCGATGAATATCGCCGTGCGGCCACCGAGGCTGGTGCCGTGGAGAACTGCTGCTACCGGAAGCATCCGCACAACTGTCAAGCTGATGACGGCGTACGGCAGGGACCACCACGAGGCGTCGACGATCAGAGGCACGGCGACGACGCCGAACGTCATCCAGACCAATACGGCGGCCAAGCCGGCGGTTTGCTCAACGTAAAGAACCTGTTTCGGGGCGGCGGGGCCCGCGATGTGACCGAAGGCGATCCCGCCGGCGAAGGCGGCGACGAACCCGTTGCCGTCAGCAGCGACGGACGCGGCGTAGGCGGCCAGCGCCAGGGCCAGGACGGCCGGCCCGATGAACCCTTCCTCAGCCCATTGCCGGCGACGGGCGTAACCCAGTATCCAGCCGCCAACCCAGCCAGTACCGACGCCGATCGCGGCTCCGACTGTCAACTGCACGACCGCATGGACGGCGCCGCTCCCGTGCCCCTCTGCCGCGGCGGCGCCGCCAGCGCGACCAGGACGATAGGTGTGGCAATGCCATCGTTCAGTCCGCTTTCAACATTCAGGATTCCCCGCACCCGCGCCGGAACGGCGGGGTTGTTGATGACCGCGGCACCTAGTGCGGCGTCCGTCGGCGCGAGCGCGGCGCCAACTAATAACGCGAGCCATGGATCGAGCGCTCCGAAAAGGCCCCAGGCGAGAAGCCACCCCAATGCCACCGTCAACGGCAGCGCGATCGCCAGCAGTCGGATGTACACCGTCGCCTCGTTGCGTAACTCCCGCACACCGACCCGCGCGGCGTCGGAGAACAGCACCCACGCCAGAGTGACCTCGGTGACCAGCTTGACCGTCTCGGCTTCAAAGTGCGGATTGAAGGACGCGACATTCGCAATCAACACCCCCACGCCGACAAAGACGATCGGCGCGGTCAGGTCAGCGCGCTCGAGACGACCGAAAACACGCCCCAGCCAAATACCGCTGCTGCGACCAAAGCGAAAAGGCCTGCAGACATAGCCACTCCTGCTCTCGGCGGACGTCGTCGCGTCGCCCGAACCGACCGGCGGCTCACGGCGAATGGCCGCCAGACCCCTACTACTGGCGACAGGTGGCCGTCGACCACACTCGATCACGAGTAGTGAGTCAAATCTGATACCTGAGCAGCACCGAATACAACTACTGATCGGCCACTCTGCCGGTCAACGCCCACAGAACGGCAATCAACGCGAGTTCCAATGACAGGTACTCCCGAGAACTTCCCTCGCTGTTTTGGCCTCTGTTCCGCCGATGCCGTTGGCCGCGACCACCCACCGTGAGAGCGTCCGTGCCATGACGGCGCCGATGGATCCCGAGCTGCGCAATGCGGTGTCGAGCATTATCGCCATCTTGACGGGGCTCGAACT
This sequence comes from uncultured Actinomycetota bacterium, assembly GCA_963737695.1. Lineage (GTDB taxonomy): Bacteria > Actinomycetota > Actinomycetes > Frankiales > Frankiaceae > DATAZK01. The sequence continues at coordinate 242,873 of CAVTTQ010000005.1, forward strand.
CGGCGAGGACGCCGCGGTTACGGAGATCCTGGAGCAGCCGCTCCGCGTCGATGAAGCCCGCGCCTACATCGGGGCGCTGATCGTGATGTGCCAGTACCTCGTCCAACAGGTTGCTGCCGTCTCGGACGTCGAAGCGATCACGGTGCTGCGCCAGCTGGCCGAGGCGATCGCCGGGAACTAGTCACTGGCATACCGATCACCCGCGACCAAGGCTCCGTCTGGGCTACCTGTCGGAGCCCATCGATCCATAGATGGAGACGGACGAGCGTCTTGTGTGGTCATCGCTGGGCTCGAACCAGCGGCCTCCCGCGTGTCAGGCGAGCGCTCTTCCCCTGAGCTAGACGACCTTGGACACCCTGCCCTGATCGGGTGCAGGCGACCTCCGCTTGGTGCTAGGCGTATCGCTCCATCTCGTCGCTGCCGCCGTGCACGATGAGTCCGTACATGACGAGGATGCCGATGGCGATATAGACCAGTGCCCAGACCGGGTAGAACGGGAGCCACCAGACAGCGCTGACGGACAGCACGCCGCCGCCGACTACGCCGGTCCACCGGGCGATCTGTGAACTGATTCCCATCTCGACGACCACGAGTAGCGAGACGGCGATCAGTACGATCCCGAGGATCAGGTAGATCCAGCCGTAGGTCTTCAGGTTGTCGCCGAACAGCGCACCCTGCAAATTGTCCGGGACTGCGTGGTGGTAGTGCAGCGCCCAGATGCCGTCGAAGATGCGGCTGATGCCTGCGATGCCCAGGATCGTTCCAGCGAAAATTCTCCAACCGCCACCGTGCCCCATTCGTTCCCTTCTTAGGCCGACCAGTCACTTTCAACAGCACCGAACGAACATCAAGATGTAGAGCGGACATGAGAATGACACACGGTGACTCTCTGTCAAGCGGAACACCACACTTCGTGTGTCACTTTGTTGGGCCTGAAGACGCCTCTACCTGCATCTAGCCCATCCGACCTCACCCGGGCTAGCTTGTTCGCGCGAGGTCCGGTCTCAAAGATCCACTGCCTGGCGTCGCAGATTCAGCGGCCACAGCCGCCGCGTCGCCTCTGGATCCCCCTCGCCGCGGTTCAATCCCTAATCGGGGCGAGGGGTCCAGCCAAACTGTCGGCAGGTACCCATCGCTCTCCAAAACGCGGAACGCTACGATCTGCGGAAACGTAGCCCTTGGCGTTTCTCTCGCCGCAGATACGTGTGGGGGAAAGAGAGAGAGCGCCTTGACCGCCGAGCAGTTGCTGACGGCCCTGTTCAACGCCGGCATTGCAATCTCGGTCGGAGCTACGGTCCTTTCACTTGGCATGACCTACGAGGTTCGCCAGCTCGTCGCACCACTTCGACGGGCTTGGCTTGTCGTCATCATGGTCGTGGTCAACTCGGCAGCTATCCCGGCCGCGGCCTGGGGACTCGCCGAAATATCCCCGATGAACAGCAAGTACATACCGGGACTGGTTCTCGCCACCCTCGGGGCTGGTAGCGCTGGGTCGTTGAAGGCCGCCCAACTCGCCAAGCGGGCCGACCTTCCCCTCGCAGTCTCCGTCGTGGTCGTCCTGCAGCTCGTCAACATTTTTGCTGTGCCGCTGTGGGCGGGGCAGCTTGTCACCGGCGCCTCGATCAGCGCCTGGGACATCGTCAAAAGCCTGCTTGCCCTTGTTCTTGCGCCGCTGGTTATCGGCCTGTTCATCCGTGCCCGCTACGCCGACCACGCCCAAGACTGGCAGCCACAGCTCGTGAAGGCGGCAAACCTGGCGCTGGTGATCGCGCTGGCGGCGGGCATTTCGGCGAACTGGAGCACCATCAAGTCGATGTTCGGCTCGTGGGTCATTGTTACGGTGCTCGTCATCGTCGCCGTGGCAGCAGCATTGGGCGCGCCACTCGGCGGCAGAAGCGCACAGACCATCATGACCACCGGTCTGGTGTCCGTCTTCCGGTTCGGATCGCTGGGACTAATCATCATCGGGACGCAACTGCAGGGCAACCCGACTTACCTCGGGCCCGCGATTACCTTCTCGCTCGTCGACTTCATCATTCCGCTTGCCGTAGCGGTTGAGCTAGGGCACCGAGCTGGCCAAACGGCACCGTCATAGCGACTCCGACACAGTGCGGGCCGCAGATCCCGGCAAAGGGGTTCAGTGCTGGATCCGCAGGCCGTAGATCACGGCCCCAGTCGATATGCGTCTGTCCGATACCGACCGTCACATACCAGCAGTCGAAGCCCTCTTGGCAGCGGCGCTGGATCCGACCATAACGAGTCGAACCCTGGCCGTGGCGGCGTTCGACGATGTCGCCTGGCCTTGTGGTCTTTGGTCATCGCCGATCGATGTAGATGACTTCGATGGCGTTGTTGCCGTAGCCGAGGCGGTTCCATTGGGGAACCTCGGGCTGGACGTTGCCGGCGGCGTCGGTCGCTCTGGCCCGCAGGGTGTGCCTGCCGACATCGGGTGCGTCCCAGGTGAAGGTCCAGTCCTGCCAGTGGTATCCCTCTCGGGCCGGTTCGAGTTGGGCTGGCTGCCAGTCGCCTTCGCCGGTGAGGCTGACGTCAACGCGGGTGATGGGCCCAGTGCCTGACCAGGCCTTCCCCCGCACCGTGTAGGCGTCAAGGCCGATCGTTGAACCCGGTGCGGGGTCGGTGATCCGCGCCCGGACCCGCATCAAGGTGACAGGTTCGTGGGGTCGGTCTGGCCATTGGTAGATGTAGTGGCCGGTCTGAAATTCGCCGGTGTAGGGCTCGGTGAGCACGTCGATCCGCTTCAGCCACTTCACCGACGCCACGGCATACCAGTGTGGGACGATCAGCCGGAAGGGGGCGCCGTGGTCGGGCCCGAGCGGTTTGCCGTTCATCTCATAGGCGATGAGGATCCCGGACGCCGGATCGGCGACGTGCGCCAGAGGTAGGGCACGAATGAAAGTGAGATCGTCCTGGTTGCTGTCGGGAAGGATCGCCTGGAGGTGGTAAGGGCCGTGGTCGGCGCCTTGGAAGCGGACGTCGACACCCTTGGTTGCTGGCTCCGCTGCCGCGAGGACATCGTGCAGCAGCGCGCCTTTCCATCGTGCTGTGGACACGGCGTAGTCACCCCAGGGTTCACCGGTGGGCAACGGCTTCATGTCCAGACGACCATTGCCGGCGCATTCGAGCGTCACGGTGTGTTCATGGGCCGGCATTGCGCGCAGATCGGCGAGTGTCAGGGTCGTCGGGTTGCCGACCGCACCGCCGATCTCTAAGACGCCATCGTGGGCGGGCACCGCGAAATTGCTGCGGACATAGTGAAGCTCGGTAGGAGTGATATCGCCGACCAGGGCGGCCGGCGGTGCCTCAGCGTTGTAAGGCGCCGGGTTGATCATCACCAGCGCGGCACGGGCCTGTTCGAGTTCATCGGTGACGGTCATGGCTGAGTCTCCTTGGGCGGGTGATGCACGGAGTTGATCCTTAGAAGTCGGAGTCGCTGAAGGTTGGTTCGCGGCCGTCGTTGAAGGCGCCGATGCCCTCGATACGATCAGGGTGAACGGCGGAGCGCCAGTGCGCGTCCATCATGATCGCGATCGCTTGCTCGATCGGCTGGCCCTCGCCCAGCTGCACCGCGCGTTTGACGGATTGCACGGCAGTCGGGGAATTGCTGGCGATCTTGTCTGCGATCTTGCGTGCCGCGGACATCAGGTGGCCGGCCTCGTGGATCTCGTTGACCATGCCGAGCCGGTACGCCTCCTGCGCTGGGACCGGGTCTCCGGTCATGAGCATCTGCAGGGCTTTGCCCCGCGGGAGAAGTCGGGGTAGCAGGGCGGGTGAGCCGCCGCCGGCCGCCAGGCCGAGCATGGCTTCGGGTTGGCCGAAGGTTGCGGTGTCCGAGGCGATGATGAAGTCCGTACTTTGGGCAAGCTCGCAGCCGCCCCCGTACGCGATCCCGTTGACGGCGGCGAAGATTGGCTTGCGAAGCTGGCGAACTGTGTAAAGCGTTCGGTCGAAAGCTTGGCGTTGGCGTAACCAGTCCTGCTTGGTCATGGCTTTGCGTTGCCGCAGATCGCTTCCGACGGAGAAAGCACGGGGGCCGGCGCCCGTCAGGACAACGACACGTACCTCGGTGCGGACCGCGATCTCCTCCACGACGTCGGTCAACAGCGCGCCCATCTCGGTAGTGATCGCATTGTCGGCGTGGGGTCGGTTGAGGGTGATCAGCGCCACCCGTCCCTCGGAGAGGTATTCCAGGAGCACGGGTGGCTCGGTCTCCTCGACATCAGCTGCAGGGGGGCCGAAATCGAGCGCTTCCCAGCGGTCCGTATTTGATGAGCTCATTCAGTTACCTCTCCGGGTCGTCGGCTCGTCATGTATCCAACTCGGCAATCCACCGAAGCGCTCGCAGGCTGGGGGCAAAGCAGTACTCGCCGCCGCGGGTGACGACGAACGGCGGCAGGTTCTGCAGCCTGCGCCGGATCGGGCGCTGCGGGATGGTGAACCCGCTCGACTCGTCGTGAGGTCCGACCAGAGGGTCAGATTCCAGCGGAGCGCCGATGAAGATGCCGTCGTTGAGCCACTGCGTCTTGACGAACTCAAACTGACGTTTGAGGTGGGCGCCGGCGAAGACGAAGATGATCCCGCGGTCGACCCCGTCGTCCTCGATCACTCCCTCCGGGAGCGCCGGACCGTAGCTGGTGCCACGTCGGATCATCCGATGCAGCCGGACGTCCACGCTACCTTCTTGATCCAGAGCGTCACGCGGGTTTGCCCTCCTGGCGTGGGCCCCGACCGGACACTTGAAACCGCGCGGGTCATCGGCGTAGGAGAAATCGTTGTTGCGCCGAGGGTCGCTGCCGAGCTCAGGGTCATCATGCTCGGGCGTGATTGCCAGCGGCGCACCGCTCTGCCATCGCCCGACCATCTTCGCACCGAGGAGGTTCTCATCCTCGCGGCCCGTTGCACGGTCGCGAAGGAAGCGACGATAGGCAGCCACCTTCGTGTGCAGCTTTCTGAATACAACGTAGGTCCCGTTGCGGCCCAACACCTCCGGGTCGGGCATCGGTGGCAGCTCGCCGGTCTCGTCGGGATAGCCGGTGATGATTTCGCCGGCCTTGAGCGGCGGCTGACGCGGGTTCGTCGGAGGTCGGCCGCTGCCCTCTACGGACGGCTGCCCGATCCCGTCTTTGAAACCGAACGAGGTCCGTCCGCTGGCGAGCTGATAGCAATCCTGTCGCCAGATCACCTCCACGCCGGGAAGCTCGGCCTGGGCATTCCTGGCCTTCTCGGCCGCGGCCTCGAGGTGATCCACGTCCGAGGAGAGGACGGCGATAGCGACGTGCACCTCGCCGGTGCCTAGGGGTCTTTCCCAGTTGGCGGGGGCGCTCTCGCCGACGTCTCCCAGCACATCTGCCCGGGCGGCCATCCCCTGTCGGAACTCCGGCGCGAAGCTGTCCAGCGACCTCTGCGGGACCCCGAGGGCCTGCAGTCCCTGGTAGGTGAAGGCCACCGTCACCGAGGTGTTCTGCGCCAATGCGCCTGCCGGGTTGACGATCGCATGCAGCTTTCTTACGAGCTCGCGGCCGTCTTCGCGGTTGTCGATCCGCAGCAGGAGATAAGTCCCGACGTACGGGGAGGGACGTTCGTACAGCGCGCCGGCCTGGATGTCATCCAGATCCAGCGCTCCGCCTGCCAACTGTGGTTCACCGGTGGTCACGCAGCTCAACTCAGTTCCTGCTCAATGGTGCTCAGGGGCTTCGGGCGGGTGCGGATTGGCCGGTGCAAGGTAGGGAAACGTGCGGCTGGCCGGCTGCGTGGCGGAGTCAACCCCGTCGCTGATCACGGGGCCGCTCCCAGCGTTCACGAGCTGGGTGAAGATTGTGTCCATCACGTCGTCGTTGAGGGCCCGACCGCCGCAGGTCTGGTGCGGCTCTCGGCGGCGGGCGGCGAGCTCAATCTCAAGGAAGGAGCCGCTTTCGATATAGGGCTTGCTGACGTCGACGATGAGGAAATCGGCGAGCACCAGGTCGGTGAGCGGATGCCGACCGTTCGCAGCCGTCGGCCAATCCAGCTTCGCGTCCAGCCCGTCCCAGAAGGCCAGGTTCGCGTCCAACCGTGCCCGGTAGGCGCCCTGGTAGCTGTCCCCGAGGTGGAATGCGTCTTCCATGTTGTACAGATCGCGGATCTCCAGATCCCGATTGACCTGGTCAAACTCCTTCGGGGCCAGCATCATGTTCTTGATCTCGGGGCGGCCTACTCGTTCGATCCTGACGTTGAACGTCCCGCGCGTGAGGGTCTCGGCGACCACACCCACAAGCGTCCAGCCGGCCAACAAAGCGGCATCTATCTCGATGACGATGCTCAGCACGTTCTTGCCGTCCAGGAAGATCGACCCGGGCTCGGTGAAAGCGAGGGTTCGGGTCGCGATTGTCTTCAAGGCGGCGCGGGCATCCATGATGAAGGGGTCCCAGCGCACGCCAGCGTAGACACGTACACCGCCGGCCGACCCTCCCTGCTCATCATTGACGCGGAACGAGATCGGTTCCTGCGATGAAGTGAAACAGGTTCCCTGCTGCTGGTCCTTGGTGGACACGCCGTCGAAAACGCAATCCAGGACGAACTCTTCGTCCCCGGGAATGAACGTCCAATCGGGATCGTCGCCGCTCGGCCGGCCGACAGAACGCAGTCGGAAGCGGTACAGCAGCCCGTCCGAGAAGAGATCGGCCGGCTTTGCCATTGGCAGCGTATTCATGACCACTACAAGAAAACCTGGACGTTCGGGGCTGGGGAAGGCGTATACGTCTGTGATGTCCGCGATCGGATCCGCTAGTGCGCGTGGCCCGGAGATGTGGTCTGACATGAACGTCCGCTCCTGCTGCTAGTCCCCAGCCTCGTCGACGAGAGCCGCCAAGGCTGGATGCGCAAGGGCCTCCGCGGCCTGAGGGTGGTCGAGGACTTTTTGAAAGGCCGCGTTGACGCGCTGAGCCTTTCGGATCTCCTTCACGGTCCCACCGTAGTTGCGGGCGTATGCGGCGGCCGTCTGCTCGGCGTCCAGAACGAACTCGCGCAAAGCCGGTAGATCAGGCAGCCCGCCGTATCCCTCCGTGTGACGGAAGATGACGTCGAAGAGCGCGAGCGTGGGCCCGGAGGCGAAGAAATCCTCCATATACGCCTCCCACGCCCCGTCGAAACTCGTCACGAACGCGAGCCGGGTGTCATCGTCGAACATGACGAACCGCGCCTCGTGAATCGTCTGGACCGCCATCCCGTAATCGCCTGGCCGATACCCCGGCGTGTCCTGCAGATCGAGGAGCGCCGCCCGCAACGACGGACCCTCACCCGGCTTGATGCGAAAGAACAGACTGAATTCGCTGGTTGGCCCCACACTCAAGCCCGGCTGTGCGCCGCCTATTTCGGCCATTTGGCTGCCTCTCCGATTCCCCTAGTCCCGTCCACAGTCCCGGCCCAAGCGCGTTAAGCCCTCAAACGCCTGGCACCCAAACAACCCAGCCAAAAGCAACATACGACGTTGCTGTCTGCGCAATTCACCTCCCTCAGTCAACCAGCGTCTGGGCGCGCCGATGACCGCCTGGGAACGTTTGCTTTCGGGACTGATCCGTGCAAGGAGAGTTCGTTGCACCCGAGGGCATCCCGCTTTGGTCATGGGGCTGAATCCAGCAGCAGCCGAAGGAGCTGTCATCCAGCGCGGGCCATAGCCGAACTTGAACACACGCGCTCGTCAAGGATTCGAACAAGCCTGCCTGATCGTTCGAAGTGATGTATGAAAGCGCCCCAACCCGGACCATGATCTTGATGCCGGCAACGTCGATCACTTCGCCGAGCAGCTGGCTAGGCTTACCCCGAATCCGCTAGTCGACGGGAGCAACCGTCGGGATACCAGAACCCGTGCAGATGACTGCAGCCGCACAGTCGCCGGATAGTGACCAGGGAGGGCACGTCCGAGCGGGATTGGACATTGTGTTCGGGGGGTGTGCAGTCTCAGCTGTCCGCGCTCAAACGGAAGGCCGCGTTCCCAACGTGGAGCGAACACAAGTTGGGGGGACGCGTTAGGTGACCTTGGTTATGCAGCCGCTCGCTAAGCGTCCGCTCGGGCGGTTCATCAGGCCTCGGCGTCAGTTGCGGGCTGGGCTTGTGCAGTTGTTGGGCGCCGCGGTGGGGCTCGCGCTTGGCGTGCTGCTGCCTCGGTTCAGCTTGGAGGGCTCGGTGGCGAGCGCCCGGGTGACCGAAGCGCTGGTCGCGGTGGGTTTCGGCGTCCTGGGTCTGGTGAGCATCGTCTTCGCGTTGCTGTTCGGGGTGGTGCAGTGGGGCTTTGGCAGTTTTTCGCCTCGGCTGAACCTTTTTCGGGACGACCCGATCGTGTGGCGGACGTTCGCCTTTGCCATCGGGGTGTTCGTGTTCTCGGTCACCGCCGCCCTGGTCATCGGCGACAAGCCGAAGGTGACGGTGTTGGTTCCAGGTGCTGAAGTGGTGGCGGTGCTCGTAGCCGCCATCTTGATCAGGAGTCTTCAGCTCAAAGCGTTCGTGTCGCTTCAGCTGGCCCCGACCTTGGCGACCATCGCCAGCCGCGGCCGGGAGGTCATCGACGACCTGTATCACCGGCCGTACCAACCACAGCGGCAGCCATCCGCATCGCTGCCTCCGAGGCGCCGGACCGTCCTGTGGCCGCACCGCCAGGCGACTTTGCAGCAAGTCAACCTGGGTAAGTTGCTGACCGCCGCAGGCGACGGCCTGATCGTGCTGCGTGCCAGCGTCGGCGGCGCGCTTCAGCAGGGGGGGCCGGTCGCCGATCTGCATGGCGGCGACGTGGTCGACGCGACGGTCCTGGATGGGCTGGTAACCGGGGAAGAGCGCACGTTCCATCAAGATCCGCTGCTCGCGTTTCGCCTGCTTGCCGACATCTGCATGCGCGCGCTGTCGCCCGCGGTGAACGATCCGGCGACGGCGGTTCAGGGGCTGGACACCGTCGAAGGCCTGCTCCGGCCCTTGGCGTCACGGGACCTTGACGTGGCCGACGTTACCGACCGCACCGGGACCCTGCGGGTGGTGCTGGCACTTCCGTCCTGGGATGACTACCTGAGCACCGGGCTGGACGATCTCATCGAGTGCGCATCCCGCTCGCCCATGGTCCTGCTGCGGACCAAAGGACTGCTCACCACTCTGCTGGACACGGCACCGCCGGCACGCCAACAATCGATCACTCGCAGGCTCCACCGCGCCGAAGAACTCGGAGCCGCCAACTTCCCACTGATCTGGCATAACGCCGCCCAGTAGGCAGCGGGCCGCGGCGCGTTCCTAAAAGGACAGATGACATAGGGCCACAGTGATTCGGGCCTACCGCGGCGGCCCGGCGTGCGCAGCTCCCGGACCTTCCACCAACAACCACCCGTCAAGCGAAAGTGCCTTGAAGGTCATCTCTGCAGGTCGGAACCTCGCCAATGTTGCCCCGATAGGCAACGCAGGAAAGGCAACGGGCGAAGCGGTTCTGGACAGGTCTGAAGCTGCGGCGGAGGTTGATGACCCACCCCCTGTTCACTGACGGGGGGTGGTCGCTGTGTAGCCGGGGGGTGGGCTGGGTGGCGTCGGCCTTTGGTTGGACGAAGGGTAGGACAGGCCACGTAACCGGGGCTAATCTGGTACTTGCCTCGGTCATGGCATGGGGTGCAGCTTTCGGGTTGCCCACCATCGAGCGTCGTGCGCGGCTTTGACCGCATCGCCGAGGTGTACGACGCCAAGCTTTCTATCGCTTGGAGTCAGCCCATGCCCTCATCACTACCGCAGTCCGGTCACGTCGGTGGCCATCTCCGGGAACGGTTCCGGTGCCGCGTTGAAGACGTATACGCGACCACCGGGTTGCACATGTACGAGGCCGATTACGGCGACCTGATCGGCAAGCTATGGAACTGCAGCGATCAACTCGACGGCGAGATCCGGGACATGCTCGGCGGTGACGTGTACACGTACGCGACGGCCGTCAGAGCGATTCGCCGGTGGCAGTCTTCGCACTAGAACGGGATCATCCTGACTGAAATGAGCCTCGCTGGATCCCTGCGTCCCGGTTACATACCAAGTTGGGGCGCAGGGCTCTGCTCAGGTCGGCAACTCCGTTGCCAGGCGGCCGTTGATTGACGTCCGCCTTGTTGGCGATCAGATCGATGCCTGGTGGTCGAGCACGCGATGCAGGAGAGTCAACCCGCGGAGACGCCAGAGCCGTCTAAAGCATTCCAAAGACGCTGACCCCCACCCCTTCTTCATGGGCCGGGGGTGGTCGGCGAGGAGCCCCCGGTGCGCCACCAACAACCACCCGTCAAGCGAAAGTGCCTTGAAGGTCATCTCTGCAGGTCGGAACCTCGCCAATGTTGCCCCGATAGGCAACGCAGGAAAGGCAACGGGCGAAGCGGTTCTGGACAGGTCTGAAGCTGCGGCGGAGGTTGATGACCCACCCCCTGTTCACTGACGGGGGGTGGTCGCTGTGTAGCCGGGCGGTGCGCCACCAACAACCACCCGTCAAGCGAAAGTGCCTTGAAGGTCATCTCTGCAGGTCGGAACCTCGCCAATGTTGCCCCGATAGGCAACGCAGGAAAGGCAACGGGCGAAGCGGTTCTGGACAGGTCTGAAGCTGCGGCGGAGGTTGATGACCCACCCCCTGTTCACTGACGGGGGGTGGTCGCTGTGTAGCCGGGGGGTGGGCTGGGTGGCGTCGGCCTTTGGTTGGACGAAGGGTAGGACAGGCCACGTAACCGGGGCTAATCTGGTACTTGCCTCGGTCATGGCATGGGGTGCAGCTTTCGGGTTGCCCACCATCGAGCGTCGTGCGCGGCTTTGACCGCATCGCCGAGGTGTACGACGCCAAGCTTTCTATCGCTTGGAGTCAGCCCATGCCCTCATCACTACCGCAGTCCGGTCACGTCGGTGGCCATCTCCGGAACGGTTCCGGTGCCGCGTTGAAGACGTATACGCGACCACCGGGTTGCACATGTACGAGGCCGATTACGGCGACCTGATCGGCAAGCTATGGAACTGCAGCGATCAACTCGACGGCGAGATCCGGGACATGCTCGGCGGTGACGTGTACACGTACGCGACGGCCGTCAGAGCGATTCGCCGGTGGCAGTCTTCGCACTAGAACGGGATCATCCTGACTGAAATGAGCCTCGCTGGATCCCTGCGTCCCGGTTACATACCAAGTTGGGGCGCAGGGCTCTGCTCAGGTCGGCAACTCCGTTGCCAGGCGGCCGTTGATTGACGTCCGCCTTGTTGGCGATCAGATCGATGCCTGGTGGTCGAGCACGCGATGCAGGAGAGTCAACCCGCGGAGACGCCAGAGCCGTCTAAAGCATTCCAAAGACGCTGACCCCCACCCCTTCTTCATGGGCCGGGGGTGGTCGGCGAGGAGCCCCGGGCCCTCCAATTACTGCGCGCACGAGTACTAATTACCGAGGTTCGATAACTGCCAGCGGGTCTGTGTCATTGATTTTCCCGACGGAGTCAAATCGCGACTAATCGGCTTCGGCCGGGGGTGCTGCGTGGGCTACGACCTCGTCGACGGTCATTACCACCGGGCCGCTGAACGTCTGTGTGGGCTGGTCATCTTCGGCGCCGAGGCCGAGGAGTCGGCATCTTGCCAGGATGATTTTGTGTGCTGCGGTAACGGCGCTCACTTCGCCGGCCATGGCGCGTGGCCAGACGGCGGCCTGTAGCGCGTCGAGCCGGTCCAGTTCCTTCTGCAGCAGCACCGCTGCCGCTTCGGTCGTCTGCTTGCGGAGGGCTTCGCGTACGACCCGGTAGGCGGTTCCCCGGTTGGCGTAGCCGACGTGGCGAGCGATCAAGTCGTAGGACAGGCCCTGGGTGGCAAGTTCAACGGCCCGGGCTTGCCGCCAGGCAGCCAGCGGCCGGTTCCTTCTACGTGAGCGAATGCTTGGCGTGCATGCCGGCAGCTTCTCGGCCGCGGCGGATGTCACGAATTCAGAATGACCGGCATGGCGTCCCATGTCCACAGCTCCGAGTTATTCCGCACGTATTCGTTTCCGGAGTCTATTGTTTCTGCATTGCATATTAGTGGATAATAGAAAGCAGCCGCTGGGGATAACCACGTCTGAATAGGAGGCTGGAGAAACAACCAGCGGTAAGAAAAGTAGCCCGGACACAAATCGTGTTCGGGCTTTTTGCTGTCCTTGATGAAAGGAATGTCATGACCGACACCATCGACCCGACGCCCGGCGCCAACGCCTTGGGTGACATCACCGCCCGACTAGCAGCCGCGGCCAAACGGCTGCGCATACGCGCTGCCGCAGTCAGTTCGGCAGTCTGTGGGCGGGTGCGCGCCGTCGTCCGCCTCGTGCAGGCCACCCGTTGTTTCGGGCTCAGCACCGTCGCCCGCGCCATCTTTGCCACACCCCTCTATTGGCTACGCCGTTTCATCCTCGTCGCCGCCCCCGTCGCTCGCCGATGGGCGCCCACGGTAGGAAAGGCCACCGGGCTGATGGTCATCGTGGCCACCGGCCGACGCCTGCTCGGCTGACCTACCGTCGGCTGGCTACAAGCAGCGTCCGTCTCTGGATCACTGCCGCAATGGGCCGACTCAGCGGGAGCCGTCGCTGGGTTCGCCCGGCTGGTGCGGTCAGCGTGACCGCGGGAAGCCTGCTATGGCTGGCGATTTCGCCGCTGGCGCCGCTGGCGTTGCTGGGCCTGATCGTGGTGCTCGGCCTGGCCACCGCCGCGTGCGGCCTTGGTCGTCGCAGGCCCCAACAGCGTCCGAAACAGCTGGACAGGCGACCGAAACCTCGACCGTTGACGAGCTCACCAAGGAAGAGCTCGATGAGGTCTACTCGGCGATGCTGACATTGGAGACTGCGCTTCCCAAAGCCGCCGCGCTGCTGCAGATCGCCCTTGAGGACCATCAGACGGCGTCGATAGCTCACGCCGCCCAGCTGATCGCTGAATGCCAGAACACCTACGACCACCTCGAGGAGCTCCGCACCGAACTCGTCAGCCAACGGGCCGGCGTCGACGGGCGTGCAGGCACCGGCAGCCCTGGCGGACGACATCGCAGCTCTGCTGGCCCGAGTCCAGCCGCAGCTGGTGCAGTGCCTCAGCCTGCTCGAGGTGTCTCAGCACCCGTCACGCACCGCGTAAGCCCGCCTCGGCAGCCCAGCAGGCCCGGCTGCGTTCACAGGCCGCCGCTCGGTCCCGCAACAACCGCAAGAACGCCAACCACCGCTAGCAGCTCCTGCGCTAATGAAGGAGTACCTGTTGTTGCTTGCTGCTGCTGTGATCGCCGCCGCGGCGATCGGCTACCTCTACACCCGACTCGCCCGCATCCAACCCGCCCGCTTTGCCCAAGCGGAAGCGGTGGTCCGGGAAACCGGGAAGGCCGCGGCCACTCTGGCTCGGCTGGTGGCCGCGGCCGCGGACCTGCTCCGCAGCCTCAACCCACCCCCACCCGCGCTCGCGTCGGACTACGACACCGACCCGGAAGGAGACTTCCTCGACTAACCGCCTGTCCCGCCGCTCCCGAAGCCCGATCCCGTTGCGGGGTCGGGCTTTCCGCATTTTCGATAGGAGAGAACACGATGTCCCGTGAAAGCTTGACCTGGCTCAACACCAACACCCTGATCGGCTTCACCGCCAAGCGTGGCCACGCCTGGCACTGGCGCGCCGAAGAACAAGGCAACGCCTCCAACCACTACACCGGCCCCATCCCCATCACCGACGTCCAGGACCGGCTGTTCAACTGGACAGCCGAAAGCCGCCGGATCGCCGTCGAAATCTCCGCCGACACCGGTGCCATGACCCACCTGTCGCCGACGCTGACACCGGCCCGCTGGGTACCCGTCGCAGACCGGCAAGCGATCTGCCGCTCCGACGACACCGACCGGTGCGGTGATGGGCATCTTCGGTCCCGGTTACACCCGGCATCAGTATTCCGAGTGGTTGCTGACGACGGTCGCGGATCTGCTCGATGACGACCTGGCGATCAGCAGCGCCGGACTGCTCCGAGGAGGGGCGATCGCGTGGGTGGAGGTGTCCATGCCGGAGACGATCACAACCCCGGAAGGGGTGGCGTTCCGTCCCAACCTGCTGGCGACCACGTCGCTTCGACGGGTCCATCTCCACCACCTACAAGCGGACCGTGACGGACACGGTCTGCGACAACACTCGCGAGCTGGCCCTGTCCGAAGCCGGGCAGGAGTTCAAGATCAGGCACAGCCGGAACTCGCGGGCTCAACTCGGCCCCGCCCGGCAGGCGCTGCAGATGGTCCACAGCCTCGCCGGTGACTTCGCCGCCGAAGTCGCCAAGCTCTGCGCCACCACGGTCAACGACCGGCAATGGGCGCAAGTTCCTGGACGCTGCAGGTGCCGCGGACCGACAGCAAGACGGGGCTGCCGCTCACCGGCCGTTCGTTGACGATCGCCGGCCACAAGCGCGACACCCTCGATGCCCTGTACCGGGCCGATCCACGAGTCGCGCCGTGGACCGGGACCGCCCACGGCGTGCTGCAAGCAGTCAGTACCTACGAGGCTCATGAAGGGACGGTCCGCGGCACGACCCGCAGTGAACGAAATCAATTGAAGACGATCACCGGCGACTTTGGACGCCTCGACCGGCAACAGCTGGCACACGCTGCAACAGGTTCTCGCCAGCTAGCCAACGGGCCCTCCCTGCGGCGTAGGTCGCAGGGAGGGCCTGTGCGTGCTGCGTCTGGTGGAAGCGGCTCAGTCCTTCGTTACCTCAGCGCGCGGCGCGCATCAATGCCGAGTGGAACGGCCTGGGTTTCGTCGCGTTGGCTTGTGAGGGTGTTTCTGAGAGAGTTTTCCTTTCAAACTTCTCTTGGCCGCGCCGGCTCCTTCGGCGCCGTTGACGGCGACGAGCGCGGCGATGAGCGTGCCGGCCTCCGCTGGTTGGCGCAGGTCAGAACCGTGGTGGGCGCTGAGATGGAGGTGGATGCCCGTCACGACGAGGATGTGGGACTGGGCTGCCGCTCTGGCAAGCCATTTGGTCTGGGCAGGTTCGGTTGGTCTGACGTCTGACAGCACACCGAGCCATGGATGACGAAGGACGAGCCTGCCGGGTTCTATGTCGATGGTCCAGCGTGGTGCGACGCTTGGGGCGATGAGGTCGAGGTGGGGCATTGTCGTGCGCTGAAACCCGAGGGACAGCATTTGGCCGACGTACTCGTCTTCCCCGTCAGCGGTGGTGCTGGTGGTGTAGGGCTCAAGGCAGATGCCGATCCGCGGCCGGACGGTTCGGGTTTTTAGACAAACATGAAACCGAGTCCGCTCATCCTGAAAGTTGTCCCGCGGCACGATCTCGTCGCCGTGCTCGTCGCGGCAACGAACATGGGCAAATCCTGTGATGGGGACTCTATCGGAACCAGTCCCAGCGACGATCGCCATGCGCTCGGACGACCCACCGGGCTTGACCCCGCCGCAGAATTGGCATTGCAGTTCCATTAGCGGGTCAGTCATTCTTATGAAGTCGATCGCCTGCTCGCCAAGGGTCGATGCGAGTTCCGGACTCACGTCGAACTCTCCAATTAGCATTTCTGTTCCCTTTCTCAACGGCCAACCTTGGCCGAAACTTGTCGTGTCTATTCCGGTGCTCCGACCAAGGAGCGTGCCTCGGGCCGTTGGTAAGGCCGATCGGCGTCATTTGGATCAGAAGCCGCTGTTGCGAGTCGCTTAGCGGTGTGGGCTGCCTGTCCACACGTGTGGAAAGCGCTGTCCAGTGCTACGGGCCGCGTGGGCAGCCGGAATGTGATTAGCCCTTAGGGCTTGGCTAACTGTTCTCACAGCTACAGGTCGTTGTCTGTCACCACTCGGACTGCGACAAGCGCAGCTGCCAGGCGGCCAGCCAGTCCGGCCGTGTCCAGGTCGACGTCTCGCAACGACGACTCATCGGCGTCGAAGATCAGCTCAGTCCCTGTGATGACAAGGACGTAGCCGTCCGCTGTCGCTTTGGAGGCCCATTCCGAACTGTATGGATGGCCTTCAGTGTCGAAAGGGATCTTAGACAGCAGGCCGAGTTCTGGATGTCCGATATGGAGGGCATCAGGACTTATGTAGAGATTCCAGCGGCGAGCTATTACAGGTGACATCTCGGCCGGGTCACCAGTCTTCATGATCTGAAATCCCAGCGAGACCAACAAGGGTACGTATTCCCCGTGGAGATTAGCGTCGCTGAAACTGTCGGTCGGCCTGACGGGCCGGTTCGGCTGCACAATGAGAATGGCCTGAGGTGCAATTGGCCGATCCCCGAACAGCCATGCCTTGGAAACCAAGCTCAGCGGCAGTTGGGCGGCATCGAGCCATTCGCCCTTCTGGTCGCGGCAGGCGAGGTGGGCATAAGCTATGACTAATTCCCGCGCTGCGTCAAACCCACCTACAATTGCCCACCGCTCGTCCGACTCTTTCTGAATCCCGCAATGAGCGCACCAGATCGGTCCTGCCGGATCGAATTTGGCGATATCTGCGCGCACCCCGAGCGTCAAATAGGGCAGGATCACTGGGCCGAGATCGAAATTATTAATGTCCACGTTCTTCCTCCAGAATCTTGATTGTGTTGGTGGTCGGTCGAATCTTGGAATGCTCAAGTAGGCCGTGCCCAATCTCCGAGGCGGGGTTGTCAGGTGCGTGCGAACGACACCGGGATGCCGAGACTGGAGTAATGCTCGCCGTTGCTGTGGGGAGAGATTTAAGCCGCTACGTGCGGCGCTTGCGCCCCCTAAAAGCGTCGGTCAGGGTTCAACAGCGTTGCTAGTCGCCGGAGTCAACGCCACGTGGTCGCCTCCGGGATGGGGATCGCGATTCGGATCTGGTTCCGGGCTGTCCACGGGGGCATCGTTGACCGCTGCGTCCGTGGATAGTGCTGACCGCCGCCCAATCGCGACTTGCAGGCACACGCCCAGAAGCTGATCGCGCTGCGTTCGGGCCCCGCAAGCCTCCGTGAAAGGCTGACCGACACACGCCAGCGCTCTCGCGTGAGTTCAGCGACGTCCCGACGGCTCCGTGAGACGGCACGTGCGTGTGTCAAACCCGAGCAAAGTACGGACTTGAGGTTCTTGATCGCGCTAGCGATATGCGCGCGGGCAAGGTTATCCACTCGGACATCGGACATCGGACAGCCTTCCCCAAAAAGGTGCGCTGTCCCTTGCGCGGGAAGGTGGTACGGCCGATGGCTGGAGCCTTGGCCCGGGGACTTGGTCGACTCCGCCTCAGCGGTAGCTGTCGATAGAGGGACTCAATCGTAGATAGCGGTGGTTGTCTAGCCCCAACTTGGATCGGCGTGTTCAGGCGGCCAAATCTGAAGCCATCATCGGCCGGACGTGGCCACCCAGGCGCTAGAGACGCCCCGTCGGTGTACCCGTCTGACCCGCCAATCGGTCGCTGAGAGCGCGAAGCCGAACCTCCGCTTGACAGCGGTCGCGCGAAGGGGGATCACCTTCTTCGGCCCCCTTTTGTGGTCGAGCTCAGCCGCTCGTCTTGGCCAGGTCCAGCGGCGCAACGCCCTCTGGGTCATGTGCTAAGGACGCGCCCTTCGTGGGGCGCATCAATCGCTAACGGCCAGAATCTGGCTGCCGTCGCTGCGGTGCAACCGGTGCTTGACGGGAGCCCGAGACTGCGGGTTGAATCCGCTCCGTCGGGCTTGAGTCGCCGGATGTTGGCGAGTGCCGGTCTGTCGAACGGGGGCGACGCCGAGTCTCTTGGCGTCTCTTGGCGCCACCCGTCCTGTTGCCCAAATCTGCTCAAACTCAGGGAGAACACGCGTGCCCAAAGGCTTTGCGAAAACCGCCGGCGATGAGTTGGTGCCGCCGGGAAGCGTCCACAAATCCCAGCTACGGGCGAGAATCCGTTGCCCTCACGGTGCCAAATGGCACCCACTCGGGGTCGTCGACTCCAACACCATCTACACGGACGTTGAGACCGCGTCGCTAACGGATGCCTCCCACGGCATATCCGCTGTGTGCATGAGGTGCCCTCCCGAGACTGCGGTATGGCACATCAGCGCCGCCAAGTTGCGAAAGCGCCTGCAGAAGAGCGGGCATAAGGTGCGGACGATTCCCATCTCAGATATCGGGGTTCAGCAGGAGCCACGATCGCGGGCCAAGAGGAGCTTCGCTAGAATCGTCCCGCGATAACGACATAGCAGCAGGACGTCGTCAACAGCCTCGGCCAGTCCGGCCACCCACGCGCCTGGGGCACGCCCATCTCCTAGCCGAGGTGTGTCGTGCCCCAGTCGCGACCGCGTTCGAACGAGCCGAACGCAGCCCAATCTGAGTCGTCAGCCAAGTCCGGTTCTGAGCCGAAAACTGCCGCGCCCCTTGAGGCGAGGATGGCCGAGTTCATCGACGCGGTGCTGTCCACCGCACCGCCGCTGTCCGATGAGCAGCGTGACCGGCTTGCCGTCCTGCTGCGCAGCGGCATCGGGTCGGGAGCCGACAATGGCTGAGTCTCCGCGCCGGCCTGTCTCCCCATTGCGGTCCGCCGAGCCCATCTTCGCCTCAGCCGCCATGGACTACCTCGAGGCCCGGTTTGCCTACCCGCTTCCATTACCGCCGCGGCGGAAGAGTCCGCCGCCCAGGGGTTACACCGGGGCGGACGCCAAAGCGGTGACACCTGCTAAGGCGCGGGAGTGGTGCCGCCGCCGCCGAGCCAACTCCAACGTCTGCCTAAGGCTTCGGGACGGCTTCCTCGGCATCGACGTCGACGCCTACGACGGCAAGCGCGGCGCCGACACCCTAGCCAGATCTCTCGAGCACTACGGGCCGCTGCCGGCAACAGTCATGTCCTCCAGCCGGGACGACGGGATCAGCGGCATCTACCTCTTTCGGGTGCCTTTGGGCGGCCGGTGGGCCAGCGAACTCAAAGCCCTCCAGCCGGACGGGAGGGTCACCTCAGACGTTCAGCTCGTGCACGCCGGCTGCCGCTACATGGTCTGCTGGCCTTCCCGTCATCCCGAGCAACGGCAGTACGCCTGGAGAGCTCCCAATGGTGACCAACTTCAGGGCATTCCGCGGATCGAAGACCTCGCGGACCTACCGGCATCCTGGCTGTCAGCCGTCACCAAGAATGATGAGCCCAATGTCAGGGCTCCTGCCGCCAACATCACCAACAAGCCCCCGTATCAACCTTCAGGCTTAACCCCATCGACAGATAGGAGGCTCGCAAGGGAAGTCGCGAAAGTTCTTCAAGCTCCACCAGGCTCAAGGAACCAGACGTTGAATCGCAGCGCCTTCACCCTCTCCGGACACTCTGACATTTCGGACATCGCCATCAAGGAAGCTCTCCGGCCGGCTGCTATTGAAGCCGGTCTTGGCGGCCAAGAAGTTGACAGCACGCTGTCCAGCGCCATAGAGGCGGGGCGGCTGCGTCCCTTCAAACCATGAGCAGGCAACGGTGGAACCGCAACCAACTCCGCGACCTGGCTTGGGACTCTGATCTCTGTTCCCAGCACAAGCTGTTGCTGCTCGCGGTCTGCCACTACATGAACAAAGACGGACAGGCCTACCCAAGCCTTACAACATTGGCAAAGACAACCAGCCTCAGCCGGACAAGCGTCTCCAAGCTCATGAAGGATCTCCTCACCGACAACTGGTTGAACCAAAGAAAGCCAGACTTCCTCCGAGGAGCGGGACGACTGCCGAACCTCTACCTGCCACCCCCACTCGGAGTCATCCCGGAGACTCCACCCCACTGTCTTCGAAGGCGTGCCCAGACGTCGAACCTGAACCGAGGTAAGCCGACCCCCTCAGCCCAGCCGAACCGACGAATGAAGAGTCCTCAACGGGGAGCGGCGTAATGGGTATAGGAGTTGGTGTTCCGTCCACGGAACGTAAAGACAGCAAAAGTGGGATCAACTGCTTCGAAGATGGGGGATAGATCAGGTTGTGCCTCACAGGTGCGGAACCGAGAGCTGCTCCATTGGTTGATCTCTGAGGCGCAGTACTGCAGACGGTCAGCTCGAGTGTGAACTTGGCTCGTTGGCCTCGCTTCTCCACTCGATACGAACTCCATTCGGGTCAAACGCAGCCCGTCCAGTCTTACCGATCTTGAGCACGTGGATGTCAAGCAGTAGCCGTATGACGGCCCGCTTTCTGTCCAGCGGTAAGCCATCCCATAGCTGGGCAGCCTCTGGTCCTGCCAAGTCGGAGAGGTCGGGTGCTGACGTTGCGGAGCGGATTTCGAGCTGCAGGGCAGTCAACCGGGGGCGCAGGCGTGAGGTGATTCTCGCTAGCTGCGGGCCGTCGATCTCATCGTTCGCGAACTGGTCAGCTGCTAAGTCCAATTTGGCTCGGAGCTCGGTTGATTCGCCTATGAGGGGGGAAATGTCCTTGCCGGCGCTGGCAGCTAGCAACTGCGCCGTGTCTGCCATCGTGAGGCGGCGCACCACGAGCTCGGTAACCAGCTGATCCACTGCGGTTTGCTTTCGCCGGACGCAGAAGTTTGTCTGGCAGACATAGGCCGCTGGCCTGGTGCCATGTGCCACAAGAATCCTGAGCGGTTCTTCGCATTCGCCGCAGCGCACGATTCCCGAAAGCAAGTACTTCCGGGCTCCGCTCATCGAAGTACGACGTGCCGGGTCTCGCAGGATGGCTACTACCCGATCGTGGACTTTTTGGTCGTAGATCGGCTCCCAGTTGCCTGGACCGATCACCTGACCACGATGCACCCGCAGCCCTACGTTGCGTTCGCGGAGCGCGATCTGCCGGGTCATTGCCGGGACCCATTTGTCTCGCCCGCGCGGGGAAGGCAGTCCTTGCCTGTTGAGATCGGAGGTGATGGACCCTAGCGATTCGCCGGCGATGATCCCGCTTGCGATGCGGCGAATCACGGCGGCTTCATCCGGCTGCAGCACATCCTGCCCAGCTACCCGGTTCCACCCGAAGGGCACTTTTCCGTGCGGCTTCCCCTCGGCCGCTCGAGCGTCGAAGGCCCGCTTGATCCGTCTGGACTGCTGCTCAACCTCGCTGCGGGCCACGGACCCCTTGATCCGCGCCGTGAGCCGTCCCTGGACTGTGGCAAGGTCGATGTCGCCGCCCACCGAGGCGAGCTGGATGCCCTTTCGTTCCGCTATCTCAATGATCCGCTCGAGTTCCACGGGGGTCCGAGTGAGTCGGTCGACGTCCCACACGAGCAGCGCGTCCAACCGGCCGGCGTCCAGCGCCTCGAGCATGCGCTCGTATTCTGGTCGCGGCTTGCCGCTGTAGGCACTCCGATCGTTATCGGTATAGATCTCCGCCACCGGCCAGCCCAGCCGAGCGGCTAGTCCAAGACAGTCCTCACGCTGGCGCTCCACGCCCAGCCCAAGCCCATCCGCGTCACGAGAGATCCGGCAATAGATCGCTGCCTGTCGAGTCACCCTAAGAGTGTTACAGCACGACCTTGACCCCCGTCGTTTTCCTGGTCTTGCCCACCACGGTCCTTTTTGCTGCTTATCCGGCGTTCACGTCGCTGACTTTCGTCACCCCCTGAGCCGCAACCGCAGCACCAACCCGAAGGACTGACAATGCTCGCTCTGCTCAGCTTGCTGCGATATCGCGTACGCGTATTTGCCCGCTCGGATGATCGCGGCGACGTTCCCGGGTGGGTGCTCGTCACGGTGATGACGGCTGCCCTCGTGGTGGCGCTGCTGGCGGTGGCCGCCCCGAAGCTGACGTCAGCATTCACCCATGCCATCAGCTCGATAACGGGTTGAGCCGGCGCTCGCCGAGCCGCGACGAGGAGGGCGCTGCGGTCGTCGAGTTCGTGCTCGTCGGCGCAGTGCTGCTCTTCGTCGCCTTCGGGGTGATCCAGGTGGGGTTGGTGCTGCATGCACGCAACGTGCTGGCGGCCGACGCAGCTGAAGGTGCGCGTCATGCGGCTGCCCTGTTCGTGCCCGTGGCGACGGGTGCGCCGGTGGCCGAAGAACTCGCTCGGCGCAGCGTCGCTGGAGCCGGCCGCGATCTGAAGTGCACAGCCAGGCAGACGTCAGGAGCCGGCGGCGTGCCTATTGCCGAGGTCACCTGCGTCGCTGATCTGCATTTGTCGTTCGTCCCGATGGGCTCGGTGCACGTCTCTGTCACCGCCCGATCTCTGAAAGAACTGGCCCAGTGACGGCGCGGGTGAGGGACGAAGACGGCAGCGCGCTCATTGAGTTCGTCGGCGTCGCGCTGCTGCTCCTGCTGCCGCTGCTTTACCTGTTGCTGTCGGTCTTTTCCGTCCAGCGGGCTGCTTTCGCCGTCACCCAGGCCGCTCGTGAAGCTGGTCGCGCGTACGCTACTGCGCCCAGCGCGTCGATGGCCCGCTATCGCGCCGGGTATGCCGCGAAGCTGGCGCTGACCAGCCAAGGCGTTTCTGCTGACGTGACCGTGCGCTATGCCGCGGTCGGTGCTGGGTGTTCGGCTGCCGGCGACGGGGGAGCCGCGAGCCTCGTCCCCGGCGCCCGATTCGTGGTCTGCGTGCGGACTGAGGCTGAGCTGCCGCTCGGCGGTGTGATCACCGTCAACGGTCAGTACGGGGTGTCCGTCGACACCTTCAGGACCGCCCGCGGATGAGAGAGCGGCTGAGACGTCGCGACGAGGAAGGCACCATCCTCCTGCTCACCCTGGGCTGCGTTGTCGTGGCCTTGCTGCTGGTGGTGGTTGTGGTCGATGCCTCCGCGGTCTTCCTCGCCCGCCGCAGTCTCGCGGCCGACGCTGATGGAGCCTCACTGGCAGCGGCGCAGTCGGTCAGCGGACCGGAGGTCTACGCACATGGCGCGGGTGCCCGGCTGCCGCTCGGTGAAGTTCAAAGCGCAGTGGCCCGCTACGGCGGTAACGGTGCGGGGTCTGACGTCATCAGTCGAGCACGGCGAGGGCGGCGACACCGTCGTCGTCACCGGGCGACGACAGGTGAAGCTGCCGTTCGTGGGGGTGCTCGGCATCGGGACCGTCACGGTCACGGCCACCTCCCGGGCCTCCAGCGTGAGACTCGGGGATCACTGAGCGATGGCAGCCCTGCACGGTCACGACGGGCTGGTGGCAAGGCGACTCTTGATCAGCCCGGTCACCCAAGCAGGATCCAGTTGCTTGTCGCGTACCCCAGCCACCAGGTCAGCGACCGAGGCCACCCCGCGGCGACCGAGCTCGGGAAGCAGCTCGAGTACGCGAGCCAGCAGCTCGGGCTGCGAAGGAAGCCGCCCGGCTGACAGCACTCGCTCGTCGGTGATCACGCCGTGTCTGGACAGGTAGATGTCACATCCGTCCAGCCACTGGCCGGTCTCCGCGAGTCGAACCCCGGCCCAGGCGACGCGGACATAGTTCGGCTCCGTCTCATCGAGGCGGACCAGCTGAGCAGGGTCCAGGAACGTCACGAATACGGCGGCCTCATCAGGCCCGGCAGCGGGGGCTGACGCGACGTATCCGTGAACCCCGAGGTGGGCCGACGGCAGGATCCGCAAACCTTGGGCGACTGCCCGCAGCACCGGCACCCCGAAACCCAGGGAGCCGAGCGGAGAGAACTTGCGGGCCAGCTGCGCCGGAGCAGCGTTCGACCCCACCGCGATCACCGGCTGCCGTCCCGCCAGCTCCAGCGACGACACCGACGTGACCCGGACCAGGGAGCGCGGCCCTGTCAGCACGTAGGAGAAGGAAGGGATCAGCCCGGGGTAGCTCAGTGGATCGTCAATCGGCGACGAGGCGAAGAAGTCGACGTCCACAGCGAAAACTATCCGCTCGTCACATGACGTTCATGGGCGGTTTACGCGCGCCTTCCACGCCATCACCACTCGCAGCCTTAACGTCGATGGCGGTGGGCACACCGGGAGATCGTCTTCGACAAGGTCGCCTTGCACGCGCGCGGCCGCCGCCACGGGCGGGAGTGCAGAGACGCGTCCTATCCCGGCCCATGACCAGAAGGCGATCCGTGACTGCTGCTACCGCCACCACCTTTGTGCTTGACACCAGCGTGCTGCTCTCCGACCCGTCCGCCCTCCGTGCATTCGAGGAGCACGACGTCGTCCTTCCACTCCCCGTCATCAGCGAGCTGGAAGCCAAGCGCAACCACCCCGAGCTCGGATGGGCAGCCCGCCAAGTGCTGCAACGACTGGAGGCTTTACGCGTCGAGCATGGCCAGCTCACCGAGCCGGTCCCGGTCAATGACTCCGGAGGCACGCTTCGGGTCGAGATGAATCACCGCGATCTGGCTGCGCTGCCGGCGGGTCTGCGGCGGGACACGAACGATTGCCGCATCCTTGCGGTCGCTGCCAATCTCGCCGGCGAAGGCCTGGATGTCGCGCTGGTCAGCAAGGACTTGCCGCTGCGACTCAACGCTTCGGTGGCGGGCATCGCCGCCGAGGATTACCGGCGTCGTCACGCGGTCGACTCGACGTGGAGCGGGCTGGTCGAGCTGGAGGTCATGAGCCACGTCGTGGACTCCCTGTTCGACGAGCGCAGCCTGGACGCCGCCGACGAGCTGGAGGAAGTACGCGACCTTCCGGTCAACACCGGTCTGGTGCTGTCGGCGGGAAGCCAGAGCGCGCTGGCTCGGCTGGGAGCTGACAAGCGGGTGCATCTGGTTCCGCCCGACCGCTCCCTTTTCGGGGTGACGGGCCGCAGCGCCGAGCAGCGCATCGCGTTGGATCTGCTGGCTGACCCCAGCGTGGGCATCGTCAGCCTCGGCGGTCCGGCCGGCACCGGCAAGACGGTGCTGGCCCTGGCCGCCGGTCTGGAAGCCGTGCTGGAGCGAAGGACCCACCGCAAGATCATCGTTTTTCGACCCTTGTACGCGGTCGGAGGCCAGGATCTGGGCTACCTGCCGGGCAGCCAGGACGAGAAGATGGAGCCGTGGGCGCTGGCGGTCATGGACGCCCTGGAATCATTCGCTCACCGGGAAGTCATCGCCGAGATCAAGGCCCGCGGCCTCATCGAGATCGCGCCGCTCACGCACATCCGCGGTCGCACCCTGACCGGTGCCTGGGTGATCATCGACGAGGTGCAGAACATCGAGCGCACTGTCTTGCTGGCGGCGCTCTCGCGGCTGGCTGCCGACAGCCGGGCGGTGTGCTGCTGGGACATCGCCCAACGCGACAACCTGCACGTGGGACGCCATGACGGGATCGCTTCCGTCGTCGATGGACTGCGCGGACACCCGCTGTTCGGTCACGTCACGCTGACCCGTGCCGAGCGATCCCCGGTCGCCGCTTTGGCCAGCCGGCTCCTGGAGGAAGTGACAGACTTTTGACATGCGACTCCCAGCCACTCGGCGTTCGGCTGACGGCGCCTGACAGGTAGGCGCCTTAGCCTGGCGGGATGACCGGGGGAAGGCGGAGCCTGCGCCGATGGTGGGCGGATGGTCCGCTCAGCCGGCCTGGTGCCCGCTGGCGCTACTCCACGATCGTGGTCGTAGTGGCCCTCCTGGCGAGCCTTCCGGCCCTGGTCGGAGCTATTCCGGTCGACGCCAAGAGTGAGTCGGTGGCGAGCCTGCTTGCCCGTGTACGCGACTCGGACCAGATCCCTTACACCGGACTCGCTTCGGCGACCGGTCAGCTGGCCGTGCCCGATCTGGGGGTAGGCACCGACGTCACCGATTTGATCTCTCGCACTAACCGGCTTCGCGTCTGGTACGCCGGCCCCACCAGTTACCGGGTCGACCGGGTGACTCCCATCGCTGAAAGCGACGTCTACCAGCAGCACGACGGCGTCTGGCAGTGGGACTCCGACAAGCGGCTGGCGCAGTTCATCGTGAGCACGCCTCAGATTCCGCTGCCAGGACCGCAGGACGCGCTACCTCCCAATTTGGGGCGCCGGGTGCTCGAGCAGGCCCGCGCCAGCCAAGTGAAGTCCATCGATGCGAGGTGGATCGCCGGCCGCAAGGCGCTGGGTCTGGAATGGGATCCCCATGATCCCGTCTCCCTGATCGGCCTGGTCAAAGTGTGGGTCGATCAAGACACCGGCCTACCGCTGGCCGTTGACCTCTTCCCGGTCGGCTCTACCCATCGGGCCTTCAGCACGGCCTTCCTGGACATCCGGTTCAAGGCGCCGGGCAAGTCCGTGCTGCATTTCGATCCCACCCACGATCCCACCGCCACCATCATCAACGCCGAGCCGAACGCTCCCGAGGACAACCGGTCGCGTTACCTGCTTCCTGCTAACCCTTGCCCGACTGCCCCAACGCAGCCCTCCGGCGCCACTGGTCGCGACCTACGGAAGGGGTGCGTCGCTGGTCGCCGTGGTCGCCATCGATTCGCTCGGGGGCCAGGCGCTGCGTCAGCAGATCGATTCGCCGACCCGCCCGCCGATCAAGGGCAAGTTCGGTACGGGTTCTTACATCTCTGCGCCACTGCTGAACGGATTGGTTTTTACGTCCCGCGACCGCGGTTACGTCCTGCTCGGGACCGTCACGCGTGATCAACTCGAGGCCATGGCCCTGGATCTGGTGCGAAACCCGCCGCAGGACCTGCAGGCGACCTTCAACCCCAGGCACAGCCCGTGATCCGTACGGAGGGTCTGACCAAGCGGTACGGCAAGATCACCGTGGTTGAGGACCTCGCTCTGGACGTGCGTCCCGGCGACCGCTACGGCTTCCTCGGTCCCAACGGCTCGGGCAAATCGACAACGGTGCGCATGCTGCTCGGCCTCGTTTTCGCGTCCAGCGGAAAGATCGAGGTGTTCGGTGAACCGATGCCCAAGCAGTCCAAGGCCGTGCTGCAAAAGATCGGCGCCATCATCGAGGCGCCCGCTTTCGTGCCGCATCTGTCGGGCCGGCGCAACCTGATCCTTCGCGATGCCGCCGGTCCAGGGGGAGGTCGAGGCGATCGCAAGAGGCGGGTGGGTGAAGCGCTTGAGCGGGTGGGGATGAAGGCCGTCGACGACCGGCCCGTCAAGGCGTACTCGCTGGGTATGAAGCAACGGCTGGGGCTCGCCGGGGCGATGCTGCGCAAGCCGGACCTGCTGGTCCTCGATGAGCCGACCAATGGCCTGGACCCGCAGGGAATCCTGGAGATCCGCGAGCTGCTCATCGAGCTGAACGCCGCCGGCACGACGATTTTCTTGTCCTCACACCTGCTGGTCGAGATCGAGGCGCTCTGCACCCGGGTGGGCATGATCAGCAACGGCCGGATGATGGTGCAGGACGATCTGCACGAGCTGCAGCAAGCCACCGGTCAGGTTCGTGTTCGGACGCCGGATCGAGGGCAGGCGGCCACCTTCTTAGGGGACGCCGTCGTCGAGGCGAACGGCGAATGGCTGACCGTCCGCAGTGGGGAGCCCGCCGACCTCAACGCGTCGCTGGTCAGTCAGGGCATCCGGGTCAGCGAACTGCATGTGGAGCGCCGCACGCTTGAGGACGTCTTCCTGGAGACCACCCAGGCGAGCGCCTACTCATGATCCGAGTTGAGCTGAAGCTGCTGCTGCGCCGGCCGCGGACGTGGATATCGCTTGGCATCCTGGTGGCCTTACCGCTGACGGCGGCCATCTTCCTGGCCGTCACGAAGATCGCACCGCAGCCCGGTGACCCGTCGACCCCGGCCTTGCTCTCGCAGGTGCTGGGCAACGGCACGCTCATGGCCGCCGCGGCTCTGGCGGTCGATCTGGTGCCGCTGCTGCCGCTGTGCGTGCTGGTGGTGGCCGGCGATTCGATCGCCGGAGAGGCGAACGCCGGCACCCTTCGCTACCTGCTCACCCGGCCGGTCAGCCGCAGCAGGCTGCTGACCGCCAAGCTCGTCTCGATCCTCGTCTACGTGCTGATCGCCGTCATCACGGTGGCGCTCACCGGCTACATCGCCGGGGTGCTGCTTTTTCACAGTTCGGGGTCGATCACCACCGTCTCCGGCGGAGAGCCGCTCACCCCCTCACAGACAGCGGTCCGGATCATCATCTCGATGCTCTACGTGGGCATCTCGATGCTCGGAGTGGCCGCCTTCGCGCTCCTGCTGTCGAGCATCGTGGAGAACCCGCTGGGCGCAGCGCTGGGAGGTTTCGCGGTCCTGGTGGCGTCCACAACGCTCGACGCGCTCGACGCCGCCGGTGCCGCACAGCCGTACCTGCCCACGCACTACTGGCTCAAGTTCGTCGACATTTTCCGAAATCCCGTGCTGTGGCGAGACGTCGAACGAGGTGTGCTCCTGCAGGCGGTCTACGTGGCGGTGCTGCTCGGCGCGGCGTGGGCGTACTTCACCAGCAAGGACATAAAGAGCTGACCCGGTACGCTCGCCAGCGTGCCTGCCGAGCTGTCCGAGGAGCTGAAAACGCTCGACGCGACCCTCGCCGGCATCGAAAAAGTGCTGGATGTGCCCGGACTGCACGCCCAGCTGGCCAAGCTCGAGGAGCGGGCGTCCGACCCTGACCTCTGGAGCGATCAGGCCCGGGCCCAGAAGGTCACCAGTGCGCTGTCGCGGGTGCGGGCGGATTTGTCCCGCGTCGAAGGCCTGCGCAGCCGGCTCGATGACGCCATCGCCGCGGTAGAGCTCGACGATCCCGATCTCATCCTGGAAGCCGAGGCTTCGCTTCCCGTCCTGATGAAAGAGGTGGAGTCGCTCGAGGTCCGCACGCTGCTTTCGGGGGAGTACGACCCGCGCGAGGCGATCATGCAGCTGTCGGCCGGGGCCGGCGGGGTCGATGCGGCTGACTGGACCGAGATGCTGTTGCGCATGTATCTGCGCTGGGCTGAGCGTCACGGCTGGGCGACCGAAGTGCTCGACACCTCCTACGCCGAAGAAGCGGGTCTCAAGAGCGCGACCTTCAAGATCGCGGCGCCGTTCGCCTATGGCACGCTGCGCAGCGAACACGGGGTCCACCGGCTGGTGCGCATCAGCCCGTTCGACAACCAGTCGCGCCGCCAGACCTCCTTCGCCGGGGTGGAGGTCACACCCGTCGTGGAAAGTCCGGACGAGGTCGACATCGACGAGAAGGATCTGCGGATCGACATCTTCCGCAGCTCCGGGCCCGGTGGGCAGGGCGTCAACACGACTGACTCCGCGGTACGCATCACGCACCTGCCGACGAATATCGTCGTGACCTGCCAAAACGAGCGCTCACAGCTGCAGAACAAGGCAGCCGCGATGCAGGTGCTCGCCGGCAAGCTACTGGAGCGTCGTCGCCAAGATGAGGCGACTGAGCGGGCCCGTCTCACCGGCGGACCGCAGGACGTGAGCTTCGGATCGCAGATCCGCAATTACGTGCTGCACCCGTACCAGATGGTGAAGGACCTGCGTACCGAGGAAGAGACCGGCAATACCGGTGCGGTGCTCGACGGCGACATTGACGCGTTTCTCGACGCGGAGATTCGCTGGAGAAGGGCCAACGAAAGCTAGCCGGCGTGGTGCGCGACGACCACGAGCAGGAAAGTGATCAGCAGGGCCAGGAAGGCGAGCAGCGGAGCCGGTATCGCGAAGCGCTGGCGATCCAGCTCCTCGCGCGTGACGCGGCAGACCCGGCAACCGCCGTTTGCCACGATGCCCCCGCAGTGGGCGCAGGCGACCTCATCACTGCGCATGCATCCCACCTCCGTAACGCGAAATCGACAACTGTGGGATCTTCGTCCACTTAGCGTATGCCCGTCCGCCTTCTAACACCACCGCTGCGCCGCGACCAGCGGATCTTCACACCATCTTCCAACGTTTATTAGCCCATTCGGGTGCAGCTGCTGGGGTATCGCCGGACAGGCCTGCGGGTCGGCGCGTTGCCGCCGATACGAGAAGGAGCGCACTTAGGCTCATGCCCCAGCCCGAAGTGTCCGTTACGCGCACGCGAGTTTGTCCCAGCTGCCGCCGACTAGTCGAGGCCACCAATTGATCCAGCTGAACGCCGTCACGAAGATCTACCCTTCCAACCCCAAACCGGCCCTCCAAAATGTCAGCGTAGAGATCGCGCGCGGTGAATTCGCCTTCCTCGTCGGCACGTCGGGCTCCGGGAAATCGACCTTTCTGCGCCTTCTGCTGCGCGAGGAGCTGCCGACGAGCGGCACCGTGCTGATCGCCGGCCGTGACATCACGCGGATGTCGACCTGGAAGGTGCCATCGCTGCGCCGCCAGATCGGGTGTGTTTTCCAGGATTTCCGGCTGCTCCAAGACCGCAACGTCACCGCCAACATCGCCTTTGCCTGCGAGGCCATCGGCCGTTCAGTGGCCTCGACCCGCAAGGTCGTACCGGAAGTGCTCGAACTCGTGGGCCTCACCGGCAAAGGCGACCGCATGCCCGGCGAGCTGTCCGGCGGCGAGCAGCAGCGGGTGGCCATCGCCCGGGCGTTCATCAACCGGCCCGTCATGCTGCTGTGCGACGAGCCGACCGGCAACCTCGACCCCGCGACTTCGGTGGGGATCATGCGCCTGCTCGACCGGATCAACCGGGCCGGCACGACCGTCGTCATGGCCACCCATAACGCTGAGGTGGTCGACGCGATGCGTCGTCGGGTCATCGAACTCGACTCCGGTCTGCTCGTGCGCGACCAGCAGCGCGGCGTGTATGGCAGCGGCTCCGCCGTCACGGTCGGAAACCCGGCATGACGCGCGCCCTTCCGATCCTTCGCGACGCCGTCAAGGGACTGCGCCGCAATCTCGCCATGACGATCGCCGTGATCCTGTGCAGCGCGGTCTCGCTGACCCTCTTCGGATGCGGTCTGCTGCTCAACCGTCAGGTCGACATCACGAGCAAGCATCTTTTCGGCCGGGTCGAGCTCACGATCTACCTCAGTGACGGGATCACCCAGAGTCAAGACGCGGCGATCCAGACCAAGCTCGCCAAGGACCCGCTGGTCACCAAGGCCACGTACGAGAGCAAGGACCAGGCGTTCGCCGAATTCAAGCAGCTGTACAAGGATTCGCCTGCTCTGACGCAGGGTGTGACGTCAGATCTGCTGCCGGCGTCCTACCACGTGAAGCTCGTCAATCCGCAGCAGTTCACGGCGGCTTCTGCTGAGTACGCGCATATGCCCGGTGTCGATGCGGTGCAGGACTGGCGCGGCCGGCTGAAAGGCTTCTTCCGTTTCCTTCACGGCTTCCAGCTCGCGGCGTACATCCTCGCCGGAGTGCAGGGTTTCGCCACTCTGGTGCTGCTCTACAACACCATCCGGATGTCGGCGTACAGCCGGCGCCGTGAAACCTCGATCATGAGGCTGGTGGGAGCGACTCGGATCCACATCCAGTTGCCCTTCATCCTGGAGAGCGCACTGGCCGGACTGGCCGGCGGGTTGCTGGCCGGCGCCACCATCTTCGGTCTGCGGATCGCCCTGATCGACCACCGATTCAGCCATCAACAGTTCACCCCTGTCCTGAGTCATGGAGACGTGTGGGCTGTCATCGGATACGTCATCCTCGCGGGTGTCGGGGCCTCGGCCCTCATGGCGTTCGTTGCCCTGCGACGGCATGTTCGAGCCGCCGAGCCCAAGCGGCCGTCACGGCAGCTGCGACTGTCGGGCGGGGGCGGCAGCGTGCCTGCGCCCCGGACCTCTCCGGAGCCCGTCTCCTCGTCGTCCGCGGAGGCAGGTAGTGGGCCTGCGGTGGCGCCCGGCGGCGGTCGCCGGCGTCGCCAGTGAGCCCCGTAAACGCCCCGTAAACTTGGTAGGTGCCCAAGGAGAGCGGCCGCAAGGTCATCGCGCAGAACCGGCGGGCACGCCACGACTATTCGATTCTTGATACCTACGAGGCCGGTCTGGTCCTTGGTGGGACTGAAGTCAAATCGCTGAGGGCCGGGCGTGCCACGCTCGCTGACGCGTACGCGACGATCGACGACGGGGAAGCCTGGCTCGTCGGCCTGCACATCCCGGAATACACCCAGGCCACCTGGACAAACCATGAGCCGCGGCGCAAGCGCAAGCTGCTGCTGCACCGTGACGAGATCGAGAAGCTCATCGGCAAGACGAAGGAGAGCGGGCTGACGATCATCCCGCTGCAGCTCTACTTCAAAGACGGCCGGGCCAAAGTCGAGATTGCTCTCGCCAAAGGCAAGAAGGCCTACGACCACCGTCAGGATCTGGCCACCCGCGATGCCTCACGTGAGATCGAGCGAGCGCTCGGTAGGCAGCGCAAGGGCATGCGGGACTAGTAGGTGCCCGCCCTTGCGGTCATCGCCTGGATCCCGGCCGTGCTGCTTCTTGACCGGGGCGCATCGCTCGATCAGCAGCGGCTGCTCGGACTCGCTTCGTGGGCGCTTCTCGCGTTTCTGCTCTGGCGCGAAGACGCTTTGACCCGGCTGTCCGTGGGCGTCGTGGTCGTCTACGCGACGCTCATCGAATACACGTTTTCGGGCTATCTCCACGTCTACATCTACCGGATGCACGGGGCCGGGCTCGGCTTCTTTGACAAGGTGCCGAGCTTCGTTCCCCCAGGTCACGGGCTTGTCTATCTGGCAGCGGTCGTCATCGGCCGGAATGCTCCACGCTGGTCGGTGCCGGCCGCCGCAGCCGGAGTGACCGCGTATGCAATCTGGGGGCTGGCGTTTTCTCCGCAGCTCGACCTGCTCGGAGCGTTGTGGGCCGGCTGCCTGCTCTGGTGGCTCTGGCGGGGTCGCGACAAGCGGGTCTACGCGGCGGCATTTCTTGTCGTGACCTACCTGGAGATCCTGGGCACGTCGATGGGCACCTGGCGCTGGCAGCCGCACAATCCTGTGTTCCACTGGCTCGCGACCGGGAATCCGCCCTCGGGCGCGGCGGGTGGCTACTGCTTCTTCGATGCGGCCGCCCTGTTGATCGCCCCCATCCTGCTGCGCTGGATACAAACCCGCCGCCCGGTGGCGCTGGAGGCCGCGACGTGATCGTCTGGGAAGAGCTGGGTCTGCCAGGGCTCGCCGATGTGCACATCCACGTGCTGCCGCCCAACGTCGAGCGCAAGGTCTGGGCCTACTTCGGCAACGCCGGGCAGAACTATGGCCGGGCCTGGCCCATCGAATACGCGTGGCCGCTCGAGCAACGCCGGGAAAGGCTGCAGGCACTGGGAGTGCGGGCCTATCCGGGGCTGGTGTATCCGCACAAGGCCGACATGGCGGAGTGGCTCAACGGGTGGGCCCTGGACTACGCGGCGGCAACCCCCGAGGTCGTTCCGTCGGCCACCTTCTTTCCCGAACCCGATGCCGTCGGCTATGTGAGCCGGGCGCTGGATGGCGGCGCGCGGATCTTCAAGTCGCACCTGCAGGTTGGCGGATATGACCCCACCGACCCGCTGCTGGATGGCGTGTGGGGAATGCTCGCCGACGCTCAAGTTCCGGTTGTGACGCACTGCGGCGATGGCCCGATCCCCGGGGCACATACGGGGGTGGGGCCCATGGGTGCGGTGATGGCCCGCCATCCGCGGCTGCGACTGGTCGTCGCTCATGCCGGGATGCCGCGCTACGCCGATTTCCTGGATCTGGCGGCCACCTACGAATCGGTCGTGCTGGACACGACGATGGCCTTCACCGATTTCGTCGAGGAGACGATGCCGTTCCCGGCCGACCGGCTGCCTGAGCTTCGCGATCTCGGGCTTGCCGGCCGGGTGGTGCTGGGCAGCGATTTTCCGACGATTCCCCATACGTACGAGCATCAATTGGACTCTTTGGTACGACTCGACCTAGGGGATGAGTGGTTGTCCACGGTGCTGTGGACCGCTCCGGCGGCGATGCTGGGGATCACGGCCTGACGTGCGGGTGCTACTGGTTCACCACACTCCGTCGCCGACGATGCAGGAGCTCCTGGAGGAAGCGCGCCGCGGGGTCGGCGAGGTCGAGGGCGTGGAACTTGTAGTACGGCCGGCCCTCACCTGCGGCGCGGCCGACGTGCTGGAAGCCGACGGCTATCTGCTGGGGACGCCCGCAAACATCGGGTACATGAGCGGCGCGCTCAAGCATTTCTTCGACCAGATCTACTACCCCTGCCTGGACGCCACCGTTGGTCGCCCGTACGGCGTCTACGTCCACGGGGGCAGCGACACGTCGGGTGCCATCCGCGGCATCGAAGGCATCGTCACCGGACTGCGCTGGTCAGCCGTCCGACCTCCGCTGACCGTCGTCGGCCCGATCACCAAGCAGGCCCGCGAGGATTGCTGGGAGCTCGGCGGACTGGTCGCCGCGACCGTCGCTGGGCTGGTGTAACGCGCTCAAGGGCCGTTAGTCGCTGGACGACACGTGTATGAGCTGGGAAGATGGAACGCGCTCCCAGCGTTGTGCTGGGAGTTGCCCGAAAACGGGCAGCAACTACTACGCGGGGGTGACTGGCTTCGACTTCGGTTGTCGGGGCAGGTGAAGCGGGCCGAGGATGAACGGTTATCTCGTAAACGATCCGTTCAAAGAAATAACTGCCAACAAAACGCAGTCTGCTTACGCTCTCGCCGCCTGAGGCGAGTAGTTAAGCCGTCAGCCTAGGAGTTCCTCCGGCCTAGACCTGGCGTCGCTAGGAGGATCACCTTCAACCCCGGTCGCGGGGGTTGTCGGAAAATCAAACAGCGACTGGGCAACCACCGACTGGCCTGAGTGATCGGTGGGGCCGAGGCCGTAAATCAGGATGCGCCCGGAGAAGCCCTGTGTCGGTGCCGTAGGACGCGGGTTCGATTCCCGCCACCTCCACCAAAGTGCTCGGAGGGCAACCCTGCCCCTCGGCAACGCCGAGCAAGTTCGTACTATCGCCCGCCAGGTTCGCCTGGCGGGCGTTTTGCTTTCTGTCGGGGTGGGCTTGCAGGGTGTGGTGGACCTTGGCGGGGACGAGGCGGTTGAGGAGGTCGTCGAAGGGCTGGTTGTAGTCCACTCTGACGGTGCGTTCCCGCGTTTCGTCATCTTCGTCGATGTAGATCTTGCTGAAGAACGCCTGGTTGAACAGCCGTCGGGTGTTTTCGTTGGCTTCCAGATAGGCGGTGTAGCAGTCGCGGGTCATGTCAAGGGTGTCGGCGAGAGTAGTTCGTGCCTGTTCGTAGTTGGCGTCCGTCATCGCAAGTTGTTCTTGGATGCGTCCGAGTTGGCTGCATATTCGGTCTTGCTCGGTCTTCAGTAAGTCGAGCGGGATCGCACCGGCGTAGTGGGCGCTGAGTAGTTTTTGCCGCTGAGCCGTGAGGTCGATGCGCTGCTTCTCCATCTCGCGCCGCTCAGCCTGTGAGCTGGCCTGCAGTGCGTCGAAGTCTTCGAGAACGAGCTCTTCGATGCTGCCGCGCAGGTCAGGGGAAAGCGCGATGGTTCGGTATTCGTCCTCGATGAGTTCTTCGATCAGGCCCAGTGGCATCGCCTGGCGCTCACAGCCCGTGGTACGGCGCTTGCGGCCGGAGCAGGTCATGTAGGTGTAGGTGTTGCCCCAGCGGTTCTTGGCGTAGATGACCATGAGCCGGGAACCGCAGCTGCCGCAGTAGAGACTGCCGCGTAGGTAGCACAGGTTTCGGCGCTCGAAGACAGCGGCGTTGTTGTTCGCTGCCATGAGGTCTTGGACTTGCTGCCACGCCTGTGGGTCGACGAGGGGCTCGTGGGTGCCGGGGTAGCGGACGCCGCGGTAACGGATCTCGCCCTGGTAGTAGGGGTTGTGTAGCAGCTTGTGCAAGGCCGGAATCGAAAGTGGTCTGCTTGGCCACTTTGGCGTTGCCCGGGTTGCCAGGCCTCGGTCGGTGAGTTGTTCGAGCAGGATCGACAGTGAGCAGTCGCCTTCGGCGTAGCGGTAGAACGCCCAAGTAATCAGATGCGCCCGCTCGGCGTCGATCTCGACGGTGCGATTGACGCGGCCGAGCCCGTCGGTGACGTGAACGTTCTTGTAGCCGAGCGGCGCCCGGCTGACGGTGCCGCCGGTACTGGCTTTCTGAACCAGCCCTTTTGTGACCTCGTTGGCGAGGTTGCGGGAGTAGAACTCCGCGATGCTCGACATGATGCCGTGCATCAGCATGCCGGACGGGGTCTCGTCGATGTTCTCGCTGGTGGACACCAGAGTGACGCCGGCTTGCTTGAGGGCGAAGTGGATCGCCACGTCGTCGGCGCGGGAGCGGGCGAGCCGGTCGAGCTTGTGCACGATGCAGAAGTCGACCTGGTTTTCCCGGACAAAGGCAAGCATTCGTTGCAGTTCGGGCCGCTTTGTTGCTGACGTGCCGGATTCGCCGGCATCCACGAACTCCGCCACAACTGTGGCGTCCAGCGTTGTGGCTTTCCGAGCGTTGGCGTCGCGCTGCGCAGGGATGGAGAAACCTTCGTCGCGTCCCCCGCGCGTGGCTTGGTCGGCGGTCGAAACGCGTAGGTAGCTGATGGCGGTCTTAGACGGAACTGCCTCGACCGTGTTGGTATTGGTTGTAGTAATAGTTGCCTCCTTTCGTTAAAGCGATCTGATTTTTGCTCTCTTCAACAAATAAGTCCAGCCCAATGTGAGCATTTGCTCCGGGGGCTGACGGGTCAGATTCGGTGATACGACTTGACTTTTCGACGCGACAGGAGCATATCTAATAATGATGACTGAATTAAACAGCTCCACGCCACTACATAAACTAATTGCGGGCGAGGTTCGCTGGACTGATTCATTATGGCCGAAAGCCTTTTCTTATCTAGACGAAGTGGTAACCGAGGAAGGATCCGAGAGCTTAGAGGCTGTCTTGCTTGGGAGCCCATCGGCGTACAGCACACGTGAGGACCGGTTAAAAGAGTTTCGTCGCTATCCGCCGACTGTGCTGCTGGGGGCTTTCGATCTACTGCGGTGGGGTGATGCGGTCTATGAAATGGTCGACCAAGTGGTGGATGCAGCTGAGGCTGAGTCAACGGCCCGCTTGTGGAAATCCGCGCGAAGAAACGCCAGACGCGATAACTGAACTACGATCCAAGTAGTTTCAGCGAAATGGCTGCTGATTGTCCGATGGCTTCGCTATGGTGTCAGTGGTCTGCTAAATCCGCTGCAACCCTGCTCATTTCCCCTCCCTTCCCCGGTCGGCGACGATGGTCAGATAGTCCTCAACGGTGCAGGCTTGAAACAGCCCTTTCCCGGTGCCACCGGTAACGGCCACAGCGGCCCGGATAGCCGCGGCACGGGCCCGAGTCGGCGCCACCCACAGAACGGCCGGGAAAAGGCCGTGTGCGGCCTGGTAGCGGCCTGTCACCCGGAACGCTTCGTAGGCGCCGCATTGTCGCAGGATGACCGGCAGGTGTTCGGTGGCCATGTCGGCTTCGACGAACCAGTGGTGTTCATAGCCGCCGCCCGCGACGACCAGCCGGAGGTCCGGCTTGAGCGTCTGAACGGTCCCGAAGCGCGACAGCGACTGTTGCCAGCTGGCCGGTTCCGTCTGCAGCTCAAGCACCTCAAGCTCGCCTGCGCGTTCCGCCTCGATCGTTTGAACGGCCAGTTCGGCGATCGCCAGCGTGTGGTCGACGAAATGCCGGGACGGTTCTTTGTAGTTGTGGCGTTCCGCAGTTGCCGCTGCGTCGAGCGTCCGCAGGAGCCGTTCGCCGCTGGGGCCGACGTACCAGACGTAGCCGGCTGAGCCCGCCCGCACGCCGCCGATGCGACGCTTGAGCGGCCGGAGGACGCCATCGTTTCGGAGACGGGCGAGTGTGCGGTTGCAGGCTCGCGCCGCCGCAACCGGCGTGGCGTGGGCGGGGTCGAAGTGCAGGCGTTGGACCTGCCTGGTCGTTAGGAGCCGGAACTTCGCGACATCTTGCAGCACCGCCAAGTCACGGTCGGTCACCCGCTCTCTGAGCTTGGCGAGATCGGAGCGGGTCATGCCCTTACCCCGACACACGCTGCTGCGCGT
The DNA here is from genome assembly GCA_963737695.1 of uncultured Actinomycetota bacterium. Taxonomy (GTDB): domain Bacteria; phylum Actinomycetota; class Actinomycetes; order Frankiales; family Frankiaceae; genus DATAZK01. The sequence continues at coordinate 280,464 of CAVTTQ010000005.1, forward strand.
GTGCCCCCGCTGCAACCCCGCGACGCGGGGTCAGTCCCCTCCCGCCAAAGGCGGAAGACGGCCAACGACCGGCCAAGCATCGGCGGAGTTGAGGGTCGCGACACGACGGGCGGCAGGACTTCGAGAACTAGGGGAATTTGGCCCGTTGGTCGGACCGGTTTCTGCGGGATTGGTCGGAAGAGTTGGAGATAGTTCGTCATGGCTGTCTCCGTTTGCGTCCTAGCTGCTCGTCTCCGTCGTCGTCCGGTCCGGCCGGGGGTTGCTGCCGGGGCGGCGTCTCCGGGGTGATGGTCGCGGCGTAGCGGTCGCGGCTGCGGGTCAGAATGAGGTTCCCGAGGCCGGTCGGCGGTGGCGGCGGGAGGGTGCGCACCAGCGCCCAACCGGCTGGAGCGCCGCCGGCCGTCAGGTTCACGTATGCCTGATATTGGCCGAGGCTGAGGAAGTCGACCGCCTGGAGATCGGGCGCCTGTTTGGCCATGGCGTGCGCATCGTCGGGGTCGAGCGGCTGGAACACGATCTTCGACTTGGCGTTCGAGTCGACCGCTGCCCGGACCGCAGCCGGGAGCTGGGCTCGGAATTGGTGGGCGAGGTGCCAGCCGACGCCGAGGGAGCGGCTGCGGTTGAGGGCGTCGTCGATAGAAGTGGGCAAATTCAAGTACTGCTGGACTTCATCGATCACCACGGTCGCGGGCTTGCTCGCCGGGTCTGATTCTTTGGCGCGTTCCAGCGTTGCGGACCAGGTTTCGGCGACGATGAGCGAGCCGAGCAGCTGGGCAGTGATTGGCCCGATGAGTGCCTCATTCAACGGCACAAGGACGATCTTGTTGGCCTTGAAGACGTCCCTAAGCCTGAAGTCCGGATCGGCCTGGCCCAGGATCGCGCGCAGGCTCGGCCTAAGCAGGTACTGGCGGAGCTTGTTCAGCGGCGCGGCGATCGCCTGGGCTTGGGCGGCGGGGGAGAGGGCCAGGTACCAGGACCAGAACGAGCCGAGCCCGGGATCGTCGATGACGTCGCCGATTACAGAGGTGCGGAATTTGTCGTCGGTCAGCAGCCGCGGTAAGTCCATCAGCGTGAATGGAGTTTTCCGGTGAGTGCCGACGCGGGCGAGCGTGAGAAGTCCGGAGTGGACGACGTCTTCGGTCCTTGGTCCCCAACCGTCGTGGAACACCGCCTTCAGCACGGCCACGAGACCGTCGATGACGACATCGGGATCACGGTCGCCGACGTTCAGAGGGTTGAACCCGACGACCCGTCCAGTGGTGGCGGCCTCGGCGGGATCGATGATGACCACATCGTCGATCCGCTCCGGCGGGATCGCCCGCTCGATGATGTCGCGGATGAGTTGCCACTTGGGGTCGATCACCAGCACCGGCCGACCCGCGTCGATGTCCGCCTTGATGAGATGCAGCAGGGCCGTTGACTTTCCGACGCCAGTGGGCCCGATCGCCAGCAGGTGCGCGGTGAGGTCCCGGGCGGCGATGCCAACAGGTGCCGACGGGCCCGGTGCGCCGGGCACAGCGAAGATCCGCTCGGTCCGGTTCACCGCTGCCGGCACCCGCATCGGCCGGGGATGCAGTGGCGCGACACCGGGAAGCTCACGGTCGCCGAGGGGCCAGCCGAGCAGTCCAGTCAGTTCTGTGGCGCCGAGTCGCAGTGGCCAGCGCCACGGTAACCGCGGCTGGTTGAGTCGGGCCGCTGGTTCGAAGGTGAGGTCCATGTAGGTGCCGCGGCCTTCGGCCGTCGACAGCGCGCCCAGCACACCGATGATGAGCTGTTGGCGACGTTCCGGCGTGTTCGCGGATACCCCGATGCGGATGGTCGCCGCCACGCCATGTTGACCGGAGCGGGTGTCGATCTGGTCGCGCAATGGCTGGGTGGCCGACATTTGCCCTTGGGTGAGCAGTTGCCACCACGGTTGCGTCGGGTCCGGCAACTGCTTCGGCAGGTGCTTTGGCATGAGCCGGTGGCCGAACACGAGCTGCACCACCAGCCGCTCGTCCTTCTCTAGCCGGGCGTCGAGTGCCGAGAGCAGCGTCAGCGCGGTGACTTCGGCGCGGTCCGTCGACAGCGCGAAAGCGCGCGGACGGATCCGCAGCCGCACCGACCGCTGTACGGGATGACGCGGTTCCTTCATGGCGTCGATGTCGAGGCCGGCGAGCAGATGCCGCAGAGTTCGTTGGACCCAGACGACGTGCTCGACGGGTGTGCCGACCAGGTGCTGGACGAGCTGGCCGTGTTCGGCGCGGGCTTCGAAGATCAGGGGAGGTCCGGCTCGATCGGAAGCGAGCCGCAGCAGGGTCGCGTCGACCTGATCGACTTCCAGCGGCCGGGGCAGATGCAACCGGGAGAACACCCAACCCGCGCCGGGACTACGTGAGCGTGGCTGCCCGAACCGTGGTTTAGGCGCCGACATGGTCGTCCCCTGTGAGTTCGTCACCCCCGGTGTCACGGTCTACGGCGGGTTTGGCTCGGTCGGCGATTTCTTTCTCGGCCTGGGCCTGCGCTTCGGCCTCCGCGCGGGCGAGGGCCAGCCCGATGAACGCCCGGGCGAGCTTCTTCTCGTCGGGGGTGCCTCGCCGGATGCTGCGGGCTCGCAGCATCCGTTCTTCCTGCGGCCGCCGGTTGGTCTTGCGGGTTCTACGCCTTGGCATGGGTACCTCCCGTGCCGGGATCGCGGTGCTGTTTGTCGAGGGGACCGGGTAGCCCGGGATCGAAATGTCGGAGTCGATCTCGTTGCCCCAGACGCTCCAGTCGGCGCTGGACGGTGGCCGGCGCCGGGCGAACAGTTCGAGGAACGGACCGTCGCTGATCCGCTCGATTACCGCGTACTGCTCCTCCGGCTTGTGGGAATGCGCCTGTAGCGGCGCGAACATCCAGGTCGGCTGGGCCTTGTACTTCACCGGGGCGCTGCCGCGGGTGCCGAGGATGAGGTGTTCGGTGGCGTTACGCAGGTACTCACCAAGACCAAGCCGCGGCTTCACCCAGGTCAGCGGCGAGCGCGGGGTGAATCCCCAGGCCTCCATCACGTCGAACCCGGCGCGCAGGGTGGCATTAGTGACCCACAGCCACAAGTGGGCGTCGGGTGCCGCCAGCTCGCCGACCGGAAAAGCTTTGATCCGGTCGACGGTCATCAGCTTGTAATGCGACTGCGCGCCGAGCGCCCCCTTCTGCTGCACGTCCCACGGCGGGTCCGCCAGAATCGTCTTGAATCGGGCAACGAAGTTTGATCGGGATGCGATGAGTCGGCGCGGTGGGCGGCTCGGATCTGGGAGATCTGGTGCGTCTTTTTCGTCGTCGGGTGTTGTCCGGAATGGCTGTAATCGGTCTTGTGATGGCTCTTGTGATTGCCGGCACTCCGGTAGCTGCCATGGCAGATGACCCGCCTCCGACTGATTGGACAGGTTCGGTCACCCTTGTTGCTGACCGAACGTCGGTAGATGCCAACGATCCGTCAGCAACATTGACGGCAACCTTGTCAACCGACTTGTCAGTGCCGTACTACATTTCTATTTACGACGACACTGGCGTTCGGGTCGCCTCCTGTAATGCCTTTGGCGGTCCGATATCGACGTGTTCGGGCGGCGGCCAGCCTGCGATCGGTGCCACCAGGACATATACGGCCTACGTCTCGCAGGACCTCCCAAGTCCCGGACCGCCGCAGGTGGCAGTGCGAGCAACCAGCGGCGGAGTGGCCGTGGCGAACATTGGCTACGACGGCAGTGTCAGCCTGACTGCGGATCGCGCGACCGTCGATGCGAACGACCCGTCGGCCACTCTGACAGCGACTTTGAGCAAGCCGTTGCCGTCGCCGTATTTCCTCACGATCTATGACGATCTCGGGAACCGGGTTGCCTACTGCAATTCCTCCGATGCTCCGACTACATGCACCGGGAGTGGGCAACCAGCGATAGGAGCCGCGCGGACCTACACCGCTTATGTCGCACAGGACGTTCCGGCTAGCGGACCTCCCCAAGTCGACGTCAGTGCAACGAGCAGCGTTTCCGTCACCAACGTGGGCTACGACGGGACCGTCAGCCTGACTGCGGATCGCACGACGGTGAACGCCAACGACCCCTCGGCAACGTTGACTGCCACGTTGAGTGAGCCGTTGCCGTCGCCATACTTCCTCACGATTTACGACGATCTCGGAAATCGAGTTGCGTCCTGCTATCCCTATGGCGGTCCGACCACCTGCACGGGGAGTGGGCAGCCGGCAACTGGCACCAGTCGGACCTACACGGCATACGTGTCACAAGACATCCCCTATACGGGTCCTCCGACCGTTGACGTCCGAGCAGCAAGCAGCCTGGCAGTCACCAATGTGGGCTATGACGGGACTGTCACCCTCACGGCGGATCGGACATCGGTAGATGCGAACGATCCGTCAGCGACTTTGACGGCCACCTTGAGTGAGCCGTTGCCGTCTCCGTATTTTCTGTCTATTTTTGACGATCTCGGGAACCGGGTTGCTTACTGCAACTCTTCCGGTGGTCCGACGACGTGCGTGGGCGGCGGCCAGCCTGCGATAGGCGCTACCCGGACGTACACGGCATACGTGTCACAGGACCTCCCCTACACCGGTGCCCCGGCCGTCGACGTTCGAGCAACGAGCAGCCTGGCCGTGACCAACGTCGGATACACCGGGACAGTCAGTCTGACAGCGGATCGGACATCGGTCGACGCCGACGATCCGTCGGCGAGTCTGACGGCGACGTTAAGTAAGCCGCTGCCGTCGCCCTACTTCCTGTCGATCTACGACGACACCGGCGCGCGTTTGACCTACTGCGGGTACTTCAGCGGATCGCCGACCACGTGCACGGTCGGCGTGCAGCCAGGTACCAGTTCGACTCGGACCTACTCTGCCTACGTAGCGCTGGACTTCCCAGACACAGGACCGCCGACGTCCGGGGTCCGCGCCACGAGCAGCCTCCCAATCACGAACCTTGGCTATACAGGCACCCTCACGCTAACCGCGGACCACAACCAAGTGGACGCCAGCAACCCCACCGCAAGCCTGACCGCAACACTGAGCAAGCCGCTCCCCGCGCCATACGTCCTATCGATCTATAACACCCTCGGCGACCGGATCACTTGGTGCAGCTCAGGCGGCGGACCAACCACCTGCTCGGCCAGCACCGGCACCATCGCTGCCAGCACAACAGCCACCTACTATGCCTTTGTTTCACAGGACTTCCCGGACAGCTCGATACCGTCCGTCGATGTACGAGCGGCTGACAGCACGACGGTCACCAATACTGACGCGACCCCGTATGCCGAGAGCGTGGTCGCCCTCGGCGCAGGCGTCGTCGCTCAAGATGTGTGTTTCGGACTCAACTCGGTGCGAAGCCCTGATGACCCAGGGAGTATCAGCGCGGCCTACCTTGCATGCATTGCATTCATAACAGCAGGGGCCATAACGCTCACGGAGGCCCTTGACTGGGTTCTGACCAATTATGGGCAACGCGGATTACTCATTGTCTATGGCTGGATCTACGGACAGACACATGATATTGACGGAAACGTGGTGCAGGTACCCCAGTTCGATCCGGCGTCGCCGCCCGACACCAGAACCGCTCCCTTTCCGCAAAACACGATCAATTTCCCGGCGTCGGTTCTGGATCAAATCACCGCGGAGATCGAAGCGCATGCATCTTCGCCGAACATGGTGGCAGACCCGACGCTCGCCCGCCAGCTCGCCAGCGCGTGCCTCAACCTCACGTCCTGGGCCTTCTCAACCGGCGTGACATTTGAGGACCCCAATGCCGACCCGTGCGGCCAGGATCCAATCTTCGCGCCTGGGACGCAGGCCGGCGGAGCCGCTGAAAACGACATGCTAGCCATTGAAGGAAACCCCTCTTTGATGCGACTCAATAAAATGTCCAGATCGGTCAAGAGGAATACCAACGTCTCTCCCAGCTGGAAAAACACGGACCAAATTTGCGTGCAGGCTCGCAGTGAGGGAAATCCCTGTGACGAATATCCGTTCTACTCAACGGAACAAGGAGGGCCGGGTGCCAGGTTAGCCAGTGTTCCTGATGGCGAGAACTCAAGTGAAGGCGGCTCACTCGCAGCATTTTATGGCAATGCATGCGGCTTGAAATCAGCGACCGTCAACTCGAATACCCACGACCCGAACGCCGATGGCGATCACTACCTCGTGGTGCCTGTCTACTGGCTTGGACTGCCCACCATGTTTACTTGTGGAACGAGAAGGGGGCACTGATGCTAACGCGGCAGGCCTTGGTCGAAATCGAGGAGCGCTGGAGGTTGGTGGGAGCACCGATTACGGGGAGCCTGCGGTCTCCTGTTGGCCAGGAAGAACTGTCGCTGGCGCAGGAAACTTTCCCACTCCCGTTTCATGAGGATGTTTTGACCTTGTGGAATTGGCACAATGGAGTTGCGATTGATTTTACAAACTACCAGGATGTTTCGGTGGGATGCTGTGCCTTCAACCTGATTGGTGCTGCGGAAGCGGCCGATTATTATCGGCGTTGGCGTGCTATGGCGATCGACCTAGCCGCGCAAAACGCTCAGCAGCAAGACTATTATTGGCAGCCGCACTGGCTGCCCGTAGCAGTATTCAACAGCGGTGAGAGCCAGATCACTATCGATTGCGCCACCGGTGCCGTTCGGGTCATCTGCTGGGAAGATGAAGGATTTCATAATGTGATCGCGCCCTCCATTGAAACGGTGATTAGATTTTGGAGCGATCTCATTAGCCAGGGTTTGTGGGTGTGGGAGGACTCAGGTTGGACTCGCCATGGGAGACCAGAAGAAGCCCTCGCCGTGCAGTTCGGGGCAGTCCGTTAACGCACGTAGTGCTCTCGCTTGAACGTCGCGTAGCGAGAACGATCGCAGATGCCATACCTCCCGTCTAGCTGGCCTCGCGAATCACCTTCCGCGTGGTCTCCTTGGCACTCCGAGTCTTCGGCGAACTACCGGAAGAGCAGACCTGCTTCAGGCAGTTGGACGGCTGGCCGAGCTTGCACCTCGGCCGCAGAATCCCGGCTCTATTCAGGTGCCGGCGCACTGCACATCCCGACTCACGCCAAACTGCCGAGGTACCTCGATCTTGCCGGCTCCACTGACACGGGCCGCCGTAGCAGTGCCTCTGCCCAAGCTCGGACAGCTTGCGCCACCGAACCGGCACATGAGTCGGGCTATGACACGTCGAGCCCCTGTTTGCCCTGGTGAGCGGCAGCTTCATCAATTTAGGGATTTTTGAACGTCGTCCTGTTTGGACGACCAAGCTCATTTACAGGACCAAAGAGCACCCTCTGACCAGGCAGGCGCGCTGGGTAAGACGAGCCCCACCCTTTCCCCCTTTGGTGCTTGGGCTCGTTGTTGTGGGTGGACATCCACTCCGCTGCGCAACTCAGACGCCGCGACGGTGATGCGCAGCGCATGGAGCCAAACAAGCTGGCTAGAGCCTTTGTCTGGCTCGCTCAACAGCGTCTGGGCGAACAGAGAAGCCAAGACAAGCCCCGTGACGACACATCGGCCTGATCGCTACCGCTCATGCGCACCTCGCATCTGCACCCCGACAGTCTTCAGCGCCGACCAGACGGTCGAGTGCCGTCGGTCCAGTATGACGCCGATCTTGATCGTGGACAGGCCTGTGGCGTACAGCTCTATGGCCAGGGCCAGATCTTCGTCGGTGAGTTTGGTGCGGCGCAGCTTGATGCCCTCACCTTTCAGTCGGTGGGCGACCGTCTCCCGGCCGATGCTGAACTGGTCCGCTAGTTCGTAGGTGGTGGCCCCAGCTTGGTAGCGCTCGACCAGGTGCGCCACCTCGGTAGCATTCAGCCACTTGGCCCGCTTTACGACTGGACGAGCAATATGCGGTGTGAGCTGGGAAAGGCTGAGCTTTCGGTAGGCCCTCAACGCCCGTTCTAGCGGTGAGGACGGGTTCGACAACCATCTGCCGAGGACCACCATTGCCTATAAATACGAACCCGGCCGAGCGTCAGCAAGCGCCTCGGCCGGGTTCGTGGTCGTTGTGGCCGTTGCGTGCCAGGTCTTCGCGGACTATGGGCAACAGGATGGCGGCCACTGCTTGGACTGCGTTCTGGTACTGCTCGTCCGTCATGGGCACGAGCGTCGGTAGCTGTAGTTCGATCTTGGATCGGCGTACTGCCATGTTTGTGCCTCGTCCTTCGAGCGGTCGCCCCGGGCAGGCGACGGAACGGTTCCTATTCGAGGCGTTACCACTGCCGAAGTGTGAAAGAGCCGGGCCGTTCGGGGGTCTGGCCTTCTGGCGGCAGCAGCCTGGCAGTAACGGCCCCACCGGCGTACTCTTTACTCGTGGAGACACCAGTAAAGAACCGTCGCCGGCGCGGAACCACCGCCATCAGCAGCAAACACCAGGTGACGATCCCTGCTGACGCCATGCAAGAGGCGGGCTTGCAGGCAGGCGACCGGCTTCGTGCTCGTGCCGACGGTGCGGGGCGGGTCGTGCTGGAGCGAGTGGCCGATCCGATTGATGAATTCAGCGGTGCGCTCACGGGTGTGTACGACGGTTTCGATCTCGACGCACTTCGCGACGAATGGGCCTAACGGTTCTGGATGCCGGCGTTGTCATTGCTGGCCTCGATGCAGGGGACGCGCATCACGAGGCAGCCGTCAATGCCCTTCTTGATGGACGCGAACGGGGTGACAGGTTGGTGCTCCCTGCTTCGGCGTATGCGGAGATCCTGGTGCGACCCGCGCAGCGAGGCCCCGACGTCGTTGCTCGAGCTGATGCTGGCCTCGATGCCATGGCGATCTCCATCGCGAGTGCAGACCGCGAAGTCGCACGTGCTGCCGCGATGTTGCGCGCCCGTTACGCAGCTTTGCGGCTGCCTGACGCACTCGTCATCGCGACGGCGATACAGCTCGATGCCGATTTCTTGCTCACCACGGACCTGCGGTGGAAGAAGCTTGCTCAGCCGGGCCTTCGAGGTCGGCTCGTCCTCGTCGACTGAAGCGTTGGCGGTCGGTCCGGCTCTTCGCATTCGACGCCGGGGAGAACGGTCAGTCTCGGGCGCTCTGGTTTAGTCGACAGCTAGCGCGACAGTGAGACCGCGCCCGTTGAAGGAGGATGACCTTCGCGTGTCCACGCGCAGCCCCAGTGGCGGTTCCGGAAACAGTCGTCGTGAGCGGGCAGCGGCGGCGCGTGCGGCGGCGGACCGCAAAGCGCGGCGGCGCCGTGGTCTGCTTGTCGCCGGGGTCGTCATCATCGTCCTGCTGGTTGCCGGAGTGGTGACGGCCGTCGCCTTGTCTGGCTCTAGCGACAAAGGAGCTGTGGCGAGCCAGCCTGGGCCGTTAGGGCCAGAAGGAATGGCGTTGCAGCAGGGCACTCCGCTTGCGCCGATCTCCACGGCGGCGAAAGGCGAGACAGTCCAAGGGATCCAGTGCGACGCCAGCGAGCAGGTGGTTTATCACATCCACACCCACCTTGCGGTCTACGTGAACGGGGCACTGCGGCCGATCAGCCCTGGCATCGGGATCGTCGAGCCCGAGGGCCAGCAAACCGCCAATGGTGACTTTTACTCCGCATCGCGGTGCTATTACTGGCTTCACGTTCACGCCCAGGACGGGGTGATCCACATCGAGTCACCTACTAAAAGCACCTACACCCTCGGGCAGTTCTTCGCCATTTGGGGTCAGCCACTCTCCCGAACAAGTGTGGGCCCGGCGACCGGCAATCTCACGGTTTACGTCAACGGCCAGCGCTACACCGGTGACCCGAACGGCATCCGGCTTGGCTCCCGGGAAGACATTCAGATCAGCGTCGGTACTCCCGTGTCGCCGCGGCCGGTCGACTGGTCAAAATCTCAGCTTTAGGAGCCCGCGACCGTCATCGCGAGGCTCGTACGAGCGCTCCCGGCCGGGCACCGGTGTCAGCGCCTGCGCGGCGGATGATCTGACCCGAGACGACCGTTGCGTCATAGCCGTCCGCGGTTTGGACGAGCCTTTTACCCCCGGCTGGCAGGTCGTAGCGCATCGTCGGCAAATGCAGCTGGAGCCGATCGAGGTCGATGACGTTCAGGTCAGCTTTCTTCCCGGCCGTGATCGTGCCGCGGTCGTCCATGCCATAGACCTCGGCCGTCGCGCCGCTCATCTTGTGCACCACAAGCTCTAACGGCAGCCGACCGGTCGGCCGGTCGCGTACCCAGTGAGTGAGCATGAACGTCGGCATGCTGGCATCCGATGCCGTCGCGCAATGTGCGCCGCCGTCGGACCCGCCCAGCACGGTGAGTGGGTTAAGGAGCATTTCCTCCATGGCGTCCAGCGAGTAGTCCGCGTAATTGACGATTTGCAACGCCAGCAGGTTCTGGCCGTCGGATTCGAGCATGTGGTCGTAGATCACCTCGAGCACCGGTCGGCCATCGGCTTGCGCGATGGCGGCCATGGACTCGTCTCGGCCTGGCTCGTACCGAGGCGGGTTGCCCATCGAAAAGACCATGTCGTACTGCAGGAATCCGTTAGTCGGATCGCCCATTGCCGAGCTTTCAGCGACGATGCGGGCGCGCACGGCAGGATCGCGCAGCCGGTCCATCCGCTCCGGGAACGGCAACGCCGCCAGCTCAGGCCACGACGAGGCCCACCGAAATGGATGGAGGGTGGTGTCGAACCCGAAGAGCAGGCAAAAGCCGCGACCGTGGACCTGCGGGTATGCCCGGATGCCGGCCTCGACCATTCGCTCGACGTCTTCCAACCGACGGCGCCAGCCTTCAGATTTGGTGTGCGCCTGGTTGATTTGAAAGATTGTCGGCCGTCCGGTTTGTTCGGCAATCCGGTGCATCATCGCGAATTGACCGCCGAGGCTGGTGGCTGCGCCGCCGATTCCACCATTCGGGACCCATTCGATTGTCCCGGCGCCGGCGGCGCTCATGGCCGCCGCGATGCTGGACAGCTCGCTCTCCTGCGCATACGTACCCGGCACGGGCACGCCGCTCTTGGACCGGTGTCCTTCGAGCCGGTTGGTGGAGAAGCCGACTGCCCCGGCCTCGATCGCCTCGCGGACGAGTTTGGCCATGGCAGCTTCGTCAGCTTGATCGGCGGACTCGTTGGTGGCTCCCCGGGCGCCCATGACATATCCGCGAAGTGCTCCGTGCGGCACCTGGGTGGCGATGTCAATGGCGCGTGGCTGCCGATCGAGGACGTCGAGATATTCCGGAAAGGACTCCCAGCCCCAGCTGATTCCCTCGTTCAGAGCGGCGCCGGGAATGTCCTCGACGCCTTCCATGAGTTCGATCAACCAGTCGTGACGGTCTGGGGCGACAGGGGCGAATCCCACACCGCAGTTACCGACCACGACGGTGGTGATTCCGTGCAGAGAAGAGGGCTCGAGCAGAGGGTCCCACGTCGCCTGACCGTCGTAATGGCAGTGGATGTCGACGAATCCGGGCGTGACGATGCGACCGGTCGCATCGATCGTTTCCACGGCCTCACCGACGACGCCCGGTCGTTCGACGGCGCTGATGCGGCCACCGTCCACCGCCACATCCGCGATGCGCGGGGTGCCGCCGGTCCCGTCGACGACGAGACCACCACTGATAACCAGATCGTGCACGGACGCTCCTCGATGACGATGAGGGCACAACCATAGGACCCGCGCCAGCCCCAGGTCACCAGCTGATTGCACCTGCTCCTGGTGCGGTCACCGTGACGGCATTGGGTGGGGCCACAATCGATCCTTGGAGGGCCGGGCGAAGGAGGACACATTGACCACGATTCCCATCGCCGACTACGCGCTCCTTTCGGATCGGCACAGCGCTGCGTTGGTGAGCCGAGACGGGTCAATCGATTGGTTGTGCTTCCCTCGCTTCGACAGCCCGTCGATCTTCGGTCGCCTCCTGGGTGAGGAAGCCGGCCATTGGACGATCGGGGCCAGCGGCGCCTTACAGGTGATGCGCCGATACTTGGACCGCACCATGGTTTTGGAGACCACCCTGCGCGCGCCGACGGGAACGGTGATCATCACCGACGCGCTGGCCATGGGGGAGGGCAACCGGGGACATGAGCTCGGGAAAGCTGCACCGCATGTGCTGCTGCGGCGGGCGACGTGCGTTGAAGGAGAAGTCGAGCTGTTGCTGGACTACGCTCCGCGCCCCGACTACGGGCAGGTTCAGCCAAGTTTTGATGTGGTGGAAGGTGGAGTGGTCGCCTCCGGGGGAGGCGACGTGCTGGTCCTGTCTTCTCCCATGGCCCTGACCGTCGACAAGTCGGCGGTCTCAGGCCGGCTCCGGCTTCGCCGCGGGGAGAGCGCCGGCTTTGCCCTCCACCACGCCGAGCAGGCCGAGACCAGCGCGGCCAGGGTCTGGAGCCAGTCTGAGATCGCCGCCCGGGTGGACGACACCGTGTCGGCGTGGGAATCGTGGTCGCAGCTGCACCAGGCCTACGTGGGTCCGTGGCGAGACCTGGTGCACCACAGCGGACGGGTGCTCCAGGCGCTTTCCTTTGCCCCCACTGGTGCGATCTGCGCGGCGGCCACCACGTCCCTGCCGGAGGTCGTAGGCGGCGCCCGGAACTGGGACTATCGCTACGCCTGGGTACGCGATGCCTCCTTCACGATCCAGGCCCTTTGGGTGGCGGCGTGCCCGGATGAGGCCAATCAGTTCTTCGACTACATGGCTTCCTCGGCAGCCGGATCGCTCGACGAGGGTGGCGATCTGCAGATCATGTTCGGCATCGGCGGCGAGCACGACCTGACCGAACGGGAGCTGCCGCACTTGGAGGGCTGGCGAGACTCTGCCCCGGTTCGGGTGGGCAACGGGGCTTGGACCCAGCGCCAGCTCGACGTCTACGGCGAATTGCTCGGTGCCGTCTACCGTCTCTCCGACCATCTGTTTGATACCTCCGGAAGGGTCGGGCCATCCGCCGCCCCCGACAAGTGGGGCGCACCCCCTGATCTGGCGCCGGCGACGCGACGATTCTTCGTCCAACTGGCCGACACCGCGGCCCGCCGGTGGCAGGAAAAAGACCAAGGCATCTGGGAGGTTCGCGGGGAACCTCGCGACTTCGTGTACTCCAAGCTGATGTGTTGGGTAGCGCTGGACCGGGCTGTGGCCTTGGCCGACCGTCTTGGCGCCTCAGACCGAGTCGAGGCCTGGAAGCAGGCCCAGGGTCAGATCCGTGACGCGATCCTGACCAAGGGTTGGAGTGAGCGCGCGAACGCCTTCACCCAGTCCTTCGGCTCTGACGACCTTGACGCCTCCAGCCTGATGCTGCCCCTGGTGGGCTTTCTTCCCGCGGACGACCCCAGGGTGTTGGCCACGATCAAGGCGACCGAAGAACGCCTCACTGACGACCGGGGCCTGGTGTATCGGTACCGGTCCGCGGACTCGCTCGAGGGCGAAGAAGGCACATTCCTGCTGTGCACGTTCTGGCTGGCCCAGGCCTTGGCCCTGGCTGGACAGCCGACTCGGGCCCGCGCCGTCTTTGAACGGGCTGCCGCCTTCGTCAACGACGTCGGACTGCTCGCCGAGGAGGTCGATCCCGTGAGCGGGGAACTGTTGGGCAACTTCCCGCAGGCCTTCAGCCACATCGGGCTCGTCAACGCTGCTTGGGCCATCTCACAGGCCGAACTACAGGCGGGAGACCAGCTCGGCCACGATCTCCGCGGCTGATTGTGGCTGTCTCGCGAGCGCAACGCTTTGCCCGGCCCACATGGAGAGCGCTTCGATATCGCCAGTGGTGCCGGCCATCGGCGCCGCCGTCTCGTACCGCAGGATTGGTTCGCCGTCGGCGAAGTGCGCGATGACATCACCCTCTCCCGGTCGATTCCCCAGCGGTGGCCGACCCGCGTTCTCCCACGCCTCGGCCGTTGAGTTGTGCAGCACCCGGTGGGGCGCATCCGGCCACCCGACGGCGTACAGGTCGGGATACCACTGCGCATCGGTCTCGGTGGCGGCAACCAGACGCCGGCGATATTCGTCGTGGATGGGCATCTCCTGGGCAAGCAGAAAGCGCGTACCCAGCCAGGCGGCTTGAGCGCCCAGCGCGAACACGGCGGCTACTCCGCGAGCGTCACCGATTCCGCCCGCTGCGATCACCGGCACCGGTGCCACCGCGTCCACGACAGCGGGTACCAGGGGCAGCGTCGCGACCTGACCCCGCACGTGCCCGCCGGATTCCCAGCCCTGCGCCACGATGACGTCAACGCCACGGTCGGCGGCCTGCCGCGCTTCTTCGGCGCTGCCGACCGTGTGCAGCACGATTCCCCCGGCTTCGTGGACCCGCTCGACATAACCGGCGGGATCTCCCCACATCAGCGAGACGATCCGCAGGCCGGCCTCCAGAGCCTCGTCGACGCGACGGTGCTGATCGGAGTTCAAAATGAAATTTCCACCGAACGGACGATCGGTCAGCGCCGCCGTCTCACGCACCGGATCCCCGGCGGGGGTGGACCACGTGAGCGCCAACGTGCCGAGCCCGCCGGCATTGGAGACGGCTGCCGCCAGTTCGGGTACCGCCGACATGGGCGCCTGGACAATCGGTTGGTCAATTCCGAGCAGCTCGCATACCGGCGTTCGCATCATGACCTCAGCTATGACGCATACGACGACGGGGCCGCCTGCGGAGCCCGCTTGTTCCAGCCGTGGAAGTTCGTGTAATCGCCGGCAGTCCAGGCCTCGCGCAGTCCCGGCTTGCTCAGGTCCCAATCGGGGCGGATCTCGCTCGAGGCGGCGCGCAGGTCGCGCCACAGTTCGTCGAACGAGGGGCGTCCCCAGAACCAATAACCGTTGTAGATGCTGTGAATGCGCAGTCCCGGCTTGAGCACGAGAGTGTGGGGGATCATCGGGTCGTGCTCAGGATCGGTGTATTCCTGGATGTCGAGATCCTTCTGAACTGTCCGAGCAGGATCGGACAGGAAAGGCCATTGCGCGCCGACCGAACCGCGGAACTCTTGTGACGAATGGTGGTCGTCGGTCGAGATCGTGACGATCTGGGTGTAGGCGACGGCGACTTTCGCGTAGTTCGCCGCGAGCTCCAGGTGCTGCTGGTGCTCCTTCGGGCAGTAATTACCCCGCGCAAGTGTCAGAACCAGCGGGTCTTCGCCTTGGAGTTCGCTGAGCTTTCGCACCGTATTGGTGTGATCGGGAAGGGCGTAATCGGGAAAGCTGGCGCCGGGGATGATGTCAGAACGCATGGAGGACAGAATCACCCTTCGCGACGGTCGTGTCACCACCTCATCGGCATCTTGCTAGCTGGCAAGACCCCAGGGGCCTGTGCCGGCGAGCTTCCGAGGCGAGATTCGGGTGACGAATCCCGCGGGGAAGTTGTCTCCGGGTGGTGGGAACTGCCCGCCTGTGATGCGGCGCAGCACATCTACTGCTCCGCCCTCCTCAACACGAGCGATCCCGTGGATGACGACGTATGGGCTGAACCCTTCAAACGGCACGTCGGCCTCAACCGACAACGTGACGCGGGGATCACGTCGGATATTGCGCAGCTTGAGGTGGTCGGCCAGATGGCCCGCGACGATCTCGTCGCCGTCCCATCCGACGTAAACGCACGTCACCTGGGGGGTCCCATCCGGATTGATGGTCGCCAGATGGACGAGCCGGCCCGAGGAAACGGCTGCCCGGGTGGCTTCGTCAAGGTGAATGGGGTCGTCGTCGGCCATGCTCTCTCCTTCATCGCTATGCGCGTTAGTTATTGAGCTGAACCACGTGAGGCGCTCACGTATGCCAACGATGGCTCTGGGAATCAAGGCGTTCTAACGTTGAGCCGTGATGTTCAGTCGGGACCTGCGCGAGGCGGTCGCGAGCGGGAAGATCACCGTCTCGATCCGGTTGTGGAGCCGTCCGCAAGTGAAGCTGGGTGGTCGTTACACGACCGCGGGCGTAGTGATCGAGATCGACTCGCTCGAGCTACTGCCTTTCTCCGCGGTGACGGCGGAAGACGTCGGCCTGGCCGGCGAGCCTGACCGGGAATCGCTTCGCAACCGGGCAGCCCACGCCGGTCCGATCAGCGACGACACCCTGGTCTACCGGATCGAGTTCCACGTACTGCCGCCTGCCAAGCCGTCGTCCTAGCCCGACGCCGGACGGCAGCGCGGCTGCTGAGGGGCGGCCGCCGCCTCCTGGTTTCGGAGTTCTTGACCCAAGGCGACAACTCCGTCTCGCCATCCGCAACTAGCATCTCGTTCCTGAGAACGAGAATCTCGTAAAAGAGACCCAGAGAACTTTTTTGTACCGACCGGTTGGTATAACGTCCGCGGATGCGCCATCGACCAAGAAGGGCCCTTGCATGACCCACAGCAAGAAGAAGGCGGTTGTTGCCACCGCTGTCGCCCTGATCGCGGTGGCCGGTTGCAGCTCATCGAGCTCGAAGAGCGCTGCTGGTGGGAGCGCGAACTCCACCGGGGCCCCGAGCAGCAGCGCGAGCGGCACCGGCAAGCCCATCAACGTCACGGTGGGCGTGTTGACGGACCTGACGGGTCCGGCCGCCTCCGGTAACAAGACAACGGGCGACGGCGTGAAGGCGGGCGTCGTGTACGCCGCCCGCAACGGCGTCAACGTCAAGTACGTCGTGGGTGATACGGCTACGAGCCCGGCGACCGCGCTTTCCGCAGCCCAGAAGTTCGTGACCCAGGACCACGTGAGCGTCGTGATCGCGAATTCGTCTCTGACGTTCGCTGCCGCGAACTACCTGACGGCCAAGGGTGTCCCCGTGATCGGTGCGGCCGAGGACGGACCGGAGTGGATCACCGCGAAGAACATGTTCTCGGTCTATGGGCCGGTGGACACCAGCAAGGTTGCCGACACGCTGGGACAGTTTTACAAGTCGCAAGGGGTGACCACCGTCGGTGCGATCGGCTACAGCGTCTCGCCGTCGTCCTCAGAGGCAGCCCAGGCGTCGATCAAGTCCGCGGAGTCAGTCGGATTGAAGAGCGGCTATCTGAACTCGAAGTTCCCGTTCGGCAGCACCGACGTTCAGCCGGTCGCATTGGCGATGAAATCGGCGGGCGTGAACGGGGTGACTGCCGCGACGGACCCGAACACGGCCTTCTCGTTGATCACTGCACTCCGGCAATCGGGTGCGAACGTCAAGGTCGCCATCCTGGCGACGGGCTACGGGGGCGACTTGCTCCAGGCCGGCCCTGGGGCGTTGCAGGAGGCTCAGAACGTGTACTTCTCATTGGGCTTTGAGCCCATCGAGGTGCAATCAGCTGCCACGAAGCAGTTTGCGAGCGATCTCAAAGCGGCCGGCGTCAGCGGACAAGCAACCTCGGCCCAATACAACGGATACACCTCCGTCGGGCTTCTTGTCCGCGCACTCAAGGCGACAGGCGGGAATACGAACTCCGCGGCGCTCATCTCGACGCTGTCGAACATTCACGACTGGGACGGGCTGGGGCTGTTCGGTGGCCACAAGCTTGACCTCAGCATCCGCAACAATGTCGTCACCGGTGTCGACAACTGCCTGTGGGTCACCAAGCTCGAAGGCAACAAGTTCACGCTCGTGAAGGGCGCAGATCCGGTCTGTGGCAAGACACTTCCCGGAGTGACGGTGTCGGCGTCGTCCTGATCGCGTGAACGAACCCGGTCGCCACGATCGTTACGCAGTCCCCGCCGAATTGCGAGAAGCGCGAAACGGTGCGACCGGCAGCGTGAGCGGCAGTTGCAGCGAGTCGAGCAGACCCGCGGGCGCGTCGCAAACGGCAGGGATCGCGTTCACGATCCGCATGGTCGTGGCGACCATGCCATCGTCGCTCGCGGACTCGGGCGAGCCGAAGGTCAGTTCACATTGCATGCTGGGTTCGCCTTCGATGGTGACGCGGTACGTGCCGTCCCGGCTCGCCTGCGGCCACTCCGGCGAGATGTCGGGGGACATCCGATTGACGTGTTCGATGACGATCGCGTCGCGGCCATCGACGACACCGATCGTTTCGAACCGGACGGCTCCCACGGTCCCCGCCTCGATCACGCCGCTTGCCACTTCGAGTCGACGGTCCGTCAGCGCACGGTCGTAGGTTTCAGAAATCTTGTCGAGCGTGACACCGAGAGCATCGGCGATCATGCGGACGGGGGGTCCCCACGTGCCGGCCTGGGCACCGCCGTACGACATGAGCGGAACGTGCTCGAGAGGCTGCCCGAAGCCGAACACCTCGCGCATCATGAATTCGACGGGATAGCTGTCGTAGCGGAAGATCTCCTGGATCCGAACCGATCGAATCGTGTCGGACATCGTTAATAGCGTCAGGACGAACTGGTCGGCAGCGAAGCCGGGTTCGACGCCGGAGCCATACAGCGAGGCGCCCCCGCTCAGAGCCGCGTCGTTCAGTCGCTTATAGGCGGCTGGCTCGTATGCGATCGGGTAGACCAGCCCGGCCGAGCTGACGGTGACGACGTTGATGCCCCGTTCCAGAAACCGGACGTAGTCCTGTTCAGCCGCAGCCGAACCTTCTGGTCCGCTGGCGGCATAGCAAATGCAGTCCGGCTGAAGGGCCAGCAGCGCATCGACGTCATCCGTCGCAGCCAGTCCCAGCGGCGCGCCACCGGCCAAGGTTCCGGCATCACGGCCCACCTTCTCGGCCGAGTGGACCCACACCCCGACAAGCTCCAGATCCGACCTTCGTGAAATGGCACCGATCGCCGTGGATCCGACCCAGCCTGTTCCCCACACCACAACGCGATTCGACATCGGGCAAAGGTACTGGCATGGCAAGCCAGACGGCTTTCGTCCTTGGGCTCCGTCATCCTGAGCCGACGCCGGGACGTGGTTTGGGCATGACGGAGCCGAACTCCTAGCGGAGGCCCATCAGGTCGCGAATCTGTTGACGCAGCAGATACTTCTGCACCTTGCCGGACTGGGTTTTGGGGAGGGTGGGCAGCAGTTCGAGCCGTTCCGGGTACTTCTGTCTGGCGATCTCGTGCGTCGCAAGAAAGTGCGTCAGGTCGTCCAGCGTGGGGGTCATGCCCGGCGTTGGGACGACGAAGGCGCAGGCCCGCTCGACCATCACGGGGTCGGGCATCGCCACGATCGCGATCTCATTGACCATGGGGTGGTCAAAGAGCAATTCCTCGACCTCGGACACGCTGATGTTTTCGCCGCCGCGCAGCACGATGTCCTTCTTGCGGCCCCGGATCGTGAGGTAGCCGTCGGCGTCGGCTGAGGCCAGGTCTCCGGTGCGAAACCAGCCGTCCGCGGTGAAGGCGCCGACCTCGTCTTCGGGACGCAGGTAGCCGACGAGCGCTTCCGGCCCCTTCACCACGAGCTCGCCGATCTCGCCCACCGCGAGGTCGCCGTCAGCCTCATCCACGATGCGGTACGTCGCGTTGCCGATCGGGCGTCCGTCGGTGCCCGCGGCCTTGTCGACGTGTTCCTTCGGTCCGGTTGTCGACAGTGTCGGAAATTCCGTCGATCCGTAGATACGCGTCACGAAGCAATCGAGCCGCTCGGCCGCCGTCCGCACGAGGCCGGCGGGCACGTCGGCCCCTCCGCAGGCAAAGATCCGGAAGTTGCTAAGATCGACGCGCGGCGAGGTCCGGGTCGTAGGTCAGCCCGTGCAGGAACGGGGTGGCAGCCACCGTGAAGCTGCACTTGTGCCGAGCGATGAGCGCGAGTGCCGCGCTGGGGTCCCAGATGTCCTGCAGCACAGCGGTTGTGCCGAGTAACGGCGGCAGTTGGAGTCCGTACAACATGCCGGTCACGTGGGTGACCGGCGAGGCCATGAAGACGACGTCATCCCGGCTCAGCCCGTAGACCTCTGCGATGCTGCGATCCTCGTAGTCGAAAGTGTCGTGCGAGTGGATGACACCCTTCGGTCGCGCGGTGGTGCCCGAGGTGAACATCAGCACGATGGGATCGTCGGAGCGTCGCGCGAGCTCGAGGGGTGCATCCTCGCCTGCCAGAAGATCCGCGAACGTCAGCTGTGCGCCGGCCTCGGGACGGACCGTGACCAGGTGTTCCAGATCGGGCAGCCCAGGCCGCAATTGTTCAATCATTGCAGTGTGATCGAAGCCTCGGAAGGTCCCCGGGACCACGACCACCTTGCTGCGCGCCTCCTTCAAGATGTACTCGACCTCGCGCGCCCGATAGATCGGCACGATGGGGTTGCTGACCGCACCGATCCGCAGAACTGCGTGGTGCAGTAGGTACGCCTCGTTCCAGTTGGGCAATTGCCATGAGACGACCTCGCCCTGCCCGACACCCAAGGAAATCAGGCTGCGCCCGAGCGCGTTGATCGACGAGTCCGCACGGCGATAGTTGAGTTCAGCGAGCCCATCCACCACGGCGATGCGCTCAGGAGTTCGGCGAGCTGCTTGCGTCACGTACTCGTCGACGAACCGCCCTGGCCAGGTCCCGGCCGACTGCTCACTTTGCGTCCGTTCCGCTGAGGCACGGACGGTGAGCCTCACTGGACGTATTTCGCCGCCTCGCTGGCCACAGTGGGCAGCGCCATCAAGTGTTTGGAGAACCAACTGCCAGCCGCCTTGGCGGCGAGGTCGAGCGCCGTCAAGTTGCTGTAGAGCGTCATGTGGCTGGTGTCTGGAAGAACCACGATTTCCTTACGGCCGGAAGGGATTGACTCGAACACCGCGGTCTCCAGATCCCAGAGCGTGATGTCGTCCTGATTGGCGACGATCATCATGACCGGCTTCTGCACGAGCTGCTTCGCGTACGGCCGGGCGTCGTACTGCATGAGCAACTCGACCGACTCGATGGTGCTCCAATGCTCATGGCTCGGCGCCTGGGTGCGCTTGAGTTCTTCGAAGACCACCTTGACTTCGTTGAGCGGCCACGCGACCAGCTCGGCGTCGGGCCCGCTGGGGGTCCCGGACATCGGCAGCGTGCCGCCGACGCCACTCTCGAGCCGTTTGCGGCGGTCTTCCAGACACAGTGCCTGCAGCTTGCGGAAACGATCGGTGCCGTGGACGCGCCACATGTTCTCGTACCCGGCGATCACGGGCACGTTGCTGACGATGGCCTTCACGCGCGGGTCGATCGTGCCCAGGATCAGCACGTGGCCGCCGCTGTAGGAGATGCCCCACGCGCCGATGCGCTCGGGGTCGATGTCGGAGCGCGTCTCGAGGTAGGAGATGGCGTTGCGGTAGTCCTCGATCTGCTTCCAAGGGTCGAGGTGCTGGCGCGGCTCACCCTCGCTCGCGCCCATGTAGCGGTAGTCGAAGATGAGGGCGGCGAACCCACGACGGACGAACTCCGCCGCGTACTGAGGCTGGCGCAGCTCTTTGACGTAACACCAGCCGCCTGCCATCACAACGACGGGGAAAGGGCCGTCTCCCTCGGGCAGATAAAGGTCACCGCGCACGATCTCTCCGCCGCTGCGGAATTCGACTGCTTGACTCGTCACGATGGCGCTCCTTTGGACCGTGAGACGTTTGGTGGAAAACCGGGTAGCGACTAGGAGATTGTCCAGCCGCCGTCAATGACGTAGGCGGCGCCGTGAATGAACGCGGCGTCGTCACTGGCCAGAAATGCGGCGAGTTTGGCGATTTCCTTGGGGTCGGCCCAACGTCCCGCCGGGGTGCCCTCGACAGCTGCGTCGACGTGGGGTTGGCGTCCTTCGGGAGTGAAGAGGTGCTCGGTCATACCGGTGCGCACCGGACCCGGGCAAATGGCGTTGACGCGGACACCTTGGCGGCCGTAGTCGAAGGCCATCTGCTTGGTGAGGCCTACCACGCCGTGCTTGGCCGCCGTGTACGCGGCCCCGCCGCCGCCCGCGATGAAGCTGGAGATCGAGGCGGTGTAGACGATGACGCCCTTCTTGCGCTCCACCATGCCCGGCAGCACCGCCTTGGACATCAGGAAGGCCGCCGTCAAGTCGGTCGCGATCATCTGGTTCCAGAGCTCGACGGAGGTGTCCAAGGCCGTCGCATAGCCGTCCAACACCCCGGCGTTGCTGCACAGCACATCGACCGATGGCAGCAGTTTCATGGACGCTTCCAGGCCGTGCTCCACGGCCGCCGGGCTGCCGACGTCCGCTTGCACTGCGATGCAGCGTCCTTTCGGCAGCCGATCGGCGACCGCTTGCGCTGCGTCAACGTTCAGATCCCAGGCCGCCACGAGATCGCCGCGGCCGACGAACTCCTCGGCCATCGCGGCGCCCATCCCGGAGCCCGCCCCGGTGACGATGATTCCGCGGATCGCATCGCCGCTCATGCGGAGGCCCGCTTGGCCGGACCGTCGATCGAGTGGATTGGCATTGAACCCCGGCAACACCATGTGACCGGAGTCGACCGGAAGCGCGACACCGGTGACGCGCGACGCTGAGTCTGAGGCCAGCCAAACAACGGCCTCACTGATCGCGGATGCCGGGAGCATTCCCTGCCCGGCAATCGCCGACCAGCCGAAGGCGCCCACCCGCCGATCCTCGGCTGTCCCGCCGGGCTGGCCGGCCATCATGTCGTGCGCGCCCTGCCAGTCGTTCATCGCCGTGTCGATGAAGCCCGGGCACACCGCGTTGCAGCGGATGCCATACGCGCCGAGTTCGAGGGCGGCGTTGCGCATCAGGCCAACGACGCCGTGCTTGGCGGCGACGTAATGCGCGTATCCCGCCCCCGCTTCCAGCCCGTTCACTGAGGCTGTCAGGACGATCGACCCGTGCTGGCGAGAAATCATCGTCGGAATCACCGCCCGCAGCGTGCGCCAGACGCCGGTCAGATTGACGTCGATCATGTCCTGCCACTGGTCGTCGGTCATCTCCCACAAGGGAGCCAGTGCCCAGATGCCGGCGTTCGCGACAAGGATGTCGATGCCGCCGAACTCCTCGACGGCACGTGACACAGCAGCCTCGAGATCGGCGCTGGATCGCACGTCGCCCTCGGCGACCAGGAACCTTCGGTCGAGCCCTTCAACCAGGGCGGCGGTCTCCTTGAGATCGTCCGCGGTGGAGAGCTCGTAGGGGACCGTGTCGATCGATCGGCAGATGTCGACGCCAACGATGTCGGCCCCCGCCTGCGCCAGAGCGAGCGCGTGGGAGCGACCCTGCCCTCGTCCGGCGCCCGTGACGAATGCCACCCGACCAGTCAAATCGGCCATATCTGTCCTGCCCTCGTCAGCACTGCCCGCCCGGACGCGTTGGTTGCGGTTCGTCTTGCTCCGGACGCACCACAGGCCAGCGGCCGTCAGCACGCTAAGCGGGCGCTGGCCTGAAGGTCAAGGCGCTCATCTCTACACAGCTGGTCAGGCCTGCGCGTCCGGTCATTTGGCGCGCGCGGTGAAGCTGTCCAGTTCCTCGTTTTCGTACGAGTTCGGATTCAGGGCGGCCCAGATGAAGACGGCGCGCTGTTGGGCGAGCGCGAGGCGCAGGTTCGGGCAGAGCTGCTCGTAGGTCCGGTAACTGGGGCTGTAGACCAGCCAGATGCGATGGTTTCCGGCTTCTTGCAGAGCTTTGTCGACTAATCCGGGCACCAGCCCGACGGCGTATTCGTTGCGCGCTTTGTAGTCGACCCAGTCGACGCGATCGGGCGGGGTGAAGAGCGGAATGGTGAAGTTCTTCATCCCCTGCCCACCGCGGCCGGCTCTGATTTCGCGGGCGATGGCAGGTCCGAGCTGGTCCGGGCAGTAGAGCACCACGTCGCCCGGCTTGCCGTGGGTGGCGAGGATTTTGGCGACCTGGACGGCCTGGGTGCGTTGCATCGTGACAACGGGGCCGGCGGCGATCGACCCGAACAGCGCGATCAGGCCGACCGAACCCGCCCACAACCGCCGGTCCGCCAGCCGCTCGGGGCCAAGGGCCAGGCAGAGCAGGAACGGAATGAACGCGATGGCCGTGTAACGGTCAGCCCACGCGTTGCCCACTGCTTTGCCGACCGTGACGGCCAGTACCAGGGTGCTGATCGCGAGCAGGAAAAGCAGCCGTCCCGGTTCGTGGCCCTTCAGGTCCAGCAGCACTTGGCGGCGGCCGGCCGGATAGCCGAAGATCGCCAATGCCAGCAGCGCACACACCACCACCAGCAACGCGCGGCCGGCGGTGAGCTGCCCACCGGCCCATTGGCCGAAGGCGTGCACGACAGCGGCGTACGTCGCCGGAGCACCCCACGGGGTTCCGGTGTGCTTGCTCTGATACAGAAACGTCGGGAACCACGGGATGAACAAAATGGCGCCGCCGACCAGCCCCAGCAACGCAAACTTGCAGCCCCGCCGATGCACCGGATTCGCCCGCCACAGCCCGATCAGCAAGAAAATCGCGACCGTCACCAGCGAATACAACGACCAGTAATGCGTCAACGCGACAGCAGCCGAAGCCAGCGAAAGGCACACCACGCTCCACCACGTCGGCGCCCGCAGCGTGCGTTCCAACGCCAGCGCCCCCAGCAACGCGAGCAGCACCAGCAGGCTGTACATCCGCGTCTCACTCGCGTAATACGCCGCGAACGGAGAGCAGATGAACGCCAACACCGCCACCCACGCGGCGCGGCGACCGATGACCCGCCGGCCCAACATCAAAAGCGGCGGAATGCACGCCATGTTCAACACGAACGACAGACCACGCACCGTCCGGTCACCCTCACCGAACAGCGAGATCCACCAATGCAAAAGCAGGTAATACAACGGCGGCGAACCGTCCTGCTTCAGCGCCTGATACATCGTGACGCCATGACCACTGGTCAGCGGCAACCGGGCAATCGCGACGCTCTGCGCCTCATCCAGCCACAACCCCCGCGGCCCCCACAGCCGCACCAGCAGGCAATACACCACACATACCG
The DNA here is from genome assembly GCA_963737695.1 of uncultured Actinomycetota bacterium. GTDB lineage: Bacteria > Actinomycetota > Actinomycetes > Frankiales > Frankiaceae > DATAZK01. The sequence goes on from CAVTTQ010000005.1 coordinate 305,129, forward strand.
CGATACCAGCCCAAAACGCCAACCAGCCGAACCGTTCAAGCCGGCTTTGAGGCCTGGGCGTGGACCCTGCTGGAGGCTCAGAGGCCTCGGTATCAGGGCGTACTGCGACGTCAGTCACAGTCGCAGTCTGCTTGAAACCGGGTGCCGTCATGAGTATCTGATCGCGTTTTGCTTTTCGATTCGCCGGTTCAGGGTGCCGGTGCCGCGGTCGGATTCTGGTCCACCTGGACCCGCACAACAGGGGCCACGCTTATTTGCTGCCAAATGGAGGATGTGGGGGTCGGTGTCAGGTGCCATGGGTAGCCGGGTGATTGGGCGGCGATTCCCTCCGGGGCGGGGCCGGCGCTCAGGCGCTGTTCCCAGCGTTCGGATATGGGCTTGCCAGGACCGCCGGCTTGGGCAAGCCCGACCGTGACGTACTGCGGACCGCCGCGGAGGTCGGCCGCTGAAACCAGCCAATCCAGATGAAAGACGCTGCCCGAGATCGAGCTTTGGGTGAGCATTTTGACTTGTCGACGATGGTCGACCGTGAGGTAGCCGGTGAGGACAGCTCCGGTGGCGGGACTGGTGAACGTGGCGTGCACCCACAAGGCTGATCCGGTCGCGGTCGTGAGCACTGTGGTGCTGCCAGGTGACGCCGGCAGGCCCGGATACGGGGGCGGCCCCGGAACCGACAGCCGGATGAGCTGGCGATCGGGGAATTGCAAGCCGAGCTGGTAGCTGGCAGGGCCCTGGTCGGCGGCGAACAGGCGGGTGGCGTCAACTCCAGAAGAGTTGTTCCAGAACGGGTAGGGCCTGCCCACAAAGCTGCTGGGCGGCTCGGCTGCTACGACGACGACCGTTTTCGTTTTCGGCGGGTTGGTAGGCAGTAGCGACTTCGCCTGGCGGTATTCAGCGTTGACGGCGCGCTGGGTGCTGATCTTGCTGTCGATCGCTGTCCAAGACAGCACGACTGCACCGACGAGCGTCAAGGCCAGTGCAGGCAACGCGAATCTCGCGAATCTCGGCTGCTGGGCCGTGCCACCCGCCAGTCGCTCGCGCACGAGTGCGTAGCCCCGGACGCAGGTGTCCGCAGCGAGGATCACAACTGGCCCGAACGCGGGCAGGTAGTAGTGCGGACCGAGGCCGTTGACCGCTCCGTGCGCGGACAGCGCGGTGCCCCACCAGAAGAGGTATCCGATGGGAAACGCCGCCGCGACCCCGGCGAGCAGGAGCCGCTCGGGACGGCATTTGCGGAAGACGAGCCCCAATGCGGCCAACACGGCTAAGACGGGTCCGCCGAGCAGCCAGCTTGGCATTCCATGCAGATTCGCGCGCAGTGAAAGGACAGCGGTCGAGAAGCTGTAGCCGACGGTGGGTTCCCCGAGCATGATCTGCCGCGAGCCGAATCCGAATCGGTTGAGCGGGTCCGCGGCCGACAAGGGCATCAGGAACGGGTGCCCGGTGATCGTCACGTCGAAGACCAGCAGCAGGGCAAGAAAGGGTGCCCCGCCGAGAGCGACCCACCCGAGCTTGCCCAGGGTGTCGACCCGGCGGGTCCGGCGCCGCGCTGCCAGGAAAAGGAGCGATGGCACGGCAAACAGGAGCAGGTCAAAAGGCCGCGTCAGCAGCGCGGCCCCCGACAGCATCCCAGCAAGGACCAGCGGGGTCTTCCTGCTCAGGCGCATCCCTCGCAGCAGACAGGCCAAAGCTGCGGTGAGCGTCGCCGCCGTGAAGGCGTAGGGCAGGTACACGACCCCGTGCACCAGCAGGATCGGTGAGAATCCCAGCAGACCGGCCGCGATCGTGGCCGTCCGCCGCTCGGCGAAAAGCTCCAGCGTGAGCGCATAGACGGCAACGACCCAGCCGGCGGCAGCCAGCGCCGGCGCCCACATCATCGAACCCAGCAAGGCCTGCGAGGCGGCCAACATCGCGGGCCAGCCGGGCAGGTATTGCGTAAAGACCTGTTGGCCGGACGCGCCGGTCAGCCATGGCCGAAGTGCTCCCGAAAAGGATCCCGCGGGGAGGGTCAAGTGACCGTTGAGCAGCAGATGCGCCTGCAGGACGTAAGTGCCCTCGTCCGCATCGCCGGAAAAACCGTAAGGAAAGAAAGACCGTCGTACCAAGAGGCAGGCGGCGACCGTAAGCACCGCCAGCACGACCACGGGCCAATGTCGCTTCAGAAATGTCGGTTTTCGACGGGTTCGCGGGTGCTCTGACGGCGCGACTGGCCCGGCAATCGCCTGCGCGGTCATCGCCGTTTCGTCAGGTCACACACGTAACACTTCTCCACAACTGCCGATCCCCCCGACAGGCTGAGAGCATAAGGACGATGCCGCCCGGCGATCGGCGAACCGACGAAATCACCCTTGACCCGTCCGTCAAACCCGCATAAGTCAGTCGTTTCCGCCATTCCGATTGGAAGGTGCCAGCAGGTGCGGATCATCCGCGACCAGCGCCTCGGTGGCTAGTAGGAGCTCGATGCGGGCCTCGTCGAGACGGGCGAGGGCGGCTGCGGTCCGGTCGTCGTCACCGCCGATGGCTCCATGAAGCAGTACTTGGCGCAGGGGCGCATGTCGGGTGCGCAGCAGATCGAAGGCGTCACTGGCAGCATGCGATTCCTCGAGGGCCCGCTCATGCCACTGCTTGCTCGTCTCGTTCGACCGCGCCGGCACCCCACCTGCATCGGCAGGCACCCGCAATCGGTGAGGGATTGAAGCAGGCGACTCCCGGGTCTGTGGGCCCTTGACTCCTTCCGGAAAATGGCACCAAGCTCGGCCGGTGCCCACGAGGTTGGACGGCGCGCATGCGTTGCGCTCGGCCTCGCCGCCGGTAATACGCCCCGGGTGGCGGACCGCGTAGGCCACCGCTCATAGTTGTGGAGTACACCTCCTGATCGGGAAGGATTCCCATGGCTGACAGCCCAGACGCCGTCGTCGGAGAGATGAACGAAGAGAGCGAGTGCCCCGTCGGGCGCCCGAACCACCCGACCGAGGGTGCGGGCAACCGAACTTGGTGGCCCAACCAGCTCAACCTGGCGATATTGCGTAAGCACCCTGCCGTTGCCAATCCGATGGACGCGGACTTCGACTACGCCGCGGCGTTCAGCACCGTCGACCTCGACGCCTTGGCCAGAGATGTCGACGAAGTGCTGACCACCTCGCAAGACTGGTGGCCCGCCGACTTCGGTCACTACGGGCCCTTCATGATCCGAATGGCGTGGCACAGCGCCGGCACCTACCGCATCAGTGACGGCCGGGGCGGCGCCGGGGCAGGAATGCAGCGCTTCGCACCTCTCAACAGCTGGCCGGACAACGGCAACCTCGACAAGGCGCGCCGACTGCTGTGGCCGGTCAAGAAGAAGTACGGCCGCACCGTCTCGTGGGCCGATCTGATGATCTTCGCGGGCAACCGCGCCCTGGAGACGATGGGCTTCAAGACCTTCGGCTTCGCTGGTGGCCGCCCCGACGTCTGGGAGCCCGACGAAGACGTCTACTGGGGCCCTGAGGACACCTGGCTTGGCGACGATCGCTACACCGGTGACCGCGAGCTCGAGAACCCGCTGGCCGCCGTCCAGATGGGACTTATCTACGTGAATCCGGAAGGCCCTAACGGGGTTCCGGATCCACTCGCTGCGGCGAGGGATATTCGCGAGACGTTTCGCCGGATGGCGATGAACGACGAGGAAACCGTCGCGCTGATCGCGGGTGGTCACACCTTCGGCAAGACCCACGGCGCGGCCGACCCCGACCGCTACGTTGGCCCTGAGCCGGAGGCTGCCCCGCTCGAGGAGCAGGGCTTCGGCTGGATCAACAGCTTCGGCACCGGAAAAGGCGCCGACGCGATTACGAGTGGCATTGAGGTGACCTGGACTGCTACGCCCACCCGATGGAGCAACAGCTTCTTCGAGAACCTGTTCGGTTATGAGTGGGAATTGAGCAAGAGCCCCGCCGGGGCGAACCAGTGGATCACCAAAGGTGGCGCGGGGGCGGGCACCATCCCCAATCCTGATGGCTCGCTGGGCCGGACCCCGACCATGCTGACTACCGACCTCTCGCTGCGATTCGACCCGATCTACGAGCCGATCTCACGGCGTTTCCTGGAGCACCCTGACCAGTTCGCGGACGCCTTCGCCCGGGCCTGGTACAAGCTCACCCACCGCGACATGGGCCCGATCGAGCGCTACCTCGGACCCTTGGTTCCGCAGGAGACGCTGATCTGGCAGGACCCGATCCCCGCGGTCACGCACGAGCTGGTCGGAGCATCCGACGTCGCTGCCCTCAAGGGCCAGATTCTCGCCTCGGGACTGTCCGTCTCCCAACTCGTTTCTACCGCGTGGGCGTCAGCCTCGACCTTCCGCGGCAGCGACAAGCGGGGAGGAGCAAACGGCGCGCGCATTCGTCTCGAGCCACAAAGCAGCTGGGAGGTCAACAACCCGTCCGACCTGGCGACGGTGTTGCGCACGCTGGAGGGAATCCAGCAGAGCTTCAACAACGCCGGGGGCAAGCAGGTCTCGCTGGCCGACCTGATCGTGCTGGGCGGAAACGCCGCCGTCGAGCAGGCCGCCAAGAGCGCCGGCCATGACGTCCAGGTTCCGTTCGCACCAGGTCGGGCGGACGCGACTCAGGACCAGACCGACGTCGAATCATTCGCAGCGCTCGAGCCAAGCGTGGATGGGTTCCGCAACTACCTCGGTAAGGGTCATCGGCTGCCGGCCGAGTATCTCCTGCTCGACCGGGCAAACCTGCTGACCCTCAGCGCCCCTGAGATGACCGTCCTGGTCGGTGGCCTGCGGGTGTTGGGCGCGAACTTCAGGGGATCCCCGCTTGGCGTCTTCACGAGCGCACCCGGCACGCTGACCAACGACTTCTTCGTGAACCTTCTTGACATCGGAACCGCCTGGAAGCCGACGGCTGGGGATTCAGAGGACGCGCAGAGCTTCGAGGGCAGCGACCGAGGCACTGGCAAGGTCAAGTGGATCGGCAGCCGTGTCGACCTCGTCTTCGGTTCGAATTCTGAGCTGCGGGCACTCGCGGAGGTTTATGCGAGTGATGACGCGCAGGCCAAGTTCGTCGCCGATTTCGTGGCCGCCTGGAACAAGGTGATGAATCTCGATCGATTCGACCTGGTTTGACAGCCGGGCGGATCACAACACCGTTCGGGGCGACCTCCACTGCCGCTGAGGTCATTGCGGGGATCGACCTCAGCGGCAAGCGCGCGGTGGTGACGGGCGGCTCGTCGGGCATCGGTGTCGAGACCGCGCGGGCGTTGGCCGGGGCCGGCGCCGAAGTGACGCTGGCCGTGCGCGATCTCGCGGCCGGGGGACGCACGGCCGCCGACATCGCGGCGACAACCGACAGCGACCGTGTGGTCGTGAAACGACTCGACCTCGCCGACCAGTCAACCGTCGCAGCGTTCGTGGCCGACTGGTCAGGACCGCTGCACATTCTGGTCAACAACGCCGGGATCATGGCTTCGCCGGAGCGCCATACCTCCGAGGGCTGGGAGCTGCAGTTCGCGACCAACCATCTTGGCCACTTCGCCCTGACGACCGGCTTGCACGAGGGGCTTGCCGCAGCGGATGGCGCGCGCGTCGTCGTGGTCAGCTCGGTGGGCCATATCAACGGCGACGTGCTGTTCGACGACATCAACTTCGACAGACATCCCTACGACCCATGGGCGGCGTACAGCCAGTCCAAAACCGCCAACATCCTGTTCGCGGTTGAGGGTGCCCGGCGATGGGCGCCGGACCACATCACCGTCAACGCGCTGAATCCGGGACGCATCACGAGCACGAATTTGTCGAGGTTCATCGGGGATGTCGCCGGCGGTCCGTCGACCTTCGATCCCAAGAGCACCGACGTGTCCTGGAAGAACTCCGAGCAAGGCGCGGCGACCTCGGTGCTGCTTGCGTCGTCGCCACTCGTCGCCGGCGTGACGGGTCGTTATTTCGAGGACTGCAACGAAGCCGAGCCTCACCAGCCGGGAGTTCGCCGTGGAGTCGCCGGCTATGCGCTGGACCCTGAGCGGGCCGCACGGTTGTGGCAGGTCTCAGAAGCGATGCTCGCCCGATAGTTTCCCCTGGTGGTGTCGGTCGGAAAGCCGTACAAGGTGGTGGCGCACGTGGCAGACCTCGCCAGGCTCAGGGATTAGGGCGTGACGATCGGGAATTGATGATCGACGGTGTCGAGCAGTCCCAGCAAGGTCGGCCACTGACTCGCATCTCCGGTGTGGGTCACGCTGTCCACGCTCGCCGTGACGACCACCTTGAGGATGTCCAACTTGGCCAGGGTCACGGTCAGCTTCGGCTCGCCACCTCCGTAGCCCGCGTCTGCATGGATCAATGCGCCGTTGGACAGTGTCGTGCGGTAAGTGCGGTTGAGGTCGGTGAACACCCAGTCGATGCAGACATCGGCCTGGGCAGCCCGCATTCCGTCGACGCGGATCGCGATCGAGTCAAACAGCTGCTCGATCGTCAGCTGACCGAGGACCTGCGCTGAGGCGAGGTCGGGCGCCGCGGGGGCGATCGGACCGCGAAGCTCCTCCGCTCCGCGCAGATACGCGTTGCGCCAAAGACCGTTTTCAGCGCCGAAGCCGAGGCGTTCAAGGGCGTCGGCCAGCAGGGCACGCGCTTCCTTGTTGGTGTCGTCGGCGAAGACGACATGGCTGACAACCGTTGCGGTCCAACGAAGATCGCCGGCCTCCAACGTCTTGCGCGCCTTCTCCAGGACGGCGTCGGCGCCTCCCATGAATTCGACGTAGCGCTTGGCCTCCTCCTCCGGCGGGTGCGACCACAGATGCGCTGGGTTGCCGTCATACCAGCCGAGATAACGCTGGTAGATGGCCTTGATGTTGTGGCTGAACGAGCCGTAATAGCCGCGCGAGTGCCAGGCCTTGTCCAGCTCCTCAGGAAGCTCGAACTGCTCGGCGATCTCAGATCCAACGAGCCCTTGATTCATCCGGCGCAGCGTCTGATCGTGCATGTACGCGTAGGTATCGCGCTGCTCGGTGATGAACTGAGCGATGCGCTCGGTTCCCCATACCGGCCAGTGGTGGGAGGCGAAGATGACGTTGGTATCCGGGCCGAAGAGGCGCAGCGCCTCATCCAGGTAACGCGACCAGGCGCGGCTGTCGCGCACTTCTGCCCCTCGCAGCGTCAGGATCTGGTGCAGCGTGTGCGTCGCGTTCTCGGCGGCGCACAAGGCGTTGAAATCCGGGAAGAAGAAGTTCATCTCCGCCGGGGCTTCGGTGCCGGGCGTCACCTGGAAGACGATCCGGACACCGTCGATCAGAGCTTCCTGCCCGGTATGCGTCACGTCGACGGTCGGGGCCAGGAGCGAGACGGTGCCCATCGAGGTGGTCATGCCAAGGCCTGCACCGATCTGCCCTTCGGGTCCGGCAGGCAGGTCGGAGGCGTAGATGTAGGTCGCCCTGCGGGCCATGGCGGCGCCCGCATACACGTTCTCCGAGACGGCATGTTCGAGAAAGCCGGCCGGGGCATAGATCGGGGTGTCAGGTCCGACTACAGCGGCAACTCCTCCGTAGTGGTCGGCATGGCTGTGCGTGATGATCACTGCCTTGACCGGCCGGTCGCCACGGTGGGCGCGGTAGAGCTCGAGAGCTGCAGTGGCAGTTTCGTTGCCCATCAGCGTGTCGATGATGATGACGCCCTCGTCACCCTCAACGAAAGACATGTTGGACAGGTCGAAGTTGCGTACCTGGTAGAGGCCCTTGGTGACCTCGAAGAGTCCGTGCTTGGAGGCCAGTTGACCCTGCCGCCACAGACTCGGGTTAGCGGTCGGTGGGCATTCGCCGGCCATGAAGTCATAGCGTGAGCAGTCCCAGACGACCCCGCCCTTCGCGTCTCTGATGATCGGATCCTCGCGGGTGGCAAGAAATCCCCGTGCAACGTCGTCAAAATCGGTGCGGTCGTCCCACGCGAGCGTCATGCGGTGCACCTTCCTGGGCCGCACCGGCGGCCGGGGTCGTCAGTTCCGTCAGTCAATCACCACCCTGCGGGCGCTCGCCGGGACCCGGCTATCTGCTAAGTTCCCTGCGCCGCAGGCCGCGAGGAGGTTCGACAGATGCGACTCGAGGGAAAGGTCGCCCTGGTCACCGGCGGGACCCGTGGCATCGGCCGCGCAATCGTGGAGATGATGGCAGAGCAGGGCGCCGCCGTGGCCTTCACCGGGCGATCGCAGGACAAGGGCCTAGAGGTCGAGGCTGCGGTCGCGCAAGCGGGCGGGCGGGCGATGTACGTGAACGCCGACAGCAGCACCGAAAGCGACGTAGCAGCAGCCGTTTCGGCGACCGTTGCTCGCTACGGCCGGCTGACCACGCTCGTCAACAGCGCGATATCCGACGACGCGGGCAGTGGCCGTGACAGCCACATCGATCTCATTGAGAACGACACCTTCGACAACATCATGCGCGTGGCGCTCATGGGGACCTTCTGGGCTTGCAAGTACGCGATCCCGCACATGCGCGAAGCGGGCAGCGGGTCGATCATCAACATCTCCGCCAGCTCCTCGAGGTCGGCCCTGCCCGAGCGGCCCGCCTACCACGCCTCAAAGGGCGCCATCAACGCGATGACGAGACAGCTCGCTGTGGACTACGGCAAGGAAAGTATCCGCGCCAACACGATCATCGTGGGCTTCATCTACACGGGTTCGCCCGTCATGGCCGCCATCCTCGACGACCCGGTGCAGCGCGCCGCTTTCGAACGCAACATCATGGTGCCGCGCTTGGGGGAGCCGGCAGACATCGCCGCCGGCGTGGTCTATCTGGCTTCCGAGGAATCGTCCTACGTGACGGGCACCGAGCTGACGATCGACGGCGGCGCGCTGTGCCATCAGGCGCTCCCGCAACTGAACTTCGAACCGGGACCAGGCCAGCCATGACAACTCAGACCGAACTCTTCGTCGAAGAGCGACTCTTCATTGGCGGTGAGCTGCGCGCCGCGACCGGGGGGCGCACCTACCACAACATCAATCCGGCCACCGAGGAGGTCATCGGTGTCGCGGCTGATGCAACGGCCGAGGACATGACGGCGGCGATAGCGGCCGCGCGAACCGCATTCGACAAAGGCGATTGGGCCACCGACGCGCCGTTTCGCGCTCGGTGTCTACGTCAGCTGCACGCGGCTTTGCTGCGCCACGCTCCGCAATTGAGGGCCACCATTCGAGCTGAGGTCGGAGCCACCGAAGCCAGCCTGGATACGGCCCAGTTCGATCGGGCGCTGGACAATCTCACTTTCGCAGCCGACCTTTGCGAGCACTACGAATTCGTCCAGGATCTCGGTGCCGGTGAGTCGATGGGCATGATGTCGCGCCGACGGCTGCGCCGCGAGCCAGTGGGGGTCGCCGCCTGCATCACACCGTGGAACGCGCCGATGCAGGTCAATCTGGCAAAGGCCGCATTCGCATTGGCCGCCGGCTGCACCGTCGTGTTGAAGCCCGCGCCTGATACTCCCTGGACCGCGAACGCGCTCGGCCGGCTTGCCCACGACGAGACCGACATACCCGCCGGGGTCCTCAACGTGGTGGCGACCTCCGACAATGCGGTAGCGCAACTGTTGGCTGAAGACCCCAGGGTGGACCTGATCAGCTTTACCGGCTCGACAGTCGTCGGACGCCATTTGATGACTCTCGCGGCCCAAAGCATCAAGCGTGTCTTTCTCGAGCTCGGCGGCAAATCCGCCTGGATCATCTGTGATGACGCCGACCTCGATGCCAACGCGATGATGCTCGCGTATCAGGCCCTCATGCAGTCCGGGCAGGGGTGCTCGATCAACACCCGCGTCGTCGTTCAGCGGTCGGTCTATGACGCGATGGTCGACAAGCTCGTCGACGCGTTCGGCGCGATCACTTACGGCGACCCGAGTGATCCGACGGTTTACATGGGTCCGCTCATCAACGCTCGCCAGCGGGAGCGCGTTCTTGACTACATCGAAATCGGCAAAGCCGAGGGCGCCCGGCTCGTGCTTGGTGGCAAGCGGCCTGCGCACCTGCCGCACGGGTACTTCGTCGAACCGACGTTGTTCGCCGACGTCGATCCGCGGTCTCGCATAGGGCAGGAAGAAATCTTCGGCCCGGTGGTGTGCGTGATGCCTTTCGACACCGATGACGAAGCCGTTGAGATCGCGAATTCCACGATCTACGGTCTCGCTGGAACCGTGGAAAGCGGATCGCTCGAGCGGGCCGGCGCGATTGCGGATCGCATCCGATCGGGCGTCGTCAACGTCAACGGCGGCATGTACTACAGCTGCTCGGTGCCCTTCGGCGGTTACAAGCAAAGCGGCATCGGCCGCGAGATGGGCACGCTCGGTCTCGAGGAGTACACCGAAGTAAAAGTGATCAGCGAGGGCGTCAGGTAGCCGGCCTCGGGTCAGCCGGGCCCTGACGAAACGGCCCGGGTCAGCGCGGAATCTTCGACCAGGGGATGCCCTTGTCGGCGCGCATGTCCGGCGGTAGGCCCAGCACCCGTTCCCCGAGGATGTTGCGCATGATTTCGGAGGTGCCGCCCTCGATGGTGTTGGCCCGGGAACGCAAGAACCGGCCGCTGGTGGATTGAGCGGTACCCGAGGCACGGACCAACGGGTAGCCCTCCTCGTGCAGCATGCCGCCGGCTCCCGAAAGGTCGACGGCGGCCTCGTAGATGTCCTGCTGAATCTCTGCCGCAGCCAGCTTCCCGACCGAACCCTCCGGACCGGGATTCCCGCCGGTGGCGAGCTGCTTGGCCCGCATGTTCGTCAGCCGGACAACCTCGGCCGCGATCCACAGTCGGACGACGCGATCACGGCGTACCGACCGTTCGCTTTCTCCCAGGCCGTCGCGTACCTCGTCCCAGACCTTCAGCAGTGTCGCGATCGCACCCGAACCTCTCGGCGCCGGACCGCCGGAAAGTGCCACTCGTTCGTTCATCAGGGTCGTCGTCGCAACGCGCCACCCGTCGCCCTCGCCACCGAGGCGGTTCGAGTCGGGAATCCTTACGTCGGTCAGGAAGATCTCGTTGAACTCGGCGTCACCCGTCAGCTGGAAAAGCGGCCGTACCTCGACGCCCGGCGAGGTCATGTCGAGCACGAAGTAGGTCATTCCGCTGTGCTTGACGACGTCCGGGTCGGTGCGCACCAGCAGCATGCCGTACCGCGCGACGTGGCCCAGGGTGGTCCAGACCTTTTGGCCGTTCACGACCCAGTCATCGCCGTCGCGCACGGCACGACTGGAGATCCCCGCCACGTCCGAGCCGGCTGAAGGCTCGGAGAAGAGCTGGCACCAGATCTCCTCGCCGGTGAAGATCGGGCGAATCAGGCGGCGACGCATGTCATCTGTGCCGTACACGAGCACTGTGGGCGCTGCCATACCGATGCCGATGGGGTTGATCCGCAAGTCTTCGAACCCGATGCCATGCTCGCGGAGCACCTCGTTGACGATCGCTTGCTGCCCCCGGGATCCGTCGAGCCCGCCAAGGCCCGCGGGGAAGTGGATCAGGCCGAGGCCGGCGTCGAACTGTGCTCCCCGAAACGCAGCCCGATCCTTGGCGAGGTGGCCGTGCTCACGCACCAGCGCTTCGGCTCGCGCCCGTACCTCATCGTCCTCGAGCACGCCCAGCTCCCTTGCAGGTATTGCCACTTTGAGTGCGTATCCCGAGCCACCCTAGAACGTGCCCAGGCTGCGCCACAGATACAGGCACGCGCGGGTTCGGTACGGCCGCCATGCTTCGCCTAGCGCAGTCAGCTCGGCCGGACCTGGAATGCTCTCGAGCCCATAAGCCCGCTCCGCTGCTTTGCGGATGCCGAGGTCGCCTCCTGCAAGCACATCCGGCCGGTGCAAGGTGAAGATCAGGAAGACGCTGGCGGTCCACTCGCCGATGCCCTTGATGCTGACCAGCGCCCGCGTGGCCGAGTCATCGTCGAGCTCCTGCAGCCGGTCGAGTTCAAGCTCACCCGACAGGATGTGTTCGGCGAGCGACCGCAGCGAGCGCACCTTCGCGTGGGACAGTCCGGCCGCCGTCCGGAGCGCCTCCGGGTCGTCGGCCAGCAGCTCTTCGGGTGTTGGTGTCCTGCCGGCGAACCGTGTCGTCAGACGACCGTAGATGGCCCGCGCCGCGTGGGTCGAAAGCTGTTGGCTCGTAATCGCCAGGATCAGCGCGCCGTAGAGATCATCGATCGGCACCCCGAGGTCGTCATCGACCGGCCCCAAGCGGTGAATCAGATCGGCCATCACCGGATCCGCCGCCGCCAGGTAGGTGTCGGCCGCATCGAGGTCTCCACCACCGCCGTATTTCGTCATGGCTTGGTGGCGTAACCGGCCACGGTCTGCTGTCCGGACAGGGCTTGGATGGCCGCCATCACGTCGTCAGTGGTCGCCCGCAGTAGGGCGCTGTTGTTCAGCGGACGGCCCTCCAGGGAAAAGGACATCGGTGGACCGATTTTGATGCCCACGCTGCAAAATCGCGGTCGGCGCTCGCCGGACGGCAGCGCCTCCCGGGTGCCTATCAGCCCAACGGGCAGCACGGGGGAGCCCGATGCGAGTGCTAGTCGCGCTACGCCGGTACGGCCGCGGTAGAGCCTGCCGTCGGGCGAGCGGGTGCCTTCCGGGTAGACCCCGAAGACCCCTCCTCCGGCGAGCACCCGATATCCCGCATCGAGCGCTTCTTTGGCGGCTGCCGGGCTCGAGCGGTCAACCGGGACGAACCCGCACGTGGACATGAGAGTCGCCATCATCCGACCGCGGAGGCCGGGCTGGGTGAAGTACTCAGCCTTGGCCAGGAAGGTCACCGGGCGAGGAAGCAGAATCGCCAGGCACAGGGTGTCGATGGCCGACAAATGGTTGCTTGCGACGATGAGCTGCCCTGATCGCGGAACATGCTCGCGGCCCGTAACACGCGGGCGCAAGACCAGCATGACGAACGGCCGCAGCACCATGCGCAACGCTCGAAAGCCCCTGTCACCCCGCGAGAGGGGCCGAGTGTTCGAGGCCGGGCCGAGCGCATCGGTCATCTTCGAAATTGTGCCGGACGCGGGCCGCAGCCGGAGCTTCAGTAAGAGTTTGTAGAGTCCGCCGCGTGTGCACGGTGGTTTGCCGTTGGGCGGCCGGTCAGAGCTTCCCTGTGCAGATGTTGGCTTTGCGTGATGAGTTGGCGAGCCGCGCTTTCGACGTTCCCGGGTTCTGGTGGCCGGATCAACCGGCGGTGATCGGTGGCCGCGACCGGCAGGCGGGCGGCAGCTGGTGCGTTTCTGACGTGACATCCGGGACTACCGCCGTCGTCCTCAACCATCCCGCCCGCCCCGTCGCCGCGCCGGGTGCGCCCAGCCGGGGCATGTTGCCGCTGCTGGCCGTGCGCCGCGGCGAGCGTTGGCGACAATTCCTCGAACTCGACGGGATGGCGAGTTTCAACCTGGTTCTCGTCACCCCGCAGTCATTGCGCTTCTGGGTTTTCGACGGGCAATCGCTGCGCGAAGAGGCGTTGGCCGGCGGCACCCACATGTTCACCCCGGGCGGACTGGTGACGTCCGGCCTCGATGAACGGCTCGAGCAAACCGGGGCCGGTTTCCACGGCGACCTGACCGCGCCGACGGCCGACGCTTGGCCGGAGTGGTTGGCCGTCGTCAATGACGCCGTGCCCGACGCCGATCCGGGCAGCCTGCTGGTCCGTAGGTCGATCGGGGATGACACCTTCGAGACCGTCTTCGGCCAGCTCATAGCGTCAGCGCCCGGAATTCTGCGACTGGACTACGTGGTCACTCCGGACCGCCACGAGCCATGGACGACCGTCCGCTGGCCTTAGCTGCGGAAGCGCTTGCCGCACCCCGCCGCTGGTCAGCTGCAATCACATCGAACTCGCCCGCGTCGAAGCGTGCGGTGCGGCGCCGGTATTGCGAGGTCGTCCCTGGCCAGTTGTTGACGACGCGCCCGCTCGCCGTGCGATACCAGCTGCTGCACTTCGACCACACGCCATCGACCAGCCTGGCCTGGGTTTCCTCGTCGTATTGCTGGGCGACGGCCGGCCGCACAACCAGGGCCGCGTGGTCGTTCGACAGGTTGTCGATGACCTGGCGGACATAGCGCGCCTGGCATTCGAGCATGAAGACGATCGAGCCCGACCCGAGATTGGTGTTCGGCCCGTACATCAGGAAGAGGTTGGGGAAGTTCGGCACGGTGATCCCGAGGTAGGCGCGTGCCCCGTCGGCCCACTGCTCACGCAGATCACGCCCGCCCTGACCGTGAATCTTCAGCGGTGCGAGGAAATCCGTTGTCGCGAAACCGGTTCCGTAGATGATCAGGTCGACCTCATGCATCACCCCGTCCGCGGTGACCACGCCGGTCTCGGTGATCTCACGGATCGACTCGGTGATGAGGTCGACGTTCGGCCGGGTGATCGCCGGAAGGTAGTCGTTGGAGAACAGAATTCGTTTGCAACCGACGGGGTAATCGGGCCACATCTTGGCGAACAGCTCCGGGTCTTTGAGCTGCCGTGTCATATGCGTGCGGCAGAGTGCCTCCACCCCTCTCGACAACGTCTTGGAGTAGAGAAACGCCACCGCGAGGATTTCGGTAACCCCGTACCAACCGGCCCGCCCCATCTGCTGGGTGACCGGCAAACTGGTGAAGGCCCGCTGGTGGATCCGGGTGAACTCGGTGTCGAACCGCGGCACGATGTAAACCGGCGACCGCTGAAAAACGGTGAGCCGGCTGGCCCTGGGCGCTATCGCAGGTACGAATTGGATGGCGCTCGCTCCGGTGCCGATGACCGCGACCCTCTTGCCCGCCAGGTCGACCGAGTGGTCCCACTGCGCCGAGTGGAAGGCAGCACCTCTAAACCGTTCGCGGCCTTCTATGGTCGGCCAGGCCGGACGAGAAAGCTGACCGACGGCAGAGATGAGCACGTCCACCACGACGTCGCCGGTGCTGGTCGCGATCCTCCAGGTGTTCGAGGCATCGTCGAACTCGGCTGCGGTCACTTCGGTGTTGAACCGGATGTGGCGTCGAACGTCGTACTTGACAGCGGTCCGACGCAAGTACTCCAGAATATCGGGCTGCGCAGAGAACCTTCTGGGCCACCGCGGGTTCGGCTCGTAGGAGAACGAGTAGTACGGCGAGGGGACGTCGCAGGCGGCTCCCGGATAGGTGTTTTCCCGCCATACCCCGCCCAGCTCAGTCGATCGTTCGAAGATCACCAGATCGTCGTAGCCCGCCCGTTTGAGCTCGATCGCAGCCCCGAGACCGCCAAAGCCGCTTCCGATGATGGCGATCCGGGTGGACGCCTTTTCCCAGCGGTCGAGAACGACCTGTGCACACAGCCCGGGGTCGTCGCTGAATGGCAGATGACCGCATCCCGCCAGATCCAGATGCCGGGCGAACGGCAGCACCTCGCGCGCGCGCCTGCTCTGAGTGCGGTGCAGGAGCGTGACGTCTCTGGTGCCCCAAGCGATCGTGACCGGGATGTCGACAAGCCTTCCGAAATCCTGGCCCGGTTGCCACTGGTAGCCGTCGAAGCTGTCTCGGGCCGCCCGAAACGACTCCGCACGAACGAGAGCTGCAGCATTGCCGCGCGCCTCGTCAAAGCCGACCTTGCCCGGGTGGCCGAAGAGCGGGGCGAGCGAGACCTTGCGGACGCTGGGATTTGCCATCAGCCGATCGGCCACCGGCGACGGTGCGCTGAGCCTTCGTATTGAGGTGATCAGGGCCTTGGTCCAAGCGAGGCCCGGACGTCCCCAGAAGCCGATCGGTGAAAAGGCCGTCACTCGACTCGCCGCACCCAAGCGCCCGAGCTCGAGTGCCACGCCACCGCCCAGTGAGCTCCCGATCACGTGAGGCGACGCAATGCCCAGTTCGTCCAGCAGCTGCGCCAGCCACTGCGCATAACCCACAGGGCTTGGCGAGAAACGGCCGTCAGGATCGGATTCCCCGAAGCCCGGGAGGTCAACCGAGAGCACCTCATGGCTGTCGGCGAGGGCATCAAGGATCGGCTCGAAAATCTGCCAGCGACTCCCGAGGCCGTGCACCAAGACCAGCGGTGGACCCGACCCTCGGCGATCGAACGACACCCGGTGCCGGTCACCCTTCGGGGTCACTGCCCAACCACCTCTTCATCGGTCCGGACGCCAGCCTCTCATCTAGCAGCTGAGGCGGGAAGCCCGTCCAGCCTGTCTGGGCCGGCACCTGCGGCACACTTGCAGGGGTGACCGTCGCCTCCCGCGTCCGCTGGACCGCACGCCACGGCTTGGCCGGTGTCGTGCTCCGGCGCCATGCTCGTCGCGGCAGCCTGGACGCCCGGCTGATGACCGATCAAGCGCTGCGAGCCGAGCCGTTCGACGCGTACGACGAAATCCGGCTGCGGGGGCTGACGAGCCGAGGGCCGTTCGGCTACGTGAGCGCTTCGCATGAGGTCTGCGCCGCCGTGTTGCGCAGCGAGTCGTTCGGGGTCGGGCTGCGGCCGGATGCCCTGCCCACGCCGGTCAGATGGTTCATAGACGCCTCCAGCCGGGGAGCGGCTCCGACGCCGGTCGAGCCGCCTTCGATGCTGGCGGTCGATCCGCCGACGCACACCCGTTATCGGCGGATGGTGAGCCGGGTCTTCACGCCGCGGGCCATCGAGGCTTTGCGCGGCCGTATTCAGACCCTGGCCACCGATCTGCTCGACGATCTGGCTGAGCGCGGCACTGAGCCCATCGATCTGGTGCCTGCCTACGCGGCCCAGCTTCCGGTCACGGTGATCGCGGAGATCCTCGGGGTCCCGATCGCGATGCAGCAGGAATTTCTCGAGTGGGGCAATGGCGCGGCGGTGACACTCGATATCGGCATCACGTATGCCGAATTCGATCGCGCCGAGAAGTCCCTGAATGCCTTGCGGGCATGGATGATTGGGCACTTTGCGCGGCTTCGCGAAAACCCTGGCGAGGATCTGCTCACCCAGCTGGTGCACGTGACGGATGAGCAGGGCGGACTCACCGAGGATGAGCTGGCGGCCACTGCCATGCTGCTCCTCGGCGCCGGCTTCGAGACCACCGTGAATCTGATTGGCAACGGGACCGTTCAGTTGCTGGCGCATCCTGAACAGTTGGAGCGACTCCGCGCCGACCCGGACCTCTGGCCGAACGCCGTAGAAGAGGTGCTGCGTTTCGATTCCCCGGTGCAGCGGACAGCGCGCGTGGCGATGGCTCCGACCGAGCTGGCCGGTCTCGACCTGACGCGGGGGCAGCTGGTGGTGGCGATCCTGGGCGGGGCCAACCGTGACCCGGCCGTATTCGATGATCCGCACCGGTTCGACGTCGGCCGTACTAATGCGCGCGATCACCTGGCCTTCTCGGCGGGGGTCCATTTCTGCCTGGGGGCAGCGCTGGCGCGTTTGGAGGGCGAGATCGGGCTGCGCACCCTGTTCGAGCGCTACCCCGACCTCGCCCTCGCCGGAGCTCCCCGTCGCCGGAGCACGCGGGTGCTCCGGGGCTACGAGCAGCTTCCCGTTCGGCTCGTTCCCGGCACCTACGTCAGCTAGCCCTTGTTGGGACCCACGAACTTGAACCGCGCGCCATTGGGATCGGCGGCCGTGGCGATCCGTCCGTAGGGGGTGTCGACAGCAGGGTCCACGATCTCGCCGCCGAGCTTCACCGTCTGAGCCAGCGAGACGTCGGTGTCATCGGTGCCGAAGTAGACCGACCAGTGAGCGGGAACGTCGTCCGGGAGAAAGGTGGAGCCGTCCATGATTCCGGCGAACTGCTCCTCACCGATGGTCAGGGTCGTGTAGCGAAATTCGGGGGTGTCGCCCTCGACGTGAGTGCTCCAGCGGGCGACGTCCTCATAGAAGCTCACCGAGGTCGGGTAGGCCTTGGTGTGCAGCTCGAACCAGCCGGGCGCGCCTGACTCACCGTGAATACCGAATCCCTTGTGGGTCCCTGGCTGCCAGAAGCCGATCGTCGCACCGCCCGGGTCACCGATGACCGCCATGGTTCCAAGATCGGCTACGGGCGTCGCCGGAACGTAGACCTGAGCCCCGTTCGAGGCGGCGAGCTCGAGGGTCTTGGCCGCGTCGTCGGTGGCCAGATAGACCGACCAGACGTTGGGCCCGTCCGGCTCCGGGGCGGACATCCCGCCGGCGATCAGGACGCCGTTCTTGGAGAAGTTGTAGTAACCACCCATCTCGGGATTGGGATCCTCCGAGGTCCAACCGAAGAGCTCGCCGTAGAACCTGCGGGTGGTTTCGACGTCCGTGGACATCACGTCAACCCAGATGGGGGCTCCGACCGGGGCGGATTCGCGTGTGGGCATGTAGGGCTCCTTCGTGCGGCGGGTAGGCCTTTCATCAGTGTGGACGCGGCGCCGTCGGCGAACTCATCGGTGGGTGCCGGCTCGATATCCACCCCGACCGTGGAGCATGGCCTGAATGCAGCCTCGACGCGCTGATCTGCGGATGTACGGACAGCCGAGCGACCACGAGCCGCTCAGCTGGGATTGGGTGGCAGGTCAACTGGCCGGTGCGGGCCTGTATTGGGTCACCGCCCAATCACCTGGTGGGCATCCGCATCCGCGTCCGGTCTGGGGCGTCTGGGTCGACGACGAGCTGCAGCTGAGCATCGGCAGCCCGGCTATCCGGGACGCGTTGGCGGCGGACCCCCTGGTGACGGTGCATTTGGAAAGCGCCACGGACGTCGTCATCATTGAGGGCCGTTTCGAGCCCCGCGCCGAAACGCCGGCTGCGCTGATCGAGGCCTACCAGCGCAAGTACGACTGGGATTACGACCAGGCCAGCTATGGGCCGTTCAGCCCGATCGTCCCGCTGAAGGTGATCGCCTGGCGCACGGCCGGGTTCGCCGGCAGTGAGAGCTTTCAAACGACCGGCCGTTGGGACTTCGAATCGGCCCACGAACTCCCCACGGACCCGCATGTGCGAGAACATGACGTATGGCTGACTTCATGAACGGCTCGCGCCTGTCGCTGTGGTCCAAGAATTCATTCCTCAGCATCGGGTCACGCGGGTCGTTCCTGTCGATCGGCAGCGTCGGGTCGTTCCTGTCGATCGGCAGCATCGGATCGTTCGGGTCTCTTTTTTCCGTCGGCTCGACGCTCTCGCTGGGTTCGGTGCTTTCGGAGCGGTCAGGATGGTCGCTGATGTCGTCCGGGGTGACCGGCCGGGTCATGGGTGCCAGGAACCGTGGCGTTTAGCCCCTATCCGGCGGCCCCGCCACCGGAGCCGCCGTCTGCCGACCAGGTCGTGGCGCCGCGGGCGCTGCGTCCCGTCGTGACCCTCCTGATGATCAACCTCGGCCTCTCAATCGCCCTCACGGTGGCGGTTCTGATAGCCAGGCACAGCGTCGTCGACTATCAGCTCGACCACCGCCACATCACCGACCCGAGCCAGCGCGCGCTGCTGCGCAGGACCTACGCCGACGCGCTCTGGGTCCGGGTGGCCAGCAACGTGGCGATCAGCGTCGCCTACGTCTTTCTTGTCCGCGCGCTGCTGCGCGGCCGACGTTGGGCCTATCGACGAGTCATCTGGATCGGCATTGCGGGTTCGCTGGCGCTGCTGGTCGTCCAGCTGAGCCCGTACCCGCTGTGGATGCGCGTCGAGCAGGTTGCGCAGGCGTTGGTGCTGCTCTCCCTGGTGTACTTCGTCACCCGGCCGGAGGTCCGCAGCCACTTCGCCCCGGGCTTGCCGGGGCGCGACATCCGTCGATTTGGGCGGCAAAAGTTCTAGGGACTTCAGCTGGTTCAGCGGGTCCGGGTGCTTGATGGTGCTTGATAGGGGAGCAGTAATGAGTGTGGTGACGCTCGAAAAGGTCGAGCCCGCTATCGGTCGGATCACGCTGAACCGGCCGGAGCGATTGAACGCGTTGAGTTTCGAGCTGGTCGGCCAGCTGCATGATGCGCTTGACGAGATCGCGGACGACACCGAGTGCAAGGTGGTCATCCTCGCCGGGGCCGGGCGTGGCTTTTGCTCCGGCCTGGACCTGCGAGACTTCGGGAAGCCGCCGGCGCCGGGGGAGCACCGGCGCGTCAACAAGGCGATCGACGGCCAGGCCTTCATGTCCAACCTGACCGTGCATCTGCGTCAGACCCCGCAAATTGTGATCGCGGCAGTACACGGTGCAGCCTTCGGCGGCGGCCTGGCAATCGCCTGCGCTTGCGATGTCCGAATCGCGGCGGCGTCGTCCCGGTTCTGTTCAGCCTTCATCCGCACCGGCCTGACGGGCACCGACATCGGGATCAGCTACCTGCTGCCGCAGCTGATCGGAGCCTCGCGCGCCGCCGATCTGATCTTCTCCGGCCGTGAGGTGGATGCGGACGCTGCCGAGCGCATGGGTTTGGTCTCGCAGGCGGTCGCCGACGATCAATTGGAGGCGACCGTCATGGCGTATGCCCAGACCGTCGCCGCCCACAGCCACACCGGCCTGATGCTGACCAAAGAGGTGCTGTGGCACAACGTGGACAGCAGCTCGCTTCCGGCGGCTATCGCTATCGAAAATCGCAATCAGGCGATAGCGACAGCCTCACCGGAGGTCAAGGCGCACATGGCTGCCTACACCCAGCGCGCCCTCAAGAGGTAACGAACTACGCGCTTACGGGGCGCCGATCGCGGCCGTCACGGGGAGCACGGTCGGCCACTCGATGTCGGGGAGGGGCTCAGAGAACTTCCCGAACTTGGGGACGGCCGTCGCCCGGTAGTAATCGGTGGAGTGGACCGGGTCGGGGTCGTGCTCGCGGATGACCTGGTCGCCGAAGGTCTCGAGCAGCTCCAGGATCTCGTCCTTGTGCAGATCCTGCGGCATGCCGAAGACGAGCTGGTCGCAGCCGACGGAGCTGTAGGCCTTCAGCTGCTCGGAGACCTCTTCGGGATTACCGACGAGCATGTAGCCGCCGGCGATCAACTGGTCGAGGAAGGCCTCCGGGTCGTTGCCGGCGATGTCGCGCAGGACCAGCGGGGCGTCCGGCCAGGTGATGGCGTCCGTCGACTTGGGCATGGTGTCGTGGTAGAGGTTCACCATCGTGACCAGGTAGCCGCTGACCCGCTCGAGGGCGATCTTGCGGGCCTTGTTGCGGTCTTCGAAGCAGATGACCGCGTTGGTCATCATGACGTTGTCGTTCTTGAATTGGCCGAGTGGCTCTTTGCAGTCGGCGATCGCGTTCTTGTAGGCCTCGATACGCCCGCGCAGGTTGAAGATCGGCTCGAAGTTGAAGGCGATGGCGCCGATGCCGAGCTCACCGGCCCGGGCGAAGGTCGGCGGGTTGCCGCAAGCGACCCAGATCGGCGGGTGGCCTTTGCCGTAGGGCTTGGGCAGCACGTTGTGGGGGGTCGGCACGGTGAAGTGCTCACCCTCGTAGGAGTAATCGACCTGCTCCCACATCCGCGGGATCTGGTGGATGACCTCTTCCCACTCGGCCTTGGTGGAGTTCTTGTCCAGGATGTTGAACGTCGCCATTTCGTGGCTGCCGGCGCCGCGGCCGGTGCCCCACTCGAACCGGTTGTTGGTGAAGTGGTCCATCATCGCGGCGCGCTCGGCGTAACGGACCGGGTGCTCCTTGCGCGGCGAGAGGCTGTTGATCCCCGTCGACAGGTGGATGTAATCAGTCTGGGCGGCCACGTATCCGATGATCACCTCGGGCGCCGACATGTGGCTGTACTCCGTCAGACCGTGGTGCTCACCGAACCAGGCGTACTTCCAGTTGTGCTTGTCCGCGAAGATCGCGTACTCGGCTTCACGCATCAAACGCGTGTGCTCAGACTCCGTGTCATGAGCCAGCGGCCCCGGCATGTAGCCGTTGATGAAAATCCCGAACTCCATGAAGCCCTCCAAGAACGCTGGCGCCAGACAGGAGGACGCTATCTGACGAGGCGTCAGGTAGGCACGTTTGGGTGCGAAAAGCCACCCAGCGACCGCGCGCCGCGAGTGCCTCGCCATGCTGACGGGCAGCAGGCCGCAGGTACCAGATCCCCAGCAGCAGACCTTCGGAGGACAGATGGCGACGCAAGCCACGGCGCAAGTCACACAGCCGCGCACGTATCGGGTGGTTCAGTGGACGACCGGCAATGTCGGGCAGCGTTCGGTGCTGGCAACCCTGGCAAACCCATCCCTGGAGCTGGTGGGCTGCTACGCCTGGGGCCCTGACAAGGTCGGCCGCGACGTGGGAGAGCTGGCGGGCACCGCCCCGATCGGCGTGATCGCCACGAACGACGTGGCCGCCCTCCTTGCGCTGAAGCCCGATTGCGTCATCTACAACCCGCGATGGAGCTCGGTCGACGAGCTGGTCACGATCCTCGAGTCGGGCGCGAACGTGGTCGCGACCAGCGAATTCATCACCGGCCACTCTCTCGGACCAGGTCGCCAGCGCGTCATCGACGCCTGTGAGCGGGGTGGTAGCTCGATCTTCGGCAGCGGTATGAACCCGGGACTCGCGAATCTGCTGGGCATCGTCTCCGCGCAGGTCTGCGACCGGATCGATTCCATCTCGGTGCTGGAATCCGTCGACTCCACCGGCTACGACTCCGGCGACGTCGAGATGTCCGTGGGATACGCGCGGCCTATCGACGATCCCGAGCTCCCGGCACTCGTGGAGAAGGGGACAGCGGTTTTCGGTGACGCCGTCTACCTGACGGCCGATGCGCTGGGCCTCGACATCGATGAGGTGCGGTGCGAAGCGGCCTTCGCTCAGACGACGCAAGACCTCGATCTCGGCTCCTGGTCGATCAAGGCCGGCTGCGTCGCCGGGGTATCAGCCAGCTGGCAGGGCCGTCGTGACGGGAAGACGATCATCGAGCTGAAGGTCCGCTGGCGGAAGGGCAAGACCCTCGAGCCGGACTGGGAAGTCCAGCACGGCTACGTGGTCGACATCCAGGGACTGCCTTGCGTCCATACGAAGCTTGAGATCTATCCGCCCAAGGACTTCGTGGCCAAGTCGTTCATCGACTACATGGTGCTGGGCATGATCATGACGGCGATGCCCGCCCTGAATGCGGTCGAGGCCGTGGTCGGTGCCAGGCCCGGGATCGTCACCTACCTCGACATGCCGCTGCCGCGGCCCAGCGGCTGGGTCCGCTAGCCGACCCACAGCTACAGCACCTCGGCTACTGCAGCTCGGCTACTGCAGGTAGTCCTCAACGGTTGACGCCGGCCGCTCCGAAGCCTCCGTCGGATCAAGGCCGGCATGGCGGCGGGCCTCCCGCTGGCGCAGCAGATCCCAGCTCCGGTCCAGTGCCAGCTCGACTTCGGCGAGCCGGGCGCGCTCGTCCTGCGACAGGGCTCCGCCGACGTTGCCTTCTCGCAGCGTGTGCTCTTCGTGGGCGAGCGCTTCGATCTGAGCGTGCAGGTCGTCGTCGGACATCGGGCTCTCCTATCAGCGGCTTCGCGTCACAAATGCCGACCATAGACCTGGGTCAGCCCTGGGTCGGGTCTGATCCCACGCGGTGTCAAACCCCGTTCGCTCGACGCGCAAGTGGCAACAAAATCGGCTCCTCAGGGGCTGGAATGATTGAAGGCTCAATCGCATTGAGTGGGGTACGCGCAACTTTAAGGACCTAACATGACTGAAGCCCGTCAATATCCCGTTCTGCCTCTCGATGACGCCGTTGTGCTGCCCGGCATGGTCGTGCCGATCGAGCTCGACTCCGCCGAGGTGCGCGCTGCGGTAGACGCGGCGCAGCTCGCGGAGACTTCGGTGCTGCTGGTGCCCCGCCCGGACGGCAAGTACGCCGGTATCGGCACCCTCGCCACCATCGAGCAGATGGGTCGCCTTCCCGGCGGGCAGGCCGCTGCCGTGCTTCGCGGCGTGAGCCGGGCCTCGATCGGCGTCGGGACGACCGGGCCGGGCGCGGCCCTGTGGGTCGACGCGACCGAGCTGACGGCTCCCGACTCCTACGACGAGGAGGTGCTGAGCCTGGGCCGCGATTACAAGGGCCTGGTCACCTCCATCCTGCACCAGCGGGGCGCCTCGCAGCTGGTGGATTCCATCGCCCGCATCAGCGACCCCGGAGTCCTGGCCGACACCGCCGGCTACGCGCCTTACGTGTCGAACGAGCAGAAGCTCGCCCTGCTGCAGGCCGTGGATGTCAAGGAGCGGCTCACCCTGGTGGTGAAGCTCGCCCGCGAACACCTGGCGGAGCTGGATGTCGCCGAGACGATCCGCAAGGACGTCCAGGAGGGCATGGACAAGCAGCAGCGTGAGTTCCTGCTGCGCCAGCAGCTGGCTGCCGTGCAAAAGGAGCTGCGCGACCTCTCAGGACAGGGCGGGACTGACTCCGAGGAGCAGGACCTGCGCACCCGGGTGGAGAGTGCCGACCTGCCGGAGGCGGTCCACAAGGCCGCCATCAAGGAGGTCGACAAGCTCGAGCGCACCAGCGATCAGTCGCCGGAGGCGGGCTGGATCCGTACCTGGCTCGACACCGTGCTGGAGCTGCCGTGGAACGTGCGTACCCAGGACAGCTACGACGTGACCGGTGCCCGGGCGGTGCTCGATGCCGACCACGCCGGACTGGATGACGTCAAGGAGCGCATCACCGAGTTCCTGGCCGTCCGCAAGCGGCGTGAGGAGCGCGGGCTCGGGGTCGTCGGAGGTCGTCGCAGCGGTGCTGTGCTGGCTCTCGTCGGACCTCCCGGTGTCGGCAAGACGTCGCTGGGTGAGTCGGTCGCTCGTGCCATGGGCCGCAACTTCGTCCGGGTTGCCTTAGGTGGCGTCCGCGACGAGGCGGAGATCCGTGGCCACCGGCGTACCTACGTCGGCGCCCTGCCGGGACGCATCGTGCGGGCCCTGAAGGAGGCCGGCTCGATGAACCCGGTGATCTTGCTGGACGAGGTCGACAAGGTCGGCGCTGATTACCGCGGCGACCCGACGGCAGCGCTGCTCGAGGTGCTGGACCCGGCGCAGAACCACACGTTCCGTGACCACTACCTCGAGGTTGAGCTGGACCTGTCAGACGTGGTCTTCCTGGCCACGGCCAACGTGATCGACTCGATCCCCGGCCCGTTGCTGGACCGGATGGAGCTGGTCCGTCTCGATGGCTACACCGAGGACGAGAAGGTCGAAATCGCCCGTGGCCACTTGCTGCCGCGTCAGCTCTCGCTCGCCGGTTTGACCGACGAGGACGTTGAGGTCAAGGACGAGGCGCTGCATGCCTTGGCCGCGACGTACACCCGGGAAGCCGGTGTGCGTGACCTGGAGCGGTTGATCGCCAAGGTCATGCGCAAGGTGACGGCCAAGCTCGACACCGGTGGCGGCCGGCAGATCGTCTCTGGTGAGACGCTGCGCGATTACGTCGGAAGGCCGCACTTCGTGCCCGAGACGGAGGAGCGCACCGCACTGCCGGGTGTCGCGACGGGTCTGGCCGTGACGGGCGCGGGTGGCGATGTCCTGTTCATCGAGGCATCGCTGGCCGACCCCGAGACCGGCAGTACCGGAGTGACGTTGACCGGTCAGCTGGGCGACGTGATGAAGGAGTCGGCGCAGATTGCCCTTTCCTTCCTGCGCTCGCACGGCGCCGAGCTCGAGCTGCCCGTCGGTGACCTCAAGGAGCGTGGAGTTCACATCCACGTCCCGGCAGGTGGAACCCCGAAGGACGGCCCCTCGGCAGGCGTGACCATGACGACGGCGCTCGCGTCGCTGCTGTCGGGTCGCCTGGTCCGCTCGGACGTGGCGATGACCGGTGAGGTCTCGTTGACCGGACGGGTGCTGCCGATCGGCGGGGTCAAGCAGAAGCTGCTGGCGGCTCACCGGATGGGCATCAAGACGGTGCTGATCCCCAAGCGCAACGAGCCCGACCTGGACGATGTGCCGGCCAGCGTGCTTTCGCAGCTGACCGTGCACCCGGTGTCGGACGTGCGTGAGGTGTTGGCACTGGCCTTGGAGCCGGCGCAGGTCGCCGTCCTGGCTGCCTGAGCTAGTTCCCTGCGGCGCTAGCCCCCAGAGGCGCCACTGGCTGAAGGCGTAGTAACGCTCTCAGCCGGTGGCGCTTCGCCGTTTTGGGGGGTGACGTCGACCGGAGGGGCTGCCTTGGCACCGGCGGCGATGACGGCAGTGGAGGCGGCGGCACCCAGCGCGAGAGCGGCGAGGGACCACTTCACCCCGCTCTTCTCGATGCCCAGCAGATGGTCGAGCGAGACCGGCCCCGGGCCGTGCTCGGCGATGGCCGCGCAGGCGGTGATGAGGACGAGGTTGTACTCGTAACCACCCTTGGTGACCCAGGGGCCGTTCTTGAGGTGCACCTTGCGGATAGCCGTGATCATGGTGCCGATCAGGGTGGACGCCGCCAGCGGGGTGGCCAGGCCGAGCGCGAGCAGTGCACCGCCGCCCGCCTCGCTGACACCCACGGCCAGCGCGTTGGGCTTGGCCGGGTGCAGGTTGAGGTTTTTGGTCATCTGCTGAGTGCCTTCGAAGCCGGGCCCGTCGAACCAGCCGAAGAGCTTCTGGGTCCCGTGGCCGACGAAGAGGGCGCCGATTGCTACCCGCGCGGCGAGATTGCCGATCATGCCGACCTACTTTCTTCTTTTCTATCTGCGAAGTATTCCCATGGTCCTTGCCCGAGTGGGGTCAATGCAATCGTTTCCGGCTGTAAACGTCGTGGTTCAGCAGAAAAATCTGCAAACAGGGCAAACTGAGCTTGTGGCGTCCACCGAGCTTGCGGATCCGGACGGTTCGATTGATGGCGCTGTGAGCCTGTGAGCCCTGTGAGCCCGTGAGCCCTGTGAGCCCGTGAGCCCTGTGAGCCCTGTGAGCTATGCCCCCTGGTATTCGGGCCAGCTGGCTTATGTCCGGCAGGGGAGCGGCCCACCGGTCCTGCTGATCCACGGCATGGCGGGCAGTCGCGAGACCTGGCAGGCCACCCAGCGGATCCTGTCCGCCACCTGCGACGTGATCGCGGTCGATCTGCCGGGCCACGGACGGTCGAGCCTGCCCAACGGCGATTACTCGCTGGGCTCCCTCGCCGCGGCGCTGCGTGATCTGCTCGATGAGCTCGACATCGACCGGGCGACGATCGTCGGGCATTCCCTCGGCGGCGGCATCGCGCTGCAATTCACCTACCAGTTCCCCGAGCGCTGCGAACGCCTGGTTCTCGTCAGCAGCGGCGGTCTGGGACGCGAGGTCACCCCGTTTCTACGGGCACTTTCGCTGCCCGGAGCATCGACCGCATTGTCGGGACTGGTGAGGCTGCGGCGCTATGAGCGAGCCCAACAGGTCGGCCGTTTCTTCTCTCCGTTGGCCGGACGTATCTACTCGGACCTGCCGCTGATGCTCGCCAATTTCGCAGCTCTTCAGGAGCCCGTGCTGCGCCGGAGTTTCATCGCGACCATCCGGGCGGTGATCGACCCGGGTGGCCAGCGGATCACGGCAACGGACCGCTTGCCGGTGCTGCGGCGGCTGCCCGTCATGGTGGTCTGGGGCAGCCGGGATCAGATGATTCCGCCGGCTCACGCGCTGGCGGTCGCGGCAGCGCTTCCCGCGGCGCGTATCGAGGTCTTCGAGGGGGCCGGCCACTTTCCTCACGAGTACGACCCGGCCCGCTTCGCCATCTGCCTGGACGCTTTCATCCGCGAGACCGAGCCCGCCCGGATCACCTCTCGTGACCGGCTCATCGAAAGTCTCCCGGGCTAGCCCCTCTACGGTGAGCGCATGGCTGCCGACCCAGACCTGCTCGCCCGGATCGATCGGCTCGAGTCGCTCGACGCGATTCGCCAGCTGGTGGCGCGGTACTGCCTTGCGCTCGACATGCGGGCACTTGATGCGCTGGTGAATCTTTTCCCGGCGGATGTACGGGTCAGCCGCGATGCCCAGGGACGGCCGGCGCTGCGGCGATGGTTCGATGAGACCTTGCGTGAGCAGTTCACGGGTACGGCGCACGTCACCGGCAACCACATCATCGAATTCGATGACCCCGATCACGCCCACGGAATCGCGTACTCGCGAAACGAACATGAGACCGGTCCCGAGTGGGTGATCATGACGATGATGTATTTCGACCACTACGAGCGCATCGACGGCAGCTGGTTCTTCCGGCGTCGGCTGCCGCTGTACTGGTATGCCACCGACCTCAACAAGCCTCCGATCGGTGACCACAAGATGCGCTGGCCCGGACGCGATGCGTATGACGGCGGTTGGGGAGAATTCTGGCCCACCTGGAAGACGTTCTGGGAGGCGGCACAGGATCTCGACGGACCGGTCGCGGAGCCGGCGCCGATGGACGCGTTCCTCACGACCCTGCGCGCGGGAGCGTCCGAGAAACTCGATATCAGGGTGCGCTGAGCATGCCGAGTGCGACAGTCAGATGGGATGCCTGGTTCAACGACCGCGAGCTCGAACTGGACTTCCCCACCGGCTGGGATGTCGATGTGTGCCGTCCGGCTGATGGCCCCGACATCGGTCCGGCCGGCATTGCCGCGGCTTTCGCAAATCCCATCGGTACGCCGCGATTGGAAGAGCTCGCGCGCGGCCGTCAACGGCCGTGCATCGTGATCGACGACCTCTCCCGTCCCACCCCCGGTAGCCGGCTGGTGCCAGCGATTCTCGACGAGCTGGAGACAGCCGGGATCCCCGCCGGCCAGGTGCTGATCCTCGCCGGGGTGGCCAATCACCGCCCCATGACCCGGGACGATTTTGCGAAGAAGGTCGGCCCGCAGGTGATGGCGCGCTGCCGGATCAGCAACCACTTCTCGTGGGACAACTGCGTGTTGATCGGGGAGACGTCGTTCGGTTCGCCGGTCGAGATCAACGCCGAATTCCTGGCGTGTGATCTGCGAATTCTGGTTGGGTCCATCATTCCGCACGCGGCGGCCGGATTCGCCGGCGGTGCGAAGCTCCTGATGCCGGGCATCGCGAGCAACCGCTCAGCCGAGGCCTACCACCGGGGATCGGCGTTGCGCGGCGGCTACGGCCTCACCGTGACGGACGCCCGGATGGAGTCGGAAGAGGCGGCCCGGCTGGCTGGAGTCGATTTCATTGTTAATGCCATCCCCAACTCCTCGCTCGGGCTCGCCGGGGTGGTCGTCGGTGACGTGGTGGACGCGCACCGGGCGGGTGTCGACATCGCCCGCCGGGTCTTCTCCACCCCGACCCCGCCGGGACGCGACATCTGCGTCCTTTCGCTCTACCCCAAGGACAGCGAATTCCTTCAGCACGTCACGGCTTTCGCCCCGTACAAGACGGCCCCTGAGCCCATCGTCCGCGAAGGCGGGACGGTGGTGGTCGTGGTGTCCGGCGCCGAGGGACTGGGGTCGCATTCGCTGTTCGGCCCGGGCATGAAGCTCGCCGTGCGGCGCCCTACTCGCGTCAAAGGCCGGGACCTCATTTTCTTCGCGCCGCGCACGGATCCGGGCGCGCTCCCGACCACCATGGAGGGAACGGTGCTGCTGCACACGTGGGCTGACACGCTTGAATGGCTGGAGCGCAAACACGGCACCGCGGCCGCCGTTTCGGTGTACCCGTGCGCGACGATGCAGCTCTCGGAAAGCGTCTGCGGGTCAGCCGTCCGCTAGTCGCCGGTCTCCTGAGCGAGCAGGGTTTCGAGCTCGTCAGCGAGCCGGGTGAGATGGGCTGTGGTCTCGGTGCGCTGCTTGGCCGGCCATGAAGCGGTGAGGGACAGCAGGGTTTGGTGCCAGGCATCTTGAATACGGGCCAACGCTCGTTCGCCGGGTCGTGTCAGCTTGAGTACGGCGGCGCGACGGTCATTTTGATCGGTGCTTCTGGTGACCAGGCCGAGCCGTACGAGCTCGGTGACACGGCGGCTCACGGTGGAGCGCTCGACGTCCAGCTGCGCCGCCAGATCCGATACCCGCAGCGGCTGGCCGGCACCGAGAATGGCGAGCGTCAGGTGCAAATGCTCACCGAGCTCGACCTTGGCCTTCTCACCCATCAGCAGATGCAGACGCGGCGATCGGGCGGCCCGGCTCACGCGGGTGACGGCTTCGTCCAGACGAAGCACCCAGTCCGGGATCACCGGTTTGGCTTTGGGCACTGAAGAGTCTCCTTCGAGCGAGCTCGACTAATGTCGCGCAGATGGGGTCGCGCTCAGGGTACGAGCCTCACGGCATGAGCGCATGAAAGCACTCTCCGGGCTGCGGGTCGTCGACCTTTCCACGTTGCTCGCGGCGCCTCAGGTTTCAGCACTGCTGGGCGATTTCGGGGCAGATGTCGTCAAGGTTGAACCGCCGGGTGGAGATCCGCTGCAGGGGTTGGGAGCGGTGCGGGGTGGACGCTCCGTCCCGTACGCGCTGGCCACTCGCAACAAGCGCATTGCTGTCGCTGATTTTGATTCCCCGGTCGGCCTGGAAACGGTGCGCCGATTGGTGGACTTTGCCGACGTCGTCGTCGTGAATCAGCCCCGGAAGCTGCTGGAGCGATGGGGTCTGACGTATGAGGAGCTGGCTGTCAGAAACCCGCGCCTGGTGTACGTGTGGGTGAGCTGTTACGGCGCGGATGGTCCCTATGCCGACCTGCCTGGTAACGGGAGCCTCGCTGAAGCGTTCGCCGGACTGACCAATCTCACCGGCGCGGCCGACGGGCCGCCCGTGCTGCCATCTTCGGCGTTGGGCGATCCGCTGGTGGCGCTGTCGGGCGTCATCGGCACGCTGGTTGCCTGCTACGCCAGGGATGTGGGCGGTGCGGCGGGCCAATGCGTGGACGTCAGCATGTACGAGCCGGTGTTGGGCCTGCTCGGGCTGACGGTGGCCGCCTGGG
This sequence comes from uncultured Actinomycetota bacterium, assembly GCA_963737695.1. GTDB lineage: Bacteria > Actinomycetota > Actinomycetes > Frankiales > Frankiaceae > DATAZK01. The sequence continues at coordinate 335,761 of CAVTTQ010000005.1, forward strand.
ACGGGCAGCCACCGCCTCCCGCGCGTACCGGCAGCAGGGTGGCAGGGGGTGTGCCGCGCAATGTCTACCGAACCGCGGACGACCGCTGGGTGGTGCTCTCGGGCACCACCGATGCCCAGGTCGGTCGGGTGCTTGCGGTCATCGGCGCGGACTCGCCGATGGCCCGGGAGCGCTACGGCACAAGCGCGGCGCGGCTCGCCGTGGCAGATGAACTGGACGCCCTGGTGGCCGATTGGATACGTACCCAACCACGGGAGGCGGTCGTCAGCGCGTTTCGCGCGGCTCGCGTACCGGTGAGCCCGGTGAACGACCTGGCGGACCTGGCGTCCGACCCGCACATCGCTTTTCGTGAATCGCTCACGCATCTGCAGGATCCGGACCTTGGAAAAGTCGTCGGTGCCATCGCCGTCTCCCCACCTGTCGGGCACGCCCGGCCGCATCGCGCAGCTCGGTGGTGGCAGTGGCACCCAGGCCCTGATGGCGGACGTGCTGGCGGAATGGACACCGGCTAGCTGAATTGCTGACGCAGCTCCGCCTTGAGCACCTTCGACAGTGCATTGCGGGGCAACGCCTCGAGAATCTCCAGCTGTTCCGGGATTTTCTGCACGCTGAGGCCCGTCTCCCGCAGGTAGGAGGTCATCCCGGCGAAGTCGATCGGAGCCGCCCCGGCTGGCGTCTCCACCACGGCGCATACCCTTTCGCCCCGCTCAGGATCGGGGAGTCCAATGACGGCCACGTCGCCGATCTGCGGATGCTGCAGGAGCAGTTCTTCGACCTCACGCGCCGAAATGTTTTCTCCTTTGCGAATGATGACGTCCTTGGCCCGGCCGGTGATCACCAGGTAGCCGTCATCCCGCAGATGCCCGAGGTCGCCGCCGCGTAGCCACCCGTCTGGGGTGAACGAGGATTCGTTCAGCGCGGGATCGACATAGCCGACGGTCATGCAGGCGCCCTTCAGCTGGATCTCGCCGTTCTCGCCGACCGCGGCAGGTGCGCCATCGGCGTTCACGATCCGCACGCTCATCCCGGGGACAGGTCCGCCCTCGGTGTAGGCGAGCTGCTCGTCGGTGTCCGACAGCGCGCCGATCGTGATGCACGGAGACTCCGTCATCCCGAGGCCGTGCAGGATGGGGGCGCCAACTTCCTTGAGCACGTCGAAGTAGAGCTGCGGCGGCTTTGGGGTACCGCCGCCGGTCATCTTGCGGAGCGCGGGCAGGACGGCCCGACCGGGTTGGCGGCGCTGCTCGTTAAGGATCGCGGAGTAGAAGGCGGAGCCCCCGCCCACGAGCGTGACCCCCCGCGATCGCATCAGGGGCAGGCTTTCGGCCGGGACGAATCGTTCCAGCAGCAGTGCCGGAAAGGCGGCTTGAAGCATCGAGGCCAGGTATTGGCTGCCGCCGGCGTGAGCGATGGGAAACGCGATCGACCCGACATCGTCGGCGGCCAGTTCGTGATGGACCACGAGTGCATGGCCGGATGCCAGCAGCGTGTGGTCGGTGTGGCAAACCCCTTTGGGATCAGCCGTTGTGCCTGATGTGTAGAAGATCCATCGCACTGGCGCTTGCTCGGTGGAGGAGTAGTCCGGAGGTGGCGGCAGCGTGGCCGGATCCCCTTCCGGGAGGCCGTCTGAGGTGAGCACCACCTGCAGCGGGCCGCTGTGCTCGGCGGCCAGTTCCGCGGCGCGGTGTCCGTAATCGACCCCGCGCCACTCACCGGGCACCACGAGCATGTCGGCCATGGTCTGACGAAGGACGAAGCCGACTTCTCGCTTGCCGTACAACGGAATGACGGGGTTCTGGATCGCGCCGAGCCGGGCCAGCGCGAACATCAGCACGACCGTCTCGATCCTGGTCGGCAGCTGCCAGGTGACGGCGCTCCCGGTTTTGATGCCGAGGGCTTGCAGGCCGGCTGCCACCCGCTCGCTCCGGTCGTAGAGCTCAGCGAAGGTGACGCAGCTGCCGCTCTCGTCGAAGAGCACCGGATGGTCCGGCGATTCGTCGGCCCGCGTCTTGAGCTGCTCCCAGAAGCTGGTGGTCAATTCTCACCCCCTGCGGGCCGAAGATGCATGTTTCTCAAGGCATCCAGTGTGAGCTCAATGCCCGGTGGGACAAGCGTGGTGCTCTCGGTTCCTTCCACGAACGCGGGTCCGTTCAGCCGCATCCCCGGTGTCAGGGACTCGTACCGGATCACCGGCACGTCGTAGAACTCAGCGATACTGCCGAACGTGGAGCGCCGCCTGCCGACGGGCTGCGGCGCTGGTACGGCGGCCACGGTCGGAATTGATTGCGGCGAAGCGGAGGTAAAGGGACACGTGGCGCGCACGCGGTAGGTGACCAGTTCGGCGGGTACGTCCAGGGCCACCCCGTAGGCGGTTTGGTAGACGACTCGAAAGCGTGCGAGAACCGCGACGAGCCCGGGCTCGCGCAACTCCTGCGCGGTGACGGCCACCGGAAGCTGGTAGGCCTGGCCGCGATAGCGAAGGTCAATGCTGTGATGGAGGACGACATCGCGCGGATCCTGCCCCAGCTCGGCCAGGGCGGCGGCGCTCAAGTCGGTAAAGATGTCCGACATCGCTGACCGGCTTTGCTCGGTCGCCGGGAGCACCTTCGTGCGTAGCCGTTCGACGCTCAGATCGGCGTGAAGCAGACCCACTGCCGAACCGACGCCGGCGCCTGCCGGGACGACGATGTGGGAGATACCGAAGACCTCAGCAAGCGCGGCGGCGAACATCGGCCCCGCCCCTCCGAACGCGACCATGGTCGCATCGCGGGGGTCTTCGCCGCGCTCGACCGTGACGACCCGGATCGCCGACGCCATTGTCGCGACCGCAATGTCGTACACCGCCCGTGCTGCCTCGGCCACGTCTGCCATGGCGAGGGGCTCGCACACTCGGGTCCGCATCGCTTTTTCGGCAGCGGCCACGTCGAGCGCGACGCCGTCTGCAAGACCGGCGGGGTCGAGGTATCCCAACAGCAGGTTGGCATCGGTCACGGTGGGATCCGTGCCGCCGCGGCCGTAGCACGCCGGTCCGGGATCGGCTCCCGCGGACCGTGGACCCACGCGCAACGCGCCGGTGCCATCGACCCAGGCGATGCTCCCTCCGCCGGCTCCGACTTCGGCCAGATCCACCACGGGGGTCTTCACGGGCAGTCCTGAGCCAGCCCGTGTCACGCCGAAGCTGCCCTTGCCACTTACTTCGAAGCTATGGGTAATGCGAGGCTGCCCATGCAGCACCAGCCCGGCCTTCGCCGTCGTGCCGCCCATGTCAAAGGACAGCACCCGGTCCAGCCCGTAGCGAACCCCGATCTGGGCCGCCGCGACGACCCCGGCAGCGCCCCCCGACTCGATGGTGAAGATCGGCTTGCGGGCCGCGAGCTCCGCAGACATGACCCCGCCCGCCGAGTCCATCACGTAGACCGGGCAGCTCAGCCCGTCCACTCGAAGCAGTTCGTGCAGGCGCTGCAGATAGGTCGACATCACGGGCGCGACATACGCGCTCAGGAGCGTCGTCATGCCGCGGTCGTGCTCGCGCAGCTCCGGCCACACCTCTGACGAGACCGCCACGTAGCTCGCCGGCAGCACCTCACGGATCGCCTCTGCCATCACTTGCTCGTGCGCCGGATTGGCCCAGGAATGTAGGAAACACACCGCGACAGCGTCCGGTTGAGAGCGGGCGACCTCGGCGGCGAGTGACCGGGCCGCCACCGGATCAAGCGCGACCAGCGGGGTGCCGTCGGCCATCATCCGCTCGGGGGCTTCGAAGGTGAGCTCATGGTCGAGTGGGGGCCGGATCGGCCGGAAAAGCAGGTCGTAGCGGTCTTCCTCAACGCGAGCGTCGCGACCCAGCCGAAAGAGGTCGCGGAACCCCTCGGTCGTCACAAACGATACTTTCGCTCCGCGACGTTCGAGGATCACGTTCGTGGCCAGGGTGGTCCCGTGGACCACGCGGGACACCGCATCCGGCGCGATACCGGCCAATGCCAGACCCTGCGACAGTCCCCGGCGAACGCCGCGCAGCGCATCGTCCGGCGTGGTCAGCACCTTGACGACGTGGATGCCGCCCGCGCCGTCGTCGACCACGACGTCCGTGAACGTGCCGCCCACGTCGACGCCGACAATCGCCTGTGAAGATCGCCTGTGAAGTCGCCTGCGAAACTGCTTGCCCGATCGCCATCAGCCGGTCGCCTCAGGGCTGATACGCCCCTGCCGAATGTCGTCCGCCACCGATTGTGGGTCGCGGTCCGCCGGATCACCGAGCCCGCCGCCGCCAGACGTGCCCAACAGGAAGCGGTCGCCGGTCTTCAAGGAGATATTCATCTGCTTGGTGGCCAACTCCTCGAGCGTTCCGTCGCGGCGAAGGATGCGGTTGAACCCCGGCCGCCCGCTGTGACCGCCGAACCTGCCTGGCGGAGGCAGCTCCATCCGATCGCCCCGCACCGTGAGCACGGCGTCGGCCAGCACCTCGATGTCCATTTCGGCGCCGAGCCCGCCGCGCCACTCACCGACGCCGCCAGAGTCGGCCCGCAGTCGGGCGCTGTGTACGAGCATGGGGGATGCGCTCTCGAGTGGCTCGATCTGCGGAATCACCGATCGACCACCCAGGAAGTACGGGCCGTTCGCGTCAGGCCCGTCCGAGCCGGCTCGGGCGCCGATACCACCGAACTCGTACAGCAAGGTCACCCAGTTCTCACCCTCAGGGTCACGGCCACTGAGCGTGTAGACGTGGACCAGACCGCTGGCTGCCACCGCCCGCTCAGGACGAGCTGGACTCAACGCCTCGAGGATCGCCTCCATCGCGGCCGCGACGGTCACGAGGCGTCCCCCGCACGCCGCCGGCGGGTTTGGATTCACCAACGTTCCCAGTGGCAGCACGATGTCCAGCGGTCGAAAACACCCTTCGTTCATGGGGATGCTCGGGTCGATCATGCACCGGACCGCGTACACGATTCCCGAAATGGTCTGCGAGAAGGAGGAGTTGATCGCCCCCGGTGATTGCGCGGCCGTCCCGTCGAAATCGAGCCTGATGCCGCCCGCTCCGTCGAGGTCGACGGCGACCCGGACCTCGCGGGTGACGCCCTTGCTGACGCCATCGCTGTCGATGGTGAAGGAGCCGGTGTAGGTCCCGGGACGGAGGGCGGCCAGCTCCTCGCGGGTCTGGCGCTCCGTCGCGTCCAGGTAGCCGGCGATGAAGTTTGCGACCTGCTCCGCGCCGAAGCGATCATGCATCTGGTCGATGCTTGCCGCCAGGACGAAGGTTCCCGCGACGAGCGCGTGGATGTCGCCGAGGACCTTGCCCGGCGTACGACTGTTACGACCGAGAATGCGCCACACGTCGTCGTTGGAGACACCCGCCTTGAAAAGGCGAACCGGGGGCAGGAGCAGACCCTCGGCGAAGGTGTCGGAGGCAAGCGCGGCCAGGCCTCCGGCGACGGCCCCGCCCAGATCTGCGACGTGAACGAGGGTGGCGGCGAAGAAGCGGGGGCGGCCTTCGGCAAAGACCGGCCGGAAGACCAACACGTCGTTCGCATGAATTCCGCCGAGGTACGGGTCGTTCACGGCGAAGACATCGCCGGGTGCCATCGCCGCCAACGGAAAGGTCTCCACGACGGAAGGGAGCGTGCAGCGCAGGCTCGAGCTGTGCATGAGGCTGGTAGCCGTCGACTGGGCTATCAGCTGCCCTTCCGTATCCAGCAGGGCGGCGCAGGCGTCAGCGCCTTCCTGGATGAAGGTCGAGTGGGAGGAGCGCACGACGACCCGGCTTGCTTCCTCGACGGCCACCAGCAATCCGTTACGGATCACCTCGGCAGTGACGGCCGGCGTCGAATCGACCATTCGTCAATCCTGGTCGATGGCGGTCAGCAGCTGACGGGTGGCCTCCGCCGTGAGCTGCGCCGCCTCCACCGGACCCGCTTCGCGAAGGGCGTCGCTGAGCACTTCTACCGTCATAGGTACGCCGTCTACGTGGCCGTCCAACGCCTTCACGAAGCCGGCGAGATCAAGTTCGCCCTGACCGGGCAGGAGCCGATGCCCCATGGTCTCGGCAACGAGGTCCGCGGCGCCCCGGCGAGGCCCGTCACTGATCTGGATCGAGGCGACGAATGCGCCGGGCAGCCGCGCCAGCTGCTCGAGCGGTGTCCCTCCGCGGAACATGTGCCAGCTGTCGATCACCAGTCGGGCGTTGTCACGGCCGGTCTCCTCCATGATCTGAGCCGCCGCGGCCAGGTCGACGTTTCCCTTCCACGGCGCGACCTCGAGCGCGATCTCAAAGCCGTACTCCCGCCCGCGATCGCACACTCCGGCAAGCTTTTCGGCGAGTTCAGACACCGAGTAGCGGTCGGTGGCGGGGCCGATGCAGCTCACACAGCCGGCGCCGAACGCGCTCGCGGCCTGGAACACCTCGGTCTCCTCCGGGGCAGCGTGATCAGGCTTCGCCGTCCACATGAGCAGGCAATCAAGCTGAGCGACGGTCAGCCCCTGGTCGGCAATGCGTCGGTGAGCCTCGGCGTCGGAGGTGCCTTCGGCTCGCCAGCGGGTGTAGTCAGCCGGCCAGATGGCCAGCCCCGTATAGGCGCCTGCGCCGGCCGCCTCCAGCAGCGTGGTCAGCGACGGATTGCCCACGGTGCCGGTAGACAGGATCAGCTCTTCGCGGCTCAACATGGGTCGTCCTTAGCAAATGTCAGTGCGGGTGTCGACGGAAGCTCGCCCCGCCCGACCGTATCGCTTGACGGTTGCGCGACTCACGCAGTTTGTCTTCGTCGCTGCTGGGCGCCTCCGCCGTCCCTCGTTCGCGCGCTGGGATCCGCGCTACGCGCCACCCATTTTCAGACCTTCGGCTTCCCGGCTGAGCAGCGTCTCAAGCGATCTCATGCTCGATGTGTGGCTCGAGTAGGGAACGAACCTCACCCTGACCCCCAACGCTTTTGCGTCGCGTTCGAGGTGGCTGCCCTTTGGCCGGGCTTGCCAATCGTCTCCTTGGAAGAGCACGTCAAATCGCAGCTGACTCCAGAGCGCCAGCTTGTCCAAGGATTCGTTGCGAACGGCGAAGTCCACGACGCGAAGGCTGCCAACGATTTCCAACCGTTCCTCGAAAGGAACAACGGGATGGGTGTGTTGCCCGGCTACCACCAGCTCGTCGGTCGAAACCCCGACGATCAATCGATCGCACTCTGAGCGGGCGTGCTCCAGGAGGCTGAGGTGGCCGACATGGAACATGTCCCATACACCCGGCACGTATCCGATGACTGACTTCGTCATGCCCCTCACCCGTCGACTGGTAGCAACGTAAACGAGTCGGCTACCCGCCGACAGGAGAACGGTCAGATCCCGCGATCGACGGGCTCGAGGTCCACCTGCGGCCCCGTCACAGCGCCGCGTGCGAGAGACTGGCTGGGGGAGCGTTTGGAGCGGTTTCCGGGAGAACCTACTGAAATGATCGTTTGACTGAAATAGGGGCGCGGGTGGGTTTGCGAATCGCCGTATTGATCAAGCAGGTTCCTCGGGTCGAGGAGATGGAGCTGGGTCCGGGCCGCGTGCTTCGCCGCGAAGGCCTTGAGCTGGAGCTGAATCCTTACTGCCGGCGCGCGGTGAGCAAAGGCGTGGAGCTCGTCAAAGAGTTCGGTGGCAGCGCCACTGTGCTCACCTTGGGGCCGCCGGCGGCGGAAGATTCGTTACGCGAGGCGATCGCCTGGGGTGCTGACCGTGGCGTCCTCGTCACCGACCCCGCGTTCGCAGGCAGTGACACCCTCGCGACCGCGCGGGCGCTGACCGCCGCCCTGGAGCTGACCGGACCCTTTGATCTCGTGCTCGTCGGGCGCAACTCGGTGGACGCCGACACCGGCCAGGTCGGACCTGCCGTGGCCGAACTGCTCGGATTGCCTTTCGTCGGGGGCGTGAAGCGTCTCGAGATCAACGAACTGAAGATTGCCGCCGGCTGCGAGCAGGACGACCGGGTGGTGGAGATCGAAACGAGCCTGCCTGCCGTGCTCTCCTGCGCGGAACGGTTGTGCGAGCCGGCCAAGGTGGCGCCCGAGGGACGCGCGGCCGTCGCCGCACATCTCATCGAACGGGTGTCGGCCGCCGACCTCGGCCCGGGACCCTGGGGCCAGGCGGGAAGCCCGACGACGGTGGGCGACTTACGGGTGTTTGACGACAGCCGGGCCTGCATCCGACTCGAGGGCCCGCCGAGCCATCAGGTGAGGGACGCCATCCGAATGCTGTCGGAGGCGGGCGTTTTGGGGCCGCGCGTTCAGGAAGCGCGGAAAGCGGGCCTTCCCGACAACTGGGCTCGGGGTGAGTGCGTCATTGCCGTGCTGGTCGAGCCGGGCCGTCCGCGGGTGGCCTGGGAGCTGCTCGGAGCAGCGGCCCGGCTCGCGCACGAGCGGGCGGGGACCGTCGTCGCCATCGCCGTGCGTGGCCCGCAGGAGCAAGCGCCGCCAGACGATGAGGAGCTGGCTCAGCGCGGAGCTGACGAGCTGGTCGTGCTTCGGGGCGCGCTGACAGAAGCTGACGTCGCGACCGGGCTGGCGCGCTGGGCCGCCGATGCCAAGCCCTGGGCGGTGCTCGTCGCGGGCACCATGTGGGGCCGCGAAGTCGCCTCGCGCGCGGCCGCAAGACTCGGTGCCGGCCTCGTCGGCGATGCGGTCGAGCTCAGCGTCGACGGCGATCGGCTGGTGGCCTGGAAGCCGGCGTTCGGCGGCAAGATCATGGCGGCGATCCGCTCGTCCTCGCCCAGCCAACTGGTGACGGTGCGGCCGGGGGTCATCGGTCTGTCGGCGCCTCGCGGAGCAGGCTCACTGCCCATCAAAGTGGTGCCGGTCGTGGGTGACCCTCGTACCCGAATCGTGTCTTCGGTGATCGAAGACGAGATGGACGAGCTCATCGCGGCGGCTCGGGTCATCGGAGTCGGACGTGGGGTGGCTCCTGACGAATACGTGCAGCTGGATCCACTCCGTCGCGTCCTGGGCGCTGAACTGGCGGCGACGCGCAAAGTCACCGACGTCGGCTGGATGCCGCACGCCCGGCAGGTGGGGATCACCGGCCGCAGCATCGCTCCTCAGCTCTATATCGCGATCGGGATGAGCGGCAAGTTCAACCACATGATGGGGGTGCGCCGATCGACCCGCATCCTGGCGATCAATTCCGATCCGGAGGCCGCCATCTTCGGATGTGCCGACATCGGCATCGTGGGTGACTGGCGCGAGGTGCTGCCGGTGCTCGCCGCCTCACTCGAGGCGGGGCTTCCGGTGCTGGCGGGGTGAGCGGCCTGCCCGAGCCGATGGTGGTGCAGCCATCGGAGCAGGCAGGCGGTTCGGCGGGCGTGACCACCGCTACGGCGGTCCCGAGCGGGCTCACCGAATCGGCGGTAGCGGAATCCGCTGGATCCACCCGACGTGGAGAACTGTCCAATCGCCAGATGTGGCTGGTCTTCTCGGTCACGAGTCTCGGTGTGCTGCTGACGGGGTTGAACGCGAGCACGCTCGACGTTGCCCTGCCGACGGTGTCCCGGCACTTCTCCGCCAGCGCCGTGGCAGCCAGCTGGATCCTGCTTTCCTACCTGCTGGTCAGCACGGTCCTGATCCTGCCTTTCGGGCGGCTGGCCGACATCATCGGGCGGCGTCGGCTCTATCTCCTCGGGCTGGCCCTGCTGACGTTTTCCAGCCTCGTGGCGGGGGCCGCGCCCGACGTCGCCGTGCTCATCCTCGCCCGGATAGGGCAGGCGGTTGGTGCCGCCTCAATCATGGCGAACGTCTCCGCGATCCTCACTGATGCTTTCCCGACCCGCAAACTCAGCCTGGCGCTCGGATTGAACGTGACAGTGGCGGGAGTCGGACTCGTCGCCGGTCCTGCAATCGGAGGGCTGCTCGCCGACAGCGTCGGCTGGCGCTCGGTCTTTTGGTTCAACGTCCCCTTCGGCGTGATCGGGCTGGCGTGGGCTGCCGCGACGCTGCGCGAGCAGCGCCGCTCGGGTACGCGGGAGCCATTCGACCTCACCGGAGCGGTGCTCTCGCTCATAGTCATCGGTTCCCTCATCACCTCGATCGCGCTGGGCGGCACGAAGGGCTGGGCGGCGTGGCCAGTAGTCGTTTCCGTGTGCGTTTTCTTGGTCGGAGCCCCGATCCTGCTGGTGAATCAGCGTCGCCAGCCATTCCCGCTGATCGACCTGACGCTCTTTGCTAACCGCGAGCGGGCCATCGCGTTCTCGGTGACCTTCTCCCTGGCGCTGGCGCGTTTCGGGCTGGTACTGCTGATCGCGCTCTACCTGCAGGCTGCTCACGGTTGGAGTGCAGGCCATACGGGACTGATCATCGTTCCGACGGCACTGGGGATGATGGTGGCCTCACCGGTGGCCGCCCGGCTGGCCCGCCACTTCTCCGCCCGCATTGTCGCCACTGCCGGGATGGCACTCACTTCGGGCGGCTTGTTCTACCTGGCCGTCGTGCTCGATCCTCAAACCGGAGCCGGCACCCTGATCGCGGCGCTGACGGTCGTCGGGGTTGGCTCCGGACTCGTCATGACCCCTAACAGCAGCTCGATCATGGCCAGTGTCGCGCCTGACCGGCGGGGGGTGGCCAATGCCTTGAGGGCGACCCTGCAGAACGTCGGAACCGTGACCGGAACCGCCGTGTGCCTGGCAATCGTGACCGGCCCACTGGTACCTGCCGACCAGGCTGCCGCGTACGCGGGCACCCTGTCCAAGCTCTCCTCGCAGGCGCTGCCGGCCTTCACGAACGCCTACCACCAGGCGCTCTTCCTGTTGGCGGTCCTCACCGGGCTCGGGGCGGTCGCCTCACTCCTGCGCAACCCTCCGCCCACGGCCTAGCCGGACTCAGAGGCGTCGCCTCGCGCCCGGACCAACATTCGATATGTGTGTGTTGCATGATGCGCGCGTGAGAAAACAAGCCAGCTGGCTCGAGGGCATGCCGGACATCTACCACGACGCCCTTGGCCCCGCCCTGTTCGAGCCCTACGCCGGTGACCTGGCGGCCAGAGTCGCGATTCTGAGTCCGGATCGCATCCTCGAGCTGGCCGCGGGCACTGGCATCGTCACCGCCGAACTGGTCAAGGCGCTGCCGTTGGCGGACATCGTCGCGACCGACCTCAACCCTGCCATGGTCGCCTGGGCAAAGGCCCACGTTGCCGGTCCCGCCTGGATGGAGGCTGACGCGCAGAGGCTGGACTTTCAGCCTGCTTCCTTCGAGGTGGTCGTCTCGCAATTCGGCGTCATGTTCTTTCCCGACAAGCCAGCAGCTTTTGCCGAGGCAGCCCGGGTGCTGGTGCCCGGCGGCCATCTCATCTTCACCGTGTGGGATGTCGTCGAGGCCTCCGACTTTCCGGCCGCGATGACGCAGAGCCTGCAAGCGGTCTTGCCCGATGATCCGCCTGACTTCATCACCAGGGTTCCGCACGGTTATTGCGACGAGGTGCAGATCGACTTGGACCTTCGGTCGGGTGGGCTGCGAACCCACGGCATCGAGGAAGTCCGGCGCTGGGGCCGCGCCGCATCAGCCCAGGAGCTGACCGAGGGGTTCTGTCTCGGGACGCCGCTGCGCTTCGCTTTGGAAGAAAGGGGCGCGTTACCGGAGCTCACGAGCGCACTCGTTCGCGAGATGACGACTCGGCTGGGCTCCGGCCCGGTAGAAGGGGGTCTGACGGCGCTGGTGATTACCGCCCAGAAATAGCCGCCGCCTCAGCGAAGCCCAACCACATGGTGGTGTCAGCTCGGCGCGAGCACGATCAGACTGTCGACGGCATAAGCGGATACATCCGTCACGACGACGGGGTTGAGGTCGAGTTCCAGTAGCCGCGGCCCGGCCGTGGACGCCAGCCGGGCTACCGCCTCGATGACGTCCAAGAGCGCCTCGACGTCAGCGGCCGGCTGGCCCCGGACACCCTCCAAAAGGGCCAATCCCCGCAGTCCATTGACCATCTCACGCGCATCCTGGCGGTCGAGTGGGAGCGGGCGGGTGGCAGTATCGCGAAGGACCTCGGCGAAGATGCCTCCGGTGCCCACCGTCACCGCGGGTCCGAGCACGGGATCTGACACGACGCCGACGATCATCTCGACGCCGCCCTCGATCTGCTGCTGAACCAGGACGCCGTCGATGGACGCCTCGGGTGCCAGCGACTCGGCGCGCGCGAGCAGCTCAGTAGCGGCGGCGAGCGCCTGGGAGGTGGAGGCGATCCCGACGCGCACCAGCCCGAGATCGGACTTGTGCGGGATGTCGGCCGAGGCGACCTTGAGGACCACCGGAAAGCCGATGTCGGCGGCGGCTTTCGCGGCCACTTCGGTGTTCACCGCAAGCGCCTCACGCGGCAATGGCACTCCGAAGGCTTCGAGCAGCGCCCGGCTCGCGGCCGCATCGAGGGTGCCAGCCGCCGAAAGTCCCTTCGCTGCCGATGATTGCGGGTCGAGGTCGACGTGGTTAGAGCGGCGTTGCCGGTAGCTCGCGGCCCGGATCGAACGCTGCTGCCAGGCGCGTAGCGCCCCGAAGCAATTGCGGAAGGAGCGAAAAAGCGGCACTCCGCTGGCGACCAGATCATCGAACCCTGGCTCGTCCGTCTGGTAGGAGTTCCAGGTCGTGATCAACGGCACCGGCAGGACATCTGCGAGGGCGCGAATATCGGCGGCGAGGTTGTCCGTCATCTGGCCGACGGCGCCGGTGAGGCCCACGACGACGACGTCAATCTGGGGATCGGACGCGAGCAGTTTCAGCAGCAAGTGGCGATCTTCGACGGGAGCCGTGAGCAGAAACGTCCCGCCGTTGTCTACCGGATTCGCCACGGTCAGGTAGGCGGGAAGCAGCTCGCGCATGGCGGTTTGGGTCTGCTCGGTCAGCTGCGGCACCTCCAGGCCGGCGGACTCCGCGAGCTCCGCCATCAGGGTCCCCGAGCCGCCGGAGATCGAGTAGAGCCCCACCCGCGAACCGGTGCCCGCCGGCAGCTTGGCGAAGAGCGCAGCCGTATCCAGCAGCTCATCGAGATCGCGTACCCGGGTAACGGCGTACTGCGCGAACAACCCGTCGACCACCGCATCGGAGCCGGTGAGGTGGCCGGTGTGGGAGCTGGCCATCCGCTGCCCGGCGGAGGTACTCCCGATCTTCAGAGCGACGACGGGCTTGCCGGCTCGGGCGGCCGCGTCGAGCGCGCGGCGCAGCTTCTGCGGACTCTTGAAGCCTTCGAAATAGCCTGCAATCACTGCAGTCTCTGGATCGCCGGCGAAGTATTCGATGAAGTCGGCGGCGTCGAGGTCGACCTCGTTGCCGGTGGGCACCCAGCGCGAAAAGCCGATCCCGAAGCGGGAGCCCTGGACGATGGGCCGGCCCTGGTGGCCGCTCTGGGTGACCAGTCCGATCTTGCCGCCGCGCAGCCCGGAGATCTCGGGCATCCGCTCGAAGGCATTCGTATTCGTGTTCGGACCGAAGAGGCGAACTCCGTGGGTCCTGGCGACGGATGCGAGCTGGCGCTCGAGTTCGGCGCCGGCCGGCCCGACCTCGCTGAAGCCTGCGCTGAACACGAGGGCGTAGGAAATCCCCTTGCGGCCGCACTCGTCGATCACGCCGGGGACCACGGCGGCCCCGACGCTGACGACGGCGAGCGTCACCGGTTCGGGGATGTCCAGGACGCTCGGGTAAATGGTCACGCCGTCGACGTCACCGCCGGCCGGGTGGACGAAATAGACCCGGTCGCACCCGTAACGGGCGCGGATCGGGTCCAGCAATTGGGCGGCGCTGCTGGAGCGGTCGAGGCGACCTACGATGGCCACACTGGCGGGGAAGAAGAAAGCGTCGAGGTCTGATCTTGGCTGCATCTGCGCCGAACTCTCAGACCGGCGATCGCGTGACCGGGATGCTCTGCATTTCACTCTGTACGAAGCTGGTCAGGGCTACCGCGTGTAACCCGCCGAGTCCGCCGCACACCACGGGCACGAACTGATCGGGCCGGCCGGCGAGGCGGACTCGATCATGCGCATCGACCCGGCCTTTGTCGCGCAGCACCTGCTGATTGCCCGACCGAAAGAGCTCGAGGGGCTGCCAGGCGTACTCCCACAGGTACTCCTGGAAGCTCTCGACTGCCGGAAATGCCGCACCGAGCCGGGTGGCCCACATCGGATTCACCAGCAGTACCAGCTGGCCGCTGTCACCCGTCAGCTCCAGGAACCAGTTGTTCATCGGGAAGGCGAGGCTCTTGGCGATGGTGTACGCGAGGTCTTCGGCGGCGTCATTGTTGACGTCAGCCAGCGGATAAGTCCCCTTGCCGCCATGCACCGTGACGACTTCGTCGTTCGCCGAGAAACCCCGGCGTTGCGCGAGAGAGGGCCAGGGGGAGCGCTCCTCCCACTCGCCGAAGCAGAGCCCGAAACGGGCCGGCTGCCCAAAGACCGTCCGAGAAGTCTCTCCCGCGCGCTGACCGCCGATGTTGCGTAAGCACAGCGAAATGGCTCGCCCGATCGTCATCGATCCGCGACCGGCCGCCCCGCCCAGGCATCCGGCGCGGTAATCGATGTGGAGAGCGTCGCGGGTCGGGCCATTGACGATCAGCATCGGGAAGACGCTGGAGGTGGTCGTCGTCAGCCCTAGTGCATTCCACTCCGGCACCAGGACGCCCTGCAGACCGGCGAGGACGAGCGGGAACGCGGCCGGCTGCACGCCCGCCATCGCCGCGTTGATGGCGACCAGCTCGACCGTCGCCGTCCCGAAGCGCGGCGGCACATCGCCAAGGACCTGTTCGGCGTCGAGCGGGGTGTGCTCCAGCAGCGCCGCCACCCGTTCGTCGGTCGGCGGCAGCAGTGGAACCCCGTCGCCCCAGCCCTGCTCCATCGAAAGCTCGTAGAGCGCCGTCGGATCCGCTTCGATCTCGATCGTCGGGCTGGTCAGCGCCGAAGTCACGCGAGGGCCCCCATGAGCTGCAAGAACTGTGGGTAGTAGTCGGCCGCGATTTGGCGCAGCTCCGATTCCTCGCGGGCCTCCAGCGGGTAGGGCAATACCAGAGCCTTCAGGTCGGGGTGGCCCAGGAAACGCGCCATGTTGCGACCGTGCTGGGCGAATTCATCGCACACCGCCGCGACGGCCGGTTTGCCGCCGGATTCCAGCGTGACCGCGTCCGCGACGCTGTTGGAGGTGCAGGACCCGCAGGTGCCCAAACCCGATATGCCGCAGTCGATCTCGTCGGCCCAGGCGGCCACGTCAGCACGGGTCCGCTCGCCTTCTTCGCCGACCCGCCCTCCGGCCTTCAACACGACTGGAATGGCGCCGTCACGGCGCAGGAATTGCTCCCACTCCTCGACGATGAGCATCCAGGAACGCCACGACCCTTCGTGCCGCAAGCCGACCCGCAGGCCGGCGATCGGTCGATCAAGGGTGTAGCTCGGTGCCCCAGGGACCTCGCCGGGAACCGCGGTCGGAAGCCGGATGAGCCAGGTGGTGGGGGGCGGCGGGTCACCCGGCGCGGATGCCTGCGTGACCGATGGGCGAACCTCAGTGACCACTTGCGTCGGCCGTCCTGGGATCGCGTAGCACCAGCTCGAACTCGCCCGGGTCGTGGCGCAGGATGGTGTCTGAGATGACCTGCTCCAGCAGCGGGCCCGGTAGCACGCATTCGGCGCACGTCGCGTCGGCGACCTCGAGGCGCACTTCGATACGTGCCGTCGCCGGATTTGCCTCGATGAGCGTGAGATCGGCGCCGTCAGCCTGCAGCATTGGCGCGAGCTCGGCGATGGCCGCTGTGACGGCGTTCAGATCCATGGCTCAGGGTCCCCTTTGAAGTCAGCCTCGCCGTCAAAGTATGTGCGTAGCTCACATGTTGCAATGGCGGCGGCGCTATCTGTTGATGAGGCCGCGTGCCTGCTTGGCGATGAGGATTCTGAGCGCGGACTGATTCACCCGGGCCCGGAAGGCGGGATTCACCTTGGCGTACGCGAGGACGGTGTCATACATCGAGGGCAGGACCGAGGGGTCGACGGTCAGCACCATGTCGCCGCCGGCGGCCACGAACAGGACGGCTCGCTGGGCCGGGCTCCAGGCCGCCACCTGCCGCGCGCCGCCGAGGTCGTCACTGACCACCACTCCCTGAAAATGCAGATCGCCCCGCAGGACCTGGTCGATGATGGCAGGCGAGAACGCGGCCGGATTGTGCGGGTCCATCCTCGCGTAGTACGCCGTGGACATCATCACGAACGGCGCTCCTGAATTGATCGCTGCGCCGAACGCCGCGATGTATGAATCACCGCGGGTGGTGACGTAATCGGTGACCCCGCTGCTGGTATCGGTGTTCGCGTTCACCCGCCCGAGCCCGGGGAAGTGTTTGATGGTGGCCGCCACATCAGCGTCGGTCATGCCTCGTACGAAAGCCGAGCCGTGGCTGGCGACCACCGACGGCGAGTAGCCGAATTCACGCTGGTAGGCGCCGATCGGCGGGTTGTAGCTGCCTGGTCCCGGAACTGTGTCCAGCACCGGTCCCAGGTCGACGTTGACGCCGGCCGCGCGCAGCTGGCGGCCCCAGTTGTAGGCGTAGCTGCGCAAGACCACCGGCTGGAAGGTGCCTTGGGTCAGCGCGGCCGGAATGGGCGAGAAGCCGGGTCCATTGAGGACTTGCACCTGACCGCCCTCCTGATCGGTCGCCGCGAAGAGCGGAACTCCTGCGGTGGCCCCCGGGGTGGTCCGGGCTTGAAGCTGGTCGACCACGCGGGCGGTGCTCGCAATCCCCTGATAGCTGCGCGAGGTCAGTACGACGTTGCCGATGTGGCGGGTGCTGATCTCATTGGCCACGGTCGGGTCGGCATACGTGGCCGGCGTACCCACCATGAAGAGCTGTCCGACCCGCTGCTCGAGGCTCATCCTCGCCAGCACCCCGGCGGCGCCTCCGGTGGGCACCGGCACACACGCGGTCGCCAGCAGGGCGGTGCTCGCCACTACCGCGGCGCCTGCCCCAAGGCGCCGGGCACGAGCGGTAGAGCGAACACGGCGGCCACGTTGCCGCAGGAGAGTCACAGCTGGACCTAACACCACAGACCGGCGCCCGCCAAAGTCAACGCGCGTCGCGGACCTGGGTGTCGCGAAATATGGCTGCGGCGATCTCGGTGGGCGTGCCAGTCGCCTTGAGGGTCAGGCCGGGCTCGTCCTCGCCCAGTGGTTCGAAAAGTGCGAGTTGGCTGTCGAGCAGGGAACCGGGCATGTAGTGGCCGACCCGTCGGTCAAGCCTTGCAGCGAGCTCTTCGGGTGAGACGGCCAGCTCGACGAACCAGACCGACGGGTGTCCTTGGCGTAACCGATCCCGGTAGCTGCGGCGCAACGCCGAACAGGTGACGATGGCGTCTTGCCCGGCTGCTTCGCGCTCACCGATCCAGCCGGCGAGCGCGTCGAGCCATGGTGCCCGGTCTGCGTCGGTCAGCGGGTGGCCGGCACGCATCTTTGCCACGCTTGCCTCGGAGTGAAAGCTGTCGCCCTCTGCGAAAGGCCAGCCGGTCAGGCGTTTCAGCTCGGCGGCGACGGTGCTCTTCCCGCTGCCCGAGGCGCCCATCAGGACGACGGTGGTCACGTGCGCACGACCGTCCCGGGTCCCAGTTCCGTCACTGAGGCGTAGCCGGCCAGACCCACCTGCAGGTCAAGGTCGGCGAGGAGGCTGCGAAGCACATGGTGCACACCCTCTTCACCGGCGACGGCGAGCCCGTGGACGTAGGGCCGGCCGATCAGCACCGCGTCAGCACCGAGTGCCAGCGCTTTCGCGATGTCTGCGCCGGTCCGAACCCCGCTGTCGAACAGCACGGTCAGCCGGTCAGCCGCGGCGACGATTGCCGGCAGGGCGTCGAGCGAGCCGATGGCTCCGTCGACCTGCCGCCCGCCGTGATTGCTGCAGATGACGCCCTGCACGCCGGCGTCCGCTGCCTGCCGTACGTCATCCGGGTGCTGGATTCCTTTCAGCACGATCGGTAGCGAGGTGACGGAGCGCAGCCAAGCCAGGTCATCCCACGTCAACGTCGGATTGTTGAAGACCCGCACGAATTTCAACACGGCAGCATTCGGGTCGGCCGGGTCAAGGTCGGCCGTGAACACCGGGTCGCTGAGATAGTTCGCGATCCCGATCTGCTGCAGGAAAGGCAGGTAGGCGGTCTTGAGGTCACGCGGGCGCCAGCCCAGCTGCCAAGTGTCAAGGGTGACGACGATCGCCTCGTAGCCCGCCGCCTCCGCCCGGGCGACGAACGAGGCGCACAACTCGCGATCGTCAGGCCAATACAGCTGATACCAGCGCGGGGCGCCGGGAGCGGCAGCTGCCACCTCCTCCATCGTGGTCGACGACGCGGTCGAGACGACGAACGGCACCCCGAGCCTGGCGGCCGCCCTCGCCACCGCCGGTTCGGCGTCGGGATGGACGATCGACAGCACCCCGACGGGTGCAAGCATGACCGGCGCGGGCATCGCGGTGTCGAGCACGTTCGTGGCATGCGAGCGCACCGCCGGAATGCCGCGCAGCATCCTGGGCACCAACCGCCAGTGGTCGAAAGCGTCGCGATTGGCCTGGGCCGTGGATTCGATGCCCGCCGATCCCTCGACGTAGCCGATGGCCTGATCGGTCATCACCGCCAGGGCCGCGTCGCGGATCTCCCTCCAGTCGAAGGGCATGGACGGCTGCTCCCCGAACAGTCCTTTCAGGTAGATCTCGTTCTGGAACTGCGCGAAGGATTCCACTGGTCGCCCGTCGCTCGTCATCGGAGGCTGTCCGGTGCGCCGCGGGTCTGCGGGCGGCACCAGGAGGCGACTGTAAACCCGTTCGATCTGCTGGCGATCCGCGCAGTCAGGGCAAAGCAACGTTGATCAACAGGCTGTTGATCAACGTCAACGGGCCCTTGGGCTGATCAGCCGGCGACGGGCTCCAGCTCAAAGGTCTCGGCAGTGAGGCCCGGGATGGCGACGACGGCGCGGGTGGCCTCGACGGCGGCTTCAGCGATCCAGAACTCGCCGAGCCTCATCGACTTCACCGTCGTCGGCCGGGAACTACGGCGGCCAAGACCGAGCAGCCGGCGGTGGTGAAGGGAAAAATCGACGCTGACGTCCTCGCCGGGCACGCTGCGGCCAACCACGAGCGCCCATGGCTGTCCGTCCCGAACACCCCGCCAGCCGCCGCGCACAACCGCCGGATCGAGGTGGCTGTCCGAGATCACGCCGATCAGGCCACATTGCGCGTCGTCGATTTCCAGGGTCTGGCGCGATCCGCGATGGGTCAGCACTACGCGCAGACCGCTCAGCGTCAGGATGCTCTCCTCGACGGTGGCCAGCTCGCTGAAGTCTGCCGTACGCGGCGAACCCGTCTCAGGAATCAAAGTCATCGGCTCTCCGCAGGTGAGACAGGGTCAAGAGGCTGGTGTCAACGCTTTCACGTGGGCAGCGTCGATCGATCTGGAGTTATTCCCTCCGCTTACGAACCGTCTCCAGGCAAGCGCCGCGACGTAGGCCGCGGTGGCGACGGACATGATGGCGAAGCTGGGCGGCAGCGAGGGGGCCGCGTATGACAGCGCAAGTCCCGCCCAGACGGAGGCCACGGAGATGGCCGCGGAGAGCCAGAGCGCCCGGTACGGACGGTGCGTCAGCGATTGGGCGGCACCCGCCGGGGCGGCCAGCAAACCCAGCAGCAGCAGCGAGCCGACGGCCTGGGTGGCCTCGGCGGCCGTGACTCCGACCAGCGCGAGAAAACCGATGCCGAGCAGCTGAACCGGGACCCCGCGGGCCGCGGCCACCGCCTCGTCGATGGAAGCGAAGAGCAGGGGACGGGCGATGGCGATGACGACGACCGCCACCCCGAACCCGATGACGGCGGCCACCACCGCCTGCTGCGTCGACAGCCCGAAGATCGATCCGAAGAGCACGGTGACCCCAGCCCGCCCGCCCGCCTGGCTGCTCGCGCTCTTGGACGTCGTGTAGATCGTCAGGAAGAGCACGCCCAGACCAAGGACCCAGGCGAAGGTGTTGCCGATGACCACGTCGTCGGGACGTCCACGCCGGCCCAATCCACCCATCGCGACTCCGAAGACGATGCACGCGGCGAACAGCCCGACCCGCAGGTCGATGCCGATGGCCAGCGCCGCGAGTGCGCCGGTGAACGCGACATGAGACAGCGCATCCCCGGTGAAGACCTGGCGGCGTAGGACGACGAAATAGCCCACCAGTCCGGACGCGAGGGCAATGAACGTGCCGGCTAACAGGGCGTTGACGAAGAACGGGTGGGACAGCATGTGAGCGAGCCCGGTGAAGGGGTTCATGCTGTCCTCGCCGCCGGCCGGGCACGTCGCCCGCGAGCGCGTCGGACGGTCTGCCAACCGATGGCCAGCAGGTAGACGCCGAAGCCGAAGGTGGTGACGAAGAAACCGATCGGATAGACCGAGAAGTAGGCAACCCCGAGGCCCAGCCAGGTCACCAGCAGACCGAGGATGACGGCGAGACCGATCGAGCGCCACGGAGCCGCCGTCAGTCGCTGAGCGGCGGCGGCCGGCATCACGAGCAGCGCGAAGACGAGGAGGGCCCCGGTGATCTGGCTGACCTCGGCTGTGGTGATCGCGAGCAGCAGCAGGTACACGCTTGCGAGCAACCGGGTCGGAACCCCGCGCGAGGCCGCCACGGCGCCGTCGACCGATGTGAACAGCAGCGGCCGTCCGATGATGGCCATCACGGCCAGCGCGATCACGGCCAGGACCAGGAGCGTCACCACCTGGCCGTCGGTGATGCCCAGGAAATTGCCGAACAGCAGCCCGTTGAGTCCTCCGAGAAAGCCCTTGTAGAGGCTGACGAAAAGCAGCCCGCAGGCCAGCGCGTAAGCCTGCAACACGCCAATGGTCGATGACTCCTCGCCCCGGGCGCCGCCCGCCTCGCTGCCCGCCCTTACTGCAATGAGGATCGCGGCGACGATGGCGAAGACGAAGTAGCCAACGCTTGCCGACAGACCGAGCCAGACGGCGCCCGCGGCTCCCGGAAAGCCGACGACCGAAAGCGTGTGGCCGGCGAATGACTGCTGGCGCAGCACCATGAACCAGCCCACCACTGCGGCCAGCACCGCGACGATCGTGCCCGCCAGCAGCGCGTTGCGCATGAAGTGAAATTCCAGGAGCTGGCGGATGTCGGAGGCCAGGTTCCAGCTCAGCTGCGGCTCGATCACGGGTGCGGCCGTCCGGTGTGGTGATCGTGGTGGACGGCGGAGGTGTCCGGCTGACCGACGACGACGAGCCCACCGCTGGAGGTGGTGAGGACCTCGACCGGTGTCTGGTAGAGCCGCGTCAGCGTCTCGGTGGTGATCACCTCGGTCGGCGATCCTTCGACCGCGCTACCACCGGCCAGGTAGATCACGCGGTCCAGGTAGCTCAGGATCGGGTTCACGTCATGAGCGACGATCATGACGGTCACCCCTTCCTGCCGGCAGATCTCGCTGATCAGCGCTGCCACGGCCGCCTGCGTGGTGAGGTCGAGGCTGTCGAGCGGCTCGTCCAGCAGCAGCAGCTTCGGCCGGTTTGCCAGCGCCTGCGCGATCAGCAGCCGCTGCTGCTCTCCTCCCGAGAGCTCCCCGATCGGGCGGTGGCCGTACGCGGTCGCCCCGACCAGCTCGATCAGCTCGCCCACCCGTTGATTCGCCGCGCGCTGGCTGCGTCGGCGCGGCAGCAGTGGAACTCCCCACCGGGTGCCGTCCAGACCCAGCCGAACCATGTCCACGCCCCGGATGCGCAACCCGGCATCGAAGCTGCGGCGCTGCGGGAGGTAGCCGATGTCGTGGCGGGCTTCTCCCGGAGGTCGCCCGAGGATGCTGACGCTTCCGGCGGCGAGCGGCAGCAGCCCGAGCGCCACCTTGATGAGAGTGGATTTGCCCACCCCGTTGGGGCCGAGGATGGCGACGAATTCGCCTTGCCCGACCGAGAGATCGACGTGGCTCCAGATCAGCCGGCCACCGACCGCGACCGCAGCGTCGTGAAAGGAAACCGCGCTCACCATGCCCTCGCCGGGCTCACCTTCGGTCACTTTCCGGTGGCTTTGGCCAGCGCTGCCTGGATGCCGCGCAGCTGCGCCGACTGCCACTGCTGGTAGGTGTCGCCGGCGGGGGAGAGGGTCTCGGTGACGGTCGCCGTCGGGATCCCCTTGGCTCGGCAGGCGGCCAGCTGGGACTGCACGTCCGGCGTCGTGTTCTGGCTGTTGTAGATGTAGATCTTGATCTGCTTCGTCGCGATCTGGCGGTCGATGGTCGTCTTGTCGGCGGCCGACACGTCGCTGCCTTCGGAGATGGCGCGCAGGAAGGACGCGGGGGTGATCAGGTCGAGGCCGAGGGCCGGCGTGAGCATGGCGAGGATGGATTCCGAAGCCCCCACGGGCACGCCCGCGTATCTGGTTTTGATAGCGGCGATGAGGTCGTCGTAGGTCTTGAGTCCGACGGATTCGAAGTGCGTGCGCCCTTGGGTGAAAGCTGCTGCCTTGGCCGGCCTGAGCTTGGTGAGGTCGGCGGTCAGCGCGGCGATGAAGGTGTGGACGTCAGCCGGGTTGTACCAGCGGTGCGGATTGTCGCCGCTCTTGGCGCCGACCAGATCTCCGACGTTGATGACGGTGCGGCCGGGGGAGATGGCGAGCAGCCGGTCGGCCCAGCCGTCGTAGCCCACCCCATTGACGATCACCAGGTCCGCGGTCGCGATCGCCCGGGCGTCGCCGGGAGTTGGTTCGTAGTCGTGCGGATCGGACGCCGGGTTGCTGATGATGCTGGTGACGGTGACGTCCCTGCCTCCCACCTGCGCGGCGATGCTGCCCCAGAAGTTCTCCGCCGCCACGATGCGGATGGGTGATCCCGCCGCGCTCGACGATCCCGCCGACGAACCGCAGGCGGTGACCAGACCTGCCAACAGGCCGAGTGCCAGACCCACGCCGAGTGCCCGTCGGAGCAGGTGAGCCAGCCGGGATGACATATCACCAAGCTAAAGTGAAACGGTTCCCGATACAAATGCAGGTTGCTGCATCTACGGCAGCTACCTGCGCAAACAGTTCGCCGAGCGCCTCAACTCGAACGGGCAGCTCAGTCGAACGGCAGCCCGTGTGGCGCCTGCCTGGCGAGGAGCGCCTCCGCCCGGGTGGTGATCTGTTTGTCGTAGCCCGGGCTGGTGGGGATCACGAATTGATCGGTACGCACCGCTTCCAGCACCAGATCAGCGACGTATCGAGGATCCGCGCCGGTTTCGCTCTGCTTGGCCAGCATCTCGTCGACGAACGCGGCGTCGGCGGCACCCTGACCGTCTGCGAGCTCGACCGGGCGGTTGCGCTGCGATTCCGCGATACGCGTGTTGACCGCCCCCGGCACCAGGACGGACGCGCCGATCTGAGACTTTGCCGCCGCCAGGTCGTGGGCCAGGCACTCGCTCAGGCCAAGCGCGGCGAACTTGCTGGTGTTGTACGGACCGCTGTAGCCATTACTCACTACGCCCGCCAGCGATGACGTGTTGACGATGTGGCCGGGCTCGCCGCCGGCGATCATGCGCGGGACGAACGCATTGATCCCGTGGATGATCCCCCACAAGTTGACACCGAGCACCCACTCCCAGTCGGCCTCCGTGCGATCCCAGAGCACCCCGGCCTGGAAGACGCCCGCGTTGTTGCACAGCAGGTGGACGGCGCCGAACGCCTCGTAGGAACGCTCGGCAAGGGCCTCCACTGCTTGGCGGTCGCTGACATCGGTGGACACCCCGATCACCTCGCTGCCGGCGCCGACGGACTCGACCGTTTCCAGCAGGGCGCCATCCTCGACATCCGAGGCGACGACGCGCATTCCCGCCTCGGCGCAGCGTTGAACCAGGCCGCGGCCGATGCCGCTGCCTGCTCCGGTGATGACGGCGACTTTGCCGGACAGGTCGGTGAGCACGTCTTCTCCCTGGGGTTGTCTGATCTACGCGGACGGGCGTTGGGAAGAGTTTGCCGGTTCGTCGCCATCGGGGAGTTAGATCGCGGCTATGGACGAGCTTGCAGGGTCGGAGCTGGACCGCATCATCGACTACTGGAAGGCCGCGAACTACCTCACGGTCGCCCAGATTTATCTGGCGGACAACGCCTTGCTGCGAGCGCCTTTAACGGCGGGCCATATCAAGCCGCGCCTGCTCGGCCACTGGGGAACGTCACCGGGGCAAAACCTGGTGTATGCCCACCTCAACCGGCTGATCCGGCGGACCGGTCAGCAGACGCTCTACGTTGCCGGTCCTGGTCACGGAGGGCCCGCGGTGGTCGCGAACGTGTACCTCGAGGGCACCTACAGCGAGATCTACCCGCACGTGTCGCGAGACAGCGCCGGCGTGCAGGCTTTGGTACGCCAGTTCTCGACTCCCGGGGGCATCCCCAGCCACGTCAGCGTGCCGACCCCGGGCTCCATCCATGAGGGTGGCGAGCTCGGTTACGCACTGATCCATGCGTTCGGTGCTGCGATGGACAATCCCGACCTGCTGGTGGCCTGCGTCGTCGGCGACGGCGAAGCCGAGACCGGTCCACTCGAGGGGTCGTGGAAGGGCACCCGTTTCCTCAACCCGGCCCGCGACGGCGCGGTCCTGCCGATCCTCCATCTGAACTCGTACAAGATCGCGAATCCGACCGTGCTCGGCAGGACCAGCGACGAAGATGTCAGGCGGCTCCTGACTGCCCATGGCTACGAGGTCCTGGAGGTGTCCGGCAGCGACATCGCGCAGGTTCACCGCGACATGGCGACGGCACTCGACACGGCGCACACGCGGATCCGCGCGATCTGGGATGCCGCCCGTGCTCCGGGCGCCGGACCGCTACGCGACAGGCCCCGCTGGCCCGCCATCGTCATGCGCACGCTGAAGGGTTGGACCGGACCCAAGGAGGTCGACGGGCTGCCGGTCGAGGGCACTTTCCGGGCGCACCAGGTGCCGCTGTCAAATGTTCGTGGCAATCCGCAACACCTGCAGATGCTGGAGGAATGGCTGCGCTCATACGAGCCGGAGCGACTCTTTGACGCGGCGGGGCGACTCGTCGGTGAGCTGGCCGCGCTGGCGCCTGAAGGCGATCTTCGGATGGGCTCCACGCCGCATGGCAACGGCGGCCGGCTGACGGTCGATCTGCACCTTCCGGACTGGCGCCAATACGCCGTCGGGATCGAGCCCAGCCACCGCGGCAGCATCTCCATCGAGCCCACCGACCGGCTGGGCCAGCTGATGCGCGATGTCTATGTGAGCGATCCCCACACCTTTCGCGTCTTCAGTCCCGACGAGCTGACCAGCAACCGGCTGGGGGCAATTCTCGACGTATCCGACCGCTGCCTCGTCGCCGAGACCGACCCACTCGACGACCGGGTCTCGCCGGAAGGCCGGGTGATGGAGGTGCTGTCGGAGCATTTGTGCCAGGGCTGGCTGGAGGCGTACACGCTGAGCGGACGGCACGGGCTCTTCGCGACCTACGAGGCGTTCGCCATGGTGTCGGCGTCGATGCTCGTACAGCACGCCAAATGGCTGCAGGAGGCCGAGAAGCTGACCTGGCGGGCCCCCGTTCCTTCGCTCACCGTCCTGCTCAGCTCGACCTGCTGGCGTAACGACCACAACGGGTTCAGCCATCAGGGGCCCGGCCTGCTCGACACGGTGATGCCCCTGTCGCCGGGAGTGGTGCGAGCGTGGCTGCCGCCTGATGCCAATTGCCTGCTTTCGGTCTCCGATCACTGCTTCCGCAGCCGCAACCACGTGAATCTGATCGTGGCCGACAAGCAGCCGCATCTGCAGTACCTGACCGTCGACGAAGCCGCTGACCACTGTGCGCGAGGTGGGTCCGTGTGGGACTGGGCGGGCACCGAGCGCGACAACCCCGGCCGCTCTCCGGATGTGATCCTCGCGTGCATCGGCGATGTGCCGACGATGGAGCTGCTGGCGGCCGCGCAGCTGTTACGCCAGTGGGTGCCCAGCCTCGTGGTGCGGGTGGTCAACGTGGTCGACCTGATGGCCATGATTCCGCGCGACGTCCATCCGCACGGCTTCTCCGACACCACCTTTCGGGCCCTTTTCGGGACCGACGATGAAGTGGTGGTCGCCTTCCACGGCTACGCCCGCTCCCTTCATCAGCTGGTGCACGGGCGGCCGAATGCGTCGCGGTTTCATGTCCGCGGCTTCAACTCCCAGGGCACCACGACGACGCCGTTCGACATGGTCGTGCGCAATGGGATGAGCCGCTATCACCTTGCAGCGGAGGCGTTACGGCGGGCGCGGAGCCTTCCGATGGGAGCCGACCGGCTGGCCGACTACTGCGAGCGCCAGCTGGAGCGTCACCAGACCTACGTGGTCGAGCACATGGAAGACATGCCCGAGGTGCGGGACTGGACTTGGAGCTGACCCGTGAGCATTCTCGCGGTCAACTTCGGCTCTTCGTCGCTGAAGACGGCCCTGTACGAGGCGGCAGATGGTGCACCCCGACTGCTCGCCCGGGCTCGCATCACTCGCCTTTCCGACGGCCACCTGGTGCTCGAATCAGGCGGCCAGGCTTACGAGTCCGAGATCCACGGTGATCCGCTGGCCGGCGTCATCGATGCGTTGACCGCCCGTGGTTTCGAAGCTCCCGATGCCATCGGCCACCGCTTCGTTCATGGCGGCGACTACGCCGAAGCGCAGCTGCTGAATCCCGACGTCCTGGCCGAGCTGGAGCGGCTGGTCAGCTGGGCTCCCCAGCATCAGCCCGCGGCGCTGGCCGGAGTCGCCGCCATCAGCCGGCGGTGGCCGGATGCCCGCCAGGTGGGATCCTTCGACTCCGCCTTTCACGCGTCGATGCCGCTGGTCGCGAAACGGCTCCCGCTGCCGCTGGAGCTGTGGGACCAGGGAATTCGTCGGTACGGATTTCATGGGCTTTCGTACGAGCACGTGGTGCACTCGGTGGGAGCCGCGGAACTTGGCCGGGCCGTGGTCGCCCACCTCGGCAACGGGACATCGATGGCGGCGATCAAAGACGGACGCAGCGTCGATACGACGATGTGCTTCACACCCGATGCCGGCCTCTTCATGGGAAGCCGCAGCGGTGACGTCGATCCCGGCCTGCTGCTGTATCTGGCCGGCAGGCCCGAAAACCCCTTGAGCATTCCGCAGCTGCAGGAGCTGCTGCAGGAGCGATCGGGACTACGCGGACTGTCGGGGGGCGAGTCAGACATGCAGGCCCTGCTCAAGCGTGACCAGGCCGGCGACCCGGACGCGCGGCTGGCCATCGAGAGCTTCTGCCGCCAGATCGCCAAGCAGGTCGGTGCTTACGCCAGCGTGCTCGGAGGAGTCGACACCCTGGTTTTCACCGGTGGGATCGGCGAGCACGCCGCCGCGATCCGGGCGGAAGTGCTTGCCCGGCTGGGGTTTCTGTCCATCAGCCGGACGATGGTCATACCCACTGATGAGGAGGCGGTGATCGCGCGGCAGACGGCCGACGTCGTGCGCCGGGTCAGGGATGCAGCGACACCTTGATAGCGCCCGCGGCCCGATCGGCGGCGACCCGGAATGCTTCCGGCGCCTCGTCCAGGCCGAAACGATGGGTGATCAACGTCTGCGCGATCTCCGGATCTGCCGCCAGCATCTGAGCGGCCCGGTCGATGTCGCGTACTCCACCCGGGGCCCGACCGTAGGCCATCGCACTGATCCAGCTGAGCTCGCGGATGAGCGACATGGTGCCCGGGACCGGAACGGCTTGCGGGAAGACGCCCAGCAGGATCACCCGACCGCCGGGGGACGCCAGATCGGCGCAACGGGCGACACCGGACTCGCTGCCCACCGCTTCGATGATGACGTCATAGCCACCCGACGGCTCTCCGGCGCCCAGCCGCTCCGCGGCCGCCCGCTGATGCGGGTGCCGAACCTCCGCATCGACCTCGTGGCCCGCCTTCGCGCGCCGCCGCTACCGCGAGCAGACCTATCGAACCTCCGCCGACGACGACCACCCGCTCGCCGCTGCTGATGCGTGCCTTGTCGACCCCGTGCCAGGCGACCGCAGCCGGCTCGACCAGGCAGGCGTCGTTGACGGCAAGCCCGGGTGGCAGCGGCACGAGATTCTCGGGCCGGACTCGAACCCGGTCTGCGAGCCCCCCATCGCTGAAGATCCCAAGGTTGGAGTGCTCGCCGACGCAGCGCTGGGTATGGCCCGCCAGGCACTGCGGACACTGCGAACAGAAGAGTGTCGGCTCGACCGCGTAAGGGATCCCGTCGACGTAACCGGCGAATTCATGCCCGAAGATGAAGTCCAGCGGGCCCATCGCCATGAAGCTCAAGTCGGTGCCGCAGATGCTGCTGGCCTTCACGTCCAGCAGCACGCCCTCGCCGGCCGGCTCGGGTGCGTCGACAACCCTGGGACCGTCCGACGTCGCCTTCACTGCTCGCATCCGGGTGCCTCCCACGTCATGTCGTGCCTGCTGGACTTGGCTACTGTGCCTACTAGTGCCTACTTGTGCCTACTAGGTCGAATCTTGCGCCTCGGGGTCGTCGGGCTCGAAGCTGACCTCGACGTGCTGAAAACCCTTGAGCCGCTGGGCTTTTGACTGCCAGGTGTAGGCATCCTCATCCGCCGAGGTGAGCTCGACCGCGTCGGTGAACGGGGTCAGCAACGAGCGCGGATACAGGTGGAAGGCGCGCACCACATTGACCTCGGCGCACAGCACGACGAGCACGGACGAGAGATAGAACCACGCGATCAGACCCAGGATCAACGCGAAGACCCCGTTGAGCGCACTGGCGTTCTTCACCACGTGCCCGATGTAGGCCGTGCCCAGGAGTTGCAGAATCTGCCAGGCCAATGCGGAAAGCAGCGCCCCGGGGGCGATAGCGCGGTAGCTCACCGGTCGGGCGGTGGCGATGTGAAAGGCCAGCAGGAAGAGGGCGGCGTTGATGACCACCGACGCGCCGGTGATGAGCAGCTTGAAATCAAGCCCCACCCGGGCGCCGAACGAGGCCGCGCTGCTTCCCAGGGCTGACATCACGGTGGTGGCGAGGACACCCAGCCCGGCGGTCAGGAGCAGCAGGACACTACGACCCCGGGCGCGGAAGGGATTCGGTCGCTCATTGCGGGGGACGGCCCAGGCCGTATTCATCGCGTGCTGGGCTGCCTGCGCAACGCCGAGCCCACCGTAGAGGCTGCCGAGGATGCCGACCACGAGGCCCACGGTGTTGCCCTGCAGACCCTTCGGGGCGCCCAACTGGTCGCCGATGACCGGAAACTGGCTGAGCGTGGAATTGAGAATGCGCTGCTGCAGTTCGACGTCGCCCCGCAGCACGAAGCCCAGGATCGTGGTCAGCAGCAGGAGCAGCGGAAAGAGCGAAACCAGCGCGTAGTAGGTGATGATCGCGGCCAGGTAATTGCCCTGATCGTCGAAGTACTTGTAGAAGACCGCGAGCGGAAATCCGGCACTGGGATGGCGCTGCTGGAAGTGGTCCAGTCGGGCGGTGACTGACATGGACCGATGACCGGCGTCAGCTGTTGAGCCGGGCGATGTTGTCGGCAGCCTCGGCCTCGAGGTGCGCCGAGTCGCCCACGACGGCCGATGGCGAACGAATCACGATGGTGTCGATGCTGATGTCGGGATCGTCGATGATCGCTCTCAGCGAGCCGACCACCGCTGCCGCGACTCCTTCGGGGGTCATCAACTTTTCCTGGATGGTGCCGTGGCGGGTCCAGCTCTGCATCGCCGGCAGCAGCCGTTCCATTTCGAATTCCGCGCCGAAGTCGGTGGGGAAGGTGCCGCCGACGACGAGCGTGCTGAAGCGCAGCGGTGCCTGCTCCATCCGCCAGATACGCATCGAGAACTCCAGGGCGGCTTTGCTGGCGCCGTAGGCACCCAGATTGTCACGCGGCTGCAGCGTCGATTCCGAGGACATGACCGCCGTGAGGGCGGTGGGACTCAGCACCGGCAGCAACGACCGAATGAGCTGGTGAATCCCGATGACATTGATCTCCAGGACGCGGCGCCAGACCTCGCCGTCCAGTTCGTCGAACGAGCGCAGCGGCGAATAGCCCGCCGTGCACACCACGAGGTCGACGGCGCCGACCTCGGTGCGCACCCGTTCGGCAAGCTTCGCGCAGGAATCGGGATCGCAGATGTCGACGGTGACAGGGATCCCGCCACCGGCCTCCGCCACCAGCTCCGTCAGTCGCTCCGAACGTCGGGCAGCGATCAGCACCGTGGCGCCGTCCTCGATCGCCTGCCGCGCGATCTCTCGCCCGATACCGGCCGATGCGCCGACCACCAGGACCCGTTGACCTTCGAGCGTGCGTGCCACCAGCTGCCTCCTATGCCTTCCCGCCTGCGCTGGAAGTACATCAGGCCGGAGGTGGAGCAGGCGTGAAGCACCCTCGGAATCGGCGCGTCCCCGTCGTTATCCGGAGGTCAGCCGGCCCGACAGGCCGCAACCGCCAGCCCGATCCCGACGGCGTCTTCGACGACGGCGCCCTGCCAGTCAGGACGCCGAGCGGCCGCCCAGCGACGCCAAGCGGCACCTCCGTATGCACCGACGGCGGCGCCGGCCAGGCCCGCCAGCAGGGGCACCACCGGCGGCGCGCCGGCTCGCCGGGCGAGCACGAGAGCGCCGACGCCGCCCGATACGAAACGGGCCGCCAGCCCTGGCGGTTCGAGGCGGCTCGGGGTCTTCGGGAGCTTGTCGGAGACGAGCTCGCCCCAGATCGCGAGCACGCGCCTGGCCGTCGCGGGGTTGGCTCCCGCGCCGGGGCGAAAAAGGCCCGGGGCCGTGACGCCGAGGCTGCTGCGCATGCCTGAAGCGACGCCGATGGCCAGTGACCGGAGCAGGATCATGGGTTAATCACATCCACCAACCTTGCACATCTGACCCTCCGCTCTGTACAAACCCCAGGGTCGGTCACTGCGGGCCGGCGCAGGAGGAGGTCATTGTGGGTCGGCTCGAAGGTCAGGTGGCGCTTATCACGGGCGCCGCATCCGGTATTGGCTACGCGTGCGCGCTCCGGTTCGCCCAGGAGGGCGCGATCGTCGTCGGATTCGACCGCGATGAGTGCGCCGAATGGGATGCCGTCGCCGCCGCCGCACCCAAGAGCTCCTTCGTCCGCGGAGACGTCACGGACGAGGCGACGGTCGCCGAACTCGTCACCGGCGCCGTGCGTGACTTCGGATCGCTGGACATCTCGGTGAACGCCGCGGGGATCACCGGAGGTGGGCCGGTCCACCTGGTACCGCTGGAGGAGTGGAACCGCGTCATGACGGTGAATTCCACCGGCACCTTCCTGGTCGGCAAGTACACGGCGGGCGTGATGATGGACCAGCCCAAGGGCGGCAGCATCATCAATGTCGCGAGCATCGAGGGTGTCACCGGCACCGAAGGCGGCAGCTGCTACAGCGCCTCCAAGGGGGCAGTCGTCATCCTCACCAAGAACATGGCAATCGACTACGGCCGGCGAGGGGTGCGGGTGAATGCGGTCTGCCCAGGCTTCATCGACACGCCCCTGATGCGCGCCACTTTCGACAGCCCCGGAATGGCGCCCGCCCGTGAGCGCTACCGCGATGAACACAAGCTCGGCAGGTTCGGCCGGCCCGAGGAGATCGCCGGCGCGGCGCTCTTCCTGGCATCGGATGACGCGTCGTTCGTCACCGGACACGCCCTCGTCGTCGACGGCGGATTTACCGCGGGGATGCGGGCGGGAGTGCTGGAGCCGCTCGGACTCTGATCGCGGTCCGCCTACTCTTGGTGGGGTGAACGCTCCGGTCATACCTGACTCGCTCACCGGCGCCGTCGGGCTGCTGAAGGCGCTCGCGAACCCGGTGCGGCTGATGGTGGTCGTCGAGCTGGGCGCAGGCCCGCGTTGCGTCCACGAACTCCTGGACGCTGTCCGGCAGGGGGGTCGTGAGGTGAGTCAGCCGCTGCTGTCACAACACCTGAAGGTGATGCGCGAGGCCGGACTGGTCACCACGACCCGGCGGGCTCAGGAGATCGCGTACGAGCTGCTCGACGCTCACGTCAGCAGCATCGCCCTGGACGCCATCCAGCACGCCCAAGAGATCGCTCGGCCATGACGAGCAGCCAACGTTCGCTCCGCCCGGCCTCGCGGGAGCGGTCGACCCCGCAAAAGCGCGCACTTGCCGCACTTCTGGAGGCCTCCAGCGGGTTTCGGAGCGCCCAGGATCTCTACGCCGAGCTTCGCGGCCGAGGCGAAAACGTGGGCCTGACGACCGTCTACAACCAGCTCGGCGCGCTGGCTGAGGCGGGCGAGGTCGATGCCGTACGCACCGAGACCGGCGAAGTGCTCTACCGACGCTGCGCAACGGCGAGCCATCACCACCACCTGCTGTGCCGCAGCTGCGGGCAGACGATCGAAGTCGAGGGGCCGGAAGTCGAAGAGTGGGCTGACCGGGTCGCCGCGGCCCACGGATTCACCGATGTAGCGCACACGGTCGAAGTCGTGGGCACCTGCTCCGACTGCGCCGCCTCCCAGCTCCCGAAAGCGCGCTAGCAGCCGTCTGAACCGGGCACTGGCAGCACGTTCGCTGTCGCGTGCTGAACGGCCCGGTTGAACGTGGCGATCGTCGACGCGTCGAAGGGTGACGAGTACGACGTCGACGGTAGGCAGCCACCCTGGTGAAGGCCGCCGATGACGCCCAGCACCGTCGATCCCTGAATGAACGGCGCCCCGCTCACGCCATCGGGGTAGCCACCGCAGTCGAAGGCGGTGTACGGACCACTGCGATAAGTGTTTGCCAGACAGGTGATGGGGCTTCCGCCGACCCCGGCCAGATATGCCGGAACGACGACCGGGCCGATCACCGGGGGTGTCGTGATCAGCCGGTTGCCTCCCGTCAGCTGCTGGACATTGCGCCAACCGTTGCTGGTATGCAGCGGCCCGACCCGCAGGATGGCGACGTCACGCAGCGGATTTCGGCTGCTCACCCAGGAGGGATCGACGTAGGCCGCGGTCACTGTCCAACGGCCGTACGGTGCGCTGCCTCCGACGGATCCTGGAACGAAGCTGATCCCGGCTCCGGTCCCGAAAACGCAGTGTGCGGCGGTGATGATCAGGTCTTGCGTGGGGCTGTTCAGCACGCTGGCGGTGCAGACGTGGGTCGAGGACGCGCCAAAATACAAAGGCCCGGTCGTCGGGACGCTGCCGACGGTGATCGCCGTGGGCGGTCCGCTGGTGGCGCAGCTGACCGTCCCGGTCAAGAGCAGTGCCGCCAACGTGAGGGAGCGGACCCAGCCGGGGACCCGCCTGGCTCCGGCTATGCCTCGACGGATCAAACGGATTCACCCGATCCCAGGAAGGCGGCGAGAATTCGATCGGCGGCCAGCGACGGCGGGAGCACTCCCCGGGAGACCGCGTCCTCGATATCCGGGACGATGGCGCGCACCTCGGGGCTGTCGCGCATGCGGTCGAGCAGCCGGTCGCGGACCGTGTCCCAGGTCCAGACCACCTGCTGCGCGCCCCGGCGGAGCGCCAGTTCACCGCTGGCCCGCAGCGTCTTCTCGTGGCGTTCAACGGCTTCCCACAGCTCCGGCAATCCGGCGCCGGTCTCGGCCGAGCAGGTGAGCACCGGAACTGTCCAGGCGCCCTCCTGCGGTTGACCGATCAGCCGCAGCGCTCCGGCCAGCTCGCGGGCGGCCCGCTTGCATTCCATTTCGTGCGGCCCGTCTGCCTTGTTGACTGCGACGACGTCGGCCAGTTCCAGGACGCCCTTCTTGATCCCCTGCAGCTGGTCACCGGTTCGCGCGAGGGCCAGCAGCACGAACGTGTCGGTCATCTCCGCCACCAGCGTCTCGGACTGTCCGACGCCGACCGTCTCCACGAGGACGACGTCGTAGCCGGCCGCCTCCATCACCAGGATCGACTCGCGGGTCGCCCGCGCCACGCCGCCGAGCTGGCCGGAGGTCGGGGAAGGCCGGATGAAGGCATTGTCGTCATTGGCCAGCTGGGGCATCCGCGTCTTGTCGCCAAGGATGCTTCCTCCGGTGCGCGTGGACGACGGGTCGACGGCGAGCACGGCGACCCGATGGCCGGCCGCGGTCAGGCGTGAACCAAGGGCGTTGATCAGCGTCGACTTGCCCGCGCCAGGAACGCCGCTGATTCCGACGCGGCGAGCCTGACCGGTGCGCGGCAGGAGCAGGGTCAGCAGCTCCTGGGCCTGCTGGCGATGGTCGGCACGGGTCGATTCGACGAGGGTGATGGCGCGGGCGATCGCTGCCCGCTTGCCCGCGACGACCTGAGCCGCCAGGTCCGCTACGGCTCCCGCGCTCACTCCTGCTTTCCGGGCGGGGTCGCTTCGCCGGCTGCCATATGCCCGCGCTGCTTGGCCAGCGTCTCCAGCAGTTCGACGGCGGCCTCCGGAATCACCGTTCCGGGTGGGAAGATGGCCGCCGCGCCGGCCGCCCGGAGCTCCTCGAAATCGCCCGGCGGGATGACGCCGCCCACCACGATCATGATGTCGCCGCGGCCGAGCTCTTCGAGTTCGCGCTTGAGCGCAGGCACCAGCGAGAGATGTCCGGCGGCCAGCGAATTGACTCCGACGATGTGGACGTCTGCCTCGACGGCTTGGCGGGCGACCTCGGCCGGGGTCTGGAAGAGGGGTCCCACGTCGACGTCGAAGCCGAGGTCGGCGAAGGCAGAGGCGATGACCTTCTGGCCGCGGTCGTGACCGTCCTGGCCCATCTTCGCCACCAGGATCCGGGGGCGGCGCCCTTCGGCTGCCTCGAAATCGGCTGCCGCTGCACGCATCTTCGCGATGGCGGAGGACTCGCCAGCTTCTGCCCGGTAGATGCCGCTGATGGTACGGATCTGGCCGGTGTAGCGGCCGTAGACCTGCTCGAGCGCCAGCGAAATTTCGCCGACGGTGGCCTTCTCACGGGCCGCGTTGATGGCGAGCGCGAGGAGGTTGTCATCGGGCCCGGGCTTGTCGACACCGGCGGCGCGGGTCAGCTCGGCGAGGGCGGCCTGGCAGGCGTTCTCGTCGCGCTCGGCCTTGAGCCGCTTGAGCTTCTCGAGCTGACTGGCCATCACCGCCGCGTTGTCGACCTTGAGGACGTCAATATCCTCGCCGCCGACGAGCTTGTATTTGTTGACCCCGATGACGGGCTGCCGGCCGGAATCGATGCGGGCTTGGGTACGCGCTGCCGCTTCCTCGATCCGCATCTTCGGAATGCCGGCCTCGATCGCCTTCGTCATCCCCCCGGCGGCCTCGACCTCCTGGATGTGCGCCCAGGCCTTGCGGGCCAGCTCGTAGGTCAGCCGTTCGACATACGCGCTGCCGCCCCACGGGTCGATGGTCCGGGTGGTCCCGGACTCCTGCTGCAGCAGCAGCTGGGTGTTACGCGCGATGCGAGCCGAGAAGTCGGTCGGGAGCGCGAGCGCCTCGTCGAGCGCGTTCGTGTGCAACGACTGGGTGTGGCCTTGAGTGGCCGCCATCGCCTCGAGGCAGGTGCGGACGACGTTGTTGAACACGTCCTGCGCGGTGAGCGACCAGCCCGACGTTTGCGAGTGGGTACGCAGCGAGAGCGACTTGGGGTTCTTGGCGCCGAACCCGTCGACGAGCTTGGCCCACAGCAGCCGTGCGGCGCGCATCTTCGCGATCTCCATGAAGACGTTCATGCCGATCGCCCAGAAGAACGACAGCCGCGGCGCGAACGAATCGACGTCCAGCCCCGAATCCAGCCCGGCTCTGAGGTATTCGACGCCGTCGGCCAGGGTGTACGCGAGCTCCAGGTCGGCGGTCGCGCCGGCTTCCTGGATGTGGTAGCCGGAGATCGAGATCGAATTGAACTTGGGCATCCTCGTCGACGTGTAGCCAAAGATGTCGGAAATGATCCGCATCGAGGGCGCCGGCGGATAGATGTAGGTGTTGCGCACCATGAACTCTTTGAGGATGTCGTTCTGGATGGTGCCCGCCAGCTGCTCGGGCGCTACTCCCTGCTCCTCGGCCGCCACCACGTAGAGCGCCAGGATCGGCAGCACAGCGCCATTCATCGTCATCGAGACGCTCATCTTGTCCAGCGGGATGCCGTCGAAGAGCTGGCGCATGTCGTAGATCGAGTCGATGGCCACTCCGGCCATGCCGACATCACCGCTGACGCGGACATGGTCGCTGTCGTAACCGCGGTGGGTGGCGAGATCGAACGCGACCGACAGACCCTTCTGTCCACCGGCCAGATTGCGGCGGTAGAAGGCGTTCGATTGCTCCGCGGTCGAGAAGCCCGCGTACTGGCGGATCGTCCAGGGCTGGGTCGTGTACATCGTCGGATACGGGCCGCGCAGGTAGGGCGGCAATCCGGGCCAGGTCTGGAGGAAGTCCAGGCCGCGGGTGTCGTCGGCGGTGTAGAGCGGCGCGACCAGGATGTCTTCCGGTGTCTGCCAGGCGAGCTCGGAAGGGTCCTTGCCGACGGCGTCGTGCACGGCAGCCGCCCAGGTCTGACGGTCAGCATCCGACAGGCCGGCGCTCCCGGCAGCAGGCTCGTCCAGCGCCGCGCCCCGGAAGTCCGGCACCCATGAAGCAGGCACCCCAGATGGGCTCATTCCGCTACCCCCAGCTCCGTGAGCGTGCTGTCCTGCACCGCGACGGCGTCGCAGCCGCGGAAGAGGAATGTGTCGATCTTGGCATCGGGTGCGGCCTTGGCCTGGCCGGCCAGCAGCACCTGGGTGGCGCCGCTGCGGCGCAGCGCCTCGGCGACGGCTGCCGCTGAACTCGCATATGCATCATCGGTCCCGCAAAGGCAGGCGACGGTCGTGGTGCTTTCCGCCAATGCCTTGGCCAGTTCCTCATCCGACGCCCCGTCTCCGGTGAGAGCGGCCGCCGCCCCGTCGATCCCGGCCGGCCGAAGCAGGTCGAGGGCGAAGCTCAGCCGGGCGGATGCCGCCCGCGCCGAACCGAGCGGGACCAGCAACACGGTCGGAGGGTGTTTGTGGACTGAGGTGAAGTAGTCGGCGCGCTCCCGCATCGCCTCGTGGCGTTCGGACCAGCGAATGCGGGCCAACCCTCCGGACGGTGTCGGCGGTGCGAATGCGCGACTGAGTGGCTTCTCGTCCGGCTGCGGAAATTCGCTGACCCCGGTGATGGACTCTTCGCGAAAGGCCAGCCTGCGGTGACGTTCCTCCCGGGTGGAATCGATGTCGCGCTCGATCAGTCCGTCATCGAGTGCGGCGAGCACTCCGCCGGCCTCCTCCAGGGACTGGAAGACGGCCCAGCCTGCTTGGGCGAGCGAATCGGTGAGCGATTCGACATACCAGGAGCCGCCCGCCGGATCGATCACGGCGGCGATGTGAGATTCGTCGAGAAGCAGCGCCTGGGTGTTGCGGGCGACCCGCCGTCCCAGCGCGTCCGGCACGCCGATCGCGGAATCGAAGGGCAGCACAGTGACGGCGTCTGCTCCCGCCGCACCTGCGGCGAAAGCGGCGATGGTGGTACGCAGCATGTTCACGTAGGGATCGCGCACCGTCATCATCGGCCACGACGTCACGGCGTGCTGAAGCTGCCCTTGCTGGGCGGCGGGTACACCGCAGGCTGATGCCACGCGCGCCCAGAGCTTGCGGGCGGCGCGCAGCTTGGAGATGGTCAGGAACTGGTCGTCCGTCGCCGCGTAACGAAATTCGAGCTGGCTGCAGGCGGCCTCGGGGGACAGGCCCGCCGCTGCAAGTGATCGCAGATACGCCACGCCCACGGCGAGTGAGATGCCGAGCTCCTGGGCTTCGGAGGCGCCCGCATCGTGAAACGCCAAGGCGTCGACCACGATCGTGCGGAGCTGCGTGGCTGCCGGATGGCTGCTCACGTATTCGGCCACGAACGCAGCTGCCGGGCCGGTCTCGGCCGCGGTCCCGGTGCGTGCGGCGTAGCCGATCGGGTCCAGCCCGAGATTGCCTGACAGGCTGCTGACCTCGACTCCACGAGCGGCGGCGACCTCGAGCAGCGCCCGGGCTGCAGGGATCGCGTCCGCTCCCGCGTCCAGGACGATGGGAGCCAGATCGAGCAGCACATCTGTCAGCACCGCACCGAGCGAGGAGACCGGGAAGCCGGCCTCACCCACTGCGAGCCAGAGGGAGGTGACCCCGTTCTCCAGATCCAGCAGCACCTGCTCGCGCGCGGCTGACACGTCGGGCTGGTTGAAAAAGGACCGCACGTCCCAGCCGCCGAGCGTCCCCTGCGGCACCCGCCCGCGTACGAACGGTGCGGCCCCGGGCAGCCCCGGATCCGGCGCGACGTCGTCCGCGCCGTAAATGCCGGCGATCGTGATGCCGCCGACCGTGACGGTCAGCTTCTGCGCCGCCTGCTCGGGGGCCAGTCCCCGCGCTCCGGACTTGTCCAGGACGCCGACCAGCGCCTTTTCCCAGTCCTCCCGCGTACGCGGTGCGAATGCCGCGGCCAGGGTCAGCTCCTCCGGCGGCGGCGGGGGAGCACCCGGGTCGACGGCCAGAGTCGGTGGTGCCGATCCATCGCTCATGCCGCGTCACCGATTCGCTTCGCTACCGCGTTACTCATTCGCTTCGCCTCACAAGGGTCCTCCTGGCCGCGGGGCGGCGCCTACGGCAGCTGCAACGGACCGGGAATTGGCCCACTCATCACCATTTTGCAACGTGCTGGAACTATTCGGGCTGCTATCACCACCTGCATACCGATGGTGCGGTGGTTCCCTAGTTTCCCAGCCCACTCACATTCAGATCGGCCAGGTTGATATCGCATGCGCTTCTTCCCTCGTCTCGGCGTCGGCTTGCTCGCCGCGAGCGCTGCTGGCGCAGTGCTCCTTGCGCTGGCTCCCGTCGCCTCGGCGCATGTCACGGTCAACCCGAAGACGCAGGTACCGGGCTCGTTCGGGGAGATCACATTTCGGGCGCCGAACGAGAGCGCCAGCGCGAGTTTCACCAAGCTGGTGGTTCATCTGCCGGCGGCGCAGCCTTTCGGATCGCTCAACGCCCGCACCATCACCGGGTGGCAGATCACGACGGCGACGGCCAAGCTGCCGAAGCCGATCACCACCGACGACGGCACGACCACGCAGTACACCTCGGAGGTGACCTGGACGGCGACCGGGCCGGCGGCCGGAATCCCGCCCGAGCAATACCAGGACTTCGATCTGAGCGTGGGCCCGTTCCCGTCCAAGGGGACGATGACCTTCACCGTCGACCAGTACTACAGCGACGGCACGGTCGTTCATTGGGACCAGCCGACCCCGTCCGGTGGGCAGGAGCCGGAGCATCCGGCGCCGGTGCTGACACTTGCGACGGCGAGCTCGTCGGGTTCGTCGGACGGGCTGGCGCGCGGCTTCGCCATCGCTGCCTTTGTCATCTCCGTCATCGCTCTGATGAACACGATCGTGGTGCGGCGGCGTAAGCGGACAGCTCCCAAGACCGACGCGGGATCGCGAGAGTGAGCTGCCCGCCGGCGGCTGTGCACGGATGACGTTTTCGGGAGAGCATGGGGACGTGACGACCGTCGACGTATCGGGCGCCGACTCCAGCGCCCTCGACAGTCCGGAGCCTTCGGACGCCAGGGTCGCCGCGATGCCAGGCAAAGCCGCCCGCATCCTGCTGGTGGCGCTCGTCGTCGGGCTGCTCACGCTGATCGCTGCATTGCTCTTCGGGCACGGCGTCGAAAGCAAACCCGCTGGTGGACTGCCCTGGGCCGGTTCCGGCACAGCCTGGGCGCTGCCCATCGCCAGATTCCTGCACGACGCCGCGGCCGTGGTCACGGTGGGATTCCTGCTGCTGGCGGTCGCGCTGCTGCCCGACCGCAAGGGCAAGCTCGGCCCGGCGGCCCGGGCCGCTCACCGCATCGCCAGGGTGGCCGCCGCATTCTGGCTGGTCGCGGTCGTCCTGGAAGGGCTGGTCTCGCTCTCCCAGGAGGCTGCCGTCCCCCTCGGGCAGGTGCTGCACGGCAGCCAGCTGAGCTTTTACGTCACCAACGTGATCGACGGCCAGACCGGGCTCGCGGTCGCGATCATCGCCCTGGTGATCGTGCTCACACCGGGCGTCTCGTCGGTGAACTCGGTGGCCGTCCTGCTGGGCCTGTCGATGCTGGGTCTGGTGCTTCCGCCGCTGCTGACCGGCCATTCGGCAAGCGCCGGCAACCACGATCTGGCGATCAGCAGTCTTTCGGTGCATGTGCTGGCGGCCACCCTCTGGGTGGGCGGTCTGGCGGCAGTGTGCTGGCTGGCCTGCCGCAAGCAGAGCAAGGCGCTGGCGGTGGCGTTACCGCGCTTCTCGACGTTGGCGCTGGTCTGCTTTCTCACCGTCGGCGTCAGCGGTGTCCTCAATGCTTACGTCCGGATCGGTTCGATCTCCGATCTCTTCACCACCCGCTACGGCGGCCTGGTGCTGTTCAAGACCGCGGCGCTGGTCGCGTTGGGCCTGATCGGTTACCGCCACCGCAAGAGCACGCTGCCCGCCGCCACTGCCGGGGATCGCCGGGCCTTCGTTCGCCTAGCCGCCGCCGAGCTGATCGTCATGGCCGTCGCCATCGGGCTGGCGGTGGCACTGTCCAAGAGCCCGCCGCCGGTCGCGACCTCCGCTCCCGACACGAGCGCCGCGAAGGCAGCGCTCGGCTACAACCTGCCTGGACCCATCTCGATCAAGGCTCTCGCCTTCGACTGGGCGCCGCAGCTGCTCTTCCTCGTCTTCATCGCAGTGGCAGGCTTCTATTACGCCCGGGGCGTCCGTCGACTGCACGCCCGTGGCGACTCCTGGCCACGGCTCTACACGGTGTGCTGGTATTCCGGGCTCGCCGTCATCTTCATCACGACGCAGACCGGCGTGAGCCGTTATGGAGCAGTGCTGTTCAGCGTCCACATGGCGCAGCACATGTTGCTGTCGATGGTCGCTCCACCGCTGCTGGCGCTTGGCGCACCCATCACCCTCGCGCTGCGCTACCTGCCGTCCAAGAGCGCCATCCCGGGGGCACGCAACGCCCGCGACTGGCTGCTGGCGGGGCTGCGCAGCCCGCTCGGCCGACTGCTCTCCAACCCGCTGGTAGCGCTGGCGTTGTTCATCTTCAGCACGTTCGGGCTCTACTTCTCGGGGCTCTTCGGCGACCTGATGGAAAACCACGCCGGTCACATCGCGATGGAGGTGCACTTCCTGCTGACCGGTTGCCTGCTCTTCTGGCCGCTCATCAGCCCCGATCCGCTACCCCACCGGCTCGGCCACGGGGCCCGCATGTTCCTGCTGGTGATCCTGGTGCCCTTCCACGCGTTCTTCGGGCTGGCCATCATTACGGACACCCACGTCATCGCGGCCAATTGGTATTCACAGCTCGGTCGTACCTGGGGCTCAAGCGCGCTCTCCGATCAGCACACCGGCGGCGGGATCGCCATGGCACTGGCTGAGCCCGTCGCCTTCCTTGTCGCCGGCGTGATCCTCATGCAGTGGTCACGCGCAGATGCCAGGACGGCGCGCGCCTTCGACCGCAAGTCCGACCGCAATCCCGAGCATGACGAGCTGGCTGCGTACAACCGCATGCTGAGCGATCTCGCCAAGCGCGGTTAGCGGCATCTGCTCCTAGAGGGTCGTCGGCCGGTTGACGAAACGCTTGGCCGAGGGCGAGAAGAACCAGCCGCCGCCGGCCTTCGTGCCGCCGTCGACGGGCACGTTGTGGCCGGTCACGAAGCTCGACATGTCCGAGGCGAGGAAGAGCGCCACCCGGGCCTGGTCCTCCGGCCAGCCGAGCCGCCCGACCGGGTCCCAAGAAGGCCAGAGGTCGTCGTGTCCTGCTGAGGTGGCGATGTAGTCGACCTGCGGGGTTTGGGTGAGGTCGGGCCCGATGCCGTTCACCCGGATCCCGTAGCGGCCCATGGTCACCGCGAGGCTGGTGGTGAAGTGGGCGGCAGCGGACTTCATGGCGGCGTAGACCGGGTCGCCCGGGTAGCCGCGCATGCCCTCCACCGAGTGGAAGTTGACGATCGTGCCCTTGCGGGCAGCGATCATCGGGTCCATCACCGCCCGCGTCATCGCGAAAATGTGCTTGAGGTTGATCGAGTACATGTCCTCCCACGACTGCGGCGTCGAGTCCTGAAAACGGACCAGCGGCCGGAAGTCGCCGACGTTGTTGATGAGCACGTCGACCCGACCGTGCGCCGCCAGCACGTCGCTCACCAGCGGCGCCGCGACCGCGGGATCCGTCACGTCAACGACATGGGTACGCACCCGACCCCCAGCGGCCGCGATCTCCGAGCGGGCCTTCTCAGCACGTTCCGCATCGATCTCGGCGATTTCGACGAGCGCCCCGTGCTGGGCGAACAGGCGCGAGATAGCGCCGCCGATGCCGTCACCCCCGCCCGTCACGATGGCGACCTTGCCGTCCAGGAGCCGGCCGTAATCGGGAATGGAGGGGACGCTGTCGCGGGTCTGGGTGGTCATGCGGTGATTCTGCAACGAGGCCCCTGCTGGTAGGACAGAGCGGTGACCACCGCGACCCCAGCCCTATCCCTTCACGTCGGCAACTTCGCGGTCAAGGACCCGGGTAGCTGGCAGCCGATGTTTGATCGCGCGCTGGCGGCGGAGGCGGCGGGCATCGATCGCCTCACCGTTTCCGACCACGTCGTCTTCGGTGAGCGGCTCGAGGAGTACGGAAAGCCTGAAGTCGGCGGGATGAAGGGCTCCAAGCAGCCGACCGGTCCTGACGGCCAATGGCTCGAGCCGCTGACCGTGCTGTCGGTGATCGCCGGGAAGACGTCGAAGATCCGGCTCGGCACCAGCATCCTGCAGGCGGCACTGCGCCGTCCCATCGTGCTGGCCAAGAGCGTCGCCACTCTCGACGTGCTCTCCGAGGGCCGGGTCGACCTCGGCATCGGCGTCGGATGGCAACGGGAGGAGTACGACGCAGCGGGGCTCTCCTTCGACGGCCGCGGCGCGCTGCTCGACGACTGCCTGCAGGTGCTCCAGAGCGCGTGGACCGAGGTTCCCTTCAGCCACCATTCCGACCAGCTCAACTTCGACCGGATCTACTGCGTCCCCCAGCCGTTGCAGTCCGGCGGCGTCCCGATCTGGGTCAGCGGCACGATCAACCAGCGCTTCCTGCGCCGCGTCACCAGGTTCGGCAGCGCCTGGATCCCGTGGGGCGACGACATCCGCAATCCCGCACCCGGGCTGGAGAAGATCCGCCAGGTCATGGCCGAGGCCGGTCGCAGCATGGACGGCTTCCGCACCGCAGGCAATCTGGCGATCCGCGCCGATGATTCCGGCCGTCTTGACCTCAAGACCCCGCTGGAGGCCGTGAAGGCCCAGTTCGAGGCTGGTATCACTGACTTCGGGCTGGCCGCGCCCTTGCCGCCCGGCCGGGAGGCAAGCACCGAAGCGTTGGCGGAGATCGTCACCGCGTTCCGGGAAGCCGTTAAATAACGCCGGCGCCAGGCTCACAGGGTGCTGGAGCGCCCGGATTTGGTGGCACCAACCGGAGGCGTCGCCGTTTCCGCTAGTTTCGTATGCGGGCAGTACCAGGGCGGGTGGTGCTCGCAGGCGAAAGGAACTGGTCTTGGGCGTCGAAGTGCTGCTGGAACTAGCGGCATCAATGGTCCCGGATCGGGTCGCCCTCGGGTCACGCTCCGACGGGATCACGTTCGGTCAGCTGGCGGAGCGTTCGGCCGCCGGTGCCGGGCTGCTGCTGGCTGAGGGCGGCCGTTCGGTGGCGTTCGTCGGGGTCAACGGCCCGGCGTTCAACGTGGCAGTATTCGCTGCGGCACTAGCCGGCTTGCCGATCACGCCGCTCAACTACCGCCTCCCTGACGCGGATCTCGACGCGCTGCTCGACCGGTTGGATGAGCCCGTCGTGCTGGTTGACGACGACATGCGGGCGCGTCTTGGAGGTCGTGGCCGGCTCGTCTCCACGGCTGACTGGTTGGCAGCGACGGCGACCGCCGAGCCCATCGAAGCCACCTATCTCGATGACGACGCGGTCGCGGCGGTGCTCTTCACCAGCGGAACGACGTCGGAGCCCAAGGGTGTGGTGTTGCGCCACGGCAACCTCACCGCTTACGTGCTGCAGACCGTCGAT
Source organism: uncultured Actinomycetota bacterium (assembly GCA_963737695.1). Taxonomy (GTDB): domain Bacteria; phylum Actinomycetota; class Actinomycetes; order Frankiales; family Frankiaceae; genus DATAZK01. The sequence continues at coordinate 379,693 of CAVTTQ010000005.1, forward strand.
CTGATGGCTGCCGAAGAAGAAGACTGTGCCCTGGTTGCCGTACCCCCGTACCACATTGCGGGTGTGGCCACGGTGCTCACCAATACCTACGCCGGCCGCCGCATGGTGCACCTGCCGAGCTTCACCGCGCAGGACTGGCTCGCCATCGCTCACGCCGAAGAGGTCAGCCACGCGATGGTGGTGCCGACCATGCTCGCGCGGGTCGTCGAGCATCTCGACGAGGTGGGCCACGAGGCGGGCAAGCTGCAGTCGCTGCGCTCGATCGCGTATGGCGGAGCCCGGATTCACCCGACGGTGCTCGAGCGGGCTCTCGTCGCCTTCCCGGATACCGGATTCGTCAACGCGTACGGCCTGACCGAGACCAGCTCCACGATCGCCGTGCTCGGCCCCGACGATCACCGCTCGGCCATGCAGTCCGACGATCCCGTCTTGCGCGGCCGGCTGGCAAGCGCCGGCCGGGCCGTCCCGGGGATCGAATTCGCCATCCGCGATCACGACGGCACGCTCCTGCCCATCGGCGAGACCGGAGAGCTCTGGGTACGCGGCGCGCAGGTGGCTGGAGAGTACGTAGGACTCGGCACTGGCCTTGATGCGGACGGCTGGTTCGCCACCCGCGACCGGGCGCGCATCGACGAAGACGGCTACCTCTTCGTGGAAGGTCGCGACGACGACACCATCATCCGCGGTGGAGAAAATATCGCTCCGGCCGAGGTCGAAGACGTGCTGCTCACCCACCCCGCGGTCCGTGACGCGGCAGTGGTCGGCATCCCCGACGAGGAGTGGGGGCAGCGCATCTGCGCCGTGGTGGTACTCAACGACCCGGATGTCACCGAGGGGCTCGCCGAGGACGTCCGGGCATATGCCGCCGGCAAGCTGCGCTCCAGCCGGGCGCCGAGCTCGGTCCTGATCTGGCCAGAACTGCCATATACGCCCACGGGCAAGCTCCTGAGGCGCACCATTGTCGGCAGCCTGACCGATCCCGATTCCCCAGATGTGACAGCAACGAAAGCCAATGGAGGAGCCTGATGTCCGTCCCCGTCCAACTGCGCACCGGCGCACGCCTACGCAGCCAGGTGGACGCCACCGAGGTGATCGTCGTCCGGGTGCCCACGCGTGAGGTCAGCCTGGCCTGTGGCGGCCACCCCATGATCGACGTCAAGGCTGAGCCTGACGCCGCACTGACTCTCGATCCCGCGCTGTCGGGCGGCACGCCCGTGGGCAAGCGCTTCACCCACCCTGACGATGCCACCCTCGAGGTGCTGGTCACCAAGGGCGGCGACGGCACGCTCGCCGACGGCGATGTGGTGCTGGTCCTCAAAGAAGCCAAGCAACTGCCCTCGAGCGACTGACCCACCGGCTCCCGGGAGATCAGCGATGAAGCTCGATACCGGACTCGGCAAGAATTTCGACACGATCGGGCCGGACGCGGCGGCGTTGGAGGCCGCGGGTTACGACGGGCTGTGGCTCGGCGAGACCTCGCACGAGCCCTTCATGCAGTGTCTGCAAGCCTGCCAGGCGACGTCCACGGTGACCGTGGGCACGTCGATCGCCATTGCCTTCGCGCGTACTCCGATGACGCTGGCGAACATCGGTTACGACCTCGCCCGCTACAGCAAGGGGCGCTTCGTGCTGGGTCTGGGGTCGCAGATCAAGCCGCACATCGAGCGCCGGTTCTCGATGCCGTGGTCGCATCCCGCTCCTCGGATGCGCGAGCTGATCGCCGCCATGCGCGCGATCTGGGCGACCTGGCAGGACGGGGTGCCGCTGGACTTTCGCGGCGAGTTCTACACGCACACCCTGATGACCCCGTTCTTCACGCCGGAGGCTCATCAATACGGTCCGCCGCCGGTCTACTTGGCCGGAGTCGGCGACTTCATGACCGAGGTGGCCGGAGAGGTGGCCGACGGGTTCTTCGTGCATCCGTTCACCACCCGGCGCTACCTGGACGAGGTCACCCTGCCGGCGCTTCGCCGCGGTCGCGCCAAATCCGGCAAGGACCTTTCGGATTTCACGATCTGCGGACCCTCCTTCGTCACCACGGGGCGCAACGAGGAGGAGATGGCGGCGGCGGTCGTCGGCACCAAGAAGCAGATCGCGTTCTACGCCTCCACGCCCGCCTATCGGGGCGTTTTGGAGCTGCACGGCTGGGGGGACTTGCAGCCCGAGCTGACCCGGCTGTCCAAAGCGGGTGGCTGGGACCAGATGGGCGAACTGATCGACGACGACATGCTCCACACGTTTTCGGTGGTCGGCACCCCTGAGGAGATCGGGCCCGGGCTGAAGGCCAAGCTCGCCGACATCGTCCAGCGCTTGAGCTTCTACGCGATGTATGACAGCGACCCGGCCATCTGGGGACCGGTGCGCGACGCCGTCCGCAGCTAGTTAGTCGTCTGTGGGCGCTCCGGAGTTGGTGGCTCCCGACGAGCTTGCCGACGCGCTCTGGTACGCCGCCACCGACCCTTCGGCCCCGGCCCCGGTCGTGGTGGATCTGAGCCGGCCGCTGGCGTCCCACGACCAGTTGGTCGCTCGTACCCTGCGGGCCGTTCGGTGCAGCGCTCACGCAGTTTTGGGTGTCTCCAACGCACGCGTGCCCGAGGTGAATCTGCCGCTGGCGCAGGCACTTACGGTCACGCTGGTGCCAGCCGACGAACGAGCAGATCCGCCGCCGCCGTTCGTCGCGGTCGCTGATCCGCAGGCCGCTGTTTCCGGGATCAGTGGTGTGGTCTCAGCTCGCCCGCTGGCGTCGGCGGCCTTGGCGGTATTGCTGCAGCAGACGGCACTGCTCCCGGTATGGGAGGGGCTGGTCGCGGAGTCGGCGACGTACTCGACGCTGCTCGCGGGTCCGGAGTTCGCCGCCTGGCTGGCTGCGGCGCCGCCTCGCCAGCAGGCGCCAGATGGTGACGAGCCGGTGCTGGTGAGTCGCAGTGGTGATGTGCTTTCGCTGACGCTCAATCGGCCTGAGCGTCGCAATGCCTACGGCCATGCTGTCCGCGATGCGTTGATCTCGGCCTTGGAAGTGGCCCGAATCGACGAAGCCGTCCAGGTGGAGCTCTCCGGCCGCGGGCCGGCGTTCTGCAGCGGCGGCGACCTCGCGGAATTCGGCACCGCGCCCGATCCCGCGACTGCCCACGTGATCCGCCTGCGGCACAGCGCGGGGCAGCTGATCTTCGACCTGGCCGATCGCGTCACTGTCCGCCTTCATGGCGCCTGCATCGGTGCGGGCATTGAACTTCCCGCCTTTGCCGGCCGGGTGACGGCCGCTCCCGACACGGTCATAGCCCTGCCCGAGGTGGCGATGGGGTTGGTACCCGGCGCGGGCGGGACGGTCAGCATCGTGCGGCGGATCGGGCGGTGGCGCACGGCATGGCTGGCTCTCACCGGTGAGCGCATCTCGGCTTCGCAGGCGCGTCGGTGGGGGCTCGTCGACGAGATCGAGTCCTAGATGACCGCGCCTCCTGTGGTCGGGCCCGATCGGCGCGTCAGTGACTGGCTCGAATCCGGTGTCGCGGCGCTCAGCGGGTTCGTCCCGCCCGGCTTCGCCGCTACCCAGGCGCGGGCGTGGTCGCAGGAGTTCGAACGTCTGACGACCCTTCTCGGTCATCCGGTACGCGTCGACGGAGCCCGGCTGCTGGCCGAGCGGGCGGCACTCACCGGCGGTTGTGCGCGCGGCGAGGTGTCAGTGGGCGGAGCCTGCCGACTGCTGCCTGCCGCGGACGGGTGGATTGCCGCGTCGCTGCCACGACCGTCGGATCTGGAGCTGGTCGCACCACTGACCGAGACGGAATCGAACGATCCTTGGCAGTCGCTGGCGAGTTGGGTCGCCGACCGTGCGGCCGATGACGTCGTGGCACGCGCACGTTTGCTCGGGATCGCGCTAAGTCGGGTGGGGGAGGGCGCAGCGCCCCTGCAGCTGCCGGCCGAACCGGTAGGAGTAGGTCTGCGGACCGGATCGAGACCACTCGTTGTCGACTTCAGCTCGCTGTGGGCGGGCCCGCTGTGCGGCGCCTTGCTGACCCTGGCGGGGGCCCGCGTCGTCAAGGTCGAGAGCGTCGCGCGACTCGATGGCGCCCGCCGCGGCGAGCCGCATTTCTACGACCTGCTGCACGCCGGTCAGGAGAGCATTTGCATCGACCCGGGTGATCCCCGCGACCTGGCGGCGCTGAAGGCATTGGTGGCCGCTGCGGACGTCGTCATCGAATCCTCGCGTCCCCGCGCGCTGGCCGGCTGGGGACTTGATTCCGCTGCGGCTGCGCGCGCCGGGACCGTGTGGGTCAGCATCACTGCCTACGGCCGGAATGCGGGGGATCGAGTGGGCTTCGGCGATGACGTCGCGGCCGGTGCCGGACTGGTCGGCTGGATCGACGGCGCCCCACGATTCGTCGCAGATGCGATCGCCGATCCGCTGACCGGGCTGGCCTCGGCGGTGGCCGTCCTTCGCGCGCTTTCGGCGGGGGAGGGAGACCTCCTGGACGTAGCGATGGCGTCCGCCGTCGCGGCCACCCTTGACGACACCTGCGCCCAACCCTGCGGCGGACTGCCGGTCAGCGCGCCCTACGCCCGGCCGGTGGTCGGCAGAGCTCCGGATGCGGGCGTGGACACCGCGCGGATCTTCGCGGAATTGCCCTGATGGCCGGGCTGCTGCTCCGCGATGTCGAGCTGCTCAACGGTCGCCGGACCGACGTGCGAGTAGCGCACGGGACCGTCGTGGAAATGGGCCGCCTGCCGCGGCTGCCCGGGGAGCCGGCTGTCGAAGGCCAAGGCGGCGGGCTGTCCGTCGGGCTGGCCGACCATCACGTCCACCTGCTGGCGATGGCAGCGGCGGCCGAGTCGCTCGACCTCAGCCCGGCCGCCGTGCCCGATCGCGACGCGTTCGTCGCGGCGCTGAGCGAGGCGCCGCCCGACGCCACCGGCTGGATCCGGGCCGTGGGCTACGGCGAGCAGGTCGGCGTACTCAGCCTCGAGACCCTCGACCGGCTCCAGCCCTCGACCCCGGTACGGATCCAGCACCGCAGCGGTGCGATGTGGATGCTGAATTCAGCTGCACTATCTGTGGTCGGCGACGGAGCACCCGCTGACGGGCGATTGTTTCGGTCCGACGGCTGGCTGGCCGAGCGACTCCCGGCAGCACCGCCTCCAGACCTCGATCGGCTCGGTCGCGAGCTGGCGGGCTACGGGATCACGGCGGTCACCGACGCGACCGCGGATCTGCCTCGGCGCAGCCAGGCGCTACTCGCCTCAGCCGTCCGCAGTGGAGCGTTGCCCCAGCGGATCACGCTCCTGGGGGTGGGCGGGGACCATCCCGAGCTGCCCGATCGGGTCACGGTCGGACCGCTCAAGGTCGTGCTGAGCGACCACGAGCTGCCAACGTTCGACGACCTCCGCGAAAGGGTCCGGGGGGCACGAGCGCAGGCCCGCGCGGTCGCGGTTCACTGCGTGACCAGGGAGTCGCTCGCCCTGGCCATCGCGGTGCTCGAGGACGTCGGGGCGCACCCACGCGATCGCATCGAACACGCGTCCCTCGTCGCTCCCGCCGCCATCGACGAGCTCAGACGGCTGGGGATCACCGTCGTCACGCAGCCCGGATTCATCGCTGACCGCGGTGACGACTACCGCCGGGAGCTCCCGCCCGAAGACCTGGCAGACCTCTACCGGGTGGAATCGCTGCGCACTGCCGGCATCCCCGTCGTCTGCTCCAGCGACGCTCCCTTCGGGCCGGCGGATCCGTGGGCGGTCATGCGGGCAGCGGCGGATCGCCGTACTCCATCGGGGGAGGTGATCGGGCCGGCCGAACGGCAAACCGTAGCCAGGGCTCTTCGCGGCTACCTCGCCGCCAGCGCCAGACCCGGCGGCCCGCCTCGACGGATCACCATCGGCGCCCCCGCCGACCTCGTCCTGATGCACGCTCCCTGGGCTGCGGTGGTGGCGGCGCCCTCGGGTGACCTCGTACGCTCGACCATCTACGGCGGCGTGCTCCACGAGTAGCTGACGAACGGGAGTCTGCAGGCATGGATCAGAGCGATTTCGACGACATCCGCACCGCGGTGCGTCGCTTCGTGCGTGACGAGGTCGTCCCGCTCGAGCCGGAGATCGAGGAGCGCGACGAGATCCCTGAACGGATCCGCAAGTCAGCCGCAGACATGGGACTTTTCGGCTTCGCGCTCCCGGAGGAGTACGGCGGCCTGGGCCTGTCGATGGAGCAGGAGGCGAAGCTGGTCTTCGAGCTGGGATACACCACGCCTGCGTTCCGCTCGCTTTTTGGCACCAACAACGGCATCGCCGGCCACGTCTTGATGCTGTCGGCCAGCGATGAGCAAAAAACGGCGTACCTGCCGAAGGTGGCGTCAGGGGAGTGGACTGCTTCTTTCGCGCTGACCGAGACCGACGCCGGATCCGACCCGGCCGGACTGAAGACGAACGCCGTCCGTGATGGAGACGTCTGGGTCATCAACGGTTCCAAGCGCTACATCACCAACGCGCCCGTTGCCGATGTCTTCATGGTCTTTGCCCGGACCGATCCGGATGCCCCGGCGACGAAGGGGATCTCGTGCTTCCTGGTCCCGGCGGCCACCAAGGGCGTCACCGTCGGTCCGAAGGACCACAAGATGGGCCAGGCCGGTGCCTGGACCGCTGACGTCTACCTCGATGACGTGCGGGTCGGTGCCGAGACGCTCATCGGCGCTGAAGGCACGGGATATGCGACCGCCATGGCCTGCCTGGCACACGGCCGGCTACATATTGCGGCGCTGTGCGTCGGGCTGACGCAGCGGCTGGTGGACGAGACGGTGGGTTTCGCCACCGACCGGGTTCAGGGCGGCAAGCCGATCGCCCAGCATCAGCTGATCCAGGCGCTGATCGCCGATTCGCAGACGGATCTGATGGCTGGGCGGGCGTTGGTTCTGGAGGCCGCCCGGGCCTACGACAGCGGCGAGGACACCAAGCTCGGACCGGCGTGCGCGAAGTACTTCGCCAGCGAGGCGGTGGGCCGGGTGGCCGACCGGGCGGTCCAGGTGCACGGCGGGGCCGGCTACATGCACGGCATCGCCGCTGAGCGTTTCTACCGCGACGTCCGCCTCTTCCGTATCTACGAAGGCACCAGCCAGATCCAGCAGCTTGTCATCGCCCGAGCAGTCCTCAAGCAGTTCGCCGGGATCGCTCGCTAGGAGACGCTGGGATCGCCCGCTAGGAGACGCTAGGAGACAAGGTCCGCCGGTAGCGGCTTGTCGGCCTTGAGGGCGTCGAAGAGTTGGAGCGCCTTCGTCCGGTCCCAGAGCACGACGCTGCCGGCTCCCGCCTCGTTGGCGAAGCCGCTGATCGGGACGGTGAGCGTGTTGCCCTTTCCGCCGCCCGCATCACGCAGTGCGAGGCCGAGGGTGGCCACGTCCCAGATGTGGCTGCCCTCGTCGACGGTGAGGGCGTCGGCCGCGTCGTAGCCGAGCGGGATCGACTGGAACGGGTTGAGCAATACGCCGGGGCTGGCCACCTTGGAAAGCAGCGCGGCCAGGAACTGGCGCTGATGCTGGACCCGCTCGAGGTCACCCGTCGCGAAATCGCGGCTGCGGACGTAGCCAAGTGCCTGCGCACCATCGAGCTTCTGGCAGCCGGCTTTGATGTTCAGGCCGGCGTTGCCGTCGTTGATCGCCTGCGACACGCAGATCCGTACCCCGCCGACCGCGTCGACCATGCCGGCGAACCCGGCGAACCCGATCTCCGCATAGTGGTCGATGCGCAGCCCGGTGATCTGCTCGACGGTCTTGACCAGCAGGCTCGGCCCGCCGAACGCGTAGGCCGCATTCAGCTTGTTATGCCCGTGGCCATCGATCGGGACGTAGGTGTCACGCGGCAGCGAGACCAGCGATGTCTTGCCCGACCCGGTGTGGACCAGCATGATCGTGTCGGTCCGGCCGCCCTCGGCAAAACCGGTGGCGAGCTTCGTGCGTTCGGCAGGGGACAGGTCGGCGCGGCTGTCGGAGCCGACGATCAGCCAGTTGGTGCCCTTGGTGTTGGCGACCCGGCCGGGATAGCTGACCAGCGCATTCGTGCGGTGCAGGCTCGCGTCCCACGACCAGAAAATGCCGACGGCAGCCAGGATGAGCAGGGTCAGCAGCGCGACGATCCGTTTGGGCCAGCTGAAGCGCCGCTTCTTGCGCGCTTTGGGTCCACCGGGCTTACCCGGCTTACCGGGAGCGCCGCGGGGTGAGAGCTCCGGCGGGAGGGGTTGGTTGCCCGGCTCCCAGATCGGCGGAGGCAGCGGTGGCGGTGGTGGTGGTGGCGGTGGTGGCACTGCTGGCGGTGCCTGCCCAGCGACTACCGGGCGCGCCACAGGGTTCGTCGGCGCATCCGGCGGTGTCCCGGACGGCTCCATGACCCCTCCACTCAGCTTGTTCGGCGTATGCCTGCCGCAAGACGGTACGCACATGGTGCTGTGTCCAGGCTGAGATGCAGGTCGCCCGCCGCTGAGGCAAGCTGGTCGTTGATGAGCAATGTGAAGGTCGCCCTGCTTGGCTACGGCGTAGCAGGGGAGCATTTTCACGCCCCGCTGATCGCCGCGACTCCTGGCCTGGAGCTGGCAGCGATCGTGACGTCGAACGCCGAACGGGCCGCCAGAGCAGCCGCTCGCTATCCGAACGCTTCGGTGCTGGCCAGTGCCGAGCAGGTCTGGAACCGGGCCGACTCCTACGGTCTGGCGGTCATCGCGACCCCCAATTCAAGCCACCTTTCGCTCGGGGCAGCCGCCCTGCAATACGGGCTGCCGGTCGTCATCGACAAGCCGCTGGCGACCTCGGCGGCAGATGCGCAGCAGCTCGTCGAGCTGGCCCACAACGCCGGCCTGATGCTCACCGTCTTTCACAACCGTCGCTGGGACAGCGATTTCCTCACCCTTCGCAAGCTGATCGAGGGCGGCAGCCTGGGATCGGTCTGGCGGTTTGAATCACGGTTCGAACGCTGGCGACCCCAGCCCAAGCCGGGGTGGCGCGAGTCCGGAGATCCAGCTGATGGCGGCGGCCTGCTGGCTGACCTGGGCAGCCATCTGGTGGACCAGGCATTGACGCTTTTCGGGCGGGTTACCGAGGTGTACGCGACGCTCGACCTTCGGCGCCCGGGTGTGGCGGTGGAGGATGACGTCTTCATCGCGTTGACCCACGCGTCGGGGGTGCGCAGCACGCTGTGGACCAGCGCCGCGGCGGCCCACCTCGGGCCGCGCTTTCGGGTGCTCGGATCCCGCGCCGCCTACGTGGTGGAAGGTCTGGACCGTCAGGAGGACGCCTTGCGGGCCGGTGGCGATCCCGCCTCGGCGGATTGGGGTCGAGAGTCACCAGCGCGCTGGGGGCGCTTGATCACGGGTGACGACAGCCGCGCGGTGCCGCGCGGCCCAGGGACCTACCAGCAGTTCTACAAGATGGTGCGGGGCGCGCTGCGGGTTGCCGGACCCGTTCCGGTCGACCCTGCCGACGCCGTCATGACGCTGCGGGTGCTGGACGCGGCGCGCCGCTCTGCGCAGCGTGGGGAGGTCGTCAAACCGTGAAGCGCAGTGCCGGACTGCTGCTGTGGCGCCCCGCTGACGCGGCTGAGGCGGGCATCGAGGTGCTCCTTGCCCATCCTGGCGGCCCGCTCTTCGCGAAGAAGGATGACGGGAGCTGGACGATCCCCAAGGGCGAGATCGATCCCGGTGAGGACGAGTGGGCCGCCGCCCAGCGCGAGTTCAGCGAAGAACTCGGGATTGATGTGCCGGCCGGCACTGCGATCGAGCTCGGCGAAGCCAAGCAGGCCAGTGGCAAGGTCAACGTCATCTGGGCGCTGGAGGCTGATCCTGGGCCGTTCGAGGTGCGCAGCAACCTCTTCGAGATGCAGTGGCCACCGCGTTCGGGTGTGCTGGCGCAATTTCCTGAGGTCGACCGGGCGGCCTGGTTTCCACTGACCGCCGCCGCGGACAAGATCTTCGCCTCCCAGCGGCCCTTCTTGCAACGGCTGGCTGAACTCGTCGCCCGGCCGGCCCAGCGCTCAGACTGAGACCGCGGACGCGCGAGGGCGCCCGAGCAGGTAGCCCTGGCCGAACCGGACGCCCACGTCTTTGAGCGCTTCCAGCTCCTCTTCGGTTTCGATGCCCTCGGCGATCAGCCCCGAGTTCGTCTCGGCAGCAAGCGCCACCAGGGCGCGCACCAGCGCGATCCGGGCCGGGTCTCCTGCCAGGCCACGCACCCATCCACGGTCAAGTTTGACGAAAGCCGGGCGCATCTCGCGCACGAGGGTCAGGCAGTCATAGCTCGGGTCCACCGCGGTGATCGCCAGGCTGCTCCCGCTGGGGACGTGACCGAGCAGTTCCACCAGCTCAGGGGCTCCGACGAGAGACCGGGCATCGACCTCGAGGACGACGTCGCGGCGGGCCCGTTCGACGATCCCGCCCAGGGCGCGGCCGGCCCGAATCAGGCCCGACGGAGACGTTGAGTCCCAGCCATTCCGAGCTGGAGAAGTCGGCAGCCGCCTGCACGCTCGCCCGGGCCAGCAAGATCTCCAGCTCGAGGCCGTTGCCGCGGGCGGCCTCCTCCGCCAGCCGCTCGTGCGGGGCGATCCCGTCATCGAACCGGGTCAGTGCTTCGCGCCCCGCCACGTGTCCGGAGTCGAGCTCGAGGATGGGCTGGAAGACGGTGCGGAAGGACGGCTCCTCAGCACCGAACGAACGGTGTTCGGAGACCCGTCCGCGGCCCTCTACGGGCGTGCGTGGGCTGGGCAGGATTCCGGGAGCGGCGACCGGTCGTCCGCCGGTCGACCATTCTCCGCTGCCGAAGTGCAGCACTGAGGCCCAATCGGAGCCGGCGCTCGACATCACGGTTGTCGGCGCACCGACCGCTGCGGCCCGCTTCTTGACCTTGGGTTGCGGGTTGACCGGTACCGACAGCCAGCTCTTGGCGTGCGTGAAGAAGTCGGCGAGCGAGACGCGCAACCCGATGAAGGCGACGATCGCGTACAGCGCCAGAGTGGTGTTGGTGATCGCGTAGAACAGGTTGACGTAGCGGTGGTAGGTCCAGTCCTGCCAGAGCGTCCAGCCCGCCAGCCCGGTCAGCAGGTACGGCGAGATCACGAAAATGAAGTCCGGAACTGTCCGGTTGGCCACCTTGGGCGTCCGGCTGAAGACGCTCTTCTCCCCGGTCAGCGCCTGCACCATCGAGTTGCAGGCCCCCGCCAGGTTGACCGGAATCAGGATCAGGTTGAAGCCGTAGATACGCAGCACGTCGGTGCGCTTGTAGCCGCAGTACTTCAGGTCACTGGCCATCCCGAGGAAGTACGGCAGCGCGATCAGGCCGAGCAGGGGACTGATCAGCTGGTTGTCGAAGGGATAGACCAGAAGGAGCAGCAGGCTGGCCGAGCTCCAGGCGACCGAGGCCATGTAGTTCACCCGGATGAAGGTCTCGCTGATCTTGTTCGGTTCGCCGCGCGCTGCTCGGGCCCGCCGGGTCCGCCAGAGCTTGGGAAGGATCAGCAGGCCGCCGTTGGCCCAGCGCCGGCGCTGGATGCACAGCGCGCCGAAGTCGGGCGGGGTGGCGCTGTAGGCGAGGCGTTCGGGGTAGTTCAGCAGCGACCAGTCGTGCAGCCGCAGGTCGATCGTGGACTCGGTGTCTTCGATGACCGTCCGGTCCTGGATGTAGCGGCGGATCTCCCAGCTGCCGACGAACGTGCTCTCGCGTACGTCATCGAGCGCGCGCTTGCGCAGCACCGCGTTCGCGCCGACCCAGAAGGTGGCGTCGTAGTAGGTCATGCCCTGGTGGGCGATGTACTGCAGGTCCGTCGTGGCACCGGCGATGCGTTCGAGGCGCGAGGAGGATCCGGGGAAGGCGCTGTAGGGCGTCTGGGCGACGGCGACGTCGGCGTGCTCGCTCTGCTCCATCAGGTGCACCAGACGAAGGCAGTATTCAGGCAGCAGGACGCTGTCGGCATCCAGGGTCAGGACGTAGTCCGGCTCGGGGATGTCGAGGTCGCCCTGGCCGGGCCGGGCCGGGATCAGCTCGCGGCCGGAGACCGTGACGGTGTCGCGGTAGGTCCCGCCCATCAGACCGATGTAGCTGTTGAGGTTCATCGCCTTGTTGGCCTCGTGCGAGAGCGAGACGTACTGCTTGCGCTCGAAGCTGGTCAGCTCGACGGAGAAGGTCCAGGCGAGGCGCTGATAGAGCTCCAGCAGCCGCGACTGCGGCAGCACAACGCCGTCTTCGATCGCCCCGCGCAGCGCGTCCGCGGTGGCCGTGAAGTCACCAGCCAATCGCTGCAGGACCTGATCGATGAAGAAGACGTCGGTGTGGTCGACGACCTCGGTGTCCTCGGCCAGCTTGCGCATCCACGTTGCCGCGAAGTCGTAGTGCTCGGCGGCCCGTTTCATGTCCGAGAGGTCGAGCGGAAAATCCTTGCCGCGGGACTCGAAGACCTGCATCGCCGCGGTGAAACGCTGGCAGGGCTCGTCGAGCAGCTCGGTCAGCTGAGTCGGGATGGCCCGCGCCTTCTCCAGCAGCGCCCGATCTTTCTTGCGAGTGGGATTGGCCGGATCGTCGATCAACAGCACGACACGCAGCCCCGGATAGTCCTGCAGCGCTGCGGACAGCATCGTGATGCGGTTGGTACGGACGTCCTCCTTGTAGGACGGGATGATCACGGTGACCGTGGGTCGTACCCGGGCGAAGAAGCTCTCCAGTGCGGCGCGGGGCAGGCGGCGGTGATCACGAGCCCGGTAGAAGAAGCCCAGCCGGCAGGTGAGGTAGGCGAGTGCGGAGCCGGTGAGAAAGGTCACCGTGATCAGGTAGACAACGGCTTCGACGCGGCCTCGCGCGGTGTGGTGCGCGCCGCTGATGAACTGATCCGTCAGCCAGGTGATGAGGTAGGCCGTCCAGGCCATCACCGTTCCGACGACCATCGCACGCCCGGCAGCTACCCGGCCGTCGCTGACCCGCGGAACGATCGAACTGGCCGGGAGGGCCCGCTTGTCACGTCCCCACTGAGACCGTCGACCTTTGCCCGGCCTGCGTTTTGAGAACACGCGACTCCCTCGTCGTCACTTGAGTGCTGTGAAGGAGTTCTCGGCTCATGAGGGGCGTGGCCTTACCGCCAGGGGGGATCTCACAATCTGAATCGCCCGGTCAGGTCATGGGTCGACTCCAGCCTCGCCGTGATCGGTCGATATCACGGACGTGTTGGTTGCACCCCCAGAAATCGATGACGCTGACGATTCTGATGATGTCGATGAGCCGGACCCGTCCTCAGCGACGCGGATCTCGCCGCTGCGTTTGCTGATCGCTTTGATCGTCATCGCCGCCATCGCGGGCGGTATCGCATTTTGGGTTCAGGGCTCCCGCAAGGCTGCGAAGGCCTCCGCTGCCGTCGGCCGCGAGGCCGCTGCCTGGTTCGCCCCCTACGTCGACACCACGCTGACGCCCACGCTGCAATTTCAGGATCCGGCGGCCAACCCGGCCCGGCAGGTCATTCTCGGATTCGTCGTCAGCGACCCCAAGCACGCCTGCACGCCGTCATGGGGAGGCTTCTACGACCTCCCGGCCGCGGCGTCCCAGCTCAACCTCGATCGGCGTATCGCCCAGCTGCAGAACCAGGGCGCGAGCGCCGTCGTCTCGTTCGGTGGGCAGGCGAATTCAGACCTGGCCGTCGGCTGCACCGACGTCGGCAAGCTGACGACCGCCTACCAGAGCGTCGTCAAGCGCTACAACCTGAGCACCATCGATCTCGACATCGAGGGTGCCGCGCTCGATGACCAGGCGTCCATCGTCCGGCGCGCGACCGCGATCGCCGCCGTGCAGAAATCGGCCGCTGACGCGAAGGCACCTTTGAGTGTCTGGCTGACCTTGCCGGTGGAGCCTGATGGCCTCCAGCCGAATGCGCTCGCCGTCACGAGCGAGATGCTCAAGGCGGGCGTAAAGATCTCCGGCGTCAACATCATGGCGATGGACTTCACCTCCGCCCCGAAGGGGATGTATCCGGCGATCACCGCATCGCTGAACGCGACGCATGGCCAGCTGACCAGCCTGCTGCGGGGCTCAGGCCTGTCGTCGGCGCAGGTCTGGAACCGCATCGGCGCGACGGTGATGATCGGTCAGAACGACGTCGCGGGTCAGATCGTGACGGTCGACGACGCCAAGGGCGTGGCCGCTTTCGCCAATACCGAGCACCTCGGCCGGGTGTCGATGTGGTCGCTGAACCGCGATAGCCAGTGCGGCAGCCAGTTTGCTCTGGTGGGCGTGCATTCCAACACCTGCAGCGGTACCAGCCAGACTCCGCTTGAATTCAGCAAGATCCTGGGTGCGCTCAAGGGCAGCGCGCCGGTGAATCTGCCGATCGCGAACCCGAGTGCGAGTGCCGAACCCCGCGGCAGCGGTGGGGTGGTCGTCGACAACCCGGCCCACGTGCCGTTCCCGATCTGGAACCCGGTCGCCTCTTACCCGACCGGTTACAAGGTCGTCCGCCAGGGCTACGTCTACCAGGCGAAGTGGTACAACACCGGAACCGATCCGGCCGCGAACTCGTCGTCTTCGTCCTCGCCCTGGCAGGTCATCGGGCCGGTATTGCCGAGCGATCATCCTCCGGTGATTCCGACTTTGGCTCCGGGCACCTATCCGACGTGGTCGGGAACGGTCGCCTACCAGCAGGGCCAGAAGGTGCTGCGCGACGGACTGCCGTACAAGGCCAAGTACTACACCAAGGGTGACGATCCCTCGGCCGTGCTCACCAATCCGGCGGGTTCACCCTGGCAGGCGCTGTACTCGATCCCCGGCGAACCGCCCGCGACCGCGTAACAGGCGCCCGTCAGAAGCGGCGGCGTGAACTGGGATGGCGGTGCATCGAGGCCAGCAGCGCGACCTCGGTGTCGGCCTCCGGCAGCTGGATGACGGCGGGCCGCTCAGGAACGGCGTCGTCGTTGGAGGCCAGCAGCGCGCTGGCGCCTGCGCAGAAGACATGGCTGAACGCGTCCTGCACGATCCGGAAGAAGGTCTCGTCCAGCGTCGCCCAGGCTGATCCGCGCAGCTCATCTTCCGGGGTGCCCGTTGACTGGCTTCCGGTGACGGGGTGCTCGTCCATGACGGTGCTCCAAAGGCTGGGTTCTCGGTGCGACGCGGGGGATGCGCCGCTATCGAGATGGTGTCGCGCCACCCTGGGGTCTGGCTGTCTGCCGCCTGACACCTTTCCGGTTTGTTGGCCGACAGTTCGCCCGGCTCATCAGTAACGAGCCGGCTTCAGACAACTCAGACCATGAAGCGGTAGCCCAGCCCCGGCTCCGTCAGCAGATGCCTCGGCCGGGCGGGATCGGGTTCGAGCTTGCGCCGCAGCTGAGCCATGTAGACCCGCAGGTAGTGCGTTTCGGTCTGGTACGCCGGTCCCCAGACTTCCGCGAGGAGTTGGCGGCCCGTCATCAAGCGGCCCGCGTGGCGCGCGAGTAGTTCGAGCAGCTGCCACTCGGTCGGAGTCAGCCGCACATCGGCCCCCGAGGCCAGCGTCACGCGTTTCAGAGCGAGATCGACCGTGAAGGAGTCGGTGGTGATGACCGGCTCGTCCACCGGCGCCGGGGCGGCCCGTCTGACGGCGGCTCGCAGCCGGGCCAGCAGCTCATCCATCCCGAAGGGCTTGGTGACGTAGTCGTCTGCGCCGCAGTCGAGCGCGGCCACCTTCTGGGTCTCCTGTTCGCGCGCCGACAGCACCAGGATCGGGGTATTGGTCCAGCCTCTGATCCCCCGGATGACGTCGGTGCCCTCCATGTCAGGCAGGCCGAGGTCGAGCACGATCGCATCCGGTCGGTCGCGGGCCGCCGAAGCGAGTCCGTCGGCGCCGTTTGCAGCCGTCAGCACTGTGTAATCGCGTGCTGCGAGATTGATCGTCAACGCCCGCAGGATGGCCGGATCATCATCGACGACCAATACCGAGGTGGGATTCATGGGGCGCGGCTTCGACGAGCGCTGGTTCAACGAGCGCTGACGACGGCGTTGGCCCGCAGCTGGACGGTCATGGTGAGGCCGCCGCCGGGGGTGTTCGCCACGCTGATCTGTCCACCCATCGCTTCGGTGAGCCCACGCGCGACCGCGAGACCGAGGCCGACCCCGGAGCCGCTCGAGCGGTCGCCCAAGCGCTGAAAGGGCTCGAAGATCCGTTCCCGGTCCTGCGCGGGCACGCCCGGGCCGTGGTCGATGACGGCCAACCTGACGAATTCGCCATCGGCCCGGCCGACCACCTCCACCGGCCGGTTCGGCGGGGAGAACCGGATGGCATTGGCGACCAGGTTGGCGACGACGCGCTCGAGCAAACCGGCGTCGGTGGCGATCATGGGCAACGAATCGGGCAGGTCGAGGACCACCGACTCGGCCCCGACGAGGCCGCGGAGGGCAAGCGGCACCACCTCGTCCAGCGCGGTCGGCCGCAGGAAGGGCTGCAGCGATCCGGTGTGCACCCGGCTCATGTCCAACAGGTTGTTGATCAAGCCTTCGAGGCGGTCGGAACCTTCCTCGATGGTGGCCAGCAGCGTCGCCTCATCCTCCGGCGACCAGGCCACATCGTCCTGTCGCAGGCTGGAGATGGCTGCCTTGATCGAGGCGAGCGGCGTGCGCAGGTCGTGACTTACGGCCGTCAGCAGCGCGGTGCGCACGCGGTTGGCTTCACCGAGAGCCTCGGCCTGGGCCGCCTGGGTGCGCAGCCGATCCCGGTCCAGAGCCGCGGCCGCCTGCGCCCCGATCCCCTCGAGCACCCGGCGGCTGATCTGCGGAGGTTCGCCGGACAGCCGCAGCCGAAGGTCGGGCCGCAGCTCCAGGACGGTCACGAGCTCACTCGGTACGACCGCTTCTGCAGACGCGCCGCTGCTGGCGACCTCCACCCAGCGTCCTGCCGAGCACTCCACGAGTTCCGCCCGGGCACCCTCGCCGGCTGTCAGCTGAGCCAGCACCGATGCCGGAGTATCGGCGCCGGCAAGGACGGTGCGGGCCAGTTCCAGCAGGGCCGCCGCGTCGGATGAGCTGCGGGCGGCGTCTTCAGCGCGCCGCGCCGCCAGATGGACGATGCTGCTCACGCTGATCGCGACGGCCACGAAGAGCAGCAGGGCCAGCAGGTTCTGCGGCTCCTGGATCGTGAGGGTGTGAAACGGGGGAGTCAGGAACCAGTTGAGCAGCAGCCCGGCTGCTGCGGCGGTGACGACGGCCGGCCAGAAGCCGCCGACGACGGACACCGCGACGACGACGAGGAGATAGAGCAGCAGATCGTCCGCGAGCGAAAGGTCACTGCGCGACTGGACGAGTCCGAGGGTGAGCAACGGGAGCACGGCGATGGCGAACCCGGTGGCGATCCAGCGTCGCCGCACCCCGATGGCGGCGTCGAGTTCGGCGAGAGCCCGGCCGCGCGTCCGCACCTGCACACCGTCAAGTGTGCGCCGCTGCGGGGCGGTTGCGTACCTCGTCATCGCGGCCAGGGCGTAGGCGATGGCCGCGACCCCGAGCAGCGTGATGCCCGCATGCCACACCAGCGGACCGCCTCGCAGCTGTGCGTAGGGGCGCCGGGTGAATCCGATCGCCGTGAATTCAGCGACGACGACGACCATGGCCAGCGTTGGCGCGTCGCCGACGATCGCCGTCACGGCGACGATCGCGCAGGTCAGGATCAGCAACGCGGTGGGGTCGATGCCCCCGTGGGTCGCTGAGACCAGCGCACCGACGCCCAGGAGTGCCGTGGCCGCCAATGGCAGCACGATCGGGGCGGCGGTGCGTGCGCTACGGCGCCGGGTCCAGCGGGACACCCTGACAGCAGACCTCGCAAACGGCCCGAGTTCGACGATCTTGATGACTTCTTTATGGCGGTGCCGTTAATCCTGAGGGTGTCTTGACACCAAGACCCATGACCGGCCTCTAGCGTCGACGAAGTGTCCGCGATGTCTCGGCCTGCCGTCGGGGGTCTGAAGCGCCTGCTCGTGGGCCGCCCGCTGCGCAGCGATCGCCTTGGCGACACGCTGCTGCCCAAATGGCTCGCCCTGCCGATCTTCTGCTCGGACCCCATCTCCTCGGTGGCGTATGCGACCGAGGAGATCCTGCTCGTCGTCGGGTTCGGCGGCGCGGCCTACCTGAGCATGGCCAAGCCGATCGCAGCGCTCGTCGCGGTGCTGCTCATCGTCGTCGTGGCGTCCTACCGCCAGACCGTTTACGCCTACCCCAACGGCGGCGGTGCCTTCATCGTCAGCCTGGACAACCTCGGGCAGACGGCGGCCCTTTCAGCGGCCGCCGCCCTGCTCGTCGACTATGTGATGACCGTGGCGGTCTCGGTGGTGGCGGGAGTCGCGGCCATCACCTCTGCTGTCCCCTCCCTCACCCGGCACACCGAACTGATCTCCGTCAGCTTCGTCGTCCTGATCACTTTGGTGAATCTGCGCGGGATCAAGGAGAGCGGCAAGGCCTTCGCGCTGCCGACCTACGGCTTCATCTTCGGGGTCTTCCTGCTGCTGATCACGGCGTTGATCTCCACCGTCTTCGGCCACGGTGTCTCACACGCAGTGAGCGCCCACGAGCATCTGACGCGGACCGCCCGGGTCGGCGGCGCAGCGACGATCTTCCTGGCACTGCGCGCCTTTGCCTCCGGCTGTACGGCGCTCACCGGTGTGGAGGCCATCAGCAACGGTGTGCCGTCCTTCCGCAAGCCCAAGAGCCAGAACGCCGCCCGCACCCTGGTCGCCATGGGGGCGCATCGCGGTCACGATGTTCGTGGGAATCACGATCCTGGCGGTGAATACGCACGCCCGGGCCTACCCCTCGGGAACGCCCTCGGTGATCTCGCAGCTGGCCAGCACCGTCTGGGGCCGCCACTCGTTCTTGTACATCTTCTTCCAGATCGTCACTGCCGGCATCCTGGTGCTCGCCGCCAACACGGCCTTCAACGGCTTCCCGGTGCTGGCGTCGATCCTGGCGCAGAACCGCTTCCTGCCCCGCCAGCTGCATACCCGCGGCGACCGGCTGGTCTTCAGCAACGGCATCCTGCTGCTGGCGGGAGCCTCGATCGCGCTGATCATCGGTTTCAACGCGAATCTGGACCGGCTCATCCAGCTCTACATCATCGGCGTGTTCACCTCGTTCACGCTGAGCCAGACCGGCATGGTCAAGCACTGGACTTCGCGGCTGCACAGCGGCGAAGAGGTGAACCGCGGCCAGATCAAACGATCACGGCTCATCAACACCATCGGCGCCGTCTTCACCGCCGTCGTCCTGGTCGTGGTCGTCTTCACGAAGGTTCAGCACGGGGCCTGGATCGCCATCCTCGGCATGCTGGTGCTCTTCGTGCTGATGCGAGGCATCCGGCGTCACTACGACCGGGTCTCCGCCGAGCTCGCCGCCGACGACGATGCCCGGCCGACCATGCCCTCCCGTAACCACGCAGTGGTACTGGTGTCCAAGGTCCACTGGCCGACGTTGCGGGCGCTTGCCTATGCCCGCGCGACGCGCCCGCACACGATTGAGGCGGTCAGCGTGGCCGTCGATCCGGAGGAGGCGCAGGCACTCCAGGATGAGTGGCAGCGCCGGGGTATCGAGGTGCCGCTGCGAGTCCTGGATTCGCCCTATCGCGAGGTCACGCGACCGGTGATCGACTACATCAAGAAGCTGCGCCGGGCCAGCGAACGCGACGTGGTCACCGTCTTCATTCCCGAATACGTCGTGGGGCACTGGTGGGAGCAGATCCTGCACAACCAGAGCGCCCTGCGGTTGAAGGCTCGCCTGCTCTTCATGCCCGGTGTCATGGTGACGAGCGTCCCGTGGCAGCTGCACTCTTCCGAGGGCAAGGATCCGGTTGATCCAGGTGCTCCGGTCGGCTAACCCCTCACAACGGGGATGAGCCGGCGGCGCTGCTGGGTTGCACTCAATCGTGAGCCTTACTCCGCTGACCATTCCGCTTTCCGTGCTCGAGCTGGCTCCGGTGGCGCAAGGGGCTACGCGGCGAGACGCCCTCACTAACACGATCGAGCTCGCCAAGCATGTCGAGCGGCTCGGCTACCACCGTTTCTGGCTGGCCGAGCACCACAACATGCCCGGCATCGCCAGCTCGGCTCCAGCCGTCCTGATCGGACACGTCGCGGCAGCGACGAGCACCATGCGGGTCGGCTCCGGCGGCGTGATGCTGCCCAACCATCCGCCGCTGGTGGTCGCCGAGCAGTTCGGGATGCTCGAGGCGCTGCACCCGGGACGTATCGATCTCGGCATCGGCCGGGCGCCCGGCACCGACCAGGTGACGGCTTCAGCGCTTCGCCGCAGTGCCGAGCCGCTGTCCGCCGATGACTTCCCGCAGCAGCTCGGCGAACTGCTCGCGTTCTTTGACGGCAGCTGGCCAGACGGGCACCCGTACAAGGCGATCACCGCCGTTCCGGGCCTTGGCGACCGGCCGCCGATCTGGCTGCTGGGCTCCAGCGGCTACAGCGCGCAGGTGGCCGGTTTGCTCGGCATGCCGTTCGCCTTCGCCCACCACTTCAGCGCCGTGAATACGCTTCCCGCGCTGGCCTTGTATCGCGACAGTTTCCGTCCCAGCGCTGAACTCAGCGAGCCGTACTCGATGATCGCTGCGTCAGTGTTGGCTGCCGACACCGACGAGCACGCGCGCTATCTCGCCGGCCCGGGAGCGCTGGCATTCCTTCGGATGCGCAGCGGCCGGCCGGCAGGCTTTCCGAGCCCGGAGGAGGCGGCCGAATACCCGTACACGCCGCAGGAGCGGGCTTTCGTCGACGATCGGCTCAGCTCACAGGTGATCGGCGGCCCCGAGTCCGTCCGTCAGCAGCTCGACGAGCTGCTCGCCGCGACCCAAGTCAACGAGCTCATGATCACCACGATGACGCACGCCGCCCCCGACCGTTGGCGCTCCTTCGATCTGGTCGCGGAACTGGCGGGCCTCAAGAGCGCCGACGTCAGCGAGCAGCTGCCGTCTCCAACGCCCGCCGGGTGAGTACGCGGGTGAGGTGACGCCGGTATTCGCGGTTAGCGTGCATGTCTTCGGTCGGCTCGGTGTCAGCATCCGCGAGGGCAGCGGCCTCGGTGATGGTTTGTCCGGCGGCGAGCGCGGCTTCGGTGGCGCTGGCCCGCAGCGGGGCCGGGCCCATGTTTGCCAAGGCGACTCGCGTGCCGCTGACCGCTACCGCAACGATCGCCCAGTCGTTGGCGCGCCGGACGAACTTCTCGTAGGCCCATCCCGCCGCTCCGGCAGCAGCTGGGACGCGTACCTCGACCAGGATTTCGTCAGGTCCCACGGCTGTCTCGAAGAAGCCGAGGAAGAAGTCATCGACGTGGACCTCGCGCCGACCTGACGGGCCGGCGATCACCAGCGTGACGCCCAGCGCCAGCGCCGCGCACGGCATGTCAGCCGCCGGGTCACCGTGGACCAGCGAGCCGCCGATCGTTCCGCGATGACGGATCTGACGGTCGCCCACAAGCGCTGCAACGAAAGGCAATAGCGGTGCCCGTCGCGCGAGCAGCGGGGAGGAAACCACGTCGGCGTGCCGGGTCGCGGCCCCGATCGCGATGAAATCGCCGTCCTCGCGGATATAGGACAGCTCGGGGATGCGGGCGATGTCGATCAAGACGCCCGGAGTGGCGAGCCTGAGCTTCATCATCGGCAGCAGCGAGTGTCCGCCGGCCAGCAATTTCGCTTCATCGCCGTGTTCAGCCAGCGAGCTCAGCGCCGCATCGACTGTCGCCGGACGAACGTAGGAGAAATCGGCGGGGATCATGCTGACGCTCCGGGGGCCGCAGCGAGCACTGCGCGGACGATGTTGTGGTAGCCCGTGCAGCGACAGAAGTTTCCTTCCAGGCCGTCGCGCACCTGCTCCTCGGAGGGGTTCGGGTTGTCCGACAGCAGGCTGACCGCTGCCATCACCATCCCCGGTGTGCAGAAGCCGCACTGCAATCCGTGCTCGGCCCGGAAGGCGGCCGGCACCGGATGCAGCTCTCCGTCTTCGCCTGAGAGCCCCTCCAGTGTCGTCACCGAACGGCCGTCGGCCTGGGCCGCCAACACGGTGCAGGACTTCACCGCCTCCCCGTCGAGCAGGACCGTGCAGGCTCCGCATGACGTGGTGTCGCAGCCGATGTTGGTCGCCTTCAGGCCGCGGGTTTCCCGCAGGTAGTGGACCAGCAGCAGCCGTCCCTCGACCTCATCGGTATGCGTCTCGCCGTTGACATTCACCGCTACCTGCATCACGCACCCGCCTTCTGGTTCGCGTCCTGGATGGCATTCCAGACCCGTTGCGGGGTCGTGGGCATATCGATATGTCGGACGCCCAAATGCGCGACCGCATCGACGACCGCGTTCTGCACGGCGGGGGTCGAGCCGATGGTGCCGGCCTCGCCAATCCCCTTTGCCCCCAAGGGGTTGTACGGGGTCGGCGTCTCCATCTCGACGAGCTCGAAGCTCGGTACCTCGGTGATGGACAGGAACGGGTAATCGGCCAGCGTCGACGTCAAGGGGCTGCCATCGGCGTCGTAGACGACCTCTTCCACCAAGGCTTGAGCGGCGCCTTGCCCGATCCCGCCGTGACGCTGACCTTCGGCGATCAGCGGGTTGAGGATCGTGCCCGCGTCGTCGACCGTGATGACCCGCTTGAGGGTGGCCTTGCCGGTCTCGGTGTCGACCTCCACGACCGCGACGTGAGCCCCGAACGGAAACGTCGGGCCGGGGGAGGAGAACGTCGCCTGCACCAGCAGCGGCTCGCGGGCTGCCAGGTCGGCGAAGCTGATCTCAGCCTCGGGCGAGCCCTTGACGACCAGTGCGGCCCGGCTGAGGTCGACGACGAGGTCGTCGGGGTTGGCCTCCAGCACATCGGCGGCGCGCGCCCGGGCGATGTCGACCAGCTCACGCGTCGCCGCCTGGACGGCCGCTCCGCCCAGCTGCAGGCTGCGCGATCCGCCCGTGCCTCCGCCCTTGGGAATCAGGTCGGTGTCGCCGTGGCGCACCGTGATCTTCTCGACCGGGATCCCGAGTTCGGCGCTCGCGATCATCGCCCACGACGTGGCGTGACCCTGCCCGTGCGGCGAGGTGCCGGTCAGGATCGTCGCGGTCCCGTCGGGGTGGATCTCGACCGTTGCGTTTTCGTTCGGCGGGCCGGCTTCTTCCCCGGATCCGGTGATCTCGACGTAAACCGCCAGGCCGATTCCGAGCTGGACGGGCCCTCCCGCTTCCCGGAGAGCCTGCTGCTCGCGTCGCAGGCCGGCGTAGTCCGCCGCCTCGAGCACCTTGTCCAGCGCGGCCTCGTAGGCACCGTTGTCATACGTCGCCCCGGACGGCGTGGTGTGCGGCTCGGAGAACGCCGGGAGCACGTTGATTCGCCGGATCTCCGCCGGGTCGATGCCGAGTTCGGCGGCGAAAACGTCGATCGCCCGCTCGACGGCGGCGGTGGCTTCGGGCCGTCCCGCGCCCCGGTAGGCACCGACCGGAGTCGTATTGGTGATGACGCTCTGGAAGCCCCAGGCGACCTTCGGGATGTCGTAAACCCCAGGCGCCATCAGGCCGGTGAGCATGGGTAGCAGGGCCCCGAACCGGGGGTAGGCGCCCGAGTCCTGCAGGACCCCGATGCGATACGCGAGCACCTTTCCTTCGCGGGTGCCGCCGACGGTCACGGTCTGGATCTGGGCCCGCCCGTGCGTCATCGCGACCATGTTTTCCGAGCGGGTCTCGCTCCAGCGCACCGGACGATTCAGGTGCCGCGCGGCCCATCCGACGATGCCGTGCTCGGGGTCGGCACCGAACTTCGCGCCGAACGCGCCGCCGGTGTCGGGGGTGATGATGCGCAGCTCGTCCTCTTCCAGACCGAGCATCTTGAGGATCGAGCGCTTGGCGCCCTGCGCGCCCTGATTGCCGTGCCAGATGATCAGCCGGCCGTTGGGGTAGTCGTCCGAGGTCTCCCAGACGGCGGCTGCGGAGCGCGACTCCATCGGTGCCGCCGCCACCCGCTGGTTCAGGATCTGCTGCGTGACGATGACGTCGCAGCCTTCGAAGAATTCAGCTTCGCCTTCAGGGCTGAATGCCGGGGCGTCAAGGCCCATGCCCCAGACCGTGTTGGTGCCGACGGACGGGTAGACCACGGTGGAATCGGTGCGGGCCACGTGCGGATCGACCACGGCGGTGAGCGGGTCGTAGTCGACATCGACGAGCTCGGCGGCGTCTTCGCCCTGGTAGGCCTCCTCCGTCAGGACGACGGCGACGGCCTCTCCGACGTAGCGGACGGTCCCGGTGGCCAGGAGCGGCTGGCCCATGTCGGCCGGATACATCGGCATCGGCGGGGTCTGGGTCGGCACTGAGGCCAGGTCCTCGGCGGTGAAGACTGCTACGACGCCGGGCATGTCCAGCGCGGCCTGGGTGTCGATGCTCAGGATGGTCGCGTGAGCGATCGGCGACCTGATGAATGTCGCGTGCAGGGCGCCGGTGAGACGGTCGTCAACCAGATCCTCGGTGTACGTCGCGCCGGCGGTCAGAAACTTCGGATCCTCTGTGCGCTTGACGCGCGTGCCGAGAATGCTCAAGCGGGCCTCCCTCTTCCTTGCAATTGATCCTGCCTCACGCAGTGGCGGACACGGGTCAGGCGGGTGTCCTCGGTGTCCAATGGGGGAGCGATCCCGAGCCGATCAAGGAGGTCAGCCGCCCGCATGGATGTCGCGATCCGCCCGCACTTTCGCCGTGCCGTCATCGCCGGCATCGGCGCCGTCATTGCCCTGGTCGTCGGTAGCACGATCGGCAACGGGGTTCATACTCCCGAGCTCCACACCAAGCTGATCATCATCGGCCTGGCCATCGTCTTTGTGGTTCTGGGCGTGCTCGCGACCCGCAGCACGGCCAATGAGCTGGCCAGAGTGGTCAGCGACCGTGGTGGGCCTGCCGCAGGCACCACGGTGCGGATTCTGATCACGCTCATCGGTTACATCGTGGTAGCGCTGTCGCTGCTGGGCATGCTCGACGTTCCGCTTGGCCATCTGCTGGTCGGAGGTGCCATCACCGGCATCGTGATCGGCATCGCGGCCCAGCAGTCGCTGGGCAACATCTTCGCCGGCCTGCTCCTCCTGCTGGCCCGGCCGTACGTGGTCGGGGAGGAGATCCGGGTGAATTCGGGGAGCCTCGGCGGGCCCTTCGACGGCGTCGTCACGGGTATGGATCTGCTCTACACGACCCTGCTCACCGACGAGGGGCCGATCCGGCTTCCGAACGCAGGCCTGCTGGCGGCGGCGGTCGGTCCGCGCCGCAGCGGCTCAGTCGATCGCCAGGATGATGCCGACCGTCAGCCCGCCGACGACGACAGCCGCTCGTAGCACCCGGTCGGGGATCCGGCGCGCCACCGCGGCGCCGAGCTGGGCCCCGACGATCGAGCTCGCCGCGATCAGCACGGCCACCCCCCAGGCCGGGGTGCTGGCGAAGGCGAAAAGGATCGCCGCTATCCCGTTGACCAGCACGGTCAGGGCGTTCTTCAGTCCGTTCAGGCGCTGCAGGGAGTCATCGATCGACAGGCCCAGCAGGGCCAGCAGGATGACCCCCTGCGCGGCTCCGAAGTAGCCGCCGTAGATCCCCGTCGCGAAGATCAGCGCCGGTAGCAGGATCTTTCCGTGGGAACGCCTGGTCGGGGTCCGGCCGGCCTTGGCCTGGGATTCCTGGCGGGCACGCAGATAGCGCGACAGCCGCGGCTGCACGGCCATCAGGAGCGCAGCGAGAATGATCAAAACGGGGACGATCGCCTTGAAGGCCTTCGGCGCCGCCAGCAGCAGGAGGCCGCCGGTCAGACCGCCGGCGAGCGCGTACGAGCCGAGCCAGATCAGCCGCGAACGTTGCCCGACCAGTTCGCGGCGGTAGCCGATCGCACCGCTGAGGTTGCCGGGCGCCAGGCCGATGGTGTTGCTGACGTTGGCGACGATCGGTGTGTAGCCGAGCCCGATGAGCACCGGGTAGGTGAGCAGTGAGCCGCTGCCGACGACGGTGTTGATGGTGCCTGCGCCGAAGCCCGCGCCGATGATGGCCAGCGCACCCAGAGGCCCCACGACACCAGCCTGCCATGAGGCGGGTGCGGCACCTGTGCTCCGACAGGGGTAGAACGTCGGTATGACCGCCGCGCTGACCTTGTCGAAGTTTCGCCACTCGTGCCTGCTGATCGACATCGGCGGCACCCGGCTGCTGCTCGACCCGGGTGGTTTCTCCAGTGGCTTCGAGAGTTTGACCGATCTGGCCGGCGTGCTGATCACCCACCAGCACCCCGACCACCTGGACGTCGCCCGGCTCACCGCGCTGCTGAAGGCGAACCCGGAGGCGGAGCTTGTCGCCGACACCGGCAGCGCGGCGCAGCTCGCTGAGGCGGGTGTGACGGCGCGAGTCGTCAGCGGCGGCGATTCGACGAGCGTCGCCGGGATCCCGGTTCAGGTATACGGCGGCAAGCATGCCGACATCGCGCCGGGATTCCCCACGCCCCCTAACGTCGGCTACGCCATCGACGGCCGTTTCGCGTATGCCGGAGATGCGTACATGACCCCGCCGGAGCCGGTCCAGGTGCTGGCAATCCCGACCGCGGCGCCCTGGCTGCGCGCTGCCGATACGGTCGGCTTCCTGCAGCAGGTGCGTCCGCAGGCGGTGGTGCCGGTGCACGAGGCCATGCTCGCCACCACCGATCTCTACTACGCGATCTACCGGCGGTTCGCGGGCGAGCAGGACACCGCCTTCCAGGTGCTGGACGACGGCCAGCCGGTCACCTTTTGACAGCCGGGCTTCCGGTCAGGCGGGAAGCCCTAGGAGCCGGACCAGCAGCCGGGCCGCCCCACCACCGCCCGAGCCGTCGATGGCGGCGTCGACCGCCCGCACGACGTCGAGCTCCGTGAGCAGCGCTTCGGTCACCTCGTCGGTCGTCGCGGCGGCGCCCTCACCCGGCTGGCCGGCGGCCACATACAACGCGTCGAGGCGCGTCTCGGCGTTCGCGAGGACGTCGTCGCTGTAGTCCCACGCCTGCGCCCATGGACGGTCGAGCACCGCCAGCCGGAGCACGGCCGGACGGACCTTCTCGAGCACATCGCGTATCAGCACCAGGTTGCCGGTGGACTTCGCCATCTTTTGGCCGCCCGTTCGCACCGTGCCCACGTGCAGCCAGGCCCGGGCGAACGGGGTCACGCCCGTGACGGCCTCGGCCAGCGCGCTCTCATACGCGTGATGCGGGAAGCGCAGATCGGCGCCGCCGGTGTGCAGGTCGAGCCCCGGGCCCAGCCGGGCGAGCGCCATCACGGCGCAGCCGGCATGCCAGCCCGGGCGCCCCGGTCCCCATGGGCTGGGCCACGCCGGGTCGCGTGGATCCGAAGCGTGCTGCCAGATCGGCACGTCGTACTGGTCCCCGCGGTCGGGATCGACCTGCGGGTGGCCACCCTCGCGACCGAGTCGCGCTGCTTCGTCGGCCGTGAGACCTAGCCTGCCCGGGACGTCGCCGCCTCGAAACCACACCGACCCGCCCCGCACGTAAGCGGCACCGGAGGCCAGCAACGCCGCCGCGAGCGCGATCACGTCATCGACGTGCTGGTGCACCCGCGGGGCGAACGTGGGAGGGCGTACGCCGAGCGCCGCCATGTCTTGCTCGAAGTTGAACTGCTGCACGGCGGCGAGCTGGTCGTAGTGGGTCTCCGCACGCCGCGCGGCCGCGAGCATGTCGTCGTCGATATCGGTGACGTTGCGGCAGACGTCGACGGGCACTGCGCACAGGCCGTGAAGGACCCGGACGGCGAGATCTGACCAGATGAATGTCGCCGCATGGCCGAGGTGGGTGACGTCGTACGGGGTGATTCCGCAGACATACATCCGGGCCCGGCCGATGACCGGCAGTGGCGAGCCGGCGAGCTGCAGCGTGGGCACGCTCCTAGCCTGCCACGCGCCGCCGCTCCGGGCGCTAAGGATCATGTCGCGCTCGCCGATGGCCTCCGTGTGGTGCTAGTGAAGCAGCGGGTTGAAGACCAGGCGACCATCATCGCCCTGACCGGCGACCTCGACCGCGAAGCCGCCGGACAGCTGCGGGATGCCGCCGCCATAGCCGCTGATTCCCCGCGCCACGTCGTGATCGAGATGTCCGGTGTCACGCAGATGCCGGCCCAAGTGATGGGCGCGCTCGTGGGTGCTTGCCATCGGCTGGAAGGCCGGGTGACCGTGAACTGCTCGCGGCCGGTTTTCGCGGCCCTCGAGGAAACCGGGCTCGACCGGCTACTACCCGTCAGCTGAGTGACCGGCGACAACGTCGGCGCAGATCGTCACCCCGGCGGGCCAGGCGTCAGCGACCCGGACCCACCGGACGCCGGAGCGCCCGTAGGACGAAGCAGCGGCGGCCAGAGGGCGACCGCGTCGCCGCGCCGGTAGAGCTCGGCCGGCCGCCCGCCTCCCGGGGGTATCGATCGTTCCCCCACCGGACGCACGAAGCCTGGCGCACCCAGCACCTTGCGCCGGAAGTTGGGCGCGTCCAGAGCCACGCCCCACGCTGCTTCGTAGACCCGACGTAGCTCGGCGAGCGTGAAGGGCTCGTCGACGAAAGCCGCGGCAAGCGAGGTGTATTCGAGCTTCGCCCGCGCCCGCTCAACGCCGTCAGCCACGATCGTCGCGTGGTCAAATGCCAGCCGGGGACCCGGACCTGCTACGTCACTCGTCCCCAAGGGAAGGTCTTCGACCGGCCACCAGCGCACGCGCTCACCCTGTCCGCCCTCCGGGCGTGGCAGGTCCGGGAGTAGCACCAGGTAACCGACGCTCACCACCCGTCCCCGCGAGTCACGGCCGGGATCGCCGTAGGTGCGAAGCTGCTCCAGATGGACCGCGACACCCTCCACGCCGGCCTGCTCGGACAGCGCCCGGCGGGCGGCTGCAACGAGGCTCTCGGTGACGGAGATCCGCCCGCCGGGCAGCGCCCAGCTGAGGGGATCTCGGGGATCACGCCCGGCGACGAGGAGCACGGCCAGCCGGCCGGCACGCAAAGTGAGCAGCACGATGTCCACGCTGACGGCGATGTCACCGAGACGGTCACGCGCTCGGGCGGCCGCAGGCTCGTCGGCCTCTAGGGGATCGTCGGTGTCCACGGCATCCACCCGGACATTCTCTCCCGAGATGTGTCTGGGTAGGGAGTGCTTAGGACGTCAAAGGGGCAGAGGGTGGGGGCATGGGCCTGACTTCGCAACTGAACGCGCTGCGCGTGCTGGCCGGGACGGGCGCGATCCTTCCAACCCGGCCGGATCGCGCATTGGGGATGGCGCTCGCGGTCATGCGCTGGGGCCTGACTCCGGCGGCCGGCTGGGCGGCAGGCGCCGCGCACCACCCCGATCGGACGGCGCTGATCGACGAGCTGGGATCCATGACGTACTCCGAGGTCGACACCGCGTCCAGCGCAATCGCGACCGGACTTGCCCGCTTTGGAGTAGCTGATGGAGGCACGGTCGGGCTCCTGATGCGCAATTCGCGATGGATGGCGTTGGCGCTGTCGGCAGTCGCCAAGGCCGGGGCCGACGTGGTCTTGCTCAACACCGGCTTCGCAGGCCGACAGCTGGCCGAGGTGATCAGCAGCGAGGGGATCCAGGCTCTTGTTTACGACGCGGAGTTCGAGGCGTTGCTCACCGACCTGCCACCGGACCTCCTACGAGTGATCGGCTGGCATGACGGCGACGCTGATCACGTCACGCTCGACGAGCTGACCAAAATGGCGCCGCAGCTGACCCGGCCGCAGCATCGAAGTCGTCAGGTGATCCTCACGAGTGGCACGACCGGGGCCCCGAAGGGGGCTCTGCGCGACGTCGAAAGCCTCGATCCAGCCGCCGCCTTCCTGACGGCGATCCCGCTGCGGGCGCGCGGGACGACGGTGATTGCCGCACCGCTCTTTCATGCCTGGGGTCTCGCGCACCTGGTGCTGGGACTGCTCCTGTCCAGCACCCTGGTTCTGCAGCGCCGCTTCGATCCCGAGCGGGTGCTGGCTCTGGTCGAAGACCACCAAGCCAACGCGCTGGTGGTGGTACCCGTCATGATGCGACGGCTGCTCGAGCTCGATCGGCACACCCGTACCAGCTACGACGTGACCTCGCTGCGGGTGGTAGCCGCCAGCGGTTCAGCGCTGCCCGGCGACCTCGCCACCCGCTTCATGGATGCCTTTGGTGACGTGCTCTACAACCTCTACGGATCGACCGAGGTTGCCTACGCCACCGTCGCTACTCCCGCCGACTTGCGGGACGCTCCCGGGACCGCCGGACGGCCGCTGGCAGCCACCACCGTCCGCCTGGTTGACGCGGTGGGCAAGGAAGTTCCGGCGGGCGAGGTCGGCCGGATCTTCGTGGGCAACCGACTCGTCTTCAGCGGTTACACCGGTGGTGGGGACAAGGACCGGATCGGGCCCCTCGTGGCGACCGGTGACCTCGGCCGCTTCGACTCCCAGGGTCGGCTCTTCATCGAGGGCCGGGACGACGAGATGATCGTCTCAGGAGGTGAGAACGTCTTTCCCGGCGAGGTCGAGGATCTGCTCGCGGCCCACCCTGACGTTCGCGAAGTCGCCGTAGTCGGAGTCGACGACGAGAAGATGGGCCAGCGCCTGATCGCCTACGTGGTCACCTCAGGTCCGGTGACCGATGAGCAGGTCAAGGCGTTCGTGAGGGATCGTCTGGCCCGTCACAAGGTCCCCCGCGACGTCTACTTCCTGTCCGAGCTCCCGCGCAACGAGACCGGCAAGGTGGTCAAACGTCTGCTAGGGAAGGGCCCAGAAACCCTCGAAGACCACTGGTAGAGCGGACTCACCCGGTGTGAGTTGCCGCGTCGGCAGGCCTTTGCGGAAGTAGCAACGAAGTTGGGATAGGCGACGGCGTTTCGCGCAGACTCGCTGCCCTACGGGGTCTCCGCGCGCAACTCCGTTGCTGTTTCCGCATCAGACGCTTCGGCTGGGCTTATCCACAGACCGGCCGCGCGCGGTTCCGGAAGGTGTCCGTTTCGCCCCATCCTCGGCTGGTGATCGAACCAGCCCCTGAGGCCGCCGTTGCGTACGGACTGTTCAGCGTGAGACAGGCCAAGGACGCCGGCTATGGCGAGGATGAGATCCGCCGCAAGGTCAGGCGAGGCCGGTGGCAACAGGTCGAGCGAACGGTCCTGCAGGTTGCCGGGCGACAAGCGCGGTCAGGAGATCGGTACGTCCGCGACGTGCTTTGTTCGGGGCCGCGCGCGGTCTCGGCTTTCGCCTGCGCAGCTCGCGTTCACGGTTGGGATCTGGACGTCCTGCCGCCGACCCCAGCTGTGATCCTCCCGCCCGGCACTCGCGGGGGCAAGATCGTCGCGCAGCGTTCACTGCTCCGCGACGACGAGATCATGCTGACGGGCGTTCTGAGGGTGACGACTCCACAGCGGACCGCTGTTGATCTGGCCAGCGTCCTTCCGCCGAGACTCGCCGTCATTACCCTGGACTGCGCCTTTCGCAGTCGGTGGGTGCACCAAGATGAACTGGCCCTGGCTCTGTCTGGGGGACACGGTCACGGCGTATCCGCTGCCCGTCGGGCACTGTCACTCAGCGATCCCTTGAGCGGCAGCATCCCCGAGACGATCGCTCGGCTGCTCTTCCTCGAAGCCGGGCTGCCGCCGCCCATTGCGCAATACCCCGTTCGATGGGGCGATCTTGTCGCCCGGCTCGATTTTGCCTGGCCCGAGCACATGCTCCTGGTGGAGATCGACGGCCGGCGCTGGCACATCGATGCCGACGCCTTCGCCCAGGACCGGGTTCGACAAAACGCGGCCACCCAGAACGGATGGCGCATCCTGCGCTTCACGGCGGGCCAGGTTCGCTTTCACCCCGAGTACGTGGTGGCAGAAGTTCGGCGGGCGCTGGGCTACTAGTCGCCCGCGTGCGGAAGTAGCAACGAAGTTGAGATGGGCCACGGCGTTTCGCGCCGACTCGCCGCGCGGAAGGCTCTCCCCGCGCAACTCCGTTGCTGTTTCCGCAAGCACTGGCGGCGCAGCGGCTCCTATCGGCTGCAGCGGTCGACTACGGCCGTGGAATGGGCAGAATAGGAGGCGTGACGACCGCCACCCCCGACACCATCGAGCATGTCGATGAGGAGCTGCGTGAGGACGAGTCCATCGCGGCCGACCGTCCCTGGGTCACCATCGTCTGGGACGATCCGATCAATCTCATGACCTATGTGACATACGTCTTCCAGCAGCTATTCGGCTTCCCGAAGGCCAAGGCGGAAAAGCTCATGCTCGATGTCCACCAGACCGGCAAGGCGGTGGTCACGTCGGGCACCCGCGAGGAGATGGAGCGCGACGTCGCCCGCCTCCACGGCGCCGGCCTGTGGGCGACGCTCACACACGATTCGTAGCTGAGTGGGCTACTTCAAGCGCACCCGTGCCGGCATCAAGATCACCCTCGATCCGGTCGAGACGGCCGTTCTCGAGCAGGTCATGGGCGAGATGTCCGAGGTGATCGGGCAGCCCCGGGAGCGGCCCGGGGATCAGCAGTGGGCCCGCGATCTCGGTCTCAGCAGTGTCGGTACGCAAGACGATCTCGGCGAGCCCGACGATCCCATCCGGGCCAGGCTCTTTCCCGCCGCCTATCAAGGCGCCGACGACGTCGACGGTGCAGCGCAGGATTTCCGCCGCTTCACCGAGGACGACCTGCGGTCCGCGAAAGCCGCTAACGCCGCTGCCCTCCTGAAATCTTTGCCCGATGGCGGCGGCAGCCTGGTGCTCGACCCGCAGGCTTGCCAGGCGTGGCTCGGCGGTCTCAACGATGCCCGGCTCGCCCTCGGCACGGCGCTGGAGGTCGACGAGAACACCGAGTACGAGCTCGCCGCTCTGGTACCTGAGGAGCCGAGGGCGCATCGGCTGCTCGTCTACCACTGGCTGGGCGAGCTGCAGACCTCACTGCTCGATGCGCTCATGCGCTGAGCCACCACTAACCTCGCAGACGTGCTCGAGCTCTCACAAGATCATTACGACGCCATGGTCGCGCACGCCCGGCGCGATCACCCCGATGAGGCGTGCGGTGTGATCGCCGGCCGCGACGGTGCCCCGGAGCGCCTGCTGCCCATGACCAATGCGGCGCGCTCACCCACGTTCTACGAGTTCGACTCCGGTGAGCTGCTTGCGCTCTATCAGGACATGGAGGACCGCGACGAGGAGCCGGTGGTCATCTACCACTCCCACACCGCGACCGAGGCCTATCCCTCGCGCACGGACATCACCTATGCCAACGAGCCCGGTGCGCACTACGTCCTCATTTCAACGCGTGACCCCGACGTCGCCGAAGTGCGTTCCTACCGCATCGTCGATGGCAAGGTGGAGGAAGAGCCGGTGACCATCGGCTCGGGCTCATGACCGCGTCATCCCAGCCGGACGCCCCGGTCCGCCGGCTGTCGGAATCCCGCAAACCGCGCTGATGTTGCAGGATGGCACTATGGCTGTTCAGGTAAAGGTGCCGACAATCCTTCGCACGTACACGGGAGGGGCGAAGGCTGTTGAAGCATCCGGCGACACATTGGATGCGCTGCTGACCGACGTCGACTCCCGCCATGAGGGCCTTCGCGGCCGGCTCATCGCCGAAGACGGATCGCTGCACCGCTTCGTCAACGTCTACATCAACAACGAGGACGTCAGGTTCCTCGGCTCTCTCGATGCGCCACTCAAGGACGGTGACACCGTGACGATTCTGCCGGCGGTCGCCGGTGGTGCCGCCTCCTCGGCTGCCTGACCCCACCTTTCACTGTGCGCTATGACAGCCTGATCGACTCCGTAGGGCACACCCCTCTCGTCGGCCTCCCGCGCCTGTCGCCCTCGGCTGACGTGCGCCTGTGGGCCAAGCTCGAGCAGGACAACCCGACCGGTTCCATCAAGGACCGTCCGGCGCTGTGGATGGTGGCCGCCGCCGAGAAGGAAGGCCGGCTTCATCCGGGTTCGACCGTCCTGGAGCCGACCTCAGGCAATACCGGCATCTCACTGGCCATGGTCTGCCGCCAGCGCGGCTACCGGCTGGTCTGCGTGATGCCCGAGAACACCTCGTCCGAGCGTCGCCAGTTGCTGACCATG
The DNA here is from genome assembly GCA_963737695.1 of uncultured Actinomycetota bacterium. GTDB lineage: Bacteria > Actinomycetota > Actinomycetes > Frankiales > Frankiaceae > DATAZK01. The sequence goes on from CAVTTQ010000005.1 coordinate 413,707, forward strand.
TGGGGCGCCGAGATCGTTTCCTCGCCCGCGGCGGGTGGCAGTAACGAGGCCGTCGCCGTCGCCAAGCGCATCTCCGCCGAGCATCCCGACTGGGTGATGCTCTACCAGTACGGCAACCCGGCCAATTCGCAGGCGCACTACGAGTCGACCGGCCCGGAGATCCTCGCCGACCTGCCAACCATCACGCATTTCGTCGCGGGCCTTGGCACCACCGGCACGCTGATGGGCGCGGGTCGCTACCTGAGGGAGCGAGTTCCTGACGTCAAGATCATCGCTGCCGAACCGCAGTACGGCGACCTGGTCTACGGGCTTCGCAACATCGACGAGGGGTTCATTCCGGAGCTGTATGACGCCTCCGTGCTGACCTCGCGCTACTCGGTCGACCACGTGGCGGCGCTTCGGCGTACCCGGCAGCTGGTCGAGGAAGAGGGCATCTTTGCCGGCATCTCGACCGGCGGGATCCTGCACGCTGCGATGGCCCAGGCTGACAAGGCCGTCGCAGCCGGCGAGCGGGCCGATATTGCCTTCGTCGTGTGCGACGGCGGCTGGAAGTATCTGTCGACCGGTGCTTACGCCGGCACCCTTGCGGACGCAGAGGCGGCACTCGAGGGTCAGCTCTGGGCCTGACGCCGACCTGTCGACGACTGATGGTCGGCCTGACTGGGCGTCAGATGAGCACGCTCGTGCGCTTGTGAAGTTTCATACACGTGACACCTGAGCTGCACTTCGGCTTTACCCTGTTGTAGCAATGACTACTGCGCCGATCGGAGTCTTCGATTCCGGCGTGGGAGGCCTCACGGTCGCCAGGGCGATCCTCGACCAGCTTCCTCACGAGCCGCTGCTCTACATCGGCGATACCGCCAACTCCCCGTACGGCCCGAAGCCGATCGCTGACGTACGCAAGCTGGCGCTTGACGTCATGGACGATCTGGTATCGCGCGGCGTAAAGATGCTGGTCATCGCCTGTAACGCGGCCAGCGCCGCGTGCCTTCGTGACGCCCGCGAGCGTTACCCGGTCCCGGTTATCGAGGTCGTCCTGCCCGCCACCCGGGCGGCTGTGCGGGCGACTCGAAATGGGCGGGTGGGCGTCATTGCCACCAAGGTCACCATCGGCAGCGGGGCCTACGACGACGCGTTCGCGGCAGCCGATCAGGTGCGTCTGACCACGGGTGCGTGTCCGAAGTTCGTCGAGTTCGTCGAACGCGGAGAGACCAATTCCCCCGAGCTGATGGCGCTGGCGGAGGTCTACCTCGAGCCCTTCCTGGCCGCCGGTGTCGACACCCTGGTGTTGGGCTGCACGCATTACCCGCTGCTCGCCGGCGTCATTTCCTACGTGATGGGCGATGACGTCGTGCTTGTCAGCAGCGCGGATGAGACCGCCCGCGATGTGTTCAAGCAGCTGGCCGTGCACGACCTCTTCCGCAGCGATCAGCTGCCGGCGCCCAAGCACCGCTTTGAGGCGACCGGTGATGCCAAGCCCTTTGCACAGCTCGGCCGCCGGTTCCTCGGCCCCGAGATCGGTGACCTCCCAGGCGCGGACTCATGAGGGGCTGGAGATGAAGCTCACGGTTCTGGGCTGTGCCGGTACTTTTCCCGGTCCCGATTCGGCGTGTTCGTCCTACGTCGTCGAGCACGAGGGCTTCCGGCTGCTGATCGACGCTGGAAACGGCGCCCTCGGTCCGCTTCAGGAGTACGTGGGCCTGCTCAACATCGACGCCGTCCTGGTCTCGCACCTGCATGGTGACCACTGCCTGGATCTCGTCGCGTACTCCTACGCGCTGCGCTACCACCCGGAAGGGCCGCTGCCGCGGTTGCCGGTCTACGGCCCGGTCTCCACCCGTCACCGCCTCTGCGGCGCCTTCGATGACTGGCCCTCGGACGGTTTGAGCGACGTCTTCGACTTCCGCGGTATCCGCGCCGGCCATCGGGCCATCGGCCCCTTCGAGATCGAGCTTGATCGCGTCCGCCATCCGATCGAGGCCTACGGGATGCGTTTCACGGCAGGCGGTCGTACCTTCGCCTTCTCCGGCGACACCGGCACCTGTGAGCAGGTCGAACGGCTCGCGAAGGATTCCGACCTCTTCCTCTGCGAGTCGAGCTGGCCGCATTCGCCCAAGAACCCGCCCGGCATTCACATGAGCGGGCGAGATGCCGGCGAGACGGCTCACCGCGCTGAGGCGCACAAGCTCCTGCTGACGCACATGGTTCCCTGGGCGGACAAGTCCCAGCTGCAGGATGAGGCCACCGGGCAGTACGAGGGCGAGATTGAATGCGCCGTGCCCGGCACTTGCTACGACGTATGACGGGAACCCATCAGTGACGAGTCAAACCGGACGCCTTGACGGCCGGGCAAACGATGAACTGCGCGCAGTCAGCATGGAGCGGGCCTGGCAGCCACATCCGGCCGGCTCGGTGCTCATCTCCTTCGGCGGCACCCGCGTGCTGTGCGCGGCGAGCGTGGAGCGTGAGGTGCCGCGGTGGCGACGCGGGAGCGGGCTGGGGTGGGTGACGGCCGAATACGCCATGCTGCCCAGCGCGACGAACACGCGTAACCAGCGCGAGTCGGTGAAGGGCAAGGTCGGCGGGCGTACGCAGGAGATCAGCCGGCTCATCGGGCGGGCGCTACGCCCCTGCGTCGACCTCAAGGCGTTGGGCGAAAATACGATCGCCATCGACTGCGACGTCCTGGTCGCGGACGGGGGCACCCGCACCGCCGCCATCACGGGTGCTTACGTGGCGCTGGTCGATGCGGTCAACTCGTTGGGTAAGGAAGCGGCGATCGTGGCCTCCGTCTCCGCGGTCAGCGTCGGCGTCATCGACGGTGAGCCGCGTCTTGACCTCTGCTACGAGGAAGACGTCAGGGCCGGCACCGACATGAATGTGGTGGTGACGGGCGACGGCAAGTTCGTCGAGGTGCAGGGCACGGCGGAAGGAGCGGCTTTCGACCGCGCCGAACTCGACGCCCTGCTCGACCTCGCCGTCGGTGGATGTGCCTCGCTCTCGGCGGCGCAGCGGGCCGCGCTGCAAGCGTGAGCACCCCGTTCGTGCTCGCGAGCCGCAACGAGGGCAAGCTGGTCGAGCTGCGCAGGATCCTCGGTCCTGGATATGACCTGGTGGCACTCCCCGAATCCGCCCCCGACGTCGCGGAGACCGGTGAAACCTTCGAGGCCAACGCACTGTTGAAGGCTCGTGCGGCGGTGGCCGAAACCGGCCTGGCAGCCGTCGCCGATGACAGTGGTCTGGCGGTGGATGCGCTCAACGGGATGCCCGGGGTGCTGTCCGCCCGTTGGTCGGGGCTGCCTTCGAGCGATCCGACTCGCGACGTCGCCAATCTGCAACTCGTCTTGGCGCAGATCCGCGAAATCCCGGAAGAACGCCGCGGTGCAGCCTTCGTTTGTGCGGCCGCAGTGGCCCTGCCCGACGGTCGATCCCACGTCGTACGCGGCGAAATCCACGGCAGCTTGCTCTTCGAGCCACGCGGCACTGGCGGCTTCGGCTACGACCCCATCTTCGTGCCCGAAGGCGACACCCGCACCACCGCTGAACTCGCGCCGGCCGACAAGGATGCGATCAGCCACCGTGGGCGGGCCTTCCGCCTGCTCGCCGCCCAGCTACCCGGGTTGCTCGCCGGAAATCAGCCTGCCACCGATCAGTAAGTGCACTCGTTGCTGGCAGAGTCGGCAGTAGTCGGTGCCGGAAGCGGGCTGACGCTCGCGGTCGGCGTGGGTGTCGGAGTCACCGTGGTCGTCCCCGTCACGGAGACCGGCCGCACGGTGGTGTAATTCTCGCCGACGATCAGGACGACGCCGTTGGTCGCGGCTGGGTCTTCCTCGACGATGGAGCCGGGCACTGCCGTAGCGACCGTGCGGGCCTCCTCCTGGTTCGCCGGGGAGTAGAGGACTACCGACCGGGAGTAGCCGGTGCTGTCGGCGGGCCCCGGGGCGCCGGTCTGGTAGCCCTGCTGGTTGAGCTTTGCCGTCACGTCATTGGCCAGCCCGACCTGGCCCACTCCGTCCTGGACGGTCACCGTCACATCAGACGGCGCGACGGTCACCTTCACCGGCTGCGTGGACGGCGTGACCTTCGCCCCTGAGGTCGATGTCGTCGGGCTCTCATCGCGCAGACCTGCCAGCATCTGCTGGAATTGCTGCTGCTCGATGATCTGGACGCTTCCGACGCTCTCCGTCTCGCCGTTGGGGATGATCTCGAGAACTCCTGCAGTCGTCGGTGAAGACGTCACCGAGATTGGTGTCGGACTCCTCGAGCGCACGCTGGGGGACCGTTTCGAACTGCAGCTTGTTGGCGCCGACGCCGCGCAGCCGCACGGCAAGCTTCTCCAGGTCGGAGAGCGAGGTGTTCTGATCCAAGGTGAGTGCGTTGCGGACAGCGCTCAAAAGATTGGTGATGGCGACCGGGTTGAACAGCACGCCGTTCTGCGTCGCCTCCCGAAATACCGAACCCAGGAATTGCTGCTGGCGCTGGATGCGTGAGATGTCTCCGTCGGGGAGTCCGTGCCGCTGCCGCACGAAGGCGACGGCGGAATCGCCGGCTACCTTCTGCTCCCCGTACTTGCCGTGGAAGCCGCTGTAGCCGTCGTTGATGTTGGTGAGCGCTCCGCCGTCTTCGTCCGCGCTCGCCGGGGCCGGCTTGATGCACACGTTGACCCCGTTGAGCACCTCGCTGATCTTCTTGAAGCCTTCCAGGTTCACCGAGACGTAGTGGTCGATGGCGATACCGGTCATGTCCTGAATGGTCGCTACCAGTAGTGACGGACCGCCTTCGAGGATCGCCTTGGTGAACTTGTCGGTGTGGGCCGGAAACTTCTTCCCGGTGCTGTCGGTGTAGGCAGGAATGTGCACCAGCATGTCGCGGGGAAACGAGACCATCGTCGTGGTGCCGTCGGCGTCGAGGTGAGCCAGGATCGTGGTGTCGCTGCGCTCGCCGTCGACACTTCCGAATTCGCCGTCGCTGCCGGCCCGGCTGTCGGTGCCGACCAGTAGCCAGTTCTGGGTGCCGACGGGGGCGGCTGCCGGCCGGTTGGTCGTCAGGTTGATGTGGACGCGGGCGATCGACCCGTCGAACCACTTCACGACGACGTACCCGCCGACGCTTACGCCAAGGACGACGACGGCGACCAAACCGGCGAGCACCTGAACCAACCGGACGGACCACGGTTTACGGCGCTTGCGCCTCTTGGGGTCAGCGACCGACTCGGCCGGGTCGCTCGGCTCGGTCGGCGGCGTGGGAGGTGTGGACACAGTGACGACGGCCGTGCCCCCTTGCCTCCGCCAGGACAGCCGACATGATCAAGTCAGCCATCGGTGTAGCCCATCCCGCAGGGACGCTACCGCCGTCACCTAGGAATTCCCCATCGTCAAGGGAGATCCGAGGCTTACTCACGGGAGTCCCACATCTCAGATACAGCACCGAGCTACGGGACTCGAAACGTCGACCTCGCTGGTAAAAGGGGCCAAACCAGCGCGAAATGGGAACGAGCGACGCGCGCCTAGATGCGCCTGCGTCGCCCGGGTGTGACGGCTGCCGCAACTACTGCTGTCTTGGCGATCGGCGACGGGCCGGGCGTGACGGCTTTGGCCACTACGGCGGTCTTGGCGACTGGATGGCCGATGACGCCAACGCGTCCGACGCGTGCTGGTCTGAGCGGCATGTCAGGCTCCTTCGGAGGCGAGGTCGGCCTCGATTGAGGCAATGATGGCTTGGATCGGGATGCGGCCGTCGGCGATCAACTGGCCACCGGAGCGCCGAGCGGCCGCCGCGAACGGCGCGGCCCACAGGTTCTCCCAGATCAGGACGCCGGCGACGCTGCCCGGCTCCATCGCCGCGGCGAGCAGCTCGACGTCTGCTTCGGCGAGGAGTTCGGCGAGCTCGGCCTCGATGGCCTGCAGCTCTCCGAGGTCGTCGAAGTCGGACAGCTCAGCGGCCTCGACCACGCCATCAGCGTCTTTGGTGAGGATGAGAATGTCGATGACGCGGATGGTTCCGGCGTCGACCAGCGCGGTCAACTCGGCGACCATCTCACCGGTGAAGCTGCTTTCGCCGGCCGGGAATTCGACCACGACGTAGTCGACCGGGCCCAGCTCATCAAGGGATGGATCAGTCATGAGCGCTTCCATTTCGTCGGCCCGGCCGGCTGTCTCCATCGACGAGCCGCCTACGGCTTGCTCACCCTAGCGGGGCCGTCACTAGACGCTCAAGAGGGGGCGGTTCCAGGACCTCGAGGCAACGTTTGCGATCTGACGGGTCGTCAGAATTACGGTGTGTTTCTCATGATTTGGGACCCCGGATGTGTTACGACTTGGTCTCGAACGGTGTGTGCTACGTCATGTTGGGTGATCCGGACCACTATGTTGGCCGCAATCACGCTGCGCGTGCACGCACACGTATGTCTCATCCGTCTCGCGCCTGATCTGGAGATTGCCAATATGTCGCGTCGTCCATCCCACTGGGTGTCGGGTCGTTCCCGGCGTCGTCGAGGGCCCCTTGCCTCGGTCATGACTCCCGTCGCCATCGGAGCGGTACTCGCCCTCACGCTGGCGGCGTGTGGTCGCTCGAGCAGCACTCCATCGGGCACCCCCTCCTCCAGCGCGACCCCGTCTGCGACTACCGCCGCGGCAGGCGATTTCGGCACCCTGAAGGCGATCTGCGGACCCGGCAACGCGACCGGCGGCAGTGGTCGTGGCATCACCAAGACCACCATCAACGTCGCGACGATGGCCGACCCGGGAGCGGCCGCGGCGCCTGGTCTGGGTGAGGAGTTCTTCCAGGTCGGCGATGCGTTCGTGAAGTGGTGCAACGCCGCGGGCGGCATCAACGGACGCAAGATCGTCCTCACGAAATACGACGCGAAGCTCTTCAACGTCGCGCAGCAGATGATTCTGGCTTGCCAGAACCAGTTCATGATGGTCGGCAACGGCAACGGCCTGGATGAGGCCGGCGCGGCACCCCGGGTGGCATGCAAGCTCGGCCAGATCTCTTCGTATGTGACCTCACCGGCCACGACCAACGCCGGATACCAGGTGCAGCCGACGCCGAACCCGTTCAACGAGCTGCAGGTCGGCCCCTTCCGGCTGCTCGGTCTGAAGTACCCGGACGTGAAGACGAGCGGCCTTGCCATCGGAGGCAGCAACTACGGATCTCTGCGGCCACAGGGCCTGCGCACCAAGGAAGGCGTTGAGCAGATCGGCTACAAGGTCGCCGACTACTCCGAGCGTCCTCCGGCAGTGACCAACTGGCGTCCCTACATGGAAGAGATCAACCAGTCCGGAGCCAAGGGCTACATGAACGCGACCGGCAGCGCCGCCTACATCGCGCAGGAGCTGGGTTCCATCAAGGACGTCGGGCTCAAGCTGGACTGGATGCTGCTCGGTAACGCGTACTACGAGCCGCAGACCATCCAAGCCATCAAGGCTTCGGGCACCCCGTCCCCGATCTACCAGTACTTCAGCCATGTGCCGTGGGAGATGACCAACGATCCGATCGTCAAAGAGGTCAAGACGATCATGAGCGGAACTCCTAACGCGCTGTACACGGACTTCACAGCGCTGGCGTTCAACGCGTGGACGCTCTGGGCCAAGTCGGCCACGGCGTGCGGAAACGACCTGACGCAGGCTTGCGTGCTGCAGAACGCCGGCTCCGAGAAGGCCTGGACCGCTGGGGGTCTCTTCCCGCCGCGTAACACCGACCCGAAGAACCCGCAGCAGCCCACCTGCTACGTGATGATGGACGCCACGGCTAACGGGTTCGTCTACGACAAGGCGATCACGCGGCCGAACAACGGCATCTACAACTGCGACCCGGCCAACGTCGTCACGTTGAAGAACACGTACGAAACTCCGTAGTTCGTTCAGTCGCCGCCGCTCAACCAGTCACGGTTGAGCGGCGGCGCTGTGCTGCTTGGGGCTGCTTGGGCGCTTCTCGGTGTCGAACCGAATGCGTGGTTAGCCGAAGGCGCGTTCGCCCGCGATGTCGTAAATCTTGACGACGAAGCCGGTCGGGGTCGGCCCGCTGGACGGGGGCGCCTTGGCGATGCCGGCCATGTGTGCATCGAAGGCGCTCTGATCGGCCCAGCGTTCAAAGAGCACCACCCGCGACTCGTCCACCGGGTCTGCACTCATGACGTACTCAAGGCAACCGGGCTCATCGCGCGTCGCCTTCATGGCTGCGGCGCGGCCGGCGACGAACGCCTGCTGGTCTGACGGGGCGACAACAAAATGGCCAGCCACAATGAGCATCTACTTTCCAGCCTCACTAACCGTCTCGGGGGTATGGGTGCCGTAGCCGGCACCGTACCTGGCGCCTGAGTCAGCCGGCCTATGCAGGCCCCGCCCGGTAGACCAGGTGACAGCCGGGGCCGCCGTCAACCACCCAGTCTGCGTCCAGGCTGATGACTTCGACGCAATCGGCGGATCTGGGGACGAAGCCACAGGCATACGCGCGCGCAAAGAGGTCGGCTTCGTCGCTGAGGTGCACGTTGAAGACGGTGATTCCTGGGGCGTCACGCGAGGTGATCCGATTTACCACGTATTGGTCGCTCTGGGCCAGAATGTCGACTGTCTCCAGGCCAGACTGGATTGTGTTCATAGCGCCCAGACAAGCACGCGGGAATCGTTGCTGACAATGGCTGATCCCGCTGCTGAGCGTCTGCACAGGGACCCTTAGGGAGCCCCGACAACGGCGATTTCTTAACGGTTTGGCAACGGCTGCGCCAAATACCGAGCCAGCTCGGTGATCGCTTGATCCGATAGGGGAGTGCTCCGGTCCCCACGGAGCATTCGAGCTGTACGGCTGGGCAGAAAGATGGGCTTTGTGCCCAGCCGTACAACCGCTTGCCAAGCCTGGCTCAAGCGCCGCACACATGCGGTCCTTTGAAGGCGACGATGCGAAAGCCCTTCGCTTCCAGCTGTGCCAGGCGTTTGGCGAGGGCCGGGGCGAGGTGGCCCTTTGCGTTGTAGTTGGCGATAAACAGTTCATGGAGCTGCTGGCGGTCGGAGGCTGACAGCTGGTCGAGGCCTGCTATCGGTGTCTCGCTCGGGTCTCGCCCACAGAGGGCCACCCCGTCGGTGAAGCTGTTGGGGTAGCTCGTCGCGATGGTGATGGTGTAGTCGACGGGTTGGCCCGTCCAGCGGTGCTGGCTTCCCCACTTCTGGCCGGCTGCTCCGTCGCTGGTGTAGAAGGTCTGGTCTTGGCTCGCGAGTCCGTACAGGGCGCCGACCCAGGCCTCGTTGAAATCGTCGCCCACACCTTCGATGCGCACCGCCTTCTTACGCTCCACCCGGGACGTCAGCAGCGGGATCATCGCGCTTACCTGTTGGGCATATTCCTGGCTCGGAAGCGGCGGACGCCACGCGTGCTGCGTCGTGCGGATCGTCTCCACACCGATGACGGCGACCAATGCTGCGGCCAACGCAGGTGAACGCAGCCATCTCCTGGCCTTGAGGGACTCGGTGTCCAACAAGTCGAAGGCCGACATCGCGACCGCTGCCCAGCAGAAGGCCGCAAGGGGAAACATCCAGACGATCAGGTAGCTCATGAACGGCGGCTGGAGCCGTGCTGCGGCGAAGGCGCCAGCCGCCAGCTGGCTCAGCGCAACGATCGGTGCCCCGGCGCCGTCTCGGCGCTTGACGAGGTTGAGCACCGCGACCGCAATCAGCAGCAGGACCAGCCCGAGGAGATAGATCAGGCGTTCAGGTAGGACGGTCGTGAATGCCGACAGCTCGTGCCCACCCGACCACGGCCCGGTCAGCTTCACGTGGCCGCTGAGCAGGCCCAAACCGTAGGACAGGCCGCTGACGTCTTGATGTCCGGCCGAAAAGTATTTGGCCAGCTGCTTGAGGTTGTCGCCGCCGGCCACTACGTCGATCAAGGGCGGGAGCCACATCAGGCCAAACAGCAGGTAGCTCACCCGGCGCCACCGCCGTCCGGGAACGCTTTGCGGCTCGCGCCGCGATCTGGGCGATACCGCAATCCAGACGGCTACGGCCACGCCTCCGCCCAGCACCAACGGCACGTAGCCGACGTGCATTTGGACGACGAGTGAGCCCAGGAGCACAGCGAGCGGCGCCATCGCGTAGTCGCGCTCGACGATGCACCAAAGCGTGAGGCAGAACGCGAGGTAAGGCAGCAGCGGGAGGTAGGGGTTCCAGATCTGCAGCAGCCTTTCTGCGTGCAGTCCGTTCAGCAATATCGCTGTGATGGTCGAGAAAATCAGCAGGCCCGGCCATCCCCGCCGGCGCCACGCCAGATAGCAGATAAGCCCTACGCAGGCGATGTTTGCGAAAGCGGCAGCGACAAAGACAGAGATCGCTTGTCCGCCACTGAGCCGATAAGGGATCGCCAGTAGGTAGTACAAGATCGGCCCAGGGTGAGCCCAGCCCCGCGTCGAATAGACGCCGACCAGCGGCGAGGAAGAGGTCCCTACCTGCTGAATACGAAACAGCATCGAGGCTTCGTCGCCGATCGGCACATAGGGGCGTCCCAGCAATCCGACAATCGTGACGAATATCGGGATGACAGCGAGCCCTGGAAGTAACAGCGATCTGCGCAGCAGTTTGCGGCGCGTGACACCTTCGAAACCCTGCGCTGGTCGCGAGGTAACAGCTGCTGTCACCGGCGGCGGCTCAATGGTCCCCGCTGGGCGAAAGCGTGAAAACCCGACATTTCGCGACCCTACAGCCAGCGCTGCCGGAGTCGGTCTGACGCGCCGACCCTGACAAATCCTGCGGATTAGCCGAAGGGTTCGAATTCGCCGGCTCAGTTGGTGGTTGTGCTACCCGTGCCGCCCCCGCCATCGCCCGTTGATCCAGCTCCGGAGCCGGAGCCTCCACCGGTGTCTGAACCGGAACCAGCGCCGCCGCCGCCACCGTTGTCCGTGCCAGAACCCCCACTTCCGCCGGCAGCACCCGCGCCGCCTCCGACTGGCGGTGCCTGACCGGCGCCTCCGCCGTTGTCACGGACCACGGCGGACACGCTGAGCGTCCGTGACACGGTCATTCCGCCGGTCGTGGTCAGCGTGTAACTGTGCGTCTCGGTCGAGCCCACCGGCCCGCCGCAGGAGAAGTTGAACGACTGTGATCCGCTCGGTCCGAAGCTGCCGAAGAGGCCGGGCCCATCGACGGACAGATCGACCCCGGTGGCCCCGGTCACTTGCCAACTGACGATTGCGGGCACCGCAGCGGCCCGGACCACGGCCGTCCCCTCGGGGCAAGCGGGTTGCTGGGTCAAGGTGAAGCTGACGGAAACATTCCCCGTATCCCCAACGCCGACCCGGGCTTTGCTGCTGCCTCCGCTGCCAGTAGTTGTGCCTCCGCTGCCGGTGGTGGTGCTCCCGCCTCCGGTAGTACCGCCGCCGCTACCAGCAGTGCCGCCGCCACCAGTAGAGCCGCCGCTACCAGTGCCGCTGGTGGTACCACCTCCGCTGCCGCCCGTAGCCGCGCCGCCTCCGCTGCTGCCGGTACCTCCGCTGCTGCTGGCCGGGCCGAAAGGGTCACCCTGAGCGGCCGCGGGGCCGGACTTGCCGGATGCTCCGCCCGTGTCCTTCGTTGCGGTCGGCGAGGCCTGCGGCAGCAAGGTCCCCGACCCGGATGACGAGCAGCCGGCCAACGCCCCGGCAACGACTAGCGCGCCGGCTGCCGAGGCCTGCCACCGGCGACGGGGGCATATCGGCGCCTCGCGTGTATGAGCCTTCACGGGGAGATTTTCGCCTGCCCGGGGCGGGCCGCGCAGGGGAATCCATGAGATTCCGGAAATGCCGGCACCGGGTGCGTCTTCCGCGTCGGCAATGCCCTTGAATGGAACGCCCCGTCGCTGGACAAAGCAGCGTCGGTTACTGACTCACCGGCAGTCCTATTTGGTGCAAGACGCGTGAAGGCGAACCTCACGCAGAGCTTTCATTCCACTACGCAACGCATTGCTGCTGGCCTCGTCAATCTCCGGGTTTTGCCTCCGGGACAGAAGCGGATGGCTTAGCTTTCTGTTGCGCTACTCGGGCGCGGAAGCTGAGGGAACTGGTGTGGGCTGCTTTTTCAATTCCACGAACGCACCGCGGGGCTCGAATGTAACCGTGGTGCGGCAGCTCATCGAAAGCGAAGTAGATCTTGACTGAAATCTCGTTTCCAGAGCCTCCTACGGACGTTGAACGCGCGATGTATCTGCGCAAGTCGCAGCAGCGCGGCCTGATGGTGCTCACGGCTGTGTGTTTCGGCGTGGTCGCCTATTCTCTGGTCGGATTCTCGGTGCGGATCGGCCATGCACAGATGGGCTATGCACCGTTCAGCAACGTGTACAGCTATCTCAGCCTGCTCTTCCTATTTCCACTGACCCTTTACGTGATCACGATGCTGATCACTTCTGGCATGTCCGTTCATGAGAGATTCACCGACCTGAAAGTTCATGACGATCTGGTGCTCGACTGGCGTATCGCTAGCGGCACTTTCCCCACGGTAGATGTCTTCTTGCCCACAGCGGGAGAGGACCTCGCGCTGCTCGCCAATACCTTCCAGTTTGTTGCGAGACTGGATTGGCGCGGCCTGATCCGGGTCCTGGTTTTGGACGACTCTCGTCGGGGCGAAGTTCATGAACTGGCCATGTCCTACGGATTTGATTACCTTAGCCGTCCGAACCGGACACTCATGGGAAAAGCGGGCAATCTGGACTACGCGTTCGCCCGCAGCGAGGGTGAGTTCATCGTCATATTTGACGCTGACTTCGTCCCACGATCGGACTTCCTCGCTGAATTGATTCCCTATTTTGATGAGCCAACCGTGGGTATCGTTCAAAGCCCGCAATTCTTCGATACCACCAAGCAAATGGGGTGGCTCCAGCGGAGCGCCGGGGCAACGCAAGAGATCTTCTATCGATACATTCAGCCTAGTAGAGACCGAGTTGACGCAAGTATCTGTGTCGGCACCTGCGCCGTTTATCGACGGACCGCTCTCGAAGCCATCGGAGGGTTCCCCCAGATCGGGCATTCGGAGGATGTCTACACCGGGGCAAGAATGCTCGACAAGGGCTATACCACGCGATATGTCCCGGTCAATCTCGCAAAAGGCCTCTGCCCTTCAGACCTGAGCGCTTTTATAAATCAGCAATATCGCTGGTGCAGAGGCAGTCTAGCTCTGATGCGAGACGCAGGATTCAAGAAACAGCAGCTGACGTTGCGTCAACGCCTCTGTTTCTGGGCCGGCTTCTTGTATTACATAGGGACCGGATTTCAAGTGGTTGCCGGAGCTTTGCCCGCGTTGATCATGATTTGGTTTTACCCTGGGTATGTCAAGCCGATCAACAGCCTGCCCTTAATGGCTGTCGCTCTCGTCTGGCTGGCCGTATTGCCTTGGATCTGCACCTGTAAAGGCCTCGAGGTGCTACGCGTACAGACTGTTTACGGGTTCGCGCATCTGAAATCACTCTGGGATACGCTGCGCGGAGAACCAGTCGATTGGGTTCCGACAAATGGTGGCGGCAAATCCACAGTGGCCACTAATGTGCGCCTTTTTATGGTTCGGTATCTGCTCGTGACCCAGCTACTCCTTCTGGTGGGACTTGCCGTCAGAGTTCCGCGCTTCGGGTTCAGTGAGTATTGGGCCATCATTGCCTTTGCGGCCTTTCGCCTTTATATCGAGGTCCCGCTCATCTGGACCGCCCTACCCTCGGTGAGGAGGCCCAGAAGGCGCACCCAGGCCGCCAGCCCAGCTCTGCACACACCGGAGCCGATCGGTACTAGCGCCGCACTTGGCCGCCTGGGGGCAGCGCTAGCCAGCGAGCAGGCCTAATGGTTGCTCACACGGCCCCGACGCTCACCCGTACCCAGGCGAGCCAGCACGCTCGTAGGCAAGACCCACGTTCCCCGGCAACATATTTGAAGAAACGATGGCCAATTCTTGCCATCCTGGCCTTCCAGGCTGCACTCACTCTTCGACTGCATAACACCGCCTTCCGAGACGAAGCGCTATATATCTACACAGGTCACAGAATCATCGCGCATTGGCTTCACGGCGTCATTCTGTATGACCATCCTTCAAGCTACTTCTCGGGGGCGCCGGCAATTTATCCCGTCTTCGCTGCCCTGCTGGACAGGCTTGGTGGCTTAACCCTGGTGCGCCTTTTCAGTCTCGGTTGCATGTTGGGGGCGACGGTCGCCATCGGATCCGTTGCGGGGCGATGGTTCGGTTCCCGAGCCGGACTTTTTGCCAGCGCCGCATTTGCCGTGGCCGGACCCACTCTGTTACTGAGTAGCTTTGCCACCTTCGATGCGCCGGCATTGGGCGGTCTCGCGTGGGCAACCGCCTGGTTAGCCAAGAGCGTGGAAGAAGACAGGTGGAAAGCGGCCGCGGTGGGCGCCGTCTCGTCCGGCCTCATTCTGGCTCTGTGCGTAATGATCAAGTACGCCTGCCTGCTATTCGTTCCGTTCAGCCTTCTCGTGGCAGCTATCGGAGCCGGCAGACAGCGGGCTAAGTGGTCGATTCGCGTGGTTTCACTCGCTTTACTAGCTGCTGTTGTAGTCGTGGTTCCGCTCGCTCTGACCGTCGGGCACGATGCGCTGCAAGGATTGGCCGTGACCACCACCGATCGCAGGGTCTTGAATGGTGAGCATGCGACCGCGCTTATCGGTTGGGTGGCCAAGTTCGTCGGGCTCTGGTTAGTACTGGCTGCCGTCGCACTCTTCTTCGGTCCCAAGCGCCAGTTGATTTTGAAAGTGGTCCTCTTGATGGGAGCGCTGGCGCCTGCGCTCTATCAAATTGGGATACACGAGTTCACGTCGCTGCAGAAACACGTCGACTTCGGTCTCATCTACGCGGCGCCACTCTGCGGGCTGGTCATGGCCAGGCTATTCGTTGGAAGGCTTCGGATTGCCGCCGGGGCCATTGCGGCCTGTCTCGCCGTGTATGGCGTACAGGAGAGTGGCTGGATCTTCCATTCTTGGAACAACACGAGTGGATTGATCAGCACCATGGGGTACGCACTGGAAGTCGAGCCCCAGGCTCATACCTTGGGAGACGTTGATGAACCTATTCGGTACGCGTTCGAGAACTCTACTCAATATTGGCAGTGGGATTCCACTGAATATCTCTATTATCGGGGTCTGACTGGCCTCCCGGCGTACGAAGCCGGCCTGCGGGATCATTATTGGCAGTATGTCTATTTCGATGGTGAAACCGATATTAGCGCCGCGCTCTTGCCCCAGCTGAAGGCCTATGGCTACTCGCTCATGGGTGAGGTCCCCATGCACAGCTCATACGGCCCAACGACGTATTACGTCTGGCGGTCGTAATAGCCGGCGGCCTGTTCGATCTTCGTGCGGCGTTTCTCCCAGTAGGCCGCGTCGTTTCCCTGCCAGGCCGCGTTCTGCGCGTCGGTCCCGACCGCTCCATCGAGCTGTTCGCGCAGGATGTCGGCGCGCCCCGCCGCCGCTTCGGCTCTGAGGATCGCGTAGGAGACTGGCGTCCGTTGCCGCCTCTTCAGATGATCAGGAGTGCTGACTATGCAGCCCAGCGGACTCGAGGCTTACAAACTTGGTCGTCGGTATGAGGTGATGCCGATCGCGATGGTGCCCGATGCGTGTGTAGAGATTCCAGCTGGCCCGGTGACGTTCGTGGTGGAGTCCCGACGGCTGACTGAGGCGGCGATCATTGAAAGCGCGGAGCAGCAGGGACGGCTGGGTGCCATCGACGCGCCCGCTGGTGTCGACGATGGCGGCATGTCACTTCACGTGCTTGGGACGGCCGACGGTCTGGAGCATCTGCGCTTCGACTGCTTCGAACGTGAGCCGCACTACCACTACATCCATCAGGACGATCGCTCGAACGTGGTCGTGCGCTTCGACGATGTCGCCGAGGGCGATCCGACCCGATGGACCCTGGAGCGGGTCCGTAGCCGGCTTCCTGAAATGCTCGAGCACGCCGGGGCAACCGAGCTTGCGGTGGCCGCCCGGGCGGCGGCGCCTCAGATTCTCGAGGCGACCGCGGAGGTCGAAAGCCTGCTCTACCAAGCCTCAGCAACAACCGCTTCGGCCGTCAGCTAAGGCCAACCCCCGAGGACCTACAGCTCGGAGGCCATATCAGAGTGGTGCGGTGCGTTGTTAGGGGCGCGCACGCGACCGGGTTGTTGATGGCGTCAAACGTGTCCTTGGTCAGCTCTTGTTGTGTCAGTCACCCGATTCCAAGGCCCCGGTGTTCATCGGCGGCAGACTCGCACCGACGCGTCGGCGGTCTGGCCGGTCTCGGCAATCGCGGCCGTGTTGGCGAAGGTTCGGCAGCCGCTCGTCGGTACGGCGACCTTGCGCTCGTAGGTGAACGTCTTCGAGGCGTAGGGCGGAATCGTCCTCCCGGTCACCGTGCCGAGGGTGGTGGTGGCGCCATCGAAGGTGTCGGTCACTCGGACCGTATGGTCGGCCGACGTCCCGGCGTCGAAGACGAAGCCGTGCGCTCCGTGCGCCGAGTCGACTGGCGTGGCTGCGACGGCCTTGTCCCACGTCACGGTGGCCCTGTTCGTCCCAGCTGCCGGGTTCGGTGCCGTCGCGTACGTGCAGGTATAGGGCAGGTGTGTCGTCCCGCCGGCCTCGACCGTGATGTTCACCCCGCCCGCCACCGTGCAGACGCCACCGTTGTCCACTGTGTCGGTCACGGTGCCGGTGATCGGTTCCCAGTCGTTGGGATTGGTCACGCTGATCTTCCCGCTGACCTGCCAGCCGCTCAAGCCGGCTTGCTTGACGACGACGGTGTACTTGAAGGTTGCCTTTCCACCTGTCTGCTTAACGACGGTCTTGTCGACGTGCTTCGTGATGCCCCAGTTGATGTGGGGGACCGTTGGCGTCGCGGTCGTGCTGACGTTGAGATCGGCACCGACGCACACCTTGACGGTGAAGCTGGATGAACCGGTCTTGCCACTGTCCGTCGTGTACGTGGCGGTGTTCGGGTAGTCAGTGCAGGTGCCGGCCCTGCCCGGGTACGACTTCGCATAGCTGAACCGGGTCGAACTGGGATCATCGGACCGCACGGTGCCGAGCACGCCTGCGACGCTGTCGGTCACGCGGACGGTGCCGTCCTTGAGCGTTGGTGTGGCGGTCGCGAAGTCGAAGCCCGCTGGCGCGGTGGCTCGGGTGTTCGGTGAGCCGAAGGAGGGCCATGTCGCGGCGGCGGTCAGCGTCCCAATGTAAAGAACGGGTCGCGTCGCGTACGCGCAGGTGTAGGCCAGGGCTACCGAATTGTGCGCCGGGATGGTCACGCCGGTGCCGTCGGGCACGGAGCAGGAGCCGCCGTTGTCGGTGGCAGCGGTGACATTGACCCCGGTCACGGCGGAGCCGTTCGCGTTGGTGACCGTGACGTGTCCTGTCACTGTCCAGTCGCCGTCGATGCCGGAGTCGTGATTGACCTGGACGTGGTAGTTGACGATGGCCGACTCACCGGCGGGGATGTTCGGCCGCACGCTGCTGGCGCCCTTGATGATGCCCCAGGTGGTCGTGCGGGTCAGCGCAGCGGTCGCCGTCGCGGTGACCGCGAGGTCGTCGGGCGCCTTGAAGATGGGCGAGATCGTGACCATGCCGTCACCGTTGCCGAAGACTCGGTACGGCCCGACTTTGTCCGGCGTGACGCCGAGGCCAAACCGTGAGCCGCCGGCGGCACCGCCTCCGCCGCCGCAGTAGGCGAAGCCGCCTCCGCCACCGCCCAGGCCGACCGGGAAGCCGCCGCCGCCACCGCCACCGCCACCGCCGGCCGATGCGTCGGCCGCATTGCCACCGGTGCCACCGATCGCTCCCAGGATCGAACTGTTGCTGCCGATTGCGCCACCGCTGCCGCCACACGCACCGCCGCCGGAGGCGCCGGGTGTCTGCGGCAGGCTGATCTCGTCGGCCTGGTAGGGCCCGTAGCCCGCGCCCGTACCCCCTGCCTGCGTGAAGGTCAATCCGCCTCCTGCGCCGCCACCGGCTGCCATCAGCAGGACGTCATTGACGTCGTCGGGCGGGAACTGGCTTGCGACGCCGCTGGCACCGCCGCCGCCGGACCCGCCGTCGCCCGCGGGCGGGGCGATGCAGCCACCAACGCCGCTGCCGCCGGGGCCCCCGCTGATCAGCCCGAAGCCGCCTGCGCCGCCGCTGCCGCCGCACCATGACTGGGTACCGGCGCCGCCGGCACAGCCCACGACGATCTGCAAAGTCTCGCCAGCGGTGACCGCGATGCGGGCGCGGTGGACGTCACCCCGGCCGCCGAAAGGGTTGGACCCGATGAGGTTGAGGGGAGGGCCTCCCTGTCCGCCGACCGCGACGACGTCCAGCGAGGTCACACCCACTGGGACGACGTAGGGAACGGGCTTGCCGGTGCATCCGAAGGTCTGGGAACCGGATGCGGGCCCGTGGTAGATGAACGTCACAACGCCGTCTTCGAGGATCCCCGCCGTCGTGATCGTCGACCTCAGGTGCGACGCGGCGAACGAGAACCCGGCACCGCCTCCGCCTCCACCGCCGCCACTGCTGCTGCCAGCAGGGAGATTTCCCCCCTGGCCACCTCGGCCACTGAGCACGTAGCCTCCGCCGCCGCCTCCGCCGCCTCCTCCCGTCGCGGGGAACCCATCCGACGACCCGCCGTCGCTCCCGTCCGTCTTGGGACTACCGCCCGCTAGGCCGCCCATGCCCCCGGCAACGCCCACTGGGTCGCCGGAGGCGCCGTTCTCCGGTTTCGGACCAGCGGAACCGCCCACACCGCCCTTCAAAATGGACACGGCACTGTTGCCGCCCCCGCCGCCTCCGCCGCCTCCGACAGCGCGCGGCTCAGGCGAACCATTCAGGGTGACACCAGACGCCCCTCCGCCGCTTGCGCCGTGGCGAACGCTGCCGTTGGCCGATCCGCCGGCGCCGCCCTTGGCCCAGCCGTAGCCGGTTCGGCAGCCCACGTTGACGGTGTAGAGCTGGCCCTGCGTCACCGGCATCTGCACCTGCACGACAGCTCCGTACCCGGGAGCGGCACCGGCTGGCGGTGCACCAATACGTGGCTGGGGATCCGCACCGGCCGCGCCCTGGGCGAAGACCGAGACGGTGTCGACGCCGGGCGGCACGCTGAAGTACTGCGGGTCACCGGTGCATCGGAACGTCACCACCTGCAGCTCGGGAGGTGCGGCAATTGCCGTCGGAGCGCCAACGGCGGCGTTCGCGGCCGGAGCGGCAACGGCGGTCTGCACGAGGCCCAGAAACGCAACCATGCTGAGGACGCTCAGCCGGGATGCTGAAGCGGAGATGCGCGACCTCACCCGTCGGCTGATCTTTCGACGGCGCTGCGGGTTCTGGGGAGCCGTAGCAAGATCGTTCATGGGTGTTCCTCCGCTGGTATCCCGGCCGGAGATCGCGACAGGCGCAGTCTCGAGTCGTCTTTCGGGAACGTACGAGCGTCACCACCTCCTGGGGTTGCACGCGGACAAGTCGGTGGGTAGTCGGTGGGTCGACTGCGTGTCTGCCGCACGTGCTGTCGGGCACGATGACGATTCCGTCGCCGGGCGGTGTAGGCGACAGGGAGGGGACGGGCGTGACGTCCTCCGCATCTCGTGTGCCGGACGGAGAAGCAGTGCCGGTTCTCGGTGCCCTTCACCGGATCAGGCTGCGTCACACCGACTACACCGTCATCGAGACCGTCGCCGCGCCGGGCAGCGGTCTGCCACCCCACTCCCTCGACGCCCAGGACCAGGCGATCTATGTCCTGGAGGGAGAGTTCCTGCTGACGACGAGCGATGAGCAGCGCACGCTCGAGCCCGGTTCCGTCGCGGTGGTCGCGCGCGGGTCGGTCCACTCACTTACAGCCGCTGGCGTGGCCGCGGCCCGGTGCCTGGTCATCCTGACCCCACCGGGCGGCGCCATGGAAGCCTTCCTCGACGAGTTACGGATAGACGCCACCGGCCGGTCGGGCGACGCAGCCACGGTCTACGCCACGGCACGGCGAGTCGGCATACCGCTCTTGACCAGCCCGGTCTGAACCGTTCGTTTGTGCCCCGGCTGGTTAAGCCCCGCCGAGAAGCGACGATAATGGGCGCGGCGGTAGCGAGCCGGCCGTCGAGGGTCGCACCGTTGATCGGGGAGCGACGCCGACCAGGCTTGACACCACCATTGGGAGCGACGCGGCGATGCACGAGCTCACGTTTGCCGAGACGCTACGGCGGCAACGCGCCGCCGCCGGCCTGACCCAGGCCGAGCTCGCCGCCCGGGCCGGGGTTGCAGTCCGCACGGTCAGCAACCTGGAGCGGGGCATCAACAGCGCTCCCTACGCCATCACGGTCCGGCTCCTCGCCGACGCGCTCGCCCTGCCCGACCCGGCCCGCGCCGACCTCACGGCGTCCGCTCGGCCGACGGTTGGCGCCCCGACGCCGTTGGCGCCACCAGGCAGCTACCTCGGGGCCGCTCCCGCATCGGAACTGATCGCCAGGGCGTCCGAACGCGCCGCCCTTGAGGCTGCTGTGTCGGCGGCGGCGGACGGGACCGGCCAGGCGCTATTGGTGACGGGCGAGCCCGGAATCGGCAAGACACGGCTGGGACAAGAGGCATCGGTACTGGCGGCCGAGCAAGGGTTCCTAGTGGCCACGGGCCGCTGCTACGAGACCAGCACACGAACCCCCTACGCGCCGTTCCTCGAGGCGATGGCCACCCTCTACGCCGGGTCGCCGGCCGAGACCCGGACACGGCTCGCACACCGGTGGCCGTCCATGACGCCGCTGCTCCCGGACG
Source organism: uncultured Actinomycetota bacterium (assembly GCA_963737695.1). Taxonomy (GTDB): domain Bacteria; phylum Actinomycetota; class Actinomycetes; order Frankiales; family Frankiaceae; genus DATAZK01. The sequence goes on from CAVTTQ010000005.1 coordinate 434,423, forward strand.
AGTTCCCGATGTCGCCTTCAGACACCTCATCCGCACCGGATCAGGAGGAGCGGCTGCACCGAGCCGTCGTCGGATTCGTCCGCGAGCTGGCCGGCCATCGCCCGGTTGCTCTGCTGTTCGACGATCTGCAGTGGGCCGACACCGCCAGCATGGGCCTGCTGACCCACCTCGTCCGGCACCTCAGCGGGCAGCGAGCGCTGGTGCTCGGTACCTCCCGCAACGTTGGCGTCAGGCCTTCCCATTCGCTACGCGAGTTCACCCGGTCCTTGAACCGCGAGGGACTCCTCACCACCATCGTCCTCGACCGGCTGGACTACGACGGGGTCACGCAGCTGCTCACCAGCCACCTGGACGCAGCCCCCGTCTCTGCAGAGTTCGCCGGCCTGATCCATCGGCAGGCCCAAGGCAACCCTTTCTTTACCGTCGAAATCCTGATGACTCTGATGGAACGCGGAGATCTCTCACGAATCGACGGTCGATGGGTCCGCCGGGAGCTGTCCGAGCTGGACGCTCCGCCAAGCATCAACGCGGCGATCAACGAGCGCGTCGGCCGACTCGCGACCCCGACGCAGGAGGTCCTCCACTCGATCAGCGTCCTCGGTGAAGTCGTCCACATCGATGACCTCGCGGTCATCGGCACGGAGGAGGCCGTTTTGGAAGCTGCCCTCGACGAAGCAGCCGCCGCCGGCCTGGTCTTCGTCGCCGACGACAACTACGTGTTTGACCACGTCCTGACACACCGTGCCCTGTACGCAGCGCTGTCGCCGCTTCGGCGGCGCAACCTGCACCGCCTGATCGGGGAAAAGCTCGAGCTACTGAGCGAGCCGGTCAGGCGTCGCCGCGCGGCCGAGATCGCCCGACACCTCGAGGCCGGCGGTGCCGCCGACCGAGCCGTCGTTCACCTGCTCACAGCAGGGGACTCGGCTGCTGAGCTCCATGCTCACGCCGAGGCGATGCTCCACTACAAGCACGCAGCCGAACTTGCCGAACAGGTCGGCGATCGTGACGCCATGGCCGACGCACTAGAACGCACCGGCGAACTGCTGATCGCCGGTGGGCGCTACGCAGAAGCGCACGCGATCCTCGATCGGGCGTCGGCCGCCTACCAGCAGAGCCGCAACCTGAGCGCTCGACTCCGAGTTGAAGGCATGATCGCCCACGCCCACCACGGAAGCGGCTCAGGTGAGGCCGCCGCCGACCGCCTGGCCCGCGTTGTCGCGGAGCTCGACCGTCCGCTGAGCAGCGACGGCGATGGCGATGGCGACAGCGAACAAGCCATCGGCCTCGCCGTCCTGTCCAACGGGCTTGCCCGCGTTCGGCTCTCCCTTCGTAAACACGCCGATGCCCTGGATGCGGCCGACCGGGCGGCGCAGCTAGCCCGCAAGCATGGCGCTGCCGCCGTCGAAGCCGACGCCGAGGCAATCCGCGGCACCACACTGCTGTTCCTCGACCGACCCGATGACGCTATCGCCGCGCTGGAGCGTTCCGCCTCACTTGCAGCCCGCGAAAACGCGATCACCGCCGAACGCGACGCCCTGCTCGGACTCCAGTGGCAATGCACCATGAGCGGCGACTTCCGCCGCGCGCAGACCGCCGCCCATCGGGGGCTACAACTGAGCGCCCAAGCCGGTGACACCGACGCCCGGGCCCTGCAGACCGCCAACCTCGGCCTGACCGAGTTCTACCGCGGTGACTGGGTCGCCGCGAACGACCATCTCGAGCAGAGCCTGCGGCTGACGGGGCCTGACCCGCAGACCCTCTTCACCGGCATCCCGTCCGCCTACATGGGCCTGCTTCACCGGGGCCGAGGTGCTCTCGAGGACGCCGAGACGTGCTACCGGCAGGCCGCGACGGCTCCCGACCTGCTCACCTTCGCCTTCGACGCCTACCTCGACGCGAGGCTCGCCGAGCTCGACCTCTTACGCGGCGAACCCGCCGCGGCGCTCGACCGCCTCACGCGATGGCTGCCGAGCGAAGCGACGTCGCGACCACACGACGTGATGCTGCTCTGCATCGCAGCAGAAGCCTGCTTCGCCCTTCGCGACCACCTCAGAGGCCTCGAGCTGGCGAACCGGGCGGTGGCGCGCGCCCACGCCACTCGTAACGAAGTCGACGGCATCGACGCGCACCGTTTGCAAGCAGCAGGCCTCGCTCACCAAGGCCGAACCGTCGAGGCCCGGTCGCTGGTTGACGAGGGCCTGAAGCGCGCCCGCGCTCTGCCCCATCCGGCTGCCGAAGCCCGGCTGCACCGACAGATCGCAGAGGTCGCTGCCACGGATGCCGACTACCGACTCGCGCACGAGCACTTCGCGTCCGCCGAAGACATCTTCAGGCGACTCGGAGCCGATCATGATGGGGCGGCCGTGGCGTCTCGGACCGAGGACCTTCGGCCGAGGCTTGAACGGTAGCGAGTCCCTGCGCTCAGGCGGAGTACCCGCTGAACGTGCAGGTCAAAGCTGGTGCGGAAGGGGGGATTCGAACCCCCACGCCCGAAGGCACTGGATCCTAAGTCCAGCGCGGCTGCCGTTACGCCACTCCCGCTCGCCGTACCAGTTTGCCTCGGCATCGCAAACGGGCCAACGGGTCACCTGCTCAGGCAGCAAGCCCCAGGTCGCGCAGCAGCTTGGCGACGTGACCGGTCGCCTTGACGTTGTACTTGGCTTCTTCGACCTTGCCGTCGGCGCCGACGATGATGGTCGAGCGGATGACGCCGATCCGCTTCTTGCCGTACATCATCTTTTCGCCCCAGGCGCCATAGGCCTCCAGCGTCGTGTGTTCCGGGTCTGACAGCAGCGGGAAGGTGAGCGACTGGTTGTCGCGGAACTTCGCCAGCTTGGCCGGCTTGTCCGGACTGATGCCCACCACGGCGATGCCGGCGTCTTCGAAGTTGGTCAACTCATCGCGAAAGTCGCAGGCCTGCGTGGTGCAGCCGGGGGTGGAGGCTGCCGGATAGAAGTAGACGATCACGCGCTTTCCGGCGTAGTCCGAGAGCGACACAGGCTTCTCGTCGGCATCGGGCAGCGTGAAGGCGGGGGCGACGGCTCCTGGCTCAAGACGTGGCATGCGTTCACGTTAGTGCCCCAGCCGCAGCCATTGCGCGCCCGGTCATCTGGCAGGCTGGCTCATCGTGACCGACCCGGCTAGTCCTGCCGATCTGCGCGCTGCCATCGAACGCGGCGGCCCACCGCGCTACCACGATGCCAATACGGCCAAAGCCAAGCTCTTCGCCCGCGAGCGGATTCGACTGCTGGTCGACCCCGATTCTTTCGTCGAGGACGGTGCCTTCGCCAATGCCGAGGCCGGTGACCTTCCGGCAGACGGCGTCATTACGGGAACCGCCACACTCGAGGGCCGGCCCGTGGCGATCATGGCCAACGACTCGACCGTCAAGGCCGGCTCCTGGGGCGCCCGCACCGTCGAAAAGATCATCCGGATCATCGAGTACGCGCTTCGTCACGGCCACCCGATGATCTATCTCGTCGACTCGGCCGGCGCCCGGATCACCGACCAGGTGGATCTCTTCCCCGGCCGTAGAGGCGCCGGCAAGATCTTCCATACCCAGGTCAAGGCCTCCGGTGCGATCCCTCAGGTCTGTGCACTCTTCGGGCCGAGCGCGGCCGGTGGCGCCTACATCCCGGCGTTCTGCGATGTCGTGATCATGGTCGAGGGCAACGCGTCGATGTACCTCGGCTCACCTCGGATGGTCGAAATGGTGACCCACGAGATCACGACACTGGAGGAGATGGGCGGGGCGCGGATGCACTGCTCGATCTCCGGGGTTGGTCATTTTCTGGCCAAGACCGAGCTCGAGGCGCTGGAAACCATCCGCCGCCACCTGTCCTACTTGCCGACGAACTGGCAGCAGCAGCCGCCCTCGACACCGGCCAAAGAGCCCGAAGCCATCGACATCGCCGCGCGCATCCCCACCAGCGAGCGGCAGGCGTTCGACATGCGCGTCGTGATCCGCGGGATCGTCGACGAGGGTTCCTTGCACCAGATCCACGAGCTTTGGGCCCGCGAATTGCTGGTGGGATTTGCCCGGCTGAACGGCGAGGTCCTCGGGGTCGTCGCCAACAATCCGCTGCACAAGGGAGGGGTACTTTTCGTCGATTCCGCCGACAAGGCCACCCGTTTCATCGAACTGTGCGACGCGTTCAACATCCCATTGCTCTTCCTGGCGGACGTCCCGGGTTTCATGGTCGGCAATGCCGTCGAGCGGCAAGGCATCATCCGGCACGGCGCCAAGATGATCACGGCCGTCAGCGAAGCGACGGTGCCCAAGATCTGTGTGGTTGTACGCAAGGCCTATGGCGCCGGGCTTTACGCGATGGCCGGTCCCGGATTCGAACCCGACGCCACGCTGGTGCTGCCGACGGCCAAGATCGCGGTGATGGGTGCCGACGCCGCGATCAACGCCGTCTACGCCAACAAGATCGCCGCTTTCGAGACCGACAAAGAGCGGGATGCCTTCGTGACGGCTCGCCGGGCTGAGTACGAGCAGGACATCGACATCGTCAGGCTTGCCAGCGAGCTGATCGTCGACGACATCGTCGAGCCCGCTGACCTGCGCCGGGAGCTGATCCGACGATTCGCCGCCGCGGTCGGCAAGGACCGCGGCTTCTCCCACCGGCGGCACGGAGTGACCCCGGTCTGAGGAGGGCGAAAGCGGGCGGGAACGGCCGCGAGGTGACCATTTGACGACTGAGGCCCAGCAACTCGCACCGTTGGGTAGAGACTGAAGATGTGAGCGAACCAGCCCCCGAACTCTCCACCGGCCAGGTCTTTGCCGGCTGGCGGGTCGAGCGTGAGCTGGCTCGCGGCGGCATGGGCGTGCTCTACCTGGCGCATCACCCGCGCCTGCCGCGCACTGACGTGATCAAGGTTTTGCCGCCCTGGTTGAGCTCGGACACCCGCTTTCGGGAGCGCTTCCTGCGTGAGGTGACGCGGATGTCGACGCTCTCGCATCCGCACGTCATGCCGATCCACGACTCGGGAGAAGCCGACGGCACGCTTTACCTGGTCATGCCCTACATCTCGGGCGGTGATCTGCGCGGCCTGCTCAAGGCCCAGGGAGGTCCGCTCCCGCCCGCCCGCGCCGGTCGGTTGATCTCACAGATCGGAGCTGCCCTCGACGCTGCTCATCGGGTCGGCGTGGTGCATCGCGACGTCAAGCCCGAGAATGTGCTGCTCGCGTCCGTCGAGCCTGACGACACCGACCATGCGTTGCTGACCGACTTCGGCATCAGCCGCGAGGACATGGCGACCAATTCGCTGACCGCGACCGGTGAGCTGCTGCTGACTCCTGCCTACGCAGCGCCCGAGCAAGTGCTGGGGCGGGTCGTCGATGCGCGCGCCGACGAATACGCGCTGGGCTGCATCCTCTACGAGCTCTTGACGGGTCGGCCGCCCTTCGTCAACGACGTCCAGGTCGTCATGCTGATGGCCCATCTCCAGGAACCGATACCGACGTTGGCCGCCGAGTTCGGCCTTCCCCCTGCTATCGATGGCGTGATCGCGAAGGCGATGGCGAAGGCGCCCGAGGATCGCTACGACAGCTGCCGCAGCATGGCGCAGGCGGCGATAGCGGCACTCGATGTCACGGTCAGCACGCCGCGGACGGCCATCGATTTCAGTCAGACCGCCTACGTCCCGCCGCCGGACCGGCAGCCGACTCCGCCGCTCTACGTGCCGACGGAGCCGATCTCCAGCACGCCGCCCGTCGGGTCGCCGCCGTCCACTCCGCCGCCGGCGTCCGCCGCACCGTCCACGCCGCCGTCCACGCCGCCACCGCCGTTCATTCCGCCGCCTCCAGGTCAGCCACCTGCCGGGCCGGTCGGGCCGCCGCCCAACCAGTACGGTCCGCCCCCCAACCAGTACCCCCCGGCTGGCTCAGCGCCCCGACCACCTGCCCGCGGTCGACGCAAGTGGTGGCTGGCGTTGTTGGCCGTCGTGGTTGTCGGCGGCGTGGCAGGTGGTGTGATTGCGGCAACTGGTGGCGGCGGCGGCGAGAGCAAGGCCGCCGCGCAGTACGACGCCCTGCTTCAGAGGATCCCAAGCAGCGTGCGCCCTGGATGCGAGAACACCACTGACCAGCTGTCCGCGGCCGAAAAGCCCTATGTGGTGACGCGGGCAACCTGCGTGCACACCATCGGCGACCGGCGGCTGACGATTGCCTATCGCACGGTGCCGGGGGATGACAGCCATGTGCAGAAGTACCGCAACACCGTGCTGCACATCGGGGCCAGCTTCCACTCGCCCGGAAACTGCTTGACCTTCCAGAGCACCAACCCGAATCTGCACGGGTCCAAAGGCTTCGGCCAGGACATTGTGTGGAAGCCGCTGGTCGGGGCCATCTGGTGTGACTTCGACGGCACCCAGACTTATTTCCCGACCAACTCAGCCCCTGGACACACCCGGATCATGACGCAGGTGATGACCAGCGCGGGCGGGGGCGTGCAGGGTGTCAGCCAGCGGGTCGAAGACCTGGTTGCCGTGGTCCCGGCCGAATAAGCCGAGTCGGGAAATCAAGCTACGTTTTTGGGGAGCTCAGCCCGCTCGGGCACCCGCTGGACGACGACCACGGGGGTCCGGGGGTTCTTCGCCTTTGGGTGTTCGGGGTCCAGGAAGACGAACTTCTTGTAAGCCCAGAACCGGTAGAAGGTGGCCATACCGGTGCCGATGACGTTGCCCCAGATGTTGGTGGCCAGCGGACCGTCTTGATGGAGCACGTAATGCCCGAAACCGAGGAAGGCGAGCGCGATCGCGAGGCCGATGAAATTGATCAGGACGAAGAGCGTGTATTCGCGGCGGACACCGCTACGGGCCCGGTGGGCGAACGACCACTCCCGGTTAGCGAAGTAATTGACCGTCGCGGCGATGATCGTCGACAGCGTCTTCGAGGTGATCGGGCCCCAGCCGAGACCGAAGTGGAAGACGTTGAACAGGCCGAAGTCGATGACGTAGCAAATCGCCCCGACGATGCCGAACTTCGCGACCTCGTGCACCAGCGTTTGCCAGCGCGCGTAAAACTGCCGTACGAAGGTCACGAACCGTCCCGCAGGTAGGAGACAATGGGGCGACTCGGGGCAGAGGCTGCCCCGAGGGTCAGCTAGGACGGTACCTGTCGCTTAATGAACGAGGCCAGATCGCCACACCTCCCTGCGAGTTCCCAGCAGCCGCGCATCCCCGACAAATTCTCCTCACATGCACAAAGGTCGGGCGCCGCGGCGGGGGACCGACAGCAGAGCCGAATTCACGATGCATGACCACTGAAATCAACAACGGAACGGAGTACCGGTGACGGCGGCCGATGATGCGGTGCAGGCAGCTCGAGCTTGGCGCGACAGCCACTTCCCCAACGAAGCTCATCTCGATGTCGCGCCGCGTAAGCACCTCGCGGTCGTGGCCTGCATGGACTCGCGGATAGATGTCTTCGGCCTGCTCGGACTCGACGTGGGTGAGGCTCACGTCCTGCGAAATGCGGGCGGGGTGATCACCGACGACATGATCCGTTCGCTGGCCATCAGCCAACGCCGGCTCGGCACCCGCGAAATCGTGCTGGTGCACCACACCGATTGCGGGCTGATGCGCCTCAGCGAGGACGGGTTCAAGCAGGAGTTGGAGGCGGAGACCGGAGTCAAGCCGTCGTGGGCGGTGGAGTCGTTCAGCGACCCGGCAGCTTCGGTGCGTCAGTCGATGCAGCGCATTCGGATCTCACCGTTCGTGCCCTACCGCGGTGAGGTGCGCGGGTTCGTCTACGACGTCGACACCGGAGAACTCCGCGAGACGACCTGAGTCAAGCTGCTGGACGCCAGCCCAGCTTCGGTGCCTCGATCTTGGGGCAGGTGTCCATGACGGCCAACAGTCCGGCGCCGCGCGCCCGGTCGTATGCCGGCACATCAATGACGCCCAGCTGCAGCCAGACCGCCTTCGCGCCGATAGCGATGGCCTCGTCGACGTGAGCCCCGGCCCGATCGCTGCGCCGGAAGATATCGACGACGTCGATGGGGAACGGCACGTCGGCCAGCCTCGCGTAGCCCTTCACGCCAAACACCGGAGCTGCCCGTGGATTGATCGGGACGATGGTGCGCCCTTGCTCCGCGAGCCAGGCCGCGACTCCGTACGCCGGTCGCGCCGGATTGCCCGACAGGCCGACGACGGCCCAGACCGCAAGGTCGAGCACTCGTCGGATCTCGTCGGGGTCAGCAGCTCTGACGTCGCCCACCCGTAACCGCCTACGGCCTGCCGAGTGCCCGGTAGACCCATCCTTCGGCCCGCCAGACGTCGGGATCCAGCGCGTTGCGGCCATCGACGATGCGCTTCATGGAGACGACATCGGACAGCGAAGACGGGAGCATGTTTCTAAACTCCCGCCACTCGGTCAGGTGCAGCACCACATGCGCGCCGTCGACCGCGTCACGGGCAGAGTCGCAGTACTTCAGGAGCGGATGGATCTTGGATGCGTTTGCATTCGCCTCCGGGTCATACACCCGCACATCCGCGCCCTCACGCCGAATGGCTTCCGAGACGTCGAGCGCCGGGGAGTCGCGGACGTCGTCGCTGTTGGGCTTGAAGGCTGCCCCGAGCACGCCGACACGCACGCCGCCGTGGAAGGAACCGCCGGTGAGTTCCCGGGCGAGTTCGACCATGCGGGTCCGGCGGCGCATGTTGATCGCGTCGACCTCGCGTAGGAACGACAGCGCCTGGTCGACGCCGAGCTCACCCGCCCGGGCCATGAACGCCCGGATGTCCTTGGGCAGGCAGCCGCCGCCGAATCCGAGTCCGGCATGCAGGAACCGGCCGCCGATCCGGGTGTCGTAGGACAGCGCCTTGGAAAGCTGGGTGACGTCAGCGCCCGTCGCTTCGCAGACCTCGGCCATCGCGTTAATGAAGGAGATCTTCGTGGCCAGGAAGGCGTTGGCCGCGACCTTGACCAGCTCAGCCGTAGCGAAATCGGTGACGACCATCGGCACGTCGTCGGCCAGCAGCGGGCCGTACACCTCGCGCATGATCGCTTCGCTGCGACCGCCGGGGTTGACGCCGACTACCAGCCGGTCGGGGCGAAGGGTGTCCTGGACAGCCCAGCCTTCACGCAGGAATTCCGGGTTCCAGGCGACCTCAACCCCTGCTGGGGCCGCTTCCAGGATCATGGCTTCGAGCCGCCGGGCGGTGCCGGCCGGCACCGTGGATTTGCCGACGAAGAGCGCACCCGGGCGCAGATGCGGGATGAGGCTTGCCGTCGCCGCATTGACATACGTCATGTCCGCGGCGAACTCACCCTTCTTCTGCGGGGTGCCCACGCAGAGGAAATGCACATCACCGAAGGCGCCCACCTCTTCATACGAGGTGGTGAAGCGCAGCCGGCCGCTCGTGACGTGTTTGGTGAGCAGTTCGTTCAGCCCGGGCTCGAAGAAAGGCACCGTGCCGCTCGACAGCAGGTCGATCTTGGACTTGTCGACGTCGAGGCCCAGCACTTCGAAGCCCAGTTCGGCCATACAAGCGGCGTGGGTGGCGCCGAGATATCCCGTTCCGAGCACGGACAGGCGCAGGTCGCTCATGGTGGCACGCTATCGGCACCGGGCCCGAAAATGGTCCTTAGCATGGGCGTGTGGACACTGGAATTGGTGCGTATTCGCTCACAGAAGAGCACGACCTGTTACGCCAGTCGGTCCGTGATCTTGCCGAAGACATCATCGCGCCCCGAGCCGCCGAGATCGACAGCACGGCCGAATATCCCTGGGACGTCCACGAAGCCCTCAAAGCCGCCGACCTGCTGGCGATCCATGTGCCCGAGGAATACGGCGGCGCCGGGGCAGACAAGATCGCCCACTGCATCGTGGTCGAGGAGATCGCCCGCGTCTGCGCGTCCTCCTCGCTCATCCCGATGGGCAACAAACTCGGCACCACCGGCCTGATCCTTTCCGGATCTCCCGAGCTCAAAGCGCGCTACCTGCCCGACGTCGCCAAGGGCGATGCCTTCTTCTCGTATGCCCTCTCGGAGCGTGAGGCGGGCAGCGATGCCGGCTCGATGAAGACGCGGGCAGTGGCCGATGGCGATGGTTACGTCCTCAACGGCAGCAAGATGTGGATCACCAACGCCGGGGTGAGCACGCATTACACCGTCATGGCCGTCACCGATCCGACCAAGGGTTCCCGCGGCATCAGCGCCTTCGTGGTGCACGCGGACGACCCCGGCTTCTCGTACGGGGAGAAGGAGCGCAAGCTCGGCATCAAGGGTTCACCGACCCGGGAGATCTACTTCGACGACTGCCGGATCCCGGCGGACCGGATGATCGGCGAGCCCGGGACAGGCTTCACGACGGCGCTCAAGACGCTCGACCACACCCGGCTCGGCATCGGCGCGCAGGCGGTCGGAATCGCGCAGGGAGCGCTTGACGCGGGCATCGCCTACATCAAGCAGCGCAGGCAATTCGGCCAGGCCATCAGTGACTTTCAGGGCATCCAATTCATGGTCGCCGACATGGGCATGCGCATCGAGGCGGCCCGCCACCTGGTCTACCGAGCGGCATCTGCGGCAGAAAGCGGCGCCAAAGATCTGACCTTCGTCTCCAGCGCGGCGAAGTGCTTCGCCTCGGACACCGCCATGTCGGTGACGACGGATGCGGTGCAGCTGCTGGGCGGCTACGGCTACGTCAACGACTTCCCGGTCGAGCGGATGATGCGCGACGCCAAGATCACCCAGATCTACGAGGGCACTAACCAGATCCAGCGCATGGTGATGGCGCGGGCGTTGCTCAAGTGACCCGCTGGCGCGAGATCTCGGCGGGGCGAAGCGGCGCGGACTACGCGGCACATTTCGATCAGCGCGCGGCGCAGGGTGATGACGTGCACGGAGAGGCCCACTTCGTGGCTTCACTGGTTCCGGCAGGCTCTCGGGTGCTCGATGCCGGCTGCGGGACCGGACGCGTCGCGCTCCGGCTTGCGGAGCTCGGATATGCCTGCGTTGGCGTCGATCTGGATCCGTCGATGCTGTCCGTAGCTCGCACGCGGGGACCGTCATTGCGGTGGTATGAGTCCGACCTTGCCGCGCTCGATCTTGACGACGAGGCTCCGTTCGACGTCGTCGTGGCGGCCGGCAACGTGATGCCATTGCTGGCTGCCGGCACCGGGCCGGCCGTGGTCCGCAGTTTGACGGCCGTACTCGCGCCGGGAGGTCTACTCGTCGCGGGGTTCGGGCTCGATCCGGCGCACCTTCCGATTCCTGATGCTCCGGTGGATCTCGCCGAGTACGACTCCTGGTGTCAGGCGGCCGGACTATCGATCGAGGCGCGTTACGCGACTTGGGCGGGCGAGGGCTACGCCGGTGGTGGCTATGCGGTGAGCCTCCACCGAGCTGTTTGAGGTTGACTGAAGACATGCCATTGCAAGGTGAATACGAGCCCAGTTCCTTTGAGTGGGTGCGCGATCAGGTCGCGCTTTATGAGAGCTCCGGCGGCAAGCAAGGGACCACCCTGCGAGACCTTCCGGTGATCATCCTGACGACGTTGGGTGCCAAGTCCGGAAAGATCCGCAAGACCGCCCTCATGCGGGTGGAGCACGACGGCGAATACCTGGCCGTCGCCTCCCTCGGCGGGGCCCCGAAGCATCCCGTCTGGTACTACAACGTCGTCGCCAATCCCCTCGTGGAGTTGCAGGATGGGCCGGTCCGCAAGGACTACACCGCCCGCGAGGTCACCGGCGACGAGAAGGCAGTCTGGTGGGAGCGGGCCGTCGCCGCGTATCCGGATTACGCCGACTACCAGAAGAAGACCGATCGCCAGATCCCGGCCTTTGTGCTGACGCCCAGCAGCTGACCGATCGGCTGCTCAGCCGAGGTGGGGCAGCCCAGCCACGTTGAGGCCGAAGGTGGCCGTGGCGCGCTCCACCTCGGCCCGACGGGCGAGCGACTCGGGATCCGGTCGGCGGCACAGGACGAGCGATCCCCCGCCGGCCAGCGCCGGTAGCAGCGGATCGAGCCGGTCGGTGAGGACGCGTTCGGCGAGCGGAGTCACTTGCAGCTCGGAGGCGGGGTAACGCGGGACGAACCGATCGCCGTGGGCGCGTACGTCCACGGCGTAGTCGAGTACGCCTGGGGGAGCGGCGACCAGGCCCAGGCCCATCGGACGCAGCGCCAGTCCAAGGATCTCTTCCGTGACCGGGTCCGACGGCAGTACGGTGCCCTCGAGCCAGCACGTGATCCGCGCGGGTGCGTCAGTCAGCCGCCCGCCGGCTACCAGCACGGCCACCTCGATCACCGCCGTCTGCCAGTGCGCTGGAAGGGTCACCGCCACAGGTTCGCCGGGCTCGAGCAGCAGCTCATCGAGCAGGAAGTTCGCCGTCTTCGCCACCCAGTTGTCGAAGGTGGTCACCGACAGTTCGATCCGCTCGCTGCCCGGCTGCGGGAAGTCGTCATACATCGTCAGCAGGGGCCGCCCGGGGTCGGTGCGAAGCGCGCCGACGAGCATTTGGTACGCGTTCACGGGGCCCGCTCGGCTTAGTAGGTGCAGCTGTTGCCGGCTGACGCGGCGCTGACGGGAGCAGCTGCCGGGCTTGCCGTCGCGGCCGGGGTGGGAGTGACCGGCGTGACAGCCGCCGCGCTCGACAGGCTCACCGGCTGCACCGAGGTGTAGTTGGCGCCGACGATCAGGACGACACCACCACTGGTCAGCGTCGGGTCTTCTTTCAGTACCGAGCCGGGGATGGCGGCCGACACCGTCACCGCGGAATTTTTGTCGCCAGGCGCGTAGTGGACCTCTGACGTCTGGTAATTCTCGTTCGGGGCCATTGCCGCCGCACCGGTGCGGAACCCGCCCTGCGCCAGCGCCTGGGTGACCTGCCCGGCGAGCCCGCTGCGACCGACCCCGTTTTCGACCGTGACCAGCACCTGCGACGGCGGCACCGTCACCTTGATCGTCGGCGCCTTCGAGGCCTTAGGAGCCGGCTTGGGAGTGGGCGGCGCCTGGTCCTTCAGCTTGGCGATCATGGCGTCGAACGGACCCTGCTCCAGCACCTGGACGCTGCCGACGTTGTCGGTCTGACCCTTCGGCGTCAGCGTGGGGATACCTCCGGTCTGCCCGAGGTAGGGGGTCACGTCGCCGAGATTGGTATCGCTGAATTCGAGGCCGCGCTGCGGAATCGTCTCGAAGAGAATCTTGCTCGGGTCGACCCCGCGTAAACGCAGACCGAGCTTCTCCAGGTCGGTCAGGTTCGTGTTCTGGTCGAGGGTCAGGGAGTTCTTGATGGCGTCCAGCAGGCGGGCCACCGCGATCGGGTTGAAGAGCAGGTTGACCTTGGTGGCGGTCCGGAAGACCGAGCCCAGGAATTGCTGCTGACGCTTGATGCGATCGATGTCGCCGTTAGGGAGGCCGTGCCGCTGCCGGACGAAGGCCAGCGCCTGATTGCCGACCACGGTCTGTTCGCCGTCGACCCCGTGGAATCCGCTGTAGCCATCGTTGATGTTGGTGATCGCCGAATCGCCCGGATCGGTGTAGTCCGAATGCAGGATGCATACCCGGACCCCGTTGAGCGCTTCGCTGATCTTGGCGAAGCCCTCGAGGTCTACCGACACGTAGTGGTCGACCCGGATGCCCGTCATCTGCTCGACGGTGCGCACCAGCAGCGAGGGCCCGCCATCGCTGATGGCTTCATTGAACTTGGCCTTGTGCGGCGGGTGCGCGACGCCCTTGTCGTCGGTGTATTCGGGGATCGTCACCAGGGTGTCGCGGGGGAACGAGACATTCGTCGTCGTCCCGTCCTTGTCCAGGTGAGCCAGGATCGTGGTGTCACTGCGTTCGCCGGAACGGACGCCGAACGCGCCGTTGGCGCCGTCACCGCTATCGGTCCCGACCAGCAACCAGTTCTGGGTCCCCTTCGCCGCGTCCGCCGGCCTGTCCTGCCCGAGATTGAGGTGGATGCGGGCGATCGACCCGTCGAACCACTTGACGACGACGTAGCCACCGACGCTCGCGAAAAGGACTAGCAGCGAGAGCGACAGCGCGAGCAGGTTGACCAGGCGGAGCGCGCGGGGCCGGCGCCGCCTTCGAGGCGGAGTACCGCGGGGATCAAGCTCGGGCGGCAGGACGGAGCGCGCCGAGACATAGACCACGGCGTCGGCTCCTTTCCGGCGCTGGGGCGAGGACCAATGGGCCTTCAGCCGACTGCAAAAACGACCCCGATTAGGGACGAACCGTACCGCGAGCCACTTGTCAAGACGGTTGGCAACGCGCTGAGGTTCCGGCCCGAATTGAAGGGAAATGCAGGTCACATGCGAGCCCGTGACGCGCCCAAGCCGTCGACGGGGGCGGTTGGCGGCTCATCCCTGCTAGGAGTGATTGTCTGAAGCGCATGAGCCTTCCCGAGAAACGACGCGTTGTCGTCGTAGGAGCTGCTGGGCAGCTTGGGTCCGAGCTCGTGAGCCGGCTTGCCGCTGACCCGCCGGCCGCCGGCTGGCAGGCGCTGAACCGAGCCGAGTGCGACATCACTGATCTGCGGCGGGTGCGGGCCGTCATCGCCGACCAGGCACGGGCGGCCGGACCGGCGGGGCTCGCGGTCATCAACGCCGGCGCCTACACCAATGTCGACGGCGCTGAGACGGATGAGGCGGGGGCCTACGCCGTCAACGCCGCAGGTCCGGCGCAGCTGGCCATCGCCTGTTCGGAGGTCGACGGCCAGCTGGTTCACGTCTCGACGGACTACGTGTTTTCCGGTGACCGCAGCGACGGCCTGCCCTATGCCGCTTCCGATCCCACCGGACCGCAATCGGCCTACGGACGCACGAAGCTGGCGGGCGAGCTGGCGGTCCGCGAGCTGCTGCCGCACGGGTCATGGGTGGTACGCACGGCCTGGGTATACGGCGCGGTGGGTGGCAACTTCGTCAAGACGATGGCCCGCCTCTCCGGGGAGAAGGAGACCCTCGACGTCGTTGACGACCAGACCGGCTGCCCGACCTGGGCTGCCGACCTGGCAGCCGGACTGCTGGAGCTGATTGCGGTGAACCCGCCGTCCGGCACTTACCACGCTGCCGGCGGCGGCAGAGCGAGCTGGTTCGAGCTGGCCCGGGCCGTATTCGAGGAGCTCGGTAAGGATCCGGATCGCGTGCACCCGACGACGAGCGCGGCCTTCGTGCGACCGGCGCCGCGGCCCGCCTGGTCGGTGCTTTCGAGCGAGGAGTGGACGGCGGCGGGACTCACCGCGCTGCCGCATTGGCGGGCAGCTCTTACCGCCGCGTACGCCAAAGACGGCCCGGCGCTAGGTCGCTAGCGCCGGGCCGTCCTGGTGCGATGCGCTAGTTGTACTGACCCGCACTGAAGTCGAAGCGCTTCTGGGCGCAGGCGCTCGGGACCGTGGTCAAAGTCGAACTGGCGATGGTCCAGTCCTGTGCCTTGGCTGAGTAGCCGCCGGCGCTGGCGATGAGGCCATAATTCTGACCGCTCTGCAGGCCGTTGATCCGGTAGTTGCCGTTGCTGTCAACGGTGCCGGTGGCAAATCCCTGCGTGGGCAGCATGTTTGGCGCCATCGACCAGGCGTTGATCTTGCCGGCTATGCCGTGCAACCCGTTAATGTGGCCGTAGAGGCTGCCGGTGGTCCCGCCGGGCACGCCACAGACCTTCGGCAGCACGATCTTGAGGCCGCTTCGCCGAGGTCTTCAGTGGCACCGCTCGGAGGTAAGTGGTCGAGTAGGTGCTCGTGTTGGTGGTGCCAGCGGCAACGCCGGTGTAGCCGCGGTAGTTGGTGAGCCAGTCAGTCGGCGTCGGCGCCTTCGGGTAGACCTCGACGTAGACCGTTTGCGCGCTGGCCGGCACAGTGAGCGACCAAGTGATGCCAGTGGTCGTGTGCACTGGTCCAGCGCAGTGCTGGGCAGACGTGGCGCCGGCGGGGCCGACGCAGTGGTTCAGCCGCTGGATGGCGCTGTAGCCGACATTGCCACCGCCCAGATTCAGCTTCTGGCCGGCGGCATTGATGACGTCAAAACCGATGAGAACGTCGACGATGTGGCCATCGGCGCCCTGGATGGTCCCGGAAATGGTCTTGGTTCCTGGCGTCTGCGCAGGGGTGCAGGCGGACGTCAGAAGTGCAACGGCAGCGACGGATGTAGCCAGCGCTGTCGCGGTTGCGCGGCGGGCCACGCGGAGCGACACAGTCATTGGGGCTCCCATTGGTCGAAATCGGTTGCGTCTCTGATGATTTCGGCCAGCGGAAGTTCGGTATTGAGTCGAGCGCTAACTCTGGGTTACGTTTTGTTGCGAATCTGGTGCCTAATCTTGAAAAGCAGCGTGCCGATAGGCCGCCATCGTTTGGTGAGCGGTGCGCTCCCACGTGAACTGCTGTGCATGCCTTCGGCCCGGCTCCGGATCAATCGAATCGGCGAGCGTCGTTGCAATTGCCCAGGTCAGGGCCTCGACATCACGCACGGGCACCAGCTTTACGCCCGGGCCGGCGCCGCCGATGACCTCACGCACGGCGGGAATGTCTGACGCGATTACCGGCGTTCCGGCTGCCAGCGCCTCGAGCGGAGGGAGTCCAAAACCTTCGTACAGCGACGGGTAACACAACGCCGCCGCATGGGCAACAACGGGCTGCAAATCCGTCGTCTCGAGGTAGCCGAGCCGGATGACGTCCTGCGGGGTCAGCCCCGCCGTATCCAGTGCCGGGCCCCAGCCCGGCGGTCCCACCAGCACGAGCGGCGGGGTGTCGGGTTGCTCATGGCGTAGCTGTCGAAACGCAGCCAGCAAGGTGGCGATGTCCTTGCGTGGTTCAAGGGCCCCGACGAAAAGCAGATAACGCTCCGGCAGGCCGGGCCGAGGTGGGGTGTCCTGCCGAAACCACACCGGATCCACCCCGAGGGGGGTGGCTCGTACCCGATCAGCCTCCAGCCCGTACTCGGCAGCGACTTCGTCGGCGATCGCCTGGGTAGGAGTCAGCACCAGGGCGGCCCTTCGCAGCCCGCGGGGGACCAGCTGCCGGTAGCGGGCCGAGGCCGACGAGACGTTCTCCGGCATGCGCAGATACGCCAGGTCGTGGATCGTGACGACTCCTGCGCCTTTCTTGCCTAGCGGCGGAAGGACGAAATTGGTGCCATGGAAGACGTCGGCGTCGACACCGAGCTGTCGCATAGTCGGCAGATCGGCGTGCAGCCAGGCCTGCGCGAGCAGCCGCGCCGGGGCTCGCCGGCCCGTCGCGTGAACGCCCGTTGGTAAGCGTCCGGCCAGGTCGGCGTGACCGCGCCAGGTGAAGGCCGTCGCCAGCAAAGCCTCCGGCGCCTCGCCCGCGTCCAGTCGGCTGAAGGCTGAAAGCAGCTCGGCGGTGTAGCGACCGACCCCGGTTACTTGGCCGAGGAGGGGGGTCGCGTCCAACGCGACTCGCATCAGCCGGGGAGCCCGTGCGCGGCGGCGATTTCGCGCCAGCGCGCTGCGAATGCCTGGTCAGTGAAGGTGGCCGAGCGGGTTATGGCGGCGGCGCCGAGCCGGCCACGCAGCTCCTGATCGCCGGCGACCTGCGTGGTCTGGGCCATCAGCTGCGCCGGCGTGGTCCACCGGAACCCATCCACTCCAGGCGTGATGATTTCCTTCTGGCCGGCCTTGTCGATGACGACCGGCACGCAGCCGCCGGCCATCGCTTCGACCGTCGTCATCCCGAAATGTTCAGCAGCCCAGGGCTGATCTTCGCGTTCGCCGTAACCCGTGGCCGACCAGAAGATGGACGCGGTCGAGAGCAGCTGCTCCACCAGCGGGCGGGGCGCGTTCGCGTGGATATCCACCGGCAAGCCCTCGGCGGCGGCACGTACCTGCGCGAGGTAGGGAAGCTGGCTGTCCTCGCAGCCTCCCACGACCGCCAAGCGCCAGCCGGGCAGCTGGCCTGAGCGGTGCAGCTCACCGAACCAGCGCACCATCTCGAGCTGGCGCTTCGCGTGGCCGAGCCCGGGTGAGAAAAACCGTCCCACCGTGACGATGAGGGGCTCCCGATCAGCGGCGGGCACGAAGCGGCCGGTCTCGATCGGCGGGTGCAGCACGTCGGATTCGCGGTGCCAGAGCCGGCGGATCCACTCGCGGGTGTAATCGGAATTGGCCAGCACCGCGTCGTAGCTGTCGAGGAAAGCCAGGTCGTTCGGGTCGCGGGCAAGCCAGGGGAGCCGGGCACTGGCATACGCCCGCAGGCCCGGCCCGTCGGACTGCAGCCAGGCCCGGCTGACGGCGACTCCGAGCTCACGCACGTCCGATCCGCCGGGGGCAAAGACGTCGCTCACGAAGCGCAGTTCGTCGCCCCGTTCCGAAGGATCCAGCTCGACGGTGACGCGTCGGAACTGCGAGCCGGCTGCTGCGGATGCCAGCTCGCGTCCTTCGGAATCGCGAATGGACACAACGGTTTCGCCCGGTGCTCCCGGCCGCCCGATCGCCATCCGAAGGCGCCGGCGACGCCCGGGCGGGACGCTCAGCACGCCGTCGCCCGAGGTCCAGACCCAGCGTCGGCGGCGGCCACCCTCGGGCGGATACCAACCACCGCCGTAGGTGAGCATGGACGGACCCCGCAGGTGCGGCCCGATCGTCTGGGCCAGCTTCTTGCGCCACGGTGCGAGGTCATGGTCGAACGGGGTGGGAAACCAGCACAGGTAGGCCGAATGGGCCGACTGC
Organism: uncultured Actinomycetota bacterium; assembly: GCA_963737695.1. Lineage (GTDB taxonomy): Bacteria > Actinomycetota > Actinomycetes > Frankiales > Frankiaceae > DATAZK01. Next base: position 453,049 of record CAVTTQ010000005.1, read on the forward strand.
GGGGCCAGCCGGCTCATGTAGGACGCGGTCAGCCAGAAGTCGTAATCGCTGCTGTACGCGGCCAACGCGGCATCACCGCGGTCCGGGATCTGGCGGTAGGAGCACCGGGACAGGTCGAGTCCGAGGTGGGTTCCGAGCTCGCCCAGATCCACCGGAGTATGGCCAACGAGCTCCACCAGGCCGGCCTCGGGAGTCGATGACAGCACCTGGGCGACCATGCCGGCGTGGCGCTCACCGCCGCCCTGGCTGTGCCAGAACCGGTTGTACACGGCCGATTTCATGACCGGTGCTCGTCGTGGCTGATCAGCCAGCGGCCTTCCAGCGCTCGCCGGTCCACAGCAGCCGTACGACCTACCTCGCGGCGACGCTTCAGCATCTGCGGAAGCAGCCGCAGGTAGGACGCCATCACCTTCAACCGCAGCAGCGTGGGCCGTACGGCGGGGCGGCGACGGTCAGCCACGCCCTGCGCAATCGCTCGGCGCGCCATCGATGCAGTGGTGAGCGGGTAGCGCAACACCGCCTTCAACGCGAGCATCGGCGATGCATCTTTCGTCAGCATCAGCAGCCGGTTGCGGTCGACGTGGAAGACGAACAGCGGCGATCCCTCCTGGGTGCTGGCGGCGTGGACGTGGCGCAAGACCGCGGTCGGCACGTATCTGATCGCATAGCCGCGGGTCCGGATCCGCCATGAAAGGTCGGTGTCTTCGTAGTAAAGGAAGAAATCGTCATCGAACCAGCCCAGCTGATGGCCGAGCTCGGTTGGCATCGCCATCCCGTTCCCGCAGCCCGCAAAGACATCTACCGCCTCGTCGAACCGGCCGTCATCGATCCGCTGGTAGGCGCGGTCGGCGCCGTAGCCGTCGGTCAGTACGACGCCGCCGGCATTGTTGATCACGTCGATCCGCGGCAGGCCGGAGGGCAGCGTGGTGGTGACTGTCACGGGAGCGCCGGCGGTATCGAGGCTGACAGCACCCCCTTCCCAGCCGATGCGGACCGGCTTGTCGCGTTCGGCCGCCCAGGTGATCTCCAGCTCCAGCGGTGCTTCGGGACGCCCTCGCGGCACCGGGATCAGCAACTCACCGGCGGGTCGGGTCCAGTAGAAACGCTCGCCGGCCGGCCCCTCGGGGCCGTAGGTGAAGCGTTCCCAGAGCACCGTCGGCAACGTCTCCTGCCCATCGACCCGCAGGCTGCTGATGCGCACTCCGAGTTCGCGGCTGTCGTGCGGCCCTGGGACGAAGCCCTCGGTCGCGAGCTGCAGGCGTACGAAAGAAGGCAGGAAGAGGACCTTGCCGGTGACCGCGCCGAGCTCAGGTTCAGCGCCGCTTCGAAATGGCGCCAGCAGATGCTCGAGCCAGCCGGGTTCGGGAGCGGCGTCGTTGTTCAGCAGCACCGCGTACTGGGTGGTCACCTCGCGCAGTGCCAGGTTGTTGCCGCCGGCGAAACCGAGATTGCTCGGAGCCGTGATCACCCGGACATCCGGGTATTGCGAGCGCAGCAGATCGCCCGACCCGTCGGTGCTCGCGTTGTCGACGACCCAGGTCAGATACCCGAAGGTGGTCTGCTGAGCGGCCAGCGCATCAAGGCAGCCGGCCAGCAGATGTGCGCCGTTCCAATTGACGATGACGACTGTGGCCAGCGCATCCGTCACCCGCGGCGCCGCACGTCGTAATCGACGGGGATGAGGCCCCCGGCTTGCGGGCCGGCGATGCCGAACAGGTCATTGAATCGGCGCACCGCGAGCGGGGTCCCGGAGTAGGCGTCGGACACCCTGACCCGGAAGGCGAAGGCGCCCAGCAGTGTCGGGGCGGAAGGCACGAGGAAGTCGACGGTCACCCGTCGTACCTCGGATTCGCCGCCCTCCACCTCCGGCTTCGGAACGTTGACGCCGCCCGCTGTCTCCATTTGCCACACCGGGATGTCATGGGGTCCGAGCACATCGGCATGCAGGTAGATCAGGTCGGTCAACGGACCATGAGCATCGGACAGTTCGATGTCCACGGAAATCGAGAGTGGCTCTCCCGGGTCGAACTGCACCTTTGCCTCGCCGCCCGGCTCGGAGGCGAAGCGGACCTCGGTGAGCTGCACGTCGTCGTCGGAATCGCCGGAGGCCGTGCCGCCGCTCATGCGGTTACGAAGGACAAGGGTGCCGCTCGCCGGCTCGCCGTCGTAGATCTTGCGCCCCGCTTCGAGCACGACTACGCGATCGCAGATGTTCTCGACCAGGTCCAGCGCGTGGCTCACGAAAAGGATGGTGCGTCCCTCTTCCCGGAACTGCTTGATCTTGCTCAGGCACTTTTCCTGGAAGGCCTCGTCGCCGACGGCCAGCACCTCATCGACCAGCAGCACATCGGGGTCGACGTGGACGGCGATGGCGAAACCCAGCCGGATGTATTGGCCCGAGGAGTAGTGCTTCACCGGGTCGTCGATCTTGTGGGCCATCTCGGCGAATTCGACCACTGAATCGAAGATCGCCGATGTCTCCCGACGCGTGAGACCGAGCAGCGAGGCATTCAGGTAGACGTTGTCGCGCCCCGACAGCTCACCGTTGAACCCGGCGCCCAGCTCGAGCAGCGAGGCGATGCGGCCGTAGACGGTGCGGCTGCCGCTGGTGGGCTGCAAGATCCCGGCGAGGACCTTGAGCAGCGTCGACTTCCCCGAGCCGTTGGAGCCGATCAGCCCGACGGTCTGGCCGGGGGCGATGTCGAGATCGATGTCGCGCAGCGCCCAGAAGTCTTCGCTCGGCCCGTCACGCCGGCGTACGAACCGCTCCTTGAAGCTGGTGGCCCGCTCGGTGTGGCTGCGAAAGCGCTTGCTGACCCCGCTCGCGGTGATGACCGGCAGCACGGGGTCGGGCGTAGTCGCGACCTCCGCCGGCGTGACAACCACTGGATCCGGGGTCCGGGTCGGGATGGTCATAGTTCCTCGGCGAAGTCAGCCGAACGCTTGGCGAAGACCCGGCGTCCCCACCAGAGCAGCACGATCCCCCAAGCGAGCGGGATGCACAGGTGCACCAGATACCAGACGTAGCCGGGGCTGGCCAGAATCAGCTGGGGTTTGCCGTCGACGATGGCGAACGGCGTCTTGTAGATCGCCCGCTGCATCGTGGCGACGATGTCGGCCATCGGATTGAGCCAGTAGATGCCGGTCCAGGCGCCCATCTTTGAGCGGACCAGTCCGACGTCGTACACGATCGGGTTCAGCCAGAACCAGGCGAGCAGGCTGACTTCCAGCAGGTGCTGGGTGTCGCGAAAACGCACGTTGAGGGCGGAGACCAGCATGCTCAGGCCGACTGTGAAGAGCAAGGCAATGGCAAGCGCCGGGAAGGCCAGCAGCAGCTGAGGGCCGAAGAACGGATGCCCGAGAATCAGCACGACGACGATCAGCACCAGCAGTTGCAGCACGAAGTGGACTGCGGCGAATCCCACTGCTGACAGCGGCAGCACCGGAAGCGGGAAGCGCACCTTCTTCACCAGATTGGCGTTGCCGACGACACTCCCGGAAGCGCCCAATACTCCGGACGAAAACGCGTTCCAGATCAGCAGTCCGGACATCAGATAGATCGCGAACGACGGGATGCGCCCGGGCAGGATCACCTGGAAGACGACGTAGTAGACGGCCAGCAGGAGCAGCGGATTGGCCAGCGACCAGGCGAAGCCGAGGGTCGAGCCCTTGTATTTGACCTTCAGGTCTTTGCGAACCAGGTTGCGCAGCAGCTCGTAGCGCACCCGGGTCTGGGCGCGGGTGCGCCGGACGAGCGCCTGCCCGTCTCGACCCCCCGTCACGACCCCGTCAGGAGGAGGTGCGGGAGGAGACTTCTCTGTAGAAGCGGCTATCGCCACGTGTGCCTTCCGCCGTCTGCGCTGGCCGATCGCGATACTAGTCGGGACTAGTAGCCCAATCCCCGCTCGCTAGCTTCTCCCGGAGGTGTGTTTCTCCTGTTTACCGACACTCGGCTGGACCAGGTGTGGTCGCTCATATCGTCAGAGCTCGTCGACGGTCTGTGTCTCGACGTCTTCGACACCCTGCTGATCCGCATGGTCCCCGAGCCGGTCGCGGCGTTCACGCTGCTGGGGGAGCGGCTGGCGCAGGACGGGAAGCTGCCCCCTGGGATGACCCCCGAGGTCTTCGCGCAGCTGCGAAAGGCGGCGGAGGTACGCGCCCGCGACGAAAGCAGCCGTACCCGCGACACCTTGGAGGCCAGGCTGCTGGAGATCTACCAGGAGCTGGCTAGGGCGCTTCCGCTGGCTGGACCGCCTGAGGAGCTGGCTGCGGCGGAGGTGGAGCTCGAACGCGACATCTGCCGGGCGGATCTTGGCGTCGCGGATCTCATCGGCGCAGTCGCTGAGCTCGGGAAGCCGGTTTACCTGCTCTCGGACACCTATTTCTCGGCAGCTCAGCTACGCCGGCTGCTCGATCGGCCCGAGCTGGTCGGCCGGCCCATCGCCGCCGTCTACACCTCCAGCGATGCGGCCATCAGCAAGGGCGCGAGCCTGCTGCCGACCGCCTCGACCTCCGGCAGCAACGGCAATCGCCGGGCGAGCCTGTTCGACGTCATGCTCGCCGAGATCCCCACCCCCGCTTCGCGCCTCGTCCACCTCGGTGATCATCCGGAGGCCGACCTGCGAGGAGCCCGCCAAGCCGGGCTGCAGGCCGTGCTCTATCCCAAGCTCACCGGCCATCTGGTCGAGGTTCTGGAGCGGGAAGGCACCGCGCCGATCCACCTGACGACCGATGACGGCCTCGATCCCCGATACGGCGACTTCGGGCTGACCGCCGTTCGCGCCCGGGTGCTCAACCGCGCCGACGCCGCCGATGTGCCGATCGGGCTGGCCAGGTATTGGGAGGCGGGCGCGACGGTCTTCGGCCCAGCCTTGGCCGGCTTCGCCGAATGGGTGGTGCAGCGGGCGCAGGCGTTCGGCGTCAAGCACATCTCCTGCCTGCTGCGCGAGGGTGATTTCCTGTCCCAGCTCATCCGCGAGCAGGCCGCCGAAGTCGGCATTGAGGTGTCGACGCTGTGGGTTTCGCGCCAGGTCTGCGCGTTGTCGACCGTTTACGAGGGCACTGCTGAGGAGCTCGAAGCCTTCCTGACCCGCCGCCGGGCTCCTACGGTTGGTCAGCTGGCTGACCAGTTGGGAGTTCCCGTCCAGGATGTCCCCGGACTGTCGGAGATGGTTGATCTGCGGCTCGATAGCCCCGGGGTGGCGGAGAAGGCCCTGGCGGCGATTGCCGGCGAACCGCAGGTACGGGGAACCATCGTCGTGCGGGCGGCCCGTCAGCGGGAGCGGCTGCTGCGATACCTCGACGAGCAATTGCCCTCCGACGGCCTCGCGCTCGTCGTGGATCTCGGTTGGGGCGGCACCATCCAGACGCTGCTTTCCCGGATCCTGCATTCGGCCGGGCGCTCGCTGCACCTCGTCGGGCTTTACCTCGCCACTAACGCCACCGCGCTGGATCGTCGTCTCGACGGCGTCGAGATGGAGGGCTACCTGGCAAGCCATGGCCAGCCCGAGCGTCTCTTCGCGCCAGTGATGCGCAGCCCCGAGATGCTCGAACAGCTCTGCATGCCCGATTACGGATCGCTCATCGGCTTCGACGAGCACCTCCAGCCGCAGCTTTCGCCGTTACGCACGTCGCGGACCCAGGAAGCGCAAAAGGTCGCTGCTCAGGCGGGTGTCCACGCCTTCTGCCGGGAGTGGCTGCGCTACCGCCGCAGCGAGAATCCGATCCCGGGGCTCGGCTCGGACAAGGCCCGTGAGCAGGTGTTACGCATCCTGAGCCGCTTCACGAGCCGCCCGACCACCGAAGAAGCGCTGGCCTTCAGCGCGTGGTCGCACGATGACAATTTCGGCTCGGACGCGGTCGAGGGCCTGATCAGCGACGAGATGCTGCGCTGCCTGCCCTACCTGACGGCAGTGGACCTCGACCGGTTCTCCATGCAGGAGCTCTACTGGCCGGCAGGCGTCGCGACCGTCGTCAACCCGACGCTGGCGCGTGTCTCAGCGCTGAGCCTGGAGACCGGCGCGGATCTCGCCGAGCTCTCCCCGCCGGCCGCGGCAGGTCCCGTCGAGGTCTACGTCGACGCCGGCGGCGACTTCCACGCCGGCCCGAAGGAGACTGCGCTCTCCCGGTCGGCACCCGACGGTCTGTCGCTGGTACGCACCCGGATCGCCGGCGAGGGGGTGCGCCGCATTCGTATCGACCCCGATGGTCGGCGCGGGCTGTTGCGAGTCGACTGGCTGCGGCTGACCTTTCACCTGATCAGCACGGTCGACCCGGTCGTCGTCGAGGTTCGCGATCTGCAGGGCGATCCGCACATCGCGATTGCAGGCGCCCAGCTGATCCAAGCCAACCTGCTCGAGATCAACAGCGATGATCCGCAGATCGTCTATGTGCTCGATCCAGCGACGCAGGGAATGCTGACAGCCGGCGCATACGCGATTGACGTGGAAGTCGCGTTCGCCTTCCTGGCGCTACGACCGGACCCGCTCCGGGTCGAGCATGCCGCGCCCCCGGCTGCCTCGATATCGCGCCGGGCCGTGCGCCGCGCCGTCCGGGAGATCGGTGGTCGATTGTGAGTGCTGAACCCGAGGTCGAAGACGAGGTCACCCTCCAGCCGCTGCTGCTGCACTCGCTGTCCGAGCTGCGGGAGATCTGGCGTCCGGTTCTGGAGCTGGCTGCCGTGCGCAGCGCCACCGAAATCGGAAGCGAGAGCGGGGTCACCAGTCAGCTGCTGATCGAGCTGCTGCACGCCGGAGGAGGTGGCCGGCTGACCATCGTCGACCCAGGCGCACTGGAAGTTGCGGCGCCCGGCGACGTGGAGCGTGACATCGTCCGCGGCTTCAGCCCAGCGGCGCTCAAAGGCTTGCCGTGCAGCGACGTCTACCTCGTCGATGGCGATCACAATTACTGGACCGTGAGCCAGGAGCTCGCCGCGATCGCAGAGGCTGCGGCTGGCCGCGACACCTTCCCGGTCGTGCTGCTCAACGACGTCAGCTGGCCGGCGGCGCGGCGCGATCAGTACTACGCGCCCGATCGACTGCCGCCGGATGCCGTGCATCCACACTCGTTCGAGTTGGGCGCCGTGCCCGGAGAGCAGCAATTGCAGCCGTCCGGCTTTCGCGGTGAAGGCGCCTTTGCGTACGCGCTCCGCGAAGGGGGCCCACGCAATGGTGTGCTGACGGCAGTGGAGGACTTCCTCGCGGGCCGGCCCGACCTGGAGCTTCATCTGGTGGCACCCGTTTTCGGGCTCGGGGTGATCGTCGACAGCGCCGCTCCCTGGACTCCTAAGGCACGTGAACTGCTCGCTCCGTACACGGATTCGGCGTTTTTGTCCCGGCTGGAGCGCAACCGCACCCAACTCTTCGTGCGGCTCATCGAGCAGCAGGATGCTTCGGCGGCGGCTGCCCTGGCGGCGGCCCGAGCACGCCGGGCAGACCAGGTGACGCACGATCTGGCACTCAGCGCCGCGTCGACTCGGGAGCTCTCGCTGCGCGACCAGCTGGGCGGCTTGGAACGCGACCTCGGCGCGGCCAACGCGGAGCTGGCGCAGGTGAGGTCGCAGCTGGCCGAGGCGCAAGCCAGCCCGCCCCCGGGTCTGTTCGAACGACTGCTACGGCGCTTGTTTCGGGGGCTCGGCGGGTTGGGGAGCTGACCCGGCCGGCGGACTCGTCACCGGTTCTGTGACGGTCGCGGTGTCAGGGGGCGCGTCGGTGGCAGTCGGGCCCGCTGGTTCGACGTTCGGGATCGTGATGGCGGCCGGGTCGCTCGGTGGCAGGACGATGTCAGCTGCCTCGCCTCGCACGCCCACCATGATCAGCGCGATCAGCGCGGCAAGGGAGAAAAAGGCGAGCAGCCCGATTCCGGCCCAGAGCGCACCCACCGGCCAGGTCGACCAGGCCGAAAACGATGTCCATGCCTGGCGCAAGGTTCCGCCGGCCGGTCGCCACCAATGGTCGACGACGCGGTGCAGCGACTCCAACTGCATGCCGATTGCCGCGAGCAGTAGCGCCAACGGGCTCCATCGGGCCAGCTTGGGCGGCAGCGCGCCGCATCCCGCCCCCACCAGGGCAGCGACCCCGCTGATCCCGATGAAGAGGTAGCGGCCTGACAGCCCGCTGACGTAGTGCGTCGAGAGGTAGTTGCTGGTCGCCTGGGCGACCACGATCGCGTAGCTCGCCGCCGTCGGCCACAGCAGCAGCAGGAGCGCCCACCGACGGCCCCGCCAGCGGATCAGCGCAAAGATCGCCAGCAACGCCAGGACAAGTGAGGCAGCGACCACCAGCCGCCAGGGCAGGTTGATCTCATACCAACCGAACGATCCCCACCACCGCAAAAGCACGGCTTGCGTCGCGTAGTGAAAAAAGGTGCCGGGGGCGTTGCCGAGGTATTTGCCGGGGGGAAAGTCGGTGACGGGCGGCCGGGATGCGCCGTAGCGGATCTCGCTGATCACGTACCACCACGAACCGAGGGCGATCGCCACGCCGCCGCTCAGCGCCAGCAGGATCCCCGTTTGTCGGTTGGGCAGCCAGCTGCGGCGTCGCCGCTCGGGGTCGACCGGGCGGGAGCGACGAGCGGCCCACCACTCGCGTATCCAGGGCGCGGCATAGACCCCTATCACCAGTGGCACCAGGACCAAGCCGAACGCCTTTGCCCACAGCGCGACGACCGTCCAGAGCCCGGTCCAGAGCGCTGTGGATTTGCTGCGGTCGCCGCTCATGGCGCCCGCGACGCCCAGCAAAGCGGCGGCACCCGCCAGGGTGACCAGATTGTCGTTGTTGACCGTCGCGCCGACGTGCGTGAGCTCAGGAACCCCCAGCGGGACGACGGACGCGGCGATCCCGGCCAGCCGGCTGCCGGTCACGCGCCAGGCCGTCGCCCACGAGAGCAGCGGCAGCCAGACCACCAGCAGCGCCGAAAGCAAGCGCATCGTGGAGACGGTGATGTCCCAACGCCAACCGGCAGCACCGCCCGCCCTTAGGAGGAGACCTTCGTAGTAGTAGTAGCCGGGCGGGTGCTGCATCGTTTGCTGGTGCTCGGTGCCGGCGGTGCCCGGCGGGGCCTGCAGGTCTTGCCATTTCGGTCGGTCATGGCGGCTGGGGGCCATAGACGCCGCAATGGGGGTGTAGGTGATTCCGAGACGGTTGCTCACGCGCCCGAACGGGGACGCGGCGACGGCGCCGATGCCCTGATTGCTGACCAGCGCGACGGGTGAACGGCTCCAGCCGAGCCCTTCCTCGATGTGCATGACGGCGTCGGCGTGATTGGGCTCGTCGGCAGCGTGGTAGAGCGGGGCGAGCACCGACCAGCCGACCAGGACCATCGCGAAGAGTCCCGTGACGAGCCAGACAGGCAGTGGAGCCCGCCGGATGAGCTGCCAGGGCTTCAAGCCGTCCGTTGCGTTGTCGATTTCCCGATGTTAGGCGAGGTCGGCGGCTGGACCGACGCAAACGTTGGCGTGGCGCACCTGTGAATCGCCTGCCTGCCGGACCGGGTGTGGGCTGATGCCTGCGGAAGTGGCTACGGAGTTCAAAGTCGCTACGGCGTTTCGCCGAGACGCGCCGCGTTTCACGGTCCTGCGAGCAAACTTCGTTGCTGTTTCCGCAGCCAACCAAGAATCGACCCGAAACCCGCCATGAACCCGGTCGAACTGGCAGGTAGGCGCACTACTCTCGCGCCGTGACGGTTTCTGCCCCTCAGCCGTCCACCCCACCCCGGGATCCGCCGGCCGACCCCGCCACGGCTCGCGAATCCGGCGCAGCTGACCCCGTCGAGGCTGGTCAGAGTGCTGAAGAGGGCCGCTCCGTCCGTCCCGTCGTGCATCTCAGCGAGTTCGTCGTCGGCGGGGTCGTCCTCGCGGTGGGGCTGCTCGCGTGGAGCGCACTGGCCCTTGCCGACCTCAGCTGGTTCTCCCTCGGCGCCGCGCTCGGGGTGGCCGTTGCTGCCGTCGTCGTCCTGGTAGCCGCTTGCTGGCGCTGGGCTCCGGTGTCGGTGAAGCTGGATCGCGCCGGTTCGCTGGGAGTGGTCGTACTGGCCATCGTCGCGGGCGTGATGGTCTTCCCGGGCTTTCACTACGGGGTGACCGACAAGGACCCGGGCGGATACGTCGCCCACGCGATGTCGATCGCGCGCACCGGCAGCTACAAGATCATCGACCCGACGCTGGACGGCCGGATTCCCGGCGGCCCGGTGCTCACCTCACCCGGCGCGAGATTCCCCGGAGTCTGGGAGCGCGGCGATGGCTCCGACGTCATAGTTCCGCAGTTTTACCACCTCTGGCCTGCCCTTATGGCCGTCTCGACCTCGGCCGACGGTGAGCGCGGCATCTCCAATACGGCTCCGTTGCTGGGCGTTCTGGCGATCCTCGCCGCCGCGCTCGCACTGCGCCGGGCCGTGGCCAGCGCTCCCTGGGGAACCGAGGCGGCCGGGCTGGCGTGCGGCGGGATCGCGGGCCTGCTGCTGGCGACCAACATGCTTGAGGTCTGGCAGGCGAAGTACCCCAGCTCCGAGATAAGCGCCCAGATGTTGTTTGTCGGGTCGCTGCTGGCCGTCGTGGTCGCCCTGACCACCAAGTGGCGCCCCGCCGCTGGGATGGCCGGTGTCCTGACCGGCATCGGATTCCTGGACCGCGGCGATGGGGTCCTGCTGGTGTTGCTCGGCGTCGCCGGGCTGGCCGCGATCATCGCGACGCGGCGCTGGGACGGGCGCGCCACCTGGTTCGCGGTCGGGCTGGCAGTGGTGCTTCCGCACGCCTTCTGGCAGGCCTATTCCTACAACGCCGCCGGCCGCTACAGCCACATCAACGGCGTACCCGCGCTGCCCAAGCTGGCCGCGGTCATCGTCGCCCTGCTGATCATCGGATTCCTGCTGCGCCCGTTGGGTTCCCGCGTCGTCAGATGGGCCGCTGTCCGCCGGGTCCAGGTGTGGGTCGGTGCCGTGATCACCGTCTTCGCGGCCGGTTTGATGGCTCTCGGTTTCTTGCGTCCGCGGCTGTTTGGAGCGAGTTACGCCCTCTTCGGGGGAGTGCGCGCGCGCAGCTTCGACGAGCAGATCATGGACCGGCTTTCATGGTTCATCAGCTTGCCCGGCTTCGCCTTGATGCTGGTGGGAGTCGCGTTGGTGGCCCTCCGGCGCTGGGGCGGCGCCCTGTGGGTGATCACCACCCCGCTGCTGCTGATCTTCCCCGTGTACGCGTACAAGGCGCACAACTCGACCCGCCTCATGTGGTGGACGCGGCGCTACCTGCCGACCGTCCTCCCGCTGATACTGCTGTTGATCGCTCTGACGCTCGGTGTCGCTTTGACCGCGGTGGTGCGCCGAGTGGCTCGCCCCGCGGGGGTTTCCCAGGTCAGCGGGTGGCTGGCCGGCCGCCGGGTGTGGGCGTTGCGCGTGGTCGCCATGGTCTCGATCGTGAGCTTGCTGGCCTTCTTCCTGTCGGAGTCGTGGCCGCTACGCAAGCACCAGGAATTCGGTGGCTCCTTCGCCATCAGTAGCCGGATCGCTGCTGACGCCGGCGGGAAGCAGGGCGTGTTTCTCTGGCAACGTTCGCCGGCCTGCTGCCTGTATGCCGAATCGCTGTTCGGAGCGGCGATCTGGCTCGAGCGAGGCCAGGTCTCGGTGCTGCTACCCGATCAGGCCGGCCTGGACGCGGCCTACGTGGAGAAGTTCATCAAGGCATTTCCCGGCCAGCCGGTTTTCATCATCTGGCACGGCCAGGACAAGCCAGAAATCCCCGGAGTCGAGCTGACGCCCGTGGATCGGGTGGTCACTTCGTTGCCGTACTGGGAGGAGAGCGACATCCACCGGCCGAAGCAGGCGACCAGCGTGCCGGTGAACTTCGTCGTCTATCGCGCTACGGTCCCGGCGGCAGCTGCCTAGACCCAGGCGTCGGCTGTGCCCACCTGCTTGGCCGGCACCCCGGCCACGATCGCTGCGGGCGCGACATCTGCTGCTACTACGGCGCCTGCCGCCACCACTGCGCCGTCTCCGATGGTCACTCCCTTGAGCACGATCGCCCCGGTACCGATCCAGACCCGGTCGCCAATACGCACCGGAGCGCTCATCGGCCGCTCGACGCCGCCCACGGTCAATCGGTGGAAATCGTTGTCGAGGATCTGGACGTCCCACGACAGCGTGCAGTCGGAGCCGATCGTCACTTCCTGGGCCACCAGGATTTTGGTGAGGCCGTTCACATTCGTGGCATGACCGATGGTCAGGGTCCCGCTGTCGACGACGACCCGGACCCCGCGCTGCAGCGAGACGATTCCGGCGCAGTGCAGCTTTGCTGCCGGCCGCACGCGCACCACGGAGACGTCATGGCTGCTGGTGAGTCCGAAAGGACCTAGGCCGATACGCAGGGCGGCACCTTCGGCGAAGGTGATGCGGTCGGCGCCGTCGAGGACGGTCTTGCTGCCGATCCAGATGGGCCGGCCGTGACGCAGCGGATGGTGGAGCCCGGCGACGAAGGCCCGCGCCGAGGTCTCGTGGCCCGGCCGGAGCTCTCGAACGGCGCGGGCGTATTCGACGATTTGGCTGCGTAATTGGGCCATGTGGGCACCTTAGACAGCGCAGGCCAGCGCGCCTCGACGCGCCGGGGCGCTGCGCATGAAACCATTGGCGACGATGCCCGCGCAGCCTGCGCCGCTCGCAGCCCGTGCCGCTGTCAGCGCCGCCACAGGAGATCATGAACGTGACCCCGAAACCGTGACCGCCGTGAGCCTTCTTCCACCGCACGAGGAGAAGCCCCATCCCGGAGACGAGCCGCAGCCCGCAGCTCCCAATGCTCCTTACGTGACCGTGGTGTTGCCCTGCTACAACGAGCAGGACCACGTGCTCACCGAGCTCGACCGTATCGACGCCGCAATGATCGAAAGCGGCTACACCTACGAGCTGCTCGTCATCGACGACAAGTCCACAGACACGACCCTCGAGGTCCTGCGCGACGCCCTGCCGCGCTTTCCGGCGATGCGTCTCATGCCCTTTCGCCGCAATGGCGGGTCGGGCACCGCCCGGCGTATCGGGACGACCGAGGCGCGTGGCCAGATCGTGGTCTGGACCGACGCTGACATGACGTATCCCAACGAGCGGATTCCGGAGTTCGTCCGCTTCTTGGATGACAATCCGGACATCGATCAGGTGGTCGGCGCGCGCACCACGGAGGAAGGCACTCACAAGTGGGCCCGGGTGCCGGCCAAGTGGGTCATCCGCAAGATCGCGAGCTCGCTGGCGGCGACCCCGATTCCTGACCTGAATTCGGGCCTGCGCGCTTTCCGGCGCGATGTCTCGCTGCCTTATCTGCGCCTGCTGCCCCCCGGATTCAGTTGCGTCACGACCATCACGATGGCCTTCTTGTCCAACCAGCACGCGGTGGAATACCTGCCGATTGATTACGCGAAGCGCGCCGGTGTCAGCAAGTTCCACCCGTTCCGCGACGCCTACCGCTACATCCTTCAGGTGCTGCGGATGGTCATGTACTTCAACCCGCTGAAGGTGCTGATGCCCTTCGCGTTGTGGATCATGGGCATTGGCGTCGTCAAGCTGGTGTACGACCTGATCCGCTACAACCTGCACGTGACGACCAGCACTTTGCTGCTGTTATTCGTCGGTTTTCAGATCGCGGTGCTCGGATTGATCGGCGACCTTGTCGTGCGGTCGCGAGGCAGCTGAGTGAGCCGGGTAGCCGTCATCGGGCCCACCCACCCGTACAAAGGCGGCATTGCCCAACACACGACGCAGCTTGCGCATCGGCTGGCCGAGGCGGGCTACGGGGTCGAACTCGTCTCCTGGTCCGAGCAATACCCGCAGCGCCTCTATCCGGGGGAGCAGCGGGTCGCTGACTCCACCCGTCCCGAGATGCCTGTCTTCGACCAGACCAGCTACCCGCTTTCCTGGCGGCGTCCCGATTCCTGGGTACGCACCGGCCGCCGGCTGCGAACCGCTGCCGACTGGGTGGTCCTGGTGTTGGTGAGTCCGGTTCAGGTGCCGGCTTACCTGGTGCTGCTACGGGCTCTCGGACACACCGTGCCGGTCGTGGTGCTGTGTCACAACGTGCTGCCGCATGAGCCCCGCAGCGTCGACAAGCCGCTGGTGCGCGCGGTGTTGCGGCGCGCGGACGGCGTGCTGGTCCACACAGCGTCCGAGCAGGAGTTGGCGCGCGAGGTTCTCGATCGTCCGCTCGAGCCGGTCGCGGTAGCGGCGATGGCGCCTTTCTTCCAGGGTTCGGCCGGCGACGGGGCTGATGCGGGTCAGGAAGCCGACGACGTTCGCCATCGGCTGCTCTTCTTCGGCCTGGTGCGCCATTACAAGGGCCTGGATGTCTTGATCGATGCGCTGGCAATGGGGCCGCCGGAAGTCAGCCTGACCATCGCCGGCGAATTCTGGAGCCCCGTCGAGGAGTTCCAGGCTCGGGTCGACGCGCACGGGTTGAGTGACAGGGTCGAGATCCGGCCCGGTTACGTGCCCGCTGACGAGGTCTCTGAGCTGTTCTCCAGCGTTGATGCGCTGGTGTTGCCCTACCGGAGCGGCACGGCGTCTCAGCACGTCGAGCTGGCCTTCGCCCACGGCCTCCCAGTGGTGGCCACCCAAGTGGGCTCACTGGCTGATGCGGTGCGCCACGAGGTCGACGGCCTGGAAGTCGTCCCCGGAGACGCTGAGGCTTTAGCCGCCGCATTGCACCGGCTCTACGAGCCCGGCGTCTTGGCCACCCTGCGCGCCGGAGTTCATCCGATCTCCGCCGATCCCGTGTGGGCGGAATACATCGAGACCCTCGCCCGCCTGGCGGGCGCGTCGGCGACCGGCTGATGGTCGCCGCCTGATGTCGACCGACGGCCTGATCGAGACACCGGTGACCACCCCGCCGAAGCCGCGGAGCCCCCGGCGCAAGTTGATCGGCCGCGTGGTGCGCTACACGTTCCTGGTCGCGGTCGTCATCTTCGCCGTGCTCGAGATACGTGATCAGTACGCGGCGGTCGCCGACGACCTCAAGAAGATCTCCGTGGCCTCGATCATCTTCGCGATCGTGGCCGTCCTGATCTCGCTGTGGTTGTCGATGTTTTCCTGGCGCCGGGTGCTTGCTGATCTAGGCAGTCCGCTACCCGTCAGGGCCGCCTCCCGGGTGTATTTCGTAGGCCAGCTCGGCAAGTACCTGCCAGGAAGTGTCTGGCCGGTGCTGGCCCAGATGGAGCTGGCCCGCGATTTCAACGTCCCCCGGCCGCGGACGGCAGCGGCGGCGATCGTCTCGATCGGGCTGGGACTGGTGGGCACGCTGGTGGTGGCTGGGGTGCTGCTGCCGTTCGCCGTCACGAGCAATGGCTGGCGGTTGCTTGTCATCGCCGGCCTGCTGCTGAGCCTGATCATCGCCAGCCCTCCGGTGCTCAACCGGCTGATGGCCTGGGGACTGCGTGTCCTGCGGCGGCCTCCGATGGATCACCCGTTGACTACGCGGGGACTACTCGTCGCCGGCGGCCTCGCGGCGCTGGGCTGGGTGGCACAAGGCCTGGCCGCGTACGCCTTCGCCATCTCCCTCGGTGGAGGGTGGAAGCTGCTGCCACTGTCGGTGGGCGGCTACGCGGCGGCGTCCGCGCTCGGCATCGTCGTCATCATTGCTCCCGCAGGTCTGGGCGTCCGCGAGCCGGCGCTGGTCGCGGTCCTGGGAGGGACCATCGGCACGAGCGGGGCACTGGTCGTCGCGCTGCTACTGCGGCTCACGGTCACGATCGCCGATCTCGGCACCGGCGCGATCTTTGCCGCATTACCCAAAGAACGGTCTGTCAGGCGGGCCAATCGGGCAGACGATGGGTAGCCTGCCGCGAAGTCCGTAGCTGCGCAATCGCGTTTGCAACGTCGTGAAATGTGTCTGAGGAAGGCAGGGTTACCGTGGCGCGCGCAGCGGCTCCTGGGGGCTTGGCTCTTGACCTGGCGAAGCGGGTCGCCGAGCGGGTGCTCTGGGCCCGGGTGAGCATCGACCGGCGGCGCGGAAAGCCGCGTCCGGCGCCGTCACCGCAGCCCCCGACCGCCGTGTTGAAGACCTTCGCCGAGTGGCAGGACGCGACGGCGGAGGCTCGTCGGCTTCGGCTGCCGCTGCACCATGATCGCCCGAAGAATTGGGATGCTCTCGGCGCCATTGCCACGGTGCTGGAGGCCACCGCGCGTCAGGAGCCGGTTCTCGATGCGGGCAGCGCGCGGTATTCACCGGTGTTGCCCTGGCTGCGGCTTTATGGCTACACCCACCTCACCGGAATCAACCTCGAATTCGGTAAGCCGGTTCGCCGCGACGGGGTCGTGTTCCGCTACGGCGATGTCACCGAGACCGGCCTCGAGGCGGGCAGCGTAGGTGCCATCACCTGTATGTCTGTGATCGAACACGGCGTGCCCGTCGAAGGGTTCCTTCGCGAGTCGGCACGCATCCTGCGGCCCGGCGGAGTGCTCGTCGTCTCCACCGACTTCGATGCCGAGCCGCCCGACACCACAGGCAAGGTGGCGTACGGCACCCAGGTGCACATCTTTTCGCCGGCCGAGATCCATGCCCTGGTCGACCAGGCGGCCGGTTTCGGATTGAAACTGTCGGGCGAATTGGGCGATCTGCAGCATTCGCAGCACCCGGTGCACTGGAAGCGCCAGAACCTCGATTACACCTTCATCCGGCTGACGTTCGAGCGGTCGTGACCGGCCAGCGTGTTGTAGCGGTCGTCCTGACGGTCCTGCTCTTCGCGCTCATCGTCGTCGGCTCGGTGGCCATCGCGAGGATCTTCGGTTACCCGACGTGGGGCTGGTTCATCGGCATCGGTATCTGCGCGCTGATGGTCGTCGGGTTCCTGGTGCAATCCTCGCCGCCGGAGCCGCCGCCGGATCACCGCAAGCGCTCCCGCAAGTAGGGCTTGCCTCCGCCGGCTTTGCATCACGGCTGATGTGCCGACAGCAGTAGGGACGACGAGCAAGATCCTTCGTCCCGAGGAGAGCTGCCGATATGCGCCGACTACTGGCTGCCGGCCTCGCTCTGGTGGTGGCCCCCATCAGCATCACCATCGGCATCGGTGTTGTGGCAACGCCCGCGGCAAGTGCCGGGCCAGTCACCGCCGCCAACGTCGTCGCGAACGACACCTTCAACCGTCCGGCGAGCGGGGTCTTCACGCTCACCGGTCACGGCTGGGGCCACGGCCACGGCATGTCGCAGTGGGGCGCGCAGGGGGCTGCCTCGCTCGGGGTCTCCGCAGCCACGATCATGAGCACCTATTACCCGGGCACCCAAGCCACCGTCATCCCCAATACCGCGATCCGGGTGAAGCTTTCCGCGACCAACAGCTGGGACCTGGCCGTCTTACCGGCGGCAGGCCTCACCGTGACCGACGGTGCCAACCGCAAGCTCGTCCTCACCGCGCCGGCCACGATGTGGCGGGTCATCGCGGATGGGGCCGGCCAGCATCTGCAACGTCAGGTGGGGGGCGCCTGGTCTCCCGTTGCTGTCGCCGGAGCAACCAACCTCACCAGTCCAGTGCGCTTCAGTGACACCGCCCGCCTGATCTCAGTCGTCTACCCCTCGCTCTACTCGCGCGACTACCGCGGCAGTGTCGCCAGCTTCGCCGTCGGCGGCGGCGCCGTTGTGAACGTGGCGAGCATGACCATGGAGGACTATCTGCGCGGCGTCGTCCCGCAGGAAGTGTCGCCGTCCTGGTATCCAGCCGCCCTGCAGGCGCAAGCGATTGCGGCCCGCACCTACGCGGCGCAGCAGCGGGCAGCGGCCGGCGTCTGGAGCCTGTATGACATCTGCGATTCCTCGGCGTGCCAGGCTTTTGGCGGCACCAGGCTGCGTTCGCCGAGCGGCTTCGTGACGCCCGTGGAATACCCGCAGACGGACGCCGCGATCCTTGCCACTGCCGGCTCAATCCGTACCTACGCCGGCGTGCCCGCGTTCACCCAGTTCAGCTCCTCGAACGGTGGTTACTCGGTCAGCGGGGGCTATCCGTACCTGGTGGCCAAGGCCGACCCCTGGGACGGAGCGGTCGCCAACCCGATGCACACCTGGACCGCGACCTTGCCGGTGAGCACGCTGGAGGCGCGCTTTCCGGCAGTCGGCAAGCTGCTGCGGCTGCGCGTCACTTCACGCGATGGCAATGGGCAGTGGGGCGGTCGGATCAACACGGTCGTGCTGGAAGGTGTCAACGCGACGGGTCATCCGACGTCGGTGACCACGACTGGCGACAGCATCTACTTCGCCCGCCCCTTCGGCACTTACGCCGATGGACTCCGCTCGAATTGGTGGACCATCACCAATGGCGGGACGGCGACCGCACCACCCCCGAAGCCCGCATACGCCGCAACGTTGATCGCCGGCCCGAGTGCGATCACCATGCCGGCGAACGGATACGCCTTCGTGACCCTGCGGTGGCGCAATGACGGGACCAGCAGCTGGCCGATCGACAGCGCGACTCAGCTCGGCACGGACCTTCCGCAGTTCCGCAGCTCGCCTTCGGTGGGTTGGGGATGGCTGTCCGATGCCCGGGTGGGGCTGTTGACTGCAGATGCGCCGGGCGCGAACTCCGTGGCTCCGGGCCAGACGGCCTCGATCAGCTTCGTGCTGTGGGGCGATGGCCGGGCCCGAGGGGTGACGCAAGAATCGTTCCAGCCGTTCCGCTACCTCACCGCCTGGTTCGGCGGACGTGCCACCATCAAGATCACGCGAACCTGAGCCGCTGCGCAACCACGGCGCGCAACCAAGGCACGATGCCTTCATGGCCTCCACCGAGCGGGCGCGGCTAGCGGTCGTCGCGGAGCAATTGCGCGCGCCCGTGCCCGGCGGGACCGGCCGCTACACGCAGGAGTTGCTGAAGGCGCTGGCGTTGACCGCCGAAAACGGTGAGTCGATCACGCAATGGCAGGTTTCGGGAGCCGCCCGCCTCGGCCGTTTTCGCCAGCCATTGCTCGCGGAGCTCTGGCGCCGGGGGGTCGGGCCGTCGCCCAAAGATGTCAATTGCGTGTTTGCGCCGACGCCGATGGTTCCGCCCGCCCGTGGACGCCCGTTGATCGTGACCATTCACGACGCGGTGCCTTGGACCCACCCGGAAACGCTCACCCCGCGGGGCGCGCGCTGGCATCGCGATATGGGTCGGCGCATCTCAGCGACCGCCGATGTGGTCGTGACACCGACGGCCGCAGTAGCTGCGGCGCTGGCCGACCACTTGGCGCTTCGGCGGGTTGAGGTGGTGGGGGAAGGAGCGAGCGCCGCAGTGGCCGAGCTTCCCCCGGACGCCCGAGAGCGCGCGCAGCGCATGTCATTGCCAGCTGGGTACGTCCTGGCTGTGGGCACGCTTGAACCCCGTAAAGGCTTGGACGTTGCGGCCGAGGCGCTCGACGACCCGCACTGGCCGGACCTTCCGCTGCTGCTGGTGGGCCCGACCGGCTGGGGCAACGTCAAGGTGCCACCTGGCGCCCGATTGCTCGGCCGGCTGTCGGACGCCGATCTGGCGACCGTCTACGCCAGGGCGAGCGTGCTCGTGATGCCGAGCCGGGATGAGGGGTTCGGGCTGCCAGTTCTGGAAGCCATGTCTCACGGCGTCCCGGTGGTCGTGAGCGATGCTCCGGCACTCGTCGAGGTAGCCGGCGACGCCGCGATCGTCGCGCCGAGGGGGGATCCGTCCCTGCTTGCCCAGGGCGTTAATCGCGCCGTAACCGAGCGCTTGCTTTGGTCGCAGGCTGGTCTCATCCGTAGCCGCGACTTCTCCTGGGAGTCGGCCGCACGTCGGCTGTGGGTCATCTGTCGTGAGCTCCTGTCCACATAGCCGCGTTGATACCGCCGTGTTGGCTTTGCCGGGCTACTGTGGGACGCGGTAGCCAGGCAACACTGCCGTCAGGAGAGTCGTGGATCCACGGGTGCTCGTGGACGCCACCGCGGTCCCCGCAGACCGTGGCGGCGTAGGTCGCTATGTCGATGGCCTGATCGCAGCTCTCGGAGAGCTGGATGCGAACCTCGCTGTGGTGTGCCAGCGCTCAGACGCTGAGCGCTATGGCCGGCTCGCTCCAGAGGCCACCGTGGTGCCCGGCCCCCCGGCAATTTCACACCGTCCTGCTCGGCTGGCCTGGGAGCAGACCGGCCTCGCGCTCGTCGCTCAGCAGGTCAAGGCCGACGTTGTCCACTCGCCGCATTACACGATGCCGCTGCGCGTCGGACGCCCGGTCGTGGTGACGATCCACGACGCGACGTTCTTCACCGAGCCGGAGATGCACACGGCGGTGAAAGGCACGTTCTTCCGGTCGGCCACCCGCACCGCGCTGCGCCGCGCGTCGCGTTGCATCGTGCCGAGTAAGGCGACCCGCGATGAGGTCATCCGGGTGCTGGACGCTGATCCCACCAAGCTCGACGTGGCGTATCACGGCGTTGACCAGAATGTCTTTCACCCGCCCACAGACGTCGAGAAGGAGCGGGTACGCCTGCGTCTTGGCCTCGGCGGTCAGCAGTACATCGCGTTCCTTGGAGCCCTCGAGCCCCGCAAGAATGTTCCTAACCTGATCCGCGGCTGGAGCGAAGCCGTGCATTGGCGTGACGAGCCTCCGGCGCTCGTTCTCGCCGGCGGCTCCGGCTGGGACCACGAGGTCGATGCGGCCATCGCCGAGGTGCCGCCTAACCTTCGGGTGCTAAGGCCCGGTTACCTGCGCTTTCAGGATCTTCCTGGCTACCTCGGAGGCGCCGAACTCGTCGCCTATCCAAGCCATGGTGAGGGCTTCGGGCTGCCGGTGCTTGAGGCCATGGCCTGTGGAGTCCCGGTATTGACCACCCCACGGCTCTCGCTGCCCGAGGTCGGCGGAGATGCGGTGGCCTACACCGAGCCCGAGTCCTCCGCCATCGCGACGAATCTGGCCGAGCTGCTCTCGGATGCGCCGCGCCGGGATGACCTCGGTCGCCGCGGCCTCGCACGGGCGCACGAATTCACCTGGGCGGCGAGCGCCGAAGCTCACCTGGCGAGTTACGCCCGCGCCTTCGGGGAGTGACCCGAAGCCCGCTCCTGCGAGTCGTCGTCGTCACCTACTCGCCAGGTCCTTCCCTCGAGACGTTTCTGTCGTCGTTGGCTACGGCCACGTCCGCCCCCTATGAGGTGGTGCTGGCTGACAACGGGTCCTCCGACGGGGTACCGCAAGCCGCTGCACATGCAGCGGGGGTCTCGCTGGTGTCGACCGGTGGCAACGTCGGTTACGGGCGTGCCGCGAACGTCGGCGCCAAGGCAGCGGCAGCTCCTTGGCTGCTGATCGTGAATCCCGATGTTCGCTGGTGCGAGCCGGGTGCTCTGGACGTCCTGATCTGCGCTTCTGAGCGTTGGACTCAGGGCGGCGCCTTTGGTCCGGCAATCGTCACGCCGGACGGCCAGCTCTACCCCAGCGCCCGGGCGTTGCCCTCGCTGGGCCGCGGGATCGGTCACGCTCTGGCGGGCTGGTGGTGGCCGACGAATCCGTGGACTGCCGCCTACCGCAAGGAGGACGCCGCTCCAGCGGAGGGACCGTGTGGATGGCTCTCCGGGTCGGCGCTGCTGGTGCGGCGGGAGGCGTTTGAGGCCGTCGGGGGATTTGATCCCCAATATTTTATGTACTTCGAAGACGTCGATCTTTGCGATCGGCTGGCCCGCGCTGGATGGAGCTCCATCTACGTCCCCTCGTCCGTGGTCGAGCACACGGGAGGGCATGCGACGCGCCGGGATCCGGTCGCGATGCAGCGCGCGCATCATGCGAGCGCCTACCGCTACCTCGCCGATCGCTATCGCGGGTTGGGTTGGGCGCCGGTCCGGCTGGTGCTGCGGCTGGGCTTGCTCGCCAGGTACTACCTGTCGCGGGTATCGGTGCGTACGGCCGAGGGCGCAGCCCCCACGCGCTCGGCAGACCTGCTGGACAAAGCTTCCTAGCCGCCGTCCCCGAATGGGGTTGCCGTGCGGGTCAGCCCGTACCCTGGCTGATATGGGACGAGTGCTGTTGGCCCGCCCCCGGGGATATTGCGCGGGGGTCGATCGAGCCGTTCAGACCGTCGAGCGGGCGATCGAGACCTACGGGCCGCCCATTTACGTGCGCCGGCAGATCGTCCACAACCTGCATGTCGTCCGTCGCCTGGAGGAGCTCGGCGCCGTCTTCGTGCAGGAGAACGACGAGGTGCCTGAGGGCGCGATCGTGGTCTTCTCCGCCCACGGGGTGGCGCCCAGCGTGCACGAGTCGGCTGCCCGCCGTGAGTTGCGCACCATCGACGCCACCTGCCCCCTCGTCACGAAGGTGCACCTCGAGGCGCGTCGCTTCGCCGCCGAGGATTACGACATCGTGCTGATCGGCCACGCCGGGCACGAAGAGGTCGTCGGCACCACCGGACAGGCTCCGGACAACATCCACCTGGTCGACAACACCGATGAGGCGGCGACGGTGCAGGTGCGCGATCCGGAACGGGTGGCGTATCTGTCCCAGACCACGCTGTCCGTCGATGAGACGACGGCCACCGTGAACGCCCTTCGGGAGCGGTTCCCCGCCCTTACCGGACCCCCGAGCGACGACATCTGTTACGCCACTCAGAACCGACAGTCCGCCGTGAAGTCGATCGCACCGAAATGTCAGCTGGTGCTGGTCGTCGGGTCCACGAATTCGTCCAACAGCGTGCGGCTCGTCGAGGTTGCACTCGAGGCGGGAGCTCACGCCTCCCATCTGGTGGATCAAGCCTCGGACATCGATCCGGGCTGGCTCGACGGCGTGGAGACGGTCGGGCTGACGTCAGGTGCCTCCGTGCCCGATGAACTGGTGGGCGGGGTGCTCGGATTTCTGGCTGAGCACGGATTCGCCGATGTCGATGAATACGTGGAAGCTGAGGAGAAGCTGCTCTTCGCGCTTCCCCCGGAGTTGCGCCGTGACATGAAAGCCAAGGCCGCAGGGAGACCGGTCCGCTAGCGGGTCTGGACCTGACCGGGGCGTGGCCGATACTGGCGCTGCCGGCGGCGGGCGCTGGCCCGGCCTCGCGCGGTAGCGATCCCCAGTGCGACCAGGGTGGCCGCCAGCAGGATCGGCGCGCTGAACACCAGCTCTCCGCCGAGGTCGATGATGAACTGGCGGGTGCCGCCGGTGTGCGTGCCCGAGCGGGGGCTGATGATCGTGAAGATGAAGGCGATCACCAGATAGATCAATGGCGGCAGCACAATGACGGCCGCCAGGTCTTCGGCATGGCAGCGCAGGGCGCAGATGGCGGCTGCCCCGATGAAACCGATACCGAACATCACCCACAGGTCGTGTCCGACCAAGAGGTCGAGGAGCGCGCCGACAAAGCCGAACACCGCAAGCAGCACGGCGCAGCCCGCCGCGGTCAGCCCCCGACGATCGCCCAGCGGTCCACCGGCCGGACGGGGGGCCGGCCGGGGTCGTGGCGTGATCGGATCACCCGGCTGTATGCCCACCCCTCAAACTTACTCGGGTGCGTCGCCGATCCCGGGGAGGCGCAGGCCGTTAGCCTCGCCGTTGTGGCCCCTGAGAGCAGTGACGAAACTGGCGAGCTCGCCGAGCGCATCGTCCTGCTGGCCATGTCACGAGACGCCGGTCTGGAAGAACCGCTCGCGCGTCGGCTCACTGCCCAGGTGCTGGAGTACGTCGGCTCGCCCGTGGACCCGGTGGACCCGGGCGACGCCCCGGAGCTGGCCAGGCGACTGATGGGGTCGGAACCGGAGCCAGGTGCGTCGGCCTCGAGCGTGGTTGCCGCCGCGGCGGTTGAGGTGTTCACAGAGTGAGCGCTGCGGTTACGCGTCCGTAGACTCACCCCACGTGGCGCTATCGATCGGCATCGTCGGCTTGCCGAACGTGGGCAAGTCCACCCTGTTCAACGCTTTGACCAAGAACGACGTACTGGCCGCCAACTACCCCTTCGCGACCATCGAGCCCAACGTCGGGGTGGTCGCGGTTCCCGATTCGCGGTTGGCCACGCTTGCGGAGATCTTCCACAGCGCCAAGATCATTGCGGCGACAGTGAGCTTCGTCGACATCGCCGGGATCGTTCGCGGGGCGAGTGAGGGTCAGGGGCTCGGCAACAAGTTCTTGGCCCACATCCGCGAGGCCGACGCGATCTGCCAGGTGGTTCGCGCGTTCGAGGATCCCGACGTCACCCACGTCGAGGGACGCGTCGACCCGGCGGACGACATCGCGACCATCAACACCGAGCTCATCCTGGCTGATCTGCAGACGGTGGATGCGCGCATACCCCGCCTGGAGCGGGAGTCGCGGATGAAGCCGGAGCTGCGGGCTTCGCTCAAAGCGCTCCAGGAGGCGCGTGAGGTGCTGGATTCGGGTCAGCCCATCAGCGCCGCGCCGAAGCTGGACACCGAAGCCTTCGGTGACCTGCAGCTGATGACCAGCAAGCCCTTCATCTACGTCTTCAACGTCGACGAGGGTGATCTGTCCAACGAGCAGCTGCACAAGGAACTGATGGCCTCGGTGGCCCCTGCGCCGGCGATCGTGCTGTGCGCCAAGATCGAGGCGGAGCTCGCTGAGCTTGACGACGCCGATGCGCGTGAGCTGCTGGGGGAGTTGGGCCAGTCCGAGCCGGGGCTCGACCAGCTGGCCCGGGTCGGCTTCCAGACGCTCGGCCTGCAGACGTACCTCACCGCGGGCCCCAAAGAGACCCGGGCCTGGACCATCCGCAAGGGTGCCACCGCTCCCGAGGCCGCCGGCGTGATCCACACCGACTTTCAGCGCGGCTTCATCAAGGCGGAGATCGTCTCTTTCGACGAGCTGGTCGAGGCCGGTTCGATCGTCGCTGCGCGGGCTGCCGGCAAGGCGCGTATCGAAGGCAAGGATTACGTCATGCGCGACGGAGACGTCGTGGAGTTCCGCTTCAACGTCTGATTGCGGCCCCCTTCGGGCTCCAAATCGCGAGTCGACCGGTTTGCACCGGCGTGTCACCGGTCAACTCGCTGAGTTCGTTTCAATGTGCAGGTATTGGTTTAGTTTTCCCGTGGGCTGGAAGGACCAAGTCGCGCGCCCGCCTATAAAACGCCCTTTCAGCAAACGGCTCCGGAGGTATTGCTCAATGCGTGTCAATTCCCGTCTCAGTTTCATCCCTGGTGTGGTTGTCGTGGCGGTGGCTTTGAGTGGCTGTGGCAGTTCAGGCTCCTCGGGCAATGGGGAAGCGAAAAAGACGGGCCCAGAGGTCGTCAAAGATGCTGCGGCCGCGTTAGGTGCCGCCGGGGCAGCTCATCTCGCTGGGACGGAGACCGATTCGTCGACCAAGAAGCCGGTAGGTGTCGACCTTCAGCTCCAGAACGATGCCACCAGTGGCACGGTCACTATTGCCGGCAGTCGCGTCAATATCGTCGCGGTGGGTGGGGCCGACTACATCAACACGACCGCCGCCTTCTATGAGCAGCAAGGCGCTTCCGCGGCTGCCGCTGCGAAGATTGCTAACCGGTGGGTGAAGGTTCCGTCGAGTTCTGACTTCGACTCGTTCACCCTGGCGGCATTCTCCAAGGACTTGGCGGACCCGAGTCAACGCAGTTCGACGATTGAACAAAAAGTCGCCACCGGCAAGCTGAATGGGCAGAAAGTGGTCATTGTCAGCCAGGCTGACGGGTCGCAATTATTTGTTGCCGCGACCGGCAAGCCGTATCCGTTGAAGGTGGTGGATACGGCAAACAGCAAGGACGGCGCCGGCACCCTGACCTTCACCGGCTATGGCAAACATGTCGCCATCACTGCCCCCGCCGGAGCCGTCACCGAAAGCTGAGCATGGTGGTCCCCGCACGGGCCTTTGAACTGGCGGATGCCCGTGCGGGGACTGCTGGCGCGCCGCCGCCGATCTCTGCTCGACCGGCGACCGGGCCGAGAGCCAGCATCTCGTTCTCGGGAGCGGCTCTACAACCCCAACTAACACAACGCACAGTAATAAGTCGAAAACACATAGTGATCACGACTGTGGGCGTCAGACGCCGCCGTTGAGCCGGTCGATCTCCTCTTGAGCGACGTTCATCTCGCCGGCCAGCCAGACGGTGTGAAAGATCAATTGGCGCACGAGCGAGACGTCGGCATCGGTCAGCCGATGACCGGGATCGAGCTCGCCGACGAGGCGGATCAGGTGAGCCCGATTCGCGCTGTTCGGGTCGGCGTCCTGATGCACACCGGCGATGGTGGCGGCGGCCGCCCTGCGTTCACGCCGATGGGTCAGTCAATAGCCGGATGACTCCGAAGGTGCCCCAGCCGGCTCGGCAGCGGCGCCGTCGTCAGCGAACATCGACAGCATCTCGACCGCTCCGATGGCAGCCAGTACCGCTGCGGCATCTGCCGCCTTGCCGGTGCGTACGAGATCTACGGCTATCTTGCGCAACCGACCAGAAACGTCATCGACGGTGTCCCCCATAGAGCCGGAGCGTAGCCCTTCATCGCGGGGGCATCTGGTGGACCAGGAAACTGATTCGATTCCGGTCAGCTGAGGCGCCGACCCACCCCATTGAGCTCTTAGCGGCCTTCGTTGAGACGGTCGATTTCTTCCTGGGCAACGCGTAGTTCTTCAGCCAGCCAAACGGTGTGAAAGATCAATTGGCGCACGACATCGAGCACCACCTTGTCGCCGTCGTCCCTCAGGCGGTGACCCGGCTCCAGCTCGCGGATCAGGCGGATCAGCTGGGCCCGATTTGAGTTCGGATCGCCGTCGTCAGCCAGGCCGTTCGCGGCCAAAGGCTTGACCGGGGTAGCCGTGTCAGGGAGGGCGCTGGTGGATACGTCGATCTCGGGCACGCTGGCAATGGCGGCCGCGGCGGCTCTACGTTCGCGCCGATGCGCCAGTCAATAAACGGGAACCAGCGCGGTCTGCGGACCCGCCGCGGCCGGCGCCGCTCCGGCACCGAACATCGACAGCATCTCGACCGCTCCGATGCCCGCCAGCACTGCTGCGGCATCTGCCGCCTTGCCATCGCGTACGAGCTCGACCGCTATCTTGCGCAACCGACCAGAAACGTCCTCGACTGTGTCCCCCATACGGCAGGAGCGTAGCCCCTGCCGGCGGGCCGGTTCAGGCGAACATCTTCTTGACCAGCAGGCTGAAACGATTCGCAGAAATTCGCCAAGATCCTTTCGAATCGACGCTCCGGGCCGATGGAGTTGCCGTGCAAAGTGGCTATCTGAGCGTCGCCGAGGCCGCCGCTCGCGCCGAGAAGCGGCAAGCCGGCAAAAGGTAGGGCGGGCGGGGCAGGCAGCGCGCTGCCTGCTGAGGCCAGCCGTCGCGGTCGTCATCGCCGCGGTCGGGCACGTGACCGTCGGCACGCAGGCGCACCAGCCTGACCGGCGCTTTTGGCTGCCAGTGCGGGTGAGGGCCGGCTAGCGGAAGAAGTGCGTCGCGGGCCGGGGGAGCGGTTGCCCGTCCAGAAAGATGTCGACCTTCTCGTTGTAGAACGAGATCAAGCCCGCGATCGAGTGCAGTCCCGCGGTCGGAAAGTCATACGACCAGGCCAGATCCGGATACGTATTGTCACCGACTCGAATCGACCAGTAGCCGGTCGTCTTGCCTTTGTACGGGCATGCGGTCACCGTTTCGGTGGGCACCAGCTTGGAGAAATCGATCTCGGTGCGATTGAGGTAGAAGCGGGTGGGGAGCCCGGTCTCGAAAAGCATGATTGGCGAGGCCGACTCGGCCAGCACGACCCCGTCCAACTCGACCCGCACCCGACGCGTGGAGCGCAGCGCGTCGACCCGGGTATAAGGATTGCGCGGATGAACGAAGACCTCCTCGTCCTCCTCGAACCAGGCATCGAGCGCAGCCCACTCAAAGCGGGCGAGCCCTTGCAGGCCGCTGAGCGAATCCTCGCCGTACACCCGTAGCGCTGCCGGCCGTGAGACGTCGCCCACCGCCAGCCCGTAGCGCTGTGCGGTGCCCCTGCGAAGGGTTTGGCTGTGGTGCTCGTCGACCAGAAATTCCGGCGTCACGTCAGCGATCGGGATGTAGTACTGCGGGTAATTCGGCCACTCCCACAGGTAGCGCGCATCGGTCGTGTCCAGGACCACCCGACCGTCCAGCATCGCCCGGATCCGCCGCGGCACCGGCTCGATGTGATCGACCGGTGTGATCATCGCGGGGTATCCCGCCTCGGTGGGCACCGGCGGTGTCAGGGACGCCGGCTCGGCACGATCTTGTCCAATTCCGCCAGGTCCTGCGTCGTCGGGATCCATTCGGCCGCCGCGACGTTTTCCTTGACCTGCTGGGGGGTCGTCGCCCCCGCGATCACGGAGCTGACTCCTGGCTGGGCCGCCAAGGCTCCGATCGCCACATCCAGCAGCGAGAGGCTCCGCTCATTCGCATAGGACTGCAGGGCCTCGACGACGTCGAACCGTGCGTCAGTGAGCGTGCCGGTCATGCCCCAGGCGACCAGCCGGCTGTTCTCGGGCACCTCCGCGCCCCGCTTGTATTTGCCGGTGAGGACGCCGCTGGCGAGCGGGAAGTAGGGCAGCACGCCGATCCCGTACTCGAGCGATGCGGGGACGACGTCGGCCTCGATCTCACGGTCGAGGAGGCTGTATTCGTTCTGCACCGAAATGAAGCGCTCGTAGCCGCGGGTACGGGCGGTCCACTCCGCGTGAGCCACCTGGAAGCCGGTGAAGTTCGAGCTGCCGAGGTAGCGCACCTTGCCTTCCTGGACCAGCTCGGTGAGCGCCGCGAGGGTCTCCTCGATGGGAGTCAGCGGGTCGGGCCGGTGCAGCTGGTAGAGGTCGATGTAGTCGGTACGCAGACGGCGCAGCGAGCGCTCGACGGCTCGCCGGATGTAGCGGCGCGAACCGCGGGCGTCCCAATCGGCGCCGACGGCACCGCGGAGCCCGGAGCCGAACTTGGTGGCCAGAATGACGTCGTCGCGCTTGCCGGTCAGCAGTTCCCCGAGGATCTCCTCCGAGGCGCCGTAGCTGTCGGAGGTGTCGAACAAGGTGATGCCGGCGTCGAGAGCGGCGGCGACGACCGGCCGGCTTGCTTCCAGATCGATGCGCATCCCGAAGTTGTTGCAGCCGATGCCCACCCGCGACACGGCGAGCCCTGAGTTACCCAACCGTCGAATCGAGTCGTCAACCATGCTCCGCACGGTAACCGAGCTAGCGAAGGCGCGGTGACGCGGCTGCGTCGATCTCCCGCGCCAGTGCGAAGTCGAGCTCGGTGACCCCGCCCGCGTCGTGCGTGCTGAGCGTGAAGTGCAGCGTCCGCCAGCGGATGTCGATGTCTGGATGATGGTCGGCGGCTTCTGCCGCGAGCGCGACGGCGTCGACCACGGCGATCGCCGCCGGGAAGCTCGCGCACTCCACCGTTCGGTGCAGCGCGGTCGTGTCACCGGTCCAGCCAGCAAGTGCGGTCAGCCCGGCGGCGACCTGGTCGGACGTAAGAGCAGCAGGTCTTGGCATGCTCATGAGCATGTCAGCTGGATCCGGGCCCACAATGTCAGCTGGATTCGGGCCGGACGTGCTCGTTGTCGGTGCGGCCATCTTCGACGATGCCAACCGCTTGCTGGCGGCCCAGCGCAGGGCACCGCGCAGCTATGCCGGGCTGTGGGAGTTTCCGGGCGGCAAGGTCGAAGAGGAGGAGACGCCCATCGCCGCCCTGATCCGTGAATGCCAGGAAGAGCTGAATATCGACATCGACGCAGAGGGGCTGGTGGGCGAAGTCCCCATCCCGATCGGGCGACTTCGCGTGTATCGCGCACGCATTACCGGCGGTCGCCTGGCCTTGCGTGAGCACAGTGCGGTGCGCTGGCTCGGACCTTACGAGCTGGACGCCGTCGCCTGGATCGAGGCCGACTGGCCGCTGGTCCAGCTCCTGTCGAAAAAGTCGATGGGCTGACTCACACTCCTTACTTCGCCTGACCCGAGTTCGCGGACACCTGCAGCCCGCTCTCATCGACTGCTTCGAAAGCACTGGCCGGTATCTGCTTGAGCTGGTCGAGCAAGGCATCAGGCCAGCGGTTGTCCTGCGCACCCTGGAAGTAGAAGTTGCTGCCGTTGTCGGCCAGGATCAGCCCGTACTTCTTGAACGCCTTCAAGATCGCAACGGTGTCAGGGCGCAGTCCGGTGAGCGGGTAGTTGGCCTTCAGCCGGAACCGGGCTCCCATCGGGGGAAGGTTGCCGTTGCTGGCCGATCCTGCGTCGTGTCGCGCGGGCCAGACGTGGGTTGTGTCAGTGCGTTGGAGCGTGAAGCGCACCGCGTGGTTGATCGTCCCGCTCTCCACCTCGCTGTAGGTGAGCAAGCCAGGCAGGATCGGCAGCCCGGCTGCATCGGCTGACGTCCACCCGTCGGGACGCAGGGCGTTGGAACGAAGGTCCCAAACGGCGCCGCTGCCGGCAGTCCAGCCGCGAGCAGTGTCGGCGGTGTCCCACGTCTCGTAGAGCTTGCAATTGTCGCGGTCGAAGACGATGGCGTGCTTGTCGCTGCCGCCCTCGAGCACCGTGTCCGACCCCAGCGGGTAGCCGACGCGATCGCTCTCGTCCGCATAGTCAAAGCTCACGGAGACCTTGGGGTGCGTGCCGGCCACGGTCGTCACAGGGATGCCGTACGGGCCGCCGAAGTCCGGGTGCAGCAGCGTGCTCCCAGCAGAAGCGGAGGCGAGCCAGGCGGTGCTGTGAACATTCACCGCAAGCTTGGAGATGTCCGCATGCCACACGTTCGTGCTCGGAAAGATCGAGCAGGTTGAGGGCGCTGCGGCGCTCGGCTTGGGCGTCGGTTTCGCCGGGGCAGGTGCGGGCACGCAGCCGGCGAGCGGGGCGGCGACGGCGATGCCGGCGCTCAAAGCAAGCGCGATACGGCGGACTCTCATTGATCACCTATCGGCAATCCGTAACCGCTTCTGTCGCCCGGTCACGAAGTGGCCACTGCGGATCTCGCGAGATGCCTTGCTCCAACGATGCCCGGGCCCGCTGCCCGTTTCCGCGCGCGGCCAGAGCCCACGCACGTACGTAGTAGGGCGTTGCCGACTCCGGATCCACACGAATGACCCGGCGGGCCGTGCCCATGGCGCGGCGATACCGGCCCTGCCGGCAGTAGCCGAGCCCGATCACCTCCCAGACACCAATTGATTTCGGGGAGAGTGCGCGGGCCTGCATGGCAAGTTTCATGGCCTCGCCGATCCGCTCGTCTCCGGCGTAGAGCAGCAGGGTGCGCGCGGCACCGACGGCCGCCACCGCCTGGAATCGCTCGGGCACGCTGGGGTCGGCGGCGATGCTTCGGGTCACCTCGACCAGCTCGTCATGGCGCCCCGCAGTCGTCAGCTCGCGGGCGAGTGCCAGCCGAAGCCAGAATTCGTCGGGGTGCTCGCGGGCGGCCTCGCGCAGTGCCTTCGGCGGATCAGCCGGATCGCGCAGGGCGATCTCGGCTTCCGGTGAGCGCCACGTCGGGCCCTCCTCGCGGGCAAGAGCCAGCCACTGCCGTCCGACAGTCGACGCGCCGAGCTTGGCTTCAACGACGGCCAGGTAGGCCGCGGCCTCCTGCGGCTGGTGATCTGCCACGTAGCTCTTCATGAAGAGTTCGCGGGCGTCGGTCAACCGGTCCTCGCGAAGCGCCAGCATGCCGAGCGTGAAGGTCCACTCGTACACCGGCGCTCCCAGCTGCTGCGCCTGCTCAAGGGCCGCTCGGGCGGTCTGGGTGTCGAGCACGGTCGGCGGATCGCGCAGCAGCATCTCGGCCTGCAGGACGAATGCCAGCGCCCGCAGCCCCGGCTTTTCGGTGGCCCCGCTGAGCTTCGCGTATTCCTTGGCCGCGTCGGCGAGCTGACCGGCTCGCGACATTCTGGCGGCCTTGGAAAAGCCGTATTGGAGCAGCACATTGCTGTCGAGATCACGGGTGATCTGCTCCCTGATCGGATCGACAGGAAGCTCCTGGCCCACTCCCGTTTCGTCGCCCGAAGCCGACGAATCGCCACCCGGAGGGGCCGGAAAATCGCTCTGCAGGGAAGGCTCGACGCCCGGCGGCAGCTCCCTGACCATCAGTTTCACGCCCTCCGCAGCGAGTTCCCGTACCGTTGACTTACGTGCCTTCGCGTTCTGACCTTCGTAACCTCGCCATCATCGCCCACGTCGACCACGGAAAGACGACTCTGGTCGATGCCATGCTCTGGCAATCCGGTGCTTTCCGGGTAGGTCAAGACGTCGCTGAACGGGTCATGGATTCCATGGACCTCGAGCGCGAAAAGGGCATCACCATCCTCGCCAAGAATATGGCGATCCGCTACGGCACCGGCGACGATGGGGTCACGCTCAACGTCGTCGACACGCCCGGTCACGCTGACTTCGGCGGTGAGGTCGAGCGCGGCCTGTCCATGGTCGATGGAGTGCTGCTGCTGGTCGATGCCAGCGAGGGCCCGCTCCCGCAGACCCGGTTCGTGCTGCGCAAGGCGCTGGAATCCAAGCTGCCCGTCGTCCTCGTCATCAACAAGGTCGACCGTCCCGACGCCCGTATCGCCGAGGTCGTCGATGAGACCTACGAGCTCTTCCTCGACCTCGACGCCGACGAGCACCAGATCGACTTCCCGATCGTTTACGCGAGTGCCAAGGCAGGGCGCGCCTCCACCAACCGTCCCGAAGACGGTGGGATGCCCGACTCCGACAACCTCGAGCCGCTCTTCAAGGTGCTGCTCGACACGATTCCGGCGCCCACGTATGAGGACGGCGCCCCGCTGCAGGCTCTGGTGACCAACCTCGACGCCTCGCCATATCTCGGCCGGCTCGCACTCGTGCGGGTCGTCGGAGGTGAGCTGCGCCGCGGTCAGCAGGTCGCCTGGTGTCGGGTCGACGGCACCATCGAGCGCGCCAAGATCTCCGAGCTGCTGATCGCCCAGGCCCTGGACCGCGTCCCCACCGACGTCGTCAAGGCGGGAGACATCGCCGCGATCGCCGGCATCGCCGAGATCACGATCGGCGAAACGCTCGCCGACCTGGAAAACCCGGTGGCGTTGCCCGTCATCCATGTCGACGACCCGTCGATCTCCATGACCGTCGGTATCAACACCTCACCCCTGTCGGGGCAGTCGGGTAAGAAGCTCACCGCCCGGCTGGTCAAGAACCGGCTCGAGCAGGAGCTGGTCGGCAACGTCTCCCTGCGCGTCGATCCGACGGAACGTCCCGACACCTGGGAGGTACAGGGCCGCGGCGAGCTGCAGCTGGCGATCCTCGTCGAAATGATGCGCCGCGAGGGCTTCGAGCTGACCGTCGGCAAGCCGCAGGTGGTCACCCGGGAGATCAACGGCAAGCTGCACGAGCCTGTCGAGCGCCTGACGGTCGACGTGCCGGAGGACTTCCTTGGCGTCGTCACCCAGCTGCTCGGCATGCGCAAGGGGCGCATGGAGCAGATGATCAACCACGGCACGGGTTGGGTGCGGCTGGAATTCCTGGTGCCGGCCAGAGCCCTGATCGGCTTCCGTACCGAGTTCCTCACCGAGACCCGTGGCACCGGCTTGCTGCACCACGTCTTCGAGCGTTACGAGCCCTGGGCGGGCGAGGTTCGGCTGCGTCCGACAGGTTCGCTGGTGGCCGACCGGAAGGGCCCTGTCACCGGCTATGCCCTGACCTCGCTGCAGGAGCGCGGGACCATGTTCGTCGGGCCCGGCACTGAGGTCTACGAGGGAATGATCGTCGGCGAGAATTCGCGCGCGGACGACATGGACGTCAATCCGACCAAGGAAAAGAAGCTCACCAACATGCGCTCGTCCACCAGCGACGAGCTCGAGCGGCTCATCCCGCACCGGGTCCTTTCGCTGGAGCAGGCGCTCGAATTCTGCCGCGAAGATGAATGCGTCGAGGTGACTCCTGCGTTCGTGCGGATACGCAAGGTGCAGCTGTCCATGCAGGATCGGGAAAAGACCCGTTCACGCTCCCGTAACCGCGGCTGATCCATTACCTCTGACCAATATTGCGGACCGATATTTAGGCTGGATACGTGACCGTGACGCCGGACTTCGAGCCCAGCGATGTTGCTGCCCCTCCGACGGGTGATGAGCTCAGCGACCTCATTGCTGACGTCGAAGAAGCCGTCGAGCCGCTGGGAGACACCATCGACATGACCCCGCTCGACCATCCGCACCGCGTGATGCTGGTGCACGCCCATCCCGACGACGAGGTGATCTCGACCGGCGGGACGATGGCTCACTACGCAAGTGAGCACGCTCTCGTCACCCTCATCACCTGCACGCTGGGGGAGGAGGGCGAGGTCGTGGTGCCCGAGCTGCGTCACCTCGCCGCCGACCAGGATGACCAGTTGGGTCCGCGCCGCATCGAGGAGCTGGCCGTCGCCTGCGAGGCGCTCGGGGTGCAGGATCACCGATTTCTCGGCGGCGCGGGACGTTGGCGCGACAGCGGGATGATGGGGCTGCCCACCAATGATCGGCCGGATTGCTTCTGGCAGGCCGATCTGGCGGAGGCCACCCGCGATCTGGTCGCGATCATGCGTGAGGTGCGTCCTCAGGTCGTCATCACCTACGACGAAAACGGCGGCTACGGCCATCCCGACCACATTCAGGCTCACCGGGTGGCCGTCGCGGCGTACGAACGCTGCGGCGATGCGAGCTACGAGCCGGGTCTCGGAGTCACCTGGCAGCCGTCCAAGCTGTACTACACGGCCATTCCGAGGTCGCAGTTCCGGGAGGGTATGCAGGCGATGCGCGACCGCGGCATCGAGACGCCTTTTGAGGAAGGCGACGAGCCCTCGTTCATCGTCGATGACGAGCTGGTGACCACGTCGATCGACACCGCCGATCAGATTCCGGCCAAGGTCGCAGCGATGCGCGCGCACGCGTCACAGATCAAGGTCGACAACATGTTTTATGCGATGGCGGACGGTGGCGGGCGGGCGATGTTTGCCCACGAGACCTTCCGACTGGTGCGCGGAGATCTCGGTCCCACCGGACCGGACGGCAGGGAAAACGACATCTTCGCGGGCGTCCGCGAGTAGTCGGTTCGTCGGGCGCCAAGGCCTGTAAACCGACTCCTAAACCGAGTCCGAATGTGACGTTGTCGACCGTTTTAGGCGTGACTTGAGGGCCTGATGGCCTAAGCCGCTGGTCCGTACGGGTGGACTTGTTTACGGGAACCCCCGTGACCTGGTTACTTAGGTAACTCTTGAGGTCAACGGGAGGTCCACATGAGCAGCTCTATGTCGGCGAAGCCGGCTGGTCCGGGCGATCTTGCTGTCGCGTCCGAAGTCCGACCCATTTCGGCTAACGCCGCCACTGGTGACCTCGCGTTCGGAGGTAGCGCCGGCGTGCTCTCCTCCCGCCGAGCTGACGTCGGCGCTGACCGTGAGAAGCGTCGCCGCAAGCTGCTCCTCAAGATCGCCATCATCGTCGGGATCCCGGCCATCTTCCTGTGGTACCGCCTGATCGACGGGCGCCCGTTCAACGTCTTCGCGCTGCCCCACGTCAGCATGCTCTCGCTCTTCCCGCTCATCATCGTGGTCGCGATCGTTGGCGCCGTCATCGTCCCGCCGATGCTCATGGGCCGCTCCCCTCACGTCATGTACCGCCCGGAGCAGATCAACCTGCGCCTCAGCGACGTGGTCGGCGTCGACGCGGTGAAGGAAGAGGTCGTGCGCTCGCTGAACCTCTTCCTGTCCCACCGCGAGTACACCGACAAGATGGGCGGCCGGCCGCGCCGGGGACTGCTCTTCGAAGGGCCTCCCGGCACCGGCAAGACGCACCTGGCCCGGGCCATGGCCGCCGAGGCCGGAGTGCCGTTCCTCTTCGTGTCGGCGACCGCGTTCCAGACGATGATGTACGGCGCCAGCGCCCGCAAGATCCGCTCGTACTTCAAGGCTTTGCGCAAGACCGCGATACGTGAGGGCGGCGCCATCGGCTTCATCGAGGAGATCGACGCCATCGCCGGCGCCCGCGACGGGGTGTCTGGCATGTCGGCGTCCGAGTTCAACGTCGGCAGCTCCTGGGGTGCCGGCCTGATTCGTAACCCCAACATCGTCACCGGGGGCACGGAGGGCATCGTCAACGAGCTGCTCGTGCAGATGCAGTCCTTCGAAGAGCCGACCACGGGCCAGAAGGTCACCGGCACCGTCGTCGATGTGATCAACCGCGTGCTGCCCGCGCAGCGTCAGCTGCCGAAGCCGACCCCGCCCAAGCCCAACGTGCTGATCGTTGCCGCGACCAACCGGGCCAGCTCGCTGGACCCCGCCCTGCTGCGTCCAGGACGCTTCGACCGCCGGCTGAGCTTCGATCTGCCGGCCAAGGCCTCCCGGCGCCAGCTGATCGATCACTTCCTGATCAAGCGGGCCCACGGTGCGGAGCTCAATGACCCTGAGCACCGCGACGCGCTCGCTGCCGTCACCTCGGGATGGTCGCCGGCCAAGCTCGAACACCTCATGGACGAGGCTCTGGTCAACGCGGTCCGCCGCGGCGATGAACAGATGAACTGGCGGGACGTCGAAATGGCCCGGCTCACCTCAGAGGTCGGCATGGGGGCTCCCGTCGAGTACACCCACCACGAGCGTCGCCTCATCGCCACCCACGAGGCCGGCCACGCGACCATGGCCTGGCTCGTCGCACCCGAGCGCCGGCTTGAGGTGCTGACCATCATCAAGCGTGGGCAGGCGTTGGGAATGCTCGCCCACGGCGACCGCGAAGACGTCTTCACCCGGGGACGTGCCGAGCTGCGCGCAATGATCCAGATCGCTTTCGGCGGTCAGGCGGCGGAGGAGATCTTCTTCGGCGACGTGTCCACCGGGCCGACCGGCGACCTGGCTTACGCGACACAGGTGGCTGCCCAGATGGTCGGAGCGGCCGGCATGGCGGGGTCCTCCGTCTCCTTCGCCGCCGTGCAGGACACCGGGTTCAACAGCACCGACCTGGTGGGAAAGGTGCTGGCCGACGCTCCCAGCCGGGAGCGGGTGGAGCAGCTGCTTGACGACCAGAAGGCGGTCGCGCACGAGCTGCTCACCACCAACCGCCATCTCGTGGCCGCCCTGCGTGATGCGCTGCTGGACCGTGAGGAACTGGTCGGCTCAGAGATCACCGCCGTGCTCGAACAGGCTGCTGCCCCTGGCCCGGCATTCGTTGACCTTCGTGACGCTGCAGAGCAGGACGCGCTGGCCAAGTGACCGGCGCGCAAGATGTGCTGAGGCTCAGTAAGGATCCGTAGGCTCGCTGCGTGGCGGGCGAGCAGGGGCAGCTGGAGGACGAGCCGGGGCGGCTCTTTCTGGCGGCGAGCTATTTCGTGCTCTTCGTCGGGGGCATGATGCTCGGCCTGTTCGGTGCCTTGCTGCTCCCGTACTCGGTGGGTTCGCCGTTTTCGACTCCGGCACCGGCTAGTGGTCCCGGTGGGGCTGCTGCCCACGTGCTGGCGTCGGGGAGCGGGGGCGGCATCAGTCAGGTGCTCTCGGTCGGCCTGCTGATCGCATTGGTGGCCAACCCCATGCTGAGCCTCGCGGGGATCTGGATGGCCGGCACCCGGCTGGCGGCGTTCACGCCGTTCATCGGCTGGCTTGCGGTGGTGTTGCCCTTGGTCGCGGTGACGGCGGATGGCAACAACGTCCTTCCGAGTAGCGCGCGTAGCGCCGCCTTCCTGCTGGTGGGCTCCCTGACATTCATCGCAGTGGGCATGCTGGTGCCACCCACCCGTGGCCTCGCCGCGCTGAACCGCCAGCGGCTGGCCGCTTCGGCAAGAGCGAAAGCCACGCCAGCCAAGCGGCCTCCGCCCCAACCCGTTGCCAAGAAGTCACCAGGCGGTCGGACTGCACCCAAGGGCGGTCGGCGCCGATAAGACGTGGGTGAGCGCCGGGGCAGAGGAGTCGAGCACCTCCGGCGACGTCATGTTGGTGCGCCTGGCCGGAGCTTCCTACGGGGTCCCGGTTGCCGCCGTGCGTGAGATCGTCCGGCTGCCGGCC
Source organism: uncultured Actinomycetota bacterium (assembly GCA_963737695.1). Classification (GTDB taxonomy): domain Bacteria; phylum Actinomycetota; class Actinomycetes; order Frankiales; family Frankiaceae; genus DATAZK01. The sequence goes on from CAVTTQ010000005.1 coordinate 490,874, forward strand.
GTCACCCGCGTACCGGGACTGCCTGCCTTCGTCGCCGGACTGGCCAACGTTCGTGGACGGGTGCTGGCCGTCATCGATCTCCGGCCGTTGCTGCGCCTTGACGCCCCTCGTGGCGGCCGGTTGGTCATCCTCGACGGGACCGGCCAAGCTGCTGCCGGCACGGGCGGAGCGGGCGGCCGGGCGATCGTCGGCCTTGTCGTCGACGCGGCGCTCAATCTGGTGCAACTCCCCTCCAGCGGACTCGAACCGCTGCCACCCGGAGTGCCCGCTGAAGCCTCCGCCGTCCTCGACGGCATGACCGTCATTGACGGGACTCCGGTGGCAGTGCTCTCACCAGCAGGATTGCTCGGGCTGCGGGGCCGGTTGGCGGGCGCCGCCTGATAGTCCGCTGAGACTCTGGACCGGGGTGGCGAATCACTCCAGCGACGCTTTCGAAAAGCCGACAAGTAGTCCAGACGGCGGAACGGGAGGTGGCCAGATGCAGCCTGCACGGATGGAGTCCGATGACTCCACACGGCGGCTCTCACGCGCAGCAGGGCTGGCGACGTGGGGAAGTCTGGTGCTTACGGTGCTGGCTGCACTCGTGCTGCGTCACTCCGGCGGTGGGCACGACATCCAACTCGGGCGCGTCTATGCCTGGAGCGCGGTAAGCGCCGGAGTCGCCGCCGTTCTGACCTGGCTGGCCCTCGGGGGCAAGTCGGCGCAGGCGGCCCTTGGCCGGGCTCCCATGCTTGCCGTGCTGTTGCTGCTCGCCGACGTCGCCGCTGTCACGGGAGTGGTCGCTGCGACGGGTGGAGTTGCCGGCTCGTTCTGGCTGCTCTACCTGCCTCCGGTGCTTTTCGCCGCAATCGCACTTCCCCCCGCTTATGCCATCCCCGGATCCCTGCTGCCCTGCGCGGGCCTGGTGCTGGCGACGTTGGCGGCCCACGGGCTCCGGGATTCGGCCGGGCTGCTGCTGCTCGTGACGCCCGTCTTCCCGGCAATGGCCGCGTTTGGAGCTGTGCTCGCAGGCGTCGCCAATCGCTTGACCCAGGCCGCCGTCGAGCAGCGTGACAGCCTGGCGACCGCCGTCGCCGAACTGTCAGCCGCATTGGAGCGCGCCGCTGCCGGTGACCTGGCCGTCACGCCTCCGGGCGGCCACTCGGACGCCGAGCCCGCGCTCGCGCAACTGTCCGATTCGTTCAACAACACGCTGGTCAACCTGCGCGCGCTGGTGGGCCAGATCAGGCTCGGGGGCGAGCAAATCGCTGCCGCTGCCGTCGACCTGCTCTCGACCGCTGAGGATTCGGCCGTCAGCGCCTCCCAGCAGTCCAGCGCCGTCGCCGAGACCACGTCGACGATCGAGGAGCTTGCCGCCACTGCTGCTCAGATCGCCGACACCGCAGAACAAGTCGCCCACTACGCGGCGGACACCCTGCTCTTTGCCGAGCAGGGCCGCGAGGCGGTGGCCGCCTCGGTGCGTTCCATGGACACCATCGCGGCCCGGGTCGACACCATCGCCAGCCGGGCGATCTCGCTCGGCGCCAAGAGCCAGGAGATCGGCCGCATCGTGGAGGTCATCGACGATCTCTCCGACCAGACGAATCTGCTGGCGCTGAACGCGGCGATCGAAGCGGCCCGCGCCGGTGAGCACGGGCGCGGCTTTGCGGTCGTCGCCAGTGAAGTACGCAAACTTGCCGAACGCGCCCAGCTTTCCACCGGTCAGATCCGCGAGATCGTTGGCCAGATCCAGGGTGAGACGCACTCCACCATCGTGGCCAGTGAAGAAGGCGCAAAGGACGTCCGTGCGGGCTCGGAATTGGCCCGCGGCGTCGTGGAAGCGCTCGAACGCATCTCCGGCATGGTCGACGAGACCACCACCGCGGCGAAAGAGATCTCGATCGCCACCCAGCAGCAGCGCTCAGCATCCGATCAGGTGGTCGCTGCCATGACGTCGGTCAGCGATGTCAGCCGCCAATACGCGTCGGGTTCCCGCGCCGCCGCGGCCTCTGCCGCACAGCTCAATTCGCTCGCCGACGACCTGCGTTCGTCCATCGCGCAGTTCTCCGGCGTTGGGTGATCGGTAGCCGCGACAGCCCGACATGAACATCACCGAGAACCCGGAACTTGTAGCGACCTTCACCGCTGAGGCGCGCGAACGGATTGCTTCGCTCACCAGCGGGTTGCTGACACTGGAATCAGGACCGCCTTCGCGCAGCACTCTCACGTCACTGTTTCGCGATGCCCACACCTTGAAGGGCTCGGCCCGCATGATGGGCCTGAACGGGGTCGTCGAGCTCGCTCACGTGTCGGAAGACCTGCTCGCCGCCGTCCGTGATCGCCGCATTGCCCCAGGGCGGGAGCTAGTCGATCTGCTGCTCGCGGCGGCGGACGGAATGACCCGAAGCCTGCCGGCGGCGGACCAGCCCCTCACCGACGAGGAGCGCGCCGAACTCGTCGAGGCGCTCCTCTCGGTTCTTGCTGGGAAGCCGGCCGCCGTTCCGCAGCCGAGGAGCGGGCCTTCGGTGCCTTCTGTGCCTTCTGGGCCTTCGGTGCCTGCAGAGCCAGCGGTGTCTCCGGAGCCTCCAGCGCCTTCACCGCCGGTTCCGCAATTGGCGCCGGCTCCGATCGCGGCGGTCGAGACGGTGCGGGTGGCCATCCCTCGTATTCACGACCTGCTGGACACCGTCGGCGAAGCCGAGGTCGACGCGCGCCGGGTCGAACGCGTCACGAACGAGCTTGCTACGGCGCTCGCCACGGCCATTCGCAAGGGCCAGACACATCCGGGTGGGCTCGAAGCACTGCTACCCGCCGCTGCGGCGCTGCGGGAACTCGTCGAGGATCACGCCGCCCGGGTGGCCCGGCTACGCGCCGAGGCAATGAGCCTGGCGATGGTGCCGCTTGCTCGTCTGGTCACCGGCTTCCCGCGCCTCGTTCGTGACCTGGCTACCCGTACCGGCAAGCTCGTGACGTTGGAGCTCGAGGGCGAGGATGTCGAACTCGACAAGCGGGTGCTCGACACGGTCGGCGAGGCGCTCGGACATCTGGTGACCAATGCGGTCGACCACGGTTGCGAGCCGCCGGCAGTGCGCGTAGCGGCCGGCAAGCCTGAGACCGCCACCGTCTGGGTACGCGCGCGTGCGTCCGGCGCGTCGGTGATCATCGAAGTCGCTGACGACGGAGGGGGAATCGACCACGCCGCCGTCTACGCGGCCGCAGTCGAGGCCGGACTTGCTTCCGCCGAAGCGTCCAGCCCGCTCGACCACATTTTTGCGCCGGCGCTATCCACTCGCAAGACCGTCAGCGAGAGCTCCGGCCGCGGCGTCGGACTCGACGTCGTGCGGGCGACCGTCGAGGGTCTCGGCGGGCAGATCGACGTCTCGAGTACGCCGGGCCAGGGGACGACCTTCACGCTGACGCTCCCGGTTTCGCTCGGCATCCTGCGCTGCCTGCTGTGCCGGGTCGGGGGCGAGCGCTACGCGATCCCGCTGCCGTCGGTGAGCGAGACGTGCTCCCTACGCGGCGCCGCGGCGGCGACGGTGAGCCACTTCGCGGGCGCCGATCTGCTGATGCGTGAAGACACCGCGATACCGCTGCTCGACCTGGCGGGAGTTCTCGGCTCGTTCACCGGCACCCGGGCCTCACGTGCGGTCCGCAAACCCAGTGCCGCCCTCATCACCACGGCTGGTCGGCGACCGCTCGCCTGGGCCGTCGACGGGCTCGAGGGCGAAGCCGACCTTGTCGTCACGGACCTCGGACTCTTCCTGTCCGGCGCCGGTGAGGGAGGGCAGCAGACCCTCGGCGCCAGCCTCGCCGGGGCGGTGGGCGGCATCACCGGTGCTGCCGGAATCGCGACAGCCGTTACGGGGGCCAGCATCCTGGACGACGGCAGCATCGTCTGCCTGCTCGATCTGCGAACCCTCGCCAGCGTCGCGCATGCCGCCACCCGGACGATCCCGCGACCCGCGATTCCCGCTGCACCCGCCGATGACAGTTCCGGCGGTGATCCTCCTAAAGCGCTGCGAATCCTGGTGGTTGAAGACTCCGTCGGCGTCCGGGAGCTGGAACGCAGCCTGCTGGCCGGCGCCGGTTATGAGGTGGATACGGCCATCGACGGGACCGACGGCGCCGCGCGGCTCACCGGGCAGCCCTATGACCTGATCGTGACGGACGTCGAGATGCCCGGGATGGACGGGCTCGAGCTGACCCGAACCGTCCGGGCGACCCCTGGATGGCAGGCCGTCCCGGTGATCGTCATGACCAGTCGCGACAGCGAGGCCGACCGCCGCGCCGGGATGGACGCCGGCGCCGACGCCTACCTGCACAAGAGCGACTTCTCAGCTTCAGATTTGCTCGGCACTGTTACCCGTCTGCTCGGAGGTTTCGCATGACCGGATCGGCTCTCAACACTGACGGCGCAGTCCCGCGCGTCGTCGTGGCGGATGACAGCCCCACGCTTCGCAAGGTGGTCGCGAGCGTCCTCACCCGGGAAGGTTTCGAGGTCGTCGGGCTGGCCGAGGACGGGCTCGCCGCCGTGCAGGCCGCCCACCTGTTGCAGCCTGATGCGATCGTGATGGACGTTCAGATGCCCCGGCTCTCGGGCTATGTCGCCGCGCGCTTGCTGAAGGAGGACTGGGCGACCTCCGACATCCCGGTCATCCTGCTGACGTCGCTCGACGCGGCGAGTGACCGCTACTGGGGCGAGCAGGCCGGCGCCGACCGCTACCTCACCAAGGACTTTCAGGCCGAGGAGCTGGGTCAGGCGTTGCGTGAAGTGCTGGCAGCTGCCTTCCAGACCCGCGGCGGCCCGCGGCTCTACCCCGACCCGGTCGAGCTCGACGCCGACGACATCATGGAACGCACCTGCGAGGTGTTTGACCGCACCCTTTTCCAGACCTCGCTCGCCGCTTCCATGACCGCACTCGCGGCGACCTGTCCCGACCTGGAATCGACCGTGGCCGGTGTGCTCGGCGTCATCGGCGCCGTCGTCGACAGTGCGATGGCCGGTGTGGTGCTGGTGGGCGAGCACACGGCGTATCTCAGCTTGTCCCGCGGCGTCTCCCAATCGCACTACCGGGAATTCTTGCGCCGCTCCGCCGAGGTCGTGTCGGGCCATATCGGCGTCCCCTTCCCGGCTGAGCAGCTGACCCTGCGCATCGCCGACCCGGCGGGCTTCCTCGGGCAGGTCGACGATCCGGCGGAAGCCGACCTCGCCACCTTCTTGTCGATGCCGCTGCGGGGGGTGGGCCCGGCCGGCCCGGGCAGCGTCATCGGCGTACTCGCGCTCTCTTCCGCGACTCCGGACGCCTTCGGCGATGCCGCCATGACGACGCTGCGCCTGCTGGAAGCGTCCGCCGGCCTCGTCGTCGACAATGGCCGTCTCCGCGAGCACACGCTGCACGCCGCTGCTGCCGGTGCCCTGCCCCGCCCCGCGGGTGCGCACGCGGTGATGCACTAGGCGGTCGCCCGTACCAAAAGCACCGGGAAACCGCCACTGATCATGACTTTTGGCGACCACTTCTCGGTGCTTTTGGCGAACGGTGTCACACTCAGGCCCAGCGTCAGACCCAGTCGTTCGGAGGTACTCCCGTGGAGTTCGGGCTCTTCATTCAGAACTACGTTCCCGCCAGCCGCCGGGCCGTGGACCCGCTGGCCGAGCACCACGCGATCATGGAGGACCTGCAGGCGGTCATCGCTGCCGACAAGGCCGGGTTCAAGTACGTCTGGGCGACCGAGCACCACTTCCTCGATGAGTACTCCCACCTCTCCGCCAACGACATCGTCCTTGGCTACCTGGCCCACGCGACGGAGCGCATCCACCTGGGCTCGGGCATCTTCAACCCGTTGCCACAGGTCGTCCATCCGGCCAAACTGGCCGAGCGAGTCGCCTACCTCGACCACGTCTCCAACGGCCGCTTCGAATTCGGCTCGGGACGCGGCGCCGGCAGCCACGAAATCCTTGGCTTCCTGCCCGGCCTGACCGATACCAACGGCACCAAGGACATCTGGGAAGACGTCATCGGTGAATTCGCCAAGATGTGGACCCAGGAGACATACGAGGGGTACGAGGGCAAGTACTGGAGCCTTCCGCCGCGCAAGATCCTCCCCAAGCCGCTCTACCCGCCGCACCCCCCGATGTGGTACGCCGCCGGCAACCCGGCCAGCTATGAGATGGCCGGCCGAAAAGGCCTGGGAGTGCTGGGCTTTTCGGTCGACGAGGTCGAGAAGGTCGAGCGGGTGCTGACCCCGTACAAGAAGGCCGTCGCTAACGCCGAGCCAGTCGGCGCCTACGTCAACGACAACATGCTCGGCGTGATCGCGGCGTACGTCGCGGAGGACGGCCAGGTCGCCCGTCAGCGCTACGTCGACTGCAACCCGAACTACCTGATCAGCAACGTCTACCGCTACCACGACACGATGCCGCGCCCCGAAGGCCTCCCGTACTGGCCCGACCTCATTCCGGCGGCCACGCTGGAGCAGGCCGAAGCGACCATCGCCACCGGGCAGGTCATCCTGGGCGACCCGGACGAGGCCCTCGCCCAGTGCAAGCGCTGGGAAGCGACCGGGATCGACCAGATCGTCTTCGGCATCGGGCCGGCGCCGATCGAGGAGACGCTCGAAACCATCCGCTTGATCGGTCAGTACGTGATTCCCAAGATCGATACGGATCCGGAGTTCCGTAGCAACAAGTTCCGGGCAGCTGCAGCCGCCGCCGGATGATGTTGCTGGGCTAAATCGGTGGTCGGCGACCCGACCACGGCCAGGCGCGTTCGAGCTGGCCCGAAAGCTGGAAGAGCAGGTCTTCGCGGCCGTACGCGGCCACGAACTGCACGCCGATCGGCAGCCCGTCCGGCGTCCAGTGCAGGGGCAGCGAGATGGCCGGCTGGCCTGATACGTCAAAGGGGATCGCGAAGCCCGACATGGCGGCCCAGCCGGGGATCGTCTCCTCCAGCGGGCGGTCGCCCGACAGGGTGCCGAGCAGCGGCGGAGGGATGGCCATCGTCGGACTCACCAGCACGTCGATGTCGGCCATTGCCGCGCATATCTTTCGGCTCCAGGTGGCCAGTGCATCGACGGCCTGGACCCAATCAAGTGCACTTGCCGCCCGACCCGCCGCGACCATCGCCGCGGGCATGGGCTCGAGGTCGTCGATCGTGATCCCGAGACGCTGCTCCCACTGCGTGACTTCGGCCGCGAGCCCGACAGCGATGATTGTCGACACGCCACCGCTGGCCGGATGGATCCGCAAGCCGCGAGCCGTGACGCTCTCCGACGTCGTGTCCGAGATCTGCGAGGAGGTCTGCCACGTTGCGTGCAGCCTGCACGCATTCGGGGTCGACCGGGCCGCCGTTGGGCAGGTCGATCACGACCCCGATCCGCAACCGGCCGGGATCCACGCTGACCTCGTCCAGCCACGGACGGCTCGGCGCCGGAGCGGTATGGAGATCGCCCGGGACCGATCCCGCCGTGGCGTCCAGTACGGCTGCGCTGTCGCGGACGGTTCGGGTGAGCACGTGCTCGTACGTCAGGGGGCCCCAGTACTCACCGTGGTCGGGCGCCAGGCTCATCCGGTCACGGCTCGGTTTGAGTCCCACCAAGCCGCAGCATGATGCGGGGATACGGATGGAGCCGCCCATGTCGTTGCCATGGGCCACCGGCACGATCCCAGCGGCGACGGCGGCTGCTGACCCGCCGCTGGATCCGCCGGGGGAGTGGTCCAGCGACCAGGGATTGTGTGCCGGGCCGTAGCCGAGCGGCTCGGTGGTCGACGACATGGTCAGCTCCGGCACCTTGGTCCGGCCCAGGAGCACGAGGCCGGCCCGCCGATAGCGACGAGTCAGCTCGGTGTCGTGCGGCGATCGCCACGTGGCGCCCTTGAGTGCAGTGAGCCCGTGGCCATACGGGTCGCCCAGCGAATGCTGGACGGCATCTTTCAGCAGGAAAGGCACACCCCTGAAAGGACCGTCCGGCAGCTCGCCGGTGGCGTCTTTGCGCGCGCGGTCAAAGCTTTCGGACACCAGCAACTGAAGCTTGGGGTCCAGCGCCTGCAGGCGTTCGATGGCAGCGTCGACAAGCTCAGCCGGGGAAATGCCACCGGAGCGGACGAGCTGCGCCAGACCGACCGCATCGGTCCAGCGCAGCTCGTCTGACCACGCGGTGTTCGGTGCCGGGGTCGTCATGGCCCCAGCATGCCAACCCGAGTTAGTGCGACGGCAGGTAGGGCAGCGGGTTGACCGCACGGCCGAAGCGGTAGATCTCGAAGTGCAGGTGAGGGCCGGTGGCATCGCCGGTGGCTCCGACGAGTCCGATGGTCTGGCCCGGCGTCACTCGCAAGCCCACGTGGGCGTAGATCACCGACTGGTGCGCGTAACAGCTCTTGAACCCGGCGTCGCGCTGGATGCACGTGTAATTGCCGTAGCCGTACCACCAGCCGGCTTGGGTGACGACTCCGGCAGTCGCGGCATGGATCCGCGTTCCGTAGGGAACGTAGAGGTCAACGCCGGGGTGGGTGGCACTGAATCCTTGGGTGACGACACCAGGGATAGCCAGCGGGTACCAGACGAACTGGCTGGGCGAGCAGGCGTTGAGGGTCAGCGTGACGGCGGCAGCGGTGGTGGCCAGCAGGCCCGCCTTGACGACACGACGGCGACGCCTGAAACCGAGCAGTGAAAAGGACATGCGGAAGCCTCCCGGTCGCCTGCGAGGTCAGCTGACGGATTCGGGCTGGGACAGCCCGGCCGGATCGCTCCGGCTTCACCCCGTGCTACGACGTCAGTGCCCCAGCAAATGAGCTGTGAGCTACGGCGCCGCGGCGGTTGGGTCCCCCGCTCCCGCCCAAGTGCAGTAGGGACCGTGCGACGAGGGCGGGACTCGGCGTTGCCGTCGCACGGGGGTGTGGTCTGACAGGCGGAAAACCCGTCCCGGGCACTCAATCATCTTCTTGGGCAGGTTTGTGCAGGAACGTCCTGTGATTAATGCCCTCTGGCGGCTCTCGTGGGGCGGGTGGCCGTGGACTCCGCCAACAGTTCTGCGATGCGGTGGTGCCCGTTTCGGATGAGCCCTGAGGTGACGCGTACATGGTCGCCGGCGAGCGGCCGGATCGTGAAGGGTGAGCCGGCCGCGACGCCGACCCCGTTTGCGGCCATCGCCAGCAGCGTGGTCTGTTCGTCGCGTACCGCGACCCAGGTGTTGATTCCGTCGCCGGCGCGGGCGTCGACCCCGCATTTCTGGAGCGCTTCGACGAATGCGTGCCGCCTTGCTGCATAGGTTTCGCGGGCTCGAGCGACGACCGAGCGTGCGGCCGGATCGCGCAGCAGCTCGAGCAGCGTCGCCTGCAAGAGCCGGCTTGACCATCCGGGACCGAGCAGCCGGCGGTCGACCAGCGCGCTGATGAGGTCGGGCGGGCCGGACAGCGCGGCCAGGCGCAGGTCGGGTCCGTAGCTCTTGGAGAAGCTCTGGATATGAACGGTCGAACCCGGCAACCAAGTGCCCAGGCTGATCGCCGGGCCTTGGGCAATGTCACCGCAGTGGTCGTCCTCGACGACGAGGGCCGGCGAACGTTTCAGCAGCGCGGCGAGCTGCTTGGCCCGGCCTGCGGTCATGCTCGCTCCGGTGGGGTTTTGGGCTCTCGGTTGCAGGAAGATGGCGGCGGGCTCGCGGGTCAGTCCGGCTCGCAGCGATTCCGGCGTCACACCGTGCTCGTCCAGGTCCAGCGGGATCAGCTGGGCACCCGCCAGCTCCAGCAGGTCGAGCAACGGGGGATAGGCCGGGTTTTCGACGAGGACGCGGCTTCCGAGTTGGACCCGCTCCCGGACCAGCCGGTCGAGCGCATCCATGGCGCCGTCGACCACCGTGAGCTGGGGTGGGTCATAAGGCCAGCGGTCGCGCAGCTTGTCTTCCAGCTCGGAGATCACCGGGTCGTCGTAATAGTCACGGGTGTGGTCGGTCGGGACCACCCGGGCCAGGGCGGCCGCCAGATCCGGCAGCAGATCCAGGTCGGGCGTGCCGGTGGAAAGGTCCAATGCTGGTCGGCCCGGGCTGCCCATGGTGCGCCGGACCCGCCACACCCCGCGGGGCGATTGCTGCTCGGCGACGAACGTGCCGCGTCGTCCCTGCGGGGTGATCAGTCCGGCCCGGGTGAGCAGCGCCCAGGCCTGGCTTACCGTCGTCGGACTCGTGCCGAGCGCCGCAGCGAATTCCCGCACGGTCGGCATTCGCGCGCCGCGCTCGAGCTTGCCATTTCGAATCAGCCGGCTGATCGCCCCCGCGATGCCGCTGGGGCTGCGTTCTTCCACGGAGCGGGTCATGAGTTTCAGCATGGAAATGTAACAAAGCCTCCCTGGACACCTTTTGTACTAGCACATAGCGTTGAAGGTTGCCAGACTTTGAGGAGTACGCAGATGGAACGCATTGGCCACTGGACCGACGGCCAGCATCAGCCGGGGAGCTCCGGCCGCACGGCAATCGTCTGGAATCCGGCCAACGGCCAGCCGCAGGCTGAGGTCGAGCTGGCGAACGTGGACGAGGTCGACGCTGCTGTCGAGTCGGCCAAGAGGGCGTTTACGCTGTGGAGCGCAAAGTCGTTGGCTGCGCGTACCCAAGTGATGTTCCGCTTCCGCGAACTGCTCGACGGCAACCGCAAGGCGCTGGCTGAGCTCATCTCCCGCGAACACGGCAAGACGGCTGCCGACGCGGACGGCGAGATCGCACGGGCACTCGACAATGTCGACTTCGCCTGCGGGCTGGGGCACCTGCTGAAGGGGAGCTACTCCGACAGCGTGTCCGGTGGGATCGATGTGTATTCGTTACGCCAGCCGCTGGGTGTCGTCGCCGGGATCACGCCGTTCAACTTCCCGGCGATGGTCCCGCTCTGGATGATTCCGACCGCTATCGCGTGTGGAAACGCCTTTATCCTCAAGCCTTCTGAGCGCGATCCGTCGGCGGCGCTTTTCATCGCCGATCTGCTACGCCAGGCCGGGCTCCCCGACGGAGTCGTCAACGTGGTGCAGGGTGACCGGGTGGCCGTCGACCGCCTGCTGGAGCACCCCGATGTCCAGGCAATCAGCTTCGTCGGGTCGACTGACATCGCCCGCTACATCTATGCGACCGGCACTTCCCACGGCAAGCGGGTGCAGGCACTCGGCGGGGCCAAGAACCACATGGTCGTGCTTCCCGACGCTGACTTGGATGTCGCCGCCGATGCCGCCGTCTCTGCCGGCTACGGCTCTGCCGGCGAACGTTGCATGGCGATTTCGGTCGTGGTGGCAGTCGGCGCGATCGGCGACGCCCTCGTCGATGCGATTGCGCAGCGGCTGCCGAATATCGCGGTCGGCACGGGTGTCGGCGGTGCGAGTGAGATGGGCCCACTGATCACCGAGCAACACCGCGACCGAGTGGCCGGCTATGTGGCCGAGGCGCCGTCGGAAGGCGCTGAGGTACGGGTCGACGGGCGTGAGCCGGCAGCCTCCAGGCCGGGCTTCTACCTCGGCCCCTCGCTTCTGGACCGGGTGCGACCCGGCAGCAAGGCTCATATCGAGGAGATCTTCGGGCCCGTGCTTTCGGTGGTGAGGGTCGACACCTACGAGCAGGCGATGGAGGTCGTCGGTGCTACTCCGTATGGCAACGGCGCGGCGATCTTCACCCGCGACGGCGGGGTGGCCCGTCGCTTCACCCATGAGGTCCAGGCTGGAATGATCGGTATCAATGTGCCGATCCCGGTTCCGGTCGCCCAGCACAGCTTCGGTGGCTGGAAGGGCTCGCTCTTCGGAGATCTGCACATGTACGGCCCGGAAGGCATGCAGTTCTACACGCGCGGCAAGGTCGTCACGTCCCGGTGGCCCGAAGCCGACTCGAGCAGGGTTGACTTGGGGTTCCCGCAAAGCGATGTCTGATCGTCACCCCGCGAGTCCCGAGCAGAAGGCGAAGCCATGACGACCCCCTCAACGACCGGCGAGCGTAGCCGCGTCTACCTCGACGACCGCGACCACGTTTTCCACTCCTGGTCGGCGCAGGCGACGCTCGACCCGATGGTGATCGCCGGGGGAGCCGGCAGCTGGTTCTGGGACGAGAACGGTCGGCGCTATCTGGACTTCTCCAGCCAGCTGGTCAACCTCAACCTCGGCCACCAGCACCCCGCCATCGTCGCCGCCATCGCCGAGAAGGCGAATCAGCTCTGCACGGCCTCGCCGGTGTTCGCAGAGGCGAGCCGCAGCCAGGCGGCCGAGATGATTGCGGGCTTTGCTCCGGAAGGGTTCGAACGGGTCTTCTTCACCAATGGCGGGGCTGACGCCAACGAGCACGCCGTTCGGATGGCTCGCCTGACCACCGGCCGCCCGAAAGTGCTCTCGACCTACCGCTCCTACCACGGGGCCACCGCTTCGGCGATGGCGATGACGGGGGAGCCGCGCCGCTGGGGGAGCGACACGGGGACTCAGGGCGTCGTGCACTTCTTCGGCCCCTACGCGTATCGCAGCGCTTTCCACGCAGAGAGCGAGGCGCAGGAGAGTGAACGCGCCCTGCAGCATCTGGCCGACGTGATCATGCTCGAGGGTCCGCAGACGATCGCCGCGATCATCCTGGAGTCCGTCGTCGGCACCAACGGGATCCTGGTGCCTCCGCCCGGCTACCTCGCGGGTGTCCGGGCGCTGTGCGACGAGTTCGGAATCGTCTTCATCGCTGACGAGGTGATGAGCGGCTTCGGTCGCTGCGGCGAGTGGTTCGCCATCGACCATTGGGGGGTCGTACCCGATCTGATCACTTTCGCGAAGGGCGTCAACTCCGGCTACCTCCCGCTCGGCGGCGTGGTGATCAACACCCCGATCGCTGAGGCGTTCGCGCGCACGCCCTATCCCGGTGGGCTTACATATTCGGGTCACGTGCTCGCTTGCGCCTCCGCCGTCGCCAGCATGGAGGCCTTCCAGAAGGAAGGGACCCTGGAGTACGTGCGCCGCGTCGGCAACGACGTGGTGCGCCCGGCCCTGGAGGCCATCGCGGCGAAGCACCCCAGCGTCGGCGAGGTCCGCGGCCTCGGCATGTTCTGGGCGATCGAGCTGGTGCGCAACCCACAGACCCGCGAGCCGCTCGTTCCCTTCAATGCCAGCGGACCAGCCGCGGCACCGATGGCTGAGCTGATCGCCGCGTCAAAGGCCCGCGGGCTCTTTCCGTTCACGCATTTCAATCGCATGCACGTGGTGCCGCCTTGCAACACCAGCGAACAGGACCTTCGGCATGGCTTGGCCATCATCGACGAGGTCCTCGAGCTGGCAGACGCTCACGTGACCGAGTAGGCCAGCGAGCGACTGATCCACGTGCGCATCCGTGGTTGACATGTGACGCGCATGATCGCGAGCATCCTCCCAACCAATCAGGAGGGTGCCGCAATGACGCATGCAAACTTCGAGCGCGCGCAGGCTGCGTGGGACGGCCTGGCCAAAGGCGATCCGACCGTCGCGTGGGATGCCTTGGCGCCGGATATCAAGGTCGAGAACGGACCTGGGGCGGGACCCTGGCGCACCGCGAATTCGCGTGACGAACTCTTCGGGCTGCTCGTCAAGTTCGCCGGCGTCTTCGGCGACACCTTCCATCAAGAAGGTCGTTGCGTCTACGCAGACGATGAAGTCAGCATCGTGCTGGTGCGCGAAACGGGCGTCCACGCTACGAGCGGTGACTCCTTCGACAACCGAGCCGTGTACGTCAGCAGGCTCGACGCCGAAGGCATCGCGGACCGGCTGTGGACCGTCGATCTTGACTCGGACGACATGAACGCGTTTTGGTCGCGGAACCCCGTCGCCGAACCCTGAGCCAACTATCCGGCGGCAGCCTGCTTGCGGGCCGTAGCCAGGTGGGCCTCGAACTCCGAGTAGAACGTCTTCACATGAGCGGCCAGAGCATCGAGTTCGGTCGACGTGATGCTGGCCGCCTTGTCGAACAACTTGTCGAGCTCGGCCTGCAGCGACGTGATGGCCTTGGCAGCGCCGGCGGTCGGGTCAGCGCTATGGGGATTAGGTGTTGTCCAGTGCGGCATGCGGTGATCCTAGGCGTCAGCTGAGAGCCGGCAGCGAGGGTTGTCGCAAACTCGACAGCCGGTTGGTCCCGAAGGACATATCAGGCGACGGCATACAGGTCGTCATAGGGCAGTGGGGACGAGGGTGCGACGGGATCGGGGGGTTGATTCAGGTCGCTGATGGGCCCGGGCCTGAGGGATCTGGAGAAACCCGAGGTGAATCTCGGGGGTTTCCTCGCACCAGATGTCGGCTTCCTCGGGGAGGTCGGTGTCGGAGTAGCCCATGTAGTCGGCGTGAGCGACCGGGTACTCATGACCCGTCGCACTGGACCAGGTCGCCAGCCCCGTGTCGGGGTCGCGTGTGAGGGTCCAGTTGGTTTCGTGTTTGAGACGGTGGTGGGACTCGCACAGCGGACCGAGATTATTGCGGTCGGTTCGGCCGCCGGCCGGGTCGTCGGGCTGGTAGGGCCGGGTGTGGTCGAGGTCGGAGCTCAGGGCCACCCGGTTACAGGTGGGGAACGCGCAGGTTTGGTCGCGGGCTCGGATGTAGCGGGTGAGTCCGGCACTAGGTCTGTAGCTGGTGTGGCCGAGGTCGAGCAGGGCGCCGGAGAAGGGGTCGTGCACGAGTCTTCGCCATCTGCCGTCGGCGGCTAATGCGCGGGCGAGGGGTGCGGGGATCGGCCCGTAGCCGGCGAGCTCACCTGGTCGATCGCGCATTCCCAGCAAGGTGGGCAGATCGATGGTCAGGTTGACCAGCACCTGGCGGCCTGCTCCGGCGGCAAGGCCGGTGGCAAGCGCGACGAGGGCGTCGGCACGCAGGGCGTCCAGCGAGATGTGTTCTTCGCCCGGCGTTCGCTTTTCACGATTGTTTTTTGCCGCCCGATCAGCGGCGGCGTGGACGGCCATGACGTCGGTGGCGGAGGCGATGAGGCGAAGTTCGGCCATGCCGTCAGGCAGCGCCCACCACTCCAGACCGCGTTTGGCGTGGGCTTGCTTTGCTCGAGTGGCAGCCGTGCGGGGCTCGACAATGAGCACGGCACGGCGCAGGCAGCGACGAAATTGAATGACGGTCTGGCGGCGTGCTGCGGGCAGAACCTTGTCGACCACCCATTGACGTTTGTCGGCGGACAGATTCTCCGTCGTTTCGATGAGGGCGTTGACGTGGCCGGGCGTGACCTCGCCGGCGGCGAGGGCGGCTAGGACGGCTGGCAGTTCAGCTGTGAGGACGCGGGCGGTGTCAAGCCTGACCGAGGCACTGACTTCACTGATGAGCAGCGCTGCGGCGATTTCGGCGTGGGCGGCCCGCAAGGGCATGTCTACTGAGTCGGCGCTCTGGGCGCTGCCTTCTGCGAGTGCTTCGACGGTGCCGCCCACCGCTACCAGCAGAGGCTGCGCGCGAGCCGCTACCCAGCGGGCCTGGTGCTCCCACGCGACGAGCAGATCGACCTGGGCGGAGTCGCTGACCGCGAACGGATCGATGCAGCTGAGGGCTGTGAGGACCTCTGCCCCGGGCGGCGCGATCAGCGCTGCAGCAATGACGCCCGCCGGGCTGAGATATTCGAACATACATTCGACTATACCTGCTGATCCCGCCCCATGGGACAGACCGGGGAAATGCTTTCCTTCCATCCCGACGAGCGGACGCATGTAGGTTCGCGTCCCATTATCTAGGATGGTAGTTCCAGTAAGCGAGACGGACTGTTAACTTAGCGGCATGCCTGACGACGCACCGCCCACCGCCGTTTACACGCATGGTCATCACGAATCAGTCCTGCGATCCCACCGAACCCGGACCGCCGAGAACTCGGCGGCTTACCTGCTGCCGATGCTGCAGCCTGGCGCGGCCTTGCTCGATGTGGGGAGCGGTCCCGGCACCATCACCGCAGATCTGGCCAGGTTGGTTCAACCCGGACGCGTGACCGCATTGGAAACGTCTGAGGCCGCTTTGGAATTGACGCGTTCAGAGGTGCTGGAACAGGGTTGTGCGAACGTCGATTTCGCGGTGGGAGACGTCCACCAGCTTGAATTTGCCGACGACAGCTTCGACGTGGTGCATGCCCATCAGGTGCTTCAGCACGTCCACGATCCGGTGTTAGCCCTTCGGGAGATGATTCGGGTGTGCCGGCAGGGCGGCGTGGTCGCGGCTCGCGACGGCGACTATTCGGGATTCACCTGGTATCCGGCTAGCGCCGAGCTGGATCGATGGCTGGAGCTCTACCAGATCGCTGCCCGGGCGAACGGCGGCGAGCCGAACGCTGGTCGAAGGCTCGCCGCGTGGGCGCACGCCACTGGTGAGCATCCGGTGACGGCGTCGTCCAGCACCTGGTGCTACGCCGATCCCGATAGCCGTGAGGCGTGGGGCGGGATGTGGGCCGACCGAATCGTGGGCTCGGCAATTGCCCATCAGCTGCTGGCGATGGGAGCAGCGACGCCGGGTGAGCTTGCCCGTGTGGCCGACGGTTGGCGGGCGTGGGCAGCGCATCCCGATGGCTGGATCAGCGTGCTGCACGGCGAAATCCTGATCCACGTCTGAGCACGCACGCCGCGGGCACAAAAAAACTGCGATAGGGCCCCCCTGGCAGGACTCGAACCTGCGACCGTCCGATTAGAAGTCGGGCGCTCTATCCGCTGAGCTACAGGGGGTTGGCGACGAGCAGGCGCCAGCGCTGCCGTCTCACTGCATAGGCAGCTTAGAAGGCGCCGGGCTAGCTTGTCCTGGTGGAACAAAACCGTGAGGTCTACGCCGCTTTGGCCTCGCGGCTGCGGAACGTACTTCCGGCTCTCGCGGCGGACGTCAATTCGGCCGTGGGTCGCGAGGTTGCGGAATATCAGCGGCCCCTCAAGGGGCGGTTTGGGCGCAACCTGACGACCGGGGTCGAGCGGGCACTCGCAGCTTTCATCGACCTGCTCGAAGATCCCGGCAGGCCGACCCTGCCGAGGTCGATCTATATCGAGTTGGGGCGGGTGGAACTTCGCGAGGGTCGCGGTCTCGATGCGTTGCTGTCTGCCTACCGGGTCGGGGCTCGCGTCTCGTGGCGGACCGTCGGGCATCACGCCGTGGCGGTCGGTGCATCGCCGTCGGAGCTGGTGGAGCTGGCAGATCTGCTCTTCACCTATATCGATGGGCTGTCGGCGCTGAGCGCCCGCGGCTATGCCGAGGAGCAGGCCGCCCGGGTGGGTGAGCGCGATCGTCGACGCGCCGAGCTCGCGCGGCTGCTCGTTGCCGGCATTGACGATGACACGCTCCGGGAGCTCGCCGCTCTGGCCCGCTGGCCCGTGCCGGACACCCTTGCAGCGGTGCTCATGGCGGGCGCTGAGGGAACGCTGCGGCTGCCGCCGGAAGCGCTGATCTGGCCGCGCGACGATGACGTGGTCGCCCTGGTTCCGTGCTCCCCGGAAGCCGGCTTGGGCCAGCTGCGTCGCCGTCTCGCGGGGGTAGCTGCGATCGTCGGCCTGGTCGTTGCGCCGCGGGAGGCGCGGCAGTCTTTGGCAGCCGCTGACGCGCTGGCCGCGATCCAAGCGGCGGCCGGGCAGCAGCCGCGGTCCGAGCCGGTGCTTGTCGACGATCACCTGCTCGATCTGGTCCTGCGCGCAGATCCCGCGCTGCTCGATCGCTTGAGCACCCGACTGCTCGCGCCGCTTGACGCAGTGCCGGAAGCCGCTCGTGGACGCCTTGCCATCACGCTGCTGGCCTGGCTGGCCCATGCCGGCGCCCGCAGCGCGGTTGCGGAAGCTCTCCATGTCCATCCGCAAACTGTGCGATACCGCATGACCCAGCTGCGGGAAATCTTCGGAGCTGTGCTGGAGGATCCAGAACGCAGGACGGCGTTGCAGATCGTGCTGCGCGCCACCTACGGACCAGTGCCCGGATCACAAGATGCGCGAGCGGGAGATAGCAGTGGCCGCTGAATTGACCCCCGGGGTAGCCGCCGAGATGCCGACCGGCTGGCTGGGCTTCGTTGTTCGCATCGCCACCAAGGTGGAGCCGAACGGTGATCCGGCAGCGACCATCTTCGGCACCCTCATCGCCGCGGCGGTGCTCGCCACCAAAGGGCAGAAGGGGCAGTCCGGCCTCGAAATCTTCTTGTCCGGAACGCTGGTGATCGTGCTCTACTGGCTCGCTCACGTGTACGCCGACGTGGTCGGTGAGCGGCTTCACACCAAGACCCGGCCGGGGTGGAGCGCGATCATCCGCACCGGTCTTCGCGACGTGTCGATGCTGCGGGGCTCGCTGCTCCCGATCGCGATCTTCGGGTTGGTCCGCCTCCTCGGTGCTTCGGTGAACGCCGCGGTGCTCACCGCTTTGTGGTCAACGGTCGCGCTAATGGCGATGTGGGGGCTGGTGGCGGCGGCCCGCGGCGGCGCACGAGGGCTGGAGCTGCTGGCCGAAACGGCGGTCTGCGCTCTGCTTGGCGCGCTCAACCTGCTGCTCAAGATCTTCGTCCACTAACAGACCTCGCTCTGGTGTCTGGGTCCCGTCGCAACGCCGGATCCGTTACGGTCCGCTGCGTGGACGAGCTGTTTGACGTGAGTGCGAAGACGGTGCTGGTGACGGGCGGGTCACGCGGGATCGGTCGCATGATCGCGGCTGGTTTTGCTGACCGGGGCGCCAAGGTCTACATCAGCAGCCGCAAGGAAGCGGAACTGAACGCCGCGGCGGCAGAGCTGGGGGCGACCCCGCTGACCGCTGACCTGTCTACTCAAGCCGGCGCCGAAAGGCTGGCGGAAGAGTTCGCTGCTCGCGAGTCCGAGCTCCACGTGTTGGTGAACAACGCCGGCGCCACATGGGGCGCGCCGCTCCTGGAGTATCCGGACTCGGCGTTCGACAAGGTGTTCTCGACGAACGTCAAGGGACCCTTTCACCTGACCCGGGCGCTGCTGCCACAGCTGGAAGCGGCCTCGACGGACAACGACCCGGCGCGCGTGATCATGATCGGCTCGATCGAGGGCATCCAGGTGCCGGGCTGGGAGAATTACGCCTACCCGGCTTCGAAGGCCGCCGTGCACATGCTGACCCGCAATCTCGCCGCAAAGCTGGCGCCGGGGATCACCGTCAACGCCATCGCTCCCGGGCTCTTCGAGAGCAAGATGACGGCGTTCGTCTTCGATGACGCGCCCGCGGCCGCCCTCCTTGACACCAAGATCCCGCTGGGGCGAGCCGGCCGTCCGAGTGACATGGCCGGTATCGCGATCTTTCTGGCGAGCCAGGCGGGTGCCTACCTGACGGGCGCGGTCATCCCGGTTGACGGAGGGATCTCCACGCATGGCTGACATCGACGGGGACGGAGTCGGGCGCAAGCCCGCTATCGACCATGTCGAGGTGCTGGCCGCAGAAGGAGCGGCTCTGATCGCGGCGGTCCGCGCCGGCCCGCGCGGTGCTCCGATCGCCGCCTGCCCAGGCTGGGATGTCACCGCGCTGGCCGGCCACGTCGGCACCACGTGGCGATGGTCAGCACGGATTGTCAGCGAGCGGCTTGCCGCGCCGCCCAAAGTCGACCCCGATCCCGAACTGACGCCCGACCAGGCCATCGGGTGGCTTGAGGCGGGGCTCGTCGAAGTGCTTGATGCGCTGCGCGGCTGCCCGCCGGATGAACCGGTCTGGGGATTCGGACTGCAACCGCGGACGGCCCAATTCTGGCGGCGACGGCAGGCGCAGGAAGCAGTCGTGCACAGGGTCGACGCGGAGCTGGCCACTGCACGCCTCGCCCCGGTCGATCCGGTCGTGGCCTCCGACGGGATCGGTGAATTCGTCGACGTGCTGCTGGGCCGGCTGCACCGGGGGCAGGATCCACCGGCCGGTCAGCTGGTCGTCAACGCACGTGACACCGGAGGCAGTTGGGCGACGGGCGACGCCTCTGCAGGAGTGGCCGGAATGGCCGGGCGAGCCGAGGATCTGCTGCTGGTGCTCTGGGGTCGTCGTGACATCGAAACGGTCGAATGCAGCGGAGATCCGGCGGTACTCGCCGGCTGGCGCGCCCTGGGCGCGCCCTAACCGGCCAGGCTTATCCACAGATTTTTCGGCTGGTTCCTCGCGCCCGCCGCCGCGGGCCATCGTCACAAAGGCACGCGCAACTCGTTCGTGCCGACGATCCCTTTGGAGCAAACATGAGCGGCGAGACCTACCTGACGATGTCCGGCAACCTGACCTCAGCACCCAAGTCGGGCGCCACCAAGGTCGGGGATACGTGGGCCCGGATCCGGGTGGCCAGCACCTCGCGGACGTTTGACCGGTCGGACAACCAGTGGCGTGATGGTGCGACCGTCTTCATGGACGTGATCTGCTGGCGGCGGCTGGCCGAGAATGTGGTCCTGACCCTGGAGAAGGGCGACCGCGTGGTGGTGGTAGGCAAGCTGCGCCAGGGCTCCTATGACGACCAGCAGGGGGTACGCCACACCACTTATGAGGTCGAGGCCGACTCGGTGGGTCCCGACCTTTCGAAGTCGGCGGCGAGCGTCAAGCGGCGTCCGGCAGCC
Source organism: uncultured Actinomycetota bacterium (assembly GCA_963737695.1). Taxonomy (GTDB): domain Bacteria; phylum Actinomycetota; class Actinomycetes; order Frankiales; family Frankiaceae; genus DATAZK01. The sequence goes on from CAVTTQ010000005.1 coordinate 511,329, forward strand.
GTCAATGATGCGCCCACATCTGACCCGCAGGAGCAGCCGACCGAAGCGGACGCACCCGAGCCGGAGCCTGCCCTGGCGTAGCGCCCATAGGCTGGGGTCATGGCGCAGTACATCTTCCAGATGCGCAAAGTGCGCAAGGCACTCGGCGACAAAGTGATCCTCGACGACGTGACGCTGGCGTTCATCCCCGGCGCCAAGATCGGTGTCGTCGGTCCTAACGGCGCCGGCAAGTCCACTGTCCTGAAAATGATGGCGGGGATGGAGCAGCCGTCCAACGGTGACGCCATCTTCAGCCCGGGCTACACGGTGGGCATCCTGCTGCAGGAGCCGCCGCTCGACGAGACCAAAGACGTCCGTGGCAATGTCGAAGCCGCCGTCGCCGAGACCCGGCAGGTGCTCGCCGAGTACGAAGAGATCAACGAGAAGATGGCGGCGCCGGACGCCGACTTCGACACGTTGCTGGCGCGCCAGTCCGAGCTGATCGACGTCATCGAGGCGCACGACGCCTGGGAGCTCGATTCACGCCTCGACCAGGCGATGGATGCGCTGCGCCTTCCCCCAGGGGATGCCGATGTCACGGTGCTTTCGGGAGGTGAGCGGCGCCGGGTCGCACTCTGCAAGCTGCTGCTGGAGCAGCCCGACCTCCTGCTGCTTGATGAGCCGACCAACCATCTCGATGCCGAATCCGTCGCCTGGCTCGAGCAGCATCTGGCCAAATACCCCGGCGCCGTCTTGGCTGTGACGCACGACCGGTACTTCCTGGACAACGTGGCGGAGTGGATTCTTGAGCTCGACCGCGGCCGGGCCTACCCGTACGAGGGCAATTACTCCACGTACCTGGAGACCAAGCAGTCCCGGCTCAAGGTCGAAGGCAACAAAGACCTCAAGCGTCAGCGTGCGCTGGCCCAGGAGCTGGAGTGGGTCCGGTCGAATCCGAAGGCGCGCCAATCCAAAAGCAAGTCCCGGGTGGCCCGTTACGAGGAGCTCGCGGCCGAGGCCGACCGCACCCGGCCCATGGACTGGGAAGAGATCCACATTCCGGTCGGTCCGCGGCTCGGCAGTCAAGTGATCGAGGGCTTCGGCCTCGACAAGGGCTTCGGCGACCGCCAGCTGATTCACGACCTGTCGTTCAACCTGCCCCGCGGCGGCATCGTGGGTGTGATCGGGCCCAACGGGGTCGGAAAGACCACGCTCTTTTCAATGCTCGTCGGTCAGCAGCAGCCTGACGCCGGCAAGCTGCTGATCGGGCCGACGGTCGACATTGCCTACGTGGACCAGAGCCGGTCGTCGCTGGATCCCGACAAGAACGTCTGGGAAATCGTCTCCGACGGGCTGAATTACATCATCGTGGGAAAGACCGAGATGCCGAGCCGGGCGTACGTCTCCTCGTTCGGCTTCAAGGGTCCCGACCAGCAGAAGCCGGTGGGAGTGCTGTCCGGCGGCGAGCGCAATCGGCTCAACCTCGCACTGACCCTCAAGCGCGGTGGCAACCTGCTGCTGCTGGACGAGCCCACCAACGACCTCGATGTCGAGACCCTGCGGTCGCTGGAGGACGCCCTCCTGGAATTCCCCGGGTGCGCCGTCGTGATCAGCCATGACCGGTGGTTCCTTGACCGGGTGGCCACGCACATCCTGGCCTGGGAGGGTGACGACCAGGACCCGGCCAAGTGGTTCTGGTTCGAGGGCAATTTCGCGGACTACGAAGCCAACAAGGTCGCCAGGCTCGGCCAGGAAGCCGCCCGTCCGCATCGGGTGACCTACCGCAAGCTGACCCGCGACTGACGCGGACGCCCCTGTTCCTGACGCGAGCAAAGCGAGCTCGCGGTACGCCCAACTGGGTGTCAGCCGGGAGAGTGGTCTGTCGTTCGGGAGCTCAACCGATCCGGCATTGCCGCCGATCGGGTAACTGAGGGTAACCCAGGACTAGTTCTAAGTGACTATCTAGAGGCCCCTGGACGAGGTATTAGCCGAATAATTCGGGCATAACCGCCCAAATCGGCACACAAAAGATAGTGCTGAAAGGCCATCAAGGATTCGACACCTTTCCGCCGATGCAGGTCCGGTCGAGACAGTCGAACTCCAGGAAGGTCTTCCCGTGCAGCAGCAAACCCGCCGCCCGCACCAGAAGGACCCTTCCGACAGCGAAAGCTTCCCGGCAACTGCTCCGGCACGGCCTGCCAGCAACGACGCTCCCGGCCGCGTGATCGTCCGCTGTCCCGCCACCAGCTCGACTTCCCCGTCGTCACAGGAGCCCGCCTTGAACTCCACCGCCGTCACAACAGATGACACAGCGAGTACCACTGCTTCCAGTACCAGCGCCCCTTCCGGCCGGCTGAGCCGTCCGGAGGTCACGGAGCTGATCGAGCGCAATCTGCCGCTTGTGCAACACATCCTCTTCCAGGTCGCCGCGCACTACCCGCGTCATGCCGACCGTGAGGAGCTCGCCCAGGCCGCCACCCTCGGCCTCGTCGAGGCGGCCCACCGCTTTGACCCCGACCGCGGCGTCCCCTTCGAGCGTTGGGTCTCGATGCGTGTACGCGGCGCCATCGTCGATGCCGCCCGCGCCCTGGACTTTGCTCCCCGCTCGCTGCGTGCTGCTGCTCGCACCGTCGAGGACGCCCACAGCCAGCTGCTCAACAAGCTCGGCCGTACCCCGACCGCTGATGAGGTCGCCGCGGAGATGAGCGTCCCGGTGCGGGAGCTCTTCGAACTGCAGGGCCGCGTGCACCGTGCGCTCGTGCTGTCCCTCGACGCTCCTTGCGGCGAGGAAGACGGCGATCCCCTCACGCTGGCTGACGGCCTCGTCGAGACCGTCTACATCGACCCGTCGACCCAGCTCGAGGAGCGGGAGCGGGCCGCCTACCTTCGCGATGCTCTCGACCTGCTGCCCGAGCGGCTGCAGGTCGTGGTCAGCGGCTACTTCCTGCACGGACGTTCCTCATCCGAGCTGGCCGAGGAGCTCGGAGTGACCGAGTCACGCGTTTCGCAGATGCGTTCTGAGGGGCTCGCTCTCATGCGGACCGGAATCGCCGCCCAGTACTCCGAGGGCCCCGTGGTCGAGGAGCCGGAGTCTGGTCGCGCGGCCAGCCGCCGCGCCGCCTACGCCGCGGCCCTATCTGCTCGTTCGACGTACGCCGACCGGCTTTCGCGCCGCCAGCCGCTCATTCCCACCCAGATGACCGCGAATTCGACAGAGAATTACGCTGCGGCGGTCTAAATAGTCACACCCCGTTATCAGCTGAAGCCGGCGCGTCACTACTGACGCCGCCGGCTTCTGGCTGTTCAGGGCAGCGAAGGCACGTTTCGGCAGCTTCCCAAGCGCGACGCCTAATGTGACTCTAAGATACGGACAGTTAGGGAAAACGGCGCCGGGTCAGGATTTCCTGGCTCGGGTGCAGTAGTCGGCTGGGTCAATTGGCGCAGCCTTCCATGCACCCAGTGGGCGCTCTTCATGGACGTCTCCCTGATGGAGACTGAGCGAGTGAAGCGATCCGACGGGGGAGTTGGGTGACGGATCCACAATTCGCTGCCGATCCGCACGTATTGGTGGATCGAGGGAGCACGCTCTACGTCGTTTCTGACGACCTGTCGATCCGTTACGCCAACCCGGGCACTGCTCGGGCGCTCGGATGGGAATCGGCCACGGAGCCGGCGGAATCAATGGTCACGGCGCTGCTGCATCCGGCCGACCGTCCGCTGCTCGCGGGCCTGGTGCGCGATCTCCCTCCGGGGGGCCGGAGCCGCCAGCTTCAGGTTCGGCTTCGTCACACGAACGGCACCTGGCGCACCATCGCCGTCGTTGCCCATGACATGGCTCATGACGACCGGGTTCGCGGCCTGCTGCTTGAAGGCTGGGACATCACCGAACACCTCGATGAGCTGCGCGCAACGTCCCTGACCGACCCGTTGACCGGCCTGGCTAACCGGGCGCTCCTCGGCGACCGGCTGCGCCGCAGCCTGGCACTGCTGCGCAGGAGCATCTCGCCGGTCGGGCTGCTTTTCGTCGACCTGAACGAGTTCAAAGCTGTCAACGACAATTACGGCCACCCGGCGGGCGACCGCGTGCTGTCGGCGGTGTCGGCGCGTATCGGGCGGGTGCTGCGCCCGCAGGACACGCTGTGCCGGTGGGGCGGCGACGAGTTCGTGGTCCTTTGCGCTGAACTCGACTCGCCCGGAGATGCGGTACGGGTCGCAGCCCGAGTCCGCTCTGTGCTGGCGGGACCGGTCGCGCTCGATCCCGCGTTGGTGCCCGGTAATACCAACCTCGGGTCGCCGCTGGAGCTCAATGTCGGCTCGAGCATCGGCATCGCCGTCACCACTCACCCGGAGACGCCGGCGGCCGCGCTGATCGGGGCTGCCGACAGGTCGATGTACGAGGCCAAGCGCGGGCGTACCGGAGTGGGGCCCGTCATGGTGCTGGGCGGTGCGCCGGTGGGCGGGCAGAACGATCGCGGCGGGGATCTCGCAGACCATGCCAATGGGATCGAGCAGACCACGGTGATGGCGCAAGACCAGTAGCGTCGCCGGCTGCACGCGTTCGCCAGTGATCAGCTCGGTCGGCAACCTCGGCTAACTTTCGCTAGCGGGCGCCAGGCGCTTTTGCTACGGGCAAACTCTGCCGATGAGTACCTGTGAGTTCTTCGTTCCTGGTACCGGCACCCGGTGCGTCGCCTGAACAGATTCCGGTCCAGACGCGCCCCGTGGGCCGTCGTCGGCTCGGTGAAGTGCTGGTTGACCAGGGTGTCCTCACGGTTGAGCAGGTCGAGCACCTGCTGACCACGCAGGCTGAGAGCGGATTCGAGCGAAGGCGCCTCGGCCGGCTCGCAGTGGAAGCCGGCTACGCCACTGAGCGGCAACTCGCCGTCGCTCTCGCCGCAGCACTGGAGCTGTCCGTCATCGACCCGATGCGCGAGCAGGTCGATTTGAACCTCGCCCGTCAGCTTCCCCGGGCCGTGGCTGAGCGCAATGGGGTACTGGTGATCGGGCGCAATCCCGAAACCGGCCGCATTCTCGTCGCCGTCACCGATCCGACGAACGTCTTCGCACTGGACGACGTCCGGGTCCATCTCAGGATCTCCGAACTCGATGTCGCCGTTACCACTGAAGGAGACATGCGGGCCGCTCTCGCCCGGGTCTGGAGCTTGTCCGACGACGGCACCGCGGCGGCCGTGCTGCATGATCTTGCCGACGGCAATCCGCAGGATGTCGAAGCCGAAATCGCGGCCGGCGTCAACGACAACGACGACGCCCCGATCGTCAAGCTGGTCGACATGATCCTGCGCGAGGGCGTCGGGCAGGGCGCCAGCGACATTCACATTGAGCCGCAGGCGGAAGACGTCGTGATCCGATTTCGGGTTGACGGCTTGCTTCGTGACGTCATGACCATCCCCAAGAACGCCGGCCCCGCGCTCTCCAGCCGCTTGAAGATCATGGCGGGACTGGATATCTCCGAACGCCGTCGACCCCAGGACGGCCGGGCGCGCATCGTCACCGGCGGCGAGAACGTCGACATCCGGATGAGCACGCTTCCCGCGCTCCCGGGCGAGAGCATCGTCATGCGAGTCCTGCCGCGGGCCCGCGATCTGCCCGCCCTCGCACGCATCGGCCTGGTCGAGGAGCAACTCGAGGCGCTGCTTGCCGCCGTTCGCCAGCCGCAGGGTCTGGTGTTGATCACGGGACCGACGGGTTCGGGTAAGACCAGCACGCTCTACAGCACGCTGCTGACGGTGCGCACCCGCGACAAGCACGTGATCACGCTTGAGGATCCGGTCGAGATCGCGCTGGCCGGCACCACCCAGGTGCAGGTCCAGGAGAAGGCCGGACTGACGTTCGCTGCCGGTCTGCGCTCGATTCTTCGCCAGGACCCCGACGTGATCCTCGTGGGTGAGGTCCGTGACAGCGAGACGGCACGGCTGGCGCTGCAGGCATCGCTGACCGGTCACCTCGTGCTCAGCACCCTGCACACCAACGACGCCATCGGCGCCGTCGCCCGACTGCTGGACATGGGCGCCGAGCCGTTCCTGGTCGCCTCCGCACTGACGCTGGTGGTAGGCCAGCGCCTGGTGCGCAAGCCCTGCGTGCAGTGCCGCGTTCCGCAAGAGCCCAACCCACGGGTCGTGGAGGCCCTGGGGCTGCATCCGTCGGACCTCGCGGCGGGTGAAATCATGGCAGGACGTGGGTGCAACGCCTGCCGCGAGAGTGGTTTTCGCGGTCGTACCGGCATCTTCGAGGTGCTGCCGATCTCTGACGGCATCCGAGCAGCGATGACCGTCGGCGGCGAGCGAGCCCTTATCGATGCGGCGAACCAGACGAAGCGCATCACCATGCGGGCTTCGGGTGTGGCTGCTGCGCTCAAGGGCGACACCACGCTGGAAGAGGTCCTTCGAGTCACGACCGACGGTGCGTGGAGCCAGTCACAGCGCTGCCCCGGCTGTCACCGAGAGGTGGCCGAAGACATGTCCTCGTGCCCGTTCTGCGGTACTGCCACCGGCGTGCTCCGCTGCGGCTCGTGCTCGCGTGAAGTTGAGGCGTCCTGGGCGAATTGCCCGTACTGCCAGGCGCCGAACGCTGGTCACGTTCCCGACCACGCTCACTGACCGCGGCTTACTGACCGACGGCGCCACTGTCTCGTGGCGTCCTGGCGCCACCAGGCTATGGCGCCGGCGGATTGGTCGGCGGGCGGATTGGTCGGCGGGCGGATTGGTCGGCGGATTGGTCGGCGGATGTCGGATTGGTCGAGCTCAGGCTGTTTGCGTATTGCCGCGTAGATCGGCGAATTTCGCTGCGGCATACCGGTGAGCGGGAAGCACAACGGCCAGCCGAGCCCGCTCGAAGCCGGTGGGAGCCACCATCGGGATCGGTTCCAGGGACGGATCGGGCCCTGGTTCGAAGGCGGTACCCGGGGTTTCCAGGGCCGCCTCGAGCCGCCGGAGTCTGGCTTCCATCCGGTCGAGAAGCATCGTCCACTCGGTGGTGCGGCCGCGGTCGCTCATGGCAGCACCATCGATCGGGGAGCCGCGAACTGGCTCGAGCCTGACAGCACTCGCGCCGGTCGGTACATGTCTCTGAGCACCTCTGCCACGGCGTGCCCGCGGGCATCGGCGAGCGCTGTCGTCATCTCGATGACATCGTCGAGTTCGGCCACCAGCAGTCGAAAACTCATGCTGTGGTCAGCGAAAATGGTCCGCCAAGGCTCCCGCGTGCGTTCGGCCAAGTCCGCCAGCTCCACCTGATGCGGGGCAATTCCGTCAGTGCCGAGGGCGAAGGCCAGCTCTGTGATGCGGCGGGCGCGCGTCAGCTCTGTCGTCCGCACGTGTTGGCTCGCCCGAACGATCTCCTCGGCCGCCCACCGCAAATAACGAGTGTCGCCGGCGCGCAGCAGGTGCTGTAGCTCAAGAGTTTTGAACAGCAGGAACTCAAGCTGGACGCGTTCACGCCCAAGCACATTCGCCAGTTCCTGCATGTGATCCTTTCGGCAGGCTCACAGCTACGGTGAACGCCGAAGATTGGCCCGAGCGGGTGAATCAGCCGCTCAGGGCCCGTATTCGCCGAGACCCTGTAGGGCGTTACGCGGTGTTCTGCATCGCATATGCCGCCGAATGCAGGTACGCCCAGAGCGGGTCAGCCTGCTCGGGAGGAAGCCCGAGGCTCTCGACCGCTGCGCGCATCACGGCGAGCCACGCGTCGCGTTCGGCGGGTCCGATCGCGAAGGGGGCGTGTCGCATGCGTAGCCGCGGGTGGCCGCGCAAGTCGCCGTAGGTGGTCGGGCCTCCCCAGTACTGGATGAGAAAGAGTGTCAGCCGCTCCTGGGCCTCCACGAGTTCCTCTGGTGGGTACAGCGGGAGGAGGACTGGATCCTGGCGGACTCCCTCGTAAAAGGTGGCGACCAAACGGCGAAACGTCGGCTCACCGCCCACCGCGGCATAGAACGACTCTGTCGGTCGCGCCGGCTCGGGTGTCGTCATGCCTCCACTGTGCTTCCTATATCCGGGCCTCTCGTGCCCGGGCCTGCCTTATCGGGCAGCCGCAGGCCCAGCTGGGCTCCCAGGAAGCTCAGGGTGTCGACGGTCAGACCGACGGTCCGGTCGATCGAACGGCCGCCGTGTCCGACCTCGGCCTCACGGCGTAGCAGCACCGGCCCTCCGGCCACCTGGGTGGCCCATTGCAGGGCGGCGCCGAACTTGCGGGCGTGCAGCGGGTCGACGCGCGTGTCGGAGTCGAAGACCTCGAGCAGTACAGGGGGATACGCGACCCCGGCGCGGACCGCGTGGAGAGGCGAATAGCCCAGGAGCCACCCGAGCTCAACGGGGTCGTCGGCGGTGCCGTATTCGTCGTTCCAGGTCGATCCGAGCCCGAATCGTTCGTAGCGCACCATGTCCAGCAACGGGGCGCTGCAGACGACGGCGTCATAGAGCGCCGGCTCACGTGTCACGGCAGCCCCGACGAGCAGGCCCCCGTTGGAGCCGCCATAAATCCCCACTGTGCTTGCTCGCCCGGCGGCGCGCAGATGGCGTGCGACGGCTTCGAAGTCGGCGAAGACGTTCTGCTTCGACTCCCGCATACCCGCCCGGTGCCAGGCCTCGCCCTCTTCACCTCCGCCGCGAAGCTGGGCCACCGCCCAGACCCCGCCGCTTTCGACCCACGCCAAAGCAGCTGCGGTGTAGGCGGGTTCCATGCTTATCCCGAATCCGCCGTACCCATACAGAACGGTCGGCAGTGGTTCATCGGCGGCCGCAGCGGCCGGTGCCAGCACCTGCACGCGTACCGGTGTCCCGTCCGCGCTGCTACACACCTGCAGGCTCGCACTCACCGCCGGCAGTTTCACGGCGCCGGGTGCCGCTGCCCAGAGGCTGCCGTCGGCGCGCAGGACGGCTGGAGGCGTGACGGCGTCGGTGTAACCGATCCAGGCCTGGCTGCCGCCGTCCTCCGGCGCGGTGAGGCCGGCCACGCTGCCCAGGCCGGGCAGCGACACGTCACGAAGGAGGGCACCCGTCTCCCGCCCGAAGCTCGAGACCTCAGCGATCGCGTGGCGGGAGCGCGCCACGATCAGCTCGTTGGCCAGCACGACAAAGCCTCCGAGTACAGCTTCCGCGTCTTCGGCTACCAGCGTTGTCCAGCTCTGCGGCCGCGCCGGGTCGGCGACGCAGACACGACCTCGGGGCGCTTCGAAATCGGTCCAGACGTAGAGCCGTCCGTCGAAGGCGACAGAGGCGTAACAACGTGCGTCGACTCCCTCCTGGACGACGGCGAACTCACCCGTACCTTGCAGGTCGGCAATCCAGACGTCGTCGCGTGGTGCGGTACCGATGGCGGCGCTGATGACCAGCCATCGACCGTCAGTGGAGAGATCCACCCCGAAGTAGGTCCGGGGGTCGCTCCCGTCGCCGAAGACGTACTCGTCCGTCGCCGGATCCGTGGCCAGCCGATGCAGATAGACCCGCCGGTCAAAGGGACTGTCGGGCCGTAGCCGACGGACGTAATAGAAGCCGCTGCCATCGGGCAGCCACGCCACCGGTGAGTAGCGGGTGCGGTCGATCGGTCCGTCAATGACCGCACCCGTCTCGACGTCGAGGACCGACAAAGCGGACTCCTCGTCGCCGCCGGTGGACAGCTGATAGGCGAGTAGGCGGCCATCGGGGGAGGGTTGCCAGCCGTCGAGCGTGGTCGCGCCCGATGGGTCGAGCTCATGCGGATCGATCAGCGTGCGAAACCGTGACGGGTCGTCGAGGGGCCCGACGACCACCACGGCATGCTGCTGATTCGGCGCCCGGCGCAGCCGAAACCCCTGTTCTCCGCGCGGCACCGGTGGGCCTTCGCGGCCGGCCCGCAGCAAGGTGTGGAGACGGTCGGCGAGCAGCTCACGCCCTGGTAGCGCGTCCAAGGCAGGACGGGTGAGGGCGTCCTGCGCGGCGCTCCAGGCCACCGTCTGCGGATCAGCCGGATCTTCCAACCAGCGGTAGGGGTCCTCGATGGAGAACCCCCCGATCTCTTCGATGATCGGCAGCCGGGGGGCCCGCGGATAACGCATTGGTTCAGCCTGCCGTAAAGATCGGTGCCTTGACCCAGCCGGGTATGAGACATTCGGCAGGTCGGTCGAGTCCCAGTGGAGGCGGCCTGTGGCCGAGGCTCTGGTTCTGAACGCGACGTACGAACCTTTGTGCGTCGTGTCTCTACGGCGCGCTGTGGTGCTCGTCTTGGCCGAAAAGGCAGTCGTGGTCGAGCCCGGCGAAGGCGCTTTGCATGGCCCCAGCATCGTGTTGCCGATTCCCGCGGTCGTCCGGCTCGCGCGTTACGTGAAGGTCCCTTACAAGCCTGAGGTTCCGCTGACGCGCAAGGGCGTGCTCGCCCGAGACGGACACCGCTGCGTCTACTGCGGGGCCGCCGCGACCTCCCTTGACCATGTGGTGCCGCGCAGCAGGGGCGGACCGCACGTGTGGGAGAACGTCGTAGCGGCCTGCGGACGCTGCAATCACGCGAAGGCCGACCGCAGCGTCGCCGACCTGGGCTGGCGCATGCACCGGCCGCCGCGGGCACCCAGCGGCGCCGCCTGGCGGGTGCTCGGCGCTCGCCGCCCCGACCCTCGCTGGTCGGCCTACCTCACCGGCACCCGACCGATTGCCGTCTCCGCCTAAAAGCTTGATCGGCGCGGCGAAACAGGAGGTGCTGGTGCGGGTACTCGTCAGCACGAATCCGATCTTCGGCCATTTCACCCCGATGATCCCGCTCGCCCAGGTGCTCCAGGCATGGGACCACGATGTGGTGGTCGCGAGTGCGCCGCAGTTGGCGGATGTCATCGGGGGCCACGGCCTCACTTCAGTGAATGTCGGCGGCGGCTCGTCGCAGGAGACCTCCGATGCTCTGATGGGACCGTGGTTTCGCAAGCTCGGAGAGCGGGCCGGAGTGCAGGATCTGAACGCGGGATCGCTTTATCGGTATGGCCTTTTGTCGTATGAACCGTTTGGCTACTACGACTGGGGATCGGACCTGACCGTCAAGCGATTTCGACCCTCCTCCGTGGCCGCCACCGATTCGCTCGGTGAGCTGGAGGAACTCGTGGCATCCCTGGCGGGCTGAATACCCGATACCTCACATTTGCACGGTTTTCATGCCTGTCCCATCCTGTCCCGCGAGCATGGCCGCGTGGAAGGAGGCCGCCGGGCGCTGACGGGTGCGCTCGTCGCCGTCCTTGTGCTGTCAGTGCTGCTGGTCGGATGCGAGCGTCAGCGCAGCGCCGGGTCAGCGCGTCGGCCGCAGTCGCTGCCGGTGATGGCCGGCGCCGCCGTCCACGGTGATTACGTGACACGGCAAATGACCATCCCCTCCGGGTATGGGTCGGCCGGCAGGCAGTTCCTGATCCACGAGCGACGCAATCCGCGTGGGGCGGCGGAGCCACTGGTGCTGCTCCTCCACGGCCTTTTCCAGACGCCGATCCGGGTGGAGCGTGCGACAGCCGCCAGCGAATTCAGCGATGCCCATCACTTCACACTCGTCTATCCGATCGGCGAGAACGAGGCTTGGAACGCCGGCAGTTGCTGCCGGCGCGACACCGCCAACGACGTCGGCTATCTCGTCGATCTCGTGCACTACGTCTCGACCCAGACCCCTGTCGATCTGCATCGGGTCTACATCTGGGGGTTCTCCAACGGGGGGATGATGGCCTGGCGGGCGGTCTGTCAAACCAGCGGCATCTTCGCCGGCGCCGGGGTGATGGCCGGCGCGCTACTGGTGCCCTGCCCCCGGCCTGTCGATGTCGTCGACGTCCACGGCTTGGCCGACCATACGGTGCCCTTCTACGGCGGGTATTCGCGCTACACCCACACCGTCATCCCGGACTCGGCGGACGAGCAGGCAAAGCTGCCAGCCGGTTCGATGGTGAAACTGATCCTGGTCAAGGGGCTTGGCCACCGATGGCCGCCCTATGCCCATGGCGGTTTCGATGCCCTCGACGTCTTCTGGACGGTGCTCGGCCACTACCGTGTGGCTCATCCGGCGACGGCGTGATCGGCGGCCGTTGAAGGGTAGGTCCGGGCCATGGATGCGTCCCTGCAACGGCTGGCGCAAGCGTGCGGTGTGGCCACCTCATACGAGGACTGGGCCCACCGCCCGGTTCCGGTCGGCGAGGCGACGGTGCGCAAGGTGCTGGCCGGTCTCGGGATCGACGCCAGCGACCCGGCTGCCGCACTCGCTGCCTGGGAGGCGCGCCGCTGGGCCCGCGTCCTGCCTCCGACCGTCGTCGTCCGCCGGCACGCTCCCGGCCCGGTGCCACTTCGGTGCCCCGAACAGGCAGCGGTGCGGGTCGAGATCAAGCTCGAATCGGGCCGGCGAATCGAAGCGGCCGTCTCCACGCCCGTCGATCGTGAAGGCGCTCGGGTCGAGCGGCTGATCACAGTCGCGCCGGATCTGCCACTGGGCGAGCATCGGCTGCTGGCCTACCTCGATGGGCAAGCCGCGGCGGACGTCCTGCTCGTGGTCGCGCCGGATCAGCTGCCGCTGCCGTCGACGCGGCTGTGGGGTTGGGCGGCGCAGCTCTACGCGGTGCGAAGCGCCTGGGGAATCGGCGATTACGCCGATCTGGCCGAGCTCGCCATCTGGAGCGCAGGCCAGGGGGCTGGGCTGCTACTGGTGAATCCGCTGCATGCCGTCGCTCCCGTGGCGCCCATCCAGAACTCGCCCTACTACCCCTCCTCCCGTCGGTTCAGCTCACCGCTCTATCTGCGCCCTGAGTTGCTTGCCGAGTACCAGACGGCATCGCCCGCGGTGCGCGCCGCCGTCGATGCTGCCGCCGGCGCCGCCCCGATCCACACCGAGCTCATCGACCGGGACGCCGTCTGGGCCGCCAAATCACCAGCACTCGAGCTGCTCTTCGGTCAGCTCGGCCAGGCAGGTCACATGGCCGCCCGGCCCGATGCCGAGGACAGTGCCGGACTGACCGATTTCGCAACCTGGTGCGCGCTGTCGGAACGTCATGGGCCTGATTGGCGAGCCTGGCCGCCGCAGCTGCAGGATCCCCGCGGTTCCGCGGTGCAGTCGGCGCGGGAGGAGCTGGCCGACCGGATTGCCTACCACCGTTGGTTGCAGCACTGCTGCGCGCAGCAGCTCGCCGATGCCCAGCAGGCAGCTACGGCCGCGGGAATGGCCGTCGGAGTGGTCCACGATCTCGCCGTCGGTGTCGACCCGGGTGGGGCTGACGCGTGGGCACTGCAGGGCGAGTTGGCCAATGGCTTCAGCGTCGGTGCACCACCGGACAGCTTCAATCAGCAGGGCCAGGATTGGGGCCTGCCGCCCTGGCGTCCCGACCGGCTGGCTGAGACCGGATACGCGCCGATCCGCGACATGGTGCGCGCAGTACTGCGTATCGGCGGGGGCTTGCGGATCGACCACATCCTGGGGCTCTTTCGGCTCTGGTGGGTTCCGCAGGGCTGCTCCTCGGCGGAGGGCACCTACGTCTCCTACGACGCCGATGCGCTGCTGGGGATCATCGCGCTGGAGGCCGAGCGTGCCGGAGCCCTGATCGTCGGTGAGGATCTGGGCACGGTGCCCGCCCAGGTGCGTACCACGCTGCACGAGCGAGCCGTGCTCGGCTCGACGGTCATGTGGTTCGAGCGTGACGACGCCGGGGCGCTGGTCCCGCCGCAGCGGTGGCGATCGGAGGCGATGGCTTCCGTCACGACGCACGACCTGCCCACGGCGGCGGGCTTTCTGACCGGTTCACACGTGCGGGTACGCGCCGAACTTGGCCTGCTGGATGACCCGGCGGCTGAGGCGCGGAATTCGGCGCGCGAGCGGGCGGAGATGCAGGCTCTGATGACCTCCGAGGGTGTGCTGCCCCCGCATGCCGACCTGACGGAGCAGATCACCGGCCTGCACCGGCTGCTGACCCGGAGCCCTTCGCGCGTGCTGATCGCGTCACTCGGTGACGCCATCGGTGATTTGCGACAGCCGAATATGCCCGGCACCATCGACGAATACCCCAATTGGCGGCTGCCCGTAGCGGATGGCGAAGGCCACTGCCTCAGCCGCCTCGAGCTGTGCGCCAGCCCCGGTGCGGCGCGCCTCGCAGAGGTGCTCCGGTCGGGCCTGTCGGCAAACCGCGGCGGCCTCAGCTAGCCTCCTGGGTGTGACTATTCCTGCTCGCAGGCGGGGGCTCTCGCCGCGTAACCGCCGCAGTGTGAGGGCGGGGTTCTACGGAGCCGCCGCAGCATTCAGCATGATGCTCATCCTCGGCCCTGCTTTGCCTGCCGGAGCAATCACGAGCAACTCGACAGACGTCGGCCAGATCGGTCAGATCGGTGACGTCCGCAGCCCTGACAGCCTGACGCTCCCGTTGACGCTGCTGCTCTTCATCGGAATCCCGATGCTGGGTTTCGCTGTCGGCGCGCTGATCGCGTTCTGGCCGGGCAAGGGCCAGAGCCGGCGCTATCGGCCGGGTCGGGCCTGGACGCACGATCCGGTGTGGTTCGGAGACGTGGCAGGTTTGGAGCTCGAGCCGCAGCGGGCTGCGCTCCCGGGAGCGGGAGGTGCCAGTGGACGCTGGTGAAGCGTTTACGCGTGAGCAGCACGAGCGGCTGGAGAATGCGCGACGCGCGGCCGAGGCCCAGACCGGCATCGCCTTCTGGTTACGGGTCGGCGAGATAGACGCTGACCTGCGACTCGAGTCCGAACGCCTGCTGGTCAACCTGGTGGACAACCCGCATGACGAGGGGGTCCTGCTGCTCATCGCTCCGGGCGCCCGGCGGGTGGAGATCATGTCCACCCCGGCGGCCCGCCGGCGCATCACCGATCAGGCGGCTGGGCTCGTGGTGCTCGCCATGACGTCGTCGTTCGCGGTGGGCGATCTCGTCGGAGGCATAGTCAACGCGTTCCGCCAGCTCGCCGACGCCGCCGGCCGGCCCGCGGAAGCCGACATCAATGCGGACTACCTAACGCAGATCGAGCCCGCCGGCCGCTGACGGCGGTCAGTCGTTTCGGCCGCGCCGGATGTCGAAGGATCGGGCCCGCAGCGCCCGCGCCATCGTGTCGCGGCCCTCGACGAGCATCCGCCGCAACGCCGGCTGCGGAGACTCGTCCGCCAGGTAGGCATCGACCTGAGCCAGGGTCTCCCGGGACACGACCACGGCCGGGAAGAGCAGCTCGGTCAGGGTCTGCGCAGAGTCCATCGATCGGGTCTTCCACACCTCGCCCACTGCCTCGAAGTAGCGGGGCACATAGGCCCGCGTGACCTCGAGATGGGCCGGCTCGTACCTCCAGAAGGTGCGCATCGTCGCGACCTGCATGTGGTTGGACAGCTCATCGCGCTCAACGACGGCGGCCCAGGCGGCGGCCTTCGCCTCAGCAGTCGGCATGGCCGAGCGGGCGGAGGCGGCCCGCTTCTCGCCGGCGGCGGTGGGGTCACGGTGCAGCTCGGCCGCGATGTCGCTCTCGTCGGCCCGGCCATGGGCGGCCAGCTCTATCAGCAGGTGCCAGCGCAGTTCCGTGTCCAGCATCAGGCCAGGCAGCTGCTCGGTGCCGTCCAGGATGGCGCGCACCCGGTCGAGGCCGGCCGGATCCTCCGCGGTGGCAAAGGTGTAGAGCAGCGCCAGCTGCTGGTCGCTGCCTGGTTGGGCGTCTTCGAGCAGGGCCAGGGCCCCGTCCGTCAGCTGCTGGCGGGCCGCGCTGCGGTGTGCCGGGTCGCCGTAGGCGTCGACGGCGAGCGAGGCGCGACCCAGCAGCGACTGGACCATGCTGATGTCCGTCTCTGCCTTGAGGCCGCCCATGACAAGGCGAAGATGATCGCGGGCGGCCATCTCGGCGTCTCGGGTCATGTCCCAGGCGGCGCCCCAGAGCAGGGCCCGCGGAAGGGACTCCCGCACCTCGCCGATCGACTCGATCGTGGTCGCGAGCGATCGCTCGTCCAGCCTGATCTTGGCGTAGGTGAGGTCGTCGTCGTTGAGCAGCAGCAGATCCGGCTGGCGGGCGCCCAGCAGCTTGGGTACCTCGGTGAGCACTCCCGAAAGGTCGAGTTCGATTCGTTCCCGGCGTTCGAGACCGTTATCGGTGCGGTCGTAGAGGCCGATCGCTACGCGGTGCGAGCGAAGGGTCGGGTGCTCCGGGACGGCTTCCTGGACGACGTCGAACGACGTGTACAGACCGGAGGAATCGGTCTCGAATCGGGCTCGCAAGGTGTTGACGCCGGTGGTTTCCAACCACTCCTTCGCCCAGCCGGTGAGCCGGCGTCCGCTGGAGACTTCGAGCTCGTCCAGCAGATCGCGCAGTGAGGTGTTGTCGTACTCGTAGCGACGGAAGTACTGCCGCAGGCCGGCCAGGAATTCCTCCTGGCCCACCCAGGCGACGAGCTGCTTGAGGACGCTCGCGCCCTTGGCATACGTGATGCCGTCGAAGTTGGTCTTGACCGCTTCCATGTCGACGGCGTCGGCCACGAT
Source organism: uncultured Actinomycetota bacterium (assembly GCA_963737695.1). Taxonomy (GTDB): domain Bacteria; phylum Actinomycetota; class Actinomycetes; order Frankiales; family Frankiaceae; genus DATAZK01. The sequence continues at coordinate 527,747 of CAVTTQ010000005.1, forward strand.
CGGGTGGGTCGAGGGGAGCTGATCCTGGCGGGCGGCCCAGGCCTTCTCGGTGGTCGCGAAGGTGGTCCAGGCCCCCTTCCACCGCGTCGCGGAGACCTGGGCCAGCACGGAGGCGTAAGTGGCGAACGACTCGTTGAGCCAGAGATCGTCCCACCACCGCATGGTGACGAGATCTCCGAACCACATGTGAGCCATCTCGTGCAAGATCGTCTCGGCCCGGCGCTCCCGGCGCGCATCGGTCACCTTCGACCGGAAGACGTAGTCCTCCAGGAAGGTGACGGCTCCGGCATTCTCCATGGCGCCCGCGTTGAACTCAGGGACGAAAAGCTGGTCGTACTTGCCGAACGGATAGGGGTAGTCAAAAACGTCGTGATAAAAGTCGAAGCCCTGCTTCGTGACCGTGAACAGCTCCTCGGGATCGAGGAATTCGCCCAGTGAGGCGCGGCAGAAGAGGCCGAGGTCGATCCCGTCGTGACGGTCGTAGACGGCGTAGTACGGGCCGGCGATGAGCGCGGTGATGTACGTCGACATTCGCGGGGTCTCCGCGAAGGTCCACGAGCCGTATCCGGGCGCGTCGCGGGTGCCGACCCCGTTGCTCACGCACGTCCAGCCCTCCGGCGCCGTCACGTGCAGCCGGAAGTTGGCTTTCAGGTCAGGCTGGTCGAAACACGCGTACATGCGATGGGCGTCGTACGTCTCGAACTGGCTGTAGAGATAGATCTCCCCGTCGACCGGGTCGACGAAACGATGCAATCCCTCTCCGGTACGCGAGTAGGCGCAGTCGGCATCGATCACCAGCTCGTTGCTCTCCGCGAGATCGGGCAGCGCGAGCCGGCTCCCGTCGAAGCCGCTGACGTCCAACGCCCGCCCGTTGAGCGTCGCGCTGTGAACCTTGGGCGAAGCGAGCTCGATGAAGGAGGACGCGCCCGCGCGACGGGAATGGAAGACAACGGTGCTGCGGGATCGGAACGTCGATTCATCAGGACCGGTCAGGTCGAGGTCGACGTCATACGTGGCGACGTCAAGCAGGGCCGCGCGGTCCCGGGCTTCTTCGCGGGTGAGATTGTCAGCCATGGTGCGCCAGATCTTTCCATTGTTTTGGCCGTAACGTCGGCGCGTTCCACTGGCGGTGCAAACTTCCTCCTGGACAGGTGGCCGCCCCAAGTGACATTTTGCCGCCTTATGGTGGGGGTGTGACTGATTCCGCCACTGCCGATTTCTGGTTCGATCCCCTCTGCCCCTGGGCCTGGCTGACCTCGCGTTGGATGCTGCAGGTCGAGCAGGTGCGCGACGTGAAGACCCGATGGCATGTCATGAGCCTGGCGATCCTCAACGAGGAGCGCGACCTCGGAGAGAAATACAACGACCTGATGAAGAAGGCCTTCGGGCCGGTGCGGGTCTGCATCGCCGCTGCCCGACGCCAGCGGGAGGGCGGCGCAGATGTCGACGCCCGTAGCGAGAGCGAGGTGCTCTTCGACCTCTACACCGCGATCGGCAATCGCCTGCACCTGGAGAAGAAACCGCAGGACCGGGCGACTCTCGAAGAGGCCCTGGCCGAAGCGAAGCTTCCGACTTCGCTTGCTGACGCGATCGACGAGACCACCTTCGACGACGAACTTCGCGCCAGCCACGAGGAGGGCATCAGCCGGGTCGGAATGGACGTCGGCACCCCCGTGATCGCGGTCGCCGACACCGCCTTTTTCGGTCCCGTGGTCACTCCTGCCCCCAAGGGTGAGGCTGCTGGGAAGCTCTGGGACGGGGTGCTCCTCGTGGCCTCGACACCGGGCTTCTACGAAATCAAGCGCACCCGTGACGCGCGGCCCGAGTTCGACTGACAGAATCGGCGACCATGCGGGTTCACGTCGGGTCTGACCACGCCGGTTTCGAGCTCAAGGGCGCCCTCATCGCCCGGCTCGCGCAGCTGGGTTTCGAGCCCGTCGACCACGGTCCGGCTACCTACGACCCGGAAGACGACTATCCGCCCTACGTCATGGCAGCCGCCTCGGCTGCTGCTGGTGACCCCGAGTCGCTCGGCGTCGTGATCGGGGGCTCGGGTAACGGGGAGGCCATCGCGGCCAACAAGGTTCCCGGTGTTCGCTGCGCGCTCGTCTGGACCGAGGACACTGCTCGCCTCGGCCGACTGCACAACAACGCCAATGTGGTGAGCCTGGGCGCCCGGCAGTACCCATTGGAAGACGCCATCCGCTTTGCCGAGATCTTTCTCCAAACGGAATTCAGCAACGAGGCGCGCCATGTCCGGCGCATCGGGCTGCTCTCGGACTACGAGCGGTCGGGCTCGCTACCGCCCTTACCTGCCGGCGGCTGACCGGATTTGTGCGGCTGGCGGGCCTCGGACTGTGGGCGATGCTTGCCGGCTCGGTCAACCGGCACCGGGGCCGGCGTAACCCCGGGTGGCAGGGGTCGCGAATCGGTACGAGCGGCGGCGTGGCGGATGACGAGATCACGTTCGGCCGCTTCCAGATCCTGCGCGGTCGGCTGAGACACGTCGCGGGCTCGCATGGCCCCATCGATGCCGACCTTTGATGCACCTGCACCGACGAGGCCGGTCAGACCGTCTTTGCTGTGACCTGCGTCATGCTCGTAGCGATTGCCAGAACGGTTAGGCACGCTGGCCATCATGCCCGAGGGCCACACCATCCACCGCCTTGCCCGCGACCACACCCGGCTTTTCGCCGGCGTCCCGGTCGAGGTCAGCAGCCCCCAGGGCCGTTTCAGCGACGGCGCCGCGCAGATCAGCGGCCGCGTCCTGCACAAGGTCGAGCCCTACGGCAAGCATCTGCTTTACCGGTTTGAGGGAGTGCCGGCGCGCCTTCATGTGCACTTGGGCCTCTATGGGAAATTCGCTGGCGGTCCACTGCCGGCTCCGCAGCCGCGGGGGGCACTGCGCCTTCGTTTCTCCAACGACGAGAGCTACGCCGACCTTCGGGGCCCGACGGCCTGCGAGCTCCTGCTGCCCGGGGAGATCAAGGCGCTCCTGGCGCGACTTGGACCGGATCCCTTGCGCTTGCGTGCTGATCCCGGGCCGGCCTGGGAGCGCGTTTCGCGCAGCCGGACCGTCCTCGGCGCGTTGATCATGGACCAGAGTGTCGTGGCCGGAGTGGGCAACGTCTACCGGGCCGAGGTGCTCTATCGCGCCGGGATATCGCCATACCGGATTGGACGAGACGTCAGCGCAGCCGAATTCACCGGTCTGTGGAACGACCTGGTCCAGCTGATGCGGCTTGGCGTGCGTGACGCACGGATCGTCACGACCGTGCCGCAGGACCGCCCGCCGGGGAGCCGTCGTAGGCCGACGCGCGAGGATTGGCACTATGTTTACCGACGCACCGGGCTGCCGTGCCGGCGCTGCGGAACGCCCATTCAGACGGCGCTGCTCGCGGGTCGCAACCTCTTCTGGTGCCCGCAATGCCAGCGTGACTGACCCGTTGCGAAATAGCCGAGCTGGACGAAATAGACGTGGCCGGCGAGCGTTGAGTCTGGCATGAGCCTCACTCTTGGCACCGGCCCCCTGACCCGCCGTCGCCCTGGCACCTTCAATTTTGATATCGACGCCAACTCGCCGCAGCACATCATTTACATCGAAGACGTACCGCAGCGGATCAGAGCCGTGTTCAACGGCGAAACCATCGTCGACACGCGCCGGGCGAAGGTGCTCTACGAGAGCAACATTCCCGGACAGTGGTACATCCCCGCCGAAGATGTCCGAGCCGACCTCCTGACCCCGACCGAGACCAGCACGCACTGCCCCTTCAAGGGAGACGCGTCATATTGGACGTTGACGGTCGGCGATCGCACGGAGACCGACGTGGTCTGGTCCTACCTGACCCCAATCGATGGCGTGGCCGCCGTCGAGGGGATGCAGGCTTTCTACTTCGGGAAAATGGATGCCTGGTATGAGGAAGACGACGCGGTCTTCGGCCATCCGCGCGACCCCTACCACCGCGTCGATACCCACCGCACTCATGACCGGGTGACTGTCCGGGCGGGCGGTCAGCTGGTGGCCGAGACCGACCGCCCCGTGAAGGTCTTCGAGACCAGCATTGCTCCGCGTTGGTACATCCCGGCTGAGGATGTGGTTCCAGGCGTGCTCGGAACGAGTTCCAAGACGACCGTCTGCGCCTACAAGGGCACCGCGTCGTATCACTCGGTCGCGGGAGTGGCCGACGCGGCATGGGTGTATGAGAAGCCGTTGGATGAAGTCGACGCCATTGCCGGGCTGGTGTCATTCGAAGGCGAGGGGATTGACGTCACCGTCGAGCCGGGCGCTTGACGGCACCGGTCGATCCGTTCACCGATCACCCGTCAGCGGCAGACCGAGGATGGCGCGGTGGCGGTCGCGCACCGGTGTGACGATCGCTCCCGTCTTCGTATCGCCGATGACCGCAGTGAGTCCGGCCCGAAAGAGCAGTCCCACATAGGCGCACAGGATTGCGTCAATGGGATCTTCCAGCCGGCGCAGCGCAGCGGCGGTTGGCGCCGCCTCGAGTTCCCGGGTCATTCGCTCGAACGTTCCGTCGGGTGCCATCAGACCGGGCGCGCCCGACAGCACCGGGACAGCAAGGCCCGCGATAAGGGCGAGCAGCTCGAGCAGGGCGGCGCGCCGCGATTGCAGAGTGCGTCCCTTCCGGGCCTTGTACGGGAGCACCCGTGGCAGGTCGAAGAGCGCTACGGCGGCACTGTGCGGATAGACCTCGAGCGCCCGCCGGTTGCCCATCCCCGGCGGGTTCGTCGCGTCGATGTCGAGGTCGTGCCGGCGAGCGAAACCGGCCGCCCGGCCACCATCAGAAAACGTGGGCAGGCCGGTGTTGCACGGATAGGTGCCCGCGTGCTGGGCCGCGAAGGCCCGGGTCAGCTCACCTTCGCAGGGCCGCCTGCCGGTCTTGTTGACCACGATGAGCGGCGCGTCGAGGGCCACCAGACAAGGTCCGGCCAGCCACGGGCCGAGCGTCGCGTCGAGTTCGTCGTCGGTGATCAGGCTCGTGACGAGCACGAGCCGACCAGCGCCATCCACCACGGCAACGCCGGTACGCGCCTTGGTTCCCCATGCCAAGTCGACCCCGATAGTCGGCTCGGGTGCGCATAATCGGCTCATGCGGGCCAGCGGGGGGCTTTTGATTGGCACCTGCTTGTGCTGACCCCCGGTGCGCAATTCGCCGGATACCGGGTGGAGCGCATTCTCGGACGCGGCGGCATGGGTGATGTCTACCTCGCGCGCCATCCACGCCTGCCCCGGTCCGATGCGCTCAAGCTGATCTCGGAGGAGCTTTCACGCAACGAGGTCTACCGCCAGCGGTTCAGTGCCGAGGCCGATATTGCGAGCCAGATTCAGCATGACTGCGTGGTCCGGGTCTACGACCGCGGTGAGGATGACGGCCGGCTGTGGCTCGCGATGGAATACATCGACGGGCGCGATCTGGCCGAAATTCTCACGGCGGAGAGCCGGCTGTCGCCCGACCGGGCTGTCGCCCTCTGCGAGCGGATCGCCTCCGGCTTGGACGCCATCCATTCCCGTGGGCTGCTGCACCGGGACGTGAAGCCGGCCAACATCCTGGTTGCCCGCGATCTGGTCGGCGAGGAGCGGGCACTGCTGATCGACTTCGGAATTGCTCGTTCAGCGGCCGACTCGCTCGGACTCACCGGCGTCGGCGACATTGTCGCGACCCTGCATTACGCAGCGCCGGAACAGTTCGAGCTCCGGTCCTTCGAGCTGGACCGGCGGGTCGACGTCTACGCCCTTGGCTGCGTTCTTTACGAGATGCTGACCGGGCAGGTGCCACTGGTCGGCGATTCCGTCGCCGACTTCTGGCGAGTAATGCAGTCGCAGACCCCGTTGCCGGCGAGCGAACGAGTCGCGGGGATTTCGGGCGACCTCGATTCGGTGCTGGCAAAGGCATTGAGCAAGCAGCGTGAGTCGCGGTACGGCTCGGCTGGGGAGCTGGCCCGAGCCGCCCGGCTGGCGTTGGCCGGCGCGCCGACGCTGGTGACTGCGCCGCCGTCGCCTTTCCAGGCCGCGCCCGGATCGCCGGCGCCTGGGGCAGGATCCGACGGCCCTTATCGGGTCGTCCTTCAGCGTGAGGATCTGGATGCGCACGGCGGCTCCAGGAAGTGGGGCCCGATCTCGACCCCAGAGCTGTCATCGACGGAGGCACAGCGCCTCAGGTGGCTGATCCTCACCTCCAACGTATTCAGCTTTCCTTCCAGGCTCGTGGGAGGGTCGGGAGCGAATCAGACGCTGACCGTCGAGTCTCCGGGTCGCGTCCATAACGTCTCGTGGGTGGGGCAGCCGCCCCCGAAGCTCATGGACCTGGTCGCGGACATCGAGCGGCTGGGAGAGGCGGCGAGTGCAAGCCGGCCACCTGTCGCTGCGGCGGCCGCCCCTGGGCCCCCTGCCCCGTCGGCCGCGGGTGGACCCAAGCGCGGTAACCGCAGGCTTTTGGTCGCCGGGCTCGCCTTGATCGTCGTCATCGCGGCGGCGGTCGTCATACCGATCCTGCTGCTGGGCAAGAAGCCGGTGCCAGGTGTGCCGCAGGCGCTACGAGGAACTCCCGGGCGCGGAACCGTAACCCTGACGTGGCAGCGCGGATCCGGTACCACCGACCACTACGTCGTCTACCGGGGCGATGACGTGATCGCTCCGACGGTCACGGCGACCACCTTCACCGATAAGTTGACGAATACGCAACCTCACACCTACGCCGTTCAGGCGGTGAACGCGAAGGGGACGCAATCCGCCTTGACTCCGCCGCTTCGGATCGCGGCCCAGGTGCGCCCGTTGAACGCCGGCGAGCTTGCCCTAGTGGCAAAACTGCCGCCAAATCTGGTGAACAAGCCCAGCTGCCTTCCCATCCTGTCCGGCGTTAACGTGAACCTCAACGTGGCAATCACCTGTGGGCCCGGAGCCGGCCAGTCGCCGCCGGCGCCGGGCGTCGTGCCCAAGACCGTCGAGGCCTACGGCGCCAATAGCATCACGCAACTCGAAGCCGCCTTGAAGAACGAGATCAACACGCACGGGGCCAAGTCCGGTGCCTGTACCGCAACCCCGCAGCAAGGCACCTGGAATTTCACCGAGACCCCCAAGATCCTCAACGGTCAGATCGTCTGCTACGTCGTCGAACCCAACTCCTACCTGCTCTGGTCCTATACGAACCAGAAGTTCTACGTCCGGATCTCCACCACCTCCCCATACGCCGATCTGCTGAAGTACTGGCAGAACGCGGCCTTGCACCTGCCATGAGCCGGCTTCCGCAGGTGAGTGTCGAAGCCGTCGCAGATCTACTCGTCGGCGGGGCAGCGCTGCTCGATGTACGGGAGTCCTTCGAATGGGACGCCGGACACGCGCCGGACGCCAGTCACCTGCCGATGGGAGAACTCTCGCTGGAGGGGTTGCCTGCCGGGCGACCCCTGCTGGTCGTCTGCCATGTGGGAGGGCGCTCCGCCGCCGCGACCGAGGCGCTCCTTCGGGCCGGCGTGGATGCCGTCAACGTCGCAGGGGGGATGGACGCCTGGGCACGTGCGGGTCTGCCGGTCGTCACCGATGCGGGCGAGCCCGGAACCATCGTCTAATCGTCGGCAACGCGTGAGTGCCGCGCGTCAGCCGGCCAGCACACCCGGTTCGCTGTTGGGCAGAGCGCTTGCGATGAGCGCGTGGGCATATCGCTTGGCACCGTGGCCGGCGTCGTCGAGGTGAATCGCGTCGCTGCCACCGGCGCGCACCGCTACCACCCCGTCCGGGCACGGACCGTCGTCCTGGTCGCACTTCAATGTCGGGGTGTATTCGAAATTCGGTGAGACGGCGAGCGCCGCGGCGTCGCTGACCCGCCAGCGCCCGCCCGAGGAATTGGCGAGGTCGGTGTACAGATCACGGATGGCCGGCACGCCCTGGAAGCCGTAGTAGGCGGTGGTCTTCGCGCCCTCGCCTCGCGTCGGAACGGCCGGCGGAGCGGGATCGGCGGGGTTGCGTGCTGGCGGCACGGAGAAGACCACCGACGCGCCCGCTGCATTCGCCGCTTGGGCCAGCACGGTCAAGGCGGCGCGGTAGTTGTGGAGCAGTTCGGTGAGTGGGTACGCCCGCGCTGGGCCGTTGCCCACGCAGCCGGTGGCAGATCCTGCATTGCCGGCGAAGGCGAAAACGACCACCGCGGGATGCGCAGCGTCGAGGGCCTGCTGGAAGTCGCCACCCGTCCAGTCGCAGGGAGCCGTACCGAGCCGGCCCGCGACGCGAACGTCGAGGTTTGCCGTCGACTGTGCCTTCAAAGCTGCCGTTGACTGGGCGACGAGGCTGTCACCGACGACAAGGACGACCTCGGCCTTCTGGGGCACGTCGACGCGCGCGAGGGCGGCGTCTGCGGGTGCCAGATGGCTCGAGGTGTGGTGAGCGGCCGTTGAACGGCCGGTATGTCCGCTGTCGCCACCGGCCATGGACGCTGACGTAAACGCGACTGCAAGGCATGACAGGACCGCAATCTGGCGAAGGCCCAGGAGGCGCAGCCGGTCCACCCATGTTGTCTCGGTTTTCTGGGGCGTGGGTTTAACGCATTTCGGGCTAAGTTCCGGGGCGATGTGCCGATAACCGGGTTCCAGGTGGTTTTGATCACCATCTGAAGGGTCGAGTACGGTCCCGACCATGGCCAACCCCGATGATGTCGAGACCGTCGAGCGCGTTATCCCCGCTTCCGCTGACCGGATTTTCGCGCTCATCGCCGACCCCCGGCGCCACCGCGAAATCGACGGCTCAGGGACTGTCCGCGATTCCAAGAACGTGCCCGACAAGCTGGAACTCGGCTCGACCTTCGGAATGTCAATGAAGGTGGGCATCCCCTACTCGATGGTCAGCACCGTCATCGAGTACGAGCCAAACCGCCGCATCGCCTGGCAGACCCGGCCTCCGGGTCATATTCCGGGCAAGCTGGCCGGCGGCCGGATCTGGCGCTACGAGCTGGAGCCCGTCGAGGGTGGGACGTTGGTGCGAGAAAGCTGGGACATCTCGCAGGAGGTGGTCAAAGCTTTCGTGCGCCCGGCCCGCAAAAAGTCCATCGACGGAATGAACGCCACGCTCGAACGGATCGAGACCATCCTTGCCGAGGAGCCGGCGTCCAACTAACGGTCAACTGGTGCCAACCAGTGCTGACTAGTACCGTGCGCCGGTGACCCCCAGCACCACGTATCCGACCGGCCGCTCATTCGCTCGGCTGTCCAAGCCCGCCGCGCTCGGGGTCGTCACGTTGTGCTACCTCCTGGCGGGGGCGGCAGCAGCGATCACCGTGTTGGTGCTGCACGGTCACCACCCGATCTCGGTGGCGTTCGTCGCCGACGTCGTGGCGACCGTCGTGATCTTCGCGCTGTCGATGCTGCTCGCCAATTCGAGCCTGTACGACGCGTATTGGAGCGTCATCCCACCCGTGGTGGCAATCGCCTGGGCGGTGGCCGCGCCGAGTGGATTATCGACCGGCGCCCAGGTCCGGCAGGTCATTGTCGTCGCCCTGGTGTTGGCCTGGGCCATTCGGCTGACGAGCAACTGGATTCTCGGGTGGACCGGATTCGACCACGAGGACTGGCGCTACGTCGGTCTTCGCGAAGGGCTCCCGCGGGGAGTGCCGTGGCCCCTCGTCAGCTTTCTGGCGATCCAGCTGATGCCCACGGTGGTCGTCTTCGCCGGAATGCTTCCGCTGTGGCCCGCGCTCGGGATCGGCCGAAACGGCTTCGGTGTGCTGGACGTCGTGGGAATAGTCGTGACCTCCGCTGCGATCGTGCTGGAGACCGAATCGGACCGGCAGATGCGGGTCTTCACTCATGACCCGGCGCACCGCGGCAGGTCCATGGACCAGGGATTGTGGGGCCGTTCTCGCCATCCCAACTACCTCGGCGAGATCGGCTTCTGGTGGGGCCTGTGGTTCTTCGGGCTGGCCGCCGACCCGTCATGGTGGTGGACGGTCATCGGGCCGCTGCTCATGGTTGCGCTGTTCGAGGCGGCGAGCATTCCCATGATGGAAAACCGTTCGCTGGACCGGCGCCCCGATTACGCGGCCTACCAGGCCCGCGTGCCCCGGCTGGTGCCGTTACGCCTGCTCATGTCCCGCCGGCAGCCGTGAACGGCGTAGCCCTTTGATGCCCAACACGCCGATCACGGTGCCCAGCGCCAGCGAGACGATCGTCAGCGCCAGATGCACCAGGAAGAATGCGTGCGGCGTGTCACCAGTGAAGGACCGCTTGTCGTTCGCGATGTTCTTGATGAAGGTCGGCCAGATAACCCATGACCAGACCCCGAAAGCGACCAGGAACCATGACCAGCGACGCGAGAGCTTCATCGCGCCCTATCCTGCCAGTCTCTAAAGGGTCATCTCGTGAGAAAACCCCCCGCCGTTACTCATCTGGTGACAACATCCCTTTGCGCCCGGCGGCTGCTGCCGCTGACATTCTCAAGGGAAACGAAACGGCATGCCGAAACTCAACGGACTGCGGCCGCGTCAACTCCGCAAATTCCTCCTGCCGCCAGTTGCTCTTACGCTCGGGGCGAGTGTGGTCCTGCCGGGGTGCGCGTCAACTGCGACCACCGCCGCGAACATCCGCTGCGGGGCCGTACTCACGGCAACCATCACGTTGACGGCTGACCTGGCGTGCCCAGCGGGCAACGGACTCACGCTCGCAAACGCGATCACGCTCAACCTTGGCGGACACCGGTTCAGCGGGCCGCATGGGGCTACTGGCGTGACGCTCGACCCGAAGGGCGGCTCGAGCGTCACCAACGGCACGATTTCTGGCTGGGGCACCGGTGCCGATCTGGAGAACCCCGGGGGCGGTGGCCCGGCGACGCGGCTGACGAAGGTCACCTTCTCCAGCTCATCGCTGAGCCTCAGTGGCGGGGCCCCGCTCGTGACCAGCGCCGTCTTCGTCGACTCACCAGTCAGCGTTTTCGACAACGTCCAGGGCTCGGGCACGTTCACGACATCGCTGTTCGTGAAGTCCCCGGTGACGGTGTTCGACGGGCCTGCCAGCTTCCAATCGTCGATATTTCTGGCGAGTGGCATCGACAGCAGCGACGCCGGGATCATTCGCATCAATCGAACGACTATGGATGGCACAGGCACCCAGGGTCTGACCGCGGCCTCGTGCACCGAGAACGGCCTCGACGTCACGAACAGCACGATCAAGAATTACGCCACGGCGATCTCCGGCCCCGAGTGCGTGGGCACGATCTCCGGCAATACCTTCACCGGCAACTTCGTCGGGGTCAGCACCCAGCTCGGGCTCTACGACCCGCCCTCAGAGCCGCCGTTCACCCACCTGCTCAACAACAGGTTCTTCGGCAACGGCATCGCCATAAACGCCGCCGAAGGCATGACCGTGGTGGGCAACAACCTCACCGCCAACATCTCGGGCTTCGTCAGCGTTGGAAACGGATCCAGCAAGGTCGTCACGGGAAATACGTTCTCCCACAACCTCAGCAGCGGCGTCCGGGCGACGGACACCGGCCTCTCGGTCGGCAAGAACACCGCGATCTCCAACGGCCGCTATGGGATCTACGCGCCCGGCGCGACCGACCTCGGCGGCAACGTCGCCTCAGGGAACACCCTGACTCAGTGCGTCGGAGTTGTCTGCGCCAGTCACTAGCGTGGCGACGGTGACCGCCACTCTCGTTGCCAAGAACCTGGGGGCGGGTCACGGAGACCGGTCGCTCTTCGCGGGCCTTGATCTGGTGCTCGCTGCGGGCGACGTCACGGGGCTCGTCGGTGCCAATGGGGCCGGCAAGTCGACGCTCCTGCGGATTCTGGCCGGTATCGAGCCGCCCGAGGGCGGGTCGCTGACGCTCAACCCCCCGACTGCGACGATCGGTTATCTGCCGCAGGAGCCCGACCGTCGGACGGATGAGACCGTGCGCGGCTTTCTCACGCGTCGCACCGGCGTGAGCGCGGCGCAGCAAGCCATGGACGCTGCCGCGCTGGCACTTGTCGACGGAGGGCCTGAGGCGGGCGAGGAGTATTCAATTGCGCTCGAGCGGTGGCTGGCGCTGGGCGGCGCGGACTTCGAGGAACGCTGCGATGAGGTCAGCGCGGACCTCGGACTGGGCGTCGATCTCCAGACGCCGATGACCGGCCTTTCGGGTGGGCAGGCAGCGCGGGCCGGGCTGAGCTCACTGCTGCTTTCCCGTTACGACATTTTCCTGCTTGACGAGCCCACGAATGATCTCGACCTCGATGGCCTCGACCGTCTCGAGCGCTTCGTCGGCGGCTTGCAACGACAGGGTGCGCCGGTCGCGGTGGTCAGTCATGACCGGGAGTTCCTGTCGCGCACGGTCAGCCGTGTCGTCGAGATCGACCTGGCGCAGCAGCAAGTCAACGTCTTCGGCGGTGGTTACGACTCCTACTTGCACGAGCGTGACGTGGCCCGCCGTCACGCCCGCGAGGAATACGAGGAGTTCGCGGACACCAAGGCAGATCTGCAGGCCCGCGCGCGGACCCAGCGGGCCTGGATGGAGAAAGGTGTACGCAACGCCCGTCGCAAAGCCACGGACAACGACAAGTTTGTCGCGAACTTCCGCGGCGAGACATCTGAGAAGCAGGCTGCGAAGGCCCGCCAGACGGACCGCAGAATCGAGCGTCTCGAGGTCGTCGAGGAGCCGCGCAAGGAGTGGCAGCTACGGATGTCGATCGCACAAGCGCCGCGGGCGGGTGCAGTCGTCGCCGTGCTGCGGGCAGCTGTGGTGCGTCGGGGATCTTTCACCCTGGGCCCGCTGGATCTGCAGATCGACTGGGCTGACCGGGTCGCCATCACCGGAGCCAATGGCAGCGGAAAGTCGACCTTGCTGGCGGCGTTGCTCGGCCGCCTCCCCTTGGACGCGGGCACAGCGACCATGGGTCCGGGGGTGATCGTCGGGGAGGTCGACCAGGCGCGCCAGGCCTTCGGGGGAGCAGGCAGCTTCCTGGATGCCTTCCGGGCCCGGCTACCCGCTGTCGAGCCTGCGGAGGTTCGCACCCTCTTGGCGAAATTCGGGCTCCGCGGCGATCACGTCGACCGGCCGACGGACTCGCTTTCGCCGGGTGAGCGGACGCGGGCGGCGCTTGCGCTGCTGCAGGCGAGCGGCGTCAACCTGCTCGTGCTGGACGAGCCGACGAACCACCTCGACCTTCCGGCGATCGAGCAGCTCGAATCGGCGCTGGCCGGCTACGACGGCACGCTGCTGCTGGTCACCCACGACCGGCGAATGCTCGAGTCGGTCGCGGTCACCCGGCGTCTTCAACTGCAAGAAGGGCGCTTGTCCGAGGTCTGAGACATGCCGGCAACCGATGGATGTCACCATTACGCGGTGACTACCGAGCTGCAGGAACCCGCGGAGAGCGCCAACGAGGCTTGGCGTGAGGGCTATCCCTACGACCAGAAGATGTCCCGACACGAGTACGAGGAGATCAAGCGCGAGCTGCAGATCGAACTGCTGAAGATGCAGAGCTGGGTCAAGGAGACCGGGCAACGGGTGGTCATGATCTTCGAGGGACGCGACGCGGCGGGCAAGGGCGGCACCATCAAACGTTTCACCGAGCATCTGAATCCACGCGGCTCGCGGGTGGTGGCTCTGGAGAAGCCGACCGAGCGAGAACGCAGTGAATGGTATTTCCAGCGTTACATCGCTCACCTGCCCGCCGCCGGCGAAATCGTCCTATTCGACCGGTCCTGGTATAACCGCGCGGGTGTCGAAAGAGTGATGAATTTCTGCAGTCCAGCAGAATATCTGGAATTCATGCGACAGGCGCCGGATTTGGAGCGCATGCTCGTGCGCAGCGGAATTCACTTGTTCAAGCTCTGGTTCTCGGTTTCGCAGTCCGAGCAGCGGCACCGCTTCCAATTGCGGGAGACCGATCCGGTACGGCAGTGGAAGCTGAGCCCGATGGACGTCGCATCGATGGACAAGTGGGACGCCTACACGGAGGCGAAGGAGGCGATGTTCTTCTACACCGACACCGCAGACGCGCCGTGGACGGTCATCAAGAGCAACGACAAGAAGCGCGCCCGGATCGCCGCGCTGCGCCACGTGCTGCACGTGCTGGACTACCCGGACAAGGACAGCACGCTCACCCAAGCGCCGGATCCCCTGATCGTCGGGTCTGCCAGCAGTGTCTTTGAACACGGCGAGCAGCCCAACCGGCTCTTCGCGCGGCTCTAGGCAATCCGCTAGACAATCAATGTTGGATTGGTCTCGGAGTCGCGATGGGAACGCTTCGGGAACGGCTTGGAAGATGAGGTAGCTGGCGTCAGGTCGACGCCGCGGCGGACGATCCGGCGCCGACCCGACGCAGCTGGCTCATCTCACGTACCAGCTGATCCAGGAGCTGCTGGTGGTAGACCTCGCGGTCTAGTACCAGCCGGTGGCCAGCGAGTGCGACCAGGCGCCGCAGGGGCTGCCGTACCGCGCGCGAATGTAATTCAGGCCCCAGCGAATTTGCGTACCCGCGTCGGTACGCCATTGTGGTCCGGAGGCCGCCATTTTATTGCCCGGAAGTGCCTGCGGAATACCGTAGGCGCCGCTGTACGGATTAGCGGCATTAACGCGCCATCCGCTCTCGCGCATCCACAGATTATTCAAGCAGGAGAATTGCTGATCGTTGCCCCACCCATAAAGCACCAGGGTGTTTTTGGCGATGGTCTGCGGGCTGCTCGGCGGCGGTGAGCACGAGACCGCGGTAGTGACTGCGGTGGCGACGGCAGCGGAGGCGATGAGCGCGCGGACCGCGCGTGGACGCGCGGATAGAACAGATGACACGAAAGAGCCTCTCTCGCGCCTACGAGGTGAGCTGTCGGGTTCGGGCAAGAGCGGCCCGGCCGTGTCACCACACGTGCTGGCGACCCGGCTTCACCCCAAGGACGCAGCCAGCAGCTGCGCCCGCGAGAATTGGGTCCCCCGCTCCCGCCCACGTGGGTCTGCAGGACTCCACGGCCCGGGGCGGGACTCGGCGTTCAAGCCGTGGGTTCCACCTTGGGGGTGGAACGGGGCCAAGCTTCACAAAGGAATCGGCCGGGGGCCAGCGATGAGCGCTGGACGTGACGAAGACCACAAAATTTCATGCTTCCGGGGGATCGCGTGCTATGGCCCAAGGGGCGTATGTGAGATCGATGACGGCGGAACGCGGGCGGTCGCCGGTTGTAGCTGCGGCCTCCCGGGTGGATAGTTGGCTCCACGGTGCACGTGTGGCCGGCCTCGGCTCGCGCCATCAGGGCGCGGATCTGGGCGTGGCGCCTCGCCACGCAAACCCTGGGAGCCGGCAATGGCCGACAAATCTCCACGCCAGAACAGCACCAAGAAATCCGGCAAGTCGCTGAAGGAAAAGCGTGCCGACAAAAGGGCAGCGGCCAGCGGCAACGACCACCTGACCATTCCTCCGCACCACAAGTAGCCGGCCGGGGCGCCATGCCCTAGCGGGTCAGTGGCGGGGGTCTCACCCGGAATGCATCATCGGTCTCAAGCGCTCATGCACAGCAGCGAGCGTCAGCCCGTGCCTGCCTGAGGAGACCCCATGCCTGCTCCGATCGATGTGCTTTACACAGCCCACGCGACTGCCTACGGCGACGGGCGTAACGGCCACGTGACCAGCGATGACGACGTCCTGGACGTGGATCTGGCCATACCCAAGAGCATGGGCGGACCGGGCGGCGAGCTGAGCAATCCGGAGCAGCTCTTTGCGGCTGGCTACGCCGCGTGCTTTCACTCGGCACTCAAGCTCGTCGCTGGTCAGGCGGGCGCCTCCGCCGAAGGCTCGACCGTCGCAGCCTCGGTCGGCATCGGTCAGCAGGGTGCCGGCTTCGGACTCACCGTGGCCCTGGCGGTCGACCTCCCGGCACTGGACAAGGCGCAGGCGCTCGAGCTGGTGGAGAAGGCCCATCAGGTGTGCCCGTACTCGAACGCGACCCGGGGCAATATCGACGTGGCGCTGTCCGTGGTCTGACGACCTTCACTACAAGCGGCTAGTCGCGGGCCACGTCGAACCAGACGACCTTTCCCTGCGGGAGGGCGACGCTGCCCCAGCTCGCCGCCAGCGCGTCGACCAATACGAGCCCCCGTCCGGACTGGGCGGTCTCCAAGGGTTCCTGGGCGTGAACGACGTCGGGCCGGGTGTCAGCCACCTCTACGTGCACTCGGTCGGGGAGCAGGCGCACCGTGACGTCGGGGGCGGCCTCAGCGTGAACGATGGCGTTGGTCACCAGCTCGCTGAGCAATAGCGTGATCGTGTCGGCGAGGTCGGTGAGGTTCCACTGGCTGAGCGTGCCGGAGACGAATCGCCGCGCGGCCGACACCGATTGTGGGTCGGCGGCAAAATTTTCTCGCGCGGCCGTGGTCAGGGCGCGCACTGCCGCATCCAGCAGCCCGGCACCCGCCAGCAACTCATCCACGATTGCGTCGGTAGCCACGGACTTCTCCACGTACGCAGCCGCCCCGGCTGCTATTGCGGCCGGCCCGTGTGACTCCCGAGGTACCGCCGAGAGCATCACCACGCGGCTTTCCGGTGAGGCCTCACGCAAGCGGGGCAGTGCCTCGAGGCCATCCATGATCGGCATCGCGACGTCGAGCACGATCAGATCGGGCTTGAGCGCTGCCGCCAGGTCGACGGCCGCCCGGCCATCGGCGGCTTCCGCGACCACCTCAAGATTGGGACGTTCGGACACGAGCATGCGCACCAGAAGGCGTACGTCAGCGGTGTCATCGACGATCAGTACCCGGATGGGCGGCGAATCCGACTCCGTGTGCTGATCACGACCAGCAGCGGAGAACGGCGTCCCCGCCGGTTCCGGCCATGATCGATCGTGTCCGTCAAGGGTTGGCATCGGGGGTTGTACTACCCGTTTCGCGGAAATCCCAAATGTCGGAGGGCCCATCAATCTCCGGCCCGGCCTCGGGGGGGTCGTGGCTGATCCTGGCGGTGCAGGCGAACGGCCACCAGAGCCACGTCGTCCTCCGCGTGCGCCGGAAGCATGCTGTGAAGGACCTGGTCGCACAGCTCGTCAACCGGGCAGTCAGCAAGCTCGGCCAAGGCCACGCGCAGCTTGGCGGAACCTTCGTCGAAAGGCTGCCCCCGACGCTCGACCAGGCCGTCGGTGTACAGCAGCACCGTCGACCCTCGCTCGAGCATGACCTGGGTCTCACGTCGATCGGTGGACGGGTCGATTCCGAGCAGCAGGTCGGCATCTCCATCGGAAGGCGGAGCGAGCACCGTGACGCTCCCGTCAGGGTTGATTGCCATCGGCGGCGGATGACCGGCGTTCGACCACCGCAGCCGTGTGATGCCCCGCCGGCGTTCGTCATCGGTCTGCTCAATCCGCGCGACGACGACCGTAGCGGTCGTGTTGACCTGCAACAACGCCATCGCGGCATCGAGTCGCGAGAGCACCTGAGCCGGTCCTTCGCCGGTCGTGGCGGCGATACCGCGCAGCAGTCCGCGGACCTGGCCCATCGCGGCCGCCGCTTCGGTGTCGTGACCGACGACATCGCCGATCACCAGGACGGTTGCGCCGTCAGGCTGCAGGAAGGCGTCATACCAGTCGCCCCCCACCTGGGCGGCCTCGGCGGCCGGTTCATAGCGGACGACGACCTGCAGGTGGTCGGGCTCCGGTGGGGCGGTCAGCAGCGAGCGTTGCAAGCCCTCGGCAAGCCTGCGTTGCTGGCCGTACAACCGGGCGTTGTCCAGTGCCAGTCCGGCACGTCCGGCGACCTCCAGGGCCGTGCTCAGATCGACGGCCGAATCACCAGCGTCGGCCCCGGAGAAGAGGGTGAGTAGGCCCAAAGTGCGGCCGTGCGCTCGCAGCGGGAGCACTGCGCCCCGCTCAGGAGCCAAGCGCGAAATGAGTTCACGTGCTTCCCCCGGACGCAGCACGGCGATCACGGCTTCGGTGGCTGACTCGGGGATGGTCACGGGGCGTCCCGTGGTCAGCGCACGAGCCAGGTAGGAGTCCTGGGTCAGGTACTTCAAGCGCAGTTCGGCATAGCGCTCGACTGCGCGTCGCATCTGCGGATCTCGGTGCCAGGAGCCGATGTCGCGCAGCCGCTCCCAGGCTGGACCGGGCGCGTCGTCGTCCACCAGAGTCACGACGCACCAGTCGGCAAGGATCGGCACCACGAGGCGGGCCAGCCGTGCGACCGCTACGTCAGCGTCGAGCGTGCTGAGCTCGCTGGTGATTTCGGCCAGCAGGGTCGCCCTGCGTGCTGCCCGTTCAGATTCCTCTTGGGCCAGATGCCGGTCGGTCACGTCGATCACCTGCACGGCGAGTCCGTCGGGCCAAGGCGACGCGCGTATTTCGTACCAGCGGTTCAAAGGCGCCGGGTAGTACGCCTCGAACGTGGTGGGCTCCCGGGTCTCCACCGCGCGCCGGTAGTGCTCTTCGTACGTGGAGCCCACGCTGGTCGGAAAGAGCTCCCAGATGTTCTTGGACAGCAATTCGTCGCGGCCACGGGCGAGGATCCGCTCGGCTTCGGCGTTGACGTAATTGAACCGCCACTCCCGGTCCAGCGAGATGAAAGCCGCTGACATCGCCTCCATGACCCGGGCGACCCTGGCTTCCCCCTCGTGAACGGCAGTGGTGTCGTAGGAGGCCCCCACCAGCCTCGTGGGCCGGCCTGCTGCGTCGCAAAGGACGCGACCCCGGGCCTGCACCCACCGCGCCTGCGCATCGGGCAGGACCAATCGGTATTCGGCCTCGTAGGCGCCGCAGGTCTCGATCGCGTGTTCAAACAGCTGCACGATTCGAGCTACGTCATCCGGGTGGATCCGGGCTGTGAAGGACTCGATGCGGGAGTCGAACGCGTCGCCGTCGTAGGCGAACATCTCCAGCAACCGGTCATCCCAGGACACCTGACCTGTCGCAAGATCGAAGTCGAAGCTGGCGATGCCGGCGGCGTCGATCGCGAGCTCCCACCGGGCCCGGCTGGCCTCGTACTCCTGGGTGAGCGCGGTCAGCTCCTGCTCGGTCGAGGAGGCCTCGGCTGAGGAACGATGCGGACCCGCCACCAGGACTGACTCCTTCGGATCGATTGATCATCTGCGATCGGGGCTTTCGGGTGAACCCGCAAAGGTCATTGTGTCGTGAGCCGGGCCGGTGCGCGCGAGGAAGTGAGCTACCAGCTGGGAACTGGCGACCGGCAAGCTCTGGGACCTACAGCGACCCCCTTCGGTACTAGTCCCATTGTCTGATGGCGCCCGTCCCCCACATCGGAGACAAAGGAGCCACACATTCGCTGGGTCTCATCGAAGGTTGGCCATGAACAGGCTCATTTACGTTGCTCTGACTGCGGCCGCGGCCGCGGGAATTGCTGCCACTCCCGCTCTCGCCGGCCTTTCGCACAACCCATCGTTCAGCCACCAGCTGCCGGTACGTGTCCCGGTTGGTGCGCAGCCTGTGAAGGTGGCAGCCAACCACACGCTGACCGTGCACACCCCAGAGCAGCATCGCCGGTCATCGACTCCGAGCGCCTCGCCGTCGGCCACTGCTGCCACCACGGCAACCACTGCCCCGATCGCCGCGCCCGTCAATCCGGTGGAGCCGGGCGATGATCGGGCTGCGGCGGTGGAGCCGGGTGATGATCGGGGTGCGGCGGTGGAGCCGGGCGATGATCGGGGTGCAGCCGTAGAGCCCGGTGACGACCGGACGGGCGGGGGACACGGCACCAACACCAGTGGCGACGCTGGTGATGGTGCCGGCACCGGTCACGGCGTCGGCGGCCACCATGACAAAACCGATACAACTGACCACAACTGAACCGCCTGCTTGATGCTTATCGACGGATCCCGAGAGCTCGGCGCCGTCACGGACCCCTCGGCGGCGACCTGGCGGATCATGGCCACTCCTGCACCGAAGGCGGCGGTCCGTCCGCCGGTGTCGTTGCGGCGGATCGTCATCCAGGCGACGGCCATGGTCGCCGTCGTCATCGCTGTCGTCGGTGCGGCCGCGGTGATCGTCAACCAGCGACTCGCCAAGCAGGAGGCGGTCCACGAGGTTGCGCGCACGACGGACCTGCTGGCTGAAAGCATCGTGCAGCCGGCGCTGACGAACGCCATGGCGACCAGCCCGCGGGCGGCGTCTGCAGTCCTCACCAGCCGCCTCGCGAATGACACATCAACGGCTCAGGTCGTACGCGTCAAACTTTGGACTCCCGCCGGGTTGGTGCTCTATTCGGACGAGGCCCGCCTGGTCGGCCAGACCTTTGGGCTCGACGACGAGGCGCAGCGGGCCCTTACGGTGCCGCAAACCGAGGCTGGGATCACCGACTCCTCCCGTCCGGAGAATGCGTTCGAATCCGGCTTCGGAAAATTGCTGGAGGTTTACCGCCCGGTGTGGACGCCGGATGGGCATCCACTGCTATTCGAGGCGTATTACCGCTACAGCCTGGTGACGGACCGAAGCCGAGACTTGTGGCGAGGTTTTTCCGGCATTGTCATCAGCAGTCTCGCCGCGGTAGCCCTGCTGCTGACGCCGCTGCTCTGGTCCTTCTACCGCAGGGCCCGCTCGGTGCAGGCGCAGCGCGAGGCGCTGATGCAGCGGGCCTTTGACGCGTCCACGCAGGAGCGCCGGCGCATTGCAGGCACCCTTCACGACGGCGTGGTGCAGCAGCTGGCGGCGGCGGCCTTCACGATCGCCGGGGAGTCCCGCCGCGCCGTAGCGCAAGGCGATCACGAGTTGGGCACTCGCCTCGCGGCAGCATCCGACAGCGTGCGCGACAGCGTGGCCGGCATGCGCTCGTTGCTGGTCGACATCTACCCGCCGAGCCTTCGGGTCGGAGGATTGGCACCGGCATT
Source organism: uncultured Actinomycetota bacterium (assembly GCA_963737695.1). GTDB lineage: Bacteria > Actinomycetota > Actinomycetes > Frankiales > Frankiaceae > DATAZK01. The sequence goes on from CAVTTQ010000005.1 coordinate 548,536, forward strand.
GGCCGACCTGGCCAAGACCGTCAACGGGTCGCAGGCGTCGCCGCAACTCGAGATCGACCCCGATGCGGCAGCCTTGCTCGACGCTGCCGGCCAGCGGGCCGTCTACCGCGTGGCTCAGGAATGCCTGCGCAACGCCGTCAAACATTCGGGTGCCCAGAACATCGGGCTGCGGCTGTCGCAGGTCGACGGACGGGTGCGGCTGGACGTCTTTGACGACGGGGTGGGGATTGAAGCCGAGAGCGGATCTCTTTCCCCAGAAGGCCATTTCGGCATGCGGCTGATCGCCGACGTGACAATCGCGGTGGGTGGCACGCTTTCGGTGTGCAGCAGCAAAGGCAATGGTGCGCTTTTTCGGATGGAGATTCCCCGCCCATGATTCGTGTGCTGCTTGCCGATGATCATCGCCTGGTTCGAGCCGGACTCGCCCGGTTGCTCTCCACCGCTGATGATCTGGAGGTCGTCGCCGAGGCGTCAGACGGGCGACAGGCGGTCGAGCAGAGCCGGTCGGTGACGCCGGATGTCATTTTGATGGACCTGTCCATGCCGGTGCTTGACGGGGTCGAGGCGACCCGGCAGATCCTCGATCAACAACCTCTCATCCGGATCGTTGCCCTCACCTCGTTCTCCGAAGAGCCGAAGGTTGCCGACATGCTGGCAGCCGGCGCCGTCGGCTATCTACTCAAGGACTGCGAGCCCTCGGATCTACTCGCGGCCGTCCGATCTGCTGGCGCCGGCGGTGTCCCTCTGGACCCGCGAGTCGCCTCCGCGTTGCTGCCGAAACGCCAGGTGAGATCACTGGCCGACCAACTCAGCGACCGCGAACGCGAGGTGCTGCTACTCACCAGCAAGGGCCTCGCGAACAAGCAGATCGGCCGCTCGTTGGGCATTGCTGAGCGCACCGTTAAAGCGCACCTGGGCAATATCTTTCGGCGGATCGGGGTCAGCGACCGCACCTCAGCGGCCTTGTGGGCGCGTGACAACCTGCCCGACGAGCACCCCTCACGCTGACCCCGTTCGCCCCCGGCTGGAACGAACGGGCGCCGGCTACGGGCCGACTACTGGCGCGGGGTCCACCGGCGTGACGGGAGCCACCGGGGCCGGGTCCACCGGGGCCGGGTCGACCGGTGCTGGGTCGACCGGTGTCACCGGATCCGGGTCGACCGGTGCCACTGGGGCTACGGGTGCGACTGGGGCTACCGGTGCGACGGGTGCGACGGGAGCTACGGGGGCTACGGGGGCGACTGGTGCGACGGGTGCGACGGGTGCGACTGGGGCTACCGGTGCGACGGGAGCCACTGGTGCGACTGGGGCAACCGGTGCGACTGGGGAGACTGGATGGGTGGCGGTACCCGCGGGGGTGGTGGTTGCCGTGTGCTGGGTGGTCGGGGTTGGGTGGCTGGTACCGCTCGTGCTTGCGTTGGCGACGGCGGCCACGATGGCCTGTCCCGAGCCGGATTGGGGACTGGCTCCGATCCCGGACTGGAGTTCTTCGGCGGACCCGGCGGCTGAAGTGGCCGGCGCGTTAGCGGCCGTAACGGTGATCACCGCCGTACCGACGAGCTTTCCAAGCGTCGCTCGGACTGTGGTCCGGCCGACCTTGACACCAGTCACCACACCGGTGTTGCTCACCTTGGCGATGCGGGGATCCGCGACCTGGTAGCGCGCGCCGCCCAGCGCCACGGTCGCCGCCGGTGCGCCATTTGACTCGGCACCGCTGAGCTTCAGCCTGACGGTCTTGCCGACGGCGACGCGCGCGACAGGCGGAGTGAGCGAGAGTCGGGTCAGATGCAGCTGCGGATGCCCTTCGCGGAAGAGCGATCCGGCCTCGGCGCTCTGCTCGCCGACCCAGCGCTCAAGCGCCGCTGGGCTCACATCGCTGCCATCGATCGGGACGTCGTAGCTGTCCACGACCGTGAGACCGGCGACACCAGGTAGCGCATACGTCGCGACCTCACCGGCGCCGCTCGTGGATGCTTCGTGCGCAGGAAGTGGGTGAAAAGTGGCGTGCCCGGAGCCAGGCGTCTTGGGAAGTACCTCTTGCACCATGACCGGACCGGGGCTGGCCTCGGTCGTCAGGAAGACCAATTCACCATGAAGCGTCGGGTGCTTGCCGCCGGTGACCGTCCAAGTCCTGTCCAGCGTGACGCCCGACTCCGGAAATGTCTCCGTCGGGAAGGTCACGCTGTATCGCTTGGGAGAGTCGCTACCTTTCAGCAGCACCACCGCACCGGCAATCGCTCCTGCCAGCAGCACTCCGACAGCACCGAAGGCGATCATCCGGGTCCGGCGGGTACGTCGCTTCGCATCCGGCACTGTAAATGGGGCGTCGAACACCAGAACCGGTCCGGGCCAGATCGCGGGCTCGAGGTCGGTGGCGCCGGAGAGGTCGGTGACGTCAATGATGTCGAGGAGGTCATGACTTGCCGGCGAGGCAGTCAAGGCCATGGCCGAGCCCGGGATCGTCACGGACCGGCTACCCCCGACCAGGGCGACGGCTGAGGACGGTGCGACAACCGGGGCGGTCATTGCTACGGCAGTGCCGGCAGCGGCCAGGGCTCTCGGGGGCTGCGGGGCGAGGGCAGCAGGCCTAGTCGGCACGGTGAATCCGAAGCCGTCACCGATTGATCGAAGCGGCGGCTGGCTTCCCGGCTCGGCTGGATTCGGGCTCCCGTAGGCCGCTACATCCACGTCGATGTCGGGCATGGAATCGGGCATGGAATCGGCATGGAATCGACAAAAGTATCGAGCTCGGCCAAGGCCTCCCAGGCGTCAGCCGGGCGCTCGCCCGGGTCGGCGGCGAGCCAGCGGCTGATGATCGACCAGAGCGCATCGCCCATACCGTCAGGACGCTCGTACGGCCACGAGGGAGCCTCGCCGGCGACGAACTCGTACAGCATCGCCGCGCAGGCGTGGACATCTTGTGCGGGCGCGGCAGAGGAACCGTTGATGAGGCGGGCGATGGCGAAGTCGGTCACCTTTGCCGTCATCCCGGGAGCTCCGGGGGTACTGGCAAGTAGCACATTCTCCGGCCGTACATCGCCGTGCGCCACCCCATGACCGTGCACCGTGGTCAGCCCTCGCAGCACCTGGTGGATGGCGTGTGCAGCCGTCGACTCCGTCTGTGGGCCGTGCAGGTCGAAGTAGCTGCGCAGGCTTCCGCCCGTCACCAATTCCATGACGATCGCGATTTCGCTTTCGCCCACGACAACGTTTTCCACAGCGACCAAATGAGGGCCACGCAGAGCCATAATCAGTGGCCGCGCCTCCGCAAATCGCGCCCGGATGGTCGGGTCGAGGGCGAATTCCGGACGCAACAGTTTGACGGCTTCGTCCGAGCCGCCCCCCGTGCTCGGCGCGAGGTAAACGGTTCCCAGGCTGCCCTCAGCGAGGCGCTCCCCAACGATGTATCCGCTGCTCAATGCCTGAGTCATGAGTTCCCCTTGGTTGTGACGGCAACCGAGCGCTAACGGATCGTAGGGCGCAAGCGGAAGCTAGCTGTCACGGTGGCACGAACGGAACGGGAAGCCAAAGAATCACCCGATAGAGGGACGGTTGTTCGGTGATCAATAACAACGAGTCATTGAGTGACGCCTTTCTGTTAAATGCCATGAATGTGATTTCGTCACGCTGCGTAATCCTGACGAGAGCGGGCGATCTTTAATCAGTGATCAGCCGACTTGCGCCCGCGACGGGGCGGGGCTTCGCGGACCGTCCTAGTGTGAGGGCATGGAGCTAGGAATTCACTTCGCCAACTTCACGCTCCCCGGCGGCCCGCAGGCTCTCGCGCCTACTCTCGCCGCCACGGCCCGTGCTGCTGAGGAGGGCGGCTGCTCGCTCTTCACGCTGATGGACCATTGGTTTCAGATGGAGTCATTGCGGACCTCGTACGACCCGATGCTCGAGGGCTACACCGCCCTTGGATATCTCGCCGGCCAGACGGAGACGATGACACTCGGCCTCCTGGTCACGGGGGTCACCTACCGCCACCCGGGCCTGCTGGCCAAGATCGTGACGACCTTGGATGTGCTGTCGGGCGGGCGTGCACTGTTTGGCATCGGTGCCGCCTGGTACGAGCGTGAGCACCTCGGGCTCGGCGTGCCTTTCCCGCCTGTCAGCGAGAGATTCGAGCGTCTGGAGGAGACGCTGCAGATCTGTCAGCAGATGTGGAGCGACAACGATGGGCCCTACGCGGGGCGCCACTACCAACTCGCCGAGACCATCTGCTCTCCGCGGCCAATCCAGCAGCCTGGGCCGCGGATCCTCATTGGTGGCTCGGGCGAGCGCAAGACCCTGCGATTAGTCGCCAAGTACGCCGATGCCTGCAATCTCTTCGCGACGGATCCTGCCGAGGTGGCCCATAAGCTCGACGTGCTTGCCGCTCACTGCGAGACCGAGAACCGCGATCCCGACACCATCCAGAAGACGATCGTTGCCGGTGTGAACCCGCTCGATGACCTCGACGGATTTATTCGGAGCATGCAGGCCTACTCCAAGCTCGGCATCGATCTGGTGGAGCTCGGGCCGGCGGGGCCTGACCCGGCGGGGTGGACGGCCGAGGTCACGAGCCAGCTCGTGCCGGCCCTGCGTGACCTCTGATACCCGCCGCATGGGTGCCTGCTCGGGGTCTGGGTGCCTAGTGCTTTGCTCTTGGAGGACGGGTTGCTGTTCACGATGTAAGGAGCGGGGCTTTGGCTGAGGCCGACGACTGGAACACCCAGATCATCAAGGAATTTCGGGCCAATGGCGGTGAGGTCGGAGGCAACTTCAAGGGCGCGCCGATGGTGCTGGTGCACCACGTTGGACGCCGCAGCGGCCGCGAGAGCGTGGCACCGATGATGTATCTGGCCGATGAGAACGACCCCTCGACCATTTTCGTCTTCGCGTCGAAAGCGGGAGCGCCCACGCATCCGGATTGGTACTACAACCTGACCTCCGCGGGTAACGGGCGCGTCGAGGTCGGCGCCGACGAATACGACGTGACCGTTGCTGAGCTGACCGGCGACAAACGCGACCAGATCTACGCCGAGCAGGTGCGTCGGTACCCGGGATTCGGCGAGTACGAGCAGAAGACCGCCGGCATCCGCACCATCCCTGTCCTGGCGCTCAGGAAGGCCTGACATGCAGATCGGCAAAGGGACCGTCGCCGTTATCACTGGAGGGGCCAGCGGCATCGGTCTTTCGTGCGCAATGGAATTCGCTCGCCGCGGCGCCGATGTGGTGATCGCCGACATTCACGAGGAGCGGATGTCGCAGGCGGCTAAGGAGATTGAAAACCTCGGGGTGCGTTCGCTGGCGGTGCGTTGCGACGTCACGAGCGACGCCGACGTCCATGCGCTGCGAGATGCTGCGCTCGCCGCCATGGGCCAGGTCGACGTCGTCATGAGCAACGCCGGTGTGCCGTTGCTGGGCCCGCCCGAGAGCGTTCCGATGGAGGATTGGCGTTGGCTGCTGGAGATCAACCTCTTCGGGCTGATCCGCAGTGCGCAAGCGTTCATTCCTTATCTTGTGGAGCGCGGCGCGGGGCACATGATCAACACAGCCTCGGTGGCCGGGCTCTACGCCTACTCGTGGGACTCGATTCCCTACATCACCAGCAAATTCGGCGCTTATGGGTTCACCGAGGGGCTCTACACGTATCTGAAGCCGCAGGGGATCGGGGTGTCCGTACTCTGCCCGGGGCTGGTCTCCAGCAATTTCGGTGAGGCGGCGCGGATCACCGGCCTGGATGACCCGGCGGGATGGGTTCATCTGCCCGAAGACATGCGGATGATCGAGCCCGACGGGATCGGCAAAATCGTCGCCGACGCCGTCGCCGAAGACCGTTTTCTGATCTACACCCACCCGGAAGACGAAGCCCGCCACATCGAACGCCGCAGCGACATCGAGTCGGCGCTGGCCCACCAGGTGGCTACGGCGCCGCCTCCCTCAAAGCGCTGACCGCGGGCGTCAGAAGCCGAACCTTCCCCGTACTTCACTGACCAGTGTCTTGGTCCCGGACAGCGGGGAGAAAGCTTTCGCCGCAGCGGTGAGCGAGGCCACCGAGTCGGCGCTGAGCTCGAGATCGGCTGCGGCTACGTTGAATTCGAGCTGTTCGACGCTGGAAGCGCCGGGGATCGCGACTACCTGGGGAAGGCTCAGCAGCCACGCCAGCGCGACCTGTGCGGGCTTGGCGTCGTGAGCTGCCGCCACCTGGCGGAGGGTGTCCAGGAGTGGCTCAGCGCGGTGCAGGTTTTCTTTTCCGAACAGGGGGTTCGTCGCCCGTACCCCACCGGGTCGGTTGTCGACGCCGTACTTGCCGCCGAGTAGCCCCTGGGCGAGCGGACTGTAGGCCATCACCATGCGGTCTTCGCGCTCGGCGAAGGGCACCAGGTCTTCAAGCGGCCCAGGCTGGGCGAGGGAAAATGCGACCTGGTTGCTCACCACCGGCTGACCGAGCGCCTCGTCAGCCTTTTGCCACCGGTCCAGCGAGTAGTTGGACACCCCGACGGCACCGATGCGGCCCTCTTTGAGCAGGCCGAGCATCCCCGGCATGATCACCGAATCCGGAACCAGTGGGTTGGGCTGGTGCACCTGGTAGAGCGGGATCCGCCCGAGCTGGAGGCGTCGGGCGCTGGCCTGCTCGCGCTGCTTGACGATCACCGGGAACGGAGCAACCGGGAGGATCTTGCTGGCCACGATGACATCGCCGCGGCTGACGCCCAGCGCCTCGCCCAGGATCCGCTCGCTCTTGCCGAAGCCATAGATCTCTGCGGTGTCGTAGAGCGTCACCCCCAGTTCCAGAGCCCGCTGGACGATGTCGCGGGCCGCAGTGGAGGCGTAACCAGCGCCGTATCCCCACTCGCGTGATCCGAACTGCCAGGTGCCGAGGCCGATACGACTGACCTGACCCAGACCCTTCACCTCAAGAAACTTCATGCCACCAGTCTGCGGCAACCGGGCCCGATGCGGTAAGGCTGGTGGGGGCCCATTCATCCAAGGGTCAGACCCGGCGGGGGTGGGCGGCGAAGAACGCCCACATGACGGCGTTCGCATTGACCGCGTTCGACTGCGGCCCGAGTGCTCTGGTCAGAGCGCGGGGAAGGCGCGGGCCACCTGGCCATTCGTGGCCTTCTCCGATGATGCTGTAGAGCTCGATCTCTGATCCGGCACTGCAGCCGGTGTATCGGGTCAGCGTGAACCCTGACCCCGCCTCGGTGGTCTGTGACGAGCACTTCTGCTCCTGAGACCAGAACGTGGCTGCCGTCGGTACCGAATAGGTCCAGTAGGGCTGCCCGTGACCGAGGTAGGGATCGACCGGGTCTGCTGTCCCGTGAAAGGCGACGATCGGAACCGGTCGGCCCGCCGGGCATGGGGTGGGTCGACGAAGGCCGCTTACCCGGGGCGGCGGTGGTCGTCGATTGTCATGGCGAGCGTGGTCGACCCACCGGGGGAGAGCGTGCCGCAGCCGCTGCCGACGGCTGTCGTGTCCGGTGCCGGCTTCGTAGCCGATTCCTCGGGTGCCGCCGCCGAATGACTGCCAGAGCTGCCGCAGGCGCTCACCAGGACCAGACCAGCGGTCGCGATCGCCACCAGTATCGAGTGGCGTCTCGCGCGCCATTCGGACATGCCCGCGTCCCCTTCTCCCTGCTGTCAGCCTCATTTGGGTCGTAAGGGTCGCCAGCACAGATGTGAAAAGGCTGTGTCGCGCGCTCGGGGTGACCGGGCTAGGCTGGCGGACCGTGACGATGACGCATGCACAGTGGTCACTCATCTGGACCAATGTCTGGCTCATGCTCGCGATCGCCTTGGCCTGCTTCGTGGTCGGGCAGGTGACGGGCAACGTCAGCCAGGTCGACAAGCTCTGGAGCATCGTGCCGGTGCTCTACTGCTGGGTCGTGACCGTGCGAAGTGACTTCGATTCGCGCATGGTCCTGATGGCGGTCGTAGCTACGGTCTGGGGCGCCCGGCTGACGTACAACTTCTCCCGCCAGGGCGGCTATTCGTGGCGCTTCTGGAGCGGTGAGGAGGACTACCGCTGGGCACACATCCGGCAGTGGCCGGTACTTAACACCAAAGCCGGGTGGGCCCTGTTCAATCTGCTCTTCATCAGCCTCTACCAGAACATTCTGCTGCTCTGGATCACGCTGCCTATCGTGGCCGTCGACGGTGCCCATCACGGACTGGGCCCCTGGGATGTGCTGCTGGCCGCCGTTTTCCTGGGCCTGGTTGCCTTCGAGACTTACGTCGACCAGACCCAGTGGAACTTCCAGAACGAGAAGAAGCGGCGGCGCGCGCTCAGGACGAGCCGCTGACCGGGCGCTATGCCGCGGGTTTCATCCACGACGGCGTGTGGTCGCACAGCCGTCACCCGAATTACCTCGCCGAGCAATCCATGTGGATCGTGTTCTTCCTCTTTGCGGTAGCTGCCACGCACCGCATCGACTGGACGATCGGGGGCTGCCTGCTGCTGCTCGGGCTCTTCCAAGGGAGCTCGCGTATGAGCGAAAGCCTGCAGCTGAAGAAATATCCGGCGTACGCCGCCTACCAGCGTCAGGTGCCGCGGTTCGTGCCACGGCCGAAGGCAAAGCTGGCCGGCGGCCTCGCCCAGACCCCCGGAACGCTGCACTGATCATGGTTTAGGGGCTTCTGGGATGGCCCAGACCATGATCAGTGCAGCGTTGATCAGTTACTCCGGCGGCTGGATGTTCTGGTTGATGTGGAACGTGTTGGCGGGGTCGTAGCGGCCCTTGATCTGGCTGAGGCGTTCGTAGTTGCCCCGATAGGCAGCCCTGACCCGATCCTGGCCCTCTTCCATGAGGAAGTTGACGTAGGCGCCGCCGGCCGACGTCGGGTGCAACTCGGTCCAGTAGTCCTGCGCCCAACGCGAGATGCGCTCCGCGTTAGCCGGGTCAGGATCGACTCCCACGATGACGCCTGCCCAACCACCGTCCCGGTAGCCGAACGCTGTCGCGTCAGTCGGCACGCGGCTTGCAGCGCCGTCGATGGGATAGAGGTGCATGGTCGAGTGGCCGCTCGGGAGTTCCGCCGGCGTACTTGACGTGTACGTCGATGGCCGCGTCGGAGATCTCGTTGAAGAAGTCAGCCCGCCAGTACCACTGCAACCCCGCGGGATAGAGGGCGTCAAACGCGCTTTGCAGCACCTGGAACGGCATCGGCGCAAGGCCGACCACCAGCGGTGAGCCGTAGGACCTGATCGGCTCGAGCACCTCGTCCGCGCGCTCATGCGACCCGGTGTAGCACCAGACGATGCCGCAGGCTTTACGTCCCCAGAGGGCTTCGGGGAACGGCGGCGCAGGCGGGATTGTGAGCAGACCGATCCAGCCGCTGAGCTCCTCGGGCAGCGACGGCAGCAGCTCGCGATACCAGCGCATGACCTCGGCCGTATCACTCACGTCATAGAGCACGGGTCCGCCGATGATGGTGCCGTGATCGCCGATGTCGTGGCAGCGGAAGGTGAAGGAGGTGACGATGCCGAAGTTGCCGCCGCCGCCGCGCAGGGCCCAGAACAGATCGCTGTTGGAGCGCTCGTTGGCGGTGACGAAAGTGCCGTCGGCGAGTACGACGTCGGCCGAGATCAGGTTGTCGACGGTGAGGCCGAAGCGGCGCGACAGGTAGCCGATGCCACCCCCGAGCGTCAGCCCGCCGACTCCGGTAGAGGCCAGGAAGCCCGAAGGGGTCGCCATTCCGAAGGCGACCGTCGCGTGGTCGACATCTCCCCAGGTGCATCCCGGATCGACCCGCACGGTGCGGTGTTCCGGGTCGACGGTAGTGCCGCGCATGAGCGACAGATCGATGACGAGTGCGTCATCCCAGACGCCGAGTCCGGCGGCGTTGTGACCGCCGCCGCGGACGGCGATCTCGAGGTTATGGCCTCGAGCGAAGCGGACGCCGGCAATCACGTCGGCGACGTCACGACACCGGACGATGGCGGCGGGGTACTTGTCGATCATGGCGTTGTAGACGGCGCGTGCCTCGTCGTAGCCGGGATGTTCGGGGGTGATCAGATCGCCGCGTAGGACGGCGACCAACTCCTCGAATGGCGCAGATGCGATGGTGGTCGGGCTGATGGTGGTCACGGTGCTCCCTCTCTGGGTGCGTGGCTGATGTTCTGACGCCACGCACGCTAGAAAGTGCAGCGTTCGCCGAGCGTTCGCTTACCCGCGCTCGGGTCAGGCTTGGGGTGGAACGCTGTATTCCGAGGACGGAACGCCGCGTTCGGCCAGGTCGCTCTGGCAGCGCTTCAGCAGAGCCACGCTGCCCTGCTCGGCCGCGAGCCGAGCTGCCGAAATCAACCCCCGGACGGCGACGGTCTCGTTCTCCTGACCGGCCCGCTGTCTCATGACCTCAGGAAGCCACCAGAGGTCATCGCGTGCCCTAGCTGTGGTGTATGCGGCGTCCAGGGTCGGTCGCGCCGGTTGGCCGCATTGCATTGCGGCGTCAGCAAGCAGCGACAGCCAGTACGGCATGCGGGCGAAGGCACCCTGCATCTTCAGATTGTCGATGCCGCGCCGGATCATGCTCACTCCGGATTCGTCAGACCGATTCCAACCGCTCAGGATCAGCGCCCACTCGGGGTAGTAGGCGAAGCGGTACCGCTCGCAGAGCTCCTCAAGCTCGCCAACGGTCTCCGCGAGCTCGGACCGGTTGCCGCTCATCTGGAGAGTGACTGCGGCATAAGCCAGCGCCACGCCGAGGTTGTACGGCTGGTCGATCTCGCGGGCCAGCCGGATCGCGGATTGCGCGGTCGCGACAGCGTCGGCTGACCGGCCGAGGAGCCATTGCGCATGTGCCGCCCACCCTCGCCCATGCACATCTGGGCGTGTGCCGATGGTCCAGGTGTGAACGTCGCCGGTGGTGAGCTCCGCGGCGAGGTCGAAGTGTCCCAGCGCTTCGGCGGGCCTGCCGAGGGTCAGCAGCGCCCCGGCGCAGGCGAAGTGCGCCGAACCCCGTTCCTCGGAACCGTCGTCGACGCGCTCGAGGGTGCGAATGGCAATCTGCTCGCATTCAACGATGCGCCCCTGGACGAAGCGCGAGCCCCATAGTCCGAACAGCGCCCAGGTGGTCGAGTCCTTACGCCCGAGCCTTTCGGCCAGCTCCAACGAGCGTTCGAGACAGTTCTGCAACCTCAGGGAGGCGTAACCGAAGTGGGCAAGCAGCGGAGCCGCTATGGCCTCGAGGACGATGAGCTCCTGCCGGTCGCGATCCCGGCTGTCGGGCTGCGTACCGATGATCGCCAGCGCCTGCTCCTGCAGCCGGATCGCCTCGGTGTGCGCGAACATCGATGACGCCACAGCGGCCGCCCGTGCGTAGTAGGCAACCGCCCGTTGCGGGCGCCCGCCGCGGGCGTACTGCTGGGCGAGCTCAGCCGAGACGGAGTCGATGTCGTCGGCGTGGAGCAGCTCCAACGACTGGGCGAGCCGGCGGTGCAGGAGCCAGCGGCGCGGCGGGCTGACTTGCTCATATGCGGTGTCCCGCAGCAGGTCGTGGGAGAAGTCGTAGCCGTCGCGCCACTCGTGGATGATGCGCAGCTGCCACAGCTCGTCTACCGCCCGCACGACGTGATCGGCCGGAGCGTCGCTGGCCTCGGTCAGGAGCTCGAGGGCAAAATCGCGACCGACCGCAGCCGCCAGCCCGGCGATCTCGCGGGCGGTGGTGCTCGCTTGCCCGAGCCGGTTATGAAGTACCGCAGTGAGCTCGCCCATCTGCCCTGGAGCTTCGCCAGGGCCGGTTGTGGTGCGCACCGCCTCGATGACGTAGAGCGGAAAGCCGCCCGTCGTTGCCTGCAGCAGCTTGAGGTCTTGCTCCGGGAGTTGCCGGCCCGCGACCGCCTCCGCGAGGTGGGCGGTTTCGGCTGCTTCCAAGGGACCCAGCGAGAGCTCGGTGAGCAATCCGGTGGCGCGCATCCGCACCGTCCACTCCGCCAGTTCGGGGTCATCGTGTCGGCTGTCATCACGGCGGGTCGCGGCCAGCAGGACCGGCTGAGTCTGGAGCCAAGCTGAGGAGAAACGTGATGAAGGCCAGCGTTTCCTGGTCGCACCATTGGACGTTGTCCAGGACGAGCAGGGTCGGCCGGCCGACCGCTATCAGTGCGCGCGCGAGGCCCTCGAAGAAACGGTGCCGCTGCCAGGCGTCGGCCATCGAGTTCGGGCCGAGGTCGCGGCGTGCCCGGCTACCGCTCGGCGGTGTCAGCCGTTCGACCTCAGTGCGCCACACAGGGTCGAGCGTGGCGGTAGCGGCCTGCACTGCGGGAGTTCGCAGCCAGTCGGCGACGGGCGCCAAAGCCAGGCGACCCGACGTCCCGAAGCACTGGGCGCCCGCCACCACGGCTCTTTGGAGGCGGGCCATCTCAGCGATGTCACCCACCAGCCGTGTCTTGCCGACCCCGGCTCCACCCCGCACCACCGCCAGCCGGGCCTGCCCTCCAGTGGCTGAGCGCCAAAGGTCATGCAGCGCAGCAAGTTCGCGGGACCGGCCCACCAGCCGGCCGGCGGCAAAGCCGAAGCGCCCCGGGGTCGCTGGGGGCAGGGCTGCGCGGTCAGCGTCGGGCTCATCGAGAGCAAGCAGCCGCTCGAGGGTCTTGCGTGTCGCCGGGTCGGGGATGATTGCGAGCTCGCGCTCCAGCACAGAGGCGCAGTGATGGTAGGTGCTGACGGCGCTTGCCCGGTCACCCATGTCAGCCTGCAACGCCATAAGCGTCCGGTAACCGTCTTCTTCCAACGGTTGCAGGGCAATCCGGCGGCGGGCGATCGCGGCCGCTCCCACCAGATCCCCCTGGGCAGCCATGGTCCGGCCAACCAGGATGCACACGTCGACGCATTGTCGTTCGAGCTCGGAGCGGGTCTCGAGAATCCAGTCGTCGTAGGCGCCGGGCACGAAGTCGCCGCCGTATTGGGCGATGGCCGCCGCGCCGTGAAGCAGGATCTCGTCGGCGTCGTCACGCTCTGCCGCCTCAATTGCGGCTTGCCGCTCGGTGGCAAATGTTCGCACGTCGACGCGAGTGCTCGGGGTGTCACGCCAGCACAGATCCGAAGGCGTGACCACGAGTCCCGCGTCATCGCCCAGCACCTGCCTCAGATGATGAAGCTCGCGGCGCAGGTTGGTGAGTGCTTGCGCGTCCGTCGAATCGGGCCAGAAAAGCAGGGAGAGCCGCTGACGGGTCTGCGGCGCACCCGCGTGCACCACGAGGAAGGCGATGAGTGCAATCGCACGTGCGGACCGCGTCCGTATCTCGCCAGAACTGGCGTCGGAGATGGTCTGCTCGCCGAGCAGAGACACGTTCAGCATCCGGCTGGCCTCCCGCCGCACACGGTAAACCAGGCTTTGTGTTCCATGAAAGAATTATGTGAGCCGGGAACCGTGAGCATCCGGTCGATGACGAGCTGTCAGCGCAGGCTGAACAGAGTTCCCCAGCCGGTGATCCTGGAAGGGTCTGCGCCCGCCCCGCGAAGAGCGCTCCAGACCGCCGCTGAGACCGTGTCGATGACGGGCACGCCGAAGGTCGCTTCCCAGCGCGGGACGCACGAGGCTGCCTCGAGGTTGGTACAGAACGTGGTGATCGCCGGCACTCCCATGCCGGCTACCTGCGCTACCTGCTCGTCCAGGGTCTCTTGCGTCACCTCGCTGAGAGCCCAGTTGGAGGTGATCCCCAGTGCCCGTGCCGGACGGGCGTGCACGCCTTCCTTCGCGAACGTCATCGTCACGGCGTCCTGCATCCGAACGGGGTATGGCGTCACGAGGCCCACCGTGTCGACCCCGTAGAGGTTTAAGGCCTCGAGCACTGCCAGTGTCGATGTGGTGGCAGCAATTCCGGTGCGGTCGGTGATCTCTGCGCAGAGCACGCGGTCGGAATCGAGCCCGAGCCAGCCGCCCGACGTGCCACTCCAGACGATCGCGTCGACCTTCGCATCTGCAAGCAGGTCGGCGGCCGCCAGGATGGCACCGGTGTCGAACTGGGCGAGGGCGGATGGGGCGAGCGAGACGTCAACAACCCGAAACCGGCTGAAGTGTGCACTGACCTCCGGTAGTCCGCGCAGCAGTTCTGCCGTGAGTGGCTCGAGTCGGGTGTTCGAGGACGGGGTGAGTACGCCCAGCAAAACTCGATCGCTCATCCGCCGAAGCGAGCCCGGAAGACCTCCGTCATCTCCGGCCAGACGTGTGGGTCGTGGCCCGGGATGAGCGGGTAGCCACGCTCGGCCGAGATCTTCTTGAGCCGGCGTATCGGTTCGACCGTCTCCTGCGGATCGATGTCGACGAAGCCTCCGATGGCCAGCTCATGCTCGATGTTCTCGGTCAGGTCGGCGGCGTCGAAGGCGAAGACGAAGCCCCCGCCGCCCACCGATTCGTCGAGGTCGACAAGGAAGCTCTGATGACCCGGGGTATGTCCATAGGTCGGGATCACGGTGACACCTGGCGCGATCTCGGCCTCCCCACTGGCGAGCCGCCAATCAATGCGTGGGTCGTCGTAGTCGATCCTGGCCATCGCGTGCTTCTCGGGCTCGGGGGTATTCAGCATTCCGTAATCGAGCTCTCGTTGCTGCATATGCACCGGCACCCGGCCGGCGAAATGCTTGAGACCTCCGGAGTGGTCGTGGTGCAGGTGGCTGAGGGCCACGGCCGAGATCGACGCCATGTCGACCCCGACCGAATCGAGCGCTTCGGCAAGCGGCTCGCCCTCGGTCATGAGCACCGGGAGGTACTCCACGCTCGGGTAGAACCGCCGGTACAAGGCGGGGTCACGGATGAGCGCCGTATTGAAGCCGGTGTCCAGCAGCATCCAGCCGCCGTCGCACTCGAGAAGCACCCCCGGCACCGGTTCGCGCATCCGCAGCTCTGGCGGTGACCCGTGAACGGATACCGACTTGGGCAGCTCCTCATAGCCCAGCGTCAGCAAGATGATTCGTCGGACTCCGGAACTCATCCGTGACCCCTTTCTGCCTCGTCTGACGTCAGCCGACCGAAAGGGCGGCCAGCATCAGGGTGTTGGGATCGGACACGATGTGCGCGTTCTCCACACCCTTCAGCCAGGGCTGCCCGACCATGAAGTCGGTGACGTTGACCATGTTCAGCCAGCAGCCGGTCTCGGACGCGCTGATGGCGGCCTGGGAATAGTCCTCGTTCGTACCACTGGCTAGCGCGGTGGCGATCTGCTTGGTCGCCGTGGGCGAGGAGCAGTGCAGGTAGTTCAACCCGCCATCAGCGTCGAAGCTGATGTGTGCCCAGGTGTACGGCGACGGCGAGTCCGGCCAGCCGAGCGTCGCCAGCAGGTCCGGCGCGCCCTTCGGGTCAGATATCCAGCCAAAGATCTGGGACGTCGGGTAGCTCTGCACCTTCACCGTGAGCCCGAGCGGGGCCAGCTCGGCGGAGATCAGGTTGGAGACGATCTGATTGTCCGGCTGGCTGGAGTCGTATCCGATGGTGATGGTCTTTTCGTTGCTGGGTGCGTTGCTGACGATCGATTTCAGCGGAGCGGTGTCATAGCTGATGTCCTGCTTGGCGAACTGGCTGGGCATCATGTTCGTCGGATAGACCTGCTGCGCCTTGGTGCCACGGCCGAAGTAGGCCTGCTGGACCACCTGGTCGACGTTGACCGCCTTCAGCAGCGCCTGCCGGTTTGCCTGCTCCTTGAGTAGCCCGCTAGTGGGGTTCACGTACAGGTATTCCGAGATCATCGACGGCAGCGTGTAGCTGTCGATCTTCTTGTTCGACAGATAGGACTTCGCCGCGGAGGAGGGCAGGTCATGAAGGATGGCCGCCAGCTGACCGTTGTTGAACTGCAGCTGCTGGGAGGACGAGTCCGTGATCACCGGTAGCTCCACCGTCGTGAAGTACGGCTTGGCGCCCCAGTACTTGTCATAAGCCTTGAGTTGATACTTCGAGCCCACTTCAGCATCGGTGAGCGTGTAGGCACCGGTGCCGATGTCGTGAGTTTGCAGATAGGTCTGGTCGTTGTCCTTGCCCTTGTGGGCAGCGAGCGCCGTCGGGCTCATCATCTTCGGCCCGTACGCAGCCGCGAGATAGGTCAGGAACGCGGAGTTGCTGTCCTTCAACGTGATCGTGGCGGCGTAATCGCCCTGGGTCGTGACGGACGCGATGTCACTGACCATGTACGCCGGCCCCTGATTAACGGCGAGCCGGCGGTCGAAGGATGCCTTGATCGCGGCCGAGGTGAAGGGCGTGCCGTCGTGGAAGGTGACTCCCTGCCGCAGCTTGAACGTGAAGACCTTGTTGTCGGGTGACGCGGTCCAGCTGGTGGCCAGCGCCGGCTCCAGGGTCGGGGTCGCGGTACCGGACTTGTAGGTGAGCAGGCCCTCATAGGTGTTGGTCGTCAGGATCAGACCCTGACCCGCGTAGTAGATATCCGGGTCCGGGGGCTGTCCTGGATCTTCAAGAAAAGATAGATGCAGGACGTGGTCGCTGGGACCGGCGCTGGTGCTGCCGCTGCCGCTGCTGCTGGAGGAAGACGAACCGCAGGCGGCAAGAGCAAGGGCGCCAGCGAGCGCAGCACTGAGTGCCACCGGCTTCTTAGTGATGATTCTTTTCTTCATTGTCAGACCTCCACCAGGGATCGGGATTGACGCGCGGTCGCGACCTCGGCGAGGGCGCCGATGATCTCGTTGGAGGTGCGTACGGCACCTGTTTGCAGGTACTCCATGGCATCGAGCGATGCGTTGTGACGAGCGAGACTGGAGCCTCCGACGCAGTCGGAAACCACCCGGACGTAGAAGTCGCGCTGGTGGGCGTCCGCGAAGGTGTAGTGGATGCACACGTCTGTCAGGCCGCCGATCAGGATCAATGTCTCGGCGCGAAGGGCGCGAAGAACGATCTCGAATTCGGTGCCGATGAAGCCGGAGTAGCGCCGCTTCACGATGAGGAACTCGTCGCCGGCCGGGCGCAGCGAATCCACCAGCTCGGTCGATTCGTCGCCCTCGAGGCAGTGGACCGACTCGGTGCCATCGAGCTCACGCCCGAAGTCGATCCCGCTGCGGCGGTGGGCTTCCTGAAAGAAAACCACCGGAATGTGGGCCTCGCGGGCGGCCTGCAATATCTCCTGGGCGACCGCGATCCGCTGCGCGTTGCCTGGCATCATTTCGATGCCGACCTCGGCCGCGGGCATGTCGGCACCCTTTTGCATGTCGACCACGACCAGCACCGGCTGGCCCACTATCGTCGGCTGTTTTGACACATTTCTCCTCTTGCGCATCATGAATTCGAACGGGGCTGAGCCAGAAATTGGCTCAATTGTTCAGAGTTTTATTCTTGGATCCGCCCAGGCTTGTGTGAGGTCAACGATGGTGTTGAGGACGACGTAGATGACACCGAGCAGCAGCGTCACGCCGGCAATCGCCGGGAAGTCCGCCACCGGGATGCTTTGCGCGACGTACTGGCCAAGTCCGGGCCAGCTGAACACCTGCTCGATCACGAGAACGCCGGCGAACATGAGCCCAACCTGCAGACCCGTCATCGACACCGCGGCCCCGACGCAATTGCGCAGAACGTGCCGCCACAGGATTCGCCGCTCGCTGAGGCCTTTGGCCCGGGCGGTCCGGGCGTAGTCGCTGCGCTGATCGGAGATCAGGCTCGATCGCAGCACGCGACCGATCGCCACGGCAGCCCCCAGCGCAATGGCAGTCGCCGGAAGAATCAGATGAAGAATGGCATCCCACACCACGTTGAACTGCCCGTGAAGTACTCCATCGATGGTCAGAAATCCGGTCGGACCGGTAGGCGCGTTATTGATGCTGGTGCGTCCGGTCGCGGGTAGCCAATTGAGGTCGCGGTAAAAGATAAGAATGCCGCCAATACCCAGCAGGAAGACGGGGGTAGAGGCACCGGTGAGAAGGATCAACCGAAAGAAGCCCGACCCAGGCCAGCGCAGCGTCGTCGCAAAGGCAAAGAAAGTGCCGAGAACTACTGCAATCACAAGTGCTGCCACGGCAAGCTCGGCCGTGGCCGGCAGATACTTTCCGATGTCGGTGGATACCGGGCGGCGGGTGCGGTAGGACGTTCCGAGGTCACCATGGAGCAGCCCGACGATGTAGTGCCAGAACTGTGAGGGGATCGGCCGGTCGAGGCCCAGGACGTGGCGTTGTTGGGCGACGGCCTCGGCAGAAGCCTGCCCGCCAAGCATCGCGTGCACCGGATCCAGCGGGGAGATGTGCTGCAGGTAGAAGATGACGGCTGCCAGCGCGAAGACGATGACGACCATCGACGCGAGCCGTTTGGCCAGGAGGGCGACCATCGGGACGCTTACTCCGGTTCCATGAGGTTGCGGACGCCGTCACCGGCGATGTTGCCGATCAGCGCGAGTACGGCGACGGCGATACCGGGAATCACTGGCACCCACCATTCCTGGAGCAGGAAGCTGAGGTTGCGGGCCGCGTCGGCGCCGAGCTCCGGCGCTGGGGCCGATTGCCCGAGGCCGAGGAAGGACAGCCCCGCCAAGGTCAGAACCAAGTTGCCGATATCGAGACTGGCAGTGATGACGGCTGCCGGGATCGCACCGGGAAGCAGGTGACGGAAGGCGATCCGCAGGCGTCCGGCTCGTGCCAGACGGGCCGCTTCGACGTGCGGTCTGGCCGCCAGTTTGCGGATCTCACCTCTGACAATGCGTGCGTAGAAAGGCCACCAGACGATGGCCACGGCGATCAGCGTGTGAGTGAAGCCGGGGCCCAGAGCGGCCACGACGGCGATCGCCAGCACTGGCGCCGGAAGTGCGAGGAAGCCGTCGGTGATGCGCATCAGGACGTCGTCGATCCAGCCGCCGGCCGCGCCGGCTATGAGACCAATAGCTCCGCCCACCAGGAGACCGATCGCGATGACGGCAAGGGCGGCAAGCCAGCTGGCCCGCATTCCGTAAAGGACACGGCTCAACATGTCGCGACCGATGCTGTCCGTGCCGAGCAGGAAGCCACCGTGACCAGGCGCCAGCAGGGGCGCTCCGACGGGTGTCAACGGGTCGTATGGGCTGATGACTGGTGCCAGGAGGGCGATCAACGTCGTGATCGGGAGCAGCGACGCGGCAGCGATGTTGAGCTTGCGCGACATGCTCGACCGATCG
The DNA here is from genome assembly GCA_963737695.1 of uncultured Actinomycetota bacterium. Classification (GTDB taxonomy): domain Bacteria; phylum Actinomycetota; class Actinomycetes; order Frankiales; family Frankiaceae; genus DATAZK01. The sequence goes on from CAVTTQ010000005.1 coordinate 567,593, forward strand.
ACCCCAGATCGTCGCCAGCGGGTCGTCGTCGCGCTGAGCCGAACCGGCTCCGCTACGGCCATATCAGCTGTCCTGCAAATTCACGCAGGCGGCCCGGTGAAGATCGTCGCCATTGACGGCGACCAGCTTCACGTCAAGCTCGACGTCGTCGCAGACGGCTACGGACTTGGGGCAGCGAGGGTGAAAAGCACAACCGGCCGGCGGTTTCAGAGGGCTTGCCGGCTCTCCCTTGAGAGCGACGGGCTCCCGGCCCACATCGGGCACGGCGCTGATGAGAGCTCGGGTGTAGGGGTGCGCGGGGTTGCTGGTGATCTGTTCGGCGGTGCCGAATTCGACGATGCGACCCAGATACATGACGGCGATGCGGTCGGCGATGATCCGGGCTACCGACAGGTCGTGGGTGACGAAAACCACGGACATGCCGAGCTCGCGGCGTAGCCGGCCGATCAGGTTGATAACGGACGCGGCCAGCGAAACGTCGAGCGCGCTGGTGGGCTCGTCACAGAGCAGAATCTTCGGCGGCACGACGGTCGCCCGGGCCAGACATACCCGCTGACGTTGCCCGCCTGAGAGCTGGCCCGCCTTGGCCTTGGCGACTTCGGCCGGCAGGCCAACATGGGAAAGCGCTTCACGGACTTTCGTCTCGCGTTCACTCCGGCTGATACCACGCAGCCGCTCGCCGACCAGCTTCTCGACCGTCATCCACGGGGTGAGCGAGGCGCCGGCATCCTGAAACACCATCTGCGGCCGCAGGTCGCCCGCTGCGATCAGGTCGCCGCTGTCGTGCTTTGTCAGCTGGGCGGCAACGCGCAGCAGGGTCGACTTGCCTGAGCCGCTTTCGCCGACGATGGCGACCGCCTCACCCGGCGCGATGCTCAGGCTGACGCCTCGCAAGGCCTGCAGCCGGCCCTTGCCTCCGAAGGCGGTGCCGATGGGGAAGGACTTGACGATCTTGTCCAGCTCCACCACCGGCGACGGCTCGGTCTCGGCCTTCTCACCCGGCAGGGTCTGGGCTTGGATGGCGCGGATGACGGCGGCGGTTCGCTGCTTGACGTCTTCGTTGGACAGCAGGCAGGCGCTGCGGTGACCTTCGCTGATCTCGACGGCATCGGGCGGGCTGAGCTCGCAGGCGGGCTCCGCCAGCTCGCAGCGTGGCGCAAACGCGCAGCCGGGCTCGGGCGCGGCCGGGTTCGGCACGTCTCCTGCGAGCGCGATCAAAGGACGCGTGCGGTCGGAGCCGAGCGTCAGCCGGGAGCGCATCAAGCCGAGCGTGTACGGGTGGGCGGCATCGGCGAGGACCACCTGGGTCTCGCCTACCTCCGCCAGTCGTCCCGCGTACATGACGGCGACCCGGTCGGCGACCTGAGCCGCGACGCCGAGGTCGTGAGTGATCATCACGACGCTGCAGCCGACCTCGTCGCGCAGCGAGCGCAGCAGCGCCAGCACCTGCGCCTGGACCGTGACGTCGAGCGCCGTTGTGGGCTCATCGGCGACCACGAGCGAAGGGCCGCCGGCGATGGCCATCGCGATCATCACGCGCTGGCGGAGCCCACCGGAAAGCTCATGTGGAAAACTCGACATCCGCGAGTGCGGATCCGGGATGCCAACCGCGCCGAGCAGGCGCTCGGCTTCGGCGGCACTGCCGGCGGCCTCCGCCACCTGATGCCCGACCCGCATGGTGGGGTTCAGCGATGTCATCGGGTCCTGAAAAACGGCGCCCAGGCTCTTCCTGCGTACCTCGCGGCGCTCCGCCTGCGGGCTATGGATCATGTCCTGGCCTTGCACCATGACCGATCCGGTCACCTGCGCCTTGGGATCGAGCAGGCCCAGCAGACCGAGTCCGAGCACGCTCTTGCCGGATCCGGATTCGCCGACCAGACCGAGAATCTCGCCCGGCCGGATCGACAAGCTGACTCCACGCAGGGCATGGATGTCACGCCCCCCGCGCCGAAAAGTGACGTGTAGGTCTTCGATGTCTGCGACGCTGGCGGCGGTGATGACGGGGGCGTGAGGCATTACCGGCGAGGCGTCAACCGCTGGAATCATTGCCATTGCGTCACTCCCCACCAGTTGTCGGACTCTGGAGCCTCTGGGGCCCCCGGCAATATCTGTCGCTCGACAAACTGTAGGTCGCTGCCTGTGTCGTCAGAGATCGTCGCGGTAACGTTTTCGTTTCCAAAAAAGGGTCCGACTCCGGCCCTGCGGGCGACGCGGCTTGTGCAAGGATCACCACCGTGACCGCAGCGAAACCGACTGTCGTTGCCGGAATCCCCAGGCGGGTCGGGCGGCCACGGTCGGCGCCATCCCACCGCACGGGCGTCTCCGGCCGTGAGCAGATCCTTGACGCCGCAGGGCGAATGTTCAGTGAACACGGCTACGGCGCGGCGTCGACCCGCAAGATCGCGATGGCGGTCGGGGTCAAGCAGGCTTCGCTCTACTACCACTTCACCAGCAAGGAAGACATTCTGGCCGGGTTGCTCGCGGGCACCGTCGAGCCGTCGCTGGACTTTGCCGCCAGGCTCTCGCGCACCAAGGAGCCGGCGCACATTCAGCTTTATGCGTTGATGTATTTCGACGTTTCGCTGCTGTGTTCGGCGCGCTGGAATGTCGGGGCGCTCTATCACCTTCCCGAGCTGCGGGCGGAGCGGTTCAGCCAGTTCCGCGAGGACCGCCAGCAGCTGCGCCGCGCCTATGGTGAGCGCATCGCAGCGGGGGAGCGAGCTGGCTTGTTCACCGTCACTTCGGTCGAGGTCGCCACCTCGCTTGTGTTCGCGCTCGCGGAAAGCGGGATCGCGATGCGCTCCGACGGCCTGGAGATTGACAAGGCGCTGCCGGAGTTGACGGCGGCCAGCTGTTTGCGACTGCTCTCCTGCGACGAGGAATCCCTCGACGCTGCCGCACTGGCCTGCCAGCGCCTGCAGGAGCTTGCTCCGTCGATCGAGGACTGAACGCCAGGCAGCAGACCGCGAATCAAAGCTGGGCATCAGAAGGGCGCCAGGCTGGATCGCCGCTCCACGAATCGGCCGTGACCCACCCCGTTTCCGCAGATCCGCCCGTCTGCGATGACCTGAGCACCTCGCGAAAAGACGTGGCGCACGGAACCGGCGCAGCGCATCCCCTCGTAGATGCTGTAATCCACCTTCGAGGGAGAGTCGCTCGCCGCGATGGTCGTCGGCGCCACGGGGTCAAAAACCACCACGTCAGCGTCGGAGCCGATCGCGAGCGTGCCCTTCTGGGGATAGAGGCCGAAGAGCTTGGCGGGGTTGGTGGCCGTGATCGCGACCAACCGCTCGAGTGAGATCTGACCGCAGCCAACCCCTCGGTCATACAGCAGCGGAAGGCGGTACTGAACGCCGCCAACTCCGTTGGGAATCTTGGAGAAATCGTTGATTCCCGCGTCCTTTTGACCAGCCATGCAGAACGGGCAATGATCCGTGGAGATCACGTCGAGATCGCCGCGACGGACCTTGTGCCACAGCGCGCTGTGATGCGAGGCGGCCCGAAGCGGCGGCGTCATCACGTATTTCGCGACCTCGAACGAGTCGCCCTCATAGACGGAGTCATCAAGGGTGAGGTAGTGCGGGCAGGTCTCGGCGTAGATCGGCAATCCGCGCGCTTTTGCGTCGGCGACCTCCTGGGAGGCTTCCGCACACGACACGTGGACGAAATAGGCCGGTGCCTGACTGAGCTCGGCGAGGACCACGGCCCGGTGAACCGCCTCGGCTTCCAGAATGGTGGGTCGCGTCTTCCCGTGCCATTGCGGCGACGTCTTTCCGGCGGCAAGCGCGCGATCGATGAGCACCTGGATGACGGGGCCGTTCTCCGCATGGATCATCGGCAGTCCGCCGAGTGCGGCCATCCGCTCCATCACCAGCAGCAGCGTCGCGTCATCGACCATCAACTCGCCGGGATAGGCCATGAACATTTTCACGCTGCTCACGCCGCCCTTGACGATCTCGTCGACTTCCGTGAGCCGAGCCGGCGACATGTCGGTGACGACAACGTGAAACGCGTAGTCGATGTGGGCCCGGCCTTCCGCTTGCGCGAGCGAACGATCGAGCGACTTGGCGAGGTGCTCCCCGCCGCGCTGGAGAGCGAAGTTGATGATGGTGGTCGTTCCGCCCAGTGCCGCCGCCGCCGTGCCTGAGCCCGTGTCGTCGGCCGTCGTGGTGGTCAGCGATGGGAAATCGAGGTGGACGTGGGGGTCGACCCCGCCGGGCAGCACCAGACAGCCTTCGGCAGCGATGTCGGTCGTGACGTCCAGGGCCAGATCTCTCCCGATCGCCGCGATGCGCCCTCCGGACAGGTAGACGTCGGCAACGAATGTCTCGGAAGCCGTCACGACGGTGCCGCCGCGTATCCGCGTTGTCGCTACCGTCATCGTGAGCCCAGCTTGGGAGGCGCCCGTTTCCTCCGCGTCGATACGACGTTGCACCGTCGTTTCGTTTGCCAGCCGTTAGGAGAAAGCCTTGCGAATCCGCCGCATCGTTGACCTTTCGCTCCCGATCGATGCGGGTACCCAGATCTATCCAGGTGACCCGCAGGTGCGCTTTCGGGTGGCCTCGACGATCGAAGAGCACGGCTTCAACCTGCTGGCGGTGGAGATGGGCTCGCAGAGCGGAACCAATTGCGATGCTCCCTACCACTTCCTGGAGAGCGGCGCCCGAATCGATGAGGTCCCGCTGGATCTTTTCGCCGGGCCGGGCGTCATCATCGATGTGCGCGGCAAGCTGCCGCGGGCTGTCATCGACGAATCCGACGTGGCGCCCTACCTCGATTCCGTCGGACCCGGCTCCATCGTCCTGTTGCACACCGGATGGCCGGACTACTACGGCACGCCGGCCTACTTCGACCATCCCTTTCTCGGCGCCGCCGCGTGTCTTGCGCTGCTGCAACGTGGCGTCCGAACCTTCTGCCTCGATACACAGAACATCGACGAGACACCCGACTCCGACCATCCGGGTGCCGGTTTCCCCGTCCACCTGCTGATCGCTGAAGCCGGCGGCATCATCGTGGAGAACCTGACCGGCCTTGATCAGATCGATTTCGATCCGCTGATCACGGTGTTTCCGCTACGCCTCACCGGCGCCGACGGCTCGCCGACCCGTGCCGTAGCGATTGACTGCGTCTGAAGGGGTTAACACGACAGTCACCAAAGACACCCGCTGTTGAAACGATGGTGAGGCTACGGTGAGCGGGATCCACTCACACCGAGTGGAGCGCGTCTAGGGTTCCGCCACACGCCGTGGGTCTGGTCCAAGAGATGCACGCACCCCCAAGGTGCGCCACGGCGGGAGAAAAGCCCGGGAGATCTCGATCTCCCAGGTGCGCGGCAAGGTCTGGGAGCCCGAACCGAGGTGGGTTGTCCCGATGTCTGCACTCGGCAAGTTGAGCAATTTCACCGAGATCCCCGTCGTCGACGCTTCGGGTCTTTTCGGTAGCGAGGACGAGCAGCTCGCCGTCGCCGCCGAGCTGGGGAAGGCCGCCCGCGAGGTGGGCTTCCTCTACGTCACCGGCAGCGGCGTGCCGCAGGAGTACTTCGATGCGCTGCTGGCTGCGGCGAAAGAGTTCTTCGCGCTGCCGCTGGAAGAAAAGATGAAGGTCTACATCGGCAATTCCAGCAACCACCGCGGCTACGTGCCGACCGGTGAAGAGGGCGACTACGGCAATCCCGACGATGAGCACAAGAAGAAGAAGCCTGATCTGAAGGAGGCTTTCGACCTCAGCCTCGAACTCCCCGCGGACGATCCCGACTACCTCGCAGGCAATCCGATGGTGGGTCCGAATCAGTGGCCCGATCTGCCGGGGATGGCCGAGACGGTCAACCGCTACTACGACGCTGCGCTCGCCTTCGGCAAGGTGCTGCTGCGCGGATTTGCTCTCGCGCTGGGGGAGCCGGCCGGTCGCTTCGACTCGTTGGTGACAAAGGCACCCAGCCAGCTGCGGCTCGTCCACTATCCGTTCGACCCGGATGCCACCGACGTGCTGGGAATCGGCGCCCATACCGACTTCGAGGTCTTCACGCTGCTGAAGCCGACGAAGCCAGGCCTGGAAGTGATCAACGGCGCCGGTGACTGGATCGACGCGCCTCCGATGGACGGCGCCTTCGTCGTGAACATCGGCGACATGCTCGAGATCTGGTCGAACGGGGAGTTCATCTCCACCACGCATCGGGTCCGCAAGGTCGCCGAGGAGCGCTACTCGTTCCCGTTGTTCTTCAACGTCGACTACGACGTGCTGGTCTCCCCGCTCGAGCAGTTCCAGCGGACCGATGGCTCGAACAAGGTCTCGCTTGCGCGCGGGCGAGCACCTTTACGCGCAGACGATCCATGCATTCGGCTATCTGCGCAGGCGGCTGGACGCGGGTGAGATCGCCATGCCTGATGGTTCTTTGGCCAAGAACTCCTTCGGTCGGGAAGCGCTGAAGAACCGGGAGGCCTCGGGCGACGCCGACCCGACCCTGGTGTCAGCCAATTCGCCAAACGCCACGTGATCGCGGCCGAATTCACCGGAGGCTGGCTGCGCGTATCGATGTCACTGGACGGGGCGCCGCCCTTTGAAGACATGGTCGTCTGGTGGCTGCAGTCGGCGAGCAAGCATGCCGACTTGCGAGTGCCGCTGACTCCGGCCGGCGACTGCATCGCCTTTGCGGGCACCACGGTGTGGGACCCGCCTTCGCTGACCTGGATACCCGACCTCGAACTTGTGCCGAACGAATTCCCTGACACCGGAGTGGTGAGCTGGGACGGCGAAGATCTTCTGGAGGCCGGCAGTTTTGTCATTGATGGCGCTGACGTGCCATACGTCGAACGCTGGCAGCGACTGCCCGATACGGCCGGCCCATTGATCGCCCTGAGCAAGCCTGCCGGTCGCATCGTGCGGACCGGCGCCCTGGCGTTGACGGTCGTCGACGAAAGGCCTTCCGGAGGCGAGTTCAAAACCATCGCCTGGCGCCTGATCGACGGGGCGTGGGCGCTCAACCACTGTTGGCCGGCCGAGGCCTCCGCCGCTCGCCCGCCGGCGCCCGGAAAGCTCAGTGCAGGAATGACCGTGGCTCTTGACGACGGCGAACTCTGGACGGTCGACGAGGCCGTATACCCGACGGAACGGATGGCGACTTCCCATGGCTGACAAGAGATTCCACCTTGCGTGGTTCCTCAATTTCGTGACGGATGACTGGTCGGGCACGTGGGGCGCCGGTGGTAAGGACTGGACTGGTGATTTCTACGTCGAGATGGCCAAGGACCTGGAACGGGCCTGCTTCGACTACGTCATCATCGAAGACAAGCTGATGGTGTCCACCGCGTTCGGCGGGACCATGGAGGCCGACCTCAAGAACGGGGTCAACCCCAAGCACGACCCGGTGCCGCTCGCGGTCCTCATGGCCCAGGCGACCTCGCGACTCGGCGTCGTCCCCACGATGTCCACCAGCTTCTACCCACCTTTCCTGCTCGCCCGCTTGTGCGCCACGATCGACCACCTTGCCCGCGGGCGCTTCGGCTGGAACATCGTCACGTCGGCGGAAGATCGCTCCGCTCAGAACTTCGGCATGGAAAAGCTCTTCGAACACGATGAGCGTTACGCCATGGCAAACGAGTACCTCGAACTCGTCACCCAGCTGTGGGAGTCGTGGGATCCCGACGCGGTGGTGCGCGATCGCGAGACGGGCGTTTATGCCGACCACACGAAAGTCCGAACGATCGATTTCGTCGGCAAGTACTACAGGTCCCGCGGGCCGCTCAACACAGTCCGTCCCCCGCAGGGTCGACCGGTGCTGTGCCAGGCGGGTGCCTCCCCTCCAGGACGGCAGTTCGCGGCCCGCTTCGCCGACACCATCGTGGCTACCGCCAATACCCCCGCCGGGATGAAGGCCTTCCGCGATGACATTCGTGCCCGGCTCGCATCAGAAGGACGTGATCCTGACGGATGCAAGGTGCTCTTCCTCATCGCGCCGATCGTGGCCGACACCGTCGAGGAGGCGAAGGCCAAGAAGCTGCGCTGGATGTCCGATCCGCTCTTCATCGAACTGGTGCTCGCCACGATGGCCTCGATCACCGAGATCGATTTCTCCGCCTTCGACCTCGATCAGCCGCTCCCGCCCGTGACCACCAACGGCGAGCGCGGATTCCTGGAAGCGTTTGCCCGCCGCGCGGAGGGCAAGACGCTTCGGCAGGCGGTCATCGACGACGGGATGGGCGGTGCCAACGACTTCGTCGGCACTCCGGAGACGGTCGCCGATCTGATGGCCGAATACATGGCCGAGGCGGGTGGCGACGGCTTCCTCATCACCAGTCCGGAGAAGAAGCTCAACCGGCGCTACGTCACGGAGATCACCGACGGACTCGTGCCCGAACTGCAGCGCCGCGGTCTGGTGCGCACCGAGTACGACCACCCCCAGTTCCGCGACAATCTGTTGGCCTTCTAGCTCAGTGCTGAGCTTCCTGGTAAGCCCGCCAACCGCCGTACTCGCTGATGTCCTGCGCGCCCGCTAAGGCCACATCGTCGCCGAGGTAGCTGAGCACCGTCGTCCCGTCAGACAGCCGCAGCCGGCCGAAGCGCAGGGGTGGCCCGAGTTCGGCGGCGAGAGCGCCCAGCGTCTGCAGCGGGACTTCCCAGATCTCGATCGCGAAGCCGTCTGCCGGGCCGTTGCCCGCGATCAGGCCTGGCCTGGGGACTCCGGGCCCTGGCACCCGCATCATGCGATAGCCCGCGTCGGTACGCGCTCGCCTGAGCAGCCGACCGCCGCGTCCGGAGACGAGACTGTTCAGCGGCAGCCCGCTCAGATGGGCGCCCACTAGCGCGATGGAGGTGGTGGCCGGCCTTCGGCTGGGGCGGGGCGGCGGGCTCACCCATCCACATCGCTGCTAGGTCGAGCAGGGGAGTGTCGGCGAAGGCTGGGGCGATGAACTGCACGCCGAACGGGAGGCCTGCGGTGGTGTCGTGGCCGGGCACGGCTACGGCGCACAGGTCGAGCAGGTTCACGAAGTTGGTGAAGGTCCCCAGTCGGCTGTTGACACCGAGCGGGTCGGCGGCGACCTCGGCCAACGTCGGATGGGTGGGTGTCACCGGCAGCAAGAGTGCGTCGATGTCGCCCCATACGCGCTCGCTGATTCGCCGCAGTCCCGCGAGCGTCTCGAATGCTTGGAAGGCGGCAGCGGCACTCATGTCTCGTCCGGCCATCACCACCTGACGAACGGCGGGGTCCAGATGCGGACCGTCCGGGTCGAGGAGCCGTCCGAATGCGGAGTAACGCTCGGCGACCCACGGCCCCGCGTAGAGCAGCTTCGCGGCGTCCAGGAACGCCGATACGTCAACGGTCACGACCCGCAGCCCCAGCTTGCGTGCCTTGTGCACGGACTGGTCGAAGGCGAGGCGGTACTCCGGATCCAGATCAATGGACATGTCGGGGATTCCTACTGCCTCGAAGGAGGCGGCGATCCCAGGCGGTGTCGTGGCGGGCGCTACCCGCGACCAGGGGTCGAGCGGGTCGAATCCGGCCATCGCCGTCAAAGCCTCACGGGCCTGTTTGACCGTGCGGGTCATGGTCGTGACGCAATCGAGCGACCGGCAGGCGGGAAACACGCCCCGGGTCGGGAGCAGTCCCCGGGTGGGTTTGACACCGACCAGGCCGTTGAAAGCGGCGGGCACCCGGCCGGAGCCCGCGGTGTCGGTGCCCAGCGCGAGAGGAAGGATGCCGGCGGCCACCGCGACGGCGCTGCCGCTGCTGCTTCCTCCGCTGATGCGCGTCGGGTCAAGGACTGATGCGCAGGCGCCATAGGGGCTGCGGGTACCGACCAGTCCGGTGGCGAACTGGTCCATGTTCGTTTTCGCAACAGGGACATGACCGGCGTCTTGGAGGCGAGTGATGACCGTCGCCGATGTCTCTGCCGGCTGGTCAAGCGCCGGGCAGCCGGCCGTCGTCGCGACTCCGGCGACATCGATGTTGTCCTTGGCGGCAAAGGGAATTCCCTCCGTCGGACCGTCGGTGATCACCGAGATGAAGACCGGTCGGCCGACGGCCGCGGCGGCTGCCCGGGCCACCGCGACGGGGTTCGCATCCAGGGTCACGTCGCCCAGCGCTCACGTTCGGCCGCGAAGCCGGCGACCCGGCGCTGGGTGAAGGTGGCTATCTCGCTTTCGTACGCCTGCGTGAGCTCATGCACTTCGGCGAGGCTGAACGTGGCGGGCCGCGTCACGAGATCGCGGGTGCCGGCGGCTACCTCGCTGCGGAGTACGGCAAGCTCGTCGACACTCACGGGCAGGAATCGAAGGCGGTCGAAAGGGCGTAGCAGCCATGGCACGTCATCGTCGGACCCGCCTGCCGCGCAGCCGCCAGATCGGGACGGTCCGCCCGACCAGCTGGTAGCCACCCGGTCCCTCCATGCCGTACACGCAGAGATATACGCCGCCGATACCCACTGCGTTCTGGGGGGTCCACGTGCGGGGAGGGTCGTACTTGGTGGTCACCAGCCGATGCCGGGGATCGATCGGTACCGCGACCGGCGCGCCGAGATAGACGTCTCCCAGCCCCACGACGAGGTAGGTGGCGCCAGTGACGATGTCGAAGACGTCGGTGCGCTCGGCGAGGTCGTTGATACGGCGGATGAATTCCACGTTGTCGGGACACCACGGGGCATCAGGGCGAACCGCTCTGGCATATCGGGCCATCGCCTCGTGGGCCTCCGGGTGGTCGAGCGCGATGGGGAGTTCGACCTCGCGGACCGCGAGCGTGACCGTCTCCGGGTCGGGGACGGCCAGAGCCAGCTCCGACAGGATCTCCGCCAGCCCAGCCGGCGACAGGTGCGCCGGGTCGACCTTCACCAGCAGTGAACGAACGCCCTCCACGGTCTCGGAGATGCCCCGTAAACCTTTGTCCTGCAGCGCTTGTGCCAGCAGATGGATCCAGAGCCGCACGCTCAGGTCGAGCAGCGGAGGACCGGCTTCCAGGAGCAGATGGGTATCGCCGGCGAGTCTGATGGTGAGAGCCGGACGGTGCCCCGAGGCGGGGCAGCGAAGCAAGCACGGGGGGCCGCAGCCGGCCGCCCTCGGATGCGCTCGGCTTCGGAGCGTCGACGGGAGTCCGGGGATCGGTCAGCAGGCGGCGTCGCTCCTCGACGGCGGCCTCCGCTTCGGCCGGGCTGACCGGGATCAAGTGGACCGTGTCGCCGGGTCGCAGCTGTGCCAGCGCCCACTGGTCGGCACTGACGACGACACACGCGACGACGAAGCCCCCCAGGCTCGGACCGTCGGGGCCGACGATCACAGGGGTGTCGCCGGAGATCATGACGCCGCCGACGGGATAGGCGCTGTCGTGAATGTTGGACGGGTGCAGTCCAGCCTCGCCGCCGTCGGCGCGGGCCCATCCTGGCCGCGGGCCGAGGAGGCGCACACCGGTGCGGTCTGCGCGATGGTCGACGGTCCAGGTGGCCTCGAAGAACTCGGCGGCGCCGGCTTCGGTGAGGTGCTCGGGGGCCCCGTGCGGGCCCGGGATGACACGCAGCTGCCAATCGTGACCGATCGGCGGGAGCAGATGCGCGACGTCCATCGGGGCGGTCGTGTTGTGCGACTGGCGGACTTCAAGGGTGTCGCCCGCTTCCAGGGCCCGGCCGCACAGCCCGCCAAAGCCCCCCAGCAAGAAGGTGGCCCGGCTGCCGAGCACCGGTGGTACATCGATGCCCCCTGCGACGGCCAGGAAGACGCGCATCCCAGGTGTGCCGCAGCTGCCGACCTTCAGCACTCCGCCGGCGGGAACGGTCGTGACGACGCCGGCCGGCACCGGTCGGCCGTCAAGGGTGGCGTCGGTGACGGCACCCGCCAGGCAGATGAGTGAGCGGCGATGAAAGCGCAGCACGGGGCCGCGGAGCACCGCCTCGAGGCCGGCGGAGCCGGGGGCGTTGCCTACCGCGAGGTTGGCCAGCGAGGCTCCGAAGTCATCCCAGGCGCCGGAGGGAGGGACGCCGACGGACCAGTAACCCGTACGTCCTGGAAGCTCCTGCACCGTGGTCTGCAGTCCCGGATCCACCACGGTCATCACAGTCAGCACGGTCTCGCCGGCCCCCAGATCAGGATCCGGATCGGGGTGGGGTTCCAGCCGTTGCAGGGATTGTTCAGCTGTGGGCAATTGCTGATGAGCGCGTAGATGTCGCGGGCTGCTTGGATCTCGACGTATGCGCCGGGGGAGCTGAGCCCGTCTTCGAAGGACAGCCCACCGTCCGGGGTCACCGGCACGTTCATGAAGAAATTGATGTTGTGCGCGATCTCGGCCGCGCCGATTCCGATCGCCGCGCCGTAGGCGACGAATGTCTGGCGGCACGCATGCTGATGACGCGTGTGCTCGCCATACCGGATCACGTTCGACTCCTGCGAGCAGGCACCCCCGATGGTGTCGTGGCGCCCGCACGTGTCGGCCGTGATCGTGCCGAGCAGATCGAGCCGCTGGCTCAGGAGACGCGAGCCGGTCGTCAAGTAGACGGCTGCCTGCTCGCGGATCGTGTCGAAGGCGCTGTAGCGGTTCGTGAGGTCAGCGGCGTCGTAAAACAGGGTGTCGGCCGCCTGGTTGCCTTCCAGATCCACGATGCGGATCGATCCCCCTGAGGGAACCATCTCGCAGAATCCGTCGCCGGCTTGTACGACGCGGTCGACAATGGCGTCAGCAGGGTCGAGGCTGCTGGAGACGAGGCTCTGTGCGTGCGTCGTCATGCGAAGACAAACCCTGCCTGGTCCAGCGCGCGGGCCGATTCGGCCCGAAACGTCCGGCTCGGGTCGTCGTTCGTGACGGGCGCGGCCGGGGCCACCTCGACCCGAGTCGCTGCGGGCAGCCAGCGGTCATCAAGCGGATGCGGCGCGGTCGAGAGCACCAGGAGCAGGTCTACCTCGCTGCGCAGCGTGACCCAGTCGCCGGACCGGCTGTGATCGGCGACGAAGGCGAGCCCGGCCGCGCCGTCGAGCGCAGCCTTACTGAAGAGGTTGACTGTGGCGTGCAGATCAGCCTCGCTACGCCCGTGTTTGCGCAGCTCGGACAGCAGGCCGGTGCGTGCGCTGCGCCGCCAGTCGTTGCGGTGCGTGGCGTAGGAGCTCTCGCCGTATCCGGAAAGGCCGTGGCCGCACAAGGCGTCGTGCCAGGCCAGGGAAGAGCCGGTCACCGAGGCCAGCCCGATGCCGCGGTCGGACATCAGCACCATGGGCGCTTTGATGCACGCGCTGTATTGCGCCTTCAGGGTGTCAGGCACATTCAGCCGATCAGTACGGTGACCGGCGGCGAAGACCAGCAGGCTCACATTTGCCCGGGCCGCCTCGGACGTAAAGGTGATCAAGCGGCCCCGTGCTACCTGTAGTGACCATGCAGCACCTGCGGGCACGGTATGGCTCAGCAACGTCGCTGTCATGATCGGCCTCCCCATCGAGCAGAGACCCGGGCTGCAGCACGGCCCGGGGCCATATCGGCCTCCCGGGCTTTTCTCCCGCCGTGGAACGGTGTCAACCGCGACCCCGCCTGCATCTCTCGGACCAGACCCCCCGGCCAGCAGGAGCGGAACCCTAGACGCGCCCTGCCACGAGAGCAGGTCAAACACAGTTGACCGCCACCAGGTTAAGGAGTCAAGCCAACCCAGTAACGAGTGAGTTTCACGTAGCGGGCTGTCACCCACCGTTTGCGGCCGCTGGGGTGGACGGGACGTACCTTCATGTTAATTCTGGCGGTGACCGGCTGAAATTCGCTCATTCTCTGAACGGCCACCCTCTCAGCGTGTTCACTGGTTATTACGTTCCGTTATGAGGCGGAGCGATGGGAACGTCGATGTGATCGGAGGCCTTCCAGTGCCGATGAACGCGTCCTTTGCTCACCAGTTGCGCCTGAACCGCCTGTCTGGGCAGGCGGAGGGACGGCTGCTGGTCGTGCCCTTGGACCACACGATCAGCGACGGCCCGGTGACCGGGGGTCGCCGGGTCGACCGATTGCTCGGGCAGCTGGCGGCGGGCGGCGCAGATGCCGTCGTGGTGCATAAAGGCGTTCTGCGCTATGTCAATCCGATGTGGTTTCAGCAGATGTCGCTCATCATCCATTTGAGCGCGAGTACGCGGCACGCCGATGATCCCGACTTCAAATATCTCGTTACCGACGTGGAAGAGGCGCTTCGCCTCGGAGCAGACGCGGTCAGCGTGCATGTCAACATCGGTTCACGCCAAGAGGCCCGGCAGATCGGTGATCTCGGCCGCGTGGCAGCCGCGTGTGAACGATGGAATGTGCCGCTCCTGGCAATGGTCTACCCGCGGGGTCCGCAGATCCTCGACTCGACCGACCCCGATCTGGTCGCGCACGGCGCCATCGTGGCGGCCGATCTCGGGGCTGACATGGTGAAGCTCCCCTGGGTGGGGTCGGCGGCCGCAATGACTGACGTCGTGTCGACCTGCCCGATCCCAGTAGTCGTTGCCGGCGGTTCCCCGCGTGACTGTCCCGCCAGCCTGATGGCCTACGTCGACGAGGTGCTCGCCTCAGGAGCTGCTGGACTCGCCGTCGGTCGAAACATCTTCCAGTCGCAGGACCCGCAAGCCACGGTTTGCCAGATCTCCAGTCGCGTTCACGCTCTGCCTCAGGTGCACATGCCGCACCCATTCGGCGCAGTCAAGGAGATCGACCTCGACCGGCCGGCCGGAATCTCGATCGTCTCCTGACCTGACCTGGGCTTGCGCACTCGCCCGCTCCACACACAACGTTGAACTCATCTGAATTACCAAGGAGCAGTACATGAAGCTCTGCTGGCTTGATGTCCGGGACGCAAACGGGACGCTGGTCCCGATCCTGGAAGAGGCCGTCCATCAGCGGGTTCACGCCATCGTGTCCGACGACATCGGACACCTGACGTCGCTACCGCCGACGGTGAAGAAGGTGTTGATCCCAGCGGGCGGCGAGCTCAGCGAGGAAGCCCTGGCTTCCGCCGACATCGTGATGGTCGATACGTCAGTCCACGGCGGCACAGCAGCACTGTCAGCTCGTTTTCCCGAGGTGGAGTTCGGTCGGATGGTCGAGATCATCGACGCCGACTCCCTCGAGGAGGCCTGCGAGTCGGCGCGTACGGAGCGCTACAGCCTGCTGGACTTTCGCGACCCGACCAAAATTCCGTTGGAGATCGTGATCGCGGCTTCGGCTGGCGCCACCGGCAGCATCATCACGAAGGCCGCTGACGTTGAAGAAGCGGGGATCATCTTCGGAGTCTTGGAGCTTGGGTCCGATGGGGTCATGATGGCTCCGCAGACTGTCGGCGACGCGACCGAGCTGATGGCCGAGGCGAAGGAAGGCACCGAGCCGATCGGCCTGGTTGAGCTGGAAGTCGTTTCGGTCGCCCATGTCGGGATGGGTGAGCGTGCCTGTGTCGACACCTGCACCTACCTGAACAAGGACGAGGGCATTCTTGTCGGGTCTTTCTCCAAAGGAATGGTCCTTTGCGTCAGCGAGACGCATCCGTTGCCGTACATGCCGACCCGTCCGTTTCGGGTTAACGCCGGCGCGATCATGTCGTACACGATGTCGCTTGCGGGCCGGACGCAATATCTCAGCGAGCTGCGGGCCGGCAGCAAGGTGCTGGCCGTCGACATCAAGGGCAACACCCGCGAGGTCATCGTCGGACGGGTCAAGATCGAAAGTCGTCCGCTGCTGTCGATCAACGCGGTGGCCCTCGACGGCACCGAGGTCAATCTGATCGTCCAGGATGACTGGCACGTGCGGATTCTTGGACCTGGGGAACGGTGCTCAACTGCACCGAACTCAAGCCGGGTGACAAGTTGCTCGGCCATCTCCCCGTCGAAGACCGGCACGTGGGTTACGCGATTTCCGAGTTCTGCCGGGAGCAATGAAACGCAGCAGTTCCGAAAGTGACTGAAATGAGCCTGGAAAGGCCGATCGCGCCCGCGCCGTACTTCGACCGGGCTGCGATCTCCGGGACCCTGATCGATCGCTGGCGTGCCGTTGCAGAAGCTTGTCCTGAGTCAGTCGCGATCGGCGGCGGTGGACGGGAGTTCAGCTACGGCGCAATCGAGTGGCGATCCAACCGAGTCGCCGCGGCCATCGGGAGCATCCGTGGAATCGTCCCGCGAGCAGGTGCTCCCATTCTCGTACTGGCCGATCACGGCGCGGACGCAGTAGTCGCGGTCCTGGCGATCTGGAAGTCGGCCGGCGCAGCCGTTGTGCTTGACCCGAGCCTCCCCGACGCCCGGCTGCAAGCCCTTGTACTCGCGAGTTCGGCGACCCTTTGCCTGGCCACGGAGGACCTCTACGAGCGGGCACGCAGCATCGGGGTCAACCGGGTGATGGACGTCACCGCGCTGGCCGACGATGGGGTGACCATGGTCGACAGCTCGTTTCGGCCGGGTGCCGAAGGAGTTGGCCCACACACGGTTGGCCACATTGTCTTCACGTCGGGAACGACCGGTACGCCCAAGGGCGTGTGCTACCCGCACAGCACGTTGCTGCACGATGCCTGGGTAAGAAATTTCGCGGGATGGGTAAGCGCGGATGACGTAGTCGCCGAACCACTGCCGATGGCGTTTGCGGCGGGCTTTCACGACGTCATCGGAGTGCTGCTCTCCGGTGGGCGGGTGCTGTTCAAAGATCCCCGCGTCGGTGGGACCAGTGAATTTGTCCGGTGGTTGAACTGCTCGGGGGCAACCGGACTGCTGGGGACCCCGAGCCTCCTGGCAAACATTGCCGCACATTTATCTCCGGGTCCGGCCTTTCCCGACTCGCTGCGTCTGGTTCGCAGTACGGGTGAGAGGTTCCTGGCACGCGACGCGAGAAAGGTTCTTGATCGGCTGCCCGAGCATTGCGAACTCGTCAACATCCTCGGGTCCTCCGAGACCGGACTCATCGCGAGCTACCAGATCACTCGGACCACCCCGGACACCGCCGAACCCTTGCCGGTGGGATGGCCGTTGCCGGACAAGGAAATTTGCCTTGAGGTGGACGAGGAATTCCCGGTCTTATCGGCGGCGGACGGCGGCAAGCCGGCCGGCCGGCTCATCGTCCGTTCAGCGTTCACCGCGATCGGCTATCACCAGGACCCCGGGCTTACGGCGCAGGTCTTCCATAAAGATGCAGCCCCGCTCGACCCCCAAGGACACCGGATTCTTACCGTGATCACCGGCGATCTCATGCTGCGGCATCCTGACGGATGCCTTCAGCTCCTTGGACGCAAAGACCACACGGTGAAGGTGCGCGGTTACCGGGTTGAACCCGGCGAAATCGAGACAGCCTTGTTGGATTGTCCGCAGGTTCGGGAAGCGATCGTCATCGGCGAGCAGCGGGACAAGGGCGGAACCCGCCTGATTGCGTATGTCACCGGCCACGACGGTACGACTGTCAGGCCCGCGGAGATCCGGCACTGGGTAGCAACTCGGCTGCCGAGTTACATGATCCCGGAGTGCGTGGTGCAGCTGGCTGCGCTACCGCGCAATGAACGGGGGAAGTTGGATAGGGCTGCCTTGCCTTTGCCTCCAGGGCGTGCGGACTTCGTCCCGCAAGGCAACGATTGGGAACAGGTCCTGGGTGACATCTGGGGCGAGATTCTTGGCGTCGAGGCGGTCGGACGCCACGATGATTTCTTCGCGCTTGGCGGTGACTCCCTGTCGGCGCAGGAGCTGTTTGCCCGGCTCGAGTCCCAGTGCAACGTGAAGGCCGACAGTCAGCTGCTCTTAGCGGCTCCGACGCTTGCCGAATTTGCGAATCGCGCGATTCATCGTTCGGATTCACGGCTGCAGACCCTCATTGCGGTAAAGCCGCGCGGCTCACGGCCCCCTCTGTTTTGCGTTGCCGGCGGTGGGGGGGTCGGATTGGGATTCCATCCCCTGGCCCGACACCTTCCGGCGGATCAGCCGGTGTGGGCGCTTCAGGCGCGCGGGCTTGAAGTGCGGTTCAGCATCCCGGATTGGTCGATCAAGCGGATGGCGAGACGTTTCGTGAGGGAGTTGAGGTCCGTTCAGCCGCACGGGCCCTACCACCTTGCCGGGCATTCATTCGGCGGTCTCGTGGCATTCGAGCTGGCACATCAGCTGCAGGACGCCGGCGAGGAAGTCGCGCTCCTTGTCGTGCTGGACAGTTTCGCCCCTGACCCGGCGGTGCTGCCCACCCCCGAAGCCAACACCGTCTCTCGCCGGGCGAGGGACCTGATCCTGCTCGCCGGAACTGGCGTCATACCCACACCCGGTCATCGGCACTACCGGCGCTTTCACCGCCAGTCGCTGACCCTTAGCCGCCGTTATCGCGGCCTGCCTTGGTCGGGGCGCACCCTCGTGGTGACTGCTGCGGATGAGAGGGTGCCAGGACGGGCGAATGAGTGGTCGCCTTACCTTCCTGGCCAGTGGCGCCTGCAGGTGCTGCCCGGCGCCCACGAATCACTGATTCGTGACCCATACGTGAAAGAATTGGCCGAGTTGATCGAGGTCGAATTGGCCGAGGTGGGGCTCGAATCCATCAGGGGCACGCCCGGTAACGCAGATGGACTACCCCGTTCCCAAACCGACGCTGATTGACCAGGTCGAGCTCCAGCCTGACGTCCGGGGGTAGCGCAGCCTTGCCACCTCCGACCACGATCGGGTTGATGAAAAGGTGGTATTCGTCGACCAGCCCGGCACGTATCGCCTGCGCTGCCAATTCGGGACCACCGACGCTCAGGTCACGGCTGGACGCTGCCTTCAATTGTCGGATCGCGTCAGGATCGAAGCTCCGCTCGATTCGTGTCCTGCTGCTGGACACCTCGCGTAGCGAGGTCGAGTAGACGATCTTGTCGGCCGTTTTCCAGACGTTCGCGAAGTCAGCCATTACTGATCCCCTAGGGGCCACGAGCGACTCCCAGGCCAGCATCACCTCATACATCCGGCGTCCGAAGAGGTGAGTTCCGATCGACCGCTCGAGATCGTTGACGAAGGCATGCACCTCTTCGTCGGGTGCTGACCAGTCGAAGTGGCCGTCGCGGTCCTCGATGTAGCCATCGAGCGAGGTGATCGCCGAATAGATCAGATTTGCCATCTATGACCCTCCTGTGGGCTGCCTGCATATGTCTGGATTCCGACAACAATCGCAAATGGCCTGCTAACGCGTGCTTTGATGGGCGTCCAAACGAAGCTGGGAGATCAACATGGCGGTTACTTCGGACGCAAAGAGTCGCGTCCGTGCGGGCACAGCTCTGGTCGGGATCGCCTTCTTGGTGGCGGCCTGCGGGAGCAGCAGCGGATCGAAGGCCGCCTCCGGCGCCGCGTCCGCAATCAAGTCGGCCGGCGCCTCGCAGGCTCCCGCGTCGTCGGGGGCGCCCAAGGTGGCCAAGGCTGGATCCGGCGGTTCCTTCTGCGACAAAGCCCGCGCGGAGGAGGCGGATTCGGCCAAGGACGCTGCAGCATTCACGACCGGTACCCCGCAGCAGCTCGAGCAGCTCGAGAACAAGGAGCTCTCCGAGCTGAAGGGTTTTGTCTCGTCCGCGCCGTCGAAGATCAAGGGTTCGGTCGCCATCCTCGCGACCGAGGACCAGAAACTGTTCGACGCCCTCAAAGCGGCCGGTTTCGATTTCACCAAGGTCTCGCAAGAAACGCTCAGTGATTTTCAGACTCCGGCGTTCACCCAGGCCACGGACCAGATCACGGCCTATCTCGCCACAACCTGCGGGATCTCCCCGTCCGCCGAACCCAGCTAGGCAGGCAGCTTGCGCGACCAACGTCAAAGGAGCCGGTGCCCCGCAGGGCACCGGCTCCTTTGACGTCTCGCTTGTCGGCGATTTGTGCGCCGTCGTCAGGCCTTGGGTTGCGCGGCGTAGCGCAGGTAAGGCTTGATCTCCTCGACGTCATCGAAGCGCGCCTTAGCGTCGTCCGTCGACACGGTCGGTGCGACGATGACGCGGTCGCCCGGCTTCCAGTCGACCGGGGTGGAGACCGGATTCGCGTCGGTCACCTGCAGGGCGTCGACCACCCGGACGATCTCGTCGAAGTTGCGCCCGACCGACTTCGGGTAGGTCAGCGTCAGGCGGACCTTGTTCTTCGGGTCGATGATGAAGACCGAGCGAACCGTCGAGGTGTCGCCCGCACCAGGGTGGATCATGTCGTAGGCCTCTGAGACCTTGCGGTCCGGGTCAGCGATGATCGGGAAGTTGAGCGCGACTCCGCCGACCTCGGCGATGTCCGGGGCCCAGCCCTGGTGTGACTCCAACGGATCGACCGATACGGCGATCGCCTTGACGTTGCGCTTGTCGAACTCGCCCTTGAGGCTGGCGGTGCGGCCGAGCTCCGTGGTGCATACCGGCGTGAAGTCAGCAGGGTGGCTGAACAGCACGGCCCACGAGCCGTTCTTCCAGTCGAGGAAGTCGATCGTTCCCTCAGTCGTGTCAGCGTGGAAGTCGGGGGCCTCGTCGCCCAGCCGAAGTGCCATGGTCATTCTCCTCGTTTGCGGTTTGGTTGCGGGTGTGTCATTCGCAAACACAGCCTCTGTGCCGTTGCTTCCACCCTAAAGGACTTCGGCGCGAAAGATCACCAGATCTCATCGACGTACTTGTCCGTCCCCGCGCTGGTACGCAGGAAGGGCGCGGCGAGCAGCACGTCAGCGATGCCCGCCTTCTCGATGCCCTCGGTATAGGTGTGCAGGCGGTCCAGCTCCTCACGTACGTCGCCGCCGACGAAAAAGAGCTGGCATACCCGGTTTTCCTCGCCGCCGGGCGAGCCCAGCGCCATCGGCGTGCCCGAGCGTCCCGCTCCGCGAAAGGCCGGTGAGGGGATCCACGAAGCCGCTATTTCAAGGTTGGACCCGGCCAGCACCTGCGGAAGCAGTTCCTTGCTGAGGTCTGCATGAGTGGCGGCGGCGTCGCGACCATCGCGACCATCGAGCCAGACACCCACGATGGCGTCGTACTTGTGGTCCAGGGCCAGGGTCAGCGGAACCGCGTCCTCGTCCCGGTAATCGACACCGACGTACTGGTAGGTGGCGGTATGGACATGTGAGCGCTCGGCAAAGCCGCGGCCGTTCTCGTACAGGTCCTTGACCTGGACCAGCGACCACTCGTCCCACTCCGGCTGGTGGTCCTTCAGCACCCAGTAGATCGCCACGTAGGAGCCGGCGTCGATCGGGCTCGCGATCGCGTCGCTCTTGGGCCAGCGCAGCGACTTCATCTCGCGGGTGGCCACCCAACGGCTGCCGGCGATCTGGTACTGGGCCTCCATGCAGCCGCCGTAGAAGTGGTCTCGCTCGTACCAGCGGTTGTAAGCCCGCTCGAAGCCCTTGTGGGGATCGACGAGGGTCAGCAGCATGCTGCCGACCTTGACCGGATAGGCCTCGGGTCCCGCGACCTCAAGGGGGTTGTACGCCGTTGTCGCCATTGCCGTCCTCCATCACCAAAGGTTGCAGCGCCGTCGCCGACGGTTGCCCATCGTGGATCTGACGCTGCGTCAGATCAAGACGTTCCAGATCTTCGCACGACCCCCCAAAGCGATGGCATGGCAGCCTAGAGGGATAGCGGTTTGGTGACACGGAGCGGAAGAGGGCGTTAGCGATGCCGGCACTGAGGTCAAGGACGACCACGCATGGGCGCAACATGGCCGGTGCGCGGGCACTGTGGCGGGCCACGGGCATGACCGACGGCGACTTCGGCAAGCCGATCGTCGCCGTCGCTAACAGCTTCACCCAGTTCGTGCCCGGCCACGTTCATCTGCGCGACATGGGTCGACTCGTCTCCGACTCGATCGCTGAAGCCGGCGGGGTGGGCCGCGAGTTCAACACCATTGCAGTGGATGACGGCATCGCCATGGGTCACGGCGGGATGCTCTATTCGCTGCCCAGCCGCGAGCTCATCGCCGACTCGGTCGAATACATGGTGCAGGCCCACCAGGCAGACGCGTTGGTCTGTATCAGCAACTGCGACAAGATCACCCCTGGAATGTTGCTGGCTGCGTTGCGGCTCAACATCCCGACCGTTTTCGTCAGCGGCGGCGCCATGGAGGCCGGCAAGGCAGTGGTCTCCGACGGTGTCGCGCGAACCGGAATCGACCTCATCACGGCCATGTCGGCGTCCGCGGACGAGTCCGTCTCCGACGACGATCTCGCGGGAATCGAACGATCCGCCTGCCCGACCTGCGGCTCATGCTCGGGCATGTTCACCGCCAACTCGATGAACTGCCTCACCGAGGTGCTCGGCCTCTCGCTGCCCGGCAACGGCAGCACGTTGGCGACGAGCCTGTTGCGTAAAACCCTCTTCGAGGACGCCGGCCGGCTGGTCGTCGACCTGTGCCGTCGCTGGTATGGCGAGGACGACGCAAGCGTGCTGCCCAGGGCCATTGCTGACCGGCGCGGCTTCTCCAACGCGATGATCGTCGACATCGCCATGGGCGGCTCGACCAACACCGTGCTGCATCTGCTCGCCGCCGCGCGGGAGGCTGGTGTCGACTTCGACCTGGACGACATCGATGCCCTCAGCCGCCGCACCCCCTGCATCTGCAAGGTGGCGCCGAGCTCCGATTACCACATGGAAGACGTTCACCGGGCGGGTGGCATCCCGGCGATCATGGGGGAGCTCGACCGGGCCGGGCTGCTCGACCGCACTGTCAGTGCCGTCCACGCTCCGTCGCTCGAGGCGTGGCTGGAGCGCTGGGACATCCGGCGCGACCAGCCGGCCCCAGCAGCTACCGAGCTCTTCTCCGCCGCGCCGGGCGGTGTGCGTACCACCGAAGCATTCTCCTCGAACGCCCGCTGGGACACCCTTGATCTCGACGCCAAGAACGGCTGCGTTCGTTCGGTCGACAACGCCTACAGCACCGATGGTGGGCTCGCGATCCTGCGCGGCAACCTCGCCCCCGATGGCTGCGTGGTGAAGACGGCGGGTGTCGCCGCCGGGCAGCTCACCTTCAGCGGGCCGGCCAAGGTGAGCGAGAGCCAGGAGGAGGCGGTCAGCCAGATCCTGGGCAAGAAAATCGTCGCCGGCGACGTCGTCGTGATTCGTTACGAAGGCCCCAAGGGTGGACCGGGGATGCAGGAGATGCTCTACCCGACCAGCTTCCTCAAGGGCCGTGGCCTTGGCGCCGCCTGCGCGCTGATCACCGATGGCCGCTTCTCCGGCGGCACCAGCGGGTTGTCGATCGGACACGTTTCGCCGGAGGCGGCCGCCGGAGGTCTGATCGCTCTGGTGGAGGACGGCGACCAGATAGAGATCGACATCCCTCAGCGGCTGATCCGACTGGTCGTTGACGACGCCACTCTCGCCGCCCGCCGCGAGGCCCGGGAAGCTGCCGGCTACCGGCCGGCGCCTCGCGATCGGCCGGTCTCGGCGGCCCTGCGCGCCTACGCGGCGCTGGCCTTGTCGGCGGACAAGGGTGCTGCGCGAGACGTCGACGCGGTCTGAGCCGGCTTCAGCCCGACGGGGTCCAATCCGCCGACACCGTCACTTCGGCCTGGCGCGGAAAGACCTTCTGCGTCAGGACGCGATGCACCTCGTCGTCGGCGTCGAGGCACAGGTCTTCGAGCACGGTGAGCTGGTAGTCGCGGTCGGCAGCCTCCCGCAGCGTGGAGAGCACCACCCCGCTGGTCGCAATTCCGGCTAGTACGAGGCTGGTGACCTCGCGTGCGCGCAAGACCAGTTCGAGGTCGCTGCCGGTGAAAGCGCTGACTCGCTTCTTGGTGACGACGACCTCGCCTTTGTCTCGCAGCAGCCGGTCGTGTGGCTCGGCGCCCGCCTCGCCCAGGAGCATGCCCCCGCCGGCTTTCGCGGCGCCGAAGCTCTTGTTGCGCATGGAGATCTCGTGATGGCCCGGGTTGAACGCAACCCTGACGAGAACGACCAGCAATCCGGCTCCCTCGGCCTTTTCCTGAGCTGCGACGACGTGGTCGAGGTAGGCCTCGTGCGGTGTGAACCGGTCGATGATGGCGTTCTGAAGGTCCATGAGCAGCAGCGCCTGTGTCATGACATCGATCCTGCACGGTCAACCTGGCAGTCCCGGCAGACGGCTGGTCGCAGACCTGACAGGCTGATCATCAATCGTGCACACGGCGAGCCGGCCGGGCCCGAGACCAGGGTCGTCCGGCCGGCAAGAGGAGGCTCGACTTGAAGTACGTACTTGGCGTACTGCTGCTGATCTTTTTCGCCGTCACCGTGGGCAAGCTGTGCGGCCGGGTACTGGGGGTTCGGCTCGGGCGCGTACGGGGTGTCATCACCGGAGTCGTCGGCTGGATTGCCGGTGTGGCAGCTGCGATCTTCACGCTCGCCGCCCAGGACGGAGACGGTCTGACCCTGACCGTCCACACCTTCGGCGGCTGGGTCGCATTTGTCGTACTCACGATCCTTTTCGGAACTCTCGCGGCGATGCCCGTCGCCATCGCGCTGGATCTGCTCACCAGGTCCGGGCCGGCCCGTTCGCGTCGTCGATTCCGGGGGATCCTGCTGCACCCGGTGAAAAGCATCAAGCAGGCGCTGGCTCCGTACGGACGTCTTCGTGAGGTGGCCGCAAGTGCGCGGCGCGCGAACCTTCTGCATCTGCGCTACGCCTCCCGATCAGCCCTCGACTCACCCGACATGTCGCGACGTCTGCGGGTGGTTCTTGAAGACTCCGGAGGCATGCTGATCAAGTTCGGGCAGATCGCGTCCACGCGCGACGACATCCTTCCCGAGGCGCTCACCACCGAGCTGGCGAAGCTGCGCGCTGATGTGCGTGCCGTGCCCTCTGATGAGGTGCGCACCATGCTGGAGAGCGAGTTGGGCGAGTCCGCGGAGCTGGCGTTCGCCAGCTTTGAATGGGAGCCGCTGGCGGCAGCATCGATCGGTCAGACGCACCGCGCCGTGCTGCATGACGGCACCCGCGTGGTCGTGAAAGTGCAACGCCCAGGAATCGCCGAAGTCGTGTCCCGTGACGCCTCGGTCCTTCGCCTTGCCTCTCGCCAGCTTGAACGCCGGGTGGAGGCGGCCCGGTCAGTCAATCTGGCCAGCCTGTGCAACGAGCTCATCGAGGGCGTCGAAGCCGAGCTCAATTACCTCAACGAAGCGACATCGGGCATGCAGCTGCGGGAGCGCCGGGCCGAGGACCTCGGCATCGCCGTTCCAAAGGTCTATTCGACGCTGACGACCGAGCGCATCCTCGTCATGGAAGAAGCCGTGGCCCGCCCCATCTCCGATCCGGAGGCGCTCGACGAATCGCCGATCTCCCGCATGGAGCTCGCCCGTCGGCTGCTGTCGTCCTTCCTCGGGCAGATCATTGAAGACGGCGTTTTCCACGCCGACCCGCATCCCGGAAATATGCTGATCGATGCCTCTGGGACGGTGTGGCTGCTGGATTTCGGCTCGGTGGGACGTCTTGATGCGATCGAACGCGATGCCATGCGGGCCATCGTTCTCGGGGTAGCGACCAACGACGCGAGCTTGCTGGCGCGGGCCGCTCGCGACCTGGCCGGCAATCCCGGGTCGATCGACCTGCGGGCGCTGGAAGCCGACCTCGCCGGTTCGTTGAGCCAGCTGGAAGGCGGCGGAATCGATCCACGCCTGATTGGCCAGGTACTCGGCGTCATGCAGCGTCATGGCATGAACGTTCCGCCGTCGATGACCCTGCTGGCACGAGCGCTGCTGACGTTGGAGGGCACGCTCAAGCAGCTCGAGCCGACATTCAATCTCGGCAACGAGAGCAAGAGCCTGGCGATGCGCGACCACCGCGACGCGTTCGGTTCACCGCAGGAGATCCTGCAGAAGGAGTTGCTTCACGCACTACCTGCCTTGCGCACGCTGCCGGAGCATGCCGAGACGCTGGCAAACCAGCTGCGCGCCGGCCGTTTGACCCTGCGGATGGATCGTTACGCCGGTGGGGATCGCCAGGTGGTCGACAACTGGGTCGACCGAACTGTCATTGCTGCTGTCGGTGGCTTTGGCGTGATGGCCTCGGCGCTGCTGCTCTTCGGTGCCGCCCTGACCCAGAGCAACCGGGTGCAATTCGCCTTATGGATACTGGGGTTTTTCGGGATGGCGGCCGGCTCGGTCTTGCTGATGCGCAGCGCTGCGCGCGCGCTTCGGCGTACCGCTGGGCGTATCGACTGAGCTCAGTCGTAGGTTCATCGATGCGTCAAAGACGTTCAGTCGCCACCAGGGAGAGGGGTCAACGATGACCAACGCCAATGCCACGGCCGTGCGAGCCTGGCAGGTCGTCAGATACGGGGCTCCGTCGGAGGCGCTGGAGCTGACCGATATCCCTGCGCCCGAGCCGCAACCCCGCGAGATTCTGGTGCGGGTGGCGGCGTCGGTGCTCAATTACAACGAGGTCGACGGGTGCCGCGGGCGCTATCTGACGATCAACCCACCGCTGCCGTACACGCTGGGCATGGAGTTCGTCGGTGAGGTGATTGGCGCCGGCGATGAGGCCCAGGAATGGATCGGGCGCCGGGTGATGGGCTCCGCGAGAGGGGCGTTCGGTGCCCATGCCGAGCAGGTCGTCGGGCCCATCGACATGGCTTTTGAGGTGCCGGCCGAGCTCAGCGATGTCGACGCGGCCGCCTTCTACTACCCGTTCCACCTTGCCTATCTCGGGCTGCACGAGCGCGGCCAGCTCCAGAAGGGCGAGACCGTGCTGATCCACGCCGCCGCCGGGGGAGTCGGTTCGGCAGCCGTCCAGCTCGCCGTCGCTGCCGGCGCGCGCGTGATCGCCACTGCGAGCACGCCCGAAAAGCTTGAATTCGCTCGGGGTCTAGGGGCCGACGTCGTCATCGATTACCGCAACGGTTTCGCCGACGCCGTGCTCGCGGCGACTGATGGGCGCGGTGTCGACGTGTGCTTCGACGGGGTGGGCGGCGAGGTGATGATGGAGTCTTTGCGTTGTCTCACCCGCGGCGGGCGGCATCTGGTGATCGGTTTCGCCAGCGGTATCGAGGCCGAGGAGGTGCCGATGGTCAATGGCCGAGCGTTGTGCTTCGGCAACTTCTCTCTGGTGGGCGTGATTCTCGCCTATGGCGACCCGGTGGCCCCCGGTTCGGGCTTCAATCCAACGCCGTACTCGGTGGCCAAACAGGTTCACGAACATCTGGTGGAGCTGCTGCGAGCGGGTCAGATCCGCACCCTCGTCAGCAAGACGGTTCCTTTCGAGCAGCTGCCGCAGGCGCTCGATGAGATGGAGAACCGGTCCACGGTCGGTCGGGTGGTCGTGCAGATCGGTGCGGCCTGAAGCCCGGTGCCTGGGCCGATGAGTTGAGTCCGGTCCCGTCGTCTTAGAGCTGACGACATCCGCAATTGCTGAGGGAGCGCCGCATGCGCATTGTTCTGGCCGATTTCATGAGCCTTGACGGCGTGGTTCAAGCTCCGGGCGGTCCGCAGGAGGACACCGACGGAGGGTTTGCGCACGGGGGCTGGTCCATGCCCTTCTTCGACGTGGACGCCATGGGTCCGTTCCTTGGCGAGGCCATGACCGGCACCGAAGCGCTGCTGTTCGGCCGGCGCACCTGGGCGACGATGGCGGCGGCGTGGCCGGAGCGGGCTGGTGATCCTTTCGCCGACCAGATGAACGCACTGCCCAAATACGTGGCCTCCCAGACCCTCACCCAGGAGGATCTGCACTGGAGCGGTTCGACGCTGCTCGACCCCAACGACGTCGTGGGAGCCCTCCAGAAGCTGAGGGCCCAAAGCGGCGGCGACATCCAGGTGATGGGCAGCCCGAGCCTGGCGAAGACTCTGGTGAGCGAAGGGCTTGTCGACGAGTACCGGCTGATGATCGAGCCCATCATTCTGGGCGGTGGGAAACGCGTCTTCCCCAGTGACGGCGTAGCGCGCCCGCTTGAGCTCGTCAGCGTGACGCAGGCGAGCACTGGCGTACTTATCTGCGCCTACCGGCCTACCAGCTGAGGGACCTGCTCAGGGGGCTGAGGCGACGGCGACCGGAAGCGATCCGACCGCTCCCAACGGATCGGCGAGCAGGGGACCGAAGGCCAGTTCAGCAGCGCCGAGCAGCGGGCCGTCCTGGCCCAGCGCAGCAGGCCGTAGCTCCACCATGCCCCGGGATGCGGCCATGGCGTGCTGGTCCAGGGCGGCCTCGACCTGGACCTGCGCGAGGGCGAGCACTTCCTCGAGCGAGCCGCCCATGACGACCAAGCGAGGGTTGAGCAGGTTCACCATGTTGGCCACGGCTCGCCCCAGGGAGTCGGCCAGCGATTGCACGGCGCTCAAGGCCTTCGAACCACCGTTCGCGGCAGCCCGGAGCACGTCGTCCACCACGCCATCGCTGTCAGCAAGGCGTAGCAGTGCGGCATCACCGACGAACATCTCCACACATCCCTGCATGCCGCAGTGACACAGCGGGCCGGCCGGGTCGAGGACGGTATGGCCCACCTCGCCGGCGAGCCCGCCGGCCCCGCGTAGGGGCCGCCCGTCCACCAGAATCCCCGCGCCGACCCCGATACGACCCAGCAGGTAGATGACGTCGTCGTATCCCCGGGCACTTCCTCGACTGTGCTCGGCGAGCACGGCGAGGTCCGCATCGTTGCCGATCGACACCGGCAGGGAAGGGGCGGAGCTGTGCATGAGTTCGCCGAAATTCGCGTCGTGCCACCCCAGATTGGGGGCCAGGCCGATCACGTTGGTACGGCGCTGCACCGTGCCCGGGACGCTGATTCCGATCCCGACCGGCCGAGCGTCGTTGCCCACGATCTGGGCCAGAATCGGCACCGCCTCGGCGATCTGGGTGGCTACCCCCTCGGGCATCAGAGGACCCGTGCGGGGCGTGATGACTTCCCGGGCCAGCACATGTCCGCCGATACCGACCGCAGCGGCGACCACTCGGGTCACGTCGATGTCCACCGCCACCACGAAAGGGCCGTCGGGTCGCGGTCCGACGACGTGGGACGGACGGCCCACCCGCGGGCCTCCGGTCGGGACCGACTCTCCAAGCAGCCCCAGCGCTGTCAGCTCAGCGACCAGATCTCCGATGGTCGAGCGACTCAGACCCAGCCGTTGCGTGAGCGCCGCCCGGGTCAGTTCGCCGTCGAGATGGATCTGTTGAAGCACGAGGGCGAGATTGTGACGCCGCATGGCGTCCTGGCGCACCGGCGCGGGCCGGATCAAGTGCCGCTCTCCCTCACTGGAGCCGTGCGGGTCAGCTTGTGGGCAACGCGCGCCGGCGCGACAGGGCGTCAACCGCCGCGGCGATCAACAGCACCGCTCCGGTGATGACTTCCTGATGCTGCACACCCAAGTTCGGCTTCAGGCCGATTCCGTTCGGGATGATGACGATGACCAGGGCACCCAGGATGGCATCGCGTGGCTTGCCCCGACCGCCGAACAGCGACGTTCCACCGATGACAGCGGCGGCGACGGCAAAAAGCAGGATGTTTCCCGCGCCCAGGTCGAGCTGCGCACCGCCGGTGCTGGACGCCAGGAAGATCCCTCCCAGAGCCGCCAGGGCCGAGCAGGTGGTGAACGCGGTCACCTTGATGTGGCGAACGTCGATGCCCGCTCGTCGAGCAGCTTCCTGGTTACCGCCGGTCGCGAACAGGTGCCGGCCCCACGTCGTCTTGCTGATCGCGATCGTGCAAATGATCATCAGCGTGATGGGGACCGTAGCGGCCCAAGGCAGGCCTTCGATCTTCTTGAAGTCGTTCGTGTTGCGGTTCTGGTTCGCGAAGTACGTAATCACTACGCCTGCGACGGTGATCACCCCGGCGCGCAGGATGACCAGGCTCATCTTGTCGGCGGCCAGGCCTTTCGCCTGCGCACGTAGCGACTTGAGCGCGGTGTAACCGAAGTAGCCGCCGCAGACCACAATCGTGTAGACCCAGCTCCAGAAGGGCGACATGTTGTTGTGCGCCAAGCCGTACCAGAGGTTGTAGTTGTTGACGCCGATCGGCTGGGAGTTCAGTGCGAAGAGCAGTACTCCCTGGAAGGACAGGAATAGCGCCAGCGTCACGATGAAGCTGGGGATGCCGACCGCGGCCACCAGCCAACCGATGAAGATGCCGATCGCGCAGCCTGCCGCGACGGCGAAGATCAGCGCGAAAAGCACATGCTTGTCGAGCCCGGTCACGGCGATGATCACGCCGATGGCGACGATGACCGGCCCGGTGATCGACTTGAGATAGAAGCCCAGCAGAGCCATCAGGATCATGGCGCCGAGGATCGACCAGTAGAGCAGACCTGAAATCCCATGGTGCAACCCACGGGAAAAGATGGCCTGGGCCGCGAAGCCCGCACACAGGCCGCCGGTGGTGCCGGCCGAGAGGTCGATCTCTCCGAGCAGCAGAACGAAGACCAGGCCGAGCGCGATGATGGCGATGTAGGCGCCCTGGCCGGGCAGATTTCCGATGTTGTTTCGGCTCAGGAACCGGCTGCTTACCTGAGAGAAGATCACGGCCAGGACGACGAGGCCGAGCACCGATGGCAGCGCGCCGGGGTCGCCGGATCGCAGTCGCGTGAAATAGGAAGTGATGGCGTCGCCGATGCTCCGCCGCTCGACGTCCAGGTAGAAATCTCCCGCCGGACGGTCGCCCGCTACCGCCTTCTTCGGCGCTGGTGCTGGCGCTGACTCAGCGCTGGGCTCGGGGCTGGTGCTGCTTACGTCTTGACTCATCAGACCCGTCCTCAGATGCTCTCGTCGGCGGTCGCTGGCGTGAGACCAATATCGCCGCTGCGGCCGGAGGTAATCAGCTCGACAATCTGCGTCGTGGTGGTGTCTTTGGTGAAGATCTCTGCCGCGATCCGGCCGAGGAAGAGGGCCGCGACTCGGTCTGCCACTTCCATGACGTCGTTCATGTTGTGCGAGATGAGCACGACGCCGAGGCCTTGGTCGGCCAGCCGCCTGACGAGGTCGAGCACCTGACGGGTCTGTGCGACACCAAGGGCGGCGGTCGGCTCGTCGAGGAAGACGACCTTGCTGTTCCAGAGCACGGCTTTGGCGATGGCCACGGTCTGGCGCTGCCCACCGGAAAGGCTCGCAACGCGCTGGCGCACCGACGAGACGGTGCGTACTGCCAGGGTGGTCAGGGTCGCTCGGGCTTTTTGCTCCATCTCGCCGTCGGTGAGAAATCCGAATCGGTTGATTTCGCGGCCCAGGAACATGTTCTGGGTGATGTCGAGGTTGTCGGCGAGCGCCAGATCCTGATAGACGAATTCGATCCCCAGCGCTGCCGCGGCCCGGGGGTCGTTCAGCGTCACGGGCTTGCCTTCGAATTCGACGACGCCGCTGTCGATCGTGTTGATACCGGCAATGCATTTGACGAGCGTCGACTTGCCGGCGCCGTTGTCGCCTACGAGTGCGGTGACCTCGCCCGGATAAACAGCTAGGTCGATGTCGTGCAGGACGTGGACTGGCCCGAAGCTCTTATTCAGGCCGGTGATTTTCAGGATCGGGTCAGCCACCGCGACGGTCCTCTCTCAGAGGCAGCTAATCCCGGAAGCGGCGGGTTTGCCGTTTCCGGGACCGGGCCGAGCGGCGGCCGAAGGGATCTCCCTTCGGCCACCGCCCGGTAATGCTGTGAGCAGTGTGCTACGAGACGCCCAGCTTGGCGCAAGCGGCCTCGACGCCCTTGCAGACCTGGGCCTGCGTGAGGGCCCCTGCCTTGATGACGTCGGAGATGTTTGCCTGGGTGATGACCTGGGCCGGAAGGAGCAGAGCCTGGATCTTGTGGGTGGAGTCCTTCGGGTCCGGGAAGTTGCTCAGGGTGAGTCCGGCGTCCTGGGCGGTCTTTCCAGCGATGAGCGCAATGGCGAGCTGAGACGCTGCGTTGGCCTCGAGGCTGACGTTCTTGAAGATCGTCATGCTCTGCACGCCGTTGATGATGTTCTGCAGGCCCTCAACACCGGAGTCCTGCCCGGTGATGACGACGTGGCCGGCGAGACCATTGCTCTTCAGCACACCGATGACCGCGTTGGCGATGTCGTCGTTGGCAGCGAGGACGCCGTCAACCTTGCCGCCGTTTGCGGTCAGCGCCTGGGTGAAGGTCGGAGCCGCGTTGCTGACCAACCAACCCTTGACGACCGACTCCGACGCGATCTTCAACTTGCCGGAGGATGCCAGCGGCTTGAGCACCGAGTTGGCGCCGTTGGAGAAGAGGATGGCGTTGTTGTCGACATCCTTTCCGCCGTCCATCTCGATGATCTGCGGGTTCTTGGCATTGCTCGCGTTGAGGCAGTCCACGAGCGTCTGGCCCTGCAGCTTTCCGACCTCTTCGTTGTCGAAGGAGACGTAGTACTGCGCGGTGCCGCCGAGGTTGACGCGGTCGTAGTCGATGACCTTGATGCCGGCAGCTGTGGCTTCCTTCTCGACTGCCGCGCCGGAGGTGGCATCGATCGAGTCCATGATCAGGACCTTGACGCCCTCACCGATCATGCTCTGGGCGATCGCCTCGTAGCGCGACGTGCTGCCGCCGGCGTTCTGGACGTCGGGGGTGAGTCCGGCTGCAGTGAGCGACTTCGTGAGCAAAGGTGCGTCGTACAGCGTGTAGCGGGTCGATGACGTGGTGTCAGGAAGGATCACGCCGACCTTGCCACTCGCCTTCAACGGGGTAGCGGTCGTCGCGGGAGCCTTGTCGGCGCTCTGCGGCGGGTTGCTGAGCTTGCAGGCGGCGGTGATCCCACTGGCGCCGGCACTGGCGCTGGGCTTGCTGCTACTTCCACTGTTACTGGACCCGCTGCTGGATGAACCGCAGGCGCTCACGGTGAGCGCCGTAGCGGCGCAGCACGCCATTAATCCGACCGCACTTTTGCGCATTGCACACGCCCTTTCGGGGGTAATCGGGTCGCCCGAGGGCGCCGCTAGGGATGAATGTTCTCCGCGGGAACCTATGCCAGATGAGGTACGCATCACAGTCATTGGGTCAAAAAAGTTACGGGTGCGTTACCAAGCGCGTCTATCGGGGCCAGCGATGGACTGGATCTGCGGGTGGATACCCGGATTTGTCGCTTTCAGTCGGATAAACCGACCAGAAAGGGGTATCGATGGGTGTCGGTCCTCCAGTCAGCCGTCGAGCTCGGCGGCGAGTCGGGCCGTGATCTCGGTGAGCACCCGAGCGGTGATGGCCAGGTCGTCACTGGGAATGGCTGCGTAGGCCCGGGCGACGGCCGGTCCGGTGGCAGCCCGTACTCGCGCCACTGTCGCCGAACCCTCGGAAGTGACGGCGAGCCGCCCGTCCTCCTCGGCGAGCAGGGATTGACGGACCAGTTCTCCGATCGCCTGCTGGACATCTCCCGCCTGGAATCGAGCTTCCTGGGCGACGTGGGCGACGTGCCGTACCCGGTCGATCGGTCCGCTCGCGCCGTTCGCCAGTACCAGGGTGATCCACTGAGTTTCGTCCAAGGTCGTACCTGCAAGCGCCTGGCGAAGCACGGCACTGTGTGCCTTCTCGCCTGGCCGACGATGGCTGGCGTCAAGGTGGTCGACATGCAGCGCTCCTCAATTCGTTGGTGCTGCCAATGATTATGAAACGATTGGGGCAACCAACGATCGGCTAGAGTTGTTCCATCGACACACCGGCAGACTTCGCCCCGGCTCGGCTGCTTCAGCTGCCCACCTGGCTGCTGAGCCAGGCATCCCTGCGCGGCCATCAACTGCTCGTCGAGACCCTCGCCGGCGCGGACGCGCGGGGCTACGACTACCGGCTTCTTGCCGCGTTGGATCAGCACGGGCCGACGAGCCAAGCGACGCTTTCGCGCAGCACCGGCATCGATCGCAGCGACGTCGTGGCCACTGTGAACGACCTGGTGGAACACCGCTACGTCAAGCGGAGCGTGGACCGCGCTGATCGCCGGCGCAATCTCATCACCCTCACGGCCCGCGGGCGCGCCCACTACACACGTCTGGACACGTTGGTCCTGCGAGTGCAGGACCAACTTCTCGCCCCGCTGTCTGCCTCGGAGCGTCGGGAGCTCACCGACCTGCTGTTGCGCGTCGTCGAGATGGCCCCCAAGCCCTAGCGGAGATAGCCGCGGTGGCCGAAGCTGGTCGCGAATGGACAATCGACGTGCCAGGAGCGCTTGATGGGTCGGTCAAAGCGAGGAGAAATCGATGGGATCTTTTGACGGAAGGGTTGCCTTCATCACCGGCGCCGCCCGGGGACAGGGCCGTACCCACGCCGTGGCACTGGCCCGCGAGGGCGCGGACATCGTCGCCTCCGACTACTTCGGGGAGCTCGACGGCATCGGCTATCCGCTGTCGGATCGGGCCGATCTCGAGCAGACCGTGAAGCTGGTCAAGGCCGAAGGCCAGCGGTGTCTGGCGGCTGAGGCAGACGTGCGCGATCTCGATGCCTTGCATCAGTTGGTGGCGCAGGCGACTGCGGAGTTCGGGCGCATTGACATCGCCTGTGCTAACGCCGGGATCGCGACGACGAGCGGGCTGCCCGTCTATGAGACGTCTGCTGAGACGTGGCGTCAGGTCATTGATATCGACCTCACCGGGGTGTTCAACACGATCCGCGCTGTCGGCCCGGGAATGGTGGAACGCCGCTATGGGCGGATCATCGCGACGGCATCGATGATGGGCCGCACCGGAGGGCCACACGTCGCCGGTTATGCGTCGGCGAAGTGGGGCGTCATCGGCTTGGTGAAATCCGCTGCCCACGATTTCGCCCGCCACGGAGTCACCGTCAACGCGATTGCCCCCGGCAATGTGGACACTCCGATGATCCAGAACGACGCAATCCGCAAGCTCATGAGGCCAGACCTTGAGAGCCCCTCCCGTGAGGATGCGGCCGAAGCCTTCCAGCGGCTGCACGTCATCCCCATCCCATGGGTGCAACCGGAGGAGATCTCCCGGGCGGTGCTTTTCCTCGCCGCAGAAGAAGCCGCAGGCATCAGCGGCACGGTGATGTCCATTGACGCGGGGGCCTCCGCCCGGGTCACCGCCTGACAGGAAAGAGTGGGGTCACGTCGTCGTCGCACCTGAGGAGTTTGGAATGAAGCAGCCCGTCACGAGCGGTGTCGTCGTTACCGGCGGTGCATCCGGTATCGGCAAGGCCTGCGCCGAATATCTCGCCGAAGTGGGTCGTCCCGTTGCCGTGTGGGACCTCAACGGCGCCGCCGCCAAGCAGGTTGCCGAGTCACTGGACGTGCCGGCCATCGGCTTGGAAGTGGACGTAGCGGACGAGGCGGCTTTGGAGTCGGCTGCAGTGGCCACGCGGGAAGCGCTGCCATCGATCGGTGGGTTCGTGCACTCGGCCGGAATGGTCGACCCGTCGCCGATAGGCGCGATCGACTGGGGTCGCTGGCAGCGGCTGCTCGACGTCAATCTCACCGCCTACGCCCGCATCGCGCAGCTGCTGTTGCCCGACCTGCTGGCGGCATTGCCCGGGTCGGCGATTGTCGGCATTGCGTCCATCGAAGGTGTCATCGGACACGCTGCGATTCCGTCCTACTGCGCTTCCAAGGCCGGCGTCATCGGGCTGACCCGTTCGCTGGCCGATGCTCTCGGCCCGAAAGGCATTCGCGTCAACGCCGTGTGCCCCGGCTATATCCGGACGCCGATGATGCCCTCGACTCCCGTGATGGACGCGCGCAATGCCGGGGCGGCTCTGCTGCGGCGGATGGGTGAGCCGGACGAGATCGGAGCCGTCGTCCGGTTCCTTTTGTCCGCAGATGCCTCGTTCATCACCGGGCAGCCCATCATCGCCGATGGTGGGGTCACGGCGGTGGATGCGCCGCTCGATATGGGCTGAGCCGATCCGCGTTGGGGCTCAGGCTTTTAAGCCGTCGCCGACGGTGGGGGTCGGTAGCGATGGAGCGGCTTCCTCGGTGCGTTCAGGCAGCAGCAGCACGGCACCAATGAGGAAGCACACGGCACCGATGAAGGTGCCCAGGTTGGATCGCTCGGCGTTGTGCAGCTGGCCGGTCGACGGGTTGATGTAGCCGGCGACGGCGGAGACACCGAAGGCGATGGATCCGAGCAGGTTCAGCAGCGTGATCCACCAGGACCAGGAATGGGGTTGCCATGCTGTCCAGCCGTGGCAGACCTCGAACCAGGCCAACGCGCTGGCGACCAGAAAGCAGATCGAACCCAGCGCGTCGGGCCGCCAGACATGCTGGTTCGCCGCCTGTGCAGACAGGTTGACGCGCACGGCGTTGCCCGTGCTGATGTTGAAGAAGAGTGTCCCGGCCAGCTGGATCGACGTTGCCCACCAGTCGATGCGGCCTGGCTGATAGACGAAAAACCGCCGGTGAGCGGGGTTTTGCGCCGCGGGGCCGGCGTCCACGGCCTCCCGGTAGGTGAGAAACCCGGCCGTGGTGAAAAAGAGTGATCCGATGAAGAAGGTCACGGCATCCCAGCGCGCGCCGACGGCGTCGGTATACGTCGGGATGGCCCCGACCGCGAACAGCAGCGACCCGACCGCAAACAGCACGGCGATCCACCATCCCCGCACTCGGGGGGCCCACCAGGTCGATTGGCCCTGCGGGGCACCCGGCGGCTGCTTGCGATGGCGCCGGGAATCCCAGCGAGCCACCACACCGTCCGGCCGGACGCGTTCCACATAGGTCAGGAACGGCCCAAAGCGCGCTTTGCGGCTTGCTTGGTCCTTTACGGGCATGCCTGTTTCCTACCTGATCGACGTTTCTCCGCGTGGCTGCCTGCGGTCGCGCCCGACCTCGGCCATAAGATGACGAAGTCCTGGGGTGATCTCGTCGTACGCCATCTCGAGCATGGCGGCCTCAATCGGAGCGGCAATCGTCGGACCAACTAGGACCAGGTGCCGGCACCAGTCCTGCCCTGGTCGATGATGTCGGCGCCTCTTAGCGCCCGAATTGGTCCGTGAGGGAGCAGCTTCGCGCTCCAGGCGGCGTTTGTGTTGTGCGGTTGCGTTGTGCATTTCCGGTGTGCAGTTCCATTGTTCAAGGGCCGACGGGCCAGATTTTCAAGGAGTGGTACGTGCCCCCACGAGCCCGGCGTCGTTCCGACGGCGGCCGTTCCTCATCGCGCGGCCAGCGCCAGGAGGAGGGCCCCATTCCCGTGCTCGAGAAGGCCGCGCGCGGTGTTGAGTCGGCCGTCGAGCGGGGGAGGGTCACGCCCACTACTCGCATGACTTTTCAAGCCGTAGCCCTCCTCGTGCGCGAGTTACGCGAGCGCGTGACGACGGGTGATCTGAGTGAGGCGCAACGTAACGCCCGACTGAAGCCGATCAACGCGATCGCCACCGTCCTGGCGAGGACGGCCGCCCGTGACGGCTCGCTGTTGGCGCTCCTGGCTGAGGATGCCCCCCCGCTTGCCGGTAGCAGCACCGTCCTGCGCGAGATGCGAGAGGCCACCGGATTGGAGGCCGCCGCCGAGCCGGTGGCTGCCGACCCGGCGCTACCTTCGGCCAGAGTCGAGCGCCGGGTGGTGCCTCAGTCGGTCATCTCACGCCAGCTCGCTAACCCGTTCCTCGCGCCTGACTTCTCCGAGCCGCCGCCGCCCCGCCCCCAGACCCGGCTGCTGTCCAGCTGGGAGCTGCTCGGTCCGCTGCTGCGTGCGTTCGAGACGGCCTCGGGTGGCGCCTCGTCGTGTATGACCCTGCCTGAGCCGACCACCCTGACCGGTTTTGCCGGCCCGGGTCTGATGCCCCACCAGGCGCAAGTGGTCGAAGCGGCGGCAGCCGGTCACCGGACATTCCTGCTTGCGGACGAGCCAGGTCTGGGCAAGACCGCGCAGGCGCTGCTCGCCGCCCAGGTGGCCAACGCCTATCCGCTGCTGGCCGTCGTACCGAACGTCGTCAAGACGAGCTGGGCGCGCGAAGCGGGGATGTGGACCCCGACTCACCCGGTCACCGTGATCCACAGCGACGGCGAGACCGTCGATGCCTTCAGCGACATCGTGGTGGTCAACTATGACGTGCTCGACCGCCACGTCGGCTGGCTGGGCACCCACGGATTTCGGGCGATGGTCGTCGACGAGGCGCACTTCATCAAGAACAAATCGTCCCAGCGGTCACAAAACGTCCTCGAGCTCTCCGAGCGGATCCGATTGCGGACCGCCCGCCCGCTGCTGATGGCCCTCACCGGCACCCCCCTGATCAACGACATCGAGGACTTCCTCCCGATCTGGCAGTACCTGGGCTGGATCGGGGAAGACGAGCCCCGCCCGGCGCTCATGGCGGCGCTGGAGGCCAATGGCCTGACGCCGGCGGACTTCGGCTTCTACCCGGCTGCGCGGACGGCGGTGATCGAACTCGGCATCGTCCGCAGGCGCAAGGTGGACGTCGCGGCGGATATCCCGGCCCGGCGTATCGCTGATATGCCGGTGGAGCTCGAGGGTGGTCTGGGTCAGTCGATCCGGGAGGCCGAACGCGCATTGGCCCGGCGGCTCGTCAAGCGCTACGAGAGCGCCTTGGCCGCGCGTAGCGCCGGGGTCGTCTCCGATGACATCGACCATGCACTCGTCCGGCAGGTCGCCACGTGGGAGCGGCGCGACGCGGAAGAGGCGAGCGGCGAGGGCAATGTCTTCAGCCTGATGCGACGGATCGGTCAAGCGAAGGCCGTCCTGGCCGCCGACTACACCGCTCAGCTCTCCCACAACGTGGGCAAGGTCGTCTTCTTCGCCAAACACGTTGACGTGATGGACGCCGCCGAGAGCACCTTTGCGCGGCGCGGTATCGGCTACTCCTCCATCCGCGGTGGCCAGACGTCGCAAAGTTCGGCAGACCAACATCGATGCTTTCGTCAAAGACGACGACGTAGCAATCGCCGTGTGCTCGCTCGCTGCCGCAGGTGTCGGGCTGAACCTGCAGGTCGCCTCGAACGTCGTGCTCGCCGAGCTGTCCTGGACGGCCGCGGAGCAGACCCAGGCGATCGACCGCGTCCACCGGATCGGCCAGGACCAGCCGGTCACGGCCTGGCGCATCCTCGCCGCGCAGACCATCGACACCCGCATCGCCGAGCTCATCGACAGCAAGGCAGGCCTCGCGGCGCGCGCTCTCGACGGTTCGGACGAAGAGGTTCGCTTCCTCGGTCGACGTGCAGCTCGAAGCATTGGTGACACTCCTGACGGATGCGCTGACGCAAGCTCTCGTAGTCGTCGCTTCAAAGACGCTTCGAGGTGGACCCGCGGCGGGCCGGGGTCCAGACTTTGAGATAGGCGATCAGGCAGCGTTGCGAGGGGGCGGGCCGATGGATCAGGCGAAGATTGAGGCGCTGGCCGCTGCCGAGAGCGAACGGTTCGATATGGAGCGTCCTCGCTCGATGGAGGCGACCTCCCGTGCGGCCAAGACCATGCCGCGGGGCGTCCCCATGTCGTGGATGGACGACCTGTACGACCATCCACCCTGTGGGTGTCGCATGGGGCCGGGTCCCGGTTCTGGGACCTTGACGGCCATGAGTACGTGGATATGTACGTCGCCGACATGAGCGCCTTTTGCGGTCACGCGTCCGCGCCGGTCGTGCGTGCCGTTGCGAGCGGATGGCGGCAGGCAACCAGTTCCTCCTTCCCGCTGAGGACGCGCTGGTCGTGGCCGAGGCGCTCGCGCAGCGGTACGGGATGCCCAAGTGGCAGTTCACCCTGTCTGCGACGCAAGCCAATACCGAGGTGGTGCGGATCGCGCGGGTCCGGACCGGGCGCGAGAAGATCCTCGTGTTCGACGGCAAGTACCACGGCCACCTCGAGCCGACGCTGGGCGTGGTCGAAGACGGCCGGGTGCTGCCGGAGTACACCGGCCTGCCCCGCGAGGTCACGGCCCATCTCGGCATCGTGCCGTTCAACGATCTCGACGCGGTCGAGCGAGCGCTCGCACCCGGAGAGGTGGCGCTGCTGCTGACAGAGCCGGCGATGACCAACGCGGGCTTCCTGCTTCCCGACCCGGGATTTCACGCCGGGTTGCGCGAGATCACCCGCCGCTACGGGA
Organism: uncultured Actinomycetota bacterium; assembly: GCA_963737695.1. Lineage (GTDB taxonomy): Bacteria > Actinomycetota > Actinomycetes > Frankiales > Frankiaceae > DATAZK01. The sequence continues at coordinate 607,359 of CAVTTQ010000005.1, forward strand.
CATTGCTGGCGATCGATGAGACTCACACGCTGGTCACCGCCCACGGCGGGCTCACGACCGAGTGGGGGCTGCAACCGGACCTTTTGACGGTCGGCAAGTCGATCGCCGGCGGGGTGCCGTTGGGCGCCTACGGGATGACGGACGAGGTCGCTGAGGCGCTACGTCCGTCCGCCGCGGAGGCGGCCGTGTCCGGGATCGCCTACGACGAGGTGGCCACCGGGGGCACGTTGTTCGCTAACGCGCTGTCCATGGCCGCGGCCCGGGCCGCCTTGACCGAGGTACTGACGCCCGAGGCGTTCGCCGGAACGGCGAAGCTGGGCGAGCAGCTCGCGGGAGGCCTACGGGCACGCATCGAGCGGGCTGGGCTCCCATGGTCGGTCAATGCCCACGGCTCCCACGCGTTCTACTTCTTCAGCCCAGAGCCTCCCCGCGATGCTCGGGGTGCCCGCGACACGGACGATCCTGACCTTCGCGCCCTCATCCGGCTGTTCCTCGCCAACCGCGGCGTCTGGGAATCGGGTTGGTGGCTCGGGTCCGACGGTCTCCGTCGCGCACACCCCGGAGGACGTCGACAGCTACCTCGACGCCATAGGGGAGTTCACCGAAGCCGTGGCCTGAGGGTGGGCACGGCCATCTACGCGCCCGGCGGCCCGCCTCTCCGCGGTGCATCGTCAGCCGTAGGACTAGTTTCGGCGAATGAAGGTGCTGGTGGTCTCGGGAACGCTCGGGGCTGGGAAAACTTTCGCAGCAGCAGCCGTTCGCGACGCTCTTGCGGCACGCGGGGAACGTGTCGCGGTCATCGATCTCGACTGGCTGTGCCAATGCGAATCCGGCTCCCGTACAGGACCCGTACAACGACGCCTTGGGCTTCGCCAACCTCGCCTCCGTTTACCCGAACTATGTGGCTGCGGGAGTGGAGTACCTGGTGTTGGCCCGAATAGTGGCCGACCTTCACGATCAGGGCGCGGTATGAGACCGCTTTGCCGGCGCGCCGAATTGCAGATCGTGCTACTGACCGCAGCCTCTGCTGAGCGACGAGAACGGATCGTCGGTCGCGAGCCGGCTGGTCCCTGGCGAGATGGCCATCTGGCGAGAACCGACATCGTCGCCGACGCATTAGAGGTTCTCGCGGTCGAAGATCTGAAGGTCGACCACGGACGGGCGACTGGGCTCTGAGATCGCAAACGAGATCCTGGGAGGTCTGGGTTGGTGACGCCCATCCGTCGACGGCGGTGTCTGCTTGATACAAGAACTACATGACAACGGAACTCGCGAAGCTCAACTTCCGCGATGTCGGCGGGCTTCTGACGGAGGAAGGGTCGTCGCTTCGCTTTGGCATGATCTTCCGCTCGGAAGGCCCCGCGAGTTTCGAGACCGATTCATCGAAGCGAGTTGGCAGCACTTGGGATCAAGCTCGTATGTGATCTTCGCGCTGAGACCGAGCGTCACAGAGTGCCCAACGACTGGGCCGAAGCTTCGCGGATCCTCAATCTCGACATCAATGCCGATCTTCGTGCGAATCCCAGCGAGCTTCTGACGACACTTGGCGCTGATCATTCTGTCGAGGCGCTCAAACGCGCCAACGTCAGGAACTACGCCGCAATGCCGGCTGCGCTGCGCCCCTGGATGCGGGAGCTCATCGAGGCCATCGCCGGACGGTGACACGCCTGTCCTCATCCACTGCACTGCCGGCAAGGATCGGACCGGGGTCTTGGTAGCGCTGCTGCTGAAGGCATTGCGCGTGACCGATGACGTCGTCATGGCGGATTACCTGCGCTCTGACGTGTACGGCCACAACCTCCGTATGCGCGGTGGCCTCAATGAGCAGATCGAGGAGGTGTTCGGCTTTCTTCCGGACGACGCTTTCATCGATGCACTGATCGGGGTCGATGCCGAATTTCTCGAGGCTGCCATCGACGCCCTGCAACGTGACTGGGGCTCTGTCGACGCCTATCTGAGCGCTGCTGGAATTGGGGACGACCTGATGGAGCGGTATCGCCGCGTCATGACGGTCGCCTAGGGGCTCGGCATTCCGCGGGGCGGCGTGCAATCACGGTTGGGTTCGCGGGGAGGTGCGAACATCGACGAGTTCGGCTTCCACGGGCTGAGTGCCATCAGCTCGGCGACTTCGCCCATGTTGAGGACGTCGCACTCGTAAGAAAACTTGCCGTCTCCGGCGTAGTGCAGCAGCGACACGCCCGGCGCCTGCAGGGGAGTGCCGTCGGGGCGCATGCCGGGAAGTCGGTTCCAGTACAAGCTGATGATCCGGTTGCCGTCCACGACGGTCCACTGCTCCGGAAACGTCCACCCATCAAGGCCCGCCATGCTGCGCTCGAGGAAGGTGATCACAGCCTCCTTGCCCTCGGTGCGTCCCCAGGCAGGGTCGACGAAGACGCAGTCATCGGTGAAGAACTCGCCAAGATCGGCCCACGGCCGTTTGCCCGCGTCGATCTCATCGCGGCACGCGACGAAACGCTCGTAGGCTTCGCGGGCTTCCCGTTCCAGGGCTGTCATGTCTGCTCCTTCGAGCCGGCACCGAACCGCGTCATCGGCGACCAACTCACAGGCTCGGGCGACGAATTTGTCGCTTTCTGTCTCGAAAACTGACAAAAAGGTGGGGCTGGCGGGCTAGGACACCGACACCCGTTCCGGCTCCTCCGGCCGCTTCGACGTGACTACTCGCGCCCGGGGCTCTACCCGCAGCACCCGGCCAAGCCACACCGGCATCCACCAGTTCCAGTCGCCGAACATCGATACCAGCGCGGGCACGAGCAGCGAACGTACGACCGTGGCATCGAGCAGAATGCCGAAGCCCAGCGCACTGGCGAAGACCTTTAGATCCGTGCCGGGTCCAGTCGCTAGCGCGATGAATGCCAGGAAGAGGATCAGCGCCGCGCTTGTGACCAGGCGACCGGTCCGTGCGATGCCTTCGATAACGGCGGCATCGGTGTCGTGACTGACTTCGTACTCCTCACGGATACGCGACAGGATGAAGACCTCGTAGTCCATGGACAGGCCGTACAGGAACGCAAAGACCATCAACGGCACCCAGAAGGTCACAGCCCCAGTGGCGTGAACGCCAAAGATGGCGTTCGAACCATGTCCGTTCTGCCAGAACAAGACCATGAAGCCGAGCGTCGCTGCCACGGTGAGCAGATTGAGTAGTACGGCTTTGATGGGAAGCAGCACAGAGCGGAATCCCCGCGCCAGCAACACGAAGGTGAGCAGCGCTATCAGCGCCAGCATCAGGGGGAAATTGCCGTAGACGGCTTTGAGGAAATCGATCTGATCCGAGCCAGGTCCGGCTATCCCGAGAATGTTCGGGTCATTCTTGGCCGCGGCTTTGGCTCGACGCACCGTGCCCACCGTCGCGGAGTTGACTGTCTCGCTCGTGGGGACGGCCACCACTACGGTCCGACCGTTGCTGACATTGCCGGGATCGGTGGAGACAATTGTGTGCTGGACGCCATCGACTCGGGAGAGGTCCGTAGCTGCGCTTTGGGCGCCTTGCTCGGTAGTCAGTACTTGCATCGGCGTCAGCCAGCCGGTGGAGACGCCGCCGGTCTTGAGCTGTTGAAACGCTTCGTAGGCGGGGCCCCTCTGGGCCAGCGAATCAGAGCCGGCCAGACCGATCTTGGCCCCCAGGAAGGCCGCAAAAAGGGCGCCGAGGATCACAAACGCCACGACCGCCGCGAGGACGCGGTGACGCACGACGCGGGTCGCCCAGCCTGCCCAGGCCCGGCTCGCCTTGTTTTCGTGGCGGATCCGCGGCCAGTCCACACGAGGTCCGATGCCACCGAGGATGGCCGGTGTCAGCGTCAGGGTGGTCAGCACGCTCGCAAGTGGGATGAGCGCACCGCCGATACCGATGCTCCGCATGAATGGCACGGGCAGCACTACCAGGGCGATAAGTCCGATGGCGACCGTCACACCGCTGAAGACGACTGCCCGTCCGGCAGTCTCCATCGCCACCACTACGGCGTCGTGGTTGTCACGGCCATGATCGCGTTCCTCTCGCCATCGGGTGACGAGGATCAGCGAATAGTCGATCGCGACGCCGAGGCCTATCAGCGAGACGAGGAACTGGACGATGAACGACACGTTCGTCGCATAGGTCAACGGCAGCAGGAAAATGAACGTCAGCAGGATCGAGGCCGCGGCGACCACCAGAGGCAGCACGGCCAGGAATGAGGCAAAGACGAAGATCAGGACCAGCAGCGCGCCGAAGCCGCCGATCAACGTCTCGAACAGGACGCTATTGCCGCCGCCACCGCTCGAATTGCCGGCGGCCAGCGCGTCCTCGCCGGTCACGCCGACGGTCCAGCCGGCCGGCACCGCTGCGCTCGTAGCGTGCCGCAGCGGCTCGGTCGGCAGCTTGAACGACTGGTTGTGCGGGGGCGGATAGAAGACCAGCGCAAAGGCGGTCCGATTGTCCTTCGTGCGAAACACCTTGCTGCCGCTGGTCGCCTCGTCAATGACCCGCAGCCCGGGCTTGGCTTGCTGGGTGGCCTGGAATGCTTTGGCCACCTCCGCTTCGTGGCCATCCAGGGTCTGACCAGCGGGAGCGGTCACTGAGACCAGGTACGGGGAGGTCGACCCACCGTTTCCGAAGTCATGAATGATCTTGTTCGAGGCCTCAGTGCCCGCCTGGCCCGGCAGCGAAAAGTCGATCACCAGCCGTTTGGACGTCGCCCCCGCGCACAAGGCACCAACGATGAACAAGACACCCCACGCGAGGATGACGAGCTTTCGGTGCCGGAGAACGACTTCGGCGATGCGTCGCATGTTTGCTTCCCGGGGTCGGAGGGCGCGGCGGTGGGACGGTGTCCAGTCAACCTGAGGGGTACGACAGTTTGACGGCGACGGGCGGTCAAACTCATCGCCACTACACAAACCCGCTGACGAGAAACGTTCAAGGCATTTCCGTGGCCGGGCCGCGCGTGCCTGACACTTACCGGCGCAGACGGGCGGGTCTCGGGCAGATCCGAGCACGCGGTAGCTTCCGACCGACCCGGCCGAAGAACCGAAGTGATGACAGGAGAAGCCCATGGCTGACGAACTGGTGCTTGTTGACTACCCGCTGCCGCACGTCAAGCGGATCACGCTGAACCGGCCGGAGAAGCGCAATGCGCTGTTCCATCCCTTGCGCGGGGCGATCATTGACGCCCTCCAGGCGGGCGACCTGGACAACGACATCAAGGTGATGATCGTGCGCGGCAACGGGCCGTCATTCTCGGCCGGGTATGACCTCGGCGGCGGCAACGAGGGACTCGACTACCCGCACTACACCGCCCCTGGGGAGGGTCATTGGCCGCGTCACGTCACCGAGACGTGGATGAGCATCTGGGACATGTCCAAGCCGGTCATCGCGCAGGTGCACGGCTACTGCCTGGCTGGGGGCAGCGAACTCGCCACCGGATGCGACCTGATTTACATGGCCGACGACGCCCAGATGGGCTACCCGGCTGTCCGGTTCGGAGTGCCCGACATGCACTTCCACCCGTGGTTCCTCGGGATGCGCAAGGCGATGGAGATGTTCATGACCGGTAACTCGGTCAACGGCGTCGAGGCGGTCCGCTACGGCTGGGCAAACGCCTCCTTCCCGCTGGACCAGCTCGAGGGTGAGGTGCTGAAGGTCGCCGAGCAGATCACCAAGCTGCCCCTCGACGTCCTGCAGCTCAACAAGCGGGCGATCCATCGCCAGATGGAGGCCATGGGCATTCGCGACGGCATCCGGGCCGGCACGGAGCTGTGCGCACTAGGCACCCACACCCAGTCGATGGCCAATTTTGTCGCCTCGATCCAGGCCAACGGCCTCACCGGCGCGCTTGACCGCCGCGACAGCCAATTTGGTGACTACCGCACGACCGACCGGGCCGATGGTCTGCCGAGCGGTGCCGACGAGCCAGACGCCGACAAGCCGTCCGGGTCGATCAAGTACGCCGGCTGAACCGCATCAGCTGAACTGCGGCGGGCCGGGCCACATCGCGTGCCCGGCCCGCCGATCCAGCCCTCGCAAGCCGTGAAATCGGCTGGGTTTAATCTGCCGGCATGAGCGATTACGACGTACGCATGGTCGTCTTGTCGACCGACGACCTCGATGAATCGATCCGGTTCTACACCGAGACCCTTGGCATGAAGCTGAAGTTTCGCGACGGCGCCCATTACGCCGCGCTCGACGGTGGTTCGATCACCCTCGCCCTGGCGACCGCTGTGGACCATCCGATACCGGGACAGGTCGTTGTCGGCATCAAGACGGCCGATGTGGACGCGGCCGCGAAGGCCATCGAGGCCAACGGCGGCGGCATCGTGCGGGGCCCGTATGACGATGCGCACGAGCGGCGAGCCGTGGTCTATGACCACAAGGGCAACGGCCTGGTCTTCTACAGCCCGCTGGCGCGCTAGCGCCTCAGGGCGCTGGGCAAGCGGGACGAGGAGGGCGTCCTGGTCGGGCAGACGTGGGTGTCGGTCGTTGCCGCGGTCGGCGGCGAATCTGGTCTGGCCGCGCCCGCAGCGCTGGAGCTTGAGTCTCGTTACGCCCAAGCGCACCGTCGCTACCACTGCGCGAGCCACGTGGAGACTGTGCTCGCGTACGCGGCTGAGCTGGCGGCCTTGGAGCGCTTCGACGACTACGACCAGGCGTTGCTGGCGCTGGCGGTCTGCGCGCACGACGTCGTATATGACGCGAAGCCAGGCGATGATGAGCGGGCAAGCGCCGCGTGGGCGCGACGCAATCTCCTTGCTGCGGGTGTCAAGAGGGCAATTGTCGACCGAGTGGAGGCCTTGGTCATGACCACCCTGACGCATGAATTCGAGCCCGCCGACCGGGTCGCAGCCGTGCTGTCAGACGCAGATCTCTCGATCCTGGGTGAAGCGCCGGCTGTCTACGACGGCTACGCCGACGCGGTGCGTGAGGAGTTCGCAGGGGTGCCCGATGACCTCTGGACGACGGGACGCCGGCACGTACTCGAGCAGCTACTCGCCAAGCCGCGGCTCTTCGCGACCGATGAGGGCTACGCGCGCTGGGAGGATCGTGCCCGCAAGAACCTCCGGCGCGAGCTCGCGTCACTGGCTGTCTAGTCCTCGATGACGTCCAACCCCTGCTCCCGTAGCAGCGCCAACCGATCCAGCATTCCTTGCAGCACGGCCGGATCGTGACCCTCCCAACTGTCCAGCTCGCTGACGACGCGCAGCGGTTGGCGGGTGCGGTAGGACTGCGTCGGGTTGCCGGGGAATTTCTTGTTGGTCACGTTCGGGTCGTCCTCGAAGGGACCTAGCGGCTCCACCACGTAGATCCGTCCCCGCTCCTGGCTACCAGCCAGCGCTGTCGCGAGTTCAGCGCCCCAGGCCGCCGTTTCCACGACAGCGGTGAAGTAAATGTTGTTGGATACCCGGCCTTTTTGGAAGTTGGAGCCGTGGCCGGCGACCAGCAGATCGCCGGCCGCCAGGGTGGACTTCGTCCCGTGGTAGAAGGGTCCGACGATCTGCCTGCAGGTCTCATAGGTCACGGGGACGTGGGTGCTGGGGTCCTCGTCCATGGCCTTCGTCTCTGTCACAGGAGTGATGATGCCGGAGCGCGGGTCAGACGGCGTGCAGCCCTAGGTGGCCGGCCCGGACAGCACCACGACCGAGTAGTTCACGTCTTGTTGTCCATCGGTCAAGAACGAGAAGGGTGTGCCGCGAAGGGTCGTGCTGTCGACGAGAAAGTGGTTGGCCCCCCACTTTCCTGAACCGTCTTCTCCGCTGGTGCCGCCGACGATGAGCTGGCTCGAAGCCGGCAACCACTGCGCCCAGGCGATCGCCTCGCCTATCTCGATGGTGGCCCCGGGGACGAGCCGCAGAGATCCGGTGGCTGTATCGATAAGAGCGAGTCTGGTTTCTGGGTTGTATCCGCCCGAGTTGGTCTTGGCGAAGGCGGCGAGCTGACGACCATCCGGGGAAAACGCGCCGCGCATGTCGAAGCCGAAGCCGAGCGGATTGTCTATATGTCGTGTCGCGCCGGTGGCAACGTCCGTCAGTTGCAACAAACAGCTGCTGTCGTTTGAGATCCCACATGTCGTCAGCGGTAGCCAGGCAACCAGGCTGTCTGCGCCACGACTATCCGTGTAGGTGGCGACGAGGAACCACGAGTTACCGAGCACCCGGACGCTGCCGGAAGCGGGCGTCCACACGGCAAGTTTCGACCCGCTGGCTTCTTTCGTTCCCGCCTGGCCAAGAGGCGGTGACTGCACCAGAATCGCGCCGTGCGCGAGCGCCGGGCTCGAGGTCCCCAGCCCGAACGGATCCGGCAGAGACCAGCCGTCCGGCAGCGTAAACCCCCGCAGGAGCCGGCCATCCAGGCTGTACCTCAGCAAGGTGGCGCGCATCGTCGGAAGCTACGAAGACGTCAGTGCTGCCAACGGCGTTGAACACCTGCACGCCGCTCGCGAACTTGCGCAGGTGACCGGTCACGGTGTCGTACGCCATCACGCCTTTCGCAAGCGAACGCAACTGGCGCGTCACCTTGTCGTAGACGATCCCGCCGGTGGCAACCCAGAACACTGTCTTGCCCGACGCGACCATCGACGTCGTCGGACTTCCGCTCCCGGAAGCGACGACCCGTTGCTGGCCGCTACCCAGGCTTGCGATATGCACCTGGCCTTGGTAATCGACCCAACCCACTCGAGGCGACGGACCCAACGGCGTCACGCCTTGCTGCGATTTAGCGGGCACCGAGGGCACCGACCGCGGGTGTGCGCTACCGCGACCTGCGATGACCGCGGCGGCCGTAGCAGCGACAGCCGTGACCACCGCAATCACCATGGAGATCCGACGGCGACGCCGACGCCGATGTGCCTCGTAGAAAAGCAGTTCGGCGTCCGCCGCGGCGCGCGCCGCAGAGCGACTTGGCCGGGTTGGCAGCAGCGTCATGGCGAGGCCACCACCTTCGAGTAGGTCCGGATCATGGGTAGCTCTCGATCATCGCGATGACCTCTTCGCGGCGGTAACCGTGGCGGCGGGCGAGCTCGAGAAGGGCGCCGATCTGTTGCAGCACAGCGCTTTGCTGCGAGGTGCCGGCGACGGTGATGCCGCGGCCGCGGCCGAATTCGAGCAGCCCTTCGTCTCGAAGAATGCGCATGGCACGCAGCACGGTGTTCTTGTTCACTCCGAGCACGGCAGCGAGGTCCTTGGCCAGCGGCAGGCGCTCGCCGGGGGCTGCTTCGCCTTCTGCGATGGCGCGCCGAATCTCGGCCGCCACCTGGTCATGAAGTGGCACGGCTTCGGCTCGGTCCAAGGGCTGCCCGATGATCGTCGACATGGTGCTAGTCAGGCTAGCTCCATTTCACACGGCACGCCAGGGTTTCTCCCGCGTCCGCCGGGCATACTGCGCCACATGACCTGGTCGCCGGACATCGCGTTCATCACTGGTCTCGACTTCTTCACGGAGGCTGTCGATCGGGTGCCCGCCGACGGCTGGGCCAGTCCCTCACCCTGCACCGGCTGGTCTGCGGTGGACGTGCTGGGCCACGTCGGCTTCGCTACCGAGTTCGGCACCAAGCTCCTGCGCGGGGAGCCAGTCGATTTCGCCGGGGCCCCCGATCCGCCGCGGTCAGCCGTCACCGGCGATCCCTCTGCCTGGTGGGCCGGGATGGTGGCGCCGGCGAAGGAAGCCGTCCGGAACGCTGATCTGGCGACCGTGGTCGACTCGCCGATGGGCCCGCGGAGCATAGGCCAAGGCCTCAGCTTCCCGGCCGTTGACCTGTTCGTGCACGGCTGGGACCTCTCGCAGAGCGTGGGCGCTGACGTGGGCATACCGGAGCAGGCCATGGACTTCGCTCACCACGTCATCGATGCCATCCCGGAGCAACACGTCCGCAGCCCGAAGGTGTTTGCCGCCGCGATCGACGTGTCGCCTGAAGCCTCGCCGCAAGTCCGCTTTCTTGCCTGGGCCGGACGCCAGGCGACGGCCGGTTAGCGGACGCGCCGACGGCCTGATGCATCGGCCATGGCTACTGCACCAACCGGAGAAAGTGGCGGAAGGCTTGGCCGGTACGGGCGTCATCGCTGGTGGCGTCAAGGTCCATCAGTAGTCCACGGATAACGGCGAGGAGCAGGGTCGCGAGCTCCGGGCGGCCCATGCTGCGGAGGCCTGCTTCGAGGGGGGGAAGCCAGTCCGTGGTTGCCTGGCGCCGGAAGTCAGGCCAGAGGTGCTGTTCGGTGCTTTGGCGCAGCTGTCCGAACATGCGCAGGTAGGGCTGCCCGTCGGGTCCCGACATCGTCATCCACGCTCGTTCCAACGTGACGCTGTAGGGCTCATTCGACCTGGCCTTCAAGAGCTTTCCGAAGGAGTCGAGCTGGCGCTGGCGGGCCTGTCCAAGGACTGCGCGCAGCAGGGCGTCACGGCTGCCGAAGTGGTAGATCAGCATCCGCGTCGACATGCCAGAGGCCACCGCGAGCGGTTCCAGCTGGTCGGGGAGGCCGTGCTCGAGGGCGTGGTCGGTGCAGGCGTCGAGGATTCGCTGCTTGATCTCCGGCTGTGCGTGTCTGCCCACGCCGACAGTATTTCGCGTAACTGCGACTACGTCTATCGTGGGTGGCAGAGCAGCACTGGGCGACGCGGAGGGTAGCGATGAGGTTTGTTTTCGTCCATGGCGCGTGCGTGCGCGACGGGTCGTGGTGGTGGCATCGCACGGCGCGGCTGCTGCTGGCTCACGGAGTTTCGAGCGTCACACCGGTACTCCCGAGCTGCGGTGAAGGCGGCTTACCGGGAGGCGTGAACGGCCCGGGGCTCGCCGAGGACGTCGCGGCGGTGCGGCAGGTCCTCGAGGAAGGCGACGAGCCGACAATCGTCGTCGCTCACAGCTATGGCGGCATCGTCACAGCGGAAGCGGCTGCCGGCGTCGACACGGTCCGCCACCTCCTGCTGGTGTCGAGCTACCTGCCCGAAGTGGGGGAGAGCCTGTCCAGCTTCGGCGACGGCAACCCAGCGCCCTTCCTGGACATCGACCCCGAGGCCGGCACGTTCGCAGTGCGACCAGAACTGCTCGTGGCCACGTTCTTGCACGACTGCGACCCCGAGACCCAGGTCCAAGCGTCTGATCACCTCGCGGCGCAAAGCGTGCGGGTGACGGCGGAACCGGTCGGGGCGGCCGCTTGGCAGCAAGTGCCCACCACGTACCTCGTATGCGCCGAGGACAGAGGCACTCCGGCTCAGCTGCAGCGAGAGTTCTCCCGCCGCGCCGGCAAGGTCGTCGAAATCGATTCCGGTCACCACCCCTTCCTGTCCCAGCCCGCTGCCGTGAGCGACCTCTTGCTAAACCTGTGAGGCAGCTGGCCTACCGGTCATGAACGCCCACGCCATTACCTTTCGCATGATGAGCGTCCATAGTTATTAAGGGTTGTCGCGTCAAGGCTTCAACTTCAGGCAACGCTAGAGAGAGTGGGCTACCCGACGTGAGAGGGCTTCAGGACAAGGTGATCGTCGTTTGCGCCGGAGGTACCGGTTCGAACGACGGTCCGAGCAACCGGGCCAGCATCGGCGGCGTGACCGCGCGTCGGCTCGCCCAGGAGGGCGCGCGAGTTGTCGTAGGCGACCTCAATGAGGCATATGCGCAAAGGACTGTTGAGCTGATCGAAAGCGACGGCGGCACGGCTGTCGCGCAGCAGTTCGATGCCGGTGATGAACCGTCCATCGCGGCGTTGATGAAGCGGGCCATCGATGAGTTCGGCGGCATCGATGGGGTTCATGCGAATGCCATGGACATGTCGACCCAGACGCTCGGAGTTGACGGGGAGCACGATCTGTTGACGCTTCCGCTTGATGTCTGGCAGCGGACGATTGACGTTGGCCTCACTGGCTTCTTGCTGTGCGCGCGCTATTCCATTCCGTCCATGCTGGAGCGGGGCGGCGGGTCAGTGGTGGCAACGGTGTCCGGTGCTGTCTACGTGGGTGAGCCGATCCGGCTCGCCTACCAAACCACGAAGACCGGCATGACCGCCATGGTCCGACACATCGCCTCGCGCTGGGGACATGAGGGAATACGAGCCAACGCGGTCGCGCCTGGCATGGTGCCCGGCGCGGAGAAGCTCGCCGAGGTTGACGACGCAGGCCGCCAGCGCATGCTGCGCCTGGCGCGATCAAACCGATTGGGCACCGCCGATGACATCGCCGGGATGGTCACCTTCCTCATGTCCGACGACGGCTCGTGGGTGACCGGACAGGTGATCGCCGTCGACGGCGGGGTCTCGATGAGGCCCTAATCCCGACCAACGGTCGGGTGGCGCGAGCTGATACGGCATCGAGTCGTACTGTCCGGGGCCATGGAGACCAATGCGGACCACCCGAACATCGATCCGCGGTTGGAGGTCAACGGGACGGGCAAGCCGTTCGTCCGGCTCGAGCGCAACGGCCAGGTGGCCGAGCTGGTGCTCGACCGGCCGGAGAAGCTGAACGCTTGGGCGTGGGGTCCGACCAACGAGCTCTGCGCGCTCGCCGACGAGCTGCGCTTCGACACCTCGATACGGGTCGTCATCCTGCGCGCTGAGGGTCGAGCCTTCTGCGCCGGTGAGGATCTGAAGCCCGACACCCACGATGTGAAGGACCGCCACGCGGGTCGCTCGCCGGCGGAGATCGTCCGCAACTCCTATGAGCGGGCGCGCTATTGCCTGGAACGATGGGCGGTCATCGAGCAGCTGCCGCAGCCGTTGCTGGTGGCCGTGCAGGGCTACTGCTTGGGCGCCGGTGTCGAGCTGGCCATGCTCGCCGACATCCGCCTGGCGGCCGACGATGCGATTTTCGCGCTGCCCCAGGCCACCATCGGGGTAGGGGTCGTCGGCGGCGCTGACCTACGTATCGCGGCGGAGTGCGGCGCGGGCGCAGCCAAGCTGCTCGCCATGACGGGGCGTCGATTCGGTGCCGATGAGGCGCAGCGCCTCGGGCTCGTCCAGCAGGTCGTTCCTGCCGGCGAGCTTTTGTCCGCCACCCGGACCCTTGCCGCTGAGATCGCTGCCAATGCACCGATTGCTGTCCAGACCATCAAGCGCACCATCAACCAGTACGTCCACCAAGGCTTCGAGGAGGCTGCTCGCTACGAGGCGATGGCGAGCTCGATCGCTTTCGTATCCGAGGATCTGTACGAGGGGTTCGCTGCGGGCGCGGCCAAGCGGCGCGCGGAGTTCAAAGGGTTTTGAACCAGGACTCCGCTTATATGAACAACTGTTGGAGGAATGGGTTCGTAAAAAGCTCGGATTTGTCGTAATTATTGAGCGTCGCGCGCGCCGATTGGAACGTGAACGGTGCATCCGTTTGCTGGTCGTACGAGGCGCGGTATGCGGCGATCTTCGTTTGGTCGGTCCAGGGGCCGTTCGATGACCACGCCCATGCCTTCGACCACTCCGGCCGGAAACAATTGCGCTGCTGCGTCCCCCAGGTTTGGAGCATCCAGTCCTCAAAGTCGGAAAGGAACTGGTAGGCGTACGGAGTGCGCGGAACGACCGCGATATTCAGCCAGATAATCGTGTCGAGGGACTGATCGCCCGGATCGACGGAGTGCGTCGCCGCGAGGGTCGGTGGCACCGCTCCGGTCACACCCAGGTCGCCCTGGCGATCGAGGGTGTTGCAGCGAATCTCCATCGCTGCGTTGATGGGATATTCGTTCGCCTCGAGCTGCTGCCGCCATCCTTGAATTGAGCTGATCGAAGAACTCGCTCGCGACTTGTTGCACGTCGGCGCGCGGCAGTTGCAGGGCCCACCCCGACAACGTCACATGGAGCGTCGTGTCTTGCAGGTAGAGCGCGATGTCGCGGGCAGTGCCGTTGAGGCACGTGACCGGCGAGTGCCGTGGTCGCAAAGGCGAGCTCGCCGGCGCCGAAGAACGGCGTGATGTGTGGAAACGCCTGAATCGCGATAGCAATCAGATCGCTGTCTGTGGGAGAGATGTCGTTCATCCACGGATAGTTGTAGGGACCGGCCACCTGCGGCTGGATGGCGGTGGGCTGCACCTTCGTGCATTGCACGAAACCCTGGTCGGTAAAGGGAAACCAGAGCACCTCGACTCGGCCGTACGTGTCAAGGAGCGTGGAGAACGCCTGCGAGGGGAGCGGCACGGTAGCCGGCGACGCGAAGAGGTCGGTGACAGCCGGGAAGAGCGGCTCGAGCTGCACGTAGTAGTTCGGCACGACGCGCAGTGTCACCGCGGTGAGGAACGCTCGCCCGAGATGTACGAGGAACGCGGCGGCGTCAGTCTCGGACCGGCTGAAGTGACGGACCGTGTACGTGTCCGGGGTCGGGCCGGCAGGGTCGGTGACTACTGCGTCGAACGCGACGATGAGATTGCTGAGACTCCCCATCAGGTCGGGCTCGCCGGTCCCCGAGGGAACGCACGTTCCGTGGGCTCCGATGGCGAGCATGCCTCCCAGGCTCAGGTTTCCGGGCGCCGGCATGTGCGGCAGCGAGTAGCCGTTCGCCGCGCCCGGGCCGGTGCTGATCAACTGGAGATACTGCGTGGCGGTCTCGAGGTTGATGCCGGTACCGAACGTCGCAAGCGGTATGTCGTTGACGACGGCGAACGAGGTCGTGTTCAAGTTCTTCGTGTCGACGAGCATCACCTTGCCAGCGGCCTGCGCGTTCACCAGCAGGAGCGGCGACCAGTTATGGGACTCGCCGACCGCACGCACCGTGTAGCCGTTCGCCGCGGCCCAGTTGCAGATCGCGGCGACATCCTCCGGCGTCTCCACTCTCGCGATCGGGACGTTCGGTACCTGGATGAAGTGGGACCAATCGGTGAATGGGATGGTGTCGATAACGATCCCGGGCGGGCCGACCACCTGTGGCGCCGGGACGACGGGAGGAGCGGGCGCCGGAGGACCAGCCGGGGGCGCAGGGTTGGGTTGGACCTGGTTGGCCATGTCGTACAACCACTGGCGGCTTGGTACCGCCGGATTGAACCCTGGTGGAAATGCCATGTTTCCTCGGTTGTCACACAGTCGCAACGTCTTTCGACGTTGCCGCGACCAATTAAACGGGCTTAGAGTCCTACAGATAATTAGAGATCGTCAAGGTGATCTCTCCGGCCGGTCGCGTGAGTCCAAAGCAGGGGGCCTGCGCCATGAGTCTGACGACCATGACCTCTGTGCTGTTCACGGATCTCGTCGATTCGACGGCGACGGCGTCGCGGCTCGGGCCGGAGCAGACCGAGCAACTTCGGAATACGCACTTCGGCTTGCTGCGAGAGGCGATTGCCAGCACGGGTGGCACCGAGGTGAAGAACCTCGGCGACGGTCTCATGGTGGCTTTCGCCAGCCCTAGCCGGGCATTGGCATGCGCGGTCGCCATGCAGCAGGCGATAGAGCGGCACAATCGGCAGGCGCACGAGCCGCTCGGTATCCGCATCGGGTTAAGCGTCGGTGAGGCGGTCGAGGAGGACGGCGACTACTTCGGCGAGCCGGTCGTCGAGGCGGCGCGCCTGTGCGCGGCGTCAGCCGGCGGCAAGATCCTCACGACTGAGATCGTCCGGACAATCGCCGGACGCCGCGCGCAACAGACATTCATTGAGGTTGGGCCGCTTGCCCTGAAGGGCCTGCCCGAGCCCGTTCCTACACTTGAGGTGTTGTGGGAGCCGACCGTCATCGAGGGTCGGGTCCCGATGCCCGCGCCGCTCGTCGCTGCAACGACGAACGTATTGTTCGGATTCTTCGGTCGCGACGCCGAGCTCGAGCAGGTCGGCGATACGCAAAAGCTCGCCTTCACCGAGCCGCGGCTTCGGACCATGCTGGTCGCCGGCGAACCAGGTATCGGTAAGACTGCGCTGATCGCACACGCGGCGCAGCGCGCCCACACCGGGTCGACGACGGTTCTGATGGGTCACTGCGACGAGGACCTCACGGTGCCCTACCAGCCCTGGATCGAGGCGCTGTCGCACCTCGTCGAGCATCTCGGCGCCGAGTGCGTCGACGTGCTGCCGCCGCTGCATCGGGCGGCGCTGGCGCGACTGATACCCACGCTGGGAGATCAAGAATGGCGCGGGGAGGATCTGGACTCCGAACGAGTCGTGCTGATGCACGCGATTCAGATGTTGCTCGCGCAGACCTCCGTCGATGCCCCGATCATCGTGGTCCTCGACGATCTGCACTGGGCCGACACCGCGTCGCTTCAGGTACTACGTCACCTCGTTGCCTCGGCGGACGCGATGCCGGTGCTCATCTTGGGCTCGTATCGTCAGACCGACCTTGCGGGGGAGCACCCGCTGACAGCGCTGCTGGCTGATCTCCACCGCCAACCGGGCGTCACCCGGATCCGTCTCGCCGGTCTCGACGACGAAAGCACGATCGAGCTGATGGCGGCGGCGGCGGGCCATGAGCTTGACGATGCCGGGGTCCGTCTCGCTCACGATCTCCGTCGTGAAACAGACGGAAATCCTTTCTTCACAGGAGAATTGCTGCGAAATCTCACCGAGTCGGGTGCCATCTCGCAAGGCGACGACGGGCGGTGGGTGGCACGCGGAGAGGTGCGCGAGCTCGCGCTCCCCGGCAGCGTCCGTGAGGTCGTCGCCCGTCGGGTCTCGCGCCTCGGACCCGAGGCCGGGCGAATCCTCTCGATCGCCTCCGTCATCGGTCGCGACTTTTCGCTCGATGTTCTGGCCCGATCGACCGAGCGCACCGAGGACGAACTCCTATACGTGCTCGAGGTCGCCACCGCTGCCGCAGTCGTGATGGAACCGGAAGCGACTCCGTGGGCGTACCGCTTCAGCCACGCCATCATTCAGCACACGCTCTACCAAGGTCTCGGCGCGGCCCGCCGTGGTCGTACGCATCAGCGTGTCGCCGAGGCCATCGAGGCCTTGGGGCACGACGATCCCGCGCGCACCGCCGAGCTCGCTCGCCACTGGGTCGCGGCGATTCGACCGGCGGAACTTCAGAAGGCGCTGCACTATGTCGCCCGAGCCGGGGAAGACGCGCTCGCCGCTCTCGCGCCCGACGATGCCGTGGGCTGGTACCGACAGGGCCTCGAACTCGCCGATCGCCTCCCTCAGCCAGACGATGCACTGCGCTGTCGGCTGCTCGTCGGACTGGGAACCGCTCAGCGCCACATCGGTGTGCCCGAGCACCGCGCCACCTTGCTCGAGGCCATCAACCTCGCTCGCGCGACGGACGACACCGAGCTCCTGGCTGCCGCGATCCTGGCGGCCGACCGAGGTATCAGCGGTACGTCGCTCACCGACGAAGAGTGGGTGAGCGCCACGGAGGCCGCGTTGGAGGCAATCGGACCGGCTGACAGCCGTGCTCGGGCGCGCCTGCTCACGGTGCTGTCGCAAGTCATCGACGCCCGCGACTGGCAGCGCCGCCAGGCATTGAGCGCGGAGGCGGTCGCGGTGGCGCGTCGACTCGACGACGACGCCACGCTCCTTGCCATCCTGCCGGTGGCCTATCAGGATTACGGTCCGGAAGCTCTCGACCGCCGGCTCAGCGAAACCGCCGAGGCGGTCGCGTTGGCTGACCGGCTCGGTGATCCGGTCGCTGGGTGCAACGCCCGTTTGAATCGCATCGACGCGTGCATGCAGGCCGCCGACATCGTCGCGGTGGACGAGTGCCTGGCCGAATTCGCGACCCTCGCTGAATCGACGGCGTTGCCCTTGCACATCTGGCAGCTACACATGACGCTTTCATGGCGCGCCCTGCTCGACGGCCGGTGCGACGACGCTGAGGCGGCCGCCATGACCGCGTTCGAGATCGGTTCCGCGGGTGGCCACACGGAAGCCATGCTCGCCTACGGCCTGCAGCTCATCGAGATTCGACGCCACCAAGGACGTCTCGACGAAATGGTCGACCTTCTCAAGGAAGCCCAAACCGACGACCAAGCGGTCGCCGGACTTCGCCAGGCACTGGCCGCCGTCTACTGCGAGATCGGCCGCTTCGAGGAAGCGCGCCCGCTGTTCGCGCAAGACGTGGTGACGGGGTTCGACGATTTTCCCGGTGACGAGATGTGGTTGGCGATCATGACCATCTGCGCGACGAGCGCCAGCGCGTTGCAGGACCACGACGCCAGCCGCATCCTCTACGAGCAGCTGCTCACGTACGAACGGCGCATCGTTGCCGTGTACTCCGTCGTCTACGGCGCGATCGCCCGCCACCTCGGATGTCTGGCCACAGTCCTCGGTCGCTACGACGATGCCGAAGGCGCATTTCCGCGTTGCGCTCGACATCCACGAGCAGATCGGTGCTCCTTACTGGACCGCCTGTACCCAGCTGGACCTTCGCGACATGCTCGTCAAGAGCCAGCTGCCGGGTGCTGATGCGCGCGCCCGGGCTCTGGGCGATCGCGCATTGAGCATCGCGCGCTCGCGCGGCTATCGCGGCCTGGAAGCTCGCTGAGGCGGCCCCAGGTCACCCGATCCGAGGTCAGTAGGACGTTCGCGCGAAGGCGGTTTGCATGATGCGGGCGGTCACCTCGGGCATCTCCTCCAGCACGGTTTGGAACTCGGCGATCGTCATGGCCGCCACGGTCGTGGGCACCGACGTGGTGACTGTTGCTCGCCGGCCCTTCGTCGTCACCGGGTCATCCAGCAGCGCGAGTTCGCCGTAATGGTCGCCGCCGCCGAGCCGGGCGACCTCGTGACCGTCGATGACAACGATCGCCTCACCCTCGAGGATGACCCCGCACTCGCGACCCCGACTGCCCTGCACCGTCAGGTCGTGTCCGGCCGGCACCGTCACGACGGTGGCGAGATTGACCAGGCGGCGGCGTTGCTCGGTCGTGCACTCGGCGAAGACCTTGCCCTGGCTGAGGTCGTGCTGGACTGGCTGCTGGTGATGGCGTCCCATGTTCATGGTGTCGCTCCCGTCTTGGCGGCGCCGGTGCGCTGCCCGATGCAGGCCATCCTCAGCAATGAGCACCGCGTCGCGCAGCGGCCCAAGACTCAGTCCACTGGGTATTCGTACCCAGCTCGAAATGTGCGACCGTGATCGTCGTGGATGACATCTGGCCGTCATGGTGGCCGGGCACCAGCGAGCTCCACGCGGAGGCGTCGCGGCAGCGTTACCCCGCAGGAGCGACGTTGTTCATCGAAGGCGACCGCCTCGGCTCGGTGATCGTCATCCAGCAGGGTGACGTCAAGGTGTGCGGTATGGCTGCCGGCGGCCGCGAGATCGTTTTCGACGTGCTCGGACCGGGCGACGTCGTCGGGGAGCTCGCCGCGCTCGACGGTGGCGTGCGCTCAGCGAGTGCGGTCTCCCTGAGCGACGTCGAAGTGTTGACGGTGCCGGCAGTCGCGTTCCGCGCTGCCGTCGATGCCAATCGGATGCTGGAAAAGGCTTTGCTCGTCGAGGTCATCCGCCGGCTGCGTACCAGCGACCGACGCCAACTCGAAGCCGGCTCCGACGCACTCGGTCGGCTCTGCGCCAGGCTGGTCGAAATCGCCGATCGCAATGGCAGCACCGAACTCGAGCTCCCCGTCAACCAGTCCGATCTCGCTGCCTGGACCGGGCAGTCACGCGAAGCGGTCGTCAAAGCTCTGGCCGCGCTCCGCCGCCTTGGCTGGATTCGGACCGATGGCCGACGCGTCCACCTCATCGAACTCGACCGCATCCGGGAGCGCGCCGGCAGCTAGGCGGCGGCCGGACACGTCGGATTTGTCGTTTTCGGTCGTGGAAAGCGAACAAAAGGGGGTTTGGGCTGACTTACGCCGAACCCGTCATGTCAGGATGAGCGGCGGCCAAGCCGACGCGGAGCTAGAGAGCGGGGACATGAAGTTCGGAATCTTCTTCGAGATGTCCACGCCGCGTCCGTTCACCACCGAGGGGCAGAGCGCGGTCTTCCACAACGCGCTCGAGCAAGCGCGCCTGGCTGACGAGCTGGGGTTCGACAACGTCTGGTGCGTAGAGCACCACTTCCTCGAGGAGTACTCGCATTCGTCGGCGCCTGAGGTCGTGCTGGCGGCAGTGGCTGCGCAGACCGAGCGCATCCGGATCGGCCACGGCGCGGTGGTCTGCGTCCCCGAGATGAACCACCCGATCCGGATCGCCGAGCGGTGCGCCGTGCTCGACATCATCTCCAACGGACGGCTCGAGGTGGGCACCGCCCGCAGCTCGACCTGGACCGAGCTCGGCGGCTTCAACGTCGACCCCGACCGGACCAAGAAGACGTGGGACGAATTCGTCCGCGTGCTTCCGAAGATGTGGACGCAGGAGCACTTCGCGTACGAGGGGCTGTCGTTCTCGATGCCGGAGCGCAATGTGCTCCCCAAGCCGGTGCAGCAGCCGCATCCTCCGATGTGGGTCACGGTCACCAGCCCCGGCACCGAGCTCGATGCCGCTGAACGCGGGCTCGGCTGCCTCGGTGTCGCCGCGGCGGGCTATGCGGAGCAGGAACGCCGTACGAACGAGTACTTCCGGCGTATCCAAAGCTGCGATCCGGTCGGCGCGGTCGTCACCAGCGAGGTCTCGACGCTGAACTTCCTTTACTGCCATGAGGATCCGAAGGCCGCCGCCCGCACCGGCATGGGCATGGTGGGCGCTTTTGGGCTGGCCAATTCTCACCTGATGTGGACCCGGGAGGCCTACCCGACGCGGGCCTATCAGTCGCTCGGCAACCTCGCGCCGAAGACCGACCGGACGAAGAGCGGAGGGCCGGGCGACGCGTACGGCATACCGGAGGGGATCTGCGTCGGCGACCCCGACATCATCGTCGCGGCGCTCAAGCGCTGGGAATCGTTAGGCCTGACGGGCATCAACTTCTTGCTCAACGGGCTGGAGGTCATCCCGCAGGAGCAGGTCCTGGCTTCCCTGCGCTTGTTCGCCAAAGAGGTCATGCCACAGTTCCGTGGAGCCGGAAAGTGACTCACTCGCGGAGCCGGAAAATGTCTGAAGTGTCGAACGCATGCTGATCGGAAGCGCAGATGTGCGCGACCTCGTGCCGGACCCACCCACGCTGGACGCCTTCGCGACGGAGCCGGTCGAATTGCCCGGTGCCACGGTGCTGCAGTTGATCAGCGAGATTCGGGTTGGCGGCCGGGAGGCGTCGCTGCCGCCCGGACTCCATCCGACGAACCCGCCGTCCGTCGTCTTCCAATTCTGGGATTGCCCGCAGAGCCCCTGGGGACCGTTTCGATTTGCGCAGGCCCGCGTCGCTTGCCGCAGCGGGCTGCGTCCGCGCGGATTTGTGCAGAGCTGCGTGACCGACAGCGTGGCCGCGGCCGGGGCGCTGCGCTCGAACTGGGGGTTCCCGGCTGTCGTCGGTGACCTTTTCATCGACCGTGGCTACGACCGCGTCCGCGCCGAGGTGGCCACTGGCGGTCGCACGGTGCTCGCGATCACCTGCCGCGATCCCGATCCTCTCGGCAACACCGACATCGCGTTCACCGCGACCGTCGCGTTAGCGCAGACCCCACGTGGGCTGCGCCTGGTGCAGATCGACTGCGACTACGCCGTTCATCGCGCCGAACGGGTGCGGCCTGTTGTCGACGCCTTCGAGCAAGGCGAGTGGATGCCGGCGAGCGTCGACTTGACCTGGCCGATCTCGGCGGCGGTGGCGATCGCCGACATCACACTCGAGCCGCATCGATACGTGAGTAAGCCCGACGAGCTCGCCTTTACCAGCACCGAGACGCTCTAGGCGGTCTCCGGTTCAAGACACTTCCTAGGTCGTAGCAATCGTCGCCAGGTAGGCGGCAAACTTGTCCAGCGAGCTCAAGAACCCGGCTTGCGCCTCGGCGCCGCGGAACATCTCTGGGACGTTCGTCTGGTGAATGCGTACCTCGGTACGACCGTCGCCGAGGTCAATGAAATCGCTTGTCGTCACCATCCCGATGTCAGGCTCGCGCCACACCAGACGCTCGGGCGGGGTGATTTCAGAAAACACGCCCTGGCTCGGGTATTCGGCACCGTCGGCGTCGTTGACCATGACCGTCTTGAAGATCCCGCCAGGGCGTAGCTCGATCGTGATGTTCTCCACCGGGGTGCTGACACCGACCGGCCCCCAGAAGTGTGTGAGGTGCTCGGGTTCGGTCATGCATTGGAAGACCAATTCGCGCGGTGCATCGAAGATGCGGGTGAACTTGAGCTCACCGATTTGCAGGGCCGTGTCAGTCATGAGGACCTTCCTTGGGATGTGATGCTGGTTCGGACGGTTGTTGGATGTCTCGTAGGTGCTGATCGAGCTTGTCGAAGCGCTCGGTCCAGATCTGGCGATGGCGTTCGATCCATTCGCTGGCGGCCGTCAGCTCGGCGGCTTCGAGGTGACACG
This sequence comes from uncultured Actinomycetota bacterium, assembly GCA_963737695.1. GTDB lineage: Bacteria > Actinomycetota > Actinomycetes > Frankiales > Frankiaceae > DATAZK01. The sequence continues at coordinate 629,575 of CAVTTQ010000005.1, forward strand.
GGCGGTACTGCGCCTGCCGGCCGCGGGAGATGAGTCCGCTGCGTTCCAGCACCTTCAGGTGCTTGGAGACGGCCTGCAACGTCAGTTCGAACGGTTCGGCGAGCTCGTTGACCGTGGCGTCTCCCGAGGCCAGTCGGGAGAGGAGTGCTCTTCGGGTCGGATCCGCCAGCGCTGCGAAGGTGGCGTCGAGCTGATCATCGACTTGCATCGTCACGAGAGCTACTCAACCATACGGTTGATAATCCGTCTAGTTGAATATGACTTCTTCGATCAATCGGTTGCTGAGAAAGCCCTCAGTGGGTGGAGGGCGGCGCGAGACGTTGCCAGGGCGCTGCCGCTTCGATCTGCCCGGCGAGCCTGAAGAGCACGTCATCCCGGCCGGTTGCGGCGACGAATTGCACTCCCACTGGCATCCCGGTTTCGTCGGTTGCCAGCGGCATGGACATGCCGGGTTGCCCGCTGATGTTGAACGGGCTCGTGTAGGTCGCATAGGTGGCCGCGTTCTCGAACATGCTCTGGGGCCGGGAGGTGTCCAGCAAACCGAGTGGGGGAACGGTGGCCGCCAAAGTTGGAGTGATGAGGATGTCGTACTCCTCGAAGAACGGTGCGATCGCCCTTCCGGTGAGTTCCACCGTGCGAAGGGCTTCGACGAGCTGATCGGCCGTCATGGAGGCCGATCGGTCGTAGAGGAACCGGGTGAACGGCTCGAGGTCGTCGTCTCTGAGCTCACGACCCAGCTCGTCAAGTCGGCGTCGAACGCCGGCCAGGCTCGTCGCAGACATCACCGCGGCTGACGCCAGACTTGCGGCCGACGAGTCGTAGACCGGGGCGGCCTCGGTGATGTGGTGGCCCAGCGACTCGCACAGTTTCGCGGCGCTCTGCGCAGCGGCGACGCACGCAGCATCGGTCGCATGCCCGGATGCAGTGTTGGTGCAGAGGGCGATGCGCAACGGACCCGGTGAGGTGGTCACTTCGGCGGCATAGGAGTTGGTTGCTCCGGGCGCCGAGTAGGGCTCGCCGGCCATCCGCGCGCACACGGCGTCGAGCATGGCGGCACTGTCGCGAACAGAGGTGGTGAGCACGTGATGGACCGCGAGGGGGTAAGCGAATCCGTCTCCGATGGACGCTCCCGGGACCCGGCCGCGGGACGGCTTGAATCCGAAGAGGCCGCACATCGACGACGGGATCCGGATGGACCCGCCTCCGTCACTTCCATGGGCGACCGGGACCATGCCCGAAGCCACGGCAGCCGCTGAGCCTCCGCTCGATCCCCCTGGTGAGTGTGTCGTACGCCAGGGGTTGCGGGTGGGGCCGTGCAGCAGGGGCTCGGTGCTGGCGTTCTTGCCGAATTCAGGGGTGTTGGTGGTGCCGAGCACGACCAGTCCGGCCTCGCGGTAGCGCCGAATCAGTGGGCTGTCCTCCGCAGCGATCGCGTCCCGGAAGAGCCGGCTGCCGCGCGTGGCAGGTAGGCCCGCCACCTCGACGCCGAGGTCTTTGACCAGAAACGGGACCCCGGTGAACGGCCCGTCGGGTAGACCCCGATCGATCTCGGACAGCGCCTCGTCGAAGCGGGTATTGACGACTGCGTTGAGCTCGGGATTGAGCCCTTCGATGCGTCTGATGGCATCCTCGGCGGCTTCTCGGGCGCTCACGTCGCCACGTCGGATGATCTGGGCTAAGGCTGTCGCGTCGTTCACGCCAGAGAACCTCTCACACCTGAGAGGTTTCCAGTTCTTGCATCGCCTTCCGCGGCGCTACCAGTCGGTCGGGCCGCTTCCTGGCCGGCGCGGCAGGTCGCCAGACCTTCGAGCGAGCTCGTTAGCCGTCACGGCCGCACCACCGCAGTGCCGGCACCGGGGCTCATCGAAAAGCACCTCTCGCCCGCAACTTGCGCACCAGAGGGGATCCCGGTCCTGCTCATCGGGGTTCTCGCGGACCACCGCTGGTGAGTCGGGCTTCCTGACAAGCCGCCGGACTCCGGGAGCGCTGCCTATCCGCGTAATGATGCCCATAGCTTCAGTGTCACCACTCTCCGGTATGAGCTACCGCGCCACGCGCTCGCGCGTCGGATTTGTCGCTTTCGGTCGATGAAAGCGACCAAAACGGGGGTTGGGCTGACCTAGGGACCCTGTGTCGTGTTCGGTAGGTCGTGAATGGCGGGAGGGTCGATGTCAAGCGCCGATGAGATCCGAGACGTTCAGCGAAAGACCTGGGCTGGCCTTTCTGTGGGCTGGGAGAAGTGGGACTCGGTCATCGTCGATCAGCTGGGCCCGGTGGGCGCGGCGATCATCGAGCATCTCAACATCGCCGAAAATCAGCAGCATCTCGACATCGCCGCGGGCACGGGAGAGCCGGGCCTGAGCATCGCGCGACTGGCGCCGAAGGGACGCGTTGTACTGACTGACCTCGCACCGGAGATGCTCGAGGTAGCCGTCCGACGAGCCAGGGCCCAAGGGGTCACCAATGTCGAGACGACGGTGTGCAGCGCAGATGATCTGCCGTTCGAGGACGCCTCATTCGACAGCGTTTCCGTGCGTTTCGGGTACATGTTCTTCCCGGACGTGGCCGAGGCGACGGCCGAGTTCTCTCGCGTACTCAAGCCAGGTGGTCGTCTCTGCTCGTCGGTCTGGGTCGATCCCGACGAGAACCCCTGGGCGACTATCGCCACATCGGCAATCGCTGCAGAGACGTCGCCGCCGCCGCCGCCCGACCCGCAACGACCGAACATGTTCCGTTGCGCTGCGCCCCGTTGCATCAGCTCCCTGTACGAGAACGTCGGGCTGCTCGACGTTGCTGAGTGGAACGTCGGCGTCGAACTCGTGACGCAGTCGCCCGTCCAATACTGGGAAATGATCAGCGAGCACGTGTCTCTGGCAGCTGCCGCGCTTCAGCAGGTCGACGAGCCGGCGCGGCAGCGGATTCGTGCAGCGGTGATCGCGAGCGTGAGCGAGTTCGAGAAGGACGGCTCGGTCCGCGTCCCAGGAATGGCGCGGTGCATCGTGGGAACCAAACGCTGAGCAGCAAGCGCCCGCGCTCAGAGAAACTCCGGATACGGCCGGTAACCGATGGCCCCCCCTAGGTTCCTGCGGGGGTGCGGTGTCCCCAGGTGCTGGCGTCGTAGGTCCGGACGTCCCAGGTGGTGTCATCGATCTTGACCCCTCCGCGTCCGTATTCGATCTGGAAGCCCGACGGGGTCACGGCGTAGAAGGAGGTCATCCGGTCGTTGGTGTGGCGCCCGAGGGTGGAGGCGATGGGGATGCCAGGCCGACGCTCTTGAGCGTCGGATTTGTCGCTTTCGATCGCTGAAAGCGACCAAAAGGGGGGTCCGGCGGGCGTGGAGAATTGCACCGTAGTGCTCTTACAGGATTGACCGACGCGCCCGCGGCTACCGCGCGCGACCTCGAGCTGCGAGCCGTCGGAGCTCGCGGCCGTCGTCAAAACCTGAGTTCAGTCGAGGAACTTGTGGGACTGCGCGCTGACACGCGTGGATGCGGTTAACTCGCGACGAGGTTCAGCTTTCCCGACTAGCGGAGGCGTGACGACGTGGATCCGATAAAGATCGGTTGGCTGGGTTCGGCACTCGACGGACCCGACGGTGCGTACGACAAAGTTCATCGGCTCGCATTCGACGAGGCGGCCGAGCAGGGGGTGCTCGACCGGCCAGTCGAGTTCGTACTGCACCCCGAGCACGGATTGCCTCACGGGTCGGCGAAGAACGCCACCGATGGGTTTCGCTATCTCGTTGATGAGGGATGTATCGGAGTCGCCGGCGCGTACAGCTCTGACAATGCGATCGTCGTAGGACCTCTCGCCAACAAGCTGGAGGTGCCGCTCATAAGCTGGTGCGGTACCGAGCGCCTGCGCGGCGAGTACTGCTTTCGGCTGGGGAACGGCGACTGCGGCGGCGACGCTGCCCTCGTTGTCGCCTGGTTGAAGCGCAAAGGCTATGAGCGCGTCGCCGTCATCAACGAGATCTCACCCAACGGCGAAGAGTACTTCCGCTTCTTCCGGCAAGAAGCTCGACGGCGCAATGTGAGCGTTGCTGCCGTGGAAACCGTGACCCAGACCCCGGTCAACCTCGCAGCGAACCTCGAGCATCTCCGGGAGGCTCGGGCGGACGCTCTGGTCTACATGGGCTACGGCATGCTTGCCGCCAGCGGCCTGCTGAACGCGGCGCTGAACGAGCTGGGCTGGGATCCCCCGCGCATCATGGGTACCGCGTTCATGTTCTACCTGATGGGCTTCGAGAAGTTCGAGGGCTGGGTTGGCATCGACCAGCTGGATCCCAGCAACCCGCTCGTCAACGGGTTCCACGACAGATTCGTCAGCCGCTACGGCCAGAGCCCACCCTTGTGGCCGAACGCGATACCAGTCCTCGCTTACGACACCGCACGAGTGCTGATCGAAGGCCTGTTCCGAGCACCGGTGCTGTCTGGCCCCGGCCTGAAAGCTGGACTCGAAGCGATACGGTTCATGCCCAGCACGACCGGCGGTCCCCGAACCCACATCGCCTGCTCCCCCTACGAACACGGCATGTTCCGCGGCGACTGGCTCCTCTACGGGCGCATCACGAACGGCAAACTCCAGTTCGAGGGCCTCTTCGAACCTTGGGAGTAAGAAAGCCCGAGAGACCGCCAGAGCCGACGTCGTCGTGAACGGGCGTTATCGCTCCAGTACCGCTTGACGACCTAGGTCTGCTTGTCGGGCACCTTCTTTCCGGTGACGTATTGGATGGCTTGCAGCACGTCCTGCGGGGTCCAGGACGGGTCGTCCGGGTCGGCGACGTTGTGATTTCCCTGTTCGCTGAGGAACTTCTCGAGGGTGGTGGGGATGCTCTGTCCCTTGACGTTGGGGGAGGCGTTGACGAGCCACGCGACATGTCCGTTGGGACGAAGGACGTAGACGATGTTCTGATGATCGACGTCGTAGGTCAGAGGCGCGCCGGTCAGCCAGTCGTGCGGCGTTGGTCCGGGGTCGTTGGGTTCTTTGCCGTAGCTGAGGTGCAGCGCGTTCCAGAACGCCGCAATTTGAGCTGATGTGCCACCAAGGAACTCCCAGTCCGGTGACGCGCCGTAGAGGCCTTGATAGGCCTTCAGGTGTTTCTGATCGTCCCGCTGCGGGTCGACGGTCACCTCGACGAACACGACGTTGTTGGTCAAGCCGGCGGCTCGGACCGCATCGTCAGCGGCGCGGAAGTTGGCGCTGATCAGGGGGCACGTTTCCTGGCAAAGCGTCAAGGACGGTGAAATGACGACTGTCTTGCCGTGCAGGCTGTCCAGCGTCACCACCTTGCCGTCTTGGTTGCGCAAAGGAAGGCTCTGGACGGATGCCGGGATGGCGATGTCGACAGCGTCACCGTTCTTCGGAGTCGGATGCGAAGACCCCGACGACGAACACGCAGCAAGCGCTAGCAACACTCCGGCGCAACCTACGGCGATGGACATCCGGGGCCGCCGCGCACGGCGTCGGTCCAACCCACTGCCGGTCACTCGATTCACGCTGCCTTTCATGAGTTCGTAGGGCAATGGTCGACAGTCTTCACGGCCGTTGTGTTGCAGGCGTTGCCGTTCCTTGTGTGAGGAGTGGTGATCAGCGGTTTACTGGCCCGGTGGTGTCGGGAAGACGGCCTTGGCGCTCGCCGTCGCGATCGAGTTGTCGCCGCGATTCCCGCTTCACCGGCGCCAGAGGAAGTGATGAATTACCCCGCTGGGGCTGGGGATCCGCTCCAGATGGAATCGGCCCAGCAGCTCGTCGGGCCTCTGCCATAGCCGCTCACCGCGACCGAGTTCGATCGGTGCAACGGCGACGTGCATCGTGTCGATGAGATCGGCGGCGAGGAACTCCCGCACCGTGGCGATCCCGCCACCGATGCGAACGTCCTTGCCTTCGGCGGCGTCGAATGCCAGCGCCAGAGCGTCTTGCGGGGACGCATTGACGAAATGGAATGTGGTCTCTCCGAGCGTGAGCACGGGCCGCTCGTAATGCGTGAGCACGAAGACCGGTGTGTGGAAGGGCGGTTCGTCGCCCCACCAGCCCTGCCAATCCTCGGTCTCCCAGGCGCCGCGATATGGACTGAACTTGTTGCGCCCCATGATCTCTGCGCCGATGTTGTTGGTGAAGTCGCGAGTCAGGTAGTCATCGAGGCCGTAGGTGCCGCCGGCTTCGGTCCGGTTGACCCAGTGCGCTGTCGCACCGGCCCAGGCGAACAGCTCCGCCGGATTTGCGTGGCCGAAGGGCCGCTCAAGGCTCTGTCCTTCGCCGGCCCCGAATCCGTCGGTCGACACCATGAAGTTATGGACGCGCACGAGCTGGCTCATGAGTCGGCCCCGGCAAGACCGAGCGCGGCGTAGTGAGCCTGGGCCACGGCGAATTCAGCCCAGTCCCAGGCGATGGGCTGACCCGCCAAGCAGGGCGCCAGCCGAGCGAGAGATGCGTGCAGCCCGACGACGTAGCCATTGTCGATGGCCGCGGATGTGTCGGTCACGAAGTGACTCAGTCGCAGGACACAGCCCGCGTCGACCGCTTGCAGTTCCCAGCGCATGAACGAACCGGGATCGCCATGGGTGTGTTCCAGCAGTAATGGAGGTTCGACGCGCAGGAACCTGCACGTCATCATCACGGGCTCGTCGCCTTGCCCGACCATCACCATCTCGCCGCCCTCGCGGAGATCGACCGTGATGTCAGCGTCGAACGGCAGCCACCATTCCGACAGCCGGGCCGGGTTCGTGATCGCGTCCCAGACCTCAGCGACCGGGTAGGCGAGGAGCCGTTCGAATCGGATGACCCCACCCTCCGGGGTGCGGTCCATGGCGCCGTCGTATTTGCCTGATGCCGGGGCGTTCATTGACTCTCTTTCGGAGTAGGAGCAATCGGTACGGAGGAGTGCTTCAAGTGCCGCTCGAGCGCATCGAGCCGGCCGGCCCAGTGGGCGCGATAGGGCTCTAGCCAGGTGTCCAGCTCCATCAGCGGCTCTGGGCGTAGTCGGTACAGCCGGCGCTGCGCATCGCGGCGGACGTCCACCAGGCCGGCGTCGCGCAGCACCTTGAGATGCCGAGAGACACCTGGCTGATGCATCCCGACACGTTCGACCAAGTCATTGACTGAGCACTCGCTGTCCCGAACGGCATCGAGGATCCGCCGCCGGGTCGGTTCGGCGATCACGTCCAGTACGTCGAGAGCGGCAGGCACCTTGATAACATACGTGAGAGCATATATATGCGCAACCATATATAGAGAAGGTCTTAGCCTTGTGGAACCTGTCGAGTAGTTGAGGTAGCGGACGTTGACAGAGCTGGGCGGGCTCACGCGTCAGATTTGTCGGTTTTGGTCGTGGAAAGCGACAAAGAGGGGGTTTCGGCGGACTTCGGACCCTCTGCAAGCTACGGAGCGGGCGACCGGGATCGAACCGGCATGGCCGGCTTGGAAGGCCCCGGATTCCCAGTCGCGAACGGGCATGACGGGTCCATCTTTACTCCATCACGTGTCCGTTGCGAGCCGGTGGAATCCGTTGCTATCCCTAGGGTTTTCGGATTTGCGATAGCGGATGGGGCATGCCTGCGGTGGGCAGAAAAATGAGGCGTCTGGGGGGAATCGGGCCGAGGGCCGGGCCGCCAAGGCCAGCGGGGGCCGCCGGCGAGTAGAGGTCCGTCCATGACCGTGACTGTCCGGGTTGTTGTTGTCAAAGCGTCAATGTATTGAGGGTATGGGTCGATAATGTGGTTACATTGACGATCCGATTGGGGGGTGAGCGATGGTTCGACGACCGCATGTCTACTCTCGCCCGGCGCGGCAGGCGGCGACCGTGCTCGGGCTGCAGATTGCGGTCGCGCGGCGGGAGCGCCGGTGGACCGCAGCCGAGCTCGCCCAGCGGGCGGGGATCTCGGTGAATACGCTTCGCAGCGCCGAGCGCGGCGAGCCCACAGTGGCGGTCGGGGTCATGTTCGAATTGGCGACCCTACTCGGGGTGCCGCTGTTCGCGGCGACGCCCGGCGAGCTCAGCATGCTGTCCGACCGGCAGCGCGACCGGCTCGCACTGTTGCCGGCGCACGTGCGCTCCCGGCCGGAGCCGGTCGATGACAACTTCTGACGGTCGGGCCCCCGACCGCGCGTTCGTGTGGGTATGGCTGCCGGACGCGACCGAGCCTGTCGTCTGCGGCCGGATGGATGAGGTCACCCCGGGCTACCACATATTCACCTATGGCCAGAGCTACCTGGCGCGCCCAGACGCAATTGCCCTGTACCTGCCCGAGCTGCCGCTACGAACGGGTCCGATCCGTCCGCTCGGGTCGCTCCCGGTGGCGGGCTGTCTGCGGGACGCCGGCCCGGACGCGTGGGGACAGCGGGTCATCCTGACCCGCCGCCTCGGGCATCTCGATGCGACTAGCGACACCGGGGCGCTGTCGCTGCTGACGTACCTGCTCGAGTCGAGCGGGTCGGACCGGGTCGGGGCACTGGACTTCCAGGACAGCGCGACGACGTACACGTCCCGCCATCCGACCGCGACGCTGGCGCAGCTGCAAGACGCCGCCAGCGCGCTGGAGGAGGGCCGCCCGCTGCCGGAACCGCTGGCCGAGGCCCTGATCCGGGGCACGTCCATCGGTGGGGCCCGGCCGAAGGCGCTGCTCAACGACCACGGCCGACACCTGATTGCAAAGTTTTCCTCCTCTACCGACGTCCGTCCCGTGGTGAAAGCCGAAGCGGTAGGGATGAATCTGGCCCGGCGGGTGGGGCTCGACGTGGCCGGCAGTGCCCTTGTCTCCTGCGCCGGTAAGGACGTGCTGCTCGTGGATCGATTCGATCGGACCATGGTGCCCGGACAGCGGCGGTTGCTCGTGTCGGCGCTGACGATTCTCGAACTCGACGAGTTTCTCGGCGCCCGCTACGGCAGCTACGCCGATCTCGCCGAGCACATCCGCGCCTCGTTCACCCGCCCGGACGAGACGTTGCGGGAACTATTCGCACGCATCGTGTTCAACGTCTGCGTCGGCAACACTGACGACCACCCGCGCAACCATGCCGCCTACTGGGACGGTGCCCAGCTCACGCTCACCCCGGCATACGACCTATGCCCACAGCCGCGGTCCGGGGAAACCGCGGCACAGGCGATGGCGATTGGGTCCAACGGCGAGCGGGCCAGCACGCTCACGACCTGCCGGGCAGCTGCCGCTGTGTACCACCTGTCGGCGGCGCAAGCGCAGGAGATCATCGACGCCCAGGTGACCGTCATCCAGGAGCAGTGGACTGACACGGCGGAAGAGTGCACGCTGACCCATGCCGAGCGTGACCAGTTGTGGCAACGCCAGATCCTCAACCGCGGCATCTTCCGCTAACCGGCGCGACGGTGGGCCGCGGACGCCGTTGCTATCCCTAGGTTTTTCGCATTTGCGAGGCTGAATAGGGCACGGACGGTAACTCATCGGCCGCTCGAGACGGCGCCATTCCAGCGCGCCGTAGCGCGTTGGATGCATGACCGCCGACCTACAACGCTAGGGCCCGTTTCGTTGTAGGTCGCTGGCTGAGTTGCAACGAGTGTTGGAACTGCCCGGATCGCCTAGATGCCTGCCGCTGAATCTGGTGACGTTGACAGGGCGTCCGGCTTGCCGCACAGTAATGATAGTAAATCTGCTATCAAGGGGGGAACGGTGTCGGCATCGGCTCTGTTGGCTGCGCGGCGCAGCAGCGGGTTGTCGCAGCGGGCCTTGGCGGCGCGGGCCGGTGACCATCAGCCGACTGTCGCGGCGCTGGAGAAGGGCGACCATGACCCTGGCCTGGGACATATGAGTCGGCTTCTGGCGGCCGCGGGATACCGATTGGTGGCATTGCCGACCACATCGAGGCCGGTATACGAAGCGGCGGCTGCCATCGCCGCTGCGTTGCGTAACGACGATGAGTCGGGTGCTTACCGCGAGTTCATTCAGCTGTCTGATGACCTAGCCCGGGAGCGCGGCCCGTTGCGTGCTGCTCTTACCGCTCTAGCTCCCGCGCAGATTGACAGCCGCTACGACGCGCTGTTGGCCGCAGTTGCCGAGCATTACCTGCTCGAGGGAGGACTGCCCTTACCGGCTTGGATCCACGACAAGAGCAGGCTGCTGCCCGACCCGTGGTTCGTGGACGACGTGCCCGAATTGTTCGACCAGACGGTGGCCGAGACTCCCTCGGCATTCGCCCGGCACGGCGTTTTTATCGCCGCTTCAGAACTCGCCAGCATTTGATGGCTGCCGGAATGTCTCCAGAAGACATCGAGGGGCTGCTGCGCGAGCTGGCACGTCGGCTGAGCGCCCGCGGGGCCACCGCTTCGATCCGTCTCGTCGGAGGTGCGGCGCTGGTTGCTCGGAGTTATCGGACCACCGCGACTTTCGACGTCGATGCGGTGTTCCATCCCGAAAAGCTCGTACTCGAAGTGGCCGCTGAAATGGCCGCCGAACGCAATCTGCCGCCCGACTGGCTCAATAGCGACGCTAAGGCATATATCCCATTCATTGATCCGACGGATTGGGTCGAACTGTTCCGCGACGGTGATGTCACGGTCTCGACCGCCCCGGCGAAGATGTTGTTGGCGATGAAGCTCAAGGCGAATCGCGGCCGTCGGGACGCTGAAGATATTGAGCGGCTGTTGGCGGTCTGCAGAATCCGGAGCGTCGATGAGGCACAGCAACTCTATGAGCGCTATCACGCCCAGGAAGTGCTATCCGATTCAGTCGTCGTTCGGATCGAGGCCTATCTCGCTCGGCAACAGCCGGACAGCATCACCTGAGGGCATAGGAAGGGGGAAATCGTCGGTTTTGTAGCCCCGGGCGACAGTTTCCCGGTTTTGGTGGGTCCAGAGGCTGGTGGAGCGGGCGACCGGGATCGAACCGGCATGGCCAGCTTGGAAGGCCCCGGATTCCCAGTCGCGAACGGGTATGACTGGTCCATCTTTACTCCATCAGATGTCCGTTGCGAGCAGTTCACAACCGTTGGAACCCGTTGCTATCCCTAGGGTTTTCGCATTTGCCATGCCGGATAGGGCACGAGACGCACTCGAGGCGACTCTGATTGCCGACGCGAAAGCATCGAACTCCGCGCCTCAGATCGCCGGGCTCCACGGTCACGTGGGAACGAAGGGCGCCTGCGGTCTTAGCGGGCGCCCACATAGCGAGCAGTTCGTCCGCTACAGCGCCCGCCAATTGCGTTTTTGTGGGCTCGAAGTGTGCTGTTTCGGCTGGAGTGTTCGAACATCCGCCCGCACCGGTTGCATTGGTACAAGTAGACGGGCCCTGTCCTTGTTGGGGCTGACGGTCGGCCGCTGCGGGTGCGCGAATACCCACCGATGCGGCGGCTTTGTAGTGGTGCCCTGAGCGGTCCTTGAGCGGAGAACTCGATCCCAGCGCGAGGAATGAATGGAGTGGTCGTCGCCACGGCGGCCTGCATGCGGTCGACTCGGTACGTGCGGTGGCCAGAATTGTCGGCGTGCTCGGCGTGGAGTAGCAGGGCGCCGTCGCGGGTTCGCCGGAGCGAGTAGGGCTCAATGAGGCGTCGCCGCCCGTCGTAGCCGAGGTCGACCAATAGGTGATTGGTGGCTGCGAAACGGATGACTTCAATGGGAACGCCTGCGCGCCAGGTCCATGCGGTTCGCGGGGGGCTCCAGGCATCGTCTTCGTCTGTCGTGTAGACCGCCGGGGGTAGTTCGTCGAACACGACAGACCCGTCGAGCCAGCGAAACAGCAGCGGCAACTCTTCAAGAAACGGACCGAGCGGCGGAAGGACTGGCAATTGGTGTCCGAGCATGTGGAGCCAGTCCGTCTCCAGTTCGCTACGGCGTTGGTCGGTCATGATCGTGTCGGCCGTGGGGATGACGATGTTCTTGACGGCGCACTTGTCGGCCAACGCGGCGTGAATCTGGTTGGGGTACAGGCGTAGGTCGTTGCGGCGGAAAAGGTTGATGACGTCGTAGAGGTCGCGTGGCCGGCCACGCTGTGCCATCGCTCGAAGCTTCTCCGCGAAGAGTTCCTCGAAGGAGTAGCAGCGCACCTGTGCCGGAGCGGGAAGGGCGTCGGGGTAGGGGTGGCCGATATCGCGGAAGACCGGCGGCCGGACGACCGTTTCGTTGGCCGAGATGTCGAGCTTGATCCTGGCTGGCGAGGCGACCTGAGCGCGGGGGCCGACGTAATAGACGCTGCCTTCTGTTGACAGGCCGTCGGGGCGGGCACGCATTGCGGGTGGGCGACCGCTGAAGTCCACGCCGGACACGTCGTAGATGCGTGCAAGCACGCTGTCTATGAGTGGGCGAATGTCGTCGGGTGTATGAGGACCTCCAGCAAGCACCGTGAAGTCCAGGTCCTCAGAGAAACGGTAGGTCTCGATATAGCACTTCTTTAGGCACGTGCCGCCTTTGAAGATCCAGCTCTCGCCGAGGGTCGGATCGGTGGCGATTCCCCACAGAAGCCAGCCAAGGACGTAGTCCTTCTCGACGACTTGCTCCGTGAGTCCCCACTCGCGGACGCGTTCGACGATGTCAGCGCGCGTGATCACGAGGCATCCGCGGGACCGAGGTCGATGTTCACGCGCAGGGCCCAGCGTCGCACGATCCGGCCGCGGGAGACGTTGACGGGATCGAGTGTGGTTAGGCCGGCGCTGCGCCGATCAAGGCACGCGGACATGAGGGACTCGGTGTCGACCCCGGCCGGTGCCTCACGGCTCTCCAGGAGGTATCCGAGTCGTTTGAAGATCGTGCGGTTGCCGATCCGGTCGCCGTAGCTAATCAGCAGGGCGTCGTCGCGGTGCTCGCTGAGCAGATACTCGTGCAGCGCGTCTGCGCAGTGCCGCAAACCTCCTCCGATGCGTGGGTCATCCAGTACGTCAACGATGGTGCGGCTCGGGTCCGAGACGTTGACACGGGTCGAGTTCCGCCAGACCCCGACAGTTCCGAACAGCATGGCCGGCGAACGCGAGGTCACGTGCAATTGCACACCGGGATAGCTCACGTCCGAGCGTCGCACGCTCCGCCCGGTCACAATCAGCACCGTTCGAAACAGTTGCTCTGTGAGATTCCAGTGCTCGCAAGCCGACCAGCCGCCGACGTAGCACGGGCGGTAGATGCTGTCCGCCACCACCCACGGATCCTCCAACCACTCACCGCTGCGGCCGGCGTCAAGCGGCACTGCGACGTACAAGCCACGTCTAACCCGACTGAGCCAACCGCGGCGAGCCAGGTAGCCGAGAAGCCGCGCCGCAGCAGGTTGGTCCATGTCAAGGACTCGGGCAGCGTCCGCCGGGCTGAAAGTGGGAGGCGCCCCGCGGTGTAGTCGTTCCAAGTAGCCCCGGTATCGAGGACCGATACCCGGAGAGTCTACTTCAACCGCGGAACTGGACACATGGATGACTGTACTACTGTCCAGATAAACCGGTACAGCGATACTGCAATAATGCTCAGCTGAAAGACACTGCTGCGGGGTGGGCAGACCTCGGCTCTCGGCTCTACCACCTGCGAGAACAGCGGCGTTAGGTAGGCAGTGCCCGTCTGGTTCGAGCGCCGAGTTCGCCTGGAGAGAACGAAAACTCTTAGCCTGAAATGGCGGAGCTGGGGCACGCGGCCCGGATTTGGCCCACTGCTCGAAAGCAAATGGAGTCAAATCATGCCGCTGAACAGTACTTTTGCGGAGCGGCCGACCGGGATCGAACCGGCATGGCCAGCTTGAAAGGCCCCGGATTCCCAGTCGCGAACGGGTATGACGAGTCCATCTTTACTCCATCAGATGTCCGTTGCGAACCGTTGGGATCCGTTGCTATCACTAGGGTTTTGGATATGGGATGTCGGATGGGGCACGGGGCTTTTCTCCGATGGTTATTCCTGTCCAGATGCCCGCCGCCGGCTCTCAGCGATGCAAGTCACGTGATCATGGTCGATTGCCCGACAAGCCGACCTCGCCCGACGATCGACTGGACCCACCACCGCTGGACCAACTTGCGGTCCTCGAATGAATGAAAACGACGTGACTCATCCCTCCTTAGACGCGCTTGGCCCGGTTGACTACGTCGTCGTCGGACTCCCGCCGGGAGCTAGCAGCTTCACCGGCGAGCACGGCGATGGCAAGCTCGTTCTGACCCGTGGGGACGGCCTTCGCTGCGGCTAGACCCAGTCCTGGCGGAGAATCCCAGCTTCGGGCTTGACTGTGCCTACGGTGTCGATGCCTGTGGACTCGGACCGCGCCTGTATCGGGCTCGCCCGTCTAGCGTCAGGTATCTATTGAGCCCGACTTGGATTGCGAGGACAGTTTGGGAAGCACGGCCTGGACTTGCCGAGGCTGAGCGATGCCAACATCAGGTAAGCGCTTGTGAAAGTGAACACGACGAGAAGGCGCCAGGTTGTCCTGGTCGCGATGATTCTCGCCAATTCCATCATCTTGATCGATCAAACAGCCGTGCCGCTGGCGCTCCCGGCCATCATTAGTGATTTCGGCATTGGCGCGCAGTCCGCGCAGTGGGTTCTTAATGCGAGCCTTCTCGCGCTCGCGGGCTTCTTGGTGCTTGGTGGTCGGCTGGGTGATCAGTTTGGCCGGCGTCGCATCTTTCTGATTGGGGCGGTCGCCTTCACGGCGGGCTCGGTCGTCGGTGGACTCGCTCCCGTGTATGTGGTCCTAGTGGCCGCCCGGGTGGTGCAGGGGCTTGGCGGGGCATTCATCCTTCCCGGGTCAGTGGCGATTGTGAGTGCCACATTTCCGCCTGAAGAGCGGGGGAAGGCGCTGGGGACGACCGGTGGGATTGCTGCCGTTGCGGGCGCCCTAGGGCCGACGATCGGAGGGGCGCTCACTTCGGCTGTCAGTTGGCGTCTGGTGCTACTCATCAACGTTCCACTGGCAGCAGGCTGCATCTTGGCAACCCTGATTGCCGTGCCCAAGGATCAATCTGCCCGGCAGGACGTCGACGTGGACTATGCCGGAGCCGCGTTGCTGTGCATCGCTGTCACTGGACTCGTCTTCGGACTCTCTGGAATTCAGTCTTACTCGTTCACCTCAACCCTCGTGTTGGGCCCGGTCGTCATATCCGTATTTAGTGGCGTGACGTTCATTTTCTGGGAACGACGTGCTGCCCAGCCCCTCATGAATCTCAGGTTGATTAGAACGACGCCGAACTACTTAGGTGCCACGATTTCGCAGACGCTGGCGGGGATGGTGGAGATCGGCCTTGGCGTGATCTTCCCGCTGCTGCTTGTTCTCGATCTTGGAATGAGTCCCGTCCTGGCCGGGTTGGCGCTCATCCCGACCACCGTTCCAATGATCTTTCTGGCCGCACCGGTTGGCCGCTGGTATGACAGATCAGGTGGCCGGCCGCCTTTGGTGGTTGGCTTCGGACTGCTCGCTCTGTCAGCTGTGGCGTTGGGTGTCGGTGTTCACCAGATCGGGCCGACGAGCCGCGACTACCTGGTCCTGCTGCCCGGACTTGTCCTTTTCGGATCTGGACTTGCTCTTGTGCTGACGGTCAATGATCCGGTCGGTCTCGACTCGGTAAATGAAGGTCTGACCGGACAGGTGGCTGGGGTGTCCGCGACGGCTGAGCAAGCTGGCGGAGCCGTCGGTATAGCCGCGCTTTTTGCAGTTTTCCATGGGGTCTACGTCCATCGACTTCGTGACCTCGCTCAGCATGGTTCAGTCGGTGGCATCACCTCGCACCAGGGCGACCAGTTACGGCAGGCGCTACAAGCGGCCGAGCAGACGGGTCTTCAGCCGCAACATTTCGATCAGTCGCTGGTCCGATTCCTAGTCCCCGCCTTCAACGCATCCAAGCTGGCCTACGGGGCCGTGTTTCTGGTCGTATTCGTGCTGGCCGTCATCGGCCTGCTGTCTTCCGCTCGACTGGTCCGCCAACCGGCACGCAGCCCCGAGTCTGTGGCGGCTGGCGACGGGTCCGCCCCGCTGGTGGATTAGCCCCGGCCTGAGACCGTCCCCGGTTCCGGGTTTTCATTCGCAGCGTCCGACTGCTTTTGTGTAAAAAGAAAGGCCAGTAGGAGGGCGCCGAACGGGACGGCGATACGTAGCAGAAATTGGCGGTCTCCACTGGCTCCGGCGGCGATGAGCGAGATGGTGCCGATGAGGAAGGCCAGTCCCCATACCAGCGAGATTTTTCGGTTGGCGGCCCGGAATTCGCGGCTTCCCCAGAACTCTTTCGGTACCTGTTCGCGGGCGTAGGGCTCGGTGAACGGACGGTTGATCAGGACGGAACCGAAGACCAGGATCGTGAGTGAGCCGTGGGCGACGGCCTGGGCGTAACGGCCCCAGGTGTCGATGTCGTCGGGGCGAATGGCGGCGAGCAGGATCAGCATTCCAGCGAAGTAGACGACCCCCACCACGTCAAACAGGTGTGTTCTGTGTCGGACCAGGGATCGGACCAGGACCACCGCCGCAACCACGACGCCGATGGCCGCTCCCCAGTAGACGTTCCCGACTCGCACCCCGAGTAGGAATGCCACCCACGGTGAGAAGCTCCAAATCAAATCCGTCATGACGCGGTCCCTTCCAAGGGGGGTGTTATCGCTTTCGGACGTGATCGCTTCGACCAGGGAGACGCTGTGCGCGAGCGCCAAGAAAACCCTAAGTTCCCTCCAAATAACGGCGTGCAACCGACCATCAAAAGCCCTGACCTTGCCCCTCGGACGATCGTCGCGTCCCAGGTGGATGTCAACGATGATTTGCTCGGCCCCAAACCTGTCTCGTGGACGGCGGCCGCGCCTCAAAGGGGTCTCCCTTGGGACTTGGTGATTGGCCGGGGAGAGACTTGCGGTATTCCGTCAATCGTCGGCGAAGGGAGCAAATATGACCGACGGCAGCGACAACGACGGTGTGCAAGACGACGGCCCCGCGACCGATGCCGATTTTCCGGTGCGGGCGCGGATGGTCTGGCGGGTCCGCAAAGTGTGGCTCATTCCGCTGATGATTCCGGTGGTCATGATCGCCTTGGTCGCGACGATCTACATCGGTTCGGTGATAAATCCGGTCGGCCACTTGCACGGGTTGCCGGTCGAGGTTGTTGATCAGGACACCGGGGCAAATACCCCGACGGGTCGCGTCAATTTGGGCCAGTCCGTGGTCGCCGGGCTGCAGCAAGCAACAGGCGTCACGAACAAGTTGGACGTCTGGGTGGGGACGCTAAGCCAGGCACAACGGGAGATGGACCGTGGTCACGCCTACGCAACGTTGGTCATCCCTCCGACGTTCACCGCTTCGGCGCTGCTCGATGCCGGCTATCCCGCGCCTTCCGGGACAAGCATTCCGTCGACCCCGGGGGTGCAGTTGCTCGAAAACAGTCGGCAGGGCAGCCTCGGCGTCAGCCTCGCCTCCGGAGTGCTGACCCCGGCAGTTGACGACATCTCCAAGCAGATCGGCACAAAGCTGACTGCCCAGAGCACGAGCGCCGTACGTGCCAACCCGGTGCTCGCCGGACAACTCGGCGACCCGGTCACGCTCAAGACAGTGACCTATCGGCCACTTCCGTCGAAGTCGGCACTCGGGCTCAGCGCTTTCTACGTCTCGCTGATCGCCATCCTGGCCGGCTTCCTCGCCGGAACACTGATCAACTCGTCGATGGACGGGGCGCTGGGCTATTCCACGAGCGATCTCGGTCCACGGTGGAAAATTCGGGTGCCTTTGCGGATCCCGCGACGGCAGACCCTTATCGCCAAATGGGGCGTCGCGGTCGTAGCCGCCCCGCTTCTCACAGCGACCATATTGCTGATTGCCATCGCCGCTTTCGGAATGTACGCACCCCACTTCGGGCTGCTGTGGCTCATGCTGACTCTGACCACTCTGATGGTTTCCTTCGGCACGTTGGCATTGCTTGCCGCCTTCGGATCCTTCGGTCAATTGCTGGCCATGGTGATCATCCTTTACCTGTCACTGGCGTCCTCAGGCGGCACCATTCCAGTCCAGGCACTTCCCGGATTCTTTAAAGCAGTCAGCACGGTAGAACCGCTACGCCAAGTCCTCGACGGTTCGCGCGACATTCTCTACTTCGGCGCCCAATGGCACGCGGGGTTCGCCCACGCCGTGCTGGTGATCGGCCTCGAACTCCTCTTCTGGATGGCGCTCGGCCTGGGCTTCACCAGCTGGTATGACCACCGCAAGATGTACCGCGTCTCACCAGACATCATCACCTACGTCGAGCAAGCCGTCGTCCAGCGAAAGACGGCCTAGCGCTGGTCGTGATAAGCGGAGACAACCGACAACCACTAGGTCTCAAACGATCCGCTGCTGACGCTCTCGGACTATCGGGCGCTGCCCAGGCTGCGGTCGTGTTCAGCGCCTTCGAGCATCAGCGTCGTTTCCTCGACGCGGGTGAACCGACCGTCTTCGCCTCGCTCCCCGAACAGATACACCTCCTGGACGACCTGAGTGCCATCGCGTTTCTTGACGGTGACGATGTGTCGGTCCGCGTACCGATGGCCGACGCTGAACTCGTCCAGCACCGTAATGGCAGTCGACTCGGTCAACGCTCGAAGATGGGCAATATGCGCGGCGAATTCGGCACGATCACTCCAAACGCCGTCAGTACGCTGCCGGTAGCCAGGGCTGAAGTGTCGATCCATCGCCTCCTCGAGGGGCAGGGTCTGGTCATTCAGTAGGTCGTTGAGCGCCGGCTCGATACTCGTCATGCTCGCCTACCTGTCCTTCCGATTGGATGTCGTCGGCTCAAGCCAGCCTAGGTCTTCGGTTTCTGCCTAAAGATCAACATCTGGGTGTGCCGCCGGCCTAGATCTTGTCCGCTGTTCGGGTCGCATAGATCGGGACCCCTTCCCCACCCAAGGGCGGCGTGCTGCCCGGCGCCAGGACTGGAACTTGAGAACCCTCAGTTCAGTTCTCCAAGGTGGCCCAACAGTGCTGAACCTGCGGCCGGTCGTACTCAGAGGTGGCGAAGATTCAAGCGCCACATTGGGCACCCGACGGCTTGTCCGGGCATCATCCAGGACGCTCCACTCGGCGAATCGGCTGTTTGGACACACGCTGCGACGGTGCTGCCAGTCTCCGCCGCGACCGCCCAAACCTGCGACGCCGCCAGGTTACCGAGGCGCCGCTCCCCGGGCAGAGCAAAAAGGACAACCACGGGCCGATCTGATTGGCGTATGAGAGGTTCGTATTTTTGGAGTTTGTCCTGAAGTCGGGATAGTGGCTCGGTGCCGCGATCGTGCTCTAGGAAGAATTCGACTGTGTGGCCGTTTTGGTGCCAGGCGCCGTAACCGTCCGGCCGGATGTCGTTGATTCGGTGGGACTGAAGTTCGTCTCCCAACTCGCGTTCGTTTATCCAAGCGACCAATCGCCGGCCGTCGTCGTGGGTGCGCTCGTCCCAGCGGAGCCGGGTGAAGAAGCTATTCGTCTCCACACGGTGGGTCAGGTGGGTGCTGTGAGCCAGCTGATCCAGTGACAGGCGGCGCTTTTTCATCCGGCGCAGTAGCGACTCCGGTGACTCGTCGGGGAACCGGGACGGGTCGCGGTCGGCGTCGACGAAGATCAGTCCGGGGATGTCGAGGCTCCAGTGCGATTGCGCCGTACCGACTGGGAGCCAGGGACGGAACCGGGAGATGAGGCCGTGTTGCTCGAGGCGAAGGAGTCGGTGCCGCGTGGTCGTCGGGTGACTGAAGAACAGTTGCATGATCTGTTCGGTAGTTAGTACTCGATGCGTATTTAGAGCTCGCAGTAGCAGTCGGTCTCGATCGGTAAGGATCTCCACTGCCTTGAACAGTGCGGGTTCGATTTGACGCCAAGCTGTATAGCGCTGTCGGCCTTCCAAACCAGCTGAAGCCATTCATCACATACCTAACCCATGTTGTCGGGGTATCGCTGAGCCCCGAATGTGGCTGTTGAGCTGCAGCTTCAGGCGGTGGAGGGGCTTCCGCTCTTAACCTGCCGCCCCATCTGCCGACCGATTCGAAGGGGGAAGCGAAGGGTCGGCAGATGAGCGACCGCGCCGCTACCTACTCGCTCCGCTCCGGCAGGTGCACGACCTGACCGCCACCTACCGCAGTCGCGCTATGGGCGCTGGCCAGATCGGACATCGCGGCCGCGATCGTCACGTCCCGCGACGAGGTCGCGTGCTGGTAGATCATCGCGGCGCGTGGGCTCGAGTGCCCCATCCGGGACATCAGCTCCTTGGTGGTCGCACCGGTCATTGCCGCGAGCGTCGCCGCGAGATGGCGGAGGTCGTGGAAGTGCACCTCCGGGAGGCCGGCGTCGGTCCGGATCTGCTGCCAGATCGCATTGAAGTTGCGTCGCCGCAGCTGAGCCCCCCGCGGCCCGACGAATACCAACGCATCCGCGGCGCCGCCTACATGCCGGACCATGTGCGTCCGCAGCGCAGGCAGTAGGTGCGGCGGAATAGCCACCGCCCGTAGGCCAGCGTGCGATTTCGGCGGACCGAGCGAGATCCCCGCCTGAGTCTCGATCAGCGCCTTCGTGACGGCCACGGTGCCGTGAAGCGTGTCCACGTCCGGGCGCGTCAGCACCACCAGCTCGCCCCAACGGAGTCCAGACCAGGCGGCCAGTTCGATCAGCAGTCGATAGCGGTCCGGCGAGGCGTCGAGCAGCTGGCCGAGATCGCCAAGCGATGGGGGAGTGCGCTCGACGTGGTGCTCAGCCCCGGCGCCGCGCAGCTTGCAGGGGTTGCGCCGAAGCCTCTCGTCCTCGACTGCTGTATTAAGTACGGCCCGCATGAGTCGGTAGCTCTTGGCTGCGACGCCCCGGCTTCGGCCCTCTGCGATCAGATCGGCGTACCAACGACGCACCCCCGAGGGCGCGATCCGATTGATCGGCACTGTTCCCCAACTGGGGAAAATGTGCGTCCGCAGCAGCTGCCGATAGAGCTCCTCCGTCCGCGGCGACAGCGGCTCGGTACGGACCGTGAGCCAGTTGAGGGCGTAATCCCCGAACGGCACCTGACCGAGCAGCGGATCGATCCACTCGCCTGAGACAATCTCCGCGTCCATCATCGAAAGGAACTGCTGAGCCTCCGCGGCAGTCTCGAAAGTCCGCGGAGCTGCACGTACCCGGCCATCCGGACCCTTGTAACGGGCCTGATGGCGGCCTGAAGCCAGCACCCTGATATTGCCGAACTGTTGCCGGCTCATCGCCCGGCCCCCCGACGCGCGCGAAGTGGCACGAACTGGCACGGCCGAAGTGGCCGATTTGCCCGTTCGTGCAGCGTCTCGAGAGAGCCCGCCAGTGGGTTAACCCGCAGGTCGGGGCCGTATCGGACAAACCTCGGCACATGGGGCTCTGAGGGCGACCGAGCCGGGTCTTGTGCACGCCGGTGGCACGGAGGCAAATCTGCTGGAGTGCCCGAATGGGGGGTTGATGGAGAAAAACAGGCCATTGACCTGCACCTCTTTGCGGAGCGGGCGACCGGGATCGAACCGGCATGGCCAGCTTGGAAGGCTGGGGCTCTGCCATTGAGCTACGCCCGCGGAACGGCGATCAGATGGTCACCGTAACCAGGAGGCAGCTTACCGGCGCTTCTCGCCACACCGGCGGTCGCCTGGCTGTCCACACCATAGGATCGGTCGACGCCGCGGGGCGTAGCGTAGTGGCTAGCGCGCCTGCTTTGGGAGCAGGAGATCGGGAGTTCGAATCTCCCCGCCCCGACTGCCTGCTGTTTCACCACCCGTCGAACCCTGTTGACGTCAATACCTGACCGCCCAAAGCCCAATGGAGAGCTGCGCCGCTGTGAAGGCCACCAAAGAAGCCCTGAGTCCCACCCGCATCAAGATCACGATTGAGGTCCCGTTCGAGGAGCTCTCTGAGGATCTTGCGTCGGCCTACAAGCGCATTGGCCAGCAGATCAAGGTGCCGGGCTTTCGTCCCGGCAAGGTGCCGGCCCGCATCGTCGACCAGCGGATCGGACGCGGTTACGTCCTCAATGAGGCACTGCCGGGTGCGCTCGACCGTTTCTACGGCCAGGCGCTCGAGCAGGAGCAGATCGAGGCGATCTCCTCACCCGAGGGCGTCGACGTCCAGGAGTTCAACGACGGCGAGCAGCTGATCTTCAGCGCCGAGGTCGATGTGCGGCCGGAGGTCGTGCTGCCCGATCTCGAAGGCATCGAGATTTCGGTCGACGACGTCAATGTCACCGACGAGGATCTCGACGACCAGTTGGGGAGCTTGCGCGACCGGTTCGCGACCCTGCAGCCGGTCGAGCGCCCCGTCCAGGACGGCGACTACCTGACGCTTGACCTGTCGGCCAGTGTCGACGGCGAGGTCGTGCCCGGTTCGGAGTCCAAGGGCCTTACCTACGAGGTGGGCACCGACAACCTCATCCCGGGCATGGACGAGGCCGTCCGGGGGGCTAACGAGGGGGACGAGCGCGTCTTTCAGACCGATCTCGTCCAGGGCGATTACGCCGGCCAGACCGCTGACGTCACAGTCACCGTGATCAGCGTCAAGGAGAAGCAGCTTCCGGAGCTGGACGATGACTTCGCGACCACGGCCAGCGAGTTCGACACGCTCGACGAGCTGAAGGCTGACCTGCGCACGCGTCTCGAGCGGGTCCGCCGCTACGAGCAGGGCGCCCAGGCACGCGACAAGCTCATCGAGAAGCTGAACGAGCTCGTCGACGTACCGCTGCCCGAGTCGGCGGTGAAGGCTGAGGTCGACGCGCGCGAGCACAACCTGGTCCACCAGCTGGAGCAGGTCGGCGCGACGCGTGAGTTCTACCTCGAGAGTGAAGGCAAGACCGACGAGGAGTTCACCGCCGAGATCCGTGAGAGCTCCGAGAAGGCCGTGAAGTCCCAGCTCATCCTCGACGCCCTGGCGGAGAAGGAAGAGCTCACCGTCGAGCAGGAAGAGCTCACCGAGCACCTCGTCCGGCGGGCGCAGCAGTCCGGGATGCAGCCGCAGGAATTCGCTAACCAGATCATGCAAGGCGGCCAGATCGGCGTCCTGTTCGCCGAGGTCCGGCGGGGCAAGGCACTGGCCGAGCTGCTCGAATCGGTCAAGATCACCGACGCCTCAGGCAATGTCGTCGACCTCGCCGTGCTGGACGAGGACGAAGCTGCAGAAGCGGCGGAGTCCGGCGACGAGGACGAGATCCTGAACGACTCGGACGAGGTCATCCTGGCCGCTGAAGAGGCCTACGAGGCAGCGCAGGACGCGGCATATGAAGCCGAGGCTGAAGAGGAAGAGGAAGCCGCCCAGGCCGCGGCCGAAGCCAAGGGCACCCCGGAAGCCTGAGTCACATCCGCCTACGGCACTCGAGTCACATCCGCCTACGGCACTCGAGTCACATCCGCCTACGGCGAACTCGCTCAGTTCAGGCACTGTCCGTGCCGACCTCGTGGTTAGGGTCATCGACAAGGTGATTCCACCGGCTGCCCGGCTCGACCGGGCCCAACCCGAAGGAGCGGCAATGAGCGAGCTCGTCGTGCCCACCCTGCGCGGCCCAGGCCCCGGCGCTCCCACCCTTGACGACCGCGTCTACGACCGGCTGCTGCGCGAGCGGATCATCTTCCTCGGCAGCGTCGTCGAAGACACGATCGCCAATGCGATCTGCGCGCAGCTCCTGCTGCTCGCCGCCGAGGATGACAAGCGAGACATCTCGCTCTACATCAACTCGCCCGGCGGCTCGGTGACCGCCGGTATGGCGATCTACGACACGATGGAGTTCATCCCCAACGACGTGTCAACCGTCGCCATCGGTCTCGCGGCCAGCATGGGCCAGTTCCTGCTCTGCGCCGGCGCCAAGGGCAAGCGTTACGCCACCCCGCACGCGCGGATCATGATGCATCAGCCCTCCGGCGGCATCGGCGGTACGGCTGCGGACATCGCGATTCAGGCAGAGCAGATGATTCACACTCGTCGGGTGCTGCAGGACCGCATCGCATTCCACACCGGCCAGACGATCGAGCGGATCGAAGAGGATTCCGACCGTGACCGCTGGTTCACCGCTGACGAAGCGGCGGACTATGGCTTCATCGACCGCGTCGTTGCGAAGGCCACTCAGGTGCCGAGCCTCGGCACGGTCAGTTAAGAGGAGACGCATCATGAGTCAGTCCAGCGAATACGCCGCCCAGACCGCTCGCTACGTCCTGCCCAACATCATCGAGCGGACCAGCCGCGGCGAGTACGGGATGGATCCGTACTCCAAGCTGCTGAAGGAGCGCATCGTCTTCCTCGGCGTCCAGATCGACGACGTGTCGGCGAACGACGTGATGGCCCAGCTGCTGTACCTGGAGTCCGAGGACCCCGACCGCGACATCAACATCTACATCAACTCGCCCGGCGGCTCCTTCACGGCGCTGACGGCGATTTACGACACGATGATGTACATCCGCCCTGACGTGTCGACCGTCTGCCTCGGCCAGGCGGCCAGCGCGGCGGCCGTGTTGCTTGCGGCCGGCAGCAAGGGCAAGCGTTTCGCGGTGCCGAATGCCCGGATCCTGATTCATCAGCCTTCAGGGTCGGGTGAGGGTCAGTCTTCGGACATCGAGATCCAGGCGAACGAGATCATGCGGATGCGTTCGCTCCTGGAGAAGATGCTGTCCGACCACACCGGACGCACGGAAGAGATGGTCCGTAAGGACATCAACCGTGACAAGATCCTCACCGCGGCGGAAGCTGTTGAGTACGGCCTCATCGACGAGGTTCTGAAGTCTCGTAAGACGTCCGCGTTACGCGCGGCGGGTTAACCAGGCAATAGGCCTGCCGCAGGGCGATGCTCGGGGTAGCGTCCTGTGCCAGGTCGGGCACGACAGCACCACCCACGTACAGGGCAGATATCTGATCAGCAGCCGGGCGGCGTCGACCGCAGTCCGCCAAGAGCAGGGGAGTGGTCGGTGGCCCGCATCGGTGACGGCGGAGACCTGCTGAAGTGTTCGTTCTGTGGCAAATCGCAGAAGCAGGTCAAGAAGCTGATTGCCGGTCCAGGTGTCTACATCTGCGACGAGTGCATCGATCTGTGCAACGAGATCATCGAAGAGGAGCTGTCGGAGTCCTCCGAGCTCAAATGGGATGACCTGCCCAAGCCCCGGGAGATTTACGAGTTCCTGGACTCGTACGTCGTAGGGCAGGAGACCGCCAAGAAGACGCTCTCGGTCGCGGTCTACAACCATTACAAGCGGGTGCAGGCAGGCGCCACCGACGGCAAGTCCGAAGTCGAGCTGGCCAAGAGCAACATCCTGCTGCTCGGCCCGACCGGCTGCGGCAAGACGCTGCTCGCCCAGACCTTGGCCCGCATGCTCAACGTCCCGTTTGCGATCGCCGATGCCACGGCGCTGACCGAGGCCGGCTACGTCGGTGAAGACGTCGAAAACATCCTGCTCAAGCTGATTCAGGCGGCCGATTACGACGTCAAAAAGGCCGAGACGGGCATCATCTACATCGACGAGGTCGACAAGATCGCCCGCAAGTCCGAAAACCCCTCGATCACCCGTGACGTGTCCGGTGAGGGAGTCCAGCAGGCGCTCCTGAAGATCTTGGAAGGTACGACGGCCAGCGTGCCGCCGCAGGGTGGCCGCAAGCACCCGCACCAGGAATTCATCCAGATCGACACCACGAACGTGCTGTTCATCTGCGGCGGCGCCTTCGCTGGACTGGACAAGGTCATCGAGGGCCGGATCGGCAAGAAGGCGCTGGGCTTCCGGGCCGTCCTGGCCAGCAAATACGACCTCGACCGCACCGACGTCTTCACCGACGTCATGCCCGAGGACCTGCTCAAATTCGGCATGATCCCCGAGTTCATCGGCCGGCTCCCGGTGATCACGAGCGTCAACAGCCTGGATCGTGAGGCGCTCATCCAGATCCTGACCGAGCCGAAGAACGCGCTGGTGCGCCAATATCGCCGGCTCTTCGAGCTGGATGGCGTCGACCTCGACTTCTCCGACGACGCCATGGAAGCCATCGCTGACCAGGCGATTCTGCGCGGCACCGGCGCCCGGGGCCTTCGCGCGATCCTGGAAGAGGTGCTCCTGTCGGTGATGTACGACATCCCGAGCCGCAAGGATGTCGCCAAGGTCGTCGTCACCCGCGAGACCGTGCTCGAGCACGTGAACCCGACGATCGTGCCGCGCGATGCCACCCCCAAGCGGGAGCGTCGCGAAAAGTCCGCCTGAGGGCTACTCCCGGTAGCCCGCGAGCTGTCGTATCGACGCCACCAGCGCGCCGGTCTCGTCCCACAGGTTGCACGTCTCGTCGAGCCATCCGCCTCCGACCAGTTGCGACGTCTGCTCGACCGCCAGCCACCCGGGCACCGGCAACGAACGGATATGAGCGTCCAGCGTCACGGTCGGCACCCATCCTCTGATCCCAAGATCCAGCGTGGTCGGGGGTGGCACGTCACCGGCGATGAGCAGCCCGTACGAATCGAATTCGCTGTGATCCGCCCAACGGAGCCAGCCGCGTACGACCGCATTGCCCGACGGCTGGCGACGTAGCCACCCGGTAGTGAGGGGGTCCAGCCGCAGGTCGAAATGGACGGCCGGGCCAAGCGGCGAACCGTTCGGCGGTGGGGTCCAGCGCACGCACTCGTCGGGGGTGGGCATGACCGGGACGACGTTCGTGGGATCGACGTAGCGCGGCGGCGCTGTGGGTAGCGTGCCGGCACTGATCAGCACCTCAGCGCGTACCAAATGTTGCTGACTCAGGCGCGCCCGCAGGAATCCCACCCGCCGACCAGGACGCAGGAGTTCGACGGAGACCTCGGCCGGCCCCGGATCCGGAGCCGACGCGAAGTGCGCGCTGACGCCGAGCGGATGCGGAAAATCGCCGCCGTCGAGCGCTGCGTGCACGATCCGCGAAAGCAGGTAGCCGCCGTGGATCTTGTCGCCGATCGACCAGGAGCCATCGAGGTCAATGGTCCTGCTGGCGGCAGAACCTGTCGTTGGAGTCGTCACCAGCCGCACGTTATGCGGCCAGGTGACGGCTTGCCTCCAGGCGGTTTAGTGCTCGGCGTACGCCCGCAGCTCGCGAGTGACGATCTCGGTGATCTGAGTCTTCGGCGAGCCCTCGATGTAGCTGATTCCGATGGTCGTCGTGTTGTGCCAGACGCACCAGGAGGAGGCATTCGCCCCCCGTTCCCCGCCGCAGACCATGATGCCGCCGGCAGCTCCAGGAACCGCGGTGTGGTACGCGACCTCAACATTGCCGGGGTCCGGTGCAGCGGTCTGAGCGAGAGCCACCTTCCAGGCAGTTGCAAGCTTGGCGGCGCCCGGACGGAAGGTCATGGCATAGATCGCCGGGTGTCCCGGGCTATAGCTTGCGACGGTCACGCTGGCGGCCGCTGCCGCTCCGAATTGGGTCTTCACCTGAGTGACGAAGCCGGCTTTCAGCGTGGCGGACGAGGCCGCCGGCTGCAAATTGAATCCGGCGACGTTGGCCGGGAAGTCGTACTTCGGCGCGGCGGGCACGGCCGCGGGAGCAACCGGGGTCGAGGCCGTGCTGGAGCTGGACTTGCCGAACTGGTTGTAGAGCAGGTAGCCGCCTCCGGCAACCACGACGACGCCGATCACGGCAAGCAGGCGCTTGTCGATGTTGCGGCGTCCGCTGCGGCGGTGACCGCCATCGGCGCTCGGGTCGTCGTCAAGCGGGGGCGGAGGCAGTGGGGGAAGCGGTGCGTCCTGCTGCGGGAATTGGTGCGGCGCGTACTGCGCCGGGGGGTAGCCACCCTCGAATTCCTGCGGCTGCTGGTTCGGCGCTGCCGCGGGCGGCCAGGCCGACTCGGGAGCGGTTTGCGGGTAGTCGGTCGGCGCTGGGTATTCGGCAGGTGCAAAGCCCTGGGCGGGAGGCGGGTAGCCCTGCGCCTGCGCGGCTTGCTGAGCTGGGGGCAACGAGGCGTACTCGTGCAGCGAGGAGAAGTCGCCCGCCTCGGCTGGCGCATCCACCTGGTATGCGGGCGGCGCCGGCTGGGTCTGGTCAACGAAGTGCACCCCGGGGATAGGCGCGTCCTGGTAGGACGGGGCGCCGTAAGCCTGCTCGGGCGGCGGGTAGTTCCATTGCGCCACCGGAGGGGGCACCGGAAGATTTTCGTCCTGGCGCGGGCCTGGGACCTGCCCGGACGCAGGGGGGTCGAAAGGCTCGCCAGGCAGCACAGTGCGGGCTGCCTGAGACACTGCCGAAGCAGGTGCGCCGTTTTGCTGGTCCACCGAGACCTCCTAGCGGGTGCCGACCTACGCCGGCCGATGAGGTGCCATCGGCAGGACTCGCCGTTGGCTGAAGATGAAAGTTCGTCGAGCGCCCGTTGCCTGACACACTGTCGCCGTGGCTGCCGACCGCTGGGGAATGACGATTCCGTTCGACGGGATACCGCTTGCTGAGCATGCGGAGCTGTTCCGAGAGCTCGCTGACCTGGGCTATACCGACCTCTGGTCGAGCGAAGCGAACGGCACTGACGCCTTCACCCCGCTGGCCATGGCGGCGGCCTGGTCGCCGTCACTACATCTGGGCACCGCCATCGTCCCCGCCTACCTCAGGGGCCCGGCCCTGCTCGCGCAGACCGTGGCAGCGATGGCCGAGGCCGCGCCTGGACACTTCTCACTCGGCATCGGGTCCAGCAGTGACGTGATCGTCGAGCGCTGGAACGGCATGTCGTTCGACAAGCCCTACCAGCGGGTACGCGACACCCTGCGCTTTCTCCGTGCCGCGCTCACGGGCGAGAAAGTCACGGCGGAGTACGAAACCTTCCACGTCACCGGGTTTCGGCTCGGTCGCCTCCCGGCCGAGGTCCCGCCGCTGCTCGTCGCTGCCTTACGTCCCGGAATGCTTCGGCTGGCCGGACGCGAGAGCGACGGCGTGATCCTCAATTGGCTCGGCGCCGACGACGTTCCCACCGTGGTGAAAGAGGTGGCGGTGGGTGGCCCCGGCAAAGTAGCCGTGGCGCGGATCTTCGTGCTGCCGGTTGAAGACATCGATTACGTGCGTGCCGTCGCTCGCCGCGCCATTGCCTCTTACCTCACGGTGCCCGTTTACACCGCGTTTCACCAGTGGCTCGGCCGCGGCGAAATGATCGCGCCCCTGCTTGAAGCCTGGGCGGCGGGTGATCGCAAGCGTGCGCTGGAGACGATCCCCGACGAGCTCGTCGACACCCTGATCGTGCACGGTTCGCCGCAGGCCTGCCGCGAGCACCTGGAGCGTTACGTGGCCGCCGGGATCA
This sequence comes from uncultured Actinomycetota bacterium, assembly GCA_963737695.1. GTDB lineage: Bacteria > Actinomycetota > Actinomycetes > Frankiales > Frankiaceae > DATAZK01. Next base: position 658,672 of record CAVTTQ010000005.1, read on the forward strand.
CCGTGCCCGTGATGGCGCTGCTGCCGGGCGACTACGAGCGCAAGGACATGCTCAGACAGCTAGCCCCCGTCTGATCCATAGACTTGCGGGCATGGCTACACCTCCTGCACGTCCGGTGATCGAACTGCCCCCGCAGTACGACCCGAGCGCTGTAGAAGCCCCTGCCTACGAGCGGTGGCTCGCCGCCGACGCCTTCACCGCAGGACGTCCGGACCGCAAGGACTCACCGCCCTTCGCGCTGGTCATCCCACCGCCTAACGTGACCGGTTCGCTGCACGTCGGCCACGCGTTCGAGCACGTGCTGATGGACGCGCTGACCCGCCGAAAGCGCATGCAGGGCGATGACGTGCTCTGGCTGCCGGGCATGGACCATGCCGGGATTGCCACCCAGAACGCCGTGGAGCGGGCGCTGGCGAACGAGGGCCTCAGCCGCCATGACCTCGGGCGTGAGGCTTTCGTCGACCGGGTCTGGAAATGGAAGGCCGAGTACGGAGGCCAGATCCTTGGGCAGATGCGCCGCCTCGGCGATGGCGTCGACTGGTCCCGTGAGCGCTTCACCATGGACGAGGGCCTCTCGCGAGCCGTGCGCACCGTCTTCAAACGGCTGTATGACCAGGAGCTGATCTACCGCGCCGAGCGGATCATCAACTGGTGCCCGCGCGACCGCACGGCGCTGTCAGACATCGAAGTCGATCATCGCGACATCGACGGCGAGCTGGTCAGCATCCGCTACGGCCCACTGGTCGTGGCGACGACCCGGGTCGAGACGATGCTCGGCGACACCGCCGTAGCCGTGCACCCGGACGACGAGCGCTACCAACACCTGATCGGTACGACGGTCCCGCTTCCGCTGACCGGCCGCTGGATCCCGGTCGTCGCGGACGACCACGTGGATCCCGCCTTCGGCACCGGCGCGGTCAAGGTGACCCCGGCACATGACCCGAACGACTTCGAGATCGGCCAGCGCCACCAGCTGCCGTCTCTGACGATCTTGGACGAGACGGGTGCCATCACGGTGCCCGGTCCGTTCGAGGGCATGGACCGGTTCGAGGCCCGTCCCGCCATCGTCGCCGCGCTGCGTGAAGAGGGTCTGATCGAGGCCGAGAAGCGGCCGTATCTGCATGCGGTGGGCCACTGCTCCCGGTGCGGCACGGTGGTCGAGCCGCGGCTGTCGCTGCAGTGGTTCGTGAAGGTCGCTCCGTTGGCCAAGCGCGCCGGGGATGCGGTGCGAGCCGGCGAGACCACATTCGTGCCCCCGGAGATGGCCGCGCGGTACTTCTCGTGGGTCGACAACATGCATGACTGGTGCGTCAGCCGCCAGCTCTGGTGGGGCCATCGCATTCCCGTCTGGTACGGACCCGACGGTCAAACGGTGGTGCCGGGACCCGATGACGAGCCGCCCACCGGGGAGGGTTGGGCGCAGGACGAAGACGTGCTCGACACCTGGTTCTCATCGGCCCTCTGGCCCGCGTCGACTCTGGGGTGGCCCGACCGCACCCCGGACTTCGAGCGTTTCTATCCGACCAGCGTCCTGATCACGGGCTACGACATCATCTTCTTCTGGGTGGCCCGGATGATGATGTTCTGCACGTTCATCGAGCCCGAGGTCCCCTTCCGGACGGTGGCTGTGCACGGCCTGGTTCGCGATGGCCGCGGCAAGAAGATGAGCAAGTCGGCCGGCAACGGCATCGACCCGCTTCACCTCATTGACGAGTACGGCGCCGACGCGCTGCGCTGGACTCTCGCCAGAGCGGCGAACCCAGGCGGAGATGTGCCGCTGGCAGAGGAGTGGGTGCAGGGCAGCCGCAACTTCATCAACAAGCTCTGGAACGCCACCAGATTCGCGCTGATGAACGGCGCGGATCCCTCGATCGACCTGGACCAGGCGAGCCTCACCGCCGCCGACCGCTGGATCCTCTCGCGGCTGGCCGAGGTGACGCAGGAGGTCGATGCGCTGTACGAGGCCTTCGAGTTCGGCAAGGCCTGCGACGCGCTCTTCCACTTCGCCTGGGATGAGCTGTTCGACTGGTACGTCGAACTGGCCAAGGTGCCCTTGCGAGGCAGCGAGGCTGATGTCGTGCGGACCCGCGGCGTGCTCGGGCGGTGCCTGGACACACTGCTGCGGCTGCTGCACCCCGTGGTGCCCTTCGTCACCGACGACCTCTGGCGGGCGCTCAACGGTTTCCGCGACACCGGTGAGACCCTCACCCTCGCCCAATGGCCGCATGATTCCGGCCTCCGCGATTCGCAGGCTTCCGCCGAGGTCCTGCGGCTGCAGGAACTGGTCGCCGAACTCCGCCGGTTCCGTACTCAGCAGGGCATCGCGTCCCGTCGCAAGATCGCCGCCGCCTTGCTGGTCACCGACGGACCCGACGGCGAGTTCGCTTCCGTCTGGTCCCCGCAGCTCGCGGCGCTGGCCGACCTCACGATCGATCCCATCGAGATCGGCCGTTCCAAGGCGCCTGAAGGTTGGGAGGTGCTCAGCTCCGGCGGCATTTCGGTGGCATTGGATCTGCTCGGATCGATCGACATCGACGCCGAGCGCAGCCGTGTGACGAAGGCGCTGGAGCAGACCGAGAAGGAGATCAAGCAGACCTCAGCCAAGCTCGGCAATTCCGGCTTTCTGGCCAAGGCTCCCGACTCGGTCGTCGCTGAGATCCGGGCCCGTAATTCCGCCGCCGAGCTAGAGCTGTCCAGGCTCAACGAGAGGCTGGCCCGCCTTGGCTGACGTCGGCCGCAGCGGCGACACGCAAGCTGACCTCGACCGGGTCGAAAAGGCACTCACCGGTCGGTTCCCGCACAAGATGATTCCGGATCTTGACCGGATGCGGACCCTGGTCGATCTGCTCGGCGAGCCCCAACGGGCCTACCCGTCAATTCACCTGACGGGCACCAACGGCAAGACCTCGACCGCCCGCATGATCGACACCCTGCTGCGGGCTTTCGGCCTTCGTCCGGGTCGTTACACGTCTCCGCATCTGGAATCGGTGACCGAACGCATCAGCATCGACGGCCACCCGCTCAGCCCTGAGGCATTCGTGAAGGCCTACGACGACGTCATCCCGTACGTCGAGATCGTGGATGCCCGATCGTCCGAGCGGGTCACCTATTTCGAGCTCACGACCGCGATGGCCTTCAGCGCCTTCGCCGATGCGCCGGTCGACGTCGCCGTCATCGAGGTCGGTATGGGCGGCAGCTGGGATGCGACCAACGTCATCGACAGCATCGTTCAGGTGGTCACGCCGATCTCGCTCGACCACCGAGAGCTCGGCGACACCATTGCGAAGGTCGCCACCGAGAAGGCCGGCATTCTGCGGCCGGAGGCGTACGCCATCCTCGCCAGCCAGACCCAGGAAGGCGCGGCTGTCCTGCTGAAGAAGGCCACCGAGCTCGGCACCACCATCGCGCGTGAGGGCCTCGAATTCGGCGTCGCCAGCCGCGCCATTGCCCTTGGTGGGCAGGTGATTTCGCTGCGCGGCCTGGGTGGTGAGTACGAAGACATCTTCCTTCCGCTGCACGGCGCGCACCAGGCTCACAACGCGGCGTGCGCGCTTGCTGCTGTGGAGGCTTTCCTGGGCGCCGGTGAGGGCGGAATGCTCGACATCGACACGGTGCGGTCAGGCTTCGCGGCGGCGGATTCCCCCGGTCGGCTGGAGACGATCCGCAGCTCCCCGACGATCGTGCTCGACGGTGCCCACAATGCTGCCGGCGCAAAAGCCTTGGCTGAAGCGCTGATCGAGGAGTTCGCTTTCGACCGGCTCGTGGGGGTCATCGGGATCCTTCGCGACAAGGACGTCGAGGCGGTGCTTTCTGCGCTCGAGCCGGTGCTGAGCTCGATCGTCGTCACGCAGAGCAGCTCACCGAGGGCGATGGCCATTGATGACCTCGCCGCGTTGGCGGTCGACATCTTCGGTGGGGGCCGGGTCGACGTCGAACCGCGCTTGGACGACGCCTTGGACGCCGCGGTGCGGATCGCCGAAGAAGAAGGCCCGCTGGGGGGCAGCGGAGTGATCGTGACGGGCTCGCTGGTGACCGTGGGTGAGGCGCGCCGCCTGCTGCGCGGCAAGTAGCCTCGCACCCGCGGCATCAGCCGCCTCCCCACTCACGAAAGGAGCTCTGGCGTGGCCGCCGAGCGCACCCTGATCCTGGTCAAGCCCGACGGCGTTCGTCGGGGGCTCATCGGCGAGGTCGTCAGCCGATTGGAGCGCAAGGGTCTCAAGCTTGTGGCGCTCGAGCTCCGCACCCTGGACGCAGCGACTGCCGGCAAGCACTACGCCGAGCACACCGAAAAGCCTTTCTTCGGCGAACTCGTCGACTTCATCACCGGCGGTCCACTGGTGGCGCTGGTCGCCGAAGGGCCTCGTGCGGTGGAAGCTTCGCGTGGGCTGATCGGCGCGACCGACCCGGTCAAGTCAGCTCCTGGAAGCATCCGCGGCGACTTCGCGCTCGAGATCGGCGAAAACCTCGTCCACGGCTCGGATTCGCCTGAGTCGGCTGCGCGTGAAATAGGCATTTTCTTCCCGAATCTCGCTTAGCCCTAGGGCGCGTCGCGCCGGGAGGGATCGTCCGCGGATTTAGTCTTCGGACGACTCCTCCTTGGAAGGCCTGCGATGGTTCGTGCACTGTCCGTGATCGGCCGCGACATGGCCGTCGATCTGGGCACCGCAAATACGCTGGTCTATGTCCGCGGTCGGGGCATTGTTCTGAACGAGCCAAGCGTCGTCGCGGTCAACACGAACACCCAGGGCATCGTCGCGGTCGGCGCCAGCGCCAAGCGCATGATCGGGCGCACGCCGAGCAATATCGTCGCCATCCGCCCGCTCAAAGACGGCGTGATCGCCGACTTCGACACCACCGAGCGCATGCTGCGATATTTCATCCAGCAGGTTCACCGCCGGAGCCGATTCGCCCAGCCACGCATCGTGGTCTGCGTGCCGTCGGGTATCACGGCGGTCGAGCGCCGGGCCGTCAAAGACACCGCTTACGCGGCCGGCGCGCGACGGGTCTTCATCATCGATGAGCCGATGGCCGCTGCGCTTGGCGCCGGCCTTCCGGTCCACGAACCGACCGGCAACATGATCGTCGACGTCGGCGGCGGCACCACCGAAGTGGCCGTCATCTCGTTGGGCGGCATCGTTTCAGGGCAGTCGATCCGGACCGGTGGCGACGAGCTCGACCAGGCGATCATCACCTACGTCAAGAAGGAGCACTCGCTGATGCTCGGCGAGCGCACCGCGGAAGAGATCAAGACGGCGATCGGCTCGGCTTTCCCGCTGGATGACGAGCCCTCCGCGGAGCTGCGTGGCCGCGACCTGATCTCCGGGCTGCCCAAGACGATCGTCATGAACTCAGCGGAGATCCGCAAGGCCATGGAGGAGCCCCTCACCGACATCGTTGACGCGGTGAGATCCACCCTTGACCGCTGCCCGCCTGAGCTGGCGGCAGACATCGTCGACCGCGGCATCGTCCTGACCGGAGGTGGTGCGCTCCTTCGGGGCATGGATGACCGGCTCCGTGCCGAGACCGGGATGGCGGTCTCCATCGCGGAGAATCCCCTGAGTTCCGTGGCGCTCGGCGCCGGGCGGTGCATCGAGGAATTCGAGACGTTGCAGCAAGTCTTGAGCCCGGAGCCGCGCTGATGGCCAGATCGCCATTTCCAATTTTCGCTGTCGCGAAGTTCGACGCGTATGGGCCGTGAGACCCGGCGCACCCGACTGCTGCTCGCGAGCCTGTTGGTCATCGCCCTCGTTCTGATCACAGTCGACGTGGGCGCCGGCAAGCACGGCGGGGGCATCCGGCAGGTGGCTGACAGCGTTGCCGGACCTGCCGAGCGGGCAGCGGCGGCCGTCGTCAGTCCGGTGCGGCACACCTTTGATTCCATCGGCGACGCCAATAAGCAGCGCAGCCGGGCCGATGCGCTCGCGAAGGAGAATGCGGCGCTCAAGCAGCAGTTGGCCGGCGATCAGGAGACCCGTCGGGTGTCGGCCGAGCTCGGCAAGCTCGGGCTGCTCACCAGGGCTGCGTCCGTGCGCACCGTCAACGCGCGGGTCATCGCGGTCGGAGATACCACCGGCACCGAACGGACCGTCGACATCGGTGCAGGCAGCGATTCTGGCTTGGCCGTCGGTCAGCTCGTCGTGAATTCCGACGGGTTGGTCGGTGTCCTGATTCGCGTCGGGTCCAGCGTCTCAACGGTGCGGCTGGCTGACGATCCGCGGACCGTCATCGGAGCCCGCCTCGTCACGTCCCAGGATCTGGGCACGGTCACCGGCACCAGCTCGACCAGCCAACTCGCTTTCACTCTGTACGACCCCTCCCTTCCCGTCAGGGCGGGGGAGAAGGTGGTCACCTATGGAAGCGCGACGTTTCCCGGGGGCATCCCCATCGGCGTCACCGTCGGCGGCGGAAGCATCGGGACCGCCGGTGGCAGCAGCCTCACCCAAGCAGTAAAGGTCCGCCCATACGTCCACTTCGGCAGCCTTGATCTGGTCGGGGTCGTCGTGAGCCGCGGGGGTGGCACGTGACACTCCTCGCGCCCGGTCCCAAAACGTCCAAATCTCCCGGCGCCCCGCAGGCGGAGCCCATCAGCCTCGGCCTGACGCCGCTGTCGGCCAGCTCCGTATCCACCCTCGACCAGCCAGTCAGGCTGTCGGGCAGCGCACGCCTGGGCGCAGCGCTGCTGCTGATCGTCGGCCTGCTGCTTGAGCGCACCTTGCTTCCTCTGCTGCCTTGGGGCCCGGCTGACCTGGTCACGGCCTTGGTCGCGGTCCTTGGGATCTACGGGGGACCGGCGGCAGGCTGTATCAGCGGATTCGGGATCGGGCTGGCGGCCGACGCGCTGTCGGATCACTCGTTGGGCCGCCTTGCTGCGGTGCTGTGCGTCGTGGGCTATCTGTGCGGTCTGGTGCCCTCGCGCGGCGACCATCAGTGGCGGGTCGCCTGGCTGACCGTGGGCCTCGCCTGCGCCGTGACGCCGCTGCTTTTCGCGCTGACCGGCGCCTTTTCCGGTGACGACCGGGCAGCCGGGACCCTACTGGCCACCCGGTGCCTGGCCGGGCTCTGCTACGGCCTGCTGATGGCGCCGTTCGTCTACTTGGTCACCCGTCGCCTACTCGCGCCTCGTACCCGCCACAAGCGCCGGCGTCGGCCCTCGTCGTGAAGCGGCTTCCCTCGGCGGGGGCCCGCTCCCATCCGCGGCTGCGCATCAACATCCTGCGGGCCATCGTCTTTGCCGCACTGTCCGTGCTGCTGCTGCGGCTGTGGTCGTTGCAGGTGTTCGAGCACGGCCACTATCAGGTGGCCGCGGAGGGCAATCGGGTCCGTGAGGTCGTGAGCTCCGCGCCCCGCGGCGAGATCGTGGACGACCGCGGGCAGCTGCTCGCGACGAATCAGACGTCACTCGTGATCACCGTCGACCGCAGTGTCCTTGACCGCCAGACCGATTCGGGCCACGCCGTCCTGACCCGGCTGGCCGCCGTGCTCCACCGGTCGGTCGCCGAGCTGACGGAGGAGACGCGGCTGTGCACGGCCACTGTGGGCAAGCCGTGCTGGAACGGCTCGCCCTACCAGCCGATTCCGGTGGCGACCAAGGTCTCGCCCGAGGTGGCGCTTTCGGTCATCGAGCACCCTGGGCGCTTTCCCGGTGTCGCCGCCGACACCCAGGCGGTGCGCGAATATCCCGAAGGCTCCCTGGCGGCCCACGAGATCGGCTACACCGGGCCCGTCAGCCAGGCCCAGCTCGCCGACAAGAAGGCCGGTTACCTTCCCAACGACCTGGTCGGTCAGGCCGGTATCGAGAGCTCGTACGACTCCGTGCTGCGCGGGACGAGCGGCGTGAAGAAGCTTGCTGTCGACCGGTACGGAAGGGTCTCCGGCACCTTGTCGGCGACTCCCGCCAAGGCGGGAGATGACGTTGTCCTGTCGCTGGATTCCGGCGTCCAGCACCTGCTGGAGCAGTCGCTCGCCACAGCACTGACAAAGGCCCAGGCGCAGGGGAAGCCGGCCACCACCGCCAGCGGCGTCGTGCTGGATTGGCACACCGGGCAGGTCATCGCGATGGCCTCGCTGCCGACCTATGACCCCTCCGTCTTCACCGATGGCATCAGCACGAAGGCTTACGCCGCGCTGACCGGCCCCACTTCGGGCGATCCCCTTATCTCACGGGCATTCCAGAGCACCGGCGCTCCTGGTTCGACGTTCAAGCCCGTCTCGCTCTCGGCCTCCGTGGCGTCCGGGCAGGCCGACCTGAACGGCAATTACGCCTGCCCGTCCGCAGTCGACATCGGCGGCCAGAGCTTCCATAACTTCGAGGGCGAATCCGGCGGCGACATCAGCCTGCACCAGGCGATCGTCATCTCCTGCGACGTCATCTTCGACCAGTTCGCCTACAACGCCTGGCTGGCAGACGGCGGCCTTCGTACCGGCAAGGGTCCTTACGCCCCGCCCAAGGAGTACTTCACCAACATGGCGAAGGCCTACGGCTTCGGGCGCGACACCGGGATCGACCTGCCGGACGAGAGCAGCGGCTGGGTCACCGACCGCGCCGACCAGCTCAAGATCTGGAACGAGATGCGCGCGACGTATTGCAAGCGGGCGAAGACGGGCTACCCCGATGACCCCAATCCCGCTGACGCCGCGATGCTTCAGCAATACGCGGTCGAGGGATGCAACGACGGCTATCTCTACAACGGCGGAGCCGCGACGATGTTCGGCATCGGGCAGGGCCAATACCTGTCCGTGAGCCCGCTGCAGCTCGCGGTCGCCTACGCGGCAGTCGCCAACGGCGGCACGGTCTTTCATCCGCGGGTGGCCAAGGCGATCGTCTCCCAGGACGGCAAGCTGGTGGAAAAGATCCCGCCGTCGGTCGCCAACAAGCTGCCGGTGAGTCAAGAGGTGCTGCAGTACACCCGTGACGCGATGCTCGACGTCACCCGCAGCGGCACCGCCTCGGAGCTTCGCTGGCTCCGCTCGACACCATCCGATCGCCGGCAAGACCGGCACAGCTGAGGTCCAGGGCCATAACGACACGTCCTGGTTCGGGTCCTTCAGCAGCCAGTCGTCGTCGTGATCTCGATCCTGACACCGGCCAGGGCGCCCTGTTCGCCGCGCCGGTGGCAGGTCAGATCTATGAGGGGATCTACGGGGTCAACCAGCCGGCACTGCTGCCCACGCCGCCGACCGCGCTGCCGAAGGTGACGGCGCCATGACGAGCCTGTCCCCAACACCCGTGCCCCACGGCGGGCAACTCGCGGACCCGTCACCCTGGAGCCGCTCGCCGGGCCCGGTGCCGCCACCTCACGGGCCCGCGAACGCCGCCCTCTCGCTGCGCAACGTCGACTGGTTGCTCGCCGGCTCGGTCCTCTCCCTGTGCATCATCGGCTCGCTACTGATCGCCTCGGCGACCCGCCAGTATCAGCTCGACCACCGTCTCGACCCATACGCGTACCTGACAAAGCACCTGCTCACGGTGGGGATCGGGACCGTGCTGGCGATCATCGCCGCACGCATCGATTTCCGCTTGGTGCGCGCGTATGCGCCCATCCTCTACATCGCCTCGCTGGTGGGGCTGGCCGCCGTCATCGCGGTGGGCTCCACGATTAATGGCGCCCGGTCCTGGATCGTCTTGCCGGCCGGCTTCCAGTTGCAGCCATCCGAATTTGCCAAGCTCGCCCTGGTCGTGGGCCTGGCACTCATCCTGGGCCACCAGCGCGATCGAGGGGCCACGGGTGTCGCGGCGACTCCGGGGGGACGCGAGCTGCTGCAGGCTCTCGCACTCGCCGCCGTGCCGCTCGCACTGGTGATGCTGCAGCCGGACTTCGGCACCACGATGGTCAT
>CAVTTQ010000006.1:0-54504 GCA_963737695.1 uncultured Actinomycetota bacterium
CGGTGCGGGGGATCGACTTCGATGTAGCGGCCGGCGATCACCGTCCCGTCGAGGTCAAGGTGGAACACGTCCCCCGGTCTAGGAGGCGTCATGGACTTTCATCGGCCTTGACAGACCGGTCCATGTCCGAGGGGCACAGGCAGTCAGGGTCGGCGGGGTGAGCTCATTGAAAGCCAGACCGGGGCGACCCGTTAGGCGCGGCGTGGTGTCCAGCATCACGAACGGCGGCGGGTCCGTAAGGGCATCGTGCGGATGCATGTGCGTCATCGAGGAGCCGTGAGCCGGCCTCGGCGATGGCTGTGAATGAACCCGGCTTGGGCTCATCTGCCGATGGCAAGGGCGAGGAGGGTATTGATCGCAGTTTCGAACGGGCGAGAACTCTGTTGCGCCTGGGAGAGTAGAAGTCCTCCTTCGAGCGTGGCGAGCAGAGTAGTGGCGAGGTCGTCCGGGTCGATGCCGGACGGGAGTTTCCCCTCGGCATGAAGGGATCTGAGTCCATCGCCGATGGCGGCTGCCCACTGCTCGAACCCTGCCGCGATGAGCGCTCGGGCCTCGGGGTCGCTCTCGGCGAGTTGACCAACGAGCGAGCCAAGTGCGCAGCCCCCCTTTGCTTTGGTGCGCTTCGCTGCGGTGATCACCATTTTCCGCCAGGCTTCGACTCCGTTCGCGCCGCCGAGCGCCTGTCGGTTGCGATTGACGATGGCGTCGGCTTGGTAGTCGATGACCGCCTGCACGAGTTCGTTCTTGTCGGGGAAGTAGTGGTACATCTGAGAGCCGCTGACTTCCGCCGCCACCTTGACGTCTTCCAAGGTGGTGCCCGCCACCCCGCGCTCATGGATCAGGGCGGCGGCCTCCTGCACTATTCGCGCCCGGATGCGTGCTCCCTTGACGGTGAGCCTCGGCCGGTCACTCGTCTCGTTGACCATGCGCCCATAGTAGCAACTTTCTGAGTTTGACAACCCAGTTTGCCGAAGCCATAGTGAGTTCGTGCAACCCAGTTTCGAGCGAGAGGGCAACAACGCATGAATGACTTAAAGGACCGGACCGCGCTGGTCACAGGGCTCGACGAGCGGGATCGGCAGGGCTACGGCCGTCGCCTTGGCCGCCCGCGGCGCTCACGTACTGATAGTCGGACGAGATGAACAACGAGCCAAAGACGTGGTCGCCGAGATCGAAGGCAGCGGCGGCAGCGCAACGTTCCGGCTGACTTCGTTGAGCGATCTCGAATCGGCCCGGGACCTGGTCGAGTGGGCCACTGAGGCAGGCGACGGTCACGTCGACATCCTCATCAACAACGCCGGCGTCGCCTTGCTCGGACCAAGCAACGCACGCCACCGAAGCAGAGTTCGACGAGACCTTTGCACTGAACGTCAAGGTTCCGTTCTTCCTCGTCGCAGCCCTGGCGCCAGCCATGGCCGAACGCGGATGGGGTTCGATCGTCAACGTCTCCACGATGGTCGCCAGCTTCGGACAGGCCGGCATGGCGCTGTACGGCGCCAGCCGAGCAGCCCTCGAACTCTTGACGAAGGCCTGGGCCGCCGAATACGGCCCGCGTGGTGTCCGGGTCAACGCCGTTGCCCCCGGCCCGACACGCACCCGCATGATGGAAGCAGTCCCCGACGAGATGGTGAATCAGCTCGCAGCCCTAGCACCAGCAGGTCGCGTAGCTGAGCCCGAGGAACTTGCTGCGGCGATCGTCTTCCTGGCCAGCGAGGATGCCAGCTTCGTGCACGGCGTCACGCTTGCAGTCGATGGAGGCCGAAATGCGACCTGACGTCTGCCGGCCGTTGTGCTCTGGCATGCACGACTTATCCGATAGGAGAAACGTATGAGCAAGTTCGACGCTCAATTCGCGGGTCGGCTGGACGGACAGACCGTGCTCGTCACCGGCGCCAAGGGCGGTATCGGCCATGAAACCGCCCAAGGCATCGGGAATAGCGGGGCGACTGTGCTGGTGCACGCGCGACGCGCTGAAGACGCCAGGCGCGCAGTCGACCTGCTGGTCAGCAACGGCAACGGCAAGGGCCGGTACCTGGCCGTAGCCGGAGACCTCGGATCTTTAGCCGGTGTTCGGGAACTGGTCGACGCTGTGCACGAGGCCGCGCCGAAGGGACTCAACGGACTGGTCAACAACGCGGGCGCCGCGTTCTCCAGCAAGGCACTGTCACCCGACGGGTACGAGCGGACCATCGCCATCAACCACGTCGCGCTGGCGGCAGTGACTGACGGGCTGCTCGACCTGCTGCGCAAGGGAGCTACCGAGTTCGCAGCGCCGTCACGAGTCGTCAACATGACGGCGTTGATCGAGTCGCGGGGCAAGCCGATCACCGACTGGAGCTACCCGGGTAAGTACAAGCAGATCCAGGCCTACGCCAATGCCAAACTGCTGGCCCTGATGTACACCTACGCCCAAGCTCGCCGCCATGAGGGCGAGGGCCTGACGTTCAACGCAGTCAGCCCGGGCGCGGTCAAAACCACTCTCGGCAGCAAGGCCGGCGGGCCGTTCAAAATGATTCAGGCGTTGACCAATCCGTTCGTCGGGCCTCCGGAGAAGGGGTCACGTGGCTGTGTGCGGCTGATGGCCGATCCCGAGCTCGCGACTGCCACCGGTGGCTACTACAGCTCGGCCAAGCTCAAAAAGTCATCTGAGCAGTCTCGTGACCAAAAAGCTCAGGACCGGGTGTACGAGCAGACCGCACGCGAACTGCACACACACAAGTGAGCGCAGCGCGGTGTCGGCGGTGAGGCGCCGCTTTCCGTGCACGATGTCATTGATACGGCGCGGCGGCACGCCAATGTCGACGGCTACCCACGCCAGCCCGACCTAGGTCTTGGCGGCGAATGTGCAAGAAGCGAGTCGTTAGATCGTGAGGGTCGTGATGTCTGCGACTTCGATGCATCCGCCGCCGGGTTCGGTCGGCATGAGCCCAGGGGCGCTGCAGACGAAAAGCGTGGCACATTCGGAGTCGACCGCCACCGCGTAGGAGGTGAGTCCCGACGACAGCTTTACGCGCGCCGTAACCTCGCCGCCGTCGGCGACACGCAGCACCTGCGCCATCGTCGCGGTTGCCACCCAGACCTGGCCGCTCCCGTCGAGGCATATGCCGTCGGGATCGACAGCGTCATCGAATTGGGCGAACAGCCGGCCGCGCGCAATCGTGCCGTCTTCGGCCAGATCGTAGGCGGTGAGCCGGTGGGAGAACGTCTCGGCCACGATCAGTGTGCGACGCTGCTCGTCGACGATGATCCCATTCGGGCACACCAGCTCGGCCGGCGTCACCGGCCCGGCGCTTCCCTCCTCGTCGACGAGGACAAGCGCGGTCGGCCGTGGCTCTTCTCCTGCCATGAAGTCGTAGCCGAAGTTGCCGATGTAAGCCCGGCCCCGGCTGTCGACGGCCATGTCATTTGCTCCCATGACGGTCCAGGGTGCGAGATCGGCAACCACGTCCGTACTCGCGCCGTCGACGCGCAATAACGACTGCTTCATCATCGAGACGACAAGCAGTCGGCCTTGCGCGTCCCAGCCCAGCCCCGAGGGCACATCGTCGATCTCGAGTTCCACCCGCACGTCGCCCTCCCGACCGACCGAGCGAACGACACGGTGGTGGAAGTCGGAGAACCACAGCCGGCCGTCGTGCCAGCGCGGCCCCTCTGGAAACCCAAGGCCGCCGACGAGGGTCTTAGTCGCTTGCATCGAAGTGACGGTGCTGCACTGCCCCGGGCCCGTCAATAGGTCTGCGGTGGCAGGTCACGGACTCGCCGCAGGGCCGCATGACCTCAGAGGTAATCGACCGCACTCGCGGTGCCTTGCAGGATCGGTCCTACCAACGACAAGGAGGATCCCATGACCGCTTATGCCATCGCCCAGCTGCGCCGGGTTGATCAGAACGAGGAGATCGCCGAATACCTGATGCACATCGACGAGACACTTTTCCCTTACGGGGGCCAATTCCTGGTCCACGGAACCACTCCCGAGGTCATCGACGGCGACTTCCCCGGCTTCGTGGTCGTCATCGGCTTCCCCGACCTGGCGAGTGCCCACGCCTGGTACGACTCGCCGGCCTATCAGGCGATCCTGCCGCTGCGCCTGTCCAACAGTGAGGGTGGCGCTGTGATCGTCGACGGCGTCCCCGAGGGTTATCTCGCGTCGGGTTACGTGGCCAAGCTGGCGGGTTAGACGCGTGGCTCAGGCTGGATTGGCGACGCTCAGCCTCGCTCGAAGTCGTCCAGGTCCGAAGTGTCGAGCGATGCTTTGAAATCCCACATAGACCACGGGTAGGGCACGACCATGCGCCCCGATTCGGCGAGGTAGTAGTGGTTGCAGCCGCCCTTCCATACGTCGAACTTGTCGATGGCGGACTGCAAGCGTTCGTTGTACTCGTCCATGACTTGGCGCTTGACGTCGATCCAGCGCACGCCGTCCGCGTCCATCGCCTGGAGCAACCTGGCGATGTACTGGACCTGCCACTCGATCATCGGGATCAGTGACCCCTGGTTGGTGTTCGGGCCGTAGAGGATGAACAGGTTCGGGAAGCCGGTCGTCGTGACACCGAGATAGGCCTGCGCCCCGTCGTCCCAGGCCTTTTCCAGCGGGAGTCCGTCGCGCCCGGTGATAGGGATACGTGAAGCGAACTTGTCTACGTGATAGCCGGTGGCGAAGACGATGACGTCGAGTTCGTACGCGGTGCCGTCGGCGGTGACGACGCCGGTCGGAGTGATGCGCTCGACGGTGTCAGTCACCAAGGTGACGTTGTCCCGGTTGTACGCGGCGTAGTAGTGGTTGGAAAAGAGCGGCCGCGTGCAACCCCACGGCGTGGTCGGGGTGAGCTTCTTGCGGACATCCGGATCTTCGACCACCGCGATGGCGGAGGCCGCAGCACCCTCGGCCGCGGCGATGGTCTCCGGGTTGCTGAAGGGGATCGAAGGCGCGACCTTCGACATGATCCCGTTGTGATGGTCGAGCAACGCCGACGCATCGGTGAGGAAGTTCCCGAGCTGCTCGGCTGTATGCGCGACGTCTTCCTTCGGCAGCACCCAGTTCGGAGACCGCTGAAAGACCGTGAGCTGGCCGGCGAGCTTGGCGATCTCAGGAATCGACTGAACCGCGCTCGCCGCACTTCCGATGACCGCGACACGCTGGCCGCTCAGGTCCACCCTCTCGTCCCAGGCGCCCGTGTGCATGGCGACGCCTTCGAAGCTGTCCTGCCCGGCAATATCTGGATACTTGAGCTCCCCGAACATCCCCTGGCCGCTGATCACGGCATCGGCTTCGACCTCTTCACCGGCGTCGGTGGTGACGACCCAATGCCCGGCAACGTCGTCCCATCGGCACGAGGCAATCCCGGTGTTCAGGCGGATGTGCGGCCACAGGTCGAAGGCCGTCACCGTCTTGCGCATGTAGTCGAGGATCTCGGATTGACCCGCATACGAACGGGTCCAGGCCGGGTTCAGGTTGAACGTGAAGCTGTAGATGTGACTCCACACGTCGCAGGCAAGACCGGGGTACCGGCTGCGCTGCCAGGTACCTCCCACCTCGCCGGCCCGTTCGAAGATCGTGAAATCGGTGTAGCCGGCCTCCCGAAGGTAGTGCCCCGAGCTGATGCCGCCCGGCCCTGCGCCGATCACGACAATCCGCCGTTGGTGCTGGTCAGTCATTCACGCATCCCTCTCGTTCCGCACGCCTTCAGCTCCGGGTCCGGCATCAGTCGCCGTCAGTGGCGAGCGCTGCCACCGCATCACGCCAGCGTTCTACCTCGATGCGGGCGTGGGTCGCCGCGCCGCGCCGCGCCTCGGGCTCGGAGGTGTAGCGCTGCGCGGCCATGGCCAGCAGGCGGGTGATCTGGTCCTGGTCGAAGCTGAAAAGGTTGTCCACGAAATGGACGTCGGTGCGGACGGTGCCGTCGGGGCGGAGCTCGAACGTCCGGTAGCCCGGTGCCGGTCTGCCTGTGTAGGTCGAGGGGGTCAGGTAGACGGGGATCCCGTCGAACTCGCGGTCGGCGGCGACATGCACATGTCCGGCCGCGATCGCCCGCACGCGGTCGTCGTGGGCGAGCACCGACCGGAGGTCGTCGCGGACCAGGGTCTCGTGGGCGGGGAGATGCTGGCCGACCGGTGGATGGTGGATCCACAAGAACACGTTCGGCGCGTCGCTGGCCGCGAGCGCGGCCTGTAACTCCTCGACGTGAGCCGGTTCGATCTCGCCCCATTCGGTGTTCCCGGTGCGCACGTACAAGAACTCCCACGGGCCGTGGCGGCTGCTCACCGCCGCGTGCACGCCGTCTCCGACCAGGTGGGCGTCGAACGCATCGGTGAGGTCGTGGTTGCCCGGAAGGACCCATACCGGAAGGCCCAGTGGAAGGAAGGCGCTGCGCCACCGTTGGTAGGCCGCGGGGTCGCCGGTGTCGGCCAGGTCACCCGTCGCGACCACAAGCTCGGGCGCAGGGTGGAGCGCGGCGATCTGCGCGAGCACCAGGTCGAGGTGTCCCATTGGGTCGCCTGCGTCGATGTCGGCGAGCAAGCCCAGCACCGTTGGTGCGTCGGCGCGGGCTGGCACGTGGGTGTCGGTCACCTGCACCACTCGCAGAACCGTGCCGTCGGGCCGGACCGAGAGCTCTTCGATCTCCGGCACGGGCACAGCCGCGACGGTAGCAGCGGTCATCTACTGCCTTTATGGCAGCAACCGGCGCATCGAAAAGGTGAAGACGTTTCTCATAGCCCCGATGCCTCATCTACGGTCCATAGGCCCGTCGGCGAGCCGTCGTTGGGCAAGCCGTCTGGCGCGTTCGGCGGTGGACCGCACCGTGGACTGGTTGTCGTTTGACACCGGAAGTCGGGTATCGGATTGTCTGACCAGACAGTCAACGCGGCTGAACGGGAGATCCAGGTGCCGGAGCCGCAGCAGCCGCGGGAGTTGCACGGCCGCAAGCTCGCGGTCGTCTTCGCCGGGCTGATGCTGGTCATGTTGGTGGCTGCGCTGGACGCCACCATCGTCGCCACCGCCCTGCCGACCATCGCCGGCGATTTGGGCGGTCTGAACCACATCGCCTGGGTCACGACCGCCTACCTGCTCGCCGAGACGATCGTGACGCCGCTGTATGGCAAGCTCGGCGACGTTTTCGGCCGGCGGCTGGTGCTGCAGGTCGCCCTCGGGGTGTTCGTGCTCGGCTCGGGGTTGTGTGGGTTCAGCCAGAACTTTGCGATGCTGATCGCCTTCCGGGCCGTCCAGGGGCTCGGCGCCGGCGGGCTCATGGTCACGGCGCAGGCAGCGGTCGGGGACGTCGTGTCGCCGCGAGCCCGGGGCCGTTACCAGGGGGTGTTCGGCGCCGTTTTCGGCGTCGCGACGGTGATCGGGCCGCTGCTGGGCGGCTGGCTCACCAGCAGCCTGTCTTGGCGCTGGATCTTCTACATCAACCTCCCCATCGGTGCGGCGGCGTCCATCGTCCTCGCGCTGTCCTTCCCCAAGATCGCCACGAGTGCGCAGCACCGCATCGACTACCTCGGCACCGGTCTGCTCGCGACGGCACTGGCCTCGCTGGTACTGATGGTGACGCTGGGCGGCACCACGTATGCCTGGACATCCGGGCAGATCCTCGGGCTGGCAGCCCTCAGCCTGGCCGCAGTCGTCGCCTTCGTCTTCGCTGAACGCAAGGCTGCCGAGCCGATCATCCCGATGCGGCTGTTCGGCAACCGGGTCTTCGTCACCACCGGCATCGTCGCCCTGCTGGTCGGCTTCGCAATGTTTGGCGCCATCACTTTCCTGCCGCTGTACTTCCAAGTCGTCAAAGGGGCGAGCCCGACCGTCTCCGGCCTGCAACTGCTTCCGTTGATGGGCGGTCTGCTCCTGACGTCCATAGCCGGTGGATCCGTCGTGTCCCGCACGGGGCGGTACCGGATCTTTCCCATCCTTGGAACGGCCGTGATGACGATCGGTCTGTTCCTGCTCAGCCGCCTGGGAGCCGACACCTCAACGTTGAGTGCCAGCCTCTACATGTTCATTACCGGGCTTGGCATCGGCCTGGTCATGCAGGTTCTGGTCGTCGCAGTGCAGAACGCGGTCGGCTACCAGGACCTGGGTGTTGCCACCTCCGGCAACACGTTGTTCCGCAACATTGGCGCGTCGGTCGGCACCGCCGCCCTCGGGACCATCTTCGCCTCCCAGCTGGCCAGCCGGTTGGCCGCTGCCCTACCCAACGCCCCCGCCGGCTCGCTCAACACCGCCCACCTGGACGGCAAGGCGGTGGCCAAACTCCCCGAAACCATCAAAAGCGAAGTCCTGGGGGCGTTCTCCGGGGCACTTGACCGGGCGTTCCTGGTCGCAGGATGCGTCTCGATCGTCGCCTTCGCGGCTTCGTGGTTCGTGACGGAACTGCCGATGCGCACGACTATCGCTGCCGAAGATCTCAGCGACGCTTTCGGGCTGCCCCGTGCGCCCGACTCGCTGGTCGAGGTCATGCGGTCACTGTCGGTCCTGATCGGCCGTCCCCAGATGCGGGACTGGCTTCAACGTGTGCTGACTGAGACCGGGATCGACGTGCCGCTGGTGGACTGCTGGGTGCTGGTGCAGCTTCGTCGCGACCCTCAACTGAACCTCACCGAACTCGCTGCCCGACACGGAGTCCAACCTGAGGTTTTGCAAGGCGCTGCCGCTGACCTGGTCACGCGGGGCCTGCTGGTGGCGGCAGAAGCAGAGCGCTCTCTGACTCCCGCCGGTGAGGAGCTCTCCAGCCGGCTCGTCGCTGCCGTCCGAGCTCGACTATCGCAACTCCTCGACGGCTGGGATCCCGATCATTACGCCGACCTCGCCCACACCCTCGACGCATTCGCGCAAGACTTCGCTCCCAACCGCCACGAGCTACAAGCACACGCGACCGTTGGAGCTCTCACCGCTTGAGCGTCACTGTCGACGGGCAGACGTTCTGACATCCGTGGCCCCGCGCTGCCAGGTTCATGCTCACGCCAAAGGATTGCGACCGCTGAAAATGCACGTCAGAGCCGATTTGTCCGGCCGGGCTGAACCCTCGGTCCACGTATCTTCTAAAGGTATGCGCACCCACGGTTGGGCCGGGAGACCCCCCGCTGACGACGCTGAGGCCCGTGATCGGATCCTCGCCGCCACCATGGAATGCGTTGACAAGGCCGGGCCGGCCAAGACCAGCCTGGCCGACGTTGCCACCGCCCTCGGCGTCACCAGGCAGACGGTCTATCGCTACTTTCCCAGCACCGAAGACCTGCTGGCAGCCAGTGCAGACGCAGCAGCCATTTCCTTCTTCGAGCGGTTGGCCAGACACGTCGCGGATCTTCGCGACCCGGTGGAGATTCTCGCGGAAGGCATCGTTTATACCCTTGATCGACTGCCGAAGGAGCGTTACCTGGGGCTGCTGATCGCGGCCGACCGGCAGGCCGCCTTCTCGGCGGGAATCAACGCCAAGGCGCTGGCTTTTTCGGAGTCGGTATTGCGTCAATTCCCTATTGACTGGGACGCCGTCGGTTATGGCCATGAGGATTTGAGTGAGCTTGCGGAGTTCATGCTTCGCCTCTTTCTGTCATTTGCCCAGCCGTCAGAACAGCCGCGCCGCGACGGTCCCGCTTTGCTGGCCTATCTGCGGCGTTGGCTGGGGCCGGAGATCGCCGCGTTGCCGGTACGGGACCTGGCCGTTTTCGAATAGGCCGCAAGCGCACGGCCTGACCGGACACTGAATGGTCAGCTGTATGGTGCCTCTGGTCACCCCGTTGTAGGAGGCAGCTTTGACGTTCCGGCTGGACCCAGAGATCGACGTGATTCTCAGTCCGGTATTGGCCATGCTGCGTGAGGCTCCCGGGGCCGCGCGAGGGGATGTGGCTTCGCGTCGGACGATGTTCGACAACACGCCGGGCCTTCTCGACGGCGGCAAACCGTTCCCCGAGGGTGTCAATTTCACCGACTTCACGACCACAACCCAAGACGGCGCCGAACTCTTGCTGCGCTGGTACACCCGTGCGAAAGGGGAGCCGCCCGGAAGTGCGGTGGCGTATCTCCATGGTGGCGGGATGATCATGGGAACGGTGGACGTCTACCACGGCACCGTGGCTCGTTATGTCGCCGACACCGGGATCCCCATGTTGTCGGTCAACTACCGCTGCGCACCGGAACACCCCGGCAGCGGCCCAGCTGAGGATTGTTTCGCCCGGCTGGCCTGGCTGGCCGATCAGGCGTCCGAACTCGGTGTCGATCCAGCCCGGCTGGCCATCATGGGCGACAGCGGAGGCGGTGGGCTCGCTGCCAGCGTCGCCATCCTGGCTCGCGACCGCGCGCTCCCTCTCGCCTTGCAGATCCTCATTTATCCGATGCTCGATGACCACAATGTCGATCCTGATCCCGCATTGCTACCGACGGCGATGTGGACGTACGACGACAATTTCACCGGCTGGCATGCGGTTCTCGGCGATACCCGCGGTTCGGAGTCGGTCTCTGCGTATGCGGCAGCTGCTCGAGTACGGGATCCGGTCGGCCTGGCTCCGGCCTACGTCGAGGTGGGGGAGTTGGACATCTTCCGGGACGAGTCCATCGAGTATGCGGCTCGACTGGCGAAAGCAGGCGTCAGCACCGAACTGCATGTTCATCCCGGTTTGCCGCACGGCTATGACATCTATGCGCCGCATACCGAAGTAGTGCAGCGGGTGCGTCGCGATCGCCTGCGGGTAATGCAAAACCTCTAGGCCCATTGCCGAAGGCGAGATGGTCTGACGTCAGCGCAGCGGACGAAAGAATTCCCGCACATCGGCGACGAGCGGCTCCGGCTGCTCCAGCGCGGCGAAGTGGCCGCCCTTGTCGAATTCGCTCCAGCGGACAAGGTTGTTGTCTTTTTCAACCCATTGCCGACGTCCCGCCAATATCTCTTTCGGGAAGTTGGCTACTCCGAGCGGGACTGTCACCGGCGGCGCAAGCACCGCTCCGGACTTCATCGATTCGTAGTACATCCGAGCCGAACTGCCCGCCGTCGAGGTGTGCCAGTAGATGCTGGCGTTCGTCAGTAATTCGTCGCGGTCGATGGCGTCTTCTACGCTTCCGTCGTTGTCCGTCCAGGCCCAGAACTTTTCGGTGATCCAGGAGAGGAGACCGACGGGGGAGTCGACAAGGGCGTAGGCCAGCGTCTGGGGTTTGGTCGACTGGATGGCCACGTAGCCGTTGCCCTCGGACAGATAGTCCTGCATGCGCACCATGCCGGCGCTCTCCCGATCGGTCAGCTCGTCGAGATCATCGGGCAGCCCAGGTGGGAAGCTCATCATCATGTTGAGGTGGATGCCGACGATGTGATCGGGATCCTGGTCGGCCAGATGCCGCGAGACCATCGACCCCCAGTCGCCGCCCTGCGCTCCGTAACGGCCGTACCCGAGGCCGCTCATGAGCTCGGCCCAGGCAGCGCCCACTCGTCGAACGTCCCAGCCGGCTTCGGTAGTAGGTCCGGAAAAGCCGTAGCCGGGAAGGGACGGCACCACAACGTGAAAGGCGTCGGCCGCATCGCCGCCAAAGGCCGTCGGATCGGTCAGCGGGCCGACGAGCTTGGTGAATTCGCTGATCGAGCCGGGCCAGCCGTGAGTGAGCACAAGCGGCAACGCGTCGGCGTGAGGCGACCGGACATGGAGGAAGTGGATGCGTTGACCCATGATCCGGGTGACGAACTGCGGAAAAGTGTTGAGTTCTGCCTCGTGGCGGCGCCAGTCGTAGCCGTCCGCCCAATACTGCGCCAACGGTTGTAGCGCGGCCAGGTCGGTGCCGTACTTCCAGTCCGAACCAGGAATCTGATCGGGCCAGCGGGTCTCCCGGATGCGCCGCCGCAGCCCGTCGATCTCGGCGTCGGACACGGCGATCTGAAACGGTTCTGCGTCCACAGCTTTGGTCGATTCCTTGCAGTCGTAGGCGTACGGGTCACGCGGCGGAGGCGGCGGACTCGAAGTAGCGTCGCATATCTGATCCTTCGTCGTAGGCCGTCATCCAGCCGACCGCCCAGGGTGTCGGCAGACGGCGAGCAGGGTCGAACCAGGGAGTCCGCGAAACGACGAGCCCCGCATCATCTTGATTTGGCCCGCCGCAAGCGATGATCCCAACTGCGCTCATCTGACTCCTTGGCTGGACTTGTTTGGTGGACGGCTCAGCGACACGATGAGGCGCCGGATACCGGTGTGCCGGTTGCTTCGGGTCCACTCGACGGGTTCAGCTAGCCGCACCTGGTCGAAGCGGGCAAGCAACTCCTCGAACATCACCCGCGCCTCGAGCCGCGCCAGATTTGCACCGAGACAAAAATGAATCCCACGGCCGAAACCTAGATGCGGGTTGGGCTGGCGCGTGACATCGAAGCTGTCCGGCTCAGCGAACATCAGCTCGTCGCGGTTCGCCGATCCCTCCCAGATCACTACTTTCTCGCCGGCTGCAATGGCTACTCCGCCGAGCTCGCACGCCTTGGTGGCCGTACGTCGCTTGGCAGGGGATGGGGTCGTCCAACGTACGAATTCCTCAACCGCTGTCGGCAGATTGCCGGGCTGACCGCGCAAGGATCGATATTGATCGGGATGCTCAGCCAGCGCTAATAGGCCGCCGGCGATGGCATTGCGCGTTGTCTCAGAACCAGCGCTGAACAGGAGCGAGAAAAACATGTACAGCTCACCGTCGGTGAGCTTGGGATGCTCGTCGTCGTCGACGGTCGCGCCTGCAACGACGGACAACATGTCATCCGATGGCTCACGCCTCTTCTGTGCGATCAGGGCCGTCCCGTACTCCAGCATTCGGGCTGACAACTCAGCCGTATCGGTGTTCGGCTCGAATGCCTTCCGGGAGCCGCGAAAGTCAAAGCCGGGCTCCACTGCCTCGAACAGCCAATGCCGATCGGGCTCTGGTACGCCCAGCAGCACGCAGATCATCTGCATGGGCAACTCGGCGGCGACATCGCCCACGAAGTCAAAAGGTGCGCCGTCGTCGACCGAGTCCAGAAGCGTGCGCACCCTTGACCTGAGGTCTTCCTCGATCCGCCGCAGCATCCGAGGTGTGAGCCCGGAGTTGACCAGCCGTCTGATACGGGCATGACGAGGGTCGTCCATCATGTTCAGTACCAGGCCAGCCACCGGCAGGTCTTGGATCAGAGTGCCGCCGTAGGGTCGGTCGCCACCGCGCTCGGAGGAGTAGCTAGCCGGGTCCAGCAGAACTTCCAGGGACTCGGTGTACGTCGCAACAGACCAAAAACCTTCGCCGTCCGGCGTGTGCTCGGTCGGCTCGTGCCACCAGACGGGGGCTTCGCGCCGGTGGAGGCGGAATAGGTGATGGGGGAACCCATCAGCAAAGTTGTCGAGATCCGTGAGGTCCACACCCGCCAGCGCGGGTGGCTGCAGCCGGCTCATTTTGCGAGTGAAACCGGCAGCCTGTTGAGGCCGTTATTGAGGTTGGACCGCACCCGCACGGGCGGCCCGGCGAGCTCGATCCGGGAGTATCTGTCGAGCAGCTCCTCGAAGAAGACTCGTCCTTCTAGCCGGGCGAGGTGGACCCCAAGGCAGAAGTGTTCCGCGAGTCCGAACGACAGGTGACGATTGGGGTTTCGGGTGATGTCGAACGCCTGCGAGTCGGGAAACACCTCTTCGTCGCGGTTTGCGGAGGTGTACATCATGGCGACCTTCTCGCCGGCTTTGATGGGAACGCCGCGGAGCTCGGTGTCTTCGGTCGCGGTACGGCGGAAGTAATGCAGCGGGTTTGCCCAGCGCAGAATCTCCTCGACGGCCAGCGGAATTCGCGCCGGGTCATCGCGGAGCAGCTGCAGCTGGTCTGGGTGCTGCAGCAGAGCTAGCAGGCCGCTCGCGAGCATCGTCTGGGTGGTGTCCTGCCCGGCGGTGAAGATCTGCACGAAGAAGGCACCGAACTCGGCGTCGCTGAGGTGGTGCCCGTCGCCGAAGTCTGCCGAGAGAATGAGGTCGGTCAGATCCTCGCGTGGCTCTTGGCCGCGGCGTCGGCTCGCGTGTTCGAAGCCGTACATGCCCATCTGCATGCTGGTGTCTCTGCCTGTGTAGCCGTCGTCGTTGCCGATGTCTCCGGCTCGGGTTCCCAGTTCTGCCAGGTGGTGCAGGTGTGGCCAGTCCTCCTGCGGGATGCCGAACAGCTCTCCGGTGACGGTGGTCGGCAGGACTGCCGCGACCTCTTGAACAAACTCCACTTGATCGCGGCCTTCGACGGCGAGCAGAGCGTCCCGGCTGATCTCCCGGATCCGCTCCTCGAGTCCGGCGATGGTCCGAAGGCCGAAGCTCGGGATAAGGGGCCGGCGATACCAGCGGTGTCGCGGCGGGTCCATCGCCAGCAGCATCTCGCGTTGGCCGGCTAGCGATTCCTCGTCGCCGTCCTCAATGACGATGCCGCCGAGCGAGGCCGAGAACACCTGCGGGGTGCGGGCCACGTACTCGACGTCGGCGTGCTTGAGCAGCGCCCAGTAACCCGCTTGGCCCGGTATCTCCTGCCAGTACACCGGTGTGGTGGCACGCAACTTCGCGAATGTCTCGTGCGGGGCGCTGTCGTAGTAGCCCTGAGGGTCGTACAGGTCGATCGTCGGCGCTGTCATGGTCGGTCAGCCAATCAGAACGGCTGGGCGAGAAAAACCCTGGGCCTCAGCTAGGGCCAGATAAGCCGCGAGAGTGCCGGGGCCACACGTGGACTCCCTCTGGCTCAACTTGCGTATCGCGCCGTCGCTTGGGGCTCTCATACTACTGAGAGCTAATTGTATGGCCGGCGGCCAGGCGACCTCGCTTCAGTTCACCGTCGGCGACGAACCCAGCACCGTCTCGCGGGTGTCCGGGATGGGAATGAGGTCTGCGTAGTCGATGAACGAGCGGAGGGTATTGCCACCGTCCACTGTGAGCAGCTGGCCGGTCACCCATGACGACTCGGGACCGGCGAAGTAGCGGACGGCTTGGGCGATGTCGTCGACTTCGCCGCTGCGCGCGAGTGGTTGTTCGGCGAGGAACGCGGCGATCATCGTCGGGTTGGCAAAGGCGCCTGCTGTGGTGGGTGTTCGGGTCATTCCTGGTTGGACTGAGTTGACGCGGATGTTGAGCGAGCCGAGCTCGTTCGCGGCGACACGCACGAGCTGGTCCACTGCGGCTTTCCCGGCGCTGTAGGACGCCAGGTACTTGGCAGAGAAGACGGCTGCGGTCGAGGAGATCGCCACGAACGAGCCGGTTCCAGCCCGCACCATCGCCTGCCCGGCGTACTTCAAGAGCAGGTAGACCGGCCGGACGTTCTTGTCGACCTGTTCGGAGAATTCGTCGTCGTCGAAGAGCAGGACCGGCTTGATGCCGCCTCCGCCGGGAACCACGACGGCGATGTGCAGGCGTCGGTCCTGGTCCGAAGCAGCATCAACGGCGGCCCGGACCGAGCCGCCGTCCATCGCGTCACATACCGCATAGGAGACCGTGAGGCCTTCGTCGGCGAGGGTCGCGGCCGCGTCCTGCAGCTTCTGCTCGGTCCGCCCGGCGATCGTGACGTGAGCGCCGTCGCGGGCCAGCAAACGGGCCGATCCCAGACCGATGCCCGATCCGCCCCCGATCACTATTGCGTGACGTCCGTCGAGGGTTCCTGCCATGGCTTCGTTGCCTCCGTTGCGGCCCGGTCTGTCTAGTATCTGAGACAGCCTGCTGGTATATAGCGCAGGCTAGAGCGGCAGATCTGAGGGAGTCAACTGGCAATGGCGGTCAGACCGGCACCGGCAGTTGTGCGTGCGGGACAGCTCCTCGCCGTCATGGCTGCCGAACCACGGACTAGTTTCACGCTCTCGGAGCTCGCCCGTCGCCTCGGGATCAGCCGCGCCTCGTGCCATCCACTGGTGTTGGGCCTTGCCGACGAAGGCCTGGTAGTGAGGAAGAATCCGCAGGCGACCTACCGGCTCGGGCCGGCCCTGCTCGCCTTAGGTGAGGCCGCCCGCGACTCCCTCGACGTCATCGACCTTGCCGACGTTGAACTCATCCGGCTCCGGGATCAATTCGGCGCCTGCGCGATGGCTGGCTCGGCAACAGGCGACACCGTACTCGTCCTGAGCGCTTACCCGGTGCCTCATCCGCTTGGTTACACCGTGACCGCTGGAACGCGGATCCCGCTGAAGGCGCCCACCGGGCCCATCTACGTCGCGTGGGACAGCGCTGAGGTCATTTCGGCCTGGTGCGACCGATCCGACGCGCCCCTTTCCCAAGCTCGTCGACGCGAGATGGCTCAGGATCTGGCGAGGATTCGACACCGCGGCTGGAGTGCCACGATTCGCCCGCTCGGCGCGGCTCGCGGTCGGTCAAGCCCCTTTCAGGAATTTCCCGGAACGCAACCCCCGGATTCGAGCCCGGTCACCGGCATCAGCGCCCCGGTATGGGACCGGCAGGGAAAGCTGGCCTGCACGCTCGCTCTTACCGCCTTCCCGATGGACCTCGCGGCCGGAGACATCGTGAAGATCGCGGAGGTCGTGCGCGAGGCGGCAGCGCGAGTGACTAGTCGGGCGGCCGGGCGACCCCCGCAGCATTGATTGTTTGATGAATGATTTGGTATGCACCTTCCCGTGTGCTCGGAGGACATTGTCGCTGCAGCGGTCGAGGAGTTCGGCAGCGTCGACATTCTGGTCAACAACGCCACCGCCGGCGGCGGCAATGATCTTTGGCGCTACACCGAAGAGGAGTGGGACCTCAGCCGATGGCAAGCTCTGGGCCTCTTACTCGGCGTTTCCCGACTGTCCGGCGAACGCCCGTGCGGCCCTTGCCGAGGATCGAGTGCTGGGAATCGCCCCGACTCTTTCGAGCTAGGAGCCCTTTCTCCGTGTAGAGCGGTCACCGTCAGGCTGGGCTAGCCGCGGTTCGGCTAGTCCCCAAAGGTCGACTCGTCAGAGGAGGCTCCAAGCCCCGTTGGTATCGGTTTTGACGACATTGACCGCCGAACGTGAACCCCACGGTTGCAGCGGATTCGACGTTGCAACTTAGAGCTACAGGGTCACGGCGATCGCAGTGAATTGGCTACCTGGCTAGGTCCCATAGCGGGTCGACGGTGATTTCGCCCGCTGCGTCCGCGAACAGGGTGAGGGCTTGGACGAGGGTGACGCGAAACCCTTCGGGTAGCCGGTCGAGGATCTTTTCGATGTCGCGGGTGCGGTCGGCGTTGACCTGATCGACGATGCCTTGTCCTGCGTTGGTGAGAGTCAGGATGAGGTAGCGCCGATCGGCGGGATGGTCGTGGCGTGCCAGCAGTCCTTTGCCGACCAGTTGGTCACAGAGCCGGGTGGCGGTCGAGGGATGAACCGCCAAGGCCGTGGCGAGTTCGTGAACGGCCAGCTGGTCGCTTCTGGAGACGACGACCAGCACCCGCCACTGCATCGCGGTGACCTGATCCTCGAACTGAGCCAGCGACCGGGCGGCTATGCCGACCAGGGCGCGAGAGGCGAGCAACACCTGCTGGGCGTCGCTGCCGGCTGGTTGCTCGAGGCCTGCAGTAACCGGCCTTCCATCGATGGTCAGCATGTGCTGGCGGCGATGACGCCGTTGCCGGAAGCGGTGCTGTTGAAGCAGAACGATTTGCCGGATTTGGACACGCCGACGATCTTGTAGCCGGTGGTACCGATGAGGCTGAACGTGACGCTGGTCGTGTTGGAGGACTTCGACCAGCCGGACAGGGCGCTGGTGGCGGTTCCTGGCGTAGCAGCGGCGGTTGTGTTGGTGGTGTAGAGGTTGTTGTCGGTGAAGAACGTCTCCTCGGCGGTGGAGCCGTTCTTCACGTCCGACTTGGTGCTGGCGTCGTAGCCGCTGTTGCGCTGGTTGAGGAAGACCGGAATGGCGATCGCCGCAAGAATGCCAATAATGATCATTACGACGAGAAGCTCGATGAGGGTGAAACCCTCTTCGCCCTCCCCGGAGCCGTTCCGCAGGTTGGAGATCATCAGGGGCCGCCTCAGTCGTCGGTCACACGCCGCCAATTCGGTGTGTGGATGGTTTATGACATCTGTGGTTTCGGCCCCAGCGTCGGATTCCGAAATCGACCAACCGGGTGATAGTTGCGTGATGCGGACCATTGGCCGGTTGCAGTGATCCGCAGTCAGCAATATCCGCCGTGGTGCCATCGAAGGCCCAACCGATACCCCAGCCAACCTGGGCCAGGCTGCTGGATCAGCAGCAGGTGCAGTCGTCCAGATGGCGTCGTACGGGTAACCGATTCGGGCGGGCCATTAAGCAGGAGGACTGGAGCTGGTGCCCGGCAGGATTGGGTTCTGGAGGCCGGTTTCGGTACGGTGCCGAGCGTGAGAAGTGTGTCGGATAACCCGGTCGCGGATGCGGACGCCGTCCTGCTGGCTTCGCGGGCGCTGGTCGGTGTGGCCGCGCGTTCGCTTGCCCAAGTGGAGGACGTCGTAAGCGCGATGCAGTGGCGCGTCCTCGTGGTGGTCGCCGGCCAGCCGCAGCTGTCCCTGCAGGAGCTGGCTACTCGTTTGGATGTTCATCCCTCGACCGGGACCCGGTTGTGCGACCAGTTGGTCGCGAAGGAGCTGATCGCGAGGCAGGAACATCCCGTTGATCGACGGTTCCTGGTGCTCACCCTTACGCCTCGAGGGGAGGCGCTGGTGAGCAAGGTGACGGACGATCGCCGCCGACACATCGAGGAAATCCTCGCCGGCATGCCTGAGACCACCCGAAAGCGGCTGGTGCGCGCCATGGGCGACTTCGCGGCGGCTGCTGGCGAGATCGTTATTGATCCTCTCTGGGATCTGGCAGTAGGTTCCGGCGCCGGGGCTGACTAGCCGCTGCTGGGCAGGTCAACCCCCTCAGTTGGACGTCGAAGCCGAATTCTCGACCACCTCGAGCGCGAGCACGTTTCGATCATCGTGGGCCAGAACTCGAGCAGTAAGCCGGTATTCGACGACGCTCCCGTCCGGGCATTGGAACCGATACGGGCCTCGACGGTCGTTGACGGCGTGCTGCTGTCCTTGGCAGGGACCGTCAACGCAGACGCCTCGCACTAGTGCCATGAGCTACCTCTCAGATTGTCGACCGCTGGCGCTTCCCGGAGAAGAAGATCGAGCCTGACTGCGCAGATTCGTTTGGTTAGTGCAACGGTCATCAGTATGCAACTAATGTCAGGCGCGTGCAATTGCCGGCCGGGTGCACCGGGTGCGGGCTCAAGTGCGTGTCGTCCTGCTCTTTTCGACGGTTCGGGCGGCATCGGCCATCCAGACTCGCTCGGCGGCGCCCGCGAACGCGGCCATCGCGGAAGCCAACTCAGGACGCTGGTGCTCGGGGAGACGTCGGACGATTGCGCGCAGGTCGCGGCGACGGCGCGTCGTCACGGTTCTGACGGTGCGTTTGCCGGCCGAGGTGAGCGTCAGCAAGGTTTCGCGTCGATTCGTGGGTGGGGTAGTGCGTTCGACCAGCCCGGCGCCGACCAGTCGATCGACCATCCGCATCGCGGTGGAAGGGGCGACGTTGAGGGCTGCTGCGAGCTTGCTCAGGTTGGTCTGCTCTTGTTCCAGCACGACAAGCATTCGATATTGCGGCAGCGTGATCCCCGGAACGCTGGCAATCGACCTGGCGGACACCGCAACCAGTGCCCGGGAGGACGCCAGGACCGCCTCCACCACCTCGTCCACCGTCATGCTGGCCTCCTGATCGGCGCCACCGGCCTGCGGCGGTGTGGCCTTTGGCTTCCGCTCCGGTCTGTGTGGAGCTGGAGCCATGAAGCCCTCCGCGAGATAAAACGACACCGTGCAATCGGACTCGATTATTTGCTTTGCACAAGCCTAACATTGCACTATGCATATATGAGGCTGCCGTGATCCGCCGAACGGCGCGCCGCCCGCCGGGGGTGAGCCGCCACGGGATGCTGGGCCTCGCGCTCCTCGTCGGCGTCGGCGCCGGGCTGGGCGCGGTCGTCTTCCGCTACATGGTGGAAGGACTCACCAAGGCGTTCACCGGCTACCGCGACTACTCAGGGCTGGGACACGTCGCCAACCCAAACCTTCCGGCTCTCGGTCCGTACTTCGTGCTGTTCACTCCCATCGTGGCCGGGTTGCTTTACGGCCCACTGGTTTACCGGTTCGCCCGCGAAGCACGCGGCCACGGTGTCCCCGAGGTCATGGTCGCCGTCGCCCGCCACGGCGGCCGCATCCGCCCGCAGGTCGCCGTAGTAAAGGCGGCGGCGTCGGCGTTGTGCATCGGAGGAGGCGGGTCGGTCGGCCGTGAAGGCCCCATCGTGCAAATCGGCTCGGCGCTGGGGTCCTCTCTCGGTCAGCTGTTGCACCTCGATGAACGCCGAATCCGGCTCCTGGTGGCCTGCGGAGCTGCGGGCGGCATCGCCGCTACTTTCAACGCGCCTCTTGCCGGCGTCTTCTTCGCGATGGAACTGATCCTGCGGGTCTGGACCGCCGAAATATTCGGATTGGTCGTGCTGTCCTCGGTCACTGCCAGCATCATCGGCCGCTCGATCCTCGGCGACCACCCCTTCCTGACACTGCCCGCCTTCCACGTGGCCCACGTAGTGCAATACCCGTTGTTCGCTCTGCTCGGCATACTGGCCGGCCTCATAGGAGTCGCCTTTTCACGGATCCTGTACGCGGTCGAAGACGGCTGCGACTGGGCATGGCACGGACCCGAATGGCTACGCCCAGCCGTCGGCGGAATCCTGCTCGGCGTCGTCCTACTGACGCTGCCCGAAATGTATGGAGTCGGATATCCAGTGGTCGGCGAAGCCATCGCAGGCCGATACGGGATCGCGTTCCTGCTCGTGTTGTTGGTCGGAAAGCTGGTGGCCTGCAGCCTGACGATCGGTATCGGCGGCTCCGGCGGTGTTTTTGCCCCCAGTCTGTTCTGCGGAGCGATGGCCGGCGCTGCGTTCGGCGACATCGTGCATGTGATCGCGCCGCAGGCCGGCGGCTCGGCAGGTGCCTACGCCCTCGTCGGGATGGGCGCCGTCTTCGCCGGCGCCGCCCGAGCTCCGATTACCGCCGTGGTCATCATGTTCGAACTGACCGGCGAATACACCATCATCCTGCCGCTCATGCTGGCGATCGTGTTGGCCACCTCGGTCAGTGAACTCGTCTCCCGCGACACGATCTACACCCGCAAACTTCTGCGCCGCGGCATCGACGTCGACGAACCCGCCGACGCAGCCATGCGCCGCCGGTCCGCGTCCACTGTCATGGTCAAACCACCACAGGCTCTATTCGCCGATACCACTCTGGCGACAGCCGCGGCAATCTTTTCCCAATCCGGCGAAGCGGCGCTACCCGTCATCGACCGCACCGGTCGTTATCAGGGCAACCTGGCCGCCCGCGACCTGATGGACGCTCTCGTCGCCGCCGACCACGCCAACGTCGCCGGGCTGAGCTCCAGCCCCGTACCCGTGAGGCCAGAGGAGTCTCTTGGCGAGGTCATCAGGCGCCTCGACCACGGCGCCGACGCTGTGCCGATCACCAACCGGGACGGGATCCTCATCGGCTGGGTCCGCCACCGCGACATGCTCACCGCACTCACCAACGGCCTGCCCAACGCCGGACAATCGAGTCGGTGAGACACGCCTGCTCCGTCAGGCCGCTGCCGGACCATATATAGACCCAGGCCCGACTAGATGCTCACGAGTTACGCAGTGCCACAAGGCAACCGCAAATCGTCTGTCATGATCCCGACCGTTAGGGAAGTGAACCGGTGACGAGAGCCTGGAAGGATCGGTAAGGGTGACCGAGCCCAAGGACGAACGCATTCGGACCACCAGTGGAAGCCGGGCACGAGACCATTTGGCCAACGAACGCACCTGGCTTGCCTGGGTGCGAACAGCCGTCGGTTTAGTTGTACTTGGGGCAGCGGTCGCCAGATTCTCGCCCGACCAAGGGGCTCGCAACGACGCTGCGGCCGCACTCATCGTCGCTATCGGCCTGGCGGCGTTGATTTTTGGGACCTATCGCTATCACGTGATGAGCCGAGAACTCGAGGAGGGCTATTTCCTTACCGGCAGTCGTGGGCACACCATCGTCATCCCGGCTGTTCTGCTGTTCTGCGGGCTGCTGGCCGCATTGGTCCTGGTGCTGTAGCGGGGAGACGACTGCCCAGCTTTCGCCTGGGGCGTGCTGCGTTTCATCCAGACGAAGGACAGCCACAATTCCGACCAGAGCGGTCCAGACACCGGCTGAGTTTGGGGTCACGGTTTCGAGTCCCTTAGCTCCACCGAGCGCCCGGCCCAGGTGATAGATCTGCGGTCAGTGCGCTCTAAACACAGGGTTGTGTCATTGCGGTGGTGCATCGACCTGTGGGGTCCCGGCCCTGAAACTGCTTGCCTGACCGGAGACCGGCGAGGACCGGTAACCGGCGGGCGGGCTCAGCGGATGCGGGGCTTGATCCGAGGCTGACTGGCGAATGACTCGTTGCCGGCGGCCATGACGTCCTTGTTGATCGAGGTCGACAGGATCGACGGTGCCATCGTGGTCGCGCCGAGGCGGCCAAGGTCGTTCGCTGCCCAGGTCGCTCGGAGGGTGCCGGCGATCACGTCAGGGTCGCAGCTGGCAATCGCCTCTCCGAGCCACGCCGCTTGTGCCGAAAGCTCGTCGGCAGTGACCACCTCGGTAATGAGGCCGATGTCGAGGGCTGTCGCTGCGCTGACCCTTTCCCGGGCGCCGAGCAGGGCGATGCGCAAGACGTTGCCGAGTGAGATGTGCTGCCGCAGCAGCATCGGCTCGTAGACCGCGGCCTGGCCATAGGTCACATGCGGGTCGAAAAAGGTGGCGTGCTCCGCGGCGATGACAATGTCCGACTCCGCGATCATGTAGAACGCACCGCCGCAAGCCATGCCGTTGACGGCGCAGATGATTGGCTTCCAGAGGTCGTTCGACTTCGGGCCGAGAAACCGCCCGGGATCGTCATACATGTAGTTGTTCGACGTTCCGTACAGCGTGCGTTTTTCGAACACGACGTAGGTGTCGTCGGCGTTGCGGTCAATGCCCACGCAGAAGGCCCGCGCACCCGAGCCGGTCAACACCACGCAGCGCACGTCGTCGTTCGTCCGTAGCGAGCGCCACAGGTCCTGGACCTCGCGCATCATCGTCGAGTCAAAGGCGTTGAGCGCGTCGGGGCGGTTCAGGGTGACGAACGCGATCCCGTCCCGTTCCGCGTAAAGAAGGGTCTCGTAGCTGTCGGTATGGGTGCTCATGCGGTGAACCTCGTATCTGTCTTTGGCCCGCCAAGCGTGCGAGCTTGGAGAGGGTAACTTGCGCCCCAAGCCGTCGCTCGGCCCGCGCACTTTGACTGGGTTACCACAACTGATCGCTGTAGGTAGAAGTCCCCGGGATCGTGGCAATGAACGGCGCGGCAAGGGCCAGTGATCCGAGTCCTGAGCCGGCAACGGCGTCCCCGAGATCCGCAAACGACGAACGCCACGCCTCGCGTGGATCGACATCAAGAAAACAGGCGACGAGGAGTCGGTCGCCAACTGCGGACCCCGTGTTCGGAAGCCCCGGAAAATCGCGCGACGCGAACACCAGCGCCTGGGCGACTCCACCCTCCTTGTTTTGAATCAATGCGGGCAGCTGGGATTCCAGCAGCCAGCTCACGAGGTCATCGCGTGAGGCGGTCGCGGTCCGGTCGATCCACAGCGCGACGACGCCGGGGTAACGGTGATCGAGTGAGATCTCGGCCGGCACTGGCCATCCATCGCGGTTGACCGACCCCAGGAAGTCGTACAGCGACAAGGACACCAGCTCGCGGTCTCCGTTCATCCGCCCCTGTTCGCCGAGCCGCTGCGTCTCAGGAAAGGACCAGGCATAGTGCTCATCGACCTGGCCGGCCAGGAGGTAGAAGAAGGACAGGTAGCTGCCCTTGTCGATGGGCTGCGCGATGGCACTCGAGTCCGGATACCGCAGGTCCTTGAGCTCGCGGGTTGCCACGAACCGGCCATAGGAAAATGCACCCGGCCCAGCGACGACGCCGGAGTAGACGTGATCGTGCTCGTACCAGCGGTTCCACTCTGCCAGCAGTTCGGGGTCTCGGTCGGGCTCAATCATTACGATCATGGCCTGGCCAAGATCGACGTGGGTTCCCATCGTCATATGCACTCCTGAATTCGATTCCGGCTCGGCCACGGATTGGCGCCCCGGACAGTCATATCTGCCGTGACAACGAAGCTGTTGGCCGGTCTCTGAACATAGCCACCCCGATGTTGACCGGGGCGAGCGCATTTTCGAACACGGGTCGCGGCTTGTCGCTGCCGGCCGATTGATTTCTTGCCAGAGCGCCGGCTCACGACCCGCTAATTTGGGGCACCCCGAAGCAAAGGAGAGTGTCGTGGGCAAGGTGGTCATGTACAGCTCGGTGTCGGTGGACGGCTTCGTCGCGGACGAGAATGACCAGCCTGGACCGCTGTTTGACTGGTTGTCCAGCGGTGACGTCCCGTTGGACGAGAGCGGCGAGGTGAAGGTGTCGCAGACGTCCTACGACTACATCCGGCCGTACTGGGATCAGATCGGGACGACACTCGTCGGCCGCCGCGTCTTCGACATGACGGACGGCTGGGACGGCAAGCCTCCGAGCGGGATCGACCACGTGGTCGTCGTGACGCACCGGCCGAAGCCCGAGGACTGGGACCCCGAGGCGCCGTTTCACTTCGTCGACGGCATCGAGGCAGCAGTGGCCAAGGCGCAGGAGCTGGCGGGGGACCGCATGGTCGAAGTAGCCGCCGGCGACGTGGGTGGCCAGGTGCTTGCCGCGGGCCTGATCGACGAGGTTCGCATGGACGTCGTACCCGTCGTGTTCGGGTCCGGCAAGCGCTACTTCGGGTCGGTCAACGCGCAGCACCTGTTGGAGGATCCTGACGTGGTGATTCAGGGCAGCCGGGTGCTTCACCTGCGCTATCCGGTGCGCCGTTGACCGATCTGAGCGGTACGCGAAAAAGTCCACTCCGAATGTGACACCAGATCGGGTCTCCGGCTGCGTTTGCTCATCGCTGTCTCTGGTCGGTCAGCCGTGGGTTGGCAGTGGTCGGCGGCGCCAGACTCGCCGGGTCTTGCGGCGGCTGTCTTCTCGTGTGCCCTTGGGAGTCGGAGTTCTGCCCAGGTTCGCGAGAGGTGTGGCGTCGAACGGGCGCAGTGGGACGACGAACTACTCGGCTCTGACGCCCTTAACGAAGCTCACCTTTGCCAGTGGACTGAGCTCAGTCCATTCGTCGAGGACCGCCGTCGGCCAGGGGCTGTCAGGACCGTTTCGTTCGTTGAATTGGGCGACGAATTCGGCGAGTACTCGACGTCGCTCCGCAGGATCGCTGATGACCGTCGCGACCGCCGGCAGGTCAGCGACGATGCGGTGCTTGAGGTGGAAGGTGAAGTTCGGTTCGGCGGCGAGGTTGGCGAGCCAGTCCCGCGTTCGGGGCGCCGGCACGCCGCTGAGGTAAATGCCGTCCTCGAATTGGTAGAAGCAGATCTCGATCCGCCGGGGCTGCCCGGTGCGCCGGCCTGTCGTAGTGATGTCGATCGTTCTCTCTTCGATGGTCGGCGAGCGACCAATTGCCAGCGCCTGGCGTACCTCGTCACGCATTTGGCACCTCCATCTGGCCTGAGATTTGCTCTTTCTCACACGCTATAGGTGGATGGGGCTGCCCGATCCACATGGCCCGCAAGCGGGCGGAGGCTGGACCTCAGCACCGCCCCAGCTCCGGCCGGCTGAACACTTTTGAACCGCGGCTGAACGAAGGCGCCCGGGCGCCGGTCTGCGCAGCGGGGTTCAACCGGGAGAGGTGTCCGGCGAATCCGGCGGGTGCCCGTGCGATCATCCGGGCCGACGTCGCCACGGGCAGATCCTCGGCCCAGGTGATGGCTCTGCCTGACCGGACGGCCCTGTCGACAAGGGTGACATCCTCATCGGCGGCGAGATCGCCGAAGCCGCCGAGAGCGAGATAGACGTCGGCCGCCATAGCGAGGTTGGCACCGTGGACGTGGCCATGCCCATCGGGCCGACGCGCAAGGGCGTACTGGTGGGTGTAGGCGTGGCTGATGGTTGCCGGCCAATCGTGCCAGTCGCTCACCTGGACCGTGCCTGCCACGATCTCGGCGCCCGCGGCGGCGTGGTCAAGCTGGGCAGTAAGCCAGTGTCGTGGGACGGCCGAGTCGGCATCAGTGGTGGCCAGCCACATGGAGTCCGCGGATACTCCGTGGGGTCGCCGATCCAACAGGTGGGTGAATCCGGCGTGGCGGGCCACTCCGACGTTGCGTGCCTGGACGGTAATGGTCGAGACGCCTCGGGCGGCCGTGCTACTCAGGTCGGTGCAGGCGTCAAGCACGACAAGGATGTCAACGAAAACGTCAATGGCGGCGGCGGCCGTTTCGAGCGCCGAGATGCAGGCCGGCAACAGAACTTCCTCGTTGTGGGCAGGGACCACGATCCCGACATGACTGATTCGTCGACGCAGCGAGGGGGTCACGCGAGACCGCTTTGCTCGGCGACTGAGCGGGCTTGCGGCGGTGTTCGGACGTAGACATCCAGCAAGAAATCTCGCTCCTTGTGGGCGACCGTTTGTTCTAGGTTGAGCTGCCCGGCTGTGGTTTTCACAGCTTGATGGACTTCGTCGCCGCTGCGCGGATAGTCGGTGACCGGGTGACGCCAGTGCACAAGAATGAGGGTTCCGGCGGGCTCGAGGGCGTTGGCGGCCAACTTCATCAGAGTGCCGAAATCTGATGTGCTGAAGTAATAGCCGATCTCCGAGATCACGACGAGATCGAAGCTGCCCGCGGGCCAATCGCGGGGAAGGTTGCGCTGTTCAATGGTCACCTGCGGCTGGTCAGCGTTGCGACGAGCGGCGGTTGTGACCGCGGCTGCAGAAACGTCGACGGCAAGAAGCAGGTCGCAGCGCTCGGCGAGGAGTCTGGTCAGCACGCCTACCGAGCATCCTGCTTCGAGGCCGCGCCGATAGTGAGCAACCGGAAGCGCGGCCATCGTCAACGCGTACTTTCGCTGCTCGTACCAGCGACTTGCCAGCTGCCAAGGATCTTCCGACCCTGCATACGTATCCGCGAAATAATCCGCGCCCAGTGTCACCAGGAATCCAGACCGGCTTGCGGTTCTTTCGCACCTACGGTCAGCCTGGCAATCCGCTCAAGGTCGCTCTCCGCATGACTCTGGCGAAGATAGACACTCAGATCGGCGACTCGCCTCGCATGTGCCCGGTCCTGGCACAGCACGGTCGGTCCCAGTGCTCGACCAACTCGCAGGATGACGTCATCAGCCACCGATTCGATGCCGGCCCGCACCCTGAGCGCCAAACGTTCCAACGGGCGTTCCGGGTCTTGGTCAATTCTTTTCGCCGCCTCTTGAAGCAAGATCGCGCCCGTCGTCAGGTCGGCGTCTACCGCGCCGAGGTGCGCGAGCCCATGAATTCCAAGGGTTTCTGCGGCGGCACCCGCATACAACGGCCCGGCGATCCCCGTCGCTGCTCCCCACCAAACTGCGGCGACCCCGATCGCGCCGTACCAGAATCCGGGCCTGCTCAGGTAGTCACCGGGGGAGCCGACCTGGTGTGCCGACGCCTCATGGAAATCGACCGAGCGGGTGTCGCTTCCAGCCATGCCGGTGGCCTGCCAGGTCGTCACTTGGGGCGTGACACCGTCCGGATCCAAACCCACAGCGAACAGTCCCCGGCTCCCGTCATTGAGTAGAGCCGTCACGAGCGCGTGGGTGCACAGCCCCGCGCCTGAGCACCATGGCTTTGTGCCAACCAGCCGGAATTCGTTGCCGTTTCGATGGGCCCGCACAGTCGACTCGCGACCCTCTGCAGCCCATACCCCCCAACGTTGACCGGCTGTGGCGGCGGGCTTGAGACCAGTCAGTTCGTGAAGTATCGCGAGCGCGTCAGTATGCGCCTCGAAGAGGCGCCCAAGCGTGACGTCGACAGCCCCAACGGCCGCGAGGGAGCCAAAACGGAGTGTCGTCTGGCCCTCGCCGGGCAGTGGGAGATCCCTCGCCGCGTCTGCGAGAACGCCGAGTGCGACCGCGGATGCGGATGCGTCGTCCATATCCAAACCTTGTGCGTGGGCCTCAGCCACGACCTTCAAAGCTGTCGCTTGCAAGCGCCCATCCATCGCAGGCGGACAGCGGCTTTCCACCGACGCGGACTGCCTCATAGCGGCACCAGCTCCCGCTGAGAATGCCCCGGCGCAACCGGCTTCACCGAGTCGCTCGTTGCTTGCCGCGACGGAAACTGATGAAGATCAGATGGCCGACGAACAGCACGGCGGCGATGACGAACAGCCAGATCAGGCCGTGCACCGCGAATCCGATGATGCCGAGAATGATGTAGACGATCAGGGCGATGAGAAAGACTGTGAACACACCCTGGCCCTACCCGGCGCGAGGGATCCCTACCAGTACGCCACCCTCAAACTCTGTCGAGGTCGGGCACGATGCACACCAGCAGTTCTCGCCCACGAGCGCCGGGCCAGCTGCCGGCCTTCGTCGCCTTCCCGTTCGATGACGACGGGAAGGCGACGAAGGATGAACGGAGTTGCCGGCTAGACGAGCACCACGATGGCCGTGCCGAACAGCAGGCTTCCATTGGTGGGTAGGCCCAGCCCGAAGGTCTTGTTCAGGGCACCGGCCGCGACGTGGGTCGAGCTTGACCTTGATGCCGGTCAAAGCCGTGCTGTTGTGGAGAAATTTGCCAACTTTGAGTCCGCTGAGGTCCAGGTCCAGCACCGGAATACGGGCCGACGCGAAGTTCACCTGGGTGGCGAAGATCTTCCCAGCTGCGAGATCGATGTCGAATTTTCCGATCTCGAGCTTGGCTTTGCGGGAGACGAAGTTGATGCCGCCGGTGT
This sequence comes from uncultured Actinomycetota bacterium, assembly GCA_963737695.1. Classification (GTDB taxonomy): domain Bacteria; phylum Actinomycetota; class Actinomycetes; order Frankiales; family Frankiaceae; genus DATAZK01. The sequence goes on from CAVTTQ010000006.1 coordinate 28,806, forward strand.
GCAGGATGTCGCCCGTTCCCTTGGTGAGGTTGGCGGTGGTGCTGGTGATGGGGAAGAAGTAGTTGACCGCCAGGCCATGGGTGAGTGACAGGCTCACTTTGGTCTGCGGCACCACGGGCAGCGGCAGGACTCCCGCTTTGATGAGGGTGCCGGCAATGCCGGGGGCCGTTGTCACGGCGGTGAAGCCGATTGGCCTGGTCACCGTGGGCGCTTTGGCGGCACCCGCTGCCGGCGCGGCTACCAGCGCGGTCAGCGTCAACGCTGCGCCGGCGAGGGCACCTGTTACCGCTCGTGTGATGCGCTTTGCCCGCGGTTGCTGATGAGTCCGTCGAAATCGCGTCATGCCATCTCCTTTCGGTGCGCCGCGTGGTTGGGCGCTCGCTCCTGTTACGGCTGGGCATGACGGTCTGGATGCAATCGGGCGGACTTTGCGGCGTGGGCGCTACTCCGTGCAAAGGCGGTCTCGAGGTTGAGTTGGGGATTACTGCATCCGTTCTCCACCTAGCGTTCGTAGTGACACTGAAGGGTGGTGGTGGCTGTGAGCGCGCAGGCGCCTCGATGAGGACGGCCGTGTGATGACCGGCGCCTACGAGATGGACCCGCCGACCCTTGACCAGGATGAAGCGGAGCGGGCGCTCGCTGAGGCCTTCGCCAGCGGTGACGACTGGACCTTGCGCGCGGTTTTCGACCGCCACAGCCCTCTGGTCCATCAGATCGCAAGATCCTGTTTCCAGGTGAGTGAGGACGCCGAAGACGTCACCCAAGCTGTCTTTGTTTCGGCGTGGCAGGGTCGTTCCACCTTCGATCCGGCGCGTGGCACTCTGGCCGGCTGGCTCGTGGGCATCACCCGGCGGCGCGTGATCGACAAGTTGCGCGCCCTCGACCGGGAGCGGCGGGCCAGGGAGGCTGCACGTCCGCTCGCGTACGGCGCGCAGACACCTGACGTCTTCAGCCTCCCGGACCGCGTCATCGACGCTCTCGTGGTGGCCGATGGTCTCGCTCGTCTGCCTGAGCAGCAGCGCCGGATACTCGAACTGGCCTTCTACGAAGACCTGACCCACCAGCAGATCGCCGTCGTCACCGGTTTGCCGCTGGGCACTGTAAAGAGCCAGATCCGCCGGGGTCTGGCGTTGCTACGCCATCGATGGGAGGTGGATGGTGTCCACGCCGGCTAACCCGTCGTCACCGCGGGATCCGCACGTCCTCGCGCAGGCGGAGCTTGCGACTCTCGCGTTCGGCGAAACCGCCGACGCCGTGACTGGTGCACACGTCGAGAACTGCCCGCAGTGCCAGGCAGAAGTAGCGGCATTGAGAGAGGTGGTCGCTGTCGCGCGGGCCGCTGACCGAGCGAGTGAGCAGCCGACGCCGCCACCGCCACGAGTCTGGGAAGGCGTCCTTGCGGCTCTTGGCGAAGACGCTCCCCGGACAGCGACCTCCGCGTCTCGACAGGCAGCCCCTGCGACGCAATCACCAGTTGTCGCGGGAGAAATGGGCGCCGAGACGGTTGTCACGCCCCTGCCGCCCGGGCCGACTGAACGGAGTCCGCGGCGTTGGGTTCGCCCCCTTCTGGCCGCTGCGGCTGCGGTCGTCCTGCTTGCCGCAGGCACCGTCGGATGGGCTCTCGGTCGCAGCAGCGACGCCAATACGGTGACCCGAACTTCCGCAGCGGTGCTCACCTCCCAGCCGGGAACTCCAGCCGCCGTCGCCGGCCGCGCAGTCGTGCACAACTCACCCAACGGCGACACTCTCCAGGTCAGCACCACCAACATGCCAGCCCCGGCCGGGTACTACGAGGTGTGGCTGTACAACCCTTCCATCAACCAGATGGTCGCCGTCGGCACGCTCGGTACCGGAGCACAGGGAAGCTTCACAGTCCCCAGCGGAATCGACCTGAACGCCTACCACGTTGTCGACGTCTCGGCTCAGCGTTACGACGGCAACAACACCCACGAACGCAGCGTGCTCAGAGGCTCGTTGGCACGCTGATCACATCCGCTTGAAGGCCTCCCTCCCTGACTCGGTCACCTCCCTTGATCTCTTCGGTGTGGCTATCGCAACGGCGGTGAGCGTTGCCGGCTCCATTCGCCTATGCCCGGGCGAGGCGGCCGGGCCGGCGTTCGGGGGGCGCCGCTCACGGGACGAGAACACGGACACCCGCCTGGGGGCCGTTCGCGGATCGCGCTGTCCGCCGGTTCGGACGGTGGCGCGAAGTCCCATTCCGAAGCCACAATGGCGTCGAACTCGGCTTGGACCAGCTGGTCATCGGCGAGGATCAGGTCGAGGAACTGCCGGTGGACGTGACGGGTGTCGGTGTTGTCGGAGTGCAGGGTCTGGGTCATCACTGTCACCCTGAGGCTTAGGCGTTGATGACTTGCCGCGATGCGGTGTTGCTGGTGACGGAGATCTTTCGCGGTTTTGCTTTTTCCGCGACGGGGATTTGCAGGGTCAGTACGCCGGAGTCGTAGCTGGCGGAGATGTGCTCGGTGTCGAGGTTGTCGCCGAGGACCAGTTGACGGCTGAACAGGCCGCGCGGCCGTTCAGCAGCGATCAGGTCGGCGTCGCTGGCGCGGGCGGGTCGTTCGGCTTTGACGGTGACGACGTTGCGTTCGACGTCGAGGTCGATCGAGTCGGGGTTGACGCCGGGGAGGTCGAACTCGACGTGGAAGGTGTCGCCGTCGCGCCAGGCGTCCATCGGCATCACCGACGGGCGGGCGAGTGTGCCGTTGGTGCCCAGAACTTGCTGGGAGAGTCGGTCCAGTTCACGGAACGGGTCGGTGCGCATCAGCATCGTTTCCACCTCCACCAATCTGTTGACGGATGCTCTTTTGAGTCACAGACCGCTGGTCGATCTGTGGTGTGCGCTATACATTTGATGTAGCACTCGCCGCATGGCCACGCAAGGGATCAAACCAAGAATTTTTGCTGGGAGGACGGGAGTGGGACTGCCTGTCGGGTCGCCGGCTCCGGACGGTGCCCGGGGTGTCTATGGCATTTCGGTCGCCGCCGAGCTGCTAGGCATGGGGGTGCAGAACCTGCGCCTGTATGAGGCTCGCGGGCTGCTCGAACCCGCACGCACCGAAGGCGGCACTCGTCGCTACAGCGCTGACGATCTAGACCGACTGCGCCGCATCGGCGACCTACTGGCCGCCGGACTGAACCTGGCCGGAATCGCCATGGTCTTGGACCTGGAGACCGAGAACGAGCAACTGCGGTCTCACGGGGCAACGGTTCGCCCGCCTCCCCAACGCGGGTGATGTCTTTGGGTATCCGCCCCTTCTTCGTCACCGACGACCATGACAGTTTCCTCTTTCGGAGTAAGGCCATCGGGGAGGTCAGCCGTGGGTTGGTAGTGGTCGCCGGCGCCAGACTCGCCGGGTCTTGCGAGGGCTGTCTTCTCGAGTGCTCTTGGGAGTCGGAGTTCTGCCCAGGTTCGCGAGAGGTGTGGCGTCGAACGGGCGCAGTGGGACGACGAACATGACTGCTCCTTGGGTAGCTGGGGCTTGCCTGATACGTGCGCATCCTGCGCAGGCACCCAAGGGCAACGCAGCGGACGACTACCCAGTCCGTCGGGTATTCCTACCCACCGTTGTCAGCGGGTGAGCTCAGTCCTTTCGTCGAGGACTCAGCTGCGTCGGGGTGTCCAGCGGAAGACGCGCACCGCGAACAACGTGCTCACGATGCCCCAGATCGCCAGGCTGGCTAGCTGGTTTGGTGCCCAACCGCTGCCGTGTTCGGTCAGTGGGTTGAAGGCGTGGTAGTACAGCGCGACGATCAGCGGGCGGAGTGGTAGCCACGCCGCGATCTGTGCCAGGGTTCCGTTGATCGGAAAATAGGTTCCCGAAATGAACACCATGACGAAGAAGGGCAGGTTGATGATCGCTGGTCCCGCGTCGACGTTCGGGATCAGCGCGGACACTGCGATGCCCAGGGCGCAGAAGGTGAGCGCTGCGAGCGCGATCGTCACAATCACCGGCAGGATGTGGGACGCCGGCAGCGAAACGCCGTAAGCCCCTACGGCGAAGGCGATGCAGACGACGGACAGCAGCCCCGCGACGATGACCGCGCTGCCGATGGTGCCCCCGATGAATGCCCACGCCGGCAGCGGGGTGCCCCGCATTCGCTTCAGCACACCGTCCTCACGTTGGCGGACCAGGCTCATGGCGATGCTCAGGAAGCAGGCGCTCATGATGGCGAAAGCGAGGATGCTGGGCGTGTAGTACTGCGCCAACTTCGCGTTGCCGATGTCTTTGTCTCGTTGGCCGCCCGCTGTGCTGACCAGAACGAAGAACAGGACGATGGGAAACGCGAAGGTGAAGAAGGCCGCCGCCGGGTTACGCCAGTAGCTTTTCTGCTCGTATCGAATCTGCGTGGCGACCAAAGCGACGTCACTCATCGGGCGGCCTCCGGCGCTGCTGCGGTCGCGCTGCTGTCGAGCGGATCGCCACCGACGAGTGCGAGGTAGGTGTCTTCGAGGCTGGGTCTGGTAGCCACAAAACCCTGGAGTGAGATGTGGTTCTCGATCGACCAGCCGGTGAGCTCGTGCAGCGTGGCCATGTCCTCTGTCGTGGTGAGTTCGCAGAAGCCGTGCTGGTCGACCCTGACCTCGAAGGGCACAGTGGCTGGATCCACGCCGTCTGGTAGTCGAAACCGAATCTGCAACGCAGCAGTGTCGCGCCCACCGAGGTCCTCAGGCGTCCCTCGTCCAACGACCTTGCCGTCGCCGATGACGAGGATCTCATCAGCCAGCGCCTGCGCCTCATCCATGTAATGCGTGGTCAGCACGATTGTCGTCCCCAGGCTCCGTAGACCGTTGACCATCGCCCAGGCGCCCCGACGAGCCGACGGGTCAAAACCTGTCGTGGGTTCGTCAAGGAAGAGCAACTTCGGATTTCCGATGATCCCGTAAGCAACATCAAGCCGACGCTGCTGACCACCTGAGAGCTTCTTGATCCGCGAGTCTGACTTTTCGCCCAGGCCGACCAGGTCAATGACCTCCTCGACGGAGCGAGGATGGCGATAAAAGCCGGCGGTCCGGGTCAGGGTCTCGCGGACCGTGAGATAGGGATCGGCTGCTGTGCCCTGCAAGACGATGCCTACCTGCTCCCGCCACCCACGGTCGGCCTGCTCGGGGTCCTGCCCCAGCACCTCAACCCTGCCGCCGTCGCGCTTCAAGTACCCCTCGAGAATTTCCAGCGTCGTGGTCTTTCCAGCGCCGTTTGGACCCAGTAGGGCGAAGCAGGCGCCCTCCTCGACGCTGAAGCCGACCGAGCGCACAGCGCGGACTGGCCCATAACTCTTATGAAGATCATCAACGATGATCGCGGCCATCTCGTGCGTTCCCCCATCCAAGGTCACCGCTCGGCGGATTCGTCCCAGCGCCTGGTCAATGTTGCTACCCAGCACACCTCCCCGGCAAAAGGCCTTCAACGTTCCTACCGCTGGAGCTCGCCGGCGAGACATAGCATCCGGCCATGCCGGCGTCCCGCACCGTTCAGACCAGCGATGCGGATCAGGTGCGAACCGTCCGCATGCATCGCCCGGAACGCCTGAATGCCTTCGACGGTGGCCTGGTCAGAGACCTCACGGAGGCACTTACCGAGGCTGCGGCGAATCCTGAGGTGTCCGTCGTCGTCCTCACGGGAAGTGGACGCGCCTTCAGCACGGGCGCGGACCTGAAGGCGCTAGCCGAACCCGATGCGACCCCAGCCGCCAGCGATGGCGCTGGTTTTGACCGGCTGCTGGACGTGCTCGCTGATTTTCCCAAGCCGCTGTTGATGGCGGTCAATGGGTACGCGGTCGGCTTCGGACTCACAATGCTGGCGTTTGCCGACCTCGTTCTCATGTCAACGGAAGCGCGCCTGCGGTGTCCGTTCACCGAACTGGGGGCGCCCACGGAGGCGGGTTCGAGCTATCTGCTGCCGAAACTGCTCGGGCGCCAGGAGGCGGCCTGGCTCCTACTTTCGTCGGAATGGATTACCGCGAGCGAGGCGCAGGCCATGGGGCTCGCTTGGAAGCTGTGTGAGCCGGCTGCTCTGCTCGAAGTCACCTATGACTACGCCCGGCGTCTGGCCGCCCGACCTGTAGTGGCGCTGACCTCTGTCAAGCAGCTTTTGAACGCGCCGGACCGGGCCGAGCTTGCCGCTGCGATCAGCCGGGAGGCTCGCGCTCTCACCGAGTTCGTCTCAGGCTTCCGCGACCGGCCCTGAGGCTACGTTGCCCAGCTGTCATGGCCGGGGAACGGCTGTCGGCCGACTGACCCGTAGCGAAAGGCCGTGCTGGTAGCCGGCCAAACCCCTTGAGGCACACGGCTTTTGAGCGGTTACCGACCGGACCTGCATCCGCCTTTGCGTTCAGGCTCTGAGCAATCTAAGCAAGCCGCACGGCTTCGATGTATTCGCGGTAGGACTGCGCTCCGGTTTCGGAGAAGGCCTGCTGCACCGGCACGGGCAGATGGGTCATGAAAGAGGCCCATTCCGGGGCCGGACTCTCTTCAGCCATCTGTCCAAGGACGATCATCGCCTTGTCGGGGGGAAGCAGGCTGAACGCACGTTGTCCCAGCGCACCCCACTCTTCCGCTGACAGGTACGCGTTGACCAGGGGCAGGATGTGCTGCTCCTCCTGGTCGAGGTGGGCGGTTAGTCCAGGCTGTAACGACTCCAGGCTGTCGGCGAGCTGGGCTCCCTGACCTGCGCCGGCAGTGGCCGTGAACTCTGCGAGGTCGGTTGTCCATTGATCCAGGGCGGCAGCCAACTGGATGTGGTCGGCTTCCATCTCGTCGAGGATTGCCTGCTGATCGGGCGCACGGTCGCGCAGCTTCGGCCAGAGCAGGAGATCCTCACCTTCGTGGTGGTGATGCAGGACCTGCAGCACATCGAATACGTGCCCACCCACAATCCGGGACCTCGACGAATCCGAGTCTGGGACGGACGCGATCAGGGCCGGCGCCATTGACAGCTCCCGGCGAAACACCCGATGGATAATGATCATGTCTTGGGAGTCCGTCACGAATGTGATCGTAGGCGACCCGGTGCCGGTGAGCTGCAGACATGTGCTCCGGCGGCCATCGTCGTGTTGGTGATTTCGGCCCCGGACCGGAGAGGGAAACCGCAGGATTCACTTTTCGCTTCAGCGAGCGATAGCTACGGCATGCGCTGGCACCTCTCATCCCTGCGGGCCCGGGGGTCGTAGAGTTGCGCCACAACATCGGCGTCGAGTCGCTCATATGGTCGACAGACTTCCCACGGCACCACGGCGTGGCACAAGAGTCGCGTCCAGTTCGACCATCTCTTCGCCGATGTCCCGGCGGACGAGGTGAAGTTGATGGCGCACGACAACGCGAAGAGCTTTTACGACCTCTCCGAGGTCCCGTGACGGCCCCCTCGCCGAACCGACTCCCACCGCGCGAACGGACCCCATCAGGGTGCTGCTGAAACTCATCCGCGAACGGCTCGGCAACTATCGCGGCCGCTTGGCGGCACTCGTCCTGCTGCAGGCGGTCCAGACGCTAGCCGCCCTCCTCCTGCCGATCCTCAGCGCTCGGATCATCGATCAGGGCATCTTGGCCCATGACAACGCCTACATCCGCCGCGAGGGCGGCCTCATGCTGGCTTGTTCCCTCGTCCAAGTCGTCTTTGCCGCCGGCGCCGTTTATCTGGGTGCGCAGATCGCGATGGGATTCGGCCGGGACGTACGAGGCGCGCTGTTTCATACGGTGACCGGTTACTCCGCCCGTGAGGTCGGGGTTTTCGGGGCGCCTTCGCTCATCACGCGAATCACCAACGATGTGCAGCAGGTTCAGCTGCTAGTCGCTATGACCTGCACCATGGCGATCAGCGCCCCGCTGACGATCATCATCGGCGTGACGCTGGCGTTGCACGTGGACGTGGGCCTGTCGGTCATCCTGCTGGTCGCGATCCCGACGGCGGCGATTCTGCTCGGGTCGATCGTGGGCCGAATGGTGCCGGCCTTCCGGCTGATGCAGGTGCGGTTGGACGGCATCAACCGCATTTTGCGGGAGCAGATCACGGGTATTCGAGTGGTCCGCGCATTCGTCCGCGAGCCACAGGAACGTGACCGATTCGCGGACGCTAACGCCAGCCTGACCGCAACGGGATTGCGGGCTGGGCGCCTGATGGCCTGGACGTTCCCGACCGTCAATCTGGTGGTGAATATCGCCAGCGTGGCGGTGTTGTGGTTGGGCGCGTCGCGGATCGATTCCGGGAACCTGCAGATCGGCTCGCTCGTCGCCTATCTGTCTTACCTGATCCAGATCCTCATGGCAGTCATGCTCGCGACCTTCACCATCTCCATGGTTCCGCGCGCGTCGGTGTCGGCCGGCCGCATCCAAGAGGTCCTGGAGACTGACTCGACGGTCGTTGCGCCGGCCCAGCCGAAACCCATGACCAAGGGTGCGGTTCCGCTCTCGTTCCGCGGGGTGTCTTTCCATTATCCAGGGGCGGAACACGCCGTCCTGGACGACATTTCGTTCGAGACCGCCCCGGGGGAGACGACCGCGATCGTCGGAAGCACGGGGGCGGGCAAAACGACTCTGCTGCAACTGATTCCACGGCTGTCGGACGCCACCGGCGGATCGGTGCGCCTGGCTGGCCGCGACGTCCGCGAGCTCGACACGAAGGACCTGTGGTCGCGCATCGGGCTCGTCCCGCAGCGGCCATACCTGTTCAGCGGAACGATCGCCTCGAACCTGCGGGACGGCTTGCCCGACGCGACCGAGGAGCAGATGTGGGAGGCCCTGGAGATCGCCCAGGCGGCGGACTTCGTAAGGCGCATGGCGGGTGGACTCGAAGCCCGCATCGAACAGGGCGGCACTAACGTCTCCGGCGGCCAGCGGCAGCGCCTCGCCATCGCGCGCGCACTGGTGCGCCGACCGGACATCTATCTCTTCGACGACTCCTTCTCCGCACTCGACCTGGAGACCGATGCCCGGCTGCGGGCCGCCCTCCGCCCGTACACCGCCAACAGCGCGGTTCTGATCGTCGCGCAGCGGGTGTCGACGATCACCTCCGCCGACCGGATCCTGGTGCTCGAAGACGGGCAACTGATCGGCAACGGCACGGACGCCGAACTACGACTCACCTGCCCGAGCTACGCCGAGATCGTGGAGTCGCAGCTCGGCGCCCCGGAGCCGGCATGACCACCGTCGATGACCGCCGCGACGAGGGACCGCCCGCCGCGAGCAACCCGCGCCCGGTCGGTCGTTTTGGTGCGGTAGGAGTACCGCCTGAGCGTTCGAAGGATCTGCGGAAGGTCATCACCCGTCTCGCCCGCTTGCTGGGGTCCGCGCGAATACGCCTGACCTTCGTCATCATCGCGTCCATCGTCGGCGTCGTCTTTAACGTCCTCGGCCCACGGGTGCTTGGTCGCGGAACAGATGTGATCGTCGAAGGTGTTCGCAGCGGGCACATGGATTTCGCTGCGCTGCACCATGTATTGATCGAGGCGATCGGGGTTTACGTCGCCTCGATGGTCTTCACCCTGATGGCCGCATACACCCTCGCCGGCATCGTGCAACGGCTCATGCAACGCCTGCGGTCGGACGTCGAAAACAAGATCCATCGGCTCCCACTGAGCTACATCGATCACACTCCGCGGGGTGACCTGCTGAGCCGGGTGACCAATGACATCGACAACATCGCTCAGAGCCTTCAGCAAACCCTGAGCCAGCTGCTGAACGCGGTTTTTCTCATCGTGGCGGTCTTCATCGCGATGGTGCTGCTCTCCCCACTGCTCGCGCTCGTGGCTGTGACCATCGTGCCCGCCTCGATTTTCACGATGCGCGCCGTCGCCTCTCGCGCCAGGCCGCGCTACATGGCGCAGTGGCGCGTCACGGGCGCGCTCAACACCATCGTTGAGGAGACCTTCACCGGCCACAGCATCGTCAAGGCCTTCGGCCGTCAGGCCGACGTGGAGGAGCGGTTCCGCAAGACGAACGACGAGCTCTTTGAGGCGTCTGCAGGCGCCCAGTTCCTGGCCAGCCTGATGATGCCGCTGACCATGTTCCTGAGCAATCTGCAGTACGTGCTCGTCGCGGTCATCGGTGGCCTGCGCGTGGCTTCTGGCGCGATCTCGATCGGTGACATCCAGGCATTCCTGCAGTACTCGCGGTCTTTCGCGATGCCGCTCACGCAGATCGGATCGATGCTCAACATCTTCCAGTCCGGGCTGGCTTCGCTGGAGCGGGTCTTTGAATTCCTGGACGCCGAGGAAGAGGAGCCGAATCCGCAACCGGCCGAGCGCGAAAACGGACAGCGGGGGAGGGTGGCCTTCGAGGCGGTGCGGTTCTCCTACCGCAAGGACGTGCCGCTCATCGACTCTCTGGACCTCGTGGCCGAACCCGGAGAGACGATCGCCATCGTCGGGCCCACCGGCGCGGGCAAGACCACGTTGGTCAATCTTCTGATGCGCTTCTACGACGCCGACAGCGGACGGATCACGGTGAATGGGCTCGACATCACGAGCGTGCCGCGCAGCGAGCTCCGGGGCAACATCGGCATGGTGCTTCAAGACACCTGGTTATTCGGTGCCAGCATCCGCGAAAACATCCGCTACGGCCGGCCGGAGGCCACCGACGACGACGTATTGGCAGCAGCGCGCGCGACGTACGTGGACCGCTTTGTGCACTCGCTGCCGGATGGTTATGACACGGTGATCAACGAGGAAGCCGACAACGTCAGCGCCGGACAAAAGCAACTGCTCACCATCGCCCGGGCGTTCCTTGCCGACCGCCCGATCCTCATTCTGGACGAGGCGACGAGCTCCGTCGACACCCGCACCGAGGTCCAGATCCAGGAAGCCATGAACCGGCTGCGCTCCTCGCGGACGAGCTTCGTCATCGCTCACCGGCTCTCCACGATTCGCGGTGCCGACACCATTCTCGTCATGGAAAACGGCGCAATCGTCGAGCAGGGCTCCCATCAGAATCTCCTCAAACGCGAGGGTGCCTACGCGCGGCTGTATCAGTCGCAGTTCGCCGCGGCTTTGACCGAGGAGGAGTAAGCGACTGCGCCAGTGATGAGTAGGTCGCAGCGCAAACCTCTTTGAATCCACGATGACGCTGTGGGTGGTTCTGCCCATACCGGTCTTGTGCGTTGGGCTGTCACGCTCAGCGGATGCCTGCTCTCACGCTGGTGCGCATCCCTGACCGTCGACCCTTGTTGCGGGCCGGCTTGGAGCGCATCGCCCAGCGAGCTGATGTCTGCGTCGTGGAAGAGGGCCGGGCTGACCTAGTGCTGCGCAGCCTCGACAGCCCGGCTGATCCGCAGCTCGGGCTGGACAGTGTCGAGATCGTGGTGACGGGCGACGGCACATGTTTGATTACGTGTGTCCGCCCGCCGGGCCCGCAGGTGTGGGACGCGGTGCGGCGGGTGGTCGAGGCGGCCGCACATTAGCGGCCAAGAGCCGTGCTAGTGATTCGGTCGCGGCCGGTCCTGCCGCTCGATGTAGAGCCGCGTGAGCTGGGCGCGGCGTCGTGCGCCGGTCTTGTCCCGGATGCGTTCGAGGTGGGAGTAGACGGTGGCGATGGAGATGAACAGCTGTTTGGCGATGTCACGGTCAGTCTCGCCGGAGGCCACCAGGGCGAGGATCTCCATCTCGCGTGGACTGAGAGCGAACTCCTGCTCAATCGACTTCTGCCGGTTGGCCGTGATCAGAAAAGTGGCTAGGGTAGGGGAGACGTAAGTCTGGCCGGCGGCGACGGCAGCTACGGCTCGTTCGATGTCGTCGGCCGTGGCCTCTTTTGTCAGGTAACCAGCTGCGCCGGCCGCTACCGCATCGATGACATCGTCGGGCGCGCCGGCGGCGGACACCACGATGACGCGGTAGCCGGCCTGATGCACGTGGGCCACTCCGTCCGCGCCTTGAATCCCGGGGAGGTGAAGATCGAGCAGCACGACATCGGCCTCCACGTGCGCCCGGTCGAACTCCTCGATGGAGGCCGACTCCGCCGCGAGGGTCAGGTGGGGTGACTGCTCGACGGCGGCGGCCAACCCGCGCCGGTACAGGGGGTGGTCGTCGATGATCGCGACGGTGGTCACAAGGACCAACGTAGTACGACGGTCGTGCCCTGCCCCGGGGCGGAGTTGATCTCGGGTGTTCCGCCCGCTCCGCGCACGGGGCCGTAGATCGAGTTCGGGATGCCGAACCCGGGTTGGCCGGCCGGATCGAAACCGGCGCCACGATCGACGATCTCCACGACGACACCGCCGGCGGCCGTAGCCACGCTCACGTAAGCCCGATCGGTGGCGGCGTGCTTGCTCACGTTGGTGAGAGCCTCGTGGCAAGCCGAGACCAGCGCGCCAACCACTTCTATGGGTGGTTCGGGGCCACTGATACGCAGATCGAGTTCGACCTGCAATCCGCGGGCCTGGTGCTCCTCGACCATGGCACGGATTCGGCTCGTGAGATCGTCTGCCCGATCAGCGACGGGCGCGAGGGCCGTCTCCAGCCGCTGCGCATCGGCGGCGGCGCGGTCTCGTACCGAGGCCAGGTCTCGATAACGGCCGCCGGACACGGCCTCGAGCGTCTGCAGCGCGTGATCGTGCAACAACCGCAGCTGGTCCACCCTTTCGCGGGATCGCGCGAGCACCCGGCCCTGCTCGACAGCCTGCTCCTGAGCTTGGTGCAGCCGCACCGCGCCCACCCGCATCTGCCGGGCGAACATCCGGGCGCCGCCGAAGAAGGCCGTGTGGGCGACGCCGTTGGCCAAGACGTCGCCGGTCGTCGGGCCGTCCAGCAGGTGGCTCACCGCCACCGCGCCGCCACCGAGGGCGGCGCGCCACGTCGGCACCTGCGCCATCGACTGCCCGCAGATCACGTTTTCGCCGTAGCTCCACGGAACCCAGTTGATCCACGTCACCCGATCGGCGCGGTCGAGGTTCAGACGCCCAGCGGTGACGAGCGCGATTCCGGTCACGGCGTCGACGGTGTTGGTCTGCAGCGCCTCCCAGCGACCTCGGTTCAGCACCTGCACGGCGTACCAGGCTGACTCCGCCGTCGCGGCGGCAAGTTGCACGGCGGCGGCGGCCGGGCTGCGATGGCGAGCGCGTCCGGCGATCAGCGACGCGAGCCCGGTGGTGAGACCAGTCGCGCGCCACGTGAGGAGGGCAGTGAGAAGCGTCCGCTCCGTCTGGCGAGCCGACTCGGCGGGAAGATCGCGATACCCCGTCGCCGGGGCAAACCACTGTCGCACCCGCTGGAGACCCTCCCGCCCGCTGCTGGTTTCGCCGGCGTCACTCTGGGTCGCTTCGACGCCACCCGACCGTCCGGTACCGCCGGTTAGCTCGGGGGCCGATGCGGCGAGCGGCGCGGCGGTCGGCAGCGGCGCGGTGATCGGCAGTGGTGCGGCGATCGTGACCCGCACCCCCTCGCCCGGTTCGGACCACACGGACATAGCGACATCCGATTCGGCGAGCTGATCGGCAATCTCTTGCAACGCCTGCGCGTAGTCGTTCGGCTGGCCGGTGTCGAAGCCGCGGCCGTGATCACGAACCGTCACGATGACGGCTGCCGGTTCGGATCGGACGCGCACCACTGCTGCGTGCGCTGCGCCAAGCAGGAGGGCGCATTCGAGAGCCGACTCGACACCACGGCCGAGCAACGACGCGAGCGCAGGCTCGATGACGGCGTCGAGTTCGGTGGTGAGCATCTCGGCTGACAGGCCTTGGGTCCGCACCCTTTCGGCTGCGCCGATCAGGATCTGTTCCAGCCCCTCCGCAGGTCGACCGCCGCTGCGCAGCGCGTAACGCAGCCGGGCTGCTTCGCTACGCGCGATCGCCTGCGCCTGCTCGAGGGTCTCGCTAGCGGCGAGGCGTTGCAGCACGCCGATGGTCACCCGGTGCAGCAGCTCGTGCTGACGACTGCGCTCGTCCTGAGCCTCGGCGGCTGCTGACCGCTCGACCGCGAGTTCGGTGGCCTCGTCTTGCAGTTGGGCCGAGCGGCGATGCGAGCGGAGGTAGGCGCGAGCGGCCAGACCCATGCCGACCCAGCTGATCGTGTCGTTGACCGCGAGCGCCAAGCCGGAGACGTGGGCATCGCGGCCAGTCGATCGAGTCGCTGCGGCCAGGCCGGCACCGCATACCAGTGCGGTCGCCCCCGCAGCATCTACCGGCCCCCCGGTGGTCAGTGAGCCGATCACCGATCCGATGGCGACGTTCTTGACCCAAGGGGCGGCGGCCGGCCCCAGCCCGCGCTGGGAGACGAACAGCGCCGACGCGCTCGCGGCCGCGTCCAGCCACAGGCCGGTTCGATCGTCGTACGCGCTGGCCCGATACATGCGGCGCAGCAGCCATGAGGTTTCGAGTATCAGACCGCCGAACACCGACGCTTGGACGAGCGGCGACCGGACCCGGTGGCGATCGTTGGCGATCATGAAGGCGGAGAAGGCCAATTGCCCGATCCGGGCGCCGGCGAACACCAGAGCACCCGTGCGCTCGGCCGCGTCACGGGCCCGTCGCTCGCCGGACACCTGCACGAGCGAAGCGTAGATCGCAGACGCCGCCCGGGCAGGGTCTGCCGGAAATACACGGACGGCGCGTGTGGGTGGGACTACCCACCCGCAGTGGGCAATGTCGCGCAGAAGAACCCACGGTTCTCGCCCTGCTGGGGAAGCGCCGTGGCGCAGAGGCTGAGTCCTGTCAGCTTCCACCCCATCCAAGGAGCCCGCGATGACCACCACCCTCCCTCCCACGAACCAGACCCCCACCGACCAGGTCCCCATGTACCAGGTCCCGATGAACCCGTTCCCCACCGACCAGGCGGCGATGTATCAGGTGCCGATGAGCCAGATTCCGACTCACCAGGTGCCTACCAACCCCGTGCCGGCCCCGCCGGCAACCAGCGCCACCAACCGCGGAATCGGCGCGGTGCTGGCGGCCGCGCTCCTCGTCGGTGGCGGCTACTACTGGTACAACACCCACCAGCACCACCCGAAGCCGGCGGTCACGACCACCACTCCTTCGGGCACCCAGGGCGGCTCTGGCACGCAGGGTGGTTCCGGCACCCAAGGTGGTTCGGGAACCCAGGGTGGTTCCGGAGCGCAGGGCGGCTCGGGCACCCAGGGCTCTGGAACGCAAGGTGGCTCCGGAACGCAGGGCGGCTCGGGCACCCAGGGCTCCGGGACGCAGGGTTCTGGCACCCAGGGCGGCTCCAGCGCCTCCTCCTACCCGACCGACTTCACCGCGTTCAGTGCTCTGATCGGCACCGCGCCGGGCTCGGGCGACGCATGGCAGAGCGCCACCTGCGACAACGCGACCCCGGGCAGTGGCATCTCCGCCGAGGTGGTCTGCACCGAGTCTGACGGCAGCACGGTCGAGGTCGTCGAGGCGAGCGACAGCACCGGTGTGACCAATCTGGTGAGCCAGGCCCAGTCCGACGGCGCCGAGGTCGACACCTGGACCGAGGGATCGAACACGACTCCGGTCGGCCAGGTCGTCTTCACCAACAACCCGAGCACGGTATTCGCCACCTTCACCGACCTTCCGAACATGATCGTGCTCTTCTCCGGCGCGAGCGCCAGCACTCTCAAGGCCGACTTCAACAGCGCCCCGCTGCCGCACTAATCGCGGCCCCAAACCACCGACTGCGACCGCTTCGCATCCAAGGAGACCTCTGATGAACACGCCCAATTCGTCCACCAATATCGTTCGATTGGCACTGCCCCTCCGGTACTGGTTCCGCTCGCCGATCCTGCGCCGGCGGAGCAGCCTCTTCTTCGCAGCCATGGTCGGTTACCCGCTCATGGCGGGATGGCTGATCAATCAGCAGCTCCGGCCGGTTGACTCCTCCGACGGCAGCGGGGGTCAGTCGAACCTCATTCACGATCTGAAGTGGCTCGACTGGCCTTTCGTCGGCTACTTCGGTCTGGCTTGGCTGGTCGTCATGTGGCTGCTCGTCCGGCCTCGGGTGCGGCCCCTGCCTGTCGCCGTCGTCGCTCTCATCGCCCTCGTCACCGGCACACCTATCGCCATCTGGCTGGAGACCCGGCTGCCCAGCAACACCAGCAACCTTTTCGAGTCGATCATCGGGGTCGGTGGCAGCGAGGAATTCGCCAAGATCGTTCCGTTACTGGCGGCGCTGGCACTGGTGCTGCGGTTCATCCCGGCCCGGGCGAGCGAGCTGCTCGATATGAAGCCGAAGACGTGGCTCTTCCTCGGCACCGTCTCAGGCGTCGTGTTCGGATGCGCTGAAGGCGTGGCCTACATCGTCAGCAGCCAGAACCTGGCCTTCCACGGGGAGGGAGGCGCCTACAGCGTCTCGTGGATGATCTTCATGCGCCTCATCACGGACCCGCTCAACCACATGCTGTGGGCCGGCGTCTCCGGTTACTTCATCGGCCTGGCCGTGCAGCGGGCCCGGCAGGCCGGCCAGCCGACCTTCACCGGTGTGGTGTTCAACCAGGGCTGGTTGATAGCGATCGGCCTGATCATCGCCGCGACCCTGCACGGGCTGAACGACTTCGTCGCCAGCAATGGGGCCGCTCAGTCGCTGGTCGACATGCTCAGTGCCCTGCTCCTGTTGGGCTACGCCTTGGCCGGTGACGTCGTCGAGCAGGCCGTCGTCGCCGCCCCGCCGCAGCAGTGGGGTGCCCGACTCGCTCAGGCGGCCCGGTTCTCGGCGCCAACGGCACCTCCAGTACAGCCAGTACCGCCAGTACCGCACACCCCACCGACCGCGTACCCCGCGGGCAGCACCACGCCGTATCCAGTCGGGACCCCTTCGCCGTACGCAGCGGGAGTCACGGGGGCTCCATACCCGCCGGCGACGTACAGCTCGGCATTCAATGGTCAATAGCCGCAGAGGAATCGCCGAGTCCGGCCGCTGTCACTGAGCGGCCGGACTCGGCGGTTTCGTATGCGGTGACAAAGGCCGTAATCGCCTACTGGGGTTGCCTTTTCACCGGCCTCGGTCGGCGTGTCACCGGCGAAGAGGCAACCCCTGGACCTGATCCCATTGCGTCCAGCGCTCGCCGGGGGCGCACTCAGACCGCGACCCTGCCCCCATCCACGGGAAGCACGACGCCGTTGGTGAAGGCCGCTCCGGGCGAGACGAGGTAAGCAATGGCCGACGCGATCTCATCCGAGGTGCCGAGTCGTTTGGCCGGTGCGAGTGAGGCCAAGTAACCCTGGGCTTCGCGCATGCCTTCGGTGCCTTCGGTGCTGATGGGCCCGGGGGCGACGGCGTTCACGCGGATGCCTTTGCCGCCGAACTCGGCCGACCAAGATTTGGTGAGTAGCTCTAGTGCCGCCTTGGTGGAGCCGTAGAGCGCCATGCCGTCGAGGCCGAACTCGGCGACCATCGTTGAGACGTTGACGATGACGCCGGCGCCGCGCTCGATCATGCCGGGCACGAGGGCGGCGGTGAGGAAATACGGCGCCTTGACGTTGAGCGCGAAAAGCTCGTCGAACGCGGCCTCGGTGGTCTCGGTCGTCGGGCCGAACGCGCTCGTGCCGGCATTGTTGATCAGGATGTCGACGTGGCCGAGTGCCTCCTCGGCCGCCCGGGCGAGCTGGGTCGCCGATGCGGCATCCCGCAGGTCGGCGTAAACGAACTCGGCCCGTCCGCCCGCCTCACGAATGCTGGCCGTGGCCTGGTTGCCGCGGGCTTCATCGCGACCCGCGACGGCGACGTGAATACCCGATGCGGCCAGAGCGATCGCGGTCGCACGGCCGATGCCGCTGGTGGCGCCGGTGACCAGCGCAGTGGAGGGGGTGAAGTCGTTGGGGGACATATGAGCCGCTTCCGTAGTTTTGGCCTGGACAAGCCAATAGTGCTCACGTCAGTTCTGGCTTGTCAAAGCCAGAAAACGTAGGATTCAATCGTGACCACCGGGAACGCACTCGCCGGGCGGCTGACTCGCAAGGGACTCGCCACCCGGGCGCGGATTGTCGAAGCTGCAGCTGAGCTGATGTTTCGCCACGGCGTCGCCGGCACCAGCAACGAGGACGTCCTGGCCGCTGCGGGGGTCAGCAACTCGCAGCTGTACCACTATTTTGCCGACAAGAACGCGCTCGTCCACGCCGTTATCGAGCACCAAGCCAACCAGATCATCGATGGCCAGCGCCCGCTGCTCGATGAGCTCGACTCCCTGGCTGCGTTCCAGCAGTGGCGCGACATGCTCGTCGACCTACAACGGCAACGCCACTGCGAAGGTGGCTGCCCCCTCGGCTCCCTGTCGGCCGAACTCGCGGAGTCCGATGAGCCGGCACGAACCGCCCTTGCCGCCGGTTTCGAGCGGTGGGAAGCCCCGATCCGGGATGGGCTCGAACGCATGCGTGATCGAGGTGAGCTTCGTTCTGACACCGACGTCGATCAGCTCGCGCTCGCGACCCTCGCTGCCTTGCAAGGTGGACTGCTATTGACGCAAGCCAAACGCGACGTCGCACCCCTCGAGGCAGCCCTTGACTTGGCCATCGGGCAGATCCGCCACTCGCTCACCTGATATATGAGTGGCTCACCAAAACGCTGCTGAGTCTGGTTGGGCGTTACCGCTCCCGCACTCTGTACGTCAGATGGGTCACCCGCTGCGTCGGCTCTGTGCGGACCGGCTCCAGCACCACCCGGCCGGCGTCCACGCCTTCGAACAGACGGATTCCGGAGCCGAACAGCACGGGTGAGAGCGCGATCGTGAACTCGTCGATCAGAACGGCGTTCACGTACTGCAGGATCGTCTCGCCGCCGCCCGCGATGCGGATGTCCCGGTCCCCGGCGGCCGCGCGCGCCTGATCGAGCCCGGATTCGATGCCGTCGTTGACGAAGTGGAAGGTGGTCCCGCCCGGCCGCTCCCAAGGGTCCCGCTTTTCATGCGTCACGACGAAGACGGGCGTATGGAACGGCGCCTCCTCCGGCCACATCTGCTCGCCGGCGTCGAACATGCGCTTGCCCATCACGCTGGCGCCGGTGCGCTCGAACGTCTCCCGCGCGATGTCGTTGTCGGGCCCTTCCTCGCCCCCCTCGCCAAGCTTGAGGTTCTCCCGGAAGAACCGTTGCGGGAAGATCCATTGCTGCAGTTCCATCCACTGCTGGCCCATCAGCTCCCCGAGGGACCCCGGTGCGATGAACCCGTCCAGCGACATCGACACACTGAAAAACACCTTCCCGGCCATCAGGATTCGGCTCCGTTCTGAACGATTTCGGTGACATAGGCAGCCAGGTTGCCCAGGGTCTGCTGCCCGCCCTCGATGGCGTGGTACTTCTCGATTGCTTCGTCGCGCAGCGCCTTGGTAGGGAACACCGTGCGCATCTCAATCCGGGTCGCCGCGCCGTCGGGAGTGAACGTCAAGACCGACTCGAAAGCGTTCGGGTCGTCGCGGTACTCACCGTGCAGCAGCGCGATCCGCTCCGGCGGGGCGATCGCTGTGTAGAGGATCCACTCCTGGTAGTCCGTCCCGTCCGGTCCGTGCATGACGAAGTCCCACTCCCCGCCGACGCGGAACGCGAACGCCCGCGTGGTGGTGGTGAACCCCTCCGGTCCCCACCATCGCGACAGGTGCCGAACTTCGGTGAACGCCTCGAACACCAGCTCCCGTGGGGCGCTTACGACCCGAGAGATCACGATCTCGCGATCGGCCGTCGCGGACTGCGGCGGCGCTCCTCCTGTTGCACTCATCAGCTACTTCTCCTGCCTTGCCTGCTTGAGGTCCTGCACGTACTCGTCCAGCCGGTCGAAGCTTTCGTTCCAGAACCGCTCGAACCCGCCGGTCCACTCGTGAACCGGCCGCAGCCCGCGGGCGTCAAGGTCGTACAGGCGCTGCTTGCCTGCCTTGCGGTCCCGCACCAGCCCGACCTCCCGGAGCACCCGCAAGTGCTTGGACGCTCCCGGCTGCGTCATCCCAAGCTCCTGGGCCAGCTCGGTCACCGGCCGCTCACCGGCCCGCAGCAGCACCAGGATCTGGCGGCGCTGCGGCTCGGCGATCGCGTTGAAGACGTCCGACGTCGTCGCTGCTCGTGCCATGGCGAAATCATATTCCGATATCGGAATGCGTCAAGCGTGGGGAATCAGGTCCGCGCCGACGCGTTGCGCAACGGAGTCCGATCCCGCCAGGATCGATGGAATGGGGTCGGTCCGCGCGAAGGCATCGCATCGGCAGCGTCTTGTCGTGGTGGGTGTTGCGCTTGCACTGACGACGGCCTTGGTGGTCATCGTGGTGACCTTGACGCGAGGCGGTTCTTACACAGCATTCCGACGGAAGTGTGCGGCCGTATCGGGCGCGACGATAATCACGCTGCACACCACCACCACGAACGTGGCGATGGGCGCCCCTGTTAAGGATTCCGAGGTGGGCTGCCGGGCGAGCAACGGCACGATCCTGGCTACCTTCACGATGGGCACCCGGTGAAGGTGTGAAAACACCCGCGAAAGCCGTCGCGATCTCGTCGATCGGCGGCGAAGGCATACGCATCCACGAGTGAACGTAGTTCCAGGCGATCTGCTGCTTCTTCGAGCCGAGCCGTGCAGTCCTCCTGAGGGTTGTGCGATGAGTTTGGCAGCGCGAAATCGTCCAAGACGCCGAGAGTGCCCGCGAGGGGTACGGGCCAAGAGCGGGGGAGTGACCATGAGTGCGATGGCTCGCCGGATGTTCGAGCTGGTCGAGCCAATCGGTGTGATCCCTTACTCAGCCGATGAACCCAACGAAGCGATGTTCGCCTTGGGTTTCACCAACTACTGGGATACCTACTTCGCCGGACGGGCGGCGCCGCTGGGCCTCGCCCCTGCGGAGGTGGTGGATGCCCTGTTCTACAACTTCGCTCCCGGCGAGGTGGCTCGCCACATTCCGAAGGTGTGGCGTACCACCACACCTGAAGCGGCGATCGCGGCTCGTCGGCTGGGTTGTGCGAACGCGCTCCGGCGGATCCTCGGCGATCACGTCGAAACTCCCGCCTTCGCCCGCGCTGCCGACCTTTTGCTCAAGGCGGCGACTAGCGCACCCTTCGAGGGCCGGCCGATGTATGCCGCGCTGCGCGCGATCTCGATCCCCGGCGATGCGGTGACAGTCCTCTTTCATGCCGCTTCCTTGCTGCGCGAGCATCGCGGCGACGGGCATATCGCTGCCCTGATGATCGAGGGTGTTGGCGGACTCGAGGCTCACGTTCTTCTCGCCCTCGACATGGGCCTGCCGGCGCAGAAGTTCGGACGCATCCACCACCTGCCGGCGGCGCAGCTCGCCGCCGTTATCGACGGGATGCGGGGTCGAGGCCTGATCGGGGATGACGGTGAGCTGAGCGAAGTGGGACGCGGCGTCAAACAACGAGTCGAGTCGCTTACCGACGACCTCGCGGCGAAGCCCTACGAGAGCCTCGAACCGGACGAACTCGGTGAGCTCGTGGCCACTCTCGAGCCGCTCGCCGCGCTGCTACTGGCCGCCCAGGATTTCTAGGACTCCTGTCGAGATGCGGCCGCCTGGGCCCAAGCGGCACACGCTCCTGCGATGATCAGTGCATAGGCGGTCCGAGCGTGGGAACCCGGGGGTGTGGTGGCAGCGGCGGCGGGTGCGCGTGAGCCTGAGACCCGGCAGCGGCTGATCGACGCTGCCGTCGCTTGCATCCTCGAGCAGGGTTTCTACCGCGCCAGCACCAACGCGATCGCGGAACGGGCCGGCCTGACCTGGGGCGTCATCCAGTACTACTTCGGCACCCGGGAAAATCTCATGCTCGCCGTGCTGGAGCACGCTGCAAGCCGGCTGCAGGACACGCTGTCGGCGGCCACGGTCGACGCCGGCACGCTGCCGAAACGGCTGGAGCAACTCTTCGACATCCTGGCGGCCTACTACGGCCAGCCGAGCTTCGTGGCGTTCAACGAGGTGCAGCTCAACCTCGCGCACGACCCGCGCACGTCCGAACGCACCCACGAGAACCTGCAGCGCATCAACATGCCCGTCCGCAACGAGCTCGACCGGTTGATGGGTCAGGTGCTGGCCGGATCCGGTGCCGACGATCCGGAGATCCGTTCATTGATTTTCCACGTCCTGCGGGGGCTTTCGATCAGCGAGGTGATCCTTGGCACCCAGCCGTGGGACACCACTACGACGCCGAAATTCAACTACCTGCCCGACCACCCGAAGCTGCTGGCCGAGGCGCTCAGCCTGCTGATCCAGGCCAGGGCCGGCGGCTGACCTCAGACGCCAGTCAGTGCCGGCTGACCAGTGTTCACGGCGTCGCGCCGGCGCAGCAACGCACCGCCATAGACGCCTGTCTCCTGATCGTCCTGCACCACGATCTCTCCGTTGACCAGCAGGTAGTGGTAACCCTTGGCCCGCTGCACACGGCGCCATTCACCGCCCGGCAGGTCGTACGCGATCTCGCTCGGCAGCACCTCGAGATTCTCGAAGTCGTAGACGACGATGTCGGCCGGCGCTCCCTCGCGGATGACGCCGCGATCGGTGAAGCCGGCCACCGCCGCGGGCAGCGCCGACAGCCGCCAGTGGATGTCCTCGAGGCTGAGCATGTCGTTCTCGCGGACCATCTTGATGATGCTCTCGGTCGGGTAGCGCCCCGCGGTGAGGAACTTGGTGTGCGCGCCGCCGTCTGAGACGCCGAGCACGACATACGGGTCGTCGACGATTTCCTTCAGATGCACGAGCGAGACGTTCGGCGGGTTGGCGAAGAACAGGGTGGCCAGATCGTCGGCGACCGCGATGTCGATGAGCGCGTCGATCGGGTCCTTGCCGAGCTGCTCGGCGACCTCGCCGATGGTCAGATTCTCGAACGGCTTGGTCTCAGGGGTACGCGGACCCAGCACGGTGATGCCCTCGATCGGACCGGTCGTCGTACGCGGCCGGTTGCGCCGCAACTCCTCGCGGCGGCGCGGGTCAGACAGCTTCTCGAGCTTCTCGTCGAGCGTGCCGGTCGTCGCCTCGGCCCAGGCCTCGATGTCGTCGAACAGGTTCCAATCCTCGAACGTGAAGGTGTAGCCGGCGTCGGTGGTCAGGCCCTGTCCGTACACCGGAATGCCCCGTTCGCGGCACGACTTCAGCCACTTCAGGGCACCGCGGTGGATGTTGGGATTGTCGTCATGGGCGATCACCACGTTGTAGAGCACCGGACGGCCGCTGCGGATGGCCAGCTGCTCGTAGTGGGCCGCGTCATGCTTCGGATCGCCGCTCTGCAGCGTCATCTGGATGAAGCCCTGGCCCCGCTCGCGCAGCACGTCGGCGAGCACGTAGCAGGTCTCGTCGTGCATCACGTCGGTGATCATCGGCGTGCCGTCGAAGTCGCGCTGCACAGCTGACCCGCCCGAGGGCAGCAGCCGCTGCGCCGACCATCCACTCGCCCCCGCGTCCATCGCCTCGTGCAGGAGGCGGGCCATCTCGGCGTGCTCTGCGTCGGTGGGCAGCCGGCCGGCTTTCGCGTCCTCGTAGCCGAGCACCCAGGCCAGCAGCGGTCCGACCGGCACGTACGGCAGGATGTTGATGCCCTTGGGGGTCGCCTGCAGCGCGTCGAGGAACTCCGGGAAGGTCACCCAGGTCCACGGCATGCCGGCCTGCATCGACGCGTACGGGATTGCCTCGACCCGGGTCATCGAGCGCATCGCCTTGTCGCGCTCGTCAGGTCGCACGGGCGCGAAGCCGAACCCGCAATTGCCGATCACGGCGGAGGTGATGCCGTGCCAGCTCGAGATGGAGCAGTACGGGTCCCAGAAGACCTGCGCGTCGTAGTGGGTGTGCAGATCGACGAAGCCCGGCGCGACGACCAGGCCGGCGGCGTCGAGCACCCGGTCGGCTGTCGCCCGGTCCAGCTGCCCGATCCGCACCACCCGGCCGCCGGTAATCCCGACGTCGGCGCGGCGGCGCGGTAGCCGGGTGCCGTCGACCAGCAGGCCGTTCTTGATCAAGGTGTCGAAGTGCACGTGACGGCCTTTCTTTCGGCGGATTTTCCTCGTGTGGTCAGAGGTTCCAGACCCGGGTGGCATTGCCGTGCAGCACGAGCGCGGCTTCCTCGGGGGTGGCGTCTTGCACGATCCGCCGCGCGCCCTCTTGGGAGTGCGGCCAGCTCGAGACCGGGTGGGGGTAGTCGGAGGACCAGAGGATGTTCTCGATGCCCAGCCGGTCGTGGGCGTGGCGGATCGCGTCTGGCTCGTCGATGAACGTCAAGAAGACGTTGCGCCGGAAGGTGTCGCTCGGCAGCCCGGTGATCGCCGGGTACTCGTAGCCCTGCCGGCTGGCCATGTCGTCGACGATGTAGAGCCACCACGACACCCAGCCGAGACCGGGCTCGACGAAGACCACCTTGAGATCCGGGAAGCGTTCAAAGACCCCGCCCATGATCCACATGCCGAACGCCTCAGCCGTGGTCAGCCCGACCAGCGGGACGAAGATGCCCTTCTGGGGTGTGGGGTCACGCTTGGCCAGGTTCTCCAGCGACGTGTTGATCCCGATGTGGCAGCAGATAGGCAGTCCGGTGTCGCTGATCGCGGCCCACAGCGGGTCGTAGCGGGTGTCCCAGTAGTCGGGGAGTCCGAGCTCGGCCGGATAGACCGGCAGCTGCAGTGATTTGCAGCCCTGCTCTGCGGCCCAACGCACTTCCGCGACGGCGGCGTCAACGTCGTGGATCGGGATCTGGTAGGAGACGATCAGGCGCTTCGGGTCAGTGGAGGCGAAGGCGGCGAGGGCAGTGTTGAACGCTCGCGTTGACTCCTTCCAGCCGCTCTTGATTGTGTAGAGGTAGCGGAAAGCGCTGACCTCGCAGTACGTGGACGACGCCTCGACCCCGTCCTGGTCCATGTCGCGCAGCCGTGCCACCGGGTCGGTGTGGCCGGGCCGCTCGTTGGCCCGGTGCCGGCGCCGACCGACCTCCTGCGCATCGAGGGGGGCGAGCCCGTTCTGCTCGCGCCAGCGCTGGTTGGCCGACACGGTCGCCATGCTGTTCATGGAGGAGCCGAGCGCGGCGACGGCTTCGTCGTACGGGCCATGAAACTTTGGGTCCAGGTAGCCCTTCACCGTGTCGTGGTTGAGGTCGACGTGGTCGTCGGCGGAGATCAGCCGCAGCGGCGTCTCGGGTTCGGCGGTCAGTGCTGTGGTCATGCGGTCTCCTTCGAGAGCAGGACGGCGCTGCGACCGGCGGCAGCCAGCGCGTACTCGGCGCCGGCGACCTGGTTGACCGCGGTGCCGCGGATCTGACGTACGGCCTCGCTGATGTTGTTCAGCCCGTGGATGTATGCCTCCCCGAGCAGGCCGCCGTTGGTGTTGACCGGCAGCGAGCCGCCGGGGGAGATGTGGCCGTCGGCGATGAAGTCCTTCGCCTCGCCGTAGCCGCAGAAGCCGTACGCCTCGAGCTGGTAGAAGACGACCGGGCTGAAGTTCTCGTAGATCATCGCGACGTCGACGTCCTTCGGCCCGATGCCGGCGGTGGCCCACAGCTGGCGCGCGACGTGTTCGGCTTCGGGGAAGCGTGTGGTGTCGGGGTTGTAGTAGTTGAACAAAGTGTCGCCCTGGATGGTGTTGCCCTGGGCGGCGGCCGCGATCAGAGCCGGTGGCTGAGCAAGGTCGCGGGCCCGCGCGGGTGAGGTCAGCACGAACGCGACGCCCCCGTCGCTCTCCTGGCAGCAGTCCAGCAACCGCAGGATCGGTTCGACGATCCACCGCGAGTTCTGGTGGTCCTCAAGGGTGATAGGCCGCTTGTAGAACCAGGCGTTGGGGTTGGTGGCCGCGTACTCGCGGGCGACGACGGTGTAACGCCCGAAGTCGGCGTT
>CAVTTQ010000007.1:0-274793 GCA_963737695.1 uncultured Actinomycetota bacterium
CTGCCGGAGTGGTGGACCGTGATCGTCACCGCCTTCATCGCCGTTGCGGTCCCCAGCGGCTCGCCGGTTCCGTGGTTACGTGAGTAGCGGGGATGCGCTCCGCCGCTGATCTGGAGCCGTAGCCGGTGTCCGGGGCCGAAGCGATGGAAGCAGGGCCACAGCTGAAGGCGGACGGTACGGACCCCATCCGCGCCGCAGGTGTGGCCCGAGTCCAGCCGTACCAGGCGATCTGCCACGTTCCAGGACCGTCCTTGCGGATCGACATCGCAGATGCGGGCGAAGATGTCGTGGTCCGGGGCATCCGCGCTGATCCGGAGCTCGACCTCGGGGACGCCGGCGACCTCGATGACGTGCGTGAGCGGCAGGCTGGTGAAAGTGAGGACATCGCCCCGGAGCTCGTGGGTCGCGTTGTCCACGACGGGCTTGCGGCCTGCGAGCGTCGGTCCGGCGAGAGCGGGCGTCGGATCCGCCGGGTCGTAGCGCAATGCCGTGGTGCCGTTCCCAACGGTCGCTTCAGAGGGTCCTTGCTTGAGGCCACCGGGTATCAGCTGCCATTCGTCGTCCTGGGTGGGCGGTGGCCAGCCGGGGAGATCGCGCCAGCCAGGCTGTTCGCCGGTGACGTAGGCGTTTACGGGCGCCCGGCGGTCCGATTTTTCGCCGAGAAGATGCTCGCGCAGGAAAGGGATCGTGGTCTGGGGCATCCGGCGGCCTTGGCCCGGAGACCCGTGCCGCCACGGTCCGATGGTCAGCTGCGGAGCGTTGCCGGCGGCCACCAGAGTCGCGTAATCAGCGAGCATCCATGGCAGGAAGAGGTCATACCAGCCGGTGAGCATCGAGATGGGTGCCGTGATGGCCGGGATGGCGTCCCGATGTGACTGCTGGCGCCAGTACTCCAAGCCTGGCGAGGGATTGGCGAGCCAGTCCTGGTACCAGCCGACGGTGCGTCCGATGGCCCGTTGGTCGCCCGCCGTGAGTGGAACGGTTTCCAACCCGGCGGCCAGCGAGTTCGAACCGAGCAGCTTGAGCCTGCCAAGCTTCGAGCCCTGCAGCGTGACCGAACGTGCCCAGCCCAGGCTGTTGGCGAGGCTGAAGCTGCCGCTGCCGAAGACCGTCTCACCCAGATCGGCCATCGTGACCTGCAACGCGAGAGCGGCGATTTCGCTGTCGGGGTGGGTCGCCATCGCGTACTGGGTGTAGCCGAGGTAGCTCATCCCGCTGGTCGCGATAGTGCCGTTGCACCAGGGCTGCTGGCGTATCCAGCGCAGGGTTGCCAGGCCGTCGCGCTGCTCGTTGGCCTGCGGGACGAATTCACCGCCCGACCCGGCGGTTCCCCGGCAGCTCTGGATGAAGACCTGGAAACCGCGCTCCGCGATCACCCGGCCGTAAACCAGCGCAAACACTCCCCGCCGCCCGTAGGGGCTGCGCACCAGGACGACGGGAGGCGCCTGCGCGCCGACGCGCAGGGGACGCGGGGCGTAGTGATCGGCCAGCAGGATCGCGCCGTCGTCCATCGGGACTGCGACGTCACGCCGGATACTCACGTCCCGGGTGTCTGGCGGTGGGAGCTGGAAGATGCGCTCGAGGACGAGGCTGTGCAGCCTGCTCCAGGCGGTGGGGGGCACCTTCATGTGTCGATGATCTCTGACGGCCAGGCATCAAAGATCAATGGGGCGCCCCTAGACAGCTTGCAGCGCGGTGTCGAGCGCGGTGCGCAGGAAGGATGAGTCGGCGGTGGCCTGCAGCAGCACGACACCGCCCTGAATTGCCGCCAGGATGACGGCCGCAGCCTGTGCGGGGTCGAGAGCAGCGTCGTCATCCTGGGGTCGGCCCTTGCCTGTCTCCCGTGAGCGACTGATCCCGGCGGCGATTCGGGCGTGCCAGTCCGCGAGCAGCTGCGCGACCAGCGGGGCGACCCCAGGATTGCTCGGCGAGAGCTGGCGGGTGAGTGCGTTCAGCGGGCAGTGGCTGCCCTGCTTCTCGTATTTGGCGATGACGGCGTCGCGCCAGGCCGCCCAGCTGCCCGCTGGCCCCAACTCATCCAGGAAGGGTTGCTGGTCGTCGAGGACCTGCTGCGCTTCGTGTTGGGCTACGGCCAGCATCAGGTCTGAGCGCCCCAGCGGAAAGTAGTGGAAGAGCTGACTCTTGCTGGTGGCCGTCGCCGCTCGGATGTCGTCCAGGGAGACGTGCTCGACTCCCTGCTCTCGCACGAGCTCGGCGGAGGCGGTGACGATTCTTCGTCGAGTCGCTGCGCCCTTGCTCGTCAGTCCGGTGACCACCCGCTGACTCTAACGCCGATACTGGACCGCAGAGTCCAGACTCGCGTACGGTTAATGGACCGAAGAGTCCAAAGACTGGAGAACGATGAGCAATCGGCTTGCGGGACGCGGCGCGCTGGTGACCGGCTCGACCAGCGGAATCGGGCGCGCCATCGCCGTCGCCTTCGCTGCGGAGGGTGCACGAGTAGTGGTGACCGGTCGGCGCTCCGACTTGGGGGCGTCAGTCGTCGCGGAAATCCGGGCCAAGGGCGGACAGGCGGAATTCGTCGCGGCGGATCTGAGCTCCGGCGGATCGACCATCGCTGACTTTGTCGCGGACGCAATTGCGGCTGCCGGTGGCCAGCTCGATGTCCTCGTCAACAACGCCGCGTTTCTGGTGCCGGGCGGCTCGACGATCGGCACTGCGGCCGAGCTTGTCGACAGCGTCTTGGAGCTCAATATCAAGGTGCCTTTTCTGCTCACGGCGGCTGTGGTGCCGGCCATGATCGAGCGCGGCGGCGGGGTGGTGGTCAACGTCGGATCCATCAACGGCACGACGGGCATGGCCAGCGCTGCTCTGTATGGCGCCAGCAAAGCGGCCGTGCATTCATTGACGACGTCCTGGGCGGCGGAATTCGGGCCGCACGGGGTTCGGGTCAACACCGTGGCTCCCGGCCCCACGGTCGTCGAGTGGTCCGAGCCGATCCAAGATCAGCTGAAAGGCATGGTCGCCGGCGTACCGAGTGGGCGGATGTCCGAAGCGGACGAGGTGGCCGCTGCTGCCGTATTCCTGGCGAGCGACGAGGCCTCGAACGTTCACGGAGCGACCATCCCGGTTGACGGGGGCATGCACTCCGTCTCCGGATACGGCCGGTAACCGCTGCCGGGCTCGTCGATTCGCGCTGTCCGTGGGCGATTCCGTTGTGTGAAGCATGCAATTGTTGAGGCCAATCTCACATGACGGCTTTGTCGGGTATGTGCGCTGTTACGTTCCGAAGGTTGACTAGAACGCCGATCTAGATTCGCGGTCTGGAGGCGATCGGTCGGCATCCGCCTGCGTACGGGCGGGTTCCCGTGATCACGCTGCAATTACTGGAGAATGCATGCAATTTCGTCGTGCTCGCACGCCCATAAAGCTGGCTGTGTTGCTCGCCGTTGCGGCGGTGGGGGTCACCACCGCTTGCGGACGCTCGTCCAATGTGCCGACGGGCGGAGGTGCCACAGCGGCGGCGCCCTCGTCATCGGCCGCGACGGCCTCGGCCTCGGCCGGCGACTTCGGGACGCTCAAAGGCATTTGCGGTCCTGGCGATGCCAAGGGTGCGACCGCTCGCGGGGTGACCGACAGCGAGATCCACGTCGGCACCACCGCCGATCCCGGAGCAGCTGCCGCGCCCGGTCTGGAGCAGGAGTTCTTCGATACGGCCGATGCCTTCTCCAAGTGGTGCAACGCCGCGGGCGGCATCAACGGCCGCAAGATCGTGGTCGACAAGTGGGATGCCAAGCTCTTCAACGTCGGCCAGGCCATGACCGACGCATGCCAGAAGGACTTCATGCTGGTGGGCAACGGCAATGCGTTCGACAGCGCCGGGGTCAAGCCGCGTGAGGGCTGCAAGCTTGGCGACATCTACTCCTACACCGTGTCGCCCGAGGCGGCGACGTCCAAGTATCAGGTCAGCGTCGTCCCCTCGAACCCCACGCAGTACCCGTACGGACCGCTGCGCCTGCTGACCGAGGCCTACCCCGATTCCAAGCAGGGCGGCGTCGGTGTCGGAAGCAGCACGCTTGCCTCACTCATCCCGCAGGGCAAGCGGATTGCGCAGTCGCTGACGGACAACGGCATCAAGGTGACAGCCGTCCAGGAGAAGCCCCCGCTGGTCGACAACTTCCGCCCTTACATGGAGCAACTCAAGGGCGCCGGAACCATCGGTCTGGATGAGGTCCAGGGTCAAGACCCGACACCGGAGATCCAGGCGATGAACAACGTGGGCTGGACGCCGCAATTCATTCTGTTCAGCGTGCAGTTCTACACGCCGCAGTCGGTGCAGGCTGCCGCGGCGAACAAGTTCCCGCCGGTCTACGTAGGGTTCTCCCACCTGCCGTTCGAGCTCAGCGACCAGTACCCGGTGCTGGCCCAGGTCAAGTCGCAGCTGAAGGCTGCCGTCTCCAATCCGCGCTTCACGGACTTCACCGCATCGTCCTACAGCGCTTGGGCTTTGTGGGCAAAGGAAGCGACGGCCTGCGGATCGAACCTGACGTCTGAGTGCGTCCTGCAGAAGGCCGCGGCGGAGACGGCGTGGACCGGCGGTGGGCTCTATCCCCCCACCAATCTCGACCCGATCCACCCGCAGGTGAACAAGTGCTGGCTGGTCGTACGGCTCACGCCAACGGGCTGGGTTTATGACAAGAAGGTCACCAACCCCAACTCCGACGTCTACAACTGTGACCCCAAGAACGTCACCTCGGTGAAGACGTACCAGTAGGGATCTGACGCACCACGCTGGGCGGCGCTCGCAAAGGCGCCGCCCAGCGGTTTCAGGCCTGGTAGGTCTGCAGCGCGACCATCATGCGGGCGCCTTCGGTGGCGTTGTAGACGTCTTCCTCGTAGCAGAAGCGCCCGTCGCCGGCGTAGCAAAGCAGCGTGACGACGGGGAATTGGAAGGGCTGCGAGCCGTCCAGCGGCAGGAAACGGTTGAGGATGTAGCTGTAGATCACGTCGCCGTCGATGGCGTAATGAACCACCGGGAAGTCCATATGACTTGCCGGCCCGGTCATCACCGACTTGATCCAGGTGCGGATCGCCGGCTGGCCCCGCATGACCCCGTAGTGGTGTTCGACGTAAATCGCGTCGTCGGTGAAGAGATCGGCCCACTGGTCCCAGTTGCCGCTGGCGGCAGCATCTGCCGAAACCTTCTGGTAGTGCGCGAAGGCCGCGTCGACCTCTGCGCGGTCTGCGCCGGTCGGACGGCGTACCTCTTCGATCAATGAATCGAAGCCGTGGTCGGGCAGCTCGCCCCCGACGACGCCAGGAATCTCGCCGGAAATCTCGGTCTCTGTCACGTTGCCAGCCCCTTTGCTATGGCTTTGCTGCGGCTTCGCCACGGTCCGTGGTCCATGCCTGCGTTGTGCCAGTAGTTACGCGAGTTCGGGGTCTGCTTGTCAACCGGCGACCGTCGAGATGGCCGGAAGCGGAGAGCCCGCTCCGCTACGTATAAGGTAATCGGAGTCCACACTCCGCATAGCTGGGGAATCACGCATGAGCACCGCCGCGCCGCGTACTCGCTATCAGGTCACCTTCGTCGTCCTCGCGACGTCGGTCATTGCCTACGCCCTGCTGCAGTCACTGGTCGTGCCGGTGCTGGGGACCATCCAGGTCGGCTTGCACACCTCCCAGAACACCGTGACCTGGGTGCTCACGGCCTACCTGGTTTCAGCGTCGATCTTCACGCCGATCATGGGCCGCCTCGGTGACATGCACGGCAAGGAGCGCCTGCTGGTGCTGGCCCTGCTGGGGCTCGCGGTTGGTTCGTTACTGGCGGCCTTGGCGACCTCCATCGGGTTCATGATCGTGGCCCGGGTCATCCAGGGCATCGGCGGCGGCGTGCTGCCACTCTCGTTCGGCATCATCCGCGACGAATTTCCCGAGCAGAAGGTCGCGGGAGCGGTGGGTGTGATCGCCGCGCTGGCAGCCGCCGGAGCCGGTCTGGGCATCGTGTTGGCCGGCCCGATCGTGGATGCGCTGAACTATCACTGGCTTTTCTGGATTCCGATGATCGTGCTTTTGGCCGCGATGATCGCGGCGCATTTTTTCGTTCCCGAGTCGCCGGTGCGCACGGCCGGCCGGCTGAACTGGCCTGCCACGTTCCTGCTCTCAGGCTGGCTCATTGCGTTGTTGATCGGTATCAGCGAAGCGCCTTCCTGGGGTTGGGGCTCGGCCCGCGTCGTCGGTCTGATCCTGCTGGCCGTCGTGCTCGGAATCGCGTGGGTCGTGGTGGAGGCTCGTTCGGACAACCCCCTGATCGACATGCGCATGATGCGGATCCCGGCGGTGTGGACCACGAACCTGGTAGCGCTGCTCTTCGGGGTCAGCCAGTACGCGACCCTCGCCTTCTTGCCGGAATTCGTTCAGACGCCGACCTCTGCCGGCTACGGCTTCGGTGCCAGCATCACCGAGTCCGGACTGATCCTGCTGCCGCTGAGCGTGATGATGTTCATCTTCGGTACCTGGTCAGGTCGGCTGTCGATGCGGTTCGGCGCCAAGACCGTGTTGGTCACCGGATCGTTGATCACGATCGCCACGTTCGTCCTGCTGACCGTTGCCCACGGCGAAAAATGGGAGATCCTGCTCGCGATGGGCATCCAGGGAGCCGGCTTCGGTCTGGTGTATGCGTCGATGTCGAGCTTGGTGGTGCAAGCCGTCCCGCCGGAGCAGACCGGTGTGGCCAGCGGCATGAACACCAATATCCGCACCATCGGCGGAGCGATCGGCGCCGCGGTGATGAGCAGCATCGTCGTCGCCGGGGTGCACTCCGGGCAGCTGCCCAAAGAGTCGGGCTACACCCATGGTTTCTTCGTGCTCACGCTCGCCGCGATCGGGGCGGCGGTGGCGTCGTTCTTCGTCCCCGCTGTCAGCAAGTACCGTGCGAGCGCCATCGAACCGGACGCGCCGGCAAAGTCGTTGCCGCATGGGGAGCTGGGCATGGTGGCAGGTGGGACTCTGGTGGGGTACGAGTCCGAATGAGATGAGGGCAGCCGTGCCAGCTGTGCCAGCCATCGGGGCGCCGCGCCCGCTGCGCCGTGACGCGGCGGAGAACCGCTCGCGGCTGCTCGCGGCGGCCAGCCAGGTCTTTGACGAGCAAGGACTGGACGCCGGAGTCGAGGAGATCGCGCGCGTCGCCGGGGTAGGGATGGGGACGCTTTACCGCCGCTTTCCCACCAAAGACGCGCTGATAGACGCACTCGTCACCGACCTGCTGGACGCGATGATCGAGCTGGCGCGGGAGGCGGCGCTTCGCCCCGACGGTCTCGGGCTCGAATACTTCCTGGAGGGGGCCAGCGACTACCAGGCGCGAAACCCGGGGTGTCTTCCCCGGCTGTGGAGAGGTCCCGACAACGGACTTGTGAAGATCGCCCGCGGGCTGATCTCCGATCTGCTGGAGGATGCGAAACGTCATGGTCGGGTACGCGATGACCTGACCAGCACCGACCTCAACGTGATCCTGTGGTCGATCCGCGGCGTCATCGAGACCACCACCTCAGTCGCTCCGCAGGCCTGGCGACGCCATCTGGAGCTGGTGATCGGGGGGATGCGGCCAACCGACGGCACGTTCACGCATGCACCGCTCACTCGCAAGCAGCTCGACACGATCCTGACCCCGCCGCGTCGGGTCTGACCTCAGGCGACGGCGGTGAACCCGTCGGCGCCCTCGACCACGTTGATGGCCAGCACTTCTTCGCCGTGCGCGGTAGCTCCGCTGACACCGATTGCTCCCACCAGCGAGCCCTCGC
Source organism: uncultured Actinomycetota bacterium (assembly GCA_963737695.1). Lineage (GTDB taxonomy): Bacteria > Actinomycetota > Actinomycetes > Frankiales > Frankiaceae > DATAZK01. The sequence goes on from CAVTTQ010000007.1 coordinate 7,761, forward strand.
TGAAGATGGGCATTCCGCCGCGGCCGAGGAAGTAGCTGCCCTGCGCGACGAAGCTGTGCGCGAACGCCGGCCGGTCCTTGTAGAGCTCCTCGAGGTTCGAGGTGGGCACTGAGAAAGCCGCTGAGGTACGCGCCTTCGCGACGGCGAAATCGGCGCTGAAGCGGGGAGCTCCTTGCATCCGCTGAAAGGCCACCAGGCTGCCTGCCTCGTCCACGACGGCGACGCTGACCCCGACGCCGTCCGCCTGCGCCCGCGCGACGGCGTCGGAGACGAGGCCTGCTGCGGCTGCTGACTCGATGGAGCTCACGGCTTCTCCTCTGGGTGCGGGGTGTGAATGTGCGGGTGTGAATGCCCCCGACGTCAGGCTATCCTGACACGCATGGACTTCCGCCGTGGGTAAGGACCGGGGCCAGTGGCATGCCGGCCGCCGGGCATGGGCCAGGCTCAATGGCTGGCACCAGGACAGTCCCGCTGCCTCGCCGGGTCATCCGGACGACGGCTCCGGCGCACTCGAGGCCCTCGCCGACATCGGCCTGGTACGGCATCTGCTCGAGCAGGCGGAACTGGTCGCGGTGCGCACCGCCCGCAAGCACGGAAAGTCCTGGGCCGAGATCGCCACGAAGCTCGGCGTCACGAGGCAATCAGCCTGGGAGCGCTGGCGAGAGCTCGATGAGCCGCCGGCGATATCCCGCGAGCACCTACCCATCTCCTCCCTCGATCCACCGCCATCCTCCTTTCCGCAGCACACGGCCATGGCTGGAGTCGCGAGTGAGATTGTCGAAGAGGCCCGGGAGTCACGCCGCCGGTCAACCGTGCGCGTTCCGCATGTCGTCGGCCTTGCGTGGGACGACGCCGTTCGTGTGCTGGTCGAGCAAAGGCTCGTTGCCGTCGGACAGGATCCGGACGGTCCACCGCTTCCTTTGACCGCTAGCCCCAGCGGGGTCGTCAGCGATCAGAGTCCCGAGTCGGGCGCGACAGTTCCCCCGGGGTCGACGGTCACGCTGTGGATCGAACGCGGCGATGGGTCGGCGGGTGTGCGCGAGCCGCGCCGTCCGAAGCCGAGCCCGCGGTCTGCTCGCGCGGAGCCGCCCCACGAGATCGCCGAGGAAGCAGTCGGCTAGGACCCCCCGGCCCGTCCCAGGATCTCGTCGATCACCATGGTCTTGGCGTCCGCGTAATGCTGCACGTGCCGCCATTCACGCGCGGCGAGCTCACGCTTGGCTCGCTCATAGGTCTCGCGGTCGGCGTCGCAGGCCCTCAGCCAGTCACGGAAGCGGAGCATCCTGTCGATCTCGGACGTGCCGGCGCTGAACACGTGCAGGTTGATGTCGGTGTCCGGGCCCTTGAGCATGCGGTGCTCGAACCAGGCGGGCTCGCGGATACGTAGCACGTATCCGGCATTCTCCAGAGCTGGGACGTAGGACGGCTCGTCGGCGGAGCTGGGTACGACCAGCAGCATGTCGATGATCGGCTTGGCGCTCAGCCCGGCAACCGAGGTCGATCCGACGTGGTCGATGCGCAAGGCCTCACTGCCAAGAGTGGCCATCACCCGGTCGGCCTCGCGAGTGAAGAGGCGGGGCCACCCGGGGTCGTAGGCCTCGAGCCTGATAGTGGCGTTATGTGGTTTCCGCTCGCCGACCGTGAGCCGTTGGAGCTCCTCATCGCTCCTCATCGCGGGATGACCGGGTTCATGAGCCTTGCTGCTGGCTCCAGACGCGTTCCACGGTCATGTGCAGCAGCGACGCCTTGGGATAGCCGGCATAGGCAGCGAAATGCGTGACGAACTCCCGCAGCTCCTCAATGCTGATGTCGCCTGAGGAGAGCGCTCCGCCGACGTGAACGGCAAGTGCGTCGCCGATGCCAGCGCTTGCCACACACGACAGCGAGATCCAGCGACGCTCCTTGCGGGTGAGGCCCGGCCGATTCCACACCTCCGCGAAGACCTGGTCGACCATCACCTCCATGAACGGCCCTTGCACCTGCGGCGCCGGGAACCCGCTCACCTCCGCGAACATCTCCACTCCCCGCGCTCGGCGGGCCGGGTCGACCGTCGGTTCGCTCACCGTGCCTCCTTTCGTTGACCGGCAGGTACTGGACCGAGTTACGGGATGACCTTCACAGTGACCGACACCCCCGCGCCGGCCGGGCTGATCGTGACCGTTGCCGCCGAGGTGCCTTTCAGGGCCTTGTATTCGACCGTACTTCCGGACTTGGTCGTCTTCTTTACCTGCCAGCCGCCCGAGGCAAGTGCGTCCTGGTAGAACGCCGAGACCTTTTGCGCCGAGTCGGCCGTCGTCAGCACGGTTTTGCTGGCTCCGCCCACGTTTTCGCTGCTGGTGACAGTCGACGGCTGGTACTGAGGTACACCGTCGTCGCTCGCCGCAGCCGGGGTAGTCGCAGCCGGGCTGGCCGGCGCCGGGGCCGTCGTGGCTGCTGCCGCCGGGGTGGTCGCGGCGGGGGTGGTCGCGACCACCGCCGACGGGCTGGAGGACTTGCTACTTGAGCTGCAGCCCGCGATCCACGCTGACAACACAAGTGTCAGCGGGACCGCTGCGTATCGCCGCGCATTCACGACGCGTTCGCTCCTGGCGGCGGGTCATTCGGGGCCAGGTAGGCACCAATGGCCCTGAAGATCGGGTCGCTGGAGTTGGACCAGTTGCCATCCTTGTCGAAGGCCTGTGGGGCGAAGGTTATGGCCACCGCGATGGCGATCTTCTTGGACGGAAGGTAGGCCTCCGCCGCTGCGTAGCCGCCATAACTTGGGGTCTCCACCAGCCACGAGCCAGTACGCACGATGCCGAGCCCGAAGTTGTAGTTGACCGTCTGTTGGATGCAGGCGCACCCCGACTGTTGGTGTCCGAAGCCGAGCAGGTTCGGGCCGGTCTGCGCCTGGTAGCTGGACTTCGACAGGAGGGCGCCGCTGCCGATGCCTTGAGCCGTCTTCGTCATGTCATAGATGTTGGTTGTCTCGGCAGCGCCGGCAGGCGTTGTCCAGGCCGGATTCCAGAAGCTTGACTCTTCGTAGAACGGGGTCGTCGCGGGAATCCCGAGCGCATCTCGTCGTTCTGAACTGTAGGCATGCAGCACCGGCTCCGGGATGGCGGCGGTCTGCGATGCGACGGTGTTGTTCAGGCCGAGCGGGCTCAGCACGTTCTGGCGTATGAGGGTGTCCAGTGACTTGCCGCCGACCTTCGCGAGGATCTCGCCGAGAATCACCATGTTGGTGTGCGCGTAGCCCCAGTTCGTCCCGGGCCGGAAAGACACGTGGCGCGAAAAGGCAATGCTGAGGAGTTCAGAATCGGTGAACTCATGAAATGGATTCTGGTAGAACTCCGCGATGAACTTCGGGTCGGTCACATAGTCGGGGTAACCGGAGGTCATATTCGCCAGCATCTTCACGGTGACCAGGTTGGCCTCGGGCAACTTCGGCAACCACCGGCCGACCTTGTCGTTGAGGCCGATCTTGTGCTGGTCCACGTATTTCATCAGCAACGTGGTCAGGTAGGAGAAGGCGACTGAGCCGTTGCGGAAATGCATCGCGGTGGTCGCTGGCACACCGGTCATCGACGTGCCGAACGCTCCGGTGACCAGTGGCTTGCCGCCGACAGTGACCCTGAAGATGGTCACGCTGAGATGATCGGCCTTCATGGCCTTCTGAACAATCGCAGTGATGTGCGCAGCCTGCTCGGCCGACGTCGTCGCTGCAGTATTGGACGAGGCGCCCGCCGGCGTCGACGCGGCGAGCGAAGCGCCAAGTGCCAGCACAGCCACGCCCGCGGTCCACGGTATAAACCGCCGGTGGTTACGTACTTTCATGCGTTTGCGCACGATTTCTTCCTCACTTCCGCCATGGACGTTTGGCGCGGGAAAGGCGTCTGAGGGAGACTTTCGCAGCGGCCGCATTGGTGGCCAATTGACCTAACTTCAGGGATTAGGCATGTACCTGGGTACAGGTCACGACGAAAGAAATCGGACGACGGCCAGGACGCGACGGTGATCGTCCGCGCCGGGCGGCAGTGCAAGTTCGTCATAGATGTGCGAGGTGTGCTGCACTACCGCCCGCTCGGACACAGACAGGGCGCGGCCGATCGCGGAGTTGGTTCGACCCTCGGCCATGAGGGACAGCACTTGGTGCTGGCGCGGTGTGAGTCTGCTTAGTGCGTCGTGGTCAGTGCGGGCCCGGGCCAGCAGCAGCTGGACCACTTGGGGATCTAGCACGGCCGCGCCGTCATGCACCCGGCGCAGGTCGTCGCAGAACGCGTCGACGTCACCGATGCGCTGCTTGAGCAGGTAGCCCACCCCAGCAGTCGACTGGGCGAGGAGTTCTATGGCGTAGCGGCGTTGCAGGTGCTGCGAGAGCACCACAACCGGCAACGTCGGGTGGCTCTTGCGGAGTTCCAGCGCCGCGCGTAGCCCCTCGTCGGTGTGCGAAGGCGGCATCCGGATATCGGTCACCAACAGCTCGGGCCGGTGCAGCTCGACGGCCTGCATGACCTCGTTCGCGTCGCTCGCCGCGGCCACCACGTCGAACCCGCCTCGCTCGAGCACGTGAGACAGCCCCGCCCGGAGCAGTGCCTCGTCCTCGCCGATCACGATCCGCATGACAGCTCCGCGATGACGCGGGTCCCGTGACCGGGCGGGCTGTCGATCGCCAGCTGGCCCCCCAAGACGTCGATTCGGTCCAGCAGACCCCGCAGGCCCGCGCCCGCCCCCGCGACAGCGCCGCCTGCCCCGTCGTCAGCGACCTCGATGAGGAGTTGCGTGTCGGTCCGCTCCAGCCGCACCGAGAGCTGGCTGGCCCCGGCATGCTTGACCGCATTGGCCAACGATTCGGCAACCACGAAGTACGCGGTGCTGCCCACGGTTGGGGACAGCGGTTCCTCGACGTCGACCACGACCAGGTTTGTCGGCAGCGGCATGCGATCGACCAGATCCTCGACCGCGGCCGTCAACCCGCGCTCGATCAACCCGGCCGGCATCACGGCGTGGACCAGCTCGCGCAGGTGATTTGCGGTCTCGTCGATGCCGTTGCGCAGCTGCGTGGCAGCGACGTCGAGTTCTGCGGCCGTGCCACATGCCGCAGCTCCTGCGCCCCGATGGCCAGCAGCACCAGCTCGACCTGGATGCCGTCGTGCAGATTCTGAGCGATGCTGCGGCGCTCTCGGTCTCCGGCTTCCACAATCCTGGCGCGGGAGAGCCGTAACGCGGCTTGGTTGGCGATGAGCTCGGCGGTGAGCCGCTCATTGTCGATGGCGATGGCCGCGACGCGGCCGGCCGATTGCACGAGCTCGGGGTCCTCGTTCAACGCCCGGTCGTACACGATCGCGCCTATGAGACGGTCGGCCAAGGTGATTCGGGCGATGCCTCGGCCCGTATCACCGGGCGCCGGCAAGGAGACGGGTTGGCCGAGCGCGTCGACGAAGCGTCGACGTTCTGCCGCCCAATAAACGAGGGCGAGGGTCTCGTCACCGAGCGTCCGGCGCAGCGCGTCGACGAGCGGCATCCGTTCCGCGGCGGTTCCTCCCAACCAGGCGCCCAGCTCTACAACCTCTCCCGTGCGGGCGAACCCACCTCGCAGCATGGCCAGCACGAAAGCCACCGCCACGCCGGCCAGGAGCACGAGCTGGCCGACTGTGACGACCAAAGTGGAGAGGCCGAAGGCGGGCTCGATGATGAGAGGTCCGAGCGGGACCACGAGTACGGCCACGATGCCGTACGCGTAGAGCGGGGCGAGCACGCGGCGCTGCTGGGTCGCTGACTGTCGTAACCGCGCGAACAACACGACGGCGGTGACCAGCATTACCGCGCCGCCGACGATCCGCTGCAGATAGAGGCCGAGCGTGACCAGGTGTGGCCGGTCGGCGATCGACAACACGTCACCGCCACCCGCCGGCGCGAACAGGTATTGCGGTGCCCGGAGTCCGATCGTGACCACGAAGGCTGTGACGACGCAGGCCACGGACACGGTGGAACGTAGCCGCCCGGAAGGGAAACCGTGAAGCAACCAGACAGCGACGGCCAGCGGGACGGTCGCCAATATCTGCCCGACTGCCACAAGCACTGTGACGTCGGTATTGAGCAGTGCGGCAGCGAGCCACACCGCGCCTCCCAGCACGATGACCGCGCCGAGGCGGTTGCTCGGTCGCCGCCACCAAGCCGCCAGGCCGGCCGTGACGTAAACCAGCCCGGTCAACGAGAACAGCGAGTACAGCCACACCGGACCCTCGAGCGGCCAGAACAGCGCGATCTCGATGGCGGCAATGATCACGCCGATGATCCCGAGCAGGAGGAGGGCGCCGCCGAATGCTCGCGCCATCGGTGACCGGCGCCCGCCAGGAGCGCTCACTGGTACGCGGTTGTTGCGGGCGGTCCTCCGATCGCCCGGCTTCCCCGCGATGATCACGTCATGAAAGTACCGAGGGCGATGTCACGTTGTTATGGACTTTGATGACAAAGACTTCGATGACAAGGAGCGTGGAGCCGGAGGCGGGGATTGAACCCGCGACCTGCCGCTTACGAGGCGGCTGCTCTGCCACTGAGCCACTCCGGCACGACCCGTCACCGCCGTTCGGCGGCACAGGAACGCCCCGTAAGTCTGCCACAGACTCCCCTTCGGCCCGTATTCCCGGCATCTGTCAGGGTTCGGGATGAGCCGGCTGCGCTGAGGCGTTGCCCATGTGAAAGAGCCGCGTCGTACGGAGGTAAGCGTGAAGGTCGAGATCTGGTCGGACGTCGTATGCCCGTGGTGCTACATCGGGAAGCGGCGCTTCGAGAAGGCGATGGCGACCTTCGCCCACCGCGACGGGGTCGAGGTGGAATGGAAGGCGTTCGAGCTGGATCCCACCGCCACAAGCGCGACGGAGGCGGACCCGCCGGGAGACGGTGACCACGCCGGACGAATCGCCCGCAAGATCGGTGTCGACCGCGCCCAGGCCAAGGCCATGATCGACAACGTCACCTCTGCCGCCCGCTCCGAAGGCCTTGATTTCCACTTCGAGCGGGCCGTTCGGGCAAACACGATCCTGGCGCATCAGGTGATCCATCTGGCGGGTCTGCGCGGCGTCCAGGACGCGGTGAAGGAGCGTCTCATGCTGGCGTACTTCACCGAAGGGGAGGCCGTCGGCGATCCGGAGACGCTCATCCGTCTTGCCTCAGAGGCAGGCCTTGACGCCGCAGAGGTACGGACCGCCTTGGACACCCAGCTGTACGCAGATGACGTCCAGCGCGACGAATACGAAGCCCGCCAGCTCGGTATCAGCGGGGTCCCGTTCTTCGTGATCGACCGCAAGTACGGCGTTTCCGGCGCCCAGCCGGCTGAGGCGATGTTGCAGGTTCTCGAGCAGGCGTGGAACGAGAGCCATCCCGTGCCCACCCTCGCCACCATCGGAGGCTCGGCTGAGGGTGACGCCTGCGGTCCGGACGGCTGCGCCGTCTAGCGAAATCTCATCTGTTCGGTTCGGATGAACATTTGATGTCGGCTGGTCTAGGCTTCAGCCCCATGACAATTCCCGGCGGGCCTGCGACTGCAGAGTCGCAGAACGGCTCCCCGGAGGCCCAGACCGCGACCCTTCTCGTGGCCGAGGATGACGAGGGTTCACGGATCGCGTTAGCGCGCAGTCTCGAGCGCTATGGCTACCGGGTGCTGGAGGCTGCTGACGGCGAACTAGCCCTCCATGTCTTCGCCGGCAATCCCGGAATTGATCTCGTCATCCTCGATATCGGACTGCCTCGCCTCGACGGTTTCGCCGTGCTGTCGCGGCTTCGTCAGCTCAGCGATGTGCCGGTGATCATGCTGACCGGCCGCGGCGAAGAGGTCGACCGCGTCGTCGGACTCGAACTCGGGGCCGACGACTACGTCTTGAAGCCGTACTCGTTGCGCGAATTGGTGGCTCGCGTGCGCGCCCGGCTGCGGCGGCGCCCCAATGGTGAAGACCGCCGCCCAGCGGGTGCCGAGCCACTGGTCTACGGAGATCTGACCATCGATTCCCGAGCCCGCGAGATCCACATCGGCGGCGAGAAGATCGACCTCACAGCACGCGAGTACGAGCTCTTCGCCTTCCTGGCAAGCCATCCCCGCGAGGTCTTCAGCCGCGAGGAATTGCTCGAGCATGTATGGGGCACCCGTTTCCAGGACCCGGCGACCGTCACGGAGCACGTCCGGCGGGTACGCGCCAAGATCGAGAAGCATCCCCCCACCCGCAAGGTGCTCACCACCCTGCGCGGAATGGGCTACCGCTTCGACCCGTGACTGCCCCAACGCTTCAATGATCATGGTTTCGGGGCTCCTGACCCCGACAATTCCTAGATCATTGAAGCGTTGATCAAGAGTCGCGGCTGTCGTAGGAGTGGCGGGATCCGCAGACTGATGCGCGCGAGCATGAGGTACGACGGCCACCATCGTTGAGCCGCACCACGACCGAATCTCGCGGTACGTCGTGGCCGACCACGCGCCCCTCACCTTCATCGGTCGTCACGCTCTCGCCAATAGATGGGGCGCTGGCCTTGAACTGGGTGTAGAGCGGGTGCTCGTATTTCAGGCAGCACATGAGCTTTCCGCAGGCCCCGCTGATCTTGAGCGGGTTGAGCGGCAGGTCCTGATCCTTGGCCATCCGGACGCTGACGGGCTCGAAATCCTTGAGGAATGTCGAGCAGCACAGGTCTCGTCCACACGGTCCGATGCCGCCCTGGACCCTGGCTTCATCGCGAGCCGTGAGCTGGCGGATCTCGACCCGACCGGACAGCGTGCGTGACATATCGCGTACCAGCTGGCGGAAGTCGACGCGGTGGGCCGACGTGAAGTAGACGGTGTAGCGGTTGGCGGCGCGGACGTAATCGACGGCCACGATCTTCATGTCGAGCTCCAGCTCGCGTGACAGCCGCTTGGCCGCCACTCGTGCCTGGGCCTTCTTCTGCCGTGCCTCTGCCGTTCGTTCGAGGTCTTCAGGGCCTGCCATGCCGGCCAGCATCGGGAGTCCGCCCACGGGATCGCTGATGTATTCGGGCGCCCAGACGCACTCCGCCACTTCCGGGCCCTCGTCGGTCGGCACGAGCACCATGTCGCCGACGCTTGGCGTGTACGGCCCCGGATCCAGGTAGTAGAGCTTTCCGTTCCGGTCGAACGAGACCGCGCACATCATCGTCACCGCAGCACCTCCGGCGGCAGCGTAACCGGTAGCTACCGGTGGGTCACCCCCGCCGGCTCAGGCTGGGGTCTGCTGCAGCTGCACGGCGAGCGACTCGATGGCGAGCTGCGGCGAGATGCCGGTGTATTCCAGCAGCGATTCGCGGGCCAGCAGGATGGCCTCGATGCGACGCAGTGTCTGCTCCGGGCGGGTGCTGCGGGCGGCCTTTTCCATGGCCGTCCGCTGATCATCGTGAACTGCCTCGACGTCCGCTCCCACCTGCATGGCCAGCAGGTCGCGATACCAGGCGACCAGGTCGATGAGCGCGTGATCCAGTACGTCGCGGATGCCGCGGCTCGCCCTCGACTTCTGCCGCTTTTGCAGGTCTTTCATCGCCCCCGCTGCGCCGCGCACCTTGACCGCACCGGTCGATCCTCGTCCACTGCCGGCCTTGGATCCGCTGAGCGTCGCTTCGAGATCGGCGAGCTCCTGCACGTCACGGTCAGCCGAGGACGCACCCGACTCCTCCGCGGCCGCCTCATAGAGATCGGCCGCCGCACCCAGTGCATCGGCCAGGCCGCCCAGACGCGTCGGCAGGCGCAGCACGTCAGCCCGCCGGGAGCGGGCGGCCTCATCGGTGGCCAGCCGGCGAGCCCGCCCCAGGTGTCCCTGCGACGCGCGGGCGGCGAAGGCGGCGATGGCGGGGTCGATGCCTTCGCCGACGAGCGCGTCGGTGAGGTCGGTGCTGGAGGGCATTCTCAGCTGAACCTTGCGGCAACGTGAGGCAGTGGTGACCAGCATGTCGGCCGCAGACGGGGCGCACAGCAAGATCACGGTGCGCTCCGGGGGCTCTTCGAGCGTCTTCAAGAAGGTGTTTTCGGCTTCTTCGGTAAGCCGGTCGGCGTCCTCGACGATCAGGATGCGCCAGCGGCCCACGCTCGGTGAGGTGGCAGCCTTGCGCACAAGTTCCTTGGCTTCACCGATACCGATCGACAGGCCTTCGGGAGACACGATCACGAGGTCGGCATGGACCCGAGCCAGCACTGCAAGGCAGCCGGGGCAGTGGCCGCAGCCGGTGCGGGTGTCGCACTGCAGCGCCGCCGCAAAAGCCAATGCCACCACCGAGCGGCCGGAACCAGCCGGGCCGGTGATGAGCCAGCTCTGGGTCATCGAGCCACCGCCGGCGGCATCCATCAGCGCGGGAACGACATGGTGTTGCCCGGTGAGGGCGGCCCAGACCCCGCCCTGGAGCTCTTCGTCGCTCACCCCGATTCACCCACGTCTGCAAGCGTATTCAGCAAGGCGTCGACGGCAAGGCGCACGGCGTCCGCGACCTGGTCCGGTGCGCCCGCGGCGTCGATGACCGCGTAACGGGCCGGCGCCGCCTGGGCCAGCGTGCGGAACCCGGCGCGTACGCGGGTGTGGAACTCCATCGCCTCGGCTTCGAGTCGGTCAGCGCGCCCACCGCGGCCGCGGGCCCGCCGCAGGCCGTCTTCGGGAGGCAGGTCGAGCAGGAGCGTCAGGTCCGGGACCAGACCTCCGGTCGCCCACAGCGAGGTCCGGGTGATCTCACCGATGTCCAGGCGGCGGCCGTAGCCCTGATAGGCGATCGAGGAATCCAGATAGCGGTCGCTGATGACGACGGCTCCGCTCGCCAGCGCCGGGGCCACGACGTTGGCCACGTGCTCGGCGCGATCGGCCGCGTAGAGCAGGGCTTCGGTCTGGGCCGTCACCGAGGTCGCCGGGTCGAGTAGCAATTGGCGTAGCTGCGCGCCGACCTCGGTGTCGCCCGGCTCATGAGTGACGACCACGCGATAGCCACGGCCGGCCAGGTCATCGGCGAGCACTCGCATCTGGGTGGTCTTGCCGGTGCCTTCGCCGCCCTCGAAAGCGAGGAAGACACCGCGTGACGCGGCCGGCGGGGTGGTCACGACTTGCGGGCGCGGGCCGCCTTCGTCGCCTTCTTGGCAGGCGCCCTCTTCGTGGTCCGGCGGGCCTTGGCAGGCGCCGGACCACGGGCGCGCCGGTCGGCCAGCAGCTCACTGGCCCGAGCTGCCGTGATGGATTCGATCTCGTCGCCCTTGCGCAGGCTGGCGTTCGTTTCGCCGTCCGTGACGTACGGCCCGAAGCGACCCTCTCGGATCACCATCGGCTTCTCGCTCACCGGGTCGGCCCCGAGCTCACGCAGCGGAGGAGCGGCAGCCGCCCGGCCACGCAGCTTGGGGGTCGCCAGCAGGGCCAGCGCCTCCTCCAGCGAGACGGTGAGCAGCTGGGATTCCTCGGCGAGTGAGCGGGACTCGCTGCCGCGCTTCACATACGGGCCGTAGCGGCCGTTCTGCGCCGTGACCGGTTCGTTCTTCTCCGGGTCGACGCCCAGGGTGCGAGGCAGGGTGAGCAGCGGCAGGACGTCGTCGAGGGTGACCGTCGCCGGGTCCATGGTTTTGAACAGGCTTGCCCGGGCCGGTGCGGGTGCCGCGGCAGCCTTTGCGGCTTTGGTGGCTTTCTTGGGCTTCCCGTTGCTCGATACGCCTGCCGCGACGGGCTCGGGGGCTGCTATCGCGGCCCGTTCGATGTAAGGCCCGTAGCGACCGATCTTGAGCGTGACCGGCTCGCCGCTCACGGGGTCGATGCCGAGCTCGCGATCGCCGCTCGGCTGTGAGAGCAGCTCCAGCGCGCGCTCGACGGTGAGCTCGTCCGGTGCCAGGTCGTCGGGCAAGCTGGCCCTGGTGGTCTCCTCGCCGCTGCCGACCGTCACGTAAGGCCCGTAGCGACCGACCCTCACCAGAATCGGCTGCCCGTCCGGCGTGTCGCCGATCGGAATCGAGTTGATCTCGCGGGCATCGATGTCGGCGAGCCGCGACTCGACCATGGCCTTCAGACCGCCGGCGCGCGCCATGCCGCCCTCGCGGCCTTCGTCGCTGCCGAAATAGAAGCGGGTCAGCCACTCCGTCGATTCGCGGGTGCCCGAAGCGATCTCATCGAGGTCGTCCTCGACGCTGCTGGTGAACCGGTAGTCGACGAGTCGACTGAAATGCACCTCGAGCAGGTTGACGACGGCGAAGGCGAGCCAGGTCGGCACCAGCGCGCTGCCCTTGCGCCACGCGTAGCCACGGTCGGTGATGGTGCCCAGGATGCTGGCGTAGGTGCTCGGCCGCCCGATGCCCAGCTCCTCCATCGTCTTCACCAGGCTCGCCTCGGTGAAACGGGCGGGCGGGGAGGTGGTGTGGCCTTTGGGCTCCAGGCTGCGGGTGGTCAGCCGGTCGCCCTCGTGGACGGGGGGAAGCCGGCGCTCGCGGTCTTCGAGTTCGGCGTCAGGATCGTCGCTGCCCTCGACGTACGCACGCAGGAAGCCGGGGAAGGTGATGACCTTGCCGGAGGCCTGGAAGGTGGCATTGGCTCCGGCGTCGGGGCCCGAGCCGACCCGCGCCGCGAGCCGCACGGTCGCGCTGGTGCCGGTCGCGTCAGCCATCTGGCTGGCGACCGTGCGCTGCCAGATCAGCTCGTAGAGCCGAAATTCGTCGCCGTTGAGCTGACCCGCGAGCTGGCCGGGGGTGCGGAAGCTGTCGCCGGCGGGCCGGATGGCCTCGTGAGCCTCCTGCGCGTTCTTGACCTTGCGGGTGTACGCCCGCGGCTTCTCCGGTACGTATTCGGGACCGTATAGCTGCCTGGCCTGCGTGCGAGCCGCCGAAATCGCCGTCTCCGAAAGCGAGGTGGAGTCGGTACGCATGTAGGTGATGTAGCCGTTTTCGTAAAGCCGCTGAGCGATCTGCATCGTGCGCTGGCTGGAGAAACGCAGCTTGCGTCCGGACTCCTGCTGCAGCGTGCTGGTCATGAACGGCGCGTAGGGAGAGCGACGGTAGGGACGCTCCTCGACACTCGTGACGGCGAAGCTGGCCTCGCGGAGCCCCTCAACGAGGGCACGCGCGGTGGCCTCGTCGAGCTGACGCGCGCCGGCAGTGGTCAGGGTGCCCACGGAGTCGAAGTCGCGGCCGGTAGCGACCCGGGAATCACCGATCGTGACCAGCGTCGCCGGCAGCGGGATGTCTTCATCGGAGGCGGCCACGAACAGACCGTCGACGTCCCAGTAGCCGGCAGCCCGAAAGGCCATCCGGGCCTTCTCCCGCTCGACCAAGATGCGGGTGGCGACGCTCTGCACCCGACCGGCGGAGAGTTTGGGCATCACCTTTTTCCACAGGACCGGCGAGACCTCGTAGCCGTACAGCCGGTCGAGGATGCGACGGGTCTCCTGCGCGTCGACGAGTCTGTCGTCGATCTCGCGGGGGTTCTCCACGGCAGCCCGAATGGCCTGCGGGGTGATCTCGTGGAAGACCATTCGTCGGACCGGAACGCGGGGCTTGAGGGTCTGCAGCAGGTGCCAGGCGATCGCTTCGCCCTCGCGGTCTTCATCCGTCGCCAGGAAGAGCTCGGTCGCGTCCTTCAGGAGCGCCTTGAGCTTGGCGACCTGCGCCTTCTTATCCGCCGTGACGATGTAGAGCGGCTCGAAGCCGTTGTCAACGTCGACGCCGAGGCGGGCCCAGGGCTTGCCCTTGGCGGCCGCGGGTACGTCTGCGGCATTGCGGGGCAGATCGCGGATGTGGCCGATGCTGGACTCGACGAGGTAACCGTCGCCGAGGTAGCCGGCGATGGTGCGTGCCTTTGCCGGCGACTCCACGATGACCAGACGCAGCCCAGGGGCAGCGGTGTCAGCACCCCTGGTCGGCGTGGTCGGCGTGGCCTTTGCGCGCGGCGGCAATGCTTCCTCGATTCTGCGAACGGTCAGGTGTGACCGACGGCGACGGACGGGACCCGGAAGGGAAACTCCCTGGGCCTCTGCGGCGTCAATGTACGGGGCGGTAGTGACTATTCCGCGTTGGGTCGCCTTCTGGCCCGACTTGCTGACCCGGTTGGACCCGTCTCACAGTGACGCCGGTGTGGAGCTGAGCGTAACTATGCACCTCCGTAAACGCCGGGTGCCCCGCCGGTGATCCGGCGGGGCACCCCCAAGGTTGCGCTTAGGAAGCAATCACACTGGTCAGACCGGAACCGACGCCGATTCAGGTGCGGCGGCATTGCCGGTGGGGTCACCCCCGCCACCAGGTCCATCAAGCGCGTTCGAGCGACGCTTGCTGTTCCAGATGACGCCCAGCAGGATCAGCACCGCGGCGAGCGCAATGGCGATGCGGATCGGGTTGCTCTGGTCCTTGCCGACGGAGAACTTGACGACGGCCGGGACGATCAGGAGTGCCACCAGGTTCATGACCTTGATGAGCGGGTTGATCGCCGGACCGGCGGTGTCCTTGAAGGGGTCACCGATGGTGTCACCGATAACGGTCGCCTCATGGACCGCCGAGCCCTTGCCGCCGTAGGCGCCGTCCTCGACCATCTTCTTCGCGTTGTCCCAGGCTCCACCGGAGTTGGACAGGAAGACGGCCATGAGGACACCGCCGCCGATGGCGCCGCCGAGGTAACCGCCCAAGGGCGCGTAACCGAGGCCGAACCCGACCGCGATCGGTGCCAGCACGGCCAGCGTGCCAGGCGTGATCAGCTCACGAAGCGAGTCGCGGGTGCAGATGTCGACGACGCGTCCGTAGTCCGGCAGCTCCGTTCCATCCATGATCCCGGGCTTGGTACGGAACTGCTCGCGCACCTCGAAGACGACGCGGCCCGCAGCGCGGGAGACCGCGCTGATGGCCAGACCGCTGAAGAGGAACACGACCGCCGAGCCGATGATCAGACCGACGAGAACGTCCGGCGAAGCGATGTCCAACACCCGGGGGCTCGCCCCGCCGATGCCGACGGCCTTGGCGACCTCGACCCGGACGGTCTCCGTGAAGGAGCCGAACAGGGCGGTGGCAGCCAGGACGGCGGTGGCGATCGCGATGCCCTTGGTGATGGCCTTCGTGGTGTTGCCCACGGCGTCCAGGTCGGTGAGCACCCGGGCGCCCTTCTCATCGATGTCGCCGCTCATCTCGGCGATGCCCTGGGCGTTGTCACTGACCGGACCGAAGGTGTCCATGGAGACGATGACGCCGACCGTCGTGAGCAGGCCGGTGCCGGCGATGGCGACGGCGAACAGGGAAACCAGGATGGTGCCCATGCCCAGCAGGTAGGCGCCGTAGACGGCGGCGCCGATCAGCAGGGCGGAGTAGACCGCAGACTCCAGACCGATGCTGATACCCGCCAGGACGGTCGTCGCCGGGCCGGTGAGGGCCGCTTCGACGATGTCCTTGACCGGCTTGCGCGAGGTCTCGGTGAAGTAACCGGTGAGCAGCTGGATCGTGCCCGCCAGAACCAGTCCGATAAGCACCGCCACGAAGGAGATGACCTGCGGGTTGCCCTTGGCGTTGGGGACGATGCTTCCGGTCAGATCCTTGAAGGAGCTCGGGAGGTAGGTGAAGCAGACGATCGCTGCTCCTACCACGGAGACGCCTGCGCTGATGAAGAAGCCGCGGTTGATCGCGCTAAGCCCGTTGCGGTCGCTCTCGCGAGGGTTTGTCACGAAAATACCGATGACGGCGGTGATCACGCCGACCATCGGGATCGCGAGCGGGAAGACCAGCCCCTTGGACCCGAACGCCTGCTTGCCCAGGATGAGCGCGGCGACCAACGTGACGGCGTAGGACTCGAACAGGTCAGCGGCCATACCGGCGCAGTCACCGACGTTGTCACCGACGTTGTCGGCGATGGTTGCGGCGTTACGCGGGTCGTCTTCCGGGATACCGGCTTCCACCTTGCCGACCAGGTCAGCGCCGACGTCAGCAGCCTTGGTGAAGATGCCGCCGCCGACCCGCATGAACATGGCGAGCAGGGCAGCGCCGAAGCCGAAGCCCTCCAGCACCTGGGCAGCGTCCTTCTTGAAGATCAGCACAACGACTGACGCGCCCAGCAGACCGAGGCCGACCGTCAGCATTCCGACGGCGCCGCCGGTGCGGAAGGCGATTCGCATAGCGCGCTGCTCGCCCTCGTTCTGAGCCGCCGCGGCGACCCGGACGTTGCCGCGCACCGCCAGGCTCATGCCCGAGAAACCGACAGTGAACGATGCCAAGGCCCCGATGACGAAGAACACCGAACGCCCGATGCGGGAGGCGGTGTTGTCGGCTGGGAGCGCCAGCAGGATCAGCGGGATGATCACCACGAAGACGGCGAGCGTCTTGGCTTGGCGGCGAAGGAAGGCTTCAGCGCCTTCCTGGACCGCCAGTGCAATCTGTCGCATGCGGGGGGTCCCGGTATCCGCAGCGAGGACCTCGCGCGTGAGTGCGTATGCGACTCCGAGCGCCAGAATGGCGATCACACCAATCACTACGACGAAGCCTTTTTCGCCTCCGGTCAGTGAAAGGGAGTCGCTCACCCCTGAGGCGAGCGCCGACATACAACCTCCAGATCAGCTTCGGTGGGCAGCCGGAAGGGGCAAAATTTGCCGACCTCGGATGCACCGCCAGGCACCGGTTTTGGCCGGCCCTTGGGTGGACATTTGTGTGGACAGACGTACAGCGGCCGCAATATTGGGGCCGCTGAAGGGTGAAGTGTAACGCCAGCGCAATGTTCGGCTGGTGGAAAGTTGAGTACTCGCTGGGTACAACCCGATTACACCCCGCTAACCCGCCCGAAAGCTGCGCTAGGAGGCGGCGACCGCCCACCTCATGGTCACGACCGTCCCACCGTCCGCGGACCGGTCGCCGATCGTGACGTCGTCGACGAGCCCGGCGATCATGGCCAAGCCGAGGGCCGGAGACAGCTGGTACTCCTGGTAGGAGTCGGTGGAGGTCGGAAGTTGTTCGCCGCCGGGTCCGCAGTCAAGGACTGCCACCTCGAGAACCTCGTCGTCATCCCGGAACTTGACGACGATCGGCTCCAGCGCGCCGGTCTCGTGATGGACTGCCACCGCCCGGGAGCAGGCCTCACCCACGGCCAACTTCACTTCGTCGATGGCAGCCGGGTCGAGGCCGATCCGCCGGCCAAGTGCCGCGGCCACCAAACGGGCGGTGCGGACGTGCACAGCATGCGCTCCGATGTGGAGCTCGACCCTAGGCATCGACGTCCGCGCCGAAATGGGCGGTCCGACGTGCCGAAGCTGACATGGGGGTTTGGCCGAGTCAGTCGCCGGCGGCTAGCGCCTCGGCAACGGATGCGTGAATCGGAAAGACCTTGGTGAGCCCGGTGATGCGGAAGATCTTCAGGATGCGCTCCTGAGTGCAGACCAGTCGCAGGGTGCCCTCATGGGCGCGCACCCGCTTGAGTCCGCCGACTAGAACGCCGAGGCCGGTGGAGTCCAGGAAGTCCACGCCCTCCATGTCGACCACCAGGTGGTAGGCGCCGCTGGAGACGAGGTCGATGAGCTGCTCGCGGAGCTTTGGTGCGGTGTAGACGTCAATCTCGCCGCCGACCTTGACGACCGTGTGGTCACCCTCTTGGTAGGTGCTGAGCGACAAGTCCACGAAATCCTCCAGGAGTCGGATGCTGGTAGCAGTCTCCTGCGCGATACCAGCACCTGACTTCTTACCTCGTCGCGGCCGATTTATCCGCCCGGGGATTGCTGATCTTGGTGATCTCGAGTGGTTCTTGTCCACAAAAGCGTCCGCTTCCCGTTTCGGTCGGTGGTGGCTCATAGATTTGGCGAGTGACGCCCGGGCCCGAGCCGAGTGGTCTGCTCCTGCGGCGGCTCACGCTGGATCCGCGCCGGGCCGAAGCCATCACCCACGTGCAGGAGCTGCCCGCGCGCCCTGGTCGTAGGGCCGACTGGCCGAAGTGGGCGGACTCGCTGCTGGTGCGCCGCTGGCAGGGCCGCGGGATTGAGCGGCCGTGGGAGCACCAGGTCAAGCTCGCGGAGCACGCATGGGCGGCGCGTTCCTGCGTGGTCGCCACCGGCACCGCGTCGGGAAAGTCGCTCGGCTACCTGCTGCCGGTCTTGACGAAGCTGCTCGCCGCGCCATCGGCCCGGGCGCTGTACCTGGCCCCGACGAAGGCGCTGGCCCGAGATCAACTCACCGCGATCCGGGCCCTGACGCTGACCGGGGTGCGGGCGGCGGCGTACGACGGGGATACCCCACGTGATGAGCGGGACTGGGTACGTACCCACGCGACTTATGTGCTGAGCAATCCGGACATGCTGTCTGCCGGGATCCTGCCGCAGCACGCCCGTTGGGGAGCGTTTCTGCGGGGTCTTGAATACGTCGTGATCGATGAGTGTCACCACTATCGAGGCGTTTTCGGTTCCCACGTTGCGCAGGTGCTGCGCCGGCTGCGCCGCGTTTGCGCTCGTTACGGCGCCTATCCCACATTCGTGCTGGCATCGGCGACCGTCGCCGATCCCGCGACTACCGCGTCGCGACTGACCGGCCTTCCCGTCGAGGTGGTCGACGACGACGCGTCCTCCCGAGGACCCCTCACCTTCGCCCTCTACGAACCCCCGTTTTCGCAGTTGCGCGGGGAACATGGAGCGCCCGTACGCAAGTCGGCACTCTCTGAGACGTCGGCCCTCCTCGCTGATCTGGTGGCAGACGGAACGCCCACCATCGCCTTCGTGCGCAGCCGCCGGGCGGCGGAAACGACCGCGCTGTCGGCCCGTCGCCTGCTGCTTTCTGCCGGAGGCCCGGAGGGAGCTGCCGCCGCACGCCGGGTGGCGGCGTATCGAGCGGGTTACCTGCCGGAAGAGCGCAGAGCTCTGGAGACGGCTTTGCGCTCCGGTCAGATGCTCGGGCTGGCTGCCACGAACGCCCTTGAGCTGGGCATCGACGTCAGCGGCCTCGATGCCGTGCTGCTCGCCGGCTTTCCCGGCACACTTGCCTCGCTGTGGCAGCAGGCAGGCCGGGCTGGCCGGCGCGGCACCGAAGCGCTGGCCGTCCTGATCGCCCGCGACGATCCACTGGACACCTATCTCGTGCACCACCCGGCGGCGGTCTTCGGGCGACCGGTCGAGGCAGCCGTACTCGATCCCGACAACCCCTACGTGCTTGAGCCGCACCTTGAATGTGCCGCCTCCGAGCTGCCCCTGACTGAGGACGACCTCTCCCTCTTCGGATCGCAAGCGCTGCAACTCGTCGAAGACCTGGTGCGGCGCGGCAGGCTGCGGCGTCGGCCCGCGGGCTGGTTTTGGACCGCGCGGGAACGGCCCTCCGTCGACCTGCGCGGCACTGGCGGTCTGCCGGTCTCCGTGGTCGAAGAGTCCACGGGGCGGCTGCTGGGCACGGTTGACCGGGGGAGTGCGCACACCCACGTCCACCCTGGAGCGCTGTACCTGCACCAGGGCGACGCCTTTGTCGTCCGGGTGCTGGATGAGGACGACGGCTGCGCCCTGGTGGAGCAGGCCGACGTCGACTGGACGACGACCGCCCGGGAACTGACCGATCTGCGGATCGTCGAGGAGCTCCGCCGGCGCCGGGTCGGCGATGTCACCGTCTGCTTCGGGACGGTCGATGTCACCAACCAGGTGGTCGGCTACCAGCGTCGGCGGATCGCGAGCGGTGAGGTGCTCGGCGAAGAGCCACTCGAGCTGCCCGCCCGCCAGCTGCGTACCCGCGCGGTCTGGTACCTGGCACCGGCGGATCTGCTGGAGCGGGCCGCGCTCACCGAGGCCGACATCCCGGGCGCCGCCCACGCGGCCGAACATGCCGCGATCGGCCTGCTTCCCCTGTGGGCGACCTGCGACAGGTGGGACATCGGGGGCGTGTCGACCGCCTTGCATCCCGACACTGGTGAGGCGACGATTTTCGTCTACGACGGTGCGCCCGGCGGCGCAGGCTTTGCTGAACGCGGATTTCATCGCATCGACGGGTGGCTCGCCGCGACCAAGGCAGCGATTGATTCGTGTGAGTGCGCGACCGGCTGCCCTTCGTGCGTGCAATCGCCCAAGTGCGGCAACGGCAACGAGCCGCTGGACAAGGCGGGAGCGTCGAGGTTGCTCGCCGAGGTGATCACCGCGCTCGCGGGTCACGGCAAAACCACCGGTCCAGCGTGAGCGCGCGAATGTGCTGCCATCGGTTCGCTCACGCCCACTCCTACTTCGACCCCCGACAGGCCATCGACAAGACAAAGCTCCAACCGGGCTCCGTTGCTGGCGGCAACTGCTGCCGCGGCGAGGCAGGGCGAAGCCGAGTTCGCTCCGGCGACGGCTGCCAGATCAGCCGCCGTTTCAGCGCGTTGCCTGGCTAGGGCCGCCCGTCCGGCCTGGACCCAGAGGCCAGACAGGAGCGACGTCGCGAGCAAGCAGGCCAGGACGAGGACCGTCGCCGATCCCTCCTCTCGGCCTCGTCTCCGAACCATCACGGACTCGCGGCTTCGTCGACAGCGGTGGCGCTACCCGTGACGGTTGGCCTTCCGACGAACGACGACAAGCCTGGTGGCACTCCGACGCGGGAGTCCACCGTCACCGTGATCCGATCCCCGTCGTGAGCGATGACGATGCCGGCCCCCGCCGGCACCACCTTCGCCAACCGGTCGCGGACCGTGCCGTCCGGATCGCCCCGGGCGGCGGCGCGGGCCCCCGCTCGGGCGGCGTCGAGACAACGAGCGTGCAGGGCTACCGCGCCCTGCAGCCAGAGCCCGATCGCCAGGATCAGCACCAGGCTTGGTAGCGCCAGCGCCAGTTCAGCGGTCGCGTAGCCACACGACCGCTGGCGCATCCCACCAAGAGTTCGGCTCATGGCGCGAGATTGAGCGCGCGTTCAATCACCGACTGCAGCAACCCGTGAACGGCGCCGCTGTGCACCACTACCCAAAGCACGCCGGCAAACCCGCAAGCCGCCAGCGTGCCGACCGCGTACTCGGCCGTCGACATCCCTGCTTCGGCTGCGCCTCGACTCGACCGAAGCTCGCGTAATCGGCGACGGATTCGGGTTTTTGAAAGCTGAGCAACGTGCGACAACTCTTGCAAGGGCCCTCCCAAGCTCTGGCGTGGGGATGACGCTTGTCCACGGCGCATCGGTTGGGGAGCCTGATCGCCGGTCTGGTGACGCAGCCTTGCTCTCCACAGCCCGGTCGATGACCTTGACGGCCACTAGGCGCGGCGACCTGCCACAGCCAAATGCTTGCGTCCGAGATTAATCACACCGTAATCTACGGCCGCTTGGCGTAGCCAGGGAGCCGATAAGCGGACTTCTGCTCGCCGTGGAGGTTCGTTGTGAAAGCTGCTGCCCGTACTGGATCAACCCGACTGGCCGCTGTAGCCACCGTCGCGGTGCTCGCGGTTGTGACTGTCGGGTGCGGCCATTCATCGTCGGGCAGCAGTGGGGGCAAGAGCTCCGGTAGCGCTGCTCCATCGGGTGCGGCATCTGCCAAGACAACGGCCGCCGGCGACTTCGGCACGCTGAAGGCAATCTGCGGACCCGGCCATCCGAGCGGCCCGACCGGGCGGGGCATCACCAACACCGAGGTCCGTATCGGTGTGCTCGCCGATCCCGGCAACACCGCAGCGCCCGGTCTGGAGCAAGAGTTCTTCGACGCCGCAGACGCGTTCTCCAAGTGGTGCAACGCGGCCGGCGGCATCAACGGCCGCAAGATCGTCATCGACAAGTGGGACGCGAAACTGTTCAACGTCGGCCAGGCCATGACCAATGCGTGTCAGAAGGACTTCATGCTCGTCGGCGGCGGCAACGCGATCGACCAGCCTGGCGTGAAGCCGCGTTTGGCATGCAAACTCGCTCAGATCCCGGGCTACGACGTGTCAGTGGACGCCGCCGACGCCGGCCTTCAGGTCAAGGCCGCTCCCTCCAACCCGACCGAGTTCGGCTATGGGCCACTGCGATTCCTGATCAACGCCTACCCCGACTCGAAGAACGGATTCGGCGTCGGCAGCAGCAACCTGGCCTCGCTGGTGCCTATCGGTAAGCGGGTCGCCGAGGCGTTGAAGGACAACGGCGTCAAGGTGACCGCGATCCAGGAGAAGCCGACGCTGGTGGACAACTACCGGCCCTACATGGAGCAACTCAAGAGCACCGGCACCATCGGGCTGTACGAATTCGAAGGACAGAGCATCGCTCCGGAGATCCAGGCGATGAAAGACATCAGCTGGAATCCGCAATTCCTCTACTTCACGTCACAGTTCTACACACCGCAGACCGTTCAGGCGGCCAAGTCGCTGGGCACTTACCCCCCGACCTATGTAGGGCTCAGCCACCTGCCGTTCGAGCTCAGCAGCCAGTTCCCCGTCCTTTCGCAGATCAAGTCCCAACTGGACGCTGCGGTCAGCAATCCACGGTTCACCGAGTACACCGCGGAGGCCTACAGCGCCTGGACTTTGTGGGCCCAGTCGGCAACTGCCTGTGGTTCGACCCTGACCTCCGACTGCGTATTGCAGAAGGCCGGTGCTCACACCGACTGGACGGGAGGCGGCCTCACGCCGCCGGTCTCCACGGCCGCCAATGCCACGCCCAGCAACTGCTGGCTGCTGATCCGGCTCACCGCGACGGGTTGGGTCTATGACAAGAAGGTCACCGACCCCGACAATGGTGTCTACAACTGCGACCCGAAGAACACCGTGAAGGTGCAGAGCTATACATAGTCCCGACGCAGTTGCGTCGCTGTTTCCCGCTTGATCGCCCGATGTTGCTGGAGGAATGTGCATGCAGAACTTGACCGATCAGGTGGCAGTCGTGACCGGCGGTGCCAGTGGCATCGGCCTGGCTCTGGCGCAGGCGTTCGCGCGTGAAGGATGCCGGGTGGTGATCGCCGACATCGAGGACGCCGCCCTCGACCGCGCCGCGGCGTCGCTACCCGAAGGTGTCCTGGCAGTGCGTACGGACGTGTCGAAGGTTGAAGACGTTCAGGCACTTGCGGACGCGGCAATCGAACGCTTCGGCCGGGTCGACATCGTGTGTAACAACGCGGGTATCTCGACGTTCAACACCATTGAAAACCAGACGCTCGAAGACTGGCGCTGGGTGCTCGACGTCGATCTGTGGGGCGTCATCAACGGTGTGCACACGTTCCTGCCGATCATGCGCAAGCAGGGCACGCCAGGACACATCGTCAATACGTCGTCCGTCGCGGGCCTGCTCAGCGGAGTGCCCTACATCGGCCCCTACGCCGTCGCCAAGGTCGGAGTGGTGTCGATCTCTGAAACGCTACGGACGGAGATGCTGATGGCGGGCGCCCCGATCGGAGTGAGCGTGCTGTGTCCCAGTGCCACCAACACCTCCGTGATGGAAGCCGAGCGCAACCGCCCGGCCCAGACCGGCAAGGAGGAGCGCACCCCGGACGCCGAGGAAATGCGCCTGATGATTCGCTCCGGATTCACCGGCCCGGATGGCAAGGAGCCGGACGAGGTCGCCGAAATGGTGCTTGATGCCATCAAGAACGACCGGTTCTGGGTGATTTCACACAACGACCTGCAGCCGGTGATCGAGGCGCGCTTTGCCGAGATCATCGACTCGATGCCCAAGAACTAGCGACCTAGGGCGCAAGCCCACTGACGAGAAACCTCAGGTGCAATCCGAAGAGCTCATCGGCTTCCTTCGCGGAGATGCCGCGGGGATCGCTGCCCGGCCTGGACGGCGTGACGCTAGCTGCTGAAGCGTCGGGCCGCCGGGTCTCCACCACGACGAAACCGGCGATCGCCCAGATGAGCAACCGGCAGGCCTGAACTGCCGCATCCTCAGCAAATCCGGCAGTTTGGAGCGCTTCGACGAGCGGCTTGGATGCCTCCACGTAGGCCGAGCGCCGCCCGCCGATCAGCAGCCACGCTTCCGGTGTGCTGCTCAACCGGTCGCGCAGCGAGGTCGCCCAATCCAGGGCGAATGCGCGCCAGTCATCGCCGGCGCGAAAGGGCGGCACGACGTCTGTCAGCAGGTGATCAGCCATCGCGTCCAGCAACGCTTCCTTGTTGCCGACGCGCCGGTAGACGGGCACTGGAGAAACGTCGAGGCGGGCCGCGACGCTTCGCATACTGACCGCGGACAGGCCCTCGGTCTGGAAGATCTCGATCGCCGATCGGACGATCTCCTGAGCCGTGAGGTCCAACGGCCGACGCCCCGACATCTCAGCTTCCTGACTGCCGCCGCGCGCCCGATGGCCCGCTCTGGCCAGTGGCGACGCTCCACAAGAGAAGTCCTCACGGTACCCCGAACGCCCCGTCAGGGCGGTGTCCTGATCAGCCGCAATTCAGTGCAGCACTCCGGCGCCCAGCCCGGCAATGGCAGGGACGACCGCCAGCAACAGAAAAGCCGGGAGCATGCATAGCCCTAGCGGAAGAGCAGCCAGCACACTTGCTCGTTGAGCTCGTTCCATCCGGTCGAACTGGTCGTCCGCCCGCAACTGCTCGGCGACCGCGACCAACTGTTCGGTCATGGTGCTACCAGTGCGTGAGCTCCGCCGAAAGATCGCAGCGATCGGCGCCAGTACACCGCTCTCGGGCAGTGCTTCCTCGATGGTCGCGCCGTCGGCCACCGCTTGGCCTGCGGTACTGACGAGGGGGCCCAGCGGTTCGGGCAGGCATCTCCCGGATGCGGTTAACGCGGCAGCGGGTACGGCACCCGCTTCCAAGCAGGCGGCAATCAGATCGGCGCAGGTGGCCAACAGCGGCGCCGGGACGCGGATTTGCGGCGGCGCCGGCATTTGGCCGAGCACTCGCCGCGCAACGTAGAAGACCGCAATGGCCGCGGCGACTCCGAGCGGGAAAGGCACCAACATTCCCGCTGCCAAGGCCGCAATGAGGCAGCCGGCGTGGCGGATCAGCGACCTCACGTTCACGCCGCTCAAAGGAATGCGCGGGCGGCTCGTTACGGGGGGAAGTACGCGAATTTTCGCGGCCTGCGCCGTCGATGGCCTCCCTACCGCCAGGGCTGCGCCGGCCATCAGCGCCGCTGCCGCAACTACGACGACGCCTTCATCGACCACCCGCAGCCGCCAACCGATCGAGCCACGCGAGACCTGCCACATCCAGGGTCACGCCCACCAGGAGGCATAGCTGTCCAACGCTGGTGGCCAGCAGGACATGGATGGAGCCGGTGCCGGAGATGGCGCCGAGTCCCAGGCCGGCGATTGGCAAGCCGGCGAGTAGATGCGCGCTGGAGCGAGCGCCCGCCATGGCGGCGGCAGTCTCGCGAGCGATCCGAAGATCTGCCGCTGCGCCCTGCGCGATACGCGAAACGGGTGCCGCCAGCCTGGCCCCGGTCTGTCGGCAGACTGCCCAGCCCGCACCGAGCGCGGCGGCCGGCGAGCCAGCCTCGGCGGCGTCGCTCAACACCGCCGCCGGATCGCCGCCGATCGCGTCAGCCGCTGCGGCAGCCAGCATTCGCGCAGCGATGCCCCGCGGTGCGGCGGCGGAGCTACCCGCGGCTTGTAGCGCCAGCGCGGGAGCAAGACCGCTGCGTAGTTCGGCAGCCAGCGCGCGCAGTGTGACGACGTCCTCGCCGCGTTGGCGCTGCCGCGCGCTAACCCGGCGATGTGCCCTCCACCGTCGAAGCAAGATGTAGCCGGATGCCGAAAGCGTCAGAGCCGGGATGAACGCGAACCAGGCGGCAATCAAAGCAACCCCTGATACGGCGGCGATGGCGACCGTTCGGGCCTGGCCTGCTCCCCAGCGCTCAGTCCTGCTGCGCCACCAGTGCCAAGGCGTGACAGGCGTTTTGGCTGAAT
The DNA here is from genome assembly GCA_963737695.1 of uncultured Actinomycetota bacterium. Classification (GTDB taxonomy): domain Bacteria; phylum Actinomycetota; class Actinomycetes; order Frankiales; family Frankiaceae; genus DATAZK01. Next base: position 33,452 of record CAVTTQ010000007.1, read on the forward strand.
GCACTGGGGGGATCCGGGCGGGAGCGTCGAACCATAACCAGCCGGCACCGGCGGCAAGGCCCGCGATCAGCAGAGCAACGGGCCCTGGTGCAGCGAGGTCCATCAGGAGCTCGCGAGAATCGCCGGTGGTTCGCATGAACGGTCGGTCAGCAGGGTTGCGAGTGCTGCCGCACCCGAGCCCGGTCGCACCGGATGCCCAGCGCCCGACCAGCGAACGGCAGACACGGCGCGTACCAGTCCGCTGCCGTCGCGCTCGAGTACCGCGATCTCAGCGACCGTTCTCGATCCGTCCTTCGACCTGTTCAGATGAACGGCGGCCCCAAGCGCTGAGCCGAGCAGGCTGTGCGCCGCGAAGCGGTCGACACCGGCGAGCATGGCCAGCGCCTCGATCCGGGCCGGGACATCAGCGACGCCATTTGCGTGCACGGTCGTGAGTCCACCGTCGTGGCCGGTATTGCCCGCCAGCAGCATGTCGACCAGCTCGGGACCTCGCACCTCGCCGACGATCACCCGGTCGGGACGCATCCGCAGGGCTTGTCGCACCAGATCGCGAAGCGTGATCTCTCCGGCGCCTTCGACGTTGGGCGGCCGTGCCTCGAGGCGTACGACGTGGGGATGACGGACGGCCAATTCGGCGGCGTCTTCGACGACGAGGATTCGTTCGCTGGGGTCGGCGAGGGCCAGCAGTGCACCGAGCAGGGTCGTTTTTCCGGTGCCCGCTCCACCGGAGATCACAAAGGCCAGCCGGGCGGCGACCATGGCCGCCAAGATCTCGGCGAGTGGTGGAGCCAGGCTGCCTCCGGCCAGCAGGGCCGCCATCTCGAGCGGGCGCTGACGGTGCACGCGCAGGGATAGGCAGACGCCGCCCAAGGCGACCGGGGGCAGCACGGCGTGCAGCCTCACGCCACCAGGCAGGCGCGCGTCGACGAATGGGGCCCCAGTGTCCAAACGGCGACCGGCCGCCGACGCGAGTCGGACCGCGATCCGGCGCACCTCGTCGTCGTTGGCGAAAGTGAGTGGCTCCCTACGCAGCCCACTTCCGCGGTCGACCCAGACCTCATCCGGGCCGTTCACAAGCACGTCGGTCACATCTGGGTCGCTGAGCAGTCCGGCCAGCGGTCCGGCTCCGGTCAGTTCCGCCTGAACGGTGCGCAACAGGTCCAGTGCTGCGCGTGCTCCGACGCCGGCAATACGACGATGAACCGCAGCGTCGATGCCACTCGGTTCCTGTCCTGGGTGGGCTCCGGCTTCGGCGATGAGGTCACGACGGACGGAGGCGATCAGTTCGATCGGTGACGGGTTCACGCCGCAATGGCCGGGCTGTCGGGTCGCAGCTGGCCAAGCAGCTCCGCGCACAGGCGTGCCAGCGGTCCTCGTGGTTGCCCCGGTGGAACGCCGCGCTCGTAGTCGCGCGCTAGCCCTGGCTCCGCACGAATGGCCCCGGCCAGTGGAATGCCCACCGAACGCGTGATGGCTTCGAGCGAAAGCCCGCTGGGTGCCGGGCCCCGAACGACTGCTCGCACGTCAGCAGCGTGGCCGCGTAGGGCAGCGGCGAGCTGGGCGGCCGCCGCGACGGCCCGCACCTGCGCCGGAACCACCAGGTAGACCCGGAAGGCGTCGGACAAGGCGGCGAGTGAGACGTCGTCGAGGCGGCGGGGAAGATCGACAACGACCAGTGCGCAGCCTCGCCGGCCTTCAGCGAGGGCGCCTCTCATGGCCGTCGCGGTGAGCCCCACCGGCTCCTCGCGATCGGTCGCCAGCAGCCGAAGTCCGCCGCGGGCGGGCAGGCGCTCGATGAAGCCGCTGATGACTCCCGCATCAGAGTCGTTGCCGGTCATCAGCTGCGGCCACCGATCGCCGGAGGCCGATTCCAGTCCAAGCGCCAGATCCAGCCCACCCCCGAACGGATCGGCGTCCACGAGGAGGGTCGAGGTCCCATCCGCTCCCGCGGTGCGGCCCAAAGCTGCGGCCAGGGTGGTGGCACCAGCTCCGCCCTGCCCGCCGATGACACAGATGACCGGCGCCCGGACGGCACCCTCGGACGCGGCCGTCTCGAGCAGGCCCACGAGCCAGCCCGCTGCGAGGGGAAGCACACCCACGTGGTCCGCTCCGACGTCGGCAGCCAGCTCCCACAGTGGCTGGTCAGCCATGCCCACGAGAATTACCCGGTCTCGGCTCGGCAGCCCCCGGGCGGCCGGCGCCAGGTCAGCGCCCAGCAACACGACGGATGCTGACGACCAGGCCCGTGCGAGGGCTGGTGAATCAGCAGCCACCACAGGCGCGGCTCCCGCCGCACCACACAGCCGCAGCAATTCGTCGAGCAGCAGGGGCTCGGCAGTGACCACCAATGGTCGGGCCACGGGCGATGCCCCAGAAGGGCGGTTCTCGGGGGAGGAATTCACTGGCCGAGCATGTGTGAAATGGCCTGTGGAGCGTGCGCTCCGTCCACAGGCCAATCGTGCTAAAGGCGGTCTGGGTCAGCCGCTTGCGGGGTCACCCGCGCGCCAATGCCGCGCAGATGGCGAGTGAGTCCAGCGCACCAAGCTCCACCGCGTGCGAGCAGTGGCACACCCACGCTGCCAGGCCTTCAGCTCCTCCGGACGCGTAGCCGGTGGCGGCGGCGGCGTATTCGTGACGCAGCTCGAGATGTCCCACGTCGGGGGAGGTGAGGGCTTTGGGATCCAGCCCGCGTGCCAGCAGGACGAGCCGGGAGGCTCCGCGTGCGACGAGCCCGTTGGACTCGGCGAATGGCTTGAGCGCCAGCAATTCTCCTTGGACGATCGCGGCGACAACGACGGCAGGCGCTTTCGTGGGCTGTGCCAGCAGCTCGGCCAACGCTCCGAGGCGCCGCGCCACCAGGCCCGCGTCGTCATCCTCGCGCGGGCGCCCCAGCCGTTCGCTCGACGTGAGGTCGGCCGCGGCCAGGACGTGAAGCCGGGCCAGCACCTGGCGCGGCGCTCTGATGAACGTGTCGCGAAGGCCCCCCAGATCAGCGCTGATACGCAACGCTCCCTGAATGACAGGGTTAGGACTGCCGACGCTGCGCAGCTCGTCGAGCGAGATCTCGACGCCTTCGAGCGCCGCGGAAGCCCGGGCAGAACGCAAGCCGGCCTCGACCGAGACCTCGGCGCTCTGGCGCCGTAGCACCCGCGAGGCCAGTAGCCGGTCTACCGCCGCGCGCGCGGCCGCTGCCGCATCGGCTACTCCCGGCAGCTGCGCGACCGCTGCCAGCGGGTCGTCATTCGCTGCGGAGCTGGGTCCTTGATCGACGGGCACGTGATCCGACGCTACCCACGAAGATCAAGCCGCGTAACCTCCGGCTGGGAGTGTGAGCCTGCCGATGTGTGGGCACCCGGAGCTTGATGGATCATCACCGTAGGCCGAGCGGCAGATCGAAGGAGAACCCGGTGGCGAGTACGACACAAACCCGGACACCCGGTAGCGGTCACGGCTCCTTGAACCGCGAGGACGCGTCCATCGGTGAGCTGGTGGCGACGGCGTCTCGCGACGTCTCACTGCTCATCCGCCAAGAGGTGGAGCTGGTCAAGACTGAGGTCAAGGCCACCGCCACCAGTGCCGGCCTGGGGGCTGCTTTCCTTGGCGGGGCGGCGTTTTTCGGTGTTTTTGCCTTCCTCGCCATCACGATCGCCTATGGCGAGGGCCTGCACGCGGCGGGGATCGGCCTGGCATGGTCGTTTGTGATCGTCACCGCGACGTACCTGATCATCGCGGGGCTGTTGGCGCTCTTTGGCCGGGCCCGGTTGCAGAAGGTGGGTCCGCCGGCCCGAACCATCCAGACGGTCAAGGATGACGTTGCCTGGATCAAGCACCCCACCGTCGCGCCGACGACGAAGCTCCCGGCACCGAAGGCGTAGTCGTCTCCGACACCAAAGGCGTAGTCGTCTCCGACGACGACTAAATAGTCGTCTCCGACACCACAATCTCCAGTCGTCTCTGACGACAAGGGCGCTAACCACAGGCAACAATGCGCTTGTGTCAGTCGAGCCGGGAAGCGTACTGATCCCGGGCCCGTGGGCACATCGCGACATTTCCACAAATGGCACCCGGCTCCACATTGCTGAATGCGGCCGCGGGCCTCTGGTGCTACTGGTGCACGGCTTTCCGGAATTCTGGTGGTCGTGGCGCCACCAACTGACAGCACTGGCCGATGCCGGATACCGCGCTGTCGCCTGTGATCTGCGGGGATTCGGAGCAAGCGACAAGCCGCCCCGTGGTTACGACATTTTCACGCTTGCGGCAGATCTGGCAGGTCTCATCAGGGCCCTCGGTGAACAACAGGCGACCCTCGTCGGTCAGGATTGCGGGGGTTATCTGGCGTGGGCAGCGGCCACGCTGCATCCGGACATGGTCAATCGGCTGGTGGTGGTCGGGGCGCCGCATCCGCTCCGGATGCGGCAGGCAATCTTCGGCGATCTTTCTGGGCAGCTCAAGGCAAGTAGCTATCTGCTGGGTTTTCAGGTGCCGTGGAAGCCCGAGCGCGATCTCGTCAAGAACGATGCGGTGCTCGTTCGCGATCTCATGCGGCGCTGGAGCGGCCCTGGCTTTCCCGACACCGAGACCCAGTCGCGCAACCGGCAGGCCATGCAGATTCCCGGTGTGGCGCACAGCTCGATGGAGTACTACCGCTGGATCTTTCGCTCCATGTTTCGTCCCGACGGCTGGCGGATGCTGCATCGCATGCGTGAGCTCGTGATGGTCCCGACCTTGCAGATCCACGGCCTGCTCGACACCTGCGTGCTACCCGATGCGGCCAAAGGCTCCGGTGAGTACGTGGCCGCACCCTACGAATGGCGACCGATGCGTGGGGTTGGACATTTTCCGCATCAGGAGGCGCCTGAAGCCTTCAACGGTGAGCTGCTCGACTGGTTGAAGTGAGTCGCGACCGCGATCCCAGTGGTCGGCCGCGCAGTGCCCGCCCGCGTGATGCACTTGGCCGACCCCTTCCATATGAGCCCAATGGGCCACACGCGGCTACGGGGTCGGACCAAGCGCGGTCCGCCGATGCTCTGGAGCTCGCGGCGCTGGAAGCGGCGGACTTCCCCCAGCTGCTCGCCGGAGCCCAACGTTTGCTGGATGGGGCCCGGCCGTTCGAGGCTCATGAGCTGCTCGAGGCGGCCTGGAAGCGGGCACCGGAGCCGCTACGACCGCTGTGGCGTGCGCTGGCTCAACTGGCAGTCGGGATCACGCACACGTTGCGCGGCAATCGGACGGGTGCGCAAGCCCTGCTCTTGAGAAGCGCGACCGAGCTTGAACGATGGTCATCCGAGAAGATCGAACCCGGGCTGCCATATCACGTCGACGCACCGGGGCTGGCCCGGGCAGCCAAGCGGATGGCATCGACCGGGACGGTAGAACCGGTGCGCCTTACTCGCAGTTGAGCCTTGCCTCCGGGGGCTGGGTCAGGCCGCGTGAGTCTGCTCGCTGGCGGCACGCTCGAGACCGTCGAAGAACCCGACCGAGATCTCCTCGAAGACCTGGGCGAACTCCGGCGGGAAATCCTCGTCGGACACGAGTGCGAACATCACGTTCGACTTCGAGGGGCCGGCGGATGTGACGCTCAGGGCACCATTGGCCGGCGCCATGCCATCGACCTTCACGCGAAAGTCGGAGACGTAAGCGACGGGGGTACGCCGCGGCGGCGCGGTGATGACGTGGAGGGTGCGCTCGCCGCCGTCGCGCAAATGCAGAACGCCGGTGACCTCGCCCGGAACCGTGTGGTCCAGCGTGGTCGCGGGCAGGAAGTCGGCGGCGTCGGGGCCCGTGATCAGCAGCAGTGCGACGGCAGGATCGCCGTCCACGACGCGGCTCGCGGACAAGGTGGTGGCCATTAGCCCTCCTCGGCAGCTCAACCACAATTTACTCTGACTGCTTGCATTTGCAACCATCAAGCAAGCAAATGCGGCCGTGGCGCCTGACTTCTAGTCGCACCCGCGGGTACTGACCGGTGCGGTAGCCGCCGCTCCGGCTTGCGCGTCGCCGGCAACTTCGGCGGCGGTCAACGCATAGCCCGTATCGGCATTGTCGGTCGCCGCGGCGAACACCACGCCGTAGACCTGCCCGATGAGATTGATCAGGGGACCGCCCGAATTGCCGGGACGCACTGTCGCCCGCAGCCCGTAGATCTCGCGAGTGACGTTCGACTGCGAGTAGATGTCGGCACCCTGCGCGCTGATGCGATCACGTACCCGTGCAGCCACCGGCGTGAAGGGACCGTTCTCCGGGTAACCGAGGACGATCGCGGAATCCCCTGCAGAGGCGGGGTTGGGGGCGAAGGACAATGGGGTTTGCCGCAATCCGGGGACGTAGAGCACGGCGACATCGCGCTTCGGGTCGAACAGCACAGTGGTCGCGGCCAATTCCTGCCCGTCGACCTCGACCGACGGATGGGGCACCCCGGCGACGACATGAGCATTGGTCATGACGTGCTGCGGCGAGTAAACGAAGCTGCTTCCCTCGATCGACTTCTGGCAGGACGGTGCGGCGCCGGTGACCTTCAGGACACTCGGCCTCGTTCTGGCGACCGCAGGACTGCCGGCCAGAGCCGGGTTCGGAGGTGACACCGGGACGATCGTGTCGCCGCCGAGGCCCGCGAACACCTGTGGAAATCCTTGCTGTTCCACCAGCCGCAGGAAGTTCGCGAAGAGCTGGCGCGCGCTGCCGGGCACCAGGGAGTCGACTGCCTGGATGATTCCGCTGCCGTGCACCTGCCGGCGCAGCGCCTCATAGGGCGATCGGTTGACCGCGGTGGCCATCAGCCAGGCGACCAGCAGTACCGAGACAGCGGAGATGACCGCACCCCCGATGGCGTCGACCAGCTGGGCGGGCTGCCATCGGATACGCGTGCGCACCCAGGAGCCCAGGGCGGAGGCGATGAGCTGACCCAGGATGGCTCCGGCGAACACGACGACGATGCCGGTGACCGGGGAGCGTCGCCCGGTGCCGATCAGCTGGCTGATGGAGGGCGCCAGCTTCGCGCCCACCACGGCCCCGCCGAGAAAGCCGGCGAAGGACATCGCGCCGACGAGGAAGCCTTGCCGGTATCCCGAGATGCCAAAGGACACGACCGCGACCACCAGGATCGCGTCGAGGAGATCAAACACCTGGAGGCCTGCGTGCGGTCAACGGGAGACTCATTGCGGCAGCTCATTGATGGGACCTGGTGTCCAGGGCCTTTCCCAACCGCCCATCTTCAGTAGCCGGTCCAGCAGTCCCGCCGTGAAGCCCCAGATCAGCAGCCCGTGAACGGCGAAGGCCGGCCCTACCCATCCGGACGGATGGCGTATTCGCTGGCGGGCTGATGGGTCGGCGAGCTCGGCGATGGGCACCCGCAACACCGCAGCGACCTCGCCGGCGTCGACCGGCTGGACCGCGTGCGGCTCACGCCACCAGGCGAGTACGGGAGTGACGACGAAGCCGGTGACGGGAATGAACAGCCTCGGAATCTCGGCGATGACTTCCACCGAGCTGGGGTCCAGCCCGACCTCTTCGGTCGCCTCCCGAAGGGCAGCAGCCGTAGCTCCGTCATCCTCGGGATCTATCGCGCCGCCGGGAAAGGCCGGCTGCCCGGCGTGGGAGCGAAGCGTGGCTGCCCGTTCGATGAGCAGGACATCGGGACCCTGCGGTCCGACGGCGAAAAGCATCAGCACGGCTGCGGGGCGCCCGCCGGCCTCCGGGGGAACGAAACGGCTGAAGTCTTCGGCGCGAACGACATGTGCCGCGGCTGCCAATCGGCGCAGGCTTTCCGGCAGGTGGGACGCCGAATCCGCGTCGGCTCCGATTTTTTCGTCGTCGCCGAGGCCGTCGGCGTCATTCGTCAGCGGCACCTGCGCTCAGGAGACTGCCTCCGCATCGCGTTTGACGAGCTTCTCGGCAACCTCGGGATCTGTGGGTCCCAGCCCGAACGAGGGGCAGTCACGGCTGACGCCGCACGCGCCGCAGGCGGGCTTCCGGGAGTGGCATATCCGCCGGCCGTGAAAGATCAGCCGGTCGCTCATGATCGTCCACTCTTTGCGGGGGACGAGGACAGCGAGGTCGCTCTCGACCTTCACCGGATCCTCGTTTGCGGTGAGCTGCATGCGGCGGGCGAGCCGTCCGACGTGGGTGTCGACGGTGATCCCCGGGATGTCGAAGGCGTGTCCTAGCACGACGTTTGCCGTCTTGCGGCCCACCCCCGGCAGCTTGACGAGCTCGTCCAGCCGCTTGGGAACTTCGCCGCGATGACGCTCGACCAGCGCAGCGCCGAGGCCCATCAGCGACTGTGTTTTGGCCCGGAAGAAGCCCAGCGGCTTCAGCAGCTCCTCCATCGCGGTGCGATCGGCGGCTGCGTAGGCGGCCGCGTCCGGGTAGCGGGCGAAGAGTTCGGGCGTCGTTTCATTGACTCGTTTGTCCGTCGTCTGAGCCGACAGGATCGTGGCGACGAGCAGTTCCAGCGGGCTGGTGAAGTTCAGCGCGCAGCCGGCATCCGGGTGGATGAGTCCCAGCTCGCGCACGATGCGGCGGGCCCGCCGGGTACGGGCCAGCGGAGTCTCTTCCCGGTCCTGCACAGCAGCAGCGTACGGGGCTCAAGGGTTGGGGTAAGTGCGTCGACCATCTGAAGTGAGTTGCGGCGTTCGATCTGCTGCGACCCTGCAGGGGGCCAAGTGACGGGCGATTTGTGGAAGAGCAACTGACGGGCAGCGGAGCAGTGGTGGACGGACGGCCAGGTGGCACTCCAGGCCAGGCGGGTATTGCGGTTCAGGAACGGAGGCGGCTGGTGGGAGCCCAGGACGACCCGGTGCGCGTCGAGAAACGACGAGTGCAGGCCGAGTCGCGCGCGGCCCGAGCTGCGGCGCGCGCTGCTGCCAGGGCGGTCGCACCCAAACGCGCTGCGGAGCTCTCGCATCTGAGCTTGGAAGGCCTGCGTGCCTATCGGACGGCTCTCGCCGCTGAGGAGGATCGGGTCTCGTATTGGCGCCGGATCATCCAGGCGCGGCTGGACACCGTGCGGATGGTCGAGGGCGTGAGGGCTGTGGACGCGAACGCGCTCAAGCCGGTGCTCTCGTCAGCCCGGATCGGGCGTGGACGTTCGGCCCTGGTCAATGTGGTGCCCGTCGACGACATTCCGCCCCTGCCCGACCTCGAGCGGCTCTGGGAAGCCGTCCACGATGCGACCGGCCCGGAAGAAAAGAAGCAGCTCGAGATCGATCTGGCGAAGGCCGAGCACGACCTCTCCGAATACCGTCAGGCGCTGCACAGGCGGATAGCCATTGCATCGGAGGAATTGATAGCGCGCTATCGTGACCATCCGCTTGACTGCCTGACCGCGTTGCCGCTTTAGAGGGCGACGCGGATCGTGAACATCCGAGGCTGCTGAGCCGAGTGAAAGTACCCTGAAAAGGGTCTAAATCGGCGGATAGCAGTTGGACTCACCGGGGGACCTATGGAGCATCCAGGTTCGGTGCTGGCATGCTGACGAGCGTGGAAGACCTGCTTGGACGCATGCCGGTCTTTGCGGGCCTGTCCGATGAGTCCCGCGGAGCCCTCGCTGAGCGTTTGACCCGGCGCCCTGAGCGGCGCAGCTCCGTCATCTTCGAGGAGGGCGAGCCCGGTGACCGGGTCTTCCTGATCCTGGCCGGAAAGATGAAGATCAGCCGCCGTTCCACCGACGGCCGGGAGAATCTGCTCGCCGTGCTCGGGCCGGGCGACATCTTCGGTGAGCTCTCGCTTTTCGATCCTGGGCCGCGCACAGCGACGGCCACGGCGCTGACGGATGTTGAGCTCGCCTCACTGGAACACTCCTCTCTCAAGCCATGGCTCACCGACCGCCCCGAGGCCGCTGAGCTGCTGTTGCGGGTGCTTGCGCGCCGGCTTCGGCGCACCAATGAGGCGATGGGCGATCTGGTCTTCACCGACGTACCCGGTCGGGTCGCCAAGCAGCTGTTGGATCTCGCCGAGCGTTTCGGAGTGCCCGGCTCGGCCGGAGCGGTGCGGGTCGAGCACGGCCTCACTCAGGAGGAGCTGGCGCAGCTGGTCGGCGCCTCCCGCGAGACGGTCAACAAATCGCTTGCGGACTTTGCTACGCGGGGCTGGCTTCGGCTCGACAGTCGCGCCGTGATCCTGCTCGATCGCGAACGGCTAGCTCGCCGAGCTCGCTGACTCCTTGAGGGAGGCCAGCAGCTTGCGCGTCTGGGCTTCTTCGCTGCGGGCCTGCGTGGCCACGGCGATGTCCAGCGCTTGCTGGTAGGCCTGTTCAGCTCCAACGTCGTCGCCGGTGGCGTGCAACGCGGTACCGAGGGCCCGCAACGCGAGTACGCGACTGCGCACATCTTCGGCCGGGGTCGCTACGGCCTCGCGGGCGACAGTGAGCGCCTCGTCCAGCTGACCGGCGTCCACCAGCGAACCAGCCAGATGGGCCAATGCCTGCCGCCGCGGGAAGAGCAACGTGCTGCCCGGGGCCGCCGCCAGGACTTCCCGCAGCCGTCGCGCGGCCTCGAGCGGCTCCCCGCGGGCCCTCCTGACCTGGGCGTCGAGCACGGCCACTCCGAGCGCGGCGTGCGGTTCCAGGTCGAGTCGTACCAGCACCCCGAGCGCCTGGCGGGCGCGTTGCGCGGCCTGGTCGACTTCACCCATCTCCAGGTGAGCCAATCCGGCACCGGTGTAGGCGAAGGCAGCGTTGAGCGCATGGTCACCCGCGTCGGCCGCCGCCAGCGCCGCCTCGAACAGTCGTAGCGCCTCGACCGGATCACCAGCCGCTCGGGCTGCTGCTGCCCCCGCGATCAGCGCGAACGACCGTCCCCAGTTGTCGCCGCTTTCCGTGAGGGCCGCCGTCGCCAGTCCGGCTTCGTGCTGGGCTGCCTGTACGTCTCCGAGCTCGGCGGCGGCCAGCGCGTCGATGGTGCGGCACATCGCCACGCCCCAGCTCTCGGCCAGCGATTCGGCCAGCGGTATCAGAGCCCGGGCCGTCGCCCTGCCGTCGGCGAGGCGACCCTGCAGCACACGTACCAAGGCCTCGGTGCCCGCGCACCAGGCGAGCCCACCGGTGTCATCGAGCTCTCCGAAGAGCTCTGCAGCGTCGGCGAGCGCACTGTCGGCCGCCGCGTAATCGCCGCGCGTGGTCGCTGACCAGGCGAGGTGCTCCAGTGCCCAGGCAGCACCCCGGCCGTCTTCGCCGCGCCGGGCCAGCTCGAGAGCATGCCCGAACCGCTCTTCCGCGCGCCGAAGCCGGCCTGCGTAGTAGTCGACGAGGCCCAGCTGACGGACTGCCGCCGACATCCACCGCTGGCTCCCGGCGGCCCGGGCCTCCGCCAGCGCGGTCGTGAGGGTCTCTACCGCCTCGGCGTCACGCCCCTGCTTTTGACGCAGCTCGCCGAGGATGACCAGTACGGCGAGGCGCAGCTCGCCCGTCGCGCCTTCGAGGGCCGGAGCGAGCTCGGCGTCAGCCTCGTCGAGCCGCCTGAGTGAGGCCAGCGCGGTCGCCGAGGTCATACGTCGCGAAATGACCAGCTCCGGGGGCTGATCCTGCTCGCCGAGCCGGGCCGCCCGGGCCAGCAGCTCGGCAGAATTGCGGTATTCGTCGCGCGCCCGGGCCATCTGCCCGAGCCGGACCAGCGCCGCATAGCCGACGTATCGCACCCGGCGTACGGAGTCATCGGCAGCCAGATCCATCGATTCCGCGAGTGCCAGGGCCTGCTCCGCCTGGGTGCCGACGAAGGTGTCGACCTGGCTCTCGGTGGAGCCACGGGACGCTGCCCAGAGCGCCGCCCGAGCGTGGCGCCGGGCTCGATCGACCTTGGGCAGGCTGCCGTAGGCGACGTCGCGGGCCATCGGGTGGGTGAAGGTCCACCAGAGCTCGCCTTCCTTTGGAGGCTTCACCAGCTGGCGCCTCGTCAGCTCTTCCAGAGCAGCCGCCACTTCCGCTTCCGGACGCTGGTCGACGACGGGAAGGGCCTGCGCTGCGAAGCGGAGTCCGAGGACAGAAGCTGCCCGCAGCACCGACTTGGCCTCTGGATCCAGACCGTCGATACGGGCGGCCAACACCGACTGGACGGCTGCCGGAAGCGCGGCGTCAGGCAGCGGTCCGGATGCCACCCAGCCGTCGCCGTCGCGCAGCAGGAGACCGCGGTCGACGAGCAGATGCAGCAGCTCGGCCAAGAAGTACGGATTGCCCTGGGCCCGGCTGAGCATCGCGCCGCGAAGGGGATCGGCGAGATCACTGCCGCCGAGATAGGCGCGCAGCAGGCGATGGGCGGAGCTCTCGTCAAGCGGTGCCAACGCGAGGTTGAGGGCCGGATCGACGCCGGGGACCTCTGGCGGCTCGCGACCGATCAGGACCAGCATGATGGGCCCGCGCAGCCGCTTGGCGACCTCGCCGATGGCGTTGCAGAGCTCATCGGTGGCCCATTGCAGATCGTCGAGCACGATCAGCAGAGGCCCCTCCAGAGCCAGCGCACGAAGCAGCGTGGCGACGGCATCAAGGACCCCGTCGCGTCCGTGGGGATCGGGTGGGGTGCCCTCGCGAGCATTGCTGACCTCGATGTCGGACTCGACGCCGAGCAGATAGAGGAGGCGATCCGCGAGTGCCCCAGGCATCCACAGGGGCGCCGGGTGCTCGAGGCGGGCGAGGGTGCGGTGCACGCGTTCGATGGCGACCTCGGGCGCGTCGCCATCGGCAATTCCGCAGGCCGTACGGACCAGCTCGACCAGCGGCGCGAGATGGCGGCCTTCCCCGTAAGGCAGCGCGCGTCCCCACAGCACCCGTCCGTCCGGGAGCTCTCCCACGTAGCGGGCCAGCTCGCCGACGGTGCGCGTCTTACCGACGCCCGCTTCACCGCTGACCGAGGCCATGACGGGCCGGCCCGACTCGCTCATTTCCAGACTCGCTTCGACGAGCCGGGCGACCTCCGCCTCACGGCCGACGAACGGTGCCTCATCGCCGAGGCCCAGCTGGCCGGTGCCGGTCGGACGAAGGGTTACCAGCTCGTAAGCGGCGACCGGCTCACGTTTGCCTTTCAGGCGCAACGGGGCGAGGGCGCGCCACGAAGCGAGCGTCATGGTGGCGACGGCGGTCTCGCGACCGGCAAAGATCGATCCGATTGCCGCCGCGTCCGACAGCCGCGAGGCGGTATTCACGGTGTCGCCGACGACCGTGTACGACAACGACGCCTGCATCCCGGCCAATACCTCACCGGTGTTGAGGCCGACGCGTAAACCGAGACGTCGCCCGCCGCCGAGCTCTTCGGCGATGAGCTGGCCGACCTCACGCTGCATGCTGACCGCGGCCCGGACGGCCCGCTCGGCGTCGTCCTCGTGAGCGGTGGGAGCACCGAAGACGGCCATGATCCCGTCGCCGGTCAGCTTGTCGACGTGGCCGCCGACCTCTACTACCACCCGCGCGAGTGCTGCCAGCACCCGGTCGGTCACCTCACCCACCCGCTCGGGGTCGAGGTCCTCGGCCCATGAGGTGAAGTCCGATAGGTCGCCGAAGAGCACGGTGACGACCCGGCGTTCGGCGCCCTCGTCGACGCGGGTGGTCGTCAGCGGAGTGCCGCAGTTGTAGCAGAAGCGGGCGCCGGCGACCGTGGGCGTCGAGCAGGCAGGGCAGAGCAATGGACCGATCGACGCCGTTGAAGGGGCCGGCGGCGGCGGACTAGTCACGATCAGCCGGGGGGCGCGGAAGCATTCACGCGGATGGCATCAGCCATTCGTGCGGCGAGCTCGGCGTCCGAGGTCGGAGTGAGGTCAAGCTGGTCGGCGAGCGACGGGTTTCGCGCCACCAGATAGTCGAGTTGGGCACGCACCGAAAGCTCGGCCGCTCCCCACAACACCTGGCTGACGTCGACGTACACGATCTCGACGACCTCGCGTGGGGTGCGCGCGCCATCGGCCACCGCCTTGGCCACCTGAGCGAGCCGTTCCTCACGGTGGGCCAGGTAGTCCTCGGCGACTCGTCCGGCGCTGGGCAGCTCGGGACCGTGACCGGGCAGCACTGCCGCATCGCCGTATTCACGCAGCCGCTGCAGGCTTTCGAGGTAGGGACCGAGCTCGCCATCCGGCCAGGCCACCACGGTGGTGCCGCGGCCAAGGATGGTGTCGCCGGTGAGCACCGCATTGTCCTCGGGCAGGTAGAAGGACATCGAGTCGGCGGAATGGCCCGGCGTCCCGATGATCTCCAGCGTCAGGCCTGACTGCCGGATCGTGTCGCCGGCCCGCAGCGGCTGGCCGAACTGCTCATCCAACGCAAGCACCGGTGCGCCGGTGAGATCTGCCAGTCGGGCTGAGCCGCCGCTGTGATCCGGGTGACCGTGGGTCAGCAGGATCAGCTCGACCTTTCCGAGCGCTGCGACGGCGGCGAGGTGGGATTCGTCCGCCGGCCCAGCGTCGATCACGATGTATCCGTCGGAGTCCGCCGCCCCAGCGCCCCGCAGCATCCAGGTGTTGGTGCCTTCCAGCGTCATCGGGCTGGGGTTGGGCGCCAGCAGCACCGACGCCGAAGAGGTGACCGCGCGCAGGGTCGCCGGCTGGGGTTCGCTGGTGGTCATGACGCGTAGCCCTCCTGATGAGGAAGCAGAAACACGAGCTCCTCTTCGGTGATTTCGATCTTCGGCAGCACCGGGCTGATGTCGCGCTCAGCCGCCGCAGCCAACACATCGGCCGTGCTCGCGTATTCCCCGAGGTCGGTCAGCGTCATGATCGTGGGAGGGAGCATCTCGAGCTCGTCTCGGCTATTGCGCTCCAGCGCCTCGCGTGGGGTCAGCCACATCGTCGCATCCGATTCACCGCCGACGTCTCTGGTGTCTTGACCAGGGGGCAGGGCGGCGACAAAGAAGCGGGTGTCGTATCGCCGCGATTCCGCTTCCGGAGTGATCCAGTGCGCCCAAGGGCGAAGGAGGTCTGCACGCAGCCCCAGACCGTGCTTGTCGAGCAGCCCCGAGAGGCTTTGGCGGTGGTCGATCAGCGCCAGCCGGTCGGCCTCCCAATCGGGTCCGGCGACATCGGCAATATCGTGCGGTCCGGCGCCCGCCAGCAGCACTCCGGACTCCTCGAACGTCTCCCGCACGGCGGCGCACACCAAGGCGTGTGTCAGTCCGGCATCTGCTTTCAGGACGTCGGTCCAGTCTTGTGGGCTGGTGCCGAACCAGCGCGCGTGGGCGGTGGTGTCCGCCGGATCGACCCGACCGCCGGGGAAGACGTGCATGCCCGCTGCGAACGCCATGGTCGGCACCCGGCGAAGCAGGTACGCCTCCAGGCCGGCCGCGGCGTCGCGTAACAGCACGATCGTGGCCGCGTCGCGGGTGGGTGGAGGCGGAGCGTCGCCGCGCTCGCGCAGCCCGGCCAGGAGGCCCTGATGCCGGCGGGCCTCGCTTGGATTCATAACGGCAGGATAATCGTGACCTCAGACACTTTCCGCGGTGAGCGCGGCAATGAGCTCTATCTCGACCGGGGTACCGAGCGGCAGTTCAGCCACTCCGACGGCGCTGCGGGCGCTCCGGCCTGAGTCACCGAAGACCTCGGCCAGCAGCTTGCTCGCTCCGTCCACCACACCCGGCTGACCGGTGAAGCCCGGCGCGCTCGCGACGAAGCCCACCACCTTGACGATGCCGGCGATCGCGTCGATCCCGCCCGGTCCGGCGACTGACGCCACCGCAGCCAAGGCGTTGATCGCGCAGATGCGCGCCAGGTCGGCTGCCTCTTCGGGGCTGACCAGGTCGTCCTGAGCTACCGCCTCGGAACCGGTGGGCCGGGTGCCGACTAGGCCGGTTCGTGCCAGCTTGCTGTCCACCATCGGCAGCTGGCCGCTGCTGTAGACCAGCCCGCCATGGGCGACCGCGGGCACGTAAGCGGCAAGCGGTGGCGTGACTGCCGGGAGCGTGATTCCCAGCGAGGCAAGCCGTTCGGACGGGGTGGTCACTTCGCTTCGAGGGGCCGCTTCATATAGGCGACAAGTTGCTCGCCGGTGGGCCCGGGCACCACCGATACGAGCTCGTATCCCTGGTCCCCCCAATTGTCGAGGATCTGCTTCGTGGCGTGCGAAAGCAGCGGGACGGTGACGTACTCCCACTTCTGCATAGGCCTCACCCTAGAGAAACCTCACGTCCGCCGGACGAGGGCAAGCTCACGGGAGCGGTTCTGATCAGGACATCCGGGTACTTTCGTGATCGTGGAGCGCCCCAGATCGCGTCCCTTCCGGGATGTGCGCCTGCATGTCGTCACGGGCAAAGGCGGCACGGGCAAGTCGACCGTTGCGGGCGCTCTGGCCATTGCGCTGGCCAGCCGCGGTCGGCGGGTACTGCTCACCGAGGTCGAGGACCGGCAGGGCATCGCCCAGCTCTTTGACAGCCCCCCGCTGCCCTACGAGGAGCGCAAGGTTGCTTCGGCGCCTCTCGGAGGAGAGGTTTACGCGCTCGCGATTGATCCCGAAGACGCACTGCTGGACTACCTCGAGCTCTTTTACGGCATGAAGCGCGCTGGGCGGGCGCTCAAGCGTTTCGGCGTGGTCGATTTCGCGACCACCATCGCCCCCGGAATGCGCGACGTGCTGCTCACGGGAAAGGTCAAGGAGCTGGCCACCCGTAACGCCAAGAGCGACAAGAACAAGATTATTTACGACGCGGTCGTGCTGGACGCTCCGCCGACCGGTCGGATCACCCGTTTCCTCAACGTCACCTCTGAGGTCCGCGAGCTGGCGAAATCCGGTCCGGTCCGGGGCCAAGCAGAGGGTGTACTTGCGCTGCTGAAATCGAAACAGACTGCCGTGCACGTCGTCACGATCTTGGAAGAGATGCCGGTCCAGGAGACCGTCGACGGGGTGAAGGAGCTGCGCGAGGTGGGACTGCCCGTGGGAGGGGTGGTGGTCAACATGGCCCGTACCCCCCTGCTCGACGCGGCTGGTCAGAAGGCTGCTCTCGCCGACCGGCTGGATGCGGGCAAGATCGCCGCCGGGCTCAAGCAGGCTGCCTTCAAGGTCAGTGACGCCCAGGTCGACGCCATGATCGGGGAGACCCGCCAGCATGCTGAGCGGGTGGCACTCGAGGCGCGCGAGCGCACCGAACTGGCTGAGCTGGGGTTGCCTGTCTACGAGCTGCCACTGCTGCACGACGCGGTCGATCTCGGCGGCCTGTACCGGCTGGCGGAGCTGCTGCGGAAACAGAAGATGGTCGGATGAGCGCGGCCCGCAAGCCCCCTCATTTCGATATCGACAACGTCCTGGATACCGCCCGGATCATCGTGTGCTGCGGCTCAGGCGGGGTGGGCAAGACGACCACCGCCGCTGCGCTGGCGCTGCGGGCGGCTGAACGAGGGCGGACAGTCGTGGTGCTGACCATCGACCCGGCTCGACGCCTTGCGCAGTCGATGGGCCTGACCGAGCTGGACAACACGCCCCGTCCGGTGAGCGGCGTCGACGAGTCCGAGGGCGGCCGGCTCGACGCGATGATGCTGGACATGAAACGGACCTTCGATGAGATCGTCCTTTCCCATTCCACGCCCGACCGGGCGGAGCAGATCCTCGAAAATCCCTTCTATCAATCGCTTTCTTCGTCCTTCGCCGGCACGCAGGAATACATGGCGATGGAGAAGCTGGGTCAGCTCAAGGAAAGCGGCGAATGGGACCTGGTCGTTGTCGACACCCCGCCGACCCGTTCCGCGCTTGATTTTCTCGACGCCCCGCAGAGCCTGGCCCGATTCCTGGACGGTCGGCTGCTACGCCTGCTGGTCGCTCCGGCGAAAGCAGGTGGCCGCGCCTACATGAAGGTGCTTTCCACCAGCGTGCTCACGTTCACCCGGGTATTCACCAAGATCATCGGGGCCCAGGTGCTGCGCGACCTGGGTCTCTTCGTGGCCGCGATGGAAACGATGTTCGGCGGCTTTCGTCAGCGTGCCGAGGAGACCTACCGGCTGCTCGCCGCGCCCGGCACGGCCTTCGTCGTCGTTGCGGCACCCGAGCCGGCAGCTCTACGGGAGGCGTCTTACTTCGTCGACCGGTTGGCGACCGACAAAATGCCGCTGGCCGGCCTGGTGTTGAACCGGGTCACGCGAAGCGCAGCGCCGGAGCTGCCGGCCGAGCGGTCGCTTGCTGCCGCCGAAGAGCTCGACGGCACCGACTGTGATCCGCTGACCGCCTCCGTGTTGCGTATCCATGCCGAACGCGTCGCCATGGCGATGCGCCAGGAGCGGCTCGCCGAACGCTTTACCCGGGCTCACCCCGAGGTCGCGCAGGCTGAGATCTCAGCCCTGTCGGGAGACGTCCACGATCTGGAAGGTCTGCGCGCCGTCGCTGCTGAACTGGCTGGGTAACCGATAGAGCGCGGGTGAGCTGCTGATGCCGGAGGCTCAGACGGCGGCGCTGCCCAGTGCTTCAGCGCGGGCGGTCTCGAGCAACACCCGCCAGGACGTCACGTCGGGTCGACGGCGAAGGAGCGCCCGACGCTCACGCTCGGTCATCCCGCCCCACACCCCGAACTCGACGCGATTGTCAAGGGCATCGGCAAGACATTCGGTGCGCACTACACAACCAAAGCAACGGGATTTGGCTCGGTTTTGTGCTGCGCCCTGCACGAAGAGCTCGTCCGGGTCCGTGTCACGGCACGCTGCGCGGGCTGTCCAGTCACTCTCCGTGTGTGTACCGATTAGTAATACGGCACGCGAGGTGGTCGTCTGCTGAACTGCGGTGGTCATGATTTTGGCTGTTGCTTCCTACGTATGAGCCCGGGTCCAGGGAACTCTTGTAAGGATCTAGCCGGCGGACCTTTCACCGACAGGCCTGAAGCTATGAAGTTGGCGCCCTCGCTGACAGACCTCGAAGTGACGATTCGTGACGTAGTCCTTTTAGGCCATGCCCGAAAAACGGCCCCGGCGTATGTTGACTGTCCGTTGATACAAGCGAACCTGAGACGTACGTGTGAGTTCGCTCAGTGGGCACGGTGAAGACCGCAGGACTGCTTCGTTCGTGAAAGGATGCGGGACGTTTGTACCGTGATGCGTTCGACCGTGTTCGCCCACCGTTCGCCCTGGCGCCTGTGAGCCCAACGATGGTCGCTCCGCCTGATTGCGGCCTGTAAGGCCCAGCCCGTTGACCCCGGAAAGAGCCCCCGCCTCCCGTGACCAGCACCCTGAGCCCGCCGAGCGGCGGTAAGCCCAGTGTCGCCAGCCTGCCCGGAATGGCGGAAGAGACACACCATCATCGCTCGGCGAAGCTCTTGGCGATCCTCGTGCTATCCGGGATCGCCGGCCTGTTGGTCGCCGTCCTGGCGCTGCCCCTCATCGGCGGATTAGGGGTAACTGCCAAGGCCAGTGCCGATTTCTTCAATGATCTGCCGACGAATCTGGTGGTGCCGCCCTTGGCGCAGCGCTCCGTGATCGAGGATCGCGACGGCAACAAGATCGCGACCCTTCACGGAACGGAAGACCGTGTCTCGGTGCCGCTGTCCGACATTCCGGTCGTGATGCGCCACGCAATTGTCGCCATTGAAGACCGGCGCTTCTATGAGCACCACGGCGTCGACTACAAGGGAATTCTGCGGGCGGCGCTGACGAATCAAGAGAATGGATCCGTCACTCAGGGTGGTTCCACGCTTACACAGCAGTACGTTAAGAATGTTCTGCTTGAGTCAGCGACGACGCCGGCGGAGATCAAAGCTGCGACGGATCGCTCGGTTCAGCGCAAATTACGTGAGGCCCGTTACGCCCTTGCGCTGGAACGCAAGCTCACGAAGGATCAAATCCTCGCCAACTATCTCAACATCGCCAACTTCGGTGACGGTGCGTATGGCGTGGAAGCGGCCGCTCAGCACTACTTCGGCATACACGCTAAGCAACTTAATGTGGTGCAGGCCGCACTTTTGGCGGGCATCGTCAACAGCCCTACGGCCTACGATCCCAAGCTTCATCCCAAGGCAGCCCTTGATCGCCGGCAGCTGGTGCTCGACCAGATGGTGGTTTCGAAGTACCTGACGTCGGCTCAGGCGAAGTACGCCAAGAGCTTCCCGCTCGGCCTGTCCAAGGCTTACGTCCCGAGTGCCGACGGATGCGAGCCGGCCGGAAGCGCTGCGTTCTTCTGCTCCTACGTGCGCGGCCAGCTCTTGACCGACCCGTCATTCGGCCCGACGGCGGACGCCCGCGAGCGTCGGCTCTTCGAGGGTGGGCTGACGATCAAGACGTCACTTGACCCCAAGGTGCAAGCCGCGGCGCAAAACGCCGTCGACACGGTCGTGCCTCCCGGCGGGCGGATCGGAACGGCCACGGTCGTGCTGCAGCCTGGCACCGGTCAGGTGCTGGCGATGGCTGTCAACAGGGTCTACGGCGATACGACCGACCATTTGCCGGTCTACGGGACCGTCAACGGCAAGCACGTGGAAAGCGCCGACCGGGTCCACACCAAATTCAATTACGCGACAGCTCCGTCCTTCCAGGCCGGATCCACCTTCAAGCTCTTTACGCTTGCATCGGCTCTTGAACAGGGACTTTCTACGTCCACCACGTTCAAGTCGCCGGCTTGCGTTTATTTGGCGAACTTCCCCTACGGAAACCCGCTGAATCCGGGGGCGGCTTGCATTTCGGATACGCCTGGAGTGATCGCGCCCCCCGGTGTGGGCTATGCGAATGCCGGCGACAGTGAGTCCGGCACTTTCAACATGACCCAGGCGACGGCGCAGTCGGTGAACACCTATTTCGTCCAGCTGGAAAAGAAGGTGGGCGTCCCGACAGTGCGTGCGATGGCCCAGCGCCTCGGCGTCCTGTCGCCGTCGCTCGACGGAGACGCTGCGCTGGTCGGATCGCTGACTCTCGGCTCCCGCGAAGTGAGCCCTCTCGACATGGCGACGGCTTACGCGACGGTCGCCGCCCACGGCTTGCGCTGCTATCCCAAGCCGGTGCTCTCGATGGTCAACAACGACGGCAAGGCCGTTGCCTACACCGGACCCCCCAAGTGTCAGCAGGTGCTCAAGCCGCAGATCGCCGATACGGTCACGCAACTTCTGACGGGGGTCATCCAGTACGGCACCGGCGCTGCCAACGGGCAGATCGGACGTCCGGCCGCAGGCAAGACGGGAACGACGGACCAGCACTATGACGCCTGGTTCGTCGGATACACCCCGCAGCTTGTTGCCTCGGTCTGGGTGGGCGACGCCCGTAACCCGACGCTCTATCCGATGGAATACCCGGGGTACATCGCGCCAGGTCAGACGGTCAGCACGATCCCGGACGGCACTGTGGTCGGTGGAGTGACCCAGCAGCCGGTCTTCGGTGGTGACTTGCCTACCCGGGTGTGGGCCAACGAGATGATCGCCGCCTCACAGGGGATGCCGGTCGAGAACTTCCCGCCCGCCGATGTGGCTACTGAGCTGGGTATCAGCGCTCCGATCCCGGGTGTGGTCGGGGAGGACGTAGGTTCGGCCACTGCCGCGCTTACGGCGGCCGGCTTCACGGTGATCGATGGCGGTCCCACCCCCAGCTCGTATCCGGTTGGGTCCGTCGCCTACACCAATCCTGGCTACGGCAGTGCGCCAGCCGGTAGCGCCATCACGATTTACGAATCCAGCGGACCCCCTCCCGCGCCGGTCGTGGTGGTCCCCACGCCTGCGCCGACCACCAAGGCGCCCGTCGTCAAGACTCCGGTCAAGCCGGTGACGCCAGTCAAGCCGACAACCAAGACCCCGGTAGTTCCGAAGCGGCCAAAGGTGGCGACCCCCGCAAATAAGCCCTAGGGCGCCTTCACAGGCAAACTGAAGGCATGGGTATGCGCCAGCTCATCGGGGCCGCCGGGGTGGCCGGTGCGTGCACGCTCGCCTACGGCGTTGGTTACGAGCGCAACGCGTTCACGTTGCGACGCCTCGAGGTGCCCGTGCTGGCGAAGAGTTCTCCGCCGTTACGTGTGTTGCACCTTTCTGATCTGCACATGCTCGAGCGTCAGACCAGTAAGCAGGAATGGCTGCGGGACCTGGGGCGGCTGATGCCCGATCTCGTCGTCCTGACCGGAGACGTGCTGTCCTCGGCCACCGCCGGCCCATCAGTGCTGCGCGCTCTGGAGCCGTTGCTGGATCGCCCAGGCATCTTCGTGCCGGGCAACAACGACTACTACGAGCCGACTCCCAAGAACCCACTGCGCTACATCTTCGGCACCCGCTCCGATCCCAAGGGCGCGCCGATTGATTGGCCTGCCTTCGCCCAGGACCTGGTGTCGGCAGGTTGGCATGATCTGACCAATGCGCGAATCGACCTCAAAGTCGCCGGTCGCGTCATAGATGTGCGGGGGGTCGACGATCCCTACCTGCGCCGTGACCGGTTGTCGGCCGTCAGCGGACCGGCTGATCCGCGGGCGGATCTGCGGCTCGGCATCGCCCATGCCCCCGAGCCGCGGATCATCGACGCCTACACGGCCGACGGGATCGAGCTGCTGCTGGCCGGCCACACGCACGGCGGGCAAGTCTGCCTGCCCGGCTTCGGACCGCTGGTGACAAATTGCAACATTGATCGGTCCCGTGCCCGTGGCCTGTCGCGTTACGGCTCAGCTGGTAACGAAGCCTGGCTCCACGTGTCAGCGGGCATCGGCACCTCGCCCTACGCGCCGGTCCGTTTCGCCTGCCGGCCGGAAGCGACGCTCCTGACCTTGACTCCTGTCCGCTAGTATTCCAGCGGGTCGCGGGGTGTGGCGCAGCTTGGTAGCGCGCTTCGTTCGGGACGAAGAGGCCGCAGGTTCAAATCCTGTCACCCCGACCATGTGATGTCTCGGGACATTGGAATAGGTGTCTCGGGGCATCGTCGACGTTTTGCTAGAGAGGCAGCAGATTCTCGGCCTGCTGAAGCCAGAACTCGATGTCCTTCCCTCTGTGGCGCCGGATGGACCAGTCGAGGTGGCGAAGGAGCAGGTGGCTGAGATAGGCCTGCGCCTGCAGTGGCCCGAGTTCGTCGAACGCTGCTGAGAACAAGCTCTCGCGGACATGGCCTTCGCAGGCAGTCGTGAGGCTCGACAGAGCCAGCGCCATCAAGTCGAACGTTGCGTCCCCCACGACGGCAAAGTCGGTATCGACAATCGCCGACAGATTTCCCTTTTCTTGCAGCATGTTGCCGAGATGGAAATCCCAGTGCAGGACGTCGCTCCCAGGCAGGTCCGCCGGGCTCAGACACCTCCCCAGGGCCTCAATGTTCGCCACTACTTTGGCGGTCCGCGCGTTGTGGCGCCAGAGCGATTCGTGATGGCAGTAGCCGTTCCCGCCGGTGATAAGCGTCGTGATCAACGCTTCGGGCCAACGGTTTGCGTCCTGCGGCTCAGCGAGGCGCAGTCGGCGACGATGCAGCTCGAGAAGCTCTTCGAGGAGATGACCGGTCAGGTAGTCGACGGGCTCTCCTGGCATGAAGTCCTGCAGCACGAAAAGCAGGCCCTTGCCCAGGTGTACGCGTTGGCGTGGCACCGGCCAGCCCGCGTGCTGTCGTAGGCGCTCGGAGAGCAAGGCACCTTCGCGTCTGAGGACCTGTGTCGCCGCGTCCGCTTCCCACTTGGCGACCAGCCGTTCACCTGCAGGGCCGGCGATCTCGTAGGCGCCCGTCTCGCCACCGGGTAGTCGACCGACCAGCCGATATGTCTGCCCAAGAGCGTCAGAGAGCTTTGCTATGGCTTCGGCCGGACTGGGCGGGTTGGCTCCACTCACAGCGTCATCCTGCACTGGGCGCCACGTTCGGACTCAATCTCGCGAGTAGGCCGGTGACACGCCGTCGCTGCCCGGCCAACTCGCGAGAACGGCGACGATCAGCGGTTCGTTACTGTCATTGGCATGACGCCCGAGGAACTCGCTGACCTCGCACATCTGCGCCGGGCGCGCGACCGGATGGATCGCGATTACGCGCAGCCGCTGAATGTCCCGGCGGTCGCGGAGGCCGCTCTGATGTCTCCCGCGCACTTCTCGCGCAAGTTCCGGGCGGCCTACGGCGAGACTCCTTACAGCTATCTCATGACGCGGCGCATCGAGCGGGCAAAGGCGCTGCTACGCCAAGGGATGTCGGTCACCGACGCCTGCATGGCCGTCGGCTGTACGTCGCTCGGCTCGTTCAGTTCGCGGTTCACCGAAATAGTCGGACAGACCCCGTCGCAGTATCGCGCTCACGACCACAGCGGCAGCGAGGTCATCCCCTCCTGCGTGAGCAAGGTGGCTACGCGACCTCGGCGCAACGCTGTCACCGTCTGACCGAGCAGGATCGGAGAAGCATCCGACAGACCGCCGCTCCTACAGTCGTCGCCATGGCAGTCACCGTCTCCGCAATGTTCATTCCCGTCCACGATCCTGATGCCGCGTTGGGCTTTTACCGAGACGCTCTCGGTCTCGAAGTCCGCAACGACGTCTCGGCCGGCGAGTTCCGTTGGGTCACCCTCGGCGCGGAGGGGCAGAACGTCGACATCGTCCTGTCACAGCCGCACGGCGGTCGTTCCCAGGCCGAGGGCGACGCGCTGCTGGCGCTTGTGACCCAGGGGTCGCTGCAGGCCGCGATCTTCCGCTCCGACGACCTCGACGCCACCTTCGAGAAGGTCCGCGCGTCAGGCGCCGAGGTACTCCAAGAGCCCGTGTCCCAGCCGTGGGGAGCTCGCGATTGTGCGTTCCGCGACCCGTCGGGCAATCTCGTCCGCATCGCCCAGGCTTGAGGATGACCATGAAAACAATGAGCTGCCGTCAGCTGGGCGGACCGTGCGACCTACCCCTTCGCGGCAACACCGCCGACGAGGTCATCAAGCTCCAGGACAAGCACTTGAAGGAAATCGTCGCCAGTGGAGATGAGGCGCACAAGGCCGCCTTGAAGGCGATGCAGGGTCGCTGGAAGCGCCCCATCTCGGGGATGAGTTGGTATCGCAATACCAAGCGTGAGTTTGCTGCCCTTCCCGAAGACTGATCAGCCCCCCCGAAGCCAGATCAGACCGGTGCCTCCACCGTGAGCCTGGGGTCGTGGGCCGGGGGAAGGTTGTCGCGCAGGTCGCTGACGAGACCGTCACGTGTCGAACGCGCTGCGGGATCGTCCCAGCGGTTTTGCCACTGGTGCGGATCCTCGGCGAGGTTGTACAGCTCACCTTCGGTGCCGTCGTAGCCGCCACCGGCTTCGTAAGTGGTGACCACCCAGCCATCCCGGAACATCGAACGCAGGTGCAGGTCCTCGGTCGGGAACTGGCTGTCCCACTCGGTGATGACGCGTTCCCGGCCGGTGCCATCGGTCTTGGGTAGTGCCTTGCCCTGCACCCACTCGGGCACCGGCAGGCCGGCGATCTCGCAGAACGTTGGGGCGAGGTCGAGCTGGCCGACCGGGTCCTCGACGACGCCCGGGGCGAGGCCCGCTGAGGGTGCGGGGCGCCACACCATGGGCAGACGCATCAGCGCGTCGCAGTGGAACGGGCCCTTGAAGAGCAGGCCGAAGTCGCCCTGCAGCTCGCCGTGGTCGGTCGTGAAGATGACGTCGGTGTCATTGCCCCAGCCGCGGGCTTCGACGCGACGCAGGACGCGGCCAACGGCCTCATCGATGAGCTCGTTCTCGACGTGGGTGAAGGCGTTGACCTCACGGACCTGGTCGTGGGTCATCTGCGCCGGTACGAAGCCGGCGGGGCCCCCTTCGAGATTTGGGTGTGATCCATCGTAGAAGTCCAGCCAGTGCCGGGGCTTTTGCTCCAGGACCTTTCGACACGCGTCCGGGGAACCGGGGTGTCCTTCCGGAAGGTCGAGGTCACGCCAATTGACCCGCTTCAATTCGTCGGCCGGCGGGTCCCAGGGGTGGTGGGGGTCGGGGAAGCTGATCCAGCAGAACCAGTCCTCGTCCGCGTCGAGGCTGTCCAGCCAGGCGATGGCGCGGTCGGCCACCCAGTCGGTGTGGTAAAGCTCGCGCGGCACTGGATTGACCTTCAGCTGCGACGCGCCAGTCTCGCCGCCGCCGGCATTGTTCAGGCCGGCGCCGTCGAACAGCTGATAGAAGTCCAGCTCGTGGTGGCCGGGCAGCCCGTGGATCCAGGCGCCGTAATGCCACAGCGGAAGGGGTCCGTGCATAGCCAATTCGAGGTGCTCGAATCCGCGGTGCGGACCGGTCGTCCCGTCGCGGGCCATCCGGTTCTCGGGCCAGCGGCCTTCCAGGTCAAAGCCAGGCTCGAAATGGGCCTTACCCAGCAGGGCGGTGCGGTAGCCGTTCTCGTTGAGGTAGGCGGCGATGCTGGGGGCGTCAGCGGGCAGCGGGACGCCGTTCGCATAGACGCCGTGCGTGCTCACGTACTGGCCGGTGATCATGGTGCTTCGGGCGGGCATGCAGACGACGTTCTGGTTCATAGCCCGCCGATAATTGAACCCGTTCGCAGCGAGCGCGTCGACCACCGGCGTGCGGGCGATGGTCCCGCCGTTGCACCCCAAGGCGTCGTAGCGCTGCTGGTCGGTCGTCACAAAGAGAATCTTGCGGCCCATGTCAGTACTCCTTGGATGGTGCTGTCAGTGCTCGGATGAGAGCCGGCTCGATCAGTGCAGTCACCGCCGCTGTGGCCTCATCGACGGTCAGGTCTTTGCGCAGCAGGTCCCACATCTCCCAGCTGGCGGCGGCCTCGATGCCCGCGACAGCCGCTTGGTCGAGGTCCGAGACCTCCGGGCTGATGGCCCGGCGCAGGTGCCGGCGGAGCGCCTCACGACTGTCGCGGAGGCGCTCGGCCAGCACCTTCGAGCTGGACTCATTGCGCACCGCGACCCGACGCACCGCGCCGATCTCTTCGAACAGGGCCGCTCGTTGGGCGAGCGCGCCGGCCAGTCGCTGGCTCAACGCGAGGCTGGGGTCGGGTGGTGTGAGCAGCGTCGACCAGCGCTCGGCCTGGGTCTGCGCCGCTTCGACGAAAAGCGCGTCAAGGCTCGAAAAGTGGTGGAACACCGACCGGGGTGCGACCCCCGCCCGCTCGGCCACCTGCTGGGTGGTGGGGAGGGCGTCCTCCTCGACGACGAACGCAATGGCGGCGTCGACGATCGCCTGCCGGTTACGTGCGCCCCTCACGCTTCGCCCGTCCACGGCTCGCACTCTAGGTCTAGTTGCACTAAGAATGCAACTATCTATTTGACTGAAGGCCAGTCAACGGTCGAGGCGTCAGAGTTCGGCGGGAGCCTGCCGGACGCCGAAGAGATTGCCGAATGGGTCCTGCAGCTGGCACAGCCGCTCGCCGGTGAAGATGGTCTTCGGGCCGCGGTGGGCAATGGCGCCGCGGGCGACGCACCACGCGACCACCTCGTCGACGTCGTCGACGCCCCAGTAGGCCACGGTGCCCTGGAGTGTGCCGCCGGAGTTGTACTCGTCTGCCAGGTGCAAGGTCAGTCGAACGCCGCCAACCAGAAACGTCACCAGCTGAGGCTGGCTTTCGACGGGATCGGCGCCGATCAGTTCGGTGTACCAATCCCGGGCGGCAGCTAGGTCGTCGACGAAGTAGAAGACGTTGGTGACGCCGTCGAACTTCAAGGCGACTAAGCAGCTTCGGGTTGGTAGACGACGATCTGCGAGGGATCGAGCTTGCGGTCGGCGATCCCGGCGAAGCCGTCACCGGAGACGTAACTGTCTTCACCGATGAAGAGGCCGTGCTCGTCAATGGGCCACAGGATCGCCATGCGGGTCTCGAAGAGGTAGTCGGAGTTGGGGTCGTCAACCGAGATTCCCTGGGCTGTCAGTGTCCGGCCGGGGTAGGCCATGCGCATGAGGCCTTCGGTCAGGATGCAGTCACGGTCGACGACCAACCGATCGATGTCGAACTGAAGCTTCTGCGCTCCGCTGGCAGCGAAGTCCTCGTAGAACTTGCGTACTTCGGCCTTGCCGGTGAGGGTGCTGCCTTGCGCAAAGTTCTGGTAGACGGCCTTTTCCGAGACTGTGCTCATGAGCGGTTCCATGTCCAGCGCCGACTCGGCCTTCATGTGCAGTAGCAGCATCTGCAGGTTGCGGACGAGGATCGGGTCGGTCTCGCTGGCCAGCCGCTCCTCGACCTTCTGCCAGGTGATGTGCTGATCGATGACTGGCACGGTGCCTCCTGCGGTAAAACGGGGCGAAGTTTAGGCCATAAACTAGACTCCGATGATGGTCAGCGCAAGGGCAACGGGAGGGATGGGTCGACCCCGTCTCACCCGGGCGCTCGTAGTCGAGGCAGCTCGCGATCTCCTTGACGAGCAAGGGATCGCAGGCTTCAGCATGAGCCGCCTCGGCGATCGGCTGGGCGTCACGGCCATGGCGATCTACCGATACGTGACCGATCGGGCCGAGCTTGAGCGTGCCGTAGCCGAACTTGTGTTGGACGACCTCGCAGACGAGCTCATTGCGGCGAATTCGTGGTCTGAAGCGGTCGGTATTTGGATGCATCAGGTACGCGATCATTGGCGGCTGCACCCTTGGCTCGGCCAGCTATTGGGCAGTCGCACCCAGTTGAGTCCGCCATGGCTTGCGGCACTTGACCGATTGGCCACCATCCTGGAGACCGCCGGATTCCCGCCGGATGTGGTCGCCCGGGAGCTCGTCCGGATCACGCGGTCAACCGCCGGTCTGGTCGTACTGGAAAACGCGGCCCCACTGGAGCAAGGATCGATCCCGCTGGCCGCCTTGCCCGCCGACGGCCAGGAACGGTGGCGTCCGATCGTGGTAGCCCTGCAGCGCTACACCGACGACGACCTGTTCGCAGATCTCGTCGCCGAAACCCTCAAACGCCTTCGTGGCCAGCTCGGGTGATCGATTAGCGCGGCGGGCCGATGTCGCGCTTCAACGGGTCGAACGGCCTCGGCGGCGGGCCGACGGAGGCCCGCGGGCAGTCCTTCAGCGTCAGCCCGGCAAAGGCGAAAGCCTCGTCGCACAGAAGCTCGGCGGTCCAGCCCTGCCGGAGCCCCTCGGACGTCAGCGACACCCGAAAAACGGTGACGCAGAAGCGGGCGGGACTGTCGTAAACGCAGCTGATGGTTCCCAGCAACACGGCTCCGCCGGGGTGATCGGCGCCGCCGATCCACGGAGACGTGTAGCGCCGCCAGGTGCCGACCCGGCTCCACCAAACACCCCCGCGCTGGACATCTCGCTCGTTCAAGCCGGCCAGGATCAGTCGTGCGTGGGCCTCGGAAAGCACCGCCGCCGGCCTGATGATCTCCTGGGAGGCGAACTCGAACTGGTCGACAGTCGTAGTCATCCGCCACTCCTAGTGAGATGCGTGTGCGCCTCGCTACTGGCTGCCTGACGCGGAACAAGGACGCGGGCCCGCAACGGGATCGGGCGACCGAACAGATAACCCTGTCCATGAGAGCAGCCGAGTTCCCGGAGCAGTTCGAGTTGATCGCGGTTCTCGATGCCCTCGGCGACCGTAGGCAGTCCCATGTCGCGGCACATGCTGAGCACGGCTTTGACGATCGCCCGGGCGCTGGGGTCGGCAAGGACGGGCTCCACGAAAGAGCGGTCGATCTTGACCAGGTGAACCGGGAACTTCTGCAGCAGGCTCAGGGAGGAGTAACCCGTCCCGAAGTCGTCCAGGCCGATCCGCACCCCGAGCCGCGACAGCTGCTGCAACTCGTCCGAGAGCGTGGCGCTGGCGGTGATCAGGGCGGTTTCGGTGACTTCGAGATGAAGCCGGTTCGGGGCCAGGCCGGTCTCGGCGAGCACCCCGGTGACATGGTCGGCGAAGCCGGAACGGGCGAGCTGGCTGGGCGAGACATTGACGGCGACCCAGCCACCGGCGGCGAGGCCGGCAGCATCGGCGGCCGCGTCCTGGCAGGCCTGGCCCAGCATCCACCGTCCGAGCGGACCGATCAGGCCGCTGCTCTCGGCCAGTTCCAGGAAACGTTCAGGTGGCAGCAGGCCGTGCTCTGGATGTTCCCAGCGCACCAAGGCCTCATGGCCCACCACCGACAGGTCCGCGAGGCTGACGATGGGCTGGTAGAACGCCCGTAGCTGCTCGGAGCCGAGCGAGAGCCGCAAATCCTCTTCCAGCTGCAGGTCCGCTCGCGTGGTGACGCGGTCATGGGTGGGATCGAAAGCGACATACCTGGCGCGCCCGAGCCGCTTGGCCCGAAGCAGGGCCATGTCGGCCCGCATCAGCACCTCGTCCGCGCTGTCCGGGTGGACCCCGATGGATCCGCCCAGGCTCAGAGTGACGGCGTGCCGGTGGCCGGCCAACTCGAATGGGTCGTCCAGTGCTTCAGCCATGCGCGAGGCGACCTCCGCCAGCTCAGCTGACGTGCGTACTCCCTCGACAATCACGACGAACTCATCGCCGCCCACCCGACCCAGCAAGTCCTCTGGGCGGAGTACGGCCCGCAATCGGTCCGCTACCTGGCTCAGCAGGCTGTCACCGGCGGCGTGACCGAGGCTGTCATTGACGACCTTGAAACGGTCCAGGTCGCAGTAGAGCACCCCGACCCGGCTGCCAGGCTGGTCATCGAGCGCACTGCCCAGCCACTGGTGGGTGAGGAAGCGGTTCGGCGCGCCGGTCAGCCCGTCGTGCAAAGCTCGGTTAGCGAGCTCCAGCTCGGCCTGCCGGCGGCTCGTGACATCTTCGAACTGCATGATCACGCGATCGGCTGCCGGTGGCGACGCCACTACCGCGCCGGTGAGCCGACTCCACACCGCCTGACCGTCGGCCGCGATCAGCGTGCGTTCCGTCGTGGTTGAAGGCGCGTCGCCCGGGCCGGTCAGCAGGCCGTCCCACCAGGAGTGCCACGGCAGTCCGCCGCGGGTGTCGACGATGTCCGTGACGTCCATTTGGGTGAGCTCGTCGACCCGCCATCCGACCATTCGTGAAAGCGCTTTGTTGGCGACCAGAATCGCGCCGGCAGGGCTGAGCATGGCGCCGCCGATGGGGGAGTGCTCGAAGGCCACCCGCCATTGGTGTTCGGATGCTGCCAGCTCGCGGGCCGCGGCAAGGTCGTGCGAGACGTCGCGGCCACTCACGTGAATAGGTGCGCCGGGTTCGTCGGTCAGCTGCTTGGCAGCGACGTCGACCCAGAGCCGCCCTCTCGCACCGGTGAGCTGGACCGTCGCGCGGGCGTTGCCCGTGGTCAGCACTCTGGCGAGCAGGTGACGTACCGCCGCCTGTTGCCCCTCGTCGACGACCGCCTGGAAAAGCCCATATCGTGCGCAGGCCGCGAGGTCCCAGCCCAGCTCGTCCTGCACGCTGTCGCTTGCCGCGAGCAGCAGCCCCGAGGGTGACACCGTCAGGACGAAGTCGCCGTCTGCGGCAATCAGCCGGCGCACAGGTGAAGACGGCCGTGGGACGGCCCCCGCCGCCTCAGAGGGCTCCATTCGGTGGGTATCGGACAGTTTCGGGGGCCCCTTGAGGCCATGATCGGACTTGGCCTGACCTCAGCCCAGGCGAACCGGAAGCCGCCGGTAGCCGTTGATGAAATTCGAACGCAGCCGGATCGGGTCACCGGTCAGCTCGATCGACTCGAACGCGTTCAACAGCTCCTCGAAAAAGACGCGGGTCTCCAGCCGGGCGAGGTGCGCTCCGAGGCAGAAGTGTTCGGCGAACCCGAAGGCCAATTGCCGATTCGGGTTGCGGTGGATGTCGAAACGCTGCGGGTCGGTGAAGACGAGCTCGTCACGGTTTGCCGACGTGTAATACATCGCCACCTTCCGCCCGGCGGCGATCGGGACGCCGCCGAGGTGCGTATCGGCGGTCGCCGTGCGGCGCATGTAGTGCACCGGGTTGGACCAGCGCAGCATCTCTTCAACGGCCGTCGGGATGAGCGAAGGATCCGCGCGCAGTTCAGCCAGCTGCTCCGGGTGCTGGAGCAGCGCGAGCAGCCCCGACGACGTGAGGGTTTTCGTCGTGTCGTTGCCCGCCCCGACGAGTTGGACGAAAAAGCTCGCGAAGTCGATGTCTGTCATGAGGTGACCGTCGAAGTCTTCGGTCAACAGGACGCTGGTGACGTCGGCGTGAAGCTCCTCTTGGCGCCGCGACGCCGCGAAGTTCATGGCGTATCCAGCCAGCTCCATGGCCGAACCTTGATCGGCCTCCCCGGCTCCTACGTCCGGGTCCTGTCCGGCCAACATTTGCTCGGAAAGTCGATGCACATAGGGCCAATCGGCTTTGGGCAGGCCCATCAATTGCCCCATTACTCGCGACGGCATCAGCGCGCTGACCTGATGA
Source organism: uncultured Actinomycetota bacterium (assembly GCA_963737695.1). GTDB lineage: Bacteria > Actinomycetota > Actinomycetes > Frankiales > Frankiaceae > DATAZK01. The sequence continues at coordinate 65,538 of CAVTTQ010000007.1, forward strand.
ACGAATTCGACCTCCGGTCCGGCCTCCTGGGCCTCCTGCATGATCTCGCGACAGATCGCCCTGACCTGCGTCTCCATCCCTGCGATGACCCTCGGTTTGAAGCTTGGTACGACCGGCTTGCGGTAGTTGGTATGCCGCGGGGGATCCATGACAACGAGCATGTCTCTGGACATTTCGAGGGCCTCGGCCGTCGAATCCTCGAGCATGATGCCGCCCTCTGAAGCCGAGAAGAGGACGGGCTCGCGCGACACCGTCAGGACGTCTGCGTACGTGAGCACGGCGAAGAAGCCGTCGTGGCCTTCCATCGGTTGCCAGCAGACCGGATCGGTGCGCCTTGTCTCAGCCAGCAACTCGTGTGGAGCGCCTTGCGCAAAGGAGTCCGGGTCGCCGAGTCCGAGCGCCGGCCGTGCTGCTGCGTCCATCGGCGAGCCTCCCCTTTGATAACGATCTCGCACCACCCACGTCCCACGCCGGACAGTTTCACCTTCGGATGTTGTATAAAACTGCGGGGGCTGTGACCGGGGTCACGTTTTGTGGCGCGGCCAGCGGTACCCGACCTGTCCTTGTGTGCCCAAAACCATGGAGGTTTCCGTTGGCCACGCTGCGAAACAAGCGCTCACGAGCTCTCACGCTTACTGCCGGAGTAGCCGCAGTGGGGCTGATTGCCGCTGGCTGCGGCCGGTCCGGATCGTCGACCCCGAGCGGCGGGAGCTCGAGCAATCCCAGCTCAGCCGCCAGTTCCGGGACCGCCATCGCCGCCGGCGACTTCGGCAGCGAGAAGAAGGTCTGCGCCCCAGGCCCAGGCACAGCTGGCTCGGGTCGCGGCCTAAGCGGCAAGACGGTTCGCCTGGGCGTGCTCGGTGACCCCGGTGCCGCCGCGGCCCCAGGCCTCGAGCAGGAGTTCTTCGACGCCGCTGACGCCTTTGCCAAGTGGTGTAACTCCGCCGGCGGGATCAACGGCCGGCAGATCGTCGTCGACCATCTCGACGCCAAGCTCTTCAACGGCGCGCAGCAAGTGATCCAGGCCTGTCAGAAGGACTTCATGCTCGTCGGGGGCGGCAATGCCCTGGACGCTGTGGACGTCAAGCCACGGCTGGCCTGCAAGCTCGGCCAGATCCCGGCCTACACGGTCTCGCCCGAAGCCAGCTCGGCCGGCTTGCAGGTCTCCCCGGCCGCCAGCTATCCGACTAAGTACCCGGTCGGCCCGCTGCGGCTGCTCGCTGCGGCCTACCCCGATACCCAGCAGGCGTTGGGCATCGCCGGCAGCAGCCTCGCCTCGCTGACCCCGCAAGGCCTGCGTGCGCAGGAGGCCTACACAGGGCTGGGCTACAAGGTGACAACCGTGCAGCCCCGGCCGGCACAGGTCGACAACTACCGGCCCTGGATCGAGCAGATGAAGGGGACCGGTGCCAAGGCGGACTTCGAGATCACCGCCCAGGACCCGACTCCCATCTTCAACGCCATGAACGACACCGGGTTCAAGCCGGAGTGGACCCTGTTCGCGCAGACCTTCTACTCCTCGAAGTCGGTGCAGGCCGCCAAGACGGTCTCGTTCCTGCCGAACAGCTTCGTGTACTTCGCGAACCTGCCCTGGGAGCTCTCCAGCCAGTTCCCGGTGGTCGCCCAGGCGAAGTCGATCATGGAGGCGTCCAAGCCGAACCAGAACCTGGACGCCTTCACCGCCGGAGCTTTCAACAGCTGGGTGCTCTGGGCCGAGTCGGCAACCGCTTGCGGAACGACTATGACGCAGGACTGCATCCTGCAGAAGGCAGCGCAACATCCGGCTTGGACCGCGGGCGGCTTGTACGCGCCGGTCAACACCAGCCCGACGTCAAAGACCCCTTCGGACTGCGTGGTCATCATGCGGCTCACGAAGACCGGCTTCGTCTATGACAAGAAGGTCACCAATCCGAACACCAGCGTCTACAACTGCGGCGCTGACAACATCGTCACGACGAAGAGCTACGAGACCGGCAGCTAATCGTTGGTCGGGGTTGCGGTTTCGCCGGTGACACGCCGAGTGTGGCCGGTGAAACCGCAACCTCGAACAGATTGATCGGGTCAGCCGACCCCGACGGTGCGTGGTTCGAAGGCCAGGCTGGTGGACTCGGGTGGGACGTCGCTACCCGCGCTCACCTGATCCACGCGCGGTCCGTACCGGGCGGCGAGCGGGGCGAGGATCTCGAGGTCGAAGCCATAGAGGGCAGCTGCGGTCCCGCCGAGCATCTGGCGTACCTCGGCGGGCTCGACTCCGGCGAAGGTATGGCTGATCGCCTCGGTCGAAAAGGGATAAGTGCCTTCGGCGTGGGGGAAATCGCTGCCCCACATGATGCGGTCGAGGCCGATCTCGTGCCGGTCGAGGCAATCCTCGCGTGTCATGAAGCTGGCGCCGACCCAGCAATTGGTTTTCCAGTACTCGCTGGGCTTGCGCTCCAGCAAGAACGGAGCAATGAACGGCAGCTCCCCGACATTGCCGCCTGAAAGCTTCGCGTACAGGCGGTCCATCGTGTCCAATGCATGCGGAATCCAGCCGGCGCCGGATTCGGCCAGCACGAGTCGCATTTGCGGGAAGCGATCAAAGACGCCGGACATGATCAGCAGCCACAGCGGCCGATGGGAGTAGAAGCTCGCCTCCAGGATGAACATCGACAACGAGGCCGGGTGCAGGCCATGGTCGGGTGACCCGCCGCCGCCATGCACGTTGACGATGACGCCGCGTTCCTCGCAGGCGCGCCAGACCGGGTCATAGCCGGGGGAGTGCAAGGGATCGACGCCGCTGCCGGGGGGATTGCCGGGCAGCAGCACGCCGCCGCGCAGACCGTGGTCAGCAATCCAGTGGACATCCTTCACGGCCTCGTCCACATCGTTTAGCAAGATCTGACCCACTCCGGCGCGGCGATCCGGGTATTGGGCGCACCACTCGGCCAGCCAACGGTTGTGCGCCCGCAGACCGGCCAGGCGGAGCTCGAACTCATCAGCCTTGGGGACCAACGCGACCAGGCCGCTGCGGGGAAAGAACGGCGGCACCGTATTCGGATAGATCACCTCTCCCACCACGCCGTCCGATTCCAGCGCTGGCATCCGGGTGCTGCTGTCCCAGTTCCGGTCGGCGTTGGGCCGCACCAGATCGCCGAACGGGTTCACGTAGCTGTCGGCCCAGGCGTCGAAAGCGTCCAGGTAGCGCGCCTCGAGATAAGGGCGGTAGTCCCGAAGATCCGCTCCGGCGTGGCAGTCCGAGCTGATGACCGTGTAGCGCTCCATGCGAGGCTCCTGTCGCGTCGGAACTCCAAAACGCGGTGACAGTACGCCTCAGCCGATTTGAGTGGTCATCCTGCTGGCGCAATGGCGACCGCTGTACATTTCCGCCATGTCGGATCCGAAGTTCGATCTCAAGATCCACGGCGGCACCATCGTTGATGGCACCGGCCGCCCTCGCTATGTCGCCGACGTCGCCGTATCCGACGGTGTGATCGTCGCCGTCGGGCCTGACATCGAGGGTGACGCCACCGAGGTGATCGATGCGACGGGGCTTGTCGTCGCTCCCGGTTTCGTCGACATCCACACGCACTACGACGGCCAGGCGACTTGGGACCCGGTGCTGGAGCCCTCGGCGTCGCACGGTGTGACGACGGTCGTGGCCGGCAATTGCGGGGTTGGTTTCGCGCCGGTGCGTCCCGGTCAGGAGTCGTGGCTCGTCGAGCTGATGGAGGGCGTCGAGGACATCCCCGGCACCGCATTGCATGAGGGAATCCAGTGGGAGTGGGAGACCTTCCCGGAGTACCTCGACGCGCTGAGCCGTCGCGAGTACTCGATGGATATCGCAGCTTTCCTGCCGCATGCTCCGTTGCGCGTCTACGTGATGGGTCAGCGCGGGGCCGACAACGAGGACGCCACGCCTGACGACATCGCCGAGATGGGCCGCCACGTACGGGAGGCGATCGAGGCTGGAGCCATTGGCTTTTCCACGTCACGCTCGCTGAATCACAAGTCGCTCGACGGCGAGCTCGTACCCGGCACCTTTGCGGGAGCCGAGGAGCTCATCGGCCTTGCCCAGGCAGTGGTCGACGGCGGCGGTGGATTGTTCGAGGTCGTCCCCACGGGTGAGACCGGCGGTGATGCCGATCAGATTCTGGGGGAGGTGGCTTTGATGGCCGAGGTCGCCAAGGCGACCGGATTGCCGCTCTCCTTCCTGCTCGTGCAGGCGCGCGACGCGCCGGATCTCTGGCGCAAACAGCTTGCCCTCGTGGAGAAATCGCGCGCCGACGGGGCGAATCTCACGCCTCAGGTGGCGGCCCGACCCGGCGGCATGCTGCTCGGGCTCGCCAGCTACCACGGACTGATGCGTCGTCCGACCTTCCGGGCGCTGGAGGATTCGCTACCGCTCGACCAGCTCGCCAAGGAGCTGAAGAAGCCCGAGGTGAAGGCGGCGATCCTTGCCGAAAAAGACCTTCCCATCGATCCCAAACGTCAATTCGAGTCGCTGACGGACAACACGCCCTACATGTTCGAGCGCATCTACGTAATGGGCGATCCGCCCGATTACGAGCCGACCGAGTCTCAGTCCATCGCCGGCATCGCCCGGGCCAGCGGCAAGGATCCGTGGGAGGTGCTCTACGACGAGATCGCTGCCGGCACTCTGCTGCTCGGCGCCTTCCTCAATTACGGGGAGGGCTCACACGACGCGCTGCGCGAGATGATCGCCCACCCCGACACCGTCATCGGACTTTCGGATGGCGGCGCCCACGTCAAGATGATCTGCGACGCCTCGATGCCGACCTTCCTGCTCACTCACTGGTCGCGTGACCGCAGTCGCGGCGAGACGTTGCCGCTGGAGACCGTTGTCCAGAAGCAGGCGGCGGGCACTGCGGCCGCCGTGGGTCTGACTGACCGGGGCACCATCGAGGTCGGCAAGAAGGCCGACATCAACGTGATCGACCTCGACCGGCTCACGTTGCATTCGCCGCGTTCGATCGCCGACCTTCCGGCCGGCGGACGGCGCATCCTGCAGGATGCCAGCGGCTACAAGGCGACGATCGTCAGCGGCGTCGTCACCCGTCGCGACGATCAGGACACCGGCGCTCGTCCCGGCCGGCTCGTCCGCGGTGCGCAGCCGGCATTGGCGCGGTAGCCGACTCGAGTCCTTACTGCAGCTCGGTCTCAATGGCACGTTGACCTTGCGTCATCCATTGTGAAGGTGGCGATTCGACCGTCGCGTTCGTAGGTGACGGGGCTGGTCGACGCGGCCATCTTCCCGGCTTGCCTGAGCCTTGCCAACGGTTGTCAGCGTCACCCGAATGGCTCCGTACTCAGCAGGATTTGACCGAATCAACCCTTTACGTATCCCCCGAATGGACGATCCGGAACAAGTGTGACCGCCCGACCGGGTGGTCGTTCCCATCGTCATCGCTGGTCCACCGGGCTCGGCCTGATCCTCCGAGAGGTTTCCGATGCGCAAGCGCCTCACACGCGTTTTGTTAGCCACTGTTGCCATTGTTTGTGTCGCTGCCGGCTGCTCCCCGCTGGGGACGACCGGCCCACTCACCGGGGCTTACAAGAAAAACATCTGGGGCGTTGACGTCTCCAGCTATCAGCATCCCGGCGGTGCGGCCATCAATTGGGTCGCCGTGCACAACCAGGGTGCAAAATTCGCTTTCGTCAAGGTGAGCGAGGGCGGCAGCTACGTGAACCCTTGGGGGCTGTCTGACATCAGGGGCGCCCGGAACGCGGGTCTCTACGTCGGGGCTTATCACTTTGGCCGGCCCCGGCTCCCGCTGTCGACAGCGGCCTCGGACGCGCGCCGCTTCGCCGCCCAAATCGGCAACGTGAGGCAAGCCGGCTATCTGCCTCCGGTACTCGATCTCGAGGTGACGGGCGGCCTGTCCGCGGCCAACATCACTGCGTGGACCCGCAGCTTCCTGTCGACGCTGCAGGCAGCTACCGGCCGTACGCCGATCGTCTACTCCGGCGGCTGGTTCTGGCGTGGCTACATGGGAAATCCGGGCGGATTCGCGGCGTATCCGCTCTGGGCGGCCCAGTACTCGCCCAAGTCGATCGGGCCTGATCTTTTCGGTACCTGGTCCTACTCCACCTTCTGGCAGTACACCGATGCCGGGCTGGTGTCCGGAATCCGCGGAGCAGTGGACGCCAGCTGGTTCCACGGCAACCAGGCGCAGCTCAACAGCCTTGCCTACGCCGGGCTTGCATCTGCAGCCGCCGCGACGCCGTTCGCCCTGCTTCAAACCGGCGCGTCCACCACGAGTCCGGGGGCCGGTGCGAGCAGCGGCGGGACCACCGGCGCACACATGGCGCAGTACCCGGCGACGGTCGGGGCCAAGTAACTCCATCAAAGTAACTACTAAGGGCACCTTGACTAAGGGTGCCCTTAGTAGTTACACATGAGCGATGGAAGCCCTGCCGCAAACACTCGCCGAGATGGCCCGCGACGCCCTTGCTGGAGCCACCGTGGCGACCGTGATGTCGGAATCCGCCGCCGAGGCCCCCGAAGTGACGGTCAAGGTCACGGCCGACCGCTATGGGCGGCCGATACTGCACGTCGCCCCCGAATCGCCGCTGGTCGAGAGCATTGCCGCCGGACCGGTGGTCACCGTGACGGTCGCCGCCGCGGCACCGTTCGAGGCCTTGGCTTTGCGCGGGCCGGCCCTTCGGGTCAAGGCGTGCGACAAGGACGAGCGGCGCGTCATGTATCGCGTAGCCCTACTCGGGGTCTCGTTCGTCCGTCCGCGGAGGGCGCCCGTGCGGCTCGCGGCCTTTCACGCGGCTCAGCCGGATCTACTCTGGGGTCAAGGCGAGCAGATGCTCGAGCACCTGTCCACTAACCACGCAGCGGATCTCAAGGCGTGCGTCCGCGCTCACGGAATGCCTGATGCCAGTGCAGTCGTCGCTCGATCGCTGGATCGGCGTGGGATCGATCTGGCCGTGCTCACACCGGACGGCGTGACGGCCGTGTGGATGCCGTTCCTGCAGGGACCCGTCGCCTCGCCTGAGGAGCTCGCCCTGCAGCTGCGGCTGTGCCTCACCTGCCGGTGCCGCAATCACAATGTGGAGTCCACATGACCAGTTCCCCGGATGCCCCGGCTGCCTCGGCTGCACCCGTCAAGCGATCGCGGGTGCCGATGCTCACCCGGGTGTTGCGATCGGAGCAGATAGGCAGCTCGATGATCCGTGTCGTGCTGGCCGGAGGCGAACTTGACCGCTTCAGCCCAGCGCCTTACACCGACTCCTACGTGAAGCTGGTCTTCCTCACCCCGGGCGTTGAATATCCCCGGCCGCTGGACATGAACGCCATCAAGGCCGACCTTCCCTCCGAGCACTGGCCACGCCAGCGCACGTACACCGTTCGCGCGTGGGACCAGCAGCAGCTGCAGCTCACCCTTGACATCGTGGTCCATGGCGATGCCGGATTAGCGGGTCCCTGGGCAAAGTCGGTGCAGCCGGGTGATGAGGTGTTTCTGGTGGGACCGGGCGGTGAATACGCGCCGGACCTGACTGCCGACTGGCATCTCCTGGTGGGGGATGAGAGCGCCCTACCGGCCATTGCCGTCGCAAGTGCCGCGCTGCCCCGCTCAGCCCGCGCGCGGGTATTCATCGAGGTCGACGGACCCGCCGACGAGGTGCCACTCGATCTTCCCTCGGCAGCCACGGTGAACTGGTTGCACCGCGGCGGGCTGCCCGTGGGCGAGCTGCTGGTGGATGCCGTCACGAAGTTGGATTTCGAGGCGGGCACCGTGCATGCATTCGTGCACGGCGAGGCTGGTTTCGTGAAGCGGATCCGCCACCTGCTGCGTATCGAAAAGGGCCTTCCCCGCGAGCAGCTGTCGATCTCTGGCTACTGGCGGCAAGGCACCGACGACGAAGGTTGGCGGGCCTCCAAGAGGCAGTGGGTCAGCGAAGTGGAAGCAGCTGAAGCGGCCGCCGGCGTGGCCTGACATGCTGCAGTCATGGATCTCACCGAGGAGAGCTCATGACCCCCGCAAGTTCGGCGGCATCCGCCCTGCCCGTGCTTCCCGAGCTCGGCTTCTACACACTGGCCGGCTCGCCTGATTCTGCCCGCGAGCTGATCGACGAAGTCATCGATGGTGAACGCCTCGGTCTCGGGACCTGCTTCATCTCAGAGCGCTATAACCGCAAGGAGATCGGTGTCTTGTCGGGCGCCGCCGGGGCGGTGAGCGAGCGCATGCAGATCACGACCGCCGCGACCAATCACAACACCCGCCATCCGATGGTGACCGCCGCGATCGCCCGCACCATGCAGAGCCTCACCGGCGGCCGGTTCGTGCTCGGTCTCGGCCGCGGCATCGCGCCGATGCAGGACGCCTATGGCATCCCTCGCATCACCACCGCGCAGCTCGAGGATTTCGTCGACATCATGCGCCGGCTCTTTCGCGGCGAGGTCATCATCGGCCACGATGGCCCGGCCGGGAAGTATCCGGTTCTGCACCTGGATGCCTCGCTCGATGAATACCTCCCGATGGGCATCGTCGCCTTTGGCAAGAACACCCTTGAGCTTGCCGGGCGCTGCTTCGACGAGGTCGTACTGCACACGTATTTCACCGACGAGACGACCGCGCGATGCGTCCAGACGGTGAAGTCCGCCGCCGAACGCGCCGGTCGCGATCCTGCTTCAGTACGCGTGTGGTCCTGCTTTGCCACGGTCGGCGACCACATTCCCGAAGACAAGCGGCTGATGAAGACCGTCGGTCGGCTCGGCACCTATCTGCAGGGCTACGGCGACCTGCTGGTGCGCACCAACAATTGGGATCATGACGTCCTCGACCGCTTCCTGGCCGACCCCGTGGTGTCCAGCGTGCGAGGGCTCGACGTTGTGGGCACGACCGAGCAGCTGGAACACGTCGCCACGCTGATCCCGGACGAGTGGCTGGCGCCGAGCGCCACCGGCACACCGGAGCAGTGCGTAGCAGCGGTGCGTGGCCAGTTCGACCTGGGATGCGACGGCGTCATCATGCACGGCGCGAGCCCGCAGGAGCTGACACCGATCCTCGAGGCTTACCGCACCTGCCGCAGCCCGTGCGGGTCTGACGCCGGCTCATGGCCGATGTCGTCTGATCCGCCGGTCGGCACCGTAGATCCTGCGGTCGTCGATGACCCGGCCGACCTCACGCCCGCTTGGCTCACCGCTGTGTTGCGCTCGAGAGGCCATCAGGTCACCGTTCGCAGCGTCCGCCACGAACGCATCGGAACGGGGCAGATCGGCGCAAGTTACCGGCTGCATCTGGGCTTTGCGGAAGGCGCACCTTCCGTGCCGTCGACCATCGTCGCGAAGCTTGCCGCCGGGTCGGCCGAGGCACGTCATCGAGTAGGGGAGGGCTACCACAAGGAGGTTCGCTTCTACCTCGATCTCGCGCCGCTCGTAGCGGTGAACACCCCGACGTGCTGGTATGCCGCCATCACCGACGACATGCACTCATTCACCTTGCTGCTCGAGGATCTGACCCCGTCCGTGCCCGGCAAGCAGGTGGATGGCTGCACGCCTGACCAAGCAGCCGATGCCGTAGCCAATCTCGCCGGATTGCATGCTCCGCTGTGGCGTTCTCCGGTCCTCGATCAGCATGCGAGCTGGCTGCGACCGCTGGATGAGGCCGCCGGCAACTTTCTCGGCGGTCTCATGGTCGGTGCGACGGACCAGTTCGTGGACTTGTACACCGCCGAGCTCGGGCCTGAAAATGCTGCGACCCTGCGCCGATCGGCGGCCCTCATTGGACGCTGGTCATCGGCCGGTAACGACATCGTGTCCATTACCCACGGCGATTACCGCCTCGACAACCTGATGTTTCCGCCGGCCGGTCCGGGGGTCGCCGCCGTGGACTGGCAGACGACGTCGGCGGGTCCCCCCTTGCGCGACCTGGCGTACTTCCTCGGCAATAGCCTGGCTCCGGAGGCGCGCCGGGCGCACGAGAGCGACCTCGTCGACGTCTACCTGGCGGCGCTGGCGAGTCACGGAGTGGTCCACCCCGCCGAGCGGGCCTTCCAGGATTACCGGCTCGGCATGCTCCAAGGCCCGCTCATCACCGTGCTGGGTCGTATCTATGCCACGGCCGAACCTTCCGCAGCCGCCGACGAGATGTTTCTGACGATGGCCACCCGATCGTGTGCCGCGATTCGTGATCTGCAGTCACTGGAATTGCTGGAAAACTAGCTCCCGCTGGTCGAAATGAGCGCTGCGTCACGGGTTGGCGTGAAGAACGCGTGAAGAACTGCGAAGACCCTGTGAGGATTTGCCTCCGACCGCGCTGAAAGGCCTCTTTGAGGTCTCTACTAGTGGACGAACGCTCGGCGCTAAGCGCTAAAGGAGTCTGCTGTGGAGTGGTCGGACCTGTGGTTCGTGTTGCTGACAATTGGCGTTTTCGCGCTGCTGGCATTGATTGCCCGGTTGGTGGAGAAGCTATGAGCGCCACAAACCTCGTTGAGCTGATTCTGGCGATCGGGCTCACCATTTTTCTGATCATCGCCCTGCTTTTCCCGGAACGGTTCTGATGAGTTCAACAACCGCCGGAATTATCTTCGTCGTCACGCTGATCATCGCTTTGGCAGCGACTTATCGGCCGCTGGGCGACTACATGGCCCGCATGTACAGCGGCGGACGCCATCTGCGCGCCGAGAAAGCGATCTATCGCGTCACCGGGATCAACCCGGACGCGGAGCAGTCATGGGGCAGCTACCTACGATCCGTCCTCGCGTTCAGCGGGGTCTCGGTGGTGTTCCTGTACGTCTTCCTGCGTATCCAGCAGCACATCGGCATCGGTCATGCCTATGCCGTCCCGAAGATGGGAAGCTCGCAGGCGTTCAACACCGCCGCCAGCTTCGTCACCAATACCAACTGGCAGTCGTATTCGGGTGAGAGCGCCCTCGGCTACGTGGTGCAGGCGACCGGGCTGGCGGTGCAGAACTTTGCCTCCGCCGCGGTCGGCATCGCAGTAGCGATCACTCTCGTTCGCGGGTTCGTCCGCCGGCGCACCGGTGAGTTGGGCAATTTCTGGGTCGACCTCACGAGGACCTGCATCCGGCTGCTGCTGCCGGTGTCCTTCCTGTTTGCCATCGTCTTCATCGCCGGCGGCGCAGTGCAGAACTGGCATCCCTACCTGCACATCACGACCCTGACCGGTGGCAGCCAGACCATCACCGGCGGTCCGGTGGCCAGCCAGGAAGTCATCAAGCAGTTCGGTACCAACGGCGGCGGCTTCCTGAACGCCAACTCCGCGGCGCCATGGGAAAACCCGACGGTCTGGACGAACTGGCTACAGATCTACCTCTTGCTGGCCATCGGCTTCTCGCTGCCCCGCACCTTCGGAAAGATGGTCGGAGATGTCCGGCAGGGCCGGGCAATCGTCTCCGTCATGGCGCTGCTGCTGCTGATCTCGACTGTCCTGGTGACGGTGGCGCAGGAGTCGCATCACGGCACGGTTCCCACGGCCGTCGGGGCGGCGACCGAAGGCACCGAGCAACGGTTCGGGGTACCGGACTCGTCGGCGTTCGCTGCTGCTACGACCACCACGAGTACAGGTGCCGTCGACAGCTTCCACGACAGCTACACGAGCCTTGGCGGCGGCGTCCTGCTGCTGGACATGATGTACGGCGAGGTAGCTCCCGGTGGCACCGGTTCGGGCATGTACGGCATGCTGATTCTCGCGGTGCTGTCGGTCTTCATCGCCGGCCTCATGGTCGGTCGAACGCCGGAGTACCTGGGCAAGAAGCTTGGCGGCAGAGAAGTCAAATTTGCCTCGCTCTATCTGCTGACCACACCGTTGCTTGCGCTCACGGGCACCGCCTTGGCGATGGCGCTGCCCGGCGAGCGGGCCTCGATGCTCAACAACGGACCGCACGGGCTGTCGGAGATCCTCTACGCCTTCACGTCGGCGGCGAACAACAACGGCTCGGCCTTCGCCGGTCTGTCGGTGAACACGACCTGGTACAACACCGCGCTCGGGATCGTCATGCTGCTCGGGCGGCTCCTGCCGATCATCTTCGTCCTGGGGCTGGCCGGCTCCCTGGCCCGTCAGCAACCGGTCCCGGCTTCAGCGGGCACCTTGCCGACGTACCGGCCGCTCTTTGTCCTCTTCCTCTTCGGCACGACGGTGATCATCGTCGCGCTCACTTACTTCCCAGCACTCGCGCTGGGACCGCTTGCGGAAGGCCTCCACTGATGAGCACCAACGTGGCACCAGGAGCGGCCATACCTTCTAGGCCGTCTCCCTCGACGGGCGGCCCACGCAAGGTTGGCGGCGGATTCCTCGACCCGAAGCAACTGTGGGCTTCGCTGCCGGGAGCGCTGCAAAAGCTCGACCCGCGCACGCTCTGGCACAACCCGGTCATGTTCATCGTCGAGATCGGCGCAGCGCTGACGACCGTGCTGGCGATCAGTGAGGGCGGCGTCTTCGACTGGCTGATCACGATCTGGCTGTGGCTGACCGTCGTCTTTGCCAACCTTGCGGAAGCAGTCGCCGAAGGCCGCGGGAAGGCGCAGGCCGATGCGCTACGGCGGGCCAAGACCGACACGATTGCGCGTCGGCTCTTGGACCCAAAGGACTTTCACTCCGCTGAAGAGGCGGTGCCGGCGCCAGCGCTACGGCAGGGCGACGTCGTCGTGTGCGAGGCCGGCGACTACATACCCGGTGACGGCGATGTCATCGATGGCGTTGCCAGCGTTGACGAGTCGGCCATCACCGGCGAATCGGCTCCGGTGATTCGCGAATCCGGCGGCGACCGCTCCGGCGTGACCGGGGGCACCAAGGTGCTGTCCGACCGGATCGTCGTGCGCATCACCCAGAAGCCCGGTGAAAGCTTCCTGGATCGGATGATCGCACTCGTCGAGGGCGCGAGCCGGCAGAAGACTCCCAACGAGATCGCGCTCAATATCCTGCTGGCGTCGCTGACCATCATCTTCCTGCTGGCCACCGCAACCCTTCAGCCACTGGCCATCTTCTCCAAGACGACTCAGCCCGGCATCCCGAATTCTGCGGCGCTCAACAGTCAGGGCGTCACGGGAATCGTCCTGGTATCACTGCTGGTTTGCCTCATTCCGACGACGATCGGGGCCCTGCTCAGCGCCATCGGGATTGCCGGTATGGACCGGCTCGTGCAGCGCAACGTGCTGGCGATGTCGGGGCGGGCTGTGGAAGCAGCCGGCGACGTTTCGACACTGCTGCTGGACAAGACCGGGACGATCACGATCGGCAACCGCCAGGCCGACAACTTCACGCCCATCACAGGGATTGACGAGAACACCCTCGCGACAGCAGCCCTGCTCTCGAGTCTGGCGGACGAGACCCCTGAAGGTCGCAGCATCGTCACTCTCGCCGAGGTTCGGTACGGCTTGACGGCACCCGACCTCGCCGACGCCACGTTCGTGGAGTTCACCGCCCAAACCCGCATGAGCGGTATCGACCTGCCCGGACGGGAGGTGCGCAAAGGAGCGACCGGTTCGGTAGCTGCCTGGGTGGAGCAGAACGGCGGTGAGGTTCCGCAGGAGATCTGGCAGCTGTCCAACGGCATCGGCAACCTGGGCGGCACCCCGCTCGTCGTTGCGGAGAAGACCACTGACTCCGCGAGAGTCCTCGGAGTCATCGCCCTCAAGGACATCGTCAAGGAGGGCATGCGCGAACGCTTCGATGAGCTGCGGCGCATGGGTATCCGAACCGTGATGATCACCGGTGACAATCCCCGTACCGCCAAGGCGATCGCCGACGAGTCAGGGGTGGACGACTTCCTCGCCGAGGCCACCCCGGAGGACAAGCTCGAGCTGATCCGCAGTGAACAGGCGGGCGGCAAGCTCGTCGCGATGACCGGCGACGGCACCAACGACGCACCGGCGCTCGCACAGGCCGACGTCGGGGTGGCCATGAACACCGGCACCTCGGCCGCCAAAGAGGCCGGCAACATGGTCGACCTCGATTCCAATCCGACGAAGCTGATTGAGATCGTCGAGATCGGCAAGCAGCTCCTCATCACGCGGGGTGCGCTGACCACTTTCTCGATCGCCAACGACGTCGCGAAGTACTTCGCAATCATCCCCGCCATGTTCGCCGCGGTCTATCCCGGTCTCGACAAGCTCAACATCATGCGGCTGCATTCGCCGGAGTCGGCCATTCTGTCGGCCGTCATCTTCAACGCCATCATCATCGTCCTACTTATTCCGCTGGCGCTGCGAGGAGTGCGGTACACGCCCTCCAATGCGTCCGCGCTGCTACGGCGAAACATCTTCGTGTACGGAGTGGGCGGCCTCGTGGCGCCATTTATCGGTATCAAACTTATTGACCTGGTTGTTCAATTCATTCCCGGAATCGGGTGACTGGCATGCGACGTTTTGGCCCTGCCTTCCGCGCTCACGCGGCGGCATTAAGAATCCTGCTTGCCTTTACGGTCATTTTCGGGATCGGATATCCGCTGGCCGTCACCGCGGTCGCGCAGATACCCGGCCTGAAGGCCAAAGCCGACGGCAGCCTGATCAAGGTGGACGGCAAGACGGTCGGCTCCCAGCTCATCGGGCAGGGCTACACCGACAGCAAGGGCAATCCGGTGGCCAAGTACTTCCAGAGTCGCCCGTCTGCGGCCGGCACCGGCTACGACCCGACGGCCACCGGGGCCTCCAACCTCGGTCCGGAATCGATCATCGACGTCCTCCCCGACCCGAAGGTGAAGGGGGACACCGGAACGCAGCGCCTGCTCACCCAAGTCTGTGCCCGCAGCCTGGCGGTAGGCCAGCTCGACCATGTCGACGGCAGCCGCCCGTTCTGCACTTCGACCGGTGTCGGCGCTGTGTTGGCCGTCTTCTACAGCGGTCCCGGGTACCACGGCCACGTGGTGCGGGCGGTCAGCCTCAATCAGGCCTGCCCGACCAAGCCCTTCATCTCCACCTACCAGGGTGTAGCGGTTGAGTGCGCCACGTTCGGCGCGGACTACGCCGCGGGCAAGGTCGTCCCGATCCGAGGTGACGCCCCTGCCCATCCCGCCGTGCCGGCGGACGCCGTGACAGCCTCGGGCTCCGGCCTTGACCCGCACATCAGCCCGGCCTACGCCTCCATCCAGGAGGCCACCGTGGCTGCCGCTCGCCATATCCCCGTCAGCGACGTACGCGCCCTGGTCAAGAAGTACACGGACAGTCGAGATCTCGGGTTTCTCGGCGAGCCACGCGTGAACGTCCTGGAGCTGAATCTGGCACTCGACCGCGAGTTCCCGCAGGCTTAGCCCCGTGACGGCAGCACGGGGGAAGCTCCGTATCTATCTCGGCGCAGCGCCTGGCGTCGGGAAGACGTTCGCCATGCTCGACGAGGGCCATCGGCGGGCAGTTCGGGGCGCCGACGTGGTGGTGGCGTTCGTGGAAACGCACGGCCGTCCTCGCACCGCCGAAAAGGTCGAGGGGCTCGAGATACTGCCCCGCCGGACAGTGGCCTATCGCGGCGGCGAATTCGAAGAGCTCGATCTGGACGCGGTGCTCGCCAGACATCCAGAAGTGGCTCTCGTGGACGAGCTCGCGCACACCAACGTGCCGGGCGCCGGTCGTCACGAAAAGCGCTGGGAGGACGTCGAAGAGCTGCTGGCAGCCGGCATCGACGTCATCAGCACGGTGAATGTGCAGCACCTCGAATCGCTCAATGACGTCGTCCAGCAGATCACCGGTGTTCCCCAGCGGGAGACGGTGCCTGATGCTGTCGTGCGGGCTGCCGAGCAGGTGGAACTCGTCGACATGACGGCCGAAGCGCTCCGCCGCCGGATGGCGCACGGCAACATCTACGCCGCCGACAAGGTCGATGCCGCGTTGGGAAATTACTTCCGGCCGGGCAACCTGACGGCGCTTCGTGAGCTTGCGTTGCTGTGGCTGGCCGACAAGGTCGATGACGGGCTGCTCAACTACCGCCAGCAGCACGGCATCGCCGCGACCTGGGAGACGCGCGAACGGGTCGTGGTCGCGCTCACCGGAGGGCCAGAAGGCGAGACGCTGATCCGTCGGGGGGCCCGCATCGCGGCACGGGCAACGGGCGGCGAGCTGATGGCCGTGCATGTGGCCCGCAGCGACGGGTTGGTCGGCGGAGGAATCACCGAGCTCGCCAGCCAGCGCCTGCTCGTGGAGTCCCTTGGCGGCTCATACCACTCGGTGCTCGGCGACAACGTGCCTGCTGCTCTGATGGATTTCGCCCGGGGCGTCAACGCGACCCAGGTCGTCCTCGGAGTTTCGCGCCGAAGGCCGTGGCTCGCGGCCATCACCGGTCCCGGCACCAGCGCGACCGTTATCCGCCAATCGGGCTCCATCGACGTGCACATGGTCACGCATGAGCACGCCGGGCGCGGCCGGCTGCTCCCCAAGGGCTTCGGTGGGCTGAGCCGCGACCGCCAGCTGCTTGGCCTGCTGGTCGCCGTAGTGCTGCTGGTCGCCGTCACGCTGATCGGTACGAGCTCGCGGTCATCGCTCGGTCCCAGCAGCGATCTGCTGCTCTACCTGTCGGCGGTCGTGGTCGTCAGCATCATCGGTGGTTTCTGGCCGGCGATGCTTGCGGCGCTGGCCGGAAGCCTGCTGGCCAACTACTTCTTCGTGCCGCCAGTGCACTCGTTCACGATCTCCCAGCCGGAGAATGTCCTGGCGCTGGTGGTTTTCCTGGTGGTGGCGGCGTTGGTGTCGCGGGTGGTGGACCTGTCGGCGAAGCGGTCCGTGCTCGCCGCTCGGGCGAGCGCGGAAGCCGAGACGCTCTCGGCTCTGGCGGGCAGCCTGCTGCGCGGAGAGCAGGCCCTCCCGGCGCTGCTGGAACGGGTCCAGGAGACCTTCTCCGCCCGTGTGGTGACGCTGCTGCGCCGCGTCGGTCCCGACGAGCGGGAGGTGGTCGCCAGCATCGGTGAGGGCCCGCCCGAAGCGGGTGAGGGTCACACCGAAGCCGAGGTCGGCGAGGACTTCATCATGGCGCTCGACGGACGCCCATTGGCCGCGGCAGATCGGCGCCTGCTCGGCGCGTTCGCGGCGCAGGTCGCCGTCGCCTACCGGCAGCGGCAGCTCTCCCAAACCGCCCAGTCGGCGACCGAACTCGCCGCTGCCGACAAGCTGCGAACGGCTCTGCTCAACGCGGTCAGCCATGATCTGCGCACCCCGCTGGCGAACGTCCAGACGGCGATTTCGAGCCTGCGGAGCCCGGACGTCAGCTGGGATGACGCCCAGCGAGCCGAGCTCTTCCGGACCGCCGAGGATGGCCTTGCCCGCCTCACCGGTCTTATTACGGGTCTGCTCGACCTTTCCCGGCTGCAGGCGGGCGCGCTGCCGATGTTTGCGGCCCCGGTTGGGCTCGACGACGTCGTCGCGCGGGCGCTCGACCACGTGGCCCCTGGCCGACATCTGGACCTGGAAGTCCCACCGGACCTGCCGGAAGTCCTTGCAGATGCGGCGCTTTTGGAGCGTGTGGTGGCCAACCTGGTCCAGAACGCGTTGCGCTACTCGCCTCGTGACGCCGACGTACGCATCGCCGGCAGCAGCCACGCCGGTCGGGTGCAGCTGCGCGTGATCGACCGGGGGCTGGGGATCCCGGAGGAGCACCGGGAAGAGGTCTTCGCGCCCTTCCAACGGCTGGGGGACAGCCATCCCGGAGGGGAGGGTGTCGGGCTGGGCCTGGCGATTGCGCGCGGTCTGACAGAGGCCATGGGAGGGAGCGTCACCATCGAAGACACGCCGGGTGGCGGCGCGACGCTCGTCATTGACCTTCCAGCGGCTGCCCTTCCGGCGACCGAAGCCACCGCAGTATCGAACCCGTCGAGATCAGATGCGGCGAAAGACACCGCCAGGTCAGATACGGCGCAACCGGCATGACCCGGGCCCTGGTCGTTGATGACGAGCCACAGCTGCTACGCGCGCTCACGATGAACCTCACGGCACGCGGATACGACGTCACTCCGGTGTCCAACGGCACTGCCGCCCTCGATGCGGCTGCCGCGGAGCGCTTCGATGTCATCGTGCTGGACCTGGGGCTGCCGGACATCGATGGGATGGCGGTCATCAAAGGGGTCCGTCGGGTGTCCGACATCCCGATTGTGGTGCTGTCGGCGCGGACCGACAGCAGCGACAAGGTGCAGGCGCTTGATCTCGGGGCCGACGACTACGTCACCAAGCCGTTCAACGTCGATGAGCTGCTGGCCCGGTTACGCGCGGCGACTCGCCGGCCGGCGCTGTCTGACGGCAGCCATCTGGTCCAGCTCGGCTCCGTGCAACTCGATCTCGATGCCAAGACGGCCTCCCGGGCTGATGAAGAGGACATCCACCTCACCCCGACCGAATGGCGGCTGCTCGAGCTGCTCGTGACCGCGCCCGACAAGCTGCGGACGAGCCGGTCGTTGTTGATCGAGATGCGGGGTGATCCCGCCACGACCGACCCCAGCTATCTGCGGGTGCACATGGCCTCGCTGCGCCGAAAGCTCGAAGAGACCCCCAGCCGGCCGCGGCACCTCATCACCGAACCGGGGATGGGCTACCGCTTCAAGCCCTGACCGCCGGCCTGACCAACCCGGACCAGGAAAACAGAGAAGTGGTCGCCGACCATCATGATCGGCGACCACTTCTCGGTGGTTTTGGTCAGCCTCGGCTACGAGGCGGGCTCGTCCTGCTCGGGAGTCCTCTCCTCGGCGAGGATCAGGTAGAGCGAACGCCTGGCCTGGCTGAGGATCTCCTGGGCGGCCGCGATCTGCGCATCAGTCCCACTGACGGCGACCGCTCGGGCGGCTCCTCGCAGCTCCTCGAGTGAGCCCCTCAAGTCATGGATTCCGCCGCCCTGCTCGGTGATCGCCGTGAAGGGATCGACCATCGTCTCCTTGTTGGCAGCGAGGTACTCACGTCCCGCATCGGTGAGGGTGACGAGCTTGCGCCCGGAGTCCGGGGTGACGCTCACCAGACCCTCGTCCTCGAGCTGGGCGATCGTCGGGTAGATCGCTCCGGGGCTGGGGCGCCAGGCTCCCTTGGTGCGCTCGGCGATGGCCTGCATCAGCTGGTAGCCGTGCATCGGCTCGTCTGCGAGCAGCAGCAGTGAGGCAGCCCGGATGTCACCGCGCTGGGCCCGGCCGCGGCCGCGTCCTTCGCCGCGTGGTCCGCGGCCGCCCATCCGGCGACCTCCGCGCGGTCCAGGTCCTTCGGGGTGGTGGTGCCGCCGGCCTCTCGCCGACTGGTCCTGCGAACCCGCGTCGTCCCGGGTGGTTCTTCGTGTGAACGGGTCTCGGCCCGCTCGTGGTGGTTTCGCATCATGCGATTTCTCCTGTCATTCAATGAACTCTCTGTTCATGACAGTAAAGATATATCGCGATGTCTCTAGATGCAAACGTGATATGAGCCACAGACGTACGAAGCGCCACTGGCGATGGGTCAGATGCGACTCATCGCCAGTGGCGCCGACGTCACCGGGCCCGCGTATTTGGCCTGGTAGTGACCCTAGAAGTTGTAGAAGAAGCCCTTCTCCTCATACCGGTCCTTGATCCGCCATCCGGCGTCGGTGCGTACGAACACATCGCGGTACCAGAGACCGCAGAAGAAGACGTGCGGTGGCTTGCCGTCGCCCTTGTCGATGACCATCGGGTTGTGGCAGATCGTCTTGCCGTGGGCGCTGTCGGGCCCGTCGAACTCCAGCTTCGTGGTGGCGACCATGTGCTGGAACAGCGCGAAGTTCTTCATGTTCTCGCGCAGGAACTGCTTGGTCTCCTCGAGCGAGCCCGCGCTCCCGCCCATCTCGGAATAGTCGATGTGCGCGTCGGGTGTGAAGACGTCATCGAGAGCGTCCCAGTTGCGAAAGTCGATCGCGTGGCTATAGGAAGCCAGCAGGTCGTTGATCTCCAGCCGATCCGAGATCTCCTGTAGTGACAAGGTCATCGACGCGTCCTCCTGGTCAGGTCTTGCGGGCGCCCGGACGCTACGCCGCCGCCTTCCCGCTGGCCGCGCCGGGGCGGTCCGCTGCCACGAGGCGGTTCGGTGACCTGGCAGGATCGGGAGTGTGACCCGCCAGCACGACGATGCCCCAGACCACTCGGACCTTCCCCTGTGGGAGCAGCGTTTCCGAGCTGGTCGGGTGAGCCTGCCCGACTGGGCCTGGTTCGCACCGGATCGCTGCGTTCTGATCAGTAACGCGGGCGGCGCGTTCGAGATCTATGCCTTCGATGCCGCGGCCGCCGATGGTGAAGCGCTACGTCAGCTCACCGACCGCCCGCAGGGCACACTGCACGCGACCATTACCCCGGATGGGCGTGACGTCTGGTGGTTTGCCGACACCGACGGCGATGAATTCGGGGTCTGGCAGGTGCAGCCCTGGGACGGCAGCGGAAAGGCCCGCCCGGCGGCGCCCGAGTTGAAGCCCGGCTGGCCTGCCGGCCTGGCACTGGCTCTCGACGGCACTGCCTATGTCGGGATCTCCGACGACGACGGCAGCGAGATCTGGCGGGTGCCGAACAGTGGCGGCGCTCCGGTCCTGATCTACGCCTCGGAGCACGACGCCAGCGTGAACGACGTGTCCAGCGACGGGCAACTGATCGCGATCAGCCACTCCGAGCACGGTGACAACCGCCATCCCGCCCTGCGCCTCATAGCTCCCGATGGAGCCTTGGTAGCTGACCTGTGGGATGGCCCGGGTAAGGGACTCGACGTCCTCGGTTTCTCTCCCATCGCTCCTGTCCTGCTCGTCGGGCACGAGCGACGGGCGCGTCCGGAGCTGCTGATCTGGGACGGCAAAACGGAGACCGAGCTGACGGTTGATCTGTCCGGTGAGCTCGACGCCTCCTGGTACGTCGAGGGCGACGCCCTGCTCTTGGACCGCAACGAGCGTGCGCGGTCTGACCTGTTTCGCGCCGACCTCGCGGGGCTGACTGCGGGTCTGAACTCGTTCGCTCCGAAGATCTCCGCGCTGGAGACCCCGCGGGGACTCGTCTCCGGAGCCACGGCGCGACCCGGCGGCGACGTCTGGCTGGCCTGGACGTCGGGCCAGTTCGCTGCTCGGATACGCGACCTGGCCGGCAGCGTGATCGTGCGGGCTCCCGGCCCGCCCGCCCCTGACGGGGCACCTTTTCGAGACGTCTTCGTCGACACCGACGCGGGTCAGGTGCACGCGCTGCTGGCGCTGCCGGAAGGCCCCGGCCCGCACCCGGCGGTCTTCGACATCCATGGCGGGCCCACCGCCCACGACGAAGACGCCTACGACGCAAGGGCCTCGGCCTTCGTCGACGCCGGTTACGCGGTGGTCCTCGTCAATTACCGCGGCTCGACCGGCTACGGCAGTGCCTGGCGGGATGCCATCGAAGCCGACGTCGGCCACACCGAGCTGGCCGATGTCGCTGCCGTGCGTGAGGCCTTGGTCGCCGACGGCACCCTTGATCCGGCGCGCACAGCGGTCACCGGCGGGTCGTGGGGCGGCTATCTGGCGCTTTTGGCTGCCGGTGTCCAGCCCGATTTGTGGGCCGCCGTCAGTGCGGTGGTGCCGGTAGCGGATTACGTGGCGGCGTACGAGGACGAGATGGAGCCGCTGAAGGCTTTCGACAGGTCGCTGCTCGGCGGCAGTCCGCAGGAGGTTCCGGAGCGCTACGAGCGCGCGTCACCGCTGACATATGCAGCTGCGGTGAAGGCCCCCCTGCTGGTCTTGGCCGGTCTGAACGACCCGCGTTGTCCGATCCGGCAGGTCGAGAATTACCTGGCCCGGCTCGACGAATTGGGCACTGGATACGAGGTCTACCGGTACGAAGCGGGTCATGGTGCGCTGGTCACGGATGAGCGGATCCATCAAATGAAATTGGAACTGGATCATCTTGCTCGTCATGTCGCCACCCGTGCCTCTGCCGTGTAACGTTTTCTTTGGCCGCTGTTGAAGGGTTGCGCTCGCGCAGTCTCGAGACGCTGACGGCGGGCTCAACGCCCGAGCCGCCTGATGTGAGGCCCGAGGCACCCACATCATGTGCGCCTTGAGGATCTTGGCAGGGAGAGTTCGTGGCACAGGGCACCGTTAAATGGTTCAACGCCGACAAGGGCTTCGGCTTCATCTCCGTCGATGGTGGCGGCGCTGACGTCTTCGTCCATTGGAAGGCAATCCAGTCTGAAGGCTTCAAGAGCCTCGACGAGGGTCAGCGCGTGGAGTTCGAGATCGGCCAGACCCCCAAGGGGCCGCAGGCCGAGGTCGTTCGCCCCATCTGATCTCGTCGAATCTCTGACTCATCCTTAGCGACGCGCAGCTGTTCTAGCCGGAACAGGTCCGCGTCGCTTCGGCGTTGTCTGGGGTATGTGGTTCACATCCCGTTCCAAGCTTGAGCTCCCTACCCCGGAGTCGGCCCTACCGGGCCGAAGCACCCGCCTCCATGTCCCAGCGCGCCATTTCGTGCTGGACACCCCCATCGAGCCACCCAACCCCGCCGGATTTCAGGAAGTCGTCCTAGGCCTCGGCTGCTTCTGGGGCGCCGAGCGCATGTTCTGGAAGCTTGACGGTGTCCACACCACAGAGGTCGGCTACGCCGGTGGCCTGACGCCCAACCCGACGTACGAAGAGGTCTGCAGCGGCCGGACCGGACACACCGAAGTGGTCCGCGTCGTCTTCGATCCCGCCAAGATCACGCTGGGCGCGATCCTGCGGGTGTTCTGGGAGGGGCACGACCCGACCCAGGGCATGCGGCAGGGCAATGATGTGGGCACCCAATACCGCTCAGCGATCTACACCTCCGGCGCGCCGGCGTTGGAGACCGCCCTGGCCACCAGAGACGCGTACGCCATAGCGCTGGCCCAGGCAGGACGCGGCGAGATCACCACCGAGATCGCTCCGGCCGGGGAGTTCTACCCGGCTGAGGACTACCACCAGCAGTATCTGGCCAAGGTGCCGAATGGTTACTGCGGGATCGGCGGGACGGGAGTGAGCTGCCCGGTTGGCGTTGCGGCCAATATGGGCACTGAGAGCAGCGTCAGCTAAAGCTGGGCGCCTGACACGACGAACTTGTGGAAAACCCGATCTGACGACCTGTCAGACTTGGCCTCCGCGCGGGGGTAGCCTTCCAAAATGGCGACGAATAGCGCGGCGCTACTTGGAGGACAGACGTGAAGACACCTGGCATCGACCTGACAGACCTTGATGCGTTTCAGCGTGGTGAGCACCACGAGATGTTTCGCAGGCTGCGCGCCGAGGAGCCGGTCGCCTGGCACGAGCTGCCCAATGCCAAGGGTTTTTGGAACGTGGTCACCCACCCCGACGTCACGCTGGTTAACCGTGACTCCGCGCTCTACTCCTCCGAGGCGCAGGACGTCGTCGGGTTCTACAACCACGACGAGCTGGCGGCTAACGCGGGCGACCTGCGCGGTGTCATGCTGCTGGTCACCGACCCGCCCAAGCACACGCGCTACCGCAAGCTGGTCAACAAGGGCTTCACGCCGCGCATGATCAATCTGCTGGAGCAGTACCTGACCCACCGCTCGACGCTTGATCGTCGACGAGGTCATCGAACAGGGCAGCTGCGACTTCGTCGAGGACCTCGCCGCCGAGCTGCCGCTGCAGGCGATCGCTGAGATCATGGGCGTGCCGCAGGAAGACCGCCGGAAGCTGTTCGAGTGGTCCAACAAGATGATCGGGATCGACGACCCGGAGTACGGCGGCACCGACGACAACATGTCGGCCATGACCGAGCTGTACGGCTACGTCAACAACCTGGCGCAGCTGCGCAAAGAAGACCCCCGCGACGACATCGTCACCAAGCTGATCAACTCCGAGATCGACGGCGACCGGCTTTCGGACGCGGAGTTCGAGTTCTTCATGCTGCTGCTCACCGTGGCGGGCAACGAGACCACCCGCAACACGACCAGCTGGGGCATGCACGCCCTCATGCAGCACCCCGACCAGTACAAGCTGCTGGTGGAAAACCCGGAGCTGCTGGATGGCGCAGTCGAGGAGATCCTGCGCTGGGCGTCACCGGTCTACCACTTCCGTCGCACCGCCATGGCCGACACCGTGATCAACGGTCAGGAGATCGCGGCCGGCGACAAGGTCGTCATGTGGTACATCTCGGCCAACCGTGACGAGAACGTCTACGACGATCCCTTCAAGTTCGACATCACCCGCACCGGCAACGAGCACGTCGCTTTCGGCGGCGGCGGCACGCACTTCTGCCTGGGCGCTAACCTCGCCCGCGCCGAGCTGCGCATCCTGTTCGCCGAGCTGCTCCAGCGCATCCCCGACATGAAGATGACGGGCGAGGCCGACATCCTGCGGTCGAACTTCATCGGTGGCGTCAAGCACATGCCGGTGTCGTTCACCCCGGGCAGCCGGCGTGGAGCTACGTCGCTGACCAGCACTAGCGCCTGAGTTACCGCCTGCGGGCGCTGGATCAACGGTCGCGAGCGCTGGATCAACGGTCGCGGGCGCTGGATCAACGGTCGCGAGCGACGAGCTCCGCGATCTGCAGCGTGTTGAGCGCGGCGCCTTTTCGAAGGTTGTCGCCGCAGACGAAGAGCTCGAGCACTCGTGGGTCGTCGAGCCCGCGCCTGATCCGTCCGACGTAGGTCGGGTCGGTGCCAACGACATCGGCCGGTGTCGGGTATTGCCCGAGCTCGAGGTCGTCGATGACCTCGACACCTGGAGCGGCGGCCAGCAGTTCGCGGGCGCCCGCCACCGTCACCTCGCGGTCGAACGTGGCATGCACGGCAAGGGAGTGCGTCGTGATCACCGGCACGCGTACACAGGTCGCGGCGACCCGCAGGCCGGGCAGCCCCAGAATCTTGCGCGACTCGTTGCGGACCTTCAACTCCTCGCTGGTCCATCCGTCCGCCTTGGGGGAGCCGGCGTAGGGGATCACGTTGAGGGCGAGCGGCGCCGGGAAGGCGCCGAGGTCGCCGACGGCTTTACGCACGTCACCGGCGACCGTGCCTAGGCCCTGGCCCGCGACCGCCACCAGCTGAGCCTGGAGGGTGTCAATTCCCGCCTGGCCTGCGCCGGAGGCGGCCTGATAGCTCGCCACGACGAGTTCGTTGAGTCCGTAGGCCCGGTGCAGGGCGCCGATCGCGACGATCATCGACAGCGTCGTGCAGTTGGGGTTAGCGATGATGCCCCGAGGCGGGTCGAACGCATCGCCTGGATTGACCTCCGGCACCACCAGCGGCACGTCGGCATCCATCCGGAAGGCACCCGAATTGTCGACTGCTATGGCACCGCGGGAGGCAGCGATCGGTGCCCATTGAGCCGAGACCTCGTCCGGGACGTCGAACACCGCGAAATCGACCCCGTCGAAGACCTCGGGTGCGAGCGCCTGGACCGTGACGTTCTCGCCTCGAACCGGGAGCTGGAGTCCGGCGCTGCGGGCGGAAGCCACCAGCCGGATCTCGCCCCAGATGTCTTCGCGTTCGCTGATCAGCTCGCGCATGACGGTGCCTACCGCACCGGTCGCGCCGACGACGGCAAGGGTTGGTCCGCCCGATGTCATCGCCCGGTCCCCCCGTACACGATCGCCTCGGTGTCGCCGCCGAGCTCGAAGGCATCGTGGACCGAGCGCACGGCCTCATCCAGCTCGCTGTCGCGGCAGACCACGCTGATGCGGATATCGGACGTCGAGATGATCTCGATGTTGACCCCTGCGTCGCTGAGTGCCCCGAAGAAACGGGCGCTGACGCCCGGATTGCTCTTCATCCCGGCGCCGATCAGCGACACCTTGCCGATGTGCTCGTCAAAGAGCGTCTTCTCGAAGCCGATTTCACCTTTGACGCGCTCGAGGGCCGCGACGGCGGCGGGGGCGTCGGTCTTGGGCGAGGTGAAGGTGATGTCGGTACGACCCGAGGTGGCATGTGCCGTGACCTGCACGACCATGTCGATATTGATCCCGGCATCGGCAATCGTGCGGAAGACGGCGGCAGCGGTGCCGGGCTTGTCGGGGCATCCGACCACGGTGACCTTGGCTTCGCTGCGGTCGTGAGCTACTCCGCGGATGATGGGTGCCTCCACGTCGCCCTCCTCCAGGTTGTGTACGACGGTGCCGGGCTTGTTGGAAAAAGAGGACCTGACGTGGACCGGTACCTCGTAGCGGCGGGCGTATTCCACGCAGCGCAACATCAGCACCTTGGCGCCACAGGCTGCCATCTCCAGCATCTCCTCATACGAGATGGTGGTCAGCTGCCTGGCGTTGGGGACGATCCGAGGGTCAGCGGTGAAGACCCCGTCGACGTCGGTGTAGATCTCGCAGACGCTGGCGTTGAGAGCCGCTGCCAGCGCGACCGCGGTCGTATCGGAGCCGCCGCGGCCGAGGGTCGTGATGTCCTTGGAATTCTGGCTGACGCCCTGAAAACCCGCCACGATCGCGATCGCGCCCTGGTCGATGGCTCTGCGGATGCGCCCGGGAGTGACATCGATGATCCGGGCGCGACCGTGGACGTCGTCGGTGATCACACCGGCCTGCGACCCGGTGAAGGAATGCGCTTCCGCACCCAGATTCGCGATGGCCATCGCCAGCAGGGCCATGCTGATCCGCTCGCCGGAGGTGAGCAGCATGTCGAGCTCGCGGGGCGGCGGCACCGGGCTCACCTGCCGCGCCAGATCGAGCAACTCATCGGTGGTGTCTCCCATTGCTGAGACGACCACCACCACGTCATTGCCCGCACGCTTGGTGGCAACGATGCGTTCAGCGACCCGCTTGACCCGCTGCGCGTCCTGAACAGACGAGCCGCCGTACTTCTGAACGATGAGCGCCACGCAGTCAAGAGTATCGGCGGTGCCAAAACCGCCCGATCTCTCGAGCGTCGCCGGCTGGTGACGTCAGCCGGTGGCGTCAGCCGCGACGCAGCAGGGTGACGGCGAGCGTGGCCAGTCCGATGCCGGCCAGCACCTCGTGAGGGATCCGGTGCGGAGACTCGCGTTGCAACCACTTGTGGAACTCGTCAAATCGATCGGGCCAGGGGCTCTGGCCGGCGAAGTGCTGGCCCAGCTTGTCGGTGTCGGGCAGGCACGCTCCGAACATCCCGGCCAGCACGCTCAACCGGCGTTCCTTGTCAGCCAGCGCGGCGCATGCTCCCAGCAGGGCCAACCCGAGCACGCCGTCTCGCTTGGCTGCGGTGAGAGGGAAGTCTCCGACTACGCCCCAGTGCGGCAGGTTGTCCATGGCCAGGTGGCTGGCGAATCCGGCGACGAGTGCCCTGCCCGGTGGCAGCTGGCTGCCGATGACCGCCCCGGCGAGTACGTGGTTGCTGATGAACATCGCATCGCTCCAGGTCAGGCGGAAGTCCTGTCACCCGCAAGCTACGACAGAAACCTGAGTCTCCTTGAGCTACGTCTCGCTGGACAATCCCGACGGAAGCCGACGGCTGACCCGCCCGCCGACAGGGGCAATTGCGCATTGGGCCAATTGGCCGATCAGAAACCGCCGGCGGGCGCCGAGGCTCATTTCATCGATGTTGGGGACGACCAGTCGGCCATTTGCCGAGAGATGTGAGCTGCTGTGAACACACCCGGAGGCACCGTCTCGGGCTGGTGGGACTACGACGTAAGGCTGGCGGCTTCTCGCGCCGGCGACAAAGGCTTTGAAAGTGAGACCGAAGGCCAAGGTTGGATTCCGGGACCGCGTGATTCTGACGCTGATCGCGTCCAGTCCGGGGGGATGCTCCGCCGATACCGAATGGCGCGGGCGAACCGGCAACGGCGGGAAGATCCGCCCGTTATCTGACGGTCAACTTTCGTCTTTCTCGGCCGACTGGAAGGGGTGCGGAGCCTTCAGTCGGTGAGTCGTTGTGCTCGTCGGTTGTCGCTCAGTAGCCGATTCGGATTGCTCAGCGCCACAATGGTGGCGCTTCTCGGCGTCGCCATTGGAAGCTGGAGCGCTGCCAGAATTCGACGCACAAATGTCGACGAGGCCGTCCGGCTTATCGACTTTTCCAAGTCGACGACCTGGTACACGCTCTCCCACCTCGGAGCCGCTGGCCTGCCGCACGATCCGCAGGTCCAGAACGCATTGGGCCGGCTGGTCGTAGACGCGTCAGTTCATTCTGACCGCCTCGCAGGGCTCGTTGTGTGGAGCAGTCCCGATACGGTCAGCTACACATCGGGTCCGTTGAATGCGCCGGGCGCGCTTCATCCACCAAAGGACCTGCCGGCGGCATTCCAAGGCGGAACCCGAACCCGTCTGATCTCCGGGAAAGACGCCACGGATGATCCCGGAATTCAAGCGTTGATCGGACGGTCAGGCCCGGTCCTGCAGATTCTCACTCCTACGTTGGCGGCCGCCGACGGAAAGCCGGCTGTTGTTCAGGCTTTCGTTCCCTGGCGTCCGGTACAGAACAACATCAAGCACGAGATTCTTGTGATGTGGGCCGTCACCCTCGGGGGACTGGCCCTCTTTTGGTTGGTGCTCTTTCAACTGATCCGCCGAGCGTCGCGTCGAATGCGCCAGCAGTCGCAGCGCAATCAGATCCTGGCCAATCAGGACTATCTGACTGGACTGGCGAATCGTGAATTGGTGAAGAGCCGCACCGTCGCTGCACTCCAGGCTGCTGAGCGCTCCGAGCGACAGGTCGGGCTCCTGCTGTTCGATCTCGACCGGTTCAAGGAGATCAACGACACGCTCGGACACCACTACGGCGATCTGCTGCTGCAGGAGATCGGACCGCGTCTGTCGCGGGTGCTGCGCGAGGGAGACTGCATCGGGCGACTCGGCGGAGACGAATTCGTGGTGCTCCTGCCTGACCTGGTCGATGCTGTTCACGCCCAATCGCTGGGCCGGCGCCTGCTCGCCGAGCTGGCGGCACCGTTCGTGCTCGAGGATGTGACCCTCGACGTCGAGGCCAGCATGGGCATCGCTGTCACGCCGATGCACGGGAGTGACTTCTCTACGCTGCTGCAGCACGCGGACGTCGCCATGTACGTGGCCAAGAAGTCGAATCTCGGGCTGTCGGTCTATGACCCGGTGCTCGATGAGCACACCCCGATGCGGCTGGCTCTGATCGGCGAATTGCGGGCCGCGCTCGCCGACCCTGATCAGTTCGTCCTGCACTACCAGCCGAAAATCAACATGAAGACCGGCAGGCTCACCGGCCTGGAAGCGCTGGTGCGCTGGCAGCATCCGGTGCGGGGCTTGCTGGTGCCCGATGACTTCATTCCGGAAGCCGAACGCACCGGGATGATCCGCACCCTCACCGATGTCGTGCTATCGCAGGCCGTCCGGCAGCTCAAGACCTGGAGAGAGGCCGGGCTCGTCACGCCGATTGCCGTCAACCTCTCGACCCGCTGCCTGCTCGACTCTCAGCTTCCCGAGGATGTCGGGGCGCTGCTTTCGGCGCATGGGCTGTCGGGCACCGCGCTCGACCTGGAGATCACCGAGAGCGCGATCATGGCCGACCCGCAGCGGGCGGAGGACATCCTGACGCGGCTGGTCGGCCTGGGCGTCGGGATCGCCATCGACGACTTCGGCACCGGCTACTCCTCGATGGCCCACCTCAAACGGATGCCTGTCCAGCAGATAAAGATCGACAAGTCGTTCGTGATCGACCTGGTCGACAATCCCAGCGACGCGGCGATCGTGCGTTCCATGGTCGACCTGGCCCGAAATCTCGGGCTCGGTGTCGTGGCGGAAGGGGTCGAGACCAAGGAGGCGTGGTCGCATCTGGTCGACCTCGGCTGCACGACCGCCCAAGGCTTCTACCTGTCCAAGCCGCTCCCGGCTGATGAGGTGCTCGGATGGATCGCCAAGCGGCGCGAAGGCGATAAGGCGATTCCGGTCGCCCGTACCGTCAGGGCCGGATTCGGCCGACGCTGAACCTCGTTGGGTGATGCTGAGCGGCGAACCCTCGGCCAGGGGCTTCAGGCGTCGAGCAGGCGCCGGCCGGAGAACGCCCGGCCAAGCGTCACCTCGTCGGCATATTCCAGATCGCCGCCCACCGGAAGCCCGCTGGCGAGCCGGCTCACGCTTATGCCCAGCGGTGAGATGAGCCGTCCGAGATAGGTGGCGGTCGCCTCGCCCTCGAGGTTGGGGTCGGTGGCCAGGATGACTTCGGTGACGACGCCGTCGGCGAGGCGCATCAGCAGCTCCCGCATCCGCAGGTCTTCCGGACCGATGCCGTCGATCGGACTGATCGCGCCGCCCAGCACGTGGTAGCGCCCGCGAAACTCTCGGGTGCGCTCGACCGCGACGACGTCCTTGGACTCCTCGACGACGCAGATGATCGCCGGATCCCGTCGCGGATCGGCGCAGATGCGGCAGGTTTCGTCCGAAGCGACGTTGCCGCAGATCGAGCAGAACCGGACCTTGTCCTTGACCTCGGTCAGCGTGTGCGCGAGGCGGCGGACGTCATCCGGGTCTGCGGCAAGCAGGTGGAAGGCGATGCGCTGAGCGCTCTTGGGACCGATGCCGGGCAGCCGGCCGAGCTCATCGATCAGATCTTGGATCGCACCTTCGTACACGCGGCGGCCGGCCTAGAGCCCGAGCGCGGAGAGATCGGGAAGGCCGCCGTCCGCCAGCGGGCCCAAAGCCTTCTGCTGGAGCAGCTGAGCGGACTCTTGAGCAGCCCGGACGGCAGCCACCACCAGGTCGCCGAGGGTCTCCGGATCGGAGGGGTCGATGGCCTGGGGGTCGATCGTCACTGCCAGAATTTCGCCGGTGCCGGTGACAGTCGCCTTGACGAGCCCGCCACCAGCGCTGCCTTCGACCTCAGCCTCGGCGAGCTCCTGCTGGGCCGACTCCATCTGCGCCTGGAGCATCTGCGCCTGCCGCATGAGCTGCCCGAAATCGGGCGCCCCGGCGGGCGGCGGGCCGAGCGGGTTTGCCATGTGGGCAGCGTACTTGCGCCGTGCTGGCTAGCCGGTTTCCCGCTCTTCGACGATCTGCGCGCCGAGCGCCTCCATCGCCACGGCCACCGGGTCGTAGCTGCGGGCGCGCTCGCCATCGGCCGCCGAATCGGGCTGGTCGGCTGCCGAAGGCGGCTCGTCCGGAGGGAGCTGGATCGAACCATTGTCGGGCGACCGGTGGACGTAGCTGATCTTCCAGGCCCCACCGAAGCGGTCGCTGAGGGCCTCGCGAAGCAGCTCCTCGCCGATGCCTGAGCTTTGGAAATTGCGGGCGTTAGCGGCCGTGAAGGCGAGCGTGAGCTCATGTCCTCTTACCGCGACCGGCTGCCCGGCGGCCAGCAGCGCGCCTGCTTTTCGAACCCCGATGACCTTACGGGTGGCGATGCTGGCCAGCACATCGGGCCAGACCGGGACCAGGGTGGCCAGGCTCGGCTCACCGGCGCCGTGGGGAGCAGGGTCAGCGGCGGGGGCGCCATTCGGCGCCTGCTGGATGACGGGTTCGGCCGGCTGGGCCTGGACGGGGGGTTTCCCCTCAGCCGCCTGCCGCCCCGGCGTCGCCGTTTCAGGCCAGGCCTCGGCTGCCGGCGCAGGATCAGGAGCGGGCGCCTGGCGCGGCGGCTGAGGTGCAACCTTGGGTGCCGATTGCGCAGCCGGGGGTGGCGTCGCGGGCTGCGGTCGGCTGCGGGCCGGGGAGGCTGCCGGCGCGGCGGCCGAAGGCGTACCCCCGGCGGCGAACTGACGCTCCAGCCGCTCGAGTCTGACCTGGAGCGCAGCCGAATCGGCGCTGGCACCCGGCAGCAGCACCCGGGCGAGCACGAGCTCGAACATGAGCCGAGGGCTCATCGTGTCGCGCATCTCGACCAGCCCCGTGTGCAGGAGGTCAGCCGCCCGGGAAAGCTCCGAGGCACCCATGCGGGCCGCCTGCGAACGCATGCGTTCGAGCTGATCAGGGGCGTATTCGGCGAGCAGGCCGGCATCGGGGGCATCCGGCACCGTCTGCAGGACCAGCAGATCGCGGATCCGTTCCAGCAGATCCATGGCGAACCGGCGCGGATCGTGCCCGGTCGCCATCACCTGCTCGACGACGGAGAAAGCACCTGCGGGGGCCTTCGCTGCCAGCGCCTCGACCGCGTCGTCGAGGACCGCGACGTCCGACAGGCCGAGCAGCGCCGCGGCGCGGGTGGCGGTGAGCCCTTCCGGACCGGCCCCGGCGATCAGCTGGTCGAGCACGGAGAGGCTGTCGCGGACCGATCCCGCTCCCGCGCGGACGACGAGGGGCAGGACGGCCGGTTCGACGACCGCGCCTTCGTCGACGCAGACCTGGGACAGGAAGTCCCGCAGGATCGCCGGGGGGACCAGGCGAAATGCGTAGTGGTGGGTACGCGAGCGGATGGTCTGCAGGACCTTGTCCGGCTCGGTGGTCGCGAAGATGAACTTCAAATGCTCCGGCGGCTCTTCGACCAGCTTGAGCAGAGCGTTGAACGCGTCCGAGGTGATCTGATGCGCCTCATCGATGATGTAGACCTTGTAGCGCGCGGACGCCGGCATGAAGATCGCGCGTTCGCGGATCTCGCGGGCGTCGTCGATTCCCCGGTGGCTCGCGGCGTCGATCTCGATGACGTCCATCGAGGAGCCCGCACGGATCGCGACGCAGTGTTCGCATACCCCGCAAGGGGTCGCGGTAGGGCCGGTCACGCAATTGAGCGAGGCCGCAAGAATGCGCGCGCTGGACGTCTTGCCGCAGCCGCGGGGACCGCTGAACAGGAATGCATGGTGCAGACGACCTGATGTCAGGGCGGCGGCGAGCGCGTCAGTGACGTGCTCCTGGCCCACGACCTGGGAAAACGTGCGTGGGCGGATCCGGTTGTAGAGGGCCTGGGTCAAGCGAAGCCTTCCGCGCCGAAGGATGGGACACCTGCTGCGCCCGAAGCGACCCCCCGCGCACCCGCCAGAGCCTGCTTACCCTTGCTGCCTTCCGGCCCTGGGGGAGTTCACGGGGTAACGCCGCGCGAGGGGTCAAGGAGACGATACCGGCGGGAAGCACACCTGGAAACGCAGGCCGGCCGCTGGGCCGATACGCTCGCTCGCGGAGGATTCGCATAGTGGCCTAGTGCGCACGCTTGGAAAGCGTGTTGGGGGAAACCTCTCGCGAGTTCGAATCTCGCATCCTCCGCCAAGGGCGGTTTCAAACGGCGGTTCGCTCCGCGACGCAGGGTGGGCAACTCGCCGACTCACCGGCGGCAAAGGGCGGTGAGCGCGCTGACTCGGCTTAGCCTGCCGAGGTGCATGTTTTCGCGGGACCGTTCGCGGCCTTCGCCCTTCTGCTCGGGTTTGCCGGCGCCGCGAAAGCGTGGCGTCCGTTACCCACCGTGCGCGCGCTGAGGTCGGTCTCGTTGCCGTCCAGCGTCCGTCTTGTCCGGACATTGGGAGTCGGCGAGGCAATCATCGCGATCGCCGCTCTCGTCACGGCCGGCCCGATTGCGCCGGCCCTGGTGGCGCTTTCCTACGCGGGCTTTGCCGTGTTCGTCGGCTATGCGATGGCCCGCGGCGGAAGCATCAGCTCCTGCGGCTGCTTCGGGAAGGCCGACTCGGCGCCGACCTCATTGCACGTGGTCGTGAACGTGGCAGCGGCGTTGATCGCCGCGGCGGCGGCGCTAGGGGCGGCCCGCTCACCGGTAGCCGAACTTGCCCATTCCCCGGGGGCTGGGGTTGCAATGGTGGCCCTGGTGCTGGTGATCGCGGGGCTGGCCTATCTCGCATTGGCGGAGTGGCCACGCCTGGCCGGCGTCATGCGCGAAGGTGCGATTCGAGAAGGGGAGGCGCGGATATGAGCAACTGGCTGACCGGCGTGGTCGACAAGGCGGCCGGACTCGTCTCCGGCAAGGGCACCCGGCGCACCTTTCTGGCGAGCTCGGCCGTCGTCGGCTCGGCCATGGTCGTCTCGCCCAAGAAATACCTGCTCGAACAGACCACGGCGTACGCCGCCGTGTGCGGCCCTGGCGCGGGTGTCAACGATGGCTATACGGCCTTCTGCTGCTCCATCTATCGAGGTGAGAACAAATGCCCGCCGGGCACCTTCGTCGGTGGGTGGTGGCGGGCTGACGGCTCCAGCTACTGCTGCGACGGCGGCCGTCCCGGGGCGCGTTACTACATCGACTGCCAGGCCGAGTGCAAAGGGTGCTCCTCCGGGTGCGGGCCCTTCTGCTCACAAGGCTGCTGGAACTGTCAGCCGCACGCGGCCACCGGCAGCTGCGATGCCCGGCGCGTCTGCTGGAACGTCTTCCGCTACGGCCAGTGCAATACGCAGATCGGGTGCGGCGGGCCGGTGGCCTGCCGGGTGGTCACCTGTGTGCCGCCCTACCTGCTTTTCCCGTCCTGCGGCGCCACCACCCTCTATGACAACAACACGGCCAACCACACCGCGCCGTGCCTGGGCGGGGCGTGCGCATGACCGCACTCGTCATCGCCGAGGCCGTCGCCATTGCGCTGCTGGGTCTGCTGGTAGCGGGCCTGCTGCGTAGCCACGCCGAGATCCTGAAAGCGTTGCACGAGCTGGGGGCCGGTCGCCAGAGCGATCCGCACGACCACGACCAGTTCACGCCGGCGGCCAGTTCGGCGCGCGTCGTCAACGAGCTCGAATTTCCTGGAGTACGCGAGGGTGTGGCTCCTCCCAGGTCCGTGCAGGAGCCTGACAATGTTCGCGACATCGCGGGAGTTACTCCCTGGGACGAGTCGGTCGCAATCGGCGTTGCAGGCGATTCCGGGGAATCGGCTGCCGCTGGGGACGGCCGGAGCACGTTGGTGGCTTTCCTGTCGACCGGCTGCGGCACCTGCGCGGGATTCTGGGAGGAGTTGAAGCGTCCTGGCGGCGCCCAACTGCCCGCCGCCACCCGCCTGGTGATCGTGACGAAGGGCGAAGACGAGGAGAGCATCTCGGCGCTGCGCCGCGTGGCGCCGCGCGAGGAGCTGGTCGTCATGTCCTCGCAGGCCTGGACGGACTACGAGGTGCCCGGTTCGCCGTACTTCTTGCACATCGAAGATGGTCACGTCACGGGGGAGGGGTCGGGCACGACGTGGCAGCAGGTTCGCGGGCTGCTGGGGCAGGCGTCCGATGACAACGATGTCCGCCGCGCGAGGGTTGGCACTCCCAACGCGATCGGCGATGCGGCTGGGCGTGACCGGGCCGATCGCATCGATCGGGAACTGGCAGCGGCCGGCATCCTGCCCGGTCACCCGAGCCTTTATCCGGATGCGGAGTAGACCTCCGCGTGTCCGCAGCCGACGCGGCCGCCCTGCTGGCCGGGCTGGCCGTGGCGGCCGCGGCCGCAGTTCGCTCAACCTGGTCACCTTGAGGCGAGTCGATGCTGACCAGCATCACTCCGCTCGGGGAGCGGGGACGCAATCGGCGGTGGGGCACGACCACCGCCTGGTACATCGCGGGCTCCGCCTTGGGTGGCGCAGCGGTCGGAGCGGTAGCCGGTGGACTCGGTGCGGCGCTGACGGCGGCGAACCCAACAGCCACAGCCGTTTTGGTGGTCGCGGCGCTCGCCTGCTTCGTTGCGGCGGCCAGCGATGCGCGGGGGGTGCGGCCCCGATCATGGCGTCGGCAGGTCAACGAGGATTGGCTCGGCCGCTACCGCGGTTGGGTCGTCGGCGGGGGATTCGGCGTGCAGCTCGGCTTCGGCGTCGTCACGATCGTGTCGAGCGCGTCGGTTTACGTCGCGTTGCTGCTCGGCGTCCTTACCGGCTCCTTCTGGGGTGGGCTGGCAGTCGGGGTGACTTTCGGGGTGGTCCGGGCGCTGCCGCTGCTGACTGTGAGGGGCGTGCGCGACAACGAATCCTTGGGTCGGCTGCACCGCCGAGTGGGGCGATTCGCGTCGCCCGTGGCACGAGCCACCGCCGGAGTGCTCGCGCTCGTGGGCGCGGCGCTGACAGTCGTCGCGATCACGACGGCATGACCTTCCAACACGAAGGAATCAGGACGACGCGGATATGAGAGTCGCTCACCAAGGTCTTGCCGTCTCCACGCCGCGTGGCTGGGACGCACGTATCTACCGCCGGACGCCCGAGCACTCCGGCCAGCTCACCCGTCCGATCCTGCACTGCGCGGACTTCCCCCTTCCGCAGGTGCGGGGCGATTACGGAAGTGGGGCCGTCGAGATCATGGGCCCTCACCACGTCTTCCTGTCCCTGATCGAATTCGATGAGGCCGAGGCGAGCTCGCCGCTCTTCGACCGGGAGCGTCCGCCTCGTCTCAGCTCCGGTGAATTCGGTCCCGACCGGCTCCAGCGCGGCCTGCCGGGCCAAGCCGGCGCCCAGTTCTTTTTCAACGAACGCGGCCGGGCGCTGTGTCTCTACGTCGTCATCGGCAGCTACGCCGGGCGCGCGACGCTCGTGCCCCGCGCTGACGGGATCTTCCAGACGATGGAGGTGTCATGACGGCCACCAGGCGCAATGTGGTGCTGGCGACCGGCGCGGCCGTCTCGGTGGCCGCTCTGGCGTCCTGCACGGTGCCGGCCGCCGTCGCTCCCAAACGCCACGCCTATCTTTTGCGCACCATCAACGGCTACCGGCGTGACCTGGCCCTGTGCAACACGACCGGCGGGCAACTGATCGACCTCGTGCACGGTGTCTATGGACGTCCGGCCTGGACCCGTGACGGGTCTGCGCTGGCGGTCTCCAGAGGGGCCGCCGACGACAGTCAGGGCACCTGGGCGTTATGGCTGGTGCGCTCTGACGGCGCGTCCCTGCATCGGATAACCAGCCCGGCCAGCGGGGTAGCCGATCTGGATCCGGCGTACTCCCCGGACGGCCAGACCATCGCGTTCAGCCGCGACACCATCGGCTTCGGTTACGGACAGGGCCTCTGGCTCATCCGGCCGCAGGGGACCGGACTGCATCCCGTCCCGGGCGGCGTCGGCGGGATCACGCCGAGCTTCTCCTCTGACGGCCAATTCATCACCTATGCGGCCGCTGACGGCATCCGACGCATTCCTACCGTTGGCGGCGCCCCCCGGCTGCTGGCTCGAGGCGCCTACAGCTGGCAGCTGACGCAGCCGTCCTGGTCGCCGGACGGGAAGCGGATCGCCTTCGTGCGCCGCGATTCGCCGACCGCCGGTTCCCTTTGCTACATGGCTGGTACCGGGGGCGCCGTCTCGGTGCTGACCTCTGCGCCCGTCAACATCGAATGCCCCACCTGGTCGACCGACAGCGCCACGCTCACGTACGCGCGGGTCGACGGAATCGGCGCCGAGGGCAGACGCACCACGGCCGTCATGCGCCAGGTCATCGGCGGGGCGGCCCGCGAGATGTTTCGCACGACGCATCCCGCCGCGACTGATCTGGCCACCCTCGCCTGACCGTAAGACGCTGCTTTTGTTCCGCAGGGATAAAAAAGGCCGCGAACTCTGGCCGACTATGCCCTAGGACCGCCTTGAGCTATCCCGCACCATTGGGTCATGAGCACTACGGCTGACCCGACCGACTCGCCAGAGCTTGCCGATCTTGACCTTTTGCGCGAGCTCCAGCCAGTCGCCGAAGCGGGTCTCGAGCGACATCTGCGCCTGGCCAAGGAATGGATGCCACACGAGTACGTGCCGTGGGGGCAGGGTCGTGACTTCACCGAGCTGGCGTGGGAGCCGGGGCAGTCGCCGCTCTCACCGATCGCGCAGACCGCGTTCGAAGTCAATCTGCTCACTGAAGACAACCTCCCGAGCTACCACCGCGAGATTGCCTCCGCCTTCGGGCGTGACGGAGTCTGGGGCACCTGGGTGCACCGGTGGACCGCGGAAGAAGGCCGTCATTCGCTGTGCATGCGCGACTATCTGCTCGTCACCAGGGCCGTCGATCCGATCGAGCTCGAGCGGGCCCGGATACGCCAGGTTGAGCAGGGCTATGACTCAGTGACTCCGGCCGGCCCGCGGTCACAGCTCGAGGTCATGGCATACGTGAGCTTCCAGGAGCTGGCGACGCGGATCAGTCACCGCAATACCGGCATCTACACCGAAGACCCGGTCGCGGAGCGGCTGCTGTCGCGCGTGGCGGCCGACGAAAACCTGCACATGATCTTCTACCGTGATCTGGTGGCCGCCGCGCTCGAGCTGACCCCGTCCGACACCGTCTGCGCCATCGTCAAAGAGGTCATCGGCTTCCAGATGCCCGGCGTCGGCATCGCCGACTTCGACCGCAAGGCGCGCCAGATCGCTAACGCCGGCATTTATGACCTGCGGATCCACCACGACGAAGTTGTCTGGCCGCTGCTGCGCAAGTGGGGCGTCTTCGAACTCGAGGGTCTCAACCCCGCGGCGGAGTCGGCGCGCGATGAGCTCCGGGGCTTCCTGGACGCTCTCGACGGGCTGGCAACTCGCTATGAAGAGCGGCGCCGTCGTAGCGCCGAACGCGCACTCCTGGCAGGCTGATCCCTGTCAGAAGCTCGCTCTTTCGACACCCGCGAGGGGGCGTCTGCGGATGAGCACGGCGCCGCTGCCGCTGGGCTCGAGTCTCCCGGTCAAACCCCGGATGCGGGGTCACCTGCACCAGTGGGCTCTGGTCACGTTTTTCGTCGCCGGGATCGTCCTGATCGCACTCGCCCATGGCGGCCGGGCTCGCTTTGCGGCGGTCGTCTATGCGCTGACCGTGTGCCTGCTCTACGGCACCAGCGCGCTTTATCACCGCGTGAATTGGCAGCCGACGTCGCGCGCGGTCATGAAGCGGCTCGACCACTCGATGATCCTGGTGCTGATCGCCGGCACCTACACGCCCTTTGCCCTGCTGCTGCTCACGGGCACTACGAGCACCGTCGTGCTGGTGATCGCCTGGGGTGGGGCGCTGACCGGCATCGCCCTGCGCATGCTGTGGATCGGGGCGCCGCGCTGGGCCGTCATCCCGCCGTACCTGCTCGTGGGTTGGATCGCGGTATTCATCCTTCCCGAGCTGCTACACGCCGGCGGAGTCGCCACCCTCGTGCTCGTCGCGGGAGGCGGACTCGTCTACACGCTGGGAGCAGTGGTTTACGCGGTTCGGCGGCCTGATCCGTGGCCACGCACCTTCGGCTACCACGAGGTCTTTCACGGGATGACGATCCTGGCCGGCGTGATGATGTACATCGCGATCAGCTTGGCCGTGTATCGCTAGCGCTGCACGGGTCACGGGGCGAGCAGCCGCCGGACCTCAGGTACCACCTCGCCCAATGCCGCGATCTGCTCGCGTATCTCCTCCGGAGTGACACCGGGTACGTGCAGGCGGATGTTCAAGGCGTCGCACCCGGTGGCCCTGACCGTCTCTGCGACCGCTTCCGCCAGCTCTGCAGGATCACTCCCGGAAAGCACCGCGTCATCAGCCCAGTGGGTCTGCGCCTGGGCTGCCGCGTAACCGCGGTAGACGTCGACCTGCTTCTCCTGCAGGCTCACCGGCCGCGGCCCGACCCACACCCGGCGAACCAGGATCGAGGCTTCGGTCCCACCTGCCTCCCGGTAGGCGTCCGTCAGCCGGCGGCAGCGCTCGACCGTCGACAGCGAGTCAAAGAGCAGCCCGGCGCCGGCTGCCGCAGCCCGGCGGACCGCGGCGGGGCTCATCGCGGCGCTCACCAGCGGCACCGGCATTTCCTTGCATGCGGCGACGGCCGGGTCGCCGCCCAGATCGCCCGCATCGGTGCCGGACAACGCGTTGGCGACCCGCGTCAGACCGGCGGAGAACCGCGCGACCAGGTCGTCCTTGTTCGTTTCCAGGATGTCGAAATCGGCCTGCAGCGAACCGGTGGCTACGCCCAGCCCCACCCGACCCGGAAAACGCGCCGCCAGCCAGGCCGTCTCCTCGATGACCAGTGCCGTCGGACGCAGCGGCAGGAGCAGGGGGCAGGCGGCCGCCCAGCCGCCCGGCATCCCGTCCAGCAGGAAGCCGGCCATCTGCAGCGGATTGGGCAGGTAGCCGGCGAACCCGCCGTGGTGCTCGCTCGTCATGACGCCGTCGAAGCCGCTCTCGCGCCCGAGCCTGGCCTGGGTACGCATTTCGGCCACCAGTTCCGCTGCGCCGATCGCGTGCGGGTAGAGCCGCAGCGAGACGGAGCCGGGGGCCAGCGGCGCGGTCGCCGGCATGGGATTGCTCATAGTCCGGTGAACCTTCCGCCATCGACGACGAGTGTTTGGCCGTTCACGTAGCGCGCCCCGTCGCCGAGCAGAAACGTGACGACCGGCGCGATGTCGATCAACGGATCCCCTACCCAACCGAGTGGAACGAGCTTCTTCAGCCGATCCTCCAGTGCCGGATTGGACTGGTAAGCCTTGAACAATGCCGGTGTGACGGCCAGCGGCGACACCGCCGTCACGTTCACACCATTCGGGCCTTCTTCGAGCGCGAGGCTCTTGGCGAGTCCTCGCAGGGCGCCCTTCACCACGCCGTACGCAGGCAGGGTGGCACTGCCCTCCATCGCCGCTGGTGAGGTCATCAGCACCAGGCGCCCCCGGCGTTCCCGCAGCGCCGGCAAGGCGGCCTTGGCGCAGTTGAACGCGCCGTTGATCGAGACGGCGAGGTGGTCGTCGAACACCTCAGGCTCGAGGGCGGCGAGCGGCATGACGACGCTCGACCAGCGGCTGGTCGCGTTGTGAACCACACCATCGAGGCCACCGAACCGGCTGACGGCATGGTCGACCGCACGGCGCAGCTCGGCCAGCGAAGTGACGTCGGTGCGTACGAAATGCGCGCTGCCGCCGGCTGTCGTGATCTGCGCCGCCGTCTCTTCGCCATTGGGACTGGGTGCGGCGATCACGACGTGAGCACCCGCCGTGGCACAGGCCTGGCACACGGCCCGGCCGATTCCTCCGCCGCCGCCCGTGATCAGGATGACCCGGTCGCTCAGGGGACCGTCCTTGCCGGCGCTCATGCCGGTGCCCACACGCCGCCGTCGAGGGCGATCGTGGCGCCGGTGACGGCCCGCCAAGGCGGCGCAGCCAGCGAGGCGATCAGCCCGGCGGCCGCGCCTGCATCCGTCGGAGGCGTGAAGACGGCAGCGGGCAGCCCCGGACGGTTGAGCGACTCCTCGCTGCCGGCCAGCGCCTGCGCCGGCAGCGCGACGGCATTCACAGAGATGTCCCGCTTCCCGAGGTCGCGGGCGGCGACCTTGACCAACGATCGCAGTCCTTCTGCGGCCGTGGTCCAAGCAGTGAAGCCGGCGGAGCCCGCCATCGCGAAAGTGGGGAGGACGGCTACCAGGGCACCTCCCTGGTCGGCCATCACGTCCTGGGCGGCCTGAAAGCAGGCGATGGCTTGCCTGAGCGGTTCGGCGGCTTCGGCGTCCCAGCCGGCTTCGTCGTGATCCACTAACGCCGATGGCGAGGCGGCGGTACCCGGCGCCGGCGCCCAGACCACCAGGTTCAGCGATCCGGCCGCGCGTAGGCCGTCAGCAAGCGCAATCCGCGTAGCCGCAGGCAGTTCGGTGACGGCCACGCCCAACGAGCGCAGTCCGCGGGCGATATCACCGGCGGGTCCGTCGGCACTGCCCACGACCGCGGCTGCGAGCTCCACCTCAGCCTTCCTGGCGCGTGAGCCGTGCACGCAAAGCGTCATCGTGCACGAAGACCGGCAGGTCGTCCTCGCCGAGAAACGACGGCCGTGCCGACGAGCCGCCATCGACGGCAAGCACGTGTCCCGTGATCCAGGCCGCCAAATCTGACAGCAGGAAGAGCACGGCGCCGGCAATGTCGTCTCCGGTCCCGCGGCGGCGAAGCGGAACGGCTGCGGTCTCGGCCGGGGTGTCCGGAGGCGGGTTGGGATTGCCGCGCAGGGTCTTGGGAGTGCGCACCGTCCCTGGCGCGACCGCGTTGATACGGATACCCAGCGGTCCCCACTCCAGCGCCGCCGTCCGGACCAGCGACATCAGCGCTGCTTTACCGGCGGAATAGGGCGCGCCGTACGGCATTGACGACAGGCCCGCGACTGACGCCAGCGCCACGATGCTGCCGGGCTGTCCGAGTGTCCTGAGCCGCCGGGCGGCTGCCGTGGTGGTTAGCAACGTGGTCCTGAGGTTGAGTTCCATCACCTCGTCGAAGACCGCAGGATCCATGTCCATCACACCCGACCACTGCGGCAGCCGCATCCCGCCGGCCACGTGCACCAGCCCGTAGAGCGAATCGCCGGCCGCATCAATCGCCCGTTCGACGTCTTCGGGTTTGCGGAGGTCGGCAACCAGGGCGAGATGCTGACGTCCGGACGCCGCTTGCGTCGCGGTCGAGAATTCCTCCAGTGCTTCAGGACGGTTGTCGACGCCGATCACCGAGGCGCCGGCCCCGGCCAGGAAACTGCTGACCGAAGTCCCGATCCCGCCGCCCCCGGCACCCGCGACCACGACGGTGCGTCCTGAAAAGTCCAGCAGTGCGGCGGGGGAAGCCATGAGCGGAACGTACCCAAGCGTCATGAGCCGCCCTCAAGAGGGCAGGCTAGTGGGGTGCGATACGTGATTCTCGGTGCCGGCGCGGTCGGTGGAACCATCGGTGGATATCTGCAGCGGCAGGGCTCGGAAGTGGTGCTGCTCGGGCGGGGTGAGCATGCCCGGGTAATGCGCGAATCCGGCTTGCTGCTCGCCACGCCTACGGGCGCCTACCGGATCGAGGTGGAGGTCGCCGCTGCACCGGCGGAGCTGGAGCTGCGCCTTGACGACGTGCTGATTGCCACGACCAAGACCCAGGACACCGAAGCGTTGCTGGAGGAGGTCGCCGCGCTACGGGTCGGGTCGAGGACTGCCGGCGAGGAACTTCCCCTGGTGTGTGCCCAGAACGGGGTGGAGAACGAGCGCATCGGGCTGCGCCGCTTCCGGCGGGTCTACGGCATCTGCGTCATGCTGCCGGCGACTCATCTGGAGCCGGGCGTCGTCGAGGCACAGGGCAGCCCGCATCCCGGAATGCTGGATGTCGGGTGCTATCCGCACGGCCTGGACGCCGTGGCCGAAGAGGTGGCGTTCGACCTGACGGCTGCCCACTTCCTGTCCATTGCCCGGGCTGACGTCATGCGCTGGAAGTACGCCAAACTGCTGCGAAATCTGGGAAATGCGCTCGAGGCGCTAGGCGGGCACGACCTCGACGACGCCGGCGTGGAGATGGCGAAGGAGCTGAGCTCGCGGGCGACGGCCGAGGGGCGCGTGGTGCTCGCGGCCGCCGGCATCGATGTGGTCGCAGATGACGAGTGGAAGGCATACCGGCGTAACCAGGTCCAGCTGGCACCGGTGGAGGGGCGCGAGCGTGGGGGTGGCTCGTCGTGGCAGAGCGCCTCGAGGGGCAGCGGCTCGATCGAGGCCGACTTCCTCAACGGTGAGATCGGCTTGCTCGGCCGCCTGCACGGCGTCGCCACTCCCGTTAACGATCTGCTTCAGCTCGAGGCCAATGCGCTGGTTCGCGATCGCCGCGCTCCCGGCAGCGTCCCGCCCGCGCAACTGCTCTCCAAGCTCTAAGCACTCTCGGGTCTAGCCGTTCGGCCCGCGACACCCCGATGAATCCGGACCGGACGGCAAGAGCCGCAGACCTAGCGGCGCCCCGACGAGAGCTCAGCGGCGGCTTGGCGAACTCGCGCCCCCATGTCGGCCAGTCGCGCCTGCCCCATGCGACCTTCCGGCGCGATCAGCAGCACGGCCGCGGCGGGGATCGGGCGGCTGTCCCAGACGGGTGCTCCGACCGCGATGGTTGACGCATAGCTGGTGTCCACCACGTAGTAGCCCTCCGCCCGGACCGCTGCCGCGGCTTCCTCGGACATTGCCGGCAGGTCGCCCGCCGCCAGCAGCCGCTCACGCCCGATTCGGTCGTAGAAGGCCAGGAAGTCGCGGGCCTCGGTGACGCTTGCGGTGTAGCCGATCGGGATGGTGCCGCGCAACGTCTGGGTGCTTTCCACCGCGTCGACGACGGTGAAGGAGTCGCCTTCGACCGCCCAAAGCGTCACCGTCTCGCTGGTGTCAGCGGCGAGGTCATGAAGGACGGGATGGGCGCGGTCGCGAAGCGCCCCGGCATAG
Organism: uncultured Actinomycetota bacterium; assembly: GCA_963737695.1. GTDB lineage: Bacteria > Actinomycetota > Actinomycetes > Frankiales > Frankiaceae > DATAZK01. The sequence goes on from CAVTTQ010000007.1 coordinate 109,284, forward strand.
CGGCCACCGACCACGAGCGACTGGGGGCCGAGCCGCCAGCCTCCGGCGCGCCGGTCCTGCTGAAGCCACCCCTGGTGTCCGAGCGTGATCAGGATCCGCTGGACCGCGTTCTTGTCCAGCTCCAGCTCGCGGGCCAGCACGCTGCCGCTGATGGGCTGCCCCTCCGCCACGGCAGAAAGCACGCGCAGCGCCTTTTCCACGGTGGACAGCCGGGCCACTGCCATCGCTGGGGCCTCCGGGGTGAGTATGTGGCTGAGTGAGTGACCAAGTAAGTGACTAGGAGGTGACGTTGACCGCACTGCCGGTCCTCGTTACCGTATCGGAGAATGAGCTGCTAAATCACATAGTGATACAGCTCAGCGTTGAGAGGGAGCCTGCCCCGCATGGGACGTCTGGACGGCAAGGTCGCGCTCGTCACCGGTGGTGCCAATGGCATCGGGCTGGCCTGCGCCAAGCGGTTCGCCGAAGAAGGAGCCTCGGTCGTCCTGGCTGACGTGCTCGACGACCCGGGAGAGTCGGCGGTCGTCGATCTGCGCGGCGAGGGCCACCGGGCAATCTTCGTCCACCTGGACGCCACCTCTGCCACCGACAACGAGGCGGCCGTGCGCGCCGCGGTCGCGGATTACGGCAGCCTCGACATCCTCTTGACCGCGGCCGGTATCTCCTTTGCCGGCTACACCAGCGGCGACCAGTCCCGTGACCGAGATATGGCCGCTCTGGGCACCCGCGTCAGTCCCGCCACGGCCTTTCTTCATCTGCCGCCAGAGCAGTGGCAGCCCGTACTGGATGTCAATCTGACCGGCACCTTGCTGGCCGTGCAGGCCGCCGGACGCCAGATGGTCACGCAGGAAAACGGAGGCGCGATCATCACGATTGCCTCCATCGCGTCATTGATCCCGGAGGTCGGCACGCTGGCCTACTCGGTGTCAAAGGCCGGAGTGTGGATGCTGACGAAGATGGCGGCCATGCAGCTGGCGTCGGAGGGAATTCGCGTCAATGCCATCGGGCCGGGCTTTATCGAGACCAACATGACAAGCCTGCTCAATGCCCTTCCCGACGCGCACACCAAGATCCTGGAGCAGGTGCCGATGCGGCGCTTCGGCAAACCGAGCGAGATCGCCGGCGTCGCCGTCTTCCTTGCGAGCGAGGATGCGTCATACGTGACCGGCGAGCTGTACATCGCGGACGGCGGGTATTACGCCCACTGATGACAAATCCAGTCGTGTCAGCCGCACCGGCAGCCCCTGCCGCGCCGCAGCCCGTGTCGATGGGTGAGGCATTCACCTATCAGGCGGCGCGTGATCCGCACCGCTTAGCGATCATTTGCTGGGACGGCCAGATCACCCGCGGCGAGCTGGAATCCCGGGCCAATCGGGCAGCGCGCGAGTTCGCCGGACTCGGCGTCAAGAGCGGCGATCTTGTCTCCATCGCGTTGCCGAACGGCATCGACTTCTACGTGGCGGTCATCGCGGTCTGGAAGCTCGGTGCCGTGCCGCAGCCGCTGTCCTACCGGCTTCCCGACCTCGAGCGAAACGCGATCATCGAGCTGGCGAATCCGCCGCTGGTCGTCGGCGTGGATCCCAGTCGCGTCAGTGGCCGTCCGGCGTTGCCACCAGGCTGGCAGCCTGATCCGAACACGCCGGATGGGCCGCTGCCGCAGGCGATCTCACCCTCCTGGGTCGCGCTGACATCCGGAGGAAGCACGGGCCGCCCGAAGGTGATCGTGAACGCCCGGCCGGCCGTCGTCGACCCCACTGCTCCCATCGTCGGTATGTCGATCGACGGGGTCCAGCTCGTGCCCGGGCCGCTCTATCACAATGGGCCTTTCACCTTCTCCATGAACGGGCTCTTCACCGGCTCGACGATCGTGGTCATGGCGCACTTCGAGGCGGCGACCGTGTTGGAGCTGATCGAGAAGTACCAGGTTGACTGGATGTTTGCCGTCCCGACGATGCTTCGCCGGATCTGGCAATTGCCTCCAGAGGTACGCGAGAAGGCCGACCTCTCATCACTGCGGGTGCTGTTCAGCAGCGGATCACCCTGGCCCGCGTGGCTCAAGCAGGAGTATCTGAACTGGCTCGGTCCGGAAAAGATCCTCGAGGTGTACGGCGGCACCGAGCAGAACGGTTCCACCGTGATCACCGGCCGCGAGTCGCTGGACCATCCAGGGTCGGTCGGCAGACCCATGCCCGGGACTGGGGTCAAGATTCTCGATGCCGAGACCGGCGCTGAGCTGCCACGCGGCCCGGAGGGAATCGGCGAGGTCTATTTCTCCACGCCCGGAGGGCCCGGCTCGACCTATCGCTATCTCGGCGCCGACGCCAAGGTGCGCGATGGGTGGGAGACCCTCGGCGACCTTGGCTATCTCGACGCAGAGGGCTACCTCTACCTCGTTGACCGGCGTACCGACATGGTGGTGAGCGGCGGGGTGAACATCTATCCCGCCGAGGTGGAAGCCGCTTTGGAGCGCCATCCCGCAGTACGTTCAGCGGCGGTGATCGGCTTGCCTGACGACGATCTCGGGCAGCGCGTGCACGCCATCGTTGATATCGGCGCTGCCGCGGCGGTTGATATCGGCGCTGCGGGATCGGCGCGGCGGACCATCATCCTGACCATGACGCACTCCGTGCCCATCTGCGCGACCACCTTGCGCCGTACAAGGTGCCGCGCACCTTCGAATTCGTCGACGAACCGCTTCGTGACGATGCCGGAAAGGTTCGCCGCAGCGCCCTTCGTGATGCTCGTTTGACGTCCAGCAGTCCCTCTAATTAGGAGATCCCATGACCACAGCTCTCACCCGGCCAGAAGCCCAGCACATCGGTGCCGACGACCTGCCGTTCGTCGATGTCGGCGGCGGCAACATGCTCAAGGTCTTGCAGGTCCGCGAGTCCGAAGGCCTGTGGATCATCGAGAACATCTTCCAGAAGGGCTTCGAGGTCGAGACCCACCGCCACACCGGGCCGGTCTTCGGCTACACCCAGTCCGGCGCCTGGAAGTACAAGGAGTACGACTACGTGAACCGGGCCGGCTCCTTCCTGTACGAGCCAGCCGGATCGGTGCACACGCTCACTTGCATCGAGGACAACACCCGGGTCTGGTTCCAGATGTACGGCGTCAACATCAACCTGGACGACTCCGGCAACATCACCGGAATCGCCGACGGCGCAGGGACTCTGCGGCACTACCTCGCCATCTGCGAGGCAAACGGACTGCCTCGTCCCAACGTGATCACCGACTGACGGCAGGCCCATGACCACCAAAGAGCAGATCGACCTTTACGCCCCCGAGACCTACATCGAGGCGCCGCCCCACGAGCTCTTCGCCGAGCTCCGGCGCACGAATCCGGTCTACTGGCAAGACATCCCCGGCCAGCCCGGCTATTGGGCCGTCCTCAAGCATGGCGACGTCGAGACGGTCGCCCGCAACCCGCTGCTCTACTCGGCCACCGAGGGCGGGGTGGTGCTGGAAGACCTTGAGGGCGAGCAGCTGGAAAACATGCGCGGCATGTTGCTGGCGATGGACCCGCCGCGCCACAACGACTACCGCCGCCCGATGGTGAAGCGGTTCGTTCCCAAGGTGATGGAAGAGCTCGAAGATCGAATCCGTGCCATCACCAAGGAGATCCTGGTCGGTGCGAAGGAGAAGGGCGACGTCGATTTCGTCGCCGATGTGACCTCCTCCCTGCCCACTCAGGTGATCGGTGAGCTGGTCGGCCTTCCGGTTGAGGACTGGGAGCGGGTCCACCACATGGCCGAGATGAACACTCACGGCCAGGACCCGGATTACGCCCCCGACGGTGACGGTATGAACCCCGGTTCCGGCAGCATGGACATGGCCATCTACGGGATGCAGCACGCCGCCAGGTGGCGGACCCTTGAGCCGCAGGACGACCTGACCACGTACATCCTGCAGACCGAGTTCGGCGGCAAGCTGATGACCGACCTGGACTTCGGGGTCTTCTTCGTTCAGCTGGTGACGGCCGGGCAGGACACGACGCAAACCATGTTGGCGTCGGGGTTGCACACCCTGCTGCTGCACCCGGACCAGCTGGCCGAGCTGCGCGCCGACCGCAGCCTCATCCCCGGTGCCGTGGAGGAGATCCTGCGTTACTCCAACCCGCTGCACTATTTCCGGCGGACCGCGACGGCGGACACCGAGCTCGGCGGCTCACAGATCCGGGCCGGCGACAAGGTGGCGATGTACTACACCTCGGCCAATCGCGACGAGGACGTCTTCGTTGATTCCCAGACGTTCGACATCCACCGGACGCCGAACCCGCACCTGTCGTTCGGCATCGCCCAGCACTACTGCCTGGGCGTCCATCTGGCTCGGCTCGAGGGCCGGATCTTCTTCGAGGAGCTGCTCGACGCGTTTCCGGTGATCGAGCTCACGGGCCCCGCGGTGCGCACCCGCTCGAACCTGAACAATGCGCTCAAGAAGTTGCCGATCCGGCTTTCTGCCTAGCCGTTCTTCGCGTCGGGGCACCGACTGGGACTCCCTCTCCCGGTAGCGTGCCCCGGCGTGGGCCTTTGCGCGAGAATTGTCCTCGCGCTCGCTACCGGAACGGCGTTGGCTCCGCTCCTGACCGGGTGCGGCGGCGGCGCCCAGACCCCGGAGCAGGTGGTTAAGGTGCCGGCCGAATACAAGTCCTACTTCGAGGTCGCGGCCCGCCGGTGCCCGGGCGTGCTCACCCCCGCCGGGCTTGCCGCGATGGCGTACGTGGAAAGCCAGTTCATACCGGACGCGGTGTCCGACAACGGGGCGCAAGGCCTGATGCAGATCTTGCCCTCGGTCTTCGCTCAGTACGGCGTGGATGCCAATGGCGACGGCAAGAAGGACCCCTTCACCCCGGCCGATTCGGTGGCGACCTCGGCCGTGCTGAACTGCGTGCTCGCCCATGACGTCGCGGCCATCCCCGGCAACAAGCTCTCGCTGCGGCTGGCGGCCTACAACGCGGGTATCGGGGCGGTCCGCAAATACAACGGGGTGCCGCCCTACGCCGAGACACGCGACTATGTCGACCAGGTGAAATTGTGGACCCAACGCTTCGAGGATCAGTTCGTGACGCCGTCCTCCAGCGCAAAGGCGTCCTAGCGCAACGGCTATTCTTGACTCATCCAGTAGACAATGCTACCGTGCGGAACGTGGCGACGACTCCGGCATTGCGCAGCGGTACGTGGCTGCATGTGCGCCGGCCTGTCGATCTGCGGTTGGTCGCGAGCGCACTGTGTATGCCTCGCAGCCCTCGTCCCCACGTCTGAGGCTGCGTCGCCGCAAGACTCGCTGAGTCCGGCCCCGCGCAGCCGTGTTCTGAGGTTGCCGCAGTGTCCGTCGTTTCGCTTGAATCCATCCCGTCGCAATCCGCCCGTACCGCACCCGTTCGGCCTACGGCCACCCGGTCGCAGGGTGGACGTCGCGGACTGGGTCCCGCCGCGCTGCGTCGCATCACCCGCGACTACGCCGCCCGCTCCGACCTGTGGACCCCGCTGCTGCGCTACGGCACCGAGCACCACTGGTCAATGCAGGTCCATGCCGACGACGACGTCGACATCTGGCTGATCACCTGGTTGCAGAAGCAGTCGACCACGCTGCACGACCACGGTGGATCCGCGGGTGCGTTCACCGCCGTCTCGGGTCGGGTCCGGGAGTATTTGGCCTCCGGTCGCGAGTACGACGTCGTCGCCGGATCCACCCGAAGCTTCGGCGCCCGTCACATTCACGATGTCTACAACCCCTACGCCGAACCCGCGGTCAGCGTGCACGCCTATAGCCCGCCGCTGACGGAGATGTCGTACTACGCGCAGGTGCCCGGTGGGGGAATCGAGCGCCTTTACACCGAGCAGACGATGGTTCCCGAGGCCCAGTCGACCATCCTGCCTGCCGAACACCTCCGCTCACCTAACATGGAGGTATGACCCCGCGCCGATTGCTGCGCGCGCGGCCCGTCTGGATTGCCGTTTTAGCGGCGTTCTGCGTTCTTGCTTTCGGCGGTTCGCCGCATTCGACAGCGGCCGGCGCATTTGCGGCCGCGGCGCCCGGATCGTCTGCTACTGCCTCTGATTACACGTATTCGGCAGCATCCGGGCTGCACACTGATTCCGAACTGTTGACGCGCGGCATTGCCGTAGCCGGGATCGCACTTCACGTTCCCACGTCCGGCGTCGGGCTGGCGGCCGAGTGCGCCGCCCTTATTACCGGCTGCTGGCTGCTGTTTCGCCGGCGCAGCCCGGTCCGACACCGGCCGCTCCGCCTTCACGGTCCCCGTCCGGGCCGCGCTCCACCTCTGGTCAGCTGACTCCCCTTTCCCTTTCTCCCCCTGCACCGCTTTCTTTCCAGAAGGCGCGCCCGGGCGTGCTTTGATACGCGCATTTTCGGCGGGGGAAGAGTCCCTTTTCTGACCGGAGAATTCCTTGAACGACAACTTTGAGTGGATGCGCATCGCGCTTGCGATGGGCTTGATGGTGACGGCTTTCATCCTGCTACCCATGTTCTTTTTGTGGAAGGACAAGCGTGAGGACGAAAGGGCGCGAGTGGCAGCTGAGGCTGCCGATGGCCAGGCCGATGATCGCGGGCTGGACGTGGGTGCAGGACGATGAGTCGCGTGAGCAGACAATCTGAAACTGATGGGCTGCAGATAGACAAGACACCGCTGCCCGGGATCGGCCTGCGTTATGAGTTCCTGACGGCGTCCGGCCGGAGGGTCGCGGTCGTCTCCTTTCGGTCCGGGCGCCGCGAGCTCGTCCTTTACGACACTGTCGATCCGGACGCCGCCCGAGAGGTGCTCTCGCTCACCGATCGTGAGGGTGATGCGTTGGCGGAGCTGCTGGGAGCGCCCCGCATCGTCGAGCGGCTGGCCGACATGCAGCGCGATCTCGTGGGGCTCAACACCGAGCAGATGGTGGTGCCGGCCGGTTCGAAGTACGACGGCGCCATGCTGGCGCAGACTCGCGCCCGCACCCTGACCGGGGCCTCGATCGTCGCCGTCGTGCGGGATGGTCAGGTGATCGCCAGCCCACGGCCGGACTTCGTCTTTGCCGGCGGCGACCTCGTCGTCGTGGTCGGAACTGACCGGGCCCTCGCGGCCGTCGCCCGGATCCTCGAATCGCCGCCGGGCTAGGGCCGCCATGAATCCAGGGCACCCACACGTCTATGCCCTTCTTTCAGAAATCGGGGCGGTCCTTCTCGTACTGGGCATCCTTGCCGGATTCGCCTCCCGCTTCGGGGTCTCGCCCATCCCGCTGTACCTGCTCGCAGGCTTGTTCTTCGGCCGCGGGGGCCTGCTCCCGCTGTCGGCGAGCTCGGAATTCATCAGCACGGGTGCGCAGATCGGAGTGCTTCTGCTCCTGCTCACGCTCGGGCTCGAATATTCAGCGGACGAGCTGGTCACGAATCTGCGAACAAACGCGACCGCGGGGGCCGTCGACCTCGCACTGGGCGCCGCGCCCGGGGTAGCCATCGGCTTCCTGATGGGGTGGGGCGCCACCGGCGCGCTGGTGATGGCCGGCGTCACGATGGTCTCCTCGTCGGGGATCATCTCCAAGGTGCTGGCCGACCTCGGCCGCACCGGCAACCGTGAGACCCCAGTGATCCTTTCGATCCTGGTGCTCGAAGACCTCGCCATGGCCTTCTACCTGCCGATTCTGACGGCGGTGTTGGCCGGCGTCAGCTTCCTCGCTGGCGGCATCACGGTGGCCATCGCCGTCGTCACTGTCGTAGCGGTGCTGGTGGTGGCGACCCGTTACAGCGAACTCGTGAGCCGGATCGTGGCAGCTCCCGACAACGAAGTGCTCCTGCTGCGGGTGCTGGGCATCACGCTGCTCGTTGCCGGCCTGGCCGAGAAGCTGCAAGTCTCGGCTGCGGTGGGCGCCTTCCTGGTGGGTATCGCGTTGACCGGCCCGGTGGCCGAGGCCGCCCGCAAGCTGCTCGCGCCGCTACGCGACCTCTTCGCCGCCGTCTTCTTCGTTTTCTTCGGACTGCAGACCGATCCCCACAGCTTGCCGCCGGCTCTGCTGGTGGGCGCCGCGCTGGCCTTGGTGTCGGCGGTCGGCAAGCTGGCGACCGGATGGTGGGCGGCTCGGCGACGCGGCATCAGCGTCCCCGGACGGCTTCGTGCCGGGGCCACGCTGATCGCTCACGGCGAGTTCTCGATCGTGATCGCCGGCCTTGCGGTCTCCGCCGGGCAGCCGGTCAAACTCGGCGCGCTTGCTGCCAGCTACGTGCTCCTGTTGGCGATCGTCGGTCCGATCGCCGCCAGATTTGCCGATCCCGTCGGGCGACGGCTCTCCGTGCGACTGTCGCAGCGCCGTGCTGAACGCGCGGGCTAGTGTCCTTCGAATGCGCCTTGGAATCTTCATCGGAGATGCCAGCGGTCTGCGCACCGATGTTGAGGCGCTGCTCGCGAACGCGCGTGAGGCGGAGCGGCTGGGCTTCGCCACGGGTTGGGTGCCGCATATCCCCTGGAGCCTTGACGCGCTGATCGCGATCGCGTTGGCCGGTCAGGTGACGTCGCGGATAGAACTCGGCACCGCGGTGGTGCCGACGTATCCGAGGCACCCGATCACGATGGCGCAGCTGGCGCTCTCCGCGCAGGCCGCTGCCGGAGGGCGCGCGGTGCTCGGCGTGGGCCCTTCCCATCCTGTCGTGATCGAAGGGATGCACGGGCTCGCCTACCTCAAGCCCGCCCACCACACGCGTGAATACGTCGAGGTGCTCAAGGCGGCGTTCGGCGGCTCCGGGCATGTCTCCCACCAGGGCGAGTTCTTCCAGATTGGGGCCATGCTCGAGGTTCCCGGCAGCAGCGACATGCCCGTGCTGGTGGCGGCTCTGGGTCGGCAGATGCTGGAGATGGCCGGGGCTGTCGCGGACGGGACCATTACGTACTGGGCGAATGAGCAGGCCATCTCCGAGCACGTCCTCCCGAAAATCACCGCGGCGGCTGCCCATGCGGGTCGCGGTGCCCCCAGGATCGTCGCCGGCATTCCGGTCGCGGTCGTGCGCGATGTCGAGGCGGCAAAAGACAAGGCAGCCAAGCTCTTTGCCGGCTATTCCGGCATCCCGGCCTACCAGCGGATTCGCGCTGAGGGCGGCGACGAGGAGCTTCCGAATATCGCGATCATCGGTGACGAGGCCACGGTCGCCGCTCGGTTGCGGACTTTTCGTGACGCCGGCGCCTCCGACCTGGCGCTGTCGGTGATCGGCCTCGACGACGACCGTGAGGCCTCAGCGCGACGCACCTTGGCGGTGGTCGCCGACCTGATTCCGGAGATGGAGAAATGACGACGACCCGCGACTGGGGCCAATCCCGTCACCACGAAAGAGCTGAACTCCTCGGCTACGAGGTGAGCTACTCCGATACGGGCAGCGTGGCCCATTGGACGCCGACTGCCTTCATGTCGAACTCGATGGGAAAGGTGCACGGCGGTCTGGTCGGCACGCTCGTCGATGATGTGTGTGCCATGGCGCTGCGGGCCGTTGACCAGTCGATTCTGGCGTCCCCGACGGTCTCCATGCACATCGACTACCTGCGTCCGCTGGCGATCGGGGCGCAATACGTCTGCACCGGCGAAGTCCTGCGAATCGGAGGCCGACTCGCAGTGGCCGACGTCCGCATCGTCGATGACGAGGGTGTCGTGTGTGTGCGGGGCACGGGGACGTTTGCCGTGTCCCGAGCGACGTGAGGGTTTCGCCCACGCCCCGTTTCACACATACTTCACATGTCAACGACTGAAGATCGTGGTGTGCGAGTCCTTGTAGTGGAAGACGAAACGCGGATGGCCGCCCTGCTCAAGCGCGGCCTCGAGGAGGAGGGCTACGCCGTCGACGTGTCGGGCGACGGCCAGGACGCCCTCTTTCGCGGCACGCAGGTCGGCTATGACGCCATCGTGCTGGACGCGATGCTGCCACTGATCGATGGCTTCGAGGTGTGCCGTGAGCTGCGCTCCCGGCAGCGCTGGTCACCGGTGCTGATGCTCACCGCACGCGACGGCGTCGGTGATCGGGTGCGAGGGCTGGACGCCGGCGCCGACGACTACATGGTCAAGCCGTTCGCTTTCGCGGAACTGGCAGCCCGGCTTCGCGCGTTGCTCCGTCGGGGCGTAGGAGAGCGACCCACTGCGCTGGTCGTCGGCGACCTCAAGCTTGACCCGGCGATGCACACGGTCACCCGGGCGGGCGAAGAGATCGAACTCACCGCGAAGGAATTCGCTCTTCTTGAGCTCCTGATGCGCCACCCTGGTCAGGTTCTGACCCGGACCCGGATCTTGGAGCACGTGTGGGACTTTGCGTTCGACCCGGTGAGCAACGTCGTCGACCAGTACGTCGCTTACCTGCGTCGCAAGATCGACCGGCCCTTCGGTCGCGAGGATCTGGAGACCGTGCGGGGCACCGGCTACCGGCTGCGAGCCTCTACCGCGCCCATGTCCTGACCGCAAGCGACGGGCGAGCTGCTTGATTTCCGCCGTGAGGCGCCTGATTCCGCGCAGTCTGCGGAGTCGGCTCTTCGTCGCGTTCACGTTGACGGCGGTCGTGGTCGCCGTTGGCGGGTCCGTCCTCTTCCTGCACGTCCTCAAGACCGGACTCGCGTCCAACCTCGACAACACTCTCGAAGCGCGGGCGCAGACGATTGCCGGCGCGTTGGACGGCACTGCCTCTCCGCGGCTGCCTGATCCCCTGCTCGACGCCGGAACGAGAGGTGTCGCCGAGCAGACCGCCGAGACTTTTGCCGTGGTACGCCTGCCGGATGGCACGGTGCGTACCGCGACCGGTGCCCCGGCACCGAAGCTGAAGCTCCCGCCGGAGCTGGAGCATGTCGGCGACGGAATGCTGGTGCGCACGACCGTCATGGTCGGCGATCAGCCGTATCGGGTGGCAGCACTGGGCGTTGGGCGCAGCGACGGGGTCTGGATCGCCCTGGCGGGGGCTTCCCGCCGCGCGACCGAGGAGGCGCTGCACGACCTGCGTAACGCCCTGTTCGTGGCGGGCCCACTACTGGTCATCCTGGTCGCGGCGGGCGCGTGGGTGCTGGCTGGGGCGGCGCTGCGACCGGTCGAGCGCATGCGACGCGACGCGGCCGCGCACGCGGGAACGGGCGGCGAACGGCTGGCCGTCCCCAACACCGGAGACGAGCTGGCCAGGCTTGCCGTCACGCTCAACGAGCTGCTGGAACGCCTGGGCGCCAGCTTGTCCCGCCAGCAGGACCTGGTGGCCGATGCCGGGCACGAGCTGCGGACCCCGCTGGCGATCTTGCGTACCGAGCTGGAGCTGGCGGCCCGTCCGGGTCGTACTCACGCCGAGCTGGCCGATGCGGTCGACCACGCGGCGCTGGAGGTGGACCGCCTTTCTGAGCTAGCCGAGGATCTGCTCTTCCTGGCCCGAGCGGATTCGAGCGCCCCACTCGTGCGTCCGCAGCCGACAGATCTGTCCAGCGTGCTCTCGGCAGCCGCGCGATCGGCCCGGGCGTCCGCGGACTCCGCCGGCGTGCGCCTGACATTGGACGTCGCACCCGCTTTGGCGGCTGTGCTGGATTCAGCGGCGATGCGGCGGGCGGTCGACAACTTGCTCAGCAATGCGATCGAATACGCCCCGAACGTGCCTGTGAACGGGTCCGCGGGCCGGGTGCCCGCAGTGCGCCTGTCGGCCGCCTATGGCTTCGGTCTTCACTCGTTGACGATCAACGTCGAGGACACCGGTCCGGGCTTCCCGGCGGACTTCCTGCCGCATGCCTTCGACCGCTTCCGGCGAGCAGATCCGGCGCGCAGTCACAGCCACGGTCAGCGAGGTGCGGGCTTGGGGCTGGCCGTCGTCCGGGAGATCGCCGAAGCGCACGGCGGATCGGTGGATGCCCGCAATCTGGCCGCCGGCGGGGCCTGCGTCTCCATCTCGATTCCACAGCCCCCGCAGCCGCCCGAGAGCGTGTAGACAGCAGTCATGTCGCCGGTCGCCCTGTTCCTCGCCGACTCCTCCGGGGGACGCAACGGTTTCAATCCCTATGGGATCGCGGCGGTCTGCGCCGGGGTGATTGTGCTGATCATTGTGCTGATCGCCTTCCGCAAGAGATGACCACCTGATCCGATCGCACCGGTCGGCGGGTTAGTCTCCGTCGTCGGCCCACACAGCGCGGAGCAGGCGTCACGAAGGAGTGACATGACCCTCACGGCCCCCGTTGCACCCGCGGAGAGCGGGCGTCTGCTGAAGGCAATCTCGGCGGACTCCCACGTCACCGAACCCGGTGATTGCTACCTGCCATTCATCGACCCCCGGTATCGCGACCGGGCACCGGTGGCGCTCACGCACGACGTGATGGGTGCGGCAATGTCCATCGACAACGGCCGCAGCGTGATCCCTTACGGAATGGTTGCCGCCGCCGGTCGCACCTGGGACCAGATCAGCCCTTCCATCTACGTCGGCTGGGATGAGCTTCATCCAGGCGGTTGGGATCCGGTGGAGCGGCTCCGCGAGCAGGATCGTGACGGCGTCGGGGCCGAGGTGCTCTACCCCTCTGTCGGGATGCTGCTGTGCAACCACCCCGATGTGGATTACAAGAAGGCCTGCTTCGACGCCTACAACCAGTGGATGAGCCAGTTCGTCGCAGTCGCGCCCGACCGGCTGATCGGGCTCGGCCAGACTGCCCTGCGAAGCGTCGCTGAAGGCATCGCGGATCTGGAGACCATCGCGAGCCTCGGTCTGCGCGGTGTGATGCTGCCCGGGTTCGCCGGCTGCTACGACGATCCGGATGGCCCCGGCGACTACGACGATCCGCGCTGGGATCCGTTCTGGAGGGCTGCTGGAGAGCTGAACCTGCCGCTCTCGTTCCACATCCTGACCGGTAGCGGCAATCTCGGTGAGGCCCAGTTCCGCGGACCCAAGATGAATAGCTTCCTCGGCATCATCCGGGGGTGTCAGGACGTCATCGGCACGATGATTTTCGGTGGGGTCTTCGATCGGGTGCCGGGCCTGAAAGTGGTCTGTACGGAAGCCGACGCGGGATGGGTACCGCACTGGATGTATCGGGCGGACCACGCCGTCGAGCGCCATCGCAATTGGCTCGGATCCGGCGATCTGGAGCGCAAACCGAGCGAGTACTTCCGCGAACACGTCTACGTGACGTTTCAGGACGACTGGGTCGCCTTCCAGACGGCTCACCTGATGAATTCCAAGCGCCTGCTCTGGGCGAGCGACCACCCGCATTCGGACTCGACTTTCCCCGAGTCACAAAGGATTCTCGCCGAGCAGACTGCTCATCTGAGCGCTGACGTACGAGATGACATCATCTGGCGCAATTGCGCTTCCCTCTATGGATTGGAGGCGTGATGAGCGTCAATTCACCTCAAAATTCACGCTCGCACGAGATCGTGATCCGCGGCGGAACCGTGATTGACGGCACCGGAGCGCCGGGCTATCGGGCTGACGTGGCGATCGATGACGGTCGCATCACCGCGATCGGGCAGGGCCTGGCCGGCGATCGCTACCTCGAAGCCGAGGGGCATGTCGTCTCGCCGGGTTTCATTGACATCCATACGCACTACGACGCGCAGGTCTTCTGGGACGGCGCGCTGACTCCCTCCTGCTTCCACGGCGTCACCACGATCGTGGCGGGCAACTGTGGGTTCTCGATCGCCCCCACCCGGCCCGAGCACCACAGCCTCATCGCGCGCACGCTGGAAAACGTTGAGGACATGGACGTGGCGACGCTCGAGGCCGGTGTGCCCTGGGATTTTTCGACCTTCCCGGAGTACCTCGCCTCGGTGCAAAAGCATGGCCTGGGACTCAATTTCGGTGTCTACATCGGGCATACGGCCCTGCGGCTCTTTGTGATGGGCGACGCCGCCTACGAGCGGGCGGCGACCCCTGCTGAGGTCGAAGAGATGCAGGCGGTCGTCCGCGAGGCGATGGAGGCGGGAGCCGCTGGATTCGCGACCAGCTTTGCGCCCACACACCGGGGCGTCGATGGCAAGCCGGTGCCCAGCCGGTTCGCGGATCGCACCGAAATCGAGGCGTTGCTGACCACCCTGGGTGAATCCGGCCGGGGTGTTGCTGCTTTCACACCAGGTGAGCAGATGGGCGTGGTCGACCTCTATGACCTGCAACCAAAAATAGGTGTGCCGTTCACATATACGGCGCTGATGACGATGCCGACGGGCGCGCACAAGGCAATGATGGATCTCAACCGCCGAGGCTGGGCCGCCGGCGCTGAGGTCTGGCCGCAGGTCTCTCCGCGCCCGTTGCAATTTTCGATGTCGCTGGCCGAACCCTTCACGTTGAACGTGAATCCCCAGTTCGCCGCCCTCATGTCTGCCGGGATCCCCGAGCGCCGCGCCGCCTATGCCGATCCGGGCTGGCGGGCTTCCACCTTGGAGGCCTGGGAGACCGGTCAGCAATTCGCCAGGCCGCGCTGGGACACCTACGTCTTCAACGAGTCGGCGGCCCATCCGGAGCTAGACGGTCGCCGCTTGCGGCAGGTCGCCGAGGAGCGCGGGGAGTCACCGTTCGACCTGCTGTTGGACACCGCCCTGGATGAGGCGGATCTGAGCCTTCGGGTCGGCTGCATCCTGGCCAACGACGATGTCGATGAGCTGTTCACCGTGTTGACCGAAGCCGGCTGCACGCTCGGTCTGTCTGACGCGGGCGCCCACGTCAGCCAGCTTTGTGATGCACCGCAGGCCACCGACTACCTCGGAAACTGGATCCGCGAGCGGCAGCTGACCAGCTTGGAGGCCGCTGTCCAGCGGCTCACCTCCCGGCAGGCCGACATCTACGGTTTTGCTGACCGCGGTCGACTCGTCGAAGGCGCGTGGGCAGACGTGGTCGTCTTCGACCCCGACACCATCGGCCCTGGCCCGGTCCGCCGGGTTGCCGACTTCCCGACCGGATCCGAGCGGCTCACCGCCGATGCGCCCACCGGAATCCGCCACGTCCTGGTGAACGGGACACCCATCCGGGTCGACGGTGTGCAGGACCTGGAGGCAAGGCCCGGCCAGCTGGCCAAGCCCGCACTCCACTAGCCGAGCCCGCGCCGGCATTTCCCTTAGGAAAAGGCCGGAATGACGTGCTTTCCCATCAGCTCAATCGTCTGCATGACTGATTCGTGCGGGATGTTGTACGGGTTCATCAGGCAGAAGACGACGTCGCAGCCGGTGGCCTCATAGGCCTTGAACATCTCGATGGCCTGCTCGGGATCGCCTGCTACGCAAGCGTTTGTCTCCATCAGGTAGTCCATCGTGAGCATGTCCACGAGGCCTTCCTCAACCCGGCGGGCGCTCTTTTCCAGGTACTCGAACGACCCAAGAGCCTGCTTCTGCTCTTCGAGCCATTGCGCTACGGAGGCGATGATCCGAGCGCCGTGCTTGGGGTACCACTCGAAGGATTCACGAGCGATCTCGACGGACTCTTCGGTAGTCGGAGCGACGTTGACCATCGTGAAGCTGGCGGCCTGGTTGTTGACGAAAGCGCCGAGCGGCTTCGTGCACTCGGCGATGCCGGCGCGATAGACATCGATGCGTTTCTTCAGCTCGGAAGGCGGCGTACCCACTGCGAAGGACAAGAGTCCAAGTCCCAACTGGCCGACGAGCTGGTGCGTCTCGAGACTGCCGGTGGCTCCCCAGATCGGGGGGTGTGGCTTTTGCAGCGGCTTGGGAAGCACCCGGCGCTTGGGCATCGACCAATGCTTGCCGCTGAACTCGTACTCGTCGTTCGTCCAGCACCCCACGATGTGACCGACGGCCTCCTGCCACATCTCGCGGGTCTCGTTCGGGGAGATGCCGAAACCCTCGAGCTCGGCGCGGGTCGATGACCGCCCGGTGCCAAATTCCACCCGGCCGTCGGAGATCAGGTCGAGCACGGCCGCCGACTCGGCGGAGCGCACCGGGTGGTTGTAGGGCTTGGGGGTCAGACGCACGCCGTAGCCGAGCCGCATCTTGCTGGTGCGCGCCGCGATGGCGCCGTACAGCACTTCAGGATTCGAGCAGTGCGAGTACTCCTCCAGGAAGTGGTGCTCCACGGTCCAGAACGAGTCGAAGCCCATCTGCTCACCGAAGACGGCCTCGTCGATGACCGCCTTGTACGCCCGGTGCTCGGACTCGTCGTCCCACGGCCGGGGGACCGGGATCTCATAGAACATGGCGAACTTCATCAGGCGTAGCTCCAGGTCGGAATCGTCAGTTCGGGGGAGCGCTCCATGCTTTGGACGTCGAACCAGATGGGCAGCAGGTATTTCACGTAGAACGCGTGAACGGTCATATTCGGGCTGACCAGGTCGTCGTATTCCTTGATCCGAACCCGGTCATCGTGCTCCTGGTAGGCCCGGCATTTCGCGAGCAGATCGTCCACCTCGGCGCGAGTTTCCTGCAGCAGCCCCAGATGGTCGTAGCCAGGCGAAGAGATCGGATTCTTGTACTCCGCCAGCAGCAGGAACGAATTCGTGTAGGGGTCCACCTGCAGGAGATGGGTTGACTGACCCACCACCGCTGTGTCCTGGCCACTCCAGCCGAAGACGCTGCCGTAGAAGTCGTCAATCTCCTTGCGGACCTCCTGCGTCAGCGATCCGATGGGGAACGTGAGCTCCATGTGGTTGAACCGCATCATGGTGATCTCCCGGTGTTGGGCATCCGCTGCTGCTGTCAGGTGTCTTTCTAGTTCAGGCCCGCCAGACTGCGTGCACGACCCCCGTATCTCGGCCCGAGAGGCAGGCTAATGGCCACGAACGACCCCACTACGGCAGCGGGCTCGTCGCCTGCCCCAGGGCGTCACTCCGACTCTCTCGTACACGCGTTGTTCCTGCTGACGGCCGTGACCGGAATCGTCGACGCCGTCAGCTATCTCGTACTCGGCCGCGTCTTCGTCGCGAACATGACCGGCAACGTCGTCTTTCTCGGATTTGCGCTCTCGGGCGACAAGCAGCTCTCGATCGCCGCCTCGCTGGTCGCGCTCGCAGCCTTCATGGCCGGCGCGGTGATCGGGGGCCGGCTCGCGTTGCGGGTGGGGAGCCACCGAGGTCGCCATCTGGCCGCCGGGGTAGGACTCACCGCGGTCTTTGTCGGCGCCGCGTTCATCGTGAGTCTGTTCGCCGAGCGCCCGGTGCCGGATGCGGCGCGCTACCCGCTGATCGTGCTGCTGGCGTTGGGCACGGGTGTGCAGAACGCGACCGCGCGCCGGCTGGCGGTCGCTGACGCCACCACGACCGTGCTCACGCAGACCATCACCGGCCTGGCCGCGGACTCACGGTTGGGGGGTGGGTCCTATCCCCACCAATGGCGTCGTGTCGCGTCTGTCACGCTGATGTTCGCCGGCGCCCTGGTGGGCGGTTTGCTGGTGCATTTCCTGGACTTTCGGGTCGCTCTGGGCTTGGCGCTGGTGCTCCTGGTGGTGGCGACCTTCGTGATCCGCACCCTTGCCGCCCGCACCCCTGCGCGCGATTGGGCACCTGCCGTCTGACCCGACTGGATCGTCACAGATCGCGTGCTCACGCCGTTCTCGGTGCAGTCGCTCGGGTTGAGATGGCAAAAGTCTGAAGGTATGAGGAAACGCATGTCTGACCGTATGGTGTCGGCGTCCCGCGGTTCGGCGCATCCCACGCGACGCGCTTTCGCCCTCCTCACCGCCGTCGTGCTGGTTCTCGCCTGGGCGGGCCTGGTCGCGGCGCCGGCGAAGGCGGATACCGCGCCGATAAACGGCCTGCCTGCGACCGTGAGTGCCGACGCGCTACCGACCTTGCAGGTCAATGGCATCGTCTGGGCTCAGGTGACGGTCGGCAACACCGTCTACGCCACCGGTCACTTCACCGAGGCTCGACCCGCGGGGGCGGCCGCCGGCGTCAGCCAGACCGCTCGGGGCAACTTGCTCGCCTACGACATCACCACCGGGAAGCTGATCACCACCTTCAGTCACTCGCTGAACGCGCAGGGGATGGTGCTCTCGGCCTCACCCGACGGTTCGACCGTTTACGTCGGCGGCGACTTCACGAAGGTCGATGGGCTCACCCGCGGCCACATCGCCGCCTTCTCCACGGCGACCGGCGCCCTGAAGCCGTTCGCGCCCGCTCTGAACGCCCGGGTGCACGCGATCGCCGCCAGCAATTCGGCCGTCTATGTGGGCGGCAGCTTCACCACCGCTGCCGGCGTCAACCGTTCGCGACTGGCGGCCTTCACCACCGCTGGCGCGCTGACCACCTGGGCTCCCAGCGCCGACAACGAGGTCGACGCGATGGTGCTCTCACCGCTCGGAAAGGTCATCGTCGGCGGCCACTTCGCGAAGTTGAACGGGATCGCCACGCTGGGCTTGGGGGCGATCAGCCCCACCGGCGCCGCGCTCGCCTGGGCGGCGAACCAGAAGGTCAAGGATTCGGGCGTCAACTCCGGCATCACCAGCCTCACGAGCGACGGCAGCCAGATCTACGGCACCGGCTACGTGTTCGGCCCCGGCGGCAACCTGGAAGGCTCTTTCGCTGCGGATCCCGAAACCGGTGCGATTCATTGGATCGAGGACTGCCACGGCGACACGTACGACTCGTTCCCGATGGGCCAGACCCTGTACGTCGTCAGCCATTCGCACTACTGCGGAAACATCGGCGGTTTCCCCCAGACCAACCCGTGGGGGTTCTACCGGTCGACGGCCTTCACGACCTACCCGACAGGCACCATCGCCCACAACTCGATCGTCAATTACACCGACTGGTACGGCAATCCTTCCCCGACGCAGCTGGACTGGTATCCGACTCTGACCACCGGGCCCTACTCGGGTCAGTCGCAGGCTGCCTGGTCGGTGACGGGCAACAGCCAGTACGTGGCGCTCGGCGGTGAGTTCCCGACGGTCAATGGGGCGGCCCAGCAGTCGCTGGTGCGCTTCGCAGTTCGGGCCATCGCGCCGAACCTGGTGGCGCCGCGTCCCCTTGCCACGCTCACCCCGCACGTCGTCTCGTTGTCTTCGGGCACCCTGCGCGTCGGCTGGCAGGCGACGTTCGATCAAGACAATCAGCAGCTGACCTACAACGTGATCCGCGATGGCCAGCCCACCCCGATCTACACGGCTACGGTCAATTCGACCTTCTGGCAGCGGCCGGCGATGGGCTTCACCGATACGGGTCTGACGCCGGGCAGCACGCACACCTATCGCGTGAGCGTCACCGATCCGCTCGGCAACACGTCCAAGGGATCCACCGTCACCGCGACGGTGGGCTCGGGGACGGTCAGCAGCTATGTCAACGACGTGCGTAGCGATGGGGCCACCGATCTCTGGCGCCTCGGCGAGGCTTCGGGAACGGTCGGCTATGACTGGGCCGGCTACAACGACCTCAACGAGCAGTCCGGGGTCGGCCACGGGGTCACC
Organism: uncultured Actinomycetota bacterium; assembly: GCA_963737695.1. GTDB lineage: Bacteria > Actinomycetota > Actinomycetes > Frankiales > Frankiaceae > DATAZK01. The sequence continues at coordinate 128,601 of CAVTTQ010000007.1, forward strand.
GGTGCGATCAATGGTGACTCGAATGGGGCGTCGACCTTCACCGGCACCTCGACCGGATCCGCGGCCTCCACGGTTTCAGCACCGGCTCCTGACACCTTCACCGTCGAAGCCTGGTTCAAGACCACGTCGACGACCGGCGGAAAGATCATCGGGTATGGCGATACGGCGACCGGCCCGAGCATCAACTACGACCGGTTGGTCTATCTCGACAATGCCGGGCACCTGCACTTCGGCGTCTACCACAACGGCGTGAACTCGCTGGTCACCACTGGTACTTATCGGGACGGTGCCTACCACTACGTCGTCGCGTCGCTGTCCAGCGCAGGTATGGCGCTCTACGTCGACGGCAAGCAGGTCGCGACGAAGGCCACGCCGACCGCAGGCAAGGTCTACAGCGGCTACTGGCGGGTCGGCGGCGACAATGTCACCGGGTGGCCCTCAGCGCCGTCCAGCGCCTATCTGAAGGGCACCATCGACGACGTAGCCGTCTACCCGACGGCGCTGAATCTCACCCAGGTCCAAAAGCACTACACCGACAGCGGGCGCACCCTGGGTGTCACTCCGCCCCCGCCGGTCACCCCTGGGCAGACGCCGATCGCGGCCAAGTACGCGGCCATGGGCGGAGCCAGCAGCGTCCTCGGCGCGGTCGTGGGCACGGAGCACGCCGTCACCGGCGGGACGGCTCAGAACTACGCACACGGCGCGATCTACTACTCCGCGGCCACCGGGGCTCATGAGGTCGAGGGTGGGATCAACACCGAATACCTGGCCGTCAACGGACCCACGGTGCTTGGGCTGCCGACCAGCGACCAGCTGGTCGCCCCCGACGGCGCCGGCCGCTACAACCAGTTCAGCAAGGACGGGGCCATCTACTGGCGCCCGGCAACCGGTGCCCACGCCGTCATGGGTCCGATCCTTGATTCCTATGTGGGTCTCAGCGCCACCGCGAGCTGGCTCGGCTACCCGACCAAGGATCAGGTCGCGATCACCGGCGGCACCCAGCAGAGCTTCCAATCCGGGACGCTGACGTACAACAGCACCACCCACGTGGTGACGGCGGCGCACTAGTTCAACGCTCGCTGGGCGCCAGTAGCCCGGCCCCTACGGGGAGACGACGACGGAGATCTGGTTCTGCGACAGGAATGTCACCTGGATGTTCAGGGTCTGTCCGGCGATCACCCCGGTGCACGTGGCGACCGTCGCTTCGACCGGGGTGACATCCGCCGGACACGCGACACCTGAGACGGTCAGTCCCTGACCGCTGAGCTGCTGGGTGACTTCGTCCTGGAGGCGGACCTGGGGGGTGGCATCGGCCGGAATGACGATTTTCGGTGCGGGGGCTGCTGCTGCCGAGCCGCAGGCGGTCATGGCAGCCAGCAGCGCGCCGGCGGTGACAGCTCTGACAAGCACACTTCTGTGTCGGCTCAAGAGTGCCCGCGCTTGACCCGGGCGCCAATATCTGTGGGGGACCAATATCGTGAGGAAACCGTCTCCACATGAATCGTGAAGGAGCGATGTGGCCTTCGATGTAGCGGAGCTCCTGCGAACGCGGCACGGCGAGAATTACGCATTGCACGACAAGCACCTCAATCACCAGCTGGCCCGGGTGCTGAAGACGATCGGCTTCGACCGCTTCTACGTCCGCGGCGAGGGGTGCTACCTGTTTGACGCCGAAGGCGAGCGCTACCTCGATTTCCTCTCCGGTTTCGGGGTTTATGCGCTCGGCCGCAGCCACCCTGCTCTGAAAGCCGCGCTGCACCAGGCCATCGACCTGGATCTGGCAAACATGGTCCAGCTGGATTGCGCGCTGCTCCCCGGGCTCTTGGCTGAGCAGTTGGTGACCCGTGCCGGGGGTGAGATCAAGCGCGCCTTCTTCTGCAACTCAGGCGCCGAGGCCATCGAGTCAGCCATCAAGTTCTCCCGGCAGGCGACGCGCCGGCCGCGGATCCTGTTCGCCGAGCACGCCTTCCACGGGCTCAGCACGGGAGCGCTCTCCCTCAACGGTGGGGCTGATTTCCGGGAGGGTTTCGGCGAGCTCCTGCCAGGATGTGAGGCCGTGCCGTTCGGCGATATCGATGCGCTGCGGGCGGAGCTGGCGAAACGCGACGTGGCGGCCTTCATCGTGGAGCCGATTCAAGGCAAAGGTGTCTACGAGGCCTCAGCCGACTACTGGCTGGAGGTGCAGGAGCTCTGCCGGCAGCACCGGACGTTGCTGGTGATGGACGAGGTGCAGACGGGGCTCGGTCGCACCGGAAAGTTCTTCTGCTACGAGCATTGGGGTCTGCATCCGGACATTGTCACGGTGTCCAAAGCGTTGTCCGGCGGCTTCATCCCGGTGGGCGCGATGTTGACGACGGAGCGGGTCTTCACGGCCGTCTTCAGCTCGTTGGAGAAGGCGATGAAGCACTCGAGCACGTTCGGGCGTAACCAGCTGGCGATGGTCGCGGGTCTGGCCACTTTGGCGACCTTCGACGACGAAGACATCGTCGAGCGGGCCCGGCTCACGGGGTTGGAATTCGAGGCCGCGCTCGCACCACTCGTGGAGCGCTACGAAATGCTGCACGCGGTTCGGGGCAAAGGCCTGATGATCGGGCTGGAATTCGGCCCGCCGGAGTCCAAGGCGCTGCGCCGCCGATTCAACACGCTCGAGCACTTCCGGTCGGCGATCTTCTCGCAGATGGTGGTCGTCCCGCTCTATCACCGACATCGGATCATCACCCAGGTAGCGGCCGACAACGTGAACATCATCAAGTTGCTGCCACCGCTGATCTGCGGAAAGCAGGAGGTCGACTATTTCGTGAACGCGCTTGACGACGTCATGCAGGACGCTCACAGCGGGTCGGGACTGTTCTTCGAATTCGGCCGCACGATGGCCAAAGGTGGACTGAGACGCAGCGGCAGGGCACGTCCCGAATCCCCTTACAGCGCACCGGGTCAGGACCTGCTGGGCTCGGGTATGGCCCAGTGAGCGCGGCTGCCGAGCTCGCCGCCCCCACGATCGCCAAGGGCGATCGGGTCGTTGTTTCGGGGGCTGCCGGGTTCATCGGATCGGCGGTGGTCCGAGCACTGCTGGCCCGCAACGCGACCGTGGTTGCGCTTGTCGAGCCGGGCAGCGATGTTCGTAACCTCGAGGGCCTCGACGTCGAGCAGATCCCCCTCGACGTACGCGACGCCGGCGGCGTGACGGCGGCGGTCAAGGATGCGCGCTTCGTCTTCCACCTGGCAGCCATGTACCGGTTCTGGTCCCGGCGGCCCAAGGACTTCTACGACGTGAACGTGGGCGGCGCCCTCAACGTGCTCGATGCCGCCCGCAGCAGTGGATGCGAGCGGGTGATCTACACCAGCACGGTGGGTGTGCTGGGCTTGGATGGGGCGGCCGCCGGTCAACCTGCGGACGAGACGAGTTACGCCGACGTGGCGCACCTTTTCGGCCTTTACAAGCGGACCAAGTACGTGGCTGAGCACGAGGTCCTGCGGGCGGCGGCGCAAGGCCTGCCGGTGTCGCTGGTGCTGCCGACCTTCCCGCTCGGACCCGGCGATACGCGGCCCACACCGACCGGAAAGGTCGTCCTCGAATTCCTCTGTGGTCGCATGCCGGCCTTTGTCGACACCACCTTCAACGTGGTCCACGTCGACGACCTCGCCGCCGGTCATCTGCTGGCGCTGGAAAGGGGCCGGGTGGGTCGCAGCTACATCATCGGCGGCGAAAACCTGCCGATGCGGGAATTCCTCGCGTTGCTGGCCGGCTGCACCGGCTTGCCCGCTCCGAGCCGGCAGGTCCCGAAATCGGTCGCGCTCAGCGTCGGCGGTCTCTCGCAACTCGTGGAAGGCCGGCTCTTGCGTCGCGAGCCCAGCGTGGCCCTCGAGGCGGCCCGGATGTCAACCACGAACATGATGTTCAGCATCGCTCGGGCGCGCGGCGAACTCGGCTACGCGCCGCGGCCAGCCGTCGACGCCATCGCCGATTCCGCCCGTTGGTTCGTGGAGAACGGCTACGTCCCCGGCAAGCGCTTGAATCGCATCAACCTGTCGCCGGGTGTCTCCATCGCAGCAGGACCCTAGTTTTCCAATGAACACAATAGTGCGCACTCAGATGCGCACTATTGTGTTCATTCGCGTTCAGGGGGCCGGACCGACCGCGACACACTCGGGAGAATGACGCTGCTGCTCGCCTTGTCGCCGGCTTAGAGCGTCGGATCGACCATGATCTTGATCTGGTCCGCCGATGAGCGCAGTCGATCCACCGCCTCTGCGATTCCCGAGAGCCCGACCACGTCGCTGAGGAATTGCGAGCCGTCGATGGCGCCGCTAGCCAGATCGTGCATCGTCGCCGCGTACTCCTCGGGCCGGTAGGCGTAGGAGAAGCGCAGCTCGACCTCTTTGGTGGTTCCCAGCGCCGGGACGACGGTATCGGCGACCTGGCACACACCGACCACCACAATCCGAGCTCCGATGGGGATGCCCTCGAGCGTGCTCTGCAACATGCCGGGCACGCCGACGCATTCGTAGACGGTCAGCGGCACCGGACGCGCGCCGGCAGCGGAAAGCGGCGCCGGAAAGGTCGCTTCCAGGCCGAGCTCGCGCGAGCGCTTCCCACGGCGATTGGGAGGTGGGGTCAAGCACCAGGTCGGCGCCGAACCTCTTGCGCGGCGTCACGTCGCACGGCAGACGGATCGCTGACGACGATCGGTGACCGGCCTTGCCGGCGCAACGCGACGACGACGGCGAGTCCGACCGGGCCGGCACCGAGCACCAGCGCGGGGGTGTCGGGTGTCACCGGATCGAGGCCGACCGCGTGTGCACCCACGGCCAGTGGCTCGCTCAGCGCCGCAAAGTTGGCTTCGAGGCCGTTGGGAACGGCGATGAGCCGATCAGCGTCGACAAGCAGGAATTCCGCAAACCCGCCATTGAAGGTCGTGGAATAGCCGAGCAACTCGGGGCCGGCAGCACCCGTCGCGTAGGGCACCGAGCACGCCAGTGTTCCCCGGGGGAAGGGGGCGGCTGTTCCCGGCCCGTAGTCGACGATCTCGACGCAGAACTCGTGTCCGAGGACGAAGTCCGGCATCCGATCGCCGGCCGCCTGCTGCAGCTCCAGAAAGTGCAGATCGGACCCGCACAAACCGCAGGCAAGGCTGCGGACCAGCGCCTGACCAGGCCCCGGGGTCGGCAGTGGGACGTCGACCACCGTCAACTTCCCGGCGGAGGCTACGGCGGCGCTCATGCTTTCGCTCATCTGTTTTCCTCGCGCGGGTCGGGGGCCAGCATCGCTTCGACGATCTCATTCATCCGGTCCCGTTCGCCATCTCGGGTCTGGCCGCCGGCAGCCAGAAACGCCTGCATCGGTCGGCGATGACCGCCGCCGGCCACCAGCTCACCGAGAGCGTCGCGTCTCGGCGACAAGCGCCGCTTCCGTTGACGAAAGCGAGATGTCCACGACCCGTTTCACCGCTGCAATAGAGGCAGCAGGCATGGAAGCGATCCGGCTGGCCGTGCGCCAACCTTCGCCCGCCAGTTGCGTCGCCGGTACCAGTCGGTCGAGCCAGCCGATCGCGAGCGCCTCGTCGGCGAGCACGTCTCGGCCCGTCAACATGATGTCCAGCGCACGCCCGCGTCCCACCAGACGTGGCCACCGAACGGTCCCGCCGGCGCCGGGAAGGATCCCCATCGCGACCTCCGGCTGGCCGATGACGGCACGTGGGTGACCCGAGGCGAAGATCCAGCGCTGAAAGGAATTCACACCCGCCGCCGCGCGCGGCTCCGTCCAAAAGCCCGATCGACACCAGCCGACTTGCTGATACCCGCGCAAAGAGCGCGGCGGCGACGTTGGGCTCGCTGGCAGGGGTTGGCGGACCGGGCGGGATGGCGAGTATTTGTTCGACGTCCCCGTGCATGAGGAAGAAATCTGCATCGGCGCTACTGAAGAGCACCACTCGTACGGCAGGGTCGTGTTCGAGGGTTTCGAGCAGACCCATGAGCGCCCCGATGAAAGGACCATCGACCAGGTTGTAGGGCGGGTGGTCGATGGTCACGGCGGCGACTCCGCCGGCGACCTCGGTAGTTAGCAGCACGGTGGCGCAACGTATCGCGGTCAGTTGATTCGTCGCCACCCGGCCGTATCCGCTGCGGCGCCGATCAGGTCGTCGTCACGCCGTCCGCGGCATGGCGCAGCGCGGCCAAATCGATCTTGCGCATCCCGAACATCGCTTGCGTCGCGCGAAGTCCCCGCTGCGGGTCAGGGTCGTTCAGGATCTCCTCCATGCCGAGCGGAACCACCTGCCAGGAGAGGCCGAATCGGTCTTTGAGCCAGCCGCATTGCGATTCCTCGCCGCCGTCGGTCAGCCGCTCCCAGAAGTAGTCGATCTCCGCTTGGTCCTCGCAGTCGATCTGGAAGGAGACGGCCTCGTCGAAGGTGAATTGATCGCCGCCGTTGATGCCGACGAACCGCTGTCCTTCCAGCTCAAATTCGACCGTGAGCACCATCCCCGCCGGCCTGGGACCGGCGTCGGTGTAGTGCGTCACGTTCAGGATTCTCGAATTCTTGAACACGGTCAGGTAGAAGTTCGCCGCCTCTTCGGCTTGGCTGTCGAACCACAGGTTGGGCACGATTTTCTGCTTCATGGTCTACGTCCTTTCGGCACGGCCAGATGGACTGGTATCTGGTGTAGACGCGCGCGACGACGAGATCTCATCTCCAGCACGGCTCGGTTTAGCTGGTGGGATCCCAGGCGGGGTCGCTCTGCCAATTGGAATCGATGAGGACCACGCGAATCCGGCTGCCGTCGGAGTTCATCGTGACGAGCTGCGACTGGTCGTCGTTCGCACCTTTCGTCACCCGCCCGGCGATGATCCTGGCGCCGTCAGGCGACCAGGCACCAGACATGAACTCGACGTTGGATGCGCTCTGGGTGAGCGGCGCGAGGCTGGTCCCGGCGGGGGTCACCGTGAAGAGCTCGGATTGCGCGAACGTCGTCGTCGAGGCGTTGAAATTGCTCCGGAAGAGAATCTTGCTGCCGTCGGGTGACCACGCGGGATGATCGCCGAAGTGTCCGCTGGCCGGTGTGAGCTGATGCAGGTCGGTGCCGTCCGCACTGATGGTGACGACGGTGGCGTACTGGCCCGTCCGTCGGTTGAAGACGAGCGAGGAGCTGTCGGGCGACCACGAGGGGCCGGAGTCCACTGCGCCGGTCGCAGGCTTGGTGACCTGGTGCGGGTCACTGCCGTCGGCGTTCGCGACCCAGATGGCGGTCGGTGCGTCGCTCGCAGTTCCGACAGTGCCGGCGTAAGCGATCTTGGTGCCGTCCGGTGAGAACGCCGGGTCATAGTGGCAGGAGTTCACCGTGCCACCGGTGCCGCAGACGGCCCCCGCCGGGCTCGTGGTGAGCTGCGTTACGGCTCTGGAGGCCACGTCGACCACATAGATCTCGCGGGTGACGCATCCGGTCCCGCAGCCCGTCTTGGGGGTTTCGCGGTCAAAGGCGACCTGGGCGCCGTCGTGCGACCAGGCCGGATCCTGATCCTTCACGTCGGTCTGCGGCCGGGTCAGTGCGACCTGGTCGGTGCCGTCGAGTCGGCTGGCCTCAAGTGCGGCAGTGCGCAGGCTGGTGCCGGTGAATCGGCTGTAGGCGATGCGTCCGTTAGATCCTGCGGATGGCGTGGCAGACGGGGTAGGGCTGGCGCTCGCGCTTGCCGAAGGGCCGCCGCTCGGGACCGTTTCCGCCCCTTGGTTGCCCGTGGTGCTGGCGTCGCAGCCCACCAGCGCTAGCGCAACGACGGTGAGAACTCCCGCGAGTGATCGCACGGAGTGTCTTGCCACGGTGTCTCCTTGACGTTCGGTTACCAGCTTCGTTCGGGTCTACATAAACACGGTCGAGCACAACGTCAACGCAGCTTCACGGGCCTGGCGTCAGCTCTGGCGTCGGGAGGCCAGGATGGCGTTAAGGGCGCAGGAGCCGATGATCAATCTGGCCAGTAGGTAAGCGTAGAGGATGATGACCGCCGCCGCGCCCAGGCCCCCGTACAAGCCGGACGACGAGGTGATCTTGCGCTGCAGGTAGAAGACCGACACCAGATTCATCACCTGCATGCCCACACCCACCAGCAAGGCACCGGGCCACAGTCGTAGCCACGAGACTCCCTCGGCCTTTGGCAGCTTCGCCGCTGCCACCCACCACAGCACCCCCCAGACCACGACCAGGAAAGCCGTGACCGTCACACCGATTCCGGTGGAACGCTGGCGAAGCCACGTCGAGTAGAAGGACAAAAAGAGCGCCAGAACGAGAAAGCCCGTCGTACACGCGCCGGCTCGAGCCTTGTTTCGGATATTCGGGAGCGGAATGCGCCAGGCGAAGGCGGTCGCAGCCACAACGGTCTTGGCCAGCTTCACCGATGCGAAATAGAGAAAGAAGAGTCCAAGCAGCAGCAGGACCCATCGGGAGCGATTGGAGTCCTCGTGCGCTTTCTCAATCACTTCCGCCGCGAAATTGCCCAGGTGAGCTTGGCGAGCGGTCGAAAGCGAACTCTTCTGAGGAGCGAAACCGAGGCCGCCGACGAGCACCAGAGCCGCCGGCAGGAACCACAGGAAGAGGCGAAAGGCCAGCGCAGCGGCGAGCAGGCCGCCGCCGACATCGCGGTCGTGCTCGGTGAAGGAGTAGGCCAGGTCGACCGATCGGTGACGCGGCCGGGACGATTCGACGCGCCCCTTGACCTTGTTCGCGTATTCCTGGGCGCTGCGCAGCTTGTCCGACGGCGACCTGGAGGGCTTAGCGGGCGGCTCCGACGGCTCAGGGGAGGCGCTTTGCGGAGTCTCGACAGCGGGCAACGGACATACCGATCATGAGGAACTCGGGAGAGCGATGATGGATCGTACGTGCCCTCGGGTCCGGGTGCCGTACTCTCGCCCAACCCGGCAGTCTGCGATGGGGACCACGACCCTGGCTCCGGGCACGGAAAGGGTGATGTGAGATGCCTGAGACGGCCGGGAAATCGAATTCAGTCGGTGCCTTTGTACGCGCTCGCTGGCTGCCGATTCTGCTGGGGATCGTGATCATTGTCTTCATCGCCCAGAATCACAACCGCGCCTCGATCGACCTCTTCACGGTCCATTTGAAGGCACCCCTGTGGCTGATCCTGCTGGTGACGACGGCGGTCGGAATCCTCATCGGTGGCCTACTCATGCGCCGCAGGCTCAAGCAATCCGCAGCCCCTACCGAGAGCTGACCGGTTACGCGCGCGGGCCGGCGATCAGCCGTTGGGACAGCAGAGCGACATCGGCAGCGCTTGCGCCGTGCGCGATGAGCCAGCCGACTGCGCCTCCAGGCGCCTGCGATATCGGTGCCAGGACCGGTGCGAGGGCGTTCGGCGGGGTCTCCAGGAGGTGGGGCGGTAGCTCGCTCTGGATGGGTAGGTCGTATCCCAGTGCCTTCACCCTGTCGAGGGAGCCGGCGACGTTCGGGGCCGTCAATTGATAGTCGCCTTCGATGACCTCTGGTTCGACTCCCACGGTGAGCAGTAGGAGCGCGATGGCGACGCCTGTTCGGTCCTTGCCGGCGGAGCAGTGGACGAGTACGGGACCCTGAGCCCGGGCCACGATGGTGGCGATGCGCGCGAGGCGTTCGGGGGCGGCTTCCAGGATGTGCAGGTAGAGCTGGTCAAGAGCTCCGGTCTGCAGAGCGGGGGCCGCTTCGGCCAGCAGCGGGAGCTGGTGCAGCGTGGTCGATTCCGGCCAGGGGTAACGGTTGTTTGCCTCGCCCGGTGATCGCAGATCGATGACCACGTCGGGTGGCCACACAGCGGCGGCTTGCGGGGCTTCGTCGCCGGCGAAGGGAGCGTCGCTTCGATACAGAACCCCGGGGCGAATGAGGCCACTGCGGGCGCGTAGACCCCCGACGTCGCGGAAGTTGGCCAGCTGACGGGCAATCGGCAGCTCGGACGGGTCCTGTGAGGGCATCGCGCTATCGCTGGTGATCGCAGCCTCCGATGGTGGTCTGAGCAGACCACTTCAGCCTTCCACGGCCTGAGCCGGCGAGGATGGACGAAGCTCGACAACTAGCCGTCCGCCGCCTGAACACTGGAGAACGTGCCGGCGTTCGTCGGCTCGGGGCGGTGGCGGACCGTCTGCGCCGTCGTCACCGTCGACCAGTAGGTGTTCAGCCGCCGTAGCTCGAAAAGGATCGCGTCCAGACGGTCATTCGTCTCGATCTGACCCCGCCTGAGCTCCTGCCAGATCTGGATCTCATGGGACATACCAGGCAGGATCACCCCGCGTGATCTCAGGTGACAGAGGAGTTATCCGGCCGCCATCAGATGTTCACGGTTTGTAGGGCAGGACGAGACCGTAGCGCGACCGTTGACCAGACAGCGCCCGTCATTGAGGTTGCCGGGGCTGAAACGGCTGCTCCTCCAGGGTCTTGTGGACGATCAGGGCGGTGGACGTCGGGACTTCGCGCCAAACCCCCGGGAGATCGACCAGCGGTTCGGAGACGACTACCCGAGCGTCGTCGGACAGATGGCTGAACCGTTCGCGCTCCGGGTAGAGCGAACGGACCGATTCGACGTCTTCGCTGACGAACAACGTATTGACCACGGGACCGCTGGCGTAGCGCGCGGCGTAGAGCCGTTCTCCGTCGGTCAGTCCGATGGTCATCTGTAGCGGCTCGGAGATACCTGCTGCTGCGCCGGCCGCTTCGATGAACCCCGCCATCTGTTCCAAGCCACCGAGCGGGTCCTTTTCGAGGCCGAATGTCAGCGCCAGGTAGAACATCAGCTCGGAGTCGGTCGAGCCCTGGATGTAGCCGAAAAGGTCTGGGCGCACGGCCATCAGCAGCTCACGCCGAATCTGGTCGAATTCGGCGATGTAACCGTTGTGGACGAAGAGCCATTTCCCGTAGCGGAAGGGATGGCAATTCGTCTGTTGCACGGCCGTTCCGGTGCCCGCCCGTACATGCGCTAGAAACAGTGGTGAGGAGATCTCGGAGGCCAGCTCACGCAAGCTCTCATCGGCCCACGCAGGGGAGGCGCTGCGAAAGAGGGCGGGCACTTCGCGGCGGCCATACCAACCCAGGCCGGTGCCATCCCCGTTCGGCACCGCCATCCCGGGAGCGTGGCTGCGACTCTGCTCGATCAGCGAGCGCTCCGGCGCGTAGAGCAGCTCCTGCGGCTCGATCGGACTGCCTAGATATCCCAGCCAACGACACATTCCGAGGACTCCTTTGCGCACTGGGTCCAGCGGGACCCGGGGATAAGGCTAGCCAGGCACGACGAGCACTGCGACGGCCGGTGATGTCACGGGGATGCTGGACCCATGTTGCGGGTGTTGGGCTTTGCTGGCGTTTCCGCCGATCGCTTAATGGTCGGGACTGGTCCCCCGATTCACGCGACAGAGACCCCGCCGTGCCTGGTGAGCGGGATGACCGCGGCGGGGTCTTCTTGGTGAGGCCGTCACAGTTGTATCAATGATCATTTATCTGGAGAGGCAAGCGTGGAAGCAGCAAAGTGTCGGGCAGCCGTGAAGGGCAGGCCTCTAGAACTTGACGCCCCGCCTGCCGCGCAAGGCCAGTAATAATCTGACCGCGGATGCCCTCACGTGACCGATTTTGACGCGTGCGAATGGCGTCTTATAGCCCCGTTCGGCCTAACCGTTGGTTGCTCCCCGTAGACGACGCAGTCAAAAGTATGGCGGCGTCTCAAACCCCACGGTCTTCACTGTCCCCGGGGGAGACGCCGCATTACAGCGTAAGCCGCCAATCGGCCACATGTGCAACGTTTGTCAAGATCGCGACACGAACAGGGCGCGCCGCACTCCACTGCCCGGTGGTTTCAGCCGAGGCATGATCGTCCCTGAGGAATTCGCTTCGAGTGCGGCAAGGACGCCAATGCTTTGTTCAGCCGGATGGTTGCGGAGGTCAGGCCTGGAGTCTGGCGTCAAAGCCGCCGAGTCAGACGACTGACGTGTTCCAAGCCGCCGCATCCAGTGCTACCGCTCCAACCCATCTCGTACTGAACATCCTGCTGTTCGCCCTGGTGTCGGCGAGTAGTCCGCTCGCGCTCGGCGCCACACTCGTCGTACTCACCCACGGACGGGGACGGATCAATGGCCTGGCCTTCGCCATCGGATTCATCGCCGGTCAGGTGGCGTGTCTTCTTCTCGCGTACGGGATTGGCGCCTTCTCAGTACCCGGTGGCAACCATCCCGCCGTCGTCGCCTGCTTCCTGATCCTGTTCGGAGTCGCGCTGCTGGTCATGGCGGTGCACGTGCGTCGACATCGGGACGACCCGGTCCGGATCCGAGATCCGAATCCTCGGATGGAGGCGCTGCGCGCTCGTCTCGGAGGCCTCCGGCCGCTGTCAGCGCTAGCGGTCGGCACGGCGCTGGGCATCGGCGGCCCGAAACGAATCACCATCACGCTTCTCGCGTCCGCGACGATTGCCTCGGCGGGGCTCAGTCATGCCAGTGCCGGGGTACTCGCCATCGTCTATGTGGCCATTGCCACCAGCCTGGTGTGGCTGCCCGTCATGCTCTACGTGATGTGGGGTGCACGAGCGGCGGACTGGCTCCTGCGTGCTGAACGCTGGATTGGCAGGCACCGGACGCCTTTGACGTTCTACCCCTCGGCCGTACTCGGCGTCGGTCTGGTTATCGACGGCATCCTGCAGATCGTCGGCTGATATCAGGGGTCGATACGCCCTGATCACCCCAAGTTCGGAAAGCCCCGCCGCAGATGACAGGGGTCGCGGGTCAGGCCGTCGGGCCATCCGGGTGAAGTACTGCCGAATCCGGCCAGGCATCTCGTCACGGTTAGGCATGATCAGCGGTACGGCGTCAGCCCGGCCGCACAGCCACTTTTGACGTCGAGGCTCCCGTGCTCGGGGGGTAGGAAACTTGCACGGGGGCCGTCCAAACCACCTCAGCCGGGGCCTAGCTCACCTTGTTGATCCGGGTTTCGAGTGACTGAGTCTTGGCTTCATAACGCGACGGTCCACGTCACGACCGTGTCGGTGCTGCTGGCGCCGATGGTGTTGGTGCTGTGGACGCGGAAGGTGTGGATGCCGATGGTGAGGTGGGAGTAGGTGACAGGGCTCGTGCACGCCACGTACGCGCCACCGTCCAGGCTGCAGACGTAGCTGAGGCCCGCCACGGGCGACCAGCCGAAGGATGCCGTATTCGACAGGCTGATGAGTGGCGGCTGTTGGGTTAGCCCCACGGTTACTGGAGTTACTGGTGGTGCCGTGACCGTCCAGCTGTAGCTGGCGGTAGACGTGCCACCAGCGTTCGTCGCCGAGATCGAGAGGGTATGGGCGCCGACGGTCAGGCCGCTGGCTGTCCAGGGGCTGGTGCAGGCAGTGGCGGTGCCGCCATCAAGGCTGCAGTTCGCGGCAGCCGCCGGGTCGCTCACCGTGAAATTGACGGTGGCTGTGGTGGAGCTGCTGGAGGCCACGGGTCCGCCGGTGATGGTGACAATGGGTTTGGCGACCGGAGGCGCGGTGATTGTCCAGCTATAGGTGGCGCTTCCGGTGCCACCGCCGTTTGTCGCGGAGATGGTAAGGGTGTGCGAGCCGACCGTCAGGCCGGTCGCGGTCCAAGGGATGGTGCAGCCGGTCTGCGTTGGGCCGGCGTCCAACGTGCAGCTGACGCTCGCAGAGGGGTCGCTCACAGCGAACGCGACAGTGGCCGCGGTGGAACTGCCGGTGGACGGCGGCCCGGCCAGGATGGTCACGGTGGGCGCCGGAGTGGGTGGTGCTGTGACGGTCCAGGCGTAGGTGGCAATCCCGGTGCCGCCGCCGTTTGTCGCGGAGATGGTGAGGGTGTGGGGGCCCACTGACACGTCTGTTGCCGACCAGGTGTCGACGCAGGAGTTCGCCGGTCCCCCGTCGATGCTGCAGGTGACCGCGGCCGTGGGGTCGCTGACGCTGAACGTGACGGCGGCCGCGGTTGAAGTCGTCGACGCGGGCGGGCCGGCGGTGACCGTCACGGCAGGTGCACCTACCGGAGGCGGGGGTGGCGGGGTCACCGTCCAGCTGTAGCTGGCAGTTCCGGTGCCGCCGCCGTTTGTCGCGTTGATGGTGAGGGTGTGGCCGCCGACGTCCATGCCCGTGGCCGTCCAAGGATTCGTGCAGGGCAGCGCCGCCGATCCGTCGAGGCTGCAAGTGGTGTTCGCGGTGGGGTCGCTGACCGCGAAGGCGACGCTGGCATCAGTGGAATCAGCTGATGGCACCGGTCCGCTGATGATGGTGACTGTCGGGGCTGCGACGGGTAGCGGGATGACGGTCCAGCTGTAGCTGGCGGTCGTGAACCCTGCGTCGTTCCAAGCATCGACGGTGAGGGTGTGAGCTCCGATCTGCAAACCGCTGACGGAGAAGGCACTTTGGCAGTCGGTCCCGGTTGCCCCATCGAGGCTGCAGGTGACGTGTGAGGTGGGATCGCTGACGTTGAAGGTGACGGTGGCAGCAGTCGCGGTGGTGCTGGCGGGTGGGCCGCTCGTCACGGTGACCGTGGGCGGTGGCACGGGTACTGGGATGACCATCCAGGAGTAGGTGGTGAAGCCGGTCCCGTCGTCGTTGGTCGCGGCGATGGTGACGGTGTGGGATCCGATGGGCAGATTGATGGCGGACCAGGGATTGGTGCATGACGCGGCGGGCGTTCCGTCGAGGCTGCAGGTGATGTGCGCAGTGGGATCGCTGACGTCAAAGGAGATCGTCGCGTCGGTGGCGGTGGTGGACGAGACCGGCGCGCCCGTGACGGTGACAACCGGAGGCGCGTCGGGTGGCGGCGGTGGCGGCGGCGGAGCGATCGTCCAGTTGTAGGACCGGGTGGCGGTGCCCGCAGCGTTCGAAGCCGTGATGGTGAGTGTGTGGGAGCCGAGACCGAGGCCGGTCGCAGTCCACGGGGTCGTGCAGGCGGTGGGCGTCGCTCCGTCGAGGCCGCAGCTCACGGCTGCAGTCGGGTCGCTGACCGTGAAAGTGATGCTGGCATCTGTGGCGCTGGTTGTTGCGACCGGTCCGCCGGTGACGGTGATGCTCGGGGCGACTGGCGGCGGTGTGACAGGCGCGGGCGGTGTCACCGGCGCTGCCGGCGGCGTGACTACTGCTGGCGGGGGAGTCGGGGGCTCCTGCGAAGGCGGGACGAGGGGCGTGACCGCTGCGGTCGGCGGCGTCCATAGGGGTTCGGCAGCGAGCAGTGGCGTTGACGGGCGGGCCGGAATCTTCCGGCGCTGGGGTTCGGTCTTGGTCTGCGGCTGATCTGCGGAGTGCTGGGCGCCGGCAACAGTTATCCGTCCGGGCGTGGGGGTCGGCGCTCTTGTGGAGGCGGCACCGGAGACGACGACGGCGGCTCCGGTGACCGCGGCCACCGCCGGGCCGCCGGCACCCGCCAGCCTGGTGCCCGCGTTGCGGAGCACGCCGATGAAAGGCAGCTGAACGAAAAACGAAAGCGGCCCGGTGGCCCAGAGCAGGCGAGGCAGCGAAATCGCGAGGAAGGCTCTGACGATCGCCGGGTCAAAATGGGTCCCGGCACAGCGGGCGAGTTCCTCACGTGCCTTCAGGGTCGACGTCGACTTCTTATACGAACGGGCGGAGGTGATGACCTCATAGGCATCGACCACCGCGATCATCCGGCCCGCTCGTGAGATCGCAGCTCCGGCAATTCCCTTGGGATAGCCGGTGCCGTCAAACCGCTCGTGGTGCTCAACAATCGCTGGGCCCCACTCGCCGAGCCACGTAAGCAATTCGGCAGCCGCCCGGGCGCCCTGCTCGGGATGCGCCCGCAGAATCTCCCACTCGCGTTGTGAGGGCTTACTCGGCTTGTTGAGGATCGCCGGATCCACCGTCAGCTTGCCGATGTCGTGCAGCAGGGCGGCCCATCGCAGCAGGTCTTGGTCACCGTTGTTCAGCCGCATTTGCTGAGCCAGCAAATCGGTGTACACCCGTACCCGTTCGGCATGCCCGCGAGTGCGCTTGTCGTGATTCGTCAGCGCCGCCAGCAACTCCAAGATCGTCGTGGCAGCGTCCATTGCACCGCCCCGTGACTCGGTGGCGAGTCGACCGAGGTGCTGCGTCGACGTCGATCTGCGGGCCACCTTGAACCGTGACGGCGCCTGATCCGGGAAAAGCAGGCTGAGCTTCAACAACGCCGTCATGGGCAGCAGGCGCCGTGCGGCCCGCTCGGCGAGCATCGCAGCGATCAGGGCGGCCAGCACCGTCAACGCCCGGTAACCCCAACGACCTGACCCGGTCCCCACCGGAAGAAGTTGACTGACAGCCCAGGCCGTCACAAGGGAACAGATCACCGGAACGGCGATGACGCCGGCCTTCAGGACGGCCGCCAGCACCGGACGTGATCGCCACCGATTACGCCGGTCAGGCTCCTGCACTTTCCGACGTCTTGACACCACGCTGCCACCCCCCATCCGACTGGAAGATCGACAGGGCTTTCGGTTTGCTTGAGCCACTCCAGTCCTCAAGCCCAAACCGGGATGTACCGACCGGATAACAGATGAACGTGACCGAAAATCGTCGGAACTGGATGCGCTACCGCAAGCGCTCAGACTGGCTGGGCCATGCCTGGAACCTGGGCCAAAGCCTGCGCCCGGTCAGCCATGGATCCGGTCAGCTCTTCGTCATCGGCACCGCTTCATATGACCCGTGGCACGTGACTGCCCATCTCGACGACGAGGCTCGGCGGTGCGCAATCCCGAACCTGCGGCCGACCTTGCTACGTTTTCGGCCACCCGCCGCCGCCCCGCCCCACTTACGACACTCCATCGCCGAACTCGCCGGCGCAGGCCGCGGTCACACCCTGCTCGTGACGGCGCCGGACGCGATGAACGACGAAATCCTGCAGCGGCTTTCTGATGCCCGTCGTCGAGGCGCATCCCTCTTTGCTGTCGCTTCTGCAGAGAGCCAGGAGCTGACGTCCATCGCCCATGAGTCGGTCACCGCCCCCGACGACCTGGCGAACAGCGGGCTGGCCGACGATGATCCTCAGCCGTTCGCGATCGCCGCCCATCTGGTGGCGGTCAGCGCAGGCACCGCGGTCGAATCGCGCAGCGCCCTCCGTGACAGGTACTCGTTCGGCCGTCGGCGGGGGTGAACTCAAGCGGGTGGCTCCGATTGAATGACGATCCGAGCCAGCTCCACGCGTGAGCGGATGTCGAGTTTCTGGAAGCACTTGCGCAGGTGCGACTCGACGGTTTTCTCGCTCAGGAACAAGGCCTTGGCAATCCCCCGATTCGAAGCTCCGGAGGCCAGAAGTTCCGCGACCTGAAGCTCGCGTGCGCTGAGCACAGCAAGGGTCCGGGTCTCGCGCTCGTCCACACCGTGACCTCTGACGCCGAACTCGCGTTCGGTCTGCTTCACCCAATCCGTCGCACCGAGATTGGTGAACGTTGCGAGCGCTGACTGCAGCTGATCGACACAGTCGCTGCGACGGCCTCGGCCCAGCCGCTTTCCATATGCCAACTGGGTGCGGGCCCGGTCGAACGGGGAGTCACCGGCGATGGCGAGCGCCGTTTCGAAATGCGCGAAGGCCGCGTCGTCGTCGGTACTGAGCAACGCCTCGCAGCGGTATAGCCGGATCCGGTCTTCGGGGTTCTCCCGCAGATCCATCCTTCGCACCGTCTCGATCGTCCGGAGAGCCTCTTCTGGGTGCCCGCAACCTACGAGCGCCTCGACACGTTCGAGCGTCCACACCGGTTGCTGGATCAGGCCGCTGATGGCAGCGTCGTCATATTGCGCGCGGAAGTAGGTGAGGGCCTCAGCAGGCTGGCCTCGTCCCATTTCCAGCAGGCCTTGGGCCCACCGAGCCCAGAGGCGCAACGCTCGGTTTTCCGTTGTGCTGCCGATGCTGACGGCTTCGGACGCGTGCGCCCGGCAGTCGGCTTCCCGGCCCTGCCCCGCCTCAATGAGGGCAAGCAGCGCGAGGCACCAGCCTCGTGGGCCACCGGTCTCCTCAGCGATCCGAAGTGCCTCGACGGCGTTGGCGTAGGAATGCCACCAGCGGTTGGTACGAAAGTCGACTTCCGCTTGGCTGGCCAGCAGATGCGGCAGTTGGCTCATGGCCCCCGCCTGCCGGACGGCCTCGATAGCGGTGCTGTGAATCGCTCGTGCCTGCGGCCAGCATTCGAGCATCACCATCCCGCGGCCGTAAATCTGCGCCACCCACGGGTGTATCAGCGGATCGAGGGAAAGCAGGGTGGGATACATCTCCAGGAAGGCTGCCCGGACCGAACCCCAGGTGTCCGGTGCCAGCTGCAAGCCCAGTTCGACGATCCTGCGGATGGGTTCTGGAGCTTGCATGAAGATCGGGTGTTCGACAAGCGAACGCCCGATCTCCACCTCTTCGTAGCCAGCGTTCATGGCTGCCTCGGCGAGGGCAATCCCTCCAGCGGCAGGATCGATCTCTCCGATGATCAGCGCCGCCCGCGCCATCGTGTCAACCGCGCCGGGAGCGCCCTCCCAGAAGCCGAGCCTTCCCTCGATCAGCATGGCGTTGCCGACGATCTCGGGTCGGTCCGTCGCGGCCTGGGCCCGCCGGGCGAGCGTGACGGCGTCCGAGGCATGTCCGCCGAGCTGAGCGTCGACGGCGGCCTCCAGGAGCCGGGAGGCAGCAAGCGCGGGATCAGGGGTGAGGTCGGCAGCGGCTTGAAAGGCTCGGGAGGCGACCGCCGGGGCCTGCCGGGCCCGTGCGCGTCCTGCGAGCTCGGCGATCTCATCGGCTACTGCGGCGTTCGGGCCGGCCGACGCTTCGACGAGGTGCCATGCCCGCGCGTCTTCCCGCCCCCGTTGGGTCGACGCTTCCGCAAGATGCGCGTGGGCAACCCGGCGTTTGGTCACCGGGGAGCCGAAGTAAGCCGCGGACCTGATCAGCGGGTGCACGAAGCGGAAGCGTCCATCGCGTAGTTCCAGCAGCGAGGCGTCTTCGGCGGGCGCGAGGCTCTCCAGTGCAAGCCCGGCGCAGGACAAGGCTTTCGCGAGGATCCCCGCATCGTCGGTGTCGCACGCGGCGGCGATCACTAGCGCTTCTTGTGTGAAGGGCGGGAGTTGGCGGAGCCGGCGCTGGTAGGCCTCGTCGAGCTGACGTCCCACGGGGATCGGATCGGGCAAAGCACGCCGGCCGCGGCGTTGCTCGTCGTCCAGCACCCGCGAGGCCTCGAGCAACGCCAACGGATTGCCTGCGGTTTGGGCGTGAAGCGCGGAGGCCACATCTGCGCTGATCACGACTCCAGCGCGGCGTACGAGCTGGGCCACCTCACCTGGTTGCAGGCCGCCGAGCTGGAGCTGGTCGAGGTCTTGAATCAGGCCCAGATTTTCCACCCGGGTGGCGAGCACCACTGCGACACGCTCTGCTTCGAGCCGCCTGGTGAGAAACAGGACCGCTTCGGCCGACGCGGGGTCCAGCCAGTGAAAGTCGTCGACGAGGACGACTACCGGCGCTAAGTCCGATGCTGCGGCGAAAACCCCAAGCAGCCCGACGTAGGCCGCGAACCGGTCGATCTGAGGCCCGGTATCCAGCGCCAGCAGTGAACGCAACGCGCTTCGTTGCGCTCTGGGCAAGTCGTCGACCAGACCGAGAATTGGCTGGAGCAGGGCGGCGATCCCGGCAAAGGCCATGCCGCGCTCGAATTCGGAGCCGGAAGCCCGCAGCAGCGTGGCCCCTTCGACGCGCGCGGCGATTTCCGCTAGGAGTGCGCTTTTTCCCGAGCCGGGTTCCCCGACGATGGCCATCGTCCCGCTTGTGCCCCGAGCCGCCTTTTGGATTGCGCCTTCTACGCGCGCCAGCTCGCTGGTTCGGCCGACCAGGTGGCCATCGGGGCCGGAGGTTGCAGCGCGCGCTACCACCGGTTTCCCCTCCACGCAGCCCCCAAGGCCTATTTCGCGAGCGTAAAGCTTCCGCGTTCGGAGTATCAGGGAAATCCCTGATTCCGCGAAAACCGCTCGCGCTTTCGGTGGCTCGGCGTCGAGAGTCGACTCAGCGGATGACGCTCGCTATGCGGTGCCTGACAACTAGCGATGTGCTGCCGGACCGCAGCGGGTTCAACTTCATAGATCACGAAGGGTGGGGGCTCGTGCGCGCCAAAGTGGTGAAGCGTTCGGGGGTTGTGGTCAGCCTGGTAGCTGTCGGTGCTTTCAGCTCGATGGGGATCGCGAACGCGGTCAGCGGCAGCAGCGACGTCATTCATGGCTGTTACGCGAAGTCGGATGGAACAGTCCGAATTGTGCGCTCCGGGTCGAGTTGCCATTTCAACGAGTATTCCGTGTCGTGGAATCAGCAAGGCCAGTCGGGGCCGGCGGGCCCGGCGGGAAAGACCGGCGCTCAGGGAGCGACAGGCAAGACGGGCGCTCAGGGTCCAGCCGGCCAGACGGGTGCTCAGGGAGCGACGGGCAAGACCGGTGCCCAGGGTCCGGCAGGCGCGGGTCCGGCTGGTCCGCAGGGGCCCGCTGGCCCAGCAGGGACCGGCAGTCTTGCCGGCTACCAGATCGTCCAGTCGGAACACGACTTCAACACCCCTGTCAATTCAGGCTTTTTGGTCAGTTGCCCGACGGGGAAGGTCCCCGTCGGCGGAGGGATCACCGTCAACCGGTACTCCCAGAATGGTGGCTACCTAGGTTTGCAGCCGCCGGAGATTTCCGAGCCGATCTACGACGGCAGCGGTTGGGCTGGCGCTGTAACCAACGATGGATCGGACGGAACCGCCTCCGTTGCGGTCATCACTACGGTGGCCTGCGCTGACGGCACCGTCGAAGGGGGCTCCTCGGGAAGCAGTTCGTCGGGCTCCAGTGGCACCTCGGGCACCAGCGGCACCAGTGGCACCAGCGGCACCTCGGGCACGTCGGGCACGTCGGGCACGTCGGGCACGTCGGGCACCTCTGGCACCAGTGGCACTCTGGCACCAGCGGCACCTCTGGCACCAGCGGCACGTCGGGCACCAGCGGCACGTCGGGCACCTCTGGCACCTCTGGCACGTCGGGCACCAGTGGCACCTCCGGGAGCAGCGGGACCAGTGGGCAAAGCTCCGGATCGTCTGGGGAGAGCTCCAGCGGTGCCAGCGGGACGTCCGGCGCCAGCGGCAACACAACGGGGACCAGCTCCGGCTCCACCGGAGAGAGCTCCGGCGGTTCTAGCGGGACGTCCAGCGGCAGCAGCGGGTCTGATTCATCGGGATCGTCCGGCTCCAGCGGGACCAGTGGGCAGAGCTCCGGCTCCTCCGGGGAAAGCTCCTCGGGGGCCAGTGGCTCCAGCGGCACCAGTGGCGCTGGCAGTAACCCGAACCTCTGACGCTGAGGCTGTTGCGAAGGGTGTCAGGAGTGCTGGCGAGGTTTGAA
The DNA here is from genome assembly GCA_963737695.1 of uncultured Actinomycetota bacterium. Classification (GTDB taxonomy): domain Bacteria; phylum Actinomycetota; class Actinomycetes; order Frankiales; family Frankiaceae; genus DATAZK01. The sequence goes on from CAVTTQ010000007.1 coordinate 149,916, forward strand.
AGCAGCGTCGCCGGCCGGTTGCTGATCAGCATCGGTGTTGTCGTTGCGTTGGCCGCCATCATCGTGGTGAACATGCCCAATTCGCAGCTGCGACAAGACCTGAGCAAGTACACGCTGCCGGTCGCCAACGCTACGGGACTCAATCAGGATTGGGGAATCTTCTCGCAGCCGCGAACCATTGCCGCGTATGTCGACGGGCAGATCGATTTCGCGGATGGCTCATCTTCGATCGTCCGGATTTCCACGAGCAACGGGCTTGGCGCCTACACCGACTATCGATGGCAGAAGTACGAAGAGATCATTCGCCCGGCCAGCGGTCAACCGTATTGGCACGACTACGCTGAATACCTGGCCGGCAACGCACGCCAACACGGCCGTCTCCCGGTTCGGGTCACGCTCATCAGACGGTTTGCCCAGAGCCTCCCGCCCGGTCCGGGGCCGGCCCACGGCCCCTGGCAAGAGGTGACGATGTACGTACTCAACCTCGGTCAACCTCAATGAACCCATCCTTTGGCCGGCTGGTCGCCGGCTGGCAACGCTTCTGGTTCGAGCCGCAGGAAACGTCAACGCTGGCACTCTTTCGTATCGCTTTCGGTCTCGTCGCGCTGGGCTGGACGGCCACCCAGGGACCGAACCTGGCCGCCTTCTACGGGCCGCACGGCATCCTGCCTCATCCGATACCCGACGGACCCGGGACGTGGGGAATCCTCAGCGCGTGGCACGGACAAGTCGCCGTTGACGTGCTTTACGTCGTCACGGTTACCGCCGCGGTCGCCTTAACCATCGGCCTTTTCAGTCGTTTCGCAGCCGTAGTCGTATGGATCGGCATCGTCTCCTTCGAGCACCGCAACTTCCTCGTCAGCAACTCCGGTGACGGGCTGGTTCGAAACCTGGCCTTCTTCTGCGCACTCTCCCCGAGCGGTGAATCACTGTCGGTCGATCGGTTCTTGAAGAACCGTCAACGATTCTGGGAGTTCCCCGTCCGTGCGCCTTGGGCGTTGCGTCTCGTTCAGCTGCAAGTCAGCATCGGATATCTGACCGCTGTCTGGGACAAAGCCGGCAACCCGCTCTGGCGTAACGGGACGGCCGTCTCCTACTCCCTGCGCATACAAGACATTCACCGCTTCACCACCCCGGCGTTTATCACTCACTCCGTTGTCATCACCGAGCTGTTCACGTACGGAACGCTGGTGGTCGAGCTGTCCTTGGCCTTCCTGATCTGGAATAGGGCGCTGCGGCCGTGGGTGATTCTTGCAGGGGTGCTGCTCCATCTGAGCATCGACGTGTGGGTGCTCGTGGGGTTCTTCAGCTACGCCATGTTCTGCGGGTACGTGGCCTTCACCCCACCCGAAACCGCCAGTCGCTGGATTCTGGCGATGCGTGACCGAGCACAACGAATCCGCTCTCGCGGCCTGACAATCGAGCCCGAGCGACAGGAGACAAAGCCCTACGCGGAAGTCGATTGACGAAAGTCAAGACGACAACGTTCCAGATGTACGCCGTCGTGGACGCGGAGGGTCAGCCCGGGGTGAACTTCGATGCGCTTGGCGCGAATCGTCATCAGACGCGACCGCTCTTAACGCGTCCCAGGCGGCCCGGGTGAGCGCTGACTCGGCCTCCAACAGTTCAGATTGCCGGGTCTCGCTCGCCAGCCATTGACGGGCGTATTCGAGAGTCGGCCCCATCCAGAGCGCCTGGTAGAGGCGCGGCGGCAGGGGTTTGATGCGGCCCGCATCGACGTGGGCCCGCAGCCATACCGTCGCTTCGGCGTAGAAATTCGCATTGAGCGCCTTGACCGCGCCGTCGGAGGTCCTGACCACCTCGTGCTCCCGGTAGTGGAAGAGGTAGCGGGCACGATCGGGCTGTGCTGCTACCCAGCGCAGGTGGTGGCGGACTGACCCCATGACGCCGTCCCGTGCGTTGCGACTTTGGCGCAGCGTGCTCAGGTACGCGTCGTGGTAGTCGCGCAGGATCTCAACGTAGAGCTGGCCCGCGAGGCCTTCTTTGCTGCCGAAGTGGTGGTAGATGCTGCCGACGCTGGCCTCGCAACGCTGCCGCAGATCGTCGACCGTCGTGGCCGAAACGCTGTTGTTCAGGAAGCACTCGAGCGCTGCGCTGAGGATCGCCTGGCGGCGGGACGTCTCTTCGGTTTTCGGGACCGCTACTGCCCTTGACACGAAGATTATTCTAGAACGATATTCGGTACGTGGCCATATCGCCGGAGTTGCTTCGCCAGATCGAGCAGATCGAGGCGGACGGATACGTCGTGCTCCCCGACCTCGTCGGCAGTCGCGAACTCGAGCCGATAAGGCATCAGCTGGCGACGCAGCTGGCCGAAGCTCCTTATGGGCGCAACGATTTCGAGGGCTTTCACTCGCAACGCCTCTACGCCCTGCTCGCGAAGGCGCCGGCGGTCGCAGCTCTGGTGGCACATCCCGCTGTCCTGACAATCATCGACGAGCTGCTTCATCCCGGATACCTGTTGTCCGCCAACATTGCCATCAACGTGCATCCGGGCGAGACCGCGCAGATGCTTCACGCTGACGACGCTTACTGCACGTGGCCCCGGCCGCGGCCGGCGGTTGGCGTCTCGGCGGTGTGGGCGATGGACGACTTCACCGCCGACAACGGTGCGACCGAGGTGGTTACCGGGAGCCACAAGTGGGCCAGCAGCGCCATCCCACAAGGGGACGGCGACCCACCGGTGCAGCGGATCGAGATGGCCGCGGGATCAGTCGTGGTGTTCCTGGGGACAACCCTTCACCGGGGAGGCGCGCATCGTGGCCGGCACGCGCGACTCGGGATCACGCCTCAGTACTGCGAGCCCTGGATGCGCCAGATCGAGAACATGGCACTGGCGATCCCACCCCGCCTGGCCAAATCACTCCCGCCCCGAGTCCAGGAACTGCTCGGTTACAGCGTCTGCCCGCCGTTCATCGGCTACGTCGACGGCCTCCACCCACGACGGCTTCTCGACGCCGCGACCTTGGACTGACGACCGGCGCGCCTGGGCTGGGCACGTCCGAAGGGCAGCCCCGGCGCGTCGCATCCCGGACCGAGAGATGGCGTCGAATCAAGTAACGCTACGGATGCGCTACGAAAGTGCTACGGTGTCGCCGTGGCAACGCTGATTCCCCAACGAGAGCTTCGGAACAACAACGCGGACATCCTCAACAGGGTCGAGGCGGGGGAGAGTTTTGTCGTGACTCGGAACGGAGTCCCGGTGGCTGATGTCGTCCCCCATGTGGAGCACAAGGGGCCGCCGATGTTCCCGAAGACGAGGGGTCTCATGGCGCAACGGCGGGCGGCCGACCGGCCCGCGCTGGATCGCGATGCGTGGCTTCGAGATATTCGCGACGCCAGCCAAGTCGTCGACGACGACCCTCTGAACAGCCGTGCCTGAGCACGCTCTGGCTCTACTCGATACCTCCTGCGTCATCGAGCTCCCGGAGGAACTGGAAGATCTGGCTGAGGCAGCGACCGTCAGCACGCTCACCATCGCCGAACTCGCTTATGGAATCCATCACGACGACCCCCTCGTCGCTGCCGCTCGTGAAGCGCGCTACCGGGCAGTGCTCAATGAGTTCGAACCGCTTCCCTATTCGGCTCGTGCCGCGCACCTGTATGGCGGCCTGGCCGCGTCAGTAAGGAAGTCGGGAAGGAATCCTCGACCGCGACGCATCGACCTGATGCTCGCCTCTGCCGCAGCAGAAATCGGTGCTGTACTGCTCACCAGAAATGCGGCTGATTTCGCCGGCGTCGGGGGCATCGTCCGAGTGATCGCCGTTTAGCGAGAGCCGTCAAGCAACCAGGAGCCGGGCTGCTTCGGCGTGGAGCAGCATCCAGTCGGCGCCGGCGTGGGTACCGTGTCGTGTGAGATTGCAAGACAAATAGAGGATCCGCAACTGTGTCGAACTACACGTCCGTCAGTCGGATCGTCTGTTGACTATGGCGGAAGGTAGTCGACCGGGGGGCCTGCAAGGCAGAGGCCGTCATGACGAGCCGGCGAGGGTCGAACTCCTCGCTGCAGCAACCATCTCGCGCAGCGTCGCGCTCCGCCCAATCGCCGAGATCGCAGCGGCCGCCGGGATACCCGAGGAGGCCCTCGAGCCGTACGGCCGCTCTAAGGCGAAGGTCGACCCCGTCCTGATCGGCGGCGATGCTGGCGGCGCGCTGGTGCTGGTCACGGGCATCAGCCCGACGCCCGCGGGCGAGGGCAAGACGACCACCACCATCGGGCTCGCCGACGCGCTCGCCGCGGCGGGGGAGCGGGCGATGATCTGCCTGCGAGAGCCGAGTCTCGGGCCGTGCTTTGGAATGAAGGGCGGCGCCACCGGCGGCGGCTGGTCGCAGGTCGCACCGATGGAGGACATCAACCTTCACTTCACGGGCGACTTCCACGCGATCACGGCGGCGCACAACCTGCTCGCCGCGATGATCGACAACCAGACGCACTGGGGCAATGCTGCAGGCCTCGACGTCGTTACGTGGCGGCGCGTGGTCGACCTTAACGACCGGGCGCTGCGCAGCACCGTCGTTGGCCTCGGTGCCGGCAACGGCCGCGTCCGCGAGGACGGCTTCGACATCACCGTCGCTTCCGAGGTGATGGCGGTGCTCTGCCTCGCCCGCGACCTCGCCGACCTGCAGGAGCGCCTGGGGCGCATAGTGATCGGCGCACGCGCCGACGGGTCTTTCGTCACCGCGCGCGACGTCCGGGCCGACGGCGCGATGGCCGTACTGCTACGCGACGCGATACGCCCGAACCTTGTGCAGTCGCTCGAGGGCACGCCCGCCCTGGTGCACGGCGGGCCGTTCGCGAACATCGCCCACGGCTGCAACTCGCTCATCGCTACCCGGCTGGCCCTGCGGCTCGCCGACGTCGTCGTCACCGAGGCGGGCTTCGGCGCCGACCTCGGCGGCGAGAAGTTCGTCGACATCGCCGCCCGGATCGGAGAGCTCCGTCCCGCGTGCGTGGTCGTCGTAGCGACTGTCCGCGCACTCAAGATGCAGACCGGAACGGCGGTCGCCGACCTCGACCGCCCCGACCCCGCCGCCGTCGCGACCGGTTCCGCCAACCTGCTGCGGCACGTCGAGAACATGCAGAACTTCGGCCTGCCGGTCGTCGTCGCCCTGAACCGGTTCACCGCCGACACCGACGAGGAGATCGAGGAGGTACGCCAGGCGCTGGCCGGCGTTGGCGTCGACCTCGCGGTCTGCACACACTTTGCCGACGGCGCCGCCGGTGCGGCCGACCTCGCGCAGCTCGTCCGCGGACAGATCGCCGCGGCCAAGGCCGACCTGACGCTGCTCTACCCCGACGAGATGCCGCTGACCGACAAGATCCGCACGGTCGCGCAGCGGATCTACCGCGCCGCCGATGTGGCGCTCGCCCCGGCCGCGACTCGCCGCCTCGCCGAACTCGAGGCAGCCGGCTTCGGCCACCTGCCGGTCTGCATGGCGAAGACGCCGTACAGCTTCACCGCCGACCCCTCGGTGCTCGGCGCGCCGACGGGTCACGTGCTGCCCGTCCGCGAGGTCCGCCTGTCCGCGGGCGCCGGCTTCGTCGTAGCGATCTGCGGCGACATCCTCACGATGCCCGGGCTGCCGCGCGTACCAGCCGCCGAGTCAATCAGCCTCGACGCCCAAGGCGAGGTCATCGGGCTTTCCTGACGGTGTGCGGGATTCTGACGCATTAAGACCTTCCGCCAACTCGGGGCCGAAGATTCTCCTGCGGGCTACACGTCCGCCGCGCTTGACGCGAAATGCGGTGGCAGGTCTCCCCGCTCGCTCATGGGCCTTCCGGCAAGGCCCGTCGGAGGATCATGGCGCGCAGATCTTCCTCCAAGATCGCATGAGTGCCGATCATGCCTTTGAGCTGCGAGTACACGGTGGGCCGTCGGGGACTCGAACCCCGAACCCGCGGATTAAAAGTCCGCTGAGGAACGGCAGTTCAACTGGCCATATCGACTCTGAGCTGCACGTATGTATCGCATTCCTACGCGTCAGCCCGCATCGTTTCGCGGTGTCTTGCGGACTAGGTGCGGACCCGCGCTTGTCGTACGGTCGGACAGATTGGATCTTGGCAGGTGGGTCTACGCTGAGTACCCGGAAGCGGCGCTTCGAGCCATAACAATTCTCGTCACGGATGTTTGCCGCCCCAGCTGCAAGAGCATCTCAATGACCGTCACCACGTCGTCGACCGGGATCATCTTCTGGACTGGAATCTCTCCGCGAACCCAGGAAGTCATGTCCGTGTCGACGAATGCAGGAGCAACCGCGGTTGCGGTAATTCCGTTAACTCCCTCTTCGGCATTAAGGTTTTCCATAAGTGAGATTAAGGCCGCTTTACTTGCACCATAGACTGCTAGCCCAGGCTCAGGATATATACCAGTGATTGAGGCAAGACTGATAACCTTTGCACCACAACGAGTTGGCTGGCTCGCAGCGGTTCGAAGCAAGGGTAGAGAATGGTGGAGCAAAACCAACGCCGCTGCGAAGTTTACCTCCATGATCTTGGCGACCAGCTCGATGGGAAAGGAGGCGATGCGCCCTGCAATGCCCATCCCGGCATTTAGTATCAGCGTATCCATCGATCCGTACGTTTCATGATGGCGGGTCACCACCGCTTCAAGCGTTGTACGGTCGGTCATGTCAGCTGGCAGGTGCGTTACTTCTCCTGCTCCCGCCGAAAGCAGGTCTGACGCGAGCTCCTTCAGGTCCGCCGCGGAGCGCGAGGTGACCGTAAGGCCGTAACCTTGTCGCGCAAGCGCGAAAGCGATTCCACGTCCTATGCCTCTGGACGAACCGGTCACAAGAGCTGATTTCATGCTTGCCCTCGTATTCTGTTAGCAAGCCCTACAGAATCGCCCGTCTCACCCTTGCTGCCGGGACTCACGAGCTTCGACCGCAGACAGCCAAATCTTTGGCATTTGGGACGAAACCTAGCAAACTTAATTGCTCCCGGTTGAAAAATGCAAAGAAACAGATCGAAGACAGAGTGGTCAGATGTCTGGAGGCTTTAGCAGGCATCATCGCCAGCTGCACAGTCGTGCTGAGCCTGTAGAAAGACCTATAACAACTCGCCGCGTTCATGTCGTTAACGTCGAGTAGAGGGCTTGTAATTCATCTTCGTTTCGTAACGGGATGGTATAACCCGTTTCACTCTCAATGGTACTAAGATGAGTGTGTATATCTTCAACACTCGGCCTAACCCCTCTTCCGGCGTACCAACCTGGAGTAAGCCCGGTGAAGATGCGCGCGTACTTGCCTCCAGCAGCTGAGAACACTCTGTGCGTGAACGTGCATGCCTCACTGGCAAGAAAGACGGTCATCGGCGTAACTAGTTCCGGGTCCAAAGCCTCGGCGGCTTCACCTAGGAGGTGTTCCGTCATACGGGTTCGGGCAGCAGGAGCGATGCAGTTCGAAAGAATCCCCTGTTTCGCCCCCTCGGCCGAGAGGACGTTCGATAGGCCAACAATGCCGAGCTTGGCGGCACCGTAGTTACTCTGACCGAAATTCCCCCAGATCCCCGAAGCGCTGGAGGTGAACACGAAGCGCCCATAACCGCGTTCTCTCATTGAGAGAAACGCAGGCCGACTAACATAAAAAGCACCTTTCAGGTGCACGTCAAGTACGGCTTCTAGATCTCCCCAATCGAGCTTCGCAAAGCTCTTATCCCTGAGTATTCCGGCATTGTTAATGACGATGTCGACTCTGCCAAAGGAATCGACCCCAGTCTTGATAATCGCCTCACCGCCCTCGGGTGTGGAGACAGAGTCGTACGACGGCACGGCGATGCCGCCCGCGAGTCTGATTTCATTGACAACCTGCTGCGCGCTGGCCTCGTCTCCACCCTTGCCGTTTTCGGTACCGCCGATATCATTCACCACCACAGCGGCGCCTCGTCGGCCAAGTTCGAGGGCGTAAGATCTTCCGAGCCCATTGCCCGCGCCGGTAACGACCGCGACTCGGCCGTCGAAAGTTATTTCATCCACCTTGACTCTCGCTTTCAGTCTTGCGCGAGCTGCTGTCAACAATCCCGACGGACGCGGTCCTAAGCGCCAGTGAACCGAGTTCAGCTGAAACGTCCGCCAGCTGAATTAGTTCGATCACGACTCCGTCAGGATCAAGCAGGCAAACCCACCCGTCACGCGTGCCATTCTTGTTCAGAACGATTTGAGGCTCCGAAACAAACCGCGCGCCCCATGTGTGCATCCTCTGAGCGGTGGCAAGGATGTCTGAACAGTCCAGGGCGACCCTTGCCAGTCCGCGTTGCCAGAGCTGTCGTCCAGGGGCCTCTTCGCTCACCGGGCAAGCCCACTCAATCAGGTCCAAAATTGGGTACGGCCAGGATTTCCAGCCCCGCGCCGGGTCTGCAGTGCCAAGCGGAGCTAGAAAAGCCGCGCGTCCGGAGGGGGGAGCCGGAAGCGCCAGACCACGGAGCAATGTTCCGCCGGCCACCTCAGTGAGGTCGCTCATCCGCCTGAGAACTTCGAATCCGAGTGTCTCGTAGAAGGAGATGGAAGTATCGAGATCCGCGCAGTTTAAGTTGACGTGCATGAAGCGCACAGTGAGATGGGACACCTCGACCTCGTTCACGTTCTGATCTGTCTGGCGGCGGGGTGCAGGTCGGCGGCCGCCTTGAGCCGACTTCGAAAGTCCGGATGCGCGATCGATATGAGTTGATTGGCGCGGTCTCGAATGGAGGCGCCTCGCAGTCGTGCTGTGCCAAATTCGGTGACGACGGCGTCCGCTAGGTAGCCCGGAAGCGTGACCCGGCCAGGTGCCTGGATCGTCTGAACGATGGTTGATTCGGTTCCATGTCGCGCAGTTGACTCAAGGGCGATGATCAGCATTGACGTCTCGGTACTGGCCGCGCCTGCGGCGAAGTCCGGCGCTCCCCCCGGTGCGGATAGCAACTGCCCGCGAATTATCTCCGAATTACATGCACCGAGTAAGTCGAGTTCAAGTGTTGTAAGTAACGCGACAAACTTGTGGATGCTCGCCAACGTGGCTGCCCCATGAGTGAAAGCCGCAGGCGCCATGACCACCATAGGATTCTCGTGGACGAATGCACGCATCCGTGGTGTGTCCATTATTTCCGCCGCGTAGATTGGTCCTACAACACTCCCCGACTTCGTGAGGTCGATAATAGGTTCTGTGATCAGCCCAGAATGAATGTGCAACTCCTTGTGTCCCGAGAGAGCACGTACGCAGGCGTCGAGGATGTTGCCAGTGCCGATTTGCAAAGTTGCCCCGTCCGGCACCAACTTGGCAACGTCGTTCGCGATGGCGGCCACTGCGGTGGACGGCGAACGGATGGCATCCTGGATCGCAACTGGTGGGCTCGTACCGTCCACGAGCAAATCGATTTCGTCCATCCGAATCTGTCCCGCACCGAACGTGTACGGGAGGTCCGGGTTGACCTGGGCTATGACGAGCTGTGCCGAGCGCACCAGATAGCAAGAGATTCCGACTGACAGACCCAGGCTCACCTGCCCGTCCGGTCCCGGAGCGCTGGTCTCCACCATCGCAACGTCGCAGGGAAGCGGCCCGCCAGGGCCGAAAATTAAAGGAACGTCCGAATATCGTGCAGGAATTATCTCGACGTGACGCGGCGCGACGTGGCTTAAGAAATCACGTGTCGGGTGCGTGACGCTGAAAGAGAAAGGGTCGCCAGCGTGATCGAAGATTGGGCAGTGGCGCGTGAAGGCTGCGCTTGAAATCTCAAGCTTCGTAAAATGACGACGATGGGCGGCCAACGAATCTAGCAACACAGTAGGGGTCGACGCGCCCGAGACGAAGACGCGGCTCCCATCCGGAATCGCTCTAACGGCTTCGGAGGCGCTAACCCACCGTGGGGAACGCCTGCCCCGAGACTCCGGGAGATACCCTGCTATCAGTTGTCTGGATGGAGTATTCATCGGCGGGTGCGTGGGCCCGATCCCGCAGCCCACGCTTGATTGGTCAAGGCGGCGACGGCTTCGAGAGCTAGGCCAAGTTCGAGGTCGTCCAACACGAGCTTCTTGATCTGCCTCACCATGATGTGTCGAGAGTTGCGGATCAATGCAGGGTTCCGGGTCGCCAAGTCGCGCGCGAGCTCCTGCGCACGGGTGAGGAGGGCCTCCCTTGGAAGCACCTCGGCGACGACCCCGAGATCGAGCGCTTCTAGAGCATTTATCTTCCGGCCGGTGAGCATGAAGTATCTCGCGCGATTATGACCTATCAACAAAGGCCAAATTATCTGCATCCCGTCTCCCGGCACTAGGCCGCCCTGGAGATGTCCGGCGTCTGTGAAATACGCATCATCGGCCGCTAGCACGATGTCACATAGAACCGCGAGTTCCGAGTGAGACTGCGTCGGCCCATTGACCGCGCAGATAATGGGGACTTCGATCTCCAGCAGTTGACTAATAAGCCTGATCGCTTCAAATATCAGCTTGTCCCAACCAAAGGCACTTGCATCGCTATGCGCCAAATCCGCCGAGTCGCCGGTCGGTAAAGTGATGAAAGCGTCACCAGTGCCCGTCAGGATGACGGCGCGGTTACGTCGATCCGATGCGATGCAGCTAAAGAGTTCTGGTAGTTCCGAGTGTGGTGGTCCGCCCCAGACCAGGACGCCACCCTCTGAATGCATCCGCACGGTGAGCACCCCATCGGTGTCACGATCAACCTGCGCACACGAGAAGCGGTCCTTGTACTCGTCGAGATTCATTGTCACCCTTTCAGGCAGCAAGGGCTGGCCCGCCCGGTCGCTGGACCTGCACGCGAGACGGCCATTGGGGATGATGCTACCAACCGACCGTTTGTTAGGCTAGCCTCCCTACGGAGGCGGGTGAGCGGGCAACTCTCGCCAGCCTCCAACGGGGCCACCTTGGAGGTGTTGTGACCAGCACTGGCGTAGACGACGAGCTCATTGAAGCGGTTCGTGAGGCGGTTAAGAGTGTCACTGCAAAATGCGATCGTCAGTACTACTTGGACAAGGCACGCACTGGCGAGGCACCCACCGAGATGTACGAGGCGATGGTGGCAGCTGGTCTGTTCGCCCTCGGGGTTCCCGAGGATCTCGGCGGCAGCGGGGGTGGGATAGTCGCCACTGCTTGTGTGATGGAGGAGATGAGCAGGGCGGGGCTTCCTCCTATGCTCTTCTCCCTAACGTGTTTTTCTCGGTCATCGATTTTGAGATACGGAACTAAGTCCCAGATTCGCGACCATGTGATCCCGACCATGACGGGGGAGCGATTCTTCTCGTTTGCCTTCACCGAGGCGGGCGCCGGGTCAAACAGCTATCGAATGCAGACCGTTGCGACACAAAAGACGGATGGATCGTACGTTATACGCGGGAGCAAAGTATTCATCTCCGGCGCTGATCAGGCCGACCATATGCTGGTCGCGGCGCGCACATCTGGCTTTGACCCCGTGAATAAGAGCCAAGGCCTCTCACTATTTATCGTTAATGCTTCAACTCCCGGAATCTCTATGCTGCCGATGAACATTGACTGGTGCGCACCCGAACGTCAGTTCACTGTGTTCTTCGACGATGTTGAGGTGCCAGCGACCGCGCTGCTTGGCCCTGAGGGTCAGGGGGGGCGCGTCATGTTCGAGTCCCTGAACGCAGAACGGGTCGTCATATCCGCGTGGGCGCTCGGGCTTGGTTACCGAGCGCTGCAACTGGCCGTCGACTATTGCAAGAAACGAGCGCCGTGGGGTTCCCCGATCGGCTCCTACCAAGGAGTCGCGCATCCGCTAGCCCGCGCCCAGGCGCACTTAGACGCTGCGCGCAGCATCGCATACCGCGCGGCCGTCTCTATCGATTCTGGTGTGTTTGCTGGCTCTGACGCGAATGTTGCGAAGCTGCTGGCGTCAGAGGCTGCTGACGCAGCGGTAGACGCCGCTATCCAGGCTCACGGGGGTGCCGGCTTCGACGCTGATACCGACATAATCACTCTGTGGCCGATGGTCCGTGTCTTGAGAGTTGCACCGCTCAATAACGAGATGGTGCTCAACTACATCGCTGAACACATGCTGGGCTTGCCCCGAAGCTATTGACGCACCCAGCCATCTGAATGAGCGACGACGGAGAGAGGTTCCGATGCCAAGCGATGGCCCAACCCCCGAGAGCATCCAGGCCGAGCTAGAGGTGTGGGTCGGCAAGAACTGGGACGCGGACGCTCCGCTCGTGGACTGGAGAACTCAGTTGGCAAACGCGGGTTGGGCAGTGCCCTCGTGGCCGGAAACTTGGTACGGGCGTGGCTGGCCTTCGTGGACCGACGAGTTCGTCGCTTCGGAGCTGGTCAGGCTAGGCGCCGTCAGCGTTCCGGTCGGCGTTGGCATGCTGCTGGCTGCCCCGACCGTCCTGACCCATGGCCCCGACGAGCTGCGGCAGCGGTTCCTACTTCCGGCGCTGACTGGCGAGGAACGGTGGTGTCAGCTATTCAGCGAGCCCGGCGCCGGCTCAGATCTCGCAGGCGTCTCGACGACCGCGACCCTAGATGGCGATTCGTGGCGCGTTTCAGGCCAGAAGGTTTGGAGCACCAGCGCTCATCATGCCGATCTTGCAATGTTGCTGGCACGGACCGACTGGGACCAGCCTAAGCATCGTGGCCTGACCTTCCTTGTACTGCCCATGAAGCAGAGCGGAGTTGAGGTACGACCACTCAGGCAGATGAATTCCTACTCGTCATTCAATGAAATCTTCATCGAGGATGCCCGGATTCCAAGGGATTGGGTCGTCGGCGAAGTGGGACAGGGGTGGCAGACTGCGCTGACGACACTCGCGTACGAGCGCCGCCTCTCTGCTGGCGGCCCGCCGACCTACAGTGCCACGGCTGGTCGCGCGTTAGATGACGCCCGAGAGGAGGCTCGCCAACACTTCGAGACCTACGACTGGTATCCGCAGCGGGCTGGACGACCTGATCTTGCGCTACGTCATGCAAGCGAGACTGGGCTCGCCCAAGACCCATATGTCCGGCAGAAGCTTATGGGACTTATCTCTCTGCACCTGGCTAGCCAGTGGACCGCGCAACGCGCCCTTATCGCACGCACGCTCGGTCAGCCACCAGGTACCGAAGGATCCGTCGCCAAGCTCGCGGCGAGCCGAGTTGCCAAGCAATCCGCGGCGCTGCATTGGCTTCTGGCCGGAGCGGGCGGCTTGCTGTCGGGCCCAGAAGGGCCCATTGAGGGAGTAATAGGGGAAATTGTTTTGTCTGTGCCCGCTCAATCGATTGCCGGAGGAACGGACGAAATTCAGCGAAATATTGTGGCTGAGAAATCCCTTGGTCTAGCCCGTGATTCGGCACCAGACCGGGACGTCGCCTACCGTCTTGTACGCCGTAACTAGGAAACTCAAACCAGCTAACACGCCCCGGAATCAAGAGGATTGTTATCAGTATGAATGGCATAGACGGCGACGCGCTTATCAACCGTCTCGGCGAGGCGAACGGTGACGCCTGGCGGGCGGTCCTCGCCCCCGAGCTCAATGAGCTACGGAAGGTGATGCGCCATTTCCTCGATGTTCAGTCACCCGAGACTGCGGTTCGGTCGCTCATGGCTACCGAACACGGCTACGATCACGCCGTTTGGAAGCAGATGGCGATTGAACTGGGCGTGCAGGGAATGATCATCCCTGAAAGATTGGGCGGCGCCGGTTTTGGCGCACTCGAGCAAGCCGTGGTGCTCGAAGAAATGGGTCGTGCACTCCTGTGTTCGCCATACATGGCGACAGCCGTGCTGGCCGCCCGAGCCTTGCTCGAATCGAAGGACGCCGCGGCGATGGAGCGCTATCTGCCGCCAATCGCTTCTGGAGCGAGTGTCGCAACAGTCGCCTTTGTCGAGCGCGACGGCGCTTGGAGCAACCCTGTTATCCATACCAACGCGCGACAAGACACCGATGGCACTTGGCGATTGACTGGCGTCAAATCGTATGTGCTGTCCGGCGGTGAGGCCGATCTGATCCTGGTCCTTGCTAATGCGCAACGTCCCTCACTCTTTGCTGCCCGTGCAGGGACGAGTCATTATGCGGCTCGACCACTTCAAACCCTAGACCGCACGCGCAAATTAGCGGAGGTCACCTTTAACGACTCCGTGGTTGAGCTGGTCGGCTCAGAAGGAGACGGCCTCAAGATCATTTCGCGTGTACTGGATTATGCCTCGGCGGCAATGGCGGCGGAGGAAATCGGGGGAGCTCAAAAATGTCTAGAAATGGCTTCCGACTACGCAAAGCTCAGAATCCAATTCGGACGGTCGATCGGCTCTTTTCAGGCAATAAAGCACAAATGTGCGGAGATGCTGGTGGACATTGAACTAGCCCGCGCAGCCGCAAACTATTCAGCATGGTGCGCCACCGAGTCGATCGATGATCTAAGCATAGTGGCACCACTCGCCGAAGCGCTGAGCTCTGAAGCATTCGCGTCCGCCGCAACAGAGAACATTCAGATCCACGGAGGAATTGGGTTCACTTGGGAACACCCGGCTCATCTTTACTACCGGCGAGCAAAATCATCTGAACTCTTCCTCGGAGATCCTGCTGCTCAGAGATTGCTCCTGGCTGAAAGGCTAGGGGCGTGAGCATCTTGCCGCGGCAGGAGGCAGCGAATTGCGCTCTCGACGAGCCCGTCACGGATCTCTTGCCCAGTGAGGTAGCCATCCGGGCGGTACCACTCATATATCCAGTTAAGCATTCCGAGGATTCCAAAGGCGGCCAGGTGCGGCATCAAATCGGCGGCAAAGAGCCCTGTATCCTGGCCCTCGGCAATCAGTTCCTGTAAGTAGCTGGAGTACTCGTGCCTCCGTCTGGCGACTTGAGCTCTTCGTTTAGTATTTAGTGATCGAAAGTCGCGAAGGTAGACCCCGAACTTTATCTGCTGCCCGATTAGAATATCTACGTGGTCGGAAAGAAAGCGCCGGATCCTCGTCATCAAATCCGTTTCCAATGCGCGAGCCTTTCGCACGTTCTCTTCACTTGCGTCATGTGCTTCATTGACGATCGCGAAGAGTAGATCCTCTTTTGTATCGATATAGTAGTAGAGACTCCCCTTCTGGATGCCCAAGGCGTCGGCAATGTCTTGAACCGACGTCGCGTCGTAACCTTGCTCGTAGAACAGCTTGGCGGCGAGGTTCAGAACTTCAGGAGCTCGGCTGAGAGATTTTTTTTGCTTTCCAGCTGCCACGATGCCCCCTAGTACCGGCATGCCTTATCAGGCGCGCAAGTTGTAGCTGACGGTTGTCCGAGACGATCATGGACCGATATATCAAAGACCACGTTACGTTAGCGCCCCTCGAAGTGCGGCTGACGGCGCTGGAGGAAGGCGGCGGGCCCTTCCTGCGCGTCGACGCTCCGAAGGACGCGCGAGTTGAGCGCATGTTCAAGTTCGAAACCAGGGGTCAACGCTAACGCTCGCACGGCGATCTCCTTGGCTGTCTGGACGGCTACTGGTCCATTTCGGGCGATCATGTGTGCCATATCAAGGGCAGTGTCAAGGACTCGGCCAGGCTCTACCACACGGTTGATCAAGCCAACGCTGTGGGCCCGCGGCGCGTCAATTGACTCGCCAGTCAGTAGTAGTTCCATTGAGATCGCCCATGGGATCTGACGGGGCAGTCGTACATGTGTACCGGCACCGGGGATCAGCCCCCACTTGACTTCGCCCAGGCCGAATTTCGCGTCTTGTCCAGCGATGCGGATGTCTGTGCCTAGCAGTAGCTCTAGTCCTCCGCCGATGCAGACTCCCCGGACCGCCGCGATGACGGGTTTGAACACGTCGCTGAAGAACCGTCGGGACGGGTCCGGATTGACGAGGTCAACACCCGCATTCACCGTGGCCGGCAAAAGCGACGAAAGATCGCCGCCCGCCGAAAAGGCACGGTCGCCTGCTCCTGTCACCACCAGAGCGCGGATGCTCTCGTCCCTTCCAACCTCTCCGGAGAGGCGCTCGATCTCGCGCACCATTTCCAGTGTGAAGCTGTTGAGCTTGGCCTGGCGGTCGATGGTCATCAACGCCACGTCGCCATCCAAAGCGAGGCTCACCTTGCCTGCCTCAGGTGTCGTTTCAGGCTGGAGGAGCACGGCCATCGTTGTACCTACAATCAACCCAACCAACCGAACGATTGGTAGACTCCCTGGACCTTACCAATAACGAGGAGCCCCGTGGACTTCAGACTGCCTGCTTCTGCCGACAAGCTTCGACTTCGTGTCCAGACCTTCATGGATGAGGAAGTTCTCCCGTCGGAAGCGCAGCTCCACGAACAAAGCCAAGCGTTGACTGCGGCCGGCCGACCTTGGGAGCAACGCCCCGTGATTGAGGAGCTCAAGAGACGGGCACAGTCCGAAGGGTTATGGAACTTGTTCCTCCCAGGCGATCGGGGCGCGGGACTCAGCAATCTCGAATATGCCCCGCTTGCCGAGATGATGGGCCACAGCCCAGAGATCGGCCCCGAGGCCATGAACTGCTCGGCGCCCGACACCGGCAACATGGAACTACTAGAGCTTTTTGGAACCAATCGCCAAAAAGAGAAGTGGCTGCAACCGCTGCTGGACGGCCGCATCAGGTCAGGATTTTGCATGACAGAGCCGGCGGTCGCCTCGTCGGATGCCACAAATATCGCCACCGCCATCAGAAGAGTTGGCAGTGAGTATGTGATCTCGGGAACGAAGTGGTGGACGTCCGGTGCTATGCGACCAGAATGCCAACTGCTAATCGTGATGGGTAAGACCGACCCATCGGAGTCGCCGCAACGACAGCAGTCAATGATCTTAGTGGGACGCGATACGCCAGGCGTTACGGTCAATCGACATCTGAGCGTGTTCGGAAATGACGATGCGGTCCACGGGGGGCATGCCCAAATCACGTTCGACGAGGTACGCGTGCCGGTCGGCAACCTTCTAGGCGAAGAGGGTGCCGGTTTCGCTATTTCGCAGGCGCGACTCGGGCCAGGCAGGGTGCATCATTGCATGCGGGCCATTGGCATGGCGGAGCGAGCGCTTTCTCTGCTCTGCAAACGAGTGGACGAAAGACTGGCGTTTGGCGGACCGCTGTCCGAGAAGGGAGTAATCCAAGGGTGGGTGGCCGAAGCCCGCCTAAGAATTGAAATGCACAGGCTTCTCGTGCTCAAAGCGGCCTGGCTAATGGATACGGTCGGCAATAAGGGAGCTCATGCCGAGATTCAGGCGATCAAGATCGCGGTGCCGCGGATGGCGGAGTGGGTCGTAGATCGAGCCATCCAGGCCCATGGCGGCGCGGGTGTAAGCCAAGACTTCCCGCTGGCCATGCTGTGGAGGACGGCGAGGATGTTGCGGATTGCCGACGGTCCCGATGAGGTGCACCAGATGTCCCTCGGCCGCAAGGAACTTCGTTCTCAACGCCTCAATGGTCGCGCAGATAGGGGATTCGGTGAGTGATCATGATGTGGTCGCCCAGACCGGACCGTCCGAGATCGCCAAGCGATTCTCTTTAGTCGGCAAAGTCGCACTGGTGACGGGTTCGACGCGGGGTTTGGGATACGAGATTGCTCGTGCCTATGCACAAGCTGGCGCCGATCTAGTGATATCAAGTCGAAAAGCGGAAGCCTGCGGCAGGGTGGCGGAGGCGATTGCCCATGAGTGTGGGGTCCGCGCATTGGCCTTCCCTTGTCACGTGGGGAACTGGAACGAAATTGAAGTTTTAGTTGACCGCGTCTACCGCGAGTGTGGACGCTGCGATGTGCTAGTTAACAACGCAGGAATCTCGCCGCCCTACGATGCCCTAGAACACATCACAGAAGCTGAGTATGACAAGGTTCTCGCTGTCAACTTGAAAGGGCCCTTCAGACTCAGTGTCCTAGTGGCAAGCCGCATGGTAGAGCAGGGAGGCGGTGCGATCATTAATATTGGGAGTTCGGCCGCGAACTTACCCACTGCCAGCGAAGTCCCTTATGCAGCGGCCAAGGCTGGCTTGCAATCTCTGACGATAGGCCTTTCGCGCACGTACGGGCCGACCGTTAGAGTGAATTGTATTGTTGCCGGACCGTTCTCAACAGACATCAGCAACCATTGGGACATGCCGGAGGTGCTAGCTAAGCAAAAACGGGATGCCGCGCTCCAGCGAATAGGCGAACCCAATGAGATCGCTGGCGCGGCACTCTATCTAGCGAGCGACTCCGCCAGCTACACAACTGGTGCGATGCTCGCGGTCGATGGCGGCTACCGGTGAACGATTCCGAAACCGAATTGGCGCCGGAAGAAGAATCGGCCGAAGTCGCGCCAGTCAGGCAGGGCGAAGATCTGGATTGGCTCACGATTGAAAGGTATCTTCGCCAACACCTAGATCTTCCATCGGGAATGCAAGTCCTTCAGTTTCCCAACGGCTCGGCTAACCTAACCTATCTTTTGCAGTTTGACGACCGCAAACTGGTTTTTCGTCGGCCACCATTCGGAATCATCGCCCCTGGCGCTCACGACATGAAACGTGAATTCCGGATACTCGAAGTGCTTGAACCTGTGTTCACTCGTGTGGCGCGACCCGTCCACCTCTGCCTGGATGATTCGGTGGCCGGCGCCCGATTCTTCGTTATGGAGTACGTCCCCGGTGTAGCGGTCAGAAACACCATTCCAAATGAGATGCGTCATCATTCGGAGATCGGACGTCGAGTCTCCAGAGCCCTCGCCGGCGCGACTGCCGAACTGCATGCGGTCGACGCGAGCATGTTTGAGGCGGCAGGGCTCGGCCGCGGTTCCGGGTTTGTAGACCGCCAACTTAAGGGATGGCAGCGGCGGTGGGAGCTAGTTCGCCGTGACGACACTTCACAAAGGATGTCGATTCTGCACGAGAGGCTGGTTTCGTCGAAACCTCAGTCGGCCTCTGTCTCGATAATTCACAATGATCTAAAGCTCGATAATTGTCTCTTCGCGCCTGGTGACCCCGACTCGGTCCGAGTTCTATTGGATTGGGACATGGCAACAGTTGGCGATCCGCTCGTCGACGTTGGCACTCTGGTTAACTATTGGCCCGACAAGTCCGTTGCTGGCGAAAGCAGTAAGGTCCTGTTTCCCGGTCTCGAGGGAGTGGGTCTCATCAGCCGCCACGAGCTAATAGCAACCTACGCGGAGCGGTCCCAGCATGACGTCTCCATGTTGCCTTGGTATGTGGCCTTCGCTTCGTGGCGGACGACCATCGTGCTCCAACAGCTTGCGCATCGAGCGGCGCGGGGGGAGACGAAAGATGCGAGAATGGTCCGCTACGGGGACGCAATCCCTAACATGGTCAGCGTAACGGAGCACCTGATCGACTCATTGGGCGCCTGAAGCTATTTGCCTCGAAACTGTGGGGATCGACGCTCCCGCGCGGCTGCGGTGCCTTCCAACCAGTCGTCGGTCAAAACCAGTCGTTCTTGTTCTCTCGCCTCGCTTCGCATGACGGCAGTAACTTGTTCGACCAGCGAACGACGGAGCGTCCTGCGTATCGCCGCGACTGCAAGGGGGGCCGAAGCGGCGAGTTCGTGCGCGAACCCGACCGCCGCGGGAAGGATGTTTTCGTCATCTACCAAACGGTCGCAGAGGCCTAACTCAAATGCGGCGTTGCCGTTGATCCGTTGGCCGGTCATGAGGAGTTCGCTCGCTTTTTGTTGACCCACGGCTCGGGGCAATGTCAGCGTTAGCCCGAATCCGTGGTGGAAGCCTAGCTGGGCGAAGTTGGCTGAAAAGCGTGAGCTCGGTCCTGCGACCCGAAAGTCGGCGCTGAGAGCCAGACCAAGCCCGCCGCCGACGGCCGCGCCTTGAACCGCTGCGATCATTGGGAGAGGCTGGGCGAACAGGCGCGCGGCTTCATGGTAAAGATCCTCCGAACTGGAAGGGCGCGGTGCCTGAACAGACAGGTCCGCGCCGGCGCAAAAGTTCTTTCCTTCGCTGCACAGGACCGCGGCGCGGATATCCGTCTGTTGTCCCAAGGCGAACAACTGATCCGCGACCCGCCTGATGAGGTCTGCGTCGAAGAAGTTGTGGGGACCGCGTTTGATTCGGAGAATGGCGACGCCCGGGTCAGCCGTCGTGACTTCCAGGTCGAGCGGGACATGTGCGCTTACGGCTTGCTGAGTCATACGCATCTCCTTCGATCGGTTGCGAAGAATTCAAACTAACGGTAGGTTGGCGATATGCGAAGGGCTGCTGGATGAGAAGTGACGTGGTCGTGGCAGGAGTGGGCTGGCTTCCAGTGCAGTCGGGTGTGGAACTGCAGCTCGATGAGCTGGTGTTCAGCGCGACTTCCGCAGCGCTTCGGGACGCTGGCCTTCGCAGACATGAGATCGATCTGACCGTTTTGACCTCTCTAGATCTGTATGACGGTCGGTCCATCTCGAACGCGCTTACGGCGCCAGCGGCGGCTGGATATCTGAGCGAAGAGCTTCGAGTTGAGGGCGACGTTTCCACTGCCCTGTTATTTGCCGCCGAAAGCATTCGAGCTGGCCAAGCCGAGGTGGCTCACGTCGTCGCCATCAGTGTTCCCGAGATCGGTAGTACCGACGAGTCATCCCTTTGGCAGTTGTCAGAGCTCGTAAGCAGCTACACGTTTGACTCACACCTGGATCGGCCTGTGGGCGTCACCACAACGAGCAACCTTGCTATGCACGCCGCCCGCTGCGTGGACACCGGGCGCGTGACGATTCGAGAGATGGCCAAACAGACTGCGAGAGATCTGGCCCTGGCGGACCGTTCCCGCGGCGCGTCCCGACCCGTTCTTGGATTAGAGGAGGTTCTCTCAGCCCCGACCGTCGCCTCCCCCCTCACCATTCCGATGCTGCCCGCGCAGACAGCCGCGGTGGGTTCGATGATCATTACGTCTGAGCCCCGAGGCCGCCGCGTTCCCCGTGCGCGCGGGCGACTTACCGGGTGGTCGACTTGCACGTCCGGCTCGCTCGCGGCGGGCGGGTGGCTCGACCAGCCAGCACTCTCGACCTCGACGGCCACGGCTCGCGCACTTTCCGCCGCTGGGCTGGAACGCTTCGACGAAGCACTGGTGGCTGTCTCCATGACTGATATGACCCCTGCCCTGACGAAACCCATCTTGGCGGCGCTTGCAGTTCCAGGCGATTACCCGTCTGAACGGGTCAATCAGTTCGGTGGTGTCAGGGCGAACTATCCCGGCCTCGCGAACGGCATGTTGCGGCTACTTGAGGCCCTGGATGTTCTTGCCGACAACCGAAGCCAAAAGGAACCCGCCAAGGCTCTGGTCCATTCGGTGGACAGCCTTGCGGGACTCATGAGCGCGACCTCGTCCGTATTTGTAGTGGAGCAGATGTGAAGGGTCATGCGACGGTCAGCGGTGTCGGCTTTACGCAGGCAACCTCAGTCCGACGACAGACGAAATCAAAGGGCGAGCTTTGTCGACAGGCTGTCGATTCAGCCCTCGAACACGCCGGGAGATCACGACGCGACGTCGACGCAGTTATGTGGGGCGACATCGCCGGCTTCGAAGCCTCCAACGTCTCATCCAAGACGCTGGGCTTGGAGATCGGCCTACCGCCGTCGACGCCGATCTTCTCGATTAGTACTGGCGGAACTTCAGGCGGCCACCTTGCGAATCACGCGGCAACCCTTGTGCGCTCGGGTGCTTTCAACCGGATCTTGTGCGTCGGGCCACCCACGTTTGACGGCCCAGTTGATCTCCAGGCAGTGATCAACACCAACTCGCCGATGATCATGGAACAGCCGCTCGGTATGGGAGCCACTCACATGGGTGCATTCTTCGCATCCGCATACCAGGCGCGATATGGGCTTGCCGATTCCGACTTCCAAGCTGTGGCCGAAAAGAACCGCGAGAATGCCGCCCACAACCCGTATGCTCATTTGCGGGAGGCGATGTCCGCTGAATTAGCAAATCGCGAAGTCGCCCTGCCTCTTCGTTTTGGAATGATTTGCCCAGTATCGTCTGGCGCTTGTTCAATTCTCGTCGAACGTGAGGATCTGGCCTTGTCGGGCCCCAATCCGCCCGTGCGCTTCGTTGCATACGGTTCCATTAGCGATGGTTACTTAGGAGGTACGCGCGGTGATTTCGCAGCCTTTGAGGCACTGTCGATATTAGCCGACCGGGTTTACCAAAACGCCCATATTGAAGACGCCCGGTCGGACTTTGATTTACTTGAGTTATTTTGCCCTTATGCTCCCTATGAGTTCATGTTGATGGAGGCTGTTGGCGCTGCTGAATACGGCACAGCATCCGAGCTTTTCCGCCGCGGTGCTACTCGCTATGACGGCGCACTCCCCGTCAACGTTTCCGGGGGCATCCAGTGCACGAATTCGGGAGTTGGGGGGCAACTATCTCCAGTCGGTTACGCTGCCCTCCAGCTCATGGGCCAAGCAGCAGGCGATCTTCAGGTGCGACCGGCCCGGAGAGCGCTCGCGCACAGCATGGGCGGCACATTCTTTCAGTTCCACACTCTCACGGTGCTGGAGAGCCTCTCCAGAGGCTAAATCGACAGTCAAAGACGAGCCGGAAGGAAGATTCTTCGTGCCTAGCGAAACTGCTGGAGGAGCGCTGTATCACGATGTGCACTGGGAGATCGACTACAAGGTTCGATTGGGAGTGGCGTGGACCCGCTTCATGCACGGCTTGGAGCAAAAGCAGTTGTGGGCGACGACGTGCACAAGGTGCGACAGAACCTTTGTTCCGCCCCAAAGCTATTGCGAGCATTGCTATGAGGCAGTCAACGAGTGGCTGCAAGTGGAGCCGGTGGGGACGCTAGGCGCGTCAACGATTGTCTACCAGGGCTTCCAGGGCGGTCCTGAGGCGCCCTACGCGGTAGGCGCCATCAACATCGACGGTACGGATACCCAACTGATGCATTTTATCGGCGGGATTGATCTCGGTCAGCAGGATCAGGCTCGCAAGGAGCTTTACGCCGGGCGGCGGGTCCATGCCGTCTGGGCCGAAAGGCGAGCACCCAACATACTGGCCATCAAACATTTTACGGTGGACGACTGAGTCGCGAACCTTGCCACATCGTCAGCATCGACTCCAAAAGGCGCAGAAATGTCACCGAGGTAGGCGAGAGAATTGAACCAAAGGACTCCCTTTGTAGATGCAGACCAACACTACTATGAGACTCATGATTGCTTTGAACGTCACATTGAATCCGCGTACAAGGACCGGGCGATCCGCGCAGAAGTGGGTCGAGACGGAATTGCCCGGGTCTATTCAGGTTCTCAACGGCTCCCATTCGTATCGAGCTGGCACATTGACTATACTGCCCCCCCGGGAGCACTAAACGATTTTTATGAAGGCCGCGTCCATTCGCGGACAGACATGGCGGAAGAGGGGATTAGCGCACGCGACTTCCCAGAGTTCATTGAGAAGACGGCCCGACTCGCTCATATGGATAGGGAGGGCGTGCCAGCGGCGGTTATGCTACCCACGATCGGCGTCGTCGTCGAGCACGGCCTCGAAAGTGAGCCTGACGTGCTCTACGCAAATGTGCGCTCATTCAACCGTTGGATCCAGGAAGAATGGGGATACGGCGATGATGGTCGAATCTATGGTGTGCCAATCCTCTCGCTCGCGTCGCCCGCCGCGGCAGCAGTTGAGCTAGACCGATTGCTAGCTGAGGGTGCCCGCCTTGTGTATGTCAGACCGGCCCCCGTCGACGGGAAATCACCGGCGGATCCGGCCTTTGACCCAGTGTGGTCCCGTTTAAACGAATCCGGGATTCCTGTGGCATTTCATGTCGGTGATGCAGACGCAGTGTTCGCGGGGCGTTTCGCCGCTCAGTGGGGAGAGTCTACAACGCCGCGCCTTCACAATATGTCTGGGTTCCAGTGGTTCACGTGTAACGCGGAACGACCGATCACCGACACGATCGCGGCGCTGATCTTCCACAATCTGTTCGAACGGTTCCCGAAGCTTCGCGTTCTTAGCATTGAGAACGGCTCTTCGTGGGTGGGCCCGGCACTCAAGAACATGGACAAGGCGTTTCGACAGACTTACGGTCGCGCATCCTCGCATTCAAACGGGAAAGAAACCTACGGCAAGGTTAATGCCTTGCCCAGCGAATTGTTCAAGCAGCACATCTGGGTGAGTCCGTTCGTGGAGGAGGACGTACCCGCGCTGTGCGCAACGATCGGCTCCGAACGAGTCATCTGTGGCTCCGACTATCCACATCCCGAGGGTGCCGCCTCGCCCCGCGGATACGCAGATAGGGTGGCTGCCGCGATGGGTGATCAAAAAGACGAGGTGCTCAACGGGAACATGTTTGGCCTGCTTAATGGCGAGCGCTGAGGTTCCACGTGCAGATTAATGACGGGCATTCACCCGAGGCGACAATCTGGACAATGTTCGTTTCCCAGGCCGAGCGGGGTGTCGATCTACTAACAGTTGATCGTGTTGGCGCGGTGGAGCGATGCTCCTGGCGCGCTATCGTGGAGCGGGCCAAACGTTGGGCCGTACGTCTTCGGGAGCTTGAGGTCGCGTCCGGAGCGCGTGTTGTAGTACTCGCTGACAGTTCGATTGAGCTGTTCGCTCTTTTTGGCGGGATCGCCTGCGTGAACGCGATAATGGTTCCACTTAATGTGAGGCTTACCCCAGGGGAAATCTCGCAGCTGATCGACAGCCTGGATTCCACCGTCGTATTCTCAGACTCGAAGACACGAGGGTCTCGCTGCAGCGGCAATTGATTTTGCCGCCACGAAGGCCGGCCTCTTCAAGCTCGACGGGAGCGAGATATCGGGAGTTCCGGCAGAGATCGCTGTTGATGTCGCGCTTGATCCCATGAGCCCGGTGTTAATCACGTTCACATCTGGTACGGAAGTTGCGCCGAAGGGGGTAGTGCTTTCCCACCGGTGCCTTGTCGATGAGGGTCACCGAATGGCTCGGGCCTGGGAGCTAAAACCGGACGATGTGGTCTTCTCCCACCTCCCCTTCTTCCACGTCGGTGGTTTCTCGTCCTTTTTGTTGCCCGCGATGGCGGCTGGAGCCACCGCGGCGGTCGGTGCCTCGTTTAGCGCACGTCGCTATACCGATGATTTGATGGCTGTTGGGGCGACGGTCATCACAATTGCGGGTGCGCACATTCGCATGGTTCTATCGAATGAGACGCGCACTGAACTTGATCAGCGTACAGTGCGATTGATCGCCTACGGTCAGGCTGTAACACCGGCGCTTGAGGAAAGATTCGCGCTTTTAGTCGGCGGTATTATCCGCGCCCAGTCCGGTACCACCGAAGGAGTCGGAAACACTTACATCGAGCCACTGCACGAGGAGCATAGGTGGCCTTCTCTCGGAAAGGCGGCCGAGGGCTATGAGGTCCGGATCATCGACGACGATGGTGTTGATGTTCCTATTGGCAGCGACGGCGAACTGTTGGTGCGTGGGGTGCCCGGAGTAACTCTGATGCTTGAGTATTGGCGAAATGCGTCTGCCACCAGCAAGGCCATTCAAGATGGCTGGCTTCATACTGGGGATATCGGTCGATCGGACCAGGATGGATATCTCTATTTTGTGGATCGCAAGAAGGACATGATCAAGAGGTCCGGCGAGAGCGTATCTGCTGCTGAGGTAGAGAGAGTACTGCAAGAATTCCCTGGCGTGGTCGAAGCGGCAGTGGTTGGGAAGCTCGAGGAGTCTGGCGATGAGACAATTGTGGCCTTTGCGGTTGTTGAGCACCCCATCGACGCCGCCGCGCTCGTCGACAGCTGTCGCGAGAAACTTGCGCGATTCAAGGTTCCCGACTTGATTGAGCTCGTTCCTGAACTCCCGAAAACGGCCCTCGGCAAAGTCGCCAAGGGTGACCTGAGGCAGAGGGCACGCGAACTTTCATCGACAACTTGGAGAGCTGAGTCTTCGTGATGTCGCTCCAGTCGCTCAATCAACTCTCCGGTGCGCTGGTGCCCACAGACGTGTTGGGACCGTTGTACGAGAGAAGTCTGCGGGTCAACGCCAATTGCGCGGCGATCGAGGACCCAACGACGGGCCGACGGTTCACGTATCGAGACGTCGAGGACTGGTCCAAGGCCATCGCGTTTGAACTTGCAAAAGTCGGCATCGGCCCAGGAACTGTCGTTGCCCTCTTGATCGGAAACTCCCCGGAATTCATCGCGTGTGACGTGGCGCTTGCGCTACTAGGGGCAGTCAAAGTCCCTATCAACGACCTTCTTCCTCCAACAACCATCCATTTCATTCTTGGGCATTGCGCTGCAGCCGCCGTGATCGTAGATCCCGAACGAGCGGACCTGCTTGAAGCCAGTGTTGACGCGTCCCCCGTCCTCAGGTTCGTGATCGGTGGTTCCAAGGATTCGAACGGCTGCAGTTCAGCACGGTTACCCGGAATGGAGACGTCGGTCAATAAGGCACGTCGGGAACAACAACGGTTAGCCGGCAACTCACCTGCCGTCGATTCGGACGCCCCGGCAGCGATCTACTACACCGGTGGGACCACCGGCCGCCCGAGAGGCGTCCTTCACACGCAAGCCTCCACAGTTGCACTCCATCGGACGCAGATGCTGGAAGCCGAGATCAGGCAGCACGAGCGACTGTTATTGATGACACCGCTCGCCCACGCTGCCGGACTGTTCGCGCAGACCGCGTTGTTACGGGGAGCGACTATTGTGCTGACACGGAGCTTCGACCCGGCAGCAGCTTTGCGGCTCGTTCAGGATCACCGCATCACCTGGGCATTTCTTGTGCCGACGATGATCTACCGACTGCTTGACGCCATGGACGGTGGTGTCTTTTCCGAAATCGATTCGCTTGACACGATTGTGTATGGCGCAGCGCCGATTGCACCGAGCCGGATTCGCAGGGCGCTCGCAGTCTTCGGGCCGATTTTTGTTCAGTTGTACGGGCAAACCGAATGTCCGAACTGGGGGACGCGGCTTGCGAAGCGAGACCATGACCTCGCACGTCCCAAACTGCTCGAATCGTGTGGGCAGGCGTCAATCAATTGCGATGTACGGGTAGTTGATGAGCGGGCAGTCCCTGTCCCGGCTGGAACGATAGGTGAAGTGTGTCTGCGAAGCGACTACGTCATGCGCGAATATGTCGCCGACCCAGCCGCTACGGCAGAGAAGTTCGTCGGGGCATGGATACGAACAGGCGACGTGGGTCTGCAAGACGAGGATGGGTACCTCTACCTTAAAGATCGTCGGGCAGACATGGTGATCTCCGGCGGCATGAATGTTTACTGCCGAGAAGTCGAGGCCGCGCTAGGTCAGCATCCAGACGTCCTAGCCGTGGCGGTTATTGGCATACCGCATGAGGACTGGGGCGAGTCGGTACACGCGGTCGTTGTGCGAAATGCTGATCTAGAAGCTGGCGCGCTAATCGACTGGTCGAGGCCTCGCCTCGCCGCTTATGCCCGCCCGAAGTCGGTCGATTTTGTGGACAGCCTGCCCGAGACACCACTCGGAAAGATCGACAAGAAAGCCCTCCGCAGGACCTATTGGCGGGGCCGCGACCGTGACGTCAACTAGTGGTTGTGGGCTGCCCGACCCACGACCGGAAATCAGCGTGAGAGATGGACAAGCGCGTGTGGCAGGCGCAAGGTGCCTTGCCTGCGATAGGCCGTTGGCAGTACCGGTTCCGCGGTGCCCAGCTTGCGGGGGAGACCTTCAAGCCGAGGAATACGGTCCCTTTGGGACCGTGTGGTCATCGACCGTTGTCCGAGTTCCAATGGAAGGACGTCCCTTCCCCTACACACTTGGGTATTTGGATCTCGATGGGGGACCGCGCGTTCTTGTGAGGATCCAGCAAGAGCAGCCTGCGCGAGTGCCCCTCGGAAGTCGACTTCGACTGGTGGCGACACCGGTGGAATCGGGCGCAGACGATTGCTGGGCTGTGCGCGTCTGGTGAGCGCGTGGATCTGGGGGATCGGTACGTCGCGGTTCGGGAAACAGCCCACCGTTTCCACCGCGGAGCTGGCATGGACGGCAGTCCAAGAAGCACTAAGGGATGCTGCCGTCGACAAAATCGACGCCGTATACGTCGGTAGCTGTTTCGGCGAACCGGGTGTCGCGCAGCGGTGCCTGGTGGGCTTAGGCATTACGGGCGTTCCCGTGTTGTCATACGAGAGCGCCTGCGCAAGTTCGAGCGTGGCACTCCATGAAGCGAGGCTGGCGGTAGAGGGCCGCCGTTACGGTGCGGTTCTCGTGCTTGGGGTCGAGCATCTGACCTCACGATTCAACGGCCCGATCCCGGTGGAACAACGAGACCTGGAAGGCCGATCTGGACTCGCGCTTCCAGCGCTGTATGCGATGTCCGCTACTCGCTACTCAGAGCAACATGGGCTAACAAATCGAGAACTCGCACTTGTGTCCGTGAAAAACCACCGACACGGCGCACAGAACCCTCGCGCGGCGTACGGAGCCGAGCTGACGGTAGAGGAAGTCTTGACCTCACGCTTGGTCGCCGATCCGCTCACGCTCCTGCAGTGTTGCGGGATTGCAGACGGAGCCGCCGCCGCGATCGTCGGTTCACGTCGGCGTGGAAGCCGTGATATCCGACTGCGAACGACAAGCTTTCGGACAGGCGGCCTGTGGGGAGCTGGCAGCGACCATGCGTGGGGTTACGAGCTGACCAGGGGGACCTCCAGGGCGGCGTACGAGGAGACCGGCATTCCAGTGACTGACGTCGACGTCTTCGAAGTACACGATGCCTTCACAATCGGTGAAATCGTGACGACAGAAGCGATCGGACTTGCGCCTGAGGGCCGCGGAGGCGAATTGGTCGCCAAGGGTGACACCTGGCTGGGAGGGAAGAGTCCGGTTAATCCCTCTGGTGGCCTCTTGGCGAGGGGTCACCCACTTGGCGCGACTGGAACGGCTCAGTTAGGCGAGATCGTCCGACAGCTCAGATCCGAAGCGGGCCATAGCCAGGTTTCGGACGCGAGGGTAGGCATGATCGAAACCCTTGGCGGTGGGGTCGGAGGACTCGACGGCAACTCGTGCGTTGTGGGCATTCTCAGTTCCTCTTAGTGCAGAGGCACGACCAGCCCTTGCACGGCTCCCGGGCGCATCCATCGCTGCGCCTGTTGAGCATGCCCCACCCGAGCGGGACACCATCTTTTTTCAAGTTCTACCAAACGTTTGGTTGCAAAATCTCCGGAGCTGGCCTAAGTTCATCCCTCGGATGCCACTTTGGCACCGCGACGTGGGAGGAACAGTGACGTCAACTCCTAGAAAAGCCCGTCGAGCCAGCGCGGTGTTAGCGGCTGGCTTGGCCTTCGCCCTCGGTGCTGCCGCCTGCGGAAGCAGCTCCTCATCCTCAACGGCAGGAGCGAGCTCGGGCCCATCATCTAAAGCCTCGGGCAGCGCGTCGCCTCAGGTCGCGGCGGCGCAGGTAGTCGTTAAGCAGTACCTGCAGACACCGACACAAGTAACCGAGAAGGAGCTTTCCCAACTGCCGTCTAAGCCGACGCCTGGCAAGACTGTCGTCTTCCTTCAATGCGACGATCCAGCCTGCGTGACAGTTAAGCAGGAGATGGATGCGGCTACGCAATCCGTAGATTGGAAGCTGGTCACACGACCGTTTCAGATAGCCGATCCAGCCACTCTTGTCTCGGCTCTGAAGGACGCGCTAGCGCTCAAGCCTGTGGCGGTTGTCTTTTCCGGTGTTCCTGACGTGGTCTGGAAAAGCGTGCTCCCCGCCTATCAGAAGGCTGGAGTCGCGATTATCCCGATTGCTGTGGGAAGCACGAACATCACAGGCCCCGTCAAGGCATGCCTTGACTGCGCCAGCGACACCGCAATGGCGGGCAAGCTGTTGGCCAATTGGGTAGTCGCAGATTCAAATGGTAGCGGGAAGCTCCTAATTGCGACGGCGCCAGATATCGGTGCATTCACAGATATGACCGCAGCCATCAAGAGCACCCTAAGTTCTGGTTGCGACGGATGTTCGCAAAAGGAACTTGACCTGACGGTGGCGCAGCTCACTGGCGGAGGCGCCACTCCCGCGATCGTCTCAGCGTTGCAACGCGATACGTCCATCGATTATGTAAGCCTGGCAGATGGTGCGTACATCACTGGACTGCCAGCCGCATTGAAGGCTGCGGGCATTAACAAAGTCAAGATCGTCGGCAGTTCGCCTTCGTTGGCCGACCTTCAGGGGCTCGTGACCGGAGACACCAGCGCTTGGACACTGCTCCCGGCCCAAATCCTCGGCTGGATGGCCGTGGACGTTGCACTTCGTACATCGGCGGGACTGCCGGTCTTTCCGGATGGTGGCGGGGTACCGCAGGGGCTGCTCACGGCTCAAAACATCGGTACGCCCAACCAGCATTCTTCGGATCTACCGAAGGACATCCCCGCGCAGTTCAAGGCACTTTGGGGCGTGGGCTGACAAACGTTCTCCTGTCGTGTTCCCTTTTGAACATTGGAGTCTTCGTGGTTGATACCTTCTCGACCGGTGGTCGCGGTCCGCGCCTTCTGGTCGAGGAGGTATCGAAGACATTCGAAGGCCAAGTCGCTCTCAATCGATTCTCCTTGAGCGTCGAGGCGGGCGAGATCCGGGCTCTGGTTGGCGAGAACGGCTCCGGAAAGTCGACCTTTATAAAGGTCCTGGCCGGGTACCACCGGCCAGACCCGGGCGGCCGGGTAAGCATCGACGGAGAATCCCTACAACTTGGGTCGGCACACAACGCCCACGCCGCCGGTTGCCGCTTCGTACATCAAGACCTTGGTCTCGTGGGAAGCTCTTCCGTGCTCGATAACTTGTCGCTCAATTCCGGGTATCCGTCCAGGTTTGGGACAATTCTTGCGAAAGAGGCACGCCGTCGAGCGAATCGGGATCTGACCCTTGTTGGCCTTGATATGGATCCAGACACGCCCCTTGAGCGGCTCTCGGCTGCCCAGCAAACAGGAGTCGCGGTTGCCCGGGCGCTCAGGCCAGAAACGACGTCGCAGCCGACATTACTTGTTCTTGACGAGCCGACTGCGACGTTGCCAAGCGATGAAGTCGACCAGTTGCTTTCGATCGTCCGAAGAGTGGCGGCTAACGGAGTCTCTGTGCTATACGTCAGTCATCGACTAGATGAGGTATTCAGCGTTGCCGATACCGTTACCGTTCTCCGTGACGGAATCAAGGTGGCCGATCGCCGAGTCGAAGGCCTCACCCGATCTCAACCCTCGTTTCCCTGCTAATTGGTAATGAGCAGGAGGTAGCTCCGCTGGGCGTGAGCATAGATGAGGCCTCGGGGTCAAACAGTAACTGCGGGAAGCGAATGAAGCCCGTGCTTGAAGTCAACGAGCTGAGTTCATCCGCGCTTGCACCGACTAGCTTTATAGCCATGCCTGGCAGTGTCATCGGCATAGCTGGCGTAACTGGGTCGGGTCGAGAATCCCTGCTAGCTACCGTCTTTGGCGCGCAGCCGCGACGGATGGGCGAGGTGAGGGTCGACGGGTCCCTGATCGGCCCTGGTCGGCCTGACCTTGCCATACGCGCTGGTCTGGCATACTTGCCGGCGGATCGAAAGCTTTTGGGCGGAATTATGGACTTATCTGCGCGGGAGAACTTAACACTTGCAAATCTGCGTCCGTTCTGGACCGGCCTTAGGTTGCGGCGAGCCAAGGAGAAACGAGAGACAGAATCCTGGTTTGCGCGGTTGGGCGTTCGCCCCAAGTCTGCCTTTGAACGGTCTTTGCTGACATTCAGTGGTGGAAACCAGCAGAAGATTCTTTTCGGGAAGTGGTTGCGACTGCATCCCCGCGTGTTGTTGCTCGATGAACCAACTCAAGGTGTTGACGTTGGCGCGAAAAGCGAGCTGCATGCCCAGTTGCTTGAGGCGGCACGCGCCGGTGCGGCGGTTCTGATCTCGTCTTCGGATGCTGACGAGCTTGTAGCTGTCTGCGACGAGGTTTGGGTGATGCGGGGTCACCGGATTTCCCAGCGTCTCTCCGGCGCAGAGATTTCTGTCGCAACCCTATCCAGGGCTATTCTCGGGAAATCGCATCATCTGATCGAGACGGACGAGCGATGAAGAAAGTCAGGTGGGACCGCTTGGGTCTAGACCGTTTCAGTGGTCTTTACCTTTGGGCAATATTCTTTGTCGTGTTTTCGATCGAGGTGCCTAATCTCTTTCTCACGACGGGGACCCTTCACTCGGTCGCGTCGGACAAGGCAATCGTGGGAATGCTGGCGCTTGGCCTGCTGGTACCCATGGCTGCCGGAGCCTATGACCTTTCTATCGGAGCGGGGATCAACTTCGCCGCTGTTGTCGTGGCTGTACTGCAGAGTTCTGCCGGTTGGGGAATGTGGCCGGCAATCGGGGCTACGGTCGCGCTTGGCGCCTTTATAGGCGTCGTGAATGGATTTCTAGTCGTTAAGCTTGGCGTTAATTCTTTCATAGGCACGTTGGGCACGGCGACGGTGATCACGGCTTTCCAGTCCATAGTCTCTGGTCAAAGTCAGCCATTGCCGCCCACGTCACGGGCATGGTCCCTCCTTGCTAGTCGCCAAGTGTTTGGTTTCCAGATTGTCGTCCTGTACATGCTGCTGCTCGCGTGCGTCGCTTGGTGGTTTCTTGATCACACTCCTGCCGGCCGATACCTTTACGCGATTGGCGGAAACTCCGAAGCAGCCAGACTGTCTGGAGTTCGAGTTGGAATGTGGACTTGGATCTCGTTTGTCATATCTGGAACGGTGGCCGCCATAGCAGGCGTCTTCTATTGCTCAATTGCTGGACCCTCGCTTAGCTTTGGTCAAGCCCTCTTACTCCCAGCATTCGCCGCCGTCTTCTTGGGATCGACACAGCTGCGTGCAGGACGTTTTAATGTATGGGGAACGCTCCTGGCGATCTACGTGCTGGCTACCGGAGTTAAGGGACTTCAGCTCCTGACCGGTGTCCAATGGTTGGACGACATGTTCAATGGCGTGGCGCTAGTTGCCGCAGTTGCGTTCTCCGTGTGGGGGACGCGGCGGGCACGCCAGAACGAGCTGAACGAGCGTGCTAGCGCGGTTGTCCCAGATCCCGCAGTTGACCCGCAAATCATCACTGGTGACATCCCAGAGGGCGAGCTAGCCGCGTCTAGGCGGTCCTCCGTGCCCGGGGCGAACGACCAGTGAGCATCCCGTCGCCGTGAAACGCTCTCGTCAGAAGCTCGCCTCAGTCGACCACGGAGGTCCGTTGTGACTGCCCAGATTCACCACGTGGCAATAGCTATACAACGAGAAAACCTAGTAGCTGCCGTTCAACAATTCACGGAGCTCTTAGGCCTCGAGTTCGAGGGCCCGCTTGTCTTCGGTGATGTTGAGCTCTATGTGGATTGGGAAGCAGGAATCGAACTGGCCGCGCCGGCTCACCGGGACGACACTA
Source organism: uncultured Actinomycetota bacterium (assembly GCA_963737695.1). Classification (GTDB taxonomy): domain Bacteria; phylum Actinomycetota; class Actinomycetes; order Frankiales; family Frankiaceae; genus DATAZK01. The sequence continues at coordinate 183,174 of CAVTTQ010000007.1, forward strand.
GTTCTGAGTTGGCCCGCCAACTCCAGAACTCTGGAGAGGGGCTTTGGCGCGTCGTGGTCGGTGTGCCGAAGCTGGCGGACGCGGTCGCCCGCGCGGAGTCCCTCGGGTTCGGCGATGCGCTGGATCGGATTGATGCTCTCGCATCCGCCCCAGATTCGTGGAAGACGAGGTTCGCCCGAACTCGAGCTCGCTTACCTGACGCGGCCGATCTTTGGTGTCGGTCTGACCATGCAGCAGACGGCTGACTAGGTCGGTGGAGCACTCCATGTCCTTCCTGCCGAGAGACACGGGAACAACGCTGCTCGCTAGTGCGTCGGGAGTCCGTATCTACCAAACAGACGGTGAGAAAGTGCTAGCCTGACCCGCGGGTCTCGCAGCATGTCGCAACCTGGACAGAAGGGAAGAGCTCATGACAAATCGGTGGAGCCATACGGTTATCGGGGACAGCCTCGGGGCCATCGTTGACGCGGACTTGTCGAAGGACTTCACGGACTCCGACAAGGCACAGCTGCAGGAGCTTTACGAGGGTTACTCGCTGCTGGTTTTCAAGGGTCCGCGCATCTCGCGGCCTCGGCAGATAGAGATCATGTCCGTCTTGGGTCCGGTACTGACTCCCGAGCAGGACTATGACGTGGCTGTCGTATCCAATGAGCCCGATGGGGCGCTGGGTGCTGACCCATTGCTTCTCCACTCAGATATCTTCTTTGGTGAGCCATACCTAGGAATCTCTCTCCATGCGTTGGATGTCGTGCCGGGCAAGACGTCCACCATCTTCGCCAGCACGACGCGCGCCTATCGAAGCTTGCCGGAACGACTAAAGACTCGTCTTGACGGAATTCAGGCGCTGCACGTGAGCCCCTTGAACTCTGCAGTGAGGAATCGCGCAGCAGATGTCCCGAGCGAATTTCCCAGGACAGTGAGAGACGTCGCCTTCGAGCATCCGATCACGGGAGAGAAGATGCTGTTTCTTATCGAGATGGGTTTAGACTCACTACCAGCCCTCGCGGAGCCAGACAGTGAAAGCCTTATTCAGGAACTCTTGCCTTATCTTTCGGCTCCCTCCAATGTATACGAACATTGGTGGGAGAACGGTGACCTATTAATGTGGGACAATATGAAAGTCTTGCACGGTCGTCCGGCTAGCGCCAGCCTTTCTCAGGGAAAGCGCGTGCTGCAACGCGTTGCTCTGGGAGAGCGCGGAATTAGTGAACAATTCCCAACCCTGCCGATGCGCGACGAGGATGGCAAGGACCGTGCAACTGACTCTGGTGCACGTGATCGTTTCGTGTCGCAGAGCTAAACGCTGTAGCTTGAGCGGTTGATGCTGGAAAGAATTCGAAAAAAGCAGTTATGACCTTAGTGCGCGAGATAAGTCGCTTTCCCCGCTCGAGCCGTAGCGGACTGAGCGTTGACCGAAAGGCCAAAGCAATCAAATGCACGATCTCGTGATTCGTGGGGGAACCGTCGTCGACGGAACAGGTTGCTCGCCATACATCGCTGACATCGCAATCGACCAAGACCGAATCGTTGCCGTTGGTACTGTTAGCGAGGCTGGTCGCAGACAAGTTGACGCCGCCGGACTAATTGTCACGCCCGGTTGGGTTGATATTCATACCCATTACGATGGTCAGGCAACGTGGGACCCGGAGCTCTCGCCTTCGAGTTGGCACGGAGTCACAACTGTGGTCATGGGCAACTGCGGGGTGGGTTTCGCTCCCGTAAGGCCAACGAGTCGCGAATGGCTCATCCAGCTAATGGAGGGTGTCGAGGACATTCCCGGCACGGCGCTTGCTGAAGGCATGACGTGGAATTGGGAATCGTTTCCTGAGTACCTAGACGAGCTCGCTCGGATGCCGCGGGTGGTCGATGTCGCCGCGCTGGTGCCGCACGGGGCGTTGAGGGCGTACGTCCTGGGCGAGAGTGGTGCCAATGCCCCTGCCAATGGAACGGATATCGAGCAGATGGTGTCGCTTGTGCGGCAAGCTGTCTCGGCCGGGGCGGTGGGAGTCTCGACCACTCGTACGGGCGGGCACCGAGCAAAAGATGGAGAATTGGCTGCAGGGACAACTGCCGAAGCGAAAGAACTCCTTGCCCTTGGCGGCGCGCTAAGCGACGCAGGTCATCGAGTCTTCTCGGTGGTTAGCGACATGCGGGACCTTGACTACGAAATGCGTTGGATGCGTGGAATCTCCCGACGCGCACGAATTCCGGTGACCTACCAGGTCCTCCAACTCAATGAAGCTCCGGAACTTTGGCGCACGCTGATCGACTGTGGGGTCGCCGCGAACAGGACTGGGGGGTGGCTCGTTCCACAAGTTGCTGGCAAGCCGACCTCTGTACTTGTCGGGTTTGAATCGACAGTCCATCCCTTCGCCAAGTATCCGAGTTACCAAGCGATCGCGGAACTACCGTACCCGGAACGCCTTGCACGCCTGCGAAGCCGCGGAACTCGCGAGGCTATTCTCGCTGAACGTGTAGCGCCGGCTTCCTCAATAGAAGCGATGTTGAACGGCGGCCTCGATCGGCTCTTCCCCCTCGGGAACCCGCCCAATTACGAGCCAGCAGCAGAAGAGAGCATAGCCGCAATCGCGGCGCGGACTCTGCAGGATCCATTGGAAGTGGCGTACGACTTGATGCTTGAACAAGCCGGGCACCAACTCCTCTACCGGCCGATCTTTGGCTACGCGCACGGTGATCTAGACGCAATAGGGGAAATGCTTAACCATCCGGCCACCGTACTTGGTCTTGGGGACGGAGGAGCCCACTGCGGTCTAATTTGTGACGCTAGCCTTCCGACGTTCATGCTTACTCATTGGGTGCGGGATCGAGCGCGGGGGCGGCGCCTTCGCCTGGAGCAGGTGGTGGCTATGCAGACTCGACGCACCGCCCAACTCTATGGATTTATGGATAGAGGCTGCCTCGCGCCTGGGTTTCTTGCGGATGTAAACGTGATTGATTTGAATGGTCTTGGCCTGGAGCCCCCCGAGATGACTTACGACCTTCCCGCCGGCGGGAAGCGGTTAATTCAGCGAGCGCGCGGCTACCACATGACGATAAAATCGGGTGTGGTCGTTCGCGAAAACGATGAGGCGACGGGCGATCGTCCCGGCCGCGTGCTCCGAGGGCCGCAGCCATCTCCACATTGATGACCCGTACCGCCACTCAACAGTCGCCAACGCCGCTCGCGAGGCGGCGCCCCGGACGACGACCTAGAGAGCCCTGGATGTATGGCTGAGCTGCTAATTGATCGTCGTGCCGACGGAGTCTCGCTACTAACCGTGAACCGCGCATACCGAGCCAATGCCTTGGACGACGGACTTCTCTTCGAAGACTTGCCGCTTGCAGTATTAGGTCTCGTCGCAGATCCCGGAACACGAGTGATTGTTATTACCGGTGCAGGAGCCCACTTTTGCTCCGGCGCCGACCTCGACTCCCGCGCTTTTAGGGAGTCGGACAGTGCCCACGTGGCCGAATGGGTACGGAAAGCGCATAGAACCGTTCAGGTGCTACGTGGTGCCGGCAAACCTTCGATAGCCGCGGTGACAGGCGCAGCGGTTGGTGCGGGGCTCGGTCTCGCGCTGGCTTGCGACTTGACAATCTGTTCCCCTGATGCGGAGTTCAGGGCGCCTTTCTCCAGGATCGGGCTGGCGCCGGACTATGGGTGTTCATATCTCCTCCCTGAAGCCGTCGGCAAGTCCTTGGCTATCGACATGTTCCTCACTGGCCGACGCTTAAGTGCGCAGGAAGCCCTCGCGTCCGGCCTGGCGTGTCGTGTATCGGACGATCCCAAAACCACGGCATTGGAAGTAGCAGCGTCGCTGACTGAATCGACACCGTTAGCGTTGTCGCTCGCTCGGAATGCCGTCTACGAGAGAACAGAGCCTGAACTCAGCCGCTCTCTTATGCAGGCGGAGCCTCGGGCGGTAGCACAGGCGCTTTCAGACGGGGCGGGAGCTGGCAGGATCGAGCGCTACAAGACTGCCGTGGCAGAGGGACACTCTTGATCCGCTTATCCGCCCCGACGCACTTGCCGCTGCCCGATCGCCGGCAACCAGTCGCGCATCGGTGGCGGCCCCGTCGCAGGGTCACTCGGCCCGCGGGTGTGCCCGTCCCATGGACGGACTGTCCCACTTTAGCGAAGGCTATGACGCTTCGGCCAGCCGACATGTGGGCCAGGACGAAGCTTCAAATTGCGACAAGATGCTCTGGCAACAGGCGTTGGTGCGCCATGGGGGCAGCAAACTATTTTCAACCTTTCGTCGAATCTGAGGGCGCTTCGGGCAAATTCCTTCAGCAGAAAGGCATACGGCGATGATGGCCCCCTTCGGCGCCTTCGAAGTCCGGTCTCGCTGATGCAGTCGTGGCGACGACCGGTCCGGTTTGTCTCATGCCCGGCCACTTTCGGACATCAGTGGTTAGGAGTCGGCGTTACCGTGAAAGCGCTAAAGGAGAAGGGAGCCGATATCCTGTTTCCCTCTGATGGAAGCGCTGAGTCAATGGTGGGGGCGGCTCTTGAGGAGGACGCGCACGGAGTCATCCTTCCATCAGGCCAGCCAAACCTTCTGCAATACTTCGCACAGATACAAACGGCTCTAAACCGAGCCCGAGCTGGTCACATGCAGCTCCTTGTTATCGCAGATCCCAAGGTGGCGCCGGTAGAGCTCGCAGTCCTTAGACGTCGCGGAGCCGTGGTCCTTCGGGACGGGGACACAACCACCTCATCAACGTCCGTTGCGCGTCTCGATGACCTTGTTAGGGCGTGCGACATCAATCTGGCAGCTTGGCCGCCCTCCGTGGAGGATGTGATCGCTGGGAAGCGGGCGGCGCTGGGTCGAGCTCTGACCGTGTTTGAACTTGGCGAGGGAGCACCAGCTTTTGCCGCGGCCGTGCGGGTGGCAGCACGCGAGGCCTCGTTGGCGGGGTTTCCTGGCTCAAGACATGCTGGGGCGTCGGATGGAGTTGGTGACCTGCTGGGAGGCCCGCGTATCAGGATTGCGAGACCGTTGCGGGTCGCCCTGCTGGTTGAAGACCGCCTTCGCCGACCGATCGACGGACGGACCCTTTTTCGTGAACGGCCGATCCTTGGGATGTTTCAGGGATGCGATGTTTTCCTTCGGTTTATGGCGCCTACCCCAGGCGATCGCAAGTCGGACCAAGTCATCTTGGACTCCGTCGCCGCCTGCAGGGCCGCTGGCTTCGATGAGATCCTCATCGACACGCAGTGGACGGTGGCTCGGCGACGTGGAGCGGATGACCGACGTTCCTTTCAGACTTTTGGGGAACTGTCCGCTGTTGTCGAGTGAGCCGCCTTTTCCACTCGCCCTTCGTGAGCACACATGTGGTTATGCATTTGGTCGTCTTCTTTTTGGGAGCGCATAACTATGCGGCTCCGCTCGTATACCTAACGTCCGTTAGGTATATTTGTATAGTGACGCGACGCGGGACCAAACCTACAAACGAACCGATCAGGGCGGTGGCTTACCTTCGGGTCAGCACGTCTGAGCAGGCCGACAGCGGAGCCGGTCTAGCCGCGCAGAGGTCCGCCATTGAGGCTGAAGTCGGCCGACGTGGGTGGGTGTTGCAGGAAGTGTTTATTGACGCGGCCGTTTCCGGGAAGGCCCTCGTCGGGCGAGAGGCCCTCGCCCAGGCACTGGACACCGTAAAGAGTGGACGAGCTCAAGTGCTTGTCGTGAGTAAACTAGATCGGCTCTCGCGATCGCTACTCGACTTCGCCGAAATAATGAGTCGTGCCCAATCGGAAGCCTGGAATCTGGTAGCCCTGGATCTCGGAATCGATCTCTCTACTCCGGCCGGCGAGTTCCTAGCGAGCGTGATGGCGAGCGCTGCACAGTGGGAGCGAAGGATCATCGGGGTACGCACAAAGGACGCCCTCGCTGCCAAAAAGGCTGCCGGCGTGCGACTAGGCCGCCCGCGGCTCATCCCGGACACGATCATCAATCGAATGGGCAGGGAACGAGCCTCCGGGAAGACCTTCGCCGCAATTTCCGAAGGCCTCAACCAAGATCAGATCCCCACTGCACAGGGGGGCTCTCGGTGGTACCCGGCCACCGTGCGAAAGGCGCTTGGTGCCAGCTAAGCACTTGGTGCGTCAGCACCCTCGACCTGCCCGGCTCAGACCTTTGCTCAGCGTGTGTGTGCAGCCTGTTCCCTAGGAGGATGAGCTTACGGAGTAAGCCTGGAGGTATGGCCCTGTCGTTCTCGCAAGCTTTTCCCTTCGGGCCTATGCTCGACCTATGGCATCCAAAACCCTTGTCCTGCTGGAAGATGACCTGCACGGAGGCAAGGCAGACGAAACGGTACTTTTTGGGTTAGACGGGAAGTTGTACGAGATAGACCTCAACGAAAAGAACGCGAATAGGTTACGAGCGACGCTTGCCCAGTACGTCGCCGCAGGGCGTAGAGGTAGGGCTGCTGGTGCCCGAGGCTCTGTCAGAGGCGCTACGGCAGGTTCACAGGACGTGGCGGCCATTAGGAGCTGGGCTATCGAACAGGGATACGAAGTCAGCGCGCGGGGTCGGATTGCTGCCGGGATCCGTGACGCTTACGCGGCAGCGCGGTAATCAGGCGCAAGGTGGTTGCAGTGCGACAATGATTGAAAACTCAACTAAGTCAAGCAGCCGCTCTCAGCTATCGTTAACAAAACATGCTATTGGAAGATATATTCATCTTAATTGTCTCAACGCCCATACGTAACGATCGTCGAGGCCGCTTAGGCCAAGGCTAACCCCAGTAGTCCGGCTATGAGACTAGGGCCTTCCACGACGCTGGCAACAGGCCAATATCGCTTGGCCATATTAGAGCCGCAGATTCTTGTGCCCTTAGACTAACGCGTCGTCGACAAGCGATACAGCGTCGGTGGCCTTTGGCGTTAGTGTTCGTGTTTCCAGGAGCATATGGGTGCCCATGTGGGCACCGAACCTTTGCAGCGTTGATATTGCGCCTTGCATTGTCGGCGTTGGTTTTGGCCACGAGGTGTCTTGGATTGCAACAGTATCTGTGCTGGCATTTCGAGGCGTCGGTGCAGACTGCCGGATCATGACATATGTGATCTAGCACTAAGCCATCCGGGATCTTTCCGTAAGATATCTGATAGGAGATTCTGTGGACGTATTCTGTACGACTTTTGGACAGATATAGCTTGGTGTAGCCGGTTAGGCTGAGTGTTCCTCGCCAAAGCCAGCAACCGTTCTCTGCTTCCATTAACTGACTATAAACCTTTTGTATCTGACTATCGGAGTAAAGCTTGCTACTCAGTCCCGCTGGTACATCCATATCCTTAGCTCCAAAGTGTAGAGGGTGCTCCATCTCTTATCAGGAGTAATCTTGGGCTAGACGGGGTTCATCCTCTATCAATCTTTTTCACCATCGAGAAGCAACGTGCTATCGGACCTCACTCTCACGCCGTAGCGGCCAGGGAGTAGTTCACACCTGTCTGGATACGTCTATGCCTGCCAGGATCCGCTGGCACGCCGTGTGCGGGGATGCTTTAGTCGGCTCGCCGGTGGCTGCCAGCCTAAATGCTTCATAAACACTGCGTGGATAACTAGCCTTGCGCCACGATGACACCGTTGCTGGTGCAAATAACTACGTAGCCAGGCTTCAAAAACAACTTGCCAGAGTTACCCGCCGCTGCTGGACAGGTACTTCCGTGAAGTGGGTGCGGTTAACCTCTCCGTTAACGTAATCGGTGAGGGATTGGCTACTGAGGTGGCGACACTCACGGTGCCGGCTGAAGCTGACCCACAGCGGACGTACCGTGCCCCGGCGCGGCAGTCTCTCGGGCCGTACTGGGGTCAGCACCATGGGGTAGACGCACCCCTCGGCGTCGTCGACGAAAGCCACGGCTCCGGCGCCCGAGGCAGGTACTCCCGTCCGAGCGAGCAGCGGATTTTCGACGATGTCGCTGCGCAGGGGGATGCCGCGTGCGAGGGAGTAGGTCTGTTGTGCCTTTCGTAGTTCTTCGTCGCGCTCCTTGCGAAGGAGATCCCGCTTGTCCCGAGCGCGCTGGCTTCGTCCAATAGCTCCAGCGGCATCGGCTACGAGAGGGAGCCGGAAATGCCAGTCCGGTCGTAGCCGTATCCCGCGGCTAGGATCTCGTTCGATCAACGACTTCATGCGTTCGAGGTGGTTGCGCACGTAGGCGCGGTCATGGCGGACACGGCGGCTGATCTCGTGGATGGAAATGAAAGACTCGCGAGCCTCCATCGCCTCGATCAGCACTTTCAGTGTCGGTAGTGACGCACCAAGTAGTCCAGGACCTCGCCAGAAAGCATCATTCTCTATGATTGAAGCGGCTAAGGGGGTGTAAATCGAATGCAACCCTCCAGTCATTGTTGTTGGTGGTGGGTTGTATTCATTGGCTACCCCCCGTCCATCCATTGAGCAGGTCTCAGTGGAATCACAAGCAACCAAGGCTTTGTAGTCAGCTTGGTATGCATGCGGTATGGCAAGTCGATAACAGGCTGCTCTACGAGTTCCATTTGAAGGTCTGGACAATAATCGTAACCAGCCTTCATCGATCAGTTCTCTGGTGTACTTGTGAGCGGTACCTTGGCCGACCGTTGCTAATAGGGCTATCTCCGATATGGGGACAGTGTATCTACCTTCACCTCTGTTAAGCGCGGTTATCGAATGAGCTATCAGTACCTTGTACTTGCTGGGGGATAGGGCACCGATTAGCCGACTGTAGATCTCGATATGACTAAGGGCGCAGACGTCAACCTTTCTGGGTGGGTTGTCATTCACAAAGCTTATGGCCTTTCCTATCTCCAGGTCTAGCCAAGCTGCGCCGTTAGGCCGTTCCCTGACGAGGATATAGAGGGTAGAGCCTTCGATAAGATCCACCATGTCACTGTGGGTAAATCCACAGTTGACCGCCGATAGTAGAACAGAGCGTAGAGCGGCACTGCGGTCTCGAAATATTGAACGATTTGCTTTCCGGAACTCTCGATCATTTTCAGAGTCTGTATCGTCGGTCAGTTTTCCCTTGAGGTATTCGGGCAGCGGGCGCTTACGTCGTTTGCGCGGCGGAGGCTTACCTCCAGGCCCAGCTAGATCTATCAGCCACCGAGGAGCCGGCGCGATGGATACAAAGATATCTCGAACAGCGTAGGTACGTCCGGACCCATGACGAGACGGTGGTGCAACGACGTAACCGCCATCGCCTCGAAGGTCAAAGCCGGTCTTTTCTGCGTTCCCTACATGACAATCCACGCTGTATAGGAGGTGCTCACCGTGAAGGCGACCGGTGGTATGGACGCGGGTGACCGGCAGCTCATAGCCCGCAAGATTCTCGCGGCCCAATACTCCATCGATATCTAGGACTAACAGTCCTGATTCATCGCCGTTAAATAGCCCGGTTGCGATACCGATGTTCGAGCTTGGCCACTTCTCACACCAGCGCAGCCACTCGTCCTTTTCCTTCGTTGCCGCCCATCCGCCGCCGTTACCGGCAGAGTCACATACGGGTCGAGGATGTTTACCGGGTCTACCTGCCAGGCACTTGCCGTCGTCGCCGCTACATGCACAATGCCAGGTAAGGTCATTCCATAACTCGATGCCGTAAAGCGGTAGCACGCGAAAACCCATCGAAATATATTCGAGGCCTGCTCTGCGAATCCGGACCAGCTGATGACAATCGCACGCTCTGGTGATCTCACCGGATCCCCGGTCGACGACCTCGTGAGAACTGGCACCCGGCGATCCTATGAATCCTGGATTGTGAATCTGCTGGTACTGGTCAGCCAGGTCGGTGATAGGTATCATCGCCAGTATCGGCCTCCTGCGGTGTCAGGTGGTCTGAATGCCCTGTCCCTGACTCGGACGGGGCATTCCTTTCTTTTCGAGTTAATTCTACGCCGCAGCGAGCCGGCGGAGCCATGATTCGGCAAGAATCAGTTAATCTACTCTGCGTATTACTCGAGACGGACTCGGGCGCCGAGAAATCAACCAGCGGAAGAGCGATGTCCGTATCGATCGGCACGCGCCAGACGCCTGGAGCCTCTAATCCGGGTCCAGCTCATGTTGGGTAGCGTAGAAGAACACCCTGCGGTTATATCCGACCGGCGCTGCCCCATACGACAGGTCCGGCTACGGAGGGGAACTCTTCAGCGATAAAGGCGTTGCCTACTCCTCCACGGACTCGATGCACTGCCTCGTGCTGGTAGCGAGTTTGAGCGTCGTTGGGGACGCATGCCCGACAGCGTGATCTCAGAGGGACTACGAGGATGTCGTGCGCCGGCTGGGACTGCCGGTGACTTCTATCGAGGCCGGGTTGTGTGGGCTGTACGCCGACTGGGCATTGATGGGCGGGTCAGGGCCCTCTCCGCCACCGGTGCTGGTGGGCGATCAGAGGTGGGTTGCAACGAGGCCCACTGCTCAAGTCATCAGACGTCGGGCTCTGGCTGGTCGTCGGGCCCGGCGGTTATTCCCTGAGCGATGGCGGCTAATAGAGTTGAAGGATCTTCGCACTGGCTGAGCGGCACGTAGTTACTTCTCGAGCAAAAAGGCGTTAATCTCGTGGTCGACCGTCAGGCTACTACTCGATGATAGGGCGATATCGATATCTCTGAGAAACTCTTCGACGAATTCTTCGGACTTCGTCTCTACGAGTCTGGTGCCTAGGTACCAGGCCTCGCCATAGTGGAGGTCCTGGAGTTGAAATTTGGGAGGGGGATACACGTCGAATAACTCCAACTCGGGACAAGTCTCCGAGAGCACGACGCCAATATTGACACCTACCGTGACCCAGTCAGCCCCTAGGAGTCTGTCTTGTCCGACGTAGGGCCACGGAATGATGTCACTAAGGAATTCGGCACTGTGGCCTTCGGGGATTCGTATGATCCCCTTGGTCAGGAGCTCACCTGACATGAAGAGGGAGACTTCTCCGGGGAGTGCTGCATCCCGAGCCCACCTCCAGCCCTCTTCTATAGCGTCACGAAGCTCGGACCGTCCCTCCTCGTCGGTGAATGTGGCGAATCGCCATGGCTGCGCGAGATACTGAGCGAAGGTGCCAGGCTGAGTATCCATCTTCAGTCGCTGCTTTCCCGTGGCGAGTCTGCTTCCTGTGCCGACAATGTGCTCTGGCGTCTTCAGGGGGGCGCGTCACCGTCCTGATGCAACATCTGCGCGAGTCGGGCACCGTCGACCAGATAGTGCTGACCGCCGACTTCGAATCGCCAATTTGGGTTAGCCGGCGCTCCATCGAGGCGTTGGAGCGGACCTGCTTCGTCGGGCAGCTGCTTTGCGTAGGCGTCCTCGACGTGGAGCCTTACAGCCTCTTGGGGTGAAAGGGGCGTGTATTCCTGGTCGCGAAGGATCTTCTCCACGTCGCTTGCTGGGATGAGGAGGACGACCTCGCCGTCAATCGTTACGGTAAAGTCCGCGCCAGGCCGGACAAGATCCCAGAAATGGTCGCGGAGGAACTTCCTCACCACGACGCCTTTCTTCGAACTGTCAGTCGACAAGCCTTTCGGGAAGAACCTGATCACACCCGCGAGGCCAGGGTTCGCCATTGTAGCCATTTTCTTAGAAGTGCCTTTCTTTCGGGTATTCCTCAGCTGCACGCCTAATGCTGCAGCAGGGTGCATGGAGTTCAATGCGAAAACGACAATACAGCCCCCATCCGAGTCGTCAAGGCCAATCTCGTGGCGAACACAACCATTCCGCGGCCGGGCGTCCTAAATACTACAGAAATCCATTCTTAAAAACCCACCGTAAAGAACTGAAATAGGAATCGCCCCGGCCCCGATGGTCGCACTTATGCAGGTCAGGGGGGATGTCCCTGCAGCTTGGCGGTCGGGCTCTGAAGATCATCATGAGCAACTAGAGATCGTGTTCGCTTGTGGAGGAATCTTCCGCAGGGTCCGCCATACGCCGGGAAAGGCTAGAGCAGAAGGATGAAACCGAGCTTTCGCGGGTATGTCCCGAGCAAGGTGTGAAGCGGACGCATCAGCCGATAGCCTGAAATGCGACGAGCTGTCGGCAATGGCATAGAATTAGTGTCGGATCTGATTGATCACTCGCGATCTCTCGCTTCACATGGTGGTGACGCGACTGTGTCACGCTGGAGCCGCCCTGGACCGGATCATGGTAATTCCTAAGCATTCTCGGGAGTCCTCGTCCGCAGGCTGTTCCGATTTTTTCGGCACCCGCCAGTTTCTCCGGGGTAACAGCTTGTCGGCGGTGACATCCAGCGGTCGAATCCGGCTGAGGCCGGGGCCGTCGATCTTGAGCGACCGCGCTGGGGGTTTCGTTAGGTGGCCCTGATGAACGATCACCCGGGCTCCCTGGTTTGATCCGAAGCTCGTCGTCATCGATCCGCTGACCTACCACGTCGTCCCTCAAGTAAAAGGTCCCGCGGTCGGCGAGCCTCGCTCGCCATCTCGGGATCTGCGTCTTCCTGGTCCGTGACACCACAAAGACCGCTTACATCGGCAGTCAACGCCGGTGCCGCCAGCCACCGGATCCTCGGAGCTGACCGTGTTGCCTTTCTGGTGGGCCCGAATCCTCGCCACCGCGAAGCCGGGAAAACGGTGCTGGCTTGAGAACAATCTGACAAAGGTTGCCGAGAATCGCCTGGCGCCCAGGTGTGGGGTGGCAATGCTCATCTTCGGGTGGGGTGGGCCGGGCACTTGGACTTGGCCGGAGTAACTCAGGTCCTGCATGCCTTTCAGAGGCACCTGGTTCAGATCAGCCTTTGCTGTTGTTGGTGACGGGTTATTCCCACAAAAGACTCTCCTGTTACGCGACTCAAGTCTTGGGCGAGGTAGTTTGGCCAATATCTAAGGGGATGGACTGGTTCGAGTACCAATTGGGATAGGTTGCTAGATCAACCAGCGGATGGGCGACCTCAGATTTGCGGCCTCTCTCGATACGGTCCACCTCGTCGTTCGGTTGTGAGACAAGATTATCGAATGTAATCGATAGGTTCGCTCGCTATCTGACAGAAGGTTGAAAATTAGGGTGATCCCTGATCACTAAACTCTCGATAACTTGGACAGCGACTCTCCAGATAGGAATCAGGATGCGCCGCAGGCGGATAAATAAGTCCGTTCTGATTCGGCCGTACTCCTCCGTGCATCGCGAGCTGAGTCGCGACTATCGTCATGACCCTTTAGATTCGAGGAAAACGTATTCCTTCATCTGTGGGGAGACTCAACTACGTCTATACTTTAATCTGGAATAGGTTTCGTCCCCAATACTCATTGGCATGTATTCCAGTATTCATCTCATCTATAGTTTTGTCGCGTCCTCCTGTGGCACGTTGCATGATGAATTGCGTTGAAGTCAAACGGTCTTGTTGGAATTCGAGTGATAGCCTGGGAATCGTTCTCGCCTCATGGCGAAGTGCCTGTGCCTCATCCTGAGAGCGCGGGGCCTGAGTCCAAATCAGGACTATTGAAATGTTGGAACAGAACCCGGATCGGGTCCGGCCCTTGTCCAAACGCGATCCGAAGCCTCGGTCGACCCTAGGGCGGTTGCTGACACCCCAAGAAGTCGCCGATCTGCTTCGGGTACCGGTTCGGACGCTCGAACGGTGGCGCTACCGGGGGGACGGGCCTGACAGCCTCCGTGTGGGAAGGCATGTTCGTTACCGGCCGGGAGACGTCGACTACTGGCTCACGAATCAGGAGCGTCCGAAGCTAGGCGGCCGGTGACTCCTAAGGACAAGCGAATGTCGGACCGGTGTCCTAACGTGCCCGGAACGGAGTAAGGAGCGGGTGTAGATGAGCGTGTCGCGACGACCCGACGGTAGGTGGAGGGCGCGGTACCGCGATCGCAGCGGTAGGGAGCATGCAAGACACTTCGATAGGAAGGTGGACGCCGACCGGTGGGTAACGGCCGAGAAAGCGAAGATCGATCGTGGCGACTGGCTAGATCCGTCCTTGAGCAGGATCACTATCTCCCAGTGGGGGCCGACGTGGCTTGAGAGCAAAGTTGGCCGTAAGGCGACCACGTTCAAGGACTACGAGTCAGTCTGGCGCATCCTCGTGGAGCCCCGGTGGGGCACCGTGCCTCTCAGCGGAGTGACGCACGCGGATGTTGTTGCCTGGCAGGCTGAACTCACGCGCACCGGTTTATCGCCAGCTCGGATTAACCGAGCGCTCCTTGTACTGAAGCAGTTGATGCAATTGGCCGTTGACGATCAGCGCCTATCGCGGAACCCTGCAGCGTTGGTCAAACCGCAACGTCTGGCTCGGGGCGAGAAACGATTTCTGACACACCAAAGCCTCGGAGCACTCGCCGACGAGTGTGGTGAGGTCCACCCCGGCTATCGCACGTTCGTCTTGACGCTGGGCTACACGGGTCTCCGATGGGGGGAGGCCCGGGCACTGCGGGCTAATCGAATCGATCTCTTACGTCGTCGAATCGTCGTGGCCGAGAATCTGCCCGACGGAAGCCGCGAGGCAGAGGTGGTTCCCCCGAAGTCGCACCTTCATCGGTCGGTACCGCTCCCAAAGTTTTTGGCCGAGGATCTTGCGCAACACCTGGTTACGCTAAAACCTCGTGATCTTGTGTTCACCGCCGACAAAGGCGGCCTGCTTGATAACAGTAACTTTCGGCGAAACGTCTTCGACCCAGCAGTACGGCGGCTGGGTCTTGATCCACTAACTCCTCACAACCTGCGGGATACGGCGGCCAGTCTCGCGGTGAGCGCCGGAGCCAACGTGAAGGTGATACAGCGGATGCTCGGCCACGCCAGTGCTGCGATGACCCTGGATACGTATGCGAGCCTGTTTGCCGACGATCTTGACGGGGTCGCCGACCGACTCGAGGCGGCTCGCAACGCGGCGGTGGTGCAGGTAGCGCCGATCCGAGATCGTCGAGTCTCATACCTTCCACGGTTCGGGGCGGCGGCCTCGGAGGATTAATCTCCAGTCTCGAGTCGGGCTGGCATGAACCTTCTGATCCGTAGTCTCGTGAAGTCAGTATTACGCAGTGTTATCTACTGCCAGTCAGTGCAGGTAGATGGCGGTTTGCCGGACTAGTCATCACTCGCCAACAGCGGCTGCTAGAGGGCGGATGTGCAACTTCTGTGCAACGCCGCGTGCAGCAGACGCGGCTGCCGATCGGCTCGAAAAATCGCGGCGCACACCGGCTTCTGGCGGCCACCTGGCAGTGCGTCCGGTGCACCGCCGTTGGCGCGTCGAATTAATGAGCTGTCTTGCTGCGCACGATCGCCGTGCTGGAGGTTTTTGCTCTGGAAAAGCGGGTGGTCGCATGTTCGACAACCCATTTTTGCGGGATGCCTCCGCGAGAAAATTCTCCCCTCGGCCGGACTACTGGCCTATGGACCCTTCAGCCCGGCCACCCTTGATCACCCGCAGGTTGTTGAGCACCTTTTCGGCGTCACGCCGCTTGATCGCCTCGGTGGCCGACGCCGCGGTGTGGATCTCGATCGAGCCGTCTGGCTGGAGAACGTGGATCTCGATGCCATCGCCCTCGTCGAGAATGAACTTCCTGCTCATCCGACTTTCTCCCCGCAATCGGCGTCGTGATGGGCACCGGAGGGGCTGGCGTGGATGGTGGCGGCGGTCAGACGCGGTACGTGGTGAAGCAGGTGGGCTTCGGCGTGGTGGGCTAGTTCATGCGCTTCGGCCAGGGTGATGCTGGCGTCCACGGTGACATCCGCTTCAGCGCGAAGTGTGTGCCCGATCCAGCGAATGCGCAGATCGTCCACGTCCTGGATGCCGGGGACACTGGAGATGGCGGTCGCGGCATGCTCGACGAGGGCCGGGTCTACGGCATCCATCAACCGGGCACCGACCTGCCGGACGGCGGAGCGGAGGACGCCGAGGATGGCGACGGTTATGACCAGACCAACGATCGGGTCTGCTTCCGGCCAGCCAAGGGCTACGCCGCCAGCGCCGACCAGGACAGCCAGGCTGGTGAAACCGTCGGTTCGGGCATGAAGGCCGTCGGCCACGAGCGCGGCGCTGCCGATGCGCCGACCGACTCGCATCCGGTAGCGAGCCACGATCTCGTTGCCGACGAAGCCGACCACCGCGGCGGCGGCGACTGCCCAGAGGTGGGTGATCTTCTGCGGGTGGAGAAGTCGGTCAATCGCCTCGTAGGCGGCGAGCGCCGAGGACAAGGCGATCATGGCGATGACGAACAGTCCGCCGAGATCCTCCGCGCGGCCGTAGCCGTACGTATACCGCTTGGTCGGAGGCCGGTGGGCCAGCCGGAACGCGATGAGCAGCGGGACGGCGGTGAGCGCATCTGCGACGTTGTGCAGGGTGTCGCCGAGGAGAGCGACGGAGCCCGACAAGACGACGACGAACGCCTGGATGGCGGCGGTAGCGGCAAGGGCAGCAAAGCTGACAAGCAAGGCATGGCGACCGTCGGCGTCGGCCTCCAACCCGGTGTCGATCTGGTCGGCGGCATCGTGAGAGTGCCCCCCGAATGTCTCAGAGACGGCGCGCGTCACTCTTTCCCGTCGTGACGCCGCGTGGTCGTGGCCGTGGGGCGCGGCATGATCGCGGGGGTCGGCGTTTTCGTGGTTCTGCGCAAGCAGGTGTGTCATGGACGAGCGGTCCTTAGACGGGGTTGGCGACGCGGTCAACGGTACAAGATATTCATGTATGCGAAGATGTCGCAATCGCGGCTAGAGTGCTCAAGGTGTCGCCGACGAAAAGCACTCGCTTGGCTGCCAAACGAGTTCCGACGGGCCAACACCCCGATGTACCGACGGAACAGCAAGTCGCGGCCGCGGTCACGTCCTTTGCTCTGCTGGCGGACCCCACAAGGGTGCGAATGCTGTGGGCTTTGCGGGACGCCGAGTTAGATGTGGCTAGCCTCGCGGCAGTCGCCGGTTGCCGTCCCACAGTGGCCAGCCAGCACCTATCGAAGTTGCGTCTCGCCGGACTAGTCGAAGGCCAACGTCGAGGACAGCGCGTCGTTTACCGGATAGGAAGCGGTCACGTGCGCAGACTGCTGGCCGAGGGTCTCTTTCACGCCGACCATCAAGTCAGTGGGGCGCCGGGTCACGACTGACCTGGCGCTACACGACGCCGCGGCGAGCCCAAACGGCGCGTTTTCTGTCGTAGGTGCCTGCAACACTTCCTCCGTGAGATACAACTTGCCCGCCGGAGTCGAGCAAGACGGCGCTGACGATGACGGCAACGACCGCTTCAGGATCTCTATGCCGCTCGATGAACATGGGTTTCTGGGGCGTGAGTGTCCCTCGTGCGCACGGACGTTCCGGGTGCTAAACGAGGACTACGAGGGACTCCCCGACGCTCTCCGCCTCTGGTGCATCTATTGCGGCCACCACGATGACCACGGCGAGTTCGTAACCGCCCAGCAAAAAGCCCGCCTATCGAGGGCGATGGAGAACGTCGCGCAGCAAATGATGGGCGGGGCGATAAACCAGATGTTCGGCGACTTAGCGGCCAGCACTCGGGGCAACCGTCACCTGCGCGTCTCGTACACCCCTCAGCAGATCCGTCCTCGTCCCCTTCCCGGTATTGAAGAGGAGGCGTTGATCCGGCAGCGCGCCTGCGCGGCGTGCGGAGTGCGTTATGCGGTGTTCGGCGAGCATCGGTTTTGCCCCGTCTGCGGCCCGCTTCCGGCCGGTGTGATTGCGAGGGACGCAATAGCTGCCGAGACAGGCCGCCTTGATGCTTTTGCCGGATTGCCCGAGGAGGTAAAGGCTGCATTTCGCGAGCAGGGTGTGCTGGACCGCGAGTACGTGGACACGATCGAGAATCTCGTTGGCGTCGTCGAGCGACTCGCTCAGACGTTCTTCATCGACCGAGTTCCCAGCAGCGCCTCAATTTTGCGCGGCAAAGGCAACGTCTTCCAGCGGTTAGAGGACATGGCCGACCTGCTAAGGGACCACCTTCGCATCGACGTGCGGGCCGACCGCGCCGCTGATTGGCCCGTGCTCCTGAGGATTTGGGCCGGGCGTCACGTCTACACCCATAACGACGGCACGGTGGATGATCGATACCTCAAGGCGGTGCCTCATAGCTCGTTGAAACTGGGGCAACGGTTGCCGGTTAGTGAGGCTGATGCGCGTCAGGCGATCGAACTCGTTGGTCGTTTGGCTGAGTCAATTCTCCAGTGAGGGTGGAACAGCGCGGCCAGAAGCGATCCGACGGGGGCGCTTTCGCAGTGGGCGGCGCGGCCGCCTTGAAGAGCGCCGAGCGCGTCCTAGACGCCGAGCCCCCGGCACGTACACACCGAGACCGATGCGCTGCTCATGCTTCTTCCGTTTGCGCAACGTCGTGCGGGCAGGAGAGTGGCTGGCGTAAACCAGGACGAGGCGGAGTCCGCCGGAGCTCGTCGTCTGCCTGGATGTACGGTGCTTTGCAACACCGTTGGTCATCAGGCACGTCCTGGCTGGTCACGATTCGAACGCTCGGCGTCGCATACTGACTCGGTGCTCAAAGACGCCTACGTCAGGCAACACCGATCGCTCGGTGAGCAACCACTCGATGTTGGGATGCTCGCTGAGGTTTGTCTTTTCTACGGTGAGACACATCTTGTGCTCAGTCGAGGCACGCTGCGACAGCTGTTCAACACCTTTGGCGTCGATGCAGTCATGGCGTTCGTGACCGGCGGCTACGTGAAGCCGTATTACCTGCATGGCATCGAGGGCGTCCGCACGGAGAACCTGGGGCGCCCCGACGCGCGGCATAGTCCCGTAACTATCGCGCTCGCAGGCTCGGCAGAGGCGGACGTGATCAGTATCTTCCGGGACGCTGTCGGTCAGTCCGGAAAGGGACGGAGGCGGGGCGAGAAATTCCTGGCTGTGGCCGAACAGCTCACCTTGCGCGAGGACTTCATCCAGAACGCTGTAGACGCCTTCTCCGACGAGTCGCTGGTGCTGACTGCGGCCAACGCGGTGGCTCGTCGTGTTTTCGGCGCTAGCGCCGTGATACCCGAAATTACAGTCGTCCTCGAACAGCTGGGCAATAACGAGGTCGGGGTATCGCTCGGAGGGGGTTGGCCGCAGGTGGTCGCCCGTTTCCAAGGCGCGGATGGGGTGGAGATCACCGACGGCCTTCTGCTTGCACAGTTGACCGCCATTTGCGCTGACCTCGACTTGGCAAGCCGACTTGGAGCCCAACTCACGACTGGCGAGGTAGGAGCTGCCCTGCTCCGCGAAAAGTGCCGAGAGCTCGAACGTGCCGTGACCGAGAGCACCAACCTGGTCACTCGGTTTGAAGACGTAGTCCTTGACGGACGGAATGTTCGAGATGCGGTCAACAGCGGTGCACGTTCGCTTGAAGACGTAATGCGGTTGCTGGATCGAGCGCGAGCCTTCAGGCACTGGCTTGACGAGCAAGAAGTGTCTGCCGATCTCGTTGACGCCTACTCGGCCGAAGTCACACGAGACACCTGGGCGACCTCGAAAAGCGCAAAGTCCGTGCGACTGGGGCTCGTGCTAGGTTTGCCGTTGCTCGCGCGCGGCTTCGAAATCCCGAGTGGTCTTGCACTGAGCAGCTTCGACATGTTTATGACTGAGAGGCTCGCGCGCGGCTGGCGCCCCGATCATTTTGTCGATAGGGCGCTAAGTCCCTTCGTCAGTTGAACCAAGCGCAAAGCAGCTTGCGGCTACTCCCGTCATGTACAAGCGAAGTTGAATCGGTCATCAGCCGGCGCCAAGGCCGCCTCGAAGCCCTGGGCTCGTCCTCAAAGGCGATCGATGGGGAGAGTTCACCGGCTGCATCGTCGAGGTGCCCGACGCCGCACAGTTACGAACTACGGCCGACCCAAGCCACGCTTTAGCTCGACGGCTTCGGTCCGCTGTAACGTGCTGGCCTCATGGGAGACGTTCTGGTGTTGGGCGCGGGCTTCTCTCGTGCGATCTCTGACCGCATGCCGTTGACGGACGAGCTGGGACAGTTGGTTGTCGAGCGCTTGGCGGCCAAGGGTCTGACGGGCGCGAAGCGCACCTTCAGCGGCGGGTACTTCGAGGCATGGTTATCTCGGCTGGCCGAACCACAGCCTGATCTTGATGACGCAGATAACGCGCAGAACCGAGCTACGTTTCTGCGGATCAGTTGGGAGATCCGGCGCGTTCTGAAGGAGCGCGAGATCGAGGTGGCTGGCGCGGATGCGCCTTGGTGGCTTCTAAAACTAATCGGCGTCGCGCAAGCCCGTGGCTCGACGCTGATTACGTTGAACTACGACACCCTCGTCGAAAAGGCGATCGATGCAGCCCGGTGCACGGACTGGACAACAACGGAAACCGTGTACTCGATGGACGTGCTGCGGAACGTTCCGCCCATACCCATCGTGCAGGGGGCTTTGGGCCGCCACTCACCACAGCGGGCTTTTCGGCTGATCAAGCTTCACGGATCGACGGATACGCACTGGGTGTCCGGCGACGTTAGCGGTGCGACCATTAACCGATGGCCCGGTCACGTGCCGTGGGGCGTCACTGAAGTCGAAGACGTTGAGGAACGGCAGACTAGGTTGCCGGGCCGCTCCGCTTTCATCGTTCCACCTGCCGCCGCTAAGTCCAGCTTCTACGACAATCCGGTTACGAGGCAGCTCTGGCAGGATGCGGCGAATGCGTTGAGAGGCGCAACATTCGACGATGCAGTTGCGTTGGTCGGCTACTCACTTCCGCCGACGGACCTAGTGATGTCGGGGATGATCTCCGAGCATCTCCCAGATCGAGAGCTTGCCCTGGTCGACATTGTGAATCCGAGTGCGAGCGAAGTTATTGGGCGCCTTCGTACGATCGGACTCGACTCCCCGCTGAAGCCGTGGGACGGCGACGATGCCGTCTCCACGTACGTTGAGTGGCTCGAACTACAGACTAGTCACCGAGCCCACCAGCGGCTTCGCAACATCCTTCCCGATCAGGTCGATCCGCCCGTCTTGGTCGCGACCTCCGAGATTCACGCAGCCGCAGTGATTGGCTTGGGGTCGGACGGCAGTGACGGCCAGCCGGTCGAGTTGAAGATAGTGCCACTGGGGACGCTTCTCGATGTCATGCAGCGAACGCCGTGGGAGGTTCACCAAGAGCCGATCCGAGCGAGCTCGCTGCAGGGACTGCCAACCACGGGACTATTCGTCCGCTACTCGACGGCGAGGAGGCGCGAATTGTTGACCTGACGGAATCCACCGCTCAGGTCGGACCTTCCGCGAAATGGCAAGTACTGATTCCCTCGGCACATCCGCTAAAAGCTCCGTCTTAGCCAGCCCATGTGCAGACGGGTCGGTGCCGCACTTGGTTCGTCGACCATCCCGGGCTAGCCATCTTGAGGGGTAAGCAAGTCATCGGACGAAGTCGCCGTAGAAGCTTGCGGGACCGCTACGACGAGCGCGAGTCTCGTGACTGTCCGGACGGCCGAGAGGAGTAGCGTCGAACGCATGTTTGGGAGCCCCACCGCCGACGAAGTCACACATACTGGCATCGTCCCGGGAATCGGGACGCCACGAGAACCCCGTTCCTCGCCGCAGCAGCTTTCCCTGATCAAGATGCGGGGCTCGGCCTGTCGATGCTCCCTGAGGTCAGCAGTATTGACGGGAATCACGGCGAGATCTTCACGAAGCGGTGGGTCGTTGAGCTGATCCTCGATCTGGTCGGCTACACCGCTGACCGCGATCTCTGTTCGCTCGTAGCGCTCGAACCGGCTTGCGGCAGGGGCGCTTTCCTGATCCCAATGGTTGAAAGACTGAGCGCCTCGCTGCGCACGCACAATCGCAAGCCGCGAGAAGCGTTTGCCGCGATTCGGGCGCACGATCTGC
The DNA here is from genome assembly GCA_963737695.1 of uncultured Actinomycetota bacterium. Taxonomy (GTDB): domain Bacteria; phylum Actinomycetota; class Actinomycetes; order Frankiales; family Frankiaceae; genus DATAZK01. The sequence continues at coordinate 204,909 of CAVTTQ010000007.1, forward strand.
TCCTGGAGAACGTCAGTGCCGCTCGTGTGCACGTTGTCGAGACTCTGGTCCTCGACGGCTGGACCCGAGCAATTGCGATCGACTCGGCGCAGAACTGGATCACGCAGGCCGACTTCCTCCTCCACGAGCAGGACGAGCACAGCGCCGACTTCGTTGTCGGGAACCCGCCATACATCCGTCTGGAGGAGATCCCCGAGGCCCGGTCCAACGCCTACCGGGCGGCGTGTCAGACTATGGGCGGCAGAGCAGACATCTTCGTCGGCTTCTTCGAGATCGGGCTTCGGGCGCTTCGGCAAGGCGGAACCCTCGGCTATATCTGCGCCGATCGCTGGATGCGCAACGCTTACGGGAAGGACCTTCGGGCTCTCGTCAGCTCGCAGTACGCCGTTGACGCAAGCCTCGTCATGCACGACGTGGACGCTTTCGACGAGCAGGTATCGGCGTATCCCGCGATCACGGTGCTCCGGGCTGGTGGACAGGGACGAGCCTTGATCGCCGACACGACCCGAGAGTTCAGCGAGTTCGACCGCTGACGATCTCCGCGGCTGGATCAAGGCAGGCGACGAGTACCCGCTGCACCAACCCGGCCTCTCTGCGGCGTGGCTTCCGCATTGGTTCGAAACCGCCGCGGGCTGGCCAACAGGCAGCCCTGATCGCCTCGCGCTCGTCGCTGACATCGAGGAGCGTTTTCCGCTTCTGGAGGAGACCGGGGCGAAGGTCGGCATCGGCCTCGCGTCGGGGGCTGATCAGGTGTATGTGACCAAGGACAAGACGGTCGCCGAGCCCAAACGGATGCTCCCCATGGTGATGCGAGAGGACCTGAAGTCCGGATCCGTGGCTTGGTCGGGCCACTACCTCGTGAACCCATGGTCCCCGGAAGGGCTCGTCGACCTGGCCAAGTGGCCGAAGCTGAGGTCCGACTACGAAGCCAACCTGCCGGCGCTGCTACAGCGAAACGTCGCCAGGAAGAATCCCGGTCGTGAGCACCGAACCATCGACCGCGTTATCGAGGGTCTTTGTCAAAGGCGCAAGCTCTTGCTCGCCGATATGAGCGACCGAATCCGGCCTGTTCTGGAGCCCGGCAAGTACTACCCGCACCACAATCTCTATTGGATTCACGAGGACGGCGGAGACTGGGACCTGGAGGTCCTCGGCGGTCTGCTCTTGAGCGACGTGGCTGAGCTGTTCATTTCCACGTACTGCGTTCGGATGCGCGGCGGGACCTTGCGCTTTCAAGCGCAATATCTTCGCCGCATTCGCCTCCCGCGTTTCTGCGACATAAATGAGAAAGATCGTGTGAGCCTGCGGGACGCCTTCCTTCGACGGGACACCGTCGCGGCGACGAACGTCGCGCTCCGGATCTACGGCGTGGAGGCCATTCCCGCATAGGAGTGCACGGCGTGACCGGACAACAGGAGTTCGTCGACGCCGTTCGATCCTTCTGGGATGTCCGCGGACGGCAAGCCCTCACAGGGCGCGGAGAAGGCAGCGGTGCAGCCGTGCGCGGGGGTAAGCATTTCGACGCCCTGGCCGGGCTGGTGGCTCAGCCGTTTCTGGAAGCTGGCTTTCGTCCGGCGCAGTTACACACGGGCGTAGCGGCAAAGATTCCGGGCTTCTTCCGGCCGTCCAAGAACTGGGATCTCGTCGTGACGGATGGCCGGGCATTGGTCGCCGCATTCGAGTTCAAAGCCCTCGGCGGACCTAGCTTCGGGAACAACTTCAACAACCGATCCGAGGAGGCGTTGGGTAACGCTGCGGACCTTTGGCGGGCATACGCAAACGGGAGTCTCGGCTCGCTAAGACCATGGCTTGGGTATTTCTTCCTGATCGAAGACAGCGCAGGCTCTCGTACGGCATCGACGCGACTGCCGTCAACCACAGTCGGCACAGTCGACCCCGGCGTTCAGAGGTTCGAGCTACCAACAGCGCGCTGAATCCATGTGCGAACGACTGCTCGCCGAGCGCCTATATGACGCCGTTTGTTTCGCCGCGACCTCCCGCAATCCGCGTGAGGTTCCGATCGAGCCAAACCCGGATATGAACTGGACGTCGTTCCTGGCAGCCATCGGAGCACGAATCGAGTTCGTCAGGCGACAGGGCGCCGGTCCCGGTTGAGGCGCTCGGTCCGTGTCGTGCGCGGCCAAGCTTGGAAGCGTTCGCACTAACGAAACCGCGGTGGCGCAGATGAGTTTTGGAGGCAGCGGATAACTTGGTCAAGCGCGTTTCTGCGCGGCGGCCCGGTGTTCGTCCTTAGCTGGAAGCGATACGGCAGTATGGGCAAGTCGTGGTCTTCCACGTCGGCACGGCGGCCACGCACAGGGTTAACCCTCCCGTACCGACGCCCCGGCATTAGATCGATGATCTTGATTAGCCCGAACTCTTGCAGTTCATGTATCGATTCGTAGCACTCGTCGCTAAGTAGGTATGCGGTCCGCCGACGATCTGGCATCAGTGGAAAGCCGTTCTCCGCGAGATGTTGGCCGATCCCCGCATGCGTTAAGACCAACAGCGTCGCCCATTCACGTGGTTCGAGCACAAGATGCCAGCCCTGAAGGAAAAGCCACCCCGGCAAGCGCAGACTCGCCCGGTGGGTGTCGCCGGGCACCGTGTACCCCTTCTCAGTGGCATCCTCGCGAAGCGTGGTGAAACCATCGAAAGGTCTAAGCGCATCTGAGCTCAAGCGGATCAGGCCGACAGTATTCAGCTCGGCGATCGCGCGAACCGCCCGAGCCCGACGTGCGCGCACGTTCGCGTGGCCCATGCCAGCCAGCCGTGCCCATGAATCTTGGGCCTGTTGGTTCGGGTCGGCTGTGGTGGTTCCGTGACGGTTCTGAACGCGAAGTCCGGCTGCGGACTCCGCGTGAAGAACAAAAAGAATAGTGCTGTACAGCGCCAGCGCCCGACTGCGTCGATGGATGAGGCGGGCAAGCGGCGTGCGAGTGTTTATGCCGGTCGGCTCGTCTTCGGCGTGAGGCGAGGTCGCCCCCGAGTCTGCTGCATCACTTACAGCCTGGACGCTCCACGGATCTGCTCCGAAATGCTCCGCCTTCATCGCTCCGTCCCTGGGTCTCGCCGAGGCGATGAAGCCCTCGCGAACACGGACCTCATAAAGCTGATCGGTGGGGAGCCGGCTGTAGGCCGCCAATGCGGCTTCTATGCCGGGACTCTGCGCCCGCAATCTCTCAAGTCGTTTGCGGCGCAGCGTGCGATGACCCTCCACGGCATGACGCATGTACTCCGTCCGTCGCAGTCGGTCAGTGTCGGGCACATCGTCAGGTTACGAGGAAGCGGGGTTACGAGGAAGCGGGACACAGTCAAGTGGATGAGCCGGAACGGCTCACTGACCAACGTATGTCCCGCCTCCTCGGGGCTATAAGCCGGTTACCACGTGCTGTTAACCCCGCTACATCACGTCGTCAATCGTCAAACGACGGATCGGCAAAGTGGAAAAGTCACTGGTGAGAGCGGTGAAGTGCACCGCGGGACAAGGAGTCGACTATGACCACGCCATCAGCCTCCGCCGTGCCATCTTTCACGGCATTGCTGATCCTCGCCGCTTCGGTCGCGATCGCAATCTGGGGGCAGCCGGTGCAGAGCACAGCAAGCGTTAGCCTCGTGTTGGCCCTGGGGCGTTTGCTCATACCCCAGGACAGCATTCGCCCGGGACGGGGCGGTGGTGAGGTGAGCCGCCATCCCCCTCGCTGATCCCGAGCTAGCCGTGAATCTCACCGCTTCGCCTCGCGTAACAAACTTCAAACTCAAACTGCCGTGGAGGGTTTCGAAGGGAAACCGCGTGGTCCGACGTAAGTCGCCGCGAGCACCTCGCGAGTCCAGCACTCCGCCGGGTCGCAGCCGAACAGCTCCGCGACGCCGAGACGGATCTCGGCGGGCGGCAGATTGTGGCCGTCCAAGTACGCCTGCAACGTGCGTGCCTTGACCTCGACGCCGAGCCGCTCAGACAGGAGCCGAGACGCCCGAGCGATCCGGCCGTTGCGGTTGTTGCGCTGAAACGGCGTATTGGCCCACCCGTTCAGCATCCCCTTGGCAGGCTGGATTCCGTAGCGCGATCGCTTGCTCACGGTGTCACCTCGGCGAGTTCGGCGTTGAGCTGGTCGATCGCCGCACCGGTGAGCCGATCCAGCGTTAGGAGCATCCGCGCCCGGGATCGCTTGTCCACGTTGACGTTAAGAAGCTCGGGAACATCCCCGACGGCGGCGGCTCGCGGTTCGTCGGCCGCCACTCAGGGCATTCGCAACCGCTTCGCTACCCCCACCGCGCCAAGAAGCAAAAGCTACGAGCCACAGCTCGGCCATGCGTTCATTCACAGCGTTCTGGATGACTGCAGCAGAGTCGTCTACTCAGAGATCCACGACGACGAGACGGCCGCCGCGCATCCTCCTGCGGACTAAATGCGGACCGTGATCTTGCTCCGAGTCGCTGAATGCGCACCTGGGAAGTCAAGACGCAGGTCACAGCCTTAATTGGCGGTGGGCCGTCGGGGACTCGAACCCCGAACCCGCGGATTAAAAGTCCGCTGCTCTGCCTGTTGAGCTAACGGCCCGGCGAGAGGAATGCTTCTCGGCGCCCAGCCTAGCCAGCCTGCCAAAAAGTTGCGCTGACGCATGATCCACGGCCTGTCGATCATGCTTCTGCGCAACTTTTCGGCTCCGAGCGTCGCGACCACCCGCGCAAAACAACTCGACCACCACGTCCCAGCGGGAAAGGGTGGACGTATGACGAGCGTGACCACGAGCCACACATTCGTACGCCCTTTGCAGGACGACGACGTCGATGCTGCCGATGACCTGGCCTGGGACGCGTTGTTCGCCGTCGGGGTGCAGTACGGCTTCAACATGGGGGAACGGGACGCTGCGCGGATGGCGTGGGCGCGGTCGCGGATTCGCCACATCGCGGCGCAGGACCCTTCGGGAAGCGTCGTCGCGGAAAGGGAGGGGGAGGTGGTCGGGGTCGGATTGGCGATCCGGCGGGGTTCGCTGTGGTTCCTGTCCTTGCTCGCGGTGCGCCAAGGATTGCAAGGCGGCGGCGTCGGGCGGCAGCTGCTCGACGTGACGCTCGACTACGCGGAGGACTGCAGCGCTGCGATGATCTGCGCCTCTCCTGACCCGAAGGCGCTGCGCCGATACGGAAGGGCGGGCTTCGCGCTGCACGCCGCGTACGAGGCCGAAGGCATTGCCGACCGCGCTGAGCTGCCCGCCGGACTCGGAGTCCGCGAGGGTGACTGGAGACGACGACGCTGACCTCGTGGAGCAGCTCATCACGCTGCGCCGCGGTGAGCCCTACGGCCCGGATCTTGGATGGTGCCGGGATCAGGGCATGCGGCTGCTGGTCCGCGACGGTGCGACACCGTCCGACCGCGCGATCGCCATCAGCACGAAAGACACCGTCACCACCCTCGCGGGCGCGTCTGAGCAAGCCGCCTCCCGCGTGCTGTGGGCCACCATCGCGGAGGCAGCAGCTGATGTGACGGTGGGCTATTTGACCGGCGGGCAGCAATGGGCGATCGACATCGCTTTGGCGGCCCGGCTGCCGCTGAAACTGACAGACACGCTGTGCCTGCGGGGAATGTCTACCCCTCCGACGCCGTACATCCCGTCAGGATTGTGGGGCTGACCGAGCCCGAGGTCAGCGCATCGAGCTGAGGTCCTGCGAGCCGATAACTCGCAGCAGGTCGAGCTTTTCGCGGGCGTCGGTGCCTTCGGTGGGGAAATACACCATGAGTTGGACGTCGGCGCTCGGGGTCAGCAGGACCTCGCAGGTGAGGTGGATCAGACCGACTTCGGGGTGCACGATCCGCTTCTCGTCGTAGCGCCGGACGGCGACGTCGTGGCGGTCCCAGAGGTCGGCGAATTCGGTGCTCGCGGCGAGCAGGTCGCTGACCAAGGATTCGACGTCGGGATCGCCGACCCGTCTGGCTGCCGTCGCTCTGAGGTTGTTGACGTGCGCGGCGGCGTGGTGCGGCCAATCCTCGCGGGGAAAGCGATCCCGCAGCTCGGGTCGGGTGAACCACAGCCAGCCAAAGTTGCGTTCGCGGCCCGGCTGCGGGGAACGCCGCCCAAGCGTGAGATCAGCGAGCTCGTTTTGCCAGAGGACTTCGCTGAGATCGGAAACGACGGTGACGGGTACGTCCACCAGGTGGTCGGCAAGCCGGATCAATCCCGGACGGATGTGTCCGTTGCTGCGACGCAGGGCGGGGGTCAGGCCGGCCAGATGAAAGAGGTGGTCGTTCTGGTCCGCATCGAAGCGCAGTGCGCGACCGAGTGAGGTCAGGATCTGCGCCGACGGTCGTGGTCCGCGTCCCTGCTCGAGCCGGGCGTAGTAATCGGTGGACATTCCCGCCAGTAGCGCTACCTCATCCCGCCGCAGACCTGGGGTTCGCCGTCGAAAGCCGGTCGGCAGGCCGACGTCCGAGGGCCGCAGCACCTCACGCCGGCGACGCAGGAAGTCCGCCAGTCCGGCGCGATCGATCACCCCTCCAGGATGCGCCGCCCCGCCGGTCGTCGCCAGGGACCGCCGATCCCTGGATAGCCCGGGCCTGGGGAGAGAACGTCAATGAGCGCAGGCTGGACCGTGACACCTGACGAAGGAGCTTCACATGGATATCCGCACACTCGGCACCACCGGTCCTGCCGTCTCCGCCCTGGGCCTGGGCTGCATGGGGATGTCAGGGATGTATGGACCGAGCGATGAGACGGAGAGCATCGCGACGATCCACACCTATCTCGATGCCGGCGGAACCTTGCTCGACACCGGTGACTTTTACGGCTCCGGGCACAACGAGTGGCTGATCCGTCAGGCGTTGGTGGGCCGCAACCGTGACGAGATCGTGCTGTCGGTCAAGTTCGGCGGACTGCGTGCCCCGGGGGGTGGATGGGGGATCACCGACACCCGGCCCGTCGCCATGCGCAACTTCCTCGCCTACAGCCTGCAGCGGCTGGGCGTCGAGTACATCGACGTCTATCGGCCGGCTCGCCTTGACCCGACCGTTCCGATCGAGGAGACCATCGGTGGGCTCGTGGAGATGGTGGAGGCCGGCTACATCCGTCACATCGGACTGTCCGAAGTCGGCGCAGACACGATCCGGCGGGCGGCCGCCGTCGCGCCGATTTGTGATCTCCAAATTGAGTATTCGATCCTGTCGCGGGGAATCGAGGAGAGCATCCTGCCCACCTGCCGTGAACTGGGCATCGGCGTCACCGCTTACGGCGTCCTGTCGCGTGGGCTCATCTCGGGTGCGCAACCAAACGGTCCCGGCGACTTCCGTGCCCACAGCCCCCGTTTCCAGGGCGACAACCTGGCGCACAACAGTGCCCTGGTGCAGCAGCTGAGCAGCCTTGCTGAAGGTCGGGGGTTGAGCGTGGCCCAGCTGGCGATCGCCTGGGCTGCCAGCAGGGGCGAGGACATCATCCCGGTGATCGGCTCGCGGAAGGTGACGCAGGTGTCCAGCGCCATCGAAGCGATGGAGGTGAAGCTGACGGCGGACGAGCTGGTTCGGATCGAAGCTGCGGTGCCTTTAGGGGCGGCAGCCGGTGACCGATACGCGCCCGAGCAGATGGCGATCCTGGACAGCGAGCGCTAAAACTTCAACGCTTGCGCGCGTCGGCGTTTGGTCTGTCAGGCCGCTGACATGTCTGACAGTGCCTGTCAGAAAATGGTGCGCGCAATGACAGCGGTTGCTGGCACGGTGTTCTCATGGGATACGCAGTTGAGGCAACGGGCCTGGTCAAACATTTCGGGTCGACGGTTGCCCTGGACGGCATCGACCTGGCCGTCCGCGAGGGCAGCGTGCTCGGAGTGCTCGGCCCGAACGGCGCCGGCAAGACGACGGCCGTCAGGATCCTCGCGACCCTGCTCAAGCCGGACGCAGGCACGGCTCGCGTTCGCGGTCTGGATGTGGTCCGGGACAGCGTGAAAGTCAGGCGCCAGATCGGCCTCACCGGTCAATACGCCTCTGTCGATGAGGGCCTGAGCGGCACTGAAAACCTCGTCCTCATCGGGCGGCTGCTCGACCTGTCGCGCCAAGACGCGCGAGCCCGGGCGAAGGAGCTGCTCGCCAGCTTTGACCTCACCGAAGCCGCCGACAAGCCCGCGAAGCACTACTCCGGAGGCATGCGAAGGCGTCTGGACCTGGCAGCCAGCCTTGTCGGACGACCGGCGGTCATGTATCTCGATGAGCCCACCACCGGCCTCGACCCCTCCAAGCGGGACGACATGTGGCAGCTCGTTCGCAATCTGGTGGCCGATGGCACCACCGTGCTGCTGACGACCCAATACCTGGACGAAGCTGACGCGCTCGCGGACGAAATCTGCGTCATCGACCACGGAAAGGTCATCGCCACCGGAACGCCGGACGAGCTCAAGCACGTCGTCGGCGGGCAGACCATCGAGATCCGGCCGCAGCGCCTCGAGGACCTCGACGCGGTGGGTCAGATCCTGGCCGGCATCGGCACCGGGCCCATCGAGTCGCCCGGCCGCGGCGTGGTCAGTGTCCCGGTGGCGGGCGATGCGGCCCTTGCCGACGTGACCGTCCGGTTGGCCTCCGAGGGCATTGCCGTTGCGGAGTTCTCGCTTCGGCTGCCAAGCCTGGACGAAGTCTTTTTCTCACTCACCGGGCGTCATGAGACGTCCCCCGAGACCATGACGGAGGACGCGGCATGAGCACTCTCACCGCCCCCGAACGCACTCCACCCCACCAGCAGATCCCCGTCGCCTCAGTCGATTCTGTCTACGGCAGCACTGGCGGTATGCGACGGACGATCAGCCACATATTGACCTTGGCCGGGCGCACCATCCGCAAGATCGCGCGGACTCCGGAGCAGCTGGTCGACGCCACGCTGCAGCCGATTCTCTTCGTGGTCCTGTTCGTCTACCTCTTCGGCGGGGCGGTCGCCGGGTCGCGTCACGCGTACCTGGAATTCGTCATCCCGGCGATCATGGCGCAGACGATTCTCTTCGCCTCGATGACGATCGGCGTCAACCTCAACACCGACATCAAAGAGGGAGTCTTCGATCGGTTCCGAAGCCTGCCCATCTCCCGATCGGCACCGCTGATAGGTGCTGTGCTCGGGGAAATGGTGCGATTCGTGATCGCGTCGATCTTCGTCATCGGATTCGGTTATGTCATCGGCTTCAGGATTCACACCAATGTCCTGATGACGCTTGCTGCTGTCGTGTTGACGTTGTTCTTCGCCCTCTGCATCTGCTGGGTCTCGGTCTACATCGGCATGCGGGTACGCGAGCCCGGCGCCGTGCAGGGCTTTGGTTTCCTGCTGATGTTTCCGTTGACGTTCGGAAGCTCGACCTTCGTTCCGGCGGCGACACTGCCGGGCTGGCTGCAGGCCTGGGTGCACGTGAACCCCGTGACCCATCTCGTGGAAGCAACGAGAGGGTTGATGCTGGGCGGGCCGGTGGCCTGGCCGGTGACGGCAACCATCCTGTGGGGGCTGGGGTTCCTGGCCGTCTTCGCGCCGCTGGCGATCCTGGCCTACCGCAAAAAGACCTGATGGGCGCGGAACTCAGCGGGCCAGCCAACTGCGAATCGCCGCAGTACCTGGCCCGCTGAGCTCTTCCAAGCGCGCGGGCCGTCCCGCCAGGGTCAAGCCCAGTGCCTTCGCCGGGCCGGTCAGCGCTTCGCCGTCCCCGTGGGACCAGTCCAAGTCCGTGGCCACGTAACGCAGGCTCGGCAGCCGCTTCGATACGAAACCGCGCCGGGCCTTCGCCGTCACGACGAAATCCAGCACTCCTCGCCAAGGCTCCACCGGTCGGTCATCCGGGATTCCCAGCGGGATCCTGATGTCTTGTGAATGCAGGAGAATGTCCGTAAGGGGTGCCACGGACCCCATGCCGGGCGGCGCGACCCGCCTGTCGATCGACGCTCGGATCTCCGCCGCGATCTCCTCCGTCGGGCGCTGCGCCTCGACCTCGGTGAGTGCCTCGCTCGCCCGGTGGAAGTTGCCCTTGGCCTTGACGGCCGCCAGCAGGAATCGCGGCAGTGACGCCTTCGAACCCAACGCCAGATGGGCGGCAACGTGACGCACGGTCCAGGCGTCACAAAGGCTCTGCGTGGCCCATTGAGCGGGCGTCAGAGCGTCCAGCAGGTCGGCGAGCGCACGACGTTCGGCGGCAATGTCGATCCAATGGTCCATTGCCGCAGGCTGGAACGGACGGGTCTAGTTGGGCCGGCCCGCGACGTAGAAGGTCGAGACCTCACCCGTGGGGATTCGCACCGGGTAGCCGGCCGACTTCACGGTCGCCATGGCCCGGTCGAACAGGTCAGCCGCCATCTGAGCGTTCTCGCAGTCGGCGATGACCATGACCTCTTCGGGCCCGTTGGAGCTCACGTGGATGCCCTCCCGTGTGCTGGAAGTAGGGAGCATTCCGGCCCGCCGCAGGACGGCCGACACTGTCGGCGCATTGATGTTCACAGCTTCAGTGTCCGCTATTGGGCCAAGTCGCGGGCGAGCGGCTCAGCGCAGGCGGCTTTCCAGCAGTGCGAGAGCCTTCTCGCGCGGTAGCACCCGACCGGCGGCAAGCTCGATTTCGGCCAGCTCACCGACCGCCGCAGATGCCGTAGCGAGCAACGCTGGGGCGTCAGGGTCACTCAGGTCAGGGGCACCCCGTACCGAGTCCGAGGCGCCAAGTAGCCGAGCGGCGAGTGCCGGCTCACCTTCGGCCGCGGCTAGTTCTGCGATCTTGACCCCCGTGATGGCGACGACGGGCATATCGCGGGAGTCCAACGCCAGCTTCCAGGCCTTCGTCAGGTGCGTGACTGCGTCGTCGAGCCGATGCGCAGACGTCTCGATGCCGGCCAGCGCGCAATACATCGAGGCAAGCGCCTGCGGTGCGACGTTGGGGGCCCGTTCCGCTCGTTGAATGGCCGCGCTGATGAAAGCCCGTCCCTCCTCGGGGCCGCTGTCTTCCCAGAGCTGCTGACCCATGGCGAATTCGGTCATGGCAAGGATCGAGCTGGAGCCCCGCTGTTCGGCAAGGTCGTGGGCCCGTTTCAGGTCTGCCGCCGCTCCTTCGCGGTCGTCGGCGCGGTATCTGACGAGAGCGCGCCGCATCAGCAGGTACGCGACGTCATCGGGGGATCCGAGCTCGCTGAGCATGTCGATCGCTTCGCCGAAGTGAGCGATGGCCACCTCGAGTTCGCCGTCAAGGATGGCGACCGCGCCTGATGAGGCGAGCGCCATGGCGGTTCCCCAGGCGTCGCCAGCGGCGCGAAATCCCTCCAGTGCCCGCGCGCTCGAGTCGCGCAGACTGCCCAGATCACCGTCGTTCTCCGCGATGAGTCCGCGTACCAGCTGCAAAGCCGCCCGGGCCCACGGGTCGGGGTGGTTCATCTGACGTTCGATCGCTGCCAGGGCCTTTCCAGGGTCGCCGAGCAGCAGCTCAAGGCCGGGTTCCGCCATTGCGAGCAACGGATGGCCGGTACCGAACGCCCCCCGGTAGTACTCGGCCGCGTAATCCATCGCCTGCGACTTGTTTTGGTCCCATTCGCCGCCGCCGACGAGGCTGAACGCCCAACCGACGACTGCCACCCCGTAGCCGGGTTGATCAGCAGCGGCCGGCAACGCCAGGATCTGATTCAGCCAGCCGGCAGCTTCCGCCTCCATGCCGACCAGATGCCAGAACCAAGCGAGACCGGCCCCGAAACGCACTGCAGTCGCTACGTCGTTGCTGTCGATCGAGAAGCGCAGTGCCGCGGTGAGGTTGTCGCGCTCGGCGCTGAGCGTACGAACGCACTCCATCTGCGTCGGCCCGCGCAGCCAGGGCTCGCAGCGTTCGACCAGCGAGCAGAAGTACTCGGCATGGGCGGCACGGACCTGATCGGTCCGGTGCTGGGCTGACAGCCGCTCGGCCCCGTATTCGCGAAGGGTCTCCAGCATCCGCCACCGCATCGCATGACCGACCGGCTGCAGGATCGACTTGTCAGCCAGCGTCGCGAGCAGTTCGAGCGTCTCGTCCGGGCCCGTCCCGCTGACCGCCGTAGCGCTGTCGACCATGACCCCGCCGTGGAAAACGGCCAGTGACTCGGCGAGCCGGCGCTCCTCGTCGGTCATCAGCTCCCAGCTCCATGACACGACGGAGCGCAGCGTCTGATGGCGGGCGACGGCCGTTCTGCTACCCCCTGTCAGGAGGCGAAACCGGTCGACCAAGCGCGCCGCGACGACGTCGACGGGGAGTGTGCGTAACCGGGCTGCCGCGAGCTCGATCGCGAGCGGGAGCCCGTCCAGCCGTCGGCAGATCTCGATGACCGAGGTGACCGTCTGCTCGTCGACGGCGAACCCTGGGCTGACAGCGGCGGCGCGGTCGGCAAACAGGCGTACTGACGGAAATTGCAGCGCCTGCGAAGCGGCCATCCCCTCTTTCGGCATCCCCAGTGGCAGCACCGGGCAGATGGCTTCTCCGAAGATCGCCAGCGGCTCGCGGCTGGTGGCCAGGATCCGTAACAGCGGACAGCTCGCGAGCAGCCGATCAGCCAGTCGCGCGGCGCCCTCGACGAGATGCTCGCAGTTGTCCAGGACCAGCAGCGCGCGACGTCCGCTGAGCAGGTCGACCAGCCGGCTTAACGCGTCACGGCCTCCCGGCGGCAATTGTTCGAGCAGATTTGTCTCGCGCGCCGAAAGGGCTCCGAGGGCGGCAGCGGCGAGCTCGTCCGGATCGCTGACGGGAGCCAATTCCACGAGCCACACGCCAGCGGGCACGTCATCCGCCCGCTGGCCGGCGGCGATTGCCAGCCGGGTCTTGCCCGCCCCGCCCGGTCCCGTCAACGTGACCAGCCGGTGGGTGCTCAGCAGCTGCTGCAGGCGGTCGAGTTCATCGCCCCGGCCCACGAAACTCGTAAGGGCAGTAGGCAGATTCGTGCGAGTCGCCGATGGCTGGGGAGTCAAGGGAGCGGGAGGAGGCGGACCGTTCAGGACGGACTGGTGAGCCGCCGACAGTTCTGGAGAAGGGTCCAGGCCCAGTTCTTCGACCAAGGCGGTGCGCGTGCGCCCGTACGCCGCCAAGGCGTCCGACTGGCGTCCGGCGGCTGCAAGCGCGCGTATCAGCTGGGAGGCGGCGTGCTCCCGCAATGGTTCGGCCGCGACGATCGCTTCGAGCTCGCCAATCACTTCCGCCTGCCGGCCGAGCAGGAGCGCAGCCTCATACCGGTCCTCGTCAGCCGCCCGCTTCCGCTCCTCGAGCCGGCTGACATACGGCTGGGCGAATCCGCTTCCGTCGAGGTCGGCCAGCGCGGGCCCGCGCCAGAGGTCGTGCGCCGCCTGCAGCGCGTCGATCGCTTCCTCGGGATTTCCGTGGGTCAGCGCGGCTCGACCTCGATCGGCCAGCTCCTCGAACCGAAGTGCATCCACATCCCGGGGTTGTACGGCAAGCCGATATCCGGAGCTCGAGGTCTCCAACAGCAGTGGGTCGGGCAGCAGCCGGCGTAACCGCGACACCGATGACTGCAGGGCATTGACCGGATCGGTCGGGCCGTCATCTCCGTCCCACAGGGCGGCGAGTAGCGAGCCCGCACTCACCCAACGTCCGGGTTCGAGCGCCAACCGGACAAAGAGTGCGCGCAGCCTCTGCCCACCGATGACGACGGGCTGCCCGTCGTGCTCCACGGTGAGCGGGCCCAAGACGGCGACGCGCACCTGACCAGTCTCGCAGCGAGTCCCGTTTGCCGGTCACATGAGCTCGTGTCAGGATCTGACAGAAAGGTCCTTGTGCGACCCAGGTCACACTCTCGAGCTCGATCCCCTCGAAGGGCGTTTGGTGAACAGCACTTCCGCTGACCGTTACACCGTCATCTCCGCCGACTGCCACGGCGGCGCGGACCTACTCGCCTACAAGCCGTTCCTGGAACGCAAGTGGCATGACGAGTTCGATGCCTGGGCCGCCGCGTATGAGGTGCCCTACGAGGACCTCATGGGCGACAAGGGCAAGCGCAACTGGGATTCCGAGCGACGCCTCAGCGACCTCGAATCCGACGGAATTGTGGCCGAGGTGGTGTATCCCAACACGGTTCCGCCGTTCTTTCCCAAGGTCTCGCTGGTGAGCCAGCCGCCCACGGCCGATGCCGGTGATGCGACCCGGCGCTGGGCCGGGCTGCAGGCACATAACCGCTGGCTGGCCGACTTCTGCCAGCAGGCTCCTGGCCGGCGGGCCGGCGTCGCGCAGATCATGCTGCACGACATTGACGCGGCGGTCGCCGAAGTCCGTTGGGCCCGCGACAACGGGCTGACCGGCGGGGTGCTGCTGCCTGGAACGCCGTACGGAGGTGGGCTGCGGCAGCTTCACGACATCGAGTACTACGACCCGCTCTGGGCCGTCTGTGAAGAGCTGCGGATGCCGGTGAACCACCACGCCGGAAGCGCGGCGCCCTCGATGGGTCCGACGAACGTCGACTCGGTGATCTTTCTGCTCGAAGTCACCTGGTGGGCCCACCGGGCGCTGACCAGCCTCATCACCTCCGGGGCGCTGGAGCGCCACCCTGATCTGCAGGTGGTCTTCACCGAACAGGGCACCGCCTGGATCCCGGCCGAGCTCGCCCGGCTCGACTACTTCTTTGACCGGATGGCGACGGCGGTCGGCTCGCAGGAGCACGTCTGGGGCTCGCCGGTGGTGTCCAAGCTGTCGCTCAAGCCCAGCGAATACTGGGCCCGCCAATGCCACGTCGGCGCGAGCTTCATGCGGGCGGACGAGGCCAAGATGCGGCACTCCGTCGGGGTCAACAAGATCATGTGGGGCAGCGACTATCCGCACAAGGAATCCAGCTTCCCCTTCACCAGGGAGGCGATTCGACTGGCGTTCGCCGACTGTCCGCCGGCGGAGACCGCCGCGATGCTCGGTGGCAACGCGGCCGCGCTCTACGGCTTCGACCTGGACGCCCTCGCACCCGTCGCAGCGCGGGTCGGCCCGCTGGTCGAGGAGACCTCGCGGCCGCTGACGGTGGGCGAAGTCCCGCATGAGGCGGAGCGGTGCCCCGCATTCGTCGGGTTCGTCGCGGCGTCATGAAGCCCGGTTCCGACTGAGTCCCACCCGACGCACGTTCACCTTTGGAGAGCCCGCGTGGATCCCTATCTGATCATCACTTCGGACAGCCATGCCGGGCTGCCCACGGAGGCGTATCGCCCGTATCTGGAGCAGAAATACCACCGCGCCTTCGATGAATTCCTGGGCGAACGCGGCGTGCAACTCGAGGAGATGACGAACCTTGGTGTGCGCAACAGCGACTTCGCCGACTCCTGGTATGCCGAGCACGGCGATGCCCTGAATGCCGGCTGGGATGCCCTGAAACGGGATCAGGAGCTGGACGCCGAAGGCATCTGCGGCGAGGTCATCTTCCCGGACGCCGACGCCGTCGAGTCGCGTACCTGTGCGCCTTTTGGCACCGGGCTCGGGTTGTCCGGAGACGCCGACCCAGAACTCGGGATGGCGGGGGCCCGTGCACACAACCGTTGGCTGGCCGAGCTGTGCAGCCATAGCCCCGAAAGGCGTTGCGGCGCCGCACTTATCCCGATTACGGCGGAGCTCGACGACGTGCTCGCGGAGATCCGGCGGAGCAAGGAATCAGGGCTCGGATCCATCATGATTCCCGCGATGTGGATGCACGGCCGGCCCTATCACGACCGCCACTACGACCCGGTCTGGGCGCTGTGCGAAGAGCTGCAGATGCCCGTCATGACGCACAGCGGACCGACCCCGCGCGACGAGTTCGGCGACCACCTAGGCATCTACGTCACCGAAGTGACGTGGTGGCCGGCCCGTCCGATGTGGTTCCTGCTCTGGTCGGGAGTCTTCGAACGATTCCCAGGACTGCGCTTCGGGGTGACGGAGGCCGGCGCGTGGTGGATGCCGGGTCTGCTCTGGTTCTGGGACCGCCTCTACATGGGGCAGAAGGGCTCGGAGAAGCTCGGTGCGCGTCCCTTCGGCGACAACGTGCTGATGCGTCCCAGCGAGTATTTCGACCGCAATTGCTTCATCGGCGCGTCCAACACCAAGCGGCGTGAGATCGGTATGCGTTACGAGATCGGCGTCGACAACCTGTTGTGGGGCAGCGACTTTCCGCATCCGGAAGGCACCTGGCCGACGTCCCGCGGATGGCTCAAGAAGACCTTTCACGACATCCCGATCGACGAGACCCGCCGGATGGTCGGGGAGGCCGCCGCGGAGATCTTCAACTTCGACCTGGCGGCTCTACGGCCACTCGCCGACAAGATCGGGCCGACCCCCGCTGAGCTCGGCCAACTGGACGGGGATCCGACCGGCGCCGACCTCACCCGGCGTTGGGCCAAGACGAAGGCTGTCGGACGGCACTGGCTGACCGGCAACGACTTTCCGCTCCTCGATCTGGAAGACAGCTGAGCGGAACTCTCTGGAAAGGGAAGGCAGATGACCGTTCGTTACGGGCGCCGGGAGACCCAGCGCAACCGCGAACTCGAGGCGACCTCGGCCAAGGGCGGCCTTATCTGGTGTCAGGCGGTGACGGCACTCTGGGAGACCGATCCTGACGTCATTGCTGCCGTGTTGCCGCCGCCATTGTCGCCGGCAGAGCGACCACTCGTTCGCCTGACCCTGACGGTCGTGGAGATGCCGGGATTGCCGGCGTTCGGCGCCGGTTGGCTCGGCGTCGCCGCGCGTCACGGCGACGTCGAAGGCGAATACCCGATCTTCATGCCGATGACGACCGAGCAGTCGGTGATCGGTGGCCGCGAGACGTACGGGGAACCCAAAAAGATCGCCGACGTCTGGGCCACGCGCGACGGCGACGCCATCGACGCCGGCATCACCCGGATGGGTTTCCCGTTGGTGGAGGTTCGCGGGACCGTCACCGACACGCGGGCGCCCTACGAATTGGACAAGCGCGACTTCTGGTTCAAGGCTTTGCCCTCGGCCGAGCGCCCGGGCGAACTCGACGGCGACGCGCTGCTCGTCTATGGGGAAAAGCACGAGCAGGCCCGCGTCCACCAGGGGATCGACGGCACCGTCGTCCTCAAGGATTCGCCGCTGGACCCGATCGCCGACATCTCAGTGGTACGCATGGTCGACCTGAACTGGACCGAGCGAGCTTCAACCCAGGTCGGGCGGGTCATCGGTCCGGTGCCGGCAGCGGACTTCACTCCCTACTTGCACCAGCGTTACGACGACTTGTCGGTGCTGGGCAAGAAGAGCTGAAGGGCTTTCAGGCGACGTCTATCGCCTTCAGCAGATAGAGCTGGGGCGCGCCGTCGAAAGCATCGCCCACGTTCGTGAAAGCGGCAGCGAGGTGCGGCGACTTGGAGTGCGCGCCGAGATCCTCCTGCGAGGCCCACGTTTCCAGGTTGACGAATGTCCCAGGCGCCCCTTCGGCCTCGTAAAGGTCATAACGAATGCAGCCTTTGTCGAGCCGACTCGGCGCGATGATGGATTTCATCGCTTCGGCGACCACACTTTCTTTGCCCGCCTTTGCCTTCAGCACAGCGACGACATTGATCTCGGCCACTCGGTCCTCCTAGGACGCTCGATCGCGGGAGCTTCGATGCACCCGTGACGTATCGCCGGGCAGGCTATCGGGCGTAACGTCGTGCGTTGACAGCGCTACCAGCTCGGGTGGGTTCACCGCCATGAGGAGTCGACGTGACGATCACTGAAAGCACTTCTAACGCCCCGGCGGATGCGGACATTCAAGCCGCGGCCAGCGCAGCTTCCAAAGGCCGGTCGCTTGCCATGCCTTTCCCGCCGACGTTCGACACCATCGAGCAGGAGCGCACGCATCGCAAGGTGCGCCTGGCCGCCGCCTTCCGGATGTTCAGCAAGGCGGGGCTGGATGAGGGCGTCGCCGGCCACATCACCGTGCGCGACCCGGAATTCTCCGACTCGTACTGGGTGAATCCGTTCGGCATGCATTTCAGCATGATCAAGCAGAGCGATCTGGTCCGCGTCGACCACACCGGCGAGGTCGTCGAGGGTGGTCGTGCCGTCAACGCCGCCGCCGTCGCCATTCATTGCGCCGTCCATGCCGCTCGGCCTGACGTGGTCGCTGCCGCGCACGCCCACGGCCCCTACGGAAAGACGCTGTCAGCCCTGCCGCAGACCATCGAGCCGCTCACGCAGGATTCCTGCGCCTTCTACCTGGACGTGGGCCGCCACGACACCTTCACCGGAGTCGTCTACGAGGAGGCCGAGGGTCGCCGCATCGGTGAGGCGCTCGGCTCACACAAGGCCGTGATCCTGGCTAACCACGGGATGTTGACCGTGGGCGAGACGGTAGACAGTGCTGCCTGGTGGTTCCTGACCCTTGAGCGCACGTCGATGTCGCAGCTGATGGCGCACGCCGCGGGCACCCCTCGAGAGATCGACCACGAAGCCGCCACCCTCACCCGCAAGCAGGTGGGAAACGAGCTGTCCGGATGGTTCCAGTTCCAGCCGATCTTCGATCGCATCTTCGCTGACAACCCCGACATCGTCGACTGACTCGCCGCGGTCGAGTCGGCTGTCGATGATTCGCGCGGAGGCGCGCTAACGTCCCCTGTCATGACTCGGTGGCGAGACGGCAATGGCAAGGCGCTGCGCGATTTCCCGCAGCCGACGGTGGCTGTCGATGTCGCCGTTCTGACTGTCCCGGAGCCCCTTGCGGAGGATTCGCAGCTGCATCTCGTCCTGCACCGCCGGGGCGACGGGTTCGCCGCCGGGAGCTGGGCCTTGCCCGGCACGCTTTTGCGTAAGCGGGAACGGTTGGCCGCCGCTGCCAATCGAGCCCTGAAGATGAAGGCCGGCATCACTGGCGCGAACCCCGTTCAGCTGGCGGTGTTCGACGACCCGGACCGCGATGGCCGTGGATGGGTGATGTCAGTGGCGCACGCGGCGCTGCTGCCGTATGCCCCGCTGGCGGCGACCATTAACCAGACCGATGACGTCACCCTGGTTCCGGTCGACGAAGGGCTCGGAATGCTGCCGGATCGCCAGCGCCGGCTGCCGTTCGATCACGAACGTGTGGTGGATTTAGCGGCCAAATGGGCGGCAGGCATCTACGCGGCCGGGCCCGACCCGCTCGGGCTTTTGCCGCCTCCATTCACGCTGTCTCAGCTGCGTCAGCTCCACCAGGCCGTCGAGAGTCGCAAGTGGCAGAAGGATGTCTTTCGGCGGCGCGTGGAATCCACGCTCGAGGAATTCGGAGGTCGCGCGGTCGTGACTACGGGGCGCCCAGCGGCACTGCTGCAGCGGCGTGCCGGCTGACCGCGATAGCTCAGCTCACGGTCCACGCATTGCTGGAGCACGGAGCGTCCCAGTAGCCGATGAGTTCGTCATCGAGCGCCATGACCGTCAGCGAAAAGCCGACCATGCCCAGCGACGTCACCAGCGATGCCGCCATGGAGCGCTCGACCTGTAGCCCGGCCTGTTGGAGATGGCGCGCTGCATAGCCGTGGACCGCGCTGAGTTCAATCCCGGGAATTCCCCCCAGGCCATTGGTGTAGAGCAGCACGCGTTCGTGGTGACCTGTCCCCGCGGCAGCAAGCAGGGCCGCGCACATCCGGGAGACAAGCTCATCCGCAGGCTGCTGGCGGCCGCGCTCGCGACCCGCTTCACCATGGATCCCGACTCCGAATTCCTGCTCGCCCGACTCGAGCGAGATCGCCGCCTCTCCGCCTGCCGGCAGCGTCACCCCCGACACCGCGACCCCGATCGTGCGGACCGCTGCCGCTACGCGCTTACCGAGGGCCGCGAGCGTCGGCAGATCGGCGCCTGCCTGGGCCGCCGCCCCACAGATCTTCTCGACCACGACGGTGCCCGCAACGCCGCGCCGGCCGACACCCTGCGGGCCTTCGGGATCATCCGGTGACGAAGTCGAGGGCTTCGGCCGGGCCGTCGGTCAGGGCGATGTCGTCGGCCACCAGCACCGTCTCCACCTGATGTCCGCTGCTTCGCGCGAGGTCGGCTCCGAGCCTGAAGTTCAGTACGTCGCCGGTGTAGTTCTTGACGATGAGCAGCACCCCGGCGCCGCTGTCGACGGCCGCTATCGCCGCCTGGACCTGCGCCGCACTGGGGCTGGCAAAGACCTCGCCCGGACAGGCCGCCGCGAGCAGGCCCGGGCCGATCAGCCCCGCATGCATCGGCTCATGGCCGGCCCCGCCGCCGGAGATCAGCGCCACCAGGCCTGGTTTCGGTAGATCTGAGCGGGCGACGTAACGCGGATCCTTGCTCGCTCGCAACCGGCCTCCACCCGCGATGACCAGACCGGTCAGGGCGTCATCGACCAGCTGATCCGGGTCCGCGACCACGTGGCCCGGGCTGGCGATGGCCACCGCCGATGGTGATTGTCCGGCGACAGGCCTTGGCGGCGCAGGATGACCCGCGAGTACACCGGCGACGGCTTCGACGATGTCAGCGACGGCCTGCGCGCCGGCGTCCACGTGGCCCACCCCACCGCCGGGCACGTAGCTGGCCCGTCCCCGGCGCGCCGAGAGCGCGGCGGTGTGGGCGGCCCCTTCCCGGGCTGCAGCTGCCGGGTCCGCGCCGGCCTCCAGGGCCGTGGCGACCGGTACCAGCGCGTCGAGCAGTGTCCGGTCGCCCGGCTGCGCACCGCCCAACTCCGCCACCCCGTCGGCAGCCGCCCGCACGGCGGCGGCGCTTCCCCGGTCGATGGCCTCGGCGCCGCGCAGCAGGCCGATTCCCCAGATCGGTCCGGTCGTCCCGCCGACCGCCGCGACCGCGCGGGCGGCTGCCAAGAGCGTCTCCCGGTCTGAGCTTTCGGGGGCGAGCGCCGCCAGCGCCTCCTGCACCCGGTGGGCTGCCCGCGCGAGGATGGCGCCGAAGTCGCCGTCACCGGCGGCGGCGTCCAACCGGGCGTAAGCGCTCTCGTTGGCGATGGCGACATCGATGGCGGCCTGGAGCACTTCCGGCAGCCGACTGGGCGAGCTCAAGGGATACTCAGGTGCGTTTGAGAGCGTCAGCGACCTTGGTGCAGGCCTGCTGGTTACTGGCGCTGAAGGTGACCGAAAGTTTTTCGTCCTTGGTGGGCGCGTAGAGCCTGGCGCGCAGGTCGAGGATGTAGCCGCCGGCCACGAGCGCCCGCGCGTAGCCGTTGTTGACCACGCTCGCCCGGTCGACGACTCCGCCGTACTTTGCCGTCGATTCGAAGGTGACGGTGCAGCCGTCCGAGGTGCCGGAGGTGCTCACCTTCGTCGCCCGGTCAATCGAGTCGATCACGGGTCCGACAACGGCGCAGCCGCCGCGCCCGAGTTGCACGACCTCTTGGCCCGCCGTCACCTTGATCGCGCTGGGGGTGCCCGGATTGCTGGGCGTGCAGTTGAAGGTGGCCACGAGCTGGCGAACCTCGAGCGGGTTTGCGGTCTGTTTCGTCCCGTCGCCGCCGCCGAGAGCGAGCACCAGGATGAAGATGACCACTACCAGCGCAACGACGCCGCCGGAAATGAGCAGGACCTTGCGCGCTCCCCGTCGCCCCGAGCGGCCGCCGGCAGCGGTGGCGGCTGAGCCTGAAGCACTGGCCGGCGTGGTCGTTTCGGGCTCGGTGCCCGGAGCACGGGTGGGGGCAGGCAGATCCGTCCCCGCGTCGTCAGGGTTGCCACTGTCTTTCGACAGGTTCGGCGGCGGCTCGCTCACGCGCTCATCCTGCACGCTCCGAGTCGGGTTAGGCGTGAAGCCCGCGATCGCGCTCGTGGAAAACTCACGTCATGTACACCATCGCGGAGGCGCGGGCTGCCCTGGCTGCACTCTTGCCACAGCTCGACGAGATCGTCGCGTTGCGGGCTGACACCGCCGAGCTGGCGGCCGCGGTGACGGCCGGCGCGGCGACAACCCTCGGCGGCACCCCGGAGTTCAAGGCGGCGCAGGCGCGCCTCGACGAGATGATCACCCAGCTGCAGGAGACGCCCAACCTGCAGATCAAGGGGTTCGCGCCCCTGCTGCTGGACTTTCCGGCCGAGATCGACGGGGTGGCGGTGCTGCTGTGCTGGCTGGAGGGCGACCGGGAGCTCACCTGGTACCACCGCCTCGACCTCGGCTTTGCCGGCAGACGGCCCCTCCCGGCCCACTAGCCGGGCCGGCTGCTAATCCAGGGCGGCGCGCACGAACCCGTCGAAGAGGCGGTAGGCAGCTTCGGCGGCGGCCGGGGCGAGCCGATCGGTCTTGGCCGTGACGGCCTCGATGTCAAGGATCCCTCCGCCGCGCCGGTCGAGTTGCGACTGCCGCTCGTCCAGCCAGCCCGGCAGCATCGCCGGAGTGAATTCCGGGTGGAACTGCACGCCCAGGGAGTGGCCCGCCCGAAAGGCCTGCGGGCAGAGCGGGCTTCGAGCCAGCTCCTGCGCCCCCTCGGGGACGGTGAAGACGTCGTCGTGGAAGGAGAACCAGGGACCCAGGCCCACCACGCCCGCGTGGTCGTCCACCGACTGGATGTCCGTCCAGCCGAATTCGGAGTAAGGCCCGCGGGTGACGGTGCCGCCGAGGGCTCGACTGAGCTGCTGACCACCGAAGCAGACTCCGAGGATCGGCGTGCCGGCGAAGTGCAGCTGGCGTATCCACTCCCGCTCACGAGCGATCCAGGGTTTGGACTCGTCGAAGGCCGCGTGCGCCGAACCGAGCACAGCCACGAATTCACCGTCGAGCGGGGTGGGGAGCTCAAGATCCACCACCGCATCGGCCGTGCGGAGAGTCACACCGCGCTCCGCGGCCCACGGGATCAAATGTCCGGTTTGGGTGCCGGCGATGTCTGCGGCGACGTCATGCGAGACGATCAGCATCCGGAGGAGGTCGGACGAAGAACGAGCCACCTATCCCAACTTCCTGCGTCAGCGAGCCCGGAGCGATGTCATCAGACTCGCTGGAATCCGCCTGCTTGCGCCTATACGAATACCCTTGGCACTGCCGTGCTTGTCACTCTGGATGCTGTCTCTCGCACTCGCGGCACAACCCTCTTGCTCGATGGCGTGTCGCTCGGCGTCGACGATAGGGATCGTATCGGCGTCGTCGGCCGAAATGGAGCAGGCAAGAGCACGCTGGCCCGCATCCTTTCCGGGCAGGAGGCTCCGGACTCCGGACGGGTGGCCGCCCGCGGAGATCTGCGGATAGCCCTTCTCGCGCAGGATGATCTGCTCCCTGACTCCACGGTGGGCGAGCTGCTGCTGTCAGGACGCGACGAGCACGAGTGGGCGGGCAACGCCGCGGCCCGTGAAGTGCTCGACGGGCTGGGGCTTCGCGACCGGTTGGACTCCCGGCTGTCGGTGATGTCGGGCGGCGAGCGGCGCCGCGCTGCGTTGGGGGCGCTGCTCATCGCTGACGCGATCGACGGCATCGATCTGCTGATGCTCGACGAGCCGACCAACCACCTGGACGTCGAGGGTGTCGATTGGCTCGCCGGCCACCTGCGCGCCCGCCGGGGCGCGCTCGTGGTCGTCACTCACGACCGCTGGTTCCTGGACGCCGTATGCGAGACAACCTGGGAGGTCAGCGGCGGGGTCGTGGCCGCCTACGACGGTGGTTACGCGGCCTACGTGCTCGCCAAGGCCGAGCGTGAGCGCTCAGCGGCGGTCACCGAGAATCGGCGCCAGAACCTGTTGCGCAAGGAGCTCGCCTGGCTTCGGCGCGGACCGCCGGCGCGCACGTCCAAGCCCCGGTTCCGCATCGACGCCGCTAACGCGCTGATCGCCGACGAGCCCCCGGCTCGCGAGTCCATGTCCTTGCGCCGGACCGCGACGGCGCGGCTCGGCAAGTCGGTGTACGACGTCGAAGACGTGACCATGGGCTATGGCGGCCGGGTGCTCCTGGACGACGTCACCTGGCGAGTGGGGCCGGGCGACCGCTTCGGGCTGATCGGTGTGAATGGTGCAGGTAAGTCGACCCTCCTGAAGCTTCTTGACGGCAAGGTCGAGCCGCAGCAGGGAACCGTCAAAGTCGGACTGACGGTGAAGCCGGCTTATCTCACCCAGGATGTGGCCGAACTCGATCCGACACTGCGGGTGCTGCAGGCGGTGGAGGAGACCGGCAGCGCGATCACGACGGTCGACTCCAAAGGCTCATCAGGTTCGACGCGTGAGCTCACCGCGGGTCAGTTGCTCGAATCCTTTGGCTTTCCGACTGCCCGCCAGTGGACCCGGGTCGGCGACCTGTCCGGTGGCGAGCGCCGCCGGCTGCAGATCCTGCGGCTGCTGCTCGGCGGGGCAAACGTGCTGCTCCTGGACGAGCCCACGAACGACCTGGACATCGACACCTTGCAGGCCCTGGAGGACGTGCTCGACACGTGGCCCGGCTCGGTGATCGTCGTCAGCCACGATCGCTGGTTCCTTGAACGGGTGACCGACACGATCGTCGCGCTCACCGGCGACGGTCAGCTGGCCGCGTTGCCCGGTGGCGTCGACCAATATCTCGAGCTGAGGCATGCCGGAGCAGCCGGTCGAGCTTCGGCTGCCGCAGGAAACAAGGGCAATTCCGGCAATCAGGGCAAGCGCGGTGGTGACTCGCGTTCGCAGGATCGCCAGCGAAGCAAGGAGCTGGTGCGTCTGGAGCGATTGATCGAGCGGTTGGACAAGCGCGAAAAGGAGCTCCACGAGCAGTTGGCGGCTGCGGCGACGGATGCCGAAGCCGTCCTCAAGCTCGACTCCGAGCTACGTGCTCTGCTGGCCGAGAAGGCGGTCGCCGAGGATCGCTGGCTCAGCCTCGCCACTGATCAGTGAACGGGCCATTTCCCGAAGAAGCGGGTCCCGCGGGTTGGTCGCTGAGCGTCGGATACGAGTCCGATGGCACCGTCGTCATCAATGCCCGCGGTGAATTCGACGTGGCCGCGGTTGCCGATGTGCAGCAGGCCATTTCGACCGCGGTCAGCCTCGCCGAGATGCCGCCACGGGTGGTTGTGGACCTGTCAGCGGTCGCTTTCTTGGACGCCGCCATGCTGGGCGTCCTCGTCGCCGCGCGGCAGTCGTTGCAAGCAGATGACGGCGACCTGGTGATCACCGGCGTGACGCCCTGGGCTTTGCGCATCATCGAGATCTGCGGGCTGCGCCAGACGCTGGGGCTGTAGGGGCCACCAGCTGGTTTATACCGGGGCAGGCAGGCCGTACGCCAAGTCGCCCTCCGGCGAGACCGTGAAGTATTCGACCCCGCTGGTGACCACGGCTTGGTCCGCCTGCAAGGCCACAGCCACCTTGTTCGCGGCGTTGCGGACCACATCCAGCACGATCTCCAGGGCCTGCGCCGGAGTGAAGTGCGCCCGCACCTGAGCCGCCAGCCCGGCGGGATAGGCCGCCGGCTGCCAGATCATCGCGTCGGTCAGCCGAAGGGCCACCTTCTGACGCTCGGGAAGATCCGACGTCTCATAGAAGTCGATCTTGTCGAAGGTGCTTTCGTCGGCGCCGCCGCCGATGGCCCTGACGTCGCGACGTGACTGGCAGATGCGGCAGTTGTGGGCCCTGGCCCCGCGCAACCGGATCAGCTCCGTAGTCACCGGATCGAGCTCGCTCAGGGCTGCGACATCGGTGAGGAAGCGGTCAAGGGCCGGCCACAGGTCGGTCGGCCCGTGCGAGCTGGAATCGGCGTCGCCCTGCGGCTGCGGGAGACGCTCGCCGAACACCTGGGCCCGGGCCGCCCGGAAGCGAAAGTCGAGGTCAAAGACGTACACCGTCTGGAAAAAGGGATAGACACCCGCACCCATGGCGGCGCCCACGCCGGCGCGCTGGCTGTCGGTCATCGCTGACACATCGATGATGAACTGCTCAACGGCTTCCGCGCACGCCTGCTGGTCAGCGCTCGGGCTCGGCTGTCCGCCCGATGCTGCGCCTGCGAACAGGACGCCGATCCGGTCGTGAATCAGGTCGCGGGTCTGGCGGTCGAACGAGCCGGCTGCCTGCGCCGTCAGCGTCGTCCAGGCGGACAACGCCGCGGGGGCCAGGGATCGTGCGTCAGGGGCGGGGTCCCAGCTCATGGCGGACTCTTTTCACTTGCTCGACTCGCTGGGCTCGCAACCTACACCGCGTGCCTTCGGCTGCCGGCCGGGCGTCATCATCGCTGGAGTGAACGCGCTTACCGGGGCTCGGGTGGTGATCGTCCCGACTACGCAGGCTCACGTGCCCGAACTCCTACGGATCCGCAGAACGCCGGTGGTCCGGGCACGCTGGGGCGAGCAGGAGGAAGCACCTGATTGGCCGTTCGACTACGAGGCGGACGTACCTTTCACGGTCTTGCTCGAGGGCGCGGTTTGCGGCTTCATCCAGTACGGCGAGGAGAACGAACCCGCCTATCGACACGCCACCATCGACATCTTCATGGACCCAGCCGTTCATGGTCGCGGGCTTGGCCGCGACGCCGTGCGAACGTTGGCACGCCACCTCGTCGACGACCGAGGCCATCACCGCATCGTCATTGACCCGGCAGCTGACAACGTCGCAGCGATCAGGTGTTACGAGGCGGTTGGCTTCCGCCGGATCGGCATCACCAGGTGCTCCGAGCGCGATGCCGACGGGTCGGGGTGGCACGACGGGCTGCTCATGGATCTGCTCGCCGAAGAGTTGGTTCGTTGAGTCTCAGCGGCGGGGAGCTCTCAGACGCCGCCGGTGTCACCGTTGACGACGGGAGACACCCGCAGCGTGCAGCCGGGAAGGCTGACCGCCACCCGCTGCGAATGCGTCTCGCCCGGTGGTGTCACCAGCAGGGTGTATTCCGGGCAGGTGGTGACGGTCCCGGTGGGCACATCGCTGCCTCGCACCAGGGCTGATGCGACCTGTCCTGGCGCCAGCGTGACGGTGGTCGGGGTGCCGCCGTTGGGCAGCGGCGTCCTGACGGCTTGGGCGGCTTGCTGGCCGGCGGCATTCAGGCCCGCGACTCCGGGGTAGCCCTCGAGCTGGCAGGTGCGGGTACTCGTGTTGCGGAACAGGATCGGAACTCCCACGGTCCCGGCGCCGGCCGAGACCGGGCCGGCTGACAGCTGCAGCTCCGACAGGAGGCAGTTCGCCGGCACGACGGGCGGCGGGCTCGTGGTGGGCGAGGCTGTCGGGGTCGTGGTGGGTGTCGCGGAGGTCGGCGTGACCGTCGGAGTCGCCGGCGCGGACGTCGTTGCGGAGGAGCTGCTGGGGGTTGTCGACGACGATGACGAGGAGCCGCATCCGGCGATGACGAGGGTCAAGGCTCCAGCGGCGAGGCTGGTGACGAGCGGCAGTCTGGCTTGGTCCACGCCTAGTGATACCGGACGCGATGGCCGTTACGTTGGACCTGCCACCATTCGCGTAAAGGCGCCGTCACGTCGAGTCACCGACAGTGATGCGTACCACCCCGGAATTCCCATGAATGTAAGGGTTCCCGGTCGGCTGTTCACCGGCGAGGTCTACGCTCCGTCAGCATGGGGGAAACAATTGATGACGTGGCCGGCCGACTCCGTGGGCTGGCGGTTGAACTAGTTCGCAGTGGGCGCACTTCGGACGCTGCAGCGGTGCTTGCGGGCATCGGAGCGGTGGAGATGCTGTCGATGTTCTCGGACGCCAGCAAGCCTGCCGAATCCGCTCCGCAGAGCGAAAATAACCAGGAGCACCAGCACGAATATCAGAACTGACGTCTGAGCGGTCGGGACGGCCGTCGACTCCAGCCTCCCGAGGTCCATTAGCCCGTTCGGTCCATAAACCTCCGCCTCAGATCGCCCGACACCAAGACGGTGAGGACGTCTCTGAGCATCGCCGCGGTCGGCGTTGTCATTGGCGTGTCGCTGACCGCCTGCGGCAGTTCAAGCTCCTCCTCCAGCCTCAGCGACGTCAGTCCGGGAATCCCGACGGCCAACGTGATCGCCAATCAGCTGAACAATTCGGGACTCTCCTGTGAAGGGCCCATCGAGACTTCGGACGGTGCCTCGTTGGAGGGGCTCGACTGCGGCGGTGGACTGAAGATCCAGACGTTTGCCAGCGTCGCTGATCGCGACAAGGCCTACGCGACCGCCGCCGCCGGGTCAGGAGTAGCCGTCTTCGTCGGGTCGACGCTCGTCCAGGCCCCGAACGCTGCCACGGCCGAGCAGGCAGCCGCCATTATCGGCGGAACCTTGCCGCCGCCGAAGCCGACACCTACACCGACACCGAAGCCCACGCCCAAGGTCACCGTTAAGCCGAAGGTTTCGACCAAGCCGGCGCTTCCCGCAGCCAAGGTCGCACCGAAGGTCGCCCCCAAGGTTGCGGCCAGCCCGAAGGCGTCCGCGCCGCGGGTGGCCACCGTTCCGGTCGCTAAGGCGTCGGCCAAGGCGGCCGTCACCAAATCACCGGTGATAGCCAAGAGCACCAAATAGGAAGCCCGCGTACCTAGCTTGCTTGATCGGCGCCTAGCTGCCGGGTCTTGGCGAACAGGGCGGGTTCGGACCCGTAGCAGCGGATGAGGATCTCGAAGGGCCGGTCCGGATTGGTGGGTAGCCTCCCCCGGGTTGACGTACCGTGCCCGGAACGGCCATCGGGGGAGGTTCGGATGCTCGACTTTGATCTGTTGCAGGAACACCGATGGCCGATGGCGATCCCGCGGGTGCGATGGCTGCACGACCGGAAGCTCATTTGGCCGATCAACGTCTTCGCGGGCGTTATGACGCTGCTGATCCTGGCGCCCCTGCTGCTGTTTCTCTAACCCCGTCGTGGTGCTCGGCAACGGTGGCCCGTCGGACCCTGGCAAGGGATTGAGCGCTGGATCAGCCGACCGCAGATCACGGCCCCAGAAGCTGTCGGCCTGTCCGATCCCGACCGTTGCATAGAAACAGTCGGAGCCTTGCTTTGGCGGTGGAGGTGGGATTTGAACCCACGGAGGTGTTGCCACCTCACACGCTTTCGAGGCGTGCGCGCTCGGCCACTACGCGACTCCACCGCAGGCGAGCCTACCGGCAGGCGTGTGAGCTCTGCCGACCGGTACAGGGATGGGTTCGGATCTGCCTCAGCGGCTACCGGGAGGGCACGTTAACGTTGATCAACAGCCTGTTGATCAACGTTGAGTTGCCCTGAGCACCCAGGCGCGAGCGCGAACCGTGGCAACGAGGGTTCAGCGGTGGGAGGCAAAAAAGTCGGTGAGCAGCGCCGTCGACTCGCTCTCGCGAACGCCGGAGACCACTTCCGGCCGCCAGTTGAGCCTTCGATCGCGTACGACATCCCAGAGTGAACCGGCCGCGCCCGCCTTCGGATCCGCTGCCCCGTAAACAATCCGGTCGATCCGGGACAGGACCGCTGCCCCGGCACACATCGTGCACGGCTCGAGGGTGACCACCAAGGTGAGGCCGGACAGCCGCCATGATCCGATGGCTTTGGCGGCTCGCCCGCAGCGCAAGCACCTCGGCGTGAGCCGTCGGGTCCTGCTCAGCCTCTCGCGCGTTACGACCGGCCCCGACCACGGCGCCGGCACCGTCGACCACCACGGCGCCTACCGGGACGTCAGCAGTCGCCAGTGCCAAGCGAGCCTGCTCAAGCGCCGCCGACATCCAGGCGTCGTAGGACTCCGGGACGGCCGGGCTCAGCTCAGCCGCCCCGCAGCTCGTCCAGCACGTCGATGCTGCCGGCCCGTTCGCACAACGTGGCGACCACGTCGCTCGGCAACGCGCCCTCCTCCGCGCAGAGCTCGATCAGGACATCGCCCGGCGTGCCCAGGTCAGCCAGCAGGTCGAGATCACCGACCGGGTGCGCATCGGGGCGTCCCGACGTCTCTTCGTCGTCGTCCTCATCCTCCTCCGGCACCGCCGGCAGCGCGTCGGCAAAGAGGCGCTCGGCAAGGGTCGAGGTCGCCAGCACCCTGCTGTCGGACAGGAAGATCCGCGGATCTTGCAACGTCTCGAGGGTGACGCGAAGCACGCCGAGCCACTCGTCGTCCTCTTCGACGTAGACGACCGTGACGTCCTGCGGTCCGGGTTCGGTGTCGGCGTCGTCGAGTTGGTCGATCAGATCGTCGAGGGTCTCCACCTCGTCCAGATCGACGTCTTGAGCGCTCCAATTCGATCCGGTGCGTCGAACCGCTACAGCGCTGCGCACTCCTGTCTCCTTTCCGCTCGGGTCTGTCGATCAAGCTTGCTGGTCAATGGTCAACCTCGCTCATGAACATCATTGACGGTGATGGTCGACGCGGATAGCCCCCCCAATGTTTAGCGGGTCCGCGCCCGTACTGCACCCATTCGCCGCCCAGCGATGCTGAACTCGGCTCGAGTCTGTGTATCGCCATTACGCTTCCGCTGTGGAGCCCACCGTCGGAGATGCCGAGGTGCCCGCGCGTGATCCGGCCGCCGTTTCGTCGGAAACCCACGCAGCTGGTTCCGTCGTCGCGGTGCGACGCAGACGTGTCACCAAAAAACGTGTCATCGGCGTGGCTATCGGCCTGGTCGTCGTCGGCCTGCTCAGCTGGCTGATTTTCGGGGTGGGCATCAACCACCTGCTCGAAAAGATCTTGAACCTGCCCGCCTGGCTGATCCTGCTGCTCGTCTTCCTACTGCCAGCGCTGGAAGCCTCCATCTTCGTGGGCGTGGTGCTCCCGGGGGAGATAGCGGTGCTCCTCGGCGGCGTGGCGGCCTCTCGTGGCTCGGTGCCGATCGGGGCGGTGCTGGCCGCGGCGTGCCTGGGCGCCGTCATCGGCGACCAGATCGGTTACCTCGTGGGACGCGAGTGGGGCGAGCCGGTCCTTCGGCGGATCCCCGACCAGGTTCTCGATGAGGATCGGCTCCAGAAGGGGCGTGAGTACGTCCGCCGGATGGGCGCCAAAGGCGTCGTACTTGGGCGTTGGACCGCCGCCTTGCGGGCGCTCGTTCCCGGGCTGGCCGGAATGGCCCACATGTCCTATCCGCGTTTTCTGGTCGCCAACGTCATCGGCGGCGTTGGTTGGGCGCTGACGGTGGGAATCGTCGGCTATCTGGCCGGCAACAGCTACCAGAAGGTCGAATCGGCGTTGGGCAGCGTGTCGTACGTGCTCCTCGGTCTGATCCTCGTGGGCCTCGTGGTCTGGCATTTCGTACGTCGCAGGCGGGAGCGCGCAGCCGCGGAGGCAGAATCGACCACCCGGGCAGGCGTCTAGCTTCTGCCGGGGGCTGTGGACAGCCAAACGCGTGCGGCTCGCTTGCGGGTTAGCGTAATAACTGCTGGTTTGCCCGGGAGTTTCTGGCGTGAGGGGGTTCGTCGTGGCGCGCTCGAGCGGCTGGCGCGCCTTCCGTCGGCTCCGCCCGAGACGTCAAGCGATGGTGGCGGTCGTGACCGTGGTTGCGTTGGCGGCTGTGGGTGGGGTCACCGGAATCGTGGTCAAGCAGCACAAAGAAGCACCGTCCTTGCAGACGCTGTCCGTTGGCACAGACCGCAATTCGAGTACTGAAACGCTGGCTGAAAGCAAGGAGCCCCAAACCGCCAAATCCGCGGCGCCGGCGGCGGCTCACCCCTCCGTGACGGCCGTCTCGGGCGTTGCACCGTTGCGCAACCGGGTGGATCCCGACATCTTCCTGACCTCGACGACCACGGTGACGCCGGCTCAGATCGCCGCGGTCAAGCGGGCCACCGGGACAAAGCGCCTGCTGCAGGTGGACTTCGCCCAGGTCAAGCTGGGCGCCGGGATCACGACGGCGGTGGGCGTCGACCCGTCGACATTCAGGCAATACACGCCGAGTAACACCGCGCCGGTTGACGCGCTCTGGCAGCGGGTAGCCGGCGGCGACGCAGCAGTCGCCCACGCCGTGGGCGCCGCCCTCGGCATCAAGCTCGGTGGCGACCTTCCGGTGGGGCGCACAGTTCAGCACTTCGTCCGTGTCGGCGCTTTTGCGACGAGCCGGCTTCCAGGCGTCGGAGTGGTCGTCGACAGCAGCGAATCAACGACGTTGGGGCTCGTCCACGGCGCCGCGCTGATCATCTCGCTGCCCGCCGGCACCGATCCGCTGGTAGCCACCAAAGCGGCCCGCCTGGTCATGCCCAAGGCGAAGGTGTCGGCGCTTCGCTACTCGCTCCAGACCGGGCTGACCGGCGGCGCTTCCCCGAGCGGCCCGACCGTGCCGGGGGGCATCCCGGTGTACGGATACGGCTGGACTCTGCCGATGGCGCTCGGCAGCTTCACCATCACCCAGCGCTACCACTATCCGAACGGCCATCCCGGGATCGACATGGCGGCTCCCTATGGAACGCCGATCTACGCCGCAGCGGAAGGCGATGTCCTCTACTGGGGGCCGGCTCAGGGCTTCGGCAATTGGATCGTCCTGCAGCATCCCGGCGGCTTCCAGACGGTGTACGGGCACATGAGCCGCAACGAGTTGCTCGTCGGGCCCAACGCCCATGTCAAGGCAGGTCAGCTCATCGCCAGAGTGGGATCTGAGGGCGAGTCCACCGGGCCCCATCTGCACTTCGAGGTTCACATCGACAACGTGCGGACAGACCCCATCGCCTTCCTCAACGCCCACGGAGTGAGCGAGATTCACTGACGCCCCGGTTCGCCTGACCGATCGGGGGCGGGTGCTCTGGCAGGCTGGGTTGAGATGTCTTCGTCGCCTTCCATGTCTTCGGGTCCAACCTCGTCTTCGGGTCCAACGTCCGCGTCCCCGGCGGGATCGCCGAACCTGTCCGCACGGGCTCTGTTGGCGCTGGTCCTCGAGCGCTCGACGTCAGCGGCGTCGCGCCGGCTCGGCCGTGGCTCGGGCGAGATGATCGGCGGCAAGGTCGCGCTTCGTATCCACCCGGGCCTCATGCACGAAGTTTCTAGCGGCCGAGCGCTTGCCTGCGTCAGCGGGACGAACGGCAAGACGACGACGACTCGGTTGCTGGCGGCTGCGCTCGGCACTGCCGGGCCGGTCGCGAGCAATTCGGGTGGCGCAAACATGGGACCGGGCGTGCTGCACGCTTTGGCCCGCCGTCCATACGGCGCAGCGGGAGCCTTGGAAGTAGACGAGATCTGGCTGCCGCGAGTCGCCCGCGAGGTGCGGCCACGAGCCGTCGTGCTGCTGAACGTCACCCGCGATCAGCTCGACCGCTCGAATGAGACCCGCCGCATCGCGGGCATGTGGCGAACGCTCGGCGCCGAGCTGGACGGGTGCACGGCCGTCGCCAATTGCGATGACCCGCTCGTCGCTTACGCGGCAGCCGGCTTCGAGTCCCAGGTCTGGGTCGCCGCCGGCCAGAATTGGACCGCCGACGCGATGGTCTGCCCGGCGTGCGGGCAGTTGCTCGAACGGGGCGAGCCCTACGGCTGGCGGTGTCGTCGTTGCGATCTGCATCGACCCGAGCCCGACATCGAAGTCATCGCTCCCACTCAGGTCTCCTGGCGCGGGGTCACTTTGGACGTCCCGCTTTCCCTGCCGGGCCGGGTCAACGTCGGCAACGCTGCGCATGCTGCTGCTGCTGCCGAATTGCTCGGCGTGCAGCCGCGAGCAGCATTAGCAGCGATGTCGTCGGTGGAGGCCGTGCAAGGGCGCTATTCCGAGGCGCAGTTGGCTCCGGGTCGCCGTGGCCGCCTGCTGCTCGCCAAGAACCCTGCCGGCTGGGTGGAGATGCTCGAGCTGCTCGACGCCGAGCCCGATCGCCCGGTGATCGTCGACTTCAACAGCCGCACCGCCGACGGGCGTGATCCGTCGTGGCTCTGGGACGTTCCGTTCGAGCGGCTGCGCGGCAGGCGGGTCCTCGTCACCGGCGAGCGCCGCGAGGATGTCGGAGTTCGCCTTGCTTACGCCGGGGTGCCGCACACGCTGTACGTGAGCGCCGAACAAGCTGCTGCGGCGGCGCCGGAAGGCGTGCTGGACGTCGTGGCGAATTACACCGCCTTCCGCGATCTGCTGGTGCGCACCGGACAGCAGGCTCTGGTTGACCCTGGCAGCAGAGCAGCGGCGAACTCATGACCGGCGCATCGGCGGTACGGATCGCGCTCGTCTACCCCGAGCTGCTCGGCACTTACGGCGACGGCGGAAACGCGCTGGTGCTGGCCACCCGGCTGCGATGGCGTGACCTCGAGGCCGAGGTGGTCTCAGTGCCGGCGGGCGCTGCCGTGCCTGAACAGTGCGACATCTACCTGCTCGGGGGCGGGGAGGACGAGCCACAGGTGCTGGCCGTCGACGGCCTGCGCGGCGGCGGTGCGATGGCCCGTGCGGTTGAGGGCGGGGCGGTCGTGCTGGCCGTATGCGCCGGGTTTCAGATCGTCGGGCACTCCTTCCCGGGTTCGGACGGCCGCCAGCATGACGGGGTTGGGCTGTTGCCTGTGGAGACCAGGAGAAGCTTCGCCGGGCCCGGCGAGCCGGCGCCTGCCCGCGCCGTCGGAGACATCGTCGTCGACGTCGATCCAACCTTCGACCTGCCGCCGTTGCTCGGCTATGAAAATCATGGGGGACGCACCCGACCCCTCGAGGGAGCGGCCGGAAAGCCGCTGGGTACTGCCCGCCAAGGCGTCGGCAACGGGACTGCCGACCGCGCCGAGGGCTGGGTCGTCGGCCGGGTGCTGGCCACCTACTTGCACGGTCCCGTTCTTGCCCAGAACCCGGCACTCGCGGATCTCCTCCTGCGCTGGGTCCTGCCGGATCTGCCGCCGCTGGACGGTCCGGCCGAAGCGGATGTGCTGCGACGTGCCCGGCTGAGGGCCCTGGGAGTCTGAACCCGCCCGCGACCAGGTCGGGCCGCGAACCGATGCCTGCTCAGGTGTCGATGACGATCGTGAAAGGCCCGTCGTTGATGAGGCTGACTTGCATGTCCGCTCCGAAGCGCCCCGTTTCCACATGGGCGCCCAACTCACGCAAGTTGGCCGCGAAGGCGTCAACCAGGGGCTCGGCGACCGCCCCCGGCGCCGCCGCGTTCCACGAGGGGCGCCGTCCCTTGTTCGTATCCGCGTACAAGGTGAACTGACTGATCACCAGCAGCGGTGCTCCGACCTCCTCGGCCGACCGTTCCCCGGCCAGGATCCGCAACGTGAAGATCTTGCGTGCGAGGGCGTGGGCCTGCTCCGGCTCATCGCCCGACCTGACCCCCACCAGGACCAGTAACCCGGCGCCGATCTGGCCGACGATCTCGCCGGCGACGGAGACACTCGCGGAACTGACACGCTGAACGACTGCTCGCACGACTGTGGAGTCTCGACGAGCCTGCCCGATTTTGTCGGAGGACAGCCCTACGGTCCTTCTTATGCGGCTCCTGCACACGTCTGACTGGCACCTCGGCCGCTCTCTGCACCGCGCTGACCTGCGGTCGGCCCAGGCGGCCTTCCTTGACGAGCTGGTGGCAGCTGTCAGGACGGAGCGGGTCGACGCCGTGCTGGTCTGTGGTGATGTGTACGACCGGGCCGTCCCCTCCCTTGACGCGGTTGAGCTCTGCGAGGACGCGCTGGTCAGGCTCCGCGACGCCGGCGCCCGGGTGGTTGTGACGAGTGGCAACCATGACTCCGCCACCAGGCTGGGCTTCAGCTCGGCTCTGGTTGATGCGTCCGGGGTGCACCTGCGCACCGATCCGGCACGTGTGGGCTTGCCGGTGCTGCTCGAGGATGAGGCCGGACCGGTCGGGGTGTATGCGCTGCCTTACCTCGAGCCGGAGTCCGCGAGGGTGCAGCTGCCCGCTGATCCCAGTGATGCTCATGCACTCGTGGGTCGGGGACATGCCGGCGTTCTCGGCCGGGCGATGGGGTGTGTGGCGGCGGATCGGGCAGTCCGCCGGCTTCCCCGAGCGGTGGTGATGGCGCACGCCTGGGTCACTGGCGGCGCGAGCAGCGAGAGCGAGCGCGACATCTCGGTCGGCGGGGTGGGCCAGGTGGGAGCCGCGGTCTTCA
Organism: uncultured Actinomycetota bacterium; assembly: GCA_963737695.1. Classification (GTDB taxonomy): domain Bacteria; phylum Actinomycetota; class Actinomycetes; order Frankiales; family Frankiaceae; genus DATAZK01. The sequence goes on from CAVTTQ010000007.1 coordinate 240,594, forward strand.
CCGGTGTCGATTACGTCGCGTTAGGTCATCTGCATGGTCCGCAGGCGCTCAGTGAGACGGTCCGCTACAGCGGTTCGCCGCTGGCGTATTCGTTCGGCGAGGGGGCTCAGCCCAAAGGCAGCTGGCTCATCGATCTCGACGCGAGCGGGCGGTGTCAGGTCGAATCGATTCCCGCACCAGTGCCGCGACGGCTCTCTTGCCTGCGTGGACAGCTCGAGGAGTTGCTCACCAATCCGGCACACCAGTCCGTCGAGCAAGATTTCCTGTCGGTGGTCCTCACCGATCCCGGCCGCCCGGTCGATCCAATGAACCGGTTGCGACGCCGTTTTCCCCACGTTTTGGTGCTCGACCACCGCCCCGAGGGGGCGACTGTGCTCGAGGGCAGCTACCGTTCCCGACTCGCCGGTCGTGACGATCTGGCGGTGGCCCGCGACTTTGTCACGCACGTTCGTGGCACCGCGCCCGACGGCCCCGAGAGTGCGCTGATCGCAGAAGCGTTCGACAGCATCGGCCGTCGCGCCCGAGAGGTGGCCTGACATGCGTCCGCATCGCCTCGAACTAACGGCGTTCGGGCCCTTTGCCGAAAGCGTCGAGATCGATTTCGACCGGCTCGGCCAGGGCGGCCTGTTTCTCATGCACGGAGAGACCGGCGCCGGAAAGACGACCGTCCTCGACGGTCTGTCATTTGCCCTCTACGGCCGGGTCGCCGGAGTTCGGGGAGTCACGAGGTTGCGGTCCGACCACGCCTGCGATGCCACCCGAACCCGCGTCCGCCTTGACGTGTCCCTGGCAGGCCGGCGATTGCGAATCACGCGGGCGCCCGCGCAAGAGCGACCCAAGCAGCGCGGATCCGGGGTCACCGTCGAGCCGGCGAGTGTGACGCTCGAGGAGTGGGACGAGTCCACGCCCGGCGGCTGGCGTCCGCGTTCGCAGCGTGTCGGCGAGGTCGACGCGGAGCTGTCCGAGCTCATCGGGATGTCGGCAGAGCAGTTCCATCAGGTCGTGCTGCTGCCGCAGGGTCAATTCGCGAAGTTTCTGCATAGTGACGCGGTCGAGCGCACCGTTCTGCTCCAGCGGCTGTTCGGCACCGATCGTTTCAGGCGTATCGAGGACTGGTTGGCGGCCCAGCGCAGGCAGTCCAAAGACGCCTTCGAAGAGGCGCGGCACGGTGTCCTGCGACTGGTGGCGCGGATCGCGCAGGTCTGCGCTGAGGCCGAGCCTGCTGAGCTGCCCGACTTGGAATGGGTCACCGAGCGCCTGCTGCGTGCGCAATCCGACGCCGCCGAGGCCACAGCCGAAGCTCACGTCGCGGCAGAGGAGCTGGTGAGGGCACAGGCCGCGTCGTCGCAGGCTGCCGATCTGGCACGTCGTCAGCAGCGCCTGGAGTCGGCTCTGGCCCGTCGCGCGGCCGTCGAGTCCGATGCCGCGTCCGTGCGCCGGCTGACCGATGAGATGGCGGCCGCGCATCGTGCCGGTGGTGTGCTTGCGTCGCTGCAAGCCCAGTCCCATCGCGCGGTCCGCGCGAAGCAGGCCCGGGCGAGCCTTGAGAGCGCCCACTACGGCCTGCCCGAAGCGCTTCGATCGGCGCGGTCCGAGGAGCTGCGCGCCGCGGCAGTCGCGGGACGGGAGACGCTGGGCCGGCTGATTGAAGCGGCGGAGCTCGAACGGTCGGTAGCAGCGGCTGGCGAGGAGGCTGCGCAGCATTCGCGTGCCGTCGAGGTTGGGCGTCACCGCCTTGCCGAGCTGGCGCCGCTGCAGGAGGAGACGCCGGCTTTGCGGGCGGCTGCCGCGTCCAGGCTTGCAATGGCGCGCGAGGCAGCTGTCGCGCTCCCCACCGCGGTTGCCGCCGCGGAGCGGGCCGGCGAAGCGCTGGCGAGCTACCAGCTGAGGTCGGCGCGGGCCGCCGACATTTCCCGGTTGGGCTCCGAGCATCTGGCGGCCCGGGAGCGCGCTGTCGACCTCCGCGACACCCTCAATTCCCTGCGGTCCGAGCGCATAGACGGGATGATCGCCGAACTCGCGTCGGCCCTGGTCGACGATTCACCCTGTCCGGTCTGCGGAGCGCTGGAGCACCCGGACCCGTCTGAGGTTCGTGGCCGGCAGGTGTCCAAGGCCGACGAAGCGCAAGCCGCTGCCGCTGCCGATGACGCCCGGGAGCTGGCCGCCGGAATCGGCGAGCAGCTTGCCGCTGCCCAGGCTGCCCATGAGGCCGCCCATGCCCGGCTTCGTGAGCTCGGGCGCGAGGATGGCGACGCCGGCGGTCTGGCCGAGAGCGTCGCGTCGTGCCGTGCCGACGTTGACCGACTGACGACCCAGGCGGCGGACGTGGGTTCCGCGGAGGCTGAGGTCGCGCGTATCGACGCAGCCGAAGCGCAACGTAGCGATGAGATCGCCCGGCTCGAGGCGGGCATCGAGGCAGCGATTCAGGCCGCCGCTGATGCCGGCGAGCGCTGCGGCGAATTGTCACAGCGGCTGGCGGGGTTGCTGGAGGGCGCTGCGGATGTTGGCGCTGCCCGGCGCCGTACCCAGAGTCTCGTGGAGGCCGTGGAAGCGGCTGAGGCAGCGGCGTCCGCGGCCGCTGAAGCCGAGGCCGAATTGCAGGCCGCTGACGCCGGGGCGCGGCTAGCGGCCGCCGACGCCGGATTCAGCTCCGTCGAGGACGCGCGGGTCGCGGTCCGGGATGAGCCGGCTTTGGCGGTCTTGGAAAGCGCGATTCAGCGTGCTCGGGATGAGGCGGCCGCCGTTGCCGAGCTCCTGGCGGATCCGGACCTCGATGTCTCTCTCAGCCCAGCGGCTGAGGTCGAAGCGGCCGCCGCCGCTGTCCGCAGCGCGACGCAGGCGAGCGGTCGGGCCGAGCAGCGCTTGGCTACCGCCTCCGGTCGGGCCGAGCAGCTGGCTCGCCTTTCCGGCGAGCTTGCCGACCAGCTCCACGCGCTGCGCCCGATCGAGCAGGCGGCACGTCGTGCGCGGGAGCTTGCCGACATCGCCGGAGGCATGGGTGCTAATCGGCTGAACATGCCCCTGTCGGCGTACGTGCTCGCGGCCCGGCTGGAAGAGGTCGCGGAAGTGGCCAGCGCACGGCTGCGTGCCATGACCGAAGGCCGCTACACGTTGATCCACAGCGACGTCTCCAAGGGCAATGCCCGAGGCGGGTTGCGGCTGCTGGTCTCTGATGCGTGGACCGGTCAGGATCGCGACACGGCCACCCTGTCCGGCGGCGAGACCTTCCTGGCCAGCCTGGCTCTGGCGCTCGGCCTGGCGGAGGTGGTCACGGCTTCGGCCGGCGGCGCTCCGCTGGAAGCCCTCTTCATCGACGAGGGCTTCGGCACGCTTGATGAAGAGACCCTCGACGAGGTCTTGGACGTGCTGGATGGCCTACGCGAGGGTGGTCGCCTCGTCGGGATCGTCAGCCACGTGCCGCATCTGCGCGACCGGATTCCGACTCAGCTGCGGGTCATCAAGGGCAGGTCCGGGAGCACGCTGCGGCAAAGCGATGGCTCGTCCGGCCCGGCAGCCCCGATGGTCATCAACCTGGTTGAGGAGAGCCAGGCCTCGAGGCGTTCAGCGACCCGAACGCAAGCGGTAGAGCGCGAACCGGAGCCGCTTCCATACTGATGGGCGAGCCGGCTGCGGGGCCGGCGAGTCGAGGCGCTGCTGAACCCTGCGGCCGTGGGCGGACAGTTCGTGGGTGGGTGAGCTGCGCGCCCAGGCAAAGTCGAAGATGCCGTCGAGCTCGTCGCTCGCAGCCGCGTCGGGTGTCTCCTCGTGCACGTCTGTTGAACGATCAAAGGGTCGATTCCGTGCCGCCGATTTGATATGCTTGCCGATAAGCAACCAATTAAGTCCGCGGGAGGCCGGGTGCCGCAATCAGCAACGCCCAGCAGCGATTCATCGACTCCCGGCCAGTGGCCGGTCGCAGACCCTGAAGCCGTCGCACGGCTGCAGGTCGCTCTCGCCCGCAGCAGCCGCCTCCTGCGAGAGACCGCGACCGGCGGCCTGACCCCGACCCAGCTCGCCGTTCTCGGTGCCCTGATGCGCGAAGGCCCGCGCCAGCTGACCGAGCTGGCCGCCCTCGAGCGCATTAACCCGACGCTGCTCAGCCGGGTTGTTGGCCGCCTCGAGGACGACGGCCTGGTCAGTCGAAGCGCCCAGCAGCAAGACCGGCGGGCGTATCTGGTGAGCATCACAGACAAGGGTCGCGAGCTCACCCAAGGCATCCGCCACGAGCGCTACCTCGCTCTGGCGCAGCGCTTGGCCAACCTTGATTCCAACGATCTAGACGCGCTGTTTGCTGCGCTCCCCGCTCTTGAGGCGCTGGCCGCTGAGCTCACCGTCGAGCGAAAGGGGCGATGAGTACGCCTGCCACCGAAGCCCCGCAGGAGCTGGCGCCACCCGCGGACACCCCCGCGGACGGCGCTGTTTCACCGGCCAAGGCCGACGGCGTAAGCCGACGGTCGGCCACCTTCGCCGCGCTCAGCGAACCCAACTTCCGGCGCTTCTTCGCCGGCCAGGCCGTCTCCATGATCGGCACCTGGATGCAGTCGGTGGCGCAGTCATGGCTGGTGCTGGAGCTGACAGGTTCGGGCACCGCGCTCGGCCTGGTGATTGCGCTGCAGACCCTTCCGGTGCTTTTCGGGGCGCCGTATGCCGGGCTTATCGCCGATCGCGTCGACAAGCGCCGGCTGCTGGTCATGACGCAGTCGGTGATGGGGGTGCTGGCGCTGACACTTGGGCTGCTCACCGTCACCGGCACGGTGCAGCTGTGGATGGTGTACGTGCTCGCCGTCGGCCTCGGTGCGGCCAATGCCGTCGACAACCCGACGAGGCAGTCCTTCATCCTGGAAATGGTCGGCCCGGAGCACCTGCGTAACGCCGTCACCCTCAACTCCGTGCTGGTCAACGCGGCCCGGGCGGTCGGCCCCGCCGTCGCAGGTGTGCTGATCGCCACCATCGGGGTCGGCATCTGCTTCCTGATCAACGCCGGCACTTTCGCCGCGGTCATCTTCGCCTTGCTCACGCTCGACCGCAGCGCCCTGCACCCATCCGTGCCGGCGCCCCGCGAGCGCGGGCAGCTACGAGCCGGCTTCAGGTACGTCCGCCACACCTCCTCGCTGCTGGTGCCGCTGGGGATGATGGCGCTGGTCGGATGCCTGGCGTATGAGTTTCAAGTGGTTTTGCCGGTCGTCGCGCGCTCCACCTACGGGGGCGGCGCCCAGGCCTATGGCTTCCTGACCGCCGCGATGGGGGTCGGGGCCGTCGTCGGCGGCCTCGCGGTGGCTTCCCGCGGATTGAGTGGCACCCGGCCACTGATCGCCGCCTCGACCGTTTTCGGCGTGGTGATTTTGATCGCCGCGGCAGCCCCGACCCTGGCCTTTGCTTGTGTTGCCATGGCCCTTGTGGGCGCCGGCAGCGTGGCCTTCCTGGCGATCGGAAATTCGACGCTGCAGCTTTCCGCCTCCCCGCAGATGCGCGGGCGCGTGATGGCCCTGTGGGCAGTGGCGTTCCTGGGATCGACACCGATCGGCGGTCCCATCGCCGGTTTCGTCAGCCAGCACTTCGGAGGCCGGGCCGGGCTGGTCATGGGTGGAATCGCCTGCCTCGTCGCGGCCGGCGGCGGGTGGCTCGTCATGAAGCGGATGCAGTCCAGTTCTGGGCCAGAGCAGCCGGTTGAAGAGCCGGCTGAGGAGCCTTCACCGCCGCGTCCGGCACCGATCGCTGCCTGACGGCAGGATGCTCGCACCAATTGCTGCCTGACGGCAGGATGGACCCGTGCGTACGCCATGGGTGGTGGGGATCTCAGGCGCCTCAGGCACCCCATACGCGCGCTCGGTCCTTCGCGGTTTGATGGCGGCTGGAGAGTCCGTTGACCTCGTCGTCAGCCGGGCGGCCCGCCTCACTCTGCTGGATGAGACGGGCGTGGCCTGGCGTGATGACCCCGCTCACGTCGCGCACTGGTTGGACGTCTCAGCGGAGCAGTTCGACGTCAAGCTCTGGCCCCCCGCCGATCTGGCGGCGGGCCCGTCCAGCGGTTCCTACCCGGCCCGGGGAATGATCGTCGTCCCGGCTTCCACCGAGGCAGTGGCGAGCATCGCGCTCGGACTTTCCAAGGATCTCCTGCAACGAGCCGCCGCCGTCACGCTGAAGGAAAGTCGCCCGCTCGTGGTCGTGCCGCGGGAAATGCCGCTGGCTCGCGCCACCCTCGTTCACCTGCTTGCCCTTCACGATGCGGGAGCTGTCGTGGCCCCAGCCAGCCCTGGCTTCTACGCCGGGGCAAAGGACGCCGAAGCGTTGGCCGACTTCGTGGCGGGCAAGGTGCTCGACGTGATCGGGGTGCCCCACGAGCTCATGGTTCGCTGGACCGGGCGGCTAGGCGGCGGGCGGGACTAATCTGACCGTGTGGACCAGCGTCGAAAAGAAGAGCTCGAATCCAAGGTCGAGGCAGGCGAGCGCCTGACCCGGGCCGATGGTGAGGATCTGTACTCCAGCGACGACCTGGCGTGGTTGGGAGGTCTGGCGCACGGCGTGCGCACCAAGCGCAACGGCGACCGGGTGTTCTTCAACGTCAACCGCCACCTCAACCTGACGAACGTCTGCAATGCCTCCTGCGCTTACTGCTCGTTTCAGCGCAAGCCCGGCGAGAAAGATGCGTACACGATGCGCGTCGAGGAAGCTGTACGGCTGGCCAAGGAGATGGAGCCGGCGGGCATCACCGAGCTGCACATCGTCAACGGTCTGCATCCGACCCTTCCGTGGCGCTACTACCCGCGGGTGCTGCGGGAGTTGAAGGCGGCGCTGCCGAACGTGGCGCTGAAGGCGTTCACGGCCACCGAGGTTCATTGGTTCGAGGAGATCAGCGGGCTGTCGGCCGACGAGGTGCTCGATGAGCTGATCGATGCCGGCCTGGAGTCGCTCACCGGCGGCGGAGCGGAGATCTTCGACTGGGAGATCCGTCAGCAGATCGTTGACCACAACACGCACTGGGAGGACTGGTCGCGTATCCACCGGCTCGCGCACTCCAAGGGGCTGCGCACTCCGGCGACCATGCTCTACGGCCACATCGAGGAGCCGCGCCACCGCGTTGACCACGTGCTGCGGCTGCGCGAGCTGCAGGACGAAACCGGCGGCTTCGTGGTCTTCATCCCGCTGCGCTACCAGCACGACTCGGTCGGCGATCCGCGCAACCGCCTGCAGGACCGCACCACGATGGCGACCGGTGCCGAAGCCCTGAAGACCTTCGCCGTCAGCCGGCTGCTGTTCGACAACGTGGATCACGTCAAGAATTTCTGGGTGATGCACGGCCTCGAGACCGCCTCGCTGTCGCTGTCGTTCGGCGCCGACGACCTCGACGGCAGCGTCGTCGAATACAAGATCACTCACGACGCCGACAACTTCGGCACTCCCAACACCATGTCGCGGGAGAACCTGCTCGACCTCATCCGTGAGGCGGGTTTTCGCCCCGTCGAACGCGACACCCGATACGGGGTCATCCGCGAGTACGACGGTCCGGTGACGACCGGACACCCCGTGCCGGCATGAGCCGCCAGCCCGGCCAGCTTCCCGGCATCGGATCGATTACGGCGCTGGCCTTCGTGGTCGTGCTCGTACCGGCAATCGTCGTGGCGGCGGTGCTGCATGCCTTCGGGGCGAGTCTCGCGGTCTCCTGCATGCTCGGGCTGCTGACCGCGTTCATCGGAATGGGTGCTTACCCGAAGGTGCTGAAGGGTCTGGGTTGGCTGCCTGATCCGCGAAATCAGCCTCAGGCAGACAGCCCCCCGCAGCAGTGAGCTCCCGCCCGCCCTCCGTGGGGCGCATCTACGCCGGTTACATGTTCTTGCGGTTGCTGCTGTTCGGCATCGCGCTCGCGATCTGCATCTTTTGCGGTATGTCCGGTTTGCTGGCGGTCCTTGTGGCCCTTGTCGTGAGCGGACTCGTTTCCTACCCGCTGGCCCGGCGCCAGCGCGATGAAATCGCTGAGGCCTTTCAGCAGCGACGTCGCGGCCGGTCGTAGCGGGGCCGGTCGCGTATGCCGCATTGGGTGCCGTCGTGGCAGCTCGCTGTCACGGTCGCAGCCTGCCTGGCAGCGGTATCGCTCACCGCCCGGATCGGGCTGTACTTCTACACCAGACATACCGGCAATCCGCGGCGCAAGTCGGCGTTGGCAGCCATGGTGGGCTGGCAGGTCGCGATCCTCATCGCCATCTACGGCATGTGGCAGTGGGTCGGCTCGCTGGCACTGGTGGGATCGGGCGACGGGTTGGAGCGCGGCCGGCGGCTCTGGAAGCTCGAGCGCAGCCTGGGCCTGCCCAGCGAGAAGAGCTTTCAAGCGCTCTTCCTGCCGCATGTGTGGCTGATCAAATTCTTCGATGTCTATTACGTGGTCGCGCACTACAACTTTTTGCTGCTCACCCTCGGTTGGCTCTTCTGGCGGCATCGTGACCGCTACCGCGAGGCCCGCACGGTCATCGCGTTGGCGACCTTCGCCTGCCTTGCCGTCCAACTCATTCCGGTGGCGCCGCCCCGGCTGATCGGTGGCCACGGCATCGTCGACACCGCGATGCGCTACGGGCAGTCCGTCTACGGCCCGGTTGGCCAGGGTTTCAGTGACCAGTACTCGGCGATGCCGTCGGTGCACATCTGCTGGTCGTCGGCGGTGGCGTTCTTCATCTGGCGTTCGACCAAGAGCCGCTGGCGCTACATCGGTATTGCCCACGCCCTGCTGACGTGGACGGTCGTCATCGCCACCGGCAATCACTACTGGCTCGACGGGGTCGTCGCTATCGCACTGCTCACGCTCTCGTTCTGGACGGTGCGCCTGCTCCACTACCTGGCTCACCTGGTGTCAAAGTGGCTCCCGTGGACCCACTCCGGCGCTCCGGCTCCCGCACTCGCCTCCGAATCGGTGCCATTGCACTCGGAACCGTCCTCGGACTCGTTGCCGCCGGTTGCGGTGGAAGCTCCAAGTCCGGTGACAGCGGGACAGGCCACAAGAGCAGCCCCACCCAGCCCCTGACCGGACTCCCTGTCCCGGCGGGTCAGTCGGTGGCGCAGCGGCCCGCACTGTTCGCCAAAATCGAAAACGCACCGCAGGCCCGGCCGCAGACCGGTTTGGACAAGGCCGATGTGGTCTACGAGGCGGTTGCTGAGGGCGGCATTACGCGTTTCGCCGCCATCTTTCAAAGCGTCGATCCGGGGACCATCGGCCCGATGCGCTCGGTTCGCCCGCAAGATCCCGATCTGGCCGCTCCATTGCACGGCATCGCCGCCTTCTCCGGGGGCGTCGCCCCCATCGTGGCCGACCTCAGCACCGTCGCGCAGAACCTGTCCGCCGACGTTCCAGCGGGCGCTCCCGCCTACCACCGGTCCGCGGATCGCGCAGCGCCGCACAACCTTTACGCGACTGCGAGCAAACTCTGGGCCGCCGCGCAGATTCCCTACGACTCGCCGCCGCAGCCGCTCTTTCACTATGGCGCCATCAATGCCGGAGCAACTCCGGCCGGCTCGGTCAATGTTCCGATGTCGCCCTCGGCCGATGTCACCTGGAAATGGGACGCGGGCGTTTGGCAGCGCAGCCAGGACGGGCAGCCGTTCACCGTGACGGGCACCGGAAAGATCGCTCCAGCCAACGTGATCATCCAATCGGTCAAGATCGTGAGTGCCGGTTACGAGGATGTCGCCGGCACCCCGGTTCCCTCGACCCAGCTCATCGGGACCGGAGCGGCGATCCTGCTGCGCGACGGCAAGGCGATTGTCGGCACCTGGTCCAAGGACAGCCGCAGTGACGCCACGCAATTCACCACCCGCGACGGCCAGCAGATGCTGCTGCACCCGGGCGCCACCTGGGTCGAGCTCCTGCCTGATACGGCAAGCGCGGCCATCAGTCCTTGATGGCGCCGCGCAGTAACGTGCAAAACAGTGGACGTTGTGGAGATGGGCGAAGGGCAGCGTGAGGCGCCGGAAGGCGTTCCCAGGCGTCCCCGGGTTGGGCACATCCAGTTTCTCAATTGCCTGCCGCTGTACTGGGGTCTGACGCACACCGGCGCCCTGCTGGACGTCGAGCTGACGAAAGACACGCCTGACCGCCTCAATGACGCCCTCATCGCGGGCGATCTGGACATCGGCCCGATCAGCGTCGTCGAATACCTGCGCCACGCGGACGAGCTCCTGGTGCTACCCGACCTGGCCGTCGGTTCGGATGGCCCGGTGCTTTCCGTGGTGCTCGTCAGTGCCGTCCCTGTCGAGGAGATCGGCAGCGTCGCGCTCGGTTCCACCTCGCGTACCAGCGTGCTGCTCGCCCGCCTGCTGCTCGAGCAGACGCACGGATTGCGACCGTCTTATACCGCAGATGCCTCCCGACCTCGCCGCCATGCTGCGGGAGGCTGACGCCGCAGTGATCATTGGTGACGACGCGCTTCGGGCGACCTTCGTCGACGGACCCCGGCTGGGGCTGAACGTGATTGACCTCGGTGCCGCGTGGCGTGAGATGTCCGGGCTGCCGATGGTCTTCGCGCTGTATGCCGCCCGTCGTGATTACGCCGCCCGCAATCCCCGTCAGGTACGGCAGGTGTCCGAGGCGTTTCGCGCCAGCTTGGATCTGGCCCTGTCCAAGGTGGATGACGTGGCGCGTGATGCGGCCAGGTGGGAATCGTTCGAGCCGGACTTGCTGGCCCGCTACTTCACCACGCTCGATTTTCGACTCGGCGCCCGGCAGCAGGATGGCCTGCGCGAGTTCGCCCGCCGGGCTGCCGCGGTCGGGGCTGTGCCGGCGCTTCCCGACATCCGATTTACCCAGTTCTGACAGCTGATCAGGTCATGGGAAAACCCTTCGAATTGACCAGGTCGAGACCCACTTCCTGCAGGTACAACTAGGTCTGTGACCGCCAACACGCAAGCTCCGGTGCGGGTGCTGGTGGCCGACGACAGCCCGGGGATTCGTCAGCTGCTGGTGCTCTTGTTGAACATGGAATCTGCCTTCACCGTCGTGGGAGAAGCCCGTGACGGTGTGACGGCTGTGGCCCAAGCCCAGAAGCTGCAGCCCGACCTCGTCATTCTCGATGTGTCGATGCCGCGCCTGGACGGGATACAGGCGATTCCGCAGGTGCGAGCCGTCTCCCCGACCTCCCAGGTCGTGATCTTCACGGGTGACAGCGACGGCAGCATGGAGGGTGAAGCCCGTGCTGCGGGCGCGGCCGCTGTCATCCCGAAGGCTGACATCGCCAAAGAGTCCGGCCTCGTGACTTTTTTGGACCGGCTCCGCTCACTGTTTGCGCCGCCCTGGCTGAGCGACCAGTTGCCCGAAGCGGGTTGAGCAGGCGGTAGACCAAGGCTCCCGGCGCTTTACGCGGGGCTGATCTCAAACACCACTTCTTCGTTACGCGTGAGTCGCGCAAGCATGTGCGGTGGCAGGATCGCTGCGTCTGCTGGATGGTCCGACAATGGCGCTGATTTGCGTCTGAAACGCTTGAATCGCAGCCTGTTTGGCCGCCCGGATGTCATCGGGCAGTACGACCCGCCGGGCATAGGACCAGGGCACCCGCGCGTCGCCCGGAGCCGCCCAGTGCCACATCCACACCGGGTAGGCGAGAACGCGCGCCGTCCCCATGGCCCCACTCGCCGCGGCGAGGCCGGCTGGCCTCATGGTCTGGATGCCCGTCGCCCGACCAGGGGACGAGGCACCAGGCCGCCCCTTCGTGCTGGGTCATCGCCAGCCGGCGGATCACCGCCGCCGTCACGTTGGCGTTCTGCGACTCGTGCCGTGCACCCCGCCGTCGGGCAGCCGGAGCCTTTCGACGACGGCGCCTTCCACACCGAGCGCCGCCAGCGCCTGCCTGGTCTCCTGGGCGCGCCGGGCGGCCAGCGCGTCGGCGGTGACCGTGGGCGAGTCCGGGTGCGAGGCTTCGCCGTCGGTCACGGCGATCACGTGGATACGGCTCCCCGCCCTGGCCAGCATGCGCCAGCAGGCCACCGACCCCGAGCACCTCGTCATCCGGATGAGGTGCGACGACGATCACGGTCGACGGCGGCTTTGCCAGGCTCAGGACCGGCCAGAGATGCAGATCGCGCCAGTTCTGCCAGTCCTGCTCCGGTGTGCCGGCCCCCATGAGGTCGGGGGTCATCGGGTCGGAGTCGCCCTGCTGCAACGGCGACGTCGTTGCTGACGCGCGTCGATCGAAGTCAGGCTCATGGTGGATCTCTACCCCGTTTGCCCGGGCTCACCCAGGGGAGGTGCGCACGCCGCGGCCGCCTCCGTACCATCGGGGTGTGAGCCTCGCCGATGTGTTGGACCACGCTGCCGCAGGCGGACGGATCGACGCCGCCCAGGCGCTCGCGCTCTATCAGCAAGCCCCGTTCCATGAACTGGGCAAGGCTGCTGACGCGGTGCGCACGGCGACGCTTCGCCGGCACCGAGCACATCGCGACGTACCTGATCGACCGCAACATCAACTACACGAACGTCTGCGTGACCGCCTGCCGGTTCTGCGCGTTCTACCGGGCTCCCAAGTCCGAAGAGGGCTGGGTGCGCAGCGTCGAAGACATCGTCGAGCGCTGCCGCGAGGCCGTTGACCTCGGCGCGACCCAGATCATGCTGCAGGGCGGCCACCACCCCGATTTCGGCATCGAGCGCTACGAGGACATGTTCTCGGCGATCAAGACGGCGTATCCGCAGCTCGCGCTCCACTCGCTGGGTGCATCCGAGGTGGTCCACATCGGACGGGTCAGCAACCTGCCGCACGACGAGGTGATCCGCCGGCTGGCGGCTGCCGGGCTCGACAGCTTCGCCGGCGCCGGCGCCGAGATCCTGGTGGCCCGGCCGCGCACCGCCATCGCTCCGCTGAAGGAGAGCGGCGAGACGTGGCTTGCGGTGATGGAGACCGCTCACGGGCTGGGCGTCGAGTCGACCGCCACCTTCATGATGGGCACCGGCGAGAGCGACGAGGAGCGGATCGAGCATCTGCGGATGATCCGCGACGTGCAGGACCGCACCGGCGGCTTCCGCTCGTTCATCCCGTGGACCTACCAGTCCGAGAACAACCACCTCGGCGACGTCGCCCACGCCTCGATCTACGAATACCTGCGCCTCGTCGCGGTCGCCCGGCTCTACTTCGACAACATCGACCACCTGCAAGGCTCGTGGCTGACCACCGGCAAGACCGCCGGTCAGCTCACGTTGCACATGGGCGCCGACGACCTCGGCTCGGTCATGCTCGAGGAAAACGTCGTCTCCTCGGCCGGGGCCAAGCACCGGACCAACCGGCTCGAGCTGCTCTCGCTCATCCGCTCCGCCGGCCGCACCCCCGCTCAGCGCGACACCCTCTACAACCACCTGGTCGTCCACGACGACCCCGCCAACGACCCGGTCGACGACCGCGTCCGGTCTCACGTCAGCTCCACCGCTCTGCAGCTCACCCCCGCCTGACGCAGCGAACCCTGAGAAGCTGTACCCATGCAGCTCCACGCCGCCGCCGGCGGTGCTACCGATCGCGGGCCCGGCGATCCGCGAGGGCGGGCGTGCTGGTCGAGAGCGGTCGGATCGTGGCCGTCGGGCGGGCTGCTGAGCTGACGCGGTAGGGCGTCGGAGACGGTCCGGTACGACGGGCGTCCTGATGCCGGGGTTCATCAACGCCCACGCGCACCTGCAGTACGGCCCCTCGTTCGCCGACCTGGCGCATACCGGCCACGCCTTTCCCGAATGGCTGATGGGCATGACGCGGCGCCGGCAGGCGACCACCGATGAAGGCTGGCGGGTCGAGGTCGCGGCCAGCTGGGAGCTTGCGTACGCGAGTGGCACCGTCGCCGTCGCCGACATCGTGACCAGCGACGCGGCGCTGGACGTCGTCGTTCCGGGGGTTCGTTACCTCGAGTCAGTGGCTCTGACCAGCGAGGGCTGGCCCGATGAGCGCGACCGCCTGCACAAGCTGCTGGCCGACCACCCCGAAGCGGGTCTGTCGCCGCACACGCTCTACACGCTGGGCACCGATGTCCTTCGCGGCATCATCGGGATGGCCCGCGAGCAGTCAGCGCCGGCTGCACCCGCATCTGGCCGAGACCGCCGACGAGGACGAGTTCGTACGCCTGGGCCGGGGGCCTTTCGCGGCCTGGCCTTTCGCCGCCGAACTGCGTGACGGTGGCGGCGCGAAGCGTTCACCCGCGGCCCATCTGGACGATCTCGGTGGCCTTGGACCGGACGTCCACGTCGCTCACGGCACCCATCTCGACGCCGCCGACCGAGCGCTCCTTCGCGAGCGCGGTACGGCTGTCGCGCTGTGCGCCCGCTCCAACGCGATCCTGGGCGCCGGCGTCCCGCCGGTGGCAGCGCTGCTTCACGAGGGGAGCCCCATCGCCGTCGGCACGGATTCGCTCGCTTCGACCCCCGATCTCGACATCCTCGTCCGAGGTACGCACCCTGGCCACCATCGCCAGGAGCCAGGGCTACGAGCGGGCTGACCTCGCCGCGCGCCTGCTCGCGCTGCTACCCAGGGGGGAGCCGACGCCATCGGCCGCCCTGACCTGGGCCGGTTGGCACCCGGCGCGACGGCGGCCTTCGCGCAGGTGTCGGTACAGGACGTGAGCGCCGCAGACCTGGCGGAGGAGATCCTGGAGACGGGAAGCGCAGCCGCCGCGCCGATCAGGGCAGACTCGACCGCGTGACACGAGCGGCGCTGGACAAACGACCCGACGAAGTCGCCGCGATGTTCGACGCGGTCGCCAGGCGCTACGACGTCACCAACACCGTCCTTTCGCTCGGGCAGGACCGGCTCTGGCGTCATGCGACGCGGCGCGCTCTCGCCGCGCGGCCCGGTGAGCGCATCCTCGATCTCGCCGCCGGGACGGCAGTCAGCAGCGTGCCACTGGCCAAGGCCGGCGCCCGGGTGGTCGCGGCTGACTTCAGCCTCGGGATGCTCGGCGCCGCCACCCGGCGCGAGGGCGTTGACCTGGTGGGCGCTGACGGCCTGGCGCTTCCGTTCGCCGACGGCGTTTTCGACGCGGCCACCATCTCGTTCGGGTTGCGCAACGTAGCTGACACGGTGGCTTGCCTGCGCGAGCTGCGGCGCGTGGTCAAGCCCGGCGGTCGCCTGGTGGTCTGCGAATTCAGCCGGCCCGTCTGGGGGCCGTTTCGCACCGTCTACGTCGAATATCTGATGCGGGCCTTGCCGGCAGCGGCGCAAGCGGTCTCGAGCAGTCCCGACGCCTACGTCTACCTGGCGGAATCCATCCGCGCCTGGCCAGACCAAGCCGCGTTAGCGGGGCTGATGCAGGAGGCAGGCTGGGCCGACGTCGCCTGGCGCAATCTGACTGGAGGCATCGTCGCGCTGCACCGAGCCACCAAGCCGGTATGAACCCTCGAGGCGCCCACTGGGACCGATACCCGGGTCGCCCAAGACAGCACCGCTGATCACGACTTAGACTGACGGACAGGTGCTCGTGAAGAAATTCACAAGCACTCTTTGTCAGCACACGGCACCAGCAAGCACCCGCCAGCACCGTCACCGAAGGATGCACCGCAATGCCGCAGCGCCCCGCCGCGCAGCAGGACTACGACGCTGACGTGATCGTCGTCGGCGCGGGTCCGGGCGGCTCGACGGCGGCGGCTCACCTGGCCCGCGCCGGGGTGGATGTCGTGCTGCTGGAGAAGACCACTTTTCCGCGCGAAAAGGTCTGCGGCGACGGATTGACGCCGCGGGCGGTCAAGAGCTTGCTGAGCCTGGGGATCGACACCTCCGACTGGCCGCGCAACCGTGGCCTTCGGATCTTTGGCGGCGAGCACCGCCTCGAGCTCGACTGGCCGGATCTGGCCAGCTTCCCGGACTACGGCCTGGTGCGTCCCCGTACGGATTTCGATGAGGTCCTCGCCCGCCACGCCCAGAAGTCGGGGGCCATTCTTCGGGAGTCGACCACCGTCACCGGTCCGCTGCGTGACGAGCGTTCCGGGCGCATCACCGGTGTCACGATCAAGGACGGCAGCACGCTGCGGGCCCCGCTGGTGCTGGCCGCCGACGGCGTGAGTGCGCGCACCGCACTCGGAGCCGGCATCTCCAAGCGCGATGACCGCCCGATGGGAGTGGCCGTCCGCGGGTATCTGGCGTCGGAATCGCGCAGCAATGATCCCTATCTGGAATCCCATCTCGAGCTCTGGGACGGGCCGCGGGGTGAAGGCCGACTGTTGCCCGGCTACGGATGGGTGTTCGGCGTCGGAGACGGCACCGTCAACGTGGGCCTTGGAATCCTCAACACCTCCGAGGCATTCGGCAATGTGGACTACAAGGACCTGCTCCGGCGCTGGCTGGCGAACATCCCGGACTTCGCGGGCCAGGAGTTGCTGGCGCCGGTGCGCGGCGGGGCCTTGCCGATGGGCTTCAACCGCCAGCCGCATTACCGCGACGGCATGCTGCTGATCGGCGACGCGGCCGGTGCCGTCAACCCCTTCAACGGCGAGGGCATCGCGTACGCCATGGAGACCGCGGAGATCGCGGCCGACATCGTGATCCAGGCACTCGCCCGTCCTGAGGGCACCGCGCGTGAGCAGGCGCTGGCTGCCTATCCGGCGGCACTTTCGGCGCAATACGGCGGGTATTACACGCTCGGGCGCTGGTTCGTCGCCCTGATCGGCCACCCGGCAGTGATGAGCTTGGCCACGAAGTACGGCCTGCCACGGCCGACTCTCATGCGATTCACCTTAAAGTTGCTTGCAAACCTCACGGATCCACGCGGAGGAGATGTTGTCGACCGTCTCATCAATGGCCTGAGCAGGGTGGCGCCCGCCGCCTGATCCCTGCCCGCGTAGGCTCGACGTGCCTTCTGAAACCGGCAATCTGCAAGCAGCCTGCCTTTCCGAAACCCGCCCCTCACCAGTCCGCAGACACCAACCTGTGATCACCGGAAGGAGACCGAGTGCTCAGGAGTTACCTGCCGGTGCTTCTACTCGGCTTGCTGGCATTTGCCTTTGCGGCCTTTTCTGTGATCACGGGATCTGTGGTTGGTCCCAAGCGCTACAACCGGGCCAAGCTGGATGCGTATGAGTGCGGCATCGAGCCCGCACCGCAGGGTCCCGGAGCTGGGCGTTTTCCGATCAAGTTCTATTTGACGGCGATGCTTTTCATCGTCTTCGACATCGAAGTGATCTTTCTCTACCCGTGGGCCGTGAGCTTCGGCAGTCTCGGCATCTTCGGGCTCGTGGAGATGGTGCTCTTCCTGCTGACGGTGTTCGTCGCCTACGCGTATGTCTGGCGCCGTGGAGGCCTCGAATGGGACTAGAAGAAAAGCTGCCCGACGGGATCATTCTGGCTTCCGTCGAGGGCCTTGCTAACTGGGCACGTACCTCTTCGCTCTGGCCGGCCACCTTCGGGCTGGCGTGCTGCGCGATCGAGATGATGGCGACCGGCGCTGGGCGTTATGACCTGGCCCGCTTCGGTATGGAGGTCTTCCGTCCCAGCCCGAGGCAGGCCGATCTGATGATCGTCGCCGGCCGGGTGAGTCAGAAGATGGCACCCGTGTTGCGTCAGATCTATGACCAGATGCCCGAGCCGCGGTGGGTCATCGCGATGGGCGTCTGTGCCAGCTCAGGCGGAATGTTCAACAACTACGCGATCGTGCAGGGCGTCGACCACGTGGTCCCGGTAGACATGTATCTACCCGGCTGTCCTCCCCGGCCCGAGATGTTGATGGACGCCATCCTCAAGCTGCACGACAAGATCCGGGCCACCCCGCTCGGCCCGAATCGTGAGCGTGCCATCGAGCGCAAGGGACTGCCGATCATCCCTTACGAGAAGCCTGCTGACGTCGCGGTTCGCGAGCGCGAAGAGGCTGAGGCCCGGGTGGCCCGCGCCGGTGGGATTGCGCAATGAGCGAGCTCGATCGCCAGGCCACCGTCGGCCCCGAGGGCGCCGAGTCACAGGTTCCCGTGACACGCACCGGCATGTTCGGCGTGACCGGATCGGGCGATACGTCCGGCTTCGGCGGTTTGGTACGTCCGCTGCCCTTGGTCCCGGCCGCCTCCCGTCCGTTCGATGACGCTCATGAGCCGGTTTACGCCGCTCTTGAGCGTGCGCTGCCTCAGCTCGGCGACGCGGTTGAGCAGGTCGTGATCCAGCACGGCGAGATGACCCTGCACATCAAGCGCGAGAAGCTCCTTGAGGTGGCCCAGACCCTTCGCGATGCCCCCGAGCTGCGGTTCGAGCAGCTCAGCTCGCTCAATGGCGTCGACTACCTGGGGATAGACCCGACCGGACGTCGCCTGCACAGCGTGTACAGCCTGCTGTCACTCACCCACCGGCGCCGGATCCGGCTCGAGGTCGCGGTGACGGTGGAAGACCCACACGTCCCCTCGCTGACGTCCATCTATCCCACTGCCGACTGGCAGGAGCGGGAGACCTGGGACTTCTTCGGGATCATCTATGACGGCCACCACGGGCTGACCCGGATCATGATGCCGGACGACTGGGACGGCCATCCCCAGCGCAAGGACTACCCGCTCGGCGGTGTGCCGGTCGAGTACAAGGGAGCAGAGATCCCGCCGCCCGACGAGCGCAGGAGCTACGCGTGAGCACCCCTACCGGAAGCGCGCCCACCCTCCACGAGGAGGAGGCGTTCAGCGGATACGCCGGCGTCCAGGAGACGACCGAAGGCCGCGTCTACACCGTCACCGGTGGCGACTGGGACGAGGTGCTCGGCGGTCGTGACGAGGAGTCGCCCGAAGAGCGGATCATCGTCAACATGGGTCCGCAGCACCCGTCCACCCACGGGGTGCTGCGCCTGGTGCTGGAGCTCGAGGGCGAGACCGTCACCGAGTCGCGTGTCGTCATCGGATACCTGCACACCGGCATCGAGAAGAACACCGAATTCCGCAGCTGGGTCCAGGGCGTCACCTTCGTCACCCGCATGGATTACCTGTCGCCGTTCTTCAACGAGACGGCGTACTGCCTCGGGGTCGAGAAGCTGCTCGGCGTCACCGATCAGATCCCGCAGCGCGCGACTCATATCCGCGTGCTGCTGATGGAGCTGCAGCGCATCAGCTCGCACCTGGTCTGGCTCGCGACCGGCGGCATGGAGATCGGTGCCCTGTCAGCGATGCTGTACGGCTTCCGCGAGCGCGAGGTGATCCTCGACCTCTTCGAGCTGATCACCGGGCTGCGGATGAATCACGCGTTCATCCGGCCGGGTGGAGTCGCCCAAGACCTGCCCGAAAATGCCGTCGAGAAGATCCGCGAGTTCCTGGACTACATGCCCAAGCGCCTCCATGAGTACGAGAATCTGCTCACCGGCCAGCCGCTCTGGCAGAACCGGCTGCAGGGAGTCGGATACCTCGACGCTGCCGGGGCGCTGGCCCTCGGAGTCACCGGTCCGATGCTGCGCTCGGCCGGGCTGGCTTGGGATCTTCGCAAGACCGAGCCGTACTGCGGCTACGAGACCTATGACTTCGACGTGCCGACCTCGCTCGACGGCGATTGCTGGGCTCGTTACATCGTGCGCATGGAAGAGATGCGCCAGTCGCTGCGGATCATCGAGCAGGTCTTGGACCGGCTCGAGCCGGGCCCGGTGATGATCGAGGACAAGAAGATCGCCTGGCCGGCTCAGCTCGCGCTCGGACCTGACGGGATGGGCAATTCACTCGAGCACATCCGCCAGATCATGGGCACGTCCATGGAATCCCTGATTCACCACTTCAAGCTCGTGACGGAGGGCTTCCGGGTGCCTGCCGGACAGGTCTACTCGCCGGTCGAATCACCGCGCGGCGAGCTCGGCTACCACATGGTGAGCGACGGCGGCACCCGGCCTTACCGGGTCCACGTGCGCGACCCATCGTTCATCAACCTGCAGTCGACGCCGGCCCTCACCGAGGGAGCGCTCATCGCTGACGTCATCGCGGCAGTCGCCTCCATCGACCCCGTGATGGGCGGTGTCGACCGATGAGCTTCAGCGACGAGACCCGGGCTGCGGCGGCGGAGATCATCGCCCGTTACCCCGAGGGCCGCTCGCGCAGCGCGCTCCTGCCGATGCTGCACCTGGTCCAGTCCGAAGAGGGTTACGTCACGCCGGCCGGCATCGCTTTCTGCGCGGAGACGCTCGGCCTCACCAAGGCCGAGGTCGGTGCGGTTGCGACCTTTTACACGATGTACAAGCGTCGGCCGACCGGCGAATACCTGGTGTCGGTCTGCACTAACCTGTCTTGTCAGATCCTCGGCGGGGAAGACGTCTTCGAACGGGTGGCGGCGCGTCTCGGGGTCCACCACAACGAGACCACCGAAGACGGCACCTTCACCCTCGAGCACGCCGAATGCCTGGCAGCGTGCGACTTTGCGCCCGTGGTCACGGTCAATTACGAGTTCTTCGACAACGTCACGCCCGACAGCGCCGAGGAACTGGTCGACGCTCTCGGCCGCGGCGATCGGCCGATGCCGACCCGGGGGGCGCCGCTGTGCTCCTTCCGGGAGATCAGCCGCCAGCTCGCCGGATTTCGTGACCCGCGTGCCGGCGCTGTCGCCGGCGAGCATGAGCCCGCTGACCGTCCCGTCGATCGTCCCGCCGTAGTACCGGAGCTTGCGCAGACCCACGAGGAGTCGGCTAACTCATGAACACCGTTCCGGTGATGACCTACCGCTTCGATGAGCCGGAGTCGTGGACCCTCGCGACCTACGAGCGCACCGAGGGCTACGTCGCGCTGCGCACCGCTCTCGGGATGGATCCCGACGCGGTCATCGCGATGGTCAAGGACGCCGGCCTTCGCGGACGCGGCGGTGCCGGATTCCCCACCGGTATGAAATGGAGCTTCATTCCCCAGGGCGATGGCAAGCCGCATTACCTCGTGGTCAACGCCGACGAGGGCGAGCCGGGCACCTGCAAGGACGCTCCACTGATGATGGCCGATCCGCACTCGCTGATCGAAGGCATCATCATCGCGTCGTTCGCGGTGCGCTGCCACCACGCCTTCATCTATCTGCGCGGCGAGCTGGTCCACGCCGGCCGCCGGCTGCAGGCGGCGATCGACGAGGCCTACGACGCCGGTTACCTGGGCGATGACATCCTCGGCAGCGGCTTCGATCTCAAGCTGACTCTGCACCGCGGGGCGGGCGCATACATCTGCGGCGAGGAGACGGCCCTGCTCGATTCGCTCGAGGGCTACCGGGGCCAGCCGCGGCTGCGGCCCCCGTTCCCGGCCACGCACGGCCTCTACCAGTCGCCGACCGTCGTCAACAACGTCGAATCGATCGCCACCGTCCCGTGGATCGTGCGCAAGGGCGTCGAATGGTTTCGTTCGATGGGCACCGAGAAGTCGCCCGGCCCGAAGATGGTCTCGATCAGCGGCCACGTCGAACGGCCGGGTCAGTACGAGGTGCCGCTGGGCACCACCTTCGGCACGCTGCTGGAGATGGCCGGCGGGATGCGGGCCGGCGCCAAGCTCAAAGCCTGGACCCCGGGCGGATCGAGTACTCCGATGCTGACCGACCAGCACATGGATACCCCGATGGACTTCGAGGGCGTCGTCGCCTCCGGATCCCTGCTCGGCACCGCTGCCGTGATGGTCATGGACGAGTCGGTCTGCATGGTCCGGACCTGCCTGCGGCTGACCGAGTTCTACGCCCACGAGTCCTGCGGCAAATGCACCCCCTGCCGTGAGGGCACGTACTGGATGACCCAGATCCTCGAGCGACTCGAGGCCGGCAACGGTTCGGCGGAGGACCTCGACACCTTGCTCGACACCTGCGACAACATCTTCGGCCGCTCGTTCTGCGCGCTCGGCGACGGCGCCACCAGCCCGATCGTCTCGGGGATCCAGTACTTCAGAGACGAGTTCGTCGCGCATTACGAGAGCGGCGGCTGTCCGTTCAAGGCTGCTGAAGAAGAGCAGGCCGAGCTGCTGCTGGCGGGTTCGCAGGCATGACCATTGCACCGGACCGGACCTCGGGAGGGGCACCCGTGCCTGCCGAAGATCTCCTGACCCTCACTATCGACGGCATCGAGGTGAGCGTCCCCAAGGGCACGCTGATCATTCGCGCCGCCGAGATCGTGGGTATTCAGGTCCCGCGTTTCTGCGACCACCCTCTGCTGGACCCGATCGGCGCCTGCCGGCAGTGCATCGTCGAGGTCGAAGGCCAGCGCAAGCCGGTCACCGCCTGCACCACGACGGTCTCGGCCGACATGGTCGTCAAGACCCAGAACACCTCCGCCGTGGCCGAGAAGGCACAGCACGGCACGATGGAGATGCTGCTGATCAACCACCCGCTGGACTGCCCGATCTGCGACAAGGGCGGCGAGTGCCCCCTGCAGAACCAGGCGATGTCCAACGGACGCAGCGAGTCGCGATTCCACGAGACCAAGCGCACCTACGAGAAGCCGATCCCCATCTCGACCGAGGTGCTGCTGGACCGCGAGCGTTGCGTGCTGTGCGCCCGGTGTACCCGCTTCTCGGAGCAGATCGCCGGCGATCCCTTCATCGAGTTGTACGAGCGGGGCGCGCTCGAGCAGGTCGCCATCGATCCGGATCAGCCTTTCGAGTCCTACTTCTCCTCCAACGTGGTGCAGATCTGCCCGGTGGGAGCGCTCACGAGCGCCAGCTACCGCTTCCAGTCACGGCCGTTTGACCTCGTCAGCTCGCCCGGGGTCTGCGAGCACTGCGCTTCGGGCTGCTCGCAACGCACCGACCACCGCCGCGGCCGGGTGCTGCGGCGCCTCGCCGGTGACGACCCCGAGGTGAACGAGGAGTGGAACTGCGACAAGGGTCGTTGGGCCTTCGAATACACCCGGCAGGCTGACCGGCTGACGGTTCCGCTGATCCGCGATCGCGAGACCGGTGAGCAGCACGAAGCCTCCTGGGCTGACGCGCTGTCATATGCCGCGCGCGGCTTGGCGGAGTGCATCTCGCGCCACGGCGCCGCGGTACTCGCCGGGGGCCGCCACACCGCCGAGGACTCCTACGCCTACGCCAAGTTCGCCCGCGAGATCCTGGGCACCTCGGACATGGACTTTCGGGCTCGCCCGGGATCGCGGGAAGAGGCCGCGTTCCTGCGCTCGCACGTGATCGGCCACACTCCGGACGCCGCGACCTCGCACGGTGGCCAGCCGGGCGTCACTTACGACGATCTGGAGACCGCCGGCACGGTGGTGCTGGTCGCCTTCGAGCCCGAGGAAGAGTCGCCGATCGTTTTCCTGCGGCTTCGTAAGGCGGCCCGCAAATCCGGGCTCAAGGTGGTGTCGGTCGCACCGTTCGCCACTCCGAGCCTGACCAAGACTTTCGGGTCGCTCGTGCAGTGCCGTCCGGGTGAGGAGCCCGCGGCGTTGGACGCATTGGAGCTCCCCCAAGACGCGATCGTGCTGGTGGGGGAGCGCCTCGCCAGCGTCACCGGTGGCTTCTCCGCCGTGGTTCGGCTGGTGGAGCGGACCGGTGCCCGGGTGGCGTGGATCCCGCGCCGCGCCGGCGAGCGCGGTGCTCTCGAGGCCGGCTTGCTTCCCGAGCCCGGAGCCCGCGACCTCACCGAAATCCTTGATGCCGCCTACGAGCAGGTGATCGACGGTCTCGTCGTCGGCGGGATCGACCCGGCTGACCTCCCCGATCCGGTACAGGCTCGCGAGGCGTTGGCGCGGGTGCCCTTCCTGGTGTCGCTGGAGCTGCGCCATTCCGCGGTCACCGAGCTGGCCGACGTCGTCTTCCCGGTCGCCGCCGCGGTGGAGAAGGCGGGCACCTTCGTCGACTGGGAGGGCCGCGAGCGCCCCTTCGAGGCGGCGCTGCCCGACGTCACGACCATGACCGACCTGCGCGTGCTGAACTCGATCGCCTCCGAGATGGGCCTGGTGCTCGGCCTGCCGGGGATAGCAGCGGCTCGCTCCGAGCTGTCGGTGCTCACCGGTTCACGCAGCACCCAGGCCGCGGCCCCGACCGTCGCCGCCGAGCCGGTCGGCCAGCTGCCGCCGGGAGAGCTCGCCCTGGCCACCTGGTCGCTGCTGCTCGATGACGGGCGCCTGCAGGACGGCGAGCCACATCTGGCGGGCACCCGCAAGCAGCCGGTGCTTCACCTGTCAGCCGCCACCGCTGCCCAGCTCGGGGTCTCCAACGGCGACGCCGTCAAGGTAGGCCTGGACGTCGCCGGGGCCGGTTCGATCACGCTGCCGCTGGTGATCGCCGACCTGCCCGACGGCGTGGTCTGGCTCCCGACCCACAGTCCTGGATCGCACGTACGCGAGCAACTCGGCGCCGCCCACGGTGACATCGTTACCGTTGGCCCGGCGCCGGTGACTGTCTCAGCGACGGTTCCTACGACGGCACCCCCGACGTCGCCGCCCCCGTCGGCGCCCCCCACAGCGCCCCCCGCAGAGCCCGCCCACGACGCGCAGGAGGTCTCGTCATGAGCGTTCAGGCGGCCACCTTCGAGACCCCTCCGGATCTGACCAGTTTCGGTCACGAGATCTGGTGGATCATCGTGATCAAGGTCGTCGTGGTCTTCCTGATCCTGGTGCTGCTGACCCTCTTCACCATCGTGGCCGAACGGATCGTCGTCGCCAGGATGCAGCAGCGGGTCGGACCTAACCGGGTGGGTCCCCGTGGCTCGCTCCAGTCACTCGCCGACGGCATCAAGCTGATGCTGAAGGAAGACATCATCCCGACGCTGGTCGACAAGCCGGTTTATCTGCTCGCGCCGATCATGGCGGTGGTGCCGGCGTTTCTGGCGTTCAGCGTCGTGCCCTTCGGCCCCCAGGTCTCCATCGGCGGCCATCACACCGCCTTGCAGCTCACCGACCTTCCGGTAGGCGTGCTCTTCATCCTGGCGATGTCCTCGCTCGGCGTGTACGGGATCATCCTGTCCGGCTGGGCCAGTGGATCGACCTACCCGCTGCTGGGTTCGCTTCGCTCGGCGGCGCAGGTGATCTCGTACGAGGTCGGCATGGGCCTCGCGCTCGTTCCGGTCTTCATCTATTCCGGCACCCTGTCCACCAGCGGGATCGTGGCCAGCCAGGAGGACCACTGGTATTTCTGGTCGCTGCCGGTCTCGTTCGTGATCTACGTGACCTGCATGGTCGGCGAGACCAACCGGGCCCCCTTCGACCTGCCCGAGGCGGAGTCGGAGCTGGTCGGCGGCTTCCACACCGAATATTCGTCCATCAAGTTCGCGCTGTTCTTCCTCGCCGAATACGTCAACATGATCACGGTGTCGGCGCTCGCCACGATCCTCTTCTTCGGCGGCTGGCGTCCCATCTGGCCGGTGAGCCTGTGGCACGGTGCGAGCGAGGGCTACTTCCCGATGATCTGGTTCCTGATCAAGGTGCTGTGCTTCATCTTCTTCTACATCTGGCTGCGCGGCACCCTGCCACGGCTGCGCTACGACCAGTTCATGAGCTTCGGCTGGAAGGTTCTTATCCCTTCCGCGGTCGTCTGGATCATGATCGTCGCCACGTTCCGCACCATCTTTGACACCGTGGCCCCCCACAACCGCACCAACTGGTTCATCGGTGCCGGCATCGTCATCTTCTTGGGGTTCCTGATCGTCTTCATCGACCCTGGCGGCCGAGCTCGTCGCGAGCGTGAGGAAGACGAGGAGGACGAGAAGCTGGCTAACGCCCCGACCCTCGACGCCATCCCGTGGCCGCCGCAGCCTGCCGAATCCCCGAAGGTGCTGGCAGGTGCCCTTTCCGGGGCGAGCGCCGGCTCGGGTAGCTCAAGCGCCTCTTGGCCCACTTCGGCTCCGCCGAGCGAGCCTTGGACCCCGCCGCCCGCCGATCCTGAGGACGACCGCTGATGAGCAGCATGTTCGACCCGGTCAAAGGATTCGGCGTCACCTTCTCGACCATGTTCAAGAAGGTCACCACCGAGCTTTATCCCGAGGTCAAGAAGCCAACGGCGCCGCGTTATCACGGTCGCCACGTGCTCAACCGTCACGATGACGGCCTGGAAAAGTGCGTGGGCTGCGAGCTGTGCGCTTGGGCCTGTCCCGCTGACGCCATCTACGTGGAGGGCGCCAACAACGAGGAAGGCGCCCGTTTCTCCCCCGGCGAGCGTTACGGCGCGGTGTACCAGATCAACTACCTGCGCTGCATCTTCTGCGGTCTGTGCATCGAAGCCTGCCCGACCCGAGCGCTGACGATGTCCACCGAATACGAGCTGGCCGACGACAACCGTCAAGACCTGATCTTCACCAAGGAGCAGCTGCTCGCGCCGTTGCGGCCGGGGATGGAGCGGCCTCCGCACGCCATGCGTCTCGGCGACAACGAGCAGGACTACTACCGGCGCCAAGCCGACTACCGACCCGTCCCACCGGCTCATCCGCACGAGGTCTACGACGAGCCGGTCCAGTTCATGCACCACGCACCGCAGTCTTTTGAGGCGCCAGCGGCTCCGGCGACTCCAGCACCTCCAGTGGATGGTGATTCGTGACCGGGCTCGTACTCGCAGAGGCCTTCCACCGCACCGGCACGGCCGAGGCGGTCCTCTTCTGGCTACTCGCTCCGGTGACCATCGCCGGGGCATTCGGCATGGTGCTCTCCCGCAATGCCGTTCACGCCGCGCTATGGCTCGTGCTGGTGATGTTCTGCCTGGCCGTCTTCTACGTCGCGCAGGATGCGCCGTTCCTCGGTCTGGTGCAGGTCATCGTCTACGCCGGGGCGATCATGGTGCTGTTCTTGTTCGTGATCATGCTGGTGGGCGTCGACTTCGCCGATTCCCTGACGGAGACCCTCCGCGGTCAGCGCGTGGCGGCGGTTGTACTCGGGCTTGGTTTTGCGGGGATGCTGATCTTCCCGATCGCGCGGACCATCGCCAAGCCGACGGCGGCCGGCCTCGGAGAAGACGGGTTCAACAACAACGTCAACGGGATCGCGAGGCTGCTTTTCACCACCTACGTGTGGCCCTTCGAAGTCGTATCAGCGCTGCTCATCGTGGCTGCGGTGGGCGCGATGGTGTTGGGCCACCGCGAGCGGTTGAACCGGCGTACCCAGCGGCAGCGCTCGATCTCGCGTACCCGCGGACTCGACGGGCCGGTCACCACCCTCCCCGGCCCCGGTGTCTACGCATTGCATGATGCAGTCGACCGGCCGGCGCTGCTGCCTGACGGGCGCCCGGCGCGCAACAGCGTGTCGGCGCAGTACCAGGGGACCATCGACGAGCGGCTTCCGGTGGAGTACCAGCGCCCACCCGAAGGGCTTCCGCAGGCGCTGCCAGAGGATGTGCCGGCGGAGCTGCCAGCCGGTGCCGGACGGGCGGGAGACAGCGAATGAACCCGGGTAATTACCTGCTCCTGGCGGCCGCCCTGTTCAGCATCGGCACCGTCGGAGTCCTGGTGCGGCGCACCGCCGTGGTCGTCTTCATGTCGATCGAGCTGATGCTCAACGCGGCGAACCTGACCCTGGTGACCTTCTCTCGACTGAAGGGCACTCTCGACGGTCAGGTGATCGCGTTCTTCGTGATGGTCGTGGCGGCCGCTGAGGTCGTCGTCGGGCTTGCGATCATCTTGACGATCTTCCGGACTCGACAGTCTTCTTCGGTCGACGACACCAACCTGCTGAAATACTGACCCCGCGCCCATGACTGAACACCTGATCAACAGGTTGACCCAGATGCCGACGATCGAGAAGGCGAGTCCAACCGTCGTGAGAGCCCGGTGACCCTCCTCCAGGCTGCGTCCACCGCCCCGCATTACGCGGCGGCGACTGGTGGCTTCAAGCTCATCTGGCTGATGGTGGCCCTGCCGTTGGCCGGCGCCGCCATACTGCTGCTCGGCGGCAGGCGCACCGACAAATGGGGCCACTTCCTGGCCACCGCGATGTCAGCTGCCGCTTTCGTCGTCGCCGTGATCTTCTTCTTCGCCCTCAGAAATCGTGTCGGCGACGATCGGGCCGTCAGCGAGACGCTCTTCAACTGGCTCCCGGTCAACGGGCTTAACGTGCAGGCCGGGCTGCTGCTGGACCAATTGGCGGGCGTCTTCATCCTGCTGATCACCGGCGTGGGCACCCTGATCCACATCTATTCGATCGGCTACATGGCCCACGACCCGGGCCGCCGCCGCTTCTTCGCCTTCCTCAACCTGTTCATGGCGTCGATGCTGCTGCTGGTACTGGCCAATTCCTACCTGGGCCTCTACGTCGGCTGGGAGTTGGTGGGCCTGTCGTCCTATCTGCTCATCCAGTTCTGGGTCTACAAGCCGGTCGCGGCCTCGGCCGCTAACAAGGCCTTCTACGCAAACCGGGTCGGCGACGTCGGCCTGCTGATCGCCATCATGCTGATGTTCGCCACGGTCGGGAGCACGAGCTTCGCCCAGGTCTTCGTGGCGGCCAACTCCACGCTGTCGCAGGCCACGATGACAGCGCTCGGCCTGCTGCTGCTCCTGGGCGCATGCGGTAAATCAGGTCAGTTCCCGCTGCAGGTCTGGCTGCCTGACGCCATGGAGGGCCCGACCCCGGTCTCCGCCCTGATCCACGCCGCGACGATGGTCACCGGCGGCGTCTACCTGATCGCGCGCTCGGCTCCGATCTTTGACCACACGCAGGCCGCCCGCACGGTCGTGCTCATCGTCGGAGCGATCACGCTGCTCTACGGCTGCATCATCGGTTGCGCCTACGACGACATCAAAAAGGTCTTCGCCTACTCGACCGTCAGCCAGATCGGCTACATGTTCATCGCTGTCGGTCTAGGACCCGCCGGATACGCGCTGGGGATCATGCACCTGCTGGTGCACGGCTTCTTCAAAGCCGGGCTGTTCCTCGGTGCCGGCTCGGTGATGCATGCCATGAATGACACGGTCGACGCCCGAAGATTCGGCGGCCTGTGGAAGGTCATGCCCATCACCTGGGTATGCACGGGACTGGCCTACCTGGCGATCATCGGCTGCCCACCGTTCTCGGGCTTCTTCACCAAAGACAAGATCATCGAAGCGTCGTTCGACAAGGGCGGCACGAGCGGGGCCCTGCTGGGCACCGTCACGCTGCTCGGCGCCGGACTGACCGCGTTCTACATGACGCGCATCTTCATCCTGACCTTCCATGGCAAGCGCCGCTGGAAGCCCGAATTCCACCCGCACGAGTCGCCCAAGACCATGACCATCCCGATGATGGTGCTGGCGGTCGGCTCAGTGTTCGGTGGCGCGCTGTTCGTCATCGGCGCCAGCGTCCAGCACTGGCTCACCCCGGTGCTCGGCAAGTCCACCGAAGAGGGCGCGCACACCATCTCGCCGACCGTTCTCACCCTGCTCACGCTGGTGGTCGTCATCGGCGGAGTGGCCGGTGGCTACTTCCGCTACCAGCTACGGCCGGTCCCGGTGCTCGCCCCGACCCAGGTTTCGGTGGTGACTCGGGCGGCGCGCGCGAATCTCTACGCCGACGCCGCGAACGAGACGCTCTTCATGCGCCCTGGTCAGTGGCTGACCCGGGTGTTGGTCTTTTTCGACAACTACGTGATTGACGGGGTGGTCCGCGGCACAGCGGCCGGTATCGGCGGCTTGTCCGGACGAATGCGGCGAACGCAGAACGGCTTCGTCCGTTCCTATGCCCTGTCCATGCTCGGAGGAGCAGTACTCCTCGTCGGGGCCCTCCTGCTCGTGCGGATCGGGTGAGCAGCGTGCCCTTTCTGACAATTCTGCTGATCATCCCGGCAGTAGGCGCGCTGATCGTCGCGTTGCTGCCCAAGACCAATCCGCTGCTGGCAAAGCAGGTGGCGCTCGGCGTCTCGCTGATCGAACTCGGCTTCACGATCGCGATGATCGTCGACTTCGACGACAACAAGCCCGGCTACCAGTTCTTCCAGAAGTACAGCTGGATCCGGGCCTTCGGTGTCAGCTACGAGGTCGGTGTCGACGGCATCGCCCTGGTGCTGATCGCGCTGGCGGCGCTGCTGGTGCCGGTGGTGATCATCGCCTCCTGGGACGAGGTCGACCACGTCGAGGCCAGTGGCAAGCGCTCCGTCGGCGGCTACTTCGCCCTTATCCTGGCCCTCCAGACCGGGATGATCGGCGTCTTCGCCTCGCTGGACGTCTTCCTCTTCTACGTCTTCTTCGAAGCCATCCTCATCCCGATGTACTTCATCATCGGGAGCTACGGCGGCCCTCAGCGCCAATACGCATCAGTGAAGTTCCTGCTCTACAGCCTGTTCGGCGGCCTCATCATGCTGGCGGCGGTGATCGGGCTGTATGTCGTGTCCACGCATCACGGCGTCGGCACCTTCGACTTCATCAAGCTGCGCGGCATGAGCATGGCCCCGGTCACGCAAAAGCTGCTCTTCCTCGGCTTCTTCCTGGCCTTCGCCATCAAGGCACCGCTCTTTCCGTTCCATACGTGGCTTCCGGACGCCGGTTCCGAGGCACCCATCGGTGGCGCCGTGCTGCTGGTGGGTGTGCTGGACAAGATCGGCACCTTCGGCCTGATCCGCTACTGCATCCCGCTCTTTCCCGACGCCTCCAAGACGTACGCGCCGCTCGTGCTCGCGTTGGCCGTCGCGGGCATCTTCTACGGCGCGCTGCTGGCCATCGGCCAGCGCGACATGAAACGGCTGGTGTCCTACACCTCGCTGGCCCACTTCGGGTTCATCGCGCTGGGCACCTTCGCGCTCACCACCCAGGGCGACACCGGCGCCGTGCTCTACATGTTCAATCACGGGCTCTCCACCGGCGCCCTCTTCTTGTGCGTCGGCTATCTGATCGCCCGTCGCGGCACCCGCGACATCGACGGCTACCGGGGCATGTTCCAGGTGACCCCGAAGCTTGCCGGCGTGATGCTGTTCGCCGGCCTGTCGGCGCTCTCGTTGCCCGGCCTGTCCACGTTCGTCAGCGAATTCCTGGTGCTGGTCGGCACCTTCACGCGCTACCGGGCGCTGGCGATCGTGGCGACGGTGGGAATCGTGCTCGCCGCGATCTACGTGCTCTTCCTGATTCAGCGCACCCTCACCGGCCCCCGGCCTGCCTGGGCTACTGCAGGCGCTGACGCTCCACCTCCGAGTGCCGAGACCACCGCCTATCTGGAGCTGACTTCCCAGCTAGGCCCCAAGCCCGGCGTGCATGGTTCCAACGATCCGGATCCGTCCTTGCAGGAGGCGGTGACGCCCGGAGGCGTGCGTCGCCGGGGCCCGGTCAAGGACATCTCATGGCGCGAGAGCATCGCCATCGCGCCACTGGTGGCACTGATCCTCGTCCTCGGCGTCTATCCCAAGCCGATCCTGGACATCATCAGACCCGCGGTTAACCGGACCCTCATTCAGGTTCACCCCAACGGTGACCCGGTACCGACTGCTGTTTCGAGCGGAGCCCACAAATGACCCCGCTGCTCTTCTCGGCGCCTCAACAGATCAAGACACCGCATCTGGAATACGCGGCGCTCTCGCCGATGCTGATCGTTTTCGGCGTTGCTCTGGCCGGGGTGCTGATTGAGGCCACTGTCCCCAACAAGGTCCGTCGCACCGTCCAGCCCGCGCTAGCCATTGTGGGCTTCGCCGCGGCACTGGTGGCGGTGTGCCTGCTGCACGGTTACCGCGAGATCGTCGCGGCGGGAGCAGTCGCGATCGATGGCCCTGCGCTTTTTCTCGAGGGCACGATCCTGACCCTCGCCATCGCCTCGGTCATGCTGGTCTCTGAGCCCAGGGTGGGCTCGCTGGTCGCGCGGGCTGCGATCCTTCCCGGCAGCGCAGGCTCCCGGGCCCAGCAGACGAGTCCGGAGACGCAGACCGAGGCGTATCCGCTGATGGCCTTTGCCGTCGCCGGAATGATGCTGTTCTCCGCCTCGAACACGCTGCTGGTGATGTTCGTCGCGCTGGAGATCCTGTCGTTGCCGCTCTATCTGCTGGCAGGTCTGGCTCGCCGCCGGCGGCTGCTGTCGCAGGAGGCCGCGCTCAAGTACTTCCTGCTCGGTGCCTTCTCGTCGGCGTTCTTCATCTATGGCGTGGCGCTGCTGTACGGCTACGCGGGCACGGTCACGCTCGGCAGCATCGCTGACGCCACAGGTGTCAGCGGGCGCGACGACATCCTGCTTTACATCGGCCTCGCGCTGGTCGGTGTCGGCCTGCTCTTCAAGATCGGGGCGGCGCCTTTCCACGCCTGGACCCCCGACGTCTATCAGGGTTCTCCGACTCCCATCACCGCCTTCATGGCGGCCGGCACCAAGGTCGCGGCGTTCGGAGCGCTGCTTCGGGTGCTCTATGTCAGCTTCGGACCGCTGCGCTGGGATTGGCGACCGATCCTGTGGGCCGTCGCGATCCTGACCATGGCGGTGGGATCGATCATCGCCATCACCCAGCGCGACGTGAAGCGAATGCTCGCCTACTCGGCGATTGCCCACGCCGGCTTCATCCTGGTCGGGGTCGCGGCAGTCAGCGACGCGGGCATCTCCAGCTCGATGTTCTACCTCGTCACCTACGGCTTCACGACCATCGCGGCCTTCGGAATCGTCACCTTGGTACGTGCTGGTGACGCGGAGGCCAATGATCTGTCCGCCTGGCAGGGCCTGGGTAAACGTTCGCCCGCGCTCGCGGGCACGTTCGCCTTCTTACTGCTGGCCTTGGCCGGAATTCCACTCACCAGCGGATTCATGGGTAAGTTCGCCGTCTTCCAAGCTGCTGAGCGTGGCGGCGCGACTGTCCTGGTCGTCGTTGGTCTGGTGGCCAGCGCGATCGCGGCGTTCTTCTACGTGCGGGTGATTGTGCTGATGTTCTTCAGCGAGCCGACCATCGAAGGTCCGGTCATCGCCCGCCCGAGCGTGCTCACCTACGGTGCGATCGCCATAGGTACGGCCGTCACGCTGGTGCTCGGGGTGGCGCCCCAGCCGCTGCTGGACCTGGCCAATCATGCTGCCCAGCACGGGTTTATCCGCTAGCCGTGACTCCGATAGCGCCACCTGCGCGGGCGAGCCTTCCCGGGCTGGATTTCATCGATCCAGTCCTGGAAGCCTCGATGCGGCGCGGGCTGGCGTCGGTCGAGGAGATGCTGCGCGCATCGGTCAACAGCAGCTACCCGTTCGTCACCGAGACTTCTCGGCATCTCGTCGACGCGGGCGGCAAACGCTTCCGGCCGCTCGTGGTGTTGCTTGCGTCGGCCTTCGGTGATCCCGACGCGCCGGCCATCGTTCCCGCCGCTGTGGCAATCGAGCTGACGCACCTTTCGACGCTCTACCACGACGACGTGATGGACGAGGCCGTGCTTCGGCGGGGTGCCGTGTCGGCCAATGCGCGCTGGACGAATTCCATCGCGATTCTGACCGGTGATTTCCTGTTCGCCCGGGCGTCGGAAATCACCGCCGATCTTGGCACCGACGCCACCCGCATCCTGGCGCAGACCATCGCGATCCTCTGCGAAGGGCAGATCCGCGAGACGGTGGGCCCAGGCACTGGTGATCCGATCGAGCACTACCGGCAGGTGGTCGCTGAGAAGACGGGTTCGCTGATCGCGACCTCCGGCCGGCTGGGAGCGTTGCTGTCGGGCGCTTCGGCGGCGCAGGTGTCCGCGCTCACCGCCTTCGGGGAGCGCATCGGCGGGGCCTTTCAGCTCTCGGACGACCTGCTCGACATCACCAGTCCCTCGGGCGAATCGGGCAAGAATCCCGGCACCGATCTTCGCGAGGGTGTGCGTACCCTTCCGGTGCTGTTCGCCGAAGCCGATGGCCTGATCGTGCCGGACGATCTGTCCGACGATGCCGTGCTCGCCGCGACGCTCGACAAGCTGCGGTCATCGCCCGCGATCGGGCGCGCCCGCGAGGAACTCGCGCAGCAGGCTGCCGCCGCCCGTGAAGAGCTGACGGACCTGCCTGCCGTGCCGGCCAGAGCGGCTCTGGAGACGCTCTGCGACTACGTCCTGACGCGTACTGGCTGATCCCTCAGGCGAGGGTGACGGTTAAGCGTCGACCGACCAGGTGTCGCCGCTGTGCAGCAGCTGCATGAGGTCGCCCTTGCCTTGCTTGTCGGTCGCCGTGACGAGCTGCTGGTTCATCAGCTCGTCATAGCTCGGGCGGTCGATGTCACGAAAGACGCCCATTGGAGTAACGCCGGTCAGCCGCGAGAGGGCGAACGCGGTGGTGGGGTCTTCACGGGTCGGGTCGTGGATGAGGACGCCCGGGTCGTTGGCGTCGCAGATCTCGAGGTCGCCGCCGGGGCCACGGCGAATTCCCTTGGCATTGTCGGTGCCAAAGACCATCGGCTGCCCGACTTCGAGCTTCAGGCCGGCGTCATCGCGGGTGTCCTTCTCCTTGAGCAGGTCGAAGGCACCGTCGTTGAAGATGTTGCAGTTCTGGTAGATCTCGACCAGCGCCGTG
>CAVTTQ010000008.1:0-1413034 GCA_963737695.1 uncultured Actinomycetota bacterium
ACTGCCAAGTGCATGGCTGGTTAGCTACGTTCGGAAGGGATAACCGCTGAAGGCATCTAAGCGGGAAGCTCGCTTCGAGATGAGGTCTCCCACAGGGTTAACCTGGTAAGGCCCCCGACTAGACCATCGGGTTGATAGGCCGGAAGTGGAAGTGCAGTAATGCATGGAGCTGACCGGTACTAATAGGCCGAGGGCTTGACCACAAATATGCTACGCGTCCACTGTGCGGTTCCCGAATTATGGTCGGAAACCGATTAATAATTCCATAGAGTTACGGCGGCTATGGCGAAAGGGAAACGCCCGGCACCATTCCGAACCCGGAAGCTAAGCCTTTCTGCGCCGATGGTACTGCACGGGTTACTGTGTGGGAGAGTAGGTCGCCGCCGGACATCTTTACATAAGCGGGGTCGTCTATGACGACCCCGCTTATGTGTTTATGCCGGTGAATTGAAGAGGGCGAGAATTGGCAATGGCAGACGACCGCGAACGAGAAGCCGAGCGTAAAGCGCCGGCCCGGAAGCCAACACGCGCCAGTTCAGCCTCCGCCGGCTCAAAGAGCGCCGCTAATAAGGGCTCCAGTGACAAGGGTTCGACTTATAGAGGCGCTGGTTCAAGCGCTGGCTCCAAGATCGGCTCGTCTCGCGGACGGGCTGCTGCAGGAACTGGAAGTAGCCGCTCGGATTCCGGTGAGCGGCCCAAGCGGCATTACGACCGTGATGCCCCGAAGCGCTCCAGTGCCGCTCGGGGCGCTGCAGGATCAGGATCGGCTCCGCGTCGGTCTGACCCGCGTCGTGATTCAGACCGGTATGGCCCGGGGCCCCGTCCCAAGCAGGCCGGTGAGTCCAGCGGCGCGCAGACGCCAGCCAGGCCTGCTCGCGGTGGCAGCTCCCAGAGCGCCGGGAACCTCGGCCGCCCACCGCGCCCCGACCGTGGGACCCGCCCTGATCGTGACGCGCGCACCGACAGTGAGGCGCGCCCTGATAGGGGAGCTAGGGCCCAAGGAAGCCCGCGGCCTCAGCAAGGTTCGCGTCCGGACCGGGCTTACCGCACCGAGCGCACTTCCGGCGCGCGGCAGCAGGGCGACGGAAAGCCTGGCGGCGCCAGGCCCGAGCACGGCAGCCGCTCCGCGCCTCGCAGCGTTGCAGGCGATCGACCGGCCATGCGGGAGTGGACGCCGCGGTCGGAGAACGGCGGGCGTCCCGACCGGCAGGAGCGCGCGCCGCGGTCTGATCGTTCAGAGCGGACATCACGTTCCTCGCAATCCCCGCGTCCCTCGCAATCGTCGCGTCCGGACTGGACACCACGGGAGCGCAGTGGTTCAGGGCCGCGAGCCGGCACTGGCGCGCGCGCCGAAAACACCGGTAGACGGCCCGCGCAGCGCGGCGATGGGCCGCGCCGCGAACACGTTGGCCGGCCGGATCGTCCCCTGTTGCCACGAGTCGTCGTACCTGAGCTGCCACCCGGGGTAAGCGGCGACCAGCTGGACCCTGCGATCAAGCGAGAGCTGCGCAGTTTGGCCAAGGCGACCGCCGAGACGGTCGCCGGCCAGCTGGTAGCGGCCGGCACGCTGTTGGAGTCCGACCCGACCGCAGCGCTGGCTCATGCCCGGGCCGCGAGGCGGGTTGCCTCTCGGGTCGCCTCGGTACGGGAAGCCGCCGGCCTGGCGGCGTATGCCGCAGGGGAGTATGCCGAGGCGCTGGCCGAGCTTCGGGCGCATCGGCGGATGA
Organism: uncultured Actinomycetota bacterium; assembly: GCA_963737695.1. Taxonomy (GTDB): domain Bacteria; phylum Actinomycetota; class Actinomycetes; order Frankiales; family Frankiaceae; genus DATAZK01. The sequence continues at coordinate 1,728 of CAVTTQ010000008.1, forward strand.
CCGGTGCCAGCCACCAGCTGCCCGTGATGGCGGACTGTGAGCGGGCATTGGGTCGACCTGCGAAGGCGTTGTCACTGCTGGACGAGGCGCCGGTGGCTGAGCTCCCGGCGGCCGCTCGAGCGGAGCTGCTGCTGGTGCGTAGCGGAGCGCACCGTGATCTCGGCGAGGCGCAGCAGGCGCTGGCGGTACTGGAGGTTGGAGAGCTCGACAGCCCCACCATCAAGCCCTGGACGATCCGGCTCTGGTACGGATACGCCGAGGCTCTCATCGCCGTCGGCCGTGACGAGGAAGCCAAGGAATGGTTTGCCGCGGTGGCGGCGGTCGATGACGGCGAAACCGACGCCGATGAGCGCATGGGAGCCCCGGCGGAAGAGGCGCCGGCAATGCCGGAGTTCGAGACTGATTGATCGCGTCCACAGATGTGCCCGCCGCGGGCATTGTGAGGCCCTGACCCCACCAAACTCTGGGCATGCCCACAGACCTGCAGTTCTTCGCACCTGACGCCCACCCACCGGGGTTAGCCGATCCAGCTCTGATCGATGAAGAGCCCGCCCTCAACGCGGTTTTCCTGTCCGGCGTGCTCACCGAGCCCGGCGAAGAACGGGACCTGGCCGGGGGTGTCAAGGTTGTCCGCTGGACCCTGCGGGTGCCGCGCGGAGTCGGTCGGGTAGGCAACGACCTCATCGACTGCCTCGCCGTTGATCCTGAGCTTCAGCTGCGCGCACTGGCTTGGCCGACCGGTAGCGCGCTTGTCGTGGAGGGGGCAATACGGCGGCGCTTCTTCCGCACGGGTGGACGAACGACTACTCGGGTGGAAGTTGAGGTCCATCTGGTGACCGAGCTGGCGATCGACCCAGGCGACAGTCAGAGCGCCCAGGCGGAGGCCTAGCTTCAACGAGCTCGGTCAGTCGCTGTCCAGCAGCCGGATGAGCAGCCCGGTGCGCGGTTTGGGAGTGAAAAGCGTCGACTTGCGGGGCATCCGGTCGCCGGCCGCGGCGACGGCGGCGACAGCCTCGACCGGTGTCGCGTTCAGCAGCAGTGCGGTGCCAGAGGTGCCGGCCGCGGCCAGTGTCGAGGCAAGGTCATGCTTGAAGTCGACGACCTCGACAGTGTCTTGCAGCCCCCAAACCTGTCGGATCAGCAGATGGTGGGCGAGAGAGACGTCCAGTGCTCGCCAGGCCGCAGAGCGGTCGGCTGGAAGCGCGGCTGCGGCGGCTTTCGGGTCCGGGTCAGTGAGGATCCACGCGTGGTTCGACGTCTGCCAGGGCAAATGCCGGACCCTGGGTGCCGGCCTTCGCGAGGGTTGCCAGCAGCTCGTCGCCGCGAGTCGGAGGTGGGAGTCACCCGGAACGCGGCAGCGGCCTTGGCGGCGGCGTCGGCTGCCGCGAGGCCGGGAACGACGCGATGGATCGGATGCACCTGTGGCCCGAAGACGCTCGTGTCGACGAGCAGGGTGAGTCCGAAGTCCCAGGGCCCGTCACCCGACCCTTCAGCGCGCCGCGTCTCCTGGTACTGCAGGTAATTCGCGTAGCGGTGATGTCCGTCGGCGATGGTCGCCCGCCGGCGGATCAGATCGGCTGCGATCGCGTCGAGCTCGGTCGGGTCGTTGATCGCCCAGATGCGGTGGCGTACTCCGTCGGGGGTTGTGGTGTCGATGATTGGCACGCGCTGATCGGCCGAAGCGACCAGGGCCGACGCCGCACCGCCGCCCTCATAGACGAGGAAGATCGGTTCGAGGTTGGCCTCGGTGGCCGCTGTCAGGGCCAGTCGGTCGCTCACAGGGCCTGCCATCGTGTCCTCATGTGGCAGGACGATGCGGGCATCGGCGCGGGCGAGTGCGACGGCGCCGACCAAACCGCGCTGCACGTGGCCTTCCGCCGCTTCCTCATAGACATACAGCGCGTCGGTGCCATCGCGTTGAAGTGTGCCGTCAGCCCGCCAGCTCGCGAGCTGACGAGCGGCGACCTCGATAGCGGCTCGTGCCATCGGCCCCGTCCTGCGGGAGGATCAGTCGCACGACGTTATGGGGGTCGGCGGCGAGAAGTTCGTCTCGCTCCGCCTCGTCCACGACGTCGTACGGTGGGCTGGTGACCGCGGCCAGCGCGGGTCCGTCCACTGCGTAGCGCAATGCACGAAATGGTCGCAGCACCAGCCCGGGTGGAACCGGGACATCCGAGTCGGGTCGCGAGGGCATGTCGGGATCGTAGGTGGCGATCCGATGGCCGTGGGGAGGACCATGCAGTTGGCCGACTTCGCAGATTCGCCATCTGCACGCGACCGGCCCGACAGTGGCGACACCGTCAATACCGGAAGCGGCCCGCCGACGGCTCCGGCGGGAGACGTCTACGACTGGTACGTGCGTGGCCGTGATCTGCTCGCCAGCGGTGACGCTGCCGCGGCTGTCCAGCTGCTGACGCACGCCGTTGCCGCCGAGCCGGAAGCGCGAAGTGCCCGCGAAATGCTGGCCCGAGCGCAATTCGATGCCCGTCAATATGCCGACGCCATAAGGAATTTCACCCAACTCGTCGAGAGCGATCCGGCGGATCACTACGCGCACTTCGGCCTGGGGCTGGCGGCGCGAAAGGTCGGTGACACCGCTACCGCGGTTGAGCATCTGGCGCTGGCTGCGGCGATGAGGCCCGATCTCACCCGCTACGCGCGGGAGCTCCAAGAAGCCCGCACGGTGGCTGCACGCAAGGCCCGTCACTGAGGTGGCCGGCACCCTTAACCACGGCAGGACGTGACGTGCAGGGAACCGACCGACCGCTGGCCGAGATCTTCGACGTGGCTTTGCTGGATCTCGATGGCGTGGTCTACCGGGGTCAGCAGCCGGTCGCCCACGCCGCCGACGCCCTGACGGAGGCGCGCAGGCGCGGCATGCGGCTTTCCTTCGTCACCAACAATGCGCTGCGTCCCCCCGATGAAGTAGCCCGCCGGATCACCGCCGCCGGAGTCGCTGCCGAGCCCGGTGAGGTGGCGACTTCGGCTCAGGCGGCGGCCAGGTTGCTGGCCGAGCAGCTTCCCGCAGGGAGCCGGGTTCTGGTGGCCGGCGGCGCCGGACTGAGGCAGGCCATCAGTGAGCGGGGGCTGGTGGTGGTCAGCAGCGCCGACGACGAGCCGGCCGCCGTCGCGACCGGCTATGACCCCGAGATCACTTATGCGCGGCTGGCTGAGGCGGTCCTGGCGATCTTTCACGGAGCAATCTGGGTGGCCAGCAATACCGACGTGACGGTGCCGACCGAGCGTGGTCTGCTGCCGGGAGCCGGCGCCCTGGTGGCGTTTATCGCTGCGGCAACGAAGGTTCATCCTCAGGTCGCGGGCAAGCCGGAGCGCGCACTTCACGAAGAGGCGACGAGCCGGAGCGGTGCCAAGCGGCCAATCGTCGTCGGTGACCGTCTCGACACTGACATCGAAGGAGCCAACGGAGTCGGAGCACCCTCGCTGCTGGTACTCACCGGGGTCGCCACCCTGGCCGAGCTGATCGGAGCCAAGACTGATCAGCGGCCGACGTATCTGGGCGCCGATCTTCGTTCGCTCCTTCGTCCGGCGCCGATGGTGACGCGGGAAGGCCTCTCCGTCCGCTGCGGAGGATGGAGCTGCTCGTCGGCGGACTCGAGGCTGCAATGGGCCGGAGGCGGCGGGCCGGATGACGACGGCTTGGACGCGTTTCGGGCGGGAGTGAGCCTGTGGTGGACGCTGGCCGACTCCGGGCAAGTCCCACAGGGGGTCACGGGACCGTTGCCGCCGGGCTGCTCGGCGTTCGAAGAGGTGGCGGGAGCCGCGGGCGGCTAGAGCAGCGCCCTCAGCCTGATCATGTCGAGCACGCTGGCTTCGATCTTCAGCTTTCCTTCTGCCCAGGCATGCGAGACGGGCAACTCGCCTTTGGTGACCGCAAGCAGGACATCGCTGGAGACGGTGAGACGGATCTGTGCGTTGTCGAGGGGTTTGTTGCGGATGTCGCTGAGTGCACCGCTCGAGAGCCGACCCGAAAACGTGGTGTCCAGGTCTGAGATCCGGCAGGTCACCGTTCGATCGGGCGCGTGGCGCTTCTTAAGTGAATCGTCGACACTGTCGAGGCGCTTTGCCAGGCCCCGTAGCGCTGCCTCGCACTCCTTCTTCGTGGCCATCTCAGCAGCGAGTCTGCCATCGCGCCGTTGCTCCGCGCCTGCCGCCTGTGGGCGGGGAGGGCCTCCCCGGCGCGAGTCGAAGGTCTGCAGCGCCTCGCGATCGCGATAGCGTTCGCCCAACATGCTGGCCAAACGCGGCCGGCAGTCAGAGGGGAGACCCCGCGATGTTCGACGCGATCAAGAACTACCTCGCGTTGGCCAACGGCCTCACCGAGGTGACCCGACAGCGCGCGCTCTCGGCGGCCAAGGCGCTGGTCACGTCCGGAGAGGCGACCGCGGAGCAGGTCACCAACCTGGCGGACGATCTGCTGACGACCAGCCGCAACAACCGAGACACCATCGTGGCCCTGATTCGCTACGAGATCGATCGCGCCCTGGTCAGGCTCGGTCTGGCGACGTCGGAGGAGGTCGCCGCGCTCGTGCAACGCATCGAGTCACTCGATGCGCTCGTACAAGCCTTCCTGGCGCCGCCGGCCTCGAAGAAAGCCGCGTCACCCGCAGCACCAGAGTCGTCGAGCCCCTCTCCCGAGGCGCCGGCCGGCACTCCAGGGCGGCCGACCAAGCGCGCGACGAAGGCAGCCCGCAAGGCCCCGGCCAAACGATCGCCGGCCAAGCGCGCTCCGGCGAAGCGAGTCGCGGGCGGCACCAGCCCAGGGGCAACGTCTGCGGAAGCCTCCCCACGTGAGGCTGCCGGCGAATCTGACCCGTCCGGCGAATCTCACGCGGCTGGCGAATCCACCGGCTGGCGAATCTGACACGACAGGAGAAGCCTCATGACGAGCGCTCCCGAGTCACCCGGAGCCCAAGCCCCCACCTTCGAAGCGCAGACCGGTCAGGAGGAGGCCGACCCGCTGACGAGGGCCGCGCTCATCCTGAACTCGATCGACACGCTCACCCCGGATCGTCACCCGGAGGCTTTCTCGACCTTCGATGAGCTGCTGCGCGAGGCACTGGACTCGCCTCCGCACGTCAGCCCGGGCTGAGCTTCCGCAGTGCCCGTCCGCGTCCGGCTGGACCGCGAACTGGTCCGCCGCGGCATGCTGCCCAGCCGCGAGCAGGCGTTGGCCGCGATCGCCGCGGGACGGGTACGGGTCAGCGGCCAGACCGCGCTCAAGGCTGCACGCGGGGTGGCAAACGACGAGCCCATTGAGCTCAGCCCAGGGTGACGATCCCGGCTACGCGTCGCGAGGCGGCTTCAAGCTCGCAGGGGCACTTGCTGCTTTCGCAGCGGCCGATCCGCCGCTGCGCGTCCAAGGTCGCCGATGCCTGGACGCCGGAGCCTCAACGGGTGGGTTTACCGATGTCCTGCTTCGCGCCGGCGCGATCAGCGTCGTCGCGGTCGACGTCGGCTACGGCCAGCTGATCTGGCGGCTGCAGAACGACGACCGCGTCCGGGTGGTCGACCGGACCAACGTGCGCCATCTGAGCCCGCAGGACGTCGGTGGGGCGGTCGATCTGCTGGTCGCCGACCTTTCATTCATCTCCCTGCGGCTGGTGTTACCGGCGCTGGCCGATTGCGTCATCGCGCACGGAGACCTCGTGCTGCTGGTCAAGCCGCAGTTCGAGGTCGGGCGCGGCGAGGTCGGCAAAGGTGGCGTCGTGCGCGATCCCGACGCGCACGCTGGCGCCATTCGCGGGGTGGCGGAAGTCGCCGCGCGTCTTGGCCTTGGAGTTCGAGGTCTCGTGCGCAGCTCCCTGCCCGGTCCAGCAGGCAATCTTGAGTACGTGCTTTGGCTGTCGGACACCGGATCGCCCCTCGAGGAAGACGAGCTCGCCGGGACGCCACGGCGCCGGCTCGACACCTCGCCTCCCGAGGACGCGCAATGACGCGGGAAGTGCTGGTCGTCGCCCACCCCCGCCGGACCGAGGTGCAGGACAGCGTCCAGCAGGTTCTGGACATGCTGAACGCTGCTTCGATGTCACCGCGGGTGCTGGCGGACGAGGCCGGCGCACTCGATCTGGCCTGCTCGCGTGTGGTGGAGGCCGATGACCAGGCCGCCGCGGGGGTCGAACTTGTGCTGGTGCTCGGTGGAGACGGGAGCCTGCTGCGCGGCGCTGAGCTGGCCCGCCCACACGGCGCACCGCTGCTGGGCGTGAACCTCGGTCATGTCGGCTTTCTGGCCGAGGCTGAGCCCGATGCCCTGCCGTCGGTCGTCGAGCGGATCGTGGCTCGCGATTACGACGTCGAGGAGCGCATGACCATCGACGTGGCGCTGCGTATCGGCGGCCAGCTGGAGTGGGCGGGCTGGGCTCTCAACGAGGTCGCGCTGGAAAAAGGGCTGCGCGGCCGGATGGTCGAATGCATCCTGGAAATCGAGGGAAGGCCGCTGTCGCGTTGGGCCTGCGACGGGGTCGTGTGCGCCACTCCCACCGGCTCGACGGCTTATGCATTCAGCGCCGGCGGGCCGATCGTGTGGCCTGAGGTCGAGGCGCTGCTGGTGGTCCCGATCAGCGCCCATGCCCTCTTCGCCAGACCGCTGGTCGTGGGCACGCGTGCCACGGTTGCGCTGGAGATCGTGTCCGGCACCGCTGACGCCGTGCTCTCCTGCGACGGCCGCCGAACCGTCTTCGTACCGGCCGGGGCCCGGCTCGAGGTCACAGCGGGAAAGACGCCGGTGCGCCTCGCCCGAGTGCACCCCGGGCCCTTCACCGATCGGCTGGTCCGCAAGTTCGATCTTCCGGTGGACGGTTGGCGTGGCAGTTCGCGAAATGGTGGACGGCTGCCGTAGACTCGTACACATGTTCGATGAGGTACGCATCTGCGCGCTCGGCTCGATCGATGAGGCCGTGCTGGAGTTGCATCCCGGCCTGACCGTTCTCAGCGGTGAGACCGGTGCCGGAAAGAGCAGCGTCGTCAAGGCGTTCGGCCTTCTTGCCGGTGGCCGGGCCGATGCCGGCAATATCCGCAGCGGTCGGGCGAGCTGCGCGGTTGAGGCCCGCCTCACGGTCGACCCGGCCGGTCCGGTGGCCGCCCAGGTCCGCGAAGCCGGGGGTGAGCTGGAGGGCGCGACTCTGCTGGTGGCCCGCACCGTGTCCGCCGATGGCCGGTCGCGCGCCTTCGTGGGGGGCCGGGCCGTACCAGCCGGCATGCTGGCTGAGCTCGTCGGCGGCATGCTGGCCCTGCACGGTCAGAGCAGTCAGCTCCAGCTGCGCCATCCAGGCGCCCAGCGCGCAGTCGCTCGACCGCTTCGCCGGTAGGCCGGTGCTCGAGCCCCTCGCCGCGTTCCACGAGGCCCGCGAGCTTTGGGCTGCAGCCCGTCGCGAGCAGGTCGAGCTGCAGGCACTCGAGGGCGAGCGCCTGCGGGAGATCGAGCTACTGAGACTGGGCCTGGCTGACGTGGAGCGTGTCGCACCCCTGCCCGGTGAGGATCTGGATCTGCAACGCGAGCTCGACAGGCTGGGTGCCGCTGACGAGCTGCGTTACGCCAGCGAGACGGCCCGGGCGTCGATCGCCGGAGACGGCGACCGGGCGGCCGCGGATGAAGGCGGAGCCCTGACTGCACTCGCCTTCGCGGCCCGGGCGCTCGAGGGCGCCGCAGACAGCGATCCCGAGTTGCGGGCGCTGGCGGTACGGGTTCATGAGATCGCCGTTCTGACGCGTGAGCTGTCCGGCGATCTCGCGGCCTACGCCGCGGGGGTCGACGACGATCCGCAGCGCCTGTCGATTGCTCAGGAGCGCCGGGCCGAGCTCAACCGGCTCTGCCGTCCACACAACACCGGCGTCGACGGGGTCCTGCAGTGGGCAGACCAGGCCGGCCGCCGGCTGCTGGCGCTGGATGCCGGCGGCGAGCGCAGCAGCGAGTTGGACGCCATCGAGCAGCAGGCGGCCGGGAAGATGCTCGAGCTCGCGGCCCGGCTGAGCGTCGCCCGGGCCGCGGCGGCTGCCCGGCTTCAGCGCCGCGTCACCTCCGAGCTCGCCGCATTGTCCATGACGTCCGCCCGGCTCCAGGTCGGTCTGATGAGCTCGCTGCCTCCGCTCGAGTCAAGCGGATCCACTGTCAGTGAGCTGGCGGCCTCGCTTGGCGTCGATGGCAGCGACGAGGTCGAGCTGCTGTTCTCGCCCGGTGATGGCCTTGCGGCGCGTCCGCTGGCGCGCAGCGCCTCGGGCGGTGAGTTGTCGCGCGTTGTCCTTGCGCTCGAGGTGGTGCTCGCCGCGGGCCTCGGCCCGGCCAGCATGATCTTCGACGAGGTCGACGCCGGTATCGGCGGCGAAGCGGCACTCGAAGTGGGACGCCGCTTGGCGCTCCTTGGTCACAGCCGGCAAGTCATCTGCGTCACCCACCTGCCGCAGGTCGCCGCTTTCGCCGATCGTCACCTGCTGGTCGCCAAAGGGGGCAAGCGGGCGGATCTGCACAGCGGCGTCCAGGTGCTGGATCGGCCGGGGCGGGTCCGCGAGCTTTCCCGCATGCTCGCGGGCGTTTCGGACAGCGAGTTGGCGAGGGGCCATGCCGCGGAATTGCTCGAAGCGGCAGCGGCGTCCACGGCAGCGGCGATGAACGAGGGGACGAGCGAGGCGATGAAGACGGTCGCCGGCGGCGCTGAGATCCGGCCGCGTCGCCGCGGCGCTCCGCGCCGATCGGCTCTGCCGACGACTCGCGGCAGCGCGCCGTCGCGGGTGGCGCTGTCCAGCGCTCGGTCATCCGGGTGACGTTCGGCCTGTCGCGGCGTAGTAGCCCCGTCTGGTGATCGCATGGACGTACCATGAGATTCCGTGGAGAGTCCGGGTTACCGGACCCCGTTCGAGCGTGATCCACGGGAGGCCGTAGTGGTCCAGGCGCATGTGGTTCGCCACATCTTCGTCACCGGAGGCGTCGCCTCCAGCCTCGGCAAAGGACTGACGGCCTCGAGCCTCGGGATGTTGCTGAAGGCGCGTGGCCTCCGGGTCACCATGCAGAAGCTGGATCCGTATCTCAACGTCGATCCGGGCACCATGAACCCGTTCCAGCACGGCGAGGTCTACGTCACCGACGACGGCGCCGAGACCGATCTCGACGTCGGCCACTACGAGCGGTTCCTGTCCACCGATCTGCCGGGCACGTCGAACGTCACGACCGGGCAGGTCTACAGCGCTGTCATCGCCCGGGAGCGCCGGGGCGGCTACCTGGGGGAGACCGTCCAGGTCGTCCCCCACGTCACGGACGAGATCAAGTCCAGGATCAGAGCCTTGGCGACCGACGACGTCGATTGCGTCATCACCGAGGTCGGCGGCACCGTCGGCGACATCGAGTCACTTCCCTTCCTGGAAGCGATTCGGCAGGTGCGTTTCGAGGTCGGCCGCGAACACTGCCTGTTCGTCCATGTCAGCCTGGTCCCCTACATCGCACCGTCGGGGGAGCTGAAGACCAAGCCCACCCAACACTCCGTCGCTGCCCTGCGGCAGGTCGGTATCCAGCCTGACGCGCTGGTTTGCCGGTCAGACCGGCCGCTTCCCGATTCCCTCAAGCGCAAGATCGCGCTGTCGTGCGACGTCGATCTGGAAGCCGTCGCGGCCGCGGCCGATGCCTCGAGCATCTACGACATCCCGAAGGTGTTGCACAAGGAGGGCCTGGACGCCTACGTCGTACGGCGGTTGGGGCTGGCCTTCCGCGATGTCGACTGGACCGAGTGGGATGTCCTCCTGCAGCGGGTCCACCACCCGACCACGTCGATCACCGTGGCGCTCGTCGGCAAGTACATCGACCTGCCCGATGCCTATCTGTCCGTCACCGAGGCATTGCGGGCCGGCGGGGTGGCCAACGACACCAAAGTCAACATCCGTTGGGTCACCTCGGATGACTGCACGACTCCCGAGCAGACCCTCAAGGCGCTCGACGGTGTCGACGGAGTGCTGGTGCCGGGAGGTTTCGGGATTCGCGGCATCGAGGGCAAGGTCGCCGCTTTGCGCTGGGCCCGCGAAAACGAGATCCCGGCGCTCGGCCTGTGTCTGGGACTGCAGTGCATGGTCATCGACGTCGCCCGAAACCTCGCCGGACTCGACGGAGCAAGCAGCGCCGAGTTCGATCCGGAGACGCCTTACCCCGTGATCGCGACGATGGCTGATCAGGTCGGCGTCATCGCCGGAGAGGCCGACATGGGCGGCACCATGCGGCTCGGCTCCTACCCGGCGAAGCTGGAGGCGGGCAGCTTGGCCGCGCGCGCTTACGGCAAGCTGCTGGTCGCTGACCGCCACCGTCACCGGTATGAGGTCAATAACGCCTACCGCGAGCGCCTGGTCGCCGCCGGATTGCGCTTTTCCGGCACCTCACCCGACGGGCACCTTGTCGAGGTTGTTGAACTCCCGCCGGAGACCCACCCGTTCTACGTGGGCACCCAGGCTCACCCTGAGTTCACTTCGCGTCCCACTCACGCGCATCCACTTTTTCGGGCGTTCATCGCCGCTGCCGTGGCCCACAGCGAGTCAAAGCTGCTGGATCTCGTCGCGCACTGAGCCGGCTTTATTCGAAGCCCTCAGGCGGCCCGATGGTGGCGGCTTCTGGGCCGAAGCGCGTCACGTACTCGGGATGCACGCTCTTCCAGTCGGTGCCCGCGGGCCGCAGATCCGACGGGAGGTCGCTCAGGGCGACCTCGAGGTCATCGAGGCAGACGTGCCAGCCCGCGCCGTCGCGCGCGGCCTTGCCGCGTTCGTCGAGCGTGTCGTAGAGCGTGAGCCGGGTCGCACTGCCGACCTCGTTCGCCGGCTCCAGCTCGATGCGTATCCGGTCGGCGCCCCACATGAATTCCATCAATCGCGGCTCGTCGCAGACGATCATCGTTCCCTCGAACGGTGGCGCCTGGTTCTCCCGGAAACGGAACGTCAGAGCTGAGCCTGCCTGCCGCGCACCGTCGATCGTCGTGGGAAACCAGGCTTCGAGCTCCGTCGGCTCGGTGAGCGCTCGCGACACCCGTGCGGGTGTGAAGGCGAGCAGGCGGACGAAGCGAAGTCGCCATCCCTGCGGCGTGTCTTCCACGTCCCCAAGTCGGGTCAGCGTGCCCGCGTCGATCTGATCTTCCATCGCAGTTCCTCGTTCAGTCGGAGGGGGGAGTTTCGGGGTTGGCTTCAAGGTGGCGCTGGAGGTCGTCGAGGCTGCGAGCCCACATTCGCCGGTACGGCTCGAGCCATCGGTCGACCTCCGCCAAAGGCTCCCGCCGTCACTCGCATGAAACGCTCTGAAGGTGAGTCACACGTACGAGGTCAAGAGCAGTGAGCCGATCTTCGACGGCGCCATCATCAAGGTCCGGCGAGACCTGGTGACGATGCCGGGGGGACGCGAGGCGCTGCGGGACATCGTTTCCCACCCTGGCGCGGTCGGTGTCGTCGCTTACGACTCCGAGGGGCGCATCCTCCTACTGCTGCAGTACCGGCACGCGGTCGGTGGCCGGCTGTGGGAGTTGCCCGCCGGTCTGCTGGATGCGCCTGGTGAGCCGGCCTCGATGGCGGCCAAACGGGAGCTTGCCGAAGAAGCGGGCCTGGCGGCGACGCGCTGGGACACCCTCGTGGACACCTACACCTCACCTGGTATGAGCGACGAAGCCATCCGGATCTTCCTGGCGCGCGGGATCACAGAGATCGTTGACGGATACGAGCGGGTCGATGAGGAGGCCGAGCTCGAACTGCAGTGGGTGTCGCTCGACGAGGCGGTCGATCGGGTCATGGCCGCAGAGATCACCAACGCCATGGCGGTGGCCGGCATCCTGGCGGCGGCACATGCCCGAGGCGGCGGCTTCAGCCAGTTGCGACCTGCTGACGCGCCTTGGGCGGCCCGCCCTGACCACGCCGGTTGACCCCCGTGATCACCATGCTGCTCGCAGATCCGCAGGAGATGGTTGCCGAGAGCCTTCGTTTGGCACTCGACGGCGCCGTTGACCTGCGGGTCGCCGGCGTGGCCACCACCTTGGAAGATCTCGAGCTGCTGGCTGCGGGCCGGGAGGTCGACGTCGTACTTCTTGACCAGCGGCTGTCGGACGTCGGGGTTGCGGCGTGTGTACGGCGGGTGCGGGCCGTCAGCCCGGGCAGCCGTGTGCTCATGCTGACCGCGAGCTCGAACGAGGCGGCGGCGGTCGTCGCCCTTGAAGCCGGCTGCGCAGGCGTCGTACCCAAGACCCTCTCGCTCGACGATCTCGTCACGGCGGTGCGAGCTGTCGCCAGCGGGCAGCTGCGGCTGGATTCGGACATGCTGGCCCGCCTTGTTCCGAGGCTGTCGCGTTCCTACCGCGCGCCGGGCGCTGATCTCACCCTTCGCGAACGAGAGGTGCTACGCCTGGTGGCCGACGGGCTGTCCACTTCAGACATGGCCGGCCGGCTCTTCGTCAGTCCGAATACGGTCCGCAACCACGTGCAGAGCGTGCTGGTGAAGCTCGGTGCTCACTCGAAGCTGGAAGCCGTGGTCATCGCCACGCGCAGTGGCCTGTTGGAGTAGGCCGCGACCCATTCCCTAGTGCAAACGCACTAGAAGAAGTTGGCGCAACGGAATCGTTCCAGCCGTCCCCAGCGGAGCACAAACATAGAGAACCGCGGGACCAATTTGCCCAACCGGGCCTACGCCTCCGCGGGGCTTGGGGAGGTACTCGATGCGTTCGTTGCGAGTGGCGGCATCTTGGCAGCAGGGCATTCCCGAGCCTGGTCAGGACCCGAACGCAGCGGCGTGGCGGTTCCTGGCGGCCTGCGCCGACTATGACCCCGATCTGTTCTTTCCGATCGGAACCAGCGGACCCGCCTTGCGCCAGGCGGAGCGGGCCAAGGCGGTATGCGCCGGGTGTCCTGTCCGCGCCGAATGCCTGGACTGGGCACAGACCACTGGACAGACCCACGGGGTCTGGGGCGGACTGGACGAGCACGAACGGGAAGCATTGGACGACCACCGGGATGGGCACGACCTTCACTCGAACGGGGAGATACTTCCTGTGGCACGCCCGGCATAGGCTGTGGCCGCCGGGCAGCACCCCTCGCTGACGGTCTGACGGATACCTGCGGCCACCGGAGGAGGTGCCCAACGTGGCATCGACTCCGCGAGGCGGGCGCGCTGTTGAGCAGGGATATGCGGCCGAAGCCGGCATGATCTCGACGGTTCAGAGCGAGGCGGTCGACGCCGTTCGCCGCTACCTGGATCACCTTGCGGTCGAGCGTGGGTTTGCCGCCAACAGCCTGGCTGCCTATCGCCGCGACCTGAGGCGCTATCTGGACTATCTGACGGCCAACGGCATCACCTCCCTCGCAGATGTCGGCGACCTGCAGATCGCAGACTTTCTCGCCGCCCTTCGCGCCGGGGACGAAGATCATCCTCCGCTGGCCGCCCCGTCGGCGGCACGAGCACTGGTGGCAGTGCGCGGGCTGCACCGTTTCTGTCACCGGGAGGGCGAGCTGCCCGGCGATTCCGCCCGCGGGGTGCGCCCACCTGCATTGCCGACCCGACTTCCGAAAGCGCTTCCCGTTCAGCACGTCGAACGACTGCTGGCCTCTGCCGCCCCGCTCGGTCAGCCCGAATCGCCCGCCGGGTTGCGATCGCAGGCGTTGCTCGAATTGCTCTACGGCACGGGTGCCCGCATCTCTGAGGCGGTCGGACTTGACGTCGACGACGTGGATCTGGAGCAGCGTTCGGTGCTGCTGTCGGGTAAGGGCGGAAAGCAGCGGGTCGTTCCGGTGGGGTCCTACGCCGTGGATGCCGTCAGCGCGTGGCTGACTCGGGGGCGGCCGGCGCTGTCGCCCAGAGGTCCCGCCCTGTTCGTGAACGCCCGGGGTGGCCGGCTGTCCCGGCAGACCGCATGGACCCTGCTGCGAGCGGCGGCATACCGAGCCGGCATCCAGTCGAGCGTCTCGCCGCACGTCCTTCGCCACTCTTATGCCACGCACCTGCTCGATGGCGGTGCAGATATCCGGGTGGTGCAGGAGCTGCTGGGTCACGCCTCGGTGACGACGACGCAGGTCTACACGCTCGTGACGGTCGACATGCTGCGTGAGGTGTACGCCTCCTCGCACCCCCGGGCGAGAGCGTAAATCCGACCGGTTGCTGCCGGCCGCCTGAAAGGTGCCGCCCGTCCCTGGCCCGAAAGCGGCCGCTGGCCGCTAGGCTTCGCGTCATATCTGTCCCTGCTCGGAGGCCGCCCCATCATGACCACGGACGTGCCCCAGGATGTGCTGCCCGGGTCGTCGCCCACGCCCGAGGGTGAGCCTGCGGCCACCCCCAAGCTGGGTCCGACCTTCCGGCCGCTGCCGGAGTTTCCGGTGCCGCCGCCGCTGGAGCACCACGGTCCGGCGGCGGTGCTCGCGGTGTGCAACCAGAAGGGCGGGGTCGGCAAGACCACCACCACGATCAATCTCGGCGCCGCGCTGGCCGAGTACGGCCGTCGGGTGCTGCTCGTCGACGTCGACCCCCAGGGCGCACTGTCGGTCGGTCTCGGTCTGAATCCGATGACGTTCGACCTGACGGTGCACGATCTGCTGCTGCGCAGCGACGTCAACCCCGCCGATGTCGTCACCAAGACGAATGTCGACGGCCTCGATCTGCTGCCGAGCAACATCGACCTCTCAGCCGCGGAGGTCCTGCTGGTGAGTGAGGTGGGGCGCGAGCATGCCCTGGCTCGTTCGCTGAAGCCGCTACTGGCCAATTACGACATCATCTTGATCGACTGCCAGCCGTCCCTTGGCTTGCTGACGGTGAACGCCTTGTCTGCGGCCGACGGCGTCCTGGTGCCGTTGGAGTGCGAATACTTCGCGCTGCGGGGAGTGGCACTGCTGTTGCAGACGATCGAGAAGGTGCACGACCGGCTCAACGATCGCCTCGAACTCGCCGGGATCCTCGCGACCATGCATGACGGCCGGACGCTGCACGGTCGCCAGGTCATGGAGCGAGTCGTCGAAGCGTTCCCGGATCACGTCTTCCACACCGTGATTTCCAGGACGGTGCGCTTCCCTGAGACGACGTCCGCCGGCGAGCCCATCACGTCCTACGCCAGCAACTCGCCTGGAGCAGCCTCCTACCGCGCCCTCGCCCGCGAGCTTCTCGCGCGCTGGCCGGCCCGCTGACGCCGTGCTCTTCGTACTCGACAAGCCGGCTCTCCTGCTCGGCATCATCGCCGCGTTGTATCTCGGAGTCGTCCTCGGCAGCGCCGCTACCGTCCTGACGGCCAGACTGCTGGGCGATCCGATGGGGCAGCGTCAAGGCAAGCTCTCGCTCAACCCGGTCCGCAACGTGCAGATCTACAGCGCCGTCAGCATGGTGCTCGCCGGCTACGGATGGGCCGAGCAGGTACCGCTGAACGACCGGTGGAGAGCCCGCCGATTCCACGTCGTCGCTTCGGTCCTGGCTCGACCGATCATGTACGCGGTGCTCTCGCTCGGTGCGACGGCGGCCGCCCGCGGGATCTCGGTCCAGCTGTATGGCGTCGTGACGGTCCGCATCCCGGAAGCCGTCGCCCTGAACAGCTCAGGCCACACCTCGTTTGCCGGCGCTCTCCTTTTGCAGATGGGCGTCACCTTCGCGGCGCTGTGTGTCATCAGCCTGATCCCGCTGCCACCTACTGACCTTGGTCGGATCATCTTCACGCTCGGCGGAACCTCGATCGGCTGGCAGAAATGGCGCTACCAGCTGGAGGAGCGCAACATCGGCCTGGCCATCGTGCTGGCGCTGCTGCTGCTCCCCATCGCTTTCACCGGCTTTCCCTCCTGGGTGGGGCAGCTGGCGCCGCACCTGGTCCAGGGCTTTGGTTCCATCTTCGGAATCACCGTCCACGTCGCCTCGTCGTGAGTGCGCCCATGACCGGTCCGGCCTCCAGTCCCGTCTTCGAAGTCAGCCAGGCCGCGTTCTCGGGCCCGTTCGAGCTGCTGCTGTCGCTGATCGCGCGTAAGCAGCTCGACATCACCGAGCTTGCCCTCGCTGAGGTCGCTGACGACTTCGTGGCCTACCTGCGCAGCTCCGGCTTCGATCTTGACCGGGCGACCGAGTTCCTGGTGGTAGCTGCAACGTTGCTGGACCTCAAGGCGGCTCGTCTGCTGCCCGTAGAGGTCCGGGGCGATGAGGACGAAGACCTGGAGCTGCTCGAAGCCAGGGATCTGCTCTTTGCCCGGCTGATGCAGTACCGCGCTTACAAGCGGGCCGCGGAGCTGCTGGCGGGTCTGGATGCGCTGGAGTCCCGGTTCATACCCCGTCAGGTCTCGTTGGAGGAGCGGTTCGTCGCCGTCCTGCCGGAGATCGTGCTCGACATCGATCTCGCGGCGTTTGCTGCGTTGGCGGCTGTCGTACGCGAGCCGCGCCCGGCGCCCGTTGTCGAGACCGACCACGTGCATGCGCCGCGGGTGGATGTGCGCGCCCACGCCAGGGTCGTCGTCGAGCGACTTCAGATGCTGGGGACCGCGACCTTCACGGTGCTGTGCACCGGATGCACCGAGACCATCGAGATCGTGGCGCGCTTTTTGGCCTTGCTCGAGCTCGGCCGCGAGGGCCGGGTCAGCTTCGATCAGCCCGTAGCACTAGGGGAGTTGACGGTTCGCTGGGTCGCGGCCTCACCGGATGAACAGCCAGTCACAGACCTGGCAGACACCGATCAACCCGAGAATCAGAGCGGAAATGACTGAGCCTTCACCCCCGGATCCCGTCTTCGACCTTCCGGTGCGGGCCCAGCTCGAAGCGGTGCTGCTGGTTGCCGAAGAGCCGGTCCCCGTCGTCACGCTGGCCGAGCGGCTGCTGGTGCCGGTGCCGACCGTCGAACAGACGCTTCGCGAGCTGGCCGCTGAATATGTCTCGGCCGGACGTGGCTTCGAGCTGCGCGAGGTCGGCGGCGGCTGGCGCTACTACACTGCAGCTGGGGCCGCTGAATACGTCGAGCGTTTTGTGCTCGCCGGACAGACCGCCCGGTTGTCGCAGGCCGCGCTCGAGACCCTGGCGGTCATTGCCTATCAGCAGCCGGTCAGCAGAGGTCGGATTGCTGCCGTTCGAGGAGTGAACGTCGACGGCGTCGTACGGACTCTGCTCACCCGGAGGCTGATCGACGAAGCCGGTGTCGATCCTGAAGGTGGCGCGATGACGTACCGGACGACCCCGTACTTCCTCGAGAGGCTTGGTTTGCGCGACCTGTCCGAGCTGCCGCCTCTCGCGCCCTTATTGCCGGAGGCCGATGAAATTGAGCTCAGCTGACCCACACGACCCCGGTGGAATCCGGTTGCAGAAGGTCCTCGCCGCTGCCGGCCTCGGTTCGCGGCGACACTGCGAGGGGCTGATCGACGAGGGACGCGTGACCGTCGATGGCAAGCGCATCCGCGAGCAGGGCATCCGCGTCGACCCCGACCGGGCCGTGATCACCGTCGACGGCGACCGGATCGTCACCCGCGTCGATCTCGTCTACCTGGCCTGCCACAAGCCGCGGGGCATGATCTCGGCGATGCGCGATGACCCCAATGCCGGCGACACCAAGGCGGGCCGGCCCCCCGAACGACCGACCCTGGCCGATCTCGTCGCCGACCGGCTCGAGCGCGGCGAACGGCTGTTTCACGTCGGGCGCCTCGACCTGGACAGCGAAGGCCTGCTGCTGCTGACCAATGACGGCGAGCTCGGCCACCGGCTGGCCCACCCCTCGTATGAGGTCCCCAAGACGTACATGGTCGACGTTCCCGGGCCCGTCGGACGCGACATCCTGCGCCAGCTGCGGCAGGGGGTGGAGCTCGATGACGGTCCCGCCAAGGTCGATGAGGTACGCGTTCTGGATGCCGCAGGCTCGCGGGTGCTGCTCGAGGTGGTCATTCACGAAGGGCGTAACCGGGTGGTGCGGCGGCTCATGGACGCTGTCAACAGGCCGGTCAGTCGCCTCGTGCGTACGCAGCTCGGTCCGGTCCAGCTCGGTGCGCTCAAGGCGGGTCGGGTGCGGCACCTGACGATGCATGAGGTGGCCGCCCTCCACAAGCTGGTCGAGCTCTGAGCGGTCTCGCCGGTAGGTTGAAATCTCGTGACCAATGACCAGCTCGGCACCGTCGGGATCGTCGGCGCCGGCCTGATCGGCACCAGCATCGGCATGGCGCTGTCCGCTGCCGGGGTCGACGTGCTGCTGCGCGACCGTGACCCCGAGCAGGCGAACCTTGCCGTGGCCCGCAAGGCCGGGCGGCTCTGGCCTGAGGGCGTCACGGTCGATCACGCCGTCATTGCCGTGCCGCCGCATGCTGTCGCCGAGGTGTTGCTGGACCTGCAGCGCAGCAAAGCGGCCATCACCGCCAGCGATACGGCCAGCGTGAAAGGTCAGGTCGTCGCCGAGGCCCGTGCGTTGGGCTGTGACCTTTCCGCCTTCTGCCCGGCTCACCCCATCGCCGGGCGGGAGCGGGGCGGCGCCATCTCCGCACAGATCGACCTTTTCCGCGACAGCACGTGGGCGCTCTGTCCCACCGCTGAAACGGGAGACGCCGCCCGCTGGTCGTCGGGCACCATCGGTGACATCTGCGGCGCTTGGCTACTGATCCTTGAGCCGGGACGTCACGACGAACTGATGGCTCAGCTCTCTCATCTGCCGCAGGTCGTGGCCAGCGCGCTGGCGGCGCAAGCCGTGGACGGGCTGCTCGACCAGAACCTCGAGCTGGCCGGGAGTGGACTTCGCGACACCACCCGCCTGGCCGACAGTGATCCGACCTTGTGGGCGTCGATCCTCGAGGGCAACCGTCAGCCCGTGGCAGACAGCCTTGATCGTCTCGCCGCGACACTGAACGGATTGGCCGGCACCCTGCGTGCCGGATCGGTCGATGACGTCTGGCACGAGGTGCAACGATTCCTGCAGGCCGGCCGCGACGGTCGGCGGCGCCTGCCGGCAAAAGCGGGGCAGCCACCCCCGAACTGGAGTTGGGTCGGTGTCGTCGTCCCGGACCGGGAAAACGAGCTTGCCCGGCTCCTCGTCGCCATCGGCGGTTGGGGAATCAACGTCGAGGATGTACGCGTCGAGCACAGTCTCGGGCAACGCCAGGGCACGGCCGAGATCGCCGTCGACCCGCTGGTGCTGGAGTCGCTGATCGAGCGGTTGGAGGACGCCGGATGGCGTGCGTACCAGCTCGAATGAGGCATCAGGCGGCTGGGCGGATAGCCTGACTCGTCCGCCCTTACGCTCTGTAGGTCTGATCCATTGACGTCGTCTCCTGAACGACACCCGAAGAATGTCTGAAAGAGGAGTGGCCGTGGGTGACCCATTGGTCGTCGCGGTCGACGGACCCGGCGGGTCGGGGAAGAGCACCGTCGCCCGCGCGGTGGCGCGTCGTCTGGGGGTCCGCTACCTGGACACCGGTGCGATGTATCGAGCCATCACCTGGTTGGCATTGCAGCGCCGGCTCGACATCGAGGACGGGCCGGCACTGGCCGAGCTTGCCGAACGGGCAGTGCTGGCGGTCGCCACCGACCCCGATGCTCCCGGGATTTCAGTCGACGGCACAGACGTCTCCCACGAGATACGCAGCCGCCCGGTCACGAGTGCGGTGAGCGCGGTGTCCGCCGTCGACGCCCTGCGGGCTCGGATGGTGGAGCAGCAGCGCGCGATCATCGCCGATGACCCGACGGGAATCGTCGTCGAAGGCCGTGACATCGGCACGGTCGTCGTGCCGGATGCCCCCGTGAAGGTCTTCCTGACCGCCTCCACCGCCGAGCGCGCGCGTCGGCGTAGCAACGAGATCGGCGAAGCCGGCGACGATGCTGTGGCCCAGACGATGGCTGAGCTCGGACGCCGTGACGCCCTCGACAGCGGCCGTTCGGCAAGCCCCCTTGTCCAGTCTCCGGATGCGCTCGTCGTCGACTCCACCGACCTGTCGGTCGAGTCGGTCGTCGATCGGATCGTTGAGCTGGTGTCTGAGCGGGTCGGGCTCGCGGCCGTTCGGACGACGTCATGAGTGCCGTGACAAGCGACAAGAAAGAGAAGAGTGCGCCGGCTTACAGCCCGCGCGTGCTGATCTTTTGCCGCAGCATCGTCCGTCCCCTGATCCACTTCGTGATCATGAGGGTCCGATCGGTGGGTCGCTCGCTCGTACCCGACAACGGCCCGCTGATCCTCGCCGGCAACCACGCGAGCTGGCTGGACGGGCCGCTCGTCGTCGCCGAGTGTCCCCGCCCGGTGCGCTGCCTGACCAAGATCGAGCTGTACGGCGGCAAGCTCGGCTGGTACCTGAACAAGATCGGTCAGATTCCGATCGATCGGGGACGCCCTGACCGCACTGCTTTGCAGGCCTCGCTCGCGGAGTTGAACGCCGGCGGCGCGATCGGCATGTTTCCCGAGGGCACTCGCGGCACCGGCGAGCTTGACGCCGTGCACGACGGAGTCGCCTGGCTTGCCGTCCGTTCCGGCGCGAAGATCCTGCCGGTGGCGTGCCTGGGCACTGCAGCCGCGCTTCCCAAGGGCGCCAAGTTTCCCAAGCGGACGCCGGTCACCGTCGTCTTCGGTACCCCTTTTGAAATCACGATGCCCGACAATCCGCGTTCACGGACGGCGCTGAAGGCCGTCAGCGAAGAGATTCGGCTGCGCCTGGTCGAGCATCTTGCTGACGCTCGTGCCTCTCATGGCTGACGACCTTCCGGTCGCCGCCTCTGAGCTTCCTGACGATCTTGCTGAGCCCGGTCCGTCGGTCGTCGTTCCGGTGGTGGCAGTCGTCGGCCGGCCTAACGTCGGAAAGTCGACGTTGGTCAACCGCATCCTGGGCCGGCGGGCTGCCGTCGTCGAAGACGTCCCTGGTGTTACGCGTGATCGGGTCGCTTACGACGCCACCTGGGCCGGACGGCGGTTCACGGTGGTCGACACCGGCGGGTGGGAGCAGTCGGCCCGCGGGCTGGCGGCGGCCGTTGCCGAGCAGGCGCAGGTGGCCGTGGAGCTCGCCGATGCGGTGCTGTTCGTCATCGATGCCGCGGTCGGCGCGACCGACGCCGACGAAGCGGTCGCGCGCGTCCTGCATCGTTCGGGCCGGCCGGTAGTGCTCGCCGTGAACAAGGTCGACGACGCCCGGCGCGAATCAGACGCCGCAGAGCTGTGGTCGCTCGGCCTCGGAGAGCCGCATCCGGTCTCGGCGCTGCATGGCAGGGGCAGCGGCGACCTGCTGGACGCCGTGCTGGCCGCATTGCCCAAGCCGGCGCCGCCTGCGCTGGACGGGGAGGAGATCGGTCCCCGCCGGGTGGCGCTACTGGGGCGGCCGAACGTCGGCAAGTCATCCCTGCTCAACCGGTTGGCGGGGGAGCAGCGTTCGGTCGTCGACGACGTCGCCGGCACCACCCGAGACCCGGTCGACTCGCTGCTGACCCTCGGCGGCGAAACCTGGCGTTTCGTCGACACGGCAGGGCTTCGACGCAAGGTGCGTGAGGCCTCGGGGGCTGAGTACTACTCCTCCCTGCGTACGGAGACCGCGCTGCGTTCGGCTGAGGTCGCGCTCATCCTGCTCGATGCGGGGGAGCGGCTCTCGGAGCAGGACCAGCGCATCCTGTCGATGGCGGTCGAGGCCGGTCGGGCCGTCGTGATCGCGTTCAACAAATGGGATCTGGTTGACGAAGACCGGCGCTACGACCTCGAGCGCGAAGTCGACCGTGATCTGGCGCGTATCCAATGGGCTCCGCGGGTCAACGTCTCGGCGAAGACGGGACGATCGGTCGACAAGCTCGCCACCGCACTGCGTACCGCCATCGCCGGCTGGGAGACCCGGGTGCCCACCGGCCGGCTCAACGCCTGGCTCGGCGAGGTCGTCGGCACCACCCCGCCGCCCTCGCGCGGCGGCAAGGTGCCGAAGGTGCTGTTCGCCACGCAGGCCGACATTCGTCCGCCGCGGTTCGTCGTTTTCAGTTCGGGATTCCTGGAAGCGGGCTACCGGCGTTTCCTCGAGCGGCGGCTGCGAGAGGATTTCGGCTTCGTCGGCACCCCCATCGAGGTCTCGGTGCGGGTCAAGGGCAAGGACAAGAAAGGCCCACGCACCGACCGCTGAGCTCACACGTAGCTGGAAGTGGCTCGCACCTGACCGTTACACGTAGGTGGCGGTGGCCCTCACCTGAAAGCCTTCAGTGAACTCGTCATCGCTTACTTGCAGGCGCCAGAGGTAGCGACCCGGCGCCAGCGGCATCGATTGCAGCCCCAGCTGGAATGACGCATCGATGGGGGAGCCGGGGTCAAGGCCGGGAGGGCGTTCGACCTCGATCTCGCTGACCATCTGGATGACCTCGCCCGCGAGCACGACCGCCCGCCCGTCAGCGTCTTCGAGTTGCAGCCGCAGCGGGAGCTTTTCGTTGGCTCGGTCCCACGGGATCTTCATCAGGATGGCGACCGCGGCAGGTGCGGTGGGCGTGCCGGTGACTGACCATCCCGCGCCGAGCATGTGCAGCTTGCCGGACACGTCCGACGCTGCGGCATCGCAGAGGATCAGGGTTGCGTGGACGGGGGAAGCCACGAAAAAACCTCACGTTGGGGCTCGAGCGGAAGGGCCGTCAATCGACCCGTTCGTCCAGTATGAGCATCCGGGCCAGCTCTACCCGCGATCGAATCCCCAGCTTCTGGAAGCTCTTTCCGAGATGGAATTCGACCGTCTTCTCGCTGACGAACAGAGTTTCAGCCACTTCGCGGTTCGAAGACCCGGCCGCCACTGCGCTGGCCACCTGCAATTCGCGGGCGGTGAGGCTGGTCAGGGAGGGTCGGTCGGCGGAGTCGGCGAGTTGCCCACCCGCTGCCCGGATCTCACGTTCGGTCTGCGCGATCCAACCTGACGCGCCCAGGCTGCTGAAAGCGCTCAGGGCCGCGCGCAGCTGGCGAACTGATTCAGTCCGCCGCCGGGTCCGGCGCAGCCTTTCTCCGTAAGCGAGTTGTGTGCGGGCGCGCTCGAAAGGCCAATCCCGGCCGATGGCGAGTGATGCTTCGAAGAGGTCGTCGGCGTCGCCCCCATCACCGTGGGCCGCTGCTAGCGCGAGGCAGCGTTTCAGCCGGATCTGATGGTCGCTCGCAGAAATCAGATCATCGAGTGCGGCGCTCTCGAGAACCTCCTGCGCTTCATCGGAGTGCCCGCACCGGATAAGCGTCTCGGCGAACTCGAGGCTCCAGATCGGCAGGCTCGTGTGCTGGGCCGCCTTTACGTCGTCATCGCGAGCCCGAAAGTGGGTCAGCGCCTGGCGGGGTTGGCCGCGCCCGAGCTCCAGCAAGCCAAGGGCCCAGCGGGCGTACTCACGCAGGGCTCGGTTGCCGGTGGCCACGCCGATGGCGATCGCTTCAGAGCCATGCGCGATGCAGTCGTCGCTCCTGCCCTGGGCCGCCTCAATGATGGCG
This sequence comes from uncultured Actinomycetota bacterium, assembly GCA_963737695.1. GTDB lineage: Bacteria > Actinomycetota > Actinomycetes > Frankiales > Frankiaceae > DATAZK01. Next base: position 25,067 of record CAVTTQ010000008.1, read on the forward strand.
AGATTGGCGAGACAGAAGTTGCGGGCTCCGCCGGTCTCGTCAGCGATGCGCAGCGCCTCGCTGGTCGTCGCGTAAGAACGCCACCAGCGGTCAGTCCGGAAATCGACCTCGCCGATGCTCGCCAAGGCCACCGGCAGTGCGCTGAGCGCGCCGGCGCTGCGGGCGACCGCGATGACCGACTCGTACAGAGTTGTCGCCTCGGGCCAGCAGTCGTAAACGACCAGTCCGCGACCGTAAATCTCGGGGATCCAAGGGTTTTCGAGTGGATTGAGGGCTGAGAGAACGGGCAGCAGGTCGAGCAGTGACGATCGGATCGCCGCCTTGTGGTTGCCGAATATCTCGGTCGCCGACAGCACGACGCTGCGCACGGGCTCCGGCGCATGCGCGAAGAGCGGCCCGGATACGAGCTCTCGCCCGATCCGCAGGTCCTCCATGCTGCCCATGAGGACCGCTTCGGCCAGGGCAGCTCCACCTTGCACGGGGTCGGTGTCACCGATCAGATGAGCCGCTCGCACCGTCGTCTCCAACGCTCCGGGTGCGCCGGTCCAGAACGAAAGCCGACCCTCGATCTGCATCGCTCGTGCGACGACCATCGGATCGTCGGCGCCTGACTGCGCCTGCCTTGCCAACGTGATGGCGTCTATGGCGCGGCCCGATTGCTGGGCGTCCAGAGCCGCCTCGAGGAACCTGACCGCGGCGCGCGCCGGCTCGGGGCTGAGTAGTGCAGCTGCCTCGAAGGCCTTGGCGGCCACGGCGGGCGCCTGCCGCGACCGAGCGGCATAAGCGAGCTCCTCGACCTCGGCGGCGACCGCTTCGACTGGGCCCGTAGAGGCGGCAACCAGGTGCCAGGCGCGGGCGTCATGTCGGTGGGCCTGGGTGGAGACGTCAGCCAGGATCTGATGGGCGGCGCGGCGGTCTGCGGCTGAGGCCTCGTGGTAGGCGGACGAGCGGACCAGCGGATGAATGAAGTGGCATCGCCCCTCGCTGATCCTGATCAGATCCGCGTCCTCTGCAGGTTCGACGGCCGCAAGCGTGAGTCCGGCGGCGCCAAGGGCCGCTGAAAGGACAGCAACGTCGCTCGAGTCGCAGGCCGAGGCGATCACCAGGGCACGTCGCGTTGGCTCGGGGAGCGAGAGCAGCCTCCGGCCGTACGCTCCGGCGACTTGTCGACCAACCGGAATGGGATCCGGGAGTGCGCGTAAGCCACTGCGTTGGTCGCCATCGAGCAGGCGGGCGGCCTCGATCAGGGCGAGGGGATTGCCCGCCGTTCTGGTGTGCAGCTCCAACGTGACCGCAGGAGACAGGGTTACGCCGGCGACATGCCCAAGCAGCGTGTCGACCTCGTCCAGCTCGATGCCTTCCAGGTCGAGGCGCTCGAGCCCATGCAGGTGCTCGAGCTTTTCGTCTCTGCTGGCGAGCACCATCAACACCCGCTCCGCCTCCAGCCGCCGGGCGAGGAAAAGCAATGCCTCGGCTGAGGCTGGATCGAGCCAGTGCACGTCGTCGATCAGGATCAGTAAGGGCCGGTATTCAGCCTCTGCCGAAATCAGGCTCAGGACGCCGACGTAGACCGAGAAGCGTTCCACAGCGGTGCCTTCGGTGAGGGCCAGCGCCGAGCGCAGCGAATCCTGCTGCGCCGTCGGCAGCTCGTCGATCCGGTGAATCAGCGGACGCAGCAGACCGACGAGCCCGGCGAAGGGCAGCCCCTGCTCGAATTCGGAGCCCGAGGTCCGAAGGACGCTGAAGCCGGAACTTCGCGCGCCGATCTCGGCCAGCAGCGAGGTCTTTCCCGACCCCGGCTCGCCCACCAAGGCCAGCACGCAGCTCCTGCCCTGCAGCGCTCGTTCGGCCAGCTCATCCAGCTGATCCAGCTCGTCGGATCGCCCGACTAGGCCCGCGCCGGCGGAAGCTCCCGTCGGGACAGGTGGCACCCGCCTTGCACCCACCCGTGCTCCGATCGGCCGACGCTGGAGCTGTCGATCATAGGCGTACATGAAGGAGAGATGTGAGCTGGCTGAATGTCGAAGCTAGGGATTCCCCTGATGCGGTCGACCTCGCCCAACTCCTAGCGTCCAAGTGCTGGGAGTGGCCGCTGCGCCGCTTCGCGGCCGTGCGCAGCTAGCGCGCCATCGTGCCTGGGGGAGCAATGAGGATCCACGTCGCTCGCAAAGAATCAAAGTCCGTGTCTGGGCATGACCGTCGACCCCGTTCCGCCCTGCTGCTCCTGGCTGCCGCCGCGGCCATAGCTCCGATCGTCGCGGTGCCCGCGGCGAACGCGGCCGACTCCGGGTCGAACACCTCGACCGTCGAGATCACCCCGGCTCTGGTCAGGTCGATCACCGTCAGCCCCGGCAACAGTTCCTTTGGCCGGTGTATCGACACCGCCACACTGCAGAGTCTGACCACGCTCAATGTGCCCGGGGGTAGCTGTCGTTTGGGTACTCCGGCCGCAGAGGACTACGTCACTGTCACGAACGGACCCGTCCCGGCTCGCGTTCTTGTGAACGGTGCTGAGGCGCGGCCGGCAACTGGTACAGGAGCGGGCTGGGTCTTGGGTCAGTCTCGCGACACCGACCAGTTCACGGAAGAGAGCTACAACCGCGCAGCCTCTCCGGGCGGCGTGTTTGTCCTTCCGAACCCGGGGTGCGACGTCGCGTTCAACAATGCCCTCGATTGCCAGGCCGACGCGAACGCCACGAGTGACGAGGGGCTGGAGGTGAGTGCCCCGACAAGCTCAACCGCGACAGCTTCGACGTTCACCATCACGACGACCTGGACGGCGGCTCCGTAGCCAGTGAAGATCGAATTGCGCCGACACCCTGTCGTTTTGCTCGTGGCTGCTATGGGGACCGTGTCGTTGCTCGCCATGCCTGCGGCCAACGCCGCTAGCAGTGGCACCAACACCTCGACGGTTGAGGTCACCCCCACCGAGGTTCGTTCGGTCACGGTGTCACCCGGCACGGGGACCTTCGCGACGTGCCGGGATCCTGATGACCAGGTGACGATCGGCACGCTTACGATCCCCGGCGGTCATTGCTTCCTGGGTAGTCCGACTCAAGAGGAATTCGTGACCGTCACCAATGGTCCTGTCGCCGGCCGGATCTTGATCAACGGTGAGGCGGCGCGGCCTTCTGACGGCGGGACGCCCTGGGCGCTCGGCGCGTCGCCCGCGGCTGATGTTTTCACCGAGACGAGCCACAACACGGTGGACGGCGGCGACGACCAGTCACTGACCACGACACCTGTCTGCGACGTGACTTACTCACCCGATGTGGACGGCCTTTGCACCGCCAGCCCCAACGAGCCCAACGACGAATTCCTGCGGATCGATGCGCCGACAAGTTCCACGGATTCGTCGTCGACCTTCACCGTCACGACCACGTGGACGGCCGCGCCGTGAGGTCGGGGGAGTTATGAGGATCAGCGTTGTTCACGATGAGGCGGTGCACGTCAGCGGTCATGCACGCAGAACTCGTCGACTGCTGCTGGCCGCAGCCGCCGCGGCGCTGGCCTCGTTGGCCATCGCGACAAGCGCCAGCGCGGCGGACAGCGGTGCCAACACATCGACCGTCAACATCTCGCCGCCTCTGATTCGCTCGATCACGCTGGCGCTCAGCGTCGACGTGCCGGGGGGCTCGTTCGGTCTCTGTGTCGACCCGGAGACTCACCTTGCTGACTTGACCACACTCACCATTCCCGATGGCATCTGCACCCTCAGCCGTGGGGGTGGTGGCCAGGATTACGTCCGCATCACGAACGGGCCGGTTCCAGGTCACATCAATGTCAACGGCGGGGAGGCGGTGCCCACGTCAGGCGAAGGAAGCGGTTGGGCGCTTGGCACCAGCGCGGGACCGGACGTCTATACGGAAAAGTCCGCGGACCACGACGGCGAGGCGCTCCTGCCCTTCTCCCTTACCGCTTCACCCTCGTGTGATGGCTCCATCCACCCCGCGGTTGCCGACCTGTGCGCGGTCGCCGCCGATGAGGAGAACGATGAGCTCGTCCAAATCGGAGCGCCCACCAGTTCAACCGCGACGGCCTCGAACCTCACCGTCACCACGACCTGGACCGCCGTCCCGTAATGGCAGCCCGCTCTTCACTCCGCTCGGTCGCAGTAGTCCTTGGCCTGACCCTCCTGGCGGCGATCGTGACGCCGGCGGCGGCCGCTCACGCCGCTGCCGGCGTCGGGGTCGGGGCGGCGCCGATTGAGGCGAAAGGCGAGCTGACCGCGGCCTCTTCGGTGGTGTTGCCGTCCCTGTACGTGGTGAACACCGGCACCGAGCCATCCACGTACGGAATTCGGGTTCAGCGGATCGGGAAAACCAGCGGGACGCCCGTGCCGACATCGTGGGTGACCGTCACTCCCGCCACCCTCGCGCTCAAGCCGAAGGCCGGCAGGTGGGTGAAAGTGTCCTTGCAGATCCCGGCTGGAGCTGCCAGCGGTTCCTACACGAGCAATCTCGTCGCCGGCACCGTCGCCGGCGGACAGGCCACCGGGACCAAGGCCCAGTTCGGCGCCCAGGCTGCGACCCAGCTGTCCTTCAAGGTCGGCGCTCCAGGGTCGGCAGCCGCGGTTGAATCCAAGCCCGATACGTCATCGAACGGTGGGGATCTCGGACCCTGGTGGGCCTGGGTGGGTGGCTTGGCTCTAGTCGTCGCTGTGATCGCGATCTGGAAGAGCGGGATCAGGGTGAAGGTCACGCGAAGCTGAACGTCACAGGCGGCTCGCGAGTCTGGTGAGTACGTCCCGTGCGGGTCCGGCGGTCGCCGTTCGGTATCCGGTGCCGGCCCAAAGATTGATGCGCTGCGAGTCGTTTGCTGCCGCCGCGGCTTGTCGTAGTGGCCGGGTCAGGTGGTGCAGCGCGGGGTAACCGGCAGGCGCCAGTTGGTCGTACCGCTCGGTGAACAGGTTCGGAACTGCCCGTGCCGGCCTGCCCGTAAAGGCTCTGGTGACGACGGTGTCGCGGTCCGCTGGGTCGGTGAGCGCGGACTTGTACGCCGCTGATGCGCCGGACTCCTCGGTGCGAAGCAGTGCGGTCCCCACCATGACGGCATCGGCCCCTGCCCGGAGCGTGGCTGCGACCTGGTCAGCGGTGGACAGTCCGCCAGCCGCGATGAGCGGTAATGAAACGGTCTGGCGAACGCCTCGGACGAGATCGGGGAGGGCGGTCGTGCTTCGAGGCTGGTCCGGTGTGAGCGTGCCGGAATGACCGCCGGCGCTTGAAGCCTGGACCGCCAGCAGATCCACCCCGGCATCCGCGGCATGTATTGCTTCTTGGGGTGAGGTGACCGTTTGTACGACAAGGGTCCCGACGCGCTGGAGCGCACGGATGATCCGCGGTTCGGGTATCGCGAACGTGAAGCTGACAACCGGCACCGGATCGTCAAGGAGCAGAGCTACTTTGTTGTCCCAGTCGTCGTCATCTTCTACCGGCTGATCACCGGCCAGAGTGATCTCGTAGACGTCGGCTTCGGGTTGGATCTCGCGGGCGTAGCGGCGAAAAGCATCCCGGTCGACCGGCTGCGGGCTGGGCGCAAAAAGGTTGACCCCGAAGTGGGGAGTCAGAGCTCTTGCTGCGGCGATCTGCGCCGCGAGAGCATCCACGCTGCGATAACCGCCCGGCAGGAAGCCGAGTCCGCCGGCCTCGCCCGCGGCCGCGATCAATCCCGGGGTAGTAGGGCCGCCGGCCATCGGTGCGGCGAACACCGGCATAGTCACTCCGAGGCCGGTAAGCCAGCCGGTCATGATGCTGCTGGGAGTTGCCCCGGCAATGCCAGCACCCGCCACATAGAAATCAAGGGTAGTCGGCGCTTTGCAAAGTCCGGGAGTGACTTGGAGTGGGGGAGATGGGATGCCCGTCAAACAACGTTGGAACGATCTGAGCCCGCGCGTCCGGCGGCTGATCGCTATCGCAGCCGCTCTCGAGGGCGCCCTCAAACTTGCTGCGCTCATTGACATCAGACGTCGACCCGCTGCAGCGATCAGAGGCCGGAAAGCGGTGTGGGCGCTGACGGTGAGCGCCGTCAACAGCTTCGGTCTTGCGCCGCTGGCCTACTTCCGTTTCGGTCGGCGGCGGTAGGGCGCGACTCAGACTTTGCCGTGCAATTCCTCGGCGATCTGCTTGCCTTGGGCGGGGGTTACGTAGGTGAAGCCGCCGATCTTGACGTAGGTGTCACCGAACAATGCGCCGTAGCTGGCGAATGCGCTCGCTCCGACTGAGCCTGCGTTTCCCTTGGGGTCAGGGGTCGAGAACGCTTCATCGCCCACGCCGGACACCGAGTCGGGCGCGTGACTGACCGTCTTCAGCGCCTCGACGTCGGCGTCGTAGCCAATCTTTCCGCCATGGGTGGTCACGGAGATCTGGAGGAGGGTCCCGAGAGCACCGGTGTAATCGCAGCTGAAAATGACGCCCTCTACGTCGCCCGGCTTAACCGCGGTAAAGGTGGTGCCGGTGATCTGCGAGGCTGCTGCTGCCGGAAGCGCGGTGCACACGTCGAATGCCTTCTTATTGCCAGTAGAAGTTCCAGTGCTCGAGCCACCGCCCGGCACGGCAGAAAGCACCGCCTCTGGTTTTGTCGTACCACTGCTCGATCCGCCCGAGGCCGTCTTGGATCCACTCGAACACGCAGCAGTGGTGATGGCGACAAGCGCTAGTGAGACAACTACGGCCGACGCCGTGGGAATTCGCATTAATGCTCCTTGAGATTGAGAAGCGGCCCGTACCTGCCGCTTTGCCGATAATGCGCGGAGTCGATCTGAAAGTGAGAGCAAGTGTCGATGAGCCGACAATTACCTGTCACCCGCCTGTCTTCGGCGCCAGTTGTTTTGCCATTGCGCACATTTCATGTGCATCACATATAAGACGAACACCTTGTACGAACGATCGTCCGGTCTCAAAGATCCGCCGCCGGGATCGAAGATTCAGCGCCACATCCCGTCAGCTGGCTCCTGAATCCCCTCGCCGCGGTTATCTGTCAAATCGCGGCGAGGCGTAGGCCGCCTGCCGATGAAATCGGCATAGGTGCGGCTGGGCTACGGGCAACGGGTATCAGCGGGGACCGCGTACGACGTCATGGAGGTCAACGACAGTCGTTTCGGGCTCACCGGAATGCGTTACGGAATGACCAGAGACCTTCGCCATCGCAGGTCCCAGGCGGTCACGGCCGAACCGTTCGTAGGCCTCCAGCGACTCCCAGACGTCGACGATATGTACTCGGCCACTGTCCGCGTAGGCGACGTGGACGATCAGCCCGGCTGGCGGGTCGGCCTTCGCGTTCGCCTCCACCGTGGCGGCATCGACCATTTCCATCGTCACGGAATCCGGCAAGGTTTCGGTTAACAGGACCGCCATGGTGCCTCCTCAGATGCAAGGGGCTACCAGACTGACGCTCGCTCAAGCGGACGGCAAGCGCACCTACCAGTCGACCAACCATCACTGCCCACCGCCGCCAGGCGGTGCCGCAAGCCTCTGACCTGCCGTTCTTTTGTCGGGATGACAGTGTTCTGGTTCAGGACATCGGAATGGGGTGTCTCACGACATCGGAATAGCGTGTCGCAGGTCTTCGGAATGGCTGCCGGTCGGCAGGCTGGCGGATGTCGAAGCGTCGCCTGGTCATCACTGCCGTACTGGCCGGCCAGTCCCAATCCGAGGTGGCCCGTACCTACGGCGTCTCGCAGGGCTGGATCAGCAAGCTCATGGCCCGTCATCGGGCCGAGGGTGAGGCCGCGTTCGAGCCGCGCTCACGTGCTCCTGCGTCCAGCCCGGCAGCGACCCCGGCTCAGACCGTCGACCTGGTGCTGCGGCTGCGTAAGCAGCTGCGTGAGTCCGGTCTGGATGCCGGCGCCGACACCATCGGCTGGCACCTGGCCCACCACCACGCCACCGTCCTGTCGCGGGCCACGATCAACCGGATCCTCGTCCGGGCCGGTGCCGTCACACCCGCCCCGTCAAAACGTCCCAAGTCCTCCTACATCCGGTTCGAAGCCGACCAGCCCAACGAGACCTGGCAGTCCGACTTCACCCACTACCCGCTCACAGGCGGCACCGACTGCGAGATCCTGAGCTGGCTGGACGACTGCTCCCGTTACGCGCTTTCGGTCACCGCCCACGCCCGGGTCACCGGCCCGGTCGTACTCGCCACCTTCCGCAAAACCATTGCCACCTATGGCGTTCCAGCCTCCACGCTGACCGACAACGGGATGGTGTTCACCACCCGCTTCGCCGGCGGCCGCGGCGGCCGCAACCACCTCGAACACGAACTACACAAGCTCAACATCACCCAGAAAAACGGCCACCCCAACCATCCACAAACCCAAGGCAAGGTCGAACGGTTCCAGCAGACGCTGAAAAAATGGCTGCGCGCCCAACCCGAACAGCCCACCACCATCACCCAGCTGCAAACCCTCCTCGACCGGTTCGCCGGCGACTACAACCAGCGCCGCCCCCACCGATCCCTGCCGCACCACGCACCCGGCCACCATCTACCAGTCACTGCCCAAAGCCACCCCCAGCAGCAACCGCAGCGCCGACACCCACGACCGCACCCGCCGCGACAAGATCGACAAAGCCGGCAGCGTCACCCTCCGGGTCGCCGGCCAACTCCGCCACATCGGCGTCGGCCGAACCTACGCCCGAACCGACGTCATCCTGCTCGTCCAAGACCTCCACGTCACCGTCATCAACGCCGCCACCGGCGAGATCCTGCGCGACCTCACCATCGACCCACGACGCGACTACCAACCCACCGGCCGACCACCCGGACCCACCAAAAAATAGGCCGAACCTGCAGATCGCAGGTCCGGCCTATTCCAATGTCCCGAGACATCACATTTGTCGGGATGACAGGATTTGAACCTGCGACCCCCTGACCCCCAGTCAGGTGCGCTACCAAGCTGCGCCACATCCCGCTCGGGTGAGATTAGCAGTCGTGGGGCTGCCCCCGAGTTGTCGCGCGGCCCCATGACTGTTAGCCGGCACGACCTCCGGTAGCTCCGGTCCGGGCAAATCCGCCGCCCCCGGTCCGTCCGGTGCCGCCGGTGAGTCCGCCGCCCAGCCCGCCTCCGAGACCGCCGCCGCGGCCGGTCAGAGAGGTCGACCCGCTGGTCGGTAGTGGGGTGCTGAGGTTCGCCAGCGCTACGTGATCGCCGGCTTTGAGCCCCGACGTGACTTGCGTGAGCGTGGCGTCGGAAGCTCCTACGACGACGATCTTCCGCTGGGCTTTGCCTCCGGACAGCACGGTGACGGTGTGCAGGGCTCCGAAGGTCGTGACGGCTGACGTCGGCACCGTCACGACTCCCGAGACGCTCTTGACGAGGATTGAGACGTTGGCGCCCGATCCCGAGTAGAGACCGCTGCTATCGAGGCTGATCGTGACGGGGTAGGTGGCGGAGTTGGTTGCCGAACTCGCGGTCGACGAGCTGCTCGAGCTTGCGGTCGACGCAGCGCTGGAGGAGGCACCGGAGCGTCCCGACCCAGTGGTGCCCGTCGACCCGGTGGTCGTGGTCGATACGGGCAGGAGCCCGATTGCGGTGACCGTCCCGTGAAGGGGTTTTGTGGTGCCGTCAGGGGTGACGATCGCGGTGGCTCCGACGTGGACCTTCTCCAGATCCAGATCTCCCACAGTGGTCGTCACCTCATCGACGCCGGGACCGATCACAGTTACCGCGGTCGACTGGGCACTTGCCGAAGACCCCGGCGTGATGCTGACCTGAGCAACGGTGCCTGCCAGCGGGCTGACGAGCGTTGTCTGGTTGACCGACTCTGCGGCGACGAACACCGCTGCGGTGTCGGCGTCGACCGTTGCCTGATCAAGAGCGAGCATGTCGGCAGTAACCAGCGTCCCGCCGCCGGATCCTCCACCCGAGCCGCTGCTGGTACGAGAAGATCCGCTGGAACTAAAGGACGATGAGCCGCTGGAACCGGTTGTTGAGGCTCCGCCGCGTGAATGGTCGCTGGATCCACCGGTGCTGGGGCTCGCGGAGGGTGTGGGGGTCGGCGTGGGAGTAGGCGTGGAGGACGATGACTCTGCTGCCGCAGTAAGTTGCGCAACAGCGTTCGTCAGCGTGGTCTCGTCGGCGCTCACCGCCTTCTGAGCGGTGGATACGGACTGTTGATCGGCCAGGATCTTGGTCAGCAACGCCGTGCATGCGCTGGGATCGGGGGCGGGCGTTCCGCCTCCAGCGCCAGGTGTCGCAGGTGTGGCGGTCGCTCCCGCCGCAGGCGTGGTCGGCGTGGCCGCCGGCTTGAAATTCTGGAGTGAGGAAATAAGCGAACCGCACGTGCTGGTGCCGCTGTTCAGGTCGGCAGTCACGGTGGCGAGCAGGTTGTCGACCGTTTGCTGATCGGTGAGCAGCTTTGCCTGCGCGGCCGTGACGGCAGCCTTCGCCGCGGCGATGGCGCCGGAATCACCGGACCCGCCTGCCGCGCCGCCGCCGCCCCCGGAGCGGCCTCCGGTGAGCGGCACCGCCGCCCCGACGTCGGCCGGCCCGAGGGAGCTGGACGACGAACCACTACCACTGGAATTGCTGGAAACGGTGGTGCCGTCGGCCTGCGCCTGGGTGTCAGAAGCCAGCTTCGCCTGCGCAGTAGCAAGCGTCGATTGCGCGGAATCCAGCTGGGACTGCAGGCTGGTCTTGTCGATGGTGGCAAGGGTCTGACCGACCTTGACCTTTTCGCCGACCGTCACCGGCACCGTCGCGACCGTCCCGCTCACCGGGAAGGCCACCGCCGCCTGATTGATCGGCTGGACCGTGCCGTAGGAGTTGAGCGTTTGGTCGACGTCACCCATCTTGACCGTCGCCGAACGGTAGCTCGCCGCGCTCGAGCCGCTGGCCGCCCAGATCCCGCCGGCGGCAACCAGGATGAGGACTGCGACCACGACGATCACGGTCAGTCTTCGCGGTCGCCGGCCGAGTCGTTTCGGCTTCCCGGCCACCGGTTCAGCAGCCGCGGATGCCGCCGGCTCGGGCTCCTCGGAGGGCTCTCGGAGCAGGAAGGTCAGCTCCGTCTGGTCTGTCATCCGGCGCCGCCCGAAGCACCCGCGCCCTGACGGAATCTGCCGAAGCCCCCGCCGAAGCCGAGTTGCGTGCAGCCACTCGAGGTCGGTGTGCTCAACGCGATCGTGCGAGCCGTGACCGCCCCGGTGTCATCTGTGGTTCCGATGGCCGTCGCGCAGAGGCCGACCTTCAGGTCAGCCTTGGTCGCGGTGGCTTCCTCGCGGAATGTGGTGCTGGGCGTCGTGGTGACGGTGACCGTCGAGGTCTTACCGGCTCGAGTGCTCTTCACCTCGAACGTTCCGCTGCCAACCGAGGCCACCGTGCCGAATGCCGCACGTCCAAAGCCCGCGCCGCCGCGTCCGGCGCCGAAGCTCGGCGATCCACTCGGGCGGACCCGCCCGGACGGACGGCCGGAGGGGAACGCGCCGCCCGGCCCGCGTCCGGTGGTGGCGACAGTGCACGTACCAGAGGTCTTCGTGATGATCACCGAAGTTGCGGTGAGGGCGGTGACCGGCGACGGGGAGGCGGATGGCGTGGTGCTCGGAGTGGTGGACGCTGCCGCGGTGGCAGTGACGCAGTCGCCCGGCTTCAGCGCTGCCGCAGTCGTGGTCAGTGTCTGGCTGAACGTCGTCGTGCCGGTGTAGTTGACGGTGGTTTGGCTGGAGGTCCCTTGCACGAAGATGTTGCTGGGATTGACCTGCGAGATCTTTCCGGTCGTGCCCGGCCTGGCCCCGCCACCGGCGGCGCCTCCTGCCGAGCCACCCGCTGAGCCACCGGCGCTGGCGCCGCCGTTCTGCGGTGTCGCAGCGGAGGATTTCGTCGAAGAGCTGCTGCTGCCGCAGGCGGCAGCCAGCACGACGACACCAAGGGCGACGGCGGGCACTTGCAGCCAGCGGCGGCGGGCATGCAAGTCGACTGACCGGGACGTCGGGATGTTCACCGTCGAACTCGCTTTCGTGACATGAGCAGATGAATCGCACACGGATGTGGGCGGACGAAACACGGCGGGCAACCTCATTCGGAGCGCAGGGCGTCGATGGGGGCGAGCCGGGCCGCGCGGCTTGCGGGATATACGCCGAAGATGACGCCGATAGCGACGGCGACGGCGATGGCGCCGACCGCGGCCAATCCGGAAATCGTGATCGGCTGGTTGACAACGGAGGGCAGTACGGCGGCGCCGATAACGCCGAGCACGACACCAAGTAGGCCACCGGCAAGTCCTAGTACCGATGACTCCACCAGGAACTGACGACGGATCACGCGCGGAGGAGCGCCGAGAGCCTTGCGCAGGCCGATCTCCTTGATGCGCTCGGTCACCGAGACCAACATGATGTTCATGACGCCGATCCCGCCCACCAGCAGCGAGATCCCGGCGATTCCGCCGAGCAGGATGGTCAGCGTCTTGTCGACCGAAGTAGCGGTCGTGAGGATCGACTGCTGGCTGGAGATGGAGAAGTCGGCGGCCGTCGCGGTCGTGATGGCGTGCGTCGCGAGCAGCTCGGAGTTCGCCTCCTGGTAGGCCGCGGAGAGGGTGTGACGGGAGGCCGCTTCGATGTAGATCGTCGAAACCGACGAGCGTGAGGTGCCGCCGATGAGCCGGGTCTGCGCCGTCGTGATCGGAACGATCGCGGTGTCGTCCTCATCGGTCGCACTCGAGGAGCCCACGGTGGTCAGCTCACCGATGACCTGCATCGGGATGTTGTTGATGGTGACCGTTTGACCGACCGGGTTTGCGCGGCCGAAGAGTTCGGTGGCCGTCTCCGAGCCGAGCACGACCACGGAGGCAAGGCTGTCGACATCGTGGCTGTTGATGAACCGGCCCGACGACAGTTGCCGGGCGCGGACCGAGAGCCAATCCGGCTGCGTGCCGACGACGGAGGTCGTCCAGTTCGAGGTTCCGGCAGTCAGTGACTGAGACGTGGAGACGGTGGGAGCGACCGCCTTGATGTCCGGGGCGACAGTCTTGTTCGACAACGCGTCCGCATCGCGAACGGTCAGCGTCGAGGCCGATCCGAAGCCGCCCCGAACTCCTGTGCTGCTGGTGGAGCTGCCCGGAGAGACGATGAGCAGGTTGCTGCCCAGGGCTGCGATCTCACCGCGCACCTTGTTCTGCGCACCTTCGCCGAGCCCCACCGTCAGGATCACGGCGGCGATCCCGATCAGGATCCCGAGCATCGTCAGGCCGGACCGCAGCCGGTGCGTGCGCACTGCCTCCAGGCCCGTTCGAAGGGTCTCCCACCAGCTCACTGAGCGGCTCCGAGGGCGCCTGGCGCATCCGCAGAGTTGTTGGCGTCCGGAACCAAGCCACCGTCATGGATTCGCGCGATCCGCCCAGCGCGGCGGGCGACGTCGCCCTCGTGCGTGATCAGGACGATGGTGCGTCCCGCTTCGTGCAACTCGTCGAGCAACCCGAGCACGTCGTCCGTCGAAACCGAGTCCAGGTTGCCGGTGGGCTCGTCGGCGAGAATCAACGCGGGGTCGGTCACCAAGGCCCTGGCGACAGCGACTCGCTGCTGCTGGCCGCCGGACAGCTCCGCCGGACGGTGTTCGACGCGGTCCGAGAGCCCGACGCGTTCCAGCGCCGCCATGGCCCGCGCCTTACGCTCGGGGCGGGAGACTCCGGCGTAGCAAAGCGGCAGTTCGACATTGCGCCACGCGTTAAGCGAAGGCAGCAAGTTGAACTGCTGGAAGACAAAGCCGATTCGCCGGTTACGGATGTCGGCCAACTCGTCTTCGGACAGCCGGCTCACGTCCTCGCCCGCCAGCAGGTACCGGCCCTCAGTCGGTACATCGAGACAACCCAAGATGTGCATCAGGGTTGATTTGCCGGAGCCGGACGGACCCATGACCGCCACGTAGTCACCGGTGGAGATCGAAAGGTCAATTCCTCGCAAGGCTTCGACCGACAGCGTGCCGTTGGTATAGGTCTTGCGAACACCCTCGAGAGCGATGACAGGCAACGGGCCCTCGTGAGTCTGCGGTGTCTCCGGCGAAAGCGTGGTCATCCGGCAAGTCCTGTGCGAGCGCCCCCGAAGCCGCCCCCGCCAGTGAAGCCGCTCCCGCCAGTGAAGCCACCCCCGCCGGTGAAGCCACCCCCACCCGTGAAGCCACCTCCACCGAAGCCGCCCGTGCCGGTTCGCGTCCGGCCGCCGGTTCCGCCGACGCGAGTCACCGGGACGATGATCTTGTCGCCGGCCGTGAGCCCTTTGGTGATCTGGGTTTCAAGTCCGGACGCGGTTCCCACCGTCACCGTCGTCTCGGTCTTGCGGCTCCCGTCGACAACCGTGACTTTCGGGGTGGAGCCGGAGTAGTGGATCGCGGCTGTCGGCACAGCGAGCACATCTGTCAGCTGCTTGACGATGATCGAGACGTTGGCGCTCGCGCCGGGGTGGAGCGTCGGCTGCGCGCCGGTGACGGCGATGGTGACGGGGTAGGTCGTCACGCCTGAAGTCGAGGAAGCGATCAGCCCGACTGAGCTGACGGTGCCGAAGACGGGGGTGGTGCTGCCGTTGGCGGTGATCGTCGCCTGCAGACCGGTCTTCACCGAACCGATCGCGGTGTCATCGACGGTGGCTGCGACGGTGAAGTGCACCGGGTCGATCAGCACAACCTGCGCGGTGGATGCGCCGGATGATGTGGTCGAGCTGGCAGCCGACAGCGCACTTGAGGACCCGCCCCCGCCAAAGCTCCCCGAGCCCCCGGATCCGCCGCCCGACCCGCCGCTGGATGAGCTGGACGAGGAGCTACTTGAGCCCGAGACCTGCTCGCCGACGGTCAGATCGACCGACGCGATGGTTCCCGAGAACGGCGCCGTCATCGTCGCTCCGGCGAGCGCCTGCTGGGCATCGGTCACCGAGTTCTGCGCGACCGTAAGCGATTGCTGGTCGGCGGTGAGCTGGGCGGCAGAAGCGCCGGCGGTGGTGTCAGTGCTCAACCGGTTTTGCGCGCTCGCCAGGGTCACCTGTGCGTTGGCGACGTTCGCGGAGAGCGTGGCGCTGGTGATGCTGGCGAGCGACTGGCCTTTGGTCACCTTCTGGCCGGCCGTGACATCGACGGCGGTCACCTGTCCGGCGGAGGCGAAGCTCATGTCGGCCTCGTTCGCCGACGCGAGAGTGCCGGTCGCCGGGACCGTCTGGGTGATCGTTGTGGTGGCGACGGTTTCGGTCTCGCTGGTTGCTGTAGCCGCGGACGAGGAACTGCCCGTCAAACCCCAGATGCCCAAGGCGATTGCGGCCACGACGACCACCGAGCCGACGGCGAACCAGGCCTTGTGCCTGACCCAGATGCGGTCCTTACTCGGTGTGTCTTCCGGCGAATCGCCGCGCTTGAACAAGCGCACTCCCACGTCTCCCAACACCGCCCGGCCGCGCAGGCGCTCGGCGTGACTTGACCCGCTTCCGACGATCGCGGCTGACTTGAAGATCGAGTCCTGACATGCGGGTTCCCTCCTAGCACGCTGGGAGTCAGCTGTGAGGTTGTGTTTCGAGAAGCAATCAATCTTTTTCACATGTTCTGGCGGCAAAACCGCAGCTCGGCCCTACAACAAGAGACGGCCTGAGGTGCGTTGCAACACGCTCGAAAGCGGATCAGCTGGCCGCTTTGTCGAGCCTCGACAGCATGTCCGGCAACGGACCCGGATGCACAATCAGGGCCCGGGTGGTCGCGCGGGTCAGCGCCACATAGAGGTCGTTGGCGCCGCGCGCCGAGGCATCAAGAATGCCCTGCGGATCGACCACAATCACTACGTCGAACTCCAGGCCCTTGGCGGCGCGAACCTCAAGCAGCATGAGCTTGTTCGCGGTATCCGGACCGGCAAGTGCCAGCTCTCGAAGCAGGGGATCGGTCGACTGGGCCAGCAAGGCCCGCATGCCTTCAGGGACTAGCACCGCCGTCGTGCCGTCAGCAGGCTCGGCGTCGCGTATGACTCGGGCGAAGGCCGCCGGCTCCGCGAGCGGGTCCAGCGCCACTGCCCGCGGGTATTCGCCGACATCGCGAACCGAACTCGGCGGCTGCATCCCCGGGGCGAAAGAGGCCAGCACATCGGCAGCGACCTCCATGATCTCGCTCGGGGTGCGGTAATTGACGGTGAGTTCTGCCTCTTGCCAGCGGCCTTCGGCGAAGGTGTCCAGTACCTGCGCCCAGCTGTCGCTACCGGCGACCGAACCGGTCTGCGCAACATCTCCGACAATGGTCATCGAACGGCTCGGGCAGCGGCGGGCCAGCAGGCGCCACATCATCACCGAATGCTCCTGGGCCTCATCGACGATGAGGTGGCCGAAAGCCCAGCTCCGGTCGGCCGCAGCCCGCTCGGCGACGGTGCCGTAGGTGCCGACAGTGTTGAAACGGTCGGCCAGCATGTCTGCACTGACTTCGTCCGACATGCCGATGATGGTCAGGACGCCCTCGGCGTACTCCTTCTCGCTGGCCCGACGTCGGCGCTCCTCGGCGGCGCGGGCCAGCTCGGCGGGGTCTCCGAGCAGCTCGGCGAGCTCGTCGAGCAGCGGGATGTCTGGCGTGGTCCATCCGCTGCCGGGATCGCGCCGCAGGTTCCAGCGCTCCATCTCGCTCAGCTCGGGCGCGGCGGCAGCGAGCAACTCCGGATCTGCGTAGAGCTGCTCCAGCAGTTCGTCGGCCGTGCGCACCGGCCACATCGCGTCGAGCGCCTCACGAAACTCGTCGGTCGTCAGCAACTCGCGCTGCATGTAGCGCGACTCCTCCGCATCAACCCCTTCCATCTGGTGGGAAAGGGTGCGCAGCACCGCGCGGGCGAAACGCGGTCGGGCCAGGTTGTGCGGCTGCCGGGTGGCGATCGCGCTGCGGCGGGCCGCCAGCGCCTGGGCCCGGGTCAGCTTCAGCTCGTAGCGGTCGAACGGGATGATCGCAAATGTGGTGGGGACCTTTTTGAGGTTGTAGACCGCCCTGGCCATGACGTCCGCCATGCGCCGGTCTCCCTTGAGGACGACCGAGTTCGATGGCTCCTGCGCCGTGACGGTGATGCCGGGCAGCAGCTCCTCCGGCGTCGAGAGCAGCACACCGGTTTCGCCGAGGGAGGGCAGCACCTGCTCGATGTAGCGCAGGAAGGTCACGTTAGGCCCGACGACCAGGACTCCGGACCCGCGAAGGCGCTCGCGTTGGACGTAGAGCAGATACGCGGCGCGGTGCAGTGCGACCGCCGTCTTGCCCGTGCCGGGCCCGCCTTGCACGACCAGGACGCCACGGGCATCGGCGCGGATGATGCGGTCCTGCTCGGCCTGGATCGTCGCGACGATGTCGGACATGCGGCCGGTGCGACTCGTAGCGAGCGCGGCCATCAGGGTCGCCTCGGCCGACAGGGTGCTGCGATCCGTCTCGGCCAGTTCCACCAGCTCGTTCGCATCCAGCACGTCATCACCGACACCGACCACGCGGCGTCCGCTGAGCTGCAGATGGCGCCGGCGGCGTACCCCCAGCGGCTCGGCCGAGGTCGCCCGGTAGAACGCCTGCGCTGCAGGGGCGCGCCAGTCCACCAGCAGCCGTTCGCCGTTGGGAGCCGACAGACCCAGCCGTCCCACGTAATAGCGCTGGCCGTCTGCCAGGTCCAGCCGTCCGAAGCAGAGCCCGTTCTCCACGCCGCGCAACTGGATGAGGCGGCGCTCGTATTCGGTCGCGAAGGCGTCGCGTTCAGATCTGGCGGCCGGCGTGCCGCTCGCTCCCATCGCTCGGGTCTCGGCCAGCTGTCGCTCGGTGAGGGCGCGCAGCGCGTCCAGCCGGGCGTACATGCGGTCGACGTGGTCTTGCTCGTCGGCAAGAACCGCCTCGCGCGCTCCGGGAAGGGGGAGCTCGGGTTGCGCGGCCACAGGCTGGCCGCTCGACACCATCAGCAGAAGGCTCCGATGCAGCAGGAGAAAAAGCGGACGTGTCAGGCTATCCGGGTGAGCCGGCATGAGCACGAATGAGCTCTCGTGACACCGGCACAAACCGCCTGGGATGTCGCGATCGTCGGTCTCGGTCCGGTGGGCCTCACCTTGGCAAGCCTGCTTGGTCAGGGCGGCCTTCGCGTCATCGCGCTTGACCAGAGGCTGGAGCCAACCCCTTATCCGCGGGCCATTGCGGCTGACGACGAGATGCTGCGTACCGTCCTGAACCTTCCCGGGCTCGGCAGCGCCGGGCGACCTGTTCCAGCCGGGCCGGCGGATCGACGTGCGCGATGGCCGTGGACGGCGGCTGACGAGCGTTTCCTTCCCGGCCAGCCCGTTCGGCGTACCCGGCCTGTCGTTCTTTCACCAGCCGTCGCTGGAACGCGAGTTGCAGGCGGCGCTCCTCGGGGTGCCCGGAGTGCGGCTCGAATGGGGAGCTCGGGTCACCGGGCTTCGTGACGAGCCCGGCGGGGTAGGCGTGCAGTGGCAGGCCGGCGGCGTGGTGCAGTCGGCGCGTGCCTCGTGGGTCGTCGGCTGCGATGGAGCCGCCAGCCTGGTGCGCCAGGCGCGGGGGATCGCCTACGAAGGGCGCACGTTCGGCGAGCCCTGGATCGTGATCGATATCGATGCGCCCGCCCCACTCGCGCATTTGCCCGGATTCACCTACCTGCTGGACCGCCGCCGGCCCAGCGTGAACATGCCCCGTCCTGGTGGCCACCGGTTCGAATTCATGGTCCGGAAGGGTGAGGATCCGGCAGTCCTGGCCGATCCCGCGCAGATCGATCGCTGGTTGGAGCCCTATCTGGCGCCCTTGGACTCAGCGTTTCGAGGGCAGCTGCGGGTTGTCCGGGCGGCGGCCTACAGCTACCACGCCCGCATCGCAGGGCGTTGGAGGGATGGGCGGGTATTGCTGGCCGGTGACGCCGCACATTGCATGCCTCCGTTCGGGGGTCAGGGACTCGGCGCCGGCATCGGCGACGCGCTCGCGCTGGCCTGGCGCCTGGAGGAAGTGCAGCGCGGGCTCGCTCCGCCGCGATCGCTGGACGGTTACGAGCGCGAGCGCAGGCCTCGCGTCGCACAGATGACCCGTACCGCGCTCATCGCCGGTCGGGCGCTGACCGCAAGGACCGTGCCTGGCGCCAGTTCAGCCCGATTGGCTCTGCGGGCGATTGACGCGGCCCCCATCCTCGGCCGCCGGTTTCGGGCCGGATCGCTGCGTGTGCGTCCGCGGCTGACGCCTCCGGCGGGGGAGCGTCGCCTGCGGGCGGGCGAGCCTCTTGCCAACCCGCGAGTACGAACCCCCGATGGCCGCACCCAGCGCCTGGACGCTGTCTTACCGGCTGGTTGGGTGCTGCTCGGCTGCGCGGCAGACCCTTGGAGCGGGCTGCCACCCGACCTGGTGGCCCCGCTGCGTCAACGCAGATGCCATGGCCTGTCGATCCATCCCCCGG
The DNA here is from genome assembly GCA_963737695.1 of uncultured Actinomycetota bacterium. Classification (GTDB taxonomy): domain Bacteria; phylum Actinomycetota; class Actinomycetes; order Frankiales; family Frankiaceae; genus DATAZK01. The sequence goes on from CAVTTQ010000008.1 coordinate 44,410, forward strand.
AGGCCTCACCACGGTCGACGCGGGACGGCTGCCCAGCGGTCGAGGATCTGGACGGCTCCGTCCTGGAGCTGTGGCGGGGTGAGCAGGCTGGCCCGGTCCCTGCCGTCGTCCTCGTTCGGCCCGACCGATTTCTGGTCGGGGTCGGGAAAGGATCGCTTCTCGTCGGCCCTTTCCGCCGCGTCACTGACATTGCTTCCTGGTTGGAGCCGGCTGGCAATTCGCCACGTGAACCTGCGGTGCTCAGGGACTGAAAGGTAACGTCGTGGAGTGCGCAAGCTGCTCACCATCCGGTGGATGGGCTTCCACCTTTTGACGATTGGCTGCGTCGTCCTGTTCGCGATCCTCGGACACTGGCAATGGGATGTCGGCGGTCTCAAGCGTGGATCCATCCGTAACTACGCCTATGGCGTGGAGTGGTGGGTGTTCGCGGTCATCCTGCTCGTCCTGTGGTGGCGGTTGGTTCGTCAGGAGCTCAAAGGCGAGCCGGCGCTCACCGGTAAGGCGAGCGAGCCGGATCGGCCGAAATTGCCTCGGTTCCGGGTGCCGGCGCCCCAGGTCACTGCAGTAGTCGACGACGCGGAGGACCCGGAAATGGCGGCTTACAACCGTTACCTCAATTCGTTGCACAAGCAGGACATCGCCGGCGGCCAGGGGTGAGCGCCGCTGAGGCGAGCCTGTCGCCGGCGCCCCGGTCGCCGTTCCCAAGTCGGTGCTGGCGGCACTGCGGCGCTACCAGATCATCGCGTACGTCGTCGGCGTCGGGCTGATCATCCTGGTGCTGGTCGGGGTGCCGCTGCAGATCTGGGCGAACAACGAGTCGGTCGTGAAGGTCGTCGGCCCGCTGCACGGAGCGCTCTACGTGGTCTACCTGCTTCTGACGCTGGATCTTGCGCGCCGCGTGCGGATGAATCCCGTCGTCGCCGTGCTGGTCATGGTGGCCGGCACGATTCCGTTCCTGTCCTTCGTGGCCGAGCGCAAGGTCACGGCGATGGTGAAGGCGCCTCAGACCCGAGAGCCCAAGGGACTCAAGCCTGAGCACGAGCGGTCGACCAATCCTCACGTCGCAGACACCCGTTCGTAACCGCTGGCTGTGAGCATGAGCACATACGGAGACGCCCGGACAGGCGAGGTGATCCAGCGATGAGTGTGGCGAGCCGCGTGCTGCTGTGGATGCAGACCCGACGGCTGGCAGACCAGGTCGCGTCGTAACGCGTGGGCCGCGATGGTCGCCGACCGTCAGCGTCGCGCCGAGCGGGCAGCAGTCGAACAGGATTTGCGCACGGTCATCCCGACGCCAAGGCTGCGCGTACTCACGCGCTGAGGCACAGCTTGCGGGCGGCTAGGCATAGTTGCCCGGATGGCTGCCCCGGACGCTCTCGCTGCTGCTGCTCGGCTCGCCCGCTGCTTTCGACGAACTGGACCTCGACGCAGCTACGGCGACGTAAGAGCTACAAGTGGTCGGCCTATCCGGCTGACGTGTTACCGGCGTTCGTCGCCGAAATGGACCTTCCGCTGGCGCCGGCGGTCACGGGCCGTGCTGGAGGAGGCAGTCGCGGCCGGCGACTGCGGCTATGCCAATGACCTCGACCTGCCGCCGGCGTTCGCGGCATTTGCCGAGCCATCGGTGGTCGTGGGAGGCCGATCCGGCCCGGATGGTCGTCGTGCCGGATGTGATGGCCGGAGTCGCACGATCGATCGAGATCCTGACCGCGCCGGGCGATGGCGTGGTGATCACGCCGCCGGTTTACGGGCCGTTCAGCCGGACTATCGAGCGGCTCGGGAGGCGGCCGGTGGAGGCGCCGGTAGTGCTGGATTCGGGCGGCTGGCGGCTGGATCTGGAAGCGGTCGAAGCCGCTTTCACCGCCGGCGCCCGGGCGATCGTGCTGTGCAATCCGCACAATCCGACCGGGGCGCTGCCGTCCGCGGCCGAGTTGCTGGAGCTTCGCGAGCTGGCGGCGCGCTTCGGCGCGGGGATCATCAGCGACGAGGTCCACGGGCCGCTGACGCTTGCCGGGCCGCCGCTTCACCCCGCTGCTCTCGCTGGGCGATCGTCGGGCGATCTGACCGTGACCTCAGCGTCGAAGGCCTGGAATGTTGCCGGGATTGAAGTGCGCGCTCGTCATCGCGGGCGACGCGCGAGCGGCGGAGGAGCTCGACCGGGCTTCCGGTCGAGCTGCGCCATCCCGGCCACCTCGGGCGCGCTGGCCGCGACGGCGGCCTTCGCGTCGGCGGCGGCCGGCGACGGCTGGCTGGATGCAGGTCAACGGGCCATCTGCAACGCCAGCACGATCGGGCGGCGGCTCTGCTCGCTTCGGCGCTACCGAAGATCGAGGTCCCGCGCGTCGACGCCGGCTATCTGCTGTGGTTGGACTGTCGCGCCCTTGGGACTCGGTGATGATCCGGCGGCGGATATTCCTGGACCGGGGCAAGCGTCGCGCTGTCGCCCGGGCTCGAATTCGGCAGTCAGGGCGGCGGATTTGCGCGGCTGAACGTCGCCACCAGTGGCGCGCTGCTGCTGAAGCGGTACGTCGGATGCGCGCTGCAGTCGACATCCGCTGAGCGCAGCGACCTCAACCAGCTCAGGGCAGAGCGTGGCTCCGCCTCGAGCGAGCCGGTCACCAGGTAGACCACCCGGCGTGCCACCGACAACGGCATGGTCGGCGATCCGCTCGTAGAAGCGGCTGCACAGGGTGATGTCGACGGCCTCTTCGACGCTGCCTTCCCACTCGTCTTCCAGCAGCACATGGAAGAGCTGGCGGTGAAGCCGGTCGACCACGTCATCGTCCTGCTCGATCTGCTCGGCGAGCTGAATGTCGGAGGTGGCGATGATGCTGCCGGCCTTGGTCATGATCCGCTCACCGATCTGGCCCATCTCCAGCAGCGTGCTGCGCAGCGCCGGCGGGACGGCGGACGAGGGGTAACGCCGCCGGGCGACCTCGGCGATGTGTACGGAAAGATCGCCGCCGCGCTCGAGGTCGGAGACCATCCGCAGGCTGGCGACGATCCGGCGCAGATCGCCGGCGACCGGAGCCTGCCGAGCGAGCAGGTCAAAGGCCCGATCTTCGGCGTCGCGGTACTGCGCGTCGACCGCGGCGTCGCCGCTGATGACCTTCTCGGCGAGTTCGAGGTCGGCGTCGAGCAACGCGGTGGTCGCGCGGGCAACGGCGCTGGAGACAAGCCGGGTCATTTCGACCATCGACTGGGTGAGGGCATTCAAATCATCGTGGTACGCGTCGCGCAAGACTCAACCCTCCTGGATTGGAGCAGGACCGCAGGCTATCCATACCCTGCCCGTTGACCGCCGTTTCAACGGCAAAGAACCGATGGACGAGAAGTGAACGTCCGGTGCCGCGCGGCGTCGGCGGCGCGGATGCCGGGCTGCCGCCCATACGATCAAGAGCGTGGCATGGCTGCTGGGCGGTTTGCTCGGGCTGGCCTTGGGCTCTGCTCGGGGGGCTTGCCATTTCCCGGATCCGTCGGCGTCCTGAGCGCAGCCGGCGGCAGGTCGCAGGGCGATAAGCACCCGGCCGGGGCCGCCTGAGGGCTTGCCGTTGGCGATCCTGGCCGATCGTCCCGATCGGCGTCGCCGTGCTCGATCGCAGTGACAACGTGGTGCTGGACAACGAGGCGGGGCGGCAGATGGGGATCGCGCTGGCGGGCAAGCCGCCGACCCGTCCCGCTCCTGGAGCTCGCCCGTTCCGCTCGCCGGCAAGGCCTGGACGCCGCGCTCCAGGAAGACATGACGCTGCCTTCCTTCGGCTGGCGTTCGCAGCCGCTGGAGGTTCGGGTGCGCGCCGTCAGCCTGGCCGGACGGTCTGGTGGCGCTGCTGGTGGAAGACGTCACCGAGAGCCGCCGGGTCGACGCGGTCCGCCGCGACTTCGTGGCGAACGTCGGGCACGAGATCAAGACGCCCGGTCGGCGCCCTGGCGCTGCTCGCGGAGGCCGCAGTCGAGACGGCCGAGGAGGACCGCGAGCAGCTGCTGCGCTTCCTGGCGCGCATCCGCCACGAAGCGGCCCGGCTCTCCAAGCTGGTGACCGAGCTCATCGACCTCTCGCGCGTGCAAGGGGCCGAAGCTCGGCCCGACCCGGCGTCGGTCGCCGTCGACGCCGTGCTGGCCGAGGCCGTCGACCGGATCTCCTCGGCCGCCGAAGCCAAAGGGGATCGCGGTCGTCGTAGGCGGCGACTCCGGGGGAGAGGTGCTCGGCAGCGAATCGCAGCTGATCACCGCCGTCGCCAATCTGCTCGAAAACGCGATTGCCTACAGCCCGGAAGACACCAAGGTCGCGCTGGCGACGCGCAAGCGAAGCGAGTCCTGGGAAATCACCGTGACCGACCAGGGCATCGGGATTCCGCCGGAGGATCTCGACCGGGTCTTCGAGCGCTTCTACCGGGTGGATCCCGGCCCGCTCTCGCGAAACCGGTGGCACCGGGCTCGGCCTCGCCATCGTCAAACACATCGTCAACAACCATGGAGGACACGTGCGGGTGTGGAGCTCACCAGGCTCAGGGTCGACATTCACCCTTGAGCTGCCGGCCCCGAGCAAGGCGGCGATGTGACCCGGGTGCTGGTCGTCGAGGACGAGGAATCGTTCTCGGACGCGCTGTCCTTCCTGCTGCGTAAGGAAGGCTTCGAGGTCTCGGTCGCCGGATCGGGCCCGGCTGCGTCTGGAAGAATTCGATCGGGCCGGCGCCGACATCGTGCTGCTCGATCTCATGCTTCCGGGGCTCAGCGGGCTCGAGGTCTGCCGCGAGCTGCGTAAGCGCTCGGACGTGGCCGTCGTGATGCTCACGGCGAAAGACGGCGAGGTCGACAAGGTGGTAGGTCTCGAACTCGGCGCCGACGATTACGTCACCAAACCGTTCTCGAGTCGAGAGCTGGTGGCACGCTTGCGCGCCGTGCTGCGCCGGCGCGGGCAGCCCTCCGGTGAGGCTGAGATCCTCGAGGCAGGGCCCGTACGCCTGGACCCCGATCGGCACGTGGTCAGCGTTGGTGGGGCGCCGACTCCGCTGCCGCTCAAGGAGTTTGAGCTTCTGGAGGTGCTGCTGCGCAACGCCGGGAGGGTGCTGACGCGTGAGCAGCTCATGAATCGGGTCTGGGGCGCCGACTACTTCGGCGATACCAAGACGTTGGACGTCCATGTCAAGCGGTTGAGAGCAAAGATCGAGCCCGATCCATCACAGCCGCGGCACCTTGTGACGATTCGAGGCGTTGGCTACCGCTTTGACGCCGCGGCTTCCTAAGAGTCGCGTGTGGCCGGACGGCGAGCGTTCACCTTCCGTTCAGAGTCACGTCGCTCAACGGTCGTTGCCCGCTCTTAGCGTGATCTCTGACAGACGAGCCCGCGTGGGCGCGTCGCGCCATCATGGAGGTCACGTAACCGTGGGTCGTTCAACTCGTCGCTGGAGCCAGTACGGGTCCGCCGCGCTCGCCGCCAGCACGCTCATGGCGGTTGCCGCTTGCGGCTCGAGCAGCTCAGGAAGCAGCTCAACGCCATCCTCCGCGGCTCCGACCAGCGCGGGCGGCAGCTCCGCGCCTCCGCTAACGCCACCGGGATCACCTGCAACGGCTCCGGGTCCGTGACATCTTCCGGGTCGACGGCGCAGGCAAATGCCATCTCTGCCTGGGCCAAGGTCTGGCAGGCCGCCTGCAAGGGCGCCGTCATCAACTACGGAGGCGGTGGGTCGGGCAAGGGCGTCACCGACTTCACCAGCGGCACCACGGCCTTCTCGGGCTCGGACTTCCCGTTGACCGCCGACCAGAAGACCTCCGCCGACAAGGCATGCTCGGGCGGCGAAGCGGTCGACCTGCCGATGGCTCCCGGCGGTATCGCCATCGCCTACAACCTTCCTGGCGTCACGAAGCTGAACCTTTCGGCTGCCACCATCGCCGGAATCTTCGATGGCAAGATCAAGACCTGGAATGACTCCGCGATCAAGGCGGACAACCCGGGCGTGACCCTGCCGAGCACCACGATCCAGACCTTCCACCGCTCGGACAGCTCCGGCACGACGTACAACTTCACCAACTACCTCACCAACGTCGCCAAGAGCGCTTGGACGTACGGGGTCGGCAAGAACTGGACGGCTCCCGGTGGCCAGGGCGCCAAGGGCTCCTCGGGCGTCGCGCAGGGCGTGAAGTCGACGGCTGGTGGCATCGGCTACTTCGAGCGCAGCTTCGCCACCCAGGACGCCCTCGGCGTGGCCAATGTCGGCGACGCGGGTGGCAAGTTCGTTGCCCCGACTGACGCTGCAGTCACCGCCTTCCTCGCGCAGGCGAAGGTGACCGGCACCGGCGACGACCTGGCGCTGACGTTCGACTACAGCGGCACCGACGGCACCGCCTACCCGGTGACCCTGGTGACCTACGAGATCACCTGCACCAAGGGCGGGAAGGACGCCGGCCTCGTCAAGAGCTTCCTGGCGTACACCTCGTCGACGGCCGGGCAGGCCGTTCTGCCGACCGCCGGCTATGTCCAACTGCCTGACACCCTGGCCACCAAGGTGCAGGCTGTCGTCGCGAAGATCTCCTGATCGGTCCTCATTGAGCAGCGGCCGGCGGGCCCATCCCGCCGGCCGCTGACTCGCGTCGACGCGGGTTTTCTGCCTGTCAGGCTCGTTTCATAATTCCCAGACTGGTTGCATGACTTTTCACAGGAAGTAGAGGCGAGGCGCGACGATGACCGCGCATACCGAGACCAGTGCGACGAGTGGTCGGTTCGCTGACCGGGCCCGGCCGAGCGGCGACATCCAGGACAAGATCTTTCGAGGCGTGGTCCTCGCCTCCGGCTACCTCCTGCTCTGCCTGCTCGCCGCGATCGCGATCTTTCTGGTCCTCAAGGCAGTGCCGGCGCTGAACAAGAACCTCGCAAACTTCTTCACCTACAAGCAATGGAACCCGGACGGCACGATCACGGCGAAGAACGGCCTCGACGAGATCCCCCATCCCGAATTCGGGATCGCTGCGCTCGCGTTCGGCACCGTTTTCATCTCGCTGATCGCCATGGTCATGGCCGTGCCGGTAGCCATCGGTGTGGCACTTTTCATCGCCTACTACGCCCCGCGCAGGCTCGCCCAGGTCTTTGGCTACATCGTCGACCTGCTGGCCGCGATCCCGAGCGTGGTCTATGGCCTTTGGGGCCTGTTCTTCCTGGTACCGCGGCTGATTCCGCTGTCGGAATGGCTGACGAAGTATTTCGGCTGGATACCGATCCTCGGGACCGAGGGCGGCTTCGGAAAGTCGATTTTCGCGGCCGGACTCGTGCTGGCAGTGATGGTGCTGCCAATCATCGCGGCGATCTCACGCGAAGTGTTCTTGCAGGTACCGCAGACCCAGCGGGAAGCGGCGCTGGCGATGGGTGCGACCCGGTGGGAAATGATCCGGATGTCGGTGCTGCCCTTCTCCAAGTCGGGCATCGCCAGCGCGACGGTGCTCGGGTTCGGCCGGGCGCTCGGCGAAACCATCGCAGTAGCGCTGGTGCTGTCCAGCAACTTCGAGATTGTCTGGAAGATCTTCACGCCGGGCGGTAACACCATCGCCGCCAATATCGCGAACCAGTACGGCGACGCCGGCAAGATCGGTCTCGGCGCGCTGATCGCCTCAGGTTTGGTCCTGTTCATCATCACGCTGGTGGTCAACTTCGGTGCCCGGGCCATCTCCAAGCGCGCGATTCCGGCGGGGGCTGTCGTATGACGACGCCGACCCTCAACGCCACGTCCACCGGCGGTTTGGGTGTGCTCAGCACCCGCAAGCTGTCCCGGCCCGTGCTCATCGCGATTCCGATCGTGTGCGTGGGCATTTCGTTGCTCGTCTTCGCGGTCACCCCGTTCCAGGGCCGCGCCGACTTCCTGGTGTTCTTCGTCCTTCTGTACCTGTTCGTGCAGTCCGTCGCGTCAGCAGTCGTGGAAGGGCGCCGGCGTTCGGTCGACCGGTTCGTCTCCGCGCTGGCCGTCGCTGCCTTCGTGGCCGCCGTTGTCCCCTTGGCGGCCGTGCTGATTTACACGATCGCGCACGGCGCCAAACGTTTCGACTGGACCTTCTTCACCCATTCGATGAGCGGCGTTGCGGAGTCCGACCCGGGCGGCGGCGCTGCCGCCGCGATCATCGGCACCCTCGAGCAGATCGCGATCGCGACAGCCATTGCGGTGCCCTTCGGCCTGCTGGTATCGATCTACCTGACCGAATACGCCAAGGGCCGCTTCGGCCGGATGATCAGCTTCTTCGTCGACGTCATGACGGGTGTGCCGTCGATCGTCGCGGGCCTATTCATCCTGGCGGCGTGGGTGCTGGCGTTCGGTTACGGCTACAGCGGGTTCGCCGGTGCGCTGGCACTCACGGTGCTGATGCTGCCGACGGTGGTGCGCAGTTCTGAGGAAATGCTCAAGCTGGTACCGCCGAGCCTGCGCGAGGGCGGCCTGGCCCTCGGGCTGACCCGCGCCCGCGTGGTGCAGCGGATCGTCCTGCCTTACGCGCTGCCGGGAGTCGTGAGCGGAATCATGCTGGCGGTTGCCCGAATCGCCGGCGAGTCGGCACCGCTGCTGCTTACCGTGTTTGGCAACGTGGCGACGAACACGAACCCCTTTTCAGGGCCGCAGAACGCACTTCCGCTTTTCGTTTTCAACGAAGCCGGTAACAATAATCCGACAGCGATCGACAGGGCTTGGACAGGAGCGTTGGTTTTGGTGCTTCTGGTCATGCTGTTCCAGCTCATCGCCCGGGTGGGCGTCTACCTGATATCCCGCAAGCGAGCCTGAGCGGAGCCCATGGTTATGGCCAAGAGAGTCGAACTGTCAGACCTGCATTGCTATTACGGCGATTTCCACGCCGTGGACGGTGTCTCGCTGACCATCGAGCCCAAGAGCGTCACCGCGTTCATCGGCCCGTCAGGCTGTGGCAAGTCCACCGTCCTTCGCGCCATCAACCGCATGCATGAGGTCACCCCCGGCGCAAAGACCAAGGGCAAGATCATGCTGGACGACGAGGACATCTACGGACCTAACGTCGACCCGGTCACGGTCCGCCGCACGATCGGCATGGTTTTCCAGCGGCCAAACCCTTTTCCGACCATGTCGGTGTACGACAACGTTGCCTCCGGACTGCGCCTCGGCGGCGTGAAGAAGCGCTCCATCCTCGACGAGTCCGTCGAGACCTCCCTTCGCGGGGCCGGTCTCTGGGACGAGGTCAGCAGCCGGCTCAAGAAGCCGGGGGCCGGGCTTTCAGGTGGCCAGCAGCAGCGCCTCTGCATCGCGCGGGCGATCGCCGTCCAGCCTCAAGTGCTGCTCATGGACGAGCCGTGCTCGGCGCTGGACCCCATCAGCACGCTGACGATCGAGGATCTGATCGGCAAGCTGAAGGACGAATACACGATCGTGATCGTCACGCACAACATGCAGCAGGCGGCCCGGGTCAGCGACCGCACGGCTTTCTTCAACATCACCGGGGTCGGGCAGCCCGGCCAACTCGTCGAGGTCGACGCCACCAGCAAGATCTTTGCCAACCCCAGCCAGAAGCGCACCGAGGACTACATCACCGGCCGTTTCGGCTGATTTGGGAAGCGCAGGCTAGCGTTTCCCAGGTGAGCTCACCAGCACCGGCGGTCCGCCCGTCGCAGGAGCCTGAGCTCAGCGATCGCATCCTGACAATTCCCAACGCGCTATCGGCGCTGCGGCTGGTCGGCGTGCCGGTTTTCCTCTGGCTCGTCCTTGGTCCGCACCGTGATGGGCTCGCGCTGATCTTGCTGATGGTCAGCGGCTTGACCGACTACCTCGATGGCAAGCTGGCGCGAATGCTGGGCCAGTCCAGCAAGATCGGCGCCCTGCTCGATCCGCTTGCCGACCGGCTCTACATCGCGTCGACCATCATCGCGCTGACCATCCGCGGCATCATTCCGCTCTGGCTGCTGCTCGTGCTGCTGGCGCGCGACCTGGTGCTGCTCTGCTTCGTTCCGGTACTGCTGCGCATGGGCTACGGCTACACGCTGCCGGTGCATTTCCTCGGCAAGGCCGCGACCTTCAACCTGCTGTACGCGTTTCCGTTCCTGCTTGCCACCACGGGTGACGGGTGGCTGGCCACCGTTTCGCGGCCCATCGCATGGGCGTTCGTCCTCTGGGGTACCGCGCTCTACTGGTGGTCGGCCGGGCTCTACGCGCTGCAGGTGCATCAGCTTCGGGTGGCCGACCGGGCTGCGGAGGCGGCGCACACCGGGGCGCCTGCGTGATGCGCGCCGTCGTCATGGCCGGTGGAGAAGGCACCCGGCTGCGACCGATGACCGCAAACCAGCCCAAACCACTGCTGCCAGTCGTCAACCGTCCGATCATGGAACACGTCCTGCGGCTGCTCAAGCGACATGGCTTCGACGAGACCGTCGTCACGGTCCAATATCTGGCCGCTCATATCCGGGCCTATTTCGGTGATGGTGATGAGCTCGGGTTGGACCTCTCCTACGCCACTGAACGCACCCCGCTGGGAACCGCCGGCAGCGTGCTTAACGCCGGCGACGCGCTGCGGGCAGACCCCTTCGTGGTCATTTCGGGAGACGCACTGACCGACTTCGATCTGAGTGCGTTGGTGGCGTATCACCGTCGCAAGGGTGCGCTCGTCACGGTGGCCCTCAAGCGCGTGCCCAACCCGCTGGAATTCGGGATCGTCATCACCGAAGAAGACGGCCGAATCGTGCGTCTGCTGGAGAAGCCGACCTGGGGACAGGTCTTTTCCGACACCGTCAATACCGGCATTTACGTCATGGAGCCAGAGGTGCTCGACTTCGTCGAGCCGGGCGCTTTCGTCGATTGGAGCGCAGACGTCTTCCCCCGACTACTCGCCGCCGGTGCGCCGCTCTATGGCTGGGTCGCCGGAGGGTATTGGGAAGACATCGGTAACGCCGCCTCCTATCTACGGGCGCAGGCCGACGTGCTCAACCGAGCGGTGCGCGTCGACATCGACGGCTTCGAGCTGTCCGCCGGCGTCTGGGTCGCGGAGGGAGCCGATGTCGACCCGGGTGCCGCGCTGACCGGACCGCTGCACATCGGCAGCTATGCCAAGGTCGAAGCCGGAGCCGTGCTACGCGAGTACACGGTCCTGGGCAGCAACGTCGTCGTCAAAGGCGGTGCGCTACTGGAGCGAGCGGTTGTCCACGACAACGCCTACATCGGCTCGCAGGCCGCGCTGCGGGGCTGCATCGTCGGCAAGCGCACGGACATCATGCGCGCCGTGCAGGTGGCCGAGGGCGTGGTCGTCGGCGATGACTGCGTCGTGGAGGAGGAGGCCATCCTCGGCGACGGGGTCGCGGTCTATCCGTCCAAGGTGATCGAAGCGGGCACCGTGCAGAACCAGAGCGTGATTTGGGAGTCCCGCGGACAGCGCGCGCTCTTCGGTCAGCGCGGGGTCAGTGGTCTGGTCAACGTAGAGATCACTCCGGAGCTCTGCGTGCGGCTCGCCACGGCGTACGCGACAACGCTGCGAAAGGGCAGCCTGGTCACAGTCGCCCGGGACGCTTCGCGGGCAGCGCGTGCCTTCAAGCGTGCGGTCATCAGCGCCCTCACCGCGAGCGCCATCGAGGTGCGCGACCTCGAGGTTTCGACCATGCCGATCATTCGCTGGGACGTGCGGGTCTCGGAGGCGGTGGGCGGCATCATGCTGCGGACCTCGCCCGGCGACGCGCAGGGCATCGACCTGGTTTTCATCGACGATCAGGGCGCCGATGTGTCCCGGGCGGCGGGCCGGAAGCTGGAGCGCATATACACCCGGCGTGAGTTCCGCCGGGCCTTCCCGGGTGAGATTGCCGAGCTCCATTTCGCGACCCGCACGCTGGACACCTACGTACAGGATCTGTGCGAGCGGATCGACACCCGAAACCTGCGGGAGGCGGGCCTGAAGGTGGTCATCGACTGCGCCGGAGGCTCCGAAACCCTCGTACTTCCAGGGCTTCTGGGGCGGCTTGGGGTCGACGTGCTGACCGTCAACGGCAGGCTCGATCAGAGCGCCACCACCGAATCGCTGGCCGGCCGGATGAGTGACCTGGAGCGCCTCGGTGAGCTGGTGGCCGGCTCACGGGCGGCATTCGGGCTGCGCTTCGACCCGGTCGGTGAGCGGATCGCTCTGGTGAACGAGCGCGGCGAACTCATCCGCGAGGAACGTGCCCTGCTCGTGCTGCTCGATCTTGTTGCCTCTGAAAGCCGGGGGCGGCGCGTGGCGTTGCCGGTCACCACCACCCGGGTCGCGGAGCAGGTGTGCCGGTTTCACGGGGTCGATGTCATCTGGACCTCCACCTCTCCGGAAGACCTGACCCAGGCCGCGGCGGGCCGGCAGGTCGCTTTCGCGGCGGACGGTCGGGGCGGCTTCGTGGTCCCGGAATTCGCGCCGGCACTCGATGGCACCGCAGCTTTCGTACGGATGGCGGGGCTGATCGCACGCACCCAGCTGACGCTGTCCGAGATCGATGCGCGGATACCTGCTGCGGCGGTGGTTCGTCGTTCGGTGCCGACGCCTTGGGCCGCCAAAGGCGCCGTGATGCGACAGGTCGCCTTGAAGGCGGACTCCGTTCGCACCGACACCACCGACGGGGTAAAGGTGATATTCGCCGACGGCCGCTGGGTATTGGTCATCCCCGATCCTGCCGAGGCCATGACTCATCTGTGGGCCGAGGGCGTGGATACCGCTGACTCCGCCCGGCTACTCGAAGAATGGGGCAGCGTCGTGCTCGAGGCCATCGCCGCTCCCGTCGGCTGAAGCTCTCACTCGGCGGGCAGCAGCACTTTCAACTTGTCGACGATGTCATCGGTGACCTGCTCAATCGGCTGCATGCCGTCGACTTCTACCAGGATGTGAAGCTGCCGGTAGTGATCGATCACAGGCTCGGTCTCGCGCTTGTAGGTGGCCATGCGCTGGCAGATCACTTCTTCGGTGTCGTCGGTGCGGCCCTCCTCGATGGCTCGTTGCAGCAGCCTGCTGATCAGCTCGGGCTCGTCCGCCGCCAGAAAGACGGCGACCTGGGCCTCCATGCCGATCTTCTCCGCTTCTTCGTGGCCCTCGATGGCCTGCTGCACCGTGCGCGGGAAGCCGTCCAGCACGTAGCCACCCGCCTCGCGGGCTTCTTCGAGAGCTTCGGCCACCATGCGAAGAACCAGCTCATCGGATACCAGCTCACCGGCGTCGAGCTGGCGCCGGACGTCGCGCCCGACCTCGGTGCCGCGCTCCACATGCTCGCGCAACAGATCTCCGGTGGAGATGTGCGGGATGTCGAACAGCTCAGAAAGCCGCTTGCCCTGAGTGCCTTTGCCCGCCCCAGGCGGTGCAAGCAACAGGATTCTCATTCACGCTCCCACGCTCGCCGGCCTGATGCTGGCGTCGTGCCGCACCTTCGCGGGCCAGGCTAGTGCAAGGCCGATCGCCCGCGTCGGCTCAGCCGTTTGCCCCCGAGGTCAGCCCGGCGCCCAGCCGCCGCACCCTCGGCAGAACCGCTGCCCGACAGCTGCCGTCGCGGCGCGTTGCGTAACCGCGGATATGTCTGCTCGACCTCCCGATCGACGATGGCGGCCCGATCGGCCAGCACCAGGCTGACGGAGGGTCCGGCTGCACCGCCGGGTCCGGAGGCGCTACCGGCCGACTGGGCTGCCTCCGCCTCGGCTCGCACGGCGGCCTCCGCGGCAATGAGCCGCTCGCCGATCGTGTAAGCAAATCCGATCATCCAGGACCGCCGGTAAGCCGCCACGGACTCGCGGGCATCCCGCGGCCGGGCAATCGCGAGCCCGTGGGCAGCCTGCACCAGCAGGGAGGTGTAGAGCAGGTCTACCCGGGTGAGATCTGACTCCATGCCGAACAGGTGCATCGACAAGGACACGGTGCCGGCCGGGCCGGCGCGCCCGGTACGCAGCACGGCCCGTACCCCCAGCGGACTCGCGACCGAGGCCAGCAGGGAGCCCTTGTCCCGCGCGTAGGGAGGGTCGAGGTCGACTATCCGGTCGCCCGCGGCCTGAGGCTGGGACTGTTTGGCGGCGAGGAGGGCTTCTTCGATCCCGTACCGGGCGATGAGCTCTGCGGCTTTGCCGTTGTACGCGTCGCGCTCGGCCTCTGTAGTGGCCCCCTCGGCCTTGGCCAGCAAGCGGCGTACCCGCTCGAGCATCTTGTCATCGCCTGGCATCCATCCCCCTCGAAATCGAATCTGTGTTCGACCATATAGAGACGGCGGCTGCCATGGCCAGTCTCGCTGGGGTCTGTGGACAAACGGCGAATGGGTGACGAGAAACGCTGCGCTCAGGCGCCGATCTCTTGCTGAGACGTGGGAGCCAGCAAGCCGTGCACGGCCTCGCGGACGATCTCGGCGATCTCGGAGATGTCGACCTTGCCGAAGGCTTCGCCGGCGCCGACGAGAGCTCCGAAGACAGCTCCGATGGAGCACGCCATCCGGACTCGAAGGGCCAGCGGGATCGCAGGAGACGCCAGGAACTGACGCAGCTGGGCCTCGAGGTCGTCATGCTCGGCCTGGTGGTGCTCGCTCTTCTCGAGTTGCTCGAAGGCGTTGTGGTTGCGCTCGTGCAGCAGGAAGAGCTCCCGGTTGGCCACTACCTGGTCGATGAACTGGTCGATCAGCTTTGACCAGGTAGCAGTGTCCTGGGCAGCGACACCGGCACTGTCCAGCCGGTCAAGGACGCCGCGGCCGAGCTCATGCAGGCGCAGGTGCAGCTCGAGGAGGATGTCTTCCTTGCGTTCGAAGTGGTAGTAGAGCGCCGCCTTGGTGAATCCGAGCCGCTCGGCGATCTCCCGTAGCGACGTCTTGTCATACCCCTGCTCATTGAAGAGCTCCAGGGCGATGTCGAGGATGCGCTCACGGGTGGAGCCACGAGGGCGTCCGCCGCGGGCCGGCTTCCCTACGGGTCGCATAGTCGGGCTACCTTACTTGACAACCGGCTAGCTAGAAAGCAGGCTACGACCACCACTAGCTTGACGACCGGTAAGGAAACTCGTGACAGACGCTTTGATGATCGAAGCGCACGGCCTCACGAAGCGATTCGGTTCGACGGTCGCGCTCGACGGACTTGACCTGGAGGTCCCGGCCGGCGCCATCCTCGGGGTTCTTGGACCGAACGGCGCCGGAAAGACGACCGCGGTGCGGATCCTCACGACGCTGTCGCGTCCAGATGGTGGGTCCGCCAGGGTCGCCGGCCACGACGTGGTGCGCGAGGCCGCCGCCGTGCAGCGCAATATTGGGGTCACGGCGCAGGACGCCACGCTCGATGAGGTCCTGACCGGGCGGCAGAACCTGGTGATGGTCGGACGCCTGAGTGGCCTGAGCCGCGGCCAGTCCAGGGTCCGGGCGGGGGAGCTGCTCGACCGCTTCGATCTGGCGGGGGCCGCCGACCGCGTCCTCAAGGGCTATTCCGGGGGCATGCGCCGCCGGCTCGATCTCGCCGCCGGCTTGGTCACCCGTCCACCAGTGCTCTTTCTCGACGAGCCAACGACCGGCCTCGATCCCACCAGCCGGGTGCGCATGTGGGGCGTGATCAGAGAGCTCGTCGCTGACGGCGTCACGCTCCTGCTGACCACCCAGTACCTCGACGAGGCGGACGAGCTCGCCGACCGGATCGTGGTCATCGATCACGGTCATGTGATCGCCGGCGGTACAGCTGCTGAGCTCAAGGCCGACATCGGGGGAGCGCGGCTGGAGATCACGCTCAGCGAGAGCCAGCCTCTTGCCGCAGCAGCCCTGGAGCCTTTTGTCGCGGGGCCGGTTCAGGTCAGCCACGACGGCCGCCGGCTCCGGGCGCCGGTGAGCGGTGTCAGCGGCCTGGCCACCACGGTCGTACGAGCCCTGGACGCGGCCGGTGTTCTCGTCGACGACGTGGAGGTTCGTCAGCCTTCCCTCGACGATGTGTTCTTCGCCCTGACCGGACACCCCACCACGGAGCCGACGGACAAAGCCGTCTTGCAATCCGCGGAGTCTGATCTGCAGGGAGCGCTGTCATGACCGCGACCACGCTCGAACGCGGCGCTGCCGTCGGCCGTCCGAAGGCTTCGGCCGGGCCGCTGCGCAGGCTCAATGACGTCGTGGTGCTCACCGGGCGCAATCTCGTCCACATCGCCAGGGAGCCGCTGCAGCTTTCCGATGTCACGGTGCAGCCGGTCCTTTTCACGCTGTTGTTCGTCTACGTCTTCGGGGCCGGCGTCACCCTTCCTGGCGGCGGCAGCTACAAGGACTTCGCCATCGCCGGGTTGCTGGCGCTGAACCTGACCACCTCGGCCATGGGGACCGCGGTCGGCCTCAGCACGGACCTCAACAGCGGCGTGATCGACCGGTTCAGAACGCTTCCGATGTGGCGCCCGTCGGTGCTCGTCGGGCGTTCCATCGCCGACCTGATGACGGCCGCACTCTGTTCCCTGATCGTGGCCCTCACGGGGCTGGCCATCGGGTGGCGACCCGAGCGCGGCTTCCTTTACACCCTCGCTGGTTTCGGGCTCTTCCTGCTCTTCAGCTATTCGCTGTCGTGGGGCTGCGCCTGCCTCGGGATGGTGAGCAAAGGCCCGGAATCAGCCCAGGGGGTGGGCCTCGTCATCCTGTTTCCGCTGGCTTTCGTCTCCAACGCTTTGGTGCCGACCCAGCACATGCCGTTGGTGCTGCGGACCATCGCCGACTGGAATCCGGTGAGCGCCGTGACGACGGCCGCCCGCCAGCTGTTCGGCAACCCGAATCCATCTGCGTCGATCAACGCCTGGCCGATGCAACACCCGGTGACCGCCACGCTGCTGTGGTCAGCAGTGTTGCTGGCTGTCTTTGCCCCGCTCGCGGTTTCGCTCTACCGACGTCGCACCACCGACTGACCGTGACACCAGCAGCCGTGCGGGGCGGCCGCCTGCTCGACCGCCTTTTCGTGCGCTCGACAGTGACCGAGATCGAGCAGGTCGCCGCACGGATGAAGCGGGTGCGGCTCGCGGGACCTGGGGTGGCTGCCGCGTCATGGGTGGCGGGTCAGCAGATACGCGTGCTCGTGAACGACCTCTTTTCGTTCGCCACGGTCCGCGGTGCATTCCGCGACGCGCTACGTACCTACTCGGTCTGGTCATTCGATCCGGACGCAGCCACTCTCGACCTGTGCGTTCTTGATCATGGCGACGGGCCGGGTGCCCGTTGGTCGCAGCGGGTGGCCGTCGGAGACGAGGTGGCTTTCAGCGGACCCGAGGGCAAGTTCGTCGTGCGTGACGGGGCCTATCACGTGTTCATCGGCGAGGAGACGGCCCAGGTCGCCTTCGGGGCCATGCTGCGCGCCATCGGTGAAGAGGTGCCCGTTTACGGCGCGTTGGAGGTCGATGCGGCGGACCGGCTGTCGCTGCCGCGGGGGAGCGACCTGTCATGGTCGGAACGCGTCGGCGGGCCCGCCGAGAACTCCCCGTCTTTGCTCGCGGCCGTTCGCGGCCTGCGGTTGCCCGACGCGGCAGGCGTCGCCTATGTCGCTGGTGAGGCCAAGACTTGCGCGGCGGTCCGGCGGCATTTCATCGATGAACGAGGCTGGTCTGCCAAGACTTCGATCGTCGTCAAACCCTTCTGGACCCCGGGCAAGCGCGGCCTGGAGTAAAGCTCGTTGGACGAGGGCGAGTTCACGGTGAGATGAGGGCGAGCTCAGGGCGTCAGGGGTGCCCAGGTCATGAGGTCGGCGCGTACCGAGTAACCGTGCATGGTTCCGCCGTCGCCGACCCACTCCCAGTGCCAGGCTTCGTTGACGCCGGCCGGGTGGTTCCAGCCCCATTCACCGGCGTGCGCGACGAGCCACTGGTAGCCGGGTGAGCCCCAATTCAGGCTGCCGTCCTGGTCGGCGAAGTCCGCTGCTTTGCCCCAGCCATGGTTGCTGTATCCAGGGGTGGCGGCGTTCTCGCACAGGCCGCGGTTGCACCAGTAGGTACGCCAGTACTCCTGGTTGGCGTAGTCGCGGTAGCACTGGACCGGAGTCAGGGTGACGCCGTCCGCGCGGGCAGCCGCAATCATGTTGACAAGAGAGCCGGCGGCCGGCTTGTAGACCTGGCAATCGCTGGTGTACGTGTACAGCTGCGACGCCGGCAGATTTCCGTTGGTGTAGCCCAAGATCGGGGTGGGCCGGTTTGCACCGTTGATGGGCGAGAACGTGCCTTGACTCGTCTGGCAGCCAGTAATGACTGCAGCGCAGCTCACCAAAGCAACGAGCAGCAGCTTGACGGGAGTGAAGAGCCTGCGAGTCGGCACACGCAAACGACTGAGTACGCCGGTCATGATCATCCTTCACGACACCAGCTGGTGAGGCGATTGACCCGATGGCGGCCGGTGATCCCGGGCCGCGCCACCTGCCAAATTCCAGCTCCTGCCCACTGAGATCGCGGTCACCGGGAATGAGGCAGGTCAGCGGCAATTGCCCGGTGCGGCCCGTGGCGGGCGCGTAGACCCATCGGACAGGCTCGGTCGAATTGAATGCCGAACGGCAATCAACCTGGGTCTGTGACGCACCTGAGACCTGGCTGAACTCTGTGAGCGAGGCATTCCGGCAGCGCCCGACCAGCAAGGGCGGGCGCGATCTGGTGGATGCCGTACTACCCCGTGTGGTCGTTGGTCTACATCGGCATCGCCATCGCTGTCATCTACGCCCTGGTCGCGTACGGAAGCCGCGCCGACGTTGATCGGGCTCAACTCATGACTGACCTGGGCGCATGGGCAGCCTGGCCCCGCCACTCGCAAGCCCCGCAGCTGCCCCGACACGGGCCGCGGCGGGGTTTCCTATTCCGTCGAGGTCTGTTCTGGGATGCCGTTGCGCCATGCGTTCACGCTGGCCCCCGTCGCTGCCGCAGCGCGTTTCAAGTGATGCTGCGCCAGTTCGGTGGGGGGAGGCAAAGACGAGTCTTGCTGCCACTGAACAAGTCGGTCGCGAACTACTGACGCCGCAGCGAAACTGCAGATAGCAACGCCGGCTACGAACGCGGCCGCGCCGACGCCCATAAGAGCGAGACCACCGCCAAGCGCTGGCTTGTTGACACCGAACGAACTGATTCCCATGAGAGCTCCTGTCCTACTTTCAGGGGACCCGTGGTCCCTACCGAAGAGCATGATCGCCCTGTCCTACCGGCTGCGCTTCGGGGCACTGGCGCCCGCAGCCAGCTAGTAGACCGACGCTGTGGCGGTTGAGTGCAACCTCAGTTCCGCCAGCAGTGTTTGACTGTGACCGTTCTCGTGCCTCGATCGAGTCACCTCCTCATCCGCCGCTACGTCCAGGAGAGATCGGAGCGCCGGATGCGCGTACCGACCGACTGCAACGGCACTCTGCCGTTGTGCGGTCGTCGTGGCGAATTGCCCGTACGACAACGGCGCGTGCGGCGATTGGGTCAGGGTCGCCCGCGCGTGTGGGTCTTGTTGTTCGTGCTAATGGTCGTCGTCGCCTCGTGCGGCAAGACTTCCGAGGGTGCCGCTGCCAAGCGGCTACTTGGGTGCGCCTCCTCAGGTACGTACCGGTACGAGACGGTCCAGGGCGTAGATCCGAACCTGACGAGCGTCGACATCTACACGCCCCCGGCCGACGCGCACGGCAAGTGCGCCGACCGTCCGCTCGTCGTCTGGATACACGGCGGCGGCTGGGCTGGAGGCGACAAGTCCGAATACATGGCCGACAAGGTGAAATTGTTCAATAACGCCGGCTACGTCTTCGCCAGCCTCAATTACCGGCTCACCAACAAGTCGCTCACACCACCCGCACCCCAATACCCCGTGCACAACAGGGACGCCGCGGCAGCTGTCGCCTGGCTCGCCAATCACGGATCCGAGATAGGCGTCGACACCGGCAAAATTGGCGTGCTCGGCCATAGCGCGGGCGGCGGCATCACCGCCGCCCTCTCGACCGACCAGCGTTACCTCGGCGCGCACGGCCTGCCTTTGAGCACCATCCGCTGCGCCGGGTCGATGGACGGCGAGGGCTACGACGTAACGGCAGGTGCCACGACGTCGCCCCCCGAGTGGCGGCCCACATACACCGACGCCTTCGGGACCGATCCAGCAGTCTGGGCAGACGCGTCGCCCATCAACCATGTCGCGGCGGGCAAAGGCATCCCCAAGTTCTTCATCGCCGCCCGCGGCACCGACTGGCGTACGCAGCAGCACCTTGCCTTTATCGCCGCTCTGCAATCTGCCGGCGTGCCGACGACGGTCCTCGACGTCCGCGCCCTCGAGCACGCCGACCTCACCACAATCATCGGCTCGCCGAACGACACCCTCGTGACCCCCAAGCTGATGGACTTCCTCGCCGCCTGCTTCAGCTGAGCCTCGGACTCGGGTAGTGACCGGTACGGCCACCGCCACGACAGCGCCGACGCGGCCTTTGCCCGCTGACACGGCGATGTCTTCGTGGAGTCGTCTGCCACCGCTCAGGTTCGCAAGATCAACAACTCTGAGGGCCTGTAGACCGGCCTGAACAACGACTGAGGCCCACCCCGCCGCGCGAGATGGGCCTCTGACCTGCTGTTTTACTGTGGGCGATGTAGGATTTGAACCTACGACCTCTTCCGTGTCAGGGAAGCGCTCTCCCCCTGAGCTAATCGCCCGGCGCGCGCTAGCGCAGGTCAGAAGTTACACGACCGAAAGCACCGCTCAGGACTCGGTAACGGCTCAAATGTCCGCCAGCAGCACGTAGTTGTCGTAGTAGGTGTGCTTGGCGGAGTCCAGGTCGCCGCCGCAGGTGATGAGCGCCAGCCGCGGACGACCGGACCCTGCTGATGCGGCCGCGAGCGCCTGCACGGTGCTGGGGTCATTCTTGGGGGCGAGCGTGCCGCCGATCACCCGAAACTGCCGGACCGTGCCGGCCACGTCAGTGATGTAAATGACGGCCCCCTTCGGGAGCGTGTGAAGTCCGTTGAAGAGGCCGAGCTTGCCCTGGTAGTCGACGTGGGCGGCGACGATCGCCGTTCCCAGCTGGCCAGGAGCTGCGCCGGCCTGATACCAGGCGGCCTGCTCGACGTTGTCCGGAACCTCGAGCGCCCCGGACGGGTCCACATTCGCTGCGACGATCGGGGCGTCGACCTTGAGCGCCGGGATTCGGATCCGGACGGGCCGTGAACGGGCGCGTTCGGCCAGCGCGCCGAGCGTGGCGCTGGAAGTGCCCAGCCCGGTCGACGTCGCGGACGGGCTCGGGTGAGGAGTCGGTGTCACAGTCGGCTTCGGGCTCGCCGTATGAGTGGGGTGCGGAGTGCTCGCCGATCCGGGCGCAGCGGACGGCCCGGCGCTGGTCTTCGCCGCTGGAGAGTCGCCTTTCGAACCGCCTCCGAAGCCGAGGATCGCTGCGAACACCGCCACTGCCACGACGATCGCCGTGTAGATCGGCGTTCGCTTGTTCGGCGGCCTCCTATGCGACGGCACCTTGGCGGGCTCTCCTGCGCGTGATCAGAAATGCGGCGGCCCCCATTGTCGCTGCGATCGCCGCGGCGGCGCCAACCGAGACACTGGCCCGGTCAGTCATCAACGGCTTGGCCGTGCTGCCGTCTCCTGTCGGGATCGCGCTCAGCGAGGTCAGGGAGGAGGCCAGGCGGCTGGTGGCCAGCCAGGACATCGTCTGGGCTTTCGGGTCACCGATCAGGTAGAGCGTGGTCACCCGATCCGCCTGCAGCGTGGCCGGCTGGGCGCCAAGTTCCGTAGTACCCGTAGCCGATTTCACGACGACCTGGTGAGTGCCCGCCGGGGCGTTGGTGGTGATGCTCGATCCGTTCGACAACGCACCGATCGGCAGGACCGAGCCGTCCACGGTCAACGTGACGGGGCCACTGTCGGCGACGTGTCGGATCACCACGCCGGCTTTGCCCGCCGGCACCGGAATCGGCATCTCGGGAAAGACGAAAGCCTTGGGCTGTCCGCTCGGGGTGAGGCCGACAACTGCGGTGGAGGTGGTGCCGGCGACGATGTCCAACGGTGCACGTAGCACGATCTTTCCCGCATTCGGCCCGTTGTCCGCCTTGAGCGTGACCGTGTGCGAGCCAGCACTCAGAGTAACCGGGTCGGTGACGCGGGAGGAGGTGAAGCCCGTCAGTACCGTCTTGCCGTCCACCGCGACATCGGCCACCAGTCCGGGGACGGCATGGATCAGCGTGATCACACCCGTGCCGCTCAGCGTCGGAGTCCCGGTGGCGACTGCAGAAATCGGCGCGACCAGCGGTAATGCGATGAGGGCTGCTGCGCCTGTCACTACCAGCAAGGCGCGGCGAACGCCCTTTGACGGTGGCTTCGCGTGTGCGCCCCTCGTGCTACGGATCTTCATGAGTTCCCCGTCCCCCGTGCGCTTCGGCCGCCTCGGACAACGCGGTGTCCGAATAGGTCGTTGCTACCCAACGCGAGAATCTCGGAGTCGGCGACTTAAGACAAGCGACCGCACCGGCGGTGGGGTCACCATGACCGGCGACACGCAAAATAGACGGTGCAACCGTGAAAGAGGCGGAGGCGGGAATCGAACCCGCGTACAGGGCTTTGCAGGCCCTTGCCTAAGCCACTCGGCCACTCCGCCGGGTGAGGTGAGCCGGCTGACCTGGCTTCCTCTAGATACCGAGCGGACGACGGGATTCGAACCCGCGACCCTCACCTTGGCAAGGTGATGCTCTACCAGCTGAGCCACGTCCGCGCTGCCCTCTCGGGCTGTGCTCGGCTCACCTTAGCTGACGGCGCGACGCGGAGCGAACCACCCTGTGGGCCGTTTGCCCGACCGTGGACCTCGGAGTCGTCAACGGCTCAGGTCTGGGGGTCCCCCCACACCAGCAGCGCGAGCTCTGCATCGAGGTCGACGAAATCGCCTTCGAGGCCGGTGGGGACGGCGGCGTAGGTGCGGGTCAGGAATTCGACCAGCCCGCCAAGAGGCATCTCAAAAAGGGCTGAGCCCGACGGGCTCGACAAGGACAGGCAGACGGAGTGTGCCCCGTCATCGGCACTTGGCCAGACCTGAACGTCTCCTTCGCCAACCGGATGAGTCACACCGTCGGCGAGCAACTGTCGAGCGAAGGTCCACTCGACGACCTCGTCTCCACCGGTGCGAAAGCCGACGTGTACGGCGTAAGGGTCGGCGGCTTCGTAACGAAATTCCGCACTCACGGGGAGTGCTGCTCCACCCGGGACGACCAGATGCAACGACAGATCTGTCGTAACAAGGTCAGGTCGGGCATTCATACTGGCCTCCGGTATCGGGCAACGCCGATGAGCAGTTGCGCTGTGTTGTCTTAGCTTGTCTGTGCCCACCCGAAGCCCTATGGAATCGCGTCCACCTGAGTGATTCCTGAGCATCCGCCGGTATCACCACCAGCCCGCTGCTCGCTGCTGTACCTTTTCCGCCGCAATCGCCCAATCGCTCTGCTGGGTGGAACCGTGCTCGAGCCAGGCGCTCTGAATCTCGGCGGCCGGCTCACCCCCCAGCACCAGCTGGCCGCGGCCTGGCGGCCGGACCCGGGGTCGTAGCCCACCAATCACCGGTCCCTCTGCCGGGTCTCCGGACAGTAGGACGCCGGTCTCGCACAGCTCGAGCAGTCGTGCCAGAAACGGGTCGAAGGCGGCGCGACTGCTCCCGCTCACCCGACGGGCCACCACCACTGACAGTCCGACGTCGACGGCGAAGGGCAGCAGCTCCGACAGCGCGGCAAAAGCGGACGCGGTGCGTGGGCCGGCGGCGAGTTCGAGGTCGTCGATAACGAGTAACTGACTTTCGCCACGACCGGCTCGCCCCTCCCCATCGGCTGCCTGAAGACAGGCAGCCGTCAGATCTTCGAGCAGCGCCACGACGTCACCCGGAACGTGCGCCCGGCGGTAGGCGCAGACGCCGGGAATCGTCATGCTTCGCCGCGGATCGATGATCCAAACGCGCGCTCCCCAGCCGGCAGCGGCCCAGCCGATCGAACGCAGCAGGCCGCTGCGTCCGCTCCCGGAATTTCCCAGCACCAGCAAGTGGTCACCGGGGGCCAGACCGACCTCGACCGGGTCGCATGAGGTGCCGCTGACCCCGATGGCGACGCGGTGTCTGGAGGCCGGCGGCAACGCCCGGGCCGCTACCAGGTCGGGCAGCAGCTGAATCGGTCGGACGGCTGGTCCGCCGCGCCGCGCGAGCCCCGCAACCAGCTCTCCCAACGACTCCGCCAGCCCGTCCAAAGCACAGACGCCGTCCCCTCTCGGCAGCGCGACCTGAGCCCAGCTGCCGTCGCCGGTAAGCAGCCGGCCGGCAATCTGGCGGGGCATCCGCCTGGCGAGCTGCGGAAGCATCGAGTCGGCCGGGTCGTTCATGCGCAGCTCCCAGCGGCTGCCGACGCTCTCTCGCAGGCCGTTTCGAAGCTCGGTCCAGCGTCCGCAACTCAGCGCGACGGACACTCCCACTGACAACCCAGCGGTCGCGATCTTCGACAGTTGCTCGGTGAGGATGTCATCGAACCGCAGGACCGCCGCCACGTCGTCGACGACCAGCAGGATGCGGGAGTGCGACTCCTCGGCCGCCGACTGCCGGCGCGCGACGGTGTCGGCCATCGCCGTGATGATCCGACCCGCAAGCTCGCCCGTGGTGGCCACCGTGCCGACGTGCGGCAGCCCGGCGATGGAGGTGAGCAGGCTCGGTCCCGCGGTGATGACGTGAATCGCCAATTGCTGCGGCGACGTGGACTCGGCTAGTGCGGCGACGACGCTTGCCAGCAGCGTTGATCGCCCACTGCGCGGCGCACCGGCGACGGCGAGGTTGGCGACCGGCCCGGTCAGGTCAAACGTCAACCGGCGCTGCTCCCCGAGCTCGGGGAGATCGACCAGCCCGATAGCGGCTTTCCAGGGCTCACGCGACGCGTTCGAAGGCTTTGCGCTGTCAAGCGTCAATATGGTCGGCAGCTCGGGTAGGCACACCGGCGCGACCGGGGGGCTCGCCGTGGCGCTGTGGACCGGTAGCCGGAGCAGTTCGGCGTTCACTGCCTCGCCGGGATGGTCCACCAGCGCGACGCGCAGCCTGGTGAGCGTGCCATCTCGGCTGAGCCAGGCCCAGCCAGGTGCGGCCGGCAATCGGGCCGCCACCGGCGCTCCGATGACCGCGACAGATTCGGCCGCGCTCGCCGTCCGCAGGCACACTCGAAAGCGCAGATGGGCGTCGAGCCCCCGCAGCCGGCCGTCGTCGAGCCGCTGGGAAGCCAGCAACAGATGAATGCCGAGACTGCGTCCCAGCCGGCCCAGCGACATCAGGACATCGAGGACTTCGGGCGATTCCTCGATGAGTTCCGCGTACTCATCGATGACCACAAGCAGCCGGGTAAGTGTCGGGGTCGTGGCCGGGTCTCCCGCAGCGCGCACGCGGTATGCCTCGATGTCGTCGACGCCCGCCTCGCGAAGCACCCGCTGGCGGCGCCGCAGCTCCGCTCGCAGAGACGCGGCCAACCTGTCGATGCCGTGGGCATCCGCATTGAGGTTGGTCACGAGTCCGGCCGTATGCGGTAGCCGGGCCAGCTCGGAGAAAGCGGCCCCGCCCTTGTAGTCGACCAGTAGGAAGGCCAGCTCCTGCGGCGACGACTGGTGGGCAGCCGCGATCAACAGCGTGCGCAGCAGCTCACTCTTGCCCGTCCCGGTGGATCCGATGACGAGTCCGTGAGGACCGTCGCCGCCGCGGGCCGCTTCCCGCAGATCCAGCGTGACCGCAGTGCCGTCGTCGTCGCGGCCCAAGGGGATGCGTAACGGATGACTCGTGGCAACGGACGCGCTGTCCCACAAATCGGCCAGTAACAACGGGGAGTTGTTGGCGCGAGGGACTTCGTCGGCCAGGCGGCAGCCGGCCAGCGCTTCGGCATAGTGCTGCGCCTGTGCATGGGTGACCGCATCCGGATGTGCGACCAGCACCAACCCAGGCTGATCCCCGGACCGCGAGACCATCAGCCCTCCATTGCCGTCGTGCGAAGCGACACTCGTCACGGGGGATGCTGCGGTGCAGCCCGGTAAGGAGAGTGCGAGCAGCGACACCCGGGCCGCCGGATGCCGACTCAGAACGGAAGCCAGGGTTTGGAGCGCGGCCTGGGATCCAGCTTGGTTGGACCCCAGCACCACCGCCTGGTGGGGCGCGTCATCGGCGTGGGAGCCCGGGTCTCGTAGCAGCGCTTGCATCTGGCGGGTCAGTTCGCTCGGGTCTTGGGTGACGCAGCCGGCGTGTGGGAGCCGACTCAGCCACTCAACTTCGGCAGCCGGGACGAGCGCGTGCAGACGCAATACATCCGGCCCGTGGCTTCGCGTCAGCGACACGATCACTGCCCGCAGGAGCGTCATTCGATCGAAGGACGCGATGACGGCGGGACTGCCCGCAACGTCGAGCGCTACCGGCGAATCGTCCACGGCGCCATGTCGCGCGAAGACACCTGCTGCCCGGCGCAAAAGCTCCGGATCGCCGTCGGGGTCGCCGGCGGCGGAACGGAGTCTGGGCCGACGGCGAGCCGGCGCTCGACCGATCCCGAGCCGGACGCGACCAAAATCTTCGTGGCCGGGCCGCCGGTCCCAGAGCCGATCATCGACCGGCTGGTGCGGCGCCGGATGGGCTGCGGATGCATGCTCGCGTTGCCTGTCTGCGGCGGCGGTCAGGGTGGCTTCGCAGGCTGCCAGATGCGCCAAGTAGCGCCCACGTCGCAGCTCCCACAGCCTGGCCCGCCGCTGCCGCTGATGACGGGCCGACCAGACCCCCCCGACCACACTCAACACGGCCACCCCTCCACACAGGGCGATGATCAGCACGTTCGGCGACAGCAGCGCAAACCCCAACATCCCGAGCGCCGACAGGCCTGGAAGCAACGCTGCGAGCCATCCCCGCTCGGCCTCAGGCTCGGAAGGGGCGGCCGCAATCTCGATCGGCTCGGCCGATCCGAGCTCAGGCAGCAGCCGAGCGGATCGGGTGAGGGGGCGGACCGGGGTCACTAACGCGACGGTAGGGGTTGCCGATGATCATTCCCGCAGTTATCCACAGGCCGGGGGTCGGTGCCGCCGTAGTAGCGTGAGCGACTGCATCCGGGCGTATAGCTCAGCGGGAGAGCGCTCGCTTCACACGCGAGAGGTCGCAGGTTCGAAACCTGCTACGCCCACCGGAGCCACGTGCGCGGGTTCTCAGCGGGCCCGCATTCGGTTGTTACGCGGGTTGTGCTCGAGCTCGGCAAGGCCCAGCGCCTCGAGCAGCGGCGGCATGTACATCCCGAACCGTCCGCGCAGACCCTTCTTGGTGCCGTACCACCCGCCGACCGGATTGCTGTCGGACCGGGCCCACGCCTCGACGGTGCCCTCCGCCGCGGGCTTCTGCTCGTCCGCGCTTCCGAGTGGCATCCAATCGCCGTGAGCCTTCAGCATCTGGTGCAGATCGTCGATGGCGCGCAGCTGGTAGCCGAGCGTGGTCTTGCCTACGACGCAGACCAGATTGCCGGCCTCCTCGTCGCGATACATCAGGTAGGCGGACGAGCCGGGCGGCGTCTTGAGCTCCCAGGGGTGGGCCTTCGTTCCTTCGCCGGGCGTCGGTTGCGTCATGGGCAGCACGCTGGGGGAAACCGGTGCGCTTGTCAAAGCCGTCCTCGGTACGCTCAGCGGCGTGTCCGAGATCCGCCTGACCGTTGACCAAGCTCCTCACGTCGTCCCTACCGGCGCGACCGCCGGGCAAGCTTTCGGCGTGGCCGGCGTCAAGGGGGCCGTTGCCGTCCGGGTCGGTGACGGCTCGATCAAGGATCTCGCCTTTCACCCGGAGGACGGCGACGTCATCGAGTCGATTCCGGCCGACTCCGAAGAGGGCCGCTCGATTATCCGCCACTCGACGGCGCACGTGATGGCGCAGGCGGTGCAGGACCTGTTCCCGGACGCCAAGCTCGGGATCGGCCCGCCAATTACGAATGGCTTCTACTACGACTTCGACGTCGAGCGCCCGTTCACCCCCGAAGACGTCACCAACATCGAGAAGCGGATGAAGGCGATCCTCAAGGAACGCCAGCGTTTCCACCGTCGCGTCGTCACCGAAGAGGAGGCCCGGACCGAGCTGTCGGCCGAGCCGTACAAGCTCGAGCTCATCGGGATCAAGGGCGGCGGCGACGGAATGTCGGCCGAGGAGGCTGTCGAGACCGGCGGCACCGAGCTGACGATCTATGACAACCTGCGCCGCAAGGGCGAACACGAAGAGCGGGTCTGGAAGGACCTCTGCCGTGGGCCGCACGTGCCCAACACCGGCTATATCCCCGCGTTCAAGCTCATGCGTACCGCGGCCGCGTACTGGCGGGGGAGCGAGCACAACCCGCAGTTGCAGCGCATTTACGGCACGGCGTGGGAGTCCAAGGCGGCGCTGGATGCTCATCTGACTCAGCTGGAAGAGGCGGAGAAGCGCGATCACCGCCGCCTCGGCACCGACCTGGATCTCTTCAGCTTCCCCACCGAGATCGGCGCCGGACTCGCGGTCTGGCATCCCAAGGGCGGGCTGGTGCGCCGGGTGATGGAGGAGTACAGCCGGATGCGCCATGAGGCCGCCGGCTACTCGTTCGTCACCACCCCGCACCTGGCGAAGGAGACCCTTTTCCAGACCTCGGGTCACCTTCAGTGGTACCGCGAGGGGATGTATCCGCCCATGGAAATGGACGGTGCGACGTACTACATGAAGCCGATGAATTGCCCCATGCACATCCTGATCTACAAGGCCCGGGGCAAGTCCTATCGCGAGCTGCCGCAGCGCTATTTCGAGTTCGGGACGGTCTACCGCTTCGAGAAGTCAGGCGTCCTGCACGGGCTCACGCGCATCCGCGGATTCAGCCAGGACGACAGCCATATCTTCTGCACCCCGGAGCAGCTGAACTCCGAGCTCGTCACGCTCCTCGACTTCATCCTGTCGCTGCTGCGCGACTTCGGGCTGACCGAGTTCGAGGCGGAGCTTGCGACCCGGCCGGACAAGTACGTCGGCGAGCCGCAGGAGTGGGACACCGCCACCGAGGCGCTTCGCAACGCCCTCGAGACCGTGGGTCTGAGCTATGTCGTCGCCGAAGGTGAGGGGGCGTTCTATGCCCCGAAGATCGATGTGCACGTCCGCGATGCGATCGGCCGCCGCTGGCAGATGAGCACCCTGCAGGTCGACCTTCAGTTCCCGGAGCGCTTCGACCTCGAATACCAGGCTGCCGACGGCACCCGGAAGCGTCCGTACATGATTCACCGGGCGCTTTTCGGAAGCGTCGAACGCTTCTTTGCGATCCTGCTCGAGCACTACGCCGGCGCCCTTCCGCCGTGGCTGTCGCCGGTGCAGGTGGTCGGTGTCCCCATCGCCGAGCGCCACGAGGCCTTATCTGGAAGACATCGCGGCTCGGCTGCGGGCCGGGGGAGCGCGGGTCGAGGTCGATACCGCGGACGAGCGGATGCAAAAGAAGATCCTCAAGGCGCAGCAGCAGAAAGTGCCCTTCATGCTGCTTGCCGGCGACAAGGACGTGGAGGCAGGGCTGGTGAGCCTGCGGCTGCGTGACGGCACCGAACGCCGCGGCCTGACGGTCGATGAGGTCGTCGCGGAGATTCTCGGGGCCATCGCCCAGCCCACCGCGAGCCTCGTCGAGATCGAGCGGGAGCAGGGGTTCGTCAGGTGAGCGACCCGACCCCGCCGCGATGGCAGGGTTACCGCCCGGAGTTCGACGAACAGGCCGGGGCGGGGCTGCGCGACTCCTTCGCCCGGCTGTACACCCCCCACCGGCTTGCCTACATCAAGGGCGAGAACAAGTCCGCCGAGGGCGACGTCGATCCGTTCTGCCGTATCCCTGAAAGCACCGATGCCGAGGGTTTGATCGTCGCCCGGGGGCAGTACGTGTATGCGGTGCTCAACCTCTACCCGTACAACCCGGGGCACCTCATGGTCGTCCCCTTCCGCCACACCGCCGACTACGCCGATCTGACCCCGGATGAGACGACGGAGTTCGGCGTCTTCACCCAGCGCGCCATCAGGGCGCTACGCGTAGCCAGTGGTGCGCAGGGGTTCAACGTCGGCATCAATCTGGGAGCGATCGCCGGCGCGGGTATCGCTGCCCATTTGCATCAGCACGTCGTGCCGCGCTGGGGCGGCGATACCAACTTCATGCCCGTGGTCGGCCGGACCCGGGTCCTGCCCAGCCTGCTGGCGGACACCCGGGAATTGCTCGTACAGGCGTGGGCCGCCGTCGACTGAATCTTCCGCGGAAGATTCAGTGACAGCCTTTCCGGGTGCTGGAGCACCCGGATTTGGTGGCAGCGATGCGCTACGGGGTCAGCCGACCAACGCGGCCGCCTTCGCAGCAGGGACGGGTTCGTGGCGTAGATACCGGCGGGTGAAGGCTCCGGTGCCGTGGCTGAGCGAGCGCAGTTCGGCGGCGTAGCGCACCAGCTCGGTCTCGGGGACCTCGGCCCGGATCAGGGTCTGTCCAGCGGCCCCCGACGGACCTTCGGTGCTCAGTTCGGTGCCCATCACGCGTCCTCGCCTGGTGGATAGGTCAGACATCACCGCGCCGACGTGTTCGTCGCTGATGAGGATGCTGACGTCAAGGATCGGTTCGAGCAGCGAGACGGTCCCGCCCGTCGCCGCATCCTTGAGTGCCAGCGCGCCGGCGATTTGGAATGCCATGTCGGAGGAGTCGACGGAGTGAGCCTTGCCGTCGATGAGGGTGACCCTGATGTCGACGACCGGATAGCCCGCGCGCACGCCTCGCTCGAGCTGGGTGCGCACGCCTTTTTCGACGCTGGGGATGAACTGGCGTGGCACGACTCCGCCGACCACCTTGTCGACGAACTCGAAGCCGCTTCCCGACGGCAGGGGCTCGACCTCGATGCGGCAGATCGCGTATTGCCCATGCCCGCCGCTTTGTTTGACGTTGCGGCCGACACCACTGGCCGGCGCCGAGAAAGTCTCGCGAAGCGCGACTCGGAGGTCTTGCTGGTCGACGGCCACGCTGTGGCGGGATGAGAGCCGGTCCAGGACGACGTCGGCGTGGGCCTCGCCGAGACACCAGAGCACCAGCTGGCTGGTCTCGGTGTCCAGCTGAAGGCGCAGCGTCGGGTCCTCCGCCACGAGGCGTCCGAGCGCGTTCGACATCTTGTCCTCGTCGGCCTTGCTGCGGGCGGCAATCGCCATCGGCAAGAGGGGCTCGGGCATCTGCCACGGGGTCATCAGGTACGGGTCGTCCTTGCCGGACAGGGTGTCGCCGGTCTCTGCGTGGGCGAGCTTGGTGACGGCGGAGATGTCCCCGGCGCCGCAGACGTCAATCGGGCGCAGCGTGCGCCCCAGCGGAGAGACAAGGGTGCCGGTGCGCTCGTCGATGTCGTGGTCCGGGTGGCCCCGGTCCGCCATCCCGTGCCCGCACACATGCACCGGGAGTTCGGGGCGAAGCGTCCCGGAAAACACTCGTACCAAAGACACTCGTCCGACATAGGGGTCCGTCGTGGTTTTGATGACTTCGGCGACGAGTGGACCCTCCGAATCAGCTGCGCCGAGCGACGGGGCGGGGCTACCGTCCGGGCGCATCAACGGGGGCATCACGTGTTCGTTCGGCGCCGGGAAGCCTCCTGACATCAGGTCGATGAGCTCCCGGGCTCCGAGGCGGGTCGGCGCAGCTGCCGCCAGGACGGGGAAGAACGCGCCTCGGGCGACCGCCTTCTCCAGATCGGCGATGAGCACCTTCTCCTCGAGCGGGGCGCCGGCCAGGTAGCTGTCCATCAGCCCCTCGTCCTCGCTCTCGGCGATGACGCCCTCGATGAGCGCGGCGCGGTCGTCGGCGAACTCAGGCTGATCGCCGTCGGTGGTCAACAGTCCGACGAGAGTCTCGCTGCCGGCGGGCCCGGTCGGCACCGCCATGGCGAGTACCCCGGCGCCGAAGGCCTCCTGGCAATTGGTGAGCGTGCCGCGGAAGTCGGCTCTGGGCTGGTCGAGTTTGGTGATGACGATCGCCCGCGGCATGGCGACAGCGGCGCACTCGTTCCACAGCAATCGCGTTGCGCCGTCGATCGGGTCCAGTGCACTCACGACGAACAGTGCGGCGTCAGCGGCCCGCAGGCCCGCCCGCAGCTCGCCGACGAAGTCCGCATAACCAGGGGTGTCGATCAGGTTGATCTTGACTTCCCCGCTCACCAGCGGGGCGAGGGCAAGCCCGACACTGCGTTGCTGGCGGTGCTCGGCGGGATCGTGATCACAAACTGTGCTTCCGGCGGGGATAGAACCAGCCCGCGAAATCGTGCCGTTGTGGGCCAGCAGCATCTCTACGAGGCTGGTTTTTCCGGCGCCCGAATGCCCGACCAGTACAACGTTGCGCACGGTGTTGAAGTCTGGCGCCGTCGCGGCGCCCGGATCCGTACCTTTTGCGCTGCTCACCCGACCTGTCTGACTCATCGCTCTCACCCGAGCTCTCGAAGACCAGTTACCCGCGGGTTACCCGCGAGTCGCCGGAGCGTCGTTGCTTCCGACGTGCCCGAAAGCTTCCCTCTGTGACCGGGGTCACGGCAATAGCCGGACGAATCGCGAATCGCCAAACGTTGCGCTCGATGTATCGGCGCGATAGATCGGCTATGCTAATTGTCGTTGACGGGCCGGCTACGGAAGAGGGCACATGCTCGCATCACAGGCTCGGCCGCAGATTCAACGTCTCCTGGATCCGCTAGGACGCAAACTAGCGAAGTCCGGGCTCTCACCTGACGTTGTGACTGTTGTCGGCACCATCGGCGTGTCGGCTGCGGCCATCGCCTTCTTCTCACGGGGCGTATTCCTCTGGGGCACGCTCGCGATCACGCTGTTCGTCTTCAGCGACATGCTCGACGGCCTCATTGCCCGCGCTCGCGGCACCAGCAGCCGCTGGGGCGCCTTCCTCGACTCCTCGTGCGACCGGGTGGGCGACGCGGCGATCTTCGGCAGCATCGCGATGTGGTACGCCGGCGACGGCAACTCGTTGCCGCTGGTCGGAGCTGCCATCTACGCATTGGCTGCCGGTGGAGTCATCTCCTACGTCAAAGCGCGCGCCGAGGCGCTGGGCTTCGATTGCAACACCGGATTCGCCGAGCGGGGTGAGCGGCTGCTGATCGTTCTGGTTGCCGCTGCCATCACCGGACTGGGTGTCGTCTGGCTGCTGCCCGTCGCGCTCTGGTTCCTGTGCGCGGCGACCACGATCACCGTCGGCCAGCGGCTGCGCTACGTCTACAAGCAGGCCATCGAGGCCGAGCCCAAGCCCGACCGTCCGGCCCGCCGTCCAGTGCGGCGTCCCAGTGCCCGCGTTCGCCGCCGCAGCGACGAGCACGCCGGCGTGCGCTGATCCAACTGAGTCTGCCCACGGAGGAGCCCGGCGATCCGGCTAGTTTTTCTGCCATGGAGCGGATCGTCACCTTCGCCTACCGGGCCGGTTGGGCCGTCGTCCGCAACCTGCCTGAGCGCCTGACGGCGTGGCTCTTCCAGTTCGGCGCCGACTTGGCGTGGCGGCGCGGTGGCAAGGGGACCCGGCGGCTGCGCTCGAACCTGGCCCGGGTGGTTGGGCCGGATGCCGACCCCGCGTACCTCGACCGTCTCACCCGCGACGCGCTGCGCTCGTATGCCCGTTACTGGCTTGAAGCTTTCCGGCTACCGGTACTTTCTCCCGAGCGAATCGTCGGCCGGATGCACATCCGCGAAGAGCACAACCTGCGTGACGCTCATGCCGCGGGCAAGGGCACCATTCTGGCGCTTCCGCACATGGGCAATTGGGACCACGCGGGCGCCTGGCTCGTCCTGACCGGGGTCCCTTTCACGACCGTCGCCGAGCGCCTCAAGCCGGCCGAGCTCTATGACCTCTTCGTGGCCTTCCGTGAAGGACTCGGGTTCGAGGTGCTGGCGGCCTCCGGCGGTGAGCGGCCACCCTTCGATGTGCTCGTCGAGCGCCTGCAGGCCGGCGGAATGCTCTGCCTGCTGGCCGACCGGGATCTCACCCCGAGCGGCGTGCCGGTGACGTTCTTCGGCGCGCGGGCCACGATGCCTGCCGGCCCAGCGGCGTTGGCGCTGCGCACCGGTGCGGCCTTGATCCCGACGACCCTCTGGTACGAGGGCGACGCGGTCAACGGTGCCTGGGGTGCTCTGACCGCCCCCGCCATTCCGCACACCGACATTGCGACCATGACGCAAGCCATGGCTGACGCCTTCGCAGAGCAGATCGCAGCCCATCCGCAGGATTGGCACATGCTGCAGAGGCTGTGGCATGACGACCTCGAGTCGCGGCCGGCGGCCACCGCAGCGCTGACCCGCCCCTCGGAAATTGTCCCGTCCGACACCGGCCTGTAGCAGGATCACCGCGTGCGCATCGGCTTGGCCTGTCCGTACACCTGGGATGTCCCGGGTGGCGTGCAGGTCCACGTCCGCGACCTCGCCGAAAGCCTGATCAGGCTGGGACACGACGTCTCGGTGATTACGCCAGTCGACGACGAGGATCTGCTGCCGCCGTACGCGGTGTCGGCCGGCAAGGCCATATCAGTGCCCTACAACGGTTCGGCGGCGCGGATCCTGATGGGGCCGGTGTCGGCGTCGCGGGTGCGCCGGTGGGTGCGTGAAGGCGACTTCGACGTCGTCCACGCTCACGAGCCCACCTCGCCCAGCGTCAGCCTGCTCGCGTGCCTGGCGTCCAACGGACCGCTGGTCGCGACCTACCACACCAGCAATCCCCGGTCACGCACGCTGGTGGTGCTGCAGAGCGCCCTGCAACTCGCGTTGGAGAAGGTCTGGGCGAACATCGCGGTGTCGGAGGCCGCCCGGCGCACGATCGTCGAACACCTCGGCGTAGACGCAGTCCTGATCCCGAATGGCGTCGACGTGGAGACGTTCGCATCCGCCGAGCCGCTCGACGCCCTCGTCTCGCCTGTTCCGACCATCCTGTTCGTCGGCCGGATCGATGAGCCTCGCAAGGGCCTGACCGTGCTGCTCGAGGCGCTTCCGGCGATCGCCAGGGTGCTTCCGGACGTCCGGGTGCTCGTGGCCGGTCCGGGTGATGTCGAAGAGGTCGCCGATGAGATGGATCCGGCGATCCGGGACCGCGTGCATCTGCTGGGTTTGGTGAGCAACGCCGACAAGCCCCGGCTCTTCCAAACGGCCGATGTGTACGTCGCCCCCAATACGGGTCAGGAAAGCTTCGGCATCGTGCTGCTGGAAGCGATGGCGGCACGCACGCCGGTCGTGGCCAGCGATATCGATGCCTTCCGCCGGGTGCTGGACGATGGCCGGGCCGGGACCCTCTTCCGTAACGAAGACGCCGCGGATCTCGCCAAGGTCTTGATCGAGGTCTTGCGCTCACCCGTCGCCCGCTCCGACAAGTCCGCCGCCGGGTGGAAGGTCGTCCAGCAGTACGACTGGTCAGCCGTTACCGCTGAGATCATGCAGGTGTACGAGACGGTGACGCAGGACCTGCCCTACCGCCGCGAGGCCTGAACTCGCGCCGGTTGAGTCCGGTCGAGTCCGGTCGTGTCCGGTCAGCTCCGACATCTCCGGTGCTCCTTTACGATCTCCTGAGTGACTCTGGTGATCGCGGTTGTCGCGATTGTCGTTGCAGTCGCGAGCTATCTGACCTGGATGGCAGGTCGGCTGGACCGGCTGGCAGTTCGCGTCGAAGCAGGGTCCTCCGCCCTGGACGCGCAGCTCGTGCGCCGGGCAGTGATTGCTTACGAGCTCTCGGCCGATCCAGCCGATCCGGATCTGTCGAAGCTTCGGTCGGCCGCCCGCATCGCCCTGGACGGCGGCTCCGATCGCGGCGCCGTCGAAAGCGAGCTTTCACGCGCCCTGAGGGCGACCCCCCAGGTCGCAGCGGTACCGGAGATGTCGATTGCGGCCCGCAAGGTCATGCTGGCCCGCCAGTTTCACAACGATGCGGTACGCGACCTGCTGGCCTTGCGCCGTAAGTGGCTGGTGCGAACCCTGCACCTCTACGGCAGGGCGAAGGCGCCCCAATACGTGGAGTTCGACGCCGACGAGCCCGAGACGGACTGATCTCGTAAACTCCACAGGGAACCGATTCCCCATTCTTCTGCACTTGTGCAGGTAGGAGCCCCTGGTGGCACAGACCTCGCCGGATTCCGGCGCCCCGAGCACGACCAGCCCGGCAGCTCCGGCTGACGGGACCGGTGGCGTTCGGGTCAAGCGCGGCATGGCAGAGATGCTCAAGGGCGGCGTCATCATGGATGTCGTCACACCCGAGCAGGCGAAGATCGCCGAAGATGCCGGAGCCGTGGCCGTGATGGCTCTCGAGCGCGTGCCCGCTGACATTCGCCGCGAAGGCGGTGTCGCCCGGATGAGCGATCCTGAGATGATCACCGGAATCATCGAGGCTGTCAGCATCCCGGTGATGGCGAAGGCCCGGATCGGTCATTTCGTCGAGGCCCAGGTCCTGCAGGCACTCGGCGTCGATTACGTCGACGAGTCCGAGGTGCTCACCCCGGCCGACGAGGCTAACCACATCGACAAGTTCGCCTTCACCGTGCCCTTCGTCTGCGGGGCAACCGACCTCGGTGAGGCGCTACGCCGGCTGGCGGAAGGCGCCGCGATGATCCGCAGCAAGGGCGAGGCCGGCACGGGCAACGTGGTGGAAGCCGTCCGTCACATGCGCTCCATCCGCAGTGGAATCCGCCGGTTGGCCAGCCTGGAACCCGAAGAGCTTTACGCCGCAGCCAAGGAGTTGCGCGCCCCGTATGACCTCGTTGCCGCGGTGGCGCGGGAGGGCAAGCTGCCCACTGTGCTGTTCACCGCGGGCGGCATTGCGACTCCTGCTGACGCCGCGCTGATGATGCAACTCGGTGCCGAAGGAGTCTTCGTCGGCTCGGGAATCTTCAAGTCCGGCGACCCGGCGCGGCGGGCTCGCGCCATTGTCGAGGCCACCACGATGTTCGACGATCCCGATGTGCTCGCGAAGGTTTCGCGAGGCTTGGGCGAGGCGATGGTCGGCATCGAGATCCCGACGATTCCGGACGGTCAGCGCTACGCCGATCGCGGTTGGTGAGCCACCCGGACACATCGGCACCGCGCCGGCCCTCGATCGGCGTGCTCGCGCTGCAAGGCGACGTCAGAGAACACTTGGCGGCGCTCGAGATCAGCGGTGCGATCGGTGTGCCGGTCAGGCGCACCAGCGAGCTGGCTTCGGTCGAGGGCATCGTCATTCCGGGTGGCGAATCGACCACGATCGGCCGGCTGCTCGGCGTGTTCGGCCTGCTCGAGCCGTTGCGTGAGGCGCTGGATGCCGGGCTGCCCGCGTTCGGATCCTGCGCCGGCATGATCTTGCTGGCGTCGCAGATTCTGGACGGCCGCGACGATCAGCCGGCCCTTGGCGGACTGGACATCACGGTCCGGCGCAACGCGTTCGG
This sequence comes from uncultured Actinomycetota bacterium, assembly GCA_963737695.1. Taxonomy (GTDB): domain Bacteria; phylum Actinomycetota; class Actinomycetes; order Frankiales; family Frankiaceae; genus DATAZK01. Next base: position 81,689 of record CAVTTQ010000008.1, read on the forward strand.
CCGGCAGGTGGATTCGTTCGAGACGGACGTGGATGTGGAAGGCGTGCCGGGCGGCCCGGTGCACGCCGTCTTCATCCGCGCTCCGGTCGTGGAAAGGACCGGGGAGAATGTTCGGGTGCTTGCCGCCGTCGAAGGTCGTAGCGTCGCAGTACGCGACGCGCGCCGACTGGCTACGGCATTCCACCCGGAACTGTCCGGAGACGCCCGGATGCACGCGATGTTTGTCGAGATGGTCAAGGAGAACCGATGAGCGGCCATTCCAAGTGGGCGACGACCAAGCACAAGAAGGCGGTCGTCGACGCCAAGCGCAGCAAGCTCTTCGCCAAGCTCGTCAAGACCGTTGAGGTCGCCGCCCGCACCGGCGGCCCCGATCTCGCCGGCAACCCCACGCTGGCCGATGCCGTGGCAAAGGCCAAGGGTCAGTCGGTGCCGAACGAAAACATCGACCGTGCCATCAAACGCGGATCGGGTCAGCTCGGGGATGCGGCGGCGTACGAAGAGATCGTCTACGAGGCTTACGGCCCTGACGGCGTCGCGATCCTGGTGGAGTGCCTGACCGACAACCGCAACCGGGCCGCTTCCGATGTCCGGATCGCCATCACGCGTAACGGCGGGCGTCCCGCTGATCCGGGCTCGGTCTCCTACCTCTTCCAGCGCAAAGGCGTCGTGCTCATCGACAAGAACGGCGACCTCAGCGAGGACGACGTGCTCTTGGCGGTGCTCGACGCCGGGGCTGAGGAAGTAAACGACCTCGGCGACACCTTTGAGGTCGTGTGCGAGGCCACGGATCTCGGCGCAGTCCGCGGCGCCGTCACCGAGGCGGCCCTGAGCGTGCAGTCCGCCGACATCGCATGGATGCCCACCGTCTCGGTGCCGGTCGATGAGGACGCGGCGCGCAAGGTGCTGCGCATCGTCGACGCCTTGGAAGACCTCGACGACGTGCAGAACGTGTGGTTCAACGCCGACATCTCGGACGATGTCATGGAGCTCGTCACCGCCTGACACGCCGCGCGGCTTGCGCGCTCTGAGCCCCCCCGACGGCTAACGTCGAACACGCGTTCGCCATCATGGGAGGTCGGGAGTGCGTGTGCTCGGCGTCGACCCCGGTCTGACCCGTTGCGGTCTTGGCGTGGTCGACAGCCTGCGTCCCGGCAACGCATCGCTTGTCGCGTTCGACGTCGTACGGACGCCGCCGACAGACGACATCGGCCTGCGGCTGCGGGCGATCGACGAGGCTATGGAGAGCTGGCTCGACACGCATCGTCCGGAGGCGGTAGCCGTTGAGCGGGTGTTCAGCCAGTCCAACGTCCGCACGGTGATGGGCACGGCGCAGGCCGGCGGCGTCGCGATCGCCGCGGCAGCCCGCCGCGGACTGCCTGTGGTTCTTTACACCCCCAGCGAGGTCAAAGCCGCGGTCACGGGATCGGGTCGCGCCGACAAGGCGCAGGTGACGTTCATGGTCACGCGCCTCCTGAAGCTGTCGCAGGCGCCGACCCCTGCCGATGCCGCCGATGCCTTGGCGCTGGCCATCTGTCATTTGTGGCGAGGGGCGGCCCTCGCTCGATACGCGTCCGCCTTGGGTGGGCGGCGATGACTGTGATGATTGGAGGGACGGGATGATCGCCAGCGTGAGCGGCAAGGTCGCGGCCGTCGGCCCGGAAGTGGCCATCGTGGAGATCGGCGGGGTCGGTCTGGCGCTTTCGTGCACTCCGTCGACGCTGGCGACGCTGCGGGTAGGGGAGTCAGCTGCCTTGTCCACGGCGCTCGTGGTTCGTGAGACGGAGCTGACGTTGTACGGCTTCCTGGACGCGGACGAGCGAGAGGTGTTCGAGGCGCTGCAAACGGCGGCAGGAGTCGGCCCGCGCTTGGCTCAGGCGGTGCTTGCGGTCCACCGTCCCGACGATGTGCGCCGCGCCGTAGCCACCGAAGACCTCAACGCGCTCTGCAAGGTTTCCGGGATCGGTAAGAAGGGAGCCGCCCGGATCGTGTTGGACCTGAAAGACAAGCTCGGAGCACCCTCGGGCGCCGGCGTCAGCGGGACCGTCATCACCCTCCCGCACGCGCGTCCGCCGGCCTGGGAAGACCAGCTGCGAGGCGCGCTCGCCGGACTCGGCTACTCCGGCCGTGAGGTCGATGAGGCCGTCTCGGCCGTCTCGGGGAATGCCGCTGACGTCGACTTCTCGGTGCCGGTCCTGCTGCGCACGGCCCTGACCGCGCTGCGGCCGGCGTGACCAGTCCGGAGATCGCGGCCGAGCTCACGCCGGAAGAGATCGCTTACGAAGCGGGCCTGCGTCCCAGTTCGCTGGACGAATTCATCGGTCAGCCCAAGGTCAGAGAGCAGCTCTCGATCGTCTTGGAGGGCGCCGTGGCGCGGGGACGGCCTCCGGACCATGTGCTGCTCTCGGGGCCTCCGGGGCTCGGGAAGACGACGCTGGCCATGATCGTCGCCGCTGAGCTGGGCACGGCGCTGCGGATCACCTCGGGGCCCGCCATCGAGCGCGCCGGCGATCTGGTGGCGATCCTGACCTCGCTCGGCCCCGGTGAGGTCCTTTTCATCGATGAGATCCACCGGATCGCCCGGCCCGCCGAGGAGCTCCTCTATTCGGCAATGGAGGATTTTCGGGTCGATGTTGTGCTGGGTAAGGGACCGGGCGCGACCGCGATCCCGCTCGACGTAGCGCCTTTCACCCTCGTTGGCGCGACCACCCGGGCGGGGCTGCTGACCGGGCCGATGCACGACCGGTTCGGCTTCGTTGGCCATCTGGATTTCTACGATCAGCCCGAGCTCGAGCGCGTCCTGGCCCGCAGCGCCGCGCTGCTGGGAATCTCCCTCACCCCGGATGGGGGAGCTGAGGTCGCCTCCCGATCGCGCGGTACGCCTCGAATCGCCAATCGCTTGTTACGACGAGTTCGTGACTACGCCGAAGTTCGTGCTGCCGGGGTGGTCGACCGGCCGGTGGCCGAGGCGGCGCTGGCCGTTTTCGACGTCGACAAGCGGGGCCTCGACCGGCTGGACCGTGCGGTATTGACGGCTCTGGTCGGTTCGTTCGGCGGTGGCCCGGTGGGCTTGTCGACCCTCGCCGTCGCGGTGGGCGAGGAACCAGAGACCGTAGAAGAAGTGGTGGAGCCGTATTTGCTGCGCGCAGGTCTGCTCGCTCGTACCTCGCGTGGGCGGATGGCCACCCCGGCCGCCTTCGAGCATCTCGGAGTGACACCTCCGCTACCCGGGACGGCGTCCAGGTCCGGAGCGGCGGACGCCACGGCCGGCAGTGCCGTTCGTGGGCAGTGGCCGACGCTCTTCAGTTGAGAGGACTCCCAGAAGTCTTCCAGGTTCATACCGCCATCCGAGGGTCACACCTGCCTAGACTCTGCGCGTGACTTCAGCAGTGGTGTTCGCCGCGTCCAAGAGCAGCGGGAGCAGCAGCTCGCTGATTTTCCTTGTTGTCATCCTGGCGCTGGGTGGCTTCCTTTTCATGAGCAGCCGCAAGCGCAAGGCAGCAGCTCAGAACATGCAGTCGGAGCTGAAGGTCGGCTCTTCGATCATCACGACGGCGGGGCTCTACGCCAAGGTCGTTTCCATCGCCGATGACGGTGTCACCCTTGAGGTGGCACCGGGGGTCCACTCGAAATATGCCCGTCAGGCGATCTCGCGTGTGCTGGACGCGCCCGAGGGAGCCGAACCACTTGACGACCACAACGACACGGGCACTGGCGAGGGCGAGCCACCCTCGATCGATCTGAACAAAGAACCGCCGAACAACCCCTGACCCGCAGCTCGGGTTCCGTCGCGGCAGCCGACGGGCGTGCATACATACGGCGCGGTGACTGAATTGCCGCCGTTGCCGGGCGATACTCCATTCGGGGGATGGCATTGGGGCCACCCTGAGGCGATCGAGAGGTTAGACGAGTGGCGAACCGGCCATCCCGCGGATCCCGCGGTGGCACGAGCACCCGTCCCTCCTGGCTCCGGCTCGGCGCGCTCGGGATCATTTTCATCGTCCTCTATTCCACGATGTTCATCACGGGGCACACCACCCCGAAGCTCGGGCTGGATCTACAGGGCGGCACCAGCGTCACGCTCAAGCCCAAGCTGGTGGATGCGAACGGCAAACCGACGAATCAGAAGGTCAGCAGCGGGGCAATCGACCAGGCCGTCAACATCATTCGCCAGCGGGTGAATGGTCTGGGTGTCGCCGAGGCTGAGGTCGTCAGAGCGGGTTCGAACATCGAGATCTCGGTACCGGGAAAGGGCCGCCAGCAGGTGGTTGACCTGGTCGGTCAGACCGCTCAGCTGGAATTTCGGATTCCGTTCTCGGAAGAGACGGCCTCCACGACTCCGGCCGCCAAGCCCACTCCGAGTGCGTCCGCCAAGCCGTCAGCCACGCCTACTCCCGCGGCCGCCGGGGCGACCCCGTCCCCTTCAGCAGCTTCACCCTCCCCATCTGCCAGCGCTACACCTACGCCCAGCGCCAGCCCCTCGACCAGTGCTGTGAAGCCGTGCGTGAGCGCTCCGGGTAGCGCCACCGCCACCAGTCCGCCGGCCTGCATCACCGCGCAGATGGCGATCCAGACCTGTACGAAGGCCGACATCAGCAACCCGGCAGCGAGCAACGCACCGCCATCGGACTGGCTGGTCGCCTGCGACCGGACCCTTCCGCAGAAGTACATCTTGCGTCCCGCCAGTCTCAAGGGCACGGCGGTCAGCGGCGCGAACGCCACGATTGAGACCGGATCCAACGGCACGAGCACCGGCCAGTGGATCGTCAACGTCGACTTCACCAACAAGGGCCAGGGTCAGTGGTCGGACCTGACGGAGCAGATCTCCACGACGAGTGGCTGCCCGGCCAGTGGCGCGCCCGAGTGTCAGCTCGCGGTCGTCTTGGACGGCGTCGTCGTGTCTTCGCCCGTCATCCAGGAGCGCATTGCCGGTTCGGCCCAGATCAGCGGTCAGTTCACCCAGAAGTCGGCGTCGGACCTCGCGAACGTCTTGAAGTACGGCGCCCTGCCGATCGCCTTCGACAAGTCCGAGGCCGTCTCGGTGTCAGCGACGCTGGGCAAGCAGTCGTTGAAGGCCGGCCTGCTCGCCGGCGCCATCGGCCTGCTGCTGGTGGTCATCTACTCCTTCATCTACTACCGGGCCATGGGCATCGTCACCGTCGCGTCGCTCGCGGTGTCCGGAGCCATCACGTACGCCTGCGTAGTGGTGCTTGGCCAGCTCATCGACTTCACGCTCACGCTCGCCGGAATCGCCGGGTTCATCGTGGCCATCGGTATCACCGCGGACTCGTTCGTCGTGTTCTACGAGCGACTCAAGGACGAGGTGCGCGACGGGCGGTCGGTGCGAACCAGCGTCGAACGAAGCTGGGTCCGGGCCCGCCGCACAATCCTGTCGGCAGACACCGTGTCCTTCTTGGCTGCGGCCGTCCTTTACTGGCTGTCGATCGGCTCGGTGCGCGGGTTCGCCTTCACGCTGGGACTGTCGACGCTGCTCGACCTGCTGGTGGTCTTCCTGTTCACCAAGCCCGTGGTCACCCTGCTGGTACGCCACCCGCTCTTCTCCACCAGCCGATACAGCGGGCTCAGCTCATACGCGCACGCTGCCAGCGCCAGCACCACCGGACCCGGGCCCGCGACACGCGCCAAGCTCGCTAAGCGCGGCGCATCGGATTCTCCACCGGCGGCCGTTGTTGAGGAACCCGCTGACACTGATGGCGCTTACGACATCGAGACGTCGACGATGTGGACGACACCGATGGCGGGGACGCACCTCCAGCTGCCGCACCCGTGAAGCCCCGGCGATCCGCCGACGATGGCGGCGCGCCGCGCAGGCGGCTCAAGAAGATCGAAAGACCGGACGCACCCATTGACAAGGCAGCCGCGGATCGCGAGGAGAGCTGACATGTCATTGGTGACCAGGCTTTACCGCAACGAGGTCGACTACGACTTCATGCGCCGGAGGCGTCGCTGGTATGCGATCAGCGGTGTCATCATCGTCATCAGCCTGCTGAGCATCTTCATCCGGGGCTTTCAGTTCGGTATCGACTTCAAGGGCGGCGCCGAGTTCGATTTCCCGGCTCACGGCCATTCGGTCAGCCAGGCGCGCTCGGTGCTGGACAACACCGGCATCGACGTCGAGGTCGCCCAGTCACTGGGCTCTTCGCCCCCGCAGATCCGGATCCAGACCAAGCCGCTGGACGAGACCCAGATCAACACCGTCATCAACACGTTGCACACCCGGTTCGGGGTCAACCCCAACGACGTCAACACGACAACGGTCGGCTCGTCCTGGGGGTCCGCCGTGACCACCAAGGCGGTCGAGGGACTGATCGTCTTCTTGGCGGTGGTGGTCCTCTACATCTCGTTCCGCTTCGAACCCAAGATGGCTTTCGCCGCCATCATCGCCTTGTTGCACGATTTGCTGATCACGGCCGGTATCTATTCGTTGGTCGGGTTCGAAGTCACTCCCGCGACGATCATCGCCGTCCTGACGATTCTGGGTTTCTCGCTCTACGACACCGTCGTGGTGTTCGACAAGGTCCGGGAAAATACGGCCGGACTGGCGATCGCCGGGCGCAAGACCTATACGGAGGCGGCCAACGACGCCGTCAACCAGACCTTGATGCGCTCGATCAACACCTCGATCATCGCGCTGCTTCCGGTCGCGTCGTTGCTGTTCATCGGAGCGGGACTGCTGGGCGCCGGAACGCTCAAAGACCTGGCGTTGGCGCAGCTGGTCGGGCTGGCATCGGGTGCCTACTCCTCGATCTTCATCGCGACCCCCTTGCTGGTCGACCTCAAGGAGCGCGAGCCGGCGATGAAGGCGCTGACGGCGAAGGTTGCCAGGTCGCGGGCTGCCGAAACGGCCCGCGAAGCCCGCAGCGGACGCACGAGCCGGTCAGTGGCTGGGGCGGCGCAGGGCGGCGGCACCACGGTCGTCCTGGACAAGCCTGACCAGGATGAAGCCGACTTTGACCCGTCCGACCCGGTGGGGGGCACCACTCCCACCAGCAGCGCCATGGGCGACGCCAGCACTCCTGCGCCGCCGCGTAAGCCCGCCAAACGTGGGAAGTCGGGCCGCCCCAGCGGCAAGAAACGCAGGTGACAGGGCCGCCGGACCGCGCGATGTTGGAGGCGGCTCAGGCCAGCCTGCGGGAGCTGATCCGCGACGTGCCTGATTTCCCGATCCCGGGCGTGCTTTTCAAGGACATCGGCCCGGTGCTCGCCCATCCCGAGGGCTTCCGCAGCGTGGTCGACGCGCTGGCCGAGATCGCGACGCGAAGCGGCGCCACCAAGATCGCGGGCATCGAGGCGCGTGGATTTCTGCTGGCAGCCCCGGTGGGCATGGTGGCTGGATTGGGCGTCGTCCCGGTACGCAAGGCGGGGAAGCTGCCCGGCGCCACCCGGCGCATCGAATACGCGCTCGAGTACGGCACCGCCACCCTGGAGATCCAAGCTGACAGCGTGCATCCCGGCGAACGAGTGCTGATCGTCGATGATGTGCTGGCGACCGGCGGCACGGCGATCGCGGCGGCGGAGCTGCTCAGCGCGGCCGGGGCTGACGTCACGGGGCTGGCCGTGCTGCTTGAATTGGCAGCGTTGGAAGGCCGTCCCCGGGTTGCGCCACTGGACCTGCAAGCGCTGTTGGTGGTCTGAGCGGAGGATGGGGAAGTGGGTGTCGTCACGCTCACACGGTGTCGGCAGGGAACGACCGAGAACCCTTCGGGGTTAACGTATATACAGCGAGCCAGGGTTCTGAACCCCTCCGAGACTGGTGTCGACATGTGCCGTGACCTGGAAGGAGCCGCCAGTGACTGATGGCCCGGGCCCGACGCAGGTTCCCACCGTGGATCCCACCGTGGAATCGCTGGAGGAGTTGGCGAGCCCTGACCAGGGCGACCATCACGGCGCGCCCGCCGAGTCCACCACTTCGGGGTCTGAAGCCGCTGGTCCCGCCGCCAAACTCGCTGCCCCTGCTGCCCCTTCCACCCCGCCGGGCGCGGATACGTCTGACAAGCAGGACTACGGAGCGTTTCTCCCACCGCTCTTCCGGCGCCCTGAGCGCACCGAGGGCGGCACTGACCAGCCCACGCCGGTGGTGCCCCGCCTCGGTCATGAGGGCACTGCCTCCAACCGCCGCGTTCGTAACCGACTTGCCCGCCTGACTCCCGGCCGGCCGTCGTCGCCGGCCGCCGTCGAACCGATCCTGCGAGCGCTACGCACCGCCCACCCCAAGGCTGAGGTAGCGCTCGTCAAGCGGGCCTACGAATTCGCCGAGCGGGCCCACGAGGGCCAGGTCCGCCGTAGCGGAGATCCCTACATCACCCACCCGCTGGCGGTCGCCGGAATCCTGGCCGATCTGGGGATGGACGCCCCTACCCTTGCCGCGGCGCTGCTGCACGACACTGTCGAGGACACCGACGTCGGGCTCGAGCGCATCACGCGCCAGTTCGGCGAGCTGGTCGGCATCATCGTCGATGGCGTCACCAAGCTCGACCGGGTCAAGACCCCCGATCGCGCGGACGCCGCAGAGGCTGCCCGTGCGGCGCAGAGCGAGACGATCCGCAAGATGGTCGTCGCGATGGCCCGCGACCCGCGGGTGCTGGTGGTCAAGCTCGCCGACCGGCTGCACAACATGCGCACGCTGCGCTTCCTGCCGCCGCACAAGCAGGAGCGCAAGGCCCGCGAAACGCTGGAGATCTACGCCCCGCTGGCGCATCGCCTCGGCATGAACACCGTCAAGTGGGAGCTGGAAGACCTCGCCTTCGCCACGCTGTATCCCAAGCGGTACGAGGAGATCGTCCGGCTCGTCAGCGAGCGCCAGCCCAGCCGTGACACCTACCTGGCGGCCGTCACGGCACAGGTGAGCAACCAGCTGCGCGACGCGAAGATCAAGTCATCGGTCACCGGCCGCCCGAAGCACTACTACTCGATCTACCAGAAGATGATCGTGCGGGAGCGCGACTTCACCGACATCTTCGACCTGGTCGGAGTGCGCGTACTCGTCGATTCAGTACGCGACTGCTACGCCACGCTGGGCACGATTCACGCGAACTGGCAGCCCGTGCCGGGCCGGTTCAAGGACTACATCGCGATGCCCAAGTTCAACATGTACCAGTCGCTGCACACGACCGTCATCGGCCCTGAGGGCAAGCCGGTCGAGTTGCAGATCCGCACGTACAACATGCATCACCGCGCCGAATACGGGATTGCCGCGCACTGGAAGTACAAGGAAGGTGCGAACGGCGCCCGGCAGGCCGCACCCGACGTCAACCGGCCCACCAGCCTGACCCCGGTCTCACCCGACAAGGGCGACCAGCTGGCCTGGCTGCGCCAGATGCTCGACTGGCAGCGGGAGACGAGCGATCCCGGCGAGTTCCTGGACAGCCTGCGCTTCGACCTGCAGGGCAGCGAGGTCTTCGTCTTCACCCCCAAGGGCGACGTGGTCAGCCTGCCGTCGGGTTCGACCCCTGTCGATTACGCGTATGCCGTGCACACCGAGGTCGGCCACCGATGTATCGGTGCCCGGGTCAACGGCCGGCTGGTGCCACTGGAGAGCCCGCTCGACAACGGCGACACCGTCGAGATCTTCACCTCCAAGTCGCCGACTGCCGGTCCCAGCCGCGACTGGATGACCTTCGTGCGGTCGGGTCGGGCGCGCAGCAAGATCCGGCAGTGGTTTGCCAAGGAGCGTCGCGAAGACGCGATCGAAGAGGGCCGCGACGCCATCCTTCGCGCCCTGCGCAAGCAGGGACTGCCGCTGCAGCGCCTGCTCGCCGGGGAGTCCCTGCCCACGCTGGCGAAAGAGATGCGGTTCGCCGACGTCTCCTCGCTCTATGCGGCGGTCGGCGAAGGGCACGTCGGAGCTCAAACGGTCGTCCATCGGCTGGTGCAGTCCTTCGGTGGCCCTGAGGGCGCCGTCGAAGACATCGCCGAGACGGCACTGCCGAGCACCAAGCGCCCTCTGCCCAGCAGCGCGGATCCGGGCGTCATCGTCAAGGGCGCCAGCGACGTCTGGGTGAAGCTCGCCCGCTGCTGTACGCCGATGCCCGGCGACCCGATCCTGGGCTTCGTCACCCGCGGCAAGGGAGTCTCCGTCCACCGCGGAGACTGCCCCAACGTGGCCGCCCTCACCAGCGGTGGCGACCGGCTGGTCGAGGTCGAGTGGGCGCCGTCGTCAGCTTCGGTCTTCCTGGTCGCGATACAGGTGGAGGCCCTCGACCGCACTCGGCTGCTGTCCGACGTCACCCGCGTGCTGTCAGATCACCACGTCAACATCCTGTCGGCCTCCGTGACGACCACCCGTGACCGGGTGGCGGTCAGCCGCTTCACGTTCGAGATGGGGGAGACCAAGCACCTCGGGCATCTGCTCGGCGCGGTGCGCGGCATCGAGGGCGTATACGACTGTTACCGCGTTCTTTCTGCCGCCAACTAAACTCAGCGGCCCGACAGGTATCAGGAGCGCAGAGCAATGGCGTACGAGGTGACGGCAACCGACGAAGAGTGGCGCAGCAACCTTGGTCCCGATCGCTTTGCTGTCCTTCGGCAGGCGGCGACCGAGCCCCCCTTCACCGGTAAGTACACGCACGACAAGACCGCGGGCATCTATCGCTGCGGTGCCTGCGCGGCGCCGCTTTTCTCCAGTGAGGCCAAGTTCGACTCCGGTTCGGGGTGGCCGAGCTTCACCTCGCCGATGGCGGCCGAATCGCTGGAACTCATCCAGGACCGTAGCCACGGGATGGTGCGCACCGAGGTGCGCTGTGCCCGCTGCGGCAGTCACCTCGGCCACGTCTTCGATGACGGCCCGGCGCCCACCGGTCAGCGCTATTGCATGAACTCAGTGGCTCTTGATCTCGAGCCGGGCCCGTCCACTGTTTGAGACCAATGGCGCATCCTCGTCCGGGCACACCCAGCTGCTTCGGCTAGCGTCGGCCGGGTGACCGAATCCGACCGCAGCGTCCCGATCCAGATGCTGCACGACCGGGTCCTGGTGAAGCTGGACAAGGAAGCCGGCGAGCGGCGGTCCGGAGCAGGCATCGTCATCCCCGCGACGGCTGCGCTCGGTAAGCGGCTCAGCTGGGGTGAGGTCGTCGGCGTGGGAGGCAGCGCCAGGAGCATCAAGCTGGGCGACCGGGTGCTGTTCGATCCCGAAGACAAGGCCGAAGTCGAGTTGCACGGCGTGAGCTACACGCTGCTTCGCGAACGCGATCTGCACGCGATCGCGGCGGAGCGGCTGAGCACCGAAGGCACCGGGCTCTACCTGTAGGCCCCTTTCGCCCCGCTGGGAGGTCGGCATGCGATCGACGGAACTGCTTGTCATCGGAGCGGGTCCCTACGGGCTGGCCACGGCGGCACATGCCCGCCAAAACGGGATCGCCACGATCGCGGTTGGCACCCGGATGGGGTTTTGGCGCCAGCACATGCCCGCCAACATGTTCCTGCGCTCGGGTCCCGACTGGCACTTGGACGTGGCCGGCGAACATACCTTCAGGGCCTTCCTCGCCGAGCGGCACTTGAGGCCCGCCGAGGTGGATCCGATTCCACTTTCGAGCTACCTCGATTACGCCGACTGGTTCACTGCCGAGAAGCGACTGCCGGTCGACGACGTCAGGGTCGAGCGGTTGGTGCGCTCGGACGGTCGATTCTTGGCCGAGCTGGCCGACGGCGAAAGCATCCAAGCGGACGCGGTGGTGTCGGCTCCGGGTATCGCGCGTTTCGCCGCGCTGCCGCCGTGGGCCGCCGCTTTACCGGATCAGCGCTGGGCCCATACGGCCGATCTGGTGACCTTCGAACAGTTGCGGGGGGCTCGCTGCCTGATCATCGGTGGACGGCAGAGCGCATACGAATGGGCGGCGTTGCTCTGCGATCACGGCGCCGAGCGCGTCGACATCGTCCACCGACATGACGTTCCCCGGTTCGCCGCGACGGATTGGGCCTTCGTCGATGAGTACATCGCCGAAACGCTGCGAACGAAGGGTTGGTGGCGGTCGCTGGCCGCTGAGCAGCGTGAGTCGATCAACCGCCGGTTCTGGGAGATCGGGCGGCTGACCTTGGAACCATGGATCACCCCGCGACTCGACGCCCGGGTGCATCGGTGGCCGCGCCGCGAGGTGACAGCCGCTGAAGACGATGGCCTCGTAGTACGGGCGACGCTGTCGACAGGAGAGCGATTGGACGCGGACTTCGTCGTGTTCGCCACCGGCTACCGCGCCGACCTCGAGGCCGTGCCCTACCTCAGTCACCTCGTCGGCAACGCCATCCTCGTGCAGAACGGGTTCCCGATGCTTGACGAGTCCTTTGCCAGCACCACGGCCGGCCTCTACATCACTGGCTTCGCGTCCACCCAGGACTTCGGGCCGTTCTTCGGCTTTGTTCGGGGTGCCATCCCGACCGCCGCGATGATCGTGGAGGACCTGCTGGCTCGTACCTGACAGGCTCGCGGCGACGCGCTCGAACGGCAGACCTAGCTGGTGGCAGGCCGGTCGACCGGCAGCCGTACCAGTGGCAGCTTTCGGTCGGTACGCGATTGGTAGTCGTTGTAGTAGGCGCGGTCGCCGGTGAGCCCGGCCCAGATCCGGTCGTACTCCGCGCCCTCGAGGATCTCCGCCTTCGACCAGTAGAGCTGGCCCTGGCGGCGTACCAGCACCTCAGGGTTGGCTTCCCGGTCGGACAGGTTCAGATACCAGGACGGGTGCTGCGGGGCGCCGGAGAAAGACCCGACCACCACCGGGAGCCCCTGCTCATCGGCCCAGAACGGCAGCGCCACCTTGTGCTCGTTGCCTGAGCGGCGCCCGATGGTGTGAAGGACGACGTGGTGCATGCCGGCGATCACCCACACGGCGTCGTCATCACTGGCTTCCATTGCCGCGACGTGCCCGCGGCTGATGGCGGGGATCTCGTCGCGGCTCGGTTCGATGAATTGCTCGTTCTGCTGAGTCACGGCATCGGACGCTACGGCGCCAGCGGCGCGGAGTCGAGCGCGGCACAGCTCGGCTGGGGCACCGTCGGCGGGCGGTCGGGGGCGACGCCGCGCGGTGGGTTGCGGATGGTCAATGCGGCGATCACCCCGGCTGTGGCGGCCAATCCGGCGCAGATGAGCGCCGCCCGATCGAATCCCTGGTTGAAGGACGCGGCGATCCGGTAGTCGTCACCCGAGATGCCGGCCAGGGCCGGGAGCACGGCTACGGCGAGCAGTCCGGCGGTCCGTGCCACGTCGTTGTTGACACCCGAGGCGATGCCGGCATGTTCCGGGGGAACGGTAGCGAGCGCCGCTGCGGTCAGCGGTGCCACCGTGGTGGCCAGGCCGAGACCCACGAGCAGGGCGGCCGGCAGCACCGTGGTCAGGTAGTTGCCGTCGCTGCCCACGCGGATCAGTAGCAGCATCCCGAGGGCCAGGATGAGTGGCCCGACGGTCATCTGCAGTCGAGGGCCGATCCGGGCGGCCAGCGCTCCCGAGCGTGCCGACAGCAGCAGCATCAGCACCGTCACCGGCAGCAGCGCGATGCCGGACGCGAGAGGCGAGTAGCCGGCCACGGTCTGCAGTTGGACGGGCAACAGGAAGAGGAAGGCGCTCAGCGCGCCGTACATCGCGAAGGTGACGGCGTTGGCGGCGACGAACTGGCGTGAGCGGAAGAGGCTCAGCGGCAGCATCGGGTTACGGCGGGTCGCCTCCACCGTGATGAAGGCCGCCAGCAGCAGGACGGCTAGGACCAGTGAGGCAATCGCCGCTGGTTGCCAGTGTTTGGCCGGTCCTTCGATCAGTCCGTACGTCAGGGCGCCGAGCGCGGCAGCGGCCAGGATCCCTCCGGCCCAGTCCACCGACCCCGTCGCACTCTCATCCCGGCTCTCGGGGACATGCTTGGCGCTGACCAGCATGACGGCGGCCGCCAGCGGGATGTTGATCACGAAGATCCAGCGCCACGAGCTGACGTTGAGCAGCCATCCGCCGACGAACGGCCCGATCGCGCTCGCCACACCGGTCAGCCCGGACCAGGCGCCGATCACGCGTCCCCGGTCGGTGCCGGAGAACGACGTCTGCAGGATTGCCAGGCTGCCGGGGGTCAGGAGAGCTCCGCCGACTCCCTGCAGCGCACGGGCCAAGATCAGCAGGGTCGCATTAGGGGCGATCGCGCACAGCACGCTCGCCGTCGCGAACCAGGCGACACCGATGATGAAGACCTTGCGCCGGCCGTAACGATCTCCGAGCCCACCACCCAGCAGCAGGAACGCCGCCAGCGTGAGCGTGTACGAGGTCACGACCCACTGCAGGCTGGAAAGCCCCACCGAAAGGTCGGTGCCGATCCGCGGTAGGGCAACGTTCACGACGGTGGCGTCCAACTGCGCCATGCCCGAGCCCAGCACGGTCGCGAGCAGCACCCAGCGGCCGCGCGCCGTGCCGAGCCGCAATTGCTCCACGTCCGCATCAAACTCTGATGGCCCGCCGAGCGTCGGAGCGTGGAAGGGGTTGGCGAAGCCTCGGAGCCGCGGAGGCCCAAGTGGCCCGCGTGTCACGTGCGGGCGTGTCGCCCGCGCTCTCCTAGGTTGGGTGAAGTGTCCGCCGCCAACGCTTTGCCCGACCTGACGGACGCCGCCTCATCGGCCCCTGCGGGCAGCCCGGGGGTCACCCCTCGCGGACTGCGCGCCTGGCAGGCCGCGGCTCTCACCGCTTACGTCTCCGAGCAGCCGGTGGACTACCTGCTGCATGCGACTCCCGGTGCCGGTAAGACCTCGTTCGCCCTTACGGTCGCGACCCGCCTGCTATCCGGGCGGGTCATCGATCGGATCGTCGTCGTCTGCCCCACAGACCATCTGCGTAACCAGTGGGCGCAGGCAGCGGCGGCCGCCGGGATCGCCCTGGATTCCAACCTGCCGAACTCGGTCGGGCCGGTCAGAGCTGATGTCAACGGCTACGTCACGACCTACGCCCAGGTGGCGCAAAAGCCCATGCTCCATCGCCGACGTGTCGAGGCCCGCCGCACGATGGTGATCCTCGATGAGGTGCACCATGCCGGTGACGGGCTCTCGTGGGGTGAGGCGGCGGCGGAGGCTTTTGAACCGGCCAAGCGGCGGCTGTGCCTCACCGGTACGCCGTTCCGGTCCAGGGCCGATGAGCGCATTCCGTTTGTCCGCTACGAGTCAGCCCCGACCGAGGACGGCCAGCCCGGGCTTCGGTCGGTGCCGGACTTCAACTACACGTATCGCCAGGCGCTGGCTGATGGCGTCGTTCGACCGGTGGTTTTTGCGGCCTACAGCGGTACGTCGCGCTGGCGTACCAGCGCGGGGGAGGTCGTTGCGGCGTCACTGTCAGAGCCCCTGACCGCCTCGGTGGAGGCCCAGGCCTGGCGTACCGCCCTCGATCCGGGCGGGCAATGGGTGCCGCACGTGATCGCCGCCATGGACGACCGGGTCAGCCAGCTGCGTGCCTCCGGCATGCCCGACGCCGCCGGACTGGTGCTCGCCAGTGACCAGGAGACGGCGCGGGCGTACGCCAAGATCGCCAAGGAGGTCACCGGGGAGACGCCCTTCCTGATCACGTCGGACGATCCCAAAGCCTCGGCGAAGATCGCCCAATTTCGCGGTTCGACGGCGCGGCTCGCAGTCTGCGTACGGATGATTTCGGAAGGGGTGGATATCCCGCGCGCCGCTTGTCTCGCGTGGCTGACCTCCTACCGGACCCCGCTCTTCTTTGCCCAGGCGGTGGGGCGGGTGGTTCGCGCCCGGCAGCCGGGGGAGACCGCGACCGTCTTCCTACCGGCGGTCCGGCCGTTGCTCACGCTGGCCGCTGACCTGGAGTCCGAACGCGATCGCGTCGTGCGGCTGCGGTCGGTCGCCGACGATGGCGAGTTGGATGCCCTGCCCTCAGAAGTGGAACGCCTCACCGGGCCGAACGAGTGGGAGGCCATCGACGCTGAAGCGTCATTCGCGCATGTCTTGGCCGGTGGACGCGCCGTCACCGCGGACATGCACGTCGCGGACGACTCACGGGTCGAGGAGTTCGACGACGGGGGGCTTCCTGGCCTGTTGACGCCCGAGCAGACCGCTGCGCTGCTCGCCAGGCGCGATCAGGAATTACACAAGCGGCTGAAGGGCCGCCGACAGCAGGCAGACCTCTTCGGCGAGTCCGACGATTCTTCCGCGGACGATTCTTCCGCGGAAGAATCGGTGAGCTGGCACGACGCCGGTGATCTGCGCCGTGAGGTCAACGCGCTCGTGGCCCGGGTGGCGGCCGCGACGGGCATGCCGCATGCGGTGGTCCACTCCCAGGTCCGGCGTGCCGTCCCGGGTCCGGCCTCCTCTTCGGCACCTGCCGAACTGCTGGCCCGGCGCCGTGACCACCTGCTCGAACGGGTCGGGGGTCGCTAGTCCGGCTCGGTGGAGCATCCCGTCAGCCGGCGGTCAGCTCTTGGCGACGGTGACCTTCTCGAGGTAGATGGCTTCCTTGGGATGGCCGTCGCCGGTGCCGTTCGCTCCGTCGTTGCCTACCGCCTGGAGCTTGTCGAGCACGTCGAGGCCGCTGGTGATGTGGCCGGCGACGGTGTAGCTGGCCGGCAGCTGAGCGTCCTTGTCGACCAAGAAAAATTGGCTCGAGGTCGAATTCGCCTGGCCGGTGTTAGCCATGGCAAGAGTTCCCCTGGGGTAGGTCGCGCCCTTGAGGTTCTCCTCTTTGATGGTGAAGCCGATGCTGCCGGCGCCGGTCCCGGTCGGGTCGCCGCACTGGAGCACGGTCAGGCCGGTGGTGTCCGTCGAACGGTGGCAGTAGGAGCCGTCGTAGAACTTGTCGGCGGCCAGAAACGCCAGCAGGTTGACGGTGTGCGGGGCCTTGGCGGCGTCGAGCGCGATGGTGATGGGGCCGCACGAGGTGTCGAGGGTCATCGTGTAAGTGGCCGACGTGTCGATCGTCACGGGCGGCTCTTTGGAGAACGTCCGGGTGGCGGGCGTGAGCGTCTCTTTCGGCCCGTTGCATGCGACCTTGGTCGGCGGGGTCGCGGCAGTGGTAGCCGGGGCGGAAGCTGAGTCGGATGCGGCCGGGGTGGGCGTGGGATTGGCGCTCACGGTGTTGTTGGAGCTGCCACCGCTCAGAGCAATGCCAATGCCGACGCCGGTCAAGCTCAGCACAAGGGCCCCTACCAGCACCCAGGCCACGATGCGCTTGCGACGCTCGCGTTCCTTTGCCCGCTGGGCGCGGCGGGCCGCGCGGGCACGGGCCAACTGTTGATCACGGCTGGGAGGCACCCAGGGATGGTGCCATGTGAAGGTGTGCGCTACCTGAACATCCCGGTAGCCTCAGCGACGTGCTGGTTCGCCGAATCGTCGCTCGTGCTTTCGAGACCAACTGTTACGTCGTCGCGCCCGCCGCCGGCGAGGAGTGCGTGATCATCGACCCGGGGGTGGGGGTCGAAGACGCTGTCGACGCGGTACTGCGCCAAGACAAGCTCAAGGCGACGGCGGTGCTGCTGAGCCACGGGCATCTCGACCACGTCTTTGCCGTCGTACCGGTGTGCGGCGCCCAGGGCGTGCCGGCCCTGATTCACCCCGACGACCGGGCGCAGATGGCCGACCCGGCCAAGTCCTTCGGCATGCCCGCCGGCACCCCGATCTTCGGCCGGCTGACCTTCGGTGAGCCCGACGATGTCCGGCTGCTGTCGGACGGCGAGACGCTGCAGCTGGCCGGCATGGACATCGCCGTCGACCACACCCCGGGGCACACTCCGGGGTCGGTCATCTTCCGGTCCGAGGATCGGCTTTTCTCCGGCGATCTGCTGTTTCGCGGCAGCGTCGGGCGCACCGATCTGCCGGGCGGCTCCTACCAGCAGCTGCTTGCCTCGCTGGCCCGTAGCGTTCTTCCGCTGCCCGATGAGACCCTCGTGCACTGCGGGCACAACGAGGAGACGACCGTCGGACGCGAGCGCGCCACCAATCCCTTCCTCGCCGAGATCGTCCCCGGGCCGGTCACCCGCGGTCTCTAGCGGAGCGCGTCGGCAATGACTGCTTCTTTCGTCGCGCCCAAAGGCACCTATGACGTGCTTCCGGCTGACTCCGCGCGGTGGCTCGCGGTACGTGACGGGCTGCTCGAGCCGGCCCGGCTGGCGGGCTACAGCTACCTGGAGACCCCCGTCTTTGAAGACACCGCCCTCTTCGAGCGTGGCGTCGGGGAGTCCACCGACGTCGTCTCCAAGGAGATGTACACCTTCCCTGACAAGGCGGCCCGCTCGCTGACGTTGCGTCCGGAAGGCACTGCTGGGGTCGTGCGGGCCGTGGTGGAGCACCGGCTGAACCAGGGGCAGCTGCCGCTGAAGGTCTGGTACGCGGGCCCGATGTTTCGCTACGAGCAGCCTCAGTCCGGTCGCTTCCGGCAGTTCCAGCAGGTGGGGGTGGAAGCGCTCGGGATCGATGATCCGGCGCTGGACGCCGAGGTCGTCGCGCTCGGCAGTCATGCGCTTCACGGTGTCGGGTTGGAGCAGGTCGAATTGCTGCTGACGAGCCTGGGCGACCCGACGTGCCGGCCGGCGTACGTCGAGAAGCTGCGGGCCTTCCTGCGGGGGATTCCGCAGCTGGACGAAGAGACCCGCCAGCGCGTCGAGCGCAACCCCCTGCGGGTACTCGATGACAAGCGTCCTGAGGTGATCGCTCTGGTCGCCGACGCGCCGCTAATGGTCGATGAGCTCTGCGCCGATTGCCAGGCGCACTACGACGCGGTGCGTGAGCACCTCACCGACATCGGAGTCGGCTGGAAAGAGGCGCCGCGGCTGGTTCGCGGCCTCGACTACTACCGGCGCACCACCTTCGAGTGGCAGCACTCGGGCCTCGGCGCGCAGAGCGCGGTCGGGGGCGGGGGTCGCTATGACGGGCTGTCCGAATCCATCGGCGGCCCCCCGCTGCCGGGTATCGGCTGGGCGCTCGGGATGGAGCGGATCTTGCTGGCTCTCACGGCCGAAGGTGCTTCGCTTGAGGTGGAGCCCCGGGTCGAGGTTTACGTCGTCGCGATCGGTGAGGCGGCCAAGAAGGTCGGCGTCCGGTTGGTTAATGCCTTGCGCGCCGAGCGCGTGGCGGCAGACCTTGCCTACGGCGACCGCAAACTCGGGGGCGCGATGAAGGCGGCCGCCCGATCCGGTGCCGCCACTACCGTCGTCATCGGTGAGCGTGATCTGGCTGAAGACGTCGCACAGGTCAAGGACATGGCCAGCGGCGAGCAGCGAGCAGTCCCATTGGAGTCATTGATCGAGGAGCTGGTCCGGTGATCCGCAATCACGAGGCAGGCACTTTGCGTGCCGGCGATGTGGGCACCGTCGTCACGCTGGCCGGCTGGGTCGCCTCCCGCCGTGACCACGGCGGTGTGGTCTTCATCGATCTTCGCGACGGCTCGGGCGTGGTGCAGGCCGTGCTGCGCGAGGGCACCGGCGGTGAGCTGCGCAGCGAGTTCTGCCTGCTGGTCACCGGAGAAGTCAGCCGGCGTCCGGCCGGTAACGAAAACCCTGACCTGGCGACCGGCGACATCGAAATCACGGTCAGCTCCTACGACATCTTGTCGACGAGTGATGCGCTGCCCTTCCCACTGGACAGCCACGCGCCGGACGTCAGCGAGGAACGACGTCTGCAGTACCGCTACCTGGATCTGCGACGTACTCCGGTCGCCGACGCCCTCAAGCTGCGTTCAAAGATCACCTCGGCCGCCCGCCGGGTGATGGACGAGCGCGACTTCCTTGACGTCGAGACCCCCTACCTCACCCGCTCGACGCCGGAGGGGGCCCGCGACTTCCTGGTACCGGTACGCCTGCAGCCCGGAAGCTGGTATGCCCTTCCGCAGTCGCCGCAGCTTTTCAAGCAGCTGCTGATGGTCGGCGGGCTCGAGCGGTACTACCAATTCGCGCGCTGCTTTCGCGACGAGGACTTCCGGGCCGACCGCCAGCCCGAATTCACCCAGCTCGACATCGAGATGTCGTTTTGCGAGCAGGACGACATCATCGAACTCGGCGAGGCGATCCTCACTGCGATCTGGCGTGACGTCCTCGGCGTCGATCTGGTGTCGCCGTTCCCGCGGATGACCTACGCCGAGGCGATGCGCCGGTACGGCTCGGACAAGCCCGACACCCGTTTCGACATGGAACTGGTCGACCTGACCAACTACTTCGAGGGCACCGAATTCAAGATCTTCGCCAGCTCCGAGCACGTCGGAGCGGTGGTGGTGCCGGGCGGTGGCTCGTATACGCGCCGCCAGCTCGACGGCTGGAACGAATGGTCGCGAAGCCGCGGCGGCAAGGGCGTCGCCTACGTGCTGGTCGACGCAGATGGCAACGCCACAGGCGGTATCGGCAAGAACCTCGGCTCGCACCTGGCTGGTCTCGCGGAGGCGACGGGGGCGGCTGCGGGCGATGCGATCTTCTTCCAGGCCGGGCCCAAGTCGGCGACGTTGGAGGCCCTGGGGGCACTGCGAATCGCGGCCGCCCGCGACCGGGGAATCCTGCCCGACACCGGCTGGAACTTCCTCTGGGTCACCGATGCGCCGATGTTCGAACCGACGGGGGAGCCGGGCACCGAGGGAGCCGGCTGGACGCCGGTTCACCACCCCTTCACGCGGCCGCGTCCCGAGGACGAGGCGACGCTGACCGAGCGTCCCGGAGAAGCGCTGGCAGTCGCGTATGACGTCGTGCTCAACGGCACCGAAATCGGCGGTGGCTCGCTGCGTATCCACGAACGTGCCCTGCAGGAGAAGGTTTTCACCGTGCTGGGCATGAGCGATGAGGAAGCCCGCTCCAAGTTCGGGTTTCTGCTGGATGCCTTCCGCTTCGGCCCGCCGCCGCACGGCGGAATCGCGTTCGGGTGGGACCGGGTGGCCATGATCGCTGCCGGCGGCAGCTCGATTCGCGACGTGATCGCCTTCCCCAAGACCGCCAGCGGTGGTGACCCGCTGACCGGTGCGCCGACACCGATCACGGCGGCTCAGCGCAAGGAAGCCGGGGTCGATTTCGTCCCGAAACCCCCGATTGAGTCGAACTGAGCCTCAACTTGGTGGCCGCACGGGGGTGCGGTAGCTCGCGTACTGGGGAATAGTTCCGCCCATGCAGAGCACCATGCAGGACGTCCCGCTCACCCTCGGTTTCCTGCTTCGGCACGGGCTGGCCAATTCGGGCCCCAGCAAAGTCGTGACGTGCACCGGCGAAGGCAGCCGGGAGACGACCTACCGCGAGATCGGCGAGCAGTCGGCCCAGCTCGCCCATGCGCTCCACGATCTCGGCATCGTCGACGGCGACCGGGTGGCCACCTTCATGTGGAACAACGCCGAGCACCTGGTCGGCTACCTGGCGATTCCGGGCATGGGCGCCGTGCTGCACACCCTCAACGTCAGGCTCTTTCCAGAGCAGCTGGCCTACGTCGCGAATCACGCCGAGGACCGGGTGATCATCGCCGACGGTTCACTCGTGCCGCTGCTGGCCAAGGTCCTGCCCGAGATGAAGACGGTCGAGCACGTGCTGGTGCACGGCGCGGACGGAGCCGAGCTGGCCGGGATGGGACCGAGGATCTCGCGCTATGAAGAGGTGGTCGGCCGCTATCCGACGACCTTCGAATGGCGGACCGATCTGGACGAGCGGTCCGCGGCGGCGATGTGTTACACCAGCGGCACGACCGGCAACCCCAAGGGCGTCGTCTACTCGCATCGGTCGGTCTATCTGCACTCGATGGCCGCCTGCATGGGCAGCGCGTTCGGTGTGGCCGAGGACGATCGGGTGCTGCCGGTGGTCCCGATGTTTCACGCCAACGCCTGGGGTCTGGCCTACGCCGGCTGGATGGCGGGGGCCGATCTGATCATGCCGGACCGCTACCTGCAGGCCGAATACCTCTGCCCCTTCATGCAGGAGCAGCGTCCGACGATCGTGGCCGGAGTGCCGACGGTCTGGTCGGCCGTGCTGCGCTACGCCGTCGACAACAAGATCGACGTCTCGTTCCTGAAGACGGTGATCTGCGGCGGGTCGGCGGTTCCGCTGTCGATGATGAAGGGCTTCCAGGAGCAGCTCGGCGTCCGGGTGGTGCAGGCCTGGGGCATGACCGAGACCAGTCCGCTGGCCGCCATCGCCCATCCGCCGGCCGGCGTCACGGGTGACGAGGAGTGGGCCTACCGCTCGCGTACCGGCCGGGTGTTCGCAGGTGTCGAGTGCCGGATCATGAGCGACGACGGAACGCAATTGCCGGCGGACGGGGAAGCCGTCGGGGAGTTCGAGGTGCGCGGGCCGTGGGTGACCGGCTCGTACTACGGCGGTGACGACCCCGACCGGTTCACCGCCGACGGGTGGCTGCGCACGGGTGACGTCGGCACCCTGGACGGGCTGGGGTTCATGCAGATCACGGACCGTTCCAAGGACGTCATCAAGTCCGGCGGCGAATGGATCAGCAGCGTCGACGTCGAAAACACGCTGATGGGCGCCGACGGTGTGCTGGAGGCCGCCGTGATCGCGGTTCCCGACGAGAGGTGGGGTGAACGTCCGCTGGCTGCCGTCGTCCGCGACCCCGATTCCGGTGTCACGGCTGAGCAGCTGCGCGATTTCCTGGCCGGCAGCCTGGCCCGCTGGCAGCTGCCCGAACGATGGACCTTCATCGACGAGGTGCCCAAGACGTCGGTCGGCAAGTTCGACAAGAAGGTCATCCGCAAGCGTTATGCCGACGGGGAGTTGGACGTGCTGGAGCTGGCGCCGCCGCCGGCTTGACTTGGGTGAGCCCGCTCGTCGGCGGGCCCGTACCGTTTGAGGGGATGACTCTCTTCGACGACGGGCGGACGCTGACCGAGCCGGCGCCGGTCGCACCGTTGGCCGCCCGGATGCGGCCGCGCACGCTCGACGAGGTCGTCGGACACCGGGCGCTGATCGGACCGGGCGGCGCGCTGCGAAGGCTCGCCGAGGGAGGCAGCCCGACCAGCCTCATCCTGGTGGGCCCACCAGGCAGCGGAAAGACCACCCTGGCTCACCTGCTGGCGGCGGACCGGCGCTACCGGGAGCTGTCGGCCGTCAACGCCGGGGTCAAAGAGGTGCGCGCCGTCATCGAAGACGCCCGGTCGGCGCTGGCGAACGGAGGCGCCCGGACACTGCTCTTCCTCGATGAGGTGCACCGGTTCTCCAAGGCACAGCAGGACGTGCTGCTGCCCGCCGTCGAAAACGGCTGGCTCGCGCTCGTCGCAGCGACCACCGAAAACCCTTTCTTCTCGGTGATCTCGCCGTTGCTGTCACGGTCGTTGCTGCTGCGTCTGGAGGCACTGAGCGCCGATGACGTACGCGAGGTGATCCGGAGAGCGCTGACCGATCCGCGCGGCTTCGGCGGCAAGCTCACGCTCACCCCGGAGGCGGAGGATCATCTGGTCACCATCGCCGCCGGCGACGCGCGTCGGGCCCTTACCGCGCTCGAGGCCGCCGGGATGAGCAGCGGCCTCCTTGATCTGGCCACTCTCGAGAAAGCCGTCGACCGGGCCGCGGTGCGCTATGACCGCGACGGCGACCAGCACTACGACGTGGCGAGCGCGTTCATCAAGTCCATGCGCGGCGGTGACGTCGACGCGGCGCTGCACTACCTGGCCCGGATGGTCGAGGCGGGGGAGGATCCCCGCTTCATCGCCCGGCGCATCGTCATTCTGGCCAGCGAGGACATCGGAATGGCCGATCCGACAGCCCTGCAGGTCGCGATCGCGGCAGCCAGAGCGTTGGAATTCGTCGGCCTCCCCGAAGCGCGCCTCGCGCTCGCGCAGGCCGTCATCCACTGCACGCTGGCTCCCAAATCGAACGCCGTGATCGTTGCCTACGAACAGGCCGCCGCTGATGTGCGCGCGGGTCTGACCGGGCCGGTGCCGGCGCATCTTCGCGACGCGCACTATCCGGGCGCGGCCAAGCTCGGATCAGGCCAGGGCTACCGCTATCCGCACGACTTCCCCGGCGGCGTCGTCGCCCAGCAGTACGCCCCTGACGTGCTCGCGGATCGCACGTACTACGTGCCGACGGAGCGTGAACCCATGGCTGCGGAACGTTCGCGTGCGCTGCGAAACGTCCTGCGTGAGGAGCCCGCTCGCGCGACTGCGGACCCCCAGGAAGACGCATCCGGGTAGGGTTTGCCGACGTCTGAAACCGCCGGTCCATGGCGACCTGCTGCGGGGAAATCAGAAAATCGCGGGAAGCCACAGGAATTCGTGAGAGGGGCGCTGGATGTCGGCCGGGGCAGTCGCAGGTCTGATCGCTGCGGGCGCGTTCCTCGTGCTGGCCCTTTTCGGGTGCTACGCGCTCTTCAAACTGGCGCGCATCTTCGATGAAGTCGGCGACCGGGTGAAGCAGACCGACCGGGCCATCGATGAGAGCACCGACCGCATCAAGCAGGCGGGCACCACCGTCGATGAGGTCAACAGCGCCCTCGCATCGGTGAACGTCGAACTGCAGAGGGTGGACCAGATCGCGACCCATGTGGAGTCGATCACCGGCAACGTCTCCGCGCTCACGTCGGTGGTCGCCGCCACTCTGGCCGGCCCGGTCATCAAGGTGGCGGCCTTTTCCTACGGGGTACGCCACGCCGCCTCCCGAAGCACGTCGGCCGACATCTCGGCTCGGGTGCAGGCGGAGCTGAAAGCCGAGCGGGCAGCGAAGCGGGCGGCGGCCAAGGGGGTCACCCGATGACGAAGCGCCTCTTTTATCTCACCCTCGGAGCTGCCGTCGGAGTGCTCGTGATGCGTCGCGTGACGGCGGTCGCGGAGTCGCTGGCGCCAGACCACATCGCCCGTCGCGTGGTGCTGTCGACCCAGGGATTCGTGCGGGAGGTCCGCACCGGGATGGCGGAACGCGAAGTCCAGTTGCGCTCGTCATTGGGCTTCGACGAGCCGCCCGCGTCGGCGTAAGGCTTTCGATGGATACCGCAGAAATTCGGCGCCGCTTCCTGGCGCACTTCGAAGCACGGGGGCATCTGGTGGTGCCCAGCGCCAGCCTGGTCTCCACCGACCCGACTCTGCTGCTGGTCAATGCCGGCATGGTGCCGTTCAAGCCGTACTTCCTCGGTGATCTGCCGCCACCGGCGAAGCGGGCGACCAGCGTGCAGAAAGTGGTGCGCACCGTCGACATCGACAACGTCGGCCGGACCAGCCGCCATGCCTCGTTCTTCCAGATGTGCGGCAATTTCAGCTTCGGCGACTACTTCAAAGCCGGCGCGATCGAGATGGCCTGGGAGCTGCTCACCTCCGTCGACACGGGCTACGGTTTCGACCCCGAGCGGTTGTGGGCCACCGTCTATCTCGACGACGACGAAGCCTTCGAGCTCTGGCAGCGCTTCCTTCCCGACGCCCGGATCCAGCGCCGCGGCAAGGAAGACAACTACTGGTCGATGGGCGTACCCGGGCCGTGCGGTCCCTGCAGCGAGATCTACTTCGACCGCGGCCCCGAACACGGCGCGGACGGCGGTCCGGAGGCCGACGAGGAGCGCTACCTCGAGGTCTGGAATCTCGTCTTCATGCAATACGAGCGCGGCGCGGGCCAGGGCTACGACTACCCGATCCTGCGTGATCTGCCCAGCAAGAACATCGACACCGGGCTCGGCCTCGAGCGGATGGCCACGATCTTGCAGGGCGTGGAAAACCTGTATGAGATCGATATCAGCCGACCCGTGCTGGACAAGGCAGCGGAGCTCTCCGGCGAGCGCTACGGAGCTGATCCGGTCGCTGACGTCTCGCTGCGGATCGTGGCCGACCACATACGTACCGGCGCGATGCTGGTCGCCGACGGGGTCACTCCCTCCAACGAGGGCCGCGGCTACGTGCTGCGGCGGCTGCTGCGCCGGGCACTTTCAGCGATGCAGCGCCTCGGCGCCACCGAGCCGGTGGCCGCGCAACTGCTCGCGAGCGTGCGCGCCGTGATGAGCCCGATCTACCCCGAGTTGAATTCACCGGTCATCGATTCGGTCATCGTCGGCGAGGAAGACGCCTTTCGGGCGACATTGGCGCGGGGCATGGCGCTCTTTGAGACCGAGGTGGCGCAGACCAAGGCCAGCGGCAGCAGCCAGCTGTCCGGCGAGCGCGCCTTCACCCTGCATGACACGTACGGATTCCCCTATGACCTGACCCGGGAGCTCGCCGCCGACGCCGGGCTCTCCATAGACGAGGCGGGCTTTCGCCGGCTGATGGAGGCGCAGCGGGCAGCCGCCAAACGCGACCGCAGCGACCGGCGCATCGTCAATCTGGATCAGTCCGTCTACGGTCCCGTGCTGGAGCGCAGTGGAACCACCCACTTCACCGGATACGAGGAGCTCTCACGAGAGTCCACCGTTACGGCGCTGCTTGATCTCGAGAACGCTGGGCTGCTGCCGGCGGCCACGCAAGGGCAAGAGGTCGGCATCGTGCTGGACATCACGCCCTTCTACGCCGAGTCCGGTGGCCAAGAGAGCGACCACGGCCGGTTGGTCTTCGCCAGCGGCACCGCCGAGATCCTTGACGTCCAAACGCCGGTCGCGGGCCTGATCGTGCACCGCGCCCGGGTTCTGAGCGGCGAGCTGCTCACCGGCGAGACGGTCTCGGCGGAGGTCGACCGTTCCCGGCGGCAGGCGGTCTCGCGCGCGCACACCGCGACCCACCTGGTCCACCGCGCCTTCCGGGTCGCCCTCGGTGAGACCGCCACCCAGGCTGGTTCGCTGAATGCGCCGGGCCGGTTGCGCTTTGATTTCCACTCTCCGACCGCGGTGCCGGCCTCCGTGGTCAGGGACGTCGAGGAGGAGATCAACGAGGTCCTCCTGCGCGACCTGCCCGTCAGCGCGTTCGTCACGACCCTTGACGAGGCCCGCAAGCTCGGCGCGATGGCCCTCTTCGGAGAGAAGTACGGCAATTCGGTACGCGTCGTCGACGTGGGGGAGCGCGAGCATCCCTACGCACGCGAGCTGTGCGGAGGCACCCACGTCGCTCGTAGTGCCCAGCTCGGCGCCGTCACGCTGCTCTCGGAGTCCTCCGTCGCCGCTGGAACCAGGCGCGTGGAGGGGCTGGTGGGGCTCGACGCATTCAAGTACCTGGCGCGCGAACGACTGCTGCTCAGTCAGGTCTCCTCCGCGGTCAAGGCGACGCGGGCCGAGGAGGTGCCGGAGCGGGTGAACGACATCGTCGTGCGCCTTCGTGAGGCCGAGCGGCAGCTGGAGAAGCTCCGCGCTGACGCCGTCCTCGCTGGGGCTGGGGCCCTGGTCGAATCGGCCACGGACGTGAGCGGGATCGCCCTGGTCACCGCCAAAGCACCCGACGGCACCGGGGCGAAGGACGTCCGCACCCTGGCGATCGACGTACGGGGGCGTTTCGGAGACCGGGCCGCCGTCGTCGTCGTGGCGGCGGCGACGGACGGCAAAGTGCCGCTGGTCGTCGCCACCACAGCGGGCGCTCGCGATCGCGGGCTGTCGGCCCGTGCGCTGTTTGACCTTGTGGCGCCGGGGATCGTTGGTGGTGGCGGCGGTGGCCGCGACGATCTCGCCCAGGGCTCGGGTGCAAATGCGGACGCGCTGGCACAGGCGTTCGCTGCCATCGAAGCCGCTGTCGCGGACACCGGTCAGGGCCGGTGAGTGCCGGCGTGCGGATCGGAATCGACGTGGGCAGCGTGCGCGTAGGGGTTGCCGCCAGCGACCCGGAAGCGCGGATGGCCTTTCCGGTGACCGCTGTCGAACGCCGCCGCGACTCCAGCGATCTCGATGAACTGTCGGAGCTGATCAAGGAGCGGGAGGGCGTCGAGGTGGTTGTCGGCCTGCCGGTGACGTTGGCCGGCCGCGAGGGACCAGCCGTAGCAGCCGCCCGCAGCTACGCGAGTGCGCTGTCCGAGCGCATCGCTCCGATCCCCGTCGCATTTGTGGACGAACGCCTCACCACCGTCACGGCAGATCGTTCCCTGCGGGCGGCCCGTCCGCGATCTTCAGTCCGTGAGCGGCGCGCCTTGATCGACGCCGCAGCCGCGGCGGGCATCCTTCAGACCTATCTGGACGGGATGGCACGAAGGGACCGCAATGAGTGATCCGCTGTCCGGCCTGCTCGGGGCCGACGAGGGCGAACGCCGGCCGCCCCGTAGACCTGTACCGCCGCCGCGCCGTCGCCAGGCCGGATTCGGTCGGCTCTTCGTGGCCATCCTCGTCATGGCCGGCCTCGTCGCCGCCGTCATCTTCGGCGGCAAGGCGCTCATCAGCAACCTGACCCACACCACCAAGGTCGCCGACTACGCGGGACAGGGCACCGGGGCCGTCGACGTCAGCATCAAGAGTGGGCAGAGCGCCACCGCAATCGGCAACACCCTCGTCGGCCTGCACGTGGTCAAGAGCGTGGAGGCCTTCACGGCCGCTGCTAACGCCGACTCGGATCGGGCGGCGAAGATCCAGCCCGGCAATTACATCCTGCGCTCCCACATGAGCGGAGTCGCTGCTTTCAACCTGCTCTTTGACCCCAAAGCACGCGATGAGAACCGGTTCACCATCGCCGAAGGTCTCGACATGCAGCAGGCGCTGCCGATCATCGCCAAGGCCACCGGTTTGAAGCTGGCCGATCTGCAGAACGCTGCCGACCATCCGACGCTGCTGGGGCTGCCGGTCTGGGCAGCCGGCGTCAAGAACGCCGAGGGCTTCCTCTTCCCGGCCACGTACGCGCCCCGCAAGAGCACGACCGCGCTCGGCGTGCTGCGCAGCATGGTCGCCCGGTTCAACGTCGAGGCCGACAAGCTGAATCTGGTCGCGGGAGCGCAAGCCAACGGGATTACCCCCCTGCAGGCCGTCACGCTGGCTTCCATCGTCGAGAAAGAGGTCAACAAGCAGGCTGACCAGGGCAAGGCCGCACGGGTGCTCTACAACCGGCTCAGGGACACCGCCGACTTCCCGACGCTGGGCATGGACTCGACCACCCGTTACGCCCTCGGCGGTTACAGCGGCACACTGACCCAGAGCCAGCTGGCCATCAACAGCCCGTACAACACCCGGGTCACCCCGGGCATCCCGCCCGGGCCGATCGGCAACCCGGGGGAGTCGACCCTCAAGGCGGTGCTGGCGCCGACCCCCGGTGACTGGACCTTCTTCATCTATCTCCCGAAGGAGAAGGAGACCCTCTTCACCGACAGCTCCAGCCAGTTCTACACCTGGCAGCAGCAGTACGCGTCCGAGACCGGCGGGGGCTGAGTGCAGGACGCCCGGGCGCGATACGCGGGGGTCCTGGGCTCGCCGATAGCACACAGCCTGTCGCCGGTGCTGCACCTGGCCGCGTACGAGCACCTTGGGCTCACCGGCTGGAGTTATCGGGCCATTGAGTGCGAAGAACAGGACCTGCCGCAGCTCATCGGCCGGGTTCGCGGTGATCCCGCCTTCGGTGGCTACTCACTCACCATGCCTCTGAAGCTCGCGGTCCTACCGCTGGTCGACGAGCTGGACCGCCGGGCGGAGCAGGTCGGTGCCGTCAACACCGTCGTGCCCCGCGAAGGCGGCCTATTCGGGGCTAACACCGACGTGCCCGGCATGGTCAACGCGTTGCGTGAGGGTGGCATCGACGCCGTCACCACCCCCGTCGTGCTTGGAGGCGGCGGATCCGCCCAGGCCGCGATCGCGGCTCTGGGGCTGCTCGGAGCGACGAAGGTCACGGTCGTCGTACGCAATCGACACCGGGTGGCCGGCCTGGTCGCCGTCGCCGATCGCTCGGGAGTGGAGTTGATCGCCCGGGACTGGTCGCCGGCAGGACTGCCGGCGGCCGATCTGGTGATCAGCGCGGTCCCGGCTGCCGCCTGGGAAGCCCTCGCTCCCTGGACGCAGAACTGGCCGGCTGCGACCACGCTCTTCGACCTCGTCTACGCGCCCTGGCCCACAGTGCTGGCCGACGCGGCGATGCGCGCGGGCGCTCCCGTCCTCGGGGGTCTGGAGCTGCTGGTTCACCAGGCGGTCGGGCAAATCGAGCTGATGACCGGGCACACCGTCGACGTGTCCGTGCTGCGGGCCGCGGGCGAGCGGGCACTCGCCGCGCGCTGACCCGCTCCAGCGTTCAAGCGGCGTTGCCCGGATGCCGATGCCGGAAGACGACTGAACTTGCTCGCTCGTTACCGCTGGCGCATCGGATCCTGCCGTGCGCCGCTTTTCGTGGAGGTGCCCGCGCGATGCCACTGCCCGCCGAGTCAGCCGGCTCGAGTTACCCGCCTTCGTCGCAGATCGGTCACGGTGCTCGGCTCGACGCTTTGTTGAACGAACTGATGCGCCGGGTGCCGGAGTTGGAAGCGGCCGCCGTAGTCACCGCCGACGGACTTCCGATGTCCTCGGCGCTGCCTCCGGGCATGGACGAGGACCGGGTAGCGGCCATGAGCGCGGCGCTGCTCTCGCTGGGCGAGCGCGCCGCTGAAGGTCTCGGCCGCGGCGAACTCTCCCAGGTGCACATCCAGGGTGAGTACGGCGGCGTCTGGCTGCTCGCTGCGGGCGATGACGCCGTACTGGTCGGGGTGTCAGCGGCTGACGCCAAGGCCGGGCTGGTGCTTTATGAGCTTCGGCGGGCGACCGCCGCGGTCAGCACCGCGCTTGCTGCAGATGAACTTGCTGAATTCGCCGAGCGGGCGGCCCGGGCGGCCATGCAGACCCCGCAACCCCCGGAGCCGGCGCAGCCCGCCAAGCCGACACCGACGCCGCAGCCGGCAACGGCTCCGTCAGCCTCATCGGCGCCCTCGGCGGCGGCCGGCTCGCTGCCGGTGGCTCGGCCGGCGCCTTCGCCTGCAGTTGCGGCCTCCGGGACCTCGGCAGCTGCCGGCTCGTTGGCACCGACCGCATGGCCCGCGACCGGTTCGGTGGGCTGGGCATGAGACTCGATGGCAGCCTTGAAGATTTCGGGCTTCCCGACGTGCTTCAGCTCCTCGCCCAGACCGCAAAGTCGGGCACTTTGCATCTGGTCGCAGTTGAGTCTGAACGCCGCGGCCTGATTCGCCTGGGCGGCGGCGCCGTCGACGGGGCGTACTCGGACTTGCGCCGGCAAGCACTTGCCCGCCGCCTCGTGGGCGCCGGTCTGGTCAGTGACGAGGCGCTTTCGGGTGCGGCCGAAGACGTGCGCGGCGGATCTTCCAGCCTCGTGCGCGCGCTGCTTGATCGCTCCGAGCTGGCGTCGGAAGACGTTTCGCGAATCGCCGCAGACCAAGCCACCGACGCGGTTTGTGAGCTGCTGCGCTGGGCGGCCGGCACGTTCAGCTTCCACGTCGGTGAGGACGACCCTGATGGGCTCGCGCTCGGCCTTCGCGCCGAGGAGCTGGTCGCCGAAGGCCAGCGGCGCATGGAGGTCTGGCCGACGCTCACGACGCAGATTCCCTCGCCGGACACCGTGCTGCGGCTGGCTTCGTCACCGGCATTCGACCCGACCTGCAGCCGCGAAGAGTGGGGCCTGCTGGCTCTGGTCGATGGCATCCGCAGCGTCAACGAGATCGTCGCGCTGCTGGGGCGGAGCGAGTTTGCCGTCGCCGGCGCACTGGCGGCACTCGTCGAGCGCGGGCTGCTGACCGTCAGCGCGGCCGGGTCCGGGCTGGCTGACCTGCAGCGGCGGCAGGCGATCATCGCCGACATCGAGAACGGAAGCGGATCGGGTGAGGCGTCCGGCGGGCCGGCAATTGCGGCTCAGCCCGAGACCCAGGACATCGCTGAGACCCACCTCGACGTGTCGGCGGCGGCCGAGGTCCCGCTGGCCCGCGAGAGCTCACCGAGCCCTGCGATGTCACCGGTCAACAGCGTCTCCGATGGCGCGTATGACCGGCCGCTGACCCAAGGCAGCGCGGCCCTCGACATCGCTCCGGCTGAGGTCTCGCAGACCGCGCCTGCACTCGCCGAACCGCGTACCAGCGCTGAGGGGGCGGTGCGCGGTCTGGATTCGACCGTCACCAAGAGCCTCGTGCTGCGCCTCATCGCCGGGGTCCGGGGGTTGTAGCCGTGCCGACTCGAACTCCCGCCAGCCGGACGCTGCGACGGCGCGGTCGCGGTCACGCCGTCAAGATCGTCATCACCGGTCCCTTCGGGGCCGGAAAGACGACCCTGATCCGGACCATCAGCGAAATCACCGTCCTGTCCACCGAACGCGAGCTCTCCTCAGCCGGGGAGGCGCGTCCGGACAAAGCGCAGACGACGGTGGCGATGGACTTCGGCCGCATCGGAATCGACTCGGACCTGGTCCTCTACCTGTTCGGCACCCCGGGTCAGGATCGCTTCGAATTCATGTGGGAAGTGCTCGGCGAAGGCATGCTGGGCTACGTCCTGCTGCTTGATCACTCCCGTCCGGAATCGGTCAACGAAGCCAAGACGATCCTGGCGGCGTTCCGCAAGATGGCGCCGGTGCCGTTCGTCGTCGCGGTCAACCGCAGCGAAGGGCTCGACCTCGAGGACGAAACCCGGGTTCGGGTCGAGCTCGACCTTGAGCCCTCCATCGCGATCGTGCCGTGCGACGCCACGGACAAGTCCTCCGTCAAGACCGTGCTGCTCGCGCTCCTGCAGGCCGTGTTGGAGAGCATCGAGCGCGAACCAGTCGCCCAGGCCTAGGGCACCGTGAAGTGGCTGCCGCGGCCAACCGGCAACGACCGGAGCGGCCGGCACCGTCCGGGTACGGCGGCTTCCTTCGCGCCGGCTCCCCGGCAGCCGGCGCCAGCGGTCCATCTACCAGCCAAGGCCCGGCTGGCGAGCCGGGTGATCCTCGGCTTCCAGGACGGATCCGCGACCGTACTCGACCCATACGGCGAGACCGCTGCGGCGCTGCAGACAGTGGCCGCTCGACTGCGCAGCGGCCTATGACGACCGCCCCGTACGGCGACTGGACAAACGCCTACACCGAACGCACATTTGTGCCGAAGTCAACAGGGTGAAGCAGCTCGGCGACATCCTCCTCGACGGCGGGCTCGTCGATCAGGAGCAGCTGACTGCGGCGGTCGAAGAGCAGCAGCGGCTCGGTCGCAGCCTCGGGCGGGTGCTGGTCGACTTGGGGATGGTCACCGAATCCCAGCTCGTCGCCGCGCTCGCCGAGCAGATTGGGCTTCCGTTCGTCGACCTCGGAGAATTTCCGGTTGACGGCAGCGCCGTAGCCAGCATCGCCCCCGGCGTCGCGAGGCGTCACGTCGCGCTTCCCATCGGCTACGAAGACGGCCGGCTGGTAGTCGCCATGGCCGACCCGGCGAACGTCTTCGCCGTGGATGACATCCGTTCGCTCACCGGGCGAGACGTGAAAGCCGTGGTCGCCACCAAGGCTGACCTGATGGCGGCCATCGACCGCTATCACCGCAGCGATGAGGCGCTCGACGAGCTGACTCACACGCTGGACAACAACGAGGAAGAGGACGCGCTCGCCCGCGTCAAGGAGATCGTCGACGACGCCCCCATCGTCAAGTTCGTCAACCTGCTGATTGCCCAGGCGATCTCGGACCGGGCCTCAGACATTCACATCGAGCCGGGGGAGCGCGACCTGCGGGTGCGGTTTCGCATCGACGGCGTGCTCCACGAGATCATGCGATCGCCGAAGTCGATCCAGTCCGGTGTCATCAGCCGGCTGAAGATCATGGCCGAGATGGACATCTCGGAGCGGCGGGTGCCTCAGGACGGGCGGCTCTCCGTGCAGGTCGGTGGCCGCCGGATCGACCTGCGTGTGGCGAGCCTCCCGATCGTCTGGGGCGAGAAGATCGTCATGCGAATCCTGGACAACTCGACGGCGATGTTGAAGCTGTCAGACCTCGGGTTTCAGGAAGCCAACTTCGAGAGGTGGCGCGAGTCCTACAGCAAGCCCTACGGGATGCTCCTGGTGACCGGCCCCACCGGTTCGGGAAAGTCGACCACGCTGTACGCGACTCTCAATCTGGTCAACAAGCCCGAGGTCAACGTGATCACGGTCGAAGACCCGGTCGAATACCGGCTTCCCGGGATCAATCAGGTGCAGGCCAATCCCAAGGCGGGACTCACCTTCGCCAGGGCGCTGCGCTCGATCCTGCGGTCAGACCCCGACATCGTGCTCCTCGGTGAGATCCGTGACCACGAGACCGCCCAGATCGCCATCGAAGCGGCCCTCACCGGCCACTTGGTGCTCTCGACCCTGCACACCAACGACGCGCCGAGTGCCGTCACCCGCCTCGTCGAGATGGGGATCGAACCCTTCCTGGTCGGGTCCGCCCTGGACTGCATCCTGGCCCAGCGGCTCGCTCGCCGGCTCTGTCCCAAATGCAAGGAGGCGTACGTCCCGGACCGCGAGACGCTCGCTGCCTCGCGGTGGAGCTGGCCGCATGACGAGCTACCGACGATCTTTCGTGCCGTCGGCTGCTCCGCCTGCTCCAAGACGGGCTACAAGGGCCGCCTCGCACTGCACGAGGTGCTGCCGGTCGATGAGGAGATCGAACGGCTCGCCGTTTCACGAGCTTCGGCGGACGCGATCGGAGAG
Source organism: uncultured Actinomycetota bacterium (assembly GCA_963737695.1). Classification (GTDB taxonomy): domain Bacteria; phylum Actinomycetota; class Actinomycetes; order Frankiales; family Frankiaceae; genus DATAZK01. Next base: position 116,052 of record CAVTTQ010000008.1, read on the forward strand.
GCCGGCCGCGCGGCTGGAATGACGACTTTGCGCGACGACGGGCTTTCCAAGGTGCTGCAGGGCCTGACCTCGATCGAAGAGATCCTGCGCGTCGTCGTCTGATCTGCTGCTAGGACCCGCGGGTCGCCTGGGCCAGCCAGCCGCGCTGCGCCTCCAATGCGGTACGCGCTTCGGCTGCCAGCTCGGCGTCACCCGCCTTTTCCGCGCGGGCGATGCGGCGCTCGAGCTTCTCGATGGATTCGTTCAGTCTGATCACCAGCGGGTTGTCGGAGGGATCGGGCCGCAGCCGGGCCTGCTCGACCGATCTGAACTTCTCCTCGACGGCCGCCAGCCTGCGCTCCAGCGCGGTCCCGGAATCGCGGGGGATGCTGTCCAAGGCATCCCAGCGGCGCTGGATGTCGCGCAGGCGCTTGCGGGCACCCGCCACGTCGGCTTTGGGATCCAACGCTTCCGCCTCGACCAGCAGCGCCTCGCGTGCGTCGAAGGCGGCTTTCAAACTCGCGTCACGCTCAGCCCGCGACGCCGTACGGGCAGCGAAGAAGGCGTCCTGGGCGGCTCGAAACCGTCCCCACAGGTCGGCCTCGGCAGCCTTCGGAGCACCGCCGGCGGCCTTCCATTCCGTCATCAGATCGCGGAAGCGGGCGCTTGTCGGCCCCCAACTGGTAGAGGTCGCCAGCTTCTCGGCCTCCACGACCAGCTCAGATTTGCGCGCCTGCGCGGATTTGCGCTTCTCCTCGACTTCAGCGAAGTGCACCCGGCGCCGGCGCTGGACTGCGCTTCGGGCGGCCGCCAAGCGGGTCCACAGGGCGTCGTCGGTCTTGCGATCGAGACGGCCCAGTGCCTTCCAACGGTCGACCAGGGCGCGCATCTGCTCGTCCGCGTGGCGCCAGTCGTCGCTCTCAGCGAGCTTTTCGGCCTCGGCGATGAGCCCTTCTTTGACCGTGACGGCTTCGGCACGCGCCGCGGCCTTTTGTTCGGCTACCTCACCTTGGCGCGCGGCGGCGGCATCCGTGATCACCCCGAGCCGGGCATCCAGCGCTGCCAGATCACCGACTACCGCGGCGGTCGCCAGCTCCGTGCGCAGCCGGGTGGCTGAGGTGGCGGCGCGGTTGGGATCGGCCTCGACCCGCTTTTCCAGGATGGCGACCTCGGCGGCGAGATCTTCGTATTTGCGACCGAAGTAGGCGAGACCATCCTCGGGGGAGCCGGCGAGCCACGATCCGACGATCCGCTCGCCGTCACTGGTTCGAACGTAGACAGTGCCGTCAGCGTCGACACGACCGAAAGCGCTTGAGGCTCCCACCGCAGGCTCTTCCACGCTGACGAACGCTACCGTGAGCGGGGCTGCGGTGCCCAGGGCAGTCAGCAGCTGCGCTGGTGTGATCATCGGGGTGATCGCGGCGATGATCGCGTTCAGCTGAACCGCGGTGGACTCACTGGAGATTCACAAGCAGGAAGTGCACCATAGTGGTATGGCCAGAACGTCATACCCAGGTCGCGATTCCCGGCAGTCCGTCTTTTCCTCGCTGCTGGTTCCAGTGGTTGCCGTCGCATTCCTCGCCTTGATGGGCTGGCTGCTCCTGATCACCGTCAAGTGGCTGGTGGTCGCCCTGCTCATCGCGCTGGGTGTCGCGCTGATCATCGTTCCGTTCTTCGTCGGTCGCCGCATCATCGGCGGGTCCGTCGGCGGCGAACGCGCTCAGCGCGTGGGTCAGCTGGCCACGGCGGTCGTGCTCGGAGTCGCCCTCATCGCGGTGGCCGTCGTCGTCAGCCATCACGGCTGGCTCATCGTGGCGGTGCCGGTGGTCGTCGTGCTGCTCGGGAGCCTTTGGGGCCGGCTGAGCGAGTGGCGGGCCGACCGGCGCGCCCAGCAGTTCCACTGACGGTTCGAGCAGGTCAGACGTAGGGAAGATCGATCAGCTGCGGCCAGGTAGCGGCAAATCCCGGGTGCAGCGGCAGGTCGTTGACCTCGTTCTTGGGAACCCACCGGAAGGCCACGCTTTCCAGCGTGACCGCCGAGGCCTCGAGCTCGCTGTCGGCTCGGGCGAGCACGGTCGTGTAGGACCAGCCGCCGTGATCGTCCACCCATTCACCGGTGACGGTCACCTGCGCGACGTCCAGACCGGACTCTTCGACTGCCTCCCGAAGCGCCGCTTGCTCGGGCGTCTCGTGGCTGTCGCGGGCCCCCCCGGGAAGGCCCCAGGTGTCGCCGTGGTGGCTCCAGGCCGCTCGGTGCTGCAAGAGCACCGAGGCCTCATCGCCGCCGCGCGGGTGTCGTAGCAGCAGCCCCGCCGCCCCGAACCGTCCCCAGTGTCGGTGGCCGGCGGCGCAGACAACCCAGCCGTCGCCATCGGTGTGCATGCCTGCCATCTTGGCTCATTCGAGGGTCACGGGCGGTAACACCCGGCTGGCAGCATGGGGAGAATGTCGATCTCGGTGGCGGACTTCCTCGGCCTGGAACCGGATCCGGGTGCCCCGCAGACCTGGCGGATGCCCGTGACCGCCACGCTGCTCAACTCGGCCGGCACCCTCTGGGGCGGCGTCGGCCTTTCTGCCTTTGTCGCGGCCGGAGAGCTCGCCGCCGGCCGGCGCTGCGTCTGGGCCACCGTTCAATATCTGGCACCGATCAGGGTCGACACCGAACTCCGGATGCAGATTGACATCGGCGGCCAGGGAATCGCCCTCACCCAAGCCAGCGGCCGCGGCACGGTGGACGGCCAGGAGGCGCTGCTGGCGGTCGGCACCTTCGGCGGAGACGGTCCCAACGACGTGCAGTTCACCGAAGCGCCCGACATCCCGCCGCCGGGCGAGTGCGTGGAACGCTCCATGCCGGCCCCGTGGGGCGGCGGGATGCTGGAGCTCATCGAGCAGCGCACGCTGCCCGGTATGGCGATGCCCAATCCGGAGGGCACTTTCGGGACGGGTCGCACCATGCTCTGGATGCGCTTGCGCGATGACGTCGTGCACGAGGTCGGTGCCCTTGCGGTCTTGGCCGATCTGGCGCCCAGCGGCATCAGCGAGGCGGTTGGTAAGCCCACGTTCGGCACCAGTCTGGACAACAGCATTCGCGCCGCCCGGCTGCCTGACCCTGACGGCAGCGGATGGGTGCTGATGGACATCACGGTAGAGGCGGTGGTCGGCCGGGTGGCCCAGCTGTCGGCCCGCATGTTCGACGACCGGGGCCGGCTGCTGGCGGTCTGCGGTCAGTCGGCCCGGCTGCGCCGGCCCGCCCGGGCCACTACTCCTTCGCGTCCAGCGGCCCGTAGGTGACGCCGGTCAGCTCCTCGGAGACCTCCCACAACCGGCGGGCGGTCCTGGCGTCCGTGGCCTTCTTGGACCGGCCGACCGGCTTGGCCCCTGAGCCGCGCTGCCCGAAGGGGCCATCGGGCCCGACGTACTGACCGCTGGTCAGCTCGCCTGCGGTGGCTGCGTAAAGCAGCGGCAGGGCCCCGTTCGCGTCGGATTGACCGAAGAGCCGGTTGCCCAGGTTGGCCAGCCGCTCTGTGAGGTGGCTGCCGCTCATCTTGGCGCCGGTCGTCTGCAGATTTGTCGAGGCGTAGCCGGGGTGGGCCGAGACACTCGTGAGGTCGACATCGGCGGCGGCCGCGCGCCTTCCGAGCTCGTTCGCGAAGAGCAGGTTGGCCAGCTTCGACTGCCCGTAGGCCCGCCACTTGCTGTAGCGCTTCTCGCTCTGCAGGTCGTCGAAGTTGATGGTGCCGATCCGATGCGCCTCGCTGCTGACCGTGACGACGTGGGTCCCCGGTTCGGCGGTGAGCTGGGGGAGTAGCCCGCCGGTCAACGCGAAGTGGCCGAGATGATTGGTGCCGAACTGCATCTCGAACCCGTCCGCGGTCTTGCGCTTGGGCAACGCCATGACCCCGGCGTTGTTCACCAGGATGTGCACCGGCGCGTCGACGCCGTCGGCGAAGGTTTTCACCGACTCCAGGCTCGCCAGGTCGAGCGAGCGCACTTCGGCGTTGGCGTTCGGTACCTCGCTACGCAGCCTCTCGAGCGCTGCCTGTCCCCGCCCCGCGTCGCGGCACGCCATGATCACGTGCGACCCGTGGGCGGCCAGCTGCTTGGCGGTCTGGTAGCCCAGGCCACTGTTGGCTCCGGTGACGATGGCGGTCTTACCCTCGGTGGAGCCCAGGTTCGAGATTGTCCAGTGCGGCATCCGCCCAGCTTGGCCTACCGCCGCGCAGTTGACGAGGCCGGCAGGGCAGCTAGTTGACGATGCAACTACCGAAATAGTTGACGATGCAACGATGTTGGAACAGCTATCCGACTTTGGAGGCCTCATGCCTGCTGTGACCGTGAATGATCTGACCGTCCTCGAGCGGGTGGCGGTCCCCGACGAGAACGCCCGCGTGCGCCCGGTCGTCAGCGTGACCGACGCCCCGTCCGGCTTTGAGGGCGAGGGCTTCCCGGTCCGGCGCGCCTTCGCCGGCGTGGACCTCGCGCTGCTCGATCCGTTCATTCACCTCGACCAGATGGGTGAGGTGAATTACGCGCCCGGCGAGCCCAAGGGCACTCCCTGGCACCCCCACCGCGGCTTCGAGACCGTGACATACATGCTCGACGGGACGATGCGGCACCAGGACAACCACGGCGGTGGTGGTCTGATCACCAACGGCGACACCCAGTGGATGACCGCCGGCTCCGGGATCTTGCACATCGAGACGCCGCCTGAGGAGCTCGTTGCTTCCGGCGGCCTTTTCCACGGCTTCCAGCTGTGGGTGAATCTGCCCAAGGCTGCGAAGTGGTCTGACCCGCGCTACCAAGACCTCAAGGCGGAAACGGTGGGACTACGGGCTTCGGCTGACGCGGGAGCCCTCGTGCGGGTCATCGCCGGCGACGTGGCCGGGGTCAGCGGTCCGGGGTCGACGACTACTCCGATGGCCCTCGTACACGCGACGCTGGCCGCCGGTGCCGAACTCGTGCTGCCCTGGCCGGCGGAGTACAACGCGCTGGTCTACACACTTGCCGGAGCCGGCAGCGTTGACGGGCGTCCGACCCACACCGGACAGCTTGCGGTCCTGGGCGCCGGCGACGTCATCTCGGCTCGCGCTGACGCTCGTCAGCAGGGTGACGGCAGCCTCGACATCCTGGTGATGGGTGGCCGCCCGATTCGCGAGCCCGTCGCGTGGGGAGGCCCGTTCGTGATGAACACCCGCGCCGAGGTCATGCAGGCGTTCGAGGACTACCAGGCCGGACGGTTGGGGAGCGAGCCGGCCGCGTGAGCTGGGATCGAGTGCTGGGACGGCCGCCGCGCGTACGCTCCGCGCGTGGTCGTCCCCCTCGATGAATTCCCGATTCACCAGGCGCCGGTCTCGATGGCGTACTTCGCCACCACTGACCGCAACGTCTATGACCGGTGCATCCTGCACTGTTATGAGCGCGACGGCGAGCGGCAGCTGATTGCCGGACTCGGGGTCTATCCGCACCTCGGGATCATCGATGCCTACGTGACCTTGCGCGTCGGCTCGCGCCAGATCGTGATCCGCGCGTCGGACTCGCTGGGCGACGACCGGATGACCCAGGCCGTGGGGCCCATTCGCATCGAGGTCGTCGAACCGTTGCAGACGCTGCGACTCATCTGCGAAGACACCGGGCTGGGGCTCTCGTGCGACCTCACCTTCGAAGCCGCGATCCCGGCCCGGGACGAGCCCCGCCACGTGACGCGGGTCGGCCGGCAGACCCTCCTCAACGCCCAACGCTTCATGCAGACCGGAACCTGGACGGGCGTGATCCGGTCGGAAGGTGCGGAGATCTGGGTCGACGAGGGCTGGGTGGGAGCTCGCGACCGATCGTGGGGCATCCGCCCGGTGGGTGAGGTAGCGCCGCGGGATGCGCCGACCGCTCCGGCGAACCGCGGCGAGGGACATTGGCACATCTGGGCGCCGCTGCTCTTCACCGATTTCTCGATCGTCGTCATCGTCCACGAGGACCCTGACGGCACCCGCACGCTGAACGAGGCAGTACGGATCTGGCCCGCCGAGACCGGCAAGGCGCCCGAGCAGCTCGGCTGGCCCGAAGTCGAGGTTCGCTACCGGCCCGGCACGCGCCATCCCGAGTCCGCGGTGCTGCACCTGATGCAGCGCGGCCAACGGCCGGTCAAAGTCGAGCTCGAGACGCTCGGCATGATCCCGCTGAGTGTGGGGGCGGGATACACCGGCGACCCGACCTGGACGCACGGGACCTGGAAGGGCAAGGGCTGGGTCGAGGCCGAGACCTATGACCACAACGATCCGGAGCTTGCGGCGCGAATCCCTTACGGGGTCATCGACCACGTGGCGAAGGCGACCTACACCGGTTCGGACGGGATCAGGGTGGCCGGTTCCGGGGTGTTCGAGCACGGCACGTTCGGCCGGCACGATCCCTCAGGTTTCCTGATGTATTCGGATGTGTGGGCCGCGGAGTAGCCGCGCCGCTGAGGCCAGTTTGGCGCCCGGTCTGACACTGAGTCAGGTCCTCGGGTAACAATGCGTTTATGCGCCTGGCATACACCGATGAACAAGAAGCGATGCGAAGCGAGCTCCGTGCGTACTACGCGGATCTGCTCGACCCGGAGACCCAAGCGGCGCTGCACAACGACAGCCAGGGTCCGGTGATGCGCCGGGTCGTCAAGCAGATGGCGTCGGATGGCTGGCTCGGAGTCGGATGGCCCAAGGAGTACGGCGGCCAGGGCAAGAGCGCCATCGAACAGTTCATCTTCTTCGACGAGACGATGCGTGCGGGTGCTCCGGTCCCGATGCTCACCATCAACACCGTCGGACCGACGATCATGCACTTCGGCACGGATGCGCAGAAGGAATTCTTCCTGCCGAGGATCCTGTCGGGCGACATCCATTTCTGCATTGGTTACAGCGAGCCGGGCGCCGGCACCGACCTGGCTAACCTGCGCACCCGGGCCGTTCGCGACGGCGACGAATACGTCATCAACGGAAGCAAGCTGTGGACCAGCCTGGCGGCCACTTCCGACTACTGCTGGCTTGCGGTGCGCACCGACCCCGATGCCAAAAAGCACCGTGGGCTGTCGATCATCGTGGTCCCGATGGACACCCCGGGCATCAGCCTCACGCCGCTGCGCCTGGTCGGCGAAAGCATGATCTATTCGGTGCACTACGACGACGTCCGGGTGTCTGCCGACAACCTGATCGGCGGGGAGAACAACGGCTGGAAGCTCATCACCGGCCAGCTCAATGCCGAGCGCGTCTCGCTGTGCAGCCCCGGCATGGTCGACAAGATGCTGCACGAGGTGTCGGACTGGGCGAAGGTGACCGACCTTCCCGACGGCCGCAAGGTCATCGACCAGCCGTGGGTGCAGACCAACCTGGCCAAGGCCTACGCCGGATTCGAATTCCTGCGGTTGATCAACTGGAAGGTCGCCTGGCAGGGCACCCAGGACATCATGAGCGTCGCCGATGCCAGCACCACCAAGGTCTTCGGCACCGAGCACTACCTGGATGCGGTACGGCTGCTGATGGAGATCATCGGTGAGCCGGCCTATCTCAAGGAAGGTTCGCCGGGTGCGGTACTCGCCAGCCGACTCGAATCGATGTATCGCGGGGTCGTCATCCTGACCTTCGGCGGCGGGGTCAACGAGGTGCAGCGGGATCTGATTTCCGCCTTCGGCCTCGGCATGCCGCTCGCCAAGCGCTGAGCCCGCTTCCCCCAACGCCGGCTGACCGCCGCACCTGACTGGAGATACGCCATGGACTTCGCGCTCACCGACGAGCAGGTCGAGATCAGCGACCTCAGCAGCCGCATTTTGGAAGACACGCTGACCCAGGAGCGCCTCCGGGAGATCGAAGCCAGCGACGAGCCCGGCTTTGACCGCAAGCTCTGGGCGGCTCTCGCCGAGGCCGGCCTCATCGGAGTGGCCGTCCCCGAGGAAGCCGGCGGTCTCGGCCTCGGAGTCCTCGAGGCGGCGCAGATTCTGGAGCAGGTCGGACGCACGGTGGCGCCGGTGCCGCTGATCTCGCTGCTGCCCGCGACAGTCGTACTCAGTCGTTACGCGCTTGGCACGCCCAAGGTCGCCGAACTTCTCGGGCAGGTGGCTGCCGGCGAGAAGGTTGTCACCGTCGGCCTCGTGGAGTCGCTCGGAGACCCTTACGCACCCGGCGTGACGGCCAAGCGTGAAGGCTCGGGCTGGGTCCTGGACGGCGAGAAGATCTGCGTGCCCGCCGGGCTTTACGCCGACTACGCACTGGTGTCCGCGACGCTGTCCGGGGGCACAGACGCCGGACTCTTCCTGGTGGCGACCGACGCGGCCGGCGTGAGCCGCGAGTCGCAGCCGACGATCACGTACTCGCCGGAATCGACGCTCGCGCTCGGCGGCGTCCAGCTCACCAGTGACGACCTGATCGGTCCAGCCGATGGCAGCGCGCTGAACTTCCTGCTCTCATTGGCGACTGCTGCCGCCTGCTCGGCGATGGTGGGCGTCTCGGAGGCCGCCGTGAAGCTCACGGCCGACTACACCAAGACCCGCGAGCAGTTCGGCCACCCGATCGCGCTCTTCCAAGCTGTCGGCCAGCGCGCTGCCGACGCCTTCATCGACTCGCAGGCCATCAGGCTGACGACGCTGCAGGCGGTCTGGCTGCTCGCCCAGGAGCAGCCGGCTGACACCCAGGTGGCCGTCGCGAAGTACTTCGCCGCCGAAGCCGGGCAACGTGTCGCCCGTGCCGCCCAGCATCTTCACGGCGGTATGGGCGTCGACCGCGACTATCCGCTGCACCGCTACTACATCTGGGCCAAGCACCTCGAGCTCACGCTCGGCAGCGGCACCCGCCAGCTGACCCGCCTCGGTCAACTGTTGGCAGCCGAACCGCTCTCCAAGTAGCCCTCAGCCCCACTAGTTCCCCTGGCACCCCCAGTTCCGCTGGCGCCCACTAGTTCCGCTGGCGCCATAGGCACACGGCGTTGGGGCGCCATCAGCTCATGTCGCCGAGGTATTTGTTTCGCGCAGGTGGGTCTCGAAGAACCCGAAGATGCGGCGCCAGGCGTCCTCGGCTGACGGCTGGTGGTAGCTCATGCCCGCCACTTTGACCAAGGGGGCGAACGGGCCGACGTTGAAGCGGTTCAGGAAGCTGTGGCCGGCGTCGGGGTATTCCTTGACGTCCGCTTCGACGCCCGCCTTCTTCAGTCCGATCTCGAGCTCGGCCGCGGCGCCCTTGATCGTGCGGTCGCGGGCGCCGTAGCTGGCCACGATCGGGCAGGCGCCGGCCAGCACCTCATCGAGGTTCTTGGGCAGCTGGCCGTAATTGACGGAAGAGACGTCAAAGCCGCGCTGGGCGGTCAGCAGTGCGAAACCGCCTCCCATGCAGAACCCGATCACCCCGGTCTTGCCGGTACTCATCGGCTGGTCGACGAGCCATTTGCGGGCGGTCTCGATGTCGTCGAAGGCTTGCCCTGACCCCGCGAACAGGGCTTGAAAGGTCGACTTCACGCACCGCATGGTTCCGCCGCGGCTGTAGATGTCAGGTGCCAGCGCGACGTAGCCCGCGGCAGCGAGATGGTCGGCGTTGACCTTCGTGTCGACACCGAGCCCCATCGCGTCATGAATGACGACGACTCCCGGCCACGGCCCGTTGCCCACTGCTGGGGTGGCGAGATATGCGCGCATGGGTACGCCGTCGTTCGCGGTCAGGGTGATCTCTGGCATGGCGCGAAATTACTCGTCCAGTTCGGCGAGCTCGACCTCGACCCTTTCCAGCTCGGCGCGCAGCGCGTCCGCCCGGCTCTGCGCCTGCTGGCGGCAGGCGTCGATCGCCACCTGCATGTCGCGTCGTAGGGCCGGGTCGTCGAGGCGGTCGGTGAATCCCCGCACGGCAGCCAGGTTGAGCGGGCGGGCGGCGCTCTTGCGACCGCCGCGGGTGCTCTCGTACGTCCAGGTCTGGCCGTTGAATCGCATGGTGACGCTCATGCCGCCGCGGGCCGGCTTTCGTGACGCCGCTTTGGCAGGCGCAGCGGGTTCAGCCGAAGCCGGTGCCGCTGCGGGGGCAGTGGCCACCGGCAGCTGCGGCGCGGGCTCGGGTACCGCCACCAACCGGGCAGGAGGGGGCGTGTCTTCGGTCTTGGCAGGCTTGTACGGCCGGGCCGGCGTTGCCACCGGTTGTGGGCCGGGCGGGGGATCGAGCGGGAGTGTCGTGGCGCCTGGGCGGCCGCGGACCGGGATGGAGAGCTCGGCGGGGGAGAAGGGAACCACGTCGCCGCCCAGCTTCACCGAGATGAACTCACCGATAGCCGGCTCGCCGAAGCTGACGATGGGCACGGAGGTGCCGGCCGGCCCGAGCGCGGTGTCGACCAGGAGCATGACCCTCGGCTTCTTGCCGGTGTCCAATTTCTCGCGCAGGGTAGCCACGTCCGCCTCGGTCAGGGCAACCGGCTTGGGGGGCTTGGGAGAACGTCGTCGTGCGCGTGCGGTCGTCGGCATGCGTTCATCGTAGGAAGCCGGCCAGCCATTGCGCGATTACGGCGGTGTCGATTCCCTTCCGTAGCGAGTGATCGGCCCCGCAAGCCTCGATGACGGTGACCGTTTCGGCGTCATGGCCGCCCAGCGCCCGGCCGATATCCGCAGCTGAACCGAAGGGATCACGCTCGCCCTGGATCACCAGGACGGGCACACCGGCCGCGAGGAGTTCGGGCAGTCGCGTCGGCCGCTCCTTGCCGGGGCGGCGGGGCGGCTGAAGCGGAAAGGCCAGCGCGAGTACGCCCTCGGCGCCTATCGCCAGAGCGGTGCGGCAGGCGACCCGGGCGCCGCTACTGCGTCCGCCGACTATGACTGGCGCGTCCTTCGCGCCGGTGCCTGCCAGGCCTGCTGCCTTGCGCGCCGCTGCGGCCACGGCCGTGAAAGCGTCGTCAAGATGGGCTGCCGGCGCGGGCGCCCGCCGGCCCGCGACCCGATAGGGCTGCTCCACGAGCGCGACCGCGAACTCGGCCGCCAGCGCCAGATCGGCGGCCACGATGAGGTCTGGGGCGCCGATGCCGCCGCCGGCCCCGTGACCCAATAACAGCAGCCCGGCTGGTCGCCTCTTCACGGTCGGTGGTGCACCGTGCCACGTCAGCCGAGCGGTTCCCCGGGTAGTGGCGACGTCCACAAAACCCTTCATTGCTCCAGTTTCCCGGGTTTCACGGCGGAGTGGGATCCCCCCGAGGGTTTCGCTTGAGTGGCGGGGAACGCTACGCTCTGTCCACCCGGGCGCCGCAGATTCTGGTGTTGGCTTGGGTACGGGATCAGCCCGAGCGTCAGGGGGTGGCGTGGAGGACACCGCTGTTGGCGGCCTCGATGAGGCTGCCGTCAGGGGCGTGACTTTCGACGCTTCAGCCGAGTCAGTGGCGCAAGCGCGTCGGCTGGTCGCCCGCCAATTGGACGCGTGGTCGCTGTCGGAGATCTCCGACGATGCCAGGCTCATCGCGAGTGAGTTGCTCACGAATGCCACGCTGCATGCCCAGCCGCCTATCAAGATGCGCCTCGCCCGATTGACTTCGGGCATCCGGCTGGAAGTCAGCGACGGTTCGCCGGAGATGCCTTTGATGGTGCGGGCCGGCAGCGACGTCATGACCGGTCGGGGCTGGACCCTGGTCGAGGCGTTGAGTCATGACTGGGGCGTGACCCCGATCTCCGACGGCAAGCTGGTGTGGGTCACGTTGCTTGCCAGGCCTGCCGACGAGGGCGTTGTCAACGACCCGGCAGCCGAGCCGCTCGATCCACCTCGGCCCGCTGATCCCAGGACCGAGCATCCGGACGAAGCCGCTCGCTATGAGGTCAGCCTCGGCGACGTTCCCACCAGCCTGCTCGTCTCGGCCAAGGCACACGTCGACGCGTTGATACGCGAATTCGCCCTTCTGGCCACCGGGGCGGCGACCAGTTCCAGCGGGGTACCGGAGGATCTGGCGGGCCTCATTGAACGAGCGGTGGGCAATTTCGCGGAGGCAAGGCAGTCGATCAAACGCCAGGCATTGCACGCCGCGGAAACGAACAACCCGCGCACCCGACTCTCGCTGAGGCTCCCGCTCGAGGCCGCCGAGGCGGGTCTCGCCTACCTCCAGGCCTTGGACGAAGTGGACGGCTACTGCCGTTCAGAGCGGATGCTGACGCTGGAGACGCCGCCCTCCCACCGGATCTTCCGCCGCTGGTATGTCGAGGAACTGGTCGCGGGATTGCGCCGCGCCGCGAAGGCCCGGGGCCTGACCGGGCCGGATGCGTCCGAGGCGGATTCCGATCGTCCGCCGGAGGACTTCGAAGCCCGCCTGCTTCGTGAATACGAGACCCTCAGCGCTCAGCACGAGGGCGATTCGCGTCCCCGGCGCGATTAATCGACCCTGACGTCCTTGTCGGCAGCTTCCAGATCGCCCCATCGCACATCCGTGAGCTGGTAGAACCCTGGCTCCAGGGCGGCTATCTCGTCGTCGAGCAGCATCACTGCCACTCGTATGCCGACGGTCTGACCCGGTTCCAGGTGATGGGTCCTCAAGACCGCGGGCATCGCCCACTGGGTCTGGCGGCTGCTCAACGCACTTCCATCGGGGCGGCGCAACCGCCCGGTTGCCATCATCGGGCCTGACAGGTCGAGGCGCCCATCGCTCTGGTTCAGTAGCTGGACCTCCGGCTGCCAGCCGCCCTGGGTGGTGACCAGACCCAGCATCGGGCGATGCCACACGAGGGCCGCGGGTGGCGGTGGCGGGGTTTGCGTCGGCGGTTGGTTCGCTGGTTCGGCGAGTTCTGCGATTCGCGCTTCGAGACGTCGGGCCGGCACCGGGTCGGTCGCGTTGGCCTGCAAGCCCGCGGTGTATCGCCGGGCCATCTCATGCAGCAGTTTCAGCTCGGCGTCATCGAGGACAAGTACGTGATCATCGCTCACCACTCAAGGGTCGCAGGAATCGCTGACCGTGCGCTGCGTTGGGACCCGTTATGAAACTGGGAATCATCGGAGCCGGCAGCATCGGGAGCGCCATCGCGGCGGTTGCCATCAAGCACGGTCACACCGTCGTGATCGCCAATTCGCGTGGACCGCAGACCTTGGGGGATCTGGTCGCTGAGCTCGGTCCCTCGGCGACGGCTGGAACCGCGCTGGAGGCGGCGGAGTTCGGCGATCTGGTCGTGGTCACGATCCCGCTGAAGGCGATCTACACCGTTCCGGTGGAGCCGCTTGCCGGCAAGGTCGTCATAGATACGAACAACTACTACCCGCAGCGCGATGGGCAGATCGCCGAGCTCGATGACGCCACCACGACCAGCAGCGGGTTGCTCGCCGCCCACCTGCCGACGTCACGGGTCGTCAAGGCCTTCAACCACCTTTACGCCAAGGACATCGCCGATCATGGGCTGCCGGCCGGGACACCGGGTCGTCGTGCGCTGGCGATCGCCGGCGATGATCCTGACGCCAAGGCCCAAGTGGCTGCGCTGTTGGATGAATTCGGGTTCGACGCGGTCGATGCCGGACCGCTTGCCGAGGGTCGTCGCTATCAGCCTGGGACACCTGCCTACGGGCCCCGCCTCGACGCGGCACACATGAGGGAAGCCCTTGAGGCCGTCGGAGCGGCTTAGCTGACCTTGCCGGTGAAAAACGAGGTTTGGGCCAGGGCGCCCGGCCAGTCGAAGCTGAAATGCATGTGGGTCACATGGCAGGCCACCGGGTCAGTGCCGCAGGCATATGGAGCGGCTTGATATCCGTCCCAGCTACCGTAAATCTGGTAGTCCCAGATGACGTACATGATTCCCAGTCGGCGAGCCATCGCGTCTGCATTGCCGTATTTGTCGGTAGCAAAGAGCCAGTGCATCAAGGCCTCACCGTCGGCTCGCATCGCCGGATTGCGGTAGTCCATGCCCCAGTCCAGGGCGCGGCCTTCGGCGTGCTCGCTAATCGTGCCGTCGCACGGCCGGGAGATGGAATCGAGTGCCTCCTGGCCGCCGACCCAGATTCCATAGGTGGCAATCAGGAGATCGCGAAATTGGATCGGGCCAGGCTTGTCGTAGTCATTGGCCGCGGCGCAGGTGGCTGACGCCGGCTGGTAGGGAACCGTTGGCTCGATGGCCGGCCCGAAGGCTCGCGTTTGAGGGAAGGTGGAACATCCCGCTACGAATGTGACCGTCAGAGCGAATGCGATTACGGAGAGAATCGGGCTGCGTCGTCTGCTGGCAAGGTCTCGAATTCTTGGCACCGGCCGGAGTATCGCGGCTCCGGTCTTGGTGCGCGGCGAAATCGAGAATTGGGTGACGAAACAGGCCTATTGAGAAGGTTATTTGCCCACGAATAGCACACCTGGCGACAGCATCCCACCGGGATCAAGCGCATTCTTCACCGAAGCCATCATGCCGATTTCGGCGGGACTACGCGACAGGCCAAGGAATTCTGCCTTCGCGCGGCCGATGCCGTGCTCGGAGCTGATGGTGCCTCCTCGCTCCGCGACGGCGGTCAACACCGCTTCCTCCACTGCCGGCGCGCCGCTCGGTCCGGTGGGCTCGAGCGCTCCGACGATGTTGACGTGAAGGTTGCCTTCGTTCAGGTGGCCCCAGAGGAAGAGCCTCGCCCGGGGCGCTGCCCCCGTCACAATGGCAGGCAGCTCTTCCACCAGACCGGCAAGCTCGCCGAGCGGTACAGCGACGTCCAACTTGACCGGGATGCCGGCAGCGTTGACCGCCTCGGTATGGCCTTCCCGGTATTGCCAGAGCGCGCGCTGCCCGGCAGGGTCTGAGGCCGTCGCCACGTTAGCGTCGATGACCTGCGGGGCTTCGGACAAGACCTCCATCAGTTGCTCGGACGGATCTTCCCGACCGGCGCACTCCACCAGCAGGTAGGCACCGGCCGGTGACGCGAAGGGGCGGGGCAGGCCGGACGCCGCCATGACGAGTTCAACCCCTGGCTCGAGCATCATCTCGGCCGCGCTCAGCATTGGCCCGACGCCGTCGCGCAAGGCAGCAAGAAGCTCGATGGCTTCGGCGGTCCCTTGGACGGCGACAAGCGCGACTACGCGTGCAGCCTCGCGCGCGACCAGGCGCAGCCGCGCCCGGGTGAGGACGGCCAGCGTGCCCTCGCTGCCCGTGAGGAGGGACGTGAGGTCATACCCGGCGTTGTCCTTGGGAAGTCCGCCGAGCCGGCTGATGATGGCGCCATCTGCCAGCACCGCCTCCACGCCGAGCACCTGCGCACGCATGCTGCCGTAGCGCAGCACCCGGATTCCGCCGGCGTTGGTCGCGATGAGGCCACCGACGGTCGCGCTGTCACGCGCGGCAAGGTCGACCCCGAAGTCGAGTCCGGCTTCGCGCGCATGGGCCTGCAGCGCCGCCAGGCGCACGCCAGCGCCCACCGTCACCTGTCCGGCAGCCGGGTCGATCGGGTCGATTGCGTTCAGCCGAGCGAGGCTGAGCAGCACTTCGCCGCCGGCTGGCACGCCCGCGCCGACGAGGCCGGTATTGCCGCCCTGGATCACGATCTGCACGCCCGCCGCTGCGCACGCCTGCAGCACGGCCGACACCTCGCGGGTGTCGCCCGGACGTACCACCAAGGCGGCTTCGCCGTGGAATCGGCCGGTCCAGTCCGTCTCGTAGGAGCTCTTGGTCGCCGGGTCGGTCAGCACCTGGCTTTCACCGACGATGGCGGCCAGAGCTGCGGCGAGTTCGGCGATCACGGCCGTATCGGTGCTCATACGAGCCGCAACCTCACCGTCACCGGCAGCGAGCGCAGCTGGTCGAGGGCGGCCGAATCCAGCGGTCCGGCCACGTCGGTGACCACGTAGCCGTATTCACCCCAGGTGCCCAGCAGCTGCCCGACGATGTTGATGGAGTGTTCGGCCAGTAGCCCGGAGACGGTGGCCAGCACACCAGGGGTGTTGTGGTGCAGATAGAGCAGCCGGTTGTCGCGGGGGACCGGTGCCAACGCAACGGACGGGAGGTTGACCGACAGAGTCGTGACGCCGAGTTCGGTGTAGTCGCGCAGCTTGCCCGCCACGAAGTGGCCGATGTCCTGCTGCGCTTCTTCGGTGGAACCACCCACGTGCGGGGTCAGAATGACGTTTTCCAGCCCCCGCAGTTCGGAGATGAACTCCTCTCCGCGGGCTGACGGCTCCTCGGGGAAGACGTCTACAGCTGCGCCGACGATGTGTCCGGACTCGATCTCCTTGCGCAGGGCTCCGTGGTCGACGACGAATCCACGGGAAAGGTTCAGGAAGAGGCTGCCCGGCCGCATCCGGGCGAATTCGCGAGGCCCGAAGAAGCCGCTGTTTCCGGGGCGTCCGTCGACATGCAGGGTCACCACGTCGGCGACTTCCAGCAGTTCGTCGAGGCTCGCGCAGCGCCGGGCGTTGCCCATCGCCAGTTTGTCGGCGGTGTCGTAGAAGACGACGGACATTCCCAGCGCCTCGGCCAACACCGAGAGCTGGCTGCCGATGTTGCCGTAGCCAACGATCCCGAGGGTGCGCCCGCGTACCTCATGGCTGCCGCTGGCCGACTTGTCCCAGACGCCCTGGTGCATCAGCGCGTCCTTCACCGTCAGCCGGCGGGTGAGTGCGATGAGTTCGGAGACCGCGAGCTCGACCACGCTGCGGGTGTTGGAGAACGGGGCATTGAAGACGGCGACGCCGGTCGTGCTCGCCGCCGCGAGGTCGATCTGATTCGTCCCGATGCAGAAGGCGCCCACCGCCAGCAGATCTGGCGCCGCCTGGAGCACGCTTGCCGTCACGGTTGTCTTGGAGCGGATCCCGAGCAGGGCGACCCCCTCGAGCCGTTTGATCAGCTCGTCACCTTCAAGCGAACGGGTCAGCTGTTCGACGTCGTATCCCGCGGCCCGCAAAAGAGCTGCGGCACCGGGGTGGATGTCTTCCAGGAGCAGGGCGCGCAGCGGGGCTGCCGAAACCATGAGGTCCTTTCAATGTCGTCCCCGTCAATGGTGCCAGCTGGCAAGAATCTGGGACAAGGGCTGCGGGGATGCGCGGCACCGCGCCGACCGTTACGGGTTGCGCAGTGACGGCAGGAGTCTTTTTTCGTCTCGCTGAGCGTCGAGAACTGATTGCAGCTTGCTCAGTTCTGTGGCGGCGTCGCCGACGCGGTTGTGTCGCTCTTCTGGATCTCGTGTCAGGTTGTGGAGTTCGAACACGGGATCGGCGGCGCGCCCTGCGAACGGGTTCGACTTGACGCCATGGTCGGCGTTCCACTCGTCGAGTCGCTCGTAATAGTGGTTGAGCTTCCAGAGTTCTGGGCTCCCGTCGCTTCCGGTGGGCAGCGTGGTGATCATCGACTCGATGCACGATGGCTGCTCGACGGCCTCGAACGGCTTGCCGGTGAGGATGTTCGACTTCGTCAGACCGCTGCTCACGGCGTCCTCGGTCATGAAGTAAATGGGTGCGGCCAGGCTCTCTGGTGCGGTCTTGCCGGTGACCACGCCGCTGAGGTCACGTCCCGGAAGGGGTCGGGTTTCGGTGTGGTGCGCCGCGACGCCGGCTGCTGCGCGTTCGGGGTCGATGCCGGCGAGTCCGATCAGTGTGGGGATGAGGTCGACGTGGCTCGAGGCGATGGAAATCGCTCCCGGCGTGACGCCTGGTCCCTTGACGATGAGCGGTACTCGGGTGGCCTCGTCATAGGCGTTGAACCACTTCTGCTGGAGCCCCCCGTGAGCGCCAAGGAGGTCACCGTGGTCGGAGGTAAAAATGACGATGGTTTCGTCCGCCATGCCGGAAGCTTCCAAGGCGTCAAGGATGCGCCCGATCGCCTTATCCACGAGTTTGTGGAGGTAGTAGTACAGGCGTCGATAAGCCACGTCTGTGGGCTGCTCGGCAAGAATTTGAGGGTAGAGCCTTTTGAACTGCTCCTGGCACCCGGGACGGCCGGCGAAGGAGTCTGCCTGCGAGGGAGCCTCTTCGATGTCGGGCACGGTGTCGTCGGAGGGATCGAATCCGAGCAGCGCCTCGTAAAGGCCGCCCGCGAAAGCGATGTCGTGTGGGTTCACGAACGAAGCCACAGCTAGCCACGGACCAGCGCTGGACGCTCGGGCCAGCTCACCGAAGAGGTCGACTACTTGCTCAGCGAAGACACCGTCGCGGATCGTCCCCGAGTCCGCCTTCGCCGCACCATGGGGCTCGCGGCCGATCCAGCCGGAAAACCCGAAGGGGTCAAGACGTTCAGCCCGGCGGTAGGCGTCGACGGCCTTGGGTCTGAGGGCGCCCTCGTCATCGGATGCCATCAAACCGTTGTGGCCGCCCGGGATCATCAGATCTGCGTGGCTGATGTGCCATTTCCCCCGGTAGTGGGCCTGGTAACCACCTGCTCGAAACCAGTCGCCGAGGGTGGGGATCTCATCGGGGTCAAGCCACATCATTGCCGGGTCGTCGGCACGCTTGGCGAGCCCGTCGGTTTGGGAAACGCCATGCAGCGAGGGGTATTGGCCGGTGAACAGCGTGGCACGGCTGGGCGCGCACGCGGTCGACCCGGCGTAATGACGGTGAAATTCCAACCCGCCGTCTCGCAGTCGGCCTCGGGAAGGCAGTTGGGTCCGCCGAAAGTGGGCCACGGCCTCCGATTCGTACGGCGGTGGGTACCGCTCCTCATCAGTCATGATCAGCAGGATGTTCGGGGAGCTCATGGCTAGAATCTAGGCGTTGGCCATAGCGTCTGCGACATCGGCGGCGGGTAGCCCGAACGCGTCGGCCACGCCCTGGTAGGTGATCGCGCCGGCCACCACATTCACTCCCTTGCGTAGCGCCGGATCGCGCTGGACGGCCTCTTTGGCACCGAACTGCGCGAGCCGCTCGATGTAAGGCAGCGTCACGTTGGTCAGCGCCAGCGTGGAGGTGGCCGGGACTGCCCCCGGCATGTTCGCCACGCAGTAGAAAAGCGTGTCTTTGACGGGGAAGACGGGGTCGTGGTGGGTGGTGGGGCGGGTCGATTCGAAGCAGCCACCCTGATCGACGGCGATGTCGACGAGCACTGCCCCGGCACGCATTCGCGAGACGAGATCGTCCGAGACGAGGGTCGGCGCCTTCGCTCCGGGGATCAGCACGGCGCCGATGACGACGTCTGATTCCAGGGCTGCTTTCTCGATCTCGTGGCCGTTGGAGGCGACCGTCGTCACCTGGCCGCTGAAGACCTGGTCCGCCTCGCGCAGGCGCACGACGTTCTTGTCCATCATCGTCACGTCGGCCTGCAGTCCGAGCGCGATGAGAGCGGCGCTCATCCCCGAGGTGCCGGCGCCGATGATCAGGACCTTTGCGGGACGCACGCCGGGGACGCCGCCCATCAGGACCCCGCGTCCGCCGGCGTACTTCTCCAGGAAGTGCGCCGCGACCTGGGGCGCCATCCGCCCTGCGACTTCGCTCATGGGCGCCAGCAACGGAAGGGAACCGTCGGCAGCCTGAACCGTCTCGTAGGCGATCGCGGTCGTTCCGCTGGCGAGCAGCGCATCGGTACAGGGGCGGCTCGCTGCCAGATGCAGGTAGGTGAAAAGGGTCTGCCCGGCCCGCATCCGCGGGTATTCCTCGGCGATCGGCTCCTTGACCTTCAGGAGCAGGTCGGCGTCGGCCCAGACATCGTCGGCACTGGCGACCAGCGTCGCTCCCACCGCGGCGTATTCGTCGTCACTGAGCTGCGAGCCGATGCCGGCGCCGCGCTGGACGAGCACCTGGTGCCCCGCGCTGGTCAGTTCTCTTACCCCGGCGGGGGTGGCGGCCACCCGAAACTCGTCCGGTTTGACCTCGGTCGGGACGCCGATCCTCATTTGTGGGTCCCTTCCTGGGCTCTTACCTACGGTTTACCTACAGGTCTAGGCTATGGACAACGGTAATAGTCGTCTACCTCCCCGATTGTTACGGGATCAGTCACGCACGCGTTACGAGGAGCCGCATGAGCCTGGTGAATGGCGGCGTGTCGTTCTGGTGGGCTGATGTGGGCGGTCCTCCCGAAGACCGGCGTCCGGCACTGGTCGAGTCGATCCAGGCAGACGTCTGCATCGTTGGCGGGGGATATACCGGCCTGTGGACGGCTTACTACCTCGCCAAGGCCGCTCCGCAGCTGCGCATCGTGGTGCTGGAAGGCCAGTTCTGCGGCTACGGCGCCTCGGGGCGTAACGGCGGATGGCTGAGCAGTTTGCTGCCGGGCCCGGCGCGCCGCTACGGAGCGGGAGTGAGCGATCTTCGCCTGGCCATGCAGCGCTCCATCGACGAGGTCGAGCGAGTGACGGCGCTCGAAGGCATCGACGCCCAGCTCGTTCGCGGCGGCATGGCCAGCGTCGCGCGAACTCCGGCGCAGCTGGCGCGTTTGCAGGCGCACGTGGCGTCGGAGCATTCGTCACCGGGTGGTGACACCGACATGCAGCTGCTCGACGCGGACGAGCTCGGGAAGCGGATCCGGATCGACGGGGCGCTTGGCGGCAGTTGGACCCCGCACTGTGCCCGCATCCATCCCGCCCGGCTGGTCCGCGGGTTGGCCGAAGCGGTCGAGCGCGCCGGCGTGACGGATCTATGAATCCACTCCAGCGAGCCGCATCGCCCCCGGTCACGTCGAGGTCGAGCGGCTGTCTGTGCAGGCCCGCTGGATCATCCGGGCCACCGAGGGCTACACGGCGCGTCTGCCGGGCCACCGACGGACGTGGCTGCCGATGAATTCATCGATGATCGCCACGGCTCCACTGCCGGCCGCCGCCTGGGAGGAGATCGGCTGGGCAGGCCGGGAAACGTTGGGCGATGACGCCCACGCCTACCTCTACGCGCAGCGCACCGCCGGCGACCGCATTGCCCTCGGAGGGCGCGGAGTGCCCTACCGATACGCCTCACGCACCGACGTGGATGGGGCGACCGCCGCCTCGACCGTCGCGGATCTCACCGAGCTGCTGCACAGCCTCTTTCCGGTGACGCGGGGGGTGGCCATCGATCACGCCTGGTCCGGCGTCCTCGGCGTCCCTCGTGACTGGTGTGCCACCGTCGGGCTCGACCGACATACCGGGCTCGGCTGGGCCGGCGGATATGTCGGCGACGGCGTGACGACGAGCAACCTCGCCGGTCGCACGCTGACGGACCTGATACTCGATCGCGACTCCGAGCTGACCTCGATGCCGTGGGTGGGCCGTCGGCCTCGGCGCTGGGAACCCGAACCGGCCCGCTGGCTGGGCGTACACGGCCTCTACCGCGCCTATCGGCTTGCCGACCAGCGGGAAGCGCAGGCAGCGGTCCGCGGTGGTCCGGCGGCCGCCAAGACCTCGCGTATCGGCCGCGTCGCTGATGTCATAGCAGGACGCACCTGACCCGTTCGACCCTGATCATCTCGAGCAAAGGAGACCAATCCGTGCGCACGATCACCAACCTTGTCGGCGGCGAGTCCGCGTCCGCCGCAGACGGGCGTACCGCCGAGATTTTCAACCCGGCTAACGCGACGGCCTTCGCCCAGGCCCCCGTGAGTGGAGCGGCCGACGTGGATGCGGCGATGGAAGCGGCGGCAGGAGCTTTCCCGGGCTGGCGCGACACCACGCCGAGTCAGCGTCAGCTCGCGATGCTGAAGTTCGCCGACGCGGTCGAGTCCCATGCCGAGGAGTTGGTGGCTCTCGAGGCTGAGAACACCGGAAAGCCGCTGGCGCTGACGGCCAGCGAGGAACTGCCACCGATGGTGGATCAGATGCGTTTCTTCGCTGGGGCAGCGCGGATGTTGGAGGGCCGTTCCGCCGGCGAATACATGGAGGGCATGACGTCTTTCATCCGCCGCGAACCCATCGGGGTCGTTGCTCAGGTGACGCCCTGGAACTACCCGATGATGATGGCCGTCTGGAAGTTCGCTCCCGCCCTTGCCGCCGGCAACACGATCGTCCTCAAGCCCAGTGACACCACCCCGGTCACCACCGTGCGGATGGCCGAGCTGGCCGCCGAAATCTTCCCGCCCGGCGTCTTCAACGTGATCTGCGGCGACCGTGACACCGGACGTTTGCTGGTCTCACATCCCACCCCGCAGCTGGTATCGATCACCGGTTCGGTGCGCGCCGGCATGGAGGTGGCCACCTCCGCGGCGGCCGACCTCAAGCGGACCCATCTCGAGCTCGGCGGCAAGGCGCCCTGCGTCGTATTCGATGACGCCGACGTGGAGGCCGCCGCGGAAGGCATCGCGGTCGCCGGCTACTTCAACGCCGGCCAGGACTGCACGGCCGCCACCCGGGTCCTCGCGACTCCCGGGATCTATGACGCTCTCGTCGAGGCACTGGCCAAGCAGGCCACGCAGACCGCCACGGGCCTGCCCGATGATCCGGATGTCGCGTTCGGACCGTTGAACAACCCCGCCCAGCTCGAGCGCGTCTCCGGCTTCATCTCGCGGCTGCCGGACACGGCCAGGGTGCTGGCCGGCGGCCATCGCTCCAACGGAGAGCTTTCAGCAGGCTGGTTTCACGAGGCGACGCTCGTGGCTGACATCCGTCCCGGTGACGAGATCGCCACGGAAGAAGTCTTCGGCCCCGTCATCACTGTGCAGAAGGTCGCGGACGAGGCCGAGGCGCTGCGAGCCGCCAACGCCGTGCGCTACGGGCTGGCGTCGTCGGTCTGGACCACGCGACCACTCCCGTGCGATGCGGATGTCCAAGGGCCTGGACTTCGGATGCGTCTGGATCAACACACACATCCCGATCGTCGCCGAGATGCCCCATGGCGGCTTCAAGCACTCCGGCCACGGCAAGGACCTGTCGCTCTACGGTCTCGAGGACTACACGCGCATCAAGCACGTGATGAGCTTCATCGGCTAACTGGAGCGAGCGGCGAGCGTCTTGGCGAGCTCCGCGTCGGAGACGTCAGGGACCATCGTGGGCGTGTCGCGGTTGAGGACCTCGCCCCGGAAGAACGCCGGCCGCATGATCCGCCAGATGATCATCAGGACGACGCCGATCAGCAGCGACCCGAAGCCGAGCAGGAAGACGCCGCCGATCCGCCAGTGCGGCGGGAACGGCATGGTCCACGAGGTGTAGCTCGAGCCATTGCCGTCGTCCCAATTCCAGTCGTCCTTGGCGCTCCAGACCATGGCAAAAAGCAGGAACACACCGCCGAGGAATGGCATGAGGCCCTGGACGAAGAAGTTGCGGGCGCTGGTGAACAGGTTCTTGCGGTAATACCAGGTGCAGGCGAGGCCGGTCAGTCCGTAGTAGAGGCCGATGCAGACACCACAGGCCGTGACCGAGTCGGCGATCACGTTGCCGTGCGACGCGAAGTTCATCGCGAGGTAGAGCACGAAGGAGATGCCGCCCATCACCACGGTCGACACCGTGGGGACGAGGTACTTGGGGTGCACGCGGGCGAAGCTGTCCGGAATCGCCTTGTAGACGGCCATGGACAGGGTGGTGCGGGCAGTGGGCAGGATCGTCGTCTGGGTGCAGGCAGCCGCCGAACTGAGCACGACCAGGATCAGCAGGTGCGTCAGCAGCGTCCCCAGCCCGCTCGTGCCGAAGACCGCGTTGCCGAGAACGCTGAGCACGTCGCCGGAATTGTCGGGGTTTGCCAGGCCGATGCCAGTGATGCCGACCCCGGCGAAGGCCTCCGACGCAAACGTGACTACCACGTAAATCACGACGAGCGCGATCGTGGAGATGATCGCGGCCCGGCCAGGCGTCTTGGCACTGTCCTTCGTCTCTTCGTTGACCGAGACCGCGCTGTCCCAGCCCCAGTAGATGAAGAGCATCAGCAGCATCGCACTGATGAAGGTCGAGAACGAATCGATGTGCGCGGTATTCGAGGCGGATCCGGTCGCCTTGTGGCCGTTGGCGACCTTGATCAGCGCGGTAGCCGAGAAGATCACCAACATGGTGATCTCCAGCCCGAGAATGGCGGTCTGAATCCGGGCCGACAGCTCAATGCCGCGGTAGCAGATCCAGGTCATGAGGACGATGAAGAGCAGGCCGACCAGCAGCACCCAACCGCTGGTCGGGTTGTCGCCGATGCCGTCCGCGCCGAAGAGCAGGAAGCCGTATTGACCGGCGATCTGAGCCAGGCTCGCCATGACGAGGATGTCGGCGGCGACGATCCCCCAGCCGCCGATCCAGCCGGTGGTCGGATTGAACGCCCGGGTGGCCCACGTGAAGGTGGTGCCGCAATCGGGGTCGGCCTTGTTCAGCTCCTTGTAGCCCTGGGCCACGAGGAAGGCAGGGATGAAAGCGAGGGCCACGATGAGGGGGGCTTGCGTGCCGACCAGGATGACGACGAAGCCCAGCGTGGCCGCGAGGCTGTAAGCGGGAGCCGTGGATGCGATCCCGATGACGGTGACCGAGACCAGTCCGAGGGCCCCGCCCTTGAGGCCCTTCCCGCCTGACCGGTCCACCACGGCGTCCTGAGGTGTCGGCTCATGGGGTGTAGCGCTATTGACGATTGCCATTTAGAGATCTCCTCGGGCGACCAAGAGGCGTTGCGCGACTTTCGCAGAGTAAGGGGAGAACGACAAGGGATCCGCGTTAGAAACGTAGTCTTTACCGTGGAATGCTGTGACGAATAACCTGTAGACAGCGATAGTCGTAGCAGAAGGCCACACCGGGAGATGACCACATGACCGCCACCCCCGCTTCGCTTACGCCCGAGCCGCCCGAAGACGCCTCCGCTCGCGGACTCTACGACGCGGCGCGCGATCACTTGTGGATGCACTTCAGCAGGCTGTCCTCCTATCAGCAGGCTGACGTCCCGATGATCGTGCGCGGCGACGGGCCTTACGTGTTCGACGCCCAGGGCAAGCGCTACCTGGACGGACTGTCGGGCCTTTTCGTGGTCCAGGTGGGACACGGTCGGGTCGAGCTCGCCGAGGCCGCCTACAAGCAGGCCAGCGAGCTTGCCTTCTTCCCGCTTTGGTCCTACGCCCACCCGCAGGCCGCTGCGCTGGCAGAGCGCCTGTCCCAGCATGCCCCGGGCGACCTCAACCGGGTCTTTTTCACCACCGGCGGCGGCGAAGCGGTGGAGACCGCATGGAAGCTGGCACGCCAGTACTTCAAGGCCGTCGGCAAACCGCTCAAGTACAAGGCCATCAGCCGCACGATCGCCTATCACGGCACGACGATGGGCGCCCTGTCGATCACCGGCATCCCCGCTGCCAGGCAGGAGTTCGAACCGCTGGTGCCGGGCGCGATCAAGGTCGCGAATACGAACTTCTACCGGGCTCCCGAGCATGGCGACAATCTCGAGGACTTCGGACGGTGGGCAGCCGACCAGATCGAGCAGGCCATCCTCATGGAGGGGCCGGAGACGGTCGCCTGCGTGTTTCTCGAGCCGGTTCAGAACAGCGGCGGCTGCTTTCCCCCGCCTCCCGGCTATTTTGCGCGGGTCCGCGAAATCTGCGATCAGTACGACGTACTGCTCGTCTCGGACGAGGTCATCTGCGCTTTCGGTCGGCTCGGAGAGATGTTTGCGTCCAACCGCTACGGATACCAGCCCGACATCATCACCTGCGCCAAGGGCATGACCAGCGGGTATTCACCGATCGGCGCGATGATCGCCAGCGAGCGACTGGTCGAGCCGTTCCTGAAGGGCGATGCGAGCTTCGCTCACGGTTTCACCTTCGGTGGCCATCCGGTGTCGGCGGCGGTCGCGATGGCAAACCTCGACATCTTCGAGCGCGAACAGCTCTTTGATCACGTCAAGGCCAACCAGGACGGCTTTCGCGCGACCCTCGAGAAGCTCGGTGACCTCCCGATCGTCGGCGACGTCCGGGGAGACGGCTACTTCTACGGGATCGAGCTCGTCAAGGACAAGGCCACCAAGGAGACCTTCAACGACGACGAGTCCGAGCGGCTCCTGCGCGGCTTCCTGTCCAAGGCATTGTTCGATGCCGGGCTCTACTGCCGTGCCGACGATCGCGGTGACCCGGTGGTGCAGCTCGCGCCGCCGCTCATCTGCGAGCAGACCCACTTCGATGAGATCGAGCAGGTGTTGCGTAGCGTGCTCACCGAGGCCTGGTCGCGGGTCTGACCGTTCGCACTCCGGGAGGCCGAGGTGACCCGGAGCGTCGCGCCCCGAGGTTTCGACGACGTCGATAAGGCGCTTGTCACGGCCCTGCAGCGAAACGGTCGCGAGTCGTACGCCGCGCTGGCAAAGATCGTCGGCCTCAGCGAGGCGGCAGTGCGCCAACGGGTCCAGCGGCTGCTGGACGACGGCGCCGTCCAGATCGTCGCCGTCACCGACGCCATGGCGATGGGCTTCTTGCGTTGGGCCATGATCGGAATCGTGGCGGAAGGCGACGTCCGCAAGGTCAGCGATCAGCTCGTCGAAATCGAAGAGATCGATTACGTGGTCCTTTGCGCCGGCTCGTTCGACATTCTCATCGAGGTCGTCTGCGAGGATGACGACCGTTTGCTGGGTCTGCTCAACGATCGGGTCCGTTCGATTCCGGGAGTGCGTTCGACGGAGACCTTCGTCTACCTCAAGCTGGCGAAGCAGACCTACGCGTGGGGGGCCCGCTGAACCGCCTGGCGGGCCGCACGCTGCCGATTCCCCCCGACGCGTTCGCCCCGGAGGACGGGCCGGCCGCACTGCAGCAGGCGCAAATCGCCAGCTGGTGGGCGGGCTATGGCACGCGGCAGGCCCGGGCGCGCTGGAAGCTGCGTGGCTTTCAACGTCTCGGCCGCTACGTCACCGTTGGCGGCAGGCCCCACATCGACACCAAGGATTGTGAGGTCGGCGAGGGTTTCAAGATCTGGTCGTCCTACCGTCAGACCCTCATCGGCGGTGATGGGCGCATCCGTATCGGCGACTACGTCTTCATCAACTCCGGCAGCGTCCTTTTCTCCACCCGCGAGATCGTCATCGAAGACCGCGTCGCCATCAGCAACGAGGTCTACATCTGTGACTCCAACAGCCACGGGCTCGAAGGCAACGACGTCGTTGAGGCGCCGGTACGGATTGGCAGCGGCTCGTGGATCGGCGCCCGGGCCATGATCCTTCCCGGCGTGACCATCGGCGCCCGGGTGATGGTCGCCGCCGGATCCGTAGTCACGAGTGACGTGCCTGCGGACACGATGGTCGGCGGCAACCCGGCGCGTTTCATCAAGAAGCTCGCCTATCCCGAAGGCTGCCTGCGGGCGTGGCATGACATCTGGTGCCGCTGCCCGTTGCGTGAACAGGTGGAAGCCGAAAAGGCAGCCGCCGCTTCGGGATCGGTCGAAACCGCCGGTGAGTGGGCAGCCGCGCAGGACTGAGGTCGCCGAAGCCGCGTTCTGTCCGTTCTGTCACTGGCTCGTACTACGTTCGCCACGTGCTACATCTGCATCGCGGTGAGCGCGCTGACGTTCTTGCCAGCGCGCTGTCTGAGTTGCTCGCAGACGGCACAGACGATCCCTTCGCCCCTGAAGTCATCAGCGTTCCGAGCCGCGGCGTGGAGCGGTGGCTCACCCAGCAGCTCTCCCTGGTGCTGGGTGCCCGTCCGGGCGGCTTTGACGGTGTCTGCGCAAACGTGGAGTTCCCCGGCCCAGGTCGACTGGTGGCCGAGGCGGTCGCTGCCGTGAGCGGAATCGAGGCCCGCACTGACCCGTGGCGCCCAGGTCGCAGCGTTTGGCCGTTGCTCGAGCTCATCGAGACTGATGCGAATGCGCTGGTCAAGCCGGCTAGCCTGCCAGCCGGGCGATCGCGGCAATATTCGGCAGCCCGTCATGCCGCCGAGCTCTTCGATCGTTATGCCGTCTATCGCCCGGCAATGATCAACGACTGGGCCCGCAGCGGAAATACCGATGGTGCCGGCGGGGATCTGCCACCCGACCTGAGCTGGCAGCCGGAGCTGTGGCGCCGGTTGCGCGCCCTGCTGGACGTGGCGAGTCCCGCTGAGCGGCTTGACCCGGCGTGTGAGCGGCTACGAGCCGACGCCTCGGCGGTTGCGCTGCCCGCGAGATTCTCCCTCTTCGGACTCACCCGCTTGCCGCCGGGCCAGCTCGAGGTGCTGGCGGCCCTTGCCGAGCATCGCGATGTCCACCTCTGGCTGCTGCATCCTTGCGACGGACTGTGGGAGCGCCTTGTCGCGAGCGGTCAGGTCCGCCCGACCCGCCGCAGCGCCGATCCGACAGCGAGCCTGGTCGAGCACCGCCTGCTGTCTTCGCTCGGGCGCGATGTCCGCGAGCTCCAGCTGACGCTCGGCACGGTCGCCGGCCAGCCCGTTGACGACCGGCACCACCCGATGCCGCCGTACGAGAGTGGTCTTGCGCAGAGCGCACTCGGACTTCTGCAGCGGAGTATTCGCGATGACGCGCTAACTCCGGAGGATCGGCGTCCGGTCATTGACGAGTCCGACCGCAGCATCCAGATTCACGCCTGCCACGGCCGTGCCAGGCAGGTCGACGTCGTTCGCGACGTCATCCTCGGCCTGCTCGCAGCCGACCCGACGCTCGAGCCGCGCGACGTGGTGGTGATGTGTCCTGATATCGAGACCTTTGCGCCGCTCATCTCGGCTGCCTTCGGGGTCGGGGCCGAGGTGGGCGAGGACGGTG
Organism: uncultured Actinomycetota bacterium; assembly: GCA_963737695.1. GTDB lineage: Bacteria > Actinomycetota > Actinomycetes > Frankiales > Frankiaceae > DATAZK01. The sequence continues at coordinate 144,452 of CAVTTQ010000008.1, forward strand.
AGCCGGTGACGCCGGGCTCACCGGCGGCTTTGCTGCGGGTCCGGTTGGCCGACCGCTCACTGCGCCAGACGAATCCGATGATGAGCGCGGCCGCGACCCTGCTCGACCTGGTGGACAGCCGACTGACCGCCTCAGAAGTCCTCGACTTCGCGGCCGCCGCTCCCGTCCGGCGCAGGTTCAATTTTGATGACGACGAGCTTGCCCGGCTGACCGAGTGGGTCGCCGAAGCCCAGGTCCGCTGGGGGCTCGACGCAGCCCATCGTCGGGCCTTCAAGCTGGAGGCCTTCCCGCAGAACACCTGGGAGGCCGGGTTGGACCGGCTGCTGCTGGGCGTGGCGATGGCTGACGGCCCGGCTGGAGGTGACGCTTCCAGTGCCGCCGCCGATCCCGGCGGAGTCGGCTGGTTGGGTCTGGCATTGCCGCTGGACGACGTCGACAGCACCGACATCGAGCTCGTGGGTCGCCTTGCGGAGCTCGTCGAACGGCTGCGTTCCGCGGTGAATGCCTTGGCAGGGCCGCAAAGCCTGGCCGCCTGGATGGATTCCCTCACCTCGGCACTCGACTCCCTGACGCTGACGTCAGCTGCGGACCTGTGGCAGGCAGCTCAGCTGCGGTCGGAGCTCACATCCATCATCGAAGCCGCCGGGGCCCGCGCCCCTGATGTCACGTTGACCCTGGCAGATCTGCGGAGCCTGCTGGCAGACCGGCTCCGTGGCCGGCCAACCCGGGCAAATTTCCGTACCGGCAGCCTGACGATGTGCACGCTGGTGCCGATGCGTTCGGTGCCGCATCGCGTGGTGTGCCTGCTCGGGCTGGACGACGGCACTTTCCCGCGTCAGCCCACCGTCGACGGTGACGACGTCTTGCTGCGCAACCCGATCACCGGCGAACGCGACGCCCGAAGCGAAGATCGCCAGCTGCTGCTCGATGCCATCCTGGCCGCCCGTGACCACCTCGTCATCACCTATGCCGGGGCAGATGAGCGCACCAATGCCGTCCGACCGCCCGCGGTGCCGATCGGCGAGCTGCTTGATACGTGCGACGTCAGCTTCCGCAGCCAGTCCGGTGTCCCGGTGAGCCGCCAGTTGCTGACCCGCCATCCACTGCAGCCTTTCGACCCGGCGAATTTCGCCTCCGGCGGGCTCGGGCGTCGGCAGCCGTTCAGCTTTGACCCGGCCTCGCTCGGCGGTGCGAAGGCGATCGTCGCCCCCCGTCGTCCGGCTCCGCCATTCCTGGCCTCGCCGCTGCCCGCCGCGCCTGCCCAAGATCTCGAGCTCGATACCCTGCGCCAATTCTTCGAGCACCCGGTTCGCGGATTTCTACGTCAGCGCCTCGGCGTCTCGCTGCCCCGCGCGGAAGAAGAGGCATCCGACCAGCTGTCGATCGAGCTCGATTCGCTGGAGAAGTGGCAGATCGGCCAGCGCATGCTCGATGCCCGGCTGTCGGGGGTCGATCAGGTCCACTGCCGGCAGAGTGAGTGGCGGCGGGGTGCGCTGCCTCCCGGCCGGTTGGGAGCACGCGTCCTTGATGACGTGGAGGCTGAAGTCGAGCAGATTCTGTTGGAGGTACGCGGCCTGCGTGCCGGCGAGCCAAGGGTCCTCGACCTCTCTCTTGACCTACCCGGTGGCCGCCGGATCACCGGCACCGTGAGCGGTGTCTACGCCGCGACCTTTGTCTCGACCAGCTTCGGAAAGGTCAATCACAAGAGGCGTTTCCGGTCTTGGCTCACCCTGCTGCTGCTGGCGGCCGCGCGCCCGGCGGAAACGTTTGAGGCCGCTGCGGTGGGCCGAAAAAGTCAGGTCGCCGCGGGCCCGATCGACGCGCAGGAGGCAGCCGGCTGGCTCGCCGATCTGGTGGCCCTGCACGACCTCGGACTGTGTGAGCCGCTGCCGATCGCCTCGAAGTCCTCGTTCGAATACGCCCAGGCTCGCCGGCGCGGAGCGGATCCGGAGGAGGCACTCAAGACGGCCCGCATCGCGTGGGAGGACGACCGGGGCTGGGGCGCCGAGCGGCAGGAAGCCGAGCACGAGCAGGTCTACGGAAGGCTGCCCCGCTTCGACGTGCTCGTCGGGGCGCACGCGTCGCCTCCGAATCCTCGCGATGCGCAGCTCTGGCCGGATGAGGAGACCCGCTTCGGCGTGCTCTCGCGGCGATGGTGGGACCCGATGCTCGAGGGTGAACGGCGAGCTCGTGGCTGAGCCGGCGAAGGCCCCGAGCCCGGACGTTGATGGTCTGCGGACTCCGCTGCCGTTCGATCTGTATGGCGAATTGCCTTCAGGGACCACGGTTTTGGAGGCTAGTGCCGGCACCGGCAAGACTTTCACGATCGCCGCGTTGGTCACCCGGTTCGTGGCCGAAGGCATTGGGCTGAACGAGATGCTGATCGTCACGTTCAGCCGCGCGGCTACCGGGGAGCTGCGGGAGCGAGTACGCGAAAGGCTGACTGGTGCGGAGCGGGCGCTGGCTGATCCGGGTGCCGCGCGCAGCCAAACGCACGATCCACTGATAGCGCTGCTCGCCGAAGGCTCCGATGCCCAGGTGGCCCTTCGCCGGCTGCGTCTGACGAAGGCCCTCACGACCTTTGACGCCGCGACGATCGCGACCACGCACCAGTTCTGCGCCCAGGTGCTCGCCGGACTCGGTGTGACGGCCGACCTCGCCGCGCTTTCGGGCGGAGACCGTTTTGTGGAATCACTCGCGGATCTGGTGGTCGAGGCGACCCAAGACCTCTACCTGCGAAAGTTCGCCGGCCCGCAAGCGGTCGACGGCTCGCCCGTGATCCCCCCTCGTGAGGCCGTCAGGATTGCGTTGGAGGCGGTGGTCAGCGAGCCGCAAGCTCGGCTGGAACCATTGTCCGCAAGCCCGGAGTCGCTGGCCGGAATGCGCCGCGGGCTCGCTGTGGCGGTGCGTCAGGAAGTCGGGATTCGCAAGCGGATACGCGGCGTGCGCAGCTACGACGATCTGCAAACGGATCTGGCTGCCGTTCTTGGCGATCCCGAGCACGGGCGGGCCGCCTGCCGAAGGCTGCAAGAGCGTTATCCCGTCGTGCTGATCGACGAATTCCAGGACACCGATCCAGTGCAATGGCAGATCGTGTCGAGGGCTTTCGTCGGAGCAGTCAAACTTGTGCTGATCGGAGATCCCAAACAGGCCATCTATGGCTTCCGGGGAGCGGATGTCACCGCCTACCTCAAAGCGGTGAGAGCAGCTGACGTTGTCGCCACCCTCGTGCGGAACTGGCGCAGCGAGCAGCGCTTGCTCGACGCGCTCGACGTGGTCTTTGCCGGGTGCACGTTCGGCAATCCGCGCATCGCTTATCGGATGGTCCAGGCTGCGACGGAGCAGCCGCTCCTGCGCGGGGCTCCGGTCAGCGCGCCTTTACGCCTGCGGATACTGCCCAGAGGGCCGGGCGATCAGCTGACGAGCAAGCGGTTGCTGCGCGTCGACCTCATCCGACCGCGGATCGCAGCCGACGTCGCGGCAGACATCGTCGCGCTGCTGAGCTCCGATGCCGAAGTCTGCCCGGCGGCAGCGGAGCCTGCGGGTTTCCGTCACGTTGAACCCGGAGATGTGGCGGTCCTGGTTCGTACCAACGGGCAGGCGATGATGGTGCGCGATGCCTTGCGCAGCTGCGGTGTGCCGGCCGTCATTGGGGGAGCGTCGAGCGTATTCACCGCTCCGGTCGCCCGCGACTGGCTGATTCTTTTGGAGGCGCTGGAGCAGCCACACCGCGGCGGCCGGGTCAGAGCGGCGGCGATGACGTGCTTCCTGGATTGGTCGGCCGAGCAGCTGGCCATGGCGGCCCCCCACGAGACTGACGCGCTGACGGCTCTGGTGCGTAGCTGGGCGAATGTCCTTACCTTGCGGGGGGTTGCCGCCTTGCAGGAGACGATCACCTCCTCCCAGCAGTTGCCGGCCCGGCTGCTGTCCCATCCCGATGGCGAGCGTCGGCTGACCGATCTGCGCCACATCGGAGAGGCGCTACACGCGGCGGCGAGCGCAGGTGCGCTGGGTATCACCGCTCTGGTGGCCTGGCTTCGCCGCCGCATCGACGAGGCCGACGAGGCGACCGACGGCATGGAAGAGCGCAGCCGGCGGCTTGACTCCGACGCCGATGCCGTCCAGGTCGTCACCATCCACCGCAGCAAAGGACTCGAATTCCCCGTCGTTTACGTGCCTTTCGCGTGGGATCAATACCAACCTGACGTGCTACGTCCCCGCTATCACGACGAAAACGATGATCGGGTGCTGGACGTCGGCTCAGGGCTGGCAGGCAGTGATCCGGCCGCCTTCAGCGAGGGTGTGCTCCGGCACAAGTTGGAGGAGGCTGCTGAGCAGCTGCGCCTGCTCTACGTGGCCCTCACCCGAGCCCGCTCGCAGGTCGTTCTGTGGTGGGCTCCCGGCACGACGTCCGACAGCGCTCCACTGAGCCGGCTCTTGTTCGGAGTGCCCAGACCCCCCGGTGAAGTGGCCACCAAAGAACCGGACGAACCGGCGATCAGTATCTCCATCCCTGACGACACAGAGATCTGGCGCCGGCTGGAGACGCTGGCATCCACCGCCGGAGGCACTATCGCCTTGGAGCAGGCTGGAGTGCAGAGGCCGACGCACTGGGATGGCGCGGCTGCGCCGCCCACCGATCTGCGGGCTGCCGTCTTTGACCGCACACTCGATCTCACCTGGCGACGTACCTCGTACTCCGGGCTGACGGCCGCCGCCCACGATGCGGGCATGGGTCTGCATCTTGGACACCGTCGACCTCTTGGACCTCTTGGACATGGTGAGGCCGCCGTCGGAAGCGAACCCGAGGAGGGCACGCTCGACGACGAGCCGATCGAAGCCGTGATCGGGGGATCGGTGACGGCGTCATCAGCTGACGGCGAGGCGGCTGCCGTCCAGTCACCCATGGCTGAGCTGCCCGGCGGCACCTCGTTCGGTTCGCTGGTCCACGGGGTGCTGGAGACGGTCGACGTCGAGGCGGTGGATTTCGCGGGAGAGGTCGAGGAGCGCATCGGTGAGCAGCTGGTGCGGTGGGGGCCGGCAGGGGGCGCTCGCGCGTCGTTGGATCCGGCGAAGCTCACGACGGCCCTGCTGGCGGTGTACGAGTCGCCGCTCGGGCCTTGTGCGGGGGACCGCCGACTCCGCGATTTCGGGGCCGGCGATCGCCTCACGGAGCTGTCTTTCGAGCTGCCGCTCGCTGGTGGCGACCATCCCGGTGGTGGGATGAGCGGCGGTGAACTGACTCTTGGCTCGCTGGCTCCGCTACTTCGCAAGCAGCTGGGAGCCAAGGCCTCCAACGGCTGTGTTGACCCGTTGAGCAGCTACAGCGACCGGCTCACTGAGCCGCTGCTGCGCGACCAACCGCTCAGGGGCTTCCTGAACGGGAGCCTCGACGCGGTCTTACGCGTAAGGGATCCGGCCGGGGCCGCCCCGGATCGTTTCGTCATCGTCGATTACAAGACGAACTGGCTCGCGGCAGCCGCCCCTGGCTCAGGTCAGCTCACGGCTGCCGATTACACGCCGGCGCGGTTGGCGGCGGCGATGCTCGGCTCGGACTATCCCTTGCAGGCACTGCTCTATTCGGTTGCCCTGCACAGGTATCTGCGATGGCGCCAGCGGGACTATTCGCCGGAGCAGCATCTCGGCGGTGCGCTCTACCTCTACGTGCGCGGCATGTGTGGTCCGCATACTCCCGTCATCGACGGCCAGCCGTGCGGCGTCTTCGCCTGGCAGCCTCCAGCCGGCCTCGTGACCGAGCTGTCGGACCTACTTGACAGCGGCCAGGTGGCCCGATGACCGCCCCGGTCGTGGCCGCAGCCGCCGATGCCTTCGATCGCCGGTTGACCCGGATCGCCAGTGGGCTGCTGCTTGATTTCCAGGCGGCAGGAGTGATTACGGCGGCGGACATCCACGTGGCGGTGCGCCTTGGACGACTGGGGGAGGAGGCCAACGAAGAGGTCCTGCTTGCGGCGGCGCTGACGGTCAGGGCGGCTCGCCTCGGCTCAGTGTGTCTTGACCTGGCAGCGGCCCCCAGCCAGATTGTCGCCGGGCAGGACGAGGACTATGCCGCGGATGCGCCAGGTGCCACCGAGGCGGCCCAGACCGCAAGGGGAGCACTGCCTGATGCAACGAAGGTGATTGAGCTCCCGTGGCCCGAGCCCCAAGCCTGGAAGGCGGCCTGTCAGGCCAGCCGACTCGTGGATTCCGGCGCGGCCCATACCGGCCGGCCGCTGCAGCTCGTCGACGGCCTGCTCTATCTCGACCGCTATTGGGAGCAGGAACGGTTAGTGGCGCGAGAGCTGACCGCCCGGGCGAGCCACTCCCATGACGCTCCACCTGCTCTTGATCCTGACCGATTTGCGGCCGCGCTGGAACGGCTCTTCCCTGCTTCCGCGGCAGACGACGTCTCTGTACCTCAGGACGACCGCGACCAACGGGAAGCAGCCGTGGTGGCCGCGGGGCGTTGGCTGACCGTGCTGGCTGGGGGTCCTGGTACGGGTAAGACGACCACGGTTGCGCGTGTCTTGGCGCTACTGGCAGATCAGCCGGGGCCGGCTCCGCACATCGCCCTGGCGGCTCCGACCGGCAAGGCGGCCGCTCGCTTGGCTGAGGCCGTGCGTGACGCCGTTGCCACTCTGCCGGCGCAGGATCAGGCGCGCCTCGGCGAGCTCACTGCATCGACCTTGCATCGGCTGCTGGGCTTTCGTCCGGGCTCGCGCAGCCGCTTTCGTCATCACGCCGGCAATCGCCTCGCCCACGACATCGTGGTCGTGGACGAGAGCTCGATGATTTCGCTGACCCTCATGTCGCGGCTGCTCGATGCCGTGCGACCGGATGCGAGACTCATCCTCGTCGGGGATCCGGAGCAGCTGGCCTCAGTTGAGGCAGGTGCCGTGTTGGCCGACATCGTCGACGCTGCCCCGAAAGCCGACAGCGGAATCGTCGTGCTGCAGCGCAGCTGGCGCTTCGGCGGTCGAATCGCTGACCTGGCAAGGGCCGTCCAAGCGGGCGACACGGACCTCGTGCTCGACTTGCTACGGACTCCCGCCGAAGACGTCTCTTTCGTCGAGGCGCAGGCCGACGTGGGAGGAGCAGCTGGCGGCCCGGGCGGGGGTGATGCGCTCGCCGGCTTGCGTGACGATGTCGTCCAAGCGGCCCGGTTGCTTATCTCGGCGGCCCGCTCCGGCGACGCGGCGGGCGCGCTGAGATGCCTCGGGACGCATCGCCTGCTCTGCGCCCACCGCCACGGTCCCTATGGCGTCGACCGCTGGGGGCCGGAGCTCGAACGATGGATCGACAGCGCGCTCGGCTTCATCGGCGGAGGCGAGTGGTATCCCGGCCGGCCGCTGCTGGTGACCGCCAATGACTACGAACTCAAACTCTTCAACGGGGATACCGGCGTCGCGATCAGCGACGGGGCGGGCGCGATGACGACGGCGTTCGGTCGGCCGGCAGACCCCGTCATCATCCGCCCGGCGCGCCTCGGGGCGGTGCAGAGCATGCAGGCGTTGACCGTCCACCGCAGCCAGGGCTCGCAGTTCGAGCGGGTGTCGGTCCTGCTGCCGGCCGAGGGTTCGCCTCTGCTGACCCGCCAGCTGCTCTACACCGCTGTCACCCGAGCCGAAAAGCATGTCCGGGTGATCGGGACCGAAGCCGCCGTGAGGGCTGCCGTGAGTACCCCGATCGTGCGGGCGAGCGGACTGCGTGACCGGCTCTGGCAGGCCCCGGACTGACCCCGTTTTTGTCGTACCCACCAGGCATGCTGCTTGCGGGGTGAGGGTTGATGGCATACGAGGATCTGGTCCGGTCGCATCTGGAGCGCTGCCTGCAAGACGTGTGGGAGTCGCGGCAGATCGAGACCGACGATGACGGTGATTACCCGTTTCGGACAAAGGCGGCTCTTGGTTGGGTGCGGGTCGAGGCCCCTCGCCCTTCCCTGATCCGGGTTTTTGCCCATGCGGCGTATCAGGTGAAGCGTTCCGCTGCGCTGCTCAAGGAGATCAACACCCTCAATTCCCGCTCGCGATTGGCGACGGTGTCTTGGTCTGACGGGGTGGTCAGCGTTTCGTGGGCGCTGCCGGCCGAGTCGCTCGATCGGTCGTCCCTGCGGCTGGCGCTGGATTCGGTCACACACGTCGCTGACGACATCAGCGAGCTCACCGTGGCGGTCTTCGGCGGCCAGGTGCCAGCGCGCCCCCGCGAAGAGGCCGAAGGCTGACATCGGCCGAGGGCCAAGTCTGACGGCCCACGTATATCGGCCACTGAGGCAGCAGGCCGGCGGCCGGAGTGGCAGGCTACCCATCGTCACTCCAGACCGGAGGCAGCTATGCAGCAGCTCAGTGGGCTCGACGCGGCGTTCCTGGCGCTGGAAAGTCCCACGATGTTCGGCCATGTCGGCAGCTTGTGCGTCATTGATCCGTCGACGGCTCCCGAGCCTCTGACCCTCGAGCGACTGACGAATGTGGTGGCTTCCCGGCTGTCGTTGGTCCCGCCATTTCGGCGCCGGCTCGTGTTCGTGCCGCTGGGCCTTGACCAGCCGTACTGGATCGACGATCCGGACTTCGACATCGAGTTCCATGTCCGGGAGATCGCGCTGCCCGCGCCCGGCAATGATCGGCAGCTCTCGGAGCAGGCCGCCCGCCTTCATGCGCGGCCGCTCGATCGCCGTCGCCCGCTGTGGGAGCTTTACCTGATCTCGGGTCTTCCGAAAGGTCGCCTCGCGATTTACACCAAGGTCCACCACGCCGCGATCGATGGAGTCTCAGGCAACGACATCCTCGGGGCACTGCTCGATCTGGCTCCGGAAGGGCGTGAGGTGCTCCCCGGGCCATGGAAAGGTGAGCGGGAGCCGAGCTCCGTTCATCTGCTGGCCCGCAGTGCGCTCTCCCTGATCAGGCAGCCGATCCGGGCGACCCGGCTGTCTCTGGAGCTGGTGTGTTCGGCGCCGGGGGTGCTGCGTAATGCCTCACGTCCGCGGCTGCCGTTCATCGATCGCGATCCAGGGGCGGTGCTTTCGCGCCCATCCCTGCGCGCACCGAAGACGCCCTTCAATGCGCCGATCACGCCCCATCGTCGATTTGCCTTCCGGGCGTTGCCGCTCGCTGACATCAAGGTCATCAAGAATGCGGCCGGCCTCACGGTCAACGACGTCGTGATGGCCCTGTCGACCGGTGCGCTGCGGCGTTGGCTGGAGGATCACGAGGCGCTGCCGGATTCGCCGCTGGTGGCCGCCGTCCCCGTCTCGGTGCGCACCACGGAGGAGATGGGCACGGCCGGCAACCGTATTTCGGGGCTGTTCGCCGCGCTGCCGACCCAGCTGGCGAACCCCCTCGACCGGCTGCGTGCCGTGCATGAGGCAATGCGGGTCGCCAAGGAGCAGCATGGTGCGCTGCCCGCCGATCTGCTGTCGGACGTCACCCAGTTCGCTATCCCGGCCTTGGCGGGTCAGGCCGCGCGCCTCAATGAGCGGCTGCGGCTTGCTCGAGCGCGCCAATCCCTTCAACCTGTTCGTCTCCAACGTTCCCGGCCCGAATGTCCGCCTCTACTTCGCCGGCGCCGAGCTGCTCTCGTACTACCCGCTGAGTGCGATCGCTGACGGGCAGGGGCTCAATATCACCGTGATCAGCTATCGGGATTCAATGTTTTTCGGGCTGATTGCCTGCCGGGAATTGGTGCCCGATCTCGACCGGATGGCTGATTACGTTGAGGAGGAATTGGCGACCCTGCTCGCCCTCGTGGCGGCAGATCCGGCGCTTGGTAATGAACCCGGCTCTCGGCGTGTTCGAAGAGTGAAGCAGACTGCTTCAAAGCCACCCCGTTCGCGCTGAGGCTCCTCCGGCGCGTGACGGCAGAAAGGAAACAGCACATGCAACCAGGCGACAAGGCCCCCGACTTCGAGCTGCCCGATCAGGATGGCAAGCTTCGCAAGCTCAGCGATCTGCTGCTGAACGGTCCGGTGGTGCTCTTTTTCTACCCGGCAGCGATGACTGCAGGATGCACCCGGGAGAGCTGTCACTTTCGTGACCTGTCAGCCGAATTCGCTGCGGCCGGCGCCCAGGTCGTCGGGATCAGTGCCGACAAAGTCGAGAAGCAGGCGCAATTCGCCAACAAGCATTCCTTTGGCTATCCGCTGCTCTCCGACACTGACCGCAGCGTCGCCGAGGCCTTCGGCGTCAAGCGCGGAAAGATCAGCATCACGCCGGTGAAGCGGGCCACCTTCGTCATCAACACCGACGGCACGCTGCGCGAAGTGATCAAGAGCGAGGTCAACATGAATACGCATGCGGACAAGGCGCTGGAGTCACTCAAGGCCGCCTGAGCCTCCCGCTCTTTTGCTGGGCCCTGCTCGGGCCCAGCACGGGCTTGCTTACGGTTGCTTATGCGACTGCTCGCCGGAATATCCCCGTTGCCCAGTAGAGCGAAATCGCGCACAGCGGGGTTAACACCGCGAAAGCAACGCCTACCTGTGACGTGCTGACGGCACCGACTCCGAGCCTGCGTGATGCCTCAACCAGGTAGTAGAGCGGGTTGGCGTGGGCCAACACCCGGAGCCAGAGCGGTCCGTAGGCGATCGGCAGCAGCACCCCGGCGAGCAGCAGGATAGGCAGATTGATGCCGTTGATCAGGGCGGCAAAGCTGCTGATTTCCTTGGCTTTCAGGGCAACCGCCACCGAGAAGGCGCCGAACGTCGTCATCAGCAGTGCCAGCAGCACGGCGAGCACCGCGAGGCCTCCCCAATGGATGCGGTAGCCGAAGGCCCAGCCGACGATCAGCACGACGGTGTCGAAGATGTACATCCCAATCAGTCCCGAGATGATGGGTCCGAGCAGGATGGCAAGCCGGCTCGCCGGTGTTACCCGCAGCCTTTCGATCAGGCCGCTCTGCAGTTCAAAAATGGTGGAGAAGCCCAGCGAACTGCCGTTCACGAACGCCAGCAGCGAAAGGATTCCGGGTAGGAAGACGGCGAGCACCTCGCCGTTGGTGGGGTGCCCGGGGGAGATTCCCTTCAGCAACGGCGTGAAGAGCGCCAGATAGAGCACCGGCGTCGAAAAGCTGACGATCAGCCATAGCGGGTTACGCAGCGTCTGGACCAACCGCCGCTGCGTGAGCAGGCCGGTGTCTTGCAGCGTCTTCATGGTCGTGGCGGTCCTCATGACTTCGCCTCTTGTGGCGACCCGTCACCATCACGCAATGATCGGCCCGTTTGGCGTAGGAAGACGTCGTCGAGGGTCGGCTCCGACAGGCTCATCCTGGCCAGCGCGACGTGGTGGGCATCGAGCAGCCGCAGCAATTGAGGCAGCGCTGCGGCTCCGTCCTCGACGTAGAGCCGCAGCACGTGCTGCTCCTCGACGGACGTCTCGCGTACGTATGGCTCGCCTTGCGCCAGCTCGGCAACCTGCTCAGCCGGCTGGTCACGCAGGGTCAGCACCACGGAGTCGCCCGCGACCTGGTGCTTGAGCTCTCGGGGGGTGCCACCGATCACGACCCGTCCGTGGTCCATGATCACCAACTGGTCGCACAGCGCGTCGGCTTCCTCCAGGTAGTGGGTGGTGAGAAACACGGTCGTGCCGCGGTCGCGCAGCTGGCGGATGTGGTCCCAGAGGTTGGCCCGGTTTTGGGGGTCGAGCCCGGTGGTGGGCTCGTCCAGGAATAGCACCGTGGGGTCGTGGACGATCCCCAGCGCGATGTCGAGCCGGCGCTTTTGCCCCCCGGAATAGGTGATGGCCTTGCGGCTGACGAATTCGCCCAGGTCGAGCACTCCGATGAGATCCTCGATGCGAGCCTCCACCTGCGACTTGCTGCGTCCGTAGAGGCGGCCTTGGAGCAGCAGGTTTTCGCGGCCGGTCGCGAAGGGATCGGCTCCTCCGAGCTGGCTCACGAAACCGCTGACCGTGCGTACCGCCTGCGGCTCCCTGGCGACGTCGTGGCCGGCCACGCTGGCGCTGCCGTCGTCGATGGGAAGCAGGGTGGTCAGCATGCGCAGAGTCGTCGTCTTGCCCGCGCCATTAGGGCCGAGGAAGCCGAAGATCTGGCCGCCCCGCACGCTGATGCTGACTCCCCGTACCGCCTCAACCGGTCCCTTGCGTGAGCTGAACGTCTTTTTCAGCTCGGTCGTGGTGATGACCATCTCGTCGGCGCGGCTCGCGGCCATGCGTCCCCTCTCCGGGTGATTGTCCAACAGCAGGAGGCCGCCAGGTGGCTTCAGACTAGGAGCTGCGCCGCGTGGCAGGCTAATGGTTATGGAGACCGTTGCGTTAGGAAGCCAGGGATTGCGGGTCGGCCGTGAAGGCCTGGGATGTATGGGGATGTCGGAGTTCTATGGCAGCCGTGACGATGTCGAATCGGTGGCCACGATTCACCGGGCCCTCGAACTGGGGGTGACGCTGCTCGACACCGCGGACATGTATGGCCCACACATCAACGAGGAGCTCGTCGGCCGGGCGATCGCGGACCGGCGGGATCAGGTCGTCGTCGCGACCAAGTTCGGTAACGTGCGCGACCCGAAAGATCCCAGCAAGCGCGGGGTCAACGGCCGTCCGGAGTACGTCCGGGCCGCCTGCGACGACTCACTGAAGCGGCTCGGACTCGACCACATCGATCTGTACTACCAGCACCGCGTCGACCCCGACACGCCGATCGAAGACACCATCGGTGCCATGGCCGAGCTGGTGGCGGCAGGCAAGGTGCGCTACCTGGGCATGTCTGAGGCCGCTCCCGCCACCATCCGGCGCGCGCATGCGGTGCACCCCATTTCGGCTCTGCAGACCGAGTACTCCATCTGGAGCCGCGAGCCGGAGGCCGAGATCCTGCCGACCACGCGTGAGCTCGGGATCGGCTTCGTTCCGTACAGCCCGTTGGGCCGTGGCTTCCTGACGGGCGCCGTCCGTTCGGTGGACCAGCTCGAGGCCGGCGACTTCCGTCGCTTCAGTCCACGTTTCCAGGGCGACAACCTCGAGTCCAACATCGCGATCGTCGAGGTCGTCGACCAGGTGGCCGGCGCGCTCGACGTGACGGCGGCGCAGGTTGCACTGGCCTGGGTGTTCGCCAAGGGCGACGACCTGGTCCCGATCCCGGGGACCAAACGCCGTACCTATCTCGAGGAAAATGTGGCGGCCCTTGACGTCCAGCTGTCGGCCGGCGATCTCCAGCGTCTTGATGACGTGGCCGCTCCGGTCGGCGACCGCTACGCGAATATGAGCCCGCTCAACCGCTGAGATGTGTAACGCCTGAAAGCGTCGTACCGACCGGCGTGGGACAGCGGGGGATCGCCGAACCGCGTTCAAACTGCATCCGTGTCGCACGGTCATTCGCACGGGGGAGAGGCGGACTGGCGTCCGGCGCGACGGGTGCGCATACTGCTGCTGGCCGCGGTGGCGCCCTTCGTGATCGCGACCATCGCCGGCCTCGTGGTGCTGTGGCCGACCCACCACAAGCTGGCGATTCCCCTGCAGTACCAGACGTATGGCGAAGGCAAGACGGTTTTTGAAAAGGGTCGGGTCGTCGAGGTCACCAGTCGAATCTGCGGAGGCCCGGCAAACATCGGCGGTCAACTGAGCGGGGGGTCCAGCGGTACCAGCGGCAGCAGCGGTACCAGTGGCGGAAGCGCCACTGCGGGCAGTACCACCATCTGCAGTACCGCAAAGGTCGCGCTCACCAGTGGTCCGGACAAGGGCAAGGTGATCTCGCTCGACACGGGTGGAGTCGGTGACGTCAAGCTGCGCGTCAACGATCACATACGCGTGCTGCGGGGCCCGATCATCAACCAGCAGACCGGTGAGCGGGCGTACACCTTCGACGACTACATCCGCGACACACCGCTGATCCTGCTGGCCTTGGTGTTTGCCGTGCTGCTGATCCTGGTGGCCCGTTGGCGGGGCGTTGCTGCGCTGGTGGGGCTGGCGATCGCGTACGGGGTGCTGGCGTATTTCCTGCTGCCCGCGCTCATCGACGGCCGATCGCCCGTCGCGGTGGCGATGGTGGGCTGCGCCGCCATCCTCCTGGTCGCGCTTTACGTCGCCCACGGCTTCTCTTCTCGTACGACGGTCGCCTTGCTCGGGACGCTGATCGCGCTGTTGATCACCGCCGGTTTCGCCACCTGGGCTACCGACACCACGCGCCTGACCGGCCGCTCGAATGAGATCAATGCCGACCTGCAGGCGACGGGGATTCCCATTTCCATCTCGGGACTGATTCTGTGCGGGCTGATCGTCGGGGCGCTCGGGGTGATCAACGACATCACGGTGACGCAGGCGTCCTCGGTCTGGGAGCTGTCGGCTGCCGATCCGAGCGCGTCCTGGCGCAGACTTTTCAGTCGCGGGATGCGCATCGGTCGTGACCACATCGCTTCGGTGGTCTACACGATCGTTTTTGCCTACACGGGTGCCGCGCTGCCGGTGCTGCTGCTCTTCAGCATCTCGGGCCGAAGCCTGCACGATCTGCTCACCGGCGACGAGATCGCCACCGAGATCGTGCGAAATCTGGTCGCCGGCTGCGGCTTGGTGCTGGCCGTTCCGTTCACGACGCTGATCGCAGCGGTGGTTGCCGCCCGGCCGCACGAGGCTCCGATCGACGATCAGCTCTCGGCCCCGCACGACGAACCGCCGCCGCCCGCCGAGTTTGCCTCTGACCCCGGTTTGGACGCGCTCGAGGCCCGTATCGCCGCTGACGGCCTCGAAGGTCAGACGCCTTCGTAGGTGATGTCGGTGCGGTCGCGCCGCCCCACCGTGAAATCGGCCTCGAAGCGGAAGCGGTTGGCCGAATCAATGGGGACCGTGTAAGTCCAGTCGAAGGCGCAGACCCGCTTGGCTATCAGCCATTTCCCGGAGCGGCGTTCGAACCGGTCGACGTAGCGAAGCCCCAGGATCATGTCCGAGTCAACGCCGACATGGTGGGCTTCGCAGTAGGTGTCGCAGTGCGCAATCTCGCCTTCGATACGCACCAGCGGAGGGCCGATGAAGTGCATCGTCGCCTCGAAGTGGGGGAGTACCTGACACACCCAGGCCGCGAACTCGTCACCCGAACCCCGGAAGGAGTTGTGGTCGTCGAATCCGTCGGGGTGGTAGCAGGACGCCATCGCTGCTTGATCGAGACGGTCGGTTCCCCGGGCGAGGCGTTTGATGACGTCAGTGATCTCTTCGCGGGCCAGCAGCTCTTCGACGGTCAGACTCATAGCGGGCAACCTAACCCGTTGCTATTGGAGCTGATCGCCCGATCCCTATGAGGGCTGATCGCCCGATCCCTATGAGGGCTGATCGCCCAGTACCGCCCGACGGTCGGGATCGCCGCTCCATTGCGACCACGATCCGGGATAGAGCTTGGCGCCCCCGATGCCGGCCGCCTCCAGCGCGAGCAGCGTGTGGCATGCGGTGACCCCCGAGCCGCAATACACGACCACGCCATCGATACCGGGTGCGGCGCCGAGCGCGGCGAACCGGTCGCGAAGCGCTGCTGCC
Organism: uncultured Actinomycetota bacterium; assembly: GCA_963737695.1. Classification (GTDB taxonomy): domain Bacteria; phylum Actinomycetota; class Actinomycetes; order Frankiales; family Frankiaceae; genus DATAZK01. The sequence continues at coordinate 159,904 of CAVTTQ010000008.1, forward strand.
GTGGCGAACCTGCCGCCGTCGAGGTTGGCCATCCACGGTGCATTGGCAGCCCCCGGGATATGGCCGGCCCGGGCGTCCATCGGCTCGACCTCTCCGCGGTAGCGCTCTGACGCCCGGGCATCCAGCAGGACCGTCGCTGCGCCGAGCGAATCGACGTCGGCCAAGAATTCCGCCGGCCAGGACCGCGGCGTGAAGGTGGCCGCTGGTGGGTTGACCTCGTTGGCGTCGCCGGTCTCGAGCGGCCCTTCCCAGCCGGCAAGGCCACCGTCCAGCAGTGCCGCCGGATGCCCGAGGGCACGCAGCAGCCACACGAGGCGGGCCGCTGACATCCCGCCGCCGTCGTCATAGGCGACGACCGGCATTGCGTCGTCCACTCCTGCCGCCGACATCGCGGCAGCGAAACGTTCCGGCGACGGCAGCGGGTGGCGACCCTCGGCAATCGAAGGCGGATCGGCAAGGGCGGTGTCCAGATCGATCCATCGTGCAGCAGGCAGGTGGCCCTGCTCGTAGGGCTCGCGGCCCGAGCGGCCGTCTTGAAACCAGCGGACATCGACGAGCGCGACGCCGCCGAGATTTTCCGCCAGCCAATGCGCTGAGACGAGCGGTCCGAAAGCCCCGGGGGCCCAGCCCGCCGGCGCCAGCTCAAAGGCATCGAAGCTGAACGCAGGGGCGACGGTGCAGCCGACCAACGTCCAGTCGCCCAGGGACACCGCCGACTGCCAAGCGCCCGGCGGCACCACCCCCTGCGGGCGCTCACCCACGCTCGGGTGGGTGCCCAGCAGCACTTCGCGGACGGCTTCCCCGTCCTCGCTGATCTCGAGGCGGAGGGGGGCACCGGCGTAGTGATGCCACACCTCGCTGCGCTCGTGGACGCGGTGCCAGGCAGACTCCTCACCCCGGCGTAGCAGGTAGTAGATGGCGCTCGACGCGTCGTCGGCCCAAGTGCGGGCGTAAAGACCGCCCTCGGGATGAGGCTCCAAGCCCAGGGTGGTGATCCAATCGGCTGCCGGCATGCGTTAAGTGTGCCAATGCTGCTCAGGGCTTAAGGGTTGGAAGTGCGGCTGCCGAGATAACGATGGTGCCCGGTAAATCTCTGGAGCAGCGGACGCTGGCCGGCGAACGGGCCTTCGGGGCAGTACTGGCCCCCTACGGCAGTCGCGGCTGGCGGATCCTGCATGACCGGCGGCTTCCCAGCTCGCCTGCTGACATCGACCACCTCCTGGTGGGGCCCCCGGGCGTCGTGGTGGCCGATTCCAAGAGCTACCAGGGCCGGATCAAGGTCAGTGACGACGGCCAGGTGCTGATCGGCGGGCGCCCGCGCGATCTCGAAATCGACAAGGTCGTCGGCTATGCCCGGGCGGTCGAGAACGCGACCTGGCAGCGCTTTCCCGGCACGCCCGTCATCCCACTGATCTGTTTCACCCAGGACGTCGGGCTGACCGGCACCATCATGGCTCGCGGCGCCTACCTGACCCAGCTCGATCTGTTTCCGCAGTGGTTGCAGGACTCGCCCCAGGTGCTCAGTCCTCGACAGGTCTGGGACTTGGGCGAGCACTTGGAGAGCGTTCACCCGAGCCGGCCCGCGCCCGGCGAGGACCCGTCGTCGAGTCCGGATGAGCCGGTCGGAATCCGCCGCCGGTCATCGCGCCGAGCATCGATCTTCGTGCTGCGGCTGCTATTGCTAGCTCTGGTGTTAGCGTTCCTGTTCGGATTCCTGCACCTGGTCGCGGCCAAAGCGGCCCATCACCAGATTCCGCCGGCGACCCCGAAGCCCACCGCCGGGCCTTCGGCTACTTCTTCTCATACGTGATCCCGGACTTCTCCAGGTCCCAGGTGTTGGGCGTCGCCCCTTCGGCGCGCAATTCCCGCTTGAGTACGCGACCTACCGGGCTGCGGGGAAGCTCGTCGCGGAACTCGATGTAACGCGGGAGCACGAAATACGGCAGCTGATCGACGCACCACAGGAAGAGCTCGGGCTCGGTCAGTACGGCGCCCTGCTTCAGGATCGCCGTGACTTTCAGGTCGTCCTCGGACAGTTCGCTGGGCACCGCATGGACCGCGACGTCCGCGAAAGCCCCGTGGCCCATCAGAATGCGCTCGACCTCGAAGCTGGCGATGTTTTCGCCGCGCCGGCGGAGGTAGTCGGCCTTGCGGTCCACGAAGTAGAGGTAGTCGTCCTCGTCGATCGTGCCGATGTCGCCGGTGTGGTACCACCAGTTGCGGCTGGTCTCGACGGTGACCTCAGGCCGGCCCCAATAGCCCTCGAACATGGTGTGGGGCCGCTTGGGGCGTACGACGATCTCGCCCTGGGTGCCGCGGTCAAGCTCGTTGTCGTCGTCGTCGAAAATGCGGACGTCGAAGTACTCGGAGTTGATGACACCGGCGGCCCTGGGTCGATTGCGCACTCCCGGCGGCTGCCACGAAACGATGCTGGCCTCGGTCACGCCATAGGCGCCGCTGAAGGTGTTGATGCCGAAGCGGCCCCGGATGACGTCGTCCACTTCCGGCGGCAGCGGAGCAGCCCCCATCAGGCGAAGGCTCGTGTTGGCCTCCGGCGCTCCCGACTTGGGCATCTCCGGTCGGTCGATGTCGTGTGCCAGCAGGTAGGCCATGGTGCCGAGCGTCGAGATCATCGTGGCGCCCGTGCGGTTCATCTCAGGCCAGAAGTTGGACACCGAGAAACGGCGGAAGATCGCTCCTCGCCCGCCGAAGATGAGGGTGCCCACCACGGCCGTCACGAGCGCGTTGAAGTGAAACATCGGCAGCGGGGTCCAGACCACGTCGTCGCTGGTGCGTTCCCAGCAGTAGCCGATCTGCTGCGCCAGGGTGCCGTGGTAGTTGTGCGTCAGCATGCACCCTTTGGAAAGGCCGGTGGTGCCGCCGGTGTAGACGAAGGTTGCCAGTGCAGAGGGACGCACCCCTGTCGCTTCGACCGGGGCGGCAGCGAGCACGTCGTCCCACACCTGCGAGCTGACGCCGGGCAGCGGGCGGGCGCCGCCGAGGCAGATCACGTGTGACAGCGTCGGGATGTCGGCGCTGATGGCACTCACACGTTCGACCAGATCGTCGGCCACGATCAGTACGCGGGCTCCCGAATCGGACAGCTGGTGACGCAGGTATTCGCCCTTGTACGCGGTGTTGACCGGCACCGAGATGGCGCCCAGCCAGATGGTCGCGAACCAGGCGAGCAACATCTCCGGCGAATTCTCCAGGAGCGTGGCGACCCGGTCACCAGGCTTTACCCCGAGCTCTTGCAACGACCCGGCGAGCCTGCTGGAGGTGTCGACCACTTGCCGGACCGTCAGCTTGGTGCCGCAGACATCGAGGTATTCAGAGTCCGGATCGGAATCGAGTCGAGCCAGCAAAAGCTCGGTGACGGTCTGCTGCGGACCGGCCAACCAGACGTTGTCAGCCACAATTTCCACGACGGCATTCACTGGAGCTCGCGTTCAACACGTTTATCTTGTATCAAATCGGGCCGCCGGCCGATAACCCGAGCTGCGGCAAGACGTCGGTCAGCCGCGGGCCAGCCGCAGGCTTACCGGAGTAGCGACGTCGGTGCCAGGACACGTTGCCGTGCGGGTCAGCGTGCCGGTCAGGCTCGGTGGAATCTTGGCCGGTGAGCTGAAGCTGGTCGGCGCGGTGAGCACGATCGAGTCGTCCTGGCAGGCGGTGTGCGAGCTCCCGGACAGTTGCGAGCCCTTGACCGTCAGCGCGAACTTTCCTCCGAAGCCGGAGTAGGTGCCTTTCGTGCATCCCGGCGAGCACGTCACGCTGACGCTGGCGATCACGGTCTCGGTCCTGGCGGGGTCACTCTTGGCGGGCGCGGTTCGAAGAACCGGCGGGAGTTCGGCGGTCTCGGTGAAGGAGGCGCCGGCAATCGAGGCGTTACCGGCGGCGGGTGCACTGCTTGGGGCCGTGACGCCGTGCGGAGTGTTGGTGTCGACGCTGGCCTTCTTAGGTGTCCCGTCGCTCGCCCACAGGATGGCGGCGGTCGCCAGCACCACCAGCAGGACCACGATGCCGCCGGTCACAAACAGCGTCTGGTTGGTCACGGGTCGTACGTCACCGGGCGCCCTTCGCTCGCCGACACCAGCCCGGACCTTCGGGCCTTTCAGTGCCATGACGCTCGCAGGTGTGTGGAGGAAGGGCAGCTCAAGGTCGGCACGCATACCAGCCTAGGCACACGCAGATGTATGGCGCTCAGAGCTCGGCCCCTTGAGGGGCCACCCGGCGCCGGGCTTGGGCTTACTCTGGACACAGAACCCATGGTCAGCTTGAGAAACTCGTCCGCAGGCGCCTGCGGCGTCGCCGAGGCGGGCTCATACGGGGCAAGCTCAACGAATATGGACGTCGATTCCGCCGCCGCCGCTGACGATGCTGGCATTGCTGGCATTGCTGGCATCGGCCTGCGTCTGGTCGGGGTGCGGCGGACCTTCGGCGACACCGTGGCCGTGTCAGGAGTCGATCTCGAGGTGCCGCTTCACGGGCGGCTGGCGATCGTGGGTCCCAGCGGGTGCGGCAAGTCCACCCTGCTGGCCTTGATATGCGGGCTCGATGAGCCCGATGAAGGATCGATAAGCGTGCTCGGCGGCGAGAGCGGGCAGGAGCGGCTCCGCCGATGCGCCTGGATGCCGCAGCGCGATCTGCTGCTTCCCTGGCGTGACGTGCTGGGCAATGCGGCGCTGGCCCTGGAGAATCAAGGAACGGGTCGCAAGGAGGCTCGTTCAAGAGTCGCTCACCTGGTCGAGCGCTTCGGTCTGGCCGGCTTTGAAGACCACCTGCCCCACCAGCTTTCGGGAGGGATGAAGCAGCGGGTGTCCTTTTTACGCACGCTGGTGGCCGGCAAGGAGGTGCTGCTACTGGACGAACCGTTCGGGGCACTGGACTCCATTACCCGGGGCGACCTCCAACAATGGCTGCGCGGGGCACTCGACGCGGAGCCACGGACGACGGTTCTGGTCACCCATGACGTCGAGGAGGCGCTGCTGGTCGGTCGCCGGGTCGCGGTGATGTCGCCAAGGCCGGGACGGATCGTTGCTGAGTTCGACGTCGACCTGCCGCCACACGCCAGCCGCCGTGAGCTGATCAGACACCGCGCGTTCGTCCAGCTTCGGGAGCAGATTCTTGAGCTGCTGGAGTCAGCGGCATGACCACTACCGCCAGTCCGCCCGCCACCGAGAGGACGGCTCCTCCATCGGCTCCGAGACGGGGGCGCTCCACCGGTAAGACGCTGCGCCGAGCCCTGCCCACGATCGCGATCCTGCTTTTCCTGGCTCTTGTCTGGGAGGCCTGCAGCCATTGGTTCGGCGTCCCCGACTACATCCTTCCGCCACTGGAGCGCATCTGGACCACCGGCGTCGACCGCTGGTCGGACACCCTTGCCAGCGCCGTCTGGGTGACGACAAAAGAGGTCGTGCTCGGCTTTTTGCTGGCGGTGGTCGCGGGACTGTCGATCGCCTTTGTGCTGCACAGCTCGCGGATCGTGCGCAATGCCGTCTACCCGCTGCTCATCGGGTCACAGGCGATCCCCGTGGTGGTGATCGCACCCGTGCTGGCCATCATTTTCGGCTACACGATCACGCCGAAGCTCATCGTCGTCGCACTCGTCTGTTTCTTCCCGATCGTCGTGAGCACGCTCGATGGTCTGGCCGCTGTGGATCCAGAGCTGCTCCGGGTCATGCGGACGTTGGACGGCGACCGCTGGGCCACCTTTCGTCGCGTCGAGGCGCCCGCGGCACTGCCGAACATCTTCTCCGGAATGCGGATCGCGGCGACGTACGCGCCGATCGGCGCCGTCTTCGGCGAATACGCCGGCTCCACCAACGGCCTTGGTTACGTCATGGTGCAGGCCACTCCGCAACTGGAGACCGACCTGGTCTTCGTGGCGATCTTTTTCCTCACCGCCGAATCGATTCTGCTGTTCGTTGCCGTATCCGCACTCGAACGAATGACCTGCCCTTGGGCACGGAAGGGGAACCGATGACGGCCTCGCGCCGCAGGAGCGCCAGAGCCGGGATTGCCGGCATGGCCGGCCTTTTGGCCGTGGCGTTGACGGTCGCGGGGTGTGCATCTTCCGGAGGCGACTCCCGCAAGAAACTCGCGAAGACGACGCTCCTCCTCGACTGGTTTCCCAACCCCGATCACATCTCGCTTTACACCGCAAAGAAGGACGGTGATTTTGCGGCGGAGGGTCTTGACGTCAGCTTTCAGGCGCCGTCGAATGCCACTGACGCACTCAAACTGGTGAGCCTCGGCCAGGTCCCGCTGGCGATCTCGTACGAGCCCAACATGATTACGGCAGCGGCCAAAGGCCTTGACGTGACCACGGTGGCGGCGCTGATCCCGACGCCGCTGAATACCTTGATTATTTCGGGAAAGAGCGGCGTCAAAGATCCCTCCGGCCTGGTGGGTAAGTCCGTCGGCACGACAGGAGACCCGGTCGCCAACGCCATTTACGGAGCCGTCGTCAAGAAATTCGGCATCACCGCGAGTCAGACGAAGCTGGTGGCGGTCAACGAGGGCTTGATCCCCGCCATCGTGTCCAACCAGGTCGCCGCCATCATCGGCGGCTACCGCAATGTCGAGGCGATCCAGCTCAAGCTGCGCGGTCTTAATCCGCAGGTCTACCGCGTACAGGACTACGGCGTTCCCAACTACGACGAACTGGTCGTCGTCGCCAACAAGACCAAGCTCAAGAATGACCCGGCTTACCGGACCACCATCCGGGAATTCCTCGCCGGCCTGGCCCGCGGCGATTCCAAAGCTCAGGCAGACCCGGCGGCGGCACTAGCCGCGATCACACCGGCGGCAAAGGGATACACCGCCGTTGAATTGCAGAAGATGGTGGAGGCGACCGCCCCACTGTTGAACAACCCCGCCGGCTTTGGCGCCATGTCCGTCACCGCCTGGCAGAGCTTCGCGAACTGGATGAAGTCCGAGGGGCTCGTCGATAAGTCGGTTGATGCCTCCACGATTGTGGATACCTCGCTGCTGCCCAAGGGCTGACGTGGGCGCCGAAGCGGATGGAGGGGCCCAAGCAGATGCAGGCGCGGACCCTGAGCGTCATCCCGCGTTCGTCCTGCATGACCACCGCAAACCGCGGCCGCACTTCGATCTGCGCCTCGAGGAAGACGGCGTATTGAGATCGTGGGCGGTGCCGCGGGGGCTCCCGGACGAGCCGGGCAAAAACCGGTTGGCCGTGGCAGTCGCCGATCACGGCCTTGACCATCGCTTTTATGAAGATGCCGACAAGTCCATCGCCGACAGCGGTTGGTGGGAAGAGCACGATCGCAATGAAAGTCGGATTGTCTTCACACTTCATGGGCGTCGCGGAGCCCATCGATACGCGCTTATACACACTTCTCGCGATTGGTTGCTGCATTTCACGAAAGAGCAGCCACACGTTAGTCGGGTGCCTAACGTGTCTTGAGTGGGGATCGCGCATGCGGAAGTAGAAAAGAGGCCGATGGGGTCCGGCTTTCGCAGCCGCGCCGCAATCTGCCTCGGCGCATTGATGCTTTCGGTTTCACTCGCCGGGTGCGGGTCGAGCGCTCCCGACCTCTCGAACGACAAGGGTCCGACGCCCGGCGTGCCCAGCAACCTTCCCACCACCGCCACCGTGGTGCCGGTCGATACCGCTGCCACTCCCGCCCAGTTCCAGGCCGCACTGCTCACGGCGGTCCAGATGAACGAGCTTCGCATGGGCACATTCATCAGCAGCCCTGTCGGCGACACGACGTCCAGCGGGTGCGCTGCAGTCGATGTCTTTGCCAACGCCGCCAAAGCCGCCAAGACGAAGGCCGGAATCAATTTCCAGGACCAGGTAGCCCAGCTGTCGGCCCAAGAGCAAATCATCCTCCTTCCGAATACCTCAGACGTCCTGTTCGGCGCCTTGAAAGACGGCATCAGTTCGTGTCGCACCCTCACCGCCGACGGTTCGGTGCTGGGCCTTCAGGTTCTTGACGACCCCGAGGTCGATGGCTCCGACGAGACGCTTGCGGTCCAGGCGAGCAGCACCATTGCCGGCAAGACGATCACGGTCAATATCGAGATGGCTCGTTTTGATGACACCGTGCTCTGGCTGACCTACGGGGGACCGTTGACGACCAGCCAGGCGAACCGGGCGATGAACGCGTTCTTCAGCGCAGCCCTTTCGAAGGGACTCACGGTCCTTACCTCTTGAGTTACTTCTTGAGTCGCCTGCTGCCGCCGTGCCAGTCCTCCTGAACACCGACTTCTTCCTCGGACACCCCGAGCGCCCGCAGCTGAGGTAGCTCACGCAGGCTGCGTTTCAGCTCGGCGAATCCCGGAAAGCTTGCTAGCCCGATGACGTGATCCCACAGCTCAACGGCTTGTTGCGGGGTGGGGAGTCGGCTGATAACCGGCCCGAAGAACGCGACACCGTCCGGGGGCTGGAAGTGCAGGATCGGCGTCCCGACGTCTTTTCCGGTCAACGTGAGAGCTTCATGTGTCTCACTGCGTAACAAATCGTCCCAGATGGGAGTTTCCAAGGCGTGAGTCAACGTCGAAGGAAGCCCAGCCGTCGCCAGGGCGGGCTCCAGGAGCTCGTCTCTGGCCGGGTCACCCCAGGGCCGCTGCTGCTCCCAGAGCTGCGATCCGATGGCCTCGTAGAACGCTCCAACCGCTTCTCGACCGAAATCATGTCGGACTTGAGCGCAGACCCTCAGCAGTTTGAATCCTCCAAGGTGCAGCGATCTGTACTCCGGCGGAAACTGGGCGTCGTAGTCGACTTTTTCGTTCACCACCCGCAGCGCGATGAAGCGCCAGTCGACGTCATAGGCGCGCTCGCGCGCCACCAGTCGAACCCATTTGCTGGTCATCCAGGCGAAGGGGCAGACGGGATCGAAGTAGAAGTTCAGCTGGCTGTCGCTCACCGCGCCGAGACTAGTGGCGCTCACCACGCCTCACTGGGCGCGCAAATGTGCGGTCGCAACGGTTCGGAGTGCGACGATTACGTCGCGTTACTAGACACCACACGTCGTCCATCGTCGGGAGACAGTCACTTGAGGGCAGCAACACGGTTCGGCGGAGCGTTTCGGCCGCGCAAGACCCTGGCGATCGCTGCCGGCGCAGCGGTCGTGGCCTTTGCGGCCCCGGCCTGTGCTGTGGCCACACCCCAAAATCTGCACTGCGGCGCCCACCTGACGACCAATGCGCACCTGACCGCAGATCTGGCCTGCCCTCTCGGCAACGGCATCACCCTCGACGGTCCTGTCACCCTTGACCTCGGCGGCCACAAGCTGATCGGGGGCGGTGCCGCCATTTCGGGATCAATCGGGGTCACCGGCTACCTCGGCGGTACTTCTTCCGTCGTCAACGGGCAAATACAGGGCTGGGAGACAGGCCTCAGCGAAAACAACTTCGGCTCCGGTCAGCCAGGCGGGCGCCTGCGACTGGACAACGTGACGGTCACCGGCAACGCCACCGGCGCGGACGTCGAAGAGGTCGCTTTCTCCGTCTTCAATTCCCGGTTTCTGCACAACACCCAAGGCCTGTTCGGCTTCTTCGGTCGGATCGACGTTCACGGGTCCACGTTCGTCGGTGACGGAGCGATCAACGGCGGCGGCGGAAATATGACCATCGACCTGACGAGCCTTGACGGGACCGGCAGCAAGGAACCACCTGCCACCTGCAGCGAGTCGGGGTTGAGCGTCACCCGGAGCACGATCAAGAATTACGCGCAGCCCGCGGGCGGATTCGAATGCGACGGCGTGACGCTCACCGGCAATACGTTCAGCGGTAACCCGTTGGCCTTCCAGTCCACCGGTGACCTCATCGCCCCTCCCGCCAAGGTCACTGACGGCGAGCAGATCGTGGGCAACACCTTCACGAACAACGGCGTCGCCGTCGAAAGCGGTGTGAGCGGTCGCATCGCCAACAACACCTTCGCCAACAACACGACCGGCCTGATCACCACCTCGAATTCGGTGCTGATCACCGGTAACACCTTCACCCACAACACGAGCAGCGGAATGCACAACACCACGGGTGCGGGCACCCGCATCGGCCACAACACCGGTGAGTTCAACGGCCGGTGGGCCATTTTTGCGCCGGGGGCTCAGGACCTCGGCGGCAATGTCGCCTTCAAGAACGGCAAGACGCCGCCCTGCGTGGGCGTCGTGTGCACCACGCTCGTCTCCTGACCGTCTCGAACCTGCTGCTGCGAGCCTGACCTCAGGAGGCAGCGGAGACGGCAGCGTTCACCGCCGCTACAAAGGCATCTCTGGCCCGGGTGTTCGACGGCGAGCGATTGCGTTTCCAGGGACCGACCAGAATCCCGAATTCCACGGTGGCAGCCGATGTGGTGATGCGCATTCCGGGCGGCTTGTAGAGGCCGGCCCGCCGGCCGGGAGCTGCCGCCACTATGTCGGCGACGGGCAGCATGACCGTGCCTGACTGCTGCACCAGATGCTGGGTCTCGGGCGGCAACGTGGGTTCTGGCGTCACCGGCCAGAATCCTGCGGTCAGCATGTCCCGCAGTGCGGTGAAACGCCAGGGAGAAAAGATCAGTCGCCGGTCGGTGAGGGCGAGTTCCCCACCGGTCTCCGGGGTCTTGGCGAACTGGTGGTCGAGGAGAAGCTCACCGTCGCGCAGGTGAATGTGTTTCATCCGCGGGGTCGGGTCTTTGTGGATCAGCACCTCCAATCGCTGGCGGCTCAGCTCTTCGAGTCGCTGCAGGCGACTTCCTTCTGGCATGAGTGGCGTTCAAACTCCTTTATGAGACTTCTCCGGCCTGACCCCAATGCAATCGTCCCGATCGTAAGACGGCGCTACGGGATGCCTGAGCTGCCACGCGTAGCGCGCGCCCATGTCAGGCGAGCGGCAGGCCGGCTTGTGACGGCAGCGCCGGACGGGATGGCGGTGACGGCGCGATGAGACTCGCGTTCTATGCTGCCGCGCATGGCTATGCCGACAGACATTGACATCATCGATCTGGGGATCGGTTTCCCCTTCACGAGCGTGGAGGAGAAGAAGGCCACCTACGACTTCTTCCGGCCGCTGCTGAAGGACGCCCAGAGCGCGAAGGACTTCGAGTTTCCGGCGCAATACATGTTCAAGGGCGTCCCGGACATCGTGGAGCCCGGCACGGACACCATCCTGTGGACCCTGGACAAGATGGACGAATTCGGGATCAGGGTCGGCAAGATCGGGCTGTCGCCCACAGGGATAGAGGCCAAGCGCCGCTTTCCGGACCGCTTCGTGCTGAATGCTTCGTGCAACCCCAACGAGGGGGTCGAGGCCATCCGCAAGCTGGCGCGGGCCAAGGCCGAGCACGACATCGTCTCCGCCATGGTCTTTCCGAGCGGGCAGGTGCCCCAGGTCGATCTGAACGACAAGAAGATGTATCCGATCTACGCCAAGTGCGTGGAGCTCGACATCCCGATCTGCGTCAACGGCGGCATCGTCGGCCCTCGCATGCCGAGCTCACCTCAGAAGGTCGAGCGCTTCGACGAGGTCTGCTACGACTTCCCCGACCTGACCATTGTGATGATGCACGGCGGTGAGCCGTGGACCGAGCTGGCCGTCAAGCTGATGCTCAAGTGGCCCGGTCTGCACTACATGACGAGCGCCTTCGCCCCCAAGCACTACCCGAAGGCGATCATCAATTACGCCAACACCCGCGGCGCTGACAAGATCATGTATTGCGGCTACTTCCCGGCGGGCCTGACGCTTGAGCGCCAATTCAAGGACATGCCCAACGTCCCTTTCAAGGATGAGGTGTGGCCCAAGTTCTTGCGCGACAACGCGCTTCGCGTCTTCAAGATCAACGAGGCGATCGGGGCAGCGACCACAGCAGCCTGACTCAGGGGTTAGCTGACCTGGCTCGCGTCGCGGAGGTCAATCAGTCGGATCCGACGTGGATTGGCCAACGGCAGGGCTGGGATGCCGTGCGTAGCGGTGGTGCGGTGGTGGCTGAGTCGCTGGACCGGCAAGGCCGCTCCCGCGCCGCCGTCAGTGACCGGCCGCCCCGGAGCAGATGTGGGCCGCGCGTCTTGGCGCCGGCTTGGTGAATCTGTGGCTGTCATGACTTCCCCCCTGCCTGAAAGAACCGCCTCACGGCCCCTGCAGTGACGATGCCTGCCAGGGCAACACGAATACTTTCTGTTAAGAACCCCTCGGTCGGCGGCTCTCCATGCAGTTTTGGGCCCCTGGCGCAAGACGTCTGCCCATCCAGCGGAACGCCGGTGGGGAAACGGGGCCATGGCCGTCCCTGTTCGGCCTGATGGCGTAGCGCCGGCAGCGCATTTCGCTAGGTCATGAAGTGGCAGCTAGAGGCCTAGATCCGTGAGGTCATCCGGTGACGCTGGTGCCGCCGTTCGGGTGTCCGGCGGATAGGCCGAACGGGCGATTAGAACCCGGGGGCTGCAACGGCAGGTGGACGGTTTAAAGATGCGCTCTCCGCTGTGCCGAAGCAATGGAGGTGAATGCCAAGGACACGAAGAGTAGCGAAGCACAGAGCGCGAGCTCTCCGCTTGCTCGTAACGGCACGGCCCTCGGCCGCCGGGTTCGGGTGATGGTGAGCATGGCCGTCCTGGCCACCGCCGGCCTCGCTGTGACGTCCTGCACTCCGGCGCAGCTCGTGAGCCTCGGGCACAAAACCAAGCAGTCGACGAGCAAGCCGAAGCCGGCTCCCAAGCCCACCCCGAAGCCGAAACCGACGACCAACCCCGTCGCGATCTCGCTGGCAAATCCGAGCTCGACCACCGGGTCAGGCAGCACCACGCCGACGCCGACGCCGACGGCGACGCCGACGCCGACTTCCACTCCGACTTCCAACCCCGTCTCAACGCCGACCACTGCTCCTACCCCGACCGCGACGCCCACGCCGACCCCCACCCCCACCCCCACCCCCACGCCGACGCCGACTTCCAGCAGTGGGGGCCTGGAACCGAACGCCGCCAACACCGGTGTACCGGCAGGGACGCATCTGACGGTGCACCAGGGCGACATCATCGTCACGACGCCCGGGACCGTGATCGACAGCCTTGATGTCTACGGATTCATCAAGGTCCGCGCGGCGAATGTCACCATCAAGAACAGCTACATCCACGGCGGCGTGGCCACCTCGAACACCGGCCTCATCGACGCGATGAGCGCCTCCGCGGTGAACACGACCGTGCTGAACGACACGCTGGTGCCCGACGACCCCTCGGTGTGGATCGACGGCGTCTTCGGCCATGACATGACGGTCAAGGGCAGCGAGATGTACAACGTGGTCGATGGCATCGGGATCTTCAAGACCGGGCTTTCGGCCACTGGCAACGTCAACGCTGACATCGAGGGCAACTACGTCCACGACCTGGCCTACCTGTCGCCCGACCCCAACCACCCGGACAACCACACCCACAATGACGGTGTCCAGATCCAGGGCGGCGGCAACATCAAGCTGGTCGGCAACACGCTGGACTGCCTGGCCGGCACAGCGTCGAACCTCACCTCGCCCTACTACCCAGCGGCGACCGGGCAGGCGATTGCTCTCACGCCAAACGTGTCAGCGATTCACGACACCCTCATCGACCACAACTGGCTCGACGGCGGCGCGCAGAGCATCGGCGGCACCACCGCCCAAGGTCTCGGCTCCGGGATCGTCATCAGCAACAACCAGTTCGGTCACCTGCAATGGCCCATCAACCGCGATGGCACCAAGATCCGGTGGGCCATCGTCCTCCCGGCGGCGCCCATCACTTTCACCGACAATGTCTACGCCGACAGCGGCGCCCCGGCTCTCATCTTCCGCGGCACCCCGTAAGCCCCAGACCTGCATTCAACCGCTGACCAGACCAGCCCTCTGCGCGCCGCCGGCGCGGGGGGCGGTTTGCGTTGAGGCCGATGTCCCCTCTTTGGACCTGGGTTCGTGAGACGCTGAAGCGAGAAGTGTCCGTCTCCATTTTCGCCGATGCCCAATTGAATAGGACGGTAGCCATGCTTTCCATGAGCAAGTACAGCCAGGAGTACATCAACGAATGTCGCTCGAGCATTGAGCTACAGGTATTCGCGTACAAAGAAATGGTGAGCATTGCGACGGATCTCGGTGGCACGCGTGAAGCGCGACTCGACTCCGCGATCGCAGCCTTTGAACCGATGTTTCTCAACAATCTGATGCTAGCCCTTGACAACTATTTTGGCAGTCGCAGCCGGACGATCGAAAAGAAGGACGGTAACCCTCTCAATGAGGTACGGGTGCTGTGCTATTCGGTCATGAACAATAACGGCATCATGATTTCGGACAAGACGATCAAACTCGATCCGTCGAGGACGCTCCTCAAGTACCACGTCGGAGACAAGATCAAGCTGAACGTCGGAGACTTCCTCTTCCTGGCCAAGGCCTTCTTCACCGAGATCGAAAACAAGTATCTGTAGTCGCGAGCAATCGTCAGTGGTCGTACTCCCGTCAAGGAGCGGTTCCTGGTGACTCCGCGAAAGCACGGAATGACGCTGAGCGACAGTCGGGATCATTCGAGGCCGTGAAATCAACCAGATGTCCGCTTTTTGGACGTATCTGCGGGTTTCATGGCCTCATTCGCGACGCATTCCTGAATCTTTCCCGGCTGCCTGTGGAGTGGGCACCCGAGTCGTCATTGTTGCCGGGGATGAGGTATGTATTGACGTTATGGATTGGCGTCGCCGCAGTCGTCATTCGGGACGAGTGCCCGCGGAACTCGAACAGGCGCTTCGCTCCGTACCGGGTGCCGCTGACGCCTGGGACTGGACCCCGATAGACGTACGCCGCCGCTACGCCCGGTACGTGGCGGAAGCCTGGTTCGCTCCGTCGAGGTTCTACCGTGCCAGCTCCACTGCGATGTGGGCTGCGACCGGTCAGCTTGCCGTGATGACCCGGCGTATCGATTGGCGCAAGTCCGCGGCTTAGTCTCGCCTAGGGCCGAGCGTTACGCGCTGAGTCGACAACGCCTTGGATGGCCTCGGGCGTCCGCGCTATCACGGCGTGTCCGTCATCGAGCACGACGATCGGGCGCTGAATGAGCTTGGGATTGGCCACCATCGCGGCGATCCACTTGTCGCGATCATGCGGCCACGACCGGATGCCCAGCTCCTTGGCCACCGGCTCGCTCAGTCGGGCGATCTCCCACGGCTGCATGCCGAGCTTGTCCAGCACTGCTGACAGCT
Organism: uncultured Actinomycetota bacterium; assembly: GCA_963737695.1. Classification (GTDB taxonomy): domain Bacteria; phylum Actinomycetota; class Actinomycetes; order Frankiales; family Frankiaceae; genus DATAZK01. The sequence goes on from CAVTTQ010000008.1 coordinate 175,054, forward strand.
CCTGCTCGGTGGGCAGATCGTCGAGGTAGCGACGATGGGGGACGTCCAGGCCCGCCGCTGCGAGCTCCTGTCCGGCGATACGACACTTCGAGCAGGATGGGTTGAACCAGATCTCCATTCCACTCATCCTGCCGGGGCGCTCGCTGCCGGCAGGGCCCGCCCCCGAATTCTTCCGCGGAAGAATCTGGAAGGTTCGATAGGCCTAGCCGGCCGCAGCCGACTGTGGCTGCAGCGGGACCCGCTGGATGCGTCCGACGGTGTGACCGGGGGCGGTGCCGCCGCGCTGGTTGGTGTCCAGCATCGAACGTCCGCCTGCCTGCCACGCGGCAGCGGCCGGCCGCCGCGGGTCATCACGGCCCTGACTCAGCCAATAGATCGTCGAGACCTCGGCGTCGGCCAGCCGTAAACAGTCCTGGATCGCCAGTAAATCGATGGAAAGAGCTGCTGACTTGCCGTCGTGTCTCCGCGATAAACCGATCTGCCCCTTGTACATTTCATCGCCTTGATGCTCGTCAAGCAGGCGCTCGACGTGGGTCAAGATGTTTCGGACTTCACTGAAATCAATCTTCATGGGGAGTCGCTTCGCTATCGCCGTGACGGGTGGATGGGAGCCGTGGGCGGGTCGGCCTTGGTCTAAACGCTAGGTCGCGCTCAGGGGCGCTGGTAGCGCCGAACGGAGCAATCCAAAGTCTGGGAGTTGTCACTAAGTCCAAAAAATCCCTATTGCGCGGCCACCGGCGGCCGATGGCGGGGATAGCTGCGGGCGGGGGTCTGCGGCTTTCGAGGGGGCAAAAAATTTTGCGAAAGCTGCTGCAATGGCCGAAGCGGGCTGGGCTCAGACGCTCGTCTGTCGCGTTAGTCGGCTTGGCCGTGACGTTCGCCGCACTTGCGACCGCCTGTGACCCGACACCGCCGCCGCCCATTACTGCCTCGCTGGCTCAAAATTGGCAGCCCGCCGGTTCGGTCTGGATCAAGCTCTCGCGCCCGGTCAGCGCCCTGAATACCGACGGCGTGACCATCACCGAGCGGGACAGCGGGGTGGTCGTACCGGCCTCGCTGTTGTGCAAGAACGGCAGCAATGATGTGCCCTGCAGCGCCCCCGGATCAACGGGTTCTGGATCCTCCCAACGCACGCGTTCATGCTTGGCCAGTACTACAGAGTGTCTTTCGCCTCCCGATTCCTGATCTCGAATCTGCCTCCGATCACGGGAGACGGCGTCTTTCGGGCCGGCCCGCGGGTGGAGGACCAGTCGGCTGCCGCGGTCTACAGCTGGCACACGGGACTGTCCCAAGGGGCGCTGGGCGGTTCGTACACCGACGAATCGGCAAGTGAGGCGCACGCCGCGCTGGCGTTCAACGGCACCTGGGTCAGGGTCTGGACCATCACCGGCGCGTCGCACGGGCTGATGGACGTGTACGTCGACCAGGTGCTGCGCACGACCTTCAACGACTACTCCCCAACGACGCGCTACCGGGTTCCGGTGACGGTCAGCGGGCTCACCGCCGGACCGCATCGGCTCGACGTGGTGGTCCGCGGAGCCAAGGGAAGCAGTGCTTCCACCGGCAACGATGTCGTGTTGGACGGCGTCTCCTCGGCGGGCGGCACCCTGGTGACGCCCGCTTTCGAATACGGCTGGGGCAACAACGCGGCCACGAACTTCTCGCAGGGCTGGACGTCGTCGTCGCAGACCACCGGGGCCGTCGCCAGCATCCAGTTCCGCGGCACGGCCATCCAGGTCGGAATGCTCCGCGGGCCCTACAGCGGCATCTACCGCGCCTATGTGGACGGTAGGGCTGTGGGTGAGTTCAGCGAAGGCTCGACGTCGAGCTTCGGCATCTTCAACCGAACTTTCACCGCTTCTGGCGACGTGGTGCACCGGCTTGACCTGCTCGTCCTGGGCAGACACACGAAGTGGTCCATCGCCAGCCTGGTCGCCGTGGACTACTGGCAGATCCCGACCACCTTGCCCGGCCCGGCAGTGCACGCGCTGACTCCCTCGCAGCAGGGCTGGAGCCGTACCCAATACCTCCCGAACGGCGTGCCGGCACCTCCGACAGCTGCCGCGCCCACGGCGGCTGACACCTCTGGAGTCAAGCGATGAGCCTGTCCAAGCGGGCCCGCCGCATCAGCGCGTTCATCTCCGCCGTTGTCCTGGCGGCAGCCGGGGTCACCCTGACGGAGGCAGGACCGGCGCAGGCCTCCTGCTCGTCGCTGACCAACAAGTCGATCACCGGCACGCTGAGCGGCGAGGACGGCCGGGCGGTGAACGCGCTGGTCGGCTTCACCTACGTCGACGAGCTCGGCTATCGCCTCGACAGTCGCGGGTGCCGGCTGCCCGGCGACGCGTACGGCCGCGTCTTCACCATGAATTCGGGGCTGCCTGCTACCGGCGCGGCTCAGACGTCGGCCACCAGCAACCAGTTCTGGGTCGACCACATCCCCGCTGACGTCAAAGAGGTATGGGTCGAGACCTACCCCAAGGCCACCAACGGGGTCACGAACTACAGCCGCTACGCCGGCGTCTACGCACCACACCTGATCCCCGGCAGGACGGGTGTGAACCTGCACTTCCCGGTCAGCTGCGCGAACGGCGGACATACCGGTGCCATCGTCGGCACGTTCTTCGTGGCCGGCCATCAGGTCACCCCGTCCTGGATCGGATTCTGGGGTGAGGAGGCGGTTCCGCAAATGGGCTACGGCATTGCTGCCGGAGTCGCCGGCGGGTTCACCAGCCCACCACTACCCAACGGCCAGACCTACCAGGTCGTCGTGACGTGGAATGGTCAGACCTTTCGTCAGCACGCCGTCCAGGTAGACGCCTGCCGAACCACCTTTGTCCGCATCAACGGCTAGCCCGGGTGGTTAGTGTCACGGGACCAGGCAACGTGAGGTCATCGATGACAGCTGAAGACACCGTCACCCATCTGCGCACCTGCCCGCTGTGCGAGGCGATGTGCGGACTGGAGATCCAAACCAGCGGCGAGCAGGTCATCAGCGTGCGCGGCGATTCCGACGATGTCTGGAGCAAGGGCTACCTGTGCCCCAAAGGTGCGGCACTGGCCAGCCTGCACCACGATCCGGATCGGCTGAAGGCGCCGATGGTCCGCGACGGCGAACAGTGGCGCGAGGTGTCGTGGGACGAGGCGTTCGCCCGCTGTGAAGAGCTGCTACGTCCGATCGTCGACGAGTACGGCATCGCCGCCGTTACCGCCTACATCGGCAACCCGGCCGTCCACAACTACTCGCTGAGCCGCTACACCGGCGCCGTCGCCGGGATTCCGCGCATGCCGGTCATCTGGTCGGCCGGGACCGTCGACCAATGGCCCAAAAACCTTGCCTGCGCGCAGCTTTTCGGCAACGCGTGGAGCATCCCGATCCCCGATCTTCAACGCACTGATCTCTTCGTGGTGATGGGAGCAAACCCGCACGCCTCGCAGGGATCGCTGCTGTCGTGCCCGGACATCATGGGTGAGATCAAACGAATCCGGGAGCGCGGCGGGCGCACCATCGTCATCGATCCGCGGCGCACCGGCACGGCCGAGCGGGCCGATGAGTGGATCCCGATCATCCCGGGCACCGATGCGGCGCTGCTGCTGGCCATCGTCAATGTCCTTGCTGCCGAGGGTCTGGTGTCGCTCGGGTCGATGGAGGGTCGGGTACAAGGAATCGAGGAGGTCTGCGCCGCCGCGCTGGACTTCACCCCCGAGGTGGTCTCCGAGACCTGCGGGGTGCCTGCCGAACGCATCCGCGAATTGGCCCGTGAACTCGCGGCGACACCGCGTGCGGTGGTGTACGGCCGAATCGGCTTGTGCAACCAGGAGTTCGGCACGCTCGCCTCCTGGGCGGTCGACGTCGTCAATGTCCTGACGGGGCATCTGGACGTCGAAGGCGGCGCCATGTTCCCTACCACCGCGATCGCGACCATTTCCCAGACTGCTCGCCGCCGCGGTCCGGTCAAGACGGCCAGATGGCATACCCGGGTGCGGAGGGCGCCTGAGGTATTGGGCCAGGCGCCGTTGTCCTGCCTTGCTGAGGAGATCGCGACTCCGGGGGAGGGACGCTTGCGGGCGCTGATCACCATGGCCGGCAACCCGGCGCTGTCGGCCCCCGACGCCGGCCGGCTCGAGGAAGCGCTGCCGATGCTCGACGCGATGATCAGCGTGGACAACTGGCTCAACGAGACCTCACGCCACGCGCATGTCATCCTGCCGGGCTTGTCAGCACTCGAGCAGCCGCATTGCGATGAGGCGCTTTGGGGTTTCGCCGTCCGCAGCGCCGCCCGCTGGTCGCCGGCGATCTTCCCTCGCGAAGACCGGCCACAGGAGTGGGAGATCCTGATCCGGCTGGGAGCGATTCTGTCCGGAGTTCCGGCGGCCGAGGTCGACGTGGCGGCCTACGACGACATCCTGTTCGCCGAGCGGGCTGCGCGTCACGGAGTAGTCGCCGCGGACGTGATGGACAAGACCTCGTTGCGGGGTCCGGATCGCATCGCCGACCTCACGATTCGCGTGAGCCCCTGGGGCGATGGCTACGGCGAACGCCCCGGTGGTCTGACGCTCGACTCCCTGCAGCACGACTACCCGCACGGGGTCGACTTCGGGCCGATGGTGCCGCGGATCGGCGACATTCTGCGTACGGCGTCAGGCGACGTGGAACTCGCTCACGACAACATTCTCGGTGACCTCCCGCGGCTCAAAGCGCGCATCAACGCCGCGCGTCCCGGGCTGGTGCTCATCGGCCGCCGGCACGTGCGCTCGAACAACTCCTGGATGCACAATGTCGACGTCCTGATGAAGGGCCGGAGCCAGTGCACGCTCATCGTCCATCCCGACGACGCGACGGCTCTCGAGCTCGTCCATGGCGCTGCCGCCCGGGTCACCTCTGAGGCCGGCTCTGTTGAAGCGGTCGTGCAGGTGAGCGATGAGATCACCCGCGGCGTGGTGAGCCTGCCGCACGGATGGGGTCACGACCGGCCTGGCACCCGACTTTCGGTGGCGCGCGAGCACGCCGGCACCAACAGCAACCTGCTGGCTCCCGGCCATCTCGTCGACGTGCCGTCGGGCAATGCGGCGGTCAACGGCATCCCTGTCGAGGTCGTCCCCGCCTGAGCAGGTTTGGCGGAAACAGCCACAGAGTCATCGAGCGCCCGGCGTGTCACGCGCGGCGCGCCGTATTTGAAGATCATCTGCGAAACTCCGTGGCTGTTTCCGCAGATGCACCGCTGCGGCGACGGCTGGCGGATTGACGCCCTCAACCGTGATCTGACGGCCACCGCGAAACAGCGAGGCGATGGCGGCGATCACTGACAGCACGGCGGCCGCGGCGAAGACGATCGTCAGCCCGTTGTGGAACGGCCCGGTGAGCAGGCTGGGGAAGAATTCCTTGCCAGTCAGGAGGTGCTGACTGCTGGCCGGCAAAGTCGCGAGCGTGCCGCTGGGTTCGAGCAAATGCTGAATCGGGTTGATGCCGAGGATTGCGGCGAACAGCGATGAGACCGGTGGCAGATTGCCGATCTGAGCAGCGACGTGGTGTGGCACGCCGTGCTGGTAAAGCCCGTTCGTCAGTGTCTTGGGCAGGCTGCTCGCCAGCCCGATGATCATGAGCGAGAAGAAGACCCCGATCGACAGGGAGGTGCCCGAATTCTGGAACGTCGAGCGCATCCCGGATGCGACACCGCGGTATTTGGCCGGGACGCTGCTCATGATTCCCGCTGAGTTAGGAGCGCTGAACATGCCGGAGCCGATCCCGTTGAGCAGGATCAGGAAGGCGAACGCCGCGTAGGAGAAGTCGATGGGCAGCAGCATCATGCCGATGAAGCTGCCGGCACACAGCAGCATCCCGGCGGTGGCGAAGCCGCGGGCGCCGAACCGGTCCGAGAGCGTCCCGGATATCGGCCCCGATATCAGGAAGCCGAATGTCAGGGGCAGCAGGAAGATGCCTGCCCAAAGCGGGGTGTTCGCGTAGTCGTAGCCGTGTAAGGGGAGCCAGATTCCCTGTAGCCAGATGATGAGGATGAACTGCAGTCCGCCGCGGGCGATCGCGGCCGCCAATCCGGCGATGTTGCCGGCCGTGAAGGCTTTGATGCGAAAGAGGCTCAGCTGAAAGAGCGGATCGGCCACCCGGGTCTCGATCAGCGCGAAAATGCCGAGCAGCACCACGCCGAGGATGAGCATGGCGATGACCTCGGGATTCGTCCAGCCCATCGCATGCCCGTTGTAGGGGTGGATGCCGTTGGTGATCGCGATCAGGATCAAACCCAGGCCTAGCGCAAAGGTGATGTTGCCCCACCAGTCGATACGTCCCGGGTGACGTTCGCCGTTGTCACGAAGCTTGCGGTATGCCCACACGGTGCCAAAGACGCCGACCGGCACGTTGACCCAGAAGACGGCTCGCCAGTCGATGGCGGCCAAGATCCCGCCCGCTGCGAGGCCGATGAACTGGCCGGCCAGCGCCGCGACTTGATTGATGCCCAGCGCGAAACCGCGCCGGTCGGCCGGGGAAAGCGTCCGTCAGGATGGCGGCTGAATTCGCCGTCAGCATCGAGCCGCCGAGCGCTTGGAGCACCCGCCATCCGATGAGCCAAAGCGCGCCCTGGCTTCCGTTGAAGGGATCGAACGACAGCAGGATCGAGGCGAACGTGAAGACGGCGAAGCCGCCGTTGTAGATCCTGACCCGGCCGAACATGTCGCCGAGGCGGCCGAGCGTCACGACGAAGATGGCCTGGACGAGGCGGTAGCCCATGATCATCCAGAGCAGGTAGCTCACGTTGCCGGGGGCCAGCGGATCGAGATCGATGCCGCGAAATATCGCGGGTAGGGCGATGAGGACGATCGAGCCGTCCAGCGCGGACATGAAGACGGCAAGGGTGGTGTTGGACAGCGCCACCCACTGGTAGCGCTGCGTCAGCCGGTTGCCGCCGCCGTCACAGCTTCTGGGCCAGCCGCTCCAGGAGCGGCGCGGCCGCCATCAGCTGGCTGAGCTCGGCCCGGGTGAAGCCGTCCGCCAGCGCCTTGCTCATGTGTCCGGCCCGCGCGCTGCGCCTGCTGCGCAGCACCTGCAGTCCGGCTTTGGTGACCGACGAGGACCACTCGCCGGCCGTCATTCGGGTCGGAATTGCGTTGGATCAGCCCGCGCGACTCCAGGGCGCTCAGCGTCGCGCCCATGGACTGCGCACTGATCTGCTCCTGCCGGGCGAGTGCCGCCGAAGTGGTGGGGCCGCCATGGTCCAGCCGGGAAAGCGCGGAACGCTCCGGGAGGGTGAGGTCGCCATCCACCTGAAGCTGGCGAACCCGCCGTACCAGCAGTCGGACGCTGGAGAGTAGCGCTTCTGCAACGCGGTCGATCTCCGGATCCCTGGCCATATCCTAAGGCTAGCTTATAAGTCTGGCCTTAGGATATGAAACCTGGCATCGAGCAGCTTCAGAGCCCGGCGGCCTCAGCGAAGACGCGGAGCTCCCGCTCGATATCGGGCCCGCTCGGCGCATACATGATCTCGGTGGTGCCGGCTGCCTCCGCCTCCGCGATTTTGGCGCGAATGCCGTCGGCTTCCGCCACCCAGCCCAGGCCGACAACGCCTTCGCCGGCCGCGTCGACCAGGATCCGGTCGAGGTCGGTCACGGTGGTGGCGTGTCCCTCATGGACGGCGAGGTGGCGTTGCCCCTCGGGCCTGATCGACTCCAGCTTGGCGCGCCATTCGGCCCCGCCCGGGAAGCCATCGACGGCCTCCGGGCTGGCCTCCCAGGCGCCGTGGGCCAAGATTGCGTACCAGGGTCCGGCGGCGTCTTGAACGCGGCGTGAGGTGATCGCCTCGCCCGGATCCAGGACAGTGCCGACGACCAATTGGGCGCTCCAGTCATAGCCGCCCATCCCGAACCCGACCGTCATGATGCCGTCGGCGACCTCGCGGGTGAGGGCTTGACCCTTGGGTCCCAGCGCGCTGAACAGGATTGGCACGTCGATCGGGCGGGGTGGGGCGAACCGTGGCAGCTGGCACATCTGGACGGCCTCCCCGTCGACCTCGACCACGTCTCCACGAAGCAGCCCGCGGAGCTGGCGTAGATAGTCACCGGTTTCCGCGAGCGTCAGGGCGTTCTTGCCCAGCGTCCACCGAGCCGTGGCTCCCGTGCCAAAGCCGCAAGCGAGGCGACCCGGGGCAGCGGCTTCTATGGCGGCTATGGCTGAGGCAGTAGCGACGACCCCGCGCAGGCTCGGGACGAGTACGGCCGTACCCAGCCCGATGCGGTCGGTGTTCTCGGCGATCCGGGCGAGCGCCACCCAGATGTCGAGATAGATGGCGGGGGAGTCATAGAGCCAGGCCCGCTCGTAGCCCAGCTGCTCCGCGAGCTTGGCGTGCTCGACCACATCGAGAGAGGGCACGAGCCCACAGGAAATCTGCATTCGCATGGCTATCACGAAGGACAGCGCGGCGGTGGCCTTGGGTCGTCAGATCACGGTCTGTGTCTTGGCTGACGCCTGCAGCAGCAGGGCAGTGGCGGCCGCCTGGGCGGATGTCGGGGTCGCGAGTCCGCCGTACACCAGCGTCACCAGGCTGTCGCCGAAGCGGGCCACGGTGATCTCGATGGTGAGCGGGTGCCCCGAGGTGGTGCCGGCCATCTGCATGGCGAACGTGTCATCGCTGTGGGGTACGGAAGGCGCCGCCAAGACGGTCACAGCCACCTTGTCGCCGTCGAGCGTGAGGGTATGGCAGGAGGCGGCGGACTTCTTCAGGCCGGCTACGGCGGCGGCGGCCTTGCCCGGCAGGTAGTCGAGGGATTCGTCCGCCACGTTGCCCTGCGTGGTGTCGGTGAACGTCCTCTCCGCCGACGTCGTCGAATCGGTGCTGGGGTCCGGGGCGTTGCCGACGTCCTTGCAGTCGTCGCTGTTGTCGTCGTTCCCGTCATCACTGAGCGGCCCGACAGTGAATCGGCCGCCGGTAGTCGCGTCGACCTCGTTGACGGTCAGCAGCACAGCGGTGAAGGCGGCCTTCGTCGGCGGCGGTTTCGGATGCGTGTCGCTGCTCAAGGCCAGCGGCACGACCGTCGCGATGACCACCACGGCAGCTACGCCACCAGCGACCAAGGCGTAGAAACGCTTGCCCCGGCCTGGTGGTCGGTGGCCTGGGTAGTTGGCATACCGGGTCTGTGTCTGCGCGGGAGTCGCGTAGGTCGGCTGCGGCGCGTACTGCTGAGCGGCGTACGGCGAGGTCTGGCCGGCGTAGGCAGGCTGTCCGGCGTAAGCAGGCTGGGGTGCCGGTTGCGGTGCCTGCGGGAGGGGCATCGTCGAGTTCGTCCAGCTCTGGCCGTCCCAGAAGCGCAGCTGCGCGGTTCCGGCCGGGTCGGGATACCAGCCGGTAACGGGTGCCATGAGTCGGGTGTCGACAGGTCTGTCATCCTGCTTGAGGTTGCCGACGGGGAATTTCACATTCTGCAAACATCAACGACGGTTTGGCGAGCTTGCCGCGGCCAGCCAGAAATGGTCGCATCCTTCTACTGAGCGGATTCGGCGATGGCCGGTGGGGGGAGCGGACGTGGGCGGATGGTTTCACCACCGGATCCTGGAGACGGGACGCCTGCCGCTCTTTTGCTTCTTCATCGCCTTCCTCGTGACCTTCATCTTCATCAGGGTCTCGGTTCGCCTGATCCGGGCAGAGGTGAAGTGGTGGCCCGGCAACGTGACTCCCGGCGGCCTGCACATCCATCACGCGGTCTTCGGCGTGGTGCTGATGGTCGTTGGGGGACTGGCCGGGCTCGCCGTACCCAATACGCCGCTTCCTTTGCCCACTACGTTCGCGGTGATCTTCGGAATCGGCACGGCACTGGTGCTGGACGAGTTCGCGCTGATCCTGCATCTCGACGACGTCTACTGGTCGAGTGAGGGCCGGCTCTCCGTCGACGCGATCTTCGTTGCCGTCGGCGTCACCGGCATGCTCCTGCTCGGGGTGACACCCTCGATCGCCAGCGACGTCAAGGGCGCCACCGCGTCGAACAGCAACGCCGGAGGGATCGCCGGCACTAGTGTCGCGGTCGCCTTCGACTTCGCGCTCGTCGCGATCACGTTGCTGAAAGGCAAGGTCTGGACCGGGCTCTTCGGACTTTTCCTTCCCATTCTTTCCCTCGTCGGCGCCATCCGAGTCGGTCGTCCTGCGTCGCCTTGGGCCCGCAAGTTCTACAAGGAAGGCCATCGCAAGGCCGAGAAATCCAGGCATCGGGAAATCCGAACCCGGCGCGCCGTCGTGAAGATAAAAAACCGGGTTCAAGATCTGCTCGCCGGCAGTCCTACCAGCACGACTGACCCAGCGACCGGTCCGGTGTTGCCGGCCGACACCCCAGCTTCTGATGCCCGGCAGACCGATGCCCAATCACCGGACGTGCAGCCGGTGAATCAACCCGGGGCTTAGCAGGGAAAGATGATTTCGCGCGCGTTCGGGTGAAGCTGTCGTCTGGGACGGCGAAATGCTTACAGTCTTGGAAATCGCGAAATAGGCTGCGCGCATGCGTCGTCAATGCGGACTGCTTGCGGCTTTCGCTGTCCCGGTAGCGGTGGTCAGCGGCTGCGGTGGATCGCCGAACACGACACCCACTGCGGCGTCGCAGGTCGTCCCGACGCCGGCGCACACACTGTCAGTGGCCAACGCCGGCTTGCAGTTCACGATGCCCGACGAGGTGGGCAAGACGCTGCCGGTGGCGCAAGCCGACCTGCAGCGCGTCTCCGGCAATCCCCTTTACTTCACCACCACGTCCGATGCGCGGGGGCAAAACCGGTATCCCATCGTTGCGACGTCATGGAAGGTGTGCAGCACTAGTGTGAAGGCTGGCGCAACGGTCGATGCCAGCACCACGACCATCGACATGGCGCTGGCCAAGACCACCGAGAAGTGCCCCTGATCAGGCCTGCTCCTTCTCCTCTTTCGCACTCTCGTCGTTCGCACTGTCGGCTGCCGGCAGGCTCGGCTCAGAAGTTGGCGTACTCCACAGGACCATCAATCCGATCATGGTGATCAGCGCGATCAGCATGATGGCGAGCCCACCTCCGCCGCCAAGGCTCGCGCCGGCCAGGGCAATGATGATCAGCAGCACGAAGAGTGCCAGTAGCGACGGCGCTCCGATCGTCCCCTCGCGCCAACGCTGAGCCTGGCTCGGACTATCCGGCTCCGCGGTCTCGCTCATACGGGCCATTGTCCAGCGCCTTGATGAGAATTGCCGGTATGACGCCCGCTCAGATGGGTTCAGACACCCATCGCGCCGTGTCCTGGACCACCCAGATCTTGATGCCCGGAAGCGCGGCCATCAGCGCCCGCGTCAACGCCTTGACGTCGACGGCGAACAGGTCGGGTGGGCTCAGCAGAAACACTTCTTCGGTCGCGTCAGTGGTGGTGGCCCGACGCGCGGCCGTGATGCCGTAGCCGGCCATGGCCTTGCGTACGGCTTTGCGGGCGGCCCGATCCACGGGCGCACCTTACAAGCCTTGCAGGCGAGACATCTCGCGACCGACTAGAGCACGGGCTTCGCGTTGGCTGCTGCCTGCTGCAGCAGCTTTGCGGCAATCAGGTTCAGGTCTTGCGGTGCCTTCGTTCCGCCATAGTTGATGGTGATGACGGTGTCGCCGAAACGGGCCTGCATGGTGTCAAAAACCATCGGGGTGCCCGAGATGGTGCCGGTCTGCTGGATGGCCATCACTTGGTCGCTGCCCTTGACCGAAAGGCCGGGCAGGAAGGTGACGTTGGCTGCGTCACCGTCGCCATCCTTGTAGGTGGGGCATTGCTCGAACGCAGATTGGGACGCGGTCAGCAACGCCGCTGCCTTGCCCGGGAGGTAGGCGATGTCCTCATCGACCTCCAAACCCGCTTGCTTGCTGACGTAGCTCTGGTCGGCGTCGGCCGTCTGAGCTGCCGTTTCGGCCTTTTGGACGTTGTTGAGTGGGACGCAGTTGGAGGTGTTGTCGGCGGTGTCATCAGAGTTGTCGTCGGAGCTGTCGTCGACGGTGAACGGGAGCGTCGTGGTCTCACTGACGTCTGCCACCGGCAGCAGCACGCCCTTCAGCGCGGCCGTCGTCGGCGGGGCATGGTGGCTGCTCCCCGAGGCGAGCGGTATGACGATCGCAACTCCGACAGCCACGGCCACCACCCCGGCGATGATTCCGTAGAAGCTCTTCCCCCGCTTGGGTGCCTGCGGCTGGGGTGTGCTGAGCTGGGGTGTGCTGAGCTGGGGTGCATGGGGCTGGGGTGCATAGGGCTGGGTGACCGGCGCCGGTGCCGTCGCGGTCGTCCAGTTCTGGCCGTCCCAGAAGCGCAGTTGCGGCATGCCCGCAGGGTCGGGGTACCAGCCGTCGACAGGAGCCATGACTGCGTTTCGACAGGCCATCACGGACGCTTGAGGTCCGGTTGGCCGTTCAAGTGGCTAGGCCGCTCGGAGTTGCGCACCGTCGAGCCAGCTCTGAAGCAGCGTGTACTTACCCTGCTTGTCGACCCTCAAGTACGCGACGAGACCCTGCCAGCGGCCGTCCTGCTTTCGCCACTCAAGGAGGAGCCCGGGGCGGCGAGCATCTTCCTCGATCACCCAACAGTGGCAGGCGCCGGCGGGAGCCCTGGTCTTGCCGGCGAGCGCGCTGCGTTCGGCCAGACTGGGACCACGCCGTCCTGATCCCATTCCGCCCGCCATCCGGACAGCTTGCCACGAAGAGGGAACACGTGTTCGAATACGACCCAACCCGCCAGGACGGCAGAACTTTCGGTCGCTGAACGAACTTCAAGGGTGACCGGTCGGCTGTCGAGAAACGACACATGTCAGTCGTTTCCGGTTGGTATCCCGATCCCGCCGGCATGCCTCAGCTTCGTTTTTGGGACGGCCAGACCTGGACGAGCGCGACAGCGCCTTCGCCGGTCATGACACCCCCGCCGCCGGTCTACCAGGACCCCCGCTATGGCTATCAGGGCTATGAGCCGCTACCGCCTGAGCCGCCCTCTAAGGGGCCGGGGCGAGGACGCGCCTTCTATGGAGTCATCGCAGGCGTGGCGGTGGTGGCGGTCGCCGCAGCGTTCATCGTCGGAGTCACGTCCGGCACCCATCAGACGTCGTCAGTGCCGCCCAACGTGGTGACGCCCGAACAGCACAACGCCCAGTACGACGCTGCGACGAAGTCGGATGTCCGTAACGGCTCAATGGCCGAGGAGACCTACTTCACCGACAACAACACCTACACGACCGACACTGGTGGCACCCCTGGAGGCGCGACGGGGCTGCTGACCGGCTTCACGAAGTCACCCAACACCAACAGCGTGACGTTCAGCTTGTCCCGCGATCCCATGGGCTACATGGTCGTGGGCGTGTCTAAGTCCGGTCGCGCCTTCTGCTTCAACAGCGAGAACGCCGCCGCGGGAGTTGTCGCGGGCAGCACCTGCTAGGCCGACCCGTCAAAGTCCTGCTTGGTGGCCGTCAGTCGATGCCGAAGCTGTTGATCTTCTCGGGATAGATGCGGATGAAGCCGTTACCGAAGCCCGGCCCAAGATCCGCGCCTCCGTCTGCGATGGCCTCGGCGCGGCCGCGGATCTCGAGCATGCGGGGGGTCCACGGGTCGATGGTGACGAGGTCGTCCACGACGAGCGCCGCCCAGCCGTTGGCGGTCACATCGCGGTATTTCTTGGTGGTTGCGACGTGGTGGCCGCCAACGTCCACGGTGCCCAGCTCGGGGTTGAACCGGAATGACGTCGGCACGACGTGAGGCTTGTTGTCGCTGCCGGCGGTCGCGATTCGTCCTAGTCGCTGGCTGGCGAGGTACTCGATCTGAGAATTGGTCAATTGCTCCATGAACTCAGTAGACAACTTGAAGTCTGGTTCAAGTCCAGCGGCAGTGGCACTCAGAAGAGCAGCAGCGTTTTGTGCACTGAGTACGACAGCCGCCCACGGCAGCTCTGGCCGTCGGCTGCGTGAGTGGTGGCGTTGTACTGATAGCCGGCGTTGCTGGCCAGATTCGCCCCATTGATCGGCTGCGGCGGGGCGAAGTCATCGAAGTCCTTTTCCCACCACTGCACTCCCGGCTGCAGCAGGTTTTGTGACTGCCCCACCTGGTAGTAGGTCCGGGCGAAACTCGACACGGTGAACTCATCGTTCCCGGTGCTCGCGTAGCCCGAATAAGCGCCGGTCACACCGGAGGCATCGCGCCACTGGAGTCCGATTTCGCTGTCTCCGATCCAGTCACAGTCATCGAGCAACTGGAAGGTCAACGGGCTGACGCTGATGTTGTAGAGCGGTTCGACGACTGGCTGCCACAAGACGCTGTAGGACTCGTTGTGGGTTGCGGAGACGTGTTCGGTCAGCGTGACCGTCAGCTGCCCGGTGTATTTGGCACCGTTGTTGCTCGGAAACTGGTAATCCCAGCGATTGCCGTAGCTGAACAGATACGGCTGGGTCTGATTCGGCACCGGGTAGGAGATGCTGATGTCGACGGGGTGAGTGACCTTGAGCCCGGCCGGCAGGACGACCGAGCTGGAGACGCTCTTGATGTTGAACTGAAGAGCATTGGCAACGGTCGAGAGGTTCTGGGTCGGTGCGTCGTAATACCTGAAGAGCACGGGTGGCTGATGCAGCACCACGGGTGCGATCTGTCTGACACCGGCCTGCGCACCCGTGACTCCAAGAGTTGAAACGGCGACGGTTGCGCCAATCATGGGGACGGCGATTCGACGAAGGACTGTCATGACGGCTCCAGGGGGTGAGCGGCAACGCCGCTTTGACGAACTGACACCTTTTAGATGCAGGGGAGTCGTCGAGAGTTCGCGCTGACCCGAACTCTGTTCAGAACGCACGGGCCGGGTGGGCCTTGCCGCCGGCCGTTGGGCAGACTGTGCCCTGCTCGATCCGCTCCTGCGTCATACGAAAGGAAGCTCACCGATGGTCACCAGCCCGAAAGAGGCCACCGCCGCCGTCGCCCATGCCAACACCGATCTGGTGGATGCGCTGCCGTTCGGCGACACCGCAGACTTCGATGCGGTGCAGCGCGGGTTCATGGGAGCTCGTAACCCCTCCGCCGTCACGACCATCGACGGGAAGGTGGTGTGGGACAACGACACGTATTCATTCCTCAGTGAGGACTGCCCGCCGACCGCTAACCCGAGCCTCTGGCGGCAGTCGGGGCTCGTCTCGGCTCAGGGGCTTTATGAGGTGACGCCCGGCGTCTACCAGATTCGCGGCTTTGACTTGTCGAACATGACGGTGATCGAAGGTAAGACCGGCGTCATCGTGATCGACCCACTGATCTCCGTCGAGACCGCTGCCGCTGCGCTATCGCTCTACCGTAGGCATCGCGGCGAACGCGCCGTCACGGGAGTCATTTACACGCACTCCCACATCGACCATTTCGGCGGCGTCAAAGGCGTGACGTCTCAGGAGGATGTCGACGCCGGCCGCTGTCCCATCATCGCCCCGATCGGCTTCCTCGAGCATGCGATCGAAGAGAACGTCTACGCGGGCACCGCCATGGCGCGCCGCGCCGCCTACATGTACGGAGCAGCGCTACCTGTGGGGCCGCGAGGTGCCATCGGAGCCGGGTTGGGGCAGACCACGTCGACCGGGACCGCGACGCTCATTGTGCCGACCGTCGACATCTCGGAGACCGGTCACGTCGAGGTCGTTGACGGCGTCCGTATCGAATTTCAGCTGACACCCGGCACGGAAGCCCCTGCCGAGCTCAATTTCTTTTTGCCGGACATGGCCGCGCTGTGCATGGCTGAGAATGCAACGCACACCCTTCACAACCTGCTGACCCTGCGCGGCGCACTTGTCCGCGACCCGCATGTCTGGTCCAGCTATCTGACCGAGGCGATGAACATGTTCGCCGCCCGCGCGGATGTGCTCTTCGCCTCCCACCACTGGCCGACATGGGGCCGTGACAAGCTGACGGCCTTTCTGAGCGAGCAGCGCGATCTCTACGGCTACCTGCATGATCAGACGTTGCGGATGATCAACCAGGGCTACACCGGGCTGGAGATCGGCGAGCTCATCGAGCTACCCCCGGCGCTGCGCAACGTGTGGCATTCCCATGGGTATTACGGGTCGGTCAGCCATAACGTGAAAGCGATCTATCAGCGCTACATGGGCTGGTTCGACGGCAATCCCGCCCATTTGTGGGAGCACCCTCCGGTCGAAGCCGCCAAACGGCACGTCGACTGCATGGGCGGAGCCGACGAAGTCCTCCGCAAAGCCCAGAACTACTTCGACGAAGGCGATTTCCGTTGGGCCGCCCAGCTGTTGAATTACGTCATCTTTGCTGACCCGGGTAACCAGCAGGCCAAGGCTTTGCAGGCCGACACGCTGGAACAGCTCGGCTACGGCGCGGAGAACGGCACCTGGCGCAACTTCTTCCTGACCGGTGCCATGGAGCTGCGAGACGGGTCCATCGGAACTCCGACCACCGCGAACGCGCCTGACATCGCTGCGGCTCTGAGTGTCGAGCAACTCTTCGACAGTGTCGCGCTTCGGGTCAACGGCCCAGCTGCCTGGGACGCCAAACTGACCATCGATTGGAACATCACCGACCATGGCACGCATCGGGCCACCATGAGCAATGGAGTGCTGATTCACTACGACACCCCGGCCGGCAGCCCCGGAGCCGACACCACGATTACCCTCACCAAAACCCAGACGCTGGGCTTGTTTGCCGGCGTTCTCGACCTCCAGGAGCAGCTGCAAACCGGAGCCATGACAGTGGACGGCGATCCCACCCTGATCGCCACCCTCGCCGGCTTCCTCGACACGACTGATCCCAACTTCGAAATCGTCGTGCCGTGATGTCAGATCGCGCGGACGAGTTGCTGGTCCGTAACGGCGACGTCAGCTTGCGGGTGACGGTCAGTGGCGACGGGCCCGTGATTCTGTGCGTGCCAGGCTGGCCTGAACTCTCGTCGTCGTGGCATCACCAGGTGGCGCACTTCTCCGCACGTGGCTATCGGGTTGCTGCGTTGGATGTCCGGGGCTACGGCGGCAGTTCGGTCCCGCCCGAGGCCGAGCGCTACACGCTGCGTGAGCTCGCCGGCGACGTGGCTGCCGTCGCAGCAGCGCTCGACGACGAACCGATCGTGCTCTTCGGCCACGACTGGGGTGCTCCGATCGTCTGGAACACGGCGATCCGCCATCCCGACCGGGTGCGAGCGGTCGCCGGGCTCAGCGTGCCGCACGTGCCCCCGTCGACGACCTCTCTCATCGATGTCCTCGAGCACGTGTATGCCGACAAGTTCTTTTACATGCTCTATTTTCAGGCACCCGGCGTCGCGGAGGCCGAGTTCGCCGTCGACCTGCGAGCTGCCCTCAAGCGGGTCTTCTTCGCGATATCCGGTGATGCCCCGCGTGACGGCCGGATCGCTGACGCGCCGCGTGGGGTGCCGTTCCTTCCAATGCTTCCCGATCCGCCTGATGGACCGCTCAGCTTCCTTTCCGACGATGCCCTGGATGAACTCACCGAGGCGTTCAAACGCACTGGTCTGACGGGCGCTTTCAACCGCTACCGCGCGATCGCGCTCGACGGTGCGCAGTCGGCTGACATTGTCGGCGCCAAGGTCGATCAGCCGTCGTGCTTCGTCGCCGGTGAGCTCGATCCGGTGCGGGCGATGATCCCCGGAGTCGACCTGTACGCCGACCCAGGCGCAGGCTGCGCGGATCTACGGGCCGCGACGATCGTCGGCGGTGCCGGCCACTGGGTTCATCAGGAGGCACCGGCGGAGGTCAACCGAGCACTCGAGGCTTTCCTCAACGCGCTCTGACCGCAAACTCCGGCCGGCAGCTCAGGTCCGTTCGATCCAGTTCATTTGCTGGGCGTTGTGGTGGTCGCCCACGGCTTGCGGAAGGCTGGTGAGCCGGTCGACCTGCTCGCTGGTCAGTGCCACGCCGTCGGCGCCGACGTTTTCCTCCACTCGTGACACGCGTTTGGTGCCGGGGATCGGGGCCAGGTGCTCGCCTTGGGCCAATATCCAGGCGAGGGCGACCTGTGCTGGGGTCGCGCCGATCTCACCCGCGATAGCCACTACCTCGTCCGCAAGGCGAAGGTTGTGGTCGAAGTTATCGCCGGTGAAACGCGGGTTGTTCTTGCGGCCGTCGTCGTCAGACAGGTCTTGGGTCGATCGGATGGTGCCGGTGAGGAAACCGCGACCAAGCGGCGAGTAGGGCACGAAACCGATGCCCAGTTCGCTCAGCAGCGGCAGCACTTCCGGCTCCTGTTCGCGGGTCCACAGGGAGTACTCCGACTGCAGAGCCGTGATCGGGTGTATGGCATGGGCCCGCCTGATCGTGCCGACCCAGGCTTCGGACAGGCCGATATGGCGGATCTTCCCCTCGGCGATCAGATCGGCGAGAGCGCCAACCGTGTCTTCGATCGGGGTCTTGGGATCGACCCGATGCTGGTAGTACAGATCGATGTGGTCGGTGCCGAGCCGCTGAAGCGAGCCCTCGACGGCAGTGCGAATGTTCGCCGGGCTGCTGTCGAGAGTGCCCGGGCCGCCACCGGCGTGCGAGATCATCCCGAACTTCGTCGCGAGTACGACCTCGTCACGGCGGTCCTTGATGGCGCGGCCGACGAGCTCCTCATTGTGGAAGGGGCCGTAGATCTCGGCGGTGTCGATGAGGGTCACGCCGAGGTCCAGCGCCCGATGGATGGTGCGGATCGACTCCGCCTCGTCCGTCGCTGCGCCGTAGACGCCCGACATGCCCATCGCTCCCAGGCCGATACGCGAAACCTCAAGTGTTCCCAGGGTGGTGTGCCTCATGGTTGCTTCCCTTCAGGTGATGTGGCTCGCTACCGGGTAACGGTAGTGAGGCGACGGGCACGCTTGGACGGCCGGGGGCGTGGTGGCCGCCGGTAGGTTGCCCTAGTGGATCCGACTGACCCGGCTGACGCATGACGGCAGTGCTCGTTCATGGGGCAGGCCATACCGGCGCCGTCTGGGACGCCACGTGCCGGGCAATGGTGCATCCGTCGCTGGCTGTTGACATCCCGGGACGCCGGACTCGTCCAGCAGACGTCACGACGGTAACCATCGAGCAGGCTGCCGACTCGATTGCCGCTGACATCCTTGGGCAGGTCGACGGCGATGTGGTGCTCATCGGCCATTCAGTCGCCGGCGTCGTGCTCCCTGCTGTCACGGCGAGGCTTGGGGCGCGTGTCAGGCATCTGGTGTTCGTCGCGGGCATCACGGCAGAGGAGGGGCAGCTGCCGTTGGAAGAATTTCTGCCTGGACAGGCTGCGCGTGTGGCCGCACGCTTGGCAGATCTTCGCCGGGACCATCGGGGTCAGACGCTGGAAGAACTGGATCCGCGGACCGGCCAGGCGGTCGACTCGCTGAACTTCTCCAGCCAACGCATGTCATGGATGGGCGTGCCGCCACCCGTCGGCCGCACGTTCATCCGTTGCCTGGACGACCCAATCCAGCCTCGGGCGCTGCAGGACCGTTTCATCCTCAATTGCGGCGCCGGTGAGGTTCTTGAGATCAGTAGTGGGCATACGCCTGCCATCGATGCGCCGAAAGCGCTCGCCGGCCTGCTGGACGCACTCCTGGACCGGACGATCTGATTCCGCGGATTACTTCTTGGCTTTGGATTCGTTCAAGGCGACGGCGCTGCGGACCAGATCCTTCAACGCCTGCTCGTTGATCTCCTCGCCCTCATGGAAGTCGATAGCTCGCCGGGTGTTTCCTTCCAGGCTGGAATTGAAGAGTCCCGAAGGGTCTGCCAAAGACGCTCCTTTGGCGAAGGTCATCTTCACGACCTTCTTGTACGTCTCGCCGGTGCACACGATTCCGTCGTGCTCCCAGGTCGGAACGCCTCTCCACTTCCACTCTTCGACGATGTCGGGGTCGGCGTCCTTCACGAGACCACGGAGGCGGCTGAGCAGATCGCCGCGCCAATCGCCCAGCTCCTTGATGCGGCCGTCTATCAACTGAGAGGGAGACTCGCGCTGGGTCATAACTCATTCTCATCGTTCGTCCGCAGGCTCCGCTAAGGGGGTCCGTGCGAGGTGATCAAATGGGAACCCGTCCGACGGTGCGAATGCCCGGCAACGAAACGAGGAGGGTCAGCGTCATCTTTCCTATGACTTGGCGTGGGGCAGCTGTCGCTGGAGTGACCGGGGTGCTGGCCCTGACGGGAGTCGCGGCCTGCGGGAGCAGCTCCCCGTCGTCGCCTGTGCCTGCCCCAAGCTCCGCAGCGAGCGCCTCGCCGACGTCGCGCCCTGGTCAGCCGGCGCCGCTGCCCTCGAATCTCGTAGCGGCCACCAGCGCCACTCTCGTGGGCCGTTGGGTGCCTTCGCCGGTACGCACCTATCAGGGCACTGGCCCTTTCGTCAGCTTCACGGCAAACGGCGCGTGGACCGGATCTGACGGCTGTAACGGCCAAGGCGGCACCTGGACCGTGGGGTCGGGCGGAGCGTTTCATGCGACCTCGGGGCCGAGCACGCTCATCGGGTGCGAGGGCGAGCCGGTCGGAGCGTGGATGGTGGGGGCCCAGCGAGCTGGGTTCAGCGGGTCAACGTTGATTCTGCTCGACGCCTCTGGCGCGACGTTGGGTCGCCTGGTCAAGCCGTGAACTAGGCGGATCAGCTCGGGGGAAGCGCGACCACGACGCAGTGGTGCGTGTCCGGGCCGGCTGGGTGCCTGCCACCACCCGATTGCGGGGAGTGACCCATCCTGATCGTGGGAACACCAGTCGCATGAAGCAGGGCTGGGTGGCGTGGCTGCTCATCACGCTGGCCGCAGCCTGCGTGGGGGTCGCGGTCGGCTTCGGGGTGTCGCAACTGTCTGACGGCGCCGCTTGGATGACGGTGTTCGCCGTTGTGGCGGGTGTTGAGGCGGCGATCGTCTTCATTGCTGTCGCCTGGTTCTTCCGGCGCGAATCCGCTTCGTTGAACGCCCGTGAGGCAAGCCCGCGATGAGCCAGGGCGGAGGCCCGGTCACCCTGGATCAGTACGGGCGCTACGTTCCTTCCCATGACGAACACGTCACCGAAGATTGACGGCGTCGAGGCGACGTTCTGGCACATCGACGACATCGACTGGACCGAGGTCCAACGCCAGCGCAATGCCGATGGCACGGTCTCCGTCGTGCGGGAGAAGTGGCCGATCATTCGACCGGACTTCCTGTCGGCCTATGTGCATTACGAGCCGGGCATGGTCGTGCGTCGTCACGGCCACCGCAGCAACCACATCGTTTTCCTGCTCGCCGGGGGCGCCTGGATCGGCGGCGACTGGTACACCGCCGGAACGCATGTCCACGTGCCGCTCGGCGCTGCGTTCGGCCCGATCGTCGGCGGGCCAGAAGGCGCGACCTGTTGGGAGTTGAGCTTTGGTGAGTTCGGGGGTTGGGGAGATCAGCCGGAGCTGTACGAACGCGAGATCCAAGCTCGTGGCATCACGCTCCTGCCCGACCCGCCCATCGAGCTCGGGGACTGGTTCCAGGACCCGCGCGGCGACGTAGGGGCGGATCGGCCCACCCCGAAAGTCAAGGGCTTGAAAGAGGTCATCAAGGCGATGGACGACATCGCGTGGACCGAGGTCAAGCGGCAGCGCAACGCGGACGGCGCTACCGCCGTCGTCCGTGAGAAGTGGCCGATCGCAGATCCCGATTTCATGTCCGCCTACATCGAATACGGCCCGGGGATGATCACGCGTCGCCATGGACACTTCGGTCATCACCTGGTCTGGGTGATTGCCGGAGGGGCCTGGTTCGGAGACCGCTGGTGCCCCGCCGGGACTCACATCGAACTGCCTTTCGGCGCCGCCTTCGGACCGATCATCGCCGGCGAGCAAGGGACTTTCTTCCTCGAGCTCACCAACGGCGACTTCCGTTCCTGGGGTGACCAACCCGAGCTGTACGAGGAGGCGATCGCCGCTCGCGGTGTGACGCCCCTGCCGGACCCGCCGATCCAGCTCGGTGACTGGTTTGAAGATGCTCGCGGCTACTGGGCTCCGGAGGAGGAAGGCGCAACCTCCTGACCTGGCCGTGCTCCCACTGATCCGGTCGTTGCCCCGGACGCAGGGGCGTCAATGGCGTCGACCGGTCAGGAAGGGTGCACTATCAAGGGGTGAAGTTTCAAGCTCTGCCCTGGTGGACCCGGGCGCTGGTCTACGCCCTTATTTTCGGCATCCTCACTGCCCTGTTGGAGCCGTATAAGCCGCCGAACACGCCACTGCGCAATGGGCTGACTGCGGGCGTGGTCTTCTTCGTGCTGGTAGCGCCTGTGATGGGTTGGATGAGCCGCCGCAGGGCAAGGAAGGCCGCGGCGGCCGCCAAGACGAATGCCGCGCCCGTCAAGACCAATTCGGCAGTCGCCTGAGGCCGGGGTTCGCGCGTGCGAATATCTCTGGGTGGCTAACCAACTGATCACCAGGGACAACCTCGGCGCATGGGTGTTGAAGGTCGATCTCAAGACCTGGGACCTGCCGTCCTGGATGGCTGACGGCAACGATGCGCTCGAAGCCTGGAGCGTCACTGACGACGAACGGGCTCAGCTGATGGAGCCTGGCGACAAGGTGATTTTCTGGGTGTCCGGCGACGGCACGCGAATGCCCAATGGGATCTGGGGTCTGGGGCATATCACGGGGGAACCCCACGACGCGTTACCTCTTGAACCCGGCGATGACCTCGGCTACTGGCTCGACAGTGATGCGGCAGCGGATGCCACCAACGAGGTCTTGGTCGACATCCCCATGCTCGAGGTTCCGGTGACGGACGAAGATCTCAGGCGCGAAGGGATCGACGACCTCGAAGTCCAGGCCATGACCCAGGACTCAAATCCGTCATGGGTGTCCATCGACGACCTCGTCCGGATCGAAGGGCTGCTGCTCGGCTGGCCCGACCCGCCTGATTTCTCCGAGGAAGTCACGGTGACCGGCCGCGGTGCCGGCTCGGGGGATCCCTACACGAACAAGATCGTGGAGGATGCCGCGCTGCAGGCTGTGGCAGACGTGTACTCCAACGAGGGCTGGACCATCCTGGACGTCAGCATGGACACGGTCGGCTGGGATCTCACCGCCACTTCCCAGACCGGTGATGAGCTCAAGATCGAGGTCAAGGGTGTCAGTGGTGACAGGCCTCGGGTGTTTCTGACCGCCCATGAGCTGGCGGCGGCCCGTACCCAGACCGATTGGATCCTCGTGGTGGTGACGCGCGCCATCAGCAAGCCAGAGACATGGGAGTTTTCCGCGCAGGAGGCCCTGGATGCGGCCGAGCCCTATGTCTACAAGGCCGATCTGACGGGGGAGTAACGGCCGGCCAAGGGAAGTGCGCACCGGCGTCAGGCCGGCTCGAGTTCCACGCTGAGATTGTTCAGGCCACGCAGGAAGAAGGTCGGCAGGTAGTCGTAGCGGCGCTCGCCTGCCGCGCCGTGCGCTTTCTCGTCGATCCTGATGTCCGACGTCAGGTCCAGGAGGCGGTTGATGGCCACCTTCCCCTCGGCCCGGGCCAGATGGGCTCCCGCGCAGTGGTGGATTCCATGGCCGAAGGTCAGGTGGTTACGAGCATCCTGACGCTCCGGGTCGAACTCGTTCGGGCTGGGGAATGCGCGGGGGTCACGGTTAGCGGCTCCGGGCAGGAGCAGCAGGCTGCTGCCCGCGGGGATATCGACTCCCTCCAGGGTCGTTCGCCGTCGCGCCATCCGGAACTGGCTGCGTAGCGGACTTTCATAGCGCAGCGTCTCCTCGATGAAGCTGGGGATGCGCTCACGGTCCTGGCGCAGAAAGGCTTGTACGTCGGGACGCTCGCCGATGATGCGCAGCGCGAAGGACAGCAGGCGAACCGTCGTCTCCTGGCCGCCGGCGAAGAGGTTCGCGGCCAGTAGGGCGACCGCCTGCACATCCGGGGTTGAGCCATCGGGGTATTTGGCGGTCGCCATCGCGGTCATGATGTCGTCGCGAGGTGCACTGCGGCGATCTTCGATGTAGGACGTGAATCGTTCGTAGAGGAATTCGAGCGGCTTTTGGGCCAGCTCGGCGGACGGGTGCACCAGGTGATCGCGAAAGAGGCCATGGTCTGCCTCGGGGACACCCTCGAGGTCGGCGATCACCGACATCGTGAACGATTCGGCGAAACCGTGAACGAACTCGCCCCCGCCTGCTGCCAGAAACTCGCCGAGCTGAAGGTCAGCCAGGCGCCACATGAACTCCTCGTTCTCGCGCATTCTGCGGGGCGTGAGCAGGCGCATCATGAGCGCTCGGTGAGCGGTGTGCTTGGGCGGGTCGAAGGTCGGGAGCTGATCACTGAATGGCAGTCCGTCCCGATATTGCTCGATGATGTCGCTGACGTCGTCGCCCTCGAACGGCACGGGAAACTTCTGGAACGGACCGCTCACGTTGTTGCAGGAGGAGAAATTGGAGGGGTCGCCGTAGACGCCGCGGGCCTCGTCGTATCCCGTCACCATGAAGACCCCGAAGTGGGGCTCCTGCCAGACCGGGGACCGTTCCCGAAGTGCATCGAAATAGGCGTACGGATCGTCCTGGACGGCCCTGTCCTTGAAGAAGTTGCGCTCCTCCAGATCGCTCACCAAAAATTCCTCTCGAGCTGCGATCAACCCTTCGCGCCACCCTTACCGCGGTGGGACAGCGCGACGCTACACCGAGATATTCCGACATCAAAGGATTATCTTGAGGCAGGCACGTAGCAACGACCAGCAGCTGGTATGAATAGCCCGCCAATCGGCTCCACGGATCGAGGAAGCGTGACCGACTTACTGACCGGCAAAGTCGCCATAGTCACCGGGGCGGCCAGCGGCATCGGCCGAGCGATAGCAGAGCTCTTCGCCGCTCAGGGCGCATCAGTCGTCGTCGCAGACATCGATGACGAGGCGGGTGAAGAGGTGGCCGGCTCGCTGGGGAGTAGCGGCGCTTTCAAACGTACCGACGTCGCCGATTCCGACCAGGTGCAAGAAGTCATCGACTTCGCGGTGGCGCGATTCGGAGGGCTTCATGTGCTCTGCAACAACGCCGGTTACGCGGGCACCCTTGGCGCTTTCCTGCGGGACGATTTCAGCGACTTCGACCGTGCGATGAAGGTGAACCTGCTGGGAACGATGGTGGGCACCCAGCGCGCGGCTCGGCACATGAAGGAGAACGGCGGCGGCTCCATCATCAATATTTCCTCGATCGGTGGGATCAACCCGGGCCCCGGCGTCACCTCCTACCGCGCCACGAAGGCTGCCCTCATTCACTTGACCAAGTCGAACGCGGTCGAGCTTGGGCCGCACTTGATCCGGGTGAATTGCATCGCGCCCGCTCACATTGCCACCGGGATGACGAAGTACGACATGGGGCCGGTGATCGCGTTGAGCCAGCCTTTACCTCGCCGTGGCCAACCCGTCGACGTGGCCTATGCCGCGCTCTATCTGGCCAGCGACTGGTCGGCGCAGGTGACCGGGGTGGTGCTTCCGGTGGATGGCGGCACCGCAGCCGGTCCGCCTCCTGCCGGGCGGGTGAAGGCGACCCTGCCCCCGGCCACCGATGAGCCGGCCTAGGGCGTACGGACTGCGATCTAACGCGTCAGGCCTCTTCCCGAGCGACGTTGTCTCCCTCTTCCGCTCGAATCTTGCCGATGAGACTGACAAGCTGCGCCGATTCCGCGGGGGATAGCGGAAGCGTCGAGAAGAGGTTCTTGTTCAGCGTCTTCACCGCTTTGTCGAAGAGTCGCCGACCGGCCGGTGTGATCTCGGCGAGCACGGTGCGGCCATCGCTGGGATGGGGAAACCTTCGAATCAGGCCGCTGGCCTCCAGCCGGTCGACCGAGCTGGTGACGGTGCCTGGAGTGACCCAAAGGCTGGTGCCGACCTGCCCCAGCGACAGCGGGCGACTGGAACGAAGCAGACCCAATACCTGATAGCGGGCGAACGTCAGGCCCATCGGTCGCAGGAGCGCATTGGCCTTGTTGAGCAGGATCTGCCAGCCCCGCATGACGGAGATGACAACTCCCACACCCTCGGCCGAGTCTTCCCAACCCTGCGCAAGCCAGTATCGGTGGGAAGCGTCGATGGGGTCGTACTCAAGCCGAGACATAAGCCCAATATATGAGGGGCCGTAAGGCTCAACCGGGGTGATCGGAGCTTCGTCCGGGACGCTCATCACAGTGGGGTCGGAGCCGTGGCAATGACGTTGCGCTGCTCGAGCGCGTCGATCTGAACGGCGGAAAGCCCGGCGGATGCAAGAACTTCCCGGGTGTGCTCGCCAAGGAGCGGCGCGTGCCTGACGTGAAACGTGCCGGGTCCCGCGGAGAATCGCAACGGCAAGGTGCTGTGTCTGGCCACGCCCGTCACTGGATGTTCGACCGGCTCGAAGAACCCGCGGAAGCGGAGCTGAGCCAGCTCGCCCTGCTGGTGGGGCTGCAAGACCTTCGCGACCGGGATGCCCAACGGCCACAAATGCTCGAGGATCTCGTCGCTCGTGCGCGCTTGACACCACGTGGCGAGATGACTGTCGATCAGGTCTCTTTTCTGCCTGCGGACGCTGGCCGCAAGTAGCGCAGGGTCCATGGCCCAGGCCGGCTGGTCGAGCGCGTCTCGAAGCGCCTCCCACTGCTCTCGCGTGGCAATCGCAATCGCAATCCAGGCCTCGCCGTCGCCCTGGTTCCGCGTTGCATACAGGTTCTGCGGTGCGGCCGTGGGGCTTTGGTTGCCGTCGCGGGTCAGTAGAGCGCCGTAGGCGGAGTGTTCAACGAACTGCTCTGCCGCGATGTTGGTGGCCGCGTCGACCATCGCTGCTTCAACCAATACCCCCTGACCGGTCTGCCGGCGGTGTTCAAGTGCTAGCAGGAGGCCGACGAGAGCGTGCAACCCGGCGTTGGGATCGCCCAGGCAATACGGGGAGAGCGGGTTCGCGTCGGGGTAGCCGGTCAGCCATGTCAGGCCGGAGACGTCTTCAATCACAAAGGCGAATGCGCCGTTATCGCGCCAAGGTCCGATCAAGCCGAATCCAGGCATCCGGACCATCACGATGTCATCACGGATGGCTTTGACGCCCTCGTAGTCGAGCCCGAGCTGCTCAAGGACGCGCGGCGTGTAGTTCTCCACGACCACGTCGCAGGTCGCCAGCAGGTCACGCAATGCCTGCCGCCCTCCTTCGTCGGCCAGGTCGAGCGTCACGCTCTTTTTGTTGGTGTTCAGGCCGGAGAAGATGCCCGAGCGTTCCCACCACTGGTCCGCGGTGAACGGCAGGCCCCCAAGTGCGCGTGTCCCGTCGAGCCGAGAGGGGGATTCAACGTGGATGACCTCCGCGCCGAGCATCGCGAGGATGTGGGTGCACAACGGCCCGGCCCAGAAGGCCGTCAGGTCAAGGACCCGAAGGCCCGTGAAGGGCAATTCCCCTGCAACAGCAGGAGCATCGGTCCCTGATGTCGATGGTTTTCGATGCGGTCGGCTCATCCCGGTGTGCTCGCCGAGCCTCGGCGCCGCCTCGGGCGGTCGAAGAATCTCCGGGGTGAATCGGTAGGGGTGGCCCGGCTGAAGGAAACCGTCGCGCGGGTTCTTCACGAAGGCGCCGCGGGCACGGAACTGCTCGGTCACGGGGATGGTGACACCGTTCCCGACCGGTGCGCACGGAATCCGAAACGCTGTCGCCAGTTCCATGATCTCGTCGACCGAACGCTCTGCCATCCACTCATGGATCGTCGAGGAGACGGGGGACCGGTTCGCGCGCAGCGACTCGTCCTCGGCCCACTCCGGATGGTCGACCATGACGCAGAAGTCGAGCCATTGCTGCCCGGTTCCGGTGCCGAGTCCGATGAAGCCGTCGCTGGCCGTCTCAACTCCGGGCGTAGGAACTGAGCGCACCGACCGGTAGGGCCGGCCGGCGGTATCGAGGAAGCTGACCGGGTAGTAGGTGAGGCACAGCGCCAGCACTTCGAGCATGGAGACGTCAACGAGGTCGCCGCGGCTGCCTGCCAACCCGCGCGTACGAGACGCCAGCGTGCCGATGGCGGCATAGACACCGCTGAGCCATTCGCCGACCTGACCCCCGACGAATACCGGTGCCCGATCAGGTGCGCCGCGCCCCAGCCCGACTATCCCGCCGGACCAGGCCTGCAGCGTGAATTCGGTCGCCGGCCGCTCGGCCCACGGTCCCTGCAGCCCGAACGGCGAAATCGCAGTGATGGTCAGGCACGGATGGGTACGCAGCAGCGCTGCGGGAGCTAGCGCAGGGTGCTGGGCCAGGTGAGAGCCCGGTGACCACACCACTGCGTCCGCCGCCGACAACAGGTCGGTGATGCGGGCCAAGTCCTCCGGGTTGTCGGCGTTCGCGACGATGCTCTCCTTCGAGCCCGCGAGGAAGCTGAACAGGGCTGCGTCATGGTCGGATGAGATCGTGGCGCCCGAGGCAGACCAACGTCGAAGCGGGTCGCCGGCGGGGTCTTCAGCCTTGATGACATGTGCGCCCGCATCAGCAAGCAGGTGGGTGCAATAGCCGCCCGCGATTCCGGTGGAGAGGTCCACGACCACATAGCCGCGCAGAGCGGGCGATGACGCTTCCGGCACTGCTAAGGGGTCCAGAACGAGCTGTGCGTCAGCACCTCGGGTCCGGTGGCTGTGATGAGCACAGCCTCACTGGCGATCACCGAGCCGACGGTGTCGTCTTCCACGTGGCCCGTGACGAGAACGACGACGCCAGGGTCGAGCCGTTGGGCCGCGGCGGTCTCTGGGAGGTCTCTGACGACTACGGGATCGTCCAAGCCAAGACCTAACCCACGGCCAACCGGTTCGGCCGGTAGCGCTTCTCCGGCGGCTTCGTAGGCGGCGAGGAGCGCACTCGCCGGCGTCCCGGGCTGGCACGCGTCAAGCAGCCGCAGCCACAGCTCGTCCCATCTCTTGTACAGGTTCCGCACGCCCGACAAGTTGCCCTGCGGGCTCTCCACCGGCCACGTCCGGCCCACTTCGCCGGTGTAGCCGTCCGCGACGACGCCGGCGTTGAAGGCCACGAGATCCCCTGGCGAGACCCTGTCGCCCTCCCGGCCACCGTTGTGGCCGTTCCGCGCAGTGATCCGCACGACGTCTTGGGCCGCTGGGGTCGTCACCCCGAGCGAGGCGATGGCTTCCATGAAGACGGCGACGAGGTCGCGGCGGCTCGCGCCCGGCCGCAATTGCCCGACGGCGGAAGCGAGGCCGGCCTCGGCAACCGTAAGAGCGACGCCTATCGCCGCAATCTCCTCGCTGGTTTTCAGCCGCCGGGCTTGCCTGAGTGCGGGTTCTCCGTCCACCACCTCAGCACCCGGAAACGCCGTTGGGAGCAGCCTCGCGAACAGTGGAGACAACGCGTCGGTGCCGACCCGATGGGGTCGGTTCGCTGCATTGATTTGTTGCAGCATCGACACCAGGTTCATCGGATTCCAGGTGATGCCGTAAAGGTGATCGTGCGGAATCTCAGCCGGCACGCCGTCGTCCCAGGTGCTCAGTAGGTGGATTTCACCCGAGCGAAGCAGTACGCAGCCGGGTGCAAACGCACGTGCGCCCGCGTTCCAGAGCAGTGGGGCCCCGGCCACGTATCGGACGTTGGCCGGGCGGCCGAGCACGAGCACGTCCAGGTCGTATGTTTCCATTGCCGCGATCGCCCGGTCGCGGCGAGCGAATCGCAGGGCCCGGTCATCGGGCCGTACCTCAGTGGCCATGAAGATCGTAAGGATCGTAGGGGTAGTCACTCAGATCGATGGAGCCTTCTTCGGTGACGACGAAGACGTTCTCCGATCGGTAGCCGCTGCTTCCTTCGTCCCAGACGATGGGTTCGACCACCACGACCATGCCTTCACGCAGAACCAACGTGGAATCGAATTCATCGCCGAGGTCGCTGCCGATGAAGGGCATCTCGGCGGCGTCGAGGCCGAGGCTGTGAGCGAGGTAGAAGTGCGGCATCCACGGGCGCTCTCCGCCGCACACAGCCATCGCTGCGGCGGTCAGGTCGCCCCCGGTGACGCCGGCTCGCAGCACGGCGGTGACGGCATCGCTGATCTCTCGCCATCGCAGATACTGCTCCTGCTGACGGGCTGATGGTTCGCGCCCCACAACCCAGGTCCGGCCGAAGTCCGAGTGGTAGCCGCCGTACAAGATCCCGGTATCGACCCAAAGCACGTCGCCTTCAGCCAGCTCCCGCTCGGTCGTCAGCAGCGGGCACGGGATGTCTCCATGCACCGTCCACGGCAGGTCGCCTCGCCGGTCAGGCATGACCTGCCAGATCGGATCCAGACCGTTCGCCTCAGCTCCGAGCTCGAAGATGCGGCGGGTGAACCGTGCGGTCAGGTCGGTCTGTCGATCACCTGGAGCAAGGTGGGCTTGCACCTCCGCCATTGCCTGTTCGTTGATCCGCAGTGAGTGACGGATAGTGGCCAGCTCATCCGGTGTCTTAACCAGCCGGGCCGCGCCGATCGCATCGCTCGCCGCTCGCGGCGGCCAATCGCGAAAGAGCAGCTCACGGCCCCGGTGCATGGCCGCGGTCAGGTCATCCACCCCGAGAGCGGCACCAGGCGCTGCCAGGCCGGCGAGGATCTTCGCGAACTTCTCCACACCTTCGTCGAAGTCGAGATACACGGGAGCGTGGACATGGTCGATGTCAAGCTGGAGTTCAGCGATGGAATCGGCCGATAGCCGCGCAAACAGGTGCGGCATGGGGTCATCAGCGACTACGACAGCCACCGGGCGTTCGACGTTGGCGCGGCCGGCGTCGGCCAGCGGCCAGGTGGCTCCGGTCGCGTAGCTCACGTTGCCGTTCACCAGCAGGACGAGCACATCGAATCCGGAATCGGCCATCGCGGCTCGTAACCGAGCGTTGCGCTCGTAATACATCCGCTGGCCGTCCGGCCGCTCGGGGATATCGATCGTGATCCTCCCGCCATCAGCAAAGGCGTCCCGAAGTTCCCTTGCGCTGAGTCGTGGCGTGAGGTTAGTTTGATGCCGTAATAGTGTCAATGACGCCTTCGGGGCCCGGCGAGGGCTAGCGGAATCCGTCGGAGAGAGGGCATCTCCATGCCCGTGTACAACCACACCGGCCTTGTTGTCAGCGACCTCGAGCGGTCGAAGCGTTTTTACGAACAGGTGCTGGGATTTCGCGTCTGGTATGAGGACTCGGTCCCTGATGGGCCCGTGTCGAAGCTGCTGGGGCTGAGTCCGCCACTGGGGGTCCAGACCTGCTATTTGACGCTTGACGGATTCGTCCTGGAGCTCATCCACTACAGCGCGCCACAGGCGCAGGTGTTGCTGCGCGGCAGGTCGATGGGTGAGGCCGGACTCAGTCACCTGTCGATGTCAGTCGACGACATTCGCGCCGCTGCCGACCAGGCGGTTCAATGCGGCGGCGAGATCGTGGAGAGCTCTGATCTTGGGATGGCCCTGCTGATTCGTGATCCGGACGGGCAGTTCCTCGAGCTCCTCTCGCCGGGATACCCAAGTTCCCGGCCGCCCCGGCCGCCCGCTTCGTGACCTGGTGAGGCAAACCATGACCGACGCAAGTCCCCTACGGCACGCCGATCTGTTCCACACCGGGATCGTCGTGGACGATCTCGAAGCTGCCAAGGAGGAATTCGGCCACCTGCTCGGCGTCACCTGGCTCGAGGGCGGCGGCAAGGTGCGGATGGTCACTGCCGAGGGCGAATCCCGGGTGGTGACGAAATACGCGGTCTCGGCCGAGGGACCTCATCATGTGGAATTGGTGCAGTCGGTGCCGGGCACGCTGTATCAGGCCAATGGCTCCAACCGCGCGCACCACGTGGGCTACTGGGTGGACGACGTCCAGGCTGTCTCAGCAGCTCTCATCTCCAGCGGCTTGCCGAACGCCGTACTGATCAGCATCGGGCGCGATGATCGCCCACCGATCTCGGCCTACCACCAGGCAGGGGATGGTCTCTACATCGAGCTCGTCGCCCGCTCCATGAAACCTTTGCTCTTTCCGCAGCCAGCAGCTTCGTGAGCTCACGCTACGTTGACAGACATTACGATATCCAAGTAAATTTGGAACGCGTCGGACGCCAGACCATCCCTCGCGCCACGAGCGGAGAAGGGAAGCCCCGAACATGCAAACGACCCGGGAGCTCAGCGAGGTCAGCGAGGTCAGCGTCATCTACCCGAGCGGGGGCGTCGGGGCTCCGAAGAATCGTCATGGTCATGCCGCCGCTACAGATAGCGCTCTGCCGGCCGGTACCGAAGTCTTTTCCGCCGACAACCACATCTCCCTGAGCGAAGACATCTTCCATGAACGATTCCCGGCGGCGCTGAAGGATCGGGCACCACGCATCTGGTACGAGAACGAGGCCTGGACCCTGGGCTTCGGCGGCAAAAACATGCTCCCACCGGCGTTCGGCAACGTCCTCATGCAATACGACCCGCTGGCCGGCTCGAGCACCGGCAACCTC
Organism: uncultured Actinomycetota bacterium; assembly: GCA_963737695.1. GTDB lineage: Bacteria > Actinomycetota > Actinomycetes > Frankiales > Frankiaceae > DATAZK01. The sequence goes on from CAVTTQ010000008.1 coordinate 207,396, forward strand.
GACGCGAGGCTCGCGGAGCTGGCCGACGACGGCGTGACCCGAGAGCTGGCCTTTCCCAATGCGCTACTGGGAATGATGGGCTTTCCCGACTACGAGATCCGCGACCTGACTTTTCGCGTCTACAACGAGTACCTCGCCGAGCTGCAGGAGCGGGCCGCAGGCAGCTTCTACGGTGTCGGTCTCATCAATTGGTGGGATGGCGACGGCGCGCGGCGCAGCGTGAACGAAGCGAAGGCACTGGGTGTCAGGACCTTCTGGATGCCGTTGAAGCCCGGCAATCATCCCGATGGGCAGCCGATCGATTTCAACAGCGAGCGGATGGCGCCCGTGTGGGAGGCCATCGAGGAGTCAGGGCTGCCGGTGTCGCATCACATCGGTGAAGGTCCGATCTCTTCGCCCTGTGCGCACAACGGCTTGGCGGTCAGCATGGTCCACCAGGCCGCTCCTTTCCGGGAGATGTTTGCGCGCTACGTCCTCGGTGGTCTGCTCGATCGCTATCCGCGGCTGCGCGTCGGCTGGTTCGAAGGCGGCATCAACTGGGTCTTGCCGGCGATTCAGGACGCGGAACACATGCACGTCTCGTTTCGACACATGCTCGACCGCGACATCGACCACGATGTTCGCTACTACTGGGACAAGCACATGTACTCCGCGTTCATGTTCGATCCGCTGGGACTTGAGGCGGTCGACCGCATTGGTAGCGACCGCGTGATGTGGTCGTCGGACTACCCCCACAACGAGAGCACGTTCGGCTACTCCGAGCGGGTCGTCGCCGGGGTGGTCGACGCGGTCGGACCCGACACGGCCGCCCGGATCGTGAGCGGCAACGTGCTCGACTTCCTCGGTTTGACGTCGAATGCCTGAAGCCGCGGCGCCGCCACCCGAAGAGCTGGTTCTCTACCGCAAGGACCGCGCCACGAAGATCGCAACCATTACCTTCAACCGCGCGGACCAGCTCAACGCCGTGACCATCGGTGCCCGGTTGCGCTATGCCCAGCTGTTGCACGTCGCCAACGTTGACGATGACGTCAAAGTGCTGGTGGTCCGCGGGGAGGGGGATGACTTCGGCACCGGAGCCGACCTTCCCGAGCTGGCGGCACTGCAAGCGGAATCGCCGGATGCTGCCCTCAGCGCGGAGCTGGGGCTCGACGGCTTCGACGTGACGTTTCCGCCGCGAGGTTCCTACCGCGCCAATGCGACGCTGCCGCAGTGGTATGCCGACGCGCGCTCCGGATGCCGAACCCTCGCCGAGTTCAAGAAGATCAGCATCGTCGAGGTGAAGGGGTATTGCTACGGCTGGCACTTCTATCAAGCGGCCGATGCCGACCTGGTGATCGCTTCAGATGACGCGCTTTTCGGCCATCCGGCGTTCCGCTATGTGGGCTGGGGCCCGCGAATGTGGGCTTGGGCCATGACGATGGGGATCCGAAGGTTTCAAGAGATGGTGTTCACGGGCCGCCCGTTCACCGCCGACGAAATGTATGCCTGCGACTTCGTCAACAGCGTCGTAGCCAAGGATGAGCTCCAGGCTGAAGTGGAGAAGTACGCCGGCGCTTGCTCTCGTTCGCGCCCGACCGACGCTGTCGTGATGCAGAAGTCGTTCTTTCAGATGATGAAGCAATACCAAGGTGAATACCTGGGCAGTCTGCTCACGGCGCAGCTGGAATCGCTGGGCAGCCGGGTGCGACCGGATGCGCAGGATCTGATGCTCACGCCCGAGGTCTACAAAGCCGGCTTGAACAACGCCGTCAAAGCGAATGATGACGCGGTGCCGCCTGAGTTCAGGCTCAGCAAATCCGGCCGCAAGCGCAACGGGTTTCACCGTGACGAGAAGGAGCGGCGACCATGACGGGTGAAACGCGGGGGATGGGCTCGGTAGAGGTCGATGACGCCGCCCGGGGAGAGCACTTCTACCAAGAGCTGCTCGACGGGGAGACCCGTGCAGTTCCGCTCAGCCTTCGGGCCACCTCCGCCGGCTCGCTCGAGCCCGCAGCGATCCCACCCTCCTGCTACTTCGATCCCGACTTCCATCGACTTGAGATGGAGCGGGTCTGGAATCGGGTGTGGCAGATGGCCTGCCGCGAAGAGCAGATCCCGGAGATCGGTGATTCGGTCGTCTACGAGATCGGCGACGCCTCACTGATCGTCGTCCGGACGGCGCCAGATGAGATTCACGCCTACCACAACTCATGTCTGCATCGCGGAACTCAGCTTCGGACGAAGGCCGGACGAGTACACCAGCTTCGGTGTCCCTTCCATGGCATGACTTGGAACATCGACGGGACGCTGCGTGAGATGCCCTGCGCTTGGGATTTCCCGGACGTGGATGCCGCGTCGTTCCGGCTCCCCGAGGCGAAGGTCGACACCTGGGGCGGGTTCGTCTTCGTCAATCTCGATCCGGCGGCGGCGCCGCTCGGTGACTACCTCCAAGACCTCCCATGGCACTTTGACGCTTGGCCTCTTGAGGATCGCTACCTGGCGGCACACGCAGTGCAGGTGTTGCCGTGCAATTGGAAGGTTGCCCTGGAGGCATTCATCGAGGCCTACCACACCAAGGCCGTACATCCCCAGCTGCTTCCCACGGCTGCCGATTCGCTGTCCGAGTACGACGTATACGGCACCCACGTCAGCCGGATGATTACGGCCGTCGGCGTAGCGAGCGAGCACCTCGAAGGCGTCGAGGAGGCCGAGATCGTCAAGGCGATGCTTGGCGGTCGGGAGTTCGAGGCCAGTGACGATCCGGCCCTGAACGCCCGCGCGCTACTGGGCGATCGCGTCAGGACTTCGTTGCGCTCGCGGACCGGCCGCGACTACTCGCAGCTTTCAGATGCTGAAGCGCTGGACGGTATCGAGTACTTCCTCTTCCCGAATTTCATGCCATGGGCGGGTTACCTGACGCCGTTTGCATACCGGTTCCGCCCTAACGGACATGACCCGGACTCGTGCGTCATGGACATCATGAAGCTCGAGCCCACGCCGGTCGGCGAGGATCGTCCGGCACCAGCGCCTACGAGATACCTCGAGGCGGGTGAGGACTGGGCCGACGTGCCGGAATTCGGCGCGCTCGGCAGGGTCTTCAACCAGGACACCGCCAGGTTCGCCCGGATCCAGCGGGGTTTGCGGGCATCGGTCAAGCCTTCACTTTCACTGTCGCGCTATCAGGAGAGCCGTATCCGCCACTTCCACGCGACGCTTGACAGTTACCTGGCGCAATCGCCAAAAGCCGAGGAACCACAGCAGCCTTGAGCCAGTCGCAGTGGCCTGCCTCGAACGAGCCGATGCTCGATTCGACGATCGCCAGCGTGCTTCGTGACGCCGCAGCTCGTGCGCCCGACCGCGTCGCGGTCGTCGCCGGCACCAAAGATCCGGGAGGCCGGAAGCGACGTACTTTCGCCGAGGTCGAGGCTGAGGCCGATGCCGTGGCGCATGCGCTGGTAGCTCGCTCGAATCCAGGGGAGCGAATCGCCGTGCTCGCACCGAGCACGCCTGAGGCTTACCTCTTGACGTTCGCCGCGGCCATGGCGGGGCTGGTACTGGTTCCGATCAATCCTCTGCTGCGCGCCCGCGAGATCGAGCACATTCTGGCTCGATCCGGCGCGGTCGCCGTCGCCTTCGTCCCCGAACATCGGGGCAACGATCTGGCGGCCATACTCGCCCAGCTCAGCAACAAGCTCCCCGACCTTCGCGAGACCATCTCGTTCGAAGATTGGCCGGCCCTCGTGGAAGCGGGCGCCGGCGACCAGAATCCCCTCCGGCCACCGCATCCTGACGACGTGGCGCAGCTGGTGTTCACGTCGGGAACGACCGGTGCGCCGAAGGGCGTGATGCTCACACACCGCGGGATGACCAACTCCGCCCGGCTCAGCGGAGAGCGCTTCGAGATCGGTAAGGGTGACGTCTACGTGAACACGATCCCGCTCTACCATGTCGGCGGCCAGGTGGTCAGCTTCATGGCCGCCCAGGCGCTGGCGGCGAACGTGCTCGTCGGACAGTTCGACGCCGCATTGCACCTGGAACTGCTCGAGAGCGAACGGGCTACTCACACCGTCGGGGTGCCGACCATGCTTGCGGACATGATGGCCCACCCGACGTTCGGCGAGCGCGATCTGTCATCCCTGCGGGCGCTCTCGTGTGGGGGCTCTATGGTGCCGGTCGAGCTCATCCGCGACATCGAGTGCAAGCTCGGAGTCAAGACCACGATCATCTTCGGTCAGACCGAGACTTGTGGATACATCTCGCAGACCTTTCCCGACGACGATCCGGACGACAAGTCCACCACGGTCGGTCGACTGCTGCCCCATCTCGAGGGCCGGGTCGTCGATCCTGGGCGGGGAGTCGTCTCGTCAGTCGGAGAAATCGGCGAGCTTCAGGTGCGTGGCGTGGGGGTGATGAGCGGCTACTTCCACGAGCCGGAGCAGACTGCCGCAGCAATCGTTCCCGGCGGCTGGCTGCGCACCGGCGACCTTGTGTCGGCGGACACCCGCGGATACCTGCGAGTGACCGGCCGGCTCAAAGACATGATTGTGACCGGCGGCGTGAACGTCTATCCGAGCGAGGTCGAGAGCGTGATCAGCAACCACCCCGATGTTGCGCAGGTCGCTGTCATCGGACTGCCGGACGCCCGATGGGGCGAGGCCGTCGTGGCGGTGGTCAGGTCGCTGCCCGGGACTGATCTGGACGTCGCCGGGCTCGAGCTGTTCAGCCGCGAGCATCTCGCTCCGTACAAGGTCCCCAAGCGTTGGGTCTTCACCGACAGTCTGCCGATGAATGCGTCGGGGAAGGTTCAGAAACATCTGCTGCGCGACCGGCTGATGTCTACCGTCGAACAGGGAGCGCGCTGATGGACTTCCGGGACTCGGCGGAGGAGGCGCAGTTCCGTGGCCGATTGCGGAGCTGGCTTCAGGACAACAATCCGCACCTCCCGCCTTCCTCGACATCGGACGAGTACTGGGAGAGGCAGCCGGACTGGCACCGATCGCTATACCGGGCCGGCTTTTTCGGCGTCACCTGGCCGCAGGAGTATGGCGGTGGCGGGATGCCCAGCGTCTACAACGTCATCGTCGATGAGGAGCTGGCCCAGGCGGGGGCGCCGCCGCGGCCGAGCCTCGGTTACCTGGTGCAGGCCATCCTTCAGCACGCCTCCGAAGACACCAAGCTGCGCTTCCTGCCCAGCCTCATCAGCGGCGAGGCCCGCTGGTGTCAGGGGTTCAGCGAGCCGGACGCCGGTTCCGATCTCGCCTCGCTGCGCACGCGGGCGGTGCTCGACGGCGAGGAGTACGTCATCTCCGGACAGAAGGTCTGGACGAGCTACTCCGACCTGGCGGACTGGTGCTTCTTACTGGCGCGGACCGATCCAGAAGTGCCCAAACACAAGGGCCTGACTGCCTTTGCCGTTCCCATGGACCTCCCTGGGATCGAGCAGCGGCCGCTGAAGATGATCAACGGCATTACTCGGGAATTCGGGGAGGTGCATTTCGACCGGGTCACCGTGCCGGCGGGCAACCAGATCGGCGGTCCGGGGGAGGGGTGGCGGATCGCTATGACGGTGCTCAGCCACGAGCGGGAGCCGCAGGAGCTCGGCAACGCCAGCAGGTATCGCAAGACGGTCATGGAGCTCGCCGATATCGCCCGTGCGAAACGCGAATTGGGCGATCTGGACGACGAACAACGCCGCGACTTGGCCTGGGCCATCGTTGAATCAGAGATGCTGGCACACCTGGTGAGCCGGCGGCTGTCGGACCGCCTTGACGGGATCGACCACGGGACTGAGGGGTCGATCGACAAACTGCTGATGACCTGGGTTGAGCAGGCCGTCGGCCATGCGGCCCTTTCCGTCGCCGGGGCAGGGTATGACGGGCTGGACCAGACCATGCTGAGCACTTACCTCTACAGCCGGGCGCAGAGCGTCATGGGCGGGACCGCTCAAATACAGAAGAACCTCATCGCCACGCGCCTTCTTGGCCTGCCGCCTTCATGAGTTCGTCGTGGTCATGCACTGAATGTCCCTCCATAGCAAGGAGATTTGCCACCAGATGAAGCTGCCAATCGACGACGTCGTGGAGCTGGAGCAGCTCTGCGCCAGCTTCGCCCTCAACATGACCAAGGGCGATATCCACCACATCATGGAACACGTCTTCACCTCCGACGGGACGTATAGCGCCTTCGGTGAGACGTACGGACTGCAAGACTGGCCGGCGTTGGTCGAGGCCGCGCCGAAGGGACTGTTCCTCACCGGCACACCCGTCCTGCAGCTTGATGGCGAGACGGGGTCGGGTGAGGTGACGTTGCTTTTCATCGACCAGACGAACCACCACATGCGCATGGGTTGGTACACCGATACCTATCGGAAGACGGCCAGCGGCTGGCGGCTGGCGACTCGCAAGATGACGTTCCTTCGCCGCGCCGGCGGGGCCGACGCCGGTAACCCGCATGACCCTCGCCGTCCCAAGGCCACCGTCAAGGAAGCTTGACGCGTCGACAGCATATTCGCGTCAGACTTCTGGCACCAATCCGCGTCAGGCTAGTTCAGGCCCCGCGAGCACAACGAAGACTCACGGCAGGTGGTCACCAGTGACGAATGGCGCCGAGATCTACTACGACCCTTACGACGTCGACCTGGTAGTAGATCCCTACCCGACCTTCCGCCGGCTTCGTGAGGAAGCGCCCCTGTATTACAACGATAAGTACGACTTCTATGCCGTGAGTCGCTATGCCGATTGCGCCAATGGTTTGCCCGATTGGGAGACGTACAACTCCGGCCGCGGTGCGATCATCGAGCTGATCAAAGCAAACCTGGAAATGCCGCCCGGCACCCTGATCTTCGAAGACCCGCCAGTGCATGACATCCACCGCAGCCTGCTTGTGCGGGTGTTCACACCCCGCCGGGTGAGCGCGCTTGAGTCGCAGATTCGGGAATTCTGCGTCCGCAGCCTTGATCCGCTCATCGGCGAAAAGCGCTTTGATCTGGTGGCGGAGTTCGGCGCCAAGATGCCGGCTCGGGTCATCGGCATGCTGCTCGGGATCCCCGAGTCTGATCAGGAGTCAGTGCGCGAAAGTGTCGATGCCAATCTGCGCACGCGGGCAGGGGAGGAGATGCAGGTCAACGACACCTCGTTCGCGAGCGGAGAAATCTTCGCCGAGTACGTCGACTGGAGGGCCGATCACCCGTCGAGCGACCTGATGACCGATCTTCTGAACGCTGAATTCGATGACGAGAACGGGAAGCGACGCAAGCTCACGCGCCAAGAGGTCCTCACTTACGTCAGCGTGGTGGCCGGTGCCGGCAATGAGACCACCACCCGGCTCATCGGTTGGATGGGTTCACTGCTTGCTCAACATCCCGACCAGCGCGCAGATCTGGTTTCCGATCCTTTGCTTATCCCGGCGGCAGTGGAGGAAGTGCTCCGCTACGCGCCTCCGGGACCGCACGTCGCGCGTTACGTCGCGCGGGACGTGGAGCTGCACGGTGAAAAGGTGCGGGAGGGCAGCGTCATGCTCTTCCTGCTCGGTTCGGCCAACCGGGACGACCGTGAGTTTCCCGACGGTGACACGTTCGACATCCACCGCGCCCCGCGCCAACACCTGGGCTTCGGGTACGCCGTGCATTACTGCATGGGCGCAGCTCTGGCCCGACTGGAGGGTCGCGTGGCGCTCGAAGAGATCCTCAAGCGGTTCCCGAAGTGGGACGTCGACTGGGACGGTGCCAACCTCAGTCCGACCTCGACCGTGCGTGGATGGGAACGGCTACCCATCATCGTCGGATGAGCCTGGCCCGCGGCCCTGCTGGACGGCGTCTCTGATCAGTCCAAGGACCCAGTTCACCCCGCGGGCCGCTTCGGACCCGTCAAAGCCCCAACCGTTGGTGAGCCGCCGATAGCTTTCCAGGCCCCACAACACGTCGACCACCGCCGCGACAGTTCGCTGCGCTTCCTCTGACAGGCCATCAGCGGATTCGCCGACCGTCGCCAGGATTGCCGCCTTGCGACGCTCGTCCAGCGCCTGGAGCACAGCATCCGGCTGACGCGGGATCGAGCTTGAAAACGTGGCCAGGTAGCTGAAGAGCTGCTCAACGTGATCGGGTAGCTCCTGCAACTGCAGCCCCTCCACGGTGACGCCGGACTCCTCCACGAGCCGCTGCAGCAAGGCCGCCCGAAGGTCGCGTTCAGTGGGGAAATGGCGGTGCACAGTGCGTTCGTGGACCCCGGCCCGGGCAGCAACCGCGCGAACGGTGACACCTCGCCAATCCCATGACGACAGATCGCGAACGAGGTCGCAGCCAGCCTCGATAATTCGCCCGCGGGTCGCTGCCGACCGCTCGCGGCGTACCGGGCTTTCGTAGCGCCGTGTTCCCTCCGTGCGCGTCCCGTCCATGGTGCTGATGCTAGGGGGCTGCGCGAAACGTCCGCAGCGATTGCGTATTGCACCCGCCGCCGTTGCTGCGGTAAAACACAGCCCAAACGACCCACGGAGGCGATGACCTTGCGGTTCATCCAGGTAATCGAATTCAGCACCAGCCGTCCCGAGGCCGTAGAGGCCTTGATCGACGACTGGGCCGCGAAGACAGCGGGTCACCGCACCGCCGAGCGCGGCACGCTCACCGCCGACCGTGACCGCCCCAACACCTATGTACAGATCGTGGAATTCCCCTCCCACGAGGCTGCGATGGCTAACTCGGCCTTGCCGGAGACGGCGGACTTCGCTGGGCAACTGGCAGAGCTCTGCGATGGACCGATGGGCTTTCGGAATCTGGACGTTCGAAGCACCAAGGAGCTTGGCAGCTGAGACGGTCTTCCCTTTTACCAGGGGAGTTCCTCCGTGCCCTCCTGGAAGGTGCCGGTGGGGCCGTCCTTGCCGATGAGCGCCATGCGGACCATGACCTCGGCACCCTTCTCCACCGGTTGCCCAGCTGAGCTCATGGGCGTCAGGTCGGTGGCGGTGAAGCCGGGCTCGACGGCGTTGAACTTGATGTCCGGGTGTGCCTTGGCGTACTGGACCGTGAGCATCGAGACGGCGGCCTTGCTGGCCCCGTAGATGATCGAGGGGAAGTGGAACTGGCGGCGTTCAGGGTTGGTGACGGCCCAGAACGAGCCGAGGGCGCTGGAGACGTTGACGACTACCGGGTTGTCGGACTTGTGGAGCAATGGCAGCGCGGCCTGGGTGACACGGATGACGCCGATGGTGTTGGTGTCGAACATCGTCAGCGCGATCGGGCCAGTGGCCTCAGTGGCGCCGCTGATGCCGGCGTTGTTGATGAGCACGTCGAGGTGGCCTTCGCGCTCGTCGATCTCCCCGATGGCAGCCTCCACCGAAGCGTCGTCGGTGACGTCGAGTTGCACGAAGCGGGCGCCAAGCCTTGCTGCGGCCGCTTCTCCTCGCTCGATGCTGCGCGCCCCGATGTAGACCCTCTGCCCGTGCTCGATCAGTTGGCGTGCGGTCTCGTAGCCGAGTCCCTTGTTCGCTCCCGTTATCAGTGTCACCGTCATGGTGTTTGACGTGTCTCTCTGACCGTCATTCAGGCCGCCAACAGGCCGAGCTCGCGCAGGCTCTCGGCAGTCTCGACGATCGTGGTTTCAATATCGCGGGGCCGCCATCCGAGTTCGTTGCGGGCCCGGTCGTTGTGGATGATCGGCCGCGGCAGATCGTCGCCGGGCACCTCTTGTGTGGGCACCCTCGCGGCGAGCGAGCCGAGCCGGCGGCGCAGCGTCTCGGCCACCTCCAGGAAGCTACTCGTCGGGCCGTCTGCGAGCGCCAGAAACCGTTTGCCGGCAGCCTCTGGCGTGGCCATAGCCCGGATGTGGAGGTCAGCCACGTCGCGCACGTCGGCGACCCCGAAGCGGGCTCGCGGTACGACTGTCATCGTCCCGTCGAGCATCGCTTTGATCAGCTGGGTGGAGGAGCGGATCTCGGTCGTGAGCGACGGTCCGAGGATGAAAGTGGGGTTGACTACGACCAATTCGGTATCACCACCCTCGCGTTTGATGAAATCCCAGGCGGCGCGTTCGGCAACCGCCTTGGAGCGCGGATATGGCGCGAGACCCGGGGTGTCGGGATCGGTCCAGTCAGCTTCGGTGAATTCAGAGCCTGGCTTGGGCGTATAACCGATCGCGGCGAAGGAGGAAGTCAGCACAACGCGTCTGGCGCCCCCATCGCGGGCAGCCCGCAGTACTCGCAAGGTGCCTTCCCTAGCCGGCACGATCAGCTCATCGGCGTCTTTGGGCTGCACGCTCGGAATCGGCGACGCGACGTGATGGATTTCCTCGCAGCCGGCGACTGCGGCAGCCCAGCCGTCGTCGGATGTCAGGTCTGCGATGACAACTTGCAGGCCGGCATCGTCGTGGGGGCTGTCGGCCGTCCCACGGCGCACGGCGGCACGCAACTGGGCCTCGTGCGCCTTCGAACGGACAGTGGTACGCACTGGATTTCCGGACCTAAGGAGCAAGGCGATCACATGGGTGCCGACGTAGCCGGACCCGCCGGTGACCAGGACTGGGCTCATCGGTGCATTCCCAAGCGTCCCGCTGCGTCCACGACGCGCTGCGTGGCCTGGGCCTCGGCCGGTGAATCACCGCGGTCCCGGGCGTCCCACAACGCCGCCTTCTCCCGCAGGTAGCCCAGCCGGGCATGCTGCGCCGTGATCTCCGCCTCGATCCGTTCCGCGTGGCGCAGCAGGAGATCGCGCTGCTCGGCCGCTGACTCCTGACGGCGCGCGAGGTTGGCCTGGTAGGTGCGCATGTCATCGATCCCCATGCCGACGGCGCGCAGGCAGGCCAGCGCCTCCAAGGTGTGCAGGTCCTGGGAGCCATAGCGCCGATAGCCGGTGTTCTCGTCGCGGTCGATCGGTCCGACCAGACCTACCTGCTCGTAATAGCGCAGCGTCGGCTCGGGAAGTCCGCTGCGCCGCGAGACCTCCTGGATGCTGAAATGCATGGTCGTCGTCGTCATCCGTTCAGCGTCACACACCTCAAGCGCTTGAAGGCAAGCCCTGCGTAACCTGCAGGCCGTGGTGACCCCGCTGGCCTACCTGGGCGGTCTTGAAGCCCATGTCTGGACCGGGAGTCGCTGGGGGATCACGTGTGAGGCCGACCTGTATTTTTACGTTGGCAGGGTCAGCGCACGCATCAAGAAGTACGGCTCCACAAACCCGCAGGACGACACGGTCATCGACCAGACTGACGGGGTTATTCGCGTCAACCTTTCCCGCCTGCCGCCCTGGCTGGATACGGCGATCTTTGTCCAGGATGACGATGTCAGCTGCGTGCTCGCCATGAAGCGCGCCCAGCGGCGATTGATGCTGCAGTCATTGGGCGAATCCGGTCTGCAGACTTTGATCGTCCGGCGTTCGATATTCACGCTGTACATGTAGCCGGGCAGCTGTGTGCCGCTCGGCCGATCCCGGCCTACTCTGGGCGGGTGACTCCCTATCTGCGTTCGCGGTCGTCCCGTCCACTCAGCGCCGCGGCTGTTGTCATGGCGTTCGGCGTGCTGGCTGGCTGCGGGTCGTCGACCTCGAGCGCGTCATCGACGCCTGCCAAGTCTCCCGCCGCTTCGGCGTCCGCCACTGCGTCGGCTTCGCCGTGCGGGGGCTTGGTGTCTGATGTCAAGAACCTTGCCTCCACCGTGACCTCGTCGGACAAGACGAACCAGGAGAAGGCAGACGCCGTCAAATCCATGGGTAGCAAAATCAGTGCTGATGCGAAGGCAGCCTCAGGAGCCGTCCAGGACAAGCTCACGACCTTGGGAAACAACCTGAGCGCGCTCGCTTCGGACCTGACGAACGGCGGTAGCGCTCAGGAGATCAAAGACGGCGTCAGCAAGGTGGTCTCGAGCGCCACTAGCGCGGCGACGGCCTGCCTCGTCCACTAGCTGCAGCCAGCGCCCCTAGCAGACGGATTGGTTCCGGGCTGCTCTGGCACGAAGCTTCGTGCGGATAAGGGCTTTCCGGCACTAGGAGGAGCTGTACAAAGCCTTGTATTCGGCGCTTGACACGGGGTTGGAGTTGCGGTCCGGTGAAAAGAGGCTGCTGTTGACGTTGTCCTGGGCGTCGTCCTGGAAGTATTGCTCGTAGGCAAGACGGCTTTTGTGGGACTTGATCCACGTCAACATGGCCGAGATGAACTTCGGATTGTCCTTACCCTCGGGGGCGCCGGCGTCGGTGTGATGCAGGCCCCACTCGTCAATCGACAGCCACTTACCGTGTGCGACAGCGAAGCTGTACGCGCGGTTCATCTGAGCTCCGTAGCCGGGCGTCGTCGGGCTGGTGGTCACATACCAGGAGTCGTAGATGTCGATACCAATGAGGTCGACGTACGCGTCGCCGGGGTAGGTGACCGTGAGCGGGTCGCCCTGACCCTTGTCGTCGAGAGCGGCCAGCGAATAGTCGATCACGATGTTCGACGCTTTCGACCCGGCCCCCGCCCGCAGGTTGTCGACCGCCCGGCGCCAGCCCGCGATGAATGTCGCTGCGCCGCCGTTGCTCACGATGCTCCAGGGATACCAGTCTCCGTTGGCTTCCCAGGCCAGCCGCACGACCGTTTTGGCGTTGGGCCGCTTCGCCGCGATCGCCGCGCCGATCTGGCGGTAGTACGCGTCGTAGCTGCCCGCCGCCGCCGCGCTCCAGGTGCCGCCGCTAGGGAACGGGGGAAGCATCACGACTGATGTGGAAGAAGGCGTGGCGTCAAGGAAGTCCAGGATCTGCATCCCCGTCAGGTCGCCCCAGGTGCCGTTGTACTGAGCGGCCATGTTGACGTCTGACTTGCGGCCCCGTTTGTTCTCGGCGTACTGCAAGGTCGAGTTGTAGGACGCGTCTGAACCGCTTCGATCAACGGGCCAGATTCCGGAATTCCAGCTCAGACCGGAGCGAGCGCCCACGCTTCCGATGGGGTTTGTCGTGGCCGGATGCGCGATGGCGCCCTTGTTGGCTGGCCCGCCCTGGCCGGCAGCAACCACTGGTGTGCAGGCGGTCGTGACGATAGCCCCGGCCATAACCAAGCCAACGAGGGCGCCGGGCCGCCTGACTTGGGAGGCGCGACATGCGAGTTTCCCAAAGATCATGAAGTTTGCATCGGAAACGCGAGGGGCCGGTCCTTAGGCTCCTGTGTTGACTCACCCAAATGGCCGATGCCTGTTCGCCAGTCATACCGGGGCGCGGCGCCTGGCTTATCTCACGACATTACTGCTGAGTGTGGTGTCAGTTTCTCCTCGTGACCTGCAATTGTGCTCTATTGGGACCCATGGATAAGCCAGTTCATCAGGGTTGCGTTCCCCATCCGGCGGTGAGCCGGCTGCTGGACGCCGAAGGCTCCATTGATGAGGCGGTTGGGCCTGTCGATGAGCCGCAGCCGGCACACAGCCACGCGCACGCAGACCATCTGTTCGTCGGCCGGGTGGTGACCATGGACGATGGCCAGCCACACGCCGGTGCGGTGGCGGTCAAGCACGGTCGCATCATCGGCGTGGGATCCGTGACGGAGCTGCATGAGCACGTGGGGCCGCTCACGAGGACGGTCGAGCTCGGCGACAGAGTCTTGTACCCCGGGCTGGTCGAGCCGCACATGCACCTGTGGGTGACGGCGCTCATCTACCGCTGGATCGACTGCAGCCCGCTCACGCATGATTCGCTGGAGGACGTTCTCCATGACCTGAAGACGGCCGCCGCTGCGGCCAAGCCAGGTGCGTGGATCCTCGGCAGCGGGTTTGACCCGTCCCTCTTTCCGGGGTTTCCCGAGCTGACGCGTGAGGATCTTGACGCGGTGTCGGCGGACCACCCGATAGCCGTCATGAATGCCTCCATGCACTTCGCCTACACCAACTCCAAGGCTCTTGATGAGGCAGGTATCAGCGACGATGCCGCGGACCCTCCGGGAGGGCATTTCGGCCGGGACGCCGCCGGCCGCGTCAATGGGGTCTTGGGCGAGACGGGTGCGGTCGCGCTGCTGCTCAATTGCATCGACAAGCTGAGTCTGCGGGGCTTGGTTGACAACATCCACGCCATTACCGACGACGCCGCCCGGGTCGGCGTCACCACCATGCGCGAGGCCGCCACGGGCGCGCTGATGGGGGAGAAGGAGATCGCGCTGCTTCGGGCGCTTTCGACTCTTGGACGACTGCGTACCCGGGTCAGCATCGCGGTGCTCGATGACAAGGCGACCGAGTGGGACAGCAAGCACGTCCACCCCGGGGCCGGCAACGACCGGGTGTGGGTCGGGGCCCGAAAGATCGTGGGTGACGGGTCCAACCAGGGCCGCAGCGGCTTCCTGCACGAGCCTTATCTCGGCACCGCCGAGCGGGGCGGCATGAACATCGAGCAGTCGACCTTGGTCGAGCGAATCGCCTGGTGCCAGGAGCACGGTTGGCAGCTGATGATCCACGCCAACGGCGACGCTGCCACCAAGCTGGTTGCCGACGCTTACGCGACTGCCCTCGGCGGCCGGCGCGGGAAGGACTTGCGCCACCGGATCGAGCACTGCTCGCTGGTGGATGACGGTGTCTTCGAGACCATGGCCTCGGTCGGGGTGTCGCCGAGCTTCCTGATCAACCACGTCTACCTCTGGGGCCAGACGCTCCGGGACAATCTCATCGGCCCCGAGCGGGCGCAATTGCTTGACCGCACGGCGCGGGCGCGCGAGGTCGGGCTCCGGTTCTCCCTGCATTCGGACTACAACGTGAGCCCCATCAACCCCTTGCACTACGTGCGTGTTGCCGCCACTCGGGATCTGTCGGGAGGCGGGACACTGAACGAGGACGAGCGGGTCTCGGTCCACCAGGCCCTACGAGCCGTCACCATCGACGCCGCCTGGCAGCTTCACGCCGACGACGTGCTCGGCAGCATTACCGTCGGCAAGCACGCCGACTTCGTGGTCCTTGACCTGGACCCCGAAGTCGTGGATCCCAAGGAGATCGACCAGATTCGGGTGCTGGAGACGTGGATGGGCGGCAAACGCACCTATCGCGCCGATGCCGGCCATTAGGTCGCGCTTCATCCGTCGTCAGGCGTGATTCAAAGCCCTTTTCACCGCCTACCGAGGCATAGGGTGCGCCTCATGCTCACTAGGCAGCGTCGCCTTGGCTTGCTCGCTCCCACCATCGCCGCGGTCTTCGGTGTCGCCGCCTGCTCCGCTTCGACGACCGGTGGGCCCAACCCACCTCCGCCGTCGGCGAGCAGCCTCGGTGCCGATCATGACTACGCCGGCTACGCCCGCAACATCATCCCATCCGGGCAGTACGGGTCAGTTCCACCGCCCGCCGGAGCCACCACCCAGGCGAGCATGTACGACTCGCTCACCCCACTGTTTGACAGGGTGACCGATCAGGACCTGACGACGGATTTCAAGTCGGAGGTTTTCGGGGTCGGTCCAGACGGGCCGGCGACGACCGAGAAAGTGCCCCGCGCGGGAGTTGACATCCTGCGGGACAAGTTCCACGTACCGCATGTGACGGCGACGACGTATGACGGCGGTATCTGGGCCTCCGGCTGGATCGCGGCCGAGGACCGCGGACTGCTGCTGGAGCAAGCTCGGTATGACGCGCGGGTGGCAGCCGTCGGCGCTCCGGGGCTCACCGCGCTCAGCCTGATCGCGAAGCTGCAGAACTTCGTGCCCAGCGCACAGACCGAATCGTTCGTCTCCCAACAGACAGCGCAGCTCGAGAACGCCGGGGCCAAGGGCCGCCAGGTGCTGCACGACATCGATACGTTCTCCACCGGGGTCAACGCCTACTTCAAGGCGAGCAAGTCCTCGGCGAAGCCGTGGACCCGCAACGACACCTTCGCGCTCGAGGCCCTGAAGGGGCAATTCGTCGGGCAGGGCGGAGGCGACGAGGCCAACAACACGCAATTCCTGGCGGCGTTGCAGGACCGGCTCGGCGCGAGCAAGGGCATGAGCGTCTTCAACGACCTGCGCCAGCACGACGACCCGCAACAGCCCACCTCCATCGACGGCACCTTCCCGTACGAACCCATTCCCTCGGAGGCTTCGGGAAACGTCATCATCGACGCGAACAGTTACCAGCCGGTCGGCACCACGGCCTACCTGAAGCCGACGCCCGCGCCGGCGCCAACGCGTGCGTCCAACGAATTGATGATCGATGCCAAGCACTCCGCGACGGGCTATCCGTTGCTCGTCGGTGGGCCGCAGATCGGCTACTACTACCCGGGTTTCACGTACGAGATCGACATGCACGCACCGGGACTCGTCTGGCGCGGCGCGACATCAGCGCCTTTCCCGGGCTACATGCTCATCGGTCGCGGAGCGGACTTCGCCACCACCCTCACGTCAGCCAGCGGCGACATCATCGACCAGTACGCGGAGACGCTCTGCGACGGTAGCGACACCAAGTACGAGTACAAGGGCACCTGCCGCGACATGGGTACGTTCAATGCCGGCGTCCTGAAAGGCACGGCTGGAGCGCCCGATCAGCAGGTGACGTTTCACACGACAGTCCACGGTCCTGTCGCCGGCTACGCAACCGTCAAGGGACGCAAGGTGGCGATCTCGTCGAAGCGTTCTGACTACGGCAAGGACGCCTTGGATCTGCTGCTGTATCACGACCTTTCCACCGGTGCCGTCGACAGCCCGCAGACGTTCTTCGCCGCGGCGAGCCAATCACCGCAGACGTTCAACTCCTTCTACATCGACTCCAAGCACATCGCCGAGTACACCTCCGGATTGCTGCCGCTGCGGCCGGCCTCCGTCGACCCAGGCCTGCTCACCGACGGCCGCGGCAACGACGAGTGGACCGGCTACCTTTCCGCAAACGCACACCCGCACGACACCGACCCGGCCAGAGGCCGCATCGTCAACTGGAACAACAACATTGCCAAGGGGTTCGGTGCGGCTGACGACGAGTGGATGCGCGCCGGCCAAGTCGGCCGAGTGGACCTGCTGAACAAGAACCTCAACCGGCTCGAAGTGAACGGCAAATGGACCGTAGCGCAGGTCACGTCAGCGATGAACGCTGCGGCGTCACAGGACGTCCGTGCCATCGACACCGTGCCGCTCCTGAGCCAATTGCTGGCTGGGACGAAGGCGCCGAATGCGCGGGACGCAGAGATGTTGCAGCTGCTGGACGCTTGGAATCAGCACGGTGGAAACCGGCTGGATCTCAACAAGGACGGGAAGATTGACGATCCCGGCGCCGCCGTCATGGACGTCGCCTGGCCCAAGATCGCGGATGCGTTCATGGCGCCGGTGCTCGGCCCTCAGCTCAATGAACTGTCGACACTTGCCCCGGTGTTCGACCAGCCGCCGGAGGGCCAGTACTCAGGGTGGTACCAGTACTTCGACAAGGACATCAAGACGTTGCTCGGCGACAAGGTCGAGGCGCCGTTCGCGAACCGTTACTGCGGAGGCGGCGACAAGGCCAGCTGCCAGCAGGCGATCTGGAAGGCGATCGACGCAGCGGGCGCTCAGCTGCAGTCCAAGCAGGGCACTGATCCGGCAGCATGGCGGTCGAGCGCGACGGCCGAGCGAATCGTCTTCATCCCGGGGCTCCTGACGAAGACGCTGAGCTACACCAATCGGCCGACCGGCATCCAGCAGCTCATCTGGTTCAACGGGCACCGTTAGTACGGCGGCACGTCGGGTGTCCGAAGGCCGGCGCGGGCCCGGCACGGTCACCTGTACGCGTCAGCTCCAGTCTTCCGGGGCCTGGTGTTGTTGGCTGTGCCCGAGGCGCTGCCCGCTCTCCCAGTTGCGCTGGTAGGCACCAGGCGTCATGCCGGCCCGCAGGCGTTCCAGCCTCTCCGGGGTACCGGGATGGCGGGGCCAGCCACGACCCGCGCGTTCACTGTGGGCGGCAGCCCCGCCGTAGCACCGGGTTGCCGCTTCGAACTGACCGGCGTTGACGAAATGACTGCCGCGCTGCTCGAGGGTGTCGCCGATGTTGCGCACGCCAAGCGCCCGCTGATGGGTCATGGCTTGTCCTGACCAGTGCAGCCCGGCGTCCGAATCCTGATTGATGGCGGCGGCGATCCCGTTCGTGACGCAGGCGAAGAATGCGGCGAAATGGTTGCGATGTTCGTGGTTGTCGTCAAGCACAGCGGTGGCATCAAGAACCGCCTTTTGGGGGTCTCCGACGATGAGCTCGCAGGCGCTGAGCACAGCGCGTGCGCGCAGCACGAGATGCCGGTTTCCGGTTTGTTCTCCGATGAGTTGGGCCTCGCGCGTCGCGGCGCCGGCATCGGTCCAGAGGTCGGCTGTCCAGGACGCGGCGCCTATGCGTAGCAAGACTTCGCCCGCTACTCCTGCGTTCTTTTCGGAGGGCGCGCTCAATGCCGGGATCGCCGCCTCAAGGTGGCCGCGTGCCAGTTCAGTTTCTTGATTCAGCGCCCGCGCGATCCCATAGCACGCTCGAGCGCGGGCCTGGTCGAACGCGTCAAGGCCGGGCAGGTCTTTAACCGCTGCCAGCCAGCCGATTCCGTCGATCATCAGGCTGCGGTCAAACCAGTAGATCGTGAGTGCCTCGGCAAGCATCAAGCCGGCTCGAGAGGGAGTCTGGAGCAGCGTCGCGCCGAGCGTGCTGTCGATGACGCTGGAGTTGGCCTCCACCCAGTCATACCATTCCGCCTGCCCGTCCCGACCATCGTTGGGCGCGTTCAGCACATGGCGCAGGGTCCATTCGTTTCGCGCCGCTTCGACCGCAGCGAGCTCGCCGCTCTCCTCCAAAGCCGCCCGGGCGTGAGCCCGTAACGGGACCAGTTGAGCGAACAGCGTTGGCCCTCCCGGATGGCTCGTCTGCCCCGGAGTCAGGAGCGATCGGTGGACGAGCCCACCGACCAGATCCATCGCCTGCTCCTCGCGAAGTGGCGGTAGTGCGCACAGTCCTGCGGCAGTTTGGGAAGTGAAGGGACCGGCGATCACTGATAGCCGCCGATGAAGCACCTGCTCGTCGGGCCGGGCGAGCCGGTGACTCCAATCGATGGTGTCGTGCAACGTGAGCTGCCGCGCGGCGCCTCGTCCGGGCCGGGTCAGAGCGGTGGGACTGCGCTCAAGAGCCCCGGCAACCTCGGCCAGTTCGAAGTTGCGGGCCCGGGCCGCGGCAAGCTCGAGGCCTAGCGGCAGTCCGCCGACAGCGTTGCAAATGCGGGCGATCGAGGCCCCTGCAGGCCCGTCGAGATCCATGACGGAGCCAGGGTCGCCCAGCAGCTCCAGAAACAGTTGAACCGCCGCATTGCCGGCGAGGGGTTCAAGGTTGGTCGGAGGCTCCAAGGGCGAGACCGTAAAGACCTTTTCCCCTGGCAGTTCCAGCGGTTCGCGGCTGGTGGCCAGCAGCTTCACCCGGGGAGCCATTTCAAGAATGGCGTCGACAGCATCCGCGACAGCGTCGAGTACGTGCTCACAATTGTCGAGCACGAGCAGCACAGCCCGCCGACTGAGGAACGCAAGCGTCTGCGATGGGACGTCGGAGCCGGGTTGCAGTCCAAGGCCGATGGCCAGCGCGATTCGTGACCACACGAGCTGTCCGTCAGCGATCTCGGAGAGATCGACGAACCACACCCCGTCGCCGAACTGGTCACGTGCAAGGTAAGCAACCTCGACTGCCAACCGCGTCTTTCCCGCCCCGCCTGGTCCGGTCAGCGTCAGCAGCGAATTCGCAGCCAGGAAAGCGCCGAGTGTCTCCAACTCCGCGTTGCGGCCGATCAAGGCGGCGCGCCGGCTCGGAAGATGCACATTCGCGCCAGCCGGCGGCCCTTCGACCGCGAGGTCGAGCGTTCGATCCTGGTCCAGGATTCGTCTGTGCAGATCCCGAAGGTCGGGGCCAGGATCCACGCCGAGTTCCTCGGCAAGAAGTGCCCGCGCGTCGGCGAACGCCGCCAGCGCCTCCGACTGTCGGCCGCAGCGGTAGAGCGCAAGCATGCGCTGGCCCCAAAGGCGTTCCCGATAGGGGTGGTCTGCAAGTAAGGGGAGGAGTTCGCTCGCGGCACGCTCGGGCTGGGCCGTCTCGAGCAGCGCCTGTATGCGGTGTTGCTGCAGCTCGAGATGGGCCTCTTCGAGTTGGGTGCGAATGGGCTGCATCCACTCTGCTTCTGGAACCCCGAGGTAGGGCTGGCCCCTCCAACGCGAGAGCGCGGCGTCGGCGAGCTCCAGCGCTTGGGCGTTGTCGTTGGCGGCGAGCAGGTCGGGCACCCGACGGTTGGCTTCTAGCAGGCAATGGGAATCGATGTGGGTGCGCGCAAGCGTCAGCTGGTAGCCGAGCTCGACTGTTTGCAGCAGCGTCGCCGTCGTGCGGGCGGCACGTCCCGGCTCCATGATCTTCCGCAGTCGCCAGATCAGCGATTCCAGCGATTGCGCCGCCCGATCAGGGGCCTCCGGTCCCCACACTGCGTCGATCAGGGCATCCACGGTGACCGTTTCGTTGGCATTCGCCACCAAAACCGCCAATACGGATTCGAGGCGTCGGCCCTTCAACGGCAAAGGTATTCCGTCGGTCTCGATCTGCAACAGCCCGAGGTCGCGGATTTCCACCGCCTAACGCTAGCGCTCTCACGGCTCGCACGCGGCGTGAGAGCGCCATGAGAGTGGGCCTGGTCAAGGTCTCAGCCATGGCAACCCAGACCATCACCCCAGCCGCAAACGTCACCACCAAAGTCGTGACTGCGGCGCAAGGCGCTATCCCCAAGTCAGGCAACCGCTGGCTGATCCTGGTCGCAATGACCGGCTCCCTGTCGATGCTCATGCTCGATCAGACCGTCGTCACCGTCGCGCTGCCCTCGATGTCGCGAGACCTGCCCCTGTCAGCCTCCGGCCAGCAATGGGTGGTCAACGCCTACGTCCTGGCCATTGCGGCGCTGGTGGCCATCGGAGGCAAGGTCGCCGACCGTTTTGGCGGCGTATCCACCTTCCGGGTCGGCGTGATCACGTTCTTCCTGGCGTCCGCAGCCTGCGGTCTCGCGCCTCACGGCTCCATTGGCCAGAGCTGGCTGATCACCGCACGTGCGCTGCAGGGTGTCGGAGCCGCGCTGATGATGCCGGTCTCCGCAGTCATCGTCATGGGCGCGTTCGGAATCAAGGAACGAGGCCGCGCCATGGCCGTCTACGTCGGCTTGAGTCAGATCTTCCTCGCCGTCGGCCCGCTGCTCGGTGGTGTCCTCACCGAAAAGGTGACGTGGCGCGCGGTGTTCTGGATCAACGTTCCCGTCGGCATTGCGGCTCTGGTCCTCGTCCACATCGCCCGCCCGGCCAACGTTCGCCGTGCGGGAGCGAGCGTCAACGTGCCGTCCTGCGCGCTGCTTGTTGCCGGGATCGGTACGACGGTGCTGGCGATTCAGCAGGCCAATAGCTGGTCGTGGACGCTCTCCCGTGACGCTGACCGTCCTTGGCGCCGGGCTCGTATTGACGACGATCTTCGTCCTGACCCAACTCCGCAGTGCGGCTCCGTTGGTCAACCTTCGACTGTTCGCTCGTCGCGGCTTTGCTGGGGACGCGCTGGTGATGGGTTTGTCCCAGTTCGGAATGCTGGCGATCGTCCTCTTCAGCTCGCTGTATCTGCAGGAGTTGCTGGGCTTCAGCCCGTTGAAGAGCGGACTCGGGTCGTTGCCGCTGATCCTGCCTCTCGCGGCAGCCGCGCAGATCGCCGGCCGCTGGTATGACCGCGCCGGCGTCCGGCCCGCCGTGTTGACTGGCCTCGCCCTGACGGTTGTGGGAATCGGCGCCTGGGCGGTCTCCCTGCCGCAGTTGAGCTACCCGCTGCAACTGCCCGGGATGATCCTGACCGGATTCGGTCTCGGCCTGCTTATCTCACCGACCAACACTGATGCGCTCGGGCGAGTGACAGTGGCAGAACGCAGCCAAGCTTCGGGCCTGATGCAAACGGTCCGCCAGCTCGGCGGGACCCTCGGAATCGCGGTCATCGGCGCGCTTGTCCTGCTCTTCCAAGGCACTGACACCAGCCGGCAGCATTCCGCCAACGCTATCGCTGCCGGATTCATCGGTGCCGCGGTGGCGGCACTTCTCGCGCTGCTCGTGGGTTGGCGGCTGCTATCCGCCCAACGCGTCAGCGAATCCGGCGACGAAGCCCGGGCGGCCGGCTGATCTGGCTCGCTTGCTCGACAAACCATCCACCCCGTAAAACACCTAACAACAAAGGAGAACGGTCATGACCACATCCATCAAGTTCATTGACGACGACAACTTCGACGGTCAGTTCGTGCGGACCCTCACCGCTGCCACCAAAGGGTGCGCCGACCTCGGGGAAGCCCAAGCAATCGCCTCCCGGATCGTGCCCGCAGACTTCAACTCCTGGGTCAGCGAATGGACCCGCACCGCTGATGAAGTCCTCGCCGGGGCCGATCACAGCTTGTCCATCGACGACCCCATCAGCGCCCGCAAGGCCTACCTGCGTGCCAGCGAGTACTACCGGCAAGCCTTCTTCTTCTCGCGGGTCGATCTCGACGACCCCACGTTGCATTCCGCCTATACCGCTCACGTCAACGCGTTCCGCGCGGCGATCCCGCTGTTGGCCTGCGACACCACGGTTGTCGACCTCGACAAGGATGGGATCGTCGTCCACGGTTACCTGTTTCGCCCGGATGACTCGGGTCAGAACCGTCCCACCATCATTGCCCCGGCCGGCTACGACTCGACCGCCGAAAACGGATATGTCCTGGCGGCTGCGCCGGCCTTGGAACGCAACATGAATTGCCTCGTCATCGAAGGTCCCGGCCAGGGAGGTGTCCTCTATGAACGCCGAGTCACGATGCGGCCCGACTACGAAAACGTCCTCACCCCGGCGGTCGACTGGCTGTTGACCCAGCCCGGCGTCGATCCCGACAAGCTGGTCCTTCTTGGACGCAGCTTCGCCGGCTACCTCGCTCCACGCGCTGCCAGCGGCGAACACCGGCTCGCCGCGTTGATCTGCGATCCCGCTCAATACGATTTCGGGGCCGCGCTCCGTAAGCGGCTGGGTGAAGACAACTGGGATCGGCTGCAGAACGCCGACCCCACGCTTGAGACAGATCTGGCGCCGCTGCTGGCCGATCCGGAGGCCCGCAATGGATACGAGTGGCGAATGACGGCACATGGCGTTTCCAGCCTGACCGACTACATGCGCGACTTGACGCGCTTCAACCTCATCGGCCTGGCCGACAAGATCAGCTGTCCCACGCTTGCCCTGGCCGGCGAAGGAGATTTCGCCGGGACGGGCCAGCTCCAGACCTTCACCGACGCACTCGCCGCCCCCGTCAGCACCCACCAATTCACTATCGCTGAGGGCGCCGGAGGCCACTGCGAAGGAACCGGTCAAGACCGCTTCGAGCAGTTTGTCTACGGCTGGCTCACCGGCGTGCTTGGCGCCATCGACAAACCTGCCTAGCGGCGATGGGGGCGTCGGGGGAACGTCTCAAATCCTGACGACGATCACGATGACGCCCAGCGCCAAGTCGTCTGGCTGAAGTGATCGCCCTTGCGGAACCCCAGACCTCGCACCGGGCGCACCCGGAATACGAGCACGCGCCCGCCGGCATCCCGGTCGCTGAAGGCTCCGTCGCGCACCACGAAGTCCCACGGACCGGTCGGGTACTTGACCGCGAACTCGGCGGCGACCGGCTCGAGATCCGCATCGTCAGTCACCTGCTCGGCGGGTCCTTCGAGTACGACGTCAAGCGCTCCTTCCGCGAGGTCGCTGCCTCCGGTCGTCAGCACGCACGACGGGTTCTCGGCCAGGTTCCTGGCCTTGCGTTCGTCAGGCCCGGTGGTGAACCAGAGCGCGTCCGCGTGCCAGACCGCGATCAGCGGGGTTACGTGCGGCCGGCCATCGGGACGGACGGTGGACAGCCAGAAGGTGTCTGCTGCACGCAGCTGCTCGAGTCCCACTGTCCAAGGCGTAGGCGTCGAGTTGGGCTCGCTGAATCCATGGATCTCCGCAGAGACATCCTCAGCCGTCATCGCATTCCTCCTTGGCACCGCACGCCGAGCTCCACACTGCGGTTTCGCACGTATTGACCAGGATGCTCCGCACTCGCGGTCCGTGACGAGGCTTGAACGCCGCGACTGTTCATCACAGTCAGGTCACGAAGGAGTGTGACCCCTGTTACATTTTCGCCATTCACCCTAGGTTACGGCTGGTCTTACCCCGGCTAGCAGGCCTGCGGTCGCCAGTGCCTGCGAAGGAGAAATCGATGGCTCATCGACGCGGTACCCCGGCCAAAGCGTCCGCGCTAGTCGTGGGGTTGGCTCTGACGGTCACCGCGGTGGGCTGCGGGCGATCCTCCAGCTCCGGAGGTGGCGGGGGAAGCAGTTCGAAGCCCGCCACGCCGACCTCGACGGCGAATGCGGCCGGCGCCGGTGACTTCGGCACCCTGAAAGGCATCTGCGGTCCCGGTCATGCCACTGGTGGAATCGGACGTGGGGTGACCACCTCGACGATTCGGATCGGCACGACGGCTGACCCCGGCGCAGCGGCGGCTCCGGGACTGGAGCAGGAGTTCTTCGACACCGCTGACGCTTTTAGCAAGTGGTGCAACGCGGCCGGCGGCATCAACGGTCGCAAGATCACCGTGGACAAATGGGATGCGAAGCTCTTCAACGTCGGTCAGGCGTTCACCAACGCCTGCCAGAAGGACTTCATGCTTGTCGGCAACGGCAACGCGTTCGATTCAGCCGGGGTGAAGCCGCGCGAGGGCTGCAAGCAGGGCGACATCTTCGCTTACACCGTCTCGCCGGAGACGGCGACCTCCACGATGCAGGTGTCGGTCAACCCGTCCAATCCGAATCAATATCCGTACGGTCCGCTGCGGTTGCTCGTCGATGCCTACCCCGACAGCAAGAACGGTGTGGGCATCGGTTCCAGCAACCTGGCTTCATTGATCCCGCAAGGCAAGCGGATCCAGGAGTCGTTGCAGAAGAACGGCGTCAAGGTGACGGTCCTGCAGGAGCAGCCGCCGTCGGTCCCCAACTACCGGCCGTATGTGGAGCAGCTCAAAGGCACCGGCACCATCGGCTTCGACACCATCAACGGCCAGGACATCTCGCCGCTGTACCAGGCGATGAAGGACGTCGGATACACGCCGCAGTTCTCATTGCTGAGCGTGCAGTTCTACCTGCAGTCGTCGGTTCAGGCGGCCAAGGCGCTCGGCACGATCCCTCCCACCTACATCGGGTTCTCGCACCTGCCGTTCGAGCTGGCCAGCCCGCAGTACCCGGTGCTGACACAGATCAAGAACATCCTGAACGCCTCTATCAGCAACCCGCGGTTCACCGACTTCACAGCCTCCTCCTTCAGCGCCTGGGCGCTATGGGCGAAGGAAGCCACGGCCTGCGGGTCCGACCTCACCGCCGCGTGCGTCCTCCAGAAGGCTGCTGCGGAGACGGCGTGGACGGGCGGCGGGCTCTACGCACCGGTCAACCTTGACCCGACCCACCCGCAAATTGCCCAATGCTGGCTGGACATCCGGCTCACCACCACCGGCTGGGTCTACGACAAGAAGGTCACCGACCCGAACAACGGCGTCTACAACTGCGACCCGAAAAACGTCGTCGCGGTCAAGAGCTACCAGTAGGCCGAAGCCGTGCAGTCGACCATTCGAATGGTGGTGACCCATTTCATCGTCATCAACGCCGGCGGAGGCCCGACCCACAGGGAGACTGGCTGCCCGCCGGCTGGGCATCGATCAGCGGGGCCGAGTGATACTCCCGTAGATGCTGCTCGCGAAACGTTACTGTGATGCGTCAGGCGGAGCGGCCTCGACGGTGAGATCAGGAGCGTTTGATGAGAGCAAGAGCGGCGTCTGCGCGGCCGGTCAAGCGCTGGCTTGCGTTCATCGCCGCGCTGATTGTCGTCAGCGCCTGCGGCTCGAGTGCGGCTGCCCCCAAGGCGACTGCTAAGACGGCTCCCAAGGCGGCGGCCACGGTAGACGGGGCCCGACTGACGACGCTCACGATGCAGGACACCAACGCCTACACGCCGAGAGCTATCAACGGCGGGACCGACGACTACCACTGCACGCTGGTCAACCCGCACGTCGCTCAGAACTCGTTCATCGTGTCCAGCCAGTTCTTCCCAGGAACGGGAAAGCCCGTCGCCGAGGTGCACCACGCGATCCTCTTCCTCGTGCCGCCCAGCCTGGCGAAGGCCGCTGAAACCGCCAACAATGGGGGCAAGGGCTGGACCTGCTTCGGCGAGCCCCCCGTGGTCGGGACCGGGCTCAAGCAGTTTCTGTCGATGCCGTGGCTCAGCGCTTGGGCGCCGGGCAAGGGCAAAGACGTGCTGCCGGCGACGACCGGAACCCCGCTGCCCAAAGGCAGTTTGATCATCATGCAGGTCCATTACAACCTGCTGGCGGGCGACCTGCCGGTCCACCCGCACGTTGAGCTCGACACCGTGCCGGCAGCGGCCAACCTTCGGCCTACGTCCATCCAACCGTTGGTCGCGATTCCCAACATTCCCTGCCCGACCGGGGTCACCGGTCCGTTGTGTAATCGCACTGCTGAGCTGGCCAACCTGAGCAAGCGTTTCGGCCCCTACATCACTCTGTTCGACGCCGGCGTCGAGCAGATCTGTGGCGAGAATCCGGCCAATCCGCCAACCGGTGTCACGACTTCGTGCACCTGGAAGGTTCGTAAGGCGGGCTACATCATCAGGGCTGCTCCGCACATGCACCTGCTCGGTAGCGCGCTGAAGATCACGCTCAATCCAGGGACCGCAGGCGCCAAGACCGTGTTGGACGTGCCCAACTACGACTTCAACAACCAGGCGGCGCACAACAACACACCGTGGATCAAGGTCGCCCCAGGTGATCGGCTCCAGGTGAGCTGTACCTACCGGCCGGAGCTCGCTCAGGAGCTGCCGGCGCTGCGAAGCATCCCTGCGCACTTCGTCACCTGGGGTGATGGCACGTCCGACGAGATGTGTCTCGGGCTCGCCGTCGAGGTGCCCCTCGACCCCCACGCGACAGTCGATTGGGCAAACCCCACGGGCGGCATCCAGCTCGGAAAGCTCTAGGAGAGCGTCCAGCCGGCGACTCCGGCGGTTAGCCTCTGAGCGTGCTTCGTCGACAGGTCCGGATGGCGGTCGTCGTTGCAGGATCTTGCGTGGTGTTCGTCGGCTGCGGCGGCTCGGCGACTCATGCCACTCTTGGCGCCTCTGCGACTCCCAGTACCAGCAGCACCTCGCCGGACATCACGGGCCCGTCGCTTTCGGCGCGAATGACGTGCTCGGAGGAGGAGATTCAGAACGCCATTGTGCTGGGCCTCAATCTGAATGGTCCCCCCAAGAAGGCCAGCCGATGGGTGAAGCCGGTATACACCTGCACCTATCAGCTTCCGCAGGGTCCGCTCCACCTCTCGGTCACGGAGTTCGAGTCAGACGCTGCTGCCTTGCATGCGTTCAATCAATTGAAAAGTCAGTACGCAAAGGACAAAGTGCCTCTCCAGACGTTGGAGGCCTTCCAAGTCCCCACCTTCCTGGCTTCGGACGATGTGATCCTCACCGTCAAGGACAACAAACTCCTGCGCGTGGATGCCACCGATTTGCCCAAGACCGTTGGCCCCGCGCACCGCGCCCGCCGGGACCTGATCTATCTGGTCACGTCCGCGATCCTGCGCTGCTGGAGCGGCGACTAGCGCGAGGGCCTCAGCCCCGCTCTGTCAGGTCGTACTCGGCGATGAAGTACGGATGGTCGGGACGGTAGGCGGTGAGGGTGACGGGGTTTTCCACGGATCCCACCGGCCGCCGCCCGGCCCCCTCGATGCCGAGGCGCGCATCGCCGAGATCAGCGCGGAACACGTCAGCGAGAGCCGTCAGCTCACGGACGAGATCGGGGTGCTCGCTGTAGACGTTCGTTGTCTCTGCTAGATCGGCGTCCAGATCGTAGAGCTCGCTGACCTCTTTGCCGTCGCGGGCCAGGTGCAGCTTCCATGACCCCGTCCGCACCGCGTTCAGGTTGTTGCCGGAGTAGTGGGCGAGGGTCTGGCGCGGGCTGGGGGCTGTGCCGGTGAGTACGCCGCCGATGTCGAGTCCGTCCAGTGCCCGGTCGTCGGGCAGGTCGGCGCCGGCGAAGGCGGCCAGGGTCGGCAGCAGGTCGAGTGAGGAAGTCAGCTCGTTGTTGACCACACCAGCAGGGACGTGGCCGGGCCAGCGGATGATCCCCGGCACCCGCATGCCGCCCTCCCAGGTGGTGCCCTTCTCACCGCGCAGCGGGTCATTGCTTCCGCCCTCGTCGCGGGCGCGCGACCCGTTGTCCGAAGTGAAGATCACGATCGTGTTGTCGCTGAGGCCGAGCCGTACGAGCTCGGCGAGCAGCACGCCTGCCGCCCAGTCGATCGCCGCCACCGCGCCCCCGTACCGGCCATTCGTAGAGGCATCCAGGAAGCGCTGCGGCACGTAGAGCGGAACGTGCACGTAGATGTGCGCGAGGTAGAGAAACCAGGGACGGTCCGCGTTCGCGCGCAGGAAACGCACGCTCTGCTCGACGAAGCGCGCGGTCAGCGAAGTCTGGTCGGGTTGCTCCTCGAGGACCTCGTCGTCGTGGAGCAGCGGCAGAGGCGGGAACTCCTCGACCGGCAGCTTCATGCCGAACATGGCCATGAGCTCAACCTGCGACGGCAAGCCCTCCGGCCACGCCTGCCGCCCCATGTCGTTGCTGTAGGGGATGCCGTAGTAGCTGTCGAAGCCGTGGCGGGTGGGCAAGAACTCATGCTGGTCCCCGCAGTGCCACTTCCCGATCGCCGCGGTGGCATACCCCGCGTCTTGAAGCACCCGGGCCAGGGTGGTCTCGTCGGTGGAAAGCCCGAGCCGTTGGCCGGGGAAAAGGACGGGCAGGCCCTCGAACTCGCCGAAGCCGACCCGGGTCGGGTAGCAGCCGGTGAGCATCGCGGCGCGGGAGGGGGAGCACACCGGGGAGGCCATCGAGAAGTCGGTCAGCCGCATCCCTTCAGCGGCCAGCCGGTCCAGCACGGGTGTCTCGTTGCGCACCGACCCGTAACAGCCCAGGTCCCCGTAGCCCAGGTCGTCGCAGTTGATCAGCAGGATGTTGGGCGCACTGGCGCCGACGGTCACAAGCTGCCTGCGAGAGCGGGCGCCTGCGCATCGGTCCCCGCGAGCAGGCCCCGGCCGGCCAGGATCGGGCGCACGCCCTCGGCAAACCAGTAGGCCTCCTCCAGGTGTGGGTGGCCGGAGAGGATGACGTGGTCGATGCCCAGGGCGGCGTACTCGCCGAGCAGGTCAGCGACCTCCTCGTGGCTGCCGACAAGGGCGGTGCCGGCGCCCGGACGGATGAGGCCGTAACCCGCCCAGAGCCCGGGGTAGATCTCGAGCCGTTCGCCTGCCTCCTTGATCAGGCCGGTCTGGCGGCGCTGCCCCTCGGAGTCGGCGGCGAGCAGCCGGGACTGGACGTAGTCGATGAGCTTGGGGTCCATGCGGGCGCGCAGCGAGTCTGCGACGGCCCAGGCCTCCTCGGTGGTGTCACGACTGATGACATGCACGCGAATGCCGTAGGTGAGCGTCCGGCCGACCGCAGCGGCGCGGGAGCGGACATCGTCGAGCAGCGCACCGACCGCCGCCGGCGGCTCGGTCCAGGTCAAGTAGGTGTCGGCGTTCCCTGCCGCGACATCGCGTCCCGCCGCGCTGGCGCCGCCGAAGAAGATCTCGGGAACGGGCGACGGTGGTCGGGCTACGGTGGCGCCGGCCGTCCGGAAGTGCGTGCCCTCAAAGTCGAAGGGCGTGCCGGACCAAGCGCCACGCATGATTTGGATGAACTCGGCGGTGCGGTCATAGCGCTCGTCGTGGCTGAGGTAGTCACCGAACCGGCGCTGCTCCTCGCTGTCGCCGCCGGTGACGATGTTGAGCAGCAGCCGACCGTCGGAGATCTCCTGGTACGCGGCGGCCTGCTGGGCGGCCAGGGTCGGAGTGATGAGGCCCGGCCGGAAGGCGACCAGGAACTTCAGCGTCCGGGTCTCGCGCAGCAGCGCAGCCGTGGTGATCCAGGCGTCGTTGCAGTGCGAGCCGGTCGGTGTGAGAACGGCTTCGAAGCCGAGGCTCTCGGCTGCCCGGGCGACCTGGGCAAGGTAGTCCAGCGTTGGAAATCGATGTGCAGAGGCACCAGTGGAGGCGATGCCGGCGACTTCGCGGCCATCTCCGGCAGTCGGCAGAAACCAGTGCAGGTGCAAGGACATATGAGGAACTCCAGAGCAGCGGGTGGGGGAGCACGAGCAAGGTGGTCTTCCGATGAACTCCACAAAGTTAATCAACAAAGAGTGGCAAGGGGGGCACCGCAACGGAGTCGCGTCCCGAAACGCCATCTGACGAGCGACTCACTTGCCGAGGCCGGTGGACGCCAATCGGGGCCGTGCCGACGCCAGGCATCGCTACGCGCGGAGAAGGCTCAGGCTCGAGAGTCCGGCGATACGGTCACCGACATGACCCCACGCGATTACACCGATTACTGGTTGATAGTCGGGACCGCCGGCCCTGTGCTTTTCATTCCTTCGGTGCTGGCATACCAGTCGATAGTCGAGCGCAAGAGTTCCGAAATGGGCGCGCCTTGGCTACTGGTGCTCTCTATGAACGCCGCTCTGGGCGCGACGTTCATGGCGCTCTTTGCCGTGCTGGGCTCGTTCAAGGAGAATTTCGGCTGGGCTATTGCCGCCGGCATTCTGGTGCTTGTCTCGATGCAGTCGATCGCCCAATGGTGTACCTCGGCGGCCCGTCAGCGCAGGCGAAAACCGGCACCGGATAGCGATTCGTGAAGTCGCGACGTGGCCCTGGCCGCTGCAGCGCGGAGGCCTGACGACGCGACCTGCGATGCCAGGCGGCTACTGCGCGTCGTCTGCGAGCGGGTGCATGGGCAGCCGAAAGACGAGGGCAAAGGCTGCGGCCAGTGGGACCAGGCAGAGCCAGGAGGTGACGCGCAGGGCGTCGGTAGCGGGATGGTGTTCGAAGACTGAGAAGAAAATGGTCCCGAGGATGGCGACGCCCAGTGACGTCGAGAGCTGCTGCGAGGCCTCCATGACGCCAGATGCAGACCCAACCTCGTTCATGCGGACAGCGGCGAGGATGAACTCGATGATCTGTCCGAGCACAGTTCCGACGCCTGCGCCAACCAGCAGCAGGCCGGGGACGAGGCCCCAGGTGGAGACGCTCTGGACGCCGGTCAGCGAGATGGCGAGGGTGGCCGCGCCGGCGGCGATGAACAGCACGCCGATGTGGAGAAGGTGGCGTCCGAGGCGCTTGACGAGCGCGCCGGACACCACCATTCCGGCGATCAAGCCGATGACCAACGGCGTCAGGGTCAGGCCGGCGTGGATTGGTGACCATCCTTCGCCGAGTTGGCCATACAGCGAAACGCAGAGCAGCAACCCGCCGAAGGCGCCGAACAGCGACAGCATGACTGCGATGCCGCTGAGGTAGATGCGGTTGGTGAAGAGCGATGGCTCGATCAACGCGTTGTGGCTTCGGCGCCGTTCATAGCGGACGAACACGAACAGCAGGGCTGCGCCGGCTGCGAGCATCACGAAGGTCCACGCCGGCCAGCCATCGGTCTGGCCCTGAATGAGTGGATAGATGATGGCCACCAGCGCAAGCCCAATAAGCCAGACGCCGCCGACATCAAGTCTCAGGTTGGGATGGCTGATCCCTCGGGGGAGCGACTTGAACGCGAACGGAAGGGCGATGAGGCCAATCGGCACGTTGATGAGGAAGACCAGCCGCCAGCCGATGTTCCAGAGGTTGGCATCGATGAGGGCGCCGGCGAGAATCGGTGCCCCGAGCATGGCAAAGCCGGTTGTCGGACCGAAAAGGCGGGTGGCCCGACCGAGTTCCTCGTCGTCGAAAACCTCCTTCAAGAAGCCAAAGCCCTGGGGGATCATCAGTGCTCCGAAGCCGCCTTGCAGCGCCCGAAAGGCAATGAGCATCGCCATGTCTTGTGAGACGGCACAAGCCGCCGAGAAGACGATGAACCCGATGGAGCCGAGCAGAAACATGCGTCGACGGCCGTAGATGTCGCCGAGCCGTGCCCCCGCGATCAGCAAGACCGCAAACGTCAAGGTGTAGGCGGCACTGAGCCATTGGATGGTGCTGGACCCGCCGCCGAGCTGATGACGGATCGACGGGCCGGCGACGTTGACGATCGTGGCGTCGAGGAGGTCCATGGTGTTGGCGGCCAGCACGACTGCCGCCACGATCCAGCGACCGGGATACAGCGTCGGCGCTGCGGTCGGAGCGAGGGGAGGGGCGGTTGCCACGGCGTCCTCCTGAGAAGTGAAGTGGGGGTCTCGGTGAACGGCGTATGGGACGAACACCGTTCGTTAGGAACACTGTACGGTATGAGAACCGAGTTCCAGGCCCGCACCGCTCAGTGGCAGAACAGGTAGGAGTCCGACTGATGAACGCTCCGAGGCAGCCTCGGTCGACTCGTGATCGCCCGGCAAAGGCGCCGCTCAGCGAAAAGGCGATCGTCGACGCGGCCTTGGTGATCCTGAAGTCAGACGGGCTCGAGGCGGTGTCTATGCGCCGGGTGGCGGCTGCTTTGGACACCGGCGCCGGCTCGCTTTACGTCTACGTCTCAGGTCGCGAGGGCCTGCTGGAGGCGATGTTCAACCGTGTCGTCGCTGGTATCGAGCTGGAGGTTCCAGACCCGACCCGGTGGCGCGCTCAGGTGCACGCCCTCTTGCAGCGCTCGCGCGCCAGCTTGGTGGCCCATCCGGGAATGGCCGCTGCGATGATGATCGACCCGCCCCGAACCGAGGTGGTCCTGGGGCTGCTCGAGAACCTCTTCGGGCTCCTTCTCGCCGGGGGGCTCGATGCCCAGGATGCCGCCATGACAGCGGACATTCTCGCGGCCCAGGTGACGTTCGCGGCGATCGAAGCTGAGCTACGGCGCACCGACCCTGCAGCACTGGCCGACGAGGTGACAGCAAACTTTGCTCGCCTGCCGGCCGATCGCTTCCCGCTGATCACCGCTCATGTCGAGCAGCTCGTCGCCGGCGACGTGGACGAACGCTTCCGCTTCGCCATCGACGTCGTACTCGATGGGGTGTTGTACAGAAGCGGGCGGCGGTAGCTCTCCCGGGGTCGGGGCGTCAAGCCAGCAGCCGTTTTGCCGAGAATGCAGAGGACGAACCGCGCAACCCGAAGGGGCCTTAAATGAATGCTCTCGGTCTCGTGTTTTGGGCTGCGTTTGCTGGGCTCTCGTATCACGTCGGCAAAGGCAAGGATCGAGCCACGCTCGGCCTTGTGCTGGGCGTGGTGCTCGGTGTGATCGGGTTTCTCATCATCTTCTTCTGGAGGCCGAGGAAGGTCACGGTCCCGTACGTACCACCCGTGCAGGGGTATGTGATGCCGCGGCAGGCCGCTATACCTGAGACGGTCGATGCGCCGGTTTACGCGTTCCAGACTGCGCAGGCCCCTGGGACGTTGCAGACTGTCGGTGGTCAATGGGCCACTGATCCTGCTGCCCGGCACCAATACCGCTGGTGGAGCGGCACTGCCTGGACGGAACACGTGTCGGATGGCGGCGCGACGTCGATCGATTTCCTTTGACCCAGCCCTGAGTAAGGGGGTTGGCGCGAGCAGGGTCAGGCCTGCGGCGAGAGTCGAGCCCTCTTGTGGCGGTTCCTGTAACGGCTGACGAGGACGAACGTTGCGATGACCGCAGGCACACCGAGGACCGAGAACAGCAGCCAGGGCAACGACATGTGCGGGCCATCAGTTGTCGACCTCACGACGCTAACGGCGGCGACCATCAACGAGATAATGAGCAACCGGACGCCGAATGACCGGCGATCCAGCCAGCGGTTCAGATTCCGCAGCGCTCGCACGGCGTGATCATCTCACCTAGCCCATCGAATGACAGACCCATTCGACCCTGTCGCAATGTGCCGGGCCAGCCAACCGTCCTGCCTTTGGCCGTGCTCAGCTGTACTGCGCGATCGCCCGTTGGGCTGCTGCGACGTAGCTGCCGCCGAATTTGATCGCGTGCACTACGAGCGGAGCAATCTGGTGCAGCGCGACGCGATCCCGCCAGCCGTCCTCTAAGGGAAAGGCCTCCTCGTACTCCTGGAAGCACGCCTCGCCGAACCCGCCGAACAGCCGCATCATCGCCAAGTCGAATTCACGGTGGCCGCCGTGCGCGGCAGGATCGATCAGCCAGTTCCGCCCGCCGCTGCCGACGAGACGATTACCAGCCCACAGATCCCCGTGCAATCGGGCCGGCGGTTCGTCGGCGGCGCCGAACTCGGCAAGGCGCGGCGCGACTCGCTCGAGCGCATCAATTGTGGCGACGTCGAGCGCCTCGGCGTCGCGCGCTAGGCGAGCCAGCGGTAGCAACCGCTGCGTCGCGTAGAACTCAGCCCACGTCGAGCATGGTTCGTTCGGCAGCCCGCGGCTGCCGGTGGTGCGGCGGTCTTCTCTGCCGAAGAACGGTGCGCCGGCGCGGTGCAGCCGGGCCAGACCCTCGCCGAACTCACGCTCGGTCGATTGACGCGGCGAGCCTTCCTCGATCCATTCGAGCACCAGGTGATTCGGGTCGTTGTCGGACACCGCGAGTACCTCTGGCACCGCCACGGCATCCGCGTTCCGCAGCCACGACAGACCAGCGGCCTCCGTTGTGAAGAAGTGCGCAGGCGCCGTCGGATGCGTCTTCGCAAAGACGCGGCGGCCGTCATCGAACTCGACGGCGTAGGACCGCGCGACATCACCACCGTGAACGGGTCGACTTCGGATGATCCTGGCGTGCAGCGCCTGTTCGATCGCGCGTGTCAACGACGGATCCACCACACCATTCTTCACGGGTCAGAGCAGTGTCCGGATGCTGTCGAGGGAGTCGGCCTCAGCCGGGGTCTTGTCAGGGCGGTAGCGGACGACGCGGGCGAAGCGCAGGGCGACACCGCCGGGATAGCGGCTGCTTCGTTGGGCGCCGTCGACGGCGATCTCCACGACGAGCTCGGGGCGTAGCCGCACGCCCCACCCGGGCTCCTCGATGGCGAGGTCGGGGAACGTCCGGGTCTGCCAGGCCAGCAGCTCGTCGGTCATGCCCTTGAAGGTCTTGCCGACCATGACCGGCTCGCCGCCTGAAGGGTCCCGCGCCCCCAGGTGGATGTTCGACAGCGAACCGGATCGACGGCCGTGTCCCCACTCCGCGGCCAGCACGACCAGATCGAGGGTGTGCACAGGCTTGACCTTCTGCCACGACTTCCCACGCCGGCCCGCCGCGTACAGCCCGTCCAATGCCTTCACCACGACGCCCTCATGGCCGGCGGCAAGCGCCTGCTCCAGCACGGCGACCGCCTCTGCCGACGTGGGCCGGCGCCGCCCTGGCATCCGGAGTGCGGCGTGTTGCTCATCGGCGAGCAGAGCCTGCAGCAGGTCAAGCCGGACGGCAAGCGGTTCGTCGAGCAGGTCCCGGCCGTCAAGGTGCAGCAGGTCGAAGAAGAACGGGCTGAGTACGAGAGCGGCGACGGGGGTGTCGGGGCCGGCGGGGTCGTCGAGAACCTCGCTGCCGAAGCGGCTCATCGAATCTTGGAACGAGCGCGGTCGCCCCTCGTCGTCAAGTGCGAGCGTCTCGCCATCCAGCACGGCCGCGCGGCAGGGGAGTGCGCGTACCCGGGCGACGATCTCCGGTACTCGGTCGGTGATCTCCCGCAAGCTGCGGGTCCAGACGCGGACGACGTCGCCGTCGCGATGCGCCTGGATCCGGGCGCCATCGAGCTTGTGCTCGACGGTCACTTCGTTGCCAAGACTTGCCAGGGCTGCCTCCAGCGAAGAACCGGGGCTGGCAAGCATGGGCCGCACCGGGCGCAGCACCTGCAGCCGGACGTCGCCAAGGGCGTTAGGACCGCCTTGGAGAGCTAGTGCGGCCGTCGCCGGCAGGCTGCCGGTCAGCATGAAAGCCCGCCGGGCCAGCGCAGCAGGCACGCCCGATGCCGCAACCACAGCGTCGAGGACGATGGCCTCCAGGGCGCCTTGGCGCAGCTCGCCGGCGAAGAGCCGGACGAGGAAACGTTGCTCCTGCGAGGTCGCGGCCGACAGCAGTGCCCCGAGCCGCTCCGCCCGTCGGCTCGAAGAGCCGGCCCCCGTGGTGGCAGCCAACGCCGTCAAGGCGCGGTCGACGTCCTGAACGGTCAGTGTGGGTTCGTCGGCGGGCGGGATCTGCTGTGCTCCGAGGCGGCGCCACCCGATGCCGATGCGGCCCTGGCGCGGCTCACCGGCCAGCCAAGCGGTGACGATTTCAACATTGTCGCCGGCGCGGACGAGCAGCTCGGCGAGCGCGGCCGTCTTGGCGGTACGCGAGGGCGTCGCGGCCACAGCAGCAGAGGCGGCGACCACCTCGGCGAACAGCATCGGCGATTGCCTGGCTACACGCCGGGGACGATGCGAATGTCGCGCACGGCGCCGCCATCCAGGGCGGCAAGCGCCTCCTGGTACGCCGGGCTGTCATGGGCCGCACGCGCCGCGTCAACCGACTCGAACTCGATGACCACAGTGCGCGTCGCCTCGCCCGACTCGTAGGTCTGCTCGGGGTTCCCGCGTGCGAGGTAGGTGCCGCCCGCAGCCTCAAGCGCGGGCCCGGCAAGCGCGGCGTAGGCCGCCAGCTTGCCCTCGTCGAGGATCTCCCGGTAGATGCTGATCCAGTACGCGCTCACCCGGCCCATCGTGCCTGACCTGAGGCAAGGGGCGTTAAGACGCCGGACAGGTGCGAACGATGTCTCGAGACATCACAGAGTGTCCGAGGGGGACTTGAACGCCGCTAGGCGCGTTTACAGGGGAGTGGAGGTCACTCCAGTGTCAGCCATGCGCACATCGGTGGGGAACACGCCAAGTTCGTCGAGTATCGCCTGTTGACACAACGGCGCGAACCGTGTCGGATCCGGAGACGCTGGAGTCGGCGTCACATACACGGGGCTGGGCGACGTCCGAGGGCTCGATGCCCGTCTCAGTTGATCAGGCACAACACATAGTTCAAGCACGCGAACCTTTGGGTCGATGAGACCCCGTGTCCGTCACCCCGGGTTGGTATTCAGATCCTGCAGGATCGCCAGAGCTTCGCTGGTGGGACGGACAGGCATGGACTACACATTTGACGTCGACGGCCGCACCCTCGGCGTCCGTGCAGACGTTGGTTCGAACCGTGCCACCGGTCATTCACCAGCAGTATGCCCCTGCCTACATCGGGCTTCCACCTGCTGCCTCCCGCAAGCCCTGGTTCCGTAGAACGCCTTTCCTGGCGTCCGCTGCCGGGGTTATCGGACTGGTGACGCTGTTACTGCTGACCGGAATCCTGACAGTCGTCCACCAAAGCAACGACCCACAGGCAATAGCTGCCCGGACCACAGTTGAGACACCGTTGGTCATTGACGGCTGGCCGCGAAACACGACCGACCGGGCTTATCCACTTCTCGCCCCTGTGGGGGCGTCGCTCAACCTCACGAACTTTGTATACGGGTCTTACAGTAAGGGTCTCAACCAGCCGGCAGTGCTGTTGGCCTACGTCGGCAAACGTGCGATAGCCAACGACGCTCCGCGTCCGGAACTCGACGCCTTCGAGGCTGCCCTTATTCGGGGATTTGGCGTCCCAGTCAACTGGAGCCCGGTCGATGCTGGACCGCTCGGCGGGTACATGGATTGCGGGATTGTCACCCTCCATGGTGAGGCACCGTTCCGAGAGTGTGTGTTCGCGGATACAGCGGTGATGGGAGCAATTGCCCAGTACCGTTCCGAAGAAACGGACACGAGCTTGCCGGTCGCCGTGAGATCAAAGATCGAGATACGTCACTGAGGTTGTACGCAGCCGTAATCAGGCTTCGCGAGTGCGGCCCCAGAACGGCCCTAGACGAACTCAATTCGTATTCTGATAGTCGAGATCGAGACTATGCCCTCGCAGTAGGAGGAACCACTCAGCGCGTAGCCGGATAAATCCACTGCGCCGAAACCCGGACCGTATGTCCGGGGCTCCAAGACATGCCTTTTCAGGGAATCTCACATTCCTACAAAGGTAACAACTTCATGGATACATCGTTCAAAGCGCGCCTTGACGCGCTCATTAAGACCCGCCAGGCTCGTTTTAGCGAGCTGCGGGCAATGGTCGATACCGCAGAGGGCGAAAGCCGCTCTTTTAACGCGGTTGAGGCCGCTCAGTTCACGACCATTGAGTCAGAGCTGGCAAGTCTCGACGACAACATTCACACGCTCTCCGATATTGAGGAGCGCTCTGCGCGCGCAGCTGGGAATCCGATTCTCAACGGCGAGATGTACGGACGTGGTTCGACCCCCAAGGGCGAAAACCGCGCAGGCCAATGGCTGGCTGCTGAAATACGCGGTCTGACTGGTGCCAGTGGCGCTGGCGCCGCTTTCACCCCGGCGGAGAACGCCACCACGTTCTTCGATTTGCTCACGTCATCCTCTGCCTTTTTGGCAAGTGGCGTGCGACAGATCTCGACCGAACGCGACAGCCTGGTCATCCCACGGCTGACCGCTGACACCACCAGCGGGTGGTGGAACGAGGGCGACACCATCTCCAGCACAGATCTCGCGGGCGACTCTGTCACCGCGATTCCGCGCAAGCTGGCGAGCTCCAGACACCAATGAGGTGATCATGGACTCAGTTCCGTCGATCCTCCAGATCACGGCTCAGAGCATGATTCGCAGCATTGGTCTGAAGCTGGACCTTGGCGCGTTCGAGGGTTCGGGCACGGCACCTGAGGTCAAGGGCCTCAAGAACGTCGCGTCCATCGGCCTGATTTCGATGGGTACTGATGGTGCGGCGTTCGCCAATCTGGACCCGATTGCTCAGGCCATCGGCCAGATCGAGTCCGCTAACGGCAAGGCCGGTGCGATTGTCATGCATCCCAACGTCTGGACGAAGCTGTCCACCCTCAAGGAACTGGCCAGCGGCTCTAACAAGCCCCTGCTTCAGGAATCGGCTGGGTCGGCCTCTCAGGGGCTCCAGCGCTCCATTACGGCGTACCGGTATTCCTGTCCTCGCAACTCTCGGTTGCTGAGGCTCAAGGCGCTAGCAGCCTCGCTGCGAGCGTCTATGTCTATGACCCATCGACGCTGTACTTCGTGCGTCGGACTGAGGTTCAGGTCGTTCAGAACCCCTACTCGAAGTTCGCGCAGGACTCCACTGACGTGAGAGCGATTGTTCGAGCGGACATCGTTGCCCCGCACCCGGCTTCGATTGTCAGGATCAAAGGTGTGCTGACCGCCTAGTTACATCCGAAAGCCCGGGCCGGCGTCATCCGGCCCGGGCTTGCGGTGAAGACGCGTAAATGTCGATCTTGCGCGGTTGGGTGGAACCGGGGTCTCAAATCTCTGCTGCACGGCTAAGACGCCGTCTGAGCCTTTCCGTCGAGAGCTTCTTGGTCGACCCCGGAGCGCATCTTCATGACGCGCTGCCAAAGATGCGGCACTTGCCGCATGAGAGCTGATGAAGCGCTGTCTCAAAGGACACCTGACTCGTTCGTGCGGCCTGCGAGACGCCGCAAGCAACGACATGCCTGTCGGAGATTTCTGCCACCAGGTGGATCGGCTTGGGGTCTGCGCCGTAATACTTAGCCGTCTCCCCAATGCGAACACTACTGTGGCCGGGCTCAGTCATTGCGCGAGCCTCTCACAAGTAGTTGGCGGAAGCATCGGCTCCCCGCGATGAGGGTCCGTCAGGAGAGGGACGACGCAATACCCACGTTTCTTATCGGCTCGGTGGGATTGCAATTGGCGGACCAGAGCGTGCGGTCCGCATTGGACGGAGATCGTCAAGGACGTGGAATACCCTTGACGGTCTCCGTTCACTCTCATCACAGTGGCCCTTAAAGGGCTCTAGAATGAACGCTTAGCCGCGCAGTGGTCACTAGCTACCACGGGTATTGCCTAAATCGAATAGATGCCCGATCTCACAGCTCATTAGCGTGGGGTCGGGCAGTTTTCTGTCTATAGACCATCTCAGGACTGTCTCCGGGGTCAAGGGAAACTTACATCGTAAGTTACCCTTGACACCACCTTGCTAGGCGGAACGCGGAGCAGGTACGGACGAGGCGAGGCGGTAGACGAGCAGCCATCCTGGCCCGCCGGTCACAGAGTCCTCGTCGAGGGAACGACCTCGACGTGCGCCGCCCCAAGCGGTACGAGCGCCTGCGCTCTGACGTTCTCCGCGAGTAGTTGTACCGTTTCATGGTCAGCGTCGGGTAGTCGGCATGGCCGCCATGAGAGCACTCGGAAACGCCCGTTGCAAGCACCCGAGCGCCGATTGTTGGACCTAATCAATAGCTACGACAAGCCATTCAGATTGACACCTAACCTGCTTGCAAAATCCGTGACGAATGCCGCAGACGTCTCCACAGACCATTTGGCGCAACCCGCGCCCAGGGCATGATCAGGAAACCAAGAGTTTCCGATGGCTGCGGAACACGCCGCTAGCGGAAGCACGGCCACCGCGATCTTCCCCCGTAAGACATTCACGGGGAGCACAAGATCACATCTCGCCATCCAACGATGTCGCTTCGTGAATCTCCTGCCACCGCCGGTCTACTGTCATCAGCCCCGCTGTCTTGACAACGTGACCGCTACCGTGACCACTAGCAGGCCAGAATGGACCCTAGTAGCGTGGCCTGGTCCCTATACCCCCGCTGGAATCGCCACCAGCTAAGAGGGGTTTTCGCACTTCAAACGAGTGTCCGAGGGGGGACTTGAACCCCCATTCCCTGTAAGGGGAACTAGCACCTCAAGCTAGCGCGTCTGCCAATTCCGCCACCCGGACCTGGGTCACGGTGACCGACCCGGAGGTCCGTCGCCGCGCAGGCAACCATACCAACCCGCCCGCATACGGGGCGAGCGCTCCCAGCGGCAATCAAGGCCGGTCGAGGGCAAGGCAACGTTGATCATCGGCCTGTTGATCAACGTTGCCTTGCCCTCAGTCGAGCCGGGTTGGCCGGGTTACCCACCGACCGATCCCAGATCAGCCGTCGAAAGGTCACAATGAGAGGGTGTCGCGCGCTGAGGACGAGGTCGCAGAGCTGTGCAGTGACCTGCTGCGCTTTGAGACGGTCAACCGGGGCGGCGGCGATGGCAACGAGCGGGATGCCGCTGAATACGTTGCGGGCAAGCTGGCCGAGGTCGGGATCGAGCCGACGATGCTGGAGTCCGCGCCGGGCCGTACCTCCCTCGTAGCGCGGATCGAAGGCGAGGATCCCAGCCGGGGCGCACTGCTGATCCACGGGCACCTCGACGTCGTTCCTGCTGACGCCGCCGACTGGGCCATCCACCCGTTCTCCGGTGAGATCGCGGACGACGGCAACATCTGGGGCCGCGGCGCCGTCGACATGAAGGACATGGACGCGATGACGTTGGCCGTCATTCGCGAACGCATGCGCAGCGGTCGCAAGCCTCCACGAGACATCGTGCTGGCCTTCCTCGCGGATGAGGAGGCAGGCGGCACTTACGGCGCGCGGTGGCTCGTCAATAACCATCCGCAGCTGTTCGAAGGCTGCACCGAGGCCATCAGCGAGGTCGGCGGGTTCTCGTACGAAATCAGCGATGACCTGCGGCTTTATTGCATCCAGACGGCAGAGAAGGGCCTGGCCTGGATGCGGTTGACGGTCGCGGGCCGCGCCGGCCACGGCAGCATGGTGGCAGATGACAATGCCGTCACAGCGCTCTGCGCGGCCGTAGCCAGACTCGGGCAGCACAAGTTTCCGCTGCAGCTGACGGATTCGGTACGCATCTTCCTGGAGGAGCTCTCCGACGCCACAGGGGTCCCGCTCGATGTCAACGACCCGGAGAAGGCGCTTCCCCAGCTCGGAGGGCTCGCCAGGCTGGTCGGCGCGACCCTTCGCCACACCGCGAACCCCACCCAGCTCGAAGCGGGCTACAAGGTCAACGTCGTCCCCGGAGTCGCCACCGCCGGCGTCGATGGGCGCTTCCTTCCCGGTGGGGAAGCCGAGTTCGAGGCCACGCTCGACGAGATTCTCGGTCCTGACGTCAAGCGCGAATACGTCAACTACGACCACGGCGTCGAGACCACCTTTGACGGCGAGCTGGTCGACGCGATGGCGGCCGCATTGAAGGCTGAAGACCGCGGCGCCCGTCCGGTGCCCTACATGCTCTCGGGCGGCACAGATGCGAAGTCGTTCTCGAGATTGGGTATCCGCTGCTTCGGGTTCGCT
Organism: uncultured Actinomycetota bacterium; assembly: GCA_963737695.1. Taxonomy (GTDB): domain Bacteria; phylum Actinomycetota; class Actinomycetes; order Frankiales; family Frankiaceae; genus DATAZK01. The sequence continues at coordinate 249,476 of CAVTTQ010000008.1, forward strand.
CCGCTGCGGCTGCCGAGGGACCTGGATTTCAGCGCGATGTTCCACGGCATCGACGAGCGGGTACCAGTGAGTGGGTTGAAGTTCGGCGTTCGCGTACTCGACCGATTCATCGACGGCAGCTAGAACGGACGGACGCCATGGCAGGCGAGGCAGCGGGCAGCGGCCCGAGCAGCTGGGGAATCCCGCGCTCGTCGGGCCCCCCTGCCTGGCACCCCGAGCACGAGTCGAATGAAGACGACAATAAGTACAAGCGCAGGCTGGAAGACATCGATCCAGCGCGTACCGACCCCTCGGCGATGATTGAGCAGCACGAGCAGCTACGGATGCGACCAAGTCCGTACACGGTTGAGGGCTACATCCAGGGATTCCGGGATCTGTCAGAAGCAGCGATCAACGGCGAGGGAACCAACCGCTCGCGGGCTCGCGTCCTGGTTGTGGTGTCGCTTGTCGCCATCATGGTGCCGGTCGGGCTGCAGCTGCTGGGCTTCCTGCACTTCCTGTAACCGGCGTTCTGCAGCAGAACGTGCAGCTCAGCTGGGCAGCACCGGCAGCAATCCGGGTCGCGCCCGGCGACGCAGGACGACCCGCCGTGATCCGTCCGGGTAGAGGCGAAGGCGGTCGAGCTCCCACTCGCCGTATTCGGCGTGCAGCGTCAGCACCGTTTGTGCTGTGCGGCGGCTGGTGCCCGGCGGCAGGTAGAGCCGCTCGTACTGCAACCCGCCCCGCTGCTGCCCGCCGCGCTCAAAACTCATCCGGTCACCGTATGGCAGGACTCGCGATCGCACGAGCCGTGCCGTTGACCCGAACGGCCAACCCCCGCCGATAGCCTGCGAAAGTGGTGACCCAGCAGCGTCAGCGGATCGCCGCCACCGATCGGCCCGCCTTTACGGCGTTGGTCGCCGGGCTACTTGCCGCGTTGGCGATCGGCGCGCTACTGATTCGGGTGCACGGCGATGCGTCCCGGATCGTGCACGCCGGGCCTCCTTGGACCAACGCCGCGACCGCGCCGTCATCCCTGACCGTGGTACCTGCCGACAAGGCGTACGACGGACAGTTCTTCTACCGACTGGGCGTCGCGCCATTTAGCAAGGCGCACGAGGTCGCCGGCGTCACCTTCGACCTGCCGGCGCTACGCAATGCGCGCTGGCTCTCCGGCGGCCTTGCCTGGGTGCTGTCCGGCGGGCAAGCCGGCGCAGTGCCATGGGCGTTGCTCTTCATCAACCTGGCGGCCGCAATCGCGCTGGGCGGAGTCGGCGGCGCGCTGGCGCGAAGTAGCGGGAGGCATGCCGCGTGGGGCCTCTTGCTGGCGCTTTACCCCGGTTACGCGTACACGCTGACCTTGGATACGTCCGAACTGCTGGCGGGCGCGTTGGTGCTGGGTGGCCTCTATGCGGGCCGGCGGCAGCGTTGGCCGTGGGCGGCCCTGCTTTTCGCGCTTGCCGTGCTCGCCCGCGATACCACCGCCGCCATCCCCGCGGGCCTGGCGATCGGCGGCGCCATCCAGCTCGCGCGGCGACGGCCGTCCGGTAGGGGGCCGCTGGTCGCCGGCGCGGTTGGGGTGATCGTCTTCGCCGGCTGGCAGGGGCTGCAGCGGGCCCGTTTCGGCGACTGGCCTTTCGTGCAGTCTCGTAAGAACAACCTTTCGGGTCCCTTCGCCGGGCTCGCCAAGGAGCTCAGCAAAGACTTGCCACCGCACGGGGGAGCGGCCGCGTTCAGGCTGCTGTCCATCGTCATCCTGCTCGGGGTGATCGTCGTCGCGGGATTCGCCTTACGCGCTACGACCATCCCCTTCGAGGAACGCGTTGCTTGGGTGCCGGCCGTGTTGGTCGTCGTCACCCTCAACGCCTTTCTCTGGAGCGGGGCGACCGCTTTCATGCGTGCGGCGAGCGAGAGCTACCTGATGTCGATCCTGGTTCTGCTCGGCCATAGATCCAGGTACGCGGCGTATGTGGCGATACCTGTAATAGGCCTATGGGTGCTGACGATGGGGAGCCAGATCGCGAAAGGCTGAACTGACCTAGGGGACGAAGAACATCAAGAACGCGAATGATGCGTAGACCATCATCAGTGCGGCGGAGACGGCGAGGACGCCTCGCCAGACCGCACGTCGGGTGATCAAAGACGCGGCGATCAGAACGAACGGGAAGGCGCTCCAGCAGTAACGCTCGACGGAGGCCAGATTGCTGCCGGCCAGCGTCGAGACGAGAGCTAGCGCGCTCCACACCGTGTAGGACGCGGGCAGCCGGCGGGCCATCGGGATAAGCAGCAGCAGGAAGAGCAGCAGCCACGGCAAGTGCAGGGTGGTCCCCAGCTGATGCGTGCCTGCACCCGAGATCGCCCGGTGGATCACCGTGATCGGATCCGTCAGCTTTCCGTGCAGCTGGGGGCGCTGCTGGACCGACAGCGGCTGGAAGAAATTGCCGAACCGAATCCCGATGTAGCTCAGATACGCGATCGCCCCGACCGCCGGCGCCACTAGCGCTGCGATGCGCGGCAGCCAAGATTGCGCGGATCCGCGCGAACGCCAGACCTCGATGAAGATAGGCGCCATCAGCAAGATTCCGGGAGGTCGGCACAGGCCCGAAAGCAGACCGGCCACCGCCGCCACCCACCAGCGCTGGCTGCGAATTCCGTAAAAGGTAATGACGGCGAGCAGACCTGCCAGGGCTTCGGTGTAGCCCATCACCATGACGAACGCCGGTGGGGCGAGGGCGAGTAGCCACACCGCCCGGCGCGCAGTCTCGTCCGACATCCCTTCGAAACGGGCGAGCCGGATGAAAGCCACTCCGTAGCCGAAGGCGAACAGGTTGACCAAGACCAGCAGCACCACACCGGCCGCGTGACCACCGAGCCCGAAGAGCCAGGTCAGGGCTGGAAGCAGCGGGAAGAACCGACGTGCGGCCGGGTCGATGTTGGCGTATCCGTGGGCGGCGATGTCTCGGTAGAACTGGGCGTCCCAGCCGAGCAGCCCGACCCGCGGCAGGTGGGCCCCGGGGGAAATCTCGGTGACTTTGGACGCGATAGCCGCCGACAGCGCCAGTGCCCCGACGACCAATACCCGGGCGGTGAGCCAGGAGCCGATGACGTCACCGGCTTCTGGCGAGCCGAACCATCCGCGCAGTCGGGCGCCACGCGATTTCGGCTGGGTGGGCGGATCAGCCTGTGCGAGCCCCGCCTGCATTGTCACTTCGCCCGTGCAGTGAAGCTGTCCAGCTCCTCGTTCTCGTACGAGTTCGGATTCAGACCGGCCCAGATGAAGATCGGGCGCTGTTGGGCGAGCGCGAGGCGAAGGTCTGGGCAGAGCTGCTCGTAGGTCCGGTAACTGGGGCTGTACACCAGCCAGATCCGATGGTTGCCGGCCTCTGCCAAGGCCCGGTCGACCAGTGCCGGCACATTCCGGTTGGCCGCGGCATTACGAGCCGCGTAATCCACCCAGTCGACCCGGTCCGGCGGGGCAAAGGTGGGAATGGTGAAGTTCTTCATCCCCTGCCCACCGCGGCCGGCTCTGATTTCGCGGGCGATGGCAGGTCCGAGCTGGTCCGGGCAGTAGAGCACCACATCGCCCGGCTTGCCCTGCGCTGCCAGGATCTTGGCGACCTGGACGGCCTGGGTGCGTTGCATCGTGACAACGGGGCCGGCAGCGATCGACCCGAACAGCGCGATCAGCCCGACCGAACCCGCCCACAACCGCCGGTCCGCCAGCCGCTCGGGACCAAGGGCCAGGCAGAGCAGAAACGGAATGAACGCGATGGCCGTGTAACGGTCAGCCCAGGCGTTGCCCACTGCTTTGCCGACCGTGACGGCCAGTACCAGGGTGCTGATCGCGAGCAGGAAAAGCAGCCGTCCCGGTTCGTGGCCCTTCAGGTCCAGCAGCACCTGCCGCTTACCCGACGGATAGCCGAAGATCGCCAACGCCAGCAGCGCACACACCACCACCAGCAACGCGCGGCCGGCGGTGAGCTGCCCGCCCGACCATTGGCCGAAGGCGTGCACGACAGCGGCGTACGTCGCCGGAGCACCCCAGGGGGTTCCGGTGTGCTTGCTCTGATACAGAAACGTCGGGAACCACGGGATGAACAAAATGGCGCCGCCGACCAGCCCCAGCAACGCAAACTTGCAGCCCCGCCGATGCACCGGATTCGCCCGCCACAGCCCGATCAGCAAGAAAATCGCGACCGTCACCAGCGAATACAACGACCAGTAATGCGTCAACGCCACAGCAACCGAAGCCAGCGAAAGGCACACCACGCTCCACCACGTCGGCGCCCGCAGCGTGCGTTCCAATGCCAGCGCCCCCAGCAACGCGAGCAGCACCAGCAGGCTGTACATCCGCGTCTCACTCGCGTAATACGCCGCGAACGGAGAGCAGATGAACGCCAACACCGCCACCCACGCCGCACGGCGACCAATCACCCGCCGGCCCAACATCAAAAGCGGCGGAATACACGCCATGTTCAACACGAACGACAGACCACGCACCGTCCGGTCACCCTCACCGAACAGCGAGATCCACCAATGCAAAAGCAGGTAATACAACGGCGGCGAACCGTCCTGCTTCAGCGCCTGATACATCGTGACGCCATGACCACTGGTCAGCGGCAACCGAGCAATCGCGACGCTCTGCGCCTCATCCAGCCACAACCCCCGCGGCCCCCACAGCCGCACCAGCAGGCAATACACCACACAAGCCGCAATACCAGCCCAAAACGCCAGCCAGCCGAACCGTTCGCGGCGACTCTGCGGTCGCGGCGGTGTCGTCCCTGAGGGGGGTGCAGAGGCCTCGGTATCAGGCCGTACTACGACGTCTGTCACGGTGCCGCAACCAGGCGTTGCTCACGTGTCCACGCGTCAGCCACGCTGGATTCCCTTCGCGCCGGGGGAGACCTCCTCGTGGTAGTCCTCCTCGACGTTGACGTCCCAGACGTCAAGATTGGTTCCATCGATCATGTTTTGCACCGTCAATTGGGCGGTGAACATGGAGTGGTCCTGGTTGTTGTAGCGGTGCATGCCATTGCGGCCGACCGGGTGGACATTCGGCGCGTTGTCAGCCAACCAGCCCCGCATGATGTCGACATTGTTCTTGTAGTCGGCGTCGTAGAACGGGTAGGCCTTCGGCATCCGCACCACGAATCCGCGCTCGACCAGCGACGGGTCGACCAATCCGAGAATGCCCAGCTCACGCTTGGCCTGCTCGATGAGATCGGTATCCGAACGGTTCCAGGTCGCGTCGCCGACGCTCACGAAGAATTCCAGGCCGAGGCAGGTCTTGCCCTCCTTGACCAGATACGGCGACCAAGAGCCGAAGTTCTGGATGCGCCCCACGCCGACCTCGGGTGAATGGATGTAGATCCAGTTGTCCGGGAACCCGGCCTTCTCTGGGACGACCACGGCCACGGTCAGGAAGTCGCGGAACTTCAGCGCGTCGGCTGCCGCGAGCACCTCGGCGGGCGGCTTGGGATCGAGGGCCTTGATCAACGACGAGAAAGGCATCGAGCTGATGACCTCGTCGGCGGGGTAGAGATGCTCGGACCCGACGTCCTTGCGGCTGGCTTCGGGGGCACCGGCTCCTGGCCCGTATCCACCGGTGACGACCGTGGTGACGCCGGTGGCTCCTTTGCCCTCTTCCCAGTGGACGGTGCGGACCTTCTCCTCCAGGACGATCTTGCCGCCGCGCTCTTGCACCTGCTCGGCTGCGCGTTCCCACATCATCCCGGGCCCGTATTTGGGGTACTGGAATTCCTCGATGAGGGAGGTGATCTCTTTCTGGTTGCTCTTGGGCTTCAGCGCATTGGTGATGGCGTTGATGAGCGAGAGGTTTTTGATCCGCTGCGCGGCGAAGTCGGCTGGCAGCTCGTCGACCGGGACGCCCCAGAGCTTCTCGTTGTAAGTCTTGAAGAAGTGCTCGTAGAGCCGGCGACCGAAGCGGGCGATGATCCAGCCCTCGAGTGTGTCCGTGTTCTTCGGCGGACGGACGCGGGCCCAGCCGTAGGAAAGCATGCAGCGGGTGGCCTCGATGATCCCGAGATTTCCCAGCGCGTTGCCGGCCTTGAGTGGGTAGTCGTAGAACTTGCCGCGGTAGAAGATGCGGCTCATCCGGGGGCGCATCAGGAAGTCTTCGTCCGGCAGGATCTCGTGCCAGAGCGCCTCGACCTCGGGCACCTTGGTGAAGAACCGGTGGCCTCCGATGTCGAAGCGCCAGCCCTCTCGTTCGGCGGTGCGGCTGATGCCTCCGACCATCGAATCGCCCTCGACGACGGTGACGGGCACCTCGCGTTTGACCAGCTCGAGGGCAGCGGTGAGACCGGCCGGACCTGCCCCGATCACGATTACCTGCGGCTTGTCCGCCACGATATGACTACGACCTTCCCTTTCCACCCCGCGCGCCGACACCTGACGGCGCGCGAGCGACCAGTCCATCAGCAGACTGCGACAACACTGTCGTCGAACGGTCGCCGGTTAGCATTGTGCCCGACATGCGGGCCACCACCTCGGACGACGCGCCCGGCACCTCGACCATGATCAACAACTGGCCAGTGGTCCTGCTGCTGGCCGGCTGGGTCGCCGTGGCGCTTGGCATCGGCACTCACGACGGACGTTACGCACTGCCGTCGTTAGCCCTGGTCGTCGGTGGAACGCTGCTGGTCGGCGCCGGGGTCTTTGTGGCGGCCCGCCCTCGAGCGCGCACGCTGACCCCGCCCTCCTGGGCGACCCGGACGGCATTGGCAGGCGCCGCGCTGACGGTCGGACTGACACCCCTGATCTGGCATCCCCGTTATTTTGCTCACGGTGCCGGCTGGACGGCGTCACAGGTGTTGGCCGCGGCAGCCGGACTGTTGGCGGCCGCGACGGTGCTGCCCGTCTGGGGGATACTTCCCGGCATCGCGTCACGGCGCTGGCCGCTGTGGGTCGCGCTGGCATTGATGTCGGCCGCCGGCGTCACGATGATCGCCGCGGCGCCAAGACCACACATCGACGTCTTCTTCCTGCTGCAGGGCTCCACCAAAGGTCTGCTGTCCGGCGATGACATGTACCGCCAGCAATGGGCCGCCAGTCGCGCCAGCTATCCCTCGCACGGTCTCTTCGACGTCTACCCCTATCTGCCGTGGACCTCCGTACTGCTGCTCCCGTTCCGGGTGATCTTCGGTGACATCCGATACGGGTTGGTGGCCTTCCTGGCCATCGCTGCGGCGATCGCCCGCCGGCTCGGTGAGGGGGCATCCGCCGCCGTCGCAAAGGTCGCGTCAGCTCCGGTGCGCTACGTCCCCGCCTTGCTACCGCTGCTGGTCGCCCTGCATCCCAAGGTGACGTTCGCGTACCAGATGTCCTGGACCGAGCCGCTGCTCGTCGTCCTGCTCGCGGGCATGGTGCTGGCTGTCGAACGGGGTCGCAACGCCATCGCGATCACTTGCCTCATGCTGGCGCTCGCCTCCAAGCAACACATCATCCTGCTGCTCCCGTTGAGTGCGCTGTGGCCGCGTTTCGGGCTGCGGCGCACCCTTTACGCCGCCGGGGGAGCGCTGCTGCTCGTACTGCCGTGGATCATTGCCGGGCCACGCGACTTCTGGCACGACGCCGTCGGCGCGAATACCGGACTCGGCTACCGCGCCGACGCCCTGTGCCTCGCGACGTGGATCCACAAGGAATTCGGCCACGACCCGGGTTTTGCGCTGACCGCCCTCGGACTCCTGATCGCCTACGCCCTCGCCTGGCGCATCAGAGGAGATGCCTTCGGTTTCTGCGCCGGCTCGGGGCTGCTCGTGCTGGCTCTGGACATCACCAATACGCAATCGTTCTTCAACCACTACACGCTGGGGATGGCGCTGGTCGTCTTCGCCGTCTGCCTGCGGTGGGGCCGGCCTCCGGAGGATGTCAAGCTGTCGAAGACGGCCGAACCGGCTGATCAGCGCTTGGTGGAGAACCGGATGAGCTGCGAGGACTCGAGCAGTGGTCGCCGGTTGACCTGAGTGACCCTGTCGCGGCCGAGGGCCGCCAGCTGGTCGGACACCTCCGCGCAGTCGTCGCCAAGCGTGCGGTAGCCGTCGGCTTTGACCAGATAGATCGAGCCATTGGGGCCGGCCATCTGATCGAGCTGGCGGGCGAAGTCGGTCGCGCTGGCGCCGGCCATCCGCTTGGCGTAGTCCACCCAATTCACCAGCGCCGGACCACTGGCATCGGCGAACGCGATCTCCTTCAAGCCCGTCTCATGGGCTCGCACCAGCATCCGATGCACGGCGGGCCCCAGCTGATCCGGGCAGTAGGCCACTACGTCGCCGGGGCGAGCCTGTTGCACGATCTTGGAGGCGACCTCCGCCGCGTTAGTGCGCTCGTCTCCGTTCAGCGAGCGGCCGCCGACGAGCCCCAGCACGCTGATGACGGCGAGCAGCCCGGCGACCGTCGCCCTCGAGGGCAGAAGGCCGATACCGAGCCCGGCGAGCAGTAGGAACGGGGGAAGCGAAATCCCGGTATAGCGCTCGGCATAGGCGCTGCCGCCGAACGCGTAGGCCCCGTACGCGAGCACGAGCGGCACCAGCCACATCACCACCAGGTAGCGGCCGGGGATGCGTCCGCTGAGCTTGAGATGCAGGCCATCTCCAGCAGGCCGGGCGGTGTATCCCAAGAACGCCATCAGCAGCAGCACAAGTGCCAGCAGAGCGCCCGCTGACGCCGGCCCGGCCCACGAGAAGACCGTGTCGAGCAGCACCTCTGCGTGCACCGGCGCCGCCCACGGGGTGCCGGTGTGCAACATCTGGAAGACGAAGGTCGGCAGCCAGGGCAGGAAGAAAATGCCGGCGGCGAGCATCGCGTAGAAGGCGTGCATGCAGAGCTTGCGGTAATTCGGGCGTCGATACGCCTGCACGAGCAGGAAGACCGCGACCGTGGCGAGCATCAGCAGCGTCCAGTAGTGCGTGTAGGCCAAAGCTGCTGTCACAGCGGTTACGCCGGCCCAGCGCCACGGCGAAGGCTTCTCGAGTGCTCGGGCGAGTGCCAAGGCGAACAGGAGCACCAGGAAAACGAAGAGCGAATACATCCGCGTCTCGGTGCCGTATCTGATCGCGTACGGCGACGTCGCGAAGAGCAGCAGTACGGCGGCGCCGGTTCGGTCGACGGCGTGCGGCTCGGTGTGCCCGAACGACGCCGAAATGCGGGCGACCCGACGACCCGCGAACCAGGCCAGCGGCAGCGTCGCGACGCTGAAGACCCCGGACAAGGCGCGTACCGCGAAATCACTCTGTCCGAAGATCGCCATCCAGTAATGCAGCAGCAGGTAGTACAGCGGGGGCGAACCGTCATGGCGTAACGCCTGAAACAGCTGCGGCAGCTGGCGGCTGGAGATCTCGATGGTGAGCGCTTCGTCGAGCCAGATGTGCGCATCGGTCATGAAGCGCAGCGCCGAACCAATCACGATGGCAATCGCCGCCAGGCCGATGAGCCATGGCAGCGGGCGCTGCCGGCTCAGCCAGCGGTCGAACCGGGTGGCGCTCTCCGGCGTCGGCGCTCCGGTCGGTGGGGATTGCGTGTCCGGTACGGCGGGGGCGGTGGCGTCTGTGGCGTCTGTGGCGTCTGTGGCATCAGTGGATTCAGCTGTGCCGGCCTTATCAGTCAGGGCGTCTCTGACGGCTTTGCGGCGATCCGGTCCCCGCTCCTGATGCCGCGGCTCGACCGGGGCGCTCATCGCGCTTGCGCCGGTCGGGACATCGGCACAGGCTACCTACCTCGCCTGATCCTGAACTGATAACTCAGCCTCGCTGAAGGCCTCGAGCAGCAGCCTCGGCAGTCTTGTCACCCGTGGGCGGCCGCCGTTTTCGCGGACCGCTCTCGCCAGTGCGGAACCGACCGCCGGCACGACCGACAGATGTCGCTGAGCCCGGGTGAGCGCGGTATAGACCAGCGGGCGTGTCAGCAGACCGCCCGATTCGGGCGGCAGCACGACGACGACCGCCGGCCACTCGCTGCCCTGCGCACGGTGCACCGTTATCGCCCAACCGTGCCGAAGGTCGCTCCATGACGTGATCGGGACCGTGACCGGAATGCCGCTGAAAGTGATGACCAGACCATCGGAATTGCGGGCCGTGACGGTGCCGACCTCTCCGTTGGCAAAGCCCTCTTCAAGGTGGTTGGCAATGGCGACAATGCGGTCGCCGACGTCGAATCTCCTAGCCGGGCTGACCTTGGAACGTGCGGTCTTCGCCTCCGCTGCTACTGCGCTGGGGTTGAGCACCTCTTTGAGCGCCAGGTTGAGCGCTTCAGTGCCCGCTGGGCCACGGTGAACGGGGGTGACTACCTGGATCTCGGCGCTGGGGATGCCCAACGCTCGCGGGATCGAATCTGTGACGAGCTGGACCACGCGGCGGGCGGCTTCGGCGCTGTCGCGGCTCGGGACGATAACGACTTCACGCTCGGGGTCGTCCAGGACGGGCAATTGGCCGCTGCGCACCGCCGTGGCAAGCCGGGCGATCGTGCCGCCTTCGGCCTGCCGGTAGAGCGTCGTCAACTCGGTGGTGGGAATGACGCCTGAATCCACCAGATCGCCGAGCACCCGGCCCGGCCCGATGCTGGGCAGCTGCGCCGGATCGCCCACCAGCAGCAGGTGGGTGCCGTCGCTGCAGGCTTCGACCACGCCGGCCGCGAGTTCGGCGTCAAGCATCGATGCCTCGTCAACGACGACGAGGTCGGCATCGAGGGGCCAGCTCTCTCCCCGAGTGAAGACCGATCCGGCACCAGGCCCGTTGTCACGGACGGGTTGCGCCCCGAGCAGTCGGTGGACGGTGCTCGCGCTGGCGCCCGTCAATTCCTCCAGGCGTTTGGCAGCTCGCCCGGTGGGGGCCGCAAGGACGACTCGGGCGCCCCGGGCGGTCGCGAGTTCGACGACCGCTGACACCGTGCGGCTCTTGCCGGTGCCGGGACCGCCGGTCAGCAGGCTCACGCCGTGGGCAAGCGCTGCCACCACCGCCGCCCGCTGTGCCTCGTCAAGGCCTTCCAGTCCGAGGGCGTCCGGCTCCCCGATCGGGCTGGCTGCCTTCGCGAGCCGCGCGAGACCCTCCGCCAGCGAATCCTCCGCCACCCCGTAGCGCGGCGCCGACACCAGCCGGTCGGCCGGGACCCAGGCGCCGGTCTCGGCGTCACGGGGATCGTGGTGCGAAGCGTCGACGACGATGCGCCCGGCTTCGACCGCGGCTTCGAGTGCTTTCACCGGGTCGGGGACGCCGCGGCTCACAGCGCTGGCCATCAGGCTCTGCGCCGCAGCAGCCGTATCGCCGGCCCGCGCCGCGAGCAGCAGCAGATGGACGAGGACGGCTGGCCCACGGCTGGGCTCGTCGCGACTCCTGCCCATCACGCTCGCGAGCCGGTCGGCCTGACGCAGATCGGCGTCACCGCCGTCGAGGAGGCGCCAGGGATCATCGATCAGCGCGGCGGCGGCGCCTGGGCCCAGCGCCGCCAGGGCGCTTCCCGCTAGCCGGGCCGGCAGGTCAGCGGGCGCGAGCAGCGCCACGACGTCAAAGGTCGGCCGGGCTCTGGCGAAGGCGACCATGAGGTTCGCCGCCCGCCGCGCGGACAGTCCCGGCACCGCCGCGAGTGCCTCTTCCGTGACGTCGGAGGCTTCGCGAATGCCGGCCGGCGGCAGCTTTTCGCGGAGCGCTTTGCCCATCCCGGGCCACAGCCCCGCCGCGCAGAACGCTGAGAAGATTTCAGCGTTGTCCGCCGGCGGGCGAAGCCGGTCAAGGGCTGTGGAGCTCACATCGGCAGGCTACGGCGACGGCGCGGCGGGATCGGCTTATCCACACCGCACCTCAGCTGTGACCTGGGCCCTAACACTCCGTCGCCAAGAAACCGGCCCATGAAGCCTCAGGGAAGGCACACGATCGCTTGCCTGACCTCAGCCCCAGGGCAGGCGCTCCGGGTAGCCGATGACGGGCGCTGAGACGTCGTCGAGCGCGCTGCGGATCGATCCAGGCAGAGTCAGCTCTTCGGACTCCAGCAATCCTTTGAGCTGGGCGACCGTACGGGCGCCCAGAATCGGCGCGGCGACGGACGGCCGGTCGCGGACCCAGGCGATGGCGACGGCCACCGGGCTCGTGCCCAGCCCCTTTGCCGCCGTGCGCACTGCCTCGACGACCCGGGTCGACTCGTCCGTGAGGTAGGGCTCGACAAAGCGGCCCCAGGTGGGTGAGGCAGCTCGGGTGCCGGCGGGCGCTGACTCGCGCGTGGGTCCGTAGCTACCAGACAGCACGCCGCGGCCCAGCGGTGACCAGGGGAGCAGGCCGAGGCCGGCGTCCTCCGCGGCAGCGATTACCTCGCGCTCAACGCCTCGCGCGAGTAGCGAGTACTCCATCTGGGTCGAGACCAAGGGCGCCCGACCGGGGGCGCCGCGCTGCCAGGCAGCAGCCTTCGCCGTCTGCCAGCCGGTGTAGTTGGAGATCCCGATGTAGCGCACCCGGCCGCTGCTGACCGCGTAATCCATCGCGGCGAGCGTCTCCTCCAACGGCGTGTCCGGATGCCAGGTATGCACCTGCCAGAGGTCGACGTGGTCGGTGCGCAGCCGCGTGAGTGAACCATCGAGGGCGGCGAGCAGTCGGCGGCGAGAGGTCCCGGTGGCCAACGGTCCGTCGCCGGCCCGGGCACCCGCCTTGGTGGCGATCACCAGCTCCGACCTCGCCGAGCCGCGCAGCAGTCCGCCGAGAAGCCGTTCGGATTCGCCGCCGCCATAGACATCCGCGGTGTCGACGAGGGTCCCACCGGCTTCGCGGAAGGCCGCGAGCTGAGCCTGTGCAACGTCTTCGTCGCAGTCTCGGCCCCAGCCCATCGTGCCCAGGCCGAGGCGCGACACGACCAGTCCGCTTTGTCCCAAGCGCCTCTGTTCCACGACCGCTGACCTTACGGTGAGCGAAGGCGTACGCCGCGGCGCCTATCCGAAGGCGGGAGCGAGAACCTGAATTACCTAGAGGCCGGCGTGCTTGGCGTCATCGAGGGAATTACGGAATTTCTCCCGGTGTCGAGCACCGGACACCTCACCGTCGCCGAGCGCCTCTTCAACCTCGATATCGAAGACAAGGGCGTCACCGCCTTCACCGCTGTGGTGCAGTTCGGCGCGGTACTCGCGGTCCTGATCTTCTTCCGCAAGGACCTGAAACGCCTGATCGTGGCAGGGTTCGGCGCCATCCGCGATCCGTCGCGCCGATCGGAGCAATCGGCCCGCGAGGCTGGGTTCATCGTGATCGGCACCATCCCGATCGCCATCATCGGGCTGGCCGCAAAATCGCTGATCGAGGGGCCGCTGCGCAACGTTGGGGTGATTGCTGCGGCTCTGATCCTGTGGTCGGGGGTGATGATCGCCGCCGAACGGCACGCCAGCCAGTCCCGCGGCGAGCGCAACCTGGAGCTTCCGGACGCGTTGATCATGGGTTTGACGCAGTGTGCAGCTCTGGTACCGGGCATCTCCCGGTCCGGCGCGACCATCAGCGCGGGCCTGTTTCGAGGCATCGACCGGGTCTCAGCGACCCGGCTCTCGTTCTTCTTGGCAATCCCCGCGTTGACGGCGGCGACGTTGCTGGAGTTGCCCAAGGCGTTCAGCGGCAGCGTCGGGGTCGGACCCACGCTGGTCGGCACAGCGATCGCTTTCATCGTGGCTTACGCGTCGGTGGCCTGGCTGCTGCGATTCGTGGCCGGACACAAGATCACGGCGTTCGTGCCCTACCGGATTGCGGCGGCAATCGTCATCATCATTCTGATCGCGGTAGGCACGCTTTAGCGTCAGACGGTAGACAGGACCTCGATGACCACCATCGTGCTGCTGCGTCATGGCCTGACCCCGATGACCGGCCCGCGTCTCGCGGGCTGGACCCCGGGCGTCCACCTCGACGAGCGCGGTCAGGCGCAGGCCGCCAAGGTGGCTGAACGCCTGCGCGCGGTCCCGTTCGCCGCGATCGTTTCCAGCCCGCTGGACCGCTGCCTGGAAACCGCGGGGGCGGTGGCCGAGGGACGGGCGCTGACGGTGTCGGTCGACGATCGCATCGGTGAATGCCGCTACGGCGACTGGACCGGCCAGGAGCTGAAGGTGCTCGCGAAGGATCCGCTCTGGAAGGTGGTCCAGGCCAATCCGAGCGCAGTCGTCTTCCCCGGACCTGAAGGGGAAGCCTTGCGCGACACCCAATCGCGGGCGGTGACCGCGCTGCGTGAGTGGGACAAGAAGGTCGCTGCCGAGGCGGGCGATGATGCGGTCTGGCTCGCCTGCAGCCATGGCGACGTGATCAAGGCCGTGGTCGCTGACGCGCTCGGCATGCATCTCGACCTGTTCCAGCGCATCAACGTCGACCCCTGCTCGGTCACCGTCATTCGTTACGCCGAGCTGCGTTCCTTCGCGTTACGGGTGAATGACAACGGGGGCACGATCGACGATCTGCTCCCTCCGAAGAAGAAGAGCCGCAGCCGCCGCAAGCCGTCTTCCGATGCGGTCGTCGGCGGCGGTAGCGGCGCCTGAGCGCAAGAAGCTTTTCGGCACGTACGGTCGAATAGTCATGACGCATGAGGCCGACCACGAGGCCGACCCACCGGCCGACGCCGCGGCAGATCGCCAGGCCGCTCTCACGCTCCTTCGCTCCGGAACCATTGACGTTGAAGGCCGCCTGCTCGACGCCAGCAACGCGACGCTCTTCTGCCGCATTACGGACGGCGAGCTGACCGCCGAATGTGTCTACAAGCCGGTCCGGGGCGAGCGCCCGCTCTGGGACTTCCCGGACGGCACGCTCGCCGGCCGCGAGCTGGCGGCCTACGAGGTGTCGGAGGCCACCGGCTGGGATCTCGTCCCGCCGACCGTCATGAGAGACGGTCCTTTCGGGCCAGGGATGGTCCAGCTGTGGATCGACCTCGATGAGAGCGTCGACCTCGAGCAACTGGTCCGCAGCGATCTCCCACAGCTGCGCCGGATGGCCTTGTTCGACGCCGTGATCAACAACGCCGACCGCAAAGGCGGTCACCTGCTTCCGGTGGATGGCGCCAGCCACATCTTCGGCATCGACCACGGCATCTCCTTCCACAGCGAGGACAAGCTGCGGACGCTGCTGTGGGGCTGGCGCGGACGCAAGCTGTCCAGAGCCGAACGCGAGTTGCTGGAGCGGTTGCGTTTCGACGCCGAGCTTGACGAGCGCCTGCTCGAGCTCATCACCCGCCGGGAGGTCGCCGCGACGCACCGCCGGATCGACCGGCTGCTGCGCACCGGCGTCTTCCCGCAGCCGAGTGACGACTGGCGCTCGATTCCCTGGCCGCCCTTCTAACCGGCGGATCTGCCTGACTGCCTGGCGCGCCCGGTTACTGTCAAGGGGTGCGTGCCTGGCCAGCGACCCAGCCTCCTCGCCTGCCCGGGCGGGGTGAGCAGCTGCGCCTGTACGACACCGCGAGCCGCGAGATTCATCCGGCGGCCGCGGGTCCGCTGGCGCGCATGTACGTCTGCGGTATCACGCCTTACGACGCGACCCACCTCGGTCACGCGCTGACGTATGTGAACTTCGACCTCGTCCAGCGAGCGCTGCTCGATGCCGGGGTCGAGGTGAGCTACGTGCAGAACGTCACAGACGTGGATGAGCCGTTGCTGGAGCGGGCTGAACGCGACGGCATCGACTGGCGCGACCTGGCCTTGGCTGAGACGGAGCGGTTCCGCCAGGACATGACCGCGCTGCGGGTGATTGCCCCGCAGGCCTACATCGGTGCCGTGGAAGCCATCCCGCTGATCATCCCGGTCATCGAGAAGCTCCTCGCCGACGGCAATGCTTACTTGCTGGGCGGCGACATCTACTTCGCCGTCGACACTGCCGCCGGTTTCGGCTCGGTCGCCGGTCTGCCGCGCGAGCAGATGCGCAAGCTCTTCGCCGAACGCGGCGGCGACCCTGACCGGCCCGGCAAACGCGACCCGCTCGACCCGGTGCTGTGGCGCGGCGAAAGGCCGGGGGAGCCTTCGTGGGAGGCGCCGTTCGGTGCCGGCCGGCCGGGCTGGCACGTCGAGTGTGCGGCGATCGCGATCGAACACCTCGGCAGCCAGATCGACATCCAAGGCGGCGGCAGCGACCTCGCCTATCCCCATCACGAGTGCAGCGCCGCCCACGCCATCGCTTTCTCCGGGCGGGCGCCCTTCGCTGACAGCTACGTGCATTCCGGGATGCTCGCGTTCAAGGGCACCAAGATGTCCAAGTCGCTGGGCAACCTGGTCTTCGTTTCCGCGCTCCGCCGTGACGGGGTCGACCCGATGGCGATCCGGCTCTCGCTGCTGTTCCACTACTACCGATCGGATTGGGAGTGGACCGCGGAGGTGCTGGACCGGGGCATTGCCACGTTCGAGCACTGGCGGGCGGCCGTCGCGCTCAAGGGTGGTCCGGACGGCGCCAACGTGTTGGCGCGGATGCGGGCCTGCCTGGCTGACGATCTTGACGCTCCGGGCGCCGTGGCGGCCGTTCAGGCTTGGGCAAACGGTGCTTTCGCCGGCGACACGTCCGATCCGGAATCGCCGGCGTTGGTACGCGCGGCCGTGGACGCTTTGTTGGGGATCGAGCTCTGACTCTCCGGCGCTAAAGGCGTCAGTCGGTACGCCGACGGCGCAGGTAACGCTCGAATTCGCGGGCGATCGCGTCGCCGCTGGCTTCTGGCAGCTCCGTCTCGGGCTCGCGTGACTCCAGCGAGCGGACGTACTCGGCGACATCGGAGTCACCGGCAGCCAGCTCGTCCACCTGGCGCTCCCACGCCCGCGAGCGCTCCACGAGATCGCCCAGTGGGACGGCGACGTCGAGCAGATCCTCGACTCGGCGCAGCAGGGCCAGTGTCGCCTTCGGACACGGGGGCTGCGCCACATAGTGCGGGACCGCCGCCCAGAACGAGACCGCAGGCAGACCCGCAGTCTGACAGGCCTCCCCGAAGACGCCGACGATGCCCGTAGGGCCCTCGTAACGGGAGCTCTCGACGTTCATCTCGGCGGCTGTCGCTGGGTCGCTGGCGCTGCCACTGACCGGGACCGGGCGGGTGTGCGGGGTGTCTGCCAGGAGTGCTCCGAGGGTCGCGACCAGGTCGATCCCGAGAGCGTGCGCTCCCTCGATCAGCTCTTCGCAGAAGCCCCGCCAGCGCATGTTCGGCTCCAGACCGCGCAGCACGACCAGATCGCGACTGCCGTCCGGGAGCCGGGCGACGCTGAGGCGGGTGGTCGGCCATTCGATCTTGCGTGAGCGGCCGCCCTCGGCCATGCTCACGCTCGGCCGGTTGACCTGGAAGTCGTAGTAGTCGTCAGGATCGATCACACCGACGGTATGGGCGTGAAAGACCTCTTCCAGATGCTCGACGGCCGCGGTGGCGGCGTCGGCCGCGTCATTCCAGCCTTCGAATGCGGCCACCAGAACGGGTCGGCGGAGCTCGCCCACATCGGAGAACTCGATCATGGCCACCCTTCCCCTGCCGCCTCGGCCGCGGGGTGGGACCCCTACCGGTTACTGGGGCAGGCGCGTCAAACGTTACGTCCTCGCCGGGCTCCGGACCGCCGCCCCGCGCCGGGGGTCGGCTGCCGGCTTGTCGCGCGGCGAGCTGACCTGGTCGGTGAGCCGGTCTCGATACCTTGGAAGTCATGGGCCCGGCTGGTGCGGTGAAGGCGTGAGCACCAAGGCGTGGACCGACGGTGAGGGACCGGCCCAAACGGGGCCCGCGGGACTGCTGGATCTGCTGCGGCGGCGGCGCGCCAAACCCACGGCGCCGTTGCCTGCGGCGGCGCTGTTCGACATGGACGGCCTGCTGGTCGATTCCGAACCTTTGTGGACCATCGCCGAGCAGCGTGTGGCCAAGCGCCTTGGCGGGACCTTCACCCCTGAGCTCAAGGCACGCATGATCGGCAAGCGCATCGACCTGGCGGTCGGGATCCTGCTGGACGGGCTCGGCACGGCCGCCGCGACCGCCAGCGATCCGGCGGAGATCGGCCGGATGTTGATGTCGGAGACGGCGTCTTTGTTCGCGGCCGGCGTTCCTTTGCAACCGGGAGCGATCGAGCTGCTCGATGCGCTCCGCGAAGTGGAGGTGCCCCTGGCGCTGGTCTCGTCGTCCTATCGGGAGCTGGTGGACGCCGCGCTGCTGTCGGTGGGAGCCGACCGTTTCGCAGTCACGATTGCCGGCGACGAGGTTGCGCACGGCAAGCCGAATCCGGAGCCGTATCTGACCGCCGCGAGGGCCCTCAAGGTGGTGCCGGGCCGCTGCGTTGTCCTCGAGGACGCTCCCAGTGGGCTGGCGAGCGCCATCGCGGCGGGCTGTGGCTGCGTTTACGTGCCGACCTTTCCGCCTTCCGCGGACGATCCGCCGCAGCCGCCTCGGGTAGCCGTACGCGCCAGCCTGCGCGACGTCGACCTCACGTTGCTCGGTCAACTCAGCGTCCACCCGGATTCCTGGCGAAAAGCGGGTTCGGCGGCGGGGGCGGCTCCCACATCTGCAGGCTGAGCTCGCGCAGGATTGCCGGCTCGATACCTCCCTCCAACGCCGCCCACAAGAGTTGCGCAAGGTGGTGCTCCGGGTCGGCGTCAAGGACTCGCTCGAGGGCCATCGCGGCGAGCGCCCCGTCACCCTCGCTGTAGGCAGCCCAGGCCAGCGTCGTCAGCAATTGGGTGTCATAAGGCGGCAAAGCCAACGGCGTCAATTCCTTCAAGAGGGTAAGGATTCCCGTGAGTGCCGCACCGCCCGTCCAGCTGATGATCTCGTCTCTGACCATGACGTCGCGAAGGCTCACGATGAGCCTGGTGGCCTCCCGCAGCGGCAATCCGTTGCCTGGCCTGGGTGGGACGTCGGTGTAGCGCTCGACGAGGTTCCACCAGTGGTCGATGGGATGCGGCCAGGGAGTGCGTAGCGCGTCCGACAGGCCGGCCATCACCTTCACGGCCATCGGCCCCCGGACGCCGTCCAAAGTGGCGTCGAGCGCTGCCCGACTGGTGAGTGGCGCCGACCCGATCCCGACGAACGTCGCCGCGATCCTGGTGTGCTCCTCTTGGCCGGCATCCGGGATCTCCCGGCCCTGCGCTGGGCAGCAGACCACGTCGCGGCACAAGTAGGACCAGTAGCGACGCTCGCGGACCCCGAGCGCATCCCGCACCAGGATGCCGTCCTGACGGAAGGTCCGGATCAGGGATTTAGCCAGCTGTGCTCCGGGTCGCGTGCCTTCCGCGCCCGGCTCTGGATCGAAAAGCACCAGCAGCGCCGTGTCGGCTCCATCAGCCCGAATCCTGTCCTGCAGCATCCCCCGGAGCTCGTACGCGGGCATGTCCAGGTCTGCGCGCATGGTCAAGCCGAGTTGCTTGCCGTGCATGCACAGGACCACTGCCGATCGCTCAGGAGTGAACCCGAGCAGATAGGGCACCGCGGCCAGCACCTCCGGAGGGGTGGTGAGCCGCAGCTTCGTCTGGGGCTCGGGCAGCCGGGCGTTTGAGGAAGACGGGACGGAAGGTGAGGCGGCCATACGTCACCGTCTGCTGCGGCGAGTGGTTCGCGGGCCGCTCAATCACGATCTGTGGACGAGACGGCCCCGTCCACAGCCGGCCGCCGCCAGCCGCTAGTTGGTCGAGATGGCGCGTAAAACATCCAAGCGGGCCGCCCGAATGGAAGGCAGCACAGCAGCCACGATGCCCAGCCCGCCGGCCACGATGAAGAACACGATGACCGATCCTGTCGGGTAACTGAAATCGCTCAGTCCCTGATCGGCGAGCGGAGGAAGGATGGCCCAGCCGAAGAGCGAGCCGACAGCGACCCCCAGGACCGCTCCGAACAGCGAAATGATGAACGACTCGAGCGTGATCATTTCCCAGAGCCGGGCACGGCCCAGCCCCACCGCCCGCAGCAGCCCGATCTCCCGGGTGCGCTCGATGACCGAGAGCGCAAGGGTGTTGATGATCCCGAAGAAGGCGATCAGGACTGAAAGCCCCAGCAGCACATAGATGAGGTTGACCAGGCGCCCGATGTTGTCCTGCGCGCTCTGGATGTATTCGCCCCGGCTCTGCACCTTGATGCCGGGGTACTGCTCGAGCACCGACTCGATCGAACCCCGCACCTGGTCGAGGTCGGCCGTCGGCGTCGCCCGGACCAGGCCCACGATGTCGACGAGGTTGGTCACGTAGCGGGCGGCCACCTCCCGGTCGATGAGGTAGTCACCGGCGAGCTGGTTCTCCTTGTAGATCCCGGAGACGCGCAGTGGGGTGCGGCCGCCCTCCGAGAAAGCGAGCGGCAGCACGGAGCCGACCTTCCAGTGGTGCTCGTCCGAGATCTTTTTGCTGATCAGGATGGTCGAGGGGCCCAGCGAATTGAGGTCGCCCGATTCCGGGCTGAGCAGGATGTTGTCCTTGATCGCCGCCGGATCCGTGGCGGTCGCGGCACCTTTCACCGCGTTGATGCGGATCGGCACGATCGCGATGCCGCTCGCTGCCTGGATGCCAGGCTTTCCGTTCAGGTCGCCGGACAAGGTGTTGGGAAGCGCCTGGGTTCCGGAGCCGAGCAGGATGAAGCTGGCTCCCGTTCCCTCGCTGACGAGCGTTCCGACCGATTTCTTCACCGATGACGCGAGCACGCTGACCGTCGTGATCAGCGCCAGGCCGATCATCAGCGCGGAGGCCGTCGCTGCGGTGCGGCGGGGATTGCGTGAGGCGTTGGTGCTCGACAGCACACCCACGGTCCCGAACAGCCTGCGGATCGGGGCTCCCAGGCCCCGCACCACGGGACCGGCCGCCAGCGGCGCAAGGATGACGACGGCAACAAGTACCAGCAGGGCTCCCACGCCGACGGTTTGGGCGCCTTTGGAGCCGGTGTGCGCCGTCCCCGTGAAGAGGACCGCCAACCCGGCCACGCCGAATGCCAGTCCGAGTGCTCCGCGTTGCCGCAGCGATCGCGTGGGCAAGACGTAGGTCTCCGACATCGCGGCGACGGGAGGTACCCGGCTGGCGCGGATCGCCGGTGCCAGGGCGGCCAGCGTGGTCACGACAATGCCGAGCACCAGGGCCACGATGACGGTGCGGGATTCGATCACGATCCCGGTCGAAGGGATGTCGACCCCGGCGGCGCTGAATGCCTTCTTCACCCCGATCGCGATGCCGATTCCCGCAGCCAGGCCGACCACAGAGCCGACGATTCCGACGGCCAAGCCTTCGAAAATGACGGAACGGACGACTTGTGCCCGGCTCGCGCCGATCGCGCGCAGCAGCGCCAGCTCACGCGCGCGTTGTCCGATCAGCATGGAGAAGGTGTTAGCGATGATGAAGAGGCCAACGACAAGGGCAACGCCACCGAAAACCTGCAGGATCAGCGTGAAGAAGCCGAGCCCGCTCTTGATGCCGTTCGAAGTCTCTTGCGTCAACTGATCGCCGGTGACGACATCGGCTGACTTTCCGACTACGGCTTTGATGCGCGCGGCGAGCACCGCCTGCGAGACTCCGGTTTCGGCGGCGACGGTGATCTGGCTCAGCTTGCCGGGTGTCAGCAGGACCCGTTGGGCGGTTGTCGTGTCAAAGACGGTCAGGGTCGCCCCACCGAGGCTGTTGACGTCGCCGATCGTGACGACCCCGACAACCGCGTAACGGCGCGCTGGCTGGGTGCCGGCCTGGATCTGGACCTGCTCGCCGAGGGTGAGGTGAACCTTGTCGAAGGTGCCGCGGTCGACCGCAATCTGGGAGGCGCCTTGCGGCGCGCTGCCCGCCCGCAAGGTGAGCGTGGAAAGGGGGCTGCCGGAGTAGTTGTGCCCGAGCCCCGGCGCGCCGAGGTTCGTCACGGGCTGGTCCGTCGCCGGATCGAAGATCGTCGCCGAGCCCGAGACCTCCGGCTCGGCCTCACGTACCCCATCGACAGCTCGCACCTTGGGCAGCAATGACTCGGGTAGAGCGGCCCGATCAGCCTGCGAGCTGGTGTCGCTGAAACCGGCACCGGTCGTGCCACGTACCGCGACCGCCGTGTTGCGGTTGACCGACGCGAAGAGGTTCTCGAACGCGTTGCCGATGGTGTCGGTCAGCACGTATGTGCCCGACACCATCGCCACCCCCAGGACGACGGCGATCGCGGACAGCAGCAGCCGGACCTTGCGCGCCAGCAGGCCTTTGAGCGTGACGCGTAGCACTAGCGTTGGGCCTGGCCGGCAGCGTCGAGCGACTTCATCCTGTCGAGCACCGATTCGGCCGTGGGGCCTTGCATCCCGTCCACGATCTGGCCGTCGGTCAGGAAGATCACCTGATCGGAGAAGGAGGCCGCCATGGGGTCGTGCGTCACCATGATCACGGTCTGGCCGAGTTCGCGAACCGAACGCTGCAGGAACCCGAGCACTTCGATGCTGGACCGCGAATCCAGGTTTCCGGTCGGCTCGTCGGCGAAGATGACGGCGGGTTTTGACACCAGCGCCCGGGCGCACGCGACCCGTTGGATCTGGCCGCCGGACAGTTCTGTGGGCTTGTGCTTGAGCCGGTCGCTGAGCCCGAGGGTCGCGACGACCTGAGTCATCCAGGCGCGGTCGATCTTGCGCCCGGAGATGTCCATCGGCAGTCGGATGTTTTCGGCCGCGGTGAGGGTCGGCAGCAGATTGAACTGCTGGAAGATGAAACCGATCCGGTCACGTCGCAGCTTGGTCAGCTTCTTGTCCGACAGCGAGGAAAGCTCGACCGGCGGCGCCCCGCCGCCGCCGGCAAGCCAGACCTGTCCCGAGGTGACACTGTCGAGCCCGGCGAGGCAGTGCATGAGCGTCGACTTGCCTGATCCGGACGGGCCCATGATCGCGGAGAAGACTCCGGCCGGAAAGTCGACGGTGACTTGGCGCAGGGCTGACACCTTCGTTTCGCCGCTGCCGTATTCCTTGGTGACGGCGACGGCTCGAACGGCCGCGGGAGCCGGGGGTGCACTGAAAGTGGCGGCGCTGCTCACGCGATCACGGTACGGGCCATAACCGACAGATCGCCGCATCTGCAAGTGGCTGAGCGGGCCTAGCAGACTTGTCTGACACCATGAGCGGTGTGACGGACCCGAAACCTCCCGCGCCGCGCGCCATGCCGGGGCGCGGCCTGCGGGTGCTCACCGTTCATCACGTTCCGATCTACATCTCGCCGATCAGCATCGTTTTCCTGCTTTTCCTGGGTGCCCAGTTCGATCAGATCGCGCGAAACCGGTTTTTGCTTACCCAGTCCAACGGGCGCACTTACACGGTCGCCGCGATCATCGCGGTCATCACGCTGATCAGCATCATCCTGCACGAGCTGGGCCATGCCCTCACCGCGCAGGGGTTTCACTTCGAGGTCTTCGGAATCACCATTTACGGCTTCGTCGGGCTCACCGAGTATCGGGCGGAGCCCGAGACCGCCTTGAGCGGATTCGTGGTCTCGGTATCCGGCCCGCTTGTCAATCTGCTCATCGGGATTCCGGCCTGGATCTGGTACGCGTCGATAGATCCGAACACCAGCCTGGGCGTCTTTGCGTTCGGCGTCGCCTGGAC
Organism: uncultured Actinomycetota bacterium; assembly: GCA_963737695.1. Classification (GTDB taxonomy): domain Bacteria; phylum Actinomycetota; class Actinomycetes; order Frankiales; family Frankiaceae; genus DATAZK01. The sequence goes on from CAVTTQ010000008.1 coordinate 272,931, forward strand.
GAACGTGGCACTCGGCGTGCTCAATCTGTTGCCCGGGCCGCCCTTGGACGGGGGAGCGGCCTTCGCCGCTGCCATCTGGAAGGTCACCGGCGATCGCAACAAGGCCACCCGGGCGGCCGCATACGCCGGGTTCGTGGTCGCCGCCGGTCTGGTCCTCTACTGGCTGCACGGAACGCGGTCCGGATCGCAAGGCGCGAACATCGTCGTGATCTTGATCGCGGCAATGATCGGGCTGGGCGCCGGCAACGCCCTCAAGCGCGGCCGGATCGTGGAGAATGTCCCCTCGCTCACCGCGCACGGCGCCGCGCGCAAAGCCGTCACCGTGGAGGCGAACCTGCCGCTGTCAGAGGCACTTCGGCGGGCTCAGGCGGAAAACGTCACGGCAGTGATCGTGGCCGACAGCAGTGGCCGGCCGTGGGCTGTGATGAACGGTGCTGCGGCGGATGCTGTGCCGCCGGAGCGAAGGCCCTGGACGACGATCAACCAGGTTTCTCGCCCGATCGAGGACGGCATGCGTATCCCCGAATCGTTGGGCGGCCAGGAGTTGATGGACCGACTGGCGGCCTCCCCGGCTTCTGAGTACGTGGTTTACGGCGAGGACGGTCAGCCCAGCGGAGTGCTGGTCATGGTCGACGTCGTGGCCCGCATCGATCCGGCCGCCGCCGCTCGACTCACGCCTCGCTGGTGAGCGAGCCGCAGTCCACCGCGAAGCAAGGCGAGTGCCAGGAATCGGCAGCAGTCGTCGCGGGTGAGCGCAACCGCCGCGGCGTTTTCGCGGTGGGCGACCGGGTTCAGCTCACCGACGACAAGAGCCGCAAACACACCGTTGAACTGGTCGCCGGCAAGCAGTTCCACACCCACAAGGGCGCGATCTCCCACGACGCCCTGATCGGGCGCCCGGAGGGGGTCGTCGTGGTCAGCACGGGGGGCACCCCCTATGTCGCTTTCCGCCCTTTGCTGTCTGACTTCGTGCTGTCGATGCCGCGGGGAGCCACCGTCGTCTACCCGAAGGACTCGGCTCAGATCGTGGCGTTCGCTGACGTGTTTCCGGGTGCTCGGGTGCTGGAGGCCGGGGCGGGCAGCGGCGCGCTGTCGTGCTCTCTGCTCCGCGCGGTCGGCGATACCGGCCGGGTGACCTCCTACGAGCGGCGAGCCGACTTCGCGGAGATCGCCGCGCGCAACGTGGAGATGTTCTTCTCGGGTCTGCACCCGGCGTGGGAGTGCCGCGTGGGTGATGTCGGCGACCCGGAGGCGCTGGGTGGCCCGCCGCTACCGGAAGTCGACCGTGTGGTGCTCGACATGCTCTCGCCCTGGGAGGTGCTCCCGGCGGTGACGCCCGCGCTGATCCCGGGTGGAGTGCTGTGCGGTTACGTGGCCACGACGACGCAGCTCTCACGGTTGGTCGAGGCGGTCCGCGAATCGCAGGCCTACGCCGAACCGGCCTCCTGGGAGAGCATGCAACGCGGCTGGCACGTCGACGGGCTGGCGGTGCGCCCGGATCACCGCATGGTGGGACACACCGGCTTCCTGATGACGGCGCGCCGGATGGCACCCGGAATCAGGCCCCCCATCCGTCGAACCCGCCCCGCCAAGGGAGCCCGTCCGGCCACCCAAGCTCAGGAAACTCGGGCTCAGGACGCGGCGGATCAGGCGGCCGGGCCGCCGATCACCGAACCGTCGGCCGACGTCACGTAGATGCACTCGCCGGGGCACTGCTCGGCGGCGTCGATCACTTCCAGCTGCAAGCTCGCGGGGACGTCGACCGTGGCGCCTACCGCGGTCTGCAGCTCTCCATCGGGCCCTTTGACGTAGGCGAGGCCGTCGATGTCGAACTCGAACACCGCTTTCGCGTACTGCACGCACAACCCGTCGCCGGTGCACTTGTCCTGGTCGACGTAAACGCGCATGCCTCGACGCTAGCAACCTGAATGTGATCGGCGCTGCAATCTGCGTTTCTGTCGTAGCCGCTGACATGATTGCGCTTGAAGCACAACCGACAGGCGGGCTTGTTGGCGGCATTGCTGTCGCCGGTCACGCGGTCGGACGGTTAGTGTGGGGTTTCGACCCGATCGGGGAGGTGACGGCTGTGGCTGGTCCTCGTTCAGGTACGGGCGGGCGCGGCACGGATGGCCCGTCTGATCCACAGGCGATTGAACGAGCGTTGGCGATTTCCGAGAAGGAGGTTGCCGAGCTCAAGACGCACATCGCGTTCCTCGAAGAGGAGATCGCGGGGATGCGCGGCAGGCTCACCGAGTCGCCCCGGGTCACCCGGATGCTCGAGGAGCGGCTGTCGGAGACCCAGTCTCGTTTGCGGGCGCTGGTGGGCCAGAACGAGAAGCTCGTCGCGACCCTTCGCGAGGCGCGTGATCAGGTCGTCGCGCTCAAAGAAGAGGTCGACAAGCTCGCCCAGCCGCCGAGCGGCTACGGCGTTTTCCTCGCCGCGCACGAGGACGACACGGTCGACGTGTTCACCCAGGGGCGCAAGCTGCGCGTCACGGTGTCGCCGGCGGTTGATGTTCCGGAGCTCCAGCGTGGCCAGGAGGTCATGCTCAACGAGGCGATGAACGTCGTCCGGGCGCTCGAGTTCGAACGCCAGGGCGAGGTCGTGCTGCTCAAAGAGGTCCTCGATGGCGGAGACCGGGCGCTCGTGGTCGCCCACGCCGATGAGGAGCGCGTCGTGCATCTCGCGGCTCCGCTGCAGGAGGGCGTGTTGCGGTCCGGGGATTCGCTGCTTGTCGATACCCGAAGCGGTTGGGCTTACGAGCGCGTGCCGAAGTCCGAGGTCGAGGAGCTCGTCCTCGAAGAGGTGCCGGATGTGGCCTACACCGCCATCGGTGGCCTGGCGGCCCAGATCGAATCCATCCAAGACGCCGTCGAGCTTCCTTTCCTGCACAAGGAGCTCTTCAAGGAGCACCACCTCAAGCCTCCGAAGGGCGTGCTGCTCTACGGCCCTCCAGGGTGTGGCAAGACGCTGATCGCGAAGGCGGTCGCCAATTCGCTGGCCAAGAAGGTCGCCGAGCAGAGCGGCAAGGGTGATGGCCGCGCCTTCTTCCTGAACATCAAGGGCCCGGAGCTGCTCAACAAATACGTCGGCGAGACCGAGCGCCAGATTCGGCTCGTCTTCCAGCGGGCGCGGGAGAAGGCGTCCGAGGGCATGCCCGTCATCGTCTTCTTCGACGAGATGGACTCGATCTTCCGCACCCGGGGCAGCGGAGTCAGCTCAGACGTCGAAAACACGATCGTTCCTCAGCTTTTGGCGGAGATCGACGGAGTCGAGCTGCTGGAGAATGTCGTCGTCATCGGCGCGTCCAACCGCGAAGACATGATCGACCCCGCGATCCTGCGGCCCGGCCGTCTCGACGTGAAGATCAAGGTGGAGCGGCCCGACGCGGAGTCGGCGCGCGACATCTTCTCCAAGTACGTCATCCCGATCCTGCCGCTGCACGAGGACGACCTCGCCGAGCACGCCGGCAATCGTGAAGCCACCTGCGCGGGCATGATCCAGCGGGTCGTCGAGCGGATGTATGACGAGTCCGACGAAAACCGCTTCTTGGAGGTCACCTACGCCAATGGTGACAAGGAGGTCCTCTACTTCAAGGACTTCAACTCCGGCGCGATGATCGAAAATATCGTCGCCCGCGGCAAGAAGATGGCGGTGAAGGCCTTCCTCGAGACCGGCCAGAAGGGGCTGCGGGTGTCTCACCTGCTCGCTGCCTGCCTGGACGAGTTCAAGGAGAACGAAGACCTGCCCAACACCACTAACCCCGACGACTGGGCCCGCATCAGCGGCAAGAAGGGGGAGCGGATCGTCTACATCCGCACCCTGGTCACGGGCGGCAAGGGCAACCAGGCCGGCAAGTCCATCGACACGATCGCTAACACGGGCCAATACCTGTAACGCGTGGCGCAGGTTGCGGTTTCGCTGGCGCTGACCGGCGTGTTGCCGGTGAAAGGGCAACCTCCCACTGGTTTCTCAGCGTCATGCAATGTAATGATGCTTACAGTGCAAGAGATCGTGTGCTGAGGGCCTGCAATAACTGAGTCGCGAGCAACCGGAGGCGGCGTGGACGACACCACTAATCCCCATTCGGAGCGCCTGCCGGCACCCGCCCGCGTCTCCGCGGCGCAGGTGCGCGTGGGTGATGCGGAGCGACAGGACGCCGCGACGCAGTTGCAGGCGCACTTCGCGGCCGGGCGGCTGACGTGGGATGAGCTGGACGAGCGGCTGGCGCAGGCGTGGGCCGCACGCACGGCGGGGGAGCTGTCCGCACTCTTTGTGGACCTTCCGGTCGAGCAGGCAGCGGCCGCACCGGCCGCAGCGGCTAGGGCACCTGCGGCCGTCATGGCGGGTCGCCGGCGTCCTCGCTTCCATCCGATCTATGCCCTTCCCGTCGTCCTGATCGCCGTCGCCGTGTTGATGCACAGCCTGGCGTTGCCACCCGGGCTGATCCTGATTCCGTTCGCCTGGGTGTTTCTGGCCGGCGGGGCGCGTCGCCATCACGGCGGGCCTTCCCACGGCCGGCGACACGGGCACGGTGCTTACGGTGGACCAGGTGGCCATTCCCACGGTGCCCACGGTGCCCACGGTGCCCACGGTGGTCGCGGCGGCTATTAAGCCCGATCGCCCGCGGTATGGCGGGGTCAAAAAGGTGCGCCGCGCCACATCCAAGCGGCGCTTAGGCGCGCCGATCCTGGCCTTGACGCCTAGTCTCAAGACATGAGCGTGCGGCGCGTCATGGGTTCGGAAACGGAGTATGGCATCTCCGTGCCCGCTGCTCCGTCGATGAACGCCATGCAGGCCTCGTCGCTGGTGGTGAATAGTTACGCGTCACGCACCTCGGCCAAATCCCGCGCACGCTGGGATTTCGAAGAGGAATCGCCGCTTCGCGATGCCCGCGGCTTTGACGCTGCGGTCGCGCCGCTGGCAGATCCTTCCGCCCCTGCCAATGAAGACGATCTCGGCCTGGCCAATCTGATCCTCACTAACGGCGCCCGGTTCTATGTCGACCACGCACACCCCGAATATTCGACGCCGGAGGTCACATCCCCGCGCGACGTCGTCCTGTGGGACAAGGCGGGGGAGCGGATCATCGCCGAGGCGGCCCGGAGGGCCCTTTCTGTGCCGGGCACCTCGCCGGTCAACATCTACAAGAACAACACCGACAACAAAGGCGTCTCGTATGGGTGTCACGAGAACTACCTGATGTCGCGCAGCACGTCGTTCGCCGAGATCATCCGCCACCTCATCCCTTTTTTCGTGAGCCGCCAGGTCGTCTGCGGCGCCGGACGGGTGGGAATCGGTGCGGACGGCCGCAGCCATGGCTTCCAACTGAGCCAGCGGGCTGACTTTTTCGAGGTCGAGGTCGGACTCGAGACGACGCTCAAGCGCCCGATCATCAACACCCGTGACGAGCCCCATGCCGATCCCGAGAAGTACCGCCGCCTGCACGTGATTATCGGCGACGCGAACATGAGCGAGATCTCGACGTATCTGAAGGTGGGTACGACCTCGCTGGTGATCTCGATGATCGAGGCCGGCTGGCTGGTGGCCGACCTGTCGATGGAGTCACCGGTCGCCACCCTTCGCGGCATCAGCCACGATCCGACGCTCAGCAAGCTGATCACGATGCGCGACGGCCGCACCATGACGGCCGTCCAGCTGCAGATGGAATACCTGGAGCAGGCCCGCAAGTTCGTCGAAGACCGTTGGGGTAGCGACGCGGACGAGCAGACCCGTGACGTGCTGGCGCGATGGGAGTCGACACTGGTGCGGCTGGAGGCCGAGCCGATGAGCTTGTCGCGGGAGCTGGACTGGGTCGCCAAGCTCGCCATTCTCGAGGGCTACCGGGAGCGTGACGGTCTCGACTGGAGCTCGCCGCGCCTGCAGCTGGTCGACCTGCAGTACAGCGACGTCCGCCAGGACAAGGGCCTCTACAACCGGCTCGTGTCGACCGGACGCTTCGATCGGCTCGTCGACGAGGCCGAGGTCGAACGCGCCGTCACCGAGCCGCCGGAGGACACCCGGGCATACTTTCGCGGTCGGTGCCTGTCCAAATATGCCGCCGAGGTGTCAGCGGCTTCGTGGGATTCCGTCATCTTCGACGTCGGTCGCGAGACTTTGCAGCGGGTCCCGACGCTGGAGCCGCTGCGCGGCACCAAAGCACACGTGGGCGCCCTGCTTGACCGTTGTCCCCGCGCGGTTGATCTGCTTGATGCCCTTGCCGGCCGCTGAACCGAGCCGGTAATCGGGCGAGTGGATTACGGCCGCCTGCTATCAAGTGAGGTGGCGCAGGGGTCGACCCGACATAGGGTCAGATTGCAAGCTTATGAGGAGGTTGCATGGCAAGCAGCGACGGTGGGGGCCAGCAGCGCGCATCAAAGCGCCGCGACGAGTCCGACGAGGTAGCCGAGCAGGACGAGGCCCAGTCCGACGTCCAGGAACGTCACGAGAAGCTCTCCGATGACGTCGACGCTCTCCTGGACGACATCGACGAGGTCCTCGAGGAAAACGCCGAGGAGTTCGTCCGGGGCTACATCCAAAAGGGCGGCCAGTAGCACTACCCAGCCATAGGTATGCAGGTGACGCGGGCGCTCTGCCGGTGTGGTGGACTGGGGCGAACGAGTACCGGCATGTCGGGCACCAGAAGTTGACGTTCGGTGCGCCCACAGATCGGTCATACAGAGCCGCGCGAGCGGAGAAGGAGCCATGGAGTGCGGGAGCGATTCGCAGATGGCGCGCGTTTGCCGGATGCGTACATGACGTCGGGCAGCGCATCGTTCACTGACTTCCTGGCCTCCGCAGCTCCCGAGCTGCTTCCCGGATCCCGTCGGCTGCCTGCGACGGCCGTCCCCGAGGTGCCCCACGGAACGACGATCGTGGCGGTCGTGCATCCGGGTGGCGTCGTGATGGCCGGTGATCGACGGGCGACCATGGGCAATCTGATCGCCCAACGCGACATCGAGAAGGTCTTCCAGGGCGACGAATTCTCCGCGGTCGGCATCGCCGGCACGGCGGGGATCGCGGTGGAGATGGTCCGCCTCTTTCAGGTCGAGCTCGAGCACTACGAGAAGATCGAGGGCACCGTCCTTTCCCTCGAGGGCAAGGCGAATCGGCTTTCCACGATGATCCGCGGCAATCTGGGGCTCGCGATGCAAGGGCTGGCCGTCGTGCCGCTCTTTGCGGGCTTTGATCTGGAGACGAATGCAGGCCGGATCTTCTCCTACGACGTGACCGGCGGACGGTATGAGGAGCACAGCTTCTACTCCGTCGGCTCAGGCTCGGTTTTCGCCCGCGGCGCGATGAAAAAGCTCTACCACGAAGGGCTTTCCGAGCCCGAAGCGATCCACGTCGCTGTCGAGGCGCTTTACGACGCTGCCGACGACGACTCGGCTACCGGCGGCCCTGACCTCACACGGCGGATCTATCCCGTGGTCGCATCGGTCACCGACGAGGGCTACCGGCGATTGCCGGACCCCGAGGTGGGCGAGGTCGTGCAAGACGTTGTTGACCAGCGCATGACCAACCCGGGGGGCTGACGTGACCACGCCGTTCTACACCAGTCCTGAGCAGATCGTCCGGGACCGGTCGGAGTACGCCCGCAAGGGGATCTCGCGCGGTCGCAGCAACGTCGTCCTCACCTATGAGGGCGGCATCGCCTTCGTGGCCGAGAATCCGTCAAAGGCGTTGCACAAGATCAGCGAGATCTACGACCGCATCGCCCTCGCCGCTGTGGGCCGCTACAACGAGTTCGAAAGCCTGCGGGTCGCTGGTGTCCGTCTCGCCGACATGCGCGGCTACGCGTACGACAGACGTGACGTGACCGGCCGCGCTCTCGCTAACGCTTATGCGCAGACTCTGGGCTCGATCTTCATTGAGAACCAGAAGCCGTATGAGGTGGAGATCGTCGTCGCAGAGGTCGGGCAGACGGCCGAGGATGACCAGATCTACCGGCTCACCTACGACGGCTCGGTGTCCGATGAGCAGGGCTTCGTGGCGATGGGCGGCCAGGCTGACACGGTGGCGCAGCACCTTCGTGACAACCACGACGCGAACGCCTCTCTTGCCGCTGCCGTCGCGGTTGCGGTGCACGCTTTGGAGGCCGGTACGGCAGGTCAGGTGCTCCCCGCACCAGGCGCCGGACAGCCGGCCAATACGACCCCCAACAACGGCGAGCGACGGCTGTCAGCAGGCACCCTCGAGGTCGCCGTTCTCGAGCGCAGCCGGCCACGGCGTTGCTTCCGGCGGATCACCGGTTCGCACCTGGAGCGCCTGCTGAAAGGTGAAGCCGAGGCCGACGCCACGGCCTAGCCGCGTGGCTGGTCCGTCTAAGTTCACATAGTCGCCATAGGGTGGGGGAGGCTCTACCCCGAGCGGTCGGATAACGCGCCCTGCTGATGCGCTGCAGGTGCGTACATCCTGACCCGTTCCATATTGGAGGACCGTGGACCGCAGGATCTTCGGACTTGAGAACGAGTACGGGGTCACCTGCGTCTTTCGTGGTCAGCGCCGGCTCTCCCCGGACGAGGTGGCCCGTTACCTTTTCCGCCGGGTCGTCTCCTGGGGTCGCAGCAGCAATGTCTTCCTGCGTAACGGTGCCCGGCTCTACCTCGACGTCGGTAGCCACCCCGAATACGCCACCCCCGAGTGCGACTCGCTGATCGATCTGGTGGCTCACGACAAGGCCGGCGAGCGCATCCTGGAAGGCTTGCTCGTCGAAGCCGAGCGACGCCTTCGCGAAGAGGGCATCGCCGGGGATGTGCACCTGTTCAAGAACAACACCGACTCCGCCGGTAACTCCTACGGCTGTCACGAGAACTATCTGGTCGGACGCCACGGCGAATTCAGCCGGTTGGCCGACGTCCTGGTGCCTTTCCTGGTCACGCGGCAGGTGATCTGCGGAGCGGGCAAGGTCTTGCAAACGCCACGGGGTGCCGTCTATTGCATCAGCCAACGGGCGGAGCACATCTGGGAGTCGGTGTCGTCGGCCACCACCAGAAGCCGGCCGATCATCAACACCCGCGACGAGCCGCATGCTGATGCCGAGCGTTTCCGCCGGCTGCACGTCATCGTCGGTGACAGCAACATGAGCGAGACGACGACCCTGCTCAAGGTCGGCTCCACCGATCTGGTCCTGCGCATGATCGAGGCGGGGGTGGTGATGCGCGACCTCACGCTGGAAAATCCCATCAGGGCCATCCGTGAGGTCAGCCACGACATCACCTGCCAACGCAAGGTGAAGCTCGCCAACGGGCGCGAGGCGACGGCTTTGGAGATCCAGCGCGAGTACCACAAGAAGGCCGCCGATTTCATCGACCGCCGCGGGGGCGACGCCGTCGCCAAGCAGGTCATCGACTTGTGGGGACGCACCCTGGAAGCTGTGGAGACCAGCAACTTCGGCCTGGTCGACCGCGAGATCGACTGGATCACCAAATACACGTTGATTGATCGGTTCCAGGCCAGGCATGGGCTGCCGCTTTCGTCTCCGCGGGTGGCGGAGGTCGACCTGAAGTATCACGACATCCACCGCGAACGAGGGCTCTACTACAAGCTTGAACGCGCCGGTGCCGTCGCCCGGGTATGCCGTGACCTCGACATTTTCGCGGCCAAGTCGATCCCGCCGCAGACCACCCGGGCGCGCCTTCGCGGCGAGTTCATTCGCCGGGCTCAGGAGCGCCGTCGGGATTTCACCGTCGACTGGGTGCACTTGAAGCTGAACGACCAGGCGCAGCGCACCGTGCTGTGCAAGGACCCGTTCCGCTCGGTCGACGAGCGGGTCGACAAGCTGATCGCCAGTATGTGAGCAGGAGGCCGGCACCCCATCAGTAGGCGCCGGCCCCGCACCCCGTCGCTACTGCTTGCAGGTCAGATTCTGGCCCTGAACCGTGAGCTGGAAGGTCTTGCCGCGGTAGGTCGTCGTGGTGTTCGCCAGGCTTCCGCTGGTGAACAGCAGCTTGTTGTCCGAGTAGCTGTATTTGCCGCCTTTGCCACCGTCGCTGAGCGTGTAATCGGTGGAACTCGTGAACGTGATGGTCCCGGACCCGCTCACGTTTGGCGTCGTGCACTTGAAGGCGCCGGAGGGGCCCTTATTGCCGCCTCCTCCCAGGGTGAAGACCAGGATTATGACCACGGCAGCGATCACCAGGACGCCGACGATCAAGGCGATGACCGTCTTGCGCGAATTCTTCGGTGCCTTCGGGACCGTGTCCCAGCCGGGGCCCTGGGGAGTGTCGCCGGTGGGGGCCGCAGCTGCAGCCGCTGCTGGGGAGCCGGCTACCGCGGTCTGGTCGGCGGGAGGCACGCCGACGTAGGTCTCACCAGCCGACGAGGCGCCAGCGAGGGGCGACTGGATGATCCTGGTTGCCCCAACGTCGTCCGGGTCGCCGGCGGCGCCGTGGTCCGGGGCCTGTGGTGCGCCTGCCCCAGTCGCGTCGGCGGGGATTTCGCCGCCCGCAGCCGGCACCCACTCGGTGCCGCTCCATGCCCATTGCCCGTCATCGGACAGTGGGCGGCCCTGGCTGTCGGTGCTCATACCGTTCCTCTCGCAAGCCGCGCCGGGGGGCGGGCGACCTCATCGATTCGGCAGTACGCCAGATCGTGACACGAGTGTCCAGCGTCAGTCGCGGTAAACGGCGCAGGCGCGCTTTGTTTGATCACTGACCCGGGGGTGAAGCGCCTGCCAGATCCGGCAAACCGCTCAGAACCGGTCAGAAAAGGGCCGCGGTTCGCCGCCTGCTGAAGGTGACTGTCACACAGGCCACGGTGACGCAGCCGATCCCGACCCACTGGCGGGCGGTGAGCTGCTGGCTCAGGATGATGAGCCCGGCCAGCGCCGCGACGGCCGGTTCCATGCTCATCAGCACACCGAAGATTCGTGCGGGCAGGCGGCGCAGCGCCTCGAGCTCCAATGTGTAGGGCAGTGCGCTCGACAAGATTCCAACGCCCGCTGCCAGCAGCAGTGAGTGGGCGTCTGCGTGCACGGCTTGCGCAGCGCCGAAGGGCAGCGTCACCAAGGCCGCCAGGATCATTGCGAGCGCCAGTGGCGCCGTGCCAGGGTGTCTGCTTCCGACGGCGGCCGACACCAGGATGTACGCCGCCCAGCAGGCGCCGGCCAGCGCAGCCAGCAGGACGCCCAGGTCGTTCACCCCGCCGCCGCCACGCGCGAGCAGCAGAATGCCGATCCCCGCGAGGGCTACTACGGCGCCGTCGCGGGGCCGCCGGGATCCAGCGACCGCGACCCCGAGCGGGCCGAGGAATTCGACCGTCACCACTACCCCGAGAGGTGCCCGCGCAAGTGCCTCGTAGAAGAGCAGGTTCATCACTCCGAGCGTCAGCCCGTAGAGCGCAACCAGCGGCAGCGCGGAGCGCGGGATATGCGGACGCCAGATGACCCCGAGCACGATGGCGGCGAACACCAGGCGCAAGGCCGTGGCACCTGCCGGGCCGACGTCGGCGATGACGTGCGTAGCCAGCGCTGCCCCGACCTGCACCGAGACGACCGCACCGACAACGAGCAGCGGAGCAGGCGTACGGGATAGCTGTGTCTGTCGCGGGAGAACGGCCACTGGTAGCTCGGGTACTGGCAATCCGTCAGCTGCGAGGTTCATCCGGCAGGTGCAACGCCGTCAATCGACCGACCCCGGTCTCGGCCTGCGACCAGTCGTCGATGTCCAAGGCGAGCACCGCCAAAGCCGAAGGGGGGAAGCCGGGCAGTTGATCACCATCGGTCAGCTCCAGGACCAGCTGGTGCACTCCAGGGTTGTGTCCGACCAGCAGGACGGTCGCCGGGGGAGTGGCTCGGGCCGCCAGCTCGCGTACGGCATCGAGGAGCTCATCGGCGTCGGCGGCGTAAAGCGGTTCCAGGTATTCGACGGGTGCAGTCAGATCGAGGTGATCGACCGTCTCTCTGGTACGGGTGGAAGGCGAGCTGAGCACCAGATCCGGATGCAGTCCTCGGACCCGCGGCGCCAGCGCGCCGACAAGGCGGATCCCTTTGGGACGCAGGGGCCGGGCAAAGTCTCCGCCGCCCGACGCCGGGAGCTCGTGCTCGGCATGCCCGTGACGCAAGACCAGCAGCTGCAGCGGCACCCTCCCGACGGTATCGCTAAGGGACGGAAAGCAGCGTCCTGATGTCTTCCAGGCGCTCTTTGACGAGCGAATAGTAAGCCCAGGTCCCGCGTTGATCGCGTGTCAGAAGGCCGGCGTCCACGAGCACCTTGAGGTGGTGGGAGACGGTGGGCTGGGTGAGCCCGAGGGGGCTGGTCAGGTCACATACGCAGGCCTCGCCGTCGCCGGCAGCCGCAACCAGGCTCATGAGCTGCAGGCGCGTCGGGTCGGCGACCGCCTTCAGCAGTCCGGCGAGCCGTTCCGCCTGCCGGCGGTCCAGTGGTTCCGCTGACAGGGAGGTGCAGCAGGCGGCCTCCTCCAGCAAGGGCAGTGCTGCGGGCGCGGGCATGGACGCGATTCTAGGCCATGCATTGACAACCGTCTATCTATGCGGCACGGTCAACGCATAGACGGTTGTCTATTCAATGTCTATTAAATGCCGCAGTTCGAGGAGGCCCTACATGTCCCGAGTGCAACTGGCGCTGAACGTCGTTGACATCGATGCTGCCGTCGACTTCTACAGCAAGCTCTTTGCGGCGCAGCCCGCCAAACGTCGTCCGGGCTATGCCAATTTCGCCCTCGACGAGCCGCCGCTCAAGCTGGTCCTGATCGAGGACGACCAGCGGGGTGAAGGTGTGGCCGGAGCCCTCAACCACCTCGGCGTCGAGGTGGAGACACCCGCCGAAGTGGTGGCCGCGACGGCCCGCCTCGCCGGTGAAAGCCTGGACACCCTCGTTCAGCAGAACACCACTTGCTGCTATGCGGTGCAGGACAAAGTGTGGGTCAACGATCCGAATGGCGCGCCGTGGGAGGTCTACACGGTGCTGGCTGACTCTCCCGGGAGCGAGAGCCTCGGCTGCGGCGCCGACTGCTGCTGAGGATGGTGGTCCCGCTTCCGCGTCGGCTGCTCGCCGAGTTCGTGGGCTGTGGCTTCTTGGCGGCAGTGGTGGTCGGTTCGGGAATTGCTGCGCAACGGCTCTCACCGGCCAACGCGGGTCTTCAACTCTTCGAAAACGCCGCTGCTACGGCCGTGGGGTTGTTCGCGATCATCCTGATGGTGGGCCCGGTCAGCGGCGCCCATCTCAACCCCGTCGTGTCTTTCGTTGACGCCTCCCTCGGCGGTGTGAGCTGGCGTCACGCGCTGGCCTACCTTCCCGTGCAGGTTGCCGGCTGCATCGGGGGAGCGATCCTGGCAAACCTGATGTTCGCCGGTTCGGCCGTGAGCATCAGCGACAAGGACCGAACGTCGGGCGCGCATTGGCTCGCCGAAGTGGTCGCGACAGCAGGGCTGTTGCTGGTCATTTTCTCGCTGGCGCGGTCCGGTCGCGCTCACCTGGCCCCGGCCGCGGTCGGTGCCTACATCGGGGCTGCCTACTTCTTCACCTCATCGACCAGCTTCGCCAATCCCGCCATCACGATCGGCCGGATGTTCTCGAACTCCTTTGCGGGCATTCAGCCGTTGTCGGTTCCGGGGTTCATCGGGGCTCAAATTATCGGCGGCTTGGTGGGGGCGGCGCTGATCCTCCTGCTCTATCCGTCCGCGAGCGACTCCGAAGGTCAGGAGCGCCTACCCCAAGGAGCATCGTGACCACACCGATCGTGCTGTTCGCCTGCATCCACAACTCTGGTCGGTCCGTCGCTGCGAAGGTGCTGGCGGAGCATTACGCCGCCGGAGCAGTCGAAGTCAGATCCGCAGGCTCAGAGCCTGGACGGGGGATCAACCCGGTTGTCGCGCAGGTTCTCGCCGAACGCGGGCTCAGCGTCGGCGGCGAAACACCGAAGCTTCTCGAGCACGCGCTGGTCGAAGGTGCCGACGTGGTGATCACCATGGGATGCGGTGAGACCTGCCCCGTCTTTCCCGGCAAGCGCTACGAGGACTGGACGGTGGAGGACCCGGCCGGTCAGGATCTCGAGACGGTGCGTCGCATCGTGGACGACATCGACCGTCGCGTTCGGCGGCTGGTGTCGGAGATGGTCAGGACGGAATGAGCGAGGGACTGTCCGTCACGCTTCCGCTGGAGTCGGTGATGCAGATGAACGTTGACGTCAGCAAAGCACCGAACCCGTTTTCGGAGTCGACGCTGCCGACCAGCGAGTAGCCGCTGCCATCAGTCGTGTGGTCCATGGATTCGCCGTGGAAGTGCGCAGTGGCGGGCGCCTTGAGCTCGTCCTTGATCGCGTCATGGCAATTGGAAGTCACGGAGCTCTGCGCGTCGGAGCCGATGTCGCTACTTCCCGTGGCCACCGTTTGGCAGCCCGTCAAAGCGGCCGCGCCGATTAGTGCCGCAAAAATGATCTTCTTCATGGCAGATGCCTGTCTTTAGCAAAGCAGGGATACCGAGGCGAGGTCGCATCGATAAATGCGAAGCATTTGCCGGCGCATATCCGGTAGTCGCATTCCCTCGGGGAGCGCGGTCAGAGAATGCATCGGGATTGTCTTGAGTCAGTCCGTTGCGCCATCCGCTGCAGCTCCCACTGAGCGGAAGCGGGGACGGTGATTCTCCCGTGAAACGTGCAGCTATAGGGGCCTGAGATCTGGTCGCAGTAGCTCAGCCGGCGAGAATCTGCTCGCGCAGGATGTCGGCGTGTCCGCAATGCTGGGCCAGCTCTCGCAATACCTGCAGGTACACCCAGCGAAGTGTGCGCGGCCCGGCCCGGTGACCGGTCACGACCGTCTCCAGTGGCAGGCCTGCCACCGCTCTGCGGGCCCTCGCGCAGGCATCCCGGTGGGCCGCCGTGACCGAGGCAACGGTGTCGTCCTCGGTGAACTGGAAGGACTCCTCTGAGTTCGGTACGAGGCCGAGATCCAAACGGGACGTGCCGCCGACGCACTCCTCGAACCACACCCGCTGCATCCACGTGACATGCTTGAGCAGCCCGAGCAACGTCGTTGCGGAGGGCACGAGGTGGCGGCGGGCCTGCTCCTCGGTGAGGCCGTTGAGGGTCACTTCGAGGGCGCTGCGGTAGTCCTCGACGAACGCGTCGAACTGTGTTCGTTCGTCCTCCAGAGGCACATCAAAGGGACCCATCAGAGCATCATCGCTGCGAGCTGCGCTCCGTTGATCTGGGCGTAGTTGCGATAGCAGTTGTTCATGAGGACGTGGGTCTCGCTGGTGTTGGCGGCCAGCTCGCGAAGCTTCGGTGCCCATTCGGCGAGTTCCTCGGGGGAGTAGCGGTAGCCGAATCGCTGGTAGATGTCGCCGCTCGTCCAGCCCTTGTCGTTGTGGCCGTGGAAGCGCATCACCGCGAGGTCGGCGGTGGCGGCAACGACGGGCGGAATCGAAGACGTGAAACCCTGCGGCATATCGACGCAAACGTAGGAGATCCCGTACCCACGCAGGAAATCCAGCGTCTCGTCCTGGCGATCTGGTGTCATCCAAGTGCGGTTGCGGAATTCGACGCTCACGCGATACGGCTTGCACCGTTCGGCGCATTCGAGAATGTATTGCCGGTTGGTTTTCCCGCCCGGAAACCACTGCGGATATTGCAGCAGAATCGCCCCGAGCTTGCCCGCGTCATGGAGGGGCGCGAGGGCGCGCAGAAACCGGTCCCACACCTCGTCGATGCTCGCCGCCGGAAGGTCCTTGAGGTACACCCGAGACTTGGCATCGTCGGGGCGTAAGGCCTTGGGCAGTGCGGCCGTTTTGGTCGGATGCTGGGTGAGCAGCGAGAAGGCTTTGACGTCGAAGGTGAACCCGGGGGGAGTGCGATCCGCCCACAGCGCACTGTTGCGTTCGCTCGGCAGCGAGTAGTACGTCGCGTCCACCTCGACCACGCGAAACTGCTCCGCGTAGTACGCGAGGCGGGCTTCCGGCGTCTTCACCTCCGGCGGATACCAGCCTGATTCCAGGAGCGTCCGGTCGGTCCATGACGCCGTACCGATGCGCAGGTCTCCCATGGACATAAGGGTGTCATCCCTGACCGCGCGCTACGGTCGGCCGGTGGCCGCGCCTGCAGGACCGTTCGCCGCGTTCGGCGGATCCGACGTCAGCTACGCCCTTGACGACGGGATGCCTTTCCCCGGCTGGGCGCCCGCGCTGCTTACCGACGCGCAGGCGGAGGCCGGCTACGCGGCGGGGAAGCGGATCGCCGTCATAGCAGGGGATCCGGCTGATCCGGTCGCTGGTCTGGTGCTCGACGGCCACAACTCGCGGCTCGCGGTCCGCCAGGCCGGGCCCCCCTGCCAGCTGGTCTATTCGGGACCTGACTTGACCCTGGCCGAGGCGCTCTGGACCGACGCCGAGGAACGTCAATGCTGGGCACGCCGGGCCTCTGCCGACCGCCTCCGGGTCTCGCGGCGACCGGCCGGGGCCTGGATCTGGGTGGAGGAATTGCTGGCATACGCGCCGGCGAGCCAGCTGGAATCGCTGGCCTGGCCGGTCTTCGGTGATTGGGGTGCCCTCACGTCGGCTGCCCCGCCGCCCTGGGTCTTGGAAGACGCGCTGGATCTCATCGACGCCGACGGTTGGATGTTGAACGCGCTCGAGGAGGCCGGTGCGCCGGCCCGGTGGCGCGAGCTGGGCCGCAAGTACGACGCGCCGCGCGCCTTCGGGTTGCCGGCCGAGATGCAGGTCAAGCTCGCCGAACCACTGGGCTGGGTGGCCGCTGGTCGGCGGTGGCGAAAGTCTGATCAGGTAGCGGCGGATGACGCCGGCAAACCGGGCGCGCTCGTCGTCACGGATGCGCTGTTTGCTGCGGGGGCAGGAGCCAGCGGCGAGATCGCGACGACGGTGACGTGCGGGGAGGTCTCCGTGACGGTGGACCTTCCGTCGGCGACCCCACGGGCCGAGGCGCTGCGGGGTGACACTCCCGGTCGGCCGCCGCGTCCCTCCACCGGAGCGCAGGTAGCGGTCACCGCGATTCTGGAAGCCGGTGGGCTTGCCCATGACGCTGTCGTGAGCGCAGTGAAAGCGGGGCGCATCCCGGCGCAGTGGCCTTCCGTTTTCGGATGAGCGATTACCGTGACTCCCGTGAGCTCGGAGACGGAGCACCATCACGGCTCCGCCGAGCCCGCCGCGAGTACTGATGTCGGCCACGCTCACGGAACTGCAAACACGCACGCAGCCGGGCATTCGCACGGTGCCAGTGCCGACGCTGACCGCCGCTACCTCTGGATCGCACTCGGACTGCTGAGCGCTTTTCTTGTCGTCGAGGTCGTCGTCGCCTTCCTGGCGAATTCACTGGCGCTGCTGTCTGATGCCGGCCACATGCTCTCCGACATCGGAGCACTCGGCGCGTCGCTATGGGCGATCAGCCTGGCCGCCCGGCCGGCCTCCGGGTCGTGGACCTACGGCTGGAAACGCGCCGAAATCCTTTCAGCCGCCGGCAATGGCATCTCGTTGCTGGTCGTCTCAGCCCTGATCACAGTTGAAGCCATTCAGCGCCTCATCCATCCCACCAAGGTGGCCGGGGGCGCGGTGTTGGTGGTCGCGATTCTCGGCATGGTGGTCAACGTCGTCGCCGCGGCCACCCTGGCAAAGGCCAACCGCTCCAGCCTGAACGTCGAGGGTGCCTACCAGCACATCCTGACCGACATGTACGGGTTCATCGGCACAGTGATAGCCGCCATCCTCATCATCACCACCGGCTGGGAGCGGGCGGACGCCGTGGCCTCGCTGCTGGTGGTCGGGCTGATGCTGCGCGCCGCCTGGGGCCTGCTGCGCGACTCGGGACGGATCCTCTTCGAAGCCGCGCCCAGCGACCTGGACCTGGCCGATATCCGGGCCCACCTGCTGGCGACCGAACACGTCCTCGACATCCACGATCTGCATGTGTGGACCGTCACCTCAGACCTGCCGGCGCTCTCGGCCCACGTCGTACTCGATGACACCTGCTTTCAAGATGGCCACGCGCCGCAGCTGCTGGACCAGCTACAGGAGTGCCTTGTCGGCCACTTCGACGTCGAACATTCGACCTTCCAGTTCGAGCCACGCAGCCACGGGCGCCACGAGATCGGCGCCCACTAGCCCGACCCACCGACCCACCGACCACACCCACGCCGGCGCCATCGCCTGGTGGCGTCAGAACGCCATGAGCCCATGTCGCCGGGAAGAGGAGGGCCGAGCTACCGGGCGCGTAACCCGTCAAAGGCCATTCCGAGCACCCGCTCCAGCTGGCCAGGCTCCACGAAGGTCATCATCGTGATGCCCGCCACGAGCCGCAGGACGTCGTCGAAGCTCACGTCGAGGCGCGCGTCGCCCGATTGCTGAGCGCGCTCGAGCAGGGGAGTGCCGGCACCGTTAATGGCACCGCGGCAGGCGGCGAAGATCTGCGAATCGCTGCCGTCGGCGGTCAATTGTTCGGCGATTGCGCGCTTGGTCGCCGCATAGGCCACGAAGCGGTGCAGCCAGGTCACGAGGGCATCCCAGGGCGGCAGGTCGGCGACGTCTTCGGCCGACTGGCACATCTTCTCGACCTCGTTGACGTAAACGCTTTCGAAAAGGTCTTGGCGGGTGGGGAAGTGGCGATACAGCGTGCCGATGCCTACTTGGGCGCGGCGAGCGATGTCTTCCAATGAGGCCGAGGTGCCGTCGGCCGCAAATGCCTCTCCGGCGGCGGCGAGCAGTGCTTCGTAGTTACGCCGCGCGTCAGCCCGTTTAGGACGGCGGGCCAACACCTCTGGTGCCACCTCAACGCTCGTCATGGACACACCTTTCTTGCCATCCTCCTTGCTAACGGAGGCACCCCTCCGTATAGTTCTGGAGGGAGGCCTCCACTTTAGTACTTTCCGACCCCGAGTTGAAGGGTCCGTTCCCCTATGACGTCCTTGACCATCCGCCGCGCGCTGCCCGAAAACAGCGTCCGCCGCCCCAAAGACCTAACTTCGAAGTCATCCCTGCTGGTCCTGGTCATAATCCTGACCTGTCAGCTCATGATCATTCTTGACGCATCCGTCGTCATCACGGCGTTGCCGAAGATCCGCGAATCCCTGCATTTCTCCACCACCAGCCTGTCGTGGGTGCAGAACGCGTACACCCTGACCTTCGGCGGCCTGCTGCTGCTCGGTGCCCGCATCGGCGACATCTTCGGCCGGCGCCGGGTTTTCATGTGGGGGATTGGCGTGTTCACCGCGGCCTCCCTCATGGGCGGGCTCGCCCAGTCCGCCGAATGGCTGCTCATCGCCCGGGCGGTGCAGGGGATGGCGGCGGCCGTAGCGGCTCCGTCCACCCTGGCGCTGCTGATGCAAACCTTCCAGGAGGCTCGCGCCCGCGGGCGTGCCGTCGCCCTCTACAGCTCGATCAGCGGCGCCGGCAGCAGCTTCGGCCTCGTCGTCGGTGGCTTGCTCACCGATGCGCTCTCGTGGCGCTGGGGGCTGTTCATCAACGTGCCCATCGGCATCGCTTTGGTAGCGCTGTCACCCCGGTACCTGCCCGAGACCGAACGCCGATCGGGTCACTTCGACCTCGCAGGCGCGGCCACCTCCACGCTGGGCATGACGGCGCTCGTCTACGGGTTCGTGCGTGCCGCCTCCGACGGTTGGACCGAACGCTGGACGATGGTGTCCTTCGCTGCCGGAGTGCTGCTGCTGGCGGCCTTCGTTTTGACCGAGCTACGGGCGGAGCAGCCCATCACGCCGCTGCGACTGTTCGCGGACCGTTCCAGGGCCGGTGCCTACGTCACGCGCCTGTTCGTCGTCGGCGGGATGTTCTCGTTCTTCTTCTTCATCAGCCAGTATTTGCAGGGGATTCGGGACTACAGCGCCCTCAAGGCCGGGCTGGCATTTCTGCCCATGACCCTGTTGCTCTTCGCCATGGTGCAAGTGGTTCCTCGCTTCTCAGCCCGGATCAGTAGCGCCCAACTGATCGCCGGCGGAGTCCTGATCGCTCTGGTGGGGATGGCCTGGCTCAGCCGGATCACGGTGGGCACCCAGTACTTCCCTGGGATCGTGCTGCCCATGGTCCTGCTCGGGACAGGTATCGGGATCGCTTTCATCCCGCTGACGACCGTCTCGATTGCCGGGGTGGCTCCCGAGGACGCTGGTGCGGCCTCCGGGTTGGTCAACGTCGCTCAGCAACTGGGCGGCTCACTGGGGTTGGCAATCCTCGTCACGGTCTACGGGGCCGGTAGCCGCAGCGCGGCCGACCACCCGGTGGCTCGTGCCCAGGAGGCCGCCCACGAGTTGGCCCACGGCGTGTCCACGGCGATTACGGGATCGACGGCGTTCCTGGCGATGGCGCTGGCGATCGTCGTCTTTATGGTTCGGCGTCCGGTGGCTGCGGCGGTTGTCACTGCGTTGGTGCCGGCGACCATCGTTCCGGACGACGCACGGGAACTGAGCGACTGCGCGTAACTGCTGGCTCTTGCCCTTGTGTCCAAGCCTGACGGCGTGTTGCGGGCACAAGGGCAAGAGGGGTGGGTCCCATAACGCAGCTTTACATAATGTCGATTATCGGCAAACGGCCTGTAAGGGGAGAGCGGCGCAGCACAATAGGTGGGACCTAGCTGACCCGAGCCACCAGGTAGTGCTTATCCCAGATCAGCGAGAGCTGGACTCGGGTGCCGGTGTGCGGGGCGTGCCAGATGAATCCGAAGCCGGCGTAGATACCAACGTGGTTGAGATTGTCGAGGAAAACGAGATCGCCCGGCTGGATCGCTGAGTGGCCGATGTGGCGCAGCGCCCGGTACTGCGTCCAGGTGGTCCGCGGCAGGTTCACGCCGAGATGCTTGTAGACGTACTGAACGAGTCCTGAGCAGTCGAACGAATACGGCCCGGCTGCGCCCCAGCGGTACGGCTTGCCGCGCTGGGCCGCAGCGAGCCAGACGGCGCGGGTACCCAACGACACCGGTGCCGCTCGGTAGGTACGGCGGGGAACGCCGGCGGCCGGTGCGCCGCCGAGCGCTTGCCAGGTACGGGGGCCCACGATCCCGTCGGGCGTCAGATGGTGACGAAGCTGGAAGGTCTTGACGGCCCGCAGCGTCTGCGGTCCGAAGTCACCGTCGGCGCGGATGTGAAGATCGCGCTGGAGGGTGACGACCGCCGCACCCCTGGAGCCGAGCCTGACGAGAACACTGCTCGCTTCGGCGGTGGCCGGTAGCCCCACCAGCACGATCAGGGTCGCCAGCAGTCCACAGACAATGAATCGAAATCCCCGCACACTGCTGTCATTCGGGGCTTAGGACGCCGTGTTCAACTCCGGGACCGGGTCATCACCCGATTGGGCTAATCCCTGCCGGCGCTTGCGGCGTTGCCGGTAGTGCACGACCACCCAGGCGCTGACCAGGACTGTGGTGGCTGTCAAGGCCATCCCGGCGACGCCATCGATGACGAAATGCGTGCCGGTAGCAATAACCGTGAAGTAAACGGCCAGGGGATACAGGAAGACCAGTTTCCGCCGCCAGGTCGTGGCTGGAAGGGTGAAGAAGAGTGCCAGCGCGACCCAGGTTGACCAGCCCAGGTGAAGGCTCGGCATGGGCGCGTAGCCGTCGCTGATGCGTTCGATAACTCCATGGTTGTAAGACCACAGTCCCCCGATCTTGTCGAGCGTGTCGACGGTGATCGTGTGGCCACTGGAGTCCTTCAGAATGCGCGGCGGCATTGCGGGGTAGAGCGCGAAGACGCCGACGGCGGCCATCGTGAGAAGGAAGAGCACGGTGCGCCAGAAGCGGTAGAACTGCGGCCGGCGAAAGAGCATCCACATGAGCACGCCGATAGTGACAACGAAATGCGCACCGCCGTAGAAACCGCCCACCACCTGCATAAACCCTTTGTAATGAAGCAGGTTGGTCTGCAGGCCTTTCTCCCAGTCGATGTGAATCGCCCGTTCGAAGTTGTACAAATCCCGGCCATGACGCTCGGCCAGGCCCTTGTAGGCCTTGGCGTCGTCCCCGTGCAGAGTCCGGGCCTCGGCGTAGATCAGGTAGCCGATCACCGCCAGGATCAGCTCGAACCACCAGTGGATGGGGCGGACGGGACGCTCCCCGCCGCCCGCCAGCTGGGCGCGGCGTACCAGGCCGGTGATACCCCGGCGCTGCTGTTGGGACTCCCCTGGCATTTGCCCGGTGACCTGCGGTGATCCCACCGTCAAAGCGTCAGATTCGGGGGCCGGGTGGCTGCCGGTATCGGTCGTCGCCACCCGCAGACGTTACCCATAGGAAGATGAGAGTTTGCTTAGCGGCACGCCGCCGTTCAGGGCCGAGTGACCTTAACCTCGAGTGACAAATAACGCAGTGCCGCCCGCTACGGCGGCGCCGGCGGCCGTCGCCGCGGCCAGGATTGCGGGGGCGGGCCGTACTCGCCGGGCCCTGACCGCCAAGACGACCGCGACGAAATCTGACGCGTCGCTGGCGCAGGCGGCCCACTGGCAGCCGCGGCTTCCGGCGACTGCTCCGACGCCGAGCGTGAGGTCTCGGCTGGCAAAGAAACGGGCGATCCAGGTGGTTCGCTCAGCGGTTATTGCGTCGACACCGAGCGAGGTGGCCAGCACACTTGGCCTGGCCAGTACTACTGCCCCCACCAGAATGCGTGCCGCACCCAGCGGAATGGCGGATCTGGTGAGACCCTTGTGCAGCGGCAGGGCGAGTTTTGCAAGCTGGCTCAATATCACACCTTTGTTACGACTGCCAGAATCGCGGGAACGTCTCGAGCATTGATGGCGTTGACTACAGGGAGCACATCACACGTCGTCTGACGGCGGGTGAACGACGAAGGGAAACCCCATGGGCGAGCGGGTCTTGCGCGGCAGCCGACTTGGCACCGTTTCGTACGAGACCGACCGGGGCGCCGAAATGGCGGCTCGCCAGTCCGTGACCTACGACTGCGGCAGCGGACACCGTTTCAGCATGCCGTTTGCTGCTGAAGCTGATGTCCCGGCTGTCTGGGAATGCAAAGTATGTGGCCGTGAGGCGTTGCTGGTCGACGGGGAGCGCCCCGAGCCGAAGAAGACCAAGCCGGCCCGTACCCACTGGGACATGTTGATGGAGCGCCGCACCACCGAAGACCTCGAAGAGGTTCTCGCCGAGCGCCTTGCGGTGCTGCGCGAGAAGCAGGGCTCCCGTAAGAGTGCCTGACCTGCGGTAACGCACCAGCCCGAGCCGTAGCGAATCCCCCGGTCCTCCACTGGAGAACCGGGGGATCTTGCGTTGCCGGCTATTTGCGCCTCCGGCCAAACGCACAGCGTATGGAGGGGCTCAAGACTTGGATTGGCTCAAGACTTGGGGCTGCGCCGGCCGCCGGCGGAGCGCACGCCCCACCAGGTGACCCGCCAGAAAGCCTCGGCGACGATCGCGTTGCTCATCTTGGACTTGCCGCGAGTGCGTTCGACGAAGGTGATGGGCACCTCGACCACCTTGAAGCCGGCCCGCCAGGCCTGCCAGACCAGGTCGACCTGGAAGCAGTAACCCTGGGAGGCGATCTCGTCCAGCGCCAGCTTGCGGAGCACGTCAGCGCGATAGGCGCGATAGCCCCCAGTGGCATCCTGCAGCGGAAGGCCCAGGGCGAAGCGGACGTACGCATTACCTCCGCGGGAGAGCCATAGCCGGCTTCGGGGCCAGTTGCGGACCTGTCCGCCCTCGACCCACCGCGAGCCGAGCACTACTTCAGCTCCTAGCGGACCGTCAGAGCCGGCCGGCTCCAGCGCGTTCAGCAGCCGGGGCAATTCCTCGGGCTGGTGCGATCCGTCGGCATCCATCTCGACCAGCACGTCGTAGCCGCGCTCGAGTCCCCAGCCGAATCCGACGACGTACGCCGTGCCCAGACCCGACTTCGTCGAGCGGTGCAGGACATGGATGTGGCCATCCTCGGCTGCCGCTGCCTCGGCGATGTCCCCGGTGCCGTCCGGGCTGCCGTCGTCGATGACCAGGACGTCGACGTCGGGGCAGGCGGTGCGTACCCGCGCCAGCATCGACGCCAGGTTTTCGCGCTCGTTGTAGGTCGGAATGCAGACCAGGACCCGCTCACTGCCCACTGCTGGTGCCGTCTCCCGAGGTGACGTGGCGCCGGCGGCGGTCAGCTGCCCTGCCCAGCCGGGTCTGTGACCAACGCACCGCTGACAGCACGCCCAGAGCTCCTAACACGACGAGTACCAACTCCGGCCAGCCGCCGAGGTGATCCGCCACGGTAATGGACGTACGCAAGGGAACAGATGTGACGAGCGTCTGTGGAGTGAAAAGCGTGCTTCGCGACATCAGGGATCCGTTGGGGCTGATGATCGCGCTCAGCCCACTCGTCGCTGCGACCACCACGGTTCGGGCGTGCTCCACGGCCCGGATGCGGCCCATTGCCAGCTGCTGGTAGGTCTCCCCCGAGCGACCGAAGCTGGCGTTGTTGGTCTGGACGACGATGAGCTGCGCGCCCTTGTCCACGACGCTGCGGACCAGTCCGTCGTAGGCGACCTCGAAGCAGATCACGTCACCGAGGCGGTAGGCCCGGGTCGGTCCCGGGACGTTGAACAGACCCGCGGTCTTGCCTTTGACGAAGTCGTTCGGCTGGTCGTGTGCGTAACGGGTGACGATCTTCTGGATGATCGAACGCCCCGGCAGGTATTCGGCGAACGGCACGGGATGGCGCTTGACGTACATCTGGCCCAGGTAGCCGTCAGCGCCCCAGAGCAGGCCGGTGTTGCGCACATGGCCAACGCCCGGACCGTCCAGCACGGCGCCGACGAGGATCGGCCGGCCTATCGCGGCGGCCGCCTGATCCAGCAGCGCGGCGTCGGTCTGGTCGACGAATGGATCGAGGTCGGAGGAGTTCTCAGGCCAGATCACCAGGTCGGGTGCCGCGACCTTGCCGGCCTTCACCTCGGCCGCCAACCGCTCGGTCTCGGCGACGTGATTACGCGTGACTGCGCGTTTTTGGCCGAGCGCGTCAAGGCCGGTGCGGGGGACGTCGCCCTGGACCGCAGCCACTACCGCAGTCCCCTGTTCCGCGGCGGTCGGCCGCGGGACCAGCAGGCCACCGAAGACCACGAGCGCGATCGCCGCGGCGGTGGTCACTGCGATGACCGTCTGCCGCCTTCCGCTCGCCGCAGGGTGGCTCAGGGTCAGCACGAGCCCTGCCAGCAGGCCGCCACCGAGCGCCACGACGAAGGTGAGCAGCGGTGCACCACCCAGCGATGCCAACCCCGGTCAGCGGGCTCTCGCTCTGGCTGAACGCCAGCCTCCCCCACGGGAAGCCACCGAAGGGCACCCGGTCGCGGATCGCTTCCTCGACCATCCAGGCCCCCGCGATCCACAACGGCGCGAAGCGGTGACGTTGGGCCAGCACGCAGAGCGGTCCGATGAGGGCCAGCAGCAGGCTCTGACTGACCGTGAGAATGAGCCAGGCATCGAGGCCGGCGACCTTGCTCCAGACCAGCAGCGGAAGCAGGAACCCCAGCGAGTAGGCGAGACCGAGGCCGTAGGCGGCCTTGCAGGGCCGGCCCCGGACGATAAGCGCGAGCGCGGCGACGCCGACGAACGCGAGTGGCCACCAGCCCCATGGCGGAAAAGCTCCGCAGGTCAGAACGCCGGCGACCGCGGCAGCAAAGGCACGCCACGTGGGCACTAACCGTGCCAGCCGGCGAGACCGTCGAGGCGTGGCGGGGGTGTCCGCACCGCTCGAGCCCTGATCTCCCGGCGCCTCGTGAGCTCCGGCCGCACCTACCGGCGACTCAGCCCTGGTGCTCGGGGGCGCGGTCACCCGCTTATCCTGCCGGATCGGTCTGGATTAAGGGCCCTGGCGGGCCATAACGATTGCGCGGCAAACGCGAAAAGTGTCGCCAGACAAACGATCCCCACATGGGGTATCGGGCCCGGATCACCCTTCGGACCGGCCGTTTACCCGCTGGAAACGGGCAAACAGCCGTTGTCTACTGGATGACCCGGGCCCCTCCCCCGGCAACGCGCAAGGATTGCCCCGCCGGGCCCCCTCCTTGGCACGCGCACCGGTGACGTCGGCAGGCCCCGAATTCAGGTCCCCGTCCCCCCGGCTCCGGCTGGCGGATCGTCGACTCAAAATCGCTCGACTCCGGGCCGATCAGGACGGAGGCGAGATGGGGGCCTCCGGCCGACGTGGTGAGCATGGAGCGGAACTGTATCGGCGTTACCACGAGCAGTGTCAACCGCTCTTGTGAGCTGCGCTTGCAACCTGCTAGCGCAGGTCAGGCTCCAGTTTCTGTGCGTTAACACCAGGGACATTCATTGGTTGTTGTGCGTTAGCACGGCGTGTCTTGTGCCCGACGCGACGTCCTCGGCAATTCGCGCAGTAGGTCGCATTTGCGCTCCTATTCGATGGTCAATTCGGCACCCAAACGTCTCCGAAATTCAGCCGGCCACATCTCTCGACCTGAGATCGATCCTCGACCTCTCGCCCAGGTTCAGCCTTGGACTCGTCGGTTGCCAGGGCTATCCGGTCTCGGGGTCTGATGGGTGTCCGGCGGCTGCCAGCATTCCGCCGTCGAAGATCACCCGGCCGGCAACCACGGTCGCCCCACAGTCCGGAGCGGGTCTACGCAGGTCGGGAATAGCAGGACCACCTGCCTGTGGATCGGTTGACCAGGCTGCCAACCTGCCATCGGGATCCCGGTGGGTCAGCGGACCGGGATCGAGCCAGATGGCGAATGTGGCGGCTGCGCCTGCGGTCAGCACTCCCCCGTCATCGCGCCGAGCTGCTCGATGACCCCCTCGAGTGTGGGCGGCGAAGGCCGCGCGCGGGGATAGTGCGTGGCTCGACTCCGTCGTGGCGGCTCGCAGGGCTCCCCATGGATCCAACGGGGAGACTGGTGCGTCGGAGCCAAAAGCAAGTGGCACTCCGGCCGCAGCAAACGCGGCGAAATCATTCATTGCCGCGGCGCGCTCCATTCCTAAGCGGGCTGCATACATCCCACCCGGGCCACCCCATCTAGTGGAAAATGCGGGTTGGACGCTGGCGATCACGCCGAGTCGGGCGAGCACCGACCGGTGATGATCGGTGGCCATCTCGGCATGCTCGATGCGATGACGGGCGGCCGCTATCGAGGCCGTGCCCGCAGCTGCCGCCGCTCGCTCGAAACCCTCAACGACGGCGGAGATCGCGGCGTCGCCGATCGCGTGGAAGCCTGCCTGAGCCCCGGCGGCGGTCGCCGACACGATATGAGCGGCGATCTCGGTCGGTGTCAGCAGCAGCGATCCACATTCGCTGTCGCTGTCGTTGTGCATGTCGCCGTGCGTGTCGCTGTACATGTCACTGTCTGCGGCCGCAATCGCGTCCTCATAGGGCCGGCTCAGCGCTGCCGTCCGTGAGCCGAGGCTTCCATCGACGAAAATGTCACCGGCCGGCTCGGCGCCGTAGCCCCTGGCGTGGCGTATGCCGGTCAATCCGCGTTCGCCCCAATAGCCGACCAGGTCCACTCCTGCCTCTGGTGCCGACTGGCGTACTAACGCGATCTCGAGACCATCGCCGATGTCGGGACCAGAACAGTCGTGCACCATGCCGATTCCCGCCCGCGCGGCCTGTGCGAAGAACGCCTTCGCTGCCCGCTGGATCTGGCGCCGAGGCAAGAGGCGCCTGGCAGCGGCTCGCAGGGCATGGTGATCGGGCCCTACCACTGCTCCGGCGGCGGCTGGCAGCCCCGCCGCGTGTAGCAGCGCAGTGCTTGCTGCCGCGCTGTGAATGTCGGCTCGGGACAGGTAGACGAATCGACCCTCGGCAGCCTCGTCGAGCTCGCGGGAGGTCGGCGCCCGGCGGGGTCCCTGCGCCGCCCACGTGCTCTCATCCCAGCCGGTGCCCCAGATGAGGGCGTCTGGAGCGGCACCGGAGACGCTCTCGCGCACCATTAGAAGCACCGCCGCCAGGCTGTTCGCCGAGGTCAGATCAAGCACGGTCATCGCCAGACCAGCGCCGATCACATGCACGTGCGCGTCGACGAACGCCGGGGCCAACCAGGCCCCATCCAGGTCGACGACGGTATCGGGGTCACCCCACCCCTTTGCAGCGGCGTCGGTGCCTACCCAAGCGATGCGTCCCTCGGTCACCAACATCGCCGTCGCTTTGGCGTGGGGCAGTAGATATTGCCGCCGCGATAGAGGATGCGGCTCATGCTGAGACCGCGCTGCCCGCCCAAGCGTTCAGCGAACCTCCGCCACGGTGTATCGCGATCCGTCGGCCGGATCCACCCAGACGCGAAGCGTCCGACCCGTGACGCTGTCGTGCACCAGCTCATCCGTGCGCTGCCAGTCCTCGCCCGGCACGGTGGCCTCGACGATGGGCCGGCTCCGGAAGCGGAAGATGACGGCCGCGAGCACGATCAGCCCGATGATGCTCAAGCCCAGCGTCAGCAGCCGCACGGGTTTCTCCTTTCGCCTGTACTCACGTCAAGATGTCCAGCGTGACCGAACCACCCGGCAGTCCCGGCAAGCTCTTGCTCGTCGACGCCCCATCAGCGTATTTCCGCGCCTTTCACGGCGTCCCCAAGACGGTGACTGCACCCGACGGTATGCCGGTGAACGCCATCAGGGGCCTCCTGGACGTGCTGGCTCGCCAGTTCCGCGACCTGCAGCCCGATGCCTTCGTGGCCTGCTTCGACGCCGACTGGCGGCCGGCGTGGCGCGTCGCCGCAATTCCTTCCTACAAGGCCCATCGAGTGGCCGACGACGGCGGTGACGGCACCCCGGACGAGCTCGGTCCCCAGGTCCCAGTCATCGAGGCAGTGCTGGACGCGATCGGCCTGGCTCGGGTGGGGGTCGCGGAATTCGAGGCGGACGACGTGATCGGCACGTATGCCGCGGTGTGGCCGGGCCCGGTGGACGTACTGACCGGCGACCGTGACCTTTTCCAGCTGGTGCGCGACGACCGGCCCGTGCGCATCATCTACAGCGTCGAGAAGTTCGCCCGCATCGATGAGGCGGCGGTCGAATCCAAGTACGCGATCCCAGGCCGCAGCTACGGCGAATTCGCGGTTCTGCGCGGTGATCCCTCAGACGGCCTTCCAGGAGTACCCGGGATCGGCGCCAAAACGGCCGCGGCGCTGGTCAACCGGTTCGCCTCGGTCGAAGGAATGCTCGAGGCACTCGACGCCGGGCAGGAGGCCGGCTTTCCCGCCGGTGCCCGCACCAAGCTGCTGAATTCGCGCGAGTACATCGACGCTTCGCGCTACGTCGTGCGGGTCCGCTCGGACGTACCTTTGCCCGACCTCGACATCGCTTTGCCCAAGGAGCCGCGCGACCCCGAGGCGCTGATAGCTCTCTCCGAGCGTTACGGCCTGGATTCAGCTCTCAATCGATTGCTGACGGCACTGAACAGATAGTCAACGCAGATAGGTCAAGGGCCACACCCGCGTCCTGTCGGGTGCGGGCTGCCGCCACACTCGCGGCGCAGCACCTAGGGTGAGACGGTCCGACGCGGCAGTATTGCAACCGGCAGTATTGCAACGCGCAGGATTGCTCCGATGAGCGACGGATGATGCTTCGGTGAACGCTGGGCGACAAGGGAGAACCGGGTGACGCTGCGCGAGCGGCTGGCAGACAAGCGTCTGCTGATCACTGGCGTTACCGGATTTGTCGGAGAGGCTCTGCTGGAGCGCCTGCTCAGTGATCTGCCGCAGACGCGCCTGGTCCTGCTGATCCGGCCTCGATCAGGACAGACCGGTGTCGACCGGCTCGCGAAGCTGTTGAAGAAGCCGGCCTTTGCCCAGCTGCGCGAGACCACGACCATCGAGGATCTGCTTTCGCGGATAGAGGTGGTCGAAGGCGACCTGGCAGCCGTGCCGGCGCTGCCAGAGGATCTTGACGTCGTCGTCCACTGCGCAGGCGAGGTTTCTTTCGACCCCCCGATCGACGAGGGATTCACCACCAATCTCGGTGGGTTACGCGAAGTCCTGCGAGCTTTCCGTGACGCGACCAGCGCCCGGGTCGCCGAGCGGGGACCCGCCCACTTCGTCCACGTGTCCACCGCTTACGTCGCCGGCCTGCGGTCCGGATTGGTAGCCGAAGCCGCCGTCCCCCACACCGGCGACTGGAAGGCCGAGGAAGCAGCTGCGCTGCGAGTACGCCAGATCGCCGAAGACGCCTCGCGAAGGCCCGAAGCGCTGGCAGGGTTCAACGAGCAGGCGGCTGCTGACGTCGGCCGGGCCGGATTGCCGGCCGTTTCCGTCGAGGCCGAGCGGCTGCGGCAGAAATGGGTGCGTGAAGAACTCGTCGGCGCCGGCCGCGAACGCGCGCGGAGCCTGGGCTGGACCGACTGCTACACCATGACGAAGGCGCTGGGCGAGCGATACCTCGAGGAGCACTCCGGTGCGCTCGCTGTCAGCGTTGTCCGGCCATCGATCATTGAAAGTGCCCTCACGCGCCCGTACCCGGGGTGGATCGAGGGCTTCAAGATGGCTGAGCCGATCATCCTGGCCTTCGGTCGCGGCGAGCTGCCGGACTTCCCCGCTGCGCCGGACGGGATCATTGACATCGTCCCGGTCGACATCGTGGTCAATGCCATTATCGCCGCGGCTGCCACTCCGCCGCCGCCGGCCGAGCCCGCGTATTACCAGGTCTGTTCAGGCACCCGTAACCCGTTGCTCTTTCGCGATCTCTACCGCCATGTCGGGGCCTATTTCGAAGCCAGGCCGATGGACCGGCGAGGCCGCGGGGGGATCCGAACGCCGACCTGGAGCTTTGCCGGCTCCCACGCCATCGAGAGCCGGCTCGCGCGGGGCGAGAAGGCGGTCTCGGTCGCCGGAAAGGTGCTGTCGGCGATGCCGACCACCAGCCGGGTCCGCAAGCTCGCATCCGACCTGGACCAGGCTGACGCCAAACTGCGCTTTCTGCGCCGCTACACCGACCTCTACCGGCCTTACACCCAGGCGGAGCTGGTCTACGACGACACCAACACGGCGGCGTTGCATCGCTCCATGTCCCCCTCCGACCAGCTCGAGTTCGGCTTCGATCCGGCCGGCTACGAGTGGGAGGGCTATCTGCGCCGGCACTGCGATGCCGTCACCGAGTCGATACGTCTGATGTCGGCCTCGGGAGGACGTCGTCCGCCGCGGCTACGCAGCGACCTCTCCGGGGGCCGGGAAGTGCTGGCGGTCTTCGACCTCGACGGCACGCTGGTGTCGAGCACGGTCGTGGAGTCCTACCTATGGCTGCGGCTGTCGAGTGCGCCACGGGCCCGGGTACCCCGGGAGCTCGCCAGCCTGGCCCGTCACGCACCGGGCTGGCTGCGGGCCGAGCGCTCCGACCGGGGACGGCTGATCCGCGAGGTCTACACGCGCTACGTCGGCGCCGACCCCGAGCAGCTCGCCCGGCTCGTCGATGAGGAAGTGGGAGACCAGTTGCTCTCGCGTGTCAGCAGCGCCGGGCTGCGCCGGCTGCGGGCGCACCGGGCGGCCGGTCACCGCACTGTGCTGCTCACCGGGGCCGTCGACTTGCTCGTGCGTCCACTGCTGCCGCTCTTTGATGAAGTCGTCGCCGCGAAGCTTGCGGTCGGTGACGATGGTCGATGCACGGGACGCCTTGCTTCTCCTCCGTTGGTCGGAGAGGCACGGGCCGCCTGGCTGCGTTTCACGGCGCCCCGTATCGATGCCAATTTGCGCAGCTCGTTCGGCTACGCCGACAGCCTCTCGGACCTGCCGATGCTGCAGTGTGTCGGCCAACCGGTAGCGGTGAACCCGGACCTGCCGCTGGGGAGATACGCGGCTCGTCATCGCTGGCCGGTCGTCTCGTGGGAGATGACCGCCGGCCAGCACCGGATGGCGATCTCACGATGAGTACGGACAGCGTCGCGCCTCCCGCTGCGGCGGCAGTAGCAAGGCCGAATCCGCGTGTACCGGCCGTCGAGCTCTACCGTTCGGTGCCGCGTTACGTCGCTGCCCGCGCCCTGTCCTCCGCGTTGCCGCGGCCACTTCGCGGGCTGTCAGGCGCGCTGGGCAGCACTGCCGCAAATGCTGCGCCGCTGCGGTTTCGTGACGACGCGGCTCCCGTGTTGCCGGCCGGGCCCGGGTGGGCGCGGGTGCGTCCTCGCCTGTCGGGCATCTGCGGCTCGGACCTGGCGACGGTGACCGGGCGATCATCGTTCTACTTCGCCTCGTTGATCTCGATGCCCTTCGTTCCCGGCCATGAGGTCGTCGGTGAGCTCATCGACGATTCGGTGGGGCCTGACGGCACTCTTGCGGCGGGAAGCCGCGTCGTGCTGGCTCCCGTACTGGGTTGCGACGCCCGGGGGCTGCCGCGTTGCAGTGGCTGCGCTGCCGGGCTACGGACCCGCTGCGAGCGCATCACTTCGGGCCATCTGGCACCCGGACTGCAAACCGGCTACTGCGCCGACACGGGCGGCGGCTGGAGCGGCCAGCTCGTCGCCCACCATTCCCAGCTGTTCGCGGTCCCCGACGAACTTCCTGATGGGCGAGCCGTGCTCGTCGAACCACTGGCCTGCGCAGTGCACGCCGTTCGCCGCGCGGCCATCGAGCCCGGCGAACGGGTCCTGGTGATCGGTGCAGGTGCCATCGGCCTGCTGACGGTGCTGGCGCTTCGGGCGCTTTCGCCCGCCGGTGAGATTCTCGTCGCCGCGAAATATCCCAAGCAGCGTGCTCTGGCGACGGCTTATGGCGCCTCCGCCGTCATCGGATCCGACGAGATCGTTGGTGGTGTCCGGCGTGCCACCAGAGCCCTTCGCCTTGATCCCGAGCACGGCTCGCCGTATCTGCTGGGCGGGGTGGATGTGACCCTCGAATGCTCCGGGGGCGGACTGGACGCGGCGCTTCGGGTGACCCGGGCCGGCGGCCGCGTCGTGCTCTCAGGTCTGCCGACCAGCTCGCCCGATCTGACAGCTCTCTGGTTTCGGGAGCTGTCGCTGACCGGCGCCTACGCGGCCGATCCGACTGACATGAAACTCTCACTTGAGATTGCGGCCGCGAGCCCCCAGTTGGATGCTCTGGTCGGTGGCCGCTATCCGCTGGAGCGCTGGCGCGAGGCACTGGACCACGCGCTGTCGGCCGGTCGGCTCGGCACCGGCCGTGTCGTCTTCGAACTGCCCACCACCAGCAGCACCGGAAGGATCCACTCGTGACCCGTCCCGGCTTCGTGCTCGAGGTCGACGAACGCACCCCGCCGCTGCTCGTGCACTCCGGGGAAAGCCTGCGACTCGAACGTTTTCCGCTTGGTACCCGGGTGATCTATCCACCCGAGATCCTGCCCGGGCTCGAGGATCCGGTGGCGGCGATCGAAGCAGCGCTTGACGCCCCCATCGACTCTCCACCGCTGCGTGCGCTGCTCTTCGCGGGCATGAAGCTGACCATCGCTTTTGATGACATCAGCCTCCCACTACCGCCGATGCGACTGCCTGACATCCGGCAACGGATCATTGAGGCCGTACTCACCAGGGCAGCTGAGGCCGGCGTGGATGACGTCGAATTGGTCGTTGCTAACGCGCTGCACCGCAGGATGACGGCGGCTGAAATCCGCCGCGCCGTCGGCGAACGGGTCTTCCTCTCGTTCTGGCCGGAGCGGCTCACCAACCATGACGCCGAAGACGCCGACAACCTGCTGCACATCGGTCTTACCGACGAGGGCGAAGACGTCGAGATCAACAAACGTGCCGCCGAGAGCGACCTACTGATCTACGTCAACGTCAACCTCGTCGCCATGGACGGCGGCCACAAATCGGTGCCCATCGGGCTGGCCTCCTACAAGTCGCTGCGTCATCACCACAATTCCCACACCATGGTGCATTCGCGGTCATTCATGGACCCCGAGAAGTCGGCGCTGCACTCCTCCGCCTGGAGGATGGGGCGGCTGCTGCGCGATTCTCTGAAGATCTTTCAGATCGAGACGACGCTCAACAACCAAGCCTTCCCGAGCTCCATGAGCTTCCTGACCAAGCGCGAATGGGAGTGGTCAGCGCGCGATCAGGCGATGGCGTACGGCGCAGTCCGCGGTCTGGACCGCATGCCGGCGCGGCTGCGCCGCCGCTCGTTCCAGCGCATGGTGGCCGATTACGAGCTGACCAGCGTGCAGGCCGGTGAGGTGGAAGCGGTCCACAAGAAGACGCTGGAATCGGTTCACCGCCAGCAGCTGACCGAGGTGTCGGGCCAGACGGACGTCCTCGTGCTAGGTCTGCCCTACGTCGGTCCGTACAACGTCAATTCGGTGATGAATCCGATCCTGGCCATGTGCTTGGGCCTCGGTTACTTCTTCAACATGTACCGCGGAAAACCGCTGGTACGCCCGGGCGGGGCGCTGATCATCCATCACCCGGTGCCCTACGAATTCAGCCAACTGCATCACCCGAGCTACGTGGACTTCTTCGAAGAGGTGCTCGTCGAGTCGACTGATCCGGCGACCATCGAGGCAAAGTTCGAAAAGGCTTACGCAACCGATCCCTGGTACGTGCACCTCTACCGGACCTCGCACGCCTACCACGGCGTCCATCCCTTCTACATGTGGTACTGGGGTGCTCACGCCCTTGACCATCTGGGCGACTCCCGCAACGTCGTGTGGGTCGGAGCAGACCGAAAAGCCGTGGAACGTATGGGATTTCGGGCTGCGAGCACGATGGCTGACGCACTCGAGATGGTTCATGGCGCAGTGGGATCCTCGCCGACGATCAGCTACCTGCACGCCCCGCCGCACACCCTCGCGGACGTCAGGTAATGGCCGGGGGTCAGGTCAAGCTCAGCGATGTTGCCCGCGGCTGGCGGTGGGGTGGCCGCCCGCTCGTTCCGGATTCGGCGCAGCAGCACCGGCCGCCGCAAGAGCCCCCGGGCGAATGGGCGACCGCCTGGGCCCGGACACCGCTGGCGGTCGGGGTCCGGGCCGGCGTTCAGGCCGGCGGGCTGAAGCCGCTCGTCTGGTCGCAGGTGGCGCCGCAGGTTCGTGGCTTGGACAACCTGATCGGTGTTACGGGCCCCGTCATCTTCACGGCCAACCACAGCTCGCACCTCGATGCTCCACTGATCTTGTGCTCGCTGCCGCCGGCGTGGCGCCGCCGCACTCTCGTCACCGCAGCAGCGGACTACTTCTTCGACGCGTGGTGGCGCGCGACGGGCACCGCGCTCGCCTTTGGCACTGTCCCGCTCGACCGGCGGGCGACCACGGCGAGTTCCTCGTCGACCCCGCGTGAGCTGCTCGACTCCGAGTGGAACCTATTGATCTTCCCCGAGGGCACCCGCTCCCCCGACGGTCAGCTGGGCGCATTCAAGAGCGGGACGGCACGCCTTGCCATGTCGGCGGGCGTCCCCATCATCCCCATCGGCCTGCGCGGCGCTTTCGCGGCGATGCCTCGTGGCCGCGGCTGGCCGGTGCCGGGGCGTCGCCACGTGAGCATTCGTTTCGGTGCGCCGCTGCGGCTGCGGCCCGACGAGAACGCCAAGCAGCTGACCGAACGCACTCGCCGCGCGGTCGCCCAGCTCTGCGCCGAAGAGACAGGCACCTGGTGGGAGTCAATCAGCCAAGGCGCCTCCGCCACCACCGGCCATGGCTCCAAGGACCGCAGCGAACCCGCCCGCTGGCGCCGGGTATGGGCAGCCAGCGAACCGGTTCGCCATGAGGCACCGCTCGTCGAGGATCCCTGGGGCGTCTCCGACTGACCGACGGCCGTCGCACCGCTCTGCAGGCGGTCAGTTGGCCTTGAACGTCACCCGCCGGGCGGAGTGACCCCGCACAGGTCGGCGACCACCTGGCCGGCCGCGTGTAGAGGAAGTGCCCACGTCTGCAACCCGACGACGCCGTCCGAGGTGATGCCGGCCTCGGTCTGGGCTCCTTTCACGGCGCTTGCCGTGATCGGGCCGTACGCGCCATCGACCACGAGGACCGGGTTGCTCTGCGGCGCGAAGCTGCCGCGACCCTCGTTGAGAAGTGTCTGCAGCTTCTCCACGACGATGCCGCCCGACCCCTGTGCCAGTGTCGGCGGCTCCGGCAGATTCCCGCCAAGAGCGGCCCAGGTCGCTGGGCCGACCACGCCGTCCACCACCAGCCCACTGGACTGCTGGAACTGCTCAACCCCGGCCTTGGTAACCGGGCCAAAGCTGCCGTCGATCTGTGGGTAGCTCAGTGTGCGGCGCACCAGCAGGTACTGGGCCCAGCGCACCACGGGACCCTGCGAGCCCTGTTGAATCGTTGGCTGCGTCATCCGTCTTCCATCCTCTTTGATGGCCGGTGAAGATGGAAACGTAGCGGGACGACTACCGAGTGTCAACATCGTCAGAGTCCGATGGGGTCCGCTGGCCACGATCCGAAACGGGCCACTATGGTTATTGCGACTGCTGCGCAATAACCATAGGTAAGCGAGGATCGACGATGGCGGTAATGGGCAGCAGCGCGGCTCGATTTCGGGCCATGAGGCGCCATCTGACGCCGGCTGAGTGGCGCCGCCTGGCAGCGATGTTCGGGTTCATCGCGCTGCTGCACATCGTGGGTTTCGCGCTATTGTTTGCCGCCGTCAGCAACCACTATCACATCGATGCCAAGACGACGTTCGGCGTCGGCACCGGCACCCTCGCGTACACACTCGGCCTGCGTCACGCGTTTGATGCCGACCACATTGCCGCCATCGACAACACCACCCGCAAGCTGATGGCTGAGGGTAAACGCCCCATGGGCGTGGGCTTTTTCTTCTCCCTGGGCCACTCCAGCGTGGTCTTCGCACTTGCTGTGCTGCTGAATTTCGGGATCCGGGCGCTCAATGCCGGCGTGAGCAACGACGAATCCGGCCTGCATCACTACACCGGTCTGATCGGCACCACCGTGTCCGGCTCGTTCCTGATGATCATCGCCTTTCTGAACCTGATCGTGCTCGTCTCGATCGTCAAGGTCTTTCGCGAGCTGCGCACCGGCAAATACGACGACGCGGCACTGGAAGCTCAGCTCAACAGCCGCGGCCTGATGAACCGGTTCTTCGGTCCACTCGCGCGCCGGGTCGATACGTCCTGGAAGATGTATCCGATCGGCGTGCTGTTCGGTCTCGGCTTCGACACCGCTACCGAGATCGCGCTGCTCGTACTGGCAGGGTCCGCCGTCGCGGGGGGCTTGCCGTTCTGGGCGATCCTGTCGCTGCCGTTCCTGTTCGCCGCCGGCATGAGTTTGCTGGACACCATCGACGGTTCGTTCATGAACTTCGCCTA
This sequence comes from uncultured Actinomycetota bacterium, assembly GCA_963737695.1. GTDB lineage: Bacteria > Actinomycetota > Actinomycetes > Frankiales > Frankiaceae > DATAZK01. Next base: position 310,032 of record CAVTTQ010000008.1, read on the forward strand.
TGGCTGGGCTTTCTCCAAGCCGGTCCGCAAGGTCTACTACAACATCACGATCACCGGCTTGTCCGTCGCGGTAGCGCTCTTCATCGGCGGACTCGAAGTCGCCCAGGTGGTGTCCGGCCAGCTCCACCTGTCCGGCGGCTTCTGGGATTACGCCAACGGCTTCAACATCAACCACGCCGGCTTCATCATCGTGGGCATGTTCGTGGTGATCTGGGCGGGGTCGCTGGCCCTCTGGCGCTTCGGTCACATCGAAGCCAGATGGGAAGCCTCCGCCGCCCGGGCTCGCGCCGAATATCAGAGCAGAACCCACTCCGTGGTGGATCTCACCGCCCCCGCCAGTCGCGACCCTGTGCAAAAAGCTGGGCACACCCTGGGGACAACCGGCGCCGGGCTGTGGGACTCGCCCGATCCCTGATCCGGGCGCTGATGCAAGTCTTGTTCGCCGGCTGAAGCTCGCTGACTCTAGGAGACATGAGTCTGCTGACGATCAGATCCCGAGTCCGCCGGCAGTCCGCTCCCTCCCCGACGTGCCTGCCCGCCCGAGTGCAGCTGTCGGCAGATCTGCTGGCTGCGGTGCTGGAGGTCGAGGGCCAGACCCGCACGACACTGGACGATCTCGAATGGGCCGACGCAGTCGCCGCGAGGCTCGAAGCAAGGCAGTCGGCTCGCAGCGCCCAAAACCCGCCGGGGGCCGGCTACCCGATCTGCGCCTCGACGGCAACGACGCCGCGGCGCAAACCCTCGACGGCTCGCCGGGCGCTGCGGCGCACCGGGTCGTCGGCGACGTCGGCGACCTGACCGAGCAGGTCCACCAGCTGACGGGTCCATCGCACGAAATCGCCGGCCGCCATCTCAGGCGTCTTGCGGGTCTGCTCCGAGTGCTTGCCCGCCGTGGGACCGATGAGGACCCGTTCGAGCTCGGCACCCGCCGCGTAGTGATACGCCGCCCAGGCGAAGCCGGCGTCAAGGCCCGGAAGCTGATCCAGCCGGTGGGCGGCTTCGGTCTCCTTGAGCTCATGGCGCAGCGCGGCAGTCGCCTCGAGCGCCTTCCTGACCTCGTCCCCGCCCGGAAGCACCGGCTCGCGATACTCATCGGTGCGTGATTCGTAGACCAGTGCGGACGCGACGGCGGCCAGCGCAGGTGGGGGCAGTTCGTCCCAGACACCTTGGTGCAGGCACTCGGCGACCAGCAGGTCGGATTCGGTGTAGATCCGGGCGAGCCGGTGCCCTTCGGGTGTCACAGCTTGGCCAGGGCTTGCCGGGCCGGCGGGGTCGGCGGCGAGGTAACCGCGTTCCTCCAGCAGGCTGCAGACTCGATCGAAGGTGCGCGCGATCGTGTTGGTACGGCCTTCGACCCGTTGTTTGAGCCCCGTGCTCTCCCGCCGGAGCCGTTCGGCCCGCTCCGCCCAGCGCATGTGCTGCTCTCGCTCCGGACAGTCATGGACGGGGTGGGCACGCAGCTCTTGGCGTAGTCGTGCGATCTCCGCATCGGATCCGTCGGCCCCGGGATCCGCGGGGGCACCCGATTCGTTGTCACGGCCCTTGCCGCGCTGCGGATGATCGTCAAGGTCGAGCTCACGAAGTGAGGACGCGAGGTCGCGGCGTGACTGCGGCGATCTCGGGTTGAAACTGCGGCCTACCCGCACCCGCGCGAGCGCCTCGACAGGAGTCGGAAAATCGCCGACGGTCAGCTTCTTGACCTGACGATCGGCCATCAGCACGACCAGCCGACCCGTCTCGGGCACGGCCGCGCCTTCCGACAGAACCACGGCCAGCCCCACCCGCCGACCGCCCGGCACCCGGATGACATCGCCCGTGCGCAGCTTGCGTAGCGAGTCTCCGGCCAGCGAACGGCGTTGCGAGGTCCTTTCGCGGGCGAGATCGGTTTCGCGTCGGGACAGCCGCCGACGTAGCGCCGCATACTCCGCCGAGGAGCCGCGTTCGCAATGCATCGCCTCCTCGTAGCCCGCGATTGCCTCGTCGTGTCGATGCACCTGGCGGGCCAGGCCGACCACTGCCCGGTCAGCCTGGAACTGTGCGAAGGAGGATTCCAGCAGCACGCGAGCCGCTTCGCGCCCCATGGACGCAACCAGATTGACCGCCATGTTGTAGGACGGGCGGAACGAGGACCGCAGTGGATACGTCCGGGTGGAGGCAAGCCCGGCTACCTGCTCGGGATCGAAGCCGGGGGTCCAGAGCACGACGGCGTGTCCCTCGATGTCGATCCCACGGCGACCGGCCCGCCCGGTCAGCTGCGTGTACTCCCCCGCGGTGAGCTCGACATGGGTCTCGCCGTTGTATTTGACCAACCGCTCCAGCACCACGGACCGGGCTGGCATGTTGATGCCCAGCGCGAGGGTCTCGGTCGCGAAAACGGCCTTGACCAGACCCTGGGCGAAGAGCTCTTCGGTGATCTCCTTGAACCGCGGCAGCATTCCGGCGTGGTGGGCGGCGATTCCGCGTTCCAGGCCGTCGAGCCACTCCCAATAGCCCAGCACCCTCAGGTCCGCGTCCGAAAGGTCGGCGGTGCGCTCACGGGCATGGCGACGGATGCGCGTGCGTTCGTCCGGAGTGGCGAGCCGGAGGCCGGCCGCCAGACATTGAGCGACGGCGGCGTCGCAGCCCGCCCGGCTGAAGATGAACGTGATCGCCGGCAGCAGCCCCTCGCGATCGAGGATCTCGATCACATCGGCGCGGGACGGCACCCAGATACGCCGCGGTCTCGGCGCGTCAACGCGGCGTGATCCACGTGGCCCGGCGCCGCGGCCACCTCGCACCTTTCCGACGTCTGCCCGTCGGTTCGAGGAGCGGTCAGTGGAGGAGCGGGCGTTGGAGGAGCGGTCATTGCCGGCCCGGGACTGCTCGGAACGAATCCGAACCAGCTCACGATTGACTTCGGCCGCCCCGACCGGCCCGGAACCCGTCTCGCCCGGGTCGGCGAAAAGGTCATAGAGCCGCCGGCCCACCAGGACCGACTGCCACAGCGGAACGGGACGGTGCTCCTCGACGATGACGGCCGTATCGCCGCGGACCGTTTCGAGCCACTCCCCGAATTCCTCGGCATTGCTCACCGTGGCCGACAACGAGACCAGCCGCACCGGCTCCGGCAACGCGAGGATGACCTCCTCCCACACGCCACCGCGGAAGCGGTCCGCCAGATAGTGCACCTCGTCCATGACGACGTGGCTCAGGCCGCGCAGCGCATGCGACCCGGCGTACAGCATGTTGCGCAGCACCTCGGTGGTCATCACCACAATCGAGGCATCACCGTTGCGTGCCGTGTCGCCGGTGAGCAGCCCCACCCGCTCGGCCCCGTAGCGGGTGGCGAGTTCGGTGTATTTCTGGTTGGACAGCGCCTTGATGGGCGTGGTGTAGAAGCACTTTCCGCCGCTACGAATGGCCCGGTCAGCCGCGAATTCGCCCACCACTGTCTTGCCGGCACCGGTCGGAGCTGCCAGCAGAACACTGCGGCCTTGCGCTAGCGCGCGGCAGGCCCGCTCTTGAAAGGGATCCAGCCCGAACGGGTAGCTGGCGGCGAAGGTGGCGACCTCTTCTGCGACCGAATCCGTCGCGCTCACGCCTTCAGGTTATGTCGCCGACCCGTTTCCTCAGGTGATGTCGTCCTGACCCCAAGTTGCGCCGACTGACGCGCGCGGTGCCGCCACCAGCCGGGCCGGCTTGGCCTCGTCGGGGAAAGGCGCCACGTCGCCGCCGAGGGGTTCTGCGTCGGAGGGGAAACCGATGGGCTCCACGTCCTCGATGGGCGAGGCCACCGGCTCGGAGGAGGGTTCGTTGTCGGCAAGTCCAGCAAACTCCGAGGCCGCGTCGCGGGCGGCGCGGCGGCGATCGTTCCACCTCGCGACCAGGATCGAGACCTCGTAGAACAGGCAGAGGACCACCGCCAGGGCCGGCATCGTGAATGGGTCCGCGCTCGGGGTGACGAAACCGGCGAACACGAAAACCAGGAAGATCTCGACGCGTCGCCAGCTAGCGAGCCGCTTGGCCGACACGACTCCCGCCAGGTTCAGCAGGATGATCAGCAGCGGGAAAAGGAACGAGGCCCCGAAAACGATCAGGAGCTTGCTCACGAAGCTCAGATATTCGGTGACCTCGAGCAACGGTTTGACTCCGTTGCCGCCAAAGCCCAGCAAGAAGTCCAGGGCGGTGTAGAGCACCAGGTAAGCCATCGTCGCGCCGGCCGCGAACAGGACGAGTGCCGACAGCAGGAAGGCCAGGGTCCAGCGCCGCTCGTTTCGGTGCAGGCCCGGTGTGATGAACGCCCAGAGCTCGTAGAGCCACACCGGCGAGGAGAACAGGACGCCCGCGATGAGCGAGACGCGCATCCGCACGAAGAACGCGTCGGTGGGGTGGGTGAAGATCAGCTCACAATTGGTACCGCCGGCCCGGCGTGACGGGGGCAGTTCGCAGTACGGATGCCGCAGGAAGTTGAAGATCGGGTTGTAGGCCCAGATCGCGATGATGACCGTGACGATCACGACCGCCAGGAAGGAGATGAAAAGCCGGGAGCGCAGCTCCTTGAGATGCTCGATCAGAGTCATCCGGCTGTCTTCGACGCTGCGAGCGCGCCGGGTCACGCCGAAAGTCTTACGACCGGCTCGTCGTACGGCCCTTCCGGCTGCGCGCAGCCGGGAGTCCTGCTGGCTCAGCGAAGATCAGAGTCAGCGGGAGAACTTGGCGCACCCGCCGCGATCGGAGCAGCGGGAACGGCCGGTGAGGCCTCGGGGACCACCGCTCGGGGGGCTTCAACGACACGAGGGGCTTCGACGACGCGAGGCTCGGCCGTCGCCGTCCGAGGTGCCTCGACAGCGAGCGGAGCTGCGTCAGCCTGCTGGCTCCCGGCAGCTGCCTTGTCGGCGTCATCCTCGTGGAGGGTCTTCACTTCGGTCTTCAGAATGCGCAGCGAGCGACCGAGCGAGCGGGTGGCGTCAGGCAGCTTCTTGTAACCGAAGAGGACAAAAATAACGACGACGAGGACCACGATGTGCCAGGGCTTTAGCTCATTCATGTCAGTGACCTCCCGAGCAGAGCAGCAGACGAGCGGGGCGACCGTAGGGCAAATAGTACGCGCGAGGCCACTTTGCGCTCAGTCATCTGAACCTGAAGGCCCAGCTGCCGGCAGCCGGGCAGCAACGAGATCAGCGCTGGCTGCGAGCGAATCCACGCGTTGGATGAAACCACCGCCAGCTCGCTGCATCCGTTTCCATCTCCCCCAGGTCAAAAAACCTGCGATCACCACCAGCGCAATGCCAAGCGCGATGATCAAGAGCGCGATGGCAAGCCACACCCGTCAGACACTAGCGGGTGATCTGGCCGCCGATACGGGCGGCGAGCATGTCGTCGTCAGCCATTTGCAGTGCGAAGTCGAGCAGGTCGTCGTAGCCGAGCACGGGTCCGACCTTGGGCTCCAGCGCCTCAGCCGGCAGCTCCCAGACCTGGGCCCGGACCCCGCCGGACATGAGGAGTGAGATCACGTGGTCGTCCGCGGGCTTGCGCACTTCTTCACGGCACGAGGGGCACGCGAAGGCGTAGTAGGACAGCGGTGGGTGGCTGCAAACCATCAACGAGACGTCCTTTGAGGTCATCTCCACCTCGCCACACGAAGGGCAGGACGCCTTGATCGTGGTCATAACGCCACCCCTTTCCACCGGCCATGCTCGCCGAATGCGACGACACTCTGTCTTTCGGCGAATGAACCGTCGGACCCTATAGCCCAAAAGGACTAGGCGCGACCCGTCATTTGCACGTAACTCACTGCGCGACGAGTCACACACCTTCTTGTCGGCAGCCCGGCGCGTATCGACAGCTACTTGGCACTCCTTTAGCTCTGCGAGCTGACAAATTCCGACGAGTTGGCTCCGCCGAGGCTATCCAACGCCGTTTTCGCCTCGGCATGCACCGCAGCGACCACTTCCGGCGGCGCCACAACCCGGCCCTGGCCGCCGAGGCGAAGGGCGAGTCGTACTACCCAGGCCGGGTCCGGAGTGCGCAGTTCGACGCGGAGGCGGCCGGCTCCCAACTCGGTCGCAGCCTCCACCGCGTAGTAGTCGGCGACCCAGCGCGCAGCCGGCTCGAACTCGAGCACCACAGTGAGGTCGTCCTCGCCCGGGCGAAACAGCCCTTCGGCCAGGTCGCGGGGAACGGCTTCGGACGGCAGCGGATCGGCCGGCGCCCCCGGGGCGGCCTCGACCATCCGATCGAGCCGAAAAAGTCGTACCCCCTCAGCGAGATGGCACCATCCCTCCAAATACCACCGGCCATCGACGCTGAGCAGGCGCATCGGATCGACGGTGCGCTCAGTGACCTCGTCGCGGGAAGGCACCAGGTAGCGCAGATTCAGGGCAAGTCCCTCGCTGAGTGCACCCCGGACGGTCGCCAGCACCTCGGTCTCCGGCTCGAGGGCCACCTGCAGCGGGTCAGCTGCGGAAGGTCCGGAGAGCTCAGGCAGGGCGCTGCTGGCAAAGGCCAGCTTGGCCTGGGCACTCTCCAACGCCTCACGCTCGGCCAGTCCCGGGACGTCCGCCAGCGCCCGGGCAGCGACCCGCAGCGCCAGCGCCTCGTCGGCGGTCAGCTTCAGCGGCCGGTCAAGAGTCTGCGGCTCGACCACGCTGACGGTGTCACCCTCGAAGGCGAAATCAATCAGGTCTCCGGGGCCGCCTCCTGGCAGGCCGCACACCCACAGCAGGTTGAGATCGTCGCGCAGCTGGCGGACGTCGACTCCGAAGACGGAGGCCACGTCGGCCAGGTCGGCGCCCTGATGGGTGCGTAGATAGGGCACCAGCGCCAGGAGGCGCGGCAAACGGTCTGCCGAGCCCGTCATGAGCTCGAGCTCCTGACGGGCACATGGCCCTGTCATACGGCGACCTGCGGCGGATGGGCCTCCAGCGCTCCGAGCAGCCGCTTGCGCAGCTCGCCCACCAATTCCGGGGAATCGACCGGCTGTGCGCGTGCCCCCAGTTCGACCACCCGGTCGGCGATCCGGCCGATGTCACGGTCAGTCAACAAGACGACGTCAGGGTCACCCTGCGACGGCGCGTCGGGCAAGGACCCGACGGCAGCCGCATGGCGCAGCGCCCAACCCGAGCCCGGACGCAATCGCACCCGCGCGGTGACCGGCGGCTCACCCGGATCGGCCTCCTCGACGGCGGCCCGCAGATCTAGCCCGGCCGGAACTGTGACGACACCCGTGGCGCCGATCCCCCGCACGCCGGGTTCCATCCGGCTCAGCCGAAAGACCCGGCTCTCTTCACGGTCGAGGTCATGGCCGACCAGATACCACCGGCCGCGCCAGGAGACGATGCCCCACGGGTGGACGGTGCGCGTGACGGGCTCGGCCTGGCCAGGCCGGCGATAGCCGAATTCCAGCGCGCGCCGCTCGCGTACGGCAGCCAGGCACGGCTCGAATGCGGCTTCGGTGGCCTCGACGCGCGGCTCCAGCCCGGCCGGCGGGGGCAACGGATCGATCCCGGCTGCCCGCAGCTTGCGCATGGCGCGGGCGGTGGGTTCAGCCAGTGCGGCGCTGCTCCACAACCGGGCCGCCAGGCCGAGCGCTGCGGCCTCTTCGGAGCTCAGATGCAGGTCGGGCAGCGCGTAATCGCGGCGCACGATGCGGTAACCGACCTCATCCTCCCAGCCGGAGACCCCTCCGGTCTCGACCGGTATGCCGAGCTCGCGCAGCTCTGACTTGTCGCGCTCGAACATGCGCCGAAAGGCGGTCTCCCCGTCCGGCGAACCATCGCGGACATATCCCGGAACGAGATCGGAGATCTCATCGACCGAAAGATAGCGGCTCGTCGACATCAGGCAGATTGCCAGGTTCAGCTGGCGCTCGAGCTTCTTGCGGGACATGGTCTCTTCACGGTATCGAGCAGCGGCCCGGGGTCGTCGGCGCAGCGCCGACGCCTTTCCGGCAAAGGGCGAATACATCGATTTCGAACCCGCCAGCTGAGACAATTCGGTTCGTGGCCATCACTCGCTTGCGCGCAAGCGATCCCGCCGAGGTCGCCGGCTACCGGCTGGTGGGCCGTCTCGGGGCCGGCGGAATGGGCGTGGTTTATCTGGGCGAGACGCCGCCCGACGACACCGGGATCAGCCGCCAGGTGGCGGTCAAGGTGGTACGCGCCGAACTGGCCGAGGACGACGGATTTCGCGCCCGTTTTCGCCGCGAGGTGACGGCGGCCCGCCGGGTGTCGGGCGCCTGCGTCGTGCAGATCCTTGACGCCGATCCTGAGGCCGAGACCCCCTACATGGTCACCGAGTACGTCACCGGACCGGATCTGGGGTCACTCGTCGCACAATTCGGTCCCCTGGACGGTCGGCGCCAGCTCGCCTTCGCTGCCGGCTTGGCGCAGGCTCTGCTGTCGATTCATTCCGTGGGGCTGGTGCATCGCGACCTCAAGCCGGCGAATGTGCTGTGCGCCCCGCGCGGGCTCAAGGTCATCGACTTCGGGATCGCCTCGGCTGCCGACGCGGCTTCGCTGACCCGCACCGGCTTCATCGTCGGCACCACGGGTTGGATGGCGCCCGAGCAGGTCAACGGGGAGAAGGTGCTGCCGCTGACGGACATCTTCTGCTGGGCCTCGGTGATCTACTTCGCGGCTACCGGTGTGGCCCCCTTCGGAGAAGGACCGCCCGCCAGCGTGCTCTACCGGGTGGTCTCGAACGATCCCGACCTGTCGCACCCGCTCATCGAGCCTCGGCTTCGGCCGTTGCTCGCGGCGGCTTTCCGCAAAGCGCCGCGGGAACGACCCGCCGCGCCGGACCTGCTCGAGTATTTACTGCCCAAACGGCAGCCGGCGGGTGCCGGCCAGCCCGACCCGCCGGCCTTTCGTCATCAGGCCTTGAGCGCCTCGGCCGGACCGGCGGCGGGCGGCTCGCTGCCCCCTCATCCCTCGGGACCACAGCCGGCCCCGGTCTTCACCCCGAATCAGGCTCCGAACCAGGCCGCGCCGCAGGGAAGGTCGTATCCGTCGACGCCGCCGCCGGCATCCCCACCACCCGGATACGGCCCCGGCTACCCGCCGGCCGTACCGGACTCGGCTCCCAAGCCGGGACGCTTCACTCGGCTCAGGCGACCCAAGGATCGCTAGTAGGCCTGCTCCATGATGTGAGAAGCGAACCCGGCGACGATCCCGGCGACGGCCGTCACGCCCGTCACGATCCAGAGCGGGATCGAGGAGAAGATCAGCGCAAAGGTGCCAAAGGTGAAGGCCGCAATGATGAGAGCGACTGCCAGCCAGGCGCCGGGCGTGGCTGGAACGTGACCTTCGGCGTTTGCCACCGGGTCCCCCTCGATGCTGATCGATTGCCTGCTGAAACTACCTAAGGGCTGCACAACGAGCTTACTGGCGCTACCGATCTTCAGAGGGATGCAATCGGGTGTCGAGCACCCCGAGATCGTCGAGCTGGGCCGCGAGCCAGTCGCTCACATCGTGGCGGCGCACCTGATCAGCAGCGCCTGACAGCAGCCGGGCCCGCTCCTGCTCGGGCATGGTGAGCGCCGTGTAGAGCGCGTCGGCCATCTGCTGGACGTCGAACGGGTAGAGCGGCACTGCGAACTGGCCGAGCTCTTCGAAAGCCCCGGTGTTCTCCGACAGCGCCAGGACCCCATTGCGCTGGTTGACCACCGCGACCTCTTTGGCGACCAGATTCATGCCGTCAGCGAGCGCGTTGACCATGATCACATCGCAGATGGAGTAGGCACCGACGGCGAGCGCAAAATCCTCCACGAGCTGCAGATCGATGGGCTGTCGACCGCCGGCTGTATGCCGGGCGTTCACCTCAGCGACGACCGCTCCGATCGTGGCGATGTAATCGCCGTATTCGGCCACATCGGTGCGGCTGGGCTGTAGCAGAGCCAAGAAGCTGACCTGACCGACCAGCTCAGGGTGCTGATCGAGCAACGTGCCGAATGCCAGGAAACCTCGGACGACATTCTTGCTGGGATCGGTGCGGTCGACGCGCAGGATGAGCTTGCGCGGAGGGCGTTCCCCGTCCTCTCCTTCGCCGAAGGGATTGGGCAGCGGCGCCAGGAACGATTCAGCGAGCGCAGCCGCGTGGCCCTGCACCTCCTCCGTCTCCAGCACGCCGTCGAGTGCCTTGGGATCAACCGAGATCGGATAGTGCCTGGCCAGCACCTGACGCCCGTCCACCGTGATCGTGAGGGCGTCGCGGTCGACTTCGAGTCCCAGCAGCTCCTCGCAGCACGAAACGAAATTGCGCGCGTAGCGCAGGGTGTGGAAGGCGACCACATCGCTGCCGAGCAGCCCACGCAGCAATCTCTCACGCATGTCCGGCGGCAGGATGCGCCACGCATCCGGCCCTGGCCAGGGGATGTGAATGAAGTGGCTCAGCAGTGCATCGGGACAACGCTCGCGGACCCGCGCCGCGACAAGGTAGAAGTGGTAATCCTGGATCATGACGAGCGCTCGGCCGCCGCGGGCCAGCACCTCGTCGGCGACTGCATCAGCGAAGATCCGGTTGACCGGCGCGTAACCCTCGTCGAACGCCAGCCGCTCGGCCATCGTGAGCACCGGCGAGAAGGTGAGCCCGTAGAGCCCGTGCTGAATGAACCAAAGGATGGGGTTGGACACGACCGCGTAGAAGCCCTCGTGTGCCTCGGGGTCGACCTCGATCATGCGGACCGTGATCACCGGGCCGTCGTCTCCGTGAGCCCGGTCGCCTGCCAGGTGAGGCACCGGCGAGGTCACGACGTCGACATCGCCGTCGCCGGCTTCGCGGGAAACGGCAGCATCTTCATCGCTTGCGGCGGCGCAGACCCAGACCGCGTCCGAGAGATGCTCGGCTAGCCCCAGCAGGGCCGTGACAAGCCCGCCGCTGCCCTTGCTGGTAGTGCGACGGTCACCCTCGCGGCCGAAGGTCACCGGGCCGCGGTGGGAGAGCAGGACGAGGGGAAGGTCGATCGGCTCGACTGTCAGGTCACCGGCATCCATCTCCTCTTCACCGTACCGTTTGCTTGTGCCTGCTACGGATTCCGGGTCCGCCCCCAGCACGTCCGGGGCGCAGCAGCGGCCGATCGCCGTCATCGATGTCGACGGAGTGGTGGCTGACGCCCGCCATCGGGTTCACCACCTGGATTCCCGGCCACGTGACTGGGATGCCTTCTTCGCGGCGGCAGCAGACGATCCGCCACTGGCTGAGGGGCTGGAAAGGGTCCTGGGGCTGGCGGTTGACCACGACATCGTGTGGCTCACCGGCCGACCCGAATCGCTGCGGGCGACCACGATCGCGTGGTTTTCGCGCTATTCGCTGCCGGCCGGCCGGCTGATCATGCGGCGCGGCCACGACCGTCGCCCCGCAAAGGTGGTCAAGCGCGGCGAACTGCGCCGGTTGAGCGCGGGCCGCACGGTGGCGGTGGTGATCGACGACGATCCCGCCGTCGTGGCCGCGCTCGCCGCCGACGGCTGGCCCGTCGAACATGCGGTGTGGGCCGATTACGCACCGGCGATGGGTGAAGCCCAGGAGGCGTCCGGCCGCACCTGACCGGCTTCGGCCGACCGTTTTCGGCTGCCTGGCGCCGACCACGCAGCGTTATGCCCAGAGCTCACCCAAGGCAACGATTCTGCAACACCGAGCGTTAGTACTGAGCGAAATGGGTCGATAGGGGAACAGCTAGGAGCACCATTGTTTATGGGGTGCAACCAGCCCAGCTCAGCTCGATTCACGGCCCCACACGTCTAGCAGGAGCACACCGATGTGCCCGCACAACCCACCCTGTCCAGCAGCTCAGCAGCTCGACCGCGAAGCGGCTCGGGTGATCTCCGGCCATCCGGAGCAGGGCTGGAGCTTGCTGTGCAACGGGGTGATCGTCTTTGAAGACACCGGAGAGCTGCTACCGGACTGCTCCGTAGTCGCCCCCCACCGGGCCAAAGCGGGCTGCCTGCCGCTCCAGCGGCATAAGAAATCTCGCGACGGGGTCAACGCCGCCTGACGGCTGATGCGGGCCCGGTGGGCTTACTAATCGCCGCTGGCTCGCTGGCGCCGACGCCGCGCCAGTTCATCGTCTTCGGTGGCGACCCGCTCGGATGGCAGGGTGGCCAACCGGCCTCGTGTCTCGGAAGCGACCTTGCCGACGGCGATGGCGAAGACGCCCTGGCCACCTGCCAGCAGATCGACCAGCTCGTCGGCCGAGGTGATCTCATAGACCGAGGCACCGTCACTGATCAATGTGACGCTGGCGAGGTCGTCGACACCACGGCTGCGTAGATACGCGATCGCAGCCTTGACGTTCTGCAGTGAGATGCCAAGGTCGAGCAATCGCTTGACCATCTTCAACACCAGGATGTCGCGGAAGCTGTACAGCCGTTGCGACCCAGATCCCTTCGCCGGCCGCACGCTGGGCACGACCAACCCGGTGCGGGCCCAGTAATCCAACTGACGGTAGGTGATCTCGGCGGCCTCCATGGCCGTACGTCCGAGGTAACCAACGTCGTCGGCATCTGCCGGGTCGTCAGAGGCAAAGAGTCCTGGCTGCTCGCTCAGCGGCACCTGCCGACTCATCGGGAGTCTCCCGGGCCGACGACGGGACTGATCACGCTAGAGCGCATCCTGCTTCCCGCCTTCCTGGCCCTGACCGACTTCGGCCTGCTGCACGTGCCGTTCTCTTTCGATAATCGGCCGCCGCGGCCGATGCGCTACCGATTCTGCTGGTCCGCTGCCCGCCGCCGGGAAGATTGACCGTACGAGCCTGCGCCCTCTCATTCAAGGATGTGGCCGGGTGTGTCGTCATCTTGATCAAGGCCGCGGACGGTCAATGCGCAACCGCGAACCCTGATCCGGGCGCCTAGGAGCCGGTATTGAAATCCTCCGGGGAGATCTGATCGAGGAACTCGCGGAACTTCTCGACCTCACCATCGTCGTCCGCAGGGGCGTCGTCCGGCACCGAGATTCCGGCTTCGTCCAGCACCGCATCGGAGCCGAACACCGGCACTTCCATACGCATGGCGAGCGCGATCGCGTCAGAGGGGCGAGCCGAGACCTCCACTCCGTTGCCGAAGTGCAGCGTGGCGAAGAAGACACCGTTCTGCAGATCGTTGATCGTCACCTGGGAAAGCTCCGTACCGAGGGCACGCAGCGTGTCACGCATGAGATCGTGCGTGAGCGGCCGCGCGGTGACGATGCCCTCTTGGGCAAAGGCGATCGCCGTCGCCTCCACAGCCCCGATCCAGATCGGGAGGTAACGCTCTCCCCCGACCTCCCTGAGCAGGACGATCGGCTGCTTGGACGGAAGCTCGACGCGAACCCCCACGATGTCGAGCCGGTGCACGGCGACACCTCCTCCCACTAGGTCTTGACCCTAACTCTTACGCGGCGCAACAGGCTCAGAGACATGCTCAGCGAAGAGCTGCCCGCAATGCCGCTTCGAGCAACGCCACATGAAGGCGCACCGACAGGGCCGCGTAACCGCGGGCGTGCTGCTCCGCACGGTCTGGTCCACCACGTGTCGGCTGGCGCATCAGCGGGGTGAGCACCTGCTCGATCAAGCCGACCTCACGGTCAACCGCAGCTTTCACCGGCCGCAGATGGCGGGCCTGGAAGCCGTAGTCACTGAGCTCCGCGACGATCCTGGCGATCGTGAGGGCTTCCGCCTCGTAGCTGCTGGTGGCCCCTCGCGTGGAGATGAGCCCGTAAGCCTCCAGCTCGGTCAGCTGCTCGTTGTCGAGCCCGCTTTCGCGCAGCAGCTCCCGGCGCGAAAGCCGCTGATCGCTCTGCTCGAAGTTGAAAAGGTCCGGACCGACCGACGAGGCCGGTGAGACGGCCGGCGGCCGAAGCTCTCCGGACTCGGCCGAAGGATCGCCTGAGTCATCGACCCGGGCGCGATGATCGACCTGATCTGCGCCCCCGTTGTCGGCGGCCTCCAGACGTTCCTTGATCACCTTCAGTGGCAAGTAATGGTCGCGGGCTGCGGTGAGGACGTAGTGGAGTCTGTTGACATCGGCCGGGGAGAACTTTCGATAGCCCGCCGCACTGCGGGCCGGCCGTAGCAGACCCTGCCGCTCGTAGTAGCGGATCTTGCTGATGGTCAGCTCCGGGAAGTCCGAGCGCAGCCGCTCCAGCACTTCCCCGATGGTCAGCTCGACGCTCCCGCCGGCGCCCGGTGTCAGGTCGTCGGCCAGCGCCAGCTGGGCTTGTCTACCGGACGGGGCGCGCTCGACCGACAGGTCCGCCTCCACCGACAGCGTCTGCTCCACGTGGTGGATGGCTGGCTCGGGGAATGCCGATTCTGACGCTGCTGACGGTGTTGACATGGGTAGCTGTGCCTCCGTGCTCACTGCGGACGCGGCGACGCCGCGAGGAACGTCAGCCGGAACTTTCCGACCTGCACCTCGTCGCCGCTGCTCAGGAGTACTGCCGAATCGATCCGGCCCCGCTTGAGATAAGTGCCGTTCAAGCTGCCCACGTCGACGACGGTGAACCAGCCTTCCGCGGTACGTCGAAACTCTGCATGGCGACGCGAGACGGTCACGTCGTCCAAGAAGATGTCACTGTCCGGATGCCGCCCGGCAGTCGTCAGATCGCGGTCGAGCATGAAACGGCTGCCGGCATTGGGTCCTCGCTTGACGACCAGGAGGGCACTGCCGACCGGCAACGCCTCGACCGCCGCCTGAGCCTCAGTGTCCGTGACGCCGGGTCCGTCGTCGAAGGCCGAATCGCCGGCATCCTCGCTTTCCAGGGCCGCGAGGTTCAGCGTCGTGGTCGTCTCAGTGAGCCGTTCACCGCTCACCTGCCCTCCGCTCACCGGCCCTCCAGGACGCAGCAGCTCCTGGCCGCAACGTGCGCAGAAGTGGGCATCGGGCGGATTCTGCTGCCCGCACCGAGTACAGAACACGACGACCGCGACTCCCATCTGTGCTACCCCCGACAGCGAATTGCCCCCTACCGAGGTTGGATTCGGTGAAATCGAACCCCCGCGTCAGAGCCGCCCTGGAAAACCGGACTTCCGCCGGAGCACAGGCTAGTTGGATCCGACGTGTGAGGCGTAGCCGGTCGCATCCAGCAAACCCTCGAGGGATGACGCATCGCTGATGCGGATCTCGACCAGCCAGCCTTCACCGTAGGGATCGGAATTGATCAGCTCCGGCGTGGTGGACAGCTCCTCGTTGCGGGCAACCACCTCTCCGGCGAGGGGGGCATAGACATCGGAGACGCTTTTGGTGGATTCGACTTCACCGAGCGCCTGGCCGGCTTCGACGCTCTCCCCCGGAGCCGGCAGCGATACGAAGACGATGTCTCCAAGGGCCTCCTGGGCGTAACCCGTGATGCCGACGCGAACCACAACTCCCGCCTCGGCAGCTGGCTGCGCCGGATCGGCCTGGCTCTTCACCCATTCGTGCTCGACGGTGTATTTGAGGTCTTCGGGATACCCGGCCATGCGGTCTGAAGGCTCCTAGAAATGGCGCTAGAAATGGCTCTGTGAATCGCTTTGTGCTGCGGTGGGCTGGCTGAGCCTATCCAGCGCCCGGCAAGGTCCGCAACGAACGGATCTGCAGCTGCGAATGGGTAGTGATGGTCGACGCGGCGCCCGGCTGGGAGGCGATGCTGTCGATGACCCCACCCGGAATCTGCAGCGCCTTTTCCATCGTCGACGGATCACCGATGGCGAGGACCACATACGGCGCACTCACCGGATGGCCGTCGACGGACAAACCGGTAGCTGTGTCAGCAATCCATGACGTGGCACCCATCCGCACGCCGGCGACCTGAAGCGTCTCTGCGCCGGCGTCGCGCAGCTCCTCCACGGTGTCGACCAGCACAGAGGCGGTCACGGCGTGCTCAGGATCCTTGACGGTCAGCTCGATGCCTGGGCCCTGCGCCGCGATCGTCCCCGCGAGGATGCCCAGATCCTGAGTTCGCTTCGTGGCCTCAGCAAGCGCAGCGGCGTCAGAGCTACTGCTCGCGAGCTGTGACCTGGTGCGTTCCAAATCGCTGATCTGAGTGCGCAGCTGTGAAGATCTGGCATCCAAATCGTCCAGGATCCGAACCAGGTCATCCGGCCTCGCGGTCGCCAGCTGCGAGGCGGAGCGTTGCGAATGCACGCCGGCGGCGAACGTGAAGCCCAGCAACGCCAGCAGGAGCAGCCCGATGACGCGTAGCGGGCGGACACCCGAGCTACTGGGATTGGCCGGCTCTGCTTGCGTCATGGCCGGTCAGGCCTTGAAGACGTGACGCCGAATAGCTGCCGCATTGCTGAAGATGCGGATGCCGAGCACGACGACGACCGCTGTCGACAGCTGGGTGCCGACGCCGAGCTTGTCGCCGAGGAAAACGATCAGGGCCGCCACGAGCACGTTCGAGATGAAGGACACCACGAAGACCCGGTCATCGAATACGCCGTCCAGCGCGGCGCGAGCAGCCCCGAATACGGCGTCAAGCGCCGCAACGATGGCGATGGGCAGGTATGGCTCGAGCCATCCCGGGGCGGTCGGCTGCAGCAGCAGCCCCACTCCGAGACCGATGGCGAGGGCGATGACACCAATCATGAGTTGCCTTCCCCGGCCCAGGGCAGGTCAACGTTGATCAACAGGCTTTTGATCAACGTTGCCTTGCCTTGGTCTGTGACAGTGGTTGCCCGACGCTGACTTGGCCCGGAGTCGCCGCCGGCAGTGTCAGCTCGGAGCTGGTCTGGACTCCTACCGCGAGATCAGCGAGGTACGGATCCCCCGCCGCAGCCAGCAGGGCTCCGGATTTACCGGCCTGCTGCAGCTGCGCGGTGCCCACCGCACGTATGACATACGGGCTGCGGAGCGGCTCGAAGGCCACCAGGATGGTCTGGCCGGCGGTGCGGATCGCGGTCTGTGGCCCCAGCCGGACTCCCCCGACCGAGATCGCCTGAGCGCCGGACGTCCAGAGCGCATTGACAATGTCCTGCAGGTCGCGATCGGTCACCTGACCCTCCTCGCCCGCGGTGGATCCCTGCGGTCGGGTGGCCGTATTTCCCCCGCCATCTCCGGCCGATGAAGCCGCCGCGGCAGGCGCATTCGAGACGGTGACCGTGATTCCGGGCCCGTGCGTTGCCGATTCGGCTGCCGCCGCTGCGAGCGCGGTGTCCATCCGCTGCAGGGAACGGCCGGTGGCGCTGTCCTGTAGCTGCCTCCGCTGCAGCGCTGCCACTTCCCGCTGGCGGGCGAGCAGCGATTGCTCAAGGGTTCGCACTTGTGCGGTCCGTTGATCGGCATTTCCGGCGAGAGCGCTGCGGGCGGCGCTCACCTCAGGAATGACCTTCTGCTCGGAGGAGATCGCGATCCCAGCCAACGCACCGGCGCCGAGCAGCAGCGCGGCTCCAGCCAGGCTGGTGCGTCGCCACCGTGCGCTCCACCCTCCCGCAAGGCCGGTCTCAGTGCCGGCAATGGCGCGTTCTGCCCGATGCCGGGCAGCCGCCTCTGCGTAACTGGGATCCAGCGCGTCACGAACGATCGCGTCGAGCAGCCCGACGGGCGAGGTCAACGGCGGTCCGTTGGATCGTGACTCGGCGACTCAGACGGCTCGGTGACGAAATCGATGAGCTGCTCGACAGCTGTCAGCAACGGAGTTTCCAGATCACCAAAACTATTGACAGCGGCCAGCACGAGGCGCCAGGCATCCTGCGGATTTCGCCAGCCCAGCTGCTCGCAGACCCCCGTCTTCCAGTCGGTCCCGCGCGGCACCTCAGGCCAGCCGCTGATGCCGACCGATGACGGTTTCACCGCCTGCCAAACGTCGATGAACGGGTGGCCGGTGACCAGGACATGGGCCGACGAGACTTCGGCAGCCACCGTCGCCTCTTTGCTACCGCGCACGAGGTGGTCCACCAAGACCCCCAATCGCCTGCCCGGCCCGGGACGGAACTCACGAACCACAGTAGGCAGCGCGTCGACACCTTGCAGGATCTCGACGACGACGCCCTCGATTCGCAGATCGTCTCCCCAGATGCGCTCGATGATGGCGGCGTCATGCAGCCCCTCGACGAAGAGGCGGCTGGTGCGTGCGACCCGGGCCGGTGCGTCAGCAACCGCCCGCGATCCGGAAGCCGTGCGCGACGGCGTGCGGACCGGACGGCGAATCGGTTTGACGAGGGTGCACAGGCGGCCTTCGTAGCGGAATGCGGCCGGCTCCAGGGCAAACGCGCGCTGCTTGCCGAACCGGTCTTCCAGCAGCACGAGATCTTTGCCGACGTCGACGACGGCTCCACACCAGCCGGACTCCGCATCTTCAATGACGAGGCCGGGTTCGGCGGAAATCTCGGGGATGGCGGCTACCCGCGGCCCCGGGCCGCCGGCGAGGACATCTCCGTCATAGCGGCCATTCACAGGGAGCTCACCCGGCAACGGCGAACGGGGTACAAAGCAGTGCTTCGGGGACGCATGAGGACACCCGCCGACGGTAGGCCAGGCGAGGTGCCGGACTGCTAAGGCGCGCCGTCTGCCGCCGCTCCGTGAGGGCGGCGGCAGCGCAAGCGGTCTACCACCTGATCAGGCGGCACAATCCGTGCAGATCATTTTCTTCTCATTTGCGAGCTGGCTACGGTGATGCACCAGGAAGCAGCTCTTGCAGGTGAATTCGTCCGCCTGCCTGGGCAGCACCCGCACCGTCAGCTCTTCAGCCGACAGGTCGGCACCGGGCAGATCGAGCTCGGCCTCGAACGGGTCGGCGTCATCTCCCAGGTCAGCAGCGGCCTCTGCGCGCCTTGCTTTCAGCGCCTCGAGGCTTTGCTCCTGGTCTTCCTCGCCCTCTACTGAGCGCGGCGTGTCGTAATCGGTCGCCACTGGTTCTCCTCGTCGTAAAGCATCCTTGCGCCCCACACGAACACCGAAGGGGCGAGCATTGTGCCCGCTGTCGCCGAGGTCACATTTCGCGCCGGCTTCCGGTCCTACCGGCGGTGGTTTTCGACCTCGCCATCGGCTGGTCAGCAGCGATCCTGAGGAATCACGGGCAGCGGGTCAAGACATGGGCCGCTGGTTAACAAGAATGTGCCCCACACGACACCTGTTGGGTGCCGCCCGTCCGTTTTCGGGCGACGCGTCCGCCCCGGTCAGTGGGTCAGGCGCGCAACCGGTCAGCCGGTTTGGCGGAGCCAGGTGACGGGGGCACCGTCACCGCCCTGCCGCAACGGCTCCAGAGCCTCGTCCCAATCAGTGCCGATCAGCTTGTGCACGCCAGCGGCGAGCTGCCCACGCCCGACCGTTTCCGCGAGCAGAGCGCGCAGCTGGCCCTCTCCCACCACCGTGTCGCCGTTGGCGCCGATGGCGCCGTGAAACAGTCCCAGCTCAGGGGTATAGGCGTAACGCTCCGCATCGCACCCTTCCGCTGGGCCCTCCACAACCTCGAAGGTCAGACCGCCCAACTGCCGCAGGCGGCTGGCCAGCTGGCCGGCAGCGCCGGCATTGGCTCGCCACTCGAGAGCCGCAAAAGCCATGGTTGGACGCGCCGGCTGAGCGCTCCAGTCCAGCGGAGCGGGCACGCCGAGCGCCGCCGCGACCGCAAATTCCACATGCGGGCACAGCGGAGGCGGGCACGACAAAATGGTCAGGACACCCGGTACACGACCGGCGCCTGGCCAGCACAATGGATCGTTCACAACTGACCTCCAAGACGAGGGACGCCTTCCCCTGCGGCCTCGCGTGGCGGTGATCAATCGCGCCGATCACCATAAGTTTGACACATGTATGCGCTGAGCTGCAATCCGTAGCCGCCGTGGCGGTGAGTGGGACCTCCGAAATCGGGCATGATCGAGGCCGTGCGCGCCTTCGGGAGCCCGGGTGGATTCATCTGCGAGCCATGCCAGGAGCAGGACCATGAGCACTGCCCCGGTCGCGGGCAGTGCGATTGCCAGCACCGACCACCATCGCCGGTGCCTCCCGTGACGGGCCCGCCCGGCGAGTGAGTTTGGTGCAAGGGCTGTTAGGGAAGCGGACGGACTCGGTCCTGACGCGATAGGCAGGGGCGAACAACGATGCAGGTCTGGCCGGGCAATCCACATCCCCTTGGCGCGACGTATGACGGGTCGGGGACGAATTTCGCGATTTTCAGCGAGGTCGCGGAAGCGGTGGAGCTGTGCCTGTTCGACGAGCGGGGCCTGGAGACCCGGGTACGCCTTCGCGAGGTCGATGCCTTCGTCTGGCATGGCTACCTGCCCAACGTCGGGCCGGGGCAGCGCTACGGCTATCGGGTGATCGGCCCGTATGACCCGACGCAGGGTGAACGGTGCAACCCGCACAAGCTGCTACTCGACCCCTACAGCAAGGCGGTGGAAGGCGAGGTCAAGTGGGGCCCGGCCGTCTTCGCCTACCGGTTCAACGATCGCAGCAAGCGCAACAACGCCGATTCGGCGAAGCTGATGCCGAAATCGGTGGTGATCAGCCCTTACTTCGATTGGGACAACGACCGGCCTCCGCGCACGCCCTACAACGAGAGCCTGATATACGAGGCCCACGTCAAAGGCCTCACCATCGAACACCCGGCGATTCCTGAGGAGATTCGCGGCACCTACGCCGCCATCGCCCACCCCGCGATCATCGAGCATCTGACCAAGCTCCGCGTGACCGCGCTGGAACTGATGCCGGTGCACCAATTCATTCAGGATGAGCGGCTCGTCAAACGGGGCCTGCGAAATTACTGGGGCTACAACACGATTGGTTTCTTTGCGCCGCAGAACTCCTACTCCTCCTCCGGCCAGCGGGGTCAGCAGGTGCAGGAATTCAAGGCGATGGTGAAGGCGCTCCATGAGGCCGGCATCGAGGTGATTCTCGACGTCGTCTACAACCACACGGCGGAAGGCAATCACCTGGGCCCGACGTTAAGCCTGCGCGGGATCGACAATCCGGCCTATTACCGCCTCGTCGACGGCCAGCCGGAGTTCTACATGGATTACACCGGCACCGGGAACTCGCTGAATGTCCGCCACCCGCATTCGCTTCAGCTGATCATGGATTCGTTGCGCTACTGGGTGACCGAGATGCACGTCGACGGCTTCCGGTTCGACCTCGCCTCCACGCTGGCACGCGAGTTCTACGACGTCGACCGGCTGAGCGTCTTCTTCGACCTGGTGCAGCAGGATCCGGTGGTCTCCCGGGTCAAACTGATCGCCGAGCCCTGGGACGTCGGTGAGGGCGGCTATCAGGTCGGCAACTTCCCCGCGCTCTGGACCGAATGGAACGGCAAGTACCGCGACACGGTTCGAGACTTCTGGCGCGGCGAGGGTTCCACCGTGGGAGAGTTCGCCTCCCGCCTGACCGGGTCGTCCGATCTTTACGAGAGCAACGGACGTAAGCCCTACGCCTCCATCAACTTCGTGACTGCCCACGACGGTTTCACCCTGCACGACCTGGTCAGCTACAACGACAAGCACAACGAGGCCAACGGCGAAGAAAACCGCGACGGCGAAAGCACCAACCGGTCCTGGAACTGCGGGGCGGAAGGTCCCACCGAAGACCTGGAGATCGTCGGCCTTCGCGAGCAGCAGAAGCGCAATTTCATCACGACGCTGCTGCTTTCGCAGGGGGTGCCGATGATCGTCGCCGGCGACGAGATGGGACGCACCCAGGGCGGCAACAATAATGCCTACTGCCAGGACAATTCGATCTCCTGGCTGGACTGGGCGGAGGTCAAGGAGAATTCGATCCAACTCGACTTCACCCGCCGGGTAGCCGCGCTTCGCAGCGACCATCCGGTCTTTCACCGCCGTCGCTATTTCCAGGGACGCGCTTTCAGGGGCTCGGGCGGTCTCGACGACATTGTGTGGCTCAATTCGACCGGTGACGTGATGAGCCAGGAGGACTGGGACAACGGGTGGGCCCGCTCACTCGGCGTCTTCGTCAACGGGGCGGCAATCCCGGATCCGGATATCCGGGGCAATCCCGTCACGGATGATTCGTTCCTGCTGCTGTTCAACGCCCACTACGAGACGGTCGACTTCACCATGCCTGAGCCCGAGTACGGCGCCGCCTGGGAGTTGGTCGTCGACACGGCTTCACCCCTCGCTGACCACGTCGAGGATGCCAGCTTCAAGCCGGGTGACACCGTGCCCGTCGAAGCCCGGTCGATCATGATTTTGCGCCGCCAATACTGATGGCCGGTCACAAGTCGCCGGAATCGGCTCTCACCAGCACCTACCGCCTTCAACTAACCCCGACGTTCGGGTTTGCCGCTGCCGCCGGGGTCGTCCCGTACCTGGCGGATCTGGGGGTCTCCCACCTCTACTGCTCACCTTGGTTGCAGACCACGTCCGGCAGCCGCCATGGCTATGACGTGACTGACCACAGCCGTATCAACGAGGAGCTGGGCGGTGAGGCCGGGCTCGCGCAGCTCCGGCAGGCATGCTCGGACTCCGGGCTGGGCATCGTGCTCGATATCGTCCCCAATCACGCGAGTGTCGCAGCGCCGGAATCGGCCAACCCCGCGTGGTGGGACGTGCTGCGGCAAGGACCCCAATCGCCCTACGCCACCTGGTTCGACATCGATTGGGACGGCCGCGACAATCCCGGTCAGGTGCTGGTGCCGGTGCTCGGCCGCTCGCTCGCCGAATGCCTCGACGCCGGAGAGCTCACGGTCGAGGCGGACCGACTCCGCTACTTCGACCATGTCCTCCCCCTGGCTGTCGGCACCGAAGACTTACCGCTGCCCGAACTCTTGGCTGCCCAGCACTGGCGGCTCTGCTACTGGGAGGTCGGCCGGGAAGAGCTGAACTACCGCCGCTTCTTTGATGTCACGACGTTGGCCGGGGTGCGCGTCGAGGATCCCGACGTCTTCGGTGCCACCCATCGCCGAATTCTGGCTTTGGTCGCCGACGGAACCCTTCAGGGTCTGCGGGTCGACCACCCGGACGGTCTCGCCGATCCGCAGGGCTATCTCGCTCGCCTCGCCGAGGCGACCCGCGGCACCTGGGTGGTTGTGGAGAAGATCCTCGAGCACGGTGAGGAGCTTCCCAGCGACTGGGCGTGCAACGGGACCACTGGCTATGACGTCCTGAACCGGATCACCGGAGTTTTCATCGACCCGGCTGGCGAGGAGCCACTTACGCGCCTGTACGAGGAGAAGACGGGCAGCGCTGACCGCTGGTCGGCCGTGGCTACCACCGCCAAAAGGCAGGTGGTGGATTCGGTGTTGGCACCAGAGCTCGGTCGATTGGCGGAGCTGGTGGTGCGGGCAGCCTGGGCCCGGCCGGTGTACCGCGATCTGACCAGACGTGGGCTGCGCCGCGCGCTTGAGGAGTTGCTCGTCCAGTTCGACGTCTACCGCGCCTATGTGCGTCCCGGTCAACGACCCACGTCTGCGGCGCATGAGGTCGTGTCCCGCGCCGTTGAGCACGCCATGAGTGCCACCCCTGGGTACGGCGCCGAGCTGGAAGCCGTGGCCGATCTGGTGCTCAACGGGCCGGACGAACTCGTCGTGCGCTTCCAGCAGACCTGCGGTCCCGTCATGGCCAAAGGCGTCGAAGACACCGCGTTTTACCGATTCGGCAGATTGCTGGCTCTCAATGAGGTGGGAGGCGACCCGGGGGCGTTCGGTATGTCGCCCCAGGACTTCCACGACGCAGCCACCGAAATCCAAGCCCGGTATCCGCTCACCATGACCACGCTGTCCACTCACGACACCAAACGCTCCGAGGACGTCAGGGCCAGGCTCGTGCTGCTGTCAGAAGACACTGCGCGCTGGGATCGCGTCGTCACCCGCCTGCTCGCCCAGTCGCGCAAATACGTCGGTCCGGCCGGACCGGATGCGGCGACGCAGTACTTCGCGCTGCAGACCCTGGTCGGCGCGTATCCCATCAGCAGCGACCGGCTCGCCGCCTACCTGGAGAAGGCCACCCGGGAAGCCAAGCTGCACACCTCGTGGACTGCTCCGGACCAGGCCTACGACGAGGCGGTGCGCGGGTATGCCGAGGGGATCGTGAGCGATGCGGCCATAAACGACACCGTGTCGGAGTACGTAGCCGAACTGACGGAACCAGGCCGGGTGACGGCGCTGGCGCAGAAATTGCTGCAGCTGACGATGCCAGGCATCCCCGACAACTATCAGGGAAGCGAACTCTGGGACCTGTCGCTGGTCGACCCCGACAACCGGCGGCCGGTCGATTTCGCCGAACGCGCCCGGCTGGCGGCGCAGCTGGAACGCGGCGATGCCCCAACTCCCCGCATCGACGATTCGGGGGCGGCAAAGCTTCATCTCGTCCGGTGCGCGCTGCGGTTGCGCAGGTCACGTCCTGGCTGCTTCGGTGCCGGTGCCGGGTATCGGCCGCTCGAGGTGAGTGGGTCGGCGGCAGCTCATGTGGTCGCCTTCGCCCGCAGCGCACCTGAGGCGACCGAGGACGAAGGCGAGCGCACCATCACCGTGGTCCCTCGGCTGGTACTCGGACTTCGCCAGGCCGGCGGTTGGAAAGACACCGCGGTGGAGCTCCCGCCCGGCGACTGGACCGACGTGCTGACCGGCCGTCGACACACCGGTTCGAGCGCCTACTTGCTGAAATTGCTGCGCGACTTCCCTGTTGCTTTGCTCGCTCCGGCCGCGACTGCGGGAGACTGATCACGTGAGAGTGTCTGCCCGAGCCGATTACGCCGTCCGCGCGCTTACCGAGCTTGCTGCTCGGATGGGCGAGCCGGTGACCGCCGAGTCGATCTCGAGGGCGCAGGGCGTCCCCCTGAAATTCCTGCTCGGGATCCTGGGCGAGCTGCGCCGCGCCGGGTTGGTGCGAAGCCAGCGAGGCCCGTCGGGGGGTTACCTGCTTGACCGTGACCCGTCGACGATCACGGTCGCAGATGTCATGCGGGCGGTCGACGGGCCGCTGGCGAGCGTGCAGGATGCCAAGCCCGAAGACGTCAGCTATCCCGGGCCGGCAGCCCGGCTGCAAGACGTCTGGATCGCGGTGCGCGCCAGTCTTCGCCTTGTGCTGGAAGAGGTCACGATCGGCGATCTGCTGGCGGGCAAGCTTCCCGAGAGCGTAGAAGCCCTCACCAGGAGTGAGGACGCGTGGGAGCGCCGCTAGTGCTCGGTTGGCAGCGCAGGCCGGGTAAGCCTTGACCCGGTTCCAGGTGTGGGCACCTGCGGCCGGCGAGGTCGAGGTTGTGGTGGGCGGCACGCAACGCCCGATGGAGAAGGAGCCGACCGGCTGGTGGTCGGCGGAGGTTTCGGGTGCCGGGCACGGCACGGATTACGCCTTTCGCGTTGACGGCGGCGATCCCACTCCAGATCCGCGTTCCCCCTGGCAGCCACAAGGGGTACACGGACCCTCACGGGTGTATGACCACGCGCGCTATGCCTGGGCAGATGAGGCCTGGCGCGGCATCGCCCAGCCCGGCAGCGTGCTTTACGAGTTGCACGTCGGAACCTTCACCCCGGAGGGCACTTTCCAAGCAGCGATTGCCCGGCTGGAACATCTCGTCGAACTGGGGATCGATGCCGTCGAGGTACTGCCGTGCAACGGATTTGCCGGCAGCCGGGGCTGGGGCTACGACGGCGTCGACCTCTATACCGTGTACGAACCCTATGGAGGACCCGACGGTCTGAAGCGTTTCGTCGATGCGTGCCACGGTCACGGCATCGGGGTCGTGATGGACGTCGTTTACAACCATCTCGGCCCGGCGGGCAATTACCTGGCTCGGTTCGGGCCCTACTTCACCGACTCCCACGCCACACCTTGGGGTGCGGCGGTCAATCTGGATGCCGCCGGGTCGGATGAGGTGCGGCACTTCCTCATCGACAACGCGCTGATGTGGCTGCGGGACTACCACTGCGACGGGCTCCGGCTGGACGCCGTGCACGAGCTTCGCGACGACAGGGCGCTGCCGCTGCTGGAGACCCTCGCCCACGAGGTCGAAGTGCTCGCGGCAGGGCAGCGCCGCCCGCTCTTCCTCATCGCCGAGAGCGATCTCAACGATCCGAGGCTTATTCATCCTCGCAGCGCCGGCGGGGACGGGCTCGATGCCCAATGGTGTGACGACGTGCACCACGCGCTCTGGGCGACCCTGTCGGGCGAGCGGCAGGGCTACTACTGCGATTTCGGCTCCCTGCCGGTGCTGGCAAAAGCCCTCAACCAAGGATTCGTGCACGACGGCGGCTGGTCGGCTTTCCGCGGCCGCAGTCATGGTCGCCCCCCGGCCGGAGTCAGCGCGGCGCAGTTCGTCGCCTACCTGCAAAACCATGATCAGATCGGCAACAGGGCGGTCGGTGACCGGGCCGCAGCGAGCCTTTCGGACGGGCTGTTGGCCGCCGGGGCGGCCCTGCTCCTGCTCTCGCCCTTCAACCCGATGATCTTCATGGGGGAAGAGTGGGGTGCTCGTACCCCCTGGCAGTTCTTCTCCGACCACGACGCCGAACTCGGCCGCGCGGTCAGCGAAGGCCGGCGGGCCGAATTCGCCTCGCACGGCTGGTCCGCGCAGGACATCCCCGATCCGCAGGCACAGAGCACGTTCGACAATTCCAAGCTGGACTGGTCGGAGTTGCAGACGACGCGCGGCCAGTGGCTGCTGGACTGGAACCGCCGGCTGATCTCGCTGCGGCATGCCGAGCGGGCGTTGGCAGAGCCGGAGCTCGGCAAAGCCCAATTCTGGTACGACGAAGACGCGCGCTGGTTCATCGTGATTCGCGCCGACATCGTCGTAGCGGTGAACCTGGCGGCGATACCGCAGCTCGTTCCGGTCTCCGGTGAGGTGCTGCTCTCGTCCTCGGCCAGCTTGACGCCCATCGACGGCGGCTCCTTGATGGACGCCGAATCGGTCGTGGTCGTCCGGCTCAGCTGACCAACTCTGGAGTATCCGTCGCTTCGGCCTCGGCTGAGGTCTCGACCTCCAGCAACGAATCGCTGCGCCGCTCCGCCTCGAACGCCGCCCGACCGCCGCGTAGCCCGAAGAGCCGTTTGGACAGCAGCAGATAGCCGATGGCGATCAGGTTCAGGATCAGCAGGGTCACACGCAGCCACGTGATGCGTTCAGTCAGCTCGTAGATCTCGAGCGGCAGGAAAATGCTGGTGGCAATCACCGAGAAGTACTCGCCCCAGCGCTTGAGGAGCCAGAGCCCCACCCCTTCGACAAGGTTGATGGCGGCGTAGCCGAAAACGGCAAAAGCGACCAGCAGCAGTGTCGAGGGCTTGGTGTGCAGGAGATGCCGCAGCTTGGCGATGGTCGGGCTGTGGCTGAGATCGAAGTGAAAGACGTTCGCCAACGGCTGCGCGGCCGGTATCGCCCGGTTGAACAGCGATTGAAAGTCTCCCTCGCTGTGCCGGAAGCGCAAGATCACATACCCGACCCCGATCAGGACGAGAGCCCGCAGGATGCGCTCTGCCGCAAGGAGTCGCAGCACCGTTGCGTCGCGAAGTGCCTTGCCGCGCAGCAGCACCGGAGCGTCGGCAGCCGGCCCGCCGGCGGCAGCTTCACCAGGCACGAAGTCGCCGCATCGAAGGCAGCGCCACGCCGTACCGGCTGGTGTCTCGACATGTAACCGGGCCGCCAGCTGGGGCTCGCTCGGTGCGTAGGTGGCGTGTCCCTTGCGGCCACATGTTCGCAAGTTCGGATCCACATGACTCCGATCGGTTCGAGCCGTGCAGAATCCAGGCGCGTTCAGTCCTATGAGCCGTCTGAGCCCGATGAGCCGAGCCCCGGCACAATGTCGTCGAGTTCGAAGTGGATCGGGCGATCAAGCTGCTCGTATGTGCACGATCTCGGATCGCGGTCAGGTCGCCAGCGATTGAACTGGGTGGTGTGGCGAAACCGGTTGCCCTCCATGTGGTCGTAGCGCACCTCGACCACGAGCTCGGGTCGTAGCGGGACGAAGGAGAGGTCCTTGCCCGCATTCCACCGTGAGCCTTCGCCTTTTCGCGGCGTGCGATCTCCGGCTTCCTGGCGGGCCCAGGCCCACGGATGACCCTCGAAATCCGTGACGAGCGGCGCCAGTTCCTCGAACAGCTCCTTGCGACGGGCCATCGAGAAAGCCCCCACGACGCCGACTGATGACAGCGCGCCTTCGGCCGTGTAGAGCCCCAGCAGCAGCGAGCCGACGAGTCCCGGGCCGCTCTTGTGCACCCGGTAGCCCGCGACGACGCAGTCCACCGTCCTGGCGTGCTTGATCTTGAACATGACCCGTTTGTCCGGTTGATAGGTGCCCGCGGGCGGCTTGGCGACAATGCCGTCCAAGCCGGCGCCCTCGAACAGCTCGAACCATTGCTGGGCCTGCTCGCGATCCGTCGTACCGGGCGTGACGTGAATGGGCGGGCGCGCCCCCGCCAAGGCCTTCACCAGCTGCTGGCGGCGCTCGGAGAACGGTCTGCCGGTCAGGTCGTCATCGCCGAGCGCCAACAGATCGAAGGCGACGAAGGAGGCGGGAGTCTGCGCGGCAAGCATCCGAACCCTGGAATCAGCCGGATGGATGCGCTGCTGGAGTGCCTCGAAGTCCAGGCCATCGGCCGCTGCGATGACGATCTCCCCGTCGATCACGCAGCGCGGCGGAAAGTTGGCCAGCACGGCCTCGATGACCTCAGGAAAATATCGGGTCATGGGTCTTTCGTTGCGGCTGCCGATTTCCACCTCGTCGCCGTCCCGGAAGATGATCGAACGAAATCCGTCCCATTTCGGTTCGTAGTGGCCTGACTCCGGAATCCGCTCGACGGACTTGGCCAGCATCGGCGCCACGGGTGGCATCACGGGCAGCTCCATACGTTCATCTTGGCCTGCCAGAATCGGCGCCGATACCTACCACGCCACCAGCACCGCCCAGCCGAGCTTTCCGGAGGCCCCCTTTGCACGACT
Organism: uncultured Actinomycetota bacterium; assembly: GCA_963737695.1. Classification (GTDB taxonomy): domain Bacteria; phylum Actinomycetota; class Actinomycetes; order Frankiales; family Frankiaceae; genus DATAZK01. The sequence goes on from CAVTTQ010000008.1 coordinate 338,780, forward strand.
TCGAGCTACTCGTGATCGGTACGGGCCCGGGTGGTCAGCGGGCTGCGATCGCAGCCGCCAAGCTCGGCAAGCGGGTGGCCATCGTTGAGCGCAAAGGAATGATGGGCGGCGTCTGCGTCAACACCGGGACCATTCCGTCAAAGACGCTGCGCGAAGCGGTGCTCTACCTCACCGGGATGAGCCAGCGGGAGCTGTACGGCGAGAGCTATCAGCTGAAGGAAGACCTCACCATTGCTGATCTGACTTCGCGTATCAACCATGTGACGGCCCGCGAGATGGACGTGGTGCGTAGCCAACTTCAGCGCAACCACGTGCACTTCTACCAGGGCACAGCAGCGTTCACGAGCCCCAACACCATGCTGATCACGGACAGCCTGGAAGACGATGCCGTCGTGGTCAGGGCGGACAACATCGTGCTGGCCACCGGGACCCGGCCCGCTCATCCACCGGAGATCGAATTCGACGGCAAGCGCATCGTCGACTCGGACGGGGTACTCGATCTCGAACGAATCCCGTCGTCGATGGTGGTCGTCGGCGCGGGGATCATCGGCATCGAATACGCCTCCATGTTTGCCGCGCTCGGCACCCGGGTGACGGTCGTGGAGCGGCGCGGGAGCATGATCGACTTCGCCGACTCAGAGGTCGTCGAAGCGCTGAAATTTCACCTCCGTGATCTGTCGGTCAGCTTCCGGTTCGATGAGACCGTCGACTCGGTGAAGCTGACCGGACACGGCACGCTCACCACGCTGCGCAGCGGCAAGCAGATCCCCGCCGAGGTGGTGCTCTACTCGGCCGGCCGGCAGGGGGTCACCGAATACCTGGACTTGGAGAAAGCCGGACTCACCGCCGACGACCGCGGCAGGGTCACCGTCGGTCCGGATTACCGCACCGACGTCCCGCACATCTATGCCGTCGGCGACCTCATCGGATTTCCGGCGCTGGCTGCCACATCGATGGAGCAGGGCCGCATCGCTGCCCACGCCGCGTTCGGCGAGGAGGCCGGCGGAATGGACGCCCAGCTGATGCCGATCGGCATTTACTCGATCCCGGAAATCTCCTACGTGGGCCGCACCGAGAGCGAGCTGACAGAGTCGTCGGTGCCGTACGAGGTCGGTGTCTCGCGCTACCGGGAGCTGGCCCGCGGGCAGATCCTGGGTGATTCGTACGGCATGCTGAAACTGCTGGTCTGCCCGCACACGCACACCCTTTTCGGGGTCCACATTTTCGGCACCGGGGCCACCGAACTGGTTCATATCGGGCAGGCGATCATGGGGACCGGCGGCACTCTGGACTATCTCGTGCACGCGGTCTTCAACTATCCGACGCTCAGCGAGGCCTACAAGGTGGCCGCTCTGGACGCCTACAACAAGATCAACGCCGTCGCCCGGCTTGAGGTTGACGAGCTTGGGGCAGCGGGCTGACCAGGATCAGCCGTTGGGGATGGTCATCCCGGCGCCGACGGTATTGCCGGTCACCTCGTCGATGAGGATGAACGAGCCGGTGATCCGGTTGCGCCGGTATTCGTCGTAGAAGAGCGGTGCCGTGGTGCGCAGCGAGACGCGGCCGATGTCGTTGAGCCCCAGCGCGTTGATGCTCTCGTCGCGGTGCAAGGTGGTCACGTCGACCTTGTAATTGATGTCTTTGATCATCGCCCGTGCGACACGTGTGGTGTGTTTGATGGCCAGTTTCTGCCGGGGCTGCAGCTGCGAGGCCTCGTTCATCCAGCAGACCATCGCCGAGATGTCCTGACCGACCGTCGGCCGGTTCGACGGGCGGCAGATCATGTCGCCGCGTGAGACGTCAAGGTTGTCCTCGAGGCGGACCGTGACCGACATCGGCGCGAAAGCCTCCTCGACCGGCCCGTCGGCGGTGTCGATGGAGGCGATGCGCGAGGGCAGCCCGCTGGGCAGCACGATGACGTCGTCACCAGGCTTGAGCACTCCCCCGGCGATCGTCCCGGCGTAGCCCCGGTAGTCGTGGAATGCCTCAGCCTTGGGACGGATGACGAGCTGGACCGGCAGCCGAACGTCGATCAGGTTGCGGTCGCTCGCGATGTGGACCTCTTCGAGGTGGTGCAGCAGCGAGCTGCCCTCGTACCAGGGCATGTTCTCCGAGCGACTGACCACGTTGTCGCCCTTGAGAGCTGACACCGGAATGGCGGTCAGGTCGCCGACATCGAGCTTGGCCGCGAACGCCCGGAAATCGTCCTTCACCTGGTTGAAGACGTCTTGGTCGTAGCCGACGAGGTCCATCTTGTTCACGCAGAGCACCAGGTGGGGCACCCGCAGCAGCGAAGCCAGGAAGGCGTGACGGCGGGTCTGCTCGAGGATGCCGTGGCGGGCATCAGCCAGGATCAGGGCAAGGTTAGCCGTGGAGGCGCCGGTGACCATGTTGCGCGTGTACTGCACATGGCCGGGCGTGTCGGCGAGAATGAACTTTCGCTTCGGAGTCGCGAAATAGCGGTAGGCGACATCGATGGTGATGCCCTGCTCGCGCTCGGCACGCAGTCCGTCGGTGAGCAGGGCGAGGTCGACGTATTCGTCGCCGCGCGCTTTGCTCGTGCGTTCGACGGCTTCCAGCTGATCAACGAAGAGGCTCTTGGTGTCATAGAGCAACCGGCCGATGAGCGTGCTTTTGCCGTCATCGACCGAACCGGCCGTGGCGACGCGAAGCATCTCCATACTAGAAGTAACCCTCTTTCTTACGGTCTTCCATGGCCGCTTCGCTGACCCGGTCATCCGCTCGGGTCGCGCCGCGCTCGGTGATGCGGGTGGCGGCGACCTCAACGATGATGGCTTCCAAATCCGTCGCCTGTGACTCCACGGCTCCGGTGCAGCTCATGTCGCCTACCGTGCGGTAGCGGACCTCGGCCTCGAAAGCCGTTTCGCCGTCCAGCACCGGCGTGACCGGACCGGTGGCCAGCAGCATCCCGTCGCGCTTGACCACCTCGCGTCGGTGTGCGAAGTAGATCGACGGGATCTCGATCGACTCGTGGGCGATGTACTGCCAGATGTCGAGCTCGGTCCAGTTCGACAGCGGAAAGACCCGGATGTGCTCACCGCGCTGGTGCCGGCCGTTGTAGAGCGACCACAGCTCAGGACGCTGGTTCTTGGGATCCCACTGGCCAAACTCGTCGCGGAAGGAAAAAACCCGCTCCTTCGCCCGTGCCTTCTCCTCATCGCGGCGGGCTCCGCCGAAGACGGCGTCGTAATCCCCGGCTTCGATGGAGTCGAGCAGGACCGGGGTCTGCAACTGGTTGCGCATCGCCCGCGGACCCTTCTGCTCGGTTACACGTCCGGATTCGATCGCTTCCTGGACGCTGCCGACGACGAGGGTCACTCCGAGCTCTGCGACACGCCGATCGCGATAATCCAAAACCTCTGGGAAATTGTGGCCGGTATCGACGTGCAACACCGGGAACGGGATCTTGGCCGGCCAAAAGGCCTTCTCGGCCAGGCGGAGCATCACGATCGAGTCTTTACCGCCCGAGAAGAGCAGTACGGGACGTTCGAACTCGGCGACCACCTCGCGGAAGATGTGGATCGACTCGGACTCGAGCATCTGCAGATGCGTCAGCTCGTAGCGCAGGCTCGGCACGCGGTCGTGGTCCCTTCGGGCTAAGCAGCTCACCCAGCGGCTTCGTGACTCTGGGTGGGAGTTCGGTGGATGTGAGCCGGCATCGTCAGCTCACGGATAGGCAGGTCCAGGTATCAGGCGAAGCGCAGAGAGCACCGCACAGCCCCCCAGGGAAGCCACGGAAGCCATTCTGACGCGTTCAGAACGATACAAGGCACGGAATGTCGAGAAGCTTCCGGAGTGCCCGGAGCCCGCTCGGGTGCCTTTCACCCATACGAGAACATCCGCCGCATCATCTCCTGCCAAGATCCACAGGTATTTAAGTGACGCCCTTTTGACAACTTCGTCACGAAGGGTGATCGAGACCCGTTAGATTGGCAACGGACCCAGAGACCGCGGAGGCACAGTGACGATCACGATCGCCATCCGCCAAATCGCCGGTCCGCGGCTAGGCATCGGGTCACGCTCCGTCAAGGCGCACCGGCTCGCACATGTGCCCTTACCTGCACATTTCCTATCAAGGGAACGCGAGTTCAGGTCGATGACCCAAGCAGGACTCAGCTGGGGGGACGGGGAATCATGAGGGTGTTTTCTGAGCCACACCTCTTCGAGGGAGGGCCGCGGCGCTCCGAACAGCTCAATCTTCCCAGCTCGCGCGTCGCCCTTGACTCAGACCCCGTCGCAGATGCCGTCGTCAAAGCACTGGGTGAGACCCCTCAGGTGGCCCGCCGCCCTGGCGCGATGGTGGAGACCGCCTCACTCGTCGTCTCCGACATGGTGGCTCTGGGCATCTCGGCCGTCGCCGGAATCGGATTGGCTCTCGCTACCGGGGCGATGGACTCCCGCAGCGTCGGAGACACCATCCTCACCGGTTTCCTTACCGCTACCGCCGCTTTCCTGGCCCTCGTCCTTCACGGCGCCTACCGAAGTGACCAGCAGCACCTGCTCCCCCGCGCCGGATCCGGCACCCGCGCCAGCGTCTTCGGGTTCCCGACTGCAGTCCTGCTGCTCGTCGCCTTGGCCAACGTCTTCAGGGTGCACGTGTCGCTGTCAGCTGCGTTGCTGTTGGTCCTGCCCTCTGTCCTCATCGTCCCCATCGGGCGGCGTATCGCGAGAGCGCTGCCTCTTCCGGGCCGCGCGCAGTCCACCCGGGTGCTCATCGTCGGATCGGGCAAGGTCGCCAAGCGGGTCGCCGATCGCCTGTCGCGGGTGGAGAGCCTGGAAGTCGTGGGCATGGCCGACGACGACCCGGGCCCGGGCGAGGAAGTGCTGGGCCCCATCAGCGATCTCGCCAAGCTGGTCGAGACCCACCGGGTCGACCGCGTGCTGGTTGCGTTCTCCCGGACACCCTCCTCTTCGACGCTGGCTGCCCTTCGCGAGCTTCGCGGACGGGTGGGCGTATCGGTCGTCCCCCGCATGTTCGAGATGCTTTCCTGGCGCTCCGCGCTGGAGGAGATCTACGGAATCCCGCTGCTGCACGTTGCGCCGGCTTCCCTTTCGGTCTCCGCCCGGGTCATCAAGCGCACGATCGACCTGGTGATCTCGTCGGCGATCCTGCTGATCCTTTCTCCCGTGCTGCTGACCGCGGCAATCGCGATCAAGCTGACCTCCCCCGGTCCGGTCTTCTTCCGCCAGCCGCGGTGGGGCCGGCGCGGCGAGACCTTCTACATCTACAAGCTGCGCAGCATGCGTACTGACGCCGAGGCCGTGCAGACCGACATCATGACCGACAACGAGTCGGACGGTCCGCTCTTCAAGATGCGGGAGGACCCCCGGATCACCCGGGTCGGTGCGTTCCTCGGCGGACCAGCATCGACGAGCTCCCCCAGCTGCTCAACGTCATTCGGGGCCAGATGTCACTGGTTGGCCCGCGGCCCTTCGTTCCCTCGGAGGCGGCGCAGATCGACGGCGCTGCCGCTCGTCGCTACGAGGTCCTTCCCGGGATGACCGGTCTCTGGCAGGTCAGCGGACGCAGCGAGCTGAGCTACGAGGATCTGCGTCACCTGGACACGGTCTACGTCAGCTCCTGGTCGCTTTGGTGGGATCTGCGGATCCTGGCCCACACGCCGGCCGCCGTCCTACGCCGAAGTGGCGCTTACTAGGCCCCAAGTTCGTCCCGAGAGGCCCCTCCAGCTGAGCTGGCGGGGCCTCTTCCATGTGTCCGGAGCCATAGCGTGGTGGCGCCAGGACGCCACTGGGCTATGGCGCTGGGTGAGTGGGGCTGGGGGGCAGGGCTGTTGCTTATGCCTGGAGCCATAGCGTGGTGGCGCCGGGACGCCACTGGGCTATGGCGCTGGGTGAGTGGGGCTGGGGGGCAGGGCTAGTGCTTATGCCTGGAGCCATGACGTGGTGGCGCCAGGACGCCACTTGGCTATGGCGCCGGATGAGTGGGGCTGGGTGAGTGGGGCTGGGTGAGTGGGGCTGGGTGAGTGACGGCGGGGTTGAAGGGCAGCAAGAGGCCCCGCCCAGCTCAGCTGGACGGGGCCGATGTGCGGTGGGCGGGAGGTGTCAGGCGACCGATCCGTGGAAGAGGACGGTGGGCTGGTTGGCGGTGTAGCTCATGGAGACCGTGACGTTGCCCCGCTGGTCCACCGGGATGGTGAAGACGTAGGTGCCGCTTGCCGTCTGGCGGGCGGCGACCGTGCCGGTGAAGGGTGCGCTGGGGCTTCCGTCCGACGGGCTCGCCGGTGTAGCTGCGCTGCCATAGGTAGCGGTGACCGCGACCGAATCCAGCGGGATGCTCGTGCTGGTGCCGTTAGCCAGCGTGATCGTCATGGCGACCGAGGGGGCGCCGGCGATCTCACCCGGGCCGCTGCCGGCGGACTTCACCGCGGCGATCTTGGTGATCTTGACGGTGACCCCGTCACCGAAGTTGCCGGTGCTCTGAGGCGCCACCGGGGGCTGCGTGCGCACCGGAACAGGTGCAACGGTCACAAGCGCCGCTGGGGGCGAGCTCGCGGGCGGCGCAACAGACGTGGGCGCCGCCGAGGTGGGCGCGGGCGTGGGCGATTACTCGGAGTGGGCGTCGCAGAGGGGGTCGCGGAGGGCGTTGAGCTGGGCGCCGCCGACGTCAGAGACGGCTTCGGCGCCGCTTTGGCCTTGGATGACGAACCGCAGGCTGCAGCGCCCAGGAACAACGCTGCGACCGCGGCCATGGTGCTGGTAGCGGTGACAGCCTTTGAGGACTGGCTAGGACTTAGCTGGAGCATTCTCATCCTTGAACTCACGCCTGGCGGATGAATGGGACCTGAGCCGGCGAAGATTCCAACGACTCCAATAGATAACGGTCCGTCACCTTAGAAGGTTGCAGACTTGCCAGAGCTGCACCCATAAGGGTGAATATGAGGGCACTGGCGCTCGGCCAGCTCATCCAGTCGAAGATCACCGAGACGGCAACGGCAAACAGGAGCACGGGGCGCAGCTGCGGTCGGGCGTAACGAATGGCGAGCACCACGAGGACAACCAGCGCGGCGAGAGCCAGGATTCCGCCCTGCGCCTGCGTCAGGACGAACTGATTGTCGACGACGTTGAAACCGTCCGTCTGCAGCAGGCCCTTGTCGAACAATCGTTGGGTGGATCCGAAACCGTTGCCCCCGAACGCGGCGGCTAGCGGTTGGGTACTCATCAGCTTCCAGAGCAGGCCGTATGCCGAGGTCCGGTGCACGTAGGAACCCGAGGACGCGAAGCTACTGATGGTCTTACCGCCGGCCAGGTTGGCCAGCAGGACGAACAGAATCCCGGCCAACCCGATCCCGAGTGAGATGAACACCCGTGACGCGGTCAGCCGGGTGCCCGCGATCAGGATCAGCAGCGCCGCGATCATGCAGCTGCGGTCGCCGGTGAATACCAGCCCGACGACCAGGGCAGCCCCGCTGAAAAGCCGCAGCGACAGCTTCATGTCGTTGAGCACGCGAATCAGCAGGGCGAAGGCGATGACCAGCAAGATGCCCAGCGCCAAGGGATGCCCGAAGGTCGCTTGCGAGCGTTGGTAGCCGGAGAAGAAGGGGTTCTTCAGGGATTTCGTGACCCCGTCGACGTCAATGGGCGCCGAAACCCAAAGGTGGCCTGGAAAGGCAAAAGGTTCAACGACGGCCAGTGCCGATTCGGCGAGCGCAAGCGCCAGCAGGACGAGGGAGATGGTGCGCAGTCGCGTGCGCTCGAGCTGACCACCCAAGAAAAATGCCGGGAGCGCGGCCGCGGCCGTGAGAGCAAGGAACTTGATGGCACCTTTGTCGGGGCCGAACATTGAGGCGGGTACCAACAGAACGAAGAGGCCGACGGCCGCATAACGTCCCCGGGGCGGCTTCTGGCGTCGCCCGGGCCAGCCCCGAGAGCGAGATCGCCAGCAGGGCCGCGACAAAGACGACGCTGGTAGCCCGGTTGTGCGGCAACTTCCCGAAGGGCACCGCGATCACTACCGTCAAGAAGGTCGTGAGAGACAGCTCTACGGGGTCGACGGTGGGGACCGGGACGACGTTGTTCAGCAGCACACCGGCGGCGAAAATACCGATGGCAAAGAGCATGTAGCCGTTGTTGCCCGCAACGACGAGCACCCCGAGCATGAAGACAGCCAACAAAGGTAGATAGCTCGGCCGTGAGGAGAACGGCTTCGGGACATACCTGGCTGGTCTGGTGACGCCGAATGGGTCGCCTGCGAACGAGCTCTCAAGCAGCCTGGTCGACATGTACGACACCGCCTTTCGAGCTCTTGTTGGGGCGACGGTATTCGCTGTAGACGTAGCCGAAGGCGCCCGAGAACATTCCGACACCACGTGCCGCGGTGCGTAGTCCGCGTGCCTGCCTGGCTTGTGACCAAAGCAGGATGCCGCTCAGGAACTGGCCCGACCCACCAGCGATGCGAACCGTTCCGCGACCCGCCAGCTTGGTGCGGCGGGCGAGCCGGGAGAGCGTGGACGCAGGCCCGTCGAGGACGGTCCGACTCCAGGAATTGCCGCTGCGCAGCGCGCGTAGCAGGACCCAGCGAGCCGTTACCCGCGAAGCCGGCACCTGGTCGACGACCGTTGCTTCGGCACACCAGACGAGGTGGCCTCCCCGGCCGACGAGTTGATGGCTGAACAAGGTGTCCGACCCTCCACTGAGCCCGAAGCGCTCGTCGAAGGCGACCCCAAGTTTGCGTACCTGCTGGAGATCGAGCAGCAGATTATTCGTGGCCGCCGTGGTGATCTCAGTGCCGGTGGGGAGTCGGCGGCGGTCAAAGAAACGGCCGGCGGCTACCCAACTGCTGGGCTCCACGGCGAATTCGGAGATGACCGGGCCGACCACACCTGCCGGTCGCGTGTCTGAGTACGTCGCGACCAGAGCTACCAGCCAGCCCTCCTGCGGCCATTCGTCATCGTCGATGAACACCAGCAGATCTGCAGTGGCGGATTCGGTGAGTGCCCGGTTGCGGGCCGCGGCGATTCCGGGGGTCTTTTCGCTGACATAGCGCAAGCGGGGTCCGGTGCTGACCACGTCTTGGCCGCTGGCTGCCGGGTCGTTGTCAATGACGAGGACCGAGGTGTTCAGACCCGTCTTCGCTGCGCACTCATCGGCTTGGCGGGACAGCTCGGGCAGCAGCCCGGCCAGCTCCTTGGGGCGGCGGAAGGTCAAAACCGCGACGACGAGGGAACGTCCCGCGACTTCTGTGAGTGGCATCAGCTGGTCCTCGCTGCGTTGGTCCCGGACTCGATGGCGGCTTTGACGTGCGCGGCGAAAGCGGGTGCGACCGCTCGGACGCCGAATGTCTCGATGGCGTGGGCATACGCAGCAGACCCCAGGTCCTGGCGCCGGACGGGGTCACAGAGTTCACGCAACGCCGCCGTAAGCGCGCGAGAATCACCCGGCGGCACCAGCAGCCCGTTGCCGGCGAGCGCCCAGCGCAGGGGCGCGATGTCGGAGGCCACGACGGCGCGACCGGCCATCATGGCGTCCATCAGCTTGGCGGGGAGCTGCGCGACGGCCCAGCTCTTTGCCAGGCTTGGAAGCGCAATCACGTCAGCGGATGCCACCAGGGCCTGCCCGACCTCGAAGGAGGTTTGCCCCAGCCATTTCTCCCAGGGCTTGGCATCCGGTGGGGGGTCGGCGGTGATCTCCAAACCCACGTCCAGATCGCGAAGCGCCGCGACGCTGCGCCTGAGCACGTCGACTCCCTTGTGTCCCCGGGGGGAGCCGACGAAGCGCACCGTGACCGGGCCGACCGAGTCATAGGAATCAGCTGAGGGCCGCGGCGCCTCGGTACGGACGTGAGGGATGACGATGCCGCCGTACCACTCCTGCAGGACTGGGTTGCTGACCATCCGCGGCAGGCTGCGCGCCAGTGCACCGAGCCCGACGAGCTCCTGGTAGCGGCCATCCAACCGGGCTCGAAAGCGCCGGCGAAGCGGCTGCCAGCTGGTGCGGTATTCGATGTCCGGGTCGTCGATGTCGACCATCAACGGGCGTGGAACGGCCGCGATGAGCGTCGCGGCAAGTCCGAGACTGGTCTGCAAGGGTTTGACGGCCACGATGACGTCTGACCACCCGGCCCACTCGATCAGGGCGCGCTTTTGCTCCTCATGCGCGAGATCACCGAGCAGCTCGCAATCCGAGGCGAAAGGGGTGTCCTGCATCGGTCCCCAGATGGAGGACCCGTTGACCCCTACCACGCGGGCGGACCAGCCGAGCTCTTTGGCGAGCAGCCAGAGGCAGTAGGTGCGACCGAGGCTGTTGTTGGCGAAGTTCGGCGTGATGAAAAGGATCCGGGTAGACGTCACAGGGCCGCCCCCTCAGCTCGCTCGATCTTGTCGTCGCTGACGGGGTTGGTGGAGCGTCCCGGCCGGATACCCGACAGCCGCCGAAAGGTGCGCGCTGCCGATTCACGGTGGAAGGCGGCCAGGATCGCGACCAGGATGGCGGCGTAGATGACCGCTCCAGCCAGCAGATGGACGAGCGTCGGCAGGTTCGCGACTCCCAGCAGCAGGTAACCGGCTGCCGCCCAGGAGCTGGCGTGGATGGCGGGCCACATTGCCAGCAGCTGCTGGCGCAGGGTGACGCCGGTGAGGCGACGCTGGATCACCATCGGCAGCGGGGTCAACAGCAAGCCGGCGATGGCATATCCGGCGGCGACACCGAGCACGCCCCACTGCAGTCCGATGAAGATCCCGGCGACCTGAACGGTTGTCGCCACGATCTCGAATCGAAGGTTCCAGTCGGCCCGGCCCAGTGCTGTCATCAGCGCCGGCGTGATGTAGAAGACCGTCTCCCGGGCGCCGGCGAGTGCCAGCACGGCAATGAGAGGCGCCGCCGGGAGCCAGGCGTGCCCGAGCCCGATCAAGACCAATTCGTGGGCCGAGCAGGCCACAAACGTCATCAGCGGTACGGCGCCGAGGGTCAGCATTTCGGTGGCGGTAATGAGAGTTCTGGCTACCTCTTTGCGATTTCCCGCCATCCGAGAAAAGACCGGAAACAGCACCCGGTTCACCGTCTGCCCCAGCAACTGCACCGGGATGACGAGGACGCGGTAAGCCATGCTGTAGAACGCCAGGCTCGAGGTACCCAGGTAGCGGCCGACGGCGGCGTTGTCGATGTTGCGCGAGAAGTACGCCAGCATGTTCGTGGCGAAGATGCGCAGGCCGAAGGGCAGCAGGGTCATGAGTTCGCGGAAGTTGGCGTTGGGCCGGGGGCCCCTCGCCGCGATCAGGAGTACCAGTGCAGTGACGGCATCGGTGACGAAGATCTGCACTACCAACGAGTAGTAGCTGGCGCCCATCGTGGCCGCGGTGATGCCCGCCATCGAGCCCAATGCGGCGCCGCCGAGGTCCGCCTTGGCCATCGAGGCGAATCTCAATCGACGGGAGAGCATGGCGCGGGGAGTGACCGCAGCGGCTTTGAGCAGCAGGCCGCAGCCCAGCAGCCGCAGGACCGGGACCAGCTGTGAGGTGTGGAAGAAGTCCGCCATCGCCGGCGCGGCGACCCACGTGCCCAGCCCGAGCACGACGCCGGAGATCAGGTTCAGTGTCTGGGCGGCCCCCGGGGCGTCGGGGTTGAGGTCCTTGCGCTGCACCAGCGCCGAGGACAGACCCTGGTCGAGCAGCAGCATCGACAGGGTGGCGAAGATCGTGGCTTCGCCGACGATCCCGTAGGTGTGCGGACCGAGGATCCGGGCCAGCACGATGCCGAACACCAGCTGCATCGCCTGCTTGCCGATGACCGCCATCGCGCTCCAGCGCAGGGCTGAAGACGCCGACTTTCCTTTGAAGGTCTGGATGGTGGTCTCAGGAGCGGAGTCAGTATCGGCGGACACCGTCTCCCCCATCGCTGGCGCTGGACCTCCCGGTGAGGCGCGCGGACCGTAATGCCGGCGGCGGCGGGGCCGCGGACCCGCTGGGCTACGGGGGACGCGGACTCGTGCCATGACAAGCTCTCAACTTCTATCGTCGAGTGGGTCGGGCACTGAAGCTCTAACAGTGTGAGCTCTTGATGTACGCAGGATATCGACGAGACGCGAACGGCCTGTCACCGCGCACGACGCGCCTGCGAAACGCTTCAGTCCCGAAGCGACAGGCCGACAAACAACTATCATCACGTCCAACTTCGGGCCCACCGACGCTGGTCGATCTGTCTCCAGGGAGCGGTGTTTGCTGTGAATCCCGGTACCTATCTCGGCATGCTGCGCAAGCGCTGGCTGACAGTCGCACTGGTCACGCTGTTGTGCCTGGCTATCGGTGGCTTGGTGACGCTGCTTGCACCCAAGCGCTACCAGGCGTCGGCGCAGATCTTCACCTCGATCGCGGTCTCCACGGAGCCGGCGGCCCTGGCTGCAGCTAACACGTTCACTACCGGCCGCGTGCAGTCCTACGTCAGCGTCGCCAGCGGCCCGAGTGTGACCGACTTCGTCGTCAAGCAGCTCAACCTGCCCATGAGCTCGACGCAGTTGAGCAAGGAGATCACGGCCGACGCTCCCCTCAACAAGGTCATCATCAACGTTCACGTCACCGACAAGTACGCCCAGCGTGCGGCGGCGATCGCTAACGCTGTGGCCTACCGGATGAGCACCGTCGTCGAAGGCCTGGAGTCTGCAAAGGCTGGCAGCCGCGGTTCCCCGGTCTCGCTCACCGTCACCAAGCCGGCCACGACCCCCAAGTCTCCGGTGTCGCCGCGTCCGACTCTCAACCTGGGTCTCGCCCTTCTCATCGGCCTCCTGCTCGGTGTGGGCCTGGCCCGCCTGCGTGACCAGTACGACGACCGGATCCGGTCGCTTGAGGACGTCGATGGGCTGCTCAACTGCCCCGTCCTGGCAATGCTCCCCAAGGGCACCGGCCGCGACTCCGCCGAACCGTTCGCCACCGAGCCGCTGGCTCGTCAGGCCTTCCAGCAGCTGCAGGCCAGCTTGCCGTTCGTCAACCTGGACAGCCCGCCGCGCAGTATCTGCGTCACCAGCCCGTCCAACGGCGACGGAAAGACCTACGTCGCAGTGAACCTGGCCGCCGCGCTCGCACGCTCGGGCGACACGGTGTGCCTCGTGGAAGCCGACCTGCGCGCGCCGTCGCTCGTTTCTTTGCTGAAGCTCCCCTTGCGTTCTGGTCTCACCTCGGCCATTACCGGTCAAGAGCCGGTGGAAAACGTGGTTCAGCCGGTCCGTGGGAGCCTTTCGGCGATCGGGTCGGGCCCGGTCCCCCCGAACCCCGGCGCGGCGTTCGCCTCAGAGCAAGCCCGCTCGGTCATCCTGCGCACCATTCACGCGTTCCGCTTCACCGTGCTGGACAGCTCGTCGGTCGTCGAGGCGCAGGACGCTCGAGTCACCAACCTCACTGATGCCACCATTCTGGTGATCCGCCGCGGCGGGACCCGCCGCCGTGACCTCGTGCGTACGCTCGACGCGCTGGCAGAGGTCGGTGTGCGGCCTTCGGGCGCGGTGTTCACCATGGTGCGCCGTCGCGACGTCGTGCAGCGCATGCAGGACGTCACCGAGCAGTCCACTCCCGTGCGTACCCCCGTCACCGCTCCTGGCGTCGCCGGCTGACCGGTCGGCGACACACAGGTGAGCCGGGCGGGGGCATCCGCAGCCCGCTCGGCAACGGACAGGACCAGCATCGTGTCGGCCTTGCTTGCTGACAGCCAGCTGGTCACACCGCTGAACCAGGGCTGCTAACCAGGACCGCTATGCGATCGCGACAGCTGTCCGACTCCCGCTGGCGCGACTGGGGTGTGATGCGCACCGGCCCGTTCGCCGCGGGGTGCGGGGAATCAGAGCGAGATTGAACCGAACGGACGCGAAGGCCGGTTGAGGCGCCCGATGCCGGTTGAATCAGCCCCCGATATATGCGCGCAGCAGAGTGCTCGACGTGTGCCGGGTGTACGGGAAGTAGTGCACCGAGGCGCCGACGTCGGCCAGCGCGGCTTCGAGCTGATCGCCGCGCGGCGTGCCCTGCCAGTCGTCGCCTTTGAACAGGACGTCGAAGTGCAGGAGCTTCCACATCTGGAATTTGTCGGAGTGCTCGTCGACAACGACCTCGTCGACGTAGCGCAAGGCCCCGACGATCTCCATGCGCTCCTCGAGCGGCACGACCGGGGGACGTCCCTTGACCGCCTGCAATACCTCGTCCGTCACGACGCCGGCGATGAGCCGGTCGCACTCACGAGCCGAATTGCGAATGATGTTGAGGTGGCCGACATGGAACATGTCGTAGGCACCGGGGACGTAGCCGACGCGAGTCATGATTTTCCCTCTGTGGTAGCTGCTGTCAGGCGGGCTGCCCGGTCGTAGCTCGTGAATTCGCGGTACCAGAGCAGCAGCGACCCGCCGAGCAGCAGCGCGTTGCCGACGAAAAGAAACGTGTAGACGACGAGGAATGCGTCCCGCGAGAAGAACAGCAGAAAAGCGACGCACAGGAATCCATAGTCTTGCGGCAGCACCAGGATCGAACGCAGCAACGAAGCTTTGGGCTCTTCGCCCTTGGGGCCGGCAACGGAAACTTTGCGCTTCCGCAACTCCCCCACCAGCATGATCCCGAAGAACCACACAGCGATCACCACCATGTAGCCGGCGGGGATCAGCAGCCAGCCCGCCGAGGAGAAGTGAAAGCTGCGGTAGAAGCAGATCAGGACAGCCAGGTGTAGGCATGAGAGCTTGGCCGCATCGACCATGTGGTCAAGCCACTCCCCTGACAATGAACCGCCGCCGCGAAGCCGGGCGAGCTGGCCGTCAGCGGAATCGAGTGCGTAGCCGAGGATGAGTGCTGCTGATGCGATGAGTGCAACTGCAAGCGAGGGCTTTCCGAGTGCAATGACGATGATGCCGGCGAAGCTGAACGCGCCACTGATCATCGTCACGGCGTTGGGGGTCAGACCGAGCTGGTAGGCGCCCGCTGCGAGGAGCCGGCCCAGCCGCCGGTTGACGAACCGCGAGTAAGCGGGCGCGCCCTTGGCGGTCTTCTGCTTCGAGGCCAGGAATTGCACCGTCGCCCAGTAACCGGGCTTGGCATCCCCGGCAGGCGTCTTAGGCGGGCTCTGCATGTCGATTGCCACTATTCAATCCGTCCTCGGCCGAGTAGAGAACGTGCCGGACGCCGTTGGAGGCACTTCAGATGGTGCTGCAGGCTGGTCTCGTAGCGCTGGACGCCGAACCGCTCCGTGGCGTCAGCTTTCCCACTGTCCGCCAACTGCTTGGACAGTTCCTCGTCGCTGACGAGGCTGCCGACGGCCGAAGCCAAGGCGACTGGGTCGTCAGGGTCTACCAGTAGGCCGTTCTGTCGATCATGAACGATCTCGGCCAATCCCTGTACGCGCGAGACCACGACCGGCCGACCGGCCAGCATGGCCTCAACGGCAACGTTGCCGAACGGTTCCTGGCGACTCGGCACCAAGCAGATATCGGCGCGTTCGAGGAATCCCTTGACGTCCGGGTGAAATCCTTGGAAACGGACTCTGTCCTGCAGCCCTGCCTCACGAACCTGGCTGTGAAGCTGCTCGGCATACCACTCATAACCGGTGAAAACGTCACCGACCAGATCCAGCTCGACGTCGGCCCCTGCGCCGACCAGATCTGCCATCGCGCTCACCGCGACGTCGCTGCCCTTGCGAGGGCTCAGCCGGCCGACCAGCAGCAGCTGCACCGGGCCGCCGTTACGGTCTTCGAGTGCGGGCACGCGAGGGTCGTCGACGCCGTTATAGATGATCTCGATCCGTCCGGCCAGCCTCGGGACATCGCGGATCAGGCTCTGCCGTGTCGCTTCGCTGTTCACGATGACCGTGTCGGCAAAGAGCAGCGGAAGGGTCAGCCCCCGCCGCACGGGCTTGGGCAGGCTGTCCTCTGCTTCATGGACGTGCACCACACAGGCGATGCCGGCCAGCCGGGCTGCGGCGATCCAGGCGGGACACGTCAGGGTGTTGACGTACAGCTTCCCAGCGTCCACCGAGCGTAGGAATTGCACCATCCGCCGCAGCGCGAACGGCATTCCTGCCACCAGCGTGAGCAGGCCTTTTGGTGTCAGCAGACTGCGGCGGAGGACGGGCACCTCAATCGCGGTGGTCTCAGCGCCCTCGGCGTGGAGGGCGTCGAGCAGCAAGCCAGGGCCGGGCACGCTCACCACGGGCGAGAGGCCGCCCTTGCCTGCCGCGACGACCGACAGCAGAAACATCCGATCCGAGCCGTAGAGCTCGGTGAAGGGATGCACCATCACCAGCCGTGAGCCGCTGCTACGCATCCGATTCATCTGTTCCCATCGGACGCCCTCCCACCTGCGTAAGTGCTCTCCGGTACCTACCCGCGCGGCAGGTCGAACTGCCCCCTCCTTGGGGCAACCCTCTCGAGCAGGCAACCAGCAAACGGACCCGTGACGTCTTTACGACACTCAAGATCGGCTCTGCGAGCCCGATAGGCGTCAGGACACACGTCTGCGTTCCATGACACGACACGACAAATCCATACCTCACAATCGGGCACATTCAGCATGTAATCGGGCACGCTCAGTGTTCGCTCGACAAACACAGCCTGATGGTGAGGACCAATTGCACCTCTGTGCCGGACCTCCATGCCGTTGAGCATGCGTCCGCGGACGCTGAAGGAGAGACGCTGATGAAGGTGGCCATGGTGGGCACGCGGGGTGTGCCCGCGCGCTATGGAGGCTTCGAGACCGCGGTGGAAGAGGTTGGCCGCCGGCTCGTTGAGCGCGGCCACGAGGTCGTCGTCTACTGCCGTCAGCCGGGCGCTGAGACCTTCGAGGGAATGCAGCGCGTCGTGCTACCCGCCGTTCGCCATCGGGTATTCGAAACTTTGAGCCACTCCTTCCTCAGCAGCCTGCACGCTGCCAGGAATCGCCCTGACGTCGCGTTTTTGTTCAACGCTGCCAACAGCCCGGTACTACCGATCCTGCACGCCGCGCGCATTCCGGTCGCTGTGCACGTCGACGGGCTGGAATGGAAGCGCAGCAAGTGGTCGGGGACCGGCCGCAAGTACTACCTCACCGCCGAAGGCCTGTCGGTCGCCTGGGCCGATGCGCTGATCGCTGACGCCAAGGGGATCGCCGACTACTACGAGGCCAAATTCGCCACCGGAACGGAGCTCATCGCCTACGGGGCTCCGCAACTCCCGGCCGCGGACGAGGCCGCGCTGGTCGAGCAGGGGCTGACCCCGCACGGCTATCACCTGGTCGTTGCTCGTACCGAGCCCGAGAACCACGTGGATTTGATCGTCGAGGCCTACCGGGCCAGCAGTGCCGCACTCCCCCTCGTGGTGGTCGGCGGCGTCGTCTACGAGACCGAGTATCAGCGCCGGCTGTCGGAAGCGATGGCGAGCGACGCAAGGATCCGCAGTCTTGGCACAGTTCACGACCAGGACTTCCTCAACAGCCTTTACGCGGGTGCTTACACCTATATGCACGGGCATAGCGTCGGCGGCACCAATCCGTCGCTGCTGCGTGCCATGGGTGCCGGCACCAGCGTCGTGGCCATGCGTAACGTCTTCAACCACGAGGTGCTCGGTGGATCCGGCTTCCTGTTTCAGGATGCGGCTGAGCTCAAGACGCATCATCGAGGAGCTGGAAGCCAATCCCGCACAGGTCGAGGCCAGCGGGATCGCCACCCGCACCCGCTCGCTGACCTACGACTGGGATCTGGTCGCCGATCAGTACGAGGACCTGTGCTTTCGGCTCTTCAAAGGCGACGTCCGCCGCCGTACCCCGCTTCGCCGGGCACTTGCTCAGGCGAAGTCACCCGAGCCCGTTGCACCGCCCAAGCTCCTGCGCCAGCCTCTCCCGGGGCATCGGGAGCGCGAGTCCGCCCCGCTGCGCCAGGTCGTCTAGTACAGCTGTCTGCGGATCTTCCGCGGGACCCGACCTAAGCCTGGTCGGGTCGCACCGCCTCGGTGTGCAGTGCCCCCTGCGCGGCGCCCGATCCGGCCAGTCCTCCGCCGCTGCCGCGCAGCACAAAGGCGACTCCTACAGCGATGGTGGCGCCGAGGACGGGTCCGGCGACATAGACCCAGTAAGCACCGAAGTTGGCGCTGATCGCGTCGGGGCCGAACGTGCGTGCCGGGTTCATCGATGCGCCCGAGATCGGGCTGCCCCACAATCCGGCAAGCGCGATGTAGCCGCCGACGCCCAGGGCGCCGATCACCCCCAGGTTCTGCGCGCCGGATGCGGTGCCGAGGATGACGCTCACCAGACCGAAAGTCAGCGCCGTCTCCATGACGAAAGCGTTGACGCTGCTGAATCCGCTGGCCGGATAGTTCGAGCCAAAAGATGACGACACGTGGACGGTCGCCTGGAGGAACCAGGCAGCCAAACAGGCCCCTGCCAGCTGGGCCAGGATGTAGCCGGTCACTCGCTGGAGCGGGAAATCTCCTCGCAGCCAAAAGGCGAAGCTGACCGCCGGATTCAGATGCGCGCCGGACACCTTGCCCATGAAGAGAATGACGCCCAGGACCATCAGAGCGGGCGCCACTACGGCGGCAGTGCGGCTGATGGTGTTCGGAAAGGCCTGGCCCATCATGCCGCCCCCGGCCGCGACCATTACTAGAAAGAACGTGCCCAAGAGCTCGGAAAACAGCCGACGCCACTCCTGGGAGGGGTTGTCGAAGTCGCGGGCGGTTCGCTCGAAACGAGCAGGTGCCGTCTCCAGCCACCTGCCTATTCCTTGCGGGGCCTCGGTCTGCGGGGGTGCTGCTGCGCTTGCCATACGGCAATCTCGCCATTGGGTTCATCCCAGCGCATCATCCCGGGCGCATGAAACGCGCAGGAAATTCGAGGGAAACGCGTGCCAAATCCGTGGGCCGGCTCAGGTGCCGTTCTTACTGGTGGGACGCTTGGCCCGGCTCGGCTGCACCCGCATGGGCTCCCCCGGCATCTTCGGGAAACTGCGGTGGATACGGCGCGTCCTTCAGGCCCCGATCGCGCTCGTCGCGTTCAGCGAGCTCGAGCAGCGGCTCGAGGGAACCGACCGTCGCCGGGTCGTCGATGCCTGCGTGCAGATCGCCCAAGCGCAGCGAACCGGGCGGGCATCGTGGCGATGGTGAAGTCTTCGATCTCGACGTCAGGCAGCTCTTCCCAGGTCACCGGCGCGGAGACGGTCGCGGTGGGCCGGGCCCTTACGCTGTAAGCCGAGGCGATGGTCTGGTCGCGCGCCATCCGGTTGTAGTCGACGAATACCCGCTCGCCGCGCTCTTCCTTCCACCAGGCGGTGGTGGCCAGGTCCGGCCGGCGCTGCTCAACCGCCCGCCCCAGCGCGAGAGCAGCACGCCTGGCCTGCGTGAACGTGTGCTCCGGGGGGACGCGGACGTAGATGTGGATGCCCTTGCTGCCGCTCGTCTTCGGCCATCCGACCAGTCCGAGCTCGGTCAGTACGGCGTTGACCTCCAGGGCGGTCTCGACGACGTGTGACCAGCCGGTGCCGGGCTGCGGATCGAGATCGAAACGGAGCTCGTCAGGAAATTCGGTCGCCGCGCGGCGGCTCGGCCAGGGGTGGAAGTCCAGCGTGCCGAGGTTGGTCGCCCACACGGCGGCGGCAGCGTGGGTCACGCACAGCTCGTCGGCGTGGCGGCCGCTGGGGAATTCGACGCGGGCCGTTTCGATCCAATCCGGGCGTTTGGAAGGCACCCGCTTCTGATAGATCGGGGCTGCGTCAGCGCCATCCGGATGGCGTTTGAGGACACACGGTCGCTCGAACAGGGCGCGTACCAACCCCCCGGCCACCGTCATCACGTACTCGACGAGCTGCAGCTTCGTCTCGCCACGGGCAGCTGAAATACACCTTGTCCGGATTGGTGACCCGCACCTGGATGCCGTCAACGTCAACGTCGACGAAAGGGGACGCCATCGGCGAGTCAGCCGGATTCTGCGGCGTGATCGGCGTGGTCGGCGTGATCGGCTGTGGTCGGCTGGAGTGTCAGCGGCCGGCACCGCCCGACGAGCCAACGCATAGCTGGTGGCAAGGGCTGCGGCGAAGAGCGGCCAGCCCATCGCCAGCTGAACCACGGCGAGCCACCCGGCGTGATGGGCAAGGTAGAGCAGTCCTTGGACGACGGCGCGCACCAGGAAGACCGAGCCCCAGACGATGGTGGCCAGGTCCATCGCCCGCAACAGCTTGGGATTGCTGCGCCAGCCCGCAAAGCGGGGGTCGAGCGCCGCCATGGCGTAGCCGATCAGGGGTCTGCGAACCACCAGAGAGATCGCAGCCGCGATCGCCAGCACTGCCTGATACAAGATCCCCGGAAGGAAGAACCCCTCGGCGCTGTGTGTGCGCGAGGCCACGAAAGCGGCGATCCCGATACCGATGAACCCCGCTACCGCCTGCTGAACGGGCTCCCGGCGAACCAGCCGGATGGTCAGCAGCACGAGGCCGAATCCGAGCGCCGCGTAGATCGCGGGAGTCAGGCTGCTCGCGGCATTCACAATCACAAAGACGACGGCGGGGATCCCCGTGTCGAGCAGCCCGCGCGGACCGCCGATGGCGTCAGCCAGCAGGGTGGAACGGACTCCGGCGTCAGCGCCGGCGGATTCAGCGGCAGCATCACCCGAGGCGGCAGCCGCTGAGGAGTCCGGCCGGGCCACGGCATCCGTGCCCTCCGCCGGACCACCGGTCATGCGGGCGCTGCTCCCTCGCAGATCAATTCGTAGCGGGGATTGAAGATTGTTTGGCGGTGCTCTTGCATCGTGAGGCGCCCGCTGAGCTTGATGGAGCGACCGGCCTCGATGCCGGGGATTCGCCTCCGGCCCAGGAAGATGGCCACCACGCTGCCGGAGCCGTCGTACACCTCTGCCTCAAGGCTTGGCGAACCCGCCAGGGTCTTGAGAGTGACGGAACGAATCGTCCCCGCGATACACACGCTGTCACGCTCGCGGCAAGCCGACACCTTCTCCGCACCGACGACCTTGACCTGGTGCTGAAGCTCTTCAGCCTCGAGCTCGGTCTCGTCGGCAGTCAGCCGGGTAATACGCCGGCGTAACCAGTTCTCTTTCGACACCGCCGCACCTCCTTCTGACTCAACGCAAGTTCGGGGCCAAGTGTGCCCCCTGCGGCCCGCCCGTGTCGCACGGATGTCGCGAGTGTGACGGGAACTACCGGGTCTCGGTGATGGTGGGGCCCGGATCGAGCTGCTCGAGGGTCGGCGCCGGGTCGTTTGCCTCAGCCTCAGCCATCTGCTGGGCGATCTGCTCCTGTGCCATCTGGACCGCCTCCGGCGGCAGCCGTAACGGAAGCGGATCGCGGATCGGCATGGCCTCGGCGCCGCGTACGACGACGGTGCCACGCAGGGCGAAAACCAGCCTCTCAGCGGCGCCGCCGTCTACTGCAGCAGGCCCGGACAGCAAGCCACGAAGAAACCAGCGCGGCCGGTCGACGCCAACAAATCGGGCGGGAGCAAAGGGCACGCCGGGGTCACCGGTAGGCACCGAGGCCACCAGTTCGGTGCCCAAGGGGCCATCAACCTCCTCCGCCGATCCTCCGGTGCCCTTCAAGGACTCCGCGATCTCGGCACGGATCTCCGCCCAGATTCCGCTGCTCCTGGGAGCCGCGAAAACGCCGAGCTGCATCATGCTTTCGCCATCGGCCAGCACGAGCTGTGTCGGCTCGCCCGTCGCCTCATCCATGTCAAGGCGCACCTCGACGCCGTCCACCATCGGCACCTTCAGCGAGCCCAGATCGATCCGCGGGATCTCGTCGCTCGGGGCGTCGCCGCTGTCGTACGGGCCGGCGGAAAGGTCAACGATGCCGGAGGTCGAGTCGTAGGTGGCAGGCGAGTCCGTGTCGGAACTGTCAGAATCCTGAGCCTGGTCGGAATTAGCGGAATCAGCGGAATTAGCGGCAGATGGGGGCGCATCCGTCACGTCGACAACATCGACGATGTCAACATCCTCAGCGTCAAGATCAACCTGATCAGCCGGTTCGTTCTTACCCTTACGCCGAAACACCGTTGTCCCCCTTGGACTCGCCGAAACCGCCGGTCGACCCGAAGCCCCCCGAAGCGCGTACCGAATCGGGAAGTTCGTTCACCTCGGTGAATATCGCCGTCTCGACGGCCTGTATGACCAACTGGGCAATCCGATCTCCACGCCGGAGACGAAGCGTCTCGCGCGGATCGGTGTTGATCAGCACCACCTTGATCTCACCTCGGTAGCCACTGTCGATCGTTCCCGGCGAATTGACAAGCGCAACGCCGTGCCTGGCAGCCAATCCGCTGCGCGGGTGAACGAACGCCGCGTAGCCCTCCGGCAAGGCCACCGCGATGCCCGTCGGGAGCACCGTCCGCTCACCGGGAGCCAGTTCGACGTCCACGGCGGTCACCAGGTCAGCGCCCGCGTCGCCCGGTCGGGCGTACGCCGGCAGTGGCAGCTCCGCGTCCAATCGCTGGACCTGCACGTCAAGGCTCATGACCGCGAACGCTACTCATTTCGAGCCGCCGGTACGGAAAGCCGCGGTACGGAAACTAGTAAGACGCAAGTGGGTGGGTACGGCCATGTCATGGCAGCTGTGGTGGACAAGGTCAGCTGGAAGGAGTGATGGTTCGCCTCGTGAGGCTGCTGGTAGAACGATCGGCCGCCGCAGCCTGGGTTCGGGCTTGCGGAGAACTCCCCCCGGGTTTCTCGCCCAATGAGGCCGAGAGCTGAGACGATCGGCCCGTGGCATCACAGGGCAATCCCAGTAACGCGTTAGAGACGATCGGCTACGCAGGGGTCACGGGGCTTGCAGATCGGCTCGCCGGCGGCGATGTGACGTCGGCGGCGATCGTGGAAGACCTCCTCACTCGGATCGAGCGGCTCGACCCCCTGCTGCACTCGTTTCACGAGGTGCGTGTCGAGGCGGTGCGGGCAGAGGCCGCGCTGGCGGACCAGGCCAGAGCGGCCGGCGACGAACGTCCCCTGCTGGGGGTGCCGGTCGCCGTCAAGAACAGCATCGCCGTCGCGGGGCTGGTGACCGGGCAAGGCACCCCGTCCGCCGAGCTGCCGGCTGCTCGTAGCTGCGATCTGGTGAACGCCCTGCGATCGGCCGGGTGCCTCGTGATGGGCACCACGACCATGCCTGAGCTGGCGTTGCATCCCTACGGTCCGGCGCGTAACCCGTGGGATGTCAGCCGTACAGCAGGAGGCTCGTCCAGCGGCTCAGCCGCCGCTGTCGCCGCGGGGCTGATCCCTGCCGCAACAGCGAGTGACGGCGGTGGCTCAATCCGGCTGCCCGCCGCCTCCTGCGGGCTCTTCGGCCTCAAACCCACCCCCGGCCTGCTTCCAGAAGGCCCTGAGCGGGCGGGCTGGTATGGACTGTCGGCCCTCGGGTTCCTCACTCGGAGCGTCGCCGATACCGCTCTGCTCTTCGACGCCGTCTGCGGCACGAAGATCTACGCCTCGGCCGCGGCGGCAGGTCCGGTCGGCCCGCTGCGGGTCGTCATGAGCCAGCAGCCGACGTTTCCGGTGCGGTTGGCTGAATCGTGCGAGATGGCGCTAGCCGAGACCGCCGAGCAGCTGGTGACACTCGGCCACATTGTCGAGGATGTCGATCCCGAATACGGGCTGCTGGCACCCGCTTTCATCCCCCGGTATCTGCGCAGCGCCCGCGACAGCGCGGTGCGCCTGGTTGACCCCGGGCTGCTGGCTCCCGCGGCCCGGGTTCCCGCCCGGCTCGGGCAGCTGATGTCACCGGAGCGGGTAGCCGCATCGCGCAGCTACGGCGAGAAGTGGACCGCCGCGGTCACGGAGCGCGTGTTCAGTGCGGCGGACGTTCTGATGACGCCGGTGCTGCCGAGCCCGGCCGACGTCGCCACGCACTTTCACCCCGGCCGGCCGCTGCGGACGGCGCTGCGTTCATCGATGCGAAGCGCGTACACCACGGCGTGGAACGTCGCTGGATTCCCGGCCGCCTCGGTGCCGGCCGGGTTCACCGCCGAGGGTCTTCCGCTGGCGATCCAGCTGGTGGCGCTGCCGGGCAAGGAGCGCACACTGCTCGCTCTCGCCGGTCAGCTTCAGCGCGCTTCGGATTGGACCGAAAGGCGGCCACAGCTATGAGCTCACACGCCAGCACCACGAACGCGGGCCCGTCAACGATCTCAGACAGCGCCACCTTCGACTCGCTGAACCCGGCGACCGGACAGCTGCTGGCCAGCTATCCCATCCAGCGGCAGCAGGCGGTCGACCTGGCGGTGAGCCGGGCCCGCGAAGCATCGCAATGGTGGGCGCAGCTCGGCTTTGCCGGTCGCCGCAGTCGGCTGTCAGCCTGGCGGCGGCTGCTGGCCAACCGGGCTGAAGAGCTGGCCGAGCTCGTCGCCAATGAGACCGGCAAGCCCAAAGCCGACGCCGTGCTCGAGATCCTGCTGGCCATCGATCACCTGGCGTGGGCGACCAAATCCGCGGCCAGGGTGCTGGGCCCGCGCAAGGTCGGCACCGGCGTGCTCGCGGCCAATCAGGCGGCGACGTTGGAATACCAGCCGCTCGGAGTCATCGGGGTCATCGGTCCTTGGAACTACCCGGTCTTCACCCCGATCGGTTCGATTGCTTATGCGCTGGCCGCCGGCAATGCCGTGGTCTTCAAGCCCAGCGAGTACACGCCGGGGGTGGGCGTGTGGCTGGCGAACAGTTTCGCGACGGCCGTCACAGGTCCCCCTGTCCTGCACACCATTACCGGGCTTGGCGAGACCGGAGCGGCGCTGTGTAAGAGCGGGGTCGACAAAATTGCCTTCACGGGCAGCTCAGCCACCGGTCGCAAAGTGATGGCCGCCTGCGCCGAGAACCTCACGCCAGTGCTGATGGAGTGCGGCGGTAAGGACGCGCTCATCGTTGATGACGACGCTGACGTCGGGGCTGCCGCCGACGCTGCCCTCTGGGGCGCGATGAGCAACGCGGGACAGACCTGCATCGGCATCGAGCGGGTCATCGTGACCGACCGCAATTATGAGGCGTTTGTGCGCGAAGTGACGACGCGCGCCCGAACGGTGCAAGCCGGCGTCTCGTATGGGCCGATCACCATGCCGTCTCAAATCACCATCATCGAGAGCCACATCAACGCCGCCCTGGACGCCGGGGGCCGGGCGGTCGTCGGCGGGCGGGGCAGCGTGCACCCGCCGTTCGTGGATCCGGTCGTGCTCGTCGATGTCCCCACCGACAACCCGGCCAATACCCAGGAGACCTTCGGTCCGACGTTGACCATCACCCGGGTCCGCGACGCCGATGAGGCGATCGAGCTCGCCAATTCCACCGGCTACGGGTTGGCCGGCGCCGTCTTCGGGGAGGCGCGCGCCATGGAGCTGGCTCGTCGCATGCGCAGCGGCATGACCTCGATCAACTCCGTCATCGCGTTCGCCTCGGTGCCGCAGCTGCCCTTCGGCGGCGTGGGCGAATCGGGCTTCGGGCGCATCCACGGCGCAGACGGGCTTCGCGAATTCACCCGCGCCAAATCCATTACGCGTCAACGGTTCGCGCTGCCGGTGCCTCTGATGTCGTTCCGCCGGCCGGCTGCTGCGACCGGGATGCTGCTGAAAGCCATCAAGACGCAGTACGGCCACAGATAGATCGGTGGGTGCGCCTGGGTCGGCCGGGTTGGCTGGGTCGGCGTCCGGCACAGGCAGGATGGTCGGGTGGCCCTTTACGCACTCGGTGACCGGACTCCCACCATCGATCCCACCGCATTCGTCCACCCTGAGGCGGTCTTGATCGGCTCCGTCGTGATCGGCCCCGAGTCGAGCGTCTGGCCCTCGGCGGTGCTGCGCGGCGACCACGGCGACATCACCATCGGAGCGCGGACCTCCATTCAGGACGGCACCGTCATCCACTGCACGCCGGAGTGTCCGACCAAGGTCGGTGACGACTGCGTGGTCGGTCATCTGGTGCACCTCGAGGGATGCACCATCGAAGACTTTGCGCTGGTCGGGAGCGGGTCGACCGTGCTGCACAACGCGATAGTGCGCACCGGCGGCCTGGTCGGCGCCGGGGCACTGGTGCCCGGCGGAATGGAGGTGCCCAGCTGGGCGCAGGCGCTCGGGGTGCCCGCCAAGATCCGCCCTGACAGCGTCACCCCGATCATGATCAGCCACGGGCGCGACGCCTACGTCTTCAACGCCAGCTGGTATCGCCAGGAGCTGCGCCGCATCGACTGACCCGCCGCCCACTTGATGGTCGGCGCCATAGCCTGATAGCGCTAGAGCGCCGCTGGACTATGGCGCCAGGGGGTTTGGGGGTGGATCAGTCGCGGTCGGCGCGCGGGTGTTCGGCGAGCAACGCGGTGAGCGGGCCGTGCAACGAGGGCGGTGCCGCGACGGTGAGCCGGTCCGATGGGGGCGCGCCGTCGAGGCCGCTGACGACCAGGCCGGCCTCCCGGGCAATCAGGTAGCCGGCAGCGCCGTCCCAGGGTTGCAGTCCCTGCTCGAAGTACGCATCGAGGATGCCTTCGGCGGCTAGGCACAGATCGATCGCGGCGGAACCGAACCGGCGGATGTCGCGGACTTTTGGCAGCACCCGGCTCAGCACCTCGGCTTGGCGCCCACGACGATCCGAGGCATATCCGAATCCGGTGCCCACGAGTGCCTGCTCGAGGCTGCTCGCGCTGGATCCGCCCATCGGGACACCGCTGCGGCTCGCTCCACCGCCGGACTGCGCGACCCACGTCATCGCCAGCACCGGAGCGTGCACGACGCCCACCAGCGATCGGTCGGCGTCGTGAGTCAGATCGCGCACGGCGACAGACACTGACCAGAACGGCACGCCGTAGAGGTAATTCACGGTGCCATCGAGCGGATCGACGACCCACTCCAAGCCGGTCCTGGACGGTCGCGACGAGCCTTCTTCGGCGAGCAGCCCATCTCCGGGGCAGAGCTCGTCGAGGCGCCTGACGATCAACTCTTCCGACGCTCGATCCATCGCCGTCACGACATCTGTGGGCGTGGACTTCGTGTCGGCGACCCGCACCCCGGCCTGTCCCTCGGCCAGCAGCGCGCCCGCCTCTATCGCCAGGCTTAACGCGATCTCCTGGAGCCGATCCAGATCGCGGCCTTGGCTCACTTCTCGAGCAGCGAGCGAAGGACGAAGGGCAGGATCCCGCCGTGACGGAAATACTCAGCCTCACCGGGGGTGTCGATGCGGACCACCGCGTCGAAGGACTTGTCCCCCGCTTCAACCCGGACGGTCGGGGTCTGCTCGCTGACGGTGGCGAGCCCACGGATGGTGAACTCCTCCTCGCCGGTGAGGCCGAGCGATTCGCGTGTCTGTCCCGCCGGAAACTGCAACGGCAGCACACCCATTCCGATCAGGTTCGAACGGTGAATGCGCTCGTAGGACTCCGCAATGACCGCTCGAACCCCGAGCAGCGCGGTGCCCTTGGCGGCCCAGTCACGCGAGGAGCCTGAGCCGTACTCCTTACCGGCGAGCACCATCAGGGGCACCCCGTCCGCGGCGTACTGCTGCGCGGCGTCGTAAATCGACGTCTGCTCCCCGTCGGGCAAGTGGCGGGTGACGCCGCCTTCGGTGCCGGGCGCCAGCTGGTTACGCAAACGGATGTTGGCGAAGGTGCCGCGAATCATGACCTCGTGATTGCCGCGCCGCGATCCGTAGGAGTTGAAATCCTTGGCGTCGACACCGTGCTCGGACAGGTACCGACCGGCCGGCGAATCCTTCTTGATCGAGCTTGCCGGACTGATGTGGTCGGTGGTGACGCTGTCGCCGAGCAGCGCGAGCACCCGCGCACCTTCGATATCGGTGCGAGGAGCCGGCTCGCGCGCCATGCCTTCGAAGTAAGGGGGCTTGCGTACGTAAGTCGAACCGTCGTCCCAGGAGAACGCGTCGGGCCCGGAATCGCCGAGCGGTAGCCCCTGCCAGAGCTCATCGCCGGCGAAGACGGCGGAGTAGTCACGGGTGAACATGTCCGATTGGATGGCGTCACCGATGACGTCGGCGATCTCCTTCTCAGTCGGCCACAGCTCGGACAGATAGACCGGCTTGCCGTCGGTACCGGTGCCCAGCGGCTCGGTGGTGATGTCGACATCCATCGTGCCCGCCAGTGCGTACGCGACCACGAGTGGCGGCGACGCCAGGTAATTCATCTTCACGTCAGGGTTGATGCGACCCTCGAAATTGCGGTTGCCCGACAGCACGGAGACCACCGCGAGATCGGCCTCGCTCACGGCCGCCGAAATCTCCGGGAAGAGCGGACCGGAATTGCCGATGCAGGTGGTGCAGCCGAAGCCGACCAGGTTGAAACCGAGCTTGTCGAGGTAGGGCGTCAGGCCGCTGCGCTCGTAGTAGTCGACGACGACCTTGCTGCCGGGCGCCAGGGTGGTCTTCACCCATGGCTTGCGTTCGAGCCCACGCTCCACCGCCTTCTTCGCCAGCAGGGCGGCCCCCACCATCACCTGGGGGTTGGACGTGTTGGTGCAGGAGGTAATCGCGGCGATCACCACGGCGCCGTGGTCGAGGACGAACTTGGAGCCATCGTCGAGGGTCACCATGATCTTGTTCGACGCGCGGTCGCCGACCTCGCCGACGTTGCTGCAATCGACGGGGGCGTCGCCCGGCTTGTCGGCGAAGGCCGCTCCCGGATCGCTCGCGGGGAACGACTCCTGTGAGGCCTCGTCGACTCCCCCATTCTCGTGGTGGTCGCCGGTGTAATCGCGCAGCACCGTGCGGAATCCGTCCTTGGCCGAATGCAACGGCACCCGGTCCTGCGGCCGCTTGGGGCCGGCGAGCGACGGCTCGATCGTCGACAGGTCGAGTTCGAGCGTCTCGGAGTAGCGGGCCTCACGGCTCGGGTCATGCCAGAGCCCCTGCTCCTTGGCGTATGCCTCGACGAGTGCGACCTGCTCGGCGGAACGGCCGGTGAAGCGAAGGTAAGACAGGGTCTCGTCATCGATCGGGAAGATCGCGCAGGTGGACCCGTACTCCGGGCTCATGTTGCCGATGGTGGCCCGATTGGCCAGCGGCACCGCCGCCACGCCCTCGCCGTAGAACTCCACGAAGGAGCCCACAACGCCCTTGCGGCGCAGCATCTCGGTGACGGTCAGCACCAGGTCGGTGGCGGTGGTGCCTGCCGGGCTCTCGCCGGTCAGCTTGAACCCGACGACCTTGGGGATCAGCATGCTGACGGGCTGGCCGAGCATGGCGGCCTCCGCCTCGATTCCGCCGACGCCCCAGCCGAGTACGCCCAAGCCGTTGACCATCGTGGTGTGACTGTCGGTGCCGACGAGGGTGTCGGGGTAGGCCACGCCGTCATCGTTGACGAACACCACGCGAGCCAGATGCTCGATGTTGACCTGGTGCACGATCCCGGTGCCCGGCGGCACGACGGCGAAGTTGTCGAAGGCGCCCTGACCCCATCGCAGGAACTGGTAGCGCTCACGGTTGCGCTCGTATTCGAGAGCGACATTGCGGTCGAAGGAATCAGCAGCGCCGAAGAAGTCGGCGATCACGCTGTGGTCGATGACAAGCTCGGCCGGCGCCAGCGGATTGATCTTGGACGGATCTCCGCCGAGGTCCTTCATCGCCTCACGCATCGCCGCGAGGTCGACGACGCAGGGAACGCCGGTGAAGTCCTGCATGATCACCCGGGAAGGGGTGAACTGGATCTCCTGGCTCGGCTCTGCGGCGGGGTCCCATTCGGCCAGCGCCCTGATGTGCGCTTCGGTGGTGTTGGCGCCGTCTTCGGTGCGCAGCAGATTCTCCAACAGGACCTTGAGGCTGAAGGGCAGCGTGTCCGATCCGGGCACGGCGTCGAGCCGGCGAATCGAATACGTCTTGTCGCCAACCTTCAGCTCGCCCTGGCTGCGGAAACTGTCGTTCGCCATCTGCCCGACCTCCTCGTCACGCGCCCGCATCGGGCGCACCCTGATCCTTTCAAATCCAGGCCTCAGATCGGCGACCGCATCCTCCCGAGATCCTTAGCCTTGCTAAAGATTACCACTCGCGGTGTCCCCGTAGCGTCTCCACCATGAGGATCCTGGTCACCGGCGGCGCGGGGTTCATCGGCTCGCACATCGCCGCGGCGCTCTGCGACGGCGGCCACCAGGTGGTCGTGATGGACGCGCTGCTTCCCGAGGTCCACCCGGACACCGATCCCCCGCTCGACCCGCGTGCCGGCTTCCTGCACGCCGACGTGCGTGACCCATCGGCCTTGCAAGGCATCCTCGAGACGCCTTTCGACGCGGTTTGCCATCAGGCGGCCATGGTGGGACTCGGCGTCGACATGCAAGATCTCCCGGACTACGCCTCACACAACGATTTCGGGACGGCCACCCTGCTGGCGGCCATGACACGGGCCGGCGTCTCCCGGTTAGTGCTGGCCTCCAGCATGGTCATCTACGGCGAGGGGCGCTACTCCTGCCCGGTTCATGGAGTGGTTCGACCCGGCCCCCGGCGCAGAGCCGACCTGGAAGCCGGCCGCTTCGAACCGCCGTGCCCGGAGTGCGGCGGTCCGCTGTCGCCCGAGTTGGTGCGGGAAGACGCGGAGGCCGATCCCCGAAATGCCTACGCGACGTCCAAGCTTGCCCAAGAGCACTACTGCGCCGGATGGGCGCGCGAGACCGGCGGCAGCGTCATGGCTTTGCGCTACCACAACGTGTACGGACCGGGGATGCCACGCGACACCCCGTACGCCGGCGTAGCCGCCATCTTCCGTTCGTCGATCGAGAGCGGCACCCCGCCGCAGGTCTTTGAAGACGGTGGGCAGCGGCGCGATTTCATTCATGTTCGCGACGTCGCTGCCGCCAACGTTGCGGCGCTTGAACGGCTCGGCGGCAGCGAGCCCACCGGTGGGCTGCGGGCGTACAACATCGGCAGCGGCACCCCGCACACGGTCGGGGAAATGGCGCAGGCGCTCTGTGCGGGGGCGGCAGGCACCGCGAGAACGTTGGCTCCCGTGGTGAACGGCCGCTACCGCCTGGGAGACGTCCGGCACATCACGGCGGACTCGTCCCGGGCCCGGACGGAGCTGCCGTGGACTCCGCAGGTGGATTTTCAGCAAGGGATGCAGCAGTTCGTGACCGACCCACTGCGTAGGCCAGCCGCCCGAGGTAGATGACTAGTGAGGCGCTGAACAGGACCGCGACGACGAGCAGCCAGTTGCCGAGGTAGCGATCCTCGTGCTGCCCGCTGGCCCGAAAGTAGGCACCGTCGCTGCGCTTGAGAATGAGCGGATACCACATCAGCAGCAGGAGAATGCTGATGAGCGAGGGGGCGCGTACGTGATTGATAGCTGCCCGGCGCCACCTGCTGATGACCGGGCCCGGGTCGGCGCCGGCGATGGCCCGGATCATGAGCTTGTCCAGCCCGGTGTAGATGGGAAACGCGATGAGGTCGTGGGCGATGACGGCGGCGGCGAACCACACGAGCAGCCGGACGGGAGTCGGCGCGTGCAACCAGTGCAGCACCGCAAAGCCGGCGAGGGCGCCCATCGCCAGGATCAGCAGTAGATGAAAGGGACCTGCGCCGTATTTGGCTTTGAAAGAAGCGGACGGGCGAAGTGCCATCTAACTCATCCCTCTACACATCGAACGTCACCTTGCTGACCCATTTCGTACAGTGCACGCCCGGCGCGGCAGGAATGATCATGCGGGCGGGGTAGCCGTGGTCGAGGGGCAGTTCGTGGCCGTCGACTTGAAGCGCGAGCAGCGTATGAGCGGCGCCGACCTGCCGACGGGACAGCGAGACGTGGCGGTAGGCACCGTGCTTTTCCAGCGATTCGACGTATGCCCCCACCGGATCGGTCATGCCGACCAGGCGCCCGAGGTCTCGCAGTGGGATGCCCGTCCACTTGCGCAACGAGGACCATCCTTCGACGCAGGCTATGGGCAGCGACGCGGTCACCTGCGGCATGCCCTGCAACTGCGCCAACGACAGGCGTTTCGTGGTGACACCGACGAGTTCGAGGGCGTAGTCGTCACCGACGCGTGGCACGGACGCCGTCTTGGCGGTGCGGTTGACGGGAAAGGAGGGACTTCCGGGGCCGCCGCGGGGCGAGAGCAACGCTAGGGGACGCGCCGGCCCGCCGATGGTCTGACCGGCGTACAGGGTGACCGTGATCAGCGACGTGCCGCCGACCAGACCCACGACCCCCCGGCGGCTGATCGTGACGGGGCCGGGCTGTGGTGCGGCGAGCTCGTCCGGACCGTCTGCCGGTTTCTCTCGGCTTCGCACCGAACGCACGGCGAGGCGAACCTTGAGACTGACATGCACCACGAAACCGGCGATGAAGACGATGGCGCCGTAGAGATGGGCCGTGTAGAAGCTGAATCCGAAGACGTAGTCGTTCTGGATGTTCAGCAGACCCGTGACCAACTCGAAAAGGATCCCACCGACCAGCGCCAGCAGCGAGATCCGCTCCAGCGCTTCGGCAGGCGAGCGCAGCGGCGGCCACTGGAACAGCTTCGGCAGCACCGACCAGAGCTTTCCGAGCACGATCGGCACCAGGGCGACGCCGATCGTGACGTGCAGGCCCTGATTGAGCCGGTAGAGCCAAGACGGCACCACCGGCCAGTCGAAGATGTAGAAGCGCAGCACGCCCGCGTCGGGCGTCGAGTCATTGCCGGGCAGTCGCGGGTTGTAGGCGGCGTATGACAGGAGGCCCGTCACGATGACGATGGTCAACGCCGGCAGCAGAATCAGACCTAGCGTCGAGGTCACCCGCCGACTTCGCGCCGGGCTCTTCCAGAACGAGGCGCGGAACGGGCCGAGCGGCATCCCCCGGAGCCCGGCCCGCCCCGCGGTCTCGGTGGTGTCCGGCGATTCCGACGGGATTTCCTCGGTATCCACCATGGTCTCCTGTCGGTAGCTCTCGGACGTTCAGCGGGTGGCCGGCTCAGCATTTCGCTGAGCAGGCCACCCGCGGTTCAACTTTTTTGGGATGCAGCTCTCAGGCCTTGGCCTGAATGTGGGCAATACCAATCGGAATTGACGTCGTGAATGCGGTGACACCGAAATACTTGTTGATGGCGTCGGCGGCGGTCGCCGTCAAAGTGACCTTCGTGCCATCGAGCTTGGCGATGCCGTCAGCACCGGGAGGGGTGACGACCAGATCGGTGCCGTTGAGGAAGAACAGCGGGATGCGGGCGTTGTTCATCTGGACGACCTCAGCGGTCAGCATCGAGGTGCCGGGGTTCACGTCGAAGTTGTCGACGGTGAGCGTCTTGCCGCCGGCCGTGAACGACAGGCCCGAGCCATCGTGATGGATGAGTCCGGTGACGTAAGGCGAGACCGCACCCTTCTTGTAGACGGTGACGTTGCCCCCGGTGATCGGGAAGTTCAAGGTCGCAGCCCCGCCCGGCATGGTCAGGGTGCCCGTGCCGGTAGGTGCCGGTGTGACGTGAAGGGAAGCCAGCGTGGGCAGCAGTTTCGGGTCCAGGGTCACTGAGGTCTGGACCCCGGTGACGGTGAGGGGCCCCAGGATCGGCTTGGTGTCAGCTGCGCTGGAGGCGGCCGCAGTGGGTTTGCTGCTGCTGCTCGAGGAGCTGCTGCCGCAGGCCGAGACGCCGACGGCGAGGGCCCCGGCTACCAGAGTGGCGGCTATCGGACGGGCGGACCTGAGCATTGAATTTCTCCCTTTGCGAATGTGAAACCGGTGTCAGCTTGCGGCCCACCCAATGTGGGTTGTGGACCGCGAGCGGCTTGTACCAAGGCATTCGCAGGGGGTGAGTTATCGGTTTCCCGTTGGCCTGATGTTTTTTGCCGATTGTGATTTCTGGACCGGAATATCACGGCGATGAGCACTATTACGCCGGCGCAGGTATACGCCAATCTTCCGGCCAAGACCGAATTCTCATGCAGCAGCGCAGTGAAATACAGCGGGTAGGGGGCCGTGGCGACCGCGAGCCACTCCAGCCGGCCGGTCAGCACCGCCGCGCAGACAAGCAGGATCGCGTACCAGGGCTGGGATGGGGTGGCGACCAGGAACGCCGCACCCAGCACGGTGAGGGCGCCCTCGGACGGTGTCATGCGATCGCGGAGGCGTTGCCTGACCACCACGGCAATCGCCGCGACCATGACACCTGCCGCTAGCAGCTTCGTCGCACCGTCGCCGAGTCCAAGGAGCCCCACGAGCAGAAACCGGGTACCCGAGTCGTAGTTCTCCTCATGCAGGTAACCGGGCAGGTAACCCAGCACGTGGGTCCCGGCGGCAATCACGTGTGGGAGGTAGCCCAGGACCAGGACGCCCGCGGCTCCCGCGACCAACCGAAGCGCGCCCCGCCGACCGCCTCCCCGCCGCAAGAGTGCCGGAAGCAGGAGGATCGGATAGAGCTTGACGGCGATCGCCAGCCCAACCAGCACCCCGGCCCGTCCACTGGCGCGTGGTTTCAACGTGGTGAGCAGCAGGGCCGCCACGCCGAACACCGCCGCCAATACGTCGACGTGAGCATCACCGGCGATGTCGAGACCGGCCAGCGGCCCGAAGCTGTAGTAGGCGGCGGCAAGTGGATCCCGGCCGGTCCGCTTGAGTCCGAAAGCGAGCAGGCCCGTCAGCGCCGCAGACAGGATGGCGGCGTCCAGTTGCAGTTTGTGATCTCGCGCCGGCCCGGGCAGCCAATGGGCCAGCGTGAAATAGCCTTCCGCAGCCGGCGGATAGATGGTTCTCACGCCAGGACGGTTGATCCTGGTGCAGGCGTGCTGGGGATCCGCGGCATCAACCTTCTTGTGGAGCAGGACACATGTCGCTGCGTCCGGCCAGAGCCAGGCATCGCGGAAGCGCTGCAGCTGCGGAGCATCTGGCGGGTAGCGGTAGGGGTCGACCCCGGCGGCCTGCAACCGGCCGTCCCAGGCGTAGCGGTACAGGTCGTCGCTGATCTGGGAGCTACGGGTCAAGCTGGCGGCAGGCAGCGCGAGAACGCTGGCCACGACGAGTCCTGCCGCGAGCCGGCGCGGTCTGACCCATCGCAGCACCGTCGCTGCGGCGATGGCGATTGCCTGCCACAGCAAGATGTCCGCCAGCAGCCGGTAGCGCCCCGGTCCCACTCCCCCGAGCCGTTCGGCATGCAGAGCGATGAGGACGATCGCCACCAGCCCGGCCAGTGCCGCGGTGAAGGCGAGGAAAGCGGTGCGGGTGGCCAGGGGTCCGGTCGGGCGGGGCGGGACGGTCATCCGCAAGCCGGCAAGGCGACGGGCCCTGACGGGGCCAGCGCCGCAAGGGTGGCTGCGAAACGGCTGCGCGGGGCCAGCAGCGCCGCCGCCTCCGCATCGCCGGCGGTGTCGACATCACGAAGGCCTGGCAGCAGCGTTACCGACAGCCCACTTGCCAGGAGCTGGTCGTACTGGATCTGCCCGGTTTCGGGAGAAGACATCGGGACGCCGAGGAGAAGGCTGTCATCGGCCGTGCGCAGGCCCATGGCCCACCAGCCGCCGTCGTCGGCCAGGCCGAGCACGGCGTCGGAGCCGGGTCTGCGCAGCGCGTCGATGGCCTCGCTCAGGAGCCGGCTCGACAGCTGCGGGGTGTCCATGCCCACCAGCAGCGCGCAATCGGCGCCCGACACCGGATACCCGGGCAGGGGCGCCAGCGCGTCCTCGAAGGCGCCCGCAATACGGG
This sequence comes from uncultured Actinomycetota bacterium, assembly GCA_963737695.1. Lineage (GTDB taxonomy): Bacteria > Actinomycetota > Actinomycetes > Frankiales > Frankiaceae > DATAZK01. Next base: position 374,306 of record CAVTTQ010000008.1, read on the forward strand.
CACCGAGCCCGCCCGCCCGCTGGGCGATGACCGGCAGCTCGGTCGGTCCCTCGAGCAGCCCTTCAAGCCACGGCCCGGGCCTTCCCTCCAGCACCAGAACAGGTTCGACCGTCACGCCGCGCCAGGACTGCCTCGCCACCGCCGAGAACACGGCGGCCAGCGTGTCGGCGAGGGCAGCGCTGGCAAGTTCGGCAGCCTGCACGGGAGTGAACGGCGGGCAGAGCCGGGTCTTGACTCGTCCGGCGACCGGTTCTTTGGCCAGGATCAGCAGCCGGCAGGGGACGCGGTCAGTGCGTGGGGTCGGATACCTCATGCTGAGTATTCGCAGCGGACGCCAGAACGGCTCGCATGTCATGCACGGCCCGCACGGTCCCTTTCACCGTGCCGGTGACCTTGGAACGCCCCGTGCGCGGAAAATAGTCGACCGAGACCTCGTCGATCCGCCATCCAGCAGCGCTCGCCCGCACGACCATTTCCAGCGGATAACCGAACCGGCGGTCCACGATTCCCAGCGCCAGCAGGTCGCGGCGGCGAGCGGCGCGCATCGGGCCCAGGTCCGTCAGCCGCGTCGCCCCTGGACCACTTGCTTGGCTGAGTCGGCGTACCAATTCCTTGTTGGCCAACCGGGCGTGCAGTGGCCAGGCCCGCCAGCTGACCGGCTTTCGGCTGCCGAGCACCAGATCCGACGTCCCGGCAAGCACCGGGTCGGCCACCCGTGGCAGCTGCTGGAGGTCGAGGCTGGCATCGGCGTCGCAGATACACACCACATCGGCGGTCGCCGCCTCCAGGCCGGCCGCCACGGCAGCTCCGAACCCGCGGCGGGCTACCTCCACCACCAGGGCACCGCTGTCACGGGCGATCTGCGCGCTGCGATCCGTAGAGCCGTTGTCGGCGACGATGGCCCGGTATCCGGATGGCAGCCGCGACAGGACCCACGGCAAAGCGCCCGCCTCATCAAGGCAGGGCAGGACGACGTCGACAACCATGCCTGCAATCGTGCGCCCGCAGACTGCCCTTCGCCTGCCGTTCACCTTCCATCCGCCGGGTGTCCCCTAGTGTCGGAGCAATGAGTGACACCCGCTGGCTGCCGATGATCGGCGCCGAAAACGTTCGCGATCTCGGTGGCCTGCCCCTCGTCGCCGGCGGCTCCACTCGCCCGGGCGTCTTCTTTCGCGGCGACACGTTGCAGGAGCTCACCGCGGAGGATGTCGAGCTGTTTCGCAAGCTCGGCCTGCGCACGATCATCGACCTCCGCACGCCGATGGAAGCCGATCATGAAGGTCGCGGCCCGCTGGCCGACGAGCCGATCGAATACGCCAACTTGCCATTCATGCCCGATGAGCTCCTCGTCCCGGGCCACGACGCGGCGCGAGACCTGGTGGTCGCCGAGCGGCGGGAAAGCGATCGGGTGCAGCACTACCTGAACTATCTGCGCTACGCCGGCGAGCGCGTCGTCGGCGCCGTGCGCCTCATGGCCTCACCGGACGGACCGCCCGCGCTCTTTCACTGCGCCGCGGGAAAGGACCGGACCGGTGTGCTCGCAGCGCTCGTGCTGGACTCCGTGGGCGTCGAACGCGAGGCGGTCGTGGCAGATTTTGCGCTCACCAACGAGCGGCTGGAACGCGTCGCCACCCGGCTCCGTCGGATGCCCACGTACGCCAATTACACGGGCAGCCTCAGCACCGGAGACATGTCGGCGGACCCGGTGACCATGACCGATGTGCTCGCCACGCTCGACCGCGAAGAGGGCGGCGCTTCGGGCTGGCTGCTGGGCCACGGACTCGCTCAGAGCGAGCTGGACAACCTGCGGGCTGCTCTGACCGGGTGATCATCCCTCGCCACCGGCATGAGGGGCCCCACCGATGGGCACATAACCGTGGACGATGCTTCACTAGAGCAGCGCGCGTACGACTGATCGCAGAGCGCAACCATGCGGCCAGTCGACCCGCCCCAGAGCCCCCACCGGCCGTGCCCCACCCCCGAGCGCACGGCCGGTGGGCCAACTAGGTCAGCGCAAGGTCAGTGCGTGGCCAGAGTGGGCCAGAGTGGCCCCTCCCGCTCGGGTAAGAGCCCTGGCTAGCGCCTTCCGAGCACCCGTCCCAGCTCCTGGCGGGCAATCGTGCGCAGGTGCACCTCGTCAGGACCGTCGGCCAGCCTCAGCGTGCGGGCATGCGCCCACATGGCAGCCAGCGGGAAGTCCTGGCTGACCCCGCCCCCGCCGTGCAGCTGGATGGCCCGGTCCAGCACGTTCAGGGCGGCCCGCGGCGCGGCGACTTTGATCGCGGCGATCTCCGTGCGGGCGCCCTTGCTGCCCACGTTGTCGATCAGCCAGGCGGCCTTCAGCACCAGGAGCCGGGCCTGCTCGATCTCAAGACGCGATTCCGCGATCTGGGCCTGCACCACACCCTGATCGGACAGCGGGCCACCGAAGGCCACCCGCGAACCGGCCCGGGCCACCATCAGGTCGATGGCCCGCTCCGCCATCCCGATGACGCGCATGCAGTGGTGAATTCGGCCCGGACCGAGCCGGGCCTGGGCGATCATGAACCCATCGCCGGGGCTGGCGATGAGATTGGACTCGGGCACCCGAACATTCTCGAAGAGCACCTCACAGTGGCTCTCGCGATCGTTGTAGCCATAGACCTCGAGATCACGAACGACGGTGACACCGGGGGTGTCGCGAGGGACCAGCACCATCGACTGCTGGCGGTGCGGCGCGGCAGCAGGGTCGGTCTTGCCCATCAGGATGAAGATGGCGCAGCGCTCACCACCCGCGCCGGACGTCCACCACTTCCGGCCGTTGATGACGTAATCGCTGCCGTCACGTTCGATCTTGGTACTGATGTTGGTCGCGTCCGAGCTGGCGACGTCGGGTTCGGTCATGGCGAACGCGGATCGGATGACCCCGTCCAGCAGCGGCGCCAGCCAGCGCTCCTTCTGCTCCGTGGTGCCGAACAGGTGCAGCACTTCCATGTTGCCGGTGTCGGGAGCCGCGCAGTTGATCGCCTCGGGCGCGAGTTCGACGCTGCGGCCGGTCAGCTCGGCCAGTGACGCGTAATCAAGCACCGTGAGCGGATGCCCCTGACCCGGCAGGAAGAGGTTCCACAGACCGCGCTTGCGTGCCTCGGTTTTCAGCTCATCCAAAATCGGCGGATACGCGTGGCTCGAACGCGGTTGGGCGCGCAGCCACGCCTCGTGCACCGGCTCGGCGGGGTAGATCGCGTCGTCCATGAACGATTGCAAACGTCCCAAGTAATCCTCGGCGGCGCTGCTGAGGGCGAAGTCCATGGACCGAAACCTACTGCTCCCGGTCTGCGGTGGACCGGCACGGTTAAGGATCACGGCTGAGGGGCGAGTACGGTCGGCACCCGTGGACTCTCGTGACGCGTCAGCGGGTCAGCCGGGGCCTGGCAGCCGGGTAGCGCTCATCACCGGCGGTGCGGGCGGTCTCGGCGCGGCTGTCGCGAGGGCATGTGCCAAGCGGGGTGACACGGTGGTCATCGCCGACGTCGAAGAGACCGCCGGGCGGCAGACGGCGTCCGAGGTCGGAGGGCTTTTCGTCGCCACCGATGTGCGCGATCCGGCGGCCTCGGCGGCAGCAGTCGCCGCCGCGGAAGAGGCGTACGGCCGGCTCGATCTCGTCATGCTCAACGCCGGGATCGGGGTGCTGGAAGGCGCCGTCGAGGAGACTCCCGCCTCGGCGTACCGAAACATGATCGCCATCAACATCGACGGCGTCTTCTTCGGCCTGCAGGCTGCCGTCCCAGCACTGCGGCGCTCCGGCGGAGGGTCGATCGTCGCCACCGCCAGCCTGGCCGGACTGGTAGCCACGCCACCTACCCCGATTTATGCGCTCACGAAGCATGCCGTCGTCGGCCTGGTGCGCAGCGCGGCCATTCCGCTGGCGGCCGAGGGGATCACGCTGGCGGCGATCGCCCCGGGTTTTGCCGATACCGCGATCATTGCTGCCGAGCTCGACAAATTCAGGGCGGTGAACTTCCCGCTGCTGACGGCAGACGAGGTGGCCGCGGTGGCCCTTTCGGCTTTTGACGGGCCGCCCGGGTCGATCTGGCCGATCCAGCCCGGCCGGGAGTCCGAGCCTTATGCGTTTCGCGGCGTTCCTGGACCACGCGCCGAGGGGTTCACCGGCCAATTTCCGGAGGGGTTGTTTCAGTGACCGACGCTGCCCAGTCCGACGCTGACGGGTCCGACGCGCAAGGCGAGCCCGATCCCCGCCGCGGAGCGCCCCCGCAGATCGTGGGGCCCTACCTCGCCCGGGTGCTGGATGACCCGGCCTGGAACCAATGCACCGTCGAGCTGATCGCGGGGGGCAAGAGCAACCTCACGTACGCCATCGCCAGCCCGGCAGGCGAGGTGGTGCTGCGCCGGCCTCCTTTGGCCGCCGTGCTGCCGACTGCCCACGACATGGTCCGCGAACACCGGGTGCTGGCGGCGCTGGCCGGCACCGACGTACCGGTGCCGGCCGTCTTCCACCTGTGCACCGACGTAGCCGTGGTCGGCGCGCCGTTCTACGTGATGGACCGGGTCCACGGACTGGTGATCCGCGACACCGTGCCCCCGGGCTACGCCGACTCGCCCGCTGAGAAATCGCGGATCGCCGACGCCCTTGTCGAGACGCTGGTCGCCATCCACGGGGTGCCGACGACAGGTGCCCTCGAGGGCTACGGCAGGCCCGATGGCTACCTCGCGCGCCAGATTCGGCGCTGGACCGGCCAGTGGGAGGCCACCAAATCTGCGGTGGCTGCCGCTGACCCGGCGTTGCTCGACGAGTTGGACGGGCTGGCCGCCGACCTCTCGGCGCACCTGCCCGAGCAGCGCGAGACGACCCTTGTCCACGGTGACTACCGCCTCGACAACACCATGCTCGACCCCGGCGATCCGGGTCGGGTGATCGCCGTGCTGGACTGGGAGCTGTCGACGCTCGGTGACCCGCTCGCCGACGTCGGGCTGATCGGGGTCTACTGGGGCACTCCGACCACGGCGGATTCGGCCGAAGTCGCCAACCAGATCACCTCACGGGTGACGAGCGAGCCCGGATTCCCCGTGCGGGAAGAGGTCTTCGAGCGTTACGCGCAGCTTTCCGGGCGGGATCTTTCGGCGCTGCCCTGGTATCTCGCTTTCGGCTACTTCAAACTTGCCGTCATCGCCACCGGGATCGCGGCCCGACACCAGGCGGGAGGCATGATCGGCGAGGGCTTTGATACGGCCGCAGCCTCGGTGCCGCCGCTGGTCACCAGCGGCCGGCAGATCCTGGCGGCCGGACGGCCGGGCTAGCCTCGCGTATCGCGCCTGATGGGATGGTCTGCCGGGATCTCGACCAGCACGATCGCTACGCCGTCAGGGTCCTCGAGCCACATCTCCAGCAGTCCCCAGGGCTCGAGCAGCGGTGGCCGGCGGATGTCCTGGCCGAGCGCGCGTAACCGCTCGTATTCGGCGAACACGTTACGTACTTGCAGCCACAGCCGGATCCCGGGGGTCGGGCGGGCGGAGGCCTGGCCGGAAACCTCGAGGAATCCCCCGCCGGTGAAGTAGACGATGCCGGGGTGCTCGGGAGGTCCGAATTCGCGCGCCACGGCCAGTGCCAGCACCTCGCCGTAGAAGTGCCGGGTGGCGGCCGGATCAGTCGGCGTGAGCAGCACACGGCTGGTGAGGACCTCCACCGCTCACCGGCGCCAGGTGTCGGAGCCGATCCGGATTCCCTTGCCGTACACGGTGACGCCGCCGGCGGAGATGGTCGCCCCGCGGGCTAGGTCCTCATCGCGGTCGACGCCGACGCGCTGGCCGGCTCCGATCACGACGTTCTTGTCCAAGATCGCCCGCCGCACGACTGCCCCCGGCCCGACGACGGCGCCATTGGCGATCACGCTGCCCTCGACCCATGAGCCGTCGTGGACGCGCACTCCCGGTGACAGCACCGAACCACGTACCTGGGAGCCGCTGACGATCACGCCCGGGCTGATGAGTGAGTCGGGCACTGAACCACCGTTGACCACCTTGGCCGGTGGAAGGGTGCCTGGGCTGGTCAGGATCGGCCAGTCGCGGTTGTACAGGCTGAAAATCGGCGAAACGGAGATCAGGTCCTGGTGGGCGTCGTAGTAGGCATCGAGCGTTCCCACGTCGCGCCAGTAGCCCCGCTCGCGGTCGGAGACGCCGGGCACGTCGTTGTCGCGGAAGTCATAGACCTCAGCCTGTCCCTGGGCCGTGAGCATCGGGACGATGTCGCCGCCCATGTCGTGACGTGAGGCCTCGTCCGAGGAGTCCTTGCGCAGAGCTTCGATCAACACGTCGGTGGTGAAGACGTAATTGCCCATGGAGGCGAAAACCTGGTCCGGCGCATCAGGCAGGCCAGGCGGGTCGGAGGGTTTTTCCAGGAATTCGGCGATGGTGCGGCCGTTGCCGGCGGTCGAGATGACCCCGAAGGCATTCGCCTCCGACCGTGGGATCCGGATGCCGGCCACCGTGACGCCGGCTCCACTGCTGATGTGCTGCTCGACCATCTGCCGTGGGTCCATCCGGTAGACGTGGTCGGCCCCGAAAACCACGACGTAATCGGGGTCCTCGTCGTAAACAAGGTTCAGAGACTGGAAGATCGCATCGGCAGAGCCCGAATACCAGCGGGGTCCGAGGCGCTGCTGCGCCGGCACGGAGGTCACGTAATTGCCGGTGAGGGTGGACAGCCGCCAGGTGGTCGTGATGTGGCGGTCGAGGCTGTGGCTCTTGTACTGCGTGAGCACGCAGAGTTTGAGGTAGCCGCCGTTCACGAGGTTGGACAACACGAAGTCGACCAACCGGTAAATGCCTCCGAATGGGACTGCTGGTTTGGCGCGGTCAGCGGTCAGCGGGGCCAGCCGCTTCCCCTCACCGCCGGCCAGGACGATGCCAAGTACGCGGGGGGCCTTCACGGAGCGCAGCATAGGACGCCCGTGCCCTCACTTCACTACTGCTACGCCCCATAGGCTGCCCGCATGCGGATCGCGCTCCTGACTCGCGAGTACCCGCCGGACATTTACGGGGGTGCCGGGGTCCACGTCGAATACCTGGCCGCCGAGCTTGCCCGCCTGGTGGAGGTCGACGTCCACTGCTTCGGCGCCCGGGCCGTGCCCGGTGCGAGGGAGGCGGGAAAGCCGCTGGTCCATGGGCATCCCACCCCTCCCGAACTGGGCCTGGCCAATCCGGCGCTCGGTGCGATGGGCGTTGACCTCGGCATGGCCGCAGCCCTGGCCGGCGTCGATGTGGTGCATTCCCACACCTGGTATGCGAACCTGGCCGGCCACGTCGGCGGTCTGCTGCACGGCATTCCGCACGTGGCGACCACGCACTCGCTGGAGCCGCTGCGTCCGTGGAAAGCCGAGCAGCTCGGCGGTGGCTATCAGCTGTCCTCCTGGTGTGAACGGGTGGGGCTGGAGGGTGCGTCGAAGGTGATCGCGGTCTCCCGGGGTATGCGCGCCGACGTCCTGCAGGCGTATCCCGGAGTGGATCCCGGCCGGGTCGAGGTGATCTACAACGGCATCGATGCGAACGCGTACCAGCCCGACCCCGCCACCGACGTACTCGATCGGATTGGCATCGACCGCAGCCGTCCCTACGTCGTCTTCGTGGGAAGGATTACCCGTCAGAAGGGGCTGCCGGTCCTGCTCAAGGCGGCCGCCGACTTCCGGCCCGAGGCCCAGCTCGTGCTGCTCGCCGGCGCCGCGGATACGCCCGAGCTCGGAGCAGAGGTCGACAGCCTGGTCGCCAGCTTGCGCGCCGCCCGCACGGGGGTGATCTGGGTGGACGAGATGCTCCCCCGCCCCGCCGTCGCGCAGGTGTTGACGCACGCCGCCGCATTCGTGTGCCCTTCGGTCTACGAGCCACTCGGCATCGTCAACCTGGAGGCGATGGCCTGCCAGACCGCGGTCGTCGCGAGCGCGGTCGGCGGGATTCCCGAAGTCGTCGCCGACGGCCAGACCGGCCTCCTGGTGCCGCCGTCCGAGCCGGTGGCACTCGCCGCTGCGGTGAACCGGATTCTCGACGATCCGCAGTTCGGTGCACGCCTGGGGCAGGCGGGTCGGCGGCGCGCTCTCGCCGACTTCAGCTGGCGAGCCATCGCCGAGCAAACCGTTGCGCTGTACGAGCGGGTGGTTACTGCCGAGTAGCCGGGGACATAATGCTGGCGTGGACCTCAGTGACAGCGCCGCCGACGCGCAGTTCCGTACCGAATTCCGTGCCTGGCTGGATGCGAACCTGACCGACGAGTGGCGCAGCGCCGACTTCTGGATGCACACGTCGCCCAACGACTCGTTCGACCTGCGCCGCGAGTGGGAGGCCCAGAAGGCCCGCGACGGATTCGCCGGCATCTCCTGGCCGAAGGAGTTCGGCGGGCGGGGCGGAACTCCTGCCATGAAGGCCATCTACGACGAGGAGATGGCCAAGGCGGATGCTCCCGCGACCGTCAACACGCTCGGGCTGGCCTTCCTTGGCCCGACCGTCATGGCGATCGGCACCGATGAGCAGAAGCTCGACATCATCCGGCCGCTGCTGCACAACGAGGTCATCTGGTGTCAGGGCTTCTCCGAGCCCGGCGCCGGCTCCGACCTCGCCGGCGTCTCCACCCGTGCCGTGGATGCCGGCGACCACTGGGTCGTCAACGGTCAGAAGGTCTGGACCACCAACGCGCTGCACGCCGACCGGATGTTCGGGCTGGTGCGCACCGAACCCGATTCCCAACGTCACCGCGGGCTGTCGATGCTGCTCATCGACATGCACGCCGACGGTGTCGATGCTCGCCCCTTGAAGCAGATGACGGGCAACGAGGAATTCGGCGAGGTCTTCCTGACCGACGTCAAGGTCCCCAAGGACGCGGTGCTCGGAGAAGTCGGCGCCGGCTGGAACGTGGCCATGCTGCTGCTGTCGTTCGAGCGGGGCTCCTCGGCAATCGGTCAGTACACGCGTTTTCGCGCCGAATTGGATGACGTCGCCAGGGTGGCTCGCGAGCGGGGTCGGAGCAAGGATCCTGCACTGCGGCAGCGGATCGCCGACGCGGTCGTCAACCTGGAGACGCTGCGGCTGCACTCTTGGCACATCCTGACCAAGGTGGAGCAGGGCGAGCCGCTCGGTTTCGAATCCTCGATGACCAAGCTGCAATGGTCAGAGACCCACCAGGACATCGGCGAGATCTACATGGATGTCGTGGGATACGCGGGCCAAGAGCTCCCCGGACTTCCTACAGCCGATCTGGACCCCGGCACCGAGCTCTTCCTCTGGTCGCGTTCGGAGACGATCTGGGGCGGGTCCTCACAGGTGCAGCGCAACATCGTTGCCGAGCATGTGCTCGGCCTTCCCCGCTAGCAGAGCCGGCCAGTCCGCAGTCAGAAAGGCGATCAGGTGTTCTTCGCTCTCACCGATGAGCAGCGTGCGCTGCAGGAGACCGTCCGCGATTACCTCGCCGACCGGTTCCCCACCTCGGCCGTTCGTGAGGTGTATGACGATCCCACCTCCGACGGGATCCCTGAAGCCCTCTGGCGAGCGTTCGGGGAGCAGGGGTGGCTGGCCGTGCTGGCACCCGAGGAGTCCGACGGGCTGGGTCTGGGGCTGCTCGATGCCGCGGTCATCAGCCGCTGCCTGGGGGCGGGCGTCACGCCCGGCCCGTGGCTGTCGACGGTGATCGCCGGCGAGGCGCTACGGCTGGGCGGGAACGGGTCGGCCGAGTCGGCGAAATGGCTCGAGCGCATCGCCTCCGGTGAGGTGAAGCTCGCTTTCGCCCCCGACCTGGCACTGCCCGTCGAATACGCCGCTGTCGCGGACGCTCTCGTCGCGGTGACTCCGGACGCCCTGACGCTCCTTGAGCCCGGTTCGTACACCGCCACCCCCGTCGCGGTGCTGGACCGGACGACCCGCATCGCTCGTGTCGAGGTCACCGGCAGTGGCCTGCAGCTGGACCCTGCCGCAATCTCCTCCGTGCTGGCCCGCGCTACCGTTTTGACCGCGGCGGATCTGGCCGGCATCGCCCGCGAGGCACTCACCCGCACGGTCGCCTACGACAAGGAACGGGTGCAGTTCGGCAAGCCGGTCGGGTCGTTCCAGGTGCTCAAGCACAGCCTGGCGGACCTGCACATCGCCGTCACCATGGCCGAACACGCGGTGCTGTACGCGGCCCATGCCATCGACACCCAACGCGGCGACTGGGAGCTCGCCGTATCGGTCGCGAAGGCGAAGGCCAGTGATGCTGCCCGCGACGTCACCGCGGCGATGATCCAGTTCCACGGAGGCATCGGATACACCTGGGAGCACGACGCGCACTTCTTCTTCAAGCGTGCCAAGCGTCAGGAGTACGCCTTCGGCTCGGCGTCCGAGCACCGCGAGCGCATCGCTCAGCTGACGGTCGACGCCCTTTGAGCAGTTAGCGCGTAAACGCAATAACTGCGCTAGAGCAAGACCCGCCCGCTGGCGTCGACCCGCCTGGTCCGGCGGGTGGCGTCCAGGTGCTCGAGCAGCGGGACGGCGATGCGGCGGGTTGTCGCGAGCACCCGGCGAGCGTCGCTGACGGTGAACGGTGCGGGCAGCTCCGCCAGCCGCCGGATCGCCTCCTCGGGAGCATCAGGTAGCAGCACCACCGGACCAGTCGGCCCCGTCAGCCGTAGGAGCAGCCCTTCCCGGACCGCTGCCGCCAGCAGCGCCGCCGTCATGCCCAGTGCCACCAGGTCGTTCGCTTCGGGTGCGTCGAACGGGTCGGCGCGTAGCCGCGCGGTGAGGGCGTCCACGGCGGCTTGGGCGGCCGGTGGCAGGGTCGAACCGGCCGGCACCGTCACGCGGCCGGAGCTCCAGCGCAGTCCCCCGGCCGCGGCGAGCGGCTCGACCAGCCGTTCGTCAGGGATTCCCGCTTGCTGGGCGGCGGCACTCGGCGCCAGACCGCGGCCCAGCGGATCGGCTTTATGTGCCGCCGTGACCGAGGTCCGCAGCGCTGCTGTCCACGCCTGCCAGTCCTGCTCGGTCACGACCAGTCCGCTCACCTCCCGAAGGCCCGCCGGCAGGTCGGCGCTCTGGGCAAGGACACCCAGCACGTCCAGGCGACGGCGCTCCACCGCGCCCCGGCGGGCGACCTCGGTGAGCGGATCAAGACCCTGGGCCAAGGCAGCGGTACGTTCCCGCGCGGAGCCGCGTCGCAGCAGCGGCGGCGGATCGATGTCAGCGACGACGACTCCTGCGGCCACACTGCGGCGGCCTGGATCGCGTAGCAACGCCCGGTCCCCCAGCCGCAACGGCAGTGCATGGTCGAGGGTCAGGCGGGCGAAGTCGGCCCCCAATGGTCGCAGTCGTACGGGCACCGATGCCGCGCCCAGATGCAGGATCAGCTCGGTGGGCATCGTGGTGAGGTCGACAGCACCGGCCCGCGACTGCACGTCGATGACGCGACTCCGCTGATCAGCCCCGACGGTGAGCAGCGCGTCACCGCGTTCCACCTCGCTCACGCCAACGCCGCGCAGGTTGACCGCAACGCGAGCGACGGCGGCGACGAACTCCTGCGACCCGCCCAGCGACTGCAGGCTGCGGACCCGCACCGTCCTGATCCCATGCCTGCCGGCAAGCTCGAGCTCATCGCCGACCCGGAGGGTCCCTTGGCCCAGCGTGCCGGTGACTACGGTCCCCGCGCCGTCGATGGTGAAGGCCCGGTCGATCCACAGCCGGATGCGCCCGTCGGTTGCCGGAGTGGGCAGGCGGGCCGTGAGCCGACGCAGGGCATCCCGCAATTGCGGGAGTCCGGCACCCGTGCGACCGGAGACCGCCAGCACCTCGGGGCCGTCGGACCCGAAGGCCGTACCGGTGAGCCGGGCGAGCACCTCTTGCCGTATCGGCTCGGGGTCGGCCAGGTCGCTTCGCGTGACGGCGACCAGCCCGTGCCGGACACCAAGGGCTTCCAGCGCGGCGAGATGCTCGCCGGTTTGGGCCTCCCACCCACCGTCGGCGGCCACGACCAACATGGCGGCCGGCACCGGACCCACGCCGGCCAGCATCGTCGACAGGAAGCGCTGATGTCCCGGGACATCGACGAAGGCAACCGGCTCATCGCCCTGGTGCAGGGTGGTCCACACGTAACCGAGCTCGATGGTGAGCCCGCGACGGCGCTCTTCCTCGAGCCGGTCCGGTTCCATCCCTGTCAGTGCTCGCACGAGCGTCGACTTGCCGTGATCGACGTGACCGGCGGTCGCGATCACGTGCATCAGAGGCGGTCCAGGGCGGCCCGTACAGCGGTCGCCAGTTCACCGTCACGCTCAGGCGGCACCGCCCGTGGATCGACCAGGCAACTACCCGCGTTGAGCCGGCTCATGACGGCAGGGTGACCGGCGCGCAGCAGCACCGCGCACGCCTCTGGCAGGGCGAGCGCCCACCCGTCCAATGCGAGTCCGGGCGCGCCCCCACCGCCGACCGCGCCGTCGCTCGGGACGATCTCGCCAGCACCCACGGCCACGGCCAGCCGCGCGACTCGGGCCCGCAATTCTTCCGCGGAAGAATGGAGCGCGGCGAAAGTGGGCGTCGGCGGCGTTCGCAGCGTCGCCTCCAAGGCCGCCAAGGTGAGTTTGTCGACCCGCACGGCCCTCGCCAGCGGAGCCCGGCGGCAGGCGTGGACAAGTTCACGGGTGCCGGCGATGAGGCCTGCCTGCGGCCCGCCAAGAAGCTTGTCGCCACTGGCGGTGACCAGGCCGGCCCCCGCGCGAAGGGCGCTGGTGATGTCGGGCTCCGCGGGCAGCAGGGGGTCCGGGTGCAGGAGGCCGCTGCCGACGTCGACCACCACCGGAACGCCGAGGGTCGACAGGTCACTGACGGCGACATCCGAGGTGAATCCGGTGATCTTGAAATTCGACGGGTGCACCTTCAGGATGCAGCCGGTCTGCGGCCCGACGGCGGCCGCGAAATCCTGCAGCGCAGTGCGGTTGGTCGTGCCCACCTCGCGGAGCGTGGCGCCGGTGGACACCAGCAGGTCCGGAAGCCGAAAGCCATCGCCGATCTCCACCAGCTCACCGCGGCTCACCAGCACCTCGCGGCCGGCGGCCAACACGGTGACGGCCAGCAGGAGTGCCGCCGCGCCATTGTTCACGACTGCTACGTCTTCGGCGGCAGGCAACGCAGTGGCCAGAGCTTGCAGCGTTCCGCGTCCGCGGCGGGCGCGCTCGCCGGTGGCCAGATCCAGTTCGACATCGACAGTGCCGGCGGCGACCTGCAGCGCCGCTATCGCCGACGAGGAAAGTGGCGCCCGGCCGAGATTGGTGTGCAGCACCACGCCGGTCGCGTTCAGCACCTCGCGCAGGCTGCTCGCCGAATCCGGTAGGAGCCGAATGGACTCGGCGACGACTGCCGCGAATTCGGGATCGAGCTCACCCAGGCGTACTCGCTGCTGGGCCTCGCGGATCGCTTGCTTGACGGTGTCACGGCCGACCCGCTCGGACGCAGAAACCAGCGCGGGATCGCCGAGCAGCGCGTCGGTCCGGGGGATCTGACGTCGTGTCTCGGTCACGCTGCGATCCCCTCCTGTACCACCCGTGCTGCCCGCCTCGGCCATCCGGCTGAGCGTAGCCGGGGCGATGACGGCACTCGATAAACTCAGCGGCGATGACCCTCTTCGCGTACGTCCGGGGGACGCGGCTGGCTTACCGCGATTCTGGCGCCCCGGAATCGGTCGGGGTCCCGGTGCCGACTTTCATCTGGGCGCACAGCCTGCTGGCGAGCATGGCTCAGGAGGACGCCACCGGCATCTTCGATTGGTCGCCGCTACTCGGTCAGGCCCGCGTCGTCCGCTATGACGCGCGTGGGCACGGAGCCTCCGACCTCGGCCCCGATCCTGATCTGCAGACCTGGCCCGAGCTCGCCGCCGATCTGCTGGCGCTGCTGGACAACCTCGGGCTGGAGAGTGCGGTGGGTGGCGGTGCCTCGATGGGCTGCGGCACCCTGCTGCACGCTGCCGTCCAAGCGCCGGATCGGTTTCCGGCCCTGGTGCTCGCGCTTCCGCCGACCGCCTGGAGCGGGCGGCGCTATCAGGCGCTGCTCTACCGGACCGTCGGGCTGCTCGCCCGCATCACCATCGTCGATCTGGCGGTGAGCGGCTTCAACGCCATCCGGAGTCGCTTTCCGCGCCGTGCCAAGACCCCGCGCGGAGCTTTGGTTGCCGCCGGGATGGACCAGTTCCTGCGCTCGCCGCGCCGGACCGTGGGTCCGTTTCGCGGCGCCGCCGTCACGGACCTGCCAGCCGAAGCTGCCCTCAGCGAACTGCGGATGCCGGTGCTGATCCTGGCCTGGACGGGAGATCGCATGCACCCCTTGCCGGTAGCCACCCGTCTCCAGGCGCTGCTGCCGGATGCGGAGTTGATCGTCGCGACCACGGATGAGGACGTGCTGGAGTGGCCGAAACGGGTGGCCGAATTCCTTGCCGGGCTCCCTCAGGCGCCCAGGCTCTCCTGAGCCAGCGCGGGCGCGAGCCAGGCCGGGATCCGGCCGGTGTCATAGAGCCAGCGATAAGCGTCGCGAAGCGTCTCCTCGGCCGGCCGGAAGACGACTCCGAGCTCATCGATGGTCGCCTGGTCATCCATCGGCACCATCCGGGTCGCGGTCTCCATGGCCTCCCGGCTGAGCGGAAAGCTGAATGGAATCAGGTGATGTACTCCGTCACCGGCGCGCCCGAGCCCGCGTAACACCGGGGCGGGCACAGCAGGATGCAGCACCGGGCGCCCCGTCACTTTGCCGACGAGGCGGCTGAGATCCGGCCACGAGACGTAATGATGCCCAGCCAGAAAGCGCTGGGGGCCACGCGCTTCTGCCGCCCGCTGGGTGATCACTGCCGCGATGACAGCCGCGATGTCACGGACATCGACCAGCAGAAAGCCGGTCTCCAGATTCACCATGGTCAGCCGCCGCCAAATGATCGCGGCGCGCATGACCTCAGAAAGTCCGGGGTCATCGGGGCCCAGGACACCGCCTGGATAGATGGTGACCACCGGGTGACCCTGCGCCTGCAATGCGCGGGCGTAACGCTCGCAGGCGGCCTTGGACCTGGCATAAGGACTCGTTGGATGCGCCACGGGAGTGTCTCGGGTCAACAGCACCGGTCCCGCGGGTCGAAACAGGGCGCTGATGCTCGAGATGTAGATGATCGGATCGATGCCGAGATCCACCGCCGCGCCGAGCACGTTACGGGTTCCGCGCTCGTTGGTAGCTCTGACCGCGTCCGCCTTGTTGCCGTCGATCCCGACGACGGCAGCGGCATGAACGACGGCGTCGCATCCGGCCATGGCGGCGCGCACCGTCGGGGCATCGACGATGTCACCTTTGGCGACCTCGATGGCGTTGCCGTTGCCGACGAAGGACTCCAGCCCCCGGGCGGCCAGCACCGTGTCGGCGCGTGGCAGGGAGCGGGCCAGGAGGCGTACCTGATGACCGGCCGCCAGCAGAGCCTGCACCGCATGCGAACCGACAAAGCCGGTCCCGCCGGTGACGAATACGCGCACGCGGGGGTCACTCCGTTCTGAGGCTTGTTCAAGCTTGTCGGGGCCGTCCGGTATGAACATCTGGTGTCTACCACCGACTCCACCGCCGCAGCCCTGCAGGAACTCCAGGATCGAGCGGCGCTTCGCGACCTGGTCGAGAACTACGCGGGCTTTGCCGACGCGCGAGAACCCGCCCGGATGGCCGGCCTCTTCGCAGTCGATGGCAAGCTGCTGGTGGCGCTCACCCCGGGCGAGGAGCCGACGGTGGAACGCAACGGCCGGGCCGAGATCGAAGGCGCCATGTCACGCCTCGGGCGCTACCACTCGACCACCCACGTGATCGGCAACGTGATGCAGCACATCAGTGGAGAGCAGGCCACCGGGCGCGTCGGCTGCATCGCCCACCACATCGACGGGCCGCCCGGGGAGCTCCATGACCGGGTGCTCTACATCCGCTACCAGGACACCTACGCAAAGTCGGGCGGTGCCTGGGAGTTCACCAGACGTGAGGTGTGGGTGGTCGCCAACGAGAACCATCCGCTGCAGGTCGACTGACGGTGACCTCCTATGTGACGTCGCCCGACGGCACCGAGATCGCCTACGACCAGGTCGGGGCAGGCCCCCCGCTGGTGCTGGTGGTCGGCTCGTTCAACAGCCGGCGTTCGCAACGCCGGCTCGCCGAAGCCCTCGCGCCGGCTTTCACCGTGTTGAATTACGACCGCCGAGGACGGGGCGACAGCGGCGACACCCAGCCGTACGCGGTGGATCGTGAGATCGAGGATCTGCTGGCGGTCATCGAGGCAGCAGGCAGACCGCCGGTGCTCTTCGGCCATTCCTCCGGGGGCGTGCTCTCACTCAAGACGGCACTGCGCGGCGCCTCGATCGCGGGGCTGAGCATGTACGAGCCGCCGTTCATGCTCAGCGGCGGAAGGCAACCTCCGGGTGCCGACCTGGCGGAACGCATCAGCGCGTTGGTCGACTCCGGCCAGCCAGGGCGCGCCGTCGACCTGTTCTACAGCGAGTGCCTGAACGTGGGCGATGACATGCTGGAGGCGTTGCGTGCGATGCCGTCGCGACCGCGGGTCGAGGCTGTGGCGCACACGCTGGCCTACGACGCCGCAGTCGTCGGCGACCTGTCGGTGCCGTCGGAGGGGTTGCGGACGCTCGACGTGCCCACCCTGCATTTCACGGGTCCCACCGAGGTGCTGGCGGCAGGAGCCCGCGAGATGGCGCAGCTCTTGCCCAAGGGGCGTCACCTGGTGCTGGAAGGCCAGACGCACGACGTGGTGCCAGCGGTCGTCGCCCCGTTGCTCATCGATTTCTTTGTGGGGCCCGGCTTGCCGGACACCGGCTCGATGCGCCGGGACTAGCCCGAGTTCAGGCGAAAAGGCCCTTGGCTGCATCGGCCAGATCGGGCTGACCGACGATGCATTCGATGCGCGTGCCGTCTGGGTCGGTCAGGTGGACCGTGACGATCGCACCGCCGCCCTCCCCCATACCCGGCAGCGAGGTGAGGGTCTGGCGGTGGAAGGCGCCGCCGTTCGCGACGGCGAGCTCAGCCAGATCCTCGGCATTCTCGACCCGGAAGCACAGGTGAGTCAGCCCGGCCGCGGTCATCGGCCGACGCTCACCGTCGCCCGTTGCGTTGGGCTCGATCCACCCGAGGAGTTCGATACGGACGTCCTCGCGAGCCAGCATGCGGGAGGTGAAGCGGCAGCCCGGAACCTCCATCGTCCCTCCGAGTTCGGGACCGAGGTCGACGCTGAAAAGGTGCTTGAAGCCCAGCACCTGCTCATAGAAGCGGGTCGAGAGCTCGAGGTCGCGTACGCAGATGCCAAGGTGGGAGAACGTCTGAAGGGCCACGCCGAGCACCGTAGCCGCAGCCGCAGGATCAGCTGGGCAGGGGGCCGTCCGCGTCGGTCAGCTCAACGCGGCTGCTGCCGACGACCCGGCGGGCGATCTCAATGACACCGGGTTGAAGCGTGTAGCACGAGAGACTCGGGGTGATGCTCTCGGAGGCCACGGCCATCGTGTCAAGGTCGATGTCGCGGCTGGGAGCGATGTGGCACGCCCGCCGCAGCACGACCGCCGCCTCTCGCAGCTCCGGGTCGAGATCTGCCGTCCAGGCCTGGAAATTCACCCGGCCAAGGGTCCGGCCGCCCCATCCAGCCGGCGAGGTCAAGGTGTCGCCTTCCAACGTCCATTCGAGCACCAGCTCGCCGTTGCGCTCCACTCGTGCGGTGCGGACCGGGCCCATCGCCGGCGTGACGGTGATCGCGTAGACGAAGGCTTCCGTGTCCTGCACATGCGCCAAGGCCACCAGCGTGAGGTCGGACATGTGCACGCAGTTGGCGGTTCGCCCACCCGGCCAGTTCCTGATGTCCAGCGCCTCCTGGACCATCATCCCGCCGAGTCGGCCGACGCCCGCGATCGCCAGCGGGCAGGTGTTCCACGGCAGCCGAATCCCTTGCGCTGCAGCAGATTCGATCCGGCCGCCGGCATGGGTGACCTCGACCCGCACGTGGTGGCAGTGGTCCTGCATCTGGGCCTCGAGGACCTGCGGTCCTGGACGGATGGTGATGCGCCGGTGGTAGGGCAGCCCGCTGCTTTTCACACGACACCCTCCGCCCGAAGCCGGCCGATGTGTGCCGCGTCGATACCGAGGCGCGTCAGGACATCGTCGGTGTGCTGCCCGAGCCCGGGAACCGCACCGGGAGCCATCGGCCAGCTCGCGGAGATCGGCGGCGGCAGCAGCGCATCCAAGGGTCCGACCGGAGAGTCGATCTTGGTCCAGCGTCCACGCTCCGCAAGCTGCGGATGGTCGATCAGATCCTGAACTCCGTTGAGCCGTGCGTAGCCGATGTTTGCCGTGTCCAGCTGGGCCTGAAGGGCACTCAAGGTCTGGGTACGCGTCCAGTCGGCAATCACGGGATCGAGCTCGTCGCGTAACGCCACCCGCTGGGCGTTCGTGGCGTATTCGGGAGCGGCAGCCAGGTCCTCCCGTTTCAGTGCCACCGTCGCCAGCCGTCGCCACTCCGCGTCGTTCGTGGTGCCTAAGACGAGGGTGTGGCCGTCCGCGGTGGGATATCCGCCGTAGGGAGCCACGGCCGGCGATCCCACGCCGCACGGCTCCTGCTCGATGCCGGTGCCGAGCGTGAAGTGCAGCGGATAGCCCATCCACTCCGCGGCCGCGTCGAAAAGTGCGACCGAAATGGCGGTGCCATGGCCGGTGCGTTCGCGGTCGTAGAGCGCCGCCAGCACGCTGGAGTACGCGTACATCCCGGCACCCACGTCAGCGAGCGGGATGCCTGGCTTGGCAGGAGCGCCCGGGCGCCCGGTCACCGAACACGATCCCGTCTCGGACTGCACGAGGAGGTCGTAGGCGCGACGACTCTCGAGCGGACCGCCCTCGCCATAGCCGGAAATGTCGACGGCGATGATCCGAGGATGGCGGGCCAGTACCTGCTCAGCGGCGAACCCGCGCCGGGCGGCTGCACCGGGTGCCAGATTCTGAATGAGGACGTCAGCCTGGCCCAGCAATGTCTCCAGGATCTGAGCGCCCGCTTCGCTACGGATGTCGAGCGTCAGCGACTCCTTGCCGCGGTTGCACCAGACCAGATGGGCGGCCAGGCCATTGACCGCCGCGTCGTAATCACGCGCGAAGTCGCCGCCCTTCGGATTTTCGATCTTGATGACCCGGGCGCCCATGTCCGCCAGGTGGCGGGTGGCCAGCGGCGCAGCGACTGCCTGCTCGATGCCGACAACGAGCACCCCGGCAAGAGGAAGTGCGCCGGGTGAGGCCGGGTCGGTCATTCCTCGTCCCAGGAATCGACCCGGTCCGAGCGCGCCGGCTGCCGGCCGATCCGCAGCGGCGAAAGCGGTGCGTCGAGCATCAGGAAACGGCGGAAGGTCTTGCTGACCGACAGCAGCCGCTGCTGCCAGCCGTGCAGGATTCCGGCGTCGACGTCTTCCCCGATGCCGTGGATCAAGATCTCGAAGCGGGCCCAAGCCTCCCAGCTCGGAATGGCCCAGATCAGGATGCATTCGGAGTCATCGATCATCGACGTGCGCATCGCGCTGACGAGCTGGAGACGGGCTGAGGCGTATGCCGGCACCATCTCGGTGCGTACCAGCTCAAGAAATTCCGGGGCGGTTCCAGGCGCCAGCGTCACCATCTCGTGGGCGTAGGCGACGCCGCTCACCCCGTCGGCATTGAGTTCTTCGATGGTGCGCGTCCAAGGAGCCGGAATCATCACCCGGTCGAAGCCGCCCTTGCGGTAACCGGCGGCCTCGTTCCACCACTTCTCGAGCTTGGCGTCCTGCAGGTTAGGGCGACCCGTCTCATGGCCGAGTCCGGCGGCGAGCCCGGTGAAACCGTCCTCTTCCCACATGTTGACCACCCGCGGCCACCGGTCCGTCGTGCCGACGACCCCCCAGACGCCGAAGCAGAGCTGGTGGCGCTCTTCCTGCGCGATGGGGCTCCAGTTGGCGGTCATGTGATGCATGTACTGCGGTCTCATGGCGCCGCGGATGTCGATGAACTCATGTGTATAAACCTTGCTGTTCACCTGCCGACCGTAACGCCCCCGGCCCAGCGCGTGACGAGTCGCCGCGACAGCTCGCGCAGAAGATCACCAGGATCGTCGAAGACGACGTCCTCGCAACGCTGGATCCAGCGCATGCCGGCCACCGAACTCGCGACGGCAAGTGCGCCGACCTCGCCGAGTCCCGGTACCCGCAGCTCGATCTCGGCTCCCATGTCGCGGGCGATCTCGAGGATGACCGTTCGGGTCACCCCCGGTAACACGCGCCCGTCCAACGGCGGCGTGACCAGCCGGCCGTCGACCACGGCGAAGACGTTCGCCCGGGTGCTCTCCAGCAGCCCATTACGGTGTCCGACCAGCACGATCTTTCCGGGGTGGGCGGCCTCGAGGTCCTCCTGGCGACGGCGGTCTGACCATTTGTAGGCACCGAATCCGGTGTCAGTGAGCACGACGACGGCTTCTTGCCCCGGCGTCTCCTCCAGGGTCAGTGGCGCCGGGACGCTGGCCCGGACGACGGTCACCGCGCCGGCGGCGGACACGTCGATCCGCTGCCGCTGCCAGGGTTCAGGGTCGACGGGCGGTCCCAGGAGGGCATCCGCGGCCGCTGCGGGCAAAGCACGCTGATAGAGCTCGTAGTAGGCCCGTCCCAGCCGCGCGAGGTGCTCGGCGGGCTCGCGCGCGATGCCGAAACGCAAGAGGCTCGTGTCGCAGATCCCGCACTCGGCGAGCGGATCCGCGCCGGTTCGCCTGCTGAGCGGGTCACTGACCTCGGCGCCCACCGCGTCCAGCAGCGGGCGGGCTTTGTCGAAGCACTCCCACCACTCCTGCAGCGGAGTGGAATCGACGGTGATCCCGCCGCCGACACCCAATGAGAATTGGCCCGCCTGAAGCCGCACGGTGCGGATCCCGACGCTGAACTCCGCTCCGGCCACCGGACTCGCGTAACCAATGGCTCCGGTGTAAACCCCGCGCGGCCCGTCCTCGAGCTCGGCGATGATCTCGACGGCACGCGACTTGGGCGCACCGCTCACTGAGCCGGGCGGGAAGGTTGCCCGGAGCAGATCGGCGTCAGTGGTCTTCGCCGGCAATCTCGCCTCGACGCTGCTCACCAGGTGCCACACGCCCGGTGCAGCCAAGACGTCCAACAGCCGGCTGACGCGTACCGATCCGATCTCGGCGATCCGGGAGAGATCATTGCGAACGAGATCAACGATCATGACGTTTTCGGCGCGGTCCTTCTCCGAGCCGGCGAGCCGCTGCCGTTCAGCCTCGGCAGTCGGCGGGGTCCGCGGGCGTGTCCCCTTGATGGGCGTGGAGGTGACCCGGCGCCCGTAACGGCGCACGAAGAGCTCCGGAGAGGCGCTGGCGATCTGCTGGTCCCCTAACGCGAGATACGCGCCGTACGGAGGCTGAAGCGCCGACAGCAGGTCCGCTCCCAGGTCAGCGGCACTCCCGCCGAACGTCGAACGCAGGGTGAGGCAGATATTCGCCTGATAGATCTCACCGGCACGAATGTGCTGGATGCAGCGCTCGACGGCTGCGGTGTGTTCAGCGCGATCCCGGCTCGCCGTCACCGGTCCGAGTCGATACGGCTCCGCGGCCGGCGCCGGGCCCTCCAGTAATGCGCACAGCCGCTCGCGTCGTAGCGCCAGCTCGGTGTTGGAGACGACTCCGACGAGAGCCTCGTCCCACCACACACCACCGGACAGCCGCAGCACATTCGGATAGAAGCCGAAGGCGCAGGTCTGCCCTTCAAAGCCCAGCCAGCCGAACCAGCCGCCCCCGACCATGCCCTCCGGTGCTGCTGGGCCCTCCGGTGCTGCTGGGCCCTCCCCGCCAGCTGGGTCGCCATCGCCCACCGGTGCGATCCGGGGTTGGTCGTCAAGCGCTCGCAGCAAGTCAGCTGGACGGGAGACGACGCGGATCGGGTCAGCCGCGACCACCACCTCGCCCGCCGCCCAGGATCCAGCAAGAACGACCGGCTGGTTCAACCCGCGACACCGTCGTAGCACCTCCGCCGCGGGCAGCGGCGCGGCAGCAAGCGCACGCGCGTGCACGCGGACCGGCACACCCTGCAACGCTACGGAGTCCACCCCCCTAGGATGGCCCGCATGGACTTTGCTTTCAGCGACGAGCAGGAAGAGCTGCGCCGGACGGTTCGCAGCTTCCTGGAGGACAAGTCGCCGGAGACCGAGGTGCGACGCCTCATGGAGACCGTCGAGGGCTACGAGCCCAAGCTCTGGCAGCAGATGGGTGAGCAGATCGGCCTGCAGGGGCTTGCCATCCCCGAGGAGTACGGGGGCTCGGGCTACACGTTCCTCGAGACCGGCGTCGTGCTCGAAGAGATGGGCCGCGCGTTGCTGTGCGCGCCCTACTTCTCCAGCGTCGTCCTGGCCGCCAACACCCTGCTGCTGTCAGGGGATGAGGAGGCCAAGCAGGAATACCTGCCTGGCCTGGCGAGCGGGGAGACCATTGGCACGCTTGCTCTTACCGAGGAAGACGGCCGTTGGGATGCCTCCGGGGTCCGCCTCGCCGCCTCCAACAGCGGCGACGAGTGGAGCCTGACCGGCACCAAGATGTTCGTCTTGGACGGCCACGTAGCTGACCTGATCCTGGTTGCCGCCCGCATCGAAGACAGCGGTGAGGGCGAAGCCGGCATCAGCATTTTCGCGGTCGACGGTTCGGCTGAGGGGCTGACGCGTACCCCCCTGGCGACTCTTGACCAGACTCGCAAGCAGGCCCGCCTGACCTTCGATGACGTCGAGGCCCGGCTCATCGGCACCGCGAGCGAGGGCTGGAACGTGCTCACCCAGGTGCTCGACCTGGCCGCCGTCGCGCTGGCCGCCGAGCAGGTCGGTGGTGCGCAGCGGGTGCTGGAGATGGCGGTCGAATACGCGAAGGTCCGGGTCCAGTTCGGGCGCCCGATCGGATCGTTCCAGGCCATCAAGCACAAGTGCGCCGACATGCTCGTCGAGGTCGAATCGGCGAAGTCAGCGGCTTACTACGGACTTTGGGCGGGCTCCGAGCTGAACGACGAGCTGCCTACCGTGGCCAGCCTGGCGAAGGCCTACTGCTCGGACGCCTACGTCCACTGCGCCGCCGAAAACATCCAGATCCACGGCGGCATCGGCTTCACCTGGGAGCACCCCGCCCACTTGTACTTCAAGCGGGCGAAGAGCTCGCAGCTCTTCTTCGGCGACCCGACCTACCACCGCGAGCTGCTCGCCCAGCGGATCGGGGTCTGAGCCGCCGAGACCCATCGGCGCGCCCAGCCCCTCAGCGCCATAGGCTGACGGCGCTGGAACGCCACCAGGCCGTGGCGCCGAGGGTTTGAGATGAGCTAGCCGCGGTCTTCCTCTTCCAGTTCCCGCTTGAGCAGCTTGCCGGTGGGACTGTAGGGCAGGCTCTGGCGGAATTCGACGTAGGTCGGGACTTTGAAGCCGGCCAAAGCCTCTGACACGAAACGGCGGATGTCTTCCACCGACGGTGAGGTGCCTGGCGCCGCCACGATGAACGCCTTGACCTCCTGGCCCAGCGTCTGATGGTCGACGCCGATCACGGCCGCGTCGGCAACCTCGGGATGCTCGACCAGCCGGTTTTCGATCTCGATCGGGTAGATGTTCTCCCCGCCTCGGATGATCAGGTCGCGCATGCGGCTTTCGAGGGTGAGGAACTCGCCGTCGGTGTGGCCGAAGTCGCCGGTGCGATACCAGCGGTCGCCGTCCAGTACGGCGGCGGTGGCCTCCGGGTTGTCCCAGTAGCCGCTGAAGACGCCTGCGCCCCAGATGTGGACCTCGCCGATCTCACCCGCCGGTAGGACGTTGCCTTCCGGGTCGCGCACTTGCACGCGCATGGTCACCTGCCCGGTGCCGACCGTTTCCGGACGGGCCTTGAACGCCGGACCGCCAAGGCGGGTTCCCATGCCCACGGTCTCAGTCATCCCGTAGCCCTGGCCGGCACCGACGAGCGGCAGCTTGGCCCACATCAGTCGAGCGAGCTCCGGCGGGAACACCGCCCCGCCGCCGCCGATCGTCTGCACGCTCGACAGGTCATAGGAGTCGATGTCGGGGTGCTGCAGGATCCGCCAGAACTGGGTGGGAACGCCGCTCAACGTCGTGATCCGGTGTTTCTGGACCAGCTCGAGGGTGACCGTCTCATCCCATCGACCCGGTGGCGGTATCACCAGTTTCATACCTGAGAAGGGAGCGTTCGTCAGCGGTCCGCTGCCGGAGATGTGGAAGATCGGAGCGGCAAAAAGGCTCGATGGCTGAGGGGCTTTCGCAGCTACCTCTGCCGAGATCCCAGCCGCCGCCATGCCGACAGCACCCACGCAACTATTGGTCAGCGCGAAATGGACCCAATTGCGATGCGTGAGTGTTGCACCTTTTGAGCGCCCGGTAGTGCCGCTGGTGAACAGGATGATGGCGGGGTCATCCTCGTCAAGCTCGACCGTCGGCAGGGCCACGGGCGGACCGTTTCTGCGCTCCGGAAGGAGACCGGCGGCAGCGGCTTCTTTCATCGCTACCAGCGGTGGCCACGCACCCGAAACGGGCGTGGGCAGCTGCTGCAGCAGTTCGAGGCGGCGCGGATCGGCGAGTACGACGACGGGCTTGGTGAGCTCGATGGCGTGCGCCAGCTCCGGAGTGGTCCACCAGCCGTTGTAATTGGCGAGTACGGCGCCCAGAGACAACGCCGCCCAATAGCAAAGGACGTATTCGACGGTGTTGGCCGACGCGAAGCCGACGCGATCGCCCTTGCTCACCCCGTAGTCGCGGGCCAGCGCGTCAGCAACCCGGGCCACCCGGTCGACCGTGTCGGCGTAGGTGATCTCCTCGTCGTCCGGGGACACCAGGAAAACCCGATCAGCGAAACGGGTGCCGGCGCTCTCGAGTACCGCCCGCAGGTGAGGCGGTCGCTTCGCGAAGACCTCGGTGGGCACGCCGAGTACGTCTTCGGTGACGATCTCGAAAGGCGCACCAGGACCCAGCACTGCAGCGCGGGCCTCAGGGCTGAGGACGTCGGCGCCCGACCAGATAAGCGTGACCGGCTCGGCTACTGCTGTCACGCAGCGTCGATTTTCAGGATGCGGGCCGCGTTGCCATAGAGGAACTTGGGCCAGACCTCGTCTTTGAAGGGCACCTTGGGCATGTCGGTCATGATGCGCTCCATCGACAGGCCCATCGGGTAGTAGCCCCCGTAGATGATCTTGTCGGCGCCGCGGGAGTTGGCGTAAGCGATGATCTTCTCGTCGTAGTGCTTGGGAGCGAAGGCACTCGTGGAGTAGTGCAGGCCCGGCCACTTCAGCATCAGCTTCACCGCAAGCTCGGTCCACGGCTGGCAGCCGTGTCGGGTGACGAAGGTCAGCTCCGGGAAGTCGTACATGACTTCGTCGATGAGCTCCACGTGCTGGGGTGCGAACTTCAGCCGCGGGCCTGGGATGCCGGCACAGACGAACACCGGGATATCAAGCTCGCAAGCCTTGGCATAAATCGGATACATCTTCTTGTCGTTGATCGCGACCTGCGGGAAGGTGCCCGCCGGGAACATGCTCACCGAACGGATGCCATACGTCTCATAGAACTTGACCATCTTGCGCAAGGCATCGACGCCCTCATTGGGGTCGACACCAAGGCTCGGGATGAAGCGATCGGGGTGCGCCTTGAGGGCGCGCTCGCTGTCGCCGTCCTTCTCGCCGACGCCGATCATGCCGTACTGGATGTTGTATTTATCCATCTGCTCGAGGGTGACCGAGACCGGGTCTTCGGTGCCGTGGTACTCGTGCGGCACGTCCTTGAACATGTACTGCGCCGGGAAGGCGAACTCCTCCTTGGACTCCTTGTCCTTCACCTGGTTGGTGATGAAGGCGTAGGTCTTGCTGACGTCGCGCATCGGAAAGCCGATCATCGTGTCGATGATCGGGACGTTGGTGGGCATTCCCATTGGTTCGCTCCGGTGATCAGCCGCGACCGAGAAGGTCACGGAAAGGGGTGTCGCGGTCGACCGACATCTCGCGGGGAAGGCCGAGAATTCTCTCGGCCAGGACGTTGTGCTGCACCTCGTCGGTGCCGCCGCCGATACGCGTCATCCACGTATTGATGCGGGCCTGCTGCCATTCGCCGTTCGAAGGCGCATCGCCGCCGGCGAGCATGCCGCCAGCGCCTTCGATCTCCAGAGCCGCATCCGCAACGGCCGTCAGGTGCAGCCCGACGATCAGCTTCATCACCGAGCCTTCGGGACCCGGCGGGACGCCTTTGGACAGCGCGGTGCGCGAACGCATGCCGAGGTAGCGCAGCACCTGTTCGGAGGTGATGACCTTGGCGATCGCCTGGCGGACGAGCGGGTCGTTGTTCTTGCCGTACTTACGCGCCAGGTCGATCAGCGCCGGGATCTGACCGCGGCTTCCGCCGCCACCGATCATGGCGCGTTCGTTAGCCAGCGTGGTGCGCGCTACCCGCCAGCCGTCATTGACGTCCCCCACCACATTCGTGACCGGGATCCGGACGTCGTCGAGGAAGACCTCGTTGAAGTGGTAGCCACCGCTGGCCTGGCGCAGCGGCCGGACATCGACTCCGGGGGTACGCATGTCGACCAGGAAGTAGGTGATGCCCTGATGCTTGGGGACGTCGACGTCAGTGCGTGCGAGCAAGATGCCCCAGTCGGCGGCCCGGGCGCTCGAATTCCACACCTTCTGCCCGTTGACGACGTACTCGTCGCCGTCCAGGACTGCCCGGGTGCGCATCGACGCGAGGTCGGAGCCTGCACCGGGCTCGCTGTAGAGCTGGCACCAGACCGCCTGACCACTGATGATCTTTTCGAGGTGGTCAGCCTGCTGCTGCGGCGAGCCATGGGCCATCAGCGTCGGCCCGACCATGTTGATCGACACCATCAGCGGCCCGTTCGACACGGCGAAGCGGGCCTGCTCCTCAGCGAAGATCGCGGTCTGCATCGGCGTGCCGCCGCGACCGCCGAACTGCTTGGGCCACGAGATTCCGGCCCACCCACCCTTGTACAGCTCGGCCTGCCACTCGCGGGCCGCGTCGTGACTCTCACGCTCAACCTTGCCGAAGTCCTCCATGGACGTGGCGGAGCCATGCTGGCGTATTACCGCCCGGCCGCGCTCTTCGAACGCCGGCGCATGCGCGGCAAGCCATTCGCGGGCCTCGGCACGGAATGCGGCCTCTTCAGGCGAGTCCTGCAGCTGCACGCCGTCCTCCTCTTGTCGCACCAAACAGATCACCAAGGCAGATCACCAAGGCAAATCACCAGGCAGATACTGCCGATATAACCGCATTCTAGTTAGTGCGCAAACACCAGGGTCCGGTATGAACGTAGCGGTGAACTCCCCGGCGCCCGCACCCGCTCCCCCTGCTGTCGTTGCCCAACTTCTCGCCGAAGCCCAAGGCGTCATGGACGGAACGTCGAAGGGAACTCCCCTGGCCGTTCGCCCACTCGGCTCTGACGAGTCTTTCGTGGCGGACTTCGTACTGGCAGGCAGCGGCGTTCTGACGCGAGCCGCCGACGTGGCCGCGTTCGCCGAACAGACCGGGCTGGGCGTACTCAATACCTTTACGGCTAAAGGACTCTTTCGCTGGGACAGCCCTTTTCACCTCGGCACCGGCTGCCTGCAGGAGCGCGACCTCGCCCTGGCGGGTGCCGGACCGGATTCCGCCGTGTTGGTGGTGGGAGTCGATACGGATGAGTGTCCGCCGGCTCTGCTGGCTGCCGCCGGGGTGGATGGCGCAGCTCCTGGCTGGCGCAGTGTCGCACCTGCCGACTTGCTGGCCTCTGCTTCGCGTGTGACGGCCAGCTGGGGAGGTCCGCCCGAGCCGCCGCCGCAGCCGGCGCTGTTCAAGGTGCTGTGGGACGTGGCCCAGCCGCTCTACGCCCTCGAAAACGGCCCGTTGAACCCGGCCCGGGCGGCGGCAGACATCGCGCTCGCGCTCGGCGCCGAGGGCGTGGTCTGCGCGGAGCCGGGCGCCGGCGGCTGGTGGGTCGGCCGGACGGTTCCGACGACCCGTTTGGGCAGTGTCGCGATCCCGGCGTCCGGAGGTCCGGGGACGGCTGTCGCCAGGGCTTTGGTGACGTCTCAGCGCGGCAATCCGGCTCTGGCAGTGGTCGAGGGACCGCTGACTCCCGAGGCTCGCGCCGTCATCGAGTACGGGCATGCGCTTGGCCTCTCATTCGTCGTCGAGGTGTGGGGTGACGAGGGTGATGTAGTAGATGCCACTGAGCATCAGGAACGCGCGGCTGCCGCCCTCGCGACCCCGGGGGTGACCGTGGTGAGGGTCCCCATCGACTGGTCGGCCACAGCTCAGCTGACAGCCGCGGCGGGTCCGTTGGTTGCCTGGACCTAGTCCTGGGGCAAGGCACGTTTCAGGTCGCGAATTCGCCCGTCTCACGTTCGACTGTGTGGGGTTTTGGTGATGGTGAATTGTTGGTTGCCGTGGGCGGTGATGGTGTAGTCGCCTTTGTGGTGGCGGGTGTGATGGCCGCGGCATAACAGGATCAGATTTTCCAGGTCGGTGGGGCCGCCGTTGAGCCAGTGGATGACGTGGTGGGCGTCGCAGTCTGAGGGTGGCCGGTAGCAGTCGGGGTGGCGGCAGCCTTTGTCCCGCAGGTTGAGGGCGACGCGTTGGGCGGGCGAGATGCTGCGGGTGGTGCGTCCGACGTCGAGCGGCATCCCGGCCGAGCTGAGCAGGACGGGGATGATTTTGCTGTCGCAGGCGATGCGGCGCAGGTCAGCGGCGGGCAGCGTGCCGCCGCCGGGCAGGGTCCCGACACCGATCCCGGCCCGCAGGTCCGTTTCGGAGATGGTGACGATCAAATGGGGTTTGTTGGCACTCGGAGGGTTGCCGGTGCCGAAGTCGAGCGCTTGGCGGCACATTTCCGCCAGGCCCAGGGCTTGCCGGTGCGAGAGGGTCGGTCCGGGTTGCACCAGCCCGTTGCTGTCCCGAAACGGCGCCGCTTCCGGGGTGAACTTGCCCAACGCCGCCCGCAGCAAAGCGGTCGTTTCCGCGTCCAGCGTGCCGGTGAGATAACCACCGTCGGGGACGTCGGACAGCTGCACCGACTGCTCAGCAGTCTTGTCATCCCGGCCCTTTTCCGCCGCTTCCGGGGCGATGCGCTCCAAGACAGCGGCGGCGATGTCACGCAGCATCACCGGCGTCGTATCCGGAGCGGCGGCGGCCAACGCCCGGTCCAACGCCGCCAACTGCCCGGCATCCAACCCGGCCGCGGCTCGGGCGATCACCTGCACATGCTCAAAATTCAGGCTGCCGGCCGCCCAGGCGGCCCGGGTCGCCGGCAGCGAATCGACCAGCAGCCGGCCCGTCTTCACCCGCGCCGTCGCCCACCCAGTACTGCAATGGGATTCGGTACGGAGCCAGGCGCCCATCGACATCGCCCCGTCGCGGGCGAACTCGCCGCTGCGGTCCACCCGGTTGGTCAACAACACGATCAGCAGCGACAGCTGATTGTCCGCGCACAGCGCCTCCCGCAACGCCTCCGACGCCGCCGCACCCGACGTCTCCGAACTGATCGACGCGGCGACATCAGCCAGCAGGGTATGCACCCTCGCCACCTCACCCGCCACACCACCAGTATCGAACATGTGTACGAGTCTATCCACGGAAAGAGGCTAAAAGGCCAGATCAGAACCACTATCTGAATCTGTGGACACGACCGCTCCATCCACAGAGAAAGGATTGGCCAGGGCCGCCGGTGCCTCGCTACGAGGAATCTGTCCGCATCCAGCGCTGGCCTTGGCGGCACCAGAGTCGCGGAAGAGTCGCACACGTCATGGGCGGCATTTCGAGCGCCGACTCCGGTTCCTCACGCCGAGCTCGGTGACCAAGGCTTGTACGGTGCCGCGGTGACGCTGAGAGTGGTGGGACCAGGGATCGGTCGCACGGGAACCTATTCGCTCAAGCTGGCGCTTGAACGACTGCTTGGCGGTCGCTGCCACCACATGGCTGAGGTGCTCGCCGACAAGGAACACCACCTCCAGCGGTGGGACCGTGTGCTGCGCGGCGAAAAGCCTGATTGTGAAGTGATCTTTGCTGGTTACGTGGCCCAGACCGACTTTCCGGGAGCGGCGCTCTGGCGGGAGATGACCGCGGCGTTCCCCGATGCCCTCGTCGTCCTCTCGACGCGTCCCGCCGAGGACTGGTACCGCAGCGCAGCGTCGACGATCTTTCAGCTGGATCTTGAATCCTCACCGTTCCGTGACTTGTGGCGGGCGTGGATGGGTGATCAGTTTGACGACCCCGAGGCGATGATCGCCGCTTACGAGCGACACAACGCTGCTGTTCGGGCTGCCATCCCAGCCAACCGACTCCTGGAGTGGTCCGTTGGAGACGGGTGGGAACCCCTCTGCGACCGCCTGGGCCTCCCCGTGCCCGATGAGCAGTTTCCCTGCACAAATACCACCGAGGAGTTTCGAGCCAACAACGGCCTTGACGACGGACCGACGTGATCGCTGTGTCGACCGACGTCCCCTAGCGCCGCTAGCGTGTTCCGGCCCGAAATCGCGAGGTCGAACGAGTCGTCCTAGCTGCCGACTACCAGAGCCCGCAGATCAGCCTTGACTACCTTGCCGGCCAGGTTGCGCGGCAGCGATTCCATGATGACCAGCCGCTCCGGCCACTTCTGCTTCATGACGCCCTGCCCATCGAGGTGTGCGGTGAGCGAGGCCAGAGTCGGTGGGTTAACCGGATCGGTGGGGACGACGCAGGCACACGCCTGCTCCCCCAGCACCGGATGCGGCAATCCGATGACGGCGACGTCGGCGACCTCGGGTGAGGTGATCAACAGGTCTTCGACCTCGCGCGCGCTGATCGTTTCGCCCTTGCGGATGATCACGTCTTTGATACGCCCGGTGATCGTGAGATTGCCGGCGGGATCGAGGGAGCCGAGGTCGCCGGTACGCAGCCAGCCATCAACGAAGGCATCGGCGTCAAGACTGGAATCCAGATAGCCCTGCATTACCTGCGGGCCCTTGGCCTGAACCTCGCCGATCTCCCCTGATCCGAGCACCGAGCCATCAGGGCCGACGATCCGCAAAGTGGCACCTGTATTGGCACGGCCTTCGGAGCTCGCGAGCACATCTTCGGGGTCGTCGGCGCGGGTGCTGGTCAGGATCGGCGCCTCGGTCATGCCGAACGAGGAATGCACCGGCTTGCCGAGCTCTTTCATGATCATCGCGTAATGACTCGGCGGTTTAGCGGCGCCGCCGCTGGTGTAGATACGCACGTCAGGGAAGTACGGGGCGCCGGGGTGCGCGTGCTGAGCCGCGAGGTACATGGCGTGGTGGGCCGGTCCGGTGCCGGCGACGGTGACCCGGGTGTCGCGGAGCAGGTCGGCGACGGTGGCGGCTTGCACATATTCGGTGAGCACCAGAACGCAACCTGACAGCAGCGCAGCGGTGAGCCAGACCGCGCAACCACCAATGTGGGCTACCGGAAACACCATGGCGATCCGGTCGTCGGCGGCGATCCCCATCCCGTCGCTCATACCCGCGCCGCCCGCGATCGCGGAGGCGTCGGTATGCATCGCGCCCTTGGGGTCGGCAGTGGTGCCCGAGGTGTAGAAGATCCAGCGCACTTCCTGATCGCTGGCAGGCGGCGGCGGAAGAGTCGCCGGATCGCCATCCGGCAACGAGCTGTCCAGAATGACCAGCGCGGCACCGCTTTCGACCGCCGCATCAGCCGCGAGGGATGCCAAATCGATGCCGCTCCAACCCGGCGCCACCAACACGAAGCTCGCCTTGGTCTGGCCGAGCACGAAGGCCAGTTCGCGACCGCGGTAGATCGGCAGCACGGGTATCTGCACGGCGCCGAGTCGGCACAGCGCGGCCGTGACGACGAGGGTATCGATACGGGTGGTGAGCTGCCAGACCACCCGCATGCCCGGAGTGATCCCGAGCGCCAACAGTCCAGCCGCAGCTCGCTCCCCCGCGGCGCGGAACTGCTCGAACGTCATGGATCGGCCGTGCTCGTCGACGAGCATCTCGTGCTCAGGAGTCGCGGCTGCCCGCTCCTCGATCACGGTCCAGACCGTGGCCATGCCCCTGCTTCCTAGAACCGGTAGCGAAACCGGACTAGCTGGCCTGGAAGTTCAGGCCGCCGGGACGCACCTCGAACACCTGCTGCGACATGATCGCGGGCAGGTCTTCCGCCACCCAGCGCTTCTCGCCCGAATGGATCGTCTTGCGCTCGGTCCAGCCCTTCATCCAGATGATGCGGTCGTCCAGGCACCGGATGACCTGACCGGTCACGTACTGGGCGTCGTCGCTGGCGAGCCAGGCAGCCAGCGGGGAGCTACCGGCCGGGTCCATCGGGTGGTACTCGTCCGCGCCCAGGTCGTTGGGCTCGAAGGCATCGCCGGCGCCCGGGATCGAGGCGGTGATACGAGTCAGACCCGCGGGGCCGATCGCGTTGACCGTGACACCCAGCTTGTAGAGCTCGATCGACAGCGTGAGGGTGAGCCCGACGATGGCCGCCTTGGCAGTGGCGTATCCGGTCTGACCGAAGTTGCCGCCAAGGCCGGCGCCGGAGGTGGTGTTGATGATGCGGCCCTTGGTGGAGGCGCCGGCCTTCGCCTGCGCCCGCCAGTACTTCGCGGCGTGAGTGGAGGTGTTCCAGGTGCCCTTGACGTGCACACCCATGACGGCGTCGAAGTCGGCCTCGGGCATGTTCCAGACGGCGGCGTCGCGCACGATGCCAGCGTTGTTGATGACGATGTCGAGCTTGCCGAACGCGTCGACGGCCTGCTGGATCAGCTGGGCGGCCTGCTCGTAGTTCGAGACGTCGCCGTAATTGGCGACCGCGGCGCCGCCGGCCTTCTCGATCAGGGCCACCGTGTCGTCGGCGGCCCGGCCGGCGCCCTCGCCCCGTACGGATCCACCGAGGTCATTGACGACGACCTTGGCCCCCTGCCGGGCGAGCTCCAAGGCGTGTCCACGGCCGATGCCGTGTCCCGCTCCGGTGACGATGGCGACTTTGCCGTCGAGCAGACCCATGCGAACAACCCACTTCCGTAACGCGTATACAAAATACCGATGCACACATGATCAAAACGATCAAGTTCTCCATACTGTCTACCATCTCGACATCTCGACATTGAGTGGAAGGGTCCACATGAGCGTCCCCTCACAGACCCTGGTCACGCCCGGTCCGCCGCGACCGCCGGAAGGTGATTGGTGCGGTACGCCGTACCTGCGATTCGAGCGCCGAGGCTCACACGCACTGCTGACCGTGGACCGGCCGCAGGCCCGCAATGCACTCACCGGAGCGATGTATTTCGGGATTCGATACGCGATCGATCGGGTGAATGCCGATCCCGATCTTGCCGGGCTGCTCATCACCGGTATCGACGACGTCTTCATCCCCGGCGGCGACCTGGGTGCCAGCTCCATCGACGACTGGGGCGGACCCGAAGCTGCTGGGCATGGACAACGTGCCCTTCGACGCCGTTCGGCACTCCGCCAAGCCGATCGTCAGCGCGATCAATGGCATCTGCCAGGGCGGCGGTCTCCTCATCGCGATCATGTCGGACGTTGCAGTCGCCAGTGACCGCGCCGTCTTTCGGGCGCCGGAGATTTACCGCGGGATCGCCGACACCGGCTACGCGAGCTACCTGCCCGCCCAGATCGGCCCGGCTCGGGCCAAGGACATGCTCTTCACCGGCCGCCGGGTGACCGCTCCCGAGGCGCTCGAATGGGGGCTGGTGACGCGCGTGGTAGCCCATGAAGAACTGCTGAGCGCTGCTACCCGAGTGCTCGAAGACTGCATGCGGGGCGCGCCCAGAGCCCGTTTCGAGGTGAAGCGGGTGATCTCGCAGGGGTATGGCCAGTACGACCGGATGTCGATGGAGGCAAGCTTCGAGCAGCGCCGAGGCGCGTCGAAGGCTGGGAGGCCTTCCGCGACAAGCGCTCCCCTAGTTGGGTGCCCGAAGACCTGCAGACGGGACGGTTGTGACCGACTTTCCAGCGGCTTCTCAATCAGCTGACTTTCCGGCTGATATTCCGCCGACCATTCCGGCTGCAGTGTCGCGCGCGGCCGCAAACGTGGCACGACGCCGAAGCGCTCGTCGACGGCGACCTGCGGCTGACCTTCGGGCAGCTCGAGCCGAGGGTGCGCCAAGCCGCGGGGGCGTTCATCGCCAGCGGATTGCAGCCGGGTGACCGGGTCGCGATCTGGGCGCCGAACAGTGCCGCCTGGGTAATCACCTCGCTCGGTGTCTACGCGGCG
The DNA here is from genome assembly GCA_963737695.1 of uncultured Actinomycetota bacterium. Lineage (GTDB taxonomy): Bacteria > Actinomycetota > Actinomycetes > Frankiales > Frankiaceae > DATAZK01. Next base: position 408,572 of record CAVTTQ010000008.1, read on the forward strand.
GGCGGCGTGCTCGTCCCGATCAACACCCGCTTCAAGGCCGCTGAGGCCGCACACGTGCTCAACACCTCTGGTGCGCGCTTCCTGTGCACGGTGACCGATTTCCTGGGCACCGACTACGTGGCGGAGCTGGCCGACGTCCCGCTGTCGGCACTGGAAGAGAAAATCGTCCTGCACGGCGCCACCCCGGCTGGAGCGGCGAGCCTGAGCGAATTCATCGCCCGGTGCGCCAAGGTCTCGCCCGATGAGGTCGCCGCCCGCACCGAAGCTCTCGGGCCCGACAGCCTGTCGGACATCATCTTCACCTCCGGGACCACGGGACGGCCGAAGGGCGCGATGCTCACCCATGGGGCGAGCACCCGCACGTACTCCAGCTGGTCAGAGATCGTCGGGCTCACCGCCGGCGACCGCTACCTGATCGCCTACCCCTTCTTCCACACCGCCGGGCTCAAATCAGGCGTGCTGGCGTGCCTGCTCACCGGTTCCACCATGGTTCCGCACCCGGTCTTCGATGCGCCGTCGGTGCTGGCTCGGGTCGCCGAAGAGAAGATCACAATGCTGCCCGGGCCGCCGGCCATCTTCATGACGCTGCTGTCCGCGAAGATCACCGATCACGACACCAGCTCGCTGCGTCTGGCCGTCACGGGTGCGGCGGCGGTGCCGGTAGAGCTGGTCGACCGGCTCCGTAAGGAATTGCATTTCGCCTCGGTCGTCACCGGCTATGGACTCACCGAGACCACAGGCACCGCGACGATGTGCCGCCACGACGACGATCCGGTCATCATCGCCACGACCTGTGGCCGGGCGATCCCGGGCGGCGAGGTCTGCGTCGTCTCCGCGGACGGCAGCAGCCTTCCTGCGGGTGAGCCCGGTGAAGTGCTGGTCCGTGGCTATCAGGTGATGCGGGGGTATTTCGGCGACCCGGCAGCCACGGCCGAGACCATCGACGCCGAAGGCTGGCTGCACACCGGCGACGTCGGAGTGATGGACGCCGCCGGAAATCTGCGCATCACCGACCGCATCAAAGACATGTTCATCGTCGGCGGATTCAACGCCTATCCAGTCGAGATCGAAGGCGTCATGCTCGGGCACCCGGACATCGATCAGGTAGCCGTCGTAGGCGTACCCGATGAGCGGATGGGTGAGGTGGGCATGGCCTTCGTCATCCCTCGCGCCGGCAGCGATATCGATCCCGAAGCGCTGATCGCCTGGTGCCGCGAGCGGATGGCCAATTACAAGGTGCCGCGCTCGATACGGGTGGTCGAGGCGTTTCCGCTCAACGCCACCGGCAAGGTGCTCAAGTACGAGCTACGGGCTCAGGTCGCGGGCTAAGCGCCGGGTTCGGGCGTCGGCTCCGGCGAGGTCCGGCGATAGGAGGCCGGGTCCAGCGCCGATCCCGGTCGCCGGTCGAGTGGCCGCTCAGGAGGCAGGACTGCCTCGGAGTTGCGACGCGGCCCGCTCCAGAGGGCGGGGACCACGTCGAGGTGATAGGCGAGACCGTAGGCGGCAGCCTCGTAATTGACCCGCCAGCCCCGAAAGTGTTGCCAGGCATCGTCGAGATCGCGTTCGGGAAGCCAGCCCGAGGAGACGAGCTGGGCGACAGCGCCATCGAATTGCTCGCGGGTGAGATCCAGCGGGGCGTTGGGCGCCGGATCGTTGTCGACCTGAATTCCGGTGACACTCGCGATCTTGCGAAGCGTGAGGTAACCCATTCGCAGCAGGGGTCTGGCCTGGGTCGGGGCGGACTGCGGACAGATGGCCAGGTGCAGCGCCGCCGCGTCCAAGACTGAGAGCAGCGCCAGCAGCCAGTGACGCTTGGGTTCGGGTGATCGGAAGTAGATCAGTGTGCGATAGGAGCTGTGGCTCTCGGAGAGATCGGCCGCCCACTCGGTCCATTTCTCATACAGCGGGCCGAGCCGTTCCGTCGTGTCGATCAGCTGGAAGCGCACCAGGATCTCCGGGCCCCAGGCAGGCACCCCAGCCTGCGTCTCCAGCAGGGTGACCAGGGTTTCGCGCCGGTTGAATGCCGAATACAGCGAGGGCAGGTAGGCGATCTGCAGCGCGACGACTACCAGTCCGCTGGCGGCGGCGATGAACACGAGTGCCGTCGGCGTGGTCGCCCGGGGGGCGTCGAAGCCGAGCGTGAAGACGGACGACCCGGCCTCGCGCAGGGCCCCGTTGAAGGTTCCCCGCGAGAAGGGCCAGATCAGCAGCGCGAATCCCACCACCAGCAGGATCAGCCAGGACGTCAGAAGTCCAAGGAGGAAGGTCGGCGGAGCGGCTGCCCAGAGGTTGTCGCGGCGCTCGTAGTCATCGACCCGGGCCGTCAGCACCCCGAAGATGCCGCGCACCAGTCGAGTGACGAACCGCGAGATCAGCGGGGCTCTGGCGCGCGGGATCAGCAAGCTGTTGACGATGCTCGTGGCGGTGAGGCCGAGCAACAGCAGGCCAGGCACGAACCCGATCCACCGCATGTTGAGATCATGCCGGACTGGCGGTTGTTGACTACTTCAGTACACAATAGAAGACCCGGCGGGGCTTCCTTCTCGCGTCCTGCCGTCCGGCTATGAAAGGCCTCTCGATGTCAGTCACCGACGACCTGCTCGAAAACGCCACCCGCTACGCAGACACCTTCGACAAGGGCGACCTGCCGCTGCCGCCGGCCAAGCACATCGCCGTCGTCGCATGCATGGATGCCCGGCTCAACGTCTACGGCCTCCTGGGCCTGTCCGAGGGTGATGCCCACGTCATCCGCAATGCCGGCGGTGTCGTCACGCAGGACGAGCTGCGGTCACTGGCGATCAGCCAGCGACTGCTTGCCACCACGGAGATCATCCTCATCCACCACACCGACTGCGGGATGCTCACCTTCACCGACGACGGCTTCCGGCAGTCGATCGAGCAGGAGACCGGCGTCAAGCCGACGTGGGCCGCCGAGGCGTTCACCGACCTCGATGCCGACGTGCGCCAGAACATCGCCCGTATCAAGGCGGAGACCGCCATCCCCCACAAGGATTCGGTGCGCGGTTTCGTCTACGACGTGGCCACCGGGAAGCTGCGCGAGGTCTCCTAGCCGCTCTTCAGGTGGTGGGTGCCATCGCCATGAGCTCGCGGTGCAGCACCTTTCCGGCTTCGTTTCGGGGCAGCTCCGCCACTGCCACGAAACGCACCGGCACTTTGTAGGGCGCAAGCCTTTCGCGGGCGCCGGCGGCAAGGGCTGAGGCGTCGAGCTCCGAGCCCGCATTGGTAGGTACGACGAATGCCCACGGCACTTCCCCGAGCCGTTCGTCCGGGGCGGCCACCACGGCGCAGTCGGCCACGGCCGGATCAAGGCGGAGTACCTCTTCGACCTCACCCGGAAACACCTTCAGGCCGCCTCGGTTGATCATGTCCGAGACACGGCCTTCGATCCAGAGGAAGCCCTCGGGGTCGAGTCGGGCCACGTCGCCGGTACGAAACCATCCGTCGGGAGTCAACCGGTCGCCGAGCTCCGCCCCGTCGGCATAACCCGCCGTGATGGCGGGTGTCTTGACGAACAGTTCACCCGAGTCGTCGATACGCACCGTGACCCCGTCGTGGGGGCGGCCGATCGAGCCCAGCTTCTCCTCGCCGTAGGCCCGGGCATCGGCGGCGTTCCACCCGACGATCTCGCCGCCGATCTCGGTCTGGCCGTAGCAGTTGAGCACGGTGGATCCGAACTTGTCGCGGAACCGTCGGGCCTGCAGGGGTGACAGGGGTGCGCTGATGCTCCGCACGTACTTCAGCGGAACCAGCGTGGTCACTTCCGGCGTTTCGACGAGCATGGTCATCGCGGCCGGCGGGAGCACCGTCGAGCGCAGCTGGAACCGCTCCACCAGGGCGGCGAAGACGACCGGATCAAAGCGCTCCATCAGGATCGCCGCGGCCCCGACCCGGAAGGCGAAGAGCACGTTGTAGATCCCAGCCGAAAGCGCCATGGACGTCGGGATGAGGTTGGGCATCGGGGCCTTGCGCGCGGCGATGGTGTCGCTGCCGGCACCCAGCAGCTTTTTCAGCACCGGCTCCAGCAGCTTCAGAAAGCCGCTGTGGCGCAGCAGGACGGGCTTGGGACGCCCGGTGGTGCCAGAGGTCCACTGCACCAGGGCGATGTCGGGCTCGTGAGTCGGGACATCCACGACCGCCGCTCGCCCGGACGGGGTCCAGGTGAGGTCATTGGCAATGACAACCGGGAGATCGAGTCCTTGCGGGGCAGCGGCCGCGATGACCATCGCCGGATGAGTGGCAGCCAGCAGGGCAGTGCGTTCGGACGCCGTCACCCGCGGATTCAGCGGCACATACACCGCGCCCGCGTACCAGCAGCCGAACATGGCGGCGACGACCTCAGGCCCATTGGGGAGCATGACGGCGACCGGCTGGCCGGGCAGCACACCTGCCGCGGTCAGGACTGATGCCAGCTCGCGGGCCGCCGACCGCAGCCCCGAGCGCGTCACCTCGCGGTCACCGCTGTAGATCGCCACGGTGGTCTCGTCGCCCGGACGGTCCTCGAGCAGGTCGAGAAGGCTGGCCATCAGCGGGGTCCGGGTCCACTGCCGGCAGAGTCAGCGTCGAGCGGCTGCCACCGGGCTTCTCGTTTCTCGGCGAAGGCGAGCGGACCCTCCTCCTGGTCGGGGTGCCCCCACATCGAGATCAGCTCCTGACCTCCCTCGCGGGACGCCTCGGTGAGACCGGATTCCAGCGCGCCCCAGAGAGCCCGCTTCGAGACCCGCATCGCCGCCGGCGAATTGCGGGCGATCTTTTCGGCAAGAGTTTGCGCTTCTTCGCGCAAACGCTCGGGAGGGTCGACGACCTGCGAGATCATCCCGAGCTGCAAAGCGCGCTCAGCCGACATCCGCTCGTGGCGACCGACCAACGCCATCCGCATCACCGCTTCGAACGGCATCTTGCGCAGCAGACCGATCGCCTCCACGGCGACGACCTGCCCCACCGACACGTGGGGGTCAAAGAATTGGGCATCGGAAGCGGCGATCACGATATCGGCGTCAGCGACCCAGTGAAACGCCCCACCCGCGCAGAGCCCGTTCACTGCCGTGATGACCGGCTTGGCGACCCGCTGGTGCCACGACGTGAAATGCAAGTCGAAGTTCTTCACCGATTCGCGGTAACGGCCCATGCCTTGCCCGTCGGTGGCCAACTCCTGGACGTCGACCCCGGTCTGGAAGGCCCGGCCCTCCCCCGTGTGGACGATGACCCGCACCTCGGGGTCGCGATCGAGCTCCAGCCAGGCGCCGGCGAACTCATCGCGCATCAAGGCGTTCATGGCGTTCAGCGCCTGCGGCCGGTTGTTGATCAGCCATCCGACCGCGCCGTGCCGCTCGAGCTTGAGGGTCTCGTACGTACCGAATCCATCACTCATTGATCTTTGTGTCCCCATTCATTGCGGCTACGTAAGAGTCGGTCAGTCCTAATTCGAGCGCATCCCACAGCGCCCGTTTACGAGCCCGGAGCACCTCCGGATCACCCTCGGCGATGAGCTCGGCCAGCGCCCTTGCGGTCGGCCGCAGCTCGTCCGGCGCCACGATCTGGGAGACCATCCCGATGTCATACGCGCGCTGCGCCGAGATCCGTTCGTGGCTGCCCAGCAGCGCCATCCGCATCACGGACTCGAACGGGACCTTGCGGGCCAGCCCGATGGTCTCGTAGGCGGTCACCTGGCCGACAGATACATGCGGATCGAGGAAGCTCGCCCGGTCGGCAGCAATCACGATGTCGGCGTCGGCGATGAAATGAAGTCCGCCGCCGGCGCAAACCCCGTTGACGGCGGCTATCACGGGCTTGCTCACGCGGTTGTGCCAGGCGGTCAGGCGCAGTTCCGCCCGCTTCGTGCGGCGAGATTGTTCACGCAACGCCGCCGGATCCTTGGCCAGCTGAACCACGTCGAGTCCGGTCTGGAACGCGCGCCCTTCGCCGGTGTTGATGATGACGCGAACCTGCGGGTCGGCGTCGAGTTCGAGCCAGGCTCTCTCCAACTCATCAAGCATCGTCGCGTCCATGGCGTTGCCGGCCTTGGGGCGATCGAAGATCAGCCACCCCACCGGTCCGTCGCGGGACACCTGAAGCGTCTGGTAGCCCATCAGTTGCGGGGCACTTCCCGCCACGGCCGCCCATGCCAGGGGTCGGGCTCGCGGGGCAGCCCGAGCACCCGCTCAGCCAGGATGTTCTTGTTGACCTCGGTGGTACCGCCTTCAATCGTGTTAGCGCGGCTGCGCAACATCCCGCGTACCTCATGCGGAAGGCTGTCGGCGTAGCTGTCAGCACCGAGGTTGGCCTGGTTGGCCTGGTTGGACTGGTGGGCGGAGTGGTCGTCGGCATTTGCGCCGGGGGCATCCCAGGCGGTGGCGTAAGCACCGAGCAGATCCGTGGCGAGCAGCTGGGTGCGCTGGTTGAGCGAGCCCGAATGCACCTTGCCGACCGAGCTCTCGGCGCCGGGCGCACGACCTGCCTTCAAAAGCGCCCGCACCCGGGAATTGGTCCAACTCCTGATGGCGTCCTCCGCGTAAAGACCCATCAACTCCTGCCGAACCCGCGGGTCGTCCCACCCTCCGGAGCGTCCGGATTCGCTGATCCGTCGAGCGAGCGCAATCAAGCTTGCGATCCCTGAGCCACCAATCCGGTCGACGCCGCCCGAGCCGGATCCGGAGACCATCTGACGCTCGCCCGACAAGGTTGCCGACGCGACCCGCCAACCGTCGTTCACCGCTCCTACCCGCTGGGTGTCGGGGATGCGCGCGCCGTCGAGGAAGACCTCGCAGAAGTCGACCTCGCCGGTGATGTGGCGCAGTGGGCGGATGTCGACTCCGGGCTGGTGGAGATCAATCAGGAAGTAGGTGAGGCCGTTGCGCTTGGGCACATCGGGGTCGGTACGCGCCAGGAGTACGGCATAGTCCGCGGCAAATCCCCAGGTGGTCCACACCTTCTGGCCGTTGACGATCCATTCGTCGCCATCAAGCTCGGCCCGGGTGGACAGCGAGGCGAGGTCTGATCCGGCGCCGGGCTCGCTGAAGAGCTGGCACCAGATCTCCTCGGCGCGCACGATCGGCGGCAGGAAGCGCAGCCGCTGCTCCTCGGTCCCGTGGGCGAAGAGCGCAGGCGCGGCGTTGTGCAGCCCGAGCGGGTTGAGCCGGCCCAGGTTGTAGGGCCGCAGCTCTGCCTCGATCAGGCGCGCCGATGCGGGCGGGAGGTCGAGTCCGCCGTACTCCACCGGCCAGGTCGGGGCCACCATTCCGGAGCCGCCGAACACGGGGTACCAGGCCTCATAGTCGGCGCGCGGGCGCACTGCCCTGATCGCACGGGGCCCGCCGGGCGCGGCTTCCCTCCAGGCCGCGGGAACGAATTCCTCGACCCACGACCGAACGGCAGCCACGAGTTCCTCGCGCGGTGTCTGCGCTGTGACGGCCAGCGCGCCGCGGACGCCGGTGCTCAACGTCCCTCGAATCGGGCCGGGCGCTTCTCGCGGAATGCGGACATGCCTTCGCGGAAGTCTTCACTTCGCGACGACAATTCCATGGCGAATGCTTCGTTACGCAAGGCTTCCTCCAGCGGTGCCGACATTCCGGCGGCCATGAGCCATTTCGTCAGACCCAGCGCGACCGTCGCCGACCCGGCCAGGCGTTCGACGACACCGGCGACGGCCTCGTCGAGATCGTCCGCCGGTACCGCGCGGTCGATCAGCTCCCACTCCGCTGCTTCGGCCCCGCTGAGAACCCGACCCAGCAGGAGCATCTGACGGGCTCGCACCTCGCCGATCCGGCGGGGCAACATCCACGTCACGCCGCTGTCGGGGGTGAATCCCCGCTCCCCGAAGGGAGCCCAGAATCGCGCGTCGTCGGCGGCGATCGTGACATCGGCCGCCATCGCGATCGCGAGGCCGATCCCCGCCGCCCAGCCCTGGACGGCGCACACGATTGGCGTTTGCACGGTGGCGATCACCGGTATGAGCCGGTGTGCCTGAGAGGGCAGCCGCCGCTGGATACTGCCGGCCCGCGGACGCTTACCGCCGGCGGCATTGCGGGCGATGATGTCGGCCCCGCTGCAGAAGTGCTTGCCCTCGCCGGCGAGCACGATCACCCGCACCGCTTCGTCGCGACCGGCGGAATCGATGGCGTCGATCAGCCCGGCCATCATGACGTCGTCGAGCGCGTTGCGTTTATCAGCCCGGTCGAGCGTCAACCGCAGGACGCCCTCCTCAAGGGCCACCTGCAAGCCAGGACTCGAGGCATATTCGTCCATCAGGCGTCACTCATCAGGCAGCACTCATCAGGCAGAGGGCCGGAAGAGTTTGCGCGAGGCCAGCAGCGCGACCACTCCATCGCCTTGACGTCGCATCAAGGTGTGGCACTCGCGTTCGGCAAGCTCGGCGTCGCCGGCCCGGACGGCCTTGGTGAGGGCGGCTGTCCCGCGCCGCTGATTTGCCATCGCGGACGGGACGATCTCGAAGAAGTTTCCGGGCACGAGGTTTCGCAGCAGCCGCGCCAACGACGCCAGCCGCGGCGAATTCGCCATCGCGAAGAGTTGGCGAAGGTAGTCGTTGTTGGCCACGAAGAACTCGTCGGCGGTGGTGGCCCGCTTGATTGCGCGCTGGGCTTCGACGAGTGCCACCACGTCCTCAGTGCTGCCACGCTCGGTGGCCCGCCGGGCGGTGAGTCCGTAAATCAGTCCGAAGACCTCGTAATGGTCACGCACGGCGTCCTGATCGAGACCGTGGACGAAGGCGCCGCGGTGGGGCTCGATCATGAGCCAACCCTCGCGGTCCAGCGCGATGACCGCTTCCCGTACCGGAATGCGGCTGACACCGAGCTCGGAGGCGATCTCGTCCTGGCGAAGGTGGTCGCCTTGGCGGAGCTCGCCTTCAAAGATCAGCCGGCGGATGTGGTCAGCCACCAGGTCGCCGCTGCTGCGCCGATGACCACGGCGGGCGAGTGAGTGGTCGGCGACCGGCAGCGTCGTCACGACGGAGGCGGCCCGGGGTGCTCGGGCCATCAGGCGGCGCCGGCCGTGAGGAGCGGGAGGTTGGCGACCCCGCGGACGTTCGAGGACACCTTGCGCACCGCCCGCGCGTCGTCCACGGCGAAGTCGGGGAACCGGGCGAGCAGTTCTTCGCAGGCGATCTTGATCTCCAGGCGGGCCAGGTGAGCTCCGATGCAGCGATGAATCCCGTAGCCGAAGAACATCGTCGAGGGGTCGGCCTCGCGCGTCACGTCGAACCGGTCGGGATCGGGATAGGCCGTCTCGTCACGTAGCGCCGAACCGGTGATCAGCATGACTTTCTCACCGGCCGGGATCGTGACTCCGTGCATGGTCACGTCGGTCGCGGTAGTGCGGCCCTGCAGCTGGGAAGGTGCGTCAAAGCGCAGGATCTCTTCGGCCGCCGATGGGTACAGCGACGGATCAGCTCGCAGTTTCGCCTTCTCGGTAGGGAAGTTGGTCAGCGCCAGGCAGCCGTTCGGGATGCCCTTGGCGACCGTCTCGTGGCCGGCGAAACCGAGTTCGAGGAACCGGAAGGCGGCCTCTTCGTCCGACATCCGGCGGGTGGAACCGTCCTCGTCGTCGGTCACTTCGGTTTCCATGATCACATTGATGATGTCGTCCTGCGGCTTGCGGCGCCGCTCCTGGATGAGCCCCAGATAGAGCTCAAAGAGCGCGGCGCTGGCCTCGATGACCTGGTTGATGTCGACACCTTCGCCGCGGGCGCCCACGCGGTCGGAGAGCTCATGCATCTCCCCGCGTAGCTCATGGGGGATGTTGAGCAATTCGCTGATGACATCGAGCGGAAGCATGATCGCGAATTCGCTCGCCACGTCGAATTCGGCTTCGCCGACGAACGGGTCCAGCAGCTGCCCGCAACGGTCGCGGATATACGGCTCCAGCGCCAGAATCCGGCGCGGCGTGAAGACCTTGCCGATGATCTTGCGGTGCCAGCGATGCTCGGGAGGATCCTTGACGATCAGGAAGGGGCTGTCCTTCTCCTCGCCCTCGATCGTGACGCCCCCGGCGCTGGAGAACCGTTCGAAGTCGTTATGCGCGGCCAGGATGTCGTCGTAGCGCGAAAGTGCCCAAAATTTGAGGTCCGGGTTGTGATACACCGGCATCTCGGCGCGCAGCCGCCGGTACGTGGGATAAGGGTCGCAAAAGGTGTCGTAATCGTACGGATTGAACTCGAGCATGCGCCGCCGGTCCCTTCACTGCCCTGCTGAAGTACATAACGTATATACGTCAGCCGAGCTGCTCAAGGAAGCCGGCGCCGCGGCGCTCGAGCGTCAGGCCGGCTTGATCAGCGCGAGGGCGTTGTCGTGGAGCACCTTCTGCTGCTCAGCCTCGGTGTAGCCGTCGCGTTCCAGATCCTTCTTGAACGACAGCGGGTCAGCCAGGCCTTCGGTGTGCGGCCAGTCTGATCCGAGCAGAACGTTGTCGATCCCGAGGAGGTCCTTCAGCCCGGCCAGGTCGTCCTCGTAGTACGGAGCGATGGATACGTGCTTGCGAAGCACGTCATGCGGGTGCTCGGGGTAGAGGCGCGGAGCCTGACCGGCGTGCTTGCCCAACGCCTTGAACAGCGCGGGCACCCACGAGGAGCCGCTCTCGATGATCGCGATGCGAATTCCGGGGTTCTTCAGCAAGACCTGGTTGGAGACCAGCGCCGACAGCGTGTCGGCCGATGGAACGGCGGATATCAGCGATCGCATGGTGGTGTTGCCGTGGGCGTTGAGCTGCTCGCCCTCCCCCCACATCGGCAGGATCTCGCTGTAGGCCGTGTCACCCGAGTGGTAGGCCAGCAGGATGCCCGACTCCCCGAGCGCCTTCCAGAAGTCGGCGAACATCGGGTCTGCGGGTGAGCGGTAGCCGAGCTCTGTGCGTACCGGACCGGACTGCATGACGATGATGCGGGCGCCTTTGGAGACGGCCCACTCCAGCTCCCTGACCGCATTCGCCGGGTCGCTCAAGGAGATGTAGGGAGCCGCAAAAATCCGCTCTTGGTAGTGGAAGCCCCAGTCTTCGTCCAGCCACCGGTTGAAGGCCCGGAACGCCGCGGAGGCGGCCGGTAGGTCGTGCTTGAGCGACTGCTCCATGCCGACGCCAAGGGTCGGAAAGAAGAAGGCGCCATCAAGACCCTGCTCGTCCATCACCCGAAGGCGCACGTCACGGTCCTGGTATTCAGGGCGCGTGGGCTCGAGCTCACCGAAGAGCTCGATCACGCTCGCCCCGGATTCGTTCTTGCCTCGGAAGTAGTCCTCGAGACTCCCAGGCGCCGAAAGGGTGCTGAAGGTGGGATTGGCCAGGAATCGGTTGACCTTGCCGCCGACCAGCAGCCGGGTCTTGCCGTCCAGGGTGGCCCACTGCATGCAGCGCTTCTTGAACTCGGGCTCGATGTGACGGGTGAAGGCATCCATCGCCTCGTAGTAGTGGTTGTCGGCATCGAAACCGCGCAGCTGTGCGCTCATGGGCCACCTTCGAGGACGTCCGGTCAAAGCTTCCGAGAAATGAGTATGCCGTTTCAATTTTGCGAACGCGAGCAATTGCGGCCCTGACTTAGGGCGGGAGTTATCCGGCAAGTGCCGGAATGACGTCGGTCTCGATGAGATGCAGGCTTTCCCACGCCACCGCCGGCGGGATTCCACCCATCATCGGATGCAGCGTCGCACTGGCGAAGGGCCCGGCCGCGCGGAGCTCATCCACCAATTGCTGTGGCGTAAGCACCCGGTATTGCCCGGTCGCCCGCAGCTCGGCAAGATCCGTGAACTCCTCGTAGCCCCCCTTTTCCGCTGAGATCCCGGCGTCTGCCATCCATTTTCCGTACGAGTTCGCTTCGTGGAGAGCGTGGGCGCCGATCTGCTCCCATCCCCGTTCTACGTCCTTGGCCACGTGGATGAAGCTGGTGTCACCGCCCATCCAGTCCCCCGGGTCCGGTCGGCCGTACTCAGCGCAGCCGGCTCGGTAGGCCTGCCAGATCTCCTGACCAGGGGGCAGGAATCCGACGCCCAGCCGGGCCGCCCGGCGCGCGGCGGGAGCCGAACTGCCGCCGAGCAGAATCTGCGGGCCGGGTCCATCGGGCGCCGGCGTGATTGCCACGGTGCGGCCCCGGTATTCGAAGGGCTGACCCGTGAACGCGGCCTGCAGGGTCTCCACCAGCTCGACGGTGCGGGCTATCCGCTCGTTGAGGGGCCTATCGAACATCTCGAACTCGTGCAGCGCATACCCGTTGGCGATGACCAGGTCCAGCCGACCACCGGAGATGGCGTCGATGACCAATGCGTCTTCGGCGACCTTGAGGGGGTCGTGGAATGAGGAGACCAGGGCCGCCACGAGGATCCGGGGATTCCTGGTGCGCGCGGCGACCGCGGAAGCGAAGGGCAGGGCGCTTGGCAGGTAGCCGTCGGGCGACCCGTGGTGCTCCGACAAGATGATCATGAGGAAGCCGTTGCGATCGGCGTACTCGACCATGTCGAGGGCGGCGGCATACCGGTCCGCGATCGGGACCCCCGCGAAGGCCGGATTGCGCAAGTCGAATCTCATCGTGAAGAAGGCCACGGATGGCAGTGTGCCGTGCCGTGCGGCCAAAGTTGCCTGCCTTCGGGTGCTACGTCGCTAGTCTCTGCGCATGGCACGGGTCGCGGTGGCGCCGCAACCAGTCGAAAGCATGACTGACCGCCAGCTCCAGCGCAGGGAAGCGCTGCTGGCTGCGGTCATGCAGCTCGCCCTCGAACGCGGCATCGACAACGTTCAGATGAAGTCCGTCGCCGAACGCTCCGGGGTAGCGCTCGGGACGACCTACCGCTATTTCGCGTCCAAGGAACATCTGCTGGCCTCCGCGCTTGTGGAGTGGCAGGCCCGGCTGACAGATCTGATCCTGCTGGAGTCCGGCGAGCTGCAGGGTGATGACCAGCGCGTTGACCGCATCGTCGATTTCCTGCACCGCGGCATGCGCGGCTTTCAGCGCTACCCGAGCTACGCCGACCTGATGATTTATGTGGCCGCGTCGCGTGACCCCTATGCCCGCCAGGCGCTGGAAGCCATGTCGGTACGCACGGACAGGGTGCTGCGGCTCTACCTCGGACCGCAGGTCGCCCAGGAACTGTTCGACACCGTCAGTTTCACCATCGGGTCCGTCTGGCTGAACGCGATTTTGCAGTGGCGATCCGGGCGCGATTCGCTGGAAGCTGCCTACGGCAATCTCGAGAATGGCGTCCGGCTGGCCTGCGCCGGGCTGAGGTCCACCAGCACCTCCGGCGACCTGCCGGACCGGGTAGCCTGACGGCCCAGCCTTCCCTGACAAATGATTTTGTATGCAAACTTACTGCCGGTGCAGAGAGGTCGGGTTCCCTGATGAGCGAGCTTTGGCACGAGCAGAACCTGCTCATTGACGGAAAGCTGGTCCCGGCCGCCAGCGGGGCCGTGTTCGACAACGTCAACCCGGCCACCGAAGAGGTCATCGGGGTCGTCGCCGATGCCGGCGCCCCCGACATGGACGCCGCGATCGGGGCCGCCCGCCGCGCGTTCGACGACGAAAGTTGGAGCACTGACGTCGCCTTCCGGGTGCGGTGTATTCGCCAGCTGCAGACGGCCTTGGAGAAGCATTCCGAGCAGCTGCGTTCGACCACCGTGGCTGAGGTCGGCTGCCCGGTTTCGCTCACGTATGGCGCCCAGCAGGACACCCCGGTCGCCGGGCTCGGCTGGATCGCCGATCTGGCCGAGGGGTACGAATGGGTCACCGACCTCGGCATCGCCGAGCCGTTCGGGATCCGCTCACATCGCTACATCCAGCGAGAGCCGGCGGGAGTCGTCGCCGCCATCACCCCCTGGAATTTCCCGACCCAGATCAACCTGGCCAAGGTGGGCCCGGCCTTGGCTGCCGGCAACACGGTGGTGCTGAAACCCGCACCGGACACCCCCTGGACCGCGACACTCCTCGGCCAGCTGGTGGCTAACGAAACCGACATCCCGCCGGGAGTCTTCAACGTCATCACCTCCTCCGGCCATCAGGTCGGCCAGCAGCTCGCCGAGGATCCCCGGGTCGACCTGATCTCCTTCACCGGCTCCACCGCGACGGGCACCCGGATCATGACGGCGGCGGCAGCAAACATCACCAAGGTCTTCCTCGAGCTCGGCGGCAAGTCGGCGCTGATCGCGTTGGATGACGCCGACATCGCCGGAGCTGCCGCAGCGGCCTTCTTCCAGATCACCAGCCACGCGGGACAGGGCTGCGCGATCACCAGCCGGCTGCTGCTCCCCCGGGACAAGTACGACGAGGGATTGGACGCCCTTGCCGGGCTGGCTGCCACCTGGCCATATGGCGACCCGACCGATCCCGGAATGCTGATGGGCCCGCTGGTCCGCGAGCAGCAGCGCCAGCGGGTGCTGGACTACATCCGGATCGGCGTCGATGAGGGTGCACGCATCGTGACCGGCGGTGGCATCCCGGCCCATCTGCCCAAGGGCTACTTCGTCGAGCCGACCGTCCTGGCCGACGTCACACCCGATGCGAGGGTGGCTCAGGAGGAGATCTTCGGCCCGGTGCTGGCGGTCATCCCCTACGACGGCGACGACGAGGCAGTGGCCATCGCCAACAACTCCAAGTACGGCCTGTCAGGCGGCGTCATCAGCGCGTCGGATGAGCGGGCCCGCGCCGTCGCGAACCGCATCCGTACCGGCACGATCATGGTCAACGGCGGGCTCTACTACGGCGCCGATTCACCCTTCGGCGGCTACAAGCACAGCGGGATCGGCCGCGAGATGGGGCTGGCCGGCTTCGAGGAGTACCTCGAGATCAAGACGATTGCTTACGGGGCGTGAGCAGCCCGAGTTCAGCCTCGACCCCCAGGTACTGGCCGTATCGCTGCGTCGCACGTTCCAGCGCCTGAAGGGCAACCGGCTGCGTCGTGGTGACGACGACCCGGACCTGCCCGGAGCGGGGCTCGGGCTTCCAGGTGCCCACCACTTGCCCGTCCTTCACCACCAGATTGTTGGTCAGCGCGTCCATCCCGGCAAGCGCCGGGGCACCGGCAGCTGAGCCGAACAGGGCGCTGCGGTCCTGGTAGGCGACCACGAACTCGTCGTAGTTGGGCAGCAGACAAACGGTCGTCTCGCCCGCCGCGTGGGCCGACTGAGCGGGGTCGGAGAAATAGGCCTGCCCGTCGAGCCGTTGCTCCTCGAGATCTGCGCCTGCCAATCTGACCGCCTGGCGGGCTTCAGTTATCCGCAACCCTGACCACCAGGCGAAATCGCGCATCTGGGCAGGTCCGTGGCTGGTGAAGTATCGCCGCGCGAGTTCGGCGAGCGCTGCGTCGCGCTCCAAGCCGCGCACCCCGCCCTCATCGGCGATCCGCTCGGCCACCAATGCGTACGTGTGCTGGCGTCCACGCATCGGTCCGCTGCAGATCAGCGCTTCCAGCTCACACCACATGACGATGTAGGCCAGCCGGTTGCCTTCAGCGGCAATCCCGCTTCGCTCCAGGACGGCGGCGATCTCCGCGCGGGTGAGGTATTCGCCGTCCTCCAACGCGGAACTGATGACGTCAGCGCAACGCTGGAAGACAGCGTCGTCCAGGCCCGCCTTGCGGTAGTAGAACGCGCTCGCGCGGTGCACCTGAGGCGCCGTAAGCGCCTGCATCCATTGCGGATCGGCGGGGGCGACGAGGTGCCAGGTCGGACGCAAGATGTGGGTGCGCACGATCGCGCCGGAGTCGAAAGCGGCGCGAAAATCCGCGTCGTCGACGTCGACGCAGCGTTGACCGATTCCCCAGGCACTAGCGGCAAACAGCTGCGACTGAACGGCACCGAACCAGCTGACCGCCTCGACCGGGTCGGCGAATCCGCCACCGTCGAGACGTTGGCGGCGGAGGCGCTGCTCGGCGATCCAGGCGCCGGTGTCAGGACCAAGCGGCGACGACGTCGTCCACCACCGTCCTGGTCACCAGGAAACCCAGCGTGTGATTGATGACGTCCTGGGCGTAGCTCTCCGGAATTCCCACGACGGCATCGGTGGGCAGGACGACCTGATACCCAAGGTCCGAGGCTGACAGGCAGGTGCCGAGAATCGCCACATTCACCGATACGCCCACCGGGATGATCGTGCGGGTGCCCAGGTTGCGCAGCACCGGATCGAGCTCAGTGCTGCC
Source organism: uncultured Actinomycetota bacterium (assembly GCA_963737695.1). Classification (GTDB taxonomy): domain Bacteria; phylum Actinomycetota; class Actinomycetes; order Frankiales; family Frankiaceae; genus DATAZK01. The sequence continues at coordinate 424,714 of CAVTTQ010000008.1, forward strand.
AAAAGGCGTCAGGCCGTGAACCCGGTTCATGATGATGTCCGACGGGCTGTACTCCAGCTCGGGTATCAGCTCGACGGCCTTGGTGCCTTCCAGCATCTGGTCGGGGTTTCGCACGATGCCGGCCATCATCCGGTTGTTGATGGACAGTCCGGCCCGATCAGCGCGCAGGCTGATGGTCGCGTGCACCACCCGCACCCCGGCGGCTCTGGCGGCGCGCAGCAGCTTGGTGGTTCGTGGAATGCTGCCGGCCTTGGCGACGGCCTCGGGAAGTGCTCCGCCGCCGTGCCCGCTCACTTGGTCGCCGATCACCCCGCGCTGCATCTCGACGGTCAGGACCACCGTCTCGCTCGGGGTGAGGAGCTCGGTCAGGGTTGGCATGGATTCCTCCGGTCAGCTGAACAGTGCGTACGACGGGTCACTGGGGTCACGGCTCGCCGCCATGCTGGCCTGACCGACTTCCGCCGCGGTCAGCTGCTGGAAGCTGGTGAAGTCCTCGAGGTAGTTGCGCTCGTCGATCGCCCACCGCCCGTCCGCGGTAGGACCAGCGGTCGAGGTAGCGCCCGCGGGAGCTGACCTGCGTGACGGCGCCGTCGGGCCCGGGAGGCGACCACAGCGCGACGGTCACGTAGGCCTCGGACGCCGCGTGTTCACCGCGAACTTCGGTGAGAACGTTGGTGATCTGATGGCTGTGACGGTCAAAGCCGGCGTGGGTCTCGGTGACCCAGGCGGCGAACCCGGCGCCCGTCCCCTGGAAGATGCCGGCGCCGTAGTCAGCGGTGCCGTCCGGGATGCCAGATGACGCCGCCAGCGGCTCGTCGCGACGGTCCATGGCGCGGCAGTAGCGCGAGAGGGCGTCGCGGATCTCCTGCTTGACGAGCAGGACATGCAGGGCGTCGGGACTCATGCGGCGGGGCTCATTCGGGCAAGCCGAACTGCTGGCGCCGCTTGGCCGGTACGAGATCGAGATACTCCGGGTGGCGTTCCACGTAACCCCTCACAAACCGGCAGTGTGGCAGCAGCCCGAGACCCCGCTCGCGGGTGGCGTCAAGCGCAGCCTTGATCAGGATCGATCCAAGCCCGTGGCCTTCGTAGCGCGAATCGATCTCGGTATGCGTGAAATCGAGCTTGTCGCCGACCTTGGTGTAGGCCGTGAAGCCCGCCGGCTCCCCGTCGACCGTGATCTCGAAATGTCCCATGCTCGGGACGGTCGGTGACGACGATTCAGACGGACGTGCTCGGCCACTACTTCACCGCCACCGGAGCGACGGGCGCTCCGAGCCCGGCGACGAACGGCTCCGGGGTCGCTGTCAGCAGGAAGTCGTACTGGCCGTCCTCGGCGCAGTCAGCGGCCAGCGCCTCGAGGTCCCAGTTCTGTCCCTGGGTCAGCCCCATCTCCACCAGGTGCAGCAGGTGGACCGGCAGTGGGAGATCGTCGTACTCCCCGGGGAAGCATTCGAAGACGATCGTGTCATTTGCGACGGCGGCGACCTCATGCTCGTGCAGCCAGAGCGCCGTCTGCATCGAGAAGCCGGGCGAAGGAAAGGTGTAGGCCATCTTGTCGCCGCCGTGCAAGTGCTGAATGTGGCCGGTTCGCACCAGCAGGATGTCGCCGGACTGGACCGTCACCTCGGCGAATTCGCGACGCCTCATCGAGGTCGGCGGCGGTCAGTGCGTAGCCAGGTTCGAGTCGTTCGAGGCCCTTTGCCCGGGCTACGTCGAGCAGCACCCCGCGCGAGACGAGCGCCCCGACCTTGTCGATGCCACAGCGCCCGGCGCCCTTGGCCGATAGCGAGCTGATCGGGGCGCCGTTGTAGATCCGGTTGGAGTACGTCGCGTGGGCCAGCGAGTCCCAGTGCGTGCCGGCCTGCAGGCCCATCGTGACGGTGTCGTCGCTGGTGCAGAACTCGTCGATGTTGCCCGTCATCGGATCGTTGATCATGAGCATCGTCTTCAGCGGATTGATCCGGCCGGGGATCATCCCGATCTGCGGACCGTCGGCTGACAGCGGGATGGCGAGCGGGAACGATCGGCCGCTGTGGATCGGAGCCGGCGGCGGCTTTGACGACTTCAGGGGTGATGAAGTTCAGCGTGCCGCGCTCGTCGTCGCCGCCCCACCGGCCCCAGTTGTTGACCTTCTCGGCGAGCTCGGTGAATTCCGCACGCATCGGTTTCTCCTTGTGACGGGTAGCTGACGTTGTCAGTGGATTTGGGAATCAGAAGGCGGAGATGACCTCGCGTCCGAAGAGCCGGATCATGTCGCGCAGCTCCTCGAAGCCGCCGAGCGTTGACGGCCCGGTGTGCGCCGGGAGCCCGGCGCCGAAGGCCGCATGCACGTGGGTGGCACCGGTGGTCTTTTGATAGCGCTGCACCTGCCCGATCACGTCGTTGGGATCACCCCACAGCAGCCGGTCCGATGCGATCTCCTCGGGGCTCACGGCTTCACCGGCGTCGATCCGGGCGAAGAGTTCCTTCTCGGCGTCGTCTTCGACGGACTCCCGCCAGTGCTCCATGAGCCCGCCGACGTAAGCGGGGAGCACCTCGTCGCGCACCTGCTTGCCGTCGGCGCCGAGCCAGGCGTATCTCCGCAGAATCCAGTCCGGCTCCCGGTTCACCCGCGTACAAGCTGCCCGGTAAATCTCCAGGCAGGACTGGGCTTTTGCCAGCGATTGCACCGGGCCGCAGAGCCATTCGTCGCCCAGCCTGGCCGCCCGTTCGACGGCAGCGTCAGCGACTCCGGCGACCCACAGTGGTGGATGTGGTCGCTGTACCGGCCGCGGGTGCACGGTGAGCTCCGGAAAGCGATAGAAACGCCCGTCGTAGGAGGTGTTCTCGTTCTCCCAGACCAGCCGCAGGATGGTGAGCGCCTCCTCCAGCCGTGCACCCCGGGTGTCGAACTCCGAACCCTGGACCTCGTACTCCAGCGGCCACCAGCCCAGCCCGACACCGAGGGAAATCCGGCCGTTGGAGAGCTGGTCGATCGTGGCCACCTGCTCGGCGACCCGGACCGGGTTGTGCACCGCCAGCTGGAAGATGCCGGTGCCGAGCCGCAGCGTGCTGGTGCGTACGGCGACGGCTGCCAGAAACGTCAACGGGTCGGCGAGGTTGCCCGGCATGAAATGGTGGTGACCGATCGTCGCCGTATCGAATCCGGCTTGTTCCGCTTCCTGGGCCAGCTCGAAGGTCTCCCGGAAACGGATCGGGTGAGGCCTCATCGCGCAGCAGGGGAAGTGAGAGCGAGAACTTCACTTCCGCATCGCCTCCTGGGAGCGCTTCACGCCGGGGTGGATGCGGGGCTCGGGACCGTAGGCCTCGCGCACATCGGCCCAGAACTGCTCCCACGTGGGCCACGCCGCCGGCAGGTTCGGCCACTTGGCGAACGTGCGGTAGGTGACGTCGCGAAGCCCGATCGGCGCATCAGCATCGCGATACCAGAAGAGCAATTTGCGGGCCCGAAGAGCCAACGTCCCTCGACCCGCTCGTACTTGTCCTCGTAGGCACCGGCGAGGCGGGCCCAGGTGCCGTCGTGCATCTGCTGCTCGGCGGTCAGGTAGCAGACCCCGGAGGCGTGATCGTCATCCTCGATATTCGACCAGGTGATTGGTCGCCTGATGGATGCTCGTGCCGAACGTGCTGTCGTTCTCGAGGTACATCTTGCGGAAGGCTTCCGGACCGGTGCCCCAATGCCCGCAGTCGACGTCGGGCACGAAGAGCGCCGCGATCATGTCGACGTCGCGCCGGTCGATGCCGACGACGTAACCGATGCCCAGTTGCTGGATCTCCACGATCGACGCTGCGCGTTCAAGGTCCACGAGTTCGACCCTCGCACACCCCGGCCCCAGGCTCAGCCTCGGCCCCATAGGGTCGACCGATGTCTCCTACGTCGCGCGCCGTGTCCCTCATCGCTCTGCTCGGCGGCAGCGGGGTCATCCACTTCGTCCGACCGCAGACGTTCACGGATCTGGTGCCGTCGTGGGTGCCCGGAACCGCCCGCCAAGTGGTCTACGTGAGCGGCGCAGCCGAGCTGGCAACGGCAGCGTTGCTCGCCGTTCCCGCCACCAGGAAGCTCGGCGGTTGGGCCGCTGTCGCGGTCTTGGTGGGAGTCTTTCCCGGCAACATCAAGATGGCCGTCGACGCGAGAGCCGACGGGGTTCCCGCCCCGGTGGAAATTGGTTCTCTGGTCCGACTTCCGCTGCAGATTCCGATGGTGCTCCTGGCGCGCCGGGTCGCCCGCGAAGCCTGATCTAGCGCGATCAGGCCTAGCTGCTCACACCAGAAAGCGGAAGGCAGCCTGCTCGGGAGTGATGCGTTCGACGGTGAGCGGAAGCTCGCCCAGCCTGGTGAGCAGCGGCTCCAGATCCTCGCGGCGGGCCAGTTCGAGGCCGACCAGCGCCGGGCCGGTCTCGCGGTTGGAACGTTTGACGTACTCGAACAGCGTGATGTCGTCGTCGGGTCCCAATGCGTGGTCGAGGAAGCGCCGCAATGCGCCCGGCTCCTGCGGAAACGAGATCAGGAAGTAGTGCTTGAGGCCCTCGTGGACCAATGACCGTTCGACGATCTCGGGATAGCGAGAGACGTCGTTGTTGCCACCGGACAGGACGCACACCACCGTCGCGCCGCGCAGGTCGCCCAGCTGATCCAGGGCCGCCGAAGCCAGCGCCCCGGCCGGCTCGGAAATGATCCCGTCGACCTGGTAGAGCTCGAGCATCTCGCTGCAGACGCGCCCCTCGGCGACGTCCAGCAGCTCGGCTTCGCTCGCCCGGATCTGGGCGAAAGTGTGCGCGCCGACCTTGCTCACTGCTGCCCCGTCGACGAAGTTGTCGATGCGATCGAGCAGTACCGGCGCCCCGGCGGTCAACGCGGCGCGCATGCTCGGCGCACCCGAAGGTTCAGCCCCGACGAGACGGCCGGACCACTGCTGGCCGGCAAGCCAGGCGGCAGCCCCTGAGAGCAGCCCCCCACCTCCGACGGGGATCACCAGCACGTCCGGGAGGGTGCCGAGCTGCTCCACGAGTTCGGACACCACGGTGCCCTGCCCGGCGATCGTGCGCGGATCGTCGAAGGCGGGGATGAGCACCGATTCGCCGGCGCCGGCGTGCGCCGCCGCGGCCAGGCTGGCGTCGTCGTAAGTGTCACCGACCAGCTCGATGGTCAGGTAGCCGCGGCCGAGCTCGGCGATCCGGTCACGCTTCTGGCGCGGAGTGGTGCGCGGCAGGTAGACCGTGCCGTGAATGCCGAGCAGCTGGCAGCTGAGCGCGACGCCCTGCGCATGGTTTCCGGCGCTGGCACAGACGACCCCGGCTGACCGCTGCGCCTCATCGAGCTGCGCCATCAGGTTGTAGGCACCGCGCAGCTTGTAGCTACGAACCGGTTGCAGATCTTCACGCTTGAGAAAGACCGTCGCGCCGGTGGCTGCCGACAGTCGAGCATTCTCTTGAAGCGGGGTCTGGAGAACGACCCCCGCGAGGCGCGCAGCGGCCCGGTCGACGTCCGCAGCGAGAACCAGCTGAGGTGCGGAACCCGCGTTGGGCGCCTGGGTGCTGGTCATCCCTGAAGTCAATCAGCCCCTGGCGGGAGCAGCCGCTGCAAAGAGCCGCGACGCGCAGCCCGAAGGCACGCGCCGCGGCTCGAGGCAACCGGCTAGGACAGCTGATGAAGCGTCAGATCGTCGATTCGTAGCGAGCCGCGACGTCAGCCCAATTGACGATGTTCCACAGGGCGTTGACGTAGTCCGGCTTCACGTTCTTGTACTGCAGGTAGAACGCGTGCTCCCAGGCGTCGAAGACCAGCAGCGGCGTAGTGCCGATGCCGAGATTGCTCTGGTGGTTTTCGACCTGCTGGACAGTCAGCTTCTTACCCAGGCTGTCGTAGGACAGGACGCCCCAGCCCGAGCCCTGGGTGGTAGCAGTGGCCTGGGTCAGCTGCGCCTTGAAGGCGTCGAAGCTGCCGAAGTCGGCGTCGATGGCCGCACCGAGCGCTCCGTCGGGCTTGTCGCCGCCGTCGCCGGACAGGTTCTGCCAGTACAGCGAGTGCAGGATGTGCCCGGACAGGTGGAAGGCGAACGTCTTCTCCAGGCCGACGATGGAGCCGTACTCACCCTTGGAACGGGCGTCGGCCAGCTTGTCCAGGGTGTCATTGGCACCCTTGACGTAGGCGGCATGGTGCTTGTCGTGATGCAGCTCGATGATCTCGCCGCTGATGTGCGGCTCGAGGGCCGCATAGTCGTAGGGCAGGTCAGGCAGCGTGTAGCTAGCCACGGGCAGTGCTCCCTCATGAGGTTCGTCGGACCAGATTGTCCCTCCCCAGAAAGGTAGTCCTTAAGCGTCGAATTGACCTTGGAAGGGCACCCTTACCAGTACGTCTGGGGTAGGTTCAGCAACGTTAGCGATGGACACGGAGGAAGCCGGTGTGAGTCCGGCGCGGTCCCGCCACTGTTACCCGGAATGCGCTATCAGCTGGAGCGGCAATCCCGGGAGCCAGGAGACTCCGACCATCGGACCGCCAAGCCCGGGGCGCGGACCCCGAGTGAGGACCGATGCTGTGCAAGCAGGTCTCACGCGCGCGACCGGCATCGGCCTCGGGCTGCTGGCGGACGCCGTCCTTGCTGATCCCGCCCGCCTGCATCCGGTGGCGGGGGTGGGGCGCCTCGCCCTCGGCACCGAACGACTGGTGTACCGCCCGCGGCGCAGCAGCGGTGCCCTTCATCTCTCCATCGTTATGGCTCCGCTGACGGCCGCTGCCTTCGCCGCCCAGCGCCGCTTCCCCTCACCGCTGGCTCGCGTGGCGCTGATGGGCGCGCTGACCTGGGCGGCCGTCGGGTCCCAGAGCCTGCAGCGGGAGGCCGACGTACTGGCTGAATTGCTGGCTGCCGGCGACATCGAGGGCGCCAGGCGCCGGATGCCTCACCTGGTCGGTCGTGATCCGGCCCTGCTCGACGCTTCGGGAATGGCGAGGGCAGCGATCGAGTCGGTCGCCGAAAACACCGCCGACGCCGGGGTCGGGGCGCTGCTCTGGGGGGCACTTGCCGGGCCCGCCGGGGTCGTCGGTTATCGGATCGTCAACACCCTTGACGCGATGGTCGGCCATCACAGTGACCGCTACGAGCACTTCGGCTATGCCGCAGCCCGGCTCGACGACGTTGCCGGACTGCTGCCATCACGACTGACCGCCGTGCTGACCGTGGTCTTGGCGCGACGAGTTGGGGGAAGCCCGAGCTCGGCTTGGGCGATCTGGCGTCGCGACGCAGCAGCTCATCCCAGCCCGAATGCCGGGCCCTGCGAAGCGGCCTTCGCGGGCGCACTCGGGGTACGTCTCGGCGGACCGACCGTCTATCCGTACGGGTTGTCGGCCCGGCCCTGGCACGGCGATGGCCCGGCCCCCGATCACCGTGATGTCACCCGGGCGGCCCGCCTGTCGCGAGACGTGACGCTGGCCGCCGGCGGGCTCTGCGCTGCCCTCGCCCTCGCCCTGCCTCACCTGGCTCTTGCCCTTCGGCACGCGACACGCCGCGATTTCGGTCCACAAGGGCAAGAGTCGTGAGCAGAGCTAGCAGCCTCAGGGGTGGCCTCCTCATTGCGGGGACGACGTCGGACGCCGGCAAGAGCGTGCTGACGGCGGGACTGTGCCGGTGGCTGTCCCGACAAGGCGTAAAAGTCGCGCCTTTCAAGGCCCAGAACATGTCGCTGAACTCCATGGTGACGGCGGACGGCGGCGAGATCGGGCGCGCCCAGGCGATGCAGGCGGCGGCCGCCCGGGTGCCCGCCGAAGCGGCGATGAACCCGGTCTTGCTCAAGCCGGGCAGCGACCGCCATTCCCACGTCGTGGTGATGGGGCGTCCTTACGCCGATGCGGATGCCCACAGCTACCGGGAGCTGAAGGTGGCCCTGCTGGACGTCGTCACTGCCGCGCTGGCCGATCTGCGTTCCCGGTTCGACGTCGTCATCTGCGAAGGAGCCGGCAGCCCTGCGGAGGTCAATCTGCGCGACCGCGATCTGGCGAATATGGCATTGGCTCGGTCCGCCGAGCTCCCGGTCCTGGTCGTCGGAGACATCGACCGCGGCGGGGTGCTTGCCCATTTCGCCGGGACGCTAGGGGTACTCGGCGCCGACGACCAGCGTCATATCGCCGGGTTCGTGGTGAACAAGTTCCGCGGCGACCAAGCCCTGCTGGCCCCCGGGCTCGATTGGCTGCGGCAGAGCACCGGACGACCGACGTATGGGGTGCTCCCCTGGCAGCCGGGACTTTGGCTCGACGTCGAGGACTCACTCGATCTGGACAGCCGGCGGGTTGCCGTCCAGCCCCCGATCGGCCGCGATCTGCTGCGCATCGCCGTCGTACGACTGCCCAGAATGTCCAACGTGACCGACGTCGACGCCCTGTCCGCCGAACCCGGGGTCGAGGTGCGTCTGGTGAGCTCACCCGCCGCCATGCTGGATGCCGACCTGGTCGTGCTTCCCGGCAGCCGTGCCACCGTCAGTGATCTGGCATGGCTCGCGCAGCAGGGCTTCGTCGAGGCCTTACGCGCCAGAGCAGCGGCCGGCGGGCCTGTGATCGGCATCTGCGGCGGGCTGCAGCTCCTCGGATCCGACATCGAGGACGGGGTCGAGAGCGGCGTCGGCCACGTCGCCGGACTGGGACTGCTGCCCGTCACCACCCGCTATGAGGCTGAAAAAGTGCTCACGCTGCCCAGCGGGCAGTGGCGAGGCCACTCGGTCACGGGTTACGCGATCCACCATGGCCGTCCGGCGGTCGAATCCGGTACAGCCTTCCTGGACGGCACCCAGGTGGGCTCGGTCTGGGGCACCACCTGGCACGGCATCTTTGAAAATGACGGCTTCCGGCGCGCCTTCCTGTCACAGGTCGCGGCCGACACCGGACGAGACTGGCTGCCCGGAGCCGTCGCCTTCGCCGACGTCCGGGAGGCCCGGTTGGATGCGCTCGGCGACCTCGTCGAGCAACATCTCGACACCGCAGCGGTGTGGCGCCTGATCGAAGGCGGCGTGCCGGCCGATCTGCCGGTGCTGCAGCTGAACCTGCGCCGCAGCGCCGAGCAGGGGGCGATGGCGTGAGCATGCTGCTGCTGTCGACAGCGGACACCGAGCTGCTCGCCGCCCGTGCCAGCGGTGCCGACTGGCGGGTCGCCAACCCGGCCCGCGTGGACCCGGCGGATTCAGCGGCGGTTGCGGAGCTGATCGGCGAAGCAGCAGTGTTGGTCGTCCGGCTCCTGGGCGGCGCCCAGGCCTGGCCAGGGGGCCTCGAGACCCTGCGCGCAACGGGTCGACCCCTCGTCGTGCTCGGCGGGGAGAGCGCGCCCGACGCGCAACTGATGGCGGCTTCGACGGTGCCCTCCGGCGTCGTGACGGAAGCGCTCGTCTACCTCAATCACGGCGGCCCGGACAACCTGCGCGAGCTCTTCCACTTCCTGTCCGACACCTTGCTGCTGACCGGACACGGATTCGTGGCACCGCGGGTGACTCCCGCCTTCGGCGTGCGGCCCCGTCCGGCGTCGCCACCGGTTGGTTCACAGCCCCGGCCAACCATCGGTGTCGTGTATTACCGCGCCCATGAGCTGTCGGGCAACACCGGCTTCGTTGACACCCTTTGCGACGCGATCGAGGCGGCAGGCGCAGACGCGCTAGCAGTGTTCTGCGGATCGCTGCGGGGCGCTGAAACCGGACTTTTCGAGCTGCTCACCGATGTCGACGCGCTGGTGGTCACGGTGCTGGCCGCCGGTGGCGCGGGCAACCCGGCCTCCGACGCGAGCGCCGGCGGTGACGAATCCTGGGACGTCGGTGCCCTCGCGACCCTCGATGTGCCTGTACTGCAAGGGCTTTGCCTCACCACATCACGGTCGGCGTGGGCTGATTCCGACGCCGGTCTGTCGCCGTTGGACGCGGCCATGCAGGTCGCCGTCCCCGAGTTCGATGGACGGCTCATCACCGTGCCGTTCTCCTTCAAGGAGGAGGGTCCCGACGGGGTTCCGGTCTACGTCGCCGATGCCGAACGAAGCCGCCGGATCGCCGGGCTGGCCGCGTCTTACGCGCTGCTGCGTCACGTACCGAACGCTGACAAACGGCTTGCGGTCGTGCTGTCGTCCTACCCCACCAAACACGCCCGGGTAGGTAACGCCGTCGGACTCGACACGCCGGCTTCGGCGATCGTGCTCTTCGACGCGCTGCGGGCTGGCCGGCTACGACCTCGGAAGCGACGTGCCGCAAGACGGCGACACGCTCATCCACGCCCTGATCGCCGCCGGCGGTCACGACGTCGAGTGGCTCACCGAAGAGCAGCTTCAGCAGGCGTCGGCGCGCGTACCGCTTTCGGCCTACCAGCAGTGGTTCGCCCAGCTGCCGCTCGACCTGCAGGACGCTGTCACCGCTGCCTGGGGAGCCGCTCCAGGTTCGCTCTACGTCGACGGCTCGGACATCGTGCTGGCGAGCCTGCGATTCGGCAACCTGGTGCTCGCCATCCAGCCACCCCGCGGATTCGGTGAGAATCCGATCGCGATTTACCACGACCCGGCGTTGGCGCCGAGCCATCACTATCTGGCGACCTATTGGTGGCTGGCCCATGAATTCGGCGCCCATGCGGTCATCCATCTGGGCAAGCACGGCACGCTGGAATGGCTGCCGGGCAAGGGACTTGGCATGTCGGCGTCCTGCGCGCCTGATGCCGTGCTCGGCGACCTGCCGCTGATCTATCCGTTCATCGTCAATGACCCTGGTGAGGGCACGCAGGCCAAGCGCCGGGCGCATGCCACGATCGTCGACCACCTCGTACCGCCCATGGCCAGAGCCGATTCCTACGGCGATCTCGCCAAGCTCGAACAGCTGATGGATGAGCACGCCACCGTGGCCGCGCTGGACCCGCCGAAGCTGCCCGCGGTACGGGCCCAGATCTGGACGCTGATCCAGGCCGCCCAGCTACATCACGACCTGCACATCGACGACCGGCCTGACGACGACGCCTTCGACGATTTCCTGCTGCACGTCGACGGCTACCTCTGCGAGATCAAAGACGCCCAGATCCGCGATGGACTGCACATTCTGGGTCAGGCACCCACGGGAATGGCGCGCATCAATCTGGTGCTGGCGGTGCTGCGAGCCAAGCAGGTCTGGGGTGGCGTCTCGGGCGCACTGCCCGGACTTCGCGAATCCCTCGGTCTGGTCGAGGGAAAGGGCGCCCTCGGCGAAGTCGACCGCTTCGAGAGCGAGGCCCGCCGCCTCGTGGAGGAGATGGAGCTGCGCGACTGGGATCCCTCTGCAGCGGCCGCGGTGACTGCACTTCCCGACGTGGCCGGCGTGCTGCGTTTCGCGGCCACTGAGGTCGTTCCGAGGCTGGCTCGAACGACTGAGGAGATCGCCCATGTGCTGCATGCGCTCGAGGGCGGCTACGTGCCGGCCGGGCCGTCCGGCTCCCCCACCCGCGGACTGGTCAACGTGCTCCCGACCGGCCGCAACTTCTACTCGGTCGATCCCAAAGCGATTCCCTCCCGGCTGGCTTGGGAGACCGGCGTCGCGCTGGCCACATCACTCGTCGAGCGCTTCCGGACCGACACCGGCGAGTGGCCCAAGAGCGTCGGGCTGACCGTCTGGGGCACCAGCGCCATGCGCACCCAGGGCGACGACATCGCCGAGGTGATGGCGCTGCTCGGCGTGCGTCCGGTGTGGGATGACGCCTCGCGGCGGGTCACCGGATTCGAAGTGATGAGCATTGCCGAGCTCGGGCGGCCGAGGGTCGATGTGACAGTGCGCATCAGCGGCTTCTTCCGGGACGCCTTTCCCCATGTCATTGCCCTCCTTGACGACGCGATCAGCACGGTCGCCGCGCTCGATGAACCCGCTGCCGACAACCCGCTGCGCGCGCATGTCGAGGCTGATCTCGCCGACCCCACGGGCCACCGCGACGTGCGCCGCGCAACCAGCCGGATCTTCGGGTCCAAGCCGGGGGCGTACGGAGCCGGCTTGCTGCCTCTGATCGATGCCCGCAACTGGCGCAGCGACGCCGATCTCGCCGAGGTCTACGCCGTCTGGGGCGGCTACGCCTATGGGCGCGGGCTTGACGGCCGAGAAGCCCGCACCGACATGGAGACCGCCTTCGCGCGTATCAGGTAGCGGCCAAGAACCAGGACAACCGTGAGCACGACATCGTCGACTCCGACGACTACTTCCAATACCACGGCGGAATGGTCACGATGGTCCGCCACCTGACCGGCTCCTCGCCCGCGGCCTACGTCGGTGATTCACATGTGCCGGACGCCATCCGCACCCGCACCCTCGGGGAAGAGACGCATCGGGTCTTCCGGTCACGCGTCGTCAATCCGCGCTGGATCGCGGCCATGCAACGGCACGGCTACAAAGGGGCCTTCGAGATGGCCGCGACCGTCGACTACCTCTTCGGCTTCGACGCGACCGCCGGGGTCGTCGACGACTGGATGTATGAGTCGCTGGCCGCCGAGTACGTCTTCGACGAGGGCGTCGCGCAGTTCATGAAGAAATCGAATCCATGGGCCATGCGCGGCATCACCGAACGGCTGCTGGAAGCTGCCGAACGCGGCATGTGGTCGGCGCCTGAAGCGGCGACTCTGGAACGCCTGCGGACGACCTTCCTCGAGCTCGAGGGCGACCTTGAGGGTGCCGCCGGGGAGGCCTCGTGACGACCCCCTATCCCTTCAGCGCGATCGTCGGCCTGGAGGACCTCGAGCTCGCTCTACTGCTGAATGCGGTATCGCCTGACATCGGCGGGGTCCTTGTCCGCGGCGAGAAGGGCACCGCGAAGTCGACGATCGTGCGCGGACTCGCCGCGCTCCTGCCGCCGGTGAATGTCATCTCGTCCTGCCGCTTCGCCTGCGACCCCGCGGCTCCAGACCCCCGCTGCCCGGACGGTCCGCACCCGCCCGGGGCGAGCGCGACGCTGCGCCCCGCCCGACTGGTGGAACTGCCGGTCGGTGCCAGCGAAGACCGGCTGGTCGGATCGCTGGATCTGGAACGCGCCCTGACCGCGGGGGTCAAAGCCTTCGAACCGGGCTTGTTGGCAGCGGCCAACCGCGGCGTGCTCTACGTCGATGAGGTCAACCTGCTGCATGACCACCTGGTCGACCTCCTGCTGGACGCCGCCGCCATGGGCACCGCCTATGTCGAACGCGAAGGCGTTTCAGTTCGTCACGCCGCGCGTTTTCTCCTGGTGGGCACCATGAATCCGGAGGAGGGCGAGCTGCGGCCCCAGCTGCTCGACCGGTTCGGGCTGGCGGTGGATGTGCGGGCCTCCCGCGAGCCTGCGGAGCGCGCTGAGGTGGTACGTCGCCGGCTTGCCTACGACGCGGATCCCGATTCCTTCGCCGGCCGTTATGCCTCCTCGGATATCGCACTGGCCGAGCGGATTGCGGCTGCCCGCGAGCTGCTCCCCCAAGTCGAGCTCGGTGACGGCGCGCTTCGCCAGGTGACCGCCGTATGTGCCGCGTTCGACGTCGACGGACTGCGCGGGGATCTCGTCACCGCCCGCACCGCCATCGCGCTCGCTGCCTGGGACAGCCGCCGTCACGTGACCGCCGATGACGTGCGGACAGCGGCTCGGCTGGCCCTGCCGCACCGCCGCCGGCGCGACCCGTTCGATGCTCCCGGCATCGATGACGACACGCTCGAGCAGGCGCTGCGTGAGGCGAGTGACTCCGACTCGCCCGCCAACTCCGAGACCGACCCTGACGACCCGCCGCCCGACGATGGTGGCGGAGGAGCACCTGCACCGCCGGACGATGAATCCCCTGCAGATGCAAGCGATCAGGCTGCGCCCGAGTCGACGGCGCCCGAGCTGAACGGCTCCGGTGAACGACCGGCGGTGGCCCCCGGTGCGGCGTTTCGGGCCCGCCTGCTGACCCTGCCGACGGTCGGAGAAGCGGGACCGGCCGGGCGGCGCGGACGCACCGTTGGGGGCAGCGGCCGCACCGTTGCAGCACGGGTGCCCGGTGAGCGCCTCACGCATCTGCACGTGTCGGCGACGGTGCTGGCCGCCGCACCCCATCAGGGCTCCCGAGGTCGGCGGGGCCCCGGCCTGGTGCTGCACCGCGACGACCTGCGTGAGGCAGTTCGGGAGGGTCGCGAGTCGAATCTCGTGCTTTTCTGTGTCGACGCCAGCGGCTCGATGGCTGCCCGCGACCGGATGCGGGCCGTCAAGGCCGCCGTACTCTCGCTCCTGCTTGACGCCTACCAACGCCGCGACAAGGTCGGTCTGGTCACCTTCCGCTCATCCCGGGGCGTCGCCGACGCCATCGTCACCTTGCCTCCGACCTCCAGTGTTGAACGGGCCTCACACCGGCTCGCGGCGCTGCCGACCGGCGGACGCACGCCGCTGGCCGCCGGGCTGTTGCAATCAGCCCGGGTGCTGGACGTCGAGCGCATGCGCGACCCCCAGCGTCGACCGTTGCTGGTGGTGGTCACCGACGGCAGGCACACCAGCGGGCCGGACCCATCCGCGGCCGCCCGCAGGCTGGCCGGGCGTGGGATCGCCTCCGTCGTCGTGGACTGCGAGAGTGGACCGGTCCGGCTGGGGCTCGCAGTCCGGCTTGGCACCACGCTGGGTGGGCTCACCGTGCCCCTGTCGGAACTGGCTGCCGACGGGCTGGCCGGCGTGGTGCGCGACGTGAGGAGGGCCGCCTGATGCCGCAAGGAAAACCGGCGACCGTACCCGCTGATGGCCTCACCACACGCGCGCGTCGCCAGCGTCCCCTCCTTGTCGTCCACACCGGAGAGATGAAGGGCAAGTCGACGGCGGCTTTCGGCTTGGCGCTGCGCGGCTGGACGCAGGGCTGGCCGATCGGCGTCTTCCAGTTCGTCAAGAGCGCCAAGTGGAAGGTCGGCGAGGAGAGTGCCTTCCGCGCCCTCGACGACGTTCATCGCCAGACCGGGCAGGGTGGATCGGTGAGCTGGCACAAGATGGGCGAAGGCTGGTCGTGGATTCAGCGCCCCGGCAGCGAGGCCGACCATGCGGCCGACGCCCGGGAAGGCTGGGAGCAGATCAAGCGCGACCTGGCCGCCGAGACCTACACCTTGCTCGTGCTGGACGAGTTCACCTACCCCATGAAGTGGGGCTGGGTCGACGTCGACGACGTCATCGACACCTTGCAGCACCGACCCGGCTATCAGCACGTCGTCATCACCGGCCGCGACGCCGATCCCAGGCTGGTCGACGCCGCCGACCTGGTGACCCAGATGACCAAAATCAAGCACCCGATGGATGCCGGTCAAAAAGGTCAGCGAGGCATCGAGTGGTAGCTCTCCCACCCCGGCTCGTCATCGCCGCCCCTTCCTCCGGCGCCGGCAAGACGACGCTGGCGACCGGACTCATGGCCGCGATGCGCGCCCGGGGCCTGCACGTCTCCCCCCACAAAGTCGGCCCGGATTACATCGACCCGACCTACCACGCGGTCGCCACCGGTCGCCCCGGACGCAACCTGGATGCCGTGCTCGTGGGTGAGCGCCTCATTGCCCCCCTGTTCGCCCATGGGAGCGCCGGCGCGGACGTCGCCGTCGTCGAGGGCGTGATGGGCCTGTTCGACGGGCGCGGTGCGACGGGCGAGGGGTCCACCGCCCACGTCGCGAACCTGCTCGATGCGCCGGTAGTACTCATCGTCGACGCCTCCGCCCAATCGTCATCCGTGGCGGCCCTGGTGCACGGTTTTGCCACCTACGACCCGGCGGTGCGGATAGCCGGCGTGGTGTTGAACCGGGTCGCTTCAGCCCGCCACGAGGAGCTGCTGCGCGAATCGCTCGGCCGGGAGCTGACCGCGGGAATTGCCGTGCTCGGTGCGCTGCCTCGCACGCTGGACGTCGAGGTTCCCAGCCGTCATCTGGGGCTGGTGCCGGCCCAGGAGCGGGGCAGGTCAGCCGTGGAGTCGGTGTCAGCCTTGGGTGCGCTCATCGAGCAGCATGTCGACATCGATGCGGCCCTGGCTCTCGCCCGCGCCGCCCCCGCCCGCCAGGCCACCCCTTGGTCGGCTGCCGAGGCCGTCGGAATGACCCAGAGCGGCCCAGCAAACGGTGAAAGGCCGGTCATTGCGGTTGCCGGCGGTGACGCGTTCACCTTCGGCTACCCGGAGGCAAGCGAGCTGCTGGCCGCCGCCGGCGGAGACGTTGTGCTCGTGGATCCGCTACGCGACGAGCACCTGCCGCCCGGCACCCGCGCGCTGGTCATGGGCGGCGGCTTTCCCGAGATCCACGCTGAGCAGCTCAGCGCGAATGCGTCCCTTCGCGCGCAGGTGCACAGACTCGCTGCCCAGGGAGCCCCGATAGCTGCCGAATGCGCGGGTTTGCTCTATCTCGCGCAAACTCTCGAGGGAGCGCCCATGTGCGGCGTGCTCCCCGTCGACGCCCGGATGACCGGACGCCTGACCCTCGGCTACCGGGATGCCGTCCACTCCGGTGGGACTGCGGTGCGAGCCCATGAATTCCACCGCACCGCTTGCACGCCCTCAGCAGGGATACGTCCGGCATACACCCTGGCCGATGGCACCCCGGAGGGCTACGCCACCGGCCGCGTACACGCGTCCTACCTGCACCTGCACTGGGCGGGCAGTCCGCAGCTGGCACGCGAGCTGGTCGAATCCGCCCGGGCCTACGGGGTGGCCGCGTGAGCCCGATCCTTTACGGCGTCGGTGTCGGACCAGGCGACCCCGAGCTGGTCACCTTGCAGGGCGTGCGCGTGATGCAGGAGGCCGACGTGGTCTTCGTGCCCGTCTCCGATACCGGCGAGCAGGGCCGCGCTGAACGCATCGTGCGCGCCCACGTCACCAGTGCACCGCGACGGTTGGTCTTCGCCTTGACCGACGAAAGCGCTCGCGACGGTGCCTGGGACGCCGCCGGCGAGCAGGTCGCCGCCGCCTTTGCCGCGGGTGCGTCCTCCGTCGCCTTCGCCACCATCGGCGACCCCAACATCTACAGCACTTTCACCTACCTGGCAGCCACCGTGGCGGAGCTGGTCGAGGGGCTCACGGTGCGCACGGTGCCTGGGATCACGGCGATGCAGAGTCTGGCCGCTTCAAGTGGTCGGGTGCTCGTGGAAGGCCGGGAATCGCTGGCTCTCATGCCGCTCACCGCCGGCGTCGACAAGCTTCGGCAGGCCCTCGAGACGCACGATTGCGTCGTGGCGTACAAGGGTGGTCGCGTGCTGCCCGAAGTGCTCGATGCAGTACGCGCTGCCGGGCGCCTCACCGGTGCGGTCGTAGGCAGTTCGCTGGGGATGCCGACCGAAGACATCCGCGCGGCAGACGATGTCGAGCCGGATCATCGCGCACCGTATCTGTCGACCCTGCTGGTCATCCCCGAGCGGACCGGCCGAGGGGAAGCGCTGTGAGCCCGGGCAAGGTCTTCTTCGTCGGCGCTGGTCCGGGGGCCGCTGATCTGCTGACCCTGCGGGCGGCGGCGGCCATCGCTTCCGCTGATGTCGTGATCTGGGCGTCGAGCCTGGTCCAGGAGGAGGTCCTCACCCACGCCCGGGCAGGAGCCCGCATCATCGACTCGGCGGCCGTGCCGTTGGAAGAGGTCGTCGCCCTTTACGAGCAGGCCGCCGAGCAAGGGTGGGTCATTGCGCGTATCCACTCCGGCGATCCTTCGCTGTGGGGAGCGATGCAGGAGCAGCTCGACCGGGCGGTGGCTCTCGGTCTGGCCGTCGAGGTGATCCCTGGAGTGTCGAGCTTCAGCGCGGCAGCCGCCGCCATTGGCCGGGAGCTGACGATCCCAGAGGTGGCCCAGTCGGTGATCCTCACCCGCCTCGAGGGCGGCAAGACCCCCATGCCCGAACGCGAGACCGTCCGCGAGTTCGCCCGGCACGGCACCACCATGGCCCTCTTCCTTTCGGCGGCCCGCTCGGGGCAGCTGCAGGAGGAGTTGCTCGCCGGCGGCTACCCGCCCGATACCCCCTGCGTGGTGGCATATCGGGTGACCTGGGAGGACGAGCTCATCGTCACCTGCACGCTGGAGACCCTCACCGCGACGGTCCGCGAGCACAAGCTCTGGAAGCACACGCTGGTTCTCGTCGGGCCTGCGTTGGCGGCCGGTGGCACCCGCTCGCACCTGTATCACCCCGGCCATTTCCACGGCTTTCGCCGCGCCACTCCGCAAGCCCGCCGCCGACTGCGCGCCGAGGGGACCGGATGAGCCGTCCGGTGACGATCGTTGGCGTCGACGGCGGTCCGCTGTCAGAACGCGCCAAGCGCCGAATCGCGGCGGCGACCATGGTGGTCGGCGGCGCACGTCACCTCGAAGCACTCCCCCCGAGCGCCGCCGAAAGGGTTGTGCTGGGCGACGTAACTGCGGGTCTGGACGCGCTGGAAGCCCACCCCGGCCCGGCGGTGGTGCTCGCCTCGGGCGACCCCGGCTTTTTCGGAGTGGCCCGGCTGATGCGCGAGCGCGGAATTGTCACCGAGACGCTCCCAGCCGTCAGCTCCGTCGCCGCCCTCTGCGCCGGCGCTGGAGTGAGCTGGGACGACGCTCTGGTCATCAGCGCCCACGGCCGCGGAGCCCTGGGCTTGCAGCGGGCGGTGAACGCCTGCCGGGCATTGCCGAAGGTCGTCGTTCTGACAGCACCCGGCAGCGGTCCCGCTGAACTCGGCGCTGCGCTCGCTGGGAGCAACCGGTCCTTTGTGGTGGGCGAACGGCTGGGCAGCGAAACCGAGACCGTGACGCGATGCTGCCCGGCGGAGGCAGCAGAACGCACCTGGGCGGAGCCGAATCTGGTCCTCGTGCTCGGCCAGGAGACCTCGGACCGTGGGTGGGCGCATCCGCCTCGGCTGTCGCCTCCCGGCTGGGCGCTTGACGAGCGCGCGTTCGAGCACCGCGACGGCATGGTCACCAAGAGCGAAATCCGCGCCCTGGCCCTGGCCCGGCTCGGACCAGGAATGGGCGACCATGTCTGGGACATCGGGTCGGGCAGCGGGGCCGTCGCGATCGAATGCGCCCGCTTCGGAGCCGCGGTGAGTGCGCTGGACATCGACCCGGCGCAATGCGAGCGGATCGGCCGTAACGCGGCAGCCTTCGGCGTAGAGGTTCTGGTCGCCAACGGCCGGGCACCCGATGCCTTGGCCGACCTTGCCGACCCGGATGCGGTCTTTGTCGGCGGCGGGGGCATCGAAGTGGCCGCCATTGTGGCAGCGGCGGCTGCTCGAAAGCCCCGCTCCATCGTGGTCGCGTTGGCCGCCATTGAACGAGTCGCACCGGTCACCCGGGCGCTGCGTACCGCCGGCTACGACACCGGCGGCGTGCAACTGGCGGCGGCCCGCTTGGTCGATCTGCCCGGAGATGCGACGCGGATGGCGGCGCAGAACCCGGTTTTCGTGGTCTGGGCCACGCTGTGATCGGGTTGGTGACCGCGACCGCCGCCGGCCGGACCGGCGCGGACACGCTGGCCACAATGCGCCCGGACACCAGGACGTATCCGATCGGGGAACTGGCCCAGGCCTGGGCCGAGTGCGACGGCTTGGTCTGCTTCCTGGCAGTCGGAGCTGTCGTGCGACTGGTGGCTCCGCTGCTGGCCGACAAGAAGTCCGACCCGAGCGTGGTGTGTGTCGACGAGTCGCATCAGTTTGCGGTCGCGGTGCTGGGTGGCCACCGACCCGGCAGTGGCGGAAACGAGCTCGCCGAGTATGTCGCCGATGCGCTCGGCGGGACTGCCGTCCTGACCACGGCCACCGACTCGACCGGCATCGCCGCACTGGACCAGCTGGGCTGGATATACGAGGGCGAGGTTGCCGCCGTCACCCGCGCGCTGCTCGATGGCGAACGCGTCACGCTGTGGTCGCCGGAGAACTGGCCGCTGCCCGCGCTGGCTGTCGATCGGGTGGCGCAGATTCCGACCGCCGGGCCCGCGATCCTGGTGACCGACCGGACCGACCTGACCCCACCTCAGCCCAGCGTGCTGCTGCGCCCGCCGAGCCTGCGTCTGGGTATCGGAGCCAGCCGCGGCGTCACTGCCGAGGAGGTGCTCCAGCTCATCCGCTCGACCCTGACGGAAAGCGGTCTTGCCGAAGGCTCCATCGGTGAGATCGCCACCGTCGAAGCGAAAGCGGACGAACCGGGTCTCCTCGAGGCAGCCCGAACTCTGGGCGTCGCCTTGACCATCCACTCCGCCGCCGCTCTGGCGGCCGTTGATGTCCCGCACCCCAGCGAGGTGGTCCGGCAGGCCGTCGGGACCCCGAGCGTCGCGGAAGCCGCGGCCCTGGCCGAGGGGGGCGAACTGTTGGTCGCCAAGCGCAAGAGCGCCGCCGCTACGGTCGCCGTCGCCGGTTGCCGGCCGCGCGGCAGGCTGGCGATCGTGGGGATCGGCCCCGGAGCACGCGAGCTGGTGACGCCACTGGCCCGTACCGAGCTGCGACGGGCTTCGGTTGTCGTGGGCCTCGATCAGTACGTCGAGCAGATCCGCGACCTGCTGCGCCCCGCCACCCGCGTACTGGAGACGGCTCTCGGGGCCGAGGCCGAGCGAGCCCGATCAGCCGTAGAGCTCGCCAGGGCCGGTCACGCGGTCGCCCTCATCGGCAGCGGCGACGCGGGCATCTATGCGATGGCGAGCCCGGCTCTCGAAGAATCCGACACCAGCTTCGACGTGGTCGCGGCGCCGGGTGTGACGGCCATGCTCGCCGCGGCGGCCCTGCTGGGTGCTCCGCTGGGGCATGACCACGCCGCCATCAGCCTTTCCGATCTGCACACGCCCTGGGAAGTCATCGAGCGACGAGTAACGGCAGCAGCCGAAGGCGATTTCGTCGTGGCGTTCTACAACCCGCGCAGCCGCGGACGTGACTGGCAGCTACCGAAGGCGCTGGCCATCCTGGCCGATCACCGCCCCGCCAGCACTCCGGTCGGCGTCGTCAGCGATGCCACCCGACCTGCCCAGAGGGTCGCCATCACCACGCTCGAGGAGCTGGATCTCACGCTGGTCGGCATGACCAGCCTGGTGATCGTCGGTGCCACCACCAGCCGGCTGGTCGCCGGACGTTTTGTCACACCCCGGGGATACGCATGGACCGCAGCGCTAACGGAAGGGCAGGGATGACGGAACCCGGACTCCACCCACGCCACGAGCCGCCCATCCGCGCGGTACATCCCATCGAGGCGCTGTCGTACCAAATCCTGCGTTCGCGGGTCGATACGACCAAGCTGCCTGCGCTCACCCGGGCGGTCGTGGAACGCGTGATTCACGCCAGCGCCGATCTGGAATACCTCGACGACCTCATCGTCTCCTCGGAAGCTGATCTGCAGGGAGCCCAGCAGGCGCTTCGGGATGGCTGCCGCGTCGTTGCGGACGCGCGCATGGTTGCTGCCGGGATCACCACCGTCTCTGCCATCTGCCGGATTCGTCATGTCGTCCCTGCGTCGGGCCTGACTCGCAGCGCTGCCGGCATCCGCCGGGCTTTCGGCGAGGTCGGGCCGGGCGCGATCTGGGTCATCGGCAACGCTCCCACGGCCTTGGAGGAGTTGCTGACCCTGGACGCGGCCCCAGCGCTTGTCGTCGGGCTGCCGGTCGGCTTCGTCGGAGCCGTCGAGTCGAAGGCGGCGCTGCGGGCGGCCGGCTTGCCCGCCATCAGTAACGCGAGCGAGAAGGGCGGCTCGGCGGTCGCCACAGCGGCGATAAACGCGATTCTCTACGCACCGATGCCCGACTCCCACGCCGGATCCGACCCGCATCCGAGGACAGACCCACCTTCCAGGACGGGCAGCAGACAGTGACTACTCGACATCAGGCGCACCCGCTGTTGATCGTGGGTCATGGCACCCGCGATGCGGCCGGGGTGGCGGGATTCACCGACCTGGTCGCCCTCGTCGCCGAGCGCGCCCGGGGCCAGGGTGATCAAGCCGGCGCGCCGCGAACGGTCCGCGGCGGCTTCATCGAGCTGTCGGCCCCGCCGATGCGCGATGCGGTGGCCGAGCTGGTGGCTGCGGGAGCCCGCGACCTCGACGTGGTGCCGTTGGTGCTGGTGGCCGCCGGTCACGCCAAGGGTGACATTCCGGCCGCGCTTGCCCGTGAACAGGGACGCCACCCCGGGCTGACCTACCGCTACGGGCGCCCGCTGGGCCCCCATCCGGTGCTGCTGGACCTGCTGGACGCCCGGCTTTCTGAAGTGCTCGACCCAGCAGAGCGTGCCGAAACCACCGTGGTGTTGGTGGGACGGGGGTCGAGCGACCCGGACGCTAACGCCGACCACTTCAAGGTCGCCCGGCTGCTGCTCGAGGGACGCGGACTGGCCGGAGTCGAGGCCGCGTTCATCAGCCTCGCCGAGCCCGGCGTCCCAGCCGCACTGGAGCGGGCCCGCCGCCTCGGTGCCCGCCGGATCGTCGTATTGCCCTACTTCCTTTTCGCCGGAGTGCTGCCCACCCGGACCCGTGATCAGGCTTTCGAGTGGTCTGCGCGCCACCCTGAGCTTGACGTCAGGTGCGCCGACGTCATCGGCGCCTGCGCTCCGCTGGCGGATCTGGTGCTGGCCCGGGCGCAAGAAGCCCGTCTCGGCGACATCCGGATGAATTGCGACACCTGCCTCTACCGGATCGCGATGCCGGGCCACGAAGACCGGGTGGGCGCCGAGCAGCATCCCCACGACCATCCCGACGACCCGTCACATCCCCACGCCCACACTCATGCGTGATTTCTCCTGCCCGACAGGCACCAGCGGGATCGCGAATGCCGGCGTGAGCGCGGTGAGGGCGAAGGCCAGCGGGTAGCCCACGGCCCCGATGAGCGCACCGATCACGGGCGGGACGGCGGCAGCAGCCAGGTATTGGGCGGTGTTCTGTGCGCCCATGGCGCGCCCTCCCCAGAAGGGTCCGCCTATTTCGGCGACGGAGGTGAACGCCAGGCCGTTGTCCGCGACGCTCACGACCGTGGCTGTCACCAGGAAGAAGACCGACACGGACGAGCCCAACCAGTCGGTGAAGGACAGTGCCAGCATCACTGCGACGGCCGCGACGGCGACCCATCGCAGCGGCCGCATCCGACTTCCCACCCGGTCTGACCAGGCGCCCGCCGCCATCCTGCCGAAGGCCCCGAAAATCTGGGCCACCGTGATCAGCAACCCCGCGGCGGGGGCCGACCAGCCGCGATCGCTGATCAGCCAGACCAACCCATAGGTCCACACCACGAACTGTGGGACCACGAGCAGCACCGATACCCCGTGGATACGCCAGAGCAGTGAACTGCCGCGGTAGGGGTTCGCAAGCTGTTCGGGCGACGCCTGCGCCCGGGCCGGTCGAGGCGGGTCTTTGATGACCACCGCACAGGCGATTGCCATCACGGCGGCAACGGCGGCCGGCAGCACTAACGCCGCGCCGATCCCGTCATCCGCGGCGACCGGCGGGATGGTGAGGGCGGCCAGCCCTACCCCGAGCGGCTGAGCCATCTGCCGGATGCCCATGGCCAGGCCGCGCTTGTCCGGGGGAAACCAGCCGACGACCACGCGGCCACTCGCCGCATTCGTACTCGCGGCCGCCATGCCTCCCATCAGCAGGAATGCCCCGATCAGCACGTAAGGCCCAGACGCCGCGGCGGCCCCGGCGGCCAGAGCCGTCAGCCCAAGACCGCTCACGAGCACCCTGCGCTCCCCTACCCGGTCAACCAGCGCGCCCCAGGCGATCAGCGTCAGCACAAAACCCAGCGACGGCATGGCCACTAGCACTCCGGCCTGAGCCAGGCTGAGGTGGCGATCGTCGTGCAGCGCCGGGATGAGGAAGGCCACCCCAGAGGCGAAGAAAGCGCTGGCGCCCTGCGCGGCCGTGCTGACCGCCAGCATCGCCCAGCGGCGACGAGCCGGGAGCGCCTTCTCGGCGACCGCCTGCTCGCTCACGGTGTCCTACTCTCTGGGACGAGATTCCTGTCATTTGGTACGCGCAGGGCTGACTTTACCTGCCTGAACGACACTTTCGGGGCACCGCCTGTAACGCGGCTGTGATTGTCTGGCTCATGGTCAGCAGCGCTCTGCGGCGGGCGGCCCGGCTCGGGCCGTTCTTCACGATCCTGCTGCCGGACGACGTCTGGCCGGAGGAGGTGGACTGGCAGCCCTTCACCAGCCTGTCCAGATCGAGCGCGGTGGATGTGCTTGCTCACCAGATCAAGGTCACCGCGGATGCACTCCGCACCGACCAGGAACGGCCCGTCGCTTCACTGCTGCACCTCGGTGCGTCCGCCGCCATCTGCGCGCCGCTGTTGGCTGCTGCGGCCACCGATGCGTTGGTACCCGACATTGATCCGACGGCGCTGCAGTTCGGCTACCCACCGACTGGTCGCCTCCAGCTGGCGCTCACCGGGCTGCTGGCGAGCCCGCCCAGGTCGGCGCTCATGCCTGACCTGGCAGACCAGCTCATCGCCGTTGCGCTCGAGCGTCTGCTGGGTCCGTTCACCGCAGCTCTCACCACCGCGGTACCACTGCCTGAGCCCGTGCTCACCGGCAATGTCTTCTCGTCACTGGCAGCAGCGGCGCGGCTCATCGAACCAGCGGGAGTGGGAATTCGCGCCCGCGCGCTGGTCGATCTCGTGGCGCGACGCCATCCTCCGCTGGCCGAGGCCGGGGAGCTGGAATGGCGTTCCCCGGATCCGGCTACCTACTTCCGCCGCCGCAATTGCTGCCTCTTCTACCAGATACCCGGCGGCGGAACCTGCGGTGATTGCATCCTGGCGACCTGAGCGGCCGCTCGTCGGGCAGAATGCCCAACGTGTCAGCACGCCTGCTTCCCGGTGGTCCGGTCGCCGAATCCGTCATGCTCGACGTCGCGGCCCGGGCCGCCAAACTCAAAGCGGGAGGTGTGACCCCCAGTCTGGCGACGATCCTGGTCGGCGACGACGACGCCAGCGCCGGCTACATCCGGGTGAAGCAGCGGCAGGCCGGTGAGCTCGGCTTCGAATCTCCGCACACCCACCTGCCGTCGACCACCACGCAAGCCGAGCTGCACGAGGTCATCAGCCGCTACAACTCCGATCCGCAGGTGCACGGGATGCTCGTCCAGCACCCGATTCCCTCACACCTGGACTACGACGCGGCGCTCGCGGCGATGAACCCTGACAAGGACGTCGACGGGATGCATCCTCTCAACGTCGGACGTCTCTCCCTCGGGCTTCCCGGCCCGCAGCCCTGCACCCCGGCCGGCATTGAAGCCCTGCTCGCGTATTACGACATCCCGGTGTCCGGACGCGAGGTGGTGATCCTGGGCCGCGGCGCGACTCTGGGGCGCCCGCTTGCGGTCCTGCTGGCCCAGAAGCGCCCGACGGCCAATGCGGCGGTCACCGTTGTCCATACCGGCGTGGCGGACTGGGCCCGCTACACGCGGCGCGCAGACATTCTCGTCGCCGCCGCCGGAGTCCCCGGAATCATCCAGCCCGAGCACGTCAATCCGGGATCCGTCGTCATCGGGGGCGGCGTCCGCTACGAGGGCCGCCGGCTGCTGCCCGACGTAGACGAGAGCTGCGAGGCCGTCGCCGGGGCGATCACGCCGCGGGTCGGCGGGGTGGGTCCCACCACGGTCGCGATGCTCTTTCGCAATGCCATCGCGGCAGCGGAGCGCGCCACCAGCTAGCTAGATGAACGACGTCTCAGCGGTCAGGCCCAGGTCGGGCCATTCGCCCATGATGATCGTCTGCATGTTGCACCAGCCGCTGCCGCCGCCGACCGGATCCGACACCCGCATGACCGCGTCACGAATCTGATGGATTCGCGGGGCGACGGCCGGGTCCGTGCAGTCCGGAACGTGCTCGCCGTCGACGTGCAGCTCCCCCCGCCATTCACCGTGATGATGTCCGTCGAGCCCGAAATAGAGCCCGAGCCCCAGATGCACCCCGGTGTCGCCGATGGCTTCGACCGTCACCGGGCGCGCTGATCCGTCGGCCATCGTGAAGTTCAGGGTGCCGCCCAGGATGCGCCGGTTGTTCACGTCATAGCGCAGGTCCGGTTCGAGTGCCGCCATCTGCTCCACCGACCCGTCGGGCGCCTCCACAGTGCCCTCGAACCGGCGCTCCTGGTAGCCGAAGGCGCTGGTCTCCCGATATTGGTGGTGCATCGCGTAGTACGTGCCGTCGTCGCGCTGCAGCAGCATGGGCGACCAGGAGAAGCGAAAGCCCACACCGGGACCGAAGCCGTACGAGGGCTCGAGGTCAGGCGGCGGCTGCCCGACATCATGGCGAACCCCCCAGGAGTGGTCACGGGTGCTGAACCAGCCGTCTGCGGTGATGTCGGTGCGCTTGCCGTTGACTTCGACCCATCCGGTGGCCAGGCCGGTCTGGTGGTAGCGCAGCAGTTCGGTGTCCATCCGGTAGCCGCCCCTGGCCCGAGTGCGATCACGCGCCTCCAGCACCGGTGGCACCACTGAGGTGAAGGTCCACTCGAAGGCGATGGGAACCACGTCGTTGGGCGCGCAGCTGAACCTGATCATGCGCAGCGGTTCGATGATCTCGTACTCGAGCGGGCCGGCGGCCAATCTCTCCGGGGCGTCCGCGAGGCGCCGGCTGGCCCTCACCGTCCATTGATCCCCTCCTCGGGAGACGCTGGCATACCCGTCGAACACCCCGCGGTTGGTGTACTTGCCGACGCCGAAACCGACCTGGAGCGAGCCGTCACGCGCCGCCGCCATGGCGCAGACCTTCTCGGTCCACGAACGATCGGCGTGCGCGACGTAAGCCTGCGTCTCGACGATCTGGTGGGAGAACCACTCGTCTGCCCTGATGACAGGGCCGTCCCCGCTCACGCAGCAAGTACGCAGTCGCGCCCGGCAGCCTTGGCGCAATACAGCACTTCGTCCGCGCGTTGCAGCACGCCCAAAGCGGTCTCGCCGAGGAGCGGGCCTTCCGGTCCGGCACCGAAGGTCTGCAGCTCGGCTACTCCCGCGGAGAAGGTCAGCCGGCCGATGTGGGGAAAAGGATGTCGTCGCACGGCGTCGACAGTACGACCGAGCGCGGCGAGCGCTTCCTCCCGCCCCGTATCGCTCATGACCCAGCCGAATTCCTCACCGCCGAGCCGGCCAATGATGTCGTCGCCGCGAGCGTGACCCCGCAGTCGATCGGCGAATTCCGCGAGCACCGCGTCACCCGCGGAATGCCCATGCGTGTCGTTGACGGCTTTGAATCGGTCCAGATCGAGTACGGCGATGCTGAGCTGGGCGCCTGAGGCATGCGCGGACGCCACCCGTTCGGTGAGCCGGACATGGAACGCCGCCCGGTTGAGCAGTCCGGTGAGCCCATCGTGATCAGCCTGGTGACGCAGCCGCCGCTCTTGCTGGTTGCGATCGGTGATGTCGCGGATCAACGCGACATATCCCCTGACTCGACCGCCCGGCCGGCGTACCGGCTGCAACTGGACTGAGGCCTCGAAACGGGTTCCGTCGGCACGGGTGATGGGCAGATCGACCTGACCGGTCTTGTCGTTGATCACCTGGCGGAGCAGGGCAGCTCCCTTCTCGGCGTCCTCGGGCGCCCAGAAGGGGAAGGGCGCGCTGGTGCCGACGAGGGCTTCCTTGGAGAGCCCTGTCAGCTGGCAGAAGACGTCGTTGACGACGACGATCGTGCCCTGTTCGAGGTAGACGTATCCGTCGTGCATGGCCGCCAGCAAGGCGCCGGAGAAGTCGCGCTCGGCCTGCAGCTCGGCAGTCGCACGCCGCCGCTCACCGATGTCTTCGACCTGGGCGACGTAGTGCAACGGCTGACCGTCTGCGCGGCGCACCAGGCTGGCGGTCAGGCTCACCCAGACCTCGCGACCGCTGGAGTGCACGTAGCGCTTGTCGAGCCGGTAGGAATCACGGCGGCCGGCAGCCAGGTCGGCAAACAGCACCAGGTCGGCTTCGACGTCATCGGGATGCGTGATGTCCTGGAAGCGCAACTCCATCAGGCGGGCGCGCGAATAGCCGACGATGCGGGCCATAGCCGCATTGACCTGCAACCAGCGCCCGTCGAGGCCGATGAGAGCGAAACCCACCGGGCTGGTCTCGATGGTGAGGCGGAGGCGCTGCTCGCTTTCGGCAAGTGCGGCGTCGCGGTGGACTCGATCGGTGACGTCTTGCAGGGTCCCCCAGGCGCGAAGGCTGCGGTGCGTGACGGGGTCCTGCTCCAGCTCGACCCAGCCGTCGACGTGACGCTCGCTACCGTCCACACCCAGGGTGCGCACCTGTAGGTGGTCGCGCCCACCTTGCTTGAGCATTCCGCGGGAGAAGGCAAAGGCCCGGCCGCGGTCCTCCGGGTGGATCAGCGTGTGCATGGCGTCCGGCGACACCCCATCGCCGCGCTTGGCGGTGTCGGTCATCCCGAAGATGCGGAACATCTGCGGCGACCAGGTCACCCGCCCCGTTGTGATGTCCCACTCCCAGCTTCCGATCTGCGCCAGCGCCTGCGCCTCCGCGAACTGCCGGACCGCGAGCTGGTGATAGCGCGCTTCGACACGGCTGAGGTGCTGGTCCACCTCGGCCGCCAGGGCCTGCTGGCGCCGTAATTCCAGCTGGGCGACGACCTGCCGGGCCAGGACGCGAAGCAGCATCCGCTTTGATTCGTCCAGCTGGCTCGGCTGGTAGTCGATGACGCTCAGCGAACCGACCGTCTCTCCGGTCGGCAGCTGCAGAGGGAAGCCGGCGTAGAAGCGCAGATGCGGTTCGCCGGCCACCAGACGGTGTCCCGCGAACCGCGGATCGAGCCGGGCGTCGTGGATCTCGAGCTCTTTGCCTTCAATGACCTGCTCACCGAACGACCCTCGGCGAGGAGCGAATCGCAGGTCGAATCCGGCCCGGCCACGAAACCAGAGCCGCTCACCGCGCGCCAGGGTGACCAACGCGGTCGGCATGCCGGCGGCCGTCGCTGCGGCGAGCGCCAACTCGTCGAAATCCGCGTCAGCGGGATCGCCAGCGGGTCCATCGGGCACAGATATCCGTCGACAAATCCGCCCATACCTTGAGAATGCGCGCGCTCCGATGTGCTCCTGTTGTGGATCAGCATTCTCTCGGTAATGGGTGCCAGACTGTGCAACGGCTGAAAATCGCAACCCCTAACAGGAGCCTCCCGCCCGTGCAGCTCGTTCCCTCGGTGACTCCGGCGCCGATGCCGCCGATTCCCCGCCGTTGGCTGGTGCAGGAGATCTGGCTGGTCTTCGGCCTGTCACTCGGGGCTTCCGGCATCAATGCACTCCTGCACCTGCTGGCAGATCTCACCAACGGCAAGGCGCTGAAAGCGCAGACGGCGCTGCTCAACGGTTCGCAGGCCCCGGGCCGACCGTGGCTTGACCTTGCGCTGCAGCTCACCGGCATCGCCATCGGCCTCGTGCCGGTGTTGCTGGTGGCGCATTTCTTGATGCGCTCGGGCGAAAGCCTGGCCGATCTGGGAATCGACGCCGGCCAACCCCGACGCGATGTGCTGCGCGGCGTGGCGGTCGCGGCCGTGGTCGGCGGTACCGGTCTCGCCTTCTACCTCATCGTCCACGCGTCCGGGGCGAACCTGACCGTGGTGCCCGAAGACCTGCCCAACGTCTGGTGGCGCATCCCGGTCCTGATCCTGTCGGCGACCCAGAACGGCATCGTCGAAGAAGTTCTGGTGCTCGCCTATCTGATACGCAGGCTCGGCCAGCTGGGCTGGAGCGCCCCCCGGACGCTGGTCGTGGCGGCGGCGGTGCGTGGCAGCTACCACCTTTACCAAGGGTTCGGCGGCTTCGCGGCCAACTTCGCCATGGGCCTGGTGTTCGGGCTGCTCTTCCTGCGGTGGAAGCGCGCGACGCCGTTCATCGTCGCCCACGCCATCATGGATACGGTCGCCTTCGTCGGCTATGCCCTGCTCGCCGGGCACGTGTCGTGGCTGCCTACGCCCGGCAACTGATCCCCGATCGGCTCAGGGCAGACTGAGGCCATGGCTTCTGAGCAGCAAGCAGACAAATCCAGCATCGGCCCGGCCGACATCGGAGTGACCGGCCTAGCGGTCATGGGGCGCAACCTGGCCCGAAACCTCGCTCATCACGGCCATGCGGTCGCGCTGCACAACCGCAGCTACGGACGAACCACGGACCTGGTCGACAAGCACGGCAGTGAAGGGACCTTCCTGCCGAGCGAGTCGATCGAGGATTTCGTCGCGTCACTGTCCAAGCCGCGGGCCATCATCATCATGGTCAAGGCCGGCGGCCCCACGGACGCCGTCATCGACGAACTGGTGCCCCTGCTGGACAAGGGCGACATCGTGATCGACTGCGGCAACGCCCATTTCACCGACACGCTGCGCCGCGAGAAGGCGCTGAAGGAGATCGGGCTCAACTTCGTCGGCACCGGCGTCTCCGGCGGCGAAGAGGGAGCGCTCAACGGGCCGAGCATCATGCCGGGCGGGTCGGACCAGGCCTACGTCAAACTCGGCCCGATCTTCGAGTCGATCTCGGCTCACGTCGATGGCGTTCCGTGCTGCGTGCACGTAGGACCGGATGCGGCCGGCCATTTCGTCAAGATGGTGCACAACGGCATCGAGTACGCCGATATGCAACTCATCGCGGAGGCCTACGACCTGCTGCGCGAGCGGCTGGGGGCCTCTGCAAGCGAGATCGCCGAGGTGTTCGCGGAATGGAACAAGGGCGACCTCGAGTCCTACCTCATCGAAATCACCGCGAACGTGCTGGCCCATGTCGATGCGAAGACGGGTAAGGCTTTCGTCGACATCGTCGTGGACCAGGCAGAGCAAAAGGGCACCGGCCGCTGGACCGTGCAAAACGCGCTCGACCTCGGGGTTCCGATCACGGGGATCGCGGAGGCCACCTTTGCCCGGGCACTGTCGGGCGGCATGAAGCAGCGATCGGCGGCCGTGGGCGTGCTGCCCGGACACGCCGCGCCGGCGCCCGTCGCCGACCGGAAGGCCTTCATCGAAGACGTGCGCCTGGCGTTGTACGCCTCGAAAGTCGTGGCGTACTCGCAGGGTTTCGACCAGATCGCCGCCGCCAGCGAAGAATTCGGCTGGAACGTCGACCGCGGAGCGATGGCACGCATCTGGCGCGGCGGCTGCATCATCCGGGCCCGCTTCCTCAACCGGATCACCGAGGCCTACGAGCGCGACGAGAACCTGCCGCTGCTGCTGGCGGACCCCTACTTCACCGACATCCTCGACACCGCAGCGGCGTCCTGGCGACGGGTCGTGGCAGACGCCGCACTCTCAGGCGTCCCCACCCCCGCGTTCTCCTCATCCCTGGCCTACTACGACGGGGTACGCGCAGAGCGGTTGCCCGCCGCGCTCATCCAGGGCCTGCGGGACTATTTCGGAGCGCACACCTACCGCCGAACAGACCGCGAAGGCACCTTCCACACCCTCTGGTCGGGCGATCAGTCCGAGATCGAAAGCTGAGCGGTGCAGACCAGAGTTGCCGATTTGCTCGGCATCGACATCCCCATCATCCAGGCCCCCATGGGCTATATCGCGCGAGCCCAACTCGCGTCAGCCGTGTCGAACGCCGGCGGCATGGGCATCGTCGAGACGTCTTCGGGACGCCTCGATCAGGTGTCGGGCGAGTTCGCGAAGATGCGCGACCTGACCGACAAGCCCTGGGGCGTCAACATCGCGGGGCTGCTCATTCGCGATGCCGAGGCCTTCAAGGCGACGGTCGATCTCGTCCTCGGCCACGATGTGCGCTTCGTGACGACGTCGGCCGGTGACCCGGCCAGACTGGTGCCGGTCCTCAAAGAGGCTGGCATCACGGTCTTTCACGTCGTGCCCACCCTGCACGGTGCCCTCAAGGCGATCGCCGCCGGGGTCGACGGGCTCGTCATCGAGGGCGTCGAGGGCGGAGGTTTCAAGAACCCCAACGGCGCCTCGTCGATGGTGCTGGTGCCCCTGATCGCCGCCGCAGTCGAACGTGCCGCTGGTCTGCGCGGGCGGTGTCAGTGACGGCATCTCCATGGCGGCGGCATTCGCGCTTGGCGCCGAGGGCGTGCAGATGGGCACCCGGATGCTGACCGCCGCCGAATCGCCCGTCCACGACAACTGGAAGCAGTCCGTGCTGGCCGCGGCAGAGACAGACACGATCGTCGTCAACCGTTACGGCAAGCCCGCGATGCGAACGCTGCGCACCGACCTGTCCACGAGTGCCGAGCGTGCGGAGGTCCCGCCTCCCCTGTCGCTCGACGGCATCATGAACCTCTACTTCGGCGGCGAGATGAACGCCGCCTATGCCATGAGCGGCCAGGTAGCCGGTCGCATCGATGAGGTGCTGCCGGTACGCGAGATCCTCGAAACCACCTGGCGTGACTGCCAGAAGCGGCTGCGCGAGTTGGGCGCAGCCGCTACTGACTAGTGATCGAGGCAGGCCGACGCGCTAGGCAGTCACGAAGTCGCGGCGGAGCCGGGTCAGCTTCAGCGTCTTGATGCGCCACTCGCCGCCGGACTTCTCATACGTCTCGTGGTAATGGCCATAGCCGTGCAAGTGCTTGATCGGCGACCCCTCCGGCCACCAGAGCTTGTCCTCCATCGCCCAGATGCCCGTCGCCGTCGACGGCGACGTCAGCACGATCTCCGGCATGTGCCCGTGGTGGACGGTTGTGACCTCACCGATCGCGTCTCGTAGGAACGGCATGTAAGCGGCCACCCCGTGGACGATCTCGCTGCCCTCCTCGGACACGTCGATGACCACGTCCTCGGTGAAGACGCCGGACAGGCCGTCCCAGTCCTTGGTGTCCATCAACCGGAAGTAGCGCGCCTTCAGCGCCTTGATCGCTTCGATGTCAGCCGCAGCGTCGGTCATGTCAATCTCCAAGCAGTGGAAACCCACCGGAAAGGCAGACAGCCGCCGGCCGGATCTCCCCGGCCGGCGGCTGCGTTACTGCCGTGAGCTAGTGCTAGCTACCCAGCACCGAGAGCGGCACGTTCTTGAAGCAGGTGAGCGGAACCGCCTGGACATAGGCGGAACCCTTGACCTGCACGAGCGAGCCACATGGCACCGAGTTCTGGTGAGCAGTCGGGAAGGAAATGTTTCCGATTCCACCAGGGATCGAGTATGTCGACCCGTCGTTCGCCGTCGTGAGGAAGCTCGCGCGGCTCAGGGTCTTGCCCGTCTTCTTCAGGTCGTTGAGGAAGATCTGAGCGGAGTAGTAGCCGATCGCGATGTCCTGCGTCAGCTGCTTGATGCTCGGGTCAACCGCCTGCACATCCGCAAGCATCTGCTTGTTGATGGCAGCCCCGTTCTGGAACGGGCCGTACTGGATGAAGACGTACTCGTCCTGCAGCGCCTGACCGGAAGCACCCACGAGGAACTTGGGGTCGTAGGTGACGGCATTGACCTGCGGGCCCTTGAATCCGGCGTTCTTGAGCGCCGTGGTGAGCCCGATCGTGTTAGGCACCGTGGTCACGTGGAACATGACGTCAGGAGCCTTGCCACCATTGGAGGTCAGGATGGCCTGGGCATACGGCGTGTAGTCGGTGACCGCGGTGTTCGGGATGCTGGCCTTGTCGTAAGTGACCTTCCAGCCGTCGGACACGAACGCGGCCTCGATCACCTTGACACCGAACTGGCCGGCGGTGTCGTCCTCAGCGATGAGGGCGACCGTCTTGCCGTTGCCGTTGGGGATACCCAGTTCCTTGTCCACCAGGCCCGCAGAGGCGGTCGACACCTCGTTGGTCTTGGTCAGTGGCACGAGGCAGCCGGTGTAGCCGAAGCCTTCCTGGTTGTTGCAGAAGGCGGGCGTGATGCCCCAACCGAAGAACGGGATCTTGTTGGTGACCAGGTACTGGCCGCCCTGGGCAAGCACGGGGCTGATCATCGGCAGGATGGCGAAGGCCTTGTCCTGCTCGATGATCTTCTTGACCGTCGGGAGGTCTTGCGCCGGGTCGAGCTTGTTGTCAACGGCCCCGAGGTAATTGATCGTGCGGCCGTTCACCCCGCCCGTTTTGTTGATCGCCGTGAAGGCTGCTTTCGCGCCGAGGTCAGCTTGCGCCTCGGACTGCCCGCCCGCACTGGTCTTGTCGATGTCGCCCTCGATGGTGATCGAGTTGGCCGTGAACCCCTCAGCGGCATTTGCATTGCCGCCTCCGCTACCGGCGGGTGCACTACTGCTGCCACCCGAACCTCCGCTGCTGCCGCTTGAGCTGCTGCCACAGGCAGCCAAGCACAGCGCCAGCGAGGCGCCGATCGCCACCAAGGCCGTCTTTCTGCTCCTCATCGTGCCTCCATGTCGGGCAACTTTGCCCTTACTGGCCAACCGGCCCATCCGGCTGATCCATATCTGTGGGTGCGCTCAGGCACCGTGTGTCGCCGTCATGCCGGAGTCGGGGACGGCGGTTTCCATCTGGGCGGCGACCGCGCGGTCGACGCCGAGGTAGGTGGCGGCGAGAGCAGCGGCGTTGACGTCGGCTGCGTCTCTGGTCCAGGCGACCTCGCCCAGGTCGAGCGCGATGACTCGCTCGGCGACGTTGGCGATGCCGTGCAGCTTCTCCTCGACCAGCAGAACGGCACAGCCGGTCGCGGCGATCTCCCGCAAGATGTCCATCACCTGCTCGATGACCAGTGGCGCCAGGCCGAGCGAGGGTTCGTCGGCCACCAGCACGCGTGGCGGTTTGGCCAGCAGCGGCGCGAGGGTCAGCATCTGCTGCTCCCCGCCAGACAGCACACCGGCGGGAAGCTTGCGCCGCTCACGCAGTGCGGTGAAGCGGCTGTAGACGACTTCACGTTCGTCGGCGTTGAGGACCAGCCGCAGATTTTCTTCCACGGTCAGGCCGGCGAAGATCCCGCGTGACTCGGGCGCAAGCACCAGCCCTTCACGAGAGCGCTTGAACGGTGCCTGGCCCGACAGGCTCGCGCCGTCGAGGGTCACGGTGCCGGCATCGGAGGCGATGAGGCCGGTGATGGCGTTGCACAGGGTGGTCTTGCCCGCGCCGTTGGGACCGAGCACGGCCACGATCGAGCCTGCCGCTACGTCGAAGTCGATGCCGTGGAGCACTTCGACCCCGTCGTAGCCGGCGCGAAGCCCCCGCACCTGTAGCAGCGCGTCCGACGCAGGCATGGCGACGGCCGGAGCGGACGCTGAGGCGGGGAGCTTGGATTCCGATTCTGCTGTGGTGGGGATCGGTGCATCCTGCGCCGGCACCGGCTCGCCGGCTCGAGCGGCCCGGGTCGCTGCGCCGTACTTTCCCCATCCCATCTTGGCGGTGATGGTGCGGTAGAGCTTGCGGAACTCTTCCGCCGTATCCACCAGGAAGCCCTCCGGGTTCTTGGCCAGGCCGATGCCGCCGAGTCCGAAAAGGACGGTCGGCAGGTAGGGGTTAGTGGTGATGTAGTCGTTGAGGATGTGCGGCGACAGCCCGTAGACCAAGGCGGCGAGCACTGCCGCACCGGGCCGCCGAACGCCGAACGTCACCACGACCGCCAGCCAGATCAGACCTTCGGTCGCGGTGTGATCGCCGTTGGTGACGCCGCCCTTGTAGGCCGCGTACAGGATGCCGCCGGCACCCGCCATCAGCGCCGAAATCGTGAACAGCATGAACTTCTGCCGGGGCGTATTGACGCCTGACGCCTCTGCCGCGACCGGCGATGATCGGACTGCCAGCATCGCCCGTCCCGACGGAGAACGTTCAAGGTTGCGAACCAGCCATACCGCCAGCAGCACGATCACCAGCACCAGCAAGGCGTAATTGCGGTTGCCGTTAGTAGTGATGCTGTCGAAGTCGATGCCGAACCACTTGGGGCGGGGGTAAGTCCAGCCACCGAGGTTCTGATTGCTCAACGACTCGAGCTGGAATATGAGCCCATCCCCGATGAAAGCGATCGCCAGGGTCGAGAGCGCAAGTGGAAGCCCGCCCAAGCGAAGTGCGGGGAGCGACACGAGCGCTCCGACCACGCCCGCGATCGCGGTGCCCACCAGCAGCGCGAGGATGAAAGGCCAGCCGTGGTAGATGAAGAGACCGGCCGACAACCCCGCAGAAGTGACGAAGGTGGCCTGCGCCAGGCTGACCATTCCGCCGATACCGGTCACCACAGTGAACGACACGAAGACCAGCGCCAGACATAGACCTGAGGTCGTGTAATCGAGCCACAGGTCGTTGGCCACGAACAGCCAGATCACGAGCAGAATCGTGCCGACCGTCCAAGGGCCCGCGCGCCGCCATAACGGCAGCGAACTGATGTCGAGATCTCGCGGTTTCTCGTCCGACACGGTGCCCGCGACCCTTGTCCGACTCGCATTCAAGATCAACAACCCGATGAAGATCAGAATGAACGGCGCCGCAGTCGACAGCCCGCGGAAGCTGACATGCGGGGTCACGTAACCCGCGATCAGGTTCTGGACCACTCCGATCGCCAAACCAAAAGTGAATGCCAGCGGGATGCTGGTGAACCGGGCGAAGACCGCCGCCGCTGCCGAGATCAGCATGGCTTCGGTATAGGTGTCGGGCCCGAGCGAGAGCAGCGGTGCGGCCAGCACCCCCGCCAAACCGGCGATCGTCGTTGACAACATCGATGCGACCAGCGACGACCGGCCCGGGTCAACCCCACGAAGCGACGCGAGATCGCGCCGGTCGACGCACGCGCGCATGCGAAGCCCCAAAGGCGTGCGGCGTACCAGCACCCACAGCAGCAACGCCGAGAACGCCGCTGCCGAAAGGATTGCCAATTGGTTGGTGTCGAACGGCACTTCTTTGGTCAGATGCCACACCTTTGGCGGCGTCGGACCCAGACCCGGCGGAGTAGTGACGTTCGTGGTGGTTCCGAGGTTCGCTTCATCGACGATGAACAGTCCGGCCGCCGGCAAAGCAATCGTCAATCCGATCATTGCCACGATCTGTGCTGTGACGCCCGCCCGGGCAAGCCGGCGCAGCATGACCAGGTCCAGAACGGCCCCCAGCAAGGGAGCGAACACCAGGACCGTCACCGCAGCCGCCGGCACGATCGACCAGCCGGCGAAGGTGTTCAGCTCATAGAACATCAGGGCGCAGACGAACGCCATTGCACCCTGCGCGAAGTTGAAGACGCCGGCGACCTGATAGGTCAGCACCAGACCCGACGACAGCATCGCGTACAAGCCGCCGGTGACAATTCCGGACAGGACTAGCGCAAACAGCTTGCTCATGCAGCACTCGATCCCAGATAGGCGGCGGTGACCTCAGGATTACTGCGAATCTCGTCAGGCGTGCCCTCCGCGAGCCTGCGGCCAAGATTCAAAACCATCACCCGGCTGCACTCACGCATGACGAACGCCATGTCGTGCTCCACCAGCAGGACGGCGCAGGTGCGCTCGGCCTTGATCTTCTCGAACGCGGCTGCCAGAAAGCCGATCTCTTCTCCGGCGAGGCCGGACGTCGGCTCATCCAGGAGCAGCACCCGCGGCTCGTCAACCACCGCACGCGCCAGCTCCAGCAGCCGGATCTGGCCGATAGTCAGCCGACCCGCCTTCTGCCGGGCAAGGGCGCTGAGGCCAAAGAGCTCGAGCGCTTCCAGAGCATTGGCGCGCCGGGCATGCTCCTTTCGCTTGCGGAGCGGAAAGCGAACCATGTCTGCCACTACGCCGCCGCCACCACCGCGCCATTCCACCGCAACCATCAGGTTGTCCTCGACGGTCAGGTGGCTGAAGGGCTGCTGCTTTTGAAAGGTCCGGCGAAGACCATGGCGCGCCCGCCACGTCGCGGTCCGGCGAGTGATGTCGTCACCTTCGAACATGACCCGTCCGGCGCTCGCGTGCTGGACGCCGGAGAGCACGTCGAACAGCGTCGTCTTGCCCGCGCCGTTGGGACCGATGAGCCCAAAAACCTCACCGCGGGCCACCGAGACCGACACGTCGTCCAGGGCGGTGACGCCGCCAAAACGCTTGCCGATCGACCTTGCCTCGAGGACGGCGGGTTGGGCACTCACTTGGGTAGTCATGGCCTTCGTTCTCGGTTCGTCTGCTCGGGTCTAGCTGCTGACCGCTGCACGGCGCATTGCCGTGGTGCGGTGTTGCGGGTCGGTGTCTATCTTGGGGATCACGTGTTCGCCGAGCAGCTCGATGGTGCGAACGAGCTCTTCGATCGGGGCCGGCCCCACGCCGAAGGTCAGCTGGTCGACCCCGATCGATTCCCAGACCTTCGCCTGAGCCAGCGCGTCATCGGGATCGCCGAGCAGCAGGGCCCCGGCGTCGAGATAGCTCTGGATGTCATCGCGCGTCGGCTCGGGAATCCGGTCCGGCCACTGCGGCACATGAGGCGGATGCGGAAACGTGTCGTGATAGCGAAACACGTTTGATACCAGGTAGTTAGGACGGGATTCGATGTAGGACCGGTAGGCCGCTTCCCGGTCCTCGGCAACGTACGCGGCGATGCAGCACATCAGGTTGTCGTTGACGAAAGCGCCGATCGGCTCCGCGCCGGCAATCGCCTTCTTGTAGGACCCGACCGCACGTTCGGCGTCAGCGAAATCGCCGACCGAGAACCCGAGGACGCCAAGCCCCTTGTGCGCGGCCATCTCATATGACGATGAATTGCCGGCGGCGTACCACATGGCCGGGTGCGGCTTGTGCCTCGGCTTGGGGAGAATCTTGCGGGGAGGAAGGCTCCAGAACTTGCCGTCATAACCCTCATAGGTGTCCTGCATCCACATCTTCGGGAACTCGCCGATGACGTCTTCCCAGATCTCGCGGGTGCCGGACAGATCCGTCATGCCGGGCAGAAATCCGAGAATCTCATGGCTGCCGGCGCCGCGGCCGGTGCCGAACTCGAAGCGACCGTTCGACAGATGGTCAAGCATCGCCACCTTCTCGGCCACCTTCGCCGGGTGACTCACCTGAGGCAATGGATTGAAGATTCCGGATCCAAGATGAATCCGCTCGGTGGTGGCCGCGAGGTAGGCGAGCAACACCTCGTTCGCCGACAAGTGCGAGTACTCGTCCAGGAAATGGTGCTCTGACGCCCAGACGTACTTGAAACCTGCCTTGTCGGCAGCTTGGACCGCCGCGATGTCGTAGGCGAAAGCGTCATGCTCCGCATCGGGATTGCCGGCGCGACGGTACTCAGGCGTGTAGCCCTGAATGAAGATGCCGAACTCCATCGTCCGCTCCTTCTGGTGACTGAGTATCCGGGATCCGTGGGTCCGTGCGGAGTGCCGTTTTTTGTTACCGGTGTTGAACTATTCGTCGAGCGCTGGTGATGCACGCGGTGAACTATTGGGTTGTAGCATCGCACCTGAGTGAGAGTCAGATCACTCTCTAGCAGTCACCATGGCATAGCAACGCCGCCGTTGGTGCGTATTACCTGACCTGTTATAAATCGCGCCGCGTCACTGGCCAGATACAGCACCGTGTACGCGATGTCCTCGGGTTCACCGACCACGCCCAGGGGCGATTGCAGCCGCCGCGGCTCTACGGCCGCCAGGCGGCGATCCTCATCCACCGTGCCGTCATCACGGACGTAGTGGCGGGCCGTCATAGCCGTGTTGGTGAAGCCCGGCGCCACTCCGTTGACCCGGATCCCGTACGTCCCGACCTCCACGGCCAGTGTCTTCGTCAACTGCGCAAGCGCCGACTTGCTGACGGCATAGGCCGCGAGCGTAGGAGCCGGCGTGTCAATCGCACCTGAACACATGTTGATGATGGAGCCGCGTCCGGCGGCCGTCATAGCTTGCACCGCTGCCTGGCAGCCGTACATCGCGCCGCGGAAATTGATGTCGAAAACGTTATTGAACTGCTCGTCCGTCATATCCGCGACCAGCACCTGATCGATGACGCCGGCGACGTTGCACCAGATGTCGAGCCGCTCGTGCTGACGGTCGACCTCGGAGGCGAGTTCGAAGACGGCAGAGCGGTCGACGACGTCGATCTCGCACGGGGTGGCCACGCCGCCTTCCTGCTCGATCAATTTGGCCGTGGCCTCGGCGCCCGGACCGCTGCGGTCGGCGCAGATCACGGTGGCGCCGGCTGAACCGAGCAGGCGAGCAGTGGCGGCGCCGATGCCGCTACCTGCACCGGTCACGACGGCTACCCGTCCATCCAGCGCGAATGCGTCTGCAAAATGCGATTCCGGGCTCACGCGACACCTCTCATCGGACGGCCTCCTGAAGAGCGGGGGTGACGGGGGTACGCGCTTGCGCCGGGGCGCGGCCGTGGACGGCTGCGGTGACCGAGTCCGCCGCAGCGCGAAGGCGAAGGCCCTGGCGATGGATCTCCTCGACCTGCAGCGGGCTGGAGAATCCCACCAGCGTGAGGGCGAGGCTCACCCGACCGGCCGCGTCAAAAATCGGGGCCGCCAGATAGCTCAGCCAGTATTCGGTGCCAGGGGCGGCGTGAATCAGCTGGTAGTCCTCATCGGCCAGTGCATTCACCAGCTGGCCGACCTCGGGACCGGTCAATTGTCCCTGCGCCAGCTGCGCGACCAAGCTGCGCCCCAGCCGTTCGCGTGCCGGGTTTTCCAGCCCGACTGCGTACCCGCGCTCGCGGGCGGCCTGCAGAGCAAGCCGATAGCTGTCGGTGACCGTCACGGCGCCGAATGCCTGCGCGATTGCCAGATCGGGTGCCCAGGCAAAAAACACCGTCGCCAGCGGGGGCACCAACGGCACTCGTTGACCGACGACGGCGCTGACTGCCAGTGGTGCCGGCGCACCGCTCTTGGCCAAGATCAGGATCTCGGTGTCGACCACCGCGCTCGCCAGACATTCAAGTCCGAGTTCCGTGCCTAACTCACGCATCTTGTCCTGAGCGTAGGGCAGCTCTGGGTAGCCCCCGCGGGCGGCCTCCCCCAGCGCGATGAGGCCAGGGCCCAAGCGGTAGCTCGGCCCGGCGGGATGGCGGAGCAGCCAGCGGGCCTCGACGAGTGAGGCGAGCAGGGCGTGACAGGTGGCCTTGGAAAGCGCTGTCTGCCGCACGATTTCGGCCAGCGTGAAACTCCGGTCGGGGGCGGCGCTGAGCAGCGTCAGCACCCCGACCGCCCGGTCGACACTGGGGCTGCCTCGCGTCACTGCACCAAGGTCTGTGCGCCGGCAGCGCCCACACCGCCGGCCACCCGGGCAACCACGTCGCCGATGCCGGCGGCCAGCAGCCGATGACCTTCGTCGGCTGGATGCACACCGTCGGCCAGCAGGTCTGCGGTGAGAAGCGGCAGCCCTCTCACCAGATGAAGCTGCGTCTCCCCCGCCTTCTGAAGTCGCTCGACCACGACCTCGGTCTCGGCCCGCAGATCTGCAAGCGTGGCACCGAGCCGGTTAGGCGTGGTCTCCGCGTCGGGTCGAATCACGGCGCTGGCCACCACGATGGGAGTGTCCGGGTGCCCCTGGCGCAAGATCGCGAGGAAGGCCTGCAGCCCGGTTCGAAACATTTCCGCGCTGTGCGGCGTGCGGGTCCAGCAGTTGGTGCCGTAGGCCAGCGAGATGACATCCGCGTCCAAGGCGCTGATCTGCTCCGCGGTGGCGATCTCACCGCGAGCCGAGCCGGCGTATCCGAGGTTGACGACGTCCAGGCCGTGCCTGCGGGCGGCAATGGCCGGCCAGCAATGCGGCGGGCCGGATGCCACCCAGCCCTCGGTGATGGAGTCGCCGTAGGCGATCCAGCGCGGGCCGCGGGGAGCGGCTTCCAGGCTTCCGTCGACCGGCCGAACCTCGAAAATCGTCGGCCGCATGCCCTCGGGAAGGTAGACGGTGACGACCTGGCCGTCGTCCGCCCCCTCCAACGACAGCACCGCGGTGCCCCCTTCGAACAGGGCCACCTCCGCGCCTACCTGCTGCTCGCCGCGCCAGGCCAGGAAGCTCGTGCCGGCACCGGCACCCCGATAGCCGAGATCTTGCGTCAGGCAGGTGTAGTCGATCTCGATCGCCTTGGCGTCACCGACGAATTCGAGCCTGACGCCGACCGGCAGCTCCGCCGTGCCCCACGTGTCACCCGGCAGCCGGGCGAGATCGGCCGGATCCGCACG
Organism: uncultured Actinomycetota bacterium; assembly: GCA_963737695.1. GTDB lineage: Bacteria > Actinomycetota > Actinomycetes > Frankiales > Frankiaceae > DATAZK01. The sequence goes on from CAVTTQ010000008.1 coordinate 466,519, forward strand.
CGGGTAAGGGGTCTGCGCGTCCCCCGGCCACGCGGCCCCTCGCAATGCCTCGGCGTGCAACACAGCGTCCTCCCCCACTTAAAGCTCGACATCCGGCAACGGGTACGGAAACTTCACGCCGACGCCGCCGTCCACGGTGAGGGTCTGGCCATTGACGTAAGCCGAGAGGTCGCTGACCAAGAAGAGCAGCGGCCCGGCGATGTCGGAGGTTTGCGCAACCCGTCGAAGCGGCGCATTGGCGGCGTTTCTGGCCTTGCCTTCCTCGCCGAGGTAGGACGACACCCTGGGAGTCCAGACGACCCCGGGAGCTACGGCATTAGTGCGTACACCCAGCGGTCCGAGCTCTTCTGCCGTGGAACGGACCAGCGACATGAGGCCCGCCTTGGCTGCCCCGTAGGCAGCGTGCTGCGGGGCCGCAGTAATACCTGACACCGAGGCGACGAACGCCAGGGTTCCGCCGCCGGTCTCGGCCAGCAGCCGGCCGAAGAGCTGGGTGATCAGTTGCGCGTGGCGAAGCACGATCCGAAAGTGCCAGTCCCACTCGTCATCGTCGATGTCGATCAGCCCGCCATAGCGCGACATCCCGATGATGTCGACCACCGAGTCGACTTTTCCGAGCGCCGCGACCGAATCGCGTACCAGCCGCTCCATCTCCGACCGGTCGGTCGCGTCTCCGGCCCACGCGATTCCGCCTATTTCAGCGGCAATCTCTTCGGCCAGGTCCTTCTCCAGGTCGACGCAGACCACCCGGGCGCCGGCTTGTGACATCGCGTGCGCGGTCTGGCGTCCGATGCCCGCACCGGCGCCCACGACAACGACGCCTTTGCCGTCCAGCCGGATCCGGCCCTGGAAGTCGGGGACCGGCGAACTGTCCGTGCGTGTCATGCCGTGGCTCCTGACGCTGCCGTGGCCGACGCCTTCGGCTGGTAGGCAGCCAGCTCCGGAATGACTTCCTTACCGAGTACTTCGATGGTGCGAAGGATGTCCTGGTGGTCCAGGAAACCCCACTGGACGTAACAGATGAGCTCGTCGATCCCCAGGTCGGCGTAGTGCTTCATCTTGCGGACGCAGGTGTCCACGTCGCCGATCACGATCATGTCGGCGGCATCGAAGGTCTCGACCGGCACTTCGCCCTTGAGCATGGGATTGAGCAGCGGGAAGGCACTATCGCGCTCCTCCGGCGAGAGATGCGGCAGCTCCCAGTCGAGGGTGAACTGCGCAAGATTGCGATACCACCAGGCGACCGAATCCCAGACCTGACGGTCGGCCGGGTGCTTGTCATCGCGGATGTGCACGAGGGTGTACGCGGCCACCTTGTTAGTGGTCACGTCGGTCAGCGGGGTCGCCGTCAAGGCCGCCTTGCGGTAGGCCTCTACCTGAGCGGCCATCACCTCGAGCGGCTGCATGATCGAAAAGGAAAGCAGACCGAGCCCATTTTTGCCGGCAACCTCGGCCGATCCGTTCGAGGTTGCGGCCATCCAGCACGGCGGATGCGGATCCTGCCACGGCTTGGGAGTGACCATCCGCTTCGGAAAACTGAATCGCTCCGACTCGTATTCAAAATACTCTTCGCGCCACATGCCACAGACGATCTGGATCGCTTCCGCCCAGTCGTCACGGGACTTCTCGCGGTCGACCCCGAAGGCGGTCTGCTCCATCGGCGTCGAGCGACCCGTGCCCCACTGCACCCGCCCGCCCGAGAGCAGATCCACTGCGGCCACCTTCTCCGCGATGCGCTGCGGCGGAGTGAAGCCGAACGGTGTCAGCGTGACCCCGAAACCCAGCCCGATCTGTTCCGTCAGGCCGGCCAGATGTCCGAGCAGGACTTCCGGAGCAGGGCAGTGCGACCGGCCCTCACGGAAGTGGTGCTCCACAGCCCAGATGGTGTTGAACCCGACCTTGTCCGCCAGACGGATCTGCTCGATCGCCTCGCGGTAGGCACGGCGCTCGGCGTCGCGCTGGCCGTAAGGATGCGGACGGCCCCACGGTTTGGGTGCATCCACCTCATACAGGACGTCAAGTTTCACGAGGCCTTCTTTCCCGCGGTCGACAAGATGTTCGCATATACGAATGCCCGGTCTCAACGTCGAACAACGTGACAGCGCCACACGCGTGCGTCAAGCACCGATCGGGGGCTGGCCTTTCGACCCCGGCTGTGCGAGGCCCAGCCGCTCGAGCCTGCGCCCGGGCGCGATAGGCTGCCGCCGCTGGCTGCACAGTCAGCAGACGAAAGGGCGGCACGTTTCATGGGGCGTTTCACAGGCCGGGTGGCCTTCATTACGGGGGCCGCTCGCGGTCAGGGCCGGGCGCACGCAGTCCGCCTCGCCGAAGAGGGCGCCGATATCGTGATCTCAGACATCTGCGCTCCAGTGCCCACCAACGGTGTCGTCGCTGCTACCCCCGACGACCTGGCCGAAACGGTGCGTCTGGTCGAGAAGACCGGGCAGCGCGTGCTGGCCCGCCAGGTCGACGTCCGTGACCTTGATGGCCTGGAAGCCCTCGGCACTGACGCCGTCGCCGAATTCGGACATATCGACATCGTCGTGGCCAACGCCGGAATCCTGTCGTGGGGAAACGCCTGGGAGCTGAGCTCACAAGCCTGGAACGAGCTCATCGACGTGAACCTGACCGGCGTCTTCCACACCGTCCGCGCCACGGTCCCGCACATGATCAAACAGGGCACCGGCGGGTCGATCATCCTGACCAGCTCCTCGGCCGGCTTGAAGGGTCAGCCGTTCACACTCGCCTACACGGCGGCCAAGCACGGCGTCGTCGGGATCACGCGGGGTCTGGCGAACGAGCTCGGCCAGTACGACATCCGGGTCAACAGCATCCATCCCGCAGGCGTGCGGACCGAAATGATGAACGTCGACGGACTCTTCCAGCTGATCACGAAGCACGCGACCACGCTCGGCCCGCTTTTCATGAACACCCTGCCGCACGAGTCGATGAAGCCCGAGGCCGTCGCCGGCGTCGTGGCCTGGCTCGCCAGCGACGAATCGCGGTATCTCACCGGTGCGCAGATCCCCGTCGATCTCGGTTCGACCAACCGCTGAACCCTTCCGGAAGGTGTGCAGATGACCATCACCAGTCCTTCGAGTAGCTCGACGTCAGGCAGCGTCGCCAAGACCGGCAACTGGGGACGGTGGGGCGAGGATGACGAGCGCGGCGCTCTCAACCTCCTGACCCCCGAGGTGGTGCTGCGCGCCACCCAGGCGGCCACCACCGGCAAGGTCTACAACCTCGGGCTGCCGGTGCAGCGCGCCGGCGTCCCCGTTTTCGACTACCGGGGTGCACCCCAGCGGCTCACTCTCAGCAGCCAGACCGACGAGGCGAACTTCTCCGCCTACGGGGCGCCCGAGGGCCTCGGGGCCAACGAGGACGTACTCGTCATCGCTGCGCACAACGGAACCCACCTTGACGCTCTCTGTCACGTCTACTCCGACGGGCAGATGTACAACGGCTTCTCCAAGGACACGTTCGCCTCGCAGAACGGCGCCGGCCGTTGCGGCATCGGCGCTTCAGGTGGGTTCGCCACCCGCGCCGTACTCGCCGATCTGGCAGGCCACCAGGGCGTCGAATGCCTGGAACCGGGCTACAAGATCAGTGGCACCGAAATCGAGGATTGCCTTAAGGCGCAAGGGGTTTCGGTCGAGGCCGGCGACGCGTTGCTGGTGCGCACCGGATGGCTTGACCTCTTCGGCCGGCTGGCTGCCGAGGGCACCCCGCCCCCCTTCGCCCAGCCCGGGCTGTCGCTGTCCTGCGTCGACTTCATCCGTGACAACGACCTCGCCGCCGTCGGTTCGGACAACGCCGCCATCGAGTGCATCCCGTTCGACGACGACCGTTTCCTGGCGGTCCACATCGAACTGCTCGTCAAGCTCGGCATCCCACTCATCGAGCATCTGGTGCTCTCGCCGATGGCCGCCGACAAGTGCTACTCGTCGCTGCTCGTCGTCGCGCCCATGCTCGTCACCGGCGGCAGCGGCAGCCCGGTCAATCCCATCGCCATTGGATGAGTGACGCCGCGCCGATGCCGGACACATCAATCGCCTCCACGCCTCCCGCACCTAACCAAGGCCCGCTCACCGGCATCCGCATCGTCGAGCTCGGCATGTGGGTCGCCGGTCCGGGAGCGGGTGGAATCCTGTCCGACTGGGGCGCCGAAGTCATCAAGATCGAGCCGCCGGCCGGTGACCCGGCGCGCACCTTCGGAGGCATGCTCGGCGTCGATGACGGCACCAATCCACCGTTTGACTTGGACAACCGGTCCAAACGCAGCATCGCCATCGACCTCAGCTCCGAGGCCGGGCAGGCGATCGTCCGCGATCTGATCGCGGAAGCAGACGTCTTCCTGACAAACATCCGCCTGGATGCCTTGGCGCGCATCGGGCTGGCCTCCGAAGAGGTTCTGGCGGAAAACCCCGGCCTCGTCTACGCCCTGGTCACCGGCTACGGGGTGGAGGGGCCCGATGCCAACCGGCGGGCCTACGACATTGCTGCCTATTGGGCGCGCTCAGGCATCGCCGACGCCCTGGCACCCCCCGGCAGCGAATTGCCCTTTCAGCGTGGAGGCATGGGCGACCACTCCGTCGCCATGACGGCGGCAGCCATGATCAGCGCCGCGCTGGTCCACAAGCAGCGCACCGGCGAGGGTCAGCTCGTGACCACGTCGCTGCTGCGGCAGGGCGCGTACACCATCGGCTTCGATGTGAACGTCGCACTGATGTGGGGTTACAACATTCAGGTCGGACGCCGGCACAACATGCGCAACCCGGCGATGAACAATTACACCGCCGGCGACGGCAAGCGCTTCTGGATCGTCGGCCTCGAGGTTGAGCGACACTGGCCTCCCCTGGCGCGCGCGGTCGGGCATCCGGAGTGGCTGGTCGATTCGCCGTACTCCACGGCTGCGCTGCGGGCCGAGAACGCCGAGCAGATGATTGCTGCCCTGGACGAGATCTTCCTGACCAAGACTCTCGATGAATGGGCCGAGATCTTCGAGCAGGACAAGGACTTCATCTGGTCGCCGGTCAACTCGGTCAACGACCTGATCGTCGATCCCCAGTTCCATGCCGCAGGAGGAATCGTCACCGTTCCGGACGAAGACGCCGGCTCGCTGATGCTCGCGACTCCCGCCGACTTCTACGGAACCCCGGCCGGCCCGCGGTTTCGTCCGCCGCGGCTGGCTGAGCACACCCGGGAAATCCTCGCCGAGATCGGGCGGAGCGAGGCAGACGTCGACAAGCTCTTCGCCGAGGGTGCGGTTTCCTAACCGGCCGCACCGTTAGCTGGCTCGACTGACGTGACCTAGCCTGGGTTGATGGGCACGACGATCGACCTGAACGCCGATCTCGGCGAGGGCTTCGGATCGTGGCGGATGGCGGATGACGCCGCCCTGCTCGAGATCGTGACCAGCGCTAACGTGGCGTGCGGATTTCACGCGGGCGATCCCCCGACGATGCGCCGGGTATGCACACTGGCCGCGGCCCGTGGGGTCCTCATCGGCGCCCATGTGAGCTACCGCGACCTGGCCGGGTTCGGCCGGCGTTACCTGGCCGTCGATCCCGCCGAGTTGCAGGACGAAGTCACGTATCAAATTGCCGGACTCGATGGCATGGCCCGGGCGGCCGGCTCCCGGGTCAGCTACGTCAAGGCGCACGGTGCGCTCTACAACCGGGCGGCCGATGATCCCGCTCATGCCCGGGCGCTGCTGGAGGGCACCCGGGCCTACGACCCGCGGCTGCCCCTGCTCGGGCTGCCCGGTTCGGTCCTGCTACGGCTTGCCGATGAGGCTGGGACCCCGACGGTCACCGAGGGCTACCCCGACCGCCGCTACACGGAGGCAGGTCGGCTGGTCGCCCGATCGGAGCCCGGCAGCGTGCTGAGCGACCCTGTGGAGGTCTCTTCGCAAGCCGTTCGGCTCGCCGGAACCGGGCTCGATTCCCTGTGTTTGCATGGCGACAACCCCGCCGCGCTTGAACTGGCCCGGCGTACGCAGGCTGCGCTGACGGCCGCGGGCCATGAGGTCCGCCCCTTCGTATGAGGGTCAGCGGGGTCCGGCGGGCCGGCGAGCGTGCGGTGGTCCTGGACACCGATGACGAACCGGCCGCGCTGGCGGCCTCGGTACGCAGTCTCGCTGCAGCCGCCGGAATTTCGTTGGTGGAGGTGGTCCCCGGGGCGGTCACCGTCCTTGCTGTCGCACGAGACGCTCCGGCCCTTACGCGGCTGATCGCCGCGCTACCGCAGCTGGCTGATCAGCCTTCCGATGAGGCACCGGAGAGCGGGCTGATCGAGATCCCCGTGCGCTACGACGGCCCCGACCTCACAGCGGTCGCCGCGGCGACCGGCATGGAGACCTCCGACGTCATCAGGCGGCACAGCGCAGCGATCTACCGGGCGGCATTCACCGGCTTCGCTCCGGGGTTCGCTTATCTGACCGGACTCGATACAGGTCTGCGGCTCCCCCGCCGGTCGACTCCCAGACCCGCCGTGCCTGCCGGCTCCGTCGCCATCGCTGACACCTACACGGCGGTCTATCCCCGCGCGAGCCCCGGCGGGTGGCACCTCATCGGCACCACCGAAGCGGTCATCTTTGATCCCGGACGCGAAGCTCCGGCGCTCCTCACTCCCGGCGCCCAGGTGCGCTTCCGGCCCTTATGAGCTCGTGGCTTGGCTTGAGGTGCGTGGCGGTGCCGCTGTCGCGGGCGACGGTGGCACCGCCACGGGCGACGGTGCGGCTGTTGGGGGGATGGCGTTGTCGACGAGGACGAGGGCGATGGCGGCGGCGGTGGCGAGGGTGTCGGTGTTGAGGACTCGGCTGCGGGCTGAGGCGCCGTCCAGCAGCAGGGCAAGTTGTTCGCCGAGCTGTTCGGGGTCGCTGGCGCCGGCCTCGCGGGCGGTGTCGGTGAGCCGCGCCGCGAAGGCTTTCTTGTAGCCGCGGGCGTAAACGCGCGCTGGGTGGCCGGGGTCAGGGATTTCGACGGCCGCCGCGATGAACGGACACAGGGGCGCGTGCACGTCGAACGCGGCGAGGAGTCGTTCACGGGGTGTCAGGTCGGTGCGGTCGAACACGTCGGGCAGGATGTCGGGATCGAATCGGCGTAGGCATTCGGCGATCAGCTCGTCCTTGCCGGCGAAGTGCTGGTAAAGCGTGCGCTTGGACACCTCTGCCACCGCGCAGAGCTGGTCGATGCCGGTGCCGTTGATGCCTTGATCGCGGAACAGTTGTTGAGAAGCGCTGACGATTCGCTCTCGTGCGCCCCTGCCGCGGCGCAGGCCTCGCGGCCCCTTCTCCAACGTCGTCACACGCCCCAGCATAGACCACTTAGGTACCGATCGGTGTGCATAGCTTGCGCCTCGCGTCCTCGGCCGCTACGTTAGGCACGCAGATCGGTGTACATAACACCGGCACGGCGAATGAGTGGAGTAGTCATGGGAAAGCTCGATGGCAAGGTTGCGGTGATCACAGGCGCGACAAGTGGGATGGCGCTGGCCGGTGCGAAGTTGTTCGTCGAAGAAGGCGCTCACGTCTTCATCACAGGCCGGCATAAGGACGCGCTGGACAAAGCCGTCGAGCTGGTCGGCCGAAACGTGACCGGCGTGCAAGCCGATTCTGCCGACCTCGACGATCTGGACCGGCTCTTCGACACCGTCAAGCAGGAAAAGGGCGCGATCGACGTGTTGTGGGCCAGCGCCGGCAGCGGCGAGCAGGGCCGGCTCGGCGAGATCACCGAGAAGCAGTTCGACGCCGCCTTCTCGCTGAACGCGCGCGGCACGCTGTTCACGGTCCAGAAGGCGCTGCCGCTTTTCAACGATGGAGGCTCGATCTTCATGACCGGGTCGAACGCATCGCTGCGTGGCTACCCCGATTGGAGCGTGTACGCAGCAAGCAAAGCCGTGCTGCCCGCCTACGCACGAGTGTGGGTATCCGAGCTGAGGGACAGGAAAATTCGGGTGAACGTGCTGACCCCCGGCCAGGTCGCCACGCCGATGATGCTGGCGGTACTGCCCCCAGAAGTGAAGGCGCAGTTCGAGTCCGTGATCCCGCGGCGAGAGATGGGCCGCCCTGAGGAGATCGCGTCCGTCGCATTGTTCCTCGCCTCGGACGACTCGAGCTACGTCAATGGCATGGAGCTCGTCGCTGACGGCGGCACCACAGTCATCTGAGCGCAGCGCCGGCTCATGCCGGCAAGACCCCCACGACCAACCAATCCATACACAGCAAGGGAAAACACGTCATGAGCACTATCAGCATCATCGGCTCGGGCAACATGGCCACCGCCATCGGCACCCGCGCGGCCAAGCACGGCCACACCATCGAGCTCATGAGCCGCAACACCGCCAAGGCGGAGGCGCTTGCCGACCAGATCGGCAACGCAGCCACCGTCAGCACGTTCGGCGCACGGCCGGCGGGTGACATCGTCATCGTGGCCGTCCTGTATGCCAGCGCTGTTGACGTGGTCGCGCACTACGGCGATGCGCTGGCCGGCAAGATCCTCGTCGACATCACCAACCCGTTCAACGCCGACGCAAGCGGACTCGCGACTACCGCGGGCAACTCGGTGTCCCAGCAGATCGCCGCCGTCGCCCCCGAGGGCGCACACGTCGTGAAGGCATTCAATTCAATCTTCGGCGGGGTCATTGCTGAAGACAAGCCACTCGACGTGTTCTTCGCCGGTGACAGCGCCGACGCGAAAGCACGTGTCGCGGCGTTTCTGGAGAGCTTGGACATGAGGGGCCTCGACGCAGGAGGGCTCGAGATGACCTACGCCCTTGAATGGGCCGGCATCCTCCTGGTGGGCCTGGCACGCAACGGCGCCGGCTTCGACCTCGCCTTGGGCGCCGAGGTCATCTTGGCGGATCGCCCACGGGGGGCTTGACTGACATTGTGGGGAAGGCAGCATGCCCGTGAGCGCAAGGTTGATCCGTTGGCTTGAGGTGGTTGAGCCGGGTCCGCTGACGACTGTGCAGGATGCGGGTAGAGCAGGGCTGGCGCACCTCGGCGTACCAGGCTCCGGTTTTCTCGACATTCCGGCTGCCCAACTCGCGAACCGTCTCGTCGGCAATGAGGAGCGTGACGCCCTCCTGGAAACCACGATGTCTGGACCGACTCTCAGGCTGCCAACCGGCTCTCAGGCGACGGCTCTCGTCGCCGTTACGGGGGCAGCAGCGCCGGTAAGTATCGATGGACGAGGCGTGAATCAGAACGAGGCGACGGTGCTGCGCCCCGGTGAAAGCTTGTCAGTCGGCACGGCAAGAGCCGGGGTCCGTAGCTACATCGCGGTGCGAGGTGCGTTCAACGTGTCGCCCGTCTTGGGAAGCCGCTCGACCGACGTGATGAGCGGACTGGGCCCGCCCCCTCTCACGCGTGGCCAACGCCTGCCAATAGGGATCGCGGCGCATGCGGTTCCGGCAGCGGACATCGTCCCCGGTCTTGCGATAGCGGATGACGTAGAGGTTGCGATGTCTCCTGGTCCGTCTGACGGCTGGTTCGAGCCCGCTGCAATGGGAATCCTGACGTCCATTCCATGGTCCGTTCATCCCACCAGCAGCCGAATAGGACTTCGCCTGCAAGGCCCGCCCCTTCCTCGCCGCAACCACAGCGAACTGCCCCCGGAAGGAATGGTGACCGGCTCGATCCAGGTTCCGCCCGATGGCCAGCCATTGATCCTGCTTGCGGACCGACCCGTGACAGGCGGCTACCCGGTGGTCGGGGTGGTCCGAGAAAGTGACCTTCACTTTCTGGCGCAGGCGGCCCCGGGCACTACGGTCCGCTTCCGATCTCTTGGCCATCCGGCCGGCCGCCAGTAGCTCAGACGGGCTCGGGCAGGTCGAGCATCCTGGCCAGCAGCATGGTGGCGCCATTGGCCTGCTCGTAGGTCTGGTCCGGCCCCATGGTGCCGGCCTCCACCGCGAGACGGGCTGCACGTAGCACGATGATGCCGAAGCGAAATCCGGCCAACACCTGGTAGTAGTGCACGTCGCGGGCTCGCCGGCCCACGGCGTCCTCCCAGCGGGCGACGGTCGTGGCGTCGTCCGGGAAGCCGGGCAGCGGCGGGTTGCCCATCCCCTCAGCGTGGAAACGGTTGAGGAAGAGCCACCAGCCGAGATCAACCTCGGCAGGTCCGATCGCCGCCATCTCCCAATCCAGCACCGCGACCGGAGCAAGCTCGCGGAACATCATGTTGCCGATCCTGGCGTCGCCCCAGTTGAGCCCTTCCCTGCTCGCCGCCGGACGGTTGTCCAGGAGCCATCGCAAAGTGGCATCCAGGACAGGATTGGGGCGTCCCGTCGCCGCCCAACGAAACCACTCCACGGTGCTCGCCAGTTGAGCGCCGAACCCGCCATCAGGACCCACCGGCAGATGCCCAAGCGCCAGCGTCGAGATGTCCAGCCGATGGACACGGGCCAGCATTTCGATCGAAGCTTCATAGAGCCGGAGCTGTTCAGCAGGTGCGAGCGGCAGCAGCCAACCCACCTGCGTATAGGGCGGTAGGTCCGGCGGCGCCTCGCCGACAACCTCGCCCATCACGTAGAAAGGTGCGCCAAGCACTGAACTGTCTGGCTCATAGCCCACCAAGGGGGGCACTGGAACGTCCGTATCCACCAGAGCCGCCATCGTCGCGTACTGCGCTCGAAGGTCGTAATGCTGGTACAGCGAGGCGCCGATCGGTGGCCGACGGACCACAAAACCGCCCGCCGAAGCGACTCGTCCTTTCGACCAGGAGGCGCGAACCATCAGCGTGTCGTTGGACGCACCGTTGAGTGGCGGAGCACCGCTGTCATCGATCTGCAGGTCCTGCACACTTAACGCGCGAGCGAGCCAACTCGTGAGTGCCGCTTCATGCTCGGCCAGCGCCCGCTCCGGAGCCCTACTCATTGGCGACGGCTCACTCGAGACCGCGCTGCGGCAAGGAACCGGTCGGCAGGATCGCGCAGTGGCCGACCGCGCTCGAGACCGTGCCATCTGGTGCGGTCAGCACGAGGGAGACAGCGCAGTCCCGGTGGTAGGGGCGATCCACCGTTCCATCAGGCAGGATTACGTCCTCGTCGCCTGACACGTCGTAGATGTCGTGCTCGAGGAACGACTCTCCGCGCCAGACCCCGAAACCCCGACGATCGCTGTAGCCCATGGAATAGCCGAGCCCGAGCATGGTGAGTGACCGGCTGAGCGGCGTCATCTCGATCCTCCAACTGCCGGCCGGGGTGTTCAGCGTGTAGACGCCGGTGGAGAAGCGCCGCGTATCCGGGAAGACCTCGAACTGCAAGTCGACGTCGTGGGTCTTGACCACGCTGTCGTCAGCCCAGCGGATCATCGCCTCCGAGTGCGTGGGCGTGCCGTCGGCCAACTCCTGCAATTGCACGTGCCCGCCCACGTCCGCACCGCCCCACGTCAGCCAGGTCCACAGGAACCCGCCGCGAGCGCTGCGCATGTCGTCGTCACCGGTGACGGGCTCGCCGCCCGCAACGTCAGTGCGAACACCCCACGAATGATCGCGTCCACCCCACCAGTTGCGGATCTCCCGGCGCTGCCCGTCCTTCGCTATCCATCCGTCCACCGAACCGGACTGGTTGTAACGCAGGTAATCCTGGTTGAGCCGACCACGAAGCCGGCTCCAGCTCGGGATTTCCTCATGGGGCGCGAGTATCGCCTTCCATTCGAGGTCAAACGCCAGCCCACTGCCATTCGGGGCCAGCTCCAGCCGCAGCCGCCGGAAAGGTTCGATGACCGACACGCGTAGCGGTCCCACCGCTGCCACGTTCGGATCCGAGGTGAAGATCCCGGGCCGAAGCGCCCCGCTGAGTCTGACGTTATGCTGCTTGCCATTCTCGATCATCGACGCATAACCGTCGACCACGTTCATGTTGAGATAGGTGCACATCCCTGTATTCAGGGCAGGTTCCGAGCCTTGCGGATCGTAAATGGCGAACCAGTAGCGATCGAAGAAGCGTGGATCGCTGGTGCCGGCGTGATCGAAGGTCGTCGACAGCTGATGGTGCAGCGTCTCATCAAGCGGGCTCAGCATCGAGGCTCCTCAGTAACTTCGGCAAGGCCAAATCGAAATCTAGGCCACCTCCTGCGGGGCGCTCGGAAGGGGTCGGATTTCATTGAGTCGTTGAATATGCCGAGAACACAGCAGGGCTTCAGTTGCGCGGGAGGGGTTGAGCGGTGTCGTTACACACCTTTCAAACACCCTCCGACGCCGACGAAGAGCCTGGTCAGCCGGCGGTAGCCGTCGTGGCTGACGCCTCGCAGGAGTCCCGCGAAGCCGCGCTTCGGCTGCAGGCGAGGCTCGTAGAACACGTCACCGACGCGATCCTGGCAACCGATCTCGAAGGGCGCATCACCAGTTGGAACCCTGCCGCAGAAGCCTTGTACGGCTGGCCGGCGCGGGAGGCCATCGGACGGCTCGCCGTCGGGCTGCTCGGCGACCCGTCACCCGCCGTCGGCATCGACAGCCTGCCGCGCGGGTCGCGATTGGAGCTGACCCTGCGCCACCGTGACGGCTCGGCCGTCCACGTGTTGGCGTCGGTGGCCGACATCCGAGATTCGACGTCGGTCGTCACCGGAAGTGTCATCATTTCGTCGCCCATCGGCGAGCGGCGCAAGGCCGAACAGATTCGCCAGCAGGCTGACGCACGCTATTCAGCCGCGGTGGCAGCCCTTGATGAGGGTGTGGTCATCGTCGGCGTCGACGACACTGTCGAGACGGCCAATCCCGCCGCCTTGGCCCTACTCGCCTCCCCCTCACTCATCGGCTCGGCTTTCAGCGCTGCCGTCACGCTGTTGGACGAGCTCGGGCATCCGCTGCCGGCCAGCGCTCTTGGTCTCGAGGACGCCCGCACGACCGGCTTCGCCAGACCGGCCTTCACTGGTGCGGTCCGCCGCCACCCCGACGAACTCACCTTCCTGTCGGTCTCGATCCGTGCGCTGCCCACGGAATCGGGCACTGGCCCCTTCCCCGTGGTCATGTGCTTCCTTGACGTCACCGACCGGCATGCGGCCGCGGCTCAGCTGCGTTATGAGGCCCGTCACGACCAGATGACCGGGCTGGCCAACCGCAACCTGGTGCTGGAAACCATCGGTCAATTTCTGCGCGCGCCGGCGGTGGCGGTGGGGGTGCTCTTCCTCGACCTCGACCGGTTCAAGATGGTCAATGACTCGCTCGGACACGACGCCGGTGACGCTGTCCTACGTACCATCGCCCGGCGTTTGGCAAAAGACGTCCCTGCTGATTGCACCGTCGGGCGCCTCGCCGGCGACGAATTCGTCGTCGTGGCCCCGAGCGCAACCGAGACGCGCATGCAGGACGTGGCCCGGGCACTGCTGACCCGGCTGTCCAAGCCGGTACGAATCGCCGGCCGCGACGTTGTGGTGACCTGCAGCATCGGCATAGTCGTCACCGAACCAGGTGCCGGACTCGGCAGCGGCGGCACCAAACGGGTAAGCGCGACCGATGTCCTTCGGGATGCCGACGTGGCGATGTACTACGCCAAGCAGCATGGCCGCAATCGGCTCGCGACTTTCGACGAACGCTTCCGACGCCGGGCCGTCGATCGCCTCGAGCTCGAGGAAGAATTGCGTAATGGCCTCGCCCAAGGCCAGATCTGGCCCGCGTTCCAGCCCATCATCGCCCTGGACGGCATGCACACCGCCTCCGTCGAAGCCCTCGCCCGCTGGACTCATCCGCAGCGCGGAAACGTACCTCCGACGGTCTTCATCCCGATCGCCGAAGAGACCGGACTGATCGGGCGGCTAGGACACCTGATGCTGCAGGAGGCCATCGGGCAGCTACGCCAGTGGAGGCAGCCGGGTGGCCTCGCCGAACTGGTGATGTCGGTCAACCTCTCCCCCCGACAGCTGGCCGACCCAGGGCTGGCCGATCGCATCAGCGGACTGCTGCGTTCCCAGCGGCTGCCGGGTGACGCGCTGATCCTGGAGATCACCGAAAGCGCCCTCATGGACGATCCTGAGCTGGCCGCCAAGACCCTCACGCAACTGCGTGATCTGGGAGTCGGGATTTCGGTCGACGACTTCGGCACCGGCTACTCGTCACTGTCCTACCTTCGGCGCTTCCCGGTCACCTCGGTCAAGATCGACCGCAGCTTCGTCGAGTGTCTCGGCCAGACCAAAGATGACGACGCGATCGTCGCGGGCATCATCAACCTCGGCCACACGCTGGGTCTTACCGTTGTCGCCGAAGGAGTGGAGAAGACGCTCCAGCTCCGCACGCTGTCCGAGCTTGGATGCGACTTCGCGCAGGGCTACCTGTTCTCCAAACCGGAACCGGCAGCCGCACTCACCCCGACGCTGAAGCGGGCCGGTTTCGCTGCCAGCTCCTAGCTGGTTTGCGCGGCTGCGCGCCAACGCAGCGGCAGGTGCTTGATGCCGCTGATGAAGTGCGACTGCAGCCGCTCGACCGGGCCATCTATCTGCAGCTGAGGCAAGAGCTCCACCAGGGCTTCGAACAGGAAGATGGCTTCCAGCCTGGCGAGATGCGCACCCAGGCAGAAGTGCGGGCCGCCGGAACCGAACGCCACGTGCGGGTTGGGCTCGCGCGTCACGTCAAGGCGGTCGGGATGGGTGAATACATCCTCATCGCGGTTGGCTGAGGTGTACCACAGCAGGACCTGCTCGCCGGCTTTGATCTGCTGTCCGCCGATTTCGGTGTCCGCGGTGGCAGTCCGGGCAAAGTGCGTCACCGGAGTCACCCAGCGCAGCAGCTCCTCGACCGCGACGGGAATCCGTGAAGGGTCCTGGCGCAGCAGCTCGAGTTGCTCGGGGTTTTCGAGCAGAGCCACCACCCCGCCGGAGACCAGGTTGCGGGTCGTCTCGCTGCCGGCGTTGTGCAGCAGCATGAAAAAGAGGTTCAGATCGACCTGCGAGAGCCGCTCGCCGTCCAGCTCAGCAGCCAGCAGCGCCGACATCAGATCTTCACCTGGCTCATCGCGGCGGCGCTGGCAGATGTCTTCGGAGTAGCCGTACATCGCACCGAGGGCCGCCATCACCTCTTGCGGATCGTTGTCGAACTCGGCGTCGTCACCGCTCATCATCTGCTCGGTCCAGGCGAAGACCTTGCTGCGATCCTGCGCGGGAATGCCGAGCAGCTCAGCGATGACCTGCAACGGGAGCTGCACCGCCAGATCGGTGACGAAGTCGAACCGTTCCATCCCCCGCACGTGATCAAGCTGAGCATCGACGATCTCGTGGATCCGGTCGGACAACCGGATGACCCGGCGCGGGGTGAACCCCTTGTTGATCAATTGCCGCCGTTTGGTGTGCTCGGGCGGATCAAGAGAAATCAGCAACGGGATGGAAGGTGTGTCCGGACCACTTCCACTCACCGTAAAAGGGTCTGGTTCATTGGAGAAGAGCTCAGGATTACGCGACGCGGCAACGACGTCGGCATGGCGGGTCAGCGCCCAGTAGTTGCGGTCTCCGGGGCCGACCATGGTGACGAGCCCGGGCTCCCTACGCAGCTCGGCGAATGCCTCAAACGGGACCCCATGCACCCAGTTCGTCGAGAGCATCGGATTCACGGCGGCTGCCAGTTGACCCATAGTGGCAATCAATCCCAGATACTTACCTCGGTCAAGCACCCGGGAACTTGCCCAGGAGACCGCTTCCGGCCAGACTCCGGACTTCTGACGCGCCGTCAGATGACGCAGCAACCCGAGGTGAAGAATGAGCGGATTGGACGGACGGGTCGCACTCGTCACCGGAGCGGCCCGCGGGCAAGGCAGATCGCACGCGATCCGTCTGGCGTCCGACGGCGCCGACCTCGTGCTGTGCGACGTGAGCACGCGCTTTGACACCACCGACTATCCGGCCTCCACCTCCGAAGACCTCCAGGAGACCGCCCGGCTCGTGGAGAAGGCCGGCGGACAGGTGCTGGCGCGCGAGGTGGACATCCGCGACCTGGCCGGCATGCAATCCCTGGTCGACGACGCGATCGCCCGCTTCGGCCGCCTCGACGTGGTGGCCGCGAACGCCGGAATCATGTCCGCGGGTCGCGCTTGGGAGCTGTCGGAGGAGCAATTCCGCGAAGTCATCGACGTCAACCTGACCGGCACCTTCCTCACCCTGAAGGCGGCCGTCCCCGCCATGATCGCCGCCGGCAACGGCGGGTCGATCATCATCACCAGCTCCGCCGCCGGCCGCAAGGGCGCACCCTTCGTCGCGCACTACTCGGCCTCCAAGCACGGCGTCGTAGGCCTGGCCCGCACCTTTGCCCTCGAGCTCGGCGAGTACGACATCAGGGTCAACACCGTGCACCCGGTGGGCGTCCCGACCTTGATGATCAGCGGCCCGACCCTCATGGAGCTGCTGCCCACGGCGGCGCTGACGTTCGGGCCTACCTACATGAACACCCTTCCGCACGCCTTCGTCGACGTGGAAGCCGTGTCCAATATGGTCTCGTGGCTCGCGGGCGACGAATCCCGCTATTGCACCGGCGCCCAGTTCGTCGTCGATCTGGGTAACACCTCGCGCTAGCGGGCGAGCGCGCGCCGAACCTCGTTGACGACGTACGCGGGGTCGTAGCGGACGTCCTCGACGGTGAACCGAAGCACCATCCACTTCCCTTGCATCAGTGCATTTTGGCGCACCCGATCACGTTGAAAAGCAGCCGCGTCGATGTGATAAGCCCGGCCATCGATCTCAACGACGAGCATGAACTCGGGCCAGGCAAAATCCACTCGCGCGTCGATGCCAGCCAGGAGAGGCCGGTACTGAGAGATCGGGGACGGAAGGCCCGCTTCGATAAACAGGAGCCTTGCAAGCGACTCCGGGATGCTTCCGCTGAGGGGGTCAGCCAGGGCGAAGGCTTTTCTCGCGCTCTTGGATCCGACAGCCCTGGAGCCAGCAATCGCCGCGGCCAGCTCGCGGGCCCGTACCTGCCGACTGCGCATTGCGCTGTCCAGCAAGACGACCGCCTGATGATTCGGAAGGACACAGGCCAGCTGCACGGCGGTGTGCAGCGGCGTCGTCAGCCTGAGCACCCCCAGCAGCGTCATCTCGTCGGGCTCCAGCAAAGCCCGGTATGAGAGCACCCGGCCGCGACCGTTGACTCCTGGCGGGATGATCACCGCGGGAGTGGCAGGAAGGGCATCGAGATCCCACCCGAATGCTCGTGCGGCCGAGGAAAACCCGGCTACCGCATGAGGCCCGCCTTCAAGCACATCTCGGACCGTCTGATCCTCAGGACGAGACTCACGTCCGGCTGCTAGCAACAATCCGCGGCCGGGCTGAACCCACCGGCCCTTGCGCACCCATCTGCGTATTTCGTTTTCACCGTAACCCGCGGCTTTCGCCTGCCTGACGCTGAACAAGCCGAATGCGACGGCAGCTTCTGGATTCACTTCGATCATGCGACCCAAGATCCCGGCCAGCGGCGCCCGTCGGATGGCCGGAGAGCGGAACTGTGGACGGGCGCGTCTGACCTACACCTACTGAAAGAGACACACCTTGACGCTCAACTGCGGCGTTATGACCCACTTTCGGGGCGTTTCGCGGTTGTCGATGGTCCAAGGTGTGTCTTTTTCCGCAGCCACCCCCTGCTGGGGCGCGGCCGGTGGGTCAGCTGTAGAGCAGCGAACCCGGCGTGGTGAGCAACTCCCCCGTCTCGAGCCAGGTCTTCAGGCCCGATAGGATCATGGGCCAGCCGCCGTAGAGCTGCTCATTCGCGCCTTCGCGCAGCTCATCGTGGGTGACGGTCAGCCGGCACGAATCGCCGACCGGCTCGATCTCCCAGGTGATGCGGGAGGGACCCTCGCTCTTCACGTCGTCGCCCCAGAGGGCGACCATGGTTTGCACGAGTTTGCGGGGCGGGTCGACGACGAGGTTCTCGCCTTCGCCCAGCAGAAAGTCAGGGGTGCCGAGTTCGAAGCGCCCACCGACCGTCCAGTCGGACCGGACCTGGGCGCCGAACTGGTACTTGCTCCTGATCTCGGGATCGGTGATGGCGTGCCAGAGCTGCTCGGGGGTGGTCCGGATGTAGATCTCGAAGATCTTCTCCATGGGTTTCTCCAGTCTCTGCTTGAGGTCGCTGAGAGCCGCGGTCCACGGCTCCGCGTACTTGCTCACCCATCGGTCGTGGACGAGGCGGATGGGCACCGGATTGAGGAAGTGCAGCTTTTCGCGGCCACGTCGGCGAGTGACGACCAGCCCCGCCTCTTCCAGCACCTTCAGGTGTTTCATCACGCCGAACCGCGTCATCTCGAAGCGCTCCTCGAGGGTGGTCAAGGTCTGACCGTCGACCCGGAAGAGCTCATCGAGAATGGCGCGCCGCGTCGGGTCTGCCAGCGCCCGGAACACCTCATCCACAACGACGAGGATAGGTGACCATTTGGTCACATGTCAAGAGCCGAAGCGAAATCAGGACGGCGGGCGCGGCAACCCGAGTACGCGCTGAGCGACGATGTCGCGCTGGATCTGCCGGCTCCCACCGAAGATGGCCTGCGCTCGTGACCAGAGGTAGTGCTGAAAGAGATCGGAATCCTGCAGGACTCCGCCGGAGCCGGCGAGGTCGAGGAGCACGTGGTTGAGGCGCTGTTCGGCGCGCGTCATCAGCAGCTTGTCGAGGGAGCCTTCCGGACCTGGCGCGCTGCCGTCCAAGCGCTGACTGGTGCTACGAAGCACCTGCAGCCGCAGCGCCTCCAACTCGACCCAGGCATGAGCCAGCTCCTCGCGCTGGGCGCCGGTCGCCGGCACCGACCCGTCGCGGATCTGGCCTTCTGCTCGGGTGAGCAGGCGCTGAAGGCGGGCGGTCCAGCCCATGTCAGCCGGGCCGCGTTCGAAGCCCAGCAGAGCCATCGCGATCTCCCAGCCCTGGCCGGGCCTGCCGAGCAGTTGATCGCTCGACACGATCGCTCCGGTGAAGAACACTTCGGCGAATTCGCTCGAGCCATAGGCGGTCCGCACCGGCCGGCATTCCAGGCCGGGGGTCGACATCGGCACCAGCAGCATCGACAGCTGCTGATGCGAACGCCCTTCGGATTCGGTGCGCAGCAGCAGCAGGCACCAATCGGCCCAGACCGCCTCGCTGGTCCACAGCTTCTGCCCGTCCACCCGGTAGTAGGACTGGCCGTCCTCGCCGGTGAAAAGGCTCCCCCGCGTCCGCAGCGACGCCAGGTCGGAGCCGGCGTCCGGCTCGCTGAATCCCTGACACCAGCGGACGGTGCAGTCCAGCATCCCCGGCAGATACGCACGCTTCTGCTCCTGGGTCCCGAAGAGCCGGATCGCGTTGCTGATGTGGTTGATCGCCGGTCCAGCCGGAGCCTCCGCAGCGGCCAGTTCGTCGTTCAGGATCGCGTCGTACAGCAATGACTGGCCGTGGCCGCCGTATTCACGAGCGAAGCTGAGCCCCACATAGCCCGCATCCGCCAGCGTCCGGTGCCAGTGGTGCAGCTGTTCCATTCGCTGGTCGCCCTCCACCGCGGCCGAGTCGGGCGCCGGAGCGTGGCTCGCCAGCCAGGCCCGCAGGCGATCGCGGAAGGTCGCCTCGTCCGCCGAGTCGGCAAAGCTCAACCCGCCGTCCGGCTCCGCACCGTCGGGCGGCTCGGAGACGGCATGCGCGCCCTGCCGCCCGCGGGCGATGAACTCGTATTGCGTGCGCGGCGCACCGAATACCTGGGCATTGGCAAGCACCCGGCGCAGCATCAGCGGAACCACGTGCTCCCAGGTGATGGCGATCCCGCCGTGCACCTGGGTCGCGATCTCCAGCACCTCGCGGGCGGCAGCATCCGCATAGGCCTTGGCCTGCCGTGCCGCAGCCAACGCACGATCGCCGCCCGTCAGCCCATGTGCGTCCAGACTCCACGCCGCATGCCAGACGCAGCTGCGGGACGATTCCACGAGCACAGCTGCGTCGGCCAGCAGGTGGGCGAGCGCCTGGTTGGCACCGATCACCCGGCCGAACTGACGCCGCTGACCGGCGTACTCCACCGCAATTTTGAGCGCCCGATCCATCAGACCCAGCTGATCGGCAGCCAGCGCCGTCATGGCGAGCGCGGCTATCCGGGTGCCCGCATCAGTGCTGACAGGGCGAACGCCGACAGGTTCACCGCCGGTCGCCTGGCTCGAGAACGCGACGCGGGTCAGGTCCAGACCGGTCGCCTTGCCGGGCCCGGAGAGGCGGTGCCGACGCAGGATGCCCTGGCCGTCCACGGTGAGCCCGTACTGCGCGTCCGCAGCGTCAAACGCGATCGCCTCGGCTTCCGGCGCCCCCACACGGGAAAGGTCCGGGCTCAGCAACACGCAGTAGCGGGCGGCCCCGTCGGTCAGCTCGGCCAGTTCGTCGTCGGCTCCCACCACGCTGAGCAGCGCTGGCGCCAGCACTCCCTGGCCGACGTAGGGCGCGGAGCTCAGCGCCCCCGCAAGCCGCTCTGCAACCAACACCGAGGCGACCGCGCCCCCTTCACCCTCGATGCCGATCAGCCCCGCGTCAGCGAGGGCTCTCCACGCGTCCGACGTGGCATCGGGGGTGGGCGGCAGGTGGTCGATGCCCGGGGTGGCATGCTGATCGCCGAGACGGGCGGCGGTGTCAGAGATCAACTGTTGCTCGGCACTCAGACGGACGTCCACAGCACCAACCTTCCACTAGGAGGCCGACACCCATGGCGCAAGGACTGCCCGAACCCCCCGCGCTCGGCGCTAGCGCTCTTCCAGCCGGCACCTACAACGGCCAAACCGTCTTCGTGACGGGCGCCGGCACCGGGCTGGGCCGCGCCATCGCCACCGAATTCGCCCGCCTCGGCGCGTCCATCGTCATCGCCAGCCGCAAGGCCGATCACCTGGCCGACGGGCAAAAGGCCATTGAGGAGGTCGGCGGCAAGGTCCTGACGGTCAGCTGCGACATCCGTGACCCGGAGCAGATCAGCGCTGCTTTCGACCGCGCCGAAGAAATCTTCGGGCTGCCCGACGTGCTGATCAACAATGCCGCCGCCAACTTCCCGGTGCCTGCCGAGGACATGTCGCCCAACGCGTGGCGCACTGTCGTCGACATCACGCTCAACGGCACGTACTTCTGCTCCCGTGAATTCGGAAGGCGTCATCTGGCGCTTGAGCGGCCAGGCTCGATCATCAACGTCGGCGCTTCCTACGCGTGGACGGGCGGTCCCGGCTTCGCTCATTCAGCCGCCGCCAAGGCGGGAGTCAAGAACATGGTCGAGACGCTCTCGGTCGAATGGGGACCGTACGGAATCCAGGTCAACGGGCTGGTCCCGGGCCTCTTCCCGCACGAGGACATGACCGCCGACATCCAGGGCAACCTGGCACGTACCAACGACAAAGACGTCTGCCAGCCGGCCCTGCGGGTCGGGCGGCTGCGCGAGCTGGGCTGGGCCGCGACCTTCCTCGCCTCCCCGTACGCGCGTTTCATCTCCGGCCACACGCTGGTCGTCGACGGCGCCAACTGGCAGCGCCGCACATTGACCAACCCGCCCGTCGTCACGGTTCGCGACCAAATGGGCAAGGGGCCTTTCGAACTGGGCTGATCTTGCCGACCTGACGGGCCTCGCTAGATCGCGGATTCGCCCTTGAGCATGGCTCCGGCATCGACGCGCAGGTTCATACCGGTCATGTAGCGCGACTCGTCGCTGGCGAGGTAGGCGACCAGGTGGCTGATGTCGATCGGGTCGATGTACGGGATCGGCATGGCCTGCATCACCGGGAAAGCCGCGACCGCGTCTTCCTTGGTCGGGTGCTCGAGGTCAGGGCGGAAGGCCTTGTACACGTCTTCGTTCATCAGCAGTGTCGTGTTGCAGTTCGTGGGATGAATGCCGTTCAGCCGGATCATGTGCGGCGCCAGCTGAAGGGCGAGCACCTCGACGTAGCTGAAGAGGGTGCGCTTGGCGAAGGCGTAACCGGTGCCGCCCCCACCGAGTCCGGGGGTGTCCAGCAGTCCCTTCATCATCCCGGCGGTGGAGCCGGTGACGATGATCGAAGCACCTGCGGTGAGGTGAGGCAGCGACACGCCGACCGTGTTGAGCACGCCCACCAGATCGACGTCGACCCCGTCGACGAAGCTCTGCATCAACGTCGGATCCTTCATGGCCGTCACCCCGGCGTTAGCCACCACGATGTCAACCTTGCCGAACGCCGCGAGACCGGCATCCAGTGCCGCCTTCAACTCCGATTTGACCCGCACATCGCCCTTGGTCGCGACGATGCGGCGGTCCTCTGCTTCGACCTCTTTGACGGTCTGGGCCAGATCCTCAGGAGTCGCCAGCGGGTAGTTCATGCTGTCGAACGTCTCGCAGATATCGACGGCGATGATGTCTGCACCCTCTTGGGCAAGCCGGATTGCGTGGCTTCTCCCCTGGCCGCGCGCGGCGCCGGTGATGAATGCAACCTTGCCCTCGAGCTTGCCCATGCTGGTCTCGATTCTCGCGTCTGCAATGACGCGGTTAGGAAGTGGTCTGGCCGATCAGCAGCTAGTCGCCGAGCAGCGGCGAATCAGTGTTGGACGGCCACTGGGGACGGTAGTAGCCGCGGAAGTGCAATTGTCCACCGCGCAGCTCACGGATGGTGAGGAAATCGCCCTTGTAGCCACGATGGTCGTATTGCGCGAAGGTCAGATACGTCGCCGGACCACCATTGGTGCAGGGCATCCACTTGATGCGTTCGAGCCCTACCTTGACTTCCGACGGGATGGCGATCGAGGCGTTGGCGATTCCCAGAATCGCCGCCCGGGCCGTGTCGTAGGACAGCGCGACGACGACATTTCGCGAGGTCCGGCCGAAACGCTTGGTGAACCGATCGAGCATCGCCTCGTAATTGGGGTTGGTGCCGTCCTCGCCGAGCTGATCCACGCCGTGCCAGCCTTCGAGTCCCTCGGCCCAAGCGTTGGAATTCGAATAGAACATGAAGGCGGTGCCCATGAAACGCGGCGGATCCCAGTCCAGCGCCTTGAACGCCTTGGCGAAGTTGAACGTCGAGTAGCCATAGCCCATGTAGACAATCGCTTCGGCACCCGCTTCACGCATGGCCGCGACGTTCTCCTGGAAGTTGCGCGGATTCGGGCCCAGCGACACCTCGCGCAGGATCTCAACTCCCGCGTTCTGCGCCGCCACCCGGAAGTAGCCCGCGTAATCCTCGCCCGAGGAACCGCGCTCCCAGAAGAAGCCGACCTTGCGGTAGCCGTTCTGCCGGCACCAGTTGGCGCCCATGGTCGACTCCGACGGGATGTCTCCGTTGGCGACGGTGAAGCAGTACTCACCGAAGTAGCGGACCGCGCCGGTCCAGGCGAGACAGGCCACTCCGGTCTCATTGATCAGATCTCGAAGGTTCACCGCATTGTCGGAAATCATCGGTCCGGCGATGACGACGCAGCCCTCTTCGACGAGCTTGAGGTAGCCCGCGCGCACGTTGAGGTAATTCTCCCGCGGCAATCCGCGGGCGTCGACCGTGTAGATCTCGACGGGGCGGTCGTATACGCCCTCGTTGAGCGCGTCTTCGATCGCCAGGATCGTGGCGTCGACCCAGTCAGCCAGCAGCTGTCCGATGTCCATGTCGACCAGGATCCCGATCTTGACCGGGGCGAACGGATCGCCCTGGGTCGTCATCCCACGCGTGGGTGGGTAGATGACGATCGACTCGACGGCCTTCTCCCCGATCCGGCCACCGCCCTGATACCAGAGGTCGTTCTGCCAGGCACCTACGCGCGCGGTGTCAACACCCGAGGCCACGGTGGACACGGCACGGTCGTCCTGGGCGATGCCGTGGTCGATGGGAGCCGGGAAGAGCCGCTCGGCGTATTTCGTGCCCGGGGAAACGGGGTCGTCTGCTGGGTCGTCGGCAGCCACGTCTGTGGTCTCTCCTCGGCGGGCTCGGGGTAAGTCGGACGCAGCGCAGTGAATCACAAACCCGATGAGATGAACACTCATTCAGTGAACGCTCGTAGCTGCCCGATGAGGATGGTCTCGGCCGGCGATTGAGCCGTCAGCGAATCAGGGCAGCCCGTTGAGCAGACCCGCGTTGGGGTGACCATGACAAACGAACCCGAAGCGGGCTCTGCCGGCGAGCAGGAGGCTCTCGACGCCTACTCGCAGGTGGTCGTCAGCGTCGCCGCGTCAGTGCTGCCGAGCGTTGCCAGCCTTCGGGTCCGCGGGCAACGGGGTGAAGGCGCCGGAAGCGCCGTTGTGCTGACACCGGACGGCCATCTCCTCACCAGCGCCCACGTGGTCGAGGGGGCCGAGAGCGGCACCGCCGCCTTCACCGACGGGGAATCTTCCGCGTTCGACGTGATCGGGCGCGATCCTCTGAGCGACCTCGCGGTGCTGCGCGCCCGCGGCGGGACTCCCCCGCCGGTACGCCTGGGGGATGCGACCACGCTTCGGGTGGGCCAGCTGGTGGTCGCCCTGGGCAATCCACTGGGCCTGGCCGGGAGCGTCACCGCCGGGATTGTCAGTGCGTTGGGGCGATCGCTGCCGACACGGGCCGGGCGGGTGGTCGACGACGTCGTACAGACAGATGCCGCCCTCAATCCCGGCAACAGCGGCGGTGCGCTCGCTGACAGTGCGGGCCGGGTGGTCGGCATCAACACCGCCGTAGCCGGGGTCGGCCTGGGCCTCGCGGTCCCGCTGAACCCCACCACCCAGCACATCATTGGTGCCCTGATGACGGAAGGACGGGTGCGCCGCGCCTGGCTCGGCATCGCCGGCTCCGAAGCCCCATTGCCTCCCGCGCTGGCCACCCGGACCGGGCGCAAGAGCGGACTTAGGGTGGCTCAGATCGTCACCGACAGCCCTGCCGACGAGGCGGGTCTCAAGGCCGGGGATCTACTCGTTGCCGTCGGCGGTACGCCTGCTGCCACCAGCCGCGAACTGCAGCGCCTGATGGTCGCCGACGCCATCGGCAAGCGGGTGGAGATCACCGTCTGGCGCAACGGGGCGCTGGTCGATGCCGTCGCCGTTCCGGGAGAGCTTGCGTCCACCTGAACGCAGACTCAAGCCGGCTCAGACCGGCTCAGACCTTGTTGGGCGGGCGGCTGCGGGAAAGGAAAGCTCCGGCGTCAGCAAGGATGAATTGTCCGGTGATGCACCTGGAGAGATCGGTCGCAAGGAAGACCACGAGGCGCGCGAGTTCGTCGTGCTCGGTCATCCGGCGCAGCGGCGTCGAGGCGACGAGAGCGGCCATCCGCTCGTCGTCGTAGACCGGCGCGATCGTTTCGGTGACGGTGGTCCCAGGCGCTATGGCGATCACACGTATCCCCAGCGGTCCGAGCTCGACCGCCATCGTCTGGGTCAGGTGGTTGATCGCCGCTTTCGAGGCGCCGTACGCCGACATTCCCGGCGAGGGACGCGTGGTCTCCCCCGACGTCACGTTCACGATGAGCCCATGGCCGGCCCCGGACATGATGCGTGCTTCCGCCGCCCCTGACAGGGCCGTGACGATGAGGTTCTGGTTCACCAGCGTGCGCCAGTGGTGACCATCGAGGGTGACGAAAGGACCGGGCTTCTGGTCCGCGTAATTGCCCACATTGTTGACGGCGATATCGAGCCGTCCGAGCAGCCGGGCTGCCTCCGTCACCATGGCTTCCAGCGCAGCATCGTCGCGCACATCGGCGATCACCGGATATGCCGTGCCGCCTTCGGCTTCGATCTCGGCCACCACCGCCGCTGCCTTCTCGACCCGTACGTCGTGAACGACGACGGCAGCTCCCGCCCGGGCCAGCCAGCGGGCAATCTCACGTCCGATGCCGGCGCCGGAGCCGGTCACCAGAGCTCCCTGGCCCTCGAGGTCAAGCGCGATGCTCATCGTTTCGAACCCTCCAGCAGCTCGAGCACCTGCCCGACGAGATCATCGAGGTCGGCCGCTCCGTCAAGGTGGAGCTCGGGATGCACGGGCGCCTCATACGGGGCGTCGATACCGGTCATTCCGGTCAGCTGACCGGCCTCAGCTTTGGCGTACAAACCCTTGGGATCGCGTGTCTTGCAGACCGCCAACGGGGTGTCCACGTAGACCTCCGAAAAGCGGATGTCGCCGGATTCGTGGACAGCCCGCACCGCGTCACGTCCCGACGCATACGGACTGATCACCGGCACCAGTGCAACCCATCCCACCCCGGCGAACAGCTTGGCGACCTCGCCGACCCGCCGCACATTCTCGGCACGGTCATTCGGTGAGAGCCCCAGGTCGCTGTTGAGCCCGTGCCGCAGGTTGTCCCCGTCGAGAACGAGCGCAGGCAGTCCTTTTTCGAGCAGCGCGCGTTCTACCGCGACCGCGACCGAGGACTTCCCGGATCCGGACAGACCGGTGAACCACACCGTTTGACCGACCGGCAACCCGAGCAAGGCTCGGCGCTGCTCGGGATTGATGCCTTGGTGCCAGCGAAAGGATGCGGTATCAGTCATGACCCGGTCATCATTCACCAGCCCCGCCGACGACCGCGTAGCGGGACCGGGCTGGTTACCGGTTCGCTCGCTACAGATTCCAGACGCGGGCGGCATTACCGGAGACGATCAGCTCTCGCTCGTCGGCCGGCACCCCTTGCAGCTGCTCCTCAACGATCTTGCGCGAATGGGGCCAGCTGGTGACGGGATGGGGGAAATCGCTGGACCACATGATGTTTTCCACGCCGATGAGGTCACGGAGGCGCTCCAGAGCGATGCGCTCCTCGATGAAGGTGAGGTAGACGTTGCTGCGGAAGTAGCTGCTGGGCGGGCGTGAGATCGCCGGGAACGAGTAGCCCTGCCGCTCGGCCATGTCGTCGACGATGTGCAGCCACCAGGCCACCCACGCCAGGCCCGGTTCGACGAAGACGACCTTGAGATCGGGAAACTTCTCGAAGACGCCGCCCATGATCCACATGCCGAAGGCCTCGGCGGTCAGCAGCCCGGTGACCGGGACCATGACCCCCTTGTTGGGCGTGGGATCACGGCGCATCAGGTCGTCGAGGTTTGTATTCAGGCCGATGTGGCAGCAGATCGGAAGCCCGGTCTCCTGGATCAGCGTGAAGAGCGGCTCATAGCGCTCGTCGAAGTATTCGGGCAGCCCGAATTCGCTCGGAAAGACCGGCAATTGCAGGGATTTGGCACCGAGCTCGACGACGCGGCGAACCTCATTGAGAGCGATGTCGATGTCGTGAATCGGAATTTGGTAGGAGACCACGAGCCGCTTGGGATCTGGCTCGGCGAAGGCCTGCAGGACATCGTTGAAAGCCCGGACCGACTCGCTCATTCCCTCTTTCATGTCCGCCAGATATCTGAACGCGCTGACCTCGGAGTAGAGGACTTCAGCTTCGACCCCGTCGGCGTCCATCGCCGCCAGCCGGGCCACCGGATCCCCGTAGCCGGGCTCGGTGAAAGCCGAATTGCGGCCGGCCGCCTGCATCGCAGCACCCGCGGCATTCGCGGCGCCTGCCCCCCGCGCCATGCGCTGCGCGAACGCTGCCACGGCGTCGTCATAAGCCTGGTGGAATCGGGGATCGAGATTGGCCTTGATCTGCTCGTGGGTGACTTTCACGTGGGAGTCGGCCGAGATCAGCCGTTCGCTCGTCGTCGCGGGCGTCCCGCCGTTCAAAGCATCAGTCATGCCATCTCCTGCCATAGCGAGCACTAGGTCTGAGGCAAGTTAACACGGCCGCCTACCCCCGCGAAAGTCGCGTCCACAGCTTCAACACCCCACGTGACGTGGGTTCATAGCAATCACAATGGTGGTGACGGGCGTGCGGCTCTAGTACGACCGCGGCAGGCCAAGCGTGTGCTGCGCGACGTAGTTGAGCACCATCTCGCGACTGACCGGCGCAATCTTCAGCAGCCGGGCCAGGCCCCACATGTCAGCCAAGCCGTACTCGGAGGACATCCCGTTGCCCCCGTGGGCCTGAATCGCCGAATCCAGCGCGGCCAGTGAGGCGTCGCCGGCGGCGAACTTCGCCATGTTGGACGCCTCTCCCGCATCCAGGCCCGCGTCATGGAGCCAGGCAGCTTTGGACGTCATGAGGCGTGAAAGCTCGATCTCGACAGCGGCTGCTGCCAGCGGATGGGCGACGCCCTGGTGGGCTCCGATGGGCACTGACCACACTTGCCGCTCGCGGGCATACTTGGAGGCCTTGGCGAGCGCATACCGGCCGATCCCGTTAGCGATCGCCGCGCCGGTGATCCGCTCCGGGTTCAGCCCGGTGAAGAGCGCTCGCAGGCCGGCCCCGATTCCTCCCACGAGGCGATCACCTCCGACGTGAACATCGTCGAGGAAGAGCGTGTACTGGCGCTCGGGAATGTGAACCTCGACCGGAATCCGGTCCCGGCGAAGCCCCGGCGAATCGGTGTCGACGATGAACAGCGAGAGCTGCGCCTTGCCCTGCGAATCCTGACCGGTCCGGGCCACGACGAGCACGCTGGCGGCCTCGTCGACCCCAGAGATGTAGTACTTCGTACCGGTCAAGCGCCAGCCATCGCCGTCCGGCTCGGCGCGGGTCGTGATGTTGTGCGTATTGGAGCCGGCATCGGGCTCGGTGATGGCAAAGACCATCCGATCGGTGCCGGCCGCCATCGCGGGCAACCAACGCGCTTTCTGCTCCGGCGAGCCGTACTTCTTCAAGATCTCGCCGCAGATCGCCGCCGAGACGAGCAGGAGTAGCAGCGGGCAACCACCGGCAGCCGTTTCCTCCGTGACGATGGCCAGTTCCGCGATTCCCTGCCCGCCGCCGCCGTATTCCTCGGGAAGGTTGACCCCGATGAAGCCCGCTTCGCCCAGGGCTTCCCACAGCTCAGTGGTGTGGCCGTCCGCCTTGACCTGGCGGGCGAAGTACTCGTGACCGAAGCCGGCCACGACCTTGGACACCGCGCTGCGCAGCATCGCGTCCTCGGGTGATTCGGAGAAGTCCATGCGGCCAGTCTCGCGGCTAGCGGCACAAATCACACTGCCTCACACGCAATTGCCCGGCTTTCCAGGGCCGCGCCAACGCATCCTCTAAAGAGGAAACCCGTGCACGCGTCAACGGCCGCTATGGAGTCCGCTATGACGATCCTGCTTACGAGCCTGCTCATCTTTGCCGTCATCGTCGGCTCGGTGGCGCTGCTGGTCACCGCGCTTCAGCTGGTGGCCACCGTCTTTGAACGCCTCGCCGCTGCCGACATCGTCCGCCGCGCCGAAGACCTGCTGCGCACTCACGCCGGGCGGCCGCGGCGCGCCTGACCGCAGGCCGCCATCACCCCGCCGGCGGTGAGTACACCCGACGCAGCAGCGCGCTCGTCGCTGCTTGCCGCACCCCGCCAAGGACACCCGCGCGCGCCAGAGCCGCCCGCGCAGCATTGGATCCCGGACCGCCGTGCACTCCCCCGCCCGGATGCGCCGAAGCCCCCGCCAGGTAAAGCCGATCGACTGGGGTTGCGGCCCCGCCGAGGCCCGGCACCGGCCGGAAAACCAACTGCTGGTGGAGCTGCCCGGTGCCGGCATTGATGGCGCCGCCCACAAGGGAGGGGTTCTGCTGCTGCAAGCGGGCCGGTGATTGGACGCTGCGCCCGACCACCAGGGCGCCGAACCCGGGTGCGCGGCGCTCCAGGACTTCGGTGACCCGCTCGACCTGCCGGTCGACCCGCTCGGGATCGCCCGCCGCCGACCGGGGCAGATGCGTGTAGGCCCAGGCGGACTCGGTGCCGGCCGGTGAACGGGTGGCGTCGCTGGTCGTCATCTGGCCGAACAGCAGGAATGGCTCCTTCGGATCGCGTCCGGTCGCCAGGTCGGCGGCATAGTCGGTGAGGCCGTTGAGGTCAGCTCCGAGGTGGACCGTTCCGGCCTGGGAAGCCTCGCGAGCGGTCCACGGGACCGGAGCCGAGAGCGCCCAGTCGATCTTCAGCGTCGCGGTGTCCCATTCGAAATTCGCCAGGTCGGCGATCAACCGGGGTGGCAGATGTTGGGCTCCGACCAGCTCCTTGTAGAGCTCGGGGGCCGGCACATCGGCGAGCACCGCACGGCGGGCACTTACCACCTCGCCGGACTCCAGGGTCACGCCGGCCGCTGCCCCATCGACGATGACGACGTTGCGCACCTCTGCGTCCAGCCGCAGGACACCACCCCGGGCCTGCAGCCGCGAGACGAGCGCATCCGTCATCCGACCGGCACCCCCAACCGGCACCGGAAATCCGTGCGACTGGCCGAGCATGGTCAGCAGCCAGCCGAAGATCGCGCTTCCGGCCCCGTCCGGTGAGAGATCGGCGTGCAGCGCGTTGCCGGCGAAAAGCAGCGGTGCCCCTTCACCGCGGAAATGTTCGTCGCCGAACCGGCGCACCGGGAGCACACCGAGCCGGGCCAGCCGAAGTGCTTCCGCGATGCCCAGCTCGCGCAGTAGCCGTTGCATCGCGACGACCGGCGGAAAAGGCTGCAGGAGCGCCTCGACGACGGTCTCGCCGATCCGGTCCCATTGGGAGACGAGCTCGAGGAACGCGGCGCCGTCAGCCTCATGGAAACCAGCCACCGACTCCGCGGTCCGTTCCCGCTCGCGCGACAGCACCACGCATCTGTCGTCCGGAAGCACATGCGCCAGTACGGCAGGGGCGTGCGTCCAGTTCAGCCCATGACGGCCGAGCTCGAGTCGCTGCAGGACGGGTGAGGCGACAGACAGCGGGTAGAACGCGCTGAACAGGTCTGACCGGAAGCCCGGAGCCGTCACTTCAGCTGAACGCACCGCGCCGCCTGCGTCACTCGTCGCCTCGCAGACCACGACGTCCCATCCGGCGTCGGCCAGCAGATTCGCGGCGACGAGACCGTTGTGCCCGGCGCCGATGACCACAGCGTCGGGAACCGAATCGCCCCGGACGCTCTGCGACATCCGCCGAACTTACGTCCAGCTGTGAGACCGACACAGCTGGACGCCTAAATTGAAGGCATGTTCGAGCTCGGGACGGACGGCCCGCTGCTGATCCTGGTAGCCATCGACGGCTCCGAGACCTCGCTGCGCGCGGGGGCCTACGCGGCAGGCATGGCCCGGCGTCAGCACAGCGACCTCGCCGTCGTCTTCGTCCACGCTGTCGGAGCCTTCGCCAAGTCGGTGCCCGGAGGCCTTCCGGCGGTCGAAGAGTCCAACCGCGAGACCGCCGAAGACCTTCGCCGAACGATTGAGACCGAGTCGGTCCGGCGCGGGATCACTTCCACGTTCTACGAGCGGTACGGCAGCCCGCTGACCGAAGTCGAGGCACTCGCGGACGAATTGCGGGCCGACGCATTGGTGGTCGGCGCGTCGACCCAGGCCGGCCACCGTTTCGTCGGATCGCTGGCATTGCAACTCGTACGCGCCGCCCGGTGGCCGGTCACCGTCGTCCCTTGACGGCGCCGGGTGGTAGGACTCGGGCGTGAAGATTCTCGTCATCGGCGGCACCGGCCCCACCGGCATCCCGGTCGTGTCAGGCCTCGTGGAGCGGGAGCACGACGTCACGATCCTGCATCGCGGCACGCATGAACGGACCGAAACCCCGGCGGTCGTCGAACACCTGCATGCCGATCCCTACGACGAAGCCTCGCTGGTGTCGGCACTGCAAGGCACCACCTGGGACGTGGTGGTGGCGATGTATGGACGGCTGCGCCGGATCGCCGAGGTCACCAAGGGCATCTGTGGACACTTCGTGTCGGTCGGCGGCGTGCCCGCCTACCGCGGCTGGACCGACCCCTGGCAGTACGAACCGGCGGGCCTGCCGGTGCCGGTACGCGAGGACGGCGATCTGGTGGAGGACCCCGAGATCGACTCCAAGGGCTACCGGATCGTGCGCACCGAGGAAGCCGTCTTCGCCGCCCATCCGCAGGCCGCGCACTTTCGCTATCCCTACCTCTACGGGCCCTACCAACCGGTCCCCCGTGAGTGGCTGGCCGTGCGTCGCATTCTCGACCACCGGCCGAAGATGATCGTCGCGGACGACGGACTCACCCTGCACCATCACGCCTACACCGAGAATTGCGCCGCCGCGCTGGTGCTGGCGATCCTGGACGCCGAACGTTCCGGCGGAACGATCTTCAACATCGGCGACGAAGAAGCGCTCACCGTCCGGCAGATGATCGAGCTGTGCGCCGATGCGCTAGGCGCCGACCTCGAACTGGTGTCGATGCCCTACGACCTTGCGCTGCCCGCGCGGCCACTGCTCTCCCAGGCGCTGCCAACCCATCGCGTGCTCGATCTCAGCGCGCTGCACCATCAGCTCGGTCATCGCGACGTCGTCCCGGCCCGGGAGGCGGTGCGCCGCACGGCGCGCTGGCTCGCCGCGCACCCGCCGCAGCCCGGCGGCCCCGAGGAGACGGTGCTCACCGACCCGTTCGATTAC
This sequence comes from uncultured Actinomycetota bacterium, assembly GCA_963737695.1. GTDB lineage: Bacteria > Actinomycetota > Actinomycetes > Frankiales > Frankiaceae > DATAZK01. The sequence goes on from CAVTTQ010000008.1 coordinate 498,772, forward strand.
GTCAACGAAGACCGCCTCATCGCCTCCTGGACGGCCGCCAAGGCCTCCGTCGCGGTCCCGGCATTCCCGGTGACGCCCGGGTACGGGCTCGCCTACAGCGGGCCGCTGGGCAGGCCACGTACCCAGAAGGAGTTCATCGAATGAGCGCTGGTGCCAGTGCAGGTGCCAGTCGTGGTGCCAGTCATGGTCCGATGGCCGGCATCAAGGTGCTGGACCTGTCGATCGCGCTGACCGGGCCCTACGCGGCGGCGCTGCTCGCGGATCAGGGCGCAAGGGTCATCAAGGTCGAGCGGCCCGGCATCGGTGACATCGCCCGTTGGATCGGCGTCTCGGTGAACGGGATGAGTTCCCTCTACCTGGTCTGCAACAGGGGAAAGCGGTCGATCGTCGTTGACATCCAGCAGCCCAAAGGCGCTGATCTGGTACGCCGGCTGGCAGCTGAGTCCGACGTCCTCATTCAGAATTTCCGGCCGGGTGTGATGGCCGGCCTCGGACTCGGCTACGACGACATCAAGGCCCTCAATCCAGGCATCGTCTACGCCTCCCTTTCCGGCTTCGGCAGCGCCGGGCCCTACCGCGATCGCAGTGCCTACGACACGGTGATCCAGTCCTACGCGGGGCTCGCTGCCAACCAGGCGGACCCCCACGACGGGGTCCCGGTCTTCCTGCGGCAGACGGCCGCCGACAAGATCACCGCGCTGTACGCCTCACAGGCGATCACTGCCGCCCTCTTCAACCGGGCTAACGGCGGGAGCGGGCAGCACGTGGAGCTGTCGATGACCGATGCGGTGGTCTCGTTCCTGTGGGCGGACTCCGCGGGCAATGAGGTGCTGCTGGATTCCGACCATTCGATGAATTCCAGCTTCGTCGCGGGCTTTCGGCCGATGCGCTTCTCGGACGGCTGGGGAATCACCACCCCGACCTCCGACCACGACTTCGCGGGGATGTGCCGGGGACTCGGGGTCGAGGGTTACGACGATCCCCGTATCGCGACCATCGGCGAACGCATCAAACACCGAGAGATCCTCGAACCGATCATGGACATGTGCTACGCGATGGCCGCGAACATGACGATGGCGCAGGCCACCGCCAACTTCGAACGTGAGCGGGTGCCGTTCGCGATGATCCTGACCCCCGAGGAGCTGACGAAAGACCCCCATGCGGTGGCAATCGGGCTCTTCGAGGAGTCACTGCATCCGATCGTCGGGCGCGTCCGGCTGCCGCGGCATCCGGCCCGTTTCGACTCCACTCCGGCGACCCTGGCAAGCGGCGCGCCGGCGCTGGGAGAGCACACCGACGAGATCTTGACCGAGCTCGGGCTCGCTGCCCAGATCGACGACCTGCGCACAGACAAGGTCGTCACCTGATGCAGGCCGTCCGCCAAACGGCAGCGGGCATTGCGGTGGTGGACGTCCCCGAGCCCGACGCCTCCGCGGCCACCGGCGTCGTCATCCAGGTGCGATCTTCGGGAATCTGCGGTTCCGATCTGCACATGCTCGAATGGGGCCCGCTGCCCTTCACCCTCGGACACGAGATCGGCGGCGTCCTGCCGGACGGTTCTCCCGTCACGGTGTGGCCCTTTGTCCCCTGCGAGACCTGCGATCGCTGCCTGGCCGGCGAGGCCCAGCAGTGCCGAACCGTGGTCTCCCGCATTTACGGAGTGGGCCCCGACGGCGGAATGTCCAACCTGATGCTGGTCGATCCGGTCTGCGTCGTGCCCTTGCCCGACGGGCTGTCTGCTGCCGATGCCTGCCTGGTCGAGCCGATCGCCTGCTCCGTGCATGCTCTGCGCCGGGCTGGTGTCACGAGCAGTGACCGGGTGGCCGTGGTAGGGGCGGGAAGCATCGGGCTCGGCGCGGCCTCGGTAGCCCGCTTCCTGGACTGCCGGGTCGACGTCGCTGCGCGCCACGACAGCCAACGCGCGGCAGCATCAGCAATCGGCGCCGGCACCGACCCGAGCGGTGAATACGACGTCGTTGTCGACGCAGCCGGCACCACCGGCTCCATCGTGCGCAGCCTCGAATTGCTGCGACCTGGCGGCACAATTGTCGTCGTGTCCAGCGCCTGGGAACCGGTCGAACTACCGATGTACTTCGCCTCCAAGGAGCCCACGCTGATCACCTCGACGATGCACGGCCGCGGCGGTGGGCGCGCCACTACAGACATGCAGGAATCGGCACTGCTGCTGGCGGCCATGCCGGAGGTCGCGCCGGCGCTGATCACCCATCGATTCCCACTCGATCAGGCAGCCGCCGCCTTTGCCGCGGCCGCCGACCGTTCCGCCGGTGCCATCAAGGTCGTACTGGAGCCCTGAAAGCTCCTCGGTTAACGCCCCGGATAGCTGGAGTAGCCGGGGAAGTTGCCGTGCAAGCGCTCGCCGGCGCCTTCGGGGCCCATCGTGACGGCTTGCACCAGCAGGTCGCCGCCGACGAAAGCGCCTTTCCAGGACTCGCCCATTCCCCCGAATACCTCTTCGCGGTCACCACGGCTGCGGGGCTTGTTGATGCCGACCTTGAACGACATCAGCTGCTGGGCGATGCGGCCACCGAAGTCGGGGTCGTCGGTGGCGATGCTGCCGACGAGCGAACCGTTGCTCGCGTTCATCGCGGCCAGCAGCTCGGACTCGGTGTCGACCACGACGATCGAATCGAGCGGCCCGAATGGCTCCGCATGGTGCAGCGACCAGGACGCCGGCGGCTGCAACACGCAGGACGGAGCGACATACGCGGAGGTGTCCTGCCCGTCGAGAAACACCCCTTCCCGAAGGCTGCCCTTGTAGATCGGAATCCCATGTCCGCGAAGCGCTTCGGCGTAAGCGTCGGCAAGTTCGGCGGCTTTGGTCGCGTGAATGACCGGTCCGTAGTCGAGGTCGGGCAGCGGATCCGCCTCATCGGCAACGGCAAGGGGATGGCCGAAGCGCACCGAGGCGACGACCGGGAGATACATCTCCAGGAAGGCCGGCATCAGACGGCGCTGGACCACGTAACGCGGATACGCCGTGCAGCGCTGCTTGGCGTATTCGAAGCCCTTCCGAAGGTGCGGTGCGAGCAGGTCCCAATCGCTGAAATCCCATATGCCCCAGGTGTTGAGGCCCTCCTGCTCGAGCATGTGGCGGCGCCCGGTATCGGCCAGCGAGACGGCGGCCTTCCGACCGTTGGACCGCCCGCCGACGAAGGCGAGCGCGCCCAGGCCCTCACTGCGAATCAGCGCGTCGCCGAGTGAGCCGCCGCGCCCTGAAAGCAGCGTGACGGGCAGCCCGGCGCGCCTCATCAGGGCGTGAGCCAGAGTCAGGCAGTGAAAGCCACCCTGGCTCGGCGTCTTGGCGACCACCGCATTGCCGGCCAGGACCTGCACCAACTCCGAATGCACCTGCACGCTCATCGGGTAATTCCAGCTGGCGATGTTCGAGACCGGCCCCGGGAGCGGAGTGCGCAGCTTTCCGTTGGAATCGGTCAGCTGACGCTCGATCTCATCGACGTACCAGCGCACGCCGTCCAGCGCCCGGTCGACGTCCGCGCAAGCCAGCCGCCACGGCTTGCCGATCTCCCACACGAGCAACATGGCGAGCAGATCGCGATGGGCGGTCAGCGCGTCGACCGCCTCCGTCACCCGCCGGCGGCGCTCTTCAAGGTCGACCCGGCTCCACTCCTCATGCTCGACACAGGCTGCCGCAACCGCCTCCACCGCAGCGTCGAAGTCGATGCGCGGGGGGCCGGCGATGGGCGTGCCGTCGATCGGGGTCACGTGGTCGCCGGGGATCCCCACCCGGCGCCACTCGCCGTGGACCAGATTGCGAATCCGGTCGGTATCGAACGCCTCGGGCGCGACCTGGACACAGTGGGCATACGTGTCGGTCCATGACGTTCCGCGCTTCAACGTGTAGTTCATTGAGCAGACAGTAGGTCAATGACGACCTTGCCCACGGTCCTTCTTTCGGCCAAGTCTGTGAGCGCGGCTGGAATGTCGTCGGTGAGGGCCAGCACGCGATCTATGACGGGGCGAAGCCGGCCGGCCCGCAGATGGCCCAGAACCACTTCCCAGATCTCCTGCCGCCAGGCAGCATCGGCGGGTCCGCTGTAGCCCCCGAAATAGACACCGACAATGTCGTAGTTGCGGTACAAAGCGTGATTGGTCGGGGTCGACGCCAGCTCCCCGCTCGCGAACCCCACGACGAGCAGCCGGCCTTCGCGCGCCAGCACCCGGCGGGACACATGAAAGACGTCGCCGCCCACAGAGTCGTAGACCACGTCGACTCCCCGGCCGCCAGTCGTCTCCCGAATGGCCGTGATCAGTTCATCGCTGGTCAGGTCGCGGTAATCGATGGCGACGTCGGCGCCCAGCCGGCGGCAAAGATCCACCTTGGCCGGGCCGCCGGCGGTCGCGATGACCCGGGCGCCGGCGATGACTCCCAGCTGAATGGCCGCCGATCCCACACCTCCGGCACCTGCATGCACCAGCAGCGTCTCACCGGCCTTGAGCCGCCCGCGGCGCCCCAGCGCCAGCTCACCGGTCGTGAAAGGGATCAGGAGGGCGGCGGCATCAGTGTCGGAGACGTCGCTGGGCACCGCGTAGAGACCTTCGCTCTTGATCAACGCAACCTCTGCCAGCGACCCGGCAGGGGGCCCGGCGACGCCGACCACGTGACGGCCCACGAGGTCAGGATCAACTCCCTCGCCGACCGCTTCAACGATGCCGGACGCCTCCATGCCAGGCGTGAAGGGGAAGTCCGGGCGCATCTGATACGTCCCCCGACACAGCCGTTCGTCCGGAAGATTCAGTCCGGCGGCAGATACCCGCAGCGCGACGGTGCCCGGCAACGGAACGGGCACGAGGCTCTCCTGAAGATGAAGCACATCGTTGGGGGCACCGTGCTGCTCCACGACCCAGGCCTTCACAGCCAGCCTTCCCCGTTGTTCGCCCCGAGCACTGGGGGTGGGCCGGCCGGCTCGGTCCGCACGCCGTCGAAGGACCAGGGTGGCCGCGGCACCTCGTCGCCCAACTGACGCACTGGGGCCGCCGGGATACCCGCCGCCCATAGCCTTTCCAGCCACACCGATGCCGCCTCACTGGCAGCAACTTCGGCCACGGTGCCGGAAATCTCGCTACGAACGATGTCAGCGGGCAGACCGAACACAGTCAGTAGCTTCGCGGCGAATCGCATCGGCGCCTGCACCAGAAACCTTTGATCATCGCTGGCTTTGAGCACCATCGTGGCTGGCGGGGCCAGGGTCTTCATCCGGTCAGTGACAGCCATCCACTGCGTCAGCGCGCCGGCGAGGCTGACCTGCACATGACTTCCCACCCCGGTCTGGGAGCGGGCCACGAGGGCAGCAAGGACGCCCTGGGCAGCTGCGGCGCCCCCGGCCACGTCGCCGGCCTGCACCGGCATCGGCAGCGCGACGCCGCACCAGCCTTCCATGAGGTCGACGCTTCCGGTCCAGGCCTGCACCGGTCCGTCGGTGGCTGAGATCCCGGCTAGTTCGTCGTCCTCGTCGAACCCCGTGATCGAGCAGGTGACAAGGCGGGGGAAGCGAGCCCGCAGCGCGGGGCCGTCGACTCCGAACTTCGCTGTGACTCCGGGTCGCAGGTTCTCCAGGTAGACATCTGCACCTTCAGCCAGCCCGACAAACGATTCCTTGCCTTCGGGCGTCGTGAGATCAATCGTCACTGACCGGCGGCCGCCGTGCAACGCCCGCCAGTAGTACGACGGGTCGGCTACCCGCGACTGTTCGCCACCTGTCCAGCCTCCCCGAGTCGGATCGCCGGAGGGGGGCTCGACCTTGAGGATCTGGGCACCGAGGTCAGCCAGCGTCCGAGTGGCCAATGGGCCGGCCAGAAAGGTGGTGAGGTCCAGGACGCGGATCCCCGTCAGCGGCATCATTCGCGCACCCTCTCATCACGCGGGCGAGCGGCCGACACTGTGTACCGGCCTTTCCGGGCTCTTCCACCATGGCTGTCCGCACAGCGACCCCTGAGGGCGGACACAGCAGGTGGACAGGGCGGCTGCCAAGACTTCATGAGACGAGGCCGGGAACAGGCCTCCCACTTCGAGGAGGCCCACATGAGCATTCGAGACAAAGGCCGCCGAAAGGTCGCCGGCGTGACCGCTGGCCTGGCCGCACTGGCGACCGTTGGCGCGGGTGGTGTCGGGCTGCTGGCCAGGAATGAGACCGTCGCCAAGCGCAGCACCGCTGCCACAACCGCCACTGCTACCACTGGGACTGCGACCACCGGGACCGCAACGCCCACCCCGAGCGCCAGCGCCGCGAGCACCTCGAGCACGTCGAAAGCCGCGACCCAATCCCCCACGGCCACGAGCTCGTCGGCTGCAAGCTCATCAACCGCTTCGGGCTCGACCGCGACGACCACTCCGACGGCGGCCGCGTCCAGCCAGGCGGCCACCACGGCTCCGGCCGCGACTTCGGGCGGATCCTGACAATCCACGCTTGGACTATTTGCCCTGAATCTCCCTAAATCCTGACAACTTCCCGGCGTGTCAACGTCATCCCGGCACAATTCTGCGTTTTTCTGAATTGACTCCGGCGATCTGACGGCTGCGCAATGAGGCCCGTTGATCGGATTTCTCGGCTGGTGTGGAGTATTGCATTCAGGTTTTTTTAAGATTTGGGGGGAATGGTGTCGGCGCATGACCTTCGCTCGGTGCCGCGACGATGGACCGGCACCTCGAGGGACGCGCTGATGCGCTCGGGGCTCGGACGGCGGCGAGACGGTGCAGCCGGACGACAAGCACCACTGGACGTGTATATGGTCGGAACCGCGTATTCCGGAACGACGCACCTCGGCGGATTGCTTACCGCCAATTTCGACGCCTTCTACGCAGGCGAGCTGGGCCGACTTCCCCAATACGTTCAGCAGTACGGGCTGTTCTCCGACGCTGTGGGCTGCCTGCAGTGCGCGGGCCTTGACCGGCCCTGCGAAGTGTGGACCGAATCGCTGACGGCGGCCGTCGGCGGCGCCACGCCGGCTACCGCCATGCGTGAATTGCGCGCCCACACCGACGCGCAGGTGATCATCGACGGTTCCAAACTGCCCGCTTGGTTGCAAACCAGCCTCCACGGGCGCGATACGAACGAGCCGAGAATTGTCGTCCTGCTGACCGTGCGCTCGCCGTTGTCCTATGCCATGTCCGCGATCGGCGCCACCGGGCAGCCGCTGTGGCTCGCGTTAAGAGAATGGCGCGATATTTATGTCGACGCGATACGAACCGCGACGCGCACCCAACTCCCCGTATTCGTGGTCCGCAACGAGGAGATCCGCAAGGATCCCGCAACCGTCCTGGATCGACTCGCGCCGTTGCTCGGCTGGCCGGAGCGGGTGCGCGAGGTAGCGCCTGCCTCCCCGACCCACAGCATCGGCGGCAACGCATTCGTTCAGGCGGGGTTCGGTCCCGCCGGCCACGCTGCCTTGTCGAAATCTGGCCTGCACCGCGATGACGAGTCGTGGGACCCGCAGGCATTCAAGGCTGCCGAGCGCGTCTCCTCGGTCGGCTCACTCCAGCATCCCGCCGACGTCGTGACGGCCAGGGCTTGGGCCCAAGCCGCCATCGACTGCCCTGGCCTGGTCGAGACAGCTCAGACGCTGGGCTATGAGATGCAGCTCGAATTCGAGCAAGTGGTGGCAGCCGCCCGGTAGTAGTCAGTCTTCAGCCAGTACACAGATAGCTCACAACCTGGCCGGTCACGATGGAGGCAGCGGGCTTGACCCGTAAGAGCCTCGAGGAGCCGGCCATGCCGCAGACACTGAAGCCGCAAACACTGAAGCCGCAAACACTGACGCCGCACCCAACGACCCCGCTCGCGGTCACCCCGCAGCCACCCACGCCGACCGATGCCCCCGAGCGCCGGCTTCAGGTCTGGCTCAATCCCGGATCGGACACCAGCGTCTCTGAGCTGGCTGAGCAGCTGCGCAAAGCCGTGCGCCTCATCGTGGTCCCCAAGACCGGCAGCCGCCGAGCCGACATCGCGGTCTTGACCGACCCCGACCCTGCCGAGCTCGAGGGGGTCGCCCGAGTGCTTCCCGGCACCCCACTGCTTGCCACCACGTCGGCGCCGCCCACGTCAGCCTTGGCGGCCGCTGCCCGTCGAGTCGGCGCACGTCTGCTGACGGGTGCCACCGCACCGAGGGTGCTTGCGGAGATTCGGGTGATGTGCGCGGGCTGAACCGCAGACCCGCAGGTAGAAGGGCTAACCTGAACGCAGTGCCTGGCGATTCCGCCCGGGTCAGGAGGCGTAAGCCATGGTCGGTCTCTACATCGGTTTCTTCACCATGATGGGCCTCTTGCTGGCGATCATGCTCTACGGCGTATTCACCGAGGGTCGCAAGCGCTGACGGCCGTAATCGCTGAGCCGGCCGCAACTACTGCTGGCCGACCACCCGAAATACCGGAAAGCCGCTGGCGATCGCCGCGATCTCTTCGGTCGAGCTCTTGGCATTGATCCCCGGGAAGAATGCACCGACCTCGAACGCCCAGCGACGAAGGTATTCCCGCAGGATCGGCGGCTTCTCGTCATCCGAGATTTCCTGCGCCGCAAAGGCCTCGACCCGCCGGCCGACCCGCAGCTCGCCGGTGCCCGAGACCCGGATGTTGCGTACCCACTGGGCGACTCCCCGGGGCGCCACCAGATAGCGCTCACCGTCGACGGTCAGCAGATTCACCGGAGTGGTCCGCCACTCGCCGCTCTTGCGTCCCTTGACCCGGAGCTCGCGTGAACCCATCACGCTGATCCCCATCCGGGTCAGTCGGCGCACTGCGCGATTGAAGACGTTGCGGGTGAACCAGCCTGGCTCGAGGTAGCGGTCTTCCGTCATTTCGCATCTCCTGATCTCAGGTGAGAGCGGTGCTCTCGTTTCGATGCCCACTCTGCTCTCAAGCGGAACACTGTCAAGAGCACCGCTCTCGTTTGTTGCTATCGCTCTCCAGAGGGTGCACAGTGTGCTCATGACGACCGCGAGCGCTCCCCGGTCTGCCCGCGCCAGAGTGCGGGCGGAGCTGACCCAAGAGATCAAGACCATCGCCCGCCGGCAGCTGGCGGAGTCCGGCGCAGCCGCACTTTCGCTGCGCGCAGTGGCACGTGAGATGAACATGGCGTCGTCGGCGTTCTATCGGTATTTCGCCAGCCGCGACGACCTGCTCACGGCCTTGATCGTCGACGCCTATGACGCGGTTGGGCAGGCCGCCGCCGAAGCCGAGGCCACGGCGCGTAGCACTGATTTCAGTGGGCGGTGGATGGCGACGGTCCGGGCGGTTCGGGGTTGGGCGATCAGCCATCCGCAGGAGTACGCCCTGATCTTCGGCAGCCCGGTCCCGGGCTACCGGGCTCCCTCGGACACCATCGACCCGGCAGCGCGCATTCCACTACTCCTGATCACCATCCTGCGTGACGCCTCGCAAGCCGAAATCGGAGCTGTGCCACCGGCCGCCGAGCAACGGATCCCCCGGGCCGTCCGGGCAGATCTGGAGCTGCTGGGACGCAAGATCGCACCGACACTGACGACCCATCAGCTCGGGCGCGCCATCATGGCCTGGTGTCAGCTGATCGGCATGATCAGCTTTGAGCTCTTCGGCCACCTGAACAACGTGATCCACGACTATCCGGCGCACTTCGATTTCCAACTGCGCGGGGTGGCCCGCGAGCTGGGGATCTAAGGCAGCACGCCGCCAGGCCGGGTGGTGCGCGTGTGACACTGCGGGGGTGGATCGGCCGTCCGGGGATGAGCTTCATTGCCTACGGGTCGGGCCGGCCCCGCTCGCCGCCGGAGTCGCCGAAGGTCCACTGAGCGGGCTGGAATTCGTCGCCAAGGACATGTTCGACCTCATCGGTCACCGGACCGGGGCCGGCAACCCCACCTGGCTCGAGCTGGCACCACGGGCCACTGAATCCGCGTCAGCAGTCGATGCGCTGCTGCGCGCAGGTGCCACCTGCATCGGCAAGAGCCACACCGACGAATTCGCCTTCGGGCTCTCAGGAATCAACGCCCACTACGGCACGCCTCGCAACACTGCGGCGCCGGGCTGCACTCCCGGCGGCTCCTCGAGCGGATCAGCCGCCGCCGTCTCCGGGGGGCTGGTTCCTTTCGGTCTGGGTACCGACACCGGTGGTTCGGTCAGAGTTCCGGCCTCCTACTGCGGCATCGTCGGTCTTCGACCCACGCATGGCGCGGTCAGCCTGGCCGGGGTGGTCCCGCTGGCTCCCAGCTTCGACACCGTTGGATGGCTGGCCGACACGGTCGAGACGGCCCGGCGGGTGGGCGACGTGCTACTGCCGCCGGACTCCGCAGCCGCTCCGCAACGGCTGGCACTGCTGACGGACGCCCAGTCGGCTGTCTCCTCGCAGGTCGCGGCCCAGGTCGAGCAGGCGGCCCATGAGCTTTCCAGACGCTCGGGACTGCCCCTGACGTCGCTGGCACTGCCGGCAGCAGGCATCGACACCTGGCTGGCCACCTTTCGCACCCTGCAGACCCACGAGGCCAATGCCGAGCGCAGAACGTGGATCGATGCCCATCCCGGCGCCATTTCCCCGGACGTACAAGCCCGCTTCGATTCGGGCGCGACTGTGACGGCTGCCAGATTCCGGGAGGCCGGCCACACCCGCTCCGAGCTACGCACGGCGCTGATCGAGCTCCTCGACGGGCCGCCGACGGCCCTGGTCCTGCCATCGGCCGCCGGCCCTGCCACTCGGCTGGACGCAGAAGAGTCCGCGCTCGACGAGGTCCGCACCGCGACCTTGCGGCTCACCTGCATCGCCGGGATCGGCGGGCTGCCCGGCCTTGGATTACCGATGGGACAGATCGGCGGGCTGCCGCTGGGCGTGTGCCTCGTGGGACCTCCGGGCACGGACCGTGCCCTGCTCGACCTCGCGGCCACGATTTCACTGGGTAGGAATCGCGGATAGTCCCGGCCTGATCACCTCGTGCCGGGAGCAGGACCTGTCGATGACCACGGAATGCAGAGCAAGGGCGGGCCGGGCAAGCGCCGGGGTCGCCACTTCCTCGTGCTGCGCTTCGCGCTGACCAGCGCAGTCCTGGGCGCATTGTTCGGTGCCGTGCTGGTCAGCTGGCTGTCCGGCTTCATCAGGACAACCAACATCAACCACGCCAAGGACACCGCGACGTATTCGATGCACCTGGCCGTCGAATCGCTCGGGATCAGCGCCCAATCGCCGCGGCCCGGGGTGTCGGCCACCCAATACGCCGTCATCACCCGGTTCCTGGAATCTGTGGTGGCGACCGGCAAGTACGTCGGCTCCACTGCCTGGTCGCCGCCGAATCTCATCGCCTACGCGGTGGAACCAGGAAGAACCGGAAAGTTCGAACCGGTACGCAAGCAGGTCACTGAGGCATTGCACGGTCAGGTGGAGGCTTTGGTCGTTCACTCCCCCACAGCCGGCATACCGGATCAGACGGAGCGCAGCGGGCTGCGCACCGCCGGCCCCTTGCTGGAGCTCGTAGTGCCCGTCCACGTAGGCGGAAAGGTCGCCGCGGCGGTCGAGTTCTACCAGCCCTGGCGACCCGTCGAAGCACGGATCGACAAAGAGACGAACCAGATGCTCTGGCTTGTCGGCGGCGGGCTCGCGGTGTTCTGGGTCGGTCTGCTGGGCTTCGTGCTCTCGGCCTCGAGAGACCTCAAGGCACAGGCCTTCGTCAATTGGCAGCTCGCCTCGCACGACCCGTTGACCGGCCTGCCCAACCGAAAACTCCTTCGTGAGCGGGTGGAGCAGGCGCTGCGCTCCCGGGTCCGGTCAGGCCACAAGGTCGGGCTGCTGCTCTTTGATCTCGATCGCTTCAAGGACGTCAATGACACCCTCGGCCACCATTCCGGCGATCTGTTATTGGAACAGGTCGGACCCCGCCTGCGAGGACTCCTGCGGGATGGTGATTCGGTCGCCCGCCTGGGAGGCGATGAATTCGTCGTGCTGCTGCTTGACCTCGCAGATGCTTCGCAAGCCACCTTGGCCGCTGAACGTGTGAGCGCCGCTCTGCGTGAACCTTTCCAGACTCGACGATGTCACCGTGAACATCGAGGCGAGCCTCGGCGTCGCGATCAGTCCTGAACACGGCACCGACTTCGAGACGCTGCTGCAGAATGCCGACCTCGCCATGTACGCAGCTAAGACGTCGGGGGCCGCGTTCGCGCATTACACGCCTCGCAAGGATCGCGAAACCATTCGCAAGCTGGCTCTGCATGGTCCACCGCCTCAATCGGAGACGTCAGACCAACAGGGTCCTGGGAGTCTGAGCAGCCGATCGTGACTACGCGACAGGCCGTAGCTCTGCCGCGTCTCGTCGAACCCGGCTCCGCCTCGGGGTGCGGGTCGATTCCGCATCCGCATCATGAATGGTCAGGGCCAGCAGCGCGCCGATGAACGCCAGGCCGGCGGCGACGGCGAAGGCGGCGTGATACGCGGTGAGATCGGGAGCTGCGCCGTCAACAGCGCCGTGAACAGAATCGACACCGACCGCAGCAATGACGGTGGAGAACAACGCGATTCCGACGGCACTGCCCAGCTGGCGAATGGCGTTGTACAACGTCGAAGCACTGCCGGTGCTGGCCCGGTCGATCTGCGCCATGCTTGCGGCCTGGGACGGAATCATCACATGGGCGACGAAATAGCCCATCACAAACATCAGCGCCCGCATCTCCCAGAGCTGTTCGCGGCTGGAGATCGTGGTCAAGGCGAGCATGGTCGCGCCCAACGCGACGAGCCCTCCGAACATGATCCGGCGAGGGCCCAGCCACGGGTAGAGATACCGGCTGACGACCTGCGCTCCGGCCATCACCCCGAAGGCCTCGGGGAACGTCGAAAGTCCAGAAGCAAGGGCCGACATGCCCAGGCCTTCCTGGAAGAACAGCGCCACGACGTAGAGCGTCCCGAGAAACGCCGCTGTGAGGACGAAGGTGACGGCGGTTGCCGAACGGAACAAGCGATTGCTGAACAGGCGCAGGTTCAGCAGCGGTTGCTTGACGCGCAGCTGCTGCCACAGGAGCGCCGCGAGCAAGATCGCGCCCGCAGTAAGGCTGGCGACGATCGCCGGCGATCCCCAACCGCGCTCGGAACCCTCGCTGACGCCGTACATCAGAGCGGCGAAACCGACACCCGAGAGCACGAAGCCGGTCAAGTCAAACCGTCCGGGCGCATCGGATTCCTGATCGGCGAGGAAGAGCAATCCGAAGGTGAGGGCGGCAGCACCGATCGGCAGGTTCACCAGAAAGACCCAGCGCCAAGACAACCCGGTCACCAGCAGACCACCCAGTACCGGACCGAGCGCGGGCGCGATCGTTGTCGGAATCGTCAGGATGCTGGAAGCCCGTACCCGTTCCGCGGGCGGGAAAGTACGAAACAGCAGGGCCATCCCGACCGGCGTGAGCATGCCTCCGCCGACTCCCTGCAAGACCCGAAAGAGCACCAGCTGGGCCAGGCTCTGCGCCAAGCCGCACAGCGCTGACGCCGCCGTAAAGATGACGATGGCGGTCAGCAGAACGCGCCGGTGGCCGAAGCGGTCACCGAGCCATCCCGAGGCGGGGATCACCACGGCGAGCGCCACCAGATAGCTGACCGAAACCGCGCTGATGGACGTACCCGTAGCGTTCAGCTCGCGCGCCATCGACGGCAACGCCACGTTGACGATCGTGATGTCGATGATGTTCATGAACATCGCCGCCACGAAAACGACGCTGACGGCGATCTTCTGGTTGAACCCCGCCTGACGGGCAGTAGTCATGCTCTAGTCATGCGCCGGTTATAGGGGCGTCATGCGAAGAGCGAGAGCTGCTGCACTGCCGGAGTCGCCGGTCGCGGATTGAGCCGCGGAAAGCGCGGAGGCCGCGAGAAGAAACCGGCCGGAGCTTGCGATTCGGCAGGCGGGCGTGAGGAGGGGACGGTCGATCTCACCGTTGATGACGAGAGCGCCTGCACCTCTTCGGCAGCCTGATCGGCTTCATCCGAGGCGTCCGCCAGGATGCGCAGCGCCGCGGGAAGGCTGTAGATCAGCTTCACGCCGTTGTAAGCACGGCGAATGTCAGCCGGCTCCAATGGCAAAACCCCCACGCCACCGGAAGACAGATCCAAGCCGAGGTCGACGTCTGTGCGCATCGCCATCACCTGGCAATTGAGCGACCACGCGGCAGTGGGCCTCAGGGGCGGCGAGCCGACGGGCGGCGCCTGACCCGATGGCGGCGATCACCCGGGCTCCGCCCGCAGCGAGGTCTTCGAATGCGGCTTGCGCCGAACCGAGGGCGGCCAGCAGCTTAGCCGCCGTCTTCGGCCCGATGCCCCGCACGCCGGGAAGGTTGTCGGAGGGGTCACCGCGAAGCGCCGCAAAGTCCTGGTACTGATGCCCGGCGATGCCGAGCAAGGTCGGCAGCCTCGGCGCGGTCAGCAAGGGCGACGCTTCCACGCCGCCATTGATGATCCGCAGCACGCTGGTGTGATCGTCTATCAGCGCGAACGAGTCACGGTCGGACGTCATGATCACTGTCGTTGCACCGGCGGACCTGGCGAGCGCCGCGGTAGAGGCAAGCACGTCGTCGGCTTCCAGCCCGGCGGGTACGACCACGGCGACGCCCATCTGGCGCAACACCTCAGCCGCGAGCGACAGCTGATCGACCAGGCACTGGGACTTCTCGGAGCGGTGCTCCTTGTACTGCGGCCACTTCTCGCGACGAACGCTGGCCGTCGCATCATCAAAGCCCACCACAACGGCATCCGCGCCGACGCGTTCGACCCCGGCAACGATCTGTGTGAGCAGGCCGCGAACGGCCCACACGGGCTCGGTCAGGGATGAAGCGGACGAAGCCGCCGCGTGGTAGGCGCGGTGAACGAGCGAATTGCCGTCAACCGCCAGCACCACGCGTACGTCCGCCACTCCTGCACTCTGCCCCATCGCAGGGTCGGTTGGCGTCTCCTCCTCGGCGCGCCGCGCAATCGCCCTGCAAACCCTCCAGGTCAGTCCAGTTCAGTCGCGTTCACTCCAGGTCCGACAGATCAGCGGGCTCGACTTCCCCGCCTCTACACGTCGATGAGGCGCCATCGTCTGCCGCGGCGATCCGATCCAGAGCCGCGGCGGAAAGCTCATGAAGCTGGGCCACCTGCGCAGGGGCAAAGGCGTCGAAGAAGAGCTTGCGGACCGCGGCGGCATGCGCGGGGGCGGCGGACTCGATCGCCTGGCGGCCGCATGGCGTCAGCACGATGACGGCCCCGCGCCCGTCCGCGGTGCATTCCTCACGGCACACAAGTCCCCGACGTTGCATCCGGCTGAGGTGATGGGACAGGCGGCTCTGCTCCCAGGCAAGATCCCGGACCATCTCAAAGGGTCGCATCCGGCCCTCCGGAGACTCGCTGAGCACCACCAGCACCTCGTAATCAGTGAGCGAGAGCTGGGAATCGGCCTGGAGCTGACGGTTGAGCCGGGCGCTGAGCTCTCGGTGCAGGCCGAGGTAGGCGCGCCAGGCGCCCTGCTCCTGCTCGCTGAGCCAGCGGTCGTTCATAACGACCAGAATACCGGAATGGATGACGCGTCATGTAAGTTAGAGTCAGGTAGTTGAACGATCATCTACCAGCCGACCGCACCGGCCATCCCGGCCGACCAACCGTCGCTCCAGAGAGAAAGGTCCGCCACATGACCACCACGACCCCCACCCTCAGCCAGCTCACCGGCAGCTACACCATCGACACGGCGCACTCCAGCGTCGGCTTTACCGCCCGGCACGCCATGGTGACCAAGGTCCGCGGCACCTTCGACGAGTTCGAGGGATCCGCCGTACTCGACGGCGACAACCCGGCCAATTCCAGCGCCAAGGTGACCATCAAGGTCCACAGCATCGACACCCGCAACTCCCAGCGTGACGACCACCTGCGCAGCAACGACTTCCTGGCCATGGACGAGTTCCCGGAGATCACCTTTGTCTCGACCGCCGTCCGCCAGAGCGACGACACCACTTTTGAGCTCACCGGCGACCTGACCGTGAAGGGCGTCACCAAGTCCGTGACCATTCCCTTCGAGTACCAGGGCGCAGCCCAGGACCCGTTCGGCAACGCCCGGGTCGGCTTCGAGGGCTCGGTGACCATCAACCGCAAGGACTATGGGGTCAGCTTCAACGTGGGCCTCGAAGCCGGCGGCGTGCTCGTGAGCGACAAGATCGTGCTCGAGTTCGACATCTCCGCCATCAAGAACGCCGCCTGACCCGATCAGTGCGGATCGCGCGACGCCGGCTGGCCCATCCAGCCGGCGTCGCGGCTCATCCAGGACTCATCCAGGACTCATCCAGTATTCGTCCAGCAGTACTCGTCCAGCTAGGAGCAAAGCCGTGGTGGCTACTGACCTGCTGACTCCCCGCGTTGACATTCGTCCCGCCGGTGAGCGGCCGAAGACGAAGATCGCGTGGCTGGACTCCAAGCACTCCTTCTCCTTCGGCAGCCACTACGACGCCGCCAACACCCACCACGGGCTGCTCCTGGTCAACAACGACGACCGGGTGGATCCGGGCACCGGTTTCGAGACCCATCCGCACCGCGACATGGAGATCGTCACCTGGGTGCTGCAGGGCTCGCTCGTCCATCAGGACTCGACGGGCACGTCGGGTGTCATCTACCCGGGGCTGGCTCAGCGGATGAGCGCCGGCAAGGGAATCCTGCATTCCGAGAAGAACGATTCGTGGCGGGTCACCGGCGGCGAGAGCCACAGCGAGCCGGTGCACTTCGTGCAGATGTGGGTCGTGCCGGACGAAGGTGGGCTGACCCCCGGCTACGAGCAACTCGAAATCGATGATGAGTTGCTGTCGGGCGGGTTGGTGCCGGTCGCCTCAGGCATGGCCAAGCACGACGGCGCGGCAGCGATTCGTATCAACAACCGCTACGCCGCGCTCTACGCCGGGCGCCTTCAGCCGGGCCAGGCGATCGAGCTGCCTGAGGCCCCCTACCTGCACCTGTTCGTCGCGCGAGGGGCTGCAGTGCTCGAGGGTGCCGGCCCGCTGGCCGAGGGTGACGCCGTGCGTTTCACCGCTACCGGCGGTCAGCGCCTGACCGCCACCGAGCCCAGCGAGATCCTGGTGTGGGAGATGCACGCCGGCCTGCAGGCCTAACCCTCTGGTTGAGCTCTACGCCTAGTAGAGGTTCTTGCCGTAGCTGGCTCCGTAGTACGCGGCGAGCTGCTCGGGGGAATCCTCGGGCCGCTCGAGAGTGCCGGCGATCACCGGCCGGGTGGGGGCGGCGTCGGGTGTCCACGACTCCGGCTCCCACAGCTTTGAGCGCAGGAACGCCTTCGAACAGTGGTAGAAGACCTCACTGACGTGCACGAGAAGCGCCAGCGCGGGGCGATGACCCTTCACGACCATCTCGTCGAAGAACGGCGCGCCCGAAAGCAGCTGCGCCCTTCCATTGATGCGAAGGGTGTCACCGCGGCCGGGGATCAGATAGATCAGTCCGACCTGCGGGTTTTGCAGCACGTTTCGGAAGCCATCAACCCGCCGGTTGCCGGGGCGGTCAGGGATGGCAATGGTGTGAGCGTCGACCACGAAGGTGAATCCCGCAGGGTCGCCTTTCGGGCTCACATCGCTGCTGCCGTCAGCAGCTGAGGTAGCTATCAGGCAGAACGGCGACGCTGCGAGCCATTCCCGGTCGAGGTCGTGAAGCTCGGTGCGCACCTTGGCGGCGACTCTCGGCAGCGGCTCGCCGACCAGCGCCACCAGCCCTGCCACATCGGTGACGGCGGACCAGCCGTGAGGCAGGTCGTGCAGGTCGCCCATCACTCATCCTCCTCCACGGGCACGAACGCGGCCAGCGCCTCGAGCGACGGAATCACGTAGTAGCTCCCGCTCAGGGCAGAAGTATGCAGCGTGAGTGCGTCTCTGATCCCATCGCCGTGGCCGGCCATCCGGCGCAACATGATGTCCAGCGGGTGCTGGGTCGCGCAGAAGCCGACGAAGACAGTGCCGTGGTCGGTGGGTCCGCCGTAGGCAACGTTGCGGCGATAGATCGCGAGCTCTTCGCCGTCCTCTTCGACCACGTTGCGGGAGACGTGGGAATCGGCGGGCATGTGCTCCTCGTCGAGTTCGATGCTGTCGGCCTTAGTACGCCCGATGATCCGCTCCTGCTGCTCGACCGTCAGCGCCTCCCAGCTGCCCGCGTGCTGCCAGATCTGATACAGCAGGACACTCGAACCGGCGCCGGGGCCCTCAGCCAGGACCGCGACGTCGGGAGCCTCGAGCACCGAAGGATTCTCGGTGCCGTCGACGAAGCCGGTGAGGTCGCGCTTGTGCTGATAGAGCCAGCCGCCGATCTCACTCGCCACGGCCGCCAGACCCCGCAGTGCGCGCAAGACACCCAGAGTGGAATCGAAGACAGCGTCGCGTGACCCGCCGGCGATCCACAACCAGGCATCGTGCTGGGTGGCCGGCATCACGAGCCCGGCGCCCGAGATCTCCTCGAACGAGCTCACGCCCGCGGGTGCCTCAGCCGGCGCGATCTCAGCCCACAGCTCGGGCCGTATCCCGATGACGACGTTGACCCCGGCGACCGAGGTTTCCGGCCCGCTGAGCGACCCCAGCGCCGTGACCAGATCCGCCGGGTCCCTTCCCGCAACCAGGTCCAGTTCGACGAAAGAGTGTTCGGTGGTTCCAAGGGCGAAGATGCCAGGCTGCGGATGCACCTCTGCAGTCTGGCAAAGATCGCCTTGATCCCGCTGATAGCAACTGGTCAACCGGGGGTAATCCCTGACACCATCAGGACATGACTGGACCGACGCGTGGGTTTCTCGGCAGGCACCGGGCGGCACGAGACCCGCGGCTGCCACCTGGCCAGTACGACACCGGCCAGGACTGGCCGGTGTTAACGGCCGAAGTGACCCCGCATCTCATCCCCGAGGCGTGGACCATGACGGTCGACGGGCAGGTGGAAAGTCAACACACCTGGTCCTGGCAGGACATGCACGAGCTGCCGCAATCGGAGTACCAGGGCGACATTCACTGCGTCACGACCTGGTCCAAGCTCGGCACCAGCTTTGGAGGCGTAAGCGTCGACCTGCTGCTCGACGTCGCCAAGCCCTTGCCGACCGCCACGCACATCATGGCCACGTCGACCACCGGCTACACCACAAACCTCCCCCTCGAGCACGTCACGGGGGGTCAGGCGTGGATCGTGTGGACTCACGAGGGCAAGCCGCTGACCCCGGACCACGGAGGGCCGGTACGCCTCCTGGTGCCACACCTCTACTTCTGGAAGAGCGCGAAGTGGGTCACCCGAATCACCTTGATGGACCACGACGAACACGGCTTCTGGGAGCGCAACGGCTACCACGACCTCGGCGATCCCTGGCGCGAGCAGCGCTACCAGGGTGACTGAAAGGTGACTGAGACCCTCACCGTCCCGGCGCCGGCGGGCGGACGGCGGCACGCGATCGTGCGCGAGGTCGGCCATCCCACGCCGAACGGGGTCATGCTCCGGCTCGAAGTCCCTGATCGCGTCGACCATCTGCCCGGTCAGCACTACGTCATCCGCTTGACGGCCGAGGACGGTTACGTCGCCCAGCGTTCGTACTCGGTGGCCTCAGCGCCGTCCGACCCGCTGATCGAGCTCTACATCGAACGGCTGGAAGACGGAGAGGTCTCGGGCTACCTTGCCGAGGTGGTGCAGCCGGGCGACCAGCTCGAGGTCCAGGGGCCGATCGGCGGCTGGTTCGTGTGGCGCGGCGAGACCCCGGCGCTCGGCGTTGCCGGCGGCTCCGGCGTCGTCCCTCTGGTAGCGATGCTTCGGCACGCGACGAAGCTCGGTCGTACCGACCTACTACGGCTGGCCGTCTCGGGACGCACTCGGGCCGAGCTGCCATACGCCGATGAATTGGCCGCTGCCGGGGCCCTCGTCGCACTGACACGCGAGGACCCTGTTGAGGGCACGGATGCGGCCGGCGGACGTCCCCGCGGACGGCTCACCGCGGACGAGTTGGCACCGCTCGTACGACCCGAATCCACCTGCTACGTATGCGGTTCCAACTCCTTCGCCGAAGCGGCCAGCGGGCTGCTCGTCGCGGAAGGAGTGCCGACCGGCAAGATCCGGGTGGAGCGCTTCGGCCCGAGCGGCTGACCCGAGCTGTCCCGGGGCAGATGATCCCGTGCAGATGCGCGAGCCTGGTCAGTCGGTGTGCGGCCCCGGCACGACCAACACCGGCTTGGCGTACTCACGAAGCAGCTTGCGCGAGACCGAGCCACCTTCGGTGAGCCGCCGGTAGAGGTTGCGCTCGGTGACGCCGACGACGATGAAGAGCACTTCGTACTCGACCGCGAGGCTGGCGAGAAGATCGACCGGCTCACCGGTGCCGGCGTGATAGCTCCAACCGATATCAGCCCCGGCCAGCAGTCGGGTCGCACCCGCAGCCAGCTCAACGATCGCGTCCTGCTCAGCTTCGCGCCAGTGCGGTGAATCGAGATCGACCTTGGTGTCATCAAGGCCCACCACATGCACGACGTGAAGATGTGCGTCGAGGCGGACGGCAAGATCGGCTGCGACCCGTACCGCGGCCTCACTCGCCGGATGGCTGTCGTGCCCGACCAGCAATTGCGCAGCCGGCTTACCTGGCGAAAGGCTCTCGCCACGCATGAGCCGGCTGATTGTCCGCGGTTCGGTCATGAACGCCACCCTAGGCGGACGGGTAAGCGATGCCCGTCAGGGCTGGACGCTCAGACCGAGATGGGCTCCTCGGCCAGCACGGCGGTCAGCAGGCCAGGCCAGCGCGATTCGACGTCGTTGAGGCGAAGCGTCATCACCCGTTCACGTCCCCGTACGACCGTGTGAACGACGCCACTCTCGCGAAGCACTTTCAGATGGTGGGAACGCGTGGATTTGGGCATGTCCAACCCGACGGACTGGCACGTGGCCTCGACATCGGAACCGGCGATCTGGCGGACGATGGCGAGACGTGCCGGATCACTCAGCGCGAAGAGCAGCGTAGGCAGATCGAGGTCCTCGACCGCAGGGTGCTCCAACTCCATCACCGGCTGAGCATACGACGCTTTCACGGAATAGTTCGACTTCCTTGGAACAATCTGATTGACTCGTACCGTTCCACTGTAATCGAACTATCCCCGGAGGTCACCATGGCGAATGCGACGCAGATCGCCGCGCAGGGTCACGACTCCGCCCGGCGCAGGGTTGGCTTCTGGGTGCTGGCGACGACGCTGATCACCTTCTTCGCGGCCTCCAGCGCCCCCACTCCGCTCTACCTCGTCTACCAGGGCCGCTGGCACTTCTCCTCGGTCACGTTGACGCTGGTCTTCGCCGTCTACGCCGGTGCGCTGCTGCTCACGTTGCTGACGGTCGGCGGTCTGTCGGACTTCATCGGTCGACGTCGGGTACTAGCCGGGGCGTTCGTCCTGCAGCTGGTCGCGATGGCGGCTTTCATCTTCGCCGATGGGGTCAGTTGGCTGCTGGTCGCACGAGCGCTGCAAGGGGTGGCCACGGGTGCCGCCACCGGTGCCTTGACCGCCGGGATCGCCGATCTGGCGCCGGCCGGCCGACCCTCGCTCGCGGCCGCCGTCAACACCGCCGCACCCTCGGCCGGACTGGCTGTCGGTGCTGTGCTTTCAGGCGCTCTCGTTCAGTACGGCCCGGCGCCCAGGACCCTGGTCTATGTGGGCCTGTTCGTCCTCTTTGCCTCGCTGCTGGTGGCACTGCTCGCCGTCCCTGAATCCGTCGTGCGTCGTCCCGGAGCGATCAGCTCGCTACGCCCGCGCGCCGGCGTGCCGCCGCAGGCCCGTGGCGCATTCGGCGCGGCGCTGCCCGTCCTGGTCGCCACCTGGGCCGTCGGTGGGCTCGTCCTGTCACTCGGCCCCTCGCTGGCAGCCAGCATCTTCGGCATCCACAACCACCTGATCGGCGGGCTCGTCGTGACGGCAGTCGCCGGCGTGGGTGCGATCGGCTCCGTCGTCGTGCGCAGCTCCCCCGCCGGCCCCACCATGATCCGGGGGGCGCTGGTCCTCGTCCTTGGAGTGGGCCTCTTCCTGGTCGGCCTGCAGGCCGAGTCCACAACGCTCTTCTTCCTCGGACTCATCTTCAGCGGATGGGGATTCGGCACCTCGTTCCTCGGCGCCTTCGGGTCAGTGGCGGGCCTGGCCACTCCCGTGCAGCGGGCTGAGCTGTTCGCCTCCCTCTACGCCGTCAGTTACCTGGCCTTCGGTGGCTCGGCAGTACTGGCGGGCCTGGCCGTCCCGCACTTCGGTTTGCTGCGAACCGCGACCGTCTACAGCCTTGCGGTGATCGCGCTCGCGCTGGTTGCCGCCGCACTGGGATGGCGGCGAGCGGCCGCTGCCCGGACCGCATTCGCCGCAGCTGGAGAGACAGCTGGCGAGACATGCACCGTGGACACCGTGGACACCGTGGATGTCGCCGAGAGGCTGATCAGCGAGCCCGTGTAAAAAGGCTGGCGTGCCTGCCCGATCGGTTGCTGCGGACCGGCCCCGATGAAGGTGTACGCCGGGATGGACCCCCGGATTGCGCTGACTGAGGTCGCGGCGTACGCCCGCCGCGTGGAGCGGATCGGCTACGACGGACTGCAGATATCCGAGACGATCCACGACGCGCTAGCGGTCTCCCTGCTGGCCGCTGAGCACACCGAGCGGATCACGATCCGTACCAGTGTGGCGCTGGCTTTTGTACGGAGCCCGACCCTGACCGCCTACGCGGCCTGGGACCTGGCCCACTTCTCGGGCGGACGATTCGAACTCGGGCTCGGAACGCAGATCCGCCAGAACATCGAAGATCGCTATGGCATGACGTGGGCTGACCCGGTGCCCCGCATGCGGGAGTACGTCCAGGCACTGGGTGCCCTGTTCGCGTCATTCCGGTCAGGCGACGCGCCGAGCTTCGACGGCGAGCATTACCGGATCACCCGGATGCAGCCGTACTTCAATCCGGGCCCGGGCGACCCTGACAGTGCGATCGGCGCGCCGCTCATTTACCTCGGCGGCGTCAATGCCGGGATCTGCGAACTGGCCGGCGAGCTTGCTGATGGTTTCGTCACGCATCCCACCAACTCCAGCCCCCGCTACCTCCAGACGCTGTGCCGGCCCGCGATGGCAGTGGGCGCCGCACGGGCCGGTCGATTGCTTGATGATCTCGAGCTGGTGTGCGGGACGCAGGTGATCACCGGATCGACTCCCGAGCAACTGGAGGCCGAACGGGAAAGGCAGCGTCGGCTGTTCGCCTTCCTCTACTCGACGCCGGCCTACCGCCGCACGCTCGAGCTCTACGGCTGGCAGGACCTGGCCGGGCAGCTGCAGGCGATGATTCGCGCCGAAAGATGGGCAGATCTGCATCGGGTGGTCACCGACGAGATCCTCGACACCCTGATTCCGACCGCCCCCCTCGACCAACTCGCCCCACTCCTGGCGCAGCGATTCGGCGCCTTGGCCGATGCCGTCCTGCTGTCCCCGTCGAGCGATTGGGCGGACGACGAGGCGCTGACCGACGTCATCGCGCAGCTGCACGCCAGCTGACCCCCGCAACTTCCTCCGCAACTTCCTCCGCGACACAACCTTCTGCCCTGACGCCGCGTCTTCCCTCCTGAAACGAAGGGAAAATCATGGTGACGGACGACAAGCTGCGGCGGATCTGGGAGAGCCGGTCCCTGAAGGTGGCCGGCGCGAGCCTGGCGGCGATCGCGCTGGTGACAGCGATCGGATTTGCGGTTTCGAACGGTCACAGCTCCTCGGGCTCGAGCTCTTCGGGGGCAGCCTCCTCGGTCGGACTCGCGCCCGCCGAGCCGGCAGCAGGGAGCTCGTCCTCCCCCGAGAAGGCACCACAAGCGGCGGCCGGCGCCAGCTCATCAGGCACGACCAGCGGCACGGACCTCGCGGTGCCGATCCGAAGTGCCCGAGTCGTCCAGAACGGCCAGCTCTCGCTGGAGGTGGGTCACGGACAGGTCCAGCCGGCGCTTGACCGGCTGACCTCGATCGCGATCGGATCCGGCGGTTACGTCTCCGACAGCAAGTCCGAACAGGGTGATGGCACCCCATCCGGAACCACCACGATCCGGGTACCGGTGGGGCGTTTCACGTCCGTCGAAACGCAGGCCCGCCGGATCGGACACGTCGTCAGCATCAACACCTCGGCCACCGACGTCACCGCCGCTTACGTCGACCTCGGCGCACGCATCGATGCGCTCTCACAGACCAGGGCCACCTACCTGACGCTGCTGTCCAGGGCGACCAGCATCGGCGACACACTTGCCGTGCAGCAGCAGATCCAGCAGGTCCAGACCCAGCTCGAGCAGCTGCAGGGTCAGCAGAAAGTGCTGGCCGATTCCTCCGACCTCGCCACCCTCGCCGTGAGCGTGACCGAGGCGGGCAATCCCCCACCGCCGGTCACCCACAGCTCGTCGGGCTTCGGCAAGGCCTGGCACGAGGCTGCCAGCGGGTTCAACACCGGTCTGAAAGCCGTCATCCGGATCGCCGGCCCGCTCCTGCTCGTCGCCCTCCTGCTGGCTCTCATCGCCGCCATCGGCTACCTGGCCCGCGTGGCCTACCGCCGGATACGGCAGCGGCAAGCCTGAGGGATGGGCGGTGCCTCAGCCAAAGGCCGGGGCGCCCTCCATGTCGGATTCGGTCTCCGGGAGCGGTCCGCTGCGCACCAACAGGCCTGTGACGAGCGCCCCGATCAGGAAGATGAACCCGGCCGCCATGAACGCGGTCGTGTAGGACCGCAGGCTCGCCTCCGCCGCCGCCGCTGCCGTCGGTACCTTGCCACTGAGGTAGCTGCTGGCGGCATCAGCGGCCAGCGTGCTGAGCAACGCCGTGCCAATCGAGCCACCGATCTGCTGACCCACGTTGACCATGGCGGAAGCGACTCCGGAATCTTCCGGCAGTACGCCCGAAGTGGAGGTGTTGATGGCGGGCGCGAAAACAAGACCCATACCGACGCCGACGATGATCAGCCCGGGCAGCACGCCTCCTGCATAACCGCTGCCGACCTTGAGCTGGCCGAGGTAGAACATTCCTCCCGCGCCGACCAGCATGCCGACGGTCATCAGCGGCCGGGGCCCGACCTTGGGCAGCAAAACGGCGCCCAGGGTGACGGTGGTGATCGTCAGCGCGAAGATCATCGGCAGGAAGCCCAGGCCGGTGCCGACCGGGCTGAAGCCCAGCGACTCCGACATGAAGTAACTCAGGAAGAGGAATACGGCGAACATCCCGGCGCCCGAGATGGCGATCCCGAGGTAGGCGCCGCCGCGGTTGCGGTCGAGGACCACCCGCAGCGGAAGCAGCGGATTTTCCACCCGCGACTCGATCAGCACGAAGAACACCAGGGCGACGGCGCCGAGGATCAGCGGCACGATGGTGCCCAAGCTGCTCCAGCCCCCGGATTCGGCGTGGCCCAGTCCGTAGACGATGCCCACGAGGCCGAGGGTGACGGTCAAGGTGCCCGGCATGTCCAGCTTCGGCCGCTCGGTCTCCGAGGAGTAGCGAGGCAGCACGAAGATGGCCCCGACGACCGCGATGGCTGCCATGACGAGGTTGACGTAGAGGCACCAGCGCCAGGACAGGTATTCGGTGAGGACGCCGCCGAGCAGCAGACCCACGGCACCGCCGGTACCCGCGACGGCACCGAAGATGCCGAAGGCCTTGGCGCGCTCCTTGGTCTCGGTGAACGTGGTGCTCAGCAGCGAAAGGATCGCCGGGGCCAGCAAGGCGCCGAACGCGCCTTGTGCCGCGCGGGCGATCACGAGCATCGCGAACCCGTTGGCCGCACCACCGATGGCGGAGGCGACGGCGAAACCGACGAGCCCGATCATCAGGGTGTTCTTACGGCCGAACAGGTCCGACAGTTTGCCGCCGAGCAGGAGCAGGCTCCCGAAGCTCAGCGAATACGCGGTGACGATCCACTGCCGGTTTGCGGTGCTGAAATCCAAAGCTTTCTGAGCGCTGGGCAGCGCAATATTCACGACGGTCGCATCAAGCACGATCATCAGCTGAGCAAGCAGCAAAATGACCAGGATGGCGCCCTTGCGGGGCGCTCCGACCGAGGAAACACGTGCGGGACCGGTGCGCGTCGCATGATCAAGAGTTGTCAAGGAAGGCTCCGAAGGTCTAAGTGGACGTAGGAAGTCCGCTAATGCGACTCTAGCGGAACTGGACTCGTTGCGTCCGCTTCAGAGCTATGATCGGAGCGTGACGTTGATAACTAAAGCTCGGCCGGCAGACGGTCCAAGGGACCTGCCGCTGGTCAAACCCGTGGTCAGTCCGGTGAGTGCGGTCAAACCGGACAAGCCGTTGCGGGCGGACGCGCTGCGAAACCGGGAGCGCATCTTGGAAGCGGCGGCCGAAGTCTTCGCAGACCGCGGGCTGGACGCCACCCTGCATGACGTCGCCGAGCGGGCCGAGGTCGGCGTCGGAACGGTCTATCGCCGTTTCCCGGACAAGGAAGCACTCATCGAGGCCCTCTTTGAGGACAAGGTCAACCAGCTGATCGAACTGGCGGAGCACGCCAGCGCGCAGCCGGACGCCGGGACGGCATTGATCGACTTCATGCGAGCCATCGGCGAGCAGCAGGCCCAAAACCGGGGCCTTCACGAGGTGCTGCACGGCGGCGGTTACGGCCAGGATCGCGTAGCGGCTGCCCGTAACCGGATGATGCCGCTCATCGACACCATCCTGCGGCGTGCCCAGGAGCAGGGTTTCGCCCGCCCTGACGTGGAACCCGCCGACCTCACCGTGCTGATGCTGATGCTCAGCTCACTGGCGATCTACACCCAGGACGCCCAGCCGGATGCGTGGCGGCGCTATCTCGAGCTCCTCATAGACGGGTTGCGTGCCCATCCCGGTCTGCAGCCACCCTCGGTTCCCGCCTTGAGCGACTCGCAATTGCTGTGCGCCATGAGCAACTGGCATCAGAAGCGCCGCGGTTAGTTCTGTCCCGCTCCGACGTCTGCCGTGAGTGGCGCCGGATCAGAGCAGGGCTCGCCGACCAGGCTCGGCTGCCTCACCCGGCCCACTGCGCGTCAGCGTGCACGGGCCGGTCGACCCCTTCCGCGGTCATGAGATCTGCGTTCAGGCGCAGGAATCCCTCGATGCCGGGGTCCGTGAGCTCCGATGCGAGGTCACGGGCCGGTTAGACCTCAGCCTGGTCGACGTGCTCGGCCGGCTGCGGCTCATCACCAGCCGCCGCGACGCCCGGCTGCGTATCGACGCCCGCGATCGTGCGGAGGAGCTTGTCGCACTGCTGACGTATCTGGGCCTGGAAAGCCTGACCGAATGGCTAGAGCCGAGCAGGCAGGCCGAAGCGGGCGAATAACGCCGTGTCCAGGAAATGGTGAATGTGGGAGATCCGGCCGTCAGTGATCTCGATGACCTGGATCGACCACGGCTCGTGGCCACCGCGCGGCGATACCCGGTATTGCCCGAAGGCCGGCGAGCCGTTCGCGGTGAGGGGAACGAGACGTGAGCCTTTGCACCCGATCCCGTAGCCGAGGTACCAGTCCCGCAGATCGTCCAGGCCCTTGAGCCAGGTCGGGATCGGCGGCATCGAGATGCTGGCATCCTCGTGCAGCAGGCTCACCAGCGCGGCGATGTCGTACGCCTCGAACGCCGCGACGTAGCGCGCCAGCAGCGCCTGATCGCCATCGTTAAGATCGGCAAGAGCTACCGGCCGGTCGACGTCGGTGAGGTTGCTGGCTCCCAATGTCGCCCGCGCGCGCTGAAGGGCGCTGTTGACAGAGGCCACACTCGTGTCCAGCAGTTCGGCGACCTCAGAGGCCTGCCAGCACAGCACTTCGCGCAGGATCAGGACCGCGCGCTGCCGGGGAGGAAGCGCCTGCAACGCGGCGATGAAAGCGAGCCGGATCGTCTCGGCGAATACGGCCCGCTGGGCAGGATCCCCATCCGCTGGGGCGATGTCGGCGTCCGGAATCGGCTCGACCCACACTGCTTCGGGCAGCGGATCCCCGGGAGGCGTGGTGGCCGGGACGGGCATCGACAGATCCATCGGCTGCGCCCGCCGCTCCCGGCTGCGAAGGGCGTCGAGGCACACGTTCGTTGCAATGCGATACAGCCACGACCTGATGGACGAGCGGCCCTCGAAACGGTCCAGCGCCTGCCAGGCCTTGACGAGCGTCTCCTGCACGGCGTCGTCGGCATCGAAGGCCGAACCCAGCATGCGGTAGCAGTAGCCGCGGAGCTCACCGCGGTAGTGCTCGAGCTCTTCTACGGACAGTTCCAGGACAGTCATTGGGCCGCCGATCGCGCGGGTTGGTCAACGATGGGATGAGGATGGGCCGGCAGGCTCGGGGGTGTGGGCGAGCCGCCGATCAGGGTGACGAGCCGGCTTTTGAAACGGTCGTACGGTGCTGCTCGGCGCACGGCGTAGGCGAGCTTGTCGGGGCTGTAGCGGCGCCGCGCCCAGGGGCTGTGCGGAGTCGCCAGCCGGATGGCTCCGAAGAAGCCGAAAACGGGCAGGAACGTGCTGAGCAGCATCATCCAGAATTTCCCCTTGAGCGCCGTGATAACCGTCAGGATCAGATTCAGCGCCACGATGGAGAAGAGCAGCCAACGCACCTGCAACTGCGAGGAGTGCAGATTCTCCAGGCCGAAGGGCGCCGCGTGCACCAGCAGCATCGCGGTGAGCAGGACGGCGACGATGACGGCGTCGATCGAGGTGCGGCCCTCCGTCGTCCAGTAGACGTCTTTGAGCCGCAGCAGCAGGGCGAATTCGTCGAGCACCAGCCCGGCGCCGACGCCGAAAAGCGCGCCGAGGATGTCGCGCCACGGATGAACGGTCGTGGTGGTGAAGCTGAGGATGCCGGCGACGAGCATCAGCAACATCCCGAAGAATTCGTGATGAAGGTGCACACCGCCGGCTGAAACGTTGCCCGGCCACCACTTGACCTGTGCCCGGATCATCCGGGTGCTCAGCCGGATGAAACCGAAGCCGGCGATAAGCCCGAACAGCAGCAGGAGCAGTGGTTGCTTGCCGGAGGCCACCACCTGGTCGTGGTAGCTGCCAAAGAACCAGGACCAGTCCACCCGCTGATCCTCCCCCATTGCCCGCCTGGGGCCGCCCAAGAGCGCGCCCGCCGTCTTTAAGAAAGCCAACGCCGCAGTCGATGTGGAGTGTGCGCTTGCGGCGGCGGCGCGAACCAATTGTGCTGTGGGGGTTGGAGAATGCCTGTGCGATCAAACGCTGGCAAGTGGTCGACTGCCTTGGTGACACTGGTGCTGAGCAGTGGCGTCGTGCTGGGGGTCGGCAGCTTCGGCGGCTTGGCCGGCGCGGCGCAGGCGGCGACCCCGCCGGTAGCGCCCGCCGCCAAGGCCACCGCAAAGGCGACGCCTGACGCCGATCACGCATCCCCAGGATGACACAGCTGGTTCACAGATCCGCCTCCACGAGCAGGTGGTGACCACCACCGTCACTCCCCGGCTGAACACCGGCCTGCGGGCTTTCGCCACCACCGCGCCGCCTTACGGCATGGATGTCAGCAACTACCAGGGCAACATCAACTGGCCGGCCCAGAAGGCCGCCGGCGCCGCCTTCGTCTACATCAAGGCGACCGAGAACACGACCTTTCAGAACCCGTACTTCGCCCAGCAGTACAACGGTGCTTACGCCGCCGGGCTCGATCCGCGGGCGCCTACCACTTCGCGCTGCCGGACCGCTCCAGCGGCGCCACCCAGGCGCAGTACTTCGTCGCCCACGGCGGCGGATGGTCCGGCGACGGGCACACCCTGCCGCCGATGCTGGACATCGAATACAACCCCTACGGCGCCTCCGAGTGCTACGGCCTGACACCGGCCCAGATGGTCGCCTGGATCCGGGACTTCTCCAACACCGTGCACGCCCTGACCACGCGCTACCCGACGATCTACACGTCCGCGGACTGGTGGAACACCTGCACCGGGTACAACGCGACCTTCGGCTCCACCAACCCGCTCTTCATCGCCCGGTGGGCGAGCACGCCGGGCGTCATGCCCGCCGGCTGGGGCTACCAGACCCTGTGGCAGTACAACGACTGCCGGGATCTACCCCGGCGACGCCGACGTCTTCAACGGGTCGATGGCCCAGCTGCTCACTTTCGCCGGCCAGCCCTCGACCACCCCGGTCACTACGCCGGTCACCGGTCGGTCGACCCGGTGACCTCCTACTACAACAAGCTCGGCGGCCAGAGCTAGCTTCGGCGCCCCGACCAGCGCGCTCATCACTGTCGCCGGCCGGCAGCGAGCGCAGCTTCCAGGGCGGCAACATCTACTACTCGGCCGCCACCGGCGCCCACGTCGTGCATGGGGCGATCCTCGCCGAATACATGGCGATGGGCGGCCCGGCGCGGAGTCCTCGGGTTCCCGACCACGGACGAGAAGGGCACCCCCGACGGTGTCGGCCGCTACAACCAGTTCGCCGGCACCGGCGGTGCCTCGATCTACTGGACCCCCAAGACGGGTGCCCACGAGGTCCAGGGAGCGATCCGCGCGCACTGGTCACAGCTGAGCTGGGAGCGCGGCATCCTCGGCTACCCGATCACCGATGAGCGGGCGACGCGTACCCCGGGCGGGCGCTACAACAACTTCCAGGGCGGCTCGATGACCTGGTATCCGACCGCCGGCACCCATGAGGTCAACGGCGCCATCAAGACTCGCTGGCAGGCGCTCGGTGCCGACGCCGGGCGGCTCGGCTTCCCGACCACCGACGAGTACTCCGTGGCCGGGCGGCCGGCGCAGCAACTTCCAGCACGGCACCATCACCTGGATGGCGGCCACCAACAGCCCTGACTGTCGTCTACAGCTACCTGAGAACCCGGCCGGTCAGCCGGCCGGGTCAGGCCGGCCAAACGGCTGAAGCCCCACCAGTCCCGCGAGCACGAAAGGCAGCGGCGTCACGGCCGCTGGTCAGCGCTCCTCGCAGGCCCGAGTTCTCGCCGGGAAGCCAGCGCCAGCACGACGTCGCCCGCGTCGTTGGCCAGACCCGACTAAGTCCAGCCGCGGCGCGCGGCCCCACTCTGGGGCGCCGCTACGTCCGAGCGCCGAAAGAGCTCCGGCACCGGCGACCAGATCACGAAGCCCGATCGTCCTGACCAGGATCCGCCGCCCCGCGTCGCCGTTCGTCGCAACGTCGGGACTAGCATGAGCAGCGGCCCCGACGCCGCACCGAGCAGCGGCCACCGTCTTGAGGAGCCTCGCTGCGTCCGCCACCCAGGCAGTCTCCACCCGTGCGGCCCGGATCGCCGCCGCGTGGATCAGCGCTCGGAGCCGGCCAGCTCGCGGCGGGCGGAATCAGCCAGCATGGCCGAGACCTGCTGCGCCGAACCGGGACGGCCGAAAAGGTAACCCTGGCCGTAATCGCAGGATTCGGTACGCAGGCGGACGGCCTGCTGCCGTTGCTCGATCCCCTCGGCGACGATCCGCAGCCCGAGGTGGTGACCCAGGTCGATGATGGCCCGTGCTACGGCCGTTGCGGTGGCCTGATCAGCTTCCAGCTCATCGATGAAGTGCTTGTCCAGCTTCAGGATGTCGACCGGAAGGTGCTGCAGATGCGCCAGCGAGGAGTAGCCGGTGCCGAAGTCGTCGATGGCCAGCAGTACGCCGAGCTTCTTCAACTCGCCCAGCCGCTCGACGCGCGGGCTCGTGGTTGGAGAACAGGATGCTCTCGGTGATCTCGAGGACCAGCTGGTCCGGACGGATCCCGTGCGTATGCAAGCGCATTGGTCACGTGTGAGGCCAGCGACGGCTCTCGAAGCTGCCGACCGGAGATGTTGACCGATCACGAAGCCCGGCGCTGTGTTGCCAAAGCGCTGCTGCCAATGGGCGAACTGGCGGCACGCCTGGTCAAGCACGTCGCGGCCGACTTCGACGATCAGCCCGGTCTGCTCGGCCAGTGCGATGAAGTCGGTGGGCATCATCTGGCCGATGGTCGGATGCAACCAGCGCGCCAGGGCCTCGACCCCGGCGAGGCGTCCGGTGCCGAGGTTGATGATCGGCTGGTAGAAAACCTCGATCTCGTCTCGCGCTACGGCACGCTGCAGATCGCCCTTCAGCTCCAGCCGGCGCAGCACGCTTTGCGAAAGGTCCTGGTCATACAGGCAGATGTGGCCGGAATCCTGGGCCTTCGCCAGATACATCGCGGCGTCGGCATGCGCCAGCAACTCGTCCGCCGAGGTGATGGACGAATTGCTGACGGCGACCCCGATGCTGCCGCCGGGATAGACGTCGATGCCGGACATGTTTGCCGGCTCGTTGAGCGCCTCGCGGATGCGCGCGGCCGCGGCGAGCGCCTCCTGCTCGTCGGCGTGCTCGAGCAGGATCACGAATTCGTCGCCGCCGAGACGGGCGGCGGTGTCGCCGGCGCGCAGGTGCAGCTCCAAACGGGCGGCGACGGTCTGCAGCAGCTCGTCCCCGGCGGAATGGCCGAGACTGTCGTTGACCGTCTTGAAGTCGTTGAGGTCGATGAACAGCAGCGCCAGCGGCTCGTCGGCTCACGTCGAAGCAGCGCATGCGCCAGCCGGTCGCGCAGCAGCGCCCGGTTCGGCAGGCCGGTGAGGGCGTCGTGAAAGGCCTGGTGGCTGAGCATGCCTTCGAACTGCTTGCGCTCGCTGACGTCGCGCATCGTCAGTACCAGCCCCTGGACGGCGGGCTCCGACGTCAGATCGACGATGTGCGTCTCAGTGGTGATCAGCCGGCCATCGACGTGGATCATCCTGAATTCCACCGCCTCGTGCCCGGAGGCGCCGGACAATGCCGCCAGCATGATCGGCCGGTCCTCCGGCGGCCACCAGATCAAAGAACCGGCGGTGGGTCAGGTGATCCGGCGGCGACCCCGAGCAGACGGCCCGCCGAAGGCGTGGCCGAAACGATGGTGGTATCGGGTCGCACCACGACGACCATGTCCGAGGAATGCGTGAAGAGCGCACTCAAGCGGGCCTCTTTGGCCGCGATGAGCCGGGTGCTGGCCGCCAGCCGGTCTGCCATCGCGTTGAACGAGCTGGCCAGCGACGCGAGCTCGGGCGTGCGCGGGAGGTTCGACCCGCTCGAGGCTGTCCGGGTCCAAGGTTTCGACGGCCTGCTGCAGCCGGGCGATGGGATGGGCTATCGCACTGTGCAGCCGGTGACTGAGCCAGCCGACCAGGCCAAGGCCGAACAGCGCCATCGGAAGCAGCACGTCGAGCTCGACCCGGTGCTCGCCGGTGTGCTGCGCCAGGTCCGCGGCGAGAATGAGCACGACGACGAGGACCTGCACGATGCAGGCCGCCACCGATAGCAGCAGGAGGCGTCGCAAGGCGGATCCACCGCGAAACAAAGACCAGCGAAACCCGAGCATGTCACCGTCTCTTCGACCCATCCAGGAAGTCCTGGCTATGGCAGATCGACAGCCGCAGATGCCAACAAATCGACCGAACGGGGGATCTGTCGCTACGCGGATGGCTTACTGCCGGCCCGAACTCTTTCCACAGGTCAGACGCGATGCCGCCCTTCGCTCAGGCGGGTGCCCCAACAGCCGATCAGGCGGCTGCCGGATCCCGGGGTCCGACGGCCTCGGAAGCCAGCGGTGTCTTGTCCTCGAAGACGTACTTGAAGAAGAAGCCGATCAGCGCCGCGCCCACGATCGGCGCCACCCAAAAGAGCCACAGCTGGCTCAGCGCCGAACTGCCGACGAAGATCGCCGGCCCGGTCGAGCGGGCCGGGTTGACCGACGTGTTGGTGACCGGAATGGAGATCAGGTGAATGAGTGTGAGACACAGTCCGATCGCCAGCGGCCCGAATCCTGCCGGAGCCCCTCTGCCGGTGACGGCGAAGATGACGATGAGGAACGCGGCCGTCAGGACGACCTCGGTGAGCAGGCACGACGCAAGGTTGTAATGGCCGGGTGAGTGGACGCCGTAGCCGTTCTGGGCGAGTCCATCACTTACTGATCGAATAGCCCGGCTTGCCGTTGGCTATGGCCAGCAGGACTCCAGCCGCGGCGATGGCCGCCACGACCTGGGTGACGATGTAAGGCAGGACATCGCGGGCATTGAAACGCCCGCCGATCCACAGGCCGATGGTGATCGCGGGGTTGAAATGGCCGCCGGATATGTGGCCGAACGCGTATGCCATGGTCAGGACCGTCAGACCGAAGGCGAATGCCACGCCGAGGAATCCGATGCCCGACTTGGGAAACCCTGCGGAGATGACAGCGGCACCGCAGCCGCCGAGAACCAGCCAAAACGTGCCGACGAACTCTGCCGCCAGGCGGCGACCCAGAGCGCTCACGGACTGCACCTGCTTTCCTCTGCGCACTTAGGCGATCGAGTCCGCGGCCACGGGGAAGATCGGCGGACTACGGCAGGCTAGCGGCAACCAGACTCGTGCGCCACTCACATGCGACGTGTCGTGACCGGTGGATTTGTGGGCGCGTTGTCAATCAGCGGGTCAATCATCGGGTCAGTCAACGGGTCAATCTGAGGCGGCCCACGACGACCACCGCTGGACGTCGATCGCCAGTACCGGACCGGGCGGCGGCGCTGCGGCGTGCTGCGGATAGCGCTCCGCCAAAAGGGCCAGAGCGTCGCGCGCCTCCCCCTCCGACTGGGGCAGCACCCGGCCGACGCCGTCTGCCCGCACCCACCAGAGCGCGGTCCAGTCCCCGTCGTCGTAGTGGTCGACGAGGACTGATACCTGGGGGTTGTCTGCCACGTTCGCGAGCCGGCGAAGCGCGAGGTGGCGTTTGGGCTTGGCATCAACCGCGCTGTAGATCGTCTCGCCCTCGACCACGAAAACGATGGGCACCAGGTGCGGCCTCCCGGCGGCGTCGGCGGTCGCCAGGCGCGCCACCCGGGCGGCGCTGAAACGACGCCGCGCCAGCCCCTCATTCACCCGCCGTGTGCCTCGCTTACCGCGGTCTCGAAGACGTCGAGCGCGCGCTCCACCGGACCTCGTCCAGCGGATGGCACATAGTGGATCGCGCGTTGGAAGCCTGCGGTCTCCAGACTTTCCAGCACCTTCGGGTCCGCCGGTACACCGGTCACCATAAGTGCGATCGGACGCTCGGCCCGGGCTTGCAGTTCGGCGCCGCGCGCGATGACGCCGGGCCAGTAGTTGGGCATCCAGGCGTCTCCGAAGGAGAGCACGCGATCCAGCACGGTGGGCCCGTTTCCGCCGACGATGACGGGTGGATGCGGACGTTGCGCCGGCTTGGGCCACGACCAGATCCGGTCGAACTCGACGAACTCCCCCGAGTAACTGGCTTCGTCCTGCGTCCAGATGGCCTTCATCGCTTCGACGCGTTCGCGAAGGAGCGCCATCCGACGACGCGGATCTGTGCCGTGGTTGGCCATTTCTTCGCGATTCCAGCCGGCACCCACCCCGAATTCGAAACGACCGCCGGAAAGGACGTCGACACTCGCCACTTCTTTGGCGGTGATGATCGGATCCCGCTGGATGAGCAGGCAGATTCCGCTTCCCACCCGCAGCTTCGTGGTAGCCACCGCGGCAGCCGTCAGGGCGACGAACAGGTCATAGGTGTGCGAGTACATGCGTGGCAGATCGCCGCCGCCGGGGTAGCGACTCGCGCGGCTGGCCGGGATGTGTGAGTGCTCGGGGAAGAACAGCGATTCGTGCCCGCGCTCCTCGACCAATCGGGCCACCGCAGCGGGGTCGAGCGCGTCGTGGGTCGGGAAAAGTGCGATGCCGGTATCCACGCTCGAAAAGCTACCCCTGCGTTTAACCGCCACGTTAATACTGCGTCACAAACATGCACCAGGGGCCTCGGCGGTGATTCCGTCTAGTTATGGATGCTGAAACGGCCGCTGTGCCGGCAGCGCCATCAGTGTCACCAGACCCACCAGCACCCTCAGAGCCACCGGCCGCCCCAGCCGCCCCAGCCGCCCCAGCCGCCCCAGCCTCATGGCGGCACCAGGCGTACCACCGGGTCGAGCGGGCGTTGACCCTCCCGTTGCTCATCCTGTCGCTGGCGATGATCCCGGTGCTGCTGCTTCCGGTGGTGTTGAAGCTCTCGCACGGATGGCACGAGACGCTCGACACCATCGACCTCATCATCTGGGGCGCCTTCGCACTGGAATACGTACTGATGCTGTCGCTGGCAGCGAGCCGGTGGACGTATATCCGCACCCACGTCCTGGATCTGATGTTGGTAGCGCTGCCGCTCCTGCGGCCGCTGCGAATCCTGCGATCGGTACGCGCCTTGAGGCTGCTGAGGCTCGCGCGGCTGACCACCGTCGCGACACGCGGCATCCGGCTCTCCCGCCAGCGGCTCGCAAGCAAAGGCGCTGCGTACGCGCTCGGCGTTGCCGTCGTCCTCATGGTGGCGGCCGCCGCTCTCGAGCTGGATGCGGAGAAGACCAAAGGCAACATCCGCACCTTCGGTGACTCGCTCTGGTGGGCGATGACGACCGTGACGACGGTCGGCTACGGAGACCACTACCCGGTGACGACTCTCGGGCGGGTCATCGCGGGCGTCCTCATGCTGGTGGGAGTCGCGGTGCTGGGGATCGTGACTGCTTCGCTGGCCGCCTGGCTGGTGAGAGTCAACGTCGACCCCAATATCGAAGAGGCTGAAAAGGGCGCCGAGAGCGAGCACCAAGAGGTGCTGCGTCGCCTTCATGACCTCGAAGCACTGGTCTTAGACCTACGGGCGGATCTGCTCAGCGCTCGAGGGACGCCGCCGGATTCGCTGCAGGTGGTCGGGGCGCAGGCCAGCCCGTCAGGCGATGGGGCGCGTCGGTAGCGGCACAGCCGGAGTCAGCACCGGTACCAGCACAGGCGTCAGAGCCGGTAGCAGTACCGCCGACCGGGCCTTGGATGGGCGTACACCGTCCAGATACTGCAGCACCCGGCCGTACGAGCCCAGCAGGCTCGTCTCGCAGTAGTCCACTCCATGCGCAGCACAGAAGGCCTTCACGATCGGCCGGCACTCCCGCAGATTCCGGCTCGGCATGCTCGGGAAGAGGTGGTGTTCGATCTGGTAGGTGAGCCCGCCGAACGCCGCTCGCAGCAGCCCGCCGCCGACCGCCCCGCCGCTGACGACATTGCGCGAAGTCAGCACCTGACGGCGCAGGAAGTCGACGCTTTCGTCGCCCTCGTGGATCTGCATGCCCTTGTGGTTCGGGGCGAAGCTGCAACCGAGATAGACGCCGAAAAGTGACTGCTGGACGGCCACGAAGGCCACTGCCTGCAGGGGCGACAGGAAGATCAGCATCAACGCCAGATAACCGGCGACATGCAGGCAGATGAGCCCCAGCTCGAGCCTTCGCCCGCGAGGCTTGGCGATCAGGGTACGGATACTTCCGGCATGCAGGTTCCAGGCTTCCAGCAGCAACAGCGGGAAGAAGACCGCCGCCTGATGACGCGCGATGAACCGCAGAATTCCACGTTGGCTGTCGGCCTGCGCCGGTGTCCAGGCGAGCACGTTGCGGTTCACGTCAGGGTCCTTGCCGACGTGGTTGGGATGGCTGTGATGGCGGTTGTGCTTGTCGACCCACCAGCCGTAGCTCATACCGATGGCCAGGTTGGACAACACCAGCCCCAGCGCGTCATTCACCCGCCGGCTGCGGCAGATCTGCTGATGCCCGGCATCGTGACCGAGAAATCCCAACTGGGTGAAGACGACGCCGAAGTAGGCCGCGACCACCAATTGCCACCACGACTCCCCCAGCCAGACGAAAGCCGTGACGCCGGCGGCTACCAGTGCCAGGAGCACGAGCGCCCGTGGCAGGTAGGACAACGCCGAGCGATCCAGCAGCCGCGCCCGACGCACCTGCGCAAGCAAGGATCCGTACTCGCTGAGCTGACGGTGGGGAACGGTGAGCTGAGGCGTCATAGTCGTACCCGTCTCCAGATCTGACGGGCCGAGGAATGCGAAGGCCAGACAGGCCAGGGCGCGTAGGACTCCTTCAGCGTACGCCCGGTGACCATCGGTTCTGGACTCTCGCGCGCGGCGCATGCTAGAACGACGTTCACGCCTTCTCAGAACATTGATTCGATCTTGGAGGCCACTCTTCGTGGAGCGTGAACTACTGATGGCGGGCATCGGGGGGCAGGGGGTCCAGCTCGCCGCCCAACTGCTCGCCAGAGCCGCGACGCGGACGGGGCTTTTCGCCCAGCTGTTCGGCAGCTATGGCGGCATGATGCGTGGCGGCAACACCGACGCGACGCTGATCATCGGGGACGAGCCGGTGCAGGCACCCCCAATGGTGGCCTCGACCTGGTCGGCACTGGTCATGCACCACGAATACGCCGAGCCCACGCTGCGGCGGCTACGCCCGGACGGCGTACTGGTGGTCAACAGCAGCGTCGTACACCTGCCGTTCCCTCCCCCGGCGGCTCCGGTGCCTCCCGGCGTCGCCCTTGTCAGCCTTCCGGCCACCGAACTCGCGATCGACCTGGGAGCCCCGGCGGCGGCCACGATGGTCGCCTTGGGCGCCTACACCGCCGTCACCCGGATCCTGGCCGTCGATGACCTGATCGACACCTTGCCCGACGCGCTCCCGAGCTACCGCACCCAGCACATCGCCAGCAACGCCCGGGCGCTGCGGGCCGGCGCCGAGGCAGTCGCTACGGCCGCAATGACCCGGCTGGCTTGGCCCGCCATGGCAGGACAGACCCCATGACCGAAGACGCCGCGAG
Organism: uncultured Actinomycetota bacterium; assembly: GCA_963737695.1. GTDB lineage: Bacteria > Actinomycetota > Actinomycetes > Frankiales > Frankiaceae > DATAZK01. Next base: position 537,374 of record CAVTTQ010000008.1, read on the forward strand.
CAACCCGAGCAACCCGGTCGTGACCCGCGGGACCCTCGTGATCGACACCGAGGCCTGCAAAGGATGCGAACTGTGTATCGACGCCTGCCCTCCCCATGTGCTGGTGATGACGGAGCTGGCATCCAATACCCGCGGCTACCGCTATCCCGAACTGCTGGCGGGCTGCATCGCCTGTCAGGCGTGCACCGCGATCTGTCCGGACTTCGTCTTCCAGGTGTATCGCTACGACGAACCGCTGGAGTCCTGACATGGAACTGATGGAGGGTTCGGAAGCGATTGCGGGAGCACTGGTCGCTGCGGGCTGCCGCTTCTTCGCCGGCTACCCGATCACCCCGTTCACCGAGGTGCTCGAACACATGGCGAAACGACTGCCGGCGGTCGGTGGCGTATGCATGAACGCCGAGAGCGAGCTCGAGGCAGTGGGGATGGTGTGGGGCGCCGCCGCAACCGGCACCATCGCCGCGACCGGATCGACCGGCCAGGGCCTCTCGCTGATGCAGGAGTCGCTTGTCGGAGATCACGCTGGCGCGGCTGCCACTGGTGGTGTTGAACATGGCGCGGGCCCAGGGCGATTACTGGCAGTCGACCCGGGGCGGGGGTCACGGCGACTACCGCCACCTCGTGCTCGCCCCCTCCGACGTCACCGAGGCTGTCGAACTCGCTTACGAGTCGGTCGCGATGGCCGCCCGGTGGCGCAACCCGGTGCTCCTGTTCGGCGATTACTTCCTCGCCCACACCTACCAATCGGTCGAGCTGCCCCCGATCCGCCCGCTGGACGCGCTGCCGGACTGGGCACTTGACGGGTCGAGCGGTGGCAGCGGCAACGCCAAGCTCATCTCACCGCTGGGTTCAACCAAGCAGCGCGAGGGTGTCGGTTATGACATGTCCGCGCACTACCTCGAAGGCGCGGCAGCGACGGCCGAGATGCTGGCCGGGGAGCCGCCGCGGATCGAGACCGGATGGTGCGATGACGCCGATGTGGTCGTGGTGTCGTTCGGGACACCTGCCCGCTTCATCCGCGACGCCGTCCGCCAGCTGCGGGCCGAGGGCGAACGGGTGGGATACGCCCGTCCGATCACTCTCGTCCCCTTCCCTACCGAGGCCATTGCCGCGGCAGCACGAGGATCACGCGCGGTGGCGGTCTACGAGAACAACCAGGGCCAGATGATCGACGACGTGCGGCTGGCGGTGCTCGGCGCCGCACCGGTGACCTTCATCGGCGGGCTCTCACTGGACAGTTCCGGGTTCGGAATTGCCCCGGATCTTGACGTCGCGCTGCTGAAGGACCGGATCCTTCGCGTAGTGAATGCTTCCCGAGAAGGGGCACCGGCATGACGGAAGTAGCGAACGGAGAACTTGCCAGTGGCCGGCGAATGCTGCCGGTGATACCGACCGGCCAGCCTCCCGAACGGCCGTCGGCACTGATCCACGACTTCACGCCGGATCTGATCGACGTCGGAGCGCACCACCTTTGCCCGGGCTGCGGTGAACCGATCGCGATGCGTTCGATCGTGGAGGCAGTGGCTGAGGTGGAGGCCATCAACAGGTCGGTCGCAGTCTTCGGCATCGGCTGCTACACGGCCTTTTCCAACAACCTCGACTGCGAGGTGTTGCAGGCGTTGCACGGCCGGGCTCCCTCGCTGGCCACCGGCGTCAAGCGCACCAAACCCGAGCTGACGGTCTTCACCGTGCAAGGCGATGGCGACATGGTGAACGAGGGACTGCAGGAAGTGGTCCACGCGGCAGCGCGCGGCGAGCAGATCACCTGTTTCATGTTGAACAACGGGGTTTTCGGCGAGACGGGCGGCCACATGACGGCGACCACCGTGCTCGGCCAACGCACCAAGAACACCCTCGACGGCCGTGACGCCGAAGCCCACGGCTACCCGATCCTGATGAGCAACCTGCTCGCCGGGCTGGAGGGCGCCGCCTACGTGGCCCGGGGCGCGGTCAACAGCGCGGTCAACGTCAACCGCACCAAGAAGATGATCCTGCGGGCGCTGCAGGTGCAGCAGGAGCGGCGCGGCTTCTCCTTCGTGGAGATCCTCACGATGTGCCCCACCGGCTGGTTCGTGGAGACGACCGAGGCACCGGGCTACCTCGCCGACCAGCACGCCGCCGTACACAAGATGGGAGTTTTAAAGGACACCAGCCTTAAGGACGCGAGCTTGAAAGAGCCGGTGGCGTGACGGGTCTGACCATCGGGACGGTCTTTCGCAACGCGGCCCGCGCGGTGCCCGACCGGCCCGCTGCGGCGCTTGGCGATGTGAGCCTCACCTTCGGCGAGATCGACCAACTCGCGGATCAGCTGGTCCGGGCCTTGCGCTCGCGCGGGCTGAACGAGGGCGACCGCGCGCTGTGTTGGACCGGCACCACGTTGGACGCGGTTCCACTGTTCGCGGCGCTTGCGCGGATGGGGGCCGTGTACTGCCCGCTGCCCGGGGTCCTTGGCACCGAGGAGGCGCATGCGATCGCCCCGCTGGCGGCACCGGCACTACTCGTGGTCGACGCCGAGCACACACCGGGCGGCCGCGAGGTGGGTGCGGCACACAACCTGCCCGTAGTCACGCTGACAGACCTGCTCGCCGAGGCAGCTCAGCAGCCTCCTGACGAGATCGACGACGTGCCCGACGAGGACGATCCCCACGTCATCTTTTTCACCTCGGGCAGCACCGGGCGTCCCAAAGGCGTGGTGCTCTCCCACCGGGTCAACTACCTGCGCACCCATCCCGGCTCGCAGTTGGAGCCGCGCGGCGCCATGGTCTGCGTCTACCCCCTTTTCCACATGGGCGCCTGGACCATCTCGCTGCAGCAATGGCAGGCCCGCGAGGTGACCGTCTACGTGCCCAAGCCCGACGGTCCGGCGATCTGCGCCGCCGTCAGGCGACACGAGGCCAGCCGGCTCAACGCGATGCCGGCGCTCTGGCAGCGCGTGCTAGCGGCGCTCGGCGAAGACACCCTTTCGACCGTGCGCTACGCGGACAGCGGCACGTCCGCGACCCCACCGGAGCTGCTGGCCGCCATCGCAAAGGCCTGTCCGGCGGCCTTTCTGCGGGTCTTCTACGGGTCCACCGAAGCCGGTAACGTCGCCTCGCTCACCGGCACCGACGTCTTCACGAAGCCGTTCAGCTGCGGAGTGCCGTCGCAGGCCACCGAGACCCGCATCGATGCCGATACCGGTGAGCTCTGCGTTCGCGGCCCATTGCTCTTCGACGGCTATTACGGCGATCCCGAGGCCACTGGGGCGGCGCTGCAGGACGGTTGGTATCGCACCGGCGACCAGGCAAGGGTCGACGAGGAGGGCTACCTCAGCATCGTGGGCCGGCTCCATGACGTCATCCGCACCGGAGGCGAATCGGTCGTGCCCACTGAGGTTGAAGCAGCGCTGAAGGGCCTGCCGGGTGCGGTCGAGGTCGCCATCGTCGGATTGCCCGACCCCGCCTGGGGTGAGCTCGTCTGTGCCGTGGTCATCCCCGAGGAGCACACCTCCCCACCAAGCCTGGAAGACGCGCGGGCCTGGTGCTCCGGCCGGCTGGCAGCCTTCAAGCACCCCCGGGCGCTACGCGTCGTCGACGCGCTTCCACGCACGCCGGCGACGGGGCAGCTCCAGCGCCGCATTCTTGTCGAGGCCCTCATCCAGCGAGAATCCACCGTCTCACGGCAGTCCAACGTCCAGCAGGAGGAAAAGTGACCACAGCGACCGTCCCCGGGCTCCCGGTACCCCAAGACGTCGAACGCGTCGGCAGCAAGCTGCTATTTGAGAATGAGCGGGTGCGCGTGTGGGAGCTGCGGCTCGAGCCCGGGCAGACCGAGGCACTCCACGAACACCAGCTCGACTACGTGATGATTCAGATCGACGGCGACAAGGTGGCCGGCGAGTTCGAGCCCGATTCGGGCGGCCCCTGGGGCGGCGAAAGCTACGTGGAAGGCGACGTGGCCAACGGGCTGGTCATCTTCGCCGGCCGTGGCGGGCGCGAGCGCGCGCACAACGTCGGGCAGCAGCCGTTTTACGAGATCATTGTCGAACTGAAGGACTGACCTGCAGCGCCCGCAGCGCGAAATTGGCCAGGTGGGCCGCGTCAGACTTCCCGGGAGCGGTCCGAGCCAGTAGATGCGTTTCCATGAGTCCGACAGTCGCGCGATAGATGACATCCGCGTCGCGGGGCGGATCGGCGCTCACCATCGCGCCGGTGGACACGCCGCCCTCGATCACCCCCGTGAGCAGCCCTACCAGGACGGCTTCGGACCGGGCATGCTCGGCCGGGAATGCCTCGCGCAGCCTCGGCAGACCCACCAGGAAGGGCCGGGTTCGGGCCGCCGCCTCCGGGTTGGCGGCCTGCGCCAGAATCCCTTCGATCCAGGCCCGCAGTCGCGCAGCCGGAGTGCGCGCCTTGCCGATCCGGTGACCCAAGTAGTCGGCCAGCCGTCGCCGGCCGTCGTCCAGCAGCACCAGCAGCAGGTCGTCCTTGGACTGAAAATGACGATAGAACGCCTGAGTCGAGAGCCCGGATTCGAGCAAGATGTCACGCACCCGCGGATCGACTGTGCCCTCGCGAGACACGACCCGATAGGTGGCCTCGACGAGCTGCTCGACCTCCTGCGTGGCAGCGGCAACCTTGGAAGACATGGACCTGGCGACAGCCCGGTCCACCAGCGAACTTCGGTCTTGCGCCGGGACCTTCCCGGCCACTCAGCCGCCCACCCGGGCGTCGACCTCGTTGAGCAGGGGCTCTCCAGCCAGGTAGCGCCTCACGTTGTCCCGAAAGAGTTCGTGCAGGTTCGACCAGAAGCGGTCCGGCGACGTGGCGCTGTGAGGGGAGATCAGCAGTCGCGGGATATCCCACAGCGGCGATTCAGGGGGCAGCGGCTCTTGGCGGGCGACGTCGATGGCTGCGCTGGCCAGATGCCCGGACCGAAGGGCATTCCCCAGTGCCTCTTCGTCGACAGCGCTGCCGCGACCGACGTTCACGAACAGCGACTCCGGCTTCATCGCCGCGAAGAATTCGGAGTCAAAAAGGCCGATGGTGTCGGCCGTTTCGGGCACGGCCGCCACGATCGCGTCACTGCGCTCCACCAGTTCGAGCAAGCCGTCCGGTCCGAAGAGCTCGTCGACGTCCGGATCGGTATCGCCGGGCTTGGCCGAGCGTCGCTGCCCGATCACCGACAAACCGAGCGCCCTGCCCCTGCGCGCTACCTGACGCCCGATGGCGCCGAGGCCCACCACGCCCAGCGTGAGGCCCGCGATCTCGCGCCCGTAGGTCGCTTCCCAGCGACGTTGCGGTGTCAAGGCATCGATCTCAGGCAGGCGCTTCCACATCTGCAGGAGCCGGGCGGCCACGAACTCGCTGATCGAGACCGCGTTGACACCGGCTGCCGTCGTCAGCCTTACCCCCGCGTCCGCGAGACCGGCCGACACCAGTTGGCTGACCCCGGCGCCCATGCCTTGAACCCAACGCAGGCGCGGGGCCACGGCGGCGACGTCGAACGGCAGATCCTGCGTGAGAACCACCTCTACCCTGCTGAACGCTTCGCGCTGCTGCGGGGTCAGGGCGGCAGCCTCGTGTCGCAGATCGGCCGTTGGATCCGCCCCTCGGCGGGTCCGCAGATCGTGCGGATCGACGTAGCGCACGTCGATCACCTCGATCCGCGGATTCAGCGCCGCCAGGCGTGGCCAGGTCCGCGGCGAGCATCGACGGAGGCCGGGTCTCCCATTCAGCGGGATACATCACTCCTACGACGAGTGGCGCAGGGGTGGGATCGGACATGGGCGCTCCCGCGATGGGCTCGACGAATCGGGCGAATGCTTCCGAACAGCATTCTGCGTCAGCGCAACAGGGTTCTGGTGCGGGGGGCCGCCAATCATGTCGGCGGATCAGGCTGGGCCCAACTAGTCCTGGCGCTTACCCGTCGCCGCATCGTTGAGGCGGCGGGTGAAGGTGCGGGCGGCGAACATCAGCGACGGTTGAAGTCTGGCCACGTCTTCGACCTCGAAGATCTCGATCCCGATCGCGCCCGCGACGCAGCCGTTCGGATCCAGCACGACGACGGCCGCTGCGCTTTCCGGCGCGAACTCACCCCAGGCGCAGGCGATGCCGTTGCGTCGGACAGCAACGAGCGCCAGCCGCAGGACGTCCGGCTCGATGATCGTCTGGGCCGTGAAACGTTCGAGACCGAGCGCGGTGACGGCATCCAGGATCTCGTGCGGGGAGTACGCCAGCAGGGCTTTACCCATCGCCGACGCGTGCAACGGCATGGGGAGAGCGCTCAATCCGGCCAGCGTGTCGATGCCGCCGAAGCACTCCCCAGGGCTGACGCCCAGACCAGTCAGCAAGCCCAGATGCACCCGTCGGCGGGTGGAGGCGGCCAGATCGAACAACACGGGACGGCCAACCGCGCGCACTCCCCGCGAGTCCGTCGGCGCGCGTCTGTCGCCGGAACGGCGCTCCAGCGAATAGTTGCCGTGTTCACTGCGCTGGACCAGTCCCGTTGCCACCAGCTCCCGTAAGAGCCGATGTGCGGTGGAAAGCGGCAAATCGGTCACATGGGCGATTTCCGTCAGCGAGCGATATGGCGAGCTGGAGATAACCCCGAGAATTGCCGCGACCTTGCTGGTCACCGACTGCGTCATGGTTCGTACGGTGCCGGCATAACTGCCCCCGCTCTCAGAACCCGTGGCAGTCACGCTATTCCGGACATGTCGGCCGGTCCAATGTCAATCAAGTGGGCTCGATGTCAAATCCGTATCGATCCGACACGAAAGGTGAGGTAAGAATTCGGTGGCGAAGTGATTGCATTCTTTGTGCCGCGCCAGCGCCGCGCGGCAGAGGTGCGGTCCCCACGCTTGGGGTGGCAGGTGGATCTTCAACGACTCGCGCTGTTCGTGGTGCTCGAAGACGAACGCAACTACGGACGCGCCGCAGAGCGGCTGGGAATGACCCAGCCCGCGCTGACCCGCCACATCCACGCCCTGGAGAAGCAGCTGGGCGCTGACCTCTTTGTGCGGACGCGCCCGCTTCAGCTGACGACGGCAGGCACGGTGGCACTGCGCCACGCCCGCGTCCTGCTGAGCCTGGCGGAGCGCGCCGAGGCAGACATTCGGGCTTCCGGTACAGGTTCGCCGAACTCGCTGCGCTGGGGGGTGCCGCCCACCGGTTCTCCTGCGCCCGTACTCACCATTATCCGAAGGGTCCATGAGCACTGGGCTCAGTTGCGCAGCATCATCACGCCGATGCCCTATTCCGAATGTCTTCAGTCCGTCATCGCAGGAATCACGGACGTCGGAATTCTCACGGGTGCCGCCACGATCAACCCGGAGCTCTTCGGCGTCGTGATCGATCGAGACCACCTCGTACTCGCCACCGCCGATGCCCACCGCTACACCGAAAAGGGTGGCGTCATCACTCGTGCTGATCTCATCGATCAACCGTGGATAGCTCCGGCCCCCGGCACAGCACCTCCTGAGATCCACGCGTTTCTGGAGCCCTTGCTCGCAGGAAAAAGCCCTGCAGTCGTTGAAAGTTCGCTCCAGGCCAGCCTTGACCTGGTGGCCGCAGGAATCGGTGTGACGGTGCTGGCCGGCCACGCCGCCGAAAGACAGACGGTGCCGGGAGTTACTTACTTACCTCTGGCGGATGCGCCCAGGATTGATATCGGACTTTTCTGGCGGCACGACCTGGAATTCGCGGGCCGGGTCATTTCACCTGTTTTAACTCCATTACCCGCTTTACCGGAGACTTGAACGGAAGAACGTTTCCACTGGGTGGTAGCGCTGGGGTTACGCGAGCTAACTCAGGGTGCAACGTTGATGCCTCGCTGCCTAAACAGGAGGTAGATCGTGGCCGGCAATTCTGCAGATGCGGGAAGATCAGTTACCAGCAAGGTCGTCGCCATTTTGCTGACGTTCAACGACGGGAGCTTGCACTCCCTGAGCGAGATCGCCCGCTTGGCCGGCTTACCAACCTCGACGGTGCACCGGCTGGTCACCGAACTGGCGGCCTGGGGTTTGCTCGAACGCACCCCGGATGTCCAGTACCGGGTCGGAGAGCCATTGCGCAGCATGGGCTCCCAGGTCTTGCAGGCCCCGAGCCTGCAGGAGCGCGGACGGCGTGTCATGGAGGACCTGAGCGCAGCAACCGGCAGCCCCGTCCGCCTCGGTGTCCTGCATGGCGGCGCCGTTTCCTTCATCGAGAAGCGCTCCGGACACCAACCGGTGACGCCGGGAACGCAGCCCCGACCTCTTCCTGCCCACGCCTGCGCCATGGGCAAGGCACTGCTCGCCTTCTCTCCGCCCGGTGTGGCCGAGGCCGTGATCGCGCGCGGACTCGTGGCCTGCACCCCGTACACGCTCACCACAGGCGATCGGCTGCGTAAGGCGCTGGCTGCGGTTCGCATCGCGAAAATCGCCGTCTCCAGGTGGGAATTGGCACCGGGCGAATCGTCGGTCGCGGTGCCGGTCTTCTACGGAGGAGGCAACGTCGTGGCTGCCCTGGAATTGTCCGTCCGTGACCTCCGCAACGACCTTCGCTCGGTGCAGGCGGCGCTGCACGTCGCCGGCAGAAGCCTGTCGCGCGAACTCGTCACCAGCCAGCCGACGGGGCGTCCGGTGCAGGGAGATCGGCGGCAGGCCATACCCGCAGCTCCCAGCGTCCCGACCATCCCGAGCGCAAGGCCGGGCGAGGTCCGCATGAGCGACGCCAGCCGTCACCAGGTCCACGTGCGGTGAGCAGTTAGAGAACCCGGCAGCCAGAGAACCGGCAGCTAGAGAACCTTGGTGCCGTACATCTCTCCCAGCGGATCGGCGATGAGTTCGAGGCGGGCACCGTCGGGGTCGCGGAAGTAGACCGAGACCCCGCTGTGGACCTCGTGAGCGACGCCGGCGCGCTCCAGGTTGGCGACCAACGCACCCCAGCGCTCAGGCTCGACGGAGATGGCGACATGGTGCAGCCCGCCAAGCACCTCCGCGTAAGGCCCCACGTCCAACCCCGGGAAGTCGAAGAAGGCCAGCAGGTTGCCGTTGCCGATGTCAAAGAAAAAATGGGACGAGCCCGGGTAGTCACGGTTTTCGATCAGTTCGGTGAGGGGAAATTCCAGGACGTCCTGGTAGAAGCGAACGGTCCGTTCGACGTCACTGCTGATCAGGGCCGTGTGATGCAGTCCCCGGGCGGAGGAGGACGGACGGCGATCTCCCTCGCGCAGGTGCGCTGCTCGGATCCGGTCGCGTTCCGATTGCAGCGCCGCTTGATCAGTGACCATGTCGACTCCTTCGAGATCTGGCATTCGTGAGCAGCGGTGAACCCTGACTGACAGCATGCCCGGCTAGTCTCGCGGCGGAGCCCATGGCGACAACTTCCGAGCATCCCCTCCCCACCACCAGGCCGGTGCCGGGCGCCACCGTCGTCTTCCTGCATGGACAGCCCGGTGCCGGTTCTGACTGGGACGCAGTCGCCAGAATCCTTCCGTCCCGAATCGCCAGCCTGGCGCCCGACCGACCGGGATACCGGAGCAATCCCCGCCCCGCAGGCGGCTTCGACGACAACGCGCGCTGGGTGTTCGACGAGTTGGACGCGGCCGGCCTCCCGGACGCGGTGCTGGTGGGCCATTCCTATGGAGGCGGGGTCGCGCTGGCGGCCGCTGCCCTGGCACCAGAGCGAGTCCGCGGCGTGGTGCTGCTGGCCAGCGTCGGACCTGAATGCCTGGACGGGTGGGACCCGATTCTGGCGGCGCCCGTGACGGGACCCATCTGCGCGGTGTCGGCTTGGTGGCTCACGCCGTGGTTCGCCCGCCAGCGACTCGCATGGGTGCGCCGCCGCGACCCCGGACCCCTGCAGTCCCATGAGCATCTCAATCTGGAGGCCTGGGGCAATGCCCGCCACGAACACGGGGCCATGTGGCGGACTTTCCTGACCGAGCAGCGCGAACTCGTCCACAATCTGCACACGCTCGAGGCGCGGCTGGGTCGGACGCAGGTGCCGGCCCTTGTCGTCTCGGACCCTGCCGACAAGATGATTCCGGTCGCGACCGCCCGGGCCTTGGCGGCAGCGCTCCCGCAGTCACGCCTGGTGCTGCTGCCCCAAGGCGGTCACCATCTCCCCCGACGCAACCCGCAGGCTGTCGCAGACGAGGTCACCCGGTTCATCGATTCGCTGTGACCTCGAGGTCGAGGACGAACTCACCGATGCCGTCACCGGACTCCCAGGCGCGGCGGTTCGTCAGGCGTAGCTCGGTCTCACCCGGCGCCAAGGCCCGAAACGTCAGGCGCCGAACTCCGGGTGCACCTCGAAGGTCGGAGGCCGTCTCGAAGCGGTCATCCGTCGCTTGCAGCCGACCCGAGTCGAATTCAGCCTGCCATTGATAGCCGGTCGTCGGGCTCTCCGCGAGCGCGACGACCAGGACATCCCCGACGCTCAGTGTCCGGCGCCCACCGGAATCTTCCTGACCAAGTTCCACAGGGCGAATTCAACCTGGCTAGCGCCAAACAATCGTGCAATCGTGTGGCCAATGTTCAGCGGCCTGTTGGAAAGCGGTCAGCTCTATCTGAAGTTCGAGGAGTCCGGCACCTCGGGCAAGCGACTCGGACGCAACATGTGGCTGGACGGCCGCAGCCTCGGTCACATGATCGAAAACGGCGTCCAGCAGATGAGCCAACCGCTGAAATCCCAGCAATACGAGCGGGTTCTTGCCGTGCTGGACCAGGGATCGATCGGTTCCTGCACGGGCAACGCCGGAGCCGGCGCGCTGGGCACCCAACCGTTCTACGACAAGGTCGGCAAGCAAGCATTGCCCGCCGCCCGCGATGGGAAAGCAGGTGAGGCCTTCGCCGTCCAGCTCTACACCGACGCCACCGTCGTCGATGGCTACCCCGGCACCTTCCCGAAAGAAGACACCGGCTCGTCGGGCCTGGCGGTCTGCAAGGTGCTGAAAAAGCGCGGCACGATCAAGGGCTACCGCTGGGCCCGCACCCCTTACGGATTCCTTCAGCTGCTGCAGCACGGCCCGGTACTGCAAGGCATGCCCTGGTACAAGGCGTTCTTCACCCCTGACAAGCACGGTTTCATCGACGCCGACCCCAACTGGTCCTCCAGCGGACTCGATGGCGGCCACGAGATTGAAGCCGTCGGCGTCGAACTCGACACCAAAGACGTGTTCAACAGCGTCATCACCTACGTCAACAGCTGGGGCACCGGCTGGGGGGACGAGGGGCGCTTCCGGATGCGATTGCGTACCTACGAAAAGCTCGAGGGGGTCGACCTCAAGCAGTACACGCTCTGAGGCCTACATCGCGGTCAGCCGAACCCATCCGGCTGCGAGCTACCAGGCCGGGTCACGACCCGTCAGCCCGACGACCCGATCCAGCAGTGGCTGATCGGGCGCGACCTTCATTACCGGGCCAAAAAGGCTGTCCCGCTGGGGAGCAACCTGTGGATCGGAGAGCTGGAGCACCAGTGCGTGCAAGGCCTCCAACGCGGCGGCGTCACAGTGGAAGGGCTGACGGCTCGCTCGCGCGACATCCCACCCGTGGATGACGAGCTCATCCAAGGCGAACAGCCCGGCGACGTCCCCGGGCAGTTCCACACCGATCGCCGTCATGCCGCTCCAGGCCGCCGGATCGCGCCACGCCTCACCCAGTGCGATGACATCGCCCGCGATCCGATCCCGCCAGCCCTCTTCCAGCCGCGTGGCGTCGCCCGAGGGACCCTGTGCTCCAGCTGCCTCACCGTCCTTTTCGGCAGCGGCTGTGAAGGCCAAAGCGAAGCCACCGACGTGGTCGAGCAGATCGCCGAGTGAGTATTCCGAGCACGGGGTCGGCGCATCGAGCCTGGAGTCAGGCACGGCGCAGACCAGGTCAGCCATCCGGACGGCCGCCGGCCGCAGATCCGGGTACACGTCAAGCCATCTCAAGAATCGTCATACCAGGGCAGACGACGCTGCGCCTGGCAACTCATCGGCTACCCCCATCTCGCGCTCCGCTTGCCGATGGCCTAGCGTCGCAACGCACCCCGCCGGTTGGAGGAAGACATGATCACGAACCGCCCGCCTGCCTGGGACAAGGTGGTCGACGTCGTTGTGATGGGCTCAGGAGCTGCCGGTTTGACGGCAGCGACGCTGGCTCATGACGGCGGCGCCGAGGTCTTGGTACTGGAGAAGTCCCAACAATTCGGCGGGACGACCGGGGTGTCGGGCGGCATGCCGTGGATCCCCCTCAACAGCCATCTGGGCGACGTCGGCGTCACCGATTCCCGGGAGGAGGCACTTGCCTACATTCGCCGGCTGACCCTGGACACGGAGCCCGACCCCGCACTGGTTGAGACCTTCGTCGACACCGCCGCCGAGATGCTCGACTACCTCGAGTCCAAGACTCCCCTGCGGATGACGGCGCCTCCGGGCTTCTCCGACTACTACGCAGATCAGCCCGGTGGAAAGCCGGCGGGCCGCTCGCTGGAGCCGGTGCCGTTCGATGCCCGCACCGAGCTCGGAGAATGGGCCTCCCGGGTACGTGTCGGCCCGCATCTGCCCTGGCTGACGATGGAGGAGGGCGGCAAGTTCCTCACCGGCCGTGACTTGCCGGACGTCAACCTCGCCGGGCAACGCGAGCGCGACGACATTCGGGTGCTGGGGGCGGCGCTCGCGGCCTCGCTCGTCAAGGGACTGCTCGACCGCGGCGTCGCGATGCAGGCTGAGAGCCCCGTACAAGAGTTGGTCATGGTCGACGGAGCGGTCGTCGGAGTGCGCGTCAGTCGGGGTGGCAGTGACGAGCTGATCGGCGCCCGCAAGGGGGTCGTGCTCGCCAGTGGCGGGTTCGAATGGAACGCCGACATGGTGGCCGGCTTCATCGGCCAGCCGATCATGCCGCTGAGCCCGCCCCACAACGAAGGCGACGGGCATCGCATCGCGATGGAAGCCGGCGCCAGTCTGGCGAACATGCGCTCGTTCTGGGGCCAGCCCGCCATCCTGGAGCCGGACTTCGAGATCGATGGCAAAGCGGTGCCTCAGATGGCCACCCTTCGCAGCATGCCGGGGGTCGTCATCGTCAACCGCCACGGCGAGCGGTTCGTGAACGAGGGCGTCACCTATCAGGACCTGCCCAAGGCCATGCAGACCTACGACCCGGTAGCGGTGGATTACCCCAACCGGGCACCTATCTGGCTCATCTTCGACCAGCGGGTGAAGGACACCTCTGTGGTGCTGCCGACGGTGCTGCCCGGGCAGCCGGCACCCGACTGGATCGCCAGCGCCTCCACCTTGACGGAGTTGGCGGACCAGATCGACCTGCCGGCGGAGCGTCTGGAGGCGACGATCGAGCACTGGAACGCCAACGTCGCCGCCGGCGAGGATCCGGACTTTCACCGCGGCACTTTCTGGTGGGAGGCCTTCATGACCGGCGGACCGACCCCGCAGGGCTGTTTACGCCCGGTGGCGAAGGCGCCGTTCTACGCCGTCGAGATGCGCAACGGCACTATCGGCACCAGCGGCGGCATGCGTATCGACCGCAACGCCCGGGTGCTCGGCTACGGTCGCGGCGCGATCCCGGGTCTGTACGCGGCGGGCAATGCGTCGGCGTGCGTCTTCGGCGGCGCGTACCCCGGTGGCGGCGGCACCATCGGTCCGGCCTTGACCTTCGGCTACATCGCCGGCCGTGCGGTGGCGGCGGAGGCCGGCCGCCAGGTCTAGTTCGTCCAGCCAACGACCTCCGTCAGTCCCGCGCCTCCGGAAGGTGCCCGGGACCGGTGCTGTCGCGATCCTCGAGCAGGGAGACCGGGGCGTCCACCGAGCGCGAGCGAAGCCACTCCCCGACGGATTTGGCCTGCGGATCAAACCGGGTGGCCGCGGCAACACCCTCGCCCAGCAGCCCCGGAATCTGAAAGAGCACTGCTCGCACGAGCGGCAGATCCTCCCGGGTGACGTCGAGCGTGCGGGCCTCCGGCAGCAGCTCCTGCAGTCGTTCGCAGGTCAGGTAGGACGTAAGCCAGTCGTAGGCCGAAGCGGTACGCGTGTAGACGCCCAGCGTGCAGCTACCACCCTTGTCGCCGCTGCGGGCACCGGCCAGCAGGCCGAGCGGTACGCGACGGGTCTGCGGCTCCGCGCCAGCTCCCCCAGCTCCCCCGGATCCCCCGGATCCCCCGGATCCCCCGGAACCAACGTCGAGATGTTTACGCGTTCCCGCGCTAACCTCCGGTGGCCTCGGTTTCTCGGTGGCCACGAAAGCCGGACCGGGCTCAGCCAACCGCGCTCCGTCGAGCTCCACGATCTCGCTGATCGCCTCCCGCCGAACCCAGGCCGGCGCGTACACACCGAAGGGTTGGGCATCCCCCGGCGGCGAGGTGACGAAGAAGCCCGGAATGCTCGAAAGCGTCGCAGCGACGACGGGGCCGGAGAAGGCGCGTCCGACCCGGGCCGGATCAGTGTCCTTGACGGTGAGGTGCAGCAGCGCGCTGGCCTCCTCCTCCGTATCCGCGTCGGGCCTGTCAGTCCTGGCCAACGTGACGGTGACATCGCCAGCGGCGCCCAATGGAGCGGCGAGCTGCCGGCGCAACAGCTCCGCCTTCCGCTCGATGTCGAGGCCGGCCAGCGGCACCGTCATAGTCGTGCGGTAGCCACCGATACGGTTCGTCGCGACCTTCAGCCACTCACCGGAAGCTTCCCCCCGCGCTCCCCGGACGGCCACCCGATCCGGCCCCTCCTGCGCCAGGGTCACGGTGTCGAAGCGGCTCACGACATCCGGTCCGCCGTACGCGATCCCGGTGCACTCGTACAGCAGCTGTTCGGTGACAGTCGCGACCGTCACCCGGCCGCCGGTGCCGGGATGTTTGGTGATAACGCAGCTGCCGTCCTCGGCCACCTCCGCCAACGGAAAGCCGACGTGGTCCAGCATCGCGAGATCTCCGCCAGGACCATCGAGCAGGTCGCCGTACAGGCTGAAATTGCCGCCGGTCACCTGCGCCCCGCACTCCAGCAGATGGCCCGCCACCGTGGCGCCGGCCAAGGCATCCGCGAGATGGCCAGCATGGTCGGCATGGTCGGCATGGTCGGCATGGTCGGCACGGTCGGCACGGTCGGCACGGTCGGCATAGTCGGCGGCCGGCAACCAGCCGTGGTACCAGGCCGCCGGTCCGACAACGAGGCTCGCATCGGTCACGCGGCCGGTCACCACGACCTGCGCCCCCGCCTCCAGCGCCCGAACGATGCCTGCGCAGCCGAGGTAGGCATTCGCCGTCAGCGGGACCGGGCCGGCCGAGGCTGCCGATCCAGCACTTCCTGGCGGCCGCTCGCCGGCGACGAGCATTCCCGCAGCGACCAACCCCTCCCAGCTGTCGACGAGATCGTCGCCGGCCACGGTCGCGATCGAGACCTTCAGACCGAGACGCTGACAGATCCCTCGCACGGCGTCGGCGAGGCCAGCCGGGTTCAGCCCGCCGGCATTGGAGACGATCCGGACTCCGCGCGCGAGCGCGTCAGCAAGGCATTCTTCGAGCTGCTGCACGAAGGTTCGGGCATACCCGGCCGCTGGATCCTTGGCCATTTGGCGGCCGAGGATCAGCATGGTGAGCTCGGCCAGGTAGTCGCCGGTCAGGACGTCGACGGGGCCGCCGTCCAACTGTTCACGCATGGCACTCAGCCGGTCGCCATAAAAACCTGAGCAATTGGCGATGACCAGCGGCGCGCTCACTACGCCCGGCCGCGATATCCGGCGGGGATCCACGAAGGGTCACGCTTCTCCGCGAACGCGCTCATCCCCTCCTGGCCCTCAGCAGAGGCAAAGCGTTCCTCGGACAGCAGCGTGAGCCGGGCAAAAGCCTCATCGGGTGCCAGCGCCCCGATCGTCCGCGAAAGCTGCTTGGTCAGAGCCAGCGCTTCTGTCGCTCCCCGCATCAGCATTCCCACGATCTCGCCGACACCAGCATCCAAAGCATCAGAGCCACCTTCGCCGGCAACCACGTCGATCAGGCCGATCTCGCGCGCCGTGACCGCGCCGAACACCTCCCCGGTCAGAAAGAGCCGGTGCACCTGCTGGACGGGGACCCGGCGAAGCACCGGCACTGAGATGACCGCCGGGACGAGTCCCAACCGCACCTCGGTGAACGAGAAAGTCGCGTCCGTCGGCGCGACGACGAGGTCACACGAGGCCATCAACCCGACTCCGCCGGCGCGTACCGGGCCATTGAGCCGACAGACCACCGGCTGCCGGCACTCCCAGAGCTTGCTGAAGATCCCCGGCAAAGCACTGATCGGCGAGCCGGCGCCGCTCTCGCGCGCCGCCCGCTGCTCCTTGAGGTCGGCCCCCGCGCAGAATGCGGGCCCTTCACCGGTCAGCACTATGACCCTGACCGCTTCGTCAGTGATGGCGGCATCCAGAGCGGCGTCCAGGTCCACCAGCAGCTGCTGCGACAGGGCATTGCGGTTGCGCGGCGAATCCAAGGTGACGACCGCTACGCCATCGGCGACCTTCAGCTTCACCAGCGGACCAGGTTGCACGACGGATTCCTCCAACAGACGGGCGCTCGAAGGCGCCTGGGGGCAACTAGACGTTGATCAACAGGCTGTTGATCAACGTTAACGCGCCCTTGGCGTGCTCAGCCCGGCAGCGCCCCGTGTACAACCTGACCAGCCTTGAGCACGGTCGTGATGTTGGCGGCGGCGGAGAGGACGGAGATGTCGGCGGACGGGTCGCCATTCACGATCAGCAGATCGGCAAGCTTTCCCGGCTCGACCGTTCCGAGGTCGTGGCCCTTCCTCATCAGTTCGGCGCCATTGCGGGTGGCCCAGGTGATGACGTCCAGCGGGCTGATGCCGGCGTCATCGACGTAGAGCGGGAACTCACCCCCATACGCCCCGTGGGGAAAGCCGATGGCTCCGTAGTCATCGCCCAGCACGAAGCGAACCCCGGCCGCCTGAGCCTTGGGCAAGACCGAGTACATGTACTCGAGATCGGCTTTGATCGCGTCGGCGGCAAACCCGAGACCGGATCCCATGAAGCTGAGGAAATGCTTCGGGAAGTAGAGCGAGGGGACGACGAACGCTCCGGTCTCCACGAGCGCGGAGATGATTTCGTCGTCCATCTCGTCGCAGTGGTCGACGATGTCGATGCCCAATTCCAGCGCCATCATGATGGCGGGCTTGTTGACGAGGTGAGCCCGGATCAGCACCCCGCGGCTGTGCGCAGCGTCGATGGCAGCCGCAAGTTCGTCGCGTGTCATCTCGATGCGGTCCTTGGGCGCCGTGGTGCCATGGCCACCGGTGACGAACAGCTTGATGACCCGCGCACCCTTCTTGATCTCGTCGCGAACCCCGAAGCGAAATTCGTCGGCGCCGTTGCAGATGCGCACCGAACCGGGGGCCGGCATCTTCCAGTGCCAGGGGACCCCGTCGTTGGAGTGGCCGGTCGTCGACAGTTCGCGCGAGGACGGGATGAAGCGCGGCCCGACGATGAGCCCGTCTTCGATCGCCCGGTGCACGCCGGGCTCGACTTCATTGGCCCCACCCGCGCCGACGACTCCGGTGAATCCGTGCTCCAGTGCCGTTCGCAGGTTCTTGGCCGAGATCAGGGCCTGGTAGGACGGCGGGTATTCATTGCCGTACGGCATGTTCGGCTGCGAGCCAAGCTCGTGGTAAGTCGAGTGGAAGTGGCAGGAGTACATGCCAGGCATCAGGGTCAGCCCCTTGAGGTCGACCACCGTTGTCTCTGAAGAGGCCGAAGCGCCATCCGCCGACGGTCCAGCGGTGACGGAAACGATGCGGCCCTCGTCCACCACGACCGTGGCATCTGTCATCGGGGCAGCATCGCCGGTCAGCAGTCTGGCTCCGGTCAATACGAGCTTGGCCATGATTCCTCCGGTTGCGATACGCCGGGCGCGAGATGCCATTGAGATGGCATTGACGAAATACGCGGTCAGCATAGGCCCGCGCGAGATACCCCCGGCTGAAGGCCGGCTGACCCCTGGCAAGCGCCCGGATGGGAAAACCTTGCACGTCCTCCAGGGCCTATCTACTGTGTGTAGTTGCACTGCGACGCAGTGTTCTCAAAGCCGTCCGGACCTTGCGGCTGGCCAAGGGCGGACGGGGTCTGATGGTTCACCAGGAGAAACTCGCCTCGGTGCTGAGCGAATTCGCCAGCACACTGGTCACCGACTTCCCGCTCGACCGCATCCTGGACCAGTTGGTGCGGCGCACGATCGAGGTTCTCCCCGTGACAGCGGCGGGAATCACGCTCATCAGGCCCGGGATCCACCCACGACACATCGCCGCCTCAGACGCGAGCGCCAGCCGGTTCGAAAAGCTGCAGAGCGATCTCTTCCACGGCCCATCACTGCTGGCCTACGACACCAATGAAGCAGTGGTGGTACCGGATCTACGCCTGGAGAACCGTTTCCCACACTTCACCGGAGCCGCTCTCAATGCCGGCATGGGAGCCATCTTCACTTTTCCGCTGAGGCGCGGCAGCGCCCGGCTGGGAGCGATGGAGCTCTATCGGGATACGCCGGGTTTGCTGGAAAGCCACGATCTCGAGGCCGCCCAGACGCTGGCGAATGTGGCGGCCGCATATCTGACCAACGTCCAGGCGCGCATTGATGCTGACGAAGCTGCCGTGGGAGTACGCGAGAGCTCGCTTCGCGACGTGCTGACAGGCCTGCCGAACCGACTGCTGCTCGCCGAACGCATGGCCCATGCCGCCCAGCGGGCAACGCATTCACCCTCGGATTCGGCCGTGCTCTTCACAAATCTGGACCGGTTCAAGCTCGTCAACGACACCTACGGCCATCAGGTGGGCGATGAGCTTTTGGTCGCCGTTGCACACCGGTTGGCCACGTTGCTACGACCCGTCGATACGTTGGCCCGGGTCTCGGCGGACGAGTTCGTCATTTTCTGCGAGGACGTTCCGGATTCGAGCTACGTCGAGGTGCTGGCGAAACGGATCGACAAGTCCTTCAGCTTTCCGTTCGCCGTGGTCGAACGATCGATCAGCATTACCGCCAGCGTCGGAATGGCTCTCGCCCGCCGCGGCGAGGAGATCTCCGATCAGCTGGTGAACGACGCCGACACCGCCATGGATCAGCGCAAGCGCAAGGGCGGCGCGGGCCACCAGATCATCAATCTCCGCGAGGCCACCCGCGTGACGGAGTGGAACGCCCTGGAGGGCGACTTGCGCCGAGCGGTCGCCGACAAGCAACTCACGCTGGATTACCAGCCGGTGGTACGCAGCAGCGACGGGATGATGACCGGGGTCGAGGCGTTGCTGCGCTGGACCCATCCGGTGCGCGGTGCCGTCTCTCCCGAGACCGTGGTGGCGATGGCGGAGCACGCCGGCCTGATCACCGAAATCGGAACTTGGGTGCTGGATCGGGCCTGTCGTGACCACCGCCAATGGCGGGACAACTTCCCTGAGCAGAATCTGCAGGTTGCGGTCAACGTGTCGACGACCCAGCTGATGGCCCGCGGTTTTGCGAGCACGGTGTCCGCCGTGCTGGCCCGCACCCGCACCGATCCGGGCGAGCTCGTACTGGAGATGACCGAGGCCATCTTCATCGAAGACAGCGAACGGGCCGGACGGGTGTTGAAGGCGGTGAAGGATCTTGGCGTCTCCGTCGCTCTTGACGACTTCGGAACCGGCTACTGCTCGCTGAACTACCTGCGACGCTTCCCCGTCGACGTCCTCAAGATCGACCAGGCATTTCTGGTCGATGTGGCCTCCGACCCGCTGGGGGCTCCCTTCCTCGAAGCTGTCACTCAGCTGGCCCATCTGCTGGGTCTGAGCGTCACTGCCGAAGGCGTGGAGACGGTCAGACAACGAGACGAGGTGGCCGCCGCCGGATGTGAATCCTCGCAGGGCTTCTACTACGCGCGTCCGATGCCCGCCGACGAGATCGCGAGCTTGCTCAAGGACGGGCGAACCCATCCCCAGCACCTGCCCCGATCGATCACTATCGACCTGCCCGCCCAACGGGTCTGCCAGCCGTAAGGGACCCCAGCGTCCTCGCCGTTCACGCCACGAGAGAAGGTGAGCCTGCAGTTACGCAGCAGGAGAGGAAGTCAGATGCCCGAGGTGGACGTGAGGCCCCTGGGGGCACTGAGAGCACTGAGGCCGCTGCGCACCGTGCTCTTCGCGCCAGGCGACGACGAGGCCGAGGTGGCAGCCGCCCTGCGCTCAGGCGCGGACTCCGTGGTCATCGACCTGGAGGAGCCAAGCACTCCCTGCACGGAACAGGTACGTGAGCAGGCCCGAAGGGTCGCCCGGGCCGCGCTCGACGGCGTCGTACCGGGTCCGGGAGTGCCGCTGGTGTTCGCCCGCGTTCAACCGCCTTCGACAGGCCAGACCCTGAAGGACCTGCGGGCCGTCATGGGCCCGTCGCTGGCCGGAGTGCTGCTGCCCAAGGTCGTCTCACCCGTTGACGTTCATGGCCTCGACGCACTTCTCACCTGCGTGGAGGGCGACCTCGGACTGCCGCTGCGACGGCTCAGCATTTATCCGATTCTCGAGACTGCGCAGGCAATCCGGCTCGCCTATGAGATCGCCACCGCTTCGGACCGGGTCGACTACATGGGCGGCGCCATCTCTCGTTTCGGCGACATCCATCAGGCCGTCGGCTATCGCTGGAGCGCGGAAGGAACCGAGACCCTCTTCCTGCGTTCAAAGGTCCTCATCGACTGCCGGGCCGCCGGTATCCGCTATCCGATCAGCGGAATGTGGGGCGGCGACACCGACGACCTCGACGGACTGCGGCGATGGGCCACCCATCTGAGGGACCTTGGCTATTACGGGATGATGATCGGCAATGCCGCTCACATACCGCTGATCCACGAGGTCTTCAGCCCGACCAAGCAGGAGCTGGCCTACTGGTCGGACCTGGACCGGCTGACGACCGAAGCCGAGGCGCGCGGCAGCGGGAAGGTGATCTACGGGGATCCGAACCAGGGCGAGGGCCACTCCGTGCACATTGCACACGTCGGGTCGGCGCGGCAGAACTTGGAGTGGGCCCGCGATCTCGGCATCGAGCCTTGAGAGTTAAATGCAGCGTGCACACATTGACCTACCTGGCGCTCAACGGGAGCCTGGGCACCGGCTTCAAGGAGAGCTCACTCGAGCTCGCGCTGAGCCGGCCGCTCGACTTCATCGCGGCCGATTCCGGATCGACCGACGGCGGGCCGTACTACCTCGGCACCGGTGAGTGGATCTGGGCCCGTTCCTCCTATGAACGCGACTTGCGGCTGGGCCTGCTCGGCGCCCACCGCGCCGGCGTGCCATTGATCATCGGCTCATGCGGAGGAGGTGGCGGCGACGCCGCCGTCGACGGATACGTGGAACTGGTCGAAGAGATCGTGCGTGCAGCCGGATTCGGGGTGCGGGTGGCGACGGTCCATTGCGAACCCGACCGCGACTGGCTGGCCGCCAAATACCGGGCTGGTGACCTGCGGGCATTGCCGGGAGCCCCCACCATCGATGAGCAGACCTTCGCCCAGCCCGGTCACATCGTGGCGATGGCCGGCGCCGAGCCGATCCAGGAGGCCATCGACGCCGGCGCGGATGTCGTGCTCGCCGGCCGCACCAGCGACGCCGCCCTCTTCGCTGCCATTCCGCTGGCCCGCGGCTATGACCCGGGTCAGGTGTGGAACGCCGCAAAGATCGTCGAATGCGGGTCGGCCGCTGCGGAAAACCGCTCCGGCCAGGACTGCCTGTCATGCACGTTCGACGACGAGGGCTTCATCCTCGAGCCGCTGGATCCGGCGCTGCGCTGCACCCCCCGCAGCGTCGCTGCGCACACGCTCTATGAGACGGCTGACCCCTATCGCCTCATCCAGCCATCCGGCACCCTGGACGCCCGGGATGCCCGCTACACCGCGCTGGATGACCGCCGGTGCCGCGTCGTCGGCGGCAGCTTCACTCCCGCCAGCGAATACACCGCCAAGCTCGAAGGTGCGGCTGCCGTCGGATTCCTGTCCTCGTTCTGGGGATCGACCCGCGACCCGATCATTCTGGCGCAGCTCGACCCCTGGATCGAGTCGATGACCAACCAGATACGAGGCCGGCTGGCCGGCACTTTCGGCGAGAGTGGATACGACCTGCGCATCACCGTCTACGGGGCAAATGGGACCACCGGTGAACCCACCGACGTGATCCCGCGTGAAGCGGTGCTGTCCTTCGACGTGCTCGCTGACACCCAGGAGGACGCCTCGGCGATGGCGCGGGCCGCCTACCACGTGGCGTTGCACTGGCCGGTCAAAGAGTGGACCGGCTCCATCACCACCTTCGCCCACAGCTACAGCCGACCCGTGGTCGACCGGGGGCCGGTCTATCGCTTCACGCTCAACCACGCCCTCGTGCTCGACGAGGCCGAGCGCCGGTCAACCTTCCGCGTCAACGTGCAGGACGTCCGATGACCACAGCCAGCGCAGGGACGGTCAGCAGCGAGGGCCTGGAAGCGGTCCGCCGCTGCTTCCGGCTCATCCGGAGCAAGGACGCCGGACCGTTCATGTTGACGCTGGATCTCTTCTTCGCTGACGCCGGCATCCACCGGGCTTTCCGTGCGGCTGACGTCCTGTCGGCGGCCACGATCGCCGAGCTCTACCGGGTCGATCCAGGCGAAGTGGAGATCTTTCACCTCGAGGAAATCGACGCGATGAAGATCAGCTTTCCGCGGCCGATACCCAGCGGTGATTTCGGCGACACCGACATCACCGGCGGCCAGCAGTACGCGGTACTCGTCGAGTTCCTGGCCGGACTCGACTACTCGGCAGATGACTCACTCACCATCAGGAGGAAGCCATGAGCTCGACCCTTTCGGCGGCTCAGATCCGGCGCGAGATCGGCCATCCGATCGTCGACGCCGACGGGCATTTCATGGAGCTCGGACCGATCATGAACGACGAGATCGTGTCCTACCTGGAAGAGTCCGGCGGCCCGAGCCTGCGAGACCGGTTCCTCAGCAGTCCGCTGGGAATCCTCGATACGGCCGTCTTCCAGGATGACCGCAGTGTCCCGGAAGTGACCGCGGCGTGGCGATCCATGCCGTCGTGGTGGGGCAATCCGGTCGCTGACAGCCACGACCGCGCTACGGCACATCTGCCCAAGCTCCTCTACGAGCGACTCGACGAGTTCGGCATCGACTTCATGCTGGCCTACCCGTCGTGGTCGCTCGGGCTCATGGACAACCGGGACGACGAGCTTCGAGCTCCCGTGCTACGGGCCGTAAACCGTTACACCTCACGGCTTTTCACGCCCTACGCCGACCGGCTCACGTCCGCCGCGCTCATCCCGATGGGCTCACCGCAGGAAGCGATCGGCGAGCTGCGTTATGCCGTCGAAGAGCTAGGTTTCAAGTCTGCTGTGATCGCCGGCTACGCGCGCCGCGACCTGACCGACGATCCGCGCGATCAGGCCTACCGGCTGGACACGTTCGGCGTCGACAGCGCATATGACTACGACCCTTTCTGGGCCACCTGCCTCGAGCTGGGTGTCAACCCCGTGACCCACAGCAGTCAGCAGCAGCACAAGTCGACCCGCTCGATCACCAACTACTCCTTCAACCACATCGGAGGCCTGGCTTCCAACCACTACGAGCTGTGCAAGTCGCTGGTGATGGGCGGCGTCTTCGCCCGCTTCCCCGAGCTGCGTATCGGCTTCCTGGAAGGCGGAGTCGCCTGGGCGGTGAGCCTGCTCGCCGAGATGATCGGCCACTGGGACAAGCGCAACGCCAATGCCATCGGCTCGCTCGATCCGGCCCAGCTCGATGTCGACGCGCTCATGCAAACCCTGCAGGAATATGGAGAACCCGAAGTTCTCAACCGCCTCGCCGGCATTCGCGAGAACTTCTCCCGCACGCCCGGCCGGCCCCGCCAGCTCGATGACTTCGCCGCCACCGGCTTCACCTCGGCCGGCGAGATCATCGACCTCTTCAGCGACCGGATGTTCTTCGGCTGCGAGGCGGACGACCCGCTGGTCGGTTGGGCCTCCGGCACGACGATCAAACATCGCCCGGTCAGTCTTCGCCCCATCCTGGGCACTGACATCTCACACTGGGACGCTCCCGTGATGAACGAGGTGATCGTCGAGGCTTTCGAGCTGCTGGAGGACAATGTCATCGACGCGGATGACTTCCGGGCCTTCACGTTCGACAATCCTGTGACGCTCCATCAGTCTGCGAACAAGAACTTCTTCACCGGCACCGTCTGCGAGCAGGCCGCGGCGGCGCTCTGAACACAGCCGGGGGCAACGAATGGCCTTGCAGCAAGCCCCACGCGGGCCGGCCTCAAGCGAGCCACCGCCACTGCTGAGCCAGGAGCAGATCTACGCGCTCACCATGCGCGAGCGTCGCGAGCTGGCCCGGCGGCTGCTGGGGCTGGCTCCAGTCATCCAGCTGCCCGAGCGCGACGCCCGTCGGCGCCGTCGCACCCTGCTGGTGCTCACCGTGAGCTGCGTGGTGCTCGTGCCATGGGTGATCTTCCTGGCGCTCTCGCTGCCGCGCCACTACGAGACCGGCAACTGGCGCGCGACCTGGGTCGGGTTCGACATCATCCTGATTTTCGCGCTCGGGCTCACGGCCTACCTGGGATGGCGCCGCAGGCAGCTGGTCATGCTCGCCTCGTTTGCCACCGGCCTGCTGCTGATCTGCGACGCGTGGTTCGACGTCTCGACTGCGGGCGCCGGCACGGACCGGCTGACGGCGATCGCGTCAGCCGTGCTGCTCGAACTCCCGCTGGCCGCCCTGCTGCTGTCAGTGACCTACCGGCTGCTGAAGCTGGTGGCCGCCCGCCGCCTTGGCGGCTCGTCGGCCCACACCTTGTGGACGCTGCCGGTGCTCATGCAGGACGACTCGGATGAGTATCTCGAAGCGCACTGCAGGCCTTGACCTGTGGCCCGGCGAGCTCCAGCCATGACTCGAGCTCGTCCGATTCGGCGTAGTCGGAATCGAGCAGGAAGAGGCCGCGGGTCGGACACGTCGCGCCCAACTCGACCAGCACCGGCTTGAGCAGCAGGTCTGACGCCAGCGAGTGGCGCCAATGTCCACCGAGCATCACTGGAACGGCCGTCACCCCGGCGAGCGCGCCGCCGGAGATCCGGTCCAGGAAAAGCTTGAGCAAACCGGTGTAGGTGGCCTTGTAGGTGGGGCTGGCGAAGATGACCAGCTCGCTGGCCTGCACGGCGGCCACCGTCTCTGCCACGCTCGGATCCGCCCAGTCGAGCAGCGCCGGGCCGAGATCTGCCAGGTCGACAACCAGATCGGGCGCGCCCCCGGACAGTCGCTGCGCCACCAGCTGCCCCGCCTCGTATGTACGAGAGCGCGGCTTGGGATTTCCGACAACCACCGCGACGCTCATCGACGTGCCCATTCCTCGGCGAGCAGCTCGTAGGAGCGAACCCGGTCAGCATGATCGTGGGTGATGGTAGTGATGATCAGCTCGTCGGCGCCGGTCGCATCACGCAGCTGCTCCAGCTGATCCGCGACCTGCCGCGGTGACCCGACGAACTGGGTCGCCACCCGATCGGCCACCAGCGCCCGGTCTTCCTCGGTCCAGGGGTGGGCCCGAGCCTCGTCGGGCGTCGGGAACGAGATCGCACCTTCGCCACTGCGGATGCTGCGGACCCACAAGCCATAACCGGTGGCCAGTTCCCGTGCGGAGGCTTCGTCGGGGCCGACCACCACATCGGCGGAGATGCTCAGGTAGGGAGCATCAAGCTCGGCGGTGGGCTTGAACGCCGCCCGGTAACCCTCGGCCGCCTCGAGCACGGTGGCCGGACTGATGTGGTAATTGCCGGCGAAGCGCAAGCCATTCTCGCCGGCGACGACCGCGCTCACTCCCCCGCTACTGCCCAGGATCCAGACCTCGACAGCTGCGCCTTCACCGGGAATCACGTGCGCCTCGATCCCCTCGGGGGTGCAGTAGGTGCCGGCCAGCAGCGCCAGGATGTCTGCCACCTGCTCCTCGTAGTCCTGAGATTTGGCGTGCGGGAGATGAAGCAGCTTCTTCTGCATCGCGAACCGGGGCGATCCCAGCAGTCCGTCAGGTCTGAACTTGCCCGGGATCTTGAGCCCGTTCGGAGCCTTTCCGTCGACGACCACGGTGGCTCCGATGACCTCGGGCTGTTGGAAGCCCTCCGGCGGGCGACCGGCCGCGCGGCCGAGACCGAGATCAAGGCGGCCGGGATGAAGGGCGTCGATCAGCCCGAATTCCTCGACGGTCGACAGCGCTGTGCGGTGACCCAGCTGCACCGCCCCGGAACCGATCCTGATGGTGCTCGTCGCCGCGGCGGTGAGGGCCAGCACGACCGCCGGCGAGGTGCCCGCGACCCCGGGATTGAGGTGATGCTCGGCGAACCAGTAGCGGGCGTAGCCGAAGCTCTCGGCGCGGCGGGCCAGGTCGATGCTGTTGGCCAGCGCGGCCGATGCTGATGAGCCGGAGGAGATGGGGACCAGATCGAGGACGGCTAGGGGTGTCTGAGACATTCTGGCGCCTTCCCGTCGGGCATCTGGAGGCCAAGATGCTCGCGCAGCGTGGTGCCTTCGTAGTCGGCCCGAAAGACGCCACGCTCCTGCAGCAACGGAACGACCGTATCGGCGAATTCGTCCAGTCCGCCCGGCGTGATGTGCGGAACGAGAATGAAGCCGTCGCTGGCATCACCCTGAACGAACTGGTTGATGGTCTCGGCGACGGTCGCCGGCGTCCCGATGAACGCCTGCCGCCCGGTGACCTCCACGATCAGCTCCCGTATCGACAGCTTCTCGGCGGTGGCCCGCTCGCGCCATTCGTTGGCGGTAGCCAGCGGATCGCGATACATCCGCACGCTGGCCCGCCCCTTGGCGACGGTGTGCTCCCCGAGGTCGGGATCGATGCTGGGCAGCGGGCCGTCGGGGTCGTAGCCGGACAGATCACGATTCCAGAGCTGCTCCAGGAAGTTGATCGCGGTCTGGCCACTGACCTGCTGCATCCGTACCTGATGGGCGATCTCCTGCGCCTCCGCGTCGGTGTCTCCCAGCACGAACGTCGCCGCGGGCAGGATCAGCAGCTGATCGTGAGTTCGGCCGTAACGGGCAAGGCGGCCCTTGACGTCGGCGTAGAACTCCTTGCCGGCATCCAAAGTGCTGTAACGACTGAAGATCGCGTCAGCCGAGGAGGCGGCGAAATTTCGACCCTCATCGGAATCGCCGGCTTGGAAAATGACCGGCCGGCCCTGCGGACTGCGCGGCACGTTGAACTGGCCGGCGATGTCGAAGTGGTCGTCGCGGTGAGCGAACGACCCCACATCCGGTCTGCTGATGAAGGTTCCGGACTCCTTGTCGGCCACGATCTCGTCGCCCTGCCAGGAGTCGAAGAGCTCCCACGCCGTACGCATGAATTGCTCGGCCCGGGCGTAGCGCTGGTCCTGAGCGAGAAATCCACCGCGGCGAAAGTTCTCCCCGGTGAAGGCGTCCCAGGAGGTGACCACATTCCAGGCCGCGCGCCCGGCCGACAGGTGATCGAGGCTGGCGAATTGGCGCGCCACCTCGTACGGCTCGTTGAACGTGGAATTGATCGTCCCGGTAAGTCCGATCCGATCGGTGACGGCAGCAAGCGCGGCCAGCACCGTGAAGGTGTCAGGCCGGCCGACGACGTCGAGGTCATAGATCATGCCGCCCTGCTCACGCAGCCGGAGGCCCTCGGCGAGGAACAGGAAGTCGAATTTGGCCCGCTCGGCCGTCTGGGCGAAGTGGACGAAGGAGCTGAACTCGATGTGGCTACCGGCCTGCGGGTCGCTCCACACGGTCGTGTTGTTGACGCCGGGAAAGTGGGCCGCCAGATGGACCTGCTTGCGAGCGGTGCTCATGACGCCAGGCTCCGAGCGGCGTAACGGTTAGCGGGACGCGTCATGCCCAGCAGCCCGCGCAGGGTCGCGGCCTCGTACTCACGCCGGAATGCGCCGCGGCGCTGAAGTTCAGGCACCAACTGTCGGGTGATGGCCTCGAGATCGTGCGGGATCGCCGCCGGACGGAGCCGGAATCCCGACAGGCCCGCCCTTTGCCAGTCCAACAGCAGATCCGCCAGCTGAGCCGCAGTTCCGGTGAAAACGTGGGCATCGCTGCGCAGTGGGAACTCCGCCAATGCATCAAGGCGCTCCTTGCGCGAGGCGGCAGCCGCAGCGGTGTCATCGAGAAAGACCACCAGGTCGGCGAAGACATGGACGGTGTCATCGGCCCGGCCGGCAGCCTCCTGCTCCCCGCGGATCTCGGCGACGATCTGCTCTGCATCCGCCGGATCGGTGGGGGTCACGAACCCGAGGTCTGCCGAGCGCGCCACCAGCTGATAGGGGACGCTCTGATGCGCCAACGCACTCACCAGCGGTTGGCCCTGCGGTGGGCGCGGGGTGATCGAGGGACCCTTCACCGAAAAGTGACCGCCCTCAAAGTCGATGTAATGCAGCTTGTCGCGATCCACGAAGCGACCGGTGGCGACGTCACGGATCTCCGCGTCGTCCTCCCAGCTGTCCCAGAGCCGGCGCATGACTTCCACGTAGTCGGCCGCCTCGTCGAACAGGGATTGCGCCCCCGTGGGGGCGCCTGCCGCCAGTTCGGGCCGCCGGCCAAAAAGCTCGTTCTCGTAAGGCAACGCCGAGACCTTCACCCGGACCCCGGCCCGACCGGTACTGACGTAATCCAGGGTCGCGATCGCCTTGGAGAGGTGGAACGGCTCGGTGTGCGTGACGATGGCAGTCGGGATCAACCCGATGTTGCTCGTCAGCGGAGCCACCCGGGCGGCGATGAGCACGGCATCGAGCCGCCCGCGGACCTCGTCCGTGCGCCCGTCCAAGCGGCGAAACCGGGACGACTGCAGGCCGAGTGAATCCTCGATCGTGACGAAGTCGAGGAGTCCGCGCTGCGCCTCGGTGACCAGATCCACCCAGTAGCCGGCGGTGAAAAGCTCCGAGCTGCGGGCCGCCGGCTCACGCCAGGCGGCGGGATGCCAGCCCGCGCCATCCAGCGCAACTGACAGATGAAGCGACGAGCGGCTAGACGAGGGCACCAGCCAGCTCCTCACGGGTATGCGGCGCGTCCCAGTCCGACGGCACGGCTCCGCGCACCGTGAAAGTCGTGAAATCGGTGGTGTCGCGAAACGCCGGCTGCTGATAGAGATCGCGCGCGTAGTCCCACAGACTCGGGTAATCCGGCAGCCCCCTGAGCTCGGGAATCCGACTACGCGGCGAGACGTCATAGCGCGCCAGGCTCACCCACAGCCGCACGTCGGCCTCGGTGAGCCGGCCTCCGAGCAGGTAACGCTGATCACGCAGTCTGGTGTCCAGTTCCGCGAAGGCGGCAAGCAGCTTCTCGCGGGCCTCCGCAGCGCCTGGTCCTGATCCGGTAGCGGCATGCACGCCGTGATTGACCACGGGAAGCAGCCAGCCGTCCAACTCGTCGATCTCGTCGCGTAGCTGCGCCGGATAGGTGTCCGCGCCGTTGCTCCAGCGGGTGAACTGCGTCGCCAGGTCGATCCCAATGGTCGGAAAGTCGTTGCTGACGACGCGCCCGGTCTCCCGGTCCCACAGCGTCGGCACCGACACATGCCCGTCGAACCCCGGCTCGGTGATCTCGTACGCCTCGCGCAGCAGCAGGAATCCGTTGACCGGGTCGGGTCCGTAGGTCTCGCGAAACCCCCAGCCGCGGGCGTCGCGGGCGTTGTCCACATAGGACACCGAGACGACGTCTTCCAGCCCGTTCAGCGACCGTTGGATGATCGTGCGCTGGGCCCAGGGGCAAAACCAGCCTGAGTAGAGGTGGTAGCGGCCGGGCTCGGCAGGAAATCCGCTCGAACCGTCGGCAGTGATGCGGCCGGTGAAGCGGTAAAGCGGACGGATGTCGCCTGGCTCACGCTTGATCGTGTACGGGCCGAAGCGTTCGACATCCGCGGGGCTGGCGTAACGGGGCAGGTCGCTCACAAGCCGCTCCTCCTCGGTTGATCTGCTGGTCGGTCAGATCCTTACGACAACCCACCACGGTTCTCGACCATTCCGCTAGAGATTGATCAAACTTCGCTCACTGTCGTGTCGGATCGGCGGTCCGGGCATCACCATTCGGTAACTTTGCGTAGTCCGAATTACGCCATTTGGCCGAATCCGACTTCAGATCGTCACAATCGCGCGCGCTCGGTCGTTCAACCAGTGCGAAGGATCCGCGCGACGCACCTCGAAGTGCGTGCGCTACCGGGCTCGGGGTTCTAAAGGGGAAGCATGCCGCCTGTTGTATCCGGACGTCTCCAGCCGTCCACGTCGTTCGTCCGCAAGTTCCTGGCGGGTCTCACCGCTTTTGCGATGTGCCTGGCCGGCCTGGTCGGTGTGGTCGCCATCGCCCCAGTGGCTAGCGCGGACACCGCTCCCCCCGACCCCACGACTCCCACCACCGTGAGCGCCGACGCCCTGCCGACGGTCCAGATCAACGGCGTCGTCTGGTCACAGGTCACCGTTGGCAACACGGTCTATGCCGCCGGCGACTTCACCCAGGCTCGGCCGGCCGGCTCGGCACTCGGCGTGAACGAGACCCCGCGCAGCAACCTGCTGGCTTACGACATCACGACCGGCAACCTCATCACCACCTTCAACCACGGCCTGAATGCGCCCGGCATGGTGGCCGCTGTCTCTCCCGATGGCACCAAGCTCTACGTCGGCGGCGACTTCACCAACCGTGGGGGGCACCGGCGGCGGCACCCGCAATCACATCGCGGAATTCGACACGGCAACGGGCGCGCTGATCTCCACCTTCGCCCCGAACGTCAATGGTCGCGTGAAGGCGATCGCGGCGACGAACTCAACCGTCTACTTCGGCGGCAGCTTCACGACCGTCAACGGGGTCGCGCGCGGCAATCTGGCCGCCGTATCGGCCAGTGACGGCTCGCTGCTCAGCTGGGCGCCCACCGCCGACGACAACATGGTCGCGGCGATGGTGCTCGCGCCGGACGGCAGCAAGGTCATCGTCGGCGGCCAGTTCTCCACCCTGAACCACGTGGCCGCGCTCGGACTCGGCGCGCTCGACCCGATCACCGGGGCGACCCTGCCGTGGGCTGCGAACCAGAAGGTCAACGACTCCGGACCGAACGCCGGCATCA
Source organism: uncultured Actinomycetota bacterium (assembly GCA_963737695.1). GTDB lineage: Bacteria > Actinomycetota > Actinomycetes > Frankiales > Frankiaceae > DATAZK01. Next base: position 568,430 of record CAVTTQ010000008.1, read on the forward strand.
CCAGCCTCACGACCGACGGAACCCAGGTCTACGGCACCGGCTTCGTCTTCGGCGCAGGCGGCAACCTGGAGGGCGTCTTCGGCGCCAACCCCGATACCGGCGCCATCAACTGGATCGATGACTGCCACGGCGACAACTACGACACGTTCGCCACCGGAAACATCTTCTACACGGTCAGCCACTCGCACTTCTGCGGCGACATCGGCGCCTACCCCCAGACCGACCCCTGGACCTTCCAGCGGGCGACCGCGTTCACCAACTACGCGACCGGCACCGTCGGCCACAACCCCTACGGCGGATACACCGACTGGTTCGGCAACCCGGCCCCCACCCAGCTCGACTGGTACCCGACGCTGACCACCGGTACCTACACCGGGCAGTCCCAAGCCGCCTGGTCGGTCACTGGTAACTCCAGCTACATCGCCCTCGGCGGCGAGTTCCCGACCGTCAACAGCACGCCGCAACAGGGCCTCGTACGGTTCGCGATCAAGACGATCGCACCGAACAAGGTGGGACCGCACCCGTTCGCGACCCTCACCCCGAACGTCACCTCACTCACCAGCGGCACCGCCCGCGTCGGATGGCAGACCACCTACGACCAGGACAACGAGGCACTGACCTACAAGGTCGTTCGCGACGGCAACACCGCAAGCCCGGTCTACACCACGACGGTCAACAGCAAGTTCTGGAACCGTCCGGCCATCGGCTTCACCGACACCGGCCTGGTGCCGGGCAGCACTCACACCTACCGCGTCTACGTCTATGACAGCTTCGGCAATTCCAACAGTGGCTCCTCGGTGTCAGTGACCGTCGGTTCAGCAGCCACTAGTGCCTACGCCAACGATGTGACGGCTGCCGGCGCCACCGACTACTGGCGCCTGGGCGAGTCGTCGGGTACCACCGGCTACGACTCGGCCAGTTTCAACGACCTCGTCGAGCAGAGCGGCGTCGGCCACGGCGCCGCCGGCGCCATCACGGGCGACCCCAATACCGCCTCGACCTTCGATGGCACGGCCAACGGATCTGCCGCCTCAACATCCGCGATCCCGGGGCCCAACACGTTCACGGAGGAGGCCTGGTTCAAGACCACCAGCACCTCCGGCGGCAAGGTCATCGGCTTCGGTGACACCGCGACCGGCACCAGCTCCAACTACGACCGCCAGGTCTACCTCGACAACAGTGGGCACGTGATCTTCGGCGTCTACACCGGGGCCACTCAGACACTGGCCACCGCCGGCACGTACAACGACGGCAACTGGCACCAGGTCGTGGCGAGCCTTTCGCCCGCCGGCACGGTGCTTTACGTCGACGGCGTCAAGATCGGCCAGAACGCGTCGGTCACGGCGGGCCAGGCCTACACCGGCTACTGGCGGATCGGCGGCGACAACCTCAGCGGGTGGCCGTCGCAGCCGGCAAGCAATTTCCTGAACGGGAGCATCGACGAGGTCGCGATCTACCCGACCGCGCTCACCGCGGCGCAGGTCACCAAGCAGTACCAGGACGCGGTGTCGCCGCCGACCAACCAGCCGCCGGTGGCCTCCTTCACCTCGAACTGCAGCGGCTTGTCGTGCACTTTCGACGCGACTGCCTCTTCCGACCCCAGTGGAACGATCACCGGTTACGCCTGGACCTTCGGTGACGGCGCGACCGCGACCGGTGCCACGACCAGCCACACCTACGCCGCCGCCGGCGCGCAGAGCGTCACGCTGACCGTCACCGACAACCACAGCCTGACCGGTTCGGCGACCCATTCGGTCTCCCCCTCCACCGGGGCGCTGGCGAGCGATGCCTTCAACCGCACCGTGACGGGCGGGCTCGGCACGGCCGACACCGGAGGGTCCTGGACCACCATCGGCACCGCCAGCCGGCTTTCAGTCGCTCCCGGGGCGTCATCCTTCACCGTTCCCACCGCCGGCCAGGACGCCGCCGCCTACCTACCCGGCGTATCCACCACCAACGCCGAAACCGACGTGACGCTGACGACCGACAAGGTCGGCACCGGCGGAGGCATCTACCTCTACGTCGCCGGCACGCCGGATCTCAGCGAACAACGAGTACCACGCCCGCATCCAGCTCGTCGGGTCCGCGGTCACCATCTCGCTGTCACGCCTCACCGGCTCGGCGACCGACGTCGCCATCGGCAGCGCCCTCAAAATCGCCGGACTCACCTACACCCCCGGGATGAAGCTCAAAGTCCGGTTCCAGGTCTTCGGCACCAACCCCACCACCCTCAACCTCAAGGTCTGGAACGCCGCCCAGCCCGAACCGGCCACCTGGCAGCTCACCGCCACCGACGCCACCGCCGGACTGCAAGCCAACGGCAGCGTCTCACTGCGGTCCTACGTGTCAGGCTCAGCCACCAACGCCCCGGTCGTCACCCAGGCAAGCGCCTTCTCGGTGCTTCCCCAGGGTGCCAACCAGCCGCCCAACGCGCTTTTCACCTCCAACTGCACGGGATTGACGTGCACGTTCAACGGCTCCTCGTCCACCGACGCAAGCGGCTCCATCACCAGCTATGCGTGGACCTTCGGTGACGGCGCGACAGCAACCGGGGCCACGACGAGCCACACCTACGCGGCGTCGGGCAGCAACAGCGTCACGCTGACCGTCACCGATACCAACACCCTGACCGATTCGGTCACCAACCCCGTGTCGGTGACCAGCGGTCCCGTGGTGCTGGCGTCGGATGCGTTCAACCGCACCGTGACGGGCGGGCTCGGCACGGCCGACACCGGAGGGCCGTGGACCACCATCGGCACCGCCAGCCGGCTGTCGGTCGCTCCGAGCGCCGCATCCCTGCAGGTGCCGGCCGCCGGGCAAGACGCCGCTGCTTACTTGCCAGGGGTCTCCAGCACAAATGCGGAAACCGATGTGACGTTGTCGACCGACAAGGTCGGCACCGGCGGAGGCATCTACCTGTACGTCGCCGGACGCCGGATCTCAGCGAACAACGAGTACCACGCCCGCATCCAGATCGTCGGGTCCGCGGTCACCATCTCGCTGTCGCGCCTCACCGGCTCGGCGACCGACGTGGCCATCGGCAGCGCCCTCAAAATCGCCGGACTCACCTACACACCGGGGATGGCGCTGAAGGTCCGGTTCCAGGTCTTCGGCACCAACCCCACCACCCTCAACCTCAAGGTGTGGAACGCCGCCCAGCCCGAACCGGCCAGCTGGCAGCTCACCGCCACCGACAGCACGGCCGGACTTCAGGTCAACGGGAGCGTTTCGATGCGGTCCTACGTGTCAGGCTCGGCCACCAACGCCCCCATCGTCACGAAGGCCAGCGCGTTCTCGGTGGTGCCGGCCGTCTGAGGTGCGCTAGCGCCCCACTCGTACGAAAGCGCCGGACGGGATGTCAAAGCTCTTGCGAATGGCAGCCTGGACCCCCTCGACTGATTCGGCAGCATCGACGGTCGCGACAAATTCCTTGCGCTGAAAGATCTCGATGAGGGGCCGCGTCTCACCGTGGTAGGCGGCCAGCCGGACGGCGAGAGCTTCAGGGTTGTCGTCCGCGCGGGCCACGAGTGTGCCGCCACAGACGTCGCAGGTGTCTTCCCGCTGCGGCCGGTGTGCGATCAGGTTGTAGTCGAGTCCGCACTGTGAGCACAGCCGGCGGGCCAGCACCCGACGATGGACCTCGTCATCGTCGAGGTGCAGGTTGATGACCCCGTTGATGTCGTAGCTCTCCAGGAAGAATTCCGCCTGCCGGGCGTTGCGCGGAAAGCCGTCGATGATGAAGCCGTAATTCCAGTCGTGCTCGGCCAACCGATTGCGAACGACGGCTTCCACCAGGTCGTCGCTGACCAGATGGCCGCTGGCTATGGTCCGCTTGACCTGCGCGCCGATCTTCGTGTGGTGCTGGACATTCCACCGGAAGATGTCACCAACGCTGATGTGCTCGAGTTCGAGATCTTCCGCGAGGATCTTGGCCTGGGTCCCCTTTCCGCTGCCCTGAATCCCCATGATGATGAACTTGTGCACTGTTACTGAACCGCGTATCTCTTCGGGATCCAGCTCTGGGAATCCACCGGCGGGCGCTCGTAATCGCGATGCTGGCGGGGAGGCAATTCGATCGCCGCGTGCGGCACGTCCTCATGCGGGATGGTCTCCAGCAGATGGCTGATGACGTTGAGCCGGGCAGCCTTCTTGTCGTTGGCGTCAACGACGTGCCAGGGAGCCTCTTTGATGTCGGTGTAGGAGAACATCTCATCCTTGGCCTCGGCGTAATCCACCCAGCGGGCACGCGCCTCGAGGTCCATCGGGCTGAGCTTCCAGCGCTTGCCGGGGTTGTTGATGCGCTCGGTGAAGCGCCGCTCCTGCTCCTCGTCGCTGAGCGAGAGCCAGTACTTGATGAGGATGATTCCCGAGCGGACGATGGCCCGTTCGATCTGCGGGCAGGTGCGGAAGAACTCCGCGTGCTCCTCCGCGCTGCAGAAATCCATCACCCGCTCGACGCCGGCGCGGTTGTACCAGCTGCGGTCAAAGAGCACGATCTCGCCGGCCGCCGGCAGGTGGGAAATGTAACGCTGGAAATACCACTGGCTGCGCTCACGCTCGGTGGGGGTGCCCAGGGCAACCACCCGGCAGTAGCGCGCGTTGAGCCGCTCCATGATCCGCTTGATCGTGCCGCCCTTACCTGCGGTGTCACGACCCTCGAAGATCACCATCACCCGCAGGCCCTCGTGGACGACCCACTCCTGCAGCCGGACAAGATCGGTCTGGAGCCGCTCCAGCTCCTTCTCGTAGTCCTTTTTGGAGACGACTTTGGTGTCGGCGCCGCCGTCAGAGGCCACCGGAGCCTTCACCTCGTGGAGCTTTGCCGCAGGCTTGTGGTCGTGCTTGGGCTCGTGCTTGTGGCCGCCGGACGGGTGCGCGCTCGCAGTCTTTGCCATGATCAAGAAGCCTAAGCTCGACGGTGACTGGCCAGATTCCGAGCGTATTACGGTCGTGTATCGGCTCATCGCCCCCCTCGGCTGTCTGTCGGGCTCCCGACACCCGCTGGGCGCCGGACATCGGGCCCGCCAGCATCAACGGGGCGGCCGGCCGTGACCCCGCCTCCCGCGCCAGAGCGCAAGCAGCAGCCCGCTAAGAGCACCGTCAGAGCACCGTCAGAGCGGCGTCACGTACGCGCCGCTGATCCCGCCATCGACCAGGAATGACGACGCGGTGATGAACGAGGAATCGTCGGAGGCGAGAAAGGCGACGGCGGCAGCGATCTCCTCCGGCTCGGCGAAGCGGCCCACCGGCACGTGGACGAGGCGCCGGGCAGCCCGCTCGGGGTCCTTGGCGAAGAGCTCTTTGAGCATCGGCGTATTCACCGGCCCCGGGCAGAGCGCGTTGACCCGAATGCCCTGCCGCGCGAACTGCACGCCCAGTTCCCGGCTCAGCGCAAGCACCCCTCCCTTGCTGGCGGTGTAGGAGATCTGCGACGTGGCCGAGCCCAGCACCGCCACGAAGGAGGCGGTATTGATGATCGACCCGCCGCCCGAGGCCAGCATGTGCTCGATGGCGTACTTGCTGCTCAGGTAGACGGAGGTGAGGTTGACCTCCTGAACCCGCCGCCAGGCGTCGAGTCCGGTGGTGAGGATGGAGTCGTCCTCGGGCGGGGAGATGCCGGCGTTGTTGAAGGCGACGTCGAGACCTCCGAATTTTTCCACCGTGGTCGCGAACAACGCCCGCACCTGCTCCTCGGAGGTCACGTCTACGGCGATGAACTCGCCGCCGATCTCGGCGGCTGCCGCCGTCCCGGTCGCTTCGTCGAGGTCGGCGCACACCACCTTGGCGCCCTCCTCGGCGAACCGGCGGACGGTCGCCAACCCGATGCCGCTGCCGGCACCCGTGACGACGGCGACCTTGCCGGACAGCCGTCCGGACCCTGCTGGCATGAGTGCGCTCCCTTGGGGATGAGTAGGTGGCTCAGATACTGCTGATGAAGACGTTCTTGGTCTCGGTGAAGGCGAGCGGGGCGTCGGGTCCGAGTTCGCGGCCAAGGCCTGAGGACTTGAAGCCGCCGAACGGCGTCCAGTAGCGCACCGAAGAGTGCGAGTTGACCGACAGGTTGCCCGATTCGATGGCCCGGCTCACCCGAAGCGCCCGTCCGACGTCGCCGGTCCAGATCGATCCCGACAGCCCGTACTCGGTGTCGTTGGCGATGCGGATCGCCTCGGCCTCGTCGTCGAAACACATCACGGCAAGCACCGGGCCGAAGATCTCCTCGTGCATGACGCGATCCTTCGGGTCCGTGGGCACCAGAACGGTGGGGGGAAACCAGAAGCCGGGACCCGCCGGCATCTCACCGCGAAAGGCCACCGCGGAATCACTGGTGACGTAGGAGGCGACATGGTCACGCTGGCCGGCGCTGATGAGCGGCCCCATCTCGGTCGCCTCCTCGGACGGATCGCCGACGACGACGCTGCGCACCGCCTTTTCCAGGCCCTCCATGAATTCGTCGTACGCCGACCGCTCGACGAGGATCCGCGAGCGGGCGCAGCAATCCTGACCGGAATTGTCGAACGCCGCTGAGGGGGCGGTGGCTGCCGCCTTGGCGATGTCAGCGTCGGCAAAGACGACATTCGCACTCTTGCCGCCGAGCTCCAGCGTCACCGGCTTGAGCCGCTGGGCGCACCCGGCACCCACTCGCCGCCCAACTTCCGTGGACCCGGTAAAGACAACTTTCGCGACGTCCGGCGACGTCACGAAACGGTCGCCAATCACCCGGCCCTTGCCGGGCAGTACCTGGAACACGTCCGGTGGCAGCCCTGCCTCCAGGGCAAGCTCGGCAAGGCGCAGCGCGGTGAGCGGCGTCAGCTCGGCCGGCTTGAGTACGACCGTGTTGCCCGCCGCCAGCGCAGGGGCAAAACCCCAGGACGCGATAGGCATCGGGAAGTTCCACGGCACGATCACCCCGACCACGCCGAGCGGCTCGTGAAACGTCACGTTGATCCCGTCGGCGACGGGAATCTGCTGGCCGATCAACCGCTCGGGCGCCCCCGAGTAGTAAGCGATCACGTCACGCGCGTTGCCGGCCTCCCAGCGGGCGTTACCGATGGTGTGTCCGGCGTTGGTGACCTCCAGGCGTGCCAGGTTTTCCAGATCACCGTCAACGGCCTCCGCGAAGCGCCGCAGCAGCCGCGCCCGATCGCCTGGGCTGACCAGCCGCCACGAGGGGAAAGCGCGGCGGGAACGTTCGATGGCGGCGTCGGTCGCTGCCTCGTCATAGGCCTCGACGGTCGCGACAACGCGTTCCGTGACGGGACTGATCACGCGCAAGACTCCGGTGCCATCCGGCGCCGTATTCGTAGTGCTCATAGCTTGCTCATGGCTTATTGCCGTCCTTACATGCGTTCGAAGCTGCGGATGCGTTCCCAGTCGGTGACGGCGGCCTCGAAGGCCTGCAGCTCCACCCGGGCAGCGTTGGTGTAGTGGTCGACAACCTCGTCGCCGAAGAATTCGCGGACCAGCGGGCTCGACTCGAGCAGCGCGGCGGATTCCCGCAGCGATGACGGCACCCGTTCGGCGTCCGCGGTGTAGGCATTGCCGGCATACGGCTCCTCGAGGGTGAGCTCGTGGTCGATGCCGTGCAGGCCGGCGGCGATCATCGCGGCGACCGCCAGGTACGGGTTCACATCGCCCCCCGGCACCCGGTTCTCCAAGCGCAGCCCCGGCCCGTGCCCGACGACACGCAACGAGCAGGTGCGGTTGTCCAGACCCCACTTGACGGCAGTCGGCGCGAACGTATCGGGCTGATAGCGCTTGTAGGAATTGATGTTCGGAGCGAAGAAGTAGGTCAGCTCGCGAAGCGCCGCCTGCTGTCCGGCCAGGAAGTGCTCGAAGAGCGTCGAGAAGCCGTGCGGCCGGTCACCGGCGAAAACCGGCTCACCTTCGGGCGTTCGTAGCGAGAGGTGAATGTGGCAGGAATTGCCTTCACGCTCGTTGTACTTCGCCATGAAGGTCAAGGCAGATCCCTGCTGGGCGGCGATCTCCTTGGCGCCATTCTTGTAGATCACGTGGTTGTCGCACGTATCCAGCGCCCGGGTGTATTTGAAGGCGATCTCGTGCTGGCCGGGATTGCATTCGCCCTTGGCAGACTCCACCGGCATACCTGCCCCGCGCATCCCCAGCCGGATCGCCCGCAGCAGCGGCTCCACCCGGCTGGTGCCCAGGATCGAATAGTCGATGTTGTATTGGTTGGAGGGCGTGAGGTCGTAGTAGCGCTTGGACCAGGCCGACTCGTAGGTGTCGTCGAAGGCGACGAATTCGAGCTCCGTGCCCACCATCGCTTCCCACCCGCGCTCGGCCAGCCGGGCGAGCTGCGCCTGCAGGATCTGGCGCGGTGATTGAACTACCGGGGCGCCGTCCAGCCACTGGACGTCGGCGAGCAGAAACGCGGTGCCGGGCTGCCATGGGATGCGCCGCAGCGTGCCGAAGTCGGGCGCCATGAACAGATCCCCGTATCCGCGCTCCCACGACGACATCTCATAGCCGGGGACGGTGTTCATCTCGATGTCGACGGCGAGCAGGTAGTTGCACCCCTCGGTGCCGTGGGCGACGACATCGTTGAGGAAATACTCCGCGTCAAAGCGCTTGCCCTGCAGGCGTCCCTGCACGTCGACGATGGCCAGGATGACGGTGTCGATCGCTCCAGAGGCGATGTCGGTACGCAACTCGTTCAGGCTCAGTGGTCCGGGAGGCATGTCCTGGTCTTCCTTCCGATGGGAGGCGCCGATCGTGGGGTGTTCAACTGAGCAACCCGCGTAACAGGGCCGCCGTACCGTCTACGTGCTCTTCCATCGCCGCCCGGGCTTCTTCTGGTTGCCCGGCCAGCACCCCGGCGACGATCGCCGCATGCTGACGGTCGGAATGGGTGATGTTCGTGTGCAGGACCGGGATCGCCCGCAGCAGCTCGGTCAGCCGCATCTGGACGTCCGCGACGACGGCGACGACCGACGCGCTGCCACCGGCCGCCGCGATGGCCATGTGCAGCCGGCAGTCAGCGAGCCGGCGGTCCTGGGACCCGCATTCGCCCGCCTCTCGCAAGCATCGGTGCAGCGTCGCCCGGTCTGCGGCCGACAGCGTGCGCGACGCCGCCAGCCCGGCAGCCCCCGGCTCCACGATCCGGCGCAGCTCGAGCGTGTCGTTGAGGGACGGGGTGGCTGCTTCATCAGTCACCTCAGTGGCCCAGGGACGCAGCGCCGTCGCCGAGACCACGAAAGTGCCGCCGCCACGCCCGCGGCGCGATTCGAGCAGGCCCGCCGTCTTCAGCGCCTTCAACGCCTCGCGCAGCGTGACGCGCGAGACGCCGAAGGTCTCGGCCAGCTCGCGCTCGGGCGGCAGCTGGTCGCCCCCGGCCAGCACGCCCAGTCGTATCCCTTGCGCGAGCCGTTCGACGGTCACCTCGAACGCGTTGCGCACCGGGACCGGGGAGAAGACGGTGCGCGCCCACAGCGCCTCGACGTTGCCCGAGCTCATCGGATCGCCGCCTGCTCCTGATGCTCCATTCTCCAAGCAGCACAGGCCGATAGGAAGCCGCGAAAGAGTGCCTCGCCCTCGTAAACCTCGGGGTGCCACTGCACCGCGGTGGCCCAGGAGGGGCAGACCACCTCGAAAGCCTCGAGGGTTCCGTCGTCGGCCCACCCGGTGGCTGTCGCCGAAGCGGGGAGCTGATCCACGGCCTGATGATGATGGGTCGCCACGACGGCGTGAGTACCGAGCAGCCCGGCCAGCCGGCTCCCCTGGGCAAGGCGCACCGAGTGCCGGCCGTAGGCGCCGAGGGTCGGACGATGGCTGTCGTTGCCGACGACGTCGGGCAGGTGCTGACACAGCGTCCCACCCAGCGCGACTGCCATCACCTGCATTCCCCGGCAGACACCCAGCAGCGGAAGGCCGCGCGCCAGTGCCGCGGCCGTCAGCGCCAACTCCCACGCATCTCGACCCGGCTGAGGCGGATCGGTGTGACCGCCAAGCGCCGCGTGGTAGCGACTCGGGTCGACGTCCGGCCCGCCGGTGATCACGAGTCCGTGCAGCCCCTCGAGCACATCGTCGGCCAGGGCGGGATCGGTGGGAGGCAGCAAGAGTGCGACCCCGCCGGCGGAAGCGACCACGTCGGTGTAGGCGGCCGGCAGCAGGTCACTGGATTCGTCCCACACCCCGAACTGCGCGCGAGCCCGGTAACTGGTCAGACCGATCCGAGGCGCCGGTGTCCGGGTAACCATCTACTGCCCCTTGGCCGCGAGGATGGGTTCCGCTACGACGGTGCCAGGGACGGGGCTGCCGAACAGGTCGATCTCGACGGCGGTGCCCGGCCGGGCATCACCGATCGCGAGATACGCGTATGCGATGGATTGGCCGACGGTGTAGCCATACCCACCGGACGTCACGCGCCCGGAAACCCTTCCATCGACGCTCACCGGCTCGCTACCGAGCACCACCCGCCGCGGATCGTCCAGCACGATGGCGGCAAGCTTTCGCGCCAACCCTTGCTCCTTTGCGGCCAGCAGCGCCTCGCGCCCCTCGAAGCCGCCCGGTTTGTCGAGCTTGACGCAAAAACCCAGGCCGGCTTCGTAGGGCGTGGTCTCGGCCGTCAGGTCGCTGCCCCAGACCCGGTAACCCTTCTCCAGCCGCATGCTTTCGATGGCGCGGTAACCCCCGGCGACCAGCCCGCGGTCAGCCCCGGCGGCCCACACCTCGGACCACAGCCGTGCCCCGTACTCCGACGTGGCGTAAAGCTCCCAACCATGCTCGCCGACGAAGGTGACGCGCAGCGCCCGGACCGGGATGTCGGCCACGGTGATCTGCTGGGAGGTCATGAACGGGAAGGCCTCGTCGGTGAGGTCGGTCGACGTCAGGGCGGACAGGATCTCGCGGGCCCGCGGTCCCCACAGGGCGTAGCAGCAGTAGAGCCCGGTCACGTCGGCGATGCGAACGTCGGCATCACGTCGCCGCGCCTGCTTGCGTAACCAGGCCGCGTCGTGTGTGCCGTAAGCCGTGCCCGTGACGATGAGGAAGGCGTCCGGCCCGGTACGCGTCACCGTGAAGTCCGCCTCGATGCCCCCGCGGCGGTTCAGCGCCTGGGTGTACGTCACGGCTCCGATGCCGCGCGCCACGCGGTTGTCGCAGGCCCAATCCAGGAAAGCCGCAGCGTCGGCTCCACTGACCTCCAGCTTGGAAAACGACGACTCGTCAAAGAGCCCGGCAGAGCTGCGGGTGGCGGCGTGTTCGATGCCGGTGGCCGCCGACCAGTCCAGGCCGGCCCAGCCCAACGGCCTGCCTCCTGGCGGCGAATCCGCCGCTGTTGCAGGCCCATTGCTGCCGTGTGAAGGGTCCGCAATGAGGTTTGAGGAGTAGCCAGTGAGGTTTGAGGAGTAGCCAGTGAGGTTTGAGGAGTAATAGTCGACGCGCTCCCAGCCGGACTTCTCGCCGAACCGGGCCCCGTTCGCTTGATGCCACGGGTAGGCGGGGCTGGTGCGAAGCGGACGGCCCACCTCGCGCTGCAGACCGGGATACGGGATGTCGTAGTAGCGCTGGTAACTCTCGACGATGCGGGCCAGGGTGAACCCGGGTGAACGCCACTGCGCGCCGAAGCGGTTGATGTCCATGTGCCAGACGTCGAACGTCGGCTCGCCGGTGGATATCCACTCCGCCATCAGCTTTCCGATTCCACCCGCGCCCGCTATGCCGTGGGCGCAGAATCCGGCGGCGACGAAAAAGCCTGCGACGTCGGTCTCACCCAGACAGAATTCGTTGTCGGGGGTGAAGGCCTCCGGCCCGTTGATCATTTGCTTGATCCCGATATCTCCCAGCACCGGAACGCGCTGCTGGGAGTTGGCCGTGATCTCCTCGAAACGCGACCAGTCCGCGGGCAGCAAACGTCCGTTGAAATCCGGCGGGATCGTGTCGACGCTGCGATCGGTCGCGGTGAACGCCGCCGGGTTGCGCTCGTAGCCGCCCATCAGGAGCCCCGAGACCTCCTGCCGGTAATAGACGAGCAGATCGGGATCGCGCAGCGTGGGTAGCGGCTTGTCACGGCGCGGCAGGAAGCCCTCGGTGATCAGGTACTGGTGCGACATCGGGACCAACGGGATCCGGACTCCGGCCAGTCGTCCGATCTCGGCCGCGAACATGCCCCCGCAATTGACCACGATCTCGCAATCGATGTGTCCGCGGTCGGTGGTGACGCCGGTGACCCTGCCGCCGTAGCGGTCGGCCTTGACGTCGATACCCAGCACGCGCGTAGCGGTCAGAATCCGAACACCGTTGGCGCGGGCAGCCGCTGCCATCGAATAGGTCAGTTGCGCGGGATCGAGATAGCCGTCGGACTCCAGATAGGCCGCACCGAGCACCCCCTCGGTGTTGAGCAACGGAAACATCTCGGCGGCTTCGGCTACCGAGATTTCATGCAGCGGCAGGTCGTACGTGCGCGCCCAACTGATCTGCCGTCGGATTTCCTCCAGCCGCTCCGGACTGGAAGCCAGCTTGATCCCGCCGCTCTCCGTCCAACCGACCGGCTGATCGCTGAGCTGCAATCGGCGGTAGAGCTCGACCGAGTACATGTTCATCCGGGTCAGGGTCGGGTCAGCGCGCAGCTGTCCCACCAGACCGGCGGAGTGAAACGTCGAGCCGCTCGTCAGCTCATCGCGATCGAGCACGACCACGTCGCGCTCCCCCAGCTCGCTGAGGTGATACGCGACGCTGACGCCGCCGACACCGCCGCCGATGACGACGACCCGGGCCGCGGATGGCACCTCGCGGGGGACGGTCACCGGCCCATCATGCCGGGCCTTCATGGGAAGTAAAAGGTCCGGGGGGTAGACCAACAGGTGGGTCTACCCCTACGCTCCCATCACTTCGAGCAACCATCGGGACAACGAGACGACGCCGTCTGCCTGGCAAGCGAAAGTGGGGAGCGTCGTGAGTGCTGCACAGTGTCTTACCGACACCGCCTCAGCAGCTGCGTTTCCGGCCGAGCCAGGCGAGCAGACCGATCCGAGCACCAGCTCGCGCCTGCATGAGGTCGTGCAGCAGATACCCGAATTGGCGGGTAAGCCCTTTATTTCCAGGCTGTTACCGGGCGGTCTCACCAACCGCAATTATTGCGTAACAGGCGAAACCGGACGGCGAATCGTGGTGCGCCTGTCCTCGCCGCAGTCGGCAGCGTTCGGCATTGACCGGGCGGCCGAGCACGCCAATTCCGTCTCGGCGGCGGCAGCGGGGGTCGCACCTCAGGTGTTGGCCTACCTCCCCTCCCAAAGCGCTCTCGCCATTGAATGGATTGACGGACCGACCTTCACCGCCCAGGATCTCGATGACAGCGAGACCCTGATCCGCATAGCGGCACTGTGCCGGCAGCTGCATGCCGGGCCCCGCTTCGTCACCGAATTCGACATGTTCGCCATCGCCCGTCGCTACCTCGAAATGGTCGAAGCCCAGGGCTTTCGCCGGCCGGCGGACTACCTCGAGTTCGCACCCCAGATCAGTCGTATCGAGGCGGCCATGGCCGTCCAGGCGACCCGGTCGGTGCCGTGTCACAACGACCTGCTGCCCGCCAACATGATGGCGGATGGCGGCGACCCGTCCCGGCTGTGGTTCATCGACTTCGAGTACGCCGGCAACGGAGACGCCTGCTTTGATCTGGGCAATTTATGCAGCGAGGCCGGTCTCGGATCCGACCGGTTGGAAGAGCTGGTAGCCGCCTACTACGGCAGCGCATATGCCAACAAGGTTTCGCGGGCGCGCCTATACGCCTTGATGTCGGACTACGGGTGGACCCTGTGGGCGTGCATCCAAGCTGCGACGAGTGAGCTCGACTTCGATTTCTGGAGCTGGGGCCTGGACAAATACGAACGAGCCCGCGCCGTTCTGCGAGGCGCGGACCTGCCCCAACTGATCGACGACGTGCAACGACCGTAAGCCGGCAACAGTCAACAGCAACCGCTGAAAATGAGGAGAGCTCGTGCCAGAAGGTATTGACCTTGACGTTCTCGACGAGGACGAACAACGCCTCGCCGAACTCGGTTACCGGCAGGACCTGCATCGCTCGTGGTCCGGCTTCTCCAACTTCGCGATCTCATTCTCGATCATTTCGATCCTGGCCGGATGTTTCACCAGTTTCGCGCTCGGCTGGAACAACGGGGGGCCAGCCGCGATCGCCTGGGGCTGGCCGATCATCGCGGTGCTCATCCTGGTCATCGGATTCTGCATGTCGGAGCTGGTCTCGGCCTTTCCGACCTCCGGCGGCATTTATTGGTGGTCATCCAAGCTCGGCGGCGCAAAGGCCGGCTACTACACGGGTTGGCTGAACCTGATCGGCCTGCTGGCGATCGTGGCCTCCGTCGCCTACGGCTGCGCGACCTTCTTCGACCTGACCCTCGGCACCTTCAGTTCCTCTTGGGCGGCCCACTACTCACTAACCCGCGTCTTCATCGAATTCGTCATCATCCTGCTGCTGGCTGCGGTGATCAACATCTTCTCGAGCCACCTGCTGGCGATCTTGAACAACGTCTCGGTCTGGTGGCACGTCCTTGGCGCGGCGGCCGTCGTCCTCATCCTGATCTTCGTGCCCTCCCATCACGCGAGCGTGTCAGCGGTCTTCACCCACACCGTCAACAACACCGGGCTGTTCGGCGGAAAGACGAGTGGCGTCGGCTTCCTGTTCTACGTGCTGCCGTTGTCCGTCATCCTCACCCAGTACACGATCACCGGGTACGACGCCTCGGCGCATCTTTCCGAGGAGACCAAGAGCGCAGCGAACTCGGCCGCCAAAGGCATTTGGCGCTCGATCTTCTACTCGGGTGTCGGCGGCTGGATCCTGCTGCTCTCGTTCCTGTTCGCGGTTCAGAACCAGGACGGCGTCACCAAGGCAGGCGGAGGGGTGTCGGCCATTTTCAGCCAGGCGCTCTCCTCGAACTGGGGCGGCACCGTACTGACCATCTCCGCCGCAGGCCAGTTCTTCTGCACCGTGGCGTGTATGACCAGCACGACCCGCATGCTCTATGCGTTCAGCCGTGACGGTGCAGTGCCCGGCGGAAAATACTGGTCCAAGCTGAATCACAATCGGGTGCCGGTATACGGCGTCTTGATCACCACCATCATCGCCGTCGTGCTTACGCTGCCCGCGCTGGTGAAGGTCGACATCAACGGCGCACCCGTTCCGGTCGCCTTCTTCGCGGTGGTCTCCATCGGCGTCGTGGGCCTCTATGTGGCTTTTGCCATACCGATCTTTCTGCGCTGGAAGGCCGGCTCGAACTTCACCCCGGGCAATTGGACGCTCGGATCGAAATACAAGTGGATGTCCATCGTGGCCATCGTGGAGATCGTCGTGACCTCGATCGTCGCACTGCTGCCCACCTCTCCTCTGGGCATGCCGTGGAACGACGGTTTCGCCTGGAAATACGTGAATTACACGATCATCGTCGTGCCCGTCGCGCTGTTGGCCCTGTGGATCTACTGGCACGTCTCGGTGAAGAACTGGTTCACGGGACCGAAGACGACGATCGATCTCCCCAAGGAGGGGGCCGTCGCCTGAGGCCGCCAAGCGGGCGGTCGGGCTCACACCCGGCCGCCCGCCCACGGCCCCAGGCCACATGGACGAAATATCCGCGCGCCATGCTTCGGTAGTGGTGAACACCGGTCATCAGCTGGCCATCGAAGCCGCAGACCTCAGCGTCCACCGCCTCGGCGAGCCGACCTTCGCATCGCCGATGTCTCCGCTGCTGCGCGATCGACCGACCTCGACGCACTACGTGCACGAATCCGACCGAGTCCTGCTGGACGACACGCTGGACATGGCGGTGGCGCGAGACTGTACGGTCGCCGACCTGCCGTCGTTCGAGCCCGGCGGACCGCGGGCCCGCATCTACTTCGATCCCGCCGGCACCAAGGTCGGAATCGTCACCTGCGGTGGGCTCTGCCCCGGCCTCAACAACGTCATTCGCGGACTCGTACTGGAGCTGCATGAGCACTACGGGATCACTGACGTCACCGGATTCCGCAACGGCTACGCCGGGCTGGTGGGTGCCTACGAAACGCTGCCACTGACCCCCGAGCTGGTCGCTGACATCCATACGCACGGCGGCACGATTCTCGGCACCTCGCGCGGAGACCAGGATCCCGACCGGATGGTCACCACCCTTGCCGAACGCGGAATCTGCGTGCTTTTCGTCGTGGGTGGCGATGGAACCCTGCGTGGGGCGCAGAAGATTGCCGATGCGGCCATGGCCCGGGGCGTGGAGCTGTCCGTCGTCGGGGTCCCGAAGACCATCGACAACGACATTCCGTTCATCGACCACAGCTTCGGATTCCAGACGGCGTTCTCGCGCGCCACCGAATCCATCCAAGCGGCGCATACGGAGGCCAGCTCGACCCCCAACGGCGTCGGGTTGGTGAAGCTGATGGGGCGCCACTCCGGCTTCATCGCCAGCTACGCGGCCCTGGCGAATCACGACGTCGATTTCGTGCTGATTCCCGAGGTGCCCTTCGAGACCGACGGTCCTGACGGCTTCTTGGCTCACCTGCGCCGCCGGGTGCAGAGCCGGGGACATGCGGTGGTCGTCGTCGCCGAAGGAGCCGGCCAAGCCCTGCTGACTCCTGCCGACGCGCGTGATGCTTCCGGCAACGTGCGACTCGCCGACATCGGACGGTTGCTACGCGACCGGATCGCCCAGGACTTTGCCACCGCAGACGTCGAACTGAACCTGCGCTACGTCGATCCCGGCTATGCAATTCGCAGCGTGCCGGCAAATCCGTACGACGCCGTCTTCTGCCTACGGCTCGCCCAAGCTGCCGTACACGCCGCGATGGCGGGGTGCACGGCGATGGTCGTGGGTCGCTGGCACGGCCGCTTCGTCCACGTGCCGATCTCGCTGGCGACCGGCAGTCGTAACCAGGTGGACCCGAACGGCGACCTGTGGATGGCCGTCCTGGAGGCCACCGGACAGCCACCCGTTTTCAAAGGCAGCGAGAGCACGACATACGCGTGAGGTGCGTTTCCGCTGGCCAGGAAGCACCCCTGAACTCCTACCGGGTACCGCGAGCGAGACCGATGATGAGCCTGTCCCACCAGATGTGACCGTCCGGACAGCCGCGGCTCCGCATTTCGATGGCTCGCGCCGGGCCACCCCTTGAGCTCGGTGCATCTTCTCGGACAGGCCGTGCTTGCATGCACCAGACAGCCCTCATCGCTCATCGCCCGCGTCAAGATCGTCGCCTTGGCTGGCGGTCGTGGCTGGCCATGTTGGGAGCGCTCATCGTCACGCTCGGGCTGACCGGCATCATCGCCTCCTCGCCCGCCGCTGCCGCGCCTGTCTCGCTGGCCCAGTGCAATGGTCAGGGTCCCGGCCCGGGCGGCGCCACCACAATCATGAACTGCGACATCACTGTGGTGAACACCATCAACGGGGGTCTGCGGAGCTCGGTGGTCACCGTGAGCCGAACCTGCTCGCTCGACCCCTGCACCGGCTCCTCTTCCCAAAGCTTCACCGACGTGGTGACCGACATCGCCCAGTGCAACGGCTCGGACAACGACGCCGCCCACCCGATCAACTGCGATGTCAACGTCACCAACTTCATCAGCGCTGATACGCCAGGAGCTCAGCCCGTGACGGCCGCGACGTCCGACCAATGCGTCGGCTCGTTCACCGGCGGCGGAGGCGCCAACAACTGTGTGCCCTTCCCCGCCACTACCTCCGGCGCCACCGTGACCCAATGCAACGGCTCCGGAAACGGCGGCGGGGGCACGGTGACCTGCACGGTCCCGGGGTCCACCATCAGCCCGGCCATACCGATCCAGATCAACCAGTGCAACGGCTCCGGTAACCCCGGCGGCAGCGTCGTGACCTGCTCGGCGTCGATCACCACCACCATCACTGCTGCGGTTGTGGCACCCACGCCGACCCCGACCGCCGTCCCGACTCCCACCGCCCCCGCAACGACCGCCCCGGGCGGCGCGGTTCCCACCATTCCCGGGACGTTGGGGACGCCCACCACCCCCGGATCGCCCGTCACGCCGGTAGGTACGCCCCTGCCCACGACTGGAACCACTGCGGGTACAACGGGCGCCACACCCACGACCCCCGGGACGCTGGTCGGCGCTCCTGGTCCGACGGCGACGGCAACCCCGCAGGTGGGGATCGTGCCGACCGGCGGCGTGCAGACCGGCGGCGGCTCGACGGCCGGAATGCAGCACGTCGGATTGCTCGCGATCGGCGGCGGGCTCCTGTTCGGTGCTGGCGGCAGCGCCCTGATCCGGCGACGATTCCTTCGCAGAGGCTGACCGACCCGTGCGCGTGAGGTTTCCGCGCAGCCGGTCCGCCGCCGGTGACCACCGCGCGTTTGCAGCCGCGGTGGTCACCGGCCTTCTCGCGCTCAGCGGCACTGCGGCGATCGCCATCGCGCTGCTGGATCAGCACCACGCCCCGGAGCCCGCGCTGACGACGGCTCCCATCGCCGTGGCTGCCGCCGAGCCCACGACGGCGCCCCGCCCTGTCCAAGTCACGCCCCGGACCGTCGGGACGATCCTGCGGCGATCCGTGCCGGTCTCCATCGTGATACCGGCCATCGGGGTGGACTCCCAGCTGCTGCAGCTCGGCAGGACATCCACCGGCGCGCTTGCGGTCCCCCCGGTGGGCCCGACGTACAACCAGGCCGGCTGGTATCGCTACTCCCCCACCCCGGGCTCGCTCGGACCGGCGATCATCGCCGGTCACGTCGATTCCGCCGCAGCCGGCCCGTCCGTCTTCTACCGCCTCGGAGGGCTCAAACCGAAGGACACCATCAATGTTCTGCGGGCCGATGGATCGATGGCGATCTTCGTGGTCAACGAGGTCCGGCGCTACCACAAGACGGCCTTTCCCACCGCGCTGGTCTACGGCAACACCAACCGGGCGGCGCTGCGTCTCATCACGTGCGGAGGCGAGTTCGACAGCAGCACCGGCCACTATCTGGACAACATTGTCGTCCTCGCCTCACTGCAGTCCTGAGATCCACCGCACCTGCTCCGGGGCCGGAGCGGTATGAACGTGCGGTGAGTCCTGATCCCAGCAGCTTCACCGTCCATACCGCAGACCTGTCCACCGGCGTCACCCTGGCGTACGTCCACGAGGGCCGCGGCGGCGTGCCGCTCATCCTGCTGCACGGCTATCCCGAGACGAAACGGATCTGGTGGCGCAACATCGCCCCGCTCGCCGCTGCCGGTTTCGAGGTGATCGTTCCGGACCTGCGCGGCTACGGGGATTCGAGCCTGGCGTCCGATGGCTTTTATGATCCGGCGGCGTATTCGCGGGACATCTACGCGCTGCTCCGCGATGTGCTGGGGCACGAGGCGGTGGTCGCTGCGGCCGGTGACGTCGGCGGCGTGGTGATGCTCGACATGGCTGAGCGCTACCCCGGCTTCGTCCAGCGGATGTGCTTTTTCAACAGCGTCCCGCCGGCGCTGCCCGAGATCTACACCGCAGCCGGGCTGCCGGCCAGCCTGCTCACCGACGACCATCCCACCGGCGACTACCGGATCTTGCAGGGCCGCGACGGCGACTCCTTCGCCGCCCAACTGGCGACCCCGGCCCTTCGCAGGCAGTGGATCGCCGGCATGTACGGGCCCCGCCTGTGGGCCGCGCCCGGCTCGTTCTCGCCGGCTGACGTCGACTTCCACACCGAGCCGTTTGCCGACGCTGCGAAGCTACGAGCCTCCTGGGGCCCCTACGAGCTGGCCTACGGCAAGGCGATGTCGGAGCTGCCGTTGATGTTCAACGTCGTCCAGACGCCTACCCTGGTGCTCTACGGCGGAGACGACCACGTGGTGCCGGCAATATTCGTGGATCAGTGTGAGCTTGCCTTCGCCAAGGTGACCGGCCCGTTCGTGGTGCCTCGGGCTGGGCACTTCCTGCAGTGGGAAAGGGCGGCGCTGTTCAACACGGCGCTGATCGACTACCTGCTACCACGATCAGGCTTCTAGCAGAGAACAGGTGAATCACGATGGCTGACGATGGCGACAACCCGGTCGAGGACAACGACTCGATAGACGCGTCCCTGGAGAACGACGGGCTGCTCGATCCCACCGACACCCTCGATGGACCGCTCGATGACGACCCGCTCGATCAGGGAATCGACGCGGGTGACCGCTACTCGGCAGGTGAGCGCTTCGGCACGACGTTGACCGAGGAGCGGCAGGGCGAATCGCTCGACCAGCTGCTCGCCGAGGAGGAGCCCGACATCGATTACACCGACGCCGGTGGTTACGCCGACGCCGACACCGGCGAGAACCGCCCGGCGGGCCGGCTGGTCGCGGAGGACGAAGGGGCCCACGCGACAGAGGAGAGCAACCTGGTCGCCCAGGACGTCGGCTTCGACGGCGGCGCTGACTCCGCCGAAGAGGACGCGATCCACATCGTGGACGGCGACTGAGCGCTCACTGGGCGCTCTAACTGGGCGCTAACCATCATCACTGAGCGTGGTCAGGCTTCGGACGGCGTACAGACCGAAGATGTGAGCTTTGCGGCAGCACTTCAGAGTGGCCGGCGGATGTTCCGATAGCTCACAGATGACGGTCTGGAAGCGTGACGTGCGGGAGCCTTTCGCCAGCGATGACGACTTCTGGGTCTCGGTCGCGGCCAGCGTCGATGCGCTGCTCACCCTCATCCTTGCGAGTGCGATCACTCTGCTCTTCGGGGCCTGGGGTGCCATCGCCTTCGCCCTTCCCATCGGACTGCTCGTACGCGCGGGCCTGACGGGAAGCCGCTCCGCGCATCGCACCCGCACGATGTTCGCGACCGTCGACCTGTGGCGTCACGCCGAGCGGCAGGCGGTCGCTTCCGTCATGGTCGGCGCTGTGGTGCGGCCGCGCTGGAGGACCCGCCGCTCCTGACGGCGCACCCGCGTAAAATTCGGGGCCCAGCCACTGGACCTCTTTTGAATTGACAACATGTGAGCACCTGGCACAGCACGGCATCGGCTCGCAACAACCCTCCCAAGGAGCCGGTCAAGGCTCCTGCGCCGCCGCCTCCGCCGCGCTGGCGAATGTGGCTGCTGCCCATCGGCATCGCAATCACGGCTGTGCTGCTCTTCTTGCCGGTCTCCAAGGCCTCCTCGAAAAGCCTGAGCTATACGGACTTCGTCAACGACGTCAACGCCACCAAGGTGTCGACCGCCGCCATCAGTCCCAATGGCGCCGTCAAGGGCAAGCTCGTGGGCGGTCAGCTGTACACGACGCGGATCCCCACCGCGCTCAACACCGACACGCTCACGTCGGACCTCACTCAGCACAAGGTCCAGGTGACGGGGACCAACCCGAGCACCACGTCGATCCTGAGCATCATCCTTTCGCTGCTCCCCCTGATCCTGATCATCGGCGTATTCATCTACATCGGGCGACGCAGCCAGAAGCAGCTCGCCGGCGGGCTCGGCGGCGTCATGGGGATCGGGAAGTCGAAGGCGAAGGTCTACGACGAGACCAAGCCCTCCACCCGCTTTTCAGACATCGCCGGGTATGAGGGGTCCAAGGCCGAGGTGATGGAGGTTGTCGACTTCCTCAAGAACCCCGAGCGTTACTCGGCAGCTGGCGCCGTCGGGCCCAAGGGCGTGCTGATGGTGGGGCCGCCAGGCACCGGCAAGACCCTGCTGGCACGCGCCGTAGCCGGCGAGGCGGGCGTGACCTTCTTCGCCCTGGCCGGATCCAGCTTCGTGGAGATGTTCGTCGGAGTGGGCGCGGCCCGGGTCAGAGACCTGTTCGCCGACGCGCGCAAGGCAGCCCCGTCGATCATCTTCATCGACGAGATCGACGCGATCGGCGGCCGGCGTAACCAAGGCAGCGGCTTCGGCGGCAACGACGAGCGGGAGCAGACCCTCAACCAGCTGCTGTCGGAGATGGACGGCTTCGAGGCGGGCGAGACCATCGTCGTCATGGCGGCGACGAACCGGGCGGAGACGCTGGACGCTGCGCTGCTGCGGCCCGGCCGCTTCGACCGAACCGTCGAGATCCCGTTGCCGAACCAGAAGGAACGCACCGCCATCCTGGCCATCCACTGCAAGGGCAAGCAGCTCAGTCCTGACGTCGACCTCGACACCGTCTCCCGGGGTACGCCCGGCTTCTCCGGGGCGGATCTGGCCAACCTGGTGAACGAGGCGACGATCAATGCGGTGCGGGCGAATCGCACCATTGTCATGGCAGCCGATTTCGATGCCGCCCGCGACCGGTTGCTCCTCGGACGCCGCGATGCCTCCAATGCTCTGCTGCCGGACGAGAAGCATGCCGTCGCGGTCCACGAAGCCGGCCATACCCTCGTGGCTCTGCTGGCCGACAACGCCGATCCCGTCGCGAAAGTCACCATCCTTCCGCGCGGCGCCGCGCTTGGTGTCACCGAACAGCTGCCGGAAGCCGAGCGCCACCTCTATCCCGAGGACTACCTGACCGATTCGCTGGCAATTCGGCTGGGTGGCCGGGCGGCCGAGATCACCGTGCTCGGCCAGCCCTCGACCGGTGCCTCGAACGACCTGGCCGGCGCCACCGACCTGGCCACCCGGATGGTCCGCGAATTCGGCTTCTCCCATGAGCTCGGGCCGATCGGTTACGCACCCGATGGCTCCAGCAGCAACCCCTTCGCCGGCCGGCCGTACGCCGAGGAGACCCAGCGCGCCATCGACCGTGAGGTGGCCCGGCTGCTGCGCGAGGCGGAGACCCATGCCTTGGAGGTCTTGCACGACAACCGTGAGTCGCTCGACAAGATCATTGCGCTGCTGCTGGAACACGAGACCGTGGACGGCGCCGATCTCATGAAAGTCATCGGCAAGCAGCCCCTGGATCATGCCGGCAATGAACGGACTTGGGCCCCGCGCGCTGCGGCGATGGCGCCGGCCGACAGTCACGCTTCGGATGTCTGAGCAAGCCTGAGGCCGACCTGATAGACCTCTCGCGTGAGCGCAGCGCAGAAGTATCGCGTCATCCAGTGGGCGACCGGCTCGATCGGGCAGATCTCGATCCGACACTTCGCGGACAACCCTGACTTCGAGCTGGTCGGGGTCTTGGTCACCTCACAGGACAAGGACGGCCAGGATGCCGGCAAGCTCGCAGGGATCCCACCGCTAGGGATCACCGCCACCACGAGCATCGATCAGATCCTGGCCCTCGACGCCGACGCCGTGAACTACGCACCGCTGTACGCGGACGTGGACGACATGGCACGGATCCTGCGGTCCGGAAAGAACATCGTCACACCGGTCGGCTTCGTCTACCCCAAGGCCCTTGAGGCGGCGGTCGTCGACAAGCTCGAAGCCGCTTGCCAGGACGGCGGCACGTCACTGTTCGGCGCCGGCATTCATCCCGGATTCTCCGGCGATCTGCTCCCCCTCGTGGTCTCCCGGCTGTGCACGCGGATCGACCAGGTGGTCGTGCAGGAAGTGGCCGACCTTGCCCCGCACCCGTCCCACGCGATGAACTTCGGCGGCCTGGGCTTCGGCCGCGACCCCGACGACGCGCGCGCCAATCCCAGCCCGCTGATCCACACCATGGAGTCGATCTTCAAGGAGTCGATGCTGTTGCTGGCCGACGGGCTCGGGGTGACCGTGGAGAAGATGACGACGCTCTTCGACGTCTCCGTGGCCAAACGCGATCTGGTGGTCGCCAGCGGCGAAATCCCGCGTGGAACGGTCGGCGGCATGCGCCACGAATGGATCACCTGGTCCGGCGGCCGCCCGGTCATCGTGTTTCGCAGCTTTTGGAAGATGGACGACGACCTGGAACCCAACTGGGGCTACGGGACGGTCAAGTACTCGGTGATGATCGAAGGAGTCCCGTCGATGAAAGTGGAGCTGGAGCCGACGTCCAAACACCCGACCGGCGACGAGGGCTACTGGGGCCGCATCTGGACCGCGATGAACGCCATCAATGCGATCCCCGCCGTCGTGGCTGCCGGGCCAGGCATCAAGACCCACCTGGATCTCCCCACCATCCAACCGCCATCGCTGGTACGCCCGGCGACGAAGCTGGTCTGGTGAGCACTTCCGTGAGCTTTCAGGACAAGTACGGGCCTTGGGCGCTGATCGCGGGTGCCTCCATGGGCATCGGACGCGCGTTCTCCCACTCCGCCGCCGCGCGTGGGCTGAACGTCGTGATGATGGCCCGCGGCGCCGAGCTACTGGAAGAAGTCGCTGAAGAGGTACGTGCCGAGCGCGGCGTCCAGGTGCGCACGCTCGCCGCCGACTTGGCGGATCCGCACATCGGCGACGTCGTGGCCGCGGCGACGAATGACCTCGAGATCGGGCTCTTCGTCTACAACGCCACCGTGGCACCCGCCGGCCGTTTCCTCGACGTACCGCTGGATCTGCAATTGCTGAGCGTCGCGGTCAACTGCGCCACCCCGGTCATCTTGTGCAACCTGCTGGCGCCGAAGATGGCCGCGCGAGGGCGCGGCGGCATCGGCCTGGTCAGCTCGACGGGCGGGACGCAGGGCTCGATCAATTTCGGCACCTACAACGCCGGCAAGGCCTTCGAGTGGATCCTCGCGGAGACGCTCTGGGCCGAGCTCGGTCCGGTCGGCGTTGATGTCGCGACAATCCTGGTCGGCCCGACCTCTTCCCCGAATTACAACGCCTTCAAAGACACCCTGGATCCGACGTTGTGCGACAAGCCCGACTCGCCGCGCCCCCTCGACCGGGCCCGTGCCCGGTTGATGGACCCGAGCGCTCCGGAGGAGGTGGCCGAGGCGTTCTATGACCAGCTCGGCCAGGGGCCGGTGCTCTTCTCCCGTCCGACAGACGGCTCGATCATCGCCGACACCCTCGCCCTGCCCCGCGAGGAAGCGGTGGCGGTGTGGCGAGAACTGCAGGAGACCTCGACCCACGTGCCCGAGCGCCAGGCCCGATGACCGGCGAGCGCTTGCGGGTGGTCCAGTGGACCACCGGGAAGACCGGCACTGCTGCGGTGCGCGGCATCCTGCGCCACCCTCGGCTGGAACTGGTCGGCTGTTACGCGTACTCCCCTGACAAGGTCGGCCAGGACGTCGGCGCGCTTGCCGGGATTGCACCGGTGGGCGTCACTGCGACCGACGACATCGACGCGCTCTTGGCGCTGCGACCGGACTGCGTCTCCTACCTGCCGTATCGCCCCGATCCCGACCACGTGGTGCGCATTCTCGAGTCCGGGGTCAATGTCGTCACCACCATGTACATGCTGTCGGGCGGCGGCTACGGCGAGGACGTCCGGGAGCGCATCGCGGAGGCGGCCCTGCTCGGCAGGTCGTCGCTTTACGCGAGCGGCATCTACCCCGGTCACGCACCGATGGTCGCCTTGGCCGCCAGCGCGATGTGTTCGCATATCGACCGCATCTCGGTCCTGGAATCGCTCGACATGAGCGGCTACGCGAACGAGCAGATGTTTCGGGCCATGAGCATCGACCGCGCACTGGACGACCCTGAGGTCCCGGCCATGATCGAGGCTGCCTGCGGCTCGTTCAAGGAGCAGATCCGGGTCATGGCCGAAGCGCTCGGGGTGGCGATCGACGGCATCAGCTTCGAAGCCGAGTTGGGTGCGGCGAATGAGACGACCGACTTCGGATTCATGACCGTCCAGAAAGGCCGCATCGCCGGATTCAAAGGCGTGGTCTCCGGGATGCATGAGGGCCGGCCGGTGGTGCAGTGCAAGTTCGTCTGGAAGCTCGGACACGACATGACGCCCAACTGGCCGGTCGAGGATGGCTACGTGCTCGAGATCGAGGGCGACCCCAACGTGCGGGTCAGGCTGGAGCCGATGGGTGCTCACTTCGACGGCGCGACCACGACCGCGATGCCCGCCGTCAACGCCATCCCCGCCGTCGTGGCGGCGCCTCCGGGCATCGTCAACCATCGCGACCTGCCGTTCGTCACAGGGACGATCAGCTGAGGGATCAGCCCGCCCTGGTCGCTCAGCTCAGGTGTTCACGGAAGTGGGCAGTCAGCTTGTCCCAGGCATCGTCGGCTGCGGCGGGCACGTAATCGGGCGTGCCATCGCGCATGAAGCCGTGGCCGGCTTCGGGATAGACGAAGGTGTCGCGGTGATGTGCTGCCACCTTCTCGATGTCGGAGCCTGGGATCCACTCGTCCTTGCCGCCGAAGAAGAGCAGGGTGGGACACGTCGGCTCGCCCAGCTCCCCGGCGATCCCTGAACCGTAAAAGCCTGCTGCTGCATCGAATCCACCTGCGAGGGCGGCGCCGTACGTGAGCCGGCCACCCATGCAAAAGCCCGTCACACCGAGCTTGCGGGCCCCGTGCTCGCGGGCGATCCCGGCCGCCTGCAGGATGTCCTGCTGCATCTGCCCGAAATCCGCCGCGCGGATCAGCGTCATCGGGTCGGCGGCCTCGGTGCCACCGGCACGGAAGTAGAGATCAGGCGCCACGACGACGTATCCCTCCCGAGCCAACCGCTGACACCACCGCAGCAGCTGGGAGGAGATGCCATTGCCCTCGTGGATGACCACGACACCCGGGCCGCCATCAGCGGACGCCGGGGTCGCCAGGAAATAGGGAAGCGCTAGCTCAGACACGAGCCGAAAGTAGCAGCCCGCTCATGACACCCATTGACCGCCGTTCACCGCCAGGTGCTGACCGGTGACCGGCGCGGAGAGCTCGGAGGCGAGGAAGAGCACCGAACCAGCGCACTCGTCAGGAGTCGGGATATGCCCGATCGGAAGCTCGGCAGCCTTGCCCCGGGTCCAGGTGTCCAGCGTGATTCCGGCCGCAGCGGCGGCGTTGCCACCGGAACGAAAGAGGTTCTCGCCGGCGACCGGACCCAGGAAGATGCCGTTGACCCGGATCTGTTTGGGGCCCAGCTCCTTGCCCAGCGTGCGGGTCAGGCCGGCGAGCGCCGCCTTTGACGTCGAATACGCCCCCATCGTCGCCGGGTAGCTGACCGCGGCGCCGGAATTGACCAGGATGATGCTGCCGCCGCCCCCCGCCTCCATGACCGGCACGGCGTTCTGCACAAGCTGGAGGGCGCCGAAGAAATTGATGTCCATGATGCGGCGCCACTCATCGACGTCAGCGGTGGCTGCCGGACTCCAATCACCTTCGTGGTGTCCGTTCTGGACCAGCACGTCAAGGCGGCCGAAGTGCTCCCCAGCCTGCTCGATGAGCGCGGCACAGGCGGCGGCATCAGCGATGTCGCAGGTCACGGGGAGGGCGGCACCCCCGAGGAGGCGTATCTCGTCGGCGACGTCATCGAGGCGCCGGCGATTGCGAGCCCCCAGCACCACCGAGGCGCCGTGGCGGGCAAATCGCAGCGCGATGCTGCGGCCCATCCCCGGCCCGATCCCGGTCACCACGGCCACCTTGCCTTGCAGGAGCCGGCCTTCGACGAAACTTTCCTGAGTGCTTGCCTCAGTGCTTCCCGGCGTCATCCCAGGATCTTCATCCGGGTGGGGCCTGAAACGCCAGCAGTGCGAGCCGAATCGGCGGCCTGCTCCTCGAGCGGCAGTTCGGCGATGAAGGTCAGGCTGCCGGTGCCCTCGCTGACCGCGCCGTCGGCCGATCGCTGCACCACTCGCACCGGCTGGATGCGATGCACCGGCCGCCCGACCGAACCATCGGGAAGGCCCACCTGGGCCGGCTGGGACACGTCCCAGACCTCACTCTCCAGATGCTGCAGACCGCGCCACACCCCAAGACCGAGCCCGTCGTCATACCCGCCGTAGCCGAGGCCCTGCATCGCGACCGCCGGACCCTGCGCCGTGACGTCGATCCGGACGGTGCTGCCGCCGGCCAGCGTCACGTCGAACCCCGCATGGCTGACGCGCCTCGGACGTCCGTCATCCACGAATTCGGCGTCGATCCCGACCCGTTCCCCGACGACGGATTCCCCGGTCGCACGATCAACGATCTCGGCGGTGATGTGCCCGCCTGCATCTGGCCGGCGGGTCACCTGGACATGGCCGGCGAAATCGGTGGTCGAGTAGAACAGGAAAGCGAACAGTCCCCCGGCGGAGGCTCCGGCGGCGACCGGAGGGCTGGTGACCGGCTCCGGAATGCCGACCCTTTCGCGTACTCCCCAGGAGTGGTCGCGGCACGACCACCAGGAGTCGACTTCGATCCGGCGGCCCGCTACCTCGAGCCACCCGCTGCATTCGCCGATCTGGTCGTAGCGGCTGTAGTCCTCCAGGATCCGGCCGTGGGACCGGGCGTAGTGCGGTCGCTCCTCCTGAGCCGGATCGGTGGCGGTCCACTCCAGCTCCCCCGATACGCCACTCTCGTTGGGGGCGATGGACAGCCCGATCCGCTTCATCGGGTCGCGCACGTCGAGACGCAGCGGTCCACAGTCGGACTCATACCGGGGCCGGAGCTGGCGTGACACCCGCAGGTTGTGCTGAATCCCGTCGACAATGACGACGAACCCACCGTCGACCACGTTCATGTTCTGGTAGACGCCCATGGTGAATTGCAACGCGCCGTGCCCCTGGCGGTCTGACGCCGCGAACCAGAGCCGGTCGAAAAATCGCGGGTCACTGGTGCCGACATGGTCGAACGTGGTGGGCAGCTGATGCCAGGGCGAATCGTCAAGTTCCGTCAGCACAGTGAATATCGGCCTTTCCGTCAGCCGGCGGGGACAGGCGGCCGCCAGAGCGTTTTGAGCGGGTAGCGCTCGGCGCGCTCCCGAAGGAGTCCTACCAGATGTGTGTACGTCTCACGCAATTCATCGCGCTCGGCGATGACCGGGATCGCGAGCTCCAACGCGGCCCGCAGCCGTCGATGGTGGGCCTCCAGTGACGGCAGGTCGGCAGGGTCGGGCAAGGGTGCCTCGACGGCCCCCCGAACCTCGGCCGCCAACTGCTTGCTCAACCCGGGAGCACCGAACGCCAGCACCTGCGACAGCACTTCGGCCGATGCCGCAGCGTCCCAGCGCAGGAAGGCCGGCACCGCGCTCCATCCCGCAGCGAGAGTCTCCAAAGTGGCGCAGACGCCGGCCAGGATGTCGGCCGGATAGGGATCGGTCAATTCCGGTGCGATGACCTCCTGCAGGATCCGGCTCAGGCCGTCGAGCTGTTCGGTGACGGAAGGACGCACGGGTCACGCTCCGATCAGGTCGAACATCAGGCGGCAGATCGCCACGGGAGTCTGATGGATGCGATCCAACCGTCCCTGGACGAACGCATGCTGCCCGCTGAGCACGATGACCGAGAGCTTGAGATTCGCCAGCACGCTCCACCAGCGCACCGCGTCCGGGTTGACGATGAGCCCGGTGCGGGCACTCCATCGCTCCAGCAGATCAGCCGGCATCCAGTGACCGGGAATGGTGTGTTCACGGGCCCGCAGCGGATTCGTCACCCACCCGAGGTCTTCGTGCGGATCCCCGAGGTGGACCGTCTCCCAGTCCAGCACCGCCGATACGTCGTCGTCGACCAGCAGCACGTTGCCGGCCTTGAAGTCGCCGTGGACCAGGGTCGTGACGACGCTGGCCGGAGCGTTTCGGGCCAGCCAATCGATGACCAGCTCCAGCTCAGGCTCAGGGTCGAGCTGGACCGCCCGCAACTCCTTCTCCCAATGCGTCAGGGCCGCGGACGCGGCGCCCGGTCCAGGATCTTCCAGGACGTCGGCGAGCCCCAGCCCACGCCAATCGACGAGATGGATGTCGGCCAGCCGGTCGTACAGCCGGTGGGCGATGGTCAGCCGGTGCTCCGGCGAACCAGCACCTGACAGCACGAAGCCGTCGCAATGACCCGGCGCCAGATCCATCACGATCGCCGGCCGTCCCAGCCGCTCACCCTCCAGATCAGCCCATCGAAGGTAGGGGGTCGGGACGTCCGTCGTCCACAGCGCCCGCAGCACGCCCGTCTCCACCCGACGGTCGGTGTTGAGCACGCTGCCGGGCGGATCGCGCCGCGCAATCAGCGCGTGGGTGCGAGGCTGCCCGTCGACGGTCCACTTCGCGTCGAAAACCCAGTTCTCCCGGGAGAATCCGGCGGACGTGCGGCGCACTCCGGTGATGACGGCGGCCGGGTCACCCACCTCGTCGGCGACCCACAGCCGCAGCGCCTGCTCGAGTCTCGGCGCTGACGTTCACGCCGCGAACTGCACGCCGTAAAGCCCCGCGGCGTTGTCGACGAGGACCTTCTGCAGTACCTCTTCGGGAAGCGAGCCGAGCGCCTCGGTGGCGTACGCCTCGGGACCTACCGCAGGCGTGCGGGGACCCGGGTGCTGGCAGGTGGGGTGCGGGAAGTCGGTCTCGAAGAGCATGTTGTCCGGGTAGGCCAGCAGCGGGGTCGTGATGGTCTCGCGCTCGTACCAGAAGCAGCCGTAGATCTGCCGGCGGAAGTACTCCGAGGGCAGCAGGTCGTACTCGGGGTGCTCTTCGACGACTCCCCCGTTACGCCACTGCCAGTCGAACGATTCCAGGGCTCCCGGCAGCATGGATACGCCGCTCTCGACGGAGACGAACTTCAGGTCGGGGAAGCGGTGGCACACGCCGCCGTGGATGAGTTCGCCGATGCAGCGCAGGTTGTCGACGAAGAGCATCGAGGACGCCCGGCAGAAATTGGCTCGCCAACCGATGTCGCTGCCACCGGCGAGCTGCTCGCCGATGCGACCCCCGCCGATGTGGAAGTTGACCGGGATCCCGGCGTCCTGCGCGGTGGCCCACACCGGGTCCCAGTGCCGGTCCCAGAGCTTGGGCTGGTCGTAGTCGTCGGGGGAATTGCAGAAATTGATCCCGCGGTGGCCGGCGGCGACGCAGCGCTCGATCTCGGCGACGGTCAGATCGACGTCCCAGAACGGCAGCGAGACGATCGGCAGCAGCCGGTCCGGTGCGACAGAGGCGAAGTCGACCTGGAAATCGTTGTAGGCCTGCAGGCATTCCAGCGCGAACGCCGGATCGCCGTAGCCGAGCCAGGCACCCGGCGCCGAAGCCGCCGATGTTCGGATAGAGCACCTGCGCGTAGATGTGCTGCTCGTCCATGAAGGCGATGCGGGCCTTCGGGTCGTACGCCGCCGGGTGCATGTCTGCGTAGGTGGCGGGCCCGTCCGGCAGCACCCCGTCGAAGCCGGCCATCGCCGTGTTGCCGGGCTTCGCCCAGGGACGGCCGGCGATCACCCAGACGTCATAGCCATCGATGCGCTCGATGCGCGGGATGGCATCGCCCCAGCGCGAGGAGACCCGGGAGGACCACGTGTCCGCCGGCTCGGTGATGTGGGTGTCGGCGTCGATCACGTTGAACCGTTCGAACATCACAAGCTCCTTCTGCCGGCCGCGCCTCAACCGAAGTAAACAATTCGTATTACTACGATGTCAAGCCCGCCTCGGTCGCGGCGCCCACCGGAGCCGTCACGGCGCCCAGAAACATGTCGACCAGGTTCGAGCGAAAGATCTCGTCGCTGACCCGGTGTTCGCGGCGCTCGCCGCGGGCCCAGATGGCCGCGGCGTGAAGATAGCTGTTGGTGCCCACCCGGATCCGCTCCCCCAGCAGCTGCGGGCCCGGCAGCGGCCCAAGGCGCTCGGCTCAGCAGCCGGCTGGCGTCGTTGGCCGCCGTATCGCCGATCAGGTCCTGAATCTCCTCGAGCGAGAACGACACGTCGTCGTGCAACTGGCTCAGCAGCTGCACGACGTGGCGTTCGTGCTCGGTGCCGGTCGCCAGCTGGGCGTAAGGCAGCACGAAGACCGCCGCCACCGAGCGCACGTCGTCCGGGCCCGCTGCCGCCGCGGCCGCCAGCAGGGCCCGGCGGCGGTCGACGAGCAGCGGCAGCTCACGATCCAGCAGCGCCCGCAGCAGGCCGTCCTTGGTGCCGAAGTGGTAGTGCAGCGCACCGGCGTTGCCCTGCTTGGCCTCCAAGCGAATCTCCCGCAGGCTCACCCCGGCGATGCCGTTGGTGGCGAACAGGCGCAGCGCCGCATCGAGGATCTGCCGCCGGGCCGGCTCGGGACTGCGCGGCATTAGCCCCTCTCCCTGATCATTTGGCAAGACGCTACCGTCACCCCGAACACTCGCGAAGGGAGCTTGCGATGGCAGCCCAGGCTGTGCAGTGGAAGATCGGAGACGTTCGCATCACCAAGGTGGTCGAACACGAATTGCCCATTCCGCTCAACGGCCTGCTGAGCGACGTGCCCGACGGAGCCGCTGATCGCCACCCTTGGCTCTCACCCGATTTCCTCACCCCGGAGGGCCTGGCCAAGCTCTCGATCCACGGCCTCGTGATCGACACCGGGGATCGCCGCATCCTGGTCGATACCTGCGTGGGCAACCTGCGCGAAGGGCTGGTCATGCCGGCCATGGCGAGCGGGTTCATCGAGTCGCTCGCCGAGGCCGGCTATGGCATCGAGGACATCGACACCGTCGTGTGCACGCATCTGCACTTCGACCACATCGGCTGGAACACCAGGCTCGTCGACGGCAAGTGGGTGGTCACCTTCCCGCAGGCGCGCTACCTGCTCGGGCGGGTGGAGTACGAGCACTGGCTGGTGACCGACGGCGAATACACCACCAACCACGCCGACACGGTCCGCCCGGTCATCGAGGCCGGAGCGGCCGACCTGGTGGAGGTCGACCATCAGATCTGTCCCCAGGTACGGCTGACTCCGACCCCGGGTCACACCCCGGGTCACGTCAGCGTGGTGATCGAAAGCGGCGGGGAGCGCGCCGTCATCACCGGCGACATGGCCCATCACCCGCTGCAATTCGCCGAGCCCGAGATCGGCGCGCCCGCCGACAGCGACCAGCGTTGGGAGCCAAGACCCGCCGGCTCTTCCTCGCCGACCGTCAGGAGGATGGCGCGCTCGTCATCGGCACCCACTTCGGCGGTCCGACCGCTGGCCGGATCGTGGCCGATGGCGAAAGCTGGCAGCTGATCGCTGCTCCAGGAGCCTGACGTCAGGCCTGCCGGGTCCTGGAGTTGTCCTTCTTTCGTAACGGCAGGATCAGCTCGGCCAGCCAGCTGAAGAAGGCGATCAGGAAGCCGCCGGCGACCGCCGCGCCGAAGCTGTCGATCGAGATCTTGCTCGAGAGCAAGGCTGTGAGACGCGAGCAGCGCGGCGTTGATCGACCAGCAGGAAGAGCCCGAGCGTCAGGACGATGAAAGGCAGGCTGAGCAGGCGCAGGATCGGTCCGACGATCATGTTGATGAGCGAGAACAGGACCGCGAGCCACAGCCAGGTCCAGAAGCCACCATCGACCTTGATCCCGTTCACCAGGCTCGCGACGAGCCCGATGATCAGTGCCAGCACGACGAGTCGCAGAGCAACACGGACGAGCATTTCGCCCCCTTGTAAAAATCAGCCTCAGTCAGCCGCCGCAGCGGTACGTAAAGCGAACGGTAGCGGCTAGCGGCGTGGGCTGAAGCAGACGGATGGTCGCCACCGCGTTGTACGTGCCTGGACCCTCGAATTTCCAGCTCAACCGGAGGTTGGCCGAACGTTGGCCACGGGACATCGTTTGCCGCAGCACAGCCGAGTGCTGGCCGTCTCCACGCGCCCACTGATAGCGCAACGTGCCTGGATTGCCGTTGGTCGTCACGGTTGCCGACGAGCCCGGCGGTACGCCCGCAGCTGACCACCTCAGAATTGGCGTGGACCGACAGCTGGTGGGCACGCAGCGGGCCGGCCGGCCACAGGAACCAGACCACGAAAGCGACGATTGCCGCTGTGAGTGCGGCCGACAGAATCCGGGCAGACCGCCGCCGCGACGGCTTCGGCGCTTCCGGTTCGACCGCTGCCGCTGCCAGAGCCGTCACCGAGGGAACGCCGGGACCGAAGCGCACCCGCTCGATAACCGTTCCAGCAGGAACGGGCACCTGCGACGGACCGGAGCTGGGAACCGGCTGCGTCGCTGCAGCCGCGCTGACGGTGGGCTCGTTCAACAGAGGCCCCCCGTCTTCGGGTTGATGCAGACCGGCGACGACGTTGGCGCAACAGGGGCCGGCTTCGACTGCGACGGAGGCGAGACCGTGGTCACGGGCGGTGCACTCGTGACCGCGGGCGCAGGCGGGGGTACGGCCGTCACCGGAGCGATGACTATCGGCGGCGGGTTCACCGGCGGCGGGCTGTAGGTCGGCGCCGGGGCCACCGGCGGGAGCACAACGGGTGCGTCGACCGGTGGGGTCACCACAGTGGCCTTCGGCTTGGGCTTGGGCTTGGCTTGCCCTTGGGCGCGGGAGCATGCGTGTCCGCCGCAGCCGGTGCAGCGACGACGAGCACGGTGGGCGCCAGGGGCGCGGCGACCGCTGCCGCCGATGCCGACGTGGAATCAGCTGCGCGGGCCATCGCGCCCCCGCCGGCACCGGCGGCGACAATCAGCGCGAAGGCAGCCGCGAGTCCCCACCTGCCGGCGCCGACACGACCTTGTGTCACGGCGTCGAAGACCGGCCCAGAACCCGGCTCTCCCAAGCACGGTGAGAGCCGTTGCGTGCTGGGTGATCCTGAGCCGGGCGTGCGGGAAGAGCAACGCCAGCAAGGCGGCGCGGGCGGCCAGGTGACGGCGCCCGTGCTCCTCCCAATCCGGGCCGTAAGCATCCCCGGCGACCGTTTCCAGCTTCTGCACCAACGCCTCGGCATCGGTGATGCGTGCTGCCGGGTCCTTGGCCAGCCCGGCTTCGGCGATCCCGCGTACCTGCGGCGGCACATCGTCCAATGACGGGTCTGCGCTCAGGTGCTGGGCTGCGCAGCGCGTCGACGGTGGTCGCGGGGAAGACGGTGTGACCGGTCAGCGACTCCACGAACGTGGCGCTCGCGGCGTAGACGTCGGAAGCCGCCGTGCTGGGCTCCCCGGCCCATTGCTCGGGTGCCATGTAAAGCGGGGTCCCGGCGATCCCGGCGAACTCCCCCACGGGCGCCGCGATGCCGTAGTCGACCAGCTTGGTCGCGCCCGTAGCGTCGACCATGACGTTCTCGGGCTTGTAATCGCGGTGGACGACCCCTTGGCGGTGCAGCGCGCCCAGCCCGCGAAGGGAACCCTTCATCAGCGTCAGCGCCGCCTCAGGGGTCAGCGGGCCGCCCTCTTCCAGGATCGCCCGCAGCGCGACGCCTTCGACGAGCTCCATGGCGATGGCCGCGCCGGCATCCGTCTCCACGTATTCGTAGAGCGTCACGAGGTTGTCGTCGACCAGGCCCGCCATCAGCTCGGCCTCAGTGCGGAAATCGGCCAGCCGGTCAGGGGAATCGACCAGCCAGGAAGCCAGATATTTGACGGCGACATCGCGCCCGGTCGTCTCGTGACGCGCCAGCACCACCCGGCCGCCGCCGCCGACTCCGAGCTCACCCAGCTCCTCGAAGCCGTCGAGCTGCCAGCCGCTCATGCCTAAGGATCGGCTTCCGAACGTCGGATCGTTAGTGCCTGTCATCCACACGACTCGACGAACTTCTGTGCCGTTCGGTCAGATCAAGCCTTTGTCCCGCAAATAGCCTTCGACGCATTCTCCGATGTAGTCGCAGTCGTCGTCATTCATCGAATGGTTGTTGGGCAAGATCAGCCCGAATTCCATGACCCGGTCGGCGTTTGGCATGCCACGTTCGGGCTGGCGGAAGGGCAGGTCGCGGAAGGCCGGCTGGCGGGCAGCGTTGCCGGTCCACACCATCCGGGTATCAACGCCGTGGGATTCCATCCAGCTCTGGAGCTCGCTGCGGCGGATCCCGCTGCCCGGCGAGATCACCACCGGAAACATGTGCCATCCGGTCTCGACGCCTTCGGTGAGCCTGGGCAACGTGAAGTACTGCGGCCAGCGGGCGAAGTACCCACCGGTGATCTCGAAATTGCGCTGCCGGCGCTTGAGGTTGTCGCCGAGCTTGTCCAGCTGCACGAGGCCGAAAGCGGCCGACAGTTCCGAGGGTTCGAAGTTCCAGCCGAGCTCGTCGAAAATGAAAAGATTGTCGTACTCGAGATCGCCGTCGATCGAGCTGAAGAATCGTCGCTCGACGCCTTTTTTCGAACCGAAGAGCTGCACTTCGGAACGCCGGCCCCAGCGTCGCAGCAGCAGCGCCCGGTCAGCCATCTCATCGTCGTCGAAGCAGACCATCCCGCCCGTCCCCGCGGCAGTGATGATGTGCGACAGCGCAAAGCTGGTGAGGCTGATGTCGGCCCGCAGGCCGGTCGGCGTGCCGCGCAAGGTCAGCCCCAGCGCGTCACACGAATCCTCGACCACTACGAGCCCGTGGCGGTCGGCGATCTCCCGGATCCGGTCCCAGTCCGGGGCGTTGCCGATCAGGTTAGGCGTGAGGATGGCCTTCGTCCGGGGCCCGATCGCGGATTCGATCGCGTCGACGTCGATCTGGAACGTGTCGGGGGTGACGTCGACGAAGACCGGCACGATGCCCTTGCGCATCATCGGAGCAATGTCGGTGGAGAACGTCACCGCCGACGTGATGATCTCGTCGCCGGCCTCCAGGTCGAGCACCTCAATGGCCAGATAAAGCGCGGAACTCCCCGAATTGACCATGATCCCGCGGCGCTTGCCGAAGAGTTCGGCGACGCGCTTTTCCATGGCTCTGACGTTCTTTCCAATGCGTAACGCCGTCGGTCCGCCTCGCAACACGGCGACCACGGCCTCGATCTCCCGCTCGTCGTGAACCGAGCCCGCGTAATCAATCTTTCGCCCACTGCTGCTCATGGCGAAGGACTCTGTCACCATCCCTGCATGGCAACGAAGCCGGGGCAGACGCCCGTCATCATCGAGGCAGCGATCAACGGGGCTACGCCCAAGAGTCGCAATCCGCACGTACCCATCACGCCGGCGGAAATCGCCGCGGATGCCCTCGCGTGTTTGGAGGCTGGTGCCTCGATCATTCACGCCCATTGCAATCCGGTCGGCGGACCTGATGACGAGGTGGCGGAGCGCTACCTCGAATCCTTCCGGCTGGTGTGGGCCGAGCGACCCGACGCGCTCATCTACCCGACGGTCAACTTCGGCGCCGGCGCTCTCAGCTTCGGCCACCTTCGCCCGATGGCCGCCGAAGGGCTGCGCATCGGGCTGCTGGACCCGGGCTCGGTCAATTTCGGACGCCGCGAGGAAGACGGCACGCTGTCCGGCGGCTTCGTCTACGCCAATTCCTTCGACCGCATCGGTGAGATCTTCGCCTTGCACACCGAGCTCGCATTGGGCCCCAGCCTGGCGATCTATGAGCCCGGCTTCCTGCGGGCCACCCTCGCCTGGCACCGGGCCGGCAAGCTCCCCGCCGGGACGATGGTGAAGATCTACCTGTCCACCGAGCAGGGGCTGAGCGGCGCCCCCTTCGGGCTGCCGCCGACACGCGCGGCCCTGGACGCCTACCTCGAGATGCTCGATGGCACGGACCTGCCGTGGGCGGTGTCGGCGGCCGGCGGTGACCTCGGCCGCACCGATGTGGCGCGCTATGCACTGGAACAGGGCGGCCATCTGCACCTGGGCCTGGAGTTCTACGGCGGCGATAGGACCCCGACGAACCTTGAGCTGGTCACCGAAGCGGTCGCGCTCTGCGCCGACGCCAAGCGCCCGGTAGCGACCTGCGAGCAGGCTGCGGACATCCTGGGACTGCGCGTCCCCGTCGCATAATTCCCGCCGTCTTCCGATCGCCGGGGGACAATGGAGGCGTGGCGGACACCCGAGGCTGGATCCCGGCCGGGCTGGAGCGGTGGAGCGCCAGCCTGCCCGGCCACAGCTGGCGACGCGCCCGCGAGATCGACCTGCCCACCCAGACCCTGGCGTTGGCGGCGCAGCTCGTGCTCTGCGCCGCCCCGTTGCTGGTCGCCACCTCTGCCGTCGTACGACGGGCCGGCGGCAAGGGTCTCGGTGGTCCCGTCAGCCGCTACCTCGGACTGCACGGACAGGCCGCCAAAGACGTGACGTCGCTGTTCACCACGTCTTCGAAGGTGAGCCTCGTATCGCTGGTTCTCGGTCTGATCGTCGCCGCCTTCTTCGGCACCGGAGTCGCCGCCACCCAGCAGCGCGGCTACGAGGGACTCTGGTCCTTGCCGCGGGCCGGCATCCGCGCCTCCACCTGGCGGCAATTGCTCTGGGTGCTCGGCCTGATGGTCTACATGTTCGCCATCCTGTACGCCGGACGGCTGGGCCACCACGGCCGGGGGCGCGTGCATTCCAGCGTCGTCTTCCGGGCCATCGCCCAGTTCCTGGTCTCGCTGCTGTTCTACGCGTGGAGCCAGCATCTGCTGCTGGGCGGGCGAATCAGCTGGCGGCGGTTGATGCCGGGCGCGTTCTGCATGGCACTGGGCACGACGATCCTGGTGATCGTTTCGGCTGTCGTGCTGCCGGGACAGATCACCGACCAGGAGACCGATTACGGACTGGTCGGGGCGGCCTTCGTGCTGACCGTGTGGCTGGTGGTGCTGGCCGGGGTGATCTTCGGGGGCGGGCTGCTCGGCGCGATCATCGTCGAACGCCGGCGGCCCACCCCCGTCTCTGAATCAGACTTCGTGACCAATGAACTACTTGGGCTGGAGCCGGGCTCCCCCGTCGATCCGGATGGTCTCGGCGTTCATGTAGCTGTTGGTGATCAGCTCGAGCGCGAGTGACGCGAATTCCTCGGAGGTGCCGAGCCGATCGGGGAAAACGACGTCCCGCTTGAGCTTGTCCTTGAACGCCTGCGAACCCTCACCGGTGCCATAGATCGGGGTGTCGATGAGGCCGGGGGCGATGGTGTTGAGCCGGACCCCGATCACCGACAGGTCTCGGGCGACGGGCAGGGTCAGCCCCACCACGCCGCCCTTGGACGCCGAGTAGGCGGCCTGGCCGATCTGGCCGTCGAACGCTGCCAGCGATGCGGTGTTCACGATGGCGCCGCGCTCACCGTCGGCCTGCGCCTCGACGTCCGCCATCGCGGTGGCAGCCAGCCGGATGCAGTCGAACGTGCCCACCAGGTTGATCGCGATGACTTTTTTGAAGTTGTCCAGGTTGAAGGCGTTCTCATACGTCGGAGGCCGCCCCACCGTGCGCTGGGCACTGCCGATCCCGGCGCAATTGACCAGTACCCGCAGCGGACCGAGCGTCTTCGCCTCTTCGACGGCCGCGATGATCGTGGCAGTTTCGGTGACGTCGGTGTGGACGTAGGACCCCCCGATCTCCTCTGCCAGCGCTACGCCTTTCCCGTCCTGCAGGTCGGCGATGACGACTTTGGCACCGCGCTTGGCGAGCAAGCGAGCCGTCGCCTCACCCAGCCCGGACGCACCGCCGGTCACGATCGCGGCTGCTCCGTCAATGTTCACTTCGGATCCCCTTCGATGTCAGTTTCGCGTCCCGCTCATCATGTCGCTGCGAGCTTCTTCTTGGCCTCGAAGTACTCGACCATCATCGACATGAAGTGCTTGGGGTCGTAGATGTCTTCTTCGTAGGACCACTTGTTGTCGCCCGCGTACTTGAGCAGCGTGAAGTTGTACGCCTGATGGATGCTGCCATCTCCGGGGTCAGCCATCCGATTCCACACGTGGCAGGTGATCCACCCGCGGTCCTCATCGATCATGTACCACTCGATCGGAAAGGCCACCATCTCGTTGGCCGGCGGGGTGGTCATCGTCTCGACGATCCACCGGCGGATGGCTTCACGGCCGCCCATGCGGCCGTAGTTCGACTCGACATACGTGGCGTCCTCGGTGAAGAGGTCAGCCCAGGGGTTCCAGTCGCCGCTGCTGCCGGCCTGCTGCGCGACAGTCTGGAAATTGGCGAATGCATTCTCGAGCTCGTCCCGCGTCCAACGTCCCATGATTCTCCTCGTAGCTCCGGCACCGGCAGCACTGCCTGCACGGCCGGAACCTATCGCCCTCATGAGAACCCGATTTCGGCGGCCCTAGAGGTCGGCTGCCTGCCTCAGCGCGGCGAGAGATTCCAGATCGTCGATCGAAGCCTGGGCGCGCTCGAGGAAGGCGTCGGCAAAGATCCGCCGGCCCTCACTGGCGTCGGCGGGGAACGTGACGACCTGGCAGGACGCGGGGACGTTGTAGGCCGCGTGAATCCGATGGGCTCTCCAGGCGTCATCGAAGCTGATCTCACTGCCTCCAGCGCTGCGGCGAAGATCGAGATAGTGGCGTAGGAGGTCGCGCTCGTGAGCGCGGCGGTCGTCGATCTGCATGCCCATCGTGAGGAAGTAGCTGACGTCGCGCATGGGGGTGTTGACGTTGATGATCCCCCAGTCGAGAAACCCGACCCGGCCGCCGGCCGGCTCATCGACGAAGAGGTTTCCGATGTGCGGATCGCCGTGAATGATCGTGTGCGGCCCGGCGTGCCAGAGCTGCTGGAGCTTCTCGTGGTCGCTGAGATAGAGCTCGCTGATGGCCACGAAGGAATCCGTCAGCCGGTCGCGGTGGTGCTCGATGCCGTAGCGCAGCATAGGGCCGCCGTAGCTGTTGGACGGCGTGGAGACGGTCACCCAGGGGGCTTGCGCGGCCCGCGTGGCCGGATCCTCGAAGCGCACGTGCAAGTCCGCGAGGTCTGCCATCGCTCCCGCCGCTGCGGCCGGGCTTACCGCCCAGGTGCCGTCGGAGACCAGGCAGCCGGTGGTCTCGAGGTCCTCCAGAAGAAGCACGAAGCCGCCGTCGTCGCTGACCTCCGCCGCGTAGACCGTTGGCACCCGGGCGGCGGCGGTCGGCGCCAGAGCTGAATAGAAGAGTGCCTCGCGCCTGCCCATGCCGGTGGCGTTGATGACCTGGCGCCGCGCCGGGTCTGACGGCGGCAGCTTGCAGAACATCATGTCCGGGGCTCCGGCGGGCTCCTGGTAGGTCAGGCGCAGCCGGGCGTGGGCATTGGTGAGCTCATGGCGTTCGATCACCTCGACCCCGCTCACGCGCACTCCCGGGTGGCGGGCAGCCAAGGCGGCAGTGACCCACTCAGGGGTGAGCTCCTCGGCAAGTACCGGCAACGTGGTGGGAGGCGAGCCCGTCATCCGTCACTCATCCTGCGCCGGGGCGCCAGGAGGCCGGTGCGCGTAGCCGCGGATCGGTGCACATTGCGGTGCGCATGTGGTGAGCATCGTGGTGCGCATCGTGGTGGCATGGTGGTGCGCATGGTGGTGCGCATAGTGGTGCGCATAGTGGTGGGGTGAACTCGACAATCGTCACAGGCCTGCGCGGCCGGCAGACCCACGAAGTCACCCCGGAGCGCACCACCGGTCATGCGGCCCGCTCGGTGCTGGCCACCCCGTCGATGATCGGTCTGATCGAGTGGGCGTGCTTCGCCGTCACCGCCGACCTTGTCGAGCAGGACGAGACGACCGTTGGCACGCACGTGTGCGTCAGCCATGAGGCGGCGGTGATGGTAGGTGAATCGATCGACATCGGAGTGGAGCTCACCACCATCGAAGGCCGCAAGCTGACCTTCGCCGTCGAGGTCACCGGCCCGCGCGGCCGGGTCAGCACCGGGACCCATCAAAGGGCCGTGATCCGGCTGCCCGCTGCGGCCAGCTGATCGGATCCCGCGACCCGCTCGCGTAGAAACCCGTGCAGTCGGTCGCGCGCAATGCGGCCGATCTGGGTCGGCGAGGATTCGACGCCGTGCGGACCTTCGGGATAGACCGCGAGCTCGACTTGATTGCCGGCGGCCTCCAGCCGGGCCGCCGCGAAAAGCGAATCATCCAGCAGCCAGTCGGCCGTTCCGACCGTCAGCAGCGCCGGCGGCAGCTCGCGCAGGTCTGCCCACAGCGGTGAAACGGCTGGATCGCGGGCTTCCTCGAGGCTGCGGCCGGGCAAGTAGTGGCCCCGGTTCGCACCATCGCCCTTCGCGTAGGGCACCTTTCCGATCTGCTGACGAGCGCTCGGGGTGCCGCCCCAGTCATAGACCCCGTAGCAGAGGTCCATGCCAAGAAATGGGGGCGGTCCTCCCAGCCGGTCGCGGAGCCGGACCATCGTGAGCAGCGCCAGGTAGGCCCCGGCGGACTCGCCCCCGACGAGGAGTCGATCGGTCCCGAACTCCGAGGCGGCGTGCTCGATCAGCCAGAGCGCGGCCGCTTCCACGTCATCAGGACCCGCCGGGAAGGGATCCTCGGGCGCCAGCCGGTAGTCGACGCTGACGACCGCGACGTTGGCGGCCTGCGCGATCGGCCAGTTGCGGGCGTCCATGCTCATGGCCGACCCGAGCGTCATTCCTCCGCCGTGGAAATGCAGGTAGACCCCCTCGACCGTCGGTGGTGTCATCACCCGCAGCGAGATCGGCCCCGCGGGGCCCGGGATCTCCCGGGTAGTCGGGAAGTCCAACGATTGGAGGCCGAAAAGCCCACCTGGCTCCATCGCCTTGCGGATCCACTGCAAGCCGGCTTCGCTCTGGGTGTCGATACCGTCCATGGCGGCCGTGGTCTCCATGAGCTTGGCGTTGTACGCCTGCTGCTCGGGGACGTGCGGCAGGAGCTGCGGGTCGATGAGTGCCATGGCCGACACCTAACCACCGAGGCGGGCGGCTTGAACACCCGCCTGACTGGCTAGCTCGGCAGCGTCTCCAGCCGGCGCCGCGGCTGCGGCAGGGCGATGACCCGCACCGGCCGGGCCTGGCAGGACTTCATCAGCGCCGCGAAGGATGCCGCTGCGACGTTGGTCGGCAGCTCACAGATGGTGTAGAGCTCGGCTTCTCCGAAGGCTCCGTCGAGCGTCTCGAGACGACCGTCGAGATCGATTACCGCCTGGTCAATCCTCGCGCGGCGGGCCTTCGCCGCCGTGGGGGTGAGGCGCTTGCTGCCCTTGACGGGCGCTCCGGCGACGAACATGTATCTCGGCATTTCATCCCTTGGCCGGGACTGAGCCGGCTTCCGCCATCATGCACTATCGCCTCCGGGGGCCAAGCCCGGGATTTGAGACTGCTAGCCGAGAGCACCATGAGCGGACGCCCGAGAGTCGTGCGCGGGTGTCTGCACCCTGGCGGGGTACCGAAGCCAGGCCAGAGCCTGTTGACGGAAGGAATACCGGTCCGCCGCCCCGCTCGCGGAGCAACTCGGTCATCTCTGAGGCCGGCATCGGACGGGCGAAGTAGAAGCCTTGCGAGAACTCGCAACCGATGCCGGCGACTTCATCCGCCTGTCGCTTGGTCTCGACACCTTCCGCGGTCACGCGCAGGCCGAGCGCGTGGGCCAGGTTGGTGACCGCCGCCAGAAACACTGGTCCCACCGGGTCTTCGAAGAGATCCACCAGAAACGCCTGATCGATCTTGATCACATCTACCGGAAACCGGCGCATGTAGTTCAGCGATGAGTAGCCGGTGCCGAAATCGTCGAGCGCAACGGTCAGACCCATGCGCCGGCTGTCAGCAAGAACCTTTCCGGCGCGCTCGCTGTCTTCGATGAAGATGTCTTCGGTGACCTCCAAAATGACACCCTCGGGGTCGGCGCCGGTGCGGTGGACGATGGACTTCACCGTCTCCAAGAAGCGCGGGGTCATGAGCTGCGTCGCGGAAATGTTGACGGCCATATCCAGCCGTTGGCCGGGGAATTGCGTTTGCCAGTCCTGCTGATCGCGACAGGCACGCTCCAGCACCCAGGCGCCGATGTCGTTCATGAGCCCGCTCTGCTCGGCGATCGACACCAGCTTCTGCGGGGGGACGGCACCGTGCCTCGGGTGCGTCCACCGGATGAGGGCTTCCGTACCCGTGACCCGTCCGTCGGCACTGCTCAGCAATGGCTGGTAATGCAATTCCAATTCGTCGTTGGCAACGGCCGCGAGAAGATCGCGTTCGAGGTCACGCCATTCGGTGGCGCGGCTTACTTCACGCAGATCAATTATCTGATGACGAGCTCCCCCTTTCCGTTTGGCTTGATACATAGCCGTATCAGCCTTGCCGACGAGTTCATCCGTGAGTTGTTCGCCACGACCCGCAAACGCAATTCCGACGCTCGCGGTGATGCTCACTCTCACCCCGGCGGCATCGAAGGGGGTTGAGAATGCCTGATCGATCCTCCCGGCCAGCACCTCGACGTAGTTCGCGTCGTGCAGGTCTTCGCACAGGATGACGAATTCGTCGCCGGCCACTCGCGCCAGGGTGTCACCGGGGCGCAGCAGCGATGAGAGCCGTTCTGCGACGGCGACCAGCAGGCCGTCGCCGACCTGGTGACCGTAGGTGTCATTGACCAGTTTGAACCGGTCCAGATCTGCGAACAGCACCGCGGCGTCGCTGTGCGAGCGCTGACCTCGTTGGGAGGCATGCTCGAGGCGTTGGGTGAGCAAG
This sequence comes from uncultured Actinomycetota bacterium, assembly GCA_963737695.1. Classification (GTDB taxonomy): domain Bacteria; phylum Actinomycetota; class Actinomycetes; order Frankiales; family Frankiaceae; genus DATAZK01. The sequence continues at coordinate 612,483 of CAVTTQ010000008.1, forward strand.
AGCCTGTTCGGCAGACCGGTGAGAAAATCGTGAGAGGCGCTCTGGCGGTAGTGATCCGCCATTGCATGGGCGTCCGCTCGGCCTTGGACACTGGTCAGATAGGCAGAGGCGACATCGGCGAGCGTTTGCGCGGCGGCGAGGTCGTCGACGTCGAGGGGGCCCGGAGTCTCTCGGTAAAGATCGAGTGCGCCGAGGCGTATGTCGTCTTGTCGAAGCGGAAATGTGAATACCGCACGTAGACCCCCCGCGATCGCCGGTGGACTGAAGAGCGGAAATCGTGAGTCGTGGCAAAGGTCGGGAACCAGCACCGCGTCGCCCGACTCAAAGGCCGCCAGACAGGGTCCTTGGAAGAGCTCGCTCTGCAAACCTTCGTAACGCATGGCCGCCTCATCGGAAGCGGCCAAGTAGCGGGGCTTGGCGCCGGGGGCGATGAGGGTGACCCCCGCAGACGTGACAGGAAGGACTTCGATGATCCGTTGCACGAGGTGATCAAGAATCCCCTGGATCGGGAAATCCGTGCCGAGAGTCCGAGCGAACTCGCTGAGCACCGCCGCCAGCTTTTCCTGATGAACCATAGTGATCCCGTCACAAGGCGCAGACGGCCGCGGGATCTGGACGGCGAAGATTTATCCTTAACGACTTTACACTCGGCCAGGCAATGATGTTAGTAAGCAATAGTGACGGAAACTCCGCATTGATCCCGGTCAGTGGACGGATGTACCGGATTGGACTCGGGCCCCTATCAGCAGGATGGTAGGGACATGAAGTTCACGCATCTTGGCCGCTCAGGCCTGACCGTCTCCCGCCTCTGCCTCGGCACCATGAATTTCGGACCGCTCACCAGCGAGCCCGACTCGTTCTCGATCATGGATTCAGCGCATGCCAATGGCATCAATTTCTTCGACACGGCCAACGCCTATGGCGGCGACAAGGGCCGCGGAACCACCGAAACGATCGTCGGCAACTGGTTCGCCCAGGGCGGCGGCCGACGCGAGAAGACCGTCATTGCCACCAAGCTCTACGCGCCCATGGGCGACTGGCCCAACGAAGGCAAGCTGTCGGCGTTGAACATCCGGCGCGCCCTCGACGCCAGCCTCAAGCGACTGCAGACCGACTACATAGACCTGTATCAGTTCCACCACATCGACCGGCGGACGCCATGGGAGGAGATCTGGCAGGCCATCGAGGTGGCCGTCAACGCCGGAAAGATCCTCTACGTCGGCAGCAGCAATTTCGCCGGCTGGCACATCGCCCAGGCGCAGGCAGCGGCCGCGCAGCGCAACTTCACGGGTCTCATCAGTGAGCAGGCGATCTACAACCTCGTCACGCGCGACATCGAGCAGGAGGTGCTGCCCGCCGCGCAGCATTACGGCATTGGGATCATCCCCTGGTCCCCCCTTCAGGGAGGGCTGCTCGGCGGAGTCCTGCGCAAAGAGCGTGAGGGCAAGCGCCGGCTCGAAGGCCGGGCCGTCCAGTACGTCGAGCGCAATCGCGACAAGATCCAGGCGTACGAAGACCTCTGCGCTGAGCTGGGCCACGAGCCCGGCGACGTGGCGCTGGCGTGGCTGCTGCAGCGCCCCGGAGTAACGGCGCCCATCGTTGGGCCCCGTACTCAGGAGCAGCTTGACTCAGCGCTGCGGGCGATCGACGTCACGCTCGAGGACAAGGCTGTGACGCGCCTCGAGGAGATCTTCCCGGGCTACCAGACCGCTCCGGAGCAGTTCGCCTGGTGACGCTCCGGAGCAGCCGGTGTGGTTAGTGGCCGGTCAAGCGGGTCAGATTGGTCGACGGATCGCGAGTGAGAGTCCGTTGTCCCGCATGACCAGCTTGCATTCCTCGTCGCTGAAGTCGAAGTTCTTCAGGTCCTTGATGTAGCTGGCGGGGTCTTCCAGGCCCTCCGCGTGCGGATAGTCAGAGCCCATCAGCATGCGCTCGACGCCGACGAGTTCCTTGAGTCCGCTGAGGTCGTCCTCGTAGAACGGGGAGACCCACACGTGGCGCTTGAAGGTCTGGCGCGGGTCCTCCGGGTAGAGGTGGGGAACCTGGCCGTAGGACTTCTTCAACTTCTCGTACAGATGAAAGACCCAGTCGGAGCCGGTCTCGATGCAGGCGACGCGGATGTTCGGGAAACGGTGGAAGAGGCCGTGCGCCAGCAAGTTCGCCAGCGTGTCCTGAGTCGGGTTGGGCGAGGCGAGGCCGCGGAACGCGTTCGCACGGAAGGCCTCGGTGTGGCCGCCCTCTCCCCAGTCCACGAGGTAATTGCTGTAGCGGCTGTCGCCTCCGTGGTAGAGCACGGTGATGCCGGAGTCGTTCACCAGCTGCCAGAACGGGTCGAAGACCTCCTCCGCCGGCGAGCGGCCGCCGGCAGGGGTCATCACCGGACCGGGAACCATCACGATGAAGCGCGCGTCGTTGTCCAGGGCGTACTGCAATTCGGCTACGGCATTGTCGACGTCGACCAGCGTGATGTAGGGCGCCGCAAAGATCCGATCCTGGTAGGCGAAGCCCCAGTCCTCATTCATCCAGCGATTGAACGAACGGAACGCCGCCAGCAGGGCTGGCACGTCGTTGATGAGCGCCTGTTCCATGCCGACTCCGAGGGTCGGAAGGAAGATCGCCCCGCCCATCCCCTGCTTGTTCATCAGCTCGATGCGGGCGTCACGGTTGCGGTACGCCGGTGAGATGGGATCGAGCTGTCCGAAGAGCTCGCGCGTGTCCTGCCCTTTGGGGTTACGACCGCGGAAGTACTCGTCGAGCGCGCCGGGCTTGGACACCGGGTCGAAGTGCGGGTTAGGGATGAAGTGGTTGATGGCGCCGCCGACGAGCAGGCGCTGCTTTCCATTGACGTTCGCCCACTGCATCGTTCGTTTCGCGTACTGAGGCTCGATGTGGCGCGTAAACGAGTCGAGGGCCTCGTAGTAGTGGTTGTCGCAGTCGAAGAACGTGAAGTCGAGCTCGGTCATGGGGTGTTTCCTCCTTTGCCGGGGGCAGTGTAGAACGCCGCCGCAAATCAGCTTCGTGGTTCCACCACAGTTGGCTCCGTGGCGCCGCCACAACTGCCTGCGTGGCATCGTGCCACCATGGCCCTGCCCGCTGTCTCCCCCCTCCCCCCAATCGCCGAGGGTGTGGGCATGCCCTGGGACGTGGCGGTGGAGGATCCGGTGCTGGCGCTGGCTGCCGCCCGCGAGCAATACGGCGACACCTTCGTCGTCGACAGCTCTCGTGACCGCTACCTCTTCACGTTTTCACCAGTCGGGGTCGCGTCGTTCTATGCACTGGCCGAGCAGTCGGCCAGCAAAGGCCTGGCCGATTTCCGCATGCTGAGCCGCAAGCTGCCCGAGGAGATCTTCGCCGGACGACGCACCTTCCCCCACGAGCTCTTCAACCGTGACGACCGGCTCGCCCAGCTGGCCGGTCTTTCGCAGGCTCTGGATGCGACCGTCCAAGAGCTCGGTGAATCGGGGACGCTGGATCTTTTCGCCCTCACCCGTCGCATCGGCCACCGGGTAGGTCTCGCTTCCTGGGGTGGACCCGGATCGGCGAGCGGGGCGAATTTCGACCGGCTGGTGGCGGCCTTCGACGCGCTCGATGGGGCCGAGGCTTTCGTGCGCCCCGACGTGATGGCCGCGGTGGCAGCCAACGGCAAGGCCGACGAGAAGGCCGCTCTCGCCGAGGTGGCGCTGGTCATTGGCGAAGCCCTCGATCAGCCACTCGATCCGCAGCAGCACCCCCTCTTTGCTCGCGTCGTTGATCGATGGGCCGACGAGCCGACCCCGGTACGTCGGACCGGAGTCGCCTACGACGTGGCGCTCGTCCACATCGCCTCGATGTCGAACCTGTTCGCCGCCCTCGGGTGGACCCTCGTGGACCTGATGAATCACCCACCCGACCGCGACCGAGTCGCGGGCGGCGATACGGCCCGCGCAGAGCAGTGTGCGATCGAGTCCACACGGCTCGCCCAGCGTTCGATCATGGCACGCTATGTGCTGCAACCATTGAGGTTCGATAGCGGCGAGGCAGTGCACGACATCGAGGTCGGAACGACGATCGCCACGCTGCTGCCGTTGACGAATTCCAGCTCCGCACCCGGGCTGGACCATTGGGACCCCGACAGGTGGGACCGCTGGCGACTGGTTGGGTCAGACGCTCTTGCTGCGCCCGAGCTCGTCACCGCTTTCGGACACGGCCGCCATACCTGCCCCGCCCAGCCGTTCTCGCTCGCGGCGATGACCGCTATCTCCAGGCGGCTGTTCACCGAGTTCGACATCGCGAAGATCGATGACGTCATCCCCGTCCCCGAGCCCGCTCAGATCGGCGGGGTAGCCCGGGTGAAGGACCCCGTGCTGGTCTCCTATCAGCGCCGACTCTGAAGCTTGGTCGTGGCGGTGACGCCGGCGCGCGACGAAGCTGACGATCCACGCTGCGAGAGCCACATCCGCTGCGCCCGCGACCACGTCCAGCAGGTAGTGGTTAGCGGTCGCCATCACGACCAACGCAGTGACCACAGGGTAGGCCGCCCCGAGCAGCCGAACCCAGCGCAGGCGGGCATTTCGGTAGATCCAATAGCCCGACCACAGCGCCCATCCGACATGCAGTGACGGCATTGCGGCCAGCTGGTTGGTGAGCCCTCCCAGCCCCCGCGGAGCGCTACCGTCCCCGCCCCACCATCCCCAGCCCGAGACCCTGGCCATCGTGTCCTGGAAGGTGCTACCGGGAAGGAGGCGCGGCGGCGTTGTCGGGTCCACCCAGAAGATGACCAGCCCGATAATCGTGGCCAGTGCGAGCGCCGTCCGGGCGCGACCGTAGTCATGCGGGTGCTTGCGATAGAGCCAGATGAGCACGGCAGGCGTCACGATGAAATGCAGCGTTGCGTAGATATAGCTGGCAAGCACCGCAAGAACTGCGACGTGGCCGATGCCGGTATTGAGGCTGTGCTCGACGTCGATGTGCAGCCATGACTCCGCCCGCAAGATCGCCGAGCCATGGTGGTCAGCCGTCTCCAGGTCGCCATTACGCAGCCCCCGGCTCACGTCATAGGCGATGTAGAGAACCGCGACCAAGGCGACCTCACGTAGCCAAGACGCCCGGCCGGGGGCGGCGATGGCCGTGCGTCGCTCACGGCTCTCCGGTCGGACGTGCTGATGGCGCGTTCGGCGATGGAGACCGTAGCTATGTCCGGCGAACGTAGACATAACAGGAGCAACTCAGGATAAGTGGAGGAGATTCCTCCGGTCTTGGCCGAATTCCTGCCGCGTGGCCCGGGGTGGGTCAGGCGGTCACTTCAGCGGTCGGGTCAGGCGTCACGTCAGCCGTCGACTGATCGGAGATCAATTGCTCGGCGATGACCCCAGCGATGAAAACCCCCACCTGGTCATAGACCCGGTTGCTCTCCGTCGCCCACGGGAGCAGGAACGGGAACACGTGGAACATGCCGACCGCCTCGTGGGCCTCGACCCGGATCCCCGCCTCGTCGAGGCGCCCGACAAAGGTGCGGATCGCATCCCGGAAGATTTCGTCGTCGCCGTAGCAGATGAAGGTCGGCGGCCACATCGAGAGGTCCTGATGCAGCAGCGAGACAGCCGGATCGTCAGCATCCAGGCCGTGCAGGTAAGGGTTCGTGGGCACGTTCCAGGGCAAAATATCCTTGGCCGCATTCTCTTTGACCGACGGATCATCGAGCACGAGGCTGACCTCTGGTGAGAAGAGCACGACCGCCGCAGGCAGCGGGATGCTCTTGAGCACGCAGGTGTAGAGGACGCTGCCGAGCAGTCCGCCGCCTCCCGAGTCACCAGCCATGAACAGCCGCTCGGGATCGAGCCCGTCAGCCAGCAGATGGCCCACCACCGTGATGATGTCGTTCGTAGCGGCTGGATAAGGGAATTCGGGCGCCAGGCGATAGTCGACACCCACGACATCGCAACCGGTGACGCGGGACAGATGCGCCAGAAAAAGTGAGTACATCGTGGGTGAGGTCCCGATGTAGCCGCCCCCGTGCAGATATACCAGCGTCCCGGCGGACTCCGCTTCCTCCTCCTCGGCGTGGGGCCGAAACCAGAGGCAGGGCACGTCGCCAATCACCTCGCGGTGCATGGAGATGCCCTGCGCCCGCACGAACGGGGGCAGCACCGCGCGGCTCAGGTCATCCAGCAGCATCTCCAGCGCCCTGAATTCATCAATGGGCAAGGACGTCATATAGCCCATCAGCGTGCGGACGAGTTCGCGGGTCGAAGACACCGCCACGTTGTGCATGCGATTGCTGGGGCCCCGCCACGGCAGCCGCCAGGGAATGCGCACCAAAGCCTCGGTGAACGCGCCGGCCAGCCCGAGGGCGTCAATCGCCGCGATCGGCGCGCTCGCGACCTGCACGTCGGGACGCCTGCCCATCACCACAGCTGCCTCCGTTTGTCCATGCTGATCAGCTTGCCAGGAAGCATGCCGAGGCAAGCCAGAGAAGGCTCTCGACCCTGAGATATCTGTGGAGGGAGCGTTGTTATCCACAGGCTTCTGAGCTGCTACTTTGGGCGATTTTCGCTGATAGACTCGTACACATGTTCGATACTGGTGGGGTGGCGGGTGAGCTGGCGAGGGTGCATACCTTGCTGGCTGATGTCGCCGCGTCGATCAGTTCGGAGACGTCGGGTGCGGCGGCTCGGAAGGCGCTGCGGGAGGCGATCTGCGCGGACAATCAGCTGTCAGCCTGCTGATCGTGCTGTTGACCAACCGGGTGGACCGCAGCGGCGAATACGCCCGCGACGGGGCCGATGTCGATGGCGCGCCTGGCTACGCACCGAAGCCCATAGCAGACGGCCCGTGGGCGACGGCGCGGGTCAAAACGGGCCGGCTGCTGGTCGATTCGCTGCCGGCGACCCGGGCCGCCTGGGCGGCCGGCACGGCTGAACTTTGAGCATGTGCAGGTCATCGCCCGGGCCGCCGCCGGGCTCGACGCCGGCCAGCTTGGCCGGCGTTGGACCGGGCGCTGGCCGCCGCCGCCCCGGATACGACCCCGGTGATGCTGCGTGACATCGCCGCCGCCGTGCTGGAGCGCATCGCCCCGGAAGCGGCGGAAAAGGGCCGGGATGACAAGACCGCCGAGCAGTCGGTGCAGCTGTCCGACGTCCCCGACGGCGGCTATCTCACCGGCACGCTCGACGCCGAAACCACCGCCCTGCTGCGGGCGGCGCTGGGCAAGTTCACCCCGGACGCGGCGCCGTTTCGCGGACAGCAACGGGCTGGTGCAACCCGGACCGACCCTCTCGCACCGGCAAGCCCTGGGCCTGGCCGAAATGTGCCGGCAAGCGCTCGACTTCGGCACCGGCAACGCCGCCGGGTGCCAACAAACCCCATCTGATCGTCACCATCACCGAAACGGACCTGCGCGCCGGGATCGGCGTCGGGCACCTGCCCGGCGGCGGCACGCTGCCCGTCGCTGACCTGCGCCGCATCGCCTGCGACAGCAAAATCATCCCCGTCCTGCTCGGCTCTACCGGGATGCCGCTCGACGTCGGCCGCACCACCCGCAGCATCTCCCCCGCCCAACGCGTCGCGCTCAACCTGCGCGACAAAGGCTGCCGCCACCCCGACTGCCACCGGCCACCCGCAGACTGCGACGCCCACCACGTCACCCACTGGCTCGACGGCGGCCCCACCGACCTCGAACAATCTGATCTTGCTATGCCGTGGCCATCACACCCGCCACCACAAAGGCGAATATCACCATCACCGCCCACGGCAACCAACAATTCACCATCACCAAAACCCCACACAGGCGAACCTGAGACGGATCCGATCGTCATGTCAAAGCAGCTGGGTCAGGAGATGCGCCTGCCCTCTCACGCCTTCGCCACCCGTCAGATTCTGCAACGGGTGGCGAGAAAGCGAGGGTGCTCAGAGAACCGAGGGTGCTCAGAGAACCGAGGTGGTGACCGTTCCGTCGTAGGTATCCACGAGGGCGTTGGCCGGCAAAGAGACGGTCAACGTCGGGGTGAAACTCGCAGTGTTGTTACCTGAGGTAGCGGCGGTGAAAACCGGCGCGGCGGTAGTCGTCATTGTCGTTGCACCCTCTGTGTCGAAGGTGCCTGTTCCGGTGCTCGCCGTTACGTCCCCAGAGTTGTAGCTGACCCCGCCAGAGATCGTCCCGCTGTCTGTTCCCACGAAGGTCGTCGAAGCTGCCGAAACCTGCCAGCCTTCCGCCGTGCCCCGCAGGTCTGACACCGTGACGGTACCCAGCGAGCCCGAGATCGAGCCCGCACCAGTCACACCGTTGCTCAGCGCGGCGGTCGGGTCAGTCGGTCAGCGTGATGGCCGCCACCGGTGAGGTCGAACGTAGCTGCGGTCGTGTCGGCGAAAGCGGGGGCAGCGGTCGCGGCGACGAGAGCGGCGGCGGCGACACCGACGAGTGCTGTGAGACGGAGATTCATGGGGATTCCCTGGTGTGGCGGCGGCTGGTCGTTGTGACTCCGCTCCCCCAACGTGTCGCCTTCGCCCAAAGACGTCTGAAGGCCAAATGGCCGAAATTGGCAGGTTTAGATTGGCCAGAATTCGCACCCTCAAGCAATTTAGATTTGGCTTCCGGCGAGTGGGATTTTGCTTCAGTATTTCTTCGGCCGGCACGAAGGAATTGCCGAGAACGCAGGACTGCTGCGCTCTGGCCCAAGATCCATGAGGGCGAAGGGCATCCGATGACCAGATGCAGTACGTGACGAATAAATCCATCCCTTGGTACTTGCCTTCCAAGAATTCACATTCCCTGCGCCGATTTCGGTATCTGGCGCTTACGGTGGTCGTCGCCGCTACCGCAGCCGTCATCTTCGCGGCGCCGGTATTTGCCGCGCCGACTCCTGCCGGCGAGGCAGCTGCGGGCGGGATCGGCCTGCGTCTCCTGGACGCGCCGGTGAGCGCTGGCGCGGATCCGCGGGCCCGGGTCTACATCATTGATCATCTGGCCCCCGGGACCACGATCCACCGGCGCTTGGCAGTCTCCAACACGACCACGTCGACGGCGAAGGTGACCCTCTATGCCGCGGCCGCCACCATCTCGAAAGGTTCCTTCGTCGGCAGCTCGGGTCACAGCGCGAACGACCTCTCCACCTGGACTTCGGTCACCCCGGCAACTCCCGATATCCCGGCCGGGGCCGAGGCCATTTCGACTGTCACGATTGCCGTCCCCAGGAATGCAGCTCCGGGCGAGCAGTACGGCGTCGTCTGGGCGGAGATCAGGTCAGCACCAGCCGACGGCAAAGGCGTGGTGCAGGTAAGCCGGGTCGGGATCCGGCTTTACCTGTCCATCGGCCCGGGCGGAGCACCGGCGTCCGACTTCACCATCAACTCGCTGACGGCCGAGCGCGCCACGGACGGTTCGGCACTCGTTCTCGCCACGGTGCATAACACCGGCGGGCGCGCACTGGACATGAACGGGACCCTCACACTCTCGAAGGGCCCGGGCGGGCTGAGCGCCGGACCTTTCTCCGCGACCCTCGGGACGACCCTGGCAATCGGCGACACCGAGCCGGTCAAGATCACCCTCGACAAGCGACTGCCGGCCGGGCCATGGGCCGCCGTCATCACGCTGCGCAGTGGCCTCCTGCAACGCAGCGCCAAGGCGACCATCACGTTCCCGGCGTCGGGGGTTGCTGCGGCCACGTTGGCGCGCTCCAATGCGAGCTCGGACACCTGGGTCTATCTCGTCATCGCCGCAGGTGTGCTGCTGCTGGTGCTGATCGCCGCGTTCTTCATCCGGCGCCGCAAGCTCAGCTCCGCAGGACACCGACCTCCGGACCGGCCTGCCGATGAGCTGGTGAACTCCTAACAGCTGACAGCGTAGAAGCGACCCGATGCATGACAGCAGGTCGTTCGGATGTCACCATCGGGTGGTACCACCTTCATCTTTCGAGCGTGGAAACCGCTCGCAGCGGGCGTGATCCGGGCAGACCAGGAGCTTCCGTGCAGGTTTACGACAAGTTGTTCATCGGCGGTGAGTACGTCGCCCCGCAGGGGACGGCCACCATCGACATCATCAACAGCTCCACCGAGGAGATCGCCGGCCGGGTGCCCGAGGCGTCCAAGGCTGACATCGACCGGGCGGTCGCGGCCGCCCGCCTCGCGTTCGACGAGGGTCCGTGGGCGAAGACCTCGCCGCTCGAGCGGGCCGAGCTGCTGGGGCAGCTTTCCAAGGCGATCCAGGCGCGCTACCAGGAATTCGCCGAGGTCATCTCCACCGAGACCGGATGCCCGGTCTCGAGCTCGGTGATGATGCAGGTCTTCGCGTCCACCATGGTGATGGATTACTACTCGGGCATGGGCCCGGACTTCCCCTTCGAGGAAGAGCGCGCCGGCGTCATGGGCCCGGTGCTGGTGCGCCAGGAGGCCGTCGGCGTCGTCGGCGCGATCGTCCCCTGGAACGTCCCGCTGTTCGTCACCGCCCTCAAGCTCTCCCCCGCGCTGATCGCCGGCTGCACCGTGGTGCTCAAGCCGTCACCGGAGACCGCGCTGGACGCCTACCTGCTGGCTGAGGTCGCGCAGGAGATCGGCCTGCCCGCGGGCGTGCTCAACATCGTCGCCGCCGGCCGGGAGAACAGCGAGCACCTCGTCACCCACAAGGGCGTCGACAAGATCTCCTTCACCGGTTCAGGCGTCGCCGGCCGGCACATCGCCGAGCTCTGCGCGCGCGACCTGCGCCGCGTCACCCTCGAGCTCGGTGGCAAGTCCGCCGCTGTGGTGCTCGACGACGCCGACCTCGACGCCGCGCGTGGGCCACATCGTGAGCAACGGCCTGATGAACAACGGCCAGGCCTGCATCGCCCAGACCCGCATCCTGGCGCCGAAGTCGCGTTACAACGAGGTCGTCGACGCGCTCGCCGCCAAGGTCGGCGCGCTCAAGGTCGGCACCGCCCTGGACGCCACCACCGAGATCGGCCCGCTGGTCGCAGACCGTCAGCGCACCCGCGTGCTCGACTACATCGAGAAGGGCAAGGCGCAGGGCGCCCGCGTGGTCACCGGCGGTGGCCGCCCGTCCGACCAGGACCGCGGCTGGTTCGTCTCCCCCACCGTCTTCGCCGACGTCGACAACCACATGACCATCGCCGAGGAGGAGATCTTCGGGCCGGTGCTCTCGGTCATCCAGTACGACGGGCCCGACGACGCCGTCCGGATCGCGAACGACACGTCCTACGGCCTGTCGGGAGCGGTGTACGGGGCGGACACCGGCGCGGCGACCGACATCGCCCGGCGGCTTCGTACCGGCACGGTGGCGGTCAACAACATGTCGCCGATGGACTTCGCCGCGCCGTTCGGCGGCTACAAGGAGTCCGGCCTCGGCCGCGAGCTCGGTCCCGAGGGGCTGCACGCCTACCTCGAGTACAAGACGATCACGCTGCCGCACGCGGGTCCCGCAGTCGGCGCGTAACCGCTCACAGCACAACAGAATCGGCGGGAGCATCCAGCAGGGTGCTCCCGCCGATCTGCGTTGAGGCGTGGTTCTTTGAGGCGTGGTTCTAGAGTCAGGCCATGCTTCTGAGCGGGTTCAACCACGTAGCCACCCTCACCAACGACAGCGAACGGCTGCACGCGTTCTACCGCGACATCTTCGAGGCCGAAGTGATGCGTGACGGGGCCGAATTCAAAGACGGAAGCGGCCCGCGCCTTTCGATCATCAAGATCGGGCCCGGAGCCGAGCTCAACGTCTTTCAGATCGAGGGCAACACCGAGGCCGACCGGCAGACCCCGATGTTCGGCCGGGGTCGCATCGACCACCTCGCGCTGCAGGCCTCCTCGTTGGAGGCATTCGAGACCATGCGTGACCGGCTGATGGAGCGCGGGGCCGCCGACGATTTCGTGACCGATTTCGGCCAGATCCTCAGCGTCTTCTTCCGTGATCCCGACGGGCTGGAATGCGAGCTGACGGTGGTGAACCCTGACGCGGTTCCGGGTGTGGGCAATCCGCCGGGGACGAGGGCCGCACGCTATCCCGCGCGGGTCTAGCGTCAGCAGTCTGAGTACGTGATCTGAGTAAATGGTCTGAGGAGACCTGAGCGCACCGCTACGCAGGGAGGCACGATGTCGCTCGACAGCAATGACTCCACCGACTCCACCGACTCCACCGACTCCACCGACCCGGTTCCCCACCGCGACAGACGCGAACACGGCGGCGCGTCTGCCCACCCCGACGATGACGCTCTGGCCAGACGCACCGAACGCGAACGGGTCGAGGCGGGCCTTGACGCCTATGACCCCGACGACGTGCCGCCGGCCACCGACTCGGCTCCGGTCGTGGACCCCAGCGCCGACGAGTCCTATGAGGAAGAAGGCGCCGAGGTCCGCCGGCAGGAGGCGGAAGGCGAGCTGTATCCGCTCACCGACAAGCATCCGTACCCGCCGACTCGCTACGACCGGACCTGATCAGTAGTCCGCGATCCGGTCAGTAACGAGCGATCCGATCAGACGTGGGCTATCTGGAGCGGGGCCTCTTCATCGCCGGCCACTGCATCGCCGGCAAGTGCATCGCCTGTAAGCCCCTCGGCGATGCGCTGCTGGCGCTCGAGGTTTGACTTCCTCGACGGAAGCAGCGTGACCGAGACGATCGCGCCGAAGGCGAAGAAGATGGCTGCCACGGTGAAGGCCATCGTGTAGCCATGGGTCGCTGCCGCTGCGGCGAGTCCGACCGACGGCGAGTGGCCGACGGCGTAGCTGGTCGCGGCTGAAGCGGCGACGGTCGAGAGCACCGCGGTGCCGATCGATCCGCCGACCTGCTGCATGGTGTTGACCATGGCCGAGGCGATCCCGGCGTCCTGCGGTGCGACGCCGCTGGTGGCGGTGTTCATCGACGGAGCCATGATCGCGCCGAAGCCGAGGCCCATGATCATGAGGCCGGGCAGCACGCCGCTGACGTAGCTGCTGTTGGGGCTGAGCTGCGCGAGGTAGAGCATTCCGATGCCGCCGGTCACCATGCCGGAGGTGATCAGCGCCCGCGGGCCGAAGCGTCCCAGCAGCACGATGGTCGAGGTGGTCGCGCTCAGGAAGATGCACGCCATCATGGGCAGGAAGGCCAAGCCGCTTTCGATGGGGCTGAAGTGCTTGACCACCTGCAGGTAGTAGGCGAGGAACAGGAAGACCCCGAAGATCGCGATGCCGGCGATGCCGACGGCGACGTAAGCACCTCCGCGGGTGCGGTCGGTGACCACGTGCAGCGGCAGCAGCGGGTGGTTGACGCGCCGCTCAGCGGCAACGAAGGCCACCAGCAGCACGGCGCCGGCGATCAGGGCACCGATCGTCACCCGGCTGGCCCAACCCGCGGTCTCAGCGTGCGAGAAACCGTAGACCAGGGCGAACAGACCTGCTGAACCCAGCACTGCGCCCAGGAAATCGATACGCGGCCGCGTCGCCGGCTTCTCGTTCTCCATGTAGCGCAGGGCACCCAGTCCAGCGACGGTCGCGAACCCGAGGTTCACGTAAAGGCACCAGCGCCATGACAGGTACTCGGTCAGGATGCCGCCCAGCACCAGTCCGAGGGCACCTCCCCCGCTGGCCACTGCCCCGAAGATTCCGAACGCCTTGGCGCGCTCGCTCGGGATGGTGAAGGTCCTGACCAGAGTCGCCAGGACCGACGGCGCCAGCAGCGCGCCGAACGCACCCTGGAAGGCGCGGGCGGTGACGAGGACGCCGAACGAATCGGCAGCGCCGCCGACCGCAGACGCGATGGCAAAGCCGGCCATGCCGGTCAGGAAGGCGCGCTTGCGTCCGAACATGTCGCCGAGGCGGCCGCCCAGGAGCAGCAGGCTGCCGAAGGCGAGCGCGTAAGCAGTGATGACCCACTGCCGGGCGTCGTTGCCGAAGTGCAGCGCCGTCTGGGCAGACGGGAGAGCGATATTCACGATGGTCGCGTCGAGGACGACCATCAGCTGTGCAGTGGAGACGATGACCAGCAGGAGCCAACGATGATCTTTGGCGGCTGGAGAGCGCGTCCCGATGGCGGTAGCGGAAGACACGGGCACTCCTAGTTCTGGGGCGGGTTCTGGGGTGGGTTCTGGGGTGGGTTCAGGGATTGGTCTTGGGTGAGTCTCGGGTGACTGGGTAGCGGGGATATCTGCGGCGGCCGTGTCGCTGGAGGTCTTGAGCAGCTCCAGCAGGCGGGCGAGCTCAGCACGATCACCGGCGTCAAGCGCGCCGAAGATGCGCTCGATCAGCTGGCCGTGGATCGCCATGCCGGTCGCGACCGCGGCCCGCCCCTCAGGTGTGATCTCCACCAGCTTGGCGCGCCGGTCGGAGGGATCGTCCTTGCGCACGGCTAGGCCGTCCCGCTCCAGCCCGTCGATCAGGTCAGTGATGGAACGCGGCGCGTGACCGAAAACGGCGGCGAGCTCGCGCTGGTTTACCGGCCCGTGGACGCGCAGATGCTCGAGCGCCTTGGTACGGGTGAGCGACAGGCCGCAAAGGGACATGCCGTCGTCGACGACGCGTCGCAAGCGGTGGTGACTGCCGATGTAGAGGTCGAAGACCTCCGCAGCCGTCACCTCATGGGCAGACTCATGATGAGGCTCCAGCTCTTGAAGAGCCACATCTTGAGGCACAACTTTGTGAGGCACCTCTGTATTGTGCGCCTGGAATCCGGAGATGGCGACGTGACGGTCGTCTCACACGTCGCGGGACCGGTCAGACTCCGGCGAGCCGCACGACCACCCGGCCCATGGTCCGGCGCTCCGCCAGGTCGGTGACCGCAGCCGGCACGTCGGCGAAATCGACGACCCGCGTGACCAGCGGCCGATACTTGCCCTGCTCGAAGAGCTCCGTCAGCGCCGCATGCGTCTCGGCGTGGATCCGCACCATCTCCGGTCGGGGATAACCACCGAGGGTCACCCCGACGAGGGTGTGGTTGAACAGGTAGAAGTGCGGGTCGTGCGGCACCAGTCCGCCGGCGTGGCCGCACAGCACGTGACGCCCGTCTGGGGCGAGCGCGCCGCGCAGGATGCCGCCCATCTCCCCCTGAACCGGGTCGACGATCATGTTCACGCCGAGGCCGCCGGTGAGCTCCCGGGCTGCGGCGACGACATCGGTGTCGAGGTGATCGATCGGCTCGGCGCCGAGCTCTCGGCAGAAGTCGGCCTTCTCCTTGCCGCCGACCACCGCGAAGACACGCGCGCCGGCCGCCACACACAACTGCACGCACGCCGAGCCGAGCCCCCCGGCCGCTCCGGTGACCATGACGGTCTCGCCTGCGGCAACCTTCCCTCGGCGTACTACGGCGTGGTAGGCGGTGTGGCCCGCGATGACGAATCCGGCGGCATCTTCGTCGGACAGCACGTCGGGGACCAGGAAAATCGAGGAGATGCCGACCGAGATCGGCGCCAGGCTCCCGAACGGCTGAATGCAAACCGCTGCGACCCGTTGGCCGAGCAGGTCTTGGCGCCCCGGTGAAGCCTCGATGACGATGCCCACCCCCTCCTGACCCGAGATGTAGGGGCGGCCCACGGGAACGGGATACGTACCGCGACTCATCGTCACGTCGGGCAGCGCGAGGGCGGCGGTCCTCATGTCCAGGAGAACCCAGTCGGTGAACGGCTCCATCCCTTCCTCCAGGGGGACCCAGCCGCCCAGGTTCATCCCAAGGTTTTCCAGGTCACCTGCTGGTGGGCACCGCGACCTCATCAAGCACGAACTCGTCGCGCGGCTCGCCGAACCCGTGCACGCGCCAGGCGGGCATCGTCTGCCTTGCTTGCTTTGTCTGCGCCGTCGTCATGGAGGCGGACCGTACTCGCTCCTAAAGCGCGACCGAGTCGGCAGGTGTGGGGACCCCGGCCTTGCGGGCGATCCGCACCGCCATCGTCGGGAAGAGCAGCACGGTGATCATGCCGGCCGCGACCAGTGCCGAGGCGATCTGGGTGGTGATCCGGCCGTCGGCCACCCCGATCGTGGTGATCACGACGATGAGCGGGAGTCCGGTTGCCGCCATCAGAGCCAGCGCTCGGCGCTGCCCCGGCGAGGGGAGCTCGCGGCGGTAGACGTACATGATCGGAAGGCCCCTGATCACCAGCATCAGTAGGGCGAACAGCGGAATCCACAGCAGTGCCCGAGGGTGTCGTCCGAACGTCGTCAGATCGAGGCTCATGCCACTGACAATGAAGAAAACCGGCACCAGGAACCCGAAACCGACCGCCTCGATCTTCCCGCGAAAGATCGCCACCTGGTCCACGTCATCTCGCTCGGCGACGGCGATCCGAACGATGACGCCGGCGGAGAACGAGCCCAGCAGGAGGTCCAGCCCGAGATGGCTGGCCAGAAAGACCATCGTGATGATCACCAGCAGCGACAGCCGAATGGGCAGCTGCGAACTCGAGTGCAGGCCTTGGCGCACCAGCCCGGTGATCCGCCGTCCCCAGGTACGGCCGGCGGCCATAGCCGTCAGGGCTGCGATCGCTACGAAGCTCAGCAGTAGCGCGATGGTGACCCCAGGATCCTGACCGCTCAGGATGAGAGCGACCAGCACGATCGGGCCGAACTCACCGATGCTTCCGACGGCGAGAATGTGGCGGCCGAGGCGGGTGTCGACAAGCCCGTTGTCACGGATGACGGGCAACAACGTTCCGAGAGCCGTCGTGCTGAGCGCCATACTCGTCACGAACTCGCCGTGTTTGTGTCCGGTGGCAAAGATCGCGACCCCGACGAGCGAGGCCAGCGCGAGCGAAAACCCCCAGCTCTGCAGCGAAAGCTTGAGCGGCCCACCGCGCAGCTGTGGCAGATCCAATTCCGCGCCGGCCAGAAACATCAGCATGGCCAGGCCGAAATTGGCGAAAACCAGGATGATTCCCGTCGGTTCGGTCCATCCCAGCAGCTGCGGTCCTATCAGGACACCGAGCACGATCTCGAAGACCACCCCCGGTATGGCCAGCTTGCCGCTGAGCTGCGACAGCACCGGTGCCAGCACGGCAGCGACCGCGATCACCGTGAGCTGAGAGATCAGTGACGTGGTCACGGCCCGAACCTAGCCCGCGGACAGGTCGCAAGACTGTTAGTTCTCACCAGGGTCAACGGTGTCGTGGCGGCATAGAAATCTCGTAGCGGCCATCCGAAAGGAGCTAGACATGAACGCCAAGAAGATGTTTCTCAGCCTGATTCCCTGGGCCCTGTTCAGCGTGATGATCGAGCGAAGGGGGGCGAACGCCGCCGGCTTTGCGGCCCTTGCTGCCGCGGCGGTGGCCCTCTGGTTCGCCCTCAAGGACAGGGAAAGCGGCGGTTTCAAGGTTATTGACCTGGCCGGCATCGCCACGTTCGGCGTGCTGGCCGTCAGCTGCTTCGTCGGCGGTGACTCGGTCCGCAACTGGGTGGCCGACTACGGCCGCGGCACAGCGGCCGGAGTGCTGGCCCTCGTGATGCTCGGATCTGCTGTGACGGTTCCCTTCACCGAGCAGTACGCCCGCGAATCGGTTCCGCGCGAGTACTGGCACTCCCCCGTCTTTCGGGCTGTGAACCGGCGGATCAGCGCGGTCTGGGGTGCGGTTGTCGCCGTGATGGCGCTGGGACACTTGTTGGCCGGCGCCATCGATCCGGCCACGGCACCGAAGTCAGGCACCGCGTCCGGTCGACCTGCTGCTGAACTGGGTGGTCCCGATCGGGCTGATCCTCTTTGCGATCTCCTACACGAAGCGGGCTGCCGATGGAGCCGGCCAGGCCGATCAAGCGCCTGGCGGCAACCAGGCCGACCACAATACCTTCCACCACTCACGCACATTCGATGGGACGCTGACCCCATGGTGACGAACCAGATCCCCCAGCCGATCGACCAGTCGAAAGAGCCGCACCTGCAGGGGGCTGTTCGCTCCCCAGGTGGGGAGGTCGACGTCGCCGACCTGAAGGTCGAAGGCGAGTTGCCGCCGGAGCTCGACGGCGACTACATCCGCAACGGCCCGAACCCGCGCTTTCCACCGCTCGGCGGCTACCTGTATCCGCTCGACGGCGACGGGATGCTGCACCGGGTCCGCTCCGCGACGGCGCCGCCCGCTACACGAACCGTTTCGTGCGTACGCCCGCCGTGATCGCCGAAGAGGCGGCCGGGCATGCGCTGTGGCCCGGGATCACCGACATCATGTACACGCCCGGGCGCCGAGCTCGTCGGTCCCGATCTGGCCCACACGATGAAGGATCTGCCCGGCATCAACGTGGTCCGCCACGCAGGTCGGTTGCTCGCACTCGCCGAAGGGGGCAACCCGTTCCAGATCTCCCCCGAGTTGGAGACTCTCGGACGCGAGACCTTCGGCGACACGCTGCCCGTCGGCATCACCGCCCACCCGAAGGTCGACCCGGCCACCGGCGAGATGTTCGCCTTCTGCTACTCGCTCGAGGAGCCCTACCTCACCTGGTCGGTCATCGGCAGGAACGGCGAGACGCTGCGAGCGGCGACACCGATCGAAGGCGTTTCACGCCCCGTCATGATCCACGACATGGCGCTGACGCCGCACTACATCGTGCTGGTGCTCGGCCCGTTCTTCTTCGACCTCGCAGCGGCGATGGCGGGCGGCTCACCGATGTCATGGGAACCCGACGAGGGCACCCGCATCGCCCTCATCCCCCGCGACGGCAGCGCCACGCGGTGGATCACCACCGAGACCTGCTGGCTCTGGCACACCGCCAACGCCTACGAAACCCAGCAGCCAGACGGCGAAATGACCGTCGTGCTCGATTACGTCAGGTGGACGGCCCCGGGCGGATTCGTTCCCGGCAGCGTCACCGGATCGCTTGCCCGCATGCATCTGCGGCCGGCCGGCGGCCAGGTCGTTCACGAGACCTTGACCGACCGCAACATGGAGTTCCCCCGTATCGACGACCGGAGCCTGACCCAGAGCCATCGCGTGATCGGCACCTCCTTGAAGACCACCGATCGCTCGATCCTGACCGGAGATGCCGACACCCTCGGCTGGTATGACACCGCCAGTGGCCGCTTCGACTTGTGGCAGGCCGGCAACCTCGCGGTCGGGGAGCAGTGCTACATCCCCCGGCCCGGGGATCCGGACCCGACCCACGGCTGGTGGACCGTCATCGCGACTGACCGCACCGACCTGTCCAGCCAGTTGCTCGTCCTTCCTGCCGAAGCGCCGACGGACGGTCCGATCGCGACCGTCCACCTGCCCCAGCGGGTGCCGCTGGGTCTGCACGGGGCTTGGCTGCCCACGACGGAGTAGCAGGAGCCGAAGTAACTCGCCGGCAGAAGTAGGCGTCAACTCGTGGCAACCAGCCCGAAGCGCAGCGGTTCACGACGGGCCAGCTCCGTAAGCCGATGCCGCGAGTTGACGCCTGCCTTGCCGTAGATGTTGGACAGGTGGTAGCCGACCGTGCGCTGGGTGATGAAGAGGTCTCGGGCGATCTGCGCGTAGCTCATCCCCGCCGCCAGCAAGGTGAGCACGTCCCTCTCGCGATCGGTCAGCGGGACGACGATCGCCGACGGCTCTGTGGACGCGGGCTGATCGGCCCGTAACGCCGCGACAGCGCCCAGGTAGGGCTTGGCTCCGAGGCGACGGTAGATCTGGTCGGCGGCCTCCAATGACTGGTCGGCGGTGCCCCGATCTCCCATCAGATAAGCGATCCGGGCGTGATCGACCAGAAAATGGCCCCGGTAGAGCGGGAGCTCGAAATCCGCATCGGCAATGGCCTGCTTCAGGAAGCGAAGTGCCCCCGTGCCGTCGCCCTTCGCTTCGGCGATCAACCCCAGCAACCATTGCTGGGCCGCCTCGACCCAGGGCGCAGGCTGGCGTTCGGCCGCCAGCTGATCGGCCTGACTCTGCGCGAACGTGGTCTCGCGGGCCCAGACGGCTGCCAGGCCGAGATGAAGGCGCCCCATCGGCCCGGCGACCGTCAGTTCGCTGGGTGCCAGCAAGGTGGCCCGCAGGTCCGCCAGCAGGCTGGCACGCGCCGCCCGGGTGCCACGCGCATGCCGGTCGATCACGCGCGTGGTGATCAACAGCTGGCAGGCCTCGGGCCACGGCGCCGCGGTGAGCCGGTCGTGCGCTTGCTGGAGGCCGGCGTCCGCCTCGTCGAACCGACCGTCTCCGATCGCGATCACCGGAGCCGTGGCGAGCACCATCGAATGGGTGAACGAGCCTCCGATGTCTATGGCCAGGCGCATGTTCAAGCGGGCCCGATTCCAGTCGCCTCGCATCCAGTGGGCCTGCGCGAGACTTGCGTGGACCGAACCGCCACCGAAATCCGTGACCCCCTCCTGAATGCGCCGGGTCGCTTCGATCAGATCCTCGATGGCCTGTGCATACCGCCCGAGCCGAGCCCTCAGCGTCCCGCGAAAGGCCAGCCGATTCGTCGCCTGCAGCGCCACGGTCGTGGCCCTTTCGGGAAGATCGGGCATGGCCTCAAAAGCTCGCACCACGGCCTCCAGACCTTCCAGCCGCACCCGCACCTGACCCCCGGCAGCCATCGCCAGGCCCGTGACACCCGGGTCTTGGATATCCATTGCCGAGGCCCTCGCCAGTCCCGCCTCGATGGCAGGGGTGGGATGACCGGCTCCCAGACGCGCCCAGGACAGCAGGACCGCCAGGCGATACGCCAGCACCGGGTCAGCTGTGTCAGCACTGGTGTCCGCACTGACCTGCGCCGCCGGCTCCAGGGCGGCGATCGCGTCAGTGAACCTTCGCTCCCAAGCCGCGAGGACCCCGAGCACCAAGCCGGCGCGGGCGGTGTCGGCGGCATTGCGCACGTCGGCGGAAACGTCGTGAACGGCCTGCAGGTCACGGGCCATCACGCTGGAGAAGAGCGAGTCGAGCCACCGCTGCTGCCGCAGGCCCGGTTGCGCGGTGAGCGCGCTCGACCACCGCTGGTACTGCGCGGCAAGGCGGTAAGAACGTTGGACGTAAAGGCCTTGGGCGTAATCCAGCATCTGTTCGGCGAGCGCGTCGTCGTACTGCTCAGC
This sequence comes from uncultured Actinomycetota bacterium, assembly GCA_963737695.1. Classification (GTDB taxonomy): domain Bacteria; phylum Actinomycetota; class Actinomycetes; order Frankiales; family Frankiaceae; genus DATAZK01. The sequence goes on from CAVTTQ010000008.1 coordinate 633,382, forward strand.
CGCGGCCATCCGATGCTCGAGAGCGCTTGCCGGGGACGCAGCGCCGTCGGCAGCCCGGCGGTGCAGGGCACGCCGTTGCGGCAACGGGATCTGCTGGTAGACGCCGGCCCGGACCAAAGCGTGCACCGTCCGCAGCGAGAGCGCCCCGTCCGGGACGCGGGCCTGGATGAGACCCGACTCGAGCAGCACCTGAACCGCCTCGGCCGAATCGTCCACCCGGGCGACCGCGGCGACGTCAGGAAGCGAGAGCCACCCCGATCCCAGCACCGAGGCCGCCCGAAGCAGCGCCGCAGCCGACCCCGGCAGCCGGGCTACCCGAACCCCGAGAAGTTGGGCGAATTCGGCCGGCGCGGGAAGCACCCGCATTCGGGTCAGCTCCTCGCCGTCGTATTCCTCCAGCAGCGCCGTCAAGTAGAGCGGATTGCCCGACGTGTGTTGCCAGAGCCGGCGTGCCGCCTCAGCGCTCATCCCGGGCCGGCGCTGCGCGATCAGGCTCGCGGCCTCGGCCTCCGTGAGACCGGTCAACGTCAGATGCAGGCTGTGATCGCGGCCGGCGATCCACCGCTGCCAACCGGAATGCTGCTGGGGCCCAAGCGGACGCGTGGACGCAGCGATGAGCATCTGGTCGCCCGATGCCCTCCGCATCAGCCACGTCAAAGCCTCGACCGACTCCGGGTCGGCCCAGTGCAGATCCTCCGCCACGAGCAACACCGGCGAATCTGCACGCAATGCGTCAAGATGCTCACGCAGCGCCTGTGCCGCCACGAATGGCGGCGCCTCAGACCCAACCCCCGGCGAAAGGGTCACGCCCCATTGCGCCAGCAGGCTGAAGGGAAACCGCTCATCCTCCAGCCCCTCGGCGGCCAGCGTCTGGAAGTCGGGTGCCAGCTCGGTGAGCTCGCTGAGCAGGGTCGTCTTGCCGGTGCCTGCGTGGCCCTCGATCACGAGCAGGGTGGGAATGCCGGCCCTGGCCCGTTCAAGCGCCGATCGCAAGACCTCGAGCTGATCGTCGCGCCACAGCGGCAGGGCCACCGGTCGTCTGCTCATTAACTACCGGCCCATCGGATTTCCGGGCTACTGGGCCTGGGCCCGCTTGGCCTTTTCGGGGTTGGCCCAATCCGCCGGGGGCCAGCCGGGCAGCAAGCCCCGGCGCTTGGTCTCCCGCTGGGCGATGACGATCTTGCCCCGCTGCTCGTCGGCTTCCGGACTGGTGGCCAGCCAGGCGATGGCCGCACCGATCACCGGCGGGGTCGCGACCGCGAAATGCTCGGAGAATTCGCCACCGGTGCCGCGGGCCTCGGCCGTCTCGGTCACCACGTAGCCGGGGTCGACGCTGAAGGAGCGGATCCCCTCTTCGCCGTGCTCGACCTCCAGGAGGGGGGCGACGCGGGAGAACGCCGCCTTGGACATCGCGTAAGCCATCCCCCAGCCGCCGCTGCCGATCTTGCCGGGCGGATCGCGGTAAGCGGTGGCCGAGATCATGTTGATGATCGTGCCGCCGCCACGTGAGACCATCTGCGGCAGCACTTCCCGGATCAGCACCAGCTGACCGAAGACATTGCCCTCGAAGATCTTGTGCAGGTCGGCGAAGTCGAGGTCGAGGAAATCGACCATCGTCCCGGTGCCCTGATAGATGCCATTGTTGACCAGCACGTCGATCCCGCCGAAATGCGCGATCGTCGCCGCAACTCCGTCGACGAGGGAGGCATGATCAAGCACATCCATGCGCACGCCGAATCCCTGGCCGCCCTCGGCCTCGATCGCCGCGACGGTGGTATCCAGGGCGCCTGGCAGGACGGTGCCGTCGGTGTAGCGGCCCTCGCCCTCGTGCAGAGTGCGAGCCGACACCGCGACGTCGTATCCCGCCTTGGCCAGGTCGATTGCAGCAGCCTTACCGATGCCGCGGGAGGCGCCCGTCACGAGTGCCACCGGTCGTTTCACAGCCATGAGCGGGAACCTACACGCGCTCATAAATCCGCCTTCAGACAGGAGTACGACCCGTGACGATTCGGATCACGCGCCTACGCCGGCAGTACTTCCGGTATCCGGCGGAGCTTTATCTCAACGACCGTCTCGTGGGGATCTGGGGTGGGCGCGAATCCTCCGCGGACATCGAAGGAAATGGGCGACCACAACGGCTGCGCGTGACATCCGAGGACTGCGCAGACAGCGAACCCATCGAGGTCACCGACCCCGGCCATGATCTGCTACTGGGTGTGCTTGTGACGTACACAAAACGTTACAAATTATTTGCCCGAAGCGAAAAGTTTCTGAAGGCGGAGGTCATGGGACCGCCGATCCAGTACGTAGCCCCCGACACTGCCCCCAACACTCGCTAGTTGGCCCTCGACACGGGCCTCACCGGCGCCGAGACCCGCGCCGAAACCTCTATCGTGGCGCTAGTTGAGAGTGGTCGTTCGGCGGCCTTCGTGTTGGAAGGATGCTGATGTCCACCGAGCAGTTGGTGACCGAACCGCCGGTCACCGCAGCGTCGGCTCCGGCGTCCTACTTTCCGGCGCCACGCGATCCTGAACCCAGAAGAAAGCCGACGGGTCGACGGTCCGCTCGCACGACCCGACTGCCCGGACTCGATGGCCTGCGGGCACTGGCAGTCCTGGCTGTCATGCTTTTTCACCTCGACCCGACACTGATTCCGGGCGGGTTCCTCGGCGTCGACCTCTTCTTCGTCATCAGCGGATACCTGATCACCCGGCTGCTCCTCACCGAGATCACCCAGCAGGGTGCGCTTCGCGCGATGCAGGTTCTACCGGCGAAGGATCCGACGACTCTTCCCCGCCGTGGCCGCGCTCATCCTGGTCGTCATCTTCGTCTGCGTCTTCTTCTGGCGTGACGAGCTCGCCACGCTTCGCGGCAGCGTCATATCGAGCCTGACCTACGTGACGAATTGGTGGCTCATCGGCGACCACCAGTCCTACTTCGTCAGCACCGGACGTCCGCCGATGCTGCAACACCTCTGGTCATTGGCGATCGAAGAGCAGTACTACCTGTTGTGGCCGGGACTGATCCTGCTGGTGACGGGAATCGCCTGGAAGCGCAACAAAGGACGCCCCATCCGTGTCGATCGCGTGGTCATGCTGGCGTTCCTGCTGGCCGCCGCGTCGACGATCACGATGGCCGTCATCGCGATCAGCGACAACGTCCCGTACGAGACCGACTCCTCCCGGGTTTACTTCGGCACCGACACCCACAGCATGGGACTTTTCCTCGGCTCGGCGGTGGGGGCCTTGACCGTGCTCGTCCTCAACCGCAGGACACAGCGCGGAGGTGGTGACGGCTGGAGTTCGGCCGGATGGGTGCGGAGCGCTCCAGCGCGGTGGTGCGCCGATGCGGCCGCGGCGGTCTCGCTCGCGGTCGTGGTCTGGATGCTCTTCCACCAAAGCGAATACACGCCGGGCCTTTATCGGGGCGGGTTCCTGCTCTTCGACGCCTTTGCCGTCGTCGTGGTCTGCGTGATCGTTTCCGGACACAGCAAGGTCGGCTGGCTCCTCGAGCGACCCATCCTGCGCGGCATCGGTCAACGCTCGTACTCGATCTACCTCTGGCATTGGCCGGTCGTCGTCGTCACGCGGCCCGGAATTGATGTCAGCGGGCCGATCTGGGTCATCCAGTTCGCCAGGATCGGCCTGATCCTGTTATTGGCAGAGGCGAGCTACCGCCTCGTCGAACGTCCGATACGCGAAGGGAGGACGCCTCAACTCCCGTCCCGCCCGTACAGAATCGAAGATCTGCGCCCGCTGATCGGCGTCGTCACGGGGCTGGCCTGTTTTGCCGTCCTGATCGGCGCCGCCCAGTCCAGCTCAGCAGCTGCGCCCACCGGCGCCGTCGGATCCAGCACAGCCTTCCCCCCGGCTGCCGCTCCGCCGACGACAACACCCCCGGCGAGTCCGGTCGTGCACCCGAGCGCCGGCCCCACCGCCGCGCCGACCGCCCTGCCCAAGACCGGCGCGACAACACCCACCAAGCCCGCCACCAAGCCCACAACCAAGCCCACACCAAGCCCACAACGGCAAACGGCACGGTCACCCCGACGCACGCTGCGGTGCCACGGCCGGTCATCACGACCCCGTACGTCAGCGCTTTCGGCGACTCCGTACTGCTCGGGGCCCAACCCGCGCTCGATGCGCTGGACGCCCACGTCTGGGTCGATGCGGTGGAAGGGATCCAGGCCTACCGCGTGCTCAACACCGTCGCCGCCGATCATGCGGCCGGAAGGCTCGGACCCATCGTCGAGATCCACATCGGCAACAACGGAGTCATCAACCCCTCGCAGCTGTCGAGTGTGCTTTCCCAGCTCAGCGATCGCCGCCGCGTGATCCTGCTCAATGATCACGTTCCGCGCGACTGGGAAGGCATCAACAACCAAAACATCCCGAGCGTGGCATCGCACTTCCGCAACGTCACCTTCATCGACTGGAACGCCATCGCCAACGCCAATCCGGGCTGGTTCTACCGGGACGGCCTGCACCTCAACAAAGCCGGTGCCGCCGCGTACGCCCAGCTGATCATGAAGGCCGCCACCAGCTAGCAGCGCAACCAGTACGTCACTCAACGCGGAGGTCCAGTGCACACCGAAGACATCGAATACACCTACGACGGCCTCCGACTCGTTGGCGAGATCTCCTTCGACGACTCCCGGTCCGGCAAGCGACCGGCAGTCCTGATCTCGCATGACGCAGGAGGCCTCAGCCCGCACCCCAAGAGCACCGCCCGACGGCTGGCGGAGCTTGGTTACGTGGCATTTGCGCTCGACTACTACGGCGACGGCCAACCCCTGCCGCCGGAGGAGATCGGGCCGCGTTTCAGTGGGCTGATGGGCAGCGCTGAGGGCACCCGCGGAATCGCCCGGGCGGGCCTGGAAGTGCTGCTGGCCAACGAGTACGCCGACAGTGAGCAGGTGGCGGCGATCGGCTACTGCTTCGGCGGCACCATGGCACTCGAACTCGCCCGCGACGGCGTCGATCTGCAGGCCGTCGTTGGCTTTCACTCCGGGCTCTCGACCCAGAAACCGGCAGAGGCTGGGGTCATCACCGGAAAGATCCTGGTGTGCATCGGCGCGGACGACCCGATCATCCCGCCCGAGCAGCGGCTGACCTTCGAGCAGGAGATGCGCGCCGCTGGGGTCGACTGGCGGATGCACCTCTACGGCGGAGCAGTGCACAGCTTCACGAGCCCGGGCGCCGACGGCAGTAACCCGGCAATCCGATACGACCGTCGCGCCGATGAACTCTCCTGGCGCGCGATGACGGATCTGTTCACCGAGGTTTTCTGAGCCGATGCTCGGAGTCGGTGTTCTGAGCCGGCCCGCTCACCGCCGGTCCCATTAGCCAATGGTCGTAGTCCTCTCGCCAATCACATCTACTTAGGGCAGGCTTCCCTCAGTCGATGGGCGAGGGGAATCAGTGGGTAAGCATTGCAGCACGCGTCGGGTATGGGTCCCGGCAGTCGCATTGGGCTTAGTCGGTGCAGTCGGCGCCTTGGCCGCCTGCGGTAGCAGCACGAGCAGGCCGCAATCAACGGCGACCAAGCCGAGCGCGTCGGCGAGCGGGATCAGCGGTCAGACGATCACGGTCTACAGCGGCCAGCATGAAGAGACGGCCCAGCTGCTCGTGGACGACTTCGAAAAGCGCACCGGGGTCAAGGTGAAGCTGAAGTCCGATGACGAGGCGTCGCTGGCAGGGCAGCTGCTGCAGGAAGGCGCTGCCAGCCCGGCGGATGTCTTCTACGCCGAGAACCCGCCGGCCCTGACCACCGTCGCCGAACACGGCCTGCTGGCAAAGGTGGCTTCTTCCACCCTCGCACAGGTGCCTGCCGATGCAAGCCCATCAAACGGTGAGTGGGTCGGGGTCTCCGCCCGCACGGTGGCCTTTGCCGTCAACAAGTCGGTGCCCGCCGCTGACGTCCCCACGTCGGTGTTCGACCTGACGAAGCCTTACTGGAAGGGAAAGCTCGGCATCGCGCCCGGCGAGACCGACTTCTCCCCCATCATCACGGCGATCATCGCGACGAAGGGAGAGGCCGCCGCCAAAGCCTGGCTGGAGGGGCTGAAAGCGAACGGCAAGACCTTCGAGGACAACGAGACGTTGATCGCGGCCGTGGACAAGGGCGAGATCAAGGGCGGAATCATCGACCATTACTACTGGTATCGACTCCGTGACGAGGTCGGTGCTTCTCACCTCAACGCCAAGCTGACGTACTTCGCGCCCGGCGACCCGGGCGCCCTGGCCGACGTCTCCGGAGCCGGAATCCTGGCGTCGAGCAAGCACCCGGCAGCGGCGCAGGCCTTCCTCGCCTATCTGGTGAGCGAGCCGGCCCAGACGATCATTGCCACCTCGCACAGCTACGAATATCCGCTTCGTCCGGGTGTGACCTCCAAGGCCGATCTCAAGCCGCTGGCCAGCGTCGCCCCGCTAACACCACCAGCGCAGCTCGGCGACGGCAAGCAGGCCCTCGCGCTGCTGCAGAGCGTGGGGCTGCTCTGACCGCACTGGGCCGGCGCTGGTCGCCGCTGGCAGTCGTGAGCGCCGTCGTGCTGCTGGCGGTGGTCTCGCCGTTGATCTTCGTCGTCATCCAGGCGATGCACGCGGGATGGGCACCTGCGCGCGGGCTGTTGCACCGCCCCATCGCCGGGCAGCTGCTCCGCAACACGGTGGCGCTGTCGGCTGCGGTCACGGCAGCGACCCTTGTGATCGGGTTCGGTGCCGCCTATCTGGTGGAACGCACCGACGTGCCCGCCCGCAAGACGCTGAGTGTGGCCCTGGTCCTTCCGCTGGCTGTGCCCGAATTCGTCCAGGGTTTCTCCTGGGTATCACTGACGACGAACGTCCGCGGCTACTGGGGAGCCGTGCTGGTGATGACCTGCGGTCTCTATCCCCTGGTCTACCTGCCAGTGGCTGCCAGCCTCCGCCGGGCCGACCCGGTGCTGGAAGAGGTCGCCCGCAGCCTCGGCCACGGCCGCTGGTCCGTGCTGTGGCGTGTGACGATCCCGCTCACCAGGGCTGCCCTCGGCGGCGGAGCGCTCCTGGTCTGCCTTTACCTGCTCGGCGAGTACGGGGCGTTCGCCGCCCTGCGTTTCCAGACCTTCGCTACGGCAATCTTCACCGAATACCACGTGGCCTACGACACCGCTTCGGCCTCGGTGCTGACCCTGGTGTTGTGCGCGCTCGCGGTACTGGTCGTCTGCGGGGAATCTCGCATCAGCCGCGGGGCGCCCCTTGCCCGCATCAAGACCGATGGGCGAAGGGCCGCCAACATTCCGCTGGGACGCGGCCGGTTCCCCGCACTCGCCGCCTTGCTGGTGCTGCTGTTCCTGGCGCTGGGCGTGCCGCTCATTGCGCTCGGCGACTGGTTCGCCCGCGGCCGGTCCAGCACCCTGCCACCCTCCTCCATCCTGTCCGACACCCGCACCACGCTGACCTACTCGCTCGCCGCCGCCTTCATCGCGACGGCCGCGGCGATCCCGATTGCACTGTGGTCGTGGCGGCGCCGGACCCGGCTTTCCCGGGGGGTCGAGCAGAGCGCTTATCTGACGCGTGCCCTGCCCGGAATCGCCGTGGCTCTGGCGGTCGTCTACATGACGCTGCACTATGCCCAGCCGTTCTATGAGCAGGCACCGATGCTCGTCGCCGGCTACGTCGTGCTGTTCTTCCCGCTGGCGCTCACCGGAATCCGGGCGACGCTCGCCACGCTGCCCCCTGCTATTGAAGAGGTGGCCCGCTCGCTGGGGGTACGGCCGTGGAGGGTGCTGATGCGCGTCACCATCCCGCTGATGGCCCCCGGACTCGGGGTCGCCGCGGCCCTGGTGACCCTTTCGGCCAGTACCGAGCTGACCGCCACGCTGCTGCTGCGGCCGATCGGCACCGAGACCTTGGCCACCCGATTCTGGAACTACACCACGGGCCTGAGCTACGGCGCGGCGGCTCCGTATGCCGCGATCATGATCGCTGTCTCAGTCATCCCCGTCCTGCTGCTGGCGCGCCGCGGAGCGGCTTCGTGAGCCCGCCCGATAGCGGTCTGGTGGTGCGAGGGGTGCGCGCCTCGCACGGGCGGACCGCCGTACTGCACGGCATCGATCTCCACGTCCCGGACGAGACGCTCGCCTGCATCGTCGGACCCTCAGGATGCGGGAAGACCACGCTGCTACGCGTGATCGCCGGGTTTCACCGGCCAAGCGCCGGACGGGTCGAACTGGCCGGACGAACCCTTGATGACCCGCCGGCGCTCCAGCTGGCAGCTGACCGTCGCAAGGTCGGCTACATCCCCCAGGACATCGCACTGTTCCCGCACCTGACCGTTGCCGGCAACGTCGGTTTCGGACTTGCCCGGGGTCGGCGCGGCCCGCGGGCGGCCAAGATCCGCGACCTGCTCGAGCTGGTGGACCTCAGCGAGTACGCCAACCGCCATCCACACCAGCTGTCCGGTGGACAGCAGCAGCGCATCGCGCTCGCCCGGGCACTGGCGCCGGGGCCGGATCTGCTCCTGCTCGATGAACCGTTCAGCGCGCTGGACGCGGGCCTGCGCGACCGTGTCCGCGACGAGGTCGCGAGCCTGCTCCGGCGAACCAGGACGACCGCCATACTGGTCACCCACGATGCCCACGAGGCACTCGCCTTCGCAGACCTGGTCAGCATCATCGATGAAGGTCGCGTGACCCAGACCGGTACCCCGGAGCAGCTCTACACCCAGCCGGTGAACGGCAGCGTCGCCCGCGCCCTGGGTGCGGTGAACCTGCTGCCGGCGACCGCCGATGGCCCGCTGGCGGTGACGGCGCTCGGGCCGTTGGAGACGACAGGAGCATTACCGCCGGTGGCCCAGGGCGGACCGTTCACGGTCCTGGTGCGGCCACGTCAGCTCACCGTGGATCCCGGGCCCCCGGGTCCTGCCGACACCGTGGGACGGGTGGTGGCGTGCGAGTTCCGGGGCGACGAACATCGGCTGGATATCGCAGTGGCAGGTTTAGCCTCGCCGTTGCTGGCACAGTGCCTACAGCACATCGAACCGGGAACGCGCGTGCGGGTGGCGGTGGGCGGACCAGTTCACCCGCTGCTCGAGGACAGGCCCCGGTCAGCAGCCCGACCAGAAGCGGAGCAACTTTCATGACGGGTATGGATTCGACCAGCACGCTCTTGATCGTCGGCGGCGGCCTGGCCGGGGCGAAGGCCGCCGAGGCCGCCCGATCCGGGGGTTTCCAAGGCCGGGTGGTCCTGGTCGGCGAGGAGGCCCGACCGCCCTACGAGCGGCCGCCGCTGTCCAAGGCGATCCTTCGGGCCGAAGAGGATCCGGACTCCTCCCGAGTCCACGACAGCGGCTACTACACCGAGCACAACATCGAACTCATCACCGGCGAGGACGTCACCGGTCTCGACGTCGCGGCCCGCCGGGCGCACCTCGGCAGCGGTAGTTCGATCACCTACGACGCCGTCGTGCTGGCGACGGGAGCGACGCCCCGCCCGCTCGGCCTGCCCGGTGCGCATCTGGACGGAGTCCACTACCTGCGCACCGTCGACCAGTCCGTGCGGCTGCACGAAGCCATCAAGAAGGCCGGCCGGGTCGCCGTGATCGGCGCCGGCTGGATCGGTTCGGAGGTCGCCGCCTCCGCCCGGCAGATGGGCGCCGAGGTGGTCCTCATCGAGCCGCTGAAGACGCCGCTCTACCGGGTACTGGGCGCCGAGGTCGGCGGCATCTTTGCCTCCCTGCACGCCGAGCATGGTGTGCACCTGCGAGTCGGGGTCGGTGTCACGGAGCTGCGCGGCGGGCCTCGCGGTGGAGGAGGTCGTGCTTGCCGACGGACGGGTCGAAGCGGCCGATGTCGTCGTGGCCGGCGTTGGCGTCGATCCCAACGTCCATCTCGCCGTCGCAGCGGGACTGCCGGTCGACAACGGGATCGTCGTCGACGAAAACCTGCAGACCAGAAGCCCCGGGCGTCTTCGCCGCGGGCGACGTGGCCGACGCCTGGCATCCCACATTTCCAACGCCGGCTTCGGGTCGAACACTGGGCGAACGCGCTGAACCAGGGAGCGGCCGCCGGCGTCAACGCGACGCAAGATCCCCAGCCGTACACCCGACTGCCCTACTTCTTCTCCGACCAGTACGACGTGGGCATGGAGTACGTGGGCTACGCGACAGGCGAGGACGACGTCGTCATCCGGGGCGACCGGGAGACCCGCGAATTCATCGCCTTCTATCACCAGGGCGGAGTGGTGACCGCGGCCATGAACGTCAACGTCTGGGACGTGGTCGATGACCTTCGCGCGATCATCACCGCCGGCCGCACCCTCGACCCGGCCCAGCTCGCCGATCCCTCCGTCGAGCTGAGCTCGCTCGCCTAGCTCTTCTTTGCTGCTCAGAGCCAACCTGGTCAGAGCCCACTAGCCGGGCAACCTTCTTGATCAGCGTTCAGGCATGTCGGGCGCACGCCGATATTCCCAGGAGTTCATGGCAGGGATTTCCACGAACTTCTGGAGGCAGGCGGCATGGCCCGGCAGGCCGAACAGCGACGCGGAACGCCGTGGCTGCTGCGTGCCCTCGTCGCTGGGTTGGTGATCGGCTTACTCGCCGGCGTCGGATTGCTCTTGCAGTCGACCCAGACGACCGCCAAGCAGCGCGTCGCCGACCGGTTCACGGCGCGTGCCGGGCTGGCCGGGCACTTCATCGCCACCTATACCAATCAGCTCATAGCCCGCGAGAAGAGCGTCGCCCTGGCAACACTGAGCGCGGCCGGGGTCAGCGGGGTCAGCGGACCCTTCGATTCCGACGTCCGCGCGTTCGGTTTCTCGGCGGCCGTGCTGCTCAGCAGCGACGGCAAGTCGCTGGCAATCGCGCCCTACTCGGCGGCCTTTATCGGCCAACCGTTAGGAGCCGAATACGCCCACCTGAGGCTGGCCTTGCAGGGCCACGCCGCGGTGTCCAATGTCGTCACCTCTGCGGTTCGCGCCGTGCCCGTGGTGGCGTTCGCCGTTCCCTTCCAGACTCCGCAGGGTCGGCGCGTTTTCAGCGGCGCCTATGCCGCCAGTGACACCCCGATCGCGGCCTTCCTGAATGACACCACGACGCTCAAAGGGGCTCACCTCTTTCTGGTTGACGCCAAAGGCACCGTGATCGCGACGAACGGGAGCGCGGTGGCGAGCGTGCGGACGCTCACCGACCGCGACCCGACCTTGGCCAGGGCGTCGTCAACCCACGACCAAAGGGACCTACCGCGATGGATCGACCAGCTACTTCTTCGCCAAGACACCGGTCCCCGGCACCTCGTGGTCGCTGCTGATCGCTGCCCCGACAAAGGGGGTATTCGCCTCCGTCAGCGGAAGCAGCCAATGGGGCCCCTGGCTCGATACTGGCCTGCCTCGCGGTGATTGCGGCGCTCGCCGGCTGGTTGGGGATTCGCTTCTACGACGAACGCCGGCGGCTCAAGCGTGCCAACCTCAAACTCCTCGAGCTGGCGACGACAGACGTCCTGACCGGCCTGGCGAACCGGCGCCACGTCTCCTACCAACTGGAGATCCTGCTGGCGAACGTGCGGCGCGGAAACCTCGAACTGTGCGTGCTTTTGATCGACATCGACAACTTCAAGCGACTCAACGACTCACTCGGCCACCAGGCAGGCGACAAGGCCCTGCGCCACATCGCCGGTACCTTGGCCGCCTCCCTGCGCGAGGGCGATCTGCTCGCCCGCTGGGGAGGCGAGGAGTTCCTGGCAGTGCTGCCCGCCACTGACCTCGCTGGAGCCATCACCGTCGCCGAACGCCTTCGTGACGCCGTCGCCTCTGCCCCGGTCGTCATCAGCGAGCTCGAACTGATCGCCATCCAGGTCAGCGTCGGGGTCGCCGAAGCCGCCGATGAGAGTCTCGACGAGCTCGTCAATCGTTCCGATCTCGGGCTCTATGAGGCCAAGGGATCGGGTCGTAACGCGGTCAGAGTCGGGTAAGCACCGCCGCGCACGAGCTGACGTCGACGCCAGGGGCGGACTCGACCTCGATGCTGGTGACGACGCCATTGTCGATGATCGCGGCGTAACGCTTCGAGCGCAGGCCGAGCCCGATGCCGGTGCCGTCCATCACCAGGTCCATGGCCTTGGTGAACTCGCCGTTGCCGTCGGCCAGCATCAGGATCGAGTCGCCGACACCCTGGTCCTTGCCCCACGCGTCCATCACAAAAGCGTCGTTGACGGCCAGGCAGGCGATGGTGTCGACGCCCTTGTCGGTGACGTCCTGCGCCTGCTGGACGAAGCCGGGCAGGTGAATGCGCGAGCAGCCGGGCGTAAAGGCGCCGGGAACGGCAAAGAGGACGACCTTGCCCTTGCCCAGCACGTCTCCGGTGCGAATGGCGACGGGGCCTTCCGGGCCCATGGTGCGGATCTCGACATCGGGGATGCGGTCGCCGACGGAAATAGCCATGAAGACTCCTTGTGATCAGGTGAATGAGTCGGCTGACTGGTAGGGCGGGGTGGTTACGGACGTACTCACTCAATCAGACCGCGGCGCTAGGCCTGTGGCGGTTGTCGAGCAGGTGGCGGTAGAGCGTGCCGGCAGGGTCGATGGTCTCCCATGGGTAGTGCACCCAGCCGTCGGTCTCGACGACGAAGAAGTCAGGCGCCGTCCCCGTCGTGTTGGGTCCTGGCTTGTAGTGGATCGCGGCGGTACGCACGGAGGCAGCTCCAAGGCCAAGCAGGATCTCGCTGGCCCGCTGCATCGTCTCGCCGGTGTCGTGGACCTCGTCGGCGAGCAGGATGACCTGGCCCTCGACGGCTTCCCTGGAAGGGACGGAGCCGACCCGGAATTCACCGGCCCGCGTCGGGTGCTCGCGGTCGTACTTGGAGATGCTCAGCGACAGGACCTCGCTCCCGCTGAGGCCGAGCATCCGCGAGAGCACGTTGACCATGTAGAGCCCGCCGCGCGGAACGACCGCGATCCGGCTGATCATCTCGCTCGGCTCGGTCGAGCGTCTGCGCGGATGATCTCGTGGCCCAGCGTCGTGGTTTTGAGAAAGACGCTGTCCCAGGTCTCCCAGACGGGCGCGTCGGTGACGTCGGGCATGACCGAACCCTAGCGAGCGGTTGACGACGGGGCGGGCTCAGGCGTCAACCGGCGTCAACCGGCGTCAGCGCAGGCCGATCATGACCGACACCATGACCGCCGGGTCGGGGCCGACCGGTCGCCAGCGGTGCACATTGCCGCGTTGGATGACGACATCACCCGGATCAAGCACGGTGGTGTCGAAAGCGGAACCGGCGGGATCGGTCGGCAGTGCCAGCTCCAGCCGTCCGGACAGCAAGCACATCGACGTCGATGGTCGCGGTCGCGTGGATTCCTCCGGCTCCGGGGTCGTGGCCGGCCGCGAATTCAACCCGTCGAAGGGAGATCCCGCGGCCGATCGGCTCGAGCGCCCAGGGGCCTTCATCATCACCGCCCTGCTCGACGTGGCGCAGAGAACCGCCGGTCTGCCACAGGTCGTACAGGCCCACCGAATCGGTGACCATCGCGGGCGCCGCACCGACCTGGGTGACGCGTGAACGGCCTTCGGAATCGGTGCCGGTGACCAGTCGACGGGGCCCGCGACCCCGCCCGGCGGGTTGCCGCACCGTCCGCACCGTCCGGACCGTCCGCACCGTCCGCACCGTCCGCACCGTCCGCAGACGTGGGCGCCAGAGCAACCGGTTCTTCTTGCCCGGCGGGCGGTTCAAGCGAAATCAGCACCGACAGGAAGGTGCAGGGCTGCTCCCCCACCACCCGCCAGCGATGCACCGTGCCGCGTTGGATCACCGCATCTCCCGGCCCGAGCGGGTGCTCCCCGTCGTCAAGGCCAAGGGTGATGTGTCCGTCCAGCACCACCATCAGATCCAGAGTTTCCGAGCGGTGCAATCCGGGATGGGCCGGATCGTCGCCGGGCACCCGCAGCCAGGTGTCGTCCACCGGGGTACCGGGGGCAAAGCCCGGAAACCGGATCAGGCGGCAGGCGATGGCGCCGTCGGCCGGAAAGCCCCCGTGCAGATCGGCCGGCGACTCCCCTCCGTCCTGCGGGGTGCGTGGGCACTCCGTCGAGCCACAGCAGCTCCGACAGTCCGTGCCCGGCTGGCGAGGTCACGGTGTGCGGCGGCCGGCCGTCGGACACGAAGATCGCCCTACCGCTGGCGTCGTGTCCGGTGACCACCCGCCGGACCGGAAAATCAACCGCGGTGAGTATTCCGGATCCGGGTCATGGCTCTCGACATGGCGCGGATTATCCATCAGGTCGCGGTCCAGAATTGGGACGGCCGGGCCTCGACCCTGCCCGGCCCAGCGCGCCACCCGCAGCGAGGGCGCCTCCACCAGACGGTAGAAGCCGGCCGCGACCAGCAGCGAGAGCGGCAGCGCGATCAGCAGGACCTCCCATGGGTTGTCGCCGGGAAGCAGCCGATCCAGGCTCACCACGATGGGCTCATGGATGAGGTAGAGGCTGAAGGAGATCCGGCCGAGCCACTGCAGGCTGCGGCGTCCGGCCCAGCTCGCCACCGGCCGGCAGTAGAGGAAAAGGAAAACGATCAGCAGCGCGCCGGCGGACCGCATGGGCCGGCTGATCCATTCGTGCAGCGGCCCGACCATCCAGTCCCCCGTCATGAGCAGAACGGCGCTGATCCCGACCGCCCACCAGGCGCCCCGCTGAAGCGGGCGGCCATCCGGCGGAGGCGCTCGCGTTCGGCCGCCAGCACCGCGCCAAGCACGAAGACCGGCATGTACAGCAGCGAGGCATGGCCCGTCTTGGAGCCGATGCCGACGAGCACCAGCGCGCCGCAGACCTTCAGCAGCGCCATCCCCCGCCAGCGCACGGCGATGAAGACGTAAACCGGCAGCAGCAGCGAGAACGCCACCTCCCACTGAAGCGACCACAGCGGGCTGTTGAGCAGGCTGGGCGTCCACACCAGCGTGCTGTCGCGGGCGACCATCGTGACCGTGGTGGGCGCGGCATGGGCGTTGATCCACCAGCTCTGGCCGCCGCTGACCAGCCGCGGCACCAGCAGCGCCAGCAGCGCCGCAAAGGCGAGCGAGCCCCACACCGGCAGATAGAGCCGCGGGAAACCGCTTCACGTAGAAGCTCGCCCAACGCGGGATCCGGCGGCTTCAGTGAATGCCAGCGTCAGCACGAAGCCCGAGAGCACGAAGAAGACCAGCACCATCCCCGTCCCGTCCCACAACAGGTGCAACGGGGTACGGGTGAGCAGCTCGGACAGGCCCCACCCCGAAGTAGTGCCGCCCCGATACGTCGCGGCGAGCACGATCGATGTCAGCAGGCAGTGGTGCACGACGACCACCAGAGCGGCCACTCCCCGCAGGCCATCGAGCGATCGATAGCGGGTCACGCTGTGACAGTGCCTCAGCTACCTGTCACGCGGCCATGAATCCCTCCGAATAGCCCGCCTTGGATGGCTGGCCGCCGGTCGATTAGTGCAGGTGACGGCGCCAGTCGGCGGGCACCCGCCCGGCCGGCCCGGGTGTCGGCTGATCGACGGGGTGGTGCTGCGGCGGGGCCAATTCGGGCCCGTCGTAGTAGTCCTGGGTCGCGTAACTCCAAAACCAGTCCTCGCCGGGCTCGAAGCTGCGGATCAGCGGGTGGCCGGCGGTCCGGGCGTGGGCCGTCGCGTGCTGGGACGGAGAGGTGTCGCAGCAGCCGATGTGTCCGCATTCAGCGCAGCGCCGAAGGTGCAGCCACCAGCCTCCCGTTGCCAGGCACTCGACGCATCCGGTGCCGCTGGGTGGAACGGCCGCGTTGATGCCGGGGGTCTCGGTCATGTCTTCGCCTTCCTGGAACTTTCCTTGAAACCGTCTTTTAGAACATTGCTTGGGCAGGCCCGTTGCGTAAGAACCCGGCAATCAACGGGTTCACCACCTCAGGGCTCTCGATGGGCAGGCCGTGCGAGCCGGGAAGGACGGCGAGCCGGGCGTCCGGCAGCGCATGCGTCACCGCCAGGCTGTGTTCAACGGTGACTTCATCGCGGTCGCCCTGCAGCACCAGCGTCTGCGCCGCTACTCCGGCAAAAGTCGACAGGTCGAGCTCAGGCTCGGTCAGGAACATCTGCACGGTCTTGGCGTACACGATCGGGAAATGCTCGGGGCCGTCCGGGGACACCTGGTCGTACTCGGTGCGCAGGAATTGGATCGCTTCGCTGTCGATCTCCAGGCCCTGCTCGGTGAGGCCTCCGCTGACCTTTCCCGACGAGTTGTAATACTGCCCGATCAGGACGAGGCGCGCCACGAGGTCGGGACGCCGAAGTGCCACCAGCAGGCCGACGACCGCTCCGTCACTCCAGCCGACCAGATGCACCGGGGTGCCGGGCTCGCCTTCACGGCCCGGGGCAAGGACCGTCTCGAGGTAGTCGATGGTGTCGTCCGCCATCACTGAATACGTCAGCGGGCCGGGGACGTCGGGGGTATGCACGTGGCCCCGGCGTTCTGGCAGATAGACGCGGAAGCCGGACGCCACCAACGCGGGCTGCTGTGCGAACCACGAGGAAGCGCCGGCGAAGCCACCGTGCAGCAGGACGACGGGGTCGCCCTCACCGGAGACCTCATGCCACACCTGCCGCCCGGCCACCTCCACATATGTCACTTCTGACCTCCATCCCTCTTACGCGCTGATCGCCGCAACGCTGCTTCTCGGCGCTCGTCAAAAACGCCGGCGTTCGTCTCCCACCAGGGCCGCTGCAGGTCGGGGCCGGGATCGTCCGGCAACGGTCGGTGCTGCGCCTCGAGCGCCTGCATCGCCTGCTCCTCATCGAGTTGCTTGTCGATGATCACGGCCTCTCGCTCATCTGCGCGGATCCATCGATAGACAAGCAGGGCGAGCACGGGCAGGTCGATGATCTCGGCCAGAAACCAGACGATTCCACCACCGAACTGCTGATCTCGCAGCAGCGACGGCCCCCAGGTGCGCGCCACGGCGCGGTAGTGGTCGTAGCCAAGAATCGAGGTCCGCAACCTGATGGCGATGCCCGGAATGGCGTCGGCCAGCAGTTCCAGGAAACCGAACAGCAGGCCGGCCGCGATTCCGAGGGAGGTCGCGATCCCGCCCTCGTCCGCCAGCGGCAGCGCAATCACCAGGCCGGTGACGAGCAGGAGGAGGTGGACAAGTTGATAGACGAAATAGTTGGACAGCGAAGCCGGGAAGATCGCCGTAAAAAATACGAGCAGCGTCACCACTGGGAGCAGCACAGGTCCGACCGCGGGCTTGGACAGGAGTTTCATCGGCCCGCTGTCTGCCATCCGGGCGACGGATGCTGGATGGGCCGGTGGCCGGACGGCTCTGGCGAGGGTCACCGGGCGCCCGAACATGATCAGAGCCGGGGAAATGACGAGCAGGGTCATGATCTGGACCGTGTAGACCCAAAAGAGCGTGTGCGCATACGCGCCCACCCACCAAAGCGTCACGGCGGCGATGGTCAGGAGGCCGAGCATGAACATCGCGCTGCGGCTGACCGGCCATTCACCGCCCTGTCGACGGAGCCGCTGCACCGCGCGTACGTAAAAGAAAGCCGCCGCCGCAATCACCAAGACCGCGAGCGGGTCGAACGTCCACGAGCTCAGAGCACTGCCGACGGTGAGCGGCTGCGACGCGCAGCGGCAGGCTTCGGTCAGCACCGGGCAAACGCTATCGGTGCTCGCCGCGCTGCAGGAGGTACGTATCCATGATCCAGCCATGCCGGCGGCGCAGCTCCTGCTTCGTGCGGTCGATCTCCGCCGCCACCTCCATCAGTCGCCCCGACAGCAGCACCTCGTTGGGGGTCCCGAGATACGCGCCCCAGTAGATGTGCAGATCCGGATCCGTGAAGTCCTTGCAGGCCAAGCCCGCGTCGAGCATGACCAGCACAGTGTCCAGATCCGCCGGGAACCCGCTGGCCAGCCGCCGACCCGTTGTGATGTGCACCGGCTCACCCGTGCGATTGAGCGGCAGCAGATGGCGGGCCGCCAGCGCCTGCACGCTGGTGATGCCAGGGATCACCGAGTAGTCGAACGTGACAGCTCCGCGGGCGAGCACCCGGTCGATCACCCGAAGAGTGCTGTCGTAGAGCGCCGGGTCTCCCCAGACGAGAAACGCGCCGCAACCATCGGCGGGCAGCTCGGCGGCGATCGCCTGCTCGAAGAGGGCGGCGCGCCTTTCGTGCCAGTCCGACACGGCACTCTCGTAGGCGCTTGCGGTCCGGTCGCGGGGCGGATCAGGAATCTCGACCACGCGATAGCCCGACTGATCGCGGATGTAACGCCGGCAGATTTCCTCTCGCAATTCCAGCAGGCTGCCTTTGTTCTCGCCTTTGCCGACGACGAAGAACACGGTGGCCTGATTGAGCGCATTGACGGCCTGCATCGTGACGTAATCGGGATCACCGGCGCCGATACCGATGACCAGGACCTTGCGCATGAGAACTCTCCGTCGATCGCTTTGGGGATCTGATGTTTTGCGGGGACCTAGTCTGCTGACATGCGCGTTCTTATCCTCGGCGGCACTGCCGAGGCTCGCACAATCGCGCAGTCGCTGCAGGCCCGCTCCGAGTTTGTCGTGACCTCCTCGCTGGCTGGCCGGCTGGACAGGCCACAGCTGCCGAGCGGCGACGTTCGCATCGGAGGATTCGACGGGGCTGCCGGGCTGACCGGGTACCTGCGATCGGAGCAGATCGAGCTGGTCGTGGACGCGACCCATCCTTTCGCCGCCACCATCACGATGAATGCGATCGAAGCAGCCCGCACCGCCGGCTGCCGGCTGGTCGTGCTGCGGCGACCCGGATGGACCGAGACGGAAGGTGACGACTGGATCCGGGTGCCCGACATCAAAGCAGCCGCCGACCTCGTCGCCGAGCGACCGCCAGGAACCGTTTTCCTGACCACCGGGCGCCGCGACCTGGCCGCCTTCGCAGGCGACGGGCGCCACGACTTCCTGATCCGCAGCGTTGAGCGGCCCACCGGCCCATTGCCACCGCGGGCCACCGTCATCCTCGCGCGGGGTCCGTTTTCGCTCGAGGGCGAAGAGGCGCTGCTGCGCGGGCACCAGGTCTGCCTGCTCGTCACCAAGGACACCGGCGGCACGATGACCGCCGCGAAATTGGCCGCGGCACGCCTCGTGCGGATACCGGTACTGGTCATTGACCGCCCCGCGCTACCAAAAGCGCCATTGGTGGTGGAGAGCGTCGATGAGGCCCTGCGCGTGCTCGAAACGCAGTGACCCTTAGACGCTGACGACGTCAGGCCTCACTCGCGGCTTCTGATGGGGGTTGAAGAAACGCCCGAGCAGCGCCGAGAAAATCAGTCCGATTGCTGACCAGACGATCATCTGCGCGAGCAGCGAATAGAAACGGAATTTCCAGAGCACGTCGGCCGGGAATCCGGGATAAACGATCTGACCCCGTGGATTCGTGACCGGGAGCGGTGTTTCGGTCGCCGACGGCCCGTATCCAACGCTGCCGTCGACGCGTTTATTGGCAGCCAGATGTCCGAGCGAAGGCAGCAGGCCGATCACGATGCTGATCACCACGATGAAGGCGGCGCCCGCGATCAGGGTCGCATTGAAAGTGCCGAAGCGCGGCTGCAGCCGGCGGCCGAGCACAGCGGCCAGTATCAGGAAGAGCAGCGAACACCCGACCATCGTCAGGTAGAGCGCTGTGCGGGTGGCGATCGTGAACGTATGGCCGATCGAGGGCGGATTGGCCGGGTACTTGACGAACGGCACCAGGTAGATCGCCAGGAAGCCGAACCCGCTGATGATCAGGACCAGCGTCCGCGGCCGGATGTTGAAGCGGCCATGCAACACCAGATAGGCCACGGCGACCAACGCCCCCATCGCCGTGGAGAAAGCAATGATCCCGGTGGCCAGTCCCCAGGTCGACTGCACGGTGCGGCTGAAGTATTCCGGCCCATCCGGTGACAGGGTGATGCCTTCCGCCTTGACCACCGCTGCTATTGCCGCGTCACGGCCTGATTCGTAATTGATGGCTTTGTTGATATATGGCTCGGCAAAGATTTTGGCAAAGACGAACCCGAGAATTCCGGCAAGGAATCCTGACAACGCGCCGCGCAGAATTACGCGTATTTCCACCAGCAAATCCCGTCTGAGGGTGAAGACGGATCAGTGGCAGGGAAACCCGAGGAAGTGTCGAGCGTCGTGAACCCATTCGTGGATGGCCAGCGTCTTACCGAAGACCGACGTCATTCCCTCGTCGATGCCCACGAAGTAATACAGGATGAAAGCCGCGAGGATGGTGGCACCGAGCAGTACGGCGACCCGGGTACGAGGCAGCGCAGCAGGGACCGATACCGCGGGGGGATGGATCGTCGTCATGAGGTGGGTTCTCCTTCGGGATAAAGCGTCCCGCTAGAACGGATTGCGTCGAAGAAGGTCTGACTCCTGGCCTTTACGGGACCAGTAACAGTGGCGCTACCGTGCCGGAATTGCACCGGCTTCTTCCTTCGACGCGGCTCGGGATTGAGCCGTGTGCTGACCATGTGACAGTACGTGCAGACCCTAGCGGAGGTCCGCAGGGCTCCGCAAGAAGGTGAATCGCGGTCGTGCACGCAGGGTGAAACCCATCGACTCGTAGAGCCGGATGGCATTGACGTTGCTGGCTGCTGCATGCAGAAACGGGACGTCTCCCCGCTCCCTGATCCCGGCGGCGACGGCCCTGACCAGCCGCGACGCCAGCCCCTGCCCGCGATGGTCTTCGTCGGTGCACACCGCGCTGATCTCCGTCCAGCCCGGCGGCCGCAGTCGCTCGCCGGCCATGGCCACCAGCAGTCCCTCGCGCCGGATGCCGAGATAGCTGCCGAGTTCGATGGTCCGCGGCAGGAACGGGCCTGGCCTCGTCCGCGAGACCAGGTCAAGCATCTCCACGACATCCTCGGTGGTGAGGCGGACGGCCTCTGGATCGGGTTCAGCGCGCAGCGCCGTGTCAACGAGTTGCACCCCGGCTCCCTGACCGAGGACCTCCCAGTCCGACGGCGCTTCTACCGCCCCGATCACCGCCGCCGTACCGCCTGCTCCGACCAGCGCGGTGAGATCACGCCAGCTCTGCGGATCACCCGAGTCACCGAGGCCGGCAAAAGGCGACATCCCCTCCTGGAAGCGGGCGGCCGAACCGTGGCGCTCCGCGAGGCGGGCCTGTGGTCCGGTCAGCGCTGCCCAGGCGGGGTTGTCCAGCACGTGAGTCGCCGCTGACTGCTGCTGCCCCACATTCGGAGACTAGCGCCGACTACGCCCGTCGGCTTCCCGACCTCTTGCGGCGGTCGGCTTCCCGACACTTGCTGTCAGCATGTGCCGAGAATGTGAAGCGTTGGCGTCATGGACGCACAGCTTGGCTCCACGGGCAGCACGCCCTTCCTGGCGATGGACCTCTCGGTTGTCACCACCCGCTACCGAGAGCTGACCGCCGCGCTCCCGCAGGCAACCGTGCTCTACGCGGTCAAAGCGAATCCGTCGCGTCGCGTCATCCGCCGGCTGCGCGACGCCGGCTCCAACTTCGACGTCGCGAGCCCGGGCGAGATCAGGACGTGTCTGAGCTGCGGAATCGAACCGCACCGCCTCGCCTACGGCAACACCATCAAGAAGGAAGCCGACATCGCTTTCGCCTACCGCTGCGGGGTCCGGACCTTCACCGTCGACTCCGCGGCCGAGCTCGACAAGGTCATCCGCCACGCTCCTGACAGCACGGTCTACGTGCGTATCTGCACAGACGGCGCCGGCGCGGACTGGCCGTTGTCGCGAAAGTTCGGCTGTCGCCCCGTCGAGGCGCTCGAGCTGATTCGACGGGCCGCGCGGCGGGGACTGGGATTCGGCATCTCGTTTCACGTCGGCTCCCAGCAGCACAACCCGCGGGCCTGGGATCAGCCGCTGGAGGAGGTGGCCTGGCTTTTCGAGGCGATGCGACGCGAGGGTCACCAGCCCGCCGGTGTGAACCTCGGGGGTGGATTCCCCTCCACGCACCGGGAACCGACTCCTCGGATCGAGGCGTTCGGATCCGCCATCGGCCGGGCCCTCCAAAGCCGGCTGGGCAGCCGTTTCGCTGGACGAGTCTTCGTCGAACCCGGTCGCTATCTCGTCGGCGATGCAGGCGTGATCGAGGCCGAAGTCGTGCTCATCTCGCGGCGCTTGGGCAACCCCGCTCAGCGCTGGGTCTACCTCGACATCGGTTTGTTCAACGGCCTCACCGAGACGCTCGAAGAGGCGATTCACTACCGGATCGTGGTCCCGGGCCGGACCGGTCCGCCGGCGCCGGTCGTGCTGGCCGGCCCCACCTGCGATAGCGCGGACGTCCTGTATGAGCGTTACCAGTACGAGCTTCCGAGCGACCTTCGCATCGGCGATCGGGTCCAGATCCTGTCGGCCGGCGCCTACACCGCCTCGTACTCCTCGGTGGGCTTCAACGGATTCCAGCCCCTGCGAACCGTCTTCATGCCCGCACCGGACATCCGGCTTCAACCGGTGCGGCTCCCCCGCTTGCGAGTGGAGGCCGACCTGGTTCGGGTGCCATGACACCCAACCTGGGTCGACTCGACACCCGTGCGACCGGGGCGCTGCTGCTCGCCAGCATGCTGTGGGGAGCGGCGATCACCGGTACCAAATACGCGCTCGGCGGCTTCGATCCCTTCACTCTCCTGCTGATCCAGATCGGCGCCGCCACCGCGGCGTTGTGGACTCTGCTTCTGGTGCGTGCTCTCCGGTCGCCGGCGGGACCTTCCCTGAACGCGGCGACCAAGCTCCCCTCGAAGCGGCCCTGGAAGCTGGCTCTGGTGCTGGGCCTGCTGGAGCCCGGGATTGCCAACCTGAGCGAGACGTACGGACTTTCGCACACGAGCGCGGCCGAGGGCGCGCTCGTCACCGGTCTGGAGGCGGCCTTCGTGGTGGTGCTCGCCGCCGCGCTGCTGGGAGAGCGGATCACCGCGACCACAGCGCTTGCGGTCGCCCTTGCCTTCCTCGGGTTGCTCGTGCTGCAGGGGGGCAACCCGTTCGGCGGTTACGGTCTCGGCGATCTCTACGTCGCCATCGGCGTGCTCAGCGCCAGCGCGTACACGATCGTGGCCAAGCGCTTCGGCGACGATGACGATGATCCGCTGGTGCTGACCACCTACCAGTTCACCGCGGCCACGGCGTTGGCGCTGCTGGTCGCCGGCGGACGTTGGGCCGAAGGTCGAGGCGACTTCCCTACCGCCGTCCCGGCAAAATTCTGGTGCGCGGCGATCCTGGTCGGAATCTTCGGATTCGCGGTCAGTTTCTTGCTGTTCAACGCGACCATCTCCCGCGTCAAAGCCGGCGCTGCGAGCATCGTGTTGAACTCGATTCCGCTCTTCGGCGTCGTGACCGCCGTCATCTTCCTGGGCGAGTCGCTCAGCCTGGAAGGCATCATCGGTGCCTTGCTGATCGGGATGTCGGTGGTCTGCTTCGTGGTGGTGGAGAGCCGCTCGCCCGCCGTCGTCACGATTCCCGACCAACGCAGCGAAACCGTCGCGTTGAAGCCGAGCTATCTGGGTTCAGACACGGCCGGTTCAGAAATGGCCCGTTCAGAAGCAGTCGATTCAGAAGCAGTCGGTTCAGAAGCGGTCGGGTAGGCGGCGGTGCGGATCGTCGCCACCTCGTCCGCCGGCACCTCGCGACCCTCGTCGTCGACGAAGCCGACGTGCACCGGCCGGTCGGAGTCGCGCACCCGGCGCACCACCGTCGGTCCCTGCGGCCACGGCAGGTACTTGTCGCCCCACTGCTGCAGCGACGCCAGCGCAAGATGCAGCTCGCGACCGGCAGGCGTGAGCAGATAGGCGTAGCGCGATCGGCTGCCCGGCTCCTGATACGGCTCCTTCGTCATCACCCCGTACTCCA
Organism: uncultured Actinomycetota bacterium; assembly: GCA_963737695.1. GTDB lineage: Bacteria > Actinomycetota > Actinomycetes > Frankiales > Frankiaceae > DATAZK01. The sequence goes on from CAVTTQ010000008.1 coordinate 657,220, forward strand.
CCAGGGTGTTGAGTCGATCGGTCAGCACATCCGGGGCCAATCCGAGGCCATCGCGAAACTGCGCGAACCGGGTCGACCCGGTCAGTGCCTCGCGCAGGATCAGAAACGTCCAACGCTCGCCGAGCACGCCGAGGCTCCGCGCGATGGAGCAGCTGCTCTCCGTCCAATTCGAGGTGGGCACCCCCCAACCCTACCCTGAGTTGGAATTTCCAACCTTGAGTGCTAGGTTGGCGTTACCTACCCAGCTCGCTCCAACGTGAGGACCACGCCATGAAGCTCACCGGAACCACCGCACTCGTCACCGGAGCTAACCGGGGCCTCGGCCGTCATTTCGCCGAGCAGCTCCTCGCCCGCGGGGTGACCGTCTACGCGGGGTCGCGCGACGTGTCCAAAGTCGATGTCCCGGGCGTCATCCCTGTCCAGCTCGACGTGACCGATGAGGCGTCCATCGCCGCCGCTGCGCAGATCATCGAGCAGGCCGGTGGGATCGACCTCTTGATCAACAATGCCGGCTCATCCACCGGCGCCACGGTGCTGAACGGATCAATGGATGACATACGCCGCGAGATGGACACCCACTACTTCGGCCCGCTGGCCGTCACCCGCGCTTTCGCTCCCCAGCTCGCTGCCCACCAGGGCGGAGCGGTGCTCAACGTGCTCTCCGTGCTGTCATGGGTCTCACTTCCCGGCGCGGGCGCGTATTCGGCCGCCAAGTCCGCCGAGTGGTCGCTGACCAATGCGCTTCGGATCGAGCTGGCCGGTCAGGGGACGGTCGTGAGCGGCCTGCACGTCGGGTTCATGGACACCGACATGGTCAAGCATGTCGACGCTCCCAAGAACGACCCAGCGCGGGTCGCCGAACTCGCGCTGGACGGCATCGAAGCCGGCGACCTCGAGATACTCGCCGATGACCTGAGCCGTCAGGTGCAAGCTGGACTCGCGGGCGGAGTTGCTGCGCTGTACCCGCAGGCGGCCTGACCCGCTGCCCCCTGCCACTGACCGCCTGACCCCCCGCCGCACCGGCAGGCCCGCCAGCTCGCTTGCCGCAGGATGTCGGCGGGGTGGTCTATGGTCGCTCGTATGTTCGATTCGCGCTGGGATGCCGGCCTGGACGAGGCCCAGTTGGCCGCCGTCACCCATGGGCAGGCCCCGCTGGTCATCCTGGCCGGCGCCGGCACCGGCAAGACGCGCACCCTGACCAGTCGCGTCGCGCACCTGATCGAGGGCGGCACGGCCCCCGAGCGCATTCTGCTGCTCACCTTCACCCGCCGAGCGGCGGAAGACATGCTCGCCCGGGCGGCCCTGCTGTGCCCGGACAGAGACGCCGCCCGCCGGGTGTGGGGCGGCACCTTCCATGCCGTGGCGCACCGCCTTATTGCCGAGCATGCTGAGCAGCTCGGGCTGTCGGAGGTCTCGGTCATCGATCCGGGTGACGCCAGCGATCTGCTGGATCTGCTCCGCGATGACCATGGCCTCACCGGCGCGAGCCAGGACGGGTCGGCCGAACGGCCGGGCGAAGGCGGCCGGCTCCCCCGCGCCGCCACCTTGGCAGACATTTACTCCCGGTCGGTCAATACCGGGCGCCCTGCGCGGGATGTCATCACCTCCGATTATCCCTGGTGCGAGCCTCACGCCGAGCAGATCATGCTGCTGCTCAAGGACTTCGTGGCCCGCAAGCGCGCGCGGGGGCTGTTGGACTTCGATGACCTGCTGCTCGCGTGGCGCGCGTTGCTGTCGCAGCCGGTCGTGGCCGAGCGGCTGACCGGTCGCTGGGATCACGTGCTGGTCGATGAATACCAGGACGTCAACCAGATCCAGGTCGACATCGTGCAGGCGCTGCGACCGGCCGGCCGCGGGCTCACGGTCGTCGGGGATGACGCGCAGGCGGTGTACGGGTTCCGCGGCGCGACCAGCGGTCATCTGCTGGAGGTTGCCCACCGCTTCGGCGATGCCCGCGTCGTGCGCCTGGAGCGCAATTTCCGTTCCCGCCAGCCCCTGCTCGACCTGGCTAACGTCATCAGGCCCGGTGAGGCCGCCGAGGTCCGGCTGACCCTGCATGCCGACCGCGCAGGAGAAGGCCGGCGGCCACGACTGGTCCGCTGCTACGACGCCGGCGAAGAGGCCCGACTCGTCGCCGACTCGGTGCTGGCAGGCGCCGAAGACGGCCAGCGCTTGCGCGATCACGCGATCCTGATGCGCACCGGCCATCACAGCGACCTGCTCGAGGTCGAGCTCACCGCCAGGCGGATCCCGTTCGTCAAATTCGGTGGACTGAAATTCCTTGAGGCCGCTCACGTCAAAGACTTCCTGTGCGCGCTTCGATTGACAAGCAACTATCTGGATGAGGTGGCCTGGTTTCGGCTGCTGCGGCTGCATGAAGGAATCGGTCCGGCCCGAGCCCGGGCGCTGCTCACGCTCCTTCTCGAGCCGGGAGCTGCAGAGTCGTCAGCATCGGTCGGCGAATCGACGCAAGATGACGCTCCGACTGATTCCGACGCCTGGCGCAACCGGGTGGTAGCCGCCGCGCCGAGTCAGGCGCGTACCCGCCTGGATGCGACGCTCTGCTGCTTGCGAGACGCCCGCGAGCAGGGCGCCATCCCGGCGCGAGTGGGGGCCTGCGCCTCGATGATCACGCCACTGGTCGAATCCCGTTACACCGATTCCGCTGCCCGGATCGCCGATCTGGAGCGGCTGGCAGCGGCCGCCGAAGCCGCCACGGACCTCGCGGAATTCGTCGCCCGCGTCACCCTCGATCCGCCGACGAGCACCGGCGATTACGCCAAGCCGCCACACCTTGACGAGGACTACGTGACCCTGTCGACGGTGCACTCGGCGAAAGGGTTGGAGTGGCCGAACGTGCATCTGATCCACGCGGTGGATGGCGCATTTCCCTCCGATATGGCGCTGTCGACCGACGCCGGATTGGCGGAGGAGCAGCGGCTTTTCTACGTCGCTGTCACCCGCGCCAGGGATGAATTGCACGTCTACGCGCCCCTTCGGCTGCCCCACCACCGGCGGGCCCGCGACGACCGCCACAGCTACGCCCCCGAAAGCCGTTTTCTGACCGCCGACGCGCTGCGAACACTCGACCTCATCGAGGCCCCGAGACCCAACTCCTCGCCCCGCCCGCCGGCCGGGCCGGCTCTGCCCGCGGTGGCGCTCCCGTCCCTGGACGCCCTCTTCAGCTGACGAGGCGGCGACGAGTGTTGACTGTCAGGCATGACACACCAACTCGTGATCCGCGGTGGCACCGTCATCGATGGCACCGGGGCGCCGGCACGCGACGCTGACGTCGCAGTGGACGACGGGATCATCACGGCCGTCGGCAAGGTGTCCGGCGCCGGCGACACCGAGATCGACGCGGGTGGTCAGCTGGTCACCCCCGGCTGGGTCGACATCCACACCCATTACGACGGTCAGGTGACTTGGGATCCGCTGCTTTCGCCGTCCTGCTGGCACGGAGTGACCACGGTCGTCATGGGTAACTGTGGAGTCGGGTTCGCGCCCGTCGCCCCCGATCGGCACGAGTGGCTCGTCGCCTTGATGGAGGGCGTGGAAGACATTCCGGGGACGGCCCTGCACGAGGGCATCCAGTGGAACTGGGAGAGCTTCCCGCAATACCTGGATTCGATCGACGGCCGCCCGCTGGGTATGGACGTCGCGGCCCAGGTGCCGCACGGACCGTTGCGGGGTTACGTGATGGGTGATCGGGGCGCTGACCATGCCGAGCTCCCGACGCCTGAGGAGATCAGGCTGATGGGCCGGCTGGCGCGGGAAGGAATCGCTGCCGGCGCGCTTGGATTCACCACGTCCCGGACGGTGAACCACAAGTCGGTGGACGGCCGGCACACGCCCAGCTTGACCGCCACCCGCGACGAGCTGGTCGGGATCGCCGCCGAGATCGGAGCGGGCGGCCGTGGGGTCCTGCAGGGCATCGCCGACTTCGACGACCTCGAGGGCGAGTTCGAGCTGCTGCTCGACATGACCGCGGCGAGCGGGCGGCCGCTATCGCTCACGATCATGCAGCAGGAGGCCCGTCCCGGCGGATGGCGCCGCCTGCTGGAGCTCATCAGCGCGGCGAGTGAGCGCGGGTTGACGGTGCGGGGGCAGGTGGCTCCGCGGGCGGTGGGCGTCCTGATGGGCCTGCAGTCCACGACCAACCCCTTCGCCCAGACCGCTGCCTACCAGCAGATCGCCGGCCTGCCCCTGGAAGCGAAGGTTGCCGCCTGGCGCGACCCGGCAGTCAGAGCAGCGCTCGTCGAGCAGGCCACGGCAGGGCCGGGAGCCTTCGCGCTCGGCTTCGAGCGGCTCTACCAGCTCGGCGATCCGCCCGAGTACGAGCCCTCCCCCGAGTCGAGCATCGGCGCCCGCAGCCGCCGGCTCGGAGTCTCGCCGGCCGAGCTCGCGCATGAGCTGATGCTCGTGCGCGACGGACAGGAGCTGCTCTACGTCCCGTTCAACAATTGGGGCGGCGGCAACCTCGATTTCGTACGGGAAATGCTGACCCACCCGCACACCGTCCCGGGTCTTGGCGATGCCGGCGCCCACTGCGGGCTGCTCAGCGACGGCAACTTCCCCACGTTTCTGGTCAGTCACTGGGGCCGCGACCGGCCGACCGACCGGCTGCCCCTGGAGTGGTTGGTCATGCGCCAGACCAAGGACACCGCAGAGGCGGTCGGACTCAACGACCGAGGCGTTATCGCCCCCGGCTACAAGGCCGACGTCAACGTCATCGATTTCGCCTCGCTTGCCGTGACGCCGCCCACCCTTGCCTTCGACCTGCCGGCCGGCGGCCGGCGCCTCGTCCAGAAAGCCAACGGCTACTCCCAGACGGTCGTCAGCGGCGAGGTCGTCATGGTGGACGGCGAGCACACCGGGGCGTTGCCGGGCCGGCTGATACGAGGGGCTAAGGACCGCCCGGGACAGCCGGCGGCAGCGAAGGCGACCGCCCTCACTGGCTGACGGTGAGTCGCAATCAGGGCGATCAGCTGCTCATCTGCCCGACCAGCGCGGCGGGCGGCGCTGGAAGAAGGCCTCGATGCCTTCCTTGACATCTTCAGATTCCATCAGCCTCCAGTGAGCAGCGTCGCTGCGCTCCCATTCATCGGCCTCGTCCACCAGCAGGTCGTAATTCATCACCTCTAACGCCGCTCGGACCGCCAAGGGCGCGTTGTCACAGATCCGCTCCGCCATCGCGATTGCGCCCTCCAACGCCGCCCCTGGCTCGGTCAGCACGTTGACGAAGCCAAGCCGCTCGGCACGCTCCGCGGGCAAAAAGTCACCTGTCAGGAGCATTTCGCGAGCCACATTCACCGGCAGCGCATTGGCGGTCCGGAAAGCGCCCCCGTAATCAGGCATCAGGCCCCGCTTGACCTCCGGCAATCCGAACGACGCCGTCCTGCCGGCCACCACCAGATCGCAGCAGAGCACGAGCTCCATCCCGCCCCCGACCGCGAATCCCTCGACGGCGGCGATCAGCGGCTTGCTGCGACGGCGGGTGATGAGCCCGACGAAGCCGCCTCGCTCGGTCGCGCCGGGACCGATGGTGAGGTCCGCACCGGCGGAAAAGACGTTCGGGCCGCCGGTCAGAATTCCGCACCACAGGTCGGGATCGTCCTCGAGCCGGTTCATCGCCGCGTCCAACCCCGCGGTGATGTCAGGGTTCAGGGCGTTGCGTTTGGGCTCACGGTCCATGGTGGCGATCAGCACCTTGCCGCGGATGGTCGTCTCAAAGCTCGAACTCACGGGCCAATCCTTACCGTCATCTCATTCCTGGCCTTCACCCGGGCCGGAGAACGGTAGTTTTCTCCTGACCGACGACCCGGACACGGGCAATCAGAAAGAGGCGTCAGCGTGGAGATCAGTGGCAAGAAGGCAATCGTGATCGGCGGTGCTTCGGGCATGGGCCGGGCGACCGCTCAAAAGCTTGCCGAAGGGGGTGCCACAGTGACGGTTCTCGACCGGGCGGGCTCCGACGGCGCCGAGGTCGCCAAGTCATTCGGGGCGTCATTCCACGAGGCCGACGTCACCGACTTCGCCGGCACCGAGCAGGTGCTGGGGGCCGCCGTTGAGGAGCTCGGCGGGCTGCACATCATCGTGACCACCGCCGGCGGGGGCATCGCCAAGCGCACCCTGAGCAAGTCCGGCCCGCACGACCTCGAAAGCTTCCAGAGCGTGCTGAATCTCAATACGGTTGCCACGTTCAACATCAGCCGGCTGGCGGCGTCGTACATGAGCCTCAATGAGCCCGAGGACGACGAACGCGGCGTCATCATCAATACCGCGTCGATCGCCGCCTTCGAAGGCCAGATCGGACAGGTTGCCTACAGCGCCGCCAAGGGCGCGATCGTCTCCATGTGCCTGGTGATGGCGCGCGATCTGGGCTCGCTGGGGATCCGGGTATTGGCCATCGCCCCGAGCCTTTTCTCCACCGGCGCGACCCAAGGAATCCCGGACGACTTCGCGGCCGCGTTGACTCGCGACGCCGCCTTCCCCAAGCGGATGGGACGTCCCGAGGAGTACGCGAAGCTCGCCCTGGCCATCGTCGACAACGCGATGCTCAACGGCCAGTGCATCCGCCTCGACGCCGGACAGCGCTTCGCCCCCAAGTAGCGGTCTCGGGAGCTGTCAGGCGGCCGGCACCTCGAGCACCATGGCAGCTCCCATGCCACCACCGGCGCACATGGAGACGACGCCGAGGCCGCCGCCGCGGCGACGCAGCTCAGCCACCATCGTGACGACCATGCGGGAGCCGGTCGCGGCAATGGGGTGGCCCAGGCTGCAGCCACTTCCGTTGACGTTGAGGATCTCCTGGGAGATGCCGAGCTTGCGCGACGCGGCGACCGGAACCGAGCAGAACGCCTCGTTGATCTCGAACAGATCGATGTCGCCGATGCTCAGGCCGGCGCGCTCGAGCGCCTTCGGGATGGCCAGTGTCGGGGCGAGGCCGGTGCGGGCCGGCTCGATGCCGACCGCCGACCAGGAGAGGATCCGGGCCAGCGGCGCCAAGCCATGCGCGGCGGCGTAATCACCGCTGGTCAAAACCATGGCGGCTGCAGCGTCGTTGAGTCCGGCGGCGTTGCCCGCCGTCACCGTGAACCCGGGGATCTCCGGGTGCAGCACCGGCAGGGCGGCCAGCTTGTCGGCAGTAGTACCGCGGCGGGGGAATTCGTCGGTGTCAAAGACGCGGATGCTGCCGTCCGGCTGCGCGAGTTCCATGGGGACGATCTGCTCGACGAAGTAGCCCCCATCGATGGAGGCCACCGCCTGGCCGTGGCTGTAGGCAGCCCATTCGTCGACGTCGCGGCGGGTCAGACCCATCTCGCGGGCGGTGTTTTCCCCGACGGTGATGGTCATGTCGAACGCCGGCGCATCAGGGGTCGCGGGATGGCTCGGCGACATCCACGGCTGCTCGCCCTCGGGGGTCCGCCGGAAGGATCCGGGCGAGGTGCTCAGACTCTCGGTGCCGCCGGCCACCACGACCGAATCCATGCCGGCCTTGATCCCCGACGCGGCGATGGCGACGGCAGACAGTCCAGCCGCGCAGTGCCGGTTGTCGGCCAGGCCGGGCACGTCGGTGAGCCCGAGACGAACCGCGGTGTGACGCGCGATCACGCCGCCTCCCTGCAGCGACTCGGCGATCACGATGTCGTCGATGTCAGAGGCCGGGACGCCGCTACGGCCGATGGCCGCGCCGACTGCCACTTCTGCCAGGGCGAAAGCATCCACACCAATGAGCGAGCCCTTGCGGGCCCGGCCGATCGGGGTACGCGCCGTTGCCACGATGACCGCGTCGGTCATGACCACTCCTTCAGCTCCCTGAAACACACCTGACCACGACCATATATTCGATATTCGTGGGTCGGGCCATCATCCGCCACGAGCCGTCATACCGCCGTCGACCGTGATCACTGCTCCGTTCACGAAAGAGGCTTCCAGCGCAGTCAGCGACGCGATCATGTACGCCACCTCTTCAGGGCGGCCGTAACGGCCGAGCGGGATATGACGGCGGGCGAACTTGTCCCGGGCCTCCTCGGGAATGGCGGCCGTCATACCGGTGAGCGTCGCTCCCGGACAGATGCAATTTGCGGTGACGCCGCGCCCTCCGAGCTCGACCGCCAGGGAACGAGTGAAGCCGAGCAAACCGTGCTTGCTCACGGTGTACGGAGTCGTGCGGCGGGCGGCCGTCAGCGCCTCCGTCGACGCGACGTTGACGATGCGCCCGGTGCCTTCCCGGACGAGGTCGTCCAGGCAGGCCCGCACCATCAGCATGGCGCCGGTCAGGTTGATCGCGAGGGTCTGCTCCCACACCTCCACGAAATGTTCGCCATCCAGCTCTCCCCCGGCCGCTATCCCCGCCGCGTTCACCAGAATGTCGACCGGGCCCAGGATGGCGCGCACTTCGGCCACCGCCCGGCCGACAGAAGCGGCGTCACCGATGTCTGCAGCGAAGCCGCTGACACCGCCCTCCGCGGGCACCGGGTTCTTGTCGAGACCAGCGACGCGGACACCCTGCTCGCCCAGCAACGCCGCCGTAGCACGGCCGATCCCGCTGGCCGCACCAGTGACTATCGCCACCCGGGCCATCAGCCACCACCGCTTCGGGCCGGCAGGTACTCATCGCGCAGGCCCCGCTTGTAGAGCTTGCCGGTGGGCAGGCGGGGCAGCTCGGCCCGGAAGTCGACGACACGCGGAACCTTGAAACCGGCCAAGTTTTCACGGGCGTAGCTGCGCAGTTCCTCGGCGAGCTCCGGGGATCCCTCGACGCCGGCGGCCGGCTGCACGACCGCGTGCACGTATTCACCCATCTCGGCGTCGGGGAGTCCGAAGACCGCGACATCAGCGACCTTGGGATGCATCACCAGGCGCGACTCGATCTCCGCCGGGTAGATATTGACCCCACCCGAAATGATGGTGAAGGCGCGCCTGTCAGTGAGGTAGAGGTAGCCCTCTTCGTCGAGATAGCCGATGTCGCCCAGCGTCGCCCAATTGCCATGGTCGCGATGGCGGCTGTCGCGGGTCTTCTCCGGGTCGCCGTGGTATTCGAAAAGCGGCCTGTCCTGGCCGAAATAGACCAGCCCGATCTCCCCCACCGGCAGCTCGGTGCCGTCCTCGTCACAAATGTGGGGGGTCCCGATGATGGCGCGCCCGACGGACCCGGGATGTTCCAGCCACTGCTCGGAAGTCAGGAAAGTCAGTCCGGCACCCTCGGTGCCGGCGTAGTACTCGAACAGGATCGGGCCGACCCATTCGATCATCTGCCGCTTCACCTCGACCGGGCACGGCGCCGCCGCATGCACGATGCACTGCAGGCTCGAGAGGTCGTAGTCAGCGCGCTGCTCGACGGGCAGTTTCAGCGCCCGCACCAGCATCGTGGGCACCACCTGCGTATGGGTTACGCGCTCACGTTCGACGAGCCGTAGCAGATCGGCCGCGTCGAACTTCTCCATCACCACCAGGGTGCCGCCGAGCTCGTGAACGCCGGCCGACCATTGCAGCGCGGCGGAATGGTAGAGCGGGGCCGGGCACAGGTAGACCGACGACTCATCCATCCCGAGCAAGCCGCGCTCCAGTGAGGAGATCCCGACGGCGGCCGGGTCGTCGATCTGCAGTCCGCCGAGCGCGCGGCGGATTCCCTTCGGTTGCCCGGTCGTACCCGAGGAGTAGAGCAGGACATCGCCGCGGGGCTGGCTGACGAGCCGCTCCGCCGGATAGCCGGCGATGGCTTCCTCGTAGCTCTCGAAGCCGGGCTCGACGCCATCCATCATGAGCCGCAGCGGGCAATCGGGAATCAACGGCAGCATGCCGACCGCCGCAGGCGAGCGGTCGCTGGTGGTGATGATCGCTTTCGACCCGGAATCGTTGACCAGATAGGCAGCCTCCTCAGGCGCCAGGTAGCGATTGACGGCCGTCAGGTAGAGCCCGGATCTCATCGCCGCCCAGTAGACCTCGAAGTAACGCGCATGGTTCTCGGCGAAAATCGCGACGTTGTCACCGGTGCGAAGGCCCTTGTCGTAGAGCAGCTGGGCCAGCTGCATCGAACGGTCGTTGAGCTGGCGGTAGGTGATTCGCTCGCCAGATCGGCCCATGACCACGGCCACCTTTTCGGGCTGGCTCGCTGCGTGAAAACCGGGATACATACGCGGGTGCTCCAGAAGATGCGGAGGGGATTGCCTGCTGGAAGGTTAGCCACCGCGCGAAAGCCGGGCGCCCCCCCTCAGCTGAGTGCGCTCACCACGGCACCGACGGCCAGCGCGATCAACACAACGGCGGCCAGCTGCTGCACGCGGCGCAGCGGAATCACGCGCAGCAGGGTGCGGCCGAAGAGCACCGCGAGCAGCGCCACGGACCACAGCGCCAGCAGCGCCCCGACACCGACCGACAGCGGCGAGTGGTACCGGGCGGCAAGGGTCGCCGTCAGGATCTGCGTGAGGTCGCCGAACTCCGCTACCAGAACAACCCCGAACGAGGCAGCCACCACCTGGCGCGGGGTGCGTGGCCCGGAGAGCTTGGCGGCGTTTTCCTCAGCCTCTTCAGCTGCCTCTGTCGGGTTGGACCGAAGCAGCAGGACGGCGCCGATGAGAAAGAGAACTGCGGTGACCAGCTCAACCGGGACGCGCGGGAGCGCTGCCACGAAACCCCCTGCCGCGCAGGCGATCACGACATGGATGGTGAAGGCGGCGCAAACGCCCAGCAGGACGGGAAGAGGCCGGTAGCGGGCGCCGAGAATCAAGGAGGCCACGGCCGTCTTGTCGGGAAGCTCCCCGATGAAAATCACGCCGTAGACGGCTATGGCGATCGCGGGAGAAAACATCTGCCCTCCGGGTGCGCAGCTCCCGACCGGGCCGCCGCCAGAGCGCCTCCGACCGGCAGCGAACTCACCACCCACCGAATGCGGCGAGCGGCACTGCCTGTCGAAGGTCTCGCCCACCCGACGGATCGGGCTCGGTGGCCGGGAACCCGAGCGAGCTCGGATGCCAGCATGTCGACCAGCCGATAGGGGGCTACTCCCCTTCAGCCGTGAGCCTACCGCAGCAGGTGGGCCGCTCAGACGAAGATGGGCACCGATTTGTAGCCGCGGACGGTGCTCGTGTGCAGCCGGACGGCATGGTCGGTGTCGACCCGCCAGGTGGGGAAACGGGCGAGGGTCTCCTGCAGGGCGATCCGGCCTTCCATTCGGGCCAGCGCCGCCCCGAGGCAGAAGTGCACCCCGAGGCCGAAAGAAACGTGCTGCTCTGGCTTGCGCCCGATGTCGAACTCGTCAGCGTTCTCATACACCCGGTCATCGCGCCCCGCTGCCCCGGTCAGCAACAGCACCTTCGCCCCAGCCGGGAGGGTCTCGCCGTGCAGCTCAACCGGTCGCGAGAGGGTGCGGCCCTGCACCGGAGAGGGTGCCTCGTAGCGCAGCAACTCCTCCACGGCTGCCGGCAGCAGCGCCGGGTCGGCAGCCATCGCGGCCTGCTGATCGGGATGGTCGGGCAGGATCACGGCCGCCCACCCCAGCAGTCGGGCCACAGTCTCGGTGCCCGCGCTCACCAGGAGGTTGGCGAAGTCGGCGGCTTCCTTGTCGCTGAGCCGGCGGACCTTCCCGTCCTCGGTGATCTCCGCCTCCGTGAGGGCGGTGATCATGTCGTCCTTCGGGGCCCGGCGACGGTCGGCCAGCTGACCCGTCAGGTATTCGTGCAACCCGATCTGGGCACCGAACGAGACGTCATTGATCATGCCGACGCCCGGTTCGATGTGAAAGATGGTGTTGATCAGCTCGAGCACCCGCGGACGGTCGCCGGGCGAGACTCCCAGCAGTGACGAGATCACCAGCGAAGGCAGCTGCGTCCCGAAATCCTCGAGATAGTCGAACTGCGAATTACCCACCTGCTGATCAAGCAGGTCACGACTGAAGTCACGGATCAGGCCCTCCAAGCCGGCGATCCGACCCGGCGTGAATGCCTTGGACACCAGGGTGCGCAGCTTCTTGTGCTGCGGCGGATCCATGAAGATCATCTGACCGGTGTCGCTCATGTCGCGGCCCATGAGCTCCAGCACCGTGCCGTAGCCGGACAGATAGGTGCCCGGATCTACGTGCGCCGCGTGGACATCGGCGTGCCGGGTAAGCGCCCAGAAGTCGTACTTGTCGTTGCGGTAGAGCGGCGCCTCGTCGCGCATCCGCCGCCACACCTCATACGGCGAGGTGTCGATGTCTTCGTCGAACGGATCCCAGTAGATCGCCTGTGCCACGGTCACCAGCAACTCCCCTGACGTCGTTGCCCCACATATACATGAGTAGAGCGCCCCGCCCCTTACGCCAACCAAGCATCCGACGAACGCGCCGCAAGGAGACACATGCCAGAGTCACCGGAGGCCCCAGGGACACCGGGAGCACCGGAGACACCACCCTGGTTCACCACGGCCGTCCAGACGCTCCCCGAGCACCGCTCGATCACCGTCGATGGCCTGCACATCGCCTATCGGGTGTGGGGTGAGCGCGATCGTCCTGGGCTGGTGTTGGTGCACGGCGGAGCGGCGCACGCCGGTTGGTGGGACCACATCGCGCCGCAGCTGAGCTCGCATCGCGTCGTCGCGCTCGATCTGAGCGGACATGGCGACAGTGACCGCCGGCCGTCCTACGACGCGGATGAATGGGCCGTCGAAGTGATGGCCGTCGCGACCGCCGAGGAGCTGGTGAACCCGGCCGTCGTCGGACACAGCATGGGCGGCTGGGTCGCGATCAGCGTCGGCAGCCGCTTCGCCGGCCAGGTGTCCGCCGTCGCCGTGCTCGATTCGCCGCTGCACGACCAGCCGCCCGAGGAGGAGGGTCTTCGTAAGCGCATGCGCCCAACCCGCGTGTATGCGACGCGCGAGGAGGCACTCGCCCGCTTCGCGACCCTCCCACCGCAGGACCTCGTCCTTCCCTACGTCCAGGACCACATCGCCAATCAATCTTTACGCGCGGTGGAAGGCGGCTGGACCTGGAAGTTCGACCCGTTCTTTTTCGGTCGGCGGGTGGCGCTACGTGACTCATTACCGGGGCTGGGCTGTCCGGTGGCGCTCTTTCGCTCCGAGCATGGGCTGGTCACCAAGAAAATGGCGAAAGAGATGTCCACGCTCGTGAGCCAGCCGTTCGCCTGGGTCGACATTCCGGCTGCCGGTCATCATCCGATGCTCGACCAGCCGCTGTCGCTGGTCACCGCGCTACGCACGCTGCTCGCGCTCTGGCCGACCCCACACGCATTCGGATGAGACGCCTCAGCAGAAGTCGGAACCCCCGTCGACGTTGATGTTCGCGCCGGTCATGTAGGTGTTTCGGCGTGAAGCCGCGAAGGCGATCACGGCACCTATCTCGGCGGGATCCCCGGCGCGTGGCAGATGCGACGGGTGGCCGAAATGCTTGTCGATGCCGTCCATCACCGCGTACAGATCATCCCCGTCGACGCCGACGCTGTTCGCCCACTGCTTCAGACTTTCGGTGGCGAAGCTGCCCGGCGACACCGTGTTGACGATGATCTCTTCCTTCGCCAGGTAAAGCGAGAGGTTCTTGCTGATGCTCGTCATCATGGCCTTGGCGGCGGTGTAGGCCACCAATCCCCCGCTTTGGCGCTTCGTGGAGTGCGCCGAGACGTTGACGATCCTGGCCCAGTCGGCGGCGCGCAGCATGGGGAGCGCGGCGCGTACGCACCGGACCATGCCCATGGCGCCGATGTCGATCGCGCTGAGCCAATCGTCGTCGGTCAATTCCTCGAAGTTGCCGGTCGCGGTCGGTCCGGTCGCATTGACCAGAATGTTCAGGCCGCCCCAGCGGGCCTGGAGGTCGGCGAAGGCGGCCACGACCTGCTCGTCGCTGGTGATGTCGGCGCGCATGCCCACGGCGTCAGGCGCTCCGAGCTCCAGCAGCCGGGCGACGGTCGCGTCCAGATCAGCCTGGGTACGTGCCAGTACCGCAACCTTCGCCCCGTCGGCGGCAAAGCACTCGGCGGCCGCCCGGCCCATCCCCTGCGTGCCGCCTTGCACGACCGCAGTCGCACCTGCCAGTCCCAGATCCATGACTTCCTCTTTCTGTTCTCGCCGCCGGCTCCAGCCGGCAGCTCAGAGACCGGCCGGACGGGTACCGATCACCTTGCTCTCGCTCAGCTTCTCCAGGTCCGCCGGGTGCTGCCCCAGCAGCCCGGTGAGGATCTCAGCGTTGTGCTGGCCGAGGGTCGGCGCCGCCCGGCGCAGCCAGGTATGCAAAGGATCGGCGAGCTGCATCGGCTGCGAGGGCATGTCGGCCGCACCCACGATGGGATGCTCCAGCTTCTCGAAGAAGCGGCGCGAGCGCAGCTGCGGGTTGTCCAGCAGGTCACGGGATGCGGCCACTACCGCAGCCGCGACTCCGGCGGCTTGGAGCAGGTCCACGGCCTGCTGCGGGGATCGTTCGCTGGTCCAGGCGGCGATGAACGTGTCGATACGGTCCGCCCATTCGCGGCGACCGGTCGCGGCCCGAAGATCGCTTTCGGCCGCCAGCTCCTTCGCGCCGATCACCTGACACAGCGCCTGCCATTGCCCGTCGGATGCTGCCGCCAGTGCGATCCATGCGTCATCGCCCTGGCTCGGGTAGACGCCCTGCGGGCTTGCCAGCGGTCCCCGGTTGCCATCGCGCATGAGCGTGCGTCCGTAGGCAGACTGCTCGACGACCATCTGCGCGGCGACATTGAGGGCCGCCTCGACCATCGTCACCTCGACCAGGGCGCCGGCATCGGTCTGGCGGCGGTGCTCGAGCGCCACGATGGTGGCGAAAGCGGCATGCAGACCCGCGATCGGGTCGCAGGCGCCGCGTGGGATCACCGGGGAGCCATCGGCTTCACCCGTCATCCACGCCATCCCGCTGACCTGTTCCATCGTTTGGGCGAATCCGACCCGGTCACGCCACGGACCATCGAGTCCGAAGGCGGGCATCCGCACCATCAGCGCCGCGGGATTCGCCGCGGCGACGACGTCCCAGTCCAGCCCCAGGTTGGTCATCACCCGCGGCGAGAAATTCTCCATGACGACGTCGCATTCCGCGATCAGCCGCTGGGCGAGTCCGTTGCCTTCCGGCGTACCGAGCTCGAGCGTGAGGCCTCTTTTGTTCTCGTTGACCGCCAGGAAGATCGAGCCGCTCTCCCACCAGTTCTCTTTCGACGGTGGCCAGCCCCCTGCGTACCGCATGCCGTCGGGTCGCTTCAGGCCCTCGACCTTGATGACGTCGGCTCCGAGTGAGGCCAGCATCAGGCTTCCCGCCGGGCCGGCCCAGAACGCGGTCAGGTCCATCACGCGCACATCCGCCAGCGGGGCGCTCCCGTGAGCCTTGGACGGTGCTGGGTTCGCCGGCCGAACGGGCCAATCCACGCGGCCGGCGTGCTCTCCGAGTCCGGGCGCCGGCGCGAACGGGCGAAGCTCGGCGCCGCTGATTCGATAAGGCGGGCGCGGCTGGACGAAGCCTGCCGGGTTGGCGACGAACACCCCGCGTTCGAGGAAATGATCGATCTGCGTCACGGTGTCCGGCGCCCCGATGGGAGCGACCGGGATCCGCAGCGCGGAGGCGAGTTCGATGACCTCGGCCGTGGTCCGCGTGCTCGTCCAGGCATCGACCGCTGCATCGAACTCGTCACGGCGGCGCAAGCGGCCGGCAAAGCTGGCCAGGTCGGCGTCGTCGAGCCACTCGAAGCGTTCGATGAGCACCAGGAAGTCTTGGAACTGCTGACCGGTGATGGTGCAAAACCCCACGTAGCCATCTGAGGTTTTGACGATCGAGGGCCGCTCGAACGATCGCGGCGGCGAAGCGGCGGGACCGTTCACCTGAGCGCCCACGACCCCCAGGCCGCCCATGGTGATCACCATGGCTTCGAACACCGAGACGTCGACGAATTCGCCGATTCCGGTGTGCTGGGCACGCCGGGCGTATGCCATCGCCGAGACGGCGGCGTAGGCGCCGCCGATCCACTCACCGAGGCGGCCGCCGGCGGCGAGCGGACGGCCACCCGTCACCCCACGTCCACCGGAGGAGCCGCAGCTGGCCTGCAGGGTGAATTCGGTCGCTGCCGCATCCGCCCAGGGGCCATAGCGACCATGGGCCGTCACCGACACGACGACCGCGCTCGGATTGCCAGTGCGTAATCGCTGCAGCACCGCCTCGGAGGTGCCGCCGTCGATCAAGATGACGTCGGCCGCTGCGCCGAGTGCCAGCACGGCCTCGTCGTCAGGTTCGCCGACCACGGAGCGCTTGGACGTGTTGAGAAATTGGAAGAGCGCCGAGTCGCCGTCCGCCGCGGCCCCGCTGGCGGTGTGGCGACGCATCGGATCGCCGCCGGCGGATTCCACCTTGACGACATCAGCGCCCGCGTCAGCGAAGAGCTTCCCGGCATATGGCCCGGCGATCTGCGTCGCGATCTCCAGCACCCGCAGGTGGTGCAGCGGGGGCGTCATGAAGCGGGTCGGAAGTAGGGCAGTGTCGGCCCCTCGGCCACCGCGACCAAATCCACGCTGACGCGCAGGTCGACTTTCACCTCGTCGGTGTCGAGGCCGATCAGGTTGGTCATCATCGCGTAGCCCTCATCGAGTAGCACGACGGCAGGCGCGTAGGGAGTCACGAAATCCGGGGTTACCGGCCGCCACACGATCGTGTAGCTGTACACCGATCCCAGCCCCCCGCTCACCTGCCAGCCAAGCGCGTATTCAAGGCAGAAACGGCAGTGCGCAGCTGCCGGGAAATCGGCCCGTCCACACGCCGCACACCGGACGTAACGCAGCTCGCCCTCGGCGGCACCTTCCCAGAAGGGCGCGTTGTCGCGACCCGTCGGGCCGATCGGCAACGGACCGGGCTGCGCGACCAGTTCGGCCATCAGTCCACCGCCCCGAGCAGCGCAATGAGATGGAACATCGCGCCGGCGCCCGCATTGCTGCACAGCGCGACGCGAGCGTCTGGCACCTGGCTGCTCACGCATTCGCCACGGATCTGCTGGGCGCCGCGAATCACCCGTTGCAGCATCTGGGTATTGGCCCCCGCGTGGCTGTAGGACATCGTGCCCCCGTCGGTCGTCACCGGATGGCTGCCGGTGATGTCGATGTGGCCGTCGTCAACGAAGTCGCCGCCCTCCCCCGGGCCGCAGAAGCCGAACGCCTCCAGCTGGCGGATGATCTCGAACGAGAAGGGGTCATACAGCTCCAGGACGTCGACGTCGTCACGTGAGACACCAGCGGTCTCGAAGGCCCGGCTCGAGCTGCGCCGCCCCAGCAAGCCGTTCTCCTGCACCCCCGACCGGCCGGCCAGATCCCACATCGGCGGGTAACGGTAGGCCGACCCGTAGTACTCGGTGCCGCCCGAGAGCAGAGCCACCGGCCGTTTCGGCAGGTCGCGGGCGCGTTCCTCGGTCGTCATCACGATCGCGCACCCACCTTCGGTGGTGGTCGAGCAATCGAGGATATGAAAGGGATCGGCCACCATGCGCGAGGCGAGAATGTCATCCGGAGTGAACGGTCCCCGGCCGTAGTACACGGCATCGGGGTTGACATGACCGTTGTTGCGGATGGTCGCCGCTACTTTCGCGAGCTGCTCGGGGGTGGTTCCGTACATGTGCATGTGGCGGCGGGCCACGAGCGCGAATTCGGCGGCGGTGAACATCCCCCACGGGATGACGAACTCGTTGCCGGGTCGCGTCCACGGGGCGGTCGAAGCGCGTTCGGTATAGACACCCGCTTCGGCGGTCACGATCAGGACCACCTCGGCCATTCCCGCCGCGATCGCCGCGCCGGCCTCGAGCACCATCGCCAGCCCGAACTGGTTGCCGATCCAGGCGGGCCCGAGCCGGAAGTCATAGACCAGCGCGGCGCCTTCCTGAGCGGCGCACACCCCGTCGACGTCCTCCAGCGTCAGCCCGGCGTCAGCCAGGGCTGCCTTCGAGGCCTCGATCGTCAACGAGCGCGACGTCTCACCGTCCAGACGCCTGGCCTGACGGGTGTTGTGGACCCCTGCGATGACCGGACGGCGACTCGGCAGGCTCACTTGGTGGCAGTCGCGCCGGAGCCGCGGCTGCGTGACGTCATGGTGTGCCAGGCGGCGAGGTCACGGTCGTCGGCTTCGCGTCCGACGCGGGTGACGACGTCGACGTCGGTGGCTTCCGAACGCAGCGCGCCGACGGTGCATTTGTCGCGGCCTCTGATGGCGAAGGGGTCGAACTTGTAGTGCCGCATGGCGTTTTCGTGGGTGACCTTGTTGACGGTCGCGTCGTCGACCCCCGCGTTGCCGAAGATCGCGGTGAGTTCCTCGGGAGCGTTGGGCCAGTTGCTGTCGGAATGCGGGAAGTCTGATTCCCAGCACACGTTGTCCGTGTCGAACTCACCGAGCAGTTTCACGCCGATCGGGTCGCTGATGAAGCACGACAGGAAGTGCTTGCGGAAGACGTCGGTGGGGCCGGAGTAGCCCGCCGGGAAGGACGCCTTCGTCCAGCCGCCGTGGCGGCGGTAGCTGTGTTCGGCGCGCCAGAGGAAATACGGGATCCAGCCGATGTCACCTTCGGTGAGCGAAAAACGCAGCGTCGGGAAGCGTGACCACAGGTCCGCCCAGATCAGCTCCACCATCGAGATCGTCGACATCAACGGCGAGAGGTTCATCGCCACGCTGGCCGGCGCATCGCTGGTGGTCAGCAGCGACGGCGACCGCGATGCCGACCCCACATGCAGGCACAGCACGGTGCCTTCCTCGCAGGCTGCCTCATACAGCGGATCCCAGTGCCGGGTGTGGATCGAGGGCATCGCCAACGCCTCGGGGTTTTCCGAGAAGGTAACGGCATGGCAGCCCTTGGCCGCCAGCCGCCGCAGCTCGGCGGCGGCAAGTTGAACGTCGAACAGCGGCAGCATCCCGCAGGGAATGAA
This sequence comes from uncultured Actinomycetota bacterium, assembly GCA_963737695.1. Taxonomy (GTDB): domain Bacteria; phylum Actinomycetota; class Actinomycetes; order Frankiales; family Frankiaceae; genus DATAZK01. Next base: position 676,102 of record CAVTTQ010000008.1, read on the forward strand.
TCGCTCCGGGTAGGCGGCGCACCACTCGTCGATGTGCCAGTCGTTATAGGCCTGGATCATGATCAGGTTCAGATCGCGGTCCGGGCCCTGATTGAGCACCTGGCCGGAGAATCCGGTCCAGTTCGGGAAGTTCAACCCGGCCAGCTGACCGCCGGCGCTCATGTCGCGTACCCGCTCGTGCACGTCATAGCAGCCCGGGCGCATCTGCTCATAACGCGACGCGTCAATGTTGAAATACTCGCGCGGCTTGCCGGCCACCGCGTTCAACCCGAGGTTTCGGCCGCGCGCCTCGCCGTAGTACCACTGCTGCGACCCGTTGGGCTCATCCACCACCCGAGGTGCCTGGTCACGCCATCGGGCCGGCACCTGGCGGGTGAACATGTCCGCCGGCTCACAAATGTGATCGTCGACGCTGATCAGGATCAGATCTTCCGCTGACTGCCGCGACTGAGTTGTCATGGCGTTAAAAGTAGTAGCGGCCGAGATGCTCGACGACAGCGGCTGGTCGCGCCTCGCCCTCGATCTCGATGGTGGTCGCAACTTTCATCTGCACGGCGTCATCCCCCACGCGGTCAGCACTGAGCAGGACAGAGGAGCCCCGGATCCGGGAGCCTGAACGCACCGGTGTCACGAAGCGGACGCGATCGCTGCCGTAGTTCACGGCCATCCGGACGCCCTCGACGGAGTAGATCTGGCTGACCAGATGCGGCACCAGGGACAGCGTGAGCAGCCCGTGGGCAATGGTGGCGCCGAACGGACCGGCAGCCGCCCGCTCCGGGTCGGTGTGGATCCACTGGTGGTCGTCGGTGGCATCGGCGAAAGCATCGATCCGGGACTGGTCGATGGTCATCCACGGGCTGGATCCGAGTTCGCTGCCGGCGCCGGCAAGCAGCTCTTCCGCCGAGTTGAAGACGCGCTTGCTCATGACGAGACCAGGTCGAGGCCGAAGAGGTTGATGGCATTACCCCGAGCCAGCTTGTTGATCTGGACGTCGGTCAGGTGGCCGAACTGCTCGGCAGCCGCCTGCCTCGAATGCGGCCAGGTGCCGTCCTGATGGGGGTAGTCCGTCTCGAACATCACGTTGTCCTCCCCGACCAGATCAAGCAGGCGGACCCCGACCGCGTCCTTGAAGAAGCAGCTGTACACGTGGTCGAAGTAGTACGTCGAAGGGGGCTGCGGAATGTGCAGCTGGGAATTGCTCCACCCGCGATGGGTCTCCCAGACGTCATCGAGGCGCTCCAGCAGGTAAGGAATCCACCCGATCTGGCATTCGGCGTAGAGGATCTTGAGCTGCGGGAAGCGCACGAAGACGCCGGAATAGAGGAAGTCGGCCATGCTGGCCGCCGAGTTGCCGAAGATGATGCTGGCGGCCACGGCGTCGGGGGCGTCGGGCGACGCCTGGGGGGTCTTGGTGCCGGACCCGATGTGCATGCACACGACCGTCTGCGTCTCCGAACAGGCCTGAAAGAACGGATCCCAGTAGCCGGAGTGAGGGCTGGGCAAGCCGAGATAGGACGGGAGCTCGGTGAAGACGACCGCCCGAACACCGCGGGCGGCGTTACGACGCACCTCAGCCGCGGCGAGGTCGGCGTCCCACAGTGGCACCAGGCACAGCGGCACCAGGCGGCCGCCGGAATCGCCGCACCACTCCTCGACCATCCAGTCGTTGTAGGCACGCACGCAAAGCAGTGCCAGCTCCCGGTCCTTGCCCCAGAGAAAGATCTGTCCGGCGAACCGTGGGTAATTCGGGTAGCAGAGCTGTGCCTGTACGCCATTGAGCTCCATGTCGGCCACCCGCTCCTTGGGCTGCCAGCAGCCGGGACGCATCTGGTCGTACGTGATGCCCGCCAGCGTGATCTCGTCGGCCGGATAGCCGGCCGCAGCGATGAGGCGCTTCACCGAATAGCGGTGATCCTCATAGAACCACCAGGCGACATCCGGGCCTTCGGTGCCGGGCTCTTCGATGTAGCTGCCACCGTCCAGCTTCGGATGGCCGGTGGGGCGGTATTCGATATGCGGCCCGATGTTCTTGTACTTCTGCGGGAGCCGGCTGCTCCAGACATCCGGCGGTTCGACCACGTGGGCATCGACATCAACGATGGGTGGGATACGTGAGACGTCCGGCTCCCCTTCGCGGCTCGTGCTCTCGCCTGGCGCGACCTGCGCGGTATCCACGGACACCTGGTACCTCCATCAGCGGCGGATGCGTGTTCAATCCAGATGCATATTTAATACAGGATTAACGCTGAAGTACAGGCGACCGCTCAGGAGGGCAAGGCTTGTGAACGACCGGGTCTACATCCACGAGTTCATCGACATCCTCGGCCACAACCGAGCGAATTACATGCACCACATGACGGCGAACTGGAGCCCGATCGCCCAGGCCGAGCGACACCAGCTCTGCTACGGAGTGTGGGGCGTTGTGGGCACCACGAGGGGCTGGCCGCAGGTCGTCAACATCTGGGAGGAGGACGGCTTCGACGGGCTGGCGACGTCGTTTCGCCACGAGTTCAACCACCCGACGCTGCAGGATCCCAAGCTCGCCAAATGGTGGTCGGAGGCCGCCGGCTATCGGCGACGCGGCGACGATCGCGTCCTCATCCCGGCCCCCTGGACGCAGCCGATCGAGCAGCTGTGTGCCGCCGGCGTAACGGGTGAGGTTTTCGCCCACGAGCAGGTCACGCTCGAGCAGGGCCGCTCAGGTGCCTACCTGGAAGACGTCGCCGATCGTGGTCAGCCGCTCTACAACGAGCACGGCTGGCAGCTCGTCGGCGCCTGGGAGACCGCGATGGTCAACGAGACGGAAGCCTTTCTGCTCTGGGCCGTGCCCACCTGGGAGCAGTGGGGCGAGCTGGAGAAGGCCGAGCGCGCGGCGGGCAAGCTGCGCGATTGGCGGCGCTCGACCTACGGCCAATCCAACGCGTTCCACCGGTTTCTGTTGGTGGACGCCCCGCTCTCGCCCTTTCGCACCGGACGGCAGCCGCTCGTCTCCGACCGTCACGCCGGGTGGGAAGAGGGCTGATCAAGTGCCTGCCTGCCCCGGCGCCATAGCCTCGTGGCGCTCGGACGCCACCAGGCCATGTCGCCAGGGGCGAGGCCGCCGTTCGTAGCATTTATGCAAGATAAGATCGGGTCATGGTGAGTGATTCGGACACGCTCGACGAGTTGCTCCCGGTACCCGAAGAGGTGCTGGTGCGCCGCAGCAGCGGCGAGCAGGCTGCCCTCTACATCCGGCGGCTGATCTTTGATGGCGTGCTGCGCCAGGGCGACCGGGTGCCGCAAGACGCCATAGCCGACAAACTCGGTCTGAGCAGGGTGCCTGTCCGAGAGGCCTTACTCTCCCTCGAACGCGAGGGCTGGGTCACCATCAAGCCCCACCGCGGCGCCTTCATCGGGGCGCTCGACGAGTCCGTCGTCCGCGATCACTACGAGCTCTACGGCCACGTCTACAGCTTTGCCGCCGCCCGGGCCGCCGAGCGGCGCACCCCCGAAATGCTCGAGCGGCTCAGCCAATTGCAGAAGCAGATCCAGGCCGCCGAAGACCCGCAGAGTGCCTGGCGGCTCAACCAGGCCTTTCACAGCACCATCGTTGACATGGCTCGCTCGCCGCGGCTGCATGCCGTGCTTCGCGCACTCGCCGGAATCGTCCCGGGAAACTTCTTCGAGCTCGTGCCCGGGTCGGTCGAGGTGGAAAAGCAAGGAACGGCGGCCATCCTGCGCCGGCTCAAGCGCGGCGATGCCGAACGCGCTTCCGCTGAGTACGTCAAGATGATGCGCAAGCAGGGCGATCTCGTGGTCGCGCTCTTCACCTCCCGCGGCATGCTTCCGGACGCCAAGCACAAGGCCTGAGCGATCAGATCGTCAACAGCTGGGCGATCATTCGCCGGTGGTGGGCGGGAGTTCCGAGCAGGCCTTCCGCGGCCTTGATCGCACGGGTGTAGTGGTGCAGCCCGGCCTCTTCGAGCTGGCCCCATCCCCCGCACAGCTGGTGGGCACCGGCAGCGATCAGCAGCGTTGCGGACGTCGTGGTGACTTTGGTGTCAGCGACGGCGAGGCGAACCGCCTCCTCATCGGTCTCGGCGAGCAGCCCGGCCAGCTCGTGGACGGCAGCGCGGGCGGCGGTCAGCTCCAGAAACATGTCAGCGACGCGCATCTGCACGGACTGCATCGCGGCCAGCGGCGCCCCGAACGCCCGCCGATTCCTCACCCGCTCTACGGTCGCTTCGAGCAGACCAGCTCCGAACCCGACCGACTCGGCGCCCAGCGCCATCACTCCGGTGGCATGCGCCTTCGCCAAAGCCGGCCAGGCGCGGAGATCGTTGCCGGACTCCCCCGCCAGCACCGACCCGTCCTCCACCGGAGTGAAACTGAAGGCGAAATCTGTCAGCCGATCGCCCGACATGGTCTGCCGGCACGTGCTCGTGACACCCCGGGCATCCACGGCGACAACGGCGAGTAACAGCCGCGACCCTGCTCGCGCCGGGATCAGCAATACGTGCGCGCTGTCGCCATAGCTCACATGCCTGACGGTCCCGGACAGATACCACCGGCCGTCGGCGTCCTGCCCCGCGGTCACCGACACGTGCTCAGGCGCCGGCCGGCCGAGGGAGTCGTGCATCCCTATGGCATAGCGGCGAGTGCCCGTCAGCAGCTGGCCGCGATGATGCGCGCCGTCATCGCCGAGGGTCGCCAATGCAGCATCGACCTGGATGAGTCCGGCGTGGACCGGCAGTGGGCAGCGGACCCGTCCGAGCTCCTCCAACACCTCGCACATGTCGGCGTGGCTGCGCAGCTCGGGCCAGATGTAACCCCGGAACTCGTCCCACCTTCGCGGGTCATAGCCGGGATCAGCCTGCTGCACCAGGGAGAGCGCGGAAACGCTCCAGCCGTTGAGCATCGCCTCGATCGGGGTCGTCATCGACGTTCTCGGGGGGCATGAACGCCGAGCCCGGCGGCGATTCCGCTGCGATGAAGCTCGTTTGCTCCGACGCTCACCGGACCCTCGAAGCGGAACAGGTATTCGTAGCCGAATCGACCCCCGGCAGGGGCCCCCACCGGGGATGGCCCGAAAAGAGGCCCCGTAATGGCGCCCTCGGGACCGGCCACCTCGGTGCCGAACTGAGCGAGCCGCTGACCGAGCTCCGTCAGCACAATCTTGGCGGCCGACGCCGTGGCGCTGCTACGCGTGCCTGAGCATTCCTGCGCCACGAGGGCCAGCGCGCTACGCCGGCCGACTTGCAGCTCGATCCAGAGCCGGGCGAGCCGGTCGGCCAGGACCGGATCATCGATGGGCCGAACGCCGCCGGTCGAGATCCGCATGAACGCGCGGATCTCGTCGAAGAGCCGCTGACACCATCCGAGCGTGAACATGCCGGTGCGCTCCTGCTCGACCGCAAACGCCAGCTGTCGCCATCCCCCGCCCGGCTCGCCAAGAAGTGCTCCCGGACCAAGACGTACGTCGTCGAACGCGACTTCCCAGAGGTCGTAGCCCGCCATCGTGGGCTGGGCAGCCACGGTGACGCCCGGCAGATCCATCTCAACCAGGAGCATGCTGGCGGCTCTGCGGGCCGAGACGCCGGGCTCGCTTCGCGCGATCGTCAGGCAGATGTCCGCCTTGTCGGCGCCGGTGATCAGCGACTTGCGGCCGGACAGCAGGAACCCGCCGTCCGGTAGCGGGGTTGCCGTGGTGGTCAAAGCACCGAGGTCGTTGCCGGCGCCCGGCTCGGTGTAGGCAATGCACATTTCGATCTCGCCGCGCAGCATCAGAGGCAGCAAACGCTCGTGCTGCTGCGGGCTGCCGAAGGCTACGACCGGCGCCCCCGCCAGGACGACGGCGGTGTCGATGATCGGCGCATCGTGGTAGGCGGCTTCAAAGCCGAGGACCGCGGCGAACGACGCATCCCGGCCCCCGCCTCCGAGCTCCGCCGGCAGGCTCACGCCGAGCCAGCCGCGCCGGCCTGCCTCGAGTTGCAGCCGGCGCTCGAAGGTTTCGGTCAGCCCGGTGCGATCGCTCGGCCGCGCGTAGGCGTCAGCGTGGCCAGGCGCGAGCTCTGCGGTCAGCCACTCGCAGACCTCCGACCGAAAGAGCTCAGCGTCTCCGTGGAGGCCGGGCCCCTCATGCATGCGCTCAGTCTCTCCTGACCGAACCGTCGGGACCGGCATTCGGTCGCGCGCGCGCCAGCAAGTCGTCGACAACCGCCCCGATCTCCTGCGGCGCCCAGCCCGGCCGGATCCTCGGTGGTGGGACCGCTGGCCCAACCCTCGAACACTGCCACCCGCCCCCCGGACGCTCCGAAGACGCGGCCGGTCACGTGCCTCGACTGCGGCGAGGCGAGCCAGACCACCAATGGCGCGATGCCCTCGGGTGCCAGCGCCGCTTCCCCTCCCGGAGCTTGCCGCAGCTGCTGGAAGGCCTGCACGTCTTCGGTCATGCGGGTCAGAGCGCGCGGGGCTACGGCATTGACCGTGACGCCGTAGCGGGCGAGCTCCTGGGCGGCGATGATCGTCATGGAGGCGATCGCCGCTTTGGCCGCGCCGTAATTGCCCTGGCCGACATTCCCGAAAAGCCCCGACGCCGACGTCGTATTGATGATCCGGGCGTCGACCTCCTTGCCTGCCTTGCTCTGTGCGCGCCAGTAATCGCCTGCATGGTGCAGCGGCCCGAAGGTGCCCTTCAAGTGCACCCGGACCACGTCGTCGAAGTCCGCCTCCGACATGCTGACCAACATCCGATCGCGCACAATTCCGGCGTTATTGACGACGATGTGCAGATCACCGAACTCCGTGAGCGCATGCTCGATCAGCCGGCGCGCCCCTGCATCGGTGGAGATGTCTTCGGTGTCGGCGACCGCCGTTCCGCCCGCGTTGCGGATCTCGGCGACGACCTTGGCCGCCGCGCCCCCCTCACCAGCATCGCTGACCGCACCTGCCTTGGAGACTCCGACGTCGTTGACCACGACGCTCGCCCCGTCGGCGGCCAACGCCAGGGCATAACCACGGCCGATGCCGCCTCCGGCACCGGTGATGACCGCGACCCGACCCTCGTTCACGACTGCGTTCCCGCTGCCTTTCGTTCTGGCGCCGGCTGCGCCTTGACCTTCGGAAGACCGAGCCCGTACTGGGCGACGTGATTGCGTGCGATCTCGGTCGTGCCGCCCTGGATGGTCGTGACGGCAGCATGGCGCACGGTGCGTTCGATCTCGCCATCGGCGGCCGGTGCCAGCTGCCCCTGCGCCTCTACCTGCAGCATCCCGGTCACCCCGGCAATCTCTTGCAGTGCCGCCGCCGCACGCTGATAAGCGCTGGAAGCAAAGAGCTTTGACATGTTGCCGGCTAGTGAGGGCGACGCTCCGCCGGCCCCGATCTCGGCCGTCCGCAGCGTCAGCAGCGAGGCAACCTCAGCATCGATCCGGGCCCGCGCGATGGCCTCCAGTACGGCCGGGTCGTCGGCCGGACGCTCCCCATCGGGAGCCGGCACTTGAGCCCATGCGATCGCATCACGCACCAGCGGCTCGATCATCGCGGTGCCGCCCATCACGCCACGCTCGAAGCTCAGCGCCAGCGACATCACCTGCCAGCCGCCGTTGACCTCCCCGATCCGACACTCGTCAGAAACCTCGACGTCGTCGTAGAAGACGACGTTCGTGCGCTCGCCGGCGATGGTGTAGATCGGCTGGATCGTGATCCCAGGCGAGTCCAGCGGCACCACGAACATGGTCAGCCCGAGGTGCTTGGGCTTGTCGGTGTCGGTGCGGGTGAGCAGCAGGCAGTGTCCCGACTCCTGGGCCAGGGTCGTCCACATCTTCTGGCCGTTGATCCGCCACGCCGTGTGGTCGGGATCGACCGGCTCGGCGCGGGTCCGGGCTGCAGCCACGTCGGAGCCGGAGTCCGGTTCGGAATAGCCGAGCGCGGCAATGGTCTCGCCGGACAGCAGCTGCGGCAGCACCCGCCTCTTGAGCTCCGGGCTGCCCAACGCATCGATCACCCCGATGATGATCATCGTGATCGACAAGCCGTGGTAAGGCGCGTCAGCGAGCTCGAGCTCGCGAAAGAACGCGGCCATCTCACGGGTATCCCGAGAAGCCTTGGAGCCCGGGGTGGCGGCCGCCATCCATCCATTACCGGCCATCTGACGATGCAGATCCCAGTCGTGGATCGTGCCGGTTCGGTGCATGGTGCGGCGCATGTCGTCGGTCAGATTCTCGGCGAGGAAGTCCCGCACGCCCGCGGCGAACTCTGCCACTTCCTCGCTGTGCTCGAAGTCCATGTCAGCTCTTCCCTTCCGCGGCTTCGGCGACCAGATCAGCGCCGAGCTCGCGCAGCTGCATACGGGGAACGCCGGTGAGCAGTGGATACGCGCGTGCCCTCCGGTAGTAGAGCTGCGCATCGTGCTCTTCCGCCACCCCGAGACCGCCGTGGTACTGCACGGTCCGACCAGTGACCAGCCGGGCAGTGTCGGCAGCGAACACCAGAGCCATCAGGGCCAGCTGCGCGCCGTCCGCGCCGGTGATCGACCGCTTCCCGCTGGTCAGGGCCCAGGCAGCTTCGGACGCCAGCAGCCCCGCTCCGTCAATCAGCCCGGGCAGATCGGCCAGGCCGTGCTGTACACCCTGGAAGGAGCCGATCGGGACCCCGAATTGATGACGCTCCTTGACCCAGCGGGTGACCAGCTCAAGCGCGGCGGCGGAGGCACCTGCCAGCCAACCGGCGACCAGCGTCAGCCATTCGCGGTTCGCGACATCGAAGGCCGCCTTGGCGGCGGGTCCAGCGAGCAAGACGGTCCGCACGCCTGATCGCAGATCCCGGTCGGCCACCGCCAGGTTGCCCTGATTGGCCAGTGCTTGCAGCGGCGGGGCGGACCGCACCGCGACCAGCTCCTGTCCGTCCAGACCGATCACCAGATCCGCCACCGCTCCGGCGGGCACCACCTGCGCCACACCCTCGTGAACCCGGGGGGCCAGCGTAGCGATCAGTTCGCCATCGACCACGGCAGCAAGGTCGGGATAGCCGGGCGCCACCGACGCGAGCAGCCGGGCAGCAATGGCGTGTTCCACGAGCGGCACCGGTGCCAACACAGCGCCGAGCTCCTGGGCCACCGCCACGAGTGCAAGCAGGTCGGCGCCGCCACCTCCGAGCTCTTCCGCAACGGCCAGGCCCGGTATACCTACCGAGCAGAGCTCGGCCCAGAGCTTGGGATCGTGCCCGAGCGGCTCGGCTTCCCGGGCTCTGACCGGTCCGGCAGGAGCAGCCGAGCTCGACGGCCCCGCGCAGACCGCGCGAACGGCATCACGGGCCGCCTCCGACACCTCGTCCAGCGAAAGATCCACTGAGCTCCCTCGGGGCTACGGCTCGAGGCGGAGCGGGACGGCTCCGACCTCGGCGGCAAGTCGTTGCAGCTCGGATACGAGCTGCGGCGCCAACGGTATGCCGTCACGGGTGCGCTGCGCTCGCCGCTCGTGCTCAGGCTCGCCCGGGAGCCAGATCCGGTCGACGCCGGGAGCGCGTTCACCCTCCCGGATCTCACGGATCAAGGTATCGACCGACGCCCGAAATTCGTCCACCGGCAGGAAGCGCGCGGGGTCGATCGCGATGAGAACGAAGCCTTTCGCGACCCGGACGTCTCCATGCAAAGGAGAGGCGGTGCGCTCGGTAGTGCCGAAGGAGCTGCCGGCCAGCACGCCCGAGAGCAGCTCGACGAACAGGGCCAAGCCGAAGCCCTTGTGCCCGCCGAACCACTGCAGGTGACGGACGGACGCGGCGGCGGTGTCAGTCGTGGGGCGGCCCTGATCATCTGCCGCCCACCCGGCCGGAATCGTCTTGTCGCCGCGCTTCTTGGCCAGCAGAACCTTGTTACCGGCGACGGCCGTGGTGGCGATGTCGTAGACGATCGTCGGCTCAGCGCCGGCCGGAATCGCGTACGACAGCGGGTTGGTCGAGAACAGCGCCGTGACTCCACCGAACGGCGGCACGAACGTCGGCCCGTTCTGCACGCACAGGCAGATGAACCCCGCTTCTGCGACCCGCGAGGTGTAGGCCCCGAGCGCCCCGAGGTGGGTGCTCTCCCGCACCGCAACGGTGGCCACCCCGTACTGGCCGGCGCGCTCTGCGACGAGACGAGCCGCCTCCAGGCCGGCAATCTGTCCAAAGCCCATCCCTCCGTCCAGATGGACGGTGGAGCCGTCATCGCGGATGGTGGTGATGACCGTCTTCGCCGTGATCTCACCGGCGGCAAGCCTGGTCGCGTACATCGACAGCAGGTGTGCGCCGTGCGAATCGACGCCGCGCAGATCGGCCTCCACCAGCAATTGCGCGACGGTGGAGGCCTGATCTGCGGGCACCCCACCGCCCTCCAGGATCGCGGCGACGGCGGTCTGCAATTGCGCGGCCGACACCAGCACCGGTTCGTCAGCCATCAGGAGGGAACGTCGCCTTCGATCGTGACCCGGTGCAGCACCCGCTCGGCGCCGCGAGTATCGCCGATCACCGAATGCTGCGTGCAGCGGTTGTCCCACATCACCAGATCGCCCACCTGCCACTTGTGCCGGTAGACGTATTCGGGCCGCCCCACCTGTGCGTACAAATGCGCCAGCAGCGGCTCGCTGTCACCGACGCTCCAGCCCTCGAAGTGCTTGGTGTAATTGCCGTTGACGAACAGCGCCCGGCGACCGGTCTTCGGGTGGGTACGGATGACCGGGTGCACCGACTTGACCGCCTCGGAGTCCAGCCCGGCCGTAGCCGCGAGTTCGGTGCCCTGGTGGACCGCACGCATTCCGTCGAGCGTCGCCCGCAGGCCCGGCGAGAGCTCGTCATAAACCTGGTAGACGTTCGACCACATGGTGTCGCCGCCGTAGGGCGGAATCGTGCGGGCGAGCAGCAGCGTGATGGCCGGCGGCCGGGCAGCGTGCGTGGTGTCCGAGTGCCAGGTCTGGGTGACCGGATTGGGGTCGTAGATCTTCATCAGACCCGGGTAACCCTCGATCGAAGGCACATAGGGATGGATCGCGATCTCGCCCCAGCGCCGGGAGAAATCGAGCTGGTCGCTGGGGGTCATCGCCGACTGACCCCGCAAGCAGATCACCTGATGCTCCAGGAAAGCTGCCTCGATCGCGGCAAAGGTCGCGTCTTCGATCGGTGCCGATAGATCGACGCCGGTGATGATCGCGCCGAGCGAACCGGCCTGTCGGGTGATCTGCAGCCGAGCCGCCGTCGTGGTCACCGTCGACCTCCTGAAAGGGTCATCTTTAGCATCGATACAATATTCAAGTGACGAGCACCAGAGTAGAGGACGTCTCGGCCGAGCCGGTCTCCGGACCTGAAATGACCGGCGGCGCCGCCCTCGTCGGCCAGCTTCGAGCCGAGGGTGTCGAGGTGGTTTTCGGACTCCCGGGCGATCAGCTGATGGCTGCGCTCGACGCCTTCGTCGACGTCCCTGAGGTGCGCTACATCGTGACCCGACACGAGCAGGCGACCACCTATATGGCCGACGGTTATGCCAGAGCATCGGGGCGACCCGGCGTGGCGATGGTCGTGCCCGGAGTCGGTGTCTACAACGCAGCTTCCGGTCTGGCCACGGCCTACGCGTGCTCGTCGCAGGTGCTGCTGATCGCCGGACAGGTGAATCGGCACGGCATCGGCAAGGACCTCGGACTGCTTCACGACGTCCACGACCAGCTCGACGTGGTCAGGCCGATCACAAAATGGGCAGAGCGCTTCACGAGTCCCGATGACATCGCGGGCGGGGTCCACCAGGCGTTCGTGGAGATGACCTCGGGGCGGCCGAGGCCGACGGAGATCGAGATCCCGCCGGAGCCGTTCGCAGAATCCACGACACGTCCTTTGCTGCCCAAAGCCCAGCCTCAGCTCGTGAAGCCCAGCCCCGGTGATCTGGACCGGGCAGCCGCCGTCCTTGCCGGCGCCTCAGCCCCGCTGATCATTGCAGGCGGAGGAGTCGTGCTGGCGGACGCCGCGGATCAGTTGCGCGTCGTCGCCGAATTGCTGCAAGCCCCCGTCGTCACTACCCGGGAGGGCAAAGGCGCCATCGACGACCGGCACCCCCTCTCGGTCGGGACGATGTGGGTGAACCGGCGCTTGCGCGGCGTGCTGGACGGAGCCGACGTCATTGTGGCTGTCGGGAGCCGGGTGCAGGGATTCGGGCTGGCGCCGGGTCAGCGCCTGATCCACATCGACGTTGACCCCGACCAGATCGGTCGCAATTCCCCGGTCGACGTCGCCATACCAGGAGACGCGCGGCTGAGCCTGGAAGCGCTTGCCGGACTCCTGGAGGGGCAGCCGGCTCGGCCGTCACGAGCCGATGAGGTGCGCGCCATCCGGGCTTCGGTGATCGCGCAGCTGCACGAGATCGGACCACAATTTGACATCGTCGACGCCCTACGCGCCGGTGTCCCCGAGGACGGCATCCTCGTGTGCGACACCGCGACCGTGGCCTACGCCTGCCACATGGCCTATCCGGTGTACGAGCCGCGCACCTATCTGAGCACCTCCTACATGGGCACCCTCGGCTTCGGCTTTCCAGCGGCGCTCGGAGTCAAGGTCGCCAGGCCTGACCGGCCGGTCGTCACGGTGGTGGGCGACGGCGGCTTCCTCTTCGCTTCCAACGAGCTGGCGACGGCGGTGCAGCACGGCATTCACACCGTGACCGTCGTGTTCGATGACGGCGCCTACGGAAACTCCAACCGCGATCAGCGCGAGAAGTTCGGCGGACGCGAGCTCGGGACCGCGCTTCGCAACCCGGACTGGGTCGCGCTGGCGCGCGCCTTCGGAGCAGAGGGCATCCGTGTCGACGACCTGGCTGACCTTCCGGCCACGATCAAGGCAGCCGCCGCCGCCGACACCTCGACCGTGATAGCTGTGCCGATGGACCGGCTGCCGTCTCCGTTCTGACCCTGCACCAAGCCGATCTGCACCACCCCGATCAGAAGGTCGCACATGCCAGTCGACGTCGCCCGGCACACCGCTCTCGCCGCCCAGGTGCTTCCACCCGGACGGCTGCTCATCGGCGCCGAATGGTCTGATCGGGGCGGCGGCGGGACCTTTGAGCACGTCAACCCCGCGACTGGCCGGGAGCAGGCGACCGTGGCACTGGCCGGGCCCGACCAGATCGCTGCCGCCGTCGCCGCCGCCCGCCAGGCGCTACCGCTGTGGAAGGGCGCCCGGCCCGACGAACGCCGCAATGCACTACTGCGGCTGGCGGGCCTGATCCGACGCGACGTCGATCGCATCGCCTCCGTACTGACCCTGGAATGTGCCGTCCCCAACGCCACCGCGGGCGCGCTGCCCAAGCGAGCCGCCGATTACCTCGAGTACTACGCCGGGCTGGCCGACAAGATCGAGGGTCAGGTCATCCCGATCTTCCCCGAGGTCGCTTTCGACTACACGCTGCCCGAGCCCTACGGCGTGGTCGGCGTGATCTCCACCTGGAACGGCGGCATCTCCTCCCTCGCCCGCAAGGCGGGGGCAGCGCTGGCGGCCGGCAACACGGTGGTGATCAAGCCGATGGAGCTGGCGCCGTTCTCCTCCCTCATCTTCGGTGAGCTGGCGCTGGAGGCCGGCTTCCCGCCCGGCGCCGTGAACGTCGTCCCCGGTGATGCCAGCGCGGGCGAGGCGCTCGTGCGGCACCCGGACGTCGACAAGCTGACCTTCACCGGGGGAATCGGTGCGGCCCGCGCGATCCTGGCAGCCGCCGCCGAAAACATCACGCCAGTCGTACTCGAACTCGGAGGCAAGTCGGGAAACATCATCTTCCCCGACGCCGACCTGGAGGCCGCCGGGCGCTTCGCCGGCATGGTGTGCATGGGAATGGCGGGCCAGGGCTGCGTCTTCCCGACCCGCCTGATCGTCCACGAATCGATCCACGACCAGATCCTGGAAACGGCCGTGCGGACGGCTGCCGCGCTCCCCCTCGGCGACCCGCTGGAGGCCACCACGGTCGTCGGGCCCGTGATCAACGAGAGCCAGTGCGAGCGGATCCTCGCCATGATCGACCGGTCGCGCCGCGACGGTGAAGGCGAGATCGTGCTCGGCGGCGGCCGGGTCGGAGGCGACCTGACAGCCGGCTTCTTCATCGAACCGACCGTGATCGACGGGGTGGCCTCCGACGCCGCGATCGCCCAGAATGAGGTCTTCGGCCCGGTGCTCTCAGTGCTGACCTTCCGCGACGAGGACGAGGCCGTCAGCCTGGCCAACGCCACCCGCTACGGGCTGGCGGGCTACGTCCACACCACCGACCTTCGCCGGGCCCATCGGGTGGCCGCTGCGCTCGATGCCGGCTACGTGTCGCTGAACGGCTTTGCCGCGTTACCGGCCAGCGCTCCCTTCGGCGGATTTGCTCGCAGCGGCTACGGCAAGGAAGGTGGCCGCGCAGGACTCGCCGAATTCCTGCGCACCAAGAACGTCTACCTGCCGTTCTGACGACGCGTTCTAGGAGGCAGCTGTGCAAGGACGACTGGCGGGGAAGGCGGCGCTGATCACCGGCGGCGCACGTGGGCAGGGAGAAGCGATCGCTCGCCTGTTCGCCGCAGAAGGGGCACACGTGCTGATCACCGACGTGCTCGAAGCCGAAGGCAAGGCTCTGGCAGCAGAACTCGGCGCCGCTGCCGCCTGGTCAGCCCTGGACGTGACGGATGACGCTCAGTGGAAGCCTGCCGTCGCCGCCTGCCGGGAGGCCTTCGGACGGCTGGACATTCTCGTCAACAATGCCGGCATCGGAATTCCCCCGACCCGGATCGAGAACGAGACCGTCGAAGGTCACCAGCGCACGCTTGACGTCAATCTGACCGGCGTCTGGCACGGGATGCGCGCCGTGATCCCGACCATGACCGAGCAGCGGTCGGGATCCATCGTCAACACGTCATCGATCGACGGCCTGGTAGGGACGGCAGGCATGGCGTCATACGTGGCAAGCAAGTATGCGGTCACCGGCATGACACGCACGGTCGCGCTGGAAGTCGGGGGCCGCGGAATCCGCGTGAACGCGGTGCATCCTGGGGTGATCGAGACTCCGATGGTGGCCAACGCGCCGGAGGAGATCAAAGCCCGAATCGGACGCATGATGCAGCATCAGCCAATCCCCCGGACCGGCCGTCCGGAGGAGGTTGCCTACGCGGTGCTTTTCTTCGCCTCGGACGAGAGTTCGTACTGCACGGGCTCCTCACTCGTCGTGGACGGTGGTCATCTCGCCGGCCCCTGGCGCGAAGGTTTCGACGACTAGCGCGCCGGGAGTGGCTTGGTGCCGATGATGTCTTCGGCCGCGAGCCGGGTCAGCTCATCGGCGGACAGCCCCAGCAGCCCGCCCAGCACCTCACCGTTGTGCTCGCCCAGCAATGGTGCGGGGCGACTGTGAAGCGGCCGGTTCCGGTGCAGCCAACGCACTCCCGGGCCCGGAACGAAGATCTCCCCCGCGACCGGATGGGTCACGGCTTCGAAGTAACCACGCGCCCGTAGCTGATCAAGGCCCGCGACATCGTCGGCGGCAATGACCGGAGCGGCCGGGATCCCCGCCGCCAGCAGCCGCGTAGTAACGGTGTCGCGATCGGCGTTCAGCAGCGCTCGCGCCACCAGCTGGTCGATCTCGTCGGCGTGCTCACGTCTGCTGGCCCCGGTGTCAAACCGCTCCAAAGTTGGATTGGCCGGCTCGAGGATCTCCCGCGCCGCCTGCCATTGCTCGTCGCTCTCCACCGACAGCGCCAGCCAGCCACTCTTCGCGGCGCAGCGGTAAACGCCCTGCGGGGCCCCCAGCGGACCCCGATTGCCCGATCGGCCGGGAATGTCAGCTCCGCCCACGCTCGACGAAGCATCGATCACCTGCTCGGCCGCCACGTTCAGTGCCGAGTCAAAAAGCGGAGCCTCGACCAGCTGGCCCAGCCCACTACGGTCGCGTTCGACAAGAGCGGCGAGCACGGCGAAGGCGGCGTGCAGTCCCCCGATCGGGTCGCACGGACCTCGGGGCACGATCGGCCCCTCACCCTCGTAGCCGGTCATCCAGGCCAGCCCCGTCGCCTGCTCCATGTTTTGCGCAAAACCGGGACGATCACGCCACGGACCGGACAAGCCCCAGGCCGGCAGCCGCAGGACGACCAGACCCGGATTGCCGTCGAGCACGTCGGGTGAGAGCAGCCCGAAACGATCGACGACGCGCGGCGAGAAGTTCTCTACGAAAACATCGCAATGGGCCAGCAGATCCTTGGCCAGCTCCTGCCCGGCCGATCGGGTCAGGTCCAGCGTGATGGCCCGCTTACCCGTATTGGCGCCGTGGAAAAGCGGAGCCAATTCCCATGGCCGGTCACCAGCGGATGCGTACGCCGTGCCGAGCCGCGTCCCGTCGGGCCTTTGTACCGACTCGACTTTGATCACGTCTGCGCCGAGCCAGCCCAGTAGCTGCGAGGCGATCGGGCCCGCCCAGTAAGCCGTGAAGTCGAAGACCCGAAGCCCCTCCAGCGGCAACGGAACCTGTGTAGAAACCGGTGACTGTGCATGTTCTCTCGGGGGCTCGGGCCGCACCGGCTCGCTGGGGGGCCGCGGATCAGCGCTGCCGTTGCCGAAGGCAGCCACCGGGGTACGGGACATGCGGTAGGGGACGCGGGGTTGCAGGAAGTCGGTGTCCAGGCCGGGAGCGAACAGCTCCCTCGCGATCGAGTGCCCGAAGGTTGGGGTGACGCGTCCATTGCCCACCGGCGCGGCCGGAATCGAAGCGGCGTCCGCTAATTCAAGGATCTCGGCGACGGTCCGTTCACGTGTCCACGACTCGATGACAGGCAACAGCAGCTCGGCGTGAAAGCCTCGGCGGTCTGCGCGCGACAGTTCCGGGTCCTGCGACCACTCCGGATGACCGACCATCGAGGCAAACGACCGGAACTGAGCCGCCGAGTTCGTCGCGAAACCGACCCAGCCGTCGGCGGCGGGTAGGACCGACGGGATCTCGGTGTAGCGGCCGGTATCCAGTGGCGTGCGGGCCGGGAGCTGAGCCAGCTGGGCCGCCACCGGCATGTAGGCCGAGTAGATGAGAGTGCCCACCTCCAGCAGCGAAACGTCTACCAGATCCCCGCCGCCGTGACGGCGGGCACCGATCAGTGAGCCGAGCCCGGCGACCGCGGCCGTCAGGCCGGCGGCCCACTCGGCAAGCCGGCCCCCTGCCGCGAGCGGCTCCCGATCGGGCAGCCCGCGCCGTCCGCTGGACCCGCACAGCGCCTGAATCGTGAACTCGTTAGCGGGCCTGTCGCGCCAGGGACCGTCATTGCCGAACGGGGTGATGGCGACGACGACGAGCGTCGGCCGCCCCTCGAGCAGCGCCTCTGGCGCCACCCCGAACGGCGCCACCAGACCTGCTACCGGAGAGACGATCATCAGGTCAGCCCACCCAAGCAGCTGCTGCCAATCGGCGAGGGCCGCGCCAGGCTGAGGGATGGTCCGGCTGCCTGCTCGCAGAAAGGTGGTCAGCGGATCGGGCCCCGCGCTCGGCGCTCCTGACCAGGGCCGCACGGCCGCAGCGCCGGGGAGTTCAATGCGCCGAAGCTGGGCGCCACCATCGCGCAGGAGCTTGCCGCAGTAAGCGGCGGCGAGCCCACCGGACAGATCCAGCACGTGTATCCCGGCCAGCGGCGGCAGCCCGGTCGCGACCGGTGCATCACTCATAATCGATACGTTATGCAACCTCATGGCAGACGATCACTGCGCCCGGCATTGGAGGTAGGACGTTGACCCCGCAGGCACTGGAGGAAGCCGTTGCCCGGCTGGCTGAGCGAGTGCAGTCGCTGGAAGACGAGCTGGCCATCACCAGACTGCTCACCTCCTACGGCTTTGCGGTCGACGGCGACGACGCCGACGGCTGCGCGGAGATTTACACCCCGGACGCCGTCGTCAGCATCGACGACACCGTCCTGCTGACGGGCCGCGAACAGGTGCGCACCATCGTCACCAGCGACGCCCACCAGGCGATCCTTCCGGGCTGCGCCCACGTGATGGGACCGTTCACCGTCGCCGTCACCGGGGATTCGGCCACCGCTACCGGCTACGCCACCGTCTACGTTGCCGTCGGCAGTGCTGACCGTGGTAGCGACCGCGTCACCAGCCCCAGGCAGGTCTGGCGCCAGTCGCTCAGCCGGTGGGAGCTGACGCGGACGGACCGGGGCTGGCGGGTGGCCCGGCGCACCTCATGGGCCATGGGGCGAGCTGAGGGGCAGGCCATCGCCCGGGCGGCTCTCCAGGCGGTCCCAGGTGGTCTCAGAGACGCCCAAGGCTCTTAGCTCACTCTTACGGACCCGACCCGTGGTGGCGTTGCGCGGAAGGTCGGTGACGATATCGACGTACCTCGGTTGCATGAATTGCGGCAGGCTTCCCGACAGGAAGCCGAGCAGCTCCGCCGGCTCGAAATCCGGATCGTCGACGATCACGGCGACGAGCACTTCCTCATCTCCGAGCGCCGTCCGAATCCCGACGGCGGCGCACTCGGTCACGCGGGGATGGCGCTGGACGGCGGCCTCCACCTCGAATGAGGAGATGTTCTCGCCGCGTCGACGAATCGCGTCAGCCATCCGATCAACGAAGTAGAAGTAGCCGGCGGAGTCTTCCCGGAAGGCGTCTCCGGTGTGAAACCAGCCATTGCGCCAGGCGGTCACCGTGCGCTCGGGCATGCCGTGGTAGCCCAGGTTCAGTGCCCACGACTGGGGGCTGCGGACGACCAGCTCCCCCACCTGACCCACCTCGACCGGTTCGTCGAGTTCGTCGACGATGCGGACCTCTGTCTGCGGCCAGCTTTCACGCCGCCGTCCGCAGGTCTCCCAGGGCCCGTGGTCCCAGCTCGACACGATCGGGGCGCCGATCTCCGTCTGGCCGTAACAGATCGCGACCCGAACACCGAAGCGACGTTCGAAGTCAGCCATCTGCGGGATCATCGGACCCAGAATGACGCTGCGGACAGGGTTATCCGCGTCATCCGGGCTCGGTGGCATGGAGTAGAGGAGCGCCGTCAAAGGCCCGACGAGCGCCAGTGCCACGCAGTTGTGCCGGCGCACGTCCGACCACACGTTCGTCGCGCTGAACTTGTCGCGGGTGACAAGGCACCCGCCTCTGGAGAGCACATAGTTGAATCCCGACCGGCCGGAATTGTGAAAGAGCGGCATGGCCGAAAACAGCGCCTCGCCGGCCACCAGAGTGTCCTCCGGCACCCACGACCACATCTGATACGTGAGCCCCCACGGCGTGATGACGGCCTTGGAGGGTCCCGTAGTGCCTGAGGTGAAGAGCAGGCTGGAGATGTCTGACACCTGGGGACCATCAAAGTCCGATTCGACTGTGGTCCGGTCCAGCTCGATAGGCAAGGACACCAGCGAGACGTGCTCGCCGACTGTTACCGGCGGCGTGGTCGACTCGTCCAGCAGAAGGATCAGCTTCAGCAGCGGCAGACGACCGGCAAGTGCGGTCACGCGCGGCAGCAACTCGGCGGTGGTGATGAGGACCGTCGACTCCGACACGCTCAGCGCGTGTTCCAGGACAGGACCGACGTACGCCACGTTGAGCGGCACTTCAATCGCGCGCAGCCACGCCAGGCCCAGCATCGTGCGGTGGGCGTCGAACGTGTTAGCGAGAAGGGTCGCCACGTGGGTGCCGGCCTCGACCCCCAGCCGGCGAAGACACGAGGCCCAGAGGCGGCTGTCGGCCATCAGCTGCCCGTAGCTGAGGCGCTCTCCCTCGACGTGAACCAGCACCGGCGCGTCGGGGGTCTTGGCAGCCCACGCCGCCAGCGCGTGGGGCGCCAGCAGCTGCTTGTCCAGCATCTCTTTGCCCACCATCCCTTTAGCCCTGCCCTGATCGCAGCGGCTGACTACCCGGCTCGTATCATGTATTTAACTTGCAACCAGGGGCAAAACCAGCAGAGGACGGCCAGGACCGCATGGAGGGCACGGACAGGTACGGCTTGTCGACCATCAGGACCGAGCTCGATGATCGGGGTGTCCTGACTGTCACGTTGAATCGGCCCGAGCGCCGAAACGCCATCAATGACGTGATGCATGTGGAGCTGACTGAGCTCTACCGGCGCATCGCCGCGGACACCGCAGCGGAGGTCGTCGTCTTGACCGGCGCCGGCCGCGGATTCTGCGCCGGCGGAGACTTCAAGCAGATGGCGGAGAACAACGACGCCGGCTACGACGACGGCTTCTCGCAGCTCTTCGTGGACGCGGTCGCGATGGCGCACGCTGTCCTGGCGGTCAGGCAGCCGATGATCGCTGCCGTCAACGGCGACGCCATCGGTCTCGGAGCCACGCTGGCACTCTTCTGCGACATCGTCTACATCTCCGAGACAGCCAAGATCGGCGATCCGCATGTGCAGGTGGGTCTCGTCGCCGCGGACGGCGGCGTCGTCCTGTGGCCAATGCTGATCGGAGCAAACCGCGCCAAGGAATACCTGTTTACCGGGGATCTGCTGACCGGCGAGGAGGCGGAACGCATCGGCCTGGTCAACCATGCCGCCCCGGCCGAGCAGGTGCTCGAACAGGCTACGGCGATGGCCCACCGGCTGGCGCAGGGAGCCGCTCTGGCGCTGCGGTTCAACAAGCGGTTGGTCAACAAGGAGCTCGAAGACCGCGTCGACCGCATCTATGAGATGGCTCTTGGCATGGAAGCAGTCACCTTCCGTAGCGCCGACCATCTCGAGGCGGTCAAGGCGTTCGGCGAGAAGCGACCGCCGGTCTTCCTTCGCGGCCAGCGGTGAGAGCCAATCATTGAGAGACAGCCGATGAAAATCGCCTACGGCTATCCACTGCTGTCGGCGCCTCCCGCGCCCGAGATGCTGTCGGGTGCCACCCTGGCCGCGCTCGCGTCGGCAGTCGAAAGCGCCGGATTCGCCGCCCTCGCACTGACCGAGCACCCGGCGCCATCCGACCGTTGGCGCCGCTCCGGAGGCCATGACGCGGTGGACCCGTTCGTCGGTCTCGCCTTTGCCGCCGCTGCCACGACCACCCTGAGGCTGCTCACGTATCTGGTCGTGTTGCCGTATCGAAATCCCTTCCTGTTGGCCAAGTCCGTCGCGAGTCTGGATGTGCTGTCCGGCGGCCGGTTGGAGCTGGGCCTGGGGGCCGGCTACCAACGGGCGGAGTTCGCCGCATTGGGAGTTGACTTCGAGGAACGAAACGCCCTCTTCGACGAGGCTCTCAACATCCTCAAGCAGGCCTGGAGCGGCGAGGCCGTCAGCGCAGAAGGCCTTCATTTCAAGGCATCAGGGGTCGCTGCCCTACCCAGGCCGGCTCAGGTGCCCCATCCCCCGCTGTGGTTCGGCGGCAACAGCATGCTGACGCGTCGGCGGGTGATCGAACACGGCGCCGGCTGGCTGCCGTTGCCCAACGCCAGAGCGAGCGCGCACGTCCTGCGTTCGCCGGCGTTGGAGACCGTTGATGACCTCGCGGGCCTGCTCACCGACCTGCGCCGGCGGGCGGCGGAAGCGGGCCGCCCGGCTCCCGAGCGGGTCATGTACTTCCTGCCCGACGTCGCCGACGACGAGCTGGCGACGCATGTGGAGCTGGCCAAGCAGGTCGCCGATCTTGGCGTTGACTGGGTCTTCGTCAATGGCCAAGGCAGGACAGCGAACGAAGCCGGCCAATGGATCGACCGGTATCAGACTGAGGTGATCAGCCGGCTGGCCTGAAGCAGGCCCGCATCCGTATCTTTTATCGATGATGCAGATCGGGCGACAGCCGATGCGCTAGGCGTATTCCTTGGCGTTGTCGAGCGCCGGATGACGGTGACCAGCCGGACCGTCCACGAAGGCCATCAGCATCGCGGTCGTGACGGCCCGGGTGACCTTCTGCGAGACCGGTCCCCAGGCCCCGGCAAGGGCGTTGATCCAGGAATTGGTACCCGTCGACAGCACTCCCGCCCCGCTGGCAGTTGTGTAGTACGCCATGTCGGAGTGGCTCGCCGTCCCGTTACAGACCAGCGGCGAATGAGCCAGCACCTCGATCGGGCGGGGAGTCTCGACATCGAGGTTGACGCGGTCGTACTCACCGCCGACGAGGCCCGGCAAGGCCATCCCGGCACTCACCCCTGACGTGGCGAAGAGCCAGTGCTGCGGGTTGGTCACGATCATGTCCGCGCGCACCGGATTTGATTCGTAGAAGACGCCGGTCAGCACGCTCTCAGGACGCGGGCGGGGGGCATAGCGCCACTGGCCGGTGGCTTCGATGGGGTTTCGCGAATAGAAAGGATCTTCCTGCGGCACCTTGTAGCAGGTCTGCAGGCGGCTGGGGCCTTGCCCGCTCGATTCCAGCCGGATGTGACGGTAGATCGCGTTAGCCCCGAGGAATGCCAGGTTCGTGCCGGCGTCCCGGGCGGTCGTCAAAGCAGCGCGCATCGCGGTCGAGTAATACTCGTCGTGGCCAGGACTCAGCACCGCCAGGGCGCCGTCAAGCAGGTGTGGATCGTCGTGCAAGTCGACGTCGCTCACGTAGTCCGCGGCGATGCCGAGCTTCTCCACCAGCGAGACGAGCGGGAGCAGATTCTCCTGGAATTCGCTGTCTCCCTGACCGCTGACGCCCCCGTAAGGCCGGTCGAACGACACCGCCCTGGCTCGGGTGGCGAACGCCCCGTCAGGTCCCTGATAAAGGCTGTAGCCGCCGAAGGGGTTGTAGGCCTGCCAGGTGGTGTCGCCGTTGATCAGCACCACCTTTCCGGCGGCGTTACCCGACCGCACGGCCAGTGGGATGTAGCGCTGACCCCCGGTGCGCGCGTCGAGTCGGAAGAGATAAAAGCCCGGCACCCAACCCGTGGTGTCGATCGTCAGCGAGGACGGCCAATCCGTGACGACGGTGTTCGTGGGCGCCAGCACCCGGGGCGAGGCGCCGATCTGTCCCTTCAGGACGGGAGAGCTCCACACCCGGCGGCCTTGCGTTCCGGCGTACCAGCCGGTGCGGATGGCCGTGACGCGGTAGGCCGGCGAGGTCGTCGAGATGTGCAGGTTTACCGGCTGCCCGGGAAGGACGCTCGCGTGATCGGCCCACCCCTCGATTTCGTGCGGATCCCCCAGCCGGTCGATGCGCCAACGAGGATCCCCGCGGCGGGCATTCTCGGTCGCCGTCTCGTTGATACTCAGGCGACGCGACGCCGGTGGGGTGGCCTGGGGCGGCTGGGTGGGCGGCGCGGCGGGCAACATCGATCGGGGCGTCGCACCCCGCGAGCCCGAGCAGGCGGCGACGGCGCCCACCGCACCGGCAATTGCGGCCCGCAGCACCCCCCGACGACTGATCATGGCGGGCTGATTATGCGGCTATGACGTCACCGAAACCGGTAATAGCCACGCCGTGACATGGCAGGTAAATGTCGCTACCGGTCAGCTTTCCTTCACGACCTGATCGGGGCGCTTGTCAGGGCGCAGGCCACGCCAAGCCGGATGGCGCAATTTTCCGTCATTTGTCCATTCGGAGAAAGCGACTTCTCCGACCAAATCGGGCGTCACCCAATGGGCGTCCTTCGCATCCGGACGGGGCACGTCCTCGAAAGGACTCGACCCCGCAGCCGAACTGCGAAAGCGTTCGGATAGATCTGCCAGCATGGCGGCGTTGAACCCGGTGCCCACGCGACCGATGTAGCGCAAGCCGCCGCCTTCGGGGAGCCCCAGCAGCAGCGCGCCAATCGTCCCGGCACGGCTGCCCGAGCCGGACCGCCAACCCCCCACGATCACTTCCTGCGTACGGACATTCTTGATCTTTATCCAGTCCGGCGACCGGCGCCCCGGCAGGTAGAGCGAGGTCCGGCGCTTGGCCACCACACCCTCGAGCTCCTGCTCCTTGCTGACCAGCACGGCCTCCGAACCCGACCCGTCGAACGCGGGCGGCGTCTCCCATCCCGGACCGCCGAGCTCGAGCGCTTCCAGCAGCCCGCGCCGTTCGCTGTAGGGGGTACGCAGCAGAGAGTGCCCGTCCAAGTGCAGCACATCGAAGATCAGCAGGACAGCCGGATCGCTGCGCGCCAATGCGGCCGCCGCTCCCGCATTGGACACGTGCATGCGTTTTTGCAGGCGCCCGAAGCTCGGCTTGCCCTGCCGATCGAAAGTGACGATCTCCCCGTCGAGAAACGCCTGCCGACCCGCCAGCTGGCTCCCCAGTCCTGCCAGCTCTGGATAGGCGACCGTCATGTCCAGATTGTTGCGGGACTTCAGGCCGACCCTGCCGCCGGCCACCCGCACCATCGCGCGGACGCCGTCCCACTTCATCTCATACGAGAACTGGTCTTGAAGCCGTTCGGCCGGCAGCTCGCCTAACGTCGCCAGCATCGGTTCAACGTGATCCGGCAGCGCCTCCGAGGGCGGCTGGTGCTCCTGGGGCTCAAGGTTCATCAGGACTGAGCGTAGCGAGCAGCCCCCGCAATAGCGCACTTCACCGGCACGTCGCCGACGTGCTTGGAGACGGCCACGTCGGTGGCGCCTGAGGACTGCCCCGGATCGAGGGCGTTGATGATGGCCGTCCCGGTGTCGTACTGAGTAAGACCGTCCGGACTCTCGAACGTGATCTTCACGGCGTAGGTCGAGGAGACCGACGTGTGGTTGGTGACATCCACGGAGCCCTTCAGCCGACCGCTGGACACGGTGCAGGTCTTGATCGTCACATCCTGTGGCCGCTGGTCGTAGACAGGACTCGAGGAGGCGGCGCTGCTTCCCCCCTGGGTCGCTTCGAAGACGGCGAAGGCACCTCCGATGAGGATGACCACCAACGCCGGCCACAGCCAGGGCGAGGTCCGTGACTTAGACGTGGACCCAGCCGTTGATCGAGCATCAGATCCAGCAGCAGATCCAGTCACAGCCCCGGTCTCACCCGTGGGCTTGGGCTCGGACTCGGGCGGCGAAGTGCCCGTCTCGCCCATGCGGCAGATCGTTGCACAGCTAACTGATAACTAGCTGACCCGAGATTCCCGAACCGCACGCCAGCCGATACTTCGCATCGGCACGTCGATGACGTCGAGTCCGCGAGTGTCGGGATGCTCAGAAAGAAGGAGGATCGCGCGCTCCCGTGACCTCCGGCGCTCTTGCGGGGTCGCCGTAATCGCCTGGCTGAACGTCTCGAGCAGGTTGAGCAGATCCATCACTGGCATAGGAGCGACCCAGGTCACCTCGTGGCGTTCGGCATCGGTGAACGGGGATCCGGCAGGAAGCGTCAGATGGTCTCGACCCAACCGCTGCCGCTCGGACGGTGTCACTGTCCGGGTCCGAAGGCCCGCGACCCACTCGACCCGCGTATCCATGCCATTGCGCAGCACGCAGAGCGACCCGCCGTCCCGCAGCACCCGAGCGATCTCCGGTACAGCTCGCTCGGGATCGAACCAGTGCCACGCTGACGCGGCGAAAAGGACATCGGCGCAGGCATCCGGAAGCGGAATCGCTTCAGCGGTACCGGCGACCACGATGGCCCCAGGTGCGGCCTCCACCAGCACCTGCCGCATTCCGGGATCTGGCTCCACCGCTGTGACGGAAACGGGCCGCTGAACAAGCAACTCCGTCAACGCCCCGGTGCCTGCCGCCAGGTCGACCACGTCGCGAGCCGAGGCCGGCAGCAGCCAGTCGAGTAGCCCGGACGGGGTACGCGGCCGGTAGCGGTGGTAGTCGACGGCGATGCTGCCGAACGAGAGTGCGCGAGTGCGATCGGGCTGACCGCCTTCTGACGCATCTGTAATGCTCAACGGTTACCCCCTTGATCAACGACAAGCGGTCGCGGCGCCCATCCGCCTGTCCAAGAGTGCCAAAAACGACCGGAATGCGCATTTTGCAACGATGGCGTTCGGGTGTGTTTCCTCGATCGGCAGACCCTGACAACGGCTCCAGAGATGATTGTTCACATGCCACGCTCACACGGACGTCCGTCCAGACGCGCCGCGATCCTGACGACGTTCTTGACGACAGTGACAGCGTTCGCGCTCGTCATAGGCCTGACTTCGCCTGCCAGCGCCTCCGCCGGTTACCCAGCAGGCGGATCCTCGTCCGCCGGCAAGGCGCTGCAGACGGCCCTGAATGCGTTCGTCCGTCACCCCGACGCTTCGCCGGGCATCATCGTCGCCATCGGCAACGGATCTGCCCTCACGGTCCGGACCGCGGGAGTCGGCAATGTCGCCACCAAGGCCAAGCTGAAGGCGACCGACCACATGCGGATCGCGAGCGTGGCCAAGGCTTTCAGCGGAGCCGCGGCGCTCTCACTGGTCGCCAAAGGCAAGCTGACTCTCGCCGACACGATCGGCAAGTGGCTGCCGAGCCTGCCCAAGCCGTGGCACGCCGTCACCCTGCGCGCGCTGCTGGGCCACACGAGCGGCATCGTCGACTTCAGCGACAACCCGAAGTTCAGGGAGGACTTGTCCAAGTCCCTGCAGACTCCCCCGCCGCACGTCGACCTGCTGAAGTACGCCCCGGACAATCTGGTGAACGCGGGCAAATACCACTACTCCAACTCCGACAACATCATCGTTGCCCTCATGGTCGAGGCCGCTAGCCATCGCAGCTACGAGAGCGTGCTGGCGACCAATGTCTACGCCCCGCTGCATCTCTGGCAGACCAGCCTTCCGAACGGCTCGGCGATGCCGGTTCCTTTTATCCACGGTTACGGCATCGACCCCCCGGCAGCGCCGGAGGACATCACCTCCGCTTTCGCCGCGGGCTGGACCTGGGCCTCGGGCGGAGTGGTGTCGACCCCGACCGATCTCGTGCACTTCATCCAGGGTTACGCCCGAGGGGCAACGACGAACGCCAAGACGCGGGCGGCCCAGTTCACCTTCGTTCCCGGTTCCTCCGAGCCGCCAGGACCGGGCACAAACTCGGCAGGCCTGGCCATCTTCCGCTACCAGACGAGCTGCGGCACGGTCTACGGGCACACCGGTAACACCGCTGGATACACCCAGTTCATCGCAGCCACGGCGGACGGCAAGCACGGGGTAGCGGTGTCGGTCAATGCTCAGATAACGCCCAGGTCCAACCCGACCCGTTTCGTCGAGCTGCGCCACATCTTCGAACTGGCAGTGTGCGCCGCGCGCTGATCGCAGTGATCGCACTGGCCCACCATGTGAACGACGTTTACCCGCACTAGGTTCGTGTCATGGATGACAACGAGATCGACTCGTTGGTCGATGAGGCGATTGCCGGCAACTTCGCCGACCGGGCGGAGGTGCTGACGTTCGCCGCGACGTGGCGGGCAGGCTACCAGGAGCGTTTCGACTACCTGCTGGATGCCGTCGCGATCCGCGCGGGCGGCGGGAGCGACCCTGCACTGGAGCTGCTGCTGGAGCTGATCCACCGCCTGCAACTGGCTGCTGGAGCGATCCGTTCGCGAATCTCAGACACCTCGCTGGCCGATGATGTCGCCCAGCAGACCCTGATCGCCGTCGAGCGCAACATCCACTCCTACGGCGGGCTGGCACATTTTCGTACGTGGCTCTACGCGGTCGCTCGCAACGAGGCACTCATGACCCTGCGCCGCCGGGTGCCCGCTCCGACCGGAGAACGGCCCGGCTACGACGGGGTCCGTTTCACCTCCGTCGTCGCCAACCGCATGACGATCGCTGACGTCATCGATTCCCTCCCCCCGCCTTACGGCGAGACGCTTCGGCTGCAGCTCTTTGAGGACCTCGATTACGAAGCCATCGCCGCCCGTCTTGAGGTGCCGATCGGGACTGTCCGTTCACGGCTGGCCAAAGGGAAGGAGCTGCTGCGGCAGCGGCTGCTGCAAGCTCCGCTCTAGCGACTCGATGTCGGCGCACACTTCTTGTCGTGTCACTGACCGGATGGCCGTTTCTGACCCTGCTGCTCGTCATCACGGTCGTCGCGATGGCCGGCGTCTACATCACCTGGACGCGATGGCCGCGGCCCGTCGCGTTACCGCTGCGCATCCTGAGCCTGGTCTTGATGATGGTGTTGGGAGCGAGCCTCGGCGGTGATCTGCTCAACCGCAGCTATGACTTCTACTCCTCGTTCGGCGACCTGGTGGGAAGGCCGCCAAATGCCCACGCCTATGCGGCGCTCGACCCGCCGCGCACTGCCGCCCGGGTGCACATCGTCGACCCGCGCTGGCTTGCCTTGGCCAAAAGATCAGCAAAGCTCGGCGAGGGAACCCTGCTGAACGTGACCTTCCCGGGGGCTCGCAGCGGCATCACCCGCGAAGGCGAGATCTACCTGCCGGCCGCGTACTTCACCGAAGGTAGCGACCGTTACTTCGCCGCCATCGAGCTCTTCCACGGCTTTCCCGGCCACCCTCACGACTTCACCAATCTCGACGTGGCAAAGCAGCTCGACACCGAAATCAAAGCCGGCCGGATCCCTCCCCTGGTGGCGGTCATCCCGCACACGTACGACACCGCGAGCACCGAATGCGTCGATGGCATCGACGGTGAACATGACGCGACCTACCTGGCTGAAGATGTCTACGACGACGTCATCAACACCTTTCGGGTGCAGGCCGGGCGGACCTGGGCGACGCTCGGAATCTCCACTGGTGGCTTCTGCGCGGTGAACCTGGCGCTGCACCATCCGGAGCGCTACGCGGCCGCCGCCAGTCTGTCGGGCTATTTCACCGCCGGCGAGGACCCTGACACCGGCCGCCTCTACGGCGGTCACGGCAAGTTCAGTCGCGATGCGAATTCGCCCCTGTGGTGGGTGACGCATCGAAGCCCGGTGGCACCTCCGATCTACCTGTTCGCCTCCGCCGGCGATCCCTCCGCGGTGAGGGAGGCGCAGATCATGGCGGCGGCACTGGCCAAGCACGCCCGCGGCTTGCCGACCGATTACGACGAGCTGCCCTCCGGAGGCCACAACTGGGGCGTCTGGTCGGTGGCCTTCTCTCCCGCTGTCGACTGGATCGCCCAGTACCTTCCAGCACCGCTCACTCCGGCGAAGGTGCTGCCGCCGGGGACCCCCGCCTGAAAGCCGAGCCGGCTGGTGCGCCTGCGCTCAGCTCCCGGTGAAGACGGGTGGGCGCTTCTCGGCGAAGGCCTTCATGCCCTCCTTGGCGTCGTTGCTACGAGTCACTTTCGCCGCGTGACGACCCTCGATCGGCTGGGCCTCTTCCTCGGGCAGCCATCCCGTCTCGATGGCGGACGCTTTGGTCTCGGCGACGGAAAGCGGACCGTTCGCGGCGATCTGGTCTGCGATCTCCTGGGCCTTGGCGAGCCCCTCACCCGTAGGCACCACGTGCGTCACCAGTCCCCAACGCAGTGCTTCTTGGGCGTCAAGAATGCGGCCGGTCAGGAGCATTTCCATGGCGACGGCGTAAGGAATCTGGCGCTTGAGGCGCATGGTTGAACCGGCGCCGGCAATCAACCCACGGCGCGCCTCCGGGACTGCGAAACGGGCCTGCTCCTCGGCGACGCGGATGTCCGTCTGCTGAAGCATCTCGCAGCCACCGCCCATGCAGTCGCCGTTCACCGCAGCGATGATGGGCGTCCGCAGCCAGCTGGTGAGCAGGAGTCCCCGGGCGATGAGCGATGGATTGGCGGCCACTCGCTTTTCGTTGTCGGTGGGTTCCGCCGGGCGATTGCCACCCATCCAACCGGACTGCAAATCACCGCCGACGCAATACGCGCCCGGCGCACCGGTCAGGATCACCGACCGGATCGTGTCGTCGGCGTCCACGGCATCCCACGCATCCGCGAGCCGCACCAGCATGTCCAGCGAGAGCGCATTGCGCCGCTGCGGACGATTCATGGTCAGCACGACGGTGGGGCCCAGCCGGTCGAACAGCAGGCTCGTCTCGTCTGTCATCTCAGGTCTCCTCGGGTTGAGGAATTCCTATCAGGCAATCCCCTTGTCCCTGAGCACCCGTAGGGAGTCGAGGCGGTCACGTTCGATATGGGTGTATGCCACCGCCTCCGCGACGCGCTCGTTTCCTGAGCAGACCGCGGAGTACAGCTCCTCGTGACCGTGCAGGGCCTCGACCACGTCAAGCTCGGACGTGAGATAGAAGAGCCACATCATGCGCCCTGCGACTGCTCGCATGAGCGACCCCATGAGTGCGTTACCGGTCAGGGCCACGACTGCTTCGTGGAACTCGGTGCTCTCCCGGGCGATGCGGTAGGCGTCGGCGGAGGCGACCCCCTGCTGGGAACGCGCCAGGCTCGCCGCCAACCCCTGCGCCGACGCCCCGGCAGCGACCTGGCGCGCGGCATAGCGGGCGGCCCCGGGCTCCAGACACAGCCGGAGGTCGAAGAGATCGTCGGCCGCCTTGATCGTCCAGTTGGTGACCACAGCACTGCGCCGGGGCAGCGTGACGACGAACCCGTCGATCTCCAGCAGGGGCACCGCTTCGCGCAGCGGTACCCGCGATACCTCAAGCTCTCGCGCCAGCCGTTGCTCGGCCAGCCTGGCCCCTTGGGGATAGCGACCGCGGATGATCCCCTCCCGCAGCGTCGCGTAAATCTGTTTCGGTAGCGATTCCGCGCGCCCGGCCGTGGTCAACGGAGCGCCCGGGCGGGCTGCATTTCTGTCCAGGCCTGATGAATACGGGCCGGAACCGTGAACCACACCTCTTCCCGCGCTTGGGCCATGTGACGCAGCGCGGACGTCAGCGCGCGGAGCCGAAACGGCGCCCCCGAGATGAAGGAATGCGTCACCAGCCCCATCACCAATGGCTGCTCGTCGGCCGCGGCCAGCAGCTCATCGAACTCGTCGATGACCATCTCGGCGAAGTCGTGCGCCGAAGCCAGCCGGCCGACCATCGTCGAGCTGTCGTTCAGCTCGAGCGGATAAGGCAATGCCAGCAACGGCGATGAGGACGTCGGCAGCCAGACCGGCTGGTCGTCGAGGCGCAGGTCGAGGAGGTATCGGTATCCGGCCTCAGCCAGAACGTCGATGGTGCTGTCCGTGTGCGTCAGCCACGGACTTGACCAACCGCCGGGAGCGGCGCCCTCCTCCTGCTGGATGCGACGCGCCACCTCTCGCACGTAGTCGGTCTCTTGCGCGACCGATCTGCCGGCGAGCGTGTCGGAATTGCTGATGCCGTGGGCCACGATCTCGGCGCCGGCCCGCCGGGCGGCTGACACGACGTCCGGAGCGGTGTCGTACACCAACGTGTTCAGCAGGATCGTGGCCGGCATCTGCATACGGGTGAGCCGCTCGAGTAACCGAAAAGCGCCCACCCGGTTGCCGTAATCGCGCCAGCTGGCATTGACGGCGTCCGGCGCGGGCACCCCCGGCAGGATGTCTTCGGTCAGGCCGCCGTCCGGGCGGTAGTCCTCGACGCCGATTGCGATATAGACGGCGAGTTTGCGTCCGTTCGGCCAGCGTCCAGCCGGGCGGTTGATGATCGGCGAGTAGGCGTAGCGAGCGCTCATCGGTTGCTGACCCATCTGTTCATCCCGACGTCGGTGGCCGCGGCGCGGCGGACGATGTAGTCGTAGGCGCCGCGAAGGGTGAGCGCCTTTTCAGTCGCCCTTGCCCGGGCCGGCGCGCGGGCGGCAAAGAGCTCTCTGGCCTCCGCCAGCAGCGCCGCCTCGTCGACGGAAGTGACCTGCTGGTGGCGGGCGACGATGCGGCCGTCGACCATCGTCAGTACGACGTCGCCACCGGATTCGCAGTAGACCAGCTGCCCGGCGATGTCGTTGCGGGGTGTGAAAGCCGAGGAATTCAGGTCGAGCAGGATCAGGTCAGCGAGGCGACCCGGTGCGATCTCCCCGAGTTCGCAGGACCGCAACATCGCGGCGGCGCCGCCGGACCAGACGCAGCCCAGCACGTCCAGGGCCGTGGGCCAGCGGCTGCTGTCCTCGCCGGTGATGGTGTGGATGAGCCCGGCCATCTTCACCACACCCCACATGTTCACGCTGTCGTCGCAGATGGCCTCGTCCACGCCGAGCGCGATGGGGATCCCCCGGTCTCGCATCCGCTGAAAAGGCATGACTCCGCTTCCGAGCCGCAGGTTGCTGACCGGGTTGTGCGCGACGATGGCCCCAGCCGCAGCGATCAGATCGAGATCGTCCTCATCCACCCAGACCGCATGAATGACGTTCATCCGCTCGCTGAGCAGGCCGAGGTCGGCGGTATAGCGCACGAGTGAGCGACCCCGAAAACGTGGCTGCTCGCCAGAAAGCGTGCGTTGCGCACGCGTCTCGAGCATGTGCGCGTAGATCGGCACCCCGTGAGCCGCGCTGATGGCGTCAAGCGCCTGGAAATACTCGACGCTGACCCGCTGCGGCGCCGACACCGAAACCGCCGCCCGCAGACGACCTCCGCCGCCGCCGTGCCAGCGCGAGAACAGATGCTCGTAGGCGTCCAGCAGTCCCTGCATCGGCATCGGGGCGGGAGCATCGAACTCGTAGCCGGGAGGAGCAAAAGCCCTTGCTCCGGCGAGAAAGGGCAGCTTGTCCGACTCGGGAAGATCCGGCTGATCCAGCGCCACGGTGGCACGTATCCCGCTGTCGCCATAGGCCGACATGACGGCATCGATGATGTCCGGCTCGGGGTAGGGCATCAGAAAAGCGTCGTCCTGCACGGAGGTGGTGCCGGTGCGCAGCATCTCGATGGCGCCCAGCATGGTGCGCACATACGCCTCACGCGGGGAGGGTCGCAGTTCGGCATCGCCGGGTGACTCATAGAGCATGAAGAGCTCGAGCGGCAAGCTGGGAAACGCGCCTTTGAGGTGGTTGGCCGGCGAGTGAAAGTGGGCGTTGATGAGCCCCGGCAGCAGCAGATGACGCCCGCCGCCCTCGACGATGTCGGGCGGCTCGAGCAGTGCCTTACCTGCGGCGCTACCGACGGCGTCGCCCACACTGTGGATGGAATTGCCGCGCACCAGCACATCGGTCGGCCCGCGAAACCCACCGGGGGCCTGCGCGTCATAGACGAGCACACCGCGAAAGAGCGTGTCGCTCATGAGGGCCGGCCCGGGCTTGGGCGGCGGCGCTCGGGACGGGCCCGGGTGTTGGCCCGGGAGGTCGCCAGACCCTGGGCGAGCAGCGCCTGTGCCATGGCGACGCCGGCCGCCACGCCTTCGATGACCGGGATGCCGAGTGCCTCCTGCAGCGGCTCGACGAGGTCCGCCAGACCCGAACAGCCCAGTATCAGGGCTTCGGCGTCATCGCGCGCCATCGCCTGCCGCCCCTCGTCAATGAACAGCTCCAGCAGTTGGCCCGATCCGCTATGCACTTGCGAGACCGCCACATCGACGGCCCGTACCGCGCAGCGATGACCGAGACCCAGCGAGCGCACGACCCGATCGGACTGCTCCAGGGTGCGGCGCGGCATGGTGACGATCGTGAACCGGTGGGCGATCAGAGCCGCGGTGACGAGCGCCGCCTCGGTCATCCCGACCACCGGCCCGGCGGCGATCTCCTGAGCTGCCGGCAATCCGGTGTCTCCAAAGCACGCGATGACGTAGGCGTCGATCCTCGCTGTTCGGCTGCCTCGGCTGCCTCGACGAGCTCGGCGACAGCCGCCGCACCCCACACCTCGTCCAGATGACTTTCGATGCTGTGGCTCCCCCAGCCGGCAGTCGCCCCCAGTAGCACCGTGCCGGGCTGGGCAACGCGCTGCGCCGCCGCGACCACCGACGCCGTCATCGCCGCCGTCGTATTCGGGTTCACGATCATGATCTTTGCCACCCCACGACGGTATACAGTTCCCGGTTTCAGGCGCGTCAATTCGGCTTTTCAGGGGGTTGAACAGCCAGGGAGGTATACAGCCTGGGGTTTGACGCCGAAAGGCACGCGCCACCCGTTGAACTAGCCGTGCAGGCAGTTACGCCACCGGAGCTCGCTGCGACCCAGGGCGGATCGGCAGCGCCAGCCGCACACCGGGGATCTCGACGCCGCCGCTTGCTCAAGCGGGTGTTGGCCGGATTGCTGGCACTCGTCCTGGTGCTGGCGGCGGCCTTCGGTCTCGGATGGGTTCTCACTCCGGGCGTTGGCGATGCCGAGGCTCGGACCCACGCCATCATCACCGAAAATCACGCGGTCAGCGACCAGGGCAATCCGCCCGCCAGGGTGAGCGAGGCCCTGATCGCCACCGAAGACAGCCGCTTCTACTCCCACCACGGACTCGACCCCCAGAGCCTGGCCCGCGGGATCGTCAGCCTGGTGAGCACCGGCAAAATTCAGGGGGCGACGCTGGACGCCCAGCTGGCGAAGCTGCTCTACTCCGGCGGCCACACCGGGGTCTGGGAGACGTCCCAGGAGGCGATCCTGGCCATCAAGCTCGACACCACGTACTCCAAGCGCCAGATCCTCTCGATGTACCTGGACGCGGCGTATTTCGGGCACGGCGCCTACGGCGTGGAGACGGCGGCGCGCACGTATTTCGGAGTGCCGGCGGAGCAGCTCTCCTGGGGGCAGGCCACCCTGCTGGCCGGTCTGGTCAATGCGCCTACCGCCTATGACCCGACGGCGCATCTGACGCTTGCCCGGGAGCGCCAGCAGCACGTGCTCGACCGGCTCGTCGCGACCCACAAGATGACGCGCCAACAGGCGGATGCGGTCTACGCCGAACCGCTCGATCCGGCGATCCCCTTCGGCGGCTGAGCGCGCGCCGGACGACCGCGCCGAAACGACAGCGTCAGCGCACCGCGAACAGGACGACGCAGGCGGCGCCGGCGATGAGGCAATAGATCCCGAAGGGGCGCAGCGAGCCGTTCGCGAAGTAGCGGGTCAAAAAGCGCACCGACACGTAAGCGCCGACCCCCGACAGCAGCGAACCAAAAAGCACTTGCGGCCGGATGCCGTCGCCGAGGGGTCCGGTGAGGTCACCGAGCTTGAGGGCCCCGGCAGCAAGGATCACGGGCGTTGCCAGCAGGAAGGAGAAGCGCGCAGCGTCTTCACGGGACAGGCCGCGCAGCATCCCCGTCACCATCGCCACTCCTGAGCGGGAGATACCGGGAGCGAGCGCGAAGATCTGGGTGGCGCCGATCAGCGTCGATTGGACCAGCGGCAGTTTCGCGATTCTCTTGTCGGACTCTGGCCCCGTTTGGCGCTCGTCGACATAGCCGGTGTTGAGGTGGGGATCGCGTCGCCGCAGCTGCTCGGCGCCCAGCAGGATCACCCCGTTGATCATGAGGAAGATCGCAGTGGCAGTGGGTTTTGCCAGCGTCGTGCGAAACCAGTGCTCGGCGAGCAACCCCACCAGGCCTACCGGAATCGTCGCGATGATGAGCAGCCAGGCCAGCCGCTGCTCCGTGCTCTTGATCTCCCGGTCTCGGATGCTGGTGAGCAGACCTTTGACGATGCGTAACCAGTCCCGCCAGAAATAAATGATCAGCGCGATTGCGGTGGCGACGTGGAGCCCGACGATGAACGCCAGATACGGCGATTCAGGCGTCGTGACATCGAGATGCTTCGACCACGAACCGCCGATCACCGCCGGCAGCAGGACGCTGTGACCCAGGCTGGACACCGGGAAGAGCTCAGCCACTCCCTGCAGAGCGCCGATGACCCCGGCCTCTAAAAAGCTGAGATGGCTCGACATGGAAGGCGGCTCCGGGGATTTGCTGGCGAGGACTGCGAGCGACTACTATCTGCAATAGTACTACTGTCGATAGTAGTTACTCGGGATCCGCGGCACGGGCCGGGCTGGAACTATCCCCGGGGCCAGACCGGCTCGCGCTTCTGCACGAACGCGGCCATCCCCTCACGCATCTCGGCGGAGCGGACCGCCGTCCGGAACAGATCGACGTCAGCCTGCGGGAGCCGGCGGTTGAGGTCGCGCTTCACGGCGGTGCGGGCGGCCGGCCCCGTGGTCGCGATACGGGCGATGATGTCGTTCACGCGTGAGTCGAGCTCGTCATGTGGCACCACCGTGCCGACGAGACCCATCGCCCCGGCCTCTTCGGCGGTCAGCTCCGCCGCGGTGAAAAGCAGGTAGCGGGCCCGTGCCAGGCCGACCATTTCCGCGAGTCGCGCCGACAGGAACGGGTCAGGAATGCCCCGCAGCAGCTCCGGCGCCCGAAAGCGAGCCCGATCGGAAGCGACGCTCACGTCGCAGTGCAGCGTGAGCACCAGCCCGCCCGCATGAGCCAGGCCATTGATCTTGGCGATCCACAGCTTGGAGCACCGCTCGATGTGGCGGAACGGGAATTGGTCCGTCGGGTCCCACTCCTGGGCCAGTCCCTCCAGATCCTCGGCACGGCCCGCCATGTCACCGCCGGCGCCGAACCATTTGTCGGTGCCGGTGATGCAGACGGCATCCAACTCGGGCTGTTCGTCAGCCCAGACGGCCGCCCGCTTGATGCCGCGGTACATGTCCTGGGTGAACGCATTGCGCCGCTCGACGCGGTCGATCTGCAAGTGCAGCACGCGGCCTTCGAGGCGTGCGTGAACGTAGCGGGTGCCCAGATCGGGCGCCGTCAGTTCGCTCACGCGAGGCCGTAAACCCGCGCGGCGTTGCCGTGCAGCACCTTCTCCAGCAGGTCATCCCCGAGACCGCTCAGCGCCCGGGTCGCATAGTCACGCGGACGCTGCGCTGGCGTGCGTGGCCCGGGGTGTTGGCAGGTCGGGTGCGGGTAGTCCGTCTCGTACAGGATGTTGTCGGGGAACCGGTTGATGGCTTCGATCGCCGACGCCTCCTCAAACCAGAAGCAGCCGTAGATCTGGCGGGCGAAGTACTCACTGGGCAGCAGGTCGTACTCCGGGTGCTCGTCAAGGACTCCCCCGTTACGCCACTGCCAGTCGCAGGTCTCCAACATTCCGGGAATCCAGCCGACGCCCGACTCCACGGAGACCAGATTCAGCTCGGGGAACCGGTGGCACACCCCGCCGAAGATCAGGTCAACCACGCTGCGGATGTTGTCCAAAAAGATCAGTGACGAGACCTTGGCGAAATTGGTCATCCACCCCATTCCGGCGGTGTCCTCGAACTGGGTGCCCATCGAGCCGCCGCCGACATGAAAGCTCACCGAGACCCCGGCCTCCTGCGCGGCCGCCCACACCGGATCCCAGTGCGGGTGGGCCAGCGGCGGCTGGCCGTAATCCTGCGGCTGGTTGCAGAAGTTGACGGCGCGGTGGCCGTTGGCGATGCAGCGCTGGAGCTCAGCGACGGCGAGATCAACGTCCCAGAAAGGCAACGCGGTGATGGCCACCAGCCGGTCGGGTGCCACGCTGCACCAGTCGGTCAGGAAGTCGTTGTAGGCCTGCACGCACTTGAGTACGAGATCGCGGTCGCCGAGCCGCAAGAAGTACCCGTTGCCGAAGCCGCCGACGTTCGGATACAGCACCTGCGCATCGATGCCCTGCTCGTCCAGAAACGCCACTCGGGCAGAGCTGTCGTACATGGCCGGCGCGATGTCGTCATACGTAGCGGGCACCTGGGCGGGCAGGACCCCGTCGTAACCGGCCATCGAATAGAAGCCGGGAGCGCCGATGTAATTGCCGTCGGCGATCCACACATCGCGTCCATCGCGGCGTTCGACGTGCGGCACCTTGTCGTGCATGGCTGCCGGCATCCTGGCCGTCCAGATGTCGGGTGGCTCGGTCAGATGGGTGTCGACGTCGATCACACGGAAGCGGTCGAAGAGGTCAGGCATGGGAGAACGGTAGCCCTGGCCGATGTGGCCCCGTCAGGCGAGCCGGGCGACGGACAAGTGCAACCCGTGACTGCGTAGCCGCGGGATGAGCCGATCCCCCATCGCAGCGGCCGGCGTGAGGACCCCGGGATCGGAAGTGAGCTCATCGAAGGCCAGGCAGAGCGCGCTCTCGCCGAACATGATTGTGGTGGCCGTATACCCCGGGTCGCCCTGCGCTTCGATCGAAGCGACGTACCGGGCGCCCGTCGACGTCCGAGTATGGATCTCGAGACGGAAATTGCCTGCCCGCCGCACCTCGTCCGACGGCCCGCTGCCCGGCTTGGGCAAGAACCTGTCCAGCAACGCCCGGCTCGGCTTTCGCGTCAAGCCGGCTTCCAGCGCGACCACGCCGGCCGCGACCGCACCGGCCAGCAGCGGCGCGGCCACAGATGTCCCGACACCCATCACCTCCCGGTAGCGAAACCCCGGGCCGTAGGAATGATCCAACAAAGCGTTGCTACGCCGGACAATCCGCGCGTTGTAGGGGCCCGTGACGAACGGCGCGACCCAGCGCCCGAGCACGCCGTCCCGGCCGGGGAGCCGGCTGTCGATCTCCGGTCCTGGAGCTGGATCCTTGGCCCGGTCCGGACTCAGGACGTAGGGGTCGGCCAGGCATTGGCCCAGGGTCGGGTCGGCGTGTACGAGGTCGGCCTCGGCGCGTAACGAATCCGCGCTCCCGCCACTCATCCCGGCCCGCAAGGAGGTCACGACTCCCGGTGGTGTCCTCGAGGGTTCCTTCCCCGTCCAAGGCAGCTTGCTCGTGCAGCAGGAGCACTCCAAGGTCTGACGGGATCGACTCGAAACCGGCGGACAGCACGATCCGGGCGCCGGTCTGCGCAGCCCGGGAGTGCGCTGCTTGGGCCGCCGCCCTGGCGAAGGACAGCTCCCCGTTCAGGTCGGCGTATGACGTACCGGCCTCGGCGCAGGCGAGCACCAGCGGGAGGCCGTAGCACGAATACGGACCTACCGTCGTCGCGACGACTTTGGTCAGCTCCGCCATCGCGGCCAGCGACCCCGGGTCGGCGGCGTCGGACAGGATCACCGGCCATTGCACGCCGAGTTCGTCGCGCAACCCGAGCAGCCGGTCTTTCGAGCGTCCCGAAAGAGCTATCCGCGCCGCCCCGCCGTACTGCGCGAGGTGTTGGGC
This sequence comes from uncultured Actinomycetota bacterium, assembly GCA_963737695.1. Taxonomy (GTDB): domain Bacteria; phylum Actinomycetota; class Actinomycetes; order Frankiales; family Frankiaceae; genus DATAZK01. The sequence continues at coordinate 714,757 of CAVTTQ010000008.1, forward strand.
AACCAGGCGCCCCACGAAACCGGTCGCACCGTGCAGAACGACGTCGAAGTCGCGGGTCGGCATGTGGGCAAGACTTGCATGAGCGAGTGCCGGCCGCGCAGGAAGGCCCTAACTCTGCGCCGATGCCAGCTCGGCCAGCGGCGGGATGCTCGAGCTGTGCGCGAAGACATTGTCCGGATCCCACGCCTGCTTGAGTGCGGCAAGCTTGAGGTACTTGTCCTCGCCGAAGACCCACCGCACCCGGCTCGGAACCGCATCACTGTCGAGGTTCAGATAGTTCCCCGTCACGGCGTGCGGGGCAGCCTTGGCGTTGAGGTCACGGGCCCAATTGCGGTTGACCTCGTCGTCCGCCGCATCACTCCACATCGCCAGCGGATGAAACAGCCAATTCGCATCGCGGCGGGGAAAGGCGGTCGCGTCCTCGGCCACCGCCTGGGCAGCTTCCCCCATGTGCGCCACTATGACGGTTGACATCAGCGACGGTTTCGTAGCCGTGGCTTCGATGAGATGCCCGACCAGGTCGGCCGGAAGGTCGCCGGTATAGCTGACCGACCAGTGATTGCGAAAGCCTGGCTGGTTGCCGTCGTCGACCATCGACTGGAGCGCGAGATAGGGCATCGGCTGGACCAGGTCCACGAGCGGCGGCCCGAATTCTCGCAACGGCCGCAGCGCCCGCTCGCCGGCCTCGAGGTCAGCGTCGAACCAGGCGGCAACGACCAGGACCACGGGAGCGCCGACGGCTTCTTCGGGTACACCTGGCACCGGCGGAGCCGAGGCGAAGGTCAGCGCGCCCCCGAACGTGCCGGGATTGCGCGCGACGAAGTCTGCGAAGAACGGGACCAGTTCGCCGGCCCGATCCAGCGGATGGACCAGCACGCCGCCTTGAAAGACGGGCCCGACCGGATGCAGCTGATAGCTGAAGGAGGTGACGACGCCAAGATTGCCGCCTCCTCCACGCAGGCCCCAGAGCAGATCCTGGTTCTGCGTCTCGCTGGCGACGACGATCCGCCCGTCGGCGGTCACCACCTCTGCCGACACCAGGTTGTCGCAGCTCAGCCCATGCTTAGGTGACAGCCAGCCCTGACCCCCGCCCAGCGTGAGACCTCCGATGCCGGTGTGGGTCACCCGGCCGCCGGGAGTCGCCAGCAGATGCTCCTGCGTAGCCGAATCGACGTCGAGCCAGGTGGATCCGCCGCCGGCGGTCGCGATCCGGGCTTGCGGATCGACCGATACCTGACGCAGGCCCGCGAGATCGATGACCACCCCATCGCACAGCGCAGTGCCTGCCACGCCGTGTCCGCCGCCTTTCACCGAGACAGGAAGGCCCGCTTCACGGGCGATGCGTAGCGCCGCCGCGACATCCGCCGCCGAACTTGCGCGTACGACAGCGGCCGGTTCGACATCGATCATCGCGTTGAACAGCGCGCGGGCGGCTCCGTATTCGGCGTCAGCAGGGCCGAACACGGGTCCCGCGACCGACGCCCGGAGATCTGACAACGGTGAGACGGCCATCGAAATCCCCCAACATCATTTCGGTTGGGGGCAACCTAAACCCTCGGCACTCGCCCTGTCACCACTCATATGTCGGACGCAGATGCCATCGCTCAATTGCCGGAAACCGGCACGTAGTTGTCGGGGTTGCAGTTGTAGACGCCGCGATTGGGCTGGGTCGCCTTCTTGTCGTAGACGAAACCGTTGGGGGTCAGGCGGACAAGAAGGAAGCAGTCGGACGCATTCTGCTTGCCAGGCACGGTCGAATGCGGCGGGAAGAGGCCGCCGGCGTCCCAGTCGGGATGCGCCGCTTTGGCCAGGACACATTCCTGGGTCAGATCGGCTCCGCACTCGGTCGCCGACTTTGCCCACAGGGCCCAGGCGCTGAAGGCGAGCCCGGTGAAAGAGGTGAATTTCGGATGAGCCACGCCGGCGTTCAGGATGCTTCGGATCTCCTGCAGCACCGGATACTGATCGACCAGCTCCGCCGGAAGCGCATCCAGGGCCACGAAGGAGGGAGGGAACTTCTCGGCCTTGGCCGCGGCAACCGACTTCGGGTCATAGAACTGGAAGTTCCAGAGCACGAACGCCGGCTTCCACCCCACGTCGTTCATGGCGGCGACCTCAGGAGCGGGGTCGACCGAGACCGTCTCGGCATAGGCCTTCGCGCCCGCGAGTTTCATCTGCTCCATGTAGGCGCGAAAGTTGGCCACCGCCGGCGGCTTCTCCTGCAACAGGCTGACCCGATACCCCAGCGATTCGTAGGCTTCCTGAGCGGATCGCCCCTGCGGGCTCAGCGAGGCCACGTTGCTGCTACCGATCCCCAACCCACCCTGAGCCGGCGGGTACTCCTTGGCCAGAGTCCGCAGCGGGCCAATGGCGTATTCGTTGACGGCATTGCCGGTCGCCTGCACTTGAAGGCCGGCTTTCGCCGCCTCCGGAGAAATGGATACCGCCGGAATCTCCCCGAGTTTGCAGGCCAATCGAGGCTTGACGTCGACGGCGTCGAACGCATTGCCGTTGCCGACCAGCATGAAATCCCGTTGGCAGGCATCGATGATCGCCTGGGCCCCGTTGAAAAGTTTGGCGTCGTACTTGTCGAGCACGATCTTTCGCCCGTTGATACCGCCGGCGGCGTTGCACCACTTGGTGAAAGCGGCTCCCACGTCGAAGTACTCCTGCTCCAGACCTGGCGTGAGCGCCGCGCCCGGATCACCGATCGTGCCTACCCGAATGGTCTTGTCGGTCAGTCCGCGGACTCCCGGCGAAGCAGAAGTCGGCGAGGCGGAAGTCGGCGAGGCGGAGGTCTTGGCCGGACCACAGATCCGGCCCAGGTCTCCGAAGCTGCCTGACGCCCCGGCAGCCTTAGCACCGGCCGAGGGTGTCGAGGCGACCGGCGTCGGTGCTGCGGAGTGTCCGCACGCGACCAACGTCATCAGCAGTCCCACGGCGGACGCCAAGGCGACGGCTCGCGGACGCCGCACCATCGTGTCCTGGGTCACGTCGGTGAGGATAGAGCCCGTAGCCGCCGAACGAGTCGCGCTCGGCTGTTCGGCCCACAAGTTGGTGGGTATACCTGCCGATGGCATCATCTGGACCCGCAGAATGCGGGGGCTGTCGACGGGTTGGTGTTCCCAGGTTGCTCTCAGTCAGGACAAAGGAACCGTGATGTTTCGCGGCGTTTCGTAGGTAACCAGCGCATCCGGTAACGGGTGGGCGAGACGATGCGAACGGGATGGTCACGATGTCCGACGAGCAATGGCGACGGCAGCCTGAGTATGGGGCGACCCCGCCTCCTCCTGGTTTGCCCTACCAGCAACCATGGCCGCCCGCGCCGGGCTGGTGGACCGCGCCTCCGCAGTACCAGACCTCTCCTCCCCCGCCGCCGCGCAACAGCCGTCGGCGCACGGTTGGCATCGCTGCTGCAATCGCGGCCGTCGTGCTCGCCACCGGCGCCTCCGTGGTGGCCTTCGACGGTAACAACGGCTCCCACGACCAGGTCTCGGCGTTCTCACCCAACGGCCTGAGCAATCCGTCCTCGGGCAGCTCCGGCCAGACTCAGACCCCCCAGACACAGACTCCTGAGTTCGGCGGCGGCTCGCAGACCCCGCAGTCCGGTGACGGCTCGAGTGGGCTGGGAGGCCTCGGCGACGGAAGCGGCAGCAGCCCCAGCACCGGCCTTGGCGGCTCGGGCAGCTCGGGCGACAGCGGCGGCTCCTCCAGCGGCGGAACCAGCACCGGCAAAGCGACAACGGCCCAGCAGGTCGGCGTCGTCGACATCAACACGGTGCTCAATTACGGCCAGGAAGAGGCGGCCGGCACCGGCATCGTGCTGACCTCGAACGGTGAGATCCTCACCAACAACCACGTTGTCAACGAGTCGACAAGCATCTCGGTGACAATCGTCAGCACCGGCAAGACCTACACCGCGTCGGTGGTCGGCACCGACCCGACCGATGACGTCGCAGTGATCAAGCTGAACGGCGCATCCGGCTTGTCCACCGCCAAGCTGGGCGACTCCTCGAAGGTTGCCGTGGGCGACGCCGTCACCGCCGTAGGAAATGCAGGCGGCACCGGTGGCGTCCCGAGTTCGGCTTCGGGCTCCGTCACGGCGCTTGGCCAGACCCTGACCGCGACGGACGAGGGCGGCTCGAACCCTGAGACGCTGCACGGGATGTTCGAGATCAACGCCGACATCCAGCCCGGCGATTCGGGTGGTCCGCTCTACGCGTCCAACGGCACCATCATCGGCATTGACACGGCGGCTTCGACCTCAGCCAATTCCGTGACGACCGCCGGATACGCCATCCCGCTCGCGAAGGCGCTCTCGGTCGTCAAGCAGATCGATTCCGGTAGCGCCAGCAGCACGATTCACCTCGGTTCGTCCGGCTTCCTCGGCGTCGAGGTCTCCTCGAACACCAGCCAGCTGGGTGGATCGGCCACCAGCGGCGCCGAGATCGAAGGCGTCATCGACAACTCGGGAGCAGCGGCAGCCGGAATTGCGCAAGGCGACACGATCACTGCCGTCAATGGCAAGACGATCGCCAGCCCGTCCGATCTGACGGCAGCCATGGCCAACTCCAAGCCCGGCCAGAAGGTGAACGTCACCTGGGTCGATTCCAACGGCCAGTCGCACTCCGCCTCCGTCACCCTCGGGTCCGGACCGGCCGACTGACCACTAGCGCCGGCGGGCCCCCCTGACAGTCCGCCGTGCCCTTCCCCCAGAACGTCCCCCGGCGCAAGCTCAGCCGGGGGACGTTCTGAATATGGGCCAGCCGATTTCGGTTTGCCACTCGTTCGAAGAGGGCGTGTCGGCAGGCCCGACCAGATAGATCTCGTGCACCGGACCAGCCACGGCCAGCGCCTGTTCAGCGACCCAGCTACCCAAGGCGCCGTAGGAGACGTCGATGTCGTCGTGCGACCCGCGGTGCAGCGTCAGCGCCAGCTCGGCGGCCGGGATCACGTACGGCGCCATCCGCCCCTGCGACGGCGGATCAGCCACGGGGATGTAGACCACCGCACGCCCACGGTCTCCGGTGAAGAGCTCGTTGTCATAGAGACCTCCCGCCGGTCCGGTCTGCGGCAGTGAACCAAGAGAATCCCGCAGCTCCGCCATGGCATCGGAATACCAGCCAAGGATGTCGCGGCTGTCGACGACCGCCGTGATCGCGGCGACGGTCGTGGCCGGCTGGGCCCGCAGCTCAACCTGCACCGGTGGCGTCGCCGGCGCGAGCAGACGTCGTAGTGCCGTGACGGCCGCCCGGGTCTCATCGAGCTGACCCTCCAGCCGGTCAAGGTGGGCCCCGATGAGAGCACCGCGTGCCTCAGGGTCAGTGGTGGCAAGTACCTCGCGCACCTCGCGGACCGGCATCCCCAGGTCTCGGAATCGGCGAATCACCTGGGCGGTCGGCACCTGGTCGGTCGAGTAGTAGCGGTAGCCGCTCTGCGGGTCGACGGCGGCGGGTGCGAGCAGACCTGCCTCGTGGTAGTGCCGCAGCGTCTTGACGCTCAGATGAGTGATCTGGGAGAAGTCGCCGATCGTCAGGCCGGAACGCATATCCGCACTCTGGACCCTCCCGCAGCAGGAGGGTCAATGTGCTGCTCCAGTCGGTGATGATCCGGCGGGCTGCGTTTGACTCTCCCCCTGAGGGAGGCCCCATGGTCACGCCATGACAACTTCCACGACTGCCCCCACCGAACTCATCCACCGCTACCTCGAACTCGCCGTACTGGCCGATCGAGAGCCCTACTTCGCCCAGTTCGCCACCGACGCGGTCGTGGAGGACGAGGGCCGCGAGCACCACGGGATAGCGGCGATCCGCGCGTGGCGCACGTCGGTTCCGTCGGTGACCTACACGGCCCTGGCCATCGAACAGACGGCTGCGGATCACGTGGCGCGGGTGAACATCTCCGGCGATTTCCCGGGCAGCCCCGTAACCCTTACGTTCACGTTTAGGTTCACTGAGGACGATCGCATCGCGTCACTCACGATCCGGCCCTGACCTCAGACTCAGACTCAGACTCAGACTCAGCGTGATTGCAGCCGAACCGGCAACTCGTTGAGGCTGACCCCGACGTTGACCGTCGCACCGCCGCCGCCCCAGACCGGCGGACCGAGCAATTCGATATCGGAGAAGCGGCTGATCAGCGCCTCGATCATCACGTGGACCTCGCGCTTGGCCAGATTGGCACCGAGGCAATAGTGCGCGCCGCCGCCACCGAACGAGACGTGCGGATTCGGCGACCGGCCGATGTCGAAGCGGTACGGATCCTCGAACGCTCGCTCGTCGCGATTTCCCGCCGGATACCAGAGCGACACCCGATCGCCCGCCTGGATCCGGACGCCGCCGATCTCGGCGTCGACCTGCGCAGTCCGGCCGAAATACAGCACCGGGCTCGACCAACGGATGATCTCCTCGACGGCGGTGTCGAGCAGCCCCGGATCTGACCGAAGCCGCGCCAGCTCCGCCGGATGCTCCAACAACGCGACCAGCCCCTGGGAAATGGCGTTGCGCGTGGTCTCGCTGCCGGCGATCGCCAGGATGATGAAGAAGAAGTCGAGCTCGAACTTCGTGAGCGGCGTCAGCTCACCATCCTCGCCGGTGACGGAGGCATGCGTCAGCTCGGTCCATACATCGTCCGCCGGCTCGCTCTGCTTTCGGGCGCTCAGCTCCTCGGCGTAGCGAAAGAGATCGAGGCGGGCCTCCGCGCCTTCCTGGGGGCTCACGGAAGTCGCCGGATCGGTGCCCTTGAGCATGCGATCGGTCAGGCTGAAGACGTAGGGCCGCTCGTCCTCGGGAATGCCGACGATGTCGGCGATGACATGCATCGGCAGCTGGTAGGCGACATCGGACACGAAGTCGCATTCCCCGGACTCTGCGACGGCGTCCAGGATCCGCTCGGTCCGCCAAGCCAGCCGCTCGTCCAGGCGCCGGAGCATGCGCGGGGTGAAGCCTGAGCTGACGAGCTTGCGCAAGCGGGTGTGATCGGGTGGATCCATCCAGATGAGTGCGGTACCGCGCATCTCCGGCGGAAATGCCACCAAGGTGGGCCCGTCGGCGGCCCGAAACCGCTCCCAGTCGCGGTTGATCTCAGCGATCTCGGCATGGCCGAGTACCACCCAGAAGCCATCGCTGTGGGCCCCTTCCGGAGCCATGTTGCTGGCCAGATCTATGGGACCGTGCCAATGCACCGGACGCTCGTCGCGAAGCTCCTTGAACCGTTCGTGGGGCATCCCATCGGCGTAGAGGGAGGGGTCCACGAGATCGATCGGCCGCAGGCCGGAAGGGGCTTCAAGAGTGACCACGACCACAAACTCCCACACTGATCGGGTGGCGACCAGCACCAGGGATTGACCTACCGCCCATGCCGGTTACATGTTGACGATCAGTCCCCCTGTGCATGGCCAACAGACGAGGAACAGATGACGCTGTCGAGGATCGACTAATGACGCTGTCGAGGATCGATTGATGACGCCGTCGAGGATCGACTAGTGGCGGTCTCCGCGGAGTCGTCCGCACCCGGGCTTTCGGGGCGTACGGCTTGGGCGAGCAGCCTGCAGACGCCGCTGCGCCTCTTCCTCGCGACCGAATCCGGCAGCGCAGCCGTCTTACTCGTCGCCACCCTCGCTGCGCTGGCCTGGGCGAATATCAGTCTCGATTCTTACGAGACCGTCTGGCACACCACCTTCTCCATCCAGCTGGGCCACTGGGGCATCTCGCAGGACTTGCGCGGCTGGGTCAACAACGGGCTGATGACCCTGTTCTTCTTCGTGGTGGGGCTCGAGGCACGCCGCGAGTTCGACATGGGCGATCTGCGCCAGCGTCGCCGCGTGCTGCTGCCGGTCGCCGCCGGCGTCGGCGGGATGCTGGTGCCGATCGGCATCTACCTGGCCATCAACGCCGGCCGCTCCTCCGCGCACGCCTGGGGCGTCGCCATGTCCACCGACACGGCCTTCGCGCTCGGCCTGCTGGCCCTGGTCGGCCGCCGGATTCCTGATCGGGTACGAGCTTTCCTGCTGACCGTCGTCGTGGTCGATGACGTCGTCGCGCTCGTCGTCATCGCCATCTTCTACAGCGACCACATCGTCATGCGGCCACTCGCGTTCGCCCTGGGCTTCTTCGTCGTGATCTGGCTCTTGCGCGCCCGTCGGATCCGCAACGGACTGCTGTATGCGCTGTTCGGCACGGCAGCCTGGGTGGCGCTTTTCTTCTCCGGCATCGATCCACTCGTCGTCGGCCTCGCGATGGGTCTGCTGACGCTTGCCTATCCCCCTTCACGCGACGATCTGGAACGCGCGACCGGGCTGGTCCGCCTCTACCGGGAGCAACCGACGCCGGAGCTGGCCCGCTCAGCGACCGCCGGTCTCACGGCGTCCCTGTCGCAAAACGATCGGCTGCAACAGCTCTTTCATCCCTGGACCAGCTACCTGATCGTGCCGATCTTTGCCTTGTGCAATGCCGGAATCGCCATCAACGGAAGCTTTCTGGCGCGCGCCTACACGTCGCCCATCACGCTGGGAATCCTGTTTGGCTACGTGGCCGGCAAGCCCATCGGGATCTTCACGGCCTCGTGGCTCGTGACCCGGCTGAGCCGGGGCCGGCTGGTAGCGCCGGTGGGCTGGGCCGCGACCGCCGGAGCTGGAACGATCGCCGGGATCGGCTTCACCGTGTCGCTGCTGATCGGCACGCTCGCGTTCAAGGGCGATGACCTTCAGGAAGCCAAGCTGGGCGTGCTGTCCGCCGCCTTCTGCGCCTCCGTCGTGACGTGGGCCGTCTTCCGCCTGACGGACCGGCTGCCGGCGCTACGACGAAGCCGCGCCCTCCTCGGCACGGCAGACACGATCGTGGACCTCGCGGTGCCCGTTGATCCCGACCTCGACCACGTTCGGGGGCCCAAGGAATCACTGGTGACCGTGGTCGAATACGGCGACTTCGAGTGCCCTTACTGCGGTATGGCCGAGCCAGTGGTGCGCGAACTGCTGAGGGACTACGGCGAGGTTCGCTACGTATGGCGAAATCTCCCGCTCACTGACGTCCACCCTCAGGCGCAGCTTGCCGCCGAGGCGGCCGAAGCCGCCGGTGCACAAGGGAGATTCTGGGAGATGCACGACCTCTTGCTCGACCACCAGGACCGCCTCAAAGCCCCGGATCTGCTCGGCTACGCCGCTGATCTCGGACTGGACGTCGACCGGTTTCGCGAGGATCTGCACCGCCACGCGAAAGCCGGCCGGGTCGCCGACGACGTGGATTCGGCCAGCCTCAGCGGCGTCTCGGGTACCCCGACCTTCTTCATCAATGGCCTGCGGCACTACGGGGCATATGACATCGGCGCTCTGACCGCTGCCGTGAAGACGGCGAAGGCGCGCGCCGCGGTGCAGCAGGATTCAGCGGCCGCCCAGGCCTCCGTCTGACTCGGCCAACGAGAGCGCCAGCCGGCGAATCCCTTCGTCGAACGTGACGGAGGGTTCGTAGCCGAGGTCTCGCCGGGCCGCCGAGATGTCGAACCAGTGGGCGGTCGCCAGCTGGCGGGCCAGGAATCGGGTCATCGGTGGGTCGTCCTCGCGGCGCAGCAGCTTCCACACCGTTTCGGCTGCGGCGCCCGCACCCTCAGCGACCCACAGGGGCACGCTCGCGGTGACGGGCGGCAGACCGGCGGCGCCCAGGATCGCGTTGACGACGTCACCCACCGGGCGCGGATCGCCGGAACTGATGAAGTACGCACGTCCGGCGCACGCGGCGTCAGGTGCCAGCCTGTCGGCGGCCAGCAGATGCGCCCGGGCCGCGTCGTCGACATAGGTGGTGTCGATGAGGGCCTTCCCCCCGGCTACCAGCCGCAGCCGCCCCTTGCGGGCTCGCTCCAGAATCTTTTGGGTCAGCTGGGTGTCGCCCGGTCCCCAGACCAGATGCGGACGCAGCGCCACCGTCGCCAGCTCCTCGCCATTCGCTGCCAACACCTGGCGTTCCGCTTCCGCCTTGGACCGCGGATACGCGGACGTGAAGTGCACCGCGTACGGCAGCGACTCATCGGCGCCGTTCACGTCGCCACCCGCGTGTACGACGCTCGGCGTGCTCGTGTGCACCAGGCGCCGGATACCGAGCTGCCGGCAGGCCTTGAGCACGTTCTTGGTGCCGACCACATTGGCGCGTTCGAAATCCAGATCAGATCCCCAGATGCCGGCCTTCGCTGCGACGTGCAGCACCACGTCGCAGCCCTCGGCGGCAGCCAGCACCTCGCGCGACATTCCGAGGTCGCCGCGGATGGTCTGGACGCCGGCCTCTCGCAACGCCGGGTAATCACCGCGGGCGAAGCTGACGACGTCATCGCCGCGGGCCTGCAATGCGCGTACTACCGCCCCACCCAGAAAGCCGCCGCCGCCGGTGACGAGCGCTCTCATCGCGACCGCCCGGCCCACACGGCGAGCGCCGGCCGATCGATCTTGGAGTTGTGCCGGATGTCTACCGGGAACTTCGGGTGGTAGCGGACCGTCTCGATCTGGCTCGTACGGCTGTCGGCCCGCCCGAGCGCCAGCAGTTCGGAGGTCAGGTCCGGCGATGGGGTGGCGGCGGGTTCCAGTTCCACGCAGAGCACCGGTGTGCTGTGACCTGACGGCCCGACACCGACCAGCGCCGTGCGGCGTACCGACGGATGCACGTTGAACACTTCCTCGCACGGCACGCTGAACATCGGGCCGGCTTCCGTATACACCACATGCGATTTGCGCCCGGCGAACCACAGCCGCCCTTCTTCGTCGAGGCTGGCGAGGTCTCCCATCCGATGGGCGGTCTGACCGTCCCAGTCGAGCTTGGCCGCCGCCGTCGCCGCGGGTCGATCGGCATAGCGGGGGCTGACGACCGGCCCCCGCACGACGACCTCACCGACCTCACCCGGCTCCACGAGCAGGTCGGGCGTGAGCCTGGCCATCGGCTCGTCAGTGATGCGTACGAGCGCCACATCAACTCCGGGAACGGGACGCCCGACACAGATGCCGATCGGCAGGTTCAGCAGTTCGGAACTGCTGATCGTGGTCACCGGCAACGCCTCAGTGGCGCCGTAAGGCGTGTGCACCTGAGCGCCGGGGCCGAGCATCGCCAGGGTGCGGCGCTGCACCACGCGCGGGACCGGCGCGCCCGCCGAGATCACCTGCCGAACGGTAGGGCATCGAACCACCGGCGCGGCTCACGGTGTCCAGCAGAGCCGGCGAACCGAACATCACCGTCGCCCCGAAACGCCGGGCTGCGGCCACCACCCGAGACGGTTTGACGCCCGCCGGACGCGTGGCATCCATCCGCGGGACCACGGTCGTCATCCCGAGCGCCGGACCGTAAAGCGCGAACGGCGGAAACGTCGACAGGCTGACCTCGTCCGGTCCGAGCTCGTACAGCCGGCTGATGAGATCGGCCTGCGCCAGAAATTGCTGCTCCCCGTGCTCCACTCCCTTGGGCGGACCGGTGCTGCCACTCGTGAAGAGAATCGCTGCCGGATCGCCGACAGGGCGCACTGGCGGGACAAAAGGCAGCAGGCGGCGACCGACCTGCTCGACCCCCCGCAGTGTCAGCCCTCCTGAGACCGGCACCCGGCCGACCGTGACGAGGATTCGGGCATCCGGACACCAGCCGAGGAGCCGACGGGCCAGCTGCGCTTTCGCGATGCCGATGAAGGCCTCAGGGGCTGCCTCAGCAAGGCACCCTTTGACCTTGTCGCGGCCAATGCCCGGATCGACAAGTACCGGCACGGCACGAAGGCGCAACAAGGCGAAGGCAAGGACAAAGAAGTCCTGCGTCGGTGGCACCAGCAGGGCAGTACGAAGGCCGGGGTGGATGCCGGCTTGGCTCAGTCCGGCGGCGACGGCGTCGACCCGCTGATCGAGCTCTCCGTAAGTGGTGGTCTGAAAGCGCGAGCCGACGACCCCCTTGGGCAGATGCAGGGCCGCCCGATGCGGCTCGAGGCGGGCCCGTTCGGCGAGGTGGCCGTCAAGCGTCTCTGTCGTCATCATGCGAGGCCGCTCATTGCGCAAGAAAGTGTGTCACCTGCGGCACTATGCGGTCGGCGGCGTCCTCGAGCACATAGTGACCGGCGTCCGCGTAGCGGTGCACCTCTGCCTGCGGCAGCAACTCGATCAGGTGGTCGAGGACGACTTCGTCAAAAACCGGATCCTTCATCCCCCAGAACATCATCGTCGGCTTTCCGCGAAGGAGCGGGAGACGCTCCTCGGTCCGCGCCAGCACCTCATAGGCCGGGTCGGTCGTCTTGAGCGGAATGTCCATCACGAAGCGGTGAACGGCCACCCGGTGCGCCGCACTGTCGTAGGGATCGAGCAGTCCCCGCCGGGCGTCGGCGGGAAGCCATTTCTGACCGGTGCCCATGACCAGAGCGCCCAACGAGAACGCGTTGAGCCGGCGTACCGCGAAATCGCCGACCCCGGGCAGCCGGGCCGCCGTCAGCGACCAGGGCATCGATTTGTCGGCCGGGAGCGGGAACGCGCCCGTATTGAAAAGGACGATCTTGTCGACCTGTTCAACGTGGTCGACGGCCCAGGCCAGGGCGATCGCGCCGCCCCAGTCGTGGGCGACGATCGACAGCGGCCGGTCAAGTGTCATCGCCTCGACGAAGGCCCCGAAGTCGGCCACCCGCCGGCTCAACGTGTGCGGATAGTCCTGCGCCGAGGGCTTGTCGGAACGACCCATCCCGATGTGATCAGCGGCGATTGCACGCAGGCCCGCCGCCGGTAGGGCAGCCAGCAGCGAACGGAAGTAGAACGACCAGGTGGGGTTGCCGTGGACCAGCAGCACGGGATCGCCGGAGCCCTCATCGACGAAGCCCATCCGGTGGCCGTTGATCTCCACCTGCCGCTCGGCGTAGGGCCAGCCGGCGAGGGCGGTCACCACACGATCTCAGCAGCCGCCACGTTTATGCCGCTCCCGACTCCCATCAACATCACGCGGTCACCACGCTTGACCGTCTCGTCCTCGACCGCCTTGGACAGCACGGTCGGTACGCCCGCCGGTCCGATATTTCCAAACTCCGGATAGATGAGCGGGAACTTGGCGATGTCCAGCCCGAGGGTGTCGCAGACCGCCCGGGTGTGGACCTTGCTGACCTGGTGCAGCACGTAAGTGTCCACGCTGTCGGCCTCCCAGTCGAAGGCCAGGAGCGCGTCCTTCCAGGTCGTGTCTGCCAGCTCAAGACCGGCCAGCAGCAGGCCCTTCGTGTCGGTACGCATCTCGTGGATGTCGCCTTCGCACAGGCCAGGCTTGGAAGTGTTGGCCCGGCTCAACCCGCCGAGGTAACGGTGGCCGACTCCGGCGTCGTCACGAGACAAGACCATGGCCACCGCCCCCGAGCCGAGGGTCAAGGTGGCGAACTGCTCGCGAAACATCCGGTCGTCGCAGGTGTCCAACGCCATCCGCGCGACGGTCGCGTCAAGGGTCACCCGACTGGTCTCGCCGTCCACGACCAGCCCGTGGTCGATCTCTCCGCGGGCGATCATCGACGCCACCACGTTCATGCCGTTGATGAAGCCGAGGCAGGCATTCCCGATGTCGAAATTGATCGTGGTCGGGGCGAGGTCCATCAGCCCATGCACGATGCTCGCCGTCGACGGCTCCAGAAAGTCGCGGCAGACAGACGTGTTGAGCATGATGCCCAGATCCGCCCGGTCAACCCCGCTGCGCTCCAGAGCGAGCTCGCCGGCGGCGGCCGCCACCTGACTCGGCCGGGTGCCGGGATCCCATATGCGGCGGGCCGAAATGCCCGACAGCGACTCCATCAGGCCAGGTGCGATACCCAGCCGAAGGAAGGTCGCGGCAAGCTGATCCTCTATGTCGGCCGAGCTGACGACATGCGGCGCATCGATGTGCGCGAGCCCGCTGATGGCGACCTGCTCGAAGCGTTGAGCTGACTGCATCGCCTAATCCTGCTCGTATCTGCCCGCGGATTGCGTCGTCCGCCGCTCGCTATCTTCGGTCCAGTGGCGCTTGCCACGTTTCCTGCTGTCGGGATTGCCACGTTTCGTCCCCTGGCGACTGCCACCGCTCGCGCGCACCCGTCAGCCCTGGTCGGGATCGGTCAGGAACGCTGTCAGGCGCTTCGCTCTCCGCGCCAGCATTCGCTCTGCGATCTCGTGCCCGATGTAGTACGCCACGGCCGCAAGTAAACAGGCTAGGACGGCACCCAGGGCGAATTCCCCTTCCGTCAAAGCCCGTGTCTCCCCGCCGAGGGACCGCCTGGCCACGAACAGCGAGGGCGCCACCAGCGCCCCCGAGATGGCAGGCACGACCGAATACGGGGCGACGATGAGAATCAGCCACCGGATCGTCTGACGGAGGTCATGTCGCCGCTCCCAACGCCACTTCAGGCGGCGTTGACGATAGGGAAAGACCATCCCGAACAATGCGCTGATTCCGAGTACCCCGAATGGCAGGAGCAGGAGCAGCGCAGCGGTGGTCAATGCCGAGACGTAGGTATGACGGCTGAAACCGATGACCAGCGCGAGCAGGGCACACACGGGGGCCACCATCAGCCACAGCGCCACCCTTTTGGCATCGAGAAATTCTCGGAATGCGACATGGTCGTTGAGCACGGGCACGGCCCCGGAAGCATCGCCCCCCAGCACGTTGGTGGCCGGGACGTCAGCCAGCATCCAGGATTCGAGCACCACCGGAAACGCCAGCGGGCCGTGCAGCTTGAAGAGCCAGTCGCGGGCCGCTGCCGGAAGCAGGAACCACCCCAGGCAGGTGATAGCAGCGTTTGCCAGGACCACTCCCGGCACGTCCCAAGGCGGGCGAAAACAACGCTGCAATTCTCTGGAAAGCGCGGGCCACCGACGAACCAGATCTGTCGAGCGCTGGCTCACCAAGTGCGGTGCGCCTTTCTGATGCGTGACATTTCAGCTTCTCAAGGTCCTCAGAAGTATTTCGTCATCAACTCGTGGGACCAGTCCGGCTGCCTTACCGCTTTTCGCGGGGCGAACTCCAACTTTCGGCCATGACGTGCGTCCGCGGGGATGCCGCGACTGGTCGACCGGGCGATCAGAAGCCACCCGGTGGAAGAGGAAAATGATCTCCAGATGGCTGAACTGATCGAGTCCGTCGAGGGCTTGTGCCTCCCACGGCGGCGCCAGCGAGATGCTCGCCTCGATCCCCGCCCAATCGTCGTCGATGAGCTCGCTGCGAGGCGAGGAGACCCATCCGATGGGACTGACGGAAAAAGAATCCCGCGCCGCCGGCTCGACTTCGGATTTCGGGGCTGACTTCGGCGTTGGTCCCGTGTCTGGATTGGCCATCGGGGTAGCGTCCCACCACCCTTCAACCTTGGTGGCGAACTTCATGAGAACGACACGGCGACGGCCCCGAGCCGGCGTGTGCGCGATGGCGATTTCCATCGTGGTGATCTCCGCCTGCGGTAGCTCCGGTTCCGGCAGCTCGACACCGACGCCCGCTCCGACCTCGTCCAGGCAGGCCACCGGCCCTGCTGCCAAACCGGCCAGCGTTGCCAGCCGACCCTCAGCCGGCTGTCAGGCAACGGTCATCGCTCCGGGACAGACCACGCTCAACCTGTCAGCTGATGGCGACAAGGGCATTTATGTCCGTCACCTGCCACCCAGCTACGACGGGCGCAAGCCGATGCCACTGATCCTGGATCTGCACGGCTGGTCGGAGGGCGCGACAATCCACACCCTCGTCTCGGGCCTCGGCGCCTACGGCGACTCCCATGGCTTCATCACCCTGACGCCCCAGATCGATGGTGCGGTGCCGCACTGGTCGACCGACCTCAACGGCAAAGACGTGGCTTTCATCGGCACCCTCCTCGACACGGCCGAACGAACCCTGTGCGTCGACCAGGCCCGGGTCTACTCCACGGGCTACTCCGACGGCGCCATCATGACCTCGGCGCTCGCCTGTAAATACTCCGATCGGATCGCTG
The DNA here is from genome assembly GCA_963737695.1 of uncultured Actinomycetota bacterium. Taxonomy (GTDB): domain Bacteria; phylum Actinomycetota; class Actinomycetes; order Frankiales; family Frankiaceae; genus DATAZK01. The sequence goes on from CAVTTQ010000008.1 coordinate 730,672, forward strand.
CTGCAGCTCCGGTTGCGGGGATCCGGACGACCCCCGGCTGCAGCTTCTCCAGGCCGGTGCCGGTGGTCGCGTTCCACGGCACAGCGGACCCGTACGTCCCCTATGACGGGGGTGTCGGCAAGTCGACGCTCAACCTGCCGGCTCCCGATGGCTCCGGCAAGACGCTCGGGCAGGAAGGGCTCAAGTCCGTCAAAGGCCAAAATGCCATCCCACAGGCGACAGCCGCTTGGGCAAAGCGCAACGGATGCGGCGACAAACCAACCAGTCGGCCGGTCGCCACGGACGTCACGCTCATCAGCTACCCCTGTCCCACTGGCGCGACCGTCGAGCTCTACCGGGTCACCGGCGGAGGGCACGCCTGGCCAGGAAGTCTGGTCGACAAGAAGCTGGAGAAGGTCATCGGACCTGTCACCCTTGCCATCTCGGCCGACGACATCATGTGGGCCTTCTTCCAAGCCCACCCGCTACCGGCGAACTGACCGCGTCCCCGTCATCAGGCGGCTTCCATCTCCGGTATGGGTTCGTGGGCGGGTGGTTCGAGACTGCTGAGGCCTAAGTCGCCGGTGATGTCGTTGGGGTAGCTGTGGAGTTGATGGTCCCAGGATCGGTGGTCTTCGTGATCGACTGGGTAGCGGTGCCCGGTCGGGCTGGTCCAGGTGGCTTCGGCGGTGTCGGGGTCTCGGCGCAGTGTCCATCCGAGGCGGTGTTTGAGCTGATGATGGTGATCGCACAAGACACCCAAATTGTTGCGGTCGGTGCGACCACCGGCCGGATCATCCGGGTTATATCTGCGGGTGTGGTCGATGTGGCAACGGCGGGCCGGCTGGTTGCAGAACGGGAATTGGCAGCGCACGTCACGCAGCTGGATGTAGCGGGTCAACGGCTCCGACGGCCGGTAGCTGGTGTGTCCCAGGTCGAGCAACGCCCCGGTCAGCGGTTCGCAGATCAAGCGGCGCCACAGGCCATCAGCGGCCAGCGCGCGGGCCGTCGCAGCGTCGATCGGCCCGTAGCCGGCAAGTTCACCGGGATGATCAGCCAGCCCCAGCAGGGTCGGCAGGTCCATCGTCAGATGCACCACCGCCGCCGGCCGCCTCACCGAAGCCGTCCCCGAACTGGACCCGGAACCCGAATCCTCCCCAGCGCCAGTCCCGGTGCCGGTAGCCGTGCTCTGACGGCTCGCGGGTTGGGTGGTGACGAGATGGTGGAGGGCGTCGGCGCGGCGGGTCTCGATCGGCACTCTTGAGCCGTCGTTCACCGAACCGAAGTCTTGCCGGGCCAGCACGTCGATGACATTGACCATGGCCATCACATCCGCCGCTGAGGTGATGACCCGCATCTCGGCCATCCCGTCGGCCAGCGGCCACCACTCCAACGCCCGCTCGGCGTGGGCCTTCGCCGCCCGTTGGACCGCCGATTTCGGGTCGATCGACAGCACCGCCCGGCGCAGCGCGCGTTTCAGCTCCGCCACCGACTGCCTGACTGCTTTTGGCAGCACTTTCGCGGCGACCGCTTGCGCTTTGTCGTCGGGCAAATGCTGCGTCGACTCCGAAATCGCCTTCGCATGCCAGTAGGAGATTTCACCGGCTTCAAGTGCCGTCTGAACCGCCGCCAGCCGGCCACCCAGATCCTCGGCGACGCTCAGCCGGATCGCCGCCGCGATCGGCGTGATCCGCAACGCCACGCCCACCTCCGCCCGGCCCGAACCGCCGTCCTCACATGGTGCATCCCACCGCGACGCGATCGCAGTCGCCGCGACCGCCTGCAACGCGGGCTGCTGCCGCGCCGTCACCCACGCCAACGCCCGATCCCACGCCACGATCAGATCCACCTGAGCCGAATCCGACACACCCGCCGGATCGATCAAGGCCAACGCCTCGATCAACTCCCCACCCGGTGGTGCGATCAACGCAGCAGCAATAACCCCGGCCCCACTCAACGTCTCGAACATGTGTTTGATGCTAGTCCGAGGTACCGACAAAACGGACACCCGAACCGCCCCGGACGAACCATTCCTGGCGAACATCCCGCTGTGGAAGCATCTCCTCCCATGGAGATCAACAACGGCCGCTGGACGGCCCAGATCGACGGCGACTTTGTTGTGTTTCTCATCGGGGCCGAGCTCCGTGATCCAGAGCAGGGAGCTCATGCCGGCGAGCTGCTTTTGGCAATGATCGACATGCTGGCCGAGCTCGAGCAGGACCCCACCAAGGGGCTGCTCGGGTATCAGGTATTCGGAGCCATTGGCGGCGTGATCGTTCAGTACTGGCGGTCTTTCGAGGCTCTCGAGTCCTACGCCAAGAATCCTGACTCGAAGCACGCACCGGTCTGGCGAGCCTGGAACCGGCTGGCAGAAGGCGAGCGCGCCGGGGCCGGCATCTGGCACGAGACCTTCCAGGTCTTAGCCGGCAAGTACGAGGCCGTATACGGCAACATGCCGCTCACCGGCCTGCAGCGGGCGGGCACTCCCCTCACCGTGTCTGCCGCCCGGGAATCGGCGCGCCAACGTTTCGGCGCCTGAAGCCCATACCCCGACTAGAGAGCGACCGAGACGTCCCTTTCAACGATCCACGCCGCCGGGTTTTTCATGAAGTCCTTCGCCGGTCCCGCCCATACCTGCTGCATGGTCGCCAGCAACCCTTCGGCCTGAGCGACGGTGTCGAACTCGAGATCGATCATCACGAAGTTGGGATCCTCAACGCCTCGGTAGATCTGGAAGTTGCGTACGCCGGAACCTTTGCGGTCGGCGGGATCGCTGTCGAACATCTGCTTCCAGCCTTCGTAGCTCAGGACTGAATGTTGGATCCGCAATGTCGGCATGGCTGAACTCCAAGGACTGGACGAGTGAACCCGCATCCTGTTCCTGCTGAGCCAGATCCGCCAGGGGCAGCCAAGGGCAGGCGCGATCAACTCCCCGTCGCACCAGAGTGTTCGCAGAGCTGATTGAGAAGTACGTTGCCGACGCTGAAGAAATGGCCACCACGAGCGCACGGCCCGATGCCAGAAACGTGGTCGCGGAGACCGTCAGCGAGGCGATCGGTCAAACGAGGCGCCACGATCCCGTGCTGCCCCGAACGGGAGGGCCGGCTGGCAACGCCCGGCTGACCGCCTGGACCGGGCTGGTACTGCTCGCCCTGATCGTCGTCGAGCTGATAACTCTGATCAATGTCAGCGGATTGATCAGCTGGCACATCTTCGTCGGCACTTTGCTGCTGCCACCGGCGCTGCTCAAAACCGGGAGCACCGGATGGCGTATCGCGCGGTATTACACCCGCGATCCCGACTACCGGAAAGCCGGGCCACCCCCGATGCTGCTGCGGATCCTGGGACCGGCCGTGGTGGCCGCGACGCTCGGCGTCCTGATCTCAGGGCTGGTGCTCATAGCTTTCGACAGAGGCCAGGACCGACGGGTGCTGTTCTCCGCGCTCGGTCAGCCGGTAACGGCACTGCGAATACATCAGGGTCTCTTCCTGATCTGGATAGCGGTCGTGGCATTGCACGTCCTCGGACGGTTCGTGCCGGCGCTCGAGCTCACCGTCGCCGGCGGCTCGAAGGGTGTTTCAGTCGACGGCGGCGGCCGGCGCGGACTGGCTCTGCTGGCGTCTTTGGCGTTCGGTCTGATCGCGGCGTCCTTGGTGCTGGCGTCATCGGCGGAATGGACATCACGACATGGCGACGGGCAATCGAAGCGTGAAGCAGGCGCCCCCTTCGTCGGAATCATTCACGGTCAGCCCGCCGTCATGGGCTTGGGCAATTCCGCGCGCGATGGCCAAACCCAGACCGGTACTTCCATGGGAGCGCGACCGCGAGCTGTCACCGCGTGAGAAGCGGTCGAACAGTTCCGCTTGCTGAGCAGCCGTGATCCCTGGGCCGTCATCGCGCACGCTGACCACCACTGCGTGCGGATCGATGACGTCAGCGGGATCCCAACGCAACGCGGTAGTGACCGTCGTCCCGGGCGGCGTATGCATACCCGCATTGCTGAGCAGATTTGCCACCACCTGGTGGAGCCGTTCCCCGTCGCCAGTGATGATGACGATGTCGCCGGACAGCTCGAGTCGCCAGTGGTGATCGGGATACGCGGTCCGCGCGTCCGTCACCACATCGAGCACCAGCCGGGTGAGATCGACCTGTTGCCGCTCCAGCGGCCGCCCCGCGTCCAGGCGAGCGAGCAGCAGCAGGTCGGCCACCAGCTTGCCCATGCGCTCCGTCGCCGAGCGAATCCGTCCCAGTGCTTCGGCGGTGGCTTCGCTGCTGCCTCCAGCGTCGGGACGGGCAGCGAATTCGGCATTGGCGCGGATCGTCGCAAGCGGCGTTCGCAGTTCGTGACTGGCGTCCGCGATGAACTGACGAAGCCTTCGTTCGGTGGCATCGCGGTCGGCAAGAGAGCGTCTCAAATGCTCCAACATGTGATTGAACGCGACAGCCATCTGGTCGACCTCGGACCATGGCTCCGTCGGAGTGACGGTGCGAGGCCAAGCGATCCCCGGGTCCGCCAGCGGCAGCTCGGAGACCTCGAGCGCAGTGTCCGTCAGGCTGGCCAACGGTTTCATCGTGCGCCGCACGACCACCGCACTGACAACGCCGCCGACGACAAGTACGAAGGCAAAAACGGTGGCCTCCACCAAGACCAGCTCCGCCAAAGTGTCCGAGACCTGGTGCAGCGGCAGACCGGTGATCTGGACGTCTCCGTCGCGTCCCGCCACTGCCTGCAGCCGATAGTCGCCGAGAGCGTCGAACTTGATTGAGCGAGGACGTCCGCCGACGGCAAGCTCGCGCAGTTCGGCCACGTCGTCAGCGCCAAAATGCAGCGGCCGGTTCTTACCTTTGGGTGTGACGATGGCCGCCTGCTTGACGATTCCGGCTACCAGGCGCACCCCGATCGTCCCCGTCGACTGACCCGGTACGGCGTTGTCGGCGTCTCCGTCGTTGCCGCCCGGATTATTTTGTCCATGCTCGAGGCTGGCCGAGTAGCGCCCTCCTGCCTGGGCCAGCTGTTCATCAAGCCGGCTCACCAAAAAGGACCGCAGGAAGAGCACGGTCGCCACCCCGAGCACGGCAGATGTCACCAGCAGGATGACGACCATCCAGAGCGTGAGCCGCCCGCGCAGCGTCCGCGGACGCCAACGGCGCCAACCAAATCGGTGAGAGGTCTTCACGCGGGCGGTCTCAGGATGTAGCCGACCCCGCGGACGGTATGGATGAGGGGTTCTCGGCCGGCGTCGATTTTCTTGCGCAGATAGCTGATGTAAATCTCCACCACGTGCGCCTGCCCCCCGAAGTCGTACTGCCACACCCGATCAAGGATCTGGGCCTTGGACAGCACGCGCCGGGGATTGCGCATGAAGTAGCGAAGCAGCTCAAATTCAGTCGCCGTGAGTTCGATGCGCTCCCCGGCCCGCGTCACCTCGTGGGCGTCTTCATCGAGTGTGAGGTCGGCGACCGTGAGCTGTGGCGAAGCCGCCTCGCGGGTGGCTCCCGCCCGGCGCATCAGGCCCCGAAGTCGGGCGAGCACCTCCTCCAGGCTGAAGGGCTTTGTGACGTAGTCATCGCCGCCCGCGGTAATGCCTGCGATGCGGTCCTCGACGGCATCACGGGCCGTCAGAAAGAGCACGCACACGGAAGGATCAAGCGCGCGCAGCCGGGCCATCACCTCGAGACCGGACATGTCGGGAAGCATGACGTCCAGCACGACAGCGTCGGGGCGAAACGTGCGCGCCGCGGTAATCGCGGCCTGCCCCGAGTGCGCCGTCTGAGCTGACCAGCCCTCCAACCGCAGCACGCTGCCAAGCACTTCCGCCAGGCTTTGCTCATCATCGACGACCAGAATCCGGGCGCGTTCGACCTCAGCGATCTCCGACATGACTCACAGCATGGTCGAAGGCGCAGGACCAACCTTCTGCGTTTCCTCTGAGCAGCCTCTGAGAGGCTTGCCCGCGGTCACCCTCGCGTCAAAGGGCGAGACCTCAGGAGCCGTGGGTCTGTGCCTGCGGCGCACTGTTGCCGGCCGGCGCGAGCCCGCCCGCTGGCGCCTGCTGTTGGCCATCGTCGCCGATCGTGCTCTGACCGGTGCCGTTGGAAGCAGCCCCTGATCCGGTTCCGGCCGTACCGGACGAGCCAGCGCCGTGTGCCGCGGCGCCGCTGACCGCCAGACCGACAGCGATGGCAAGTGCCCCGGCACCTCCCGCCACAGCGATGCCCGTTGTCAGCGATGAGGCGCGCTCGAAGCCGGCTCGGCGACTCGCAGCGGCATCGTCGCGGGATCTGGGCATCGCACCACTGTCGCCGTCGAGGCTGAGCACCACGGCTGAACAGGCTCTGCAACGCATCTGAAAGCGACTGCTGCCACAGCAGCAGAGGGAGCTCAGAGGTCGGCAAGAGGACCACCCCAGCAGCGCCAACGAGGCTTGGACTCACATGAGCAAGTCACTGTGGTACCTCGGCCGCGGCACCGGAGTCAGCGCTCTGGTGCTCCTGACGCTTGTGATCGTGCTGGGGATCGTCGTGCGATCCGGCCGGCCCCTCCCAGGCCTACCGCGCTTCGCGGTGGCTTCGATTCATCGCACGACAAGCCTGTCTGCAGTGGGCCTGCTCGTGCTGCACGTGCTCACCCTGAGCCTGGACCCGTATGCGCAGCTGCAAATAGTCGACCTGGTGCTTCCCTTCGTCAGCAAGTACCGACCTTTCTGGCAAGGGCTGGGAACCTTGGCTGCGGAGCTGTTGCTGATCCTGATCGTCAGCAGCCTCTTGCGTCACCGGCTCGGCTTGGCAACGTGGCGCGGCGTGCACTGGATTGCTTACGCCTGCTGGCCATTGGCCCTTGCGCATGCCTTCGGTAATGGCACCGACCGACACAGCAGTTGGCTGCTCGCAGTCTTAGCGGGTTGTCTGATCGCGGTCGCGATCGCCATTGGCTGGCGATTCAGCAGCGCAGATTTCAGTCCCGAACCGTCCATGGAGCCGATGCCGGCGCCCTTCGACCTGGCAGGACTGCAGTGACCACGATGGGTCTGGAAGACCGAAGCCTCACCCGCCATCAGGCGGGGAACTACCGCGAGCACACCGCAACCGCCGGGCCCCTACCTCGCCTTGGCTCCACCGAGCTGCGACGGCTCGCCCTGGACTCGGGCCTGACCGGGCGCGGTGGAGCAGGATTTCCGATCGGTCGAAAAGTGGCCGCTGTCGCCGCGGGGTCGGGGCGCCGGCGTGCGGTCGTCATTGCCAATGGTGCGGAGGGTGAGCCGGCCAGCAGCAAGGACCGTGTCCTGCTGGCAATTGCACCCCATCTGGTTCTCGATGGCCTCGCGCTGGCCGCCATGGCCGTGCGGGCCGGCGAGTGCTACCTCTACGCGCCGCCGGACGTGCTGTTGCACGTGCAGGAGGCCATCCGGCAGCGGGGTGATCTGCCCGCCATCGGGCTGGTGGCGTCCCCCGATCTGTTCATCGCCGGGCAGGAGAGCGCCGCGGTAGCTGCGGTCGAGGGGCGGGCGGCCCTTCCCTCGCACACCCCTCCGGCGGTCTTCCAGCGGGGTGTGCGAGGGCGTCCGACACTCGTCCAGAACATCGAAACCCTCGCCCATCTCGGCCTCATCGCTCGCTACGGCGCCGAATGGTTTCGGTCAATCGGCCTGCCGATGGATCCGGGAACCCGCCTGCTCACGCTGTCCGGCGCCGTCGCGCAGCCAGGCGTCTATGAGATGCCTACCGGACGAACGCTCGGCTCGATCGTCGAAAGTGCAGGCGGAGTCAGCGAACCGGTCCAGGCGCTGCTGATCGGGGGCTACCACGGAGGATGGCTGCCCTGGAACGGTCAGACTTCCGCACTCCCGCTGGCTCGGCAGGAGCTCGCCGTCTACGGGGCCTCTCCGGGGGCCGGCGTGGTCATCGCGCTCGCCTCCACCCGGTGCGGCCTGCAGGCGACCGCTGACATCGCCACTTACCTGGCTGGTCAAACCGCCGGTCAGTGCGGCCCGTGTCGAAACGGTCTGCCCGCACTCGCCGGGCACCTTCACACGCTTGCTTACGGGCGACCCCGGGCGAGTACGCGAGCGGAGATCACCCGCGTCTGCGCGATCGTGGAAGGGCGCGGCGCCTGCCATCACCCGAACGGGACAATCCGCATGATTGCCAGCGGCATGCGCACATTCACCGAAGAGGTACACCGACACCTCGAAGGATCGTGTTCGGCGCACGCCCCGAAGTGGAGCACCTGATGACCCAGCGACTGCATATCGACTGGACCCGATGTGCGGCGCGTGGACTCTGCGTGGAACTCGTGCCGGAACTCTTCACTCCCGATGACTGGGGCTATCCGCTCGCCCGGGACGGCAACGCGGCCCCTGCCGTTCCACCGGCTCTTGCCGGGCATGCCGCCCACGCCGTCGCCGAGTGCCCGCGACTTGCCCTAAGCCTGCGCAGGGACTAAACCGCCCTTTCCTGACGACCTTTCCCACTGGGTGCGATCCCACGGCCCTCCCGGCCGGCGGAGCGTCAAGTAAGCACAGGCGACGTCGATGGGTACCCGGCAGATCGCCAGGCATGAGCCAGGACCGAAGCCATACCGACCTCACACCGCCTGGACCCCGCGGCGCCTCGCCGAAAGCGCGGAGGAATGTCATGAAGGTTCTCGTGGTCGACAGCGACCAGACGTCCCGCAGCGGCCTGGAAAAGATGGTTTCGGGGATGGGGCACGAATGCCTGACGGCCCCTGAGGGACGTGCCGCATGGGCCCTCCTCCAAGAACATCGTTTCGACGTCCTCATCGCGGACTGGGCGCTCCCGCTGCTGGATGGGGTCCATCTGTGCCAGCGGGTGCGTAACGAGCTCGAGTCGGGTCACCTGTACGTGATTCTGGCGACGGCACTCGGCTCATGGGAGCAGGCACGGGAGGGCATGCTCGCGGGCGCTGACGATTACCTCGTGAAGCCGATGCACGCCGACAGCCTGGCGCTGAGGCTGATCGGAGCGGAGCGGGTGATCGGCTTGCATCGCAACCTTGAAGGTGCCAATCAGGAGTTGCGAACGCTGGCTCGACGCGATCCGCTCACCGGGCTCGGCAACCGGCGTTGCCTAAACGAAGACCTGGCCGTGATGAGCGATCGGATACGCCGCTACGGCCATCGGTTCAGCGTCGCGTTGCTCGACATCGACCATTTCAGTTCCTTCAACGAGATCTACGGCCACGAACTCGGAGACGACGCACTCAAAGCGGTGGCCACCGTGCTTGACGCCACGTCCCGGGCGGGCGACAGCTGCTACCGATACGGCGGCGAAGAATTCCTGTGCGTCTATCCGGAGCAGTCGCCGGACCGCGCTCATACCGTCGTGCAGCGATTGCGCGCCAGGGTCGCGCTGCTCGGCATCCCACATCAAGGCGGCGTGGCCGGCTGCGTGCTGACGTTAAGTGCAGGCATCGCCGAAATGAGTGCCGAGACGATGACGGCGCAGCACGCGATCCAAGCCGCGGACATGGCGCTCTACCAAGCAAAGAAGCTGGGACGCAACAGGACCGAGCTGGCGATTCCGCTGCCCCACCATCCGCTGTCCGCGTCCTTGAACAGGTCTACTGCCGACGTGACCGGCTCAGTAGTGCTCCCCCAATGAACTTCCACAACTTGTCGAATTCTTCGCCGGCAGCGTCTACAAGTGATCGGTGAGGTCAGATGACGACTTCGGAAAGCGGGCGGCGAGGTGTCGCAGCCGCCATCGGACCGTAGCCGACACGCAAGACCATCTGGGGTTCCCCCACGAGACGCAGCAGGTTTCGCAGTTGGCTGCGGGTCCCCGGCAGGTCGATGACTTGCCCGAGCATCGAAGCCCGCAGTCCGAGGACGGTTGCGCGCAGCAGGAGCGACGAGAGCGATTCTCCGGCTAGTAGCCACTGCGTCGGCGAATCGTCATCGGTGCCCAGAATCAGCAGTGCGGGCTTCTCGTCCGGCACCCACGCGGCTTCCGGAAGGGCAACCGAGCTCTCCCCCAGCGAGAAGTCACGTATGGGCACATCTGAATGCCGCCCGGCGGCGTCAGGGATGGCGGCCTGCGGGATGCCATCAGTAGCCGGCTCGTCGTCGGCAGGATCGGTGCGTCGCCATTGGCTCAGCTCGGCCAGGTAGGCCGGATCGCCGGCTTCGGCCTCATCGGCTTGCGACAGCAGCACGGTCAGCATGATCTGGTCTTCGCGGTCTTCGACGATGGCCAGCCACGCGCCTTCTGACTCTGCTGCCCTGCGCAGATCTTCGAGCGTCGCGTGGCTCGGCTGACGCAGCGCAAAAGGCTCACGCTGCGTATGGCGACTGGCGATAGCCGCCGACATGGCGATCTCGTCGGAGCTCGGCGCCTCGCCGGGCCGAACGACCACGGTCGCCACATGTGCGGCGTCACCATCGGGCACGAGGACGACGTCCGCATCGAAACCGACGCCTCTGAGCGCGACCTTGAGATGGTGCACCGCGGCGCCGCAGCTAACGTACAGCTGGCGGCTGGTCGGATCGAGAAACTCAAGCCGGCGTGAGAAATCGGCCCGAATCTCGATCCTGTCCTCAGCGATGTGAAAGAGCCATGGCTGGGTGTTGTGGACCGACGGCGCGCATGAGGCGGCGGCGACAGCGGCCTCCATCGCGGCTTTCATTCTTCGCCCTTGGCCGGCTGGTGGCGCATCACGACCACCGGGCAGGGAGCGTGCCGTACACAATGTTCGCTGGTCGATCCCAGCAAGAGCCCCGCGAATCCGCCGTGCCCGCGGCTCCCGACCACCAGCAAAGCGGCATCGGCCGCTGCCTTCACCAGCGAGTAGGCGGGCGAACCCTGCATCACTTCGGTGTGGACGTCAATCGGCGGAGCGTCGCCCAACACTTCCGCGACCGTCTTACGAAGCGCAGCGTCGGCATCGTCCAGGGGGTTGTAGTTGTCCGGCAAGGGCATCGCCATACCCATCGACGCGGGCCACTCCCAGACCGCCACGGCCCTCAGTTGCGCGCCGACAAGGGAGGCGTAATTCGCCGCCCAGGCCAGAGCGTCGTTCGACGCCTGCGACCCATCGACGCCGACGACAACGATCGGCGGCTCACTTGGATGCGGCTCGTTACTTGCGACTGGCGAAGACATCAGCTGCTCTTTCTCTAGGTGGGAACGCTCGTAGGCCCGTCCCGACTCCCTTCCCATGGTCCGGCGAACTGTCCACCGGTGGAAGGGACGAAAGGCCCAGCCATCGGAAGCGATTCGACCTGTTTGGGACCAATGGCGTCAGCAGCGGGACATTCGGCCCTGACGCCCGCAGTGCGTCAGGCGGCACGGTGTTGACATACCGAGCCGTGTGAATGCAGGCGTGGCGAGGAACTCCAACCAACCAGAGGGATGACTCCATGCGCCGTAAGACATTTGACCTGCTGCTGACCGTCGGCGGCCTAGGCATCGCGATCGTGCTCCTCGCGGGCGGCGGCCTGCTGACGTGGGCCTCGACCTTCGTCGGAAATCAGGTTCACAGCCAGCTGTCGCAGCAGCAGGTCTACTTCCCGCCAAAGGGCAACGCCGCACTCGCCCCGTCGACGATCGGGCCTTACCTCAACAAGTACGCCGGCAAGCAACTGCTCACCGGCCCGGAAGCCAATGCCTACGCCAACCACTTCATCGCGATCCACCTGAAGGAGATCGGCGGCGGCAAGACCTACGCTCAGCTCTCGACGCTGGCTCAGGCCGACCCGACCAACACCAAGCTCGCCGCTCAGGTGGCCACCGTGTTCAAGGGTGAGACTCTTCGCGGCCTTCTGCTCAACGCCTACGCGTTCGCCACCATGGGCACCATCGCCGGTATCGCTGCCGTCGTCTGCTTCGTAGGAGCCGGCTTCCTCCTGCTGCTCTCGCTGCTGGGCTTCCTGCACTTGCGGCGCACCCCCAACGACGCTGAGCTGCTGCCCGGAATGGGCACCACCAGCCCGCCCGTTCCGCTGGGAGTCTGACAGTCCGGATCCAAAAGTTTGGCCGCCAGCCATCCAGCTGGCGGCCAAACGCGTTACCGGGCCTTTAGCCCCTGTTCCCGACACCCCGCGACGCGAACACTTGCCGAGTGAACGACACCAGTGGCCTGGCCGATGCGCAGCTCGGAACATTTGTCTACTGAGGAGTGTTTCGCCCTCCTCGCCGGCCAGCAAATCGGCCGACTCGGTGTCAACGCGGAGCACTACCCGCTGATTTTCCCGGTCAATTACGCACTCGACCACGGCGTCATCGTCATCCGTACCAGCCCCGGCACCAAGCTGGCGAATGCGGCCCACGCGAATGTCACCTTCGAGGTGGATGACATCGATCAACGGCGGCGTAGCGGATGGAGCGTGCTGGTCAGAGGCTTGGCCGAAGAGCTCACGAGCCACCATCGGACGGAAATCATCGAACGAACGAAGACAGCGGCCGTCAAGCCGTGGGCTCCCGGCGAGCACGGGCATTGGCTGCGCCTCATCCCCCATGCGGTGAGCGGACGACGGCTCGTTCCAGGCGAACTGCCGCCCATCTTCGAACCGGCGGCGTATCTGTAGACGAGACTGTCTCCAGAACCCGACGTCGCTCGGGACCGAGAGGGGGCCGCCAGATGACCGACGAGGCAGCCGTCACCTTCCCCCAAATCGCCCGCCTGGAATTGGACGAACTGCTCGAGCAGCTCGTGGAGCGGGCTCAAGATGTGCTCAACACCCAAGGACGCCTCCGCGGACTACTCGGCGCTATCCGCGCGATCTCCTCAGACCTGAGCCTGCCGGTGCTGCTTCACCGGATCACGGAGTCAGCCTGTGAACTGGTCGGGGCGCGATATGGAGCCCTTGGGGTCGTGGGCGCAGATGAGGAGCTGACTGAGTTCATCACCGTGGGAATCGACGAGGGGGCCATTGCGACCATCGGCGCGCTACCCCGCGGAAAAGGACTGCTGGGCAAGCTCATTTCCGATCCCAGGGCGCTTCGACTGGACGACCTCGAGCGTCACCCTCAGTCAGTGGGATTTCCCGCCGGCCATCCCGAAATGCACAGCTTTCTCGGCGTCCCGATCCGGGTGGGTGACACCGTCTTCGGCAATCTCTACCTCACGGAGAAGATCAAACCCGGCGCGTTCACCCCTGAAGACGAGGAGCTGCTAGCTGCTCTCGCTTCAGCCGCCGGGGTGGCCATCGACAACGCCCGGCTCTATGAAGACGAGCGAAGAAACCACCGCTGGTTGTCCGCCTCGGCCGAGCTCTCGCGCGAGCTGCTCGCGGGTGAATCCGACCCGCTGCCGCTGATCACCGGCCTGGCACTCCACGTTGCCGACGCTGATCTCGCCACGATTCTGGTGCCGGTGCCCGATGCTGCCCACCTGCTCCTTACTGCCGCTGCAGAAGGAGCCGGGTCGGTCGAGCTGGTCGGACGCCTCGTCAGCCGGGATGATTCGTTGGCGGGCCGGGCGCTGGCCACCGACAGTGACCTGATGATCGATGAGGCATCGACCGGCGCCACCGGCGAGGGCCTCGAGCCCGGCGCGGGTCCCACCCTTGTGATTCGCGTGCCGGAGGCCGGTGACGGCCAACCCGGAGTGCTCTGCCTGGTACGGAAACCCGGTTCGCGACCGTTCGGACGTGACGAGCAGGAAATGCTGGTCAGCTTCGCCGACCAGGCGGGCGTTGCGCTGAAACTGGCCCACGCACAGGCTGCGCGCCGCAGACTGCTGCTCCTGGAAGATCGCGACCGGATCGCCCGAGACCTGCATGACACGGTGATACAACGACTCTTCGCTGCTGGCCTTGGACTCACAGCCTTGGCGTCCAAGACCGACGAGGCGGACACCCGACAGCGCCTCGAGGAATACACCGAACAGCTCGACGACACGATTCGGGCAATCCGGCAGACAATTTTCAAGCTCCAACGCACGCAGGGCGTCGGCCTGCAGGCCAAAGTCCTCGACGTTGCAGATGAAGCCGCGCCAGCCCTCGGCTTTACTGCGGACCTGCGTTTCATGGGGCCACTGGACACGCTCGTCAACCCGGAGATTGCTGACCATGCGGCGGCGGTCGTGCGGGAGGCTCTGAGCAATGCGGCCAGACACGGCAAGGCCAGTGGCGTCGAGGTGGTCGTCTCGGCGGTCGACGGACGGTCGCTGGCCATCAGCATCTCCGACGATGGGATCGGCATGGCCGCACACACCCGAGAGAGCGGCCTGGCAAACATGCGAAGCCGGGCCGAGCAGTTCGGCGGCACGTGCACCGTCACTTCGCCGACCCGGCCCGAGGGCGGCGGCACCCGCGTGCAATGGACGGTGCCGATCCAGGCTGACTAGGCACACCGTTGTCAGCAGCTACCGCTACCCGGTGGTCAGTACCGCCTGGACCGAACGTCGAGGGGTGGCCGGCGGCCACGGCTGAGCGGCATAGCCCAACCGAAGCACGAGCTGCGGCACTTCGAAGTCCCCAACGGGGAGCGTCATCAGCGCAGCCAACTTGGCTCTGAGTCCGGGCACTTCCGTCGGCTGGTTCACATAACCCAAGGCCAGTCCCGCCGATTGCGCGACGAGCGCCACGCGCATCAGCGCGCGCCCGGTCTCCACCCAGTCCAGGCTCGTGTCACCTGGGGTCAGGAGGACAGCCAGCAGCGGGTCGCCTTCCGGTTGCGGACCTACGGCAGGGCCTGCAGGCAAGGGGCGGCCCTGCGCAAAGTCCCGCTGAATCACCGGAGCACCGGCCGTTTGCTCGCTTGTGCGCTGCCAATTCGTGGCGGGGACACCGTCGTCGCTGCGCTCTGTAAGACGCGTCCAGGTCTTGACCTCGGTCTCCACTGCAGGGGTCTCGGCAAGCTCGAGCGCCGCCTGGGCGATGAGATGCTCGACCGCACGCCAAGAGGCCTGTGGAACCACGTGCAACGAAGCGGCGGGATTGGTAGCCGACTTCATTGCCGAGCGCAGCGCCAGCTCCACCGGCTGGGTGGTCAACCGCCCGCGGTAGCTACGGCGTTGCACCAGAGCCTGCAGGCTCTGCACCGCTTGCGGATCGGCGACGGTGAGGTCGGTGACCCGGATCGTGGCCAGGCATGTCGGGTCGTCAGCCGGCAGGATGGTGATCGCCGGTGCAAGACCCACACTGCGCAGCCCGATTTCGTACGCCGCAAGCGCAGCGCCGCAGCTGATCACAAGCTGCCGGTGCGTCGGATCGAGGGCCGGTAACCCCCGAACCACATCCATCACAAGGTCCATCTGCGGTTCAGGGCCTGGGTGAAACCGGAACCGCCATGGCTGGGTGTTGTGGACGCTCGGGGCGAGCACGGCGGCATGGAGGGCGAAGAGCATCCGATACTCGATCGGACGGACCGCCGCGGGAGGGTTGACCAGTGCGATGTAGGAGTCGTCTGTGAGGTTCGGAGTGAGCTGGCGACCGGGACGTCGCATGTCAACGGGCACCAGCCAAGTGAAGCCCGCTGACATGGCTCGCGGCAGAGTCTTTGGTCCCAAGAGTTGGTCCTGCCGGCTGCCTCTCTGCGTTCACCTGCTGGTTGATCTTCGGCTGGTAGCTTGAATTGAGTCGCTCCAGAACCCGGCGAATTCTTCCTTTGTGGAAGGTCGGCCGGTATGGAAAATGTGGACGAGCGAACCGCAGACGCCGCGCTCCTGGTGCATTGTTCGAACCGGCGCGAGCATTGGCTTGCTGCGTCCGCTGAAGCGACTCGAGCCCTGCTCGCCGACACCGAGACCTCACCCTGGTTGATCAGCGCGCGGGCGGCCCGCCAAGCAGCCGGCACCTCAGCGGCCGCCGTTTGGCTGCCGGCGGGCGACGCTGCGGAAGCCGGACTTCGACTGGGGGCTTTTGACGGCACCCCGCCCGACGAGGCCACCGTCGCCCTGATGCGCGGCCGAACGGTCTACCAGCGCATCCATGCCGGTCGCGAGCCCGTGATCGTGCACCGCCAGCAGGCGTCGCCGGCGGTACTCATGGTTCCGCTGCTGGCGTGCGATGAGGTGCTCGGCGTGCTGACCCTGCCCTCGGACGAGCGCGAAGGCCCACTATGTGCGGCGGAACAACTCATGATTGCCGCGTTCTGCGGACAGACGGCATTGGCCTGCCAGCTGGCTCAGGCGCAGCACGCGCTTCGGATGGTCGCCGTCTATGCCGACCGCGATCGCATCGCCCGCAATCTGCACGACCAGGTAATCCAGCAGCTGTTCGGGGCCGGGCTCATGCTGCAGAGTCTCGACCAGCTCATCGTGGGCGAACCGGCCAAGCGCGTACAGGAAGTCGTTGAACGCCTCGACCGCACGATCGCGGACATCAGACGTTCAATATTTTCGCTGGGCCTCAGCTGACTTTGCTCCCCGCGACGTACAGGGCCGCCTGGGTCCGGCTCCGCTTGCCGATTTTCGCCAGCAGGCTCGATACGTAGTTCTTGACCGTCTTCTCCGCCAGGCCGAGCCGTGAACCGATCTGGCGATTGGTGAGGCCCTCGGCGATGAGGTCCAGGATCCGCCGCTCCTGGTCGGTAAGAGACGCCAATCGCGGATCCTGGCGGGGACCGGAACGAAGCCGTTCGAGCACCTTTGCGGTGACCTTCGGGTCGAGCAGCGACCCACCTTGGGCCACGACCCGCACCGATTCGACCAGCTGAAGACCGCGAATCTGCTTCAGCAGATAGCCCGCCGCTCCGGCCATGATGGCCGCAAAAAGGGCCTCGTCGTCATCGAAGCTCGTCAGCATCAGGCAGGCCGTGTCCGGCAGCGCCGAACGCACTTCCCGGCATACGTCGATCCCGGTGCCGTCCGGCAGCTGGATGTCCAGCACGGCCACCTGAGGCCGGGTGGCGGCAATTCTGGGTACGGCTTCAGCAGCGGTCGCCGCCTCTCCCACCACAGTCATGCCGGCGTCTTCCAGCAACGTGCGCAGCCCCTGCCGGACGACCTCGTGGTCGTCGACAAGGAAGACTGTTACCGGTTCGCCCATGCCTATGAGTGTCTCTACTAGCGTGCGCACTTGCACAGGGACTAAAGCCACCAAGAAATCAGGGAGGGCAGCGGTATGTGCCGACTGTTCGGATTGCACACCGGCCAGCAGCCGGTCGCCGCAACGTTCTGGCTGCTCGACGCCCCCGACAGCTTGGCCGCTCAGAGTCACGGCAATCCTGACGGCGCCGGAATCGGCATCTTCTGCCCACCGGCGCCGCCGGTGGTGGACAAGCAGCCGCTGGCCGCCTGGGACGATCCCGAGTTCACGCGTGCAGCGCGCACGCTTCGAGCCAACACCTTCCTGGCTCACGTCCGCTACGCGAGCACTGGCGCTTTGAGCCAGGTCAATACCCACCCATTCCTGCAGGACGGAAGGCTGTTCGCCCACAACGGCGTGGTCGAAGGGCTGCCCGACATGGAAGAGCGCCTGCGCGAACTCGGGGCCGGCGACCTGCTGCTGGGTGATACCGACAGCGAGCGCCTGTTCGCTTTGATCACCGCCGAAACGCGACAGCACGCAGGCGACGTCGAGAAGGGACTGACGGCCGCGGTGACCTGGATCGCCGAGCAGATCCCGCTGTATTCGGTCAACCTGATCCTGGCGACAGCCACCGACCTCTTCGCGCTCCGGTACCCGGCGACGAACGAGTTGTACGTCCTCGCGCGCAAGCCCGGCGGCCACACCGGAACGGATCACCTTCACGCTCACAGCTCGCGCATCCACGCCCACTCCCCCGAGCTGGCTGACAAATCATCCGTGCTGTTCGCGAGCGAGCGGATGGATGACGATCCGAACTGGCGCCTGATGGAGCCGGGCGAGCTGATTCACGTCGGTCCGGATCTGAACATCTCCAGCAGCCACCCGTTCCCGGCGACCCCGCACCATCAGCTGACGCTGGAAGACCTCAATCCGACGGCCAGTCAATCGCAGACCGCGGCCACCTCCTAGCCAGCACGCCTCAGGCGGCGCCGGACCAGTAGTAGCCGCAAGACCAGTCCTGACGGGACCTTCTTCTCTGTCCGGGCGCACGGGCCGGCGACACCCTCGAGGTAGCGCAGTCCCGACACCTCAGGAGAAGCCAATGAAGGCACTCGTTTATCACGGTCCGGCCAGCATGAGCTGGGATGAGGTGGCTGATCCCCGCATCATCGATCCGACCGACGCCATCATCGCGGTGGACTGCACGACGATTTGCGGCACGGATTTGCACATCCTGAAAGGCGATGTGGCCGACTGCGAGGTCGGTCGCATTCTCGGCCATGAGGCGGTCGGCACGGTCAAGGAGGTGGGGTCCAGCGTCACGAACATTCGCCCGGGCGACCGGGTGCTGGTCTCGTGCGTAAGTGCCTGCGGCCGTTGCCGTTATTGCCGTGAGGGCAGCTATGGGCAATGCCTAGGTGGCGGAGGCTGGATCCTCGGCTACAAGATCGACGGGACGCAGGCCGAACTCGTCCGGGTACCCTTCGCCGACAACAGCACTTATGCGATCCCGCCGGGCATGGATGACGAGTCGGTACTGATGCTCGCCGACATCCTTCCGACGGCGTACGAGGTGGGCGTCGTCAACGGCGGGATCCGGCCGGGCGACACCGTCGCAGTGGTCGGAGCCGGCCCCATCGGGCTGTCGGCAATCCTGGGCGCGAGGCTTCTGAGCCCGGCGCACATCATTGCGATCGACCTCGCCGACTCGAGACTCGAAGCCGCCAAACAGTTCGGCGCCGACGTGACTCTCAACCCCTCGCGGGAGGACGTCGTGGCACACGTCATGTCGCTGACCGAAGGCCTCGGAGCCGACGTCGCGATTGAGGCCGTAGGGATCGCCGACACCTTCGAGATGTGCACCCAGCTCATCCGTCCGGGAGGGCACGTCGCGAACATCGGCGTCCACGGCGGGCCGGCCACCCTCCATCTGGAGACGCTGTGGACCCGCAATGTCACGATCACCACCGGTCTCGTCGACACCTGGTCGACCCCGACGCTGCTCAAGCTGGTGCGCTCGGGCCAGATTCCGGCGCAAAGCTTCGTTACGCATCACTTTCCGTTGGACGACATCCTGAGCGCATACGACGTCTTCGGCCGAGCGGGTGAGACCGGGGCCCTGAAGGTCGTGCTGACGAGGTAGCTCGCCGGCAAGGTCGGTCGAGAACCCGTCAAGGTGGACGGCCGTCCAGATAGGTGCACTAGCATCGGGTCATGACGACGCACCCCGATGGCAGGCGGGCTCGCGGCGACCAGACGCGTGGCCGCATCCTGCGCGAGGCCGGGCAGGTCGCCAGCGTCAACGGCCTCAACGGCCTCTCGCTGGCTCAGCTCGGCGACGCCCTTGATCTGAGCAAGAGCGGCGTCCACGCCCTGTTCGGCACCAAAGAAGAATTACAGCTCGAGACGGTGGCGGCGGCCCGGCAGCGCTTCATCGACGTCGTCATCGTTCCGGTCTGGGATCAGCCGCGGGGCCTCACCAGACTCGATGCCCTGATCAACAGTTGGATCGCGTACATCACCAAACGTGAATTTCCCGGCGGCTGCTTCGTCACGCGATTCAGCGTGGAATTCGCCAGCCAGCCCGGCCGGGTCCGAGACGCCATCGTCAAGATCAGAAACGAATGGCTGCACCTTCTGCAAACCGAGCTTTCGGCAGCTCAGCAGGCCGGTGAGCTGACCGCAGACACCGATCCCTCGCAGCTGGCCTTCGAGCTCGACGGCCTGCTCGTCGCCGGAAACAACGGGTTTTTGCTGGGAGACGACACAGCTCTGACGCGGGCGGCCGCAGGGGTCGCCGGCCGGCTCGCCGCCGCCCGAACCTGACGTTTCCGCGGCGCACCTCTTATTCACTTGACAACTGTATGGACGGTCGTACAGGTTGTTTGCATGACCTCAGCCCAAGAAGTTGCCGTGCACCCGCGGCGGCAGCGCCAGCAATCCAGGCGCTGGTGGCGACGGCTGGAGCGACGGGCAGTCGTCGGCTATGAACGCGATCTACTCGCTGAGCTGCGTGGTCTGGCTGGCGGTTCCGGCGAGATCAAGGCGATCGACTGCCGCTCGGGAGTCGCCGGCGAGGTCGTTCGGCTCCATCTGCCGGGCCGCCTGCTCACCATCGTTGGGGTCGTCCCGCAAACGGCCGCCGCCGTGTCAGGCGCCGCCGGGCCACTGCGGATCACGAGTGCGGGGCGCTATGGCCGTATCTGGTGGGTCGCCATCTCGAACGCAACGACGGAGCAGGTGGTCGGCGGCGGTCGGCTGCGGTTGACCCCCTTCGACGGAGGCACTCACCACCACGGCCGCGCCAGCTGGGATGCGCCCTCGATGACAGTGTGATTACAGTGTCCCCGACGCGGACACGTGCGCTTGTCCGCGACCGTGTGCACGGCGTCATGGGGAGCGATTGTGAGCTGGGACTTCGAGACCGAGCCCGAATTTGAAGAGCACTTGCAGTGGATGCGGCAGTTCATCGACCGCGAACTGATCCCACTCGAGCCGGTGATGGACGAATTGCCCGCAGCCGAATGGGCCGTGGTGAAGCGCCATCTGCAGGACCAGGTCAAAGCCCGCGGGCTCTGGGGGGCGTTCCTGGATCCCAAGCTCGGCGGTAACGGTTTCGGGCAGATGAAGCTGGCTCTGATGTCGGAGATCATCGGCCGCTGCATGGTCTCGATGACGATCTTCGGCGTGCAGGCGCCCGACAGCGGAAACATGGAGCTGCTCGCTCACGGCGCGACGGACGCGCAGAAGGAGCGATGGCTCTATCCCAACCTTCGCGGCGAGATCACCAGCGCCTTCGCCCTCACCGAGCCGTTCAACGCCGGCGCCGACCCGACCGTCATCTCCACCACTGCCGTCAAGGACGGCGACGAATGGGTGTTGAACGGTCACAAGTGGTTCATCACCAACGCCTCGAGCGCTGACATCGTCCTGGTCTTCGCGGAGACGAACCCCGAAGGCCGGCCGCACCGCCACGCCTCAGTGTTCGTCGTCCCCGCCGGCACTCCGGGGATGAACGTGGTGCGCGACATCGGCACGATGTCCCATCCGCATGCCGACTACGGCAAGCCCGGGCAGCACGCCGAGGTCATTTTCGACGGCTGCCACGTGCCGGCCGACCACCTGATCGGCGCACCTGGCGACGGTTTCGTCCTTGCTCAGCAGCGGCTTGGCGGCGGCCGGATCCACCACTCGATGCGATGGCTCGGACAGGCTCAGCGCTCGCTGGACATCATGTGCGAGCGGGCCGTCTCACGCACCTCGCACGGCAAGCTGCTCGGCCAGCACCAGATGATCCAGGACTACATCGCCCTGTCGCACATGGAGATCCAGTCGGCGCGGCTGCTGACCTTCCAGACCGCCTGGAAGATGGACAAGTACGGCGCCTCTGCCGTACGGGCGGAGCTCGGCATGATCAAGGCGCTGGTGTCCAAGGTCGTGCTAGGGGTGCTGGACCGCACCATCCAGGTCTGCGGCGCACTGGGCTATTCCAGCGACCTGCCTGTCGAGTCCTGGTATCGCGGCACCCGGTTCGGGCCCATCGGCGACGGCCCCGACGAGCTTCACAAATCGGTGCTGGCCCGCACGTTGCTCAAGGGCTACAAGCCGGTCGAGGGTTGGCCCTCGGAACACATCCCGACGCGGCGTCCCGCGGCCGAGCGCAAGTGGGCGGAGCTTCGCACCGAAGCGGGCCTGGCATGACCGCCGAGACCTATGGCGCCATGACGATGGAAGGCCCCGGCGTTGCCCCGGCTCTGGTCGAACGCCCGATACCGGAGCCGGCCCCCGACGAAGCCATCGTTCGCGTCTACGCCTCCAGCATGAATTACCACGACCTGGTGAACCTGATGGGCCTGATCTCCGGGCCGTGGCCGCGCGTACCCATGTCTGATGGCGCCGGCGAGGTCGTGGCAGTTGGCTCCGAGGCCCACGGAATCTCCATAGGCGACAGGGTGATCGGGGCATTCCACCCCGGCTGGCTCGACGGCCGCCCGACACCGAAGAACAAACGCACAATGCCCGGCGACAGCTGCGATGGCTGGCTGCAGCAGTACCAGACCTTTCCTGCCACCGGCCTGATCAAGGCTCCTCCACACCTGTCCTACGCCCAAGCGGCCACCCTCCCCTGCGCCGGGACCACGGCCTGGAGCGGACTGGAAATGGGACATGTCAGGGCCGGCGACGTGGTCGTCACGCAGGGCACCGGAGGGGTCTCGCTGTATGCCCTTCAGCTCGCAAAAGCCCGTGGTGCAACGGTAATCCTGACTTCCTCGTCCGACGAGAAGCTCAACTTCGGTGCAGAGTTGGGCGCCGACTACGGCATCAACTACACGACGACCCCGGACTGGGAACGCGAAGTACGTGCCCTCACCGACGGGCGAGGAGCCGATCTCGTCATCGACATCGGCGGCGCGGAGACGCTGGCCCATTCCGTGCGGGCCACGCGCATGGATGGCAGCGTGGCGATCATCGGTGTGCTCAGCGGATTCGGTGGCGCGGAGATTCCGGTGTCCGACGCGATGATGCAGAACATTCACCTCGTCGGAATCACCGTTGGCAGCGTCCGTGACCATGCAGACCTCAGCGCAGCCGTGGCCGCCGCCAAAATCGTTCCCCCGACGAGTCACGTCCTGGGTTGGGATGAGATTCCCGAGGCGATGCGGGTGATGCACAGCAACGAACACGTCGGCAAGATCGCCATCGACATCCCGTGACCCCCGCGATCGACGCCGTATTTCTCGACTTTGCCGGCACCCTCTTCAGTGACCGGGCGCTACGCGACACCCACCTGCTCCAGCTCCAGTTCGTGGCACAGCAGGCCGGGTGCTCGGGCACCGATCAGGAGCTGCGTCAGGCCTACAAGCGAGGAATGGGCAGCGCTTTTCGCACAGTGGCGACGGGTCCTTTCTACTCGCACCGGGAGATGTTCGCCGCCGCCTTCGTCGGCATGGCACAAGCCCTCGGCGGCTCGATCGACGAGCAGACCGCGAATGCCGCGGTCGACCGTCAGTACCAGGCCACCATCGAAGCTGCGACGTTGCGCCCTGATTGCGCCGCGACCTTGGCAGCGCTGAAGGCCGCGGGGATCCACACCCAGATCGTGTCGAACATCGATGACGAGCAGCTCGATGGCCTCGTCAACCGCCTCGGTCTGGTTGCACTCGTCGACGAGCTGACGAGCTCGCAATCGGCCCGCTCCTGCAAGCCCGATCCCGGCATCTACCGTTTCGCGCTCGCAAAAGCGGGCCGCGGGCCGGCCAGCGTTCTTTTCGTGGGAGACAGCTTGAGTCACGACGTCGAAGGGCCGGCGGCGTTGGGGATGCGCACCGCATGGCTTTCGATCGACGCCAAAGCGGGAACCACCGACGCCCGGCCGGATTTCGTCATCGACGCACTGGGTGAAATCCCGGCACTCGTCCACCGGACCGGAGGCGACACGACATGACCGAGCACGCCGACACCCTCGAGCGCTACCTCAACGATCGGTTGGGCCAGGCCGAATCGGCCGTCGTCACCCCGATGACCGGTGGCGGGTCGTGCGAGATCTTCGCCATCGAACGGGGAACTGCGCGCTGGGTGCTGCGCCGCGCCCCTCGCCACGCCAGCTCCGCAACTGCGCACGACGTCCTGCGGGAATTTCGCATCCTGGATGCCATCAAAGAAACTCCCGTGCCCATTGCGAATCCGATCCTGTCCTGCGATGACCCAGCAGTATTCGGTTCGCCGTTCTACATCATGGAGCGCATCGACGGTGTCCCCATCCGGGCCGGAGTTCCGGCAGCCTGGGCAAGCGTCCCAGAGACTCATGGACGGGCGCTCGATCAGCACATCGATGCCCTGGTGGCCATCCACGCCGTCGATTGGAAGGCGTGCGGACTGGAGGAGCTCGCCCACACCGAGTCCTATCTGCAGCGCCAAATCGGGCGCTGGCTGCGCCAGCTCGACTCGTATGAGAGCCGTGAGCTACCGCTCGCCAGGAGCCTCGCGGAGTGGATGGAAAATCATCGCCCCGCCGAGCAGCCGCCGACGCTCTTTCACGGTGACTACAAGCTCGACAACGTCCTCTATGCCCCCACCGCGCCGCCCCATCTGCTGGCGGTCGTCGACTGGGAAATGGCCGGCATCGGCGACCCGCTGGTCGACCTCGCCTGGACCCTGATCTTCCATCCCGGGCCCGAGGGAACCATGCATCTCGGCACCTCGAAAGAGCCGGTATTTGCTCAGGATGCGCTTCCCAGCCGCAGCGCACTCATCGAGCGTTACGGCCGGCTGTCCGGGCGCGATACCGCTGCCATCAACTGGTATGACGTCTTCTCCCGCTGGAAGCTCGCCATCGCCCTGGAGGGCAGCTACGCCAAATTCCTGCAAGGACGATCCGACAAGCCGATCCACGAGTATTTCGGCAGCCAGGCGGACCTGCTGCTGACCAGCGCTCAATCGATCGTGGAACGAGGGACAGCAGTGGAAGAGGAAAAGACATGAGCATCCCGACCCTTCGGGCCGATGGAAAAGTCGTGGTGATCACTGGCGCCAGCAGAGGTTTGGGCCACTCCATGGCGCTCGGATTCGCGGAGGCCGGAGCGGAGGTGGTGGTCTCCAGCCGCAAGCTGGAGCCGTGCCAGCAGGTCGCCGACGAGATCCTGTCGCTGGGCGGGAAAGCGTTCCCCTTCGCCTGCCACGTGGCGGATTGGGACCAGTGCCAAGCACTTATCGACGCGACGGTCGCCCGCTACGGCCGTATCGACGTGATGATCAACAACGCCGGGATCGCGCCGGTGCCGCCGTCATTGAAAGACGTCTCCTCCGATCTGTTCGACAAGACCATCGGCGTGAACCTTAAGGGCCCGCTTCGGCTGACGGCGCTCGCGGCCGAACACATGCCACCCGGCGGGTCGATCATCAACATCAGCTCGAAAGCATCACAGCACCCTTCGCCCTTCACCGTCGTCTATGCCGCCGCGAAGGCCGGGCTCAACGCGATGACCAAGGCAGCCGCGCAGGAATTCGGGCCACGCGGCATCCGGGTCAATGCGATCGTGTGCGGCACCTTCCACACCGACAGCCTGCACAGCTCCATGCCCACCGAAGAGCTGCAGGCGATGGCATCTGGCAGGGTGAGCCTCGGACGCATCGCCGATGCGGACGAAATCGTGGGCACGGCGCTCTACCTCGCCAGCGACGCTTCCGCTTATCTGACGGGCGAGCTGCTGCTGCTCGACGGCGGCGGGGCCTGAGCGATGGCCAAGCCGTCCGACCTCGAGCTGGATGCCGACGAGATCGTCACGGCGGCCATTGAAATCCTGCGTGAGCAGGGCCTTGACGCCGTCAGCATGCGCAGCGTCTCGGCTCGCCTTGGGGTGTCGCCGGTCCCGCTCTACAGCCGGATCGGCAACAAGGACGCCTTGCTCGACGCCGTCGCCGATCGGCTGCTGGCCGACCTTGCCCCGCCCAGCGGCCCGCAGGAGCCGTGGACCGAGTACGCGACCCGCTGGACCGTTGAGCTTCGTCGCCGGCTGAGCCGGGCTGACAGCCGGCTGATCCTGGCCCCGCGACGCGACGCCTACGTGCAGGCCACCGGCCCGCTCGTAGCGGCGATGCGCGAAGGCGGACTCAAACCCGATGCAGCAGTGCAGGCCTGCCGCCTTCTCATGTGGGCAACCGTCGGCTTCGTTGCCATGGAAGGCGGGGTGACGCCGCTGCCAAGGGCTCGCCGAACTGGTCGCCCGGTGCGCTCCGGTGGTGACCCGGGAGGCGTGACTCCACAGGAGACCGACATGCTCTTCGAGCTCCAGGTCCGCTACCTGATTGAGGGAATTGCGCGCGACGTCCAGATCGAAACCGAAGGCGTCAGCCTCTCGTCGTGATGACGCTCAGCCTCTTGTCGTGATGACGCTCAGCCTCTCGTCGTGATGACGGCTCAGCCTCTTGTCGTGATGACGACCTTGCCCAACGCGTGGCGCTCGGACAGGGTGGCTACGGCCTGGGCCGCCGCTTCGAGCGGGAACCGGTGACCGATGTGCGGCGTGACCTTGCCCGCCCGGTACAGCTCGAAAAGCTGGGCAAACAGCCGGCCATTGGAGGCTGGGTCGACGATGGCTGAGGCGCCGTAGGCCACGCCCACGATGGAGATGGACCGCAGGATCGTGCGGTTCAGGGCGAGCGACGGAATCCCGCCGCCGGCGAACCC
The DNA here is from genome assembly GCA_963737695.1 of uncultured Actinomycetota bacterium. Lineage (GTDB taxonomy): Bacteria > Actinomycetota > Actinomycetes > Frankiales > Frankiaceae > DATAZK01. The sequence continues at coordinate 756,772 of CAVTTQ010000008.1, forward strand.
AACTACCAGGTAGCGCCCGTTCCAGCCCAGGCAGCGGACCAGATCGCGCACATCGTCCGACCCAACAGGCGCTCCCACATTGTCAAAGACGACGTCGACGCCGCGGCCGCCGGTCTCGGCGCTCACCCGCTCGGAAAGGGCTCGCGCGCCTTCGCCCAGGGTGGTGTGGTCGATGACCACATCGGCGCCGAGCTCGCGGGCGAGCGCGCTCTTGACGGCTCCTCCGACGACGGCGATGACCTGCGCTCCGAGCGCAACGGCGATCTGGACGGCGGCCGAACCGCACCCGCCGGCGGCGCCGGTGACGAGGACCGTCTCGCCTGCCGCCACGTGGCCGCGCTGGATCAGCCCGTGCCCGGCGGTCCCGTAGGTGAGGTTGAACGCCGCCGCGTCCTCCCAGGACATCTCCGCCGGGATGCGATGCACTTGCTGGAATGGCGGAGTCGCCACCACCTCTTCGGCAAAGGCACCGGTGCCGGTGAGCGTGAGCACCCGATCGCCGAGCGCCAGGCCGCTCACTTCGGTGCCTATTTCAGTCACGACACCGGCGCACTCGTTGCCCGGTACGAACGGCGGCTCGGCGCGCATCTGATAGGTCCCGCGCGTGATGAGGGTGTCCGGGAAATTGACCGACGCGGCATGCACCTCGATGCGCACCTGCTTGGGTCCACAGTCCGGCGAAGGCCAGTCCTGCCGGATCTCAAGGCCGGCCTCGCCGGTCAGCTCCGTACACACAACCGCCCGCATCAGACCTCGACCGCCATGACAAGAAGTCAACCGTGCCCGCCCGAACGGGGATCAGCCGGGCCGCCAGTAGGCTCGCGGACAGCCAGCCAGCAGCCAGCCGCAAGGAGACGCGTGAGCAGTTCCAGCCCTGCCGCGAAGCCCGACATCGACCTTGTCAGCGGTGACTTCTGGGGCGGTGACCCACACACCGCGCTCGCCTGGATGCGGGAAAACGATCCCGTGCATTTTGACGGCAACGTATGGGGCATCAGCCGCTACGACGACGTAATGGCTATCTCCCGAGACTCGGCGCGCTTCTCCAACGCCGGCGGGATTCGGCCCGACTCCGGACCGGCCGACCAGATGATCGATCTGGACGATCCTGCCCACAAGCAGCGACGCAAACTGGTCAGCCGGGGCTTCACCGTCAGGCGCGTGCTGGACCAGGAGCCGCTGGTACGCCAGATCGCCAACGAACTGGTTGATGCGGTGAGCGCAAAGGGCAGCTGCGACTTCGTCGGCGACATCGCCGCCTGGCTCCCGCTGAAGGTGATCGGCCACTCCCTCGGGTTCGCCGATGACGATCACGCGGAGCTGCTCACGTGGTCCGATGACCTGATGCGAGCCCTCGGTGCCTCCGACCCCACCGCCATGCAACGCGCGATGGATGCTTTCAGCGGATACGCCGGCTACATCGCGCAGGTCATCGCCGACCGCCGCGTGAACCCCCAGGACGACATGGTCAGCGTGCTGGCTCATGCCGATGTCGACGGCGACAGTCTCGATGACAATGCGCTGCTCGGCGAAACGCTGCTCATCCTCATCGGCGGCGACGAGACCACCCGCCATGTGCTGTCGGGCGGCCTCTACCAGCTGCTGCTCCACCCCGAACAATGGCAGGCGCTGGTGGATGACCGGTCGTTGCTCGACGGTGCGGTCGAGGAGATGCTGCGCTGGGTCAGCCCGATCAAGAACATGGCACGCACCACGACCCAAGACGTCGAGCTCCGCGGTAAAACGATCCCGGCCGGCCAGAAGCTGCTCCTGCTCTACCCCTCGGCTAACCGCGATGCGCAGCAGTTCCCCGATCCCTTCCGCTTCGACATCCGGCGCACGCCGAACGAGCACCTCGCCTTCGGCAACGGCCCACACTTCTGCCTCGGAAATGCCTTGGCACGCCTGGAAATGCGGGTCACGTTCAGCGTGCTGCTGGACCGGTTGCCCGGACTCGCACTGGCGGATCTGGCGGAACCGGCGAACCGGCCGGCCAACTTCGTCAGTGGCTACGAGTCGATGCCGGTCACCTTTCCGGTGGGCTGACACCGTGGCAGCCGACGAGAGCCCGTCGTCCAGCGACGGCAATGGGGATGGCAATGCATTTCACCGCCGCCTGCATCACATCGCGCCGGCTCAGCTTCACGCCGACACGCAGCAGACCTCAGGCATGCGGCGGGTCGAGGCCATCAGCGGTCGAACTGTCGGAAGCCAGAATCTGTGGATGGGCCAGACGCATGTCGACGCGTCGACGGCGTCTTCCAATCACCATCATGGCGAGTCCGAGACGGCGATCTATGTCGTGAGTGGTCATCCGAGGTTCGTTTTTCTCGAGGGTGAGCACGAGACCGTGATCTCCACCAGCCCGGGTGATTACGTATTCGTCCCGCCGTGGGTGCCCCACCGCGAGGAGAACCCGGATCCGCAGGAGGAAGCAGTGGTGGTGATCGCCCGGACCACTCAGGAGGCAATCGTCGTCAACCTTCCCGACCTCACCTGGCCCGAGCCGACCAACTGATACGTCCGTCAGGATCCGTACTTCTCCTCATGGATCGCATCCGATAGCGGCCTGCGCTGCCGCCACCCGAAGCGTTCGAGGTCGGGAATGGCTTCCAGATGGGTCACGGGGCCTACGCAGAGCCAGGCAAGGGGACGTACGCGCTCCGGGATCGCCAGCAGCTTACGAAGGTAGGGCTCGCGGTAGAAGGACACCCATCCGACGCCAAGATCCTCAGCGGTCGCCGCCAACCACAGGTTTTGAATGGCGAGGCAAGCCGAGTAGAGGCCGGCGTCAGCGATGGCGTGGCGGCCCAGCACCGCCGGCGATCCCCGGTCAGGGTCATAGGTCACGACCACGCCCAGGGTCGATTCCATGATCCCTTCGATCTTGATCCGCTGAAACGTGCCGGCTTGTGCCGCGTCCAATGATTTTTCGAAGACTTCGCGCTCTTCCTGTACATGAGCCTGGAAGGCAGATCGGGTGCCGACGTCACGGACCAGGATGAAATCCCAGGGCTGGCTCAGCCCCACGCTCGGTGCTGCGTGAGCGGCCGCAAGCACCCTGTGCAGGACCTCTTCGTCGATCGGGCCGCCGGTGAATTCACCGCGTACGTCGCGCCTGCGGTTGATCACGTCGTACAAGGTCGAGATCAAGGCGTGCTCCCGCTGCTCGGCCCCTCGGCTCTACATGTGATGACCAAGCGAACCTTAGTGGGACTTGATCGACCGTGTCCGACATGACTGCTGCTGTGGCCGGAGGTGCTCTACCGTCAGCCACATGCCGGCAACGGTCCTGCGTGGACGTCGGTGACCGTCACCGGTGGTGAGCTGACCCGGGCGATCATCGGGGTCGCCGTTCTGCTGGTCATCACTTACGCCGCCCTGCGTGCAGGCGAGGTTCGGCTGGGATGGGCTCCACTCGTGGCGATCGTGCGCGGGGGGCTGCAGCTGGCGCTTGTCGGCGTCGCCCTTCGCGGTGTTCTGAAGGCGCCGCCGACCGTGGTGCTGGCGCTCACCGTGATGGTGACGACGGCGAGCTGGACGGCGGCGCGCCGGCTGAAGGCATTCGGCAAGGTCGGCAGATCCGTCACCCTTTGCGTCGCGGCAGGCTCCGCGGCTTCCCTCGTGACGGTCTTCGCTCTGGACGTGCTGCCGTTCACCGCCCGGTATGTCGTGGCGCTGTCGGGCATCGTGATCGGCAACTCGATGACCGGAACCACCCTCGCCGGCCGCCACCTGTACGCCGGGATGATCGCGCGCCGGGAAGAGATCGAGGGCTGGCTGTCGATCGGCGCGACTTCCCGCCAGGCGGTACGCGACGTGGCGCGCCGAGCAGCCGGCGAGGCACTGGTGCCGGGGATGGATCAGACCCGGACCACGGGACTTGTGACGCTCCCGGGAGCCTTCATCGGTGCGCTGCTGGGCGGCGCTGACCCGACTCAGGCCGCCCGATTTCAGCTGGTTGTCCTAGCGGCGTTGCTCGCGACCCAGGCCGTCGCGTCAACCCTGATCGTCCAACTGCTTGGCTCACCTGCCACGCTGCCGGTGGATCCCGCCCATGTCGGAAAGTAGGCACCAGTCACAATGGCGCAGTGACACGAGAAGCCGCGCCGGTCTCCGCCTCACGGCTGGCCGAGCAGCTCGGCGACAAGCTTCCGGCCGCAGGCTCCGTGGCTCCCGAAGCATTCGATCTGGTGGAGCGAGTGCGCGAGCTGATCGACGCGGTGGTGCTGACTGATGCCGATCCCGAGTTACGGGCATCCGCGGCAGCGCAGATCGCTGAGGTTTCCGCTGCCCTCAACACTCGCCGTCGCAGCGAGCAAATCCTGCTGGTGCGCCATCCCGATGGCCGGATCGAGAGCCTCGTGCAAGCCGGGTCCGGACGGCTCAACCCGCAGGCACCGCCGATCGAATGGGTTCATCGCCCGACCGAGCCGGCCCCGGGCGGGACGCCTGTACCGGTGGAGGTCCGCGCCCGCTGCACGCTCACCGCCCGCCACGGCGGCTCCCCCGGCCGAGTCCACGGCAGCGTGCTGGCCGGGCTGCTTGACGAAGTCACCGGAATCGCTATCCGCGCGGCGGGTGCGAGCGGAATGACTGTCGCGCTCGAGGTGTCGCTCAAGGGCGCGGTGCCGATCGGAACGCCCGCTGAGATCACCGCCCGCTACACCGGCGGTGAGGGGCGAAAGTCATACGCCACAGGGGAGATCAGGGTCGATGGGGGCGTGGTCGCGGAGGCTCGGGTCATCTACGTAGCGGAGCGGAAATGACTGACGTAGCGGAGCGGAAAATGACGTTCGTAGCGGAGCGGAAAATGACGTTCGTAGCGGAGCGGAAATGACTGACTGGAGTCGGTTCTGTGAGCGGATGTCGGCGCTCGGTGAGGGACTCGAAGGCGAGGGAGTTCGTCACCTGGCCAATCAGGTGGCCTGCTGGCTGACGTATGCGATCGGCCATACCGATCCGGCTCATCCGGCGTTCTTTCGTAGCAGCGATCTGGTCTACCAGTGGGGTGGACCCAACGCCGACCAGGTGGCGCGCCGGGCGATGATCTCAGGCGAGGGCACCTATCGCGTCAGCGGTCACATGGGCAGCAGCGAGGAATTCATCCTGCAGGTCAAGCTCGGGCTTTCCCAAAGCGGCGGGGCGGGCGTCGCCACCGAGATATCAGCCTCCAGCCTGGGTATCGGACCCGGCGATGACTTCGACCTCATGTTCAGCGCCACGGAGCCCCAGGCGCGTACGGCACCGGCTGGCACCTGGATTCAGCTGGACCCGGCCGCGACTTTTATTCACATCCGCGACTACTACTTCGACTGGCAGCCGGCCGATCCCGCCACGTTCGTCATCGAGCGGCTCGACAGGCTGGGGCCACGACCACCGCTCGACGTCGCGGCGTTGCTCGACGACGCCGCGAACGAGATCGAACACTCGATCGCGTTCTGGTCGGGCTATCAGGACAAGATGCTGGCCGGTCAGGCAGCGAACGAGTTCGGCAGCCCTGCCCCGGCGCCGCGCGGGGTCAAGGACATCATCTACAGCCACGCGGGAATTGCTCTGGCCGACGATGAGGCGCTGGTCGTCGAACTCGACCACGGCGGCGCCCGGCTCTGGGACATCCAGCTCTACAACCGGCCCTACTACGAGGCATTGGACTTCGCCAACCGCATCACGAGCCTCAACCACCGCCTCGCCGAACCGGGTCCCATCGTGGTCGCCGCCGCCGATCCGGGCGGCCCCAACTGGCTGGACACCGAAGGACGCTCAAGTGTGCTGGCTACGGTCCGGTGGTGGGGCGAAGAAGCGACCCCTTCGGTGCAGGCACGCGTCGTCCCGATCGCCGAACTCGACCTACCCGCAGTGGACCGCCAGGGCGAGCTTCGCCGGCGCGCGAGCCATGTCGCATGGCGCTACCGGACATGAAGAACCGGCAACCGAGAGGCAACGCGTGAACGCCACAGACCCCAACCGCCCTGACCCCCGTGGCCACGATCCCAAGGGCCAGGTGATCATCCTGACTGGAGCGTCCCGCGGCATCGGCAAAGGACTGGCGCTGCACCTGGCCAAGGCGGGAGCCACGCTCGTCGTCACGGGACGTAAGCCCGACCGGCTGGCCGAACTCTCAGCGGAGCTCGATGCTCTCGGGACGCCGCACATTGCCCAACCGCTGGACCAGGCTGACCGCGAAGGGGCCCTCGCGCTGGCCGCCCAGACGCTCTCGACCTTCGGGCGCATCGACGGGCTGGTCGCGAACGCCCAGACATTTCGGTCCGTCACCCCGCTTGAAGACGTCACCCCCCGCGACATGGATCTGCTGCTGGACACCGGACCCAAAGGGGTGCTCTGGATGATGCAGGCGGTGTTTCCGGCGATGCGTGACCAGGGCTGGGGACGGATCGTCACGATGGGCTCCAACGCCGCGCTGCTGGGCGCTGCCGGATATGGGCCCTACGCCGCGGCGAAGGAAGGAATCCGGGCGCTGACCCGGGTCGCGGCCCGCGAGTGGGGAAAGCACGGGATCATCGTCAACTGCATATGTCCCGTGTCGGTGGCCCATCGGGCGCCTCCGGCGGACGATGCGGCCCGTCGAGCCGTCTTCGAGGCAACCTTCAAAGACATTCCGTTGGGGCGGGACGGGGACGTCGAGCAGGACATCGCCCCGGTGGTGTCATTCCTGCTTTCGGAAGGATGCCGGTACATGACCGGCCAGACCTTCATGCTCGACGGGGGCGCCTTGATGCGGGTCTAGTCTCGCCGTCCGGCACGAGACACCCCGATGAATCCGTCAACAACGGCAAGAGCGGGCCTTCGCTGACGCTTTACTGACTTGCGAGCGAGGACGCGGCCACTGAGTCGTCGGCGGACTCACCGATCCGTTGCAGCGCGATCGTCAACGCCTCGAGGTCGACGCCGTCCAGGTGGTCGAAGATGCGGCGCCGCACGCTGGCCAGATTGGCGGGATAAGCCCGCTCGAGACGCGCAAAGCCGGCATCGGTCAAGACGGCGAACGACCCACGACCGTCCTCCGTGCATTTGACCCGGTCGACGAGATTCTCGCGGGCAAGCCGGTCGACGGCATGCGTCAGACCGCTCAGCGAGATGCGAACCAACGCCGCCAGATCGCTCATCCGCAGACGCCGGTCGGGGGCTTCTGAGAGATGGACCAGCACCAGGTAGTCGTTGAGGCTGAGCCGCTCCGCCTCCAGCAGGTCGGCATCCAGGCGCCGCGGCAGCACCACCAGGACTCGGGCGAGCGCTCTGAGCAGCGTTTCCTCGGAGACTGACAGCGGCTGGTCGACCACGGAGCCCTTCATGGCGCCCAACATACTTTCTTGACAAAGCAATCTCAAGCCTATTTGATTCAGGCAGAAAGTTCTTTGGGATCGGAGGTGAACCGTCCCGATGACATGCGCCTTCGCTGAGGCCCAGACCCTCCGGGGCACGGTCGCGATCCCCGGGCACATCGGCAGCGACGGAGCATCCCTACTCGGCGTCCTACCGGCGGTTGAAGCCTCGCCAGATGAGCCATCTGCGACGACTACGCGACACCGACGGGCGCTGCGCGGCCTGCTGATCGCCGTCGTGGTCGGGGTCCTCGCCGTCGAGGTCGTCGCGATCAGCCCCTACCTCGGCCGCGCCACTCGCTCGCTCAGCAATCCCCGATTCGGCTGGCTCACCGCGGCGCTGGCCGCTGAACTCGTCTCGATGGCGGCCTTTGCGCATCTGCAACGCCGGATGGTGTCCGCCGGCGGAACGCGCATCTCCATTCACCGGATGGTCATGCTGGTGTACAGCTCGAATGCGGTCAGCGTCTCGCTGCCGGCGGGGCCTGCGCTGGCCTCGGGCTACACCTTCCGGCGGCTCCGGGGCTGGGGTGCCACCGTCCCGCTGGCCACCTTCGCGCTGATCGCCTCGGGGGTTCTGAGCACCCTCGCCTTCGGGCTGCTCGGAGTCTTTGCTGTGGCGCTGGCCGGCGGCGGCGGCGACAATTCGCTGACGCTCGCCCTGGGCCTCGGGCTTACCTTCGGCGCAGCCCTGATCGCTCGCGCGCTCCTGCACCGCCCGCACCTGATCGGTCAGATCGCGGGACGCGGGCTCAGCGCTGTCAATCGGTTGCGACGCCGGGATGCGGAGTTCGGCCAGGCCGGCCTGCGCCGGGCCATCGACGACCTGCTGCTGATCCGGCCGCGCCGCCAGGACTGGCTTGCCGGACTGTCGTTCGCCGCGCTCAACTGGGCCGCCGACCTGGTCTGCCTGATTGCCTGCACCCGGGCCGTCGGCGCCTCCAGCAACACCGGTGACACCGTAGCTGTGGTCGTACTGGCCTACGTGGCCGGCATGAGCGCCTCCGGGATCTCACTGCTGCCGGGTGGCCTCGGCGTCACTGATGCAGCCATGATTCTGGTGCTGAGCCATGGCGGGTACGGCATCGCTTCGGCCACGGCGGCGGTACTGCTCTATCGGCTCGTGAGCTACGTGTTCATCGCGGCGGCAGGGTGGATCGTGATGTCGCTGGGTTTCTACGTCAGCCATCGCTCCGCAGGCCGCGACCGGCGAATAGCTGCTGGAACTGTCCGGCAGCCGACACGCCAAAACCTTGATGTCGCTTCCCGAACGGCGGATCGTCCGTCGCGTCAGCTCGGGGGGGCGGCTACCCAACCGCGGTAGCGGCCTTCTTCGGCCCAGGGCGGCATGAATGCAAACAGGTCTTCGACACGGCACCTGGTGGGACCAGCACCGAGACGTTCCCGTCAATCAGCTCATGGAAGGCCGCTTCACGCGGCTCTTCCCTCGCGCTCCGGCAGCCACTTTCAGCCCTGCCGCCTTGCAGGCGCTGGCTGCGGCCATGACGGCGGCGCCTGACATCCCACCGACTCCTGAAACGCGCACGGACGCCGAAGAGAACCCCGGGATTCCCGCGGCGTACACCTACTTCGGCCAGTTCGTCGACCACGACATCACGTTTGACCCGACGTCCTCGTTGAAGCAGCGACTGAACGGGCGCGGGCTCAAGGCGCTCGTGGACTTTCGGACCCCGCGCCTCGACCTCGACAACCTCTACGGCCGCGGCCCGAACGAGCAGCCCTACCTCTACCTCGACGACCGAAAGATGCTGCTCGGCGAGAAACTGAGCGGGAATCCCCATGATCTGCAGGCTTTTGACGTCCCTCGTGGTCCGAACGGGCGGGCGCTGATCGGTGACCCCCGTAACGATGAGAACCGCATCGTCACCCAGTTGCAGGCGACCATGTTGCGCTTCCACAACGCTCTCGCCGACCTCTTGCCGGACGCTGACCTGCCTACGCTCCAGCAGCAGGTTCGCTGGCACTACCAGTGGGTGCTGGTTCACGACTTCCTGCCCACGGTGGTCAGCTCCGAGGTCATCCATGCTGTCTTTCCACAGCTGGGCACCGGCCCGTTCAGCCCGGTGTTCTCCATTCCCGGGCTGGGTGATCCGCACAATCCGTTGACGCTGATGCCGGTGGAGCACTCGGTTGCCGCTTACCGGTTCGGACACTCGATGATCCGCCCGATCTACCGGATCAATGAGTCGATTTCGCGGCGGCAGATCTTCTCCACCGCCGCTGACCCGGCCGGTGACCTCGGCGGCATGCGCCCGCTGCCCCAGGACTGGGCGCTCGACTGGCAGTACTTCATCGACCTCGACCACGGCACGCATCCCGCACCGCCGGTCAATGCCAACGACCCGGCCCATCGCAAGCCGCAGCACTCGTACAAGATCGACACCTCGCTGGTCAATCCCCTCGGGCTGCTCCCGCCAATCATCGCCAGCGACCCTCCCAACCTGGCACTGCGCAACCTCGAACGTGGTGCCGCCTTCGGGCTGCCGAGCGGCCAAACCGTGGCAGCTGCGCTGGGGCTGACCCCGCTGGCTGACAGCCAAATCCTGATCGGCAAAGCCACCGCTGATCCGGCAGACCCCACCCAACCGATCACCGACATCGCTCCCGAGTTCGCCGGCAACGCGCCGCTGTGGACCTACGTCCTCGCCGAGGCCTGGTTCACGTCCTGGAACGATCCCGGTGCCGGCTCCGACAAAACGAAAATTCCGATCCGGCTCGGGCCCGTCGGAGGGCATCTCATCACTGAGACGTTCGCCGCGCTGCTCGCCGGAGACCCCACCTCCTACGCCCATGCAAAGGAGCCGTTCAGCCCAAACGCGAGTCTCTGTCAGAACGGCACCTTTGGCCTTGCTGAGCTGATCAATGCCGCCCTCGGGCGTACCCCGTGAGAGCGGCCTGGGCTCGCTCCAAGAAATGGTCAGAATCACCGGCTCGGGGTTTGCTCGTTGAAGGCGGCCACTCCCCCTGAAGGCTTCACACGCTATTCCAATGAATCTCGCAACCAGATCCCACGGATGCTTTCATCCATTCCTCACGGAAACGCAAAAAGGCCCGCGACCGGAGTCGCGGGCCTTTTTATTGAGCGTTGTTAGCAGGTGGACCCAGCAACGACACCGTTGCCGGAGTTGAGGCTGTTGAAGCACCAGGACTTACCGGACTTGGACACCGCAACGATGGTGTACGTGTTGCCGGTGCCGGCGGGGGTGAAGCTGACACTGGTGGTGTTACCCGACTTCGACCAGCCGTTGAGCGGACCGGTCGACGACCCGGCAGCACCCGAACCGTTAGTGGTGTAGGTGTTGTTGTCGGTGAAGTAGGTCTCCTCAGCAGTGGAGCCGTTCTTCACGTCAGACTTGGCCGTGGCGTCATAGCCGCTGTTGCGCTGGTTCAGGAACACCGGGATGGCGATGGCGGCCAGGATGCCGATGATGATCATGACCACCAGGAGCTCGATGAGGGTGAAGCCCTCTTCGCGCTCATCCATGCTTTTACGAATACGAGAGAGCACTTTCCCACTCCTATGGAGCCACCGGGAGCCACCCCCAGTGCGGAAGTCCCGCCCGGTGAGGTTTTTCGGCTCAGCAGATGCAAAGGTGTTCGGGAAAAGCGAGGCGCCGCTTTATCGCCCGAGTCGCATTCTCACTCGAATGGCCGAGCGAAGTTGGGTAACGCTTGTGTTTTAACCTTCCGACTAAATTGTTGAGTAAGCTCTCCGATGCTTAGACATAAGATCCCGTCGCATCTACTAGGGGGATGCGACGGGGTCTGTAATTCGGTGTGAGAATCCAAATAAATGGCTTATTGTGTAGCCTATTCTTGGATTTAATGTGGTTCGGTCCGGAAAATAATGAACCGAAGATTTGGGTCGTCAGTTGAAGAGACGACCGATCCCGCCGCCGGCGTTGCCACCGAGGCCGCCGATCCCTTCACGAGGCTGATCGCCGGGGTTGGTCTCGGCAACCCAGTGCGCGAAGGCCTCGGGGTTGCGGGACTGCAGCAGCACACGTCCGGGTCCGTCGAAGTCGAAGACCCAGCCCTCACCGGATTTCAGTGACTGCATGGTGCGTCCCCTCGCCGCCCGTCGCATCTTGAACCGCATGCTGAGCTCGTACGCCACCACGTGTCCGGTGTCGATGGTGACGGTCTCCCCGGCCTCGAGGTCCATCACGTCGACCGCGCCGTAGATGCTGACGAGTGCCTCGCCCTGGCCGCTGGCCCGGAAACCGAAGCCACCCTCACCGCCGAAGAGATTGGCCATGCCACCCCACTGCGTGTCGACCTGCACGTTGGAGGAATTGGCTATCCAGCTGCCTTTGCGAAGGAAGAACGGCTGCTCAGGGGTGACGTCGATCGTCACTGTGTCGCCCGGCAGCACGCCGGCGACGTCCACCCACCCTCCCTGAGGAGGCGCGGTGAAGGTGGTGACGAAGAACGAACCACCGCCCAGGACGCTGCGCTTGAGGCCCTTCATGATGCCGCCCTGCGACTTCGACTCCAGCTCGACGCCGCCGCTGTGGGCGATCATGGCACCGGCCTCGCAATTGAGCACCTCGTTGCCGGCCAGGATGCAACGTGCGACGGTGAACGAGGGGTTGTGCCGCAGCTGAACGTTCATAGCGGAATCCTGCCACTCGCGGGCGTTCGCGTAACGCCAAGACGCTCCAGGGACGGCCAGGGGTCTGCAGGTGGTTGCAGATTGTGCAGCACAGCGGCGCGCCGCCGGACCGTCGCGCTCCCCTGCTCGTCGTCGGTGAACACCCAGAAATCACCTGCGGCGATGGCGATCATCATGTGTTCGGCCGCCAGCACGGGATCCATGGCCACCATGGCGTTCGTGCCCTGCATGGCCGCAAAGACCTGGTCGGCGGCCGGGTTGCCGCTGGGCGCCTGTGCCTGGGCCGAGGTGAAGATCTGACTGCGCACCAGGCTCGGCAGCACCGCACTGACCTGAATCGGCGCCCCGACGAATTCCAGCTCCTGATGAAGACACTCGGTGAGGGCCAGGACGGCGTGTTTGCTGACGATGTAAGGCGCCTGCAGCGGCGCCGTCGCCACCCCACCGACGGAGGACAGATTGGCGATCGTCGCGGGTTTTCCGGCTGCGAGCATGCGCGGCACGAATGACCGGATCCCGAAGTAGATGCCGTCGACATTCACCGACATGAGTCGCTTCCAGCGCTCCGGCGTGACCTCCCACAGCAGCCCACCGGTCTCCAACCCAGCATTGTTGATCAGCAGCTCGACGCTTCCGAATGCCTCGAAGGTCTGCTCGGCCAAGGCCTCGACGGCGGCCGGATCCGTGACGTCGATCCGGGTAAATGTGACCGCGGCACCCTGGCCGGCGAGCTCGTCACGCAAAGCCTGCCCGGCCGCCTCGGCAATGTCAGCGATGACCACCCGCATGCCGATCCCCGCCAGGTAGCGAACGAATCCCTCCCCGATGCCGGCAGCACCCCCGGTGACTACCGCTGTGCCGCCGCCGAATCGGTCCCTCGCAGTGGCTGGCATGTGCACTCCTCGATGACGTCCCTATGAGCCGGTTACGAGGACGTTATTCGGAGTACCGATCGACCAGAGCAGCCAGCAGCTCGCGGCAATCCGTCGCCGCACCGGGCGGGTCGGGAAGGCGCACCTCACCGAACTCGCGGGAGGGCAGCAGGATCGTCGCGTGGCCGGGGGTGGTGATGTCGCCGCGATTGTTCTCGCCCCAGATGTCGAGATCGACTGCGGGACGATTCCCCTCGGCCAGATAGTGCCGCGTGACGCGGCCGCGCATCCAGTGTGTATCGCCCACGTAGTTGAACTTGCGGAACTGGCAGTCCAACTTCCAGAGCCAGGCGTCGTCGCCCATCCAGTCCGTGCAGAGATGGATGAGCCAGGTCTCGCGCATGCGCCCGTAGTCATAGCTGGCGGGGTTGCCGGCCTGGTGCGCCCACTCGGCGTCCCAGTGCACGCGCTGTTGCACATCGGGGATATTTAGCGCGTCGCGCTTGAAGAACCTTGGCACCCGCAAGCGCTGGTTGTATCCGAGCCGCAGGGCCTTGACCCCGTAGAGGCCCATGCCCATCCCGACGTGCCAGACCACCATGTCGGTGACCCGAAGCGGACCCTTGACGATCGGACCGATCTCGTCTCCCTCGGCGACGTCCTCCCACATCCGGGGAACGGCGCCGCGGCGGCGGTCAACCTCACCGGCGTAGCACTCGTCGATGGCCGCCAGCTCGTCGTCGCTGTAGGGCCGAATCTCGATGGTGTCGTTCTTCTTGCGCTCGGTCGCCTTCTCCCGTTCGGTGCGAATCATCAGCCGGTACTGGGCGGACAGGACCGGTCCGCCCTGGACGGCGAAGACTTCGGCGGACCACTCGTGCACCGCCCGCCCCGCGAAATCACTTTTCTTGTCCTGGACTCCGACCAGCGCGTTTCGCCGGCTGACGCGACTGCCGGGCTGCAGCGGATTCCACCATTCGCGCGAGGCCCCGGAGTAGAAGGCGTGCACTCCGCCGAGCGGATCGCCTTTGAGCAGCGCCTTGGTGTCGGCGTCGAGGGTGGTCACTTCGTCCTCACCCACCAGCGTGTCACCGCCCGCCAGATGCGGCGGCGCGATCACGCCTCCCCAGCGGCTCTTACGGCCGTACTCCGGGTCGCACCACAGCGGATTGTCATCACCGTGGGCTTCAGCAACGTGCCGGAACGCGTCTTCGTTCGGCTGAAGATAGTGCGGCGGCTGGGTGTGTGGCCTGGCCACTCCTACCCTTCTGCGCAGCGCCGCGACTCCCTCGTCAGTGATCCCTGCAGCCATAGCCGTATAACGTATATGACTCGTTTGGAGCCCTCGTCTTTGACGCTGGACCGGGCGCTAGCGCCTTACCTGCCAGACCGGCGGCCGCTTTTCGGTGAAGGCGCGTGCCCCCTCCACCGCATCCGCACTATTCATGACGGACCGAATGATGGCCCGGTGCCGGCTCCTGACCTCTTCATCGGCCCAGCCATCCCCCTGACGGATCACCGCCTTGCTCGCCGCGACCGCGAGGGGGCCGTTGCCGGCCAGCTTTGCAGCGAGTTGGAGCGCCGCCTCGAGGGCACGTCCAGGGGGTGCGAGCGAGTTCACCAGACCGCACTCGTAGGCACGCTCGGCGCTCATGAGATCGCCGGTCAGGATCAGCTCCATCGCCACGTGATACGGGATTCGCGTCGGCAGCCGGACCAGACCTCCGGAGCCGGCGGCCAGCCCTCGCTTCACCTCGGGCAGGGCGAACCGGGCATCGTCGGCAGCCACGATCAGGTCGCAGGCGAGCACCATCTCCCATCCCCCGGCCAGCGCCCAACCCTCCACCGCGGCGATGAGTGGTTTCACCGGCGGCTGCGTGGTGAGCCCGCCGAAGCCGCGCCCGGGCACGCTCGCCGGTTCACCGGCCAGCGCCGCTTTCAGATCCATCCCGGCGCTGAACGTGCCACCGGCTCCGGTCAGGATCGCGACGCGTAAGTGCGCATCACCGTCGAGCTCGTCCATCGCAGCGGCAATGCCCTCGGCGACCTCTCGCGTGATGGCGTTCCGCGCCTGCGGCCGGTTGATGGTGACGATCAGCGCGTGGCCGCGGCGCTCGGTGAGGAGCGGTTCCGCCTTTGGCACGGGCGACAGCCTCTCAGGGCCTCAGCGGGCTCGTGCAGTGGCGAGCGCTCCATGGACGTTCCACCGCACGGCGCCGGCGAAGTCGCGGATTCGCTCGCTGGGCCGGTAGTCCTCGGCAAGCTCGGCGGCGGCGACCGCGCGGCCGAGGTCGTTGTCGTGCTGGGCCAGCACCACCGAGAAATCACGGCGCATGGGACCCAGAGCGTCGTAGCCGAAGGAACGGTAGATCCGCGGAAAGAGTGGCTTGAAGAGCCGGATCCGCTCGTGCAGCCCGCTGGAATGCGACATCGGATTCTTGTGCCGGGCTTTGATGTAGCCGGGCAGGAGGTCAGCGAAGGTCTCCCGCACGATCCACTTCTCATAGCCGTCGCGCACTTTGAGCTCCAGCGGGATCCGCATCGACAGCAGCAGCATCTGGATGTCCAGGAAGGGAACCCGGGCCTCGACCCGCATCCCCATGCTGGTGCGATCGACCCGCTGCAATTCGGTACGGCTGAGGTGGCGGATCTTGTGCAGGAAAAGGCGGCGCCGGTCTTCGGGTGGGACCTGCGCGTACATGTCGTAGCCACCGAAGAGCTCGTCCGACCCGTCGCCGGTGAGTACGACTTTGACGCCGCTCTCATGCACCCGTTCGAAGATCTTCATGGACACGACGGCGTTGATCGCATCGCCGTACTCGGTGACCTCTGAGCGATAGATCGCCTCCCGTACGTCGCGCAGGGAGATGTCACCCGGACGGACCATGACGACCTCGTGCGGCACGCCCAGATCGCTGGCGAGCCGGCGTGCGTAGGCGACGTCTTCGCTGCCCTCGGTGCCGACGGTGAAGGCCCGGACATCCGCATGCATCTGGACGGCGTGCAACAGGGTCAGTGAGGAATCCAGACCGCCGGACAGGATGACGCCGACGGGCAGATCCGTATCGACACGCAGGCGAACCGACTCGCGATAGGTCTCGCGCAGGACGGCTTTCGCTTCGTCGACATCAGTGATCTCCGGCTCCCCCTCCCCCAGGGTGAGCAGATCGATGTAGGGCCGGAGGACGGGGTCAGCGGACGCCGAACCGCGCCCGATGCTGCCCGGCGGCACCTCGTGGATCGCCGCGCCGAGGGTGGTCAGCGACTTGACCTCCGACGCGATGTGCAGCCGGCCCTCGGCGCGTGCCCAATAGAGCGGCTTGACGCCGGCGGGGTCACGGGCCAGCAGCACGGTGCCGGTCAGGCGATCGAGCGCGGCGAAGGCGAACTCGCCGCGAAACTCCAGCAGGGCGTCATCTCCCCACGCGAGCAGCGCTTCGAGCACCACTTCCGTATCGGACTCCGAGCGCTGCGGGTGCCCTTGCGCCTCAAGGCGGCTGCGCAGTTCGGCGTGGTTGAAGACCTCACCGTTGTAGCAAAGTGCCCAGCGTCCATCGGGTGATGTCCAAGGCTGCACGGCGCGGTCGCGGTCAACGATGCAAAGCCGCGAGGTAGCCAGCAGGGCCGTTTCGCTGCGGTCGGTCTCGAGCACCTCCCCGCGGCTGCGGATACCCGCCACCATGCGGTCGAAGACGACGCCGGCAGAAGGGGAATCCGGTCCGATCAACAGCGCGATCCCGCACATCAGCGAGTCCCGCTCTTGCCGGTCGGGGTGAAGTCCGAAGTCACGGCCCCGGCGTCCGGAATACCGACACCCCGGCCGTGTAGCGCGCCACGGCATGCGGGGCGAGGCACAGGTGCCAGGCCCGGCCCTCGTCAATGACGTTGAGCACGCCGGCATCCTGGTAATCGAGCAGCACCTCGCGAAGTGCACCGCTGGCGCCGAACCGCTCGAACCACGTCATTTCCACGTCAGCCGCCCAACCGCGGCAGTGCGCGCTCGGCAGCAGCGCAGTGAAGCCGAGGTCACGCAGCCGGCTCTGGTGATGCACGCTGCGCACGATGCTATTGACCCAGATCCGGGGGGTCTGGGGCGGCGCCTGCGAGGCGACCCTGTCGGCCAGTTCATTCAGTACGGCCACGATCTCCGGACGGGCATGGTGGAACGGAAGACCCGGGCCACGCGGCTCCCGGTCCGGCAGCGCCCGCTGCACCGCGTAATCACGGGCCCGCTTGATCAGCCGATCAGAGGCGATACCGAAGCCGAAACGGACACCGCCGGAGGCCCGCAGCGATTTCAGATCCACGACCTGCGGCGAATAGGCGATCGACCTGGCATCGGGGAAGTCGGCGGAGGCGGCCCACCAGGCCAAATCGATCTGCTGCAGCAAGATGATGCGCACCAGCGAGATGGGATCGCTGGCGTTCGAGGCAGGCGAAGGGACAAAGAGCGAATACTCCCGCAGCGCCTGCTTGAGTACGCGGTCAGACCCACCCGGGGTCGCGTCGATGATGCGGCGGACATCCGGATGGCGAAACCATTCATCGAGATGGCGGGCCACATCAGCCCTGGTGCGTCGAGCAGAAAGCACCGACAGCTCATCGATCAAATGTTCGAGTTGGGCACGATAATCGATGGCGACGGACAGTTCCCTGACGTTCTCTGCCGCACGAGCCACCGGCCCCATATTAGGTAGCAGGCCTCTGGGTGCAATCAGCAACGCCGCAGGGTTTGCCATTGGTTTTCAAGCTTGCACACACGTACCCGCTTCCCAGCCAGCGAAAAGCCGACGATCAGTCCACCCACAGTTCCTCGAAAATCGCTCTGGCCTCGATGAGCTTGTCGATGTCGCTGTCGTCATATCCGTAGGCGTGCATGATCTCGCGCGTGTGCTGGCCGCAGATCGGCGGCGGCCCCCAGATTCGGCTCGGCGTGTC
Source organism: uncultured Actinomycetota bacterium (assembly GCA_963737695.1). Classification (GTDB taxonomy): domain Bacteria; phylum Actinomycetota; class Actinomycetes; order Frankiales; family Frankiaceae; genus DATAZK01. Next base: position 774,561 of record CAVTTQ010000008.1, read on the forward strand.
GGAGAAGCTCACCGTCGTTCCGTAGTTGTCGAAACGACCGACCTTGGGGTGCTGGTATTGGGTGACGAGCCCCTTGGCGCGCATCTCGGGATCGTCGAAGACGTGCAGGGCGAAGTCCGGATCAGAAATCTCGCAGGGCACGCCGCATCCATCCAGCGCGCTCGAACGCGTTGCGTGACGTGCGAGCGAGGAACCAGGGTTCGAGGATGTCCACCAGCTCACGGTCGTGCGCCTGCCGGGCTCCCGGGTCGAGGAAACGGTCGTCGGCGGCCAGCGAACGACCGCCGACGGCTTGCGCCAGAGCGGCCCAATGCGGTTCGCGGAAGGCGGCCAGGCAGATCCAGCCGTCTGACGTCTCATACAGCCGGTAGAGCGCTCCGAGGCCGAGCTGGCGTATATCCAGCTGGGGACGGGCAAGAGCTGAGCCGTCTTCCTTCACCGCCGCCATCGAGGCGACCAGGAGGCCGGCATTGAGGATGGAGGTGTCAACGCTCTGCGCCTGCCCGGTGCGTTTGCGGTGATAAAGCGCCTGGATCACCCCGATGGCGGACAGGAAGCCGTTGCCGGTGTCGCCGAGCGAGGTGAGGCTCCAGAACGGGGCTCCACCCTTGCGGACGGCGCCATCCTCGTACGTCACCCCAGCGAGCGAGCAGCCGGTCTGGTCATTGCCGGGTGAGTCCGAGCGGGGACCGCGGTCAAACCCCCGGGTGTGGCAATAGATGAGATCGGGGTTGACCGCCCGCAGGGATTCCTCGTCGCATTTGAGCCGCCGGAGCGCGTCCCGTCGCATGTTGGAATGCACCACGTCCGCCTGGTCGCACCAGCGTGTGGAAGACGGCCAGCCCCTCAGGGGTCTTGAGGTCGATGCCGATGCTGCGCTTGTTGCGGTTAGCGCCATAGGCGATATGCGAGGCGTGCCACCACGGATCACGCCAGGTATTGATCTTGATGACGTCGGCGCCCAGGTCGGCGAGCACTTGGGCCCCGAATGGTCCGGCTACGGCGAACCCGAGGTCGAGCACGGTGACGCCGGCCAGCGGGCCCACCATGGGCCCCTCCTCCGAGCCCGCATCAGCCGGTGCAGAGGCAGTTGCTGATGGCTTCTTCGCCAGCGCGTCGGCCTCGGCTCTGATCTCGGCCGTGTGCGCGCCGGCGGCAGGGACGCGGCCATGGACTCGTCCGGGTGTCTCACTCAGGCCGTACAGGATCCCAGCCTGGCGCAGCGGGCCGTGCTCGGGATGGTCGAAATCGAGCACGGCTCCCTCCTCGAACAGGGCGGGGTCCGCCAGGGCTTCCTCAGGGGTACGGACCGGCTGCAGCGGGACGCCTGCTTCACGGGCAACGTCGACCCACTCCTGACTGGGAAACTTGCTGAACGCCTCAGCCATCAGCGGGTGGTAGTACGCCAGCACCACAATGTTTTCGGGGTCCTGCGGGATCCGGCTCGGGTCGTCCCTGACCCGGTCGAATTCGCTGCGGAAGGCCAGCGTCTCACCGTTTGCGCTGTTGAGCGCAAACTGCGGATTGGGGACCCACTGCTCGATCCAGCGCCCGTCCGAACACTTGAAGAAGCCCTTACCGGCGCGTTGGTCGTAGACCCACGACCGCAGACCGACCGCGTCGGGATGCTCCACCCGCTGCCACTTCGAAGCCGTCACCGAGAATGCTGCTTGCAGCAAGGAAGTCTCGACGTGCTGGCCCCGGCCGGTGAGCAGCCGGGCGTACAGGGCGGCGTTGATTCCGGTCGAGGCCAAGAACCCGGCGCACATGCTCAGCCAAGGGGTGTAGGTGAAGATAGGTCCCGACCGCGGGTAGCCGGGCGCCATGCCCTCGGGGATCTCCAGGTCGGCGAGGTAGGGCTCCTCCCCGTGCATGCGCGGCATGGCACCGCCGAGGTGCCCCCGTTGCTCGTCCAGAATGCCGAGTCGGGCGGCCACCAGAGCGTCGTAGCCCGGCCGGTCGCGGTGTCCGGCGTGCGGTCCGTAGGCACTGATCGAGCAGTAGACCAGGGCCGGATTCTCGGCCAGCAGGGTGGGAGCGTCGATGCCGAGACGCTCAGCGGTGCCAGGCGCGAAGCTCTGCACGACGACGTCGGCATGACGCGCCAAGGCCAGGAACCGCTGGTGGTCGCCGGAATCACGAAGGTCGAGCTCCGCGCTGCGCCGCCCTCTGAGCCACACGTCGTAGCCGGCAGTGCCGCGGAACGGGTCACCTCCCGGGGGCTCCACCTTGATGACGTCGGCGCCGTGGTCAGCCAGCAGCATGCCGGTGATCGGCCCGGCGACTCCCGACGAGAGGTCGAGCACCCGAAGGCCCTCCAGCACGCTTGCCATGACTGTCTCCTGCTCTCTTTCCAACGACTGGCGGTGTCTAGCTGCGGGTAAGGATCGCGCCGGTGCGGCTGGCGGTCACCAGAACGGTGCGGGCGGCCGGAACCTGGTTGACGGCGGTGCCACGCAGCTGCCGAGTCGCCTCCAGCACCAGGTTCAGCCCGTGGATGTAGCCCTCGCCGATCAGCCCGCCATTGGTGTTGCACGGCAGGGCGCCGTCAAGAGCAAGCGCGCCGGTCGCGACGAAGTCCTTGGCCTCTCCAGGGCCGCAGAAGCCGAGCGCCTCGAGCTGCATCAGCAAGATCGGGGAGAACGCGTCATAAATCATCGCCACGTCGATGTCGTCCCGGTTGAATCCGGTGCGGTCGAACAGTCGCTTCCCCAGCGCCACCGAGCCATCCATCACCGACAGGTCTGCCCGGTAGTGGTCCGAGGCGATCTCCTGCTCGAACAGGCCCGCGCCCGAGGCTGTCCCGATCAAGACAGGTGTGACGGTGAGGTCCGCGGCCCGCTCTGCGCTGGTGATCACCAGCGCCACCGATCCATCGGTCTCCTGGCAGCAGTCGAGCAGGTGCAGGCAGGGCTCGGCGATCCACCGCGACGCCTGGTGGTCTTCCAGCGAGATCGGCCGCCCGAATCCCCAGGCCGCCGGGTTCTTGGCCGCATACTCACGCAGTTGCACCACAGCCCGGCCGAAGTCGGCGCTCGTGACACCGAATTGATGCATGTAGCGGGTGGAGTTCAAGGCCATCCACGATGCCGGAGTAAGGACGCCGTGGGGCATCGCCCACTGCATCGCGGTCGATCCGGAGTGTTGGGAGGTGGGGCTTGGCGAGGTCTTCGCACCGCCGAATCGCGTCGCGCCGGATCGGGCCCGGATGGCGCGATACGCCACGACGACCTGCGCCGCGCCGCTGATCACCGCGCTGGCGGCGTGCAGCAGGGTGCCCATCGAGCCGCCGCCTCCGTAGGGCACCCGGGAGGAGAACCCAATCTCCTGGAAGCCGACCGAGCGCACCAGCTCGGTCTCCTCGACCGGATCGATCGTGTAGCTGACCAGCCCATCGACGTCGGCCGGCGTCAACCCGGCGTCCTTGAGTGCGTCCGTGATCGCCTCACACGCCAGCTGCAGCTCTGAGCGGCCGGCCTGGCGGGAGAACTCGGTATGACCGACTCCAGTGATGGCGGCGCCGGCCGCCAGCCCCGCCATCACCGATCACCTACCGGAGAACCGGACAACGGTGAGAACACCGGCACCGCGTGACCGTCGACTGTGGGGGCGAAGCTCACCTGCAAAGGCATACCGATGTGTAATGTCGTCGGTAGCGATCTCGGTCAGCTCGGCGAGCACCCTGATGCCCTCCTCGAGATCGACCAGAGCAGCACGCACCGGGTAGTCGAAAACCGGGCTCTGAGGGTGGTGCAGGATCGCGTAGCTGTAGAGCGTGCCGCGACCGGAGAGGCGAATGACGTCGACAGCCAACGAATGGCAGTGCGGGCACATCGGCCGCGGAGGATGGCGCACGATCGCGCACTCGCCGCAGCGCTGCGCCAGGAGCCGGCCTGCCGCAGCCCCCTCCCAGTAGAAAGCGTTGTCGTCGGTGAGGATCGGGGCCGGGCGGTGGGGCCCGGGATCTGGTTGCACCGACTAACCATAGTACTTAGTATGGTTGCAGGGAAGTCCGGCTGACGAAAGGACGTCATGACCCACTGCACGAGGGACACAACGGCAGACCGCATCTCAGGCGGCACGCGATCATGAGCAGGCTCATCTCGGCCGACTCGCACGTGGCGGTCAGCCTCGACGTCATCCGGGAGCGGGTTCCCCGCGCGCTGCACGAGGCCTTCGACGACGCGATCGCCGAGCAGGCCCGCCTTGACGAGACCCAGCGCGGAGGCCGCAAACTCTCGCTGGGCGACTTCGATCTGGATGCGTTTCGCGACCCCGGCTACCACGATCCGGTGGCCCGGCTGGCGGCCATGGATCGCGATGGGGTCGACGCCGAAGTGCTGTATTCGGAAGTGAGCGCCTTCCGCGCCTTCGGATTCGTCAAAGGAGATTGGCGGCCCATCAGCCGCGCATTCACCGATCATCTCAGCGAGTTCGCCGCGACCGATCCTCGCCGGCTGGTGGTCTCCTACCAGGTGCCGATCATCGATATCGAATACGCGGTCGGTGAGGTTCACCGGCTGGCTGGGCTCGGCGCCCGGGCCGTGCACCTGCCGAACTTCCCCAGCGAATTCGGCCTTCCCGATTACCACGAAGCGCTCTATGACCCGCTGTGGAACGCCTTGCAGGAGACCGGAATTTCGATCAGCCACCATCTGGGCAATCGGGCGTCGCTGTACGACGTTTTTCAACGAGACCCGACCCCGCAGGCAGGCATCTTCACGTCGCTGCCGGCCTTGGCGCTCGCGGAGGTGGTGGCCTGGTGGATCCTGACCGGAACTCTGGAACGCTTCCCCAGGCTGCAGATCGTCTTCGTCGAGCCGAGCTTGTATTGGATCCCGGGGTTCCTGGCCTCGCTGGACCGAAAGGCCGAGCGCGGCTACCACTTCCCCGGGATGCGGCTCGCGCCGAGCGAGTACTTTCACCGCAACATGTCATGCACATTCATGGACGACGAGGTCGGCCTGAGCCAGCGCCATCTGGTCGGCATCGAAAACATCCTTTGGTCAACGGACTTTCCTCATCCCGCTACCACTTGGCCGAATTCACAGCAGATCGTCCAGCGCCAGTTCGCCGGTATCCCTGACGAGGAGCGCGAGCTCATCTGCCACGGCAATTCGGCTCGCATCTATGGTCTCTAGAACGGCCTTCAGATCCACCGCTGAGGTCGCCGGGCTTGCGGTGACGATCCTTGAACCCGCTGCCCCGGCGAACGGCCGGGTGCTCTACTGCCTGCCCGGCGGAGGCATGTCACGGCGTTACTTCGACTTGGACGCCGCCGGCTACAGCATGGCCGAGCACCTTGCGGAGCGAGGCTTCACTGTGGTGACGATCGATCATCCCGGCGTCGGTGACAGCCCACCGCCCGACGACGCCTGGACCCTGACCCCCCACGTCGTCGCCGATGCCGATACCGACGCCGTCAGGCAATTGCACAAACAGCTGGGCGGCATCCCGATCGGGGTCGGCCATTCGATGGGCGGAATGTTGACGGTCGCTATCCAAGCGCGCCACCGCCCGTATGCCGCGCTCGGGCTGCTCGGGTATGCGCACAGCGATCACTACGAACTCACCTCACTGGCCGCCTACCTCAGCGACGAGGAAAAGTCGGTCGTCGGCAACCCTGACGCCATCGCCTCCGAGCTGGTCAGGCTGGCCAAAGAGCGGTTCGGACGGCCGCTGCCCAAGGGCGACACGAGACGGTCAGACTTCTTGCTGGCAGGTATGGAAGTGCCCGAGGAGGCACTGGTGGCCATGGACGGGTGCGCCGCAAGCCTGCTTGCCATTTGCGGCCTCGGCTCGATGCTCAAGTGCACGGCGCCCGATGTGAAGCTGATCGACGTGCCGGTCTTCATCGGCTTCGGTGAGCGCGACATCACCGGCAACGCCAGAGCTACCGCCGATGCCCTGGTCCGCTGCCCCGACATCACACTGTTCGAGTTGAGCGGCTCCGGCCACAACCACAACGTGGCACCTAACCGAACGGTGCTCTGGGATCGGTTGGCCACCTGGGCGGCTGCCGTCGCCTGAGCACCGGACGTCGCAAAGCGCTGCTATGACAGCTCGATGCCCTGTGCGCGGGCTTGCTCCCGGATGGCCGCGGCGACACCGCGAACCAAGAGATTGCGTTGCACTGCGTCGTCGGCGGTATCGGCGATGCGCGAAGAAATCAGGCCGCCCTGCAGGTAGCCGCGCAGGGTGAGGAAGGCGTAGCGCACCAGGTCCAGATCCTGCGCCGCCGGGCCGAGCGCGCGGTCGAAAAGTGGCTGCCAGGCCCGGGTGAGCTCGGCCCCGTGCGCCGCCACCGCGAGCCGCGTCTCGCGGGACGTCTTCGGATTCTTGCTGAGGTCCAGAATGATCTGCAGCTGGACCAGATGCTCGGGCATTCCGTAGTGCGCGGCGAGCACCTCGAGCACGCACGCCAGCCGCTCCTCGAGCGTTTCTCCGTGGACGTCAGCCGTGGCCATCCGGTGTTCCATGGTGGCCCAGCGGTCGTTGAGAACGGCCAGCAGCAGACCTTCACGCGTGCCGAACTGATGCTGGATGACTCCCCAGGTGACCCCCGCCCGGCGGGCGATCTCGTTCGAGCTGGCCTGGTAATAACCGAGCTCGAGGATGCAAGCGACCGCTGAATCAAGCACCCGCCGCCAGGTCAGCTCACCGTCCGTGCGCCGGCGCCGGCCCTTGGGGGCCGAGGCCGTGGAGGGAGGCACCTGAGCCGCGGGAGAAGGCATTTGAGGCCAAGAATAGCTTTCGCCGACCGGCGAACCGGCGCCGTCAGCAGGCGGCATATTCTGCCGCGATGCAGGCGGGGCAAATCTGGGCTGGACAGCGGGCGGCGCAATCGTGAGCGTGCGCCTGTCGGCGGACAAGGCCTGGCAGACGATCGAGGCCTCCCACACCGGCATCTTGACGACCCTTCGCTCCGACGGCTCGCCGATCACCCTGCCGGTGTGGTTCGTGGTGATGGATCGCACCATTTGCCTGAGCGCGCCGTCGGGCACGAAAAAGATTTCGCGAGTACGGCATGACCCACGAGCGTCCTTTCTGGTCGAGTCGGGCCAGCAGTGGGCGCAGCTGCGTGCGGTTCACGTGAGCGGACTGATCGAGTTGGTCGAGGACGAGCCCGGCCGCGGGCTCATTGCCGCAGCCATTGAGACCAAGTACCGCGACTTCCAGACTCCGTCGTCGGTCATGCCGGCGGACGCTCAGGCGCACTACGCTGACCGGACCTTTCTGCGGCTTCGCCCACACCAGCGATTCCTGTCGTGGGACAACTCACGGATGGAGCTCAGGCCGGAATGAGTAGCGAGCTGAAGGAATCCAGTGGCTATCTGCGTGTGAGCACCGCGGGCGATACGCGCATCATCACGCTCGACCGCCCCGCTGCGAAGAACGCGCTCAACCGGGCGATGCGCCTCGAACTGTGTGACCTGCTGGCCGCTGCCGACAAAGATCCCGCGATCCGATCGGTCCTGCTCACTGGTGCAGACCCGATCTTCACTGCGGGGGTCGACTTCAAAGAGACCGACCCGCGGTTCGACTCCTATCAGGCCCAGTTCGCCGTCAACCCCGGCCGCGCGCTTCGCGCCATGCACACGCCGGTCATCTGCGCCGTGAACGGGGCCTGCGTGTCAGGAGGGCTGGAGATCGCCCTCAGCTCGACCTTCATCGTGGCGTCCGAGCGGGCTCGCTTCGCCGATACCCATGCCCGGCTGAACGCGGTGCCGACCTGGGGGCTGACGACGCTGCTCCCCCGCGCAATCGGTATCCGGCTGGCCCGCGAGATGTCGATCACCGGCAACTTCGTCGATGCCCCCACCGCGCTGCGGATCGGTCTCGTCAACCACGTCGTGGCTCATGGCGAGCTCCTCGACTTCTGCCTGACGTTGGCCTCCCAGATTGCGGAGACGCCGGCTGTGCGTGAGATCCTGTCGCTGTACGACCTGGGCACAGACCTGGGTCAAGGCGGTGCTCTTGCCGCCGAGACCGAGCACACCAGCCGTCGTCGGCTCGACCCGCAAGCCTTCGCCAGCGCTGGGAAGGCAGCCGCGCTGCGACAGCGATCCGGCGACGGTGGACACTAGGGGCAGCAGAGAGAGCTGGAGATATGGACCGGAGTGTGAGATGCCCAGCGGGATCGTGAAGGCGGTAGTGCTCGTCGACGATCTCGACGCGACGCTGCACTTCTTGGAGGACATCGCCGGAGTAGGCCCGGTGTCCCGTTTCGAGTCCACTGGTGAGATGGCAGCCGCGGGCCTTGGCTGGCCGGCCGAGCACGGAGCCACCCGAGGCGCCATGGTCGGCCAGCGCCAGGGGATGCTGGAGCTCGTGGAGATTCCGGCAGCGTTACGCGACACGCTGCGGCCGGGAGTGGCCGGGCTGAGCGTGGCCACGCGCGACGTCGCGACGCCCACCCGGTCGGCCAGCGACGCCGGCTTTCCCGTCGTCGGACCCTACGATCTCGTGGGCGTCGATGAGACGGTCTCCACTATCGCCCGTATCGAGGCGGGCGGCGTTCCCTTTGAGTTGATCCGTTTCGGTTCCCCAGCGCCAGACAAAGAAAAGGCAGGTTGACGCATGCTCCCGCGCATCATTTCGGTGGACGACCACGTGGTCGAACCCCCCGACCTGTGGACCTCCCGGCTGCCGAGCAAATATGCCGATCGCGGTCCCCGCGTCTCGCGCGACCGCGGCGGCGCGGAGATGTCCGGCGGTGTTTACCGGTTCACCAAGGGCGGCACCGAAGGCCCCGAGTACGACTGGTGGCTCTATGACGACCTGGTCTACCCCTTCCCGCTGCTGTCGGCCTCGGTCGGATTCAGCATCGATGAGAAGACGCTGCGCCCGACGTCGTTCGATGAGATCCAGCCGGGCTGCTGGAAGCAGGCTGACCGGCTCATCGCCATGGACGAAAACCACGTCGACGCCTCGATCTGCTTCCCCAACGTGCTGCCGCGCTTCTGCGGGCAGGCATTCCTCGAGCGTGAGGACAAGGTGCTCGCCAAGCTCTGCGTCGAGGCCTACAACGACTGGATGATCGACGAGTGGTGCGCCGGCGCAGGCTATGGCCGGCTCATCCCGCTCACGATCGTGCCGCTCTGGGACGCCCAACTAGCCGCGGCAGAAGTTCGCCGCTGCGCCGGCAAGGGCAGCCACGCCATCACCTTCTCCGAGGCCCCGTACCACCTGGGACTGCCCTCGTTCCACGACAAGGACCACTACTGGGACCCGCTCTTTGAGGCGTGCCAGGAGACCGAGTCGGTCATCAACATGCACATCGGCTCGTCGTCCAAGATGCCGACGACCTCACCCGACGCGCCGATGGGCGTCAGCTCGACCCTGACCTTTCAGAACGCCATGGGTTCGATGGTCGACCTGCTGATGTCGGGCACGTTTGCACGTTTCCCGGACCTGGTCGTCGCCTACTCCGAGGGCCAGGTCGGCTGGATGCCCTACGTGCTGGACCGCATCGACAAGGTATGGGAAGAGCGCCGCGCCTCCGCCGGTATCAGCGACGTCGTGCCTGAGCCGCCGAGCACGTACTTCCCCGGCCACATCTACGGCTGCATCTTCGACGACCCGGTCGGGCTGGAGATGCGTGACCGGATCGGCATGGAGCAGATCACCTTCGAGGTCGACTACCCGCACTCGGACAGCACTTACCCGCACTCCGCCGCGGTGGCCGAGAAGATCTGTGACGAGGCCGGCCTCAACGACGACGAGCGCTATCTCTTCCTGCGTGGCAACGCGATCCGGGCTTACGGGCTGCAGCGCTGGGGCATCGAAAAGTAGGAACCCATGGATCCACATGCCTGTGGAGTATAGGTGCCACTGTGGAGGATCCAGTAGGTGCCACTGTGGAGGATCCAGTAGGTGCCACTGTGGAGGATCCACTATGTGCGTAGCGCACGCACTTCTCGAGGCCAATAAGGCCGTCGTCCGCAGGATCTACGAGGAGGGCTACGACGCGGGCGATCCGTCGGTCTTCGAGACCCTCTACGCGCCCGGATTCATCCATCACAGCAAGGTGACCCGCGAGGTCAGCGAGGCGGGTGCGGGCGAAGCGGAGTCGATGCGCCGCTTCCATGAGGCCATCCCCGATGTCCGCTTCACGGTCTTGTCGCAGCTGGCGGAGGGCGATTGGGTCGCCACGCGGCTTCGCATCACCGGCCATCCGATCGGCGACTACGGGCCGGTCAAGGCCACCGATGACATCTTCGATGTCCACTCGCTGGTGCTCTTTCGGATTGAGAACGGGCTGGCCGCCGAAGAGTGGCTCTTCGTGGACGGCGGCATGCCGGTCGACGACTGACGACCAATCGCCGCCGGATGCGCCTTTGCCCGGCTCAGGTCAGCGAGAACGCCTGCAGGATCGGTGTGGCGATGGCGCGGGCATAGCGCTGCGCGCCAGGCATGGGTACCGGGCAGGTCGTCGACGGACCACCGTCGAGAGGCACCTCCTTGACCGGGCAGAAATGGGTGCCGTCGGCTTCGCGGACCACCACGGTCTTGGTTCCGTCAGGCCAGGTTCCCGTGCAGGCCTCTCCGGCTTCACAGGGGAGGGTGTCGGAGTAATGGCCGTGCCACTCCACGGCCTGCGCAGCATCTATGAACTGAACGAGATGGCCGGCCGGGAAACGCGCCGGCAGCTTGGCGAACATGAAACCGAACGGCGTGTTTCCCACGGCGCCCTGGGCGGCCTGTCCGCGCGAAATGGGTGTGCTGACGAAGAACACCGGGATGCCGGCCTTGCTGAAGAGCGCGATGGCAGTTGCGGAGTCGGAGGCGTACTTGTTGACCAAAGCCTGGCCGCTGTAGGCCACCCCGCTGGCATTCTTCATGCAGGGCGTGAACGCATCGCCGGAGAACTGGATGATCGCCACCTGCGGGTGAAATCCGCTCGGGTTGGCCGGATTGATCTCACTGCTCATGTCAGAAAACCAGTCGCACATCGCCGTGCCAGGGTAGGTGTGCGTCGTGGTGATGGCCTTGCCGGTGGCGTCGAGGGCGAAGGTGATGTCGGGGGCGGCCTGAGCGGAGATCGAATCGCCCCACAGCTCCACCCGCAGAGGCAGCTGTGCCGGCGGCTTGAAAAGGGCCCTGAAGTCCGGCGACGGAGAGGGCGTCGGTGACGGAGTCGGTGATGCGGTCGGGGTTTCGCTGGCTGGCCGAGATGTCACTGCCGGGGACGGCGCGGAGGTCCTGACAGGCGCCGGCTTTGCGGCTGACGCTTTACCGCTCGCGCCGCAGCCGGCCACGAGCATGCCCACGGCCAGAGCCAGACCCGCGAGCCCCGCGCGAGCGACCCGGGAAGTCATGCGAAATGTCACAGCAGGTCAACGCCTGGCTGCTGGGCTGAGTGCCGCCCGAATCGAGGGCGTGGTCATCGTTACTGACACGTCATGCCTAACTGACATCGGAAACGCATGAAGTGCTCATCGTCGCAAGGCTGACTTCTGGCAGGCTGACGACATGGTCCGAGACGTCGCGATATGCGCCGTGATCCTTGTGATTGCAGCTCTTCTCGGCATCCTCGTGCATCCGCTCCTGTGGTCCGTCGCGATCTTGTCGATCGCCTGGCTGGTCGGCCGCGACCCGACTGGCACGCGTACCTGATCCTGGCTCAACCCCCGGCTCCGGCGCTGATCACCAGAGCGGGCGTCCGAGCGGGGCCGAGCTCGGTCACGGATCCATAGGGCGCCATCGTGGTGAGCCGCCCGCCGTGCAGCGCGATCGGCAAGCGGATGTGGCCCAGCACGATTTCACGACCTCCGGCGGCTTTACGCGCCAGCAGACTCACGACAATGGCCCCGTCCGCGCCAGGTCGGGTGGAGCCGATGGAGAACGGTCGGTCCGGCCGGTCGCCCGCTGGGCTCAAAGGGCCTGCGCTCAGCGTGACTACGGTGTCGCTGACCTGGCCCGGCGCGAGCAACCAGGTGGCGCGCCGGGCTCCCACGACGACCAGCAGCCGGGCGCCGGCCATCGACCCCGGAAGCCTGGAAGCGACCCGCAAGGTCAGGGCGCGGGAAGTCAGGGAACGCAGCCGCTGCAGCCGTGCCCCGTATCCAGCGTGGGCATGCTTTCCGTATTCGCCGAGCAGGCTCAACCGGTAAACGGCGCGATGGGGGAAGTCGCGCAACACCGTGAAATCCGCTCCGCCGAGCTCGAGTGCGTAAACCGTTCGTCCACCGACCGGATAGTCGTTGGAGATGACGGCGGTCGGATGCTGCAGGTAATTGGGATAGGTGTCCACGAAGACAAGCGCCCGGCCCTTTGCCGCTACCGCGTCGGCCAGCTGCACGTTGTCGGCGTTGAGCGCCCCATTCGTACGCACTGCCGGTATCAGCGTGACCAGGCTGAGAACAAGTGCCAGGGCGAGGACGGACCCGGCCCTCCAGCGCGAGGACGAGGCCAGCCGGCCGAGCCCGATGGCCGCCAGCATGGTCAGCGCAATGAGCAGCGGCAGCAGGTAGTACGGGCCCAGATAGCGGGTGGCCCCCCACACGATTGCCGCGTTCCAGATGCCCCAGAAGAAGAGGTAACCGACCGTCAGCGCGAGCCCACCGGCCAGGATGGCCAAGCAGGCCGCGGGAGGCCTCTGCATCAGGCCGTAGATGGCAAGGGCAAGCAGCAGCACCCCTCCAAAGGCCCACCCGCTACCCAGGAGGCTGAGGTGACGAACAAGGCCGGCCCAGCCCTGCGCAGGACCGAAATGGCGGGCCGCCTCACCGGGATAAAGCCGGTGCACGCCGAACCCGAGCGTGTCACCCGACTCGAACAGCGAAAAAGGCAGCCGCAACGCCGAGCCGGTGGCCTGATAGTTGAACCAGAGCAGGCCCAACGCCGGCGCGATCGCCCCGACCGCCAGCTCGCATAGCGAGCGAAGGCGCCGACCACCTGATGTCCAGATCGCCCAGATCAGTGGGGGCGTCAAAACCAGTAGCGCGTCCAGCGAGCGGGCCACGAACGCCAATCCCCCGCACAGTCCCGCCAAGGCGAACGGCCACCAGGTCTGCCGCCGCCGGCCCGCCAGGATCCCCCAGATGGCGAGCTCGGCCAGCACCAGGAACGGCAGATACGGCAGCAGCAGGGCGCTTTGCACCAGCACCACGGGCGACACCGCCATGAAGACGGCCGCCGTCGCTGCAGTGGCCCGATTCCCGGTCACCTCGCGCGTCAACAGGTAGGTAGTCGCGACCAGCGCCGCCGCCCATCCCGCGAGGGCGAGCACGTATCCGCCGGTCACCGCCAGGCTGAGTGCCAGGAAAGCTGCCACGACCGGGGTGTATTTGAGCACGTAGTGATCGCCGCGAAGAACTCCGAGCCAGGGAATGAAGGAGGCACCCGGATGGCCAGCGCCGGGAAACAGATGCCCCGCGGCGAAGGCTCTGGCTTGCAGCAGGTAGACGGATTCATCGTTGTTGACCGAGAGCTGCGAGAAGACCGTCTGCGACAGCAGCACCGCCATCCCAGCGCTGAAAGTGGCGGCGATCAGCAGCGCGATGCGCGGCCCGTCGAACCAGCCGGCAAGTCTGGTGACGCGCCGGCCGGCCGTTGCACGCCTGGTGGGGGCCGTCCCTTCCAGCCCTTCGAGCCCGCCTAGCAAAGCGTCCGGCACGGCAACCCTCCCCTCGAGCACTCATTCGGCGCTGCGTCAGGCTCACACGGTGCTATAGCGATGTGTGAGCCCGACGCAGGACGCGCGAGGACTCTCAGGCTGTGACCCGGTTCAGGCCTTTCACCACGCGGCGAGCGACCAGCGTGATCATGGGGCCCGCAAGCGGCGCGGCATATTTCATCAGGCTGCCCGGCCGGAAGGCGACGGTCCAGGTGAGGCGGGTCCCGTCGCCCGCGTCCGACAAGCGGTAGTCCTCAGCAAACGCGAGGAACGCCGAGGAACTGCTCTCGTCGATGCGGAAGGCCCAGCGCTCGTTCAGATCCCAGGCGAGCACGGTTTCGCGATAGCTCGTCCGGAACGCCTTGACCGACCGGACGCTTCCTACACCGTGGGGAGGTGGGGTCTCCCAGCGCCCGTCGTGGGTGAAGCCCGGAAACCAGTCACCCCAGCCGGCGGGGTCCTCGGCGATCCTGGCGAAGACCGCGCTTCGCGGGGCGGCAATGACCCCCTCGCTGCGGATGATCTTCGGCGCCTCGGTGAAGAAGGGCAGCTCGACGCTCTCAAGGTTTGGCACCCGGCCAGTCTGACAGCGTCCGGCCGCAGCGGAGGCCCTACGCTCTGTCGAAGATGGGATTCAGCCGGGCCGAACTCGAGTCTTTCCGCGATGCGACCGTGCCCGACCTGGTCGGGACCGAGACCCGGCTGCTCTTCGTGGGCATCAACCCGGGACTGTGGACCGCAGCGGCGCAGGCTCACTTCAGCCGCCGCGGAAATCGCTTCTACCCGGCCCTTCATGCCGCTGGGATCACTGATCGCCTGATCGATGCCTCCGCCGGATTCGCGGCCGAGGATCGCGCGTACCTGCTGTCACGGGGCATCGGGATCACGAACCTGGTTGCTCGGGCAACGGCGCGAGCCGACGAGCTCAGCAAGGAGGAACTGGTCGCCGGTGGACGCGACCTGGAGCGCCGCATCCCGCAGGTCGGGGCGCCGGTGGTGGCCGTCCTGGGGATCACCGCATACCGGGCGGCATTCGGCCTTCCGCGGGCCCAGGCGGGACGGCAACCGAAAGGGCTCGGGAAATCCCAGCTCTGGGTGGTGCCGAACCCCAGCGGGCTCAACGCGCACGCCTCGTTGGCCACCCTCGCCGTGACGTATCGCGAGGTGGCGCTGGCGGCCGGAATGACCCTGGGCCCGCTGCTTGACCTCAGCCGATGAGGTGGTCGAGCAAACCTTCCTCGACGTAGGGCGGAAAGCCGGCGGAGCCCAGCGCCCTGCCGCGCTCGTTGTGCCAGCCCAGCCGATCACGTACCAAGGGTGAGAGGTAGTAGCCACCCGCGATCACCGTGGCCAGCGTGCGGCGACCGGCGCCATCAGGGCCGCCCGTCTTCAGCGCCTGCCTCAAGGCGGCGAGGAGATCGGGGCGCACCGCCAACACTTGATCCACCAGATCGTCCGCGATGCCGACCTCCCGGGCCGACGGCATCCCGTCTCCGGCAGGCAGCAGCTCGTCGGCGACCCGGGCGAGTGCCTCACGTTCGAGGCGGGTGAGCCGCTCCGCCGGCGGTTTCGACGCCAGGCGGGTTCAACGACAGCTCAGTCAGCGTCGGCTTCGGCGAGGTGCGGGATTCGGAGCGCCCAGGTGCACCGGCCGGCGCCAACCCGTACTGCGCGCCATGCTCGATGAGGCGAACGGCAGTACGCAGAGCGAGGGCACTGATCGTGCTGGTGGGGTTCATCGCGCTGCTGGTCGGGAACAGGCTGCCGTCCAGGACGCCGAGGTTGGAGATCTCATGGGTGAATCCCCAGCGATCGCACACCGAGGCGCCAGGGTCATTGCCCATCCTCGTCGTACCCATGAAATGTCCGTTGGCCGGCGCCCTGACCACCTTGATCTCGCGGGCTCCGGCTTCGGCCAGCGACTCGGCAGCCTTGGCGGCGTGCCACTGCAGGAGCCGTTCGGTGTTGTCCCCGATCCGATACGCGATCGCCGCGCCGGGCAACCCCGAGCCGTCCGGATCAGGCGGCATCAGGGTGACACGGTTGGCGTCGTCAGGAAGGTCCTCGCCGAGCACGACCCAGGTGATCCGCCGCCCGATCAGCTCCCGCATCCTGGCGTGGTGCCCGGCTCCCCAGACGCTGCGTGGGCCGAGCGCCGTAGCCAGCGGAAGCCCTCCCGCCGTCAGCACCCACCGCGCGCCCCTCACGAAGCCGCGAGCAGCGTCCGAACGGTAGAACTCCATCGAATTGATGAGGCCGCCGTTGTGGCCGTGCCAGGGCTCACCGTCCGGGAAGATGCCTTCCACCAGGGCCATGGGGTGCAGCATCAGCCCGCGGCCGACGAGCCCGGAACCGTTTGCCAGCCCCTCGGGATGACGGCTGTCGGCGGAGGCCAGCAGCAAGCGGGGAGTTCCGATCCCGTTGGCGGCGCAGAGCACGACATCGGCGCCGTGGAAATGCTGCTCGCCGTTGGCGTCGACCCATTCGACTCCCACGGCCCGGTTCTGCTCGTTCACCACGATCCGGCGTACGACGGCCCGGGTCGTCAGTGCACCGCCCGCGGTCAGGTAAGCAGGCCAGTGAGTGAGGTCGGTGGAAGCCTTGGCGCCCTCGTCGCAGCCGTGGCCGCAGGTGCCGCGCTGGGCGCATGGATTTCGACCGTCGTAGGGCATCGACAGGATGGCATTCGCATCGGGCCACCAGTGCCATCCGCGGCCGGCGTGTACCCGGGCCACCGCCAGGCCTGCCGGGCCGATCGGCAGTGCTGGAAGCGGCGGATCCGCCCCCTCGGGGTAGACCGGATTCCCGCCCAGCCCGGAGACCCCGAATTGAAGATCGGTAGCTTCGTAGAACGGCTGCAGCTGCGCGTAGTCAAGCGGCCAGTCCGCCCCGACACCGTCCTCGGTGAACACCCGAAAGTCTCGCGGTGTGAGCCGTGGCCACTGGGCGTTGTAGAGGACCGAGCCGCCGCCGACCCCGTTGAAATTGAGCGCCGCCATGTCGGAGGCAGCCGTGTCGATCGGATAGTCGCCGGGTCCGCGGCGCTGCTGTGGGGAACTCGACCACAGCTTCATCGCCGTGAGCTCGCCGGCTGCGGTATCGCCGCGGAAGGTGCTGCGGCCGGGCCAGTCGCCCTGCTCGAAGCAGGTGACGTCGAACCCCGCCTTCGTGAGAGCCAGCGCAGCCACACGCCGCAGCCACGCCGGCGCCCACGATGACGACGTCCGAATGGGGACGCACGTGGCGGACGACTACTTGCGTTGGAAGTTCGGCGTGCGCTTCTCGGCGAACGCGCGCGGCCCTTCCTTCGCGTCCTGCGAACCCATCACCGCGTTGGCATAACCCGCTTCGTAGTCGAAGCCCTCCTGGGCGCTCATGCCCTGCGTCTCGTGCAGCGTCTTGAGGATCGCTTCCACCGACAGTGGCCCGTTGGCAGCGATGGCCTGGGCGATCTCGAGCGCCTTGTCCAGTGCCTGACCGTCGGGGACCACGTGTCCGATCAGGCCGATCTCCTTGGCCTCGGGGGCTTGGATGTGCTTTCCGGTCAGCAGGATCTCGGCAGCAATCGTGTACGGAATCTGGTTGGGCAGCCGAACGGTCGAGCCGGCCATCGGATAGAGCGACCACCGCGCCTCCGACACCCCGAAACGCGCACTCTCGCCGGCTACCCGGATGTCGGTGCCGAGCAATAGCTCCGTACCACCGGCGATGGCCACGCCCTCGACGGCTGCAATGACGGGCTTCGTCGGGCGCGGCGTCTTGAGGATCCCGCGCCAGATGAAGCCGGGGTCTTCCTTGAGGCGGGCCTGCTCATCGATCGCCCCATCGGGGTCCACATCGCCGGCCATCGCTCGAAGGTCCATACCCGAAGAGAAATTGCCTTCGGCGCCCGTGACGATCGCGCAGGACAGTCCGTCGTCTTCGCACAACTCCGTCCAGGCATCCGCCATCAGCGCGAACATCGTCAACGTCATCGCGTTCTTGCGGCGCGGACGGTTCAACTTGACAATGAGTACGCGGCCATCGCGGTCTAACTCGACCTGAGCCATTGATCTCCTTCACGTCGGCAGGTGTGCACAGCAAAGAGCACTCTTCCAGATGCCGAATCGGAGCCGTTCAGAGCCCGCTCTTGCCGTCCGGTACGGAAATCACGGGGTGTCGCGTACCGGAGGGCAAGACTGATCTTGCTGTGGCTGCGGTCAGCCGGCCCCTTATTCGGCGGGAGTACCTGCCGCGATGCCGAGCAGGTGGAAGAGCTTGCCCATACCGCTGAATTGAGCGACCGCGACGGCGATCTCCAGGAAGCCGTCCCGGCCGTAGTTGTCGATGACGCGCGCGATGACCTCATCGCTCACGGCGTCATGGTGGTCCCAAAACGCAACGGTGTAGGCCAGCGCGGCCTGCTCACCTTCGGAGCACCCTGACCAGTCGTCAGCGAGAATGGCGTCGGCTTCGGCGGCCGGCACCGCCGGACCCGTGCCGGACGGATCGGCGAAGCGGCTGTTCTGGCACATGTGACACCCGGTGCGCCGGGCGATGGCCAACCGCACGATCTCCTTCGTCCGCGTCGGCACGATCCCGTTCAGCACCAGCGGCTGATACCAGGCAAGCCAGCCTTCGATGAGTCCGGGCGCGTGGCCGAACTGCTCAAAGAGTGGTCTGGCACCCGCCGGTACGGCTGGATTCACGTCGGCGGCAGGGAGCCGCGGCTGGGGCACCGCGCAGACGAAGTCTGCAGCCGACTCGGCGTCGAGCTGCGAACCTGGGGAGACGTCAGTTGTCATGCGTAACTGATACCAGGCCCCTCACCGGACCGCCACCCGCAGTTCCGCGATTTGCTCATCAGGAGTAAACGGAGTCCGGTACGGACGCTGCGTGAGCAGCCTGGCATGGGGCAGCTCACGCAGAAAGACCCAGATGCTCTCCTGGACGTCAAGGCGAGCCAGCGCCTGACCCAGGCAGAAGTGGGCGCCGAAACCGAAGGAGTAATGGCGCTCGGGTTTGCGCGAGACGTCAAAGTCGGCGGGATCAGACCAGCGGCTTGGATCCCGGTTCGCGGCCTGCACGGAGACGACGACCATGTCACCCGGCTCGAGTTCGGGCCCGAAGCGACAGGTCTTCTTGCGCACCAGCTTGCGTCCCATCCGAAAGGGCGGGTGGTAGCGCAGACACTCCTCGATCGCCGGCGCCAATCGCGCGCGATCCTCCAGTACCCAGGAAGCCTGCTGCGGGTGGCGCAACAATTCGAGGAGGGCATTGGCTATAGCGGCGCGGCTCGAGCCCACGGCACCGCCGATCACATTGACCACGAGTGCCACCAGCTCGTCCCGTGAAAGCTGACCTGCCCGTTCTGCCTCGAGGAGATCGGAGACGAGATCCTCCTGGGGGTTGCTGCTGCGCGCCGAGACCAGCCGCTTGACCCACTCCCCGAGCGCCACGATCCCCGCCTCGGCCCGCTCCCGGCGGTCGGCGGTCAGCGGCTCCGTGAACATCTCCTCGGTACCGGTCAGAAAGCGGTCGATCTCGCCACTGGCCGAGGTCGGTAATCCCAAGAATTCGCAGATCAGCCAGAGCGGCATGTCGTAGGCGTAATCGGCGACGACATCGAAGGTTGCCTCCTCGGAGGCAACCTTCAGCAGGCGCCGGGCATGCTCGTCAGCACGCGAGCGAAGGCGCTCGACGCGGCGTGGCGTGAAGCTTCGCGAGACGCACCCGCGAAGGCGCTGATGAATCTCATCGTCGTGGGCCGCCATGGTGAGACTGCGCCACTGCCGAAAGGGTCCGTCATGGACACCGAGGCGGCTGAGCGCCGCCAGGCCGGTCTGTCCGAAATCGGGATCGGAGTGTGCCGCGTCGACGTCGTCGGCTGACAGCAGCACCAGCTCTCCCCTGCTGTTGCGAGCGATCGGAGACTGCCGACGTGCCGCCTCAATGACGGGATAGGGGTCCTGCCAGAACTCCGGGTCGCCGAAATCGATCGTCGTCGGCTCAGCAGCGGCTGACACGGCACCCGCTCTCAACGTCTGATTCGCGCTCGATCACGTCAGCAGCGTAGGTTTCCCGAAGTTTCGCGAGCTTTGGGGTAGGGAGCAGTAATGCGTGCCATCCAGATCAACGAGTTCGGCGGCCCTGAAGTCCTCAAGCTCGTCCAGCTCCCCGATCCGCAAGCCGGACCGGGCGAGGTGCTGGTCAAGGTCGACAGTGCGGGAATCAATTTCGCCGATACGCACGCCGTCGAGGATTCCTACCTGCAGAAGTCGACGCTGCCGATGATTCCGGGATCGGAGGTGGTTGGCCGGCTGGCCGACGGCACCAGGGTGGCCGCCTTCACCTACGGCGGGGGTTACTGCGAGCAGGCACTGGCCATCCCGTCAGCCGTCTTCCCGTTGCCCGAATCCGTCACCGATGCGCAGGCTCTGGCCTTGATGGTGCAGGGACTCACCGCGTGGCACCTGCTGCGCACCTCGACCCATCTGCAGCCCGGCGAATCGGTAGTGGTCCACGCCGCCGCCGGAGGGGTAGGCACACTCGCGATCCAACTCGCCAAGCTCTGGGGCGCCGGCAACGTCATCGCCGTCGCATCAACGCCGGAGAAGCTGCAGCTCGCTACAGAGCTCGGCGCCGACAACACCGTGCTGGCAGACGCCGGCGATCTGAAGAAGGCGCTGCAGGAAGCGAACAGCGGCAAGAAGGTCGACATCGTCCTGGAGATGGTCGGCGGATCCACCTTCGACGCGTCGCTGGCGGCGCTCGCACCGTTCGGCCGGCTGGCGACCTTCGGCATGGCCTCACGCACCCTGCCCAAGGCGATCAACCCGGGCGAGCTCATGTCACACAGCCGGGCAGTCGTCGGCTTCTGGCTCGTGCACTGCTTCGCCGATCCGGCAATGTTGCAGCCCCAAATGGCAGAGCTGCTGGAGCTGGTGGCCGCCGGTGACCTGGTCCCGCAGACCGGCGGAAGCTATCCCCTCGAGCAGGCCGCCAACGCCCACCGGGATCTGCGGTCGCGCGCCACCACCGGCAAGCTGGTATTGGCCGTGAACTCCTAATTAGCACGACGCGACTGCCTGCCAGCTGAGACAATCGATCCAACGGCAGCAGGTCCGGAATCTTTGAGGCCGCGCCGCCGCTGCCAATGTTGAGGGTCTGAGCCGGCCCGCCGGTCGCCATGTCCACTCGTGACCTGAAGGATTGCCTTGCCCGAGAGCTCGCTGATACGCCCTGACGCCACGGAGATTCTCTCCGCGGCTTTGACGTCGCGCATTCTCGTGCTCGACGGCGCGATGGGCACGATGATCCAGCGGCACAGCTTCAGCGAGGCCGAATACCGCGGTGAGCGGTTCGCCGACTGGCACCGCGATCTCAAGGGCAATAACGACCTGCTCAGCCTGACCCAGCCTGATGCGATCAGCGCCATCCACCGGGCGTATCTCGAGGCCGGATCCGACCTCGTCGAGACCAATACCTTCAACGCGCAGAAGATCTCGCTCGCCGACTACGGCATGGAGGAGCTCGCGTACGAGCTCAACTACGAGTCCGCGCGGCTGGCCCGGGCCGCGTGCGACGCGATGACGGCGGCAGATCCCGCCAAGCCGCGCTTCGTCGCCGGCGCCCTCGGCCCCACTAACCGGACGGCTTCGATCTCGCCCGACGTCAACGATCCGGGCGCGCGCAACGTCACGTATGAGGAGCTCGTCGACGCCTATCTCGAGCAGGCGAACGGGCTGGTCGACGGCGGCGCCGACCTGCTGCTGATCGAGACGATCTTCGACACCCTCAACGCGAAGGCCGCGATCTTCGCCTTGGAGACGCTCTTCGAGCAGCGCGGCCGCCGCTGGCCGGTCGCGATTTCCGGGACCATCACCGACGCGTCCGGACGCACCCTGTCGGGTCAGGTCACCGAAGCGTTCTGGAATTCGGTACGCCACGCGAAGCCGCTGCTGGTCGGGCTCAATTGCGCGCTTGGCGCCGACGAAATGCGGCCCTACCTGGCCGAGATCTCGCGGGTGGCCGACTGCTTCGTCTCCTGCTATCCGAATGCCGGCCTGCCGAACGCGTTCGGCGAGTACGACGAGGCGCCCGACCAGACCGCCGCGATCGTTCGGGAATTCGCCGAGAGCGGCCTGGTCAACCTGCTCGGCGGCTGCTGCGGCACCACGCCCGAGCACATCGCCGCGATGGCCGCGCTCATCGAGGGCGTCGCCCCGCGGGTGCCCTCCGAGCGCCCCGCTGCGCTGCCGGCTGTCGGGCCTCGAGCCACTGACGATCACACCGGACTCGCTCTTCGTGAACGTCGGCGAGCGCACCAACATCACCGGCTCGGCCAAGTTCCGCAACCTGATCCGCGACGGCGATTACAACACCGCATTGTCGGTGGCGCGCCAGCAGGTCGAGAGCGGCGCCCAGGTCATCGACATCAACATGGACGAGGGCATGATCGACGGCGTCGCGGCGATGGACCGCTTCGTCAAGCTGATCGCCAGCGAGCCCGACATCAGCCGGGTGCCGCTCATGGTCGACTCCTCCAAGTTCGAGGTCATCGAAGCCGGCCTGCGCTGCGTGCAGGGCAAGCCGATCGTCAACTCGATCTCCATGAAGGAGGGCGAGGAGAAGTTTCGCCGTGAGGCGACGCTGTGCCGCAAATACGGCGCCGCCGTGGTCGTCATGGCGTTCGACGAGGACGGCCAGGCCGACAACCTCGAGCGCCGCAAGGCCATCTGCGAGCGGGCGTACCGGATCCTGGTCGACGAGGTCGGCTTCCCGGCCGAAGACATCATCTTCGATCCCAACATCTTCGCGGTGGCCACCGGCATCGAGGAGCACGCCAATTACGGCGTCGACTTCATCGAGGCGACCCGCTGGATCAAGGCAAAACCTGCCGGGCGCGCTGGTGTCCGGCGGCGTTTCCAACGTCTCCTTCTCCTTCCGCGGCAATAACGCGGTGCGCGAGGCCATTCACGCCGTCTTCCTGTTCCACGCGATCGCGGCCGGCATGGACATGGGCATCGTGAATGCCGGCGCCCTCGTCCCCTACGACCAGCTCGATCCGCGACTGCGCGAGCGCATCGAAGACGTCATCCTCAACCGCCGCCCGGACGCGACGGAGCGCCTGCTCGAGATCGCCACGGAGTTCGCCGGCGAGGGGATGAAGGCCGAAGCGGTCAACGAGGAGTGGCGCGAGCTGCCCGTCGCCGAGCGCATCACCCATGCGCTGGTGAAGGGCATCGACGACTACGCCGAGACCGACACCGAGGAGCTGCGCGCCATCATCGAGGCCCGCGGCGGGAAGCCGATCGAGGTCATCGAAGGTCCGTTGATGGCCGGGTATGAACGTCGTCGGAGATCTGTTCGGCGCCGGCAAGATGTTCCTGCCGCAGGTGGTGAAATCGGCTCGCGTCATGAAGAAGGCCGTCGCCTACCTGATCCCGTTCATCGAGGAGGGCAAGTCGCCCGAGGACGCCGGCCGCAGCAACGGCACGGTCATCATGGCGACGGTCAAAGGCGACGTGCACGACATCGGCAAGAACATCGTCGGCGTCGTGCTGCAGTGCAACAACTACGACGTCATCGACCTCGGCGTGATGGTGCCCGCGCAGAAGATCCTCGACGCGGCGAAAGAGCACGACGCCGACGTCATCGGGCTGTCCGGGCTGATCACCCCGTCACTCGACGAGATGGTCAACTTCGCGGCGGAGATGGAGCGCCAGGGGCTGGACATCCCGCTGATGATCGGCGGCGCCACCACCTCGCGCGCCCATACCGCGGTCAAGGTCGACAAGAAATACCACGGGCCGGTCATCTGGGTGAAGGACGCCTCCCGCTCGGTTCCCGTGGTTGCCGCGCTGCTGTCGGACGAGCAGCGCCCAGCGCTACTGTCGGACCTGCAGGCCGACTACGACTCACTGCGGGAACGCCACGCGGCGCGTACCAACGCGGCGGTGATCCTGCCGCTCGCCACGGCGCGAGGAAATCGCACGCCGATCGACTGGACGGGTTACCGGCCGCCGCGTCCGCGGCTGATCGCCCAGCAGGCGCGCGACGTGCACACCGACGACCACCACGCCTCGTCCGCCGGTGCAGCACGTCAAGACCTTTCACGATTACCCGCTCGGCGAGCTGCGCGAATACATCGACTGGCAGCCGTTCTTCAACGCGTGGGAGATGAAGGGCAAGTACCCCGACATCCTCAACAACCCGGCCTCGGGCGAGGCCGCGCGCAAGCTCTGGGAAGACGGCCAGCGGATGCTCGACACCCTCATCGCCGAGAAATGGCTCAGCGCCTCGGGAGTCATCGGGCTGTTTCCCGCCAACGCCATCGGCGACGACGACATCGAGGTCTACACCGATGAATCGCGCCACGAGGTGCTGACCACCCTGCGAGAGCTGCGGCAGCAGTCCGAGCACCGCCCCGGGGTGCCGCACCGCTCGCTGGCCGACTTCGTCGCCCCCAAAGACACGGGATTGCGCGACTACGTCGGCGCTTTCGCCGTCACGGCCGGCCTCGGCATCAGCGCCAAGATCAAGGAATTCAAGGACGCGCTCGACGATTACAGCGCCATCCTGCTGGAGTCACTCGCCGACCGGCTGGCCGAGGCTTTCGCCGAACGACTGCATGAGCGCGTGCGCACCGAATTCTGGGGCTACCAGCCCGATGAGGAGCTCGACCGCGAAGCGCTGATCAAGGAGAAGTACGTCGGCATCCGACCCGCGCCGGGCTATCCGGCGTGCCCGGAGCACACCGAGAAGCAGACCCTCTGGGAGCTGCTCGACGTCAAGGCCAATACCGGCATCGAGCTGACCGAAAGCATGGCGATGTGGCCCGGCGCCTCGGTGAGCGGCTGGTATTTCTCCCATCCCCAGTCGCAGTACTTCGTGGTCGGACGACTCGGCCGCGACCAGGTCGAGGACTACGCCAGACGCAAGGGCTGGACCGTCGCCGAAGCGGAGCGATGGCTCTCCCCCAACCTGGGCTACCGCTCGGACAACGAGTAGCCGCACCCGAGCATCAGGTGTGCACCCGGGGCAGGTTCCAGTGCTGGGTGACGCTCACGATGCGCAGCGCAAAGCACACCGCCGCGCCCACCGCCAGGCCTACGGTGCGAGGCCAGCCGAGCTTTTGCCCCAAGACCACGACGGCCGCCCCGGCGAGCGCCGCGACTGCGTAGACATGCGCCGTGAGAACGATCGGGACCCGATTGAGCAGCACGTCGCGGACGACTCCCCCACCGACGGCGGCAATCGTGCCCAGCAGCGCGGCGGCCAGCCCGTTCAGCTTGTGATCGAGCGCCTTGCGTGACCCCAGGACCGCGAACAGGCTGAGGCCGGCCGCGTCCAAGCCGGTCAGTAACCAGCTGGGGATGCTGTTCACGACCTGGTAGCTGACGAAGACGACCGCGCCGCCGGCGAAAGCCACGACCGGGTAGACGATCGATCGCAAGGCGGCGGGTGGGGTGTCGCCCAGCAGCAGGTCGCGGGCGATTCCACCCACAAGTGCCGTGCAGAACGCGATCACGAGCATGCCGAAGACATCGAGACCGGCGATCACGCCGGCGGCGGCTCCCTCGAGGGCAAAAACCGCCGTGGCCGCCAGATCGACTGCGGTGAGCAGCTTGGCGGGAGTGATCACCAAAGCACGCTAGCAAGGACCCCTTGTTTGTGTTTGGCAGGCACCCCTCACCCATTCGGGTGATGCGTCCGACTGCTATTTCTGCCAAATTCGTACCGCATTTCGGCAGTTCTCAGGCGAGCCACATCGCGCATTCAGGTTTTAGCTCAGATATCTGCCGGCTACACGCCTATGAGCAGCTGAAACAGCCGTATTGATCGCCCATTCGGAGCAACTTTCGGCGAATCGCGTCCACCATCTGGGCGGACCGGGTTCAATCAGATCCACGGGGTGAAAGCAAGCCACCGGCATTTCGAAGATCGTTATGCGGGAAACTCGCCCACCTCACTATGCCACGACCGTACCGGCCGAACCACGTCGCCGGAACGCGTTCAGGCGACATCCGATGCGGCAATTTTTGGGCGGAAAAAATGTCTTCCTCAGTGAGTGTCTCGAATCACACACGTGATTTCGGGCGAGCCACCTCCGTGCGTAAGCGGCTGGTAGCTGCCTCCACCGCACTGACGCTGTCAGTCGCCGGCCTGGTGGGCTACGCGGCAATGGCCCCGAGCGCAATCGCCGACACGGCACCCCCGGTGGCCGGCACACCTACGACCGTCAGCGCCGACGCGCTGCCGACCGTGCAGATAAACGGTGTCGTCTGGTCCCAGGCCACGGTGGGCAGCACGGTTTACGCGACGGGCAGCTTCACAACGGCCCGTCCCGCCGGCGCGGCCGCGGGCAAGAGCACCACGACTCGCAAATACCTGCTCGCGTACAACATCACCACCGGTGCGCTCATCACGAGTTTCGCCCACAGTCTCAACGCGCAGGGAGAGGTCGCGGCGACCTCGCCGGACGGATCGGTGCTCTACATCGGCGGTGACTTCACCAGCGTCGATGGCAAGAGCCACGCCCGCATCGCGGCGTTCAACACGGCCACTGGCGCGCTGCTGTCCACCTTCTCGCCGACACTCAACGCCCGGGTGAAGGCGATCTACGCGACGGGCAGCACGGTGTACGTCGGCGGCAGCTTCACCTCTGCCAACGGCGTCAGCCGCTCTCGCCTGGCGGCCTTCAACGCCTCCAACGGTGCACTGCTTTCCTGGGCTCCAGTGGTTGCCGACGAGAGCGTCGCCGCCCTCGTGATGTCTCCCAGTGGCCAGACGCTCGATGTGGGCGGGTCGTTCACCAAGGTCGGCGGCAAAGCCAACCGCGGACTCGCGGCCATCAACCCGACGACCGGAGCGGTCAAGACCTTCGCCGCTAACACCAAGATCCTGGACGGCGGGGTCAATGGCGGCATCACCAGCCTGCGTACCGACGGCACCTACGTCATCGGCACCGGGTTTGCCTTCGGATCGGGCAACTTCGAAGGCGCCTTCGCCGCTAACGGCGACACCGGCGCGATCGTCTGGCTCGAGGA
Source organism: uncultured Actinomycetota bacterium (assembly GCA_963737695.1). Classification (GTDB taxonomy): domain Bacteria; phylum Actinomycetota; class Actinomycetes; order Frankiales; family Frankiaceae; genus DATAZK01. The sequence continues at coordinate 801,213 of CAVTTQ010000008.1, forward strand.
CTGCCATGGCGACAGCTACGACAGCTTCACCCAGGCCAACGTGACCTACGTCGTCAGCCACGAGCACTACTGCGGCAACATCCAGGGCGGGTTCCCCGACAACACCACGGACACCTGGCACCGCGCCACGGCCTTCACCGACTACAAGACCGGCACGGTCGCCCACAACGCCAGTCACACGGCAACCCACTACACCGACTGGTACGGCCAGCCGAGCCCCACGCTGCTGGACTGGTTCCCGACCCTGGTGGCCGGCACCTACACCGGCCAGGGCCAGGCGGCCTGGTCCGCCACCGGCAACTCCAGCTACGTAGCCCTCGGCGGTGAGTTCCCGACCGTGAACGGTGTGGGCCAGCAGGGCCTCGTCCGGTTCGCCGTGAAGGCCGTCGCCCCCAACAAGGTGGGCCCGAAGGGTCTGGCCAGCCTCAACCCGACCGGCACTTCACCGGCGAAGGGGCAGGCGCAGATCAAGTGGCAGGCCACCTGGGATGAGGACAACCAGGCGCTCACCTACCAGGTGGTGCGCGATGGCAACACCGCATCCCCCGTCAAGGTCCAGACAGTGCTGAGCAACTTCTGGACCCGGCCGACCATCGTCTTCACAGACACCGGTCTGGTTACCGGGAGCACCCACACCTACCGGATCTACGTGTCGGATCCGCTGGGCAACCGCACTAACACGACTACGGTCAGCGTCAAGATCAAGTAGTCCTCCACCCGCGAGACCCAAGAGCGCCGCTGGGGATGCGTCACTTCTGACGCATCCCCAGTGGCGTTCGGGCTTCTGGGCAGGTTTGGCGGCTACCCGGGAAGGCTGAGCGTTGCCGTCCCGGTGACGTGGTCACCCAGTGCATTCGTCGCCCGAAAGGCGATGTCGACGGTCTGCTCAACGTCGGACTTCGCGGTGACAGCGCCGGTGAAAGTGAGGGTGGAACCGGGGTGAACGGGCACTCCGAGCCGGATGGCGATCTTCTTGATCATCGCCTCCGGACCGGCCCAGTCGGTGAGGAACCGGCTGCAATACCCGTTAGTGGCAAGGATGTTCATGAAGATGTCCGGCGCTCCCTGGGAGTTCGCGTAATCACGGTCGTGGTGCACGGGCATGAAATCGCGGGTGGCAATCGCCCCCGCAACGATCCTGGTCGCCGTCATCGGCACCTCCAGCGGCGTGAGTTCATCGCCGATCCCGATGCTCGACCAATCCAGCGTCGTCGTTGCGGTCTGTTCGGAGGGGCTCATGCCGCACCTGCAGCGGGCTTGAACTTCAGGATGCGAAATCGTTGAACTCCGACGACCTCGCCGGACTCGGTCGAGTAGCTGCTGACCCAGGTGACGAAGTGCCCGGTACCGAGCCGGGTCTGCTTCTCGTCCGAAATTGACTCGATGACGGTCGTGGAGGTCACGACCTCGCCGAGGTGCAGGTAACGCTCGATCTCGAACTCGGAGTTCGAGGCGAGAGTGCCGACGAAGCCGGCCTCATCAAGCACCGCTAGTGCCCCCACACCGTCGGACGCGACGGGCGCGCCGCCCCGCTCCGCCATGCCCGTGATCGTCGGGGTCGCCATCGTCCAGGTCTGCAGCATCAGCGGGGGCGCTACTAGCGCCCCGAACTGCGATTGAGCAGCGTATTCGGGGTCGGTATAGACCGGATTGTGATCTTCGAACGCCGCCGCCCAGTGCCGGATCATCGGTAGATTCACCGGGTCGGGGGCCACCGATGGGCCACTCGTTCCGACCGGCCGACCGACCAGTTGATCCAGCCGTTCGCGAAAGCTGATCACAAGTTCACCGTTCCTGGCGCAGGCCGCGATATCGCGGCGTGGACTTCAGCTCGAGCACTTCAGCTCGAGCATTGTCATGTCGATTCCCCAAGGAACTGCCGGGGGGTGTCGTGAGGGTGCTTGGGCTGGGTGAAAGGCTGCCTCGCGTTGCACTCCTGCTTGCATTAGTGCTGCTCATCCCGGTGACGAGCCTGGCGGCCGTGACCGGTTCGTCCGCCATTTCTGCCTGGTCCGAGCGGCAGGCAGCAGTCGACATCCAGACGGCGGTCGCGGCGCCCAGCGCTCTGATGACGGCGAGAGCTGAGGTGGGCAGCGAAGCACTCCCGTCGGCCGTTCTGGCGAATGCGGCCGGAGCCGGTGTCGACAATGCGCAGCTGACCCGGCTCTCCGGCGTGGACTTCCAGGCGGCGCTGCAAGCAGCACGTCCGCGGGTGGATGCCAACAGAACGCTCAGGCAATACCCCTCGCTTCGCGGCGACCTCACGAAGCTGACCGCAATGCGCAAGCAGATCGACGCGGGGCACGCGACCTATCACCAGGTTGGCACGTTCTTCACCGGGTTCACGAAGGACATCGACGCGCTCTGGCAACGCCAGCTGGACCAGCTCCGGCGAGACGTCACCGCCTCGACGCGAAGCACCGGGCTGCTGGCCGAGCGGATCAGCCTGCTGCCGACGGCGTACGCGCTCGGCACGACCGCCGTGCAGCGCGTGACCAACACCAACGACCTTCTGCGCGGCCCGTCGCCGGCCACCGCCCAGGCTTTGACGAACGCCAACGGCGCGTATGGGGCCGAGTCCGCAGCCATCTCCGATCGGCTGGGGCCACGCGCCGCCCTGGCCTGGCAGGCCCTGCAGAAAGACCCGGCGGTCGCGCGCTTCGACAAGGTCATCGCAGGAACGATCGACGCGGCGCTCGCCGGTCGTCCCTCCCCGCTGGCTGTTGATCTGCCGGCGCGCGCGTTGGCCTTCGGCGACGCCACCCGATGGCTGAAGGACGTCCAGGACGTCATCCAGGCGGCCGGAAAAGACGTCCGCGACGTGGCGCGGCACCAGGAGGTTTCCGCCACCGGCAGCTTCGAGCTCGAAGTCGCGATTTTCCTGCTGAGCGTGCTCTTTGCGGCCGGCGCAGCCGTGCTGCTCACCCGCTCGGTCGTACGTCCCCTGCACCGTCTGGCGCGCAGCGCCCGGCAGGTGGCCGATGGCGATTTCACGGCCCCGACCGTGGGGCGCGGCGGGCCTCGCGAAGTCGCTGACACCATCTCCGCGGTCGAGGAGATGACCGCGGTGCTTGCCGCCGTCGAGGTATTCACCGTCACGCTCGCGGACGACCCCACGTCCCCGGCGCTCGACGTTCCCCTTCCGGGTCGAACGGGCGAGGCGCTGCAGACCACTCTTGACCGCCTCCGGGAATCCGTCCGCGAGGCGGAAAAGCAGCGTGCCCTGCTCCAAGAGGTCGCCACCCATGACGGACTCACCGGACTGCTCAACAGAAACGCAGCCCTCGAAGCGGTCAGCCGGGATCTGTCCCGTGCGCGCCGCGAGCACACCACCGTGATGCTGCTTTTCGTCGACCTGGACGGACTGAAGACCATCAACGACACCTACGGCCACCGTGTCGGTGACGACGCGATCCGACTCGCGGCAGCCGCCCTGCGCGGCGCCGCCCGTGACTCTGATGTCGTCGCCCGCCTCGGGGGTGACGAATTCCTGGTGGCAGGTGGCCCGGTCGACAGCCGTGACGACGTGCAGGCCCTCGCCGACCGGTTGCGCGATGCCGTAGCGCACATTGCGCTCACCGTCGACGAGCGGAGCGTCCCGCTGAGGTGCAGTGTCGGGATCGCCATCTCGGAGCCTGGCGACAACGTCGAAGCACTGATCCACAAAGCCGACCAGGCGCTTTACGAAGGCAAGACCGCCGGCCGCAATCGCAGCCGTTGGTATCACCCGATGGGCCGGTTGATTCCCGCCCCCTCCTCGCCCACCCCCTGAGCGGTCACGCCAGAGACTCGTCAAGCCAGCTCCTGTCACCCTGGAGACAGCGGGTCGACGAGAGCGCAGGCCGGGTGGCACTCTGATCGCTCACCTTCACCCAGCGGACTTCTCCTGGAGTTCAGATGACCACTCCCACGCCTGCAGCAAACCTCGACAAGCGCCGCGACCTCGTCCTGGAGGGCGGCGGAGTCAAAGGCATCGGCCTGGCGGGCGCGGTGATCGAGCTGGACAAGGCCGGCTACACGTTTCCCCGCATCGCGGGCACGAGCGCAGGCGCTATCGCCGCCGCGCTGATCGCCGCACTCAATGCTGCCGGCAAGCCGCTGTCCGATCTCGAAGCAATCATCTCCAGCGTCGACTACCCGAAATTCATGAACAGCGGACAGCTGGTAGCAGCCAAGAACCTGCTGCTGCACATGGGCCTCTACGACGGCGACTACCTGCTCAGCTGGCTCGGGGACGCGCTGAAGCAAATCGGCGTCACCACCTTCGGCCAGCTGCGCTACGACGACCCGGGCGCCGACGCGACGCTGACCGACTCGCAGAAATTCTCCCTCGTGGTCCACACCTCCGACATCAGCCGGGGACGTCTGGTGCGCCTGCCATGGGACTACCCCATGTACGGCGTCGCCGACATCGACGAGCTACCGATCGTCAACGCCGTCCGTGCCTCGATGGCCATCCCGTTCTTCTTCGAGCCGGTCAAGTTCAAAGCCCCGGCGGCCGAGGTCGACGGGGTGCACTGTGACGCCGGTGAGGTCGTCTGGGTCGACGGCGGGATGCTCTCGAACTTCCCGGTGGAGGTGTTTGACCGGGCGGACGGAAAGCCCAGCCGCTACGACACTTTGGGCATCAAGCTCTCGGCCAGACAAACCACGGTGGGCAGCGCACACGGGGTGTCCAACGTGCTCAACGAATCCGTCGCCTGCCTGCAGACCTTGCTCGACAACGCCGACCGCTACTACGTCACCCCTGACAAGGCGAAGTGGACGATCTTCATCGACAACGCGGGTATCAAGGCGACGGACTTCCACCTCGACAAGGCCGAGCAGGACAAGCTCTACACGAACGGCACGACCGCGGCGGCGGACTGGGTGGCCGACCAAAAGCAGGCCGCTGCCTAAGCCGGAGCTCAGGGTCAGGGCGTCATGACGAGCTTGCCGATCACCTCACGGTCGGCGATGCGTTGTAACGCGGCCGGGAGCTCCCCGAACGGGACCGCCGTAGTCACGTTCTTGAGCCGTCCGTCGGCGATGAGACCCGACAGATCGCTGTGGAGCTTGAGCAGCTCCTCTCGCGAGTTGCCACCCGCAATGACGCCGACCAGAGACCGGTTCGTGATCACCAGGTCATGGGCCGCGATCAAGGGCCAGCGACCGCTGGCGAAGCCAATCAGCAGCAGCCGGCCCCCTCGGCGCAGGGTGGTGGTGGCCCGCTCGGCCAGCTCACCGCCCACCGGGTCATAGATCACGTCGACGCCCTGACCATCGGTCGCCTTGAAGAGCGCCGCCTCAAAGCCGTCGTCGTGGTAATTGATGGCAACGTGAGCACCGAGCTCGCGGCAGAACTCAGCGCGCTTGTCGTCGCTGACAACGGCGATCACCCGCGCGCCCAGCGCCCGTCCGAGCTGGACCGCAGCGATCCCGCTGCCACCGGCCGCACCGAGAACGACGAGGTTCTCGCCTTCCACCAGCCGTCCACGGTCGACCAGCCCGACCCATCCCGTCAGGTGGGGGATCCAGAAACCGGCCGCCTGGGCGTCGGTCAATCCTGCCGGCACCGGAAAGGCATCGCCGGGGACCAGGCACTCGTCGGCAAAAGACCCGTGGCCTTCGTAGAAGACGGTCGTCGACATGACGCGGGTGCCCAGCGCAACGTCGACCCCCTCGCCGACGGCAGTCACCACTCCCGCCGCTTCCTGGCCGGAAACAAACGGCAGCGGAGGCGTCAGCGGGTACTTGTCACGGCACATGAAGACGTCGGGCAGCCCGAGGCCCGCCGCCGTGACTGCGATCCGCATCTGACCGGGCCCGGGGACCGGCGGATCAAGCTGCACCTCTTTGAGGACCTCGATCGGTTCCCCTTTGCCCTGTACCTGCCAGGCACGCATGGATACCCCTTCGCACTGTTGACGAAGCTCATGATGACACTGTCATCTATCGTCGCCGCAGGGGCCTGTCGGCGGCCGCAACGTCAGCTCGCAGCAAGCGCCTGCTGGTAGAGCGCCTCCACGGCGGCTCCGAAATACACGCTGTAGGACACGTCGGAGCTGTCGCCGCCCTCCTGATATCCGCCGATGACTCCGATGATGGTCCCCGTCTCGGACCGCGTGTCGACGCGAACGACCCAGGGGCTGCCGCTGGTGCCGCCCGAATAGCCCTGGCAGGCGAACCGCAGCTGGGTCGGGCTGTATTCGCTGGTGGTGTTGACGCAGGTGATGGGAGCGTCCGCGTTCTGGGGGTAACCCGTCACCCGCACGGTCTGGGTGTAGCTGGTATGGAAACTGATGCCGTTGGCGCCGAGGACACTTGCGACGCTTCGGCCGTCGGACTCGTCCAGCACGATGAACGCCACGTCCAGATCGGGGTCGGCCGAGCTCTTCCAACGGCTGTCGATGATGAAGGACTTCGGGGTCCACACCCCGAATGGCGTGTGCCCATGCCGATAGGCCGGGACGAAGGCGATGTTCTTGCGCAAGCCGCCGTTGGCGCTGTCGTACACGCAGTGGGCCGCCGTGATCAGCAGATCGCCATGCGGACTCTTCACCGAGCTGGCGGTACAAAAGTGATCCTCGCTGCCCTCGGTGGAAAACAGTGCCCCCACCTTGATCGCGGCGGCTGCCACCCGTTGACCGGGAGGGCGTGGAATCAGCTCGTTCCCGAGCGGGCTCGCCAGGCCCAAACGCCGCAGCGTCCAGTACGCGCCGAGGGATGGCACCTGATGGGCGCTCTTGCTCGGCGACGGCGTCGCCGATCCACTGGTGCTACCGCCGACACGGCTGCCGCTGCCGGCGCAGCCGAAGAGGGCCGCCAGCAGCAGTCCGGCCGTAGCCAACCGGCGAAAGGCGATCCCCATGACGCGGTCCATACTGCCGCAATGACTGCGACCGAGATCCTCAAGGCTGATGCATGGGTAGCGACTGCCCTTGGCGACCCGACAGCGGTCCTGGAGCGCCAGATCGTCGAGGTTGCGCCACCGGGGCCGGGCGAAGTTCGAGTGAAGGTGTCGACATTCTGCGTCAACTTCAACGACACGGACATCGTTCGAGGGCGATGGTCGGTGGTGCCGCTCGTGCCACCGTTCACCCCCGGCATGGAAGCCATGGGTGTGGTGGAAAGCGCCGGGCCAGGCGCCGAATACCTGCTGGGCCGGCGCATCGTCGGGATACCTGTGGGGGCGCACGGCGGCTTCGCGCAGTACGCGCTCGTGGATGCCACGAGTGCGATGCTCATCCCGGAATGGCTCAGCGATGCGCAGGGAGCCGCGTTGCACTACCCGTTTCATCTCAGCTGGTTCAGCCTCCACGAGCGAGCCCAGCTCAAAGCCGGCGAGACCTTACTGGTGCATGCGGGCGCGGGCGGCGTCGGCTCAGCGGCGATCCAGCTGGGCAAGGCGCTGGGCGCCACTGTGATCGCCACAGCCGGCGGGCCCGACAAGGTCGCGTTCTGCCGGGAGCAAGGGGCTGACATCGTCATCGACTACCGCGAGGGTGGCTTCGCAGAGGCCGTGGTCGAGGCCACCTTCGGCGCCGGTGTCGACGTCGCGCTGGACTCCATAGGCGGATCGGTGACGACCGAGACCTTCCGTTGCATGGGCATGAATGGCCGGCTGCTGCTGGTGGGCTACGCCGAAGACATCGCCAATGACGGCGCACCTCTGTCGCCGCAGGCTGCGATCTACGGGAACTTCTCGCTGTGCGGAGTGTGTCTCGCGTATGCCATGGATCCTCTCGCCAACCGGCTGACCACCGGTCTCAACTGGCCGTCGCGTAGCGAAGGAGTGCAAGCGCACCGGCGGATCCTGGAGCTGATGCGCTCCGAACAGGTTCATACCGTCGTCACGGCCGAGGTGACGTTCGACGAGCTGCCGGCAGCCATGGAGCGCCAGGAGCGTCGGGAAACGATGGGCCGCACGGTCGTGCACGTTCACTGAGCTGACGCAAGGGTCGCTATAGTGACGTCTTCCGTCGCAATTGCGACGATAGGAGGAACACTCTGGTGGGCGTCCGCATCGTCGAGGGCTTCGAGCGGGCCGAGCCTCCCGTCACCGGCCGCTCAGGCGACTACTGGCGATCCGGAGCCGACGGCACGCTGCGCATAGCCTGCTGCCGGCAGTGCGGCCATTTCTCGCATCCCCCGTTACCGGTCTGTCCCCAGTGCCGGGGGCGAGAGCTGTACCCGCAGCAGGTTTCGGGCCGGGGAACGGTCTACTCGTGGACGCTGAACCGCTACCAGTGGGCGCCCGGGATGACACCTCCATACGTGGTCGCCCAGATCGAGCTCGTCGAGCAGCCGCGCCTGCTGATCCTGAGCAACGTGGTGGAGTGCAGCGCTGATGAGGTGCACGTCGGCCTGCCCGTCGAGGTGTGCTTCGCCCGCGCCGGGGAAGCCTTCATTCCGCTCTTTCGGCCGGTGGGTGAATGAGCGGGCCGGTCGAGCGGCAAGCCGTGATCTCGGGCATCGGCTGCTCGGACATCGGCCGGCGGCTCCATCGCGATCCCTGGGCGCTGACCGCGGACGCCGCGCTCACGGCGATCGCGGATGCTGGATTGACGGCGGATGACATCGATGGGGTCGCGACGTATCCGGGCGCACTGTGGAGCACGCCCGGCATCACCGGCGCAGGAGTTGACGACGTCAGGACGATGCTGGGCCTGCGGCTGAAGTGGTACGCCGGGGGCGGCGAGGTGGCCGGCCAGCTCGGGTCGCTGATCAACGCCGTGCTGGCCGTCGGTGCCGGATTGGCAGAGCACGTGCTGTGCTTTCGCACCGTCTGGGAATCGACCGCCCAATCCCAGCTGGGCGGGCGGGCTGCCACCGTCGGCCAAGGGGCGGTGCGCGAATCGCATCAGTGGAACGCGCCTTACGGCGTCGGCTACTCGACCTACGGCGGCCTGACCATGGCCCGATACATGCACGAGAGCGGGGCCACCCGCGAGCAGCTCGCGCAGATCCCGGTGGTCTCCCGAGCCAACGCGGCCCACAATCCGCTCGCCGTCTACCGCGAACCGCTCTCCGTTGACGACTACCTCAGCGCTCGGATGATTTCCGACCCGCTTTGCCTCTACGACTGCGACGTGCCGGTTGACGGATCCATCGCCGTCGTCGTCTCCCGGGCCGCCGGCAGGGCCATCGATTCCGCGCGGACGGTCACCATCCAGGGCATGGGCTCGGCCTCGGGATTCCAGCCCTGTGCGGACATGCTGTGGTCGCGAACCGATCTCAAACCTGCCGACGTCGACATCGCCGAGATCTACGACGGCTTCTCGATCCTGGCCGTTCACTGGCTGGAGGCGCTGGGGCTGTGTCCGCGCAATGAGACCGCCGCCTTCGTCGAAGGAGGCCACCGGATCGGGCTCGATGGTGAGCTACCGATCAATACCAACGGCGGGCAGCTGTCGGCCGGGCGGATGCACGGCTATGGCGCGCTGTACGAGGCGTGTCTTCAACTGCGGGGCGACGCCGGCGAGCGGCAGGTAAATCCGCGGCCGGGCGTGGCAGCGGTCAGCAGCGGCGCCGAGAATTTCACGTCCTGCCTCTTGCTGGCGGCCTGACATGAGCCGTCACCGTCAACAATTCACCGACGCTAGCATCGCCATTGCGACGCTCATCCTTCGCTGAGGAGCTCAGATGTTGCCCACCTCCACCAAGCTGATGTCGGCCGACGACCACATGATCGAGCCGCCTCACTTGTGGGTCGACCGGGTACCGGCGGCCTACCGCGACACCTGCCCCCGCATCGTGGAGGTGGACGGCCGGCAAGCCTGGCGCTTCGAGGACGAGCTGACCTACATCCCCATGGGCTCGTGCCGCGCCCTTCCCGGATTTTCCGAAGCCGGCTATCCCCCGGCGCCAGGCACCGCCCGCTTCGACGAGATCCGCGCGGGTTGCTATGACCCCGTAGCCCGGATTTCCGACATGGACATCGACGGAGTCTGGGGGCAGCTGATCTTCCCCAACTACGCCCGCTTCGCCGGCCACCGGTTCTTCCTGAACGTCAAGGATCTTGAGCTCGGATACGCCTGCCTTCGTACCTACAACGACTACCTGCTCGACGAATGGTGCGCCACGGACCCGCAACGGCTCTTCGGGGCGGCGATCCTGCCACTGCACGACATCGATCTCGCCGTCGCCGAGTTCGAACGCGTACTGGCCAAAGGGGCGAAGGCCATCGCCTTCTCGGAGAACCCCACCGTGCTCGGACTACCGTCGATCCACACCTCGCACTGGGATCCGCTCTGGGCTGCCGTCAGCGAGGCCCGCATCCCGGTCTGCATGCACATTGGAAGCTCGTCCAAGCTCGTCACCACGTCCGCCGATGCGCCCGTCACCGTCCTGGTCACGCTGAACGGGGTGAATTCGATGATGGCCGGAGTCGACTGGCTGATGAGCGGCGTGCTGGAGCGTTTCCCGGGCATCCGCGTGATCCTGTCCGAAGGCGGCGCTGGGTGGATTCCTTACATGCTCGAACGGGCCGACAAGGCCTTCTACGACGTGCGTCTGGACGCCGATCCCTCCATCGGTCAGCCGGGTAAGCCCGGCAAGCGCTCGCCGCGCGAACTCTTTGCCGAGCACATGTACGTGTGCCTCGTCGACGAACGCTTCGCGCTGCGTTCGCTGGCCGACATCCCCGTCGACAACCTGTTGTGGGAGGGCGACTTCCCTCATGGCGACGGGCTCTGGCCGCACAACCACAAGTACCTGCAGGAGGCCCTCGCCGACGTGCCGGACGATGTCGCCGTCAAAATCGCGGAGACCAATCTGCGCGGCCTGCTCGGGGTGAGCTAGTGCCCTACGACCTGCTGGAGGGCGTCAAGGTCGTCGAACTGTCGATGTACGCCTTCGTGCCGTCGTCGGCTGCCGTGCTCAGTGATTGGGGCGCAGACGTCATCAAGGTGGTGCCACCCCACACCGCCGACCCCATGATGGGCAACCCCATCGCCCGCCTTCCCGACAAGGATGTCGGCGTTCAGTTCATGTGGGAAATCATGAACCGGGGCAAGCGATGCATAGGCCTTGACGTGTCAACCCCGGACGGCCATCAGGTGCTGCTCGACCTGGTCGCCCAAGCTGACGTGTTCGTCACCAACCTCCTACCGGGCGCGCGCCAGCGCTTCGCGGTCGACGTGGACGATCTGCACGCGGTGAATGAACGGCTGATCTACGGCCGCGCTTCGGCGCACGGCGACAAGGGGCCCGAACGCACCCAGGGCGGTTACGACAACACCGACTTCTGGGCCCGCACCGGCATTGGCGATGCGGCGAGCCAGGTGGCCGACGAATTCGTCCCGCTGGTGGGCCCGGCGATGGGCGACCTGACCTCCGGCGCCTTCCTCGCGGGAGCAATGGCCGCCGCCCTTTTCCGGCGGGAGCGCACTGGTCGCGGCGGCGTGGTGGACGTTTCCCTGCTGTCCTCGGGCATGTGGGTGCTGTCCCCCGGAATCGTCGCCAGCCAGCTCTACGACATCGACAACATCCCTCGCTTCCGCCACGCAGAAGCCCCCAACCCGATGGTCGCCGTCTACGTCACCCGCGATCGCCGGATGATCTTTTTGTCGGGCATCCAGACCGAGGGCCACTTCGAGACCTTCTGCCAGCTCATCGACAGGCCGGATCTGCTGCAGGATCCGCGCTTTGCCACGGCACAATCGCGGCAGTCTCATTCCACCGACTGTGTGAAGGTTCTCGACGCGATCTTCGCCGAGCGAGACCTGGCCGAATGGGTCCGGGTGCTGAGCACGCTCACCACCCCGTGGACTGTCGTTCAGACCGCCGCCGAAGCGTCCCGTGATCCTCAGGTCGTCGCCAACGATTACGTCACCTCCGTCGAGGGTCCGAATGGGGACTACCCACTCGTCGCCAGCCCGGCTCAATTCGACGGACTCGCGCCTTCCCTTTCGCGGGCCCCAGATCACGGCGAACACACCGAAAGCGTGCTCCTGGAAATCGGCCGCAGCTGGGAAGACATCTTGGCGCTCAAGGAGAGCGGGGCGGTGTCCTAAAGCGGGCGCCGCCCCCCGATGGTCATCGTGATGGCTTTGGTGGTTTCCAGTAACGCGGCGGCCACCTCGGTGACGGTCAGATGTGCCATGCGCGGCGCCACGAACGAGACGGTGACGATGAGCTCAGGGAGCCCGTCGGATCCGAACACAGGAGCGCCGAGGCCGATCACATCGCCGACATCGACCTTCGACACCTTCGCGGCTTTCGGCTGATGCGCCAGCTCGCGCGCGATCTCCTCCAGCTCCTGCTGATAGCCGTCGCGTGAGCCGGTCGCCGCGATCGCCATCGCGGTACGTCCGAGACGCTTGCGCGTAGTCGAGTCGACGATGACCGAATAACCCTGCTGCCGTATGGCTTTCAGGGCCTCCCGGTGTCCTTTGATCTCTTTGGGGCTGAGATTGCTGACGGCCTGACCCAGGTAGTCCTCCACCTGCTCGGTCGGCGCCCAGGCCATGTAGGCGCCGCCGATCGGCGGGGTCAGCGGCACCCGCTCACCGACCACCGTGCCGTAGCCCACCGGCGGTACCGGCCCGACCCGGGCGACCATGAGCAGCTCCCGGCCGACCGGCATCGTCACCTGGGTCTCAGTGTCCAGATCGGCCGCCAGCTTCTCCAGCAACGGCGTCGCTTTCTCGACCGACGAGTACGTCTGGCGCGCGGCGTCTCCGATGGCCAGCAACGCCGGACCGAGCGTGTACGCCTTCGTCAGCGGATCACGTCTCACATGCCCGCTCGCCTCGAGCGAGCTCAGGATCGCATGCAGATTGCCGTGGCTGTAATGCAGCTGGCGCTGCAGCCGGGCCATCGTCATCCCCCGCAGAGCTTCGCCGGCGATGGTCTCGAGCACCTGCATGGCGCGAGCAGCCGACGGTGAGGTGCGAGCCGCCCCAGCCGGCCGAGCTGCCCGGGCTGCCCGGGTCGGACGGGTCGCCGCTGGGGAGCTTCGGCCCGCCTCCTCAAGGGTCACCAGATCATCCTAGGAGTCGCCGGGGCCGCTCGAGGCTTCCCGATGGGCAGCACCCACACCCGAACGGGACTCCAGATGAGCCGCAACCGCGCCGAGTAAAGGTTTGCCGGGCATCGCGCGTCGGTCATCGCCCATCGGAGACGCCATGTCCGCCGCCACACTGAGCCGACTTCTGCTCGGGGTTCTCGCGCTTCCCACCCTGATACTCACCAACGCCTGCGAGCCGGCTCCTGCGGCCCCGCACAACGACAACTTCGCGGCAGCGACTGCACTCGCCTCCACCGCCAAAGGCCAGCTCTCGGCGACCACCGTTGGAGCGACGTTGCAACCCGGAGAGCCCACTGCCGACAACGCTGCGACGGTGTGGTTTCGCTGGACCGCGCCGACTACCGGCGCGGTGACCTTCAGCGGCACCAGCGCCCTGCCATTGGAGATCGAGCCCTTCACCGGAACCGTGCTCAACCACCTGACACCGCTGGACACCGACGACTTCGACAGCTCGACCCAGCAGGCAGCATTTCGCACGACCGCCGGGGCGTCGTATGCGATCCGCGTGTCGACGCAGGTGGGATCGAGCTTCGGGATCACCTGGGCAACCTCCACCCCACCAGCCAACGACCACCGCGCAAACGCGGCCACCTTGACAGGTTCCGCAGGCTCGCTGCTCAGCGATGGGACGGCAGCCACTATCGACTCCACGGACCCCAAGATCGATGGCGAGCAGCCGACCGCCACGCTGTGGTATCGGTGGACCGCTCCCGCTGCCGGCTGGTACAGCTTCGACACGAACGGGAGCAGTGTCGACACAGCACTCGGCGTCTACACCAATAGCGCCACACCACAGCTCATTGATGACAGCACCGCCGACTGCAGCCCGCTCGATTTCTTCAACAGCTCAGGGACAAGCGTCAACTTCCGGGCGGCCGCGGGCACCAGCTACCTGCTCATGCTCTCGGGGACCAGCTCCTTTGACGCGACTGCTGCCAGCCTCGGCGGTCCCGTTCAGCTGAACTGGCGTCCGGCCACCAACCCACCCCTTGCGTCGGGCAATGACGCGTTCGCGGCGCCTGCCCACCTCAGCGGAACCTTCGGCTCCGTCAACGCCAATACCGCCGGCGCCACCGCACAGCCCGGTGAACCGGCTCACGACGGCGTCCCGGCCAGAAACTCGGTGTGGTTCAGCTGGACGCCGCCGGTGACGGCTGATTACAGCCTCAACGCACTCCCGGCCAACAACGCCGGCTGCGGGGCATTTCTCTCGGTCTACACGGGCAATTCGCTGGCCGCCCTCAAGCCTGTGGTGCCACTTGACGACAGCAGTGCCCCCTCGGATCCGGCTGGGGTGGACCTCTTCAGCAGTGGCCTTTCGACGTCGGGCTTTGGGATGCGGGTACATCTGGTCGCCGGCACGACCTATCGCATCGCCGCCGACCGCTTCGGCCAGCCCGGGCCCTTCACCCTGCAATGGGACATCCCGCAAGCCGCTCCGATCATCAGGTCGGCCACTGCGGGCAATGGATCCATCGGCGTCATCTGGTCTCCCCCGCCGCCCACCGCGGGCAGCCCGCGCAGCGGCTACTTCGTGACGGCCATCCCCGTCTCCGACGACGTATCGGTCGACTACGAACCGCTGACATTGCCGGTCACTTCGGCTTTCACCACCATCCACGGCCTGCACAACGGGACCGCCTACCGGGTGATCATCGCTGCGGTCAACAGCTCCGGGCTCGGCAACTTCGCCGCCTCCGGACCGGTGACACCTAAGGCGTGACCGGGGTCGGTTTCGTGACCGGGACAGCAACGTCGCTGCCGCCTTCGTGCGTGAGTCTCGTGCCCATTTGGATGATCGCCGGGGCAGGCGCGAACGTGCCCGCGATCAACGCCTCTCCCTGAACGAAGGCCTGCGACGCCGCCAACATCGCTGGGGGTGCGTAGCCGAAAGTTTCGGTCAAATCTGCAATATCGCCGGCTGAGTTGATGCGCATCAGGACCAGGTTGTCGCATTGGGACACGATTTCCTGATGGATCTTTGACGGCCGCTGCGTCGACAACAGGAGCCAGAGTCCGTACTTACGACCCTCAGCAGCGATCTGGATCAACCGGTTTACCAGCGCGGTCTGGAGCGGGCCGGCAGGAGCGGCCGGGCAGATGTTGTGGGCTTCATCGATGACGATGATGGTCGGGATTCGGGTTTCGCGCTGTGCCCAGAGCCGTTCGATCAGTCCCAGACAGACCGCAAGCGGCTCATCCGGGTCGCGGAATCCGGCGAGGTTGAGCACCGTGAGCTTGGCTCCGCTTTCGACGACTTCGTAGGCCGACTGCCGTTCGACGGCCCAGATCTCCCAGTCACCCAGGCCGAGGTTCTCGGCGCGCTGGCCCAGGGCCCGGTGATCGGTATCCCCGGCGCGGAGCTGCGTGATGAACGCATTGAGATCCAGCGAGGGAAGCTCCTCCAACACGTGCAGGAGCAGGTTGTATTCGCTGCGATCGGTCAGCGGATCCAGCTGAAGGATGGCAGCCTGGGCGCGCTGAGGCAGGGTGGCAAACCTCAGCCGCAGCGGAATCGCCCCGGTCTGATTGGCTCCCAGGACGCGGATATCGAGATCGCGGAGTCCGGCCGCGACCTCCGCCGGGGCATCGGGGCGCGGCTCGCCCAGTTTGATGAAATCCGCATTCGGATCCAGCACCACCATGCGCAGATCGGTGCCCAACAGCAGCTGTTCGAGAATGACACCCAGCGAGTAGGTCTTGCCGGAGCCGCTCTGGCCGCACAAGAAGGTGTGCCGGTTGAAGCCCTGGGCTTTGAGGCGGGCGCCGACGTCGACCCCACTGCTGCTCCAGGTTCCCACTGGAAGCTGCGCGTCGCGTTGCAGGCCTGCCAGATGGTCGCTGGTCGCCGGCTCCAGCTCCGCCTGCGAAAACGGGCGGCGCTCTCCGCGATGTGAAGCCCCGTCCGCGGACAGTGCGCCGATCACGGAGCCGGCACCCATGAGCAGCGGCTGGGCGCCGGCGTCCTGCTCTCGACCCGAGCTAAGAACCTGTGCCAGGAAGGCGCCGCCATCAGGCGCCGTCAACACGACGACATCGCCCGGAACGAGTGCGAAACCCTCGTGATTGCGGAAAGAGAAGGTCCGTCCATCCAACGAGTCCGCGACGGTCATGGACACCACCCTCTTCAGGTTCGGAATGTGCAAACAGCCGAGTGAGGGGCGCCCGGGCCGTTCGGTCCGGACGCCCCTCACTCATTGGTGCAGATCTTCAGATCCCGGTGTTTTCCTTACCCCAGCTCGAAGTGAATCGAGGCTCTCAGGCGAGCAGCTTGGCCTTCTGGGCGGTGAATTCGGCGTCGGTGAGGACTCCTTGGTCGCGAAGCGCGGCCAACTTGGTGATCTCGTCCGACGGGCCACTTCCGGCCGCGTCCTTGACGTAGGCCCGCATGGCCTCATCAGCCTGCTGGGCGCGCTGAACGTCGCGCTCATGCATGCTGCCGCCGCGCGCGATCAGGTAGATCAGGATGCCGAGGAAGGGAAGGATGATGATCCCGATCGACCACGCCGCCTTACCCCAGCCGCCCAGGTCGTGGCTACGGAAGATGTCGCCGAAGACCCGGAAAAGCAGGAAGAACCACAGGACCCAGAGGAAGAACCACAGCATGGTCCAGAAGACGTTGAGCAGCGGGTAGGAGGAGTCGGCCAGGATCAAGCTGGACATCGGGTGTCCCTTCCAAACGTGAGGTTGACGTGAGAACGGTAGATGAGGCAGCGGCTGCTGTCCTCATTAGCATGGGGTGAGTCTCATTCGTTGAGGATGGATCCTCGGGGGCGAAACACCCATTCGTACCATGACCCCAGCGCCCGACGATGCCGAAGAAGCCAACGCCGGGGCGCTCGGCACGGGATACATATGCTGATGGCGAGGGTGCGCCTCAGTACTGCTTACGACGAGTGAAGTATGTGGGTGCAGGGTCACAACACATGGCAGCTAAGCAATCGGTGCCGGGCCAGTTGGCTGGCGAGGGTGCTGATGGTGATGACACGACCAATGGTCCTGACAGCACCCAAGTCATGGAAGGCACCCAAGGAGCGCAAGCCTCGGGCCGCGTCGCCCGGTGGCGCGAACGCGCCGAAGCCGCGGGAGAGCATTACCAGCAGCGGGCCCAGACCCATCCGCTGCTCGGGCTCCCGCTCGCCTTCGTGGCCCAATACACCGCCCGGCAAGGAATTCTGCTCGCGAGCGCGGCAGCGTTTCGACTCTTTCTCTGGCTGCTCCCGCTGGCTCTGCTGACCGCCAGCATCCTCGCTGGCATCGCTCCCACCAGCGGCAAGAGCATCGAGTCGGCGAGCAAGACAGCGGGGCTCACCGGCGCCGCCAGCCAGCAGGTCGTGACGGCGTTACGCGACGGCCACCGCTCATGGGTCGCTGCCGCAATCCTTGGTGCGGTGCTCTTCCTCTGGGCGACGAGGACGCTGATACGCAACCTCACCATCGTCAACGCCCATGCCTGGCGGGCTCCGCTCCCGAAGATCCATCAAAAGCAGCAACTGGCGAAGACGCTCGTATTCGCCGGAGCGTGGGTGGTCATATTCGCGTTCACGGCCGGACTCAAGAAAGCCACTCATTCCAGCATCGTCGGAGTACTGATCGCCTTCGTCCTGGAGGGAATTGCCGTGAGCGCGGTCTGGCTGTTCCTCTCGCAGCGGCTACCTGACCGCAGGCGCAGCTGGCTCGATCTGCTTCCGGGTTCGCTGCTGTTCGGCTTCGGCCTCGCGCTGCTCAGCGTCGTTGGCCGGATCTACCTGCCACCACGCTTTGCCCACTCGTCCGCGCTCTACGGATCGCTTGGCGTGGCATCAGTGATGTTGCTGTGGATGCTGCTGATCGGGCAGCTGATCGTCTCCGCGGCTTTGGCGAATTGCGTGTGGTCGGACTATCGGGCCAACCGCTCGGGGGCCGCGTCAGTGGATGCCACTCAGTAAGCCTTCGAACTCGCCAGCAGGCCGTCGGCGATGGCCTCGTTCAGCTGGCGGTGGTCGCGTTCGTTCTGATCGGCGTAGGAGTGGGCGAACGCCAGCATTGCCTCGCCGAACCGGGCTCCCCCACCGATATAGCCGGCAATAGCAGCCGCGTCTCCACTGCGGGCGTGGGCCCGAGCCAGACCCGCGCCGCAGGCCCCTGCGAACGGGACCAGCGCGGGAGCGATGCGCTGGCTGTCGGGGATGACCTTCATGTCGCGGAATTGGCGTACGTAGAAGTCAAAACCGTTCGCCGAGGTCCAGCCAGCGAAGATGTCGGTCGCACTCTGCAGGAGACGCTTGCCGTTGACGACGCGAGCCCCGTGGCTGCCGGCGTCGCTCGGCGCCAGATGACGTTCGTAAACAGACGGAACTGCCTGTTTCACCTGCAGGAACAACGGATCGTCGCCCGGACGTCCCTCGAGCAGCACCAAGAAGACCCTCATCCCCACACTCCCGACGCCGACCACCTGCCGGACGACGTCGACGAACGTGTATCGGTTCGCCAGGTGCCAGATGTGGGGCTGGAGGGACTTCTCGTAGCTGGCGACGGCAGCCCGCACCAATGCGAGCTGGGCCTCGTCACGAAAATGCGTCCGGAACGGTGGGTCTTCGGTGATCCGGCGCTGGCCATCGATGACGGTCGTGAGCTTGCCGAAGGCCCCGCGGCTGGTGCGACGAACGGCCTGCCGCTCGATGTAGCTGCTCAGTCGGGCCCGCCCCTCCCCCTCGAAATAGCCGAGCAGATCCGGGACATCCACGCGGTCATACCAGATGTCGAGCTCACCTGATGTCGCGTACCTCTTGATGGCGCGCCGGTATCCCTGGAGAGCCGAATTCACCGCCCGGCTTGCGGTCTTGGTCGGGAGGGAATTCTCCCTGGCGGCGACGACGAGGCTGGCGGCCAACCGTTTGACGTCCCATTCGAAAGGGCCGGGCAGCGTCTCATCGAAATCGCGGAGGTCAAAAGCGAGATTGCGCTCGGGCGTGGCCCAGAGCCCGAAGTTCAACACATGGGCATCGCCGCAGAGCTGTACCTCGATGCCGCTGGTCGGGCCGCTGGCCAAGTCCCCGGCCATGACGCCGGCGGCCCCCCGAAAGTAGGTCCAGGCAGATATCGCCATCCGGGCGTGACGGACCGGAAGCAGCTCGGACATTCGCGCAGCGCCCTGCTCCTCGATGACGGCTAAGGCGTCCTCGGTGCGGGCCGTCGGGTCCCAGGGGCCCAGCGCCTCGCGTGGCAGTCGGGTGCGTGCATCCTTGCCAAAAGACCGCCGTTCATCGGGCGTGGGATGCGCTGTGGCCACCATCTCGGCTGCCTCCCTCAGACTCGCGGCGACTGGTCGCCCCGAGTCTTTTGCGCCCAGCGCGCAACCGAGTCGTTGCTACTGACCGCAGCAGCCTCCGCACGTGAGCCCGTCGAGGCCCCGCCGTCGACCGGGAGGTTGATTCCGGTGATGAAAGACGCCTCATCGGAGGCCAGAAACATGGCCGCCGCGGCGATGTCGTCGGGCCTGCCGATCCGGGCCACCAACGAATGTTTGGTGAAGGGCCGCCAGTCGGGTTCGTCAGTGTCTGACCCACCGAAGACCGCCCGCAACGCCGGACTGTCGATGGCGCCCGGCGAGATGCAATTGACGCGCACGTTGAGCGGCGAAAGCTCCACCGCCAGAAATGACGTCATACGGATGACTCCCGCCTTGGCGACGCTGTGGGCAAGCATCGCCTGTGCTGCGCCGGTGATCCCGGCCGCTGACGCGACATTGATGACCACCCCGCCGCCCCGCCGCCGAAAGACCGGAATCGCGTGCTTGACAGTGAGAAACATCAGCGTGAGGTCATAGGCCATGGTCCAATCCCAATCGGCCCGCGACATCTCCTCGGCACGCGCACCTCGCGCCAGCGCCGCGCTGTTGTAGAGAATGTCGAAATCACCGAAGACGTCGACGGCGTGGGCGATGAGCCGCTCTACCTCTGACTCCTCCGTCAGATCCAGCGGGTGCAGCGACACCATCTGACCGCCGGCGGCGGTCACCATTTCGAGAGTCTCCTGCGCGCCCTCGACCTTGACATCGCAACCGACGACCCGGGCTCCTGCCGCGGCGAAGCGCACCGCGGCGGCACGCCCCTGACCACCGCCGGTACCGGTGATGACGGCAACCTTGCCCGCCAGCCGACCTGTTCCTTCGTTTCCTGTCGTCTCGTCCGGCATAGTCCGGGATGGTAGGGCGCGCGGGCTCCGATGCTGGTGGCCGGTGTCCCGGGTCTAGGCCGATCGTGCGCGGCATGAGAGCCTTGGGCCCATGTCGGAACGAAATCTGCTCATCCGCGGCGGCGATGTCATCGACGGCTCCGGCGCACCCGCCGTGCGGGCTGACGTGCGAGTCCGTGACGGCCGCATCGTCGAGCTGGGACCGGACCTGGTGCCCGGCGGTGAGCCTGAGATCGACGCCACCGGCGCCGTAGTCACTCCCGGCTTCATCGACACCCACGCCCACACCGATCCGCAGGTCTTCTGGGACCCCCGGCTCGATCCTGACCCGCTGCACGGCGTCACGACCATGCTGGTCGGCAATTGCAGCCTGTCCCTCTACCCGACGTCGGAGGCCACCCGCAGCGGTGTCTCCGACCTCTTCGCCTACATCGAGGACGTGCCCCGCCACCTGTTCGACGACTACGTGCCGTGGACGTGGAGCAACTACGACGGCTACCGCGACACCGTCAACGCGACGGGCACCGGAATCAATCTCGCCGGGCTCGTCGGGCACAGCCCGCTTCGACTCGAGGTGATGGGCGAGGATGCCTGGACCCGGGCAGCCACGCCCGATGAGCGCGCCCGGATGGCGGCGCTGTTCGAAGACGCCATGCAGGCCGGCGCTTGGGGACTTTCGACCTCGTTCCTCGACAGCGACAAAGACGGCCGCCCGGTGCCCTCCCGCGCGGCGGACAACGACGAGTTCGATGCGCTGTTCGATGTCATCGAGCGCGCGGGGCACGGGCTCGTAGAGGTGGTCCCCGGACTCCTCGGCGATCGCCCCGAGGTGGTATTGGAAGACCTCGCCCGCCGATGCGGCGCACGGGGAATCCCCCTTACCTGGACGGGTTTCACCCACACCGACAGCAACCCGGCCAACACCCAGAAGTGGATCGACCTCGCCAACGCGCTGGCCGCCGAGGGCATCGGCTTCTACCCGCAGCTCTCGCCGCGCAGTGTCGATTTCCGCATGAACTGGGACTCATCGATGATGTTCATGTCGATGCCGGAGGGCTGGCACAAGGTCATCGCCGCCCGCGGCGAGGAGAAGGCCGCCATCCTTCGCGACCCGCAGTGGCGCGCGACCGCTCGAGCCGAGTGGGACCGCACTGAAAAGGCGCTCTTCCCCCACCGGCGGCTCGAGACCGTCCGCTTCATCGAGGTCTTCGGCGAGGAGAACCAGCAGTGGCTGGGCCGCACGCTTGCTGATTTGGTGGCCGAACGTGGAGGGCACCCCTCAGACGTCTTCGCAGATTTCGTCCTGGCCAACGACTGCCACCCCGGGGTGGTGGCCATCGGCGTCTCCAACGCGAATGTCGATGGGGTGGCCCGGACACTGGCCGATCCCGCTGTGCTGATCAGCTCATCCGATGCCGGAGCTCACATGCAGATGCTCTGTGCCTCCGGCGACACGACGCTGGTCCTGACGCGCCATGTACGCGAACGGGCCGACTTCACCCTTGAAAGCGCTGTGTACGAGCTCACCGGTCGGCAGGCTGAAGTATTCGGCTTCACCGGCCGTGGGGTGATCGCCCCCGGCAACGTCGCCGATCTCGTGGTTTTCGCATTGGCCGACCTGCATTACGACGAGGACGAGTTCGTGCACGACCTTCCCAACGACGGCGCCCGGCTGCGAAGGCCCGAAGGCGGTTACCGCGCCACCATCGTCGATGGCGTAGCGGTCGCGCTCGACGGCAAGCTGACAGGGGCGCTGCCGGGCCGGGTCATCAGCTCCGCGGAGTGAGGTCGGCGTGCAGACCTTCGAGGACGTCGCGCAGATCGCCTCGCGTTTGCCCGAGGCGTCCGAGGGCCTGCGCCATGGTCACCGCACGTGGTTCGTGAACGGCAAGGGCTTCGCGTGGGAGCGCCCTTTCAGCAAGGCAGACCTGAAGCGGTTCGGTGACGAGACACCGCCGGCCGGACCGATACTCGCCGTCAGCGTTGCAGACCTCGCCGACAAGGAGGCCGTCCTGGCGGCCAATCCGACGGCGTTCTTCACCATCGCCCACTTCGCGGGATACGCAGCGGTGCTGATCCAGCTGAATCTGGTCGATGCGGCAGCGCTAAGGGAGGCGCTCGTCGACGGCTGGCTCGCCCACGCTCCCGCCGGGGTCGCCAAGCGGTTCCTGGCGACGTGACCGGCGATCGCTCACCCGCCGGGTCAGCGAGTTGAGGAACAGGCCCACCAGCAAGACTCCCAGAACGGCCTCAGACCCCACCAGGAATCGCGTCATGCTCGTCACCGGAGTGATGTCGCCGTAGCCCAGGGTCGTCACGGTCACAACGCTGAAATAGAGCATCCGCGGAAACTGACTGGGCAAGCCGCCGACATATCCCAGGGCCGCCGTCGCAAATTGGCGGTATTGGTTGAGCTCTCGCAAGGTTCTGAACGTGATGGACGGTGAGTCCTGCTGCGAATACTGGATAAACAGGCCAAGGCCGTCGGTGCGTGAGGTCGGAGGAGTCACCGGGCCTGACGTCGTCAGCGTGTAATAGATCGGCTCGTCCTTGGGGTCACCGCTCACCGGGTGTTCCGCGATATCCAGTGGAAGTTTGAGCTGGACCTCGATGAGCTGCTCACGCTGAACGCTCGTGCTTAGCACGACGGTGTCGACCAGGTGGGTGCCGTCGATGCTCAATCGGTCCTCGTACAGGCCACTCGATTCCGCATTGCCGCCGCCCGGAGCGGGTCCGAAATCCTTCAAGGCCTGCTTGGTGGCAGCGTCCGCAATAGCCGTCTCCAGCGCGGCCTGCACCTCATTCTCATTCGTGAGATACGACGGCTCATGGGTGGCGCTGGTCTGGTAGAAGCCATTCGCCTGCGTTTCATACAGCAGGGCGAATCCAGGAATCAGCAGGAAATAGAGCGCGGCCCAGAGCCAGGCCTTGCTGAGCAGTCCGCCCCGCCGAAAGCTCGGCGGGCTCATCGCGTCAGCCTCATCGCACCAGCGGCAAAGTGAGGGCGTCGCGTTCTTCGTCGTGGTCGCGTTCCAGTCGCGCACCGGTGTCGAGGCTCATGTCCGTTTCGAGCGCAGTCAGAGCCCGTCGTTCGGTCGCCAGGACGTCCGTGACCGCCGGCCAGATCCCATCGGAAGCTGCGGGCTGCACCGCGGACGACGGATCGATCGTGTTCGCATCCGTCCCGCCCAGGAAGTTCATGCGGTCGGTGATGACGTCGCGCAACACGACGCGGTCGGAATCGGACAGCTCAGGACGGCCATTGCCGTCAAGGCTTGCCAGCGCCTCACCGAGAGCCTCGATGCGACGGTCGCGTTCGGCGCGGGCCTGCTCCACCGGCCCGAGGGACGCACTATCCGTTGGAGTGCTGGCGGCCAGCGCGTGCCGTTCGATCCGCAGCAGATCCAGCGCCGCCCGCCAAACCGCCGGATTCGCCACTTCGCTGACGTCTGCCCGGCTGGCGCGCTCGGCGCCCGCCGTCAAATCAGAGATACGCGCCCGGTACAGGCAACGCAGATTCTCAGTCGCGGCAGGCGTAAGGGCACCGCTCGCGGCGAGCTCCTCGATCCTCGCGCTGGCGATCGTGGCAGCCTGCAACCTGCCGCGGATCTCCTGCAGAATGCCGGCTGCACCGATGTCGACCAGACCGAACTGCTGACCCACAGCCGTGAGCCCACCGCCCCGGATGTCGGACTCACCCCCGGTGGTGCCGCGCAGGGTAAGGGCCGGCAGCAGCCAGCTGATGAGAAATCCCACGGCGGCAAAGACGGACGCCGCTTCAAACACCGTCTGCAGCGAGAGCACAAACCCCTCGACATACGCCTGGTGGATCGGCGCCGGCAGCTTCGCAAGCTCGGCGGGACTGCCCTGCAGGGCGGTCGTGCTCGGGCCACCACCGGCCGGCAGCGCCGATTGCAGATGGCTCCTGAGCGAGGAGTTGAACAGCGAGGCGAACACCGAGACGCCGACCGAACCTCCAATGGAACGAAAGAAAGACGCGGCGGAGGTTGCTGAGCCCAGGTTGCGAATCTCAACGCTGGACTGGACCGCCAGGACCAGGACCTGCATCACAAGTCCGAGTCCAAAGCCCAGCACTGCTTGATAGAGCCCTGCGGTGAGCTCCGATGTGCCCTGATCGAGATTGCTCAGCAGCACCATCCCCAACACGACAAAGCCCATTCCGATGATGGGAAACGGCCGGTAGACACCGGTGCGGCTGATGATCTGCCCACTGCCGATGCTCGCTATCAGCAGCCCGGCCATGAGCGGCAGCAGTTGAAGGCCGGAAGCGGTCGCAGAAGACCCCTTGACGATTTGCTGGTATTGCGGCAGGTAAGTGATCGCACCGAACATCGAGAAGCCGACGAGAAATAGGACTCCACTGGCGACCAGAAATGTTCGGTTGCGAAACAGACCCAACGGGATGACAGGCTCGGCCGCTGACCTCTCGACGAGAACGAATCCCGCCAGCGCGACGAGCACCCCTGCAGCGAGTCCGAAAATGGTCGGTGACGTCCAGGCATACTCATTGCCGCCCCAGGTCGTCATGAGCACCAGACAGGAGACCGCCGTTGTCAGTAGGGCGAACCCGAGGTAGTCAATCTTCGGCTTGGTCAGGATCTTCGGCACGGTCAGCGACACCGAACACACCGCGAGCGACAGCAATCCGATAGGGATGTTCACGTAGAACACCCAGCGCCAGCTCAGGTGGTCAGTGAAAAACCCGCCGATGAGTGGTCCGGCAACGCTTGTGACTCCGAAAACGGCGCCGAAATACCCTTGATAGCGGCCCCTTTCCCGGGGGGAGACCACATCGGCGATGATGGTTTGGGCCCCAACCATGAGCCCGCCGCCGCCTAGGCCCTGCAGTGCGCGGTAAGCGATCAGCTCGCCGATGTTCTGGGCTGTTCCACACAGCGCCGAGCCGATCAGGAAAATGACGATTGCCGTCTGAAAGACGATCTTGCGTCCGAACTGATCGCCGAGTTTGCCGTAAAGCGGTGTGGAAACGGTGCTGGTCAGCAGATAGGCCGTCACCACCCACGCCAGCGAATTAAGCCCGCCGAGATCTCCGACAATGGTCGGCAGCGCCGTCGCAACGATCGTCTGATCCAGGCTGGCGAGCACCATCGCCAGCATCAGACCGGTGAAGATCAACCAGATCGGCTTGCCCGGTTTCGGGGTGTCCAACGAAACCGGCGTCGGAGCTGCTTCCACGGCCACGCCAGAACCCTAGAGTCTGCAGCTTCGTCACAGCAACGGTGACGGGCGGCAACCATCCGGTTGCGGGGGGTCTGTTCGGCCATGCGAAGTGATCTGACGCCCCGTCAGATTCCACCGGCAAATGCCACACAAGTCGCCTCCCATGCATTAGTTTTTATGCATGGCCTCCCGCACTAAAGTAATTCTGACCGACGACCTAACTGGCGACGAGGCGGATGAGACCGTCCGGTTTGCTTTTGACGGCAAGTCGTACGCGATTGATCTTTCCACCAAGAACGCTGACAAGATGCGCAAGGCGATCGCGCCTTACGTGAGTGCCGCCCGCCGGGAAGGAAGCCTTCCGAAGTTGAAAGGCCGCAGCACCGTCGCCACCGGTGTCGACCCCGCTGCAGTCCGGGCCTGGGCATTGAGCAATGGTTACGACGTCAGCTCACGTGGCCGGGTTAGCGCGTCAATCATCGAAGCCTTCAAGGCCGCCGGCAACTAGACCCACCGGCTTTGGGCGTGCTGTCTGCCGAGGAGCGACTGTCGGCTGAAGATCGCGCGATCCTGGCGTTGGAGTGCCCGACCGTGGTCGGACACACCTGCAAGATCATCCGGCTGGCGCCCGGAGCGATGACCGTTGAAGCTTTGCAGGATCGGGTTCGGTCACGGTTGGCGGCAGTTCCCGTCCTGACTCACCGGCTGGGCGGGTCGCCGCAGGCCCCGCGGTGGGTGCCCGATCCGCAGTTCGACGTCACAGACCATGTAGTGACAGCCGGGGAGTCACCGCTGGGCGAGGATGGGCTGCGCACCCTGGCAGGCGCTCTCTTCGCGCAGCACCTCGACCGCGTCCATCCGCTTTGGCGGATGGACGTCACGCCGCTGGCCGACGGTGGGTCTGCCGTGATCTGGCGCCTGCACCACTGCCTGGCGGACGGGACGACTGCCATGCGATGGGCGCGCGCCCTGCTGTGGGACGAAGCGGATGCTGCGCCATCGTCAGCCAGCGCGGCAGCTACCGAACACGCCAAGGACCAGGAGAGGCGTCGACACCACCTGGCCGGCTTCGTCAGCCGCGAGTACGCCCGCTCGCCCCGCTCTTCCCCCTTCGACGGTGTCGTCGGTACCAAGCGAGAGGTCGGGTTTGCGACCGTGCCCCTCAGCGGCTTGAAGGGTGCCGCTCATGCGCTCGCCGGGGCCACCCTCAACGACGCGTTGCTCGCGGTCCTCGGTGGAGGGCTGCGGCATTACCTCGAGGCACAGCAGCGCATCCTGTCCGACATTCGAGTGCGGGTGCCGGTCAGCCTGCATCACGAGGGCGACCCGGCCTCCAACCACGATTCTTTCTTCTCCCTCGGACTGCCTTTGCAGGTGGCCGATCCCGTAGAGCGACTGAAGATGGTGAAGGCCGAAACGACGGCACGCAAGCGCGCACAGGACGCTCAACTCGAGGATGAGCTGCTGAACGAGCTGGCTCGGATCAAACCGATGCAGCAGTTCGTCGAGCGCCTCAATAGCAGCCCACGCCGCTTCGCCGTCTGCGTCTCCAACGTGCCGGGGCCGCGCAGGCCGGTCGCAATCGGAGGAGTTGCGGTGAAGGGACTGGTGACCCTGGCTGAGATCGGTGAACGGCACGCGCTTCGGGTGGCTGCCGTCTCTTTCGACGACGCGCTGAGCCTGGGCTTCTGCGCCGATCCGAGCCTGGTGCCACAGGTGCAGCAGATGGCGGATGCCACTGCGGCGGAGGCCAAGCGGCTGATCGATCTCAGCCGGTGAGTACGAACCCCCGGTAAGAGTCCGCGGCGACCTCATCGCACACCTGACGAAACACATTCAGCCCGGCGATGTAAGGCATGAAACGCCTTGGCTTTCCGGGGATATTTGCCCCGGTGTACCAGGAGTCCGCAGTCGGATAGAGCGTGAAATCGGCGACCTGCGCGACGTGATCCATCCACCCGGCTTGAGCCTCGTGGGCCGCCTCGATGGACGTCAGGCCACGCTCAGTGAGGTCGGCCAGAGCACGACAGACCCACTCCACGTGTTGCTCGATGGAGGCCACCATGTTGGTCAGCACCGACGGGCTGCCCGGTCCGGTAATCATGAAAAGGTTAGGAAATCCAGCCGTCATGAGCCCGAGATAGCAGTCGGCGCCGTGCTCCCATGCCTGGCTGAGAAGAAGCCCGTCGCGCCCCTGCGGGTCGATGGCGAGCAACGGTCCAGTCATGGCGTCGAATCCGGTCGCGAAAACCAGCGCGTCGAGATCGTAGAGACGCTTCGTGGTACGGATCCCCGCGGCCACCGCCTCGGTAATGGGCTCGGCACGCAGGTCGACGAGCGAGACATTCCGGCGGTTGTAGGTGTCGTAATAGTCGGTGTCCAGGCAGGCCCGCTTCGCCCCGAAGGGATAGGTGCGCGGCGACAGCCGGTCGGCCACCGCGGGATCGGCAACGATTTCACGGACCCGTCCGCGGATGAATTCTGCGGCCGTCTCATTCGCTGCGGGGTCGATCATGAGGTCGTTGTAACAGGACAGCAGCGCGAAGAGGTTGCCCTGCTCCCAGGCCCGCGAGTAGGCAGCAGTGCGTTCCTGCGCGCTGACCGTCAAAGCCGAGACCTCGCTGGCAACGACAAGCACGCCGCCCCGAGATTGCAGCGTGGCACGTCGATGGTCGCGGTAGTGCACTTTGAATTCGGCGACCTCGGCAGGGGTCAGCGGCCGGTTGTGCGCCGGCAACGCGAAACTCGGGGTGCGCTGGAAGACCGTGACGTGTGCGGCTTGCTCAGCGATCCGCGGGATGGACTGCACACCGGATGAGCCGGTGCCGATGACCGCGACCCGCCGACCCTGGAAATCGACCGGTTCAGCCGGCCAACTCGCCGTGTGCAGCACTTCGCCGGCAAAGGATTCGAGCCCCTGGATCGGCGGGGTACGGGCCGTCGAAAGGCATCCGATCGCCATGATGACGAACGCGGCCCTGACCTCATCACCGCGGTCAGTGGTGACAATCCAGCTGTGGGTATCGGACTCCCACCGGGCCCCAGTGACCCTGGTCCCGAACCGGATGTCACGTCGCAGGTCGAAACGGTCCGCAACGTGAGACAGGTAGCGAAGGATCTCCGGTTGAGACGCGTAGCGCTCCGACCAGACCCACTCCTGCTCGAGCTCGGGTGAGAAAGAGTACGAGTAGTCCCAGGACTCGATATCGCATCGGGCGCCCGGATATCGATTCCACCACCACGTGCCACCGACGTCCTCCGCAGCGTCGAACCCGATGATGCGACGACCCTGCTCGCGAAGGAGGTGATGCAGGTAAAGCCCGGCGAAGCCGGCGCCGACCACCACAACGTCGCAATCGGATCGCACTAGTAGCCGCCGCGCACAACCGGCTCACCGGGACTGGGCAGATCCAGCAGCGACGCGAGCACCCGGGTCACCCCGTTGTTCTGCGCCAAGGCCTCAGATTGCCCGGCCGGCACCATCCCCATCTCCTCGGTCATGGCGGTGATGCGCATCATGACCACCGCGAATCGATAGCCGGCGAAGACCTTCCAGAAGTGCATGTCCTGCATGGGCCGCCCGAGGAGCTCGGCGTAGTGCGCCTCGGTTTCCTCATGCGTGGGAAAGCCCTCAAGGCGGGGTACACCGGTGCCCTGGCTGTGGTGGCTGTCCAGGAACAGCCACCAGCCGAGGTCCTCCTCGGCAGGTCCGATCGTCGCCATCTCCCAGTCCAGTACGGCAGCGCACTCGAAGCGGTCGTCAAAGATCATGTTTCCAACCCGCGAATCGCCCCAGACCAGGCCCAGGTCCGTCGTGGCAGGTCGGTTGGCCCGGACCCAGTCACGCGTCGCCTCTGCGATGGGGACGCTGCGCCCGGCCTGCGCCCAATCGAAGTACTCCTCGTAGTAGGCAAGCTGCTGATCCAGTCCCAACGCGCCCCGGGCGGGACGGTCGAAAAGCGTGTCGAAACCAAGGGCCCGCCAATCAACGCGGTGCACCCGCGACATGTTGTCGATCCCGCTCCACCACAGCGTCTCCCGGTCGGCCGCGGCGGTCTCCGCTACCCATCCGCCCGCGTGGTAGGGCGGTGTATCCGGAGGCGTCCGGCCGTGGACCCGGCTCATGGCGTAGAAGTCCGCCCCCAGCGCAGCGGGGTCTGTCTCATACCACCAGATTCTCGGGACCACGACGTCGCTGCTCTCATCGAGGGCCTTCATGACCGCGTATTGGGCCTCGAACTCCGATTCGAGGAAGACCGTGTAACCGGTGGGCTTCACCCGAAGGACGAATTCCTCCTCCCGCTTGGCACCGTCTTCGATCCAACGTGCGTCGAACAGGATGGTTTCGTTGGAGAAGCCGGTGGCAGCCGGCGAAGACAGCTCGGAGATGTCGAGCTCCTGCGCGGCGGGAAGCTTGCCGGCGAGCCACTCGCGCAGCGCAATTCGGGTCAGTTCCTGGTCACGACCAGTCGGGATCGCCATGGCGACACTGTGTCGCGACCGTCCTCACGAGGCAAATAGGCGCCCCGCGCACGCGCTGTCACGATCGTCAGGTCCTTGTCGCCAGAGCCGCGACGAGCTCTTCCCTCGAGTGGATGCGCAGCTTGCGGTAGATCCGGCCCAAGTGGTATTCCACCGTCTTCGGACTGAGAAAAAGCGCTGAGGCGACTCCACGCGTCGTCTCGCCGCGAGCCAGCAGATGGGCGATCTGGCGCTCCTGAGGAGTCAGCTGATCGAGGGTGCTCGGATCGCGCCGCCGAGCGGTCTCGCCGGTCGCGGCGAGCTCGTTTGCAGCCTGCTCGACCCAGGGGGCCGCGCCCAGTCGATCGAAGATTTCCAGGGCCAGCCGCAGCTGCGCGCGAGCCGCAATTCGCTGCCGCGCGCGCCGCAGCCGGCTTCCGAAAGCGAGATGAGTGCGAGCAGCTTCGAAGACGTCGGGCGTCCGGGCGTGAAGATCGAGCGCCTCGTGGAATTCTTTCTCGAAACGGTCTGCGGGGGCCAGCAGGCCTCGGCATCGAGCAGCCCGTGCCTTGGCCCACGGCTGGCCTTTTGCGCTCGCCTGCCGGTCGAATTCCTGTGCCGCTAAGACTGCTGCCTGCCTGTCACCAAGGCGAAGCTGTGCCTCCACGAGCTCCGGACCCACGGACAGGTCCGCATCGGCGATCTGCCGGGACGCCAGCTCACCCTGATATTCCAACAGGCGATCAAGGGCAGCCGCCGGGCGGCCGAGGCCCAGTTCGAGATCGGCGAGAGCAGCCAATGCCCAAATGTCGTAGATCCCGGCACCGAGTTCACGAGACAGCGAGCGAGCCTCGGCGGCATGTTCGCGAGCGCTGTCCTGCCCTTGACGCGCCTCGATCCACGCGAGGCCGGCCAAGGCCGCCGCCAGGTCCGTACGCTGGCCGGTTTCACGGGCCAGCCTGATCGCCTCGTCGTAATTGGCGACCGCGAGAGACCAGTGCTCCGACGTGCCCTGGTGACGGGCGACATGGTGCAGCAGGTATGGCAGGGTCCCTACCGCGGCCTGCGCACGGGCCGTTGCCAAGGCCCGGTCGAGCAGCTCCGAGCCCGCGCTCGCCTCGCGTACCCACAGGCTGGCCACCACCGCCCAGGCCAGCAGGCTCACGTCTGCGGCCAGTTCTGCGGAGCTCTCATAGATCTCCAGCGCCTGGCGAATCGAGCTCGCTCCCGGTTCCCGGCTGCCTTCGAGCACGCCGGCCATGCCGGCCACGATCAGCGACAGGAACCGACTGCGCAGATCGGGCGCGGCAGGCAGGATCTCCAACGCCCGGGCGGCGGTCCGGCTCAGTTCAATGCTGTTTCCGGCGTAGAAGCACGCATTCGCGCCGTCCGCAAGCATGGCCACCGCGAGTGCCGGCTGACCCGCGGCAGCGGCGATCTCCGCCCCGGCCTTCAGAATTGCGTGACCAGCCATCACCGGACCTCGGCGCATCGCGAGCCGCCCGCGCAGGTGCTCGACCCGAGCGGCCATCGCTGGCTCGGGCTGGTGAGAATGCACCTCATCAGCCAGCAAGCCCGCCCGGTCGACGAGGCCGCACAGCCAGGCGCTGTCGGCGGCCGCCAACAGCAGCGAATCACGCTGTGCCGGCTCGGACGCGAGCCGGGCCGCGCGTTCAAAAGCGGCCATCGACTCGTTGTAGGCACTGCGCTCCCGGGCCCTCACGCCTGCGTGATGAAGCGCCGTTGACGCCTCAGGATCGGGTCCGATCGCCGCCGAGGCCAGATGCCAGGCGCGGCGATCCGATTCGGCTGCTGGCAGGACGTCAGCAAGCGCCCGGTGCGCAGCCCGGCGCCAGCTCGCCGGGGCGTCACCATAGATCGCAGATCGCACCAAGGGATGGCGAAACGTGACGAGACCCGGCGGGAGATCGACCAGGCCAACCGCCTCTGCCGCCGCCAGATCCGGCAGCTCGAGGTCAAGAATGGCCGCTGCCTTCGCCAACGTGACGGCATCGGCATTTCCACCGGTCGCGGCCAGGACCAGCATCCGGCGACTGCGCTCGGGTAGCTCGTGGAAGCGCCCCAGGAATGCGCGCCCCGCCCGCATCGACACCGCCACCATCGGCGTCCCCGGCACGCCGGCGAAACGTTCCACATCACCGGCAATCTCCAGCAGTGCCAGCGGATTTCCCGCAGTCAGCTCATACAGCCGGTCAGCGGTCTCGGGCGCGACGGATTGTCCTGCAGCCGCCAGCAGTTCGGCGGCTTCGGATCGCTCGATGCCGCCGATCGCCAACGAGGGCAGGTCAGCGCGGTCGACCAACGACGGCTCGCCGCTCCGCACTGCAAGGACGGCGGCGACCGGATCGGCGACCAAGCGGCGAAGGGCGAATGTCAAAGCCTCGGCGCTCGAGGGATCGAGCCAATGCACGTCATCGATCACCACCAGCACCGGGCCATCCTCGGCATAAGCCGCCAGCAGGCTCAGGGTCGCGGCACCGACCGCAAATCGGTCATGCGTACTCGCCGGTCCGAGCGCCAGCGCACCTCCGAGAGCCGCTACCTGCGGGGCCGGAATGCGGTCGATAGCCCCGAGGGCCGGACGCAGCAGCTCCAGCAAACCGGCGAATGGCACCACTGACTCGGACTCGACACCACGGGCGCGCAGCACCCGCATGCCCTCCGCGTGCGCGACCACGTGCTCCAGCAGCGCCGTCTTGCCGATACCGGCCTCGCCGGCGAGTACGACGACAGCGCTTCGCCCCCCGCGAGCGTCGGCCATCATCGTCTCGAGCACCTCGCATTCACGCTGGCGCCCGAGCAACATGCCTCCCAGTATGGGAACCGACGGCGTCGAAATGGACCGATAGAGGAACGTTGATGGCACCTGAGCAGACCAGAGCCCGCTACCCGGACCAGCAGGGCTACCTCGACCGCGACGGGGTGCGCATCTTCTGGGAGCGTTACGGCACGGGCTCCCCCACGATCCTGCTCATTCCGACGTGGGAGATCGTCCACTCACGCTCCTGGAAATTCCAGATCGCCTACCTCTCCCGGCACGCCAGCGTCATCACCTTCGACCCCCGTGGAAATGGACGCTCCGACCGGCCTCGCGAGGTTGCCGCTTACGACCGGCGAAACTTCGCCGAGGACGCCGTAGCGGTGCTCGATGCCGCCGGCGCCGACAAGGTGGCGGTCGTGTCGTGGTGCGGCAGCTCGGAGGATCTGATCTTCATCACCGAGCATCCCGACCGCGTGTCGACGTTCGTCACAATCGCCCCGAACCTCTTCCTGACCCAAGACCCTGAGCAACTGGCCGGATACAGCTTTGACGACCCGCTCGACACCGACCAGGGATGGGCGAAATCCAACCGCCATTACTGGCTACGCGACTGGCCCGGTTATCTCGAATTCTTCTTTTCGCGAGTGTTCACCGAACCGCACTCCACCAAGCACATCGAGGACTCCGTCGGCTGGGGCTTGGAGACCGACCCGGCGACCGTGCTGCTGGGGATGGACTCCCACTGGGAGAACGACCGCGAGCGAACGCTTGAACTGTGCGCCCGGGTGACCTGCCCGACGGTGGTCATCCAAGGCACGGCTGACGAGATCGTCGGTCCGGACAGGGGCGCCGCCGTCGCGGCAGCGATTCCGAACGCTCAACTGGTGACGATGGAGGGCAGCGGCCACGGGATTCCCGGACGCGAGCCGGTGAAATTCAATCGTCTCCTGTTGGATGCCACCCGGCCTCCTACGCTGCCGGCCCGCTGGACACGGGCCCTGGCGCGTCCCAAGCGTGCCCTCTTCGTGTCCTCGCCGATCGGGCTCGGACATGTGCGCCGCGATCTGGCCATCGCCGACGAACTGCGCACGCTGCACCCCGATCTGCAGATCGATTGGCTGGCTCAGCATCCGGTCACGGCAGCGCTGGAGGCCCGCGGGGAGTCCATCCACCCGATGAGTGCCGAACTGGCGAACGAGTCCCACCACATCCGACGCGAGGCCCGCGGCCACGAACTGCATGCGTTCCAGGCGCTGCGCCGGATGGATGAGATCCAACTGGCCAATTACATGGTCTTCCAGGACCTCGTCCGCCAAGATCCGTACGACCTCTGGATCGGCGACGAGGCCTGGGAGATTGACCACTATCTGCATGAGAACCCCGAAGACAAGCGCGCCCCATTCGTCTGGCTGACCGACTTCGTCGGCTACCTCCCCATGCCCGAAGGCGGCGATCGGGAGGCTCTCCTGACGGCCGACTACAACGCCGAGATGGTGGAGCACATCGACCGCCACCCCCATATTCGTGACCGCGCGATCTTCATCGGAGACCCGCAGGACATCGTTCCCGATCGGCTGGGCCCCGATCTGCCGGCGATCAATGAATGGACGGCCGAGCACTTCGCATTCTCGGGCTATGTGACGGGATTTCGTCCCGAAGCCGTCGCCGACCGAGACGCGCTGCGCGCCGAACTCGGGTACCGGCCAGGCGAGCGGGTCTGCGTCGTCACCGTCGGCGGTTCGGGCGTCGGCACAGACCTGCTCCATCGCATTATCGCTTCCCACCCCGAGGCCGAGCGGCTCGTGCCGGGCCTTCGGATGCTCGTGGTCGCCGGACCCCGCATCGACCCGGCTTCGCTCCCGCGCGTTGCGGGCGTCGAGGTTCGCGCCTATGTCGACGGGCTCTACCGCCATCTCGCCGCCTGTGATCTGGCGGTCGTCCAAGGTGGGCTCGCGACCTGCATGGAACTGGTCGCCACCGGACAGCCGTTCCTGTACTTCCCGCTGAAGAATCACTTCGAGCAGACCCGCCATGTCCACCACCGCTTGGTGCGCCACCGGGCGGGACGCCGGATGGACTTCGAGAGCGTCACCACCGAAGAGATTGCGGCCGCCATCGCCTCTGAGATCAACGCGGAAAGGCATTACCTGCCCGTCGATGACGCCGGGGCCCGGCGAGCGGCTGGGCTCATCGCAGAACTCATCTGAGCCGACCGAATCGCCCGGCTCAGCATGGCGACGTCCTAGGGAACTCCCTGATGCGAACGCGTTAGCCGGCAAGAAAGGCTAGGTGCCCACCCCGTCGCGAAGGCGCGGCCAGGTCCATAGCTTCGTCGAACAAGCCAACTCGGAGGTCAGCATGGTTTCGGCGAAGGACTATCTGGTACGGCCCCGGCCTACCGCCGCACGGCTCGCCGGCGCAGCCGCTTCTCCGGCGCTGGACGAGGCGACCGCGTGGCTGCGCGGCGAGGGCGATCTCCTGACGGCGGGCATGGGCCGTCCGGTCCCGGTCGTGGTGCAGATCGGCGTGCTCGCACACGCCGATCTCGAACGGCTGGCCAACCTTGGGCGGTACTGCCGCCGAGGCTCGGTCCGGCGAGCCTGGGGAACGCCTTTGGCTGCACTCGCCGGTGAGCTCGCGGGCTCGTGCAAGTCGCCGGAGGACCTCCGCAACCTGCAGGCACAGCTGCTGATACCGCTGGAGGACGAGGTCCTTGCCGGTCGTCGCTGCTTCGCCAACCGCGAGCAACTGATCTCCCACCTCCGAGCCGCGACCGGACTTTCCTCGGTCAAGTAACGCCGTCAGGTAGCGCCGGTCAAGTGACAGCACTGCGGCTGGCGGCGCTACGCAGGAGCCGGATCCGGGTCTGGTTCGCAATCTCGACGAGCACTGAACCGGCGACCCCGATTGCCGCGCCGACCCCGACTCGTAGCGGCGTCGGGTACAGCAGGAAAAGATGCGCGAGTCCCGGAATGGCCACGATGAGTGCCGCAATACCGGCCATGGTCGCCACCAGCGCGAGCTTCCAGCCCGCCAGCGGCCGGGCGAGCACCAGCAGCGTCCAGAGCGAGATGATCAGCACTGTGATGGTGGCGGTGGTCCTGCCCCCGGCCACTCCCGCGGCAGGATCCATTTCCCGGATGAGGCGAAACCCGCCGTAGGCAGCGACCCCGATCACCACGCCGGTGGGGCTGGCGAATTGCAGCACCCGTCGCAGGAAGCCCGGGATGTAACGCTGTCGATTAGGCGCCAGCGCCAGGAAAACGCCTGGCACACCGATGGCAAGGGTGGAGATCAGCGTGAGCTGAATCGGGGCCAGCGGGTAGGCGCTCAACGTGATCGCCGTGATGATCGCGAGCACCAGCGAATAGACGTTCTTGGTCAGGAACAGGTTGGACGCGCGTTCGATGTTCGCGATCACCCGCCGTCCCTCCGCCACGACATCCGGCAGATGCGAGAACTTGCCGTCCAGCAAGACCAGCTGCGCGACCGCCCGGGTCGCCGGTGAACCATTGCCCATGGCGATGCCGATGTCAGCGTCCTTGAGGGCCAGCGCATCGTTGACGCCGTCCCCGGTCATCGCGACGACGTGGCCACGGCGCTGCAGCGCACCGACCACCGCACGTTTTTGCTGGGGAGAGATTCGGCCGAAGACGCTCTCGCTTTCCACGATGTCGGCGAACTGTTCGGGATCGTCGGGCAGGCCCCGGGCGTCCACGGCATCTGCCGCCGACGTCACGCCGGGGACACCGACTTGGGCTGCCACGGCGCCGACGGTTCGCGGGTTGTCGCCGGAGATGACCTTTATCGCCACCCCTTGCTCGGTGAAGAACCGCAGTGTCTCGGCAGCGTCGTCGCGAACCCGCTCGGCGAGTACGACCAGCGCCATCGCCTCGAGATCTGCCGGCAAATGCACACCCGCCTCTGCTCCCTCGACGCCTGCCGCAGGCGCCGGCTCGTTCTCGGAATGCGCGAGCAGCAGCACCCGGCGTCCCTGCGCGGCGACACCGTCCGCGGTTTGACGCGCCTCCTGCTGTCGCTGGCCTTCGGGGTGGGCCAGGACCATCTCGGGTGCCCCCAGCACCCAGGTGCCATGGCCGTCCGCCGTCACGCTCGACCACTTACGCGCCGAAGAAAAGGGCACGCTCGCGACCTGGGACCACTGCGCGGAAGGGAACTCGGCGGCTATCGACGTCGACGTGGAGTTGGTGCCGCCGGCGGATGAAAGCGCCAGCGCCTGATGCACATCGTGCGGCGAGGCAGCCGTGAACAGCTGCAGCCTGTCGAAGACGACGTCTCCATGGGTGATGGTGCCGGTCTTGTCCAGGCAGATGACGTCGACCCGGGCCAGTCCCTCCACCGCCGGCAGCTCCTGGACGAGGGTCTGCTTGCGGGCCAGCGACACCGTGGCGACCGTGAACGCGAGGCTCGTCAGCAATACCAGCCCTTCCGGGACCATCCCGACGAGGGCGGCCACCGTGCCGGTAACGGCGTCCTGCCACCCCTTGTTGTCCGGGCTACGAAACTGCCCCCAGGCCACGATCGGGGCTACCAGAACCATGATCAGCGATATCCATCGCAGCAGCTTGTTGGTGCCGGCCACCAGCTCCGACCGGACCACCGTCGACCGCTTGGCCTCTGCCGCCAGCTTTGTCGCGTAGGCGGCTTCGCCGACTTCGGTCGCCTGGAAGCGGCCCTGCCCGGCAACCACGATCGAGCCGGAACGCACGTCGTCGCCAGGCTCTTTGGCGACCGGCTCGGACTCGCCGGTCAACAGCGATTCATCGATCTCCAGCCCAGCAGAAATGATCACGACACCGTCGGCAATGACTTGATCGCCGGCGCGTGCTTCGACGAGGTCGTCGGCCACCACCTCGGCGACATCGAGGTCGTAGCTGACCGAGTCGCGGACGACACGGGCATGCGGCGCGTTCAGCACGGTGAGTGCATCGAGGGTCCGCTTGGCCCGGACCTCTTGAAAGATGCCGATCGCCGAGTTGGCGACGATGACGAGGCCGAAGAGCGCGTTCTGCCATTTGCCGGTGGCCAGGATGACGATCAGCAGGGTCAGCAGGAGCGCGTTGAAAACCGTGAAGACGTTCGCCCGCACGATCTCCGCGATCGAGCGACTGGTTCGCGCTTCGAAGGCGTTGGTGCGCCCGTCAGCTACCCGCTGGGCTACCTCGGCGGCGGTGAGTCCTTCCGGCGGGGTGCGGAAACCGGTCGACTCGGTCGCGTCAGCCAGACCGCTGCCGTCAACGGCTGTCAACCGGTATCACCGCTCAGGCTGAACCGGGTCAGGAGTCACGCAGATCGGCGAATTTGACCACCTCTGCCTTGGGGGTCTCCATCGGCCCCTCCGGCAGGAAGAACCGCCAGAAGACGGTGCCCAGCGGACGTCCCTCCGTATCCAGCCAGTTGGGAAGGCCCGGGTCGGAATGAGCGAGGATCATCCGGAAGCTGCCGTCGGGCTCGAGCACGGTGTTGGCCCGGTTGAGGCTCACCTGACGATTCACGTAGTCATACATCTGGCTCCAGCGGTTCCAGAGGCAGACGTTGGCGAACCGGCACTGCGGCCAACGGCCCGTCAGGACCAGCGCCTCATCCGGCCCGATCAGGTAGGGCGCCATCGAGTACGCGGCGTCGAAGGCCGCGAATGCCATGTTGCCCGGCAGCTGGGGGGCTGGGAATTCGTTCGGGACGATCGACACGAACGGCGCCGGGGGGCCGGGAGGACGCGGCGGCTGGCCCACCGTCTTGTCCCGCACATGGTTGATCACCCGGTTCAGGGCGGCCGTCACGCGTTCGTCGTTCCAGCGCTCCGGCGGGGGCAGCTTGGTAACCGCCTCGATGCTCAGCGGGATGTGCAGGGTCTGGGAGGCGGACGCGGAGAAAGGCCACTCGAAATAGTGCCGGGTGGTGATGCGTCCACCGTCGTCCGGGATCTCCAGCCAGTTGCGGTCGGCCGCCGGCCCCCCGAGGCGAATCTCGTAATTGCCCTCGGCGTCGACATCGATCTCGCCGTCGTTCAGGACCCCTGATGTCTTGGTGGCATAAGCACCTTCGGCAGCACCGGCCTCCATGGTGAACGAGGTGTAGACCGCGCCGGCCAGATTGCCCCGCACGATGTATTCACGGCCGGGAGCTACGGGCGTCTCGTAGTAAAGGGCGTCGGTGTTGTCGCCGGTGAAGCTGCGGGTCGGCGAGACGATGCGGTTGAAAACCGGGCGGTCGGGGTCGAATTCCTGATGCGAATAGAGAGCGCTCTGCAGGATGTGGGTGAGGTTGCGAAAGCCTTCGGCCACATCGGAGTCGTCCATGCCCGGACCGGGCACCACCCAGGTGTCCGCCGCCTCTTGCAACAGGTTGACCAGCTCGTTGAACTTCGCCCGCGACTTCAGCTCTGCCATTCGTCCTCCACGTGATTCGTCAGCCGTGGCGCATTGTCCATGAGCGGAACTGAACGCTGATCACAGCACCGGCTCGGCGTGCAGGCCCTCACCGATGCCGAAGTCGCTCAGATGCTCTTTGAGTGCGCGTTCGGGCGTGCGGATGGCGATGACAAGGGCAATGACCGCCACGACGAGCGCGACCATGAAGACCGGCGCGAGCGCACCCGCATAGGTGGAGGGATTGCGCGGACCGTCACCCAGGCGCGAATTGATGACGCCGCCGAGGATGGGCACCCCAAGGGTGGAGCCGAGCATCCGAAAGAGCAGCCCCGTCGACGTTGCGGTGCCAAGATCCGCGGTGTCGGCAGCGTTCTGCACGGCCAGCAGCGAGGGCTGCATCATGAATCCGGCGCCCAGCCCGACCATCAAGACGCCAAAGGCCACCATGGCGGTCGGCGTGGTCGTCGTGACCATCGACAGCAGCGCCATCCCGACGATCGCCGCGACCGACCCGGCGATGGGCCAGGGCTTGATCCGGCTGCCGTGCTCAACCCGTCGACCCGACAGCATGGTGCCGAAGGCGGCTCCGAACATCACGGGGACCAAGACCAGGCCGGACGCCGTTGCGCTGATCCCGTGCACTTCCTGCATGTAGAGCGGGACGAAGTAGATGCCGCAGAAGAGCAGCAGCCCGCTGGTGAAGTTCACGCCGATATTTCCGCGGATGACGGGATCGCCGAACAGTCGGAGCGGCAGCACCGGCTCCCGCGCCCGGCG
This sequence comes from uncultured Actinomycetota bacterium, assembly GCA_963737695.1. Lineage (GTDB taxonomy): Bacteria > Actinomycetota > Actinomycetes > Frankiales > Frankiaceae > DATAZK01. The sequence goes on from CAVTTQ010000008.1 coordinate 841,015, forward strand.
TTCCCACAGGACGAAGGCGGCCGTGCCGGCGACGATGACGAAGGCGAAGAGCAATGCCTCCGCCGACAGCCAGGGGAAAGTGGTGCCGCCGATGCTGGCCAGCACCGTGAACGCGCTGAGCGTGATCATGATGATCAAGGCGCCCGGCCAGTCGAGCGAGTGCATCTTTCTTCGGTACGGCACGTGCAGCTGGGTAGCGATGATCGCGATGGCCAGCAGCCCGATCGGCAAGTTGATGTAGAAGGCCCAGCGCCAGCTGAGGTGGTCGACGAACAATCCACCCAGCAGGGGACCCATCACGCTCGCGACCGCGAAGACGGCTCCCTGGTAGCCCATCCAGCGGCCCAGCTGCTTGGCCGGGATGATGTCAGCCGTCACCGCCATGGAGATGCTGCCGAGCCCACCACCGCCGATGCCTTGGACGAACCGGGCGACCAGCAGCTCGTTCATCGACTGCGCGAGACCGCACGCCATCGACCCGACGACGAAGAGGACGACTGCGCTCAGCAGCACCCGCTTGCGCCCGAGCTGGTCGCCGAGCTTGCCGTACAGCGGCATCGACACGACCTGCGCCATCAAATACGCGGTCGCCACCCAGGTCACCCGCGAGAACCCGCCGATGTCCTTGGTGATCGTCGGGAGCGCGGTGGCCACGATCGTGCCGTCCAGCGACGACATGACCATCGCCAACTGCAAACCCGCGAAGACGATTACCGCCTGTCGCGGGACCCGCTGCGAAGCGGGAAGGTTTGCGGTCAGCCGACGATCTCACTCGTCTGAATCACCGGCTGGATGGTCGTGTAATTGGCCATGTCGGCCATGACCGCCCCGGTGCCCTCGGAGCCCAGGGCGGCGCCCAATGCCTCCTGGTCTTCGAAGGTGAAATGCACCGCGGCGACGTAGGGGCCGTTGAGCCCCTTTTCGATGTCTGCTCGCGCCACTCCCCAGGTCTCCACCGCAAGCGGTACGTGCTTGTTGACGTAGTAGTCGTGGTCGAAGGTGGCGCCTTCGGTCTCGGGGTAGAAAACGCTGAAGCGGATCATGGGACTCCTTTGGTCGGGACGACAGCGTTCATGTTCCCATGAGGGCTTTCTCGCCTGGAGGTTGCGTCTTCACCGGTGACACGCGGGGCGTCACCGCGCAATCGCAACCCTTCGCACCTCGCACATCCGCAGCCATCGTCGTGACATCCTTCGTTCGTGGCCGACGACATCCTGCGGGACGGCCGACCATCCGACCTGTCCCAGCTCGCCGAAGACGTCCAGGCGATCCGCGATGACGTCATCGACCGCACGGTCACCGACTACGCGGCGCTCGCCCGCTTCGAAATCTTCCTGTTTGCGGCAATTGCCACGGTCCTGACGGTGCGGGGCCTGCTGGCCGCCACCAATTACCCCCAGGTGGGTGGAGGCGGACTGCATATCGCCCACGTGCTGTGGGGTGGGCTGCTGCTCGGGACAGCCGTGGTGCTGTCGTGCACCGGGCTCGGCACGAGGGTGCGCGCCCGCGCGGCTTTCATCGGCGGGATCGGCTTCGGCCTCTTCATCGACGAGGTCGGCAAGTTCCTCACCAAGAGCGTCAACTACTTCTACACACCGGCCGTCGCGATCATTTACTTGGTTTTCATCGTCTCCTTCCTCGGAGTACGGGAGATCATCCTGCGGCACCGGCTGACCGATCGCCATCGGGTGGCGTTGTCCTCGGTGGCGCTCGCTGACCTGGTGCTCGGGCAGCTGGACGAGCTCCGGCGCGTGACGGCGCTACGCCGGCTCGACAGCGTCTCCGGGGAGTACGCCGACCTGGTCGCGGCGCTCAGACCGCAGCTGGCGGACCACCCGATCAAAGAGGGCAGGGTGCGTCGGGCCATCCGCGCGGCGCAGGCCAAGATCCTTCGAGCCGGCCGGCAGCTGGCGTCGAACCCGATCATGATGGTGCTCGCGGTGGCCTGGCTGGTCTACAAAGGCTGGGACCGCTGGAAGATGTACTGGGATGTGCTCCAGATCGCCCACGAGGGCCATATCAAGGAGTTCTATCTGTACTTCGTCAGCTACACGAACCTGGTCACCCAGGCGACCATCGCGTTCGCCCTGCTGCTGACGCTCCTGCCCCGGTGGCGCCGCCGAGGGCTTTACCTCCTGCAGCTCGCGCTACTGGTCGATCTGCTCTTCAACCAGTTCGCGACCTTCCAGTACGCGCAATTCGGAGCACTACGCGACTTTTCCGTCGAGTTGCTCATCTTCCTGGGCGTGGGTTATCGACTTCGGACCTATCGCGGCCGGGCTGCCGAAAATGCCCTGGAAAGTCCCGGTGCGGAGGCTGTGGCCTGATCGCCGCCTCGGCGTGTATCCCTTGTCTCACCCTGAAGTCCCCATATCGGGCACATAGCACCACTACTTTGCGTTGCAGACGAAAGACATCTCTGCCGAAGCCGTTTGGGGACTAGCAATGGCTACCGATTACGACAAGCCGCGCACCACCGACAACGACGAAGTGCTGGAGCAGAGCGTCGAGGCTCTGAAGGCCACCAAAGCTGACGCCGGCAGCAGCTTGGGTGATGACACCGACGCCGTGGAGATCGGACTGGATCTCCCCGATGCCGATCTTTCCGCCGAGGAGCTGACAGTGCGGGTGCTGCCGCGCCAGGCGGATGAGTTCACCTGTACCAGCTGCTACCTCGTGCACCATCGCAGTCAGCTCGCCGCGGGTAAGAAAAACCAAACCGTCTGCGTCGACTGCGCGGCATAACCTTCGCTCACTCGACGAAGGGCAGTGCCGGTGGATTGCGTACGGATCGGGATTCTTGGTGCCGCAAAGATTGGGCCGTCGGCGCTGGTACGCCCCGCGCGGGATGTCGCCGAAGTTGAAGTGAGCGCCGTCGCGGCCCGCGATCCGGCCAGGGCTGCCGAGTACGCCCGCAAGCACGGCATCCCCCGAACGCATGACTCCTACGAGGCGCTCATCGCCGATCCGCAGATCGATGCGATCTACAACCCGCTGCCCAACGGGCTCCATGCGCAGTGGACCCTGAAGGCCATCGCCGCCGGCAAGCATGTGCTGTGCGAAAAACCCTTCACCTCCAACGCCGCCGAGGCGCAGCAGGTGGCCGACGCGGCCGCGGCCTCGGGCCTGGTGGTGATGGAAGCGTTTCATTACCGCTATCACCCGCTCGCTGAGCGGATGCGCAGCATCGCCCATGACGGCGAGCTCGGCACGATCCGCGAGATACGCACGGCAATGTGCTTTCCGCTGCCCAAATTCGGCGACATTCGTTACAACTACGACCTCGGCGGCGGCGCCATGATGGATTGCGGGTGCTACGCGCTGCACTGCCTGCGGCTGCTCGGATCTGGCGAGCCGGAGGTCGTGTCCGCCGCCGCCAAGCTCAAGAGCCCGACCGTAGACCGCGCCATGAGCGCCGAGTTCCGATTCTCCGGAGGGGTCCGCGGCCGGCTGGAGTGTTCGATGTGGTCGCGGCGGGTGCTGGAGATGTCGGCAACCGTGACCGGCGATCGCGGCCGGATGCGGGTGTTCAACTTCGTCGCCCCGCAGTACTACAACCGGCTCTCCCTGAATATCGACGGTCGCAAGAGTCATGAGCGGGTACGCGGCGAGGCGACCTACACCGCCCAGCTGCGTCGGTTCGCCGGCGCGGTGCTCCGCGGCGAGACGACCCTTACGCCGGCCTCGGACGCCGTCACCACCATGAGGTTGATCGACGAGGTCTACGCCGCCGCCGGATTGCCCCCACGCGGAGAAGCCGCAAAGGCAGGCGCCTAGGATCGGCGCCTCACGAGCTCCCGAGGGGAATCTGATGGCGACGACGGTTGGTCAGTACTGCATCTATGTCAGCGACATCGCGGCATCTGAGCGCTTCTACACCGAGATCATCGGGCTGAAGGTCCAGAGCCGCACCGAGATCGATGACGTCCACGAGATCGTGCTCGCTGCCGATGACGGGGGTGGACGACTCCAGCTCGCGGAGCGCTACAACGGCGGAAAGCCGATCGACCACGGCTTCGCGCTCTGGAAGATCTACATGAATGTCGACGACTGCGTGGCCACCCACGCGAGAGCCGTGGACGCCGGCTTCACCTCGACGATGGAGCCGGCCCGGCTCGACCGGTGGCCGGTGATCGTGGGATTCATCAACGATCCGGACGGCTACAGCATCGAGCTCGTCCAGTTCGACAAGAGCTGAGGCGCCGGCTCAGACCAGCTCGAAGATCTGATGGGCTACGACGCCCTCGGCGAGCTCTCCCTTGGAGACCAGCGGCAGATGATTCACCCAGCTGTAACGCTCGTCGCCTGACTCCAGCCGCGCCGACGAGTAGACCGGGCCCTGACCCAGCCGCGGCCAGTAGGCCTTGCCGTCGAGCGTGACGAAGACATGGGCACCGTCGTCGGTGAGTAGCACCACCTTGATGTCCATCGTCGCGTGGCCCTCATCGTCGATGGTGAGCCAATCGGCGCCGGCCCGGCCGGTCATCTCACCGCGGAGCCGCTCGCCTTCGAACCGGACCGATTTGAATTCCTGGATGATCCGCTTGCCGACGGATGTCTCCCCCAGCATGAACAATCCGTCCGGGTCGGTCTGGATGGTGAGAGTGCCGATTGGTCGCAGTTCCATGAGCCGGATACTGGCATAGCGCTAGCCGGCCACCTCCGCAAGCTCAGTGGGCTGCGCAGTCACTGCCATCTCCACCAGTTCGCAGCGGACGCCATCCGGGTCGTTGATGAACAGCATGCGTGCGCTGTGCTCGACGTCGTCACCAAGATCGACGTGGTAGATCTCGGTGGGGGCGGCGCCGGCGGCCAGCGCAGCCGATCTGAGGGCCTCCAGGTCGTTCACGTAAAAGGCCAGCCCGCCAAGCCCGATCGCTGCGGTTGGCGCCTTGTCGCCGCGGCGTGGTTGATCCAGCGACTCGATGGTGTGCAGCCGGTAGCCCCCGGCCTCGATGAAGGTGGAGCGGATGCGTACCCCTTTGCGCCCGAGCATGGCATCCAACGCAGGCGACTCGAGCTCCATGTCGTCGGAGACCGTGGCCCCGAAAACGTCGCAGTAGAAGCGGATCGTCGCATCGGTATCCGTCACGTTGTGGATGAGGTGGCTGGGTGAAATGAATTCCTTGAGTCCCTGCGACTCGCCCATGACGACTCCTTCGGTGAGCTTCGGTCAGCGACATTCAGTAGCCGATATCGGCTTGGGCGAGCAAGCTACTCCGTGGCAGAGATGGCGCTCGTACCTACCTGTACCTACCCGCGCCTACACTCCTGCCATGCCAGATCTCGTGACGGCGAAGGACCCATCGGAGCTGTCGCCGGCGATGCGGGCCCAGTGGGAGCAGGCCGAGCGGGCGGGCCGGCCGGGGCTGGCGGAATTCGTCCGGGTGATGGCTAACGCTGAGCCGCTGTTCCAGGCCTACAACTCGGCGTACATGGCCTCGCGCATGGAAAACCATCTCGGGCCTCGCGTCACCGAGCTGGTCCGATTGGCCGTCGCCAATACGACCCAGTGCCAGGTCTGCCTCGCGGGTCGCCATCCGGCCGCGGTGGCCGAAGGCATGGACGAGCACCTCGTCGAGTCGATCCCGCTGCTGCTGGACGATGCGTCGGCCGACGCGCCATTCACTCCCGCCGAGCGCGCCGCCGTACGTTTCGGCCTCAAATTCGGCACCGACCACCTCAGCGTCGACGACAAGGACAGTGCCGCGTTACGGCTCTACTTCGACGATCGCCAGATCGTCGAGCTGGCGCTGCTGTGCACCATGAGCTTGATGGGCCGGTTCTCCGCGATGCTCGGGCTCGACGAGCTTGCCGTGGCTTGACCGAAAAGTTGCGCACAAGCATGATCCAATCCCTGTTGATCAGCGATCTGCGCAACTTTTCGGTCGCCGGCCCAGCTCTCCGATCTGTGGATAAGCCGAATCCGGCCTCCATGGTGCGCACCGTGAGGTGAGTGACCTCACCGGCAGCCAAGTTGAGCCCTTTCGTGCGCCGCCAGAACGGCGCCGTGACCGTCGCCCAAGCGCTCGCGGTTGGCGTTTCCCATCAGCAGCTGCACACCTTGCTGGCCTCCGGATGGTCCAGGCCGGTGTACGGCGTTCTTGTGGAGCCCAGTCCGGCGAACCCCTTTTTCGCCGGGTTGAGAGCAGCGTTACTTGCCAGGCCGGGCGCCACGGCCTGCCGAACCGCGGCTGCTCGCGTACACAAGCTGGCGGGTCTGCCGCTATGGAAACCAGCAGAGTTGCCTGCGGTGATACTGCCGGTCGGGACGAAGCGAGCGCAGCGCAGCGGGATGCGTACCTACTACGGACTGGCGCCGGGGCAGCGAATCCAGCGCAGCGGGTTCTGGGTCACGACCCTCGCCGGCACGGTCGCCCAGGTCGCGCAGACGATGGCATTTGACGATCTCATCTGCCTGCTGGACAGCGCCCTTTCGCGGGGGTGGAGCATCGACGATCACCCGATCAGTCGTCGCCGGCGGGTTCGGCTCAGCCTCGCTCTCGCGATGGCCGACGGCCGGTCTGAGTCGACACTGGAGTCCCACCTACGGCTGCTGCTGGTTCGCGCCGGAGTCGGCCCGGAGGTGCTGCAACTGGAGCTGTGCCGCGACGGTCGTTGCTATGCCCGCCTGGACATGGCCTGGCCCAGCCGGAAGCTGGCTGTGGAGGCCGATGGGCGCGAAACTCACGAAAAACCTGCCGCGCTGCTGGAAGACCGGCGTCGGCAAAATCGGATCATGATCGACAAGTGGACGGTGCTGCGTTTCACCTGGAGCGATGTCAGGTACGACCGGGACTGGGTGGTGTCACAGGTGCGCGAGGCGCTGGCTACGGCCTGACCAGATAGTTGCGCACAAGCATGATCCAATCCCTGTTGATCAGCGATCTGCGCAACTTTTCGGTCGCCGGCGACTAGCGGGATCGGGGCACAGGCGTGAACCGGACCGGCAGGTGTTTGACCCCGCCGACCAGCGGGACCCCGACCGCATCGAGGTAGACGGGATCGCCGACGACCTCGATGTCGGGCAAGCGGGTCAGGAGCTGGCGGAAGACGACGGCCAGCTCGCGGCGGGCGAGGTTAGCGCCGAGGCAGAAGTGCGGGCCGGGGCCGCCGAAGCCGATCTGGGGGTTCGGATTGCGCTGGACCAGGAACGACTCCGGGGCATCGAAGACGCGGGGATCTCGATTGCCTGCGCCGTAGAAAAGCACGAGCCGGTCGCCAGCCGAGAAGTCGTGGCCCGAGAGGGTGACCGGTTCGACGACGGTGCGACGCATGTACGTCACAGGCGAGGCCATCCGGACGATCTCCTCCACCGCCGTAGCGGTGACCCCTTCCAGGTCGTCCTGCCAGATCCGGCGCTGATCAGGATGCTGGCTGAGCAGATGCATCCCGAGGCTGGTGGCGGTTCGCGTGGTGTCGTTGCCGGCCACGGCCAGCAGGATGAAGAAAGGGGCGATCTCGGCCGGGGCCAGCATGTCTTCCCCGAGATCGTTGTGCACCAGCGCCGAAGTCAGGTCATCGGTCGGATGAGCCCGCCGATCCTCGGCCAGCTCGCCCATCAGGGTCGCGAGCGTCAGACCGGCCTCGAGCAGCGCGCTCACCACGTCCGTCTTGCCCTGGAGCATGTCGGGGTCGCCGGCGCCGAGGATGGTGTTGGTGGCGTCGAGCACCGTCTGGAATTCGCTACGCGGGATGCCCATCATGTCGCAGATCACCAGCAGCGGAAATGGCTGGGAGATGGCCTCGACGAGGTCCGCCTCACCGCGCTCGCAGATGTCGTCGATGACTTCGGTGCAGATCGTCTCGACCGAATCGAGGACGCGTTGCAGCGCGCGTGGCGTAAACGACCTGGAGACGATTCCCCGCTGACGCGCGTGGCGGGGATCGTCGAGGGAGATGAACGATCCGAAGAACTCCAGCGCCTCGGCGTCCATGTCGATGATCGAAATGGCGCCTTGGCCGCTGCAGAATTCGCGCGGCCGGCGACTGATCTCGACGATCTCCTCGTAGCGCGTGACGCCGAAGAACTCGTCGATGCCCCCGGTCAACGCGTTGGACGTCTCCGCGGGGACGAACGGGCCCTCTTCACGCAGCACAGCAAAATCTGCCATCCGCTCGGCGAGGGGGCGCCGCCAGAAGCGAGCGTCACCGAGGTTCAGCCGTTCCGTTGCCACCCGCATGAGGCTAGACGACCGAGTCGCGCTCCTCCGCGGTCACGCTGCCGGGCGCCTCTGCCAGCTCGGGTCTGGGCTGCGGCAGGCCCTGCTCACGCAAGCGGCGAAGATCGTCGCGATACTGGGTGCTGACGACGTCGATCACGTGCTGGCGTTCATCGGCGGGCAGTCCGTCCAGGAGAAATCTGGCAATGCCGCGGTCGTCGGCGAAAATGTTGATGGCTGGGCCCCTTGCTGGCACACACTGACCGGCACAATCCGGTTGAGGCTCAAGGCTGGGGAATCTGGACCTCGACGTTCCACTTCAGCGTGCCCCCGGATGGGGCTGGCGTCAATGGCGTCACCCGCCGGTGAGCCGCCCGCCGGCGTCGCGGACCTTGCCGCTGAGGTTGGAGAGCGCCTCGCGGGGGTCCGTCGGACGGTGCTCGGAAATGAAGACCAGGTGAGGGACGACGATCACGTAGAGCCGGTCATTGCCGCCGGTGACGACGACGACCTCGTCATCCGCCTCCGGCCATACGGCGAAAGTGCCGGTGACCTTCTCCCCCGCGATTGTCAGGAAGTCGAACTTCTGCTGGTGGTCACCGCCGAACTGACGCCGGACGTAGGCGAGCAGCGACAAAGGCGCCTCGGGCATGACTTCTCCTCGGACTGATTTTCCCGCCGAAACGACCTCGGCGCTCCCCTCGATCCGCCGTAGCGAATGAGGGGAACGCCGACGACAAGCTCAGCTGGCGGCGGCCAGCTGCCGGTCCGAGCGCACGAGAGCCTGGTTAGCCCCCTCCGGAAGCGCCACCAGCGGCGTGGCGATCTCCGCCACGGTCGGACCGAAACGGTCGGCCGCGGGGCGCAGGGCATCGAGGTCGAAGTTGTAGAGCTTCGCCGCGTTGTCGGCCAGGATCTGCTGGATCTGCTCAGGTGCGAGCTGGCCCATCACCTGGCGCAGGTGCTCCTTGGTGAACGGAGCCGTGCCTTCCTCGTGCGGGTAGTCACTCCCCCACATCACGCGGTCGATGCCCACCGGACCGAGGGCGGCCTTGATGTCGGCGGGGGTCGGCTGGCTCATGCCCACGTAGCAGCTCTGCTTGAAATACTCCGTCGCCGAGCGCGGCGGCACCAGCTCGCCGTCGAAGCGCATCTCGCCCACCGCGTTACCCCGGATGCCGTCCATCAGACCGTTGAGGTGGGTGAGCATGTCAGGAATCCAGGCGCACCCGGACTCGGTGAGGACGAACTTGAGCTTGGGGAACCGCTCGAAGACGCCGCCGAGGATCATGTATGCCAGCGGGCGCTGCGAGTAGAACGGGATCTCCAGGAAGTGCACGAGCGGCATCGCCGGCGCCTTCTGGTAGACCGGGCCGCCGGTGCCCGAGTGGGCGTTGACAGGCACGCCGAGCTCCTGGCAGGCGGCCCACAGCGGGTCGTAGATCGGGTCGTACAGCGGCTTGATCCAGTCCGTGGTCGGGGGGACGGATCCGATCAGCACGCCGCCGCGAAGGCCGTTCGCCTTGCACCACTCGACGTCTTTGATCGCGTCGTCGACGTCGTTGAGGAAGATCTGGCCGATTCCGGCGCGGGCCTCGGGCTTGCGTGAGACGTAGTCGGCGAGCCAGCGGTTGTGGGCCTGGATGCCGGCGTGGCGGTGCTCGTACTCCTCCGGGGTCGGCGGCTGGGCGAACAGCACGAAGTTCGGGAAGAACGGCGGAACCGTGTTCGGGAAGATGACCTCGCCGACGACGCCGTCAGTGTTCTGGTCGCCGTCGCGAACGTCGTCGTCCCAGTTGCGGATGCGAAGGTTGGTGTCCTTCTGGTCCTTGAAGGGGTTGCGGTACTTCTCCCGCCAGGCGTCGAAATCAGGCCGGTACTTCGGGTCGAGGAACTCGCGGTACTGCTGGTGGCTGCCACCAGCGTGGGTGTCGGCTGAGATCAGGATGTAGTGCTCGTCGGGCTGCACGGGTACCTCGCTTCGAAGGAAGGTCACGAATCAGGGCGGCCCGCAAACGTCAGCGGCCGCCTGCAGCGTATTAAAGCATAAGTGAAACGATATTCTAGTATGACGTGTGTCCAGCTCCTCGAACCCGACGCTGCTGGACGGCTGGCGCTCCCAAGCATGATGAGAGCAATGGACGACGAGAAGGCCCTTTACGTACCCGACGGACCTGGGGGCGACACATTTGTGGCTACGGTTCGCACCCAGGGCGGCTGGAATCCCCACCACCAGCACGGCGGGCCGGTCCAAGCACTCATGGCCCGTGCGGTTGAGCAGACCCCGACCCTCGTGGCCATGCAGGTCGCCCGGCTGACCCACGACCTCTTCCGGCCGATCCCCATTGGGCCGCGGCTGACGGTGAGCAGTGAGATCGTGCGCGAGGGCAAGCGCATACAGGTGGTGGATGTCACGCTGCGGGTGGGCGATGTCGAGCACGCCCGCACCCGGGCGCTGCGACTTCGCGAAGAAGACCTGACCGACATGCCGGGGATGCCCGACCCGTTCAACCTCGGACCCGACCCGGAGTGGGCCGAGGCGCTGCCGGAAACCACCTTCGCCACCCCGGCCGACACCTTGCCGGGCTTTCTGGGCGGCATCGAGCTGAAATACTTTCCCCGGCCGCAGGGTGTAGAGGGTTCCTTTGGCTTATGGGTGCGGCTTCGAGGCCCGCTCATCGCCGGTGAGGAACCCACCCCGCTGCAGCGGCTCAGCGTGGCGGCTGATTTCACCAACTTGATCGGCGCGACGTTCGACCACCAACGTCTGAGCGGGATCAATCCCGACCTCAACGTTCATCTGTTACGACAGCCCGCGGGTGAATGGGTGGGTGTCGTCGGCGACACCCATCTCGAACTCGCGACCGGTGTCGGCGTCTCGTCCGCCCAGCTGCGCGATCGCGACGGGGTGTGCGGGCTCTCGGCGAATTGCCAGCTCGTCCAGCGCCGCTAGGCCTTCAAAGCGAAGCCCGTCAGAGGAAGGCCTTCAGTGACTCCCGGGCTCTGGCCAGAAAGGCGTTCACGTCCGCCGCTTTTGCCGCTGAAGTCCGGGCATCCTTCTCGGTGGCGTACGCGACATAGCCGTCGTCTCCGATGGACGCGACGATCGCCGCGGCCACCTGCTCGGGCGTCGCCCCTTCGGCGCCCCTCATCATCGAGGGGTCGTTGCCTGGCTTGTCGTCGCTGAATTCGGTACTGGTAGTGCCGGGAACGATCAGCCGCGCACGTACGCCGGTGTTGGCGAGTTCCAGGTAAAGCGACTCGGTGAACAGCTCGAGCGCTGCCTTGGACGCGGCGTAGGCACCGACGCCGAACGCGGCTGTGTGGACACCCATCGACGAGACGTTGAGGATCTCACCGTGTCCGCGCTCGACCATCCGGGGCAAGAAGGCGAGTGCCAGCCGTACCGGGGAGAAATAGTTCATCGCCATGACGCTCTCGAGGTCGTCGGCGGACATCTTTTGGGTGCGGCGACGCTTGGGCACCCCGGCGTTGTTGACCAGGATGTCGACTCCGCCGAGCTCGTCGTCGACCTTGCCGGCGAGCGCCTCGAGCGAATCCAGGTCCGAGAGGTCGGCAACCCACCAGCGGGTGCCCGGGCCGCACGTCGCCGCCACCTGCTCCAGGCGCTCCCCCCGGCGAGCGCAGATGCCGACGGTGTGACCTTCGGCAGCAAACGCGACGGCGGTCGCGGCACCGATACCGGAGGACGCTCCGGTGACGAAGACGTTCAGTGGCACGAGACGGTCTCCGTATCCCGGCCCGATCGCAATGCCACGCCCGGCAGCGCACCGGTCGCCGCCCCGTCCACCACGGTCGTGACGCCGTTGACCAGGACACGGCTCACGCCCGTCGAGGCGACGGTGAGCCGCACGGCGCCGCCCGGCAGGTCGTCGACCAGCGTCGCCGGGCTCGCTCCGACCTCCTCCGGATCGAACAGGACGATGTCGGCAAAGGAACCTGTCTCAAGTCGTCCGCGGCCGGTAAGCCCGAACAGGCGGGCCGGGTCGTCCGTCAGCGCCTTCACGGCCTGCTCCATCGTCAGGAGCCGGCGTCCGCGAATGCTGTCGGCCAGCAGCTGCGTGGGGTAGGACGCGCCGCACATGCGGTCCAGATGGGCCCCGGCGTCACTGCCGCCGAGCAGCACGTCGGGGTCTGCCCACAGCTCGCGATCGAAGCGACCAATGGGCATCGTCGTCGTCGGGAGCTGAGGGCCAGAGCACGGTACGCAATTGGTCCGCCGCAACGATGTCGATCAGCGTCGCGAAATCTTCGCTCCCTCGCGATCGGGCAATCTCCCGGACCGTCTTGCCTGCCAGGCCGGCATTCTCGGCGCCGTAGGTCTCGCCGATGACGTAGCCACCGAAATCGGCCAGCCGCCGAAACATCCCGGCCTCTTCGCTGTCGGCCCGCGCGGCCATCCAACGCTGTGTCTCCGGGTCCTTCAGGCGGTCGATCCGCTCCGGGACCGGCAGGCTCAGCACTGCGGCCCAGCCCGGCATGAGGTTGAGCGCGCAGTAGTTGAGGAAGCTCATGTTCATCGGGACGATGGTCGGCATCGTCAACGCGACCACGCGTCCACCGATCTCGCGAGCCCGCCGGGAAGCGGCCAGCTGGCGCCAGCGCCGGTCGGGGTCGCGTGCGTCGACAACCAGCAGATTCCAATTCAAGGGCCGGTTGGCGGCTGCGGACATGCTCGCGAGCAGGTCCGCTTCCTGCTCGTCGAAGCCGTTGTCACCGCCGACGAAGATGCCCTCGAGCGTGGTGCCCGGGTGCTCCCCCACGACCCCGCAGAGCGAGACGAGCTCCTCGACCGTCGCCGCCCGTGCCGGCACGCGTTCGCCGTTGCCGTCGCTGTGCAGATCGGAGACATCCATCGACAGGCCGAGTGCACCCTGCTCGAGCGAGGCGGACAGTCCGGCACGAAGGCTCGCCATCTCCTCGGCGTTGGCCGGGCGCTTGTTGGACTCCGCGCCCATGACGTGCAGCCGCAACGCCGAATGCCCTTGCAGGAACCCGGCGTTCACCCCCAGCCGGCCGTCCAGGGCGTCCAGGTAGCCACCGAAATCCTTCCAGCTCCACGGGACGCCCTGCTCGAGCGCGGCGAGCGGCATGCCTTCGACCTTGGCCAGCAGCCGCCGGTTGTAGTCGGCGTTCTCTACCGACAGCGGCGCCAGGCTCAGGCTGCAATTGCCCCCGATGACGGTGGTGACGCCATGAACGTTGGACGGCGTCGCCAGCGGATCCCAGAACAGCTGCGCGTCGTAGTGCGTATGCGGATCGATGAATCCTGGACATGCGACAAGGCCGGCGGCGTCCAGCGTCTCGACGGCCGGTTCGTCCACCGCGCCTGCCGCGCCAATGGCAACGATTCGTCCGTCCCTGATGCCGATGTCGCCGACGAAGCCCGGTGTGCCCGTGCCGTCGGCGATCAGCGCTCCACGGATGCAGAGATCAAGCATGTCGTCCCTCCCTAGAGCACGGCTCCCGGGTTGAGGATGCCCTGCGGGTCGAGCGCGTCTTTTATCCGGTGGGTCAAAGCCATCACATCGTCGCCGAGGTAGGCCGGCAGCCAGGCCTTCTTGAGCCGGCCGACGCCGTGCTCGCCGGTAATCGTCCCCCCGAGCTCGAGAGCCAGATCCATCACCTCGCCGAAAGCGGCGTAAGCCCGCTTCGTCTCGTCCTGATCAAGCGGGTTGTAGACGACCAGGGGGTGCGTGTTGCCGTCTCCGGCGTGGGCGACGACGGCAATGGTGACGGAGTTGGCCGCGGCGATCGTCTCGATCCGGCGGACCAGCGTCGGCAGGATGGGAAGCGCCACCCCGACGTCCTCCAGCAGCAGCGAGCCAAGGCGTTCCAACGCGGGAAATGCCGCCCGACGGGCCGCCGCGAAAGCTTCCCCCTCCTCGGCATCAGAGGTCGAGAACAGTTCGCTCGCGCCGTGCGCCTCGCAGGCGCTTTCCATCAACGCGATCTCGTGCGCAGCCGACTCACCAGGGGCATCCGAGCGCGCTATCAGCAGCGCTTCGGCGGTGCGGTCCAGACCCATCGAGGTGAAGTCCTCGACCGCGTTGATCGAGGTGCGGTCCATCAGTTCGAGCATGCAGGGCCGAAGCGTGGAAGTGATGGCGAGGACCGCATCCGCTGCGGCTTCGATCGACGGGAAGACGGCCACCAGGGTCGACGCGGGCGGCTGGGCCGGCAGCAGCCGAAGGGTCAGTTCGGTGATGACGCCGAGCAGACCTTCGGAGCCGACGAAGAGCTTGGTCAAAGACAGTCCGGCGACGTCCTTGAGCCGCGGGCCACCGAGCGACAGCGCCGTCCCGTCGGCGAGGACGACCTGCATCCCCAGCACGTAGTCCGTCGTCACCCCGTACTTCACGCAGCAAAGTCCGCCGGCGTTGGTCGCCGCGTTGCCGCCGATCGAGCACATCTCGAAAGAGGACGGATCGGGTGGGTACCAAAGGCCCTGCTCCGCGGCGGCGCGTTTCACCTCGACGTTGAGCAGGCCGGGCTGCGTGATGGCCACCCGCGAGACGGGGTCGATACGGATGTCGCGCATCTTCTCCAACGACAGCACCAGGCCACCGTCGACCGCGGTCGATCCGCCCGACAGCCCCGAGCCGGCCCCGCGCGGCACCACTGGCACGCCGTGGCGCGTCGCCCAGCGCAGGACTGTCTGAACATCCTCGGTGCAGGTCGCTCTCACGACCGCGACCGGCCAGCCGGCGTTCGGGTCGCCGGCCCAATCTCGCCGGTAGCGGTCGATGACGTCGCGATCGGTCAGGACAGCGCCGATCGGCAGGTCTGCCGTCAGCTGCCCGAGATCCACCTCACGAGCTTAGGCGGATGGCTGCCCTCCGCGGTGATCGGAGACTGACACCGCCACCACACGGCTCGGCGCCACAGTTGATCAGCGTGGACTCGCCGCCGTACCGCTCGCACGCAGCGACGGCCGGATCGCTTCAGCAGTTGGCGCCTCCGACTGCTTCGAGCCCCCGATCCACCAGGGACCGGACACCGAGACGAGGCGCCGGCTCGGCCCACCTCCTACCGGCATTGCTGGCGTTCGCGTTTGCCGCTCTGGTCCTGATCCCGCAGCTGCTGACTCATCAGCTGTGGGGGCAGCAGGAGTACGACGACGGCGTCCACTATGCGGCAGCGCTCAACCTCATTCATGGACACCTGCCTTACCGTTCCTTCGCCTTTCTCCAGCCCCCCGGAATTGCCCTGCTGCTCTCGCCGGTCGCCCTGCTCGGCTCCTTCATCGGCGAGCCGGCGGCGATGGCAGTGGCGCGCGTTCTGGTAGCCGGATGCGGCTCGGCCTGCATCATCCTGATCTGGCGGCTGACTCCGGGCGGGCGTCCGGGTCGGCTGGCCGCAGTGGTCGCGTACGCGCTCTGCGCTGACGTCTTGATCGCCAGCAGAACGGTGCTGCTGGAGCCGCTGGTGAATCTCGGAGTGCTGCTGGCCCTGCGGCGGCTGCTGCGGAATGGAGGTCCGGAGCGCGCGGATCGCCGTGCACTGATCATCAGCGGAGTCATTTTCGGGGTCAGCGCCGATATCAAGCTGTTTGCGCTGATCTACCCGATCGTCGTGGCCGGCTGGTATGCCTCCCGCCGGGAATGGCGACGCGGCGGCTGGCATCTGGCGGGCACAGCGGCTGGGTTTCTCGGGGTGCTCGGCCCCTTCTTGGCGGCAGCACCCTCCCGGCTGATCGAGGACGTCTTCCGGGTACAGGTGGAACGTCCGCCATCGGGCGGATTGACTGCCCTGCAACGGCTTTCGGACGCCCTAGGCCTCTCGGCTCTGAGCCACCACCCGGTGCCGGCCTGGGTGGTGGGCGTCATGGTGGCCCTGCTCATCGCGGCCTGCTGCACCGCCCCTGCGCAGGGGCCGGGTCGGATCTACGCCGGCGTCCTGGTGCTGTCAGGAGCCATCTTCCTGCGCTCACCTTCCTACTTCTCGCACTATGGGGCGTTCCTCGCCCTCCCCTGGGCGCTGCTCGTGGGTGTGCTGATCCACAGCCGTCCGGCGCGCAGCCCGCGGATGGACTACACCCTGGCTGCCGCCCTCACCCCATTGCTGTGCCTGACGGCACTGTCCGGACTGCACCGCACCGACCTCTTCCTGCACGGCAGGCAGCAGCCGAGCCTCACGGCGGCGATGCGGCCCTTGATTAAGCGCGGCTCATGCGTATTCACCGACTCGCCGAGCCTGGCGATCGCCGCCGATGTGCTGAGCCCGGACCGTCCCGGCTGCCGGCAGTGGGTGGACGGGCGCGGATACGCCCTGACCCTGCTCGACGGGGCACGGCCGGCGCACTTCTACCCAGCGGGATTCCAGTCGATTCAGCTGTGGCAGATCCAGCTGCGGGCCCAACTCTCCCAAGCTGACGTCCTGCTGCTCAGAGCTCACCGGGGTCCCCCGCCCGAGTGGTCACGGACAACGTGGCTCTACGTGGCGACCCACTTTCGCCGGGTGTACCCGGCCTACCAGCGCCATCAGAGCAGGCTGAATGTTTCCTGGGAGATCTGGCAAAGGCCCGATCCCGCCCGCTTCTGACATCTGATCCACATAAGGCGGTGCCTACCTTCGGGGCATGCGGGTCCTGGTAGTGGAGGACGACCTGCGCGTGGCGGACATGCTGCAACGCGGGCTGACGGAAGACGGATACACGATCGATCTCGCTCGCGACGGCACCGAAGCAATGGCGCATGCAACGGCCGTTGACTACGACGCCATCGTGCTCGACGTGATGCTGCCGGGCCATGACGGCTTCGAGGTCTGCCGGCAGCTTCGCACTGCTGAGCGGTGGGCTCCAGTGCTCATGCTCACTGCCAAGACCCGGATCAGCGACCGGGTCCGCGGGCTGGACAGCGGAGCCGACGATTACCTGCCCAAGCCTTTCGGATTCGCCGAGCTGTCGGCGCGGCTGCGGGCATTGGTCCGCAGAGGTGCATCCGCGCGCCCGACCGTTCTTCAGGCCGGCGATCTCACCCTCAACCCGGCCTCCCACGCCGTCAGGCGGGGAGAGGACGAGATCGCGCTGTCGGGCCGGGAGTTCGCGCTCTTGGAATTCATGCTGCGGCACACCGGCGAGGTCTTGACCAGAGACGAGATCTTCCACCACGTGTGGACGGCTCCGATGTACAGCGGCAGCAATGTGGTGGACCAGTACGTGAGCTACCTGAGACGCAAGATCGACAAGCCTTTCGGCGTCAGCCAGCTGGAAACGCTACGAGGAGTCGGCTACCGGCTCCGGCATGAGCCCGGGCCCGCGCTTGCCGACAGCGATTCGGACTCGGCTGAGACCACTCCGACCGTGATCTGAGGCCGCCGTGCCCATCAGGCTTCGACTCGCCCTGGTCTTCACCGTGGCAACGCTGCTACTGCTGGCGGTCGGCGGCTGGGCGTATTGGCGTGATCTCGGCGCGGGGTTGAACGCGAGTCTGGACACCTCCTTGCGCACCCGTGCGGTAGCGCTTCAGACCGAAGTTCTCCAGAACGACGCCGACGACATCAGGGAGACCGGCCCGGGCGGGCTGCTCGGCTTCGGCGACACGATCGCTCAAGTCATCCGGTCGTCGGGCCAGGTGCTGGAGACCAGCAACGGACTGCCGCCCAAGTCCCTCCTGTCGCAGGCGCAGCTCGCCACTGCTGCGCGCGGTCACCTGACACTCGATACGACGATCACGGCAGCCCCTTCGGTGGGGGCGAAGCCGAACGCCTACCACGTGCGTTTGTTCGCCGCCCCCAGCGGGCGCCCCGGCGAAGTCGTGGTCGTCGGTGCGAATCGTGAGGTCGTCGACGACGCGCTGCGCCGGGCCACGCATCAGCTGCTGCTTTTCGGTGCGCTGGTATTGCTCCTCGGCGCTACGGGTTCCTACCTGCTGGCCCGGGCCGCGCTGAGGCCCGTCGACCTGATGCGGGCCCAGGCCGCCGACCTCAACGCCCAGGACGCCGGAGCGGGCTTGCGCATCCCCAAGACCCGCGACGAGGTGTCACGGCTGGCAGTCACGATGAACGCCCTCCTGGGCCGTTTGCATGAGGCGCTGGCTCGCGAGCGCGCCTTCGTCGCCGACGCCGGGCACGAGCTGCGAACACCCCTCACCGTCTTGAAGGGAGAGCTGGAACTGGCCGGGCGACCAGGCCGCAGCGCGAACCAGCTCGCGACAACGGTGACGATCGCCGCCGCTGAGACCGACCGGCTGATCCGGCTCTCGGAAGGCCTGCTACTGCTTGCCCAGTCCGAGGAAGGCCCCTTCCTGCACCTGAACCCGGTCGATGTGCGCGCCGTCGCGTGCCAGGCGGTAGATGCCCGCCGGCGCCACGCGTCCGGAATGGGAGTCCATCTCGCCACGCCTGTCGGGTGTCATGTCCTCGTCCCGGCTGATCGCGACCGGATTCGTCAGGTGTTGGACAACCTGCTCAGCAACGCTGTGCGCTTCGCGCCGTCCGGAACGACCGTTTCGACAACCCTTGAGACGACTCCTGAGACAACACCTGGGACGACACCCGGAAACGACAAGGGATTCGTCACGGTCACAGTGACCGACCACGGGCCGGGCTTTCCGGAATCCTTCCTTCCGGTCGCATTCGAGCGCTTCCGGCGGGCTGACACGTCCAGGAGCCGGGATACGGCCAGGGACTGTGACGCCAGCACGAGCACCGGGCTCGGTTTGGCGATCGTGCGCACCATTGCGCGGGCCCACGGCGGCAGCGTCAGTGCCTCCAACAATCCCGGCGGCGGCGCGTCCGTGGCCTTCACGCTGCCCCTCGCCGAAGCGGCCATCCGCCCTCCTGAAAGAGTGGGGCCATGACGGGTCGAGTTCAAGGCAAGGTCGCGTTCATCACCGGGGCAGCTCGCGGCCAGGGCCGCTCACACGCCATCCGCCTGGCCGAAGAGGGGGCCGACATCATCGCGGTGGACCTCCCCGCGGATTACGACATCCTTGACTACGACATGCCGACCCAGAGCGACCTGGACGACACGGTCAAAGCGGTCGAAGCACTCGACCGGCGCATTCTCGCGTATCAGGCAGACGTCCGCGATCCGGCGGCGCTGAAGGCTGCCGTCGACGCCGGAGTCGCCGAGCTGGGCCATCTCGACGTGGTGGTGGCCAATGCCGGTATCTGCACGATTCAGACCTGGGACGAGGTCACCCCTCAGATCTGGCAGGACACGATCGACACGAACCTGACCGGGGTCTGGAACACGATGGTCGTCGCAGTGCCGCACCTGATCGCCAACGGCGGCGGGTCGATCATCGCCACCAGCTCGCTCGCCGGAATCAAAGGGCTGCCTTTCATGGCGCCCTATGTGGCGGCCAAGCACGCCGTTGTCGGCATCGCGCACGCCATGGCCAACGAGCTCGCGCAGCACCACATCCGCGTGAATACGGTGCACCCCGGGGGCGTCAAGACCCCGATGCTCGACGGTCTCGGAAGGCTCAACGAAATGATCATGGCCAACCCCAAGGTAGGGCCCGTCTTCCAGAGCACGTCCCCGCTGGACTCCGCCGACCCGCGGGACATCAGCAACGCCGTTCTCTTCCTGGCCTCCGAGGAAGCCCGTTACGTGACCGGCCTGGAGTTCACCGTCGACGGCGGAGGCGCCATCAGCTGACGCCAGCTGGCACAGTCATCACGTGAGCGTCAGAGCGACCGGCGAGGACGTCGGTGAGGTCAGCAGGGTCCGCGAGCGCATCCGGGCCAAGGTGGTCGGCCGTGAGCGTGAGCTGGACCTCGTCCTGGCCGCGGTCGCGACCGGCCGGGACATCGTGCTGGAAGGCCCGCCAGGCACGTCCAAGACGACGCTCCTGCGGGCGATCACCCGTGAATGGGGAGTCCCCCTCGTCTTCGTCGAAGGCAACGCTGATCTGACGCCGGCGAAGCTGCTGGGGCATCACAATCCGGCCCGGGTGCTCCGCGAGGATTACACCGCGGACAATTTCGTCGACGGTCCGCTGCTAACGGCGATGCGCGAAGGCGGCTTCCTCTACATCGAGGAATTCAACCGGGCGCCTGAAGACACCCTCAATACGCTTCTCACGGCGATGGCCGACCGCGAGGTCTCGGTCGCGCGGCTCGGGCTGGTCAAAGCAGCACCCACCTTCCGGGTTGTCGCCTCGATGAATCCCTACGACAACGTCGGGACCAATCGGCTCTCGACCAGCGTCCAGGACCGCATGTGCCGGCTGGCGATCGACTACCAGGACGAGGCCGCCGAGCGCGCGATCGTGCAGCGCGAGGCCGAGATCCCCCACCACGAGGTCACCCCGGAGCTGGCCGAACACATCCGTAGCGATTCCGTCCTGTTGACCAGGGCGACGCGTGACAACCCCGACATCCGGCAGGGAAGCAGTGTGCGCGGCGCGATCGACCTCACGCTCGTCGCGGGCGAACTGCTCGCGCTGCGCGGAATCGTCGAAGCGGGCACCGGCCGGATCGACCTCGAAGCGCCCGACGATCCAAGGACCCGCTACGCCGAGACCGTCTGGGACGCGATGACGGTCACCCTCTCCGGACGCATTCACCTCGACGACACCACCGAATCCTCACCGGAAGGCGTGCTCCGCCAGATCTGGCTCGACCACTTCCTGCTCGCCGCTTCAGCAGCAGCACCCGGTTGAAGGGACGTGGCAGCGGACTCTCCGGTACGCCGTCCAGGCTCCGGGGCTGAGCGTCAGCGGACGAGGAAGCCGCTGCGCCGAAAGCCCAAGACGCTGACCGAGGACCCGACGCTTTACGAACCGGCGCCGCCGGCGGCGCGGGACTCCTGGCCCGCGGCGAGCGCAAGTCCGGATCGCCGACGACGAGACGCGCGGGCAGCAGCGCCGCCGCGGTCACCGAGGACGACGCGGAGCTGGCCGGGCGGATCCCGCTGGATTCGACCGTCGACCCCGAAGCACTTCGACGCGCCCGCCACATCGCGGCCCTGCTCTCGATTCCCAAGCCGCGCCCCACCAAAGCGCTGACCGGCGGCCGGGGCACGCTGACCAGCATCCGATTCCACGGGGAGTCCGATGACATCGACCTCGACGCGACGCTGGACAAACTGGTCGAGCACCCGGTGCCTGACGAGGACGACATCGTGGTCCGCGAACGCGAGCACACCCATCGCTCGGTCGTGCTGGTGGTCGACGTCTCAGGTTCCATGCGGGGCGAGCGGGTGCGCACCGCGGCTGCCACCGTCGGCGCCCTGTACGGCGAACTGCCGCGCGATGATCTCGCCGTCATCGCCTTCTGGTCCGACGCCGCGTTGCTGGTCCCGCTGGGCCGGCCGACGTCACCGGGCGCCGTACTCGATAACCTTCTCGGGATGCCGGCTCGGGGCCTGACCAACATCGCCTTCCCACTGCAGACCGCCGCGAGCCAGCTCGCCCAGGTGCCTGCGCGTGAAGGCCGCGTCCTGCTGTTGTCGGACTGCCTTCATAACGCCGGACCAGATCCTCGCGGTCCAGCTGCCAGGCTCCCGCGGCTGGACGTGCTCGTGGACACTTCCGGCGAGCATGACCTGGAGCTCGCCCGCGACCTGGCCCGGGCGGGTCACGGCCGGCTGGCAGTGGCCCGCACCTACCGTGACGCCGGCCGCGCCATCTCCAGAATGTTCTCCACCTGACCTAAGCCCGACCGACCAAGCAACCCGCAAGAGGAAAAATCATGGCCAACCAGTGGTTCGAGACCGTTGCCGTCGCGCAACAGCGCGCGAAGAAGCGGCTGCCCAAATCGGTCTACGGCGCGCTCGTCGCAGGCTCGGAAAAGGGCGTCACGCGCGATGACAACGAGGCGGCCTTCAGCGAACTCGGCTTTGCGCCGCACACCGCCGGCCTGAGCGACAAGCGCGACATGGCGACCACCGCGATGGGTCAGCCCATCTCCATGCCCGTCATCATCTCCCCGACCGGCGTGCAGGCGGTCCATCCTGACGGGGAGGTGGCCGTCGCCCGAGCCGCGGCGGCGCGCGGCACCGCGATGGGCCTGAGCTCCTTCGCCAGCAAGGCCGTTGAAGACGTGGTGGCTGCGAACCCGCAGACCTTCTTCCAGCTGTACTGGCTGGGCACCAAGGAGGACATGCTGCGCCGGGTCGAGCGGGCCCGGGCCGCGGGTGTGGTCGGCGTCATCGTGACCCTGGACTGGTCCTTCGCCAACGGGCGCGACTGGGGCAGCCCGCACATCCCCGACAAGGTCACGTTCAAGGAGGCGATGCGCTTCGCCCCCGAAGCCCTCACCCATCCGCGTTGGCTTTGGGCCTTCGGCAAGGACAAGGCAATCCCTGACCTGACGGTTCCCAACATGGCGGAGCCGGGCCAGCCCGCGCCGACCTTCTTCGGCGCCTACGGCCAGTGGATGCAGTCTCCGCTGCCCAGCTGGGACGACGTGGCGTGGCTGCGGGAGAAGTGGGGCGGCCCCTTCATGGTCAAGGGCATCATCCGCGTCGACGAGGCACGCCGGGCCGTCGATGCCGGCGCCACCGCCATCTCGGTCTCCAACCACGGCGGCAACAACCTCGACGGGACGCCGGCCACCATCCGCGCGCTGCCGGCGATCGCGGAGGCCGTCGGTGACCAGATCGAGGTCCTGCTGGACGGCGGCATCCGTCGCGGAAGCGACGTGGTGAAGGCACTGGCTCTCGGCGCTCGCGCGGTGCTGATCGGGCGCGCCTACCTGTGGGGGCTCTCGGCCAACGGCCAGGCGGGGGTCGAGAACGTGCTCGACATCCTGCGCGGGGGCATCGATTCGTCGCTGCTGGGCCTTGGCAAGAGCTCCATCTCCGAGCTCAGCCCCTCCGACCTGCTCATCCCGCAGGACTTCACGCGCGGGCTGGACGCCAAGCGGACAAGCTGAAGAACGCCGCGGCGGTCGGCGGCTTATAGCCGGCAGCCGTAGAGGAATTCGAGCCGTCCTCCGTGGCAGCAGTGGCAACGCGTCCAACCCCGCTCCCGCAGCCCGCGAAAGTCGCGGCGGCAGAGGAAGACCTGACGGTGACCGCAGTCCCGGCAGCAAACCCTGGCCGCGTACTGCGCGTGCCGATCGCAGGGTCGATGGTGATTCCACGCCGCGCACGGCCGGGTGGTGTCTTCCAGCGACGCGTCTTCCAAGAAGGCGTCTAACGAGTCCTTCGCAGGAGCCTCGGTAACCGTCATCGGGCGTTCTCCGTGAATCGGGGGTTGCTGTTATTGCATGGACAGCAAAATGACGCCCGTAGATGTGCTGGAGATGGGACGGCCGATGGTGTGGCTCAGGCGACCCGGGCGGCGGCAGATCCCTCGAGCACGTCGACCCCGTCCTGATTGCGCGTCCGCAGCGCCAGTTCGGCCAGACCGTCATCGATTGACATGACCGTGATGGTCGTCGTGAGGGTGTCTCCGGGCCAAACCTGGGCGACCAAGCGGGCCCCGTAACGGGTGAGAGCGCCCCTGCCGACGACCTCTTCCAGGAATCGGCCGGTGAGTCCCATCGTCAGCATCCCGTGGGCAAAGACGGATGGGAAACCCATGGCCTGGGCCACTACGTCGTCGTGATGGACGGGATGAAAGTCACCGGAAGCGGCCGCGTACATCACCAGCTGGGTGCGATTGAGATTCTCCACAACCACCGAGGTGAATTCCTCCCCCGCCTTCACGGCGTCGGCTTGCGTTCGGTTCCCACTGACACGAACGAAGCGCTGGCCACCAACGCATCGGTGTCATCAGTGAAGTCCGTGATCGTCTCGGTGAAGACGAGCCGGCCACCACGCCGACCCGCCTTCTCCCAGCGACGACCGGGGCGGACGGTCGCCGTCAGGACCTCGCCGGCCCGGGGATGGCGGTGGTAGGTGAACGTCTGCTCGGCATGAAATCCGGCGCCACCACCCGCCGGCACGTTAGCGCCACCGGGCCAGTCCTGACCGGCGCGTGGGCGTCGCCGGTATTCGGGGTCGAACAGGTCTGCCGCCATCAGGAACGTCGGAGGCGCGATCCCGTCCGGCTCAACGGCCGCGTCCAGGTCACCGACCGCGCGCCGGAATGCCGTCACCTGGCCGGCTTCCACCGGGACCGGGTAAGCCCTCACCTCGCCGCCCATCAGAAGGTGCTCTTGCTGAGCCATTGCTCCCAGAGTCCGGCGTCGCCGCTGATGTCGAGCCCGGCCTCCTGCGGGCTCCGGCGACCGAACAGCGCCAGCAACAGCTCGCTGGAGGGGCCGGTCAGTTGGACGCCGGCCCCAGCTGAATCTGCACTGCCGGCAAGTACCCACGCCGGCAGGTCAACGTCGACATCCGTGGCACGTAGCACGACCGACGTCTCCTCCTCGGAAGGGGGCGACATCCCCAAGCCGCCATTGAGGTCAAGACGCTCGGAGATCGCGTCGGCCGCAAGGATCGGATCGAGTTCATAGGTCCGACCGATGGCCAGGGCGGCGTCAGCGCGGTGGACCGTCGCCTCGTGCAGCCGGCGGCGGATCCACCACTTGGCCGGCCGCGGCCCGACGAAGGTCCACACCGGGGAGTCCGGACCCGCCGCCGAGACGGCATCCAGCAGGGCCACCGGTCCGGCGTGTAGCCATTCGATGGCACCGGCCTCGTCATCGGGCGGGCGTCCACCTGCGACTTGCCGTGGGTCGATACCGCCGCCGTCGGGGCCTGGATCACCGGCACGAACGATCTCGGCGGCCCATCGGTCGCCCCGTCCGACATGCCTGAGCAGCTGGAGCAGCGACCACCCCGGGCAGGTGGGTACCGGCGTCGACCAGTCGGCGCCGACGAAGACATCACCAAGCAAATCGTTCTGGCCGACGAGCGCCTGGCGGTAGTTGAGCTCTGCCATCACGCACCCCTTTCCCGGTCGCGTTGCACGGTGCCTGATACTCCCCTTTATGACGCATGAGGTGAGCACATGGTGAGTCCGGTCATCGTCGAACGCGATGGCCCGGTGATGATTTTGACGCTGAACCGTCCCAAGCGGATGAACGCCTTCACCGGTTCCATGCTCGTGATCCTCACAGACGCCTATGCCGAAGCCGATGCCGACGACGACATTCGCGCCATCATCATCACCGGCGCAGAGGGCAACTTCTCCTCCGGC
Source organism: uncultured Actinomycetota bacterium (assembly GCA_963737695.1). Lineage (GTDB taxonomy): Bacteria > Actinomycetota > Actinomycetes > Frankiales > Frankiaceae > DATAZK01. The sequence goes on from CAVTTQ010000008.1 coordinate 866,243, forward strand.
GCCGACCTGCGGGCGATGGCCGGCGATGCCGACGACGACACCGGCATCGACGTGCGGGCCAGGATGGCCACCGACCCGGACATTGCGAAAAAAGGCTTCCTGAAGACGGGTCGGCCGAACAAGCCGATCATCGCTGCGGTCGAAGGCGTTGCCATCGCCGGAGGCACCGAAATCCTGCTCGGAACCGATATCCGGGTGGCGGGCAAGACCGCCCGCTTCGGTGTCTCCGAGGCACGGTGGTCGCTCTACCCCCGCATGGGTTCAGCGGTGCGGCTGCCGCGCCAGATCTCCTACACGGCGGCAGCGCAGATCCTGCTGACCGCCGGCCACATCACCGCGGATCGCGCGTTCGAACTGGGCCTCATCGGTGAGGTCGTTCCAGCCGGCGAGGCGCTGGCCAAGGCCAAGGAAATCGCCGCCGAGATCTGCCGGAACGGCCCGCTCGCGGTCGAGGCGATTCTGCGAACCATCCGGGAGACCGGCGGCATGACCGAGGACGAAGGCTTTGCCAACGAGGACGAGCGGGCTGACGCCGTATTCGCCTCCGAGGATGCCAAAGAGGGCCCCCGCGCCTTTGCCGAGAAGCGCACGCCGAACTTCCAGAGGCGCTGACATCGATCGCACGCGAAGTACTGCAGTCATTGCCGGTGTCGGACAGGTAGCCAACAAGGACGACGATCGGATCGCGCATCCGGTCGAACTCCTGGTGGATGCGGCGAACCTCGCATTGGAGGACGCCGGCATCTCGCCCCACCGCCTGGGCGGGGTCCTGGCGACCCCGCTGTCCACCTACAGCACCGACGACGCGAGCCAGCTGGTGGCCGAACGGCTGGGAGTGCCTCCTGGGATCCGGACGGTCACCGGCTATACCGGAGCCGGCCCGCAGCAGCTCATGGCACAGGCCTGCCAGGCGATCCTGGACGGGCAGGTCGAGGCCGTGCTGATCGTCGGCGGCATTGCCGACGCGTCTGTGCGCCGCGCCCGGCGCCTTGGCATCGAGCCGCCGGCGCCGCCTACGTCGCGCTGGTCGCAAGGTGCCGGCGCTCCCGTACTCCGTGATGTCAGGGAGGCTGCGCACCACCGTTACCACGCGCGAATCCCCGAGATCGCCGCGGGGGCAGGCATGCCGAGTTCGTACTTCGCGCTGGTCGAGAGCTCCCTGTCGGATGGATTGGCGCCGGCGGACCATCGGGAATCGCTCGGCCGATTGCTGGCGCCCTTCACCGAAGTGGCTGCCCGCCGGCCCGATCTCGCCTGGTTTCCCACCCCCCGAACCGCACACGAGATCGCCACCCCGAGCGCCGACAATCGGCTGGTGGCGGAGCCCTACACCAAATTGATGTGCTCGTTCCCGACGGTCGACCTGGCTGCGGCGCTCGTGATCGCCCGGGCAGCCGAGGGATCGTCGCCGGCCGTGCGGCCGCTCGTGCTGGTGCGCGGGAAGGAGGCCGGTCCACCGTCGGCACGTCCGGTCTACCACCGCTCGGAAATGCTCTGCCGCATGGTGCAAGCGGCCCAGACGCTGTCCGGTGTCGACGTCGCTGATGTGACGCAATTCGACCTGTACTCGTGCTTCCCGGCGGCAGTAAAAGTCATCTCGGGCGCCCTGGGCCTGCACCCGGGCGATGAACGACCACGGACAACGACCGGTGGACTTCCCTACTTCGGCGGGCCTGGAGCGTCCTACTCACTGCACGGCCTGGCCTGCCTTGTGGAGGACCTGCGGGCACACCCTGAGACCGTCGGTGGAGCCGTCTCGCTCGGCGGGATGATGAACGACTTCGCGCTCGGCTTCTACGGCGTGGGGGACGGCCCATGCGAGATCCTGGACCTCGGGGAAAGCGCGGAAACTCCAGTGGCGACAGCATTTTCGGCCGATGGGACGGCGGTTGTCGACGCCGCGACGGTGCTGCATGACAAGGACGACGGCCCGATCGCGGCACCGATCATTGCGCGGCTGCCGGATGGGTCACGTGCCGGGGCTCGCGCTGGCGATCCCGGACTGGCTCGAGATATCGCCGGCGGCCCGTCGCTGGTGGGAAGTGAGGTCGAGCTGACGACGTCCGAAGACGGATTCGTTACGTATCTCGTGAAATAGCAGCCTCTTCAGGCTGTTCGACCTGATCGGGTCGATCCCGCTCGCTGTAGGCCTGGACCGACCGGTGCACGTAGGCCATCAGCTCCGGTTGCATCCGATACAGCTTTCTTCGGTCATACCAAGTGGTGATCAGAGCTCCCAGAACCAGCCAGAGAACCAGACCAACGCTGGTCATCAGGAAGCCGCGATTGAGGCCCGCCGGGCCCGCAGAATCGAAGTACAGGATGGCGCGGACCCCATCCAGGATCTGGCGGAGCGGCTCGAATTCGCCGGCGAACTTCAGGACGGGAGGAAGCGCCGCCAACGGAATGGTGCCGCCGGACGAAGCAAGAGCGAGGTAGACGAAAACGAGAATGGCCGCGAGCTGACCCAGACTGCCGAGCGCGGCGAAGAAAACGAGGGTGCCGAGCGCGACGACGATGGCCGCGAATGACGTGAAAAACCACAACAGCCAGACGTTTGGAGCATCCATGTCAAGAATGCCGACCGCGACCGCGATCATGATGGCCGCCAGGATGGGCACGACCACAATGGACATCGACCATTTCGCCAGCAATGTCTGCCATCGGTTGATGGGTACGGGTGGTCGTTGACTCCACTTCGGCCCGATTTCACTCGTCGCGTAGCCGAGGGCCGAATCCACCGTCGAGTTGATCAAGGTTCCGCCGAGGAAGCCGCACATGATCGTCAACAGGGCGAGGTAGAAGGCGCTCAGACCGAGAGCTGATCGCGGCGGCAGGGGCCGGTAGATGACCGGCGTCAATACCAGCGGCCCGCCGCTCGAGGCGTTGGCAGCTGCCGCGGGGTCCAGCTTCGCCAATTGCTTCGCGACGCCCGCCGAGATCTGGGCAACGGCCGGATTCAGTACCCCTGTCGCCAGACCCACTCCGATGCTCCCGGCGCGCGGATTGGTCAGCAGTTGCAGCGGTTGTGCGGTGCCGACGCCGTTCGTCTTGGCCAGCGCCACAATCGACTCGGTCAGATTCCTGGGGATGACGACCGTGGCGTAATCGCTGCCCTTATCCATCCGTTCTTTGGCCTCGGCCAACGTGACGGGCTGCAGATCCAGCCGACTGGACACCGCTTCGGTGGTCTCCAATGCCTTGGCCACCTGGTTGCCGACGTTGAGCTGCTGCGATCCGACCTCGGCGCCGGCATCGTCGTTCACCAACAGGACCGGCAGTCCATGCAGATGCGAAGCGGGGTCGACGACCGAGCCGACGTAGATCAAGGTCAGCAGGAAGATGAGCAGCGACGTAATGACGAGTGGAGCAATCCACACGGCGCGCACCTTGAGCAGATCTCGCGCACGCATCGCCGAGACAAGGCCGGCGGGTTCGTCGTCAGAAGTCACCGGACGGCCGTCCTCACTCATCGTCGACGCACGCGGTGCCGCGCCTGTCGCTGATGGCAGGCTAGAGCACCGTCTAGCGTCGACGTATGAGTTCCCTCGGAAGCGACCTGCGCGCGTTCATCGACGCCTCCCCCAGCCCCTTCCACGCCGTCGCCGAGATGACCAGACGGCTGGCCGAGGGCGGCTTCACGGAGCTCTCCGAAACATCCCGCTGGTCACTTGAGCCGGGCGCCCAGCACTACGTGATCCGCGATGGCGGCAGCCTGATCGCTTTCAGGGTGGGCCAACAGCCACTCGCCGATGCCGGCCTGATCGGGCTGGGGACCCACACGGACTCGCCCACGTTCAAAGTCCGACCGGTCCACGACCTCAGCCGTTTCGGCTACCACTTGGTCGGCGTCGAACCGTACGGCGGGATCCTGGCGCACACCTGGATGGACCGCGAGCTGACCGTCGCCGGACGAGTCGCGCTGCCGGGCGGAACGACCCAGCTGGTACGGCTCGCGGGGACGACGCTGCGCCTCCCCTCGCTGGCCATTCATCTCGACGGCTCCGTCCGCGAGGGGCTGGTGCTGGATCCGCAGCGCCATCTGGTGCCGGTGCTCGGTCTGGAATCGGAGCCGGCTCTGCTCGAGCAGCTCGGGTTTGCCGACGCACTCGGCTGGGACCTCGTCCTGGCCGATACGCAGCCGGCGGCGAGCACCGGGACGGACTGGATCGCCGCGCCCCGGCTGGACAACCTCGGGTCGAGCCATAGCGCGACCGAGGCATTGCTGGCCGCCGCGACTGCAGCGCACACGCAGGTGTTCGTGGCCAACGACCATGAGGAGGTGGGGTCGGGCTCAGCCGAAGGCGCCCGCGGATCCTTCCTGCAGGACGTCGTCGGGCGGCTGGTGACGGCCACCGGCGACTCCGATCAGCAGGCCTACCACCAAGCCATCGCCCGGTCACGGCTCATCAGCGCCGACATGGCTCACGCCGTGCACCCGAACTACGCCGATCGCCACGAGCCCTCACACACGCCCTTCCTCGGCGGTGGGCCGACGATCAAGCACAACGCGAATCAGGCCTACGCCACCGACGCCGCCACCGAGGCTTGGTTCGCCGGCCGGGCAGCCGATGTCGGCGTGCCGATCCAACACTTCGTGAGCCGGGCGGACCTGCGCTGCGGGTCGACGATCGGACCCCTGACCGCGACGCGGCTGGGGATCGCGACCGTTGACGTCGGCAACCCCATGCTGTCCATGCACTCGTGCCGCGAGTTGGCGGCCGCTGAGGACATTCCGCTCATGATCAGCGCCATGACAGCATGCCTGTCATGACAACTCTGTCGGCAGCGGTCGTGGGCACCGGATTCGGCGTGCTCACACACGTACGGGCCTTGCAAGCAGCAGGGATCGAGGTGCTCGCGCTCATCGGACGTGACCCTGAGAAGACGGCGAGCCGGGCGGCCATGTTCGGCATCCCCTTCCCGACGACGGACCGAGCGGAGGCGTTCAGCCGCCCGGACATCGACATCGTGGCGGTGGCAACCCCGCCCCACACCCACGGGCCGATCGTGCTGGACGCCGTGGCGGCCGGCAAACACGTGATGTGCGAGAAGCCGTTCGCCCGCGACCTCGCCGAGGCTCGTCGGATGCTGGACGCCGCTGAGGCAGCGGGTGTCGTCCACATGATCGGTACCGAGTTTCGCTTTGGAGCGGGCCAGGCACTGCTCACCCGGACAGTCCAGGAAGGCGCGATCGGCACGCCGACCTTCGGACTGTTCCTGCTGCAGATGCCCTCACTCAACGACCCGAAGGCCGAACTGCCGGACTGGTGGCGCGAGGCCGCGCAGGGCGGCGGTTGGCTTGGCGCCCATGGCACTCACGTCATTGACCAGGTCCGGGTCACGCTAGGCGAGATCGACTCGGTCACCTCGACGCTGTCCACGCTCTCGCCGCTGGAGATGACGGCTGATGACACGTACACCGTGCAGCTTCGGCTGGCCAACGGGGGCACGGCCCTGCTGCACAGCTCCAGTGCGGCGCCCGGGCAGTTCCTGGCGACGACCAAGGTCATCGGCACTACTGGCGCCGCCTGGCTGCAAGGTGACGAGGTCTGGGTCGACAGCGGTTCCGGGCCACGCCAGGTGCCGGCTCCGGCGGACCTGTTGCCTTCAGTGCCCTCGCCGCCACCGTCTGAGCTCCTGCACACCACGTACGACATGTGGCATTCGATGGGTATCGACCTCGGGCCCTACACCCGGCTCTACGCGATCCTTCGCGACCGCATTCTCGGCCTTGAAGTGCCTGCCGACCCGATCCCGCCCACCTTCGCCGATGGCGTGGCCAATCAAGCGGCTGTCGACGCCATCCGGACGGCATCTGCGACCGGCACTTGGCAGCAGGTGGCAAGCCTGCGTTAACCGCGAGCGTGGACGGCGATCTCCGCGCCGATAGCTCCTGGGCCCTGCAGCGGGCCGAAATGGCCGAGGTGTGGATGGACGCGCAACTCGGCCCTGGGCAGGGCCGCCACGGCGGGTGGAGCCATCGCCGCCAACGGCGATCCGGGTTCACCGCCGGTCACCAGCAGGGTCGACAACGCAGCCTTCGCCACGCTCCCGATCGTGATCGTGGCGCTGCCTTCGAAGGTGCGGGCCTCGTTCTCCGGGGTGCATTTGAGCCACACCGTCCCGTCAGGATGGGTGGCGAAACCGTGGTCGACGTAGCAGGCCAGTGAGGCGGCACTGAGCTCCTGCAACGGCGGTCGCGCGGCATAGCGCCATAGCGCCGCCTCCTTGGACGGAAAGCTCGGCTGCCGTCGACGCGCGCCCTCTGCCATGGGGTTTCTGCCGGTGGGTCGAGGCTTGGCCGGCTCATCGGTCTCGTCTGTCTGCGGCACGAGGATCGGCTCGTACAGGTAGGCCGCGGCCGCCAGGCTCGGGCTGTCCGCGGCAGCTTGCAGAGCGACCGCACCCCCCATCGAGTGACCGACCACGCAAGCCAAGGGCTCGGAGCTGATGGCCTCCGCTGCAGCTAGGACGTGCGGGACCATCCGGTGCCAGGCGAAGTCGCCGTCCGGCGGCGGATCCGAGTCGCCGTGTCCCGGAAAGTCGATCGCCCACACCTGAAATTCAGGCGCCAGAACGGCTGCCAAAGGTTCGTACGCTCGGCCGCAGAAGCCGGTGGCGTGACAGATCAGAATCGCCGGTCCGGCGCCGCCGAGGTCGTGCACGGCAAGGCGCGAACCTTCATCGGTGGTCAGCAACACGGTATTCGCAGACACAGCGCCTCCGTCACGCCCGCAGTCGCGGTACCTGCGACACCGGCAGATCGCGTAGCGAGACCAACCCGGGCGCCGCCGAACAGACGGCCGGAATGGCGTTGACGGCTTTGGCAGCGGTGGCGATGACACCGGCGAGGTTGTGGTCCAGGTCGTGGCCGGACGAGGGCCCACCTACGTGCACGTTGCACTCGATGCCGGGCGATCCCGTGACGGTCACCCGATGCACGCCGGGACGGCCCTCGGGCGGCTTGGGCCAGTCCGGCGCCGACGTCGCCCCGAGCCGGTTGATGTGCTCCATGATGATCGCCGGACGGCCATTGACGATGCCCTGAACGGAGAAGCGCACCGCACCGACATGTCCGGGCGCAACTGCCATCATCACGCTGTCGATGGGTTCGGTGGCCAGCCAGGTCTCGTGCGTCTCGCGGAGCTCATCGAGCTCGACCCCGAGCTCGTCCGCCAGCAGTCGCACGGGCCCGCCCCAAATGGAGGCAAGCACACCGGGAAGGAAAAGCAGCGGCGGTTCGTCATCAGGCGCGGCACCGAAGCCGAAGGAGGCCCCGGTGAACTCGGCGTCATCGTAGGTGCCGTAGTCCACGATCTCCTGCACGTGCACCGATTCGACGGTCTCGCAAAGGCTCAGCGCCGCCAGCGGTAGCAGGTCGCCCGAGAAGCCGGGATCGATCCCGTTCACGTACATCGTCGTGCCGCCTCGTTCGCAGGCAGCCACCAACGGATCGCGCATCCAGCTGTCGGCGTGCGGCGGATAGACCAGCCAGACCAATGAGGTGGAGACCACGTTGGCGCCGTTCTCCAGGAAGCGCACCAGTTCGGCGATGGCCTCAGCAGGGCGGGTCTCGGCCTGCGTGGTGTAGACGACGCAGTCGGCGTTCAGCGCGAGCAGGTCATCGAGGTCATCGGTCGCGACCACCCCCGTCTTTTCCGGCAGCCCGCACAGCTGCGCGGCGTCCAGCCCGATCTTGTCGGCGCCGTGCGCGTGCACTCCGACAAGTTCGAGGTCGGGCCGCTCGATGAGTGCCCGCAGGGCATGACGGCCCACATTGCCCGTGGAGAACTGGATCACTCGATAGACCATCCCCGGTTTATACGCGGAGGCGCTCCCGGCTCTGAGCAGCGCGCTTGGCGACCTCGTAAGCGACGTCCGAGTCGATCATCCGGTTGTAGAGCAGTCGCTGCAGCGGGGTGGCCTCTCCCGCCGCCCAGCCCTGGGGGTCAGCCGCCCGGTTCCACTGCTGATGTGCCAACCGTGACGCTGCCCTCGCCGCCGTGACAGCCGGGTCTTCGAACCAGTCCGGAACAGCCCATTCAACAATCCGTGACGGGCCGATATCGGAAGTCTCATTCACGCATTCAACTTCGCCGTGACCCGAGTCACGGTCCACGACCGAACGGGTGAAAGAGTTTCGGCAATCGGGTGATCAGCTACCGAAGGGACCCCTGCTGTGACTAACTCGGTGCCGGCACTCCACCACGTCGTCTTCTGTGTCCAGCGTGAGAACCAGGACCGCGCTGCTTCGTTCTGGCAGGAGCTGGGATTCGCATTCGTCGACATCGATCTGCCCGACGTGGGTCTACGCGTGCTGCTGGACTGGGACCGCGGCATAGAGATCATCTCGCCGACCGCAGCCGCCGGCCCCGAGGCAGCTGACGTAGCCCAATTCCTGGCCGAGCGCGGAGAGGGCGTGTACTCCGTCGTGGTCCGGACCGCGGACGTCGCGGCGCCTATCTCGGTGGCCGAACGCTATGGCGTTCGCGTGGATTACCAGCAGCACCGCGGAAGCCAAGAGGAGGGATACCAGCTGGACGAAGCGCGGTTGAGCCCCCTCTTCGGGATGCCTGTCACCGTCCTGGCGACCGACCGACTCTGAGTGCTGGACGGCATCGGCTAGACGGCATCAGGCCCCTGCTGCTTGGCGGCAATTCGGTGGCTGCCGCACCGCTTGCACAGGTCAAGGATGCGCACCTGCCAGCGCAGCCGCCCGTGACGCGGCCGGATCTTCACCATGATCACGTCATGCGGGGTGTCCTCGTTGCACAGGATGCAACGCCTCGTCATCGAGCGCAGCACCCGGCCGTTACGGTCACGGCGACGGCTGAGAATCATGGGACACCCATCTTTCGGCGATGGGCGCCGCGAAGGTCTGGACGGCGCAAAAGGATCTGCCGCGTCGCAGGATAGTCCCGAGCCTTCGGGGCCTAACCTCCGGCAGTCGGACTTTCCGGAGAGCTGACTGCGGGCGTCTGTGCGAGGAAGACGCCCGCCAGGATTTGCAGGAGGTCCCCCTTGGAAAATTCGGAGTCGCTCTCGACCCGCTCGAGCAGCGCATTGCACAACTGCGCCAGCCCGACGGTCAGTTCCAGTGATATCGCGTCAGCCCCTTCGACAGCCTTGGCAGCGGCGAATTCGGTCAGCACGGAGTCATCGTCGATCCAGGCGGACATGAATTCGATCGCGCGCAGCATGGCGGCCGGGTCGTTCTGGCGCTTCGGCACAGATTCACGCTAGGGGGCTGCCGCAAATAGCGCGACTCAGGATCAGCGAGATCCCAGCGCGGCATCGCGGGCGCCGCTGCGCAAGAGCGGCGGGATGAGTGCCGGCGGCTGCGGACGGGCAAACAGGAAGCCCTGCGCCAGCTCGCACCGCAGGCCGCGAAGGATTTCGACCTGTTGCTCGCGTTCTATGCCCTCAGCAATCACGGTCAGGCGCATCTGGTGCGCCAGCAGCATGATGGCCTTCAGCAGATCTTCGGCGTCAGAGCTGCCGCCGAGCGGGTCGATGAACGATTTGTCGATCTTCAGGTACTTCAGCGGCAAGGCGCTCAGGTGGGCCAGCGAGGAATAGCCGGTGCCGAAATCGTCGAGGGAGAGACTGACACCGGCGGCGTTCAGTCGCTGGCAGATGACCCGAGCCGTGGCCGGGTCCTTGATGAGTCCGTCCTCGGTGATCTCCAGCACGATCTGAGCAGCCGACAGGTCATAACGCTCAACCGCAGCGATCACCCGATTCGGAAATTCCCGGTCGGCCAGCAGACCCGCCGGCACATTGATGGCGACGCAGAAGTCGGGCGGCAGCGACCACCGCGCGATCCACTCCGCCAGCTGGGCGCAGACGGTGTCGAGCATCAGGTCCGTGAGGGCCTTCAGCGTGCCGTTGCGCTCCGCCAACGGGATGAAGACGCCAGGCGGAATGTCCTGCTCGTCAAAGCGCCACCGGGCGAGCGCTTCGACTCCGTGAATGTTGCCGGTCGCCAGGTCGACGATGGGCTGATAGTGCGCGGCGATCTGACCCTCGGCGATGCTCTCCGCGAGAGCCGCCGACAAGGCGGGATCGGCGGCGCCTTCGTGGTTCATACCGGGTACGTAGAGGCAGACGTTATTCTTGCCGGCCCGCTTCGCCCGGTACATCGCGATGTCGGCGCAGGCCATCAGCTCATCACCCGAGGGCGTGCGCATGTCGGCGGTAGCCAGCGCCATGCCGATGCTGGCCCGGACCAATACGGGATTACCTCCGAGCTGGAACGGCGCCTCAAGCCCCTCCTGCAGCCGCTCGGCAACGGCGGCGGGATCTCCGCCGTCCTCGAGCAGGACCGCGAACTCGTCGCCTCCGAGTCGGGCGAGAGTGTCGCCCGGACGCAGCGCACCCCGCCACCGGTCGGCAACTCTGACCAGCAGCTCATCGCCGACCCCATGGCCCAGGCTGTCGTTGACCAGCTTGAAGTCATCAAGATCGCAGAACAGGATCGCCAGCTCCCGAAGGTCTCGGCGATGGAGCGCCAGCGCGTGCTCAAGGCGGTCGGTGAACAGCGAGCGGTTGGCCAGGCCGCTCAGCTCGTCGTAAAGCGTCTGTCGGGTGATCGCACTGATCAGCCGGGTGTTGTCGCGCAGCACCAGCAACTGGCGCGTGAGAACCGCACCCATGATGATGACGGCGGACACCAGCGACACATCGTCGGAGTGCCCGCTGCGGATCTGGTAGAAGGCAAGCCCCAGTCCAAGCCCGGCAGGCAAGTAGGGCAGTAGGAGGGCCGGCTTGGACACTGCGGTCCGGTTCGCGGCTTCCGCACCTGATCGGTCCTTGATCGCCGCGACGGCCAGCACGGCGAAGCCGGCGACCCAGCCGGCGTCGATCAGGTTGCCCGTTCCGAACTGGCCGACTGCGGTCAGGTAGGCGAATCCGCTGTCGGCAATCGAAAGGGCCGCAAAGGCACTCGCCAGCAACCAGAGGCCCAGCCGCGCGGATTCGCTCGCATGCGTGACGACTACCAGGGCGACCGTCAGCAGCAGCAGATCGCCGACCGGATACGCCAGCGAGACGGCCAGCGAGAACGAGTCACCACCGCCGTGCAGCGTCTGGCCGAAGGCGGTGACCCAGCTCAGCACGAAGAGCGAGGCGGCCACCAGAATCCCGTCAAGGACAACTCGAATGCGTCCGTGCCGGGCGAAGGCCGCGGCCGGCCGCACCAGCAGCCCCGTCAAGGCAAGCGCAGGGAATGCGAGGAAGCCGAGGTCTGCGAGCGAGGGAAACGGGGCAGACTCATTGGTCCCTAGGTCGTAATAGCTCCAGAGGCCCTGACCGAACGCCCAGCAGGCCGCCCCGACGGCGATCAGCGACCATGACCAGCGCAAGCGTCCCTGACTGCGAGCGGCGCGCCGGGCACCGGCAATGGAGGCGCCGAGTGCGGCGAAGAATTCGGCCGGGTCGTCCACCCAGTTCGTGACCCGCGGGCCACCCCACTCAAACTGCAGCTCAAGGCAGAACGCGGCGAGTGCAAGCAGTGACAGGAGCACCAGCCATGCCGAGCGCGGACGCATGCCCACCTTCCGATGGCCGGATCAGATCCTCTCGAAAGTCGGTCCGAAGGCACCGGTCCTGATTCACCCGCGCGGGTACTCCCGACCGATCAGCCGGTTTTTCCGGCGACCCGCGGCTGGGCGCGTTTGGCCAGCTCCCAGGTGCCGGCGTCGATTTTGCCTTCCCGCCGGCGCAACTTTTCACGGTCGAGCCGAATGAGGCGATCGGTGCGAAGCCAACTGGTGGTCTGTCGAGGGTGTCGCCACACGGTCGCGGGAAGGGGCGCATAACCACCGCGTGAGGAATGGTCCTTGCTGGTGATCATCAGAACGCTCGCCCGACGGCCGCTGACCGCCAGGACAAGGCATGGGCGATCCTTCTCCTCGTTGCGCTCCTCGAAGGGAACGGCGGCCCACCAAAGCTCGCCCGGGACCGGGACCGGAAGCTGGTCAACGGGAGTACGGCGCCAGCCGGCAGCGACCCGGCGAAGCGCTTCACCGATCCCGAGCGCGACCCCCGCGGTCAGCACGAGGGCGAGCACCCCGGACGTTGCGGAACAGATGATCCAGCAAGCGACAAATTGCCCGATCACGGCGATGGCGAATGCGATCAACGCCCCGTTAATCGTCCCGCGAGGGCGATTCCGTCCTGATCGACGAGCGGCGATGCACAGGGCCGCGGCCAGGGCTACAAGCAGCAGAAGCGATAGCGGAATGGAGATGGCAAGCTTGGCCAGCACATGGCTACCCGGACCGAAAAGGCGCCGTCCGGGCCCGGTGTGGGCAAAGGTGGCGACCCCCAGCAGAAGCGGCAGTCCGGCGACTGCGGCAAGCAACAAGGGAAACTGGGTGCGTGCGCGGGGATATCCGCGACCGCTAGTCATGGCGTTAGTGCCCCTTCCGGGTGAAGTCCGTGAACTGTCACATGCCACCGTTACGGTGACGACGCCTTGAGAACATGACCGACACCGGAGCAAAACCGTGACCGCGATCATCATCACCGACGGCGGCCGCGCCGCGGCGGGTTATCGCGGACAGGCCGGCGACTGCGTCGCACGTTCGATCGCCATTGCCGCCCAACTGCCCTATAAAACCGTGTACGACGCGCTCAACGCCGCCGCCAAACAAGAGCGGCCGCGGGGTCGTACATCGTCAGCGCGCAACGGCATGGCGCGCCCCACGATCAGGCAATTCATGCGCAACCTCGGCTGGTATTGGGTGCCGACGATGGCCATCGGAACGGGCACCCAGGTCCACCTTCGCGCCGATGAGCTTCCCGGGGGCCGGCTCGTCGTCTCGTGCTCCAAGCATCTGACGGCAGTCATCGACGGAGTCATTCACGACACGCACGACCCCTCACGCGGCGGCACCCGATGCGTCTACGGGTATTGGACTCAGGAGCCCCCGAGCGGAGCCCGGTTCATTGCCGGCCGCTCCGTCATCCGCCTCAGCCCAGCTGCGCGATGACCTCTTCACCGAAGCCGGCCAGTGAGTCGGGTGCGGCGAAGTCACAGAACCAGGTGTAGACGCGCTCGATGCCTTGCTTTTGCAGACCGGCGTAGTGCTCGACGAGTTCGGGACCGGAGCCGATCACCGGGTGCGAACGACCGAACCGCTTCAGGGCGATCTCTGTCACCTGGGCGCGACTGGCCTCATCGGGAACGTAGGCCACCATTTGCTGGATCGACAGCCGGGCGTCGCCGACCTGCGAGCGCAGCTCTTGCACCCGATCGATCGCACCGATGTGGACGTTCCACCAATCGGCGAATTCACGCACGAGCGCCAAGGTCTTGGGACCGGTGCCCCCGATGACGATCGGGATGCGGCTCAGCGGCTTGGCGGCCTGGCGTGCTCCCACCAAGTGGTGGAATTCGCCGTCGAAGTCGACACTCTCCCCTGCCCAGAGTGCCGTCATGACCTCCAGTGACTCGCGCAGGCGGTGCACCCTGTCTCGCGGCTTGGTCGAACCCACGCCGTAGACCGCAAACTCATCAGGCACCGAGCCCCAGCCGATTCCCAGCTCGTAACGGCCACCAGACGCATGGTCGATCGAGACCGCCTCGTTCGCCAGCACGGCCGGCAGCCGGAACGAGTCACACAGCACGAGCGAGCTGATGGTCAATCGCTCGGTGTGGGCGGCGAGCCAGGTGTTGGTCACCATGGACGAATACATCGGCTGCGTCTCCGCCATCGGCGGCGCGAGGTGATCCATCCCGGCGATCCCCAGGAAGCCGGCCGCCTCTGCGGCCCGCGCACGCTCGACGAGCTGCGGGAACGACAGGCGCATCTGTGGCAGGAAGACATGGAACTGCATGCGCTCAGTATTGGTGACGGAGGCTGGCGGGCCTCGTCCGGGTCCCCGTCCGGGGTCTCGGGGAAGGCGTGGCGATGGCCACGGTCAGGCGCTGTGGCCGCATGCTGCCAAGGCGCTCCAAGCGCGCTCGGGCCAGTTCTCCGGCGGCTTGTGGCCGTAGCCGGGAACGACGATCCGTCGAATCCGGGCACCACGTAGCCAGTCACCCGTTTGCGCCACCGGACGGATCTTGGTGACCACAGCTGGTAGACCGATCCGGACGCTTCCACCACTCGCGGGCACGATGTTGTCGACCGCACCGTCGAAAATCGTGCCCTGGCCGGGCCAGTACCCGCTCTGGGGCATTTCAGGAGCCGCCCCCCAAACGGCGAAACACGCACTGACAGCCGGCCGCTCCACGACAAATCGTTCGACCATCATTCCGCCGTTGCTGAAACCGGCGAGATAGACGGTCTTCAAGCCATAGCTCGCGCGGACCTCGGCGATGACATCTGCCAACCAAGCCACATCGTCGCGACCTGTGGCAGCCGCCGTACCGCAACAAAGACCGGCATTCCAGGAATCTCCACGCTCGGGGTAAATGCCGACGAACCCATGGCTGTCAGCCACTTGCGACCAGCCCTGCGCCGCCGGCTCAGTCGCGTAATTGCCCAAGCTGTGAAGGACCACCACACCGATATCACTGTGGTGCGGCGGCACATGGATGGTGACATCGCCGTCCGCGACGACGCGATGGTCGTCGCGCGCAGTCTGCGGCGTCGGCGGGGCAGCTTTACAGGACGCCGCCAAAGCCGCGGTGACCACGATGGCCAGCAGAACCATCAGCGGCCTTGCCGACGCGCCCATTCTGACGCCGCAAGCAGCCCCCTTCCGCACGCATTGTGTTTACGCCACGGAGCCCGCCCCGTCTCGTTAGTGGCAAAACTCGCCCGGCAAGTCCCGTCCTGAGATACAAATCGAGCATCGGCGATATCGGGGACGATGGCGACACCACTCGGCTTGCCCAGGCAAACACGGCCTGGGCCGGGCGGCACATCGTCATGCTCAATTGGCGCGATCTGGAGCATCCGCAAGCCGGCGGGGCCGAGGTCTTCGCCGAGCGGATCGCCGAGGAGTTGGCCGCCGGCGGCGCGCGAGTCACGCTTTTCACCTCACGGCCACCCGGGCTGCCCGCTCTCACCGCTCATGGTGGTGTCCTCGTCCGCCGCGCAGGCGGCACGTTCGGCGTCTACGCCGCCGCGCTGCGCTGGCTGGCTACGAACCGCCGCGACATCGATGCGGTCATCGACTGTCAAAACGGGATCCCCTTCTTCAGCCCGCTCGTCACGCGCCAGAAGACTCCGGTGGTCCAGCTGATCCATCACGTCCACCAACGGCAATTCGGGTTGTTTTTCTCGCCGCTGGCAGCGTCGATCGGACGGCAGTTGGAGGCCCGCGGCGCCAGAGGGGTCTACCGCCGACGTCCGTCGGTGTCGGTGTCTCCGTCCACCCGGGATGAAGTACGCGAGTCACTCGGCCTGGAGGGTGCACGCTTTCTGGTGACGAACGGGGTCGACCCGCCTCCTGTCGAGTCGGTGTCCGAGCGCTCGCAGAATCCGACGATCGTCAGCGTCGGGCGTCTCGTCCCCCACAAGCGAATTGAACTGCTCCTGCAGGCAATCCCCGACCTCGCGGCGGCACATCCTGACCTGACTGTGCACCTCGTCGGAGACGGACCGGACGAAGCGCGTCTGCACGACATCGCCGCCCGGCTCGACATCCCGTCCGGAGCCCTCGTGTGGCACGGTCGCCTGCCCGCCGCCGAGCGCGACAGGCTGCTCGCACGGGCGTGGCTGACGATCAACCCGACCCACGGCGAGGGCTGGGGGCTGGGCGTGATGGAGGCGGCGGCGCTCGGCGTTCCCGCCCTGGCATTCCGGGTGCCGGGCCTCCGCGATTCGATACGCGACGGGGAGACCGGATGGTTGGTCGAAGAGGGCACCCCCCTGACGCCTGCCGTGCTTCGCGCACTGGACACCCTCAGCGATCCCCAGCTTGCTCTGGACTACCAAAAAGCCTGCCGCTCCTGGGCTTCCCGGTTCACCTGGACCGGATCGGCGGCCCTGCTCTCGGTCATCCTGACGGCCGATGAGCGCTTTCGCCGGCGGCGCTCGGCCGATCGACGCCGTGCCGACAATGCAGACTCGGTCGTCACGCTCACAGATCTCACACAGCTGAAGCGCCTAGCCACGCCTACGAGCAACCGATCTGGTCTATACCGACACCGGGGCCTGTCGCGTGTTGCTCTACGGGGCCGACGAAACGGGTGTCGCCTCAGCGCTGCGGCGCGCCACGAACAACCTCGAAGGCCCGCTCGAGTCCGCACCGGCGGGTCGCCAAGACCATCTCCTCGCCGTGTCTGCGGGCAGCGGTTGCAGGCGCCGAACGTAGGGCGGGCAGCACCTAGTCCAGCGCGAGCTCTTCGAGCCCGACGGCCATCGTCTCGCCGGAAGGTGGGTCGAGGTAGATGACGCGCGGTCCGCGTCGTCCGAATCCTGACACCACTTCCGGCTGCCAGGATTCAGTCCGCTGACTTGAGCCGTGCCCCGCCTCAGTCAAAGCGCGGTGCTGATGAACGCGAGCTCGCCGCAAATCGTTCAGCATCCCTAGCCCGTGGCGCCGCAGCGATACGTGGCCGCCGTCGATTGCGGTCCAGCGGATCGGACATTCCACGATGCGAAAACCGAGCGCCCTGGCAAGCGTGAGGATCTCCACGTCGAAACCGAAACCGTTCGAGGCCGTCATGCTGAACAGCAGCTTCGCCGCCGGAGCCCGGAATGCCTTGAATCCACATTGGGTGTCGGCCACCTCCGCGGCTGTCAGCTTGTGCACCAGCCGGCTGTACACCGCGCCGCCCACATTGCGCGCCGTCGACCGTCCCTGCACGAGGGAGCTCGGAAGCGTGCGCGAGCCCAGCGCGATATCGGCATGCTCAAGGAGCGAGAGCAATCTCGGGAGATCCGCCATGTCGCTGGCCAGGTCGGCATCAAGGAAGACGACATGGGTGCCGTTAGCCGCGTTGACACCGGCCCGCACGGCGGCACCTTTCCCACAGTTCCAAGGCAATTGCAGCAGCTGAACGTCAGGACGGTCGGCGAGATGACGGGCGGCGACCGCCAAGGTGTCGTCGACGCTTCCATCATCGACGAGAACGATTTCGCAGCGGGAGTCCAACTCCTCAAGTGCGGCGAGAAGGGGCGGCAGCGAATGCGGCAGGCGGCGCCCTTCGTTGAAAGCCGGGACCACGATGCTGACGTCGATGTCGTCATCGGAAGGCGCGCCCACACCTTCGGCGACCGATTCACGGACGCCGAGATTGTCGACGTTGACATCAGAATTTTGCACGATCGCCCCGGTCTTCATCACTCACTTCGGCACATTTGGACTGATCTGCGACCACGGAGCGTCATCGAATCCGTGGAAAGCCGACCGCCAGTGAGCCCCCATGTGCTATCTATCACACAGTAACTTCAGAAGAAACAGTGATTGGGGGTGAAGAGACGAGATGCCGGGAATGTCACTCAGCGTAATTCTTCCGGCACGGGAGGAGGCCGACCGTCTTCCGATCACCCTGGCCCACCTCGCGAAGGAACTCGCCTTGGTGGAGCCGATACTCGGGCCGATCGAGGTCGTGATCGTCGATGACGCAAGCCGAGATGGCAGCGCCCACGTGGCCGCCGAGCACCTCCACCTCTTCTCCAACGCACGATTGATCCAGCTGCCTTGGAGTTGCGGCAAAGGCACGGTGGCCAGAGCCGGCGTCGCGGCAGCAACCGGCCGGATCGTCACGTTCATCGATGACGCAGGCACTGTGGACGCCGCACATCTCACCGCCCTCGTCGGGTTGCTCGAAGAGGCCGACGTCGTGCTCAGCTACTGCCCCCCAGCCGGTCGCGACCTGTCCTTGGTCGGAGTCGGGCGGCAATTGAGTTCGGCGGCTTACCGCCGCCTCGCCCGCCGCTTGACGGCCACCGCGATCGCCGACGGACACCACCACTTCGCTGCGATTCGCGCCGAAGCTGCCAAGCCGCTCTTTGCACTCCTGCAGTCGGCAGGCTTCACCTCGGATGTGAAAGCGCGGATCGTCATGTTGTCGATGGGGCTGCGGATTGTGGAGTTTCCCGCCGCAGCACCGGCAGCCGATGGCGCCATGGCCATTCCGGGTCACCAGACATCGCCGCACCAGGATCTCGTCACCGAGATGTTCGCTGATCTCGTGCAAGCACACCGTCATCGCGCCAGAGCGCAGGCCGCCGTACGACGATCGATGACCCCTCCGGCCACCGAACCTAATCTAACGATTTCGGTGACCAAGCCAGGAGGCGATCGGCCGTCCGGCGAGCGACGGCCGATCTGACTACGAGCTTCGACCATGACGATGAGAGTCATGTCCTGGTCGGGTCGACGACGCCCGTCGAGGAGTCGAGAACAAGCCGGTGACTCCGGTAGAAGAACTGCAGCAGGCGAACAGCGTCGATGATTCGCCCACGACGACGAGCTCGCCCGGCCCGCAACGGCGGACCCCCCGGCGCGGGCTGACGTGGCGTCGGCGCAAGGGTGGCCGACAGTGACATGACGCCGCGGCGCTATCTGATCGCGCCGGCGCTCCTGATGCTGGCGGCCGCGCTCTGGCAGAGCCCGGGCAAGATCGTCGCCGACACCAAAGTCGCCCTGGTGCTGAACCCAGGGCGTTTCTTGGGCAGCGCGCTGCACCTGTGGAACCCGCTGCAGGACACCGGATCGATCGGAGACCAGTCGACCGGCTACCTCGTGCCGATGGGCCCCTTCTTCCTGCTGACGCATGCGCTCAGGCATTCCCCCGGCAGTGGCCCAGCGACTCTGGATTGCGTTGCTGCTCGTCGTCGGATTCTGGGGGCTGGTCCGACTCGCGGATGCGCTCGGGATCGGCAATCGCTGGGGTCGCGTGCTCGGCGGGATGGCCTACGCGCTGTCGCCTGTCGTGCTCTCACGGATCGGCGACAACTCGGCGCTGCTGCTCGGCTATCTGCTTCTGCCGTGGGTACTCGTCCCGCTGGTGCGGGCGACCTACCGGATACCCGAGACCGGTCCCCCGATATTCAGCGCGCCGGGCGGCCGCGCTGTCGGGCTGCGCTGTCCTGCTCACCGGCGGCATCAACGCCACTGTCACGTTGAACATGCTCATCGTCCCGGCCTGTGGCTGATTCTGATGTGTCGCGGGCGCGGCTGCCTGGATCCTTCGGGCATGGTGGGTCGCGGCGGTCATCTGCGCCACCGCGTGGTGGGTCATCCCACTCAAGCTGCTCGGCGAGTACGGGCTGAACTTCGTTCGTTACACCGAATCGGCGAACACCACGACGTCGGTGACCTCGCTGCCCGAAACCATTCGCGGCACCGCTGACTGGCTCAGCTATTTCCGCTTCGGCGGGGCCGAACTTCCGTCCGGCTGGACCTACATCAGCGCGCCCGCCGCCATCATTGCCAGCTTCGTTCTGGCCGGTGTAGGACTCGCGGGCCTGAGCCGGATCCGGGTGCCGGCGCGACGTTTCCTGATCGCCTCGCTGGCGATCGGAGTCGTCGCCGTCGCCGCCGCCTATGCGGGAAGCCCGCAACGGACTGCTGGCAGATTCCTGGCGGCACGCGCTGACGGGCCCGCTCGGAGCATTCCGAAACATCAACAAATTCCAACCGCTCATCCGATTGCCGCTCGCCCTAGGGCTGGCCAACTGCCTGCCAATTCTCGCCACCCGGGGCGTCAAGCGCTACCGGGCGCTTGCGACGCGTCGCCAACGTGACGACGGCCGGAGTGCTAGCCGGCGCCGTCGTGATCGGCGCCGCCCCACTGGGCCTGGGGCGGCTCTACCAGCCCGGCTCCTTCGCAGCTGTCCCGTCCTATTGGCAGCAAGCCGCCGACTTCCTGGCCAGGTCCTCCGACGGCACGCGCACATTGCTCGTTCCAGGATCTGGATTCGGCTCCTACACCTGGGGCGACCCGGGCGACGAACCCATGCTCTGGCTCGCCCAATCTCCGTGGGCGGTGCGAAACATCATCCCGCTCGGCGGAGTCAACAGCACCCGCTGGCTCGATGGGATCGAGCAACAGCTCGGTCAGCGTGCGACACCTTCGCTGGCCGCGACCCTGGCCCGAGCCGGATTCGGCTACGTCCTGGTCCGCAACGACCTCGTCAAGCAGAATTCGGACACGCCGCCCAGCACCGACGAGGTGCATACCGCCCTCGCCGAAAGTGGGCTGCGTCGGGTCGCTGCGTTCGGTCCTTTGGTCACCGGCCGCCGCACGGCCATCCAGACGTTCCTCAAGAACCCACCGACGCCGGGCGCTACCCATCGCTGGAGATCTACGCCCTCCCAGGTGCAAACCGCGTCGACGCCTACCCGGCAAGCTCGCTCGCGGTGCTCAGCGGCGGTCCTGAGGCGCTGCCGACCCTCGCGGCGAGCGGGGTTCTGGGCAACCGTCCTACCGTGCTGGCAGCGGATCTCGCGGCCGGCAGCGCAGGCGACGCGCTGCTGCCGGCCGACCTCAAGCCTACCGCCTGGATCGACACGGACACCCTGACCCGGCGCGACGAGCAATACGGGTCACTGCACGGCGGAGACTCCTATCTCCTGGCACCCGGTGCAAAGGCCGCCGGGGAATCGACCGCGCCCCAAGTGCGCCTCGACGTGGACCCGAACGGCCACCAGACGACGGCCTCCTTGAGCGGCGTCCAATCCGTGACCGCATCGCACTACGGCTTCGTGCTAGGCGCAGTGCCACAGGCGGGCCCGGAGTCGGCGATCGACGGCGATCCGACCACCTCCTGGTCGGTATCCGGCTTTCCCCGGCGCAACGTCGGTCAGTGGCTGCAGGTGACCTTTCCGAAGGCCATCTCGGCCAATCACGTGAGCGTGCAGCTCCTGGACGACAGTTCCAAGCGCATCCGGATCACCTCGCTCCGCGTCACCACGGATGCCGGCTCGCTTCAGACGAAGGTCAGCAGTGGCGCAAAGCCGCAGCTAATCGCTCTGCCCGCGGGCCCGACCAAGACGCTGCGCCTTACCATCACGTCGGTAGCAGGCGGCGCCAAGAGCGGAAGCTACGGGCCGGGGATCAGCGAGCTGACCATTCCGGGCGTCACCATCCATACCGGGGTAGCGCTTCCCAATGACGTCGCCAGCTACTTCCCCGCGGGCGGTCCGCGCCTCCATCTCTTACGTCTTCACGCGCGATCGGGCAGATCCTCAGTCCAGCCTCGATCTCGATGTCGAGACTCAGATCACCCGAACCTTTACGGTTCCTCGTACCGCGCAGTTCCACCCTTCCGGCACTGTCGTCGACCGCAACCCAGCTCTGGCGAAGCGGAGAAGGGCGCGACCGTAGCGCTGGCCTGCGGTTCGGGTCCGACCGTGTCGATCGACGGCAAGCAGTACGCCACCTACGTGCGCGGCGCGCGCAGCCGACCTCGCCGCCGGCCAGCCGGTGCCGCTCGGGATCTGCGCCTCTGCGCCGATCACTCTGAAAGCCGGCCGGCACACGGTGACGACGCAGCCCAGCACCTCGCCGCTCTACCGTCCATCCCTGGGGATCGCCACACTCACACTGAGCAGCCTCCCGACCGTGGCCCTGGCGCCGAACCGTCCGGTCACCGTCACCAAGTGGGGGTCCGAAACGCGCCAGGTCAAGCTCGCAGCCGGCGACGCAAAGCATCCTGACCGTGCATGAGAACTTCAACAAATCGTGGCACGCGACGGCGAACGGCAAGCGTCTGACGCCGATTCGTAGTCGACGGCTGGCAGCAGGGTTTCATCGTTCCTGCCGGCGCGGCGACCACCGTCGACATCGTCAACACCCCGGGTCAGATCTACCGCATGGGGCTCGTGCTCTCCGCCTTCCTCGTACTACTGCTGCTGATCGCCGCAGCATGGCCTTCCAAGCGAAGGAGAATGATCAGCCCGCCCCGCGTTTGGAACCTCATCACAAGGCGCGTGGCCGCTCTCGCGCTGGCGTGTCTCACCACGCTGCTGGTGGCCGGACCGATCGTCACAGCGATCGTGCCTGCGCTGGCCCTCGCCATCTGGGTCATCCCTCGAATCGGCCCGTTACTAGCTGTCGCCGGTATCGCCGTGGCCGGCGGTGTGACACTTGCGCATGAGCAGGCCTATGCCGGCTCGGGGCATGGGGCGTTCTCATCCATCGCGCAGATCGCGGTGGCGCTGGCCGTTGCCGCAACCATTCTGAGTCTGGGCCTGCGTACGTCGAGGCGCGAGACGAACAACGAACAACCTGTCGATGCGTCGGTCGTTGAGGCAGACAGCGATTGGCAACTGGCTGAGGCCGGGAGCGAAATGTCTCGTGTCGCGGAAACGGCGACGACGCCCCCAGAGTCCAGTCCGGCTGATTGAACAACAATTGAGCGGAAACTCCACGCTCCAAACACATACACCTTGTAGCGTCACAAACACTTAAATGAACCGGAGGGCAAGGATGGATCCGCGCGACGCGCTGGGAGATCCAGCACGGGAGATTCGTCACGCGGGTCGACGGCTGCTGCGCCGAGGGAAATACCTCTTGGGCAACGACCCGGCTTTTCTGCCGCTGCTGCTACGGCTGACGCCGCTGGGCCTGAGCAGGCAGATCAGCGACCGTACAGATCTGGTCGTCGAGGGATTCCCGCGAGCGGGTAACACGTTCACGACCTTTGCTCTGCAGAATGCGGCCGATCACTACCTGAACATCGCCAGCCATGTGCACCATCCTGCTCAGGTCAAAGCGGCCGTGCGGCGAGGCGTGCCGACCGTGCTGCTCGTGCGCGAGCCACTGTCGACGCTCTCCTCCTACCTTGTGTTCGGCACGCACGGAAGGGCAGCACGAGTCCTCCAGGAGTACGTCTCCTACCACCGTCAACTCGTTCCGTATGTCGACCAGGTCGTGGTTTGCGACTTCCAGGAGGCTACGTCGGACCTGACCGCGATCATCGGGCGCATCAACCACCGGTTCGGGCTGCGCCTGCCTCCGTTCGACCAAAGTGTTGAAAGCGTTGAGCGCGTCTTTGACGAGATCGCCCGTCATCACGCGTTGGTTCACTCCGGGGAAGATCCGGCAAGCGTCGTGCCGCGGCCCGTCGCGGCGCGCGAAGAGCTGGCGGGTCGACGCCGCGCCGAGCTCCTGGAGCCGCGCAACGCGGCGCATCTGGCGCAAGCGATCCGGATCTACGACTTCTTTGCGGGCAAGGCCGCCGAGCAACGCTCGACGTACGAAAGGTTGCTGGCAAAACAGGTCCTCACGGCGGCCAAGCAGCCGAGTGACTCGTCGCGTCCCACTGCAGCTCGCAGCAGCGGCGCATCGAACTAGTTCGAGGAAGCTTTGCACTCATCCCGCCCTGCACGAGGGCGCGAAGCGCGCCGGACGAGCTACATCCTCGCCATCGTCGCCGCGCTCCTATTGGTTGCTTGCGGAAACAGCAGCGCCAAGCCCGCGCCGAAGCCTGCGACGGTGGGACACCCGAGCCGGCCGAACATCGTCTTCATCCTCACGGACGACCTCTCCTGGGATCTGATCAACAAGCAGTTCGCCCCACATATCGTGGCGCTCGAAAAACGGGGAGAGACATTCAGCCATTACTTCGTGGCGGATTCGCTCTGTTGCCCATCGAGGTCGACGATCTTCACCGGGCTGTTTCCGCACGACTCCAAAGTCGTGACGAACGTACCTCCAGACGGAGGCTTCCAAAAGTTCCAGTCGCAAGACCTGGAGAAGCGCACGTTCGCCGTCGCGCTGCAGTCCGCCGGCTATCAAACGTCGCTGCTGGGCAAGTATCTGAACGGCTACGGCGATCCGAAGATGAACTCCAAGACGGCACCTATCCCGCCCGGATGGTCTGATTGGCACGTGAGCAACAACTCCGGATACGCGGAGTTCAACTACTACCTCAATGACAATGGCACCGTGAACTACTACTCCGGCGGTGGGACGTTCGGCGTGGATGTCCTGAACGGAGACACCAGTTCCTTCATCAAGCGCTCAGCCAAGAAGCCTTTTGCCATCGAAGTATCGACGTTCGCACCCCACTCCCCGTATACACCAGCACCCCGCAACTCCAAAGACTTCCCCGGACTGAAGGCGCCCCGACAGCCATCCTTCAACGCCAACAACGTCAATCCGCCCCCTTGGCTCGGATCACGGCCGCCGATGACTACGAGCGAGATCGCCGTGCTGGACAAGGATTTCCGACGACGCGCACAGGCGGTCGAATCCGTGGACAAGCTCGTCGCCGACACCGAGGCGACACTGGCAGCTGAACATCTGTCCAATGACACCTACATCGTCTTCTCTTCCGACAACGGACTTCACCTCGGTCAGCACCGGCTCGAGGCCGGCAAGCAGACCGCTTTCGACAGCGATATCCGAGTGCCGCTGATCGTCGCCGGTCCTGGAGTTCCGCGCGGCCGGGTCGTGAAACAGGTCACCCAGAACGTGGACCTTTTCCCCACTTTTCTGCAGCTCGCCGGAATCAAGGCCCAACCCACCGATGGACACAGCCTCGTTCCCCTCCTGCATCCCGACGCCAGCCCGCCCGCCTGGCGCACCGCTGCACTGATCGAGCACCACGGGAACAACCTCAATCCATCCGACCCCGACTACCAGGTCAAGGCCGACAACCCGCCGACCTATAACGCCATCCGAATATCAGCGCCACATCTGCCAGGTTTCACCGGACCGGTGGAAGCCGTCTACATCGAATACGACGACGCCACACACGATCTCGAGTTCTACAACATCGCGAAAGACCCTTACGAAATCGACAACACCGCGAATGCGCTGACGACCGCTCAGCGCACGGAGCTCCACCAGATTCTGGTCAACCTCATGAACTGTCACACTTCCAGCAGCTGCTGGGCGGCTGCCAGCCCGAGCTAAGGCCCCTCTCGGTCCCGGACTACTGATCCGGTGCCCAGCTCCGTTTCACCTGGAGTACGAGTGCGATGGCGACGGCAACGATCGCGGCAACCCAGATCGCAGGGGAATGCACCAGCGCTGCTAACAGCGCCAAGGCGAGGACCAGGGGGAACACCAACGTCAGGTGGACGGGTGAGCCCCGCAGCCAACGCCGAGAATCCCAGGTGATGGCTACCAGGACAGCCAGGGACAGTGAAACAAGTCCAATCGCGAAAGCCGTTACTCCGTAGGAACGTCCGAGCCAGATGAGCAGGATCGGCTGTAGCACAGCGGCCGGCGCGAGGATCAAGATGCTGGAACGAAACCGTCCGCGAGCCTGATGGGCGGTGGTAAGGCAGTTGACCAGACCGATCGCAGCGCCGGACAGGGTCGTGTATCGAAGTAGGGTCGCGGCAGACGTGTAGCTCCGCGGGATCAGCAGCGAAAGGACCTGATGCGGCACCGTGCAGCACGCGAGCACCACTGGCAGGGTGATGGCCCCGTAGAACCAGAGCATCCGACGAACATGCATCGCGACGGCTTCGTCGTTCGGAGCCCGCGTCAACTCCGTGTAAATGGCGATGGAGACGGCTGTGCTCACGAACAACGGAATCCGACCAAGCACTGCCGCAGCCTGATAGCTCGCGGTAGTTCGATCCGAGAAATAGGCTGCGGTGGCCGCGACCGTGTCGACAGCACCCAGCATGCACAGCAGTAGTTGGACCGTACCGAGGCGCATGCTTCGGTGGATCAGCCGGCTCGACTCCGCGGCGTCCGGCTTGCGCAGCGGCCACGACGCGCGGGTCGCGGACAGGCTGATTCCCAGCATTACCAGTCCGCCTACCGCAAATCCCACCAGCCCCATCGATGCCGACCGTGAGATGAGCAGAACGGCGAGCAGGCCCGACCCGATCCGGATCGTGCCCTCGACCAGTCGATAGCGGGCGATGCGCGGCACCTGGCCGGTCCCCTGCAAATAGCCGACAGGGCCGGCGGCCAATGACAGCACTGCCGCACCGACCGCCGTCACCGTGGCGACGGCGGCGCCGTTGGAATTGACGAGGACGAGTTCTGCGACGACAGCGGCAGCAAGCGCCTGCAGCAAAGAGGCGCGCAACCCGAAATGCAAAGCCTCGCTGCGGGCGTTGGGCCGGGTCTCCACAGCGATGTAACGGGCCACGGCCCACGGGATTGCCGCCATGGAGGCGTTAGCAATGACCAGCAGGACGCTCTGCCCGGCGACGAAAGCCGAAAACTGCCGGGGGTGCAATAGGCGAACGATGGCGAGCGAATAACCATAGTTCGCCGCGCTGATGAGCACCGTGGCACCCGAGAGCAGTCCTGCGCTCCGTCCCCACGACGTCGTGGGCAACTGCTCAACGGCCGCCACTTGATAACCCTAAACGCGTCAGCGTGTCGCCGTAGACCAAACGCGTCAGCAAATCCGTTAGGCGCCCAGCAGCTGCTTGAGATCCACCCGATAGACCCACTGATCCAGGCGTGGGTAGGAACCCGCCGGATAGCCGGTCATGTCCAGCTGGGGCACCGGGATCCACAACGCTCTGCGCGCCGCGTCCACCGCACCTTTTCGGATTCCGACGTTGTGAGTGTTGCGGTCCACCAACTGGTTGAGACCAATGTCGAACGAGGCGGTGACGGTGGCCCTACCGACCGCACCCCGTACGGCCAGCAGTACGCCGTTCAGCCCGGTGACGATGAGGGCCCCGGTGTGCGGATCCATCGCCAGGCTCCGCACCAGCCCGGTCGTGTCGCTGCCCTTGATGAGTTGGTCGGGCGGTACAAACCCATTCCAACCCACGGTGGACCAGGTGCTGGTGGCCGGAGCAACGCTCGCCAGCCGGCCCTTGCGGTACACCGCAATGCGATCGGCGGTCATGCCGTCAGGCTTGGTGCGTGCGACGTAGAGCGTCCCGTCGTTGCCGTACTTGGCGGTCTCCATGCGTGAGCCGTCCGCGGACGCCTGCACGGCCCCGGTCATGGGACGGATCGTCGCGCTGCGCGCGTCATAGGAGAACTCCTGCACCGGAAAGGGAAGCGGATTGTTGTCGGCGTCGAAGGTGTCGCAGATGATGCTGAACCGCTCATCGCCGAGCTTGCCGGTGGGATCGCTCTCCGCTTCGCGAACCAGACACTTGACGGGCCCTCCGCGATACGTCGCAGCCGGGTACTGCCAGCTCGCTTTGATGTTTCCCTGGGCGTCCACGACCAGGATTCCGCCCTGCTGATTGCTCGTACCGGTGCCGAAGTACTGCGTCACGACCACGTGCCCGCTGGCCGGCAGCAGCGCCATCTCGCAAAGGCCACGACCGTTGGTGAGGGTCTGTCCGTAGGCGTTAGCCATACGGGGAAGGTCGGCGTTGACTCCGCTCGACTCGAGCTGACCGGCGGTGCGGTCCAGGCCGGTGTCGAGCTTGAGCGACCCGCCCGAGGTCGGCGCCAGCGCGCCAAGACTCGGCAGCTGACCGTCCGTCTGTGTATTCCAGCCGTGGTAGGGCACCACCGAGGAGAACAGCACCCGTTCGCCGGCGCCGCTGCCGACCACCTGGACGTCGCCGATGTCACCGCCGCCGTAGGAGGATCCGTAGCCGACAAGGTTGACCTTGCCGGTGGTCGACGGGACGACGATGCGCTGGAATTGCCGGGTCCCGGGAAGCAGGCAGCCCAGTTCCATCGTGGTCCCGGTCGGCTGCATCTGGTTATCGGTGTACGGGGTCGTGCCGATGACAACGGCGCCGGCCGATGTCACCGCAGACATGTACGCCGCCTGACCGGCGCCGAATGCCCAGTTGTTCACGGCTACGGTCGCAAATGACTGCCCGCCCAGCAGCTTCGTACGGCCGTTCAGACCACCGAAGCTGCCACCGCGGCCGTACAACGACATCATCGGCGCGGGTTTGGCGAATGTGCAGGCATCAATCGCCGGCGCCGCTGCAATGAGGCTCGCCCCCAGCAGGAAGGTCCGTCGAGACGGACGCAAACCGGGCAGAACTGCCACGCGTCCGTCGATTGCCATGGATAGGCGTTCGACATGCCATGTCGCACCTGGTTCACCCGTTCGTGGCTAAAGACCGACGGCCCGCCCGCTGAGTGGGCATTTTCGGCGGCATCGGCCGCCCACTGGCGCAAGTGGTGGAGGGAGACGATTGTGGGCATATGAACCGCGCAACCCCTTGATTTGCGATCGGAGCCCTTCACATGGAGATTCTGCTCACCGTCGTCATCGTGCTCGTGGTCCTCGGATTGATCGGACTGGGTTTGAGCGCCCGCCAGGTGCAGCAGTATCAGCGGGGGGTGGTGCTGAGACTGGGTCGGCTGCACCCCGAGGTGCGCCAGCCGGGCTTGGCGATGATTCGGCCTTTCGTCGACCGGATGACGAAGGTGTCGGTGCAAACGGTCGTGCTGAATGTCCCATCGCAGGGCGCGATCACCCGCGACAATGTGACGCTGGACGTCGACGCGGTCGTGTATTTCCGCGTTATTGACCCGGTCAAGGCCGTGATCAACGTCGAGAACTACCTGCAGGCCACCTCGCAGGTGGCGCAGACCTCCTTGCGATCGGTGATCGGCCGGGCCGACCTGGACACCGTGCTGTCCGACCGCGAACACATCAACGGTGAGCTCAAAGGCGTCATCGACGCCCCCACCGAGGAGTGGGGAATCCGGATAGACCGGGTGGAGGTCAAGGACATCGCGCTGCCTGAGAGCATGCGGCGTTCCATGTCC
The DNA here is from genome assembly GCA_963737695.1 of uncultured Actinomycetota bacterium. Lineage (GTDB taxonomy): Bacteria > Actinomycetota > Actinomycetes > Frankiales > Frankiaceae > DATAZK01. The sequence continues at coordinate 894,783 of CAVTTQ010000008.1, forward strand.
CGCCAGGCAGAGGCAGAGCGTGAACGGCGCGCGCGTGTGATCGGGGCCGACGGCGAGTTGCAAGCCTCGGCAAAGCTTGCACAGGCCGCGGCCGTTATGGACGCGACGCCCGGGGCGCTGCAGCTTCGACTACTGCAGACCGTCGTCGAGGTCGCTGCAGAGAAGAACAGCACGCTCGTGATGCCCTTCCCGGTCGAGCTACTGCGCTTCTTCGAACGCGCCGCTGGCGTGGCAAGCGAGCCGGCTCCGGCCTCTGAGCCAGTGCCGTCAGTGCCGCCGGTGCCGCCGGTGCCGCCGGCGACAGAATCGGATACTGCGATCGACCTCACCAACCACGCGTAACCGCTACCAGAGGTGGCCAGGAAGGTCGACCGTGATCGCCGCCAGCTCACCGATGGTCTTCGCGCTGTAAACCTGACCGGCCCGCTGGTCGAACTCCTCTGCGGTCAGGCGGCCCTGAACGAGCGCCCGTCCCAGCCGCTCGATGACCGCCTCGCGGTCCGCATCGGACGCCCGGACCGCACGATGGTCAGTCAATGATGGTCACCTCCGCTGCCGAGGGTAAACCGCCCGGCAGCAAGTGATAGGCAGGAGTCATGGCAGCGATTTCTGGACCGACCGCCGTGTCCCAGCTGGCTCGGCTGGCGCAGCTCGAGGCGGACGAGCAAATCCGTAATCTCGTCGCGGGTTACGCCAGGGCCTACGACGCCCGTGACCTCGAAGCGCTGGCCGAGTTCCATGATCCGCAGATCCGGGACGCCGCGATGGCCGCCCTACGCGGGCGGATGCAACCCGGACGAACCTTTCATCTCACGGCGGCACCGGTGATCACCCACCATGGACCCGACGAGGCCGGCGGCGTCGTCGTCTGCCGCGCCGAGGCGGAAGTCGGTGACGAGTGGCTCGTGGTCGGCGTTGTCTACACCGACCGTTACGTGCGCCGCGGCGACCGGTGGTACCTGGCCGAGCGGCAGCACGAGATCGCCTACGCCAGCGACGTTCTCAGCCGGCCTGCTCCAGAGCGGCCGCCTTCAGGAACGTGACCACCGCTTCGGTAAAGGCGTCGTTGCGGTCCCCCGCCACCATGTGCCCGGCTCCGGTGACATCGACGAACTGGGCCCCGGGATGGCGGGCGAGGAATTCATTCGCCTTCGTCTCGCTGACGAGGTCGCTTGCCCTGCCTCGGATGAGCAGCAGCGGAACTCCGGAGCGTTCGATCGCCGTCACGGCGGCGTCGAGGCGTGCGACGTCCGTGATCTCGTTAGGTCCATCCGCAGAACCGCCGCTGATGAACGCGGGATCCCAGTGCCAGTACCAGCGACCGTCGCGAAGGCGAAGGTTCTTGCGAAGTCCGTTGAGATCAGAGGGGCGCTTGCGGTGCGGGTTGTAGGCCGCGATCGCGTCGGCCACCTCGTCCAGGCTCCCAAAACCGGCGACCACGTTCTCGGCCATGAATTGGTGGATCCGGTCGGCGCCGGCAGGTTCGATGTCGGGAACGACGTCGACGAGAACCAGGCCGCGAGTCACCCCGGGATGCAGCTCCCCCGCCAGCAAGATCGACGTCAGTCCGCCAAGCGATGCCCCTACGAGTATCGGACTGCCAGCCAGAGTGGCCAGCGCGGCGTCAACGTCGAGGGCGAAGCTGGTCAACCGGTAGTCGCCGGACTCCGACCAGTCAGATTCACCATGTCCCCGGGCGTCAAGGGTGATGGCCTGCCAGCCTCGCTCCGCCACGGCCGCGGCGGTCCCTCCCCAGGAGTAACGGGTCTGGCCGCCTCCGTGGAGGAAGACGACGGACGCTCCGTCCGCTGGCCCGCGGCGATCGCCTCGCAGTTGGATGCCGCCTGAACCGTCGAACGTGAACGGTGTCGGCCCAAGGGTCGTAGTCACCTTCGGATAGTGGCATGTCGCTGGGTTCGGATAGGCGTCACATAGCCTGCTGGTCGAGTGAGGAGCAAGTAATGGCCATAGGCATTAGCGAAGAACACCGTCAGCTGACCGACGTCGCCGCGGACCTGATGAAGCGCGCCGGCGACCGGCAGTCAGCCCGTGTCGCCCTGGAGAGTGACGCCGACGAACTGCCTTCCTTCTGGTCGGATCTCAGCGGAGTCGGCTGGCTCGGCCTGCATGTGCCGGAAGAGTACGGCGGCTCCGGAGCCGGCTTCGGTGAGCTCGTCGTTGTCGTCGAGGAGCTCGCCCGCCACCTCGCCGCCGGCCCGTTCCTGTCCTGCGTGATCGCCAGCTCCGTCATCACCGATACCGCTAGCGCAGAGCTGAAATCCCGTTGGCTGCCCGGGCTTGCCGATGGCTCCGTCATCGCCGGAATCGCCCTCGACAGTCTCTTGGAGTTGCGGGGCGGCCGTGACGGAAAGGTCCACGGCACGGCGGAGACGGTTGTGGGCGGCGGGCTGGCCACGCTTCTGGTACTCCCGGTTGGTGACGACGTCGTCGTGCTGGAACCCGGGTCCGCCGGCGTGACGGTCAGCTCCGCGAAGAACCTTGATCCCTCCCGGCGATCGGCACGGGTGACCGTCGACGGTGCGGACGGCCAGATCATCCGAGGTGCCCGCGCCAGGTTGCGGGACGTCGCACGGTTGCTCTTCGCCGCCGACTCGGTCGGAGTGGCACAGGCCTGCTCCGAACTCGCAAGCGATTACGCCAATACCCGCACCCAGTTCGGAAGACTGATCGGCACCTTTCAGGCGGTGAAGCACCACTGCGCCAACATGGCGGTGGCCGCCGAACTCGCGACGGCCGCTGTCTGGGACGCAGCGAGAGCCGCCGACGCATCCGAACCCGGCAGCTCAACCAACGAGGTGTTCAGCTATGCGGCAGCCATTGCCGCCACGTTGGCACTTCCGGCCGCCGATCTGAACGCGCAGCTCAACATCCAGGTCCATGGCGGCATCGGCTTCACCTGGGAGCACGACGCCCACCTCTTCCTGCGCCGCGCCACGGCCACCGAAGCGCTCATCGATGCCGAAGAAGCCGCGGCGGACGTCGTCACGCTGCATCAGAACGGCGCCCGGCTCACCCGTTCGGTCGACCTGCCGCCCGAGGCCGAAGACATCCGCCGCGAGGTTCGCGGCTTCGTCACAAGCGTCGCTGGGCTCGATGACACCGCTCGCCGATCCGCGCTCGTCGACGCCGGCTACGCCATGCCGGCTTGGCCCAAGCCATGGGGACGCGACGCCAGCCCGGTCGAGCAGCTCGTCATCGAGGAGGAGTTCGGCGCCGCTGACATCAAACGGCCGAACTACAACATCACCGGCTGGGTCATCCTGACACTCATCCAGCACGCCACACCTGAGCAGGTCGCCCGCTGGGTGCGGCCGGCGCTCGATCAAGAAGTCATCTGGTGCCAGCTGTTCAGCGAACCCGAAGCAGGCTCTGACGCTGCCGGCATCAAATCCCGCGGCACGAAGGTCGAGGGCGGTTGGCTACTCAATGGCCAGAAGGTGTGGACCAGCGGCGCCCATCACGCGGGTTTCGGCTTCGCGACGGTGCGCACGAACCCTGACGCGCCCAAGCACCGGGGCATCACCACGATGGTGGTCGACATGGCCAATCCGGGCGTCACGGTCCGGCCGCTGCGCATGACCACGGGCCAGTCGGACTTCAACGAGGTCTTCTTCGACGACGTCTTCATTCCTGACTCCGACGTGGTCGGTCCGATCGACGGAGGCTGGACCGTGGCCCGAGCGACGCTGGGCAATGAGAGCGTCAGCATCGGAAGCGGGCAAGGCGCCATGTCGCTGCCGCTGCAGGTGATCCTGGACGCCTATCTCGCACGGCCGGAGAAGCTGCAACGCAACGCTCCGCGCATCGGACGCCACATCGCCCGCTCCGAAGCGAGTGACGCCCTCAATCTGCGCAGCGTGCACCGGGCCGTCTCGGGCGACGGGCCCGGGCCCGAAGGCGCCATCACCAAGCTCCTGCTGACCGAAAACCTCACCGAGGCATCAGCCCTGATGGTCAACGTGAGCGGCGAAGCCGGCGCCTACCTCGACGGATCGGCGATGCTCAGCGGAACCCTCGCCCTCATGCACCGCGGAATGGCCATCGCCGGGGGGACGTCGGAAATCAAACGCAACCAGATCGGCGAGCGCATCCTCGGGCTGCCACGCGACCCGCTGATCGTCTGAGACCGTCGGTCAGGATAATGGCGGGCATCCGCGCTGATCCTGCGCGATCCTTCAGGAGGGCACATGGCTGCTCCGACCACCACACCGACCACCAGGCCGACTAGCGCCCCGTTCACCCGCATGGACGACGCGACGCCCGAGCAGCTGGCCGTCGTCATCTCCGAGGCCCAGCACCATCTCAACGACAAGCTCGTCGACACGATGATCTCGCTGCTGAACACGCTGCGGGGCCCAACCCTGGGCTACGCCGTCGATCGCTACGAGCACTCGCTGCAGACCGCGTCGCGAGCCCACCGCGAAGGCGCCCGGGTGGATCTGGTCGTGGCCGCGCTGCTGCACGACGTGGGTGACACGATTGCCCCCGCAAACCACAGCGAACTGGCGGGCGCGATCGTCGCCCCCTACTTGGATGAAGAGGCGACGTGGGTGGTCCGCCACCACGGCGTCTTCCAGGGCTACCACTATTGGGATCGGATCGGACTCGACCGCAATTCGCGAGAGATCTACCGCGACAATCCGTATTTCGACGCCGCTGCCCACTTCTGCGGCGAGTGGGACCAGGTGGCTTTCGATCCTGACTACGACACGCTGCCGCTGGACACTTTTGTGCCGCTGTTGAAAGAAGTCTTTACCCGTCCGGCTAACGGCTTCAAGGTCAACTAGGTCCGATGCCCCAGCTCCAAAAGCGCATCTGCGTCATTACCGGAGGGGGTCGCGGCATCGGCCGCGCACTCGCTTACCGATTCGCCCGGGAAGGGTCCGTTGTCGTGGTCTCGTCGCGGACTTCGACAGACCTCGTGGACGTTGTCGACACCATCGCCCGGTCGGGCGGCACAGCGTCGCTGGTGGTCTCGGATGCGACGGACCCGGCAGGAGCCCGCGCACCCGTGGAGGAGGCGCAGGAGCGATACGGGGCCGTCGACATCCTGATCAACAATGTCGGGGGCACGGTCGGCCGCGGGCATGATCCGCTGCATGTCGACGCTGCGGATGACGGCTTCGAACGGACGCTCATCCTGAATCTCACCTCGGCCTGGTGGACGACCTGCGCGGTGCTGCCCGGCATGCAGGACAGATCGTGGGGACGCGTCATCAATATCGGCTCCGGAGCCGCGAAGGGCACCGGGGGCAGCGTCGCCTACACCGCCGCCAAACACGGGTTGGTCGGCCTCACCAAGCAGCTCGCGCTCCGGGTCGGAGAGTCCGGCATCACCGTCAACTGCCTGTGTCCCGGCTGGACCAACACCTCCCTCATCGACTGGGAAGCCATCGCTCGAAGGCGCGGGGTGACGGCCGAGGCGGCCGAGCAGGAAGCGTCCAGCGAGAACGCCCAGAAGCGCATCCTGGAGCCCGACGAGCTGGCTGGCATGGCAGTCCTGCTCGCCTCCGACGACGGAGCCGGCATCACCGGTCAAGTAATCAGCGTCGATGGCGGCTACCGGTTGTGAGACGCACCAGCCCATGAGCATCGTCGGACTGGACCACGTGGCGATCACCGTGGACGACGTTGCGGTCACGGTGGCCTGGTACGAGCGGGTCCTGGGCGCCACCCCGTTGCACTTCGACCTTTGGCTGAGCGGGCAGATCCCGGTCGCCTTGCTGCAGCTCGGCGGCTCCCGGTTGTCGGTGCATCCGAATGCGCAACCGGCCGCCCCCTACGCGCAGCGTCCGACCCCGGGCTCAGCGGATCTGTGCTTCCGCTGGGACGGGCCGATCACCGACGCGCTCGCCCAGTTGCAGCGTCACGATGTCGCTGTGATCGAGGGGCCGGTGCCACGACCGGCAGCCGACGGCGAGCGGGGGGTGTCGGTGTATTTCCGGGATCCGGACGGCAACCTGCTGGAGCTGCTGTCGACGGGGTGAGAGCGCCGGCAGTCGGCGGAGCGGGCGCCGCCAAAAAATAGTGCGCATCTAGCAACCATCACCCGGTTGAGGGATCGTTGTTTTTTGATGCTGGTCCGATTCGTCATGTGAAGAGCGTGTAACCACCCGTGAATTGCGCGCTGACCACAAGGCCGGAAGGGCAGCCACCCACAGATGCTGACACGAATTCGCCGGATCATAGATCGGCAAGAAGAGGGCTTTACGCTCATCGAACTCCTGGTCGTGATGATCATCATCGGTATTCTGGCTGCTATCGCCATTCCGGTGTTCCTGAACCAGCGCAACAGTGGCTATGACGCCAGCACCAAGTCGGATGTGAAGAACGGCTCCACCGCCGAGGAGACCTACTTCACCGACAACAACACCTACACAACGGATGCCGGCGGCACGGCCGGAACCAGCACCGGCAACCTTTCCGGGTGGTCGAAGTCGGGCAACACGACCAGCGTGAGCTTTGCTCTCGTGGGCACCACCGGCTACAAGATCCTGGGAACCTCCAAGTCCGGTAAGACCTTCTGCTTCAACAGCACGAACTCCGGCGCCGGCGTGATCGCGGCCAGCACCTGCTGACCGTGGTGTGACCTCGACCGCGGGGCCGCCCCGCGGCTGGATGAGAATCCGATGGCTGGTCTCTGAACAGTGCAGGATATTCGGGCGCGTTGCGCGAATATCCTGCACGCCTCCTGTGAGTGTGGTTAGGGTCCGCCGATGGCGCCTTTCGAGGGCAGCCTGCCTCGCGCCGTCGGCAAGCGAATAGCGGCCGGATTGATCAAGGTGGCTATTCATTCCGCTTTGTGACCGCACGCCAGGGAGGTCGGGGCTCGATGTACAAATGGATCACACGAGGCTTGGTAATCGGCGGGATGGCGGCAGCACCGCTACTTGCTGCCGTACCAGCCGCGCAGGCCAGTCCGTCCGTCGAATACGTGTCGCCGGGCGGGGGTTCGACGCATCACAACACGTCGTGCCGGGACGCCGGGTTCAGCTCGATTCAGGCCGCGGTGAATGCCGCCGCCGTGCACGGTGACGTTGTCGTGTGCCCCGGCGTCTACAAACAAAGCGTGACGATCCCGAAGTCGTTGAGCCTGATCGGCGCCCGCGGAGCGGTCATCAACGCTGCTGGTCAGCCCTACGGCGTGGGTATGACGGCGGACTTCGTGACAGTGACCGGCCTGACCGTCGAAAACGCGAAGGGCACCGGAGCCCAGGACCCGAACGACGGCATCATCACCGCCGGCTTCGGGCCCAAAGGACCGGTCCCCGGGAATCACGAGACGATCGTCGGCAACCTGGTGCTGAACAATGCAGGCAACGGCATCGACCTGAACTCCACGACCGGCTCGGTCGCGCTAAGCAACATCTCGATCAAGAATGGCGTGGGAATCAACGTCTCCGATGACCTCGGGAAGCCAGCCAGTCACAACCTGATCTTCAGCAACTACGCCAGCGGTAACCCTGGCGGCTGCGGGATCGTGCTGGCCGACCACAGCGGCGCCGGGATCTTCTCCAACTGGGTCAACGGCAACACCGCCAATGACAATGGACTGGGAACGCCATCGGCGCCGGCCGCCTCGTCCGGAAGCGGAATCATCCTCGCCGGCGCATCGGGCGGCGTTTACAACAACGCCATTACGCACAACTTCTTCTCCGGCAACGGTCATGCGGGAGTTGCGCTGCATGCCCACGCTCCCAATCTGAACTTCTCGGGCAACAAGATCCTGTGGAACTGGATCGGTACGAACAATGTCCGTACCGACTACATGGACCTGAAGACCACCGGTGTCTACCTGGGCGACGTGAGCCCGTTGACGATCACCGTGGCCGGCAACCTGATCCACAGCAACTCCTACGGGATCTTCAAGGCGGGGCCGGTGACGGTGGCAGGGGTCAACACCAATCTCTTCCTCGCCGTGACCACCCACGTGGGCAGCATCCCGACTTACGGTGGCTGATTAGCCGCTGAGCCACAACGCAACGGCCTCGGGCGGCGGGACATCCCGCTCTCCGGGGCCGTTGTGCTGCCGGGTGCCTCATCAGGGGGCGCTATTCAGCCAGCCATCCGGTGCGCACGACCTCATCCGCGACGTCGCGCAGCTTGCGCCGAGTGTGCTGACTGGCTTGTCGTAGCCGATCGAAAGCCTGCTCTTCAGTCAGTTTGTGCACGGTCATCACCACCCCGATCGCGGCCCCGATGCGGCGATTGGTCTCCAGCGCGAGCCTGAGATTCGCCGCCTCGTCGCGTTCTGCAGTCCGCAGCCGGGCCGATTCGATCGCCGTGCCCAGTTGGGTAGCCAGCTGTTCAAGAAACTGTCGATACGCCGCGTCAAACGCCAACCGGGGGCTGAGGCCGACAACGAGCACGGCCGTCGCCGCCGCGCCCCCGAACGCCGGCAGTCGCAGCAGCGCGGCTTCCCGTATCGGCTCGGGCCAGAAACCGGCCACCAGGCCGGCGAACTCGGTCGGCAGATCGGTGACCAGGGCGGTCACGCTGTCGAGCGCTTTCGAGAATGGCCAAGGCTGGGGATCGGCCGGGTCCTGGAGGTCCGGAAAGAGCCCGGAACGTACGTCGACCCCGTAGCTCGCCACTCGCACCGCCACGTTCGGTTCTGGATCGATGAGATACAGCCCCGCGAACGGGAGGTCGTAAGGGTTGTCCGACATCGCGCCGAGCGCTCGGCCGCAGACGTAGGTCGCGATCCCCTCACCGGCGCCGACGAACGCCACGTCGCGCAGGGTCGAGGTACGGCGGTGCAGCAACACCTCTGATGTTGTCTCCAGGACGGTGCAGAACACGCCACCTACGGCGCCGTCCCAAGATCGAATAGGGCTGAACGAGTAGCTGAAGAAACTCTCATCCAACCGCCCGTGCCGGCGAAGGTTCAATCGCTGATTGTGCTCCAGCTCCGGTCGGCCGGTGGACATCACTGAGGCGAAAATGCCTTGGACATCGTCCCAGGCCTCAGGCCAGCTTCGGGCGCCGGGACGACCGAGGATTTCAGGATGCCGGTCGGCGATCATGTCCGCGTAGGCGTCGTTGTAGAACGCCACCAGATCCCCGCCCCAGAAGACCGCCGTGGGGATTCGGGCCTCCAGGCACAGGTTCAACGCCAGGCACAGATCATCGGGCCACACCTCGGGCGGATCCTGCGCCAGCGCGGCAGATTGAATAGCGCGGATGAGGTCCGCCGTGGGACCTCCACCGGAGATCAACCGACCTGGCGACTCTGGACCCTGTGCACCCTGCATGGCTCACCCTCGTTGTCATCGCACGCCGAAAGCGTGCAAACCGGGTAGCGGGTCGAGGCTGAGCACGTCCACTCGGTGGCAGCAAGATACCGCCGACAGGGCGCTGAAGACAGCCTCCGCGTGAGGCGGGGACCCGACGAAAGTCGCAACGACCGTGAGTCCAAACAGTCCGAGTAGTCGCATCGAGTCTCGAAATGGACTTAGTTTGCCCTTAAGGATCTTCGGTCAGAGCGAGACGCCCCCTAGGTAGCTGGTGACAGAGAACTACATCCCAACGCTTGTCCTGATCGCCGGGGCGGCTGTGCTGGCGCCCCTGGTCGCCGAGCAGACGCGAGGGCTTCGCATCCCCTCGGTCGTGATCGAGCTCGTCTTCGGCATCATCATCGGCCCCGACGTCCTGAAGTTGGCGCATGCCACCGACGTCACCGACGCGCTGGCGAACATGGGGCTCACGTTCCTGATGTTTCTGGCCGGATTCGAACTGGATCTGCAGCGGATCGTCGGGCGCCCACTCAGCCGCGCTGCGCTCGGTTGGCTGGTGTCGCTGGGCCTGGCGCTCGCCTTCGCATTCGCTCTGGTCTCGACGGGATTCGCGCTCAATACGCTGATCGTCGGGCTGGCGCTGACCACGACGGCTCTTGGCACGCTGCTGCCGATGCTCAACGACTCGGGCGCACTTGAGACCCCCTTCGGAGCTCTCGTGCTCGGGGTCGGCACGGTCGGCGAGTTCGGCCCTGTCGTGCTCGTGGCTGTCCTGCTCACCGGCGACGACCCGGGCGTCAGCATCGGGCTGCTCATGGCTTTCGTGGCGATCGCCACCATCACGGCGCTGCTGGCCACCCGGGCGCATCCGCCCCAGGTGATCGCGCTGCTTCGGCGGCACATGCACTCCAGCACCCAATTGCCGGTCCGGGTCTCCGTCTTCCTGGTCCTCGTGCTCGTCTACCTGGCCTCCGAACTGGGGCTGGACGTCCTCCTGGGCGCCTTCTCCGCCGGAATCGTCGTCAGCGTCTTCGTGCAAGGAACTGATCGACGCACCATCGCGAGCAAGCTCGACGCCATCGGATTCGGCTTCTTGATCCCGATCTTCTTCATTGTCAGCGGTACCCGCTTCGATCTGAACGCGTTGCTCGACAAGCCATCCACGTCGCTGCGGCTGCTGCTGTTTTTGGCCATGCTGCTCGTCGTACGAGGCCTGCCGGCGTTGCTGCTCTACACCCGGGACATCAATCTTCGGGAACGCATCTCGCTGGCACTCTTCTCGGCCACCGGCCTGCCGCTGATCGTCGTGATCACCACCATCGGCACGTCCGAAGGCAAAATGCGCCCCGAGAACGCGGCAGCTCTGGTCGGCGCCGGCGTCGTCTCCGTGCTGCTCTTCCCCATGTTCGGATTCCGCCTGCTATGGCCGGTCGGATGTGACTCAGCCCGCGCTCACCGCAAACCAGCGAGGACGCTGAATGACGGAAGGCAAGGGACCCGGCTCCCCCTTTCTCCGGCCATCCGCCGGGTTCGGCTTGCGGAATTTCGCCGCGATTCACTCTGGTTAGGACCGGCCGTCGCCGCCATTGCGGCCTGGGCGTTGGCCGACATCTTGTCCAAACACTCGCCGTCTTTCGTCAGTAACGACCACTTTTTCTCGACCAACATCGACGATGCCCGCTCCCTGCTGGGCACGATCTCCGCATCGATCCTGACTTTCACCGGCGTGGTCTTCTCGATCACGCTGGTCGCCCTTCAGACCGCGAGCTCCCAGTACTCGCCGCGGGTGCTGCGAAGCTTTGTCCGCCGGCCGATCACGAAGATCGCGCTCTCCAGCTTCATCGCCACTTTCGTTTACTCGCTCGTGGTGCTGGCCCGGCTCGGCACCTTGCACCACGGGGACGAGTCGGTGCCGGCAGCTGCAGTGGGCTTCTCGTTCGTGATGGTGCTGGCCAGCGTCTTCGTTTTCGTGGTGTTTGTGCACGCGACCGTGCGATCCATGCGCGTCACGTACGTGATCGAAGCCGTGACGAGAGAGACCATCCACTCGCTGGCGGCGATCCATGCTGAATCCGGCGCGCAGGGTGCGGACGGTGACCCCCCACTGACCAGCTCGCCGGAGCCCGTCACCTTCACCCGCCGAGGCGCGGTGCTTGATGGCATCGACGTCACCGGGCTCGTTCACCTCGCCACCAGCCGCAACGCGACCATCGTGCTGCGGGTCGAGGTGGGCACCTTCATCGCCCGCGGCACTCACGTGGCCGACGTCTACGGAGCGGCGGGGCGCGCGACGCTGCCGTCGGCTGCTGAGATCGGCAGGTATCTCGACCTGGAGCCCGTGCGCACCCTGTATCAGGACGCCCGGTACGGCGTCCGGCAGCTCGTCGACATCGCCATCCGGGCCCTCTCCCCGGCAATCAACGACCCGACGACGGCAGTGCAGGTGCTCGACCGCCTCAACGACATCCTTCGCCTTGCCGCCGAACACGCAGACCCAGCCGGCCGTTACTGCGACAGCGGGGGGACGCTCAGGCTTGTCCACCCCGTCGCGAGTTGGACACGGCTGGCGGATCTGGCATTCACCGAGATCATCCGATACGGCTTTGACTCCCCGCAGATTTCGCGGAAGCTCATGTCGATCTTCACCGACCTCGATCAGATGCTGGAGGGGGAACGGCGCGCCGTCGTCGTGTTTCACCTCGGCGTCCTCGAAAGGGCGGTCACCCGTCATGCCGAGGACCCGGCGACCACCGAACGCGCGCTGCTACCCGATGCGCTGGGCCTGGGTTGATCCGATCGACCTGCAGGAGCAGCCGCCTGATGGCGATGGTGGTGACGCCGGCCGTCGGCCTGTTGGTCGCGGGTTGCGCCGGGTCGACCAGCCCGGCTCCTTCCGGCGGCATGCCGGCGACGCCCACCCGTGGGTCGTCGGCATCATCAGCCGCGCACCGCACCGCCCGGTTCGGGGGTGGGCTATGGCGGAACATGGCCGACGTATCACGCCGACCAGTCGCGCACCGGTGCGGTGCCGGCTGCGGCATCCGGTCAGCCTGTAAAGGCCGAAAGGCGGTAAAGGCCGTAAAGGCATGGACCGTCGATCTCTCCGGAGTCGTGCATGGCCAGCCGGTAGTCGCTGACGGACGGATCTTCGCCGCTACGGAGAACAACCGTGTCGTGGCACTGGACCCGGGCGACGGCCGGGTCCAGTGGTCGGTGTCTTTGGGTGCCCCGCTGACCGACGTTGACGCGGTCGCCGGCTGCGGCAATATCGATCCGCTCGGCATCACCAGCACACCCGTCGTGGATACGCGAAGTCATGTGGTCTACGTCGTTGGCGAGGTGAAGGACAACGACGAGGGAGGCGTCCACCACCAATTGGAAGGCCTCGACACCAGCCACCGGAAAGGTCGTCGTCTCGGAAAATGTCGACCCCCCGCTGCCGGCCGGCGAACGTGCCGTCAACCTGCTGCAGCGCACCTCGCTCGCACTCGCCAACGGGCGGGTCTATGTCGGCTACGGCGGCAATATCGGCGACTGCGGCCATTACCACGGCTGGCTGGTCGGAGTTGACGAGGCCGGACCTACGCGCATGGTCACGTTCGAGGTGGCCTCCGACGGCGAAGGCGGGGCGATCTGGGAGTCCGGCGGCGCGCCTGCCGTCGACAGCGCGGGCAACATTTACGTCACCACCGGCAATGCGAACCCCGATCCACCGCAGGGCGGGCCGGACCCGAAGGCGTACACCGAAAGCGTCGTCAAGCTGAGCCCAGACCTCAAGCCCCTCGCGTCGTTCAAAGACAGGGTCGCCGGCGGCGATGAGGATCTCTCCACCGGCAACCCGGTGCTGCTTTCACGCGGCCGGCTGTTCGCCGTCGGCAAGACCGACATAGGTTTCGTCCTCCGTCAGAGTGACCTCACCCAGATCTCCACCATCAGCGGTGTCTGCGGCAGCGATCCCGACGGCGGCCCGGCGTACGACGAGGCCACCGATCGGATCTTCGTGCCGTGCCGTGACGGCGGCATCCAGGAGATCGATCTCGCCACCGGCTCGCTCGGCCCGAGGTTGCCAGGATCGAACAGCGGACCGATCCTCATCGGCAACCGGCTGTGGGCGGCGCAGTACCCGCAAGGCACGCTCACGCAGTACGACGCGGCCACCGGGGCCACCTTGCAGACGACTCAGGTCGGTGGCGCGGTCGCCAACTTCACGACGCCGAGCACCGGGCTCGGACTCATCCTGGTCCCCACCAACTCGGGAGTCACCGCCTACCGCTGACCGTTGGCCTGCTGCAACGTTTTCCGCAGCGCCTCCCCGGCCCGCTGTCCGGTCTCCACCGGGTCACGCTCGCGCAGGGCCGCCGAAAATACCTCGATCCCGCGGGGTGCCGCCGCACCGATGTCAGTAAGGACCCTGACGAGAGCGGCCAGGTCAAAGTCGCCTTCGCCCGGCAGCCGTCGAAAGTCCATCGAGTCGACCATGAGGTCCGCCTCGGGTTGGCGAGCCGCGTCGTTCAACTGGATCCCCGTCAGCAGGTCACCGGAGACCGATCGCAGCGCCTCGAAATCAGGCGCCCCACGGAAAAAGTGCCAGGCATCCAGCATGACTCCGCCATTGGGGCGATCAGCCAATCGGACGATCTGCTCCGCGGTGGCCAGGTCGCCGATACGCGACCAGGGCAAAAACTCCAGCTGGACCAGCAGACCGTGGTCGGCCGCCCGGTCGCACAGGCCCGCGAACGCCTGCGCGGCGTCCTCGATCGACCACGAGCCACCCATGATGTCGCAGGCGTTGAGTGACCGGCCCCCCACCGCATCGGCCAGCGCCAAGAAATCGTCCACCTTCGCCTGCATCACACCCATCGGATCGTTTGCTGGAGGCACGTCGATGTCGGAGCCCGGCAGCCATGACCACACCGGATCCAGCTCGGCAACTTCGATCCCGTAGTGGGCGAACATGGCGCGGATGTCGGCGTCGCTGTGACCGTCGGCCCTGGCACGTTCGACGTCACGGGCCCACAGCGACAGACCGTCGAAGCCGCCCGCAACCGCCGCTTGAAGCCGCCGTTCGAGCGGCGCATCGAATGGCAGGGTTCCCGAACACAGCACCAGGCTCTGCGCGTCGAGGCTCATGGCGGTCATCCTGGCACTCGGGCTCTGTTACTTTCGCCTCCGGTTCGCGCTGTGGAAGGGGAGGTCATGGACTTCGAGGAATTCCACGTTCAGGAGGTGCCGCAGCTGCTGGCCGCCGGGCAGGGGGTGGCGGCTGCCCAGGCCGTCGGCGAGGGCGGCAGCCTGACGCTCAGCTGCACCGGGGTCGGCTCCTACACCTACCGCTCGGCCGGCGGCGACTTGGCGGTCGACCGGGAGGATCAGGGCGAATCAGCGGACGTGGTGGTGGAGCTGAACCCGGACGCCTTTGACGATCTGCTGAACGAATCGTGGTCGGTATTCGGGCTGCTGTACGCCGACCGGGTCACCATCCGTCGTGGTGACTTCAATGCCTTCGCCCGCTGGGAGGCCCCTCTGCAGGCCCTGTGGTTCGGCCGTCCCATCTATGGGGCTGACACCGTTGCCGGACTGAACGGACTCGACATCACCCGCACGTTCACGCTGGAAGATGACGACGAGGAGCTTCAACGGTTCCTGACGACCGCGGGATTCCTGGTGCTCCGCGGTGTCTTTCGGCCCGAGGAGATCGCCCGGATCAATGGCGCCGTGGCCGACCAGCTCGCGACCGGCGCCCCGGGAGACGGGGTGTCGTGGTGGGCGCAGCAGTCCGACGGGACGGAAGTGTGCTGTCGGCTGACGTACCTGGCGCAGCGCTCTTCCGACATCGCCGCGCTCGCAGGCGATCCTCGGATGTCGCGGATCGCCGCCATCGCCGATCCGGAGCTGCTGGCGTGCACCGACCGCCTTGACGGCATGAGCGTCGTCATCAAGAACCCGGACGTGGTTGCCGGCCTGTCCGACCTGCCTTGGCACCGCGACTGCGGCGTCGGCGGGCACAGCGTCCTGTGCCCCGGGCTCAACGTCGGCATCCAGCTCGATCGGGCTGATGCCGCCAACGGCCAGCTCCACTTCCTGGCCGGCTCCCACCACCATGCAGCCCAGCAAGTGCTGCCCGCCGTCGACAATCTGCCGGCACTAGCGGTCGACGCCGAGCCCGGGGACGTCACGGTGCACTACAGCCACGTGCTTCATGCCGCGCCGGCGCCATCGTCCCCGACCGCCGGGCGTAAGGCGCTGTATGTCGGCTTCCATCTCCCCAAGGCTTTCGCCGTCGTGGGCGAAGGTGAGGCGTACAACGACGTGCTCGTCAAGCGTGACGCCGGCCGGGTCAAGTCCCCTGACGAAGTGATGGCCGGCTGAGACGTAGTGACGGCAAAAGAGCAAGACCTACTGGCCGATGTGCGCGTCGTCGATCTCACTGACGGCTACGGTGCCTTCGCATCACGAATTCTCGCGGACCTCGGCGCGGAAGTTGTGCGGCTCGAACCGCCGGACGGCGGAGCCGCGCACTCGCGAGCCCCGAGAGCCTCCGACGGCACGAGCTTGCATTACCTGCACCGCAATGTCGGAAAGGTCGTGGTGACGGCGGGCGATCCGGCGATTGTCGATGGACTGCTGGCCGGCGCCGACATCGCCTTCTGCCCCGAAGAAGGGGCGGCGGACTCCGCACGCGAGCTCGCCGCGCGCCATCCCCACCTCATCGTGGTCTCGCTGACCCCTTTCGGAATCAGCGGTCCCACGGCCGCCTGGAAGGCCACAGAACTCGTGGCCCAGTCACTGGCCGGGGTGGTCTACCGGTCGGGGGTGGCCGAGCTGCCGCCCGTCTCGGCGCCGGGTTCCTATTGCGAGGACGTCGGCAGCGCGGTGGCAGCGATGGCCTCACTGCTCGGCCTGCTGCACGTTCGTGCCGGCGGCCGCGGCGAGGTGATCGATGTGTCGGCGATCCTCGCGCTGGCCCATTGCACCGACATGTCGTTGCCACTCTGGAGCCTGCTGAAATACGAATCGCCGCGTGGTGGGGCCGGCCTCTACCCGCTCTTCGAGTGCACCGACGGGCTGGCCCGCCTCGTCCTGCCGATGTCGCCGGCTGAATGGCGCAGCCTCATCGTTTGGCTCGGATCTCCGCCGGAATGGACCGGAGGCGCCTGGGAGAAGGCAATGCTCGGTCCTGACGAGCGAGCCCAGATCATGGCGCGCCTCCCCGAGCGATTTGCCGGTGGCACCCGCGCCGAACTCGCGGCTGCAGGCGATGCCGCCGGGGTGAAGGTGACTCCGGTCTTGACGCCCGCAGAAGTCCTCAGCAACGAGCACGTGCTGGCTCGGGCCACCTTCGCTGCGATCAGCGTCGGAGACTCCGGGACGCCGGGTGTCCTGCCCACCGGCCTCTTCGGCGTCGACGGCTATCGAGCGCCGACGGTGACGGCCCCGCGCACTCCCGCCGCATCACCTCGCTGGGATCGGCGACCTGCCCCTGCTGCAGGGCAGCGACCGAAAGCCCTTCCGCTGCAGGGCATCCGGGTGCTCGAAGTCGGCAGCGGGGTGGCTGCGCCTGAAGCGGCGCGTGTCCTCAGCGAGTGGGGCGCCGACGTCATCAAGGTGGAGAGCCGCCGCCGGCCAGATTTTCAACGCATGGTGATGGGCGGTGAGATGAACCCGGCTTTCGCGACCCCGAGCCGCAACAAACGCGCCTTCGCCGCGGACCTCTCCCAACCGGCCGGTCAAGAGCTCGTACGCCGGCTACTCCCCCGTATCGACATCATCGTGGAGAACAACGCCACCGGCGTCATGGACCGCCTCGGCCTCGGCTGGGAGAGCGTCTCGGCGATCAATCCACGACTGATCATGGTGGGCACCCAGCTGTACGGCGATCGCGGACCGTGGGCGGCCAAGAAGGGATATGGACCGAGTGCGCGGGCCATCGGCGGCCTCACGTGGCTGTGGGCGCACGGTCCGGATGCGCCTCGCGGGGTGATGACGATTCACCCCGATCACCTCGCCGGCCGGCTGGTCGCTCTGGGCGCGCTGGCCGCCCTGCACGCGCGGGATCGGACCGGACACGGCTACCGGCTCGACCTCGCACAGTTCGAGGCGGTATCCGCGCTCCTCGGCGACCTGCTGCTGGGAGAGAGCCTGCAGCCCGGCTTCGCCCAACCTGTCGGAAATCGCTCGGAAGAGCACGCCCCGTGGAATCTGTTTCGCTGCGCGGATGACGCCGCCGGGTGCGAACGTTGGCTTGCTGTCTGCGTACCGGGTGACAGCACCTGGTCAGCGTTTCTCGAAGTCGCGCCGGCCGCGTTCGACCGGCCTGAGTGGCGTACGGAGGCAGGGCGCTTGCGCGCGGCCGAGCAGCTTGACCTCGCGGTCG
Source organism: uncultured Actinomycetota bacterium (assembly GCA_963737695.1). Taxonomy (GTDB): domain Bacteria; phylum Actinomycetota; class Actinomycetes; order Frankiales; family Frankiaceae; genus DATAZK01. The sequence continues at coordinate 912,414 of CAVTTQ010000008.1, forward strand.
GCAAATGGCTTCGGAGTGAAGCCGCTCCCGAGCTCGAAGCGCGACTTCAAAATGCAGGGGTGCCGGCGGGCGAGGCCCTCTTCCCTCGCACCCAGGCCGAGCATCTCCACTTCGTGGGGCGCGGCTACCCGATACCCGTCGATCAGCCCGGCTTGGGTCCGCTGCTCTTTGAAGGGCCGGCCTTCATCGCCGCGGGCCTCGGAACCCCCCGCTGCAATCCCGCGCCTCTGCTGGGTCAGCACACCGCGGAGATCTGCCGCGAGCTGCTGGGCCTCAGCGACGACGAGATTGCCCTACAGGTGGAGATCGGCGCCCTCGATGCGCTCCCCGTCGCTTCAGAAGATGTCGTGCTCGACGGTGTAGAAGATTGACGAGCCGGCGAAGTCGATGAAGGTGCTCTCATCCCTGAGCAACTGTTCGCCGGCAGCGAGCGAGGCTTCGGTGGACCCTCCGAGCAGGGTCTCGTCGATCCATACCTCAGTGATGCCGTCGTAAGGCTCGCCCGATCCTCTGCTGGCCCGCACCGCATCATTCAGGGGCGTCTCCACGGTGTGGCTTTGCACGTACCGCTGCATCGAAGGGATTGCCGCCCGTAGCGAGCGCACCAGTCGGGCGTGATCCTCGAGCCAGTAACGCTGGAATTCCTGCCGGGTCAACGACGGCTGACGACGGCAGCAGAAGACGAGTTTCAGCACCGGAGATCCCTTCCAGCTGGAGTCAGTCGGGGCTGACCGTGGTGAAGCAGAACGGGTGACCGGCCGGATCAATCAGCACCCGCCACAGGTCCGGACCCGGCTGATGATCGGCTTCGCGGGCCCCGAGCGCGACCGCTCTGGACACCGCATGCGAAAGGTCCGTGACGCTGATATCCAGATGCATCTGCTGTAGCTGCCCAGGCTTCGGCCAGGTCGGGGCAACGTAATCATCGATGCGCATCATGGTGACGAAGCTCGTGCCGTCCGACATCGCGATGATGCTCCCGTCGGGCCGCTCGTAGACGCGCTGCATTCCCAGCAAGGCGCCGTAGAAGTCCGCGAGGACCGCCGGATCAGTGCAATCCATGGAGATCGAAGCGAGCTTGCCCACCGGCGGTTGATCGGATGTCATCAGATCGCCTCACGGGCGACGTCGTGGCGCTTGATGTAGTCGCTGTAGCGGTCTGCCAGGGCATCGCCGTCGAGCCCGAGCTCGTCCAGGTTGTAGGAATGGCGGCCGAATTGCCCCTTGGGGTGGGCTTCCACGTAGGCGGTGATGGCGGCCTCGGTCTGGTCGGTGAGTTCGAGGTTTGCGCCGGCGTAGATGGTTCGCACCGCGCTGATCGGGTCTGTGACCAGCTGGGAGTACGGCACGTCGACGAAGCGGTGATCCGGGCGGCGCGCGCGGAAATCTTCCGGGCGTTCGAGGCACGCTGCAAGGACTCCCCCGGCCCAGTGGCGAGCGATGTATTCGCGCTGATCGACGTCGGTGAAGGGCTTGCTCAGCGTGCGAATGAGGCTGCAGCTGGAAGCGGCCACCACCACCGGATCCCGATGAAGCTGCACGAAAGTGGCATCCGGGTAGACGTCGCTGAGCGCGTCGAGCGCCGTCGAGTGATGCGGCGACTTCAACGTCCAGCGACCGCGCACGCCCCGCGACTGAAGGATCTGCAGTACCAGCTTGTGGTGCTCGTACGCCGAATGCTGGTCCACCGCCAGGAGCCACTCGCCGTAGCTCGGCACGTTTGCCAGGGTCTCCCACATCAGGCTCTTGAAGTCCTGCGCCATCACGGTGATGCACTCCGTGGGGCCGTCCGCCTCCTCGTGATGGACCGTGGCCATCTCAGGGTTCATCTGCTCGGCCATCTCGCCGGCGGCCCGGGCGGCGTCGACACGAGGTCCCGACTTCCAGGTGTCAGGAGTGGGCGGGGGGACGTTGTCGGCGGCCTCCCAGTTCAGGAGGGAGCGGCTGCCGGGATCCTGGTCCAGCAGATAGCTGAGGAGGGTGGTGCCCGCCCGGAAGAGGCCCACGACGATCAGGGGCGCTTCGATTCGCTCCTCACGTACTTCCGGATGCGTGTTGGCCCAATTGATCACCTTCAGCCGGCGCCGGAGATTTTCGGTGACGTACGCCCCCACGGCCAGCTCGCCGATCTCATTCAGTCCGGCTTCGGTGGCGGCCGAATTCACGTAGGCCTCGAGCCCCGGGCGAAAGTCGCCCGAGCCGAAATCGTCGAAACCGGTGTCTGCGACTGCCTGTTCGATCAGCTGCTGCGGGTCGAGCACAGTCACGGGCGTGTCCCCCATTCGAACCGGTGTTCTCGGGCTCGCAGAGCATAGAGCCCGCGGACCCAGATCCCGCTACGGGGTCCCAGGCCCACCTGCCGCCGGAAGTCACCTGCCTGCTTGACTGAAGCCCACGATGAAGGAGGCGTTTGGTGGAGTACGCGAGCACGCTTGAGCGGGTCATTGAAGAAGTCGTCGCCCCGGCGGCCGCCGAAGTCGACCGATCGGGCACCTTTCCGCGCCGCCAGATCGACGCGCTGGCGCAAGCCGGCCTGCTGGCCCTGACCGTGCCGGCTGAGCTTGGCGGCGGCGGCCTCGGTCTGCGGGCGGCTGCCGACGTGGTCCGCGCCCTGGGGGCGGCCTGCGGCTCGACGGCGATGGTCGTGACCATGCACTACAGCGCGACCGCAGCGCTGATCGCCGGCGAACGCAACGGAGTGCTTTCAGAAATCGCGGCCGGGCGCCATCTGAGCACCCTGGCCTTCTCCGAGACCGGCTCGCGCAGCCACTTCTGGGCGCCGGTGAGCACGGCGATCGCTGAAGCCGACGAAGTGCGCCTGGACGCTCACAAGAGCTGGGTGACCTCCGCCGGCGAAGCCGACAGCTACATCTGGTCCAGCCAGCCACTGTCGAGTTCCGCCGAAGGACCGATGACGCTCTGGTACGTGCCCTCGTCGAGTGCGGGGCTCAGCGAGCCGGCGCCTTTTGACGGACTTGGCCTGCGGGGCAACGCCTCTTCGCCCATCACCGCAGACGGCGTTCAGGTGCCGCGGGCATCGCTGCTCGGAGCGGACGGCGCAGGACTGGACCTGGCACTGACCGCCGTGCTGCCAGTCTTTCTGATCCTCAACGCTGCTGCCAGTGTGGGGCTGATGAGTTCCGTCGTCGACGAGACCATCGAGCATCTCCAAAAGAGCCAGCTCCAGCATCTCGGCCAGACGCTGGCCCAGCAGGTCGTGCCGCGCGGACAGCTCGCCCGGCTGCGCATCACCTACGACCAGAACCGTGCGCTGCTGGAAGACACCCTGACGGCCGTCGAGCAGGGCCGCGCCGACGCCCAGCTGCTCGTGCTGGAGATCAAGGCGGCGGCAGGTGAGGCTGCCGCCGACGCGGCCGACCTCGCACTGCGGATCTGCGGCGGCTCGGCCTTTCGGAAGGAGTCGGGCATCGAACGCCGGTTCCGAGACTCTCGCGCGGCGCGGGTGATGGCACCGACTTCCGAGGCGCTACAGGACTTCGTGGGACGTGCCCTGTGCGGCCTCCCGCTGCTCGACGGGCCGGCCTGACGTGGCTGACTCGATACTGCTTGGCGCCGTCGCCTACGACCCCAAGGTCGTCACCATCTGGGACGGCTTCCGGGTGTGGCTGCGCGAGCAGGACCTGGCGATGGATTACGTCCTCTATTCCAATTACGAACGTCAGGTCGAGGACCTGATCGAAGGCCGGATAGACGTGGCCTGGAACTCCCCGCTCGCCTGGGTGCGCGCCCAACTGCTCGCGGCCGCGCAAGGCGCCCGGGTCGAGGCCGTAGCGATGCGCGACACCGACCGTGACCTGACCTCGGTCGTCGTCGTCCGGCAGGATTCGACCCTGCAGTCGCCCGCCGATCTGACCGGGAGGCAGATCGCCACCGGCGCCATCGATTCACCGCAATCCACCCTGATCCCGGTGGAATACCTGCGCGAAGCGGGCCTGACGAACCCGCGCATCCAGCGCTTCGACGTAGGGGTGGGACTGCACGGCGACCACATCGGCGGAGAGCGCGATGCCGCCCGGGCGCTGCTCGCAGGTGAGGTCGATGCGGCATGCCTCATCGATTCCAACGTGCTGCTCTTTGCCCGCGACGGCACGCTGCCCGGCGGCGCCGTGAAAGTCATCGGCCAGACGCCGCCCTATGACCACTGCAACATGACAGCTGGTCCCGGCGCCGATCCCGCCGGGCTCAAACGCTTCACCGATCTGCTGCTCTCGATGTCTTACGCCGACAGCGCGGTCCGTCCGCTGCTGGACCTCGAAGGCCTCAAACAATGGCTTCCCGGACGGACGTCGGGCTACGCCCAGCTCGAACGCGCCGTCGACCAGACCGGCTTCTACGATCCGCAAGGCCAGCTCGGTGCCGGCGACTACCGACCTTGATGGGCTCGGTTTGGATGAGGGCGGCCACTTGCTGCTCGATCACGCGCTGGGGAGCTTGGAGGTCGGTGACCGGCTGACGGTGTGCGGCCGGCATCCGATGCTCGGCATGCATCTGGCCGTGTGGTGCCGGGCGAACGGCCATCGGTTCCAGAGCCCGGATGGCACCGGTTTCTCGGTCGTCATCAAGGGAAGTGCGGAAGGCGATCGCTGGAGGCACGCCGTTCGCGCCGGACAAGCTCGCCAGCCACCAGAGGCCCATGCAGATCCGAAGTGGGGGCTGGCCGCGCGGGGTTCACTGGTGGAGGCCGGCGGCCCGGCCCTCAACGCCGATCTGGTGGACCGCGACTGGCTGTGGGCGGATCTTGCCCCACGGCTGTACGCGAGCGCGGCAGCGTCGCAGTGGGACCCCGCCACGGCCGCTGATTGGGACGCCGGCAGTACTTCTGATGCAGCCGAAGCCTTGCCTCTTGAGATCGAGGCGTCGGTCGTGCAGCTGATGACGTACCTGATCGAGAACGAGCAGGCAGCCCTGCTGGTACCGGCTGGCCTGCTGGCCCGTATCCACCCGCACTTTCGGGAGGTGATGCAGCTGCTGGCGATCCAGGCCGCCGACGAGGCGCGTCATGTCGAGGTCTTCACCCGGCGGGCGCTGCTGCACGAAGACACGCTCGGCGTCTCCGGAGCGGGAGGCCGGGCCTCGCTGCAGACGCTGCTTGACGAGCCGGATTTCACGCTCGCGACGTTCCTGCTTTCCGTGCTGGGCGAGGGCACGTTTCTCGATCTGCTCCGCTTTCTGAATACGCACGCACCGGACCCCGTCACGGCCTCGATCACGAAGCTGGTCCTGCAGGACGAGAGCCGACACGTGGCGTTCGGGGTCGCCCATACCGCACACGGCGTCACCACCGATCCAGCGCTGCTCGGCCGCCTGCGCGGCGCCGTCGAACGTCGGCACTCGGCGTTGCTCGACACCGCCGGCTTGAGCAACCGGGTGCACGATGCACTCGTCGTACTAGCAGCCGGATCCTGGGATCCCGAGGCCCTCCGCAGGGGCTGGCACGCAGTGCAGCAATTGCAGAAAGACATGGACGAGGGACGTCAGCGCAGGCTGGCCCACATCGGGTTTCCCGCCGACGAAGCTGCTGCCATTTCCGCGCTGCACACCCGCAACTTCATGTAACCCGATAGTCGGCGGGCTCGACCGAGCGCGTCCATCCCCAGTACCGATCCAGCGCCCATGGCGACAGCGTGTAGACCTTGCCCTTGGGACCCTTGTAGTGGCTGTGGGCGATGGATGGATGCGCCCACACCAGCTGACTGATCTCCCGCTGATAGCGATCGGCATATTCGGCGTGGGCGTCTTCGGTGACCTCGATGGCACTTGCCCCCGAGGACAGGACGCGATGCATGGCGTCGATGGCGTAGTGCATCTGGAATTCGGAGTGGTAGAAGAGGCCGGCACCCGCCGCCAGGTTGGTACCCGGCCCATACATGCAGAAGAGGTTCGGGAAGTGGTGGATGGTGATGCCGAGGTAGGCCGTCGGCTCATCGCCCCACAGGTCGCTCAGCGACACCCCGTCGCGGCCGGTGAGTTCGATGGTGGCCAGGAAATCGCTGTGCCGGAAGCCGGTGGCGTAGCAGATGGTGTCGACGGGATGCACGACGCCGTCGACGGTCACCACCCCCTCGGCAACGATCCGCTCGATGCCGGTGCGGATCAGCTCGACATTGGGCTTGGCAAGGCAGCGCAGCCACGAGCCGTTGTCCTGCAACACCCGCTTTCCCATCGGGGGGTAGTCGGGGGTCGACTTCTCGATGAGGTCCGGGCGCTCGGCGAGTACCGAACGCATCCAGGCGCTGAGCAGCGCGCCGCGTTGCGAGCTGATCGGGTTGACTCCATGACCCTCGAGGTCCTGGTAGTCGGGGTCGACCCGGTATTGCTCCATGCCGCTGGCGACGCCGGGGAAGGTCATCAGGAAGCGAAACCACCGCCCGTAGAAAGGCAGGTGCCGCAACGCCCACCGGTCTCCGGGTGGCACCGTCGCGTGGTACTTCATGTTCGGGATGATCCATTGCGCAGTGCGTTGGAAAATCGCCAGCGATTCCACCCGGTCGGCAATCGTGGGCGCGATCTGAAAACCGCTCGCGCCGGCGCCGATGAGGGCGAAACGCGACCCGGCAATGTCAAGGTCGGCCGGCCACGAAGTCGAGTGGAACGAGCGGCCGGCGAAGGAGTCCATTCCCGGGATGTCAGGCAGTTTGGGGGTGTTCAGCGCGCCGACGGCACTGATGACGAACCGGGCCTCGAGCACTTCTTCGGTGCCGTCGCTGCTAACGGTGACCTGCCAGCGCGAGGTGGACTCGTCCCACTTGAGTGTCGACACCGTCGTCCCGAAGCGGATGTGGGATGACAGCCCGTACTTCTCCACGACCCCCGCGAAGTACTCGCGAAGCTCGGGCTGCTGGCAGTAGTACTCGCTCCAATGGTCAGCCGGCTCAAAGGAGTAGCAGTACTGGTGGCTTCCGACGTCGACCCGGGCGCCCGGGTAGCAGTTCTCCCACCACGTGCCGCCCGGCCCTTCGTTCTTCTCGATGATCGTGAACGGCAGCCCTGCCTGAGCGAGTCGGATGCCGGCGAGGATCCCCGATTCGCCGCAGCCGATGACAATGACGGGTGACGCTTCCTTGGCCGCAGCAGACACCTCAGGGCCCCAGACGACCGCTTCGCTGTCGCCGCCCTCGAATTGCATGTCGTCAAAGAACATTCCTTCGAGCGTGCCCTCCACCGACCGGCATCCAAGGAATTCCATGATCTCCCGGAGCAGGTCGTGAGAAAGCTCGTGAGGCTGACAGCCTCCGTCGCGATACGCGGCGATCGCGGGCAGGGCGAGCCGGCGGACCTCGGCCAGCTCCTCTTCGGGGATGCCGCTCTGAAACTCCAGCGACACCGCAATCCGTGGCTTGATCGGGCCTCTGATCCACGAAGGATCGCCGGTCATGTGCACGAGCGAGCACAGCAGAGCAGGCACGCTGACGTCTTCCAGGGCCGCGGCAATGGCCGAATCATCGGCGTCGAACGGCTCACCTGCATGCGGGTTACGGGCTGACACGGCAGACATTGTGCAGACAGTAAACCCAGCGTTTCCGGGGCCGGCGAGGTGGCCAAACGTAAGCTCCGGGCGGTGGACACGATCGCTGAAGCGCGGCGCCAGTGGGATGCACACGGCTGGGCTGACGTCTCCGAGGGCATGGCCGCGATCACTTCGATCATGCGTGCCCAGCAGATCATGCTCGCGCGCGTCGACGAAGTGCTCAAGCCGTTCGAGCTGACCTTTGCCCGCTATGAGTTGCTGATGCTCCTGCTCTTCAGCAGCCGGGGCTCCATGCCCATCAAAAAGGCCAGCGAGCGGCTTCAGGTGCACCCGACGAGCATCACCAACGCCGTCGACCGCCTCGAGTCCGCAGGCCTGGTGACGCGCATGCCGCATCCCGACGACGGCCGGGCCACGCTCCTGGCGGCCACCGACGCGGGCCGCGAGCGTGCGCTTGAGGCCACTGAGCAGCTGAACTCGGTCGTCTTCGCCCACCCGGGCTTACCAGCCGGCCGAGTCCGCACCCTCATCTCAGTGCTTCGCGATCTGCGGGAGAACGCGGGCGACTTCGCCTAACGGTGGCGGGACAGGGCGGCCTCGATGGTCGCCCGAGCCGTGACCAGCGAGGGTCCGTACCAGGTCAGCGCCCGACCTTCGAGCAGGACGCAGCGCAATCCCGGGAAGGCTTCCGGACCGTCCGCCGGGGTGAAGACATACGGCTCGTCCGGCAGCAGGACAACGCTGGGCTGGGCTCGCAAGATCTGGGCCATCTCCACATGGGGATAGCGCTCTGCGGAGTCGGCGAAGACGTTCACCAGACCGAGGTGGCGCGCCACATCCCCGGTAAAGGTGGAGCTTCCGACCACGATCCACGGATCGCGCCACACCGCAATCACCGTCGACCGTTGCTGCGCCGGCGGTGGCCGGCTCCAGACCAGGTCGCATTCGTCCAGCCAGTCCGGGACGGGCCACTGCAACGCACGCTCGAACATCCGTCGCAGCGAGCTGAGCGCCTGCTCGACACTTTCGATCTCCGTCACCCAGACCGAGATGCCCGCTTCCCGCAGGCGCTGGACGTCGAGCCGGCGGTTCTCCTCCTTGTTCGCCAGGACGAGATCGGGCCCCATCGAGATGATCTTGGCGACGTCGGGGTTCTTGGTGCCGCGAACCCGCGTCACTTCGAGATCAGCCGGATGGGTGCACCAATCCGTGGCACCCACCAGCGCACCGGGCCTTGTCAGCGCCACCGATTCGGTCAGGGAGGGAACGAGCGAAACGATGCGCCCGGCAGGGCCCCGAACCTCGACGGCCGCGCCCAGGTCGTCAACTGACAGGGCCACTGTCTTCCCCCTTCCGCCGGCAGCGAATATAGTAGGACGTCCTAGTAACTCCGGGAGGTCCGCCATGGCCGTCGAAGGCCTGCACGTTCCCTCGCGACCGATCCGGGTACTGACTGCCGCGGCACTGTTCGACGGGCACGACGCGGCGATCAACATCATGCGGCGGATCCTGCAATCGCAGGGCGCGGAGGTCATTCACCTCGGTCACAACCGATCCGTGGAAGAAGTCGCCGTCGCGGCCGTCCAGGAGGATGTCGACGCGATCGCCTTGAGCTCGTATCAAGGCGGCCACCTGGAGTTCTTCGAGTATCTCGTGCAGACCTTGCGGCAACGGGGCGCCGGCCACATCCGGGTCTACGGAGGCGGCGGGGGCACCATCGTGCCTGCTGAAATCGACTACCTGCACGGCGTCGGAGTCGCCCGCATCTTCTCGCCCGAGGACGGTCAACGACTGGGCCTGGCGGCCATGGTCAACCTCATCCTCCGCGACTGCGACGTGCCGCGGGAGACCCCGCCGGTCGACGCAGAGGCGACGGCGGCTCTGCTGTCAGGCGACGTCCCCACTCTCGCGCACCTGATCAGCGCGATCGAAACGGGCGCCGCAGATCCCGAAAGCTTGGGCGCCATCCGGTCCGTCGCTGCCGCTTCCCGCTCAGTGGTGCTGGGGATCACCGGAACGGGGGGTGCCGGCAAATCTTCTCTTACCGACGAGCTGATTCATCGAATGCGCCTCGACCAGAACGACAAGCTGCGCACGGCGGTACTCGCGATCGATCCCAGCCGGCGACGCGGTGGCGGCGCCCTGCTCGGCGACCGGATCCGAATGAATTGCCTCGGAGACGATCGGGTCTTCTTCCGCTCGCTGGCCACCCGCGGCAGTACGTCTGAAGTACCCGGCTATCTCGCCGACATGATCGCCGCCTGCTCAGCCGCCGGCTTTGACCTGGTGATCGTGGAGACCCCGGGTATCGGGCAGGGTGATTCAGCGGTCGCCGATCTCGTCGATCTGTCGCTGTACGTCATGACGGCCGAGTTCGGCGCCGCGTCACAACTCGAGAAAATCGAGATGCTCGATTTCGCCGACGTCGTCGCCATCAACAAATTCGAGCGACGGGGCTCGGAGGATGCCAGGCGCGATGTGGCCCGACAGCTGGTCCGCAATCGCGCCGAGTTCGGGGTCTCCTGGGAAGACATGCCCGTCTTTGGAACGTCCGCCGCACGCTTCAACGACGACGGAGTCACCGCGCTCTATTTCCACCTGCGTTCGGAGCTCGAGTCCAAGGGCCTGCCGATCCGAGCCGGCGACCTCGCGCCCGTGGACACGAGGGTGTCCACCGGTGCGCTGGCAACGCTTCCGGCGGAGCGCGTCCGCTATCTGTCGGAAATCAGCGAGTCGGTGCGCGGCTATCACGCGCTCACCGCCCAGCAGATCCAGCTGGCCCGCCGACGCACGCTGCCGGACATGGCTGCTGACGCGATCGCCGCCGCGGCTGACGAGGTCGAACCGCTGCCCGCATCCGCCGTCGCCGACACGCTCGAAGTGCTGAAAACCCTGGCGGCCCAAGCCGAACGGGCCATGGAGCCAGCGACGTTGCAAGAGGTGGACGAGTGGCCGGACGTTGTCGAGTCCTACGCCGCTCATCCGAGCCGGATCACGCTGTCGGGCAACGCGGTTCCACGCGTCGCGCTACCGCGGTTCACCGACGTCGGCGAGCTGACGCGTTTCCTGCGGGCCGAGAATCTTCCGGGCCGTTTCCCTTTCACGGCAGGGGTTTTTCCCTATAAACGAGAAGGCGAAGATCCGGCGCGGATGTTCGCCGGTGAGGGCGACGCCTTCCGTACCAACCGCCGATTTCACCTGCTCTCCGAAGGTCAGCCGGCCACCCGGCTGTCCACCGCGTTCGACTCCGTCACCCTGTACGGGCGCGACCCGGACGAAAGACCCGACATCTACGGCAAGGTCGGCACCTCTGGAGTATCGATAGCGACCCTTGAGGACATGAAGGCGCTCTACGCCGGCTTCGACCTCTGCGCGCCGAACACTTCCGTGTCGATGACGATCAATGGTCCGGCGCCGACGATCCTGGCCTTCTTCCTCAACACGGCAATCGATCAGCAGTTGGACGCCTTCACCGATTCACAGGGCCGGCCGCCGACACCCGACGAGGCGGATGACATTCGCTCACGGGTGCTACGCACCGTGCGGGGAACGGTCCAGGCCGACATCCTGAAGGAGGATCAGGGCCAGAACACCTGCATCTTCTCCACCGAATTCTCGCTGCGGATGATGGCCGACATCGCGGAATGGTTCATCGCCAACGAGGTGCGCAACTTCTACTCGGTCTCGATCTCCGGCTACCACATCGCCGAGGCCGGAGCCAATCCGATCAGCCAGCTGGCATTCACGCTTGCCAACGGCTTCACCTACGTGGAGTCCTACCTGGGCCGCGGCATGAAGATCGACGACTTCGCCCCGAACCTCTCGTTCTTCTTCTCCAACGGCATGGACGCCGAATACACGGTGCTGGGCCGGGTCGCGCGGCGAATCTGGGCCGTGGCCATGCGCGACCGTTATGGAGCGAGCGAGCGCTCCCAGAAGCTGAAATACCACGTGCAGACGTCGGGTCGTTCGCTGCACGCGCAGGAGATGTCTTTCAACGACATTCGCACCACGCTGCAGGCCCTCAACGCGTTGTACGACAACTGCAACAGCTTGCACACGAACGCCTACGACGAGGCGGTCACGACCCCGTCGGCCGACTCGGTACGCCGGGCACTCGCCATCCAGCTGATCATCAATCGCGAGTGGGGCCTGTCCATGAACGAGAACCCGCTCCAGGGGTCGTTCATCGTCGAGGAGCTCACCGATCTCGTCGAAGAAGCCGTCCTCACCGAGTTCGATCGCATCACCGCCCGTGGGGGCGTCCTCGGCGCCATGGAAACCGGCTACCAACGCGGAAAGATTCAGGATGAATCGATGCTCTACGAGCAGCGCAAGCACGACGGCACGCTGCCCATCGTGGGCGTGAATACGTTCATCGCCCCGCCGGGATCAGACGCTTCGCTCGAGCTGGAACTGGCCCGCGGCACCGACAACGAGAAGCGGTCCCAGATCGACCGGCTCAATGACTTCCACGCACGTCACCGCGAGGATGCAGAGCAAGCCCTGGCGCGACTGCGGCACGCGGTGGCGGTCAACGAGAACGTCTTCGCCGAACTCATGACGGCGAGCCGCTGCTGCTCCCTCGGGCAGATCACCGACACCTTCTTCGATGTCGGCGGCCAGTACCGCCGGAATGTATGAGCACCCAGGCCCAACGTATGAGTTGCACCGATCGGGGCACCATGTCCCCGTGGACATCACTCAACTGATCCTGGACGACCACTTCGAGCAGCGCCGGCTCTTCGCCATCGTGGAGGAGCTGCCGCGTGGCGACGTCGCGGGCCTGGGCCAAGTGTGGGACCGCCTGGCCTCCTTCCTGGAGCTGCACGCGCAAGCCGAGGAAGAGCTCTTCTACCCAGCCCTGCTCACGGTGACGTCCGGCACGGCGAAGGAGACGCTGGAGGACGAGACGGTGGACGCGATCGGTGACCACAACGACATCCGTGACGCCGTCGCAGCGGTGGCGAAGGAACAGGTGGGCTCCGACGCCTGGTACGCGGCGATTGGCGCGGCCAACCGCGCGAACGGCGACCACATGGCTGAGGAGGAGCGCGAAGGCCTGACCGCGTTTCGAACGGGGACCAGCCTGCAGATTCGCCACGACATCGCGGTCAGATTCGCCGTCTACGAAGCGACCTACTACGCCGGCGTCCGCCCGGTCGACAAAGATCCGGAAAAGTACGTGCAGGACGTCGAGGCAGGCGTCAGCGGAGCATCGAGCGGATCGCTGGACATCGGCAGCCTGCGCTGAGCGAACAGCCTGAAAGGCGTTCGTATATACGAACGTTTGGAGCCGGCTAGAAAGTCTTGCGACGCGGCCATGCGAGAATCTGACGGGGTGTCACAATGCTTGGGAGGGCGTGCGCTTGCACCCCCGGCACTCGCTCCACCGAGAAACCCGCGCCCCCGAAGAGAAATGGACTCCATGGAACCGGCAGTCGATTCGGCTTTTATCCGCAGCGCAGTCGAGCTTGCCGACCTGAACGCTGTACGGGTCGCGCTCTACCAGGCCACGAAGGACCCTGAGCTCGCCGCTTTGCCTACGGCGATCAACCTCACTGACGACCAGCGTGAGCTCTTGATCGAGAAGGCGGTCACGTGGCTGGAGGTCAACGCCGGTCCAGGCATGCCGCCGGAGCCGCCGGAGGACGAGCTTCGGCAGCTGATGAACATGGCCACCGCGGAGGAGATGCCTGACCTGGAGTTCGCGGCTCGCCGCGATCTGCCCTCGTTCAAGGACTTCCCCTGGACCGCGGACTGGACCAACGGCAAGCCGACGCTTCCGGACGGATTCAAGGTCGTCGTCGTCGGAAGCGGCTTGAGTGGCCTGGCCATGTCGGTGCAGCTGGAGAAGCTGGGCATCCCTTACGTGGTCTTGGAGCGCCAGCCGGAGCCGGGCGGCACCTGGGCCCAGAACCGCTACCCCGACGTGCGGGTCGACACGATTTCGATCACGTATGAGTTCAGTTTCGAGAAGAACTATCCGTGGTCGGAGTACTTCGGACGCGGCGCCGAGGTGCGTAAATACCTCGACTACATCTCCAAGAAGTACGGACCCCACGACAAGATCCTGTTCAACCGGAGCCTGAAGAAGGCGACTTTTGACGAGGACCGCAACATCTGGGTGCTCGAGGTCGATTTCCCTGACGGCGTCGAGACGATCGAATGCAACTACCTCGTGAACGCGGTCGGCACCTTTACCAACCCCAACTATCCGAACTTCGAGGGCCAGGAGAGCTTCGAGGGACCGATGCTGCATCCCTCGCGTTGGCCTGCCGAGTTCGACGCTTCCGGCAAGCGCATCGCCGTCATCGGCAACGGTTCGACCGGCGTGCAGCTGCTCTCGCCCATCTCCGCCGAGGCCGACCAGGTCTTCGTCTTCCAGCGCACCCCGCAGTGGATCAGCCCGCGTGACAAGTACGGCAAGGCCGTCGAGCCCGAGATCCGCTGGCTGCTCGACAACTTCCCCGGCTACTGGAACTGGTGGCGTTACATGGCCATCGCCGCGCTCTTCCAGACGCACCGGTTCCTGGTGGCCGACGAGGAGTGGAAGGCCCAAGGCGGCAAGTTCAACCAGCTGAACGACAAGATGCGTGATGACCTCACGCTTTACATCAAGGCTCAGACCGGCGGCGACCAGGACCTCATCGACAAGCTGATCCCTGATTACGCCCCGTTCTCGCGCCGTCCGGTGGTCGACAACGGCTGGTATCGCGCCCTGACCCGCGACAACGTCGAACTCGTCACCGACCCCATCGCCCGCCTCACCCCCAAGGGCATCGAGACCGCGGACGGCACGGTGCGCGAGGTCGACCTCATCGTGACCGCGACCGGTTTCGAGATCATCAAGTATCTGTGGCCCGCCGAATACATCGGCAAGGGCGGGATGGACATCCACGACTTCTGGTCCAAGGACGGCCCACGCGCCTACCTCAGCATGATGGTGCCGAACTTCCCCAACATGTTCATGCTTTACGGCCCCAACTCCCAGCCGGTCTCCGGCGGCACCGGCCTGCCCATCTGGTACGTCATCTGGTCGGCGTATTCGGCGCAGCTCATCATCAAGGCGATCGAAGAAGGCAAGTCGCGCGTCGAGGTGACGACCGAGGCGTACGAGCGCTACAACGATGCCCTCGACATCGAATCCCAGAAGCTGCTCCTGCTGCAGGAGGAAGGCGCGCCGGACAAGAATTACTACATCAACGAATTCGGCCGGCTGCAGATGAACGCGCCTTGGTACGGACCCGAGTTCCACCGCATGTGCACCAACATTGAGTGGGACGACATCGAGATCTCCTAGATCCGCTGGGTCCCTGCGGCGGGTATGTAGTAGAGCTCGTACGTCACGGGCGAGCTCGGGTCGCTGACTGGTTCGTAGCAGGAGACCGCCGCAGCTTTGTCGGAAGCCGTCACAGAGACGTATCCCCGGAAGCCGCTGACGCCATCAACCGGTGGAACCAGTGGAAACGAGATCCCCATGCAGTCGGGGCGGCGGCCACGGCTGGTGTTCGGGGTCAGCACCTCCACCAGGTATCTGCCGACGGGCAAGTCGGTCGAGATGACCTGGGACTGGCCCAGCTGACCGGGAGTGAATGAGACCCGCTTGAAATAGGAGGGGATGGCGGCGATCGCTTGGGGACCCAGCGGTCCGGCGATGCCGACGCCGCCCAAGGGGCTCGTGAGCCGGTCACCGCTACCAGCGGCGGGCGCGGGCCTGCCGGAAGACCAGGCGACCGCTGCCCCGGCGACCGCGACCATCAGTACCAGTGAGCCGGCAGCCAGCGCCCTGCGGCGATTCATCCTGCGTCACCGCCCAGTGTCAACTACCGCGTCATCAACTCGACGACTGGCTACGTAAGTAGGGCAGCACGGCATCGACGATGCGCTCCGCCAGCATGCCATCGAGCGGTCCGCCGCTGAGGAACAACCGGTAGTAGACGGGGCCGAACAGCAGCTCGTGAGCCAGGTGCACGTCGATGTCAGGACGCAGCTCACCACGCTCTACGCCACGCGCAATCAGTCTTTCCACCTCGGCAATGCGTAGCGCGACCACCTGCGTGCGAAAGGCCGAGGCCAGGTCGGAATCGGTCGCCAGCTCGGAAACCAGGCCTTTCATGACGGGTCCCATCAGCGTCTTGCTGAGCACTCGGACCGCGCCTCTGACGAAGGCGATGAGCTCGGAGCGGCTGTCCGCGAGATCGGGCACCGCGACGACGGTCTCCACCATGTCGATCAGGACCGCGAGAGCGAGCTCATCCTTGGAATGCCAGCGCCGGTAGATCGTCGTCTTGGCCACTCCCGACCGAGCGGCCACGCCTTCAATGGTGAGTTCGCGCACGCCGCCCTGTGCCAGCAACTCGCGGGTGGCGGCCAAAATCGCCGTCCTCGCCCGCTCTGACCTGCTCGAACGGCTCGATCCCGGGTTCACCGCGCGGCTGGCCATCAGGTCGCTCGTCACAGCTCGCCTCCGACACGTAGCGTATTCTTTACCGGACAGTAACAGAGTGCGAGGCCTGCATGAGCAGGGCACTGGTCAGTTGACCACTCGCGATACGCGCCGTAGCGTAGTTATTGGAGCAAGGGCCTCAGAACCGTCCGCCCCAGGCCAATTCGCTCCCCTAAAAGGAAGATCCAATGTCGCCAAACATCACCGACGCCGCTACTACCTCCTCATTCGAGGTCGCCCAGCTCCAGCGCAGCTACGGCTGGTCGATCAACAATGCTGTCGAAGCCGGGAGAAGCGGGCTCGTCGCAGAGCTCGCCGACTCCTACCTCGAAGAGGCCCGTGACCTGACCCATCCCGCCGGGCTCGTCGGCGACCCCGCCGAGCAGGGCATGTCCGATGGTGGCTCAGCCCGCCGGTCCGCCATGAAGTCGGTTCACCACTACGTCGGAAAGGTCGTCCGGCCGCGCGGCCCACTCGGCTCCTGACCCGGCCCGGCCGAGGCCGCTGCCTCGGCTAACGGTCTAATGACGCGGTGACTGTCAGACGGCTTGAACTCCTCGTGGACGGCTTGGGATTCGGTGAGTCTCCACGTTGGCACGACGGAAGGCTTTGGTACTCCGACTTCAGCCATCAACGGGTGAGCTCCGTCGTCCCAGGTGAGCAGCCTCGCGTGGAGCTCGACCTCGACGACCGTCCCAGCGGTCTGGGATGGTTGCCCGACGGTCGGCTGCTGGTCGTTTCCATGCGTCGACGCGCGGTCCTGCGGCGTGAGGCCGATGGGACACTGGCGCTCCATGCCGACCTGTCTCAGGTGGCGGACGCCGACGTCAACGACATGGTCGTCGCGGCAGACGGACGCGCCTACGTAGGCAACTTCGGCAGCGACGTCTTGGCCGGCGAACCACTGAAGCCGGCGCAGCTGGCGCTCGTGCACCCGGACGGCGACCGTCAGCATCGCCGCGCAGGGGCTGGCCTTTCCCAATGGTTCGGTGATCACGCCGGATGGAACCCTGCTCATCGTCGGGGAGACCCTTGCCGGGCGCTACACCGCCTTCCCGATCGGCGAAAACGGGGTGCTGGGCGCCGGGCGGGTCTGGGCGGAGGTCAAAGGCCGCTCCCCCGACGGCTGCACGCTCGACGCCGACGGCGCCATCTGGTTCGCCGACGCGTCGGGCGGGGGCGTTGTGCGCGTGAAAGAGGGCGGCGAAATCGTCGAGGTCATCGAGACAGCGCAGACGGCGTACGCCTGCACGCTCGGCGGCCAGGATGGACGGAGTCTGTTCATCGTCACGTCGCCCTCGCCGCCGACGCCGGGGCTCAAGCCGGGCAGCGGCAAGATCTGGACGGTGCGGGTCGACGTCCCCCATGCCGGTCGACCGTGACGCAGCGTTCGCGTATCCGCTAAGTTGTCGTTGGATATTCGAATCCTGAACGCGTTCGCCGGGAGTGCCTGTCGTGGAGCGCCGCCCCTCCCCACCCACTGACCGAGTGGTCGGGATCCTGGCGGCCTTGTTGTCTCATGGACCGATGACAGCGGCCCAGCTCGGCCGTCAGGTCGCGATAGCACCAGCCACGTGCGTCGCCATCCTCAATGGCCTCACCGATGCCGGCTACGTCGTGCGTGAGGCCAGAACGCGGGTTTACCGCCTCGGGCCGGCTCTCGTCCCGCTCGGGGCTGCGGCAGCGCGAGATTTCCCTCTTAGCCACCGTCAGTCCTGACATCGAGGCGCTGCACCGCAAGGTGGGATTCCCCTGCAGCGTCGCCTTTGCCACCGACGACGCAATCGTGCTGGTTGATCAGGTGGGGGGTGAAGCGGGCCCGCGCGTAGGACAGCAGATTCCGCTGGCGCCACCCTTTGGCGCGATACAGCTTGCCTGGGACGGCGCCGGTCGCCAGGAAGCATGGATGCAACGCGCGTCGCCGGCACTCACGCGGGAGGGACGCGACGAGCTTTCGCAGGTCCTCCGTCGAGGTCAGGGAGCACGGGTTCGCGATATCTCCGCTGGACGAGAGCGCCGCACGGCTTCGCTCCGCCTTGGCTGAGATTGCCGACCAGTCACTTTCGGACGCCTTGCGCGCCCAGACCCAGCAGTTGCTCGCGGCACTGCACGGTCGGGACTATCTGCAGCGCGAGCTCACCGGCCCAGCCAAAATCTCGGTCAATACGATCAGCGCGCCGGTCTTCGGTGCCGACGGCCAGCCGAATTTCGTGGTGTCACTTCAGGTCGGTCAAAACGATGTGGCAGCGAACCGGGTCCGGCAGTTGTGCAGCGCGCTTCTGCGGGCCACTCACACCATGACCAAGCGCATCGGCGGCGTCCAGCCGTAACGGGTGCTGGGCCGCTATGACTGTTTGGTGAGCAACGTGACGATCGTGCCGGTCGCCGCATCCACCCAGGTGCGCAGCGTCGGCTCGTCCGTGCCGCCGAGCGGATGTGGCAGCACCAGCTTGCGTACGTCGGCCAGGCCGAAGCTCTTGGACAGGGTGACGGCGATGGGCTCGAACCGGGTGGTTGTCACGACCACGGCCGGCTTGCCCGCCTTCTCCAACTCGATCGCGTCCGACACCGAATAGGCAGTGCAGCTGCCACAGTCCGCGAGCCCGGTGAGTACGACGTCGGACTCCTCGATCAGTCGGTCGAAGATGTCACGCGCCATCGGGATGGCGGCATTCGCCGACATGCCGAACGGGCCCTTCTTGGTGACCAGACTGACCTGTGCGCCGGTCTGCGCCGCCAGCTGCTGCGCGGCATAGGCAAGTACGAAAGCCGCGTTCGGCTTGCCGTTGTCGAGCACGGCGATGCGCAGGCCCTCCAGAGACGGTGGAGCCGCTGCCAGTTCCGAGATGGGCGGGCGGGGTTCCGAGTCCGGCAGGTAGACGGTCGTCATCAGTGACTCCTCAAGTTCGTCGGCTGGCTGATCCCGTGCTTCATCCTGCGACTCCCAGCGTCACACTTCTGGTCATACCCCAGGAGGGGATCACCAGGGAATGTTTGCCCGGGCCGCCGGCCACGACGACCCTGATGTTGTCGGGCTCGCCAGTCATCGGCAGGAAATGGTCGTCATCGACGGTCTTCATCCACTGGGTCCAGGCCCGCTCCTCGAAATGGCGACGCAGGACGCTCGCCTGGATGCGGGCCCGGTCGAACAGGTAGGAGGAAACGTCCTTACGCGAAAGGGCTCGCTCCGCCATGCTCGCCGCGTGTTCCGGGCCCAGCACGATGAAGAATTCCCCCTGGCTGATCGGGGCGTTGTTCATTCCCAGCGACGTCATCGCCGAGGCGATCTTGTCCAGGATCAGCGCCGGATCACCGGCTGCTTCGGCGTCGTGCACGTTGTGCGGACCTTCCCCACAGTGCACCGTGACGGCGCTCGGCGTGTCGACGCCGCGGCTGCGCGCGTAACTGCCCCAGGGTGACTCCGCCAGATTCTCCGCCGCGCAGAAGGTGTACTTCGCCGGCTGGCCGAAGGTCGCCGCGTCGCCGAAGCCTGGCTTGGCGCCAGCGACGTGCAGCATTGTCAACCGCACCGCCCTGCCCACGGTGGCGTTGGCCCGGTTGCCCGGCCCGAAGCAGCCGACTCCCCCGGAGAAACCTGCCTCGGCCACGATGGCGCCGTGCACCAGGATCAGTGGGGCCACCAGGTGCGTCGTCGCGTTCACCCCACGCAGATTCATCTCCGGCTGCGCCAAGGCGCGCAATGCCGTCAGCACCACCGGAAAGGTGACCGGCGGGCATCCCGCCAGCACCGCGTTGATCGCCGCCACGCGACGCGTCAACACTCCCGATCGAGGCTCTAGCGTGAAGAGCACCTCGTCCGGATCCCCGTCCGAAAAGGCCAGCATCTCTTCGACCCGGGCGGTCGTCGGCGGCACCACAGGCAGCCCGTCACCGAGGCCCCGGGCCTCGAGCATCGCGTAAAGCGATTCCGCCGAATCATCGGCCAATTCCAGTTGCTCAGGCAGGTAGGTCGTCGCAGTCATGAGTAATAAACCCACTCGTTATCGAATATTCGAACAGATGCCATCACTTGTTCGAACAAGCATTGGCTGAAGCACTGGTGTCTGTCAAGGCGAAGGGTTGTGTACTCCGCAATCGGCCGCCGTGATAGACACCGCCTCAAAGATTGCGTCACGCGTCAAGAGTCACGGATCAAGGAGTAGGCATGGGCCGTCTTTCGGGCAAGGTCGCATTCATTACGGGCGCTGCCCGGGGCCAGGGACGCTCGCACGCGCTTCGCCTCGCCAGCGAAGGCGCCGACCTCATCATCTGCGATATCTGCGGCCCGGTCGGGACAAGCGGAATCAAGCCGTCGCAGCCCAGCGATTTGGACGAGACGGTGAAGTTGATCGAAGCCCTCGACTCCCGCGTCGTCTTCGAGCAGGCGGACGTGCGTGATGCGCAGGCACTGCGGTCACTGGTCGACCGAGGAGTCGCCGAGCTCGGTCATGTCGACATCGTGGTGGCCAATGCCGGCATCCTGAACTGGGCGAAGACCGAGGATCTCAGCGAAGACCAGTGGCAGGACGTCATCGATGTGAACCTCACCGGGGTGTTTCACACCGTCCAGGCGGCACTGCCCCATCTGCTACGGCAGGGCACCGGCGGCTCGATCATCCTCACCAGCTCCTCGGCGGGCATGAAGGGGCAGCCGTTCACGCTGTCCTACACGGCCGCCAAGCACGGCGTGGTGGGGATCGCCCGGGCCCTGGCCATTGAGTACGGCGACTACAACATCCGCGCCAATACGGTCCACCCGGTCGGGGTCCGCACGCCGATGGGTGACGCTCCCGGGCTGATGGCTCTCATCAACGAACGAGCCGAGACGGTCGGGCCGGTCTTCATGAACACGCTGCCGGTCGACTTCGTCGAACCCGAAGACATCTCGGCCGCCGTCGCCTGGCTGGCCAGCGATGAAGCAAGATACGTCACGGGCGCCCAGATCCCAGTCGATGCGGGCACGAGCGGCCGCTGACGTACCGAGTTACCGAACAGAAGGGCCCAGCCATGTTCGATCTGATCATTCGCGGCGGCGATGTCATCGATGGTTCCGGCGGCCCGGCTCGCCGGGCTGATGTGGCGGTCACCGACGGCCGGATCGTGGCCATCGGTAACGTCGATGGGCCGGCGGCGAGCGTTGTGGACGCGGCCGGCAAGGTGGTCGCACCGGGCTTCGTCGACGTGCATACGCACTACGACGCTCAGGTCTTCTGGGATTCCACGCTCGCCCCCTCACCGCTGCATGGGGTGACGACGGCTATTGCCGGCAACTGCGGCTTCACGATCGCGCCGCTGTCGGGCGATCCCAGCGACGCCGAATACCTGATGCGCATGCTGGCGCGGGTTGAAGGGATGCCGCTGGAGGCACTTCGTGATGGCGTCCCGTGGTCCTGGCTCACCACGCAGGAGTACTTCGACTCCTTCGAGGGCAATCTCGGGATCAATGCCGGCTTCAAGATCGGGCATTCGGCCATCAGGCGGACGGTCATGGGAGCCGACGCCTCTGTGCGCGCCGCCACTTCCGAGGAAGTCGCTGCGATGACCGGGCTCCTGCGGGCCGGGCTGGAGGCGGGCGGAATCGGCTTTTCCTCGTCCTGGGCCCGGACACATGCGGACGCCGACGGAGCGATGGTCCCTTCCCGTAACGCCTCCAAGGAGGAATTGCTGGCGCTCACCCGCACCACCGGCGAATACGAGGGCACCTCGCTGGAATTCATTCCGATGGTGGGCCCGAAATTCGAACCGTGGGCCGTCGAGTTGATGGCCGACATGAGCGTCGCCGCGGGACGGCCCCTGAATTGGAACGTGCTCGCCTTCAGCGCCGCCAACAAAGACCAGGCTTGGGCCAAGCTCGAAGCCGGTGACGTTGCCCGCAGCCGGGGTGGCAAGGTTGTCGCGCTCACGGTGCCGCACAACTTCCAGGTACGGCTGTCGTTTGCCTCCGGCTTCATCCTGGACGCCATGCCGGGCTGGGAAAAGGTCATGGCGCTGCCGAAATCGGAAAAACTCACACTCTTCAAGGACAAGGCAGCCACCGACAAGCTCAAGGCCGACGCCCAGAACCCGGCGAACCCGATGTTGGGCCTGGCCAACTGGTCGACCAAGGTCGTGTACGACGTTGTCGCCCCCGAAAACGAGGGCTACCGCGGTCAGTACGTCGGCGACATCGCCAAGCAGGAGGGCCGTGACCCGTGGGATGTGCTGATCGACATCGCGGTCCGCGACGAGCTGCTCACCAGCTTCGGTGCCGCCGGAAACCCTGAAACCAAAGAGGATTGGAATGCCCGAGTCGCGGTGTGGCGCGACCCGCGGGCGCTCATCGGCGCCTCCGACGCCGGCGCCCACCTCGACATGCTCACCTCGTTCAACTACACGACCGTGCTGCTCGGCAGCGCCGTCCGGGAGCACCAGGCTCTGCCGTTGGAAGAGGTCATCCATCTCCTCACCGACGTACCCGCCAAGCTCTATGGGCTGATCGACCGCGGACAGCTGCAGGTCGGATGGAACGCCGACATCGTGGTATTCGACCCACTTACCGTGGACACCGCAGAGGTCACCATGCGCTACGACATGCCGGGCGGTGCGGGGCGCCTGTTCGCCGACTCCGTCGGCATCGAAGACGTGTTCGTGAACGGTGAGCCGATCGTCAGCGCGGGAAAGCTCACCGACAACCGGCCGGGCACCTTGCTCCGCAGCGGACGCGACACCCGAAACCCATCCATGGACTAAGTCGCCGCCGAGGCGCTTGAATCTTAGATATAACATCCAAAAATGTCGACGATCGAGGACCGCTGGTTACGTCTGGAGCCGACCAAGATCGGCTGGCTGGGAATGGAATGGGCCCGCTTCGAGCGGGAGATCAGAATGGCGTTCGACGAAGGAATCGAGCGCGGAGTACTGGACCGTCGCTATGAGTTCTTGTTCGAAGAGGATGCCGGTCTGCCGCAGGGAACCGCCAAGGGCGGGATCGATGCCTTTCACCGGCTCGTCGATGCCGGGTGCCTGGCCGTCGTCGGCGCGAACTACACCGATTCGGCCATGGCTGTCGCCGAACACGCGAACGAGCGCCGGGTGCCCCTCATCAGCATGTGCGGGACAGACCAATTCCACGGCGAGTACTGCTTCCGGCTCGGCAATGGCGATGTCGGCGACGAACCCGCGCTGATCGTCAACTGGCTCAAACGGCAGGGCCACCGCCGGATCGCAGTCATCAGCCCGACGTCGCCGATCGGCGAGGAGTACTTCCGTTTCCTGCGGCAGGAATGCCGCCGGCTGGGCGTTTCCATCGCGGCCATCGAGTCGGTGACGGCCATCACGACGACGGACGAGCTGGCCGCGAAGTTCGCCGCCCTGCGCGAGGCCAACGCCGACGCCCTGGTCTGGCTGGGCTACGGCGGGCTCGTCGTGTCCGGGACCGTCCGGGCGGCTCTGGAAGCAATCCAATGGGATCCACCCCGGATCATGACGACGGCGTTCATGCAGTACATCTGGGGCTTCGAACAGCTGGAGGGCTGGGTCGGCATCGACCAGTGGTGCCCGGAAAATCCACGTATGCACCGATTCCATGAGCGCTTCGTTGCCCGCTACAGGGAAGACCCCTGGATGTGGCCCAACGCGATTCCGGGCCTCGCGTACGACATGGCCGCGACCGTCGTCGAAGCGCTGCACCGGGCTCCGGTGCTGACCGGCTGGGGAGTCAAGCAAGGCATCGAGCGGATCCGTTTCATGCCTGCCGTGACGGGTGGACCCAACACCCACATCGCCGGCGGCCCCTTCGACCACCAGCTCTTCAAAGGCGACTGGCTGCACTACGGATTGGTGCGCGAGGGGAAGCTCGAATTCGCCGGCCTCTTCGAGTCGACCGACGACTACTGACCCGAACGCTTACCCCGCCCTGACGAGGACCGGCCTCGCATCCTGGTAGACCTGCAGGGATAGTTGCCGAGACCGGGAACCATCCCGACGACGAAATGAGGGGTCCCTCGTGGGCGCAGCGATCGGATCCATGCTCGGCTTCGCCGCCGGTGTGGCGGTCAGCCCGCTGCCGATCGTGGCCATCATCTTGCTGCTGGCGACCCCGAACGGACGTACCACCGGCTCGTTGTTCGCTGCCGGATGGCTGACCGGTCTGACCGTCCTCAGCGTCGTCGTGCTGGTAATCGTCAGCTCCGCAGGAGGCAGCTCCGACGGCGGACCGGCGAAAGGAACCGGCTGGCTGAAGCTCGCGCTGGGCGCCTGGCTCGTCGTCTTCTCGGTCCGGCAATGGCGCGGCCGCCCGAAGGATGGCGCCGAACCGAAGCCACCGAAATGGATGGCGACCCTCGACACCCTGAGCGCGGGCAAGGCATTTGGGCTCGGAGCCGCGCTCGCCACCATAAATCCGAAGAATGGTGCGCTGACCATCGCCGCCGCCGCCGCGATCGCGGGTACTGGCACGTCGGGCGTCGATCAAGGGGTGGCGATCGCGCTGTTCGTGATCATCGCGTCGTTGGGCGTAGCGGCTCCGCTCGCCGTTTTCCTGTTCACCGGCGAGAAGGCGGTGCACACGCTGGAATCCTGGCGCCACTGGTTCGTTCAGAACAACACCGCGATCATGGCCGTGCTCTTCTTCGTCATCGGGCTGAAGCTGGTCGGCGACGGGATCGCCGTCGTCAGTTGACGGTCGTGACCCGCTCGGCAGGACGACGCCAGGACCGGCCTGACGGCGCCCTGCGGTCGGCCGCCCTAGAGTCATCGGAGTGGCATCGGCAGGCGTCTCCGTCCGGCGATATCTGCCCATCATCGGGTGGGTAGGCAGCTACCAACGAAAATGGTTGCGCGGCGATCTGATCGGCGCCCTGACCACATGGGCCATCGTGGTTCCCGAATCGGTGGCGTACGCGCAAATCGCCGGCGTCCCGCCCCAGGATGCGTTCTACGCGGCGCCGGTTGCCCTGCTCGCCTACGCCATCTTCGGCACGTCCCGCAATCTGATCGTCGGGGCGACGTCGGCGGCCGCGATCCTGTCGGCCTCCACGGTCTCGGCGGTCTCCTCGGACCCGAAGACGCAGATCGAGCTCTCCGCCATGCTCGCGATCATCGCGGGCGTCATCCTCCTGGTGGCCGGCCTGCTGAAGATGGGGTTCATCACCAACTTCCTGGCTGAACCAGCGCTGCAGGGGTTCCTGTTCGGCATGGCGATGATCATCGTCGTTCGGCAGCTGGGAAAGATCGTCGGTGTCTCGACGGGGGACGGCGACTTCTTCGCCCGGCTCTGGCATCTGCTCAAACAGTTCGACGACTGGAGCCTGACGACAATCGTCGTCGGGGTCACCGCCATCGCGGCGCTGCTGCTGCTGCAACGATTCCTGCCCAAAGTCCCGTCCTCGCTGGCGGTTCTTGTCGGGGGAATCGCGGTCAGCTACATCTTTCATCTCGAGGACCACGGCGTGGAAATCGTGGGGAAGATCCCCGCTTCCGTGGGTAAGCCGGGAATTCCCGACGTCAGCGCGACCCAGGTCGCAAACCTGCTCGGCGGGGCGTTCGGCCTGGCACTCATCGTTTTCGCCGAATCGTTCTCCATCTCCAACCGCTTTGGACAGATCCACAACTACGAGGTGGACGCCGATCAGGAAATGATCGCGATGGGAGCCTCGAACGCGGCGGCTGGAATCTTCGGCGGCTTCGCGGTCTCGGGCAGCGCCTCCCGCACGGCTGCGGCCGACGGGGCCGGCGGCCAGAGCCAGCTGCTTTCCCTCGTCGCCGCCGTCCTTGTCGTGATCACCGCCGCCTTCCTGACGCCGCTCTTCACCCAGCTGCCCGAGCCAGTCCTCGGCGCGATCGTCATCGTGGCGGTCAAGAGCTTCCTGCAGATCGCCCCGCTGAAGCGCTACTGGAAGCTGGACAAGAATTCGTTCGCGGTGGCCTTGACGGCCCTGCTCGGCGTGCTGGTGTTCGATCTGCTTCCCGGCCTGATCATCGCCGTGGCCCTCTCGCTCGTGCTGTTCATTGCGCGAGCGAGCGCACCAGATCTCGTTCTCCTCGGCCGGGCACCTGCCGGGCATTTTGAACACGTGGACGGCAATCCTGACGCCGCTGAGATCTCGGGCGTCCTGATCGTGCGGCCCAACGGTGGCCTCTTCTTCGGCAATGTGGACCGGATACGCAAGGGCATCCTGGACTTGACGAATCGACCCGGCAGCGAACCGATCGGCCGGGTCCTGCTCGTATTGACAGCCAGTTTTCAGCTGGGGCTGCCGGTTCTTGACACCCTTGGCGAACTCGAAAAACAGCTCCGGAATGAAGGCATCACCCTCTACCTCGTCGGCGTCCCCAGCGGCGCCCGCCAGCAACTCGAACGCGTCGATCTCTACGCCGCGCTCGGCGCCGACCGGGTGGTCCGGACCGTCGAGGAAGCCCTGCCGTGAGATCAACTGCCGTGAGATCAACTGCCGTGAGAAAGCCCCAAGCTGCGCCGGACGTGGGTCGTCATGCGGACGAGATACTCCACTGCCGGCTGGCCTAACGTCCCGGCAGCCGCGTGGTGATTTCCTGAATAAACCATCCGTTGCCGTCCGGATCGCTGAAGGAAGCAAAAGAGCCGTAAGTGGCATGGTCGGGAGCAGGACCGGTGACCCTGCCGGCTGTCCCCGCGTGGTGGAATACCCCGCCGGCGTCGTGGAACGTCTCGCTGACCTCAACCCCCTTACTGATGAGCTCTTTTCGGGCTGCCTCGATGTCGTCGACGACCAGCTGAAGACCGTCAGCCGACCCCGGCGCGGCCGACGTGATTCCGGTCCCGAAGATGATGGAGCAGGCCGACCCGGGAGGCGTCAGCTGAACCACCCGAAAGTCCTCACCCTTGACGAAGTCGGCGTCGAGCCGCCAGCCCATCCCGGCGTAGAAGTCCTTGGCCTTGTCCACGTCGGACACCGGGACCAGCACCACCTCGAGTTTCATGTCCATGCGTTCCAGCCCTCTCGTTTGTTATTTGGTCTTGTTGGTTATTTGGATGTCGGGCTGATGAATACGCCCTTCGCGACTTCCATGTACTTCACAGCGGCGGCGGATGATTCTTGCGGGGTGCTGCCGTGCTCGCGCGCATCGAGGTAGGCGGCATACCAGTCCCACCAGTCGTGTTTGGGCGCGGCCTTCTCGTAGGGATCATGATGGTCGGCAGTCTCCTTCAGGAGAGCTGCGAGGGTCGCTACGTCCATGGTGTGGTCCTCTGACAAGCTGAATGGTGAGCCTGGGGGTGAGGGTGGCCGACTCGCTGGTTTCCGTCAACGTCGGATTGCCGCGTGACGTCGCCTGGCAGGGGCGCGTGGTGCACACGGGAATCTGGAAGAGCCCGGTAGACGGGCCGGTCATGGCCCGCACCCTGAATCTGGACGGCGACGGCCAGGGCGATCTGGGTGGCCACGGCGGCGAGCAACGCGCGGTGTTCGTCTACCAGCTGGATTCGTATCGCTATTGGCAGGATTACCTGCGGCGGGACGATTTCACGCATGGCATGTTCGGGGAGAACTTCACGGTCGATGGGCTGCCAGACGCTGAGGTCTGCATAGGAGACCGCTTCCGCATCGGTGAGGCCGAGTTCGAAGTCACCCAGCCGCGGACCACCTGCTACCGCGTCGGGATCAGGCTCGCCGAACCCCAGATGCCATCGCTCCTGGTCAGCCATCACCGGCCGGGGTTCTACTTCCGGGTCATCACCGAGGGCCACGTCGCGGCCGGCGACACGATCGTGCGCACGTATGAGGATCCTCGGCGCCTGAGCGTCGCTGATGTGGATGCGTTGCTGTATCTGCCTGATGCTGACGCGGAAGTCGTCCGGACCGCCGCGACGATTCCGGCCCTGAGCCCTGGCTGGCGCCAGTCCTTCCAGGATCTGGTGGCAGCCGCCGAGCAGGCCGCGGCATCACCCGCGCCCAGCACGGAAACGGGGCCAACGGGATGGACGGGCTTCGCACCCTTGAAGGTGGTGTCGGTCAAGCCAGAGACCGACACGGTCACCTCGGTCTATCTATCGGCTCCTGACGACGAGCCGCTTCCCCCGGCTCAAGCGGGCCAGTACCTGACCGTGCGCCTGACCTTCGACGACCGCCCGGTTATTCGCACCTACTCACTGTCCTCAGCGCCGGGCGCCGACCGTTATCGCCTCAGCGTCAAACGCGAGAGCAAGGGGGTCGCCAGCACCTACCTCACCCAACAGCTCCAGGTGGGCCAGGTGCTCGATGCGGCCTCTCCCCGCGGCGAGTTCATCCTCACCGAGGAAGCCACGCCGGTGATTTTGATGTCAGCCGGCATCGGGGTCACTCCGGTGCTTGCCATGTTGCACCAGCTTGCGCAAGGCGGCAGCAGCCGCGAGGTCTGGTGGATCAGCGCCGCCCGGACGCCAGAGCAGAACCCGCTGGCGCAGGAGGCCCATGACCTGATGACCCAGCTCGCGAACGGGCGCGAGTACGTCTTCTACAGCGCCGCCGGCCACCGTCTGACACAGGACTCGCTCGCTCGCCTCTCGCTGCCTTCCGACGCGACCGCTTACCTGTGCGGGCCCAACGGATTCATGACAGACATGCAAGCCGCCCTCCAAGGTCTCGGGCTCTCTCCCGGGCGCATTCGCACCGAGGTGTTCGGCGCCAGGTCCGCCATCAACCCCGGTGTGATCGCAGGTTCCGCGCCCGCTCCTCATGCTCCGGCGAACCCCGGATCGGGGCCTCAGGTCACCTTCAGCCGCAGCGCCCTTTCGGTTGCCTTCGAGACGACGCTGGGCAGCCTGCTGGAGATGGCTGAACTATGCGATGTGCCAACCCGCTGGTCGTGCCGCAGCGGGGTCTGTCACACCTGTTCCACTCCGCTGCTGGGCGGCCGGGTCGACTACGCGCCTGAGCCGCTGGAGCCGGCGACCGTTGGTGAGGTGCTCTTGTGCTGCGCCATTCCGGCCACGGACGTCATCCTCGACATGTAAATCAGACAGCTAGATCAGTTCGATCGCGTCCGCGATGGAGTCCAACACCCTGGCGGGACGAAACGGGTATTGCCCGATGTCAGCCGGGCGGGTCGATCCGGTCAGAACCAGGATCGTGTCCAGGCCCGCTTCGATACCGGCCACGACATCGGTGTCCATGCGGTCGCCGACCATGACCGTCGACTCCGAGTGCGCGTGCAGCCGGTTCATGGCACTGCGAAACATCATCGGATTGGGCTTACCGACGAAGTACGGCTGCTTGCCGGTCGCCTTGGTGATGAGCGCGGCGACCGCGCCGGTGGCGGGCAAGGCGCCGTCGGGGGAAGGGCCGGTGACGTCGGGGTTCGTGGCGATGAAACGACCGCCGGCCTGGACCAGCCTGATCACTTTGGTGATCGCCTCGAAGGAGTAGGTACGGGTTTCACCGAGGATGACGTAGTCCGGCTCGGTGTCGGTGAGCGTGTAGCCCACTTCATGGAGTGCGGTGGTCAGACCGGCTTCTCCAATGACGTACGCGGTGCCTCCTGGAGATTGCTCCGCGACGAAGGTCGCCGTAGCCAGAGCCGATGTCCAAATCGAATTCTCCGGAACGCCGAGCCCGGCCCTTCGCAGCCGGGCCGACAAGTCTCGGGGCGTAAAAATCGAATTGTTTGTCAGCACAAGAAACTGCCGACCATGCGCTTCCAGCTGCCGCAGGAATTCGGCAGCTCCCGCGATGGCGGCCTCTTCATGCATGAGGACGCCGTCCATATCAATGAGCCACGTCAGCGCGGGAGGCCTTCCGGATCCCCCGATTCGAGGTGCCCGGCCCGGTGAGGTGGTCATAGCTATGGTTCTAGCACTGGAGATCGGCGTGTGAGCTGGATCAAAGACGCGATTTGACGCGGGTCGGGTGGGTATCACGCCCTCGCAGCTCAAATGTCAGCAAGACTTCCCAGTTTGGACACCCGCCATGGAAACGCGCCGCGACCTGATCAACCTGCTTCTGGACGGCCTCGAAGCCAACGAGCGAGATCATCTCAAGCAGGCAATCCGGGAAATCAACATGCGTGAGGTCGGATCAGTGCCGGCTCGCAACAGGTCCCAGGCCGCCAGCTCGAAATAGGGTCGGCCACCGATTCCGGTGACGTCAAAGAAATGATCCACGACGGCGCTTCGGGCGTCGATACTCAATGCCGGCAGCCCCAGACCACGCCTTCGCCGATCGCCTTCCATCAGGGCCGTCGCCCCCACTGAATCGATGAACGTCACGTCGGCCATATCCACCCGGATCGGCGTCGTAAATCGCTCCAAGCTCGCGAATAGGCGCGTGAGGCTGGCTCGAGACGCCAGGTCCAGCTCTCCCGCGAGGTGGACGTAGCCCGCGTGAGGCGTCAGCGACAGCCCGATGCTGTAAGGCTTGCCCGGCTGAGCGGTCAACAGGTCGTTCATCGCGAACTTCCTCCGCAACGCGCCACAGGGCAGGGTGGCCGGCGAGAGCCAGCTCGTTATTGCTGTGGTTTCCCGGGCGTTCGAAGTGAAACCTGCTGCCCGCGAGGTTTCCGACTAACCGTCAATACGTGGCGACGTAATGGCAGGAAGTCGGATGTTGACAGCGTGTGAGTCCAAGTGTGAGTCGAAGACTTCCGCCTCGAACGCCCATCAGGACACGCGCTGCACTCTCTGAACGTGCTTGACGGCCACCCCGCGCGGCTCCTAGCGTGTGCCACACGTCAAATACGGCGTGTCACACAGCAACGCGATGAAGGGTGTGACCCTTACGTTGCAGCCCGACGAGATGATCCTGATCAGCGTCGACGACCACATCGCCGAACCGGCGGACATGTTCGACGCCCACGTGCCCGCCAAGTACCGCGACCGCGCTCCGCGGGTGCTGACGGACGAGAACGGCGACCAGCAATGGTGGTATGAGGGCGTCAAGGGTCGAAACCTCGGTCTGAACGCCGTCGCGGGCAAGCCGCCCGAGATGTACAACACCAACCCCAACCGCTACGAAGAAATGCGCCCGGGCTGCTACGACGTCCACGAACGGGTCCGTGACATGTCAGCCGGTGGGCAGCTCGCCGGATTGAACTTCCCGAACTTCACCGGATTCTCCGGCCAGGTGCTCAACCAGGGACCGGATCGCGATCTCAACCTCATCATGATCAAGGCCTACAACGACTGGCATGTCGATGAGTGGTGCGCGGCCTACCCGGGGCGTTTCATCCCGTGCGGCATCCTCCCCCTGTTCGATGTCCAGGAGGCTGCCAAGGAAGTACGCCGGCTCGCCGCCAAGGGCGTGCACGCTGTGACGTTCAGCGAAAATCCGCAGGCGCTCGGCATGCCCAGCATCCACTCCGGCCACTGGGATCCGCTCTTCGCCGCCGCCAGCGACGAGGAAACCATCCTCTGCTGCCACCTGGGCTCCTCCAGCCGATCCGTGATGACGACGTCCGACGCACCGGCAAGCGTCCCGATGAACCTCTCCCCCGCGGCCACCATCTTCACCTTCGGTGACCTGGTCTGGGCCGACTTCTGGTGGCGCTACCCCGAACTGAAGTTCTCCTTGACCGAGGGAGACGTCGGCTGGATTCCCTACTTCATCCAAAAGGCCGAAAACACCTACCAGCGTCATTCCGGCTGGACGAAGCACTCGTTTCCCGAGGGCACCGGACCTGGTGACCTTTTTCGCGACCGGATTCTTTGCTGCTTCATCAACGACACGGTGGCGGTCGAGCTGCTGCACCACCTGAATGTCGACAACGTCTGCTGGGAGTCCGACTTCCCGCACTCGGACTCCAACTGGCCGCTGGCACCGGAAGAACTGTCGGTGCTCTTCGCCAAGACCAGCGACGCCACCGTCAACAAGATCACCCACCAGAACGCCATGCGCCATTTCCACTTCGACCCGTTTGCCGTTCGCCCCAAAGAGCTCTCGACGGCCGCCGCCCTCCGCAGCGAAGCCCGCGACGTCGACACCGTCACCCACGTCGGTCGACCAGCCGATGAGCGAGACGCCTCCTACTTCACCAACCTCGTCAACGGCCTCAAGACCGCTACGTCCTCCTAGGGCTTACGTCTGCCTAGGCGCGCGACGGCAGCTTGAACGACAGCTCCCCTTCGTCCGTCGCGGCCGGCTTGCCGAAAAGCCAGTGCGGGTAGGTCAGCTCGAGGGCACTTGCCTCATCGAGCGCCGCGAGGTCTTCGGGCGTCAGCGCAACGTGGGCGGCGGCCAGATTCTCCTCACACTGGGCTTGGGAGCTCGCCCCTACGATCACGGACGTGACACCGCGCTGATGCAACAACCACGCGAGTGCGACCTGCGAGGCCGTCAGGCCGTGATCGGAGGCGACCGACCGCACCTGCTCCAGCACGGCCGCGCCGCGTGCGACGTCCACCGGCGGAAATTCGAAGTTGGCTCGCCGGCCTCCTCCACCGTCCGGAGTTTCGGGGCTGTACTTCCCGCTCAGGAAGCCGCCCGCCAGCGGACTCCACACCAGTACTCCGACGCCGGCATGGCGGCACCACGGAAGGATTTCCAGCTCGAGGTCACGGCCGACCAGGGAGTAGTACGTTTGCGCTGACACGAACGGCGCGTGGCCGCAATTCTCCTGCAACGCCTGCGCTTTCGCCGCATACCAAGCAGGGAAGTTGGACCAGCCGACGTAGCGCACGAGGCCCCTGCGGCGCAGATCGTCCAAGGCCCGCAGCGTCTCCTCCAGCGGCGTTTGGAAGTCCGGCGTGTGCAGCTGGTAGAGGTCGATGCTCTCACGGTTCAAACGTCGCAGACTCGCCTCACAGCTCGCGACGATGTGGCGGTAGGACAAGCCGCGATCGTTACGGTCACGGCTCATCCGATTGCCCACCTTGGTCGCGACCAGGGCGTGTGAAGACGCCTGCGTCGCGGCTAAGGCTCGGCCCAGCATCTCCTCACTGACCCCCAGGGAGTAAACGTCGGCCGTATCGAAAAGGTTGACGCCGGCGTCCAAGGCGCTGGCGACCATGCGGTCAGCGCCGGCCTGATCGACAGTTGCCCGAAACCCCCGCGCGTCGACCCCGCCGAAGGTCATGGCCCCCAGGGTGAGCCGCGAGACACGAAGGCCCGAATTGCCCAGCGGCAGATAATCCATCCAAACCTCCTGTGTCAACGACCCATCGACGTGAGCTCCTGCACCTGGCCCGCAACCATGGACACCACGTCCGGATCCGCGCCCAGGGCTTCGTCGAGATCATTCAGTACGCGCGGCACGGCCGTCGCCAACGGGCCTTCGGCCAAGGCCACCACATCATGGCCTCGTACATCCGAGACCGGCGCGCCCATCCCCCGCAGATGGCAGATCCAGGCCGCCAGCACCCGGGTGGCCCCCTCGGGAGTCCGGCCGGCCGCCCGTTCCATCCGCAGTACGGGCGCGATGCGGATGGGCAGCTTCTGGGAACCATCGGCCGCAACCTGAGTTAGGAGATGGCGGATCCGTCGGTTGGCGAACCGGTCAAGCAAGGCGCCGCGATATTCGGCCACGTCTGGCGCCGGCTGGCCCAGGTGCCGAGCAGCTTCGTCCCACCATTGTTCGACCCAGGCTCGGCAGACGACGTCGTCAATCGCCTCAGCCACCGTCGTATGGCCGCGAATCGATCCGGCATACGCGAGCAGCGAATGGGCACCGTTGAGCAGCCAGAGTTTGCGGTGTTCATACGGCGACACGTCGTCAGTGAAAATGGCGCCTGCGCTCTCCCAGTCCGGCCGGCCAACTGGAAAGTCGCCACTCAGCACCCATTCCGCGAATGGCTCGGTGACGACGGGACAGGCGTCGCGCAGACCGGTGGCTGCCAGGACGACGCGGGCATCCTCGGGTCCGCCGCGTGGCGTGATGCGGTCGACGGCCGTGGTCACGAAGCTGACCGACGAAACGATCCACTCGGCCAAGGCGGAATCTATCTCGCCCGCCAGGTCCAGCACCACACGGCGGGCGACCGCCCCGTTGCCGGCCAGATTGTCGCAGGGAATGAGAGCCACCGGCCCAGCGTCGGCCGCGTGCCGCGCGGCGAGTCCCGCGACGAGGCGGCCCGGAGCGGTGTGCACCAGGGCGGCGCGATCCTGGCGCAGCAGCTGTACATCCGCCTGCACTTCGGGACGCTCCAGGTCCAAAGACCCGTCGACGCGGCGCAAGTAGCCGGCCTCGGTGACGGTGATCGTGATGTTGCTGATTTCCGGACTGGCGAGGTAGTCGAGCCAGGCCTGGTGATCGGCTGCCCCATGAGCCCGCGAAAGGCTTTGCAGCACTTGAAACCCGTCGCCGTCACCGGCCCTCGTGACGAGAGTGTAGAGCCCCTCCTGGGCTGTGAGCTGGTCCGCGAGCGCACTGCCCCGCCCACCGAATGCCGCGTAACCCCAATCAGCGCCATCAGCCGCCCGATCGGTGTACCAGGCCTGATGAGCCCGGAAGAAACCTCCTAGCCCGAGATGTAGCAGGCGAACCGGCGGTGCTGCGCCGGTTCGACGTATCAGCGGACTGCTCACAGTTTGAAGACCGTTTGCGGCTGGCTGGTGACCTGTGCGATGGCGGTCTCGACGGCTTCGGCCTCGTCGAGGCGATGCTCGGCGACAAGTCGTGCAAGGAAGCCGGCATCGACGCGGCGCGCGAGATCGTGACGGGCCGGGATCGAGCAGAAGGCCCGCGTGTCATCAACGAAACCGGAGGTGCGGGAGAATCCCGCCGTCTCGGTGACGGCAGCTCGAAAGCGACCGATGGCGTCCGGCGCATCGAGAAACCACCAGGGCACGCCTGCGTACACAGCGGGGTAAAACCCGGCGAGCGGCGCGATTTCACGCGACCAGACGGTCTCGTCGAGAGTGAAGAGCACGAGGTGAAACCCCGGGTGCGTCCCGAACCTCTCGAGGAGCGGGCGCAGCGCGTCGGTGAACTCGACCCGAAGCGGAATGTCGATCCCGACATCGGGCCCGAACCGCTGAAAGGTGGAGGTGTGATGGTTGCGCCGGACACCCGGATGGATCGTCATCACCAGCCCGTCATCACACGACATCCGGGCCATTTCCAGCAGCATGTGCCGGCGAAACGCGAGCGCTTCGGCGGCCGTTGCTTCTCCGGTCAAAGCCGCTTGGTAGATACGGGCAGCGTCGCGAAGGTCGAGCGGGTCGGTACGCACATCGGTGTGGCTGTGATCGGCGGAGACGGCGCCGCGAGCGATGAAGTACCGGCGACGCTCCTCCAGCGCGTGCAGATAACCCTCATAGTCAGAGACATCGACCCCGGCCGCCTGCCCGAGCCGCCCGACGGCGGACCGCCAGCCTGCCCCGGCCGGCTCGAGATACCGGTCAGGACGAAAGGTCGGGACGACCCGGCCGTGCCAGGTGGGGTCGACGTTGAGGGCGACGTGCGCGTCAAGCCCGGAGGCGGGGTCGTCGGTGGTGGCAAGCACCGAGATGCCGAAGCGTTCATAGAGCGCGCGCGGCCGATACGCCGGCTGGGCCAGGCAGGCCGCCACCTGGTCGTAGATCGCGTCAGCCGTCCCCGCCGATGGCCGCCGGGTGACCTGGAAGATCGCCGCCAGCTCGTCCTCGAGCCAGTAGCGCACCGGCGTGCCGCGAAAGACATCCCAGTGTTCACACATGCGCCGCCACGCCACCCGCGCTGCGTCTTCCGACAGTGACTCCGCCGATTCCGCCGGCCCCTTACCGACACCGAGCTCGTCCAGCGGGACACCGGAGGCGTGCAACAGCCGGGTGACGTAGTGATCGGGGGTCACCAGCAGGGTCGCCGGGTCAGCGAAGGGCTCGTCGGCAAGCAACATGTGCGGGTCGACGTGACCGTGCGGGCAGATCAGCGGCAGCTCGCGCACGCTCTCGTACAGCCGCCGGGCGATGCTGCGCTGCGAAGGGTCCGCCGGCAACAGTCGATCCGGGCTCAGGGTGAGCGCCCTTTCCCCCGCTGCCACCGGAGTACTGTTTCCGCTTTGCCGCCGGGGTGCAACCCGTGAACCGCTCGGAGGCCGACATGACCCAGGCGCCGCCG
This sequence comes from uncultured Actinomycetota bacterium, assembly GCA_963737695.1. GTDB lineage: Bacteria > Actinomycetota > Actinomycetes > Frankiales > Frankiaceae > DATAZK01. The sequence continues at coordinate 948,314 of CAVTTQ010000008.1, forward strand.
ACTCCTGTTCGACCGGCAAGGGGGGTCGCCGAGATAGGTGGGCCCGGCGACGTGCTCAGCGACGAGCAGATCCGGGCCTTCATCGAGGAAAGTCTGACCACCGCCGGGCTTGAAGGACGCAGCGTCTGCGTGCTTGTCCCGGACGCCACGCGGACCTGCCCGCTTCCGCAGCTGGTCTCCGCAGTTCACGGTGCGCTGCACGGCCGGGTCAGCCGGCTCACCGTCCTTGTCGCACTCGGGACTCACGGGCAGATGGGCGAGGACGCGCTCGCCGCACACCTGGGCTATCGGGCTGGTGCTTCAGGTGATCGCTACCCGAAGACGACGATCATGACGCACGCCTGGTGGGAACCCTCGACATTCGCAGATGTGGGGACCCTGTCCGCCGATCGCATCGCGGAGCTCTCCAACGGCATGCTGCACCACGCGACGCCGGTGCGTATCAACCGCGCCGTGGTCGAGCACGACGTCACGCTGATCCTCAGTCCGGTCTTCCCGCACGAGGTCGTCGGCTTCTCCGGTGGCAACAAGTACCTATTTCCCGGGGTTTCGGGACGTGAACTGATCGACCTCTCGCATTGGCTCGGCGCTTTGATCACCAGCGCCGAGATCATCGGCACCCGCGGAATCACGCCTGTTCGGGCACTCATCAACGAAGCGTCGGAGATGGTCCCGGGAAGGCGCCTGGCGTTCTGCGTCGTCACCAAGGCCGGCAGCAATCAGCTGCATTCCATGGCTTTCGGCGACCCGGCCAGCTCCTGGGACGCGGCTGCCGCCGTCTCCCAGCAGACCCACATCCGTTATCGCGACGCTCCCGTAAGCAGGGTGCTGGCTCTCATTCCGACGAAGTACGACGACCTGTGGACCGGCGCCAAGGGCTTCTACAAAGTCGAACCGATCGTGGCCGACGGCGGCGAGGTCGTGCTGTACGCGCCCCACATCAATCAGGTCGCCGCCACCCATCCTGAGATCGAAGAGATCGGCTACCACTGCCGCGACTACTTCCTCAAGCAATGGGATCAATTCAAAGGCCGGCACTGGGGCGACCTCGCGCACTCGACCCACTTGCGCGGCGCCGGCACCTACGACCCGGTGAACGGAGAACATTGCCGTGTCACGGTGACTCTTGCCACCGGGATACCCGAAAGTGTCACGCGCTCGATCAACCTGAACTACCTGGACCCGGCCTCCATCGAGCCCGCCGAGTGGGCGAAGCAGTCCGCCACGTTGGTGGTGCCCGACGCAGGTGAGGACCTCTATCGGCTTGCTTGATTGCCGTGTACAAGGATAGGCGCGACGCGAGGCAAGGGAGCCCCGATGGTGCATGAACTGGCGGTCACAGGCGGGGTCGTCGTTGACGGCACGGGCCGCCAGGGAAAGCGGCTTGATCTCGGCATCGACGGCGGACGTATTACCGAGATCGCACCGCAGCTCACGGGCCGCGAGGTCATCGACGCGCAGAGCTGCCTGGTGGCACCGGGGTTCATTGACCTGCACACCCATTACGACCCCCAGGTCTTGTGGGATCCGTCGCTCAGCCCCTCGAGCCAGCTCGGGGTGACATCGGTGGTCGCCGGCAACTGCGGCTTCTCCATCGCCCCCTGCTCCCCCGATGTGCGCGATTCGATGATCTCGACTCTGGTCAGCGTTGAAGACATGCGCGCGGATACCCTTCACGCCGGAATCGACTGGTCGTTTCAGACGTACGGCGAATACCTCGCGGACGTTTCAGCTCGGGGAACCGCCATCAACTTCGGCGGCTACGTGGGACACACCGCCGTCCGCCTGTGGGTGATGGGCGACGACGCGTACGAACGGGCCGCCACGCCGGAAGAGGTGTCGAAGATGGCGGACGTTGTCTCCGAGGCCATGAGCGCGGGCGCGCTCGGATTCTCCAGCGACCGGTCGCCGTTTCACCGCGGCGACGGCGGCCGGCCAGTACCTTCCGCGGTCGCGACGATGGAGGAGATTGCAGCGCTCTGGCGAGCGGTCGATGCTCACGGCTGGGGACTGATCCATGTCGCGCCAGGTGAGAATTTCGAATGGGTCTACGAGCTGCAGCAATCGATCAGCGTGCCCGTCACCTGGTCGGCGATTCTCGCCTACCCCGTCGGCGCCTCCTCCAAGGCGCCCTGGTCGAGCAAGCTCGAACGCCACCGGGCTGGGATCGCGCGCGGCGCCAGGGTGTATCCGCAGGTCACGTGCCGGCCGGTGACTTTTCAGATCTCGATGGCCGATCCTTCGAGTTTCTATATGGTTCCGGCCTTCGCAGAGGTGGCCGCCGCAGACCGCGCGGGGCGTACTCGGCTCTATCGCAACGAGGCGTGGCGAGCGCTGGCAGCCGCGGAGATCGACTCCGGGAAATACATCGACATCCGCTGGGATCGCTGCATCGTCACCGAGTCGGGAGACGGGGCCGCCCTTGGCTCCAGCCTGCAGGAGCTGGGGCGCCAGCAGGGCATTCACCCGCTTGAAACGGCGTTAAATATTGCGCTCGGCGACGAGCTCACGAGCCGGTTCACAGTCAATTTCGCGAATGACGACGAACAGGCCGTGGCCTGCCTGCTGCGAGAGCCGGGCTGCGTGCTCGGGCTCTCCGATGCCGGTGCGCATGTAGGCCAGATCTGCGACGCCGTGATGCCGTTGGACTTCCTGGCTCATTGGGTACGCGACCGTGAGGTGATGACGGCGGAAGCGGGGATCCGGCGTCTGACCGGAGAGCTGGCAGACCTGATCGGACTGCGGGGTCGCGGCTACCTGACTGCAGGCGCCGCAGCCGATGTGGTGGTGCTGGAATGGGACCAGCTCGCTCCCGGGCCGGCTCGCCGTGTCACAGACTTTCCGGCCGGAGGCGACCGGCTGGTGGCCGATACGCCCCGCGGGCTCCGCCACGTCCTCGTGAACGGCGTGCCCATTCGACATGACCACGCCCCCGTGGCTGCCGGGACGTTCCCCGGCCAGCTGCTCGTCAACCGACCGTCGGAGGTCTCGTGACAACCCAGCCCTGGCTCATCTCCTCGGATTCCCACATCGTGGAGCCACCCGATCTATGGGAGTCCCGCACCTCCGATCCCAGAAGTCCCCGCGTCGTCAGCGAATCCGACGGCGACTGGTGGTACATCGATGGCCGCAAGACGATGTCGTTCCTCGGCATCCAGCCCGGCATGCGTTTCGACAAGGATCCGACCAAGCTGCGCACCTCTGCGACGTTCGCTGAAGTCAGCCCTGCTGCGTATGACCCGAAGGCTTATCTGACCGCGAACGAGGACGACGGTGTGTGGGGATCAGTCATCTATCCCTCCGAAGGCCTGGTTCTTTTCAGCGTTCCCAACACCGAAGTCGTCACCGATGCGATGCGGGTCTACAACGACTGGATCGCCGACTTCTGCTCCCACGACACGTCGCGGCTCAAAGGCATCGCGATGGTCAACGTCGACGATCCCGTCGAGGCGGCGCAAGAGCTCCGCCGCTGCCACGGGCTCGGTCTGGCTGGAGCCCTCATCACGGTCGCCCCGCCGGCGTGGCTCCCTTACCGCAGCCCGGATTTCGACGTCTTCTGGGCGACCGCTGCCGAACTTGACATGCCTTTGAGCCTGCACGTCGGCACCGACCGCGGCGATCCCCGCGCCGAACAATTCGTGCTGGACGTCAAGAACGTCCCGCCTTCCATCTTCGTCAACAAGGACTATCCGGTCAGGCGCACCCTTGCCGATCTGCTCTTCTCCGGCGTCTTCGAACGCCATCCCCAGCTGCGCATCGGCACCGTCGAGCACGAGCTCGGATGGATCCCGTTCTTCCTGCAGCAGCTGGATTACACCTACACCGACAAGCCGCCGCGAGGCCCGGAATGGCACCGCTATCCGGATCCCGAGACACGGCCTTCCCAGTTCTTCCGGACGAACTGCTTCGCCAGCTTCCAGGAAGACGGCCTCGGCCTTCGGCTGCGAGACATGATCGGCGTCGAGACCCTCATGTGGGGAAGCGACTACCCCCACACGGAGTCCACGTTTCCACGTTCACGTCAGATCCTCGACGAGATCCTCGAAGGAGTCCCCGACAGCGAAGCCCAGCGCATCGTCGCCGGCAATGCCTCAGAGTTGTACGGCTTCGAGCTTCCCGCCGACGTCAGGGCCGCCTCGTCCATGTCTTGATCGTCCTGATCGTCCTGATCGGATGTCCTGGCCGGCCGAGGGCCCGCACTCGCCGTTTGGTACGCGACACCCCGTGAAAAGCGGGGCAAACGGCAAGAGTGATCATGGCTTCATGTCCAGGATCGAACCACCAAGGCCGGCGGCAACCCCCGAGCCGCCCTACACAGCCGTCATCTTCACGTCGCATCGGACCGAGCATGACAACGGATACCGCGCGGCCGCGGTTGCCATGGAAGAACTTGCTGCGACGCAGCCCGGCTACCTGGGGATCGAATCAGCCCGCGAGGACTTGGGCATCACCGTCTCGTACTGGCGCGATGAAGCGTCAGCGCGGGCCTGGAAAGAAAACGTCCAGCACAAGGAGATCCAGCGGCGCGGTCGACAGGATTGGTATTCGACGTACACGGTCAGGATTGCAACAGTGACCCGGCAGTACGGCCAGTAGCGCCCGCCGTTTCGGAAGTGGTGTCACACCTCGAGCAGCGTTTTGCCGATGGCCGTTCGGGATTGGAGGGCGCGGTGGGCATCGGCGGCTTGCTCGAGGGGGAAAGTCTGGCCGATCAATGGCATGACTTGCCCCGAAAGCAGCTGAGGCAGTAGCTCGCCGGCGAGATTGGCGCGCTCGCCGGGCTGAATCTGAAGGTCCGCCAAACCGGTCACTCTGACGTCGCGCCGACGCGCGTCCTCCAGGTCGATCTGGGTGAACGAGCCGCTCGGCGTGCCATGGGCCGAGAAGCGGCCTCCGTCGACGATGATTGCGTACGCCTGCTGACCGAGCTGCCCGCCGACTCCGTCGAGCACCACGTCAGGGCGACGGCTCCCGGTCGCTGCAAGCACCTGGGAAGTCCAGTCCGGACGCCCGTAATCGACCACCACCTCGGCCCCGGCTTTGGCGATCGCCTCCAGCTTGGTCTCACCCCGTGCCGCGCCGATCACCCGGGCTCCTCGTGACGTCAGCAGCTGGACAAGCAGGAATCCCATGCCCCCCGCGGCGCCCAGCACCAACACCCACTCTCCCGGCTGCACGTCGACGAGCTTGGCCACTCGAACGGCGGTGGGTCCGTCGTGAATCACTGCTGCTGCGACGAAGAGGTCCAGTCCATCGGGAACGGCCACCACGTCCAGCAGGCCCACGACAGCTCGCTCGGCGTAGCCGCCGGTGCCACCGGGACCCCCCGTATGCGCGATCACCCGACGTCCCAGCCAGCCGTCATCGACACCTTCGCCGACCGACACAACCTGACCCCCGACGCCGTTGCCCGGAACGTAGGGCGGACGTATCGGAAAGATGTCGACGCCGCGGCCGGCCCGGATCATCGTGTCCACGAACATCACGTCGCTTAGGTCTGCCGTCACGAGAAGTTCACCCGGACCAGCGTGCGGATCCGGCGCGCTCGCCGGAACAAGAACTTCGGGCCCGCCAAACCGCGCAACGTTGATCACGCGCACGGTTCAGGCCGCCGGTCGCGGGGAGTCACCAGCCGGCAGGTCGCGCGTCTGAAGGCCAGAAACGTCAGGATCGACGTTCCAGGCGAGCACCCGCTTGGGGTGGATGCGAATGATCTCCGCCGCCAGGTGGCCATCGGCTTCGGTGGTCGCAGTTTCGGCGATCCCGCGGATCTCCAGGAAGTGCGACCCCTCCATCGTCTCCTCAGTGACCTCGTCGACCACGAAGGCGACGCGGGGATCGCCCTGGATGTTGCGGTACTTCGCGCTATTTCCCATGTTGAACCCGGCGATGTCGATGGTGCCCAGGGCCGCGTTGTAGGAGAACCCCAACGGTTTCAGCTGCGGAGCGCCGTCGGGTCCAATGGTGGAAAGGTGGCCGCGTGGCTGACGTTCGAGGAATGCCTGTTCAACCTTGGTGAGTGACATGCCAATAACGCTAAAACCTCAACTTGGGTTGAGGTCAAGCGCCAACCTCGGCGTTTTGTCCGCAACGCGCCGCGAAGATGGACCCAACGGCAAGACTGCTCACCCCCTTTGACGCGACTTGGCAAGCGACACGAAGTACTCGAGGGCAGCTGGGTCAGCCAGCGACCCAGTGGCTACGGCACGTTCAACGGGGGTTCCCGTCAGGATCCGCTTGACCGGCACCTCGAGCTTCTTGCCCGAATGCGTCCTGGGAATGCCGGGGACGTCCACGATCACATCAGGGACGTGTCGCGGCGACAACTCACGGCGCAGCTCAGCCGCGATACGCCCCTTCAAGGACGCGTCCAGGGTGACCCCGGGTGCCAGTTTCACGAAAAGCATCAACTCGTCCTCCGGGTGGGCATCCAGATGTACCACCAGGCTGTCGGTGATCTCCGGCAAAGCCTCGACGACCGCGTAGAACTCACTGGTTCCGAGACGCACGCCCCCTCGGTTGAGCGTCGCATCCGAACGACCGCTGATGACGCAGGTGCCGCGTTCGGTGATCGTCAACCAATCTCCGTGACTCCAGACGCCTGCGAAGCTCGAGAAGTAGGCGGCCCGGTAGCGCGACCCGTCGTCGTCGCCCCAGAATTTCACCGGCATGGACGGCAGCGGAGCGGTCACGACCAGCTCGCCCTGCTCTCCCATCACTGGCTGGCCTTGCTCATCGAAGGCCTCCACGCGCGCGCCCAAGAGGCGACACGAGATCTCCCCCGCGACCACCGGACGCCAGGGCGAACCACCGACGAAGGCCGTACAGACATCCGTTCCGCCGCTGACCGACGTCAGCCACACCCCAGGCAGCACGTCATAGATCCACCGGAATTCAGCTGCCGGTAGCGGTGCGCCGGTCGAACCGACCGATCGCAGCGACCCCAGATCGCCGACGTCGTCCATCGTCAATTCCAGCTTGCGGCAACGCTGGATGAATGGGGCGCTCGTCCCGAAGACGGTGACCTGCAGCTCAGCAGCGAGTCGCCAGAGGGCGCTGATATCGGGGTAACTCGGATCACCGTCGAACAGCACGATGGCAGAGCCCACGACGAGTCCCGACACCAGCAGGTTCCACATCATCCAGCCGGTGGTGCTGAACCAGAAGAAGCGGTCGCCGTCACCCAGATCATGATGTAGGGCAAGGGCTTTCGTGTGCTCGAGGAGAATGCCGCCGTGACCATGAACGATGGCTTTTGGTAAGCCGGTCGTACCGGAGGAGAAGAGCACGTAGAGGGGGTGATCGAAGGCAACACGCTCGAAGTCCAGCGGCCCTGGATCGGCGACGAGCTCGTCCCACGCCACCGCGTCGTCGATGGTCGTGGCCCCATAAGGCACGTCGACGACGGCCCGTAGCGTGGGCAGCTCGCTACGGATCTCGCGTAGCTGCTCGAGGCGATCGATCGTCTTGGAGCCATAGCCGTAACCCGTGACGGCGATGAGGACCACCGGGTCGAGCTGGGCGAACCGGTCAATGACGCTGCGCGCGCCGAACTCCGGCGGGCAAGAGGCCCAGATCGCCCCGATGCTCGCCGCGGCGAGGAAGGAGATCAGCGCCTCCACGCCGTTCGGCAACAAGCCCACCACCCGGTCGCCCTGCGACACACCAAGGCGAATGAGCCCTTGGCGGCAGCGTGCCACCTGATCGCGAAGACCGTCCCAGGACAGCTCCACCGGCCCACGAGTCTGGGACCGTTCGATGACCGCGATCGAGTCGCCTGCCCGCCGCAGGGCGTGCTCCGCATAGTTCAGGGTCGAGCCCGGAAACCACTGCGCCCCAGGCATTCCACGGCTTCCAAGCACCGCGGATGGCAACGCCCCGAACGCCACCTCGAAGTGTTCGGCGATGCTGGACCAGAAGCCGTCCAGATCATCGACGGACCAGCGCCAGAGCTCGTCATAGTCCTGAAAGTGGCGCCCCCGATGCTCCTCGAGCCACTGCAGATAGTGCCCGAGCCGCGTGGAGGACCGCATGTCGGCAGGCGGCATCCACAGGACGTCGTCATCGGTCATACCTGACAGCTTCTCACCGGTCGATGAGGTTGCGTCTTCACCGGCGACACGCCCCGACTCGAACCGGTGTAATCGCAACCTCTCGCGCTTAAGTCTCTCGAGCCGCCAGCTCGGCCTCGAGCTTGAGCAGGTCTGCGCCGGACGTGTCGAGACGGATGCTGTTGTCCTGGACGCGTGGGCCATCCCAGCCCGGAAGCAATCCCCGCTCATGACAGAAGTACTGGGCTTCGATGTTGCGACCGTTGTAGTCCGCAGCCGCTGGGTCGGTGCAAAGCCAGCGCACGACTTTGCCCATGACCTCCATTGGGGCACCTTGGTTGGTGATGCCGAACTTCGCCATGTCCTGGCCGATGCGCTCGGTGGCGATGAGCCCAGGCTGGACGTTGAAGCAACGGATCCCCTGCTCGCCCAGCTCAGTGGAGATGAACCCGGCGACCCGGTGAAAGGCCCCCTTGGATGTCCCGTAGCCCATCCCCCAACCACCATTGCCGGCCGGCTTGGTCGGGTCGCCGTAGCCGGAGCCCGATGTGATGTTGACGATCGTTCCCTCACCGCGGGCAATCATCGACGGCAGCACCAGCTTGTTGATGATCAGCGGGGCGAAGAAATTGCCCTCCATCTGCTTACGGAGCAGTTCGATCGGCGTATCCAGGAAAAGATCCATGTGGCCGGGGCCGATGTAGCGCCCGTTGTGCACCACGACATCGATGCGCCCCCAACGCTCGAGCACGGTCGCCACCGCGGCGCCGAGCGACGCCGAGTCGAGCAGGTCAGCGGGAATGGCAATCGCCGTGCCGCCACCCTTTTCGATGATCCCGACGGTGCCTTCGAGGCTGCCCGGCAGTGGGCTCAGGTCGCTTCCCTTGAGCGTCGAGGAGTGCTCGCGCTGCTCCCCGTCGTGCACGGTGCGAGCCGTAATCGCGATGCGGTAACCGGCGTCTGCCAGCTCCAGCGCGCACGCCTTGCCGATGCCGCGGCTGGCGCCGGTGATGAACGCAACCTTTTCGCTCATGACTCACTCCTCGGATAGGGCCCGCGAAGCCACTGCAGCACGGACTTGCGGGACGAGATCAGCCAGCCCTCATCGAATCGCTGGCAGCGGTCCCGGTACTGGGTGGCGACCACCAGGTCCTCACGACCGCTACCGGGCTCCTCGATGTGGTAGCAGACGGCGTAGCTCCACACGAGAGCCTCATCGCCGTCGATCGTGACGTGCTGGTTAGTGATGTTGTGCTGGGTCGCGTGGTAGACCGCTGCGCCGGCGTAGATCCCCGGAAGGTAGGTAGCAGCCGGCGATGACCCGGCCATTCCCTCGACGAACGCGTCCGGGGTGAACACGCTCAGAACCGTGTCCAGATCACGCATATCGATGCCAAGCGCGTACACCTTCACCAGCTGACTCACCGCATAGCGATCGGCAAGCTCCCGCTCATCCGGCGCCGCGATCGGCCCCCGCCACTGCACCCACTCGTCCACAAGGACGGACGCTATCGCGAGCGCCTCGGCGTCATCACACCGGTCACGGCTGCGCTCACCTTTGGAGCGCCGCGGGAGTATTCACCTTGTCAGGCGCGATCTTGAGGATGATGCGACCCTGGGGTCCGATCGGGCGGGCGTAGTCAGCGCCGGTGTACTTACGGGACAACTCGTCGATGTGATCACGCGCGGTTTGGCCGTCCACCGTGTCAACGACGTGGCCGCGGACCTCCGACCAATCCCACGCGTTCTCGCCGGAGTGGATCAGAACGGTGATCCGAGGATCGCGCGAGACGTTCTTGGCGCGCTGGCGGACGGGCTCGGTGTTCACGAGCAAGAGTTCACCGTCGGTGTCGATCCAGGTGAGCAAGGCCTGCGGCTGCCCGTTGGGCATCAAAGTCACTACGGTGGCAAGGTTTTTGCCCTTGGCCAAGCGGATCGTGTCCTCATCAAGTGCCACGCGTCACCGTCTCTTCCAGCTGAAAGGTATGTGTTGGAATTGTAGGCATTCGGGGAGAACCTCTGCTTTTGCGATCTTGGGATGCCGGCAGGCCCCGTCGAGAGCCAGCAACGCCCGTTGACAGGATGAGGGGCATGGACACGACGCAACTCGAGAAGATCAGGACCGGCCGCGGGTTTTTCGCCGCCCTGGATCAGAGCGGGGGCAGCACACCGAAGGCGCTGCGCGAATACGGCATCACCGATGACCGGTATCACTCCGACGCCGAGATGTTCGACCTGGTCCACGCGATGCGCTCCCGCATCATCACCAGCCCGGCTTTCGAAGGCGGTCGCGTACTGGGTGCGATCTTGTTCGAGCAGACGATGCAACGCGACATCCAGGGGATGCCGACCGCCCGTTACCTCTGGGAGGAAAAGCGCATCGTGCCTTTCCTGAAGGTCGACAAGGGGCTGGCCGACGAGGATTCGGGAGTCCAGCTCATGAAGCCGATCGACACCCTCGACGGGTTGCTCGAGCAGGCGACCCGGCACCGGATTTTCGGCACCAAGATGCGTTCGGTCATCAAGGATGCGGATGAGGCCGGAATCGGCGCGATCGTCGATCAGCAATTCGAGTATGGCCTTCGCATCGCCGCTGCCGGGCTGGTTCCCATCCTCGAGCCCGAAGTGAGCATCGGCAGTCCGCACAAAGAGGATGCCGAGCGTTTGCTGCGCGACGCGCTTGCGACCCGGCTCAAGGCGTTGACCGGCGACACAGTGGTCATGTTGAAGCTCACGATCCCGACGCAGCCCAACTTGTACGCCGGCCTCGCCGCAGACCCACGGGTGCTGCGCGTGCTGGCTCTCTCCGGTGGTTACAGCCGCGATGAGGCCTGCAGGCTGCTGGCTCATGACCCGAGCATGATTGCCAGCTTCTCCCGAGCCCTGCTCGAAGGGCTGACCGACGGCCAGACCGACGCGCAGTTCAACGCCCGGTTGGACGCCTCCATCACCCAGATCTATGACGCCTCGGTGAAGGCCAAATCCACCAGCTGAGCCGTCCGACCCGGTCAGCCGGGATGGGCAGCGAAGAACTGCCAGATCGTCGAAGTGGCGTTCAGGGCGGTGGACGGCGGGTCGGCGCCGAGCAACTTCTGGATCGCGCTGCCCGGCCGTCCGCCGGGCCATTGGTGCCCGGCCCCAGAGATGGTCACCAGTTCGACGGTTCGCCCGGATGGGCACTGCGCCACCGAAGTGGTGACCGGTCCGGCCGTCGTCATCGTGGGAGCGCGGCACGCGTCGATGGTTCGCCAGGTGGCGTTGAGCGCCGGGATGGCCGGCCCGTCGATGTGCGCCACACCCTGGCCGCGACCACCGTCATACGGAATACGGGTATCGGCGGTGCCGTGGATGTGTATGACCGACAGCGGGGCCGGAGTCACACATGGCCCGAGTTGGGTGGCCGAATCGGGGCCGATCGCCGCGAAGAGCGTCGTCCGGCAGGCCAGCGTGTAGGACATGATTCCGCCGTTGGAGATTCCGGTCGCGTAGATCCGATGCCTGTCGATGGGCGTTTGTCCCTCGATGCCGGCCACCATCGCGGTGATGAAGCCGACATCGTCCACGTCGTCGGTGGCCGGCCTCCCGCAGCAGCCTCCGCCGGTGTTCCAGGCACGGTTCAGTCCGTCCGGATAGACGACCAGGAAGTGGCCGGCGTCAGCTTCGGCGTCCCAGCCGTAGCTCTGCTCAGCCTGAGTGCCGCTGCCGAAACCGCCGTGCAGCATGACGACCAACGCTGCCGGCGATGCCAGCTCAGCTGGTCGGTACAGATGAAACGTGCGAGTGGTGCCATCGATTGCTATGCGATTGCTCGGATTTACCGACCGGGATTGAGGCGACCGAACCGGAGCTCGGTGCCTCCTCGCCGCGGAGCCGGCCGCAGCCCGTCAGCGCCGCCACGAGCAGGCCTACCACCGACGCCGCCAGCGCCGCTCGGCGGATGCGGCGCGACCTCATGATCTGAACGTCGCAGCGCTTCCAGGCGCCGTCAACGAGTCGGGGCACCCGCGAACCTGCCCCGCACAAAGCCCTGACCTGATCCTTACATGCTGGGAGAACTTCCCGGCCGAGGTGGGTGTTGATGCTCTAGCCGTTGTGAGCCCACGACCTTGACGCTGTCGGTGTCTTATTCAACCGCGTAAGGAGCTGGCACCGATGTCCGAAACCAATCCACTGCGTTTGTGGCGAGTCGCGGGGGCGCTCGCGCTCGCCCATGTCGTGCTAATGCTGGGTTCGTTCACCCTGCAAAAGGTCGCGCCACTCGGTTCGAGCCAGGCCGTGGTGGTAGCGGACCATGTGCGGTGGTCGATGACGAAGGGTTTCACCGGCGGTTTTCTGACTTTGATAAGCTTCCTCGTCTTTCTCATCGATGCGACCCTGATCGCACGTCTTGTCCGCGGCAGGACCGAGACGTCTCGTTGGTGGGCTGCGACCGTAGCTACTGCGGGAGTCGGCTACGTTGCCACCACTTTCGTTGGGCTGGCAGCATTGGGCGGGGCCTTGTACGACGGACATCACGGTGCGCCGGTCACTACCGTGCGAGCGTTGGTTGACGTGCACTGGTTCGCGATATACCTGGCGAACGCCGTTCTAGGGGTCTTCACGCTCGCATTGGCCAGTGCCGGATATGCGGCCGGCGCGCTACCGCGCTGGATCAGCTACACGGGCTACCTCGTCGGCGCGATTTGCATCCTGAGCGTTCCGGCCGCCCGGACTGGTCTGTCGGACACGGCGACGCTGCTGTGGCTGGTCTGGTTCGTGGCGTTTGCCGTCGTGGCGCTGCGACGACCGCGTCAGACGGTGCTGGATCGCCCATCGACGTCAGTCCTCGTCGGATGACACACCCAGCGGCGATCAGCGCGTGAGAATAGTCCCATGCGCATCGGGTTGACAGCGACGGCAGCGGCAATTGTCGCCGCCGTCGCCGTCTCACTCGGCGGGGTGGCTATCTCGCTTTCACTCGATTGGACTGGCACGGCAACCGATGCGGCGATTGTCGCCTCGACCCTGAGCGCAGCCGTCGTCGTGGCTTTCGCGATCGTCGGAGCCGTCATTGCAGGCGCCCGTCCAACCAACTGGGTTGGCCGGATCATGCTTTTGGGGGCGACGTTCTGGGCGGTCGGCAGCGCGGGCGCCGACTTGGCCGTCAGAGGCCTCGTCACCGCACCGGGCAGTGTGCCCGGTGTCGCGGCCTGGGCGATTGTCGGATCGGCACTACGCGGCGCCGGCTGGTACTTGGTGGTGATCGGCGTGGCCATGGTCTTTCCGGACGGACACCTGGTCTCACCGCGGTGGCGCTGGCTGCCCCGCCTGCTTGCGGTTGGCATCGCCTGCACCGTGCTCGGCGTCATCACTGCAAGCGACGCGAACCTGACCGACTTGGGCAGCTGGCGAAATCCCATCGCCTTGCCGCAGTCGCTGCAGTTCCTCAGTGGTCTGCTCTCCTTCGCCGGAGTGGCCGCCGGCCTGGTGGCGACGGTCGGTGCCGCCGCGCAACTACGAGCACGATGGCGCAGCGGTGCGCCATTACTGCGTCAACAGCTGATTCTGCTGGGCGCTGCCGTCACGCTCACCATCGTCGCAGCACCGATTTCGCTCGCCACCAACGCGGGCTGGGTGTTCAGCGCGGCAGCCTTACCCTTACCGTTCATCATCGGCTTCGCCGTCCTCGCGCGGGGCCTCTATGACCTCAAGACCGCGGCGAACCGCACGTTGGTCTGGACGACGCTCTCGCTCATAGTGGCTGGCATTTACGCGCTCATCATTGCGAGCCTGAGCAGCGTCTTGCACGTCAGCAATACGACGTGGCTGGCGTGGGTGGCGGCCGCCGTCGTCGCGTTGTCGTTCGCGCCACTTCGAGACGCGCTCCAACGCAGCGTGAACCGCCTCACCTACGGTCGTTGGGACGAGCCGTACGCCGTGCTTGCCGCACTTGGTCAGCGACTGGAGGCCAGCACCGACACCGACCGTTTGCTCGCCGACGCCGTCACCGAATTACGGGCACTTGGTCTGGACGACGTCTCGATCCGCGATGCGCAGCAGCAGATCGTCGCAGGCACGACTACCCCAGCCGGCTCGACCGAGGTCAAACTCCTGGCGTATGGACGTGAGGTCGGCACGCTGAGCTTCCATTCCCCGGTGGGATCGCTACGCCGGCGTGACCATCAGTTGATCGCCGATCTGGCAGGACAGCTCGGCGGCGTGTTGCAAACGCGCGAGCTCGTCGCCGATCTGCAGAGAGCGCTCGAACGACTCGTGCTCGCACGTGAGGAAGAACGGCGGCGCCTCCGCCGTGATCTGCACGACGGTCTTGGGCCTTCGTTGGCCGGACACACCCTTCAGCTCGACGTCATCGCCTCCAAGCTCGGCAACCATGTCCCGGTCGGGGACGACATCGCCCAGCTGCGCGACCAACTACGTTCGACAGTCCTTGAAGTGCGCCGGATCGTTGAAGGTCTGCGCCCACCCGCGCTTGACGAACTCGGCCTCACCGGCGCGCTGCAGCAAGTCCTGCAGCGGCTTTCAGCCGGTTCGCATACGGCCGTTGAGCTCGCGGTATCTCCGCTGCCCGCGCTGCCGGCGGCGGTTGAAGTGGCGGCCTTTCGCGTCACCACCGAAGCCGTCACTAACGCCATCAGACACGCCCATGCGTCCTCGTGCGTCGTGCGAATTGATGCTGCCGGAAACCTGCTGAGAGTACGCATCCGCGACGACGGCACCGGACTGTGGGCAACTCCCGCCGGTGGCCACGGTCTTCAAACGATGCGCGAACGCGTCGAAGAACTGCGTGGCCGATTTTGCGTCGAGTCAGATGGAGGCACCGTGGTATCCGCTCTGCTGCCGCTTTCGATCGCCACGCCGCTCGAGCCCCTCGAGTCGCCGGGCGTGGCCACATGACCACTCAAGTACTGGTCGTCGACGACCATCCGATCTTTCGCGACGGGCTCACTGCGCTGCTGGGATCGCTGCCGGATATCGATGTCGTCGGCACCGCAGACAACGCCGTGGATGCCGTCGACATTGCGAGCCGAGCCGACGTGGACATCGTCCTGATGGATCTGAACCTGCCATCCATATCCGGTGTCGAGGCCACCGGTCGGATCAGCGCACTGCCCAACCCGCCGGCGGTCCTGGTCATCACCATGGTCGACGACGACGACACCGTGGTTGCAGCAATGCGCGCCGGGGCCCGCGGCTACGTTCTGAAGGGAGCGACCGGAGACGAAATCGCGGCCGCGATCAGAACCGTGGCATCGGGTGGCGCCGTCTTTGGTGCCGGGGTGGCGTCACAGGTTCTCGCGATGACGAATACGCCACCGTCAGCGACAGGTGATGGCCTCACAGACCGTGAACGCGCGGTGTTGGAACTGCTTTCCGAGGGCGCCAGTAACACCAGCATCGCCCGCGAGCTCGGGCTCACCGTCAAAACGGTGCAGAACTACGTGTCACGCATCCTCGACAAGCTTCAACTCTCTGATCGAACTCAAGCAGCCCTTCACGCCCGCGACCAGCGCGGCAGCTAACCAGACACACCGCCGCCAGCGCCCCGTCATGCCCACACGACGTCCAAGCGTCAGCTCAGGCCGACGGAGACAGCCAGCTCAGCGCGTCGCGAAACGTGCCGACAGTCCGTTAAGGATGTAGTGGGCGTACGTCAGGTGGAGACATTGCGACGGAAAGGTAGCCGTT
Source organism: uncultured Actinomycetota bacterium (assembly GCA_963737695.1). Lineage (GTDB taxonomy): Bacteria > Actinomycetota > Actinomycetes > Frankiales > Frankiaceae > DATAZK01. Next base: position 964,051 of record CAVTTQ010000008.1, read on the forward strand.
TCGGCTCATCTGCGCTCATGATGACCTTGTTGTCGGTTGTAGGAGGCTGCCATGGAAACGGACCCGGATCGCAGGTCCGACGAAGGATCCCCCATGTCCGTACCGGCTGCCGCCGACGCGCTTCTGGGCGTTGGGCTTGACGTTTTCCGCTTCGCCCGCAGAGGGACCGAAGCGATCATTCGCACCACGAGTCCCGTTACGGGCTTCGTGCTGCGTCCGACAGTGCTGCCCCAGCGATTGTGGCCGGCGACGGCCGTCACGGCGGCGGTCGAGCGAGGTCGGCGTGAGCGTCTCGTCATCGAGCACTACGTCTCCACCGTCGTGCACGCTTTGGCCCCACGGGTCATCGAGCTGATTCTCGATGAGATGGATCTGACGGAAATCGTGCTCGACCGCGTGGACCTCGATCGTGCGGTCGCGGCCGTCGACATCGACGCCATCGCGGCCAGACTCGACATGGACGCCATCATCGACAAGGTGCCGATCGACCGGGTCATCGACCGGGTTGACGTCGACGCAGTCGCCGACAAGCTCGACCTTGACCGCGCGGTCAAGCGGCTCGACGTCGATGCCGTGATCGCCACCGCTGACGTCGACGGCGTGGTGTCCAAGGTCAATCTCGACGCGATCATCGGCCGGATCGACCTGGTGGGGATCGTCGGTCGGGTGCTCGACGAGCTGGATCTGCCGGAGATCATCCGCCAGTCCACCGGCTCCATGGCCTCAGAGACCGTTCGAGGTGTCCGGATGCGCAGCTTCGAGGCGGATCAGCGGATCAACCGGACCGTGAGCCGCTTCATGCCACATCGCAAACCCGCCGACCCAGGGTCGGAAGTCCATGGCGATTGACAACAGCGAGATCGCCGAACCCGAGCTATTGCCCAACTCTCACCCGCTGCCCTCGCTGATACCGCGGGAGGGCCGTCCCATTCAGGGACTGCGTGCGGGGATCGTCAGCCGGCTGATCGCCAACGGCATCGATCTGGCAGTCCTCGCGGCCGCCATGGTGGGGATCTACCTCGGAATCAATGCCATCCGGTTTCTGTGGAACTCGCGTGACTTCCAGTTCTCTTCCGTCGACCGGGGCGTCACGTTCATCCTGGCCGCCGTGCTGCTTTTCCTCTACCTGACGGTTGCCTGGGTGACGGCAGGTCAGACGGTCGGCGATCATGTCCTCGGTCTGCGCGTGGTAAGCCGCAAAGGAGAGCAAATCCGGCTGCACACGGCGACGGTCCGTTCGCTGTTCTGCGTGGCCTTCCCGATCGGGATTCTGTGGGTGGCCGTCAGCCCGGCCAACCGCTCGATTCAAGACGTGGTGCTGCGTACCTCGGTTCGTTACGACTGGTAAGCGTCATATCTCCGTCGTGCCCCCCGCCGCGGCGGCCACGGCCGGCTGCACCATCGGGATCCGCCGGCTGAACAAGGGTGCCACCAGGCTGATGAGGGCCAGCACCGAGAGCGCGGCCCGCAGCCCGTCGATGCGCGCTTTCGTATTTTCCGCGACGACGGCATCGGCGGTCGCGGGCGGCACATTGGCGTCATCGAGAGCGGTCTTCAGCTGCTTGTCGGAGATGAAGGGGATACCGCCGGCCAGCTCGACGGAGGCCTGAGACTTGACCGCGGCCGGCACCGCCGGGTTGGACTGGATCCCGCCGAGGAACGACGTCGTCAGCGTCGAGATCAACACGGCCCCGGCGAGCGCTGTGCCAATGGATGCGCCGAGGTTGGTGACGGTGTTCTGCAGCCCTCCGACCTCACCGCTTTGCTCATCTGGCACCGAAGACACCGTGACGCTGCCGAGCTGCGACGCCAGAGCGCCGACGCCAAGGCCGGCCAGCAGCATCGGCCAGGTCACGATCTCCGGCCCGGCCCCGGCATCCAGGGCAGCGATCATGACGACCAGACCGGCGAAGAGGGCGAGGAAGCCGAGCTGCACGACCCGACGCGGGGACGCGTTCGGAAACACCTTCGGGATGCCCGCTGCTGCCAACAGCAGCGTGATCGAAAGCGGAAGGAGCCGGACACCGGTCGCCACAGCGGACAGGCCGAGGGCCACTGACAGGAACAAGGGCACCGCGAAGAACAAGCCGGCTTGAAGCAGGTACTGGAAGAAGAACGAGACAATGCCCCCACGCAGCGTGCGATTACGCAGGATCGCGGGGTTGAGGAGCGGTTCGGCGCCGCGGGCGATGAGCCGGTTCTCCCAGAGCAGGAAGACCCACAGCACAAGTCCGCCCATCAGGATCAGCCAGATCGAAGGAGACAGGCCGAGCCACTCCGGCGCACCTGCCTTGGGCTGGACGAAGCCCCACTCCCCCGCCCGCAGGATGCTGAACACGATGAGTGCGAGACCGAGCGCCGACAACGTCGTACCGACGAGATCGAGCCGCTGCCGTGGGCCTGGGACGGCATCCGCCATGCGTCGGGCCATCGCCAGGATTATCAGCACGATGAACACCTCACCCACGAACACCCAGCGCCACGAGGCGTACGTGGTGAACAAGCCACCGATGAGCGGGCCGGCCGCGACGGCGATAGCGCCGGCCGAGGCAACGAGCCCGTAGGCCCGGGGACGCTGGTCACGCCCGAAGTTGGAAGCTACGAGCGCGACGATGGCCGGCAGGATCAGCGCCGCGCCGATGCCCTCGAGGAACGACCAGCCAAGGATCAGCACACCGAGATTGGGCGCTATCGCCGTCACCAAGGATCCGCAGCCGTAGATGACGCAGCCGATCATGAAGGCACGCTTGCGCCCGAGGATCTGCCCGACCTTGCCGCCGGTGATCATCAGCGAAGCCATGACCAGCGTGTAGAGCGTGATGGCCGTCTGGATGCCGGTGATGGTGGTGCCGACGTCGTGAGCAACGGTCGCGATGGACACGTTCATCACGGAGCTGTCCAGCGTCATCAGGAACTGACCTGCGGCCAGCGTGAGCAGTACTCCGCCGGCCGCCTTGCCTGCGGTGGCCGAGCTGCCTCCTGCACCGACAGCCTCGGACGCCATTGGTGGCCAACCTCCCTCAGTACCTCGCCGCACAGGCGACGGCCTCGGTTCGCAAGACCTGCGTGGATCTTGGCACCCAGGGCTCGGCAAAGGTACCCGGACACGCTTCGCCGCGAGGTCAAATGGCAGCCGCCCGGGTGTCGATTGCCGGGTCGGCCGTTCGTCGACCTATCGAAGCCACATCGGTTGAGCACGACCCGAGGAGACCCATCGTGAGCGAAAGCATCTGGCCGACGATCCACGCTGAGCGAGCGGCGCTGATTGCCGACGTCTGCAGACCTGACGAATGAGCAGTGGACCACCCCATCGCTATGCAGCGAGTGGGACGTTCACGAGGTCCTCGCCCACCAGTTGTCGGCCGCAAAGATGACTCCGCCCAAGTTTCTCGTCAGGTTCGGCGGTGCGGGCTTCAACTTCGACAAGTTCGCTGCCAAACAAGTTGCGGTCGAGTCAGCAGGTGGCCCCGCGGCCACCCTGGACGCCTTCCGGCAGGCCCAGCTGCGCACCAGCGCGCCGCCCGGACCGAAGGACACCTGGCTCGGTGAAGCCTTCGTCCACGGCGAGGACATCCGACGGCCGCTGGGCATCACACGCGAATACCCGCTACCGGAGGTCGCGCGGGCCGTGGGCTTCTACGCACGGAGTAACGCGATCATCGGCGGAAAGGCGCGGGTAGCCGGACTGACGCTGCGCGCAACCGACACCGATTTCTCGGTGGGCACGGGGCCATCTGTGGAAGGTCCGGCGATTTCGCTACTCCTTGCCGCTTCCGGGCGCAAGAGCGCGCTCCAGGAACTCTCCGGACCGGGGGTCGAGACCCTTCGCAGACGCGCCTGACCGAGCCAGCGATGCGTGATCGCGGGGGCAGTGCTGTCGTGCGCCGAGGCCAGGAGTAGGCACGTGCTACGCAAAGGTCGCGCAAGGAGGCTCGATGTCGCAAACCGAAACGGTGCAATCAGCCAAGCCGCTTCGCGGGATATCCGCCCTGATCACAGGCGGAGGAGGCGGGATCGGTGGAGCATCCGCGATATGGCTCGCGCGTGACGGCGCCGCCGTCACGATCATGGGCCGCACCGAATCGACCCTGAACGCCAAACGTGAGCAGATCGCCGCCGCTGTCGGACCGGACGCCGAAGTCCACACCTTCGTCGGCGACGCGGTGGACCCGCTTGCGCTGTCCGAAGCGCTGGCCCGGGCGGAGGCGCTGACCGGCCGGCTGGGCATCGCCGTGTCTGTCGTCGGCGGCGGAACCATGAAGCCGCTGCTCATGTTCGACGCGGACGATGTAGCCGATGATCTCAAGCGCAACATCACCTCGGCGTTTCTGGTGATCAAACATGCGACCCCGCTGATGACGAAGGGTGGCGGCGGCTCGATCGTGTGCATCTCCTCGGACGCCGCCAAGATTCCCTGGCCGTTCCTGGCCATGTACAACACGTCCAAGGCAGGCGTGGAAGGCCTTGTAAGAGGGGCTGCGCTAGAACTGGCGCCGCTCAAGATCCGGGTCAACGCCGTACGCCCGGGCCTGGTGCAGACCGAGGCGACGAAGACCGGGCTGTTCGCCAACGAAGAGGCGATGGCGGCCTTCCTCGCCGAAAAGCCGCTCGGACGAACCGGAGTTCCCGACGACATCGGTGCCGCGGTTCGCTACCTCGCGGGACCGGAATCGTCGTGGGTGACCGGGCAGAGCCTCGGGGTCGAAGGTGGCAACGAGCTCACCCGGGCGCCGTACCTGGAATTCCTGGTGCGCAAGCGCTTTGGTGACGAGGCAATCTCCGACGCCCTCGCCGGCCGCATTCCCGAGGGATCCTAGTTGTGAGCGGACCTACCCCTGAGGGGTCCTAGCCCCGAGGTGTGCTGAGCGCGGGCTGCCGGCGGCGTCAGACCGTGACGGGCAAACCAGCCAGCGAGTGGATGAACTGGTTACCCGTGCCAGGCAGGGCATCGCCCGACACTTGGATGCCTGGCGCAATCTCGGCGACCGCTTCGAACAGGCTGGTCAGTTCCAGTCGCGCCAACGCCGCGCCGAGGCAGAAGTGCGCACCCACCCCCAGAGCCAAGTGCGGGCGCGCAGCCGGTGCACGCCAGATGTCGAACGCGTCGGCGGACTCGAAGACCTCGGGATCGCGATTGGCTGAGGCGATCGAAAGGTAGACCGTGTCGTCGGCTGAAGCCGTTTGCGCGGGAATGCGCGAACTCAGTGGCGTCTCGATCGCCGCAGTACGGCGGGTGTACTGCACCGGCGGCCGGAAACGCAGGATCTCCTCGACGGCCGCGCCGGAGAGCGAAGGATCCGCGACCAAACGCCCCCACTGCTCAGGGTGTTCAAGCAGCAGCTGCAGCCCGAGCCCGCTCGCCCCGCGCGTGGTCTCATTGCCGGCGATGGCCAGCTGAATCAGGATGCCGCCGATCCGTTCGGCTGCCAGCCCGGCGCCTTCGCTGGTCCCGGTGACCATGGCCGAGATGAGGTCAGGCCCGGGATCCGCCACGCGCACGATCGCCAGCTCATGCACGGCCGTCAAGAACTCCATCGTGGCTGCCGCGCCGGCCGCTTCATCCCCCATGGCCTTCGAGTCGCCCAGCGATCCGACGTAGCGGTGCAAGGCCGCTTCCGCGTCAGCCGGCAGCCCGAGTACGGCCGCGAGAACTCGTAGCGGGTACGGGTTGACGACCTCGGTGACGAAATCGCCCCCGCCTTGGTCGGCAAGCTGCTGAACGAGCCTTCCGGCGTGATCGCGTATCAGCGGGGCGAGGGCACGTATACGGGACGGCGTGAAGTGCTGCGCCAGCACCTTTCGCAGCGGGCCATGCTGAGGTGGATCGGTATAGGACAGTGCGCCCTGGCCGCGCTCGGCCTCCGAATCGCCCAGGCCCGCCGGCTCCCCGGGTTCGATGGTGATGCCTTTGGCGTTCACGAAGACGGTCGGCTGCAGCAGGATCGCGCGGACATCCTCGTAGCGCGTGACAACCCAAAAGCCCTTGCGGCGAAGTCCATCGGGATGCCACCAGATCGGCGCGGTGGAGCGCAATCGGGCCAGAAACGCGAGCGGCGGACCGTCCCCGAAATTCGCCGGATCCGTCAGGTCGACGGGGTCGAGATCGCTGGTGAGCATGAGCGCATGGTGACAGGTCCGGATACGCTGCGGTTCAGCTGCCCGGACCTGCCAGCAACTCGGCCCGGGCATCTTTCATCTGGGCGAGCATCTCGGGCGACACCCGGGGGTATTGCGGGTCAATCTCGGCGAGGGTATGGATCAGGGCCGCTCCAGTCGCCAGGCGGGCGAACCATTTGTGGTCGGCAGGGACCACGTACCACGGAGCCGAATCGGTGCTGGTCTCGCTCAGCATGTCGCTGAATGCCTGCTGGTATTCGTCCCAGTGCCGGCGTTCCTCAATGTCGGCTGCGGAGAACTTCCAGTTCTTCTGGTCGTTGTCAATGCGCTCGAGAAAGCGCTTCGCCTGCTCGTCCTTGGACAGGTTGAGGAAGACTTTGACGATGCGTATGCCGTTGTCGACCGCATAGCGCTCCCAGTCGTTGATCTCCCGGAAGCGCCGCTTCCAGATGTCGGATTTCTTGGCGGGAGCGGGGAGCAGCTGCGCGGACAGCAGCTCGGGGTGGACGCGCACTACGAGCACCTCCTCGTAGTGCGAGCGGTTATAGATGCCTATCCGACCCCGGCTGGGAATCCTTCGCTGATAGCGCCAAAGGAAGTCATGGGCCAGCTCTTCGGCTGACGGCTGCTTGAAGCTGTGGACCTCGACTCCCTGCGGGTTGACGCCGCTCATGACGTGTTTGATCGTGCTGTCCTTGCCAGCAGCGTCGAGCCCCTGCAAGACCAACAGCACCCCGAAAGCGCCCTGAGCCGACAGCCGGTCCTGGTAATCGACCAACAGATCAAGGCCCTCGGCCAGCCGGTCGGCGGCTTGGTCCTTGGAAGTCAGCGAATCGGTGTAGCGAGGGTCGTAGTCACGGCCTAGTTCGACCTTCTTGCCAGGGGCTACTCGGAGGGGCTCAATGAGGTCGTACGCAAAACGCAGCCGTGGGTCCATCGCTCATCACTCGCAATCGCCAGAAACCCGCAGCATAATCGCCCATTCGACGCCCCACGCACGTCGGCGCCCCTGGCGGAGAGCGCCGACGTGCGGCCTGGGCGATCAGCTGCCGAGGAAGGGCTTTCCCGCGACAGCCTCGGACGGCTTCCCATCTGGTCCGACCGGGATCTCGCCTTCGAGCGTGGTCCGGTAGAGCACCCGGTCGTAGTCGAGATGCCCGAGATCGGACGGCCCGAGATGCGCCGTCGACCGGTTGTCCCAGAAGGCGACGCTTCCCGGCTCCCAGCGGAAACGCACGGTGTACTCGGGTCGCGCTATCTGCTCCCAGAAGAGCTCCAGGATCCGCTGGCTCTGGCTACGTGAGAACCCGATGATCTCGCGTTCGTGTGCGGTGAAGCTGGGGCTGACATAGAGGGCCCGCTCACCGGTCTCCGGGTGCACTCGGACTATCGGATGAATCGCGATCAAAGGGTTTTCAGCGATCTTCTGGGCATAGCTGCTGCTCTTCTCGATCGCCTGACCCAACGAACCAAAGCTGTGCTTGGCGCGCAGCTGGTCGGCCAATTCCTTCAGCGGCTGGGGCAATCCTTCGTAAGCGGCGACCAGGTTCGTCCAGGCGGTGTCGCCGCCGTAGGGCGGGACTTTCTCGGCGCGAAGGATCGACCCCCAAGGTGGGTTCACCAGAGCAGTGACGTCGGTGTGCCATCCATTGTCGTAAGTCGCGATCTTCTTGCCGAACTTGCGCTCGTAGCGACGGTTGTCGACGGGGAGGATCTGCGGAAAGCCTGCCGGCGGCTCGTCCTCGTGGGGATGTGCCGGGGTTACCTTGCCAAATCGTGCGGTGAACGCGACCTGCTCCGCGTGGCCGATGGACTGGTCACGGAAGAAGACGACCTTCCACCGAAGCAGGGCGTCGCGAATTGCCGCGATGGTGGCGTCGTCGAGGTCGGCTCCCAGATCGATTCCATGAATGTCGGCGCCGATGTGGCCGGCGACGGGCCTGACATCGAGGTCGACCCTTTCTGCTGTGACGGTCATGCGTTACTCCTTTTCAAGATTGAAGGCTGCTCGTGTGAGCCGCCTGGTCGAACTACTTGTCGTCCGTGTAATAGAGGTCAGACGCCATCTGTGGGCACTCCGAGGGCACTGAGCAATTGCCGGCGCAGCACGACGAACTGGGGGTCCTCGTGAGTGCGGGGGCGGGGTAGATCAACCAGCAGGTCGTGTTCCAACCGACCGTCGGCAAGAACGACGACCCGATCGGCGAGCAGCACCGCCTCGTCCACGTCATGCGTTACCAGCAGGACGGCCGGATGATGGCGATCGCAGAGCTGACGCAGCAGGTGATGCATGGAAATCCGGGTCAGGGCGTCGAGCGCAGCAAACGGTTCGTCAAGCAGGAGCAGCTCTGGCTCGCGTATCAGCGCCCGGGCTAACGCAGCGCGTTGCGCCTCTCCCCCTGACAACACCCCAGGCCAGGCGTTTGCCTGGTCGGTCAGGCCGACTTCATCCAACTGGACGAGTGCCCGCTCGGACGCCTTCTTGCCGGGCAATCCGAGCGTCACATTGTCCACGACCCGCAGCCATGGGAGCAGCCTCGAGTCCTGGAAGGCGACTGCAACGTGGTCGGTGACGAACACCTCGCCGCTTGCGCCGCGGTCGTATCCCGACAGCAGCCGTAGCAGGGTGCTCTTGCCCGTGCCACTACGTCCGAGCAAGGCCACGAACTGGCCCGCCTCGACGGTCAGGTCGAGGTCTTGCAGCACTGCCCTCTCCCCGAACTTTCGAGTCACCGACCGCAGGCTGACCGGGACTCGATCGATTACCGCGCCTTCACGCTGACTCGCCATCGCAACGCTCTCCTCTCCAGAAGTCGCACGAGCAGATCGGACAGCAGACCAAGCAGGCCATAGATGACGAGCGTCAGGACGATGACGTCGGTCTGTCCGGATACCTGCGCCTGGTTGACCAGATAGCCAAGTCCGCTGGTGGCGTTGACGCTTTCGCTGAGGATCAGCACCAGCCAGGAGATGGCGAATGCGTATCGCAGTCCCACCAGAAAGTTCGGTGCCGCTCCTGGAAGGACAACCTTGCGCAACAGGTCGCGCCTGCGCAGCCGGACGGCGTGCGCCAGTTCGAGATGTCTGCCGTCGACACCGGTGACACCGGCGTAGGTATTGATGTAGATCGGAAAGGCCACCGCGAAAGCGATGAGCACGATCTTCATTTCCTCGCCGATCCCGAACCAGATCACGAACAGTGGCTGCAACGCGAGGATGGGAAGCGCCCGCAGAATCTGCACTGGAGCGTCGACCACAGCCTCGCCCACTTTGGACAGGCCCGAGATCAGGGCCAGGCCGGTTCCGACCCCGATACCAAGCAGCAGACCCCAGATCACCCGCTGGAGTGAGGCCCAAAGGTTGTGTTGCAGCTGCCCGTTGGCGACGAGATCCCACCCCACGGACCAGACCCGCCCAGGACCAGCCAGCGTCTGGGCGTCCAGGGTGCCGGAGGCGGTCAGCAGCCACCAACCTCCGAAGAACAGCACAGCACCGACCAGCCGGTAGGGGAACCGGGCGAGTATTCGGCGCCATGGTGCCGGACCAGACCGGTCTGCGGACTTGGGATGAGTGGGTGTTGGTCCGTGGTTCGGGCTCCCGATACCCCTGACAGGATCGGGGGCCCGAACCACGGCGCTAGGGGCGCCCGGTGTCCGTTTCGAATCCAGCGTTTCGGTCATCACGGACCTCCTTGGCCGGCGCGGTTGGTGGTGCTACAGGTCGACGCCGTCGTACCAGCCGGTGTCCGCTCCTTTGACGACACGGCTGCGCTCGCCACCCACGGACACCGGAATGTCTCCAGCCACGGTCACCCGCCGCACCTCGCGCAGAACGTCGATCGGGTAGTCATCCGGCGCATAGTGCTGGGTCGCACGGTTATCCCAAATGGCGACGTCGCCCGTCTGCCAGCGCCAGCGAACGACGTTCTCCGGCCGGGTGATGTGACGGGCGAAAATGTCTGTGAGGGCAGTCGAATCGGAGGCATTCAAGCCGACGATCCGCTTCACGAAACCACCCAGTACCAGCGACTTCTCCCCGGACTCCGGATGCACCCGCACCACGGGATGTTCGGTTTCGAATTCGGTGGCGGAGAAGACCTCACGCTGAAACGTGAGCGCCTCATCGTTCCAGTCCGACTCCTGCTTGGTCGTGTAGTCGAAGGAATTGTTGTGCACCGCCCACAGCTGGTCGGCAAGCTCCTGCAATACGGGCGGGAGGGACTGATAGGCGCTGACGGTGTTAGCCCACACAGTGTCGCCGCCATAAGCCGGGATCTCCACGCCGCGCAGGATGGAGAAGGCTGGATAGTTCGCCACGAACGTGACATCGGTGTGCCAGTTGTTAGCCCGGATCCCGGTGGTCGACAGGATGCCGCCAACGTGGGTTTCGCCGGGCGAGGACACCGTCGGGTGCCCGGTGGGTGTCCCCAGCAGAGCGGCAAACGCCTGCTGGGTCTGGTCATTCAGGTGCTCCTGGCCGCGGAAGAACACCACCTTGTGGGCCAGGAGGGATTGGCGGATGGTGGCCACCTGCGCTGCGTCGAGGTCGCCGGAGAGGTGGACTCCGGTGATCTCAGCGCCGGTGCGGCCGGTGACGGGTAGTACCTGAATTGCCTGATCGGCAACGAGCGTCATGCGGGACTCCTTACGGGATGTGCGGGTGAATGGACTGAACTGAATGTGAGTTGGGAGAGGCGTCGCCAAGGCGTCAGCTCGAGGAAGCGATCGCCTTCTCGACATCCGCGTTGAACTGGTTGTCGAAGATCTTGGAAACGTCGAGCTTTTCGGGAATCGCTCCCGCGGCGGTGAAGAGGTCGGTCGTCGCCTGCTGAGTGGCGATGACGCTCGCATCGATGGGTACGTAGTTCGTTGGCTCCGTACTACTGGCGATCTCGGCGGCGGCAGATGCCGGCACTTTGAAGCCTTGGACGTAGTACGCGTTCGTCCACTGGGACAGGTGCGCGTTCTTCCATTTGGTCGCCTTCACCTGACGGACGATGTAATCGCGGATAGCCGCAGCCGTCGCAGGATTGGTCAAGGCCTTCCGCGTCGTCACCAAGAAGGTGAGTCCCGAATAGACACCAGGGGTGTTGATGACCTTGGACCCCGGATTCGAGTCCAAGTACTCCTGCAGCAAGGGCTGAGTAGAGACCGTGGCGTCAATGGCTCCAGACTTGAGCGCTGCGGTACCCGCTGCAGCATTCAAGTTGACCAAGATGAGATCGGTGGCCTTGAGGTGGTAGTTCTTCAACAGTTGGAGCAGAAACGACTGACTCGCGGTGCCGGCGGCATAGCCGAGTTTCTTGCCGCGAAGGTCCTGAATGCTGTTGATGTTCTTACCTTTGCCAACCAGGACACCCCAGCCGGCTCCACCCTTGGTTCGGGAAGCCGCGACCACGACCAAGTCCTCGCCGGACACCTGCGGCGGGATGATGCCGGCGTCGCCGAACACACTGAAATCGACCGCTCCAGCCCGGAACCCCTGCAGGACGGCAGGGGCACCGACGAACGAGGAGTAGACCGTCTTGTACGGCAGGTTCGCGTCTTGGCCGGACAGCTTCAGCGGAAGCTGGAGACCACCGAACTGGTCGCCTATGTGCAGCGTGGTCCCGGCTGGAACGGTCGATGGAATGGGCGCCGTATTAGCGGCATTTGTTGCGTTGGTTGATGTGGAAGAGCTGCTACTTCCGCAGCCGGCCAGGGCGAGCCCAAGGACAATAGGGATGGCAACGGGCGCCAGAAGGCGTCGCGAATAAACACGTTTCACGAAAAGGTTCCTTGGGTCTGGGCAGGATTAAGCCTGGTCTGGCAGATGCCGGACGCGGCAAAGATGGTTAGGCGTGGCTATGGTCAGGCATAGCCCGCGACGCGCTTGAAGTAGCGGCAAGTGGCGTGTCAGCACACGCAGCAGAAGGGTGCCCGGAGAAGGACTCAGGCGAGGAAGCGACGCGGACAGGACTCGTCCAGATCAAGTCTGGAGAGGGTGCCTTCGTCGTTCACGGCGCATGGCTCACGTCGCGTGCTCGAGAGCCGGATCAGACGCGCCATACGGAGAACGGTACCGTCATAGAAAATAAAGTCAACCAACTTAGATGACTTTATCTTGGGGCTCGCCCCTGTGGTCGAAAAAAGTCTGACTCGGTGCGTCCATCGGGCCAGTTGCTGGCTCCGTCATCCTGAGCTCAGACGCTCAGACGCTCAGACGTGCTGAGACGATGACAGAGCGCCAAGAAGCGCGGCATCCTCGCCGAGTTGCTGTCTCCTAGGGAGAGAATGGGGTATGAACCCAGCCGGGCTTCCCAGTGCGGTCACTGTTTACGAGGTAGGGGCCCGCGATGGCCTGCAGAACGAGCAGGTCGCGGTCTCGACGGAGGTAAAGGCCGAGTTCATTAAGCGGCTTATCGCCGCCGGGGTAAGCGCGGTGGAACTGACGAGTTTCGTGTCTCCCAGGTGGATCCCCCAGCTCGCGGACGCTGCCGAACTCATGGAGCTGCTCGGCCCGCTCGATGTGCGCGCACCCGTGCTGGTCCCTAATGAACGGGGCCTCGATCGCGCGCTGGCCTGCGGGGCGACGGAGGTCGCCGTTTTCGGCAGTGCGACGGAGAGCTTCGCCAAGCGCAATCTCAATCGGTCGGTGGCCGAATCGCTCGAGATGTTCCGCCCCGTCGTCACGCGTGCACTGGATGCCAACCTGGCCGTTCGCGGATACCTGAGCATGTGCTTCGGCGACCCCTGGGAGGGACCCGTATCACCGCAGCAGGTTGTCAGGCCGGCAATGGAGCTTCTCGAGCAAGGTGTTGGAGAACTTTCCCTTGGAGACACCATCGGGGTAGCCACCCCCAACGCGGTGATTGATCTGCTCGACGCGCTGACGAGTGCAGGCATCCCGCTTGATGCGCTAGCCGTGCACTTTCACGACACCTATGGCCAAGCGCTGGCTAACACCCTGACGGCTCTGACTCACGGAATCACCACTGTTGATGCGTCCGCGGGTGGACTCGGCGGCTGCCCGTATGCCGAGAGCGCCACCGGCAACCTCGCGACCGAAGACCTGCTCTGGCAGCTGAACGGGCTCGGCATTACCACCGGAATCGATCTGGAAGCCCTAGCACGCGCAAGTCTGTGGATGGCCGAGCAGCTCGGGCGGCCCAGTCCATCCCGCACCGTGCAGGCCCTGTCCGCGTCGCTTGGCAAGGAAGCCTCCTGATGCCCGATACCGCCCTGACCGATGATCAGGAATCGCTGCGCAAGACCGTCGAAGAATTCGCCAGGGAGGTCGTGGCGCCGGTAGCCGCGCACCACGACGAGACCAAGTCGTTTCCGTACGACGTCGTGCGCCAGATGGGACAGATGGGCCTTTTCGGCCTGCCTTTTCCAGAAGAGTTCGGCGGCATGGGCGGCGACTACTTTGCTCTGTGCCTGGCCATTGAGGAGCTGGCCCGGGTCGACCAGTCGGTGGCTATCACGTTGGAGGCCGGCTGTTCGCTCGGCGCGATGCCGATCTACCGCTTCGGAACGCAGCCGCAGAAAGAACGGTGGTTGCCTGAGCTGTGCGCCGGCACGTCTCTGGGCGCGTTCGGGCTCACCGAACCCGAGGCCGGCAGCGACGCCGGCGGTACGCGTACCACCGCCGTGCTTACCGACGACCACTGGATCATCAACGGCAGCAAGGCTTTCATCACCAATAGCGGGACGGACATCACCCGGTTGGTTACCGTCGCCGCCGTCACGAGCAAGCCCGTCGAAGGCGGCCCCGCGCGAGAAATCAGCACCATCCTGGTACCCGTCCCGACGCCGGGCTTCACGGCAGAACCGGCTTACAGCAAAGTGGGCTGGCACGCCTCGGACACCCACCCACTCACCTTCGCCGACGTGCGCGTGCCGCAGGAAAACCTGCTCGGCGAACGCGGCCGTGGCTACGCCAACTTCCTGCACATCCTCGACGAGGGGCGTATCGCCATCGCCGCGCTGGGGGTCGGAGCCGCCCAGGGCTGCGTCGACGAAAGCGTGCGTTATGCGAAGGAGCGTCACGCCTTCGGCCGGGCCATCGCGACCAACCAGGCCATCGCATTCAAGATCGCCCGCATGCAGGCCCGGACGCACGTCGCGCGGACGGCGTACTACGACGCCGCCGCCCGCATGCTCGCCGGCAAGCCGTTCAAGACCGAAGCGGCCATCGCCAAGCTGGTCGCTTCAGAGGCGGCCATGGACAACGCCCGGGACGCGACGCAGATCCACGGCGGGTACGGCTTCATGAACGAATACCCCGTGGCGCGTCAGTATCGCGACTCGAAAGTCCTGGAAATCGGTGAAGGCACGAGCGAAGTGCAACTCATGCTCATCAGTCGCGCGCTCGGACTCTGAACTCCTAGGCCGCTTTGACCGGCAGCGATTCCCAGCCGCGCACGGTCGAGGTCCGAGCCTGGACCGCGTTGTCGGTATCGACCTCCCATTCGGGGAAGCGCTTGAGGACCTCTTCCAGCGCGATGCGACCTTCAAGGCGCGCAAGGTTAGCGCCCAGGCAGAAGTGGACGCCGTAGCCGAAGCTCAGGTGGCGGCCGACTTCTCGGTGGATGTCGAAACGGTCCGGGTCAGGGAATCTCTTCTCGTCCCGGTTGGCGGATCCGTTGAGCAGCAACATGATGCTGCCTTCTTTGACCACCTGCCCGTAGTGCGTGACGTCGTGCTGGACGTAGCGGGCCTGGACCGGCGACGGCGCCTCGTAACGCAGCAATTCCTCGACGGCGTTCGGAATCAGGCTCGGGTCGTCCACGAGTTCACGCCGCTGATCGGGGTTCTCGGCGAGGACCTTGCCCGCCCAACCGATGAGGCGCGTGGTGGTCTCGTTTCCGGCGCCTGCCAGCAGGTTGACGTAGGTCAGCAACTCACCTCGGGACAGGCGCCGTGTGGTGCCGAATTCATCGACGAACTCGGCGTTCAACAGGTCAGTCATGATGTCGTCGGAGGGGTGATCGACCCGCCAGTCGATGTAGTCCTCGAAGATCTCGGTGCCGAAGTCTTGACCGGCGGTCGAGCCCTCTTGACCCTCCTCGAGCCGAAGACCTTCGTCGAGCCGGTCGCGGATCGCCTCCTGATCGGTCTCGGGTATCCCCAGGAGATAGCCGATCGTGCGCATCGGCATCTGCGCGCCCAGGTCGTGGATGAAATCGAAATGCCCGGCGCCGACCAGGGGGTCAAGCGAGCGCGCGCAGAAGTCACGGACCTTCGGCTCCAACTCCGCCATCTTGCGCGGTGTGAAGACGCGTCGCATCACCCCGCGGTGAACGTCGTGACGCGGCGGATCCTCGAAAAGGATTGCTCCGCGGGGAATCTCGATGTTCGCTTTGATCAGTTCGAGCACGCTACCCCGGCCGGACCGGTAGGTGTCCCAGTCGCTCAGGCCGGGTTCCACGTCAGCGAACCGGCTGAGCGCGTAGAACTCGTGCTTGTCGTTGTAGTAGAGCGGCACCTCATCGCGCATCCGCTTCCATACCGGGTACGGATCGGCGTCGATACCGAAGTCGAACGGGTCGTAGTAGACGTCGCTCGTCATGTTGGTGGTCATCGACCGAGCAGAAAACGGACTATCGGGGTGGCGGACGGGAAGGCTTCTGTCTGGCCGGCGCTGAAGTAGCCCGAATCGGTCACGATGGTGATTCCGGCGATGGCTACGGCGGCAGCACTGCACAGGAAGACCAATGGATACGCCTGTTCCAGCGGCGTAGCGGCTTGGATACCCACTTCCTCGCGGTAGTCCGTGCCGAAACCGAGCCACATCTCCTTGTTCGCTTGGGCCAGCGGAGTGTCGGTCGGCCCGGGACAAATGGCGTTGATGCGGATGCCCTGTTTGAGGAATGACATGGCTTCCAGCGCGACGTAGGCGCAGATCGTCTGCTTGCTCCAGTAGTAGTCGGCCTTGCCATGATCGACCGCCCATTGGGAGGCCGCGTCGAAGTCTTCAATTGCCAGATATTCCTTCAGCAGCGGCAGATTCGCTTCCCAGCCGAGGCCGGCCGCCGAGGAGATGAATCCGATCGCGGAGCCGCGGGGAATCATGGCGCCGGCGAGCAGCCGGTTGATCAGCCGTCGATGTCCGATGAAGTTGATCTTCTCGATTCCGGGCGTCCCGTCGGCGACCCCGGCGCAGGAGAACAGGGCGTGGATCGGGCCGCCGCATTCGTCCACGGCCCGGTCGATCGACGCGGCGTCTGCCAGGTTCACGTGGATGGACTTGACACCGGGAATGGTGACCTCGGCGAAGTCCATGACGATCACCTCAGCACCGGCGTCACGAACCAGCTCGGCCGCGGCAGCACCCATACCCGTGGCGCCGCCGACCACCAGGACCCGCTTGCCGTCGTACCGGTAGGCGTCGAATAACGTCACAGCACCCGCTCCTTGCCTCAGCTTTGATTTGTCACTAGAAGGGACTCAGCCCCACTGGGGGTTTGTCCTCACAGGGGGCAGATCACGCGACGACGCCGCGGACCTTCAGATCAATGACGGTGTCCCAGTCGAACCCGAGTTCGGCGAGGATCGCGTCGCCGTGCTCGTTGAATTCCGGCGCCCGCCCCGGCCTGGCAGCCTCTTCGTTGAACTGCACGGGCGCGGCGGTCAGCTGGAAGCTCACCCCGGCTTTGGTCTCACACGTCTGCACGTAGCCGTTCGCCACGGACTGCGGATCTTGGGAGGCTTCCAGGGTGTCTTGGACCATTGTCCATTGGCCCGTGAAGTCAGCGAGCGTCTGCCGCCATTCATCGGCGGTCCGTTCGGCGAAGGCCTCGCGCAAGATGGCGATCGCCTCGCCGTTGTGCGACATCAGCGCGGCGTGGTCGACAAATCGCGGATCGGTCGCCAGCGCCGGCTGCCCGATGGCCTCCGCTACCTGCGGCCAGTACTTGCCCGCCTGCAGGCAACAGAGGGCGAGCCAGTGGCCGTCCTTGGTGACGTAATTGCCGACGAGGGGGTTGTTACGCATGGCAGCGGCCGGCGGCGGCTTCCAGGGCACGTTGAGCAGCAGGGAAAGGCTGTAGGCCTGACCCATGGCCCACATGCCCGTGCCGAGCAGCGAGACGTCAACGACAGTGGCCTCGCCGGTGCGTTCACGATGGAAAAGTGCGCCCATCATGCCGCCGGCAATCGTCATGCCGCCGATGGAGTCGCCGAAGCCGGGAGCCGGCGGGAGGGGGACCTCGGTGTAGTCCTCACGCATGCAGCCGATGGCCACTCCGGAACGGGCCCAGAAGGCAAGCGCGTCGTAGGAGCCCTTGTCGGCGTCGGGACCGCGCTCGCCCTGCCCGGTCCCCCGGACGTAGATGATCTGCGGGTTGTGCGCCCGGATGTCTTCGAGGTCGATCTTCAACTTCTTGCGGACGCCGGGAAGCTTGTTCGTCAAGAAGATGTCTGACGTTTCGGCGAGCTTGTAGAGGATGGCCAGGCCCTCCTCCGACGTGAGGTCGAGACCCAGGCTCTTCTTTCCCCGATTTGAGTGCTCGAGCAGGACGTGGACGTCGCTGGGGATGTCGGCAACTCCCGAGGAGGCGAGGCTGCGCATGGCGTCGCCGCGCTCGACGTGCTCGATCTTGATGACCTCGGCACCCCAGTCGGACATCAGCGCAGAGGCTGCGGGCACGAAAGTGTGCTCGGCGACCTCAAGGATCCGGACGCCTTGCATCACGGCGGTCATCAATTACCTCCGAGCCTCGCGGGAGCGCCTGGTTCGGCGGACCCGGTGTGGTGGCTGTTGACTACGGTTTTAACATTGACGTCGATAATATGGCAATGGCTGGAACGCTTCGCGGCGACGCGCATGAGGTTCACAGTCGGGCCCGCTCTGCGACGACGTGCGCGCCCGGGCCGGCGTCGAAGCGGCGGATCATGCCGTCCTGACTGAAGGACGCCAGCAGGTGGCCGGCCTCGTCACGAATCTGGCCACGGACGTAGCTCATCCCGGCACCGGCGGCGGTGCTCTCATGGTCGTACAGGAGCCAGCCGTTCCAATCGACCGGATCATGAAAACTGATGCCGATGGCGATGACCCCGGTCGACAGGGTGCGGTGGGCCATGGCGGCCCCGACGCCGGGGTGGGCCCGCAGCGTGGTGGAGATCGAAAGGTGGTTGGTGAAGTGCGCCAGCAGGGCCCGCGCCAGATCGTCGCGCCGGGGCGTGTCCTGATACCGCAGCCAGGCCTCGATGCGCGGCGCTCCCACCTCGTCGGGGTCGTTCGGATCCGCGACGCCGACAAGCCGGACTTCACGGCCAGTCATGGGCATCGAGCGGACGATCGCTTCGCCTGGCGCGCTGGTCGGCGGCTGTGGAGGGTGGCGCACAACATCCGCGGCCGGCACATCCATGAGCACGGTGACCACGGCGCACACGCGGCCGGCCTGTGAGGCGGTTACCATCGTGGTCGCGAACGTGCGCCCGTTCTGCACGACCTCGACCCCGAAGTCGATCAGTTGCGCGCCGTTGACCGGCCGGCAGAACACGCCGCTCGCCCGCCTGACCACCTTGCCAGTAACCGATTTTGAGGCTGCGACGATGGCCTGCGAGAGCACCTGGCTCGCGTCCACGACGTCTCGTTCGCCGGAGTCACTGACTCCGGCGTAGCAGCCCTCACCAACGGGCTCGACGTCAAAGACCGCCAGCATTCCGTCGAGCGAAGACGTCATCGCGTATAGCCCACGACGGCTGGGGTAGCCACGCCGAGCTGCACCGTCACACGGTCCTGGTAGAAGCCGATGTGGCCCAACAGGCGCGCCACCTCGGGATAGGGCGCTCGATACGTCCACGCGACCGGAAGCGTGCGGTCGGTCAGGCGCCAGTACGAGGCGACACCCTTGTAGGGACAACGCGTCGTGTCATCGGTCGCGGTCAGCTGCTCGAAGTCGACATCTGCTTGCGGGACGTAGAAAACCAGCCCATGGTCCTGCTCATCGACCAGCAACGCGGACGTCGAGCTCGCCAGGATTCGCTCCCCTTCGCGCACGGTCACCACGTTGCGGCGGGCCAGGATGTCGACGCGATAGTCCGGACGCGCGATCCAGCCGGAGACTTCCTCAGTCACGTCCGCCGCCTCACTTGATTACGAGGATCTCTTAATCGGATACGTGGATCTCAGTGATGGTAGCCACACCCTCCAGCGACCCCCCGTTGCTATGTTATTGACGTCGATGTTAAAAACAACGTAGTAACCATTCGTCGTAGGCTGCGCCCACCCTCCTTCCGCGACTTTGCGCGGGGGCTGGGCGGGTGCGTGCACCATTCCGCGACTGTTCGAATTGGGGTGTGACCGAGCCGTGCTGCTGCACCCGACCTCCGACCAGGACTTCTTTCGGGAGACCACCGCCAAGTTCCTCGAGAGCCAGGTGCCCGTCGACGAGATTCGCCGGCTCCGCGACGACCCCGCCGGATTCAGCGCCGACTACTGGCGCCGGGGTTGCGAGCTCGGATGGACGTCACTGCTCGTCAGCGAGGAGAACGGCGGCGGCACCATCAGCGGCGCCGGCCTCATCGATCTGACCCTGATCGCCCACGAATTCGGCCGCCATGCCGCACCGGGACCGTTGGTGGCGAGCAACGTCGTCGCCGGTGCGCTGAGCGATGCCTTTAGCCAGGCGCACGCAGGTGTACTGGCCGACGTGGTCTCCGGCGACGCGATCGCCGCCTGGTGCTTCGGCGAGCGGGGCGCGTTCGACTCACTCGACGACCTCACGCTACGCATCACCATGGACGGCGGTGATGCGGTGATCAATGGGGTGAAGCGGCCGGTGGAGTCCGCCGGACAAGCCGCCCACCTGCTGGTCACCGGACGCGGCGACGAGGGGCTGACCCAGGTAGTCGTGCCCAGCGATGCGCTCGGCATCACGATCGAACCCATGCAGACGGTGGACCTCACCCGCCGGTTCTCCGTGGTCACGTTCGACAACGTGCGCGTCCCGGCGTCCGCCCTCGTGGGAGCTCCCGGCCGCGCAGCGGAACAGGTAGAACGGCAGCTTCAGATCGCCGTTGTCGGGCAGAACGCCGAAGCGGTCGGCGCGATGCAGACCGCCTTTGACATGACGGTGACGTGGGCCTTCGACCGCTACTCGTTCGGGCGTCCGCTCGCCTCGTATCAGGAGATCAAGCATCGCTTTGCCGACATGCTGTCGTGGCTGCAGGCGAGTCACGCGATCAACGACGCCGCAGCCGCTGCCGTCGAAACACGGGCCGATGAGGCGGCCGAACTCGTCAGCACCGCGAAGGCCTTCATCGGCAGATATGGCACTGAGCTGGTGCAGGATTGCGTGCAGATGCACGGCGGGATCGGCGTCACGTTCGAGCATGATCTGCACCTCTACCTGCGCCGCGTCACCCTCAGCCGGGCGCTGTACGGCACGCCCGCAGAACACCAGCAGCGAATCGCCGACGTCGTCGAGCACCGATGGAGGGACAGCGCATGACCGCCGCTGACCTGGAATCCCTGGAGGACTTCCGAGCCAGGGCGCGCGGCTGGATCGGAGCCAACCTGCGCAAGCTTGACCCGGGCGAGACCGTCGCCGCCGGTTTGGATGCACTCGGCGAGGCCGAGGAAGCCGCCATCTTCGCCCACGAGCGCGAGATCCAGCGCAAGCTGTTCGACGCCGATCTGGCCGGAGTCTGCTTTCCCCGCGAGTACGGCGGACAGGGGCTGAGCCCCGCTCATCAAACCGCGCTGAACGAAGAGCTGTCCGGCTACGAATTCCCGGCCCGGCTTCAGGTGCCGACCTTCTCCCCCTGCGCCTCGGTGTTGCTCGACTTCGGCACCGAGGAGCAAAAGCAGCGTCACATCCCCGCCATCTTGAAGGGCGAGGAAATCTGGATGCAGTTCCTGTCCGAGCCGAGCGGCGGCTCCGACGTAGCAGGCGTCCTCACCAGCGCCGTCCGCGAGGACGACGAATGGGTGCTCAACGGGTCCAAGATCTGGACGACGGGGGCTTGGGTCGCCGACTGGGGGCTCTGCCTGGCGCGTACGAACTGGGACGTGCCCAAGCATCGCGGACTGACCGTCTTCATCCTGCCGATCCGCCAGGCGGGTGTCGATATCAGCCGCATCGAGATGCTGAACGGCAACATGGAATTCTGTCAGGAATACCTGACAGACGTCCGGGTGCCTGACACCGACCGGATCGGTGAAGTTGACGGCGGCTGGACGGTCGGCACCCGTTGGCTTTTCCATGAGCGCATGCTGCACAACTCTCCGCTCGTCACGGTGCCGCCGCAGAAGTCAGAAGGTGGCGGCGGTGGGGCCGGGCTGTTCGACATCGCCAGCGCCGTGGGGCGCATCGACGATCCCCGGGCCCGCGAACTCATCGGCGAAGCCCGCATGCTCGAACTCGTGAGCCAGGAGCTCAACCACCGCGTGGGGCAGGGAATCGCGTCGGGGGCGCTGTCCGACCAGTCGGCCGCGCTCGGCAGGCTCTTCGGAGGCGTCTACCGGTCACGCGTGGCCACCATCGGCTTTGAGATCGCGGCCGCTGCCGGCGGCGCCTGGATCGACGACGACGAGGCCGCCGCCGAAGCCGGGCTTGGCTTTCTCATGCGCCAGACGTCATGCATCGGCGGCGGGACGACCGAGATGGCTCGCAACGTCATCAGCGAACGGGTTCTCGGGATGCCGCGCGAGCGCTCGCACGACCCGAGCCTGGCCTTCCGTGACATCCCGCGAGGCGCGCCCACCCGCCGCTAGTTTGCGCCGTCAGGTTCGCGCCGTTAGGTTTGCGCCGTCAGGTTTGCGCCGGAGCCATAGCCTGGTGGCGCTATAGCGCGCTGAGCCTATGGCTCCGGGGGGGTTGGGAGGGTTGATGACGGGGGTCAGCCTCCGCGTTCGTTCACCAGGGCAGAACGGCTGATCTTGGTGGCGGCGGTACGCGGGAGTTCGGAGAGGAACTCCACGGTCTTCGGGGCCTTGTACGACGCCAGCCGACCCTTCACGAAAGCTATGACGTCCGCTTCGCTCAATGCCTGGCTATCGGGAGCACGCACCACGATCGCGTGCACCCGGCGCCCCCATTGCGGATCGGCCAGCCCCACGACGACAGCATCGGCGATTGCGGGGTGTTCTGAGAGCACCGCCTCGACCTCAGCGGGGAAGACGTTGGCTCCGCCGGTGACGATCATGTCCACCCGGCGGTCGGCCAGGTAGAGGTAGCCCTCCGCATCGAGGCGTCCCATGTCGCCGGCCGTCCCGAAGCCGTCGACGGTCGTCGGAAGCAGATCGGCACCGCCGAGGTAGTCATAGCCACCGGTGGCCGGCGAGCGCATGTACACGTCGCCGTAATCTCCGACCGGCACAGGGTTTTGGGCGGCGTCGAGGATTTGAATTTCCGTCCCCCGAAACCCGCGCCCGACGCTGCCCTCATGCGTAAGCCATTCATCGCCGCGAAGAGCCGAGAGCCCGAGCTGCTCGGTCATGCCGTAGGCCATGATGACCTTCTTCGGAGCAAGCAGATCGAACCATCGGCGCAGCAGCGCGGCGGGCATCATGGCCGCGCCCTGCAGGATCCATTCGATCCTGGACAGGTCACGCGATTCGACGCCAGGGACCGCCGCGACTCGTTGCAGCATCGTCGGTGTGGCGGTGAACGTCGTCACGCCGAACCGCTCGATCGCATCAAGCATCAGCACGGCATCAAACTTCTCCAGAATGACCAGCCGGTCGCCGGCGAGGAGCGAGTTCAGCGTGGCGAATCCGTTGGTGTGGTACATCGGCGCCGGGACCAGGATCACCTGCGGGCGACTCACGGGCATGTCGAAGTTGTCCGCGAACGGGGTCCCCAGCTCGTCAGACCACACCCCGGGACGGGTGTTGACGATGACCTTGGGAGTGCCCGTCGATCCGCTGCTGCAGATGCCGCACGTCTGCGGC
Organism: uncultured Actinomycetota bacterium; assembly: GCA_963737695.1. Classification (GTDB taxonomy): domain Bacteria; phylum Actinomycetota; class Actinomycetes; order Frankiales; family Frankiaceae; genus DATAZK01. The sequence goes on from CAVTTQ010000008.1 coordinate 987,052, forward strand.
GGCGTCTCGACAGGGAAGGGTTCAACGGCAAATTTGGCAGCCTCGGCGCGTAGCAAGGGAGCCGTCTGATCGTCGATGACGACGGCCGGGGCGATGACGGCCAGCACGCGTTCGCGCTCCCAGTCCGGCAGGTCCCAGCGGACCGGGACGGGCACCGCTCCGACCTTCCAGGCCCCCAGTGCGCCCAGGACGAGCTCGACCGAATTGTGCACCAACAGCGCCGCCCGGTCGCCGCAGCGAAGGCCTTGAGCAGCAAGCGCTTTTGCCCATTGCGACGCCCCGTCGTCAACCTCACGTCGGGTCAGCTGCTCGCCATCACCGCCCGTGTGCACGACCACCACGGAGATCGAGTTCGGGTCTGCGTCGGCAAGGTCGCTCAGTCGGGCACCAAAGGCCAGCTCCGGCACGTCCGCGGCGTCTGCCACTGTCGTCATTTCACTGGCTTCGTTGCCGGCTTGAGCGCGGCGGCGGGCGGGAGCAACGGCGGCGGGGCCAGCGGACCGGAGTCCACCGCGCGAAGGTCGATCCGCGGCAGGACAACCCTTGGGTCCAGCCCGTCGAGGAAGCCCACTGCGTCTGCAACGTCGCTCGATTGGATGACGTACATCTCGAACGTCACCGTGTCGAGCATGTCGGTCTCGACGGGCGCCGGCATGACGACGTTGACGTGGATCCCATCCCTGAAGACCTCTTCGCGAAGGGCCTCGGCGAACGCATTCACCGCCCCCTTTGATGCCGAGTAGGCCGACCGTCCCTTCATCCCAGCGGCACCGGCCGAGGACGAGATCAGGATAATGCGGCCCCCCACCGGCATGACAGGCAGCACGGCGTGGGTGCACACGAAAGTCGAGCGCAGATTAGCCCGGATCACCGCGTCGAAGTCTTCGATCCGTTCCTTCCTGACGAACGTTCCTTTCAGCGTGCCCGCAGCGTGCACCAGCAGGTCGACCCGTTCGCAGGCGGCGACGACCCGGTCGAAGTCCGCAGGTTCAGCACAGTCCGCCGCCACGTAACGGCAGCCGAGCTTGTCGGCAGTCTCCGCGAGCGGGCCCTCTCGCCGGGCAGTCAGGACGACGTCGTAGCCGCGCTCGCACAAGGTCTGGGCGCAGGCCTTACCGATCCCACCGCTGCCCCCGGTGACGATCGCCGTAGGCCTGCCCGCAGAAGCGCTCATCCTGGTGTCAACCTCCGTGTCCATGCCTACTCATGCCTACTCATGCCTACTCAAGCCGACTCATGCCGCTCATGCCCACTCGTGTCTACTCATGCTTGCTCATGATTCGCCGCCGCAAGCAGGGCAGGCAGATCGGTCCGGATGACCTTGCCCATGGCGTTCGTCGGAAGCTTGCTGACGGTGGCCCAGAGCTCTGGCACTTTGAAGCGCGCCAACTCCTGCCCACACGCCTGGCGCAGCTGGTCCAGATCCACGCCGGCCGCAAGAGGTTCGACCAGTGCCGCCACCCGCTCCCCCAGCCGCTCATCCGAGACGCCGAATACCGCGACGGCGCCCACTCCTGGGCAGGACGTGATGACCCGTTCCACTTCGGCCGGATAGACATTTCCTCCGCCGCGCACGATGACGAGCTTCTTGCGCCCGACAACGCGAAGCCAACCCGCTGCGTCGACGCTCCCGATATCGCCGGTCGCCTCGTCAGCCACGGCCCGCACCCGACCGTTCTCCCACACGCCGAGCATCGGCCGCCAGACCCCGGCCCAACGCCCGGCCTGCGCTGGTCCGAGATGGAGCTCCCCCTCGTTGCCCGGCTCGAGGATTGCGCCGTCGTCAGCCAACGCTTGCACCTGCAGATGCGCAAGAACCTGGCCGCTGGCGCCGGGCCGCCACTCACCGCCGACCGGATCCATCGCCACCACGGTCGGCGCCTCGGTAAGTCCGTACGTGGCTCGGATGGCCAATCCGTGGCTGGAATAGAAGTCGTCCCTCAGCTGGTCCGGACAGTCGCCGCCACCGCTCCACACTTCCGTCAGGGCCGTCAAATCCAGCTCAGGGTGACGCGCGAAGTCATACAGCTGCGCCGGGGCACCGTTCCAAACCCCTACGCGCTCCCGGCGCACCCATTCCGCTATTCCTTCCGGGTCTCTGCGATCCATGACGATGCAGCATCCGCCGGCTTGAGCGGTCAACAACGTCGTGAGCACAAGCATGTTGAGGATGGTCAGCGGCAGGCAGTCGCCCTTGCGCAAGCTGGGACCCCAGCCGCGGGAGGCGACCAGACGCCGCGCCAGGGAGCAACAGATTGTGCTGGCTGTGCACGATGCCCTTGGGCCGGCCGGTGGTGCCACTGGTGTAGGCGATTCCCGCCGGAGCATGGGGATCGGTGTCGATGCGAGGGGCCGCGGGCGCCGACGCACGCAGCCGGCCCCAGTCGTCGGCGGTGATGACGGCCGGCCCCGACAGCTTGCACTGCGGGCCTGCCAGGATTGCCGTGGGCTCGCAATCGGCTGCCAGCAGGCGTTGCTCGTGTTCGGTGAGTGCTTCGCCGATTCCCACCCAGATGGCGCCGATGCGCTGCGTTCCGTGAAATGCGCTGACGACGTCCAGATCATTGGGCAGGCAGGCCGCCACCCTGTCGCCGGGACGAACGCCCTGCGCCCACAGCACGGCGGCGGCGGCGTCGGCCGAAGAGTCGAGCTGGCGATAGGTCAACGATCCGGATTGCGCGACGACGGCAGGCGCATCCGGTCGAGCGACCAGCGACTCATCGAGGACGCGCGCGATAGTCGACGGCATGAATGGCCGAGCGGGGATGCTCACGCCAACCTGGTCCGTTCGCCCACCACCGCTCGCACCTCCGGCCTGTCTTTGTCGTTGTTCTATCATTGCGAAGATAGCGATGAGAAATCCGCTGGGGCTGCGAGACTTGGCGTACGGAGGCGAATGTGGCGGGGCCGAGTAGCGCAGCGGGTCGCCGCGGGCAATTGAAGCCGCCGCGCATCGCCGAAGTAGTGGCGGGGATCTTGCGCGAGCGCATCATCGACGGCGAGCTCGGCGACGGCGACCTGCTTCCCAAGCAGGACGAGCTCCTGGAAGAGTTTCGAATCAGCCGGCCGGCTATGCGTGAGGCACTTCGGATCCTGGAGGACGAGGGCCTGCTCACGGTCCGGCGGGGTAATCAGGGTGGGTCCGTCATCGAGGTCCCGACGGCGGAAACGTCGGGTTACACGTTTGGTCTCGTGCTCCAGTCCCGTCGCGGATCGATCGCCGACCTGGCCGAGGCGATCCGCCATATCGAACCGATCACGGCCGCACTCTGCGCGAGCCGGGAGGACCGCGAGGAGCATGTCCTGCCGATCCTGCGGGCGAGCTTGGACGAGAGCGCGAATGCCATCGATGACGGGGAGCGTTTCACCGGGCTGGCCCGGGCCTTTCACGAGCGCCTGGTGGGCTGCTGCGGCAACCAGACAATGATCGTGACCGTGGGCGCGCTCGAGACGCTGTGGTCGGAGCAGGAGCGGCACTGGGCGCAGCGGGCAACCTCCGCCGGCACCTATCCCGGCGAGACCTACCGGAAGGCCGTTCAGGCCGCCCACGAGGCCCTTTTCTCGGCCATCAAAAAGGGTCAGGCCGACAAGGCGAGCCGGCTCGCCGGGCAACACCTCGAGCATTCGCAGCGCTATTCGTTGGAGGGCTCGGAGGACCAGGTGGTCCGGGCGACGTCGCTGCGCAACGGGCTGCGAATCTGAGGTCACGCCTGCACGTCGATGACGATTCGCCCGAGCGTCTCCCCCGCCACGATGCGCTCGCCCAGTTTGACGATGTTGGTCATTGGTTCGACCGTGGTGACCCGGTCCAACAGCGTCAGCGGCAAGTCGCGAGCGAGGCCTGCCCACGCCCGCTCGCGGACCTCTGCCGGACAATTCACCGAGTCGACGCCTAGGAGGCTGACGCCGCGCAGGATGAACGGCAGCACCGTGGCCGGAAGATCACTGCCGCCCGCGAGGCCGCACGCAGCGACGCTGCCGCCGTAACGGATCTGGGAGAGGGCTGAGGCCAACGTCTGGCTGCCAACCGTGTCGACGACGCCGGCCCAGCGCTCTTTCGCCAGGGGTCGGCCGGCAGCAGAGAATTCGTCCCGGTCGACGATCTCCGCCGCGCCGAGATCCCTCAGGAGCGAGTGGGCATGCGGCGAGCCCGTCGACGCGGTGACTTCGTAGCCCAGCGCGGCGAGCAGCGCGACAGCGATCGTGCCGACCCCGCCACTCCCGCCGGTGACCAGAACCGGACCGGTGCTCGGCGTAAGGCCGGATTCCTCGAGTGCCATGACGCAGAGCATCGAGGTCAGGCCAGCCGTGCCGATGGCCATCGTCTGCTGTAGGGAGAGTCCGTCCGGCTTCGCGGTCACCAGCGCGGCCGGCACCCGTTGACGTTCGGTGTAGCCCCCGGGCCTGGTCTCGGACAGACCCCAGCCAGTGACGAGTACCTCCTGCCCGACGGCGATCGACGGGTCGCCCGAGGCACTCACCGTGCCGGCCAGATCGATTCCGCAGGTCATCGGGAGGTTGCGGGCAATCTTGCCTGCGCCCGTGACGGCGAGGCCGTCCTTGTAGTTCAGCGATGACCACCGGACATCGATGGTCACGTCGCCGTCAGGTAGGTCACTGTCATCAAGTTCGACAAGCTGTGCCGGCGGATTGTCAGCCAATACGACCGCGCGTGCCATGCAGTTCCTCTCGCAGTCAGTGATGTCTTACCTTCTATCTTTGCTATGTTGGCGCGGCCTTGCAAGTCAAGTAACGACGGAGGTGGCGGTGAAGGCTGAACTCGCCGGACCACCCTTGTCGTCGGTGGCCGGTGTCGGCGTGCTCACGCTGGGAGCCTTTGCCGAGCAGGTCTGCGCGGCGCATCTGGATCGACCCGCCTTGGTGTTCGACGACCCGCTCCGCGGCGGCCAGACGCTGCGGTGGACGTACCGCGAGCTCCTCGGCCAGGCCCGCGCGGTAGCCGGCTCGCTCGTCAAGGCGGGCGTCCGCCCAGGTGACCGGGTGGCCATTCTGATGGCCAATCGACCGGAGGCCGTGGCGTCCTTCTTCGGCGCGGCCATGGCCGGAGCCGTCGTCACTCCCCTGTCCACCTTCTCGACGGCAGCGGAACTTGCTCAACTCCTCACGCTGGCAAAGCCAGTCGCTTTGCTTGCCCAGAACAGGATGGGCACCCGCGATTTCGGTGCCGACATCGCCGGAGAACTAGCCGGCGACATCGCTGCGCTCGGGTGCCGGACCGTCCTGGTGGGCGAGGACTGGGAGGCGTTCCTGGCCGAAGGCAGTGCGATACCTGCACAGGCCATCAAGGCTGCCGGCTCGACCGTCACCCCTGACTCCGACGGACTCCTCATCTTCAGCTCCGGCACTACAGCAACACCTAAGGGAATCCTGCACGGCCAGCGGGCACCGACGCTGCAATTCTGGGTGCAGGCAGAGCTTTTCGGACGCACGCCCGACACCCGGATGTGGACGGCGCTACCTCTCTTCTGGACGGCCGGCATGAATACGGCGATGGGGGCGACGCTGGCTGCCGGCGGTTGCTGGGTCATGCAGGAGGGCTTCGACGCTGGGCAGGCGCTGCGCCTGATGGCCCGCGAACGCGTCACGGAGCCGTACACGCTGCCACATCAGGCGCGTGCGTTAGGCGAGCATCCGGACTGGCTCACGACCGACCTGTCTTCACTGCGTCAGGTGTACGGAAAGTCGGTATTCACCCGACACCCCACCGTCAAAGGCGACCCGACCTGGCAGATGCCGGTGGGATGGGGCATGTCCGAAACCTGCGCGTTCGTCTCGGGTCACGCCAGCCATTGCGGGCGTGACGTGACGGCGCGCAGCCTCGGCCGAATCCTTCCCGGCAGCGAGCTCGCCATCCTGGATGTGAATTCCGGCCAAGTCACCGAGCTGGGCAACGATGGGGAGCTGCTGGTGCGCGGCGCCACCGTCATGAAGCACTACCTCGGCAAGGATCCGTCCGAATGCTTCGACGCCGACGGCTGGTTGCACACCGGCGACGTCGGCCACCTCGACGAGCAGGGCGAGCTGCATTGGACCGGCCGGTTGACCGAGATGATCAAAACCGGCGGCGCCAACGTGTCCCCCGCCGAGATCGAAGTTCAAATGCGGGCCTGTCCGGATGTCCGGCTCGCCCGAGTCCTTGGCATCCCCGACGAGCGGCTGGAGCAGATCGCGGTGCTGTGCGTCGAGCTCACCGAAGGAGCCGACACGGACGCCGATTCGCTGCGGGCGTTTCTTCGCCAGCGGCTGGCGGCGTACAAAGTCCCCAAGCAGGTGCTGATCTTTGAAGACGGGCAGATCCCGCTGACGGCGAGTGGCACCAAGGTGCGCGACGACGAACTTCGCCGGCTCGTGATGACTCGATTAGAAAGCGGGAGGCCGCGATGACCGACGACGCAGCGGACGGCTTGGACGTCTCCGATCTGAGCCGCCACATGGGCGTTCCGATCATGCCGGGGCAGCTGAAGGAGGCCGTCTCGCTCAGCGACATTCGACGCTGGGTGCAGGCGATGCACTACCCCAACCCGCTGCACTTCGATGACACCTGGGCACAAGAGAGCAGGTTCGGCGAGTTCGTTGCGCCGCAGTCGTTTACGGTCGCGACGGATACCAGTCATGGCTGCGCACCGGCACAAGTAGGGCGCATCCCTGACTCGCACCTGGTCTTCGGGGGTGACGAGTGGTGGTTCTTCGAGGCACGTATCCGCCCCGGAGACAAGGTTCTGTGTCACCGCCAGCCTTTCGACTTCAAGGTCAGCAATACCTCCTTCGCCGGCCCGACGTGCTTCCAAAGAGGCGACACGCTCTACATCAATCAGCGTGGCGAGCGCATCGCGCTACAGCGCTCGACCGCCATCAGATACCAGGTCCGCAAGGCGACCGAGAAGCAGCACTTCGAGAAGGAGTCCGGCGAACCCCAGTGGAGCGATCAGCAGCTCGAGGAACTGGAGGCCACAAAGCTTGCGTTCATTGCGCAGATCCACTCGCTCGGCCATGACAAGCGGCTGCTGTCGAGTGTGAGCGTCGGCGAGCAATTGGCCCCCAGCGCGCTCGGACCTCACAGCCTGGCGAGCTTCACGACGGAATGGCGGGCCTACCCCATGACCACCTGGGGGGCGATGGCGAAGGGGCCCACCTCGGTACGCGGCGAAGACCTCGGCTACACCAAGGAAATGGCCGGCCACGAAGGAGATCGCAACCTCGAGCGCAGCAATCCCGAGAAGACCGACGGCGCCTACTACGGTCCGTCTCGTGGCCACCTGCAGCCGCGCTGGGCACAGCAGATCGGGATGCCCCGTGGGTACGGTTATGGCGCTTCGATGGGAGCCTGGGTGCTGGACTACGTCGCCGCGTGGGCCGGCGAATGGGGTCACATTTACCACGCCGACGTCAAGTACCGAAACCCGGCGCTGACGGGCGATGCCACCCTCCTTTCCGGGGTCGTCACGGGCATCCGGGAGGAGCGCCGTCGGGTGCATGTGGCAGACATCGAAGTGCTCGCGCGAAACCAGGACGACAGCGTTCAGGCCAAGGGCGTGGTCACCGTTCAGCTTCCGGTGCAGTGACGTGGAGTTCGAGATGGGCGCCGCCGCCGACGAGCTACGCCAGGAGCTGCGCGCTCTGGTGCGGGCGCACGTCCCGGCGGACTATCTCGGCGCGTTCACCTCCGATCCGGCCGATCTTGCGGTGGCGCAGGACTTTTGCCAGGTGCTGGCCGAACGCGGACTGCTGTGCCTCGCGTGGCCGGAGGAATTCGGCGGTCGCGGTGGCTCAGCTTGGGATCAGACCGTGGTGCGGGAGGAGATGTGGGCCCATCACGAGCCGCGGGGCGCGCAGTACATGGGCGTCAATTGGGTGGGCCCCACGATCATGCGGCACGGCACGCCCGAGCAGCAGCGCAAACACCTGCCGCCGATCGCGCGCGGCGAGGTCATCTGGTGTCAGGGATTCAGCGAGCCCGACGCCGGCTCCGACCTGGCCTCGGTGCGCACGGCCGCCAGCCGCGACGGGGACGGCTGGCGCATCTCCGGTCAGAAGATCTGGACGTCCTACGCGACGATGGCACAGTGGTGCTTCCTGCTGGCGCGCACCTCGCGCGGCGAGCGCAAGCAGCAGGGCCTCACCATCTTTCTGGTTCCGATGGCCGACCCCGCGATTGAGGTACGACCGATCGCCAACATGATGGGACCGCATCACCTCAACGAGGTGTTCTTCGACGGCCTGCGCGTCACCGAAGCTGACGTGCTGGGCGAGCTCGACCAGGGCTGGGCGGTCGTCCAGGAGGTGCTGGCTTTTGAACGGGTCGGCATCGCCCGCTACGCGCGGTGTGAGCGGCTGCTGCAAGCCGCCCCCGCGGCGCTGGGCGACGAGTGGGATGACCTTCCCACCGATCTGCGGGGTCGTTGGATACGCATGCTGACCCACGCAAGGCGGGCCCGGCTGCTGGCGTATCGGGTGGTCTCGCTGCAAACATCCGGTCGGGTCCGGCCGCAGGACGCTGCCGGCTACCGGATCGCGGTGACCCGACTCGACCAGGAGAGCGCTGGGGTGCTCACTGAGATCGCCGGATTCTCCATAGCGGAGCAAGCAGAGGGTTTCCGGCGTGCCGTCCACGATCACGCCCGATACTCCGTCGGAGCGACGATCTCCTCGGGCAGCATCGACATGCAGCGCATCCTGCTGTCCCGCGCGCTACTGGCAACGGCATGACCGAGCGCATGAATATCGAGCTGTCCGAAGAGGCCCATGAGTATGGCTTGACGGCACTCGGTGCGTTCGAGAATGCCGGCGGCGATGAGCTTGTGCAGGCAGCCGAACGCGACCCACTGCGGCGCGGAACCCTGATCGAACCGGTGCTCGCGAGTCTGGCAGCCTTCGAGTTGCAGCCGCTGGAATCCTGCGACGAATTGGAAGCGGCGGCCGCACTTTGCCGAAGCGCCGGCTGGTGGGCACTCCCCTATCCGGTGGCCGAACGGCTGGCCCGGCCATCGGACCTGGCGGTGGATGGTCTTGTCGTTGTCGGCGATACCCGCCGGACAGCGGCGGTAGCCGGACTTGAGCTGACGTGGGCGGCAACGGACCTCAGCGGCCGGCGCTACCTGGCCCATGCCGAAGGCTCCAAGGAGCCGCCGCGTTCGACCCAGTTCCGCACCGACCTCGTGCTGGCTCCCGCCGACCTTGACACCGCACCCGCGGAAGAAATCGCGCTAGCGTTGGTGCTGCCCTGCTGGACCCTGCTCGGAATGCTGGATCGGGCGATGGCTCTGACCGTGTCGCACGTGCTGACGCGTGAGCAGTTCGGTCAGCCGCTGTCGCGCTTTCAGGGTGTGCAGTTTCAGCTCACCGACGCGGAGGTCGAACGCGCCGGTGTCGAGGAGCTCGCCAAGTACGCCCTGTGGAGCATCGAGGCGCGCCGCCCCGACATGCTTCATGACGCACTGGCGGCGCGATTTGCCGCTCTGGAGGCTGCCGACACGGTCTTTCGCATCAGCCACCAACTCCATGGGGCGATGGGCTTTTGCGACGAGTCGGCGCTCTCATGGATCTCGCGCTACAGCCAGCCATTGCGGCAGCTTCCCTGGGGTCTGTCGGGCACCCTCGATCACCTCACGCGGTGCGCCGGCAGGCATGGGATCACGGGCTTGTTCAGCGGGGTGGCCCAGTGATTTACGACCTGCCGGAAGAGATCCGGGTCGAGGCGGACGGAGCTGTGCGGACTGTCGTACTCACCCGGCCCGACGCTCTCAACGCCGTCAACTCCGGGATGCATTTCGGGCTTGCCAACGTCTGGCGACAGCTGTCCATGGATCACGACGCGCGGGTCGTAATCGTGACTGGCGAGGGTCGCGCGTTCAGCGCCGGCGGTGATCTGACGTGGATCAGCTCCTTCTTGGACGACCCGGTAGCCCGGGACGAGAGCCTTCGTGAAGGCGCTCAGATCATCGAGGAGATGCTCCGATTCCCCTTGCCGGTCATCGCCGCGATCAACGGCCCGGCCGTGGGATTAGGCTGCAGCATCGCGCTATTGAGCGACATCGTCCTCGTCGCCGACGATGCCTATTTCGCCGATCCGCACGTGCCCGTCGGTCTGGTCGCCGGCGATGGCGGAGCGGCGCTCTGGCCGTTGCTGACACCCATCATGAGATCGCGCGAATACCTGTTCACCGGTGATCGGATTTCGCCCGAGGTTGCCGTCGACATCGGGCTCGCTACGCGCATCTGCCCAGCCGACCAGCTCCAAGGCGAAGCCAGGCGACTGGCCGACCGGCTGGCCAAGCTGCCCGTCGAGGCGCTGCGCGGCACCAAACGTGTCGTCAACATGCACCTGTCCCAGGCGCTGGGTGGAGCGGTCCCGAGCGGCTTCGCTGCAGAGGCCGTCAGCATGCAGTCCGAGGAGCATCGGGAACGGCTGCGACGGCTCCGCGAGCGGCAGCCATGACGGAATCTGCCGCGCCGACGCCGGGTGAACTGTCTGACTTTCGCGTTTCCGTCAAAGACTGGTGCCGCACTCACGTCCCACCGGACTGGCGGCGACGCCAGACCGGCGCAACGGATGATGAGTTCGTCTCTTTTCAGCAGTGGTGGCTCCAGGAGCTCAGGCAAGCGGGATACGCCGCGCCGCACTGGCCCGTGGAATGGGGCGGCGGCATGACGGCGGCCCAACAAGTCGTGCTGTACCAAGAACTTGCGGTGCATGACGCCCCGCGCCTCGTGCTGTCGTTCGTCGCCCTGCACCACACCGCATCGACTCTGCTCGGAGCTGGAACGCGAGAGCAGCAGGAACGGCACCTGCCGGCGATCCTGAACGGCGAGATCTGGGTCCAGGGCTTCTCCGAACCGGAGGCCGGGTCTGATCTGGCAGCGCTGCGCACGACCGCGCGGCGTGAGGCCGGCGATGACACCGGCGACTACGTCGTGAACGGTCAAAAGCTCTGGGCCAGTGGAGCGGCCTACGCCGACTGGTGCCTGCTCCTCGCGCGCACCGACATCGAGGCGCCCAAACGGCGCGGCATCTCCTACTTCCTGCTCGATCTGCGTTCACCCGGCATCGACATCCGGCCGATCCGCAACGCCGTCGGCGAATCCCACTTCTGTGAGATCTTCCTGTCAGATGTGAGGATTCCGGCACACCAGCTGGTCGGCGCCGAGAATTCGGGCTGGCAGGTAGCGGCGCAGACGTTGAGCGCCGAGCGTGGACTCACCATGTTGGAGCTGGCGGAACGGCTGGGTCAAGCCGGGCTCAAGTGGCTGCTGGAAAGCTGTCGTCAGCGGGGTATTGACGGAGGTCGGCCCATCGACGACCCCGTCACGGCGGACAGGCTGGCCATGCTGGATACGGAGATCACCGGACTGCGAGCCCTGTGCCGCAGCCTGGTGGAGCGCCACGACGCGGGTGACGAACGGCCGGCAGACGCCTCGATCGTCAAGCTCTACTACAGCGAATTGCTGCAACGCACGATGGATTTCGGTACCGAGGTCGCCGGACTCCAAGCTCACACGGTCCTGCACAAACCGCTGTCCAGCGGGTGGGAGTCGGGAGCCTGGCTCTTGGATTTCATCGGCTCCTGGGAGTGGACCATTCCCGGTGGCAGCAGCGAGATCCAGCGCGGCATCATTGCCGAACGTGGTCTGGGACTGCCCCGAGAGCCCACTCCGGCCGCGTGATGGCCGACCTCGAGGTTCACGACGAGCTGCGCAGCGTCGCCCGCAAGGTGCTCGCCGATCGGGCCCAATCCCTCGACTGGGGCTTGCTGGCTGATGTCGGCTGGCTCGGCCTCGAGGTGCCGGAGCACTGTTCGGGATCGGGGGTGGGCTTCGCCGAAGTCGCCGTCGTCCTGCAGGAGATGGGCCGGGCACTGGCATCTTGCGGCTACCTCGGTGCCGCGGTCCTCCCCGTGGCGGCCCTCGACTTGCTGGCCGCTGCCCCGCAGCGCGACCAGCTGCTCGCCGGGATCGCCACCGGGGAACGTCGGCTCGCCGTCGTGCTCGCCACCGGCGACACTGCAGATCCGCCGTTTAAGCTCGTCAGTTCGGATGACGGTATTCACGTCTTCGGTCGGGCCGACTTTGTCCCCGATGCGGCCCAAGCCGATCAGCTCCTGCTGCTCGCGCGCGATCTGACCGGACAGCCCGTCATGGTGAGTGTCGGACCCGCGGCGTCCGGGCTGGCAGTGACGCCGCAGCCGGTGCTCGATGAGACGCGGACCCTCGCTGAGGTAGTCGCAGATGGGCTCGCCGTCACTCCAACGGACCTCTGGCACTTCAAGACCGCACCGGAATCGTCCGCGACCCTGTTGCGCTGCCGGGCGGCATTGGCCATCGCCTGCGACAGCTTCGGAGTCGCCGAAGCCATGCTCGACGCCACCGTGGCCTACGCCAAAGTGCGACACCAGTTCGGCCGGCCGATCGGGTCGTTCCAGGGCGTGAAGTTCGCCTGTGCAGACATGCTCGTCGCGTTGCGGGTCTCGCAGGAGCTGCTGGCGACGGCCATCGATGCCGTGACCTTCGCCGATCCAGCAGACGACTGCCAGCAGGTGGAGATCGAAGTCGCAAGAGCGAAGTCCTTCGTGTCAGCGCATGCCGTCGACATCGTGGGAAAAGCTCTGCAATTGCACGGGGGCATCGGCTACACCTGGGAAAGCGGCATCCACGTCGCGCTCAAACGAGCCGCCCTGAACCGGTCGTGGTTCGGCTCCCCCGCTGCCCACCGCCGACGGCTCGCGCGTGACTACTGATCGACTAGGTGACGAACTCGGCGGCGCGGTGGTGAAACAGCCAGCCGCTGTCGGCGCGGTGCAGCACGTCGGTGTATCGGCCCACCAGCTGCACGACCCAGCCTGACTCCCGGCGCAGCAGGAAGACCACATCGCTCACGGTGGTCGCCTCTTTGTCAGTGCACGTCAGCACAAGCGTGTTCAGCACAAGATGCCGCTGCGGGCGACGCGGCTCGACCCGGGCGTAGGCCTCCCGTAGCGCCTCATGACCCTGGAAGCTGCCCAGGCCGGGGATCTCGCATCCCCCATCGGGGCAGAACGTGGCCACGACGTCGTCGGTTCGGCCGTCATCCAACGCCTGGGTGTAGGCGGCGATCGTGCGCCGAATGCCCTCGACGTGACCTGCGTCAAGCTCTGGCGAACCCATCACAATGCCCCTTCAAACACAGTGCCCCTCAAAATCCGAGGTCGAGGATCGGCTGCTCAAGCGGATTCACGTTCACCGAGCGCAACGCTGGCAGCAGCGTGTCGTACGGGAGTCCCTTGAGGAACCCGTCGACGGTTCGCTCGAAGTTGGAGATCCCGCCCTCGGCGCCCTCCGAGAGTCGCATGTATTCAAAACCCTTGGCGTGCAAGCCTTTCTGCTGCTTGGGAAGGTTGGAGAAGTCCTGCGCGGGGATGGGTGGCCAGCGGGGATCGTCGTGCTCCCAGACCTCGGGCGGGGGCGGCGTCGCCGGCTCGCTGCCCGCCGGGAAGCGGGTGAGAGACCAGATCTCCATCAACGTCTCCTCCGGGCCGAGCGGCCGGAAGCGGTAGGACGAAGCGCTGCTGTACATGGGAAGCACGAAGAAATGGGGGAAGCAGTAGAACATCGAATCGCCCATGCCCTGCTTGTCGAGCTCGTTGAGGTCGGGGATGTCTGCGCCACCATCTCGATGCCAACTCACGACCGCGTCATTGAGGGTGTGCTGCCATGTGGCCGCCGCCTGCTGGGGCTCGGTCGGCAGCTCGATGTCGCGCAAACCCTCGGCGACCCGGACGTCGTTGGCATGCACCATGCCGGCCATGCCGTCACTCATGGTGTGCAGGTATTCCAGCTCGCCTTCGAGCCACGTCTGGCGATCGAATGGCTTGCCGGGGCGCGGAAACATCCGGCCCGGAATCCGCAGCTGCGGGTGCGATTCCAGCACGTGGTACTGCTCCAGAAACGCTTCCTCGGCGATCTTCCAGTTCACCGGCAGCCGGCACGCGTACCACCACTCAGCGCGCATCGACTCCAGCTTCCACGCGTCCATGAAGGTGGCGAAGGGCTCGATGCACTCGCGCAGCGGCGGTGCGGCGTCGTCCAGGTTGATCCAAGCGCAGCCGCCCCACGTCTCGCTGCGCACGGGAACCAGATCGAGATCTTCAGGGTGCAGGTTGTGCTCGTTGAACGTCCGGCGCCGGGTGACGGCGGTGTTCTTTCCGTCCGGCCCATAGCACCAGCCGTGGAAGGGACAGGTGAAGCCGGACGGGCATGACCCGCGACCCTGCGCTACCTTCACACCTCGGTGGCGGCACGCGTTTTGGAACGCCTGCACTCCACCGTCTTCGGTGCGCACCACGACAATCGACTGGTCGAGGATCTCGTACTCGGCGAAGTCGTAGGCGTTGGGGATCTCTTCTAGCCGGCACGCCATCTGCCAGACCCGGGTCCAGAGCCGTTCGGTCTCAATCCGGTAGAACTCCGGGTCGTAGTAGCGCTCCTTGGGAGCTCGGTCAGCAGATTGCAGGGCGAAAGGCACGGCAAGCGCCGGCCGTTGGTGGTTAACAATCGCCACGGCGAATGCCCTTCCGCGTCGACGGCATTTGTCGGCACGCTATACCAACCGGTCGGTACAATTCAGCTCTCCGCCACCACTGCCGCCAAGGGGCTCCATGGCAACCACCGCAGCAGATCCCGTTGCCGTTGATGTACTCGTCGTCGGCGGCGGCATCACCGGCATCTACCAACTTTTCCGCGCGCGTGAGTCCGGCTTTTCCGCGCAGCTCCTGGAGGCCGGCGGCGGGGTCGGTGGCACCTGGTTCTGGAACCGCTACCCCGGTGCCCGGTTCGATTCCGAGAGCTACACCTACGGCTACCTGTTCTCCAAAGAACTGTGGGACGAATGGCAATGGCAGGAGCACTTCGCCGAACAGCCGGAGATCGAGCGCTACCTCAACCACGTCGTCGACCGTTTCGATCTGCGTCGCGACATCCACTTCGACGCCAGGGTCACCTCCGCCCGCTTCGACGAGTCCTCGAGCACCTGGACAGTGACGACGGAGCAGGGCGCGCAGTTTCGCGCCCGCTTCCTCATCAGCTCGACGGGCATCCTGTCGGTGCCGTACTTCCCAGCCGTACCTGGGCGCGAGGACTTCAGGAGCGAGCAGTTTCACACCGGGCTCTGGCCGGCGACACCGGTGGATTTCACCGGCAAGCGCGTCGCGATCATCGGAACCGGATCCAGCGGGGTCCAGCTCGTCCCGATTGCAGCCGAGTCGGCGGCCTCCCTCACGGTCTTCCAGCGCTCGGCCAACTGGTGCACGCCGCTGAACAACGCCCCGATCACCCCGGAGGAGCAGGAGCGGCTACGCACCGACTTCGAGTCCATCCGCGAGACCCTCAACACCTCACCAGCAGGCTTCCTGCATGTCCCCCACGACCGCGCAACGTTTGATGACTCCAAGGAGGCGCGGCTGGCGTTCTACGAGGAGATGTGGCGCAGCCGCGGCTTCAGCAAGCTCACCAGTAACTACACCGATCTGCTGTTCAACGAGTCCGCAAACGCGGAGTGGACCGAATTCCTGGCGGCGAAGATTCGCGGCATCGTGCACGATCCGGACACCGCCGCCAAGCTGATCCCCAAGCACCGCTACGGCGAACACCGGCCACCCTTCGTGACCGGCTACTTCGAGACGTTCAACAAACCCCACGTGTCGCTCGTTGACCTCACGGCGACGCCGATGGTGCGCTTGACTGAGACCGGCATCGAGACGGCCGACGGCCTGCGGGAGTTCGACATCATCGTCTGGGCGACCGGCTTCGATTTCGGCACCGGCGCGCTGCGGCGCATGGGCATCCGCGGCCGCGGCGGCTTACCCCTGGAAGAACATTGGGCTGACGGGCCGAAGACCTTTCTGGGCGTGCAGACCTCCGAATTCCCGAACTTCTTCTTCCCTGGTGGTCCCCACGCGGCCGCCGGTAACAACCCGCGCTACAACGGCGACCAGGTGGACTTCATCAACCGGGTGCTCGATTACGCGCGTGCCCACGGCTACGAAACCATCGAGGTGGACCCCGCCGCCGAGGACGACTGGACCGCCATGATCGACCGGGGCGCGAAACGGGTCCCGTCATTCGGCGCGAGCAGCTACTACTTCGGCGCCAACATTCCGGGCAAGCCGCGTAAATACCTCCTCAACTCGGCCGGCCGCCCGAAGCTCCTGCAGGTGATGGCCGAACTCGACCAGAACGACTACAAGTCCTTCCGGTTCTCGTAGCCCTCAGGCAGCAAGCAGCGCCTGCCCCGCCGTATAGGACGCCATGACCAGACCCTCATGGGCGGGAAGTTCGGCACCCGCGAAGCGCTCGAGGGCGAGCAGCGTGTCCGAGGTCAGAAACAGCGCACCACCCGCGGCCGTCGAGGGGCGACCAGTGTCGAGAGCGGTCAGCGCCATCGCCGTCAGTGCGGCGCTGTAGAGCAACACCGGGTATCTGTCGCGGCCCGTCCTGGGCCACAGGTAGGCGTTGAGTCCGACCCACGCGATCGCATACGGCGCCGCCGCCCAGGGATGACGCCGTAGCAGCCCGCTTCCGGCCCGCCCTCGTAACGCCTGGATCCACGCCGCATGCCCCGCCAGGAACGTCGCCAGTCCAGCAGTGAACGCCACCTGACTCTCCCCCAGCAACGCGACGTCCGCGACCCCGCCAAGCGCCAACGCACGCTGGGTGGCTCGGTCACGTCCGACCAGCAGGGTCGGCATGAGCAACGGCTTGGTCATCCAACGCGCCTGCTGCTTGCCAGTCGCCGCCAGGATGATGTCGGCCGTTGCCAGCGCAAGGTAGAGGCGACCCAGACGTTCAGGCCGCCTGGGTCGGTCGGAGGGCATCTGGCTGGAGGGTTGATCGGACCGTTGGTCGGACATGTGCCTCCGCATCCGTCACGTCATCCAAGCCGGGCTCCCCGCAATCGCCCAGGTAGTCGCAATAGTCGTCGAAGTTGCGGTAGTCCTCGTGTTCGACGCGGTAGATGTGTCCGCTGGGGCTGGTCCAGGTGGCTTCTTCGGTGTCCGGATCGCGGCGCAGCGTCCAGCCGCGGCGGTGTTTGAGCTGATGGTGGTGCTCGCACAAGGCACCGAGGTTGTTGCGGTCGGTCCGGCCGCCCGCCGAGTCATTGGGGTCGTACTTACGGGTGTGGTCAAGGTGACTTCGATGAGCCGGCTGGTTGCAGTGCGGGAACTGACATCGCACGTCTCGGGTCTGGATATAGCGGGTCAACGCCGCGTTCGGCTTGTAGACGGTGTGACCGAGGTCCAGCAGCGCGCCGGTCAGCGGCTCGAACACCAGCCGCCGCCAAATGCCATCGGCTGCCAACGCGCGGGCAGTCGCAGCGTCGATCGGACCGTAGCCGGCGAGGTCAGCCGGGTTGTCAGCGAAGCCCATCACCGTCGCCAGGTCCATGGTCAGATGAACCTGCGCTTTTGGCTTTGCCGCCTTGCGCCGAACCTCGTCAGCAGTCGCGCCGTCGGCGGTCACATTGTTGGTGGTCGCATTGTCGGTGGCGGTGACGAGATGAACCAGAGCATCCGCCCGCCGAGCGGCGACCGGGATCCGGCTCCCATCCGCTGCTGACCCGAAATCCTGCCTGGCCATCGCATCCACGGCGTTGACCATCGCCAGGATGTCAGCGGCGGACGTGACGACCCGCATCTCAGCCATCCCGTCCTCCAACGTCCACCAATCGAGGCGACGTTCGGCCTTGGCCTGCGCGGCACGCTGCCTTCGCCGACTGCGGATCCGCCTTCAGGACCGCCCGACGCAGCGCCCGCTTGAGGTCTGCAACGGACTGAAACCTGGCTCTGGGAAGGACCTTCACCGCCACCCACAGCGCCTTCTCATCCGACAAGTGCAGCGTGGCCTCCACGATCGCAGCCGCGTGCCCATAGCTGAATTCACCCGCCGAGAGCACCACCTGCACGCAAGCCAGCCGGCCACACAGATCCGTCGCGACCAGCAATCGCTGCTCCGCGACATGAGGGCTCAGACGCAGGGCCGCGCCGATCTCGGCCCGACCCGAACCCTCCGGCTCCCACGGTGCGTCCCATCCGTCATTGGTCTCCGTGAAGGCAACCGCGACCAACGCAGGCTGGCTCATAGCGGCGATATAGGCGGCCTGCCGCTCCCAAGCGATGATCAGATCCACCTGAGCGGAGTCATTCACCCGCCCCGGATCAATCCGAGCCAGAGCACCAATAACCTCCCAACCGGGCGGCGCAATCAACGCCGCGGCGATCACACCAGCAGCACTCAGACTCTCGAACATATGTGCGAGTCTACGCCGCCCAGCCACGCACGAAAGGCGGCCTGTGGACGACGCACGGACAACGTCGCCGGTTCAGCTAGACACTCGCCACGGGCATCAATCAAACGGTCGCCACCGGAGTCAGCGGCGAGCCCACGATCCCCGGCAAACGCAGCGGGGGCGCGGTCAGCAGGAAGCGGCTCCGGTGGTGCTCGCGGAGCCAGCCGGCGAGCTCGTGCAGGTACCACATCTCCCCGAGCGGGACTCCGAGCTTGAACAGGCAGAGGTTGTGGATCGGTAGGAACGAATGCCGGCTCGGATCGCGATCCTTGCCCAACAGCCCCTCGACCGCGTAGTTGTCCGCGACCAGCGCTGAGATCTGCGAGTCGGCGATCCACTCGAGCAGTGCCTCGTCGCGAGCGTCGAGATAGCTGCTGGTCGTGAAGAGCTTCCTGGGATCGGGCTGGCGATCCCACTCGAGGATCCGTGTCGCGAAACCCGTGTGCAGCAGCAGCATGTCGCCGGGCTCGATCACGACGTTGTCGGCGGCCATGATTTCTTTCAACGTCGCAAGGTTCACGCCGCGCCACTCGTCGCCCAGGTGATGGGCCAGGTCGACCAGCACGCCGCGGCCCTGCACCCCCTGGTAGGCCATGTGTTCAAGCCCCAGGTGGCGTGCGAAGCAGCGGTGATTCCCGCCATCGCCGGCGGCATCGTCCTGCGGACCGATGAGGTCGATGCCGGCCCGGTAACCGTTGTAGTAGACCGCCTCTTCGACCCCGTCGCCATCGGCGTCGAACTCGGCGCCCACATGAGCCAGCGAGTCCCACTGCGTCGAGTACTGCAGCGACAGGGTCACCACATCGTCAGCCCAGACGTCGACGTACTTCGGATCCCCCAGTCCGCCATCTCGCTCATCCGGACGTTGTAGAAGACGCTGGGTTCGCCCTTCATGTCCTCCGTGGGCGCAAGCGAAGGCGGGTGTCGCCGCTGGTTCAGCGCCGTACCCCCCGGAAAGTCCAGCGGCAGGCTGAGGCAGAAGCTGACGCCGGCTTCCACCTCGCGCACACCTTCCAGCACCTTTGCCGGTGTGAGCAGGTTGATCCGACCCAGTTCATCGTCGTCTCCCCAGTCGCCCCAGGTCGAGCCGGGCGGGCGCTGCGTCCACCGTTTCGGCATGCGCTTCTCCTTCCAGGCCGGCGGCGTTAGTTTGTACCGACCGGTACGACGTAAGGTTCACTGAACCTAGCGCGAGAGGCGAAGTGCATGAGTCAGAGGGACCGTGTTGACGACCTGGTTGTCTCTGCCGACGGCCACGTCCTGGAGCCGCCGGACCTGTTCAAGACGCGGCTGCCGAGACAGCTGCGCGACCGCGGGGTGTGGGAAGAGGATTTCGAGGTCGAGCCCATGGAGAGGGGCGGCGCGAAAGTCTTTCGTCGCCTGCACACCCCGGGCTTCGACGGCTGGACGATCTCGCGCTACCGCCAGACCAGTGGGCGCATGCCCGAAGGCGACCCGGAGCACATCATCGAAGACATGGCGATCGACGGGGTCGACGTACAAGTCATGCACCCCAACCTGTCGCTGTTCGGCCTCTACTCCGACGACCACGAGCTTTCGATGGGGCATGCCCGGGTCTACAACGACTACATCCTGGAGCGGTTCGCGCCGCACTTCTCGCGGCTGGCACCGACTGCACCCATACCGCTCACCGACATCAGCGAGGCCGTCACCGAGATCGAGCGGGTCGCCGCCGGCGGATTTCGCGCCATCCTGCTGCCGGCGACCCCGCCGGTGCACTACTACTCACGCGATCTCGACCCCGTCTGGGCCTCCGCACAGGCCAATGGCCTCCAGATCTTTTTCCACACCCAGACCGGCGGCGTAAAGGTCAACGACCCCTCCTCCACCACGCTCAAAGTCGTGATGGAAAACGCCCAGCAGGTCAACCAACCGATGACCGAGAAGTCGGCCGCGAAACGAATGATCACGCAAGCGATCTACAGCACGATCGTGCCGCAGCAGATCATCTGCGAGCTGATCGGCGGCGGCGTTCCCGAGCGTTACCCGCTGCTGCATTTCGCGCTGATCGAATTCAATGCTCATTGGCTCGCGTCGCTGGTCGGAGCAATGGACAAGTGCTGGGTCACCGGGATCGGCCAGGACGCCGACTGGTGGCTCGGAGTCTGGGACGACGCCCGCCCCTCCACCGATCAGCCGAACATGGCACAGCTCTTCCGGTTGAACGAGAAGTGGCCGTATCCGTTGACCCCGAGCGAGTACGTGAAACGACAATTCCACGTGTCGTTCCAGGACGACCCGGTAGCGGTGGCCTCCCGTCATATCAGCGGAGTGTCGACGATCGTGTGGGGCAACGACTATCCGCATGCAGAGGGCACCTTCCGCGGCAGCCGCGAGCTGATCGCCAGGCAGTTCGCCGGCGTCCCGGACGACGAACGCGCCGCCATGCTCGGAGGCACGCTGGCCGGGATCCTCGGCTATTCCGCGCTCGCCAAGTCGGGGTGACGGCCTGAGCACTCTTCGCTTCGACGGCCGCGTCGCCATCGTCACAGGGGCCGGGCGCGGGATCGGGCGGGCGCACGCGCTCCTGCTGGCCGAGCGGGGCGCCAGCGTCGTCGTCAATGACCTCGGCGGTTCGATGGCCGGCGACGGTGCCGACGCCGGACCTGCTGCTGCCGTCGTCTCGCAGATCGTCGAGGCTGGGGGCACCGCCACCAGTGACGGCAACGACGTCTCGACGGTCGCGGGCGCACAAGCTCTGATTGATTCAGCGATCGAGCACTATGGGCGGCTCGACATCCTCATCAACAACGCCGGCATCATGCGCTGGGCAGGGCTGCCCGAAGTAGATGCCGACAACCTCGACAAGCACTTGGCGGTCCACGTCGGAGGTTCGTTCAACACCTGCCGGGCAGCCTGGCCACTTTTCGCCGACCAGGGCTACGGACGCATCGTGATGACCACGTCCTCCGGGGTATTCGGGTTGCCGACGAATACCTCATACGCCGCCGCAAAAGGGGCCGTCATCGGGCTGACCCGAAGCATGGCGACCGCCGGCCGCAAAAAAGGCATCAAGGTCAACGCGCTTGCGCCGGCGGCGATGACGAGGATGGCAGGCCCCCCGTCCGGTGCTGTGGATGAGGCTGTCGATCCGCAGATGGCCCCCGAGTTGGTCGCACCGATGGCGGCTTTCCTGGCCCACGAGACGTGCCCGGTGACCGGCGAGATCTACGCGGCCGGGGCGGGACGTTTCGCCCGCATCTTCGTCGCATCGACACCTGGCTACGTCGACCCTGCGGCAACCGTGGAGGACATCGCCGCGAATTGGGCGGTCATCAACGACGAAGCCGGCTACACCGTGCCGGCTGACCTGATGTCCTGGTCGGCCGACTTCCTGGCCCACCTCGCCAAAGGTGAGTAGCTGACCGAAAAGTTGCGCAGATGCATGATCGAAAGCGATTGGATCAGCGATCTGCGCAACTTTTTGGCGCCGTAGCGAGCTACTCGCGAAGCTCGCGTTTGAGCACCTTGCCGGACGGGTTACGCGGCAAGGCGTCCAAGAAGGTGATTTCTCGGGGCACCTTGAATTTCGCCAGTTGGGTACGGCAGTGCTCCAGCAGCGCGTCCGCTGAGGTGGTGGCTCCGGCGCGCAACACGACGAACGCCACCGGAACCTCTCCCCATCGCGGGTCGGGGCGCCCGACCACGGCGGTTTCCAGGACGTCCGGGTGCTCGTAGAGCACGCGCTCGACCTCAGAGCCGGCGATGTTCTCACCGCCCGACACGATCATGTCCTTGAGCCGGTCGACGATGAACAGGTAGCCATCCTCGTCGCGCACTCCGATGTCGCCGGTGTGAAACCAGCCGCCGGCGAACGCTGCGGCCGTCGCCTCCGGATCCCGCCAGTAGCCCTTGAACACCTTGGGACCGCGCATCACGATCTCGCCGCGCTCCCCCGGCGATACCGACGTGCCGGCCTCGTCCCAGATGTCGAGTTCGAGATGCAGGCATGGGCGTCCGACGCTGCCGAGCTTCGTGACGATGCTGTCGCGATCGAGGAAGGTGTCTCCGGACACGGTCTCGGTGAGGCCATACGCGTCGGCGAACCAGGCGGAGGAGAACGTTCGCTGGATCCGTTCGATGAGGGGGATCGGCATCTTCTCACCGCCGTTGATGACCAGGCGGACGGAGGTCAGATCGCGCTGCTCGATATCGGGCAGCGCCATGATCGCGTTGACCATCGCCGGCGCCAGCCAGACCACGGTGACCCGCGACCGTTCCAATTCGTCGACGACCGCCGCCGCGTCGAACCCGCGATGGATGATGGTGGTGGCGCCAGCGGCGATCAACGAGGTGGTCGTCAGATCGAGCGCGCCTACGTGGTAGAGCGGACCGCAGGCGAGCCCGAGATCGGCGCTGGTGAAGCCGAACTCCACGAGGTGCGCCAGGTTCTTCCAGGCCAGATTTGCATGCGTGAGCATGACGCCTTTCGGGCGTCCGGTGGTGCCGGAGGTGTACATCAGGCGGTGGACGTCGTCCGCAAGTACCCGCGGCCGCTCGGCGACAGACAAGCCAGACGTGGCACGCACATCGGCCAGCGCGGTCCACCCTTGCGGTGCTGGTTTCGACACGCAGACGCGGGCGGGTGCGTCCTCCATCCCCCGTGTCGCCTCGCTGCCGAGGCCGACGAGCGATTCATCGCAGACGAGCGCACGGGCCTGCGAATGCTCGAGGATGTAGCGCACCTCGGGTGCCGCCAGCCGCCAGTTGATCGGCATCGCGATGGCCCCGAGGTAGTTCGCCGCGAAGACCGCCTCCAGGAACTCGGGGCAGTTGTAGGACAGGAGTCCGACGACGTCGCCCGGACCTACACCACGTTCGCGAAGTCCGGCCGCCAGAGCCGTGGCGTTTTGCGCCAACTGTCGGTAGGTCGTCGTCTCGCCATCGAAGACCGCGAACGCCTTCTCAGGGGTGCGGATCGCGTGGTGTTCCAGGACCGAGAACCAGTTCAGATCCGCCTGCAACCCGGGCGCGCCACTCACATGGGAGAATGTACCGACCAGTCAGTCTAAGAGATGTGGACATGCCGATGCCCGAGCCCACCAGGATCCGGCGATAGTGGCGCAGTCGATGGCAGCACGATCGACGGCGACCCCGTCACAGACCGAGCCGAGTGGTCGCAGCCGACGTAACCCCAATTGGCAGGCGCGTCGCAATGCCATTGTCGACGTCTCCGCGCAGGTCTTTGCTCGCGGCGGCTATCACGCCACCGGCATCGCCGAGCTCTGCGTCGCCAACGATCTCGGCAAAGGCGCGCTCTACCACTACATCGGCTCCAAGGAAGAGCTGCTTGCGGCGATCCACGATCGCGTGATGGATGAGGTGATGGCCAGCGCTGACCGGGTCGCCTCCGTCGGCGGCACACCGACCGATCAGCTGACGATGCTGGGAGATCAGCTGCTCGACGTCATCACCCGCTACCCCGACCACGTATGGGTTTTCCTGCACGAATTTCCGGCGCTGACCGGCGAACGCGCGGGGCAATTTCACGACCGGCGGCGCGAGTTCGAACGGCGCGTGGAAGCGATCCTGCGGGCCGGCATCAAGTCCGGCGAGTTCCGTGACGTCGAGCCGAGGCTGACGGCGCTGGCCTGGCTCGGCATGCACAACTACACCTACCTCTGGCTGAAGCCGGATGGAGCGCTCTCGGCGCAGGCCGTTGCCAAGCGCTTTGCCGACATCTTCATCGGCGGCATCTCCACCCGAAAGAAGCGCAAGTAGCGCCGCGCAAAGAATCGGTTCAGGGCGCCGAATAGCCACCATCGACGACCAGCGCGGTACCAGTCGTCCAGCGCGAGGCGTCGCCGGCAAGGTAGGAGTACGCACCGGCCAGGTCTGTCGCTGCTCCTAGTCCGAGCGGGTGACGCGCCGCTATCGCCTCGATCGCCTGCTGCGGCAGGTCGGCGTGGATGCCTGACAGGAAAGTCCCGGGGCAGACGCAATTGACCCGGATGCCGTCACGGGCGTATTCGACGGCTCCGACTTTCGCGAGCTGGATCACCGCGGCTTTGGTGGCGCAATAGGGCGCGGCGTGCGACCAGGCGGTGAGCCCCGAGACGGAGGCGGTCAACACGATGGACCCTGACCGCTGAGCCCGCATCACGGGTACCGCGGCACGGATGCCGTTGACGGCTCCCATGACGTTCACCCGAAACGCACGCTCCCAGTCAGCCGTGGTCAGGTTGTGAATGCGGCCGTTGGGCGACAGGACTCCGGCGTTGCTGATCAGGGCGTCGACGCGGCCGAAGCGTTCGACGGCGAGCTTCACGACTGCATCCACCGCCTCGAAGTCGCCCACGTCTGCCAAGAGCGTGGCGACGTCTCCGTGTTCGGCCGGGAGGGCAGCGAGGGTGGCATCCAGGGACGGCTGACTGATGTCGCTGAGCACGAGGTCGGTGGCCGGCTCACCGGCGAACTGCTGCGCCAGGGCACTGCCCAGAGTCCCGCCGGCTCCGATGATCACCACCGTGCGCCGCTCGGGTGTGGGGACGGAGCGCGGGATTTCGGGCTCTTCGCTCATCGCTCCTGCTCAGTTTTGGACCGGTCGTTACAGTACACGGCATGACGCCAGGCACTGACGACCTCCTCGAGATGCATCGTCGGATGCTGGTGATCCGAGGCTTCGAGGAACGTGTCGCGCGGCTCTACCGCGATAGCGAGGTGCCGGGCTTCGTGCATCTGTCGATCGGGCAGGAAGCGGCAGCAGTCGGCGCCTGCTGGCCTTTGGCGCCTGTCGACGTCATCACGTCAACGCACCGCGGCCACGGGCACTGCCTGGCCAAAGGCCTCGACCCGCTCGGCATGTTCGCCGAGCTGATGGCCAAAGGGCAAGGGACCAACCGGGGCCGCGGGGGTTCCATGCACATCGCCGATCCCAAGCTCGGCATCTTCGGGGCTAACGGAATCGTGGCTGCTGGACTGCCGATCGCCGTCGGCGCAGCCGCAGCGTCACAGCTGCGATCGGATGGCGGCGTGGCGGTCTCGTTCTTCGGCGACGGAGCGGTCGCGCATGGCGCGTTTCACGAGGCGGTGAACCTGGCCGCCGTCTGGAAGCTGCCGGTCATCTTCTTCTGCGAGAACAACGGATATGCCGAATTCTCGCCGGCCTCGAGCCAGCATGCCGCCTCGCTGGAGCTGAGGGCCGCTGGCTACGGGGTCGATTACGTGGCTGTCGACGGCAACGACGTGGCAGCGACCGCTTCACTGATGGCAGACGTGGTCGGCAAGGTCCGCGGCGGAAGCGGCCCGGTTCTCGTCGAAGCCGCGACGTACCGGTGGCACGGCCACTACGAGGGCGACCCGCAGCGCTACCGGACGCCCGAAGAGGTTCAGGAGTGGGCTGAGCGTGACCCTCTCCTGCGCCACGAAGTCCAGCTGCGAGCCGCCGGCGTCAGGGAGGAGAAGATCGCCGCGCTGCGCCGCGCCGTCGAACAGGAACTGGACGAGGCGGTCGACGCCGCCCGCCTGCTGTCCCCTCCCGACGCCGGCTCGTTGACGGACTTCGTCTTACATGAACGTCCGGTCCGGGCGGAGCCGCCGGCGCCGGCGGAGGATGCGCCGGTCTTTCGCACCATGGACGCCGTTCGCGCGGCGCTGGAGATCGAGCTCGCCGGGGACGATCGGGTGTTCGTGGCCGGCATCGATGTCGGCGACGGTGGCAACGTCTTCGGTCTCACGCGAGGCCTGCGCCAGCAGTTCGGCGACCGGGTGCGCGACACACCCATCTCAGAGACCGCGATCATGGGTCTGGGCGTCGGAGCGGCGATGGCCGGAATGCGGCCGGTGGTCGAGCTGATGTACCTCGACTTCCTCGGCGTCTGCTTCGACCAGCTGCTCAACCAGGCGGCGAAAATGCCTTTCATGACCGGAGGCGCCGCGCAGATGGGGCTGACGGTGCGTACCCAATTCGGGGCCGGACGTTCCTCGGGAAGCCAGCATTCGCAGAGCCTTGAAGCCCTGCTCGCCCACATTCCTGGACTCACCGTGGTCATGCCTTCGACTCCGGCTGACACCTACGGCCTGCTGCGGGCGGCCATTCAGGATCCGAACCCGGTCGTCTTCATCGAAAACCGGCTGCTCTACGGAATGAAAGGCCCGACGCCACCGGCCGACCACATCCTCCCCATTGGGGTCGCGTCGATCGTGCGACCGGGAGACGACATCACGGTCGTGTCCTGGTCCCGCATGGTGCACGAGGTGCTGGCTGCGGCCGAGACGCTGGCCGCCGAGGGCATCTCGATCGAGGTGATCGACCTGCGGACCATCGCGCCTCTTGACATGGCCACGGTGCTCAATTCGGTACGGCGCACGAACCGGCTCCTCATTGCCCACGAGGCGGTCGTCCCGTTCGGGGTCGGCGCCGAAATCGCCGCCACCGTCGCTCGCGACGCCCTGTGCGACCTGGACGCGCCGATCGAACGGATCGGCGCCGCGGCCACTCCCCCGCCTTACGCTCCTGAGCTCGAGCGCGCCTGGCTACCGGATCGGGACGACATTGCCGAGGCCCTCAGGCGGCTGGCCGCCTTCTAGCCGAAGACTTCAGCAGCCCAGCTCGCGGGCGATCACCACATGCTGGATCTCGTTGGTTCCCTCACCGATCTCGAGCACCTTCGAATCGCAGTAGAAGCGCGCCACCGGCGAATCGAGCATGTAGCCGACGCCCCCGTGTATCTGCACTGCCTCGGATGCCGCCCACACCGCTACCCGGCTGGCCTTGAGCTTGGCCATCGACGCCTCTTTCAGGAAGGGCTGGCCGGCATCGCGCAGTGAAGCCGCGCGGTAGGTCAGCCAGCGCGCCGCTTCGAGCTCGGTGGCGATGTCCGCGAGCTTGAATTGCACCGCCTGAAACTTCGAGATCGGCTGACCGAATTGCACGCGGGTCTTGGCATACGCGGTCGCGAGATCCAGTACGGCCTGGATGAGGCTGAGTGACAGTGCCGCTATCGAAATGCGCCCGACCTCGAGGGTGGAAAGGAACTGGCGCAAGCCGAGGTCCGGATCGCCGATCAGATGGTCATCGGGCACCCAGACATCCTGGAAGTAGAGCTCGCGGGTGTCCAAGCCGCGCCAGCCGATGCCGCGCATCTTGGGGCCCATCGTGAAGCCAGGGGTGTCCTTCTCGACCACGAAACTGGCGAATCGGGGGCCCTTCGCGTCCGCGTCCGGAGTGCGGGCCAGCACGGTGACACCGAAGGACATGTCGGTGCCGGCGTTGGAGATGAACGCTTTCTGGCCGT
Organism: uncultured Actinomycetota bacterium; assembly: GCA_963737695.1. Taxonomy (GTDB): domain Bacteria; phylum Actinomycetota; class Actinomycetes; order Frankiales; family Frankiaceae; genus DATAZK01. The sequence continues at coordinate 1,014,643 of CAVTTQ010000008.1, forward strand.
TGATCCGCCAGCCACCGTCGACGCGTTCGGCATGGGTGCGGATGGCGCGGGTGTCCGACCCGGCTTCGGGCTCGGTCAGACCGAAAGCGCCGAGCACTCGACCCTCGGCGAGCGGTCGGAGCCACCGTTCGCGCTGAGCGTCGTTGCCGAACAGGTAGAGCGGGAGCGAGCCGATCGTGATGTGGGCCTGCAGGGCGGCGGCCACCGACTGATCCGCTCGACCGATCTGCTCGAGGGCCGCCACGAATCCGACCGTCGACATGCCGATTCCGCCCCACTGCTCGGGGATGAGCATGCCGAGCAGCCCCAGCTCGCCCATCTCGCGCAGCAGATCCGTCGGACACCGGCCCTCCTCCCAGGCGAGCGGCGCGCGGGGAGCGATCTCCTTCTGCGCGTAGTCGCGGCAGAGCTCAACAAGCTCGCGCTCGGAATCGGTGAGCGAGAAGTCCATTCCGCGATCATATTGGACCGACCGGTACAACCCGGGCTAGGTTGGTCGGGTGCGCTTCGGACTCGACATTGCTCAGCAAAGACTGTCCTGGGACGAGCTCGTCCGCCGTGTTCAGCTCGCCGAAGACCTCGGCTTCGATGGCGCCTGGGGATTCGACCATTTCCAGCCGATGTATGGCGACGGGCCGGGCGAGGTGTTCGAGGGGATGACCACGCTGGCCGCGTTGTCCGGTCTGACAAAGCGGATCCGCCTCGGACTGCTGGTCACCGGCGTCACTTATCGACACCCGTCGGTTCTCGCCGCTCAGGCGCTCACCATCGACCATGCCTCTCACGGGCGGCTCGAGCTCGCGCTCGGCGCCGCCTGGTTCGACAAGGAACACCAGGAGCTGGGAATCGCCTTTCCATCGACGTCGCAGCGCTTCGACCTGCTGCAGGACACGCTGGAGATCATCACCCGGCTGTCCACCGGCGAGGTCGTCAGCTACGAGGGCCGGCAGGTTTCGCTAAAGGACGCGCAGATGCGGCCGCTGCCGGTGCAACGCCCGCACCCACCCATCTGGATCGGTGGCACCGGCCCGCGGCGGACGCTCCCCCTGATCGCCGAGTACGCCGATGTCTGGCATGCCTGGGGTACCCCCAACAGCCTGCGGGAGGCCAATGCCCGCGTGGACGAGCTGGCCGTAGAGGGCGGGCGAGACCCGGCGTCGATCCAGCGGGCCAGCTCGCTGTCTCTCGATGACCTCGACACCGCGCGCCGGCATGCCGCGAAGTGGCGCGATGCGGGCTACGACTACCTGGTCTGCGGCTGGCCCGAGGCGGGCGCCAGCCAGGTGGAGGCGTTCGCACGAGATGTCCTTCCCGAAATCGCCGCCGGCGAAGTGAGCGTCCGATGACCGAACTCGCCGGTGTCGGACAGCTGGACTTCTTTCGCGACCCGTCCGTACTCGCCGATCCCTACCCCTACTTCGCGTTCCTGCGTGAGCAAGGCCCGCTCTACCGGGAGCCCCACCACGGCGTCGTCATTGTGACCGGCTACGAGGAGGCGCGGGCGATCTATCACGACGCCGAAACGTTCTCCTCGTGCAACTCGGTGACCGGACCGTTCCCGGGACTGGCCACTCCCGACGGCGCGACCGACGTGAGTGACCTCATCGAGGAGCACCGCGACGAACTCCCCATGCACGATCAGATCATCTGCTTCGACCCGCCCAAGCACACCGACCACCGAGCCCTCCTCATGCGCCTGCTCACGCCGAAAAGGCTGAAGGAGAACGAGGACTTCATGTGGCGGCTTGCGGACCGTCAGATCGATGAGTTCATCGATCGCGGCTCGGTGGAGTTCATCAGCGAATACGCCAGCCCCTTTGCGTTTCTGGTGATCGCCGATCTGCTGGGCGTCCCGGAAGAGGATCGGGCGACATTCCTGGAAGACATGCAGGGCACCCGCCGCAAACGGGTCATGGTCGGCAGCGGCAAACAAAACCTCGAGCACAACCCCCTGGAATTCCTGCACTCCTGGTTCAGCCGATACGTCGAGGACCGGCGCCGCGAACCCCGACAGGATGTGCTCACCGGCTTGGCCACGGCGACGTTTCCCGATGGCTCGCTGCCGGAGGTCATCGATGTCGTCCGGGTCGCCGTCAACATCTTTGCGGCGGGACAAGAGACCACGGTGCGGCTGCTGGGCTCCGCCCTTGCACTCATCGCGGAGCGTCAGGACGTCCAGCAGAAGTTACGCAGCGAGCACGACCAGATCCCGACCTTCGTGGAGGAGATGCTGCGGTTGGAAAGTCCCGTCAAGGGCGACTTTCGACTGGCGCGATTCGCCACGAGCGTGGCCGGCGTCGACATCCCGGCGGGTACGACCGTGATGCTCCTGAACGGCGCCGCGAATCGCGACGGATCACAGTTCGACGATCCCGACGAGTTCCGGATGGAGCGGCTGAACGTCCGGCAGCATCTCGCATTCGGCCGGGGCATCCATTCATGTCCTGGCGGTCCGCTCGCGCGCGTGGAAGCGCGGGTCAGCGTGGAGCGGCTGCTCGAACGCCTGGGCCCGATCACCATCTCGCAGGAGCATCACGGCCCGGCCGGCGCACGTCGCTTCAACTACGTTCCCACCTTCATCCTTCGTGGTCTGACCTCGCTGCATCTGGAGTTCACTGCGCCGGCGCCAACCCTGGCCGGCTGAAGGCTTCACCGTGCGTGCTGCCGTGTCACTACCGGGCCGGCCTTGGCTCGCCGTGCAACAGTTTCCGGATCCGACCCCTGGCCCCGGCGAGCTGGTCCTGCGCGTCGACGCCTGCGGTATCTGCGGCTCGGACCTGCACCTGGCCGAGGCGTTCAAGGGGCGGCCCCGCACCGTCTTCGGTCATGAGTTCTGCGGGACCGTCGTCGCGATCGGCGCCGATGCGGCGGGGTATCGCGAGGGCGATCGGGTCGTTGGATTTCCGCTCTTCGGCTGCGGATACTGCCCTGCGTGCGCTTCCGGTTCCGTCGCAAAATGCCCGCAGGCCCAGCTGACGGGCGCCCAAAGACCAGGCGCATACGCCGAATACGTGGCGGTCGACGCCGCGGCATCGTTTCCGTTGCCGGATGAGCTGACCAGCGATACCGGCGCGCTCGTCGAACCGCTGGCGGTCGCGCACCATGCTTTGGAACGCACGCCTCGCGAGCCGGGAGAGCCAGTGCTGGTCCTCGGGGCCGGACCGGTAGGGCTCGCGGTCGCCTTGTGGGCCCGCGCGTTAGGCGCCCGCGAGGTCGTGGTCAGCGACCCGCTCGCGCATCGCAGGGCGTTGGCAAAGACCGTCGGCGCCGAGGCGATCGACCCCACGAACCAAGACGTCTCCGAGGCATTTTCGCTCGTCACTGGCGGCCCGCCGCGGGTTGTGGTCGAGTGCGTCGGACGGCCGGGTGCCATCCAGCACGCGATGGAGGTCGCGGCGGTCGACGGCCAGGTGACTTCGGTGGGAGCCTGCATGGTCCCGGACACGTTCCGCCCGTTGGTGGCTACCAGCAAAGAGCTGACCCTTCAATTCGTCGTCTACTACCGCCACCGGGATTTCACCCAGACCTTGGCGAGCCTGTCCTCGGGACAGCTCGACCCCAGTCCGTTGGTGACGGCGCACGTCACCCTCGAGGAGTTGCCAGCCCGGTTCGACGCGCTGATGGGCCCACGTTCAGGCAGCAATGACGACTGCAAGGTCCTCATACATCCGTGATGACACGACAGGAGGCTCGCCCGTGACCAGGACGAAGGATCTCCCATGGACCGTCGACCGGCTGCTGCCGAATGCTGAGGCCGAGGACCTGCTGGCGCTGACCAGACAGATTGCGGACGCCGAACTGGCGCCCATCGCCGCCGACTATGAAGCGCAGGAGCGCTATCCGGAACGCGCCTTTCGGGTGCTGGGAGAGGCGGGACTGCTGAGCCTGCCTTACCCCGAGGAGTACGGCGGCGGCGGCCAGCCGTTCGAGGTCTATCTGCAAGTGCTGGAAGAGCTGGCCGCGCGTTGGGCAGCGGTCGCAGTCGCGGTGAGCGTTCACGGTCTGGCCTGCTTCTCACTGTCGCGTTACGGGACCAGCGAACAGAAGCAGCGATGGCTACCGGCCATGCTTGCAGGCGATCGCTTGGGCGCCTACAGCCTCTCGGAGCCCCATGCGGGATCAGATCCCGCCGCCATCGTCTGCACCGCCAAGAAGGAGGCCGTCGGCTACCGGATCAACGGTACGAAGGCGTGGATCACCAACGGCGGGAAGGCCGGCTTCTACACTTTGTTTGCCCGCACGAGCGACGACGGCGGCAGGGGTATCTCCTGCTTCCTCACCCCCGGCCAGCTCGAGGGCCTGACCTTCGGGGTCGCGGAACGCAAGATGGGGCTCGCTGCAGTGCCGACGACCACCGCGCACTGGGACGACGCCCTCGTTACCGCTGATCGGCTGATCGGCCTGGAAGGCCAAGGCCTGCCGATTGCGCTGAGCGCGCTGGACACGGGACGCCTTGGTATCGCGGCAATAGCCGTCGGGCTGGCGCAGTCGGCCATGCAGACAGCCCTCTCCTACGCCAAGGAGCGCCAGACGTTCGGCAAGCGCATCATCGACCATCAGGGCGTCGGTTTCATGCTTGCGGACATGGCCGCCGGCGTGGCCACCGCACGCGCGATGTATCTCGATGCCGCCCGCAAGAAGGACCGGGGACGCCCGTACGCCCAGGAGGCCAGCGTCGCGAAGCTGGTGGCCACGGATACGGCCATGCGCGTCACGACCGACGCCGTTCAGGTCATGGGGGGAATCGGCTACACGAAGGACGTCCCGGCGGAGCGGTATATGCGTGAGGCGAAAGTCATGCAGATCTTCGAGGGCACGAACCAGATCCAGCGGATGGTGATCAGCCGGCTGCTCTGCAGCGGCTAAAGCCGCGGTCAAGCAACGCCTAGGCTGCCGCGTCCCGCTGTTGCGCCGGAGCATCGACGGAAGCCGCTCGCCAAGTCCTGGTGACGGCGTAGACCGCAAGCCGGTCGTCGCTGCCGGCATCGCGAACCTCGACCTGGCCCAATCCGTTGCGCACCTTCGCCGTGGCGATCGCCGGGCCGAGGCGGACCGGCCGTAGGTAGCGAAGGGCCATCGACGAGAGCGTGGTGCCTGGAGTGGCCGACAGCACGGCCTCTTCGATCGCGAGTGCGATCAGCCCGCCGTTGACGGTGTTGGCGCTGTTGAGCCCGTCGTCTGAGCGGGGAAGCACGGCGATGCCCGGTCCGATCCGTTCGCAGCGCGCCCGCTCGGCGAACGGGCGCTGCAACCGACCGACGGGACGCTTCGAGGCGCTCGCCGCCAAGTGTTCCGGCGGCATGGTGACCCTCGGATCAGGCACCGCCATGAACGATGCGGTGCCGAAGGCGATCGGGCGGCCGAGCTGGTCGGTGAAATCGACCGCAGCGACGAGCACGGAGCGTCCGGCCTTGAGCAGCCGGGCTACCGCATAGACGGCTTCAGGCTCGGCATTTTCGTCAAGCAGGTGGACGTCGAGCTCGAGGGTGGTCGGGACCCGGGGCGCATACGTGTCGACCGCCAGATAACCGGTCGAGACGTCTGTCCAGCTGGCGAAGATCGATGTGCGGACGGCCCGGGTGCCTGGGACATACATTTCGGGGACGATCATCGCCGATCCGTGGATCTCACCGTCGACCCGTTCGAGATGAAAGCCCAGCTCTGCCACGATGTGCTGCTCGTCCGGCGGCGAATCCCCGTCTTGCGTCACTTGGGACCTCAGTCTCCGATCCTGGTCGCCCTGGTGATACCGGGTCGCCCGCAGACGTGCTACAAACGTTTAACATTGACGTCAACAACAAATGTTCGTGTCAACCATAGTGCACGCGCAAAGGAGGAGATGCCGTGAGGCCCCTCCCCGAGATCACGCCGGCCAGCGACTGGTTCTGGCATTCGGGTGCCGATGGCACGCTGCGCATCCAGGGCTGTTCCGATTGTGGCCAGCTGGTTCATCCCCCGACCCCGATCTGTCCGAAGTGCCGTAGCCGCGACTGGGCTCCGGTGGAGGTGTCGGGACGGGCCACCGTCGTCGGGTTCACGGTGAACGTCCAGCCCTGGTTGCCCGGATTCGACCTGGATCTGCCGTACGTCATCGCGAACGTTGCGCTTGAGGAGGATGCGAGCGTCCGGCTCACGACCAACATCGTGGGAGCCGAACCCGCTGACGTTCACATCGGCCAGCAGGTCGCCGTCACATTCGATGAGCAGCAGGACGTCTGGATCCCGCTCTTCGAGCTGACCGGCGCGCCGGACAGCCCCGAACGCGTGCCGGAGCCGCACGTTCCGAGCCCCCGGCCTCCGCTCACGAGCGATCGGTTTGAGCATCGGGCGATCCTGTCGGGAATCGGCCGCTCCAAGCTCGGCCGCCGGCTGATGGTCGATCCGCTCTCGCTCACTGTCGATGCCTGCCTGGCCGCCGTCGCCGACGCTGGTCTGACCCTCGATGACATCGACGGCCTCTCGACCTATCCCGGCGCCTCGGCCGCCGGCATGAGCGAAGGTGGCGTCACAGCCGTCGAGGAAGCCCTGCGGCTGCATCCGACGTGGCACAACGGCGGCGGCGACCTGCCCGGGCCGGGCGGCTCTGTCATCGCCGCGATGATGGCCGTCGCCTCCGGTTTGTGCCGCCACGTGCTGTGCTTTCGGACCGTCTGGGAATCGACCTACCGCACGCTGGGCCTCGGCCGGGCGCCCGGCCGCGTATCGGGATCCCTCATGGAGTGGCGGGCACCGTTCGGGGCCATGTCCGCGGCGAACTGGATCGGCATGAACGCCAACCAGTACTTCCACCGCTACGGCGCCAGCCGCGAGATGCTCGGAATGATCGCCCTCAACGGCCGGACCAACGCGGCGCGCAACCCCGCCGCCATCTACCGCGACCCGTTGACGATGGACGACTATCTGGCAGCACGAATGATCACCACGCCGTTCGGGCTCTACGACTGCGACGTGCCCTGCGATGCCTCCATCGCCGTCATCGTCTCGGACGCCTCAATCGCGTCCGACCTTCCCCATCGCGCGATCCGGGTGGAGTCGGTCGGCACCCAGATCCTGGAACGGGTCTCGTGGGAGCAGGACACCATCACCCACGAGCCCCAGGTGCTCGGGCAGTCGGCGCATCTGTGGACCCGAAGCAGCCTGCGGCCGGCCGACGTCGACCTGGCGCTGCTGTATGACGGCTTCACCTTCAATGCCATCTCCTGGCTGGAGGCGCTCGGCTTCTGCGGGATCGGCGAGGCACAGGACTGGCTGGACAAAGGCCGGCGGATCGCCCTGGACGGCGAGCTCCCGGTGAACCCTCACGGCGGGCAGCTATCCGAAGGCCGCACTCACGGGTTCGGCTTCATCTACGAAGCCGTCACCCAGCTCAGACACGCCGCCGGAGACCGCCAGATAGCCGACGCAACGACTGCCGTCGTCACCTCCGGCGGCGGTACCCCCTCTGGAGTGATGCTGCTGCAGCGCGACGGCGCTTAGTAGAATCACGTTTCTGATCTGCCCGGAATTGCCTGGAAGGGATAGACACCTTGTCGACAGCTGCTCAGGCCGACGGCGAGAAGCCGAGTGGGCCTCGCTCGCGCAAGGGCGCCCAGACTCGCACCAGGTTGCTGGAAGCAGCGAAAGCCGTCTTCGAGGAGGACGGATTCCTCGAAGCCCGGATTTCTGACATCGCGGAGCGCGCCGGGCTCTCCCACGGCTCCTTCTATCACTACTTCGATTCCAAAGAGCAGATCTTCCGCGAGGTGGCTGCTGCGGTCGAGGATGAGCTGACCGCGCCGGTCGACGCCGTCATCTTCGATCCCGAGTCCCATGCGACTCCCCGCGAACGGATCCAGGAAGGCATCCGCCGCCACCTGGTGAGTTACCGCAAAGAGGCACCCATGATGGGCGTCATCGAACAGGTTTCGCGCTACGACGAGCACGTCCGAGCCACCATCAACGACCTCAGATACACCACCGATGACCAGATCGCGGATTCGATTCGCCAATTGCAGCTGCGAGGGCTGGTCGACGAGAAGCTCGACCCCAAATTCGCCGTCTCCGCTCTCGGCGCGATGACGAGCAGATTCGCCGAGATGTGGCTGGTGGAAAATAGCCACGATTACGATTTCGACCATGCGGTCGAGCAGCTGAGCAGGCTGTTCGCTAACGGTCTCGGGTTGGCTGAAGGCCCGGCGAAAGCACCCCGGCGGCTCAAGCCTGCCAAGTAGCTCTCCCCCACCACGGCCGTAGGCCTACTCCTGAATATCGATTGCCCCTATTATCGACATCGACGTCGAAGGAGCAAATATGCGGGTAGTGGTGGTAGGGGCCTCCAGCGGGCTCGGCCGTTGCATCGGACTTGGCCTTGCGCAGCAAGGGGATGAGGTCGCTCTGCTGGCCCGCCGGCATGACCTGCTGGTGGAGGCAGCCAAAGAGGCCGGTCCTGGAACGCTCGCCATCTCCTGCGATGTCACCGATCAGGACTCCTGCCGGGCCGCCGTTGAAGAGGCCGCCAAGGGTCTCGGCGGAATCGATGCTCTGGTCTACGCGACGGGAGTCGGTCACCTGGTGAAACTGACCGACCTGGATGCCGCCACGTGGCGTAAAGCCTTCGAAACGAACGTCATGGGCGCTTCCCTCATCACTGCGGCCGCCCTTCCGCACCTCGCCGCTTCGTCCGGGGTCGCTGCCTACCTGTCCTCCATCAGCGCCTCGATGACACCGCCGTGGCCCGGCTTGGGCTCCTACGCCGTCACCAAGGCGGCGCTGGACAAGCTGGTCGAGGCCTGGCGCGTCGAGCAGCCTTCAGTCGGCTTCACGCGCGTCGTCGTCGGCGACTGCGCAGGTGGCGAAGGGGCCGCCATGACGCAGTTCCCCAACGAATGGGACCCGGAGCTCGCGGCCGAAGTGATGCCCACCTGGATGTCGCGCAACTACCTGGCGGGCAACCTCTTGGACGTCCAGGAGCTGGTACGCGTCGTCGACTACGTCATCAAGGCCGGGGCCGGCACCAGCATGCCGTCGGTGACGATCACCCCGCGCTCCGCCGCCTGAGGCCACCCGAAACGAAGGAGGCCCGGTGGATCTGTCCCACAGCGAAGCGGACGAGCAGTTCCGGACGCAGTTTCAAGCCTGGCTCGACGCCAACCTGCCGGCCGAGTGGCGCACTGATGAGTTCTGGGCGACGAAATCGCTGGACGAGGGCTTCGACATGCGCCGCGAATGGGAGCGCAACAAGGCACTCGCAGGGTGGGCGGGGATCCATTGGCCAAAGGAGTACGGCGGCCGCGGCGGCACGGCGACCCAGAAGGCGATCTATGACGAGGAGATGGCCCGCGCCCGGGCGCCGCAGACCGTCAACAACCTCGGTTTGACCTTCCTGGCACCGACGGTGATGGCGATCGGCACTGACGAGCAGAAGCGTGAGATCGTCTCCCCGTTACTTCGCAACGACGTGATCTGGTGCCAGGGATTCTCCGAGCCCGGCGCCGGTTCGGATCTGGCGGCGATATCGACCCGGGCCGAGCTCAAAGGCGATGAGTTCGTGGTCAATGGCCAAAAGGTGTGGACCAGCAACGCTTTGCACGCCGATCGGATGTTCGCGCTGCTTCGGACGTCGAGTGAAGACAAGAAGCACCGTGGACTCACGATGCTGCTCCTGGACATGCACCAACCCGGCGTCGAAGTCCGTCCGCTCAAGCAGATGACCGGCAAACAGCACTTCGGCGAAGTCTTTTTCACCGACGCCCGAGTCCCGGCGGATCAGGTACTCGGCGAAATCGGCGGCGGCTGGAGCGTCGCCATGCTCCTGCTGTCCTTCGAGCGTGGGGCTTCGGCCATGGGCTATTACACGACCTTCCGGCGTGAGCTCGAAGAGATCGTCGAGATTGCCCGCCACACCCGCCGGGGCTCCGCAACGGCAGCCGACGACCCGGTGATCCGCCAAAAGATCGCCCAGCTCGTGATCGAGCTGGAGGCGCTCAAGCTGCACTCCCTGCACATCCTGACCAAGGTCGAACGCGGCGAGGAGCTGGGCTTCGAATCCTCGATCACCAAGCTGCAGTGGAGCGAGACACATCAAGACATCGGGGAGCTGTACATGGACGTCATGGGGCCCGGCGGCTGGGAAACCCAGAGCAATGACAGCGCTCTCGGACACGAGCTCTTCCCGTTGCAGGAGAGCGCTCTGTGGGCTCGCTCCGAGACGATCTGGGGCGGATCTTCCCAAGTGCAGCGCAACATCGTGTCCGAACACGTGCTCGGCCTGCCGCGCTGATGGGAATGCTCGACGGCCGGGTGGCCATCGTCACCGGTTCCGGACGCGGGCTAGGGCGGGCTCATGCGCTGGCGCTGGGAGCCGCCGGCGCCAGCGTCGTCGTCAACGATCTCGGGGTCGGCCTGGGTGGAGAGTCGACGGATGAGAGTCCCGCCGACGCCGTCGTCGCCGAGATCCGATCAGCTGGTGGCACTGCAATCGCGGATCAAGCTTCCGTCAGCGAATGGTCAGCGTGCCAGGCCATTGTCGATCGCGCCATCGACGAATTCGGGCGGTTGGACATCCTGGTCAACAACGCCGGCATCACCCGCGATCGGATGCTCACTTCCTCGACCGAGCAGGACTTCGACGCCACGTTCGCGGTGCATGTGAAAGGTAGATACGCGCTCAGTCACCATGCCTGCCGACATTGGCGAGAGGAATCAAAACGAGGTAACCCGGTCAGTGGACGCATCATCAACACCACCTCGGGCTCGGGCATGTTCGGCAATATCGGTCAGACGGCTTACGGCTCGGCAAAGGCTGCGCTCATCGGTCTGACGGTGACGACCGCACTCGAGATGCGCCGTTACGGCGTGACCGCCAATGCCATCAGCCCGATCGCCGTCACCCGCATGACAGAAAATCTGATGTCGTCCACCGAAGATGGCAGTTTCGACCCCCGCGATCCCGCTAATGCGTCAGGCGTCGTCGCGTATCTGGCATCCGCCGAGTCGGGCTGGCTGACGGGACAGGTGCTTCGTATCGATGGCGATCGCGTACAACGTATGCAGGGCTGGCAGATCGCCGGCGAGCACGTCTCCAAGGCAGGGAGACGTCGTCACCGCGGAGGAACTGGTCGACGGCATGGCCGCCATGTATCAGGTGATGCCGATCCCGGTGCCCACGCTCAAACGGCAATAGACGAAGGGGCATCGATGGAGCAGCTGCGAGGGCGGACCGCGATCGTGACCGGCGCTGCGAGCGGTATCGGACTGGCGATCGTGGAGGCTTTCATCGCCGAAGGTATGCGGGTGGTGATGGCCGACGTCGACGAAGAAAGCCTACAGATACAGGCTTCTCGGCTCCGCAGCGAGGGTGGCGAGGTCCATGCGATCCCCGCCGATGTGCGCGATCCGGCAGCTGTCGAACGCGTCGGTCGCAGCGCCGTAGAACACTTCGGACGACTGCACGTGGCCGTCAACAATGCGGGCATCGTGAAGACGGGCAAATCCTGGGAGCTCTCACTCGACGACTGGCACCGCGTCATCGATGTCGACCTCTGGGGCGTGATTCACGGGATCCGCGCCTTCGTGCCACTCATCCTGGCCTCCGGCGAGGAGGGCCACGTCGTCAATACCGCCTCGATGGCGGCGGTGTATGCGCCGGCTCAGCTCGGGCCGTACACGGTGGCCAAGCACGGTGTACTCGGATTGTCCGATGTGCTGCGGGCCGAGCTGGAGTCCCTCGAAGCGCCTGTCGGGGTGAGCGTCGTGATGCCCGGGCTCATCAAGACCGGAATGAATCCGATCGGCTCGGTCTCGGCCTCGGTGGTGGCCGCGAATGTCGTCGACGCCATCTATCGCCGGCGGGCTTACGTATTCACCGACGACCACCACGCGGTCGAGGTCGAGTCACGGCTGCAGGCAATTATTGCCGCCCGCAGCGAGGTTTGTGACTGACCGAGGCTCAGGCCGCCAGGCCGTGGACCAGCAGATCCCAGAGTTCCTCGGCGGGATCGATGCGGACAACCCGGCTGGCAGGACCGCTGATCGTGGCGGTGAAGGTGTTGAACATGATGGCCTGCAAGATGACGGCGGCAACGCGCTCATGGCGAAGCCCAGGTCGAATGACACCGGCCTGCACGCCCTCGTCGAGCAGCTCCTCGAGATAGCTGAGCAGCGGAACGAACGCCCGGGCGGCTTCCTGGGGATGGTCGGTCAGCAGCTGCTGGGCGAAGTGCGCCAGCGCCGTCGGACCCTTCTTCTGGCCACGGCTCTTGGGGGCGGGACGACACAACCGGTAGTACTCGACGGCGAAACGGTGCAGCCGCGCCATCGGCTCGTCCTCCTGGTCGACCAGCTCACGCAACGTGATGGCCGTGGACCGGACCGAATCCTCGAAAAGGGCAACCAGGAGCTCGTATTTGCCTTCGAAGTACTGGTAGAAGCTGCGCAGTGACTGCCCGGAGCGCTCGACGACTTCCTGGACCGTGAACTCCCGGTCGGGGCTCGCGCTCATGAGCTCGAGCGCGGCGTCAAGGAAGCGCTGGATCCGGGTCTCGGCGCGCGCCCTCGCCGGGTCGAGCACACGTGCGACGGCGAGTTCGCGGCGCGAGACTGCGCCGTCTGCTGATCGATCGACAGCCGCCGGCTCATTCTTGGGCATATGACCAGCGTACCCGCGTAGGAGAGGGCTATGCTACTTATGAACTAGGACACACCGCACGTTTACGAGAATGACCTTCTCCTGAAATGAGCGGTGAGGGTAGCTCGGATCGGGGCCTGCCGCGGCCGTTGCCCATTTATGAGAAGCAGATTATCCTTTTCGGTTATGGGCGTCTCGACCGATCAGTCTCAGCTCGCGGACATCATCGAGATCGAACAGCTGCTCGCCAGATATGCGATCGGCATGACCCGCGATGACATCGACGCGGTGATCGCGGTCTTCACCCCTGACGGCACGTATAGCGCCTTCGGCTCGACCTACGGGCTCGACGAATTTCCCTGAACTGGTGGCGGCCGCGCCCAAGGGGCTCTTCCTGACCGGCACCCCGACGCTCGACCTCGAAGGCGACACCGGCAGCGGAATGCAGACCCTGTGCTTCGTTGACCAGACGGACCACGACATGCGCATCGGCTACTACTCCGACAGTTATCGCCGCACCGAAAAGGGCTGGCGGCTTGCAGACCCGGTCGATGACGTTCCTGCGGCGCAGCGGTGCCCGCGATGCCGGCAAGGCGCACGACCCGAGGCGGCCGGTGCCCAAATCCGCCGCCGGCGCCTAGCACTCCCCCATGGAACTCGACGACTTTCGCAGCGACCTGGACAGATGGCTCGATGAGCACGCCGACGAGCTCGCACCCACCGACGATGACCCCACTTCTCTGGTAGCGCATGCCGCGCAGCTCGCCAAGGTCAAACGGCTGGCGTTCGACGCCGGGTGGATGCGATGGGGCTGGCCGGCGCGGGTAGGAGGCCTCGGCGGATCGAGCATTCTTCGCGCGTATCTCGGCGAGGCCCTTACCTTGCGCGGGCTGGTCGAACCAGGGGTCTACTGCATGACCGAGGTACTGGCGCCCACGATGATCGACTACGCCTCCGGGGAGCTGGCGGCGACCATGGTGCCCCGGCTGCTACGCGGCGATGAGACGTGGTGCCAGGGCTTCTCCGAACCCGGAACGGGAAGCAACCTGGCGGCGCTGCAGTGCCGGGCCACCAGAGACGGCGACGGCTGGCGGGTCACCGGTCAGAAGGTGTGGACCAGCTTCGCCCATTACGCCGACCGCTGCGTGCTTCTCACACGCACCGGCGACCCGGACTCGGCGCATCGCGGGATCACGGCTCTCTTCGTGGACATGGACAGCCCAGGAATCACCGTGCGCCCGTTGGAGACGATGAACGGCGTGCCGGAATTTTCGGAGGTCTTCTTCGACGAGGTGGCCGTCCCCTTCGAACGGACGCTGGGCGAAGTCGACCGAGGCTGGTCGGTCGCCATGGGATTGCTGCCGTACGAGCGCAGCACGGCGCTGTGGCATCGCGGCGCGTTTCTGCATCAACGGTTCGGCGAGCTGCTTTCGAGCGGACCTACTGATGGCTTGACGGCGACCGCAGTGGGTGAGGCCTTCCAGCAGCTGTATGCGTTTCGGGCCCGCTCGAGGACGACGCAATACCGGATGGCGGCGGGTGAGACGCTCGGCGCCGAGACTTCCTTGGACAAGGTCATGCTCGCGACGGCCGAACAGTCGGTCTTCGATCTGGTCAGCCGACGGGCTCGCCGAGAGTCTCCTTCTGGGCGAGGACTCCAGCAGCCGGCAATGGCGAGCGGAATACCTCTACTCGCGGGCGGCCACCATCTACGGCGGCACGTCCGAAGTGCAGCGCAACGTCATCGCCAGACGGCTGCTCGATCTCGGACCGGACCGCTGATGGATCACCGGCGACCGCAAGCTCTTCACCGAAAGTCTGCAGCGCGCGACCGAACAGCACACTGGTGCGGCGCTCGACGATGCCCTCGATGACCTCGGCTGGCATGACGCCTTGGAGGACGATCGTCGCGACGCGATAGCGGTCCTGTTCGAGCTGCAGGGCGCGGCGAACGTCACGTCATCAGCCTTCGACGACGTGATGGCCACCGGTCTCGGAAAGGATGTGTCGACGACGGCGATCGTCCTGCCCCGCATCGGTCAGGCGACTGCTCCGGGTCAGGTCGTGGCGGGACGCCTCGTGGTGCATGGGGTCGCGACCGGAGGGCTGGGAAGGTCGACGACAGCGGCGATCGCCCATGGCAGCTCAAGACATTTACCTCACGACAGTGGAGTCCTCGCAGCTCGAAGTGCGACCGGCGCCGGGCCTTGACCCGGCGCTCGGCCTGGTCGAAGTGCGAGGCGATCTCGACTTCGATGCGACCACTTGTGAGTCGGTGACGGACGCCTGGGACGGCGCCTTGGCGGGGGGAAGGGTCGCACTCGCCTACGAGCTTGTCGGCGCCTCGCGCGCGATGCTGCGACTGGCCCGTGAGCATGCCCTGGAACGCGTCCAATTCGGCCGGCCCATCTCCGGCTTCCAAGCTATCCGCCACCGCCTGGCGGAGAGTCTCGTGGCGATCGAGGCCGCCCAGGCGTGTGCTGACGCCGCTTGGGATGACAGCGACAACCTCACCCCGCTCGCGGCGATGCTGGCAAAGGCCGTCGCCGGCGTCAATGCACGCACCGTGGCCCGGCACGCCCAGCAGGTGCTCGGCGGGATGGGCTACACCACCGAACATCCCCTGCACCTTTACGTGCGACGCGCCCTCGTCCTCGATCAACTGCTCGGGGCCGGTCGCGTACTGACCCGCGAGATCGGCGAGAAGTTGCTGGCCTCCGGAAAGCTGCCGGAGATGCTGCCGCTCTGACTCGGTGGCCGGCGCCGGCCTCCGACTTGCAGCGGCGCCACAGCCTGGTGGCGCTATGACGCCATCAGCGCATGTCGCCGTTTGACGGGCTACAGATTCACAGATGAGTTCCGCCGACTGGGATCGTCAACCAGGAGGTACGCCATCGAGCCCGACTGGAGACCTCCCATGACCACTCCCACACACGCCGGCCGCACGCTGTACGTGAACCTCCCGGTAGCAAACGTCGAGCGCAGCAAAGCGTTCTTCGCTGCACTCGGGTTCAGCTTCAACCCGGCATTCACCGACGAGACCGCCGCCTGCATGCTCGTCGGCGAGCATGCCTCCGTCATGATGCTCAGCCGGGAGAAATTCGCTCAGTTCGCGAAACATCCGATCGCCGATCCCAGGACGCACACGCTGGGGCTGTACTGCTTCAGCGTGTCCTCCCGCGAGGAGGTTGATGCGGTCAGCGCCGCTGCGCTCGCGGCCGGCGGTACCGAGGCGGATGACGCCGAGGACTACGGCTTCATGTACTCACGCAGCTTCTTCGACCTCGATGGCCATGGCTGGCAGGTGATGTGGATGGATCCCGCATCGGTGGAGCAGGGACCGGAGGCGGTCGGAGCGTCCGCACAGGAGACCGCGCGATAGGGGCATCAATCCGCAGTTATGGCTGGTCGATCGCTGACCGCTTACCGGGCGCCCTCCGTCCTCCGAACGCCCACGCGACCATCAGCGGGAATTCTGCTTGCCACAACGCCGGGCCGTGCGACGCGACCCGCTCGCTCATCACGACATCCGCACCCGCAGCGCGCAGCGCGACCGCCCAGCGGGTCGCGTTGTCGAGAAAAAATGGCTCCAGCGTGCCGGCGACGAGATACGTGCGCGGAAGCGAACGGGGCATGGCACCAGTCGGTCTGTAGCCCGCGCCCGGCGAGCCGGAGAAGACTGCACCGTAACGGTTCGGATGACGCAGCCCAAGAGCGAGCGCGAGCTCCCCACCCGCTGAGGCACCGAACACCGCAGTGCGTTCGGCAGGAAGTGCAACCCTGAACCGGTCTCGAACCCATTGGCCGACGTCGTCGACGAAAAACCTCTCATGCGCGGCGAACCGCTCCGCGTCAAAGACCGGTGAGTATTCCTGCAGCCGCAACGTTTCATCCGCTAGCCCGTGAACACCAACGATCATCGTGGCCGGCACGTCGGCCGCTTCTAGGAAGCCGCCCCACTGCGAAATACCCTGACCGTCAGCCGCGAAGACGATCGCCTCGGGGGGACCCGGCGGGACGTATACCGTGACCCGCCGGCCACCGTCGTAGTCGAACGTCTCGCTGACGAGCGTGCCCGCTATCGGCTCGGCACGCGGCGACTTTGGCACCTCCTGGGGTCCGCGCGACCCCTCAGCTGTCGGATTCTCCAACGTGCGGGTCCTCCATCCACTGAGACCTCAGGCGGGGACTGAAGCGGGGTCAAGCGCCCCGGCCGGGGCTTTGATCGTCTGGTGGTTGCCGTAGCCGGTGAAAGTAATCGTTCCAGCGCCGTCTTTGCTCTTGGCGGAGTTGACGGCCTTGAGGGGGTAGGGCTTGCCGGTCGCCGCAACGAACAGCTGCGACCCGTCCGCTTGGCTCACGATGACGACGTCCCGCCCATCGAGAGAGCCAGTGGTGACTTTCTTTTCGATCGCTGAGCTGCCTGCGGGCTGGTCGGCGAGGCTCTTGGAGAGGGCAGGCAGGGTGAAGGTGGCGAACGCGGAGTTGGCGCTGGACGGAAGCTTCACCCAACGATTCGCGAGCCTTTGCAGGTGGCAGCCATACGTCTGTTGCGCGGCTACCGCTGACCGTCTCGCATCGAGTTAGCCACTTGGTGGAAGCGGCCGACGGGCACGAGATGAACCCCGTCGAAGGCTCCGGACTGTCGTGCTTCGGCGACAAGGTCGAGCGCCCTGACCACCCCAGCGTCGACGTCGGTTTCCAGCGCGTCAATGAGGTCGGCGGGCACGTCGATCTCCGGTAAATCTGATGCGATCCGCCTCGCCATTTTGGCACTGGCCATCACCAAAGCGCCCACGAATACGCGGCCCTGGTAGTCCAGACTGCGACGCCAGGCGACGAGCTTGTCCAGATCGAAAGAGGCTTGTACCAACCAGAAGTCCGCATCGTGCTTCCAGGCGGGAACGGTGGTGCCGCAGCGGACAGTGACTCCGAGCTTGAAGCTTGCGTCCGGGTAGTCGCGGGCCTCGCTGAGCATCTGCCGCACCGTGAGATCCGATCGCGAACCGACAGTCGGTTCGTCACCCCTGACGAAAAGGAACTCCCGAACGCCGTACGCCGCCGCCGTCAACAGGTCGCGCCGAAAACCAAGCAGATTCCTGTCGCGACTATTGACGCAAGCAACAGCACGTCCGCCCAGCGCCTCCACTTCGTGGGCGACGGCGATGCTGGACACGGTCGCCCGGCCGATGTGGTTGTCGGGGATCAAGAACAGGTCGGTGACGCCGTCGAACGCGACGATCTGGCGGCGCACGCGGCGCAGGTCCGGTGTGGTGGCCGGCTCGATCTCACACAAGATCGAAAAAGTTTCGTCGTCATCCGTCACCCGCTGATTATGGCTGAGGCGGATTTGAGCAGCTCTCCTCAGCGCAGCCCGCCGTCTATAGGGCGTCAGAAAACCGCCCGGTAGTTCCGGTTCGCGGACACTCACGGGACTAGCCAGCCCTCAAGCCTCCACAGAGCTTCACGGCCCACCGGACAGGACATAGTTCACTAGCTGGGCGTCAGCCACGTTCCCAACCCACACGATGGTCGGGCATATCGCCTTGCCGGCAACGGTGCGCCACGAAGCAACGTCTGCAACCGAGCGATATAGGTTCTTATGCGCTGTCTCTCACTGTCTGGAGGAATGGCTCCGGCGTCAATGACTCGTGGATCACTCCAGCCATCAGGCATTCTCGAATGTTTGGTTGTGAGCAGCGACCACCGGGTAGTTGAAGCCTAGATCGAGAGCATCGGGGATGCCGACCGGTAGAGGAGGACAAGTCGATGTCTTATGCCAACTGCGCGCTTGCCACCTTCCGAAGTCCCAGCATCCTCTGAACTCCGTGGGGCAAGCGCTTTCTCAGGGAGAGCTGCTTGAGCGTTGCCGAGAATGAGCTGACGATGCGTCCGATTAGCGGACTCGTCGAGCTGGATCTGTTCTGTCGATTGCCGTACGTCCTCAATGAGGAACTGTCCGGCGACCTCGAAACCGGTCGGCGTCGCCCCGAGTGGATGTGGGTGGCGCTCCAAGGCGACCGTCCGCTTGCCAGGGTCGCGTGGTGGGGAAACGGCGAGGAAGGAATCCCTCAGGTTCTCGACATCGTCGATGCGGACGACTCTGGGACCGGCTTGGACCGCGTCGACATCATGACCACCCTGCTGAGCACGGCGACGGCGGCGGTAATACCCGCAGGTGCCAGGCCGCCTGAGTACAGCCGCTTCGTCCCGCCCGACTGGCGGGATCACTCGGGGATCGCGACCGGCGTCGCAGATCGCATGGCCGCCGTGGAACGAACCGGCGGCCGCCCGCTAGTGGAACGACTCCGCTTCGAATGGCACCCAGGGACCCCAATCCCTGAATCGACCAAGGACCTCACCTTCCGGCCGCCGCTCGACAACGAGGAGATCATCGCGTTGATGACCCTCGCCTTGGTCGGAACGCTCGACGCTCACAGCCAGCACGACATGGTCCAGATGTCACCCCGCGAGGCGGCAGTTCGTCATTTCGATGATGAACTCGCTGCCTACCGGAGCCCGCGAGCCTGGTGGCGGGTCGCGACCCGAGCAGGCGGCCAACCGGTGGGCTTCGTGATACCGGCTCGCAATCAGTACAACGCGATCATCGCCTATCTCGCTGTGCTTCCCAACCATCGAGGCCAGGGCTACGTCGACCAAATACTCGCCGAGGGCACCAACATCCTTGCCCGACAGAACGTCCCACGCATCCGGGCATCAACGGACCTCGCCAACGTCCCGATGGCGGCGGCCTTCGAACGAGCTGGTTGGGACAACTTCGAGCGCACCATCAACATGACCTGGTAGACCCGCATCCTGGCGTGGCCCGGTCCGTGACCTGACCTACCGAAAAGTGATGCGGGACTGAGGCTTCGAGGCTGGAGCTAGGCGATCCTCGAGAGCAGATTCCTACCCCACCTGCTGCACGCCACTGCGCCTTCGATCAGCGCTTCCTTAGTCCGAGAACGGACCAGCGCGGTCGGTCAGACTTCGGCGACGTCGCCGGTGTAGCGCGTGTACGTCGTGCCGCAGCCCTCCGCGTGCTTGCGGGTCTCAGCCATCTCGGGGGTCGCGGCCGAGGCTTTGAAGGCGTCCTCGCTTGGCCAGAACAGCTCGGCGACGAGGTACGGCGTGCCGCCTTGTGGGTGACTGAGCTGGAAGCTGCCCAAACCCGGCACGGCCTTGACGAGGGGGACGTGCTCGTCGGTGTAACGGCGGTCGAACGCCTCTTTGTCGGCCGGCTCGTCGTAGACCACGGTCAGTCGGTACATCGGCAGTTGCCATCCCTTCGGGTGCCGGTATCAGATAGCTCAGTTGTGCCACCCTAGAGGCCCCCCGTTACTCAATCTCCGGCTCTCGCAACCTGGGTCCGCATCAGCGCATAGTCCTGCCGGATACCGAGCGGCCGGGCAGACCGTCCTTCTGATTCGAGCTGTGTGACGTGAGGCTCTTTGTGGATGCGGCCAATGAACGGAGCTATGGGGTTGTCCAGGTGCGGCCGGAGACTGTTGCTAGGTCAGCAGCCGGAATTTCCCGCACTACGCCAAGTCGGTCGAAGACGCCGACACCGCTGAGCGACCAGTTGCCGATCTCGTCCGCTGGCACGTCGAACGTGCCTTGCCAAACCCCGTCCGTAGCCGTTCCGCTTACAAGTTCGAGGTCGAACCCGCCGGTTGCGCCGGACGGGTGGGTGATTTCCGGGGAAACGGTGGTGACTTCATCACGAGTGGAGGTCAAATGTAGCCGGACCGTCTTGGGCCCTGGTGTCGAACCAGGTGATACCTCACCGTCGACCAGGCGGGGGATGTCGGTGATGGGCTTGGTGTCGATAACGTTGGTCGTTACATACGGCACGGTCTGATTGCCGGCAAGATCAACGGCACGGACGTTGGCGTACCACCAGCCTGGCGCCGACCCTACGGGCAGCACGATCGTCGCTTGATAGCGACCGCTACCGTCGGCCCCTTGCGCATTGGGGGTTATCAGCTGTGGATTTCCGGCCTGCCAATCCGAAGAAGCGAGGACTGTGTGTTCTTGAGTTGGCGTCGATCCAGACCCCAGGTGTCGCAGATCGATGTCTACCTCGTGGAGGCCGCTTCCCACTTCAAGCACCGAGAAATCACAAGTCACTGTCGCGTCCTGGTTGGTGACGTCAACAGACGGGGTGATGGTGATGTCGCTGATGACGGGTGCGGTGTGGTCGGTGCCATCGTTGGCGACAGTCCAGGTGTTTCCGGTTGGCATAGGCCGGACATTGGAGCCGGCCGCCGGATTCGTGGCGTAGCTGATGTAGTTGGCGTCTAGCGCGAGCAGTTGAACGCTGCAGATTGACCAGGTGCCGGTCGGTGCATCATCGGGCAGCGTCTGATTGCCCAGCCAGGTGCCATTGGAGTAAGTGCCCGACCCGAAGATCGCTGGGGTTTCCGTCGTGCCGTCTGCTTTTCCGTCAGGCCCGCATAGCCCGACGTCGACCGTCCAAATGTCGCTGCCGACGTCTGATGCGTGGACTTGGTATTCGACCATGCGGTCGCCGGCGCGGAAATTCAACTGCGGCGTCGTGACTTCAATGCTTTGAATCGTCGGGGTGTGCGGGTCGTAGGTGCAGCCGGCTGCTGCGGCGTCGGTGGGATCGGTATCGCAGTCGTTCGCACCGGCGCCGCCCTGTTTGGTGTCCTTGCCGGCCATTCCGGTGAGGTCATCGTTACCGGGCCCGCCCACAAGGACGTCGTTGCCTGCGCCGCCGAGAAGTCGGTCGGCACCGGGGCCGCCGGAGAGCACGTTCGCTGCTGCGCTGCCGGTGAGTGTGTCGTTGCCGGAGCCGCCGGTCAGGTTCTCCACCGAGGGGTCGATGAGGTCGTGTTCCCCGGCTGAGCCGTTGTCGGCCTTCCCATCGGGGCTCGCGGTCACCGCAGCCGTGTGATCGGCGTAGGACACCGTGTCGGTGCCGGGCCCACCGATGAGTACGTCCGGACCGCCGGCCCCGATCAGCAGGTCGTTCCCGTTGCCGCCATCGAGCCGGTCCGAGCCCGCCCCACCGATGAGCAGATCATTGCCATCGCCGCCCAAAAGGCTGGAGCCGACAGAGTCGGCGCAGATGGTGTCGTTGCCCGCTCCCCCCAGGACTTGGTGCACTCCTGCGGTCACGGCAATCACGTCGTTGCCGGCAGTGCCGTAGACGATCAGCGGCGACTTGGCGGTCACCACCATCGTGGCTTTCAACCCCGCGCAGTACACCGGACTCGCCGGTCCAGGTGGAGCGCACGCCACAACGCCCGCCGAAACCAGCACCACCGCGGCCGCCAGGCGACCCATCCTGGCCACATCGCCCCGAAACGGCCTGCCAATCACCAGAACCTTATCGACCAAACCTTTGCCCGATCGCTCGGCCATTTGGGGGGACGACAGAGACAAGGCGAGGAAAGCAATCCCGTCCATCAAGTCGCCATGTATCAGAACGACACCGTGCGCTGGGTTGGACGGGTGGGGAAGACCAGCAGGCACGAGTGACCACCCAAGCCTGGCCAGCCCAGAGCTAGCCGAAGTCAACAGGTAGGCACTTCTGAGCGCCGAGGCCGACTTCCGCTTAGCCAGGCCCCGCCCGGCCCCGCTATGTGCGTGTTATCGCCGGGACCAGGTACTTCTGTTGCAGCACCTCGGGTGCCGGCTCGTACATACGCAGGACTGGCCGGAATTCGCCGGCGGGAGCAGGTAGCCAGTTTGCCAAAGCGGTCGGGTCAGAGGGTCGCTCGTGGCTGATGGTGATGGTCAATGACCCGTCGTTCGCGTACACGATGCCGGGGGTGCGGTCTCCGAGGGAGTAGCGATTGATCGGGTTGGCGGTCAAGTAGTAGTTGGGGACGTCGTACATGGTCAGAGACCAGAATGCGCCGACTGGCGGCGGTGGGTCGAGGCGCACCGTGTAGGTGTGTTCGCCGCTGAGCTGATCTCCGTGGTCATCGTGGTAGGTCATGATGTAGACGGCTTCATAGGCATGGTTGCCCCATAGGCCACCGAGGGCCGCGGCGGCACGTTCGACGACGCGCACCCTCGGGTCAGTAATCTTGAATTGCACATCGTCGAGAGCACCCACCTCGAAGTAGTCCAGGTTGTAATC
This sequence comes from uncultured Actinomycetota bacterium, assembly GCA_963737695.1. GTDB lineage: Bacteria > Actinomycetota > Actinomycetes > Frankiales > Frankiaceae > DATAZK01. Next base: position 1,037,361 of record CAVTTQ010000008.1, read on the forward strand.
GAACACGTGCATTGTCAGCCGCCAGCCGTTGACTTCCGGGCTGCTGCCACCTCCGCCGAGGACCTTCTTAAGGGTGGCCTCGCCGGCGGCGAGGCCGGCAGCAAGCCTGGTGGCGAATGCTGGATCGGCTGCGGTATATGGGGATTCACCGGGTTGGCCTATCCCCGTGGGTGCGAGGCTCTCCTGCAAGGGCTGGTCGCGAGGGGCCGGGGGAAATGCCTGTGACCACAGCCTTAGCTTCTCCAGAAAGATGAGTTCGTCAGGCACCCCGCTATCCGGGCTGGGGATGCCCTCGGGGATGGCTGTGGGGTCGAGCGGTTCGAGACGCGTGGCGTCCTGCAGGTCATGGACGACAGCGAGGTCATCGGCTCCGGAGCAGGCCCAACGTCCGACAATGCTGACTATCCGTGTCGGGGCGTGTATCGCGGTCGCGCCCTCCGGAATGGAGCCTTTCCAGCCCGGCGGCACCACGACAAAATCACCCTCGCCGGTCCCGGTTGCCCGATGCCCGACGTAGGCAAAGTTGTTGGTCCAAGCGTCCACGAACTGCAGCACGTAATAGCGGCCAGCCGTGTCCGGGACGTGTAACTGAACGGCACCCACACTCAGGTCGACTTGGGCCATCGAGTAGAGAGTGTCGTTGTTGATCGTGACAAAAGTGTCTTGCGGGCCGGCCAGGGTCCGGGCGTGGCTGAACTCATTGAAGGGGGCCTGTGGGTTCGACCCGACTCCCGAGGTCACATACCGAACAACCTGGTCAAGATTGAAAACCAGCGGAAAGCCGTAAACGTAGGCCTCGGTGATCAGCTTCACTACGTCGTCAGCAGGCATGAACCCATACTGAACCATCCTGAATCCGCCCACACGCGAGCACCCCAGTCGGCCCAGGATGAGTCGACCACCCCAGACGTGGTTGATACGCCCGGCAATGCCGATCCTCGATCGGGCCGGAGCGCCCGGTAACGGGTCTTTAGGCGTGGCCATTCGCCCTTCTATTTTTCGGTCGGGACCCAACCGGCGCTGGGAAGGCCCGCAGCCGGACCCGGATACGACGCTTTCCAGAGCCCCACCACACCGTTCGATGACCGCAATCGACGCGAGGTTCATGTCGTCGCACACGACCAGCGCCGGACTGATCGCGCGGCGCGCCGCGAGCCTCAGAGTGGCCCGCAGGATCGTGGTGGCGAGCCCAACCTCAGCACCCAGCCCGGCCCTGACGTTCTTACTTCGAGCGCCGCAGTGTTCCCAGGTCTGGAGGGCGAAGTCGACAGCCACGAGGGAACGCCTCGTTTGGAGGGAACCGATCTTCGAGGTAGTTCGCCTTGACTTGCCCGGGATCGGAGCTAGTCGCTGATGTGGTCGAGGATCAGTTCGTTTACGCGCTCGGGCTGCTCGAGTTCGGCGACGTGCCAGGTGTCCTGCAGCAGCACGGCTTTGACCGAAGGAATGCGCTCCTTTGCCCGCGTGATGGCTGCGACTGGGTTGTGAATGGGCTCGTGCTCACCTTCGATCAGCAATACCGGAACGGTGATAGCCGCGAGCTCTGCATCAGTGAAGGGGCCTCGCGGCGGCGGAAATCTCAAAAGCCCGCGAAAGAACGGCATACCCACCGATACCTGATCAAGCCACAGCTTCGCGGAGGCGTTCTGGAGGGTTGCGTCGCCGAGGAAGAAGCGGGCGAACCGCTCCGCCCGGGCGGGTGTCCGAGCGAAAGGAACGCGAACGGTCTGCGCATAGAAGGCTGGCCGGAACTTCACCAGAACGACGGCCGGTGAGATCAGCACCAGATGCGACACCAACTCGGGCCGCTCACGAGCGAAGTGGGCAGCGATCCAGCCACCGTAAGAATTACCGGCGATCGCCGTGCGACCGATCTGCATCGCTTGCAGCACCTCGGCGAGCCAACCCATGAAATCGTCACGACCGTGCGGCCGCCTTTCGCTGCGACTCAGGTTCACGTCGCCGATCGTGTCGATCGCGATGACCCGGCGATGGTCCGACAGCGCGGCGAGATTGCGGACCCAGAGCGAGGCGCTGAAGGACATCGCATGCAGCAACACCAGCGGCGGTTTGTCCTCGGCCCCCGCCTCGACGACGTGCGTAGAGCCTAACGAGGTGGGCACCTGACGTGTCCGAACGGCCACGCCGGCCGACGCCAGCGTCGCCTCATAGGCCTTCGCATATCGGGCTAGGGAGTCACCATCGGAGAAGCCGGGAAGTCTTGGCATACCGCATCCTGGCACCTGCCATCGGTGAGCTCCCGTTTGATCCATCCACTGTCACCCCGAACGCCCGCCAATGCCGGATACCGATCGGGGCCAGAGCGCGCGAGAACAGGTAGGCACTTATGCGCGCTACCACGGCGCGCAGGAGCGTCGGATCAGCGGAGCGGCGTGGGCACGGGTTCGGCTGCGCGCTGCGGTCGCCGGGCCGGTTGGTGTTACTGGCCTGTTATGTCTCCGAGTTTCCAGGTGCGGTCGAAATATGGTTCGAGCGGTCCGTAGAACCGGAAGTAGCTGAACCAGTGCTTGCCCGGGATGGTCTGGACCCAGTTTGTATCGCCGCTTGACGGCTTTTCTGGCCCGAAGTAGAGGTCTATGGATCCATCACCGTTATAGCGGAGATCGTCATCGCGTGAGCCGCGGTCACCGCGTTGCTGAGTGTTGTCGATAAGGCAGCGGGTCCACACGTCGTAGACCGAGAACGACCAGAACAGTTTGGCTGGCGGATTCGCTGGGATGTGGACCGTGTAGTCCTTCGCGCCGTCGAGCCAATCTCCGTCTGCATCGGTGTATCCGCCGAGATAGGCCTGTCCTTGACCGGCTATCTGACTCTTCATGGCGGCGGAGAAGCTGACCGCCTCGTAGAACCATGACGCCCGTTCTAAAAGCTGGTCGAAGTCCCGGCCTCGCTGGGCGGAGTTGTCCAAGTCGATAGCGAGGAACCACTGCCGATCTGGCCACCAACGGGCGTCGGGGAAACGTTTGGCGAAGGTGTTGGCCTGGGCCATGAGTTCGCCAGCCTCGGCACCCTGGATCAGAATTGTTGCCAGTCGGTCGTCTGGCGTGAACGGCTTGCCCTTCTCGATGCCGAGCTGCTTGAGCATGGCGAGGTAGAAGCGATCGCGCTCGTCGACCACTTCACGCTGGTAGATGTCGTGGAGTCGAACCCAGTAGTCCAGCCCGCGCGGCTGATCGCCGCTCCATGCCTTCCCTTCGGGAGAGACGATCCGCGTCGGCCTCGGCGCGTCCCGCTCGGCATACGGATAAACCTTCACCCCGCGAACCAGTTCGTCGGACCGCTGCGGGTCAGGGTCGAGGGTGCGGAACCCGAACATGATGTTCATGCCGGACGGGTGCTGCACGTAGTAACCGTCACCGACGTCGGGCGCGTCCTGGCCCGGCGGGACGACAAGGTGCTTCCCACCCTGGCCGTGATCCGGTCCCATCTCCCCAAGGACGGCGCACTCGCGCTGCCAGAAGTCTGAGATACCGCCCGCTGTAGGCCCAGCCGGCAGTTCGATGACCAGCGGCCCGGTTTCCGCCAGGTCGAAGAAGTTCAGGATGTAGGGCGTCGTTGCGTTGGCGGTAATCAGCCCCAGCCGGTCCCGGTAGCTGAGATAGCGAACGAGGTCTGAGCTAGTCGCTTCAAACACTTCATAGTGCTGCGTCTTCCACTGCGCGTAGGAGACCAACGGGAGTGCCCAGAGATATGCCTGACAGGCCATCTGATAGTCCAGCTCATCAAAGATCGTCCCAACGTCGGCCCGACGGGGTAGCTCGCCATCACGAGCCACCGAACCGAGCCGACCCGGCAGTCCTGTTCCCGTACTAACAGCAGGCACGCGCGCCACCAGCCAATCGTCGATTTGCCTTATCGGAGGATCCCATCACGCCCCGCAGTCGGTCGCATCCCCCGGGACGAACATCCCCTCGGCGGCAAGGTCGCGCGAATACCAAGCGCGCATATAGCCGGATACGGCGCGTCCCGGTTCACGATGCCTCTTTTCTCGAGGGATCGGCGGTTTGAAGAGAGTTCATCATCGAATCGGATCTCCGCCGGAGATGGCTCATTCTCGGCGGCCTCGGACTGCTGGGATTTCCGAGGCACGCGGTCAGTGGGTGGCGGCTGTTGAGGATGGCGAATTCGGGATTGTCTTGTGGTTTACGAAGGCGTTTGCTGCCCTTTTTCGGCGCCGGCCACTAGCGGTCCGATCTGGAGCAACGCGTCGTTGTACCCGGGGCAGATTTGGATGCCATCCGGTGCGCCAGGCGGAATCGTCACGGAAACAGGAGTCCGGTTGCTGCGAAGGGTGATTTGGACGCGGGTGACCGTCTGCGCCGGCTGCCCGCAGGCAGAGGCGGCGAGCACAACATGCGCTGACTCACCGGGCTGCAGCACGATGACGCTGGGGACGTCCAAGATGTATCCGCCGCCGTTTTCGGTGATCGCGCCAATCTGTCCTGCGTCGCCGAAGAGGTCGACGAACGGATAGCCGAAGACCTGACAGGTGCCGCCGTCGTTGCGCAGGTTCACGATGGCCGAGTGCTCTTGGGTTTCCGGGCTGACGTTGCCTCCCCAGGAACCGGTCATCTGACTTGTGGAGCAGATCGGCACGGTCACGCTTGGGTCGGGGGCGACGTTCAGGTTGGGAGGTACGTACCGGTCGATGTCGGCGATGAGAGCCGGGGAGGCGCTGACGGCCGCACCGGTTCCTGCCGTGAGGATGGGGCAGCCGTCTGGGCTGGTCAGGTAACTGACCGCGGCGCCGTTGAGTGGACGGACCGTGATCACGGTGGGGGTCGTCGTCAATGCCATCAGACAGGTGTCGTCTCCCGCTTTACCGGAGTGGCGCAGATCGTCAAAGAGTTTGGCGACGTCGGCTGAGTCCGTGATGACGACCGGCGGACTCTGGGGCCGCACGCTGTTCGTGCGGACGATGCGGACCGAGTAGGCGTCCGACGGGATCGGCAGCGTCGACGCGTGCGCTGTCACCCGGTCCAGCAACGCCCGCGCCGCCGTCGCACTCGAGGCCGCAGCCGTCACTCTGGCGTTCAGCAACGGAAAGGACAACACGTCAACGACACCGCCGGCGTTCGTGAGCGTCTCCAGGTAGGCCAGTTGTTCGTGCCACCGGGTCGGCTTTCCGGTCCAGCCGCTGCTGGAGTCCGCCGTCCAGATGGGGTCGAGGCGCACCGTTTCCCCTGATTGTCCTGTCGACACGTAGGGACACCGAATTGCTGGGGTGAATGCGCCGGCGACGGTGTGATTCGGCTGCGGGCCGCAGAACCCGGTCAGCTGTCGCTTCCAACCGTTGGGGATCGTGTACGTAATGCCGCCTTGACGCACCTCGTCAGGAGACGTGACGACAGATGGCGTGGCCGTAGGGGTTGGACGGGTGGTGAGCTCCTCACGCCCGGCATCCGTACCCCCGGCGAAAACGCCGAGTCCAAGTCCCACGCCAAGCCCGATCACGGCGACCGCCGTTCCAGCCAGCGCCTGCCTCCGCCGCCGACGCACCGACCGAGCCAGCCGGGCGACAGGTTCGTACGCAAGCGGTTGGGTTGGCGGTGCGCTGCGGCGCAGCAGGTCCGCCAGTCTGTCTTCGAGCTGGGTCACGGGATCACCTTCTCGTCGTTCAGCTCGGCCAGGCCCGATGCTCGCAGCTTGATCAGCGCCTTCGCGGTCTGGCTCTTCACGGTGCCGATGGAGCAGTTCATAGCTTTGGCAACTTCGGCTTCGGTCAGGTCGTCGAAGTAGCGCAGGACGACGACGGCGCGTTGGCGCCGGGGCAGCGTGTCCAACGCCCGAGCGACGTCAGCGCGCAGTTCGGCCGCGGCGTACGCGTCGTGGGGCGCGGCACGCTCCGGCAGCTCGCCAGTGGATTGCTCACCGACCCAACGCCGCCGGTTCCACGAAATGAACGTCGACACCATGACTCGCCGGACGTACACCTCGGCCGCGTCCTGGCGCTTGATCCGGTCCCATCGGGCATACGTCTTGGCGAGCGCGGTTTGCAGCAGGTCTTGAGCGTTGGCCTGGTGCCCGGTGAGCAGCCAGGCGCTCTGGAGCATGCCTGGCGAGCGCGCGGCGACGAACTCACGGAAGCCATCAGGCTCTCCCACGCCCCGCCTCCTCATAGCCCACCGGATATGCCGCACACACCGGCGTCCTTCTAAGCGTCTCCCTTATAGACGCGGTGGACACGCTGAAAGGTTGTCCGGCCCAGACCTCGCAGATCGGGACGCGACGGGTGAGGCATTCTGGGGACCGTGACAGACGATAGGAGGGTGAATCAATCTCCGTGAAGTCGCATCATGGGTAGATGACGACCGATCGCGGGGAGGTGTGGGTGCCGGTCGAGCCGACCTCCGAACCGGGAAAGCGGCCGCGACTGATGTTCCGCCCTGAGGTCGGCGCTGGAAGCCCGCTGTGGGGCTGGGATCACAAGGAAGTCCATGACTATCTGGTCGATGTCGACGATCTCCCCCTTTCGCCGAGCCTTGGTCACCAGCTGAAGGAATGGGCCTGGGTCGGTTCCAGCAACGCCCACGATGTCCTCGAGGAGGGCTTGCGGCTCTGTCGTGCGACCGCGATGGAACTTCGCGAGAGCTACGAGGTGGTCTGGGATCCTGACTTCAGCCAGCGCGACGATTCGCCCGCCCGGACTAGCTAACGCAGCCCAGCCCCAGCGCAAACCCATCATCCTGCCCACGCCGAGGGCAGCAGTAAATGCCCGATAGCGCCGGATACCGAACAGCCCGAAGCGCTCGAGAACGGCACTCACGCGTAGTACGAATCGGCATCGACTGAATGCAGCATCAGCGCCGTAAGACCCGTGTCGATACTGGATCGGTGACGCGTCGTGGGAGGTGGCTCTGGCTTGCTGCGGCATTCAGCGTCGCCCTAGCCTGGTTGGTCGGCGATGCGACACGCAACCTGCAAGGCGGAGACGTCTACAGCTCTGTGACTATCCACGCCCCCTCGCCTTGGATGCTCCTGCCCATCACATGGCCGACCGACGTGTTCAGCGTCGCGCTCTGGCTGCTGCCCACCGTCGGGGCGGCCCTCTTGCTAGCCGCAAAGCAACCCCTCCTCAAGTGGCTGGGAAGGCTGTTATTCACCGGGTTGCTAGCGCTAATGCTTGGAATTTCCTTGCTGCTCTCGTGGAGCGACGGGTGGGAAATCAGCGGTGGATGGCATCCCTCAGTTCAGATCGGCGCTTGGCACGCACTCCCTTACATCGCCATCCTTCTCACCGGATGGATCGTCACCATTCTGCGCACCCGAGACCACCCGGCGTCGCCGACGATCTGACCCGTCTGGCTAGCGATGGAACGAGCCCGACGCCGATCCCTCCCTCGTCCCAGACAACCCAAACGGTAGGCGCCGCGTCTAACCCAGGTGCACAGTGACCGAGTGACAATGACTCGGCAAGCCACACCGACGTGGCGATGCCGTGTGGGCGTCGCTGCGGCGGGTCTGGTCGCCATCTCAGCCTGCGGACGGAGCGCGGCGATGAGCGCGCCCTCGGCTACACCCTCCTACTGCCAGGGGATTGTTCAAGCCACCACCGCGGGCGGAGCTCGAACTTCGCTGAAGAGAGGCAGCACCGAAGTCGTGCATCTGACCGTCGGGGAGATGATGACTATCAGCGCCGACGGACCCTGCGGATCAGAGCTGTACGCAGCGCCACAGCGGCCCGGGGTCCTGCAGGTGGTGGGAAACGGTTCCGTCAAGTTCAAAGCCGTGACCACGGGCACGGTGTCGACGTGGCTTGAATACCCCGGCTGCGATGACTTCGGCGGCTACGGAAAGGGCGCCGACTACTGCCACGGCGGGATCGCGGGCTACGGGTACTTGAACATCGTCGTCGGCTCATAGCTGCAGCGACGCAAGCACATCAGCCCCGGCCGCGACGCCGCCGCGACGGGTCCCAGCAAGCCCATGGAGCGACCCGCAGCGCGCGGCGTAGCGCAGATGTCAGTTGTGCGCGACGAGGGCTGAGAGTCTGCAAAGTCGTGGCGCGCTGCCCATTGCTCTGGAGCCGATCTGCCCGCAGCACGACGGCGCTGCGGGGCGAAGGGCGGGCGGCGAAAGCGACGCGAGAACGGCACGTCTGTGCACCGCGACGTTGACAGGACGGCTGCCGAGGTTCGAGATCGACAGGGTCACGGGCCCGCTGGTAAGGCTGCTGGTGGGGCCGCACACTCGCACTCCGACGCCTTCACGACGACTTCCGGCGGGGCGGGCTGACGCGGCGACGAGCTGCTGCACGCATCGACGGCCAGCAGCGCACTCGTACCGAAGGCGAGGGTGCGCGCGCCTTGACCGACAGCCATCACAGGAAGGATAGGGACCGCAGCGGCGTCGGCAAGGAAGAGGGTCGAAGCGCGCGGAACGCCACTTATGGGGTGCGTGTGAACTGGAGAAGCCGTCAGACGCGGTTTGTCCCGTCCAGCAGCATCGGCGCAGCGCACAGCAGTGGGATCGCCGCGCCAAAAGAGAAGCCAAGCACGACCGTGACTGACGCGTCTGCTAAGCGCGGGACGGTCTCCAGCAGCAGAAAGATGCCGAGGAGAACTTGGCTCCATGCCCAAGGTCGGACTCGTATCCGCTGACGCTGCCAGGGCAGAACAAGAACCTTGCCTCCAGCAAGCGCAAGCGCCCCAGCCCCTATCGACAAGCAGCCCACGGCCAGAGCAATCCAAGTCACGATCTCCGTGCTCTCGGACATGACGGTTCCTTCGGCAGGGGCGAGCCATGACTGTATGTCCAGCCACAGCAGGGGCCGCTACGGCTGGAGGACGCCCGCCGGAACGCGATGGCGCGGTCGTGACTGACGCTCCGACCGTGTCAGGACATCCCAACCTCACCTTCGAGGCGAACTGGAGCTTCACGTTCCGCGGCGCCCTTGGCCGGTTCTTGTCCGTTCCTCAGACCAGCGTCAGATCTGCTGTCAGGATCACCGCCATGAAGCGTGTGGCGCTGGTGGCAGTTGCTGTATGCGTCCTTGCCGGATGCAGCAGCTCCGGTGGCAGCACGCCCGTCCCGGTCCCAAGCCCGTTCCTGACATTCAGCCCGGAGCCCGCGCCTTCCTCTCCTGTCCCGGTGACGCTGCACACGTACGTTCCGGTACCGCAAGGCTCAGCCCCTGAACCGTCAATCTCTCACCCGCCAGCCAACATCAAATTGCCTTCGATTCCAGCGCCGCTACCGACGTAGGAGCATTCGAAGCGCGCGGTAGGCATTTATGCGCGTTCCAAGAGACAGCTCGGGACGGCCAGGCACGTGCAGCAGTGCTAAATGCTGGAAGACCAGTCGGCGTGCCCCCGAAGTGCGGCGTCGGTGATGGCGTTCCCCGTGACAGCAGCACCCCAAGATCTATTGAGCTTGATCTCAAGCCCCGCGTTCCGAATAGCCGTGAAGAACGTGCGGCCGCCTCCAGAGAAACATGGATGCGATCACCCATTGCTCTTCGCCCCAGATCTCGACGGAGGTCGAAAGGAGCGACGGGCATCAGCGACAGGGTCACGGAGACCTGCCGGTACGCGTGCACCACTGGCGACACTGACCTGAAGGCGATTCCGAAGCCTGGGACGGAGTTCCAGCCGGTTGAGGGGAAACGACCAAGCGTCCTGATCCGCCGAAGTCTCGGCGTTGCACCCCACTCGAGACGTCAGCTCGTCCGGCGGTGTGAAGTCGAATTTCATCGGTGGGCGTGAAAGCCGCATGTCAACGACGATGCCCTCTCCGCTATACCACCCTAGCATATCCCCGAACCGGTAGTTTCGACGGGGCAACAATCGCGCTCTGAAGCAGCCGAGTCCTCGGCTACCGAACTCCCGCGAAACCTCGCCAACGGGCACCTATGCGCGCTGATCTCAGGGCCGACCGCTTGACGGGTCGGCCGCGTCGACGAGACGGTCAGCCGCCGCCCGGCCGGGCGTACACGGCGTAATGCGAATCGGTGGGACCGTAAAGGTCTTGGGAGTCGGTCGGGACGTAAAGGTCTTGGGGGTCGGAATATGTCGGGTCGGCGTAGATAACGCCTCCACCCGGCGTCTTGCCCACGACAGCGTCTCCTGGTGGCAAATCCGGGAACGTTGGATGGCGGATTCGCAAGTATTCGACGCCGCCGAAGGGGACTTTGGGCGGTGTTGCGCTTGGAGTCCATGCCCACTCCCCGGACCTGGCGTGGACCCCAGCCAGGTGCACGAAGGCATACACGAGACCGGCGAGCGGTAGGAGCAGCAAGACGTATGCCACTTTCACGCCCAGAGTTGTCGGCGCCCTCACGGCTCGTCGGGGCTGCGCCAGTGTCACGAAAGGCAGTATGCGCCCGAGAAGTAGCCGGATTTCGATCGGTCCAGGCGTTCGAGCCCTGGTGGACTTGAGAAGAGCCTGCTCGCTGCCGACGACTTTGAAGTGCCTATCGAAGGTGGCTGGTACCCCGACCCTGCGTCCGCGGGCCATCTGCGTTGGTGGACGGGCGACCAATGGACTCCGCATACGCAACCTCGACCATGGCCGACGGTTTCGAGCGGGACGCCACCGGCGGTTCCACTCGCTGATCCGGCAGAACCTGCGCCTGACGTCTACCTGCCACCTCAGCTGATTGAACTCGGCTACCTGCCGCTGGTGTGCGTGCGGCACGGCGCACGGGCGCGGCGACTGCAACCGGTGGCCGTGTATTCGCGGTCTCCCTGGTGGGTTATCCCCCTGGCGGTGTTCAGCCTGCTACTCGGGCTTCTGATCGCCTTGGCAATGCGGCTCACGGTTTTCGGGGGCTGGCCAGTCTGTGACCAATGCGAGGCGACACGTGCGCGGAGGCGGCAGGCAATGTGGGCTGCCTACGCGGCTTTCGTTCTCGTCTTCGTGGCGGCAATTGCGGCGCGATCGGGCTTGCTCCTCTTGCTCGAGATCCCGGTGCTCATAGCCGCATTGGTCCTGCAGGCGCTCGCTGACTGGCGAAGGATCACGTCGGCGACAGTCGACCGGACTACCCGTGCCGTACACGTGAAGGCACCGTCCCGAGGGTTCGTCGCCGTATTGCCGGTGCCGTCACCCAGCCAGGTCAACTACGCCGTCACAAACTTCCCGATGCAGACTCGTTGACAGGAGAATTTTGAACCCCAGACTCTTCTATTTCGTGGTGATCGTCGTATCCACGATCTGGGTCGCCGTCGACGCCAACAAGCTGGGCATGCGGCGAGGGCGCCTCCGCGGCGGCGTGCTTGACATGGGAGTCGCCTCGTGGACCATTTGCTGCTTGTTCCTCTGGATCGTCAGCTTCCCCTGCTATTTGGTCGCTCGCAGCAAATATCGAGCAATGCAGTCGTTTCAGACGAATTACCAGGGCGCAACTTTTCCTCCGCAGAGCTGGCAACCAGCCCCAAATCTTCCAGTCGCCTGGCAGGCCGCTTCCGTGCATGACCCCACACAAATCAGCCCCGATGGCCGTTGGTGGTGGAACGGCCAGCAATGGATCCCGATGCCGCCGCCTACTGGCTAAAGACCAGCAGTCGTTCGCGTCGATCGTCGGGCAGTCCCACCCAATCGAGCGCTTGACAGAGACTGGCAGCTGCCCCTAGTCGAGACTGCCGCCGAGGAGCTTGGCCACCGATATCACGCCCACTGCTTTGGTGATGTCCAGCAGCGTGCTACTGACCTGAAAGCTCAGCTCACCATCGTCGGGAAGGCGCCGCAACCTTAGATGTTGCCGCCATCGGCTGCCCTCAATTGAGCTGGATACAGGCTCGAGTGTGAGTTGCGTCGGCTCAGGGGTATGGGTTCTCGCGACGGCGATGGCTGAGCCGCGCGGCGGAACCGACAGGGGTGTCTCGGTCACCGAATCCTTCGTGGTGACTTGCAGCGAAGCGTCTGATGGCAGCGGGAAGCTGGGGATGCGAGATATGCCCGGCGACAACGTGAGTCCTGATAGCAACTGCGGCGAGAGCTGCACTTGCAAGACGAATGCGAGCGTGTCGTCCTGCAACTCAAAATCGCAAAGGACCGCCAGGACTCTGCCCGCACGCATCAGCGGAAGCGTCCCCACGACCCTGGATCGACCCACCTGCAGAGCGTAGGTCCCTGCGCTGAAACAGCCAGGACCGCGGGACGTCAATGCCTTTGGGCGATGAGGATCTCCGTATCGCCGGGCCAGTCCCAGAAGCGGCCGGTCGGCGATGCCGATTCGAGTAGGTCGCGCAGCTCCGCGATGAACTCGTCGAGCATGGGGCCGAATAGGTGTGGCGCCGCGAAAGACATCGAGAGGTAGCCGGCAACGACGCCGTCAACGCCACGGACGATGTCGGGACGTCCGGGTGCGTAGATGACGCGCGGAGTACCGAAGCGGGTTCGCGCAAGTGTCTGCTCGAATCTCTCCGCCGGGTATGAGGAGGCTGGGCGCGCACCCGAACGTATTTCCGGTCCCAGGTAGGCCCTGATGAGCCAGTCCACCTCGTCATGCGGGATGGCTGGCGTCTGCGGAAGTGGCTGAGGGGCGGGGCGAGTCGGGTCATGAGCGATGAGTGCGATCGCCCCGTCCGGTTCGAGTGCGTCGTAGACGGCTTCAGCTACGCGGACACGATCGGTTCGATGAAACGACTGTCCGAATGTCACGAGTCGCATCGGCGGCAACTGCAGCTTTGGGAGGTCCTCAGCGGTGGCCGAGACGAAGTCGACTCCTGCCACTCCTTCTGCCGCGGCATAGGCCCGCGCCTCGGCGAGCATGTCCGCATCCGGCTCCAGCAGCGTCACGTGATCGAAGAGCGGGGCGAGCTGCACTCCCACCGTGCCGGGCCCGCTTCCGACGTCGAGAAGCCGGCCGGTGCCGTCGAGGCCCAGCTCATGTGCCAGCACAGCGCCCAACTGGGCCGAGTAAGGCGGCCGCCCCTTCCGATAGAAGCGAGCCGAGCCGGTGAACTGCGTCGGGTCGTACTCCACTCGGCCAGTCTCGCAGCCCACCGGACATCCGACGTAGCTCCTCAGCGCCTGGTCTCGTACCTGGTCAAGACCACGCCGTCTGGAAACGTCCGGGTCTCCACCAAGTCTAGGTTTACCCAGTTGTCCAGGGCTGTAAAGAACGGTGTGCCGCTGCCCACCAAGACCGGTGCGGTGGCCAGCACGTACTCGTCGATCAGCCCGGCCTGCATGGCCGCTGAGGCGAGTGTGGCCCCGCCGATGTCGATCGTGCCGCCATCCTCGGCCTTGAGCCGAGAGATCTCGGTGACCGCGTCGCCGGTGACCAGACGGGTGTTCCAGTCGACCGTGCTGGTAGTCGAGGAGAACACCACCTTCGGCATGTCACGCCAGCGGCGGGCGAACTCGATCTCCGCCGGTGTGACGCCAGGCTGGCGGTCGGCAGTCGGCCAGTGAGAGCTCATCGTCTCCCAAAGTTTGCGCCCATACAGCGCCAAGACTGTCGTCCCCACCCGGTCGGACCACCATTGGAACAGCTCGTCGCTCGGCACGCTCCAGCCCAGGTCGTCGCCGGGGGCGGCGATATAGCCGTCCAGGCTCAGGTTCATGCCATAGGTCAGTTTCCGCATGGCGTCATCCTCCCGTGAGTCGGTCTTCGATATACAGACCAGCACGGCGGGCAAGAATCATCGGTCGAGCCAGAAGCGTTGTCTCAAGCTCGGCGTAGTACTGCCAGATCTCGATCCGACCGAAGCACTCGCGAACGGTACCTAGGCGCGCTACCCATCACGCCTGTTGAAGCTGTCGTGGGACCAGGTGATCCGTGCGAGCATGAAGCAGCCGAAAAAATGGATCGCCGAGTACACGAAGACCACGGAACATTGCCTCGCAACAATCCTTGGAAGGTCCCAAATCCTTTCCGACGCTCTGCGCGATGTCGGAGCGTCTGTTGACGGCCTTGAAGTCATAGGTCATGGCGTCCAGGTGGATCAAATACACGCCAACGAGTTCGAGGAAGACTGACTCGACAGGCCAGCTCCGTCGAGTCCACCTATCGACCGAGCGCCCGCTATTGCCGGTTACGTGCGCCGGAGAGCGCGCGAGATCGGCGCTTCTGCGCGCAACTCGGAAGCAGAATCCTGTGGCTCACAGGTCGCCCAATTCGGCGAGTGCTTCCTGCGCGGTGGGACACGTCCACGCCGGATCTGAATCGCCGTTGATCCGTAGCCAGAGTGGGTGGCTGTCATGCGTCGGGCAGCGCGGCCAAACCACGAGCCCAGGTCGAGAACCGACGCCCTCGATGAGGTCTTGCTGTAGGTCCCCCACGGCGTCCACCACCGTCGCCCCGGCACTGGGCTGCCAGTCATCGTCTAGCTGCCGAAGGCTCAGATCAACCCGGTACTGCAGCGCTGCCATGGCCTCCTCGGCAGTCATGACTTGAGTGACGACGTAGTGCAGCAAGATCCCCGACAGCAAGAGCTCCGGTCCCCATGTAGGGGCCCGGAGCTCTTTGCCTTACCAGGTCGGGCTAGCCCAGGAGCTTGGCCTTCTGGGCGGCGAACTCCTCATCGGTGAGCACGCCTTGGTCGCGCAGGGCTGCCAGCTTGGCGAGCTCGTCCGAGGGGCCGCTGCCGGCAGCCTGCTGGATGTAGGCCCGAGCCTCCTGATCAGCCTGCTGGGCCTGCGAGATGTCGCGCTTTTGCATGCCGCTGCCGCGAGCGATCAGATAGACCAGCACGCCTAGGAACGGCAGGATGATCACGAAGATCGTCCATCCGGCCTTGCCCCAACCGCCCAGGTCGCTGCTGCGGAAGATGTCCATGAAGACGCGGATCAGTAGGAAGATCCACAGAATCCAGAGGAAGAACCACAGCATCGTCAAGAACACGTTCAGCAGCGGGAAGTTCCAGGAATCGGCAAGGACCGAGGCGTTGGACATCGAGTGGATCCCTTTCAGAGTGGACGAGCCCAGCGATGTCGGGACCGGTTGCGGTCCGGCGATCACTCAGCGTTGAGTCCTTGGACTGTAAAACCCAAGATCGCCGGATGCAGCGAGGATCACCGAAACGGCTAGCGAAAATTTGGGGCGGCGTCACTCGCTCAATTGAGGGAGCTCTCAGCTTTCACCGCAGTCTGTGACTCAGCAGCCGTCGGGTTGAGATCGTCGAGCGTCATCTGGTAGCGAGGTTTTGCCGTGAACGGAAAGGTGCTGGTGATGTCGAGCGACGGACCGATCTGCAAGAGTTCGCCGTAGCCAAGGGGCCGCCAGGCCGGATCATCGTCCATGGGTTCGCTGGCGAGCAGCACGGACGGAATGCCGGCCAGAGCCGGCGCGTGCGCGTGGATCAGGTGGCTCTTCGCGTCCAGATGTTCACCGCCCCGGTGGCCTCCCGGCGCACGAGGGAGAACGTAGAGCTCGTTGGTATCGGGGTAACGCAGCGCGAAGACCTCGGTCGCCGTCGTGATGATCACGTTGAGACAAAAGAACGGGATCTGGTCGGCGATCCAGTTGACGGCGGCGACGATGCCAGCCGCCACATCATCGTCGTGGTTCCTGATTTCGGCGGTGATCAGAGCGAAATAGCGCTCGCTGTCGGTGTCCCCCACGACAAGAGCGTGAGCGTCTAACTCCTGCAGCCGCGCCTCCAATTGCGGCAATCCCTCGACAACACCGTTGTGGGCACAGAGACGTCCGTCCTGCAAAAAAGGGTGCGTGTTCTCCGGCTTGAGCGTGCCGGTGCTGGCATATCGCACATGCGCCAGCGACGTGTTGCCGAGCAACGTACGAGCCGCCGTAGCGAAATCGGGATCGTCCCAGGCAGCCATTGGCTGCTTGTCGACAATCGGGTCTCCGTTCGCATCGAAGACGCCGATACCGGCCCCGTCGGGGTTCGCATGGCTTTGCAACGCCAGACTGTCAGGGGCATCTAGCAACCAAAAGGTGGCAGTCACCGGTTCACCGGCGTGCATTCCGAACAAGCGGCACATGTGTCGTTCCCTTTCGTCGTCGCCCAGGACAATGGCATACGCCATTTCGCTCGCCGGAGGTGGTGGCGGTACGCGCCTGCCAAGGCACCCCGCAGGAACCCTTTCGACCCGAAGTCTTCGGTTTTGCACCGGTTTCCGACACTTCTGTGCGGCCTGACCGTGGCTACCCTGACGTTGACAAGAGCGAAACGCGACACGCCCAGCCGCCCCAGCTTGAACAGCGACTATCGGGAGGCTCGATGAGATCGCGGCGCGTCCGGCGTCATAAGTAAAACGACGACCCGGAGGCTTACGTGCGACTGACTCTGCAGACCTTTCTGACCCTCGACGGAGTGATGCAGGCACCCGGCGGACCGACGGAGGACCCTTCCGGCGGGTTCGAACACGGAGGATGGTCGTTCTCCTTCGGCGACGAGGACTTCGGGGCCACCGTGAGCGGCTGGTTCAACAACGCGGACGCGTTTCTATTGGGACGCAAAACGTACGAAATCTTCGCAGCCCATTGGCCGCGGGTGACCGACCCGGACGATCCCATCGCGAGCAGCCTTAACGCGCTGCCCAAGTACGTGCCGTCGAACACCTTGACCTCGGCGCAATGGCACAACACCACAATCTTGGGCGGCGATCTGTTGACCGAGGCCGCCCGGCTGAAAGCGCTGCCCGGCAAGGAGCTTCAGGTGCACGGCAGTGGCGCGCTGGCTCAGTCGCTTATCGACGCGAATCTGGTCGACGAGTACCGGTTGTTCACTTTTCCGGTTCACCTCGGCTCCGGCCGCAAGCTCTTTCGCGAAGGAATGCGCCCCGCGGCTCTTCGGCTGCTCGACACCCGCACAACGGGCGCCGGCGTCGTCATCGCCACCTACGAGCCGGCAGGCCCGGTTCCGCAAGGCTCGTATCAGTTCGACGACGAGTGACTCCCCTGTCAGTACGACGAACTACGCGGTGGTGTCGGTTTTGACGCGGCCGGTCGGCCATACGATTCGCCCGTGAGCTCGGAGTCAGCCGCCGAGTCGCCGCGATCGTTTCGGGTTGAGGCCTTCGCCTGGCGACCGGTGTCGCTTGTGGCCGCTGTCACCGGCTTGGTGTTGTTCGGGTTGTCGGCGCGCTACGGCTACCACCGCGACGAGTTGTATTTCCTGGCCAGCGGCCGGCACTTGGCTTGGGGCTACCCCGACCAGCCGCCCCTCGTGCCGTTGCTGGCACGGGCGATGTCAACAATCGCTCCAGGCAGTCTGGTCGTGCTTCGGCTGCCGAGTGATGTTGCCGTCATCGGGACCGTGTTATTGACCGCGGTGATCGCCCGCGAACTTGGAGCCGCACGCAGCGGCCAGACGCTTGCCGCTGTCACGATCGCGATGAGCAATCTGACGCTCGGCAGCGGACACCTGCTGAGCACGACGACGTTCGGCCTGACCGTTTGGACCGCATTCTTCGCCGTCTCGCTGCACGCTTTGCGGACCCAAAACGATCGCTGGTGGCTGCTGGCCGGGATCGTTGCCGGCGTGGGCCTGCTCGACAACACTTTGGTTGCTTTTCTCCTCGCGGCGACCTTCCTGGGGCTGATGTTGGTCGGCCCGCGTGAGGTATTTCGTAGCCCCTGGCTGTGGTTGGGCATGGTCGTGGCGGCCATATTCTGGGCGCCGTACCTGGTGTGGCAGGCACACCATGGCTGGCCGCAGCTGCAAATCAGCCGTTCGATCGCCGCCGGCCACTCCGGCACGTCAGCGCCGCGCTGGCAAATCCCGCTGCAGCAGCTGTTTCTGGCCAGTCCGATCCTCGACCCGCTGTGGATCGCGGGACTGGTGAGGCTGTTTCGAGATCCGCGGGTGAGCTGGGCGCGCGGATTCGGGGTCGCGTGGGTCGTGCTGTTGCTGGCGTTCATCGTCACGGGCGGAAAGCCCTACTACCTTGCGCTCAGCTTTCCCTTGCTACTGGCCGCCGGAGCGCAGCCGGCTGTGGACTGGGTACGCCGCGGCCGCCACCGGCTGGCCGCCTGCACTGCTCTGCTTGTCGTCGCGGCCGGTATCAACGCGGTCATCACGCTGCCGATCGTCCCCATCGGCATTTTGCACAACACTCCGATCGTCGCCGTGAACTACGACGCGGGCGAACAGGTCGGGTGGCCCACGTATGTCCGCGAGATCGTCGACACCGACACCCGCGCCAGCGGCGAATCCACTGTCTTGCTGGCCAGCAACTACGGCGAGGCCGGTGCCCTACAGCGATACGCCCCGCACCTGGCCGCGCGCGTCTATGGCGTGCAGAACGCCTACTGGCTCTGGGGACCGCCGCCGGCAAGCGCCCGTGGCACGGTGGTTGCCG
This sequence comes from uncultured Actinomycetota bacterium, assembly GCA_963737695.1. Classification (GTDB taxonomy): domain Bacteria; phylum Actinomycetota; class Actinomycetes; order Frankiales; family Frankiaceae; genus DATAZK01. The sequence goes on from CAVTTQ010000008.1 coordinate 1,055,595, forward strand.
TCGGCTTCGACCGTAGTCAGCTCACGCCGTACTTCGCCACCGTCAAGCTTGCGCGTCGGCTCAACAACGGGGTCGATCTCGACAACGACGAACAAGACGAACCCGTCTGGATCTGCACCGGCCGTCTCGTGCCCTGGCCCCAAATCTGGCGGCAGCTCAAGAACTACGGCTGATGCGGCGGTACCGGATGTGGGTGGTCAGCGGTGAGTGAAGCACCTCGACAGGCTCGAAGCCGAAGGACTCAACCCCGTCGAACATGCGCTCGCCCGAGCCGAGCAGGACCGGCGCGATGTCGAGGGTGAGCTCGTCGATCACGCCGGCAATCAACGCCTGGCGGACGGTCGAGGCTCCACCGGCGATGTCCACACCGTTGTGACCCGCTGCCTCACACGCCGCGGAGTAGGCGGCGTCGAAACCCTCGGTGATGAAGTGGAAGGTGGTCCCGCCCTCCAGCTGGATCGGGTCGTGGCGGTGATGCGTCAGCACGAAAACCGGAGCGTGATAGGGCGGTTCGGGGCCCCACCAGCCAGACCACTCTTCGTCCCAGTCCCCGCGGATCGGGCCGAACATGTTCCGGCCCATGACATAGGCACCCCGCGGGCGCATGAGCCAACCGGTCGCGATCTTGTCAGCGTCGTTGGCTCGCGGGTCGCCGATGTGCCAGCCGTGCAGCTCCCGCCCCCGCTTACCCAACGGGTCCTGGAGGCTCTGGTCCGGCCCGGCGACGAAGCCGTCCAGTGAGATCGACATGTGGCAGGTGGTGTCCGGCACCATGAGCCCCCAGTGGTTGCGACTTGCGAGCGGATGTCCGGGCGATAGTAGCTAGGGGTAAACCGCCAATCCGTACAAGGCATGCAACGCCTTGCTGGAAGGAACACACATGGAGTACACGCGCTTGGGTGGATCCGGACTGCAGATCAGTCGACTTGCTTTGGGATGTATGAGCTTCGGCGACAGGAACGCCGGACGCATGACCTGGATACTCGACGACGAGGCCGCGGCGCCGATCTTCCGGCAAGCAGTCGAGCTGGGCATGACCTTCTGGGACACCGCCAACATCTACGGTTACGGCACCTCGGAAGAGGTCGTCGGTCGCGCGCTCAAGACGTATACCCGCCGCGAGGAAGTCGTCCTGGCCACCAAGCTCTTCCAGCGGATGTATGACGGGCCCGGCGGCGGCGGACTCTCACGCCGCGCGATCTTCGAGCAGATCGACGCCTCACTCGTGCGGTTGGACACCGACTACGTGGATCTGCTGCAGATCCACCGCTTTGACCCCGACGTCCCGGTCGAGGAGACGATGGAAGCGTTGCACGACGTGGTGAAGGCAGGAAAGGCGCGCTACCTCGGCGCCTCCTCGATGTGGGCCTGGCGCTTCGCCAAGATGCAGGAGGCCGCTCGCACGCACGGCTGGACGCCGTTCATCTCGATGCAGGACCAGTACAACCTCGTTCAACGCGAGGAAGAACGCGAGATGTTCGGTCTGCTCGCCGACGAAGGCGTCGGCAGCCTTCCCTGGAGCCCGCTGGCGGCCGGACTCGTCGCCCGCCCGTGGGGCGAGAAGAGCACCACCCGCGGCGCCACCAACCCGGAGAAGGATCAGCACGGACACCCGCTTTACCTCGAAAGCGACAAGGCGACCGTCGACGCGGTGGAGCGCATCGCGCGGGAGCGGGGCGTCGCGATGGCATCCGTTGCCATGGCGTGGGTGTTACGCCACCCAGTGGTCGACGCACCCATCATCGGCCCCACCAAAGACCATCACCTCACCGACGCTGTCGCCGCGCTCGACATCGAGCTCACAGCCGACGAGGTCACCGCGCTGGAGCAGCACTACACCCCGCGCGAACCGACTTACTTCTAAAACCCGTAACGGGCGTTTCTGCCTCCGGCGCCACCTGCTGGTAGCGCTATGACGCCATCAGCGTATGGCGCCGGGGGGGTTAGGGCTCCGCCGAGGTTTGACGAGCGGCGGGGCGTCAGCGAAGTCCATTGCCGACTCCGATCTGGTGGTGGGCCAGCACCCGAGCCAGGCTTGGCCCGACCCCGCCGAGCAGATCGCTCGAGGCGAGAGCCCGGCGAAGGTAGACGTGAGCGAAGCACTCCCAGGTGTTGCCGATCCCGCCGTGCACCTGGATGGACGTTTCACAGACGGCGCGGGCGGCACGGGCGCAGTACGCCTTGGCCACTGAAGCAGCGGCTAAGGCTTCATCGGCCGGCAAGGCGTCGACGGCCCAGGAGGCGTGCAGCGCCACGCTGCGCGAGCCTTCCATCGCCACCAAAGCATCCGCCAGCAGATGCTGGACCGCCTGGAAAGAGCCGATGGCGACGCCGAATTGGCGGCGGGCACCGACGTACTCGCAGGCGAGCTGGATGGTCCCCTGCATCCCGCCTACCAGGTCCGCGCACGCGACCGCGAGGCCGAGCGCCATCCAGCGCGCGAGGTCCTCATCGGTGAGCAGCCGCTGCTGGCCCGGCAACGGCTCAGCCGAGGCAAGCGTGGCGGGCGGCCCGGCCAGAAACGACCGTGTGAGATCGACGCCGCTGTCGGTGAAGCCGGCCAACGAGAACTCGGCTACCTGATAGCCGCCCGCGACCGCGAGCAGCCCCAGTGCGGCACCGGATCCCGCGGCGTCAATGGCGACAACAGAAGTCGGTTCACGGTCAGCAAGATCGGCCAGCCCGGACAGGTCACCCCGAAGCGCGACGGTCTGCGCCGACTCCGACGGCGGTGCGCCTGCCAGGCGCACCAGCTCGGCGGCCAGGGTCGGACCGATGAGTGCGCTATCGGCGGCGCCGCGGCCCAGTTCTTCGGCCACGATGGCGACCTCGACGGCCGAGGCCCACGGCCGGCCGTCATCGCCGGCGGCACGCAGCTCCCGCCAGCCCGATTCGTCAATAGCCGCGTCGAGCTTCAGTGCCCGCCCGCGGTCGCTGAGGTCGAGCACGGACTGGGCACGTAGCCGGTCAACGAGCAAGGCCGCCGACTCCCGCAGAGCGCGCTGCTCGGTGGACAGTCGAACGTCCATCAGCTGCTGCTCCCACCGGCGGGTGGCCGGACTGTCGATGGCAGCGGAGGCACCCACGCGTCGCGCAACTTTCGACGTAGCACCTTGCCCGAAGGGAGCCGCGGGATCTCATCCACCACGACCACGTCGCGCAGCCGCTTGTAGCCGGCCAGGGAATCAGCGACGAGCTGCTGCAGCTCCGCGGGGGTCACATCGTGATTGGGCTCCAACGCCACTGCCGCCACCGGGACTTCTCCAGCGCTCTCGTCGGGAACGCCGAACACCGCACAGTCGCGAACTCCGGGATGACCGTGCAGCACCGCCTCGATCTCGGCCGGCGCCACCTGGAAACCCTTGACTTTGATCATTTCCTTGGCGCGGTCGGTGAGGTGGACCCATCCCTCCTCCTCGAGCCATCCCACGTCACCCGTGCGATACCAGCCGTCAGCGAACGCTGAGGCGGTCTCGTCGTCGGGGAGGTAACCCGCCATCGCAGAGACGCTGCGAACCTGGACCTCGCCGGTCTCCCCCGGGCTCAGCACCCGGCCCGTCTCCAGATCGGCGATCCGCAGTTCGACTCCGTCCGGTGGCAGCCCCGCCGAATCCAACCGCCAGGCGCTCGGATCACCTATGGGGTTGACGGTAATCACGGGCAGCTCGCTGGCACCGTAGCCACAGAGCCAGCGGACCCCCGTACGGGCCGTGACGCGCTCAGCGACGCTGGGGGTCACCGGGGTCGCGCCCCACATGATGTAGCGCAACGACGAAAGGTCGTACTCCTCCAGACGCGGATGGTTGGAGATGGCCATGGCGATGGGCGCAACAGCCATCTCCAGCGTCATCCGATCCGCTTCGATACTCGCCAAGACCTGGTCGAGATCGAAACGCCGATGCAGCCGGACGGTGGCAGCGGCCTCGGCGGCGGCAAGCAGGTTCAGCAGGCCGAGGATGTGGGACGGCGGGGTCGCTACCTGGAAGCGGTCGTCGGGGCCGAGCCCGAGCGACAGCCGCCAGTGGGTTGTCCCCGCGCCGATGGAGCGGTGAGTATGGCGGACTGCTTTGGGCAGGCCGGTCGTTCCGGAGCTGAAGACCAGTACCGCTTCGTCGTCCTCCTTGATGGGGGTCTGCGCCAGCGCCGATCCATCGCGGGCGGCCACCTGCGCCTGGGTGATCGGGTCGTCGACGTCGACGACCCGATCGGCGCCGAGCTCCGCGCGCAGCACATCAGCGGTGGCGGCGTCGGCCACCGCATACGCGGCCAGCGTGATCCGAATGGCATGCGCCACCTCGAGCGATTTATAGACCGGATTCAGCAGCACCGCGGCGGCGCCGAGCTTGCTGATGCCGTGGACCGCGAGGACGAATTCCGGTCGATTGGCGGTCATCACGACCACCCGCTCCCCGGCGACGACGCCCTGGGCGGCAAGGTGGCGCGCAAAGGAATTGCTCAGCTGATCGAGCTGGCGAAATGTGAGACTCTCCTCGCCGACAAGCAGAGCGTCGTGGTCGGGATACTGCTCGGCGGCGGTTTCGAGTCCGCGCGACATCCGCGCCTGGGTCACCGGAAACATTGTTCTCTTAGATGAGATTAACGTCAACACGAACCGCGTGTTATGTTTCCGCCGTGTCCCCTGGGAGCGTCGCCGCGACCGATCCGGAGCTGCGGCAAGAGATCATCGACAACGTTCGGCGCTTCGTCACCCGCGAGGTGCTGCCGAACGCCTCCGAGCTCGAACGCGCAGACGAGTTCCCCGCCGAGATCGTCGACGGCATGCGCCAGCTGGGCCTCTTCGGTGTCACCATCCCGGAGTCCTACGGAGGGCTCGGGCTCGATCTGCTCACCTACATCGGCATCATCGAGGAATTGGCGGCCGGGTGGATGAGCCTGACCGGCATCGTCAACACCCACACGATGGCCGCGACGTTGCTGATCCACCACGGCAACGAGGACCAGAAGCAGCGCTGGCTGCCCTCCATGGCGACCGGCGAACGTAGGGGCGCGCTCTCCCTCTCCGAGCCTGATGCGGGCAGCGACACCCGCAACATCTCCTGCCGGGCCGAACTGGACGGCGACGAATACGTGCTGAACGGCACCAAGGCCTGGGTGACAAACGGCGAACGGGCTGCCGTGGTGGCGCTGGCGGCCCGCACCTCCGAAGGAATCAGTGCTTTCTTCGTGGACAAGGAGCCGGGTTCGAGCTTTGAGGGGATCTCTGTCAGCCGCCACATCGGCAAGCTCGGCTACAAGGGCGTCGAGACCGTCGAGATGTCCTACGCCGACCACCGCATTCCGGCCGCGAACCTCATCGGTGAACCCGGTCGCGGGCTCCCCCAGATCCTCAGCGTCCTGGAAATCGGACGTATCAACATCGCCGCCCGCGCGGTGGGAGTTGCCCGCGCCGCGTTCGAAGCAGCGCTCAGCTACGCCCAGGTACGCACCACGTTCGGCAAGCCGATCGCCGAGCATCAGGCGATCCAGCTCAAGCTGGCGGACATGGCGACCCGGCTGGAGGCAGCCCGGCTGCTGACTCGAAACGCGGCCGAGCGAAAGGCCGCCGGCCTGCGCTGCGATGTCGAGGCGGGCATGGCGAAACTCTTCGCCAGCGAAACCGCGCTGGAGCTTGCCACGGAAGCAATGCGGATTCATGGCGGCATGGGCTACACGACTGAGCTTCCCGTCGAGCGCTACTACCGGGACGCGCCGCTGATGGTGATCGGTGAAGGTACGAACGAAATCCAGCGGCTTGTCATCGCCCGCGGGCTGCTCGCTCGCGCGAAGGCCCGCTGACGGTTCAGCGCCCGGCGGCACGCTCGCGCAGATCCTGCTTGGCCACCTTGCCCGTCGCGTTCAGCGGCAGCACATCGATAATTTCGACAACGCGTGGGGCCTTGTAGTTCGCCATCTGATCACGCGACCACGCGATGATGTCCGCCTCGGTCACCGTGCTGCCTGGCGCCAGGACGACGAACGCCATCCCCACCTCTCCGAGCCGCGGATCCGGGATGCCGATCACCGCGGCGTCCTTTACTTCGGGATGACGGCGCAGCGCGTTCTCGATCTCCGCCGGATAGGCGTTGAAGCCGCCGACGATGAACATGTCCTTGGTGCGGCCGACAATGCGCAGCAGTCCGCCCGGCTCGGCGATGCCGAGATCTCCGGTCCGCAGCCAGCCGTCCGCCGAGAGCGTCGCGGCCGTCGCCTCCGGATCGTCGAGGTAGTGCGACATCACGCTGCCGCCGCGGAGCCAGATCTCGCCGGTCTGAGCCGGCGGGAGCGCTTCACCCGCAGCGTCCGCGATCCGGATCTCGAAGCTCGGACGCGCCCGGCCCACAGTGGTCGCGATGGTCTCTACATCGTCCGTCACCGAAGTCCCGCTCGCCGTGCCGGCCTCGGTGAGCCCGTAGCCGGAGACGAGCATGGAGAAGGGCAGCTCCTCGTTGACCCGGCGTACCAGCTCGACCGGGATGTCGGCGGCGCCCGTGACGGCCACCCGGAGGCTGGAGAGATCGACCCGGTCGCGGTCGGGGTGATCGAGGATCGACTGGTAGAGCGTGGGCGGACCCGGTAGGACCGTGACGCGTTCCGCGGCGACCCGGGCCAGCACCCGGTCGACGTCGAACACCGGCTCCGGAAGCATGGTGGCACCACTGGCGATGCAGGCGAGGATGCCCGCCTTCAACCCGAACATGTGGAAGTAGGGGTTGACCATCAGGTAGGTGTCGTCGGAATTCAGACCGGTCATCGCCACCCAGTCGGTCGCGACGAGCAGGGTTCGACCGTGCGTCATCACCACGCCTTTGGGGGTGCCGGTCGTGCCCGAGGTGAACAGGATGTCCGATGGGTCGCCCGAGCGGACGGCCACCCGACGGCGATCGACTTCAGCGAGCGCCTCGGCATTCGCCAGGGAAAGAAATTCCTTCCACGAAAGGGTGTCGGCGACGGCATCACCCCGCGCAACGACGATCGTCGCCAAGTCGGGAAGCGCGATACCGGTGTCTCGCAACATGGCCACGTAGTCGACACCGAGGAAGTCCGTGACCGTGACCAGCACCCGGGCCCGGCTGCGCTTGAGGATGTCGGCCGCCTCCACCCCCTTGAAGCGGGTGTTGATCGGCACGAGGCTCGCGCCGGCGTGAAAGAGCCCGAGGGCGGCAATCACCCATTCCGCGCTGTTGAACGTCCAGATCGCCACCCGGTCGCCCGGCTGGACACCGGACTCGACGAGCGCGGCGGCAAATGAGCGCGCTGCCTCGAACAGCTGCGAATGCGACAACCGCAGCTCGCCATCGACGATCGCCAGGCGGTCGCCGAATCGCTGCGCGGCAGCGGCAGACATCGCCGGGATGCTCTCCCAGGTGTCGCTCACAGGCTCATCCGTATCGCCGCAGTCGGATCACAGTGGGGCTGTTCAGCGAAGGTCGGGTGCGACGAGGTCGACCGCCCGCGCGGCGTGCTGCCCCACCGCTCGACTGTTGGTCGAACGGATCGACACATCGTGTCCGATCGCCCGCGCCCGCAGCGCCCCGACAGTGCAATTGTCTCGACCCCCAAGGACGGTGAACGGGTCGTAACTGAAGTGCTTCATCGCGTTGAGATGGCTGACCCGTTCCACATCGTGGGCCGAGACACCGACCAGATTCTCGCTCAGGGTCTCCGGTGCGAATGGCCAGGTGGAATCGGAATGCGGGTAGTCGCACTCCCACATGACGTGGTCCATGTTCAGGAATTCGCGGCTCGCCATACCGAACTTGTCGTCGATGAAGCAGGTGAGTACGTGCTCGTTGAACACCTCGCTCGGCAGCCGGTTGCCGAAGTCCTGACCCGTCCAGCCCTTGTGGCGGCCGTAGTTGTAGTCGACGCGCTCGAGAAGGTAGGGAATCCAGCCGATCCCGCCTTCTGAGAGGGCAATTCGAAGGTCAGGGAATTTGCGGAGGACGGGTGACCAGATCAGGTCGGTGGCCGCCTGCACGATGTTGATCGGGGTCAGCGTGATCAAGCAGTCGATGGGCGCATCCGGCGAGGTGATGACCATCTGGGAGGAGGAGCCGATATGGAGGCAGACGACGACACCCTCATCGCTGCAGGCCTGCCAGAAGGGGTCCCAGTGGTCGGTGTGAAAGCTGGGCCAGCCCAGCTTTGAGGGGTTCTCCGAGAAGGTGACGGCGTGCGCGCCCATGCGTGCGGTTCGGCGAACCTCGGCTGCCAGGACTTGCGGATCCCAGATCGCCGGCAGCGAGCAGGGGATGAACCGTCCAGGATGGGTGCCGCACCAATCCTCGATGTGCCAGTCGTTGTAGGCCCGCACCATCGCCAGGGCGACGTCCTTGTCCTCGGTGCGGGCGAAGAGCTGCCCGCAGAACTGCGGGAACGACGGGAAACACAGGGAGCCGAGGACGCCGTTGGCATCCATGTCTTTGACGCGCTCGTCGATGTCGTAACAGCCCGCACGGAGCTCGGCGAACGACGTCGGCTCCATGCCGTATTCCTCGGCCGGACGGCCCGCGACCGCATTCAGTGCGACGTTGGCGATTTCGGTGCCCTCGTATACCCAGGCGTTGGTCCCGTCAGCCCGAGTCACGAACTTGGGAGCCAGGTCCGCGTATTTGGCGGGCAGCCTGCCGTCGAAGAGATGCGGTGGCTCCACCACATGGTCGTCGACGCTGACCAGCACCATGTCGTTGATATTCATGAACATCTCCGATCACCAACCGCCATAACTAACAGTTGTGTCAGCGAAGCTAGCACGTTGCCGGCGTCTCCAACAGTCACACCGGGCCGCAATACGTCGCCGCGCCGTGGGAGTGTTCAATGCCTTAGAGCGCCGTATAACGCGACTGTCAGGCGACAGTCTGTAGAACCCCGAGGAGAGCCATGCCCGACTACCAGTTCGTGACCTATGAGCTGATCGACGACGGACAGATTGCCCGCATCATGTTGAACCGGCCGGAGGCACGAAACGCGCAGAGCCGCGGGCTGCTGGTGGAACTGAACGAGGCCTTCCTCGAAGCGGAGGCCGACGATCAGGTTCGCGTCGTCATCCTCGGCGGTACCGGCAAGATGTTCTCCTCCGGGCACGACCTGGGCTCAAAAACGTCGCTGGAGGAGCGCCTTCCCGGCCCGAACCAGCACCCCACCTTCAAGATCAACGGCGGCACCCGGCTCGGCGCCGAAAACCTGATGCTGCAGGAATGGCACTACTTCTACGACAACACCCGCCGCTGGCGCAATCTGCGCAAGATCACCATCGGCCAGGCTCACGGCGACGTCTACGCCGCGGGTCTCATGCTGCTGTGGGCGTGTGACCTCATCGTCGCCGCTGACACCACCACCTTCGCCGATGTGGTGGGCGCTCGCCTCGGAATGTGCGGCCTCGAGTACTTCGCCCATCCCTGGGAATTCGGGCCCCGCAAGGCCAAAGAGCTGCTGCTGACCGGCGACTCCATCGATGCCGACGAAGCCCACCGCCTCGGCATGGTCAGCAAGGTCTTCCCCGCCGACGAACTGGCCGACAGCACGCTGGAATTCGCCCGCCGCATCGCCAAGCTGCCGACGATGCCGGCCCTGCTCATCAAGGAATCGGTCAACCAGTCACAGGACAACATGGGCTTCTACAACGCCCTCAACGCGTGCTTCACCATCCACGAGCTCAACCACTCGCACTGGGCCTGGGTGAACGAAGACCGCTACCCCGCCGGCAAGGAAGATTCCGGCATCCCCAACTGGCGCGAAGCGCCTCCGATCGTGCCCGCGGTCAAAGACAAGGTGCGAGCAGACCAGTAGGCGATTGAGGCAAATGGCGACGATGGCGACGGACGCCGCTGACGGTATAGGCGCCGCTGTCGTTCGCCGCGCTCCGTTCTCCGACAATCCCACCGTCGGTCCCCGGGGCCAGCGAACGCAGCAGCGCATCCTCGATGCCGCCTTGCACGTGCTGCGCGACGAGGGCTATCACCGCTGCAGCGTGGATCAGATCGCCAAGCGCGCAGGATGCTCCAGGGTGTCGTTCTACCAGTACTTCTCCGGCAAGGAAGACGTCTACTACGACCTCGCGGGTCAAGTCGCGCGGCAGGTCCGCGCGTCCGTCGAAGCGCTGGAACTGTTGGAGAGCGGGCCCACGGGTTGGGCGGCTGTCCGGACCTGGGTGAAGCGATCAGGCGACATCTCCGAGCGCTACGGAGCCGTCTTTGATGCCTTCGAGGTCGCCGCGGAGCGGGCCGAGTCCATAGCGGCGATGCGTGGCACGGCGGATGCAAACGTGGTCAGCATCCGCGCCAAACTGACGACCGTCCAGCTGCCGGGCCGCGAGATCAACGCGGTGCTGGACATGCTGCTGGCCGCGATGGTGCGCACCTTCCACCTGGCTGGAGTACTCCGCGCGAGCGCACCGGCCGCGTATCCACGAGAGCGGATCGAGGACGCGCTGACCGACGTCTTTCACCGCACGCTTTTCGGCCTCGAGCCTGGCGTCAATGCTCGTCAGCCGGCGTACGAGCATTCCCCGGTCCTCGAGTTCGACCCCGCAACCAGAAGCCTGCTCACGGACGGCGGCGCCCGGCGCAAGCTGAGCGAAGGGGCGAGGCCGGCCTTTGAAAGCCTGCTCGCGGCCGGCCGCGAAGTGTTCGTCAGGCGCGGCTACCACGGCGCGCGAGTAGACGACATCGTGGCAGCCGCAGGGATGTCACACGGAGCGTTCTACCAATACTTCAAGAACAAGGACGACTTCGCGCACGCTTTGGTCATCGACGCCATGCGTCCGTTGGCGGGAGCGCTGACCGAGATCCCGTCGCCCGGTCCTGACGGCACCACCGGGACCGCAGCGCTGCGTCGCTGGCTTCGCCAGTACAACGCCAGCCACGTCAATGAGGCAGCCATCATTCGGGTGTGGGTCGACGCGACGAATCCCGATGCTGCGCTGGTCTCCGACGCGGCCCCCGCCGTCGACTGGGGCCGCCGCCGCATGGCCCGATTCCTGCGGCCGCGCGGATTCGGCGACGTCGGATTCGGAGACCTCGACGCGGACGCCCTTGTGATGGTGGCGCTGCTGGACGCGTTCGGCAGCCAGCCCCGACCGGCCGCCACCGTCGATGCAGTGGCCCAGATCATTCAGCGCGGCTTGCTGGGTCGGGTCACCCCGGCAGGCTCGGCCCGGCCGGCGTAATCGGCGGAAGGTCGGTCGCTGACAGGATGCCCGGGGCGGCCTGACACACGTAAGCCACGGAGTTGACGGGACGGTTCGCAGTGAAGGACGGCGAGACAGCCCCCATCTCGTCCAGCGACACGGGGAAGGCGAGCTCGACGTCCATCGGAACGTCTCCGCGCAGCCGTACCCGCCACCCGGTCGGACGCAAATCCCAAGCAGGCTCGATGTCTTCGGTGCAGTACCAGTTCACCGAGAACCGGATGCGTTCAACCCCGTCGGCTGAGCCCACGATGCTGGTCCGCTGAGCGGCCACCGTGCCGGCCGGTAGCTCACCGGCAGCGAGCATCGTCGGCTGCCGGGCGCCCGCCGCCTCGCCATGGCTGCTCCATTGATCGATCGTGAGACCCGCCGCTTCGCCCAGGGCCCGCAATGGTGGACCGAACTCTCCTTGCAGGTAGGTAGCGCGCATGTCGCCCTGGAAGGACGCGAGCGGGCTGCCGAAACCCATCTGTTCAAAGAGCAGGTGAGGCGAATCGCGCCGTGACAGATTCGCGAATTCCTCGATCTGAATGGAATCGACGTGACGCGACAGCGAGAGCAGTGCCATCGGCAACGCATCGGTGATGAAGCCCGGACTGCTTCCCGTCGCAAATATCGAGGATGACCCACGACGGCAGGCCTCGAGGATGCGGGTGCGGTCAGCGCCGGCGAGCTTGCGGGCGGCGTCGAACACTTCACCCCGCGTGGTGACGACGTTGGTCCCCGACTCGAGCAAGGACACGACATCGTCGATGTCGAACGATCGAGCCATGTAGAGCACGCAGTCGGCGCCGAGCTCGCGGATCACCGCCGGATCGGTAGTGGCCGCCACACCGGTCGCTTTCTCACCGCACAAGGTCCCCGCGTCGACCCCGTCCTTGGCCTCGTCGTAGACGAGCACCCCGACCAGGTCAAGGTCGGGATGGCGGATGACTTCGCGAAGCGCCCTACTCCCGATGTTGCCGGTCGCCCACTGCGCAACGCGATAGTGCGGGCGGTCCACTAGGCGGGTTCCGCGAGGGTCTTGCGCTCGAGGAATTCGTCGAGAGCGGCGGCGCCCATTTCGCGACCCATGCCCGACTGCTTGTAGCCGCCGAAAGGAGAATCAGGACCGTAGTAGAGGCCGCCATTGACACTCATCGTGCCGGTGCGGATGCCCCGCGCCACCTTCAACGCCCTTTCGCGGTCGGCGCCGATGACCCCGCCGGACAAGCCGAAGATGGAGTTGTTCGCGACCCGCACCGCATCCTCGTCGCCGTCATGTGGCAGCACGACCAGTACGGGGCCGAAGAGCTCCTCCTGGGCAATCGCCGAATTCTCATCCGCTCCGACGACCAGCGTCGGCTCGTAGTAGTAGCCCTTCGGCAGGTGCTCCGGAATCCGCCCGCCGATGACTGCCTTCGCCCCCTCCGCGACGGCCCGGTCGACATAGCCGGCGACCTTCTCCTGCTGCCGGCGGTTGATCAGCGGGCCCATCATCATCGCCGGATCCGTCGGGTCGCCGTAAGGAATGCCAGCCAGCATCTGCCGGGTCAAATCGACCACGTCGTCGTACTGGGCACGCGGAACCACCAGCCGCGAGGTGATCGCGCACCCCTGACCCGAGTGGGACGTCGCCGCGTACGCGCACATCATCGCTGCCGTCGCCGCATCACCATCGTCGAGCATCACCATCGCCGACTTGCCGCCCAGCTCCAGGAACACCCGCTTGAGGGTCGGAGCCGCCGCCGCCATGATCGCCCGGCCCACCGGGGTCGAGCCGGTGAACGAAATGACATCGATATCAGGATTGGTGGTCAGCTCGACACCGACGTCGTTGCTGGCCGACGTCAAAATGTTGACGACTCCGGGCGGAATGTCGGTCGAGTCGACGATCAGCTTGCCCAAGGCCAGCGTCGACCACGGCGTATCCGGAGCACCCTTGAGCACGACCGTGCAACCTGCTGCTAGTGCGGGCGCCAGCTTCGCCAGCGCCAGCTGCACCGGATAGTTGTAGGCCGCGATCGCCGCCACGACGCCAGCGGCTTCCTTCTCCACCCACCGGTTGCTCAGGAAGCCGAATCCCTCGCGCTCCCCCAGCTGCTCGGTGAAGTCGTAGGAATCCAACAGATCGCCATACCAGCCCACGATCCCGATCGGCAATTCCAGCTGCGGACCTGCGGTGATCGCCACCGGCGCCCCCACCTCGTGCACCAGGATCGGCCGCAGGAGCTCCACGTTGTCCAGCAGCGCCTGATGCAACTGCGCCAGGCAACGCCGCCGCAGCGCCACGTCACGCGACCAGTCCGACGTGTCAAAGGCCCGGCGGGCAGCCGAGATCGCGCGCCGGGCATCGCCAATACTGGCGTCGGCCGCGGTGCCCAATACCTCCTCGGTGGAGGGCGAGATGTTCTGGTACGTCGCCCCGTTCTCGGCGGCGACCAGCTCGCCATCGATCAGCAACCGATCCTCATGCCACAGCGTCATTGCCGTTCACCTGACTTCCTTTGCGACGTACCCCATTGCAAGCTTAATTGTCTGACCTTTCGGGCCCGGCGACAAGATCCCCACGCTTCCCTGCCCGACCGGACGCACATTAATTGATCGGCCTTCATCCGGATTCATCGGCGCTGCGGTCCCAGCAGCTCATCGGTGTGCTCGTGCAGCCGCGGCGGTGGGCGATAGCGGCCCCGTGCACCGTCGAACCTGATGGGACTGGCGAGCAATTGCAGTGGACTGCCGCTGCCCCCTTCGACCGAAACCACCATTTCTCGGGCCCGTAGAAAATCCCCGTCCAGCACGTCAGCAAGCTGGGTGACTGCACCGGCTGGAACCCCGAGGGGTCTCAGTCGCTTCTCCCACTCCGCCGCCGACGCCGCTTTGAGTACGGCAGACAACTCTTCGAGCAAGCTCACCCGGTTGTCAAACCGGGCATTCATCGTGACGTAGCGGGGATCAGTCGCCCACTGCGGGCGATCGATCTCGGTGCAAAGCCGGCGCCAGAACTCGTCGTGGGTGACAAAAAGCGCCAGGTAGCCCGACGAGGTCTCAAACAGCTGCGCCGGCACGTAGAAGCTGTGCGCGCCGGCGTGCTGTCGGGCTGGAATCACACCGCCGTTGAGGTAGGCCGCCGCCTTGTAATTCAGCTGGGACATCATGACGTCAAAGAGCGAGACATCCACTTGACCCCCGGTGCCCTCGTGCACCTTGGCCAGCAATCCCAGCGCCGCCATGATCGCCGAGGAATTGTCGACGATCGAGTAACCGGCCAGCGTCGGAGCCTGCCCGGGTTCGCCGCACATGTCGGCGATACCGGTGTCAGCCTGGATGACGTAATCGAAGGCCGGCCACTCGGCGGCCTCGCCTTCAAGCCCGTAGCCCGTCACGGCGACGCAGACGATCTTGGGGTTGAACGTGCGCAGCGACGCGTAGTCCAGGCCGAGCTTCCTGATTGCCGAGGGTCGCAGATTGACGATAAGGGCGTCGGCCGTCCGGGCCAGTTCCCCCAGCTCGCGCTGGCCCTCATCAGCTGTCAGATCGATGTGAACGCTGCGCTTGTTGCGGTTGATGCTGGCGAAATAGACGTTGTGGCCATCAACGACCTGCGAGCCGACGTGACGCGACAGGTCGCCCACCGCCGATTCGATCTTGATGACGTCAGCGCCCATGTCGGCGAGCAGCATTCCGGCGAACGGACCCGCCAGGATGTGTCCCACTTCGAGCACCCGCAGGCCTGCGAGCGGGCCCGAGCCGTCCACTGCCGTCACCGGGTCGCCATCCGTGCTGCGCCGGGCAAGCTTCAGAGCTCGGAGCAGAGCGTGGCGAGAAACTGCTCGGTGCGCACCCGTGACTCGACTCGCGACTCACGATCGGAGCCGAAGGGCAACACCCGGGCCGCGAGGTCCGTCACCCCGGCGTCGCGGAAGCTGAGCAACCGCCGGCGGACTGCTGACTCATCCCCCGCCGCGCACATGTCGCCCACGTCTGCGGCGTCGCCGCGCTCGAGCAGCCGCTGGTAGTTGGGTGAATATTCGGCATGGCCCAGCGCCTTGTTAGCCCAGGAGCGGACCGCGCTCACCTCTTCGTTTCGGCAGAGGGTCACCGGGACGCCGGCGACCACGCGCGGCTCCGGCCGGCCGGCCGCTGCCGCCGCCTTGCTGATCGTCGGCGCGATGTGCTCGCCGATCGCACGCTCGTCCGCCATCCACAGGATCGTCCCCGAAGCCCGTTCCCCGGCAAGCTTGAGCATCACGGGGCCCAGCGCGGCGATAAGGATCGGGGTGGGGACGATGTCGGTGATGTCGAGCGGGTTGTGGACTTGAAATGTGTCGTTCTCAACGTCAACGGGGCCCGGACCAGCCAACGCCACTGACATGACATCCACGTAGTCACGCATCAGGCCGGCCGGCCGGTCGTAGGGCAGGCCGAACATGTCCTTGACGACCCAGTGATGTGAGGGCCCGAGCCCGAGCGTCAATCGTCCTTCACAGACTGCCTGCGTCGACAGCACTTGCTGGGCCATCGCGACCGGATGGCGGCTCTGGATCGGCAGTACGGCGGTTCCGAGCTCGATCCTTGACGTGCCCTGACCCATCAGGGTCAGCGCGGTGAGCGCATCGAACTCGTTGGGGATCTGGGGCACCCACACGGAGGCAAAACCGGCGGACTCGGTGGCCTGCGCGTCTGCGATGAGCCGCCCGACTTTTTCTCGGTAGCGCCCCCGCTCGGGGCCGATCTGCAGACCGATCCGCACGTTTCCCTCTCCCGCCGCCTGGTGGGCCGACTGTATCGACGTTGGACCCTTTCGGCAATCTCATTCTCTTGTTTGAGAGGCGGCATTCCCTACCCAAAGAGAGGCCTCGCTTGCAGCAAGACGCGGCTGGAGTCTGCTTGGCTGGTCCCATGACCCGCCTGCTCTATCGACTCGGCTCCTGGAGCATCCGTCGTCGCAAGACGGTGATCGTGGGCTGGCTACTCATCATCGTGACCCTTGGCGTGCTGGCCAGCGCGTTCTCAGGCCCGACCTCGACGGCGTTCACCATCCCCGGCACCGAGTCCCAGCGTGCCCTGGATGTGCTCGCCAAGGAGTTCCCCGGCACGGGCGGAGCCACCGCCCGCATCGTCGTGGCGGCACCCGAAGGTCACAAGCTGACCGAGCCCCAATACGAGCAGGCCGGCGCAGAGGCCTTGGCCCGCATCGCCAAAGCACCGCAGGTCCAGTCCGTCACGCCACTGGACCAGGCAACGCTGAGCAAAGACGGCCGGATCGCCTTCGTCACCGTTCAGTACGAGGTCCCGATCGACAAGATCACCCAACACTCAAAAGATGCCCTGCAGGAGGCGGCCGCGCCCGCCCGCGAGGCGGGTCTGGAGGTGGAGTACTCCGGTGGCGTCATTTCCACGACGACCAATGAGGGCAACAACGACCTTTACGGCCTGATCATTGCGTTTATCGTGCTGGCCATCACGTTCGGCTCGCTGGCGTCAGCGGGGATGCCCCTGCTCGCCGGCATTCTCGGAGTGGCCGTCGGGCTGCTGAGTATCAGTGCGCTATCGGGGGTGGTCTCGCTCAGCGCGACCGCCCCGACGTTGGCCCTGATGCTCGGCCTCGCCGTCGGGATCGACTACACCCTGTTCATCCTGTCGCGCCACCGCCAGCAGGTCCGGGCGGGAATGGGCATCGAAGACTCGATCAAACGAGCGACGGCTACGGCCGGCGGGGCCGTCGTCTTCGCGGGTTTGACCGTCGTCATTGCACTCTCGGCACTGTCGGTGGTCGGCATTCCGTTTCTTACGGTCATGGGCCTGGCGGCCGCCGGCACCGTCGTCGCGGCCGTGGTCCTCGCGCTGACGTTCCTGCCCGCCTTACTCGCGGTGCTGGGTCCGCGAATCGACAAGGGCCGGATCGGATTCCTCGCCCGCCGCCAGGAACGCATGCGCGGCAAGCCGGACGGCGGTGAGCGATGGTCCAACCTCGTCACCGCGAAACCGTGGATCACGCTGATTCTGGTCGTTGTGGGTGTCGCGATCGTCGCCTGGCCCGCGCTCAGCCTCAGGTTGGGGCTGCCCGACGACAGCAGCAAGCCCAAGTCGACGACCGAGCGCCGGGCGTATGACCTGCTCAGCAAGGGCTTCGGCCCCGGCTTCAATGGACCGCTGACCCTCGTCGTTTACGCCCCCGGCCACACCGACACGGGCAAGCTGGTCACGGGTGTGCTGCCCCAGATTCAGAAACTTCCCGACGTCGCCGCCGTCACCCCGCCTGTCGCTAACAGCCGAGGTGACGTGGCCATTGTGTCCGTGATCCCCCGGTCATCTCCGAGTTCGCCACAGACCAACGACCTCGTCGCCGGACTGCGCCGCTCGGCTGCCCAAGTACGGGAGCAGACCGGCATCAACGCTTACATCACCGGCACGACCGCCTCCAACATCGACGTCACCAGCAAGCTCAGTTCGGCACTGCCGATATTTCTGGCCATCATCGTCGGGCTGGCGCTGCTCCTGCTGCTGCTGGTCTTTCGTTCTGTGCTGGTACCGATCAAAGCGGTGGTCGGCTTCCTGCTGTCGATCGCCGCCTCGTTCGGGGCCACCGTGTGGATCTTTCAAGAAGGCCATCTCGGCGGCCTGTTCAAGGTCGAGACCCCGGGCCCGATCGTCAGCTTCTTACCGGTCCTGGTTGTCGCGATCCTGTTCGGTCTCGCCATGGACTACGAGGTCTTTCTGGTCTCCCGCGTACGCGAGGACTACGTCCACCACAAGGATCCAGCGGCCGCCATCCGCAGTGGGATGAGCAACAGCGCCCGGGTCGTCACGGCCGCAGCGTTGATCATGTTCTCGGTCTTCGGGTCCTTCATCTTCGGCGACAACGCCGTCATCAAGTCGCTCGGCCTGGCGCTCGCCTTCGGCGTGCTGGTCGATGCCTTCGTGGTCCGAATGACCTTTGTGCCGGCCGTACTGGCGCTGCTTGGCAACTCCGCCTGGAAGCTGCCCAAGTGGCTCGACCGCACCCTTCCAGACCTCGACCTCGAAGGGTCAAAGCTGGAGCCGGTCGAGGGTGACGCCACGCTCGCTCAGAGCGCCTCAGGCGTGCGATAGCCGTCGCGCGTGATCAATCGCACCGGGTCATGGCCGTCCCACTCCGCGCAGGTCTGTGCGATGGTCGCCAACCGCGCGAGCAGCCGGGGCGCCTCCTCGACGACCTCGGTGTAGAAGCCGAAGTCCTCGATGGTGTCGAAGTAGCCGACACGCTGTCCCTTGCCGCCGATCTCGCTGGCGAGTTCGTAGCCCAGCTGCTCGTAGTGCCGCTGCTTGCTGTCGTAATCCGGAGTGACGGTGCACAACTGGTGAAAGCCCGCCTCGTGCTTGGCGAAGACCTCGGTGTAGACGCTCGGGCGATCGCAGTGCTGCTTGATGAGCTCGATCTGTACGGGCCCGGCTTGGGCCACCGCCACCTGGATCTCGATGGCGCTCTGCGCGCCGCGATAGGTGCAAGGTGCTTCCATCGATGGAAGGACGTGGAAGGGCCCCACCCCGTGCACGAGCGCCCACCGCCGGGCCGCGAGCACGAGGTCGTCGACCACGAATCCGAGCTGGAAAAGCCGGAATTCTCCCTCGGGCCAGGGCTGCTGAAACAGACGCGGCTCAATCGGCTGGATCGGCTCGATCGATGTCATGGAGGAGTCTTCCCTGGTTGCGGCTTCGTTGGCTGAGTCATGGCGGCAGTGCGGTGCATTCAACGCCGTGGCCGGATCAGCACCTCCTGCATGACAGAGGCGACCAGATGACCGTCCTGGTCATGTATCGCACCGCGGACCAGGCCACGGTCACCGGAAATGGCTTGCAGCTGCTGGGTATGGAGATGCCAGCGATCAAGCTGGACGGGGCGATGAAACCACAGGGCGTGATCGAGGCTGAAGCCGGTGAAGGCTTTCAACGAAGCGCGATCGGGGTGGCCCCGAAGCATCATGTCCATCAGCAGGTAGTCGCTGGCGTAGGCGAGCAGAGCCGTATGCAGCCCCGGATCGACGCCGACACCACGCGGCAATCGCATCCAGTGGGAACGCTCGCCTTGGGCCGACGGGCCACCCATGAAGTTCGGCGGTTCACCCAGGCGCAGCTCCAGCGGCGGCGGCTGCTCGACCCAGCTGCGTCCGTAGGCACGCAGCTCCACGGGCATGTCACCGACCCAGTCCTGCAGCAGCCGTAGCTCCTCGGGCGCCGGCACCGGCGGAGCGGGGTCCGCGAGCTCGACGCCGCCGGACCCCGCGTGGAATGAAGCCATCGCGGTGAGCAACGTCTTTTCGCCCTGCCGAACGGTCACCGCACGGGTGGAGATCGACCGCCCATCCCGCACCCTGTCCACCGCCAGCTCCACGGGCACGCCGGGAGCTCCGGCCTCAACGAAGTAAACGTGCAAGGAATGGGGGTCCTTGCCGATGACGGTCGCGCTTGCGGCGACCAGAGCCTGCGCGACAACCTGCCCGCCGAACACCCGATCGAACCGGCCGGGCTCCCCGGCCACCCGGAACCGATCGCCCCCCAGCGGCTCGAGCTGGAGCGCCCGTAGGAGTCCTTCCAGCGCGGCGTGGATCGCGCGCTCCAGCGAAGTGTCGCTTCCACCCGGGCGGGAGACATCAGGAGTCACGGGACGTTGTCTAGCACCTCCCGTGACACCCGGCCCGCCCGCGTTGCCGTATGAATCTCGTGGCGAACGAATTCAGGCGTGCTCACGTATCAAGCGCCCGCTGAGCTGAGAAAGGAGTGGTTCACATCCTCCGCGATGAAAAGATCCTCATCACGGGTCCGGCCGGACGGATCGCGTTCGGGCTCGCCCGCTCGCTCGCGGCCGACAACGAGGTCTGGGGTATCGCCCGGTTCACCGATCCGCAGACGCGCCGAAAAGTCGAGTCGCTCGGGGTGACGGCCCGCACCTTGGACATTGCCGGCGGACGGTTCGATGACCTGCCAACGGACTTCACCTACCTGCTGCACATCGCAGCCGACTTCAGCGAGAGCGACTATGACCAGGCGCTGCGCGTCAACGCTGAGGGCACCGGATTCGTCTTGGAGCATTGCCGCAAGGCCAAGGCCGCGCTGGTGATGTCGACCTTGAGCGTCTACCGGCCGCACCCAGATCCTTGGCACGCCTTTCGTGAGGACGATCCGCTGGGCGATGCAATGGTGCCGCCGACCGCCACCTATTCGGTGTCCAAAATTGCCCAGGAAGGCGTGGCTCGCTACTGCGCCCGTTCGTTCGGTCTGCCTGTCACCATCGCGCGGATGGGCGCCGCCTACGGTGACCAGGGTGGCCTTCCCGCCTGGCACTTGGACGCCGTCGCCGCCGGGCAGCCGGTCGTGACGCGGTGGGATCCGATGCCCTACAGCCCCATCCATGACGACGACATCGTGCAGCAGCTGGAACCGTTGCTGGCGGCGGCAAGTGTCCCGGCGACGACGGTGAACTGGTGCGGCGACGAGCCCGTGAGCGTCCAGGAGTACTGCGCTTATTTCGGCGAGTTGCTGGGCGTCGATCCGACGGTCGAGGTGCAGGAGATTCCTGGCGCATCCTGCGGTTCGGTGGGTGACGCCGCCAAGCGCAATTCCCTGACGGGGCCAGGTCGGGTGGGCTGGAAAGCGGGCTTTCGCCGGATGGCGGAGGACGGCTACCCCGATCGCGTCGAGCGATCGGTCCGCCCATGAGCGGCCGCTACCCGAGCGGTCAGGCACTGCTGGCCGAGGCGATCGCCGCGACGGGCCTCTCGGACTTCGGGCCCGGCGACTTTCGCGAAGGCCTGGATGTCCTGCTTGAAAGTCTGGAACGCGACGCCGACCTCAGTCCGGAGACGGACGACGCGGTGGTCGGAGGCCTGCGCAGGCGTTTGGTGAACCGGCTGGAAGTAGAGGAGTGGCTGCGCCGGAATCCCGAGATCGAGCAACTACCGGTCCGGGGTCCCATCGACGTCATGGGTCTGCCCCGTACCGGCACGACCGCGGTGGGCAACATGCTTTCGCGCGACCCACAGTTTCGGGCCCTGCGCGGGTGGGAGCAGTCTCAGCCGTGTCCGCCGCCGAATGTGGAGACCGAGGCGACGGATCCCCGCCGGTTGCAGGCGATCCGCGAGGACGAGCTCCTGCCACCGGAGCTGAAGGCGATGCACATCTACGACGTTGACGCGACGTTGGAAGACTCCGAAGTGCTCGGGATGGCGTTCCACGGCCAGCAGTTCACGCTGCCGGTGTACGGCTACCAGGCCTGGTGGCGTAACGCTGACCTGACGGCCACCTACGCCTATCACCGCCGGGTGATCCAGCTGCTGCAATCGCAGCGGCCGCCCAACCTGTGGCTGTTCAAGGCCCCGCATCACAAGTTCCACTTGGAGGCGATCGTTGCGGCCTATCCGGACGTGCGCTTCGTCATGACCCATCGCGACCCGGTGCAGGTGGTGCCGTCGTACTCGAGCATCGTGTCCAGCATCTTCCCGGCGGCGAACGGGCAACGCGACCTGCATCGGGTCGGCCGCGAGGTCAGCGAGCATCTGCGCGTCGGAATGGAAAATGCCATTGCGGCCCGTGAACGCCTCGGGGAGGAGCGGTTTCTCGACGTGCATCATCGCGCCCTCATCGCCGATCCGATGGGCACGATGCGCCGCGTCTATGAGTTCCTCGACGTCGAATTGACGGCCGCCATGCAAGAGTCGCTCACCGACTGGCAGCAGGCCAACCGCAAGGGCGCTCACGGCACGCACCGCTACACCCCCGAGCAGTTCGGCCTGACCAAGGCGCAGCTACGTTCGGACTACGACTTCTACGTCAGACGATTCGACGTGAGCGTCGAAGACTGACCCAGCTCTTGATCCGGCTTGACCACGAGGGAGACACGACTGATGAGTGACGCGGGCGAGGCAGCGCTGCCGAGTTGGGCAGATCAGATGAAGGCGCTGGAACCGGTCGTTGACAACCTGATCGCCACCTGGCGTCCGCAAGGAGCCACCGAGGCCGAGCGTCAGGACATGAACAAGCTCGCGCTCTCGATCCTGTCCTGCGGGTATCTGTGCCGCGTCTACGCCGATGCTCGCCGGCCCGCGTTCATGCCGCTGTGGAACTACGCGTTCAACCAAGGAGGCCCCGACCCGGACTACGTCTACTCGACGACCGAGGTCGATTCGGGCGGCGTCTACCGGATCTCGGGCTACCGCGGCACCACGCGCTTCATCGAGATCACCGAGCAGCTCTTTGACATGATGAGCCCGATTGACGTGGACCATTCCGGTCCGGCGCCCGCCACGCACGATCTCGACGATCTCGAGCTCGGCGAGGACGGCTACTTCAGTGTGGTGCTGAGCGCCGAGCGTCCGGCCGGCCATGACGGCGACTGGTGGCAGCTGGACCCCCGGACGCGCCGGCTTCTGATGCGCAAATGCTCCTGTGACTGGAGGAGTGAGATCGACGCCCGAGTCGCGATCCATCGCCTTGACGACGGCGGCGCTGACATGACGCCGGCGGAGATCGCCCGCCGCTTTTCGGATATGCCGGCCTGGATCGAAGGAATGATCGGCTTCGATATGAAGCTGGTGCGTTACTACCGCGAGCACCATGGCGTAAATACGTTTTTGCGCTCGTCGAAGATCGACTCGATGGGTGGCCTGCCCAAGCAGGCCTATTACGACGGCATTCACGAGATCGACGATGACGAAGCGTTGATCCTGGAAACCCCTCTGCCGCAGAAGGTGCGGTACTGGCAAGCGCTCGTGGGCGACGACCGTTTCTGCACCGTTGATTGGGTCAACCGGCAGTCAAGCCTGAACGACGCCCAAGCGCACATCGACAGCGATGGCAAGTTCCGGGCGGTCATTTCACGGTTGGACCCGGGGGTGCCGAACTGGCTCGACAAGGCTGACTACCCATGGGGAATCATCCAGATGCGGTGGAACCTCGCCAGCGAATATCCGGATCCGACCATCAAGAAAGTTCCCCTCAGCGAGATCCGCCGGCATCTGCCCGCGGATACGCCCGTCGTCAGCCCGGCGCAGCGTCATGAACAACTTCGGCTACGCCGCGAAGCCGCCCAGCTTCGACGTATCTGGTAGCAGCCAGGCCGCCGGGCTGCCGACGACTAACTTTGACGTCAGTTTCAAGGACGCCTAGCATCCCGTTATGCGGATGGAAGACATGATCTTGGTCAGCATCGACGACCACATGATCGAGCCGCCTGACATGTATCGCAACCACGTGCCGGCCAAGTGGCTCGACGAGGTTCCGAAGGTGGTCCGTAACGGCCAAGGCGTGGACCAGTGGGTCTTCCAGGGCGAGGCGACCTCGACCCCCTTCGGCATGGCGGCGACCGTCGGCTGGCCACGGGAGGAGTGGGGCTTCAACCCCGGGGCGTTCTCCGAGCTGCGCCCGGGCTGCTTCGATGTGCACGAGCGGGTCCGCGACATGAACGCGAACGGCGTGCTGGCCTCGATGAACTTCCCGACGATGGCGGGCTTCAACGCCCGGACCTTCACCGAGTCGCGCGACAAGGAAATCGCGCTGGTGATGCTGCGGGGATACAACGACTGGGCGATCGACGAATGGTGCGGCACGTATCCGGGCCGCTTCATCCCGCTGGCGATCGTCCCGATGTGGGACATCGACCTCGCGGTCGAAGAGGTCAAGCGCGTCGCCGCGAAAGGCTGCCGATCGATCAGCTTCCTGGAGACACCGCACGTGCAGGGATTCCCGAGCTTCCTGTCCGGCTACTGGGATCCCATGTTCAAGGCCCTGTGCGACGAGAACATGGTGCTGTCACTGCACATCGGCGCCGGGTTCGACGTCATCCAGAAGCCGGTCGAGGCCCCGGTCGATCACCTCATGGTGCTGGCCTGCCAGATCAGTGCCATCACCGCGCAGGACCTTCTCTTCGGTCCCACGCTGCGCCGGTTCCCCGATTTGAAGGTCGCCCTGTCCGAGGGCGGGATCGGCTGGATTCCGTTCTACTTCGACCGCATCGACCGGCACTTCACCAACCAGGCGTGGCTGCACGACGGGGGCGACTTCGGCGGCAAGCTCCCCTCGGAGGTCTTCCGCGAGCACATCTTGGCCTGCTTCATCACCGACCCGTCAGGGCTCCTGCTACGCGATCGGATCGGGCTGGACAACATCGCCTGGGAGTGCGATTACCCGCACACCGATACGACGTGGCCGGAGTCGCCGGAGTACTCCTGGAAGGAATTCCAGGATTCGGGCTGCTCCGAGAGCGAGATCAACAAGATGACGTGGGAGAACGCATGCCGCTTCTACGGTTGGGACCCGTTCAAGCACACCCCCAAGGAGCAGGCGACCGTCGGGGCGCTGCGGGCGCTGGCCAAGGACGTCGACACCACCCGGATGTCGCGCGAGGAGTGGCGCAAGCGCAATGAGGCGGCGGGGATCGGCGGCCTCTAGCCGCTCAGCTCCCGCAGGCTCTCCACGACACTTTCCAGCGGCGTGCCGGTGGGATAGACCCCGGAGACCCCAGCAGCCTCCAACCGTTCAACATCACGCTTGGGAATGGTCCCCCCGACGACGACCGCGACGTCATGGGCACCGGCAGCGCGCAATGCATCAACGGTCTTCTGGGTGAGCGCAAGGTGGGCACCGCTGAGGATGCTGAGGCCGACGATGTCGACGTCCTCCTGAACGGCAATGGCCGCAATGACGTCAGGGCGCTGCCGGATCCCCAGATAGATGACCTCGAAGCCGGCGTCACGCAAAGCCCTGGCGATGAGCTTCGCCCCACGGTCGTGGCCGTCCAGTCCGGGCTTGGCGACGAGGACACGAGTGGGCATCAGAACACCCGGGGCTGCTGGAATTCGCCCCACTGGTTCTTGAGCACCTTCACCATTTCGCCCACCGTGCAATACGCCTTCGCGCAGTCGACCAGGCGCGGCATGAGGTTCTCCTCTTCACCGGCGGCCGCGTGTTCGAGGGCGGCCAAGGTGGTGTGCACGTCAGCCGCTGACCGCGTGCGCTTGACCTCCGCGAGGCGCTCGAGCTGACGCATCCGGCCTTTCTCGTCCATCTCGTAGCCCTCGACTTCGGGGGCCTCCTCTTCGGAGGTGAACGTGTTGACCCCGACGATCTTCCGTTCGCCGGAAGTCAGGACCTGCTGCACCCGGTAGGCCTCATCGGCGATCAGCCGATGCAGGTAGCCTTCCTCGACCGCCTCGACCATGCCCCCGTGCTGCTCCAGGTCGTCCATGATGGCGACGACGCGGGCTTCCATCGCATCGGTCAATGCTTCGACGTAGTAGGACCCGCCGAGTGGATCGGCGACGCGCGTCACCCCCGTCTCGTACGCGAGCACTTGCTGGGTGCGCAACGCAAGGGTGGCGGAATCCTCACTGGGCAAGGCGAACGGCTCATCCCACGCTGCGGTGAACATCGACTGCACTCCCCCGAGCACCGATGCCAGCGCCTCGTAGGCCACCCGGACGATGTTGTTCTGGGCCTGCGGCGCGTAGAGCGAGGCGCCGCCCGCAACGCAGCCGACCCGAAACATGCAGGAGCGGTCGTCTTTTGCGCCGTAACGCTCGCGCACGATGTGCGCCCAGCGTCGGCGCCCCGCCCGGTATTTGGCGATCTCCTCGAAAAAATCGCCGTGGGTATAGAAGAAGAACGACACCTGAGGGGCGAATTCATCGATGGTCATCCGTCCGCGCCGGATCACTTCGTCGCAATAGGTGATCCCGTCCATGAGCGTGAACGCCATCTCCTGGGCGGCATTAGCGCCGGCGTCGCGAAAATGCGCCCCCGCGACGGAGATCGCGTTGAAACGCGGAACCTCCTGCGCGCAGAACTCGATGGTGTCGGCGATGAGCCGCAGCGAGGGCCGCGGTGGCCAGATCCAGGTGCCTCGGCTCACGTATTCCTTGAGGATGTCGTTCTGGATCGTGCCGCGCAGCTTGGACCGGTCTACGCCCTGCTTCTCCGCCGCCGCGACGTAGAACGCCAGCAGGATCGCGGCAGTGCCGTTGATGGTGAAGCTGGTACTCACCGAATCGAGCGGGATCTGATCGAAGAGGATCTCGGCGTCGGCCAGCGTGTCCAGCGCGACACCTACCCGGCCGACCTCCTCTTCCACCTCGGGATCGTCGGAGTCATACCCGCATTGGGTGGGGAGGTCGAGGGCGACGGACAGGCCGGTGCCGCCCTGGGCCAGCAGATACCGGTAGCGCGCGTTCGATTCCTCGGCAGTGCCAAAGCCGGAATACTGACGAAGGGTCCAGACGCGACCCCGGTAACCAGTCGGGAAATTGCCGCGGGTGAAGGGAAACTCCCCCGGTGGGGGCAGCTCCTCGGGGGGTGGGAGATCCGCGGGGCCATAGCTGGCCGCGATAGGAATGCCCGACTCGCTGAACACCTCCTGGTCCATTCCACGAGTATGCGGCAAACTTCCTCTCGCAGGAAGGGAACACATTGCCAGCTTTGCGGAGATGGTCGTCTCACCTCAGGAGAGCGGTATTCTGCCAACCGTGAAGGATGTACGCGTCAGCATCGACCACGCCGGCATGGCGGGCGTCGCCGTGGTCACCGTGGACCGTCCGGAGGTTCGCAACGCCATCGGCTTCGGGACGGTGGCAGAGCTGGACGCCGCCCTCGACCAGGTGTTGGCCTCGGACGCGACGGTCCTGGTGCTGCGCGGCGCCGGCGACCGCGCGTTCGTGTCCGGCGGCGACCTCAAAGAGCTCAGCGCGGTCCGCACCCATGACGACGCGGTGGCCATGGCACGGCGAGTGCGCCGGATGCTCGACCGGGTCGCGGCCTTCCCCCTTCCCGTCATCGCAGCCCTGAACGGTCACGCGCTCGGCGGCGGCGCCGAAGTCGCTATCGCTGCTGACATTCGCATCGCCGCTGACGACGTCAAGATCGGCTTCAACCAGGTCGCGCTGGGAATCATGCCGGCCTGGGGCGGCGCGGAACGGCTCACCATGACGGTCGGCCGCGGACGTGCCCTGCTCGCCATCGCCACCGGCGAGATCTATGACGCGCCGGCCGCAAGCCAGTGGGGACTTGTCGACCTCGTGGTACCGCGCGCCGACTTCGAAGACGAGTGGCAGGCGCTCGCTCGGCGCCTCGCTGCGACCGCCCCTGGGACCACCCGCGCCGTCAAGGCAGTCGTCGCTGCCGCGGCCCCCATGACCCACCCCGACCTCGAGGAGGCCGCGGCACACGAATTCGCCCGGTTGTGGGTCGCGGAGGCGCACTGGGAAGCCGTGGAGGCCATGACCCAAAAGCGTCGGGAGCGCTCCTAGCGGTCGCTACAGCCTGAGCCGCCCATTGTGTCGCCCTCGGCCGGGACCCCCCAACGCGAATGAACACAATTGTGTGCACTCAGATGCGCACTATTGTGTTCATTCGGAAAACAAGGTCAGCCGCGATAGCGACACCTATGGCGTGGTCAGCGCTTCAGTGCCTCGAGCGGGGCCTGCGGGTCATGGTCGACTTCGGGCAACCGTCGGCCAGTGATCTCTTCGGGGTTGTAGGCGTCCGGAAGCGGCGGGAAGGCCGGTTCACGGCCGGCCACGAAACTGTCCAGGCCTTCGCGAAAATCGCTGCCCTGCACGGCAGCCGTCATGGCACGGTAGGCCGACGTCAGCGCCGTATCGAAGTCGGATTGGGCGTCGGCGTGCAGCTGGTGACGCAGCATGGCGAGCGACGTCGGCGCGCAGTGGGCAGCCATATCGCGGGCGTACTCGAGCGATGAAGCGAGCAGTTGATCGCCGGCCACGACTCGGTTGACCAGGCCCATGCCGAGCGCTTCCTCGGCGCCGATGACGCGCGCGGAAAGCAGCAGATCGGCCGCCCGTCCCCCTCCGATGACGCGCGGCAGCAACCAGGTGACGCCGTACTCGCCGGCCAGACCGCGCCGGGCAAAGGCCGTAGTGAACCGCGCCTTTTCGGACGCGAAGCGCACGTCACAGATGAGCGCCAGCACCAGGCCGATGCCGGCGCAGGCTCCGTTCACAGCGGCGATCATGGGCTTGCGAAACTGCCAGGTATGAGCGGGCGGTCGGCGTCCCGTCAGGTCGAGTGGGCTGCCTGCGATGGTATCGAGACGGCCGGTGTCGACCCCTGGGCAAAAGGTCTTGCCCGACCCGGTGACCACGACCACGCGCACTGCTGGATCGCGGTCGACCTGCTCCAGCACCTCGAAGAAGCGCGCCTCCAGCTCCGGGGTCCAACCATTGCGGCGCTCCGGGCGGTTCAATGTCACGAGCGCTACCCCGTCACCGTCGACGTCGAGCAGCACGAAATCTTGCGAGTCATCGCCTGAGGGCGGTGGCGTCACGGTGGCCCTCAACTCGCTCGCAGGGCAGAATGGGGTTCTAATGATTGATAGGAAGACCTCAGACCGCGAGAATAGTGTTGCCGCGCGGCTGGCGCAACGCGCCCTGGCCAAGCGGGAGGCGGGTTACGCGACTGAGGTCCGGCGACTCCTTGATGCCGGACTCGAGGTGATGCGTGAGTGCGGCACCGATTCGCGTCCCCGGGTAGCCGACATCGTGGCCGCAGCAGGCTTGTCCAACGAAGCCTTTTACCGGCACTTTCCCTCGAAGGAGGCCCTGGTCGAGGCGATCCTGGAAGACGGCACCGATCGCCTCCGGGACTACCTGGTGCACCAGATGGGCAAGGAGTCGGCTCCAGCGGACAAGGTGCGCCGCTGGGTTGACGGAGTGCTGTCACAGGCGGTGGATGAGGACATCGCGGCGACCACGCTCGCCGTGCTGTGGAATGCGGGCAGCGGCCGGCAAGGTTTGCCCGCTCGACAGCCGTCGATCAACCCGCCGTTGGCTGCCCTTCTCCAGCAGCCCTTCGCCGACCTCGGCAGCAGCCACCCGGAGCTCGCTGCGTCGCTCGCTGCGCACGCCACTGTGGGGCGCATGACCGAGTGCCTGCTGGGACGTATCCGCCCCAGCTCTGAGGAGATAGCCGAAGTGGCGGATTTCTGCCTGCGCGCTGTCACACCTTGCGCGTAATGCCCCCGTCGACCCGGATGATCGCACCTGTCGTATAGCTCGACGCGGCGCTCGCCAGGTGGACGGCGAGAGGCGCCACTTCCTCGGCTTCGCCCAGCCGGCCGAGCGGGACGAACGAGGCCTCCTGGCCTTCCTTCGACCACGACTTGCTGATGTCGGTGCGAAACGGCCCAGGCAGAATCGCATTGACCCGCACCTTTGGCGCATACGCATCGGCCAGACCCACCGTCAGGGCGTTGAGACCGGCCTTCGCGCAGGCGTAGGGAAGCTCGTTGACGCTCGCCATCAGCGAACCCACGGTGCCGACGTTGATGATGGAGCCGCCATCATGAGCCGCCATGTATGTACCGGCGAGCACGGCAAGCCGGAAGGGCCCCTTCAGGTTGACCGCGAAAGTCTTGTCATAGAGCTCCTCGCTGACCGCGTCGAGGCTGTCATACAGCGGCGACATGCCGGCGTTGTTGACCAGGATGTCGAGCCGGCCGAGCTGCCCGAGTGTCTCTGCGATCAACTGGTCGCACTCGCCCCAATTCCCGACGTGGCAGGCGATGGCGACAGCGTTACGGCCGGTCGAGGCGCGCACCTCAGCGGCGGCAGTCTCGCAGGCCGCCATCTTGCGCGAGGAGACGACCACGTCAGCGCCTGCCTCGGCCAGCGACTGGACGATGGCCCGTCCAATCCCCCGAGATCCCCCGGTGACGATTGCTACCTTGCCGGTCAGGTCATGCAGCTCAGCGAAACGTGTCACGCATCCACAGTAGTAGCACCCTTTGACGCGGTTGGCGGCGGAGTTCGCAAATGCTAATCTCTCGGACGAGAATGTGATTCCCAGGCGTCGGAGGAGAAGTTTTGACCGACTTTGACAGCGTCGATTTCTTCCGCGGCGATGAGTTGGTCGTGGACCCCTACCCCTACTTCGACTTCCTGCGTGAACAGTGTCCGGTTCGGCGCGAACCGCACCACGATGTGGTGATGGTGACGGGGTATGAGGAGGCTGTCTCGGTCTACTCCGACAGCGCGACCTTCTCCTCCTGCAATGCCGTCACGGGTCCTTTCCCGGGCTTCCCAGTGGCTCTCGAGGGCGACGACGTCAGTGCCCTCATCGAGGCCCACCGCGACGAACTGCCCTTCAGCGACCAGCTACCCACCATGGACCCGCCAGGACACAAGGCGCACCGCGCGTTGCTGATGCGGCTGCTGACTCCCTCCCGGCTGCGGGAGAACGAAGACTTCATGTGGAGCCGGGCGGACCGTCAGATCGACGAATTCATCTCCCGAGGGTCATGCGAGTTCATCAGGGACTTCGCCGCACCCTTCACGCTGTACGTGATCGCCGACCTCCTGGGAGTGCCGGAGTCTGACCACGAGTGGTTTCGCCAGGTGCTCCAAGGCGGCCGGCGAAAGGAAGAGTCCGGGATCGGCAGCACCGAGTCGGATTCGCTCGCTCATTCCCCGCTGGAATTCCTCTATGAACGGTTCACGGCGTACGTGGAGGACCGGCGCAAGGAGCCGCAGGCCGACGTGATCACCGGCCTGGCCACCGCCACCTTCCCGGACGGTTCCCTGCCCGAGGTCATCGACGTGGTGCGGATCGCCGCCAACCTCTTCGGAGCCGGCCAGGAGACGACCGTGCGGCTGCTGGGAGCAGCGTTCCAGCTCATCGGCGAGCGCCCCGATCTGCAGCAGGCGCTGCGCGATGCACCCAACCGGATCCCCGATTTCGTCGAGGAGTGCCTGCGTTTCGAGAGCCCGGTCAAAGGCGACTTCCGGTTGGCCCGCAAAGCCACCACGGTCGGCGGCGTCGACATCCCCGCCGGCACCACCCTCATGCTGGTCAACGCTGCGGCCAACCGTGACCCCCGCCATTTCACGAATCCGGACGACTTCCAGATCGACCGATCTAACGCGCGGACAAACCTCGCGTTCGGAAGGGGCGCGCACTCCTGCCCGGGTGGACCACTCGCCCGTACCGAAGCTCGGGTCAGCATCGAACGGCTGCTCCAACGCATGAGCGACATCAGGATCTCCGAAACCGAACACGGCCCAGCCGGCGACCGTCGTTACGCATACGCGCCGACGTACATCCTGCGCGGTCTCAACCGGCTGCACCTGGAATTCACGCCGGCCCGCTGATGGATCACGGCTTCCACCCAGCGCGGGTGGGGCGGATCATCGCCGAGACCCCGGACGCGGTGTCCATCGCCCTTGAGGTGCCGCCCGAGCTAGCCGGGAGTTTCCGCTACCAGGCGGGACAGTTCGTCACCTTCCGGCTGGCGATCGACGGCCGGCAGCAGCTGCGTTCCTATTCGATGTCGTCCTCGCCCGACGTCGACAGCGAATTTGTGGTGACGGTGAAACGGGTCCCCGGCGGGGTCGTATCCACCTGGCTGACTGAAGCTCTGGCGGTCGGCGCGGTCATCGACACCACGCGCCCGGCTGGCGTCTTCACGTTGCGGGCCGATCGCAGTGGTGACAGCGAAATCGTCGCCTTCGCCGGAGGCAGCGGAATCACTCCAGTGTTCTCGCTGCTGAAGACCGCCCTGGCTAAGACCTCGCGACGAGTCCGCCTGTTCTACGCCAACCGTGACCTCGAAAGCGTCATCTTCCGGGAGCAGTTGGACGAGCTTTCAGCGCGCTACGGCGACCGCCTTCAGGTCGTGCATCACCTCGACATCGACCGGGGCCTCGTCCAGGCCAAAGACCTGCATCCCCACGTCAACGAAAACGCCGACTACTACATCTGTGGCCCCGGGCCGTTCATGGACCTGGTGGAATCGACACTGCACGATCAGGAGGTCGGCGCGGACCGCATCCACATCGAACGATTCACCCCCGCCGCTGCGCTGGAAGCGTCCACCACGGAGCCGGCACCAGACGACGCCTCGGCCGGCAAGCAAATCACGATCACACTCAACGGCAAGACTCAGACGGCCCAGCACCGGCCAGGCACCACCGTGCTGCAGACCGCGCGCTCGATGGGGATGGCGCCGCCCTTCTCCTGCGAGGCAGGCGATTGCGCCACCTGCATGGCGAAGGTGCTCGACGGAGCCGCTGACATGTTCGTGAACAACGCGCTCCTGGACGACGAGGTCGCTGAGGGCTGGATCCTCACCTGCCAGGCGGTTCCGACGACGCCCTCGATCAGCGTCGAATACGGGTACGGCGACTGACCGGGCGTCAGATGGCCGGCTGGACGATCGCATCCATCTTGGCGGCACCGCTGTCGGGCACCCGGGCCTGCCGCCAGACCTCGACCGGGAACGACACGTTCACCAGCGAATAGGTGAGCCACAGGAGATGGCGCTCCGGGTCGGGCAGCGCCGCAATCCCCACCTTGTCCAGATGTGCGATCGCGTCGTCGAGGCGCGGGAATGCCGCGTCATAGAACGACTGCATCTCATCCATCGAGCTCGCCAACCGCTTGGCGTAGCGCTCCGCTTCGGTCGCCAGCGCCCAATCAGCGAAGGGCTCCAGATCGGCGAACTGCGCAGGCAGCGAGGCAGTCATCTGGGTCCCCCGTTGGAGAAGGCGGCCACCCGGTCGCGGGCGGTCTTGTGCAGGTGGCGCAGCAGGATTTCCTGATCGTTGAGCGGAAACGCGGTGACAGCGCGGGACTCGAGCATCGTCTGCGTCGCCTCCAGGGTGTTGCCGTCCTGCAGCGCGTACTCCTTGAAGGTGACGGCTGCCAGCTCCTGCTGCAGCCGTTCACGGGCGTTCTTGGGTGGAACGAAATAGAGCGTGCCCTCGAAGATGTGCGTGTTGTAGGACGTCGGCCAGTAGTGGTAGGTGAGATACCAGCCCCGCTCCCAGACCAGCAGCATGAAGTTGGGGAAGAAGACGAAGGAGTCGACCCCCCAGGCACGGTGGCCGGCCGGGTTCAGCGCCGGCGGCAGCTCATCAAGGCCGTCGACGTCAGGACGCTCCCAGGGACCGAAGAGTCCGCTGTGCAGGACCCGCTCGATCGGTTTGACCATGGTGGGATCCTTGGGCGGAGACATGCCACCCCACGACGAGACCATGCTGTTTTCGCCGTCCAGCTTGTACGCCAGCGCCTCGTAGCCGACACCGGACAGCTTCCGAGACTCCTCGGCCACAGCTTGGCGGGCATGCAGGATCGGCGCGTGGTAGAACTCCGCGAACGCGTCGATGAACAGCTTCCAATTGCTGCCGACCTCGGCGCGGTACTTGTAAACCTCTGTCATCTCACCGAACGGGTATCCGGCAAGTCCGGCGCCGAGCTCACCGAGTGATTCCGCCAGCGATGTCGTGTTGTCCGGGTTGAGGTTGACGAAGATGAACCCTTCCCAGGTGTCTACCTGCACCGGCGCGAGACCGAACGCATCCTTGTCCAGATCGAAGAACTCCGACTCCTGCTGAACGAACGTCAGCGCCCCGTCGAGGGCGTAGCGCCATCCGTGGTATTTGCAGGTGAACTGCCTGCAGGTGCCCGCGACTTCCTCACCCGGATAGTCCGACCACACCAGCTTGTTGCCCCGATGGCGGCACACGTTGTGAAAGGCGCGAACCTCGCGGTCGGCCCCGCGCACGATGATGACCGACGCGCGCGCAACCGCGAGCTCCCTGGTGAAGTAGCTCCCGACCTTGGGGATCTGCTCGACGCGGCCCACGTTCAACCAGGTCTGACCGAAGATCGCCTTGCGTTCCAGCTCGTAATGCTCGGGTGAGATCGAATCCTCATAGGTCACCGACGCGGTCCCGAGCTCGGGATACTGCTCCGTCCAACTCCCAGCGGCAGGCTTCGCGAAGTGCGCCATCTTCTTCTCTCTTCCCGGGACGAGCTGAGCACGCGTTGCTCAAGACGATAGCAACGATCTCGAAAATGAGAAGCCCCCTTTCATCGGATCCTCGCAGG
The DNA here is from genome assembly GCA_963737695.1 of uncultured Actinomycetota bacterium. Classification (GTDB taxonomy): domain Bacteria; phylum Actinomycetota; class Actinomycetes; order Frankiales; family Frankiaceae; genus DATAZK01. The sequence continues at coordinate 1,089,634 of CAVTTQ010000008.1, forward strand.
TGCCGGCTTCCCTCCCGGCCCGCCATGGCCGACCTGCTCTGCGAGTGCGACAATCACATTCTCAGTCGTGAGAGTCGCCGTTGCGGAAAGCGACGACGGGTGATAGGCACGCACCAGCCGTAGACGAGGGAGAACACATGAGTCGGGTTGCCGTGGTGACGGGAGCCGGGTCCGGAATGGGATTCGAGATCGGCCGTCAGCTCGCAGATCGCGGCAATCGCGTAGCGATCCTCGACCTCAATGCCGAGGCGGCGGACGAGGCAGCCAAGGCCATTCGTGATGCCGGTGGTCAGGCCGTTGCGGCGCAGGCCGACGTCAGCGACCGCAAGGCAGTTGACGCGGCGCTGGACGAGGTCCGCAGCAGCTTCGGGCCGGTGGAAATCATGGTCACCAGCGCTGGACTGGACGAGTTCTGCACCTTCACCGACATCACCGCCGAAGCCTGGTCGCGCATGCTGGCCGTCAATCTGACCGGAACCTTCAACTGCCTGCAGGCCGCCATACCCGACATGCTCGCGGCCGGCTGGGGGCGGATCGTCACGATCTCTTCCTCGAGTGCCCAATCGGGTGCCAAGCGCATGGCGCACTACGTCGCTTCCAAGGGCGGCGTCATCGGACTGACGAAGGCGCTGGCTGTTGAATACGCGCCGCGCGGGATCACCGTCAACACCATCCCGCCCGGCTTCATCGAGACGCCGATGCTGCACCGCGCCAAGGAGACGGGCGATCTGCCGGATCTGAAGCTGGTGATTGCCCAGACGCCGGTGCGCCGTGCCGGTACGCCCGGTGACATCGCCGCCGCCGCAACCTTCCTGTGCTCGGAAGAGGCCGGCTACATCACTGGCCAGGCGCTCAACGTCAATGGCGGCTGGTATCTGTGAGTTCGGAGGACTCCCCCCGCATCGCTCCCCTGCCCCGGGAGCGCTGGGACGACGACGTCCGCGCGGCAATGCGAGCCGGGATGCCGGAAAAGGTCGCCCAGCGGTTCTTCTCGACCGGACCGGATGCGATGGAGATCCCCAACGTCATCGGCACGCTGATGAATCATCCGTCGCTTGCCGGACCCTTCCTCGCGTTCAACAGCGCGCTCCTGAACTCCCCCGTACTGGACCGCCGTGCGCGTGAGCTGATGGTGCTGCGCGTGGGCTGGCGGACCGGTTCGCTCTACGAGTGGGCACAGCACGTCCGGCTCGCTCCGAGGTTCGCCATCACGCCCGAAGAGGTGGAGGCCATCACCGTGGGAGCTGAGGCCGACGTCTGGACTCCTGTGGAGAAGGATCTCCTGCTGGCCACTGATGAATTGCTCGACAACTACCGCATCAGCGATGACACCTGGAAACGGCTCGCCGCGCAGTTGGACGAACGGCAACTGATGGAAGTTGTCTTCACCGTCGGCACCTACACCTGCCTGGCCATGGCCTTCAACAGCTTCGGGCTGCAGCTCGACCCGGGGTTAGAGGTCACGCTGACACCGCCCGCCCAATGACGCCGCGACGAAAGGCCCTCCGATGAGCACCAGCCCCACAGTTCTGCGTGCTGACCGTTGGGTGGACATCGACGCCGGCCAGGTGCGCTCCGGCGCCGTCATCGTGGTCGAAGGCGAACGCATCACCGCCGTCAACCCGGCGGAGGTCCCGGCAACCGACGAGGACATCGATCTCGGTGACGTCACGCTGCTGCCCGGGCTGATGGACATGGAGCTCAACATGCTCCTGGGCGGCCCGCACGGCGGCAACAGGCGCAGCGACGTGCAAGACGATCCCTCTTTCCGGGTGCTGCGCGGCATCGTCAATTGCCGCACCACGCTGCTGGCCGGTTTCACCAGCTGCCGCAACCTCGGGCTTTTCGTGAAGACGGGCGGATCCCTCCAGGACGTCGCCTTGGGACGGGCCATCGACAACGGTTGGATCGACGGCCCGCGCATCGTCTCGGCCGGCCATGCCATCACCCCTACCGGCGGCCACCTCGACCCGACCATGTTTCAGCGGCTGGCTCCGGGCATCATGCCGCTCAGCGTCGAAGAAGGCATTGCCAACGGTGTCCCCGAGGTGCGCAAGGCAGTCCGCTATCAGATCAAGTACGGCGCCGGAGTCATCAAGATCTCGGCGTCCGGCGGCGTGATGTCGCACAGCGGGCTCGCCGGCGCTCAGCAGTACTCCGACGAAGAGCTCGAGGCGATCGTCGACGAGGCACACCGCGCCGGCATCAAGGTGGCCGCGCATGCCCATGGCGACGCGGGAATCCGGGCCTGCATCCGCGCCGGCGTCGACTGCATCGAACACGGTTCACTGGCCAGCGACGAGACCATTCAGATGATGGTCGAGCACGGGACCTTCCTGGTGCCGACGAGCTACCTGTCCGAAGGCCTCGACACCTCACGGGCCGCGCCCGAATTGCAAGCGAAGGCGGCCGAAGTCTTCCCGAAAGCGCGGGCGATGCTGGGGAAGGCGATTGCAGCCGGAGTGAAGATCGCCTGCGGCACCGATGCTCCGGCAATCCCCCACGGCGAGAACGCCAAGGAACTGTGGGCGATGGTCGACCGAGGCATGACCCCGATGCAGGCGCTCCAAGCCGCCACCGTCATGAGCGCGGAGCTCATCGGCGTCGACGACCGGGGCAAGCTCGAGACGGGTCTGCTCGCCGACATCATTGCCGTGCCGGGAGACCCCAGCCTCGACATCACCACCACCCAGCACGTGTCGTTCGTGATGAAGGGCGGCAAGATCTACAAGGGAGGCGCCGTCTGAGCCCGGAGCCCTAGGGTTCGAGCACCACCCGGATCGAACCCGCCGCCCTGTCGCCGGCCACCCGAAATGCCTCGACGGCGTCTTCCAGCGGGAATCGGTGCGTGATAACTGCCCGGGCGATGGCGGGATCCTCCGCCAGCATCGCGGCCGCTTCCTCCATCTCGCGTCCACCTTCGTGGCGGCAGTATCCGAGTGACGGGATGAGCCGCGCCTCACGGTGAAACAGCGGCATCCAGTCCAGCTCGATCGGGCGCAGGTGCACGCCCAGCACCACGATGGTGCCTCCCGGAGCGACCAGTTCGACGCAGCGAGCCAGACTCGCGGCGCTCCCCGCGGCCTCTACCACAACCTCGTAGCGCCCAACGGTTCCGATGCGGCCGCCCAGCTGCTCAGCCGCATCGATCTGATGGGCGTGACGTGCCTCGATGGCGACGTCGTCCGCGCCCATGCGTTTGGCGCCGGCTACGGCGAGCAGTCCCAGCGCGCCGGCGCCGACAACGGCCACGCGCTTGCCCGGCTGGGTGTCAGCGAGCCGCAGGGCGTGCCACGACACCGCCGCGGGTTCGACCAACGAGGCGTCGCGCAGATCAAGGCCGGGGGGCAGTGGGACCAGCCGGGCGCTGGGCGCTCGGAACTGCTCCGCCATGCCCCCGTCGGCGCTGATGCCGAGTGCACGCTGCGCGTGAGTCGGGCACAGGTTGTAGGCACCGGACAGGCACTGCTCGCACTCCATGCATCCGTAGATCGCTTCGACCACGACAGGCGTCCCGTCCTCACGTACTCCGGCGAGTTCGTGACCGAGGACCGCACGGGTGCCGAACGTGAGGTAGGTCAGATCGGACCCGCAGACGCTGGCGGACTTGATCTGGAGCACCTCACCGATTCCGGGCGGCTCGTCGAGATCGACGACCTTGACGCCGCCCTCCGCGCCTCGGACGGCCTTCATCTCCGGCCTCCGATACTTGCATTCTCCACACTCAGAATCCTATTCTGAGATCCGACGAGAGGAAAGCCATGTCGTGGGATTTCGAAACCGATCCTGAGTTCCAGGAGAAGCTTGACTGGGTCGACACGTTCGTACGCGAAGAGGTCGAGCCACTCGACCAGATCTGGCCCGGGCTGGAATTCACCCCGCTGGACGACACGCGCCGCAAGGTCATCGATCCGCTGAAGGACGAGGTCCGCCGGCGCGGATTGTGGGCCACCCACATGGGGCCGGAGCTTGGCGGTCAGGGCTTCGGACAGCTCAAGCTGGCGCTGTTGAACGAGATCCTGGGGCGCTCCTCGTGGGCTCCCATCGTCTTCGGATGCCAGGCACCCGACACCGGCAACGCCGAGATCATCGCGCACTACGGCACTCCGGAGCAGAAGGAGCAGTACCTGCGTCCGCTGCTGGATGGCGAGATGTTCTCCTGCTATTCGATGACCGAACCCCACGCCGGAGCCGATCCGACCCTGTTCACCACGCGGGCCGAGCTCGACGGCAACGAGTGGGTCATCAACGGATGGAAATTCTTCTCCTCGAACGCCAGGACCGCGGCCTTCTTCATCGTGATGGCCGTGACGAACCCTGACGTCAGCGCCTACCAGGGCATGTCGATGTTCCTGGTGCCCAGTGACACCCCTGGAATCAACATCGTCCGCAACGTGGGTCTCGCCGGCGAACCCGAGGATGAAGGCTCGCACGCACTGATCCACTACGAGAACGTCCGGGTCCCGCAGGAGGGTCTGCTCGGCGGTGAAGGACAGGCCTTCGCGATCGCCCAGACCCGCCTCGGCGGCGGACGCATTCACCACGCGATGCGCACGATCGGCTTGGCGCAAAAGGCGATCGACATGATGTGCGAGCGGGTGCTGAGCCGGCAGACCAAGACCGGGGTGCTCGCCGACAAGCAGTTCGTCCAGGGCTACATCGCCGACTCGTACGCCCAGCTCATCCAGTTTCGGCTCTTCGTGCTCTACACGGCCTGGTCGATCGACAAGCACAACAACTACCAAAAGGTTCGCAAGGACATCGCGACCGCCAAGGTCGTGATGCCGACCGTGCTCCACGACATCGCGTGGCGCGCGATGCAGGTGCACGGAGCGCTGGGTGTCTCCAACGAGATGCCCTTCGCCAGAATGATTCTGGGCGCTGGCGTGATGGGTCTTGCTGACGGTCCGACCGAGGTGCACAAGATGACCGTCGCCCGCCAGGTCCTTCGCGATTACCGGCCGACGGAGGACTTGTGGCCGACGGCGCACATCCCGAAGCTGCGCGCCGCCGCCCGCGAAAAGTTCGCCGAATACCTCGAGGCCGAGGTGGGAAACCTATGATCGACATCGACGCGCTCGCGTCCTGGATGGACGGCATCGGGCTCGGCAAGGGTGAACCGATCGAGCACCGGTTCGTCACCGGCGGATCCCAGAACGAGATCTACGAGATCACCCGCGGCGACGTTCATGCGGCGTTGCGAATCCCGCCGGGGGGCGCTCCGGCGAGCCGGGATGACGGCATCATGCGCGAGTGGCGCATCATCGAGGCGCTCGATGGCACCGATGTCCCGCACACGGCGGCGGTGGCGGCCTGCGATGACCTGTCAGTGCTGGGTCGCAGCTTCTATCTGATGGGCTTCGTCGACGGCTGGTCGCCGATGGGGATGAAGGGATGGCCCGCGCCGTTCGACACCGATGCTGCAGCCCGGCCGGGCCTGGCATACCAACTGGCCGAGGGCATCGCGCTGCTGTCCAAGGTGGACTGGCGCGCCAGAGGTTTGCAGGATCTTGGCCGGCCGGACGGCTTTCACGAACGCCAGGTCGAACGCTGGACGAGGTTCCTCGAGCGGATCAAGGGCCGCGAGCTGCCGGGCTTGGACGTCGCTTCGAACTGGCTGCGAACCCACAAGCCGCTCGATTTCATCCCCGGTCTCATGCACGGCGATTACCAGTTCGCGAATGTGATGTACCGCCACGGTGCCCCTGCCCAGCTCGCCGCGATCGTCGACTGGGAGATGGGCACGGTCGGCGACCCCAAGCTCGACCTCGCCTGGATGATCCAGAGCTGGCCGGAGGACACCAGCGCCGTCGAGGCCTCGGAGGCCAGCTACGTCGATCTGCGCGGCATGCCTTCGCGCGACCAGATGCTCGCGCACTACGCCGAGGTGTCGGGGCGGCAGGTCGACGACATCGACTACTACCTGATCCTTGCCAAGTGGAAGCTTGCCATCGTTTTGGAGCAAGGCTTTCAGCGCGCCGGGGACGACGAGAAGCTGCTCGCGTTCGGCCCGATCGTGCCCGAGTTGATGGCGGGAGCCGCCGAGCTCGCCGAGACGACGACGTACGGCCGATGACCGCCACGCCGGCAGAGACGGCGCAGGACGGCGATCTGGTACGAGAACGGCGCGGGAGCGTCCTGATCGTGCGGTTGAACCGGCCTGAGGCGCGCAACGCGCTGAACCGGGCGATCCTCAACGGCTTCACCGGAGTCATCGCGGAGGCCGAGAACGATCCTGAGATCCGCGCGATCGTGCTCACCGGCACGGGTGATCGAGCATTCTGCGCCGGCATGGATCTGCGCGACTTTGCTGAAGGTGCTCAAGCGGGCGAAGACGGTCCTGATGCGTTGCACGGCTTCTGGCGGCTGGTCAGGGGCGAGGTCACGGTGCCCGTCATTGGTGCCGTGAACGCGACAGCGGTGGCCGGCGGCTTCGAACTGCTGCTCGGCTGCGACCTCATCATCGCTTCGTCGGAGGCCAAGTTCGGGCTTCCGGAAGTGAAGCGCGGGCTATTCCCGGCCGGCTGGGGGACGTTCCTGGGCACCCGGATTCCCTTGAGCATCGCCCTGGAAATGACGCTGACCGGCGACAGCATCGACGCCGATCGCGCGTACCAGCTCGGGCTCGTCAACGCCGTGGTAGCCCCGGGCGACGTGCTCGCCACCGCGATCTCGTTCGCGGAACGGATCGCGGCGAACGGACCGCTCGGAGTGACCGCCACCAAGCAGCTGGTACGCCTCGGCGTCAGCGACGCGCCAAAAGCCACTGCTGCCATTGCTGATTGGCAGTCCCGGGTGTTCAGCAGCGAGGACGCCAAAGAGGGCGCCATGGCCTTCGTCGAACGCCGGGCGCCGGTGTGGAAAGGCCGGTGACCTGACGTGCGAGCCGCCCTGTGCAGCGCGTACGGCCCTCCCGAGACCATCCAGGTGACCGAAGTGCCCGCGCCGTCGCTGGCAGCGGGAGAAGCTCGCGTGAGCATCTCGGCGGCCTCGGTCAATTTTCCCGACGTGCTGATCGTCTCCAACGACTATCAGCTGACGGTGCCACCGCCGTTCACACCCGGCAGCGAGTTTGCCGGCGTGGTCACTGAGGTGGCGCCTGACGTCCGCGAAGTGGCAGTGGGCGACCCGGTGATCGGCACTGTGCTGGTCGGGGCATTCGCCGAGGAAATTGCCGTGGCGGCGTCCGTACTCACCCGAATCCCCGTCGGGATCGACATGCGTTCCGCCGCCGCGTTCGGGGTGGCCCACCGCACGGCCTACCACGTGCTGCGATCGGTCGCCCGGGTCAAGCCGGGTGACGAACTGATCGTGCTCGGTGCGGGCGGCGGTGTAGGCCTGGCGGCCGTACAGCTCGGAGTCCAGCTGGGAGCTTCGGTGACGGCCGTGGCGTCCACGCCCGAAAAGCTGGAGGTCGCCAAGAGCCAAGGGGCAACCACGCTGATCGACCACAAGGCGCAAGACCTTCGCCAGGCGCTCCGGAAAGCACTCCCCGAGGGCGCGGACGTAGTGCTTGACCCCGTCGGCGGGCAGCTGTCAGAACCCGCGCTGCGTTCGCTGCATTGGGGCGGCCGGTTCGTGACCGTCGGCTATGCGGCGGGCGAGATTCCGCGCATCCCGCTGAACCTTGTGCTGCTGAAGGGCATCGTGATCCTCGGCTTCCAATTCCGCGACTTCGCGACCCATGCCCCCGAAGCCATGCGACAGGGCGAAGCGGAACTCCTGGAGCTGTTGGCCACCCAGCGCATTGCACCCCACATCGGCGCTTCTTTCACGCTGGACGAGACCGCGGCCGCGCTTCGCTACGTTGCCGATGGGCGGGCCATCGGCAAGGTCGTTCTCGACATCACGCCGTAGCGTCGGCTTGGCGGCCTATTGCGGCTAGGAGGCCGCCGTCATGGCATCGCCGAGGTAGTGGCGGAGCACTTCGCCGCCGGCGTCGTTTGCTGAGCCTTTCCAGGCGACGGTTCCGCGTTGCAGGACGAGGCAGTCGTCGGCAAAGCCCAAGGCGCGGTGGACGTATTGCTCGATCATGATGACGGTGACGCCGGCGGTGCGGGCACGTACCAGTCCGTCGAAGACGAGGTCGACGACGAGCGGGGCGAGCCCGAGTGACATTTCGTCGGCGATGATGACCTTGGGTGAGGTGGCCAGCGCCCTGGCGAGCGACAGCATCTGCTGCTCGCCTCCCGACAGCAGACCGGCCCGCTGGTGACGACGTTCGGCCAGGCTCGGGAAGATCTCCAAGGCGAGATCGACCGATTCCTTGCGGGCCTTCCGTCCTGGTTGGACGGCAGCGGCCATGCGCAGGTTGTCCATCACCGTGAGGCTGCGAAACACGCCGCGGCCTTCGGGGAGGTGGACCAGCCCTCCCCGTCGGATGCGGTGCGGGGCTCTGGTGCTGATGTCGCGGCCGTCGAAGGTGACCTGACCGCCCGACGGTCGTACCAATCCGGAGATCGCCCGGGCCAGGCTGCTCTTACCCGCACCGTTGGCGCCGAGTATGGCAAGGGCCTTGCCTTCATGGAGGGCGAAGGAGACCCCACTGAGCGCAACGGCATCGCCATAGCGGACCGAAAGGTCCTTGACCTCCAGGAGCGCCGCGGTGGAGCCGGCAGCAGCTCCACGGGTGCTTGCGGTAGCGGGCGCCGCAGCAACCTCCTCCAGCTGTATGACGACGGCGCCTTCGTCCGCCTCGATCTGCGTCTGAGCCGGGAGTTCTTCACCGAGGTAGGCAGCGCGCACCGCCGGGTTGGCTCGGATCTGTGCCGGCGGGCCGCTGGCGAGCAAGGCTCCGAAGTCCAGCACGTTGACGGTGCTGCACAGGCGCATGACGAGTTCGACGTCGTGTTCAACGAGGAGCACTGAAATGTCGCGTTCTTTGGCGACCCCGGCCAGCACGTTCTCAAACCGTTGGGTCTCGGTGGAGTCCAGCCCCGATGAAGGTTCATCCAACAACAGGACGGTGGGCGTGGCCGCCAGCGCACGACCGAGTTCGACCAGTCGAGCAACTCCCAGCGGCAGTCCGACCGCTGAACGGTCGGCGATGTCGGTCAGGCCGAGCATCTCGAGCAGCTCGTCGACGCTTCCCTGCTCGGCCTTCGAGCCCGGACGCAGGCTCCCGAGCGTGAAAGCGTCCGACAGGATGCGGCGCTTGGCGTGCTTGGCCCGATGCGCGATCACCAGGTGGTCGCGGATGGTCATGCCGTAGAACAGCTCCGGATGCTGAAAGGTGCGGGCCAGCCCGCGTGCCGCTCTGATCTGGGGACGGGTGTCGGTGATGTCTTGCGCGTCGAGCAGCACCCGACCCTGGGTCGGTCGAAGCAGCCCGGAAAGGACACCGAACAGCGTGCTCTTACCGGCACCGTTGGGCCCGACGAGCCCGACGATCTGCCCGGACGGCAGCGACAAGCTGACGTCTCGGACGGCGACGAGACCACCGAAACGCACCGTCACGCCAACACATTCCAGCCGCACATTGCCCGCTGAGCCGGTCGGTTGGCCGGCGGCAAGCGCGGTGGTCGTCATGGTCTCCTTCGCCTGCGGCTGGGTCATCGCTTCGCCTTTACCGTCGAGCCCGACACTGCGGTCGAATCCGTCGCCTGATCCGACACCGTCGCCGCGCCGGCCGTGGTCAGCCCCGCATCAGCCGTCTGCTGCTCCACCTCACCGGGTGCCAGCGGATCGATCGCCGGCGTGACGACTCCGACCGGTTCGCCGTGCGGAAGGAATCTGGTGAGTAGCCCGCGCAGCTGTCGACCGGCTTGCACCACGGCGCCTTCGGGATTGCGGGCGATGCCGATGGCTCCCAACCCGAACAGGATCGCGGGCACCTCACCCCAACGGACCGGCACGTAGGTCGTAAACACACCCGGAAGCAGCGAGAACGCCAGCCCTCCGAGCACCGCAGCAGTGATGGAACGGATTCCCAAGGTGACAACGACAGCGAGCCAGACCAGCCCGGCGAAGGTGGAGAACGACGACGGCTGAGCCACCAGCACATCCATCGCCAAGAACCCGCCGCCGACCGCCGCGACGAAGGCACCCAGGGCACCGACGAGCACCTTCACCTGCACGACACTCAGGCCGAGCGTGCGCGACGCCGCGGTGCTGTCACGCACCGCCCGCAGCGCCAGTCCGCTGGTGGACCGCCGCAGATTCCAGGTGAGAAAACCGAACAGCAGGAAGACCCCGAACGCCAGGTAGGAGAAAGCCAGGTCGCCTTGGGCGAACTTCGGTCGGTTGATGATGACGCCGAGGCCGCCTTGCAGGAACCGCTCCCGGCTGAAGATGAGCGTCTCCACCAGCAGCCCGAAGGTCAGCGTCGCCAGGGCCACGTACAAGTCGCCCAGCCTGATCGTGAGCAGGCCGATGATGGCGCCGGCCACCGCGGCGATCACCCCGCCGATCACGATCGCCAGCAGTACCGGGATGTGCCAGACGATGACGAACTGCGCGGCGGCCATCGCCCCCGCGCCGGCAAAGACGATCTGCGACAGCCACAGCATCCCGCCTTCGCCCGTGACCACCGTGAACGTCAGGAACGTGATCCCGTAACACATCCCCAGTGCGGTCAGGCCCAGCCAGTAGGCGGACCCGGAGAAGATCAGCGGCAGGGCGGCCACCGCGAGCAAGGGGATAGCCGTCAGTCCCCTTTCCCAGCTGGAGCCGGGCGCGGGCGGCAGCGAATCCTCCGCCTCCGCATTCGCCGGCTTCACCGCGCGATCCAACGGGCCGCCCACACCTGCCGACTCATCGACCGTCTTGGACGTGAGCGTCTGGATGATCAGCGCTACCGCGATGAACGCGAACGGAATGCTCGGGATGATGGCCGCGGTGAAATCGCTGTTGGGCGGCAGGTACTTCTGGATGACGTCAGTGACGACACCCATCGCGAGAGCGGCGGCGATGGCACCAGCCAGCGACGTCAACCGAGCCACCACCACCGCGGCGAACGCTGCGGCCATCAGCGTCGTCATACCCACCGGCGACAAGCCGTTGGTCGGGGCCACCAACACCCCGGCCAAGCCCGCCAAGGTGGCACTGACCGCCCAGACCCCCACCGAGACCCGATTCGGGTTGGTGCCCGACAGCGACGTCATGGCTTCGGAATCCACCATCGCGCGCACCCGCAGGCCGATGTCGGTGAACCGCAGCACCAGCGTGCCGGCCAAGGCGATGAAAACCAGGAACCCGTAGGTGATCACCTGATCGGTGGTCACCACCGTGCCCAAGATGTGGAACGGCTTGTCAGACAGTGACGCCAGGCCCGGCGCCGACGTGATCGCCTGAGTGCCGAAGATGATGTCGGAAATCGGAGGCAGCGCCACCGACAGACCGATCGTCGTCACAACCTTGATGAGCGTCGACCGGCCCCGCACGAACCGGAACAGCACGGCGTAAAGGAAAATCCCCAGCAGCGGTGCCAACACCAGAATCGACAACAACCCGGCGGACAACGTCGACATGTGGTGCTGCGAATTGAGCCAGAAGTACACCCGGGCAACCACATACGCCATCGACCCGAAGGCGAAATTCAGCACCCCGGACGACACGTAGGTAACGACCAGCGCTGACGCCGCAATGGCGTAAATCGAACCCAGCGCCAGCCCGGCCAGCACGTATTGCAGCATCAGGTCTCCTTCGCGCCGACGCCCGAGTTAGCAGGCCGCCGGTTGGGGCGCATCAATGTCGAAGGTGAGTGCGTCAAAGGCGAGTGGCCCGATGCCAGGGCGCTTCACGGCTGGGCGTGTCGTCACCAACGCTCCTTCGCTGAAACGGTGTGCGGCAGCTCGGATGTTCGGCGCAAGCGCCTTACGGCCGACGTGTGAGTGAAGTTACAGTTTTTGACGTCGAAGTCAAGGTTTGTTGAGAACTGTTGCGCGCCAGAAATCCCCCCGGAGAACTCCATTCTCGTGATCGTATGCCGAGGTATTCGTTCTGAGAAGGGGCGTTCACGAAACGCTCCGAAACCTCGGCGGATTCGGCTGTCTGGGCAGGTCACGCGGCAGAGTGTCGGTGCGTTAGGGTTTCGACAGATCCGTCGAACTGCCCAGGCGGAATCCGCGGCGCCACGCCGCGGCGCCACGGTAGGAGAGGATGGCCTTCATGGAGGGCAGCCGGCTCGTCGTCCTCCAGGGCGGCTCTAACTTTCGCGACATCGGGGGCTACGCCAGTGCCGGCGGCGGCAACGTTCGCTGGGGCCGGATCTACCGTTCCGCCGCGCTGGACCGGCTCACCGGAGCGGACCTCGTAGCGGTCGGCCGGCTGGGGCTGCGCGTCGTCTATGACCTGCGGGGCGAGGAGGAGCGGCAGCGAGCGCCCTCCCTCCTGCCCGAGGGGATCAGCTCCCAATCTCTGCCCATCGGCGGCGCCGCAGCCAAGACTCGGGAGCTCACTGATCTCCTGGTCGAAGGCCGGGTCGAGGCGTTGCCGCCGGACTTTCTCGAGCGCATCTATGAAGGCATGGCCGAATCGGCCGCGTCCACGTTCGGCCGGCTGCTGACCGGCCTGGCTGATCCGGCGGGCACACCGGCGCTCATTCATTGCACAGCGGGCAAGGACCGCACCGGAATGAGTGTGGCGCTGCTGCTGTCGGTCCTCGGTGTCTCTGAAACGGACATCCTGGACGACTACGAGCTCAGCGCGGTCCACTTCACCGAAGGCATGATCGCCCGGCTGAAGCTCAGGGATCCAGACCTCGACCTCACTCGCTATATGCCGGTGCTCGGAGCGCCCCGATCTGCGATGGCGAGCTTGTTGGTCATGCTGCGCCGGCGGTACGGCTCGGTCGAGGGCTATCTCGTGGGAGAGGCCGGCGTATCCCCCGCCGTTTTGGTGCAGCTTCGGGCCCAGCTCGTGGAGGTCAACGATGGCGACTGAACCGCTCGTACTCGTAGACATCGAAAGCCGGATCGCGACCCTGACCTTGAACCGGCCCGAAGCGCGCAACGCGTTGAGCCGGGCTCTGATGTACGCGCTCTGGGATGCCGTCCAAGCAGCCGGTAGTGACGCCGGTGTTGACGCCGTCATCCTGACGGGCGCGGACCCGGCTTTCTGTGCCGGTGTCGACCTCAAGGAGGCTGCTGGGGAAAGCCCGCCTTCCGCCGAGACCCGGCCGGTCGGTCAGGGGCCCGAGCGCGACTCGAATGGGCTCTTTCGCTTCCTGCCGGTGATCGACAAACCGGTGATTGGGGCGATCAACGGAGTCGCCGTCACAGGTGGGCTGGAGGTCGCTCTCCAATGCACCTTTCTGGTCGCTTCCGAGCGCGCCCGCTTCGCCGACACCCATGCTCGAGTGGGTGTCATGCCCGGAGGCGGGATGACCGTCCTGATGGCCCAGTCGCTTGGACTGAGAAGAGCCATCGAACTGTCGCTGTCAGGCAACTTCCTGACAGCCGATGACGCCTTGCGGTACGGCCTGGTCAATCACGTCGTGCCGCACGGCGAGCTGCTCGCCTACACCCGGCAGCTGGCAGCCGACATCGTGGGCAACGACCAGGAGGGCGTCCGCCAGCTGCTGACGCACTACCGGCAGCTGGCCAATACCGCCACTCTGGACGAGGCTCATCTGCTCGAAGGCCGGCTTGCTGAATCTTGGCAGGCGGGGATGACCCTGGTGGGCGAACGCCGCGCCGAAGTCACGGCTCGGGGACGTTCGCAGCTCTCCTGAATTCAGCCGGCCAGTGAACGGATGGGATCGCTTCCATCCCAGCCGGCGGCGGCCTCACGGACGAGGGTCGCCATTCCCCCGCTCAACTCGTTCAGCTCCATGATCTCGACGATGGCCGCGGGACCGGCCGGCGGCTCGAGGTAGGCGTAGCGCACGGCGTCCTCCCCGGCCCCTGTCCACACGACGGGCCAGCCGGCGGCCTGCGCCGAATTCAGCGCTGCCTCGAAATCATCGACCCACCAGGCCAGCTGATTGAACGTGCCACCGCTCGCCGCACTGAACTCGGTGTAAATGCTGGGAGTCTCGTCGGCCTGATGAATGAGCTCGATCTGCATATCACCGGTATTGGCGAAGGCGACTGAAAGCGTGACTTCGCATGGCTTGCCGCGATACAGAGCACGTTGCGGGATATGCCTCATCACGTACCAGGGGCCCACCCCCACGCGCAGCCATGACGCGATCGCCTGGTCCAAGTCGGGGACGACAAATCCGAACTGCCGAACCACGCCGCGCAACCCTGGTGACTGGTCTGGGGGGATCATCTGGCAGCTCCTCGGTTTTGGGTGTCCGCAGGTTAACGCGGGACCGAACCTGTCGGGCGGAGTTGCCCGTTGGGGTTGATCGAATCCCCTTCAGCAGCCAATTGCGCAACTGTGGGGCGCATCGTCTACGGTGTTCACCTCATGACCCTCAAGTTCGTTTTCCAGTACCCCGAGACCAACGGTCCCGAGGGCGACATGCTCGACTCGGGTCCACTCGACGAGGTGGCACGTGCAGCCGAAAAAGCCGGCTTCGACGGCATCTCGCTGACCGAACACCCCATCCCGGGTGCCCGCTGGCTGGCTTCCGGTGGACACCAGAGCCTCGATCCTTTCGTGGCCCTGGGCTACGTCGCGGCGGCCACCAAAAGTCTGAAGTTGCTCACCTACCTGGCGCTGGCGCCCTACCGCAATCCGTTCGTGCTCGCCAAGGCGGCCGCCACGCTCGACAGGCTGTCGGGCGGCAGGCTCATCCTGGGCCTCGGAGCCGGCTATCAGAAGTCGGAGTTCTACGCCCTTGGCGTCGACATGGACGAACGCAATGTGCTGTTCGACGAGGTGCTCGATTGCCTTCCCCTGCATTGGAGCGGGGAGCCGTTCAGCTATCAGGGCACTCACTTCAACGCACGTGACGTCATGGCTCGACCCCGGCCGGCGCAAGACCCGATTCCCATCTGGATCGGTGGCAACTCCAAGAACAGCCGGCGCAGAGTCGCTGAGCGGGCGCAGGGTTGGATGCCGATGCTGGGCATCCCCCGAGCTCACCCGCACGACGCAGACCGCGCAGATGAGCTCACTCGACGACGTGGCCGCCGCGATGCGGGTCGTCCGCGAGCAGGCAGCAGCCGCCGGACGCACCGAGCCCCTCGACATGACGTACACGTATTCGGACTCCTCGATATACCAGCCGACGCTCGAAGCCGACCGTCATCGCGAGGCACTGGTCGAGATCGAACAGGCCGGCGCCACCTGGGTGTTGGTGTCGCATCCGCGCGCTGAACCGGCCGAAACCCTTGAATTCATCGAGGCTTTCGGCGCCACGTACCTCCTCTGATGGGGCGCGCCTGATGGGTTGGTTCGAGGAGCGCGCCGGACTCGCCGGCACCGTTGCCCTCGTGACCGGCGGCGCCGGCGGGCTTGGGCTGGCCATCGTGACTGACCTGGCCGACAACGGGGTCGAGGTCGCCACGGTCGACATCGACGCCGCGGCTGTGGAGCGGCTGCGCGCGTCCAGGCCTGAGGTGCTGGCCGCGCACGGCGACGCCCGTGATCCCGAAATTCTCCAGTCACTTTTCGATGCTGCCCATGAACGCTGGGGCCGGCTGGACACGCTCGTGAATGTGGTCGGCGGAACCTTTCGGGCGCCGTTCACCGAGACCACGCCCAAGGGCTGGAACGCGCTGCTGCAGACCAACCTGATGCACGTATTTCACGCCTGCTCGCTGGCGATCCCTCTGATGAGAGCCGGCGGCCGCGGGGGCAGCATCATCAACCTCACGACGATCGAGGCGCACCGCGCGGCGCCCGGCTTCGCGGTGTACTCGGCGGCCAAGGCAGCCGTCGAACAGTTCGCCCGCACCCTCGCGGTCGAGGTCGCCCCCGATCGGATCCGAGTTAACAACGTCGCTCCCGACTACACGCCCACGCCGAACATGGTCCGGTTGGGCGGCACGGAGGCGGAGCCGAGAGATGCCCGGATCCTGCACGTCGGCATCCCGATGGGCCGGGCCGGTGACGTGACCGAAGTGTCGAGCTGCGTGGTCTTCCTGGCCTCCGGAATGTCGGCCTACGTCACCGGAACGACGCTGCACCCGGACGGCGGCACCTCAGCCTCGTCGGGATGGTTCAACTGGCCCGAGACCGGCTGGGGCAACTTCGTACCGCCGAACTTGCTCTGACCGTCCTTTAAGAGGAGGGCGAGACCGTCACGCCGTCCAAGACCTTGCCGCAGATCGGGTCGGCGCCCTTGACGAGCGTGAACTTGCTGCCCTGCAGCTTGGTCACCCAGGAGCAGTTGTCGACGCCACCGACGATGTTGGTGCGGTCATTGATGTCGAGCTTGCGACCGCCGAACAGTCCCAGTGCATCCCAGTCATGAACACCCTGGAGCGTGGAGATGATGGAGGCCTGACTCGTGTTGCCGCCGTTGGCCTTCAATGCCCGGACGAGTAGCCCGACCGAGACGTAGCCGTTGTATTCGGCGTAGGTCGCCTGGCTGTTCACGCCGGCGGACTTCAGGTCGCTCGCGAACTGCTTGGTGGCCGTCGTTTGCATTTCGATCGGCTCGTATCCGAGGGAGAAGTAGACATTTTGCGCCGCCTGCAATGCGCCCGGCCCGGCCTGCAGCAGGTCGCCGCCGTAGCCCGTGGCAAAGATGGCGACCTTGACATTCGCACCTTCTTGGCGAAGCGAACTGACCAGAGCGAATCCGGTGTTCGGGTCCGTCGTAGCGGTGAACCCGTCAACCCCGGCCGACTTCATCGCCAGCGCGACCGGCTGCACATCGGTGCTGCCGAAGGGGAAATTGGCGTTGAGGTAGCCGTCCTTCAAACCCACCGACTTTGCCGACTCAATCGATGCTTTCGCCGCCTCCGACGACAGCGGCGAGATGCTGTAGCCGACAGCACCGACGGTTGTGACGCCCTCCATCTTGTAGAACTTGCCGAGGGTGTCGGTCACCTTGGTGGTGTTCAACGCGCCGAAGACCGAGAACATGTTCGTCGCTTTGGTCCACTCCGGCCCGTCCTCGCCGGCACCGATCACCGGGACCTTGTGGGCCGTCAGGTAGGGCGCCGCGGCGAAGGTCAACGACGACACCGCAATCACGGCGTCGACGTGGTCCTGCGTCACGAACTTCTGTGCCGCTGAGAGCGCCGTAGCCGGGTTCGTAGCGGTGTCGCCGACGATGTATTTGACGTGGACGCCGTTGCGCGTGGCATAGATCGTGCCGGCCTTGACGCCTTCGACGGTGGTCTTGTTTCCCGAGGCTCCAAGACCGGTGATGTCCGCCAGGACGCCTACGGTCACATCGACGGTCTTGCCGGTAGTTCCACCGCTGCTGGACCCGCCACTGGGTGCGCTACTGCTGCCGCCCCCGCCGCTACCACCGGAGCTCGACGAGCCGCAGGCGGCGACACTCAGCAGGGCGGCGGCGACGATGGCACTGGCCGCTTTCTTGCGGCTGGCAAGGCGGTGGGGGGCTGACATGTGAGGCAAGTTACTTTTTTATTGACGTCGAAGTCAAGGATTGTCACCAAGCCGTGATCTGCGTTTACTGTCGCAGGCGCCATCGGTAGCCGTCACCCAAAACGAGGAGCGTCCATGACGAACAGGCTGGTCATAGGAGCCGCATCCGGCATGGGTGAGGCGGTGGCCCGCAGATTCGCTCGGGCGACAGTACCCGGAGACCGACTGCTGCTGGCCGACCTCTCGGCGGAACGACTCGAAGCCCTGGCGGGAGAGCTGGGTGCAGAGCACATCCGATGCGACATCACGAGTGACGCTGACGTGACGGCCGTCGCCGAGCAGCTGGGCGAGATCGATGCCGCGGTCCTGACGGCGGGGCTGTCCCCGACGATGGCCCCGGGACGCACCATCCTGGACGTCAACCTGACGGGCACAGCTCGGGTGGCCGAGACCCTGCTCCCCCGTATGCGCAGCGGCGGAGCCCTGGTGTGCTTCGCCTCCACTGCCGGTCACTACCTCGACAGCAGTCATCTGAAGACCCTGTTGGATCAGCCCCGCAGCCCTGACCTGTATGAGGCGCTGGTCGAAGCCGGCGCGAATCTTGAGGACACCGGGATCGCGTACTCGGTGTCCAAGTACGGGGTCCGGCGCTACGTCGGCCAAGTGGCGTCCGCCTGGGGCGCGCGCGGCGCGCGCATCGTTTCGATATCCCCCGGGATCATCGAGACCCCTATGGGCGCACAGGAATTCGCGAACCAGCCATATATGAAGACGCTGGTGGAGATGAGCCCGCTCCAGCGACAGGGCAGCGCCGACGAAGTGGCAGCGGCCGCCTGTTTCCTGGTGTCACCCGAGGCGTCGTTCGTGACGGGCGTAGACCTTCTGGTCGACGGGGGCTCGGTCGCCACCGTCCTGGGATGACTTACCCAGCGATTGCAGAGGGATCGGCGTAGGCCAGTAGCGCGGCGCGATCCTGCGGCAGCACGAAACCCGCCTTGATAGTCGCGTCGGTGGCTGCGTCGTACTTCTGCAGATACTCGGCGCGAGAGGTGTACAGCTGCGACAGCCGCGCTGCCGTAAACGGCTTGGTCGATCCGACCAGCAGGCAGATCGTGGACGAGGTCGGCCCGGGTGCCCCCGACAGGGTTGCGACCGGAACGTCCACCGGGGGCGTTCGGATCCCACCCAGGGCGATGCCGTCACCGTTGCGCACGATCTTGGGAGTGCTGCCGCCGGCCACGTCAATGCGCGGAGCGATGATCGGCGCCTTGCCCGTCTCGATCCAGGTCGTGAGCGCGGCAAGGGCCGCCTTGGCAACGGTGTGCATCGGGCCATTGTTGATCGGTACCCCGCAGGCGAAGAATTTTGCGTTGGCCGCACCAACGAGATGCTCATCAGCATGCGCCGTCCCGGGAACTTCCCACAGCCGGAATCGATCGGTGTCCGGTTGACGGGCTGCGTAGGAGTCAAGGATGCCCAACACGTCGGTCTCGGTCTGCACGTCCATGACTGGCACATCCTGGTCGGTGCGAAGGATCGTCGGACCGCGGCCGATGGCATCAGCGATACCAGCGTATTGACCGGGTGCGGCCAAAGGCAGCCCAGCGGCTCCACGGCTGTGAACGAAGAATCCGTCGAACTCGTGAGTCAGCGGTTGTACGCCGTTGTAGTACGTCACCATCGCAAATGCTGACTGCGATTCGCCTGCGGCTATGAGCTTTTTCGGTCGCAGCCCGTCCAACCCCTGGCCTTGCCGGATGGCGCGCGCCACCTGGGTGAACATGTCGAAGGAGAAGCCGTCGCCGGGATGCTCTAGCGATCCGTAGCGCGCAGGGTCGAGCGCCTTCAACCCCTTGCCGGCCGCATCAGAACCGGGGACGTTGACCTTGACGACGACGGGTCCACCGACCACGCCGATCCGCTGAGCCGACACTCCTACCCACGCGTCACCGTTGCGCACGATCTCCTCGTGCATCATCGCCCACTCCGGGTCGGAATCGGCCCCGCTGCTGACGTTGAGCCACTCGACGACCACGACGCCGCTGAACGCCGAGGCTTTCGCCGGCATCCGCACGACCACACGGGTGCGGTACGCCGCCGAGCCGTTGGGCACTAATGTCCACCGGCCGTCACGACCCAGTGCTCCGCTAGCGCCGTAGGAGGTCGCCGTGCCCGCCGCTGCGTACTCGTGCTGGACATATCCGACAGGCTTCAAGACCGGGGGCGTCGATGAAGCCATGAAGACGCCGTTTCCGCCCGTCAGCTCCTTCGACAGATCTGCCGCCGGACCGTTCGGGCGCGACGCTGCACTGGCCGAAGGCGCTGTAGGCGCTGTAGGCGCTGGGGATTGCCCGGTTGGCACGGCAGCTTTACTGGCGCTGCTGGAACAGCCGGCCAGCGTCAGCGCGACCACGAGAGCAATGGCCAAGCACGGCGGCAGACCTGCACGGCGAGCCCTCAAAGCCGGTAGAGCTTCCGGGCATTCTCACCCATGATCTTGCGGCGCGCATCCGGCGACAGCGTCGCCATCTTGTCGACGACCGACGCAAGCGGGTTCGGGTAGAGGCAGGTCGGGTGCGGGAAGTCGGTCTCGAACAAGATGTTGTCCTCGCCCACCGACTCGATCAGATCAGGCAGCTTGTTGCGATTGTTCTCAAACCAGAAAGTCGCATACAGGTTGCTCTTGAAGTACTCCGAAGGCAGCTTCGACATCTGGTCGAGCTCGCGGGGAGCATTCTCCGCCATCTCGTAGTCGAGAGCCTCGAGGATGAAGGGAATCCATCCCACGCCGCTCTCGACCGACACCATCTTCAGCTTCGGGTAACGGTCGAAGATTCCGGCGAGGATCACGTTCGTGACCACCCGGGCATTGCCAATGAAAAGCAGGGTTCCGCCGATCGCCAGCTGGGTGTTCATCGGATGCGACGCCCATGGGTATTTCCCGTAGAAGGACATCGCCGTGACGCTCGCACCGATGTGGAAGTGCACCGGTAGCTGGAGATCGGAGCAGACTTCCCAGAACGGATCCCAAGCCCGGTTCGCCAGATCCGGGGCTCCCAGGTCTTGGGGGTCTGATGTCATGTTCACGCCGCGGGCGCCGAGTGCAGCCACCCGCTGCGCCTCCCGCACGCAGTCCTCGACGCTCCAGGCCGGCATCAAGGGCAACGGCAGCAACCGGTTTCCGGAGTCGGCCTGAATCTCTGCCATCGCGTCGTTGTAGATCTCGACAGCCAGCCGCGTGATGACGGGATCGTCGCCGGCACCGAGGCCCTGGCCGCCCAGGCCGATGGTGCTCGGAAAGATGATCTGCGCGTCGATCCCGCACTCATCCAGCACCTCGAGCCGCACCTTGGGGTCGTAGGCGCCGACGTGAATGTCCTCGGTGGTCCATTCAAACAGCGCTCGGTACGAGCTTTCCTTCGAGCCGTCGCGAGCGATCACACCGCCGGCGCTGAACCGGCCGACCGGCGTCCCATCGAAGACCCACGTCGGCTCCCCGTCGACTTCCTCCACGTGCGGAAGGCGGTCGCGGTATTGGGCGGGAGCCCGGCTCGTGAAGAGGTCCGCGGGCTCGGACCAGTGTGAGTCGGCATCGACGACGAACTCATTGTTTAACATAGACGTCGACATTAAGATTGCCCCATGCCGATTGCAACAGTTGAGGGCCTTGACATCGCGTACGAGGTCATCGGCGAGGGACGACCGTGGGCAATCACCCCGGGCGGCCGGTTCAGCAAGGACTACCCCGGCGTGCGAGAGCTGGCTCAAGCGCTGGCCGAACGGGGCAATCAGGTCCTGATCTGGGACCGGCCGAATACCGGCGCTTCCGACGTGTGCTTTCGGGGAACATCGGAATCAGCAATGCAGGCCGACGTGCTGGCAGCGCTACTGAAGCAACTGGAAATGACGCCCGCCGTCATCGCCGGAGGGTCGGGAGGATCCCGCGTGTCCCTGCTCACCGCGGCGCGCCACCCGGAGATCGCCGCTGGACTGGCCGTCTGGTGGATCAGCGGCGGCGTCTATGGGCTCATGAGCCTGGGCGTGCACTACTGCGGCGACTCGCTGGTGGCCGCCTGGAACGGCGACATGAAGCCGGTTGCAGAGCTGGATGAATGGTCTGAGGTCATCGAGCGCAATCCGGCCAATCGACAGAAGTTTCTGGACACCGACCCGAAGCAATTCGTCGCGACGATGGAGCAGTGGATGGCGGCCTACTGCCCGAGCGACACCGAATTGATTCCAGGTCTGCCGGACGCGCAAGCACGCAACGTCTCGCTTCCGACGCTGGTTTTTCGCAGCGGCGTCAGCGACGTCTCTCATACCCGGGCAACTTCGGAACAACTGGCCGAGCTACTGCCTCATGCGCAACTGGTGGAGCCTCCGTGGGGCGACCGGGAGTGGATCGAGCGCGGAGAGGCACGGCTCGCGGCGGGCGGCAGCTTGTTCGAGCGCTGGCCGCTGCTGGCACCAATGCTCACGGACTGGGCACGAACCGCCTTGGATTAGCCGTGCCCGACCATCTTGCTGGGGCCACCAAGCACCGCTAAGCCAGTACGAGCCCCTTGTCGCCGAGCGGCTTCACCGGTGAGAAGGTCACAGGCATCTGTTCGATGCCGCTGATGAAGAAGTTCGGCCGCTGGGGAAGCGGCCCGTCACTGGCCAGCGCGAGATCCGGCAGCCGCTCGAGCACCCGGTCTAGAAGTACCCGCAGTTCCAACCGGGCCAGATTCGATCCGAGGCAGAAGTGCGAACCGACTCCGAAAGCGACGTGGTCATTGGGTTCGCGATCGGGTGTGAATGTCTCAGGATCTGCAAAATGCGTCTCGTCGAAATTGGCGGACTCGTACATCAGCAGCAGCTGGTCACCGGCGGCCAACTGCTGGCCGGCGAGCTCGTAGTCACGGGTGAGGGTGCGGTTCATGTTCTTGACCGGAGACACCCAGCGCAGCATCTCCTCAACGGCCAGCCGGATGCCGCCGCGATTGCCCCGCAGCGCATCCCAATGCTGGCGATGGCGCAGCAGCTGCTCAATGCCGCCGGCGATGACGTGACGGGTGGTCTCGTCGCCGCCGATCAAGATCAGCAGGGTCTCACCGATGACGTCTTCATCCGACAGCCGCGCGCCGTCGATCTCCGCATTCACCAGGATGCTGATGAGATCGTCGCCGGGATTACGCCGACGCTCGGCGACCACCCCAGCCGCATATTCGTTGTAGGCGGCCATCGCGTCCATGCCACGGGTGGTCACTTGGCCATCTGCCGGCTCGGCTCCGAGCAGATCCTCGCTCCACTGCAGCACGATGCTGCGGTCCTCGGGCAGGATTCCCAGCATGTCAGCGATGACGATCAGTGGAAGCTGCGCGGCGACCTCGTGGATGAATTCGGCCGAGCCCCGCTCGCAGATCGTGTCGAGGATGTCGTCACAGAGCTGACTCACCCGCTGCTCGTGCTCAGCGATCCGGCGCGGCGTGAACCCTTTGCTGACCAGACCACGGCGTTGAATATGAGCCGGGTTGTCCATGTCGATCATGTGGTTTACCTGACCGTAGAACGGCCGTGAACCCTTGGCGCTGCTGAAGATCGCCGGATGGGTGCTGACGAACTCGACGAGCTCGTAGGTCATGGCGCCCCAGAGGTCGCTGGACGGGTCCTTGTACAGCGGCGCCTCACGACGCAGTGCGGCATAGACGTCGTGCGTCTCGCCCGCATAGAAATACCCGTCCGCCAGCCGGGCGCGAGCCACCACATCGGGGGTAAGCCGCTGGCGGTCGTCAGCCCGGACGCCGGTCACGTCTGCTGCCGGCACTTGTCCATCACTCATGTCGTGGCTACTTCCACACTCTGCTGAACGACGATGCGCGCCCAGGCGTAGTCGGCTTTCCCGCTCGCGTGACGGGAGATGGAATCCACCTCAATCAGAGCCCGCGGAAGTTTGAACCGGGCCAGATCTGTGCTGCAGAACTCGCGGAGCTCCTCCAGGGATACTTCTCCGGTTGTCTCGACGACGGCCACAACCTCCTGGCCGAATCGCTCGCTCGGCCGGCCGATGACGAGGGCGTCGATCACCTGAGGATGCCGGCAGATGGCTTCCTCGACTTCCTCGACGAACACCTTCTCCCCACCTGTGTTGACGACGAGCGAATCGCGGCCCAGCATTTTGATCTGACCGTCGGCGTATTGGGCCCGGTCTCCTGGCAGCGACACCCGCTCGCCTTCGATCATCGGAAACGACTTGTCGGTGGCCGCTGGATCGTTGAGGTAACCGAGCGGGATGCGCCCGCGCCGCGCGGTCCAACCCAGCTCGGTCTCATCGGGGTTCAGGAAGCGGCTGCGGTCCTCCGCGACGATAACGGCGCCCAGACCCGGCATGAGTGTGGTGCCGCCGCCGGCCTTCGTCATCGCGCCGAAAGCCATGCCGCCGGTCTCGGAGGAGCCATACCCGTCCACCACGGTGAGATGGGGCAGCGCTTCCAGCAGCGCCGTTTTGAGGTCGAGGCTGGTGAACGCGCCCCCGGTTCCCAGCCGGTGCAAAGCACTCAGGTCATAGCTTCGCCGGCCCAGTTCGGCGACCATCGGGCGGGCGAAGGCGTCGCCGATGATCGACATCATGTTCACGCGTTCCCGCTCGGCAACGCCGAGAATCGTCGCCGCGTCAAAACGGTTCGAGTCATCGTGCAGCACCACGCGCGCGCCGGAATGCAGTCCGGAGAACACCGTCCACTGCGCGGCGGCATGCATCAATGGCGAGGCCCCCATCCACGTCTCCTGGGGCCCGCGGACCCGCTCTTGCAGCGCTGCCGGCGATAGCGGTTCCCCGCCGGCCATACCCGCCACAAAGATGTCGCCTTGGCGCCACAGGACGCCCTTTGGACGTCCTGTCGTCCCGCCCGTGCACAAGGTGTAGAGATCGTCCGGAGACGACGCCGGCAACTCCCCCTCGGTAACGCTCGCCGTGACTAATTCCTCGTAGCGCAGACAACCCGGCAGGGACTCGACATCCGACTCATCGGGCACCTCGATGAGCAGCAGGCTGCTGGACCCCAGAGCCTCCCGCAAGAGCGGGCCGAGGCTCTTCTGATAGATGACGGCTTCGGCGGCCATCATGTCCAGCAGGCCGGCGACTTCCTTGCCGGTGTAATGATGATTGACGTTGAAGGGCGAGGTGCGGGCCTTGAAGCCGGCGAGCATCGCTTCGATGTACTCCGGACGGTTGAACATGAGGATGCCGACCTGAGACTGGCCGCACTCCCAGCGCTGCAGTGCCGACCGTTCTCGGCGAACGCCTAGGCCGGCGGCGACCAGATGGTGAGCCAACGCCTCCGAGCGGGCATTGACCTCCGCAAACGTGCGTCGCTGGTCTCGCCAGACCAACATCTCCCGGTCAGGAATCGCGTCGGCGATGCACCGGTGAGCATCAGCGAGCGACCATTCGATCGGGACATTCGAGGAGTGGAGCACGCTCCGAACAGTAGGTGTTCAGCAGATTATTTGTCTAGAGCTTCACTCGGTCACAACGCGACCCCATGACGGGCGTGATCAGGCGCCCCGAAAGACCGGCGGGCGCTTCTCGTAGAAGGCGGCGAGAGCCTCACGCATGTCTTCGGTACCGACGTTGACGTTCTGGGCAAGTGCCTCGGTCTCGAGCGCGCTCGCAAGTGAGGAGTTGGCGGCGTTGGTCAGCTCCCGTTTCGTCATGGACAGCGCCATCGGTGGACCGGCGGCGACGCGGCCGGCGACATCGGCCACCTTCGCATCGAGCTCTGCCGCAGGCACTACCGCGTTGACGATTCCGAGGGAATCGGCACGTGCCGCGTCCATCATCTCGGCGGTGAACGCAATCTCCTTGGCGCGGTGAATCCCGATTCGCTGCGCGAGGAACCACGACGTCCCGAAGTCAAGGCTCAGGCCCAGCTTGGCGAAGATGACGGAGAAGCGCGACCGGTCAGAGCAAAACAGCATGTCGGCGGCCAGTGCCAGCCCGAAGCCGGCACCGACCGCAACGCCGTCGACCTTGGCGATGACGGGGATCGGACATTCGTGGACGGATTGGACCGACTCGGCGAGCTGGCGCATCCCGATGAGCGTGTTGCCCCAGCCGGGATCGTCTTTGCCGGGGGTCAGGTCTGCCCCGGAGCAGAAGTCGCCGTTGGCTCCCGTGAGCACGATGACTCTGGCGTCACTCGCGGCAAGCTCGCGGAAGATGTCGCGAATGGTCAGCCACATGCTCATGCTGCAGGCGTTTCGGGTGCCGGGACGATCGAGGGTGACGGTCGCGATGTGGCCATCGCGCTGGAGTCTTACCGGCTCATCGGCCACGCTGATTCCCCTTGCTTCGCAACAGTTCCTGTAGCGCCGACTTATCCACTTTTCCGGTGGGAGTCATCGGCACCTCATCGGTCTCCCCCAGGAGCCAGAGCGTCGGCACCTTGAACGAGCTGAGCACCGACCGGGCCTCCGTGGCCACCTGATCGATACCGCGAGTCCCGATCACCAGCGCCCCCACCGCAGCGGTGCCGTCGTCATCGCGCACGTCGGTCACGAAAGCCTGCCGGACTCCTTCGAGCCGCCGCAGCGCACCCTCCACCTCAGTTGGAAAGACAGTGGCACCCTTGACTTTGAACATGTCATCGAGGCGACCGCGATACCAGAGATAGCCGTCTTCATCGAGCGCGCCGAGATCACCGGTCCGGTAGAAGCCGTCGACCGTGAAAGTCTGGTCGCGGGTCCGGCCACAGATCCCACGCATCACGTTGGGCCCCCGAACCCATATCTCGCCGGGCAGCCCGGTGCCGCTGGGTAACCCCGTCTCCGGGTCCACGATGCGCACCTCGAAACCGTCGAACGGCCGGCCGCAACTTCCGAACTTGTCCGCCGGCAGGTCGACGTCGGCACGCGCCCCGCAGTACGGGCCGAAGGTCTCGGTCATGCCGAACAGGTTGGCGCGCGCCCCCGGCACCGATCGCAGGCTCGGCGGAAGTACGGCCGGCAAGCTCCCGCCTCTGAGGCCTGACAGATCCGCTTGGGCGAAGCGCGGGTGAGCAGCGAGCCGGACTGCCTGATCCGGCCAACCCCGAAAGAGTGTCACCCGCTCCTTCTCCAGCAGCGAGAGCGTGGCCTCAGGTTCCGGGGTCGCCTCTGTCAACAGCGTGGCCCCGGCTGCCAATGCCGTCATCAGGCCACTGGAGAAGCCGCCGGTCCAAAAGAACGGCATCGGAATGTAGAGCCGCTCATCGGGATGGACACATCGAGCGTCCAGCCCCGACGTCACGGCACGCACGCCCCCGCCATGCGTGTGGATGACACCCTTGGGCGCCCCGCGGCTTCCCGACGTGAACAGGACCACCAGGTCATCGGAGGGATGGACGGCGGCTTCCAGCGCAGTCACGAGTGCGGACTCAACGGCCTCGGACGGAAGCTCACCGAGCGGCCAGACATGGCGCAGCAACGGCAGCGTGTCTGCAGTCCGGCCGGCGGCCCCGGCGGTGAGGGCTCCCGGCGCGACAGACTCCGCTTCGTCCAGATAACGCCGGCCCCTGAATTCGCGTGCGGCGATCAGATGCGTCACCCCGGCAACGTCGAGCTGAGCCGCCAGCTCGGGAGGCCGCAAGAGAGTGCTCAGCGGAACCAGGACGGCCCCGATTCGCATGACAGCGACGGCGGTGGTGGCCCATTCGATGCCGTTCGGACCCATCAAGGCGACGCGGGAAGCTTTGCCCACGCCGGCGGCAACCAGTCGCGCGGCCAGCGCTCGGCTCAGCGCGTCCAGCTCGGCATGGGTTATCGAGCGCTCACTGGTGACGACTGCGTGCTTGCGGCCGGCGACGGACGAGTTGCGCTGCAGCAGCTCAGGAAGTGTCTGCGGGGCAACGATCTGGTCAGCCGTCACGGAGCAACTCCTTGAGGGCACGGGCATCGAGCTTCCCGCTCGACAGCATGGGCACCTCGGCGTCGGCGAGGAACACGATGAGCTGCGGCACTTTGTACGCGGAAAGTCGTGAGCGCAAGGACTTGCGCAACTCCTCCGTGCTCGGGGGCACGGCGCCTGCCGGCATCCGGATCGCCGCCGCGACGAGCTGGCCGCGGGCAGGATCGTCCAGCCCGACGACGTGGGCGGTGAGACCCGTTTGTTCAAGAATCACCGCCTCCACCTCGCGCGGTGAGACGTTGGCGCCCGACGTTTTGATCATGTCGCCGCGCCGGCCCGAGAAGTAGAAGAGCCCTTCGAAATCAACGTGGAACAGGTCGCCGGTGGGATACCACCCGTCCGGTGTGAAGGTCTCTGCCCGTTCCCGGCCGTAGTAGCCCTCCATGAGGAACGGACCTCGAAAGCGCAGCTCGCCCACCTCGCCGACGGCGCAGCGACGTCCCGTCTCCGAGTCGACGATCTCCGCTTCGAAACCGGGCGCCGGGTGACCGAACGACCCCCGCCGGTGTTCGGGTTGATCGCCCTCATCGTCGCTCAGCAGGCACACGCTGCCGGCTTCGGTCATGCCGAGCATGTTGTGGCGCAGCTCAGGATCTGCGGGTCCCACGCCTTCGGGCAGAATCGGCCAGAGGTTGCCACGTCGAATGGAGCCAAGGTCGCGCCCGGCGAATGAAGGGTCCTTCGCTAGATGCGCCACCGTCTGCGCGAAACCATTCACCATGGTCGGGGCCGTACGTTCCAGCACATCCAAGACGGATGCGGCGTCCGGGGAATTCGAGCACACCAGCGTTGCTCCAGCGAGCAGCGTCCCCAGCAATCCGTAGGCGAAGCCGCCGATCCAGAACATCGGTGAGTTGCAGAACAGGATCTCGCTTTCGTCGTAACGACGAAGCCGGTTGAGGTTGTCGACGTGTCTGAGCAACGGCCCGTGTTGATGAATGACGCCTTTCGGCGCGCTGGTCGAGCCCGAGGTGTGCACGATGACCATCCGGTCCGATGCACGCACGCCCGACTCCACCGAAGCGAGGTGGAAGTCGCTGACGGCGCCGCCCGCTTCCAGGAGCGCAGGCACGGTCCACGGACCAGCGACCGTGTCGGCAGGAAAGGCGATGCGGCGTAACGCCGGGCAGCCTGCCAGGCGAATCGGAGGGCCTGCCGTCGGGTCCAGATCAGGAAGGGCAGCAAGGAGCGCCTCGACGTAGTTCCTATTGCGGTAGCTCGCTGCGGCGAGCAGGTATTCGATGTCAGCGCCGCGAAGAAGTTCCAGCAGCTCGCGGTCGGTGGAGAAGGTGCTGATGGGCACTGCCACCGCGCCGATGCGCGCCGCCGCCAGCCAGCCGACAACGAAGTCTGGGCCGTTCGGATAGAGCAGCCCGATGTGCGTGCCCTTGCCGGCACCGGCGGCCAGCAATCCCTTGGCCAGCGTGGCCGATCTCGCATTCGCGACCGTGTAGGTGAGGACATCCTCGTCGCAGATGAGGAGAGGATGCGCTCCGCGTGCTGCGGCGCGAGTGCGCAGCAGCAAAGGAACCGTGAGCGGCAGCCCGTCGCCGGCGTCGACCACTGACTGCGTCACAGCCTGTGTCGCTGTTTGTGACGCTGCTTTTGTCGCTGCCGGGTTCATGCTGAATCTCGCCGGGGCGACACCGCCGACAACCGCGCGCGATCTCCTGCGACGGCCTTCATTTCAGCGCTGCACAAGAGTTTGTCTCCGCGCAACAGTCGGGCATGCGAGCTGATCCTGGAATCATCGGACTCGCGCTCGACCTCGAACGAAAGCTCGGTCAGCAGCGGGGTTGGCCGGCGGTACTCGACCAGCAGCGAGGTGGTCTTGCCGGCGACGCCGACGTCACAATTGTGATGCTGGATCACACAGTCGAAGAAGGTGGCTAGTACGCCGCCGTGGACGATCCCCGGCGGCCCTTCGAAGGCGAGCGGAAACGTCACGGTCCCGTGGGCCCGGCCGCCGTTGACCTCGATCGAGTATTCGGGAAAACAAGGGTTGTAGGTCCCGATGTCACGGCTGTGGTCCACGTAGACGCGCCGATCCGGCGACATGGCGTCGCCGATCCGCGGCCCCAGATCCTTGGGAACCTCGTCGGCCAAGGCCCGCTCGGCGGTCTGCAACTCCTCGGTCAGCCGGGCGGCGATCGCTGAAGGTCCTTCGAGGGCGAGCGCCAGCCCAGCCACCCGGCGCAGCAAGGGAGCCAGCGTCAGCGTCTGGCGAAGTGGGGTGACTCCGAAGGTCCACCGTTCGGTCATTTCGGCATCCCGAGGATTCGTTCGGCGATGAGGTTGCGCTGAATCTGGGAAGTACCCGCGGCGATGGTGAACTGCAATGACCAGAGGTATTCCCTGACCACTTCGATCGCCTCGGCGTCGGCCCCTCCCGTGGCAGCCCGACCGAGCACCCGAACGGCCAGCTCGCTGATTTCCTGGCTCAACTCGCTGAACCGCAGCTTGACCGCTGACCCCCACGGCGCCGGCATTCCGGTGCGCTCTGCCTCGGCGATTCCGCGCTGGGTCATTCGCCAGAGTGCTTCTACCTGGGCGTCCAAACGGCCGACGTGCTCGCGGAATCCGGCATCCTCCCATGGCCTGCCCGACCCGGCGCCAGCCAGCGACACCAGCTTCCGAAGCTGCGTTCGCAGGGTGATGATGTGCTGGGCAAAGGCCGTGCCGCGCTCAAAGCGAAGCGTGACGTTTGTGACGCGCCATCCGTCATTCTCGGCGCCTACGCGGTCGCTCACGGGCACCCGCGCGTCGGTCAGGAACACTTCACAGAAGTGGCTCTCACCGTCGATGGTGCGCATGGGTCGCACTTCCACGCCCGGCTGGTGCATGTCGAGGATGAGCCAGGTGATGCCCTTGTGCTTGGAGGCGTCCGGATCGGTGCGGACCAGCAGCTCGCAGTAGTCCGCGACGTGAGCCCGGGTGCTCCAGATCTTCTGCCCATTGACGACGTATTCGTCGCCGACCCGGACCGCGCGGGTGGCCAGCGAAGCCAGGTCTGAGCCCGCCTGCGGCTCCGAGAAACCCTGGCACCAGATGCTCTCGCCACGAAGAATGCGCGGGAGATGAAACGATCGCTGCTCGTCGGTGCCTTCGGCGATGAGCGTCGGTCCGGCGTGCATCATGCCGACGAAGTTGACGCTGATGTAGGGCGCACTGGCCCGAGCCTGCTCCTCGAGATAGACCAGCTGCTGGCTGACCGGCAGGCCGCGACCTCCGAACGCCTGCGGCCACGCGAGCCCGGCATATCCGGCGTCATGGAGCTTGCGCTGCCATGCGGTGTCATACGCGCGTCGCGCTGGCCAATCACCGGGGGGCGGGGGCGATCCATGAGCCGGGACCTCGGCGTCGAACCAGGCGCGGAGCTCGGCCCGGAAGCGCTCATCCTCAGCGCTGTAGCTCAGATCCACTTACGCTCCCTCGTTCAGCAGCTCGCGGACCGCCATCAGATCGACCTTGCCGGAGGGAGTCCTGGGCAGCGCATCCACGATGCGCAGCTTCATCGGCAGTTCGTAGCGGGAGAGCACCTTCGCTGCCTCCGCGAGCAACTGCTCCGGCGAGACGGGCGGCGCTCCATCGCGAAGTTCTACTGCCGCAACCGGCACCGCGCCGAGACGGAGATCGTCCACTCCGACGACGGCAGCGCTACGCACCCGCGCATCGCTCTCGAGGGCCACGCGAACATCGTCGGGCAGCACCTTGAAGCCACCGCGGATGATCGCCTGATCGGCTCGGCCAAGGATCCACACGAAGCCGTCGGCATCGATACGGGCCAGGTCGGTCGTCCGGATCCATGCCTGGTCATCGCCCAGCTGGCGGGTTTTCACCTCGAGCAGGCCCGCCGTGTCCGGGGCGAGCGGCGTGCCGGTCTCAGGCTCCACAATGCGTAGTTCGCAGCCGGCGTGAGCGCGACCGACGCTCCCGCGCTTGGCTGCCCAGTACTGCTTGTGATCCGCCAGATTCCAACCGGCCACTCCCCCGCCGAACTCCGTCGCCGCGTAGGAGATGAGGACAGGTACCCCGTACTTGGCGTAGAAGGCGTCCGCGTCGTCGGGCGAGAGCGGAGCCGTCCCCGAAATGACGGAACGCACGCTGGAAAGGTCCTGCGGGTCGAGGTCTGCATCCAGCACCATGCGCAAGGCGGTCGGCACCAGACTCACCGTGTTGGGCCGGTGGCGCCGCACGGCATCGACCCAATCATCCAAACGAAACTTCTCGAGCAGGCAGAACGAGCGGCCGTCGCTCACGCACTGGACCACCCGAAAAAGGCCCCCCAGGTGAACCAAAGGCGCGTTCACGATCGCCACGCCGCTGCGCAAGCGCAACTCTGACGCCTTCTTGCCCTCGTAGTGCTTGGCGCCGGCCATCACGCGCGAGAGCGTCTCGTACGTCAGGGGAATGCGCTTCGCCGGTCCAGTGGTACCGCTCGTGAGCATCTCCACCGCGGTGCCAAGCCGCGAGATGTCCAGCTCATTCGCCGCGATGACCCCTCACGTCAACGACTCCGAGCTCGTCGCTGGAGAGCCAACGCATCCCATCGGTAGCCGGCGCGAACGTCTCGAGATCATCGAGCCGCCCGGCGACCGTTTGGACCCCTTGCCCCGCCAGCTCGGCCAGATCGCTGCGGACCCGGTCGGTTCCCCGCCCCGGGTTCACCGTGACGACGCACGCACCAGCCTGCAGCAGCCCGAGCAGCAGGCCCACGTGCGCCGGGTGGTTGCGCAGCAGGACAGCCACCCGCTCGCCGGGCTCGACGCAGACACCAACTGTCTTCGCTGAAAGCGCCAGGTCGCCCCACGAGTACCACCGGCGCTCAAATTCCAGCGCGGGCGCCGACGGGTCCAACGCAAGAATCTCGCTGATCCGCTCGCTGAGAGCGAAAGGATGCGGTCGGCGTCATCGAAGCCTCGGCTCGGGGCGATCAGGGCCGCGTTCGGCCACTTCCGCCTGCCCAATCGGGTTGCCAAGGCGGGTGTAGAGCAGACCCTGCTCCATGGCGGCCCGATACGGCCGGTCGAGCGACTCCCAGATCGCCCGGACAGTTCCCTGCGTCGCCGCCGACGGCTTCCGCGCGATGCCCGCTGCGATCTCATGGGCCCGAGCCCAGAGCGCGTCACGGGCCACGACCTCAGTGACCAGGCCGATTCGCAGGGCGGTCGCTGCCGTCACACGCTCGTCATTGCCCGACAGCGCGATCCGCAGGGTTTCCGCCAATCCGATTTTGCGCATCAGGCCGACCGGCTCCAGGGCTGACACGAAGCCGTACGTCACGTGCGAGTCGAAGAAGGTGGCTTCCGGCGAGCAGATGACGATGTCGGCCTCGTTGAGAAAATAGAACGCGCCCGCCGAGCACATCCCCTGCACCGCGCAGACAACCGGCTTCCAGACCTGCTGCCACTTGGCGCTCAGCAGCTTCCCGGGATCCTCGTGGTTCCAGACGTCGGGGGGCTGCCCGTAGGGCTTCTTGGTATCGAGGCCGGCGCAGAAGGCCCTGTCGCCGGCGGCACGAAGGACTACAGCATTCACGTCCGGATCTGCCTTGACCCTTTGCCAGGCGTCGGCCATCTCCTGGCACATCTGCCGATCGAAGGCATTGAGGACCTCTGGCCGGTTGAGAGTGATCGTCGCGACGTGGTCCGGCGTGGTCTCGTACCGGATAGTCGAATAGCCGTCGGACGTCGAGTCCGCCTCGATCACCTCGGTCACCGACACTGCCAATTCGGCTGGCGCTTCTCGACGAAGGCGCGCGGACCTTCCTTGGCGTCATCGGTGCGCACGACCCGCTCCCGAAAGGCCTCTCCCAAGATCTCCGCCTCGTGCAACGGCAGGTCGAGTCCCTTGCGAATCGCCAGCCTGGTGCCTCGAACTGCCAACGGAGCGTTGCTGTTGACGATGCCGGCGATCTCTCGCGCCCGTTCCAGCAGCCGGTCGTGCTCCACGACTTCTGACACCAGGCCGAGCTGGTATGCGCGTTCGGCGCCCATCCGTTCGTGCTTGCCGACCAGGGCCATCCGCATCGCAATATTCGTCGGGAGCGAACGGGCGAGGCGCACCACCTCCCGACCCGACACCAGACCGATGCTGACGTGAGGGTCGAAGAACTGGGCACGGTCTGAAGCAATGACGATGTCGCCGGTGGTCACCCAGTCCAGGCCCGCCCCGCAGCAGATCCCGTTGATGGCGGCAAGCACGGGCTTCGTCATTGTTCGAAAGGGGGGCGTGCCTTCCTGCGGGGCCTCCCACTGCGGGTAGGTCGACAGGTAGGGCTCGTCATAGATGACTCGTCCGTCATCGGGGATCTCGGTGGCGTCTGCGCCCGAGCAAAAAGCCCGGCCGTTTCCGGTGACGAGGACGATCCAGACGTTCTCGTCGGCTTCCGCCGCGGCATACGCCTGCCGGAGTTCGCCCACCATCTCCGGGCTCAAGGCATTCAACTGCGCCGGCCGGTTCAGGGTGATCGTGGCGATGCGATCGGTGACGTCGTACAAAATCGTCCGGAAGTCCATAGCGACAGCTTCCCCCATGCTCCCCCTCGGGTTGACATCCTGGTCGCTCACGCCGACCCCTCAGAGCCAAGGGCTGCGGCTAGTGCGAGGGCGTGGGATGACGCGGTCCCAAATGCCTGCTCGAGGGTCCAGGCGCGCTTCAAGAAGTAGTGCGGAAGCATGTCCCAGGTGAATCCCATGCCGCCGAGAATCTGGACGGCTGCGCGGCCGTTGGCGATCCCGGCCTCTCCAGCCAGCACCTTGGCCGAGGCAAGAGCCCGGGCGCCGTCTTTCGGACCGCCCTCAGCCATGAGCGCGGCCGCTGCGTAGGTGGCGCTACGTGCCATCTCCGATCGCACATACATGTCGGCGAGCAAATGCTTGATTGCCTGAAAAGAGCCGATGGGCCGGCCGAACTGCTCCCGCTCGAGCGCGTAGGCACGCGCCACATCAAGTGCCCCCTGGGCGACACCGACCAGCGCGGCGGCGCTGAGCAGCGTGCCCAACGTCCTGAGCCGATCGGCCGCTCTCCGATCACCGACGAACTCACCGGTCGGCAGCGCTGCGAGCACGCCTACCGGTGTCAACGGATCGAGCGAAGCACCGGAGGTCACCTCGCCGAGCTGATCGATCGGGATGCGCTCGACGCCGTCTCCGCGAAGGACGAGCAGCACGTCGCTCTCGTCAACGTGATCAACCAGGATCGGGCCGCCTGTCGCGTCATCGGCCTCCACTCCGGTGACGCGAATCGTCCCGTCCTCGACGCCTGCAACGAGGGACGCTGCAAGGGTGGACCAGATGACCGGACCCGTCACCAGGTGAGCACCGAGCACCTCGAAGACGATGGCCGCCTCGACGGGGAGCAGCTCCTCAGCGTCGCCCGCGAGCATGCCAAGGACTCCAAGCTCGGCGAGTCCCGACCACACTCCCTGATCAGCGGGCTTCGACTCTCTTCCTGCTACACCTTCGAGCCCGGAACGATCGCGGCAGAAGGCGCTGACGGCACGCTGAAGCGCCAGCTGATCATCGCCAAAGCGGAAGTCCATGCGATCCGGCCGACCATCCCAGGGTTGGAAACATGCAGATATTAATCTAGGTTCGGCGAACATACACAGGAGGACACCATGAAGTACCGCGTCATCCAGTGGGCCACCGGACCGGTGGGTCGGCATGCTGCGGCCGCCGTGCATGCCCACCCCGACCTTGAACTCGTGGGAGCTCTTGTCTACGACCCGGGCAAAGCCGGCCAGGATGTCGGTCAGCTGTGCGGCATCGGTCCGATCGGGATTGCGGCGACCACGGATCGCGACGCCATCCTCGGCCTGGAGGCCGATTGCGTGCTCTACATGGCTCAGGGTGAAATGAATCCCGGGGCTGCCATCGACGACATCTGCCGCCTGCTGGCCTCGGGAAAGAATGTGGTGTCGACGGCCGTAACGGCGCTGATCTATCCGGCCGCCGCCGGCCATGGTGTGGTCGAACGCCTGGAGAAGGCCTGTGCCGATGGCCGCAGCACGTTTCATGCGACGGGCATCGAGCCGGGGTGGGCTTCGGAGGTGCTCCCCCTGACCATGTCCGCCGTGTTTGCGCGCATCGACCATCTGCTGGTGCAGGAATTGCTGGACTACTCCTCCTACGACAATGCCGCGATGCTTTTTGACGTCATGGGATTCGGAAGGCCTCCGGACGCTCCGGTTCTGATGTCGAGTCCCGAGGTGGCGGGCATGACCTTTCACGCGCCCCTCATGCTCGTGGCAGCAGGTCTCGGCGCCACCATCGATCACTTCGTCTACGACCGGCAGGTCGCCCTCGCTGACCGCGCATTCGAGGTGGCCGCCGGCCGGATCGATGTCGGTACGGTCTCGGCGCAGCGGTTCTCCGCGAGTGCCGTGATCGGCGGGCGCAATGCTCTCACCGTCGAGCACATCACCCGCCTGGCTGACGATCAGGCGCCGGATTGGCCGACCGGCCGCGGCTGGAAGATCACCATCGAGGGCCTGCCCTCCATGGTCCTGGAAGCCACCATTGCCACGCACGGTGAGGACGAGAACGACCAGGGATGTCTGGCCACCGCGATGCATGCGGTGCACGCGATTTCCCCGGTGTGCACCGCGGCACCCGGCATCCGCACGTTCCTCGATCTTCCGCTGCTCAAGGGCAGGCACGTGCTCACCACAAATAGTTGAAACGTCCAGATATTAATCTAGGCTTGACGCAGGCGCGTTCAGGATTGGAGGCGAGACGGTTGACAGACGACCGAGTACTGCTCGATCGCGACGAGGCAACCGGCATCGCCCGGATCACTCTGAACAATCCCTCGCGGCGCAACTCCTACGACAGCCAGATGCGCAAGCAGGTCGCCGCGTATCTGGACGACCTGGCCTGCGACGACGACGTCAAGGTCGTGATTCTTCGCGGCGAGGGCGGTGTCTTCAGCACTGGGGCAGACATGGGCAACGCGTATGCCTGGTATGGCCCGGAGGGCAAGGCGAAGCCGACGAACGGCCAGCGCCCCCGGCGCCCGAGTCAGCGCCGCCGGCTGGCCGTCGACCGGGATGCTTTCAGCTTTTATCACGACTTCATGGGATATCCGAAGGCGACGGTTGCTGAAGTGAGGGGTTACGCACTCGGCGGCGGCTTTGAGCTGGCGCTGATGGCCGACATCTCCGTGGTGGCCCGCGACGCAATTGTCGGCATGCCTGCCACCCGGTTCCTGGGTCCCGCCCTCGGTTCGCTGCACATGTTCTTTCACCGGCTCGGTCCCGTGCTCGCCCGGCGAATGCTGCTCACCGGTGACTCCGTTGCGGCGTCGACGTTTGAAGGCCTGACCGTCTTTACTGACATCGTCGACGACGACCGGGTGCAAGCACGCGCTGATTACTGGGCCCGCAAGATCGCGAAGATGCCGGCGGACGGCATCGTGATGGCCAAGGAAGCCTTTCGGATGGTCGAGCAGTTGCAGGCCTACTCGGGGGAAGAGGTCGCGGGCTATCTGTTCCACGCTTTCGGGACAAATTTGCAGTTCGAGGACGGCGAGTTCAATTTCGTCAAGACTCGCGCCGAGCACGGCACCAAGCGCGCGTTCGAACTCCGCGACGCCCACTTCGAGGTACCCGAACCGTAACCGCCAGTGGTAGGAGAGCTCCCATGACCACGGCGCCATCGCTCATCGCCGAACCCGACGACTTGACCCCGGCCTGGCTGACCGAAGCCCTGCGGGAAGCCGGCATCAACGCCCGGGTAGGTGACATTGCCGTCTCCCCGGTCGGCACCGGACAGATGGCCTGCTGCTATCGACTGGCCGTCAACTACCAAAGCGGTGAAGGCCCGGCACATCTGATCGCGAAGCTGCCGGCGACAGACCCTGCCGTTCGAGCCGGCGCCGCCATGACCTACCGCACTGAGGTCAGCTTCTACCGTGAGCTGGCGCCCCGGATCGGGGTCTGCGTGCCGCGCTGCTACTACGCCGGGATCACCGACGACGCTTCCTCGTTCACTCTCTTGCTGCAAGATATGGCCCCGGCGACGGCGGGCGACCAACTCGCCGGCTGCACGGCGGCCCAAGCACGTGAAGCATCGATAGCCGTTGCCGGCCTGCATGCCCAGAGCTGGTGCGATCCGACCCTGGAGAAGCTCGACTGGCTGATCCCTCGCATGAGCAAGTACGTCGAGTACACCGCACCGAGGTTTCCGACGCTGGCACAAAGCTTCATCGACAAGCGCAAGCTGGACCCGGCGACCGAGGATGTCGTCCTCGGCTTTGCCGAAAATTTCGCGACGTGGGCCGCAGGCCGCCCCTCGCCATATTCACTGCTGCACAACGACTATCGGCTCGACAACCTGCTCTTCTCCCCCTCCGGGGCGGGGGTGACGATTGTCGATTGGCAGTCACTCTCGACCGGACGGCCGCTGCAAGACGTGGCGTTCCTCGTCGGCACCGGCCTGCATTCTGCGGAGCGTCGGGAGAGCGAACGCGAGATCATCGAGGCCTACCACGATGCACTCGCCGCGCAGGGGGTGCGCGATTACGACCGGCGCCAATGCTGGGAGGACTACCGGCACGGGCTCTTCCATGGCCTCTACATCTGCCTCATGGCGGAGTCGGTCGCCACGCCTACCGAACGAGGCTTGCGAATGTTCAGCGTCATGGCAGAACGTTCGGCAACGGCGATCCGCGAGCTCGACTGCTTCGCGCTGATCAACGATCGGGGGACCGTCGAAGGTGACACTTGAGCACTTTTCTGAATTCGCCAGCAGCGCACCGGACCGCGACGCCATCGTCATTGCCGGCACCGGCCAGGCGCTTACCTACGGGCAGCTGAACGCACGCTCGAACCAGCTCGCCCATCACTTTCGCAGCGTCGGCCTGCGGGCCGGCGATCACATCGCCGTCATCGTCGAGAACCGGCTCGAATTCTTCGAGATCACCACCGCCGCCATGCGCAGCGGGCTTTTCGTCACGCCGATCAACTTCCATCTCGCGGCGGGCGAAGCCGAATACATCGTCAATGACTGCGGGGCATCCGTCGTCATCGCTTCGGCCGCCCTCTCAGAGCTGACCGGTCGGCTGGGTCTGGCTACGGCTGATCCTGGTCGACGACTGCTGATCGGGGGCAGCCCCGACGATCCGAACAGCTATGAGCGGGCCCTCGCAGCCCAGCCGACCCATCCGATAGCCGACCAGAGCGAAGGGTCCTGGATGTTCTACTCGTCCGGGACCACCGGGCGACCCAAGGGCATCAAACCTGCGGCTGTCGGCGGCCCACTCGGTGCTCCCAGCTCATTTGTCGGGATGGTCAAGGTCCTCTTCGGATTCGCAGAAAGCGATGTCTACCTCTCCCCCGCCCCGCTCTACCATGCCGCCCCGGCAGGCTGGACCGACGCGGTCCTGCGACTCGGTGGGACGGCCGTCATCCTGGAAAGGTTCGACCCTGTCGAGACCCTGCGAGCGATCGAGAAGTACTCGGTCACGCATGCCCAGTTTGTGCCTACTCACCTGGTTCGCTTGCTGAAGCTGCCTGCAGACCAGCGTGAGCAGTTCGATCTCTCGAGTTTGCGCGTCGTCGTGCATGCGGCCGCTCCCTGCCCGCCACAGGTCAAGCGCGACGTTCTTGATTGGCTCGGCCCTGTCGTCTATGAGTACTACTCAGGCAGCGAGGGGGTCGGCTTCTGCGTCATCGGACCGCAAGAGTGGTTGGAGCATCCCGGGTCGGTCGGCCGGTCACTGCGAGGCGCGGTGCACATCACCAGCGAAGACGGCACCGAACTGGAGCCGGGTGAAACGGGGCAGATCTGGTTCGATTCCGGCTCCCGGTTCACCTACCACGGCGACCCGGCCAAGACGGCCGAGGCGTTCAATCAGCGAGGCTGGAGCACGCTCGGTGACATCGGGAAGGTTGACGAGGAGGGCTACCTCTATTTGACCGATCGGGTCTCGAACATGGTGATCTCGGGCGGCGTCAACATCTATCCGCGCGAGATCGAGGATGTGCTGATCGGCCATCCGGATGTGGCTGACGTGGCCGTGGTGGGAGTCGCGGACCCGGACCTCGGAGAAGCTATCCGGGCGATCGTCGAGCCGGCTCCCGGGCGCGCCGCTTCCCCAGCATTTGCCGCGGAACTCATGGATTACTGCAGGGCTAGCCTCTCGAGCTTCAAGTGCCCCAAGTCCGTCGTATTTCTCGACGAACTTCCGCGGTTGCTCACCGGAAAGATCGCCAAACGAATGCTTCCCGCCAGCGCCCTGTCGACGGATTGAGCGAGTCAGCCGCGACGCTCGCTCACAGGTCTGTCCTGGGCTGTGTCCAGGCGTCGATGACGGCGTCCGTCGTGGTCACGGTAGTCAGCAACTTCAGGGTGTTGTCGATCACGGCATCGGCGTACTCGCGCGGTACACCCGCTACCGCATCGCGCGGCAGGACGAACTGGTAGGAGGCATTCACGGCATCCATGACGAAATTGGTGATGGCGACGTTCACCGATACGCCCACCCCGACGATCGTCGTGATTCCCATGTTGCGCAGCACGGCATCCAGTTCGGTGCCGCCCATCGGACCCAGACCGTGCCAGCGTACGAGGACCAGATCAGACTCCGCCGGGCCCAGTTCAGGCAACAGACTCGCCCCAGCGGTGCCCGGAAGCATCCCACTACCCAGTCCCTTGGCGGCTCCCGCAAAGAGGCGGGCGTTGTGGTTGGACCCCAAGCCATCGCGGTGAATCTGCGCGAGGCAATGAACTACCGCGACCCCCGCCGAGCGTGCCGCTTCGACAAGGCGACGGACATTGGGGATCGCCTCGCGCTGGGCCTCATCGGCGAGCACCCGCAGACCGGCATCGGGTCCGACGACCGCCCCCTGGCACTCCTGGGTGACGAGCGCGGTCGTGCGCGGATCGACCAAATCGGTAAGCCTCGGACCGGGCATCGGCATCCCCTCTGACG
Organism: uncultured Actinomycetota bacterium; assembly: GCA_963737695.1. Taxonomy (GTDB): domain Bacteria; phylum Actinomycetota; class Actinomycetes; order Frankiales; family Frankiaceae; genus DATAZK01. The sequence goes on from CAVTTQ010000008.1 coordinate 1,129,892, forward strand.
GTGAGCGGATCAGCCTACGACCAGCGGTCGGTTCCTCACCAGCCGGCCGGGCCGGGCGCCCGTATCTGCCCCATCGCGCCGCGTGATCTGACCGGCGACGATGGTCGCCCGGTAGCCGCTGGCCGGCTGCAGGACACGGGTCCCTCCGGCCGGCAGGTCCTTGACGCCGACCGGCGCGTGAAGAGTGAGGTTGTCGAAGTCGATGACGTTGACATCGGCCCGCATTCCGACTTCGAGGCGTCCCCTGTCGGCCAGACCGTAGAGCTCCGCCGGCTGCGAGGTCAGGCGGCGCACCGCATCCTCCAAGCCGATACGGGGACCACGTAGCCGATCACGCACCCAATGGGTCAGCACGAACGTCGGAATCGACGCGTCGCAAATGCTGCCGCAATGGGCACCTCCGTCATCGAGCCCGATGACCGCAGCCGGGTCCATCAGCTGCTCGTGGAGGACATCGTGATTGGCATCGGCGTAGTTGAAGACCGGAAAGAGCAGCATGCCGCAGCTGTCGTCGGACGTGAGCGCGTCGTAGGCGACTTCTTCGGCGGACACGCCGGCGGCCGTGGCTTGGCTACCGATGGATCGCTCGAGCGGCTGCTCGTAATCGGGTTCGGCCGTCAGCGCGTAGCAAAGACCGATGATGCTGGCGATGACAGTCGACCTCATCTGCGCCGCCTCGTCACCAGCTGTCGGCGCCCCGCGCAGGATCTGCTCACGTACCTGCGGACGGCGAAGCTCGGTCATCCGCTCCTGCAACGGAAGATGAGCGAGCGCCTCGTAACTCGGACGGCATTGGAACGGGTGTCGCAGATCCCAACCGAAGAGGACCCCGAAGGGGCGTCCGGCGACGAGCGGAATCACCTTGGCTCCTTGGGTACGCCAGCGCGCAGCAGCCTCCATGGCCGAGCGCCATCGCGTGGGATTCCCACTGTCCTGCAAGAGGATGAAGGTGGCGGTCAGGCCGGTCTCCAGCGCCAGCGCGCCGATCCAGTCCATCTCCTTCGCGGCAATTTCAGCGTCATCGGTAGGCGCGATACCGGCACCGGCGACTTCAAAGATTCGGCCGCCCCCTTTGCGTACCGCCTTGGCCAAAGTGAAGAGCTCGTCGTCGTTGGCGAAGGTGCCGGGAACGGGAGTGCCATCAAGGCTCGCGTGGCCCAGCGTCCGGGAGGTGGTGAAACCGAACGCTCCCGCTTCGACCGCTTCGCAGACCAGCCGACTCATCTCGGTCAGATCCTCCAACGTCGCCTGCTGGTGAGTGGCTCCCCGTTCGCCCATGACGTACGCGCGCATCGGGCCGTGCGGAACCTGGACCCCCACATCGATGGACCACTGCCGGCCGGCCAGCTTTGCGATGTACTCAGGAAAGCTTTCCCATCCCCACGTCATGCCCTCGTGCAGAGCCGAGCCGGGAATGTCTTCGACGCCTTCCATCAGCTCGATCAGCCGTTGCTCCTGGCCGGGACGGACGGGGGCAAAGCCCACGCCGCAATTGCCCATGATGACGGTGGTGACCCCATGCGGGGTCGAAGGTTCGAGGACCTCGTCCCACGTTGCTTGGCCGTCGTAATGCGTGTGAACATCGACGAATCCCGGCGTGACGATGCAATCCGAGGCATCGATGACGGTCGACGCGCCGGCTTCGATCGATGGTTCGAGCGCGGCGATCCGTCCGTCCAGAATTGCCACGTCCATACGCTCGGCCGGCGCGCCGGTACCGTCGATGACCTGACCACCACGGATCAGCAGGTCATAGATCACGGGTTCGCCGGGACAGTCGCCCGGTTCTTGGGGTCACAGTTGAAGTAGCCGTTGTTCGGCCGGGTGACCGCCTTGTCGTAAACCCAGCCGGTCGTCGTCAAACGGATGATGGCCGTGCAGTCGTTGATCTCGGTGGCTGCGGGACTGGTGGAGACGGGCGGGCTGATTCCGGCGGCGGTCCAATCCGTATGAGAGCCGGCCTTTTGCAGCACGCAGGCCTGCGTCAAGTTGTCGCCGCACGCAGTGGCCGAAGTCGCGAACAGCAACCACGAGTCGTAGGACTCCAACGTGAACTGGGTGTATTTCGGGTCCGACACCGTCGAGGTCAGCTGGGCTTTGATCTCCCTGGTTGCCGGCGTGTCTACGCCGGCCGCCAACGGGAGGTAGTCCAACCCGACGTAGATGGGTGGGAAGGTGCCAAGTGCTTTCGCCGCGGCCACGTTCGCCGCGGTATAGAACTGATAGCTGTAAGTCACTTCTTCGGGGTTCCAGCTGACGTTTTTCATCGCTTGAATCTCGGGCGTGATGTCCTGACCGGACGTCTCATACAGCCCCGCCGTGCCATTGCCCTTGAGCTGCTCCATGTACGGCCGGAAGTTGTCCACCAGGACGGGCTTTACCTGCACTGCAGTCACTTTGAAGCCGTTGTGCTCGAGCGCGTACTGCTGCTTCTTGCCGCCTTCGGTCAGGGAGGCCAACGTGGCGCTGCCGATGGCGATGCCCTTGGTCTTGAGGTCGGGATAGGTCTGCTGAAGCAGGCGGTATCCGCCGAAGGGCACCTGCGTGGCGATGCCTGGCTGGATCTTGACCTGCAAACCCGCGTCCGCGGCTGCCGACGTCACCGTGTAGGCCGGAATAGTGCCGAGCTTGCACGCCAAGCGCGGCTTGACGCCGGCGTCATCAAGGGCGTTGCCACCACCGACCAGCATGAAGTCCTTCTGGCAGGCCTCGAGTGTCGTCTGGCCCACGTTGAAGAGTTTCGCATCCCATTTGTCGATGACAATCTTGCGGCCGTTGATGCCGCCGGCGGCGTTGCACCACTTCGTGAAAGCTTCGCTGGCGTCGAAGAACTCTTGCTCGATACCGGGGGCAGCCGCCGCACCAGCGTCGGAATTCACGCCGATCCGGATCGTGCTGTCGGTCAAGCCGCGTGCCGTCGGACCTTTGGGAGTGCCGGGCCCGCAGACGCCTTTCAGCGTCCCGAAATCACCTGCGGCAGCGGCAGTGCTCGCCGAGGGTGTCGCGGAGCTGGAGCTGCCACCACTACCTCCGCCAGACGATGACGACCTGCCACACCCAGCCACCACCAACCCGACAGTCAACACGGCGGTGAAAGTAAGCAGAGGCATCCGGGGATGCAGGCTGGTAGTCAAGCTCTCTCCTTTGAGTTAAGAAGAGTTCTAGCAGGGCGGTAGCGGAACTTTCAAGCTTTTGAACGTCTAAATATCTACATGTACGCTGATCCGGCGCCAACGCTCGACCGGTGTGTGCTTGGCTCGCTCGGCCTAGGGACCGCGTGGTACGTCGCGGAACGCTGCACCGTCCACGCGGTGTTCGCGCGGCATTCCGAGTAGGCGCTCGCTGATGACGTTTCGTGCCATTTCCGTGGTGCCGCCGCCGATGCAGGCCGCCTGCCGCACGAGGTATCCCAGCCCTACCTGGGTCGCTGGTATGTCCTGTGGATCCCAGACGACTGCTCCCTCAGCGCATACGTCGAAGGCGAGGGTGGCCCGAGTGACTGTCGCGATCCCACTGAAAAGGCGGAGCATGGCGGCCGCGTGGTGCGGTAATTCTCCGGTTTGCATCTTGCGGGTGACCGATTCAACCAGGGCGTTTCTTACCAGCCCCAGCATGCGAGCCTCACCGATCTGGGCCCTGGTGTGTGGATCTTCCCAGCGGTCGAACTGCCGCGCGAGCCCGACCATCGACTGGGGTTCGTACGGCCCCTCGCTCGACTGGTAGCCGGTCCCCGTGACGTAGGGCGAGCCACCGGAAATCGTTCGCTCGTGAAAGAGCCAACGGGTGACCACCCCCCAGCCGGCATCGACGTCACCGATCCGGTCGATGTCCTGGATCACCACGTCGGTAAGGAACTCTTGGCAGAATTCCTGTGAGCCGTTGACGAGCTCAATGCGGCGGACCTCCAGTCCCGGGCTGGACATCGGGAGGCTGAAGACCGTCAATCCGCGGTGCTTTTCGACGTCCCAATTCGTACGAGCCAGGCAGATCGCCCAATCGCCATACCAGCCTGCCGTGGTCCAGATCTTGGAGCCATTGACGACCCAACCGTCCTCGGTCCGCGCGGCAGTTGTGGCAGCGCTCGCGGCGTCCGAGCCACTTCCAGGCTCGGACAGGAACTGCACCCAGATCTCTTCACCACGAAGCATCGCCGGGATGTGCCGCAGCTTCTGCTCTTCGGTACCGAACTCCAGCAGCAGCGCCAGGCAAGGAATGAAGGTCGACGCCTGAATCTCAGCTGGATAGTCATAGCCGCGTATCTCGCGGTTGAACGCCGCTTGATGCGCCGGAGTCAGGCCCTGACCGCCGTACTCCCTGGGCACGCAGATGCCGGCGAAGCCTCCATCGAACAGGCGCCGCTGGAGCACTCGACAGAGCTCGACGCGCGCCAGGTCCTCCTCGTCCGATTGCCGGGTAGCCGTCAGAAAGAACTGGCCGGACGCCGAATCCGCAGGCGGCATATTAGCGGGCAGCCAGTCGCGGGCCCGCTGGGCGAATGCCTCGACGCTCTCCTGCTCAGCGTTCATCGGGACCCTCCGGCCTGCGCGGCCGTGAGCAGCGCCATCCGCCGGTTGAATTGCTCCGGTGTGCCGAACAGCTGAGAATTCACGGCCACCCGGCGCAAGTAGAGGTGAAGGTCGTGCTCGAACGTCACGCCGATCCCGCCATGCAGTTGTATGCAGTCCTGGATCAACTCGGGGCCGTACTTGCCCGTGTACGCCTTCGCCGCGCAGGCCCACGCGCCGGCGTCAGGAGATTGCAGTCCCACCGCGCGGGCCGCTCGGGCGGCGACCGCGGCGCCCGCCTCCAGTTGAGTGCGAAGGTCGGCCACCCGGTGCTTGATCTCCTGATACGACGCCAGCGGACGACCGAAGGAGTAGCGGTCAAACGTCCAGGCAAGCGTCATGTCAAAAGCACGCTCCATGGCACCGACGATCTCGCCCGACTGCAAGACCGCCATGAGGTCGAGCAGCACCGCATCGCAGGCGTCCGCCTGGCCGAGTCCCCCGACGCGGTCGGCACCAGACAAGGCGACGTCGCGAAACAACACCCGCGAAAAACGCCGGGTGGGATCGATGCCCTCGAGCGGTACGAGTTCCACGCCTGGCGTCGAAATAGGCACGAGATAAAGCGACTTCGGCAGAGCGCCACCGGCCGAGACCAGGAGCAGATCGGTGTCAGCCGTGGCTTCGCACCACGCAACACCGCCGTTGAGCGTGACGCCCTCGCCGGACGCGCCGCTGACAACAGCCTCGAACGGCGCCGGAGCAGCTGTCAGGGCGTCGGCCTTTGGCGCAGCGGCCCACGCGGCGGTCGCCGTGCCCGCCAGCAGCTGAGCGAGCGGCCCCTCGCGTTGCGCCCCGGTCCCCCAGCGACCGATGGCCGAAGCCACCAGATTGGTGCCGAAGAGAGGACCTGCCGCCGCGTGACGCCCGAACTGATACGCGACGATCATCAGGTCATAGAGCCCGTTGTCACTGACGCAACCGCCACCGGCCTGCTCGGGCACGAGAGGCGAGGTCCATCCCAGCTCGGCGCCCTGCCTCCATACCGAGGAATCGAAAGTCGAACGCTGCTTGGCCAGCTCGCGAACCCGTTCGCTCGGGTACCGCGAGTCAAGAAACTGGCCGGTGGTCTTCTCCAGCAAAGCCTGGTCGGCGGTCAGCAAGAACATCATTCTCTGAAACCGTCCCTTGGCCCCGGATCCACACGGATGAGCTGACGCCGCGGACCGGACCACATCCAATAAAGGCAGGCTGTCCTATCCGGACAATGGCACTATAGCCACCGCCACCGTGACGTCCGTCAGCGGCGCTTGCTACGACGGGCGCCGCCCGGCTCCTGCGCGAGCCGCCGCAGGATGAAGTGCCCATCGCCGTCGTCCAGATGAAGCTTCTCATTCACCCGCTCGTGCCACTCCCGAGGCAGGACCGCACCGAAACCCCCGAGACAGAACGACGAAAGCTCAACGAGATCAGGCAGTTCCAGCCCCAGGTCACTGCCAAGTGTGATCGACGAGTTGTAGGAGTTGCGTACAGAACAAACGAAGTAGGTCGCCTTCTCAACGTCGATATCGCCCAGCGCGCCTGCCGCAGCCGCGCCCTGGATGAAGCCACGGAAAAGGTTCGTCACCGGCTGCTGAGCCGACGCCACCAGCGACGGCTCAGCCTGGCTGAGCTGAAGCCGGAGCCGGGAAAGGCCGCGATCGCGTCCCAAGCCGTGCAGCGACGTCAGTCGGCCCGACGCGATGATGCCGGCGGCCAGCCGCTCCAGCGGATCATCGAAGCCGTCCACAGCGGCCGTGAGCAGTTGCGCGTAAGTACGCATCGCCTCCTCGTACACCGCGAGGAGCAGGTCGTCCTTGCTGGCGAAGTACTGGTAGAGGGTCCGCAGCGACTGACCCGCCTCGTCCGCGACCTCTTGTACGGTCAGCGACTCCCCGTTCGAGCGGTCGAGGACCTTGGCCGCCGCTCGGATCAAACGGGATCCGCGATCGATCGAACGGCGTTTGGCGTCATCCAGAGACCGGTCGATGACTCGACGCTGCCAGCCGGCGGCAGTGCCCTCGTCCGTTTCGGCCACCAGGTTTGTCATCCCGGAAACATTACCGGATACGCACATTCGGACTTCCGCTTTTCGGCATGTCACTGCGCGACGAAAGAGGAGCGTCAGCGCTCGCGTAAGTGCTGGTCAGTGCCGGTATTAGTGCTCGTAGAGCAGGTCGACGACGGCAGCAGCCTTCTGCCCGAGCATCACGCGCCCGACGATCGCCATGTGGTTACGCCAGTGCGTCTCGGCGCCTGCCCCGTCACCGGCTTTGATGAGGTCGAGCAGCCGCAGCTGAGAACGGATTCCGCGCCGCCGAACGGCGAGCGAACCCACCACGTCATCGCCCTGGCTGACAACCGTCACGGCTCGGGCCACGATCTCGTTCAGCATCTCGGCGACGATGGCCAACGTCTCGTTGCCGGTAAGAGCAACCAACCGCTGGTGAAAGGCCGCGTTCGCGGCGCCGAAGTCGCCGGGGTCGTGGATGCAGTCTTCCTGTGCCTGCACGAGTGCGCGCAACTCGTTGACGATCGCGCGCCTGGCCCGAAACGACGCCAGCACCCGGGCGGCCATCGGCTCGAGCATGGTCCGAGCCTCGAACACATCAGCCAGCGACACGTTGCGCGCCGCCAGCACCATGGCCGCCGTTCGCGCGGTATGCCTCTCATCGGGCTCGTGGACGATGACACCACCGCCGGCGCCGCGAAGAACCGTGATCAGGCCCTCCGCCTCGAGGATGCGCAGCGCCTCCCGCAGCGATGGCCGCGAGACACCGAATCGCTGAACGAGCTCAGGCTCATGACCGAGCGACTCGCCCTCGGAGAGCTCGCCGCTGACGATGAGCGCACGCAACTCGTCGGCGATTTGCTGCGGCTTCTCACGCGGCTGGACCCGACGTCGCTTCGGAGCAGTCACCAAAACACCGAACTCCCAGTCCTCGGGCGACGGAGCCGACCCAAAATCCAAGATTACACAGGTTGGTCTGTGGATCTGGAAGACCACACCGGCGCAGTCTTCGACGTTGCCGGCCTCACGCAGGAGAAAAGTCGGGACTGCCGAGCCGTGCAGTGGCGACAGCGCCGATCTTGCCGCTGCTGACATCCGTGAGTCGCACGATGCTCGCGTGAGCGTCTCCCGTCGCAACGGCTCGGCAGGGACCGACCGAGAAAGGCCGCAGATAGCGAACGTTCAACGCATACGGCACCGTCGGCTGCGAGACCAACGACATCGCAGCCTCCTCTGCCGCTACCGCCACGAGGCCGCCTTGGATCGCTCCGGTGGCGTTCAGTCCGTCCGTTCGCCGGGGAACTTCGGCGATGCCCGGCTCGAGCACCGTCGCCCCGATCCGCTCCGCCAAGGGGATCAGGAGCCGCCCCTGAACGCCGGAGATGTCGGGGAACCCGCCCGGGAAAAGGTGTGAAGGATCAGGCGAGGCAATGAAAGAGGCCACGGCGACGGCGATCGTGGCGCCGGTGTGCTCGCGACGGAATGTCGCCTCGCAGACGACCACCGTGCGACCCACCTTGAGTGCCGCCGCTTCGACGAGGATCCGCTCCCCGGCGAGGCCCGCGCCAAAGAGCTGGACCTCGAGGTCGAGCGTCAGTGGAATGCGCGGGCTGATGGCATTTCCCGCGACGGCACCCGTGGCAACGTCCGCCCAGGTGGCGAGAACCGACGTACGAACCGTCGCAGTGCCCGGGACGCACATCTCAGGAACGACGTCCGCCCAGCCGCGTACGCGGTCGGTGTCGACGGTCGAACGCAAGCCGAGCTCGGCGATAACGCTCAGCTTCTCGCTCATGGCAGTCATCCCGCGAAAATATCTGACATATCCGGCGAGCCAAGTGAGGCCGGTGGGACAGGCACTCCGTCGGATCCAATAGTCTCCTCGCGAAACGTGACCCGATAGGCCTAAGGGGCGATGAGCATGACCGCCGTTATGAAGGGTTTCCGCATTCTGGAGGTGGCGGAGCACACTTTCGTGCCCGCGGCGTCGGCGATCCTGTCCGACTGGGGCGCCGAGGTCATCAAGGTCGAGCCGGCGGGACGCGGAGACGCCATGCGGGCACTGGCTCGGACCGGCGTGATGGACCTCGGCACCGGCGGTGTCCATGCGCTTCTTGAACATTCCAACCGCGGCAAGCACAGCATCGGGCTTGATCTCGCCTCGGCTGAGGGCCGGGAAGTCCTCTACCGCCTTGCGGGCGTGTGCGACGTCTTCCTGACCAACAAGCTTCCCCATGTCCGGCAGTCACTGGCGATCGACGTCGACGACATTCGCGCCCATAACCCGAAGATCGTTTACGTCCGCGGGTCGGGCTACGGACAGCTCGGCCCGGACGCCGATCAGGGCGGATACGACACTCTCGGCTACTGGTGCCGGTCCGGTGTGGGGGCGGGAGTGCAGCCTGCGGATATCGACGGTTTCATCGGCCAGCCAGGGCCCGCTTACGGCGACTCGATCGGGGCCATGACGATCGCCGGAGGCATTGCCGCCGCGCTGCTGCACCGCGAACGCACCGGCGAAGCGTCTGTCGTCGACGTCTCATTGCTGGCCACCGGAATGTGGGCGGGAGGGGCGGGGATCGCCCTTGCGCTGCAGATGGGTCACGCGTGGGCTCCGCAGCCGCTGCAGCGCACTCAGCTCAACAATCCGCTGGTGTCGGCCTACCGGACCAAAGACGGGCGTTGGCTCTTTCTCTGCTGCCTGCAGGCCTTCCATTACTGGCCTGACGCGTGCGTGGCCATCGGCAGGGAAGACCTCATCACCGATGCGCGATTCGGCTCCCACGAAGACCTGACGGCCAATGCCATGGATGCGGCCGAGATTCTGGACGAGGAGATCGGGAGCCGCACCGCCGCCGAATGGCGCGAGCGACTGCGCGGCTTCCGGGGGCAGTGGTCGTTCGTGCAGGACGCGATGCAGGTCGCCGAAGACCCGCAAGTGCAGGCCAACGGATACCTCGTCGAGACCGAAACGGCCGGCGGCACTCCGTTTTCGCTTGTCGCTCCCCCGGTGCAGTTCGATGGCGCGCCGTCTGCGACTGCGCGCGCCCCCGAGTTCAACGAGCACGGCGATCAGATCCTCACCGAACTCCTGGGCTATGACTGGGAGACGGTCGTGGAGATGAAGGTCAAAGGCGCTGTCGAGTAGTCGGTGTCGGCGCCGCCTCAGGCAGCCGCCAGCCGGTCGAAGAAGAAACGTTGCGCGTTCCCGTAGAGGTAATTGTCGAGCAGTTCGGCCGGTAGATCCAGCTTGGACGCTTCGGTGACCGTGCGCGTGATTGACAGCACCGGAGCATCCGACGCGAAGATGATCTTCTGCTTGCCACGCGTACGCATGTAGTGCAGCAGGCTTTCGGGCAGGTATTTCGGCGCCCAGGCCGACGTCATCAGATGCAGGTTGGGATATTTGATCATCAACCTGATCGCGGTGTCCCACCAGGGGTCGGCTCCGTGGATCATGCAGAGCTTCAACTCCGGGAAACGCACGCAGACCCGGTCGAGATAGATCGGATTCTGGACTTCGCCGGGAATGGGCGGTCCGGGCAGGCCGGTGTTCATGCACAGCGGAAGGCCAAGCTCGCAGCACTTGGTGTACAGCGGGTAGTAGACGGCATTGTCGGCGGCGTACATGCCATCACCCCAGAACGAAGGCCCGATGGCGGCGTAGACGACCGGGTAGTCCGCGATGAATGACGCCAGCTTGCGTAACGAGGGCATCGGGCGCAGCAGATCCAGACCACCCGCGCTCAGGGCGAAACGATCTGGACGCGCTTCGACGAACTTGATCGGCGAACCCTTGAGTTCATTGATGTTTCCCGACAGCACCGCACGCTCGACGCCGTTGGCATCCATCTCCTCCAGGACCTTTGACATCTCCCACTTGCCGAAGATGGAGTCTTCTCGTTTGAAGTACTCGTCCTTGACCCGAAACATCCACGCCGGCTGCTCGGTATCGCCGAATTGGACGTTGATGAGACAGTCGTGCGCCCGGAGGTCGTTGGGCATGAGGAATTGCTCCCTACGTTGTTGAACTTGCCACGGGCGCCCACGCTAGGGGGTAGCGATACTTTCCGTCAACGGAAGTAGTGCTCTCCTAGGCTCGTTCTCCGAACAACGTGGCGTTGGGAGCTGCCTTCGCCACCAGGCCAGGAAGTACCTCTCCCAGGTTGCCCGGATCCCAGACCTCATCACTCGTCTCTCCGGGCCCATAAACCCATCCCTCGGCAACCCAGATCCGCGGGCCCCAGACGCCGAACACGCGACCGGTGATGGCGCTGGAAGCCGCGCTGCCCAACCAGACGACCACCGGAGCGATGTGCTCGGGAGCCATTGCCGCCTTGGTGGCCTCGTCGAGCTGGCTGGCATCCCCGAGCCCAGCCGTGAGCCGGGTGAGGGCGGTGGGCGCGACCGCATTGACGGTCACTCCGTAACGCGCGAGCTCCTGTGCCGCGATGATGGTGAAGGAGGCGATACCCGCTTTGGCTGCGCCGTAATTGGTTTGCCCCGCGTTGCCGAACAGGCCGGACGGAGAAGTGGTGTTGATGATGCGGCCGTTGACGTCCTCCCCCGCCTTGCTGCGGTCACGAAAATGAGCAGCGGCGAAGTGAGCGGGACCGAAGGTGCCCTTCAGATGCACGTTGATAACGGCGTCCCATTCGCTCTCGGACATGTTGACCAGCATGCGATCGCGAAGGATGCCCGCATTGTTCACGAGCACGTCCAGCCGCCCGTAAGTGTCCACGGCCTGGGCGATGAGCTGCTCCGCGCCCTTCCACGACGAGACGTCATCGGTATTGGCCACGGCCTCACCGCCGGCCGCCTTGATCTCCTCCACGACGGTGTGCGCCGGACCCGTGGATGCGCCGGTGCCGTCGGGCGAACCACCGAGATCATTCACGATCACGCGAGCGCCTTCGGACGCGAACAAGTGAGCGTGCGCCCGGCCGATTCCGCCTCCTGCACCGGTGATGACAACCACTCGGCCTTCACATAGCTTGCCCATCAGACCTTGCCTTTACGTCGTCGGTCGCTCCGCCGTTGTCGGAGCCGTGCGAACGGTTGAGACCGTACTAAGAGAGCCGGTCAGCCCACGCGGCCGTCCCAGTTCCGGGCATCCCGGACCACTTCACGAAATGGCTTGTGGGAATCGAAGCTCGGCTCTCGCGGCAGTCCGAGCACACGTTCGCCGATGCCGTTGCGCTGGACCTCGTTCGTCCCGGCAGCGATGGAAACCATGCGGCCGTTGAGGTAGTTGACGGCCGCCAGGGTGGCCGGGTCGTGCGAGCCGGACGGCCAAAGGAGCGCCTCGCTACCCCCGACCTCCACACCGATCCGAGCCCGAATGGGTGACAGGACTCCGGCCGCCAGCTTGCCGTAGGCGGCAACGGCCGGCTGCGGACGCTCAGAACGCTGGAGCCGGGCGGCGATCTGCCTCCCCAGGTGGTACTGGGCGAAGTCGTTGATATGGGCCCGCGCGAGAGCCTGCCGCACGATCGGGTCGCCGGTCCGCCCGGCTTTGCGCGCGAGTTCGACGAGGTCGGGTGCCAACTCACGGGGCTCCACGCGCGAGGCTCCGGACTCCCCCGCGCCGCGCTCGTACACAAGCATCGTTTGCGCCACCGACCAGCCTTGATTGACCTCGCCGATGATGTCATCGCCGGTGACCAAGACGTCATCGAGGAAGGCCTCGCAGAAGCCGGACGCGCCGTTGATCTGTCTGATGGGTCGAACCGTGACGCCCTTCGCGCGAGTGCTGACGGCGAACCAGGTGAGGCCTCGGTGCTTGGGAGCATCCCAATCGGTGCGGGCCAGGCACATGGCGTAGTCCGCCTGGTGAGCCCCGGTGCTCCAGATCTTCGACCCGTTGAGCACCCACTGGTCACCGTCGCGCCGCGCCGTCGTTCGGATTCCAGCCAGGTCCGACCCGGCTTCGGGCTCGGAGTAGAACTGGCACCAGAGCTCTTCCCCCGCAAGGATTCGCGGGATGTGACGCTGGAGAAAATCGGGCGAAGCGTGGGCCAGCATCGACCGGCCGATAGCTGTGATGGTGACGCTGCCGGCGCCTCCGAACTGCGGTATGCGAAACAAGCTGGCTTCTTCGCGAAACACCCGATCGTGGGCCGGGGTCAGCCCGCCACCGCCGTACTCCTTCGGGTAGGAGATGCCGGCATAGCCGGCGTCGAAGAGCTTTCGCTGAAGCGGCCTGCTGGCGGCGATCTGCTCGTCCGTCACCGCCTCACCACCCCTGGCGGGTTCATCCGGCGGCAGGCGCTCGAGGTTCGCCTCCAGCCACATCCGCAAACGTCCGCGGAATTCCTCGAGGGTCGGGTCGTCAGTCATCCTCGCTCACCCTTCCTAGATGCCGGACAGTTCGCAGAGCCGCTCCCGGTGCCACACCGGATCGCCGAAGAATGCAGCGTCCGTGGTCAGCCGGCGCAGATACAAATGCTGGTCGTGCTCCCAGGTGAAACCGATTCCCCCGTAGACCTGGAAGCACGCCTGACCCAGGTCGATGGCGCAGTCGCCGACGAAGGCCTTCGCCATGCTGGCCGCTTCCGATCCATAGGTGTCCCCGTCGTGGGCGGCAGCCTCCGGCGTGCCCTGGACGGCCACTGCCTCACCGAGACGTTCCGCCGCGGCCAACGCCATCGCCTTGCTCATCTCCAGCAGCAAGCTGGTGTCGGCAAGCAGGTGTTTGATCGCCTGGAACGACCCGATGGGTCGACCGAACGCGATCCGGTCCTTCGCGTATTGGACCGCCATGCCCAGGTCGTAATCCATGGCTCCCACCGACTCCGCCACCGTCAGCACGCACGAGAGGGCCAGCAGGTGAGAGACGAGCTCGCCGGCGCCTCCCACAGCACCGACCAGAGCCTCCGGCGTGACGTCGACCTCGTCCAGATTCAGTTGAATAAAACGGCGAGTGATGTCGAGCGAATCAAGCGGCACGGCTCGAAGCCCCGGTGCGTCGCTGCGGACCAGGAACTGTGCTGACCCCCCGTCCGTCGCGGCGACAACGAGAAACCACCCGCCCGGCCCGGGGTTTTCGATGAAGGTGGCCTGCCCCGACAACCGGTAGCCACCGCCGCTGACCCTGGCAGACACGACGCCGTGGAGGACGGGAGCGCCCGGCGCCGCCGTCACGACCCAAGCTGCCGACGCTTCTCCTGAGATCAGCTCCGGAAGGACCTTCGCCCGCTGGCTCTCGTCGCCGGCGATGGCGATGGCGTGAGCCACCACGTTGGTGCCGACAAACGGCCCTGGCTGCAACGTCCGGCCACGGTGATAGCCGACCAGCGCCGCATCGAGGACGCCGTTGCCGGAGACGCTTCCTCCGCCCAGCTCTTCCGGAACCAGCAGCGAGTACCAGCCGAGGTCACCGGTTCGATGCCGATAGCCGGCCGCGAAAGCAGGGTCGTCGTAGGCACCCTCACGGACGAGTTCGAGTGGGCACACGTCACCGATCAGCCGGGCGGAGGCGTCCACCAGCATGCGTTGCTCTTCGGTCAGTACGTCGTCCACGTTCGCTCCTGTCGTTGAACCGTGCGTCTCGTTCCCCGGTGATCCGTAGCAGCGTCAGAAGAGTTGTTCAATCTGCGCCTGCGGACCCAGCACCTGGCTCCGGAGCTCTTTCTTGGACACCTTGTCCGTTGCCGTCCGGGGCAGTTCGCCGACGATGCAGAGGGCCTCCGGGCATTTGAACGCCGCCAGCCTTGCTGCAGCGAATTCACGCAGCCCCGCCAATGACACGGGCTCGGGACCGCGCGGAACCACGACCGCACAGACCCGCTCACCCATCACATCTTCAGCCAGGCCGATCACCGAGACCTCTTCGATGCCGGGGTGCTCTGCCAGCACAGCCTCGACTTCGGCGCAGTAGACGTTTTCGCCGCCGCGGATGACGACATCCTTCAGCCTGTCGACCACGTAGACGTAGCCGACATCGTCGACGTATCCGAGGTCTCCGGTGCGAAACCAACCATCGACGAACGACTCTTTCGTCGCCACGGGATTGTTCCAATAGCCCTTGACCACCTGGGGAGAGCGGAACGTCAGCTCGCCCACCTCACCGGTCGGTACGTCGCTGCCGTCCGGACCGAGCACCCGCAACTGCGCCGTGAGGTTCGGCCGGCCAACGCTCTCGGGCCGCGCCACGTATTCGATCCCGACATTGGTCACGACCGCCGATGTCGTCTCGGTGCCCCCGTAACCATTGAGGAGCTGAACCGACTCGCCGAATACCTCAACAGCCCGCCGCACGAGATGGGGCGGGACGGGGGCGCCGCCCATAGGAAAGCTGCGAATGTCCAGATCCAGCTCGTGCAACCCGGGGAATTCGAGCACCTCTTGGGCGACGGTGGGGACTCCACCCAGACCGGTGGCGCCCTCGCGTTCGGCGAGTTTGAGCACCTCACTGATGTCGCGCTTGCGCATCAGGACCACCTTCGAGCCAGCCATGGCGCCGCCCACGATTGACGCGATGCCACCAATGTGAAAGAGCGGGCCGGACCCGATCGTCGCCGTCTGCACCGGCGGACGCGGAACGCGACTGCTGATGATGCTCTCGCGGGCCGCACCGAAGCCCATGTTCAGGAGGTTCGCGATGGTGGCGCGGTTAGTTCCGAGCGCACCCTTGGGATGCCCCGTGGTCCCAGAGGTATAGAGGATGGTCACCGGATCGTCGGGCCCCATCACCGCGAACTCGTGCTCCGCGAGCTCAGGCCCGGCAGCCAAAGCCTCGAACCCGGTGACGTCGGGCTCCGTCGCCGCTTCCCGCACCCCGATGATCGGCACGTCGGAGTGCACCGACCGCAACCGCGCTACCCGTTCCGCATCCGCGAAGACCACCGCCGCACCACAGTCTTTGAGGGCGTACGCCAACTCCTCCCCGGTCCACCAGGCGTTCAACGGCACCACGATGGCCCCGAGCACGGCCGCGCTCCAGAACCCGACAAAGAACTCCGGAAAGTTGCGCATGGCGATCGCCACGCGATCGCCGGGGACGACCCCGAAGTCGGACCTCAGACGTCGCGCGACTGCCAGCGACTGGCGGCGCACCTCGGAGAATGTGAGCCGCTCTTCCTCAAAGACCAGATGCACGAGGTCAGCGTGCGTCTTGGTCAGCTGGAACGCGTCGATGATCGTCGCCGGGCCACGCACGTACGACTTGAGAGGAACCCCGCCGACCACGACGTCCTCGACCTCGAACGGACCTCCCGGCCCCAGCAGCCCCTGCAACCGCGGATCCCCGGCGTAGAGGTCGTAGCCGCGAATGCCACCGGAAGCTCGAGCCGAGGCTTTCGTCAGTGCTACCGGTCATGACCGTGACCCCCGCAGAGCTTAGGAAAGATATAGATACTTATACCGCAGCCCCGCGCGGCGACGCATCGAGGTGAGCCGGGCTGCCTGCACCACTCAAACCAGCTGGTCTCGCATTTGCTGTTTGAGGAGCTTGCCCATCGAGTTGCGCTCCAGGGTGGCCACGATCTCCACCTGCTCAGGACACTTGTACTTCGCGAGCCCCTGCTCCTGGCAGTACGCAGCGAGGGTCGCCACGTCGAACCAGGCTTGCGCGCCGGGGACAATGAGCGCACACACCCGCTCGCCGGTCTTGCTGTCCGGCAGCCCGATCACGGCCACGTCGGCCACATCCGGATGGCGGAGCAACACGTCCTCGATCTCCTGCGCCGAGATGTTCTCCGCGTTGCGGATGATGACGTCTTTGAGTCGGCCGGTGATGAAGACGTACCCGGCACTGTCGACCTCCCCGAGGTCACCGGAACGGACCCATCCGTCCTCGTCCCACAAGTCGCTGTCGAGCGCCGAGTCGACGTATCCGTCCGGATGCTGGGGTCCCTTGAGGCGGATCTCCCCGTCCACGATTCTGATCGAAACCCCGGGACAGACTCTGCCGACCGAACGCAGCAGGATGTCGTCGGGGTCATCCGCCGACGTCGCCGTGGCGATGGGGAATTCGGTGAGCCCGTAAGACCCCATAACCCCTCGGACGCCGAATACTTCCGCCAATTCATGGGCGATCTCCGGCGACGTCGGCGCGCCGCCGGCGGTGAACATGCGCAGCGCAGGAAACAGCGGCTCGTCGCCCCGGCGGCGCTGGGCATCGAGGTAGGCCCGAAAGAACGGTTGGGCCGAGCCCAGGATCGTGGGTGAATGGGTAGCCATACGTTCTGGTGTGGTGGCTGGATTCCAACCGTCGAAGGCCACCAGCTTCAGCCCCGCACGCAGCGCGCAGGTCAGCATCGTGACGCCGCCGATGTGCGCCAGCGGCCACGCAATCGGATAGACCTCAGGATCGCGAAACCCGCAGAGCTCGATCATGCCGGTAGCCGAGGCGATCAGGGACGAGTCGGTGTGCTTGACACCCTTGGGGATCGAGGTCGTACCGGAGGAGTAATAGACCCACCGCGCGTCCTTCATCGGCGGCGGCGGCAACAAGGACACGTCACCCGCGGGTAGTCGCAAGTCGAGTCCGGGCGTTCCCTCCAGGTCCAGGGTCAGTACGCCGCTACCCATCTCGCGTGCCATGTCGCCATGCGCAAAGCCACGCCAGGTCTCGGGTGTGATGAACAGGGAAGGCTTCAGCTGCGAGGTGATGACCTGAACCTCACGGTGGCGCAACGCCGGGATCACCGGATTCTGCGTGACTCCCAGCCGTGAGAGCGCCGCCATCAGCACCGGCAACTCCAGGCATGTCGGCAGCTGCCAGGACACCGTGTCTCCTGCTGACACCGGCAGGGCGGCCGCAACCCCTTCAGCCGCGTCCCGCAGCTGTGTTGTCGTAAGGGTCCGCCCATGGTCGTCGGCGAGGATCACACGCTCAGGCGCTTCCTCGGCTGCGCTGCACACCAGGTCCCAATACGTCATGCGATCACCTGTCCGTCCTTCCTGGCGCGGCCAGAGGTCCCGCGTGAGTGCCCACAGCCGCGCTCAAACGCCGAAACCGGAACGGTATCGTCCGCAAAATGGCGCGCATCGAGGATGCATTCACCGCCTTCAACTTTGAGGGCCGCGTTGCCGTGGTCGTCGGCGCCGGCCCCGGGCTCGGCGCAACGCTGGGGCGTCGCTTTGCGGCGGCGGGCGCTTCCGTGGCGCTCGTGGCCCGCTCGGCGCGCTCGCTCGACGCGGCAGGGGCTGCGGCGCGCTCTGCGGGCGGCGACGTACTCACCATCGCCGCCGACGTTTCCTCCCCCGCTGACGCCGAGCGAATGGCAGACGAAATACTCGGCCGCTTCGGACGGGCCGATGTCCTTGTGAATGCTGCCTTCCCGGTCACCGCGAAACGCCATCTGCTCGACATGGATGGTCCGGCGCTCGAGGACTGGCGCCGGGCCGTCGAGGTCGGCGGCTACGGCACTCTCCTCGCCTGCCGCTTCCTTGCACCTGACATGGTCGCCCGCGGCAGCGGTGCCATCGTCAACATCACGTCGATGTCCAGCCGCATCGGGTTCGCCGGGCGCAGCGAGTACAGCGCAGGCAAGGCTCAGGCACACAAGATTGCCCATGCGCTGGCCGACGAGTTCGGCCCGCATGGCGTCCGTGTCAACTGCGTTGCGCCGGGCCACATCTGGAGTGATCAGATCGAGCATTGGTATCGGTCCCAGGCGCAGGCACGAGGAACCGATCTTGAAACGGTGCTGGCCGAATACACCAAGGAAATAGCTTTACGCCGCATCGTCACCGAAGACGAGGTCGCTAACGCGGTGCTCTTCCTGGCCTCAGACCTTGCCTCCGGCATCACCGGCGCCGTCCTCGACGTCAACGCGGGCCACCTGTTCACGCCTTGATGCCGTTCCTCGGCTAGGCGGCAGGCCGAGCGACATCGAGCAATTCGAACATGTTGGCCGACATGATGCGTTCGACGTCCGAAGGCGCCAGATCGCTGAGCTGATCGGCGAACGACAATGGCTTGTCGAGCCCTTCAGGGTGCGGGAAGTCCGAGCCGAAGCAGATGTGGTCAGGGCCCATCAGATCAATCAGCCCATGCAACGAGTCCTCCCAGAACGGGTTGATCCAGACGTTGCGCTTGAAGACCTCGACCGGATGCTCGGCGAACTCTCCGGGCATCTTCTTGAAGGCCAGTTCGAGGTTCTTCACCAGCAACCCGACCCAGCTGCCGCCGTTCTCCACGCTCATCAGGCGTACCCCTGGAAAGCGGGTCAGCATCCCGTGGCACACGGCCGACGCCAGGGCGTCCTGGATGGTGCGGCCACCGTCAGCGACTGCCGCAAAAGGATTCGGGCGGAAAGAGACGTACTCGCCGCTGACTCCCTCCCAGGTGTTGAGGTAGTCCTGATAGCCGCTGTCGGAGGCATGCATCGCGACCAGCACACCGGACTCTTGAATCCGCGCCCAGAAGGGATCGAACTCAGGCAGGAACGGAGAACGCAAGCCACGCAGACTGCTCACCGGAGCCGGACGTAAAAGCACAGCCTTGGCGCCTCGCTCGAGCACCAGATCAAGCTCCGCGATGCCCTTGTCGAGTATGCAGGGATTGACGATCGGGGTGCTGAAGATGCGGCCGGCATAGTTGTATGACCACTGCTCGTACAGCCACTCGTTGAAGGCATGAAGCGCGACCTGGGTCAGCTCAGGATCATCACGGAGCCGCTCCTCGATGAGGCTCGCCAACGTCGGGATCATCAGCGCCGCGGCCAGCCCTTGCTCGTCGAGCAGCTCAAGGCGCGGGCCTGGCTCCTTGAAGGCGGGGATCGAGCGAATCGGCTTGCCGGTCAGCTCCCGCAGCGATTTGCCCTCCGGATTTTCACCGGCGTAGAAGGACATGTGCGCGCCTGGTGGTGCCACGACCTCGAAGGTCGGATTCGGAATGAACTCCGTCAACTCGTTGCGAACAACCAGCTTCTTTCGGCCATTGATCTCCACGAAACGAAACAGGTTGCGATGCTCCGACGGCAGGTGACGGGTGAACGCATCCTCGGTCTCATACAAGTGGTTGTCAGCGTCAAACACCGGAAACGGCAGGTCAGTCACCCCTCCGTTGTAGCACCCATGACTCCCGAAAGACACCCCTACTGATCGCATCCAGGCATCGAACGATGCCGATCAGGCGGCGACGAACTATCTACAGCTTTAGATGCAGGGGCTGGGCCTGCAGTCCTTAGCTCTGAAGAGATTTACGGAACGGCTGACCACGGCTGTCAGAGGCTTCACGAGGCAGACCAAGTACCCGTTCAGCGATGATGTTGCGCTGAATCTGGTCGGTGCCGCCGTAGATGGATGACGCCCGGGAAAACATCACGAACTCGGTGTAGCGGCCCGATCTGGGGCCGTCCGGAGCCCAGAGCATCGCCTCTGGCCCAAGAATGTCCATGATCAGATCAGCCGTCAGTTGCACGATCTGCGTCTGCGCGATCTTCCCGAGCATCGAGAGCCGATAGCCTTCTTGATCACTCGTGGCGTGAGCTGCACGTCTCCCCGTCCACTGCCCGGTGCGGATGTACTGCGTCAGTAGCGCGAGCTTCTGCCGGATCAGCGGGTCATTGCTTCGGCCGTACTCTCGTGCGAGCGCTAGGACTTCGTCGGCACTCACCATCATCGATTCCTGGGGTCCGGGGTCGAGTGCAACACCAGCGCCGGCGTCAGCGGCACGGCTGACCGGGCTGGTCGAACCGCCGACAGGAAAGCCCATCGAGTTGCTGCCCGCGCCGATCCCGATCCGCTCGTTGAGCAGCGTGGTCTGGGCGACCCGCCAGCCAGCTCCCTCGCCGCCGATCAGGTCCTCGTCGGCGCACACAGCGCCATCGAGGAAAACCTCATTGAAGATGGCTCGCCCGGTCATCTCGCGCAACGGTCTGATGTCGACCCCCGGCTGCCTCATGTTGAAGGCGAACCAGGAGATACCGGCGTGCTTGGGTCTGTCGAAGTCCGTGCGCGCCAAAAGCATTCCGTAGTCGGCATCTTGCGCGCCGGAGCTCCAGACCTTTTGACCGGTGATGATCCACCTGTCGCCATCACGCTCGGCTCTGGTCGTCAGGCTCGCCAGATCCGATCCGCTACCGGGCTCGCTGAAGAGCTGGCACCATGCGGCCCGCCCGGTCAGGATCGGCTCGACATGTCGGCGTATCTGGTCGTCCGTCCCATGGGCCAAGATCGTGGGTGCCGCCATCATCACGCTCATGCCGGTCGGTGCACCAAGCGCGCCCGCCTGCCGAAACTCGTCGCGTACGACCCGTTCTCCTTCTCTCGGCAGGCCCCGTCCCCCGCGACCAGTCGGAAAATAGGGAGCGGACCACCCGGCATCGAAAACCCGCTGCCACCAGTCGGCCACCGGCAGCCGTGGGTCCCAGTTCTGCTTCAGCCAGGTACGAACAGTGCTCCTGAGAGCGTCGCCCTCCTGCACGGACGGATCAGCAGTCACCGCGGCTGCCTCACTCCTGAAGTCTCGAAGGACTGGCAGTGCGCTTCGATGCCTTTGCAGACCATCATCGCTGCTCTTTCTTTCCGAAGAAGAAGCGCTGCGCGTTGTTGAACAGATAGTTCTCCAGAACCGGCTCCGGGAGGTCCAACGCTTGAGCCTCCGGGATGACACGTGTCAGAGGCAGCACCGGGAAGTCGGAGGCAAACATGATCTTCGTCTTCCCGCGGGTACGCATGTAGTGCAACAAGGATTCAGGCAGGCGTTTCGGCGACCAGGCAGATGTCATCAGATGCAGGTTCTGGTATTTGATCATGAGTCGGATCGCGGTATCCCACCACGGATCTGCTCCATGAATCATGCACAGCTTGAGCTCCGGGAAGCGCACGCACACACGGTCCAGGTGAATCGGGTTCTGGACTTCGCCCGGGATCGGTGGACCGGGCAGTCCCGTATTCAGGCACACCGGTAAATCAAGCTCGCAAGCTTTGGTGTAGAGCGGGTAGTACACGGCGTCGCCGCCGTTGTACATGCCGTCCCCCCAAAAGCTCGGCCCGGAGCTGACGTATGCGACCGGGTTGTCTTTGATGAACGACTCAATCTGCTTGAGTGCCGTCATAGGCCGAAGGAGATTGAAGCCGCCGACGCCGAGCATGAATCGATCTGGATGCTTCTGCGCAAACCGCACAGCGCGCGAATCAGACTCGGTGACACGCGCGATCAAGATGGCCTTCTCGACTCCGAGGGCGTCCATCTCGTCGATCAGCTCCGCAAGCTCACGGCTCTTGAACATGGAGTCGTCCGCTTTGAAATAGTCTTCCTTGACTCGGACCATCCACTCGGGCTGTTCGCCGCGGTCGCCCATGTCGACATTGACGAGACAATCAATCGCCTTCATGACGAAGCCTTCCACCGTTCCACAGATTCTGGGGACCGGGTCGAACACGTCCCGCGCCAGACGGAATGCGATTCGGGTCGAAGCCACCGCCGGGACCCCATCACCTGCGAGACGGTACGGTCGCAGCGCGAAACATGTCAACCACCCACGCGCCGGATAGCTCTAGATGTTCGGGACCTCAAGGCCGCCGCCAGAAGCGTTGCGAATACGGCTAGATTCCACGAAATTCTGGCTGCCGGCGCTCCTGAAAGGCAATCATCGCCTCCCGAAGATCAGCGGTGAAGATCAGGCCCTGCTGGGCACGCGCTTCTGACTCCAGTGAGTCGGCAAAGCTGCTCTGAAAGCTTGCGTCCAGCATTCGCTTCGAATAGCCGAGCGCGACAGAGGGTCCCGTCGCCAAACGGGCAGCCCACTCACCGGCCACGCGGTCCAACTCATCGGCCGGGACGACCTTGTTGATGAGGCCG
Source organism: uncultured Actinomycetota bacterium (assembly GCA_963737695.1). GTDB lineage: Bacteria > Actinomycetota > Actinomycetes > Frankiales > Frankiaceae > DATAZK01. Next base: position 1,152,204 of record CAVTTQ010000008.1, read on the forward strand.
ATCCGCTCAGCTTCATCTGCGCTGATCATGTCGGCGAAGTAGGCGAGCTCCTTCGCCTTCCGCAGTCCGACACTTCGGGGCAATGTCCAGGAATTGCCGCCGTCCAACGCGAGCCCGCGCCGAGCGAAGATCTCGCAGAAGCGAGCCCTGTCACTAGCGACGATCAGGTCACAGGCCGTGGCGAGCCCCAGGCCTACTCCGACCGCCACACCATCGACCTTGGCGAGCGTGGGTTTGGGAAGGCTTTGCAGCCGAAGCAGGATGTCTCCCATTGCCCGCATCGGTTCGATGACCGGACGTGCCTCTGCGGCGGATGACCCCGACAATCCACCCGAGAGGTTCGCGCCCGAGGAGAAGTTGCCGCCGGCGCCGGTCAGCATGACTGCCCGGTCTTTGGGAGTCTCCGCAATCTCGTGGAGCGTGGAGCTCAACGAATCCCACATGGGCGCGTCCAACGAGTTCTTGGTCGTGGGGTTGTCCAGGGTGACCGTGACCAACCCGTTGTCCCGGGTGACCAGCAAGCCCGGTTTTCTTGAGAACAGGATCCCGTTCTCGTCTCGCTCCATCGAGTCCAGCGGGCTCTTACCGGTGGTGACGAACGACATTCGTGCCTCATCTTCTGATTGTTCGAAGTACCGATTCGGTTGTCATGACGGATCAATCACGCTGCGGGCGATCAGCGCCAGACGCATCCGGTGAGGGTCGGCGAGCGCGATACGTCATTCGCGACCCCCGAATACGTCGTGGTCGGCGGCGGCCGTGCCCAGGCGCTCCAGGAGCAACGTCGTTATTGCTGGATTGACTTTCAGCGGCCTCTGACTCGCCAACATGACGAAACGCCCTGCCCGCTTCGCCGAAGTAGCCCTTGCCGCAGAGGTCGGGCGACAGGCCGGCGGGGACGCCGCCCGCGCATTCGATGCGAAAACGGGCGTTCATCGACACTCGGCTGACGAGCGGGCCCGGTCTGACGCGAGTGACCCTGATGCCAGGGAATCGGGGCTCGAGCGCCAAGCTCAGCCAGTCCGGCGAGAGCAGCATCTCCAGGGTTTCCGGAACTGGCGCCGTCATGCGATGCGTGCCAGAACGCGATCCCAGTGAAGATCGGCCGGGCGATTCGAACTCACGGCGCGTGAGCCTGGCCGGTCAGGAATCAAGAGGCGCTGAGGAGCTCGAGTGCGTTGTCGCGAAGCACCCTCTTCACGTCCGCTGAGCTGAGCTTGTCCAGATAGTTGATGTAGTCGGCAGGCTCTTCGGTGCCCTCGGAGTGAGGCCAGTCGGAGCCGAACAAAACGCGGTCGGCGCCGATGCTCTCCACCAGGCCGGCGACGTCTTCCTCCGGGAACGGTGATACCCAGAAGTGTCGGCGGAAGACGTCCGAGGGTCGTTCATTCACGCGTTGGCCAAAGGCCTGGATGTAGCGCTCGACGATCGACACGCCGGCATGGTCGAGCATGTGCAGGCAGTAGGGAACCCATCCGCAGCCCAGCTCGATCGTGGCAATCCGCAGTCGCGGAAACCTGCCGAACAGGTTGCCCAGGATGAGGGCGGCGACCGTGTCCAAGATGGTGCGGTCGCCCCCGAAAAGGGTGTTGCGAAGATTCCCCTCGTACACCGGATCGGTGACCCCGTCGCGCTGCCAGAGCAGGCGATAGGCGGCGTCGTAGGAATCACCGCCGGCATGAATGTGGTAGGTGACCGGAATGTCCGCCTCTTGAATGCGAGCCCAGAACGGATCCCAGACGGGATCTGCTGGAGATCGACCATTGGCCGGGCCGGGTCGCAGCACGATCATGCGAGCACCCCGATTGAGCACGAATTCAAGCTCTTTGGTGGCCAGCACCGGGTCGAGCACGGGAATCGCTGCCGCTCCGATGAGGCGATTCTGGTAGGCCCAGCCCCAGTCTTCCTCCAGCCAGAGATTGAAGGCATGGAACAGCTTGTACGTCATCTCGACCTGCTGCGGATGCAGCCCCTCGATGCCGACGGCCAACGTGGGGAAGAGCCACGCCTTCTCCACGCCCTGCTGATCCATCACCTCAAGGCGTACGTCGCGGTCGCGGTAGGCCGGGCGTAAAGGCTCCAACGAACCCGAACTCCAGGCGTTGCTGGGCCCCGAACGCTCACCGCCCTCGGCGAGCGCCTTGAGCTGCTTGTGCAGGACCCCAGGCTTGATGACCGGATTGAAGGTCGGATTCGGCACCATCGTCTGCATCGAGCCGCCGAAGAGGATGTAACGCCTCTTGCCCTCTGACACCCAGCGGACGAACCGCTTCACCTCATCGTCGCCGTGACGGGTGAAGCAATCCTCGGCCTCGTAGTAGTGGTTGTCCGCGTCGATCAGCTGGTAGTCCATCAGACCTCCTGGGTTGTCGAGCTGCTGGCGCCGCGACCACACGAAACGCCCGATGACAAAACATCTGGATATATCCTACGACGATAAATATCTAGAGTATTCGCGTCCACGGAGCACCATGTCAGTGCGATAGCTCGATGACACCTCGCATGTTCAAGCCGTTGCGCATATCCGCGTAACCCTCGTTGACCTGATCCAACGTGTAGCGCGTAGTGATCAGCTCATCGAGCCTCAGCTGACCTCGTCGGTAGAGCTCGATCATGGCGGGGATGTCTTTGTTGGGGCTGCTCGCGCCAAAGAGCGAGCCTTGAATACGCTTTTGGTACAGCGTGATCATGGCCGCGGAGATCGGGATCGAGGCGTCGGCCATGCTGCCGATACCGGTGAGGACGCAGGTGCCGCCCTTGCGGATCGCGTCAACGCCTTCGGCGATATTGGCACCGGTGGTGACTCCGACACAGACGATGCACGAATCGGCGCCTTGGCCGTTCGTGGCACCACGGGCGATCTCGTTGGCCTCAGCCATCGTTGCTACTGCATGCGTGGCACCGAGCTTGAGGGCCGTTGCCCGCTTCAACTCCACCGGATCGACAGCTATCAGGACGCTGGCGCCGGCGTGCGCCGCGCCTTGCACCGCGTTGATTCCGATACCGCCGACGCCCATGACGATCACGACGTCTCCGGGCGCGACCTCCGCTGAGTTCACCGCGGAACCCCAGCCCGTCCCGACCCCGCAGCTCGTCAGGCAGGCGGCGTCGAAGGGCACGTCGTCGGGGAAGTGGATCGCCGACATGACCGACACGTTGGTCCACTGGCTGAAGGTGGAAATGCCGGCCATCTGGGAGACCGGGACACCATCGAGGTGCATCCGGCGGGTGCCGTCATCGCGGATGCCCATGAGGGTGTTAGCCCCGTTGTCGCAGAGGTTCTGCTTGCCCGACGCGCACCAGCGACAGTGCCCACAGGCCGGCAGGAACGACAAGATGACCCGGTCGCCGACCTTCCAGTCCTTGGTGTGCGGGCCGACCTCCTCGACGATCCCGGCTCCCTCATGGCCTCCGGCAATCGGCAGCCCGCCAACGGGGAGATCGCCCGTCGCCACATGGTCGTCGGAGTGACACATTCCGGCAGCTTCCAACCGGACCAGCAGCTCGTCCTGCCTCGGCGGCTCGATGTCCACCTCGACGATCTCCCACTTGCCGGGCTGCTCGCGAAGTACGGCCGCTTGACTCTTCATTGCGCCTCCGGTCCATCGGGTCTGGCCACTCCGGCTACCCGCCCGGAATCCTAACTTTTGGATCTTGCCAGCGCCACTGTCAGATCGCATGGATCCTGGCTACCGAGTAAGAGGACCGCAGGTCAGCCGCGCTTGGCCCACTACTGAGCGGCACCTGCCGCGGACTTAGACTCCGCTGGGTGACGGACTTCGAGACACTCATTTTCACCAAGGACGACGGCGTCGCATGGGTGTCGCTCAATCGCCCGCAGGTACGCAACGCCATCAACGAGCGCATGCAAGCGGAGCTGCGCGAGGTGTGGCGAGATGTCCGTTACGACAACGACGTCCGCTGCGTGGTGCTCTGCGGGGAAGGCGACGCCTTTTGCACGGGCATCGACCGCAACGAGTCGGTGTCGGAGGACAACACGGACGCCATGGCGGCCGGCAACTATCCCGGCTACCCGACCGCATGGATGTATGACGACCCGGGCCGCGACATCGGTCCCAAGCAGCGCGACTGCTGGAAGCCGGTCATCGCCGCCGTCCAAGGGATGGCGTGCGGCGGAGCGTTCTACATGCTCGGCGAGGTCGAATTCATCATCGCCTCCGACGATGCGACCTTCTTCGACCCGCACGTTACGTACGGCATGACCGCTGCCTTCGAGCCCATCCAGATGCTCTCCAAGATGCCGTTCCAGGAGATCATGCGGATGTCATTGCTCGGCGCGGATGAGCGGATGTCGGCCGAGCGCGCCCGTGAAATCGGACTGGTCACCGAGGTGGTGCCGCGAGCAGAGTTGCGCGAGCGCGCCGCCTGGGCAGCGCGTGTGATCGCGGATTCGCCGCCACTGGCGATCCAGGGCACGATGCGGGCGCTATGGACCGGCCTGGAGGTTTCGCGTCACCAAGCCATCGAGGTGGCCAACCTCTTCACCCGCGTGGGTTCGGATGCAGAAACGTTTCGCGCCGGGCAGTTGCGCTTCGAGTCCGGCAAACGCCCCAAGTGGCGGCTGCGCTGACGCAGGCCGCACCCGAAGTCACAGCGCCGAGGGGCCCTTTCGATCGGGTATAGCCCGAATCATGTTGTCCTGCACGAGCGACGCGACCAGCCGGCCGTCCGTGGTGAACGCGTCAGCCCGGCCGTAGCTGCGCCCACGACCGGCGTAAGGGCTGCTGTGTGACAGCAGCACCCAATCCGAGATGTCGAACGGCTCGTGGAACGTCAGCGTGTGGCTGACCACGCCGGTGGACAGCGTGACGTGCGCCTGCGCCTGGCCGACTCCCTCGTGCGGCCGCATCGCCGTTCCGATCAGGAAGCCATCGGTGGCGAACGCGAGCAGCGCCTGGCTGGTGATCGTGTCGTCAGGCGCACCGACGAAGCGGGTCCACACGTTCAGCTCAGGCGGACCTACGGCAGCCGGATCGCTGATGTCGACGCCGTCCACGATGCGAACTTCCCAGGCGCCGAGCTCGTGTCCCCCGGGTGGAGCCTGATCGGGACCCACGACATCCGGCTTGCGATCGGCATGCCGGATGAGGTCGGGCTCGTCCGCGGTCAGCAGCACGATGGAACGTGTACACAGCCGGCCGGACTGCGAGATCGTGACACTGCTGCTGGCAAACGCCCGGCCGGAGTGCATGACGTCGACGGAAATCTCGACACCGGCGTCGACCGCGCCGCCGCGAGCGAAGACGGTGTGAATCGTCTTGACGCTCTTGTCGGGTTCTTGCAGCGCAGCGGCGACGATCGTCTGGGCCAGCAATTGGCCGCCGAAGATGACGCCACCGCCAGTCGAGATGTTGCCGGCGCGATAGCTCAGCTCCCCCGTCGACTCGAGCTGCAGGCCCGCCAGGAAACGGTCGATTCCGAGCTCTCCCTCGGCCATCAGAGGACCCTCCGGTAAGGCGCCGCGGGCATCCGCCGTCGAGAAGTCCTCACGTCCACGTCCCTTCGCGTAGCCGGCAACCGGCTCACGCAGAACCGTAGCCGCTCGCCTCTCGCCGCCCGCACAAGCCCCGAGGCGCTAGTGGGCATATCACGAATGTGCAGGCCGGAGCCCTGTGACACGGATCATAGATGCCTTGAGCGACAGTCTCTGCCAGCTGTCGTAGCGTGACGCGGCACACATTGAAACGAAGTTTCGCTTTCTAGGCCCTGGAGAAATAGTGCGTTTTGCGTCTTCCACAGCATCTCTATCAGCGAGACCCCATCCTTACGCCCGGGGGGTGGCGAAAGCCGTGCCCGCCGCGGCCTGTCTGGTGCTGGCGCTAGCGGCGTGTGGACGCTCCAGCAGCACTCCGACGGGTCCGTCAACGAGCAGTTCAGCCGCTCCCAGTGGAGCCGCCAGCGCGTCGACCGCAGCAGCCGGCGACTTCGGCACGCTCAAGGGCATCTGTGGTCCTGGCAGCGCTAAGGGCGCCACCGGACGCGGCGTGACCGATACCGATATCCACATCGGCGTCACGGCTGACCCGGGCGCTGCCGCAGCCCCAGGCCTGGAGCAGGAGTTCTTCGATACGGCCGATGGCTTCAGCGCGTGGTGTAACGCCGCCGGCGGCATCAACGGCCGCAAGATCGTCATCGACAAGTGGGACGCGAAGCTGTTCAACGTCGGCCAGGCCATGACCAATGCCTGCCAGAAAGACTTCATGCTGGTCGGTAACGGCAACGCCTTCGACAGCGCCGGCGTCAAGGTGCGCGAGGCCTGCAAGCTCGGCCAGATCCCGGCCTACGTCACCTCACCGGAAGCGGTCAGCGCCAGCTACCAGGTGCAGGCAACGCCGATTCCGCCCACCCAGATCAACGATGGCGCGTTGCGCCTCCTGACCGCCGAGTATCCCGAGGTGAAGACCGCGGGCGTCGGCATCGGATCCAGCAACCTGGCTTCGATCAAGCCCACCGGCCTGAAGGCCGCGGAATACCTGAAGGACCTTGGCATCAAGGTGGCCGCGCTGCAGGAGCAGCCGCCGCTGGTGGACAACTACCGGCCCTACATGGAGCAGATGAAGGGCGCCGGCGCGAAGGCCTACTTCGGGATCTCCGCCCAGGACCCGAGCCCGGTTGTGCAGGCCATGAAGGACGTCGGCTGGACCCCTGACTACATCCTGTACAGCACCCAGTTCTACGGACCGCAAGCCGTCGCGGCGGCTAAGGCCACACCGGTCTTCCCGCCGAGCTTCGTCCAGTTCGGCGCGCTGCCATTCGAGCTCGCCAGCCAGTACCCGGTGCTGCAACAGACCACGAAGATCGTGCGGGATGCAGTGCCCGACGCGAAGCTGACGACCTTCACCGAATCAGCAATGAGCGCCTGGACGCTGTGGGCACAGTCGGCCACCGCGTGTGGTTCCACCCTCACCGTGCAATGCGTGCTGGACAAGGCGCAGAACCACACCGACTGGACCGCCGGCGGGCTCTACCCGACCCACAGCCTGGAGCCCAACGCCCCCGCGTCGCCTTGCATCGCCTTGGTGCGCCTGACTCCCAACGGGTTCGTCTACGACCAGAAGGCCACCAACCCGACCGCCGGCCACGCCCCGTTCAACTGCGACTCGGAGAACGTCAAGAACGTCAAGAGCTACCAAAGCAGCTGACCGGTATGACCGACGCGAGAGCCGCTTAGGTCACAATGCGCCGGTGAACAACTCGACAACACCAGTCTCCGGTCCCCCCGTCCTGTCCCTCGAGGGCAAAGCCGCCCTCGTGACAGGCGGAGGGACCGGAATCGGGAAAGGTTGCGCCCTCGCGCTTGCCGCGGCCGGCGCAACCGTGACGATCTGCGGTCCCGACGCGGCGGTCCTCGATGCAGCCGCCAAGGAAATCGAGGATTCCCAGAGTTCGCGCATCCGTGTCATCCAGGCTGACGTCACTGTCGAAGACCAGGTAGCCGCGGCCGTCGACGCCGCAACGGTGGACGGCAGCCTCGATATCGCCGTCGCCAATGCCGGTACCGGCTTTCCCGGTTCGATCCTGCACCTGAGCGCCGAGCACTGGATGGTGCCGCTCGGAGTCAACGTGATCGGTAGCGCCTTCACCATCAAGCACGCAGCATTGCGCATGAAGGCCCACGGCGGCTCCATCATCACGATGTCGTCGGTGGCGAGCACCCGCAACACCGCCTTCATGGGCGCCTACGGGGTCAGCAAGGCGGCGCTCGACGAGCTGACCCGCCTTGCCGCCGTCGAACTCGGCGGCTTCGGAATCCGGGTCAACGGCATCCGGCCCGGCTGGATCCAGACCGATTCGCTGAGCACGATGTCCACCGAAGCAAATCTTGCCCAGGCCAGAAAGGAGACAGCTCTCGATCGGCTCGGGCTCCCCGAAGACATCGCCAGAGCCGTTGTCTACTTCGCGTCTGAGCAGTCCGCCTGGGTCACCGGGCAGATGCTCGGAGTCTGCGGCGGCTTCAGCCTCGTCCCTCCATCCGCCGACGCGCGGCCGCTCGCAGAAATGGTCTTTCCCGCCGAGATGGAGCGCGACTTCAGCTAGCGCTCGCGCGAGTTCGACTAACCGCTCGCCGTTGCGCCTTGACTCATGGCAAGGACGGCCTGGCGGCGACTCAACGAACCGAACGGCGAACCACCCGTCGGATCGGGCATTCCATAGCTCCAGGTGGGCCCGTCGGCCAGATGCTCGAGCGCCTCTTCCGCGACGTCGGTCGGGTCGGCCAGCGCGCCATAAGACCCGCCGCCTTTGGAATCGAGCACCCGGCGCAAGGACGGGGTGTCGGTCGCCCCGAGCACGAGCCCGAGCACGTCCACTCCCCGGTCGTGCCACTCCGCCCAGAGGCCTTCCGCCAGGATCAGATCAAACGCCTTGGTGGCCCCATACGAGGCCAGTGTGGTGCCGCCCGCCCACGCCGCACCCGAGGTCACCAGGACAACGCCGCCTCGTCCGCGCTTCACCATCGGCCCGCCGAAGCGGTAGGCCGCTTCGAGCACGCTGTCGCAATTGCGGTGCACCAGAGCCAGGTGATCCCCGAGCTCTTTGTCCAGAAAACCGGCGCTGTAGTCATCGCCGCCCGCGTTGTAGACGAACAGGCCGACGTCGAATTCTTCGGTGGCGCGCGCGAGGTCGGACATGGCACCGGGGTCGCTGAGATCGAGCACAACTGTGCTCACCTCCACCGAGTGCTCCTCCCGGAGTTCGTTGGCGAACGCCTCCAGCACGGCGGCCCGGCGGGCTACCAGCACGACGTGGACGCCCCGGGCTGCGATCCCCCGCGCAAACGCGGCGCCAATGCCATCGGAGCCGCCGGCGACGATGGCCCACGGTCCGTATTTGCTCTTCCACTCCGCCATGACCCACCGCTTTCGTTCAGTGCCTACCGTGCATTCGCTGGTGACCGGCGACGTAGCAGGCGTCCTGGGAGGGCGCCGGTGTGCTGACCGCCTTGGTGCACGAGTTCCCCGGCCACGACCGTAGCCAGAAAACCCGTCGCCTTCTGCTCTATCCGCTTTTGCCCGGCCGGAAGGTCGTGCACCACGGTCGGCATGGCCGGCGCCACCGTGGCCGGGTCGATGACGTTGAGATCGGCGATCATGCCTTCACGCAGCAGGCCGCGGTCGTGAAAGCCCCAGGCGCGCGCGGGTGCCAGTGTGAGCATGCGAATCGCCTCTTCGAAGGTGAAGTCTTCGCGGTCACGAACCCAATGCGCCAGCAGGTGGGTCTGGATCGAGGCATCCGACATCTGAGAGACGTGCGCGCCGGAGTCGGAGAAGGCCATCACGGTGTTCGGATGTCCGAGGATGCGTTTGATGTCGGCGTGATCGAAGGGGGTGTTCGTTTGGACGAAGAACTGATTGAAGTCCTTTTCCAGTGACCGTTTGATGATGAAGGTGACCGGGTCGACACCTTGCGCCGCGGCTGCCTCGGCGACGGTGGGGTTGGGCGGCACCGGCCGCTCGAGGACCTGCATCCGGGCGAAATCGGGCGGTCGAGCCTCACCCCCGTAGGCGTTGGGATACGGACCGGCGATCGCGATCCGCGCGAGCCGCGACACCAGCTCCGGGTCGGCCAAGCGACGCCGTTGCTCGTCCAGCGGCAGCGCCCGAAGGTCGCGCCACTCGGGCAGCCGGTCGAAGGGCAGCTGCGTGCGAAACGAGGACATGGTGCCGATCCCCCGGCAATGGCTCAGCCCGAAGACCCGCGCACCGGCCGCTGACGCCTCATCCAGGAACGGCAGAATCCGGTCCGCGTTGCTGGTTGCCCCCACCGCGAAAGAGACTCCGGTCTCGACCGCCAGCTCAATGAGCTCGGCGTTGCGGGTAGCACGCTCTTCGGGTGCGGGCGGGTCCTGGACGAACTGAAAGACGCCGGATCCCTGCTCCCCCACGACGCCCACGAGGCGGCGTACTTCGTCCCAGGAGGCGAGCCGTGACGCGACCGGTCGGTCGTCGGACGTCTGGTGGTGCTGGGTGCGTGAGGTGGTGAACCCGATGGCGCCGGCGCCCAACGCTTCCTGCAACTGCGCACTCATCGCTTCGATGTCATCGTCGGTCGCCTCGGCTTCGAATGCCCGCTCGCCCATGGCGTAAGTGCGCAGCGCGCTGTGGCCGATATTGGCGGCGTAGTTGATGCCTTTGGGCAGCCGGTCGACGGCGTCGAGGTATTCGCTGAACGTCGCCCACGACCAGTCGATGCCGGCGTCCATGGCTGCCCGGGAAATGTCCTCGGCTCTTTCCAGGCTTCGGATCACCAGCAACCGGTCCGCCTCCGCGGCCGGGGCGAGCGTGAAGCCGCAGTTGCCCATCACGACGGTGGTGACGCCGTGCCAGCAGGAATTAGCACCGAGCGGGTCCCAGAAGACCTGGGCGTCGAGATGGGTGTGACCATCAATGAATCCGGGAGTGACCGCGTGCCCTTCGGCGTCGAGATCGACGTCACCCCGCTCCCGGATTCGCCCGATGGTGGCGATCCGCCCACCGCTGACGCCCACATCGCCGCGGTAGGAGCCCAGCCCCGAGCCGTCGACGATCCGGCCGTTGCGGATGACAAGGTCGTAGCTCATTGCCACGCCGGTGTCGTTATCGGGCTGGGCCGCAGATCGGTCGGGTCGAGGGCAAGCATGTCGATCGCGTTTGTGCGCACCAACATTTCCAATTCGTCGGGGCTGACTCTGGCAGCGATCTGCGCGACAACATCCATGGTGTGGGGCCAAGTCGTGTCCTGATGGGGATAGTCGGTCTCGAAGACGAGCTGGCGCACCCCGATCTGGTGCCGGGCCTCGACGCCCACCATGTCGTCGAAGAAGCATCCGTACACGCGCCCTGCCATGTAGCTGGACGGCAGATCGGTCAGCGCAGGATCGAGATCGGCCCAGGCTTTCGACTTCGTGTAGACGCTGTCGAGGCGCTCCAGCAGAAAGGGCATCCAGCCGACCTGGCTCTCGGAGTAGGCGATCTTGATGTTGGGAAAGCGCGCCAACACCCCTGACAGCAGCCAATCCGCCATCGACATGTAGGCGTTCAGGGAAGTCAGCGCGATACCGACGCCGGACGGAGCATCGGGCCCGGTGGTGGGCATCTTCGAGCCCGATCCAATGTGCATGTTGATCGTCGATCCGGTGTCGTCACAGGCCGCCAGCAGCGGGTCCCAATGGCGATTCGGGTCATGCAGCGACGGCAGGCCAAGGTTCACCGGCAGTTCCGTGAACGCCAGCGCCCGGCAGCCGCGGGCCGCGTTGCGCCGGACCTCCGCTGCCGCCAACTCCGGATCCCACAACGGCACCAGGCACAGCGGAATCAGCCTGCCGCCTGCCGGCCCGCACCATTCCTCGATCATCCAGTCGTTGTAGGCGCGCACGCACGCCAGAGCCACCTCTTTGTCGGGGGCGTCGAGGAATGTCTGCCCACAAAATCGGGGGAAGGTCGGAAAGCACATCGATCGCTCGGTGCGATTGACGTCCATGTCCGCGAGCCGGGCGTCACGATCGAAGCAGCCGGGCCGCATCTCGGAAAACGGCAGCGGCGCGAGCGTCAGCGACTCCGGCGGGAAGCCGGCGCAAGCCATCACCTGCGGGATCGGACGCAAGAGATCTCCGTACACCCACCAGTCGACGATGGGACCGTCTCCGCCCTTGACGTAGCGGGCGGCCTTGGCCCGCGGTTCGATGATCGTCTCGCATCGATCCTGGACCACGTGAGGCCCGCGCTCCCGAAGCCGGGAGGGGAGCCGGTCCGTCCAGACCGATGGCGGCTCGACGACATGGTCGTCCACGGAGATCACCCATGGGAGTTCCATCAACACACCTCCGGAACCGGGCAGCTGGCTAGCGGGTTAACCTAGCCCCCCGGATCCCAGCGGAGGGCGAGTGCCTGCCGGCTGGCTCCAGCGTCAGCGTGACACGGAGGGAAGTCCCTTGCCAGACGAGCCCATTGCCGGCCAACGTCCTCACGTCGTGCTGGTCCTGCTCGACGATCTCGGCTTTGCCCAGTTCGGATGCTACGGCTCGGACTTCGATACGCCCAACATTGATCGGCTGGCCCGAAATGGCCTGCGGTACAACGCTTTTCACGTCACCGCCCTGTGCTCACCGACCAGAGCTTCACTGCTCACCGGACGCAACCACCATGCGGTGGGGATGGGCTTTCTTTCCGACCTACCGATGAATTCGCCCGGTTACACGGCACGCATCCCGACCTCCGCGGCGACCCTTCCGCGCATCTTGCGCGACGAGGGCTACAGCACGATGGCGGTCGGCAAGTGGCACCTCATCCCCCGCGGTGAACGCAGCGCCGCCGGGCCGTTCGACTTGTGGCCGCTCGGTCTTGGATTCGAGCGCTACTACGGTTTCCTTCGGGGCGATGCGAACCACTGGGCACCTGAACTGGTACGCGACAACTCCTACGTCGAACCGCCGGCCGGCCCGGAGGAGGGCTACCACCTGACGGAAGACCTGGCCGACGAGGCGATCCGGATGGTCGTGAACCAGCAGGAATCGGCGCCGGGCAAGCCGTTCTTCCTGTACTTCGCGACCGGCGCGATGCACGCACCGCACCACGTCGAGCGCTCCTGGGCTGACGCGTACGCCGGGAAGTTCGACAAGGGCTGGGACCAGTGGCGCGCGGAGGTCTTCGAAAGGCAGCTGGCCAGCGGAGTCGTACCCGCTGGGACGGCGCTCACGGAACGCCCGTCTTGGGTGCCGGCGTGGGATTCCCTCTCGCCGGACGAGCGCCGGCTCTACGCCCGCATGCACGAGGTCTATGCCGGATTCCTGAGCCACACCGATGCGCAGATAGGCCGCCTCATCGACGCATTGGAGAGCATGGGCGAACTGGACAACACGGTATTCATCGTGATGTCCGACAACGGAGCGAGCGCCGAAGGCGGCGTGCACGGGACCAGCAACGAGCACCGGTTCACCCACCGGGTGCCCGACGTGCTCGCCGAAAACCTCGACAAGCTCGACGACTGGGGCGGCATCCATGACTACCCCCACTACGCGTGGGGCTGGGCCTGGGCGGGCAACACCCCCTTCCGGCTCTGGAAGCGCTACACCTGGCTCGGCGGCACTCGGGTGCCGATGATCGTCCACTGGCCCCGGGGCATCGAGAGTCGCGGTGAGGTCCGCACCCAGTTCGCCCACGCTGTCGACCTGCTGCCGACCGTGCTGGAAGCCTGCGGGATCGCCGCCCCGGAGGTCGTGTCCGGGGTGGATCAGATGCCGATCGACGGCGCGAGCCTGCTGCCGACGCTCAACGACGCAAGTGCGCCCGCCCCGCGTACCTCTCAGTACTTCGAGATGCTGGGCTCCCGTTCAATGGTGGCCGACGGGTGGAAGGCCACCACAGACCACGTCTCCGAAGGCGTCGTCGATGAGGAGGAACTGCTCGAAGGAAGCCGGGACTTCCGTCTCGACCATTGGTCACTCTTCGATCTCCGCGAGGATTTCTCCGAGGCCCACGACCTCGCCGAGAGCCATCCCGAAATCGTGCAGGAGCTCGAACGGCAATGGGAAGCAGCGGCCGAACGCAATCACGTGCGTCCGATGTCCGACGGTCTCGTGGGCCGGCTCGGAGACCTCGCCCAGCCCGCTTACCCCGCAGGTCAACAGGTCGTGCTCTACCCCTCAGGCGGACCGGTGTCCGACGAGGCGTTACCCATGCTTTTCGGCGGTGGCCGTTTCATTGCCGAGGTGGACGTTCCACCGGCACCTGAAGGCGTGCTCTTCGCGCTTGGCGATTGGAGCAGCGGCGTATCGGCGTTCGTGGCAGACGGCATTCTCTGCGCTGCGCTTGCCCTGCCTGGTGATGCGTTATTGGTGCGGGCCGATCGGCCGCTGGCCGCGGGACCAGCTGAGCTCGGCTGCCAGCTCAGGCCTGATGCCGCAGGGGGCTGTCACCTCGACCTCCTCATCGGCCAGGAAATCATCGCCTCCGTCAGCAGCGCCATCGCGATCCCCCTCGCCTGGCAACACGGCGGCACCTCCATCACCCTCGGCCACGACCGGGGGCTACCCGTCAGCGATGCGTACGCCCCGCCCTTCCAGTGGAACGGACGCCTGCACCGAGTGGTGATCGACGCCGGCCATTACCAGCCGCCTGCGATCGACGTCGTCAGGGTCGCGCTCGAGGTGGACTGACTCCGCTGCGCTGCTTCTGGGCCACTACTGCTTGGCTTTAAGGGCGGCGAAGCCGGCGGTCTCCCAACGTTCACCCGCAGCCGTGAGGACCAGTGACTCGGTCCCCTCGAGGCCGGTCAGCCACGAGCGGCACTGCCTGCCCATCGCAAGCGCGGCCGTGGCGTAGGCATCGACGCGGCTCAGGCGCCGACCGGCGATCGTCACGCTAGCCAGCTCGGTAGCCGGTCGACCCGTCGTGGGGTCGATGACGTGGGCGCCGCGTTCGGCGTTGCCTGACGTGGCAACCGCCCCGTCTGCGAGCGCAAGGACGGCGGCCAGCCGACCCGGCAGCATCGGATGCGGGATCCCTACCCGCCAGGGCTGCTGCGGCGCACGCTCACCCGCGCATTGGATGTCACCGCCCCCGTTGATGGCGTGGTGAGTCGAGCCGTGGTCGCGCAGGAGCTGGCTGCCCTGTTCGATGGCCCAGCCCTTGACGTATCCCGACGGGTCGAGCCGGCCTGCCGCCTTAGCACTGAAATACCCGCCGGTTTCGGCGGTAAGGGCGTCGCATTCTGCTAACACACCGGCCACTTCGGGCGAGGAGTCCGCGAGCGTCAGCTCACCCCGCGACAGCCGGCTGACGGGACTGTCCGCCTGGTAGGTGCTGAAGGTCGCGTCGACGTGGTGAAGCCAGCTGACCAGCTCGGCGATGGCACTCGACCAGTCACCAGGATCGCGTATGTCGATGCTGAAGACGGTGCCCATGCAGTGCTCCACGTGCACCGTGCGTGGGATCGCCTGGCCCGTCATCGGCAGCGGATCAGACCTTGTCGAGTGCGCTCTGCAGCGACCCGATGTAGCCCTGGCTGGTGTAGGTCGCCCCCGAAACCATGTCGATGTTCGCGCTGCTGGCGGCAAGGGTTTCCTGCTGGAGCTGCGGAATCGCAAAACTGTTGATCTGCTCGTCGCGAGGATTGTTCTCGGGGTAGTCCACGGCTTGCGCCGAGGTGATCTTGCCGTTGGTGACGGTGATCTTTACCTGAACGGGCCCCCATCGGGTGTCCACCGAATCGCCGGTGACCGTCTTGGTGCCGGTGGAGCCCGAACCGCTCGATCCCGAGCCGCTGCTGGAGGTGCCAGTTGATGAGGATGAGGATGACGAACCGCCCTCGCTGCCGGGGACGATCGCGGCCGCCTTCGGGGAGGCGCTGGTGGCGCTGGTGGTTTTGAAGCCAAGCAGCAGCACCAGCCCCACGATGGTGCCGGTGACGGCAAGGATGACGCGACGCACGACTCTCCAGACCCTCAGAACTCGTAGGACTCGACGTGGATATGCCGGCGCGGCACACCCAGGTCACGCAATGCCTTGGTCACGCCCGCCTGCATGGGGGCCGGGCCGCAGAGGTAGACGTCGTGGTCCGCAAGATTCGGCAGCTGCGCCAGCGACTCCAGGGCGAGTGGATCGCCGCCGAGCTCGCTGCGTGAGCCCACCACGATGTAGAGCCGGGCTTGCCGCGAGCGGGCAATCGACTCCAGCTCGCTGCGAAAGAGGACCTCTTCCTCGCGGCGGGCGCGGTAGATCAGCGTCACGTCGCCAGGGGCCGTCATCGGGAGCGTCTCGAACAGGGCGCGTATCGGCGTGACACCGACGCCGGCGGCGATCAACAGGACGCGGCGGCGCCGGCGGCGGTGGGCGGTGAAGGCCCCGAACGGTCCTTCCGCGACGACCCTGACGCCCGGCTGCACGGTCGCGAGCCGGCTGCTGTGGTCACCGAGGTCCTTCACGGTGATCCGCATGAAGTCGTTGGTCACCGGCGCCGACAGCGAATAGGGGTTGATCGCCCACCACAAGTCCCGGGACAGGAAACGAAAGCGGAAGAACTGACCGGATTCAGCCTGCAGTTGGTGGAGGTTCTGGCCGTGAAGGACGATCGAAACGGCGTTCGGCGATCTCGCGGACGACTGACTGCACGCGTAGCCGATGACGGAATGCCTGGTCGACCGGGACGACGATCCGATACCAGATCAGCAGCAACCCCGACGGACGCGTAGAGGCTCGCCCAAGCAATGCGCGCGCTCAGGCTGGACATGAATTCGGCGCCGCTGGCGAACTGGTGCGCGAATGCGAGCGCTATCGCCAGATACGTATAGAGGTGCAGGTAGTACCAGGTCTCATAGCGAAGCTTGCGGCGCGCGGCGCGCATGGACGAGATGCCGACCCCGACGAAGAGCAGCCCGGCGACGGTGGCCATCAGCACGTCGGGATAGCTGCGCAGCAGGGTCCATTCCTGATGCATCACATTGGTGTGGGCGACGACGGCGTAGCCCCAGGTGATCAGCAGCGCATGGGCCACGATGAGGCAGACCGTGTAGCGACCGCCCATCGAGTGCCAACGCGCCAGCCGGTCGCTGCCGACCCCCCGCTCGAGAGGGGGAAGCCGAGCCATCAGAGCGACCAGGACCACCACCGAGTAGCCGGCCAGCAATCCGGTGATGCGCCCGGCGTTGGTCAGCCAGTCGCCGAAGCCTGAGATCGAGGTGGTGTTGAACCACCAGAGCGCGACGGTCGCCGCCGCCCCGATCCAGACGATCGCAAGGACGGCAGTCGGGTTCGCTCTGGCGGGAGATGTGGGCTGCTCGAACGCCGGCGGGCTCCAGGGAGCGGTGATCGGGGCGGAGGTGGTCGGAGCATGGGTGGTTGGAAGCACGCTTGCGCCGGCCCGCGGCTGCTCGAGCGTGGACCACATAGTCACAGCATCGGCACTCTGGCTGACATGGGCCCATGAACCGACTGTGAGAACCTTCTGAAACCGCTGAACCGAAACTGCTGAACCGAAACCTCTTAACTACTTGCGGGCCGAGGCGTAGCCAAGGACGGCCGCGATGCCCAGGACGCTTCGGGGGGCGTAGGCAGCGCGCCACAAACCGCCGTGGACAGCCGCGAACGCTTCGTCCTGCCACGGGTGGGCGTGCTGGGGCATCGGGGTGTGAAGGTCATGGACGAGCAGGGCCGCCATGAGGGTGTTCGCTGTCTCGGGTTCGAAGATCTCGACTCCGAAACGACGCGCCCCCGCATACGCGGCGGACAAGGCCCGGTTCTTCACGACCGAACGGGTCCGGGTGGACGGGGCGACGTGAAAGGAAACGTCGCCGCCCTGCGCCCGGTGGACAGCGGCTCGCCAGCGTTGAATCCGCTTCGCGAGCGCGTAGTTCGGCCCCTGCACCGGCACGAGACTGTCGCAGATGCCGGGGTCGGCATGCGGAAGGTAGGCCCGTTGCATGAGCCGCCCCCGGGTCAGCGTGCGCAGCGGGCGGCCCACCATCTTCGCGGGCAACGAGCGATGGCCGTACCGGTCGACGGACTGCTGCACAGCCTCGACTGGAACCGCAAACACGTCGGTCGGAGTGGCCAGAAAGGCCAGCGCGACGTCTTCGCGACGCGCCAGCAGCCGCTGGGTCAGCACATCCACGGCGGTGGAGACGCGGACGTGCTCAGCGCCGTCGGCGTAGGCGTAATTGCCCACGACGAGGGGCCCGGGAATCTCACCCAGCCAGTCGCTGACCTCGGCCACGCCGGTGAGGAGATCGGCGCCGGCCAGCTGGGCGAGCTGCGCGTCCGATCCCTGTTCGCTGCCCGGCGGGACGGGCATCAGCAGCGTCCCGGCGCGCTGGCGCGCCGTGTCCAGCAGGCGCTGCCAGAGCTCCGGGCGGGGCAGGTCGACGGCGGCCACGGTCGCTCCCCACGCCAGCAGACTGGGCAGCGGCCCCATCTCGGCGCCGGCGCCCAGGACGGCAACGGTGCGGCCTTCCAACCGCAGCCAGTCCGGATGGTCCATGACGTCGCTGACAGCCTGCGCCGCGGCCGGCTCCAAGACGCCTGCCTCGGCCCAGTCATCGAGGCGCCGGCGCAGGTCGTCGCCGCGCAGCTGACGCCCCCGGTAAGGCAGCACCAGTTCGGTCTCGGGTGCGCGCGTCCCCTCGACCGTTGCCGTCGCCGAGCGTGCTGTCTGCCGGCTCGCGTCAGCAACGTCTTAAGCGGTCGTTCCTCCCCGGCTGCCGTGACGACGGCCATCTGCTCGCCGACCTCTTCCAGACCGGCCTGCGCCAGCTTCGACCAATGCTCAGGTGAGGAAAGCCCGGCTTCGACGAGCCGGCGAAAGTGCACCAGATAGTTGCTGCGCCAAGCCGTCTCGTGCTCCGCGGCGCGGGCGCCTGCTTCGTCGACGGCCTTCAGCGCGTGACCGACGATGGCTCGTCCCGCCGCGGAGGAACTGCGGTTTCCGTCCGGCCCTTGACGGAAGTCGATGCTGGAAACGTGACCGTTCGCTGCTGCCATGACTCTCCCTCACCGGCAGACGCCCTCCTCGACGAGAGCGGAAACGTCTTGCGCTGTCAGCCCCAGCACCTCGGTCAGGACCTCTTCGGTGTCCGCGCCCGAGACACGGGGAGCTGGCCGCCGTGCGCTGCGGCAGCCGCGAGAAACGGATCGGGTTGCCGACGTGGGTCTCTTCACCGACCTCAGGATGCTCGAGGTGGACGATGAACTCGCGCTCCAGCAGATGCGGATCGCGCATGATGATCGACCGGACCCATGACCGGCATGGCCGAGACTCCCGCCGCTTGCAGGATCTCGGCCGCCTCGGCCGGGCCGCGGAGCCGGGTCCACTCCGACAGCCGCTCGTCCAGTGCGAGCCGCGCCGCTACCCGGGCGGCGGCAGCGCCGAACTCACCGTGCGCGTCCCAGCCGACGACCTTGCACAGCCGCTGCCAATGCTCGTCAGTCGAGGACGGCGATGGCCACCCAACGGTCATCTCCGGCGCAGGGGTAGACGCCGTGCGGCGCCGCGGTGGGATGGGCGTTGCCGAGCGGCTGGGGGTCGGCGCCGGCGTCGCGCCGCGTCGAGATACAGCTCGCCGATCAGGTAGGCGGAGACCTCGGTCTGGGCCATCTCCAGCCACTGCCCCTCGCCGCTGCTCTCGCCGCTCCCGCAACGCGGCAAGCACTGACACGGCGAGTAGCTTTCCCGCGATGTGGTCGGGGTGGTTCATCGAAGTCCCACATGGATAAGGCGCATCCGGGTGGTTCCACAGCAGATGCACTCCGCTGAAGCCGGAGTTGAGCGGTCCGTAGGCCGGCATCTGCCCGAAGGGTCCGGTCCGCCCGTAGCCCTGCGACGACGCGTAGATCACCCGGGGGTTGCGCGCCCGCACCGCGTCGTATCCCAGCCCAAGCGCGTCCAGGACTCCCCCGCGATAATTCTCGGCGACGACGTCAGCGCCCGCGCACAGCTCGAAGGCGAGCTCGCGGCCCTTCTCGGTCGTCAGATCGAGGACGACGCTTCGGCGGCCGCGGCACTCGCAGTTGAACGTCATGCTGCGGTTCGGGAAAGGACCGCCCGCCGCGCGCAGCACGTCAAGGTGCGCCCGCGACTCAACCTTGATCACGTCGGCGCCCAGCTCGGACAGCACCCCGCACAGCTCCGGCGAGACAGCGGCAACCCCGAACTCCACGACCCGGACACCTTCCAGGAGCAGTCCGCGGCCCTTACCGATCGGCTCGCCGGCCGGGCGCTGACGCGGCCGGAAAGCCGCCTCAGATTCGATGGTCAACGGGTGGCGCAGCGACGCCGGAGTGCGGGAAAGGTTCACCGGGTGACGGGCAAAGGGCAACCCCTCCAGACCGGGCCATCCCGTATCGGCGAAAAATCCGCGCGAACGGGTCTGCGGGTGGTCGGCGAATTCGCGCAGCGTGTGCAGCACCCCGACGGTGGTGGAACGCTCCAAGGCCTCGTCGAAGAGTTGCGCCCGAGTCCGGTCGCTGAGCAGGTCCTCCGCGAGTATCCGTACCACATCGGCGTTCTGCAGCCGAAAGAGCATGCTGTTCCACACGTCTTCTTGCAGCGCCTCCGGCGAGCCCATCAGTTCGACGAACCCGTTCCATTGCCGAGGGGAACCGATGACGGACCGCACCCAACCGTCGCCGGCGGGCAACACCCAGTAGGCACCCTCAGCGTTGCGCTTGCCTTCGGGTGAAAGCAGCGGGTTGAGCTTGGAATAAGTGTGCAGTGCGATCGACCAGGGTCCGGTCCCGGCCAGCGCCGCCTCCTGCACGCTGATGTCGACGGACTGACCGGACCGTTCGCCATGACGTTCGGCGTCGAGAACGCCTGCCACAGCAGCGATCGCGCCGTAGACCGACGCGCAGTCATGGGCCAGGAATCCCGGCGCGTTGGTCGGCGGCAGGTCGGGAAAACCGGTCACGTGCAAGGCCCCCGAAGCAGCCAAAGCGGGCAGCGCTTCCAGCCGCCAATCCGAGCGCGGCCCGCGCAGGCCCAGGTCGGCAAGAGCCACCTGGACGAGGTGTGGATGCCTTTGCGAGACAGCTTCGGGCGTGAGTCCGGTCGCCGTCCGCTCGTCGGCGTCGAGGTTTTCGACCAGGACGTCCGCCGCAGCTCAGCAGTGCATGCAATTGCTCGCGACCGTCCGAAGAGGTGAGGTCGAGGACCACGCCCCGCTTATTGGCGTTGCGGTATTGGTAAGCGTTCGATTGGTAGGTCTCGTCCGGCGTATCTGGCCGCTCGACGCGCACCACGTCGGCTCCCAGATCGCCGAGGATCCGCCCGCAGAGCGCGCCGCGTAGATCAGTGAGGTCGACGACGCGCAGCCATGGCAACGGTCCCGGCAACGGTCCTTGCGGCGCTTGCCTTGCTGGGGCCCCAGGCGTCATGGGCTACGACGGACGAAGTGCTGAGCCATGAAGAGGACGTGTTCACGCTCGTAGACGTCGGCCATGTCCGGGTGCTTGTCCTTCAGGTGTGCAAGCGACACCTCGACAATCCCGTCCTCTGACCCTGACTCCAGCGTCTGCCCGCAAGGGCAGTGCAGTACCCACTGGTCGATTCGCTCGCCGCTCATGACCGAGACCCTAAAGCGTGGGTTCGAGTTGCTCGATCAGGCGCTCGACAAACGACAGGGTCGCGGCATGCCCGGTCGTCACTCCCAGCACGTTCTCCAACGCGAGCACCTGCGTCAGGCCCGTCATCAGAAGCAAAGCGACTTCCGGCGGCGGGCGGTCGGCGGGATCGAGGTCGGTGGCGGCGAGGGCGGCGGTGATGGCCTCGATCTGCGCCGCGCGGAAGCGTTCGGCATAACGGGCGATCTCGCTGCGGATCGACTTGCGATGATTCGCCAGAGCCACGAATTCGACCGCAAAGGCAGCGCCCCGCGGGTCGGCATTCAGCTTCCAGAGTGCCCGCAGAGATCCGTCGGCAGCGATCGCCTTTTCAAAACGGGCCAGGTTCACCTCAGCGTTGCGCCGGAAGATCTCAATGAACAAGTCGTCCATGGTGCGGAAGTAGTAGTGGACCAGTTGCGGCTTGAGACCCGCCCTCGCGCCGACCCGTCTCGACGTGACAGCCGCGTAGCCCTCCTCAACAAGGAGCTGCTCGGCAGCGTCGACCAACTGAGCCCGGGTCAGCGAATCGCTGGCGCCGATGCGACGAGTGGGGGTCGGGTCCGTCACGTGTCGAGCTTGTCACGTCAGGCCCGCCCATGCTAAGCAAGTGCACAGCAATTTTGGCAAGTGCACAAATCCTGAGTTCTTGCGTTTGACGCCGGGAAGGCAGCCTTGATGTCCGATTGGGAAACGATCGACTTCTTCACCGACCAGTCGCTCAATGAGGATCCCTACCCGTACTTCGACGACCTGCGCGCGGCAGGACCGGTGCTGGCGATCCCCCACCTAGGGGTGGTGGCCGTCACCGGTTACGAAGAGGCCAACGAGGTCTACCGAAACATCGACACCTTCTCCTCGTGCAACTCGGTAGTCGGCCCTTACGCGGCCTTCCCGGTCCCGCTCGAGGGCAGTGACGTCAGCGAGATCATCGATCGCTACCGGGATCAGCTCCCGATGTCCGAGCACATGGTCACCATGGACCCGCCCATGCACACCCGGGAGCGGGCGCTGCTGATGCGCCTCATGACGCCGCGTCGGTTGCAGGAGAACGAAGCCTTCATTACGCAGCTGGCCGATCAACAGCTCGACGAGTTCCTGGCCGACGGCCATTGCGAATTCATTCGCGCCTACACCCAACCCTTCGCGATGCTGGTGGTCGCGGACCTGCTGGGAGTTCCGGAAGCCGACCACGAGCGGTTTCGGCAAGGCTTCGGCCTGAGCGCTAACCCAGGATCCATGGTCGCCGATGGCGGCGATGGCGACCTGAACGCCCTTTCCTGGCTCGACGCCGAATTCACCCGCTACATCGAGGACCGCCGAAGTGAGCCGCGCAAGGACGTACTCACCGACCTGGCATTGGCGACCTACCCCGACGGAAGCACCCCGGACGTCTCCGCGGTCGTGCTGACGGCCGGGTTCCTGTTCGCCGCCGGCCAGGAGACGACCGCTCGGTTGCTCGCCGCAGCGCTGAAATACCTCGCCGAGGAGCCCGCGCTGCAAGACGAGCTGCGGGCCCACAAGGAGCGCATCCCCGACTTCATCGAAGAGACGCTGCGCATCGAAAGTCCGGTCAAGGCCGACTTCCGGTTGGCCCGGCGCGACACGTCCATCGGAGGCGTCGCGGTCGCCGCCGGAACGCCGGTCATGCTGCTGAACGGCGCAGCCAACCGCGACCCTGAACACTTCGCGTGCCCGGCCGACCTCGACATCGACCGGGTCAACGTTCGCCAGCACCTGGCCTTCGGGCGCGGGGCACATTCGTGTCCTGGTGGACCCCTGGCACGTGTGGAAGGGCGTATCAGCCTGGAACGCATCCTCGATCGCACCCGTGACATCAAGCTGTCCGACGAGCATCACGGACCGGCCGGTGCCCGGCGTTTCGTCTACGAACCGACCTGGGTGTTACGTGGTCTGACCGAGCTGCATCTGGAATTCACTCCGGTCGAGGCCGGCCGATGAGCCGGGTCGCCGTCGTCACCGGGGGCGCTTCCGGTATCGGCCTGGGTGTGGCTCGCCAGTTCGTCGCAGACGGCCATCACGTCGCCATCCTTGACCAGGACCGCCAGGCCCTTGAGTCAGCAGCCGCCGAACTGCAGAGCGACGGAGCGAAGATCCTGGCCGTGCAGGTCGACGTCGCCGACCGTGAGTCGGTCACCGCCGCGTTCACACGCATCCGCACAGAGCTCGGGCCGGTGGCGATTCTGGTGACCAGCGCCGGCATCGAATCGTTCGACGCGCTCGCCGACATCACGCCGGAAAAATGGGACCGGATCCTGGCCGTCAATCTCACCGGGACCTTTAGCTGCATCCAGGCCGCTGCGCCGGACATGCAGGCCGCCGGTTGGGGGCGAATCATCACGATCTCGTCCTCCAGCGCCCAGTCGGGCGCGCCGAACATGGCGCACTACGCGGCGTCAAAGGGTGGGGTCATCGCGCTCACGAAATCGCTGGCCCGAGATCTTGCTCCCCG
This sequence comes from uncultured Actinomycetota bacterium, assembly GCA_963737695.1. GTDB lineage: Bacteria > Actinomycetota > Actinomycetes > Frankiales > Frankiaceae > DATAZK01. The sequence continues at coordinate 1,175,763 of CAVTTQ010000008.1, forward strand.
TGCGATCACCGTGAATACGATCCCGCCCAGCCTGGTCGACACCCCGATGGTGACCAACGCCCAGGCCGCCGGCAATTTCCCGGGCATCGAGGTGGTGGCGCCGATGATCCCGCTCGGGCGGGCCGGCAGTCCCGCGGACATCGCCGCCGCGTGCTCCTTCTTGTGCTCCGACGGCGGCAGCTACATCACCGGCCAGCTCATCGGCGTCAACGGCGGGATGTACATCTGAGCCCCACCGGGCGTAGCCGGTTCTTCGAAGGCCGGCAGAGCTTTCCGCGTGGCATCACTCCGCTGAACGGGATGGGCCACCCGTTCGGACTAGTCAAAAGGCGCCCCGGGGCCCGTTCTCCCTCTGACACCTTGGTGGCTCTGCTGACGCAGTAGTAGCCAAATCGGTGTCAGTGCACCGTGGCGAGGAAGTGGCCACACGTCGTGCAGCGCCGTCCTCCCGAGATCGACTTCCGGCTGCCTTTTGGCGGTCCCGCAGTCGATTCGTGCCATCCCATTCTTGCCGGTTCCTTCCGGCGTGGCCCGGCAGACCTGCGCAATGACTCTTCGGAGCCCCGTGAAGCGACAACTGATTACCGCCACCCTTTTGACGATCGCCGCCGCCGGCGTGGGGGCCTGCTCACCGCCGACAACCAGCTACGCGGGCACCGTGACCTGGGGTGCCCCGCTCGCCCACGACGCCGGCCAATACCCGCAGATCGTCGTCGAGGACGACACCACTCGCTCGTGGCCGATCCAGCAGGCGATCGCCGGCTGGGGAGTTCCGGTCAGCTTCGGCCGCTGCCAACCTTCCGTGACCTGCGTAAAGATCACTGAGGTGAGCTCGCTCGGGAGCAATCGGGTCGGCCTGACGTCCCGTCCGGTCGCCACCGGGCCGGAGACGATCACGATCCAGCTCGCCGACAACCCGAAGATGAACGCCGCCGAGGCCTGGCAGGACATCACCCACGAATTCGGCCACGCACTCGGTCTGGGACACGACGACATCGGTGTCATGAACGCCACCATCACCGGTGCCTACCGCACCCCTAACGCCGCGGAATTGGCCCGGGTGCGTTCGATCTACTTGGGATAGCCGGCCCCATCAAGCGGCGAGCGTCGCGTATCGCCCCTCGTCCTTGATCAAGCTCAGGTGGGTGCCCGACTCGACGATTCGGCCGTGGTCGAGCACGGCGATCTGATCGGCATTGCGGACCGTGGAGATCCGGTGGGCGATCGTGATGGTCGTGCGGCCATGGGCCAGTTGGTCGAATGCCGCTTGCACCGCGCGTTCGGTCTCGGTGTCAAGCGCGCTGGTGGCCTCGTCGAGGATCAGCACCCGCGGATTGCGTAGCAGTGTGCGGGCGATCGCGATGCGCTGCTTCTCCCCTCCGGAGAACCGGTAGCCGCGTGACCCGACCATCGTGTCGTAACCGTCGGGCAGGCCGGTGATGAGTTCATGGATACGGGCAGCCCGGGCGGCCTGCTCGATCTCGGCGTCCGTGGCGTCGGGTTTGGCGTAGCGAAGGTTGTCCCGCACCGTGGTGTGCAGCAGATAGGTCTCTTGGCTGACCACCCCGACGAGGTGGGCCAGGTCCGCGAGCCGCATGTCGCGCACGTCGACGCCATCGATGCTGACCGAGCCGCTCGAGGCGTCAATCAATCTGGAGACGAGCGACGCCAGCGTGCTCTTGCCCGATCCCGTCTCACCGACGATCGCGAGCGTGGTGCCGGCCGGGACCTCGAGATTGATGCCGGTGACGGCGGGAGTGGGGCTGCCCGGATACGCGAAGGTGACATCGTTGAACGTGACCCGCCCTTGAACCTGGGCAGGGTCGAGAATGACGGGATCGGCCGGGTCGTCGATGTCCACCGGCAGGTCGAGATATTCAAAGATCCGGGCAAAGAGCGCGAGCGAGCTCACGACCGATACGCCCGTGTTGAGCAGTCCGGTCAACGGCCGGAAGAGTCCGTTCTGCAAAGTCGTGAAGGCAACGAGAGTGCCGATGCTCATGGCGCCGGCGGCGAAGGGCAGGCCGGCACTGAGATAGATCACGGCGGGTACTGCCGCAAAGATGATGCTCATCGAGGCCATCCGCCACCGGCCGGCCAGCTGAGAGCGCAATTCCAGGTCGATCAGGCGGGCTGATGAAGCGGTGAACCGTTGGACGAGAGCAGGTCCGGTGCCCATCGTCTTGGCGAGTTGGATGCCGTTGATCGACAGCCCCTCCTCCACCGTGACGTTGAGGTCGGCGAGCTCGCGCTGCTGTGCAGCCGTGATGATTCGGCGCATCCGGGCAACTTTGCGCGACAGGTAGATGGCCGGCGGCATCACCACCAGCGAGATCAGCGAGAGCTGCCAGGACAGCGCGACCATGGCTACCGCGGTGGCCACCGTAGTGGTCAGATTCGAGGCGATCGACGTGGCGGTGGAGGTGACGACGGCTTCCATGCCACCGATGTCGTTCGTGATGCGCGACTGCACCTCGCCGGTACGGGTGCGGGTGAAGAACGCGATCGATTGCTTTTGCAGATGGGTGAATACGTCAACCCGAAGCCGGTTCATGATCTGCTGACCGACCTTCGTGCTGATCCAGGTCTGCACGACGCCGAACGCTGACGTGATCACGGCAACCGCGATCATCCCGAGAACCAGCCACACGAGCAGCCGAAGGTTCTTGTCGGGCAATGCCGTATCGAGCACCGCCCGCAGCAGGAAGGGCGAGGCCAGGCTGACGATTGACGAGGCCACAATGATGGCCGTGACGACGAACAACTGCCACCGGTAGGGCCGAAACAGGCGGCCGATGCGAGCGAGTGAGACCTCGCGGGCCTGCGCCTTCTCGGCGGCGGTGACGGTTCGAGAGCTTCTGCGCCCGCTCCCGGGGGTAATGGGTGGTGCTTTCAATGGCGCTTCCAATTCGTGCTCCGCTCCGTTGATGGCTTGTTCAAGAATATTGCTGAGGTAACCTCAACATGAGGCTACAACAGGATCGGCTGCTAAGCTATTCCGGTGGCTGACCAGCGCGCTCCAGCGGAGGCCGACGAGTCGTTGACCGAAGCCTTCTGGTCGCTGGCACGAAGGCTTCGGCAGGCCTCACGCGAAGCGATGGCGCAATGGGACCTCAACCCGTCACAAGCACGGGCGTTACGCGTACTCGACCGTCATGGCGTCATGCGCCCGTCGGCCTTGTCCGAGCATCTGCGGATCGCCGCGCGCTCGGCCACCGAAGTGGTCGACGACCTCGAGGGCAAAGGCCTCGTCCGCCGCAGCCCTGACCCCCACGATCGGCGCGCCACACTCATCGAGCTCACCGAAGAGGGGCGCCGGCTGGGTCAGCAGATCCGTTCCGCCCGCGGCACCGAAGCCGAGCGGATCTTCGAGCGGCTCAGCGCCTCGGACCGCGCCCACCTGACCCGGATCCTGCGGAAACTGCGCGACTAACCCGCGCCACCCTCCCCAGCCACCCAGCCCCCATCCACCACCCCTTCCCCCTCCCCATCCACCCCTTCCCCCCTGGCGCCATAGCCTCAGTGCGCTCTACGCAACCAGCGCATGGCGCCGCGGGCTTTGTTGAGGCGCCGCGGGTTTGTTGAGCGCGCGGGTTTGTTGAGGCGCCGCGGGTTTGTTGAGGCGCCGCGGGTTTGTGCCGCGGGTTTGTTGAGGTGCCGAGGGTTTGTTGAGGTCAGGTGTAGGCGTGGAAGACCATTCGCCCGCTGCGAGCCCGACGCAACCGGCGCTGAGCACGCCCCAGCAGCGAGCCGCCGGCGCCGGAGCGAATACCCCAATCCTTGCTGACGGTCCACGGGTCGAACGCGACCACCCTTGAGAAGCCGACGTCCAGCAGCATGGCCTCTACAGCCAGCTTGTTCGGACCGAAATGGTTGCTGGCGTCGTCGTTCATGGACTCGCCCTGGTAGTAGGCGACGGCGGGTATGGGGACGTCGAGCAGGTCGACCACCGTCTCGATGATGGCAACTTCGGACGTCACCGACCGGACGCACCTGAGGTAGCCCAGCGGATCCGGAGCGTGATAGAGCACGCCCAGGAAAAGGACGACGTCGAACGTCGAACCCAACGCCTCGGGACTGATCTCCTCCACCGGGATGTCCCGGGTCTCCACGCTGCTCCCGAGCGCCCGGTGCGCCAGCTCGAAATTGCCACGGGCATCCGCGCCTGGCCAGTTCCAGGCCCAATGATCGGCGGCGACCACCCGCTTGGCGCCGCGCCGCTCGGCTTCGAATGAGTAGAACCCGTCATAGGCACCGATATCCAGGACCGTGCGACCCGAGAGATCTGCCGGCAGGTGCAGATGCGCCACCTCGGCTGGGGTGTCCTTCTGACCTGGCGTCAGGAGCCCGTCACCCAGGTCAATCGTGTGGAACCAGGTCCGTGATTCGACGGTCTTGCGAAGCTCCGGCGGATGGCGCTCGTCCACCCCTGCATCCAACACGTCCGGATGGCTATCGTGGCGTCCATGCAGCCCGTAGCCACGGGTGTCGCGGCGCCACGCGGCGCTTCAGCCCCTCGGCAGTCCGCCATCCTGACCGTCGACGACGACCCTGCCGTGTCGCGTGGAGTCGCGCGTGACCTGCGCCGCCGCTACGGCGACAGTTACCGCATCGTGCGGGCCGAGTCAGGTCCGCAGGCCCTTGAGACCCTTCGCGAGCTCAAGCTGCGCGGTGACGCGGTCGCGGTCCTGATCGCCGACTACCGCATGCCCGAGATGAGTGGCATCGAATTCCTCGAGCAGGCGATGGACCTCTATCCGGCGGCCCGGCGAGTGCTGCTGACCGCGTACGCCGATACCGGGGCCGCGATCGATGCGATCAACCTGGTGGATCTCGACTACTACCTGCTCAAGCCGTGGGATCCGCCGGAGGAGAAGCTCTACCCGGTCATCGACAGCCAGCTCGAGAGCTGGCTGGCCGAGGATTACCACCCGGTGCCGGAGACGAAAGTGGTCGGCCACAGGTGGTCGGCTCGTTCGTCGGAGGTACGCGAATTCCTGGCCCGTAACCAGGTGCCTTACCGCTGGTACACCTCCGAATCCCCGGAAGGGACTTCGGCTGCTCGAAGCCGCCGAAGCCGATCCCGAGCAGCTCCCGCTGGTCATCACGACCGAGGGCGAGCCGCTGGTCGCCCCCACCGATGCCGTCCTGGCGGTCCAGGTCGGCCTCGCCACTGCACCGGCCGCGGAGTTCTACGACCTGGTGGTCATCGGCGGGGGCCCGGCCGGGCTGGGATCGGCGGTTTACGGCGCCTCTGAGGGCCTGCGGACCGTGCTCGTCGAGCGACTGGCCACCGGCGGCCAAGCAGGGCAGAGCTCGCGTATCGAGAATTACCTGGGATTTCCGGACGGCGTTTCCGGCGCTCAGCTCACCGACCGGGCTCGCCGGCAAGCGCTGAAATTCGGGGCGGAAGTCATCACCACGCGAGACGTGGTCGGCCTCGAAGTCAATGGTTCCGCCCGCACAGTGGTCTTCGCCGACGGGGCGACGATCGACGCCCACACGGTGATTCTCGCGACCGGGGTCTCCTATCGCCGGCTGGCTGCTCCTGGTGTCGAAGGCATGATCGGCGCCGGAGTCTTCTACGGATCGGCGCTGACGGAGGCGGCCGGCTGCCGCGACCAGGACATCTACATCGTCGGCGGGGCCAATTCGGCCGGGCAGTCCGCCGTCTACCTGTCCAAGACCGCCAAGTCCGTCACGATCGCCGTCCGCGGCCGGTCGCTCGAGGCGTCGATGTCGCACTACCTCATCCAGCAGATCGCCGGGATCGACAACATCCATGTGCGTACCTGCACCGAAGTCACTGAGGCTTTCGGTGATGGACACCTCGAACAGCTCCAGCTGCGTGATGACACCACTGGTAGGCAGGAAATGGTCGAGGCCTCCCACCTGTTTGTCTTTATTGGTGCGATGCCGCAAACGGACTGGCTCGAAGGGGTCGTCATGCGTGACAGCCGGGGTTTCGTCTTGACGGGTCCCGATCTCGTGTCTGACGGAAACCTTCCCCCGGGCTGGTCTCTGGAGCGGGCGCCGTACCACCTGGAGACGAGTGTGCCCGGGGTGTTCGTCGCGGGAGATGTTCGCGCCGAATCGGCAAAACGGGTGGCATCCGCCGTCGGGGAAGGCGCGATGGCGGTGATGCTGGTCCACCGCTACCTGGAACAGCTGTAGAGGCTGCCGGGATCGGCAAGAAGGAGCAGGGATGAGCGAGCAGGTCACCGAAAATCCGGAACACACCACCGGGCCCTGCGACATTGGCGAGTTGCGCACCCTGTTCCTGTTCGAGCAGCTCGATGACCCGAAGCTGCAGTGGCTCTGCGAGCACGGAAGGGTCGAGACCTTCCAGCCGGATTTCCTGTTCCACGAAGGCGATCCGGCGCGTTGCTTCTACGTGCTGCTCGACGGCGAAATCGCCACCTACCGGCGGGTCGGCGCCGACGATGTGCACGTCGGGCGCACCAGCCAGCGGGGCGTCTACGCCGGCGCCTGGTCGGCCTACCTCGGCGATCGAGTGCCGCAGGTCTACATGAATTCGATTCGGGTCACGGCGCCGTCGCGGTTCTTCGTGCTCGACGCAGACGATTTCGCCTTACTGATGCACGAGTGGTTTCCGATGGCCGTCCACCTGCTCGAAGGACTTTTCTTCGGGACCCGGGCCTCGAACGAGATCACTGGACAGCGTGAGCGGCTGCTGGCGCTCGGATCGCTGTCCGCCGGTCTCACCCACGAACTCAACAACCCGGCCGCGGCCGCCGTACGCGCGACGTCGGCGCTGCGCGAACGCGTCGCTGGGATGCGCCACAAGCTGGCGCTCATCACCCAAAGCACGTTCGACAGGACGGCCCTGGAAGCCTTGGTTGCGCTGCAGGAAGACGCGGTCGAGCACGTCGCAAAGGCCCCAGAGCTCTCGCCATTGGAATCAGCTGATCGCGAAGACGAGATCAGCGACTGGCTCGACGCGCACGGCATCGCCGACGGCTGGGACATCGCGCCCACCTTCGTCGCTGCTGGCATCGACATCGCCTGGCTGGAGCAATTGCTCGGCAGGGTCCCGCCGGAAGCCCAAGAGGGTGCGATGCGGTGGCTGAGCTACACCCTCGAGACCGAGCTGCTGATGAACGAGATCAGTGACGCGACCACGCGGATCTCCACCCTCGTCGGAGCCGCGAAGCAGTACTCCCAGCTCGACCGGGCGCCATATCAGGTTGTCGACATCCACGACCTGCTCAGCAGCACCCTGCTGATGCTGAAGGGCAAATTCGGCCCCGGTATCAAGCTGGTGAAGGAGTACGACCGCTCGCTGCCGCCGATCCCGGTGTACGCAGCGGAGCTCAATCAGGTCTGGACCAATCTCATCGACAACGCGATCCAGGCCATGGGCGACGAGGGGACCCTCACGGTGCGCACCTCGCAGGAGGAGGGCTTCGCCGTGATCGAGATCTGTGACACCGGCTCCGGCATCCCGGCCGACATCCAATCCCGCATCTTTGAACCTTTCTTCACGACCAAAGGCGTCGGCGAAGGCACCGGACTCGGTCTCGACATCTCGTGGCGCGTGATCGTCAACAAGCACCACGGGGATCTGTCGGTGCAGTCCGTGCCCGGCGACACCCGCTTCCGTGCCCGGCTGCCGCTCACCCCGATCGCCGACTGACGAGCCCTCTTCACTCCCCTACCCGCTGGCAGGTGGGGTGGTTTGTCCATTGACCCCAAGGGGAGTCGGGTGTCAGATCGGCCAGGACGTCTGGCGGGTCGACGCAGACTCGCTCAATCGGGAGGTAGTGGCATGGCATACGGAGTGGTTCACAAATTCGCTGGTGGGACCAAATCTCAGTACGAAGCCTCCGTCGCCGCCGTACACCCCGCGGGTGGCGGTCTGCCTGAAGGGCAGGTATTTCACGCCGCCGGCCCATCCGCAGATGGATGGACGATCGTGGCGATTCACGACTCGCAAGCCAGCTGGGAGCATTTTCGCGACACGATCCTGATCCCCACCATGACGGCTGGCATCGCCGGCGGCTTCACCGCGCCGCCCGAGGAGACCGGGTTCGAGATCGTCAACCAGGTGAGCGGCTAACCTCTCGCCATACCGGTCGTGAGGGGAAGCAGCAAATGACAGAAACCATCGACGACACCGCCTCATCCGAGATGGATCTGGCTGCTCTCCTGGGGTTCTCCGAGCGAGATCCTCACACCGCGTGGACACGGCGGCGCGCTGTCGCCGGAGTGCTGCCGGGCATGCCTATGGTCGCTGAGCTGCCGCCGGAGATCATCGAACTGATGGCCGGCGATCGGGTCGTTTTCACGGCTTACTCCTGGGACGCGGTGCAGACGGTCTTACGCAACCCGCAGGATTTCTCCTCCACCGGCTACGACCGGGCCATCGGCGCCGTCATGGGCCACATGATTCTGGCGATGGATCCGCCGGAACACATGGGGCACCGATCGTTGGTCGCGCAGGCGTTTCGAATGAAGACCATGCAAGGCTGGGAAGTCAACTTCATCGAGCCGCTGGTCCACGAGATGATCGACGAATTCGCCGACTTGGGCCATGCCGATCTGGTCGAACAGCTCACGTTCCGCTTTCCCGTACAGGTGATCGCCGCGATCCTTGGCCTGCCGCGCGAAGACTGGCCCATGTTTCAGAAATTGTCCGCGGATCTGATCGGCATCACGACCGATCCGGAGGCCGGAATCAACGCCTCCATAGCACTGCGCGACTACTTCGCCGGGGTGTTGGAAGCCCGCCGCGCTGCACCGAAGAATGACCTGATTTCTGAGCTGTCGGCCGCCGAGGTCGATGGTGTGGTGCTCACCGACGAAGAGATCTTTTCGTTCTTGAGACTGCTGCTGCCGGCGGGCGCCGAAACGACGTTTCGCTCGTCCAGCAACCTGATCTATCTGCTGCTCACTCACCCGGAGCAATATCAGCGGCTCTGCCAGGATCGTTCCCTATTGCCGCAGGCCATTGAGGAAGCGCTTCGCTTCGAGCCCCCACTGACAATGATCAACCGCACTGCGACGCGCGATCTCGAGCTCGGCGGGGCGGCCATACCGAAAGGTGCCAGCATCGCCGTCTCCATGGGCTCGGCGAACCGCGACGAGACCATTCGCGAACGAGCGGATCAGTTCGACATCGGCCGCTCATCGATGGAGCACATCTCCTTCGCGACTGGACCGCACACGTGTCTGGGCATGCACCTGGCGCGCGCGGAAACACGTGTGGTGATGAACGCACTGATGGATCGGCTTCCCGGGCTTCGACTCGAGACAGCGTCCGACCCCCACATCCAGGGAGTCATCTTCCGCTCCCCCGAAACGCTCCCGGTCGCCTGGGACGTCGCGCAAGCCTGAGCACCGCCAGGCCAACCGATGCTTACGGCCCGGACGCGTACTTGACCGAGATGCTTCCGTCCCCCATGTCGAGCCGGATCGAGCGAGGCGCCGTCGGGTCATTGGCAACGCTGATGTCGGCGCGACCGTCTCCCATGTCATGGGTAACGGCGTAGGGGCCAGATCCCGCCGGCACCGCAACGTCGATGCTGCCGTCTCCCATCGACACCTCGACGGTTTGCGGGGCGCTGCTCCACTGCAGCGCCACCGAGCCGTCGCCGGATGAGGTGGTCACCTGCTTGGCAGCCAGTTCAGAGCCACGAATCTTCCCGTCGCCGGAGCGAACCGTGACGTCACCGCTGACACCCTCGAGCGTGACGTCTCCGTCGCCGGTCTCCAGATCGAGTGACGCCCCCGCCGGCACGGTCAGGGTGTAGTTGACCGAGCAGTACTGACTGAAGATCCCGGAACACTTCGAGGCCAGCTCGACACCTGAGCCGCTGACAGAGCCTTTCACTGTCGGCTTTTTCAGACCGAAGTGCTCGGTATACGCCACCGCGACGGAGCGCGATGAGCCTTGCTGAACTGTGACGTTTCCATCGCCTGAGTCGAGCTTGATGAGGCCGCCGCCCCAGGCGTAGCTCGCCGTGTGGTTTTCGCTGGATCGCGCAAACAACCCCGTAACGTTCAGTACGCCCTGTCCTACGGCGACGAGAAGCAGCGGAATCCCGACGGCGACGGCGGCAATTCGCCCGCGTGTGGCGAGCACCTGGCTCATGGAAATCCTCCTAACTCTCGAGGTAGCGCAGGACCGCAAGCACTCTGCGGTGATCGGAGTCGGCGGGCAGCAGATCGAGCTTGGAAAAGATGTTGGTGACGTGCTTTTCGACGGCGCCTTCGCCGACCACGAGGACCCCGGCAATCGCCGCATTTGAGCGGCCTTCGGCCATCAGAGCGAGCACCTCGCGTTCCCGAGGTGTCAGATTCGCCAGCGGGTGCGCGTGACGGCTGCGAGCCAGCAGTTGGGCGACGACCTCCGGGTCAAGCACCGTGCCCCCGGCACCGACCTTGCGAAGCGCCTCAACGAACTCCTCCACGTCCGCCACGCGGTCCTTCAGCAGATAGCCGGTTCCCTTGGTCTGGCCTGCCAGCAGTTCGATGGCATAGCGCTCTTCGACGTACTGGGAGAAGACCATCAGGGCGATCCCCGGCCACTCGCCGCGGATGACGAGCGCGGCACGCAGACCCTCGTCGGTGAAGGTCGGCGGCATCCGAACGTCCAGCACCACGAGATCCGGTTGATGTTCGGCGACGGCCCGGATCGCCGATTCCCCATCGGCGACACTCATCACCACATCGAAGCCGGCCTCGACGAGCAGTCGAGACAGGCCCTCGCGCAGCAGCGCCGAGTCTTCAGCAATTACGACGCGCATGGCAGGTCCGCTCGAAGTTCGGTGGGTCCCCCGGGCGGGCTCACGATGTGCAGGGTGCCGTCCACGCCGGCGACGCGGTCGCGCAGGCCGGTCAGCCCGGTCCCCCGCGCCGGATCAGCGCCGCCCACCCCGTCGTCACGCACCACGATCCGCAGCCGGTCGTGCACCCGCTCGACGTCAACGACGACGCTGCGTGCCTGGGCGTGTTTCGACACGTTAGCCAGGGCCTCGCTGACGACGAAATAGGCGATGGCTTCCACTCCGGGTTGGCAGCGGGGCTCGACCCGCACGTTGACCGTCACCGGTACCGGCGAGCTACCGGCGAGGCCGGAGATGGCGGCGTCAAGACCACGGTCGGTCAGGACTGCCGGATGTATTCCACGCGCCAGATCGCGAAGCTCGGTCAACGCGCGCTTGGACTCCTGATGCGCCTCATCCAGCATGAGACGCGCCGCCTCAGGATCCTTGTCGAAGTTGGCCCGGGCACGTCCCAGGTTCATCGCCACAGCAACGAGTCGCTGCTGCGCGCCGTCATGCAGATCCCGTTCGATGCGGCGGCGTTCAGCGTCGACCGAGTCGACCACGCGAGAACGGCTCTCGTGCAACTCTTCGACGCGGCGCTCCAAGTCACGCTGCGTCGGCCCGAGCAGTGCATGTGCAAGAGCCCCTTCCGCGCTGGTCAATCCGAACGTGACGAGAGCGGTCAAAAGCCCCACGACAAGCCCGACGCCAACCATCCACCAGGCCGTGCTCTGATGGCTCGTCGTCAAGAGCCACAGATCTGCCCGCCCGCTGGGCACGCGGTGCAGCCACCACGGCATCGTCAGCAACGAGAGCGAAAGGGCCCAGCCGCTCACGGTGACGGTGAAGGTGACTACGGCCAGCGGGAAATGCAACAACGAATAGCCGATGGCCCGCCAGGTCGGCGGGTAGGTCATCCGCTGACGCCAACCCCGGGGCGCTCGCGCGGGCGAGGCGATCTCCAGTCCCAGAAAGAGCTTCATTCGGGCCCGTTCGGCGATCGCGAGCCATCCGGTGAGCCGGCCGAACCCATCGAAGATCACCAGGCCCAGCAGAAAGACCGGCAGCAATCCCACGCTGAGGGCGAGAGCTGTCACTGACAGCACGAACCAGATGGTTGACGTAATCAGGTCAGCGATCGGCATGACGACACGCAGCAGTCCGCGCAGCAGCCACGATCCTGCGCTGCCCTCCTCGTCACCCTCTGGGGCCAGGGCGCTGGGCATGAGCGCTGTCATCAACCATCACCTCCTCGCAGACCGGCTTTCTCGGGCGACTCGACGTTAGCGAGATCGCGGGCGGCGCCCCATCCTGTCAACACACGAAGTCAGTAGGGGGATAACCCCCGCAATCGCGCTGACGCCAGCACGAAGGCAATCCGGTAGCCGACCGGAGTGACCTGATGACGGCCTCTTCCTAGCGTCGAAGCCATGGATTCACGACGTTCAACGAGGAATCTGGCTGCTGCCGCGGGTGCGTGGAGTTCGCGTCACCGAAGGTTGGCCGTCGGCGGCTGGCTGCTGTTCGTGGCGCTGGCTATGGTGATCGGTCAAGCCCTGGGCACCGTCAAACACAGCGATGGGGCCAGCGAGCCGGGCGATGCAGGTAGAGCAGACCGACTCATTTCTGCCGCCGGCTTTCCCGATCACGCGTCGGAAGCGGTGCTGGTTTCCAGCCCCACGCTCAAGGCGAACAGTGAGCAGTTCGCAGCGGCGGTGAACGGCACCATCGCCGCGATCGAGGGCACCGGTAAGGCGCAGAACGTGCGGTCGCCACTGGATCTGGCGCAAGGCGGAGGAGCCGTCTCGGCCGATGGCCACGCCGCTTTGATCCAGTTCGACATCGACGGCGACGCCGACGCCGCGAATACGCGGGTACAACCTGTCCTCGACGCGGTCGCCAAAGCCCAGCAGGCCCATCCAGAGCTGCGGATTGAGGAGTTCGGGGATGCCAGCTCCAACAAGGCGCTCAACGCAGCGCTCGGCAACGACCTGCACAAAGCAGAAGTCCTGTCGTTGCCGATAACGCTGATCATCCTGTTCTTCGTCTTCGGTGCGCTCGTCGCAGCGGTGCTCCCGGTGGGCCTGGCCCTGACGGCCTTCCTGGCCGCGGCCGGCTTGCTGGCGCCCTTCAGCCGCCTGATTCACACCGACCAGACCGCCTCTACGGTGATGCTGCTGGTCGGGATGGCTGTCGGCGTCGACTATTCGCTCTTCTACCTGCGGCGCGAGCGTGAGGAACGCCGATCCGGGCGCAGCCGGCAAGAAGCCCTCGCGATCGCCGCCAGCACGTCGGGGCGGTCGGTACTGGTCTCAGGGCTGACGGTCATCGTCGCCATGGCGGGCATGTTCCTGGCCGGCAACGCGACATTCTCGGCCGTCGCGGAGGCCACCATCCTGGTCGTGTTCGTCGCCGTCATCGGATCGGTGACGGTCCTGCCCGCGCTTTTGACCATGCTCGGCGACAAAGTCGACAGGGGACGGATTCCCTGGCTCGGCCGACGCTCGCTCCTGTCCGGCGTGAGTGAGCGGACTTGGGGCGCCATCTTGGGACGGGTCACCCGGCGCCCAGCGCTTGCAGCAGCGTTGTCCGTGGCTGCCTTGGTCGCCCTTGCCCTTCCGGCCCTCGGTATCCGAACTGCCAGTCCGGGTGCGACGGACATTCCGGCCAAGCTCCCGATCATGCAGACGTATGCCCGGATTCAGCAGGCATTCCCGGGCGGCGCCGGACCCGCACAGATCGTCGTCAAGGCACCCGACGTCTCGACCCCGCCAATGGCGGCAGCATTGCGCAACCTCGAAGCGCAGGCGCTTTCGACCGGTCAGGCCAAGGCTCCGTTCGCGGTGCGGATCAATCCCGACCACACGGTCGCTGTAGCCAGCATCGGTCTGGTCGGTGACGGCACGAATTCAGCATCCGTCAGCGCGTTGAAGACCCTGCGCAGCAAGGTGATTCCCGCCGCTTTCGCAGGCTCGGGGGCAAGCTGGGTAGGAGTCACCGGGCAGACGGCAGCTTCTGTCGATTTCAGCGCTCAACTCGCGCATTCGATGCCGGTGGTGATCAGCTTCGTGCTGATATTCGCGTTCTTCCTGCTGCTTTTCGCGTTTCGCTCGATTGTCGTGCCGCTGGTCGCTCTCGGCCTCAACCTGCTGTCGGTTGCGGCCGCCTATGGGGTGCTGGTGCTGGTCTTCCAGCACGACTGGGCCGATGGAATTCTCAGCTTCACCTCGACGGGCAGCATCGCCAACTGGCTACCGCTCTTCCTGTTCGCCCTGCTCTTCGGCCTGTCGATGGATTACCACGTCTTCATCCTGAGCCGCATCCGCGAGGGCTACGACAGCGGCCTTTCCACCCGTGACGCCATCACCCAGGGCATCCGTTCGACGGCGGGAGTCGTCACCAGTGCAGCCGCCGTGATGGTGGCCGTCTTCGCCATATTTGCGACGCTCTCCCAGGTCTCGATCAAGCAGGTGGGTGTTGGGCTGGCCGTTGCCGTGCTGGTTGACGCCACCGTGGTGCGAGCCATCCTGCTGCCGGCTGTGATGACGCTGCTGGGCGAACGCAATTGGTACTTGCCAACCTGGCTGAACTGGCTTCCGAACCGGCGTCCGGTGCGAAAGGTTGAGAGCGCTGCCACGGTCCACGTCGGTTACCCAGGAATGCCCTGCCCGACAGCCCGCAACAGCAGGCTGCGGTCAAGCAGCAGCGCCTTGTGATCGGCGAGTGCGCCGGTGGTCCAAAGCACGCTGTGCTCCGCGTGCAACTCGGTCGCCAGCGCCCATCGGGCCAGGCCGTGAAAAAGCCGGTCCTGAGCCAGCCACGCGGTGTACTCGCCGTCGCGATCGAAGCCCAGACCAAGCCGGACGTGGCCGACCAGATCATGGACGGCTCGAAACCGGTCATACGCGCCACCGGAGTCGCACCCCAGCAGCGGATGCGGCCGGTCGGGATCCGTGGCCGCCGTCGTCACCTCGAGAAGCCGGTCCTCATGCACCGCCTCGATCAGCTCGCGGTCCGACGCATACGGGTTGGGGTTGCTCGTCATCTCGACCCGAATGCCGGCCGGGCGGTCGAGATCGGTGAGCAGGGCAAAGAGCTGGTCGGACTGGCTCGTCAGCTGGGCGTAGGCGGCGATCACGAGGGGATCGTGAGAGGCGTCCGACGCTTCGGCAAAAGCCGCCGCCACCTCCTTCGCGGTGGCCGGATCGACGCTGGAAATCGACGCAACCCGAGCTCTGGGTTTCGAGGACATCACCGCAACTCCTTCCGTACTGAAGTACGTGCTGTCTGTCGATGACCCAGTGAATCGCCCGGAACTAGTCTTGGCCAGGTGGCCGCCAGAAAGCGTGAAGCCATGCGCTCCATGAGTGCAATGGAGGCTTTGGCACTCGGCTCCTTCGGCATACAGCTGAGGGCGAGTCAGCGAGCGGCATTGGAATCGCTGGCCGGCTTTCGCGACACCTTGGCCGTGCTGCCGACGGGCAGCGGCAAGAGCGCCATCTATCAGATCGGTGGGCTGGCCCTTGGCGGGTTGACGATCGTCGTCTCGCCGCTGATAGCCCTGCAACGCGACCAGTTGCAGGCGCTTGCCAAACATCGGCGCTTCGATGGGCAGGCGATACAGGTGGCGAGCCTCAACTCCTCGCAGACGCCGGCCGAACGACGCGACGGGCTCACCCGGCTGGGCACGGGGGTGCTGGACTTCCTGATGCTCGGTCCGGAGCAGCTGGCGAATGCGGAGACTCACGGCGCGCTCCTCGGGAGCCCACGCGCCGTCACGTTGCTTGCCGTGGACGAAGCGCATCTGGTGAGCGAGTGGGGTCATGACTTCCGACCGGAATATCTGCGCCTGCGCAGCGTCATCGAGGCACTGGGGCGACCACCGATTCTCGCTCTCACGGCGACGGCAGCACCGCCTGTGCAGGCCGACATCACACGCCAACTAGGCATGCGACGTCCCCAGGTGATCGTCGCCGACTTCGACCGTCCCAACATCACCCTGGCAGTTCGACGCGCCGACGTACACGCCAAGGAAGAGGAAGCGCTGGTCGACCGGACCGTCCAGGTCGTGATCGGCAATGAGACTCCGGCGCTGGTCTACGCGATGAGCCATGCCCGCTGCGAGGACATCGCCGATCGACTGAATCTCTCGGCGCTGAAGGCGGCGGCCTACCACGCCGGGATGAGCGCTCACCAGCGCGCCGGGGTCCAGGACCGCTTCTTCGCCGGGCAGTTGGACGTCGTAGCCGCCACGAGCGCGTTCGGCATGGGGATCGACAAAGCAGATGTGCGCACGGTGGTGCATGCCGGCGTACCAACGAGCCTCGATGACTACTACCAGGAGATAGGCCGCGCCGGACGTGACGGTCACGTCGCACACGCCGTCCTGGTCTACGACGCCCGCAGCCTGCGGATCCCCCGCCTTTTCGCCGCCCGGTCCCGGATCCCCGACGACAAGATCCGCTCGGTCACTCGGGCACTTACCCAGCAGACCGGGCGGACGTCAGTGGCCGCATTGGCCAACGCTGCCAACGTTTCCCGGCCCATTGCCGAGCGCGTGGTGGCCGAGCTCGAGGAGCTCGGCCTGGTCCACATCGACGGCGAAGACCTCGCGCCACTCACTGGTGGGCCGGGCGATGCCGACGAGCAATTGGAGGCCGCCGGCCGCCGGCGGCAAGCCGTCCTGGGCAGCCGCATCGACAGCATGCGGCACTACGCCGAGACGACCTCCTGCCGCCGCCGCGAGCTGCTCGGCTACTTCGGCGAAGCGCTCCACGCGCCGTGCGGAAACTGTGACAACGACACCGACGCGCTGATCATGTCGAGAGTGAATGACGTCAAAGCGAACGACGCCAAGCTTGCTGAACACCGAGAGGGGACGGCATCGCCGAACGACCCGGCCACAGCAGGCAAGGCCGTTCCGGCGGTTGAAATCGGTGCCGCGGTGTCACATCGCCTCTGGGGTATAGGCACAGTGCTGTCCGAGGATGACCACGAGCTCGTGGTCTCGTTCGAATCAGTCGGCTATCGCCATCTCACCCGGGCGGCGTTGAGCAACGGTTTGCTGACTTTGGCGTAGCCGCCGGATGGCCGCGTCAGGACTTGAAGAAGGCCAGCAGGTCAGCGTTGATGACGTCGGCCTGAGTGGTGGGCATGCCGTGTGGGAAGTCCTTGTAGGTCTTGAGAGTTCCGTTCTTGAGGAGCTCCGCAGACTTAGGCCCAGCTGCCACGTACGGCACGATCTGGTCGTCTTCACTGTGCATCACCAGCACCGGCACGGTGATCTTCTTCAGATCCTCGGTGAAGTCGGTCTGGGAGAACGCGACGATCCCGTCGTAGTGAGCTTTCGCGCCGCCCATCATGCCCTGCCGCCACCAGTTCTCGATGATCGCTTCCGACGATTGCACGCCGGGTCGATTGAATCCGTAGAACGGCCCGGTCGGGAGCGCCCGGTAGAACTCTGAGCGGTTGGCTGCCAGCTGAGCCTGCAGGTCATCGAAGACGCTCTTGGGTAAGCCGTCAGGGTTTGCCTCGGTCTTGAGCATCAGCGGCGGCACCGCGCTGATGAGGGCGGCCTTGGCCACCCGGCTGTCGCCGTGGCGCCCGAGGTAGTGGGCCACCTCGCCGCCACCCGTCGAGTGGCCGACGTGGATCGCCTCGTGAAGATCGAGATGCGCGGTCAACGCGGCCAGGTCGTCCGCGTAGTGGTCCATGTCGTGACCATCGCTGGTTTGCGTGGAGCGGCCGTGTCCGCGGCGATCGTGGGCGATCACGCGATAACCGTGCTGCTGGAAGAACAGCAGCTGGTTATCCCAGTCATCGGCGGACAGTGGCCAACCGTGACTGAACACAATGGGCTGCCCCGAGCCCCAGTCCTTGTAGAAGATCTCCGTGCCGTCGGTCGTGGTAATCGTGCCCATGCTCTGCCTCCAGGATCAGTGGGAGGTGACGCCGAACGTCCGTAGTTCGAGCGTAGCGAGGCGGCGACCCGCCGCCTAGACCGGTTCGATACCGACCAATTCAAATTGTGGGTAAAGCTTCGGTTGCTCGACGTGACAGGTGAGCTGCGCCGACACCTCACTTGAGATCCGGCGCACGGTGACGCTGACATCCCCCACCGGGCACCCCAACACCACGTTCCAGGTCGCAACACCAGCATCTGTCGAGCTTTCGATCTCCAAAGGAAGCAGGTCACCGATCGCGTCATAGCCGCCGTATCCGCCCACCGTGCGGGCGAAGTGCTGGGCCGCCTGCTCGGGCATGGTGAGGCAGCTGCGTCCCCGTAGGTAGTGGACCGGCACCCGGCCCGAATCGATCAACTCCGTAACGGCAGGCGCCTCTTCCGGCTCGACCCGGCCAAGATAGAGCCCGGCCGGAAGCGCGACGACGTTGCCGGCGAATCGATCTCCGCCCACGTGACTGCACTCCCACACCCGGCCGCCCGCCAGCGCGGCGGCCAGCGAGGCCACGATGGGACGTCCGCGAATGGCGCAACACGGGTCATGTTTGCCATGAGTGCAGACCAGATACAGCACGTGGCTCACGAGAGTCCACGCGGGGTCCTCCAGACTCAGATCGCGCAGTGCGTTTTCGTCGTCGCAGAGCATGGTGACGAGCCGTTCCTGGCCCGGCCGGGAGTCGGCGTAGAACACCCGGATCCCCGGCTCGCTGGGCACTCCTGGGGGGCGGCGCAGCAGCACCAGGCGGGCGTGGCTGCGCCGGGCGATGCGTGACAGCTGTGTCAGGACGTCAGCCGGGATGCGACCCGCCGGCACCGCCTCGGCGGAGAAAGGCCCGGACTGCTCGACCAGGATCCAGCGAGCTACCTGGCTCGCCGTGGCAAACATCGGTTCGTCGCGAGCGAAGGATTCATCGGCACAGCGGAAATCGGTCATCTAGCGGGCCGTCACTACGCCTTCGCGCAGCAGCCGTCGAACCAGCACGAGAGCGTCGTCCACTGCCAGATCCAGCTCGTCGATCCGAACCGGCGCCTCCAACAGCGCCTCGAGGGCGGGGCCGAGAAATGAAGGCAGAGACAGGTCGCGGTCGCTGAGGCGAAGGACGATCCGGTCGCCGGTCGGAATCAATCCGGCCCGCAACGCTTCCCGCGGACCGACGACTGATTCCTTGCTCAGCTCGCGAAGCTGATCCTGCGAAGCCAGCATTCCCAACGGTTCCGGGACCGCGACGTCAGTCACTCGTTCGCGGGCCGCATCTCGTAAGCGCGGGCCCGGAAGCTCGGCCATCCATCGGGCAGCCTCAGCGACCAGGCCCGCAACGGAGTCCAGTTGCTGCTCGGGGCTGCCCAGCGGAAGCGCTTCCCGGAACCGCGGCTCGTCCGCGGCCATGGCGAGGACGTCACGCAGCACGTCATAGGCGGTGGTGGCCATGACGCCAACGGTGAGATGAATGGAGCGGTCGTCGGTGGTCTCGGCGGCGTGGACGAAGCCGCGGGGCAGATATAGGGCGTCGCCGGGACCCAGCACCACCGACTGCAAGGGCGGCGCGTCGGGCGCCACCAACGGCTCATCTGTCATGAGCCGCGAGGGTTGGGATTTCAGGGGCAGGGTGAGCACCGGCGCGTGCACGTTCCAACGTTTGTGGCCTTCGACTTGAAGCACGAAAACGTCATGCGTGTCGTAATGCGCGGCAAAGCCTTGTGAGCCAGGCGGGGTGACGTAGGCGTTGCACTGGGTGCGGTGACCCAGATCGACCGCGAGCCGCCGGCAGAACCGCACCAGCGGCGGGTGGACGCGGTGCAGCGACTGCAGCACAAGCGTTGCGCCGTCGGCAAACTGCTCACGAATCGCCTCGGGATCAAGGCCATCCTTCACGGCCTGACCGCGGACGGCAGCCCCCGCCTTCACCATGCGAAGCGACGTTTGAGCCAGCCCACGCTCGGCAATCAGCTCGTCGATGTCGCCGGCTGAAAGCAGATCGGTGAAGCCTTGACCGCCGAGGCTGGTCATCAGGAGTGGCTCCTTTGACCAGTGCCGCTGTTCAAAGACGCCCCGGTCGAGCCCGGTGCAGCGATGCAGGGCTGCACCGGGCTCGTAGGCGCTCAACTGTCTGTCTGGTCCGCGTCGGCATCCGTCTGATCCGCGTCGGCATCGTCTGGTCCGCGTCGGCATCCGTCTGGTCGGCGTCGGGGTCGGTCTGGTCAGCATCTGCGGCTTGGCTGACCGGCAGTGATGCGCCGGTACGGGTGGTGATGATGTCCTCGTCGGTGAGGGACATTCAGGCTCCTTAGAGGCTCATGAACTGTGTGGTCGACATGGTCGTCCCCACTCTCGCAAAGACCAACCGTCACCGGAAGACACGGCTTGACCTGCTGGGGCGTGCCACCTACAGTCCGGCAATGCTGCTGGACCGCCTGGATGTCTCCACGGAAGAGTTCCAGCAACTCACCGGGTGGGAGATCAAGCCCGAGGGAGCCTGCCAGGGCGAGATCTGCGTTCCGCTTCCACTAGGGCCCTTTGACCTCGCCGCGACGGCCGAACGGCTGGGAATGGCGATCGTCGAGGACCCGGTGCAGCAGGTCTGGGCGCTCGGTCCGGAGACCCTCACCGGACGGGCTCTGAGCTCCACCGACACCGGCGGCTTTTCGTTACCTGACCTCGACGGCAACGAGTTCGAACTGTCATCGCTGCGAGGGCAGAAGGTTCTGCTGGTCGCCTGGGCGCCCTATTGAGGCTGCCGCTGGGATCTGCCCGGGTGGCAGGCGGTGCGGGAGGAGTTCCACCCCGACGGCTTTGAGCTGGTTGACGTATGCCTGGAGATGGGGGGCGCTGACATCGCGCGCCCATACGTCGAGGCGGCAAACTCCACCCATCCATCGCTCATCGACCAGGCCCACCTGATGGATGCCCGGTTCGGGGTGACCAACATCCCGCAGGTGATCTGGATCGACGAAACCGGATCCATCGTCCGGCCACCAGAGCCGGCGACTCCACCACCGGTGGGCCCGATCGCCGAAGGCATTGTCGAGATGATCGGTGACAGCGCTTATCGCGAGAAGTACCTCGCCCGGCTGCGGGACTGGGTGACCAACGGCGCGGCCAGCCAATACGTCCTTTCTCCGGAAGAGGTCATCGCGCGGTCCAGGCCACGCTCCCCGGACGTATCAAAAGCTGCCGCCCATTTTGAGCTGGCTCAGGAGATCTGGCGGCAAGAGGGGCTCAGCGAGCGTGCCCTGTTGCACTTCAACGCCGCCCATGAGCTCCAGCCAGACAACATCACGTACAAGCGGCAGGCGTATTCCATCGTCGGCGTCGAACGTTCCGACGATGTCGAGGCTGGACGGTTCCGGCAGGCGCCCGCCGAGGGCGAAGACTGGCCCTTCATCTCCGACTTCAATCGCGACCTGATCGCCCATGACCCGCGGCTGGCGAAGAAGCTCGGCTTGACCTGACGCCCCTGCCGGCATCGGCGGGGATTACGGTCGACGCATGAGTCGCGAGCGGGACGCGGACCAGGAGTCGGTCGTGCAGCTGGCGGTTCGGGGAGCTTTCGACCTGGACCAGAGCATCGGATTCGGCTTCGGCCAGCGCGAGCCGGGCAGCGAGCGCGTCATGCGTCTCGCGTTCTGTCTCGACGGCTACGAGCGGCAGGTGGGCGTCGTGGTGCGCCAGCCGTCGCCGGATGACCTTGAGCTCCAGGTGTTTGCCGATGCCGGGACCGACCTCGACGCGGTCGCGGCCCAGGTCGCCCGCATGTTGTCCGTCGACGTCGATGGCACCGGCTATGACGAACTCGCCGCACGCGACCCGGTCGTGGGGGCCGTCCGGCAAGCGCGACCAGGCCTGCGGCCACCCCTCTTTCACTCCGCGTACGAGGCGGCGATGTGGGCGGTCCTTTCCGCTCGCCAGGGCCATGCCCAGATGGCACGGGTACGCGAACGGCTGGCCCGCGATCACGGTCGCGTCTTCGTGCTCGCAGGGGAGGAGGTCGCAGCAGCGCCGCTGCCACAGGACCTGCTGGCGGTTACCGAGATTCCTGGCTTGTTCGCCGCGAAGGTCCCTCGCCTGTACGCCATCGCACAGGCCGCGCTCGATGGCCGTCTCGATACCGCCAGGCTGCGCAGGCTGGATCCCGGCGACGCCTCGCGGGCGCTGCAACGGCTGCCAGGCCTTGGCCCCTTCTACTCCGAGCTTGTCATCGTCCGAGCCCTCGGCCACACCGATGTGCTGCCCACCAAAGAGCCGCGATGCCGCCAGATCGCCGGCGAACTCTTAGGGGCGCCGGCAGAGCTGTCACAAACGGCTTTCGAGGACCTGGCGCAGGCCTGGAGTCCATGGCGCACCTGGGTCGTCGTCGGGATGCGCGCCGGAGCCGACATCCTGGGCAGCGCCACATGACCCGCTACCCCGCCCTGATCGTCGCGGCGGCGCTGGCAACGGTGTTGAGCGGCTGCAGTTCCAGTTCGTCGAACAATGCGGCCCCGGTCGCCACGCCGTCGAGCGCTGCACCGGCTACACCAACATCGCCGACACCAACATCGCCCGCACCGACTTCAATTGCACCGGCCGGCAAGGACCAATGGTTTGGGCGCAGTGTCGTCGCCGTGACCCACAACGGCGGCGAGTACGAGTTTCCGCAAGACACGTTGTTCGCGTTGCACAGCGCGCAGGCGTTGCAGATGCAGGTGCTCGACGTCGATGTCCAGATGAGCAAGGACGACGTCCCCGTGCTCATCCACTCCGAGACGTTGGACTCGAGTACGAGCGGGCACGGCGACGTTTCTGACTACACGGCCGCGCAACTGTTCCAGCTGGATGCGGCATATCAGTGGGTGCCGGGCTGTGGTACCTGCAGCGGCAAGCCCGCAGCGGACTATCCCGACCGTGGTGTTCGCACCGGCGCAAAACCGCTGCCCGCGGGCGCGACCGATCGCGCCGAGTTCGCCGTGCCGACCCTCAAGGAGGTCTTCCAGCAATTCCCGCAGGCCTACCTCGACATCGAACTGAAGCCGGAGTCGGACGCGGCCCCCAAGGTCGCGGCCCTCATTCACCAGTTCCACCGGGAGGATCGCACAATCGTTGCGTCCTTCGATGACAAGCAGATCGCCCAATTCCAAGAGCTGGCTCCGACGGTCGCGGCGTCACCGGGACAGACGGCGAGCACAAACTTCTTTCTCGGCAAGCCGATGCCGCCGGGCTTCCAGGTGCTTCAGCTGCCCTACCGCTACGAGCTTGCGGGCAAGATGGTCACCGTCATCACGCCGGGGCTGATCACCCGTGCGCACGCTGCCGGGCTGGCCGTCTGGGTCTGGGACGAGGGCGCCGCCCCCGGCAAGGCGCTCTACCAGACGCTCGTGACGCTCGGCGTCGACGGGATCCTGGCCAGCTCACCGTCGGATCTGCTTTCGGTCTTGCAGGCCGACCACAAGGAGTGGGACGGCAAGCAGTAGCCCGCCAGGGTCAGGTCCGTCAGTCGATCAGTTCGAGTGACTGGACGTGCTCCTCCTGGACCCGCAGGATCGCCTCCGGACCGCGAAAGAGCACGACCCAGCCGTCCTCTCGCTGCACCTCGACATCCCGGTAGGTCTCGTTGACGACCTCAGTGCCGTCGCCGTACACCATCTGGTAATCGGCCATTTCGCTCTCCACCCTGTTAGTGCGCACTCTGATAATCACACTGTCTTGGACTCACGCAAGGCTGCTATCTCGGCGGCGCTGAATCCGGCCGCAGCCAGCGCCGAGTCGGTGTGCTGGCCGAGGTCTGGCGGCGCTCCCCGCGCGTGTGTGCCGTTGTCGCCGAGCGCACGGTCGAAGCGCAAAGGATTGGCGAAAACGAGCGGCCCCTCATCGTCGAGTCGGACCATCCCGCGGCGGTGGGTCAGCTGCGGATCGTTGACGAGGTCGTCGGAATCCCAAATCGGCCCGATTCCGCCGGCCATCCCCGGATTGTCCAGCCAGTACGACTGCGGCCGGGAGGCAAAAATCTCAGTGAGCCGCGCCGTCGTTGCCACTTCGTCGACGCCGGGCGTGTAGTCGGCGACGTCGGGCGCCTCCAGCGCCGCTACCAGCCTGGACCAGGAGCGCGGCTCGCTGGCGGTACATGTGACCCAACGCCCGTCAGCGCAACGGTAATTGGCCCGGGCAGCGAGAGATCCCCAGGCGGGACCCGGCGCGTTGGCTGCCCTGGCCAGCTGTTCACTGAGCATCCAGATCGTCGAGTCGACCATGTTGGCGTCGACGCGTGACCCTTGACCGGTCCGCTCGCGACCAGTCAGCGCGGCAAGAATTCCATAGGCCGCCATCAGGCCGGTCAGCGGCAGGGTGAGGGGCGTCGAGGGCACGGTGGGCTCCGCGCCGACCGTCAGCGTGCTGAGCAGGCCGGCGTATCCGGCGTACGTCAGGTCATGGCCCGGTGCTTCGGCGTGCGGTCCGTCAGGTCCGAATCCGGTGAGGGCGCACCACACCAGCCCCGGATTTTCCTGGCGCAGGTCGTCAAAACCTAGCCCGAGCTTCTCCATCGCTCCGGGCTTGGCCGACTCCACCAGCACGTCAACGTCGCGGACGAGTCGCCTCAGAAGGTCTGGCGCTGCTGGACTTTTGAGATTGAGAGTCATGGACCGCTTGCCCCGGTTGAGAGCCACGTGCGAGGCCGCGAACGGCTCAGGTGTCATGAACCGCAGCCCATCTCCGTGGCCGGGCACCTCAACCTTGAGCACATCTGCACCGAGGTCGGCGAGCATCAGGGTGCAGTAGGCGCCGGGGAACATCCGCGTGAGGTCCAGAACGCGAAGGTGAGCCAATGGGCGGGTGGTGTCGACGGCGTCGGTCACGTCACAGGCCCATCGAGTAGCCGCCGTTGACCGGGATGGTCTGCCCGGTGATCCAGGGGCTGAGGTCGCTGGCAAGGAAAAGGGTCAGATTGGCGATGTCGGAGGGAAGGCCGCGCCGGCGAATCGGGTAGCGCTTGATCAGATACGACAGCTCTTCCTCCTCGACCTCTGCGGGACGCTCCGTCTGGTTGATCGAGCCGAGCGCGATGCAGTTGGCGGTAATCCCATACCGGGCGACTTCGCGGGCGACGCTGCGGATGAGGCCGCCGGCACCGGCTTTTGCCGCCGAGTACGCCGCCATGTGCATCTCGCCGGTGCGCGCCGTATCCGAGATGATCGTGATGATGCGTCCGGCGCGGCTTTCAATCATCGCCGGCAGCGCGGCACGGGTGGCATACATGACGCCCAGCAGGTTCACCCGGATGAACCCCTCCCAGGCCGCTGGATCCTCCTGCGCGAAGGCCTTCATCTCCTCAAAGCCCATGGTGGTCGCTTTTCCGGCGTTGCCGGCGTTGTTCACCAGGATGTCGACCGGACCCAGCTCGTCGACGCTCGCCTGGACGGCGTCCCAGTCGGTGACGTCGAAGACGGCCGTTCTTGCGCTCCCCCCGGTCGCCTCGATCTCGGCGACCACCGACGCGGCGCGGTCTTCCACCAGGTCATTGACCAGGACCTCGGCGCCGGCAGTGCCGAGGGTGCGTGCGATGCCGCGGCCAACGCCTTGCCCGGCTCCCGTGACAAGGGCTCGACGCCCCGTCAGCTCGATGGTGATCGTCAAAATTTTCCTCCACCTGTCAGCCGCCGGCCGGTACTGCTTCATGATGGGCTGATCCCGCTGAACAGGAAACCATGCAGAAGGACGGCCATGCCGAAGAAAGCCACTCTGCTCGTCGCGCTGGTATTCGGCCTGGCGGCCTGCGGTTCCACCACCGCAGCAACGGGCTCCTCCCCCTCGGCCGCGCCGGCGACAAAGGCGGCGGCCAGGTCATCCGGGAGCCTGACGACCGAGCAGCAGAAGGTGGCGGCGGTCAGTAAAGCGGCGATGAGTAAGTACCAGCTGAAGGCCCTCATCGTGCGCGTCACGACCGACGGCAAAAATACCTACACCAGCGCCTTCGGCGATTCGATGACGGGCGTTCCCGCGACGACGCAGATGCGGGTCCGCAACGGGTTCATGGCCTACAGCTATCTGACGACCATCCTCTTTGAGCTCATCGATCAGAAGAAGCTGAGCCTCAGCGACAAGGTCTCCAAGTACCTGCCGGATCTGCCGCACGCTGACCAGATCACCATCAAGATGCTCGCCAATTCCACGTCCGGCTACGCGGACTACGTCTATCAGCCCGCTCTGGAGAACGGCATCTACACAGATCCGTTTCGGCAGTGGACGGGAGCCGAGCTGATCAAGATCGGCACGTCAGCGCCGCTCACGTTCGAGCCAGGCACTAATTTCGCCTACGCCCACACCAATTACGCCATCCTCGGCACGATCTTGGCCAAGGTGACGGGCCAGCCACTGAGCGAGCTGATGACCAACGACATCATCCGCCCCATGGGGCTCAAGAACACCTCCGGTTCGAGCACGCCGGAGATCCCCGGACAGGTGCTGCACACCTTCAGCTCCGAACGCCGGCCAGATCTGAAAATCCCGGCAAATGTGCCTTTCTATGAGGAAACGACCTACTGGAACCCATCCTGGACCACACCCGAAGGCGCTAGCCAAACCACTGACATCACCGACCTGACGACCTCCATCGCGGCGATCGGCTCCGGCAAGCTGCTATCGGCGGAGTCCTATCAGCAGCAGACCGGCGCAAATCTGGTCGGCTTCGGACACCCGGCGCCCGGCTGCCCAGCGTGCCGGGCCAACACCGCTAAGGCCTCTTTCGGCATGGGTGTGATTCGGCAGGGCCCATG
Source organism: uncultured Actinomycetota bacterium (assembly GCA_963737695.1). Lineage (GTDB taxonomy): Bacteria > Actinomycetota > Actinomycetes > Frankiales > Frankiaceae > DATAZK01. Next base: position 1,202,259 of record CAVTTQ010000008.1, read on the forward strand.
GATCACCGGCAACAAGTTCTACGCCGGCAGTGGGGCCATCTTCGGGTACCTGCCAGCGCAGAAAGTCGCTATTGCGGTGATCGCCACCTATCTGCCGGGGGCCTGGGACAGCGAAGGAAACATGACCGACGCCGGGCCGGCCATTCTCAAGGAACTCAGCCAGGTGGTGGCCCCCACGGCAGCAATCCCCTGATCCCGGCTCAGCCCATCGCTGATGAGCGGTCGGTGATCGTGAGGACGTTAGCGTCGGCACCGACGACCCGGGGAACCTGCACGGTCATGAACTCGACCTCAAACGGCTGCGCCTGATGGGAATCGAACGCTTGCTTGGACTCCCAGCACTCGAAAAACCGAAATCGATTGGGCACCAGCACGTCTTCTGACCACCAGTATTCGATGCAGCCGTCGTCCTGACGGCTGCGTTCGGTGACGTCGCGAAGAGCAGCGAGCGTCGCTTCACGATCGTCAGCGGGAAACTCCAGATAGCCAATGATCGAATACACGCGACCCTCACTTTCCAGCCGGGCCTGTCATGACCCGTAACTCAATTTGAGTCCACGAATCGTTATACGCAACGTTGCTTACAGCCGCGCCGGCGTGGCTTCCCTCCAGCTGACCCTGCCGCGCACGTCAGCGGCCGGAAGGCCAACCCCCTCGCACCTTCGTTTGTGCACGGTGTGCCCACCGATGATGAGGACGTCTCCGCTCCAGCTTCCGTGCCGGGCAAGCCCGCATACGCGGCAGGTACCGCGGGGCCGATACGTCATCGCCGGTCACCCTGGTCCGCGGCTGACCGGCGCTGCCACTCCTGGGCAAGCAACTCGTATGAGCGCACCCGTTCGCGGTGGTCGTGGGTGATAGTCGTGACGATGAGCTCATCGGCCTCGGTGGCGGCCTGCAGCTGCTCGAGCTGATCCGCGACCTGTTTCGCGGTCCCCACGAACTGGGTCTGCGTGCGGTCACTCACCAGCGCCCGATCCTCATCGGTCCAGGCATGTGAACGTGCTTCCTCAGGCGACGGGAAAGGGATCGCACCCGCCCCGCTCCGGATACTTCGCACCCAAAGCCCATAGCCCGTCGCAGCTTCCCGGGCACCCGCTTCTTCGTCAGCGACGACGACATCGGCGGACACCGTCACGTAGGGGCGCGCCAGCTCAACAGATGGCCGAAACGCCGCACGGTAGCCGTCGACCGCTTGCAGCACCGTCGCCGGACTCACGTGATAATTGGCCGCGAATCGCAGGCCATTGTGTCCAGCGACTTCGGCGCTCTGACCGCCGCTGCTGCCAAGGATCCAGACTTGGACGCCCGCACCTTCTCCGGGGATGACGTGGGCCTCGACCCCCTCTGTGGTGCGATAGCTACCACCGAGAAGCGCGAGGACGTCTTGCACTTGTTCGGTGTAGTCCTGCGGCTCGGCTCCAGGAAGCGCCAGCAGCTTCTTCTGCATGGCAAAGCGCGGCGAACCCAGCAGGCCGGCGAAAGAGAACGGCTTGGGAATACGCAGACCGTTGGGGGCGAGACCGTTCACCACGGCCGAAGGCCCAGCGACTGCAGGCTCTTTGGCCGGCTCGGGACGCCCGCCCGAACGTCCAAGGCCCAGATCGAGCCGTCCGGGGTGAAGGGAGTCAATCAGCCCGAATTCCTCCACCGTGGAAAGTGCCGTTCGGTGGCCCATCTGCACCGCACCGGACCCGAGTCGAATCCTCTGCGTCGCATTCGCCGTGAGGGCCAGTAGGACTGCTGGTGACGTGCCCGCAACGCCCGGGTTCAGGTGGTGTTCTGCAAACCAGTAGCGGCTGTAACCGAAACGCTCTGCCTGCTGCGCCAGGTCAATGCTGTTGCGCAGCGCCTCAGTAGGCGTGGACCCCGAGGAGATCGGGACGAGGTCGAGCACCGCCAAGGGAACGTGGCTCATTGCGTATTCACCTCTCCAACGACTGCGGGCTGGCTTGCTTCGCTGACCGGGCCCCATGGCCACGGCGGGTCGGGGATGTCACGGCGCAGGATCGGTGCGATGTCTGACTGGAAAAGCTCGAGCGAGCGGTGGTGTTGGGCTTCGGTCAGCCCACCGGCATCCGCATGGAGATGCAAAACGCTGTGACCGAACTGGTCGTGATAGCGGTGCACCTTTTCGATCACCTGCTGCGGACTTCCGATGAGCGCTGAACTGCGCTCCACGAAGTCTTCGAGGGTTTTGAAGACGGGCTCGAGGCCCAACCGCTGCTGGAAGGCCAGCTGTCCTTCGAACACCGGCCGGTACGTCTCGATGGCCTCCTGAGAATTGCGCGTCGCGTAGTAGCCGGCCGAGCCGGCTCCGACAGCCAGCGCGGCCGGGTCGTGACCGTAGAAATCCCAGCGCTCGCGGTAGTAGCGGACCAACTCGGCATACGGCTCGATGGGGTTGGTGACGTTGGCCGAAAACAGCGGGTCGCCGTATTTGGCGGCCAAGTCCACTGACTCCCGGCTCGTGGCGCTGCCGTGCCAGACGCGGATCGGCTGCTGGAGCGGGCGCGGCCAGACTTCCGCTTCGTGCAACTCGGGTCGAAAACGAGGCCTGGCCGTCACCGACTCCTGGCGCCAGAGCTGCCGGAAAATCTCGTAGCTTTCGGCGTTACGGTCCCACTGATCCTCGGGGGTGACATGGAAGAGCTCGCGCTGTGCCGTGCCGTTGCCCTTGCCGATGATCAGCTCGAGCCGACCGCCCGACAGATGATCGAGCGTCGCGTAATCCTCGTAGGCCCGGACCGGGTCGAGCAAGCTCAGCGTCGTCACGGCCGTGAAGAGCCGGATGGTTTGGGTGAGCGCCGCGATATGGCTGAGCACGACGGGTGGCGAAGAGGAGATGAAGGGCCGCTCGTGACGCTCCCCCACCCCAAATCCGTCGAACCCGAGTTGCTCAGCAAGCAACGCGTTGTCGATGACCTCGTTGAAGCGGTCTGACGTTGACTTCTGAACCCTGGTGATGGGATCAGGAGCGTGCACAATGAGTGTGATAGCCAGGAATTTCATGAGACGGCCTTAACGGTGTCGGCTTGGCCAACCGGAGGTCAGTCGGACGCGGATTGCTGCTTGGCTCAGTTGCAGGGATGAGCCCGGTGCGCCTGACACAGGGCACCGGCACAGCGCAGCAGATCGATATGCCGCCGCGAGAAGAGACCGGGCAGGGCAAGGCTGATGAGATCCACCCTCGCCACCCCCTGTCGTTGGTCAGGGCTCGTCACTGACGCCTCGGTCCACCTGGGAAGCTACCTTCGCCTCGCTGTACTTGGCAAACTTGATGGACATGGTCGGGATTGCCTGAAAGTCGATCTTGCAGACTGTTTGGATCGTTAACGCTACTATCTTGATCAGTTCAGTTTAGATAGTTCGACCGACCAGGTGGAGAGCAGATGAGCAAGCCTGTGTCTCCCGCCGCCGTTGGTGATTCAAGACCCGGCACGCCGGGTGACCTATGCGTGTCGGCCGCCCCGTCCGGGGTCCGGTCCAATGGCGAGAGTCGCCGGCCGTTGACAATGTGGGTCGCCGCCTTCATCGGCTTGGCACTGATCGTCATGCCGTTCGCCTTTCAGATGTTCGATCGGGCACCAAAAGGTGCAGCAATGTTGAAGGACTTCCGACCCTTCATGACGGCCGAACGACTGGACGGATTTCAGCACGAGATCGGCCAGATACATGCGGCCGTGCGAGAGACCAACACTGCTGGCGCTGAACGGTTCAAAGCCTCCGGCCTTGAACGCCCGGGGTCTGGGACGCAGACCGCTTCCTACACGGCGTTCGCCCAGCAGTGGCCCGAGATTCACACGACGATGACGAACCTGCTCGACAGCGTGCAAGCGAACCTGGGCAATTACCAGGCGGTCGCTGCCATGCCGAGTTTCACGCTTTTTCCATGGTTCTTCGTCATTCCGGGCCTGATCGTCCTCACCGCGGCAGTGATCGCGTTGCTAGGACCCAAGCGTCGTTTCGCCGGACGGCTGGCCATCGGTCTCGTCGGGATCGGTCTGGTGCTGGCTCCCGTCGCGTTTCAGATGTTCACCCGGGCACCGGCCGGCGGACGAATGATGTCGGCCTTCAAGACCATCGAGACCACCAGCAACGTCGAGAAGATTCAGGGGTACTTCTCCTCGATGGCCGTCGGTCAGGGAGCAATCCGACTGGACATCGTGCCGGCCCTGGCGAAGACCGGACTGACGCCGACCCAGCTAGCGCAGGACTTCCCTGCCATCACCGCCATGGACCAGAACTGGGTCCACATCCTCAACGACATGACCCCGATGATCGGCGCAATGAGCAACAGCGTGCCGCGGTATCAGGCCATCGCCGCGCTGCCGCCATTCGCCTTGTTTCCCTGGTTCTTCGTGATTCCCGGGGTAGCGCTTTTCGGACTCGCCCTTTTCAGCGGTCCCCGACGACAGCCGACCCCTCGCCCCCTTCCACCACCAATAGGAGCGTCATGATCCACCGACCGATGCGTTACGCCTTGATTGCCGCACTTGCGGCGGCGACCTTGGCCGGGTGCGGATCGAGCACGGCATCCACTGGGTCTACGACTCCGTCCGGCGGCGCCAGCAACTCCAGTTCGACGCCAAGCCCGGCCGGCCCGCAGACCCTCGTGGGCACGTTCAAGCTGACAGCTGGAGAATGCACCGGAAGCACCGTCACGGGCAGCTACTTCCGGATGATCGTGCCCGGCGGGACGATTGCGGCCGGTAAGTTCTTCGACAATCCCGATTCGCTCTGCTCTGACAAGTCCTACACGGTCTTTTCGCCGGGTACTGACGGCGGCTTCCAAACCGGAAAATACCAACCCAACCCGACCCCTGCGTTCGACGCCGCAGGCAATGCGTTAGCCGCGTCGATCGTGGCACCGACAGCCTTCACCGCCATCAAATTCGGCATCTCCACCAACCCCAAAGATCCGCAGACCGGCACGTCCGTCCCCGCCCCGGCTCTCACCGTGAACGACGGCAAACTCTCCGGTCAGATCCAGGCCTGGTCGGCAGAGTGGAATCACCAGTCCTTCAACCAGGGCTCGCCCAAGCCAGGGGGAGGCAGCCCCGGTCTGACTGCAGCGGTGACCGGCACCTACGACCCGGCGACGAAGGCGTTCGTGCTCACCTGGGCCAGCCAGGTAGTGGGCGGACCATTCAACGGCTTCACCGGCTCCTGGCACCTCCAAGGCACCTTTACCCCGGCATCATGACCACCGTCGGGCATCACACGGATTCGGAGCACGTTGCAATGGCTGTGACCACGAATGACCAGCTGAGCCGCAGCCGGCTGCGCGAATTTTTTTCCTTTCCAGATCCGGTCAACGAGGTGTCCGCCAGGCTGGTGGCCGCCGGCGTGGTGATCATGAGCGCCTTGACCATCGGCTTCGACCTCAAGTGGGCGGTATTCGTCATCGCCTACGGCTTTGTGGCCCGAGCCCTGACCGGCCCGACGATGAGCCCCCTGGGTCAGTTCGTCACCAGAGTCCTGACGCCGCGCCTCCCGTTTGCCGCCCGCCCGGTCCCCGGTCCCCCCAAACGATTCGCCCAAGCAATCGGTGTGGTGGTCACCGGCACCGCCGCGATCCTGACGGCGGCCGGCGAGTGGGAGGCCGCGCAGATCACGCTCGGACTGATCATCGTGGCCGCATTCCTGGAGTCAGCCCTGGGCTACTGCCTCGGATGCAAAGCCTTCGCGATCCTGATGCGCGCCGGCGTCATTCCGCAGGAAGTCTGCGAACGTTGCAACGACATCAGCAGAGCGCCCGCCCACACAGGGTGACCCCTCACTGATGCTGTCCCGTACGCGTGGGCGAGACTGTCCCCTTCACTAGGCGAAACTGGGAGCGTTCATGCGTGGGCTGAAGGATCGCGTGGTACTCGTCGTCGGCGGCGCCGGCGGAATCGGGACCGCGACGTGCGTCCGGTTGGGGCAAGAGGGTGCCTCGGTCGTCGTGGCCGACCTCGACGGGAGCGCAGCAGCCGCTGTCGTGACCGAGATCAGGGCCGGCGGCGGGACCGCCGAGTCGACCACGGTCGACCTCAAGGACGAAGAATCCGTTGCGGAGGCAGTGAATTTCACGGTCGAACGCTTTGGCGGCCTCGATGCGTTGCACGCGAACGGCGCGGACACCTCACCCGAAACGGTGGGCCAGGACAGCGACGTCGAAACTGTCCCGCTCGACGTATTCGACCGGACGATCGCCGCCAATCTGCGCGGGCATCTGCTCTGTGCTCGCTACGCCATCCCCCGGCTGCTCGAGCGAGACGGGGGCGCCCTCGTCTTCACCAGTTCGGCAGCCGCTTTCGTCGGAGAGGCCGAACGCCCCTCCTACGCGATATCGAAAAGCGGTCTGGGCGGGCTCATCCGCCACATCGCCAGCCGCTGGGGCAAGCTCGGGATTCGCGCGAATGGCGTCGCTCCCGGCGTCGTGCTCACGGAGGCGGTCCGCTCGGCGCTGGACCCGACCTTTCGCGATCTGACGCTGGCAGCCACCCGCAGCGCGCGCTTGGGCAAACCTGAAGACGTTGCCGCTCTGGTTGCCTTCCTCGCCTCTGAGGACGGCTCGTGGATCAATGGTCAGATCATCAGCGTCGACGGAGGTTGGGTGCTGCGCTGACCATTCTTTTCAACGCCGGCGGCGGCAATCACCCGAATTGCGTGCGCAACTCATGCGCTCCATCCGCTCTGGTCGCCTCGTAGTACAAGCGATAGCCCGAATCCTGCGGCAGCGTGACGATCGACAGGTAGCGCAGGCCACCCGGCGGATACGGGGACTGGGCGAGTGGGCGTGAGCCGGACGGGACGAAGCTGCTGAGGTCGGGCCCGAATGCGAGACCGGTGCGCTCCTCCCAATTCTCGGCGGCCGACGCCCGTCCGTCATACCAGGCTCTGACAACCTCGCCGGCCAGCCCCGGCAGCACGGCCGTCACCCGCACGCCGCGGGAATCCCACTGGTTCGAGCGACCGCTCGAGCGCGCGCCCCCGATGGGTCCAGTGCAGCCCATCGCCGGAAACGTAGTACTCGGTCGTCATGCGATCCTCGGCCCCCACCGTGTCCAGCGGATGCACTGACGCCCACAAATGCCAGGTCTGATCGTCATCGATCACGATGACCGGATCCTTCACGGCGTGGTCCGAACTTCCCGCCAGCACGGTGCGCGGGCTGGCGGACATCAGTCCAGCGACATCCGCCGCTTCCAACACATCGACCCGCCAGTGCTTGGTCCCCGGCGTCGCACAGCTGACGTAGAGCCGCCACTTTCCGTCGGGGGTGTGGACCAGCGCCGGGCGTTCCAGAGACTCAGCAGAAAAGGGCTCTTTGCTGATGCTCGCGACGGTTTCGAAGTTCACCCCGTCCTCGCTCCTGGCGACGACGTTCGCGATTCCACGCCCGGCACCCAGGGGCAGTCGCAGGCGGTAGGCCAACCAGAAGACGCCGTCGACAGCAACCGCACTCGGAGCACCGGCCCAAGCGCCCGCGACGGCCTCCGGCGGTTCGATGGCTACCTCGCCGCGCTCCCAATTCAACTCTGGGACATCAACCTTGACCGTCACGCGCACCGCATTTCCGTACCACCAGCTCCGTTGTCACTTCGTATTTTCAAAAGGCCGATCAATGCTGCTCGAGGCGGTCCCAAATCGCCCGTTGATGTCCAGCGGGCGACGCGTCATGCCGTTCTGGGGATCACGCCAATGGGCAAACGATCGGCCCGTCACTTGCTCCAAGACGTTCAGGTCATCCGCGTAATGGGGCAGCAGGAGGCAGCGCTCCTCGAAGGTGAGCGCGGGTCGCGTGCGCTGCTCGCGCTGCAGCAGCTTCACCGCCACCGAGCCGACGGCACGCCGCACCGGAGCTGTCGCCATCCGCCCGCCGCCTTCGCTTCCCTGCACGACCTTCAACAGAGCGCTGTTGACCGGCCCTTCGCTGACGTGAGCGGTGACATTCTCAGACGGGAGCTCGTCGACGACACCGGTCGCAACGCCAAGGAACGTACACACCCGATCGAGAGTAGCGGCGGGCTGTTCGCGCAACTCCCGGTACAGGAGCAGGAGCACCTGCTCCTGCGGCACGAGGGAGTACAGATGCTCCAAATGGGAGCCATATCGACCGAGCTCGAGGTAGCTCCAGAACGGTCCCCAGCCTTCAGCGACTCGCCGCTCCCCCAACATGCAGGCGCGGGGAAAGTCAGCGACGGGTTCGAGCCCCGCTGACCGCAAGTGCGACCAGTTGGAGTGCGCCCGGTCCACCGGATCGCGTAAGACCGCGATGAGCTTGGCTCCCGGCACCGTCTGGACGATGCGGCGGTGCGCATCCTTGTCACGCAAGTACAGGGTCGTCGACTCGCCGCACAACTGACCTGGCAGCTTGTGGTCCCACAACGCCTCGTAATCCTCACGCCGCCAGACGTACTCGGAATACGTCTTCGCGTCGCCCGGGCCACCGCCGGTCGGAGGCGGCCCGTCGCCAAGGAAGTACTTGGGCTCCTTCACGTGCGACATACACAACTCCGGGTGGCGAGCCAGAGCAACGTGCAGCGCCGTAGTCCCCGCCTTGGGTGCCCCCATCAGGAGGAAGTCCGGAAGCGTCACGAGCCCACCTTTCCCTACCGCTTCAGTGGACTTTATCCAGATTGATTTCGACGGCGACGTAACCCGGCCTCACGCCCCTCACATCCGCCCCGCCAACCATGGCGCGTTCACGCTGATGCCCGTACCGGCGGAAGAGGACACAGCCAGATGCCTGACGCTGCCGAGGGGCAGTCGCGCGCCGCCGGAGCAGCGGGTCTTCGAGACCACCCACTGATCCGCAGGTTCTTCGCCGACCCCGTCGCGGCGAAGGTTCCCGAGATCATCCCGATCTTCTGGCTCATCAAAATCCTGACCACCGCGGGTGGTGAGGCCGGGTCGGACTACCTCGCGCACTACGGCAATGTCGTCGGCGGCGGAATCGTCCTCGTCGTCTTCGTCGCAGGGATCCTCGTGCAGTTCGGAACGCGTCAATACCGCGCGTTCGCCTACTGGTTCTTCGCGTACGCAATCGCCATCTTCGGGACCGCCGCCGCGGACTTCCTGCACCTCGACGTCGGAATTCCCTACGCCGGCACCAGCATCATGTGGGCGGTCGTGTTGGCCGGCGTCTTCTGGATATGGCAGCGCAGCGAGGGGACGCTGTCGATCCACAGCATCACGACGCGGCGCCGGGAATGCTTCTACTGGGCCACCGTCCTGGCCACCTTCGCCTTGGGCACGGCACTTGGCGATTACACCGCCTTCGCGCTGAATCTCGGATTCCTGACCTCGGGGGTCCTTTTCGGCGTCATCATCCTGATCCCGGCCGTGGCCTGGTGGAAGTTCAGGCATGAACCCGGTCGTCGCCTTCTGGTTCGCCTACGTCGTCACGCGCCCGCTCGGTGCATCCTTCGCGGACTATCTCAGCAAGCCACGCAGCCTGAGCGGCGCCGGCTTCGGAGACGGCCCCACCTTCGCCGTCCTCACGCTGGCGGTCGGCGCGCTGGTCGTGTATCTCACCATCGCCCGACCTGACACTCCTCGGGATCCGGCCGCCACCGGTCAGATCTAGGGTCTACTGGGGAGCTGAGTCTCGCAGCAGCCGCGTCAGCTGAACCTCATCCAGCGCCGTCCAGCCAGCGAACGGCTCATCGTCAGCCCGAATGGCCGGCACTGCAGCGGGCCGGGAATGCTTGGACTTGCGGCCGTGACTCGAGAAGCCACCGGCAACGAGCCGGATGCCGGCCCTGACCAGGTAGCCGAAGAAGAACGCCAGCAGGAAAATGCCTAACACCATCGACGTCAACCTCTCCAGTGAGTGACGCAGCTACCGCATCGACACTCGCACACCCCGAAGTGCCCGTCCAGCGATCGTCCGAGCACCTGCGAGCGCTCGTGTGAACGCCGTCCGCACTACGCCGCGGGGGCCGCGGCCTCTGCCGATTCCGGCCGTTTGGTGAAGTAGGCAAGCGCCAGCAAAGCGATGGTGATGATCGCGATCACGATGACCACCAGGATGGTCGGGTTGCTCCACAAAACCAGCACCAGGGCCGCTATGCCGAAAATGATCCCGGCAAACGTGCCACGGTTCTCGCCGACGATGATGGCCGGCTTGCTTCCCGTCCAACGCCGGCCAAGGGCCTTCGGACCTTTGGCGATGCCGTGTCTGATGCTGACCGCGAGCTTGCCCGGTCCGGTGAGCCAGGCGATGAGGCAAATGAGCAGCGCGACCAGGACCACCAGGCGCAGACCGGTGCGCAGATAGCGGACAAGCGTGTTGTAGATGCTTTCAGCTGCCTCGTGGGTGAGGTAGATCCCGGGCAGGCTGTCGAGGTAGAGCTTGCGGCCGATGGCCAGCCCGGCGGCAATCAGCACCATTCCGACAGAAACCGAGATCGCGGCAATGATCGTGCTCCGGCGGCGCTTGCGGGACAGCAGTATCGCGGCGATGAGGCAGGCCAAGCCCAGCAAAGGCAACCAGACAGCCGCTCGATTGAGCAGGCGCACGTAGGAGCGGACTTGATCCACGCCTTTGACGTGGGCGATCTCGATGGTGGAGCCGACGACCGGCACCTTGGAGGCGACCGTCAGACCCGCTCCGACCAGCTGCTTCTTCACCGCGATGATGAGTGGCGCGAGGTTGAGGGTGACCGTGTTGTTCCTGATGGCAACGGCGTTGCCGGAGCCACCGTTGCGGCCGGTGAGGACGGCGTCGATCTGCCTGTGGGCAACTCGGTTCATGCCGTCCCACAACGTCACAAAGGCGTCGCTCTGGACGAATTTGGTGGCGACCGTATTGACAAGCCCCTCGGCCGCACTCTGCAGCGGGCCGGCCAGCGGCGCAGCCTTCGGCGGAAGCACCTGCTTGGCCAGCGCCTCGAGATCCACGCTGTCGTCGAACTGCTTGTCGATGGCCTTGATCATCCCGGCCTGAACGCCCGGATCCGACGCCAATGGCGACATCGTCTGGACGTAACGGTCGGTGTTGAGCAGAAGATTGCGGCCCCAGATGGCAGGCACCGAAACAATGACGAGCAGGGCGCCGATCGTCATCAGGAGGATGACCGCGGTCACGCGAAGGATGTTCAGCGCCCGCTTGCCGCCAGAGGGGCGCTTCTTCTCCCCTTCGGCGTTGGGCTGGCGCGACTCCTCGGGCTCAGCTTGCGGTTCGGCTGGATCTTCGGACACCGTTGCACTCCCTACCAGCGAGTTGGCCATCGACGCAATGGCTGTTCAACACCTTCGCAACCGGCGTTCACCGCGTCGTCACCCCACCGGGGTGATCCAGATGCGGAAACTAGGCGGTCGCCCCAGAAAGGCTGGCCTCGTGAGACGGCCGCACAATCAGGTAAACCAGCGCACCAATCCACGGGAAAAGCAGGATCAGAACGACCCAGGTGGTCTTTTTCAATCCTGACAGGTCATGCCGGACAAAAATGTCTACCAGGCAGAACACCCACAGGAGCACCACCGGAATGATGACAAAGGCGATCCAGAGTGCATGCCAGAACCAGTTCATGGAGACAAACCTTTCTCATCCGGCGGACCCGGATAGGTCACCGGCCACAGCTATCCCGCGGACGGTACTCAGCAGCATTCACGGCATCCGGACCAAAATCATCATCCGACACGAACGAGATCCAAGCGTGACCTGACCCGCTGAGCTACACACCCACTGAGCTACTGAATTGAGCTGGCGACGCGGAACCGCTCTTCGGCCGTGATCAAGTGGTCGTGATTGTCGTCGCCGGAATCAAGCTGGACCCACTTCACGGTCCCATTGAATTCGCTGGTGCTGATGGTGTAGTCGTCGCTGACCGGTGTTCCGGTGTCCAGCCCCACATCGCAGGTCTCGTCGGCGGAGTAGATCATCGGCACGGTCGCTCCGATGTGATCTTCGCCGGCCGGCTCACCATCGATGAAAAGGCTGACGAGGCCACCCTTGGCGAGGCCGCCGCCGTCATAGGCGAACTCCATGCGGACCTGATGTTCGCCCGCCGGAACCACCTTGTCTGATGCAACGTGAAAGCGCATCAGCCCGGCAAGATTGTGGCAGTACTTGGGCTTGCCTTCATCGAGATAGATCGCCCAACCCCCGAAGGCTCCGCCCTGGGAAATGATGACGCCCTGGCCGCCCCCGTCGGGGATGACCAGCTGAGCGGTCACCGAATGGGACTTGTTCTTGAGGTTGATGACCGAGTTCTCGCTGAGGCGAGTCATGCCGCTGTAGAGGATCTGGGTCTTCCCCTTGACCAGCAGGGGTCGTCCTGCGATGTCGGGATTGAACCGCTCGATCCGCCGGTCATCCAAGGGCAGCACGTTGTACTTGACGGCCTCGATGAGCCACAGGCGCTTCAGATATTCAAGCTGCTTGGGGTTTTCGGCCGCCAGATCATGGGCTTGGGCCCAGTCGGTCGTCGTGTCATACAGCTCCCACACGTCGTCATCCAGATCAGGCAGCACGGCTCCGAAGTCCCACGGAACGCTGTGACGCGTCACCGCTGTCCAGCCCTTGTGATAGATGCCGCGGTTGCAGGCGACCTCGAAATACTGGGTTTCGCGGGCTTCGGGCGCATCGGCGTTGTCAAAGGCATAGGACATGTCAACGCCGTGCAGCGGCATCTGCTGGATGCCGTTGACGAACGTCGGCTCGGGAATTCCCGCCGCGGAGATCACGGTCATGGCGACATCGATGATGTGGTGGAACTGGCGGCGCACCTCGCCGCGGGAGGTGAACCCATTGGGCCAATGCACCACCGTCCCGTTGCGCGTACCACCGAAGTGCGAAGCGACCTGTTTGGTCCACTGGTACGGGGTGTCCATGGCATGCGCCCACCCGACCGCGTAGTGGTTGTAGGCCTCGGTACCCCCGAACTCGTCGATATGGGAGGCCATGAACTCGGCGGTCTCGAACTCCGCCGCACCGTTGAGCGAAATCAACTCGTTGAACGTGCCATTCGGAGTGCCCTCAGCGCTGGCGCCGTTGTCACCAATGATGAGGTAGATCAGCGTGTCCTCGAGGATGCCAAGCTCCTCCAGACTGGCGATGACCCTGCCTACCTGATGGTCGGTGTGCTCCAAGAAGCCGGCATAGACCTCCATCTGGCGGGCGAGGACCGGCTTGAGAACGTCCGGCACGTCCTCCCAGGCGGCAATCTGCTCGGGCCGGGCCGACAGATCGGTGTCTGCCGGGATGACTCCCAGCTCCTTCTGACGGGCGAAGGTCTCCTCGCGAACGGCATCCCAGCCCTGGTCGAACTTTCCGGCGTACTTGTCACTCCACGCCTTCGGGACGTGGTGCGGCGCATGCGTCGCACCCGGTGCGAAGTACATGAAGAACGGTTTGTCAGGCATGAGCGACTTCTGCTGATTGACCCAGGAGATGGCTTTGTCCGCCAGGTCCTCCGTGAGGTGGTAGCCCTCCTCCGGTGTCTTCGGTGGCTCGATGGGATTCACGCCCTCGTAGAGCGCCGGGTACCACTGATTCGTCTCAGCGCCCACGAAGCCGTAGAAGTACTCGAACCCGCTACCCAACGGCCACTGGTGGAACGGGCCCATGGGACTGGTCTCCCAGACCGGGACCTCATGGCATTTGCCGAGCTGCGCCGTGCTGTAGCCGTTCAGCTTCATGATCTCGGCCAACGGCGCGGCGGTGTCGGGCCGGATCGAGTTGTAGCCGGGAGCAGACGTGGCGATCTCGGTGATCCCGCCCATCCCTACCGCGTGGTGATTGCGGCCGGTCAGCAGCGATTGGCGGGTAGGAGAACACAGGGCGGTCGTGTGGAACCGATTGAAACGAAGTCCACCCTCTGCCAGCCGGTCGAACGTCGGAGTGGTGCACGGACCACCGAAGGTGGCGGACGCGCCGAAGCCGGCGTCGTCAAGCATCACGATCAGCACATTGGGTGCGCCGGCCGGCGGCCGCAGGGGCGCGATCGGCGCAAAATGCGAGTCCGGGTCCTTGGCGTCGAACGTGGTGAGCCCGACGTGCTGCCGATGCGGAATCGGCAGGCTTGACCGAGAAATATCAGACGATGCCATGGGCTGAGTCTGTGCATTCACGCCCCATAGCACCTCATCCACAATGGACGGTAAGCCCTGCGGCTACTGCTAACCGCCGCCGATCGCTCGTCCGCGAAGGGGGAAGCGAACAACGCCGTTCGGCCTCAAAGTGAGACGACAGGCTTGAGTCACCGTCACGATCGGAGGGGAAATGGCGAGGGAGCCGCAGCCCGGGCACTCTCGCGAGCAGCCCACCGATCGGGTGCAACCTCCCCCGCTGAGCCTCGGCGTGAGTTGGCGCCCGATTGCCCGCGCCGTCCTTCGCGGCCTGCTGAGCGTCGTCGTCCTGACCGCCCTCTACTTCGTCCTCCCGTTGGACGCGAGTCTGGATGGACACGACGTGCTGCTGCTGGTGGTCTGCCTGCTCATCTTTGTTGGCGTTGTCATCTGGCAAGTGAGGGCGATCCTCGCAGCGCGATATCCCGTCTTGGCGGCCATAGAGGCGTTGGCGCTCGCGCTTCCCCTGTTCCTGCTCATCTTCTCCACGACCTACTACGAATTAGGACGCAATACCGACCACGCTTTTACGCAGAGTCTGAACCGATTCGACGCGCTGTATTTCACCGTCACGGTGTTCTCCACCGTTGGATTCGGCGACATCAGTCCCGTGAGCCAGTTCGCCAGGGTGATGGCGACATTTCAGATGCTCGGTGATCTGATCGTCCTGGGCCTGCTGGTCAAAACCGTCACCAGCGCCGTCAAGATCACCCGAGAGCACCGGGGAGAGCCGGAGCTACCGCTGGCCAGCGCGGTCGGGGGTAGCTCCGACTGATGACCAGCCGGTCAGGCGGCCGGCTGGCGGTCTCGTGCCAATCGGAATCCGATGTTTCCGGAGAAGCTGTCGGCCGTATTGCTGCTTCGTGCCGCGCAGCGATAGCGCCGGCAGTAGGACGCGTGGCACAGATACGAGCCGCCCCGCATGGTTCGGTGTCCCGGACGGCTGGCGCCGAAGCGGTCTGCCGTCCATTCCCAGACATTGCCGGTCATGTTGTAGAGCCCGTATCCATTGGCCGGGAATGCATCCACCCGTGCCGTGCCGGTTCGCCAGTCCTCCGCTGTATTCCTGGTGGGGAAGTCACCCTGAAAGACGTTCATCATGTGTTTTCCATCCGGGGTCAGTTCATCACCCCAAGGGAACCGCTTCTGAGTCAATCCTCCACGTGCGGCGTACTCCCATTCGCGCTCTGTGGGCATCCGACCCCCGGCCCATTTGCAGTAGGCCCGAGCGTCCACCCAGGAGACATGTACGACGGGATGATCCGCTCGATCCTCGATGTCGGAAGCAGGCCCTTCGGGTCGATCCCAACGGGCGCCGTAGACCTGCCTCCACCACGGCGCATCGGCGACACCGCGCGTCGGCGGATGGTCCGCCGGAAGCAGCCCTCCGAAGACGAATGACCACCCCTGCTGCTCTGCAGTGGTGCCGTGTCCGGTCTCGGCGACGAATCGAGCGAATTGCGCATTCGTGACGGTCGTGGGGCTGATGTCAAAGGCTGCAACCGTTTCCGACCGGACCGGCCCCTCATGGTCCGCGGGATACAGCTCCTCGGTCGAGCCCATCAGGAAGTCGCCCCCCGGCAAGGACAGCCAGTGCGTCTGAGGCGCCCGGCTGAACTCACGAGCGGCTCTTGAAGGCTCGGCTGCTGAAGCTGCAATCACCAAGGGTCGCTGGGGATCCTCGGGAATCGACTGCAGCGACGGACTGCAGCAAGCGTGCCCCGTGTCATTGTGTTCCACCCGTTGGCCTCCCGCTGGCGATGACGAACCAGCTTCTCACGGGCAGGCACGTCAACCGCCGCCTCATCCGGGCGGGATGACGTGCAACCCCGACTGACTGGTCATATTTGGTGGCGCTGGTTGAGTAGATGGAGGCGAGCACGTGAGGAATATCCGAAGGGCTGCACTCGCTGGCCGAACCCCCGTCGGCGTCGCCACGGAAAGAATTCCCCGCTACGTCACCATGCTGGGCAGCTGCTACTCGCTTTCGGGCGTCTGCGAGCTGACCGCGAGCGATGCGCAGACCGTGCAGATGGCTGTCGAGCGGCGCAGTCTGGTCGCTGTCGACACCCAGCAAGCACGATCGCTTTTCCCGGTCTGGCAATTCCCGAAGGGCAGCCTGCTGCCGCACCTGCCGGAGATACTCGCTGCCCTTCCGGCCGATCGGCTGGGCCCCTGGGATACGGCGCTCTGGTTCACCCGCCGACGGAAAGCGCTGCGGGGTGACAGCGCGGCTCAGTGGCTGCGCTACGGCGGCGATCCGGAGACCGTGCGCGCGCTGGCCGCTGCCTAGGGACGGGGTTGTTGGGCAGCCAGCCACTCATTGGCTTCGTCATACGCACGATGGGTCGACAAGCCGAGCACCTCGTCCGCGGGAACGATGTGTAGGTCGTCTGCGGAGAAGCGCTCGAATTGGCTGAGCTGGGCAAGCAACGCCTCGTTGACCCCCGTCAGGAAGAGCTGACCCCCGCCCTCCCGCAGCCGGCTCAAGTAGTCCTCGATCACGACCACGAAGGTGGACCCAACCATCGCGCGTCCGCGAAGCCTGAGCACCACTACGGCCAATTCGGCGAAGGAGGGATCGGGCAGGCGGCTCTGCAGCGTCCTGGCTCCGGCGTAGTAGAGGCTGCCGTAGATATCGATGACCGTGACTTGCCGACTCGGCAACGAGACCGGCGCCGGGTGCTCTTCGAACTGGCCGTCGACGGTCGGCACGAGGCTCACCACTCGCAGGTCAAGAGCTTCCTGGTTGAGCTGCAAGAGCAGGGATACGGCGACCCCGATGCCGACCGCTGCCGCCACCGGAAGGAAAAGTGTGGACAGGAAGGTCGTGAGCATGCCGACCTTCGAGATCGTGCCGGTACGCCAGACCGTCGACGCCTGCTGCACGCGTAGCGAGCCGACCGCCGCAACCATCAGGACTCCGGCGAGAGTCGGCATTGCCACCTTGCCCACGAGACCGGCGAACAAGACCAGGATTAGGAGCATCCAGAGCCCGGAGAAGATCGATGCCCATCTGCTCCGCGCTCCCGAGCTCACATTCACCGCCGTCTGCCCGACGGAGCCGCCCACCGGCTGCCCCTGGAAGAGCCCACTCAGCAGATTGCCGACTCCTTGACCGATGAAGTCACGGTTGGGCTTCGCCAGACTCTTGTCAGGGTTGGGAGCTGCTTCGGCTACGCCGGCGCCTTGCACCAGGACGATGGCCGCCACCGCGAGCGCGCCGGTGAAGACGCCGAAAGTGAAGTCGGTCAGGTGGGGCAGCCGCGGGACGGGCAGTCCTTGCGGAATCTCGCCGGAGTCACTCACCCGAGCAACGCTGTCGGCCCCGATCAGGGCCACCAAAACGGTCGGAACGATCAACGCGAGCAAAGCGCCGAGGGAGGCAAAACGCAGCCGGGCGGAGAGCACGACCAGGACTATCGCCAGCAGACCCGTCAGCAGCGAGGGAATCTCTTCCGCCGACAGGTGAGTGATCGCGTCGATGGCCTTGGCCAGGGCGAAGGAGCCCTGGGCGTCGTAGCCGAGGATGTCAGGGATCTGGCCGAACAGGATGTTCAGCGAGATGCCGCTGAGGAATCCAATCATCACCGAATGCGGTACGAAACGGGTGTATCGGCCGAGGTGCAAGGCTCCCGCAACGACCATCAGCGCACCGGCCAGGACCGTCAGGAGAAAGAGTGCGTTCGCGCGATCCCCCGGCGCGATAGACGAGAGGGCAGACCCGGCGGCTAGGGCGGCGGCACTCGTGGTGGTGACCTTCATGAGCTTTGTGCTCGTCGACAGGCCGCCACCGATCGGGCCGGCGAAGCTTGCGTAGAGCCCGTGGACCGGGCTGACTCCGGCGAGCACGCTGGCGGCCATGCCGTCAGGCACGCCGGCAATCGCCCCGGGTAGGCCGGCAAGGATGTCCGCGCGAAGGTCTCTTTTCCTCGGGGCTAGTTCCTTCACCGCGCCGAGCAGTGCGTCAAGTCGAGGTTTCCTGAACGCCCGCCAGTTCGCAGGCAGCTTCACCCGTGACCCCCGACATCAAGAATGAAAACCGGAACCATGCTCTTCATCAGTAGGGTTCTGGCGCCGGTGACAGACTCGGATGCTCAATGCCTCGTGTCCTCGCGCCGCCAACGCACCCAACACATCATCGAGCCGATCACCGGAAATTTCGAACACAGTCGTCGCCGGCATGTCGGCCGACTCGAGCGCTGGCAAAGAACGAAGCACCGGCTCGCTCAGCTTCGTGGCCAGCACGATTTGAAAGCTTGATCTCTCCGACATGGCGTGCGTTTCGCTCATTCCGCGGTGGGTGCGTCGTCGGCCGACTTCGGGCTCCGCAGGTTTGGCATGCGCCGCACTTCCACCACCTCGAGTCCAAGGTCTCGGAGTCGATCAAGCAAGCCGAACAGTGCGGCTTCGTCGGTGTCATCGCCGTACAAGATCGTGCTGGCGTGCTCGACCGACCGGCCGACGGCACCCAGGTCGAACAATTCGTCCTCGGGAACAACACCCGCTACGCGGATCTCAAAGGTCGTCCGAGCCATAGAATCTTCCTCTGCTGAAGCCGCCTCAACGATGACGTTGAAGTCAGCCACACGAACTCAGCTGCGTGTTTGTACCGACCGCTTACATGGTCGGACACGGAGATCCTGCGGGCTTCATCCCGGCGGGGTGAGGTCTGGAGTTCCTCACACATTTGCAGGCCGTGGGTTGCACCTACCCGCCTGCGTCCTCCATCAGCCGGACAGCTCTGTCAGATAGGTGCGCAGCTTCTCGCGTCGACGCTGCAGCAGGCGCCGGCTCACCCACCGAGCCCCGAAGTAGAACAGCACCGACGTCGCGGAGGACAGCAGAACCAGGTCGCCGAACAGAGCGTCAGAGATCGGCTTGACCACCCCGCCGGTCTCGTGGTGCCACCACAGATATGCCGGCACGGCCGTCACGCAGATGACAAAAGGGACGATGACGTACGGGGCGAAGACCAGGATGATCCAGCGGGACTGGGTGCGAAATTTGCGGCGTTCCTGCCAGCGAACCTTGAGGCTGATCGGGTTGTAGGGCCAAATGATCCCGATCCAGTTGCAGACCGCGAGGGCCCCCAGCGGGAGGATCGCTATGGCCATGATCGTCCACAGCGCCGAGATGGGCCGGCTGTTGGAAATCCCGATGATCATGGCGATGATGACGCAGATGGGCGCTACCAGCACCCAGAGCAGTGCCGACTTGGCGGCAAGCAAGCGCATCAGCATGTCGTCGTCGTCCAACGCGGCCAACATCCGGGTGCGGTCTGCTGCCACCACATTCGTCGCCGGAACGTCGGAAATCATCCAACTGCCGAGAACGATGGGAAAAGCCAGCGCCCCGTGAAGGGTGAACATCTGATCCTTGTACGGCGTAAACCAGAACAGCAGGACTAGCAGCCCGTTGATCAAGATCACGAGTGGCACTTCGAACGGCGGCTTCACCGATCGCCAGAATTCGAGCGAGAAAGCCCTCCGAAACGAGTCCGGCAGGGCCGCCTCGGCTACCGCGGCGTCACTAGTCATGCACGGTGCTCGCAATGGCGTCCGCGGTCGTTGGCTGAACGCCTGACTCGGGGTCAGTCTGCGGTGGGGGTGCGCCGCCGGGGGTGAGCTTCGCCGGGGTGAGCTTCATCGTCAGCTTGACGGCTTTGACGGACGACATTCCAGCGGCATACAGCGCGGTGCCGATCGAGAGGAAGACGAAACCAAGGACGTGAAAATGGTGCAAGCCAAGAAGAATCAGCCCTAACCGTCCGAGTAAGAAACCTGGCGCCATGGCGACCGCGCTCAGGGTTCCGCCGGCCGCGGCACGTCCGAGTGCTTCCTTGGGAGGCAGCTTTGCCCGCTTGACACCGATGATCCGGGCCGGAACCGCCACGAAGCTGATGAGCATGATGCCCAGCACGATGGACAGAATCAGGCTGAATATCCACACGCCGGCGAAGCGGGGAACGGCAATCGTGGCAAAGGCGAGCGCGCCTCCGACTGCCACGCCCCAGGCGACCACTAACTGCCGCCCCTCCTTGGCGCGACGCCAGGCCGGCCGAATCCGCGGCGGCGGGTCGTCGTCAATCGCGAACGCGAAGACGGCGTTACACCAGAAGGCGGCAATCGTGAAAGCAATGATGGCCGCGATCAGGACGGCGCGTTCCACGATGTTCAGATGTTGGAAGGACGACCCGTGCAGAAGGTGTTGCTTCAAGTCCCAGGAAGCAAGCCAGATCCAGGCAGCGGGGATCAGTTGTACGAGCGAAAGCCGCCAATTCAGAATCAGCAGTTTGACCCCGTGCACGAGCAGCACCATGGCGCCCGCCGCCCAGCCGACCGGAGCCAAATACTTGCGCGATTCGCCCAGTTGCCTGGTGGCCCGCTCGATCGCCTGCGGATCAGCGTTGACGACGGCGGTGATTATGCCCTTGATCTGGGCGCGTCTCGTCGGCCGGACGGGGCCTGCATCGACGTCAGTCACGAGGCACCGCGTAGCTAGGCACGCATCGTCCGCAGGAATCAGCGGCTGAGCGCATCGCCGGGCGACGGCAACAAACCAAGCGACCAGGCACGGCGAACGGCCTCATGGCGCCTCGAGACTCCAAGCTTGCGAAGGATGCTGCGGATATGGGTCCGCACCGTGTTGACGGACACGAACATTGATAGTGCGATCTCCACGGTCGGCAACAGTTCCGAGAGATGCTCGAGGACCTCCCGCTCCCTGGGTGTCAATGGTTCGATGACCGAACCAGACGCCGCCATTGCCGCCACTTCTGTGCGCTGGGCCGGCCGCGACGGAGGACGGCTGATCCGCTGTGACTCCATCGTCAGCATAAGCGGTGCCATCTGCGGCTCGAGGTCCGTTGCACCGAATTCCTCGCTGTTGGGTAGCTGTCGATGCGGTCCGGCCTGATGCGGCAGGTCCAACGGCACCAGCAAGCCCTCACCTACGGTTGGCCTCGGGATATTGACCTCGACGGCCAGTTGAGCGGAGTCCTGCTTGCGCCTGCCGCGACTGAGATATTCCGACGCTGATCGCTGAAGCTCCGACTCGAGCTCGGGCTTCTCGAACGCCAGCTGAGCACGCAGAAAATTGCGGAACAAGGGTTGATAGCGATAGCGCCGCTGCGAGCCGACAGTCATGCGTTCGATGAATTGATTGCCGTTCGCCAGAAACTCGAGCGCGTCACCCCGCTGTGCCCCGCCGGCCAGCAGTTCGACCAATTCCGGGGTTAGCACGTCGACGACACTCGTGCGTAGCAGCAGATCGCGAATCTCCAGGGGCATTGCCTCCAGGACTTCGTTGAACAGATACGTCACGATGTCGAAGTCGGATTCTGAGAAGCGCTGGATCGCCAGCGAAATGTCTTCGCGTCCCGCCAGGCTCATAATCGCGAACTTGACCGCAATGATCCAACCGTTGGTCCGCGCCCGGAGCGCAGCAGCCTGTTCCGGCGTCACCACCATGCCGGCCCGCCGCAGCAAGGCGTCGGTCTCCACCGCGGTGACAGCCAGATCCGTCGACCGAACCTCCGTCAGGTCGCCGGACAGGCGATACCACTCCATCGGAAAGACCGGATCTGCACGCCCGATCAGGACCACTCGCAAGACGCCCTTCGCGCCAAGCAGGAGATCGCCCACCGCATGATCGCGGGCGGCATTGGAAGACGTCGGACCGGCATCGAGCACCAGGACGATCGGCTCCTCATACGCGCCCAGGCAGGACAGATCCGCGCCGATGGATTCAAACCCGGCAGCCAACCGCTCCCCGAAGATCCCGGGCTCAGCGTCACCGTCATCCAGCGTCATCCAGACCAGGCGCCCCCGATAGGACGCCGCCCACGACGCGACGAGCGCGCTCTTTCCCGTTCCCGCCGGAGCACTCACCAGGGTGATCGGGCCTTTGACACCTCTGTCGATCAGCTCGATCAGCCGTGGCCGCAGCACATGATCCGCCCGCGTCGACGGGACCCGGTAGCGCTCCTCCAGCGACCCGCCGCGACCGTTCTCGGACCTGTCGACCGCGGTTGCGTTGTTGTTGATCATGCCTGCCCACTTTCGGTCCGTGCACAGCGCCGCCGGACTCCAGTCAAGCAAGCCTGCTGTGAAGCGTCACCAAAGAAATCATCCACTCAGGATGAGGCGCCACTTCAAGCGCGCGGCCGTCAGGGGACCTGTCCAGGTCAGGCCAGCAACTCAGGCCAACAACACTGCACTGTGGACGACCAGCCAGATCCCGAGGAGGGCGGACGCGTAGACGACGATCACGTCACGGTGGTCGGTGATCCACTTGCTCCCGGCGGCGAGTCTGGCTTCCGCGGACTCGGGCGAGCGCATCACCAGAATCTGGATCACCACATACGTCGACGCGGACAGCAAGCAAAAGAGAACGAGCCACACCCAGGTGGCGGCCTGCGAAAGCTTCGCCTGCGTAACGGTCGCGACTCCAGCGGCGACCAGCGGCCACGGCTGCAGTAGGAAGCCCAACACCATCGCGCCGCCGAAGCTCAACCGGTCGATCCTGGACGCCCACGAAGGCGGCTTCGAGGGCGGCCGCGGCCGCCTCTTTTGAAGCCGCCAGGCCCACCAGAGCAGCGCGGCTCCGATCACAAGCTTGACGATCAAAGCCGCTTGACCTGGCGCCGACGACGTCCTCGGGGGCTTGCCCCCGGTCAACAACAACGTGAGTACGACAAGTCCGACGATGGTGGCAATCCACCCCAGCACGAAGCCGAGGCCTTTGCGCAGCCCGCCTTCCGAGCTGAGCACAAGGAGATACCCGGTGATCGGAATGGGCTCGAGCGCGATGACCAGCCCGATGAGGATGAGGTCGAGTGGCAACTCAACCTCCCTCTACTGCGCAGATTTCGACCAGCCGAAAAGGACTCTCGCGCAGGAGAGCGTGTCTGCGCATCACCTGCGGCGGACGAACTGGGCAGACAACACGTCGCTCAAGGTGACGACGAGCGTTCCCGGTCCAGGCTGAATCCCGCCCGGACCGGGAACCTGCAAATCAGGCGAGCAGCTTGGCCTTCTGGGCGGCGAACTCTTCGTCGGTCAGGACGCCCTGGTCGCGGAGCGCGGCGAGTTTGGCGATCTCGTCCGAGGGTCCGCTGGCGGCCGCGTCTTGGATGTAGCTGCGCATCGCCTGATCGGACTGCTCAGCCGCCTTGACGTCGCGCTCGTGCATTTTGCCGCCGCGAGCGATCAGGTAAACGAAAACGCCGAGGAACGGCAGGATAATCACGAAGATTGTCCAGCCGGCCTTCCCTCCACCGCCGAGGTCACTGCTGCGGAAGATGTCGATCAGGACCCGGAAGAGCAAGAAGAACCAAAGAATCCAGATGAAGAATTCGAACATGGTCCAGAAAGCGTTGAGCAGCGGGTAGGACGAGTCGGCGAGTACGACGGGCATCAGGATTTCCTTCCGAGCGGTTGCGGTGCCTGCTATTGCGAGATGTGGGCGGCGTTCTCACCTGTCTCGACGCGCTCCCAGCGAGCGCTTCTTTGAGGACCGTGGCGGGTCGGGTCCGCCAGTTCAAGCTTCGACACGCAAATCTCATGGTGGGTTGGCGACGATGTTGGACAAAACAGGTGATGTTGGTCCGCCGACCCTGACGTTTTCGTCATTTTGGCCCGGGGCGACAACATCTCGTGTACCTAGGGTTACAGGTAGTTGAACCCTCTGGCGCAAGCATGGCAGCGCCTCTCATGACACTGGTAGGACATCCCTTGTGACCGCCTCGAACGATTTCATTCTGGCCATGGTCGTCATCGTCGGGTTGGGGTTCGATTTCACCAACGGCTTCCACGATTCCGCCAACGCGATGGCCACGTCCATTGCCACCGGCGCCCTCAAACCCAAAGTTGCCGTCGCTATTTCGGCCGCGGCTAACCTGATCGGCGCCTTCCTGTCGCTGGCGGTGGCCGCGACCATCGCCAAGGGCATCGTCAACCAGGACGCCGTGACCATCACCGTCGTCTTTGCCGGCCTCGCCGGCGGAGTCGCCTGGAACGTGACCACCTGGTATTTCGGTATCCCGTCGAGCTCCTCCCATGCACTTATCGGTGGCGTCATCGGCGCGACGCTCGTGAACGCGGGCGGCAGTGCGGTGCTCTGGCACGGCGTGGCATCCAAAGTCTTCATCCCGGCGGTCTTCGCCCCGATCATCGCTGCGCTGGTGGCAGCGATCGCGACCTGGCTCGCCTACCGATTGACCAGGAGGGCGCACGGCACGGTGCGCACGACCGGCTTCCGGTGGGGTCAGATCGGCACCGCCACCCTGGTCTCCTTGGCGCATGGCACCAACGACGCGCAGAAGACGATGGGTGTACTCACGCTGGCACTGGTGGCTAACGGGACGATCGCCAAAAGCGCCAGCACACCGGACTGGGTGATCATTTCGTGCGCGTTGGCGATTTCGTTGGGCACCTACGTGGGCGGCTGGCGCATCATCCGCACCCTCGGGAAGGGTCTGATCGAGATCGAGTCCCCGCAGGGATTCGCCGCTGAAGCGACGTCCGCGGGTGTCATCCTCTCGTCAACCCATTTCGGCATCCCGCTGTCGACGACCCAGGTGTGTTCGGGGTCGGTGGTCGGTGCCGGACTGGGCCGGGCGCAGCCGGTTCGCTGGGTCGTTTTCGGGCGGATGGTTGTCACCTGGGTGCTCACACTGCCCGCCGCAGGCGCCGTAGGCGGGCTGACGTTCTGGGTAGTCAACGGGATCGGCGGCAACGCGGGTGTGATCGTGATGTCGATCGCCCTGGCGGCCTTCTGCGGCGGGATCTACCTGCTCTCGCGCAGCAGCGCCGTCAACGCCTCCAATGTCAACGACGCGTGGGATGAAAAGGGCGGCGTCTCTCGGGAGCCGGCACTAGCGGGAGCGAGTAACTGATGGTCACAGCAGCCTCCTACGTCGACTGGGGATCGATGTGGAAGATCCTGGTCATCAGCGTCATCGTTGGTGCCGGACTGGCCACAGTCTTTGCGATCGGCCTCGTCTCGCTGTCGGCATCGGGATACATCCACGACTCCGAGGCACCACAGACGGACGCGGTGGTACGGCACAACTTCGCTGCTCTAGCGGTCTCGATCGTGTGCGCTGTGATCGTGATTCTCGCCGTCATCTACGGAATCCATGAGATCTTCGCCAAGGGCTAGCTTGTCGCTCGGGGCCGCATCGTTGACAAGGAGGAGGCACCATGGCCAAGTGGCACAACGCCCTCGGTGAAGGCGGCCAACGCCTGACAATTCTGAGCATCCTCTCCCCCGCTGCCCCCAACCCCGCAGCGCTCGAATTCGACCGCGAACTCTCGCTGCGGGAAGCGATCGACGAGATATTCCGGCTTGCCGGCGATGACGGCAAGGCAAGCGTCGTCCTCAACGTCACGACCATCGGCCGCGATGAACCGGACTTCACGACCGAGCAGGACGTCCCGCTGCGCGAGCTCGCGGAGCGCCTCTACGGATCCTTTGGCAGTGATGGCGCGTCGGCGTCGGTCCTGCGCATTCTCCGGCCAGGAGACGATCCGTTCGGCGGCTCCGCAGATGGATCGCCCGGCGACACCGACGATTCCGGAGGTGGGCCGCTTGCCGCCATCCGCCGGCTACGGGAGGCGGTGCACCGCCTGTTCGGCGGGTCGGCGGATCAGGGATTCCCACCCACCGTGCTCAGCCTGCTGGTCGGGCCCCCAGCTGCCGATCAAGCGACAGATGAAGGCCCGATCAGCAAGTGACCCTGACACCTGGCCGGCGGTCGAAGCTGCCTGTCTGCCTATGGAGTCAAGGGATCGGCGATGGTGATCCTGCCCGCCTCGCCCGCCACCAGGAGAGCGGCGTGATCTCTTTCGTTCTGGTCGGCATAGGCCTCCGCGAACCGAACGAGGGCCTGATCGAAAACGTCGCTGCTGCCTAGGTAAGAGGCGATGGCAATGCGGTCGCCCGACCGGGCGTGAGCCCGGGCCAGGTCGGCGCCACAGAAGCTGCCGAAGAGTTTCATGCCCGAAGGGACCATCGTTTCAGCGACGGGGATCGCCTTCCAGTCGTGCAGCTGGCGAACGTAGAAATCGCGCTCCTTGCCGTCCAGGCCTTCGAGCCGCTCCCAGCCCAGGAAGATGTCGCCCGCGGCCTGCATGAGTCGCTGCCCAGCGACGACGCGCTGTCCCTGGTTGTCGTATTCGCTGGCGCCCACGTGCTCGGCGAGCACCGATTGGCTGGCCTCCTTGAGCTGAAGCAGCAGGGGGTCGCCTGAATCGCGGCCCAGCAGCAGCACCACCCAGCACCGGGTGCCGACACTGCCGACGCCGACAACCTTGCGAGCCAGATCGACGAATTGAAACTGCTCAAGCAGCTTCTGGCGATCGGTGCTCAGAGTCGACGCGTAACGATCGAGCAACCCCGCCACCACGTCTTCCAACTCACGGCGTTCCACGTCCGGCAGGATCTGGTCCATCGGCGTCAGCAGCGGTGGGTCGCCGACGAAGCGATGCTGCCCGTCGACCACCGCAGTCAATTTGTTGAACGCTTTGAGGTTGTCTCGGGTCTTGGCCGCGGCCTCCGACGCCTCGAGCACACGACGGGCCCGCTTCGTCAACAGGGCATCCAGCGTCGCCTTGAGCCGCTCGATGTCAGCAGACGCATACCAGACGTCCAGATTGCCCATGGTGGCAAACCGATGCATCCAGTCCCGGTAGGACTTCGCCGTCGCCAGCACCAGGCCCGAGCGAATTTTTTTGGACCAGCCGTTCGCCCGGGCGGCAATAACCAGGCTGGTGGTGAGCCGCTTCAGATCCCATTCCCACGGCCCGGGGTGGGTTTCGTCAAAGTCGTTGATGTCGAACATCAGCCTGCGCTCGGCCGAGCCCAACAGCCGGAAGTTCAGCATGTGAGCATCTCCGCACAGCTGGGCCTGGATTCCGGTGTTCGGGCTCAACGCAAGGTCGGCGGCCATGATTGCCGCCGCGCCGCGGTAGAAGCGGAACGGTGCCTCGCTCATCCGGCTGTACCGAAGCGGAATCAGCTCCTGCACCCGCTGAGCCGACTGGCGTTCCAGCACGTCCACCGGATCGAACCCGCGTGTCGACGGATCGAAGTCGCCTTGTTCTGCACGCGGCAGTGCTAGCCGGGCGGCCTTGCCGCGCGCCGCCCGTTCGGCAGGACTCAGATGCGGGGCCCGGATCGGACTCTGCACCGGCACCTTCGCCCGAGAGGCAACCTTGCGGGGAGTTCGGGTCGTGCGGGTAGTCCGGGCTGCCGTTTTTCTGGCCGGGGGTGTGGTCATTCCAGCTCCTGCTCTAGCCATCGCGATCAGACCCTCCGAAGCGGGTCTTCGCGGGTCACACTTTCACAGCCATGACTGCGACCGCCATCCTCCCAACGGGATGAGATGGCGCGACCGTGACACCGCCCGGGAGTATCCGTGTCGGATGATCCATGACAGGTTGTGAAGGGACAGACTGAGGATTCCCGCAGAGGAGGTAACCATGAAAAGTGGTTTGGCTGATGGCTCGTCGGGCTTGAACAAAGGTGCCGTAGCCGGTGGCTTGGCACTCATCGGTCTCGGTGCCGCGGCGGCTACCGCGGGTGCTGTGATTTGCGCGCTCGTGGGTGCGGCCGCGTTCCGTAGCCGTTGGTCACAGTGGCGCGAATCGCCCTCCGCAATCGCGCCCACCGACATTGCACTCCAGCAATGGAAGCGCGCCGCATCGGCGGGCCGTGTCGGCTTTGACGCTTGGCGCGGCGCCGGATCCACCTCCGGCGCCCTCGAATAGATCTGCGTAGCCCTGAAAGAGGTCGCCTGGCGACCTCAGGTGGCGGCGTGCACCGTGGCCCAGTCCGCGGCCATGTCAATCACCGGCCAGCCGTTCTCCGCGGCGGCCGCCAGTACGAGGTCGGTCTTACTGCCCAGAATCGGGTCGTGGTCGTAGGCGTACTCCCGCTCGGCGTCCGTATGGCGTAGCACGAGTTGAAGGGTCCGGCGTGGGCCGTCGGAACTCCATTGCAGCATCGGTAGGTCGCCGTCGGTATTGCCGCCGGCGATCAGCGGCCGGCGCCCGACATGGAGGTGGATCGAGCTCGGCTTCAGAGCACCGTCGGCGAGGGTCGCAAGAGTGCCATTCTTGACCAGCTCAG
This sequence comes from uncultured Actinomycetota bacterium, assembly GCA_963737695.1. Classification (GTDB taxonomy): domain Bacteria; phylum Actinomycetota; class Actinomycetes; order Frankiales; family Frankiaceae; genus DATAZK01. The sequence continues at coordinate 1,230,459 of CAVTTQ010000008.1, forward strand.
CGCCGCTGTCCCCGATCCGGAAGTCGGTACCACCGACACTGCCTATCACCTGGTGGGGCTCCATGCCGTAGACATCTGGCGCCCAGACCCGCATGAAGTCGGTTCCGCCACCGGACATGATCCAGTTGGTGAACCCTTTTTCGCGCAGGAGCGCCAGCAACTCCAGCATCGGCTGATACACCAGCTCCTGATACGGCCGATCAAAGCGCGGGTGCTTGGCGCCCGCCAGCCAGGTTCGGCACGCCGCATCGAACTCTTCAGTCGTCACCCCTGAGTGCGTGAGAACGATCAACCCCAGCAAGGCCGACAAACCGCCGGCTTGCAGCTCCGCCAACGTGGTCGGGTGTCCCAGTTCTGCGGCGCGGTCGATGGCGAACGCGAGCTGGGCGTAGAGGGGTTGTTCCGTCCACAACGTGCCATCGTTGTCGAAGACGGCGATCCGCTCAGGTTCGGGCACGAAATCCGGGGACGAAGCGTCGGTGACGGCCGCCACGAACTCCAGGATCGATTGCTTGACGGTCGTATCTCGCCAGCTCGGTAACGGGTCAGAGGCCATGAGGACCAACTTCTCTCTCGACGCGCAAGGCGCCGGCGCCGCGCGGAAATCCCTGCCAGGCGATCGAATTCAGGCAGTCGCAGGCACGCTACCGGGAGTCGTGGCAGGGGCAGCGGCTGCGACCGGGGGTGGGGCCGGCTCCAACCTGATCGTCAGCACGTAAGCCACCACGACAGCGACGATCACCAGCGGCATGGTTGTAATGCCGTCGTTGCCGAGGATGAGCACCGTCAGCAATACCGACGTCATGGGCAGCTTGAGCATGCCCGCCGCCATCGCACCGATCCCGATGGCCACACCGGGCACCAGCGGCAGACCAGGCAGATGTGACATGGCAATTCCGCCGGCGGCCCCCAGGAACATCGCCGGGAAGATCGGACCACCACGAAACCCCGCCAGCGCCCCCGAATACGCAAATCCCTTACAAGCGACCAACAGCAGGAGCGCGCCGACCGAGTAGCTCCCGGCGTTTTGGATGAGCGGCCCGAGCGCTGTCTGGCCCGAGAAGAGGACCTCGGAGGTGGTCTTGCCGGTGGCTTCCGCGTAACCGATCGCCAGACCAGCGATCGCCAGTCCCACCAGCGGCGTCAGCATCACCAAGCGTTGTTCGATGTAAGGCCGTATGCCCAGCGCGACCCGCCGGATGACCCAGCACACGAGCGCAGCCGCGACGCCGGCCACGAGGGCCCAGCCGAACTCGGGAATGTTAGGGCGTGGAAACGGGGGCAGGTCGGGCACGGTGAGGGAAAACGTGCCGTACCCGGTCAGCGAGGCCAGCCCAATAAAAATCAAAGACCCGATGCCGGCACCCAAGAGCCCGGGCACCAGTACGAGAGTGGCTGTCGCCCCGCCAAGTCCGGAGGCCTCCATCAGCAGAAAGGCACCGGCCAGCGGCGACCCGAGGAGGGTGCTGATGGCCGCGAAGCTGCCCACGGCAGCGATGACGGCCGCCACCTGCTGAGGCACATCTCGCTTGGCGAGACTGACCGACCAAACGGCGAGTCCGCCACCGAGCGCGATCAGCGGACCCTCCGGGCCGATCACCGCGCCTAGCCCCAGGCTGAAGAACGCTGCAAGCGCGACGCCGGGCAGGTCCGCAGAAAGCGGAAACCCGCCCGCATGGAATCCGTCGGCCGGCGAATGGCCACCCTTGCCCGGAAGATAGGCAATGACCGCGCCGACCAAGACCCCAGCGATCCCGAGCGGGATGATCGGCCACCAAATCGGCTCGGCGTGGAATCCGAGCTCCTTCGGCAGATTGGTGAAGATCCACGTCTGCGTAACGGCAATGAGCTTGAGGAACCAGTACGCAAGAGCCGAGATGGGAACGCCAAGGAGCGTGGCGAGCACCAGCAGGACGATGAACTTGCGACTCCTGAGCGTCGCGATCGGATCAAGCGCGGGCGTGGTCACGGCTTACTCCGATCCTTACTCCCGGCATGACTCAAAGGTGGCTGAAGCCAGAGGCTTCTTTCGCAGTCATCGACACCGTAACCGGGTGGTTGGTGAAGTGGGCGACCGCATTGCGCAGGTCGTCCAACAAGATCGAAGCCAGGTCGCGGCTCACGCCTTGCCGGACCAGGATTCGCTGCACCGCGACATCGGCGACCTCTCCTGTGAGCGGATAGGCCGGCACCTGCCATCCCTTGATTCGCAGTCGATCCGCGAGGTCATAGAGGGTGTAGCCAGGATCCTCGCCGTCGATGAGCTTCCAGGCCACCGAAGGAATCCCCGTGAGTGGGTCGCTGTCGCAGACCAGCTCGAATGGGCCCAGCTTGACGATCTCCTCCGCGAGGAACTGCCCGGTCTCGTAAGAGGCCATGTGGATTCGGCGGTAGCCCTCGCGACCCAGCCGGATGAAGTCGTAGTACTGCGCGGCGATCTGACCTGCCGGTCGGGAGAAGTTGATCTGGAAGACCTGCATGTCGCCGCCGAGGTAGGAGACGTGGAACACCAGGTCGTCAGGCAAGTCTTCGGCGTCGCGCCAGAGGACCCAGCCGACACCGAGGGGGGCCAGCCCGAACTTGTGGCCGGACGTGCTGATCGACTTCACGCGCGGAAGCCGGAAGTCCCATTCGATGGACGGGGCGCAGAACGGTGCCAGGAATGCGCCGCTGGCGCCGTCCACGTGGATGTCGATATCGAGGCCGGTCTCGGCCTGCAGAGCGTCCAGTGCGTCGGACAGCGGCCGCACCATCTCGTAGGAGCCGGTGTAGGTGACCCCGAAGGTCGGCACCACCATGATCGTGTTTTCGTCGACCCGCGCCAGCATGTCGTCGACGTCCATGGCGTAGTGGCCCTTGGACATCGGGACCTCACGCATCTCGATGTCCCAGTATTTGGCGAACTTGTGCCAGACGACCTGGACCGGCCCGCACACCATGTTCGGCTTGTCGGTGGGCAGTCCGGCGGCTTTGCGCTTGGCCCGCCAGCGCCACTTCGCCGCCATGCCGCCGAGCATGCAGGCTTCGGACGAGCCGATCGTCGAAGCTCCCACGGTGTTGACGGAGTTCGGCGCGTTCCAGAGGTCGGCAAGCATGTGCACGCAGCGGCGTTCGAGCTCCGCCGTCTGCGGATACTCGTCCTTGTCGATCATGTTCTTGTCCATGGCCAGGTCCATCAGCTTGTGGACCGCAGGCTCCTCCCACGTCTGACAGAACGTGGCCAGGTTCTGCCGGGAGTTGCCGTCCAGCAGCAGCTCATCGGCGACTAGCGCGAAGGCGTCATCCGGGCGGCATTCGGGGTCGGGGAAGCGGTATTTGGGCGCCGCCTTGGACAGGTCTCCCCCGGCATATACGGAATCCTCAAGGGAGGAACGAATGGACTCACGATCATGCAGCGGCATCGCGCACAAACCTCCGGCTTCGCCGGCGCGGAGGCCGGACGTAGACGAACGTAACGACTGTCGGCACCGGTGCGCATCGTCCGCCGCGAGTGAACATCCGTGAGCGGTCCCACTTCGGTCCGTTATGCAATGGAAATCCGTCCAGACCCGAAGCAACGGCCTGAGGACCACCTGTGCTCATCCGCACAGGATGATGTCGGGGCCGTTACGGCCGTGGAAATTCATTCCACCAATCGGCTAGTGAAGGGAAGTAGCGCTATGAAAGGCGACGGCTGGCGGTTCTTTGCGGGGACGGTGCTTGGTTTGGCGGGAATCATGCGCTTCTTCGACGCCATCTGGGCTTTCAGCTACCACGGAGCCCTCCCAACCAATCTCGAGGGGGGCTTGTTCGGCCACAACATCAAGACCTACGGCTGGGTCTACCTGATCGTGGCCATCATCTTGTTCGGCGCCTCATTCGGCGTCATCGTGGGCTCGCAGGCGAGCCGATGGATCGGCATCTTCGCCGCTTCCCTACTGGCGATCAGCGCAATCTGGTGGATGCCCTTCTACCCGGTGTGGTCGCTGATCTACATCGCGATCGGGATCCTCGTCGTCTACGGCCTCGTGGCGTACGGAGGCCGCGACGCGATCGACAGGGCCGAAGCTGCCGCCTGACTCTCCGCTTTGGTAACAGCTCTCACTGGGCGATCGCCGTTAGCAGTGGGAGCGAAAAGCCCGCCGTTCAAGGCCGTTCGGCAACGGGGTGGTGAACACCAGCGAAAGTCCCTTTGCGCCTTCATCCCTACGGGGTGACGTGGGGTCATCAGGGCTCTGAGAACCTGACATATGCCTCATCGACGGGGCTGTGGGCGCACAGTGACGGAAACGGGGTGGCGTCGTGCCGGAGGCCGAGGAACTTCGACTGCGCGAGGCGGACGAGCAGGGAGTGCCATGGCGTCGGTGGGGGCCCTATCTGAGCGAGCGGCAATGGGGCACGGTCCGCGAGGATGCCACCCGTGGACCGGACTCCTGGTCAGCCTTCACGCATGACCAGGCACGTTCACGCGCCTACCGCTGGGGCGAGGACGGACTAGCCGGACTCAGTGACGACAAGCAGCAGCTGTGCCTGTCGCTGGCCCTGTGGAACGGCGTCGACCCGATGCTCAAGGAACGGTTGTTCGGGCTGACGAACAGCGAGGGCAATCACGGCGAGGACGTGAAGGAGTACTACTTCTACCTCGACGCAACGCCGACATCGTCGTATCTGAAGATGCTCTACAAGTACCCGCTCCAGGAGTACCCGTACGCCGACTTGAAGGCGACCAATGCGGCCAGGGGCAAGCTGGATCCGGAGTACGAGCTGCTCGACACCGGCATTTTCCAGGGCGATCGCTACGTCGATGTGCTGGTGGAGTACGCCAAGGCCGGCCCCGAAGACGTGCTGATGCAGGTGACCGTCACGAACCGGGGCCCTGACGAAGCGCGGATGCGGGTGCTGCCGACACTGTGGTTTCGCCACACCTGGTCGTGGGCTGGAGGCAGCGAGGAGCCGGCGCTACAAGCGTCGACGGGCGGCGCCAATCTCGCCACCGTGGCCGTTGAACACTCCGAGCTCGGGCCACGCTGGTGCTACTGCGCGGGCGCCCCGACCGTCCTGGTCACCGGCAATGAGACGAATGACGAGCGCGTCTTCGGCGTCCCGAATAGCACTCCGTACGTCAAGGACGGCATCGATCGCTATGTGGTGCATGGCGAGAAGGGCGCCGTGAATCCGAGCGGCGCGGGCACCAAGGCGGCCTTCGATCACGACCTGACCATTCCGGCGGGAGGCAGCGCGACAGTCCGGCTGCGCCTGTCGGACACAGCGCCTTCCCCCAAAATCGACCCATTCGCCGATTTCGAGACTGTGCTCGCGGCCCGCCGGGGCGAAGCCGACGAGTTCTACGACGGTGTGCTGCAGGGCGTGCAGGACGACGAAGAGCGCAAGATGATGCGGCAGGCACTGGCCGGAATGCTCTGGTCCAAGCAGTACTACGCCCTGGATGTCGAACGTTGGCTGCACGAACACGGGGCCGATCCACTCGGGGTGAACCCGGACCTGCGTAACCACGACTGGCGTCACTTCATCGCCGCTGACGTGATCAGCATGCCCGACAAGTGGGAGTACCCGTGGTTCGCCGCGTGGGACCTGGCCTTCCACGCCGTTGCGCTGGCTCCTGTCGATATCGCTTTTGCCAAGAGCCAGCTCGAACTGCTGCTCAAGCGGCGCTACATGCACCCGAACGGGCAGCTGGCCGCCTACGAGTGGAACTTCGGCGACGTCAACCCTCCGGTGCACGCGTGGGCGACCTGGTTCGTCTACGAGCTCGAAAAGGCGCGTACGGGACGGGGAGATCGTGACTTCCTCGCCGCCTCCTTCCACAAGCTCATGAAGAACTTCACCTGGTGGCTCAACCGCAAGGACGCCGACGGCCGCAACATCTTCCAGGGCGGCTTCTTGGGGCTCGACAACATCGGCGTCTTCGACCGCAGCGCACCGCTGCCCGGCGGCGGCCGGCTGGACCAGGCCGACGGCACCGCGTGGATGGCCTTGTACTGCCAGAACATGCTGCAGATCGCGACGGAACTCGCCGCCGATGACCCCATCTACATCGAACAGGCGCAGGGCCTGTTGGAAAACTTCCTCTGGATCGCCGCGGCGACCAACCACATCGGGCCGGACGGCGTGGAGCTGTGGGACGAGGAGGACGGGTTCTTCTACGACATCCTGCGCCGTCCGGATGGCAGCGCGATATCACTGAAGGTTCGTTCCGTGGTCGGACTGATGCCGCTGGCTGCCGCGACCGTGATCGGCGGCGACGTGCGGGCCCGCGTGCCAGGGATGGTCTCGGAGGCCTTTGAATTCCTGCAAGGACATCCCGCGGTAGCTGCGGCACTGCCGGGTGGTGGACGGCAAGCCGCGAACACAGGTGGATCCATCCTGTTCGCGCTCTTCGACGAAGTGCGGCTGCGACGCCTGCTTGGCCCGATGCTGGACGAGTCGGAGTTCTTGTCCCCGCACGGCATCCGGGCAGTGTCGAAGATCCACCTCGAGCATCCGTTCATCTTTCATGCCGAGGGCCAGGAGTACGGCGTCGGCTACCTGCCGGCCGAGTCCGACACCGGCATGTTCGGCGGCAATTCGAACTGGCGGGGTCCGGTCTGGGTACCGATCAACGTCATGCTGATCCGCGCGTTGCTGAACCTCTACGTTTTCTTCGGTGACGAATTCACGGTGGAATGCCCGACCGGCTCCGGCCAGTACATGACCCTCTACGAAGTCGCCGCCGACCTCAGCCACCGGATCACTTCAACGTTCGTCCGCGGGCCGGACGGGCGTCGCCCGGTTCACGGCGGGCAGGCCGTCTATCGGGACGACCCGCACTGGCGTGATTTGGCACTGTTCTACGAGTACATCCATGGCGACAACGGCGCGGGCATCGGAGCCAGCCACCAGACCGGATGGACCGGACTGGTCGGCGTACTACCGCTGATTTTTGCGCGAAGCCAGCCGGAGGAGTTGCGCGCCGGCGGCTTGTTCACCAGCCAGCAATTCAGGTCCTCAGCCACGCCGGCCGAGCCTGCAGCGCCCGCACCCAAAGGCGAAGGGTGACGACCGGCTGGCCGAAAAGCCCGGTGATTTACGAGGTGAATACGGCCGTCTGGCTGGACGAACTGTCCCGCACCGCGGGCAGGCCGCTCACCCTCGCCGAGGTCAGCTCCCCGGCGTGGGACTCCATCTGTCCCGGCGGCACCGATGCGGTCTGGCTGATGGGCGTATGGGAACGCAGCCCGGCAGGCCTTGAGGTTGCCCGCGACAACGCAGAGCTGATGACCTCGTTCCGGCAGGCGCTTCCCGACCTGCGTGAGGATGACCTGATCGGATCGCCCTACTGCGTGCGCCGCTATGTCGTCGACGCGGCTTTTGGCGGACCGCAGGGATTAGCCGCTGCCCGGCGTGCGCTGGCCGCGCGGGGACGACGACTCGTACTCGATTACGTGCCTAATCACGTCGCCCCGGACCACCCGTGGGTCAGCGACCACCCCGAACGTTTCGTACGAGGTTCCGCCGAAGATGCCAGCAATGACCCGGCGTCATGGATGCGGGTCGGCGAGTCGGTCATCGCGCGCGGGCGCGACCCCTACTTCCCGGCCTGGCCTGACGTCCTTCAGCTCGACGCCTTCTCCCCCGAGCTGCGCGCTGCAACGGTCGCGACGCTGGCGGAGATCTCCGACCAGTGCGACGGCATCCGTTGCGACATGGCGATGCTGCTGACCAACAACGTGTTCGCCAGGACCTGGGGAGGACGCACCGGCCCGGCGCCGGAAGCAGAATTCTGGCCGGCCGTCATCGGGGCACTTCACGCGCAGCACCCGGAAACCGTGCTCATCGCGGAGGCCTACTGGGACCTTGAGTGGGAGCTGCAGCAGCAGGGCTTCGACTTCTGCTATGACAAGCGGCTCTACGATCGGCTGCTCGCGCTACCCGACGGCGGTGTAGCGCAAGTCCGCGACCACCTACGGGCCGATTTCGATTACCAGCGGCGGCTCATCCGCTTCCTGGAGAACCACGACGAGCCCAGAATCGCCTCTCGCGTAGACCAGCCGCGAGAGAAGGCGATGGCCGTCACGATCGCCACGCTGCCAGGAGCGACCCTCTGGCACGAGGGACAGTTCGAAGGACGCGTGGTGCGTCCCCCGGTGTTCTTGCAACGGCGCCCCGACGAAACGGCCGACCCGGCGCTTGCCTCCTGGTACGAACGTTTGATCGCCGCGGTGGCCGAAGGACCGCCGCGCTCGGAGAGCTGGACCCTGCTCGAGGTCACCGGCTGGCCGGACAATCAGAGCTGTGAATCGCTCGTGGCGTGGACGTGGTCGGGACCCGATGGCGACGCGCCGCACCTCGTGGTGGTGAACCTTTCGCATGGAGCGGCTCAAGGCCGGGTACGCGTCCCGTGGCCCGAGGTCGCCGGGCAGCAAGTCCGGCTGCGAGACCTGCTCACCGACGGAGCTATTGAGCGCGACGGCGACGAGCTCACCGGCCCCGGCCTCTACGTGGCGCTTGACCCCTGGCAATGCCACCTGCTGACAGCTGAGTAACCGTTGCCCCGCTCTCGACGCTGAGTCAGGCGGGTGCTGATGGCCACTTTTGACGGACCAGCCAACTGCTGAACCTTCCCACCGCCGATCCGAAGAGGGCGCCCACGATGACATCGCCCGGATAGTGCACGCCCGTATGCACCCTGGAGTAGCCGACTGCCGTGGCCAATAGGTGCAGCGGTGTCGACACGGCTGGGACGTCCGTACTCGCGGCGGTCGCAAAGGCAAAGGCCGAAACGGTGTGGCCGGAGGGAAATGACGAGGACGCCGGCATGACGACCTGCCGGCCCGACACCGCGTCTATCGCGCGTTCCGGACGCGGCCGTACCGCCAGCTGCTTGAGGAGAAGATTCGCCGACGCGGACCCGATGCCGATTGCGGTCAGGCCTTCGAGCGCCGCCCGTCGACCGCGCGACCCTCCGGCGACCGCAAGGCCTGCCGCGACCGCGGCCCAGAGCTGGGAATAGTTGGCGGCGTTGGACAGCCGGCGCAGCGGTGCGTCGAGGGTCGGCGTGGGCGTTGCCGCGACAGCGAGGTAGACGGCGTCGTCGAGCTGACCCAGCTCACGCAAGGCCGAAGCCAGCGGCTCAGGAAGCCCGCGGGTCGGGCGGCGCCAACTCACTGAGCAGCACCTCGGGAGAAGGCCAGCTGCCGGAGCCGGGTCCAGTCCATCTCCGGACGGGGCTGGCGGACCCCCGGGCGATCACGTGGCACCCGGACCCGTAGCGCCTGCTCATGGATGGTGCAGCGAACCGGGGTCGTGAGCTCCAACGCCTCCCCGTCGACGCCCGCCGGAATCTGCGGCTGGTCCGCGTCCACGACCACTTCGGTGGTGGTGAACCGCTCGAGGCCGCGCTCGTTGGTGCGGCGCAGCAGGCCGACCGCTTGTCGCGCGCTGTCGACTGACACCGCCGCCACACCCAGCTGGCCGCCGTCCAATCGCGCTCGCCGGCCGAGCCCCGCCAGATCCGTCGTGCCGTAGGGATTGTTGCTCACGAGTACGGCCTGCGGGCCGTCCAACGATTTGGGGCCGGCTTGCAGCCGCAATTGCGCGCCACGCCGGCCGGTCAGCAGCTCGGGCAGCATCTTCAAAGTCGTTTTCGTCTTCTCATCGCGGTATTCGGGGCTTTGGACCACTTCGGCGTAGGCGCCGAAAGAGACGTTGTTGACGAAAGTGCGGCCGTTCGCTTCGCCGAGATCGACTCGAAGTTCCACCCCGTCGGCCAGCGCGTCGAGGCCCTTGTCCGGGTGCTCGCGATCGAGGCCGAGGTCGAGCGCGAAGTGATTGCGGGTGCCGGCACTGATGACCAGAAACGGCAACCCGTGTTCGGCGGCGATGGCCGCCACGAGTGCCTGGGTCCCATCGCCGCCGGCCACCCCGAGCAAGTCCGCGCCGCGGCTGACGGCGTCACGCGCCAGTGCTCCGACATCGACGGTGCCCGGCCCCTCCAGCAGGGCCACCTCAGCCCCCAGCGCCTCGGCACGCTCCTTGAGGCCGAACTTCGTGACCTTGCCGCCGCCCGAATGCGGGTTCATGATCAAGAACGGCCTGGCCGGAGGCGCCACCTCGTAGGTGCGCATGCCGATATCTCTGCGGCTCGGGACGAGAGCGGCGGCGCCGGCCGCGACACACAGCGCCGCCAGCACGATCGAAGCCAGCACAACCCACAGCAGTCCGCGACTGATCAACAGGATCAGGACCAGCACGGGCGCGATCACCGCGACGGCAAGGTACAACCAGCGCAGCACTCCGGCAGTGATGACGAACCAGTAGAGGGCGGCGATCATCACCACGACGCCTGCAACGCTCAGGACCACCACCGCGAGGCTCTTCGCACCGGCGAATCCCACGGGGACCGCGACAGCTGCTATCGCCAGCAGGAACGACGCCCTCGCCAACCATGCCTTCGTGGGTCTGCCCTCCAGTCGCTGCGGCCGCATGCACCCGCAAGATCAAGATGGTCGTCAAGACTAGCCGCAGCTGGGGTCCGATCGCTGCAAGCTGGCCCCTCACACCGCGCCGCGGCGGGCGGCCCAGGTGGCACGCAGCGTCGAAGAGTCGGCCGGCTGATGGGAGTACTCGTCGGTGACGCTGGTGAGCGTGCAGCCGGCGTCCAGGAGCGCATCGAGAACTTCCGACGCACGGTGAAAGTACTGGCGGTGCCGCTCAGCGAATGGTCCTGCCTCGCCGCTCGTGACCTCGATACGGGTGTCACACGTGCGCGCCGCCGGATCCACGACGCTGCTGATCGCGAAGCTCTGCCCGTCGGCGGTTCCGGTCACTACCGGGTTAGCCAGCGTGAATTCGAGCATGGCGTCGGTGTGCAGGTCGAAGACCAGCCAGCCGCCGGGGCGAAGGCGGGCCACAATTTCGCGGAAGCTTGCCCGCAGCTCATCGGCCGTCACGTAGTTCAAGGCGTCGAAGGTGGAGATCGCCGCATCGAAGACGCCATCCACGGCGAGGTTTGGCAGGGTCCGCTCATACAGCTGCGCGCCGGGGCCAAGGAGCTGGTGAGCGCGCGCGAGCATGTCTGCTGAGGCATCCACACCGACGACCTCGTATCCACGGTCCGTCAGTGCCTTGGCCATCAGACCAGTGCCGCACCCGACATCGAGCACGGTCCGGACCCCGAGCGGGTCATCCGCCCATAGCCCGTGCAGGTAAGCCGCCCACTCGTCGTAGCAGGGGTCGACGACGATCTCGTCGTAGACCGCTGCCAGTCGGGCGTACGGCTGCTCCTCGTCCACCCTCGCTGCGGAGGGTGCCGGCTTCAGATTCCCAGTGCCTTGGCCTTAGCCGCGGCAAACTCCTCGTCGGAGAGCACGCCTTGGGTGTGCAGATCCGCCAGCTGCGTCAGCTTGGTGGACAGGTCGTCCTCGGCAGGGGCAGCGGCCGGTGCCGGTGCGGCCTCGGCGTACTGCGGCTCGGCCGGAGCCGCCTGCTGGTCGTACTTGTTGGCCTGCCGGCGCGCGACGCGGCCGGATACTGCGGTGGCTGTGCCGGCGACCACGGCGGTGCGGGCGGCCATGCGAAGGAGTCCCATATTCGTACCTCTCGGTGGAGTAAGCGGGGATGGCTAGCTGAGCGCGACGACGGCTTCGACGACGTCGACCGGGATGCGGATCTGGTCGATCAGCACAGCGTCGGCGGCCTCGAGGGCACTCACGACCTTGACCGCCCAAAGATTTTCGACGGCGATCAGCAGCGCCGAGCTGTTGAGCGGCAGATCATCACTGACCTCATCGGCGTCGTCAGAACCGAGCGCGCCCGGCTGCTCGACGGTGATCTCAGCAAACGCGGCGCTGCTGTCGGCGTCGAGATCCGACACCTGCAGGGTCGTCACGATGCCGTCAAGATCCTTGCTGACAAACAGCGCGTCGATCACTCGAATCGTGCCGTTGTCGACCTGCTCCAAGATCGCGGGGACGATCTGCCCGGTGAAGTTGTTGCCCGGGAAACCGATGATGTAGACGTCGACAGGCCCAACGGCCACGGTGCCTCCTTGTTGAGTCCTTATGCGAAGCGGCGGCGCTGACGCAGCGTCCGACCAGCAGAGCAGACGTTACCGCTGCGAACGATCATCGTCATCATCGGGTCACAACGAAGTGAGCCACCCGGAGACGAAGTGGTTGAACTCTTCGGGCCTTTCCTGGTGAAGCCAATGGCCCGACCCCGCCCAGGCGATCGACTTCGACCGTGGATCGGTAAAGAGCGTTGCCTCGTACGCTGCTCGATCAGGGTCGGTGTAGACCGCCAGCACCGGCGACTGCCGCCGGCTCAAGTACGGCGCAGAGGTATCGCGAAAGCCAAGGGACTCGGGCCCGACGAAGAGGCCGGCCAGCGTCTGACGCAACACGTGACGGGGCACCCCGGCAATGCGCCGCATATGCCACGTTTTGAGGGCTGCCGGCGACGCCGGTGAGTAGCTGCCTGACAGGAACGTCTGGGCGCCCTCCACGGGATCGCCGGTCTCCAAGACGTTGACCATGCCCTCGACCATGGGCCGAAATTCCTCCGGCAGCAGATACCCGGGGTCGACGCTGACAACCGCTTGCACGAGCTGCGGGTGCTCCACGGCCAGCGTGCTGACGATCGCGCCACCAAGGGAGTGACCGATGGCGACGACCGGACCGGTGTTCAACTGCTCGAGGAGCCCGGCGATATCAGCGGCGAACTGACGCGGCTCGTATCCCTTGTCAGGCGCGCTCGAGCGACCGTGGCCGCGGATGTCGACAGCAATGACGCGGTGGCCGGCGACGAAGTGCGGAATCTGCCAGCTCCAATCATGGCTGTCGCACGAGAAGCCATGGACGAACAGGATCGGCGGGTCGCCGGCTCCATCGTCGGTGAAGAACAGCTGGACATCGCCAACGTCCGCGAATGCCATGTCGATTTCCTCCAGCGTGGGTCGGCGGGCCGCTCGAGCCCCCGCTACGAATGCACTGCGAACCATAAGGCCCGCCCACTACAGAGGTGAGCTCAGGGACTCCAGCCCGTCTGTCTCGCCGGGTTCGGGAGTGCGCTTGGGTGGCCGGCGGTCCGACGATCGGGTGCGGACCATCAGCACGATCACGACCAACGAGGCGGCGACGAAGGCCATCGAGCCGGTGAGTGCTGCCGACGTTCCGTGCGCCAGCTCCAGCTGCGCTTGGCGGGCAGGGCTGGTGCCGGGCGGATGGTGAGCGGCGGTATAGCTGCTGGCCGCTCCGAAGAACGTGACCATCACGGCCACGCCCAGCGACCCGCCGACCTGCTGAGCGACGTTGACGAGCCCGGACGCCGCACCTTCCTGGCTGGGTATGACTCCGGCCACGGAGACACCCGTCAGACGAATGAAGCTGATTCCCACGCCGATGCCGAGCAGCACCATCGGCAGCACGAGGTTGGGGAAGAACTGCGTCCCGGCGGATAGCCGGCTCAACCAAGCCATCCCGATCAGACCGATCACCGCCCCCGCGGTGATCACCGTCCCGCTGCTGAACCGCGCTGGAATACGCGGCGACACATAGGCCATCGAAAACATGACCAGCGTCAGCGGCAGGAAGGCATACCCGACGTCCAGCGGGGTGTAGTTGCGCACGCCCTCCAGGTATTGGCTGATGAAAAAGAAGAACGAAAACATCCCGCCGACCATGAGCAGCCGGGAGAGGTAGGAGCCGGCCCGTTGCCGGTCGGCGAACAGCCCAAGCGGCGTGATCGGCTGCTCGGCGCGCAACTCGGTGACAACGAACGCCGCCAAAAGTGAGGCCCCGAGGAGGAACGAGACGATCGTCCCGGGATTGGTCCAACCGTCGGACGCAGCCCGCACGAAACCGTAGACGACAGCCGTCATTCCCAGCGTCGACGTCGCCGCGCCGGTCAGGTCAAAGCGTCCGGGATGTCGTTCGGTGTCAGGCAGATAGCGCGGGGCAAGCACCACGATGGCGATGCCGATCGGCACGTTGATGAACAAGCCCCACCGCCACGACAGCGTCGTGGTCAGCAGTCCGCCGAGCACCAGGCCGACACTGCTTCCGCCACTGCTGACAGAGCTGTAGAGCGCGATCGCGCGAGCCCGCGCGTGCGCCTCCTTGAAGGTGGTGAGCAGCAACGCGAGGGTCGACGGGGCAGCGACCGCTGCTGCGACCCCCTGCAGGGTTCTGCCGACGAGAAGCCATGCTGAGGTCGGCGCCAAACCGGCCAGCAGCGAGGCGGCGGTGAAGACGGCGATGCCTGCGGTGAAGACCCGGCGGCGGCCGAAGATGTCGCCCAGGCGGGCCCCGAGCAGCAGCAGCCCACCGAATGCCAGCGTGTACGCGTTCTGCACCCAGGATAGCCCGGTCGGCGAGAAATGCAGCGACTCCCGGATTTTCGGCAGCGCTGTGACGACGACGGAAGTGTCCAGCGTGAACATCAGCTGGCAGGCCAGAATCATGACCAACACCAGAGTCGGAGACGACGCCGTGCCTCCGGCCCGCCTGCCGGTCGTAGACGCGACCGGGGACGACATCATCGCCGCAGCCAACCCCTGTCCCCGAACCGATTTGCTTGTCGGTTATGAACCTTAGCTTTGGCGACGGATGCTAGGCCTGGTCTCCCAGCTTGAAGACGCGCATCGCGTTATCCCGCAGGAATTTCGGTACGACCTCGTCCTTCAGCGGGACATTTTGCATCTCTTCGTGGATACGCCGCAGGCTCAGCCCCATCGGGTAGTAGCCGGCATACATCACCTTGTCGGCGCCCCGAGTGTTTGCGTAGTCGATGATGGCTTTGGGGTAGTGCTTGGGGGCGAACGCCGAAGGCATGTAGTACAGACCCGGCCACTTGAGCATCAGCTTCACGGCCAGCTCCTGCCACGGCTCTGCGCCATGGCGCATCACGATCCGCAGCTCCGGGAAGTCGTAGCAGACGTCGTCGAAGAGCTCGACCTGCTGGCAGGCGGCGGGCAGCCGGGGCCCCGGGATGCCGGCGTTGATGACCGCCGGAATATCGAGGTCTACGCAGGTCTGATAGACCGGGTAATAGCGAGCGTCGTTGACCGGCACCTGCGGATTGCAGCCGGCCGGAAACGACGTCACGGCCTTGATGTCGTGCTCGTCCTTGGCCCGGCGAATGGCCCTCACGGACCCGGTGATGTCGTTGGGGTCAACCGACAGGCTTGCGACGAACCGGTCGGGGTGCTCCTTCAGCGCTCGCTGGGCGACCTCCCCCGTGGGGCTGCCGATCATTCCGATGGCTACCCCGCACAGGTCCATCTCCTGCAAAGCGATCTCGATCGGGTCGGCGCCTTCGGGCAAGTGGTTGGGCACCTGCTTGAACATGTACTCGGCAGGGAACTCCATATTGGCGCTGTCGGCGTCCTTGGTCATCGCCCGCAGATTGGCGTAGTGCGAGCTGGCGTCTGCGCTGGGAAAGCCGATCATCAGATCGACAGCGCCGACCCCGTTACGCACGCCGGCCGCCTACGGCGACCCTGTCACGACAGCTGAGCGCCATGCGCCCTCCTTCGGTTAGGTGCCTTGACCATACGATCGCCCACCATGGACCGGGTTTTCTATTCCAGCAGCGTCCACGACGAGCGTGAGATCGAGGCGGTCGTCGAGGTGCTTCGCTCCGGACCGCAGGGCCTGTGGCCCGGTCGCCGGGTCGCGGCCATGGAACGTCAGGTGGCTGCACTCTTCGGCAAGCAGTCCGGGGTGATGGTCAACTCCGGCTCCTCGGCGCTGTATCTGGCAATCGAATTGCTGGGGCTGACGCCCGGCACTGAGATCGTCACCTGCGGGCTCACCTTCTCGACCGACATCGCACCCATCGTCCGGGCGGGGCTGGTGCCGGTCTTCGTCGACTGCGAGATCGACACGTTCTGCGTGGACATCAGCCGCATCGAGGAGATGATCACCCCGCGCACGGGTGCGCTGCTGATTCCCAACCTGATCGGCAACGCTCCGGACTGGGACGTGATCCGCTCCATTGCCGAACGACACGGTCTTCCCACGATCGAGGACTCCTGCGACACCCTCGGAGCACGGCTGCGCGGACGTCCAACCGGCGAACGAGCCACCATGACCGTGACCAGCTTCGCCAACTCCCACATCCTGACGTGCGGCGGCAACGGCGGGATGCTCCTCCTGGACGACGACCAGGCGCGCGACCGTGCGCTCATGCTCCGGCGCTGGGGTCGCCGATCCGAGGTCGCGTTCTTCGGCACGAAGAAAGGCGAGCGCAATTTCTGGGAGGACGTCGACGGGATCCGCTATGACAGCCAGTTCATCTTCGACGAGCTGGCGTGGAATTTCGAGCCGTCGGAGATGGGCGCGGCATTCGGCCTTGAACAGTTGAAGAAGCTCGACGGAAACCTCGCCCGCCGACGCCGGACGTTCGAGCGATACACCGAGTTCTTCTCCGCGCATCAGGACCGGCTTCGCATCCCCCGCCAGAGCGCCGAACTGGAGACGGCGTGGCTTGGATACCCACTCGTCATCACCGAGGAGGCCGGCTTCGAACGGCCCGACCTCCAGCTCTTCCTCGACGCCCACGGGATCGACACCCGCACGATCTGGACCGGCAACGTGGCACGCCAGCCCATGCTGCGCGGACGCTCCGTCGTGCTGCCCGGCGATGGGCTTCCGAACGCCGACATCATCATGGAACGAGGCGTCCTGCTGCCACTCAGTCATGCCATCGACGACGCCACGCTCGACTTCGTGTTCGCGACCGCGGCTGAATTCCTCAAGCCAGGTATTCGGCGTAGCGATCGCGATAGTCGCTGAACCGCTCGTTCAGAGCTTCCCGCTCGAGTCCTAGCTCTTCCCAGTCATACTCGTGCTTGCCGAAGCGATTCTGGACGGCCACGCTCACATGCGCGCGCATCGCGGCCTCCGCTTCCTTGGTGAGTGGCTCACCTAACTCGTCATAGATACGCTGCACGGTCTCGACTGGTGACGTGGTCAGGCTCCGGTAAGGGACGTCCACGAAACGGTGGTCGCCGTGGCGGCGCCGGAAGTCCATGACCCCGTCGGCCATGGCGACGAGCATGTCCGCCCACACCGGGCCGTACTCCGCGCCGGGCCTCTTGGCGGCAAACGTATTGCCGAATGCTCGCGCCATGTCGGAGGTCGAAGCGACGCACGTTGCCGGGTCGCGATGAGTCACGATGAATCGCGCGTCCGGATACTGCGCGGCGAGCGCCTCGATCGCGATGGCGTGTTCGGGGCTCTTGAGCTGCCAACGGCCGCGTACCCCACCGGATTGCAGCAACCGCAGCACCTTTTCATGCCAGCGATACACCGGCGCGTGATCGACGTCGCGCACCCATCGGGTATAGGTCGGAATCGGGAAGAGCAGCGACAAGCTCAGTGTCACGAAGTGTGGCGTCATGGCGACCAAGCATTCGACCGGCATGTCCGGCGGGTCATGGTGCATCGTCAAAATGTCCGGGTTCAGCTGGTAGAGCATGCCGAACTCGTTGGCCTTCGCAGCCTCGAACCTGGGGTCCGTCGCATACGTCGCGGGCTCCGGAGGCGGCACGGGCGCCGCCGCCTCCCAGCCGAGCAACGACCGGTTCGCCGGGTCGCGCGCCAGCAGGTGACTCAGCGCAGTGGTACCCGAACGCGACATCCCGACGATGAAAATCGGCGCCTCGACCCGCTCCTGGTCGACATCGGGATGGTGGGCGCACCAATCCTCGACACGCAGCCGTGTCGTCAGGGCCGCACGGATCTGTCCGGCTGCCACCGCTTCGCCGATGTCGGTCAGCCGGGCCTCATCGTGAACCGAAGCGACGAATTCCTCGAGCCCTGCCCGAAAGGTCGGGTCGCCGAAGTCCTTCAGGCCGGTCTCGATCGCCACCTGCTCGATGACGTCGTCGATGTCCACCCGGCTGCTCACAGCGGCTGACCTCGGTCGAGACCGAGCGCGCTGTCAACGGCGGCGTCGCCGTAGATGCGCCGGGAAATGTCAGTGAGGTCAGCCATCGGCTGCACGGTCATGCCGCCGTCGACCCCGATCACCTGACCGGTGATCCACCCGTCCGGCTGGGACAGATGCACCACGAGCGCGCCGATGTCCTCAGGGGTTCCACTACGCTTCAGTGCGCTTCGGGCCAGGAGATCTTGTGCCAGCTCCGGCGTGAAGGAACCTTCGGTCGAACCCGTCGGTACATAGCCGGGCAGGATCGAATTGACCCGGATTCCGTATACGCCGAGCTCCCACGCGGCGGCGCGCACCATCATGTCCACCGCGGCTTTGGTGCTGGTGTAGGCGGACATCGACACCTCCGGGGCAGACGATGCTGCCGTGGAGATCGCGATCAGCGAGCCGCCGTGTTCGCGCATCGCGAGCGCGGAGTACCGGAAGGTCGAGGCGGTGCCGATGATGTTCAGGTCGCAGCAGAAGCGCCAGGCCTTGTCATCGAGCAGGAGGAACGGTCCGGGCACCGCCGAACCCGCATTGGCGACGGCGATGTCGAGCCGACCATCGGCTGCCGCAGCGATTGCCACTGCCGCTTCGACCTGATCGGCCACCGTCACATCGCACACCGCGACGCGAACCTGCGAGCCGGGAACCTCCTCGCGCAGCTGCTCGGCCGTCGCCTCCAGCACCTCGAGGCGGCGAGCGGCGATGGTGACCACTGCCCCCTGGCGAGCCAGGCAGGCTGCGATCCCCCGCCCGATGCCCGTCCCGCCGCCCGTGATCAACGCGTGTGCGCCTTCCAGCGTGTTACTTGCCATGACCCCAACCTCCGTCCGTGTCAGCGCCGCTCGAAGGTGACGCCGGCGCTTTCCCTGTCCCAGGTGCTGGCGGAGGCCGCTCCCTCGCGCAGCTCGCTCTTGGTCAGCCGGCCAGTCGCGCTTCGCGGCAGCTCAGGCCGGAATTGGAAGTAGCGGGGAACCGCGTAGTAAGGCAGCTGATCGATCGACCAGTGACAGAGTTCAAGCTCGGTGAGCGCAGCCTCCTGACGTAGGACTGCCGTGACCATGACGTCGTCCTCGCCGGCTTCGCTGGGCACTCCAAAGACCGCCACATCAACGATGTCGGGATGCTCATGGAAGACCTTCTCGACCTCCCAGCTCGAGATGTTCTCGCCGCGACGCCGCATGTAATCGGCCTTGCGATCGACGAAGTACAGGTAGCCGTCGGCGTCCAACCGTCCGATGTCGCCGGTGTGAAACCAAAGGTTTCGAAACGCAGCGATGCTCGCCTCGGGACGCTTCCAGTAACCCTCGAACATCACGTGCGCCGCTTTCGGCCGCACGACGATCTCACCGACCTCACCGACGGGCACCTCACGGTCCGCGTCGTCGAAGATCTTCACCGTGAAACACCTGTCATTGACGACGCCCGCCGAACCCGCCCGGACTGGCACCCCGGGTGGCAACCAGCTGATCAGCGAGGCCTCCGTCGCCCCGTAGCCGTAGCTGAAGGTACGGATGCCGAAACGGCTCGCAAGGAGCGCATCAATCTCGGGTGGCATCGGTGCGGCGATCAGCAACCGAAGTGTGGTGTTGGCTTCCGGGGCTCCACTTGCTCGGGCCTGCGGGTGAGGCTCGGCGCGGGCGATGAAGACCGCCGGCGAACCGAGCAGAGAGGCGATGGTGGCTCCGGTCCGATTGATCTCAGGCCAGAAGCCCGACACCGAGAAACGCCTGGACAGCGCCGCCCGCCCACCCGCATAGAGAGTGCCGAGGATGAGCTGGGTGATGGCATTGAAGTGGAAGACGGGCAGTGGCGACCAGACGACGTCCTGGGCCGTACGCCCCCAGCCGGTCATGCCGTCCCGGGTGATGGTCAGGTGGTAATTGTGGCTGAGCGCGCACCCCTTCGAGGGTCCCGTCGTCCCGCCGGTGTAGACGATTGTGGCGAGATCGGCGGGGCGCACCAGGACGTCTGGACGGCGGGCCACCGGCGAGCGTAGCTGCGACCAGGTATGGACGGCCGGGCCGAGGTCGGATCCGAATGTCGAGCCTGCGGCATCCCCGACGATCACCACATGACGAAGCGTCTCGAGGGACTCTGCGATCGCGGCTGGACGATCTGCCAGATCCGCCTGCACCACGAGGACGGAGGCGCCGGCGTCACTCAGGACGTGATGGAGCAGCGGGCCCTTCAGGGCGGTATTCATCGGGACCGCAATGGCCCCCAACTTCAGGATCGCAAACCACGAGATGACGGCCTCGGCCCCGTTGTCGAGCAGCGTGGCCACCGTCATCCCGTGCTCGACTCCGAGGGTCTGCAAGCCGTTCGCGATCCGGTTGGTCTCGAGGTCGAGCTCGGCAGCGGTGTAGTCGACTCCGCAGAGGTCGAGAAACGGACCGTCAGGATCGCTGGAGAGCCGACCGTCCAACCAGTCCAGAACGGTGCCTTCCAGCTCCCCCTGCCAGTGCTCGCCCATGGGTGATTCCTACTCCCCTGCAATCAGGGGGCGAACGCGGCGGCCCCTAGCCGGCGGCGGCGGGAGCCGGCTCAGCCTGTGGCGGGGCGTAACTCGGCACGAAATCGCGCTGACGCACCAGGAGGAAGGCCCCGATCGACCCCACGAAAGCGATCACCGCCCCGATCAACATGATGGAGTTGAGCGAGGACGAGAAGCCGACCCGGTAGGCATTCAGGAGCGCGTCACGAGACGCCGCAGACGGCAGCGCCGCGGCCGCCTGGTGAACTCCACCCCCCAGAATCGCCCCCTTCAGTGCCCCACCTCCGTGGGAGATCACCGACTGCCCGGTGGGAGTGGACGCGAGCGCAGTCAGGGTCTTGTGCTGGATCTGAGATTGAAAGATCGAGCCCAGCCCGGCGATGCCGGTGGCGATGCCCACCTGCCGGAAGGTGCTATTGGTGCCCGACGCCATGCCGCTGCGCTCAGGTGGCACCACGGAGATTGCTGACGATGCAAGCACCGGGTTGACCGTGCCGATTCCGATGCCGGCGATGATGAATCCCGGCAGCAGCACGGTCCAGGACGACGAGGCCTTGGTATTCGACATCACCAGGCAGCCGAGGGCGATCAGCAGGAGCCCCGATCCGAGCAAATACCTCGTCTGGATGCGCACTGTCAGCTTGCCGGCGATCGGGGCCACGATGAAGGCCAGCACGGTGAGGGGCAGGAACCGCACTCCGGCGGCAAGCGGTCCATAGCCCAGGTCATCCTGGATATAGAGGGTCAGGTACAGGAACAGCGCAAAAATCGACGCGGAGAGCGTCAACGCCGCGAGCGAGACACCGGTCATGGCGGGCCGTTTGAAGAGCGTTAGGTCCAGCATCGGATCGCTCTGCCGCCACTCGGCCACCAGGAAGACCGTCAGCAACACCACGGCCCCTACCAGCAGGCTCACGATCAGGGTGCTGTCCCAGCCGTCGTCATTGCCCCGGATGAGGGCCAAAATCAGCATGAAGAGAGCGGTGGAGAACGAGACGAATCCGATCCAGTCGACGCGGCGCTGGTTCGGGTCCTTGGACTCCTGAATCTGGGTCAACGTCACGATGATGGCCAGGATGCCGATTGGCACATTCACGAAGAAGATCCAGCGCCAGCCGATGCCGCTGGTGATGGCCCCTCCGACCAGCGGACCGACGGCTACCGCCCCGCCAAGGACGGCTCCGTAGATCCCGAAGGCAGTGCCCCGTTCCTTCCCGGAGAAGGCCGCTGCGATCAGCGCCAGGGAAGTGGCGAACATGATCGCCCCTCCCACACCCTGCGCAGCCCTCGAAATATTGAGCATGAGGGAGGTCGTCGACAGTCCGCAGATCAAGGAGGCGACGGAGAAGACACCGAGGCCGATGGCGAATACCTCACGCCGGCCGAACATGTCTCCGATGACACCGGCGGTGAGCAGGAATGCGGCGAGGGTGAGGGAGTAGGCGTCGACCACCCACTGGATGTCGCTGAAGCTCGAGTGCAGCGACTGCTGGATGTCAGGCAGCGCGACGTTCACCACGGTGATATCGAGCAGCAGCATGAAGGTGGCGACGCAGACCGCGATGAGCGTCCACCACTTGCGTTCGAGTGCCGGCATTCTCAGACCTCTTCCCTCGCCGGTATGCAAACAACCTCTCTGATGGACTGTGTCATGGAGCCGAACCCGTTGGCGGTCGGCGGGGCCGACGTTGACGGGACTTCGATGACGGATGTGGACCGGGTCGCGATCACCCCTGACGCGGTCCTCGATGCGGCGATGGCGATTATCGAAAGCGAGGGAGTCGAGGCGTTGAGCATGCGACGCCTGGCCGGAGACCTCGGCGTACGCACACCGACGGTGTACTGGCACGTGGGTGGGCGGCAGGACATTCTCGACAAGATCATTGAACGGCTGACAGATGAGTTCGGACGCCTTCGGCCACGGGGCAAGACACCAGCAGCTCGGATCTCCTCGCTGTGCATGGCGCTGGTGACCGAGGTTCGTCGGCGTCCCCACGTCATCGCCGTTTCACGCACGGCCGGGCGCGGAGAGGCGATTTTTGCCCAGGCCCAGCAGCGGATCGCCCGTGAGGTTGAGGCTGCCGGCCTGCACGGCCGCGACGCCGCGTTCGCCCTGCGCACCATCCTTTTTCAGCTGGGTGGGTTCATCGTCGTCGACTTCGGCATCGACCATGACAGCACCGTTCGCGGCGCAGCTCGGTGGGAGGGTGGCGATCCGGAGTTGCGTGACGAACTCAGCCACTCCATCGACATCGATGAGGTCTTTCGGTTCTGTCTGGATGCCATTCTCGCGCGGCTGCTGCCCGCCGAGTAGGTCACGCTTGCGGCTGCGGGGTTGCACCCACGTGCGCTCGACCGCTCGCTTTGATCTCCGGTGGCATCTGTGACACTGTCATGGACAGCCGAGATGGGCGGCGACGTAGCCGCCGGGCGTCCTCGAAGGGCCGGCACATGGGCAAATACCTCATCGTCTCCTCCGACTGCCATGCCGGTCCGCCGGCCGATCGCTACCGCGAATACATGGATCCGGGCTTCCGCGCTCGCTACGACGAATTCCTCGCCGGATTGGCGTCGATGGAAGACCTGCGAGCCGCGAACTTCAACAACGCCCAGCAGCAATTCCGCGAGAAGTTCCTGGCCAAGACCGGCGACGGCGGAAACAAGGCGTCGTGGGACTCGGCCCTTCGTGAGCGTGAGCTCGACAACGACGGCATCGCCGCCGAAGTGATATTTCCCGACGCCGACGTGCTGGGCATCGGGGGCGTGACTTCCTCGCCGTTCGGCACCGGACTTGCCGCCTCCGGCTCCGACGATCCGGAGCTGGCCATGGCAGGAGCGCGGGCACACAATCGCTGGCTGGCCGATCTCTGCAGCGAGAGTCCGGATCGAAGGGGCGGGATCGCCACGGTGCCCGTGATCCACGATGTCGATGCCGGAGTCGCGGAGATCGTGCGAGCGCACGAATCGGGTGTGTGGGCCGGCGTAATGATCCCGAGCCAATGGGCTCCGCACGCGTCGTACAACGATCCCAAGTACGACCCGGTATGGGCAACCTGCCAGGAGCGGGGGCTGGCCGTCACGGTGCACTCAGGTGGCTCGCCGCGCGACATTTCGATCGCTGCCGGCGCACTGCCGATTTATGCCTCGGAGGCGTGGTTCTTCGCCGCGCGCCCGCTCTGGTCGATGATCTGGGGCGGCGTCTTCGAACGATTCCCCGACCTGAAGTTCGCCGTCACCGAGGACGGCTCGTGGTGGGTTCCCGACCTGTTCAACCGTTTTGACGAGCAGTGGGAGGGGCTTCACGCCACGCTCAAGTTCGGTGATGTCTACCGCCAGACACTGCCGGAGAAGCCCAGCTTCTACTACCGCCGCAATTGCTTCGTCGGAATCGGGTTGCAAGAGCTGGAATTTGCGCGGCGCTATGAGATCGGCGTGGATCAGATGACGTGGGGCAACGACTTTCCGCACCCGGAGGGCACCTGGCCTCACACCCGTGACTGGCTGCGTATCAAGTTCCACGACTGTCCGATTGAGGAAGCGCACAAGATTCTGGGGCTGAACGCGTTGCGCTGCTACCCGAATTTCGATGCCTCCAAGCTGGCGGCGATCGCCGAGCGGATCGGCGCCACCGAGGCGGAAATCCACGACCAGCCGGTGCCGCCGAACCCGGATCTGGCGTTCGCCTGAGCCAACCGCTCGCCCTCACCGCATCTGCTGAGCTGACCACACCTACTCACGCTTACCAGGGCTTGAGCGGCTCCTGGGCAAAGGCGATGGACCGTGAATCAGCGGGAAGGACGTCGAGCGGCTCGTTGACTTCAGCGACGGTGGGGCCGACCCGCTGCGCGACAGGTGTGAGCACGTCGAGGTCGAAGCCGTAAACATCGACGGCGTTCAGGCCCACCATCTTTGCCACCTCATCAGTGGCGATCCCGGCGAAGGTGTTGCGCAGCGCCTCGGTCGTGTACGGGTAAGTGCCTTCGGTGTGTGGGTAGTCCTGGCCCCACATGATCTTGCTGATACCGATCTCGTGACGAAGCGGAGCCTCGCTGGGGCGAAAGAAGCTCGCTCCGGCATAGCAGTTGTGCTCCCAGTAGTAGCTCGGCTTTTCTGGGACCTGCGCGATCAATCCCCCGCCGAAATGCGATTCGGCGGTGTTGGGGTCGGCCAAGCGTGAGTACTGGTGATCAAGATGCGTGATCACGCCGGGTACCCAACCGCAGGCCTGCTCGGTCAGGATCAGCTTGAGCCCGGGATAGCGGGCGAACGCTCCCCCGAGCACCATGTGCCAGAAGACTCGATGGGAGAACCAGGCCAGCTCCAGCATGAAGACGGCCATGGAGGCCACGTATGGGCCGGCAGCGGGGCCGGCAGACCCGCTGTGGTTGTTGACCGGCATGTTCAGGTCTTGGCACGCCGCCCAGATGGGGTCGTAGTCCGGGGCGAACAGCGGCGGCAAGTCGCAATCCGGTGGCACACCGGGCAGCAGAACACCCCCGAAAAGGCCATGCTCCGCGGCCCATTCGACCTCAGCGACTGCGTCGTCAACGTCGTTGAGCAGGATCTGCGCCATTCCGGCCCGCCTGCCAGGCGTGTCGTTGCAGAAGTCGACCATCCAGCGGTTGTGGGCCCGCAGCCCCGCCCAGCGCAGCTCGTACTCGTCCTTTGTGGGGGGCCGAAGCAGCAGATTGCTCGACGGGAAGAAGGGCGGGATCGTGTTCGGGAACAGCACTTCTGCCACGACGCCGTCGTCCTCGAGCTCGCGTTGGCGAGCGGCACTGTCCCAGTTGCGGTAAGCCGTGGCGGCCCGCAGATCAGCCCACGGGTTGACGAAACCCTGTGCCCACTCGTCGAACTGCGCGTGATAGCGGCTTTCGAGGTAGTCGCGGTAGTCGTGAAGTTCAGCCCCGGCATGGCCGTCGGACGAGATCACGACGTAACGGTCGTCTGCAGGCCGGGTATGCGTGCTCATGGTGTCCTCCCGGACGGGTGCGGTCACCCACGGGCTCATCGGTGAAGCCGTCTATGGCACTGTCACAGGCGCTGAGTGCGGTGTAAAGAATTCCATCGGGTAAGGGGACTCATGAAGGACTTCGCTGGCAAGGTCGCCGTCGTCACGGGTGGCGCCGGTGGCATCGGACGGGCGCTCGTCGAGCGCTTCACGGCAGAGGGCATGAAAGCGGTGATCGCCGACATCGATGCTGCCTTGGTCGAGCAGACCACGCTGGAGCTGCGCAACCAGGGCCGCGACGTCATCGGAGTGGTCACCGACGTCACTGAGCTCGCGTCGGTCGAAGCGTTGCGCGACGCCACGTTGGAGGCCTACGGAGCCGTGCACCTGGTGTGCAACAACGCGGGGATCGGGTCAGGGGCCGATGGCCACTTCTGGGAGCACCATGTCAACGACTGGCGATGGTCGCTGGACGTCAACGTGATGGGCGTCGTCAACGGCATCAATGCGTTCGTGCCGACGATGCTCGAGCAGGACACCGAAGGGGCCGTCGTCAACACCACGTCCGGCAACGGCGGTTTCACGCCCCTGGTCAACAGCGCCATCTACGCGACCACCAAGGCCGCCGTCACCACTCTTACCGAATGCTTGTGGGGACAGCTGCGCCAGCTCGACGCGAAGGTGAGCGCCCACCTGCTGTATCCCTCCACACGCACGCCGGGAATGATGAAGACCGGCATCTGGCAGCCCGGACGCAACCGGCTCCCCCGCTACGACAGGCCAGGCGCGCCACCCGCCGAAACGGGCCGCGACGGGCTGCCCGGACTGCTGGAACGCGCCAAGGCCGCCGGCCAGGAAGTCACCTTCGCCCCCTTGTCGGAGGTCGCCGATCTGTGCTTCGAGGGGATCAGGGACGACCTTTTCTGGATCTGCCAGCCCGGCGCGGGCGAGGGGTCGCTGGCCCGGGCGCAGTCGCAGGCCACCCGGTCAGCACCGGAATACCTGCTGCAAGGGCCCGTATTCCTCACCGGCACCAAGGGACGCGCTCAGGATTGAGGCCGGCCGGGATTACACCAGCCAACCTTTCGCGAGCTCGGTCAACCAGTCGGCTACATCCGCCGGATCCGGCGGTGGAGCGCTGACGAGAACCACCTCGTCCACCCCGAGCCCAGCCAAACGCTCGCGCTGCGCCGGTTCGCCGTCGGTGAGCGCCACCGCGGTATGGATTTCGCTCGGATCCCGCTGGCTCTCGCCGCACAGCCGGCGGAGCACCTGCAGGCGCTCCGCCACTTCCTCGAGGGTCAGGTAAAAGCCGTACCAACCATCACCGAAGGCCGCGGCCCGACCGAGCGCCGCGTCGCTGTTGCCACCGAGAAAGATCGGGATGCGGCGGTCCTGCACGGGCCGCGGATTCACCCGTACCGCTTCGAAATTGACGAACGTGCCATGAAAGGTCGCGACATCCTCACGCCAGAGGGTCCGCATGGCTGCCACGTACTCGTCGAGTCGCTTGCCGCGGCCCTTGAACGGCACGCCGAGCACCGCGAACTCCTCGGCCGACCATCCGATTCCAACCCCCAGCGTCAGGCGCCCTCCGCAGAGCGCGTCAAGGCTCGCGGCTTGCTTGGCGAGCAGCACCGGGTTGTGTTCGGGCAGCAGCAGGACGCCGGTGGCAATACGAATCTCGGACGTGGCCGCCGCCGCAAAGCTGAGCCCGATCAGCGGATCGAGCCAGTCGGCATCGGCCGGCACCGCAATGCGTCCGTCGTCTGAATAGGGGTAACGGGACTCGGGCTCGTCAATCATCACGACGTGCTCGCCCGCCCACAGGGTGGCGAATCCCAGTGACTCCGCCGCCTGAGCGACGGCGTCGATGACGTCACGCCGGGCGCCGGTGCCGATCCCGAGAGCGTGCAGGCCTATACGCATGACCGAGATCCTGCCGCGAACGCCGCAGTCGGGTCTATTGGGTGCCGGCATCCGAAGCCCTGGCTCACGAGGTCAGAGCTCGTCGGCTCCTTCAATCGCGGCGAGCGCATGCTGGGTCGGGCTCGCGGGCGCGGTGAGACCCCCTGGAAACCCCAGTACGACGGCAGCCGTCCGCACGTTGGCGTGGCGCTCACCCGCTCGCGCCGAATCGTGGCTGAAGCGCCACCGCTCGGCCGCTTCTGCGATGAGTGGCTGGTCCGGGCGCAGGCCCGCTGCCGGGAAAATGCGGCAGTCATACGTGCGGCAGGCACGCGGTCGATGTGCGTAAATCGAACAGCCGGCCGCGCCGAGCTGAGAACAACGTCCGGATTCGTCGTGCCTGAGAAGGTAGGCACCGGGTTGGCCCGGCATCGCGGCCAGGTCCTGGATCGCAATGTGCTCGAGGGCGGCGGCGTCATCAGCCTCGACCGGAATCAGCTGCCCGGAGCTGCAGCATGCCGCACACGATCCGCAGGGCACCTCGACCGCTGCCCCAGCGGCGCGAGCAGCCTGGAAATGGTCGAGCCAATCGCCGAAGTCTCCGGCGGCACGCCCGTCCACGCGAAGACCGTACTTCGCCGGGTGTAAGCAGGGGTATAAGTAGTTTGATCGGCTGACGTCACTCGCCGCCGAGCTCAGAATCTTCAGTAAGCGCGTCGAGAGGGAGAAATCGTGCAGACACGGGCCGGGATCGCTAGGGAGATCGGCAAGCCATGGTCGATCGAGGACGTTGAACTCGACGCGCCACACGCCGGCGAAGTACTGGTGAAGCTGGCGGCTTCTGGGCTCTGCCACTCCGACGACCACGCGATCACAGGCGACATGCCCACGGGATTTCCGCTGGTCGGCGGCCATGAGGGAGCGGGGGTCGTCGAAGCAGTCGGAGCAGGCGTGACGACGGTCGCGCCCGGCGACCATGTGGTTCTTGCCTTCATCCCCTCTTGCGGCCACTGCCGGTGGTGCATGAGCGGCGCGGCGAACCTGTGCGACCTGGGCGCTCACATCATGGGCGGACTACCCCTGGACGGGACCTTCCGTACGCACATCGGCGACGAGGGCCTGACCAGGATGACCGGCCTGGGCACATTCAGCCCGTACACCGTTGTCAACGAAGCCTCCACGGTCAAGATCGACCAGGACCTCCCTTTGGAGCTCGCCGCCCTGATTGGTTGCGGTGTGACGACCGGCTTCGGGTCAGCGGTCAACACCGCCGACGTCCAGGTTGGAGACACCGTCGTCATTGTCGGCGTCGGCGGCATCGGTGCCGCAGCCATCCAAGGTGCACGAGTGGCGGGCGCCGAGCAGATCGTGGCCATCGACCCCGTCCCCTGGAAGCTCGACCAGGCCAAGATCTTCGGCGCAACTCACACCGCGGCGTCCATGGAGGAGGCGATGCCCCTGCTGACCGAAATCACCCGCGGCGTCATGGCTGACAGCGCCATCCTCACGGTCGGCGTCGCACATGGTGACATGGTCGGGCCGCTGATGGCACTGGTACGCAAAGGCGGCAATGCCGTCGTCACGGCGATCGCACCGTGGACGGAGGCGCAGGCAAACCTCTCGCTGTTCGAGCTGACGATCTGGCAAAAGCAGCTGCGGGGCTCGTTGTACGGCGCCTACGCACCAGCCGTCGCGGTCCCACGACTGCTCAGCCTCTACCGGCGCGGACTGCTGCAGTTGGAGGAGATGGTGACCCGCCGCTATTCGCTCGACGAACTCCAGCAGGGCTATGACGACATGCACGCTGGGCGCAACATCCGCGGGCTGGTCGTCTTCGACTCCTGACCTCTCCCCCGATCGCCTTCCGGCGCCGCGGGCTCAGGACCGTCTCAGGCGGCCATGAGCCCGCGGCGCCTTTGGTTTCACTGCGCTACCGACTCCCACGTCGGACGCCTCCAACCGCACCGAATGCTCGGTCATGACCCAAGGGCGGTCGATGACCACGTTCAGGCTGCCGGGAACCAACACCGAGCCGGTCGCCCGCTGGTAGGCGTCAGCGTGAATTGTCATCCATCGCGAGAGGTCTTGAATCCCGGCGCTGACCCGACCCCGCAACGTCAACATCCGTCGATCCCATCGACGTAGCGGCCGGTCAAAGCGGTGAAACCCTTGCCCAGACAGGCAGAAGGGAGCATCGTCGCCTCCAGGAGGTACCAATGGAGTCTGGTCAAAGCAAAGCCACGGCGACGCTCATCCTGGCTTTCACCCTGATGGGCACCGCCGTCATCCTGGCGTTCTTCGACGAAATGACAGCTGCGATCGTCACTATCAGCATCTCTGCAGTACTGCTGATCGGCCTGTTCGTCCACGTGCTGCGGCTCCAGGAGCGCTGGAAGCACACGCCGGGCCACACCTACGGCGACTTGGTGCTGCCCACCACGCCGCAGTCACGGCAGACTCACGTACCGATGTAGTCCGTCCCATAGGTAGTCGCATGGTTGGCGGCACGCTATGGAGCGCGGACAACCGTGCGGCCGGTTGTTTTCCGCTGCTCGAGAGCCCGCAGGGATTCGGGGACCTCGTCGAAGGCGATCTCCCGACCAATCACCGGCCGGATCCTGCCCTGCTTGGCCAGCTGCAGAATCTCCGCCCACATCGCTACTCCTTCAGCGGTGGACAGGAAGTTCATGCCGAACAGCCGCGGACCCCGGGGCGAGTCGACGAAGGCGAAGCACACCCCGCACATGTCGAAATTGCCGTAGATGCCGGGCTGCAGGCTGATGGGATGTTCCTCGACGCCGATGTCGGCGGAGAAGCCGACGATCAGATGGCGCCCGTTGAAGGCCATCACCTTGAACGTGTCCTGGGTGACCTGGCCACCGACGGTGTCGAAGGCGACGTCCACACCACGCCCGTTAGTCACGTCATTGACGTATTCGACGAAGGAGTCGGTGGTGTAGTTGACGGCGTAATCGGCGCCGAGCTCGTAGCAGAATTCGACTTTCGCGTCGGTGCCTGCGGTGGCGATGACGGTGGCGCCGAAAGCCTTGGCCAGCTGGACCACGCCTGACCCGATTCCGCCCGCCGCAGCATGCACGAGGACGACGTCACCGGCCTGTACCCGAGCGCGCTTGCGGATCGCGAGCCAGCCCAGCAGATACGGGAAGTACATGGCTGCGCCGTCGGTAAAGCTCAGCCAGCTCGGGAGCAGCTGCACGCTCGAAGCGCCGAGCAGAGCCTTGGACGCATACGAGCCTTTGGCGCTCGCGGTGCAGCCGACTACCCGCTTTCCGAGCAGCGCCTCCGCGCCTGGGCCGGCCGCTTCGACAATCCCGGCGGCCGCCATCCCAGGCGTGAAAGGCGGCTCGAACGGGAGCAGGAAGTATCGCCCGTAGATGGTGTCGATGTCGTTGTAGTCGAGGCAAAACGCGTGGATCGAGATCCGCACTTCGTTCGGTCCTGGGGCCGGGATCTCGACGGTCTGGATCTCCAGCGCCTCGATCGGTGCAGCGAGTCGGGCGGCGACCCAGGCGGTGGCTTTCACCGGTCCGGTCTCGTCGGCTGCAGTCATGATCCACTCCTTGCGACGCGTGCGGCTGGGGGCAGGATCGCACGCCAGAAATTCGTGAGCCTCACCGATCCACACAAAGGATCGGTGAGGCTCACGAAATGCACTACTGGTTGGGCTCCAGGTCAGCTGCTCGTGACGTAGGTCTTGACCTGCTTGAGGTTGTCAGGGTCGCAGTTGAACGCCCCGCTGGTCGGAGCGGTGACCTTCTTGTCATAGACGAAGCCGGTCGGAGTGAGCTTCACCAGCGCGATGCAAGGTGACGCCGCTCCGGTCTGGATGTTCTGCGGCGGGTAAAGGCCACCGGCGGTCCAGCTAGTGTTGGCCTTCGCCTTCTGCAGGATGCAGTCCATCGTCAGGTTTGCTCCGCATGCGGTGGCCGACTGGGCGAACAGCGTCCAGGCGTTCATCGACGAGAGCGTGAACGACGTCAGCTTGGCGTTCGGGACAGCGGACTTCACGATGCTTTCGGTCTGCTGCAGCACCGGGTATTGCGAAGCCAGCTCGAACGGCAAGGCGGTGAACTGGACGTAGCTCGGCGGGAACACCGGCGTGGCCTTCGCCGCGGACACGGCCTGCGGCCCGTAGAACTGGACGCTGTAGAGGATCCAGTCCGGGTTCCAGCCGACGTTCTTCATGGCCTGCACGATCGGGCTCGGGTCCTGCGCAGAGATGATGTAGATGCCCTTGACGCCGGCACCCTTCATCTGCTCCATGTACGGCCGGTAGTTGTCGACCAAAGGCGGCTGCGCCTGGTACACCGGCACCTTGATGCCGATGTCCTTGAGGTATTCCACAGCCTTCATGCCGGTCGGGATCAGCGAGGCCAGGTTGCTACCGGCCACACCAACACCGTCGGTCTTGGTGTCGGGGTAGGCGTTGGCCAGCAGCCGCATGGCGCCGTTGTTGATGTAGTTCGGCGGCACCGGTGCGGCCTGCACCTGGTACTTGCCGTTGACGGCCTGCGGCGAGACAACGTAGGCCGGGATGTCACCCAGCTTGCAGCCTTCACGAACCTTCACGCCGGCACTGTCGAACGCGTTGCCGTTGCCGACCAGGAAGAAATCCTTCTGGCATGCGTCGGTCATCACCTGACCGACGTTGAAGAGCTTCGCGTCCCACTTGTCGATGATGACCTTGCGGCCGCCGATTCCACCGGCGGCGTTACACCACTTGCTGAAACCGTCGGCGGTGTCGAAGAATTCTTGCTCCAAGCCGGGAGCTGCGGCAGCACCCGGGTCGGCGGTGACCCCGATACGGATGGTGGTATTGGTCAAGCCGCGCGTGGTGGGTCCTGAGGGCTTACCCGGTCCGCAGATGGCTTTGAGCGACCCGAAATCACCGGCGGCTGCGGTCGTCGCCGAAGCGGAGGCGCTCGCCCCACCGTTGGACGGCGTCCCCGATGGGGTGCTGCTCGAGCGACCACACGCCGCGAGCCCGAGGGCTAGCACCGCTCCGATGGCAACAGGGGTGGCGACGGAGGCCAGCGGCCCCCGGCGTCCCTTCGAGCGGGCTGCGACCCGCAGGTTTGAGCTACGCGGCATAGTGCAATCTCCAGATCAGGTGCAAGACGAATGGACCAAAGCGAGCACAGGCATGACGGTGTGATCCCGGGCGAGACTAGTGGCCTGAATCACGTCATATGACGCAGCACACACTCTTCGAGACCAATTTGTAACACAGCTTCAGTTCGGCTCCGCGACCTCCCCCAACGGGTCGGTCTTCGAGGGACCACGCGGTCAGGGGATGAGCGCTAGGGGATGAGAACGGTCCGCTCGCCCGGCACATCCGGTCGAAGCCAGACCTCCTCGACGTCCGCGAGGGGAAGGCTGTTTGCCGTGGCGACGATGGTGCCCGCGTCGATCTCGTCGACGAGTGACGGCAGCTCGGCGAGATAAACCCGGGCCGAGACCGCACCCTGACCGTTGCCCTGCAGCCGAAAATTGGCCGACCTCAGAGCCACGGACGGCAGCTCGATGGTGGGACCCGCGACCGCGCCGATCTGAATCCAATTCAGTTCACGGCTGGGGTCAGACCGTTGCGTCAAGATTGCCATGATGGCGTCCTGTGCCGGGGTCCCCCAGAGGTAGTCGATCACGATGTCGACCTCGGCGGCCGCTTCGCCAAGCGCTGCCGCCGTGGCTTGGGCATCGTCGGTCAGTTGGACCACTTCGTCGGCGCCGACGGAGGTCAGAAAACCGAGGCGATCGAGGGCGCGTCCAGCACCCACCACTCGCCCGGCTCCCAGCCGCTTGGCGACCTGGACAGCCATGGTTCCAGCGTTGCCGGTGGCTCCGAGCACGAGCACACTCTGACCCGACTCGAGGGGGACCCGACGTCGCAGCGCCACCCAGGCAGACATGGCCGGGTTCATCGCGGCCGCGACCTTAGCAATATCAACGTGATCGGGCAGCTCGATCGACCGCCGCACGTCCACCACGGACTTGTCGGCCATCGTGCCGATGACGTCGTCGTCCGACACGAAGTAGATCCGTTTCCCGTCTGGTCGCCGACCGACCCCGTCGATGCCGGGAATCATGGGCAACGTGCCGGTGCTCGTGTAGTGCGCGCCGGCGGCTCCGGTCCTGGTGCGTGGATGCAAGCCGACGGCGAGTACGTCGACGAGCAGCTCATCGTCTGACGCCGGCTGCGGAACTTCGAATTCCTGATAGTGCGGCGGCTCGTCGAACGACGTCACTACGGCCGCGTGCATCATCTCCATGAGCCACCATCCTTCGCCTAGCTCCATCCATATGCCCGATACCTGCCCGTCAGACTGGGGGCCCAACTGCGGCATCAGCTAATGCGAAGGCGCCGGGGCGTCTCGGTCGTCCGGCGGCGTCCAATACCAACGCCAGGATGAGGAAACAAACCATCGCCGCCGCAGCCGCGGCAAAAAGCACCGCGCGGCCCTGGTACTCGTAGAGCCAACCGGCCAGGAGCCCGCTCACCCCTGCTGCGGCCAGACCGGTGGCACCGAGAAGTCCTTGGCCTGACGAGATGTCCTCCACCGGGCTCGCGATGGCAACGGCCACCTGGTTTGCGGGCATCGTGAATGAATCCGCAACGGCGTGGACGAGCGAAACTGCGAGCAGCATCCACAAGCTCGGCACCACGCCGTAGGCAAAAGTGCAGACCGTCGCGAGTGAGATACTCGCTGCCGCCACACGCATCGGCCCTCGCCGTTGCGCCACCCGACCGCCGATGGGCGCGAGGAAAATCATCGGAACCGTGAACAGCGACAGCGTCACACCGATCAGCCAGGTCGAGGCCCCGTTGTCACGAAGCAGGACTGCCCAGACAGCTTCAAACGTGCCTACCGTGATGTAGAAAGCCACGCACGACGCGAGTGCCGCCCTCATCGCGGGCCTCGCCAGCAGACCGCGCAGGACTCGAGGTCGTGAACTCGAGACACCCGCGGACAGATCCATCCGAGTTGCCGTGATGAGGGCAAGGGAAAAGAGCACCGCGAGCAAGATGAACGGTGCCCGGATCCCCAGCACCTGAGCGGCGCCGGCCGCTATCACCGGGCCGAGTACGAACCCGGCCAGCTCGAATGACGCGAGGCGGCCCAGATTTGCGCCAAGCCTGTCATGGGATTCGAGCACGACTATTCGTCTGATTGCAGGAGCAACGGACCCGCTACCGAGCCCCAGCAGGACGCGGGCGAGCACAAAAACCCAAAATTGGCTGGCGACGGCACAACCCACCATCGCCAGGGTCGCCGCTAATAGCCCGCCGACAATCATGGCCGCCGCCCGGCCTCGGTCTGCCTGCCTCGACAGCAGCAATTGAGCGAGCAGACCGGCCAGGAAGCCGGCGCCGGCAATCACGCCGAGCTCAGCCTCAGAGAAGCCAAAACGGTCTCGCAGGTTAGCCAGCAGGGCGTAGATCGAGCCGTATCCAAGGGTCACGGTCCCGGAAACGGCGTAGTAGGGCCACAGCCGTCGAGGCGGCACGGGCAGTGCGGTCACGCTCTCACAGTGGCCTTCAGCTCCGTGCTCGACGAGGCGGCTCCCCAGGGCACTTTGTTGGTACCTATGGTTGGTATGAAGATTGACCTTCGGTGTCAAGCTTTGTGGCACCCCGACTGAGGGGCAGACCCCCGTGATCGATCCTCCCCCGTCTGCAGACGACCCCTCTCAATCGGGCGACGGGCCTTCTGAGTCTGGCGACGGTGTCGTCATTACGGTCCGCATGAACGAATTCGCCCCGAAGACCATCAACCCACACGTCCCGTGGAGCCCGGAAGAGATAGCCGCCAGCGCCGCCGCGTGCGTCGAGGCCGGCGCGTCGATCGTCCACTTCCACGGTCGCAACCCTGATGGCAGCCAGTCGGCAGAGCCCGACCTTTTGGCTGAGACTGTTCGGCGAATCAACGAAAGCTGTGACGCGGTGACGATGTGCACGCTGGGCGCCGGCACCGGAGCTGAACCCGCAGTGCGGCTGGCGACGCTGACCGATGCCGCGGCGAAGCCCGAACTGGCACCCGTCGACCTCGGATCCTTCAATCTCGATCCCTATGATGCCGGCACCCGCTCGTTCCGGACCGAGGAAGGGCTTTACGTCAACACCGTCGCCACGGTGCGCTACCTGACCGAAGGCATCCTCGCCGCGGGGGTGACGCCGGCGGCAATCTGTTGGAATGTCGGCTCGCTCCGGCTGCTTGGCGCTCTGCTGGAGCAGGGCTTGTGGCCGGCACCCGTCTACGCCGAACTCGTCCTGTCCGACCGGATGCTTTCGGTCCATCCGGCTACAGCTGAGGGCCTTGACGCCCTGCGGCGCTTCATGCCCGACGTCCCCATCACGTGGACCGCGGAGTGCAGCATGGGGAGCGTCCTTCCGATGGTCGACTGGGTGGTCGCCGCGGGAGGGGGGCTGGCCTTCGGACTCGGAGACCATCCTTACGGGGAGCTGGGCAAGCCCTCGAACGCCGAGGTGGTCGCCGCGGTCGTGGATCGGTTACATCAGCTCGGAAAACGCCCTGCGACACCGGACGAGGTCAGGCAGGCGTTGGGTTAGAGGGCCCCTAGCGAACGGTGTAGCGCGCGCTGCACGCATCAACTCCCGTGTTGGTCGCCACGGCCTTACCTCCCACCGTGATGGTGCAGCGGATCGGGGGCGCCGCCACCGCTTCGGTGCTGGAGATCGGCGGCAAGGAAGATGTCACCTTCACCGAGATCGTCTCGCCTTTGTGCACTGGATAACTGCCGCTCCGATAGGGCAGCGCGACGGTGGTGCCGTGGCTGCCCAGTGACGCCTTCAACTGATCGCCCGGGATCGTGATCTGCGAGCCGGTGTAGCTGGGCGGCGTGTCCACCGTCAAAGACGCCTGCGAGCTGCTGGAACTCCCGCACGCTCCCAGCGATCCCAGGGGCAGGATGACCAGCACGGGCAGCAAGATTGCCCGCGCTCGCATGGGTGGAGCGTAACGCCCCGTGCTGCCGCAACTCGGTCCGCACGACGGGAAGCCGGAAGTGGGGGTTGGCACCGGATCGGGTCGGGACTAGTTTCCCCTGCACGGGTTCGTCGCCGTCCAGCCCCCGCGGCCACGCGATTTCCCAGCGGTTGGGTGCACAGCGCGGCAAAGGACGGTGAAACCATGGCAAGTGCGAGGATGAGCCGAACCCACGGGTCTGACCTCAGCGTCGGCGACTGGGTGGAGCGGATTTACGGATACGGCGACGCTCGTTGGGGGCGGGTCACCGGCCGCGCCGTTGACGGTCACGACTGCTGGGCCGTCGCCGCGACGAACGGCTCCGTTTACCGGGACAACGGCCGCGACCTGGCGGTCTCGACGCAGCCGCCACAGGTTGACAGCGACTTCGCCATCGGGTCCTAACCTCCAGCAGTCAGGCCAGCGCAGGTTCCGGCTTGTTCGCCGTCGGGGTGGTCGCCGAGTTCGTCCGCACGAGCATGGTGATGCAGCTGATGAGCAGCCACAGCCCCATCGCCGGTAGACCCAGCCCGAAGACGAGCAGCGAGGCGATCCCGAGCACGATGCCGAGCCAAGCGACCCACCCTGGCATTCGGCCGCTGCCGCGCAGAATCGCGATGCTGCTCGCGAGCAAGAAAACGGCCACTCCGGCCTCGCCCAAACCGTCAGAGACGTCCCCCTGGAGCAGGTTGAGAGTCTGGATGGTGGACGGATCCACATGGCCCACCGTGTCGTTGATGGCGTAGAAGGCACCGGCGGCCAGTCCCCCGCTGACGGCGAACAGCACGGCACCCGCAAACCCGATCGTCGCCAGCCGCTTGGTCCCCAGCGTGGTCGAGATGAAGTCGCGGAGATACCAAAAAAAGAACAGCGCCAGCGATACTGCCAGCGAGATCAGGTGACCTGAGACGCCCGCCGCGGTCTTGTGCACGTGGTAGTACGCGACGACGTTCGTCGCGCTGGCGGTACTGCTCGGGCTGTTCGGGGTCACGAAAATCGATGCCGCGACAATCGCAATGAATACCAAGCCGCTGATACCGATGAGTCGCTGCGTCCTCGGGTTCACAGGTTCCACGGCTCGACAAACCCTTCTCTCACGATGGACGCACCCCGGTTACACGACTCGCTTCAGGTCGGCACGTCGCCACTGTTGGTTCTGCTGCCGCGTGGAGTTTCCCTTGATCGACACGGCCGTGAAAATGGGCAAAACTACGTACGCGCGGGGACGGCCGCGCAATTGCAGAAGGATCCGAGATGGCCGATGTGGCGCTGTCGCAACGTGATCTGACAGCGGTCCTTGAAGCCGCCGAATCATTCTTGAATGTGAGTTCGATCGAGGAACTCCGCCAATGCGCCGTCGAGACCGTTTCTGTCGTCTTGCCGGCCGCTGTGGTGTCGTGGAATGAGGTGGATCTGAAGGGAGGGCAGCTGGCCATGGTGCGCTCCGACTGGGAGCTGGCACCCACCGATCCGGACCGGCTACGAGAGCTCGACGAGGCTTTCATCAATAACGTCATGGAACATCCGGTCATTGCCCTGTACCAGCGGACCCACGACGGCCGTCCCTACGCCATTTCCGATTTTCTGAGCGTCGCCGACTTCCACCGCACCAACCTTTACCAGCAGCTTTATCGACCCCTCGGTATCGAGGACCAGATCAGCTTCGCGCTCCCTGACCCGAAACTCGTCGTCGGGATTGCGGCCAACCGCGAACGACGGGGATTTCCGGCGCGCGATCGAATGATGTGCAACCTGCTGCGAGCCCACCTCGTTCACGCCTGGCGCCATGTGGTCGCATTGCAGCGCGCGAGGCTCATGCTGGAAGTCGTCCACCAGCTCGCAGACGATCATGGCGAGGCAGCCCTGAGCCTCGGCCGGGACGGACTGCCGGAGCAGATGAGTTCGCACGCGCTCGAACTTCTCCAGAGATATTTCGGTGCCGGCGGTCCGCGGCAGCTTCCGGAGGAACTCAATACCTGGTTGGGCAGACAGCCGGCCACCGCCGGACCTCCACTGCTACGACGGCAAGATGGTCGCTCGCTCGCCATCCGACGCGTGCACGATGGGAAAAGGGACATCCTCTTCCTTTACGAGAAGCCGGAAGCGGACCCAGCCGCGGACGCCCGACAACTGGGTCTCACGCCACGCGAAACGCAGATTGTCCCCTTGCTGGCCGACGGGCTGACATCAAAACGGATCGCCTCAACCCTTTCCATCAGCCCACGAACTGTCGACAAGCACATCGCCACGATCCTCGACAAGATCGGCGTACGCACCCGACTCGAAGCCGTGAGTCTGCTCGGGCAGCACGGATGGCACACCACATCGGAAAGGCGTCGTTTGGAGCCATAACCTGAATGACCTGACAGCCTCAGATTGACGTCAACACAGCCATCGTGGCCTCGCGTTCGGCGGGTGTGCCGAACACATCAGCCATCAGCTCCGTCACTCCGCCGGCCGCCAACTCCAGCACCCGCGCACGCACGAGATCCGCGTCGCCAATGATGGCGAGGTCAGCGAGATCTGCGAGACCTTCGCCTCCCAGCATGCGCCGGTAAGAGGGAAAACCTGCTGCACCTTCAACACGAGGCCGGATCAGGTCACGGGCGGCCGGGATCTCCTCGGTGACGCAGACCGGAAGTCCGGCAATCACGCGCGGCGAGGGGCGGCCGGCCCGCTCTGCAGCCGCCTTGATGGTCGGGACGATTTTCTCCCCGAGAGTCTTCGGACCCGTCATCCAGGTGACAGTGCCATCGGCGTAGGCTCCGGCGATTTCAAGCATGTGGGGCCCCAGCGCCGCGAGTACGAGGCTAGGAGTTGGCGCGTCAATCATCACGCTGCCTCGGGCCGTGAGGTGGGCGCCGACGTGGTCACTGCGATGGGTCGGCCCCAGCAGACCGCCCAGCGCTTGCAGTTCTTCCCGGCAAAGGTCGACGACCTGCTGATAGGGAATCCCGTAGAAGCCCTCGGAAATGGGCGGATGCGTGACGCCGATGCCGAGCGTCAGCCGACCCGGTCCAGCTATTTGCGCGACCGTTAACGCCTGCTGCGCCAGGGGAATCGGATGTCTGCCCTGGATGGGAACGACGGCGGTCCCGATGTTGATGTCGGGCACGATATGCGCCGCCACGGCAAGGGCGGTCAACGCGTCCACACTCAACGTCTGCGGCAGCCATAGGCCGTGAACGCCGGCGTCCGACGCGCTCTGCACCGCGGTCACCACCTCGGCGACCGTTCCATGGCCCGCGCCGGCCCATAGCGAGATCTTGATTGCAGCGCTCATGGTGGCTCCCCCCGCGTCAGCTGCCGGCGAGCTCAGCGAGCACTCGGCGGTAGTCCCGCAGATCCGCGACGAACTGCGCCGGACGCTCGAAGGCAGCGAAATGGCCACCACGTGGTTGCTCGGACCAATGCACGATGCGGTAGCGCTTCTCGGCCCAGGCGCGTGGGGTCTGAAGGAGTTCGTAAGGATGGTTCGCGTATCCGGTCGGTACGTCGACATGCCCCGGCCAGGGCTGGTCAGCCGCATGGCCCTGGCGGGTCGATTCGGCGTAGAGACGGGCAGCTGACCCGGCGGTGTTCGTCAGCCAGTAGGCCATGACGTTGTCGAGCAGGCGGTCCCAGCCGAAGGTCGCTGCCAAGCCCCCGGCGTCAAGGTCGCTCCACACCTGAAACTTCTCGAGAATCCACGCGGCGATGCCCACGGGCGAGTCGGTGAGTCCGTACGCGAGCGTCTGGGGCTTGGTGCTCTGGATCGCCATGTAGCCGGTGCCGTTCGCGATACGAGCGCCGGCCGCCCCGAACCGCTCGAGCTCGGTGGGAGTGACACCACCCATGGGGTCCGGGTCGTCGGCGTCGGGAAAGGCGAAAAGCATGTTGAAGTGGACGCCGATGAGGTGGTCGGCAT
The DNA here is from genome assembly GCA_963737695.1 of uncultured Actinomycetota bacterium. Classification (GTDB taxonomy): domain Bacteria; phylum Actinomycetota; class Actinomycetes; order Frankiales; family Frankiaceae; genus DATAZK01. Next base: position 1,270,643 of record CAVTTQ010000008.1, read on the forward strand.
ACGCCTCGCCCAGTCGGCGGGTGACGATGGAACCCCAGTCGCCGCCCTGCGCTACGTAGCGGTCATACCCAAGCTGGTCCATCAATTCGGCCACCGCGTCGGCTACCCGGTAGGAGTCGAAACCGGGCTGGACCGTGGGTCCCGAGAAGCCGTAGCCGGGCATGGACGGCACCACGACATGGAATGCGTCCGCCGGGTCGCCGCCGTAAGCCGCCGGGTCCGAAAGCGGACCCAGCACATCGAGAAATTCGACGAAAGAGCCCGGCCAGCCGTGAGTGAGCACGATGGGCGTCGCATCGGGCTCCGGTGAGCGCACATGGATGAAGTGCACCCGCTCCCCTGCCGCCCGGGTGACGAAGTTCGGCCACGCGTTGATGCGGGCCTCCCGCGCACGCCAGTCGTAGCGGAGGCGCCAATGATCGACCACCTCCCGCACCACCTCCACCGGGATGCCGAAATCCCAGAGTTCGCCGGGAGCCTGGTCAGGAAGCCGGGCCGTATCGAGCCGACGGTGCAGGTCGTCGAGCGCAACATCGTCGACGTTGATGGTGAACGGCTCAGGAGCGGCAGGCATAGCTGAAACGTAGCGCGTAGACCGTTGGCGGCCCCGAGCATACCTGGTATATATACCCGGTATAGCGAGTGGCTCGACCGAGAGGCTGGGACGGATGAGCGTTCGGCACGCCTTGTTGGCGCTGTTGAGTGAAGGACCGAAGTACGGGCTGCAATTGCGGCACGAATTCGAGGAGCACACGGGTGAGGTGTGGCCGCTCAACGTCGGTCAGGTGTACACCACGTTGCAGCGTCTCGAACGCGACGGCCTGATCGAGTCGGAGGGTGAGGACGAGGCCGGTTCGCAGAAGTCCTACCGTCTCACCGCTCCCGGCGGCGCCGAGCTGGACACCTGGCTGCGAACCCCTCCCGACCTGAGCTCCCCGCCCCGCGACGAGCTGGTCATCAAGGTCTTGGTGGCCAGTCGTGTCCCGGGCGTGAACGTTCACGATGTGATCCAGACCCACCGGCGCCGCGTGGTCGAACTGATGCAGGAATGGACTCGGGTCAAGCGGGACGCCGGCCCGGACGAGGTCAATCTGGCACTCGTCGTCGACGCCGAACTCTTCCGCCTCGACTCGGTCAGCCGCTGGCTCGACGCGGCCGAGGCCCGCCTGCGCCGAGCAGGAACCCCGCAAAAGCCGACGGCATCACCAGCGCCTGACCCAGCCTTGGCGCCAGGCGTGGAGGTGGCCCCATGAGCGCACTGACACTCACCCAGGTCAGCAAGGTCTACGGCAGCGGCGTCTCCCAGGTCCACGCGCTGCGGGCGGTGGATCTGGCCATCGAGCCCGGTGAGCTGGTCGCGGTCATGGGCCCGAGCGGCTCCGGGAAGAGCACCTTGCTGACCATCGCGGGCAGCTTGGAAGAGCCCTCGGACGGAGAGGTCACGATCGGTGGGGTGTCGCTGTCGGGACTCTCGCGCAACGAGCAAGCCGCACTACGCCGCCGGGCGATCGGCTACGTCTTTCAGGACTTCAACTTGCTGGCCGGTCTTACCGCCGCCGAGAACGTGTCGCTGCCTTTGGAGCTGGACGGTGTGGCAATGCGCACCGCGCGGTCGGCAGCCATCGCGGCGCTGGACCGGCTCGGGCTGGCGGAACGAGCCGACCACTTCCCCGACGAGCTCTCCGGGGGTGAGCGCCAGCGGGTGGCCATTGCCCGCGCGATCGTCGGCGAACGCCACCTGCTGCTCGCTGATGAGCCATCCGGCGCCTTGGACTCGGTCAACGGCGAGGCCGTGATGCGGCTGGTCCGGGAGATCTGCCAGGGCGGGGTGGCAGGGGTCGTCGTCACCCATGACGCGCAGCTGGCCTCGTGGGCCGACCGGGTCATCTTTCTGCGCGACGGACGGATCGTCGATCAGACCGCACCGGCACCGGGTCCCGAGTCGCTGCTCAATTCCGATCCCACGCGATGAGCACCACCCTCGCTCCACCTCCTCCGCCGGCCAGGTCCGCGGCCGCGCGACCACCGATGCGTGGGGGCGCGCCCGCCCGCCGTGCTATCCGCCGTTGGGCCTGGCGAATGCTGCGCCGCGAATGGCGACAACAGTTGCTCGTGTTGGCTCTGCTCACCGTCGCGGTCGCGGCCACCACCGTCGGTCTCGGCGTCGTCGCCAACGTGACGGGCACCGACCAAAGCGTTTTGGGGACGGCCACCGCCAGGCTCGACATCGCAAGTCCGGGCCAGCAAGGTGTCGCGGCTGACGTGAGCGCTGCGCGACGGCAGTTCGGCACCGTCGAAGCCATCGTCCACGAAAGCGTCCCGGTCCCCGGGTCGATCACGCCGGTGGATCTGCGCGCTCAGGATCCGCATGGGCCGTTCAGCAAGCCGATGCTGCGGCTGGTCTCCGGTCACTATCCGGTGGGTGCTGGACAGGCAGCCGTCACCCACGCTGTCGCGACGACGTTCGGCCTGAAAGTGGGCTCGGTCTGGGCGGCCAACGGACGGCCCTTGCGAGTCGTCGGAATCGTCGAAAATCCCAAGAACTTGGAGGACGCGTTTGGCTTGGTGCCGGCCGGCGAGATCACCTCCCCGACCAGCGTGACGCTGCTCTTGAAGGCCGACGGCACCGGAGTCATGAACTTTCGCCTCCCCGCCGGCGGAGGCAGCATTCAGGGCGTCATGGCCTCGGGGGCGACCTCGGCCCAGCAACAGCGCAACAAGGCGATCGCCGTCCTGCTGCTGGCCACGATCGGGCTGACTTTCATCGGGTTGTTGTCCGTAGCGGGCTTCACGGTGATCGCGCAGCGGCGGTTACGCGCCTTGGGCATGATCGGCGCGATCGGTGCCACCGACCGGCAAGTACGACGGGTCATGCTGGCCAACGGTGTCGCGGTCGGGGTCGTAGGTGCGACGGCTGGCGTAGTAGTCGGACTTGCGGCGTGGTTCGCGTTGACTCCCGCTTTCGAGCAGGCCGTCGGCCATCGTTACGACCCGTTCGCCCTCCCGTGGTGGGCGGTGATCGCGGGGGCGATCCTGGCGATCCTGACGGCGCTCGCCTCCTCATGGTGGCCGGCCCGGGCGGTCGCCAGACGCCCGATTGTCGAGGCGCTGTCCGGACGCCCTGCACCCCCGCAGCCTGCCCACCGATTCGCACTGCTCGGCACCGGCCTCGCGGCTGCTGGATTCGTCGCGCTGATCCTGGCCCACAACGTGCACACCGTGCTGATCGTCGTGGGCATCCTGGCGACCACCGCGGGCATGCTTCTGCTTGCCCCACTGGGAATCAGGGCGCTGGCAGCGTTCGCGGGTCGGGCACCAGTCGCGGTACGCCTCGCGTTACGCGATCTGGCGCGATACCAGGCCCGATCCGGAGCGGCATTGGCAGCGGCCAGCCTCGCGGTCGGGATCGCCGCCACGATCACGGTGACCGCCGCCGCACAGCAGGCCCACGACCACACCCTCACTGGCGGAAACCTGCCCAACAATCAGCTCATCGTCTGGCTGTCGAATCCGAATAACCAGAGCGGCGGCGGGCCCGGGCTCAGTGTCGCCCCGGCTGGAGCAAGTACGGCAGCGCCCCAGGTGCCAAACCCTGCCGTCATCACCGGCGCCAGGTCGACGGCCGAGGCGATCGCCCAAGCCCTGGGGAGCAAGACCGCGGTCGAGTTGGACGCGGCCGCCGACCTGAAGACGCCGGTGCCGGCGGGCATGCCACCGGACGCCAGCCAGGCGAGTCTGGTTCGCCACTTCACCGTGTCCGGACGCGGTCAAGGCTGGAACCAGATCACCATCCCCTACGTCGCGACACCCGCCGTGCTGGCCCACTACGGGCTTTCGGCCAGTGACATACAGGCGAGCAGTGACATCCTCAGCTCCCGTCGCGATCTGCACGGGGCGGAGCTTGGCACTGGATTCACCGGTGACTTCAAGCCGGTCGTGGTGCAGGAATCCAAGCGGCTGCCCAACTACACCTCGGCACCCAACACGCTCATCAGCCAGAAGGCCATGCAGGCGGGTGGATTTACCGCCGAGCCCGTCGGGTGGCTGGTTACCGCCAAGCAGCCCCTGACAGCGGAGCAGATCACCAATGCGCGCAATCGCGCTGCTGCCGCCGGGATCACCATCGAGACCCGGACCGGCCCGGACCGCACCCTGCAAAATCTTCGCAATTACGCGACCCTGGCCGGCGCACTCGTGGCGCTTGGGAGTCCTGGCCATGACCGTCGGGCTGATCCGCGGCGAGACGGCGGGAGACCTGCGCACGCTTGCGGCGACGGGCGCCAGCAGCTCCACCCGACGCACGTTGAACGCGACGTCGGCGGGAGCCTTGGCGTTGCTAGCCGGAATCCTCGGCACGGCCACCGCTTACCTGGCGCTCATCGCCTGGCATTGGCACGACATCGGCTACCTCGACGACCCGCCCTATGCGAACTTGGCCGTCCTGATCGTCGGCCTGCCGGCGGCAGCAATTGTCGGGGCTTGGTTACTCGGGCGCACTCCCAAGCAACTCGGGCACCGCCCGCTCGAATAGCGCACAGCGCTACTCCTCAACGAAGATGCTCGTCGTTTCGTCTGCCAGCACGTGCTTCATGACCTTCCCGGTGGCATTTCGCGGCAAGGGAGCCGTGCGTACCTCGATGTAGGAGGGGACCTTGTACGACGCGAGCGATGCCGCGCACCAGGCGCGTAGCTCATCGGCATCGGGTGAAACGTCCTCTCGCAAGACGACGATGGCCTTCACCTCCTGGCCGAGAGTGGAATGCTCGACGCCGATCACCGTCACTTCCGCCACGTCGGGATGCTGCTCGAGCCGATTCTCGATCTCGAAGGGGTAGATGTTCTCGCCGCCGCGCAGGATCAGGTCACGCTTGCGTGAGGCCAGGTAGAGCAGCCCGTCCTCGAACCGGCCGAAGTCGCCGGTCCGTACCCAAAGCCCGGGTTGCAGCGTGTCCGCATTCGCTTCGTCGTTGCGCCAGTAGCCGAGCATGACGATGGGGCTGCGCGCCTCGACGTTGCCTTCCACTCCGTCGGAGACGGTTGCTCCTTCGTCGTCGGTGATGCGGATCTCGACCGTCGGAAGGGCCGGACCGACACAGTCGGTCGCCGCCTGCAGCATCCAGTTGGGGGCCCAGCTGACGATGCCACCCGTCTCCGTGGAGCCATACCCCGTGGACATGGTGTTGGCCAGATGCGGAAAGCGTTTCTCCATAAGGCGTACCACCGCTGGTGTCGTCGCCGAACCGCCCACCCCGACCTGAACGATCTGGGTCGGATCGAGCGTCTCGATCGCAGGACTCTCGAGCAGGCGCATCACATGAGTGGTCGCTCCCATCCACGCCCCGACACCCTCGCGTTTGGTGAGCTCGATGACGTCCTCGGGATCGAAACGTCCGAGCGGCCAGACGGTCGTGCCGGCGCCCATCATCGTCGAGACGGTGGCGCTCAACCCGGAGACGTGAAACAGCGGAAAAGGTGCCAGCCGGGCGGGGGGCGCCGAAGGTGTCCGGCCCGACATGGCAAGGCCACGGGCACCGATAAAAGACTGCAGCATCAGATAACCGATGACCGTGCGGTGTGACAACACGGCCGCCTTGGGACGTCCGGTGGTGCCGCTGGTGAAGATCAGCATGAACGGATCGTCTTCATCAATCGGCGTGCTCGGAAGCGGAGCGTCCGACGATGTCACGAGCTCGCTGAAGTCCCGTTCGATAACGATGATCGGAGCGTCCGGATCACCATCGAGTCGAGCCAGCCGCTTCTCGTCCATCACGATGAGCGCAGGCTCGGCAAGCTCGAGCGCGTTGGCCATTTCCAGGCCTGTCCACCATCCGTTCATCGCGACGAGGACGGCGTTCAGACTCGCCGTCGCCCAGAAGAGCTGAATCCATTCAGCGCAATTGGCGGCGCAAATCGCGACCCGGTCACCCGCACCGATGCCGTACCGCGATGCAAGCTCAGCGGCCACCGAGGCCGCTTGCCGTTGCATGGCAGCAAAACTGATCCGCGTTCCGTCGCTGAAGACGTAGCAATCGGCCTCACCGCGGGCGCCGCCATCGGTGAGCACCTCACGCAACGACCGGGGCCGCTGGGCGAACACCAGCATCTGCTCACCCCGGACCGATTCGGCGACCAGTTCAAATCGTTGGCCAGGCTGCATCAGTGCCTCGCCGGCCTGCCGCAGCGCCGCAACCCGCGGGTCGCCTTTCAACGCAGTCGGCGCGGTCGGCGCAGTCGGAATCGTCATGCTTTCGAGTCTTACACCCCCGGCTGGCGCCTTCAGCGAGCGGACGGCGGGAAGCCGATGGCGGGCGGTCGCTCTGCCACCGGCACCTCGCGGGTCTGCCAGCGGGAGGGCAGATCGCGGTCGAAGTGATCGATGTCGACGTGAGAATCGCCGGCTCGCCTGCCGGCAGCCATGCCGCTGCGCCTATCGGCGACGTCAAGGATCTCCAGTGCCATTCCGGAAAGGTCATGGACGTGCTGGTGGCGGTGGTCACGGGAACCCAGATCCACCTGAGCAATGGCGTCGAGTCCCAGGGCCGCATACGTGTCGACCAGCGTGGAGAACTCCACGCCATAGCCGACCGGCACCGAAAGTTGCTCGAACCACGATCGGCGAATCGCCCACTCCCCTGCCAGCGGCTGCACCACCGCGCCGAGCTCCGGCCAGCGCGACGCCAGCAATGGCCGTGCCATCAGCTCGGTGACGCGTCCACCCTCGGTCGCCCGCGCGCCACCCGTCTCGGAGATCATGCGGTCGTAGAAGCCGCGTGCAAGCTGCACATCCGGCTCGGTCAGCAGCGGGCCGAGCAGTCCGCTGACGAAGTGGGTGTCCCACTCGGTGAGGTCAGCGTCGATGAATACCAGCAGACTTCCCCGGGCCACGAACATCGATTTCCAGAGCGCCTCACCCTTCCCCTTGCGCACACCTAGGTCTGGACGGACGTCGGCGACAGAGTGCACCACCGCGCCGGCCCCGCGCGCAACGGCCGCAGTGTCGTCGGCGGACAGGGAATCCATCACGACCAGCTCGTCGACGAGTCCGGTTCCGCGCACAAGCTCGCGGTCGATGCGCCCGACCACATCGGCGATGGTGGCGGCTTCGTTGCGGGCTGGGATGATGACGCTGACCGTGTCGCCGGTCAGGGCCTTGGCGGCAAGCAGCCTCTCAGACGGCCAGTCCGAAGCGCGAGTGGTCCGCTCGGTGAACCACCGCTGAGCTCGCCGATCCATAGGCTGCACGCTAGCCCGACGCAGCGCTTGTGCATCACCGCAGGATCTCGACAGCGAAGCCCACGGCTCGGCGCCACCCGTCGTCGGCCGGCCGTTGGTGGAAGAGGATCGGCGCCTCGGAGCAGAAAGCATGACCGGCACCCGGATAGATCTCGACCTCGTGCGGCACGCGCCAGGTAGCCAGCCGGCGACGGAGTTCGGCGAGGCGGTCGGCGGGCATCACGACGTCTTGGTCGCCGTAGAGCACGAGCGTGCGGGCCCGGATCCCCCACAGCAGGTCCATGGGATGCATCGGCGTGCGGTCATCGAGCCGCTCGAAGACCGGCTGACTCGGATAGAAGAGAACCGCGGCGGCAAGACGTTGATCGACAGCTGCCGCGAGCAGTGCGAGGGTGGCTCCGGTGCAGTAGCCCCACACCCCCACGCGGTCGGCGTCCACGTTGGGCTGGGAACGAGCGTGCTCCACAGCCGCCAGCAAGTCGTGGGTTGCTCGCACAAAGTCGAGTCGGTCGATGAACGACATGAGCGTCTCGAAGTCTTCGTAGGCTTCGGGATCGGGTGGGCCATCGAACCGGTAGGGATCGACCACGATGGTGACCAGGCCCTCGTTCGACAGACTCGCACCGACACGCTCGATGAACCGATTGACGCCGGTGCCTTCGGCGGCGATGACCACAGCAGGAAAAGGCCCGGGACCCTCGGGCTGGAAGCACAGCGCCTCGAAGCGAACACCGTCTCGACCCACTAGCGAGATGCGATCCTGGTGAACCCGGTCGTACTCGCTCGTGGGCGGTCCGGCCTGCAGATCGTTCGGCGTTGTCACGCTGCTAGCGAGGACTCGTCATGCGACGGACCCAGCTTTGGACGTCGCGGCGACTCTGCACGGCGATCTCGCTTTCCGTGGCCATCTGATAGCCGTGGCAGGCACCCGGATACACGTGAAGCTCGGTGGGCACGTCCGCGTGGATGAGTCGCAGGGCGTAATCGACGTCCTCGTCCAGGAAACCATCGACGCTGCCGACGGACACGAATGCGGGAGGCAGCCCAGCGAGATTGTCGGCCCGTGCTGCGGCGGCGGTGTAGGGCACGTTCTCAGTCCCGTAGAGGTCGCCGAGGTAGGCCTTCCAGCCGAAGGTGTTTGACTCGCGGCTCCACACCGGCAAGCCCTCCAGTCGGCTTGACCGCGTGACCTGCCGGTCATCGATCATCGGGCAGTCCAGCAGTTGAAACGCCAGCGGTAGCTCGCCGCGGTCACGGGTCAGCAGCGCCAAGCCCGCAGCCAGCCCTCCTCCGGCGCTGATGCCGCGTATGCCGAGGCGGTCACGGTCGATACCGAGCTCCCCCGCATGGGCGTAGGTCCACTTCAGTCCGCGGTAGCAGTCCTCGAGCGGGCCCGGGTAGGCGGTCTCCGGCGAGAGGCGGTACTGCACCGATACGCCGACGACTCCGGCGTCAGGGCACAGGTCATCAAAGAACCCGTCGTCCATGCCGTAGTCGCCGATGACGTAGCCGCCGCCGTGAATCGAGTAGACGCACGGCAATGGACCAGCCACACCCTTGGGGCGGTGGACCCGCAGCGCCACAGCAGCCTCGCCAGGAACCAGGTGCTCGGACCGTTCCACGCGATCAGACGGCGTCGAGGGCCAGTCCAAGCTGCGAATCATCGCCAGTTGGTCGCCATCGAGAGCCGGCATCGCCATGCCCTCGACGGCTTTGCGAATGTCAGGATGCAAAAGGTCAGTCGGCGTCGCCATGGGTCCTCATCTTCGTGCGCAACGTAGGGCATCTTCGTCCGAAACGTAGGCACGACCGTACGACTGCGCATTTGCTGAGGCGACACCGCCTCAGCTCATGCCCGTCCTGTCGCAGGCCACAGGACGGTTACGGCTTCGGGACCGTGTCGTCGCCTCGAATGACGATCAGTCGCACACCTTCGTCGCTTGCATGATCTGCCCGCAGCCGACGCAGCGTCGCCCGGTCGGCATCCGCCAGCTTGTCCTTGACCAGCTCGCGTTCCTCTGCCGGCCAACCATCAAGAAGGATATTTGCCAAGTCATCCCGAACTTCCATTGAAACGCCCCCGTAGACCTAGGACCAGGCTTCGCCAGGTGGTGTCGCGCTGTTGGTTCAGCTAGACGAACCATTAACCGCTGACCGGGCAGCTCAAACACGGCGATTGCGAAGGCATCTGGTGGGTAACTACGTCAAATTCCGCCGCCTGCTACGGACATGCCTCGAGGCAGGCGCTGAACGCCAGTGACGGGAGCTGCCGACATGCCAAGTCGGGACCCAGGGCCGAGCGTCAAGGACAAAGGGCTCTACGAGAAGCTGCGCAGCGAAGGCAACTCCAAGAACAAATCAGCCAGGATCGCTAACGCTGCGGCGGCGTCGTCCCGCTCGCAGGTGGGCCACCGCGGCGGCACCTCCCCTGCGTACGAGGAGTGGACCAAGAAGGACCTGCTCGCTCGCGCAAAGACGATCGGCGTCAAAGGCCGCAGCGCGATGGACAAGCCGCAGCTGGTCCAAGCTTTACGCGAACACTGATGGTGCTGGCGCCAGTGACCACTGACGCCGGCAGCGGCCCACGCCATGGCAGCGATAGCCTCCCCCAGTGCAAGCGCATGCGAAAGTACGCGGTCCGATCACCGGAGGCCGTCGCGGCTGGCCTTTTGGAGCCGCCGCCTTCGACCTCAACGCCCTCGACTACGTCGAGCAGGAGTGGATTTTCGCGGGTGACGCCGCCTGCTACCGACACACGCCCGGGACTGGCCGTTCCTTCGATGGGCGTTGGGAAATCGAACCTGCGCAGAGCGTTCCCTTCGCTACCAGGATGCTGGTCCGCAGGCCGAGGGATGCCGCCAGGTTCAACGGCACCGTCGTCGTCTTCTGGGCGAACGTCTCGATCGGATTCGACATCTACACCGGCGAATCCTCACAGCTCTATGAAGGCTGCGCCTTCGTCGGTGTGACAACCCAACGCACTGCCGTCGAGGGCTACCGCGACGGCCCCCAAAACGGACTGACCAGCTGGGACCCGGAGCGATACGGCGACCTGACGATTGCGACGGATGACGCGTCGTATGACATCTTCACCCAGGCTGCCCGGCTCGTCGGCCGTGATCGTCAGCGCGGGGGGCTTGATCCGCTGGGCGGCCTCGATGTGCGCCACCTGATCGCCTTCGGCGCATCGCAATCAGCCGGTCGGCTGGCCACCTACATCAACGCTGTCCAGCCATTAGCGGCCGCGTTCGACGGCTTCCTTCTTGACGTGTACTTCGGCAACGGAACTCCCGTGGACACGAGCGCGGCGCCGGCCGCAGGAGTCACTCGAGTCGAGCAGATCACCGAGCTGATCCGCAGGCACGGTCTGCCACCGGGCGGGCACTTGTTGCGCGATGTCGGCGTGCCCGTATTCGTGGTCAATTCCGAAAGCGAATCGCTGGCCCACTTCCCGGTCAGGCAACCCGATACGGATACCTACCGCTTTTGGGAATTCGCCGGGCACGCCCACGGCACCGTTCCGAGCAAGGAGACGCTGCGATCAAGCTGGGAACGCGATCTCGGGATCACGCACCATCCGATGGCCCCGACCGCTGGATACAACGCGCTCTCGCTCGAACCCGGACGGGCTGCCGCCCTCGCGCACATGCTCCGCTGGCTCGACGACGCAACTCCCCCGCCGGTCCAGCCCCGCATCCGCATTGAGGGCGATCCGCCGCGCATCATTCGCGACGACCTCGGAAACGCGCTGGGCGGCATCAGGATGCCCGCCGTCGCCGTGCCCACCGGCCGCAACTCCGGCTTTGCCGCCGACGGCACCCTCTCGCTCTTCGGTTCCACCGAGCCCTTCGACTCAGCGCGGCTGCACGCGCTCTACCGCGACCACGACGCCTACGCCGCGGCGTTCAAGGCAGCGGCAGCGGAAGCCGTTCAATCAGGTGTGCTGCTGGCACCCGACGCCGAGTCGCTCGTGACGGAGGCGACCGCCGCAGCGATCCCGTAATTGCTCCGCTACGAGGCGTGGTTCAGGCCGCTAACGCGACGGCCGTCGACCGTTGGCGATTACGGCGGGCAAACCAGGCAGCCGCGACCACAGCCCCCAAGGGGATCTCGATCAGATAGCTGAAGACCCGGAAAAGCAGAACGCCGGCAGCGGCACCGACCGGATCGGCGCCAAAGCCCACCAGGACGGCGGTCGCGGCGGTCTCGACGACGCCGACGCCCCCCGGGGTGATCGGGATCAGCGTCAGCATTCGTTCCACCGCGTAGGCCGCCAGAACGGCGCCGAAGTGCACCTGCACCTGCAGGGCGACCAGGCAGGACCACATGAGCACGACCTGCAACAGCGGATAGCCGAATCCGCCGACCGCCAAACCCCGCCAGCCCCGGCGCAGCACATGCGCGCTCTTGTCCCAGAACTGCGCGATCCAGGCGCTCACCCGGCTGCGCCCGCGCCCCCGGGCCCACACGAGGCACGCGATAGTGGCGGCGATGAGCGCCAGCCCAACGCCTCCATAGACGCCCAAGGCGGCGGGAGAAGTCGGTGCATCAATCCGGGCGGCGATTCCAGGCATGAACGACAGAGCGACAATTCCGCCGACGGCGATGAGGACTTTGACCGAAGCGACGACGAGGTTGCTCACGGTCGCGAAGGCGGTGATCTGCACGCCGTCGTACCCCCAGCTGCGCAACATCGCGTAATTCAGCCCGATCCCCGCGGCGCCGCCGAACGGCAGGACGTTGGAGACACTGCTCCCACCCAGGTTGAGCGCAACGGCGCGGCGCCGCGATAGGCCCGGCAGCGAACGACGAAGCACGATCGCGTGAAACCCCAGGCCAGCCGCCCAGACGGCGACCAGGCAGATCACGTCCCAAAAGGGAATCCTGACGATCTGACGGACGGTGTCGCGCCAGCCGATGCCCAGTGCGTGCGGCAGGAAGAACGCCAGCAAGGCGACCGCGAGAACGATTGAGAGCACGCCGAAAGAAAGCTTCGTCGCCCGGCGCATCGATACAACTTATCGGTCGAGCGCGTATGTGAAGACATCATCGACGTGATGTCGCGCGCGTGGCGCCCCCGAATCCGTACCTATCTCGACAAACCACTCGCGTCCAAGGACCAGTCGAGCCAGCGGTCGCGGAAGCTGCGAGAGCAGCCGGACGGTGCGAATGTCATCACCGCCGGTGGCCTGAGATGCGTGGGCCGCGAGTGCCCTGAGCTTGGCCCCCAGCCACGGCCGGACGTCGATCTCGTGGGTGATCTCGGCGCGCGGACGGTAGGCGTCCTGGAGGCCGGACGCCGTCATTCCGCCGGGCCGGACGCGGATCAAGTTGAGCAGGCGGACCGACCGGACCAGCGTCTCGCGGGGCAGCGTGGCTTCCATCACGCGCGGGGTCCGGGCACTGGACGCGGCAGCGATCCCGGCGTCGTGCACCCGAATGTGGTCACGGTGCCCGTAGCCACCGTGGGGGTCATAGACCGTGAGAAGGTCCGCGCCCTCCTCCACGAGAATGGCCGCGAGCCGGGCCGCGACCTCCGCGACCGGCGTTGCGCACAGCGACCCCGGGGGCGCCGCCGCTGAACCCGATCCTGAATCGCCGTAATCGAGGGTCACCAGCCGGCTCACACCCAGCGCATCAGCCGATAACTGCAGCTCACTCCGCCGAGTGATCCCCAGGTCAGGCGTGTTTGCCGACGCGAGCCCGCGCTCTCCCAACGTGGCGGTGACGAGGACTACCCGGTGGCCTTCTGCACTGGCCCGCGCGAGGGTTCCACCGGTATAAAGCACCTCATCGTCCGGATGCGCATGGAACGCCACTAAGGTGTGGCGAGCGGCGGTGGCGTCGCGGGCGTTAACGACGGGCAAACGACACCTCGTTTCGTCAACTATTTCGGGCTACGGGGTGCGATGCGGATTCTCCACGTCACCGACGCCTACCTTCCCAGACGCGGCGGCATTGAGCTGCACGTGCACGACCTCGCCCGGGCGCAGGCGGCCGCCGGCGACGAAGTCGACATCATCACGATGACCCGCGGCCGGGGCACTCTCGACGTGCCTGGAAGCGCGACGGTGATCCGGCCCGGCGAGGGCGGAATCGTGGCCAAGACCCGTTACCTCGCCCGCAAGCGCACCTATGGCCTCGAGGGGGGCTACGACATCGTCCACGCCCACTGCTCGACGGTGTCGCCGCTGTCCTTCTTCGCGTTCGGCACGCCGGGTGTCCCGCGGTTACTCACCGTGCACTCGTTGTGGCAGCGCTATACGCCCCTCTACCGGGGTTTCGACCATGCGCTGAACTGGAGCGACTGGCCGGTGAAGTGGTCGGCGGTGAGTCAGGTGGCGGCGGACGGGGTGCGCAAGGCCTCCCGAATCGATCTGGATGTCGCCGTCCTTCCGAACGGGATCGACCTCGATCTGTGGACGCCCACCGTGCGCATCAGCGAGCCTCAGCACCTGCGCATTCTCGCCGTCATGCGTCTTGCGACCCGCAAGCGCCCGGTGACACTGCTACGGATCCTGCGGGCGGTTCGGGCGCAGGTGCCGGCCGACATCAAGCTCACCGCGACGATTCTCGGGGAGGGGCCGTCGCGGCCGCAGATGGAGCGCTACCTCGCCCGCCACGCCATGACGGACTGGGTGCACCTGCCCGGTCACCTGCCCCGCAGCACTGTCAAGGAGACGATGGCGCGATCCGACGTCTTCGTCGCCCCCGCCGTCCTCGAGTCGTTCGGCATCGCAGCGCTCGAGGCGCATGCAGCCGCGCTACCCGTGGTCGGGCGCAGTGGCAACGGGCTCTCGGACTTCATCCGCGACGGAGAAGGCGGCGTCCTGGTCGACAGTGACCAGGAAATGGCGGCGGTGCTTGCGGGGATGGCCACCAACCGAACCCATGAGGGCGTGCCGCGGTCTTCCTCGCTCGAGACCTTCAGCTGGCCCGCCGTCGTGAAACGGCACGTTGCCCTTTACGAAGCCGCGGGCGCAGCCAACCAGCGACAGCGGGTGACATTGGCCTCGTGACCGTCAGCTCCGTCAATTCCGTCAGTTCCGCCCAGGCCAGCAATTCCGCCAAGGCCGCGGACTCGCCTGACGCCGCAGCTGAGAAGGCCAATGACGCCCCTGACGAGCCGCGTCGCAGCCGCAATCCGTTCACTCGGCGGCTGCCCTGGTGGGGCGAGGCGCTGATCGCGGTCGGCTTCTACTGGCTCTACAACTTCACTCAGGCGCTGACGGAGGGTCAGGTAGGCAGCGCCCTGCGCCACGGGCACGACATCGTCAACGCCGAGAAAGGCCTGCACATCTGGGTCGAACCGGACGTCAACCGGTGGGCCACCCGCCACCACACCCTGTCGATCATCGCCGGCTACGACTACGGCCTGGCCCACGCGATCGTGACGGCCACGGTTCTTGGATTCCTGTGGTGGAGGCGGCCACGGCTCGAAGTACCCATGCGCAACGGGCTGGTGGCCCTGAGCGTCGTCGCGCTCCTGGTCTACTGGCTATATCCGGTGGCGCCCCCTCGGCTGACCGTCGGAGGTCTGACCGACACGCTGCTGGCCAACAACATCCTCGGAGCACGCAACGTGCACGAGGGGCTGGTCAACCTCTACGCGGCCATGCCCAGCCTGCACGTCGCCTGGTCGCTGTGGTGTGCAGCGGCGATCGTGCTCTCCTTTCGATCGCGCTGGCGCCACCTGGCATGGCTCTATCCGATCTGGACGACCTTCGTGATCATCGCGACGGCCAATCACTACTTGCTCGACGCAGCCGCCGGAGCACTCTTCGCAGCGGTGCCGCTCCTGATCATCACCTTCCGCCGACGCAGGGCGCTGACGCTGCAGCTTTGATGCCGGTCAGTCGTCTTTCGGCTCGTCGAACGAATTGCTCTGATGCGGGAAACGCGCCTGCGTGCCTCCGTCGACCACCAACGTCTGGCCGGTCATGAAGCTGGACAGACCCGAGAGCAGGAAGACCAGCGGTCCCGCGATCTCACGTGGCTTTCCCCACCGGGCCAGCGGGACTCCGTCGTTCGCCGCAAGCCCATCGATATCGGTGATGCCCTGGTCGTGGAAGCCGGCCACGACGCGCGGAGTCGCAATGCAGTCCGGTGCGACGCAATTGGCCCGGATGCCGTACTTGGACCACTCATTGGCCATCGACCGGGCGAGCGACATCGTGCCGGCCTTGGCCGCGCCGTATGCAGCGTGGCTCGGCGCGCCGTACAAGCCGCTCACGGACGCCACCATCGCGAACGCGCCGCCGGACTTGTCATCGATCATGTGCCGCGCCGCGGCTCGCCCGACGAAAAGGTGATGCAGGAGGTTGATGCGCATGTCGGCCTGCCACGCCTCAAGATCGAGGCTGAAGAGGTCTTTCCAGCCCGCCAGACCGACGATGTTGGCCACGCCGTACAAGCCGCCGAGCGCTGCATGGGCGTCGTCGACCACCTGCTGCGCACCCTCGGGCGTCGTGACGTCGCCGGCGACCGGATGCCCACCGAGATCACTGGCGACCTGCTTCGCCCGGTCGGGGTCGACATCGGCGACGGCAACCCTGGCACCGACCTCGACCAGCAGTTCAGCGGTCGCCTGACCGATGCCGGATCCCCCACCAACGACGAGCACCGGCTTGCCGGTCAAGCCAAACGAGTCAGCCATCTCTCCACCTTCCTGTTTCGCGCTGCACACAGCCTCGCGCATGGCGTGCAAGGGCCGGAACCCGGGTCAGACCCGGTGCGCCTGGCTGCTGCAGCAGCCCTGGCTCTTGTCTCGGGCTAGGGCGCCGATAACTGCCAGGCCATGAAAGATTTGTTCGCCTCGAAGATCTTCGACGTCGTTGCCGTGCTGGCGATGGTCGCGGCGATCGTCGTCTACCTGCACTGGCGCGTGCGCAACCGGGACGGCTGGGCAATGCACAGGCCGCTGCCCAAGGTGACCTTCAGCCTGCTGGCGATCGCGGTAGTCGTGACCGGCTGCGTCGCCTGGCGGCACGGCAAGCTGGAAGATCGTCTGTCACACGCCGCGAGCACGCTGGCCGGGTTTCCGGTACGGGTCCATTGCCAGGACCTGGCTGGGGAGGCTACGGACATCAGCGGAGATCTCGGCACGGTGCAGTTCAGCGCGGACGGCACCCCCGCACACGCCACCTTGATCCGCAGGGAGCAGTGCTCAGCGCTGAGCAGCTATCTGGCCAAACACGGCGCCCACCCGTCCTCCGCGCAGATCCTTGCCGTGCACGTTCTCACCCACGAGACCATGCACATGCGGGGTTTGCGCGCCGAGTCGGCCGCCGAGTGCGCCGCGGTGCAGCGAGACGCCCACATGGCACGACTGCTCGGCGCCTCACCGGCCGATGCGCAGTCGCTGGCCGCCGCGTACTGGCGCCAGGACTACCCGCAACTGTCCGATGAATACCGATCGCAGGAATGCCAGCCCTCCGGCGCGCTCGATGAGCACTTGCCCGACGGCTGGCCCGGAAAAGCCACCGCCGCGGCGGCTCCCTAGACCCCCAGCCGCCTAGACCCCCAGGCCACCCTCAGCGACGGCGACCAGACCGTCCGCATCAGCATCAATCCGCTCCGGGGACGGTGGGACATCCCGCCCGGGATGGGTCGTGATCAGCGTGCCTCCGATGACGGCCGCCAGCAGAAAAATCCCGGCCGCCCACCCGCTGGCCACCGCGAATCCGTGCACCGTTGCTTTCGCTTCCAGGTCTGATCCCGTGAGATGACCCCGAAGGTAGGTCGCCGTCGCCATCGCAGCGATGGTGTTGAGCAGTGCGGTGCCGATCGACGCCCCGATCTGCTGCGACGTGTTCGTCACCGCCGACGTAATGCCGACATCCTGCGGATCGGCATTGTTGGTCGCTGTGCTGATGCAGGGAACGATGGCAAGGCCCAGGCCAAGACCCAAGAGGATCTCGGCGGGCAGCACGTGCGTCCAATAGGACGCATCCGGGGTGAGCCGGGTCAAAAGGAAAACCCCGACAGCGCCAAGCAGCAGGCCCGGGACAACCAGCAGTCGCGTCGAGACGTGCGGCATCAGGCGGCTTGCCAGCTGCGTCGCCGCGAGGCCGTTCATGGCCAACAACGGCAGGAAGGCCACCCCCGTCTTCAGGGGTGAATAGTGGTCGACGGTCTGCAGCAGATACGTCAGGAAGATGAACGTCCCGAACATCCCGGTAACGGCCAGCATGATCGTCAGGAACGAGCCGGCGCGGTTGCGGTTCTTCAAGATGCGCAGCGGCAGCAGCGGATTCGGGCCTTTCGACTGCCAGAAAATGAAGCTGCCCAGCAAGACCACGGACAGGATCAACGGCCCGACCACCCCCGATGACCCCCAGCCGCGCGCACCGGCCTCACCGAGCGCGTAGACGAGTGCCACCAAGCCACCGCAGCCCAGGATTACGCCGGGTATGTCGAGCCGAACACCGGGTGCACCCTGCCGCGCCGGGATCAGCGTGAAGGCGCCGAACGCGACCACAGCGGCGATCGGCAGGTTGACGTAGAGGCACCAGCGCCAATCGAGGTACTGGGTCAAGAACCCACCCAGGATCAGACCGAAAGCTGAACCGCTGATGGCGATCGTGGCGTAAATCCCGAATGCCCTCGCCCGCTCGCGCGGGTCGGTGAAGGTGGTGCTCAGCAGGGAGAGCACCGAGGGAGCCAAGAGCGCCCCGAACAGCCCCTGCAGACCTCGGGCTCCAATCAGCATCAAGGTCGACTGGGCGGCTCCCCCAATGGCTGAAGCCAGGGCGAAGCCGACGACACCGATGATGAGGGTCTTCTTGGTGCCGATCATGTCGCTGATACGACCGCCCAGCAGCAGGAACCCGCCGAACGCCAGGGTGTACGCCGTGACGACCCATTGCCGGTCAGTGTTGGAGAACCCGAGGCCGTGCTGCGCCGAAGGCAGCGCGATGATCATGATCGTCGAGTCGAGGACCACCATGAGCTGGGCGCCGGCAATGACGACAAGGATCCACCAGTGCGCTCTGGTCGGACCGCTTGCGGCTTGGGAGCCGGCTTGCGTTTGGATCGCGGTCATCTCTTCGCTCTGTCGATCCTGGGTCGATGACGATACGGAGATATCACTCCGTTTATGTTATCGGGAAACGGACGGATCCGTCCACTTACCCGCACAGCCCGCGTTAACGGCGGGGTTCCAGCACCACCAGAGGAACGGTCCGGCCAAAAGTCCCTGCCCGTTCCTGATAGCGGATCAGCGAGTCTCCCTTCGTCGCTATCAAGGCGAACAGGCGCTCGTACTCTGCGCCCTCTGACACCCGGGCCGTCACCGGGATCTCGCGCCGATTCACATGGACCCAGGCCGTGTCGTGCGCGCGCACGTTCCAGACCCAATCAGGGTCCTTGGGACCACCACCATTGGAGCCCACGACGACGAAGCGGTCGCCGTGCGTGTAGTACGGAAGCGCCCGCGGCCGTAGCTTGCCGCTGCGCTTTCCGATGGTGGTCAGGAGCAGCGTCGAGCGGTAGCCCACACCGCCCGCCTTGGCGTACTGCCACGTGATGAACGAGACGCCGAGGTGGCGGACGAGGGCCCGGTCTAATGAACGGCCACGACTGCCCTTCAGGACGATCCAGCGGGTATTGCCCCGTGAGGAATATGAGATTGCCTCGTCAGCCTCGGAATGCTCGCTCATGTCACCGCAACTCCACGGTCGAGTACCGGCCCGACCATCAGCCGGAAGAGCTCTTCGCTCGCGTAAATGCGTTCGCCGGCCAGCCGGCTGTCGTCACCGAACAGCAGGATGCCGATCACATCGAAACGCCGCTGACCCGCCGGGGTCTTGACCTGGATCTGGTACTCCTGGCCCAGCCCCTCGTCGGTGATCCACTCCGACCGCAGGCTGTAGCCGGCCACCCGCTGCTGGAAGTGTGCGAAGAAGTGTTCGTAGTACGACCGAATCAAGTCACCGCCCTGAAGGACGACACCGATCGGCAGCAGCTCGAACCGCGGATTCTCGACAAGCGTCCCGAGCGTTGCGGCCAGATCCCCGGAGCCTTCGGCCGCGGCGTGCGCGTGGGCGACGGCGAGATGGGCGTCGCGCGTGCTGGTGGTCACTCGGCCTCCGCGGTGGGTCAGGGGGTGGTTCGGCTGTACTTGGCGATGGCCTCGCGCGTCGCTTGTTGCATGGCACCGAAGAAACGTTCCGAATTTCGCCCGACCCAGTCGATGCTTTCGTTTCTGTTGATGTTCATACCGCGGCACGCCGGGATCACATACTCAGCGAAGAGCTCGTACGACCGTTTGGTCGCCTGCCAGTTGGCGCTGTTGTGAGCGAGAAACAGAAACGTCCCGAAGCCGCCGGTCTTGTCGCTGAGCCGTTGGATCGTGGCGATCGCATCATCGGGCGTGCCTACGGTCGCCACCCCGAAGTTGGGTAGGCCGTTGGTCGTCCAATGCGTGAGTGCCTCACGCGCCGAGCCCGTCCACGGCAGCTTCCGATTTCCCATCCGTTCCATATAGGCGTTAAGGGCAAGAACGCCATGCTCCATCTCGCGTTCGGCCTGCTCGCGGGTCTCGGCCAGGTGCATCGAAGCCACCACGCGCCAGCGGTCGCGGTCGACGACGTTTCCGTACTCGCCCGAGGTGCGTTCGAAATGCCCCCAGTTGGCGTCCAAGGCGTCGAATCCGCTCGGGTCGGTCGCGGAAAGCGACAGCATTGCCAGGCCAAGTCTGCCGGCGAGGGTCGCCCCACTGGGCGAGGAGGTAGAGGCGACGGCCAGCTCGATGCCCTCCCGGGCATAGGGACGGAGTTGGAGCCGGGCGTCGTCGAGGGTGAACCAATCCGTCTTCGCGCTCACCGTCTCACCGCGGAGCAATCGCACAATGACCTCAGCAGCCTCGATCATCATGTCGCGCTGCCGGAGCGGATCGATTCCCATCATGAATGCGTCCGAGGGCAATTGGCCCGGTCCCATACCCAGCATGACCCGGCCCGATGTCAGGTGGTCGAGCTGCACTATCCGGTCAGCCAGCACGAAGGGATGGTGGTAGGTGAGTGAGTTGACCCCGGTGCCGAGCATGATGCGCCTGGTGCGCTCTCCGGCGGCCGCGATCATGACCTCTGGTGAGGCACTCATCTCATACGCGCCGCTGTGGTGCTCGCCGAACCAGGCTTCGTCGTAGCCCAGTTCATCGAGCAAAACGGCCAACTCGATGTCGCGGCGCAATTGCAAGGTCGGATTGCCGGCCGGGTCATGGTAGGGCGCGATGAAGGCACCAAAGCGTGTCGGCAAAGGGGCCAGGGGGGCGCTGTGGGCACTGCCGTTACTTCCGGTCATCGTGACAAGCCGCCTTCGAGAGATCTTCCGGAGACCGTAACGGGGCGAAGAGACGGCAGCAGCAGCGGGTCCGACGGCAATCAGTGACGCCGCCGCATCGGTGCTGAATGAGCTGCGCATCGCTGCTGAATGCTGCTGCGCATCGCTGCTCAATGATGCTGCCGCATCGCGGTCCTGTAAGAAAGCCAGGTGACCCGACGCCGAATTGTCATCGCCGGGCTCGGCGACAGTGGCCTGCTCACCGCCATCCACCTGGGCAAGCATGCCGATCGCCTCGAGATCGTCGGCATCTCCACCAAACCCGAGCTCGTCAGCGGCCAGGAGCTCGGCCTGCGGCTGTCGCGACCGCAGCAATGGGCGCGCGATTACCGCGTCGGCTTTGACCGCTACCACCGCCTTCGTGACGTCCGCACAGTTCATGGTCAGCTCACCGGACTCGACCTCGATGGCAAGAGCGTCGCGGTCAAACGTGCCGATGGCACCGAGATCGGCGAGCCGTACGACATTTTGGTGATCTCGACCGGGGTCACCAACGGCTTCTGGCGGCAGCCCAAGCTGCAGTCTTCGACCGAAGTGGAAGCCGACCTGCAAGCCGCCCACGACAGGCTCGACGGCGCGTCCACGATCGCCGTCATCGGCGGGGGCGCAGCCGCGATGAGCAGCGCCCTCAACCTGGCCACCCGGTGGCCCGACACCCGGGTCGATCTCTACTTCCCGCATGACCGCGGGCTACTGGGCCACCACCCGCGCGCTTGGAGCCATGCGCGTCGGCGCCTTGAATCCGCCGGGGTCCATCTCCACCCAGGCCACCGCGCCGTCATCCCGGACGGCTTCGCGTGCGACGCGATCACCAGCGGACCCGTCGCGTTCAGCACCGGCCAGCCGCCCGCCCAAGCCGGCGCTGTGCTGTGGGCCACCGGCCGCGTCAAGCCCAACTCCGACTGGCTTCCCAAGGAGCTGCTCGACGACGACGGCTTCGTCGCCGTGACACCCACCCTGCAGCTACCCGGCCATCCCGAAATCTTCACGATCGGCGACGTGGCGGCCACCGACGTCTTGCGCTCCTCGGCGCGCAGCCGCGCCGATGTCCTACTGGCCGCCAACATCCTGGCCGCATTGGACGGCAAGCCACTCAAGCCGTTCAAGCCGCCGCGATCGCGCTGGGGCTCGGTGTTCGGTGTTCAAAGCGACGGACTCCAGGTCTTCGCCCCCAACGGCCGCGTCTTTCGCATCCCGAACTGGTTCGTGCAGCGTGTCCAGACACCGTTCATCGTGGAGCGTGGCATTTATAAGGGTGTCGACCCGAGGCCGCTAAAAGAAGGTGGTTGATCGAATCGCCTGGCAAACGTGACAGCAGCGGATGGCGGCGGCGGAAGGTGGAAAACCCACTCCCTTCCACTTTCAAGATATAGCGCACATGGGGGCTTGCCGCAAGACCCGGGTCGTGCCGCACAATCGCTGGCCGAGCCAGATTCTGCGGATTCAGGAGTCCCCGATTGCCCTTGAACACCAGCGCCTTTGCCCTTCCCGACCGCCTCACCGCCAAAGCCGACCCGACGCTCATCGCCGCCGACGAGCGGCACTTCGCCGCCATCGCGGACAGCCTTGAGCAATCGATCGCGGACCTGTCAGACCGCCTCGATGCCGAACTCAAAGCGCCAGGCGGCATAGGCCAGGCAGCGATGGATCGCGATGAGGAGGTCCACCGGCTGACCGCTCGGCTGCGAGCGCTACGGCGCTACGGGCTGGATCTGTGTCTCGGGCACATGGTCAGCGCGGATGCTCCCGACCCGGTTTACATCGGACGATTTGGTCTCACGGACCGCACCGGCAGGCGGCTGCTGCTCGACTGGCGCTCCCCTGCAGCCGAGCCGTTCTTCGGCGCCACCCATGCCAAGCCGATGGGGCTGGCAAGCCGCCGCAGGTATCGCTGGACGAACGGCCGGATCAGCGACTACTGGGACGAGGTGTTCACAGCGAGCGGGTTTGAGGGACACGCTGCGCTCGACGACCAGTCGGCGTTCATCGCAAGTCTGGGCAGCAATCGCTCGGCCCGAATGCGCGACGTACTCGGCACAATCCAAGCCGACCAGGACGCCATCATCCGCGCAGGCTCTCGGGGGGCGTTGGTCGTCGACGGCGGTCCTGGTACGGGCAAGACCGTCGTCGCACTGCACCGCACCGCCTACCTCATCTACTCCGACCCGCGGCTTGGCTACCGCCAGGGCGGAGTCCTCTTTATCGGACCGCACCAGCCGTATCTCGCTTACGTCGGCGATGTCCTTCCCAGCCTTGGTGAAGACGACGTGCAGACCGCCACCCTGCGGGACCTCGTAGCCGAGGGAGCTTCGGCAGTAATGGAAGCCGACGCGCGAGTAGCTGACTTGAAGTCGTCCGCGACGCTGATCAAGGCGATCGAAACGGCCGTCGGGTTCTACGAGGAACCGCCCACCGAGGGGCTGACGGTCGCGACCTCCTGGTCCGATATTTGGCTGAGCCCGAGCGATTGGGCCGAAGCCTTCGAGGCCGCAGAACCCGGGACTCCGCACAACGAGGCACGCGACCACGTGTGGGAGGCGCTCCTGACGATCCTGATGGACAAGCACAGCGGGTCGAGTGACCTCACTTCGACCGATCTGCTGCGAAAGGACCTACTGGAGAACACGCACCTGCGCACGACTTTCAACGCCGCCTGGCCGCTGCTCGAAGCCGCTGACCTGGTAGGAGATCTGTGGTCGGTGCCTGCCTATCTGCGCATGTGCGCACCTTGGCTCAATCCTGACGAGGTACGGCGATTGCAGCGCAGCGACGCCCACGCCTGGACCGTGCCGGACCTGCCGCTCCTGGACGCAGCACGGCAGCGACTCGGTGACCCAGAGGCTTCACGACGCAAGCGCCAACATGCAGTCGCGGTCACCGTCGAACGCGAACGCTTGGCCGCGGTGGTCGATGACCTGATCGAGGTCGCCGACGACGAGTACGGCAGCGGCTTGGTAACGATGCTGCGGGGAGGGCACCTGCAGAGCGCCCTGGTCGACGAGGGCGCGATGCCCACGGTCGACCCGGACCTGCTCGCCGGACCGTTCGCACACATCGTCGTCGATGAGGCGCAGGAACTCACCGACGCAGAGTGGCAAATGTTGCTGCTGCGCTGCCCTTCTCGCAGCTTCACCATTGTCGGGGACCGTGCCCAGGCCAGGCACGGCTTCACCGAATCGTGGCAGCAACGGCTCGAACGGATCGGGTTCGATCAGATCGGACTGGCCTCCCTGGGCATCAACTACCGCACGCCTCAAGAGGTCATGGCCGAAGCCGAGCCGGTTATCCGAGCCGTGCTGCCGGACGCCAACGTTCCCATCTCCATTCGTAGCAACGGTTTGCCCGTCGAGCACGGACCTACAGCCGAATTGGACGCCATCCTCGACACCTGGCTCGCCGCGAATGCAGACGGGATCGGCTGCGTCATTGCCTCCGGCGACATCGCCGATGCCACGCCTCGGGCGAGGTCGAAGCGGCCCCGCATCAGGTGGCTCACCCCGGAGCTCTCGAAGGGCCTCGAATTTGATCTTGTAGTCCTGATCGACCCGGAGGGGTGGGGCGCAGGCGACGCAGGTATCGAGGGGGCAGTCGACCGCTACGTCGCGATGACCCGGGCGACGCAACGACTCGTCGTCCTCACCAGCTCCTGACGTCCGACAAGCCGTCCTGAACGCGCCGCCTCTGATGTGATCCCGCCATGACAGTCGCTGACATCGGGTGTAGAGTGATGGCAGTTGCTGACATCGCCACTGGCGACCGACATCGCGTCGCGAGAGGCGATTATCCGAAGGGTTTCTCATGCGCGTATTCGTCACCGGAGCGTCCGGATGGATCGGCTCGGCCGTCGTTCCTGAGCTCATCGCCGCTGGTCACGAGGTGGTCGGGCTGGCGCGCTCCGAGGCGTCGGCCGCCGCCCTGAAGGCCGCCGGTGCCGAGGTCCGAGACGGTGGCCTGGACGATCTCGAGGTGCTGCGGGACGCCGCTGCCTCCTCCGACGGCGTGATTCACCTGGCCTTCAAGCATGAAATCGCCTTCTCGGGCGACTTCGCCGGGGCGGCCGATGCGGACCGGGCCGCAGTCGACGTCATGTGTGAGGCGCTCGCGGGATCAGACCGGCCCTTCGTTCTCGCGTCCGGACTGCTCGGCCTTACGCCAGGGCGCATCGCCACGGAGCTGGACGGCCTCGTGCCGGACCCGGATCAGGTGGGCATCCCAGCGGGTCCGGCAGCACGCCTCGCCACGGCTCGCCGCGTCCTGGCGCTTCAGTCCGAAGGCATCCGGACGTCAGTCATGCGGCTCCCGCCCACGAACCATGGCGACGGCGACAACGGATTTATGGCGACGCTCGTTGCGATCGCCCGCGAGACGGGAATCTCGGGCTACGTCGGCGACGGCTCCAACCGCTGGCCTGCGGTGCACCGCCTCGACTCCGCAGCCCTCTTCCGGCTGGCATTGGAGGACGCACCCGCTGGATCTGCGCTTCATGCGGTGGCCGACGAGGGCGTGCCGATCCGCGACGTCGCTGAGGTCATCGGCCGGCACCTGGGCGTGCCCATCGAGTCGATCTCTCCCGAGGAAGCCCCGGTCCACTTCACCTGGCTGGGCCACTTCATATCCCTCGACAGCCCCGCCTCGAGCGCCATCACCAAGGACCTGCTGAACTGGCAGCCCAAGCAACCCGGCCTTCTCGAGGACCTCGACCAGGGTCACTACTTCAAGGGCTAGTTCGCCTGTTTTCACCGCTAACCAGCGCCACCCGGGGGGGATGGCGCGTCCTCACGAGGTCGCGCCGCCGTTCACCGGAATGATCACTCCCGACACGAATGAGGACCGGTCAGAGCAGAGGAAAGCGATCACTGCTGCTGTCTCCTCGGCGCGCTGCGCACGTCCGAGCGGGATCCGCTTCGCGACCCATTCGGAGAAGGAGATGCCTTCATTGCGGGCGAGGGCCAGCAGACCCGGATTCGGAAATCGGGTGCTTGGCTCGACAGCCAGAGGGGCGACGGCGTTGCAGCGGATCCCATGGGGGCCCAGCTCGGCGGCAAGTACGGCGACCATCTGATCGACGGCGGCGCGTGCCGGCCCAACGGCTCCGGCCCCGACTGTGGGGACCAGTCCGGCGTGGGAGGACAGGTGCACGATCGATCCTGGTCGGCCGCCCGCGATCATGGCCTTGGCGGCGGCGCGTGCCAGCAGCCAGGAGCCGGTCAGATTGATGTCCATTGCTCGCCGCCAAGATTCTTCAGTCAGTTCAATCAGCGGACCATCGCCGGCATGAGGGCCCGTCACCCCGTTGAGAACGCAGCAGCAGTCCAGCCGGCCGAACTCAGCGACGGTTCGTTCGACCATCGCGGCCCAGGCCGGTCCCCCGATTTCGGCTTGGCGGTGAGCCAGCACCCGCCCACCGAACTGCGCCGCGCGATCGGTGACTTCGGCCAACACCTCATCGAAGGTGTCCGGCGGCGCGAAGGCGGTGTCTCCGCTACCGACCAGGTCCGCGCAGACCAGATCGGCTCCGGTCTCGGCTAGCAGCAGCGCGGTCGACCGTCCGATGCCGGGCGGCCTGGCCACCCCCGAGACCAGCACCACTTGACGCTCCTGACCGCCGTCAGTCGTGGGAGCAGTCGCATCTGTCACCGAGTCCACCTTCCGTCGTGCTCACCAGACCGTGCAGCCACATCTTTGCTGACGGAGTGCAAGGCCCGGCGTTGCGGCGGAAACCTCTAGATGTATACCCTCCCCCGATGACCGAGCTCGCCGCACGGACGCAAGCCGCCCTCGCCGCCACCCCTGGTGGGTACTTCGAGATCGGCGACGAGTCCGTGCGCGGCACTGTCATGCCGGTGTTCAGGCAACGCGCACGCTCGCTCCGCGAGTTACTGGAAAACACTGCGCGGTTCAAGGACCGGACCTATTTGATCGAGGGCGACACCCGACTTGACTACGGCACCAATCTCGAGCTCGTCGATGGCCTGGCCGTCGCCCTGCGGGAAGTCCATGGGATTGCGCCGACCGACCGGGTCGCCATCTTCGCGGCGAACCGGTGGGAGTGGGTTGTCAGCTTCTGGGCCATCGCCAGCTTGGGTGCAATTCCCTGTGCCTACAACGGCTTTTGGACGCGTGAGGAATTCCAGCACGCCACGTCGCTCGTGCAGCCGTCCCTGGTCATCGGAGACGGCGATCGGCTGGCACGCGTCAGCGCGGCGACCGCCGGGCTTCCCGTCCTCAACCTGGACGACGTTCGATTGCTGGCCGAAGGTCATCGCGGCGAGGCGCCCGCATCGGTCGCGGTTGAGGAGGACGACCCCGCGGTGCTCATCTTCACCAGCGGCACGACCGGCTATCCGAAGGCCGTGACCACCTCCCATCGCGGCTTGGTCGGATTCGCCCAGGTCAGCGCCTACTACGAGGCATTCGCACGAATCGCGGCCGGTGGCGCGGTCCCCATGAGTTTCGATGACCTGCCCCCCGCCGACGACGTCGTGCTCGTGACCTCTCCGCTGTTTCACACCTCGATGCTCTACGGAGTCGTCCTGCGGTCGATGCTCCGGGGTTCGGCAGCAGTCCTGCTCCCCGGGCGATTCGACCCGCAGCGAGTGCTCGAGGCCATCGAGGGTGAACGGGTCACCAGCTGGCTCGCTCTCGGCAGCGCAGCGTCGCGAGTATGCGCGGAGGCGGCCGTCGGCCGCCAATACGACACCACCAGCTTGGGGCACATCGGGGTGGGCGGCGCCCCCGTCAGCCCGGCGGTCCAGCAGGCGCTTCGAGGGACCTTTCCCGGCACTTCGAGCCGCCTCAGCATGGGTTACGCAAGCACGGAAAGCGTGTCGACCATCGCCTCGATCGGCGGACCGGAGTTCGCGACCCACCCGACTTCCACCGGTCGTCCCGCCGTCACGATCGAGGTGGAAATACGCAACGCAAACGGCACGCCGGTAGCAGCCGAGGAGATAGGCGAAATCCACGTGCGCAGTCCCTACGTGATGCTCGGCTACTGGAACGATCAGGCGGCGTCAGAGGCGGTCCTGAAAGCGGATGGCTGGCTCGCCATGGGCGACGTGGGGCGCCAGGTGGACGGGATGCTTTACATCGACAGCCGGGCCCGCGACATGATCCTGGTGAACGCCGAGAACGTCTCGCCGACCGAAGTCGAGTACCGCCTGGAGGCACACCCGCAGGTGACCGAAGCAGCAGTCTTCGCAGTGGACGATGCGCTGACGGGGGACGCCGTGTGTGCAGTCGTGGTGCCCAAGGACTCCGCTGAGCTGACGCCTCAAGAACTGACGGCGTGGTGCCGGTCAACGCTGGCGCACTACAAGGTGCCCACCAGATGGCTGGTGGTGCGCGAGCCACTTCCCCGCACAGCGAGCGGCAAGCTCGTCAAGCGCGAGATCCGCCAGCTCGTCGAGTAAACGCCTTAGATCGCAAGGCATTCAAGCGCCGGATTTGTCGCTTTTGGTCGTTGAGAGCGACAAAGAGGGGGTTCATCTGCGCATGCAAGTGAGTGTCAGGTAAACGTCATGGCAGCCGTGAGCAAGGCCGCCGATTCGCGATGTCTCGGTGTGGACTATCGGCGCGCCCCAGAGCACCCCTACCCGGCCGCGGTAGATGACGCGGTGACTGCCTACAAGTGGCTCCTGAACCAGAAAACCCCGCCCGAGCAGATCGCGATCGCCGGTGACTCCGCCGGCGGCGGGCTCGTTCTTGCGCTGCTGCTGGCGCTGCGTGACCGCGAGCTGCCACTGCCGGCCGCCGCCGTCTGCGTTTCGCCCTGGACCGACCTCGCAGTCACGGGCACCACTGCCGACAGCGCGGCTGATCCGGTGGTGTCCGGACCGGCGCTGCGAGGGATGGCCGCCTGCTACCTCGCCGGGGCTGATGCCACCCTGTCGACGGCCTCTCCGCTCTATGCCGACCTCGCCGGCCTTCCCCCGCTTCTCATTCAGGTAGGCACCCGGGAATCGCTGCTTGACGATTCACGACGTCTCGCCGCCAAGGCACGCGCTGCCGGCGTCGACACCACCTACCTGGAACATCCTGACGTCATTCACATGTGGCTGGTCTTCGACCCGGAGATTCCCGAATCGCGAGAGGCGTACCGAATCATCGGAGAGTTCGTCAAGAGGCATGTCTCGGGCGGGTCCGAGCAGCCCTGGGCGGGTGCCGGTGACGGGACTAGGAGCGAAGCGTCCAGCTGAGTTGCAGCTCGCGCTGCCCCGCAGCGTCGTGACCGATGCGGTCCATTGCCTGATCGAATTCGCGTTGGTTGCGTCGGAACTGCCGGTTCAGACGGTAGACGGCGTACCGGGCAGCCAGCGCCTGACGAATCCTGCTACGTCCACCGACCGTCCGCTCCTGTCCAGTGGCAAGGCCCGGCTCCCGCAGCGCTTGGCGGCGGACCTCCCATCCGCCGAGAACAACCAGCGGTTCATAGCTTTCGGCATGGGAGACGTCGCCGGTGGTGACCTGGGTCGGGATCTGGCTGAGCTGCACTGCGATGGTCATTGAAGATTCCTTTCGATGAGCGGGCGTTGATGACTTGCGAAATGCCGATGAATTCAGATGTTGATTTCCAATTCCCCACAAAACCGGGGCAACCGGGGCAATCCTTCGTCGTCGGCAGGTCGACTCCATGAAGCTGTCAGCCAGCGCTTATCGGACGCTTATGCGGCGCTTACCGCAGCGGATGGGAGGTCTCCCTGCCTCAAGTCAGGGCGGCCGGTCACGGCCTCCAGACGCCTATTACGGCGGCAGAATTTTTCGACTTCAAAAGCCCGGGCTAGCCGCCTAGACTTGATTTGGCAAGGCTCGACAAATCCGCGGATTTAGTCCCCCTTACTCATCGTGTCTGAGGAGTACGGTGCTGACCGTTCGGTTGCTCGGCGAGGTGGCGGTCACCGTCGACGGATCCCCCGCGCCGCAGATGATCGGTCGCCAGCAGGCACTCATAGCCCGTCTCGCACTGGCCGAAGCGCGCCCGGTGCCGGTAGACCAACTGATCGAGGATTTATGGAACGGCCGGCCGCCGTCGTCGGCCGCCAACGCTTTGCAGGTACTGGTATCCGGCGTACGGAAACTCTTCGGCCCGCGAGCAATTCGTACGGCCGGCCGCACATATGCCATCGACAAGGAGACGCGTATCGACGTCGTCGAGTTCGAGCAGGGCCTTCGGGCGGGAGCAGTCGCTGCGGCCGAAGACCACTCAGATGCCGATTCCTTGCTGCAAGACGCGCTGGGTTTGTGGTCCGGAGGCCTCGCTGAGGGCCTGGAAGGATTCGACTTTGTCCATGCTCATCGAGTTCGCTTGGAGGCCCTGTACCTCGACGGTGTCGAAGCCTGGACAACGCGGCAAATCCAGCAAGGCAAGGGCCGTGAGGTAGTCACCACTGTCAACGACCTGGTGATTGCGCATCCCTTCCGCGAGGGTCTGCGAGCACGACTCGTGCTCTCACTGGCCGCGAGTGGTCGCCGGGTCGAGGCCCTTGCTGCCTACGAACAAGCCAGAATGGACCTGGTTGAGGGGTTCGGAGTCGACCCGGGCGAAGAACTTCAGGCCGCACATTCGGCAGTCCTGCGAGACGAAGTTCCGATGTCGCGACCGCCGAACGAGTCCAGACCCATAAGGCTCGGCGCCGATATGGCGGGCACCCGGCTGATCGGCCGAAACGCAGAAACCGCCCTACTGGCCGAGATATGCGCGCAGCACGACGTGCGTCTCGTTTCGGTGATAGGGCCCGGTGGAGTCGGAAAGACCCGCCTGGTTCAAGAGCTCGTCCTCGCCGATCCAGCGGCAGCGACGTTCGTCTCCTTGCTCCCGGCTCAGCAACCCAGCGATGTGCCCGCCACCATCGCGTTGAGCCTCGGCCTCGATATCGCGTCAGAGGCAGCCGACGCAGCGGTGCTGTCGACGCTTGCCAAATATCCGCGGCAGCTGCTGCTCGTGTTGGACAACTTTGAACACGTTCTCCCCGCCTCGGCGTTCGTCGCCCAACTGCTCAACCAGGCGCCGGCAGTGACCGTGCTGACCACCAGCCGTTCTCCCTTGAGGTTGGTGGGCGAGCAGCAGTTTCCTCTGACCCCGCTCGCGACGCTTCCAAACGATGCTGCCAGCGGAATTTCGGAGGGAGCGGCTCTGCTGTTCGACAGAATGCGGCAGCTGGATCCAACCTTCGTGCCTTCTCGAACGAACGTGACCGATGCTGAGGCAATAGTCGCCATGTGCGACGGCCTTCCGTTGGCCATCGAAATCGCGGCCGCACGCACCGGCGTGTATTCGTTGGCCGAACTGAGGCAACGACTCCGGGAGCCGCTGGCAATCCTGGTGAGACCGGTATCGGCGGGAGAACGCGGCTCGTCTGTACGCGCGTCGATTGCGTGGAGCGTTGATGCGCTGCCGCTGTCGGTGGCGCGCACGCTCGAAGCGAGCACGGTATTTCATGGCGGCTTTACTGTGTCCGCCCTCAGCGGTATCGCCGAACTCGACGAAGACATGGCTGCGGACCACTTACAAGTGCTCTTGGATCACAGCCTGTTAAGGGCGTTCACGACGGGGGAGCACCGCCGGTTTGACATGCTTGAGGTGGTCCGCGAAGTCATGGTGGAGCGACAGACAAAGATGGATCGGGACCGCTTGGAACGGCGCCACGCGCAGTACTTCAGAAGCTTTCTTGGGCCAGTGCCCGACGCTCGGACCTCGCCTGATACGTACGCCCAGTTGGACGCGATTGCGCGGGAGCGGTCAAATCTGAGGGCCGCAGTTCGTTACGCCACAACGGATAACACGACGCTGTTGGCGGATCTGGTGATCTCGTTGGGCGGCCCGTGGAGATACCTCGGCCCGCTCGATGAGATCCGGACGTGGCTCAGCGATCTCCTCACACGAAGCGACTTGGATCCAAATCGACGCATCGATGCAATAACCCAGCTGCTGGCGATTGCAGAGCGGACCGGGGATGTCGACTTTTCCAAGCTCATCTCCGAGGGCAAGTCGTTGGCTGCGCAAGCAGATGCCAGCCGGCGTTACATGCTCGCCGCCGTGGAGGCGATCCACCAGCTCAACAACGCGGCGAGTCCTGACACCACTGTCATCGACTTGTATGCCACAACCGGCGGCATCGAAGATGAGAATCAATCGCCGCACCTCGGTTACTCGATCGCCATCGAACGTGGGACGGCGGCTTTCGCTGCAGGAAACTTTCTCGAGACAGTGCGGCACTGGCGCCAGGCATTGGACATCACGGCCGCAGCCGGCTTAGAAATCCTGTCCGCTCATGCTGCGCACAATCTCACCGAGGCCTTGCTCAGCGCTGCCTACGCCGCTGAACCACCGGACCGGGCGGCTGAACACGCCCAAGAAGTCCTTTCAATCACGGGGGAAGCGCTCGAACGGGTCCCTGACACGGATCGGGAAACCCGGGGCTCACTGCTGTCAAATCAGGCGACAGCTCTCCTGCTGCTGGGCGAACACGATCGCGCACGAGACGCTCAGCTGGCTGGTATTCAACTGCTTCGTGACGGTGGAAACATAAGGGATGCAGTGGAAGGACTCATGCGTCTCGCTGCCATTCAGGCTGACGTGGACGCGCGTGATCCGCTCGCCTCGACGTTGCTCGGCATCTACGAAGGTGCCCGAACGGAATCGGGTGTTACCGGCACCCCCCTTCAAACGCAAATGATCTCGCGCTATTTCGCCGTTGACGGGCCTTCAGAATCCGGCGCAGATACCGCGGCAAGGCGCAGAAGCGCTCAGCAGAAAGCACTGCAGCTCGGCCCCAGAGCCGCCCTCGAGTCAGCCTTGGCAGACCTTCTCGGTCAGGCAGTAGGTCACAGCGCCTCGTAGGACCGAGTCCTGGGTCAGCCCCACGCAGCGGTCATCACTTGAACAAAATGCGAGGGCTGACTGTCGACAAGAACCGTCGCCGTGTATACAAGCGATTCACTTGTACAAGTGGCTCTATGTACGGTCGACAGAGCCCTACAGAAAGGGATGCCCGACATGACCGACCACACCACCGCAGTGAGCCTCGAGGGGCTCGACCAGGACTACGTATCGCGGCTGACGCTCAAAGCCTCGCCCGACGTCGTCTTCGACGCCCTAACGACATTGGACGGTCTTGCCGCGTGGTGGACGCCGGTCACGGGAAGCGGCCTTACCGGCGGCCAGCTGTCATTCGACTTCGGTCCGACTTCGCAGGCCGTAATGCGGGTTGACCTAGCCGAACGCGGGGTCGGGGTCCACTGGACCAATGTCGCGTGCCATGTGACTGATTGGGTCGGGACGACGCTGCACTTCGACATCACGCCGACCCCGACGGGTGGCACCGAGCTGCGTTTCCGTCACGCCGGCCTCACCCCGCGGCTCGAGTGTTTCAGCGATTGCAAGAGCGGCTGGGACCACTTCATCCCCAGCCTGGGCGCCTACGTCGAGACTGGCGTAGGGCATCCGACCCAGTCGGAGGCCGATCTCGCCCGTCGCGCCGCGCATGCAAAGCAGCGCGCCTCGGCTGACGTCTGATGAGACCCTGGTCTTCATGAGCGCAGCTCGTGCCGGCTTGGCCGCCGGTGGACCCGAAGATGATGACCCTGCGGACGCTGTCCTTCGGGCGCTCGCCGACCCGCACCGCCGCAGGATCCTTCGGCTGGTGCGGGGCGGCGAGTTGGCTGCCGGTGAGATTGCCGCGAACTTCGAGGCCACCCAACAGGCGGTCAGCCATCACCTGCAGGTGCTGGCCAAAGCCGGTCTGCTGAGCGAGCGTCGTGACGGCGCACGGCGGTTGTACGCACTCGACCCCCACGCGCTCGACCCGGTCCGCGAGATGCTGTCCGAGCTGTGGCCGTCAGCGTTGGAGCGGCTGAAGTACGTCGTCGAGCAGGACCAGCAGCAGAAGAAAGCCAAGCCGAGGAAAGCAGGTCGTAAACCTTGACGACTCCCGAGGTGTTGACGGCAACGGTACGCATCAGTGCGCCGCCCGCCGATGTCTTCCCCTACTTCGTCGATCCGGCTCTGATGGTCCAGTGGATCGGCGAGTGGGCAGACCTGCATCCCGAGCCCGGCGGCACGTTCGCCCTGGACTTCAGCAAGACCCCGGTGCGTGGTGAGTACGTCGAGGTCGACCCACCGCGGCGGGTCGTCTTTACGTGGGGCGTCGCCGGCAGAGACTCACTGCCACCGGGATCGACCACCGTCGAGGTCGTGCTGACCGCAGACGGCTCAGGCACGATCGTCCAGCTCTTTCATCATGATCTACCGACGGATGCGTTCGACAGCCACCTCGACGGTTGGACCACCAGGCTCGACCGGCTCAGGCAGGTTGCCCAATAGCCCCAGCCGTTCGGGACCCCCATGAGTCCGGCCATCCGGCGCAACCGCGGACTAACCGGTGGGCTGCAATTCGCCTTTTTCCGTCATCTGCGCACCCAGCTCGCGTTCGATCTGCTCGAGGCTGCGACCCTTCGTCTCAGGCACTCGCTTGGCGAAATACACCAGGGCTATGAGCGTGAGGAAGGCGAACATGAAGAACACGCCTTTCGCCGAGATCGCGTTCAGCAGCGTGAGGAAGGAGATCGTGACGACGAAGTTGGCGCCCCAGTTCGCCATCGTGGCAATGCTCATTGCCTGACCGCGAATCCGAAGCGGATAGATCTCAGCGATCATCAGCCAGAAGACGGGGCCCAGACCGACGGCAAACGACCCGGTGTAGATGAGCAGGCCGGCAATCGCTACGTAGGCCGTACCGCCGTGCAACTGGTCACCTTCGAGGAAGGCACACGCGGTGATGAGCATGCCGACGACCATGCCGGCGGTGCCGCTCAGGAGCAGTGGCCGTCGACCGGTCCGGTCCAGGAGGCGGATAGCGACGATCGTCATCAGCACGTTGACGGCACCGATGACGACGTTCGCCAGCAAAGAGGCGCTGCTTCCAAGGCCGGCGCCCTTCAGCAGCGATGGTGCGTAGTAGATGACGGTGTTGATTCCCGTGATCTGTTGGAAGACCGCGAGCCCGATACCGACCCAGAGGGCCGGCCGCACTCCTTCAGACAAGAGCTCCTTGACGCTCCCCTTCTCCTCCGTGCGAGCGACCTCCTTCACCTCCCGGATCTCCGGCTCGACGTCGGCCTCGGCACGCAACAAGGTGAGCACCTCGCGCGCCTCATCCTCACGGCCTTGTTTCACCAGCCAGTGCGGACTCTCGCGTTGGGTGAGGATGCCGACCGCAAGGATGGCAGCCGGTATGGCAGCGAGTCCGAACATGAGCCGCCAGTTCTGGGAATCGGCCAGCCCATAGTCCACGAGGTAGGAGGCAAGAATGCCGCTGGTAATCATCAGTTGGTTCAAACTGACGAGGCCGCCGCGCATCTTGGGCGGGGCGATCTCCCCGATGTAGAGCGGCACGGTCATGGATGCCGATCCGACCGCGAGGCCGATGACGAACCGGGCGACGATCAGCGTCCAGTAGGTAGGCGCGAAGGCTGCGAGCAGCACGCCGGCGATGAAGATGAGCGCAGTGACAAAGATGGTCTTGCGCCGACCGACGGCATCCGCAACCCGGCCCGCTGTGAGCGCTCCCACCATCGCCCCCACCAGCAGCAGACTGGTCACTAGTTCAAGCTGGAACGACGACAGCCCGCCGAAGTCCGTCTTCAAAAACAGCAGCGCACCAGAGACGACGCCGGTGTCGTATCCGAACAGCAACCCGCCCAGCGCCGTGATCGCGGCGGCCACAATGACCCGGCGCCGTGGGCCTGCTGCTGACGCTTTAGCTGCAGCTGAAGGCCGGGATCCTGGCTCCACGACAGGCGAGATCTCCGCCGGCGATACCTCCTGAGGCCCGGTCGTGTCGCTGTGGCGGTGCGGGTGGAGCAAGGTCATGTGTCCACTTCTTTCTCCCGGAGGAGCGCTTCGATGCGGCTCCTCCCAGACGTCGCCGCGACGGCGACAAGAACGCCCGTACCCAGCAAGCTGGACAAGACACTTGGCTAGGCCAAAGTATTTTCGGTGTCTTCTTCGACGTAACGAGCGACCAGTCGGCTCGGCGCTGACTGACGGATCGCCAGGAAGTAGATCGCTAGCGCGAAGATGGCGGTGACGGCTAGATCGATGCCGAACGGGAGCTTGCCGCGGCCTCCCGTGAACTGCCCGTAGAAGGTCAGCAGGGCGAGGCCAAGGAAGTAAGGCACGAGCCACGTGAACGTGCGGAGGTCGAGTTCTTCACGATCGAAGCGGCCCTTGCGTAACGGCCCAGCCGCGAAAACGATGAAGCCGAGGCCGATCGCCACCAAAAGCTTCCAGGTGGTCTGCCATCCTCCCCAGTAGACGAGCAGCGTGGCGGCGACGAACGAGCCTGGCGCGAGCACCTTGGCGTAAGGCATCCGGTAAGGCCGCTTGCGGTCGGGGTCACTGCGGCGCAGCACTGCAAGGGAGATGGGCGCGAACGCAAACATCAGAGCCGAAGCAGAAGTGATGAACGAGACCAGCTTCTGCCAGCCCGGGAACGGCAGGAACATCACCAGACCGACGAAGAATGACAATGCGACGCTGGCGAAAGGCACTCCCCGCTTGTCAATCTTTGACAGCATCTTGGGGGCATATCCGCTGTGAGACATGGTGTATGCCGCTCGCGAGCTGGTCCCGGTGTAGATCAGCCCGGTGCCGCCTGGGCTGACCACGGCATCGATGTAGAGCAAAACGGCCAGCCAGCCGAGCCCGAGACTGGTCGCAAGGGTCGCGAAGGGTCCGAAGTCCCCTTTCCCGATGGGATCCGCCCAACCGTGCAGCAGCGCGGAAGGAGACAGCGAACCGATGAAGGCGATCTCCAGTGCCAGATACAGCACGATGCCGATGATGACGGACCCGATGACGGCTCGGGGCATGTCGCGACCCGGGTTGTTCGATTCGCCGCCCATCTGGACAGCCTGTTCGAAGCCGGTCAGCGAAAAGACCACGCCCAGCGGAAGGGCGGTCAGGATGCCCTTCCAGCCAAATGGCATGAAGCCGCCGGCGCTGCCTGAGGCGAAGTTGCTGGTGTGGAATGTGGTCGCCATGAGCGCGATGACGGTCAGTACGGGTACAGCGATCTTCCACGTGACAACGGCGTTGTTGCTGTCGGACAGCTTGCGTACGCCGAGCACGTTAATCACTGCAAACAGCAGCAATAGCAGCGCACCCACGACATATCCGGCTCCCGTGAGGACTACAGCTGTGCCCTTTTGCTGCGTGAGCGTCACGGCATGAATCTTCGGAGTCAGGTACTGCAATGCAGCTTCCACCTCGATCGGCGCAAGCGTCACGGATCCGAGCCAGGCCAGCCAACCTGAGGTGAATCCCGCCACCGGTCCGAAGGCGATATGTGGGATCCGAGATGTCCCGCCGGTGACCGGGTAGGCGGCTCCGATCTCCGCGTAAACCAGCGCCAAGACCAATACGATTACGCCGCCGATCGCCCAGGCGATGATGGCCGCCGGACCGGCCACACTGGCTGCCAGCAGAGCTGACAGGAGCCAGCCCGAACCGATGACGCAGCCGACAGAGGTGAACGTCAGCCCCAATAGGCCAACATCTCGACGCATCGCGCCGGCTGTCGAGGCTGTGACGCGTCGAGGGCGGGGAGCGCTGATCGTTGCCATAAGCGACCGTTTGCCCGACTTAAACGGATTCATGCAGATTGACGGGCAAGAAACTCAGGCTTAACAACTCGAACTTGTCGGCCCGAACCAGGATCAGCGCTCGATCACTGAAACGCGGCAACGGGCACTGTTGCGTTCGTCGTCGGCGACGGATCAGGACTCGTCGTCAGGTGACAACGACGGTCGCGGCAAGGGCCATCCGGTGGTCCTTGGTCCAAGGCGGTCCAAGCGTCGCCCGCGGGCCCTGGAGCACTTCGTCCGCCCGCTTCCCCAGCGTCCGGATCGCCTCTTGCTCGACGTCTTTTGGGTTATAGAGGTGGACCGGCCAGCCACGCTCGCGCGCCAGCGCGGCCAGCACTTGGCAGTACATGACCGAATCCGCCCGACTCTCGTATGGCACCCGGCGTTGGACGGCAATGTCCTCCGGGAAGTCGGTCGGCCACGCGCGAAGGGACATGGACGCGATCGGCTGACCCAGCGCGGTTACGAGGTCGTCCAGAGCTGCATTGGTAGCTCGGACCACCGAGGCCCGTACTTGCGCTACCAACGCGGCGAGAGCGTCGTCGCTGAGGGGCTCCCCGGATCGGTGGAGGAGGTGCGGGCCGCCCTCGTGATGAACCGGTGCCGCCGGTAGACCGGGCTCGATCAACTCGATCCTTCGACGGTCTACAACCTTGTGGTCTGCCGTCGCCGTGACGGCCACGGCCCAGCCGAAATGATGGGCGATGCCAAGACGCATGCTGAGATTCTGCCGCCGCAATAGTGGTACGACATTTGGTACCAGTTGAGGAGCGTCTGATGGCGATCACAGCGAGCGAAGCACGCAAGCGGCTCTTTCCGCTTATCGAGCAAGTCAACGACGACCGGACTCCGGTGGAGATCACCTCACGTCATGGCGACGCCGTCCTGATCTCCCGCGCCGACTACGACGCCCTCGAGGAGACCGCCCACCTCCTGCGCTCCCCTGCCAATGCCCGACGCTTACTCGAAAGCCTCGACCAGGCCGCCGCCGGTGATCGCCAGGAGCACCCGCTCAGCCCATGAGGCTGGTCTTCACGTCACATGGATGGGACGACTACACCGACTGGCTCGCCGCGGATCGCGCGACGCTCAAGCGCATCGACCGACTGATCGACGATGTCCTTCGCGACCCGTTCACAGGCATCGGCAAACCCGAACAGCTGAAGCACGCACTCGCCGGTAGTTGGTCGCGACGCATTAGCGACGAACACCGCCTCGTGTACCTCGTCGACGACCAAGATGTCGTCATCCTCCAAGCCCGTTATCACTACTAGTGATCTGGGACTAAGGGAACGAGCCGGTTCGGTCGATGACGGTTGGGCGACAACGCAGCTTCTGAGTTCGTCACCGGTGTCAGCTGTCGCCCCACACGGAGGTCCCGATGAATGATCCTGAGGCCCTGCGCGCGAAAGCAGCGCTCGTTCTTGGCGGCGCCGAGACCATCCTGGCGGCCGGGATCTTTGGCATGCAGGACAACTATCTGGCTTTGACGGCGGGCGGAGTCGTTGGCGGGACGGTGGGTGGCAGCGGAGCAACGGGCGTGATCGGCAACGTCGCCGGCATGCACGTAGCCCGCGACCTCAACGCGCAGTCCCATGGGGTGACGTTGCGGATGCTGCTGGCTGTGACCCCGACGCAGATTCATATCCTCGACTGGCAGACCGGATCCGGACCCACCCGACTCTTGCGGTCGTTCGAGCGCAGCAGCACCACCGTCGAGGTGAAGAAATTCGGCCTCAGCCGGCGCCTGCATCTCCAGGACCGGATCTCCGGCGACTCGCTCGCCTTGACCGGCTCCGCCTCAGCTCTCAGCGCGGAAGCCAAGGGCGACAAGGCCGTCCTCGCAGCACTCGCCTGATCGGCTGACAGCTCCTGGTGGTCTGTCAGGACGTCAGCGCGACCTTGACCGATACGCGTCCTTTGGCGTCCTTCGCCGCAGTGGCATGGCCTTCGTGCTCGGCGTCTTTGAGCTTCAGGCGCATCGGAGCGCCGGCTCCCTCAAAGTTGCGCCACCAAGTCTTGTGGTCTGACACCAGGACGTCGATGCTCACTTCGTCGCCCTTGCGGGAGTAGGCGACCGGCAGGCTGAAGGTCTTCCCGGTGCGGCGGCCCTCATAGGAGATCAGTGCCATTTTGCCGCTGATGAGTCCAGCAAACCGAGGCGACTCGAGCCAGGGTTTCACCAGCTTGTTCACTACGACATTCGTCTTCGTGAAGGCGGTTGTCACGACACTCACGGGGTCTCCTCGCGCAATGGGGTTCAGGATGCGTTGTCCTGATCTTGACACGAAAAGCCTTACGGGCGGCCACGCGCAGACGGTTGTTCTACAAGCGAAAACTGAGCTTGGCGGCCGCTTCCGCGGGCGTCGGTTGGGCCCACCGCTGCTCGTAGCCGGCGATGGTGGACAGCGAACGCAGTTCGGCCCGATCGAGGTACAGCACGCCGTTCAGGTGGTCGGTCTCGTGCTGGGCGATCCGGGCCGGCCAACCGGACAGTTCGACGTCATAAGCGCCGCCGTCTCTCTCCTGCGCTGACAACCTCACCCGATGATGACGCGAGACGACTGCCGTCAGCCCGACCACGCTGAGGCAGCCTTCGTAGAACGCCCGCCGATCCGCTCCCAGCGGCGTGATCACCGGGTTGATGAGGTCGATCGGCGGTTGCGGCAAACGTTCACGAGCTAGGGCAATCTCAGGCGCGATATCCGCGGGATCATCGATGACTGCCAGCGCAAGCGGTATGCCAATCTGAGGCGCAGCCAATCCCACGCCGACACCGGGCAGATGTGCGCGCATGGCGTCGAGTAAGGCGCGGAGAAGGTCGTCGGGGAGCTGCCCGTCATAGCGTGCTGCTGGTTGCCGAAGGACCGGCTCACCCACCTGCGTGATGGACCACGGACGTGGCCCGGACAGCAGCTCATGCACCTGCTCGACGAGGCCGGCATCGACCGTGCTCAACGCCTGCTCACCCTCCACTCACTACCAGCGACCACGATGGACGACCTCATCAAAAGGTCGACGGTCCGGCTTGGCTATCGGCGCCAGCGGCCGGTCAGCCGGGTATCCGATTCCGAGCAGGAACGAAACTATGCGGTCTTGCGGCACGCCGAGAATCGCCCGCGCCTTGTCCTGGTCGTCGACCGATGAGTGTCCGGTGCCGATGCCAAGATCGGCGGCAGCAAGGGCCATCGCGTAGGTCGCCTGCCCGAGGTCATATTGATCGACGATGCGGGTGCGGTCATCAGGTGGTTTTGGGACAACCAGCGCAATCGCCGCTGCCGCGCCGGCGATGTGTCGGGCCCCGTGCCAGACTGTCGCCAGTTCGGCGAGCTGGGACGGATCGGTGACGATCACGAAGTCCCAGTGCTGGCGATTGGAGGCCGACGGCGCCCGCCAGGCCGCCTCCGCAATCCGGTCCAGATCCTGATCAGAAACCGGCTGCGGAAGGTAGCTACGGACGTTTCGACGGGCTCGGATCGCGTCCCACGTCTGCATAAGAGGACCTCCTGAATTGAGTGCTGATCCGTTGCTCGGTCGCGGGGCCTCGCACATCCCAGAGCGTCTGCCAGTCATCCGGTCCGTCGAAGGTGACGAGGCCGTGATACTCGTCTTCGCCGCAGGGGTGGTGCACCCAATCGCCTGGCGCCCAGGCGTGAAACGGCCGGCCATCAGAGAAGTGGAGCCACCATCGATCCTCGCTGCGGCGCAACGAATAGCAACGAGAGAACGGCACCGGCGAACCGTTCCACAGCAGCGTCCCTTCCTCCCGCCACACGATCTGGCTGGCCTCAGTGCGCAGTGTGAGTCGCCCCCAGGCCGTCCCTGAAAGGCCGGCGTGCTCATCACGAACAGCTCGGGTCAGCTGCCACTCCCCCAGCAGCGCGGTTGGTTCCACGCTCTCTTTGACCGACCCGGTCATCTCGCTGTGCTACCGGCTTCGACGCCGTGGCTCGCTGCGCTGCCTGACTCCATGGCGGCGGCGAGCAGGGTCACCGAACGGATCCGACCCTCAATCGTCGGGGCCTGGTGAACCGTGATCAGCTCGTCGGCACCGGTGTGCCGCAGGAAGCCGCTGAGGTACTCGCCGACCTCAGCCGGGGTGCCGGCAGCGGTGTAGGTGAGCATCTGATCCACATGCGTCGCAGCCCCGGACTCCAACAGCTGGTCAGCTTGCGCATCGGTGACGTCCTGGGCAGCGATGCCCTGCTGCCGACCGAAAAGGCCAACGGCCCGGGCCCGCCGAATTGCCTGCAACTGCTCACGGGCGGCGGACCCGGTGTCGGCCGCGACCACGTTGACGCCGGCGATCAGGTATGGCCGGTCCAGCTGCTCAGACGGCCTGAATTCGTCGCGGTATGCCGAGATCGCCGCTTCGAGAGCAGCGGGCGCGAAGTGGGATGCGAACGCGTATGGAAGTCCAAGCGCCGCGGCCAGCTGTGCGCCGAACAGTGACGACCCCAGGATGTAGAGCGGAACGTGCGAGCCCCGACCCGGTATCGCCTCGACCCCCCGCACCCGGGTCTGTCCTGTGAGATACCCCTGCAGCTCCAGCACGTCCTGCGGAAAGCCTTCGGCCGAGCTGGGGTCACGACGCAGCGCGTACATGGTGTTCTGATCCGATCCCGGAGCCCGGCCGAGGCCAAGGTCGATTCGCCCCGGGTACATCGCGTCCAGAGTCCCGAACTGCTCGGCGATCGTCAGCGGCGCGTGGTTGGGCAACATCACCCCACCCGAGCCCAGCCGAATGGTCTCGGTGTGAGCGCCGACGTGAGCGATCAGCACGCTCGTGGCGGAGGACGCGATGCTCGCCATGTTGTGGTGCTCGGCATACCAGACGCGCTGGTAGCCCAGCCGTTCGGCTTGCTGGGCCAGGGCCACGCTGCCGGCGAAGCTTTCGCCGGCGCTCTGCCCGCGTGAGATGGGCGCCAGATCCAATATCGACAACGGAACCCGCATCACTGGCCTCTCAGTCGGCTCACCGTCGAGCGCTGCCGGGCAGTTCTAAGCACTGCGAAGCACAGCAGCCCGTTAAAGACGTGAACGCGCCTTACCGGCTGATCGATTCCACCCCGTCGCAGATTGCGGCTACCCGTCGATGCGAAGCACCGCTGTCGCGGCACGGCTCACGGCGTCGGCGCGGAGGGCACTCAACTGCCCGTGCGCGCTGCCGGTCAAATCGGACAGCGCTTCCAGCGACGGGTAGTGCGACAGCAACATCAGGTCTGGGAGGAAGTCCTCCCCGAGAGACCGCTCGGGCTTCAACCGCGGAGCCAGGATCACACCGCCGCGGGCCTCCACCAACGGGCGGGCGTCTTCCAGGTACTTGTCGAACCCCATGGAGCCACCCTGCTCGAACCAGAGCGCATCCAATACGGCGATACCCGGCGGCAGGGTCGCCGCCGCTGGCACATCAACCGGTTCCATCAGGCACTGCGTCAAGATCGCCTTCGTGATGGCTTCCTCGCGCAAATGCCCGATCGCCTGGTAGGCGTCGCTTTGCCACATCGCATTGAACGCGTCCCACGAGGGGTAACGCACGAAGCCGACCAGGTCGGGATCAAGCCCACCTTCCAAGG
This sequence comes from uncultured Actinomycetota bacterium, assembly GCA_963737695.1. Taxonomy (GTDB): domain Bacteria; phylum Actinomycetota; class Actinomycetes; order Frankiales; family Frankiaceae; genus DATAZK01. The sequence goes on from CAVTTQ010000008.1 coordinate 1,313,440, forward strand.
CACGCTCCACGCGTAGGAAGGGATAAAGCAGTTCCGCCCCGACGTCAGCAAGAATCGGCAGGACTGCGGCGCCGTACTCGCCATAGCGTTCGGCGCCGCCATCGGGGCGGAACCACAAGGCATTGAACATGCAGATCGACGACACCAGCGCAAGCTACACGGTGTGCCGGTATCGGCCGGGCCGGGCTTGCACCAGCCGGTGTTAGTACGACAAAGTGCCGGTCGCCTTGATGATGACGGAGGCAGCAATCGTTGTGTTTCCGCAGCCGATGAAGTAGCCCGTCACCGAGAAGGTCCCCGAGGCGTGCACATGCGCATACGCCCCAGTGCCAGAGATGACCTTGAAGTTCCCCTGCTGGGTGAAGCTCGCGCTGCAGCTGGCGGGGTCAGAGCTCTGGGTCTCTTTGGTGGCCTTGTGCACCACGATGATGGAGCCCTTGGGGAACGCGAAGCGGTCTTTGCTGCTGGTCAGCGGTATGTCCTTGCCGAGCGCGTGGATCGGCCCGATCGCTGAGACCGGCGCAGTGGCGTTGTCCGCCGTGGACGTGTTCACCACCAGGAAGTGTTGGGTCCCCCCGTACCCACTCGCCGATGCCGGCGAGGCGGCCAACGTCGCGGCTGCCAGGACACCTATCCCGGCGGCGGCCACTCCTAATTTGCGCATGATTCCCCCATCCCTGTACTGCCGCATTCGGGCAGCTCTGCCGAAGTCTGACGCGAACAGAGCCTTTTGTTTGCGAAATTGGCCGAATTCTTTTTAGGCCGTCTGCGCCTTAGAGGCAAACCCACAAAGGGCCGGAAATGTCTATGCGTAAAACTACGTAGGCGCAATCAGGAGAAGTGGCGATAAATGCGTTGTGATGACAGCACGACATTCTTCGGCTCACACCGGAATGACATGATAAAACCTGACGCTCGCGCCGGCTACCCGTCCTCCGACGCGAATGCCTGCCGAAGCCGGACGGCGATCAGCTTGTTGACCAAGTCGATCGGCAGCGGCCGGTCGACCGGGAAACGTAAGGCGCCGGTGGACTTCTGGTAGCCGGCCAGGTCGTCAGTCAACTCAGGAAAGACCGAGCCGCTGTGAGGCAGGTAGCTGAGGTGATTCTTGAAGGCGGCGAAGCCGGCGATGGTTTTCCCGGCAACCTTGAACCCAGGCACGGCATAGGAAATGCACTGTTCGGCATCGGGAATGACCGTGAGGATGTCGCGGCGAAGCTGGCTCAATGTCGAGCGCTTGGGCTCTTCCAGCTGATCCAGGTAGGCGTCAATCTCCGCCGCGGACATCCGATGCCTACTCGGCAGAACCGTGCTTAATGGCGGGTCAGTCGCCCACGGCGGCAACGGCCGCCAGGATCGCATCGATCGTCGCCTGGGGGTGCGACACCATCGAGACGTGCGAGCCGGCCACCTCGGTGATCGTGGCACCGGCACGCTCGGCCATGTGCCGCTGCGTGGCCGGCGGGATGACCAGATCCTCGGTGCCCACCACGGTCCAGCTGGGGAGAGTCTTCCAGGCTGGGGCGCCAGAGGGTGTGGTGTTGGCGCTCAAGGTGATCGGCCGCTGACTTTCCACGATCAGCCAGCGATCGGCTTCCGGCAGGTCCTGGGCAAAGAAGTTGTGCACGGTGTCGGGCTTGAGGAACGCCTCAGCATCCCCCTCGGGCGCGCCGGGATAGCCGACGATGTCAAGTACGGCGGTCGGATCCGGGACGTCGAGCGCCGAGCCGGATCCGCCCAGGATCCCAAAGACGATCTCGCCCTCGTCGGGGGCGAACGCGTCGATGTAGACCAGCGCCTTCACGTCTCCGCCGCCGGTCGCCGCGTTAGTGATGACCCAGCCCCCGTAAGAGTGGCCGACCAGGACCACGGGACCGCTCGTGCGCTGGGCCAGGAATGAGGAGATGTAGGCGCTGTCAGCCGGCCCGCGGAGCAGGTTGGGCGGGGTCAGGACGCTGAATCCCTGGCTTCGCAATTGCGTAGCGACGGCGTTCCAGCTGGAACCATCGGCCCATGCTCCGTGAACCAGGACGATCGTAGGCTTTGGCATGTCGGTCTCCTCGTGAAGGTGTCGAGCTCGGACCGCGCCGGCTCAGCATACGGCGACCCGAGTTCACTGCGTAACGGCCGAATGGTCAGCCATGGCGGCGGTCGGAAGTGGCTGACGCCAACTGGGAGAGATGCGAGTCCGCAACGACTGACCGTTCTTGAGCCGGGTACTCACGCGGTCCAGCCGCACGTGCAACGCGAACAGAGCGCCGGCCAGAGGTAGCTCGGCGAAGATCGCGGTGCCCACACTCTGAAGCAGATCGCGGCCGGATTGAGCAGTCGTGACGTCGAACCACGCGTCACACGCCAGCAGCACTGCCGTAACGAGCGTCGCCGTCACGGCGATCTGGCGTTGCCGCCACAGGCTCCAAGCCGTTACGGCAAGCGCCGCCAGCTCAGCCACATCCAGACCGCTCCAGGCCAGCGACCAGTTCTGCGTCTCGTATCGATGCGGGAGGGTGATGATCAGGTAGCCGATCCATGGAACAAGAAAGAGGCTGCAGCAGGCGAGGAATCGCGGAGCCCATCGCCGTGCCACCCAAATCCGGTGCGGCAGTACCGCTGCATCCGTGGCAATTTTTTCGACGCGATGGACCAGGTCAGCTCGCTCAGCACCGGACAGTTCGGCAAGCGCCTGGTCGGTGATGGCGACCGACGAGTGCTCCTCCGACTCGCTGATGGCTCGGGTCCGTGTCGACATCGACCTCGATTGCATTGTCCTCACCCCTTTCTGTGGCGGTTTCTGTGGCGGCGCGGCAGTCAGACGGAGATCAGTTCGGCCGCGGCCGCTTCGATCTCCGCCGAGTCGTCAGCCACGGCGGCGTCGCGGCGCGGCAGGAGGATCGCCACGGCGATTGCGGCCACAACGGCGGCCCCAGCGGCGGCGAAGAACGCCACGTGGAATCCGTCGATGAAGGCTGAGCTGGCCTTTTCCGCGACCGGTCCACCGATGTGGGCAGCGACCGCGAACGAATCGCGAGCCTTGTCGACAATCGAGGTGGGGACGCCCGGCAGGCTCAGGTGACTCCGGTAGACCGCGGTCATGATGCTGCCGAGGACCGCAATGCCGAGCGCGCCGCCGACCTCACGGGACAGGTCGTTCATTGCCGAGCCGACACCTTGCTGGCGACGCGGGCAGGGCTGCGGTGATGGCGCTGGTCGCCGGGCGTCATGGCTGCTCCCATGCCGGCGCCGAGAACGAGCAGGCCCAGCGGCGAGCACCCAGTAGCTACTGGTCGACGCTGTCGATCTGGGCAATGACCACGAGCGCGGCCGCGATCGAGCAGCAGGCCGGTCGACGCAGACCGTGCCGGGAGCCGAAGCTTCGCCGCGAGCGTCGGGCGCCAGCCTGGAGACCGGCATCATCGCTGAGCGGCCATCGGCAGCATGCTCACCGCGGCGATCAGGCGGAGTCGCCGCGAACGATCTGCAGGTACTGCAGAACCAGGAAGATGAAGCCGAAGAAGGCGAAGAACTGGATGAAGATCGACAGGCTGCCGGCGCTCAGGCTCGCGGTGGATGAAGATCGCGCGGGTCGAGCATCGGGTGTGGTCTGCCGGAGCTCCCAGCGGATGAAGCCCACCAGGACGAGCGAGCCCGAGACCGATGCCGATCAAGCGTGCTGGCGCTGACAGCCAGCCGGCGGTCGGGGCCTCGATGATCGAGTACACGAGCGACGACCAGGCCGACCACCGACGAGCACTGCGCCGCCCATGTCGAGCCGCGGGGCGTTGCTTGTCGGCCGACTCCGGGCACGACGACGCAAGGTGCCGATCAGCGCGATCGCGGCCAGCACGACGTTGACGCGCGAAGACCGAACGCCACGAGCAGACCTCGAGCAGAGCCCCGGAGATCAGCACGCCGAGCAACGGCGGCGCCGCCGGCGACACCGGCCCAGACGCTGACCGCCTTGAGTGCGCTGCTGCCGGCGGGAAGGTGCCGGTGATGGTGGACAGGGTCGCCGGCATGACCAGCGCCGCGCCGAGGCCGAGCACGCCGCGCAGGCGCGATCAGTTCGGTCGGCGTGAGACGCGGTCATCGCGACGGCCGAGCCGGCGCCGAAGATGGCCAGCCCGATCAGCAGCGCCCGTCGGCGCCGTAGCGGTCGCCGAGGGCTCCAGCCGGGCAGCAGCAGGGCGGCGAAGACCAGCGAGTACGCGTCGATGATCCACGACAGCTGGGTCTGCGTGGCGTGGGTGGATCGGGCGATATCCGGCAGCGCGACGTTCAGCGAAGCCATCGCGGCCGTGACGGCAGCGAGGGCGATGCAGACCACGGCTGTAATGGCGCCGTGTCGCATCGCGGCCGGCTTGACTACCTGTGAGGTTCGGGAACGCAGTGCCATGTTCATCGGAGATCCTTTGTGGCGAAGCGGTGACCAACTGACTTCGCCGATCCTGGAAGCAGGCGCTCCAAAACTGCTTCAACGCCGTGGGAGCGGCTTTTGGATCAGGTCGCGAGGATCGCTTCGAGGTCAAGTTGGTCGCCGTCGCGCCAGGCCTGGTCAAAGACTTGTTGGGGCAGGGCTCGACGGCAGCCGTCGAGCAGCGGGTTGGAAATGGGGAGGCGGGGCCACGGCGTACCGGCCCGGCGAGCATTCGTTCGCGAAGCCGAGAAAAGTGTCACCGCGGCCAGCGTGTGGCCGGACATCCCGGTGAAGATCGCGTGCATTTCCACGAAGGGGCCGCCTCTTCGGCTCCCGAAGCGCTGATGGATCTCCAACAACCGGCGCGACCACATCAGACCGGTCTCAGCCTGGCGCAAGCTGCGCGGCTGTCAGGCACCTGGCTCCGCAACTGATCCAGGCTGCCAGCAGATGGCCCATCTCTATCGCCTGGCTATAAGTCTCTTCCGCTTGCTCGGCGATCGCGACCGGATCGGCCGCGTCACGCAGCGGCAGGGTGGACCGCAACGACTGTGCGCGCACCAGGATCGCCAAATCCGGGTCGCCGGTTGTGCGGGCGATGTCGGCCGCACGGTCGAGCGCAGCCTCACAGAGCGCCGCGTCTGCCAGCCCAGCTCCGGCCGAAAGCGTCACGAGTTGGTCTCCGATAACCGGCCAACGCGACTGCGGCACTTGATCAAGCGCGGCGAGAGCTCTGTTCAGGTGAGGCCAGGCCAGATCGCTCCGTCCCTGAAACGCCTGCGCGGCTGCCAGAGCGGTTTGACTCACGATCGCGTCGAAGGCGTCGAGCCGGTCGGCGATCTCAACGGCTCGATACAGGAATCGGCTCCCCTCCACCACTTGGTCCCGGTAGTACCAGTAAAGAATGAGTGAGCCGGCCAATCGCGCTGCCGCCGGTTCGTCCTTCTCCAGAAGACTGTCTTGGAGAACTCCGCGCACGGTCACGTAGTCGTCGTCGATCGCCTGGTACCACGGCAAGACCTCGATGCGACCCAGCCGTGGTCGCGCGTCACTGAGGCTGAACAGCCATTTGTCTCGAGCCTCGACCAAGTCTGCAGTGCGACCGCTCTCGGCCAAAGCCCGGCGAGCATGGGCGCGCACCGTCGCCAGCTGCCGGAAGGCGCTTGGCCCACCGCTCCGGGGCGAGCGGGCGACGGTCAGCAAGGACCGATTCACCAGCATCGGGAGCACGTCACCGACGGCCACGGTGTCATCCGTCAGCGACAGAAACCCGGTCGCGGCCCCGCGCGTGAAGGAACCAGGCAGCACCGACAACATGCTGTGCAGCTCCTGCTCCGGCTCGCTGAGCAGCTGGTAGCTGGACTCAATCGTCGAGCGAACAGACGACCGGGACCTTGGACCCCGACCGTCCAGGCGAGCCAGGTCTCCGGGATCGTCCGTCACTTGCGCGGCAATCTCCGCCAACGAATAGGCCCGCGCCCGGGCCGCCGCCAGCTCGATGGCCAAAGGCAGCCCGTCCACGGCAAGGCAGATCGCGACGATATCGCTGAGTGCGGCCGTATCGACCTCGAAGGTTGGGTCGACGTCGAGAAGCCGAGTCAGAAACAACTGCACGGCCGGTGAGGCATTCACCTCTTCGTCGACAGGACCCACCGGCAGCGGCAGAGGCGGGAGCGACCACAAGACCTCCCCGACGACGCCGAGCGGCTCGCGGCTGGTCGCCAGCACGGCGCCCTCGCCATCGCCGTCCAACCAGGGCGACACGAGATCTGCCACTCCGACGGACAGGTGTTCGCAATTGTCGAGCGTCAGCAGCACCCGTCGATCGCGCACGAAGGCTCGCAGCACATCGGCGGGCGACCCGGCGGACGGGGCGGCGATACCAAGCGTCGTCATCAGAACGTCCGTGATCAGTTCGGCGTCCTCGATCGAGGCGAGATCGATGAACCAGACGCCATCGGAAAACGAAGCTGCTGCCGCCCGCGCAACCTCCGTCGCCAGCCGGGTCTTTCCGGCGCCGGCCGCGCCGACCACCGTGACCAGTCGGCGCGACTGGACCAGCGTCGTCAGCGTCGACAGCTCATCATCACGGCCGATGAGCGGCGCAGTTCGCGGCGGCAAGTGGACGTTCGTCGACGGGGCCAACGCCTGCTCGCTGCCGGCGACCTGCAGCAGCGCCGGATCCTGATCGAGGATGCCTCGTTGCAATGTCTGCAGTTCCGCACCCGGCTCGAGACCGATTTCCTCGATGAGGACGGTGCGGGCGGACTGGAATGTCTGCAGTGCCTCCTCTCCGCGTCCACTGCGATACAGGCCCAACATCCGTTGGCCCCAGAGCCGCTCCCGGTAGGGCGTCGATGCGAGCAGCGGCTCCAAGTCGGCCAGCGCCTCTTCGCTACGGCCGAGTGCCAGCAGAACATCGATGCGACGTTCGGCGACCTGGTCGTGGATCTCCGACCATCGAGCTACGGCCGGCATAGCCCACTCCTCATCACTCATGGGGGAATACGGTCGCCCGCGCCAGAGTCCGGCAGCCTCGTCCAGGCGATCGAGAGCTCGCTCTGCGCGACCGGTCGCCAGCAGATCTCGGGCGTCGTCGGCCAGCTGTTGGAACCGCGTCGAGTCAAGCTGTTCGAGACCCAGCAACAACCGGTAGCCACCAGCGTCGTTGACGAGGACGCTCGGACTGTCACCGCTGCGTCGCGCCGGTTCCAGCACTCGGCGCAGGCGCCAAATATGCGACTCGAGCGTCGACGGCGACGTGGTACTGCGCTCTCCCCAGGCCGCGAACATCAGGGTCTCCACCGAAACTCGGCGATTGACGTCTATGGCCAGGGCGGCCAGCAAGGCGGCCGGTTTCTTCCCACCGGGCGAGACCTGTTGATCATCGTGACTGATCAACAGGGTGCCGAGATCATGAACGACGACCGTCATGAATCAGCGTCCTTGCGCAGGCCTTGTGGGCGAAGTCGTAACGGGGTGATCGTATCGACCTCAAGAAGGACGGGCGCCTCGCGGGTCAGCCCGCTGCGAAGGAAGGGCGTCACTGAGTTGGTCGATGCTCTCAGCATCGCCCACCACGATCAACGCCGAGCGACCGTGGGTCACAGCCTTGCGTAGCCGCTCGATAACTTCCCGATCGACCCCGATTGCGTGCAACGGCTCGATGACAGGGGTATCCGCGCCGTACAGGATCTGACCCAGCAGCAATCCCCACAAGATGTCGTCGAGGGCAGCCGTCAACGGCACACTGTAGATCCGTCGCACAGCTGGACGAGCATCGCCAGTTGGCCACGCGAGCACCCGGCCGTCACCCAGCATGAGCTTCTCTTGAGCAGCAAGCCGACCCAGCAGAAGCTCGATCCGTCGAGCCTCTTGGTCATCGTCGAACGCCCAAGCGGCGAACCGCGTCATCCTCGAAAGTCCCTTCACCGAAAAGTCGCCGGCTTGCGACCGGCGCGATGAGGGTGAGTCTGCGTCTCGACGCTCCAACTCCGGTCCAAGTTGCTCACCGGCCGGGGTCGGGACTTGGAGCGCTCTTAGCCCCCGGCGCCGGACGCTATTGCCACGAAATCGTTCGCGGCCCCTGCCGGGGCGCGGCCAGTTCAGGAGGCTTTCGATCATGACTCAGACGACACTGCTACCCGCCGCGGACCCCGCCGCCCCGCCACGGCTCTCCCATGACCAACTTCGGCTGGCTCAGGCTGAGACGTTGTGCAACCCCCGGCGTAAGTACGGGGTCGCCGCTCGCCTGCTGTTCGTCACGCTGGATCTGATCTATGGCAAGCAGCGGACGCTGTCGAAGTTCAAGGTTCTCGAACTCGTGGCTCGGGTGCCCTACCAGGCGTGGGAACATGCGGCCTACATCGCGATCACCCATGTTCACCGGCGCACTGGCATGGCCCGGCGCATCTTCGACCGCGTCACGCAATCCCGCGCGCAGCAGGACAACGAGCAATGGCACCTACTCATCCTGGACGAGATGATCGAGTTGGACGACGTCAAGGAAGGCCGCTTGAAGTTCTCCTTGATCCCGCAGCTCATCGCCTGCTTCTACTACCAGGTCTCGTGGCTCATGTTCGTGACCAAGCCGGCCTGGTCCTACCGGCTCAACGCCGACTTCGAAGATCACGCTGAACACGAATACGCCCAACTCGTGCGCGACAACCCTGGCTGGGAAACGGTCCCCTTCGCATCCCAGTTCACCGCGGACTACGGCCGATACGCCAGCCGCGCTGACGTACTACGCCAGATCGGCCATGACGAGCGCGTCCATAAGCTCGAGAGTGAACACGAACTCCATCAAGCCCGCTTCTGCTGAGCCACAGGTCCACTGGAGATCGACGTTTCGCGTGGTGTTGCAGACTCCAGCGATGACTGGAACACCCGCGACAAGCGTCAGCCCGATCCTGCCGGTGCGCGATATCGGGCGCGCCCGGTCGCACTACCGATCTCTTGGCTTCGCTGTAGTCGAATATGCAGACGGCGACGACTACGCCTTCGCGGAACGCGACGGAGTCTCCCTGCATCTGACATTCCAGCCGACGAGCTACTACCCGGAGGGCGCTTTCGTCGTCAGCTACCTGTACGTCGAAGACGCCGACGCGCTCTATCGGGAATGGTCGGCCGCTGGCATCGCCGGACAGACGCAGCCACCGACGCCGATGCCGTGGAAAATGTACGAGGGGACCCACACCGACCCGGACGGCAACATCATCCGGTACGGCTCCCCTATCCGGACGCGCTAGGCACTGCCTTTACCTGCCGCCTGCCCCGGCATCCACCGGGATCTCCGCTGCGGTGAGATATTTCGAGTCGTCACTGGCCAACCAGGCCACGGTGGCGGAGATGTCTTCCGGCTCGACGATCGACACGGGCAGCGTGTTCATGAACAGCGGCCCGACGGTGCTGGCGCGCTCGGCGACCAGCGCCATCAGACCGCCCGCATCGCCCATCGGAGTGTTCACGCCGCAGGGGTGCACGGTGTTGGCGCGAATGTTGTAGTCGCCGTACTCGTGGGCAATGGCCTTCGCAATGCCGATGACGCCGTACTTCGCTGCCGTGTAGGAAAGCGTAAAAGGCGTGCCCTTCAGCGCAGCAAAAGAACTCGTGATGATGATGGAACCGCTGCCGTACTCAAGGAGATGCGGCAACGTGCACTGAACGGTGTTGAACACGCCCGTCAGATTGACGTCGATGACGTTCTGCCATTGCTCCTGCGTGAGCTCGTGGCTCTTCGCCCAGTTGAGGATCGCAGCGTTCGCGACCACGACATCGATGTGTCCGAGCTCAGCCGCGCCCCGGTCAGCAAGTGCGCGCATCGCGTTCGGATCCCGCACGTCGACCTGCTCCCAGACCACGCGCCGCCCGAGGGCTTCCACCTCCTTCACGGTCTGCAACAGATCCTCCGGCACCGATGGGCGGATGGCACTCGTCTCCACAGCGCCGCAGATGTCGCTCACGATGACATCTGCGCCTTCACTGGCAAGCCGTATCGCGTGCGACCGGCCCTGTCCCCTGGCCGCGCCGGTGATGAAGGCAACCTTGCCCGCTAACCGATCCATTGATCTGCTCCCTCAATGTGACTGGACCTGTGACACTGCCGTCGACGGACAGGATGTCACTGTCAGATCTTGGCCACTCCGACACCTGCGGAGACGACGACATCAGGGAGGGCGCAAATGGAAGCCTCGTTCGCCGAACTTGCCCAGAGCGTGAACGACCTTTCGGCCCGACTCCAGCGAGTGCAGGATGAGCTCGAGGTGACCCGGCTGCTGACGAGTTACGGCTTCGCGGTTGACGGGGATGACGCGGACGGATGCGCCGATCTGCACGCGGACGACGCCGTTGTCACGCTCGATGACGTCGTCACGCTGACGGGTCGCGAGCAGATCCGTTCGATAGTCACCAGCGACGCTCACCAGGCGGTGTTGCCCGATTGTGCCCACGTCATGGGTCCTTTCGCCGTCGAGGTGTCCGGGGATCACGCGACTGCCACCGGATACCTGACCATTTACACCCTCAAGAACGGTGTCCGCCGTATCTGGCGGCAGGGACTCAGCCGGTTCGAACTCTCACGACACCTGGCCGGATGGCGCATCGATCGCCGGGAATCTTGGTCCATGGGCCGGCAGGAGGGGCAGGCTCATGCCAGGCAGGCATTGCATGCAGAACTCAAGAGCCACCCCTAGCTCTGTGACATGACCAGCCGCGAGTCTGGGGAGACTTTCGCAGGGTTGCGCCCGGCTAGGCCGACGAGCGCGAAACCGCAAGCGGCGATGGCAATCCGAATCTGGCAGCCGGATGTTGGCCAGCCGACGGATCAGCGAGGTGCCAGCACCATGACCGGAATCCGCCGATTAGTCGCCCGACGGGCATGTTTCGCTCGCGCTGGGTACACGGTCGAATCGAGCTCCCAAAGTCGCCTCCCGCTCTTCGTCCTCAGCCTCGTAGGCCGTCATCTCCAGGCGATCACCGCGGAACACGATCAAACAGTTCGGATCCGCGAGCAGGTTGAAATACCAGCCAGGATTGCGAGATCTGCCCGAAGTTGGGCCGACGAGTACGAGCCGGTCACCGTCAGGTACGCCGACGATCGGCATCGTCCGCGAGCGTCCGGTTCGCGCCCCGATGGTCGTGAGCTCGACGAGGGAGCCCGGTCAGCACCGACGTCAACGACGAGCGGCCGCTGGTCCATCGCAGGATCGGCCCCCGGCATCCAGCTGATGCAGGACGGCGCAAAGCAGTATGCCATCGGCCGCGTGCCGCCCATGCTGCGGCCGGCCCGCTGCAGCCAATTTGCCTCGTCGAATCGCATGGCCGAAATCGTAGAACCACACTGCGGGCAGCGGGCCACGCAGCACCTTTACCGACCGCGCTCGCGGGCCGGGTCCTCTCGTCTGATATCCCATCCACTACAAGGAACGGCGTTCCTGCCGGACCGGCCTGGAGGGATCCACCATGAACTACCTGCCCAGTGACGAAGTCAGCCAAGTCCGCTCCAAAATTGATCACCCAGTGATAGACAGCGACGGACACTTGATCGAATACATCCCCGTCGTCCGGGATTTCATCGCCGAGGATTTCGGCAAGGACATGGCGGCGCAGTTCGATCGATTGACTCGGTCAGCGGCCGGTCGGGTCGCCTTCCAGACCCCCCAAGAACGACGGAGCAACGGCGTCTTCAGTTCCGCGGTGTGGGGCATCCCCACTGAAAACACCTTGGACCGCGCGACCGGGATGCTGCCGGACCTGATGTATCAGCGGCTGGATGAGCTCGGGATCGACTTTGCGGTGCTGTATCCGACGTACGGGCTGACGGTGACGGCGCTGCCGAATGATGAGCTGCGACGAGCACTTGCGCGCGGCCTCAACCGCTACTACGCCGAGGCGTATGCGGACTATCGCGATCGCCTTGAACCGGTGGCCGCCATTCCGACGTTCACCCCCGAAGAAGCCATCGCCGAGCTCGATTACGCCGTAGGCGAGCTCGGGCTGAAGGCCATCATGATGGGGGGTGCCGTCCCCCGGCCTCTGGGCGGCGCGAGGGCACCGGGCGCCGCGAAGTGGGTGGACACGCTGGCGCATGATTCGCTCTACGACTACGACCCGGTCTGGCGCCGGTGTGAAGAGCTCGGCGTCGTACCTACCTTCCACGCCGGGGCGCAAGGCTGGGGCAGTCGCATGTCGACAACCAACAACTCCTACAACCAGGTGGGCAACTTCGCCACCGCTGACGAAGCCATCGCGCGGTCCCTGATCTTCGGCGGCGTCCCAAAGCGCTTCCCGAACCTGACGTTCGCCTTCCAAGAAGGGGGCGTGGCCTGGGCCGCCGAGCTGCTGGGAGGCCTGGTGGGCCACTGGGAGAAGCGCAACATCGCGGCGATCGCGCACAACGACCCGGCGAAATTGGACAAGTCCCTGCTCCAAGAGCTTTTCGCCCGTCACGCCAAAGGCATGTCGGCTGAGCATCGTGACCAGCTGTTCAATGACCTCGCCATGCTCTCCGATCCTGATGAACTCCCGGCAGATGTCGACATGTTCGGGGAGTCGGGATTCACGAGCGCGCAGGAAATCATCGACGTTTTCAGCAGCCGGTTTTTCTTTGGCTGCGAGGCCGACGACCCCATGAACGTCTTGGCGTTCTCCCGGGAGATCAATCCGGGTCGGGTCACGCTGCCGGCCGTATTCGCGTCCGACGTGGGTCACTGGGATGTGCGCGACATGCGCGAGGTGCTCCCCGAGGCCTACGAGCTGGTCGAACATGGCCAGATCACCGAGGAAGAGTTTGCTGAGTTCGTCTTTACCAATCCGGCGAAGCTCTGGACCTCGATGAACCCCTCGTTCTTTGCCGGGACGAGCGTCGAGTCGGCTGTCGAGCGCCTGCAGTCAGAACGCATCGGGCTCGCCGGCTAGCGTCAGGACGCTCCCGCAAGGGTGCATTTGACCCCGTCTATGCTCGTGCCGTTGCAGGCTCATACCGCCAGCAACAAGGGTGGCACCCACAGAACGGGGAACCTGATGCACGACCTGGTGATTCGGGCAGGAACGGTCGTCGACGGGACCGGGGACGCGCCGAAGGTGGCTGACGTCGCCGTGCAAGACGGCCGCATCGTGTCGATAGGCAGACACGTCGGAGCCGGGCGGCGGGAGCTGAACGCCGATGGTCTGCTGGTGACGCCGGGGTGGGTTGACATCCATAGCCACTACGACGGTCAGGCGCTGTGGGATCCGGTCCTGGAGACATCTGCGGCGCATGGCGTGACCACCGTTGTCATGGGCAATTGCGGGGTGGGGTTCGCGCCGGTGCACCGGGATCAGCAGGCGTGGACAATCTCCTTGATGGAAGGGGTCGAGGACATCCCGGCAGCCGTGCTCGAAGAGGGCCTCGGCTGGCAGTGGGAGTCCTTCCCGCAATACCTGGACGCCCTGGAGGCCGCACCTCACGCGATAGACATCGCGGCTCAGGTACCGCACGCGCCGCTGCGGGTCTTTGCGATGGGTGAGCGCGGAATCGACCACGCCGAGCAGCCCACGGCGGACGAAATCGCCCTCATGGGTCGGCTTGCCGCGCAGGCGATCGAGGCCGGAGCGGTCGGCTTCAGCACCTCACGGTCTCAGAACCATCGCGCCTCTGACGGCCGCATCACCCCGTCCTACTCGGCGGGTGAGGCAGAGCTGTTGGGAATCGCCGAGGCGATCGGCCGCACCGGCAAAGGCGTCTTCGAGCTGAACGTCGAGAACTGGGATGTCGACGCCGAGCTCGCCCTCATGCGGCGCATGTGTGAGGTCAGCGGCCGGCCATTGTCGGCTGCGCTTCTGCAACGGCCCGGTCAACCGGCCGACAATTACCGGCGGGTGCTCGAGGGGCTCAGCAAGGCCGCAAGCGACGGTCTCGACATGTGGGCGCAAGTGGCGGCGCGCCCGACCGGGTTGCTCATCTCCTTACGCGGCAGGGTGAATCCGCTCGCTGCCTCGCCGACCTATCAGGAGCTGGCCCGTCAGGGGTTCGACGGCCTGCAAGCGCGGTTGACTGATCCGCAGACCCGAACGCGCATCCTGTCCGAGCTCGAGGCTGCCGGCGAGGCGAACGTCCTCACCCGCTTCCGGGTGTCGTTCGAACTCGAGAATCCGGGGCGTTACGACCTTTCCCTGGATTCGACTCTCGAAGCCCGCGCGAAGGCAGCCGGAGTGACGGCCACCGAGCTGGCTTACGACGTGCTGGCGACGGGCAACTTCGTTTATGTGCCAGTCTCGAACTATGTCGAGGGTGATCTTCACGCGGTCCACGAGATGCTCTTGCACGAGCGCACGGTGCCTGGGCTTTCCGATGGCGGGGCGCACTGCACGATGGTCGCCGACTTCGACTACCCGACGTTTCTCATGAGCTACTGGGCGCGTGATGCAGCTTCCGAGGAACGGCTGCCTGTCGAGGCTGTGGTCAAGCAGCAGTCCGCCGACACCGCCGCGCTGCTTGGGTTCTCCGATCGTGGCGTCCTGGCCCCGGGGAAAAGGGCCGATCTCAACCTGATCGATCTGGCGGCCATTGGCTCCACGTATCCGGCCATCCGAGCGGATCTGCCCGGTGGGGGCTCTCGCCTCGTCGGCCAGGGCACGGGATACGTCGCGACGGTCGTGGCGGGCGAGGTGACGTTCGAGCACGGTCGGCACACGGGCGCGACGCCGGGACGGCTGGTTCGCAGCGCATCGTCATGAGCGCGCGCACCCTGGTAGCCAAGATCTGGGACGAGCACGTCATCGCTGAGCTCGACGGCGGGCTGGACCTGCTCCACGTCGACCGCCATTACGTGCACGATGTCACCTCACCGCCGGCGTTCAAGACGTTGGCCGATCGGGGCATCGAGGTGTTGTCTCCCGAGCTCACCTTCGGTTCGCCCGAACACAGCGTGAGCATCCTTGCCGGACGAACCGAAGCCAGCAATCCCCTGAGCCAGCAGTTCGTTCCACTCATGCGCAAGAACTTCGCCGGCCGCGGGATGACGCTGTTCGATATCGATTCCCCAGACCATGGGATCGTCCACGTGATCGGGCCGGAGTTAGGGCTGACTCTTCCCGGCACGACCGTCGTCTGCGGGGACAGTCACACCTGCACCAACGGCGGCCTCGGGGCGCTCGGCTTCGGCGTGGGGACCAGCGAAGTCGCTCATGTGCTCGCAACCCAGAGCCTCGTCCAGCGCCGGCCCGCGATGATGCGCATCAGCTTCACCGGCTCACTCGCGCCGCACGTGTCACCAAAGGATTTGATCCTGCACACGATTGCTCAACTCGGCACCGACGCCGGAACAGGCTGCGCCATCGAGTTCGCGGGCCCCCTGATCGAACGGCTCGGCGTCGAAGAGCGCATGACCATCTGCAATCTCGCGGTCGAGATCGGCGCCAAGATCGGACTCGTTGCGCCGGACGACGTCACCTTCGAATACGTCGCCTCCCGTCGGTACGCCCCGCGCGGCTCCGCCCTCGATACGGCCGTCGCGTACTGGCGCGGCCTCAGCAGCGATGCGGGCGCCGTATTCGATCGTCACGCGCACATCGATGCCACCTCCATCGCACCGCAGGTCTCCTGGGGCACGAGCCCTGCTCATACCGCCCCTGTTGACGGCATGGTGCCGGACCCGTCCGACGCACCCGACGAGGCGGTACAACGCCAATGGGCACAAGCCCTCGAATACATGGGCGTGGCTCCTGGGCAGCCGCTCGAGGGTCTGCCGATCCAGTGGTGCTTCATAGGTTCGTGTACCAACGGTCGCCTTTCCGATCTGCGCGCCGCCGCGGCGGTGGTCCACGGCGGCCATGTCGCCTCACACGTACGTGCATTGGTCGTTCCCGGCTCGGCGGCCGTTCGACGCGCGGCAGAGGCCGAGGGGCTCGATCGCATCTTCACCGCCGCCGGCTTCGAATGGGGTGAGGCCGGGTGCGGCCTGTGTCCAGGGCTCGGCGGAGTGCAGTTGGCGCCGGGAGACCGTTGCGTATCCACCTCCAATCGCAACTTCATGGGCCGCCAAGGGGCCGGCGTTCGCACTCATCTGGCCGGACCGGCGACGGCTGCCTACGCCGCGATTCAGGGCTGCATTGCCGACGTTCGCAGGGCGGCGTGATGGACGCGTTCACCGTCGTGCGCGGCCCGGTGGCACCGCTGCTGATCCCCGATGTCAACACTGACGTCATCTCACCTGCCCACGGCGGGAAAGGCAGCATGGTCGCTAACGCGTTCGCCCCGCTGCGCTATCTCCCGGACGGGGGTGACGACCCCGACTTCGTTCTGAATCAAGAGCGTTTCAAGGCTGCACCGATCCTTCTTGCGGGAAACAATTTCGGGTGCGGCAGCTCGCGGGAATCGGCCGTCTGGTCGCTGCTCGAACTCGGCATCCGCTGCGTGATCGCGGAGAGCTTCGCCGACATCTTCCATGGCAACTGCTTCCAGAACGGCGTGCTACCCATCGTGCTTTCCGCAGACGACATGGCAGCGCTGGCTCGGGAGGCGGCCGGCGGACAGGCATTCGAAGTCAACCTGCAGACCGGCCTCATCACCGCTCCTGGAGGCAAGTCGATCGCCTTTGCCGTCAATCCCACGCGAAGGATGCAGCTCCTTGAGGGCCTGGACGACCTTGACACCGGAATCCGCCGGCGTGCTCAGATCGAAGCCTTTCAGCGCGCCGATCGCTATCGCAGGCCCTGGGTGTATTTGCCGAGAGACGTTTGATTTGGTGAGCAGCGGTTAGGTCTCGCATGCGTCAGGCCACTGCCGCAGCCATCGAATGAAGCGAGCCATAGCCATGTTGCGTCAAGGAAAAGCAGGGTTGGTGGCCGCCAGCGGCCTGACATTGGCGGCCACCCTGACCGCCTGTGGGAATCCCATCACCGCAAATCATGATTGGCGCAGCCTCACCGCGCTCGTCACGGTCACCGAACAGGTCGACGGTCACACCGTGACCGGCGTCGCGCTGGCCGGCCCACTCGTCGACAGTCAGGGCCGCCCGGTAGCCAAGACCGCCTTTGAAGAGACCTGCGCGAAGGTCTCCGGATCGGGAACCACTTTCCGCTGCCTCACGCTCATCTACACCGGGCCTAAGGCCTATTTCGCCGGTGGGATGGCCGCCGGGCCGTTCGGGACCCTGAAGAGCCTTGCTACGCCCGCGACGACCGGCACGATCTCCATCACGAAGCTGTCGGGTAGCCAGGCCGCGAGCAAGCCGGTTCTGATCAAGATCTCCGCCGTCAAGGGCTAGCGGGAGGCCTGGGCGCCGCTATAGTCCCCCACGGCCACTTTCGCCTCAATGAGGAGGTGCCCCGTGGGATCGACCTACCGGTATCCATTCCCGCCGAATCCGGACGGGTGGTATTTGTTGGTGGAATCGGCCGCGCTCGCGACCGGTGACGTGCTCCCGCTGCACTATTTCGGTCACGATCTCGTACTTTTTCGCACTGCGGCCGGACGCGCCGTATTGGCAGGCGCGCACTGTCCGCACATGGGAGCCCACCTTGGCTACGGCGGCACGATCGACGGCGAGGGCATCCGTTGTCCTTTCCATCATTGGTGTTTCAACGCCGAAGGCGACTGTGTCGAGGTGCCATACGCCAAGGTGCCCGGGCGGCCACCGAAGGTGTCCATCTCGACCTGGCCGGTGCGTGAACACAGCGGCCTGATCATGACGTGGTGCAGCGAATCGGGGCAGCTGCCGACCTGGGAACCCCCCGTCCGGCCCGAATTCGGATCCACCGGCTGGATCGGCTACGAGACCACCGGCTGGACCATCCGCATGCACACGCAGGAGCTCGCCGAGAACATCCCCGACATGGCCCACTTCACCTACGTGCATGAGGTCGGGCCCGAGCTTCGTGCCGAGTACGAGATCGACGGCCACGTCTACCGGCAGCGTTCGCTCGCGGTGATTGACGGTGTCCCCCTCGAGTTCACCACCCAGGAAGCCAGCGGGCTCGGCCTCGTCTGGCTACATACCAAATCAGACCCGGTCAGCTGGTTTCTCACCGCGACGACCCCCATCGACGACGAGCGGGTTGAACTGCGTTTGCTCTTCCTCGTCCAGGACGACAGCAGCGACGGTTCGCTGAGCCCACGGGCACGAAAAATGATCGACGGTACGGTCGAAAACACCTCGCGCGACGTACCGATCTGGGAAAACAAGGTTTACGTGGAAAGGGCGCCACTGGTGCCCGAAGACGGCCCGATCCGGGCGCTCCGCACGTGGGCGCGCCAGTTCTATCCGGAGACCGGGTGAACGGACCGCTCGAAGGTGTCCGCGTGCTGGACCTGACGGTCATGCTCTCCGGTCCATACGCGACCGCTCTGCTTGCAGACCAAGGGGCGGACGTCATCAAGCTCGAACGACCGGGTCTGGGAGACATCGCCCGAGTGCTTGGTGTCACGGTCAATGGAGTCAGCGCCATGTTCGTCTCGTGCAATCGCGGCAAGCGCTCCATCGTCGTCGACCTGGCGCAGCCGCGGGGCGCGGAGATCGTCCGCAGGATCGCCGCCGAAGTCGACGTGTTCGTGCAGAACTTCCGGCCCGGAGTGATGGACGAGTTGGGCATCGGCTACGACGACATTCGAAGGATCAATCCGGATGTCGTCTACGTGTCGATTTCGGCTTTCGGCGGGCAGGGCCCCTACCGTCGACGCGCCGCGTATGACCCGGTCATCCAGTCCTACTCGGGCTTTGCCATGAATCAGGCAGATCCCGAGGACGAGACGCCGGTATTCATCCGTCAGTCTGCTACGGACAAAGTGACCGCCCTCTATGCTTCGCAGGCCATCACCGCAGCGCTTTTCGCCCGGGAACGGGGTGCGGGCGGCCAGCATCTCGAACTGTCCATGATGGATGCTGCGGTCTCGTTTCTGTGGGCCGAAGCCGCCGGCAACGAAGTACTCCTCGGGTCCGACGGTTCATTGCCGGACAGTCCGGTTGCGGGTCTCAAGCCCGTCCGGTTTGCCGATGGATGGGGATCGGTCTCACCGACCACCGACAAGGACTTCACCGCGATCTGCCGAGTCTTCGAGATTGAGGTCGGTCTTGCCGAACGGGTCACCAGCATGGCCGAGCGGATGAAGAATCGAGCAGCGGCGAACGAGGTGGTCGACCTTTGGCACGCGAAGGCGGCCAACATGACAATGGCGGAGGCTGACGAACGATTGTCGGCCGAGGGCCTGTCGTTCGCTTGGGTGATGACCAACAAGACCCTCGTTCAAGACCGTCATGCCCAAGAAGTCGGACTCTTTGAGGAGTTCGAGCATCCCGTTGCCGGCAGGGCCCGGCTGCCGCGTCACCCGACGAGATTTGGTTCCACCGCGGCGCAGCTCGCGTCGCCGTCGCCGCAGCTCGGCGAGCACACGGATGAGATCCTGACTGGCCTCGGGCTGGGCCCAGAGATCGACGAACTGCGGGCCCGCGGCGTCGTCGCGTAGACGCGGTAATTCAGCCGTCACAAGGCGGCGGCTCGGTCCACGACTTCGCGATAGCGCAGCAGACGTTGACGAAAATCGCCCAGCTGGCTCGGTTCGGCGACACCGGCATGCAGGACAAGGCGCGCCGCTCCGTACTCGAGGTAGCGGCGGACCCACGAAACGTCCAGCTCCTTGGCGTAGTCGGCGGTGCCGGGGCAGACAGTGATGGTCGGTGCGGTCCGTCCCGCCTGGGCAGCCAGCGTCTGCAACTGTTCGGCTCCCGCGGCGAAATCGTCAGGTGAGATCGCATGAGGAAACCACCCCTGCGCCGTGACGGCGCAACGAGCTATGGCCGCCTTGCTATTGCCACCCAACACGATCGGGATAGCGCCGGCGGCCGGGGTCGGGAGGCAATGCACCAAGTCGAAGCTGACGAATTTCCCCTGGTAGCTCGCGGGTTGCGGGCCCCAGAGTGCGCGCATGGCATCGATGCATTCCTGCAGTCGGGCGCCGCGGTCACTGAACGGGACACCGACCGAGGCGTACTCCTCCTTCTGCCAACCGATGCCCAGTCCCAGCTCGAGGCGCCCTCCGGACAGGCGATCTACGGTGGCCGCGCGTTTGGCAAGCACTACCGGGCTGTGCAGCGGTGCAACCACCACCGCCGTGCCGATCCGCAACGTCGTCGTCGTGGCCGCGAAGAATGACAGCATCTCCAGCGGGTCGGCCATCGGGGTGAGGCGGCCGGGCATCTCGCCGCTGGACGAGTACGGATACAGCTTCTCGTACGCGTCGGCCTCGATGACGTGCTCCACCGCCCAGACCGATTCGACACCGCATTCTTCAGCAATCCCAGCGAATTCGGCCAATGCCGCGGGCGCTGCGAAGAACGCCTCGGAATAGGGGGCGAAGAGCCCGATCCGAATATCCGGCACGCTCAGTTCCCGACGAGCGGGTCAGCGCCGGCCGCCCAGTTCGACGGCTTCTCCACGCCATAGAGCTTGGCGGCGTTGCCCCACAGAATCTTTTCCCGGGTCGTCGCCGACGCGTTCGCCAGGCTGATGTCGATCCGCTCCCGAACGTTGCCGAACAGGCAGGTGGGATGCGGGAAATCGGTCTCGAAGAGCACGTTGTCCTCGGGGATCTCCCCCAGCAGCTTGGTGGGCGCGACGGTCTCAAACCAGTAGCAGGCGTACACCTGCCGCCGGAAGTAGTCAGACGGCAACATGTCCCATTCGCTCTTATGTCCGGGCCGAGCTTCGAGGTAGCTGTGATCGGCCGCCTCGAGCACGAAGGGAATCCACCCGATACCGCTCTCCACGGAGACGAACTTCAGCCTGGGGAAGCGTACGAGGACACCGCTCGTGATGAGGTCGGCGACCTGCAGCCCGTTCTTCAAGAACAGCTCGGTCGACGTGTAGGCATACGCGGCAGCCGTACTCGTGGCGGCGACCCGATCAGGCTTGAACGACGTCTCCATGTCGCCGCTGCCGATGTGAAAATGGATCGGAAGGCCGGCGTCCTGCGCCGCCGCCCAGAAAGGGTCCCAATGCCTGTCGCCCAGATGCGGCAGCCCGAATCGCTGCGGCTCACCGGTGAACAGGATCCCCTGGTGACCCGCCGCTGCCCCGCGAGCGATCTCAACGACGCTCGCCGCCACATCCCAAAACGGCATCGCCATGATCGTCAGGAGGCGGCGCGGGTCTGCCGCCGCCCAGTCCCTCAGGAAATCGTTGTACGCCCGCACGCACAGCAGCTTGAGCTTCTCGTCATCCAAACGCAGGAAGCGCTGGCTGCCGAACCCTGCCACGTTCGGATAGAGCACCTGAGCCCAGATGCCGGCCGCATCCAAATACTCAAGCCGCGCCGACGCATCATGCGAAGCCGGTGGGCACTCCTGGAACGTCGGCGGTCCGGACGGAAACGGCGTCGGCCATCCCGCAGGCGCCGTCATGCCCACCGTCGAGATGCGCTGACCCTCCAGCACCCAGATGTCTACCCCGTCGTCATTGCGCGTCATCTGAGGAACCCGGTCCACGTAGCGACTCGGCACTCGGGAGGTCCACACGTCCGCCGGCTCGGTCAGGTGCGAATCGACGTCGATGACGGGGACGGTCGTTGCCATTTCGGGTCCTCCCAGCGTGGTGACGGGAGCCTAGGCCTTCCGCGAGTCGGCCCGCGCTTGGGGGGAATCCGACCGGTTACACAGTCGTAACCGGTTGGGGCTTGCCGGTTTGTCCACCGCGAGTACAAACTGCCAGGTATGCCTTCCCCCCTTCCTGGCCTCCAGCGGCTGGCCCAGGCGCTCGACCAAAGCAGAAGAGTCGAGCGCGAACTAGATCAGCAGGACCAGGTCGAAGACACCAGACAGTCAGATCGGCTGGCAGACGAGCTCCGGCATTCGGTGATGAACGCAGCGCGCGCGTAGCCACCAGCCGGGATCGGCAATTAGCAGGGATCGAGTACGACCGCGGTCACGCCGCCGGAATCACCGCGGCCGAGCGGGCGGTAACGCAACCCCGGAAAAGCACCGGGTGACAGCGTGCCAGCTCGACGGCCGGAGATGCGCACCATCGGGCCGATGCGTGCAGCGGCCGCGAGATCCGGCGTCAGTTCGGAGCGAACGTAGAACAGCTTCTTGTTCAGCCGCCAGGCGAGCTCGGGCTCCCGGAAGTCAGCGGACCACGCGAATGTGCCGCAGCGGTTCAGAATCTTGGATCCACCGGCTGCTCGCATGGCGTCTGCTGTCGCCTCGTAGGCCCCCTGCTGATAGCGAACATCCGCGACGCCGTCGTCGAACCAACCCGACACCGTGATCAGCGAGGGCACCGCCAAGGCGGCGATCACCAGCGGCGCGCCCAGCCCGGTCACGCGCCGCCGCGCCGGCCATCGGTCTCGGACAACTTCGTGCAGCTTGACCCATCCGACGCCGCACAACACGCACGCGACAGCCTGCGTAATGATCAGGTAGCGGGTGACGCCAGAGCTCTTGCCCAGCTCGGCCAGAATCGCGACGATCGCCAGCCAGGCGGACGCACCGGCGAGCAGCGCCAGCGCCAACCGTTGACGCACCAGCACAGCCCAGGCTGCACCGAACAGCGCCCCCATCCAGACCCAGGCGAGCACACCGTCGAGCCCGTTGGCAAGAACTGCGAGCCCCGGGTGCGCCTTTGTCGACGGCCCACCCGGCAATGCCTTTCCGTCACCGGTGCGGAACGGATGACCCGATCCCCACCACTCCGGCAGAAACCACGCCGCCGGAACGATCAACAGCAGGCCCGCCAGCAAGACGACAGGCGCCTGGCGACGTCGATACAGCAGCCCGGCGTATCCGAGCAGGAAGGGCCACACTTCGGGCCGAAGCAGCGCCGCCGCCGTCAGCAGGACGAAGGCACCGATACGTCGCCCCGCACAGTGACGGTCCACGGCCCAGAACACCAGGGCTACCAGCATCGGCTCGCTCATGCCGTAGGCCAGCAGGTAGAACGTGAACCCCTGCAGCGAGATCAGACTGACCGCGGCAATCGCAGCGGCAAACGGTCCGGCCGACCGCCAGGCCAGCCGCGCCGTCGCGCCCACACCCAACAGGCCCGCGGTATGAGCGAGGAACATCCAGATGACCACGGCGTAGCTGCCGAGCGGACTTGCGATCGTGTCCACCGCGACCGGCAAGGGCTTGAACTGCGGGCCGAAACTCGTGACGAGGTCGCCGTGAGCGATCTCGCGACCCCACAGCAGCCAGGTCCACACGTCGTAGGCGGGGCTGCGGTTGACGATGAGTGACAGCGCCGCGATTGCCGCCGATCCCATGACAAGGACGGGCCCGCTGAGCACCCGCGGGGGCTTACGAGGTGCGGCCGGAGGCGCGGAAGTCTCCTTCAGAAACGGCGGAGTAAGAGCCGGGAGGTTTGCTCCAACCGCCACATTCGAATGCTAGGACGCCGCGCACTTGAATGGACTAACTGCCTTCACAGATTGCGCATCCAACGGCTTAACATTGCGCCTCGATAAATGAACGCGGAGCAAATACTCGAGTATCAGCCGTTCTCGGGCTTCTTCACCGGCAGGCGCCTGTAAAGGTTGCAATGAATCTTTCTTTCACTTGGGCACCCTGATGCGGTCAACGGAGGTGGAGTCCGCCGATGGCGTCGACGAGTCTGGCTCCAGCGCGCGTTGCCCAGCGTCAGCCAGCCTCGCCGCTGCCTCGCCTGACCCGTCGACCGGCGGGGTGGGATGTCCCCCGGACCGTTGTCGTTATTGCCTGCCTGGCGAGCGGCGCGTTGGCGGTCAGTCTGTCGATGACGGTGTTCTCGCACCTGTCGGTCAACAACGACGAAGCGGTCTATCTGCTGCAGGCGAAGGCACTGGCGCACGGTCACCTGTTCCCACCCGCTCCCCATCCGGCAGCGTCCTTCACCCCCTGGCTCGGCGTGATCCACGGTGACCATTACGTCCTGAAATACACGCCGGTCATCGCCTCGTTCCTGGCGCTGAGCCTGGTGTTGACGGGTGGGTACGCCGCCGCGCTCGCGTGCTGGGCAATGGCGTTCGTCGCAGCTACCTACCTCCTGGCAAAGGAGGCAACGGGCAACCGTTCCACGGCTGCGACAGCTGCCGTACTTGCCGCCGCCTGTCCACTGACCATCGCGCAAAGTGCACTGGCACTGCCGTATTTGCCCTTCCTGGTTCTCATGGAGATTGCCTTGTGGGGGCTGCTCGTAGGGCCACGACGAGACAGCTTCCGACTACTTCTCGTCGCCGGCGTCTGCGCCGGATTCGGGTTCGCTGCGCGCTCCTTTGATGCGTTGCTGATGCTGGCGCCGATGGTCGGTTGGCTGCTCTGGCGGGAAGGCCGGCGCGGCAGGCTCATGGGTGGACTGCTGGCGGGCGCTGCGCTGCCGGCGGCCGGCCTGCTCTGGTACGACCGGGTCGCAACGGGGTCGGCGTTTCGGCTCCCGTTCTCGCTTTTTGAATCGGGCGACACGCTCGGCTTCGGCATTCACC
The DNA here is from genome assembly GCA_963737695.1 of uncultured Actinomycetota bacterium. Taxonomy (GTDB): domain Bacteria; phylum Actinomycetota; class Actinomycetes; order Frankiales; family Frankiaceae; genus DATAZK01. Next base: position 1,337,778 of record CAVTTQ010000008.1, read on the forward strand.
GGCTCTATCCGGAGGAGCCGGCGCGCCACTTCGGGCTGGCACAGGGCTGGGAAGGCCTTTCCCGCCATCTCAGCCTGCTTGGTGGCGGCTGGGCCTTCGGCGGATTGCTGCTCGTCGTGCTCGTAGCCGTGGCCCTCATCCGGCGTCGGGTACCGCCGGCCTGCCTCGCGATTCTCGGCGGCGGAATTCTACTGACCGTCGGCTACCTATTCTTCTGGGGGATCTGGAACGCGGCGATAATATGGGGAGCTATTCGCTATATCGGCCCCTACTATCTCATGCCACTCCTGGTGCCTGTTTGCATCATCGGTGCGATCGCGCTGAAATCACTCGCCGAAAATTCCAAACTTAAGGCGATTTCGGTGACCGTCGCGGCCGGAATTGTCAGCGGCTTCGTCCTGATTCCGGCGCTCACGGCGGATTCAGCGCTGAATGGTGACAACGCTCAGCTGGCTGCCTCCATCGCGGCAGCCGGGAAGTCGCTGGTCTTCGTCAACACCTACCCCAGCTACCTCCAACACCCCACGGCAGTCATTTCGAACGACTCCCCGGTCGGAGGCCGGACCGTCTTTGCCCTCGATCGAGGCGGCAGCGACTTCCAGGTGATGAAGGCGTTCCCCGATCGTCCGGTCTATGCCTTGCAGCTCCTTGGCGAGTACGGCAAGCACCCTCACGACGGCTACGGTGCGAAATTTCAACGGCTGGAGATCGTCTCCGGCAGCTCTGTCGAAGTCACCGTCACAGCCAAGGTCTCGGACTCGGTCACCGCCGCGCGGCTGATGGTCAGCGTTGGCGGCAGCGAGCTGAGTTCTGACCTCGCTCCCGGGCAAAGCACCCCTGTCCGGTTGAAGTTTGCCTCCGGCGAAGCCGGTCCGAGCGCCGCAGGCACTCAGACCTTCTCTGGGGTTCAGCCGGGATCCAACGAGGCGGTGACAGTCACGCTCCTCACCCGCCGCGTAGCGGGCGGTCGCGAAACGGCAAGCCGGGTGCTGCTTCCCATAATCCGTTCAGCCGGTGGAGTTTTGACGATGCTGGCACCGACCGGGCCTGCCACAGAACTGGGACCAGAATCCGCACCCGCACTCTCGGTCACCCGATAGCCACCAAGCGCCTGATTGAACCGCCCTCGAGCGTCGCCTTGACGTACCCCGGCAGAACGCGAAAGCATGTTCTAGATCTCGACTTAGCGTTCGCATATGCGACCAGAGGACCCATACACGTGACAGAACCACAGATCAGCGCGGCGACTCCGGAGCCGGGTTTCATCCGCCGCGCGATCGAACTCGCCGATCTGAATGCCGTACGCGTTGCACTGTTTCAGCTGACTGACGATCCGGACATTGCGGCTTTGCCGCCGGCCGCGGAACTGGACGCGCCGGGGCGTGAGCTGCTGATCAGCAAGGCTGTCGGGTGGCTCGAGAAAGAAGCCGGCCCCCGAGAGTTGGCCGAACCCCCGGAAGCGGAACTCCGCCGCCTGATGAATATGGCTACGGGCGAGGAGATGCCCGACCTTGAGTTTCAGGCTCGCCGTGATCTGCCGGCCTTCAAGGATTTTCCATGGATGGCGGACTGGACGGAAGGAAAGGCTGAGGTTCCTGAAGGGTTTCGGGTCGTCATCGTCGGAAGCGGATTCAGCGGCATCGCCATGGGTGTTCAGCTGGAGATTCTCGGCATCCCCTACGTTATTTTGGAGCGCCGGGAAGAGCCTGGCGGCACCTGGAACGTCAATCGCTATCCGGACGTACGCGTCGACACCATTTCGATCACGTATGAATTCAGCTTTGAAAAGAATTATCCCTGGTCAGAATATTTCGGGCGTGGCGCAGAAGTACGTCAATACCTTGATTACATCGCAAGGAAATACGGCACCCGGCAGCACACCCTGTTCAGTCACGACCTGAAGCGAGCCACCTTCAACGAGACGGGACATACCTGGACGCTCGAGGTCGACACCCCTGAAGGCTTGCGGACCTTCTCGGCGAACATGCTCGTCAACGCTGTCGGCACCTTTGCCAATCCGAAGGTTCCGCACTTCCCTTCGCAGGAGACGTTCGAGGGCGCGATCGTGCATCCAGCGCGCTGGCCCGATGACCTGGACGTCACCGACAAGCGCGTGGCTGTCATCGGCAACGGATCCACCGGCGTCCAGCTGCTGTCCCCGGTGGCCGCGAGCGCCGAGCAGGTGTTCGTCTTTCAACGCACCCCGCAGTGGATCAGCCCGCGAGACCGATACGGCAAGGCGGTCGAGCCTGAGATCCGCTGGCTGCTGAACAACTTTCCCGGGTACTGGAACTGGTGGCACTACATGGCCATTGCCGGGCTCTTTCAGACGCACCGACTCCTCATCCTCGACGAGGAGTGGAAGGCGCAAGGTGGCAAGGTCAACCCGGCGAACGACAAGATGCGTGCCGACCTCACGGCGTACATCACCGCTCAGACCGACGGACGCCAAGACCTCATCGACAAGCTGATTCCGGACTACGCACCCTTCTCCCGGCGCGCGGTCGTCGACAACGGCTGGTACCGCGCCCTCACCCGCGAAAACGTGCAACTCGTCACCGAAGACATTTCGCGGCTGACACCTGAGGGCATCGAGACGGCCGACGGCAGCGTGCATGAGGTAGACGTCATCATCACCGCCACTGGATACGACGTAATCAAGTATCTGTGGCCCGCCGAATACATCGGCGAAGACGGCCTTAAGCTGCACGACTTCTGGTCCAAGGACGGCCCTCGCGCCTACCTCGGCATGATGGTCCCGAAGTTTCCCAACATGTTCACGATCTATGGGCCGAATTCGCAGGCCGTCTCCGGTGGCAGCGCACTTCCCAGTTGGTACGTGATCTGGTCGGCCTATGCCGCTCAGTGTATTGTCCGCGCCATCGAGCAGGGTAAATCCAAGGTCGAGGTGAAGGAGGCAGCGTATGAGCGTTACAACGAGGCCCTCGACGAGGAGTCAAAGAACCTCCTGATAATGAAGGAGGAGGGTGCACCGGAAAAGAATTACTACGTCAATGAGTTTGGTCGATTGCAGGTCAACGTCCCTTGGTATGGGCCCGAATATCACCGAATGTGCACGGAAATCGAATGGGACGACATCGACATCTCGTAGCTCCTGAGTTTGCCGAACACCTTGTCTGAACGCGTAGAGGAGAATCGATGCACGCCGAGCTGGAAGAGGCCTTCTCACTTGATGGTCGAGTCGCTGTCGTCACCGGAGCTGCCGGAGGGATCGGTCGCGAGGCTGCGGTCACGTTCGCCAAAGCCGGCGCCGACGTCGTCATCGCCGATGTCGGCCTGGCCGGCTTGGAAGGCACCGCCGAGCTCGTACGGGCGACGGGCCGCAAGGTGCTGGTCCGCCGCACCGACGTCTCCGATTCCAAGGATGTGGACGGGCTCGCCGCAGACGCAGTCAGCGAATTCGGCCACCTGGACGTGTGGGCGAACGTCGCGGGGATCATCAAATACTTCCCGATCACCGAGGCCATCGAGCAAGACGTCCGAAGCATCGTGGACGTAAACCTGCTCGGGGCATATTGGGGCGTGGCCGCAGCCGCTCGAAGCATGAGCGGAGGAGGCTCGATCATCAACATCACCTCCGCCGGCGGCGAGATGCCCGCCCCGACCCTTTCGGTCTACGGAATGACCAAAGCCGGCCTGGCGCAACTGACCAAGACGGCCGCCGCAGAGCTCGGACCGGTCAAGATTCGGGTCAACGCCATCGCACCCGGCTTCACCGATACCCCGATGGTTTCCACGTACTACACGAATGCCGCGGGCGAAGTCGACCCCGAAGCCAAGGCGGCCATCCTCAAGGCGCGTGCGAGCCAGTCGCCGCTCGGGATCACCGGTGAGACCACCGACATCACCTACGCCATGCTCTATCTGGCAAGCGACGCATCCCGGTTCATGACGGGTCAGGTCATGCGGCCCAACGGCGGCGTGGTCATGGCGTGAGCGCCTAATAGTTGAAGACCAGCGCGCCGCCAGACGTGTATTCCAGGATGGTCGGCACACCGGCAACCTGACTGCCGGGCACCCATTCGGCGTCCTGCATGCCGCGGACTCGAACGCAAACCGGACAGGCGATCAGCCGGCCGCCCTTGGCCAGGAACTCCTCGTGCAAGTCGGCGATCGAAGGCGCGTCGGCCACCACGATGCCGGCTGCGAAACCAGGCGTCGCCAGGTGGATGGCGTCCTTCGTCAAGAACATCACGGCCTGCTTCCCAGCCCGGAGCGATTCGACCCCGACCAGGTAGGCGATGAGCACGTTCTCGGGTTCCTCGGCGCCGTGGTTGAGGCAGATCAGGACTTTGCTGTCGGCGGTCGTGGTTGTTGCGAGGGCGGTCATGTCAGGGGCTCCTTAGGTAGTTGGCTCAGTTTTGGTTGGGGTCAGGTGGACGGGGAGATCGGCGAGGCCGCGCAGCACGAGACCATCGCCGTGTGTCCAGCTCAGCTCGCCGCGGGCAACGGCGAGACGCAGCTCAGGGAAACGCCCGAGAAGCGTGGTGAAGGCGACGCGGCCCTCGAGTCGCGCCAGATGCACCCCCAGGCAGAAGTGGGGTCCGAACCCGAATCCCAGATGGGTCTTGGGCGCGCGTGTGATGTCGAGCCGGTCGGGGTTGTCCCGCTCGCTCGGGTCGTGGTTCGCGCCGCCGAGGCAAACGAGAACCTGCTTACGGGCTGGGATCTCAATGCCTGCCAGCTCGACGGGCTCGGTCGTGACCCGAAACGTGGCGTGCGGAACTGGCGCCGAGAACCGGATGAGCTCCTCTATTGCGGCGGGCATCCGCTGCGGTTCATTGCGCAGGAGCCGCAGCTGATCGGGATGGTCGAGCAGCGCGACGAGGCCGTTGCCGATCAGGCTGGTCGTGGTGTCCTGGCCGGCGACGATGAGCTGATACAGGCTCGACAAGAGCTCGCGCTGGGTGAGCTTTTCGTACTCGTCGCTCGCGGAGACGAGCACGCCGATCAGATCGTCGGCGGGGTGCTCGCGGTGGTCGGCGACCAGGGCCTCGAGGTAGCCGACGATGGAGTCCGACGCGGCGACGGCTGCCGGCGGCGGGGAGCCGCTCCAAGGCTGGAACAGGGTCTGAAACCAGCGGTGTAAAGGTTCCTGGTCCTCGTCCGGGACGCCAAGGAGCTTGCCGATCACCCGGAAGGGAAGCGGGTGCGCGAAGCCTTCGATCAGGTCGACGGTCGCGTTGGGCCCGGCAGCTTCGAGTTCGTCGAGGAGCGTGTTGGCGATGCGTTCGATCTCAGGCTCGAGTGCGTCAATCCGGGCTGGAGCAAACGCCCGGGCCACCAGATGACGTAGCCGGCTGTGGTCCTCACCGTCGACGGCCAGCATGTGGCGGGCGAAGTCCGGGCCGGGGAGGCCGGCGTCAGCGACGTCGGGGTCTTCGTCGAGAGCTGCGATCATGTCTTTGGAGAGCCGGGTGTCCTTGAGAGCCTGACGCGCGGCGTCGTGCCCGATCACCAACCAGGCGTCGTGCCCATCGGCCAGCCGCACCTGATGCACCGGGCACTTCGATCGCATCTTCTCGAACAGCGGGTACGGGTCGTCACGGGTGGCAGGGCTCCACGCTCCCCACTCGGCAGGGGTCGAGTCGATGGCGTCAGGCATCGGGACGCTCCCTGCAAAAGCCCGAGCAGACCAGGCTGAGGGATTGGAGGCGGCCGCTCGGGCCGGGGTCGGCATAGCCCTGCTGTTCGACCACGAAATCGTGGGGACCCAGCCGGCCGCCGCGTACGTGAAGACGCCACGCCAGCTGAAGGCGTGTCCCGACGAGACCCACGCTGGCGTCAAGGACCGCGTACTCGTCCATGCCACCGAAAAGGCTTGTGAACGCATCGCAAACGGCCTGGCGTCCCTCCCATTCGCGGTAGCGGCGTGGAAGCAGAGCGCGAAGCGTCGCGTCAGGCTCGAGGGCTACGGCGAGCTGATCGAAATCTGCTGCCGCAAGCTTTTCCAGGAAAAGTCCCGCAGCGGCGAATTGGGCCTCATCGGCTGAGGTTGGTGTGACCATGCCCTGGTTGTACGGCGACGTCGGCAGAGCTCACATCGGGTAACTACCCGATCTTTGCAACGAACGTCGCGGATCAGCTCGCGATCGGATCGATAAGACCCTTCTGCATGGCTTGCAGCGCCGCTTCGGTGCGCGTCGTGACCCCCAGCTTGGCGTAGATGTGCTCGAGGTGCGAGGACACCGTCTTGCGACTGATCGTCAATTGCGAGGCGATCTCGGGGTTGGATGATCCGCGGGCGAGCAGCACCAGCACGTCAACCTCGCGGTGAGTCAAGCCAGCCGGCAAGACGGCCCGCCGGCCGACGCGATGACCGGCTGCGCTGAGCACCGCGTCGACCGCCGCCGGGTCAAGCCGCCCGTCCCGGACCTCATCGCGCATGGTGGACGCAGCAGCGTCAGCGTCGACCGCCGGCCGATGGGGACGCGCCTCACGCAGTGCGTGGTACATGTCGGCGGCGGCCAGAATTCGCGTCATCGGCGAGAGCGCGCTCCCGGACAGACCGTGCGGGTATCCGCTCCCGTCGAGCCGCTCATGATGCGCGGCGACGGAGTCGATGACCGGCTTGAGCGACGGGACGCGGGCAAACATGCGCTGGGCCAGGTATGGGTGCGTGCGGGCTCGTTCGCTTTGCGACAACGTCCAAGGCTCGGTGGCGTCCCACACCCCGCTGGGCACGCCGACCATGCCGATGTCGTGGATGGCGCCGGCCCGGCGAAGGTTTCGGGTGTCCTCCTCCGGCAACCCCAGCGCGGCGCCCGCGTCGCCCGCCAGTTGGGCTACGCCCCGCGAGTGGCCGAGGCGAAATGGCGACTTGAGGTCGGCAAAGTCACCCAGAGCATCGAGCGCGACGTCGAGCTGTCTCGCCGTGAGCTGCTCGCCGAGCCGCGGATCGAGCTCGATCACTTGATCCCAAGCCTGAAAGGTCCCGAGACCGTCAAGGATCGCCTCGGGTTGCTCGCAGAACCTGTCGACGAGGTCGGGATCGAACTGGGTTCCGCGTCGTTGGGTGGCGACCTCCACAGCTGCGTCGACCCCGCCGGTGTGGTGAAAGGCCTCGATGTTGTCGGCGAGATGCACGATCCTGATCGCGGGGGCCAAACCCGCCTTGCCGGTCTTGCCGGGCACCCCCTTGCCGTCCCAGCGTTCGAAAGCCTGATTCAGCGGAACGGAGACGGCATCACCCAGTTCGAGGCGGACAGCGAGGTCGCTGGTTGCCTGGCAATGTGACTCCATCACCTCCTGCACGTTCCGTCCGGCAGTGGCCAGGAATTTGCCGACCATGCCGAGCCGGCGTATTCGCGAACTGCCGTACCCGAGGTGTTTGGCCATGAATACCGCCATCGAGACTCCGGCCAGATCGCCATCGTGAGCGTCGGCGTAGAGGTGCGTCTCGTCGCCGAAGAGCTCGGCCAGCTCACTCGTGTCAGTCGCGCACCCCACCCACGTCAGCAGCGATGTGTAATACGTCGCAGCGCGGACTTCGGGGGCGACGTCGGCAGCATCGGCGAGCCGCATACCGATGACGGTTTGGCGGAGCACGCGCTCCATCGGCCGGCCCATTCCGAGATCCGACATCAACGACAAGGCCGCCACCACTTGCGATAGCGTCACCGGCTCGGCAGGCACGCCGGGAGCCTACTAACCGGCCGCGCGTGACAGCAATGGGTGCATTCGACGGGGCCACTGGGACTACTGGCGACTACCCGCGGCCACCCACGTCACGCTCAAAGGCTTCGTAGATCAGGTCAGCGCCGCGCTGACGGTGCCGCGTCAAGCGAGCCAGGATGGCAGTGGCTCGCTCCCGCACATCGACCAGGCGAGACTCTTCATCGCCGGCGTCGGACAAGTCGCGGCGCAGGGCGTCGATGTCTAGGCCCAGGGTCTCGTGCTCCCTGCCCATCCGGCGGAGTTGGCCGTCCAGGCGTGGGGCGTCGGTGCGAACCTGTTCCCACAACCCCCCGGGACCTTCCGTACCGCTGACGTGCACCGTCCACGCCTCCCGCAGATCGTCGATCCGGGGAAGCATCTGGGCCTGCCACTCCCCTGGACGGCCGGCCAGAGCTGCCGATGCGGCCTCCTCAACCTCGGTCATGGTGCGCCGCAGACCGGCACGCCGCTGGCGCACCTCAGCCAGCTGAACCGGCTCATTCTCGGCCATCGTGCCTCCGCTTCGGTATCCGCCATCACCAGATCGGCCAGATCGCGTCACGAAGCCCCATTGTGCAGCCGGGGGTCAACAGTCTGGCTAACAACGTGTTTCCAGCTGCGTCATCACCCCGATCGGCCGTTCGTCACCACGATGCCGGATAGATGAAAGTCCGGGCCGGCGTCTGCAGCCATTGCACGATTTTCATGGCGAGTTGCATGCCCATGGCGAAGCGCGCTGTACGAAGGCCGGTCAGCTGGTTCGGTGAACATCTCAGCAGCCGGGAAAGCTCCGGCCAGCTGAGACCCTGCTCCAGGCGCCGGGCATTCATCGCCTCGTAGGTGGCGGCGAGATCCCAGCGCAGCCGCCGGTTGGGGCCTGCATCAGGCAGGTCGTAGGTTTCGTCGGCCTGTTGGCCGCCGACGAGGAAGCTTTCCGGGCTTCGTCCGAGCCAGCGGAGCACGAACAGCGCATGCTGACATGAGACTCCCCCGCGCTCTCCCATACCGGCGAGGGTCGACGCGGCGATGGGATGGTCGTCGCGAATCGCGTTGAGTTCGGCGGATTGATCCCAAATGTCGGTGGCGACTTGGGACCAGCTCAACCCGCGTCGCTGCCGTTCGGTATCCAACGCCGCAGCGAGCCGGCGCACGGAGAATGGCCGGATGTCCACGCCCAATTCCGACACGGCCGGAAGGGTCTGTAAAGCGTCGTAGACGACGTGCCAAGAAGCTGCGCCTCTCCCAGCTGTAGGTTTTGGGAATTGGCAGATCCGACCTAGCGATCGGGGCGTGAGATGGACATCGGTATCGGTATCCCCAATACGATTCGTGGCATTACGGGTGCGCAGCTGCTGGACTGGGCAAAGCGCGCCGAAGGAGCCGGCTTCAGCACCCTTGCCAGCATCGGTGCGGTGTCGTATCCGAGCTATGAGGAGCTGACTCTCTTCGCAGCAGCCGGCGCGGTGACCGAACGCATCAAATTCCTGACGAACGTGCTGATCGCCCCGGCTCGCACCGCCGCCGAACTCGCCAAACAGGCGGCTACGGTTGACCAACTCACCGGCGGCCGCCTGACGCTGGGACTTGGGGCAGGCTGGCGCCCTGGCGATTTCAGCCTCACGGGTCACGATTTCGGCCGGCGCGGACAAGCCTTTGACGAACTGCTGGGAGAGCTTCCTCGTGCCTGGGCGGGCGAGCTGCTGCAGCCGGATACGCGGCCAGTAGGGCCTCCACCCATCCAATCGTCGATCCCGGTGATGATCGGAGGAGTCACTGAAGCCGCCGTTGCGCGGACCGCCAAACACGGGATCGGTTGGACTGCCGGTGGCATGCCGCCGGATGCCGTTGCCAGCTTTGCCGACCGGGTCCGAAGTGCCTGGAGCGCAGCGGGGCGCGAGGGTGCGCCGCGAATTGTTGCGCTGGTCTACTTCGGCCTCGGCGCGACGGAAGCCGAGTCCCAGCAGAACGTTTACCACTACTACCAGCCCATGGGACACGACACAGCCGAGATGATCGCCGGCAGCGTGCTGCGCTCGCCAGAGGCGATCCGCGGGGCCCTTCAGGCGTACGAAGCTGTCGGAGTCGACGAGCTCATCCTCGACCCGTCAGTCGGCGATGTGGGTCAGGTGGACCTGCTGGCCGAAGTTGTTTTTGGTTAGTCCCGCCACGTGACCCCTGACCGCGGGCGCCCACTCCGCAAGCTCGGGTTTCTGACGATCGGGTTGTTTGACGGTGACAGCCCCGCGGCGGGCCATGAGTCGACGTTGCAGATCATCCAGCTCGGCGAGCAGCTCGGGTTCGACAGTGCCTGGCTTCGCCACCGCCATCTTCAGTTCGGCATCTCCTCCCCGATCGCGGTCATGGCCGCAGCGTCGCAGCGAACGAGTCGGATCGAGCTGGGTACGGCAGTGACCCCGCTCGGCTGGGAGAACCCGCTGCGGCTGGCCGAGGACCTGGCGACCGTTGACGTGCTCTCGGGTGGTCGGATCAATCCCGGCGTCAGCGTCGGACCACCCATGCGCTACGACGAGGTCAAGCACGCGCTTTACCCGGACACCGGCGACCTCGAGGACTTCACGTACGGCAGGGTCGAGCGGCTGCTGCAGGCGCTTCGCGGCGAGCCGGTCACCGGGTTCAGCGGAACCATGGGCATCGAGGTCTTCTCCGACCGCGTCCAGCCGCACTCCCCCGGCCTGGCGAGCCGACTCTGGTACGGCGGAGCGAGCCTGGCCTCAGCGACGTGGGCGGGTGAGCATGGCCTGAACTTCCTTACCAGCAGCGTGATCAGGGCAGAGGAGTCCGAGGATTTCGCCGAGATCCAGCAGGCCCAGATCCGCACCTTCCGGGCCCGTCACCCCGACGGCGACGGTGCCCGGGTATCGCAAGGTCTCGTCGTCATCCCCACCGACACCGCGACCGCACAGCAGCGAGCGAAATACCTCGCCTATGCCGAAAGCCGGACACCACGTACGAGGACGCCCCAAGGACCGGCTCGAATGATGTTCGCCCGCGACATGGTGGGAACGTCCGAGGAAATCGCCGGACAACTGCTGGCGCACAAGGGCTTTCAAGAGGTGGACGAGGTGGCTTTCGCGCTGCCGTTCAGCTTCGAACACGCCGACTACGTGCAGATCCTGACAGACATGGCCACCAAGCTCGGCCCTGCGCTGGGCTGGAGCCCGCGCTAGCGGCTACCGAACCTTTGCCGGTCTGATCTCGGCCGACAGCGCCGACTGCCGGACCATCCCGGTGAGCGGATCGATGTCGTCCTCGGCGCTCGTGAGCTCGGAGACATTCGGGGCGGACCATCCGTGCGGGATCGCCACCACCCCGGGGGGTATCCGCTCGTCGCCTTTCACCGTGCCGGCCACGACCCGGCCGGCCACGAGCACCTCGACCTCGGTCCCGTCACCACCCAGCGCGGCAGCTTGGCTCGGGGCGACCATCACCGCCGTATCAGCCAGGTTGCGCAGCTGCGAATTCATCGTCCGAAGCTGGCGATGAGCGATCAGCTGCAGCTGCTCTGCCGGAGCGGGAACAGCCTCGGCAAGCTGCGCCACGAGCGCCGGCGGAGCAAGTCGCCACCGACCCCCGGGCAGCATCCGGCGTACCCATCCGAAGACGGCTCCGCTGTCCACGATGCCGTGGCGGGCGTTGAAGACGGCATCGGCGCCACCTCGGCTGCGCTCGGCGAGCGATCGCAGCAGCAGCTCGTCCGTCGCCGTCTCTGGCGTCAACCCACGGCCGAGGACGTCGAGGCCGAGACGCTCGCCGAGGGCGCCGAACATCCGCCACACCGGCCAACGTTCAGCGCCGGGCGGCACCATGGCCGGGGTGAACTGCGTCGCGACGGCAAGCTGGTAGCCGTCGAGCAGCACGGGGACATCGGCCCGCTCAAGAGAGCCGACCGCCGGCAGGAGGTGCGTGGCCAATTCGGTGGTCTCGGTGGGAAGCACGTCGACGACCACCAATGCGTGAAGCGAGGCCAGCGCCGCCCGAGTTCGCTTCGCGTCCGGAAACGCCGTTGCCGGGTTGCCACCGACGACGAAGAGAGTCCGTACGTTTCCGGCCTCGATCTCGCTGAGGAGAGCCGCGCAGGGCCACTCGTCGAACCGACGCGGTAGGTCGGGACGGCTGGGCGGTCCCGGACCTGCGGTTCCGTCCGACACCGGCAGGGTGCGGGTGTCGAGCTGCAGCAGGTAGCCAGGGTTGAACCACATGCCGCCGGGCTGGTCGTAAGAATCCGTCACCACGTGCAGCGCCCACAAGAACCACTCGGCCAGGTTGGCCGTGCTGCTCATTGACACGCCTGTCCCGGTCAGCGCGCTGACTCGGCCGTGCCGCCGCACCGCCGCCGCGAGCTCGTCGAGATCTTCCAGCGCGATGCCGGTGCCCTCCGCGGCGACGGTCGGGTTCAGCGGTCCCAGTGCGGTACGAAGCTCGTCGACGCCGGTCGCCCGCGCCCGTAGTGCCGCGTCTTCGGCCGTGCCAGGCTCTGGAAGCACAGCCCGGACGAGATGGGCCAGCACGAGCCAGTCCGATCCCGGCCGCGGAGCCAGGTGCCGGTCAGCGACGCGGGCCGTCTCGGTACGACGGGGGTCGACCACCCAGACCTGACCGCCTCGGGCCCGGTACTGACGAAGTCGACGCAGCGGCGACGGCATGGCGTTGGAGTGGCCGTGCGAGACGACAGGGTTCGACCCGATCAGCACCAGGAGCGTGGAGCGCTCATGATCCCAAATCGGAGTCAGGCCTGACCAGCCCCCCACGAGTTCGGCGACGAGCGGCTTTGACGGTGTGTCGATCGTGGTCGCGGTGTACTTCTGCTGTGAGCCCAGGACGCGCAGGAAACGCTCCGCCGTACGACGACCGGCGCTGTCGAAGGCCGAGCCACTGGCCAGGTACATCGCGATCCCATTCGGACCGGCGACATTGAGCGTGTCTTGCACCCGCCGGGCGAGGTCGTCAAGGACGGTGTCCCAGCTGACTTCCTTACCGTCGATGGTCGGCCGATCCAGACGCCGCGGATCGTGGTGGAAGGCTGGCAGCGCTCGCCCCTTGGGGCACGTATAGCCCTCCGACAACGGATGCTCGGCGTCGCCCCGTACACGCACGACGCGATCGCCCTCGGTCGTCACGAGGATGCCGCACATCGCGTTGCAGATCCGGCAAAAGCTCGGTTGCTCGACCCGGTCCGTTGCCACGAGGCTCATCATCCACCTGCCGCCAAGACGGTTAGGAGCGTGTCGACTGATGCCAAGCCATGACGATCTTCGCCTGCTTGCGTTGCAGGACGGCGAAATGCTCCTCCGCCCGACTGATATCCCGCTGATTCAGCGCGCGCTGCACCTGCTTGATGTAGCGCAGCTGCAACGTGATCGTCGCCGGCGATATCGCGAAGAAGTTGCCCGACACGATCGGCACCGTCGACCGCAGCGAAACCTCGAGACGCGGAGAGCGGGAAAGTTCGACCAGGCGATCCAAGTACGCGCTGTTTGCGCGTTCCACGGACTCGGCGGACTTCAGCCCGGCCAGCTTGTCAGCGAGCGGGTCCAGGCTCGCAAGCTCGTCGGCACTACGTTCGATGGCACGCCGCGCAGCGAAGCCCCAATAACGTCCGTACAGGTCGTAGTGATCGCCGATTGTCGCCGCGTCCAAAGGGTTCACATAGGACCCCCTGTTCGGCTCGATCCGCAACCAACCCTCCCGCTCGAGCCCGATCAAGGCTTCTCGGACGGGTATGCGGCTGACCCCGACCGTCAGCGCAACCTCATCCTGCGGGACGCGCTGCCCGGCTGTCAGAACACCGCGCGTGATGAGGTCCCTCACGTGACGAGCGACCCGGTCCGCGCCGCTCTTGCCCGGTTCGTCATCTCGGGGATCACGTCGCCTTGTATTTGGGACGCTCGACTCGGTGCTGAGTAGCCCTCGGGTCTCGAAGGTGGCGATGAGGGCGATTCCTTGCCGCCGATGGAGCTCCGTCATGGCTTCGGACGCCGCGTCGCCGTCGCGGTCTGCTATGGCCTTGAGCACCAAGGCGAGTCCGGACTGCTGAATCGGCCGGGCACCAACGACAATGGCAAAGAAGTCGTCGCCCACCATGCTCGGTGTGATGCGTAGGGCGGCGCGAAGCCGCGGCGACGCCCCGACGTCGTTGAGGAGCCGTAAGAGCTGATCATTCGCGCTTCCGAACGCATCGTTGTCCGGCGTCCGCCGCAGCTGCCGGTACTGCTGCTGCAGAGCCGCCAGGTCTTTCGAGGATGAAGTGTTCGCGGCGCGACGTGCCACCAGGCCGAAGACTGCTCCCCGCAATTCGTAGTGATCGAGGATGTCGTCGCTCCGAAACCCGCAGACGAAGATCCCTCCCCGGTTGGGCTCCGTGCGCAGCCATCCGTCTCGGTCCATGCCGATCAGAGCCTCCCGCACCGGGATACGACTGACCCCCATCTGCTCCGCGACTTCCTCGGCGTAGATCCGCTCACCGGCCGAAAGGCGGCCCGAGATGATGTCCTGCTTGAGGAAGGAGGCGACCGACTGAGCGGAGCTCACACGTCTTATCCGCCTCTGATCCCGGAGAGCGGACTCATATCCCATCACTGAAGTATGGCCCCCTCCGTTCCCAGGACTGAGGTAACGCACGGCAGGGCGGGCCCGCGAAGGGCGTCCGTGTGCGAGTAACCGCCAGACGCCTTCCCCTTTTGACTCGACGTATGTTATATACGTCGAGGTGTAGGGTCCGTCCACAGCCGGTGTCACGTCACATCGACTGATGCGTGATGCGAAGTGCCAGGGGGGTTGTGGAAGCCATGAGATGTCGCCGTACGGGCATCGGCACGGTTTCGATCGTGCTTGCGGCTGCGGCAGTCGCAGCGGGCTGTGGTCGGAGCTCGTCGGCCTCTCAGGGCGGTTCGTCCAGCCCGACGTCTGCAGTCCCGACCAAGTCCCTGATCGGCTCGCAGTCCCCAGCAGCCTCAGGTGATTTCGGCACTCTCACGAAGGTCTGCACGCCGGGGCCTGGCACCGGCGGTTCGGGGCGAGGAATCACGGGAAAGACGATCCGCCTCGGCGTTATGGCTGACCCCGGCTCCACGGTCGTACCCGGTTTGGAGCAGCAATTCTTCGATGTGGCGGACGCCTTCGCCACATGGTGCAACGCCGCCGGCGGCATCAACGGTCGAACCGTCGTGGTCGACAAGCTCGACGCAAAACTGTTCAACGGGGCGAAGGAAGTCATCAACGCCTGCAGTCACGACTTCATGTTGGTGGGAGGAGGCAACGCGCTCGATGCCCCGGACGTCAAGCCTCGGCTAGCTTGCAAGCTTGGGCAGATCCCGGCCTACACGGTCTCTCCGCAGGCAACCGATGCCGGCTTACAGGTCACGCCGGTCAAGAGTTTCCCCACCGTCTATCCGGCCGCCGCGCTGCGACTGCTGGCGCTGGCCTATCCGCAGACCCAGCAGGGCCTGGGCATCGCCGGCAGCAACCTGGCATCGCTCGTACCCCAAGGCCTACGCGCGCAAGAAGCCTGGCAGAAGTTGGGCTATACGGTCGCCACCGTTCAGCCCCGTCCCGCTCAGGTTGACAATTACCGGCCCTGGATGGAGCAAATGAAGGCGGCGGGCGCCAAGGCTGACTACGAGATCGGAGCGCAGGATCCTTCGGCGATCTTCGCGGCGATGAGTGACACCGGCTTTTCGCCGCAGTGGGTGCTATTCGGCTCACAGTTCTATGGACCAACGTCAGCGAAGGCGGCCAAGGCCGCGAACTATTTGCCGGCCAGCTACGTACCGATGCAGAGCCTGCCCTTCGACCTGGCCGACAAATTCCCGGTGGTCCAGCAGGTAAAAAACATCATGGCCGCCGGACCGGGAACGGCCGGTCTCGACGGCTTCACCTCGCTCGCCTTCAACGCGTGGACGCTATGGGCTCAATCCGCTTCGGCATGCGGTAGCAACCTGACCCAGGACTGCGTCTTGAACAACGCGGGCTCCCACACCGACTGGAACGCCGGTGGGCTCTTTCCCGCAGTCAGCACAAGTCCGGATGCGACCCAGCCGTCGGACTGCACCCTGCTGGTCCGGCTCACCAAGAGCGGCTTCGTCTATGACCAAAAGGCGACGCAGCCGAACAAGTACCCGTACAACTGTGACCCCAGAAATCTCGTCACGACCAAGAGCTACCAGACAGGCAGCTAGCCAGACCGTGACTCACGCACACACTTCGTTGAGGAGCCTGCATGGCCGACCGTGACTTGTATCTGTACGAAGTGATCGACATCGTCGGTCAAGGTCAGTACGAGTACATGGAGCACCTTTGGAAGGATCCGGTCCAGGACATGCCCGAAATGGACAAGCTGCAGGGGTCTTTCTATGTCTGCGCCTTCGGCGGTGGGCGTTGGCCACAGGTGATCAACATCTGGGACGTCGGAGCCGAGGGATGGACGGGCTGGGCCAAGAATGTCGACCGGCTGAATCTCAAGCGCCGCCGCGCGTTTTACGGAGAATGGTGGGACAAGGCCTATCAGTGGCGCACCGGTGGCTTCGACCGGCTCTGCGGCGGAGTTCCCGGGAGCCCCAACACTGCAGACCTCATCGCCCGGGGCGTGAAGGGCACGCTGTTCGTCAACGAGATCCTCAGCGTCCGGCCCGGCACCAGCCTGGAGTTTCTTGCCGCGGTTGTCGAAGAGCGGGTGCCGCTGATGCGTGACTACGGCCATGAGCCGACAGGCATCTACGAGGTCGTCGACAACCCCCACGAGGTGGTGATGGTGTGGGCGACCAACATCCCGAGCCGGACCACCTGGCTGGCGAACCGTGACGTGACACGAGGCCTGAGCACCGAAGGAACGGCAGATAAACGCATCGTGGCCTGGGAACGACGCTCCGCTGAATACACCATTGCCGGCGCAAGCCACATCATGACCCCGCTACCCCGCACCGTCTACGGCCCCGATGACTGGGAAGACGCCTCACTGGAGGACTGGCTCAAGACCGTCCCGACTCAGCTGCGCTGATCCTACGAAGTCAGCGGCGTGTTGGACCCCAACCCGCTCCCAGCTTGGGCTGAACCTGGCAGACTCGCCGAGGTTGACTCGTCGCCAGTTGGGCGAACCAAGTGCCGGGTATCGAGGGGCTAGGTACATGCCAGGAGTGACCGATCCACATGTGATTTCCCGACGGACGCTGTTGGCCGGAGGCGCGGGCCTGGTGGGGACCGGGCTACTGGCGAGTGCCTGCGGCTCGTCATCGACTCCAGCGACCCATTCCTCTGGGGCGGCGTCTGCGCCGGGCTCAGACCTCGGCGCAGTCGAGCACGTTGTTTTCCTCATGCAGGAAAACCGTTCTTTCGACCACTACTTCGGCACCTACCCGGGAGTCGCCGGATTCGACGACCGGCCGAAAAGCGGCCTCGGTAACTTCGCTCAAGCATGGCCGGACGGCACCCACGGAAACGACACGCTGCTGCCCTACAACCTGGCGTCTGCCACGGCGCAGCTGTGCTCGGGAAACTCCAGCATTCCGATCCACGAATGGGAGCCGCAGCATCAGAGCTGGGCAAACGGAACCAACACCGCGTTCGTCAAGACGCACGCGCTCCCCCAGAACGATGGGCCGACCGCCGCACCGCTGGTGATGGGGTACTTCACTCGTAAACAGCTGGACTTCTACTACGCATTGGCCAGCCGCTACACCATCTGCGACCGCTACTTCTGCTCGGTCATCGGGCCGACGATGTCGAACCGGATCATGTACATGTCTGGCACGCTCGACCCCACGGGAGCCCACGGCGGCCCAGTCCTCGAGACACCAGATATCTCCCAGTCCAAGGCCGCCTTGGGCTCCGTCGAGTGGGACACCCTCCCCGAGGCGCTCGAAGACAAGGGCGTCAGCTGGAAGATCTACCAACAGCCGGGAACGTCGGTAGGACCAAACATCGGGGTATCCCTGTCCGACGGGTTCAACGTCATGCTCTACTTCAAGCAATACGTGAACAAACCGTCCTCGGCGCTTTACCAGAAGGCGTTCCTTCCCAGTTGGCCGACCGAGTTCGAAAGCGATGTCAAGACCGGCACCCTCCCTTCGGTGAGTTGGGTACTTCCCCCGCTCGCCTATTCCGAGCACCCGAACGGATCTCCGGTCGCCGGCCAGTACTTCGTCAACCGAATCCTGTCGGCGCTGCAGGCGAACAAGGAGCTGTGGGCCAAGACCGTCGTCGTGCTCTGTTACGACGAGAACGGCGGCTTCTTCGACCACGTGGTCCCACCGACCGCGCCGCCTGGCACGCCCGGTGAATACGTGACCGCGTCCCCGCTCCCCGCCGACTCCGGTGGCACCGCAGGTCCGATCGGTTTGGGGTTCCGAGTCCCGGCGATGGTGATTTCCCCGTTCAGCGCGGGCGGCTACGTCGACTCGACGGTCTTCGACCACACGTCAGCAGCTTTGCTTTTGGAGCAACGATTCGGCATCGTGGCTCCCAACATCAGCGCTTGGCGACGCAAGACAGTCAGCGATCTGACCACGACGCTCGGCTTCTCCAAGCCAGTCGACGCCGTGCCCTCATTGCCGGCAACTCCTCTTGATTTGCAGGCGGGCTGCCCAACGCTCACGAACCCCGTTCCGTTCGTGACGCCTCCGGAACCCATCAATGTCCCGGCGGTCCAATCGATGCCCAGCCAGGAGCCGGGCAAGGCGCGACGCCGCACCTGACCACCCAGCCGTCGCTTCCTGCTGGCATGGTCAGCGCGGACCAGGCTGCCCGACCGCGTCGAGATCGCTGAGGTCGTCCTCGGAGAGGCTGATTTGCGTGAGAGCCATGTTTTCTTCGAGGTGGTCGATGCTCGTAGTGCCCGGAATCAGCAGGACGTTGTCAGCGTGATGTAGCAGCCAGCTCAGAGCTATCTGACGGGTCGTGACTCCGTGACTTTCGGCGATGCGCTGCAAGGCGCCTTCCGTCTCCATCGAACCTCCGCCGATGGGAAACCACGGAATGAAAGCAATATTCTGCTCGACACAGTAGTCGAGCTCGGCTTCCCATTTACGGTTGTCAACGGCGTATCGATTCTGAACTGAGACCACCTCGAAATACTCTTGAGCCTGCTTGATCTCGTCGACCGAGACCTCTGACAATCCGAGATGCCTGACCTTGCCGTCCTGCTGAGCCTGCCGCAGGAAACTGAACGTCGCATCCGACGGCACCTTCGGATCGATCCGGTGCAATTGATAGAGGTCAATGCGTTCCAGCCGGAGCCGCCGCAGACTTCCGTCCAGGGCGTCGTGCAGATGCTGCGGACTTGCATCGAGGTTGATGGCGGCGCCCGGGCCGTAGCGAACGATGCCGCCTTTGGTACCGACGACAATGTTCTCCGCGTACGGATGCAGCGCCTCCGCGATCAGTTGTTCAGACGTGAAAGGGCCGTACTGGTCCGCCGTATCGATAAAATTTGCGCCGAGCTCGACCGCGCGCCGAACGAGATCGATCGAGTTCTGCGGATTCGTAGGCATTCCAAAGATTCCGCGTCCCGTGATGCGCATGGCACCAAAACCGATGCGGTTGACCTCTAAATCGCCGCCCAGCTTGTAGGTCTTGGCGTACGCCATGGAGAGCCTCCATCTCGACAAGCAGTGCGCCGGCGCCTCTGCGGGCACCGATCTCACCCACCATGTCACCCAGGTATCAGGCGTTGCCTTACACCCAGGAGATGACGTTGGTCGTGGCGTCTCCGGTTCGCTCGGCCCGAGAGGGTTGACGACTCCGGTCGACGAGTCTATTAGTTGTCTAGTCGACTAGTTAATAGGAGGTCTCGTGTTGGTGTTTCACTTGGCGGCGCGGTCAAGCACCCCGGCCTACCGCCAGATCGTCGAGCAGGTCCGTCAAGCGCTGATGACGGGTGTGATACGTCCCGGCGATCAGCTGCCCACGGTCAAAGAAGTCGTGGCTTCGCTGGCGATCAACCCCAACACGGCGCTGAAGGCCTACCGGGAGCTCGAACACGCGGGTCTCGCCGAGGGACGACAGGGAATCGGTACGTTCGCGCTGCGACGACCCGACGGGCCACCCCCTGGCACGCATGTTGCCCTTGGACGGAGCCTCGCCCGGTGGGTCGACAAGGCACGCTCAGCGGGCTTGGATGACCCGGCGATTCAAAGCCTGTTAGCGGCTACACTCCTCGCCGCGGATACCGAGGAGGTCGCGTGAGTGCCGCCGTCGTGACCGAGTCCTTGGGCAAGCGCTACCGGAAGAAGTGGGCGCTCAGTGAATGCTCCATCGAGGTCCCGCAAGGGTGCATCTGCGGACTTGTCGGATCGAATGGCGCCGGAAAGACGACGCTGCTACGCATGCTCGCCGGTCTCGCGGCGCCCTCCGCCGGCGCTGTTCGGATCTTCGGTCA
Source organism: uncultured Actinomycetota bacterium (assembly GCA_963737695.1). Lineage (GTDB taxonomy): Bacteria > Actinomycetota > Actinomycetes > Frankiales > Frankiaceae > DATAZK01. Next base: position 1,357,843 of record CAVTTQ010000008.1, read on the forward strand.
GCGACCGCACGACGGCAATGAGTTTCTGCGAGACGTGGGGTTCCTGGCTCAAGAGATCCCGCTCTACAAACGGTGGAATACCGAAGATCATCTGCGGCTGGGGGCACACCTCAACGAGTCCTGGGACGACAGGATCACGCGAGACCGCATCCAATCGCTCGGGATTTCCTTTGATCAGAAGGTCGGCACTCTGTCCGGTGGGCAGCGAGCCCAGGTAGCGCTGGCGATGGCGCTGGGCAAGCGGCCCCGGCTATTGCTGATGGATGAGCCGGTGGCCGCGCTGGATCCGCTGGCACGCCGCGACTTTCTGGCGGTGCTCGCCGAAGCGGTCGCCGACGGCGATCTGACGGTGATCCTTTCCAGCCATCTGGTGGCAGATCTGGAACGCATCTGTGACCACCTGGTGCTGCTCAACCGCGGAAACGTGGCCTTGTCGGCTGATCTCGACGAGGTACTCACCGTGCACCGGCTCTTGACCGCGCCTCGACGCAGCGTCCGGTCGCTCGAACGCGACCACACCATCCTGAGATGCGAAGAGACGCCTCGCCAGACGAGTGTCTGGATCCGGCTGAACGGGCCATTGATCGATCCCGGCTGGCAGATCGAAGAGCTGGGCCTGGAAGACATCGTTCTCACCTACTTGGGCCGCGACCGACAGTCTCAGGACGCGGCGAGAACCGGCAGTCCCTCGATCTCGGGAGCGGCCCGATGACCTGGTTGCTCTGGCGCCAGCATCGCTCGCAAACGCTCTTCTCAGCCATTGCCTTCGCCGCGTTCGGCATCCTGCTGTGGATCACCGGCGTCCATTTCGCCGACACCTACCGTGCAGCGCTGGCGACCTGCACCCCCACCGACACCTGCGACCAGCTCAGCCTGTTTCGGGGCGACGGCGCCCTCATCGACGTCATCAATCTCAGCGCAGCCGTCCCGCTGCTCATGGGCTTGTTCTGGGGGGTCCCCTCAGTCGGCGGCGAGTTCGATTCTGGCACGCATCTGCTCGTGTGGATGCAAGGCGTCCGGCGACGCGACTGGCTCAACGGGAAGATCGCAGTCCTGCTCATAGCTGCCGCTCTCTGGGCCGCTGCCATTACGGCGACCGTGACCTGGTGGTCCTCGACCTTGAACTCTCTCGAGGCCAACCGGTTCGACCCGGGCAAGTTCGACGCTCAGGGCATCGTGCCAATCGCCTACGCGCTCTTTGGAGTCAGCCTGGGACTGGCGGCCGGAGCCATCATCCGCCGGGTGCTGCCGGCGCTGGCCGTCACAGTCGCCGGATTCATCGCACTGCGACTCGTCGTCATCAGCTACGTGCGACCGCACTACGAGACCGCACTCACCTCCATCCAGGGACTCGCACGCCAGACCAGCCTGCCCAGTGGCTCCTGGATTCTGACGCGAAGCCTCACCCTCCACGGTCACACCCTCCAGGGAGGAATATCCGCTCCGGCGCAATGCTTTGCCGGTCCAGCCCGAAAGGCGTCGGATGATTGCCTCACCCGAGCCGGCTATCGCGCGACCGTGAGCTACCAACCTGCCTCTCGTTACTGGACTTTTCAGTGGATCGAGTCAGGAATTTTCGTGGCGCTAGCCGCCTCGCTGATCGCCATGGCAGTCATCACCGTGCGGCGTCGCGACGCCTGAGATCAGGCTCGTTCCGGATTGGGTGTCGACGATTTCGGCGGTCAGCGGTCAATGAGGGCATGCTGTCACTTGTTGTTCCGGACCGTAGGGTCGGATGCCAATCCGAAGGGGCCTCGTGGCCAAGTCGAAGCAGAAATTGCAATGGGCAGAAACGCCCGCCAGTCATGACTATCCCGCCGCCGAGTCATATCTGCGGCTGGTTGCCAGTCCGGCGCTGGCAGCCGTGCTGAGCAGGCTCCTGTCGCAATCGACGACGGTGATGCACCCGGTGAAGGACATTTTGCGTGCGGCTGGCGTTCCGCTGCTGCCCGCCGATGACGCCGAAGTCGCGAAAGATTTGAAGAAGGTGGCAAAAGGCATACCGCTGTCACCAATTCTGCTGGTCCGGGGAGATCTTGAATCCGGACGGCGATTGCAGATCGCGGATGGCTACCACCGGGTGTGCGCCAGCTATCACCTCAACGAGAACACCCCAGTGCCCTGCCGCCTGGTCGCCGCACCGGGAGTCCCCGTTTAGACATGCCGTTCGTGACGGGCCGATGACCGTCAGCTGGGCTGCCACAGCTCAACGCGATTGCCCTCAGGATCGGTGACCCAGCCGAATCGGCCGACACCCTCCATGGCCTGGATTTCGTCGGATACGGCCGCTCCCTTCGAGCGCAATTGCGTCAGCATCGCGTCAAGGTCGCGGACCCGGAAGTTCACCATCGTCTGCTGAGTTCGGGAGCCGAAGTACTCAGTGTCGGACTCGAATGTCGCAAACACCGTCGCCCCGGTCTCCTGATGCCATAGCCCGTTCTCGTCGGCGTCCAGACCAAGGCATTCGCGATACCACGCACCCAGCGCCACCGGGTCGGAGGCCCGCATGAAGTAACCGCCGACTCCCAGCACGCGTTCCATCTGAACATCTTGTCAGAGACAGGGAAAACAACACCGAACGCGGTTTCCCCTTTGCGCTTGCACCGCGTGCGCCGACGCCTTAACCGGGATGGTGGCCCTGCGTCCGGCTCAGTCGTTGCTGGGCGTCGCTGAGGGTCTTTTCGGCCCGCTGAAGCGCAGCGGCCTGATCGCGCTGGTGCTGCTCGGCCTCCGATTGGGTGCTGAGCGCCGCGTCCAGTTGCTGTCGCAGATCCTGGACCTGCCGTCCGGCGTCAGCGGCGGAGCGTTCGGCCTGCGTCAGCCGCTCCTTCGCATCCTGGTGCGCCGTTTCGGCGACCGCGACATCGCGCTTGGCTGCGGCCAGGTCGCGTTCGGCCTGCTGCCGCTGCTCCCTACGTCGCTCAGTCGCCGCAGTGGACGTGTCGTGACGTCTGGGCGGTGTTGCCACTGCCTGACTGCCGGGTTGAATGGTTGGGCTGAATCCGTCGCTCTGCAGCGCCTGACTCAGCCGGCCGGCCATGAGCAGATCGGCCGCTTGCTCATCTGCTAGCGCAGCGCGCAGGGTGTCCTCCAATCCGCGGGCAGTGTCTTCGCTGACAGCACGGCCGGCCGCGCCGGCCAGCTGACGGCCCTGCTGAACGAGCGCAGCGACCAGCTCGTGTTGCTGCCGCGAAAGCTGCCTCAGCTGGTCGCCGTCCAGGGTTCGGGTGGCTTCCCTCAGCTCGGCCCCGAGCTCGAGAAACGCCTCCAGGTCAGCCTTGTGTTCGCGGGAGAACTGATTGGCCAGCCAGGCCGCCACGGTCGGTTTGGCCAGGGCGTGAATCCGGGCCGCCAGGGGGCGATCGCCCGTTTGCCGGGCGCGCTTCTCATAGCCCAGGCGAGCCGTAGTGAATTCGTCCAAGGGCAGCCCATATAGCTCGTCGGCGACCCCATCGAAATCAGGGCCCACTGCTGAACTCACCACCGCATCGTGCACGTTTCGGGGTCAGCCGACGTCACCTTCGGCGATGATCAGCTCTTCGAGGTTGCGCATGGATTGCTGGAAGGACTTGCGCAGTCCCGGCTGCTGCAGTCTGTCGATCAGCCGGCCTATCGGTCCGAGTCCCGGTCGGTAGCGCACGGTGAAGGTCATCTCGGTGCCGCCGTCAGCCGGCTTGAATTCGAAGACGTTGGTCATGTCATGCATTGGCGCGAACCCAACGCCGGTGTCGACGCGCCGGCTCATCGGAACGATCTCCTGAATCGTCCACGTGGAACGCGTGGTCAGCCGGCCGACGGTCTGGTTGCGTTCGGAGTAGGTCTTGCCGATCTGCGCGGTGCCATGGTTTTCCGTCACTTCCAGGACTCCGTGCACCCAGTCTGCGTAACGATGGGTCGCGCTGATCACGTCCCAAACCCGCTCGATCGGGACTGCCAACGTGGCCGTCTCTGTCACTTCGGTGACGGGCATGTCAGTCACCCTTCTCCAGGACGGTACGGGCGGTCTCTTTGCCGGAGCGCACAGCACCGTCCATATAGCCGTTCCAGTAGTCGACGTGTTCGGCTCCGGCCCAGTGGACCCGCCCGAATGGGCGATCCCGCCACTCACCGAAAGCGGTGAGGACGCCGGTGCCGGGGACGGCGGTCGGACCGCCGCGGGTGAATTCCTCCGCTGTCCAGTCCTGCTCGAAATAGTCCTTTGGTCGCAGGGCGTCAGGCCCGGCCACCTTGGCGAAAGCTCGAAGGACTCCGGCGCGCCGCTCCCGAGCCGAACGATGTGCCCAGGCGCGCCAGTCCTGTCCGCCGAGGAACCCCATCAGCACGCCGGGTTCACCGCTTGGTGGGGTGTTGTCGAACATCGAGGAAATCGGTGAGTTGGAATGGAAGACGCCCTGTCCCGATAAACCGTCAGCCCGCCAGAACGGCCTGTCGTACACCGCCTCGCATTTCATCAACGTGCCGAAGGCGAGCCTGCCGAAAAGGGCGTCCTGCTGCGGGGGGAGCAACGGCGACCAGGTGATGCGTCCGGCCAACGCCGGAGGGATCGCCACGATGACCTGCTTGGCGGTCCAGGTGCCAGCAGTGGACTGAACGACAACCTCAGCACCGTTCTGCGTGATGGCCCGAACGGGTGCTTCCAGGACTACCCGCCCATCCAGCTCCGCTGCCAGCTGGATCGAGATGCGCTGCGAGCCTCCGACGAAGCGGGACTCCTGCGCGCCGCCGGCGGTAGCGATGCCGCGATCGATGGTGCCGACGTGGTTCTCATCGCCCATGCCTGCGATGTAGTGCAGGCTGAAAAGCGCGGACGCGTCGGCTGCCGAGCCCCCATAGACCGAAGCCAGCAACACGTTGACCAGGTCCAGAGCGCCTGAGCCTGCTGAGGTTCGGCGGATCCACGATTCGAACGTCATCGCGTCCCACGTCCGCGCCTTCGGCGCCTTCCAAGGTGCGTCGAGCGGCACCTGTCGAGACAGCCTGTTGATGCGATGCATCGCCACGCCCAAGTCCGGCAGGGCAAGCAGATCAGGCGGGATGTCACCGCTGTAGCGCTTCGCTTTGCCGGCGCGTACATAGACGCTGGCACCCTCGTCGTAGGCCGGGTAGGTCGCGATGCCCAGCTCGGCAGCCAGCTCCAGGATGTGGTTCTGCGTCGGTCCGGCATATTGCCCACCGACCTCGACGACCTGTCCGTCACCGAGATCGTGATTGAGGGTCCGGCCTCCCACACGATCGCGGGCCTCGAGGACCACCACGCTGCGACCGGCAGCCACCAATGCCCGGGCAGCGGTCAGCCCGGCCAGGCCGGCGCCGACAACAACGACGTCTGCGGCGGCCACGCTCAGCCCTGCCTGGTCGGTTCGCTGGCCGCAAAGGCCAATACCGCCGCCAGATCGAAGCTGCCGTAGTCAGTGCCCAGACCCTGCGCGACAAACGCCGCCGTTGCACAGCCCAGGACTGCTGCGCCCTCGGCGTCTTCGCCGATCGCCAGACCGCGCAGAAACCCGGCGGAGAACGCGTCTCCGCAGCCGGTGGTGTCCACCACGTCGATCGCGAATGCGGGGACATTGAGGGCGCCGTCCGCGGTCACGACGACGGCCCCGGCGGATCCAGCTGTCGCCGCTACGCAGCCGACTCCGTAGGCGAGCAACGCCTTGCATCCAGCGAGCAAGTCGCCTTCACCGGTCCACCCGAGGACCTGCCCGTCGTTGGGCAGCAGGTAGTCCACGTACGGCAGCGCTGGTGCGATCCACTCCAGCATGTCGGGATCGCCGGGTGCCAGCGAATCCATCGACGTGGTCACGCTGTGCTGACGAGCGAAGGATAGCACCCGGGCGGCAGCCTCGCCGCCCATGAATTCTGGTCCGCCGAGGTGCAGATGCGTGGCAGCGGCGATGGCGTCCCAGGGCACGTCATCGGGGCCATAAGTGCCGTTGGCACCGATCTGATGGAAGGCGGGACGGGAGCCATCCGGCCGGATCGGCAGGACGCTGGCCGAGGTCGGTGCGTCATCTCGGCGTAGCAGCAGTGAGGTGTCGACCCCGTCGCGTTGGAGCAGGGTGAGCAGCACATCGCCGGCCACGTCGGTTCCGATCGCACCCGCACTGCGCGCCCGTGCGCCCAACTTGGCCAGCACCAATGCGGTACCGCCAGCAGTTCCGGCCGCCGTCATCGTGATCTGCTCGACGAGCAGCCCCCCGTCACCATCCGGGATGGCTTCGACCGGCCGCACCAGCGTGTCCAGCACGTGCACGCCGAGTGCAATGACGGTCATGTCGATGACCCCGTTCACGACAGCTCCTCCGGTTCGTTCGTCATGTCCGCTCCAAGTTCGGCAATCCCAGCTTGGCCAGCTCAGCGTCGACCACGGCCTCGTGTTGCATTTCGGCCTGCCGGGCACGTCGAGGCCGCCAGTAGCCGGCCATCACCCACAGGAACGGGATGAAGATGATCTGGCCCGCAACGCCGATCCAGAAATAGTTCTGCCATTCGCCCGGGGCGGCCTTGGCAGCGGCCTGCACCTTGGGGCCATGCGCCTCCAAGTACCGGAGTGCGGCCTGAGTCTTGGGGTCCTGAAGCGGTGTGCCGTATTTGCTCAGATAGGCCAAATCGGCAGCGGGCACCGCGGCGAGCGCGGTCAACTGGTCACCCGCCTTCTCGATCGGATCGGCATTGGCGCTCAGGAAGAGGAGGTCCGCGACGGGCACTTTCTTCAGCGCCTGCAGCCGTTCCTGGGCCTGCTCGGGGGTGACCTTCAGTCCGGTAGCGATCTCTGTGACGGCCTTTGCCGACGCCTGCTGATCATTGGGGTCTCCGAGTACTGCCACCTGGGTGGCCGAGTCGATCGCGTTCGCGGTGTCGATCTCAGGCCCGTATTGCGCCGCCAGCGAGATGACGCGAGCGGCGATGGCCTTGGGTTTGCCGGAGATCTCGCTGACCGCCGCCGCCTGGGTCGCCTGGTCGTTCGGATGGGCGCTGAGGGCGTCCTGCGTCGCGGGCGTGAGCTTGGCGGCGGTGGCCAGTTCCGCCTTGTATTTCAGTGCGAGTGACTGCACTTTGGTGACGATGGTCGGGTCGGCCGCGACCGCCTTGACCGTGGCGTTCTGGGTGGCGCTCAGGGTCGGATCCTGCCCGGCAACTGCGGCCTGGACGGTCGGCCCTTCGTTGACGAGCGTCGTGACGCTGTGGACGACGAACGGGAGGATGAACGTCGAGATCGTCACCACGGTCCGCAGGATCAGACCCCACAGCGAAAGTCCCGTCGCGGTGAGCGCGGGGTTTCGACGTTCGACAGTCTCGGTGAAGCTCGCCATCCATGGCGTGAACGTCAGACCGAGCGAGATCGCCAGGCACACCAGAATCACGGCGAACGTGGTGTAGCTCGTCTCCGGATGCCCGGTGCGGTTGATCAGAGCAAGGGTCGAGGCGATGGCGGCTATTGCGCCGACCAGCATGAACGGTTTGCGTACCCGCAGCCGGTCGGAAGCCCATCCGACCGCGATCAACGCGACGGTCTGCACGCCCCACATCCAGTTACCGAGCGAGTTCGCCTTGGAGGTGCTGTAACCAAAAGTCGTCTGAAAGAACAGCGGGAAGAACCCCACAGCGGCGTAATAGATGAACAGCAGCAGGCTGATCGCGACGGCCGAGCCCAGCACATCCAGATGCATCATCTGCCGGAAGGGCTTTTTCAGAGCGGCCTCGACATCGATGCCTTTGGCCCGTGCCTCGATCAATACCCGATCGTGCTCGCTGACCATGATCTGGTCGCGAAGTCCCGGTGCGAGCTCACGCAGCCAAAAAAGGGCGATCAGGAAGACGAAGAGCCCCGCGATCCCCGCGATGATGTATTGGTCCTGCCAGGCAGTCAGATGCTCGATGGTGTTGGTCACGATGATGCTGACCAGCAGGCTGCCGACCACCGGCCCGATCGTCCAGAAGCCCATCGCCGATGCACGTCCGAGCTGTGGACTGAAATCGCGAACGAGCGCAGGGGTGGCGACAAGGACAACGCCCTCGATGGCGCCCAGCACCGTGTACAGAATGCCGACGCTCCATGCCGTGTGGGCGTTCGGGAATCCGAGCAGGCACACCAGGGCACAGAGCAGCGTGCCCACGGTCACGATGTTGGCTCGTCCGAAGCGATCGGACCATCCTGCTGCTATTGCCGTCAGGCCACTGGCGAGCGCGGACACCACGTTGATGTTGACGAAGAACAGGAAGGACATCCCCGTCTCGGCGATGACCTGATCGCTGACTCCGCTGATCACGTAGTACTGGTAGTAGAAGAGCACCGTCGTCAGCACCACGATCGACAGGCTCACCATCCGAGGCCGAACGCTCGGGTAATGCTCGAACTCCCGGCGCCAGAGCCTGCTCACCGTCCACTTGGTGTGGGGTTCGCCCGGAGGGGCATACGTCACGGCCATCGTCAGTCCCAAAGTGTGGAGATCAGTAAGCAGACCCGGTCGGTTGCAGGGAAGGTATCTAGAATCCGAATACGATTCAAGTTTGGCTTCGGATAGGTTCAGTTGGACGCGACCTACCAACGGAGGCAGGATCAGCTGTGGCAACGCGCCCTGGTGCACGGTCGTCAATTCGGCCGTCGATTCTGCCGTCGATTGAGCCCCCTGCCGACGAGGAGGCGGCGTCCGCGGGGCTGCGCGTAGTTCCCCAGCAGGCCCGAGGCAAAGACAAGATCGCCCGGGTGCTCGCCGCCGCAGACCGGATCATGGCCACCGAAGGTGCCGCCGCGATCACCACGCTGCGGATCGCTGCAGAATCCGGCGTCTCGGTGGGATCGCTGTATCGCTACCTGCCCAACCGCGAGGCCATCATCGAGTCACTCGCCCGCCAGTATCTCGGCCTGCTCGAGCAGGAGATGGACGGTCTGATATCTCGGGTCAGGCTCGATCCGGCGGTTGATGTCGTGGATGCCGGCGTCGAGACCTTTGCCGAGTTCTACCGTTCGCACCCAGGGTTTCGAGCGCTTTGGTTCAGCCGTTACCTGACCGAAGAGACCCGCACGCTCGACCGGGCGCACAAGGCCGTGATGGCCCATCGGATCCGTGACCTTCTAGTCGCCCAGGACATCGGTCGCAGTGACGAGACCACGTTAGAAATCGGCCTGAGTATTCAACTCGCCACCGATGCGATCATCCAGGAAGCCTTCCGGACCAATTCCTCCGGCGACCCGGGCCTGCTTGCCCAACTCAAGACCATGATCCGCGGTTACCTGGCGGCGATCACCACCTGAACTTTCAGTCCTGCTGCGTCGGTCGGGTGGTCCCGTAGTTGCGGTGCACGGCCGCGAGGATGACGGCGTCCTGCTGCGCCTTGTCGAGCGTGCGCGGCGTTCCCATCGAGGCAGCGCGCCAGTAAACGGTGGACGCCCACTCCAAAAGCAGCGCGTGATCGACCGCAGCACCGAGATCGGCGGCGTGAGTGACCGCGCCGTGGTTGGCCATGAGTGCGGCCGCCCGTCCATCGAGCGCCTCGACCACCGAGTCGGCCAGCTCCGGCGTGCCAAAGGTCGAGTATGGAGCCACTCGGATAGCGCCGCCGAGTAGCAGCATTTGGTAATGAATGCAGGGCAGCTCGGTGGCCACCAAGCCGACCGCCGTAGCCACTGGGGAATGCGTGTGTACGACCGCGCCTGACCCGAACCTTCGGTAGACGCCGAGATGCAGGTCGATCTCTGAAGTCGGTACGAGCTCGCCCAGCACCTCTCCTTCGAGGGTGACTGCGGTGACCTGCTCCGCGCTCAGGTCCTCGAAACGGGCGCCGGTGGCGGTCACCACGATCTGGTCACCAACCCGGACGCTGACATTGCCCGCGGTCCCCATCACCAGTCCCTGCGCCGCCAGGATTCGGCAGGCGGCCGCGACCTGAGCGCGAGCATCATCCAGCGACGGGTTCGTCATGCGTTGAAACCTAGCGTCTGCAGCACGCCTGGGAGCGAGACGTTGGCGGGGTTGGTCTAGCTGATCTGCGGGGTGCTGCTTTCCGTCGCGGCGCCCTGACCTTCAACTTGCGCACCGCGTTCGCGCAGCCAGTCGACCAGGATGCCTCGACGGGTGTCGGCGGAACCAGCTACCGCTATTGGGGTTTGGTCGGCATAGTCGGGATGTCCGTCGATATCCGCGCCTAGTTCGAGCAGGAGTTCGGCAGTGCGTCGTTGCCCGCCATGACAGGCCTGCCAGAACGCCTCGGTGATCTCCTGGCTCGTAGGGGCGGAGCCGGCAAGGAGTTGTTCGACCCGGTCTGTCATTCCGAGTGCGGCAGCCTGCCACAGCCACTCCACTCGGGCGCCTCGCGTGACGAGCAGCCGGGCGACATGCCAGCAGCCATAGCCGACAGCGTTCTCCAGCGGGGCTCCGCCGGCGATCGAGGAGCCCGGCGCTTCAAGGTCCGCCCCGACATCGAGAAGTGCTTCGGCGACCTCGACGTCGTCGCTGCTCGCCGCCCAGTGCAGCGGCAATTCGTCGGCGGCATCGCCGTTTCCGTTCACATTCGGATCAGCCCCGGCCTCAGCCAGCAGATGGACGATCTGCGGCCCGTTCGGGAAGTACCCCGGCCAATCCGTAGCGACCTGCAGCGGCGTCCGCATCCTCAGGACACGGATCGGAGCCGCCGCCAAACCAGGGTGAAGGCCGAGCATGAGCGTCACTTCAGCCAGGTCACCCGCCCGGATCGCCAGCGCGAACTCAAGACCAAGATGATCTTCTTCGTCAGAGGTTGTTGACACGGTGCCTCCCCAGCAGACGGCGACCAGGACCAGAATGCTACGAGGCAGGTTTGTTGAACGATGGAGGTGGCTGTGCGGTTGCTCGGACCATCAGGGATCGGCGCCACCGAGCTTGGTCCTGACCGATGATTGCTGCCCGCCTGTATGGCGTCGGCGACTTGCGCGTCGCCGTTGAGTCCGACCCGGACCAGCCTCCACCCGGCTGGTCGCTGCTTGCGGTGACTTCGGTGGGAATCTGCGGCTCGGACCTGCACTGGTTCACCGATGGCGGCATCGGTGAAAACCGGATCGACAATCCCGTCGTCCCAGGACACGAATTCGCCGCCGTCGCACTCACCGGTCCTCACGCCGGCCGGCGCATCGCCATAGACCCGGCTATCCCCTGCGAGAGATGCGAATCCTGCCGTTGCGGCTACCGCAACCTTTGCCCGACGGTTCGCTTCGCCGGGCACGGAGAGCTCGATGGAGCCATGCGCGAGCAGCTCAGCTGGCCCGACCACCTGCTGCATCCCCTCCCCGATGAGCTCAGCGACGATGCCGGCGCCCTGCTCGAGCCGCTGGGCGTAGCTATCCATTCCGTCGCGCTGGCTCGAGTCCGTCTGGGGTCCGATGTGCTCGTCGTGGGAGCCGGGCCCATTGGCGTCCTCGCCGTGCAGGTGGCTCGCCGGTCCGGCGCCCGCAAAGTGTTCGTAGTGGATCCTCTCGACCACCGCAGGGTGACAGCCCTACGAAACGGTGCCGATGCCGCCTGGTCGCCGCTGGAGGCCAAGGATGGGGTGCAGGAGGCAACGTCCGGCAGGGGCGTCGATGCGGTCATCGAGCTGGCGGGTGACGACTCCGCCATTGAGATTGCCGTTACCGCCGCCCGGCCAGGCGCGACCGTGGCGCTGGGCGGTATCCCGTCGGAAGACAGCTCGTCGTTCCTCGCCTCGACAGCCCGGCGCAAGGGATTGACCTTCGCGATGGTGCGGCGCATGAACGGCACCTACCCGCGAGCGATCGACCTCGCGACAAGTGTCATCAACCTCGATGCGCTGGTCAGCAATCGCTACCCGCTCGCCGCCGCTCCCACGGCGTTCACTTCGGCCGCCTCGCGTGAGGGTGACAAGATCATCGTGGCCGTCTCAAGCAGCTGAGACCCGTAGCTGGTCAGCCCGCCCGGCGAGCGGACCGTGGAGTGAGAGAGCTCTGCCGCACGATGAGCTCTGGGGCGAAACGAATGTGCTGGTGCTTGTGCTTGGCGCCGACAGTCGTCTCCTCGATCAGAAGCTTGGCCGCGGTCTCACCGAGCAGGACGCGGGGCTGACGCACGGATGACAACGGAATGGTCGCAGCCGCGGCGAATTCGACGTCGTCATAACCAACGATCGCTAGCTCCCCCGGCACGCTTACCCCCTGCTGGGCGAGCTCTTGAAGCAGGCCTAACGCCAGCACGTCATTGGCGCAGAAGACGGCGGTCGGTCGCCGGCGCTTGGGCAGGCCGAGCAGCCGGGAAGCAAGCTGACGTCCCTGATGCAGATCCAGCGAGGGTGTCTCCAGGATGTGGAGGTCTGCCGCCTCATAGCCGGCGCTTTCCAGCGCGTTGATGGCGCCTTGGCGGCGATCGACCACCTGAGGGATGGACAACGGCCCACCCGCGAACGCGATCCTCTTGTGCCCCAGTTCGATCAGATGGCTCAGCGCCAGGAAGCCGCCCTCGACGTCATCGACACCGACCGAGCACCAGGCGCCGTCGCTCACTGATCCGCGGTCGACGAACACGACCGGGACGCCGTGCTTGGGGAGCAGCTCCAGACGGGGATTCGCGTAGTCGACGCCGGTGATCAGGACACCGCGAATGCGTTGCTCCAGCAGGAGGGAGAGGTATTCATCCTCGCGAACTGGGTCGTTCTGGCTGTTGCACAGCAGCAGACCGAGACCGTTGGCTCGGGCGACGGTCTCCACCCCGCGGGCGAGCTCGGTGAAGGACGGGTTTCCGGAGTCGTGCATGAGGTAGGCGAGCAGCCGGCTCTGCCCACCACGGAGATGGCGCGCCGACTCATTGCGCACAAATCCCAGCTTGGCGATGGCGGCCTCGACCTTGGCCCGAGTAGCGGGCTTCACGATGTCGGGCTTGTTCAGAACGTTCGAGACGGTCCCCACCGACACTCCGGCGCGCTTGGCGACATCGGTGATGCTGACACTCGCCACGGCTGTCCCTCCCAGGCTCGATTCGACCGTATCAATGCTGATGGTCGTGCTGCCAGCCCCGAGTTGACCGGTCTCTTTGGTATCGCTAGCTTGGTGTCGAACATGAAAGCATTCAACTTCTGACCCCTCGTGGGGTCGGTGAGCGACGAGTCCCGCTTTTGGTGATCGCACCGCTCAGCAACTTCTCCGGCCGGAGGTCGCAGGATGATCCGTCAGCCGAGCAGTCGGGATCGCTTTTCGTTCGGATTGTGGACGGTGGGCTGGGTCGGGGTCGACCCGTTCGGGGCGGCGACCCGGCCGGTGCTTGATCCGTGGGAGTACGCGGGCCGCCTTGCTGAGATCGGCGCCTGGGGGCTCACGTTCCATGACAACGACGTGTTCGCGTTCGACGCGGACGAAGCCACCAAGTCGCTTCGCTGCCGGACGTTGAAGCAGGCCTGCGATGAGGCGGGACTGGTCATCGAGATGGTCACCACTAACACGTTCATGCATCCGGTGTTCAAGGACGGCGGCCTGACCTCCAACGACCGGGGAGTACGCCGGTTCGGACTCCGCAAAATCCTGCAGGCGGTAGATCTGGCCGCCGAGATGGGCGCCTCCACGTTCGTGATGTGGGCGGCCGCGAAGGCAGCGAATACGACGGTTCCAAAGACGTGTTCGCCGCTTTGGAGCGTTACCGCGAAGGTGTGGACACAGTTGCCGGCTACATCAAGAGCCAGGGCTACAACCTGCGCATCGCCTTGGAGCCCAAGCCCAACGAGCCGCGCGGCGACATCTTCCTGCCGACGGTGGGGCACGCGCTGGCGTTCATTGCCGAGCTCGAGCACGGCGACATCGTGGGCGTGAATCCCGAGACCGGCCATGAGCAGATGGCCAACCTCAACTACACCCATCAACTGGCCCAGGCGCTGTGGTCGGGCAAGCTTTTTCACCTCGACCTCAACGGCCAGCGGGGTCTGAAGTACGACCAGGACCTGGTGTTCGGGCACGGCGACCTCACGTCGGCGTTCTTCACGGTCGACCTGATCGAGAACGGCTTCCCGGGCTTCCCAGACGCTCCGCGTTACGCCGGGCCGCGTCACTTCGACTACAAACCCTCGCGTACCGAGCACATGGAAGGCGTCTGGGACTCGGCCCGGGCCTGCATGTCGACGTATCTCATGCTGGCTGACAAGGCAGCTGCCTTCCGCGCCGACCCGAAAGTGCAGCAAGCCATGGCGTACGCCGGTGTCTTCGACCTCGCCGAACCGACCCTGGCGCCCGGTGAGACCGCCAAGGATCTGCTGACCCGGCCGGACGACTTCGATCCGCAAAAAGCCGCGGAGCGCAACTTCGGCTTCGTGCAGCTGCAGCAGCTCGCCATCGAGCACCTCATCGGCTCCTAGGCGTGCCGCTGGTAGCTGGAGTCGACTCCTCGACCCAGTCCTGCAAGGTCGTCATCCGCGATGCCGACGACGGCACCCTCATCCGCAGCGGCCGGGCGCCGCACCCACCCGGCACCGAGGTGGACCCACGGCATTGGGAAACCGCGCTGGCGCAAGCAATTGCCGCGGCCGGCGGCCTGGCCGATGTGGCCGCGGTCTCCGTCGGTGCGCAGCAGCATGGCATGGTCACCTTGGACGCGTCCGGCGCCGTCGTTCGTCCCGCCTTGCTCTGGAACGACACCCGTTCCGCGGCGGCAGCTGGAGCCCTCATCGCAGAGTACGGCGGCCCTTCAGCGTGGGCGAAGGCCGTCGGCTCCGTGCCCGTTGCGTCGTTCACGATTACGAAGCTGCGCTGGCTCGCCGACACCGAGCCCGGCAACGCTGGCCGGGTGGCTGCTGTCTGCCTGCCCCACGACTGGCTTACCTGGCGACTGGGGGGCAGCGGTGAGCTGGCCGAGCTGCGCACCGATCGCAGTGATGCCAGCGGCACCGGTTACTGGTCACCGGCTGACGGATACCAGCCGCGCCTGCTCGAGCTGGCCTTTGGTCGGATCCCCGAGCTACCACGAGTGCTGGGCCCGGTCGACACGGCTGGCGTGACACCCGAGGGGCTGCTCCTGGGACCCGGGGCCGGCGACAACGCGGCCAGCGCCCTCGGTTTGGAGGCAAAGCCGGGCGATGTCATGATTTCCATCGGCACCTCCGGGGTTGCCTGCGCCGTCTCCACCGCACCCACAGCCGATACGACGGGCACCGTTGCCGGCTTCGCTGACGCCACTGGGAGCTATCTGCCGCTCGTCGCCACCATCAACGCCGCCCAGGTCCTGGAAGCCACTGCACGCCTTCTGAACGTAAGTCTGGAGCAGCTTTCGACGTTGGCCTTGCAGGCCCCGCCGGGATGCGACGGACTCGTGCTCGTTCCTTATTTCGAAGGCGAACGCACTCCCAACAAGCCCAACGCAACGGGCGCATTGCACGGGATGCGGCTGGCGACGACAACCCCGGCTCACCTCGCCCGAGCAGCAATCGAGGGGGTGCTGTGCGGGCTCGCCGACGCCGTCGATGCCCTTCTCGTTCAAGGGATCACAGTCGAACGCATCCTGCTCATCGGCGGGGCCGCTCAATCCCCTGCCGTCCAGCAGATCGCCGCTGGACTGTTCGACAAGCCAGTGCTCGTCCCGCCTTCCGGTGAATACGCCGCGAACGGAGCAGCCCGGCAAGCGGCATGGCTGCACTCTGGTCTCAGCGAACCGCCGCCCTGGAGCATCCCAGGCACCAACGTGGTGCAAGCCCTGGCGCAGCCGCAGGTCCGAGCCCGTTACGCCGAGGCCCACGAACTCACGCTCTCGCGTGGGTGAGGCTTTCGAGGGGGGAGGTCCAGTCATGCAGGCCCAAGGCCATGTGCGAGTCATAGCCAAGGAGGCGCTGAACCGCAATCGGTAGCTGCGCAACCGTTTCAGGGTCGAACAGCAGGTACTGATTCTCGATGGTTCGTAACCAACCGAGGCAGAAGGCCAACGAGATACCCAATCGAGCCTCGCCGGTCAGGTTGACGCCAGCACCGTGGTAGGTGGATCCCAGCCAGATCCCGCATTCTCCTGGCTCGAGTTCCAGGGAAATAACCTCGTCATCAGGAGTGGGCCAACGGTCGCGCGGCCACCTGTGACTGCCTGGAATGATGAGCGTCCCCCCGTTCTCCCGGGTGAAGTCGGTCCCCGCGATCATGACGTTGAACAGGTATTCGGGGCCTCCGTCGAGCCGCGGCAGGAGGTGGGGGTAGACGTCTTCATCGCGATGCAGTGGCTGCGGTTGGGCTCCTGACTCGAAGTCCACGTCCAACGCCGTCGCCGAGGACAGCAGCGCATGCTCACAATTGCGCCCCAAAACGATGTCAATCACCGTCTGCACCCACGGCAGTTCGAGTACTTCCAAAAGCGCGATCGACTTTCCGGCAAGGTCGTAGCCGCGGCGAATTCGAGACCCATACATGGCCTGCTCGATGACGTTGTAGTGCGCCGTCGACTTGACCACGTGGTCACGAGTCTCGCTGACCAGACGATCGAGCAATGACGCAGGAACTCCCGATGAGAGCACCGCGTAGCCGTCGTCGGCGAGTTTCTGCTTCAGTGCTGCGTCCTCGGACATCGGCTGCCACTCTCCCTTTGGCGCTCCGGGTTGACAAACATGAGGATATCCTCAGTATTGTCTTTCAGCCACTGCGTTGTAGGTACCGTCAAATCGTGGCCACAGCATCGTCGGGCTCGCCCGCGAGGATCGACGACCCCATGGCGGTTCGAAACCCACCGGTGCAGGCGCGCAGCCGCAGATCATTCGAGCGCGTGCTGGCTGCCGCCGGTGCAGCTTTCGACGAGTCGGGGGTGGACCGGGTTTCGATGGAAGAGGTGGCCCGCCGAGCCGGAGTGTCGATTGGCGCCGTTTACCGATTTTTCCCCAGCAAGTCAGCCTTGATCGCCACCATGACGGACCTTTACCGCAGCCAACACGAGGCTTTCGGGGCGACGGTGCATGGTCCGGCGAGCCTCACGCGACCGGCGGCTGACGTCATCGGAGATTACTTTTCCGGTTTCGCCTCACTCGCTCAAAACCAACCGGGCTGGCAAGGCCTCACGCGAGCAGGCCACCTGTTCGGATCGGGCGTCGCCAGCCAGTGGACGGTCCGGCTGGAGCGGTGGCTCGCAGCGCAGGTCCCGGGGCTGGATGCACGTCGACGAAGGAACGCCGCCATCACTATTCAGGCTCTGACCGGGTGGCTGCTGCTACATGCTGCCGAAGATCAAAACGGGCTGGACGGCGCGCTGGAAGAAGCACAAACCGTGCTGGCGGGCTACGTGGGCGAGTTGGTGAAACAGAGCAGCGGAGCCGCTTCCTAGGCGTGGCTGATCGTGCCGGCGCCTTCGAGTCCAAGTTCAACTGTCGCGCTCTGACGCATCTCCACCTTGCGGATCTTGCCGGTGACGGTCATCGGAAATTCGTCCACGAGTTTCACGTATCGCGGGATCTTGTAGTGCGCCAGCTTGCCGGTGCTGTACTCCCGTAACGAAGTGGCGGTCATGGGCTCGGCACCGGGTCGCAGCCGTATCCACGCCATCAGCTCCTCGCCGTACTTCTCGTCCGGCACACCGATGACTTGGGCGTCGAGGACATCCGGATGGCCATAGAGAAATTCTTCGATCTCCCTGGGATAGATGTTTTCTCCACCACGGATCACCATGTCTTTGATGCGGCCCACGATGTTGAGGTAGCCGGCCTGATCCATGACGGCAAGGTCGCCCGTGTGCATCCAGCGTGCCGTATCGACAACCTGCACCGTCTGCTCCGGGTCGTTCCAATAGCCGAGCATGACAGAGTAACCGCGCGTGCAGAGCTCCCCGGTAACGCCCCGTGGCACCGTCAGTCCGGATCCAGGATCGATGATCTTGACTTCAAGATGAGGGTGCACCTGGCCGACGGTCGCGGTCCGGTGCTCGAGATCATCGGAAAGGCCGGTCTGTGTCGAGACCGGGGATGTCTCCGTCATCCCATAGCAAATCGTGATCTCGTCCATCCCCATGTCTGACACCACCCGCTTCATCACCTCGACCGGGCACGGGGACCCGGCCATGATTCCGGTACGCAGGCTCGACAGGTCATAGTCGGCGAAGTCCGGAAGCGCCAGTTCCGCAATGAACATCGTCGGCACTCCGTAGAGCGAGGTGCAGCCCTCCTCCTGTACGGCACGCAGGGTGAGTGCCGGATCGAAGCCGGGCGCCGGAATGACCATGGTGGCACCGTGCGTGGTGCAGCCCAGATTGCCCATGCCCATCCCGAAGCAGTGGTAATAGGGAACTGGGATACAGACTCGATCGACCTCCGTGTATCCGCACCCTTCGCCGACGAAAAAGCCGTTGTTCAGCAGGTTGTGATGGGTGAGGGTCGCCCCTTTAGGAAACCCGGTCGTTCCTGAGGTGTACTGGATGTTGATCGGATCGTCAGTCGCGAGCTGATTTCCACGTTCCTGCAGTGCAGTAGGTGACGCCGACCGACCGGTCGCGAGCAGCCCCTCCCACTCATCGGAGCCGAAGAAGATCGCCTTCCGAAGCTGCGGGCAATCCGGGCTCACCTGCTCGACCATCGCGCGGTAGTCGCTGGACTTGAACTCCGGCGCTGCCAGCAACACGGTGGTGCCGGATTGCTGCAGGACATACGCCAACTCATGAGTGCGATAGGCCGGATTGATGTTCACCAGGATCGCTCCCAGCTTGGCCGCAGCGAACTGGACGAAGACCCACTCCGCACTGTTGGGGGCCCAGATTCCGACTCGATCGCCCTTGGCCACACCGAGCGCATCCAGTCCGAGCGCGCAGGCGTCGATCTCAGCCTGCAACTCGCGGTAAGTCCACCGCCGGGCCGTCGCGCAGTCCACCAGAGCGGGACGCGACCCGAAACGTGCGACGGTCCGATCCAGGTTTGCTCCGATGGTGTCGCCCAGCATCGGTGTCGGTGATGCGCCGTTGGCGTAGGACAGCATGTTTCACCTCTGGTGGTCAGGCTGCGGACGACGCGTCAACCGCAATGCGCAGTATGACGATGCGGCCCTCGAGGGCAAGGTGTACCCCGTCGAATGACCGAAAATCGCTGCGGCCCCTCCGCTGCCGAATCCATTCGACTAATCGCGGACCCCCAGGAAGACGGCTCTAGCCACGTCGTCCCGGGCCAGCAGGTCGCGGGTAGGGCCTTCAAAGCGCACCTCCCCCTTCTCCAAGAAGATGGAACGCTCGCAGATCTCGGCGGCAATGTTGAGACTCTGCTCCACGACGATCACCGACACCCCAGTGGCGTTAATACGTTTCACCAGTTCCAGCAACTCCCCAACCACCACTGGAGCCAGCCCCAACGAAAGCTCGTCGATGCAGAGCACCTTGGGGTCGAGCAACAGCGCTTTTGCCAACGCGAGCTGCTGCTGTTCTCCCCCCGACAGGGTCCCGGCTCGCTGACGCCGACGTGAGGCCAGCGACGGGAATGTCGAATAGACATGGTCCAGCCGCTGCGCCCGTTGGGCTGCGGGCTGACGTGCCGGCAATGCCGCCATGTCGAGGTTTTCGGCGACGGTCATGTCAGCGAATACGGACCGTCCGCCGACCACCAACAACAGCCCTTTGCCTGGCCGCTGCTCGGCCGCGACGTCGGTGATGTCGGCATCGAAGTAGCTCACCGTTCCCCGGGTCGGCTTCTCAAGTCCCGTGATCACTCTGAGCAGCGTCGATTTGCCGGCGCCATTCGTGCCGAGGAGGGCGACCGCTTCACCCTCGCCGACGTCAAGGGACACCCCGAACAGCACCTGCAATCGGCCGTAGGAGAACTCGATGTCCGTGACGCGTAACGCCGTGCGGCGGCCCGTGGCCAGGCTCATGCGAACGGCTTGTGGAAGGTCGGGTCGGGCACCTGCCAGCAGTTACAAGATGCGAGATAGTCAGCCGCGCGCCAATAGCTCACTCCGTAGCCTGAGCCCGCCGGAGCCGCCGAGAAGTCGATCGGGGCGAATGGGTATGAGAAGTCGATGGTGCCGACTGACTTCATCGAAGCTGCGAGCCCGTCTGACTTCAGCTGCGGCGTGTGGTTCAGCAGCGATTGGAAGAACCACAGGTAGTCGCAGACCAAGCCGCCGTAGCCGTCCGCCTGCTTGTAAACCTCGGGCTTTCCGGCCGCCGCATAAATGGCATTGCATTTCTGGGTGCCGGCCGTGGGCTGGAAGCCGGGCGTGGTTTGTTCGCCGTAGCCCCCGCCGAGGACGTCGACAGCCCCGTCGAAATTGCTCGGGTTGGGCGAATTTGCACTCTTCGTGGCGCTGGTGGTGGGGATGTCATTTTCGGCGAATACGTACTGTGGCTTGAAGTTCTGCTGTTTTGCGATCTGGGTGAAGACGCCGAAGTCGGTGATCTCAAGCGCCGTCACCGTACTGACTCCGGCATTCTTGAACGAAAGAACCGCCTGTTCAAGAGCTGCGGGAGTGTCCTCGGTCGAGGGGCAACCAAGGCTGTACGTCAGGATCTTGCTGCTGGGAACCCCGGCCTCGGCGAGCGCAGCGCGCTGGGCAGCGATCAAAGATCCGGCACAGGTGTGATAAAGCACGCCAATTTTCTTGAAGTTCTTGGCCGCTCCGAAATATCCAAGCTGATTAAGGCCGAGGGTTCCGGTGCGGATGGTGTCTTCTGGAATGGCGCCGATTTGGAGATAGTAGGGATGATATTTTTTCAGCTCATCTTGCGTGAGGTATCCGGACGCGAGAGCTATCTTGTGGGCAGGAATGCAGTTGCCGTAGCCCGCTTCGGTCAACGCCCCGCTGTCCAGGACCATGTAGGGGTGCGCCGCCGCGATGTTCAGGCAGACCTGCTGGGCTCCGGCGGCGTCTCCCGGATTGACGGAGTAGAACTTGACTTCGACCTTGCGGCATCCGGCGCCGCCTGACTTGTTGATGTCGTCGGCGACCAGATTCCAATCCGTCTTCTGGTCCGCTACCGAGGGGATTCCATAGGTCGAGTTATTGAGCGACCCGATCGACAGGTTGATGACCGTGACGGCCGCGGTGACGGTGCTCGACGTCGCGCCGCGGGCGCTTCCTGTCGGGCATCCGGTCGTCTTGATAGCGCCGCTGGCGCTAGCAGTTGGACCTGACGGTGACGTGGACTGTCCACCTCCCGACGATGAGCAGC
Organism: uncultured Actinomycetota bacterium; assembly: GCA_963737695.1. Classification (GTDB taxonomy): domain Bacteria; phylum Actinomycetota; class Actinomycetes; order Frankiales; family Frankiaceae; genus DATAZK01. Next base: position 1,378,914 of record CAVTTQ010000008.1, read on the forward strand.
CGGCCAGCGCGAGCGCTGCCACGATCGTGATCGCGAAAGGCCGGACGGCCGCCGTCCGTACTGATGACCTGATCGGCCGCAGCTGTTTCACGAGGGCCCTCCTTGGATTGTCAAATTCCGGACGCGATCATGTGTCGACTGGCGGCCTGAACGGTCGATGGCCGTCGGATCGGTGCCTAAGTAGCTCGCAATCACCCTCGGGTCACTGCGAATCTGGTCGGGGCTGCCCTCAGCGATGACTCGACCGGTCTCCATGGCGTACACGCGGTCACAAAGCCCCATCAGCATGGGCATGTCGTGCTCGATGATGAGTACCGAACATCCGAGTTTCTCCGCGATCCCGCGCACGAGGGGACCAAATGCTTCCGCCTCGCGTTGAGCGACGCCGGCTGTCGGCTCATCCAGCAGGAGGAGACGGGGTTGGCGGCGACCTGAACCATCAAGTCGCAGATGCGCCGCATACCCGTTGACAGCTCGACGGTCAGCGCGTCAGCCCAAGGCCCCAGACCGAACGCGTCAACAAGTTCCTGCGCTTGAGTCCGACTCTCGCGCTCATGGGAGCGGACGCCTGGCGCGGCCAGCAGAGCGCCGACCATTCTGATCCGGCCCTTGTGCGCCAGCGCAAGTTGGACCGTCTCCAAGACCGTAAGCCCCGCGAACAGCTGCCCATCTTGGAAGCTGCGCGCCAAGCCGAGTCTGGCCCGGGCCTCTGCGGAGTGCCTGGCAACTTCGTGCCCGTATAGCCGTACCGAGCCGCCGTCTGGCCGCGCTGCTCCGCTGATGACATTCATCAGCGTCGTCTTGCCGGCACCATTGGGGCCTATCAGGCCAACGATCTCCCGTGACTTGACTGAGATGTCGACATGCCTGAGGGCGGCGATACCCCGAAATGCTTGGTGATATCTCGAACCACGAGCGGGACAGAGCCGTCTGCGGCCACGGCGGTGCGGCCGGCTTTCAGCACGCCCAAGTCAGTCTTGGTCTCAGTCGCGATACGCGACGGCGCACTGGGAACTTCGGAAACCGTGAGCTGAGCCGCTCGGCGGTTGAGATGAGCCTGCCACCGGTCCTGGACGGCGCCGGCGATCCCGTTCGGGAATTGCACCATGGCGCCCACTACCCCAATGCCACTGAAGAGCAGCAGGAAGCCGGCGTTCTGTCCGAGTGATCCCAGCAGACCGCTGACGTGGGGACCGATGAAAAAGGTGCCCATGTACAGCACGACTGCGGCGGCAACTACGCCACTGAGAGAGCCCATCCCACCGATGACAGGCAGCGCCAGCACCGCGATGGAGACCTCGGCAGGGAACTGCGCCGGTGACAAGCTCTCCCAGGCGAGCGCCCAAAAGACCCCCGTCGCCCCTGCGATGAAACCGCTCAGGGCCAAGACGCGCAGCTTGACGGTGGATGGGGTGATCCCCAATGCCGAGCTTGCTCGTTCGTTGTCGCGGACGGCGATGATCACTCGCCCAGCGGCGGAACGGCGAAGAGCCCGGGCTGACACCGTCACCGCGACCAGAACGACGAGGATGACGTAGTACAGGTCGAGCGGAGTCTCGATGCTGCCTATGCCGGGAAGCACGGTAGTCGGATTCACCAGGGTGGTGAACGGAGTTGATCCTCCCAGCCAATGTTGAAGAAAAAGCCAATCCGGCGCAATCACAGCTAGCCCGAGCGTGGCCACGGCCAGGGTCAGACCTCGCACGCGCAAGGCCGGCAGGCCGATCGCCACAGAAGCGGCTGCGCCGATCACTCCGGCCACTGGTAACAAGTCCAGCAGACTCCAGCCCGACTGGCCCGCCCACCGAGCGGTAGCAAAAGCGCCGATTCCAACGAGGGCGAAACTGCCCATGCTGACCTGCCCGGCCCAGCCCACAAGGATGGTCAGCGACACTCCGATCAGGGCATATATCAGGACGAGCACCAGCAGGAATTGATTGCCCTGCTGGGAGAAGTAGGGCAGGTGTGGAAAGACAAGCGCCACAGCAAGCGCAACGCCGAGCATGCTGCTGGGTGCCCAACGCACCCGGGCTGTCTTTCGAAGAACCTGCGGAATCCTCACCCCAGGAAGCTCCGGGACCGCCGCCCCCGAGAATCCGAAGACGCGGCCGATCGTCCTTCCGCGCAGCAGGATGACGAGCAGGATCGTGGCGAACACGACGAGTTCGGCCGTCCCCGCATTGTTGGTCTCTGCTGCAACGATCTGGTAGACGAGCCCTAATCCGATCCCACCGCCGACGGCCGCTGGGATCGAAACGAAGGCCCCGAATGACGCCGCGCCCATCGTCAGCATCAATAGGTAAGGCCCGAGTGCCTGCGCATTGAAAGACGCCGTGGTCGGACCGCTGAGGACGGCGGCCAATGCTGCGAGTCCCCCGGCCAAGCCCCACGCGATCAAGCTGACCCGGTTGACCGATATCCCACATAGGCGCGCAGCATCGGTATTGCTTGCTGCAGCACGGATTTGCTTGCCTGCTGACGTCCACTCCAGGAAGACGGTCAGAAAAATCAACAGGACTGGGACCGCGATCATCGTCAGAACCGACATGCCGGTCAGCACCACACCGCCCACCTCGAGATGAGAGGTGAACGGCTGCGGGAATGCCGCCTGCGATTTCGGTGTGAGCGCCGGTATGTAGGTGAGCGCCAGGAGGATCTGGCCCACGCCGATCGTCAACATGAGCAGGCGGATCGGCGACTTCGACCGCTTCCGGACGACCGACACGAGAAACCGCTCGACGAGGAGTCCGGTGGCGACCCCGACGGCCAGACAGCCGAGCAGTGACACCCACCAGTTCCACCCCCAGTCGTTGACGACCTTTGCCAGCAGCATCGCCGAGACGGCCCCAAGCTGGGCCTGGGCAAGGTTGAGGAACCTGTTGGCCTTGTACACGAGGACAAAACCGACGGCCAACAAGCCGATGATGAGCCCGTTGATGAGCCCCAGCACCAGCGTCCCGGCGCTCATCGCGACCCACCGACAGCGATGGCGCTCAGGTCAGGCGGCGCACCGATACTCATAAGACGCGGTACTCGGGTCCCTGCAATATTCGCGAAGGCCACCTGTCGAAATCGGCCTCGCCTCTTACTCGCGCGTACGGCTCGATCGGCATCTCCGGGATCGAAAAGCCCATCTGCAGCTGGGTATAGCCGTGGATCAGCCAGGCCGTGGGCGTGATCGGCTCCAGCACGCGGTTCTGACGGTAAAGCCGAGGGCCTTCGGCCTCCTCCCGCCGGCGTTCCGCCCGCGATTGCTCGCTCTCGCCTTCCTGCCCATCAGGGTGGCCGGCGTGGATGTACCAGTTCCGCGTGAAGTGCTCCGGCGAAGTGCCGTCCAGTCGTTCGACGAAGACCAGGACACTTGGCGATGGCGAAGGTTCGCCCAGCAAGCGCGGCTCGGTGGAGTCGTAAATCAACGTCGGCTTCACGCGCCAGCCTTGGACTTGGTCAGCCAGAGTGCGCAGGTGGGCCGTGAAATCATCGAGCGGCACATAGGGCTCTGACGTGGTCAGCTCAATGACGGCATCGACCGGTCGAACGGCTCCGCCGGCCTCGACCGATGCACCCGAGAAGGCCGTCTGATCCTGCACGGTGACGTGCACGCTGACCGCGCGCTCGACCAGTGTCACCGCCGCATCAGCCAGGTCGGTCAGCAGACGCTTCTGGAGTTCGTCTCGATCTGCTGCACGGCCACAAGCGAGCGTCCAAACGCACTTGTCCACGGCAGCCGGATGCCACCCCACGGGCGCGCCATCCGGACGGACGCCTTCAGGCATTCCGGGGTACCCCACTCCAGATTGCGGTCGACACGCCGGCGACTCCCTTTCGACATTGGATTGGATCAGTACGAAGAGGTGCGGATGGATTGCCACGTTTCAAGTCGAAGCCCGACCAGCCGCGACGCCATCCACGGGTTTGCGCTACCGGGTGGTTTTGCATGAGTCCTGGGCCGCGTCCGCGGTTCCACGAACAGCGACGGACCTCCCATCCCGAGCCGCCCATTTCGTTATCGGCGGTAACCATAATCCGCCAGTTGGATCGTTGCAAGGGTGCACCAGCAAGATCTTCGACAGGGCCGACGCCGCCGGCAGGGGACGTCGATTGAGCGGCGAAAGTCGGGGCGAAAAGTTGAACAAACCGCTGCCAACAAAGGAGATTCGGTGATCGCCACCCAACAGGGATCGACATCGACATCACTGGAGAAGCCGGTGGAAAGAGACGTGATGCTAGGTTTGGGACGCTCACAGGCCATCGTCGATGGCAGCCGGTCCCCTCTCGTGGCAAAGTTCGTGATGACTGAAGACGACAACCCTCCCGAGCACTCGACTCCGAGGGGCCGCGGGCGTCCGCGTGACCCCGCGAAGGACGCTGCCGTTCAAGCCGCCGTCCGGGAGTCGCTCGTCGAGGACGGCTTCCAAGCGACGACGATCCCGAACGTCGCCCGCCGTGCCGGCATCGGCGCCCCGACGATTTATCGCCGCTGGCCAACGCAAGCAGATCTCCTGGAGTCACTGTTCGACGACATGAGCGCCTACGGCGAACCGGTCGTCGGCTACGAGGGTTTCGAGCGGGTCGTGCGCCAGATGGTCGAAGGCAGCTTCAACTTCTACGGCGAGCCGGCCTCCCGAGTCGCGCTTCCCGGTCTGCTCATTGAGTACAACCTCGACCATGAACGTTACGAAAGGATCGCCGAACGCCTCGAGGGGCCCGCCCTGGAGGAATTTCGTGCTGCCCATGCGGCGGCCGTTGAGGCGGGTCACGTGTCCGCCTCGTCCGACCCTGACATCTTGTTCGGCATGATCATTGGGGCCGCCCTCTACTACGCGACAATCAAGCGTGAAGGCGCAGCAGCGGTACCGGGAGTCGTCGCCGCGATCATGGCAGCAGCTCGCGCCTGATGAGCTGCCGTTTGAGCCAGTTCGCGGAGTCAGCATCCGCGCACTGCGTCACCTGGCTGTCAGCAAAGAGATGAAAGCCGTGCGGCGCACCCGCGTATACGTGTAGCTCCGAGGGGACTGCCGCGGCGTTCAGCCGCACGCAATAGTCGACCACCTCGTCGTAGAAGCCGTCGGCCGTGCCCACGCAGAGGAAGGCGGGCGGAAGCTCTTTGAGATCCGGCGCTCTAGCCGGTACGGCATCGGGTGGGACGGAATCCTTGCCGTACCAGTCGCCCAAGTAGCTGCTCCAACCAAAGGAATTTGACTCGCGACTCCAGATCGCCAGACCGTCAAGCTGACTCGAACGGGTCACCTGTCGGTCGTCCAGCATCGGATACTCGAGATACTGAAACAGCAGCCGCCGGTCACCTCGGTCTCGTAAACGAAGCGCTAGCGCTGCCGCGAGGCCGCCGCCGGCACTGCGTCCACCGATTCCGACTCGGGTCGCGTCGAGTCCCCACTCTTGGGCCTGGTCGAACAGATACATCAGGCCGGCATCGCAGTCGTCCAACGGCAGCGGGTAGGGCGCCTCTGGCGCAAGCCGGTAGTCAACACTCAAGAACGCGCAGCCCAGCTCGAGGCACCATCGATTGAGACTGGCGTCGTCCATATGGCGATCACCGACGATCATGCCTCCGCCGTGGATCCAAAAGATGCACGGGAGGTCAGCAGGAGCAGCTATCGGGCGAAACAGCGTCAGGCCCACCTGGCCACGTTCACCGGCCCTGAGATCGAGCTGCTCGACTCCGTCCGCGAATGCCGGCGGGACAGTCGACAGCGTGCGCAGAGCCGGCAGATCGGCGCGGGTGAGGGTCAGATCGGGCAGATCGATGATCGGCGCTGACAGTTCGGTGTCCGTCCACGTCATTGCGTCGACTTGGTGCGCTATCGCTTGTGATCGACTCATCCGATCCCGTTCCGGCCTTCCATGCGACTGAATGCGTCCGTGATGTCTTGGTGGCGGCCTTCGTAGAGCGCCCGCGCCGTAACGCCGTGCGTGATGAAGTAAGGCTCGTTCGCTTCGATTGCAGCGACGATGTCCCGTGCGGCTTCCTCGCCGGTGGCGAGATCTCGAAGATCGGGTGCCATCTCCGCGGCGATAGCTCCCTGCACACCACCGGCGCTCATGGGCTCGGTGGCAGAGCGGACGAAGTCGGCGAGCTCCGGTGGCAGCATCCCGCTTGGAAAGACGATCGTCGTGCCTATCGCTTCGGGCTCGAGCTCAAGGCGAAGCGTCTCACCGAATGACGTGACGGCAGCCTTCGCAGCACGATACGGGCCTTGGAATCTGCCCGGCGCGAGCGCGGCTATCGATGAAGTGAGCACGATGTGGCGACTGCCCGAAGTCTTGCGTACGAGCGGAAGAAAGGCCTCGACCGTATTGATGGTGCCGCCGAGCATCAGATCGGTCGCCGCCATCCAATCCGAAGCAGACAGCTCGTCGATGGTCCCCATCCCGCCGCCGCCGACATGGGCGCAAAGAATGTTGCACTGGCCGAGTGTCTCGTCGACTCCGGCCGCAGCGAAGCGAAGACTCTGAAGGTCCGTGACATCAGCGACGAGGCCAATCGCCTCCACGCCCTCGGACTGAAGGGCATCCGCTGCCTTCGCGGCCGCGTCAGCGTCGATGTCGAGGACGGCGACGCGCATTCCGGCAACAGCAAATTGCCGCGCCATGGCAAATCCCAAGCCGGCTCCCAGCCCGGCGCCGCCCACGACGACCGCGACCTCCCCGGTCACCGGACTCATGAGCTTTTCACGGACCGAGGAGGCTACTGGGCGGCCCCCAGAGGTAGGAATCAGGCGCGGTCCTGTCAGTCATCGCCCTGGCGCGCGTCTGGTACATCGCGTGCTCCCAGTCGATGATTTCCGCTTGCTGACCACCGGTAAGACGTTCGTCGTCGGCGATGTCGGGATGGGCCCAAAAGGAGTCCCGTCTGATCGCCTCGAGCGTGTAAGCGGCTACTTCGTCGGGCTGCATGAGAACAGCAGGCAAGCCGTAGCTGCGCAGGCCGCTTACGGTGAGCTGCGCGAGCTCGTCGGTGGGCATCGTCGCGGTGACACCGGGGAAAACGACCGTGGCGACGATGTCCGCCTCGGCGTCCCGTAGCTGGCCGTGGAGGCACTCCATCAGGCTCACCTGCGCGCACTTGGTGATGGCGTAGGGACCGTTGCCATACATCGTGCCGGTGTTGCCCGCCCCGGACGAGGTGAGCAAGACATGTGCATGCTTCCCCTGCGCGATCATGTGCGGCACAAAGGCCTTGATCGCGTAGATGGCCCCGAGCAGATTGACCCTTACGTGCAGCTCCCAGGCGTCGGGTTCAGGCGAAAGAAGTCCATGACCGGGGCCGCCGGTCGGCGCAACATGGTTCACGTGCAATATGTCGACCGCGCCGAAGTCTGAGTGCACGGCATCGGCGAAGGCAAGAACCGAGCCGTGATCACTCATGTCGACGCCAATCCCGGTGGCTCCGAACCCGTCGCTTCGGAGCTCCGCCGCGCGCGCCTTGGCACCCCCTTCGTCTAAATCTGCCAAGACGACATGCGCACCCGCCTTGGCAAGTTGGCGGCACGTGGCGAGTCCGATTCCACGCGAGTTGGCGGTACCCGTAACCACGGCGACCTTGCCGGTGAACTCGTCCAATGGTTTCTCCAGCGCCTTTCGATAGCTGCTCAGCCTTGAGCGGCGATGAGCTCTTCCAGCGCCGGGCTCGAGTCGAAGGCAGCCCCTGGCGCTAGTGGGAAATCTGCCTCAAGCAAGCGTTTGTGGACCTCGCTCACTGGCGGGCCGATGCGCTGGGCGGTGGGGGTGAGCGCGTCCACATCGAAGCCGTAGACGTCGGCGGCCACTCCGGCGAGCATGACGCGGCACTCCTGCTCCGGCACGTCGTAGAACGTCGCTCGCAACGCCTCGACACCGTGATGGGTAGCTCCCTCCGGATGCGGAAAGTCCATGCCCCACATCAGCCGGTCCACACCGACGGCGTGGCGGTAGCGCATCTCGTGTCGAGGAAGCAGGCTGGCGCCCACGTAACAATTGCGATGCCAGTATTCAGTCGGGCTCAGCGATAGCCCATCAATGGCGGGCGAGCCGAAATAGCTGAAATTCAGCCGCCTCGGATCATCCGCCCGGCCCAGACCGACACCCCAAGCGCCGGCGGACCGAAGCTCCGGGAGCCTGCGCTCCATGCGGTCCAATTCCTCCAGGATCCAGCGGATCCCCCACATTTCCGTCCAGACGAATTTGAGATCGGGATGCCGCTCGAAGACTCCACCGAAAACGAGATGAAGCAGGGTGCGCTGAGTCCACCGATCAAGCTCGGCAAACCAGATCGGAGTCGCCGCCGGGCTGTCGTGATCTGCATCGGGACTGCCGGTTCCCTGGTGCTGGTGCACCGGAAGCTCCAACTCCGCACATGCTGCCCAGAGCGGGTCGTAGCTCTCATGAAAGTACGGCGGCACCGGATGATTCGGCGGCACCCCTGGCAGCATGACGCCGGCAATGACGCCCGTGTCCTTCGCCCAGCGGGCCTCGGCGACAGCAAGGTCAATGTCGTTCGGCAGCAGCTGAACGAGGCCCTTCAGGCGCGCCGGGTCGGCTTGGCAGAACTCCACCAACCAACGGTTGTGGGCGCGCAACCCGGCCCACTTGCGGTCGAACTCCGCGCGTGACCTAGGCACGCCCGCCAGATGAACGAGGATGTCGAAGAACGGCGGAACGGTATTGGGGAAAAGCACCTGGCCGGTGTCACCCTCGGCATCCATCGCCGCGAGACGCCGACCGGGATCCCAATTCACGGCCGCTTCGGGATCGGACAGGTCGATAAAAGGATGCGCGAGCGCCTTCACCCATACGTCGAAGTCCTCATGCCAGCGGCTCTCGAGGTAGTCACGGTATTGGTGTGTCTCCGCGCCCGCATGGGCATCCGACGACAGCACCATGTACCGGTCGATGGTGTCCCAGGACGTGTCAGCCATACCGTCTTCCTCCGTTCACCGAGCCAATGAGTGAGGATAGCCTCACGTTTCTTACATGGACAAGCCTGGCTTGGCAACTGCTGGGCGCGACTACGGGCTGAACGCCGCAGGATCCGCGGTCACGGGAGTTCGACGACCTCGGCCAGGTGTCCCTCGGGATCTTCGAGAAAGCCCACGCACAGTCCACCGGCCGCCTCCATCTCCCGGGGAGTCTGGCGCGCGACGGCTCCTGCATTGAGGCCTCGCTCGAAGAGCGCGGTGATATCTGGTGTGGTGAAGCCCAAGATCACCGCCCAGGGTCCGGCCGTGCCCGCCCCACCCACTTCAGCAGGATGAGGCTCGGCACTGCTGCCGTGCCCAGGATGACTTCGTCGATGGGTGACCCGGCGATCGTCGCCTGCAGGCGCGCCAGTTGCGTGAGTCCATAGACATGTTGATAGAAGGCCGACATGCCATCGAGATAATCGACAACCAGCTTGGTGAAGGAGACCTCCGCCAATACGGTCGACGCCATTGTTCAACCTCCTCTGCACGTCCCGGTTACTTGCGCATCCCGCCCGATACGGAGATGTCGTCACCGGTGACGTAGGAGGAGGCGTCGCTGGCCAGATACAGCACCGGCCCGACGATCTCTGCCGGATCGGCAATCCGTTTGAGCGGATTGGCCGAGGCCAACATTGCCTTGAATCCTGGGCGTTGTCGCTCAGCTCCTTCGACCATCTCGCTGGTGAAGGGGCCAGGGCTCAGCAGGTTGACGCGCACCCCCCAGGGCGCCCAATCAACCGACATCGTGACCGTCAGGTTGCGCAGCGCGGCCTTGGAGGCGCCGTAGGCGACTGTCGCCGAGCCGGCGAAGTACGCGGCCATCGATCCGATATTGATGATGCTTCCGCTGCCACCTTCCCGCATGACGGGTGCCACGCACTGGCTCATCCTCAGCGGCCCTTCCAGGTTGACGCTGAAGATTTTCCGCCACAGGTCCAGCGGAATATCGCTCACGGGCACCGCGGCCGGGCTGATACCGGCGTTATTCACCAGGACGTCGATGCGGCCGAAGTGCTGCACGACTTTCTCGACGAACACCGGTATTGCGTCCCAGTCGCCCACATGGCAGGCCAGGCCCAAAGTCTCCTGGCCCGTGGCGTTCGCGATCTCCTCGGCCACCGCGTAGCACAGCTCCGGCTTTCGACTGCTCACCACCACGCGCGCCCCGGCCTGCGCGAGGCCTTCCGCCATCGTTCGCCCAAGGCCTTTCGTGGAGCCGGTAACGATTGCCACCTTTCCCGACAGGTCGAACAACTTCGCGGGATCCATTCGGGGCTCCTAGGTGCCGGGAGATAGTCCGGGCCACTGCCCGGACCTCGTCGGGAGGATCAGCTGCGACGGTGCATCGCCGCCGTGGTGAACCGTGTGCTTACAGGTTTTCAGCAGCGTTCCGGTGCCGCTCGTAGCGCCGGTGCCTTCATTGCGTCCGTAGTACGGGTGGGCACCGCCGGCGACTTGCAATCGCAGCCGATGGCCCGGAGCGAGCAGGTGGGCACACGGATCCAAGGCCAGCTTGATCGGTTCTTCGGAAAGTCGCCCCGCTGGATCCAGCCGAACGTAGCCGTCGGAGAAATTGCGCGAGCGACCCTTGGGATCCACGTCGCACAGCCGGACAAACAGGTCTGCATGTCGGTTGTCGCGGGTGTGTAGCAGCTCAATCAATGGCACGCCGACGATCTCCAAGGGTGCGGCCTGCGGCTCGGTGGTGAACGTGAGAACATCCGAACGCGCTTCGAGAGCCCGGTTGTCCTTCACGCCGGCATCAGTGCTCAGAGTCCGTCCTCCGACGGAGGGAGTCGGGTCGGTGGGGTCATACCGGAAGGACGAAGTGGTCGAGTCGTTCACCGGGTCACGGGTCAGGTGCCCCTCCTGGTTCAGGTACAGGCGCAGCTCATCCGCGGGTGCCGGCCACACCGGCAAATGGCGCCAGGCGTCGGCTCCACCGACGTAGATCTGCACTGCCTCGCGGCGACGGGCCGGCTCCCCCGCGAGGTGTTCGGCCAACCAATCAAGAGTGGAACCCAGCATTGCCCGTAGGTCACCCGGTCCGATTCTTACGTGCGCCCACGGGCCGACAGTGAGACCTACTTCCACGCCTCGGTCGTGCAGCACCTGGTACTGCTCAAGCGTCTGACGCAGAAACATGTCCTGCCAACCACCGAGCAACATGACCGGCACCGAAACACGTTGCAAGGCTTCGTCCGCCCGGTAGGGGTGCCAGTAAGGGTCAGCCGGGCTCGAATGCTGAAGCCAGGATCGAAACCAGGGAGCGGCGTTTCGGAGCAAGTGATCGGCTGCGTCGGCAAGCGGCAACTTGTCCGCCACGGGTCGGATTCGCCGGGTCGCGGTCGCCTGTCGCACCATGGCCGGCAGCGGGCGAACTCGCTCCTGATAGACGATCGACTCCGACCACGTCAGCATGTCGTTGAGAGCAAAAGCCCCACTGCCCCAGGCGAAGTCGGCAAAGTCGTGGAACCCGAAGCTGACTACCGCCGTACGCAATTCCGGTGGTGGGTCAGTGAGCAGGGCCCACTGGGTCCAGGCCAGGTAGGACGCACCGTAAGTAGCGAACCGGCCGTCGAACCACTCCTGCTCACGCAACCAGGCGACCGTGTCCTGGGCATCTTCGTACTCACGCGTGAACGGCTCAAACTCCCCACCTGAGCCGAACGTTCCGCGGCAACTCTGGTTGACCACGTGGTAGCCCTGACCGGCGAGGAGTCGGGCTTGCAGCAAGTCCGCTGGGAGACCGCGCCCGTAGGGTCCGCGCATGAGCACGGTCCCCCGGAATGAAGTGCCAATGGGGGCGTAATGGTCGGTCAGTAGCCTGACCCCGTCGCGGGTGGGCACCGGCACATTGCGCTCCACCCCGTAGTCCGACAGGGGCCTTGCCAGTTTGAGCAGGCGGACCATCGTCTGGTCGAGCCAGCGCGTGAGCCGACCGATGCTCTCCGCCGGAGTCTGTGGATACTGCCTAACGGTCATGGAGAAGTGCTTCCGCCTAGGGACGTACTCGTAGCCAAACCTGAGACTATCCTCAGCTTTCGCTCGTGTCATCACCGGCGTGGCGGTCAAAGGACGAGAGCGCGCCTGCGGGACGTATCTCCGCATAGGCAAGCAGTAAGGACCCAACGGCGATCGGCACCTCGACGAACGCGAGTACTACGGCACTGATCTGCGTATTACCGGTGGTCGCGGTGACGTTGAACCAGGCATCGCAGAGCAGCAGGGTTCCGGTGTAGGCGGCGGCAATCGGTACGCGCGGCGACCGGCGTCGAAGCGTCCACGCCGTCGCGGCCAGACCGACGAGTTCGAAGATGTCGAGACCCGTCCACACCAACCTCAGATGGTGAGCCTGATGAACCGGCGCCGTCGCCACCGCAAGCCGGACGACGGCGATGAGCAGCAGGCACGCCGCCGCCACGAGAACGACCGGGACCCATGACGGCAGCTCGGGCTTGGTACTGGTGTCACGAAGGGCAATCCAGGCCAGCAGGACAAGGAACGGCACCATGGCTGCTGCCGCCACCTCGGCGGCAGTTTGCGAAGGTCCGGTTCTCGTCAGTAGGTGAAACCAGCACATGATGAACGTCGCCGAGGCCGCTGCCGTGGCCGTGAGAGCCGCAAAGACGGATCTGCGGTGGCACAGCCAGGCGGTCGCCAGGATGCTTGCCACGACAGCCAGCGGCACACCGAGCGAGACGGTGACAAGGTCGTGCGCCCGGGCGGTGTACGGCTGGGTGACATAGAGCAAGACGATCCATGGCACCAACAACCCGGCACTTGCCCAATACAGGTTGGACAAAATTCGACGCGCCCGCTCCGACAGGGCGCTAGTCGCCGTGGCGTGGCCGGTGGCCCTCGTAGCGGGACTGATGTTTCCTCCCTCGCAAACCTCAGCACAGGTCAATGATCCGAAGATCGCGTCTGACGGCCGGTTGATGGAGCGCCATCCGGTGCGATGCTCCTCTGTAGCCCGGACTAACGCCAGCAGCGCTAGCCGCCCGGGATGATGAGCCCGGATTCGTAAGCAAGCACCACGGCTTGCACCCGGTCACGCAATCCCATCTTGGCCAGGATCCGTCCAACGTGGATCTTGACCGTTCCCTCCGAGACGTGCAGCTCGACGGCGATCTCGCGGTTGGAGCGCCCCGCCGCGAGCTGGGCGAACACGGCACGCTCCCGGTCGGTGAGCTCCTCGAACAGCGCTTCGCGCTGTGCCTGGCGATCCGGGCTTGGCATGAGCGGCATGAACTGGTCGATCAACCGCCGGGTGGCTGTGGGCGCCAGTACCGCGTCTCCGCTGGCGACAGTACGGATCGCGGCGAGCAATTCGGTCGGAGGGGCGTCCTTGAGCAGGAAGCCGCTGGCTCCGGCTTTGAGTCCGGCATACACGTATTGGTCCAGGTCGAACGTCGTCAGAATAAGGACCTTGCTGGCCGAGCCGGCGTTGACGATGGCGGTGGTGGCCGCAATGCCGTCCATGGTGGGCATCCGGACGTCCATCAGAACGACATCGGGAGAGAGCGCGGCAGCCATGCTCACTCCGGCAGCTCCGTCGCCGGCCTCACCGATCACCTCGATGTCGGATTCTGCTTCAAGAATGAGCCGAAAGCCCATACGCAGCAGGGATTGATCGTCGACGAGCAGCACCCGAATCACGAGGGGCCACCCTGCTGTCCAGGGATGTCGTCGAGTCGCAAGCGGGCCGATACGCGCCAGCCGCCGGACTCACGGGGACCCGAGTGCACGTCCCCGCCATATGCGTAGACCCGTTCTTGCATGCCTCGCAGCCCGCTTCCGACCCCGACGGCCATCGGGGCTGATGAGCCGGCGCCGTCATCGTCCACAGTCACGTGAAGTTCTCCCGGCGAGTAGTGCAGCCGCACGAAAGCATGAGCTCCCTGCCCGCCGTGCTTCAACGTGTTGGTCAATGCCTCCTGCACCAGCCGGTACACGGTGAGCTGAATACCGGCAGGAACATCAGGGACGCTGCCATGCACCTCGAAAGAGGTGGCGAGTCCAGCTGCTCGCACCTGGGCGATAAGCGCGTCGAGCTCCAGGAGATCGGGCTGCGGCTGTAACGCCTCGCCGTTCTCACCGTTCTCAGTGCTGCCGTCCTCGTCGCGGAGCACGCTGAGCAGCCGGCGGGTATCGGCAAGCGCCCGCCGGCCGGTGGCAGAGACGGTGCGCATCACTTCGATTCCCCGCTCTGGAGAGGCTGCTGTCGCGGCGATCGCACCGTCGCTGAGTGCGATCATCACACTGAGATGATGGGCGACGATGTCGTGCATTTCCCGGCTGATCCGGCCTCGTTCAGCAGCTGCGGCGAGCGCGCCCTGCTGGTCGCGCTCGTACTCCATGCGGATAGCGCGGTCGCGCAGTTCAGCGAGGTAAGCGCGTCTTGTGCCGGCATACAGCCCTAGCCCCAGCGCCGCTCCGACCAGGCCAGTCGCAAAGATCCAGGTGTACCACCAACCGTTCCCGCCGGCTTTGATGGCCTCTGCGACCGCCACAACTTCAAGGATTGCAGCAGCCGTCAATGCCGTCTGCCGGGGTCTCATCGCGGCCACGGTGTACATCCCGATCAGCAGGCCGAAGCCTGCGACGACCGTGTCCAGCCACAGCGACGCGGCGATACAGGTGACCATCATCCAAACGAAGACCGGCACCGGGTAGATCCGCCGGACCAGCAGGGGCAGCAGCACCAGGAATACGACCGGATAGGCGGCGACCGGAGGATTCGAGACGCCATGAAAGAGCGACGGCAGTGCTGCGAACAGGGCCAACAGGAAGACCAACACGTCGAGCACCCAGCGAAGCCGCGAGCGGTCTGCTGGGTGCTCGACGGGAGTCAGGCGGCGCATGACGGCCATCCTCCCCGACTATGCGTCCGACTTCCGTATGCGGTAGGCGGCCGCGCCGATCAGCACCACGGCGTAGACACACAGCACGGCGAATCCTGTCCACGGGGACAATGTGTTGTTCAGGCCATGGGTGCCTCCAAAGAGGGCCTGACCTGCGTTCGAGGGCAAGTACTGGGTCAGGTTGTCTCGAATTGACGAGGGCAGCAGCTCGGTCAGCGGCGGGATGACGAAGAAGGCGGCGACGAACGTCGTGATGCCGCCTGCCGTGTTGCGCAGCAGCGCTCCGAGAGCCACGCCGATCATGCCGGCCACCGTCATGTAGAGCGCTGCTCCGATCACCGAGCGCAGGGCACCGGGAGAGGAGATAGCGACATCTAAGTTCTTGCTGCTGAGCAATGCCTGCCCGATGAAGAAGGACACGAAGCTAGCGACCACCGCTGCCGAAAAAACGACTCCGGCGAAGACCGCCAGCTTGGCCCACAAGACGGGCAGCCGACGCGGGACGACCGTCATGGATGCCCGGATCATTCCAGTGCTGTATTCGCCGCTGAACAAGAGCACGCCCAGCACTCCGAACGCCATGACCGCGAAGGTGTTGCCTTCGAGGCTGGTAGAGACCGGGTTGAACCTGGCCAGGTCACTGGCATTGAAGGTGTCGTACTGGTTGGCCGTTACGGCCGAAAAAAGAGCGCTGATCCCCACCATGAGCACCGTGGCCACCAGCAGCGTCCACAGCGTGGAACGCAATGAGCGGAACTTGGTCCACTCCGAAAGCAGCACCCGGCGCTGAGTGACTTTGACAGCGGCTCCGGCAGGCCTGAGCTGTGTCGGGCTGGGGTCTAGGACGGCGGTCATGACGCCACTGCCGGGTCGGCGGCGTCGAACGAGCGGTAGTCGACAGCGTCATTGGTGAGTTCCATGAATGCCTCTTCAAGAGATGCGCGTTGGGTGGCCAACTCGTAGATGGGCAGGTGCACCTGCCAGGCGGTACGTCCGATCTGTTCGGCGCTCAGGCCCTGCACGTGCAGAACATCGGACTGCTCGCTGGTGATGGTGACGTCGGGAGAAAGCAGGAGTTCGCGCAGCTGAGCCGAATCCGGGGTACGCACGGTGACGGTGTTGCCGCCGGCGCGGGCGATGAATTCATCGACGGTCGTGTCGGCGATCAGCTCCCCTCGGCCAACGACGACGAGTCGGGTGGCCGTCATGGCCATCTCGCTCATCAGGTGTGACGAGACAAAAACCGTGCGGCCTTGCGCGGCCAACGCTTTCAGGGTGTTGCGAATCCAGAGCACCCCTTCCGGGTCGAGTCCGTTAACCGGCTCATCGAGCACCACGACGTTGGGATCTCCAAGCAAGGCCGATGCGACGCCGAGGCGCTGTCCCATGCCGAGCGAGAAACCGCCGACCCGCTTACCCGAGACCTCCCGGAGGCCGACCATGTCAATCACCTCATCAACGCGAGCGTTGCTGATGCCGTTGGTCTGCGCGAGGGCGAGCAAGTGGTTTCGGGCCGAGCGACCGGTGTGCACCGCCTTCGCCTCCAGCAGGATGCCGAGCTCGGACATCGGGGCGGATGAGCTGCGGTAGTCAGCGCCGTTGACGCGCACCCGGCCGCCGGTCGGCTCATCGAGCCCGGCAATCATCCGCATCGTGGTTGACTTCCCGGCGCCGTTGGGACCGAGAAATCCGGTCACGATGCCAGGCTGAACGGTGAAGCTCAACCCGTTGACAGCGAGCTTGTCTCCGTAGCGTTTGCTCAAATTCTCGACTTCAATCATTGTTGCCTCTTTCCACGTCGGTCGCTCTTGCGTCACGACCAACGCTAGGGACCGGACCTCACCATGGCGATAGACCGTGCGACCGCAATGTCGCTGAGTGCGTATGCCCAAAGGCATACGCGCAAGCATCAACAGGTCAGGGCGTCAGCGGCTTTGGCCAGTAGCAGGCAGAGACGATGATCGTGAGGGATGTCGTCTCAGCTCGGAAGGAGCCACCGTGAGCGAAGGCTATTTCTCCATAGCCGGCACCGAAAATGTGCTGCGGGCGCAGGAAGAGTACGGGAGCCGCGGAGCCAACTCCCGCCGGATTCATTCAAGCCCGAAGAGCGGCGAGCCTGAGCCAAGAGATCCTTTGACCAGCGACGAGAAGGCGTTCATCGCTCTCCGTGACGGTTTCTACCTGTCCAGCGTCTCCGACACGGGCTGGCCCTATGTGCAGTATCGGGGCGGGCCACCCGGATTCGTGACCACTCCTGACGACAACACCGTCGCTTGGGCGGACTTTCGAGGAAACCGGCAGTACATCAGCACCGGAAATATCGCTCATGACGACCGGGTGGCGCTGTTCTTCATGGACTATCCGCACCAGAGTCGACTGAAGGTTTTCGGTCGGGCGACGATTCTTGACATCCGTCAGCACCCGGACTTGGGCGCATCGCTTGCTGTGCCGGGCTACCGCGCCGTCATCGAGCGCGCCGTGTCGGTCACAGTCGTCAGCTACGACTGGAATTGCCCGCAACACATCACGCCACGTTTTTCGGTGCCGGAGCTGGACTCGATTCTCGGAGCCGGCTGGCAGGATCGACTGTCATCCGGCCGACGCGACTGAGCCAAAGCCGTGGGCTCGCGTCTCAGGTGATGCTTGTTCCGCCTTCAAGTGGCAGATTGACAGCATTTACGCCTGGATTGCGCAGCAAGAATTCCGTGGCGTCAGCGACATCCGCCATAGTGACGAGTCGCTTCGTGGGCGTGCGTCCGACCGCCGGGTGGTCGGCTACGTCGCCGGCGTTGTGAGTGGTGACCATCGTCGGAACGTGTTTCTGTTCACCGACCGCATGTTGTGCGCTGTCGACGTGCGTAACGCAGCAGTCGGCGACACGCTGTCGATCGATCAATTCAGTTCGCTTCCGTACCTGGCAACAACCTGCGCCCGCGGAATCACGACGGCAGAGGCACAGCTCGACCGGCTCGGAGTCCCGCGAAATGTTGAATTCCGCACGACGTTCGGAATGGTTCCGAGCTTGCTCAGTGGCTCCTCGATGATCGCATTGGTGCACGAGCGCCTGGCCGCAGCGGTAGCTGACCAAACCACGCTTCGACTGCTGGAACCGCCGATGCGCCTGCAGCCGATCCATTTGCTGATGCTCTGGAGCAACCCCTCCGAGACCGACCCCGGGCATACCTGGCTCCGACACCGGATCCTGTCCTTGGTCGACGAACTGGACGAGAAGTCTGAACGTTCGAGGGCTCAGGTAGCCGCGCGCGCTTGATGGACGATGGCGGAGCAAGGTCACGCACCACTCGCATGATCCTCAACACCGCCGGGCGACGCGGCCTTGGATTCGGCGACTGAACAGAAAAATCTCGCGCGAGCGATATCTCAGACGCCACACGCCGCGCTTCAGCGGGGCTACGGCCCCTGACCACGCTATGGTCGGCCGTGGCTTCTGCATTTGGTGAGGGAAGTCGGGACGAGGCCGCCGTGCGTGTTTGTCTTGTTTCGCCGGTGATATCGCCCGCCCGCGTACCGGAAGCTGATTTCGCGTGGCACCTGGCGGCACGGCTTGTTGACCGAGGCCACGAGGTGGACCTGATTACCACCAAGGGAATTACCTTCCACGCACCTCCCGGCGTGCGCGTGCGTCCTGATGTCCAACACTGGTCGTGGCGCGGCCTTCCGGCGCTTATTTTATCGCTTGCACGCAGTCGCCCTGACGTGGTGGTTTTGTCCTACATCGGTTGGATGTACGACAACCACCCAATGATCACGACGATTCCACGCCTCATCGCACGCTTGCATCGTGGGATCCGGGTCGTTACCGTCGTGCACAACGTTGACCACAACGATCTGTCCCTCATGGCCGTTACCCGGACCCGTCGAATCCTGAGACTTCTTGGAATGCCAAGCATGGAACGACGTTTTGGGACCCTCATCAGCGACTGTCAGCTAGTCATCGTGGGGAGTCACGCGCAGCGCGACGTCCTGGCGGCCAGCACGCCCGGTTCCGATCGCCGGGTGGTGGTTATGCCGGTGCCACCGTTGAACGTCATGCGTCACGACAGCCAGGCGGCCCGGCAAGAGGGACGCAATCTTCTTGGGCTAGGTCCCGACGACCAGGCAATCGGATTTTTCGGCTATCGCTACCCGGGTAAGGGCGTAGAGACCCTGGTTGAGGCTTTCGCTCTGCTTACGTCAAAGTCGGAAAACGCCAAGTTGATATTCATCGGGGGCATGTTGGGCCTTCCCACCGAAGCCGGCGTAACGGCTCGGACCCACGAGCGCATCTGCGAACTCGGCCTTGGCGACCGGGTCATCTGGTCCGGCGATTTCGAGTCGGGCAGCACAGAGGCATCCACTCTTCTTCACGCCTTGGATGTGGTCGCCCTCCCATTCGACATCGGGGCGCAACTGAGCAACAGCTCCGCCTCAACCGTGCTCGCGCATCGCCTGCCACTCGTCACGACGGCGGGAGGTGCGACCGACGCGGCGCTGCACGAACTCGGGGCCTGTCTGCTGGTCCCCCCTCGCGATCCCGCCTCACTTGAGTCAGCACTTCGTGACGTGCTCACCGACGCGCATCGGCGGGAGGCCTTGCGCCGCGGCGCCGATCAGCTCGTCGCCAGGTGGATCTCCTGGTCCACCTACGTCGACACCGTTGAGTCAGGGGCTGGCGACTTCAGCGCGATCGGAAGAGTCCCCGTGACGGCGAGCCCGTGACCTCAATCCGATGGAGATACCGGAGGTCGTCATTCCCGGTCCGACCCTGACCGTCACCGGAATTACTTGCAACTCCGGGCCGCGGCTGGCGGCTTGGATCGCTCGCGCCCGCGAATACGCAGATGAGGTCGTGCTTCTGGTCGATGAATCGTCGGCTGACGACACCTACGACATCGCACGTTTGCACGCCGACCGTGTTCAATTGGTGCAACACCCCCCGTTTATTGAGGTTTTCTACGACCTCGCACTGCGTCAAGCGACCGGCGACTGGATCCTTTGGCTCGATGACGACGAAGTCGTCGGCAACGGCTTTGCAGAAACGAAGTCTTGCCTGTTGACCGCGCGAGATCTCACCCACTACTACCTGCCATACCGGTGGGTCGTACGCGATGCCGACGCTGGAGACCGATGGTTGACCTCCTTCCCCTGGCACCCGAATCCGCGGCTTCGCCTCATTCGCAACATTGGCAGCCTGTGGTCTCATCGGGGCCGCCTGCACAGTCCGCTCGATATCGCGGGAGAGGGACGGGTGCTCGACGCCGAGCAGGCAGTGATCTATCACCTCGACCTAGCCTGGCGAAGCCGAGCCGAGCGCGAAACCAAGGTGGCTCGATACCGCGGCAACAACGCACCGTCCTGCGAGGAGTACTACCTCTACGAGGATTACCAGCTCACGCTAGGCAGCGAGCCGCTCGAGGAAGAAGTCGAACGCGAGCCGACCCCCGTTGGCCAGGCTGCCGCCAACCTTCGCTTGGAAAGGGGGCCCATCGAGGCATCAGACGTGATCGCGCAGGTGACAGCCGAGCAGAGCCGGATCGCCCAGTTCTGGGACAACGCGCCTGTGTTCTGCGCCGAGTACCTCAGTTCGACGACCCCCACGACTGTGCTGGCTAACCGCGGCTACACCGTCGAGGTGGTGGTCCGCAACACCAGCCGGTTGCCTTGGCGCAATAGCGGCCTCGAGCGAGGCCGGATCACGCTGAGTTATCACTGGCTGGCAGCAGAGCATGGCGTACTCCTGCGTGAGGGCGATCGATCACTTCTGAACCACGTCGTCGCGCCGGGAGAGACGATCACAATCACAGCCGGAATTTGGACACCCTACGAGCCCGGCGAATACACCCTGCAGTGGGATCTGTTGGCCGAACAGGTCAATTGGTTTTCCGACCGTGGTATCGAGCCACTCTCCACGACTGTCACGGTGTTAGCAGACGACCGATTACTTGCCTGCCCGCGGCCCGTCGCGATGCTTCCGTCAGCGCCCGACGTCCAACAAAGACAAGAGATTTCGGCGCTGCGTGCCGAGCAGCTTCCGGCGCGAATGACAAGGTTCCTCAAGACGGCAGATCGTCGTCGAAGAGAAAGGCGTAAGGCGATCGGCCGCCGGGGCTCCGATGCGTCGTTGTCAGGCCGTAACTTGACGGCCGTTCGAGCTGCTCGCGTCCTGGACACCCGCGACGGCACCGGGGTCCCTGGCGCTGTAAACGGACCCGTTGAGGCCGGTTCGGTTGTGAGTCTTCAACTCGGCGGCCGACTCGGGATACCCGACTTCGCCAGCGGCATCGTCGCCACCCTCGCGGTGCCCGATGCGAGCTATAACGGCTTCGTCGAGGTGTACGCCGGCGCCGGCGCTCCCCCTGGAACGGTCAGCGGCTACTTCAGTGACACCGAACCTGCTTCCTTTCAAGTGCTGAGCGCCCTCGAGGACGGCCGACTCAGCATTTGGTTGAGCGACAACTGGCCGGGTAAAGCGCAACTGTTGCTGGATGTGACCGGCTACCTCACTGCTTGATTCCACTGCGGTTGAGGGCCATTGCGGCGAGACTATGGGCATACGCAATTCGTCGAGCCGCACCAGGGCAATCCCGCCGATGACAAACGCGGCGCCGACAGCCTGGACGACGTCCAACCGCTGGCCCAGCAGCAGCCAGGCGAACCCCACGGCGAAGATCACCTCGGTAAGCCCGACGAACGACGAGACCTTCGCCCCCAGCCGTCGTGCCGCGGCAATGCCGGTGACATAGGCGATGGCAGCGGCGATCACGGACATCCCCAGGACGGGCACTACCCAGCTCACGTGATGGTTCAGCAAGGTCACGTCGGTCCTTGGCGCATGCACGGACAAGGCGCCGGCCCCGATCGCGCAAACGAGGACAACGGCCCCGACGGACAGACCACCCCAGGCGACGACCAACGGCGGGGAGGCGTCATCCGTGTCCGACGAGACAACGAAGTAGACCGCCAGACCGACTGCCGCGCCCAGCCCCCACAGGACGCCCACGAGGTCGATTTTGGAGGCCCCGGCAAGGTCGAGCACCAGGACCAGACCTGCCAAGGCGACGCCGCCGCCGGCCAATGTCAGACGGTGAGGGCGGTGGCCGTGGCGCGCCCACATCCACACGATGACCAGCAAGATCCCGGAGTATTCGAGCAGCAGGGCCACCGCCACCGACAGGTGCTGCACCGCGTTGTAGTAGCACAGCTGGGCTCCGGCGACAGCGACGACGCCGTAGAACACCATGCTGCGCAAACCCCGTGCGGTGAGCCGCGCCTTCCTCAGCTGAACAAGTGCAAGCGGCGTCAGGACCAGCGCCGCGACGACGACGCGCACGGTGACGGCCGCGCCAGGCGTCCAACCCGCCGACAGGAGGCTCGACCCGAACGACCCAGAGGTGCCGAACGTCGCACCCGACAGCACAGCCAACGCAAGGCCCGCGTTGCTGATCGACCGGTGCTGCACGACACTCCTCAAGATGCGTAATGGGTAAAGAGCCCGTAAGCTAGTTACAGGCTAGGTGGCCGAGCGAAAGGAGTCAAAGTGCTTTTTGCCCATGACACCGAGATCGCCCTTCAGGCGGCCGCGGCGCTCGTGAACACCGGCTCCGATGACGCTGACGGACTTCCAGACGTGGCGTCCCTCGATAAGTTCGTCACCGAATGGGGCTGGACCGGGTCGCGCAAGCGCAGCCGCGCGGAGCTGGACGAGGTGCGCGCGCTACGCCCGACGCTGCGCCAGCTCTGGGAGCTAGGCGAAGACGACGTTGTCATTCGGGTAAACCGGCTGCTGCGTGAGGCAGGCGCACTCCCCCAGCTCGTACGTCATGGCGAGTGGAGCTACCACCTGCACGCGACGCCTCCTGACGCACCACTCGCTGACCGGATGGCCGTGGAGGCCGCGATGGCATTTGTTGACGTCGTTCGGCAAGGGGAGCTCGACCGCCTACGGGTCTGCGCCGCCGACGATTGCCACCATGTCCTGGCCGACCTGTCCAAGAACCGCTCGCGCCTCTACTGCAGCGCCGGCTGCCTCAACCGCACTAACGTCGCGGCCTTCCGAGCCCGCCGCCGCTAGCTCCCCCGACGCTCATCCTGGCGGAGGAGCGCGGGTACCTTTGATGAGGTGAATGTGGGAGTCGCGTCGGCGGTCACGTTTGATACGCGCTTCGCCCGCGAGCTCTCGGAGCTGGCTCGGCCGTGGCAGGCCTTGGAGGTCGATCGCCCTGAGCTGCTGATCCTGAATTCTCGGCTGGCCGCAGAACTCGGTTTTGATGCCGACTGGCTGGCGACCGAAGAGGGTGTGCGGCTGCTGGTGGGCAACGCTTTGGCGGCGGGCGCCACACCGGTGGCGCAGGCCTATGCCGGCCATCAGTTCGGCGGCTTCAACCCACGACTTGGTGACGGGCGGGCACTGCTTCTCGGTGAGGTCCTCGACATCCACGGGCGGCTACGAGACCTTCACCTGAAGGGGTCCGGGCCTACCCCGTTCTCACGCGGCGGCGATGGTCTGGCCGCGGTCGGTCCGATGCTGCGGGAGTACCTCATCAGCGAGGCAATGCACGCCCTCGCCATACCGACTACCCGCTCGCTCGCGGTCGTCGCGACGGGACGGACGGTCGCCCGCGAGGAGGGGTTGCTGCCAGGAGCCATCCTGACCCGAGTCGCAAGCAGCCACCTGAGGGTCGGGAGCTTTCAGTACGCGCGGACCACCGACGACATAGCACTGCTGCGCCGGCTGGCCGATCACGCGATAGACCGCCACTACCCGAGCGCTGCGGACGCCCCACAGCCTTACGTCGAGTTCTACGAGAAAGTCGTTGCGGCCCAGGCGGCACTGATTGCCCAGTGGATGCTGGTCGGCTTCGTCCACGGCGTCATGAACACCGACAACATGACGATCTCGGGCGAGACGATCGACTACGGCCCATGCGCCTTCATGGAGGCCTACGACCCGGCCAGCGTCTACAGCTCGATCGACACCGGCGGGCGCTACGCCTACGGCAATCAGCCAGCAGCAGCGCAGTGGAACCTCGCCCGGCTGGCCGAGGCCTTGCTCCCCCTTTTCGCCGACGACGAAGAGCAAGCCGTCTCCCTCGCCGTCGAATCTCTCGGCAGGTTTCGCACCCGGTACGCGGCCGCTTGGTCGGCCGGTATGCGCGCGAAGCTGGGACTGCCGGACACCGCCGACGACGGCGATACCGCACCGTTGGTGGACGACCTGCTTGACCAGCTGCTGCATGGTCACGTCGATCACACGTCGTTCTTCCGGGCTCTCGCCGCTGCCGCTCGCGGCGAGGCAGAGCCCGCCCGCGGCTTGTTCCTCGACCTCGCAAGGTTCGACGCCTGGATGGTGCGGTGGCGTGCATTGGCACCCGATGCCGACCGCATGGACGCCGTCAATCCGCTGTACATCCCCCGCAACCACCTCGTGGAAGAGGCCCTCACCGCAGCGAGCAAGGGTGACATGGGACCGTTCGAACGACTCCTCGAGGCCGTCAGCCGGCCCTACGATCAGCGCCCGGGGCTCGAGCGCTATACCGAAGCAGCACCGGACGACTTCGGCACCTACACCACCTTCTGCGGGACCTGAGGTTCCTGCGAGACCTGAGTCCGGAAACCGCCTTGGGTCACTTCGGCGGGACCGGAAGCAGCCATGGTTGGTGCCATCCGCCGAAGTCGCTGGTCAGTTGGTCGGCGTCGGCTGGGCCCCATGTTCCGGGTGCATAGGGATCGGGCTGCCCGGTGGAGGTGACCAGTGGGTCGAGGATTCTCCAGGTCTCCTCGATCGAGTCCTCGCGGGTGAATTCGCTCTGGTCGCCCTGCATGGCGGCATACAGCAGTACTTCGTAAGGGGCGGGGATTCGTTCGCCGTCGCTGCTGAAGTCGACGTCCAAGTCGATCGGGCGCAGTCCAGGCCCGTCGCTGCGTTTGGCGTGCAAGATCCACCGTGCGCCGGGACGCGGGTCGATGAGCAGCACGATCTGGTTGGGGTCGACGTCATCGTCTGACGCCGAGAAGCCCAGAGATGGTGGGGTTTTGAAGACCAGGCGCACTTCGGTCTGACGCAGCGGCATCGACTTTCCGGCCCGCAAGAAGAACGGCACGCCAGACCAGCGCCAGTTGTCGATCTCCAGCCGCAAGGCGACGTAGGTCTCGACGGTTGAGTCAGCGGCGACACCGACGACCTCGCGGTAGCCGTCGTACTGACCGCGGACGTAGTGACCGGGCCGGGCGGTGGGCATGGCCGCGAACACGTCGCGCTTGCGGTTGGACAGCGAATCCAGATCGCCGCGCGCCGGCGGCTCCATGGCGACCATTGCCAGCACCTGCATCAGGTGGTTCTGCACCACGTCCCGAAGGCAACCAACACGATCGTAGAAGCTGCCTCGGTCATCGACTCCGAAGTCCTCAGCCATGGTGATCTGGACACTGCTGACGTAGTTGCGGTTCCAGAGCGGCTCGAGCACGGTGTTGGCAAACCGCAGGTGAAGGATGTCCTGCACGGAGAGCTTTCCGAGGAAGTGATCGATCCGGTAGAGCTGCGATTCGGCGAGAATCGAGCGCAGCCGGCCGTTGAGTTCCTGAGCTGACGCCAGGTCGTGACCGAAGGGTTTCTCGACCACAACGCGTGCATTCTTGGTGAGTCCTGCTGCCGCTAGGCCCTCCACCACCGTGCCGAACAAGGACGGAGGGATCTCCAGGTAGAACACCGGCGCTGCGGCCTTGCCGATCGCTTTGGCGACGGCGGCGAACGTCGCCGCGTCGCTGAAGTCGCCGCCGACGTAGGTCATCCGCTGACAGAGCCGGCTGAGTACGTCTTGGTCGGGCTTGGCGTCACCGAGTGCGGCCGTGATTGACTCCGACGCCCGTTGGCGAAGATCGTCATCCGTCCAACTCTCGGCTGCCACTCCGACGATCGGGCAGTTCAGCAGGCCGCGACGCTCAAGCTGGTACAGCGACACGAACGTCATCTTGCGGGCAAGATCCCCGCTGACTCCGAACGCGACAAATACGTCGGCCGGCACCGGGCCGGGTTCGTCGCTAGGCATGAGCCCTCCGAGATCGATCGCTTGAGTCCGCTTGAATCCATCCTCCCCACCACGTTAGTGGTCGCCGGTTGGCCAGCATGCAGCGTGTGGGGACCGTCGGGTAGGTGGCGACAGCAACCCCGCTTTGAGCGCCGGTTGGCGCTGGTTCATGCTGGGAACATGACAACTGCGACGAAACCCACGGGCCTGGAGCACTTGGGCCGGATCTTCGCCGAACCCAGTGCCTATGCCGACCCCGTCGCCTGGCACGCCGCGGCGAAACAGCTGCGCGAAGAGGCGCCGATCATCAAGGTGAGCCTGCCTGACTACCCCGAGTTCTATGCCGTGACGAGGCACGCACATGTGATGGAGATCGAACGCAATCCCGAGGTCTTCACCAACGCGCCGGTGCCCGCCCTCGCCACTCTCGCTGATCGCCAGGAGGGCGGCGACACCGCCGGCATGAAGACCCTCGTGCAGATGGACGGCGACGAGCACAAGGCCCACCGCCTCATCGTGAACGAGTGGTTCAAGCCCCGCAATGTCCGCAAGATGCAGGAGCGGGTCGACGAGCTGGCCAAGCAGTACATCGACCAGATGGCGGCCCTGGGAGGCGAGTGCGACTTCGCCAAGGAGATCGCGACGCACTTCCCGCTGCAGGTCATCCTGTCGATCCTCGGACTCCCCGAATCCGACTACGCCAAGATGCTCAAGCTCACCCAGGAGCTCTTCGGCGCCGAGGACCCCGACATCGGTCGCGCGGGTGAAGACGCAAATGTCCTAGCCGTCATGATGGATTTCTACGGCTACTTCACCCAGCTCGCCGCCGATCGCCGGGCGCACCCGACGGACGACCTGGCATCGGTGATCGCGAACGCTGAGCTCAACGGCGCTCCACTGCCGGAAATGGATGTCTTCGGCTTCTACCTGATCATTTCCACCGCCGGTCACGACACCACATCGAACTCGCTCGCCGGCGGCCTGCTGGCACTCATCGAGAACCCGGACCAGCTGGCGCTGATGCAGACGCAGCCCGAGCTCATCGACAACGCCGCCAACGAGCTCATCCGTTACGTGTCTCCCGTGAAGCACTTCATCCGCACCTGCCAGGAGACGATCACTGTCGGCGACGTGACGTTCCAGCCGGGAGACGTCGCCCTGCTGTCGTACGCGTCGGCGAACCGGGACGAGGAGGTCTTCCCCGACGCGTTCCGGCTCGACGTCCAGCGGGAGAACGCGGGCTCGCATCTGGCCTTCGGGTTCGGTCCGCACTTCTGCCTCGGCGCCCACCTCGCGCGCATGGAGGTCCGCACCCTGTTCAAGGAACTCATCGGCCGCCTCGATTCCGTCGAGCTGACGGCCGAACCGACCTTCGTCCAGTCGCGTCTGGTGAGCGGACCGAAGACCCTTCCGGTGCGCTACAGCTGGCGCTGAGGGACGCCCCTGGCAGGGAGCGCTAGCGGGCGCCCTTTGAGACCCGATGGAGGCGAGCGAGGACGTCATCGTCGAGCGTCACGTCGAAGCCGGCCATGTTCTGTTCGTACTGCTCGAATGTGCGCGGGCCGATGATCACCGAAGTGACGCCCGGCTGCGCGCTCACCCAGGCAATGGCCACTTGCGTCGCAGGCACACCGATCTCGGCGGACAGGGCGACCACCTCTTCAGCGATCGCCACCCGCTCCGGATCCTCGAGCATCCGCTTCCAGACGCCACCGCGAGTGACGCGGCTATCGGCCGGAGGCGCTTCGCCGCGCCGGTACTTGCCAGTCAGGAGCCCGCCGCCGAGGGGGCTGTAGGCCATGACGCCCAGGCCATGCCGCCTGCAGGTGGGCAGAATGTCGTCCTCGATCTGACGGGCGACCAGCGAGTACTGAGGCTGCAGGCTGATCAACGGCGTGGTGTGGGCCTGCGCGGCGGCCCATTGCGCTTCGACGATCAGCGACGCCCGCCAGTTGGAGCAGCCGATGTAGCGCACCTTTCCGGACTGCACGAAGTCGTGCAGCGTGGCCATGGTCTCCTCGATCGGGGTGTCCGGATCGGTGTTGTGGCACTGGTACAGGTCGATGTAGTCCGTGCCCAGACTGCGCAGGCTCGCCTCAAGCGCAGCAGTGAGATGTTTACGGCCGAGGCCGCCTCGATTCGGCCCTGGTCCCTGCGGAAAGAAGCCTTTGGTGGCCAGCACGATCTGGTCACGGCGCGAAGCGATCGCCCGACCAACGATCGACTCCGACTCGTGCCAGGAATAGACGTCCGCGGTATCGATGAAATTGCCGCCGACATCGATGAAATGATCAATGATGCGACGGCTGTCCTGCTCGTTGCACAGGTCCGTCTTCGTCTCCGCGAACATCATCGCCCCAAGGCAAGCACGCGAGACCTGCAGACCCGACCGACCGAGCGTTGTGTAGTCCATGTGCGCTACCTCCTGTGTCTTGCCTGCCCAGCATCGAGTCTCGTCGCCTCAGCGAACGTAGTCCTGCCGCGTATCGGGCCTTGGCCCGGCTAACCTTTGGGCCATGGCGTCGACGTCGGCAAAAGAGGCGTCGATTCATCCGCCATCGCGGCGACATCGGGCCGCTGGTATTTACGGCACCGTGGTCACCGCGGCGGTGCTGGCATCTGCCGGGACTCAGCTCAGGACGTTGGCACTTGCGCTCGCGGTGCTGGTGACCTTGACGGTCTACTGGGTCGCAGAAGGCTACGCCGAGTTCGGCGAGCGGGCTTATGAGGGCACTGTCCCGAGTTGGTCGCAGACGCGGGCGTCGATGGCGGCCAAGTGGCCGTTGGTCAGCGCCTCTTTCGTTCCGCTTGCTGCCCTCATCCTGACCCGGGGGCTCGGCAGCTCAGCGACGACGGCTGCCCTCGTCGCTCTCCTGGTCACCGTGGCGCTGCTACTCGGCTACGGATGGAGCGCGGGCCGCGCAGCGCACCTGCACGGCCTGCGGTTGCTCGGTATGACGCTGGCTGCCGGGGCGCTGGGTGGGGTAATGATCGGCCTGAAGGTCCTCATCGGACACCTGCATTGAGCCCGGCCGAACCGACCTTGCATTGCGCCCGCACCCTGATCAGCTTTGACATCGACGGCACCCTCGAAGTCGGCGAGCCCCCGGGACCGCTGCCCCTTGATTTCGTGCGCTGGGTTCAAGAGCGTGGCTGCGTCATCGGCAGCAGCTCCGATCGCACGCTCGGCTTCCAATCGGGCTTGTGGACCCGAGCCGGGATCACGACGGACTTCGTCAGCGGAAAGCACCAGCTCACCGATGTCCGCAGCCGATTCGAATGCGACCGTTTTATTCACATCGGCGACACGCAAGTCGACGAACACTTCGCCGGCATCGCGGGTTTCACCTACCTTCCCGTCGACGACCTGGCCATGAAGCTCAGGGGCTGCCGAGAGGCCGACCTGACCTAGCGGCACGGCCTGAGTTGGTGCCTGCCGGCGCTCAGTCCTCGAAGACCTTCAATTCCGGAAAGTCGTTGAGGGTAAAGGGATTGGAGAGTCCCCCGGTCAGCCCGGCGGGTGCCGCTGCGTCAAGCCCGTCGAGATCCCACCCGCCGTCCTGGTGAATGACGGGCTCGGGTGTCGGCTCGGTGAGCAGCCCCACGTCGTCACCCATGACGTGAAAGGTGCGCCCGTTGACGTTCGCGGCGGCATCAGTGCAGAGCCACACCGCGAAAGGCGAGATCTTGCTGGCTGGGAACTGTGACGCGTCGAAATTTGGCCGACTTTCGACGCCCGGCTCCGGACCCATGGTGAGGGTCATGACCCGCGTCCAGGTACCGGCGGTGTTCTGGGCGTATTCCGTCGTGGAAACGCCGGTGGCAAAAGGTCGGATGGCGTTGCAGCGCACCCCGAATCGGCCCAGCTCCTTGGCGACGGTGCGGGTCAGCCCGACGACCCCTTCCTTCGCCGTGGCATACGCGATCATCGCGGGGTGCCCGAACCCGGAGCCCGAGCTGGTGTTGACGATGGCGCCCGACCCCTGCCGGCACAGATGCGGAGCTGCAGCACGGATCATGGCGTAGTAGCCCTTGAGGTTCACCCCGACCGTGCGGTCCCACTGCTCTTCGGTGAACTTCCACAGATCGTTGATGGCGCCGGCGGTCGCGTTGTTGATCAGGACGTCGAGCTGTCCGTACGTGTCGAGGGTCGCCGCGACGATGTCGCCGGCACCGTCCCATGTCGCGGAGGTCGTGTTCGCGCTGGCGATTCCACCGGCCGCCTCGATCTCCTTCACCACTCCGGCAGCATCCGCTCCGGTGCGAAGGCCCGTGTCGTTGACGACGACCTTGGCCCCCTCGCGGGCGAGGAGCAGAGCGTGTTCGCGCCCGATCCCGCCCCGGCGCCAGTCACGATGGCCACCTTGCCGTCGAGTCGACCCATATGGAGCTCCTCACTCATGCGCTGTCAGAGTCGAGGCGAACGATAGGACACGCCGGATCAGCCCCGGTGGCCGGGGCGCAGCTGTGATCTCGGCCGTCCGACTAAGTCGCTGGCAACCAAAGGAAACGGAGAGCCAATGCTGATCTCAACGATGAACGACATTCCCGGCTACGAGATCACGCAGGTACTCGGGGAGGTGTTCGGTCTGACAGTGCGAAGCCGCAACATCGGATCGTAGCTCGGAGCGAGTTTCAAGTCGCTGGCCGGCGGCGAGCTCAAGGGCATGACCAAGAACTTGATCGCCAGCCGGCAGCAGGTGATCGAGCGAATGGTCGAGGAAGCCGAAGCCCGCGGTGGCAACGCGGTCGTCGCCATGCGCTTCGACACCTCTGAAATGGGCGCCAACTGGACCGAGATTTGTGCCTATGGCACGGCCGTCGTGACCCGCCCACTCACGAGCTGAAAAGCGTATTGCCCAATCCTGGGGCCTTATCGCCGACACCCACGTGGCTTGACGAGTCGGAGCTGCGGGTCGGCCTCGGCTGCATGCGTCTCACAAACGAGGCGCCGATCATTGCTGCGGCCGAGGCCGGCATCACGGTGTTCGACACGGCACGCGCTTACGGAGGGAGCGAGCAGCTGCTCGGGCGTGCGCTGCGCGGCATGGGCCTGCGCGGGCGGGTCGTCACCAAGGGTGGCATGGGCGAAGGCTGGGTGCCCGACGGGCGCGCGAAGACGATCCGCGCTGACTGCGAGCGAAGTCTCGCCGAACTCGGCGGCCTACCGATTGACCTCTACCTGCTTCATGCGCCCGATCCGCGTACTCCATGGTCGACGTCGGTGCGCGCGCTCGCCCGGCTGGTGGACGACGGGCTCGTCGCCCGCGTAGGCCTGTCGAACGTCAACCGACCGCAACTCGACGCGGCCCTCGAGCTCGCTCCAATCGCAGCAGTTGAAGTCGGACTGAGCCGCTACGACGACCGCGCGCTGCGCGGCGGAATGGTCAGCCGATGCGTCGAGCTAGGGATCGCCTTCATCGCCCACTCGCCGCTCGGCGGGCCCCGGCGCGCTCGCAAACTCGGCACGGATGAGGCCGAGCAGGCGCTGGCCTGGCTGCTCGCCCTCGCGCCCCAATTGGTGGCGATCCCGGGCGCGACGCGGGCCGAGACCGCCCGCTCGGCGGCGCGCGCCGCCACGCTGAAAGTCCATATTCCGTCCCAACCGCAGACAAGGACGCCTGCCCGCGAAGGGGAGGTCGTGCTCATCATGGGCATCCCCGGTGCAGGAAAGAGCCGCCTCGCCAAGGAATGGGTTGCGCGTGACTATCGGCGTCTCAACCGCGACGAGCGCGGTGGCTCTCTGAAAGCGCTCGCCGCCGACTCTCGAGGAGCAACTCGCTTCGGGAGTCACTCGCGTCGTGCTCGACAACACCTACCTCACGCGCGCCTCACGCAACCAGGTCATCGACGTCGCGCACCGTCATGGGCGTGCCGCTCGATGCGTCTGGCTCAACGCACCGCTCGCCCAGGCACAGATCAATCTCGTCGAGCGACTGCTTGACCACTTCGGTCAGCTCCCCACGCCGGAGCAGCTACGTCAATCCCGCGTGCCGGGTTTGCTGCGCCCACGTCGCAGATGCGCGCCTTGCGCGAACTCGAGCCGCCGACCGAGCGACGAGGGCTGGGACGGCGTCGAGCAAGTCGAATTCGCACGCGAGCCGACAGCCGGAAAGGCGGGCGTCTTCCTCGCCGCGGCTGCCGTGACTGCGAGCTTCCAGCCGACGGACGACCCGCATCTCGTCTTCGACTGGGATCCCAGCGGCCGCCGCGAAAGACTGGACGCGGCCCTCGAAATCATCGGTGGTGACGCCGAAAGTGCGCTCTGCCCGCACGCCGCCGGACCGCCCCAATGCTGGTGCCGCCCACCGCTTCCGGGGCTGCCGCTGGCTTTTGCCCGCAAGCACGGCATCGATCCAACGCGGTCCCTCGTCGTCGGCACGGGCCCTGCCCACCGCAACCTCGCCGAGGCGCTCGGGGCACGCTACCGGCAACTGACGACCGGATCTTCCGGCGCGGCGCGACTGACTACAGTGACCGGCGTGGGGATTGCACGGACCCGGCTAGGGCTCTTCGTCGTCGCCGTGGCCGTGGTCCTGACCGGCTGCAGCAGCTCGTCATCGTCACCTACGCGGTCGCGTCGCAGTCCGCTGCTGGCGCCTCGCCACGCCCGAGCGACCATGCAGACGGGGTGCCTGCGGTGGCGCACCTCGGGCCCGCTCGTTCACCGGCACCGGCCCATTCGCGGTCGGCGTGACCACGTTGACCCTTCCCGGCGACGCCGCACCTGTCGAGGTCTGGTATCCCGCAACTCCCGCATCGGTCACCGGTAAGTCGCCGGCGACTTACGACGTACAAGACCTGCTTCCGAGCCGCACTC
Organism: uncultured Actinomycetota bacterium; assembly: GCA_963737695.1. Taxonomy (GTDB): domain Bacteria; phylum Actinomycetota; class Actinomycetes; order Frankiales; family Frankiaceae; genus DATAZK01. The sequence continues at coordinate 1,411,588 of CAVTTQ010000008.1, forward strand.
AAGAAGCTCTTCCCACCAGGCTTTCAGGGCGGCGTCTACCAGACCGACGCCTACCGCGGCGTTGCGGTCGCCGCCGGAACTTTCCCGCTGGTCGTTTTCACCCATGGCTACTCCGGCTTTCGCAACCAGTCGACCTTCCTCACCACGCACCTCGCGTCGTGGGGTTCGTGGTCGCTGCCCCGGAGCTCCTCGACAACGATCTGACCGCGGTCCTCAGCGGCACCAAGGCGTCCGGTTCCGCGGCGGACATCGCTGAGGTCTCGGCGACGATCTCGTTGCTGGGAAGCCAGAATGCCGCGTCGTCGGGCCCGTTCAGCGGTCATGTCGACATGTCCAAGGTGGCGGCGATCGGTCACTCACTCGGTGGCGCGGTCTCGAAGCCGCGGCAGCCGCCGACCCCGCCGTGACGACGTTCGTCGGTATGGCCGGCGCCACCGTCGGCTCGTTCGGGCAAGCCTCGAGCGGGCCGGACAGCGTGGTTCCGGACAAGCCGGGCCTGCTGATGGTGGGGACGTCGGACGGAGTCGCGGATCCGGCCGGGATCGCCAAGGCGTACGACGCGATGTCCAGCCCAAGCGCCTGGTCACGTTGGCGGGCTACGGCCACCTGGCATTTGCCGACATCTGCCAGATCGGCGCGAGCCAGGGTGGCCTGGTCGGGCTTGCCGCCGGCGCCCATCTCACCTTGCCCGCCCAGCTGAAGAAGCTCGCGACGGACGGCTGCCTGGCGCCGGACCGGCCCGTGACCACCGGCTGGCCGGTAATCCGGCAGACGGTTACCGCCCAGCTAAGACACGTGTTCGGGTTCGATCGCACCACGGCCGGACTCACCGGACTGAGCACCGCCTTCCCGCAGCTGGTCGCCGTCGACACCACCGCCCATACGGCCAGCGGGTAGCCTGCGTCAAGACGCCGCAGGGGACGGCAACCACGCCGACCAGTCCCCTTGCGGATCGGTCGTTTGTCCGACCTCGATCAGGTGCCCGTCGGGATCGCGAATGTAGCAGCGGATTTCGTACTCATGCTGCTTCGGCGGCGTCAGGAACTGCGCCCCTCGGCCGCTCCATTCCGAGTAACATGGGCGATGTCCTTGACCCGAATGTTGAGGAAACTACTGACTCGGTCGGGCTCGGACGGCACCTGCAGAGTGACGGTGGGCTTGTCGTCGGTAGGACCGCCGCCAACGTTGATGATGATGAAGGTGTTGGCCAGAGCGACGTACCGTAGATCGTCGTTGGCGAAGATCAACTTCCCGCCGAGTACCTCGGTATAGAAGCGCTGCGAGCGCTCGACGTCGCTCGAGACGATGAAGTGGGCCAGCACAATTTCTTGTCCCGGTCTCTGCGAATTCGGCCAATTGGGCACCTCCACCGTTTGATACTTGCGGCGAAGAGTACGGTCCGGCCATGAAAACGCTGCCGCTTGACTCCGCCGGCATCACACCGGGC
>CAVTTQ010000009.1:0-93094 GCA_963737695.1 uncultured Actinomycetota bacterium
GGCCGTAGCGGTGCATGTAGCTCTGAAACCAGAGTGAGTACATCTTGGCCGGCGTGTCGAGGCCGTACGGCTGGGTCCAGGTCATCCCCGGCACCGGGCCCGGCGCATTGGGCTGGCCGAAACGGCGCCCCGAGCGCTCGTTGAACGCGCGGTAGACCACGACGGTCTCGGCCGCGCCTGAGGCGATTGCCGCCGCAGCGTGTTGCACCAGGGCGCACGCGCCGCCGCCTCCGAAGGGGGTACGCGAAGTCCAGCGCACCTCCTGGATGCCGACGCTGCGCATCAGTTTGAGCTCATCGTTGGGGTCGATGGTCATCGTGACGAGACCGTCGACGTCGGAGGGCTGCAGTCCTGCGTCACGTATGGCCGCGAGCACGGCCTCGGACGCCAACTGCAGCTCGCTGCGGCCCGACTGCTTGGAGAATTCGGTCTGGCCGATGCCCACGATCGCCGCTGCCCGACGCATGCCGACGTCGCTCATGCCGCTGCCCCCGCCGGTACGAATTGCGGGAGCCGGGTGCCGTCCACGTCGCGGAAGACGACCTCGACAGCCATACCGTTGGCGACACCAGCAGTGTCGACGTCGGTCAGGTTGGACACGAGGCGAACGCCCTCCTCGAGGTCGATCAGGGCGACGATGCGGGCGGCGTCGTCCGGATCGGTGGGATGGCGCGACACGATCCAGCTGTGCACGGTGCCGCGGCCGGACGCCGCAGTGCTTGCCCACTCGAGCGAGCCGCAGTGCGGGCACATCGGTGACGGCGGGTGCTGCACCTGTCCGCAATTGGCACAGCGACGCAGGAGCAACTCGCCCGCCGCGACACCGTCCCAGAAGAACTGCTCGTCGGGATCGGGGAGCGGGGGGATCACCTTGGGCACGACACGTACTCCCGAGTGGATCAGCTCGCCGCGGCCTTGTTGCCGGGCGACATAGTTGTCACTATAAGAGCGAGCCGGATGCCCTGGCGTCAAGGGTCATCCGACCTCGCGAATGCAGATCCGAATCTGATGTGACCGCCTAGTACGTGCTATGACTGCCGGGCAGACGTCTGCCGAAGGAGAGATCCATGGGAATCCTGACCGGTCTCAAGGTGCTGGACCTCAGCTGGGGCATCTCGGGTCCGCTGACCACGATGTTGCTCGCCGATGAGGGCGCCGACGTGGTCAAGATCGACCGTCCGCAGGGCGACCCGTTCGGTGACTTCTCCGGCTATCGGGTCTGGAACCGGGGTAAGCGCCGGGTGGCGCTCGACCTCAAGGACGGCGAAGATCTTGAGCGCTTCCGGCGGCTGGCCGACGACGCCGACATCCTCGTGCACAGCCTGCGCCCCGGCGCCGACGAGCGGCTCGGGATCGACTATGACGTCCTGGGCCGGCGGAACCCGCGCCTTATCTATTGCGCCATCAGCGCGTACGGCCCCGACGGCCCTGACGCCGATCGTCCGGGCATCGACGCGCTGGTAGCGGCCCGCACCGGTCATCAGTGGGAGATGCGGGGCGTGCCCGGCGGGATCATGGCGCGCCTCGCGGGCGTCGAAGGGATGCTGCCGGGTCTCGAGGCCCCCGACGACTGCTGGGTCGGCCCCGACCGGGAGGGTCCGCTCTTTGCCGGTGTTCCCTGGGTGAGCCTCGCGACCTTCTACATCGCCTCGTTGAACATCAACGCCGCGCTGCTCGCCCGCGACAAGACCAGGCGCGGCCAGCGTATCGACGCCACGATGTTCGGCGGGGTCCTGGCGACGACCCTCGGTGGCTGGCAGAAGGTCGAGAAGCCCGACACCCCCAACTTCCAGACCTGGGTGCCGGACCCGCGCGCGCCCAAGGGTTTCTTTCAGGCGTCCGACGGCCGGTGGACTCATCACTGGGTGCCGCTGCCCGACTTCGCGCTGCCCGCCGCCGCGAACGGCATGCGCAACACCGAAGAGGTCAAGGCGCCCAAGCAGGCGTCGTTCCGGATCATGACGACGCCTGAGGACATGATCCTGCTGCACGAATATCAGACCCCCATGGCCGAAGCGGTCGCCAAGTACACCGCAGACCAGTGGACGGCGCTGGCGGCCGAGGTGGGCACTCCTGTGCAGAAGGTGCGCTCACCCGAGGAGGCGTTGCTCGACGACGCGCTGGTGGCCGACGGCTGCGTGGTCGACGTCCCCGACGCCGAGTGGGGCACGCTGCGCGAGGTCGGCCGGGTTATCGACTTCTCGGCCAACCCCTACCGGCCGGCCGCCGGTGTGCACGAGCCCGGAGCTGACACGGCTGAGGTGGTGGCCGAGGTGGATGCCCGCAGTGACCGGGCGCCCGCCGCAGCCGGATCAGGCACGCATCTCGGCTCGCCGCTCGAGGGAGTGACGGTGCTCGACCTCGGGCTTGCCGTGGCCGGTCCGTTCGGCACTCAGGTGCTCGCCCAGCTCGGCGCCCGCGTGATCAAGGTGACCACCCCGACCGACAAGTTCTGGTTCAGCAACCACATCGCTATGTGCTGCAACCGCGACAAGGACGCCATCACGCTGAACCTCAAGGACCCGGCCGCCATGGAGGTCTTGCACCGGCTGGTACGCGAGGCCGACGTCGTGCAACACAACATGCGCTACGACGCGGCGCTTCGGCTCGGCATCGACTACGAGTCGCTCAAGGCGATCAACCCGCAGCTCGTCTACTGCCACACCATGGGTCACGAGCAGGGCCCGCGGGCAGCGCATCCTGGCAACGACCAGACCGGCGCCGCTCTGGCCGGCACCAGCTGGCTCGACGGTGGCCTCGACCGCGGTGGACGTCCGCTCTGGTCGACCACCTCGCTCGGCGATACCGGCAACGGTTTCCTTTCCGCGATCGGCATCGTGCAGGCGCTGTACGAACGCGAGCGCACCGGTAGGGGGCAGTTCGTCCGTACCTCGATCGTCTATGCGCAGCTGCTCAACTCCTCGACCGCCTGGATCACCCCGGACGGCGCGCACCGAGGATCGCGCCAGGAGCTCGACGCCGAGTCCTGGGGCTGGAACGCGCTCTACCGGCTGTACCCGACTGCCGAAGGATGGCTGTGCATCGCCGCCTTGACGCAGCAGCATTGGGAGGGGCTCGCCGAGGCGCTCGGACATGGGGAATGGACGAGCGACGCCCGGTTCGCGGATGCGGCCGGACGCGCGTCACACGACACGGAACTCGCCGACCTGCTGACCCCGGCGTTGGCGGACCGCAGCGCCGCCGACTGGTTCGCCGTGCTCGACGGCGCGGGCGTGCCCTGTGAGGTCTCGGACCCGGACTACGCGGTGCGGCTCTTCAACGACCCAGACGCCGAGAAGCGCGGGCTCGTCGCCAGCTTCCAGCATCCGAAGGTCGGGCGGATAACAGTTTCCGGTCTCTACGCCACCCTGTCCGACACCCCCGGCAAGTTGTGGGGTCCGGCCCCGTGGCCGGGCCAGCACACCCGCGCGATTCTTGAGCAGGCCGGCTACGACCCGTCCGAGATCGACAAGTTGCTCGAGAGCAGAGCCGCAGAGGACACCGGCGCCGAGTGCCGGGAGGCTTAGTCGCTCGTCAAGGGGGACTACAGGACCGGGCTGGTCCCTCCGTCCAGGTTGATCGCCGAACCCGTGACGTAGGAGGACCGGTCAGAGAGTAGGTAGGACGCCAGATCGGCGAATTCCTCCGCACGCCCTACTCGACCCAAGGGAATGCCGGATTGCTCCGCAATGCGGAGGTAGAAGTCCTGTTCGGATTCGCCCGCGGCTTGGGCGCGACGTCGCCACTGCCCGCTCTCCACGAGGCCGATGAGGACGGCGTTCACGCGAATGCCGAGCGGTCCCAGGTCCTTTGAAGCAGCTTTCGTGATGGCCAGCCCCGCCGCCCGAGACGCAGATGTCGGTAGCGAACCTGGACCGGGGGCCTTACCGGCAACGGCGAGCACGTTCACGATCGCACCGCCGCCGGCGGCGACGAGGTGCGGCACTGCAAGGCGAATGGCCCGGACCGCGCCGAGAACCTTGAGGTTGAGGTCCTCGACCCACTCCTCGTCGGGCACCTGATCGATGCGTCCGGCGGCACTCTTGCCGGCGTTGTTGACCAGTCCGTCGATACGCGACCAGCGGGCGACCGCAGCGTCGACGAACCGTTCGATGTCGGTCAGCTTCATGACGTCGGCCTGGACCGCAAGCACGTCGCCGCCGGCTTCGGTCAAGCGTCGCTCGGTGTCGGCCAGCCGTTCCGGATCCCTTCCGCAAACCCCGACGCGTGCTCCGGATTCGACGAGCCGACCGGCTAACGCGGCGCCCAAGCCGTCGGTGCCGCCGGTGATCAGGATGACCTTGTCTTCCAGATGCAAATTCATGATGCAGACCAAAATGTCACAACGGGCGACGACATGAGACTGCACCTCCTGCTGGGCCGGCCGGATGCTGTGGCCCGGCGCCGGTGAGCGGGCGTCAGGGCATTATCCGTACGCATGGATCCCCACCTGCTGGCCGATTTGCGCGCCGAGCAATCGGTGCTCCTGGCGGCGCTCGATGGCAGCGGAGAGGGTTGGGAGCTACCGACGCCGGCTGAGGGCTGGACGGTGCGTGACACGGTGGCTCACCTTTGCGTCGCGGAACGGGCTGCGGTGCTTTCGGTATCCCGCGGCATCGACCCGCTGGAGAGCGGCCTGGGTGGCTCCGACAGCCAACTGCCGGGTGATGCGGTGCTTGCGGCCTGGCGGGCGGCGGCCGCCGAGGCGGCGGATGCCTTTGCCATGCGGGCGGATTCTGACCGGGTGCCGTGGGGTGGTCGCACGATGTCGGTGCGGTCGCTGGCTACCGCCCGCATCATGGAGTGCTGGGCTCATGGTCTTGACTGCTTGGCTGCGCTGAACCAACCCACCATCGCGACGGCGCGGTTGCGTCATATCGCCTGGTTGGGCTACCGCACTCTGCCCTATGCATTCAGTGTCGCCGGAGTTGTTACGCCGGCGGACCCGGCATCGTTGCGTATCGAGCTGGACGGGCCGAACGGTCAGGTCTGGACTTTCGGGCCACCCGAGTCCGCTGAACGCATCAGCGGCCCCGCGCTCGACTGGTGCCGCGTGGCCACCCACCGGCTGCGAGAGGGCGACCCGATGCGCCTGGCTTCGCAGGGCGAACTCGCAGTGCTCGCGCTGCGGCACGCGCGCGCCTTCTTGTGAGGATCGGGTCGATCACCAGCTGACAGCGCCGGAAGCGCGTAGCTGCTCGATCTCCGTGTCGGTGCAGCCGAGTCCCTCAAGGATGGCGCGGGAGTGCTCTCCCTGCCGCGGCGGCGGTCCTCCCAGGCTCGGGTCGCTACTGTCGCTGCGCCATGGACCGCGCGGCAATGGCAGACCGGGACTGGCTTCGGTGATCAGATGCCGCTCGGCCGCCCATTCCGTGGCAGCCAGATCGGCGAACGAGCGTACTTCGGCGAACATCACCCGAGAGCCGGCAAAGGCCGCCGACAGCGCAGCGAAATCCGCCAGCCGGACCAGGCTCTCGGCGATCACACCGCGGGCGAACGTGTCACGTTCCGCCGGCTTGCCCTCGCTCAACCGCGAGTCCTGCAACGACGCCCGGTCGCCGTCCAGCGCCTCGAGAATCAACGGCAACTGGGTCACCGCCCGCCCGATCAGGGCCACCTGCGACCCGTCGCCGAGCAAGAACACCGGATGCAGCCAGATGTCGAAGCCGCCGCGGTCGAGCTCCGTGTACTGGCCTGGCCGCGCGCGCAATTGTTCTGTGGTGGGACGCTGCAGCTCGACGCCCGCCCACTCATTGGCATACAGCAATGCCTGAGCCATCGCGACATCCAGCGCCTGCCCGTGCCCGGAGTCGCTGCGCTGGTGCAGTGCAGCGAGCACCGCGCAAGCGGCTAGGACGGCCGCATAAACGTCGCCGTGGATCTGGGTCTCCTGCTCGGCCGGGCGGTCGCGCAGACGCGCCGCCATCTCGATCAGCCCGGCCTGCGCGTGCACCAAAGGTGCGTACGCCTTGCGTTCTCGCCAAGGTCCGGTCTGTCCCCAGCCCGTGACTGAACAGACGATCAGCCGGGGGTTGGTTTCGCGGAGCCGTTGCGGGTCCAAGCCGAGCCGGGTCAGAACGCCGGGCCGGAAGTTCTCCAAGAGGACATCGCTATTGGCCGCGAGCCGCTCCACGATCGCGGCGCCTGCAGGATTTTTCAGGTCGAGGGTGATCGCTCGCTTGCCGGCATTCATCTGGGCGAAGTACGGGGAAACCCCGTCGACAAAAGGCTGTGCGGTCCGGGTTACGTCGCCTTCAGGCGGCTCGACCTTGATGACGTCGGCGCCCAGATCGGCCAGCAGGCGACCGCAAAGCGGGCCGGACACGACGCGCGACAGATCGAGGATCTGAACGCCGGCCAGCGGCAGATTCGAGCGGTCGCCGGTGGCTCCTGGGCCAGACATGAGCGCACCATACGCGTCGGTCGCAGGCGCGCCCGGGCCCTGACTTGGTCCGGCGATGCCCGACTGACGACGCCGTCAGGTCGGCGTCGAGTCCGGTGCCCCCGCCTTTTCGGCGGCCGCGACTCTGGTGCGAATGGCGGTCGGCAGGTGGCCGGCGGAGCGCTCGTAGAAGGCGGCGGTCGCTCGGGTCGCGAAGACCCGGGTCGCGCCGACTAGTGCTCCGGACACCATCGACCAGACGAGTGGCTTGCGCCAGGTGCTGTGGGGGTTCTCGGGAACGGCTGGTGGCTTCTTGCCGGTCACGGCCTGCCAGCCGACCTGCAGGCCCTTCTCCACGGCCATCGTTGCCAGGACTACGGCCGTTCCCTTCAGGGCGTTCCAGGCTGGATGGCCGATCATGGCGCCTCCTAGGTGTGGGCGATCAGCGGGCGAACAACGGGGCGAGCGTTTCGCCCAGGAGCGCTACGCGTCCCTCGACGTGGCCGTTCGGCGGGGCATTGACGGTAACGCCGTCGATCCCCGTTTCGCGCAACCGTGAGTACTTTTCGGCGACTTCGTCCGGGCTGCCGACAATGACCGTCGCCCGTCGGGATGCGCCCTGGGGTTGGCGGCTGACGTAATCCTCGAACTCTGCGACGGCCTGCTCGTGGGTCGGTGCGATGCAAGCGCTCGTCTGGTAGGACACCGTGATCTCAGAACGGTCGCGGCCGACGTTCGCGCAGTGATCGGCAAGCACTTCCAGCTTGCGGGGTATCTCATCTACGCCGCAGATGAGGTTGGATTCGTCGGCGTACTGGGCAACCAACCGCAGCGTCTTGCGCTCGCCACCGCCGCCGATCATCACCGGGATGCGACCGAGCGGTGCCGGATGGTTCATCGCGTCCTGCACCTGATACCACTTCCCCGACAACGAGGGCTGCTCGCCTCTTAGCATCGGAATCACGATGCGAAGTGCTTCCTCGAGCTTCTCGAAGCGGTCGGTGAACGTGCCGAACTCGAAGCCGAGCGACTGGTGTTCAAGCTCAAACCAGCCGGCACCGATGCCGAGCTGAGCCCGCCCGCCGGACACGATGTCCAGCGCCGTCACGGTCTTGGCGAGCAATGACGGATGGCGGTAGGTGTTGCCGGTGACCAGCGCGGACAGCCGTACGCGACTGGTGTGCTGGGCGAGCGCCGACAGCAGCGTGTAGCACTCGATCATTTCCTGCTCGGGACGCCCCAGGCCGGCCAGCTGGTAGAAGTGATCCATCAGCAGCACGGTGTCGAAGCCGGAGGCGTCGGCCTCCACCGCCTGCTGCCGTACGGCAGCGAACAGACCGTCCGGGGCCACGCCTGGATAGGTGAAGTTCGGAATCTGGTAGCCAAGCAATGTCACGTCTTCAACGTAGCCCGAGGCTCACCAGGATTACGATGCTGGGGTTTCGGGCTGAGCAAGCGACAGGGAGATGACTGATGGCGATCGATACCTTCTTTGCCTTTTCGGCGGTGTACGAAAACGTGGAAGACGCCTTAATCGACTACGAGGCGGTCCACGTGTTGCACACGGAGGTCGGGCTCATCGATGCCTACGACGCCGCCGTGGTGGAGCATAAGACTGACGGCAAGGTGAAGATCGTCAAGAAGCATGAGACCCCGACTCGTGTGGGCGGCGTCTTGGGCGGCGGGGTGGGGCTGGCCACCGGGCTGGTTATCGCCTTGTTTCCAGCCGCCGTGATCGGTGGTGGCTTGCTGCTGGCGACGACTGGAGGCGGTGCGGTCCTGGGTTCGATCGCCGGGCATGCCGCAGCTGGCATGAGCCGCCACGACCTCAAGGAGCTGGGTGAGGCTCTGGACGCGGGCCAGGCCGGCCTGGTCGTGGTCGCGGTCGCCGACATGGAGGCGAAGATCGACTCGGCTTTGAAGCACGCCGAGAAGATCCAGAAGAAGCAGCTCAAGGCTGACCAGAAGGCATTGGAAGCCGACGCGAAAGCGGCAGCCGAAGCGAACTGACGGCTGGCCCGGATCTTCAATCCACCGGCCGCCGGCGGGATGAGCGACACCGGCTGCCACGGGCTGAACACGGCGCCGGCGTTCTCGGCGGCCCGTAGCAGCGTTTCGTTGGTCCGGTCGACGACGTTGAAGTGCGCCGTGACCGCAGCGATGTCGGTGATGGCGCAAGCGGCGTGGAACTGATCGACCGACACTTTCGACAGGCCGATGTGGCCGATGAACCCTTGGCTGCGAAGCTCCGCCAGGGTCTCGATCTGTTGCTCGAAGGGAGCATCGGTCGCCCGCCCGCTGTGGAGGTAGTAGAGGTCGATGCGCTCGACTCCCAACCGCCTTGCGCTGAGCCGAGCGGCTTGCCGAAGGTAGTTGGGAGCTCCGATGGCGTGGATGGAGCTGAACTCCTTGCTGCCCCGGACGAAACCACCTTTTGTCGCGATGGCGAGTCCAGGCCGGTAGGGATACAAGGCCTCGCGAATCAGTTGCTCGTAGCTGTGCGGCCCATAGACGTCGGCGGTGTCGATGAGCGTCACACCGGCCGCTACGGCGTCGCGGAGAAACGAAATGCCGGCTTCTTGATCACTTCTGTATTAGCCGGCCGGCCGTTTGGCTCCGGGGGCCACCGTGCGAGCCAGAATTCCCAAGGTGGCCCTGAGCGCCGTCTCGGAGATGACGGGGAAGGTCGCGAACGCTTTTATGTCGTCGCTGATTTCAGACCAGTCGTAGTAGTGCGTGACGAGGGTCCCGCCGTCGATTGGTTCGAGGCGATAGCCGTAGACGTGACCGAACGTCTGGCCGGGGGCCATGCCGACCGTCCAGGCGATTTCGCGGCCGGGTTCGTACGTCACATACGTGACGATCACGTCGTACTCGCCGAGGTCGAAGTCTCGAAGCGAGTCGCGATCCATATGCACCACGAAGCTGTCGCCGACGGCTTGAGGCGGCTCGCCTGAGGTGGCCATCAGCATGCCGGTGGCGTCGACGGCGACATGTCCGTCGGGTTCGCGCAGGAGCGCGAAGATAGCGGCGGGGTCAGCGGCAATTGCTCGCGAGACTTCCAGGCGCTGCTCGATCTGGGTGGTCATGACGTCACTCCTGTTTCGACACCGATACCGTCGGCGGACCGCGTCATGATTGCTGGTTCCTTCTCGGGCTGGATCACCGGGTCCGTCTCATCGAGGTCATCGGGCTTGCCGTCAATCGCGGCGTTCAAAGGCCTGGGCTGTGTCAAAGTCTGATGGTGGCTGGTCTGCTCGCCATCTTGGCGGCACTCGCGTTCGCGTTCGGAACGGTGCTGCAGCAGCGCGGTGCTCTGGATACCACCGCTGCAGAGGGTGACCCGCATTTCCTTGCCGAGATCCTGCGAAAGCCCGTCTGGCTGCTTGGCGCGGCCCTGCAGGCTGGCGGTTGGGTGCTCCAGGCGGCCGCGCTGGACCGGGGCAGCCTGATCGTCGTGCAGTCGCTCTGCGCGTTGAGCCTGGTGTTCGCGCTCCCGATCGGCGTACGGCTCACCGATCAGCACGTCGGTCGCCGTTCCATCGTCGGCGCGGTGCTGGCGCTGGTGGGAATTATCGGGTTCGTTGCCGTTGGGCAGCCGCAGGGTGGGACCGATCAGCCTGCGGCGGCGGCCTGGTGGACGGCGGGGATCGTCTCGGTGCTGGCGATCCTCGTCGTGACCGTGATCGCTCGCCGTCGACGCGGGCCATTGTCGGCGGCTCTTTTCGCCACCGCCGCCGGAATCGGTTTTGCGTTCCAAGCTGCGGTGACGAAGGTCTGGACGGAGGACCTCGGCGGCGGCCTTTCGGGGGTGCTGTCCACCTGGACCACCTATGCGCTCGTGGTCTCGGCCGTCCTTGGATTTGCTTTGCAGCAGTCGGCGCTCAAGACCGGCTTCCTCGCGCCCGCGATGGCGGCAAGCAACGCCACCACCTTGGTGATCAGCGTCATTCTCGGTGTCTCGGTATTCGCTGAGACCCTGTCACAGGGCAACGGCAGACTCTTGCCGGCGATCGTCGGCCTGGCGCTGGCCGTTGTGGGTGTGGGCTTGCTGGCTACGCCCACTGATGCCAGCACCTCGGCGCCCGCCGCTACGGCCGACCCGATGCGGAAGGCGTGACTCGCGGATGACTCAGGATCGTAAGACCGTGATTTTGCTGCCGGACCCCCACGGCGCCTCGCGAGTATTTACGGACACAGACCGTGCCGAGCTCGAAGACCGTTTCGAGGTCGTGGACTTGGAGGGCAGGGCCCGGGAGCTCGATGAGTACATCGGCGAAGCATTCGCGATCGTCGGCCAGCCTGACCTGCCGCTCGAGCGCATTGAATTGGCCCGGAATCTGCGCGCGCTCCTCAACATCGAGGGAAATTTTTATCCCAACGTCGACTACCGCGCGCTCTTCGATCGCGGGGTGCACGTCCTGGGTTGTGGACCGGCCTACGCCGATGCCGTGGCCGAGTACTCCCTTGGTCTGGCGCTCGACCTCGCACGGGGGATCAGCCGGGAAGACCGAGCGTTTCGCGCCGGTAGCGAGAGGTATGTCGCGAGCGGCAACCAGGACGCCATCCTGTTACGTGGGGCGTCGATCGGCTTCATCGGCTTCGGAAATCTCGGCAGGGCGTTGCATCCGCTACTCGAACCGTTCAGACCAGTCCTGCGCGCCTACGACCCCTGGCTGCCGGCGGCCACGCTCGAGCACGTGGGCGTCAAGCCGGCGTCGTTGAACGAAGTGCTGACGACGAGTCAGATCCTCTTTGTCCTCGCAACCGTGACCGAAGAGAGCGAACACTTACTCGGCAGCACCCAGCTCGACATGCTGTCTCCGGGCGCGCGACTCGTACTCGTCAGCCGCGCCCCCGTTGTCGACTACCCGGCGCTTCTCGAGCGGGTCGCGGACGGCCGCCTTGTCGCCGCCATCGACGTGTGGCCTGATGAACCCGTAGCGGCTGACTATCGTGCCCGATCATTGGAGGGGTTGGTGCTCTCTGCGCATCGTGCCGGCGGTATTCCGCAGGCCTTCCACGGCATCGGCCGAATGGTGTTGGACGACCTGACTCTCATCGCCGCCGGGCTGCCGCCGGTGCGAATGCAGGCTGCCTCACGAGAACTCGTCGGCCGCTACCGCAACCGACCGGTCTCATGACCGAAGTCCCGTGCGCTGCTGTGTTGTTCGACTGTGACGGCGTCCTGGTGGACTCCGATGCCAGCGTCATATCTGCCTGGACCCGTTGGGCACTGAACAATGATTTCGTCCCGGACGAGGTACTCGCCATGGTGCACGGCCGTCGTTCGACCGACACGGTCGCACTGCTCATGCCGCCGTCGAAACAGGCTGCTGCCGCCGCAGAAATCGATCGCTATGAGGTCGAGGATTCTGCAGCCGTGTCCGCCATTCCAGGTGCCCGCGAGCTGACTGAAGCCATCCCGGCGGCGCGGTGGGCAGTGGTGACATCCGGAAATTCTGTGCTGGCGACAGCGCGTCTTCGCTCCGCGGGCATCAGGATTCCGAGTTCATTGATCACGGCTGACGCGGTCAGGCGAGGCAAACCCGATCCGGAGGGCTATCTCGCCGCCGCACGCGAGTTGGGCGTATTGCCGGCGGATTGCGTCGTATTGGAGGACGCGGTCGCCGGCATCACGGCCGCCCGGGCGGCGGGCGTAAATGCCGTCATCGGCGTCGGCAGCCGAGGCCTGGAAGGCCACGCCGACGTCGTAGTCACTGACCTCACCTCGATCCGATGGGGCAGCAGCGGGTTGATCATTTGACGTCACGGGGTCAGTCTTCGAGTGCCGGCCGAGGCGCGTGGGGCCAGGCTCGGAGCCCGGGAGGACGTCGTGCGCGAGATCGAGACCGATTACCTGGTCGTGGGAGCGGGAGCCTCCGGTGTGGCGTTCATCGATGCCCTGCTGGCGAATTCGGACGCCCGGGTCGTGCTGGTCGACCGCCGGCACGGACCGGGTGGCCACTGGCTTGACGCCTACCCATTCGTCCGGCTTCACCAGCCGTCGGCGAACTACGGCGTCACCTCCCGCCGGCTCGGTGAGGATCGAATAAATGACTCGGGGATCAACGCCGGGTGGTACGAACGGGCCACTGCGGACGAGATTTGCGAGTACTTCTCCCAGGTGCTGGACGATCTGACGGGCTCGGGCCGGGTGCGCTTTCTCGGGATGTCGGACTACCGCGGCCAGGACGCAGACGGCCATCACGTGAGGTCGCTGCTCACCGGCGCGGACACGCTGATTCGAGCCCGCAAGATCGTCGACGCGACATACGTCGCCTCCGAGATCCCGTCGCGCCACGTTCCGTCATACGGCGTCGATGAGGGGGTCCGCCATATCCCGCCGAACGATCTCGTCCACCTGGATGAGCCGGCGGGGCGGTTCACCGTGATCGGCGGCGGCAAGACAGCCATGGATACCTGCAGCTGGCTGCTGGACAACGGGGTCGACCCGGACGGCATCGAATGGATCAAGCCGCGAGACGCGTGGCTCTTTGACCGCTCGTTGATCCAGCCGCTGGAGCTCGTCGGGGCGTACATGCAGATGCAGGCCCGTTGGGTAGAAGCCAGCGCGCAGGCTGTGGACGGCGCCGATTTTGCCCGCCGGTTGGAGTCGCAGGGCGTCTTCCTGCGGATCGATTCCGAGGTCGAGCCGGAGCTGTTTCGCGGGGCGACGATCAGCACGCGTGAGGTCGAGGCGCTCCAGACGATCGAACGTGTCGCGCGGTTGGGTCGGGTCCGCCGTATCGGCACCCAGGGAGTGGTCCTCGACCAAGGGGAGGTCTCCGGCGGGCCCGATGCCGTCTACATCGATTGCACCGCCGAAGGGTTACGGCCAACGATTCCCCGACCGGTTTTCGAGCCGGGTCGGATCACCCTGCAGTACGTGACGATCGGATTCATCCCCTGGACCGCGGCGACAATCGGGAAAATCGAGGCATCCCGAGACGACGACGCGGACAAGAACCGTTTGTGTCCCGTGCTCACGTTCAGCGGCACCATTTCTGACGTTTTCGAGCTGGCCTACGCCGGGATGACCGGACTGCTGGCCCGGTCGGCCGAGCCCGACCTGGCGGCGTGGACCGACAATTGCCGGCTGAACCCCGGTAAGGGCGCCACGGACCGCTTCGACGACGAACAGGTCGCGACCGCGTTCGCCTCCTTGGGGTCGAACATCGAGCCTGCGTTGCACAACCTCGCCGTTCTACGCTCAGGAACGTGACGATTCAGCGGATGGACAACGTCGGCGTCGTTGTCGACGACCTCGGGGCAGCTGTCGCGTTCTTCATCGAACTTGGGCTGGAGCTCGAGGGCGAGGCGACAGTCGAGGGACAGTGGGTGGATCGTGTCGTCGGGCTCGAGAATGTCCGCTCGGACATCGCAATGGTGCGCACACCGGACGGCCACAGCCGGCTTGAGCTGACGAAGTTCCATACGCCGGAAGCCGTCAGAGCTCAGCCGAACACGTCGGTTAACACGCTGGGCTTACGGCGCCTCATGTTTGCCGTCGATGACATCGAGGCCGTTCTCGCCCGCCTGCTCGCCCATGGTGCCGAACTCATCGGTGAGCTGGAGCGGTATGAGGACAGCTACCTGCTTTGCTACGTCCGCGGCCCCGAGGGCATCATCATCGCGCTGGCCGAGCAGCTCAGCTGAAACGGCACAGGTCTCCGCCCGAGCTGAGTGAGGTGAAAGGCGGCCTGGCCGAGGAAGCCGAGCTCCTCGGAAGCTGCCGCAGCTCGAGACAGCCGGAGTGCAGCTTCGTCGAATCGCCGGTCCGCCTGCGCGATGGCGCCCAGCATTGCTTCGGCATGCACGAGCCCCCAAGAATCACCGATCGGCTCAAGGATCATGACCGCCTCGTTCGCTTGTGCATCTGCGCCAGGGGTGTCGCCGAGCACCATGGAGGAAAAGGCCCGCAGCACCAGGCTCGCCGCGATCTCCCAGTTGAGTTCACGCGGTCGGTAGTAGGCGAGGGACTCGGCTGCCAGCTCGAGGGCCACCTGGAACTGGCCCTGCTGGATCCTCAAAAAAGTTTGGTGTCGTTGCACATCTGCCCGCATCCGATCGTCAGAGAGCCGGTTCGCCAGGTCCAGAGCTTGGCGAAGGTCGTCGTCGGCGCGCTCGAGATTTCCTGCTGAGGCTTCCAGCCAACCGGCCAGCAGGAGGCCGGTGCCCCGTTCCTCGTCTCCGAGGAGATTCGAGGAAAAATTGAGAGCGCGTCACGTACCCGTTGAGCGCCGCCAACCCCATCGCCGAGCACGACCCAGGTCCACCCCAGCGCGTTGGCCATTCGCACTCCCAGCGGCGGGTCATGGTGAACGGTCCATCCGAGCGCGGCATCGATGTTTGCTCTTTCGGTGCGGATGAAGGCCAGGCATAGCGGTTGAGCGCGTCCTCGTACGCGTAGCCTCGCATTCGTCCGCCTTTTCGGCGAAACAGACGGCGTGCGCGGAAAAGGCGTCATCCGCAAGCGTCGACTCGTGAAGGCGGTCCAGCGCAAAGGCGCGGATGCTGTCCAGGAGCCGGTAGCGGACCTCGTCATCGGTGCCGATTACCGCGCTGACCAGGGACGGTCGACCAACCGTCCGACGACATCGCACCGCGACTGAGCGGGCACGCCGAGCACACCCAGCACGTGTTCGGCGGCAGCCAGCGGTGCTCCACCGATGAAGCACGAAAGCGCCCACAGGCCGCGTTGGTCGTCAGGAAACAGCAAGTCGTAACTCCAGGCGATGGCACCGGCGAGAGCTCGGCGGCGCTCCGGCTGACGACTGGTCGGGTCACGGAGCAACGCGAAACGGTCGTGAGCTGCTGGCTGATCTCGCGTACCGAGAGGGATCTCGACCCGGGCGGCTGCCAGTTCGATAGGCTAGCGGCAATCCGTCGAGGGATAGACACACTTCTTCAACGATTGCAAGGGTTCAGCGTCGAGGACGAATTTCTTGCGGATCTGCGCGGCACGGCTGGTGAAGAGCTCAATCGACTCTCTGACCGGCAGTGGTTCGAGCGGAGAAGGTGGTCTCCCGTCCAACCCGAGTGGCAGTTGGCTGGTGGCGATGATGCGAAGTTGGGAAGTGAAATCCAGCAGTCGACTGGTCACTTCAGAGACCGCGTCGACGATGTGTTCGCAGTTGTCGAGCACCAGCAGTGTCGGCATCGGTGGCGAGCCGCTGGAAGAGCCGTTGTAACCTGCACAGGGCCGAGCACCGCCAACGGCCAGCATCGCGCGAGCCTACGACGTTGATCCACACCTGACAGTGCTTCCGGAGAACGCTTCCTGAAAGCGGCGGGCGGCGCCATCAGTCCAGACGTCAGCGCATCGTCAGCGCCCCCTTCCACATTGCTCCTATGACCGACGACCTGGAACGCCTCCTGCACTTCATGATCGGCGGTAATACGAAGGCCACCGCCGAGATTTTCGAACGGGCCAAAACCAGCACGAACCCGGCGTTATTGGTGGCGGCTGCTCTGCTGGCTGACGAGCCGGACGAGCTCCTCGGCCGGGCAGCAGCGAATGCCGCAACGACCGGGACCGCCAGCTCGTCGCCGTCGCCGTCGCCCACCGCAATCAGGACGACGACCTGCTGGACGCCCTCGTGCGCGATCACCTTTCCGACCAACCCGGACAACGACCTGGCCGCCTGGATCGCCGCGAAACACGCCTGCCCCTATCAGTGCAACCACTAGCTCGCTCCGACCAAGAGGAGAAGCCATGTCCGACCTCAAGACCGCCGCAGACACCGTCGTTTGCGGTCAGCCTCCGCCGCTCTGCCACTGCCCGCTGGATGGTGACCTTTGCCGGGTTTCCGCTCGGTGCCGTCTGCGCCAAGCTCATCGTCGGGCCGGTCGATGGACCCGGCGGCGCCCTCGCCGGCGGCTTCATCACCGGAGCAGTCCTGGGTGCTTTCCAGTCGTGGGCACTGGGGTACAAGGGCTCCAAGCGCAGCGGCTGGATCGCCCTTACCGCCGTGGGACTGATGGCCGGCCTCGGTATCGGCGCCGCCGCGGTCGACTACCAGACCAGCCTCGGCAACCTCATCACGCAGGGCGCCGTGTGCGGGCTCGCCGTGGGCATCGCCCAGGCCTGGGCATTGCGTCCGGAGCTGGGGAAGTTTGCTCTCGCCTGGCCGCCCGCGCTTGCTGGCATCTGGGCCATCGGTTGGGCGATTACCAGCTCAGCCGGCATCAAGGTCGATGAACAATTCACCGTTTTCGGCTCCAGCGGCGCGGTCGTCGTCACGGCACTGACGGCCGTGCTCCGGCTGGCTATCAACCGTCGCGGGCGAGTGCGTCATGACGCGCCACGTCGTCTTCGGGACGGGGCAGGTTGGCACTCTCGTCGCCCAGCAGCTCGCGGCGGACGGCTACGAGGTGGTCGCGGTGAACCGAGAGTGGCCGCGGGGTGGTCCCTGGCGCGCAACTGGTCGCAGGGGATGCCACAGATCCGGCGTTCACCGGCCCGGGTGCGCCACCGGAGCGCAAGCCGTCTACTTTTGCCTGAACGCGGCGAACTATGACCGTTGGGCACAGGAGTTCCCGCCGTTGCAACGCGGTGTACTTCTCGGAGCCCAAACCGCCGGAGCGCGGCTTGTCGTCCTGGACAACCTTTACGCTTACGGTGCCACTGGCGGACGCGACCTGGTCGAAAGCATGCCGGCGCGCCCCACCTCAGGAGAAAAGCGAAACCCGCGCCGCCATGACAGCGGAGCTGCTCTCGGCCCACGATGCAGGCCGGGTCGAGGTCGCGATCGGTAGGGCGTCGGACTACTTCGGGCCCGGCACGACGCAATCGGCGCTGGGTGAAACCGTCTTTGCGATGGCTTTGACCGGCCGTCGCGCTCAGGTCATGGGAAAGCCCGAGCTACCGCACAGCTACTCGTACACACCCGACGTGGCGGCCGCCCTGGTGACGCTGGGCACCAGTTCGGGTGCGACGGGTTCGGTGTGGCATCTGCCCGTCGCGAAAGCGTGGAGCAGCCGGGACATCATCGACCACGTCTATGGCCTGGCGGACCAACGCCCGCGCTGCATCGCCGCCGGCGCGACCACCTTGCGATCTGCTGGGGGTCGTCAAGCCGCTGATGCGTGAGTACCTGCACACGCTCTACCAGTTCACCGAACGCTGGGTTGTCGACGACTCCAGGTTCTGCAGCGAATTCGGCGCTCAAGCCACTCCGTTGAACGAAGCCCTGGCAACCACCTTGCAGTGGTATCGCGACGCCGCCCGCCGGGATGAGCCGCTCGCAGCAACCCCCTCACCCACCGCTCCACTCACCCGAAGGACAGGCCAGTGATGACGCAGAAGACCCGTCGCTACGCCGCGGTCTCGATGGCTGGCGCGGCCACACTCGCTATCGCGGGATTCACCGCGCTCGGCTCCATCTTCAACTACCCGAAGATCCTGAAGCAGCCCACCACGGAAATCCTCGCCACATTTCGCGTGCATCAGGGCGCCATCACCGGTTGGTTTCTCGCGCTGGTGGTCAGCGCTGCACTGCTGGCCCCCGTCGGAATTTTGTTGGGGCGGCTGGCGGGTGGCCGGCTTGGCCGTTGGATCGCGGGGGTAGGAATCGCCGCGGCCGCTGTCCAAGTGGCAGGCCTGTCGCGCTGGGTGCTCTTCGTCCCCGGAATCAGCGACGATGCCACTGACCCCAGCAAGTCGGCCGGCGCCCGTCACACCTAATGCGAACGGGGCCACGAGTCGCCTTCGCGACACACGCGCGATAGCCCCGCGGCTATCCGCGGGGGACCTCCGTCGCTACGATCGAATCCATCGAGCCGGTCCGCCACAGCGCTCACGCGACCGGCCCCGGACACGATCGTCGGGAGGCGGGCCAATGTCCTTCTTTGATTACCCCACCGACGAGACGGCATCGACGAAATCGCCGGCGGCGGTCTCTGACAGCTTCCTGCCTGATGCTTCGCCAGGCGAATGGTCCGACTTGCTGCGCTTCGCGAGCACACGCCATCTGGCCGCCGGAGAAACCCTGATCTCGCTCGGCGACGCCGACCGATCGCTGCATCTGGTGCGAGACGGATCGCTGGAGGTGCTGCAGCCGGCCAAGCGGGGGCGATGGCGACGGTTGAGGACTGTGGAGAGTGGCAGCGTCCTCGGTGAGCTGGCGTTCTTCGATGGTGACGAGCGATCGGCCGCCGTGCGGGCCCTGACGCCGGCGACGGTTGCTCAACTGAGCTACGACGAATTCGGAGACCTCGCCTCCACCCGACCCGATCTCGCGCTGTTGGTGGCGATGGACCTGGGCCGGATCCTCGCGAATCGGCTCCGGCGCTTCGAAGCGTCATCTGTGACGGTGAGCTGACCCGTGGCCGAGCCGCCAGTCATTGAGATCCGCGAGCCGGGACGGCCGCCTCGGCGCGTGACGCTCGACCGGGCCATGGAGGTCGGGCGTGAATGCGACGGTGTGGAGCTCGCCGATGCTGGAGTTTCGCGGCGACATCTGAAGCTGCTGGCCAGCCCGTTGGGGTTGTCGGTGGTCGACCTCGGCAGCCGTAACGGCACCACCCTCAACGGGGTTGCACTCGAGAGCCGGATGACTCTTGAAGGCGGTGACGTGCTGCGCCTCGGCAGCACCGAGATCGTGGTGCTCAGCCGGCTGGCGCCAGATCCGGTCCCGGTCCAGGGGGCACCCGGCCAGACCATGGTGGCGCCGCGCGTCAAGATTGCGATGCCGCCGCCGCCTCCCGCGCCGCTCGCGGAAGTTCCTCCGAGCCGCCTTCAGACGTCCTTGCTCTGGCTGTTCAAGGGCGGCGAGGTGCCGGAAGGCATGCCCACCTTTCGCAACTATCTCGAGCTGCCCCGGCGGGTGCCGATCGCCTTCTGGCACGCCATCCGAACGCTCAGCATCATCACCTACCTGGTGCTGTGTGTGGCTCTGTTCGTGCGACCAGCGGGGGCCGAGTTCGCGTTCTTCAAGGTCATCGTGCCGCTGCTGCCGATCCTCTTCTTCGTCGCGCCAGGACTGTGGCGCAACATCTGCCCGTTGGCGGCGGCCAATCAGGCACCTCGGTGGTTCGGCTTCAGCAAGGCGGCGACGGCGCCTGGGTGGCTGTCGCGCCGCGGCTACCTCATCGCCATCATTCTTTTCTTCGGGATCGCCGGCGCGCGGCTTGCGCTCTTCAATACCAACGGCACCGCCACCGGGATCCTGCTGTCGGTGACGATCATCAACGCGTTCATCGCGGGCGTTTCGTTCAAAGGCAAGAGCGGCTGGTGCAGCAGCATGTGTCCGCTGCTTCCGCTGCAGCGCGTCTACGGCCAGACGCCTTTTGTGCTTGTCGCCAACACTCACTGCAGCACCTGTGTGGCCTGTACGAAGAACTGTTACGACTTCAAGCCGCAGGTGGCCTACCAGGCCGACCTCTATGACCCGGACCCGCAATGGAGCGCGCCGCGCAAGCTTTTCGCCAGCGCGCTGCCCGGATTCGTCCTCGGGTTCTTCACCTTGCTGAACCACCACGGGATGTCGAACCTGCATCTGTACGGACAGCTGGCGCTCTACCTCGCCGCCAGCATCGCCTCGTTCTATGCGGTCGAGGCGCTGTTGCCGCTGAGCGTCTCCATGGTCACGGCGATCTATGGGGCCGTGGCGATCAACATCTTCTACTGGTACGGCGCCCCCATCGTCGACAACTCGATCCACACCATCACCGGTGCCACTGTCCCGTGGTTGCGCTGGCCGATCAGGATCGTCGTCGCGCTCCTCACGGTGGTCTGGATCTCGCGGACGTACTGGGTCGAACGGCGCTTCCTGGAAGAGAGCGGCGCCTCGCGCCAGCTGATCCAGATCACTCCGACGGCGTCCAAGGCTCTCGAGGAGAAGACGGCGTCCGACGACGAAGCCGAGGTTCAGTTCCTTCCCGCAGACAGCCCCGTCCCGGTCGAAATCGGGATGAGCCTTTTGGAGGTCGCCGAACGCGAGGGGCTGTCGATCGAGGCCGGCTGCCGGATGGGGGTCTGCGGCGCGGACCCGGTCGCCGTCAAGGGTGGCATGGAGTGCCTGACGGAGCCGGACGAGGAGGAGCTCAACACCCTGCGCCGATTGGGATTGGCGTCGTCCACCCGGATGGCGTGTTGCGCGCGGCTCGAGTCCGGTTCGGTTCAGGTCAGCCTGACGCCGGAGCCTGGCGAAGGCCCGGGGGAGGGCGCGCGTCCGACCCAGTTCGACCGGTCGATCACCAGCGTCGTGGTGCTGGGCAACGGCATCGCCGGCGTCACCGCCGCGGATTTCGTTCGGCGTGGCCATCCCGACTGTGAGGTTCATCTGGTCGGGATGGAATCGCACGTGCTCTACAACCGCATGGGTATTTCACGACTGGTGTACGGCCGTTCCGCGATGACCGGCCTCTACCTGCTGGCCGAGCAGTGGTATGAGGACAACGGCATCACGGCGTGGTTGAACACGATGGCGCGACAGATCGACCTGCGCTCCCGTCGGGTGTTGCTGGGCACCGGTGAGGCGCTCGCATTCGACCGTCTCATCCTCGCGATGGGCAGCAGCAGCACGGTGCCGCCGATCGAAGGCTTTGGTGCGCCCGGAACCTTCGTCCTGCGTTCCGCCGCTGACGCCATGGACATCCGCGGCTACGTCCAGCAGAACGGCAGCCGCACAGCGGTCGTCGCGGGAGGCGGGCTGCTCGGGCTCGAAGGGGCCCACGCACTCCATCAGTTGGGGCTTCGCGTCATCGTCCTCGAACGCGGAAAGCGCCTGCTGTCCAAGCAGATCGACCCGCGCTGCAGCGAGCTGGTCGAGGCCCACTTCGCCCGGCTCGGGATCCACGTGTCCTACGGCGCGGAGACAAAATCACTCGGTGGTGACGGCCGGATCCAGACGGTGACGCTCGCCGACGGTCGGACACTGCCCTGCGACGTCTTCCTTGCCGCCGTGGGGATCAAGCCGAACCTGTCCCTCGCCGCCGAGGCCGGCATCGCCGTCAACCGTGGCGTTGTGGTGGACGACAGGATGCAGACCAGCGCTCCCGGGGTTTACGCCGCGGGTGATCTGGCCGAGCACGATGGCCTTGTCCTTGGCCTGTGGCCGATCGCGGCCAAACAGGGCGAGACCGCCGCCGTCAACGCACTCGGCGGCGACAGTCGGCTGACGGCCGAGATACCGGCCTGCATCCTCAAAGGCGTCGACCTCGAGCTGACGTCGATCGGCCAGCTCGAGCCCGGTCCGGGCGATGAGGTCATCGTGACCGAGGACGCGAGACTGCCCTCCTACCGTCGCCTGGTGGTATCGCGCGGTGTCCTCACCGGAGCCATCGTTCTGGGTCACCATCCTGACGATCTCGCTGCGGCGATGACCGCCGTCAAGAAAGGTCAGCTGCTGGACGCATCGACGCTGGCGGAGCTGCGCGCCGGCAACTGGCAGGTGCTGAAGGACCCCGGCCGGCGAAAAGCCGTATCCGCCGGTCATTGAGGCAGGGCGCAAGCTTGCTAGCTGGGGGCGGTGTAGGTGAACACCCGGCTGCCCATGAGGATGCTCCAACCCGGCGGTAGCGATACCGGTTCTTGAGTCAGGCGCATCCACTCCGGGCCGCCGGGCGGTGCCACGTAGGTGCCATTGGCTGAGACGTCTCTGATGACCACGATGCCGTCCGAAGGACGCACCATGACATGGACCTGCACGCGTGAAACCAGGTTGTCGGGATCGCGAACGACGATGGGCGAGGCCCGTCCGTCGATCACTGCCTGGTCGTTCCAGGGCTCACGACCGAAGACGTAATCACGGTCGAGTGGCGTGCGCGCTCCGTTGTCAGCAACCAGCGCGGCGCTGGAGGCCGGAACCACCATCGTTTCGTGTGCCTTCCGGCCTGCCTGAGGGTCGGTCGTACCGACCGGGGGAGGGGGCAGCGAAAAGGTCTGACTCGGGTTCGCATCCGGCTCCGGGCTCGGCTCAGGTGGCGTCGGAGGCGGCGGCGCCTCGGCAGCCTCCTGGACCGCTACGGGAGCTTCCAGAACTGGTTCGGCCGTTTCCAGGACCGGTTCGGCTGCTTGCGGCTCCGGCAGTGGTTTCGCGGCGGCGGCTGATACGACTCGCTCCGGAGCCAAGGTGACGGGGCCCGGGGTCAGGACGAAGCCCGATCCCGGCACCAGGCCGGCGATAAGTTCTGACCGAGGCTCGGCGACGGCGGGTCCAGCCGCCGCGATGGTCGACGAGATGCTGGTGATCGGCTCGGCCACGAACTGTTCCGTCCACGTGAGCGTGGACTCGCCGCGCAGGACCAGCTCGCCGCCCGCCGCCGTGACGACCGCCTGCGCGGAGCCGTGCAGCAGCACGATGATGCCGCCGGCGACACGCACGACCGCGGCGAAGGCCGGTGCGCTCGCGCGATACGCAGTGAGCAGCCCAGCGAGCTGCCAGACCACCGCCTCCGGAGAAGGAGCCTCGCCATCGGGGCCGTTGAGCGCCTCAAGCAGGCCGGCGCAGAAAGACTCCTGATTGGGCCCGGCTGCGCTGACAATGACGGCGTCGCCAGAGCGTGCGACCGCGCCCTCGCCGCGCTGGATTCCGACATGCACGGTGCGAGCCTCTCAGATGTCGACCACGCGCGTCCCCAACATCAGCGCCTTCGTGGCGGACAGAATGGCGCCATGGCAACCGCGGCAACCAGGGTGCAGTCCGCGCCCAGGCGCTTGCTCTCCAGAGCGACGCGGCTGGATCGCGAAGGATTCAATCTGGCGGCCGGCCTTCGCGTCGCCATCTCCCTCACAGTCCCTCTCGCCTTTGGGGTGCTGATTGGCCAAACGCTCGACGGCGTCTTCGCCGCCTTCGGCGGGCTGAACGTCGGCATGGCCGAAGGTGTCGGCAGCTACTCCACGCGGGGACTTCGCCTGGGCAGCGTCCTCATCGGCAACGCCGTGGGAATCGGACTCGGGGTGCTGGTGGCCGGCATCGGCTGGTGGGGACTGCCGGTCACCGCCGCCTGGGTGCTGATGACCAGCTATGCCGGTGTGATGGGCGCCATCGCCGAGCGTGTCGGCTGGTTCGCCGGGTTGCTGTTCATCATCGGCCTCGGGCTCGACGGTTTGAACGCGGGTCGGATCATGCTCGACGTCCTGATCGGGGGCGTCTGGGGGATTCTCGTCGTGGCGCGATCTGGCCCCTGCAGCCGCATCGGCCGGCGTTACGGGCGATCGGCAGATGTCAGCTGAAGATCGCGGAGATGCTGCAGCAGATCAGTCGCGCCGAGCCGGTGGCCGACATCGTGAAATCGAGCGCGAAAGCCGCCGCGGCGATCCAGCGCGCCGAGGCTGCGACCCGCTGGGGCTTCGTGCGTTCCGAGACCGGCCAACGGGATCAGCGTCGGCTCCGGCAGCTGGTCCTGCAGAGCGAGCGGGCCCACACCAGCGCCGTCGCGGTCGACCAGCAACTCCAGGATCCCGGCCTCTTTTCCGAAGCTGCGCAGGCCACCGCGGTGCGTCAGACCCTCGGTGAGCTTGGAGCAGGATTCGCCAAACTGGGCGCGATCTTCCTACAAGGACGTGAGACCTCTTCCCAGCCCATCTCAGCTGAGCTGAGCGCGCAGGCCGGGCGGCTCGAGGCCAGCCACGACTGGCATGCGATGCGGGTATCCGGAGTGGCCCGGCTGTGCGACGCGCTCGTGCTGATCGCCACCGAGGAGTCCTCGACTGGCCTTGAACTGGATTCGGGCAGCGGCTTCCAGGCCGGCCTTGGGGACCGGATCCGGGCAGTGTTCGAAAGGGCCGGCACGGCCCTTCGCGCCAATTTCACGCCTAGCTCATTCTGGTTCCGATACGCCGTGCGTTTCGCGGTGGCTATTTCGGTCGCGTTCGCCATCTCCCAGGCCTTCGAACTGACCAAGGGCTATTGGGTTCTGCTCACTGTGGCCATTGTCGTGAAGCCCCAGCTGAGCGTGTCCACCACCTCCACCCTGCAACGCGTCGGCGGCACCATCATCGGAGCCCTGCTGGCGGTGCTCATCGTGATCAGCTGTACCGACCGCTGGGCGCTGATCGCGGTGCTTTTTGTGCTGAGCCTGCTGGCGATCAGCCTGGTCGATGTCAGCTACGGGCTGTCCGTCATCTTCATCACGCCGCTCGTGCTGGTCATCCTCAACGTGCCCCGCCCGGGACAGTGGGAGCTGGCTGACGTCCGGGTCCTGAATACCCTGATCGGCGCCGGGATCGGGCTGCTGGCGACGACGGCGATCCTGCGCGGCTCCGAGCGCGGTCTCGTACGGCAGCGCGGCGCTGAGGCGTTACGTGCGGCCGCCGACTATCTGCTGGCGATCGGTCACGACCCCACGCAAACCAGACTCCTGAAACGGTTCGCGGCCCGGACCCGGGTCGACGATCTACTGACGGTTGTCGACCACGCGATCGCCGAGCCGCTGGCGTTGGAGAGCGGATATCTCAACGCCTCCACGCAGCTGGGGGAGCTGGTGCGCCGGCTCTGGGATGCCTGTGTGGTGTTGGCGAGCGCCCATCCGGACGATCGGGTCACCCTGCAGCTGCAGGCCGCCACGCACGAGCAGGCTGAGCGCATCCGGGCGGTCGCTGACATCCTCACGGGAGGTGAGACGAAGGTGGCCGCAGCCGATTCCGGTGCGGCCAGTGATCCCGCCGAGCTGCCCGCGTTTGACGCGATGACGACGGAGCTGCGTGAGGTCAGCGTCGAGCTCGTGAATGCCGTGCCGGGCTGACGCAGCGACCACCGAAGCACCATCGCCTGCCAGACTCCAGTGGTGCCCGATTGGGACGGTGCCCAATACCGCCGCGTCAACTCCCTCCAGCATTGGCTGGCCGATCGTGCGCTCGCGGGACTCGAACTCGACGGGGTGCAGAGCCTGCTCGACGTCGGATGCGGTGACGGCCGCATAACCGCAGCGATTGCAGCCCGATTGGGGGCGGTCCGGCCGGCTCGGGTGGTGGGCCTCGACCCGTCTCCCAGGATGATTTCGATGCCGTGGTGTCGTTCAACGCGATGGCCACCGCGCCGCGTACCAGCTGCTGGCTCTTGCCGTTGTTGCACGATTCCACGGGGTGTCATGTGCCGGACGGCTAGAGCCAGCTCCCGCGCGGCCGCGCCGCCTCAGTCTGACCGCGCGTCGTCCTGACACGCACGCCGCCACCGCTACCGACCGGCCCCACGACGCTTACCGGCAAAACGCCCAAAGCCTGCCGCACCACGCGTCGCGGTCAAGGGAAACAGCCCCCTTGACCGCGGACACGCGGCACGGCATCAAGCGCCTAACCGGAAACCGAAAGAATGATCAACAGTGCCCTCCTGTCCGCCGACGGGCACCAATACCGGCACACGCCCCTTGACAAGAAGCACCTACATATCAGCTAGCAGCCGGCTCGGGCGGATATTGCCCGGCCGTCTCCTCTGCCGGGTCTCCTGCCAGGTGCTCCTGCCTCCCGCGCTCCAGTCCGATGAAGGCCACGACCGCGGCGGCGGCCATGATCCCGGCCATCACGTAGAGCACGGTTTGGGTTGCGTACGCGAAGTCCAACCGGATGAACTGCGGAATCGAGCTGGCGCTCCCGCTGCCGCCCCCACCGTGGGAGGCCTGCGCGATGATCTTCGCTTGAGCCGCCGCCTTGTCATGGGAAAGGCCCTGCTTCACCAGTGAGGTGGTGGCCCGTGACGTCATCTGCGACACCGAGATGGTGCCGAGGATCGCGAGGCCGAGGCTGGCGGCGTAGTTACGCACCGTCTGGGTGATGCCGGTGGCCTCACCGTAGGAGAGCCGCGACGCCCGGTTGACGGCGTCGGTGGTCGCCGGACCGAGCATGAATCCCAGACCCGCCCCGGCCAGGATGACGTACCAGACCTGGGTGTGAAAGGTCAGTCCGGTGACCTTGTGGCCCCACAGGTAGAAGCCCACCGCCCCCAGGATGCAGCCGACCACGACCGGTCTTTTCGCCCCGCCCTTGTCGAGCATGCGGCCGCCGATCTGAGAAGCGGTGGCGAAGCCGATGAAGAAGTAGAGCAGGTAGAGGCCGGCCTCAGAGGCCGTGTCGCCGAGGGAGATCTGGGCGTATTCGCTGGCGAAGAAGAAGATCGGAACGAAGACCAGCATGGTGATCCCGAGCACCATGTTCTCCACCAGGAAGGGTTTGATGCGAAAGATCCGAACGTCCATCAGAGGCGAATCGGTCACCAGCTCGACCCGGTGGAAGATGAAGAGGAGCACCAATCCGCCGATGATGCAGAGCCAGGTGGCTGGGTTGTGCCAGCCCCAGATGCTCGCCTGCTGGAAGCCGAAGACGCTCAGTGCCACGCCGCTGGCAATGAGCGCGAGCCCGCGGTAATCCATTCGGGCGGGTTTGAAGACGGTCGTCGGCTTGGAGATCGCGATCAGCGCCAGGGCGATCAGCGCGACTGGAATGTTGACCCAGAAGATGGCCCGCCACGTCCACTGCGTCAGGTAGCCGCCCAGGATCGGGCCCAAGGCGGTGAGCCCACCCGCGATCCCGAAGAAGAGGGCCAGCGCCTTGCCGCGCTCATGCAGGCCATAGGTGTTGACGACGATCGCGAGCGCCGCCGGATACATGATGGCGCCGCCGGCCCCCTGGATCACCCGGAAGGTGACGATCCAGGCTTCGGCGATGCTGCCGGTCGGGGTCAGGCCGCACATCGCCGACGCGGCAGCAAAGATGATGACGCCCAGGGTCACCATCTTGCGATGGCCGGCGGTGTCGGCCAGCCGGCCTCCGAAGGCGAAGAGGGCGGCGAGCGAGAGCAGATAGGCGTTGACAGCCCACTGCACCCCGGTGCTGGACAGGTGCAGCTCGTGCTGGATGTTGGGCACCGCGATGGAGACGATGGTCTGATCGATGAAGGTCATCGCGACCGCGAAGATCATCGCGGTCAGGATGAGGGTCTTGCTGCCCTGCCGAGTAGTCATCAGCCTCACCCTTGTGATTGGTCAGCCGTCGTCATTCTGCTATCACTACGGAAGGTTGGAGCAAACCTAACGCAATCCATTCTTGCCTACGTCAGGCCGCGTTCAGGTAAACGTCGTCTCGGCCCCGTTGACTGTAAGAATCATGGACATACGCGCGATCGCGTTCGATGTGAATGGCACCCTTGTCGAGATCCTCACCGAGGACGACATGGAACAGGTATTTCGCGCCGCCGGCCACTTCTTGACGTATCAGGGGATCAACCTTCGACGTCACCATGTGCAGGATCTCTACTTCCAGTACATGAAGCAGCAACGCAAGGCCAGTCCGCAATCGCATCCGGAGTTCGACGCAGTCGGGATTTGGCGCCGCATCATCGACGAGCACGCCACTGACTTCACCCGTGGCCTGCCCGGTCAAAAGCTGGCGGAGCTGCCCCTCTTCCTGGCGGAGATGAGCCGCGGTATCTCACGCCGGCGCCTGCGGCTCTACCCGCATGCGCGTTCGGTCCTGCGCACCTTGCGCGCCCACTACCCGCTGGCGCTAGTCACCGACGCGCAGTCCGCCTATGCACGCGGAGAGCTGAATCAGGTCGGCCTGCTGGACTTCTTCAACCCGATCATCGTTTCGGGCGACCACGGATTCCGCAAGCCCGACCGACGGCTGTTTGAGTACGCGCTCGAGGGGCTGGGCGTACCTGCGCATCAGACGCTCTATGTCGGTGACAACGTGTATCGCGACGTCTACGGGGCGCACCAGGCCGGCTTGAAGACCGTGCTTTTCGATGCCGACCATGCTGGTCTGGGTCGCCAGGAACACCACGGCTGCGGGCCGGACTTCACCATCACCGATCACCGCGAACTGTTGGGAATCCTTGGCATTTCCGGCTGACCGTCTGCGCGTTTGGGTGCTGTTTGGCATCCCGTAACCCTGCGTCTAAGCTGGCATCAACCTCCCGGATCACGGTCGCTTCGGTAGCCATCGTGAGGGGGCATGCCGCTCGTGCACGGCAAATACGTGGGATACGTGTCCCGAGACGATCAGCTGTGGGATTTTTTGCAGCAGATCGCGCGCGACCGGATGGGTATCCGGTCCTCGCGCACGGCCTTTCGTGCTTTCCGGTTGCGCGGCAGCAACGAGGTCTACGGCTACGAAGAGAAATCAAGCGGCGCGCAGATCATTTGCAAGTTCTTCGGAAAGCGATTCGGATGGGATCGCGATAAGGCCCTTTCTGCTGCCCACCGCGAGTACGACAGCATGAAAACCCTGCGCCGCTACGGCCTGGTTGGATCGCCCCATCACGTGATCCGCCCGCTCGGCATTAACCGCGACATCAATTGTGTGCTGGCGATCGAGTATTACTCGGGCGAGCAGCTGAGCGATTCGATCGCCCGCTCGGTGTATGCCCATGACGACGCCCATCTTTTCTGGCGGCTGAAATCGCTCGCCTATTACCTCGCGACGCAGCACAACAGGACGGCTGACGGCACCGGGGTCGACTTCGGTGCCGACACCCGCTACCTCGACCAGGTGGTGCGGCGGTTGCGCGGCGATCATCGCATCGGGCAGTGGGATGAGGACGAATTCCTCTGGCTGCGCGACCTCTGGCGCGACCGCCCGCTCATGTGGCAGGACCAACAGGTCCTCCTGCACGGCGACGCGACCCCGGCGAATTTCCTGTTCGGTCACGGGCTCGATGTGGCGGCCATCGACCTCGAGCGGATGAAGCGCGGCGATCGGATGTTTGACGTCGGCCGCGTGGCCGGCGAGCTTCAGCACTCCTTCATGAATGCGACCGGTGACAAGCGCCGGGCTGAGCCCTTCATCGGCCACTTCCTGTGGGAGTACGCCTGCCACTTCCCGGATCGTCGCGGCGCGTTCGCCTCCATCACCCAACGTGCGCCTTACTACATGGCACTGAACCTGCTGCGCATCGCGCGCAACGACTACATCTCCTCGCACTACAGCGGAAAGCTGGTGTCGCAGGCCAAGAAGCTGCTCCGGGCATCATGACCGGTATGGACATTCGCGCGGTCGCCTTCGACGTGAACGGAACCCTCGTCGAGATCTGGACCGAGGACGATATGGAGGCGATCTTTCGTGCCGCCGGGCACTTTTTGACGTATCAGGGGATCGACCTGCGGCGCTGGCAGGTACGCGATCTCTACTTCCAGACGATGAAGGCGCAGCAGAAAGCGAGCCCCGAACTTCATCCTGAGTTCGACGCCGTGGCGATCTGGCGGACCATCATCGACGATCACATGACGGACTTCACCCGCCGGCTGCCCGCCGAGAAGTTGGCCCAGATGCCGCTCTTCCTGGCCGAGATGGGCCGCGGGATCGCCCGCCGCCAGCTGCGTTTGTATCCCTATGTACGAGAGGTGCTCGAGACCCTGCGCCGGCACTTCCCGCTCGCTCTGGTGACGGACGCCCAGAGTGCATACGCCCGCGGCGAACTCAACCAGGTCGGCCTGCTGGAGTACTTCGATCCGATCGTGGTCTCAGGGGACTATGGCTACCGCAAGCCCGACAAGCGACTCTTTGACGTGGCGCTGGAGGCGATGGGGGTCGCCGCTGAGCACACGCTCTATGTCGGCAACGACATGCATCGCGACGTCTATGGGGCGCGTGAGGCCGGTCTCAAGACGGTGATGTTCGATTCTGATCAAGGCAAGAAGGAGCATCTCGGATGCGTTCCTGATTACACAATTACTGATCATCGGGAGCTGTTGAAGATCCTTCAGATCGCAGATTGATTCCCGGGATTCTCTAGCCCCTTACGGCGGTCGGTGTTAGCGTTCCGGGTGTTAAGTAAGGCTGTCCTTAGGCGAGACGAGGCGGATCCCCGGCATGCTCGCGACCTTCGTGATCGGGTTACGCGAGGGCCTCGAGGCAGCGTTGATCGTCGGCATCGTGGCGGCATTCCTGCGCCAGCGCGGCGGCGGTCACGCCTTGCGCTGGGTGTGGATCGGCGTCGTCTCCGCACTGACCATCTGCCTGGCGGTCGGGGTCATTCTTCAGGTGGTCTCGGCGAACCTGCCCCAGCGCCAGCAGGAGGGCCTGGAGACCGTCATCGGCGCGGTCGCCGTCGGCATGGTCACGTACATGGTCGTCTGGATGAGGCGCCACTCACGTGACCTCAAAGGCCAGCTGGAAGGCGTAGCCGGCAACGCACTGGCCCAGAACTCGGCCAAGGCCCTTATCGCCATGGCGTTCTTGGCTGTGCTGCGCGAAGGGTTGGAGACGGCGGTCTTCCTGCTCGCCGCATTCCAGGCCAGTGGCAATGGACTGACGGCCGGCCTCGGGGCGCTGCTGGGAATCCTGGTCGCGGTGGCGCTCGGCTACGGCATCTACCGCGGCGGCGTCAAGATCAACCTTTCGAAGTTCTTTCGGGCCACCGGAATCGTGCTCGTGGTCGTCGCCGCCGGTCTGGTCATGACGGCGTTTCACACCGCCCATGAGGCGGGCTGGATCAACTCCGGCCAAGACCAGCTCTTCGACATCTCCTGGTTGGTACGGCCCGGCTCGGTCCAGGCCTCACTGATCACCGGAGTGCTCGGGATCCAGTCCAAGCCGACCGTGATAGAGGTCGTTGCCTGGCTGGTGTACCTGGTACCGGTGCTGGTCTACATCGCCTGGCCGCCAGGCCGGCGGGTCCCTTGGCGCCCCATCGCATGGGCCGCATCCGGGCTGGCCATCGCCTGCGGCGCCGGAGCAGTCGCGTTCGCCGCGGCGGCCCCGTCCACGCCGAATCCGGATCCTGCGGCGACGTGGACCAGCGCGGTCAGTGGCACCACGACCACCCGGGTCGCGGCAGCGGGCTTCGCGGCCGCGCGTCAGCTGCCCGTCACGGCGACCGTTCAATGGTCGTCAGCGGGCGCGACGAAGACCGGAACTGACCAACGCGCCGGCATTGATGTCGAGGTCCTGGGTCGCACGACGTCGGCGGCTGTCGTCGGCGATGCGACGCTGCCTGCCGGAGTGACGCTGGATGGTCTTCGTCAGCTTGACGGCGGCCGGCTGCCGATCGGGCTTCAGCCGGCAGACGTCAGCGGGCGCCTTCCGCTGACATACCAGCAGCAGGTCACCGACACATACTGGCGTGACCCACAGACCGGCAGGCTGCTCGACGCGAGCCGGCAAACCGTCGTCGTCGCCAGTGCAAAGGTCGGATCCGCGCCTTTGGTGCTGGGCGAAGTGCGCACCACGCAAGTTGCAGCCACCGCCTCCGCGAGGGCCGGCGCCGCCGTCAACGACCGGCAGCTGCGGGCTACGGCGGCGCGGGCGCAATCGTGGGGGTCGGACTATCCGACGCTGCTTGGATTGGCGGGCGTCGCGATGGGCGGGCTGGCGATCGGGGCCTTTATGGCGAGTCGACGGCGGCCGCCGAGTGACCTGGCCAGTGCCAGTACCACCGATGTCCAGCCTTCTGGTGAGGGCGCTGGACTCGAGCTCACTGACGCGTCTTCAGCGACCTCCGAGCGGGTCTCAGTTCGGTGATTGGTTAGGGTATGTTTCCCTAACGCCCGGATGATCCAATCCCACAAAGATTTCTCGGAGGAACGATGACGACACGTGCGCTTGCCGGAGTATCGGGGGCGCTCGCACTCGCGACGCTGGCTGCCTGCGGGAGCAGTTCAAGCTCGGGGGCCAGCGCGAAGCCGTCTCGCCTCCGGCAGTGCCGACGCACGCACGGTCAACATCACGATCACCAACGACGGCTGCAAGCCCGACGTCACCGACTACACGTCCGGGCCGCTGACCTTCCAGGTCAAGAACAAGGACGCGACCGGGGTCACCGAAGTCGAGCTGCTGTCCTCGGACCGGATCATCGGCGAGAAGGAAAATCTGGCACCCGGGTTTGCGGGCAGCTTCGCGCTTGAGCTGGGCGCGGGTGAATACACCGTCTACTGCCCGGGGGCGACCACCGAGAAGTCCACGATCAAGGTCACCGGCGGCACCGTGTCCTCGGCTCCGACCACCATCTCCAGCCTGCTGGCCGCCGGTACCAAGGACTACGCCAGCTACATCAACACCCAGGTCGATCTGATGATCACCAACACTCAGCCGCTCGTCACGGCGATCCAGGCCGGCGACCTGGCGGCCGCGCAGAAGGCATACGCCAATGCGCGGGCGTATTACGAGCGCATCGAGCCGGTGGCTGAGTCCTTCACCAACGGGAAAGACAATCTCGATGCCGACATCGACGCCCGGGCAGATGACGTACCGGCGTCCCAGTGGACCGGCTACCACCGCATCGAGAAGGGCCTCTTCCAGGACAAGTCGCTGGAGGGGCTGGCTCCTTACGCGACCGGTCTGATGACCAACATCAAGAAGCTGCAGGGGCTCACCAAGGATCTGACCTACCAGCCCGCCGAGCTCGCCAATGGCGCCGTCGGACTCCTCGACGAGGCATCCAAGACGAAGATCACCGGCGAGGAAGAGCGCTACTCCCACATCGACCTGGTTGACCTGCAGGGCAACGTCGAGGGCTCGGAGCAGGCATTCGCCGCGCTCAAGCCGGCGTTGGACAAGATCGACCCGACGCTGAGCTCAACGATCGCGACTCGCTTCAACGCCCTGGACACCTTGCTCAACAAGTACCGCGATGCGGCCCAGCCCGGCGGTTTCGTACTGTTCACCACGCTGACTCCGGCTGACACCCGGGCTATCTCGCAGGCTATTACGGCCGTCAGCGAGCCGCTGTCGACGGTGGCCGGCAAGGTGGTCAGCTCGTGAGTGAGGCCGGCCCTGATGCCGGCTCCGGCCCCGGCTCCAACCCCGGCCGGTCTCGCCGCTTCTCGCGGCGAGGGCTGATCGGAGCCGCTGTAGGGGCCGGCGTCGTCGTGGCCGGCGGGGTGGGATACGGCATCGCGGAGGCAAGCGAGGACTCCGGGTCCAAGGGTTCGGCCGGCTCAGTCGTGCCGTTCTACGGCGAGCATCAGGCGGGCATCGCCACCGATGCGCAGGATCGGCTGGCGTTCGCCGCCTTCGATGTCACCAGCGTCAATGTCGAAGACCTGAAGGCGATGCTCGGCCTGTGGGCAGCCGCCGCCAGCCGGATGACCGCCGGCCTGCCGGTCGGATCCGTCGAGGGGCAGCCGCAATCACCCCCGGTCGACACCGGCGAGGCGCTGGGGCTGGCACCCGCCCAGCTGACCATCACCGTCGGCTTCGGGCCGTCGCTTTTCGACGATCGCTTCGGCCTCGCCAAGCGACGTCCGGCCGCCCTCACCCCATTGCCGAGCTTGCCCGGCGACCAGCTGGACCCCACCACCAGCGATGGCGACATCTGCGTCCAGGCATGCTCCAACGACCCGGTGGTCGCCTTCCACGTGATCCGTAATTTCGCCCGGATCGGACGGGGCACGGTGGTCATGCGATGGTCGCAGCTCGGTTTCGGTCGCACCTCCAGCACGAGCACCGGACAGGCGACGCCGCGCAACCTGATGGGCTTCAAGGACGGCACCAACAATCTGAAGTCGCAGGACCAGGCAGCCCTCGACAAGTTCGTCTGGGTCGGCGATGAGAGCGATCAGTCGTGGATGCGCGGCGGGTCCTACCTGGTGAGCCGCCGGATCCGGATGCAGATCGAATCGTGGGACGCCGACTACCTGGCCGATCAGGAGAACGTCATCGGCCGCATCAAGGACACCGGCGCACCGCTTGGTGAGAAGAATGAGTTCGACACCGTCGATCTGGCGGCCAAGACCAAGAACGGCCAGCCCGTCATCCCGGCGACTGCTCACATTCGGCTGGCCAGCCCTGACAACCACGGCGGCGAAAAGATCCTTCGCCGCGGCTACTCGTTCACCGACGGCAACGACCCGGCCACCGGTCAGCTCGAGGCCGGCCTCTTCTTCATCTGCTACCAGAAGGATCCCCGCAAGCAGTTCGTGCCTATCCAGCTGGCTCTTGGCACCCACGACGCACTCAACGAATACATCAAGCACGTCAGCAGTGGCCTTTTTGCCGTGCCCCCAGGGGTTTCGGGTGCGGGCGACTGGTTCGGTCGAGAGCTCTTCTCCTAGCCCGGTCGGCTACGCCCCGGCCAGCGGGGCCAACGCGTCCGCCAGTGGCGCCAGCACCGCGGGGTTGAGCGGCGGTTGGAGGTAGATGATCGCCAGATCGAGGCCGGCGTCCTTGAACTTCGCGGCGTTCTCGGCCACGCGGGAAATCTCCTCCTTGGAGTCCGAGCCGATCCAGATGTGACTCGACAGCGTGATCTCTTGGGGATCGCGTCCCACATCGCTGCAATGGCTGAAGAGAACGTCGCGTTTGCGGGCGAAGTCGTCGACCGGGCCGCCGAGGAAGTTCCAGTGCTGGGCGTATTTCGCCGCGGTCAGCAGCGTTCGCCGTTCGCCGCTGCCGCCGATCACGATCGGCGGATGCGGCCGCTGAGGGCCCTTCGGCTCACACCGGGCGTCCGTCAGCTGGTAGTAGCTGCCGTCGAAGTCGGTGGACTCCTGCGACAGCAGCCCGATGAGCACCTGGCAGCCTTCTTCGAACCGGTCGCTTCGCTCGCCTGGCGTGCCCAGTTCGATTCCGTACGCGCCTGACTCCTGCTCATTCCATCCGGCGCCGACGCCGAGCTCCAGGCGTCCGCCGGAGATGATGTCGACGGTCGCCGCCATATTGGCCAGCACGGCGGGATGGCGGTAGTGAATCCCGGTGACCAGGATCCCGAGCCGAAGCCGCTGCGTCGCCTGCGCCAGAGCGGTGAGCGCTGTCCAGCCTTCCAGGCATGGGTCACGTGGATCAGCTGCCTTCTGCGGCGACCAGATCGGGTAGAAGTGGTCGAAAAGCCAGCCGGACTCGTACAACTCGATGCCCTCGGCCTCACGCCAGACGGCCAGCATGTCGGCCCAGGTGGTGTTCTGCGGTGAGGTCTTGAACGCGAATCGCATATAGCCATACTGGCGCGCTTCAAATAGGGCGGAGAATCGGGCCCATGACGACACTTGATGACGCCGCTGAGATCGGCCGGCAGGAGCAGGGTCTGGCCGTCGTTTCGACACTTCGCCCTGACGCCTCCATTCAGTCCTCCGTCGTCAACGCGGGGGTGATGGCTCATCCGCTGGGCGGCGGGCAGGTCGTTGCTTTCGTCACCTACGGCAAGGTCAAGCTGGCTCACCTGCGCGCCCGCCCAGTGGTGACGGCGACCTTTCGCAGCGGCTGGCGCTGGGCGGCGGTGGAGGGTCGCGCCGAACTGATCGGGCCCGACGATTCGCACCCGGCCGTCGATGCCGAGCGGCTGCGGCTCCTGCTGCGTGAGGTTTTCGCGGCGGCCGGCGGTAGCCATGACGACTGGGACGCCTATGACCGGGTGATGCTCGAGCAGCACCGGACGGCCGTGCTTATCGTTCCCACCAGGATCTACAGCAACTGACAGGCGAGGCAAAGGCATGAGCATCCAGCCGACAGGTCCGGCTCGAAGCGTCGCTCGGGTCACCGACAAGCTGCGTCTGGGGCCCGACGCGCAGGTGGACGACAAGGCGATGATCATCACGCCACAGGACCCCTCGCTCACCGACCCGTTTCTGATGCTGGCCGAAGACTGGTTCTCCGAGCCCGGCTTCGAGTGGCATCCCCACCGGGGCCTGGAGACAGTGACGACCGTGCTCGACGGGGTGCTCGAGCACGGCGACAACCTGGGAAACGTAGGCGCCCTCGAGCCGGGTGACGTCCAGTGGATGACGGCCGGCCGCGGGATCATTCATCGCGAGCTGGCGTATCGCAATGAGTACGTGCACACCCTTCAGCTGTGGCTCAACCTGCCGGCCCGCTCGAAGATGGCCGACACGCGCTACCAAGACGTACTGGCAGTGGACCGGCCGAAAGTGGCGCACGCGGGCGCTGTGCTCGACGTCGTTTCCGGACAGGTAGCAGGAGCGCAGGGGCCCGCCCGAAACCATCAGCCGGTGCAGGGGGCGATCGTCACGCTCGAGCCGGCAACCACGCTCGACTACGCACTACCGGCGAATCATCGGGCCTTCGCGTACGTGCTGGCGGGTCAAGTCACCATCGCCGGTCGGCCTCTGGCGGAGGGGCAGACCGCCTGGTCCGATCCGCTGCCCGGTCAGCGGGGCGATTCCTATCTGCGCCTGACGGCAGCTGATCGGGATGAGCCCAGCAAACTGATGATCTACAGCGGTAAGCCGATCCGCGAACGAGTGGAGTTCGGCGGCCCGTTCGTCATGAACAAACCGGCTGAGATTGCGCAGGCGTTCAGTGATTTCCGAGCCGGCAAATTCGGTCCGGTGCCCCGTCAGCAGCGCCTGAAAGCCCGCTGATAAAGCAAGCTGAAAAACTAGCTGACAAAAAACG
The DNA here is from genome assembly GCA_963737695.1 of uncultured Actinomycetota bacterium. Taxonomy (GTDB): domain Bacteria; phylum Actinomycetota; class Actinomycetes; order Frankiales; family Frankiaceae; genus DATAZK01. The sequence goes on from CAVTTQ010000009.1 coordinate 36,612, forward strand.
ACAGCCCCGGCCGACTCGAAAGTCGACCGGGGCTGTCCCGCGTAGTGGGGCCTACAGGATGAAGAGCATTTCCTGATAGGTCGGGATCGGCCAGAGGTCGTCAGCGACGAGCGTCTCGAGCGTGTCCGAGGCCTTGCGGACCGCGTCCATGCTCGGGAGGAAATCGTTCAGGGCTTCCTCTGCTTCTTCAAGCGGCGTGGTCGCGTGGTCGTGACTTAGATGGTCGGCCAACTCGGCGATGCCGGCCCGAAGTGCCGCGATCCCCGCTGATACCGCATCGAGGGTCGAGGAGTCGTACTCGACGCCCAGTCCCTTGAGGGCGATGAGGTTGGTGGCGAGCTCGGTCTGGTAGCGGATCGCGGCCGGCAGGATGACGGTCGCGCCGAGCTCCAGCGTGGTACGGGCTTCGACACCAATGCTGAGTGCGTACTGCTCCAAGGAGATGTCGAAGCGGCTGTGCATCTCGTGGGCGGTGAAGACGCCGTAGTGGCTGAAAAGCTCCATGGCTTCGTCGGTGATGAGCTCCGGAAGCGCGTCGAGCGTCGTACGCAGGTTCGGAAGCCCACGGGCAGCCGCCTCGACCTGCCAGTCCTCGGAGTAGCCGTCGCCGTTGAACACGACCGGGCCGTGAACCGTGATGATCTCTTCCAGCACCTTCTGGACGGCGGTGTTGAACTCGGTGCCGTCAGCGAGAAGAGCTTCGAGCTCGGTGGCGATGTGGTCGAGCGCCTCCGCCAGCATCGTGTTGATGGTCACCATGGGGCCGGCGACCGACTGCAGCGAGCCCGGGGCACGGAACTCGAAACGGTTGCCGGTGAAGGCGAACGGGCTGGTCCGGTTGCGGTCGCCCGGGTCGGTCGGCAGGACCGGCAGGGTGTCGACGCCGATCTGCAGCGCGCCCTTCTCCTTGGAGGAGGTGGCACCGCCCTTGGCGATCTGGTCGAAGACGTCGGTGAGCTGGTCGCCGAGGAAGATCGAGATGATCGCCGGGGGAGCCTCGTTGGCGCCGAGCCGGTGGTCGTTGGTAGCCGAGGCCACCGAGGAGCGCAACAGTCCGCCGTACTTGTGGACGCCGCGGATCACGGCGGCGCAGAAGACCAGGAACTGAGCGTTGGCGTGGGGGGTGTCGCCGGGAAGCAGCAGGTTGCCTTCGGTGCCGTTACCCAGCGAGAAGTTGACGTGCTTGCCTGACCCGTTGATGCCTTCGAAGGGCTTCTCGTGGAAGAGGCAGGCCATGCCGTGCTTCTTGGCAATCCGCTTGAGGGTGACCATCAGGAGCTGCTGGTGGTCGGCCGCGACGTTCGCCCGCTCGAACATCGGCGCGAGCTCGAACTGTCCGGGGGCGACTTCCTGGTGGCGGGTCTTGGCCGGGATGCCCAGCTTGAAGAGTTCTCGCTCGGCGTCGAGCATGTATCCCAGGACACGGTCCGGGATCGACCCGAAGTAGTGGTCGTCGAACTCCTGGCCCTTGGGCGGCTTGGCTCCCAAGAGCGTGCGGCCGGTGTTCAGGAGGTCGGGCCTTGAGTAGAAGAAGCTCTCGTCGATCAGGAAGTACTCCTGCTCGGCCCCGCAGAAGGACACGACGGCGTCAGGATTCGGGTGGCCGAACAGCTTCAGGATGCGCTCGGCGTGCACGGCCATGGCCTGCTGCGAACGCAGCAGCGGGGTCTTGTGGTCGAGCGCCTCACCCGTCATCGACACGAAGACCGTCGGGATGCACAGCGTGTTGCCGTTCGGGTTTTCCAGGATGTAGGCGGGGCTCGTGACGTCCCAGCCGGTGTAGCCGCGGGCCTCGAAGGTCGAGCGCAAGCCGCCGTTGGGGAAGCTGGAAGCGTCGGGCTCGCCTTGGGTCAGCGTCTTGCCGGCGAACTCGGCGATCGATGCGCCGTCGCCGCCAGGCTCGAGGAAGCTGTCGTGCTTTTCGGCCGTGAGCCCGGTGAGCGGGTAGAACACGTGGGCGTAGTGGGTCGCGCCCTTCTCCATCGCCCAGTCCTTCATGGCAATGGCTACGGCGTCTGCGACGCTCGGGTCGAGCGTCTTGGAGTGCTCGATGGTGCCCAGCACCGACTTGTAGACCGCCTTGGGGAGACGCTTCTGCATGACCGTCTTGGTGAAGACATTCTCGCCGAAGATCTCGCCCGGCACCTCGCCTGGCTCGAAGCTGCTTGCCGGAGGCGTGTAAGCCTTAACGGCATTGATCGCATCGAGGCGAGCAGTGCTTCCGCTCATACTGGCTGACTCCTTGATATCGCTGAACTCGGCTGGAGATTTGAAGGGGGAGACGGCGCAAACTTCCGCACTCGTGACCTGTCAAATTAGGCGCGCAAAGTACCGGGCATGTTTCAAACTTGTGACAGAACGGAGGCCGCGGCTGTGCGTTTTGGCACTCTCGGGTCTGAAGTCAGGCCTCTGACATCGGATACACACTAAGTGGATACTTTTGCGGCATATCGCCAGACCAGGGCACGTGTGAGTGATCTGGTGACCGGGGCCAATCAGCGTGAGCTCGACCGCGTTGTACCTGCCTGCCCGGACTGGAGAGCGCGGGATCTGATCGCGCATCTGGTGGCCTTGCCAGCAGCGCTCGGCGGAGGGCGCCGGCCCAACGGCGACCTGCAGGAGTGGCTCGATCTACTGGTTGCCGAGCGAACGTCGCAGGACGTGGGATCGCTGCTAGCCGAGTGGCACGCGCTCGACGATCGCCTGCCGGCACTGCTCAACGGGCCGGCCGGCCTGCTCTTTGACGATTTGGGCATACACGAGCACGACCTGCGCGCCGCATTGGACCGGCCCGACCATTCCGCGTTGAACACCGACGAGCTGCTGCCGCGAGTACTTGAGGCCTTCAGCCGCCGGCTTCAGGAGGCCGGCCTGGACGCCATCGCGGTGCGTGCGGGGGGTCGATCGTGGGCGACGCATCCGGGAGAGGCCGGGTGGACCCTGCTCGTCGACCCTTGGGAAGCGGTACGCGCCCTGGCCAGTCGTCGGACCGAAGCGGAGTTGTTGAGCCTTCCCGCCCTCGGCGACGCGGCTGCCTATGTGTCCGTGCTGAATGACCACCTGCCGCTGCCGCTCAAGACCCTCGCAGAGGTGTAGCCGCGGGCCGGTCGGTGGACGTCACCGACGCCGTGCAGCCAATCAGGACCAGGAGCCCGACGAGGCAGGTCCACGCAGTGAATGGCCAGGCTGCCAAGCGCTCGACGGCGGCGCGCCCGACGTCGGCACCAAGTCCCGCGCCGGTCAGCGCAGTGCCAAGAAGCGAAGCGCCACCTAGCAGAAAGGTCAGGCCGGCGATCCGATGCCGTCCGGACGCTCGCAGGGCGAAGCCGGCGGCGATGGTTCCCAGGCCCGCTGCTGCCAGGTGGATGGTGGCGGCGACGGCGTGCCAGGGCCTGCCGGTGTCCTCGGGAAACCCGGCCACAAAGGGCAGCGCAGCGCCCGCAATGATCAGCAGCACCAGCGCCGCGCGGGACGACCGAGCATCGGGCAGCAGCGGTCTGAGCAGGACGGCGCCCGCGATGATCTGGGCGCCGAGGAGCACGAATCCCACATTGACGAGTACATGGCGCGGTGAGCAGACCAGCGTTCCCCCGCCGCCGGCGTACCTACCGCATGACGTGGCACCCAGGTCGCTGATCCAGCTGTGGGTCAGGCTGTAGGGCCGGGAACCTCGCCAGCCCTGCTGGGCGACCGCTTGCACGACGAAGAACTGCGCGGTGGTCGCCCAGACCAGCCCTCCCGCCAGGAACCGGGTCCGGGCCACGCGTCACTGTGTCACGCAGCGAGTTCAGGCGGCGAGCAGCAGCCTGGCCCACGCCTCATGGAGCCAGCGCTCGAAGCGCTCCGGAGTCCAACCCCGCTCGTGCACGAGCAGGACGAAGTATTCGGAGGAATTCAAGCTCCAGACGATGTCGGCGACCTCGTCGTCGGTCAGATCCGTGCGCAGCTCACCGGTTGTGCGCAGATCGGCCGCGAACAGCCGCATGTTGGCTGCCCGCCGGTCGGAAATCTCCTTCCACAGGGCTCGACAGCTCGGGTCCGTCGCGCCGGCTTCCCGTAAAGCCAGGAAGATCGGTGCGAGCCGCTCCTGAACGTCGACCACCGAGGCCGCATAGATGGCGAGCTTTTCCCGGGCGCGCGGCCGCTTGCCGGACTCGGGCAACGTATCCCCGCTCGAGGGCCGGGACCGCTTGGGCCTGCCCGGAGATCGCGGTCTCTACCAGCTCCCGCATTAGCGCTGGCTTGCGTCCGACAGAGGCGTACACGGTGTCGAGCGCTACTCCGGCCCGCTCGGCGATCGCCGTCACCGTCGTCTTCGCATAGCCCTGAGTGGTGAAGAGCTCGCGGGCGGCACTCAACACGGCTTCCCGGGTAACGAGCGCCGCGGCGTCACGCCGGGGGGCCCGGTAGGGACGCGGACCCACCTGCTGGTTGACGGCGTCAGTCATCAGCGCCTACGTTACCAATATTCATCCGAATGTCTTTCGGACTAATTTGGGAGTGGCCGTGTACGCCTTCACGCAGGATGTTCCGATCGACGAGGCCTTCTACCGCAAGATCACTGATGGATTCGGCGACGAGCCCATGGCCGGGTCCGTGCTGCACCTGTGCGTGCGCCTGCCCGCCGGTGGCTTGCGCTATATCGATGTCTGGGAGTCGGAAGAGGCCTGCACCAAGGCTTTTGAGGACCGCATCCACCCCGCGGTCGACGCTGCCTTTGGCGGTTCTCGGCCTGGAATCGAGCCGACTTTCGAGGTGCTCGACGTCATCGACGCGAGTGGATCTGCTTTCGCCGCCAGGTAACGGTAGGTGGTGGCTGCTTTTCGGCCGATGATCAGCGAATACCTACCGCGGGCCGCTCGTGGCCGATTAGTTCTCGATCAGGCGTCGCAACTGCTGGCGGATGTCGTCTTGGACTGTGTCCGGATCCTGCTCCTCGAGATGTAGCGCGGCCCGGATGAACGGGTTGAAAAATCGCCAACCGAACGCCATTGCCAGTGCCGCGGCCGTATTCAGTCCGGCCGTTGTCTCGTCTGCCTGGCTGCCGGCCGGCGAGAGCGGGGGGAGTTCGTCCAGCGTGGTGTGTCGCCGGTAGCTGTCGGCTGATCTGCTGGAATCGCCGGTGAGCAGCGACCACGCCAGCAGGCGCAGGTAGGGGCCCGTGTCGAACGAGCTGCCGAGGAGGTCCTCGAGCGCGTCAACGTAGTCCGGCGCCGTGCCCAGATGGGCCCGCCACCGCTGCGCATACCGCTCGAGCAGCCGTTCCAGCAGGACGTCCTTGGTGCCGAAATGCCGGTAGACGAGGCCATACGTCACCCCGGCGTCCTGAGCGATGGCGCGCAGCGATACCTCGGCCGGACCGGCGGCCGCGAAGAGTCGCTCGGCGGCATCGAGTACGGCGTCGGTGATTTCGTCTTTGCCGGTGGGGCGCGGCGGACTTTCGGGTGGCGGAGAGAGGGACAAGGCGGCGCCTCCTTGACAGGTGTAGCCAGTGGCTACAGGATAGCTCTGACGCAGCCGGAACGAAGGAGCACTACGCCGTGCGATTCTCCCTGATCTACGAGGCCCAGACCGCCAATCCGACCCGCGAGGGCGATCACCAGATCTTTCGTGAGGTACGTGAGCAGGCGTTGCTGGCCGACGAGCTCGGCTTCGACGTCATCTGGGCCGTCGAGCACACCGCCCTGACGATGTACGCGCACATGAGCGCTCCGGAGACCTTCCTGGCCTACGTCGCGGGGGCGACCAAGCGCATCCGCATCGGCCACGGCGTGATCTGCCTGCCGGTCCAGATGAACCATCCGGTCAAGGTCGCCGAGCGCTGCGCGACGCTGGACATCCTGTCCGACGGCCGGCTGGAGGTCGGCTTCGGCAAGGGCGGCACCCAGCAGGAGTCCGGCACCTTCGGCTACGACATCACCACGCTGCGGCCCATGATCGAAGAGGCGATGCGGCTCATCCCGCGCTTCTGGGTCGAAGACGTCGTCGAGCACCACGGGGAATTCATCGATGTGCCGGCCAGGCCGGTGCATCCCAAGCCACTGCAGGCACCGCACCCCCGCCTCTACATGGCCTGCACGCACGCCGAAAGCCTCGTCGACGCCGGTGCTCGCGGCATTGGTGCTCTGGTGCTCGGATTCGGTGGTCCGGAGCAGGTCGCCGAGAAGAATCGGGTCTACCGGGAGGCCTACGCCAATCGTGACCCGGAGCAGCAAGTCGGCTTCCGCCCGACCGAACACTTCGCGGCCCTTTGCCCGGCCGTTGTCCTCGAGGACGGGCAGGCGGCCCGTCGGATGGGGGTGCGCGGTCAGCGCTTCTTCATGGAGTCGATCGGCCACTGGGCAAGCGGCGGCAAGATGCCTTTGCCCACTCCGGATGAGTGGCCGCTGGACATGACCACCACCACCGGCGACGGCACGCAGGTGATCGAGGCCCAGATCGGCTCCGAGCGGGTGAGCGTCGACTTCTCAGACCCCAGCCTGGCGCTGCTCAATCCCAATCACGCCTACGGCACGGTCGATGACGCGATCGGCTATGTCACCCGGCTCATCGACGCCGGCGCCGACGAGATCCTCTTCCTCAACCAGATGGGGACGATCCCGCAGTCGGCGATGATGGAGACGATTCGCAACCTGGGCGAGTACGTGATCCCGTACTTCCGCACCGGCCCGGGCAAGAAGCTCATCGAAGACCGGGACGCCCGCGTCAAAGAGGCTGCCGCGCTCGTCTAACCCCTGAACGCTTCAATGATCATGGTTTAGACGGGCTCAGAAGCCTCAGACCATGATCATTGAAGCGTTGATCTTGTGGACCTTAGAGGGCTGACTTCTCCAGCACGTGGACGCCGCAGGCGGAGCCGAGGCCGATCACGTGGGCCAGGCCGACCTTGGCACCGGCGATCTGGCGGTCGCCGGCCTCGCCGCGCAGGTGATGGCAGACCTCCCAGATGTTGGCGATACCGGTGGCGGCGATGGGGTGGCCCTTGGACTCCAGCCCACCGGACACGTTCACCGGGGTCTTGCCGTCACGCCAGGAGGCCCCTGACTCGAAGAAGTCGACCGCTCCGCCCGGCTCGCAGAGCCCGAGGTTGTCGTAGTGCACCAGCTCAGCGGTGGCGAAGCAGTCGTGCAGCTCGACGAGGTCGAGGTCGTCGGGGGAGATGCCTGCCTGGTTGTAGGCCTGCTGCGCGGCGTTTCGCGTGAGGGTGTTGACGTTGGGGAGCACCTGGCAGGCCTCTTCCCAGGGGTCACTCGTCAGGATCGATGCCGAGATCTTGACAGCGCGACGCTGCTGCTCCAGCGACAGGGTCTTGAGCTTGGAGTCGCTGACGACCACGGCCGCGGCGGCACCATCGCAGTTGGCCGAGCACATCGGACGGGTGTTGGGGTAGGCGATCATGATGTCGTTCATGATCTGGTCGAGCGTGAAGCGCTTCTGGTAGGCCGCCAGCGGGTTCAGCGTCGAGTGGGCGTGGTTCTTCTCGCTGATCTTGGCGAAGAGCTCGAAGGTCGCGCCGCCGTACTTGTGGTCGTACTCCATCCCGATCTGAGCGAAGACGCCCGGCATGGTCTGGGTGCCGATGCGCCCGTCAGTGCCGGCTACGGCGCCGACGCGACCTGACGGGGTCCAGTTCGGGTTATCTGCCGCCCGCGCCCCGCCGGCAAGCAGGCCTGCGCCGGAGAGCTTCTCGACCCCGAACGCCAGTCCCATGTCACATTCGCCGGCCTTCACCGCCATGACGGCAACGCGCAGCGCGGTGGCCCCGGTGGCGCAGGCGTTGGAGACGTTGAAGACCGGGATGCCGGTCTGTCCGATCTGCTTCTGGAGCTGCTGACCGATACCTCCGGCGGCGCCCATCAGATGGCCGCCGGCGAGGACTCCGATGTCTTTCATGGTGACGCCCGCATCGGCCAGAGCGCCGAGTGCGGCTTCAGCAGCGAGGTCGACGGGATCCTTGTCGAGATGCTTGCCGAACTTCGTCATTTTGATCCCGAGGATCCAGACGGCTTCGCTCATCTTCGTGCCTTTCGGTGCTAACTAGGCAGGTTCGAAACCGAAGCCGATGGCTTCGGTGCCTTCCGCGTCGGGGCCAAGCGAGTATGTAGCCAGTCTGACGTGCATGCCAGTCTTCACATGCTCAGGGTCGGGCGGGCAGTTGATGACATTCGCCTGCACGCTGGTGCCCTTGCAATCGATGATCGCGGGCACGAAGGGCACTGGAATGCCGGGCGCCGCCATCGAGACGATGGAGTAGGCGCGCACCTCGCCCTCAGTGGCAATCTCTGCCGTCGTAAAGGTGGTGCCTCCACAGGAGGCGCAGGCATTGCGGCGGTCGAAGAACCTGGCGCTGCAGCTGGTGCACTCGTGGGCCACGAGATGCGGACTATCACCCAGCACGAGGTAGTCGACCAGCGGGATCTGGCTGGGCATACGTCGTGTCTACCAAGCCGCGACACGAACAGTCAAAGAAGGCCGTAGTCGTCGCTACGCAAGTATTTCCTGCATGCTGCGTGGGAGAGATGGGTCACAAGGGGGTAAGAGATGGCTGTGGATATGCGAATTAATACCTCGATAGCGACAAATTCCTCCGCTTCCTCACTCTCCGTCTACTCGCGTTCGCATGACACCCATGACTTGGCAATTCTCCCGGATCTCGCCGATGGCGACGATCCTTCGCTGGTCGACGGGTCCCACCGACCGTTCAGCAGCTGGCTCAGCATCGCTGAGGGCGCTGTCGCTCTGACAATTCTTTATGCGCTGATCGGAGCCGGGATCGGCGCGGTGGCGGGCGCAGCTCTGCTGGGCTTGGCCGTGGGTTTCGCCACCGGCGTAGCAGCCATCGCGGCGATCCTGCTGATCTCCGGAGCCTCCGCCGGTGCCGAGCGCCACGTCGACCGCGTAATCGCGCACTTTCCGCACCAGGCGTCAGGCTCATAGCGCAGAGTCCCGAGCCGTCCGACCTGCCCAGCGACGACCGGGATGAACCGTTTGCGCAGTCGGTGCGAATACCGGACGTGTCGGCGACCGCGCAGATTGTCGAGGAGACTGTAAGAGTGTCCCCGCCGCCCGATCCCCAGCCGGATGGGACGTCGGCGTTTGACGTCGGCGCCGTCGTCGGCCGCCTGGTGGCGGGGGATCAGGAGGCGCTGGGCGAGGTCTACGACGAGTACGGAAGCCGCTGCTACGCCCTGGCCAGACGGCTACTCGGAGACGCCGGTCTCGCGGAAGACGCAGTCCAAGAGGCGCTCCTGGCCTTGTGGCGGGCCCCGGAGCGTTTCGATGCGACGCGGGGCAGCCTTGCGACCTTCCTGCTCACCCTCACTCACCGTCGTGCGGTCGACGTTTTGCGCAGAGAGGCGCTCCAGCGGCGTGGCCGGGTCGCTACCGACGACGGACTGGCCGAGCTTGCCTCAAAAGACGCCGGTACCGCTGAGCAGGCCGTGGCCCGGCTCCAGGGTGCCGAAGTGCGGGAGGCCCTCAAGGAGCTGCCGGCTCCCCAACGCGAAGCTCTGCTGCTCGCGTACTTCCAGGGCTACACGCAGCGCGAGATCTCTTCGATCACCGGAGCCCCACTGGGCACAGTGAAGACGCGGATGCTCGCCGGAGTACGCGCGTTACGCGTGCAGCTCGGCGCCCGCTACAGCAATCTGGGTGAGCTCAGATGAACGACCACGAAGACTACGAAGGCCTGGCGGCGGGCTATGCCCTGCACGCGCTCGAGCCAGAGGACGAGCAGCGCCTCGCCGCGCATCTGTTGACCTGTAACAGCTGCGCCCGGCTGGTCGCCGATACGGCCGAGCTGGGCGCCATGTTCGCGGACTTCCTGCCGCCTGAGCCGCCTCCGCCGTCGCTGCGAGCGCGCATTCTCGCGGCGGCCGCCGCTGAGCCGCGGGTCGTGAGTGAGCCGGCAGCGTCGGCGCCCGTCTCGCCAGCTGTGACTCCTTCCCCTGCGCCGCCGGCTGACCCAGCGCCGAGAGTCATTGCGGCGCCGGGTTCCGGGGGTGACGGCGGCTCAGCGGGCAGATCTCAGCCTTCGCGTGGCCGTCGGATGCAGCTGCGCAGCCGCGTCGCGGTCGGTGCATTGGCAGCTGCAGTCGGCATTGCGGTGGCAGTTCCGGTGACATTGGCCGTGGCTGACAGCGGCAGGTCAGCCGGCACCAATAGCGCGGTCGAGCAGTGGTTACTCACGCCTGGCTCGCGCGTGGTCACCCTCACCGGCACCGGCACCGGCACGGCTACTGACACCGCGGCGGCCAAGGCCGTCATGACCAATCAGGGCGTCTACCTGGTAGCCAATGGGCTGCCTGCTAACGACACCGACGACAGCGTCTACGTCCTTTGGGCGGCTGACACCCACGGGGTTCGCAGCGCGCTGGCGACCTTCGACGTGCACGGAACTTCCCCGGTGGCGCTCAAGGCGACGGACCTGCCCTTCAAGACGTCTGACGTCAGCCAGGTCGCGGTCTCCTTCGAGGCCGGACGTAAAGCGCCGGCAAGCCCGACTCACGTCGTGCTGAGCGGAACGACGGCCTAAGGCGCTGACGGGCCTGATGCCCTTGATGGCCCCCCAGGACTGGGTGGCTGAGGTATCCAGGGGATGAACCCACTGGTGCGGCGCACGTAGTCGGCGTAGCCCGGCCGCCGCTCCGACATTCCTTTTTCCAGCATGGGTTTGCCGGTGCCGTTCGCGAGGGTGTACGTCATCAGTGCGGTCGACAGGATCGTCAGTGCGCCCTGCCACTGCTGGGCGGCGATGAGGTAGAGGCCCCACCAGACGCAGGCGTCACCGAAGTAATTCGGGTGCCGGGTGTATCGCCAAAGGCCTCGGTCCATGACCTTGCCCTTGGAGTTCGGATCGGCCCTGAAAGCGGTCAGCTGCCAGTCGCCGACGGATTCGAAGAAGAAGCCGACAGCGAAGACGGCGGTGCCGAGCCAGGTGAGCAGCCCCGGCCGGCTACCCATGTACATGGCGACCTGCACCGGCAGCGAGACGAACCACATGACGATGCCCTGGGTCAGATACACCTTGCGCAGCGCGTAGAGCTGGCGGTTGCCGGGCGCTTTGGCGAGCAGTTCGGCATACCGGGGGTCCTCGCCCTTGCCCCAATTGCGACGCCCGATGTGGATCGCGAGCCGAAGCCCCCACAGGGTGGTCAACGATGCGACCAACACCCGTCGGGTCATGTCGCCATGGCCCGCGGAGGCGATCAGTGAGGTGATGGCTATGACCGCGAAGCCCAGGCCCCACGTCACGTCGATGACGCTGTGATGCCCTCGCCAGAGTGCGATGGCGAAGGTGATGGCGAGCGTGATCGCCACTGCCGCAAGCGTTATGGGCAGGCCACGTAAGAATGGCGCCGTGGAGAAATCGGATCCAGCCGTGGGGTAGGGCGGCACTCCGGCTGTCTACCCCGCGTAGTTGATACGTGTCGCCGGCATGGAACTCGTCCCGTCGGCGGCAGGCTTGACGGCCAGGATCTGATCAACGCCCATGCGGCCCTCCTCGAAGGCGAGCGCCCCGCCGACGAAGTAGAGCCGCCACACGCGGGCGACCTCCTCACCCACCAGCGCGACCGCATCGTCCCAGCGCTTTTCGAAGGTGTCATACCAGGCCGCGACGGTGCGCACGTAGTGCTCGCGCAACGCGTGCACGTCGCGCACCTCGAAGCCGGCGCTCTCCAGCAGGTCGACCGTCTGCCCGACCGGACGCATGTACATGTCAGGTGCGATGTAGGACTCGATGAAGGCGCCGCCGCCGGGGTGGGAGTCGTGGCGCGACATCTGCTGCAGCAGCAGCCGCCCCTCGGGGCGCAGCTGGCGATAAAGCTGGCCGGCGTAGACCGGATAGTTGCCCTGACCGACGTGCTCGCCCATCTCCAGCGAGACGACCGCGTCGTAGGGACCGTCCGAGACATCGCGGTAGTCCTGCAGCCTGATGTCGACCCGGTCAGCCAAACCCTCGTCTTTCGCCCGCTGTGATGCAAAAGCCCGCTGCTCGCGGGACAGGGTCACCCCCGTGACGCTGACGCCGTAGTTCGCGGCGGCGTGCAGCGACATCGATCCCCACCCGCACCCGACGTCGAGGAGACGCTGCCCCGGCTTCAGATCGAGCTTGCTGGCGACCAGATCGAACTTGTCCCGCTGGGCGTCCTCGAGCGTGTAGTCGGGGGAGTCCGAGGTCCAGTAGGCGCACGAATACGCCATTCTCGGGTCCAGTACGAGAGCGTAGAAGTCGTTGGACAGGTCGTAGTGGTGGGAGATGGCCGACCGATCACGCAGCCGGGTATGCAGCCGGCCAGTGAGCCGCGCTTGCGACGCCGGAGCCGGCAGCCGGCGCCCGATCACCCCCAGGCGACGGGCAGTGGCGACGGCCTGGGTGAGCTGGCTTGCTGTGAGCCGTCGCCTGCTGACACCGCTTGTCCGCATGGTGGCCCTCGCGTTGGAGAGCGCGGACTTGAGGTCGCCTTCCACGTCGAGTTCGCCCGTGACGTACGCCTGCGCCAGGCCGAGCTCGCCCGGCGACCACAGCAGGCGCCGCAACGCAGCAGGCGAGCGCAGGATGGCCACCGGCGTGTTTTGCGGTCCTGCCTCGCTGCCGTCCCAAGCCCGTAGCCGAAAGGGCAGTTCGCCGCCGAAGACCGGCTCTACGAGAGCCGCCAACTCGGAGGCGATTCCTTTGGTCGTGGTGTCCACGAGAAGTGTCATTTCGGCCCTTACTTCGCGAAGATGTACTGGTAGACATCGAGATATCCGGAGCGGAAGCCGGCCTCCGAGTAGGCCAGGTAGAGGCTCCACATGCGCCGGAAGGTCGCATCGAATCCGAGCGCATCCACGTCCTGGTGGTGAGCCTCGAAGGACGCCCTCCAGACGGCAAGGGTCTGCGCGTAGTGGAGGCCGAATCCGTGGCGATCCAGCACGGTCATCGTCGTGTGCTTGGCGATGTTGCGCTCGATCGCCTGCACGGAGGGAATCAGCCCGCCGGGAAAGATGTACTTCTGGATCCAGGTGAAGGTGTCACGCGATGCCTGCATCCGGTCGTCGGGCATGGTGATCGCCTGTAGTCCCACTCTGCCGCCCGGCAGTAGATGGTCGTCGAGGGTGCGGAAGTAGACCGGCCAGAAGTCGGCCCCGACGGCCTCGATCATCTCGACGCTGACGATGGCATCGAATTGGCCGGCCACGTCGCGGTAATCCCGCAATTGGATATCGACCCGGTCGCCGACCCCGGCAGCCGCGACGCGTTGACGCGCGAGCTCACGCTGCTGCTCGGACAGCGTGACGGTGGTGACCGTCGCGCCACGCCTGGCCGCTCGAAGGGCCAGCTCGCCCCAGCCGGTTCCGATTTCGAGGAGGCTCATCCCGGGCCCGGCGCCGACCCCATCGAGCAGTCTTTCGATCTTGCGCGCCTGAGCGGATTCGAGGTTGGAAGCGTCCGCTTGCGGTGGCAGCCGGTTGGCACCCGGCGTCTCTTGGAAGATCGCCGACGAGTAGGTGAGTGTCGGGTCGAGGAAGAGGGCGAAGAGCTCGTTGGAAAGGTCGTAGTGGTGGGAGATGTTGCGTTTCGTGGCGGCGGTGGTGCCACGGTGCAGCCGCGGCTGATGCTGAACGACGATGTCGCGAAGCCGTTGCAGCTTCGGCGGGATCAGGGTGGCCATCTCGCGCGCAAAGACCGTGAGCAGACCGGAAAGATCTTCGGCGTCCCAGTCGCCCGCCATGTACGCCTCGCCGAAGCCGATCAGGCCACTGGCGCCCACGCGGCGGTAGAACGCTTCAGGCCGGTTGAGCTTCATGACGGGGTCGCCGATCCGGCCGCCGCCGATGACGGCGCCTTCGGGCAGCAGCACCTGCAGCTCGAGGCGGCCGAGTACACCTTCGATGAGGCGTTGGGCTACTCGTGCCCGCAGCCGTCCATCGGGCAGCGTGGCGATGTCCGGCCAGCGGGCGGGATCGATGGTGGTTTGGCGGTCGATGGGAGGGAGCGACGCGGTCGAAGGAGCTGACTGCGGCGCCGGTATGCGCGCTGGAGCACGTCGCATGTCGGTGGAAATGGTCACGCTTGCCCCTTTACGGTTGAGGAGGAGGAGCGGCGGGGGATGACTGGTAGTCCACGCAGGTACAACCTGATTCCCTGCCAGCGGATCCGGGCCGAGACCAGGCGCGTCGACCAGGGACGGCCGACCAGCAGGCGAATCAGGGCGACGCCGTGCGCAGGGCGACGAAGCCCCGTCACACTGGCGACGAAGGTGGCGCCTTTCGGCGGGTGCAAGGTGATCGACAGCGCGAGCTTGTCGGCGGGCTCAGGCAGGCTCATCGAGTAGCGGCCGGCGACCTCGTAGAACGGCGAGACGTAGAACTCCTTGCCGACCTCAGCGCGGCCTCTGTCGTCCGTGCGCAGCAGGTAGCGGTGCCGCCCTCCGTAGGTGTTGTGGACTTCGGCGATCACGCAGGCCAACGACTCGTCGGAGGCGTTGTGGCACCAATAGACCGTCAGCGGATTGAAGACGTAGCCAAGTACCCGGGCGTTCGTCAGCATGTCGACGCGGCCGCCGCCAAGATCGATCCCGTTCTCGGCGAGGTAGGCGTCGATGTTGGCTCGCAGCGACTGGGTGGGATCGCCGAGATGGTCACGGGATTCGAATCGCGCGAACGGTGAGAGCAGCCTGGGCAGCGTCGGCAGCGCGTCGAGGTCGACCAGCCACTGGTAGCTGCGGTAGCTGAACGCGTTGCGCAGGGGATCGGCTCTGACGTGATTGACCCGGGTCTCGTAAAGCGCTGCTGCCGTCACCAGGAGCCGCCAAGAGCCTGCGCTGCAGCCAGTCCCGAGCGGGCCCCGTCCTCGTGAAAGCCCCAGCCGTGCCAAGCGCCGGCAAGGGCAAAACTTGAGGTGGTGAGCTCGGGAAGCCTGCGCTGCGCGGCGAGGGACTCCGGGCTGTAGATCGGATGCTCGTAGATCATCTCGGCGATGACCGAGGACGGGTCGACATGCGCACGCGATCCGAGCGAGACGAGGTAGCGGGTCTGCGTCGGCAGCCGCTGAAGTCTGGTCATGTCGTAACTGACCAGCACCTGCTGCGCGTGGTCCTGGCATGAGCTCATGCGGTAATTCCAGGACGCCCTAGCTTGGGCGGCGCTGGGCAGAATGCTCGCGTCGGTGTGCAGCAGCGTCTCGTTCTTGGAGTAACGGAACGCTCCGAGGATCTCGCGCTCCGCCTGAGTGGGATCAGACAGCAGGGTCAGGGCCTGATCCGGGTGGGTCGCGAGGACGACGGCGTCGTAACTCAAGGTCTGGTTTGCGTCGTCGGTGACTTCGACGCCGCCTTGGGGCAGCCGGCGCAGCGACTTCACCGGCGTGCTTGTCAGCACCGCCGACAGCTCCTTGGCCAGTCGCTCCACGTAGGTGCGCGACCCTCCGACCACGGTGCGCCAGGTTGGTGAACCCGTCACTGACAGCATCCCGTGGTTGGCCAGGAAGGCGAAGAGGTAGCGCGCCGGGTAGCGGCCTGCGGTGGCGGGGGAGCAGGACCACACTGCCGCGACCAGCGGTGTCACGAAGTGGCTGATGAAGTACGGCGAGTACTGGCCCGCCGTCAGAAAGTCGGAGAGCGTCTCCTCGCCCCGCGGGTCGCCAGGGATCTCACCGGCCGCCAGTACGGCTCGCGCCGCCCGGTGAAACCGGGGGACCTCGGCGAGCATCCGCAGGTAGCGCCCGCGGGTCAGCGATCGCGGCTGGGCGAAGAGGCCGCGGATCCCGCGTGCGCCGGCGTATTCGAGACCGCACCCGCCGCAGGAGACCGACATGCTCATCTCCGTCTCCTGCGTCTGGACGCCGAGCTCGGCAAAAATCCGCAGCAAAGTCGGGTAGGTGGCGCGGTTGTGGACGATGAACCCGCTGTCGACGGCAAGGGTCTGACCCAACGCCTGGTCGAGGACGTCGTGAGTGTGGGAGTGCCCGCCCAGGCGGCCTTGCGCTTCGTAAAGCGTGATGTCGGCTGTTCGTTGCAGGACGTAGGCGGCGGTCAGTCCGGCGATTCCGCTGCCGATGACGGCGATCCGACGCCGATCTACGGCGAGTGAGCCGGCGGTTGCTGAGCTGGTGTCACGCGCCACGCGATCCAACCCCTTGGCGTCCTGGCCGGCCTCCGAACGGCCGATCCCATCACCTGAACGTTCGCTGGAGGAGCCGAAGAGGTTCGTCGAATGTGACGTATTCCACTGGTTGCTCGTGGTCGCGGTTCGGCCCAGCGCCTATCCGGCGCCTATCTGTGCTGTCAGGTGCCCGGTTTCGCGTCCATGTCGGCGTACGCCTTCATGGCGACGACCTTGCCGCTGTCATCGAAGGTCATCAGGTCAGTCGTGACCATGGAGATCGTGTCCTCTCCGACCGGGACGTCGACCCGGAACTGAAACGCCGCTTCGTGTCCCACGACGGTCACCGGCCCGAGCCGGGTCGCCGTAATGCTGACGCCGGATACTCCCGCGTAGAACTCGCGAATCTGGTCGTGACCGTTCTTGGGCGGCGTGCCCAGCGGATCCTCGACCCGGGCTGCCGCGTCGTAGAGCGCTACGATTCCTTCGACGTCACCTTTGCTCAATAGCGCGATGTACTGGTCACAGACGGCACAGATCTCATCGCGGGTAGCCATCGGGCTCCTCCTATTGGACGCGGGTGTGGGACCGATATAAGCACCAGTGGGAACGTCCGCCGCGATCAGGATCGTTGAGCAAGCGGTATCTGACCGGCGTAGCAGAGCATTTTCAGCTATGTGGGTCAGAATGGCGCCCGTGGCCGGTGCTCCCGGGCGCACGCGACAGTACGTCGGACGAGAACGTCAGGAGACACATGGCAACCGACACCGGCAAGACGGGGCGTAGTCGCCCCAATGCCCGCGCGCGGTCCGCCGCCCTTCGGGAGCAGCAGCGCAAGAAGGAACGCCGCCGCAAGATGCTTACGGTCGGCGCTGTCGTCGTCGTGATCCTGGCCGTTGTCGGCGCCATGATCGGCATCTGGGCGTCCAAGAGCGACAAGAAGAATGTCGCGACGGTGCGCACCCCGGCTAACCCGGCCATCGTCAAGCAGGTCACGACCGTCCCCGATTCGGCCTTCGCCGCGGTCGGCACCGGCACCGTCAAGACCCCGCCCACCAAGGTCAGCGGTGCGGCTCTCACTTACAACGGCAAGCCTGGAGTCCTCTACTACGGCGCGGAGTACTGCCCTTACTGCGCCACCGAACGCTGGCCGGTCGTCACGGCCCTTTCGCGCTTCGGTACCTGGTCGAACCTGCATGAGACGACCTCGTCCAGTCAGGACGTGTATCCGAGTACTCCGACGTTCAGCTTCTACGGAGCCAAGTACTCCAGCCCATACCTCAGCCTCCAGACCGTTGAGACCCAGACCAACCAGCTGGTCAACGGCAATTATTCGGTGCTCGAGACGCCGACGGCTGCCCAGAATGCGCTGGTCGCCAAGTACAACTCCAAGGGCAGCATCCCGTTCATCGATATCGGCAACAAGTTCGTGAGCATCGGGGCCTCGTACGACCCCGCCGTGCTGCAAGGCAAGTCTGCGGATGAGATCGCAGCAGCGATCCCGGATCCAACGACCGACATCAGCAAGGGCGTGCTGGGCACGGCAAATTACCTGACTGCGTCGATCTGCCAGGCGACGGGTGGCAAGCCGGGTTCGGTCTGCGATACGCCGACGATCAAGCAGATCAGCGCCACCCTCAATGCCCAGAAGTGACCTCGCGACTCGTGTGAACGAGGCTGACGGGGATGACGTCGACAGTGTTGACGCTGTCGACGAGCAGCCGGTGTGGCGCGCACCCAGGTGGGCGTCCCCGGTCAGCCTCTTCGTCTGCGTGCTGGGCATTGCTGACGCCGCTTATCTGACGTACGCGCACTACACCGATGTGAGTGCGCTGGCGTGCTCGGACAAGGGCGTCATCAACTGCGCGAAGGTCACCACCTCCGCGCAGTCGCACTTCCTCGGGATGCCGGTGGCGGTGCTCGGGCTGGCGTATTTCATCGCGATGGCCGTGCTTTGCCTGCCGTTCGCCTGGCGGCGCCAGGAGCGGATCGTGCGCCTGGGTCGCCTCGTCGCGGCCGGCGGTGGCGTGGCCATGATCTTGTATTTGATCTACGCCGAGCTCTTCATCATCGACGCGATTTGCCTGTACTGCACGGTGGTGCACGGCTTGACGGTGATTCTGTTCGCCGTCGTGGCGATCGCCACCGCGAGTGGAACCCATCGCCCTGCGATCGATGATTTCGACGACTTCGATGACGTCGACGAAGATGATTTCGAGGATGAAAAGGCCTGACGCGAGCACTCGCCGACACGCCGACTTGTGGTAGTTCCGCCACAAGGACAAGAAGCTCTCAGTGGGGATCTAGAGTCCGATCGTGACGCCAGCCTTCCGCCGGGTGCGGTGGATGTCCGCGGCAGTGGTGTGCGCCGCCGCTCTCGCTGCCTGTGGGTCCAGCGCGACCAAGGCATCACCGGCGGCGCTGACCTCTCCGAGCCCGACTTCGACGCCGAGTCCGACTCCCTCGCCTACGCCCAGTCCCACCCCGAGCCCTACCCCGAGTCCGACTCCCACGATCGATCCGGGCACGTTGCCGCAGACGATGGTCCAGCCCGTGATCGACGCGAACTTCAAAGCCAGGCTGGCGACCTACTGGAGTCACGTGCTGGCCGGCCAGGCCGGCCCTGCCGACGACTTCTTCTTCCCGCGTACCGCGTATCTGCAGGTCAAGGCACTGCCTAACGCGGGCGGCGACTTCGACACCCGGCTGTATCACGACTATAAAAACGACGTGATTGCCGATCACGAGCTGGTAACCAGCTCCGGACCTGGCGCCAAGGTCCTGAGCGTCGACGTGCCGGCGGCCTCGGTGCGGTGGGTTCCGCCCGGCGTCGAGGTCAACACCATCGGCTACTGGCAGGTGTCCTACGCCAGGGTGAATTACGAGGTCGGCGGCCAGGTCCGCTCATACGCGATTGACTCGATGATTTCCTGGCGCGGACAGTGGTATGTCGTGCACCTGGGACCCGACTGGCGGCCGGGAGCGGGAGGTTGGGTCTGCAAGCCCGACCCCCCGACCGCGCTGCCGATCTCCGCCGGCTGCCTGCAGGGCTGACCATGCCTCGCCGCCGCTCATCAGTGCTTGCTGAGCTGGACGGGGTGCAGATCCGCAGCGATCCGGACAACCCGGACGGCCGGCTGATGTTGATTGATGGCATCGACGCGTCCTACATCGACCTGGACGACCCCACGTACCTGGACTTCAGCTACGTGCGGCGTATCGGCGACGTCATCGATGTCGCCTGGCCGGAGGGACAGCCGGTGGCGGCCGTGCATCTCGGCGGGGCGGGCGCGACCCTGCCGCGCTACATCAGAGCCACCCGTCCCCGTTCCCGGCAGATCGTCTTCGAGATCGACGAGCGGGTCATCACCCTGGCCCGCTCCCACCTGGATCTGCGGTCTGGGGCGGGGCTCAGGGTGCGACACGAAGACGCGCGGCTCGGGCTGACACGTATCGCAGACGACACCCAGGACCTCGTGATCGGCGACGCCTTCGAGGGCACTCGGGTGCCGACCACGCTGGGCAGCGTGGAGGCAGCTCAGCAGATCGCGAGGGTGCTTCGACGGGAGGGGATCTACGTCCTCAACGTGATCGATTCTCCCGCGCTGACTTATGCAAGAGCCCAGATCACGACGTTGAAGACGGTCTTTGCCCAGGTCGGTGCCATAGCTGACCCGGGAGTGCTGCGCGGGAGGCGTACCGGCAACATCGTTTTCGTCGCGGGCCGGGGGCAGCTCCCGCTGGACCTGCTGGGCGAGCGGGCGCGCAACTCGCCGGTGCCGGAACGGGTGATGGACACCCAGGCCTGCCTGCGGTTCGCCGCCGGGGCGAAAGCCCTGTGGGACGCGTCGCCGGGAGCTGCCGTGACGGTCGTGCCGAAGTTCGTCTGACCGGGTGTCGTCAGCCGCTGGCGGCGGAGCTGCGACGGGTCGGTCGCGGACCCTTCGTCGAGGAGCCCTTCAGCGACGGCGGGGGCACCACGGGTCCGATGTCACCGTCGGGCGCTTCGTCCAGATCGACGATCACGGGTGCATGGTCGCTCGGATCCTTGCCCTTGCGCGCGGCCCGGTCGGTATAGGCGGCCTTCAGCCGGTCCGCGATGTCCGCCGAGCCCAGCAGGAGGTCGATACGCATCCCGAGGTCCTGATGGAACGCTCCGGCTCGGTAGTCCCAGTAGCTGAAGACCGGCACGTCGGGGGTCCACCGCTGGCGTACCAGATCCACCAGACCAAGGTCCTTGAGTCGGTCCAGGGTGGCCCGCTCGCGATCGGTGACGTGGGTCGCGCCGACGAATACCGCCGGATCCCACACGTCGACGTCGGTCGGGGCGATGTTGAAGTCACCCGCCACCACGAACGGACCCTTGGGCACCGAAGCGGCCACCTCATCAGCGAGCCCGCCCAGCCAGGTCAGCTTCTTCTCATACATCGGGTCATCGAGCGTGCGGCCGTTCGGGACGTAGACCGACCAGACGCGTATCCCGCCGCAGGTGGCACCGACGGCGCGGGCTTCGGTGACGAGCTCACCCGCTGAGGGGGCGAGGCTGGTCGTGACGTCTTCCAGGCCGACGCGCGAAAGGATGGCGACGCCGTTCCAGCGGCCCTGCCCGACGTGGGCGTAGCGGTAGTCGCGCCGGAAAAGGTCGTCGGCGAACAGGCTGTCGAAGTCGGCATCGCCGAGCTTTGTCTCCTGCAGGAAGGCAATGTCAGGCTTCGCTCGATCGAGCCAGTCGATCAGTCGAAATTGTCTGGCTTTGGCAGAGTTCACGTTCCAGGTGGCGAGCCGCACCGGCGTCAGGTTAGCGGTCTGACGGGGTTGCAGGGAGGGTCCGTCGTAGACTCGTGATCGTGGGAAGCCGACTTACCGCCGAGCCGCGCTGACTCTTGCAGCCAGCGTGGTGACCCTCCGTACGCGGGGGGTTTTTTCTTGCCCGCAGGATTGACACCAGCCGCACCGTTCGGATCCCACGCTTCTTCGAAAGGCGAGATCGTGACCAGCACCCCAACCGCCCGGCCGGACTCCTATGACGTGCAGGCAAGCCAGGAGCGGTGGCTCGAGGTCTGGGACGCCCTGGACCTGTATCGCGCGTCGGGCCCACGGTTTGCCGGTCGGCCCAAGATGTATGTGCTGGACATGTTTCCCTACCCCTCGGGTGACCTGCACATGGGCCACGCGGAGGCCTTCTCCATCGGCGACGTCGTCGCGCGCTACTGGATGGCCCGCGGCTATGACGTGTTGCATCCGATCGGCTGGGATTCCTTCGGGCTGCCCGCCGAAAACGCGGCGATCAAACGCAACGAACACCCCGCCGAGTGGACGTACAAGAACATCGACACCCAGGCCGAGTCCTTCCGCCGCTTCGGGGTGAGCTTCGACTGGAGCCGGCGGCTGCACACCAGCGACCCGGAGTACTACCGCTGGACCCAGTGGCTCTTCCTGCGCTTCCTGGAGCGGGGACTGGCCTACCGCAAGTCTTCGGCCGTCAACTGGTGTCCCAACGACCTGACGGTGCTCGCCAACGAGCAGGTGGTCAACGGCCGCTGCGAGCGTTGCGGTCACGAGGTCACCAAGCGCGAGCTGACCCAGTGGTATTTCAAGATCACCGACTACGCCGACCGGCTGCTGGAGGACATGGCTCCACTCGAGGGCCACTGGCCCGAACGCGTACTGACGATGCAGCGCAACTGGATCGGGCGTTCGCAGGGTGCCCACGTCGACTTTCAGGTGCGCGGAGCTGACGGTCAGGTCGGTGGCGAGCGGACCGTCACGGTTTATACGACGCGGCCGGACACCCTCTATGGCGCGACGTTTTTCGTGGTGGCTGCAGATGCCGCGCTGGCCGCCGAGCTGTGCGCTCCCGAGAAGCGTCTGGAGCTGAACTCCTACCTCGACGACGTGCGCAAGCTGTCCGACATCGACCGCCAGCACAGCGAGCGGGTCAAGACGGGCGTCGACCTCGGGGTCGTCGCGATCAACCCGGTGAACGGCGAGGAGCTGCCGGTCTACGCCGCCGACTACGTGCTGGCTGATTACGGCACTGGCGCAATCATGGCCGTTCCCGCTCACGACCAGCGCGACCTGGATTTCGCCAAGGCCTTCGCGCTGCCCGTGCGAGTGGTTATCGAGACCGGCCAGCCCGACCCGGCCGAGACCGGGATCGCGACCACGGGCGATGGCGTACTCGTCAATTCGGGGCCTTTCAACGGGCTGGCGAAAGCCGAGGCGATCGCTGCCGTCACAGCCCATTTGGAGTCGCAAGCGCTGGGTAAGGGTGCCGTCAACTTCCGGCTGCGTGACTGGCTGCTGTCGCGCCAGCGCTACTGGGGCTGCCCGATCCCGGTCATCCATTGCCCCGCGTGCGGCGATGTCCCGGTGCCCGACGACCAGCTGCCCGTCACCCTGCCCGACATGCGCGGCGATGAACTGCACCCGAAGGGGGTCTCACCGCTCGCGTCCAATCGTGAATGGGTCGAGGTCACGTGTCCTTCCTGCGGTGGTCCGGCCGAGCGTGACACCGACACGATGGACACGTTCGTCGACTCGTCCTGGTATTACCTGCGCTACTGCTCGCCGCACGACGACGCGATGCCCTTCGATCCTGAAGCGGTACGCGAGTGGATGCCCGTCGCGCAATACGTCGGCGGTGTTGAGCACGCGATCTTGCATCTGCTGTATTCGCGGTTCTTCACCAAGGTGCTGCACGACATGGGGCTGGTCGACTTCATCGAGCCCTTCACAGCGCTGCTCAATCAGGGTTCGGTGATCAACCAGGGCAAGGCGATGTCCAAGTCGCTGGGCAACGGGGTCGATCTGGGCGCCGAGCTGGCCCAGTTCGGGGTCGACGCGGTGCGGCTGACGATGCTCTTCGCCGGACCGCCCGAGGACGACATCGACTGGGCTGACATGTCGCCCAACACCCACGCGAAGTTTCTGGCGAAGGTGTGGCGGGTCGTTCGGCAGGGCGCCGAAGGCCCGGCCGGGGAGATGGCGACACCGCTGGCGCGCACGGTCGCCCGCGTGGTCGACGATTCGACCCGCCTCAACGAGTCGTTCCGCTTCAACGTCGCGATCAGTCGCCTCCACGAGCTGACGACTGCGCTGTGGCACGCGGTGGACAACGGCGAACCAGCCCGTGAAGGCCTGGAAACGTTGGCGATTCTGCTGGCTCCCTTCGCACCCTTCACGGCTGAGGAGTGCTGGTCGCTGCTGGGGCACGACGCCGCCGCGGGCGACAGCGTGCATGCCCAGCTGTGGCCTACCGTCGATCCGGCCCTGCTCGTCGAAGACACGGTGACGTGCGTCGTGCAAGTCGCGGGCAAGGTTCGCGACCGGCTCGAGGTGCCTCCCACGATCAGCGAAGACGATCTGCGCGAGCTCGCGCTGGCCAGCGAGGTCATCTCGCGCGCGCTTGATGGACGCCCGGTGCGCACGGTGATCGTGCGGGCGCCGAAGCTCGTCAACGTCGTTCCCGGGTAGGGCCTTCGCACTAGCGAGACTGCGCCCAGTTGTGGGCGCGGCCGTCTCGTCCACCGACTGACGGCAGGGCCCGCCGGCGGGTACCACCCGTTCATACGTTGCGCGGGTGAGCACCGACGAAACGCCCCTCAACGAGGGCTGGACCCCCGGCGGCTCGCGGCGTCCGGCAGCCGGCGGCGACCTCGACCGCTGGGGTCCGCTGCGCGATTTTCTACGCGACCGGCTGCCCCCCGCGGTGCGTGGTGGCCGCCTTGATCCCGGCGTTCGAGGAGCTGTGGCGCTGGCGGTCGTCGCCCTGCTGGCGGCCGTTTCGGCCATCCTGATCGCGTGGTCGGCGTCGGCCCGTCCGGCCGCCGCGCGTTCGGTCCCGGCGCCGGCGGTTGCGGTGCCGAAGCTCGGCGCTGCCCCTGGTCTCGCGACGACTGCCGCTGCGGCGCCCGCCACAAGTGTTGTTGTGGACGTGGCCGGCAAGGTGCGCCGTCCGGGGCTGGTCAAGCTCGCGGGCGGCGCCCGGGTGGCCGATGCCATCGCCTCAGCCGGGGGAGTGCTTCCCGGCGTATCGACCACCGGTCTTTCGCTCGCCCGCCGGCTCGTCGACGGTGAACAGCTGGTGGTCGGCGTCCCACAGCCTGCCGCTGTCGTGGGCTCTGGTGCGTCAGGCGCCAGCTCCGCCGCGGCGGCATCGGGGCCGGTAAATCTGAATACGGCCACCGTTTCGGAGCTGGATGCGCTTCCCGGCATCGGGCCTGTCCTGGCGCAGCGCGTCGTCGATTGGCGGCTGTCGCACGGCGGGTTCACGTCGGTGGATCAGCTGCGCGAAGTGTCGGGGTTGGGTGGCAAGAAATTCGACACACTGGCGCCCCTGGTGGCGGTGTGAGCTCACACCCGCCTGAGCTCATTGGCGCACCCGTCCCCAAGGCGCCGCCGGATCTTCGGCTGTTGAGTGCCGCCGCAGGCTCGTGGTTCGGAGCGCTCGGCGGAAATCTGCTGGATCCACTCGTGTCCTGGTCAGCCGCTGTCTTGTTGCTGGTGCTTGGGTTATGGAGCAGGCGACGGCCGATGATGGCGGTCGGGCTGCTGATGCTTGCGGCCGGTTTGACGGTCGCCGCGATCGGCAGGCAGGTTCGCACGACCGGCCCGGTCGCCGCCCTCGCCCGTGCCGGAGGCATCGGCCACGTCGAGCTCACGATCTCCAGCGATCCGCAGCGGCTCGCACCCGTTCCGCATCTGCCCCCTGGGGTGTTGATCCAGGCTCAGCTGCGCGTGCTGGACACGCATGGCCACCGTTGGAATGCCGACCAGCCGGTGCTGGTTCTGGCGCCGCAGGCTTCCTGGGGAAGGCTGCTGCCAAGCACTCGCGTCGCCGCGTCGGCGGACTTGCGCCTGCCTACCGGTAGCGACGTTGCTGCGGTGGTGGTGGTCCATCGCAACCCCGTCGTGATTCGAGGACCGAACCGGCTGCAACGCTGGGCTGGTCGTATCCGCGCCGGCCTTCGGCAAGCCGCCCACGGGCTGCCCGCCCCCGAGCGCGGCCTGCTTCCCGGGATCGTCGTTGGCGACACGAGCCTGATGCGCGACCGCGACACCGCCGACTTTCGAGCTGCCGGTCTCACCCACTTGACGGCAGTGAGCGGGGCCAATGTCGCTGTAGTCGTAGCGGCCGTCTTCGGCTTGCTGCGGTGGACGCCGCTGGGCATCCGGATGCGCGCCCTCACCAGCGGCGGGATGCTGGTGGCCTTCATCGTCGTCGCCCGGCCTACTCCCAGCGTGCTCCGAGCGGGTGCGATGGGTCTGCTCACGCTGACTGCCATCGCGCTAGGACGTCCGCGATCGGTATTGCCCGCACTCTTGGCTACGGCGACGGCCCTGGCGCTCTTCCTTCCGGCCCTGGCGACACGGCCGGGTTTCGTGATGTCCGTGCTGGCCACGCTGGCGCTGCTGGTGCTCGCCCCGGGATGGGCGGCGATACTTCGGGAACGGCTGCCGCCACAGCTGTCGCGCTTTGCGCCCTTGCTGGCGGTCCCGCTGGCGGCTCAGGTCGTCTGTGCCCCGGTCATCGCTTCGATCAGCGGTGCGGTCAGCCTCGTTGCCGTACCGGCCAACTTGCTGGCGTTGCCCGCAGTGCCCGTTGCCACAGTGATCGGTCTCGCTGCCGCAATCGCGTCGTTGCTGTCGCCTGGTGCGGCGAGCGCGCTGTGCGCCGCAGCAGGGGTGCCGTGCCGCTGGTTGATCACCGTTGCCCACACCGCGGCTCACCTACCCCTGGCAACGATCACCGCGCCCTCCGGGGCATGGGGCATGGGCAGTGTCGCCATCGTGACGGCTGGGCTGGCCGTGGCCGTCCGCAGTCGGGGAGGGATTCGCACGCTCGGGTTTGCTGCCGCCATCCTCGCGGTCGCCGTCCTCACCGGCCTCCACTAACCCTTCCGGTCGCCAATTCGTGGAAGCATGGCGGTAATGCCTCCCAGCGCGCCTCCACCGCCGGTCACTCTCGTGAGCGGCAGCGACGATTTGTTGGTCAGCCGGGCGATCGGGGCGGTTGTCGTCGCGGCCCGTTCGGCTGACCCGATGCTCGAGGTGACCGATTGCCAGCCGGGCCAATTCACCGTCGATCAAGCCCTCACCCTTCACACGCCCAGCCTTTTCGGCGGCTGGCGGGTGGTCGTTATCCGCGCTGTTCACGACCTGCCGGAGGAGGTCGGCGCAGCCCTCACGTCGTTCGCTGCCGACCCGGTGCCTGATGTCGCGTTGGTCCTGACCACGAGTGGACGGGCGTCGTCGCTGGTCAACGCGTTGAAGAAGCTGAAGGTCGCGGAGGTCAAGGCGGCCCCGATCACCCAGTCCTGGAAGCGGGCGCAGTTCGCCGCCGAGGAGGCCCGTCGCCATGGGGGACGGATCACCGACGACGCCGCCCGGGCGCTGGTTGATGCGGTCGGGAGCGATCTGGGGGCGATCGCCGGCGCCGTGGAGCAGCTGATGGCGAGCACCGGCCCGCGAGGGTTGATCAACGACGACATCGTCGCCCAGCACTTCCGCGGCCGGGCGGAGACCAGCGGTTTCACGATTGCTGACGCCGTGCTCGCGGGAGAGCTCGACCGGGGCCTCACGCTGCTGCGGCAATCGCTGGACGTCGGCACCCCGGCCGTCTTCATCCCGTCCGCGCTTGCCAGCGGATTACGCGAGATCGCCAGGGTCAGCGCCGTCGGGTCGGGCTCCGGGCAGTCGCGTGCCGAGCTCGCGAAGGCGCTGCAGATGCCCGAGTGGAAGTTCGACAAGGCGCAGAAGCTCGCGCGTTTCTGGCCCGATGAGGCGCTGGGTAAGGCGATTGTGGCGGTGGCGGAGGCCGATGAGGGGGTCAAGGGCGGGGCTGCCGACGCGGTCTATGCCCTTGAGCGGTGCGTCTTCAAGATCGTGGACGCCCGCGCCGGTCGCTGAACCTGCCCCTGGCGCACAGCTGCGGTCATACAAAAACCCGCTATTGGTCGCTTTCGCTGAGGAAAACCGACAAATAGCGGGTGTTGAGCGGCAGTGCGGACCAGCTAGAGGGAGACGACCCGCTTGGCCATCGCCGACTTCTTGTTAGCAGCCTGGTTAGCGTGGATGACGCCCTTGCTGGCGGCCTTGTCCAGCGCGCGCGAGGCGACCTGGAGGCGGGCCTCGGCGCTCTCACGGTCTCCCGAGTCAGCCGCCTCACGGAAGCTGCGGACGGCCGTCTTCAGCGAAGACTTGACCGACTTGTTGCGCAGCCGAGCTGCCTCGTTGGTGCGGATGCGCTTGATCTGCGACTTGATGTTGGCCACGCTGAGAGGACTCCGAACGAAAGTGATGATGTGGGCGGGCACGCGCTGAGCGCATGCGTAGACCACTAGGTTACACCGCCGACCTTGCTGGGCTTTCCCGGTCGTTGCCGGGTGACTTTCACGTCGGCTCGCCGGCGCCTCGGCGTGAGACGATGGAGTCCGCGCGGAGCCCCGTGCCCGCGACTTTCAGCAGTTGATTTCTACCCGAGCAGAACACGAGACGAGTGGGGCGTGCCGGTCACCGACCAAGCGATGATCCGCAATTTCTGCATCATCGCTCATATCGATCACGGCAAATCCACGCTGGCCGACCGGATGCTGGAGGTCACCGGCGTCATCCAGCTGCGTGACATGCGGGCCCAGTACCTCGACCGGATGGACATCGAGCGCGAGCGCGGCATCACGATCAAGGCGCAGGCGGTCCGGCTTCCGTGGACCGCCTTGGACGAAAAGACGTACACGCTCAACCTGATCGATACGCCGGGCCACGTCGACTTCACTTATGAGGTGAGCCGGAGCCTGGCTGCCTGCGAGGGCGCCGTCCTGCTGGTCGATGCGGCTCAAGGCATTGAGGCGCAGACGCTGGCCAATCTCTACCTGGCGGTCGAGGCCGGCCTGCACGTCATCCCCGTGCTCAACAAGATCGATCTGCCCGCCGCCCAGCCCGACAAGTTCGCCGCTGAGATCGCCGGGATCATCGGCTGCGAGCCCTCCGATGTCCTGCGCATCAGCGCCAAGACCGGCATCGGGGTTCCCGAGCTGCTGGAAAAGATCGTCGACGAGGTGCCGCCACCCAGTGGCGATCTCGAGGCTCCTACGCGGGCGCTGGTATTCGACAGCGTCTACGACATCTACCGCGGCGTGATCACGTACGTCCGAGTGGTCGACGGCACCCTGACCACCAACGAGAAGTGCCTGATGATGTCGACCGGCGCCGCCCATGAGGTGCTCGAGGTCGGGGTCATCAGTCCGGAGCCGAAGAAAACGAACGCGCTGTCCGCCGGCGAGGTGGGTTACGTCATTCCGGGCGTGAAGAACGTTCGGCAGGCTCGCGTCGGCGACACGATGACCAGCGCCAGCCGGCCGGCCACCGAATCGCTGGGCGGCTACCGCGATCCGCGTCCGATGGTCTACAGCGGTCTGTATCCGATCGACGGCGACCAGTACCCGGACCTGCGGGAAGCGCTCGACAAGCTCCAGCTCAACGACGCCTCGCTCACCTACGAGCCGGAATCGTCAGCGGCCCTCGGCTTCGGATTCCGCTGCGGCTTCCTGGGCCTGCTGCACCTGGAGATCGTGCGGGAACGGCTGGAGCGCGAGTTCGACCTGTCGCTGATCTCGACGGCGCCGAACGTCGTCTACCGGGTGGTGATGGAGGACGACTCCGAGATCGTCGTCACCAATCCTGCCGAGTGGGTCGACGGAAAGATCAAGGAGATCTACGAGCCCATCGTCGACGCGATGATCCTCCTGCCCAGCGATTACATCGGCACGGTGATGGAGCTGTGCCAGGGCCGCCGCGGCACGTTGAAGGGGATGGATTACCTCTCCGAAGACCGGGTCGAACTCAAATACACGCTGCCGCTCGGTGAGATCATCTTCGACTTCTTCGATCAGCTGAAGTCGCGCACGCGTGGTTACGCCAGCCTTGATTACGACCCTGCCGGCGAGCAGCCCTCGGAGCTGGTGAAGGTCGACATCCTGCTGCAGGGCCAGCCCGTTGACGCCTTCAGCGCCATCGTTCACAAGGACAAGGCCTTCGCCTACGGCACGTCGATGACCTCCAAGCTGCGCGAGCTGATCCCGCGCCAGCAGTTCGAAGTGCCGATCCAGGCGGCGATCGGCAGCCGGGTGATCGCCCGCGAAAACATCCGGGCCATTCGCAAGGACGTGCTGGCCAAGTGCTACGGCGGTGACATCAGCCGCAAGCGCAAGCTGCTGGAGAAGCAGAAGGAAGGCAAGAAGCGGATGAAGATGGTGGGGCGGGTGGAGGTGCCGCAGGAGGCTTTCATCGCCGCCCTGCAGACGTCCCCCCAGAGCTAGATGCCTTCCGCTCTTCCTGACGGCGAGCCGGCTCCCGATGACGGCGCACTGCCTGCGCGGGCGCTGGAGGCCGTGGGCAAGGGCCCACTCGGGCTCTACATCCACGTGCCGTACTGCGCGGTCCGCTGCGGCTACTGCGACTTCAACACCTACCTGCCCACTGAGGTCGGCACCGGTGGCGATCCCCAGAGCTGGCTCGACGCCGCCCGGTCGGAGATCGCCCTTGCCCGCCGCGTGCTCGGGCCGCAATGCGCCACCGTTCGACACCGTCTTCTTCGGCGGCGGAACCCCGACCCTGGTCGCCCCAGAGGCGCTGGCAGCGCTGATCGGCGATGCGCGGGCGCGATTTCGGGCTGGCTGCGGATGCCGAAGTCACCACCGAGGCCAATCCGGAGAGCGTCACCCCCCAAAGCCTCGCCCAACTGCGCGCCGCTGGGATCAACCGGATCTCCTTCGGCATGCAGAGCGCCGCCCCCCACGTGTTGGCAGCGCTCGATCGTCGGCACACCCCCGGCCGGGTCACCGAAGCCGTCGGCTGGGCGCGGGCGGCCGGCTTCGGGCAGATCAGCGTCGACCTGATCTACGGGGGACCGGGGGAGCGTGACCAGGACTGGGTTGCGAGCGTCGAGGCCGCGATTGCCCTGTCACCGGATCACGTCAGCGCGTACGCGCTGGTGGTGGAGGAGGGCACCCGGCTGGCCCGGCAAGTGCGAAACGGCGAGGTGAAGCCTCCGGATGACGATGAGCTCGCCGCCCGCTACGAGCTGGCTGATGGCCTGCTGTCGGCGGCCGGCTACGGCTGGTATGAGGTCAGCAACTGGTCGCGCCCCGGCTCCGAGTGCCGTCACAACCTGGGTTATTGGCAGAACGGAAGCTGGTGGGGCGTCGGTCCCGGGGCACACAGCTTTATGGGGGACGACGCGTACGGCGTGCGCTGGTGGAATGTTCGCCAACCCGCCGCATACGCAGCCCGGCTCGCCTCCGGTCAGAGCCCGGCAGCGGCTCGGGAGCGGCTCGGAGCAAAGGATCGGCGCTTTGAACGGCTGATGCTCGAGGTTCGGCTGCGCTCCGGGCTGGCAGCAGACTTGCTCGACGCCGCGGAGTCCGCACAGGCAGCTGAACTGGTCGACGAGGGCCTGTTGGCCGAGCGCGACAGTCGATTCGTCCTCACGCTTCGCGGCCGGCTGCTGGCCGATCTCGTCGTGCGCCGGCTGACCAGCTAGCCGATCAGGCCTTGTGAGGGGCGTGGTGCGGATGTGCTTGTCCCACCATTCGTAAAGGTCAGCGCCGGCTTGGGCGCTGGAATCAGCATTCTTGATCAGGGTCATTTCGATGGCCGCAGAGTCGTAGGTCAAGACCAGCTCGCGGCCACCGGACTTGTTCTGCGGGAAGCACTGGATGTAGCCCTGCTGGCGGCTGCTGTCCTTCCAGAATCCCCAGGCCGCCACCTGACGGGAGTTGGGCGGGTTGCCGTTGGGGTCGCAGGGTCCCAGCGCCGTGGTCGCACCCTCCGCGGTCGGACGTTTCGCGGCGTCGCCGATCTCGTGGTTACTCGTGTCGA
Organism: uncultured Actinomycetota bacterium; assembly: GCA_963737695.1. Lineage (GTDB taxonomy): Bacteria > Actinomycetota > Actinomycetes > Frankiales > Frankiaceae > DATAZK01. The sequence goes on from CAVTTQ010000009.1 coordinate 67,578, forward strand.
ACTGGCGGATCACGACCGAGTCGACGGCTGGGCCGCCGGGTGTGCAGCGCAGAGCTGCCTGCTGGCCGGTAGGCGTCGGCGGCTGGACATATGCCTTGCATTCACCGAGCGGCAGCCCCGACACACGTTGAAAGAGCGCTGCCTGGGCCGGCGTGTGGGGGCCGGTCAGGGAGGCGGTGGTCGCCGGCGACGCGCTCGGGTGCGGGCTCGTCGTGGCACTGGGGTTGGTGCTGCTGGTGCTGGAGGTGTGGTTGTTGGCCTTGCTGATGGCGAATCCGGCGACGGCGACGGCGGCGACCAGCACGATCCCGGCCGCGATCCAGCCCGCAAGGGCGCGGCGGCTGCGGGGCTCTTCGTCGAAGGGGTCGTCGTCGAAAGCCTCGGGGGGCGGCGCAATCGGTTGCGCGGGGACGACGGCGGGAGGAGGTGGGGGCTGGGGCGCCGGCTGGGGCGTCGGCGTTTTTGGTGGCTCTGCTTTTGCGGTTGCCGCGACTGGCACTGGCGGCGCGGCTGCCACTGGCGGTATCACCACCGGCGACGGCGTGGTAGCTGCCGCCGCTGCCGCAAGGGGCGCCGACCCGACGACTGGAGTTTTGGCAGCGGCCCGGGCGGCTGGAGTCGCCTTGGCGGCCGCGCTTGCGGCCTCTCGGAGCGCGTTCATCCACGCGACGGCCGCTGGTCGTCTGGCCGGGTTCTTGTCGAGCCCGACCGCGATGACCTCATCGAGCGCCGGTGGCAGCCCGGCGGCGAGATCGGCGAGCTGCGGCGGTCGGCTCGTCTCGTGTTGCAGCCGGTAATCGCGGTACTCGGGCCCAAGGAATGGAGTCCGGCCGGTCAGGCACTGCACCGTCAGGCAGGCGAGCGCGTAGACATCGCTGCTGGCGCTGCCGTTGTGGTTGTTCTGAAAGAGCTCGGGGCTCCGGTAGGCGAGCGAGCTGTTGATCGAGCTGATCTTCAGGTCAGCGACCGTCGCACGCGCGATGCCGAAATCCGTCACGTAGACGTGGTCGCGACCACCACTCGGGGCCAAAAGGACGTTCGCCGGTTTCAGGTCCCCGTGGATGAGCCCGGTCCCGTGGATCACCTCGAGGCCAGACGCGATCTGCTGTCCGATGAGAAGGGTCTGCTCGAGCGGGATGCGGCCGGTCATCCGGAGGCGCTGGCCGAGGTCGGCGCCCGCGACCAGTCGCGTGACGACGTAGAACTGCTCGCCGGTGCCGACGTCGTGAGGCGGGATCAGGTTGGGGTGGTCGATGGTCATGGCGACGCGGGTCTCGAATTCGAGGGCCTCCCGAAACCGCGGATCAGAGGCGAATTCAGCCCGGATGACCTTGACCGCAACCGGCCGCTGGGATGTCTCGTCGTAGGCCCGGTACACGGTGCCGACGCCACCCTCGCCGAGCACGTCGACGAGCCGGTAGCGGCCGTTCAGGAGGTCACCGGCGGACGCCACTGACGCTCACCTCTCTCGGCCGGTGTGTGCATTCGCCAGTCGGTGCGCTGAACGCGGAACGGTAGCTCTGCGCGCCGACCCGCCATACACTGGCACTCCTGGTAACGGAGTGCCAAATATCCGTTGCACGGCAGGTAACGCGGCGGGTAGCCAAGCGGTCGGGAGGTGCACCGATGCTGGAAGAGCGCCGGCTCGACGTGCTCCGAGCCATCGTCGAAGGCTTCGTCCTGACGAACGAACCGGTCGGCTCCCGGGCGGTCGCCGAGCGTCGTCAGCTGGGGGTCTCGCCCGCCACGGTCCGTAACGATATGGCTGCCTTGGAAGAGGAGGGCTACATCGTCCAGCCGCATACGAGCGCCGGGCGGGTGCCCACCGACAAGGGCTATCGCCTCTTCGTCGATCGGCTGTCGACCGTCAAGCCGATGTCGGTCGCCGAGCGCAAGGCCATCGAGACCTTTCTTGAGGGCGCGGTCGATCTGGACGACGTGGTGCGCCGAAGCGTCCGGCTGCTGGCTCAGCTGACCCGCCAGGTCGCGGTCGTCCAATACCCCACCCTCTCGCGGGCCGAGGTGCGTCATGTCGAGGTGGTGGCGATGACCTCGACCCGCCTGCTGCTGGTGCTGATCACCGACCGCGGGCGCGTCGAGCAGCGGGTGGTTGAGCTCTCCGATCCGCTGAACGAAGACGATGTGGCGGAATTGACCCAGAGCCTGGGTGCGGCGCTGCACGGCTGCCGCCTGGTCGATGTGCCGGCGGCGGTCTCCGAGCTGCCTGACGCGTGCCGCCCCGAGCTGCGGCGGACCATGTCGGGCCTGGTGGCGGTCGTGCTGGAGAGCCTGGTTGAGCGCCCCGAGGAGCGGGTTCTGCTAGCCGGCACCGCTAACCTCACTCGTTCCACATTGGACTTTCCCCATACGCTTCGGCCGGTTCTGGAGGCCCTTGAGGAGCAGGTCGTGCTGCTGCGCCTGCTCGGCACCACCAACGAGCCCGATCTGGTGACCGTCCGTATCGGTGCCGAAAACGACGTTGAGGGCCTGCAGACCACGTCAGTCGTCTCCGCCGACTACGGCTTCGGTGGCGTTGGCGTGCTCGGACCCACGAGAATGGATTATCCAGCCAACATCGCGGCCGTGCGGGCCGTGGCACGCTATGTAGGCGAGCTGCTAGGTCCCTGAGTGCAGTCCGCAACGACCGGCATTGAGGCCGGCCACCCGATCAATATTTCCCGCTGTGGCCGCCACAGCATCCGACGACAGTGAACGGCAGGTTTGTGAGCACCGACTACTACGCCGTTCTCGGGGTGAGCAGAGACGCCACTCCGGACGAGATCAAGAAGGCGTATCGCAGGCTGGCGCGGACGCTTCACCCGGACGTGAATCCCTCTGAGGAAGAGCGCTTCAAAGAGGTCACAGCTGCCTATGAGGTGCTGTCCGACCCCGAGAAGCGTCAGATCGTCGACCTGGGCGGAGATCCTCTCGCGCCCGGCGGTGGCGGTGGAGCCGGCGGTTTCGGTGCCGGTTTCGGCGGGCTCGGCGACATCATGGACGCCTTCTTCGGTGGAGGTGGCGGTGCCAGTCGCGGTCCGCGGGGTCGCGCTCGGCCCGGCGCCGATGCCCTCCTGCGTCTCGATCTTGACCTGTCGGAGACGGCGTTCGGTGTCAAACGCGAGATCACCGTCGATACGGCGGTGCTGTGCCACACCTGCGAAGGCGAGGGCAGCGCGCCGGGCACGCACCCGGAGACGTGCAAGCAGTGCAAGGGTTCCGGCGAGATCCAGCAGGTGACGAGGTCCTTCCTGGGTCAGATGGTGACGGCTCGAGCCTGCCCGCGCTGCGGCGGCTTTGGCACTGTCATCGCCAGCCCATGCCGCGAATGCGGGGGAGAGGGACGCGTCCGCGGTCGCCGAACGCTCACCGTCAAGGTCCCATCCGGTGTCGAGGACGGCATGCGGATCAGGCTCAATTCCGAAGGCGAAGTGGGCCCCTCCGGTGGGCCCCCGGGCGATCTCTACATCGAGATCCACGAGCGTGACCATCCGACCTTCGAGCGCGAAGGCGATGACCTGCACTGCCAGCTGAAGATCGCCATGACGACGGCGGTGCTCGGCGCGAGCGTTGATCTCGAGACGCTCGACAGCCAGGAGCAGGTCACCATCAAGCCCGGCACCCAGCCCGGGGCCACGATCACGCTGAACGCGCGGGGAGTGCCACACCTGCGTCGCGGTGGCCGCGGGGATCTGTATGTCCATGTCAACGTGGAGATCCCGACCCGTATCGACGCGGAGCAGGAGAAGCTGATCCGCGATCTCGCGGCTTTGCGCGGGGAAGAGCGGCCCGGAGCGATCAGCGCCAATGGTTCGAACGGCTCCAACGGGAGCCGCGAGCGCCTGTTCGGCAAGCGTCGGGGTGGCCGATCCCGTTGACGGCGCTCGCCTTTTCGCCTTGACAGCACCCGTCTTCTTGCTGCGGCCCTTACCCGGGTCGCCAGGGCCGGAGTTGGCGGAATCCGACCGGCTCACGCTCGACGGTCCCGAGGGTCGTCACGCCGCGCGGGTCCGCCGGCTGCGCACTGGTGAACGCGTCGATCTGACCGATGGCGAGGGCCTGCTGGCTGAATGCGTGGTCGCTTCCGCCGGCCGCGACGAGCTCGAACTGGACGTCGTGCGCCGCCTCTTCACCCCGCCGCCGCTGCCACGCATCGTCGTGGTGCAAGCGCTGGTCAAAGGCGATCGATCAGAGCTCGCTGTGGAGCTGCTGACCGAAGTCGGAGTCGATGAAATCGTTCCATGGTCGGCGCAGCGTTGCGTAGCCACCTGGGTACCCGAGCGCTCCGCCCGCAGGTGGGAGCAGACCGCTGCCGAGGCCTCCAAGCAGGCACGCCGCTCGCGATGGCCGGTCATCGCCGAGCCGGCAACGACGCCCGTGGTCGAGCAGCGGTTGGCTGCCGCAGCCGGGGCTTACGTGCTCCACGAGGGCGCGGAGGAGGCCCTGGTCACGACCTTGGCCGCGGTGCCACCGGGTCTGCAGGGCGAATTGGTGCTCGTCGTCGGTCCGGAAGGCGGATTGACCGATACCGAACTCGCCGGGTTCGCGTCGGCCGGCGCCAGCCAGGTGCGTCTTGGGCCGACAGTGCTGCGTGCCAGTACAGCGGGTTGCGCCGCCGCTGCGGTGTTGCTCTCGTTCAGCGGACGCTGGAAGTGAACTGTGACCCGAGCGCACGGGCGCGTAGCATGAGAGGTCGATATGGCAGCTGATCAGCGCAGCGTCACCAAAGTGGTCGTGCCCGGCGCGCACGACATGGTGAGCCTGCTTGGCCAGCGTGACGAGCTCCTTCGAGTCGTCGAAAAGGCGTTTTCCTCCGACATTCACGTCCGTGGCAACGAGATCACCATCTCGGGGCCGGAGGAGGAGAATCAGCTCGCGGCCCGGCTCTTCGCCGAGCTGATCGCGCTGCTCGAGCGGGGCGACGTCCTCGATGCGCCGAAGGTCGAACGCACCTTGGCGATGCTGCGTAACGGCGGCAGCGATCGCCCGGCCGACGTGCTGACCCTCAACATTCTGTCCAGCCGTGGACGCAATATCCGGCCCAAGACGCTCAACCAGAAGCGCTACGTCGACGCGATCGATGAGCACACCATCGTCTTTGGCATCGGGCCCGCCGGCACCGGCAAGACCTATCTGGCCATGGCCAAGGCGGTGCAGGCGTTGCAGGCCAAGAAGGTCAACCGCATCCTGCTCACCCGGCCGGCGGTGGAGGCGGGGGAACGGCTCGGTTTTCTGCCCGGCACGCTCTACGAGAAGATCGATCCTTATCTGCGGCCGCTCTATGACGCCCTGCACGACATGGTCGACCCGGATTCGATCCCGCGGCTCATGCAAAGCGGGGTGATCGAGGTCGCGCCGCTGGCATACATGCGCGGCCGCACCCTCAACGACGCCTTCATCATCCTCGACGAGGCGCAGAACACGTCGCTCGAGCAGATGAAGATGTTCCTGACCCGCCTCGGCTTCGGCAGCAAGATCGTCGTCACCGGCGACATCACCCAGGTCGATCTCCCGAGCGGTACTCGCAGCGGTCTGCGCGTCGTCCGCGAGATCCTCGATGGCGTCGAAGACGTCCATTTCGCGACGCTGACCAGTGGAGATGTGGTGCGTCATCGGCTTGTCAGCGACATCGTCGACGCCTACGACCGCTGGGACGCCGCCAATGAAGCCGCCGCGCCGCATCCCATGGCTCAACGAAAGCGAAGATGACGAGCTGACATGAGCGTTTTCGTGGCGAACGATTCCGGCGTTGACGTCGATGAGATCGAGCTCGTCGCCCTGGCCCGACACGTGCTTTCCACCCAGGGCGTTTCCCCTTTGGCTGAGCTGTCGCTCATGTTGGTCGATGTGAAGCACATGGAACGGCTGCACGAGGTCTACATGGGCGAGCCCGGCCCCACCGATGTGCTCGCTTTTCCCCAGGACGATCTCGATAGCGGGGCGCCCGTCACCGGCTCGGACGACGTTCCAGAAGCGCTCCTCGGCGACGTCGTGCTGTGCCCGCAGGTCGCCGAACGCCAGGCGCTGGCGGCCGGACACTCACCGACTCAGGAGCTTCACCTGCTCTGCACCCATGGGATTCTTCATCTGCTCGGCTACGACCACGCCGACCCGGAAGAAGAGCAAGAAATGATCGCCGTGCAGACGCGGCTGTTGGAATCCTGGCGGCTGCGCCGTACCTCTTCCTCGTGAGCCTGCGGTGATCGCGAGCAAGCCTGCTGTGAGCGGACTTCGATGACCCAGTCAGACATCGGCCTGCTCATCGGCGCGATCGTGCTGGTGCTGATTGCCGCCGTACTGGTGGGCATCGATGCCGCCATCACCCGGGTTTCGCGCATCGCCGTCGAGGAGTTCGTGCGTGAGGGCCGCAAGGGCGCAGCGTCGCTGGCGAAGGTGGTCGCCGAGCCGGCGCGCTACCTGAATCTGCTGCTATTGCTGAGGGTTTTCGCCGAACTCGGCGCCGCATCACTGACCACCGTGTCGATGGTCCACGCGTTCGGAGCCGGTCTCGCCGCGGTCGCGGTCGCCACGTTAGCGATGACGCTGATCTCCTACATCATTCTCGGCGTCGCCTTCCGGACCCTGGGCCGCCAGCACGCGGCGACTTTCGCCCTGCGCACGGCGTCTTTCACGGTCGCGCTCACTCGCATTTTCGGACCGTTGCCCCACTTGCTGATCCTGTTCGGCAACGCGATCACGCCGGGCCGCGGATACCGCGAAGGACCCTTCTCGACCGAAGCAGAGTTGCGCGATCTCGTTGACCAGGCGGAAGAACGCGGCGTAGTGCAGCGCAACGAACGCGACATGATCGCGTCAGTGTTCGAACTGGGTGACACGCTCGCCCGCGAGGTGATGGTCCCGCGCACCGACATGGTCTGGGTCGAGCACACCAAGACCATCTCCCAAGGTGTGGCGCTCGCCCTGCGCAGCGGATTCTCGCGGATCCCGGTCATCGGCGAATCGGTGGACGACGTGGTCGGCATCGCCTTTCTCAAGGACCTCGTCCGCCGCGAACACGATGGCTGGGGCGAACGGCCGGTCGATTCGGCGATGCGTCCGGCGGTCTTCGTCCCCGAGTCCAAGCCGGCGGACGACCTTCTGCGCGAGATGCAGGCCCGGCGCCAACACCTGGCGATCGTGATTGATGAGTACGGCGGCACGGCCGGCCTGGTCACGATCGAAGACGTCCTTGAGGAAATCGTCGGCGAGATCACCGACGAGTACGACCAGGAAAACCCGCCCGTGACCCGGCTCGAGGACGATCGGATGCGCGTCACCGCGCGACTGCCGGTCGAGGACCTCGAGGAGCTTTTCGACGTCGAACTTCCCAACGAGAACGAGGTGGAGACCGTCGGTGGGCTGCTCGCCAGCCTGCTCGGCCGGGTGCCCATTCCCGGAGCGACGGCGCACGTCGCGGGCCTGGAACTGGTCGCCGAGAGCACCGCCGGCCGGCGCAACAGAATCGACACCGTGCTCGTCACCCGTGAGGCGGCTGATGACGAACTCGCAGCGGAGACGGGCTGACCTGCAAGACTGGACCCTCGTGACGACCGCGAGCGCAGCCCAGTTGGACCCCGAAGACGCCAAGCTGGTCACCCTTGCCCGGTCGGCGCGGGTTCGTGCCGTCCCGGGCGAGGGGCTGGCCGCCGAAGGGGCCGCCGTCCGTGATGAGACCGGTCGCACGTATGTGGCGGCCACCGTGGTGCGCGGACCGCTTCGGCTGCCGGCGCTGCACCTGGCCGTCGCCTCGGCGCTCGCCAGCGGAGCCCGGTCGTTCGAGGCGGCCGCCGTCGTCACCTCCGAGCCGACTCCGGCCGGCGTCGACGTGCTGGCAGCGATCGGTGCGCCGCCGCTCGTGGTCGCCGATGGCGACGGAACGGTTCGGAAGTCCGCGTGACGCACCGCTCGGGATTTGCCAGCTTGGTCGGCCGGCCTAATGCCGGCAAATCGACCCTGACCAATGCACTGGTCGGCAGCAAGGTCGCGATCACCAGCAGCAAGCCGCAGACCACCCGCCATGCCATCCGCGGGCTGGTTCAGCGCGATGACGCGCAGCTGATCATCGTCGACACCCCTGGTCTCCATAAGCCCAAGACGCTGCTCGGCGAGCGGCTCAATGCTGTGGTCCGCGAGACCCTCACCGAGGTCGACGCGGTCGGATTCTGCGTGCCTGCCGACGCGCCCGTCGGCCCGGGTGACAAGTTTCTGGCGGCCGAGCTCTCCCGGCTCAAGAGCCCCGTGCTGGCGCTCGTCACCAAGTCCGACACGGTCGAGAAGGACCAGCTCGGTGCCCAGCTGCTGGCCGTCAGCAAGCTCGGCGATTGGGCCGAGATCGTGCCGGTCAGTGCGGTGACCGGATGGCAGGTCGAGCTCGTTGCTGATCTTTTCGTGGCCCGGCTGCCGGAGGGTCCGAACCTCTACCCGGAGGGTGAGCTGACCGACGAGCCCGAGCAGACCCTCGTCGCCGAACTGATCAGGGAAGCGGCGCTGGAGGGGGTACGCGACGAGCTGCCGCACAGCATCGCCGTGCTGGTGGAGGAGATGGGCCCGCGCGAGGACCGCACCGACGGCCTGATCGACATCTTCGCCACCATTTATGTCGAACGCCCCAGTCAGAAGCCGATCATCCTGGGCAAGGGCGGTGCCCGGATGAAAGACATCGGCACCCGTTCGCGCACGGCGATCTCGCGCCTGCTGGGCAGCCCGGTCTACCTCGACCTTCACGTGAAGGTGGCCAAGGAGTGGCAGCGCGACCCCAAGCAGCTGCGCAAGCTCGGCTTCTGACGCGCGCCTGACCTGCGAGCGGCCCGCGGCGCGGCAGGATGGTGGGGTGGCGGTCTACCGGGACGAAGCAGTGGTGCTTCGTACGCAGCGGCTCGGCGAAGCCGACCGGATCGTCAGCCTGCTCACCAAGCGCCACGGACGGGTGCGGGCGGTGGCCAAGGGCGTGCGGCGTACCAAATCGAAATTCGGGGCCCGCCTGGAGCCAGGCACCCACGTCGATCTGCAGCTGTACGAGGGGCGCTCGCTGGACACGGTGACGCAGGCCGAGACACTGGCCCCCTACGGCGCGCTGATCGCCGATGATTACGGCCGTCACACGGCGGGCTCCGCGGTGCTGGAGACCGCCGAGCGGCTGTCGTCGGAGGAGCGGGAGCCGGCCCTCAAGCTCTACCTGCTTCTCGTCGGCGCGATGCGCACGCTGGCGGATCGTTCACACGAGGCCCCGCTGGTCGTCGACGCTTTTTTGCTGCGCGCGCTGGCGGCGGGTGGTTATGAGATGGCACTAGCCGCGTGCGCGCGCTGCGGTCAGGTGCCGGCTGAAGGCAGCGGAGCGCTGCACCGCTCGCTCATGGTGCAGGCCGGGGGAGTGGTCTGCAGTGACTGCAAGGCGCCCGGTTCGATCACGCTGTCCGAGCCCGGGGTACGCCTGCTCGGCGCCCTGACCGAGGGCGATTGGGATTACGCCGACGCCAGCGAGCCCCGTACCCGGCGTGAGGCCAGCGGGGTCATTGCCGCTCATCTGCAGTGGCACCTCGAGCGCGGGCTGCGCTCGTTGGCGCTGGTCGAGGGCCGTTAGCCAGATGGCGCGTGAGTCGTTTCGGCCGCCCAGGCCGCATCCCTCGGGGGCTACGGTGCCCGTGCTGCCGCGTGACGTGGTCCCGCAGCATGTCGCGCTGGTGATGGACGGCAACGGGCGCTGGGCGAATGAGCGGGGCCTGCCGCGTAACCGCGGGCATGAGGCCGGAGAGGACGCCCTCTTCGATTGCGTGGAGGGGGCCATCGAGATGGGGATCGGCTGGCTGTCCGCCTATGCGTTCTCCACCGAGAACTGGAAGCGGTCCCCGGAGGAAGTCGCCTTTCTGATGCGCTTCACCGAGGGCGTCATGCGGCGCCGGCTCGATGACATGGATGCCCTCGGGGTCCGGGTGCGCTGGGCGGGTCGCCGTCCGAAGCTGTGGCGCACCGTGATCCGCCGGCTCGAGGAGGCCGAGGTGCGTACCGCCGGCAATGACCGCCTCACGTTGTGCATGTGTGTCAATTACGGGGGTCGCGCTGAGATCGCCGATGCCGCCGCCGCGCTGGCACACGATGTCGAGGCGGGCCGGGTCTCGCCCAAGAATGTGAACGAGAAAATGCTTGCCCGCTATCTCGACGAGCCGGACATGCCGGATGTGGACCTTTTCATTCGCACCAGCGGTGAGCAGCGGATCTCCAATTTCCTGCTGTGGCAGTCCGCCTACGCGGAGCTGATGTTCACCGATACCCGCTGGCCAGATTTTGATCGTCGTCAGCTTTGGGACGCGTGTCTTGAGTACGCAGGGCGTGAAAGGAGGTTTGGTACCTCTATCGACGCGGTCGATAGTGACTCCAAATAGCTATTAGGTCACTTTCAGTTAAGTCGATACTGTGCACGGCACGTGTGTTGAGGTCATCGAGCTTTTACCGGGGTGAAAAACGTTGGTCAGGGGTAACACCGCAGGCTCGCTCACCCGAACCCTCGGTTCGGCCATCCCGCGCCAGGACAGCCAGGTATTGGGCAGCGGAACTCTCGAAGACGTCGTCGCCAAGGCCTGGTGGCATGTCCTGGGCACCGGTCTGCACCGCCTGAACAGGCAGACTTCGACCATCGGCACCGCCGCCGGTGCGGATATCGCCGTCGCTGCGTCACTCCCGCTCTTTGGCGCCAATTCACTCGTTGTCGTGCTCCGTGCCTCGCGTGGAGTCGCCGCCGATGCCGCTGTCAGCCTGCTCGGCCTGCACCGCGAGGAGCTGGCGCCGGGTGACATCGACGACGCTTTCGCCAGCCTGGTGACGGCTGTCGGCAGCGGCCTTCGAGACGTACTCGCAGATGTCACGCTCCTGGGCACGCCCGTGGTCGTGCAGGGCGGCGCTGTGACCACCGCCGTGCCGAATGCCCGGATGACCTGCGCCAGCAGCTTGCGCAGTGGCAGCGGCCGGGTGCACGTCAGCCTGTGGCGTCCCCGGGTCCAGCGACTCGCTTAAGAGCGCGCGATCCGTAGCACGGTCAGCGCGATCACCAGGGCCAACATCGCGACCCGAATCAGCCGGGCTTTCAGATCTGCCCGCGGCCAGGACAGATACGCGAGCCATCCGGTGAACAGGAAGAAGATCGCGAGCGCCACCAGGCCGAGCGCCAGCGGCAGGAAGAAGCCGAGCAGCACCAGGATCAGCGGGACGAAGGTCACGATCCAGCGCGGGGCCTGCGTCAGCATCAGCAGGAGCGGTGCGCTCGCCTTCTCGACCGAGTGCCGAAACGGCGAGCCGCCAGGGGTGTAGAAGGGGGCGCCGCGCTGCCCAGATGCAGCTGATGCGCCCGATGCGCCCGTAGCGCGCTGGCGGGTGGCGGTGCTTTTGCGCGGGGGCGGGCGACGACTCCGCTTCTTGGATGACACTGTTCTCCCATGCCTGCTGGTGCGGTCCTCGTCGTGACCCGGTTCATCGTGCCCGATGAAGCGGGTACTGGAGCGGATAGCTCACCCGTTGCAGAGTTTCAGGCCCGCTCGGCGCGTCTCCAAGCCGCGCTGTCCGTCCGGCCCGGCTATCTGCGCAGCCAACTCGCCCGTGCCCTGGATGACCCCTCGCGTTGGGTGCTGGTCAGTGAGTGGGTGGGGGTCGGAGCCTGGCGCCGCGCGCTCGGCGATTACGACGTGCGCATGGAAGTGATTCCGCTGATGGCGATGGCGCAGGACGAGCCGGGGGTCTACGAGACTCCGGACGCGTAGCCTCGGCCACTGGTCCAAGCAGTCTCAGCAGTCCCAGCAGTTTCTGCACTTTCGGTCCGCCGACAACCAGCCGGATGGAGCTCCACGTGGCAAGCCCCGACAGACTCGATGCCATCGTCAGCCTGAGCAAACGCCGGGGATTTGTTTATCCCTCGAGCGAGATCTACGGGGGCCTTCGCGCGTCCTGGGATTACGGCCCGCTCGGCGTCGAACTGAAGAACAACGTCAAGCGCGAGTGGTGGAAGACCATGGTGCAGGGGCGCGACGACATCGTCGGCCTCGATTCCTGCGTCATCCTGGCCCGTGAGGTGTGGGAGACGTCTGGCCACGTCGAGGCGTTCGTCGACCCGCTGGTGGAATGCCAGGCCTGCCACAAGCGGTTCCGGGCTGACACGCTGGAAGAGGAAAAGGGCAAGCCGCTGGCGGAGATCGCCTGCCCCAATTGCGGCACCAGGAATGCGTGGACCGAGCCCAAGCAATTCAATGGGCTGCTACGCACCTATCTCGGCGCCGTTGAGGGAGAGGCCGGGCTGGCGTATCTGCGTCCGGAGACGGCGCAGGGAATCTTCATCAACTTTGCGAACGTGATGTCCTCCGCGCGGCGCAAGCCGCCCTTCGGAATCGGGCAGATCGGCAAGAGCTTCCGTAACGAGATCACCCCCGGAAACTTCATCTTCCGCACCCGCGAATTCGAGCAGATGGAGATGGAATTCTTCGTCGCCCCGGGCACGGACGAGGAATGGCATCAGTACTGGATCGATCAGCGGTTCGCCTGGTACTCCGGGCTTGGCATCGCCAAGGAAAATCTGCGGCTGTATGAGCACCCGAAAGAGAAGCTCTCGCACTACTCCAAGCGCACCGTCGATGTGGAGTACAAGTTCCAATTCACCGGCAGCGAGTGGGGTGAGCTCGAAGGGGTCGCCAATCGCACCGACTACGACCTGCGGGTGCACAGCGAGAAGAGTGGCGTCGATCTGTCCTACTTCGATCAGGCGACCAACGAACGCTGGACGCCGTATGTCATCGAGCCGGCGGCGGGTGTCGACCGGGCGGCGCTGGCTTTCCTGCTCGACGCTTACGCCGTCGACGAGGCGCCCAACACCAAGGGCGGGGTCGACAAGCGGACCGTGCTCCGGCTTGATCCGCGGCTGGCTCCGGTGAAGGCGGCGGTGCTTCCGCTCTCGCGTGGCAGCGAACTGTCACCGGTCGCCAAGGATGTGGCGCTGCAGCTGCGTAAGCGGTGGAACGTCGACTTCGATGACGCCGGTGCCATCGGCCGCCGCTACCGGCGACAGGACGAAATCGGGACGCCGTACTCGATCACCGTCGACTTCGACACCCTCAACGACCAGGCCGTGACGGTTCGCGATCGCGATTCGATGCAGCAGGAGCGGGTCGGGCTCGATGCCCTGCGCGGCTACCTGTTCGAGCGTCTCGAGCCCTAGGGCTGGATCGAGGGGCTGGGGGTGGGGCTCACGCTAGGGCTCGGGCTGGTCGCTCCTGCCGGAGCGGTCTTCAGCGCGACGGTGAAGTAGTCGCGGCCGTACGGATTCAGGTATGTGCCGATCCGGTTGTACTGCCCCGGTAGGACCACCACCTGCGAGTACGCGTTGGGAAACGTGAAACCGGTGACCCACATGGGGTTGATGTCGAGCTGCATGGCCCGCACCGCTCCGGACTGGATGAGCGCCGTCGCGATCGCCCGGGGGGTGGCGTAACTGCTGCCTGCCCAGAGCAGGTTTCCGTATTTGTCGATGCCGAGTCCCGAACGGGCTACGGCGAACCCGCCGCCCAGGGTCGCGCCCCAGGGGCCGTAGTCATCGACGTTGGCTGCGGGCTGGCCGTTGTCCACGAGCATGGTGAGGTTCTGGCGGACGCTCACGACCTTTTTGTACGGGTTCGGCACCTCCGTGCCCCAGGCGCCGATCGCTGACGTGCCGTCCGCATAGGTGACGACCGAGGCGAAGCCGGGGGAGATGGGCGCGCCTACGCGGCCCGCGACTTCGAAGCCGCCGAGCCCGAGATTGAGCCGGAAGCCGCCGTTGAACGCGGCCAGCAGGGTCGCCTTCTCGGCGTCGGAGATGGCCGGTCCGTTCGGCCACCCGGTGCCCCCCGGATCCTCATATCCGGCATGGAGCACGAGCTTCGTCGTCGGTGCGTCGGTGCGCATCACCACGACCGTCGAGCCGCCGGCGGTGATCGTCTGGGTCTGGATCTCCGGCCGCCCGGCACGCTGGACGGCGGTGACCCAGGCACCCGGTGCGCCCTGCGGCGGGGGGATGGTCGGCGTCGGCTTGGGGGTCGGCGTCGGACTCGCGCTCGGTGTGGGGGAGGCGGTGCTGGGCTTGGCACCGGCTGCTGCGGGCTTGTTCGATCCGCTTGAGCAGGCGGCCGTCCCGCTGGCGACCATCGCGACTGCGAGCAATCCGCCGGCGAGGGCGCGTCGACGGGGCATCAGCGATGGGTCTCCGATACGGGCGTTGAAGGGGTTGCCGAGCCGGCACCTACCAGCTGCGGCGGATCAGGAAGTTCGATCCCGGGGTCGGCGTCCGGCACGTCAGGAACGTGGCGAAGCGCGCTGGGCCACCATATCTTTGGTCCGATCTCGAGCGTGAGCGCTGGGACGAGCAGCGATCTGACGATGAAGGTGTCGATCAGCACGCCCAGCGCCACCACGATGCCGATCTGAACCAGCTGCACCAGCGGCAGGATCGCGAGCACCGAGAACGTCGCCGCCAGCACGATTCCGGCGCTGGTGATGACCCCTCCGGTCGTCGCCAGCCCGCGCAGCGTGCCGTACCTGGTGCCGCCGCGCCAGGATTCCTCGCGTACGCGCGACATCAGGAAGATGTTGTAGTCGATGCCCAGCGCCACCAGGAAGATGAAGGCGAAAAGCGGGAGCGAGGGGTCGCTGCCGGGGAAGCCGAAGAAGACGTCGTAGACGATCGCAGCCGCTCCGAGCGACGCGACAAATGACAAGACCACGGTCGCCATCAGCAGGATCGGCGCGAAGATCGCCCGCAGCAGCAGGCCGAGGATCACCAGCACGACGCCCAGCACGAGCGGGATGACCAGCTTCTGGTCGTTGCGGCTGGCGTTGTTCACGTCGAGCGTGGTCGCAGTATTTCCACCGACCAGCGCTTCTGCCCCTGGCACCGCATGGACGCGCTGCCGAAGGGCATTCACATCGTGAAATCCCTGCGAACCCTGGGGATTGTCGAGGATGACGTCGATCTGCTGGCGCCCGTTGGAGGGTTTGCCCACGGCGGCGGCTCCGGCGATGCCGGGTCCCTTCGAGGCAGCGATGACCTCCGCCGTCTTGTCGGCGTCAGCGATGACGATGGCCGGCTGTGAGGCTCCGGCCGGGAACGACCGGGCGATCAGCTGCTGCCCGGCGACGGATTCCGTCTTGTGGCGGAAGGCCTGGTCCTGGGTCAGCCCGGTGGACAGGTCGAAGAGGCCGAAGCACAGGGTCACCAGCACGAGCCCGGTGCCGATCCAGATCTGGCGCGGGTGACGGCCCAGGAAGCGGGCGATTCGGGGCCAGATGCCGTCGTCCTTCAGTCCCTGCGTGCCCGGCTTGGGGATGAAAGGCCAGAAGGCCCTGCGGCCGAAGATCATCAGCAGCGCCGGGAGCAACGTCAGCTGCGCCGCGAGCGCGCACAGGATGCCGACGGCGCCAACCGGTCCGAGGCCGCGGTCGCTCTCCAGCTCGCTGACAAGCAGGCAGAGCAGGCCGATCGTGACCGTGGCGCCGGAGGCGAGCAGAGCCGGGGCCGCTTGCCGGACGGCCACCCCCATGGCCTCGTGCCGGTCCTCGTAGTTGTGCAACTCCTCGCGATATCGCGCGATGAGCAGCAGTGCGTAATCCGTCCCGGCGCCGAACACCAGCACGGTCAGGATCCCGGCGCTTTGGCCGTTGACCACCAGCCCGGCCTTGGCGAGCAGATAGACGATGGCCTGGGCCAACGCTGCCGCGAAGCCGACCGAGATCAGCGGGATCAGCCAGAGCAGGACGCTGCGGTAGGTCAACAGCAGGATGATCGCGACGACGAAGACGGTCGTGACCAGCAGCGTGCCGCCGATGCCGCCGAACGCCTTCAACGAGTCGCGCAGATAGCCGCCCGGCCCGGTCAGCGCCGTCTCCAGGCCTGGCGGCAGCCCTGCCCGGGAGGTTGCGCGCAGGCCGTTGATGGTGTCGAGCAGCTTGTTGGCGTTGGAGTTGTTGGGCACCTGCACCGTGACGATCGCCGATTGCTTGTTGGCGCTCGGGATCACCGGCGGGGTGATGCCGACGACGGCTTTGTCAGCGACGAGCGCGCTGCGCGCCTTGTCGATGGCGGTGAGGTCGGCGGGGGTCAGCCCGGAATCGCGGTTGTAGACGAACACCAGCGAGATCGCGTCGCCGCCCGGAAACGACTTCAGCTCGTTCAGGACCTTCGTCGACTCGGCCTGCCTGGGCAGGAAGGACGAGGCGTCGTTCTTCTCGGCACTGCTCAGCTTGCCGGCGAGCGGACCGATGACTGCCAGCAGCACGACCCAGAAGACCAGGACGACCCACTTCACCCATTTCAGCCGTGCTGCAGTCATACGAGACCCATCGACGTCACACGAAGCCTCGTGAGGGCGGCGAGGGGGTGACCGGGGCTGGGTACTGGGCCGCCATGGTGACCATTTTGGGGTCAATGGGCGGCGAACCGGCGCAGGCCACGCCACGACGAGCGGTGGCCCTGGCGAAGTAGCCTGGATGGCATCGGCGGGCACGTCCTGGATCGACGACGATCGAGTGGCCCGGTCAATGGCTGAGCAGCTTTTCGGAGGAATTACATGGCGTCTGACACGAAGTACGTCTACGACTTCGCCGAGGGCAACCGAGACCTCAAGGATCTGCTCGGAGGCAAGGGCGCCAACCTTGCCGAGATGACCAATATCGGGCTTCCGGTGCCGCCCGGATTCGTCATCACCACCGAGGCCTGCCGCGAGTATCTGCGCCACGGCGCCACGCCCGCGCCGCTGGCTGCCGAGGTGAGCGAACACCTCGCGGCGCTGGAGAAGGCGATGGGCAAGCGCCTCGGCGACGCCGACGACCCGCTGCTGGTCTCCGTGCGATCGGGCGCGAAGTTCTCGATGCCGGGAATGATGGACACCGTCCTCAACATCGGGCTGAACGACGAGTCCGTTCAGGGGCTGGCCAAGCAGGCTGACAACGCGCGCTTCGCGTGGGACTCCTACCGCCGCCTGGTGCAGATGTTCGGCAAGACCGTCCTCGGCGTCGAAGGTGAGCTCTTCGAGCACGCGATGGACGAGGCCAAGAAGGCCAAGGGCACCGTCAACGACCTCGACCTCGACGAAGACGACTTCCGCGGGCTGGTCGCCACCTTCCAGCAGATCGTCCGCGCAGGAGACCGGACGCGACTTCCCGCAGGATCCGCGCGAGCAGATGGATCTGGCCGTGCGGGCCGTCTTCGACTCCTGGAACGGCGACCGGGCGCGGCTCTACCGTCGCCAGGAGCGCATCCCCGCTGACCTCGGCACCGCCGTCAACATCGTGGCGATGGTCTTCGGCAACATCGGCATGACCTCGGGCACCGGCGTCGCCTTCACCCGTGACCCGGGCAGCGGCGATCAGGGGGTCTACGGCGATTACCTGCAGAACGCGCAGGGCGAAGACGTCGTGGCCGGCATCCGCAATACCGTGCCGCTGTCCGACCTCGAGCAGCTGGACAAGAAGTCCTACGACCAGCTCATGGAAATCATGGCCACCCTGGAGCACCACTACCGCGATCTGTGCGACATCGAGTTCACGGTCGAGCGCGGCAAGCTCTGGATGCTGCAGACCCGGGTCGGCAAGCGCACCGCGGGTGCCGCGTTCCGGATCGCCACCCAGCTCATCGATGAGGGCCTGATCGATCTCGACGAGGCGCTGCTACGCGTCACCGGCGCCCAGCTGGCCATGCTGATGTTTCCCCGCTTCGACGACGACGCCGCCAAGCAGCAGATCGGCAAGGGCGTCAACGCCTCTCCGGGTGCGGCGGTCGGAAAGGTCGTCTTCGACTCCGACACGGCCGTCGAGTGGGCGGCCCGCGGCGAGCAGGTCTTGCTGGTGCGCCGCGAGACCACGCCTGACGATCTGCACGGCATGATCGCCGCGAACGGCATCCTGACCTCGCGCGGCGGCAAGACCTCGCACGCCGCCGTCGTCGCCCGCGGTATGGGCAAGACCTGCGTGTCCGGCGCCGAGGAGCTGCAGGTCGATCTGAAGGCCCGCCAGTTCACCGCCCCGGGCGGGATCGTCGTCAGTGAGGGCGAGGTCGTCTCGATCGACGGCACCAGCGGCAAGGTCTACCTCGGCGAGGTGCCGGTCGTCGACAGCCCGGTCGTCCAGTACTTCGAGGGAACGATCGCCCCTGACGCCGACGAGCTGGTCGCTGCCGTCCACCGGCTGGTCACCCACGCCGACGGCGCCCGCCGGCTCGGGGTGCGGGCCAATTCCGACACCCCGGAAGACTCCAGCCGGGCCCGCCGCTTCGGTGCGGCCGGCGTGGGGCTGTGCCGTACCGAGCACATGTTCCTCGGTGAGCGGCGCCAGCTGGTCGAGGATCTGATCCTGGCCGATGACGACGCCGGCCGTGACGCGGCGCTCGCGGCGCTGCTGCCGCTGCAGCGGGGCGACTTCGTCGGCATCTTCACGGCGATGGACGGGCTGCCCGTCACGGTGCGGCTCATCGACCCGCCGCTGCACGAATTCCTGCCCTCGCTGGAGGAACTGTCGGTCAAGGTCGCCGTCGCTGAGGCCACCGGAGTCGACCCGGGCCGCGACAAGACCCTGCTCGAGGCCGTCCGCCGGCTGCACGAGCAGAACCCGATGCTGGGCCTTCGCGGTGTGCGGCTCGGCCTGGTGATTCCCGGCCTGTTCAGCATGCAGGTGCGGGCCATCGCCGAGGCTGCCGCCGAGTGCCGCAAGCAGGGTCTGGACCCCCACCCGGAGATCATGGTGCCGCTGGTGGGCGCCGTGCAGGAGCTCGAGGTCGTCCGCGAGGAGTCGCTGAAGATCCTGGCGGATGTCGCGGCCGAGGCCGGCGTCGACGTCCCGGCACTGATCGGCACGATGATCGAGGTGCCGCGCGCCGCGATGACCGCCGGCCAGATCGCCGAAGCCGCCGAATTCTTCAGCTTCGGCACCAACGACCTCACCCAGATGGGCTGGGGCTTCTCGCGCGACGACGTCGAAGCGGCGTTCTTCTCCCAATACCTCGACCTCGGAATCTTCGGGGTCTCGCCGTTCGAATCCCTCGACCGTGAGGGCATCGGACGCATGGTGCAGATCGCCACCGACGAGGGCCGCGCGGCGCGGCCGGGGCTGAAGATCGGCGTCTGCGGCGAGCACGGCGGCGACCCGGACAGCGTCCACTTCTTCCACGAGGTCGGGCTCGATTACGTCTCCTGCTCGCCGTTCCGGGTGCCGGTCGCCCGCCTGGAGGCGGGCCGCGCAAGCATCCTGGAGCACTCGTCGGGCAGCGACACCCGCTGACCGCAGACAGTCCGGACAGCGAACGCTGGATCGCCGAGCCGGCCAAAGCGACTCCGGCCGCGCGCAGTCCGTACGAGCGCGACCGGGCTCGCGTGCTGCATTCGGCGGCGCTGCGCAGGCTGGCGGCCAAGACCCAGGTGGTCGGGGTCGACGAGGAGCCCGAAGACGGCGTTCCGCGCACCCGGCTGACCCATTCGCTGGAGTGCGCCCAGATCGGCCGGGAGATCGCCGGCCGGCTCGGCGCCGATCCGGACGTCGTCGATGCCGCCTGCCTGGCGCACGATCTCGGCCACCCGCCGTTCGGCCACAACGGCGAGGTGGCGCTGGACGAGGCGGCGAGCGAATGCGGCGGCTTCGAGGGCAATGCGCAGAGCCTGCGCGAGCTGACCCGGCTGGAGACCAAGATCGTCGGCGCCGGGCTGAACCTCACCCGGGCGACCCTCGATGCCGCCTGCAAATATCCCTGGCCGCGCAGCGATCGTGATCCGGTCAAGTACGGCGTCTACGCCGACGATCTGCCGGTCTTTCATTGGATACGCCGGGGTGCGCCTCGAGCGGCGCCGCAGCCTCGAGGCGCAGATCATGGACTGGGCCGACGACGTCGCGTATTCGGTGCACGACCTCGAGGACGGGGTGCGGGCCGGCCTGGTCGATCTGGGCCGGCTCGCCGATCCGGGGGAGCGGGCCGAGCTCGTCGCGCAGTGCCGTGGAGGTGACGGGCGCCGGCGACCTGGAAGCGCTGCAGCGGCTGCGATCTGCCCCGTTCTGGCTCGAGCTGGACGGCGCTCCGCGCACCGCCGTCCAGATGGCCGCCGTCAAGTCGCTGACGAGTGAGCTGATCGCGCGGCTGGCCCGGGCCGCCGTCTCAGCGACGCGTGCCGAGTACGGCGACGGGCCGCTTTCGCGTTACTCGGCCTCGTTGGTCGTTCCGGATGAGGTGCGCGCCGAGTGCGCCGTACTCAAGACGATCACCATCCGCTGGGTGATGGGGCGCACCGGTGCGCATGCGCTGCAGATCCGGCAGCGGGAGTTGCTCAGCGAGCTGACAGAGGCCGTCGCGGCGGGTGCACCCGCGACTCTGGAGCCGCTGCTGGCCGATGCCTGGGACACCGCCGCCGGCGATGCGCAGCGCCAGCGAGACGGTCGTCGACCAGGTGGCCCGGCTCACCGATCTGTCGGCGGTGCGCTGGCATGCCCGGCTGGTGCGCAATGGTTCGCCCGCGCTGCCATTGACCCTGTGAGCTGACCCTGCGCAGGGTTGCTTTTCTGTCGGTGCGCGCACATAGAGTTGGGACGCCGCCAGCGCATCGATCGCGTCTTTCCCGGGCGGCGAGTGCAGGGAGGACCGGGTGGCCGGTCGCATCAGCGACGCGAGCATTAACGCCGTACGGGAGCGCGTCTCGATCGAGGAGATCATCGGGTCGCATGTCGCGCTGCGCCCAGCCGGCGCGGGACGGCTGAAGGGGCTGTGCCCCTTCCACGACGAGAAGACGCCGTCGTTCAACGTCAACAGCAGCATCGGTTACTTCCACTGCTTCGGCTGCGGCGAGGGCGGCGACACGATCAAGTTCGTCGAGAAGGTGGAGGGCCTCACCTTTCCGGAGGCGATCGAGCGGCTCGCCCGCCAGCTGGGCATCACGCTCACGTACGAGGGCGGCACCGCGGCGGCTAACCGCGAGCCCGGCAAGCGGATGCGCCACATCGAGGCCAACAAAGAGGCCGCCTCGTTCTACGAGGAGCAGCTCAGCACCCCCGATGCGCTGGCCGCTCGCGAATTCCTGGCCGAGCGCGGCTTCGATGCCGCGGCGGCAAAGCACTTCGGCGTCGGCTACGCGCCGGCGGGTTGGGACGCCCTCACCACCCACCTGCGGGGCCGGGGTTTCAGCGTCGACGAGCTCATCGATTGCGGGCTCTCCCGCCAGAGCTCGCGCGGGCACCCCCATCGACCGCTTCCATCGCCGGCTGCTGTGGCCGATCCGTGATCCGGCGGGTGATGTGGTCGGCTTCGGCGCCCGCCGGCTCTATGACGACGATCAGAGTCAGGCCAAATACCTCAACACCAGCGACACCCTGCTCTTTCACAAGTCCGGCGTGCTCTACGGCATGGACCTGGCCAGGCGCGCGATCGCCCAGCGCTACCAGGCGGTCGTGGTCGAGGGCTACACCGACGTGATGGCGTGCCATCTCGCGGGCGTGGAGACGGCGGTCGCGTCGTGCGGCACCGCCTTCGGTGAGGAACACGTCAAGCTGCTGCGCCGGCTGCTGCACGACCAGGACGCGCACCGCTCGGAGGTCATCTTCACCTTCGACGGCGACGCGGCCGGCCAGGCAGCGGCCCGCAAGGCGCTGGCGTTCGACCAGCATTTCGTGGCCCAGACCTTCGTGGCGATCGAGCCCGGTGGTCGTGATCCGTGCGAGCTGCGCCAGCAGGAGGGCGACGCCGCCGTACGCGATCTGGTGGCCAACCGGGTGCCGCTGGTGGAATTCGCCATCCGCAGCGCGCTGGCGGAGTACAACCTCGACACGGCCGAGGGGCAGGTGGCCGCGCTGCGTTCGTCGGCGCCGCTGGTGGCGCAGATCAAAGACTGGGCGCTGCGCGACGAGTACGCGAGGCGGCTTTCGGGGTGGATCGGGATGCCCACTCCGGATCCGGTGCTGGAACGCGTACGCGAGCTTTCCGGCGACCCGACGCGTACCCGGGCCCCCGGCCGCCCAGGCGTCAGGCCAGCCAGGGCCGGCCGACGAGCGCGCCCACGCCGCCGAGCGGGAGGCGCTCAAGGCGGCGTTGCAGCGGCCCGGGCTGTGCGGTCCGGCGTTCGACGCCCTCGACCCCGGCCACTTCACCTTCCCTGAGCACCGGGCCGTCTTCGCCGCCATCGTCGCAGCCGGCGGCACGCAGTCGGCGACGGGCGCGGGCAGCTGGGTCGGCCGGGTGAGCGACGCCTGCGCCGACGACGAGGCCCGCAGCCTCCTGCTCGGGCTCGCTGTCGAATCGTTGCGCTACGTCGGCGACGACGAGGAGAGCTACGTGCGGCAGTGGGTCACCCGGCTGCAGGAGTTCGACGTCACCCGGCGCGTCGTCAGCCTGAAAGCGCAGCTGCAGCGCATGAATCCGGTCGAGACAGAGGGCTACAACCGGGTCTTCGGCGAGTTGATGGCGCTAGAAGGGTTAAAGCGCCAGCTGCGAGCCGCTGATTAGCCAAAGACGCCGTAGTCTGGGTTACACATGCTGTAGGTCACACCCGCCGCCTGCGTGAGGCCAGGCCAGACTGAGGAGATGACGAAACGCCAGTCATGACCCCAACCGTCTTGCCGCAGGAGGACGAGGTCAATGACCTCATCGCCAAAGGCAAAGAGGCCGGTTTTGTCACGTCGGAGGATGTCAGTGCGGCGATGGTTGCCGCGGAGATCCCGCCCGAGCAGATGGACGGCATTCTCAAGGCGCTGAACGACGCGGGTGTCGAGATCGTCGACACCACTTCGGAAGACAGCCTCGAGGACGACGCCGAAAGCACCCGCGTTCGTCGCAAGCAAGAAGAAGAGCTCGCCCTCAAGACCCCGACTTCCGACCCGGTACGGATGTACCTGAAGGAAATCGGCAAAGTTCCGCTGCTCACGGCGGAAGAAGAGGTCGACCTCGCCAAGCGCATCGAGGCCGGCCTTTTTGCTTCTGAGAAGGTCGCCACCACCACCAAGAAGGTTCCCGACAAGCTGCGCCGCGAGCTCGAGGCCATCGAGCGCGATGGCCAGATCGCCAAGCGCAAGCTCGTCGAGGCAAACCTTCGGCTGGTGGTCTCGATCGCCAAGCGTTACGTCGGTCGCGGCATGCTCTTCCTGGACCTGATCCAGGAGGGCAATCTCGGCCTCATCCGCGCCGTCGAGAAGTTCGATTACACCAAGGGCTACAAGTTCTCCACGTACGCCACCTGGTGGATTCGGCAGGCGATCACCCGGGCCATCGCCGACCAGGCGCGCACCATCCGCATCCCGGTGCACATGGTCGAGACGATCAACAAGCTGATCCGTATCCAGCGCCAGCTGCTTCAGGATCTCGGCCGCGAGCCGACCCCCGAAGAGATCGCGCACGAGATGGATCTGACGCCGGAGAAGGTCCGCGAGATCCTCAAGGTCTCGCAGGAGCCGGTCAGCCTCGAGACCCCGATCGGTGAGGAAGAGGATTCCCACCTCGGCGATTTCATCGAGGATTCCGACGCGGTCGTCCCGATCGATGCGGCGAGCTTCATCCTGCTTGCAGGAGCAGCTCGATTCGGTCCTGCACACCCTGTCCGAGCGGGAGAAGAAGGTCATCCAGCTGCGCTTCGGGCTGACCGACGGCCATCCGCGCACGCTGGAAGAGGTCGGACGCGAATTCGGGGTCACCCGGGAGCGCATCCGTCAGATCGAGTCCAAGACGCTCTCCAAGCTGCGCCACCCTTCGCGGTCGCAGAAGCTGCGCGACTACTTGGAGTAGATCGGCCTAGATCAGCCGTTCTTAGGTCCTGCGTCATGACCCCGTTGCTCCGGCAGCGTGAAGTCATGACGCAGAGCTCTTTTCTGCGTCGCGTTCGTAACGGCGG
Organism: uncultured Actinomycetota bacterium; assembly: GCA_963737695.1. GTDB lineage: Bacteria > Actinomycetota > Actinomycetes > Frankiales > Frankiaceae > DATAZK01. The sequence goes on from CAVTTQ010000009.1 coordinate 91,430, forward strand.
ACGAAGGTACGCCACTCCCGCCACCAGCACGATCGCGACGATCTGAGACGGGCCGCAGTCGTCTTGGCCGGCGCCTTTGCCGTGAACGCCTCGCCTCGGCTTGTGGGACCGGCACCCAGCGAGGTCCGGCAGCCGCCGGACCGCTGCCAAGACGTCGAGTCGGCCGGCTCCGGCGCCGGCGAGGGGTCGTGCGGTCGCCAGGATGATTTTGCGTACGTCGGCGATGCTGCGCTGCGGATCCTGCGACAGCAGCAGCGCCGCGGTGCCACTGACGAAGGGGGCTGCCATCGAGGTGCCGGCGTCCGAGGCGTAGCCGCCGTCCTGCCAGGTCGAGACGACGCAGACGTTCGGATTGCACACCCCGTCGACCGGGTCGCCTCCCGGGGCGGCGATGTCGACGCCCGGTCCGCGCTGGCTGTACGGCGCGATCTGCCCGTCGGGGCCAAGCGCTGCGACGGTGAGCGCGTCCGGGCCGTACGTACGGATCGCCGTCGCCTTGCCGTTTCCGGCGGCGACGACGACGAGGGCGCCTGCCTGGTGGCTGCCGCGACCGCGGCCGGAAGGACCCTTGCGGGTCCTCCAGCGGAAACGTGCTGCCCAGCGAGACGTTGATGATCTTCACGTGGTGGGCGATCGCGTAACGGATTCCGAGCGCAACATCGGCAGCGTCGGCCGCGCAGACGCCGGTGCGGCTGGTGAGGACACGGATCGGCAGCACCTTCGCCAGCGGGGCGACGCCGTAGCGGGTGGAGGCAACGATTCCGGCGACATGGGTGCCGTGCGGATCGCAGGCATCCGGCCGGTCTGCTCCCGGGGTGCATCGACCCTGGGCGCAGGTGACGCCCGGGTCGACCCGACCCTCGAAGTCAGGGTGGGTGACGTCGACCCAGGTATCGAGGACGGCGACGGTGACACCTCGTCCGCCGCCCGCCAGCGCAGCAGCTCCTGGGACATCCGCCAGCCGATCTGACCAACTGGCAGTGGCGGCGGAGGCGGGCACGGCAGCCGCCATGAGGGTCAGGACAGCGGCTGCGACGAGTGCTGCCCTGCGCCCCACGCGCACATCCTTACCTGCGTGCCTGACGGGAGGCTGTCAATCGTCCCAGCCGGGTTCCCCGCGCCCGACGTTGCTCGAGCCTCGCGGGTTGCGTTGGCGGGGGGTCATCGCGGCCCACCCCTCGGCAAAGCCGGAAAGCCGTTCGAGCAGGTCCAGCAATCGGCGGCCTTCGCTGGAGAGCCGGTAGTCGCCGCCCTCATCGACCTGGACCAGGCCGGCCTCGCGAAATTCACGAAGGCGCTGGGAGAGCCGGTCTTCGGCGATCCCAGCCGGCGTGCGAGCGTACGGAACGGCTGCGCGGGCCCGCGTAACTCCCAGAAGGCGGCCAGCGAATGGCGTCGCGCCAGCAGATCGATCAGATCTTGCAGCGGCTCTGGTCCGCCGGCCGCGTCAGGTGGCATGTCTGACCTGGAAGATGCAGCCTAAAGGTCCAGCGTTGGACGCAGGAGCTCAGTGGGTCGCGCCGGTGCCGAAGCCGTTAGCGCTGGGTACCGCGGAGATCAGCGGCTCCTCGGGCGACTTGCCGATGACGGACCGGGCGCGGGTAGCGATGGTGCCGGCCTGCGCCGCGACGATCCCGGCTGCGCCTTGCACCGCGGGGCGCTCCT
>CAVTTQ010000010.1:0-10725 GCA_963737695.1 uncultured Actinomycetota bacterium
ACGGGATGTACCCGGGCGACGATGTCGTCGACTGGATCGCTTACGACCCGTACTCGAGCGCCAACGGCACCTTCGCCAGCATGGTCAACTCCAAGGACGGCACCAAGTGGCCAGGCTTCTACACCTGGGCCACGACCGTCCACCCCGGCAAGCCCCTGATGCTGGGTGAGTGGGGAGTCACGGAGGTTTCGGGCAAACCCAATGGGAAAGCGGACTTCTTCAACGCCATGCCGGCTGCGGAGAAGGCCTTCCCCGCCATCAAGGCGCTGCTCTACTGGAACGCCAGCGGCTTCCCGACGCGGATCGACTCCTCGCCGCAGAGCCTCGCCGCCTTCCAGCAGCTGGCGAAGAACCCGATGTACAACACGCCCCTGCCCTAGCACGCCGCCTCAGCCGGCGCCCCATCCCCATCAGGGATGGGGCGCTGTCGCGTTTGGGGGGCCTCCATCCGGCCCCTCGTCACTCAGAGCCATGCCGCACGGAAGCGATGGAGCCGCCCCGCGAGTGCCTATTCGGCCGCGGACGCAAGGTCGGCGAGTGTCGCGGTATTGCGCCAAACGGGGGGCGATCATGGCGATCCGGTTGATGACGTGGCAATAGTGCGTCATTGTCGACATGTGGTGCGCCATTCGTGCGCCGTGGTCGGGTTCCCTCGAGGTACCGCAGACCGCGTTCGCCGTGCTTGACTTTCGTGACTCGAGCTTCGCTCGTTCGTGACGGTCGGTGACAGCAAGGGGGAAGTCGGCGTGACGATCGTGTCCGAAGCGAGCGTCGCGATCCCCCCCAACCCGCCGGTCTCCCCGCCTGCCGCGCCCCGCCGCGCTCCGTCCACGGGTGGCCGGGCGCTCACCGTTGGGGTGCTCGGTTTCCCGGTCTTCTGGGCGTTGGGTCTCGGCGAGTTCGTGTGGATCATCGTCGCCGTTCCCATGGCTTACACGTTGTGGGTTCGGCCCAAACGCATTCGCGTCCCACCCTTCTTCGGCCTCTGGCTGGCCTTCCTGGTGTGGGTGATCGCTGGTGTTCTCATGATCGGCGAGCATCTGCCGGGGACGCTCGTGACGAGCGGCGGCTATTTCGGGTGGGGCCTGCGGGTGGCAAACCTGCTCGCCGCCACGGTCGTGTTGCTGTACGTGGGCAATCTGAGCGAATCCGAGATGCCGACCGGCAAGCTGGTGCGTCTTTTCGCCGCGTTCTTCTGCATCACGGTTGTCGGGGGCCTGTTCGGGACGTTCTACGGCAGCTTCAACTTCACGTCACCATTCGAAATGGTGCTGCCCCACGGTTTCCGGAGCAACTTCTACGTGCACCAACTGGTCCACCCCGGGTTCGCCCAGGTCCAGGACGTTCTGGGCAAGACATCGCCCCGCCCCAAGGCGCCGTTCGCCTACACCAACTACTGGGGCAACAATGTCGCGCTGCTGATGATCTGGTTCGTCGTCGCCGGATGGATACGTGGATCGCGACGGGCCCGGATGTGGTCCGGACTGACACTCCTCGTCGCCGCCGTTCCGATCATCTACTCCCTGAACCGAGGCGTGTGGATCGGGCTCGGGCTTTCGCTGGTCTTCCTGGCTTTTCAGCTCGCCAAGCGCGGGAAGCTCGGTCTCATCGCCGGCATCTTGGGCGTCGGAGCCGTCGCGGCACTGCTCTTCACGGTCACCCCGCTGAAGTCGGTGGTCGACGCCCGGCTCAACCACCCGCAGAGCAACACGATTCGGGGCTCTTTGAACGGCGCTGCCTTTGACGCCGCCGTCCGCTCTCCCATCGTCGGATGGGGGACCACGCGGTCCGTGCTCGGAAGCCCGACCTCCATCGCGATCGGCAAGTCCTCGTCGTGCCAGACCTGTGGAAACGCCCCCATCGGGAGCACCGGGGAGCTGTGGCTGCTGTTGATCGCCAACGGTTTCGTGGGCGCGGCGCTCTACTTCGGCTTCATCCTGGTGTCTGCCATCCGGTACCGGCATGACCGAAGGTATGAAGGCATCGCGGCCCGGCTCATCTTGTATCTGGCCCCCTTCTTCGGGCTTTTCTACAGCGACGAAACGACCGCGCTCACCATCACTTTCATATCCCTGGCGCTGTTGTGGCGACATGACAGGGCGCACTCGGGCCGCACCGCTCCCATGATCACGCTGCCCTAGACGGTGAGCGGGGGGAGTTCTCGCACCCGCCGGGCCGCAGCTCCGACGTAGACCGAGTCGGGTCCGCAGTCCTTGAGAAGCACTGAGCCGGCGCCGATGACGCAGCCCGGTCCGATGGTTGCCCCGGGGCAGACGGTGACGTTGGCCCCTGTCCACGTTCCGTCGCCGACCAGGATCGCGTTGCGAAGGTCCGCCGTCTCGGCGCCTCAGTGGCTAGCTGGACAGCCGGCTGAGCTGGGAGGCGGCGTCGCGGAGTGCGGTCTGCAGGTGAGGAATGCCGTCGACGCGAAAATCGCAGGCTCCCGCCTTTTCATCCCACAGGGTGACCGCTCTGATCCGCGGCAGTTCGCGCAGCCCGGCGGGGATCGAGGCGAAGAAGTTTGCGGACGCCTGCGGGTCCTTCGGGTCGTAAGCGCTGCCGGTTTCACTGATCATGTACGGCTTCTTCAGACTGATCCCGGCCTGCGCCCCGCTCGTCGCCAGCCACCTGTAGAACGGTGTGGCGATGTCGGCAAATGTTTGTGGGGGAGCTGATCCGACGGTCCCACTCCCACAGCCGCGTGAGTCATACGGATCCCAGGAGATCCAGTCGACCGCGTCGTTGCCCGGATAAAGTTTCGCCGCGGTCGAATAGTTGGCCGGGTATCCCGTGACAACCCACGTCCAGATCGCTTGGTTTGCACCGGCTTTGATGAACACTTCGCGGATGTGTCGCCACGCCGCGACGAACTGCGCCGGCGTGCCGCGGGCGGAGAGTTTGCTTTTCTGGTCGGCTTCATGGTCGAACGTGATGAAAAACGGCTTGTCCAAAGCGGCGAGGCCCTTGGCGGCGCTCTCCAGTGTGGAGTCGAACTCGCCGGCGGCAACGGCGGACCACCGAACCACGGGATGTCCGGCCTCGGCGAACTGGCGGGACTCCAGGTTGATGTGCAACGTCTGACCGTCCTGGACAACCTGACGCTCGTCATCGGTCGGGAGATTCCCGGAGTCGACCGCGTTGAAGAAGTACACCACGTCGAATTTGCGGCCGATCTTGCTCTCGAGCGAGGTCAACGACTTGCCCTCGAACGACGTGCCCCACAGGACCCGGCACGTCGGGCCTTTCAACAGTGTTGAGCACCCACCTGCCTGTGAACTTTCCGCAGGGCTGGGCGATGTCGACGATCTGGGTGCTGGAGTCGGGCTCGAGGGGCTGCTACCACCACAGGCCGCCAGCACGCTTGCAAGGGCGCCGAATGCGGCTAGCCGGAACCAACGGCGCCGGGGCTTCGCGGCCCTTCGAGAGCAGGACACAGGCGGATTCACGCTCCCGCTAGCCGGTCGAACTCATCGAGCACAGCGGGAGTGCGCTCGCTGTCGACTTTTCGCGCGAACAAATCGCTACTCCCTGCCGCCTTTTCTACGTCGTCAATCTCAAGAAAAGCAGGATGACGCTGACCGTGCACCCATGGAATGTAGCGACGACGGTCGTCTTCCACGCGCAAATCATCTGCATTGTTCAGAAGTAGCGTCGGTAAGAAGGCCTCATCCGGAATGGAGCAGCGATTGAAATAACGCACTATGTGGGGGAGACGCTCCTGCTGTTCCAATACGTGACGCACGGCCGCCGAGCCCAAGTTGACCCACTGGTCCCCGACGTACAGCGAGAATTGCTTGCCGTCGAACGGGTGGCGCCTCGGAAACGGCACTGAGCGGTGAGTGCCGGGGAGCCGCAATTTGTGCATGTATCGCCGCCTGGTGAGCTGCTGCCAAGGGTGGACGTCATGGCCGGACTCGCGATCCACCCGGAAATATCGCAGGTAGGCGTCTTGCGACGACCGCGCGAGATCCTCCTCGATGCGCTGCATGTGTCGAGTCGGGTAGTCCTGACCGGAGATGACGAGGACCCACGAGAGCTCAGGCACGCGCGTCGCTGCGAAGCGCAACCCGTTCATGACTGTCAGCGCGAGAGTCATGCGCCCCCACTGGGCGTGCTGAGGCGACGGCATCTGCAGGACGGCGTCGGACCGGGGCAGGTTCAATGGCGGGCCCGTGGGGTCGTGATGTATTACCACCGCTGTATTCGAACCCGCTGTGAGGCGACTGACTAAGCGGTGTACAAGTGGCGGATCTCGATGGGAAAGAACGAGGACAACTACCGGGCCAGCCGTCACGAAGCCGCGTCCTTTCTGCCGCTGATGGCTGATGTTACGCAGTGGGTCTCGATGCGCCGGGTGGCCACGCAAACTCAGGGAATTCCGCCATGAATCTCTCACGTGCGGCATGCATTCTCTGCGGCGCCGCGTGTGACACGCGATAGAGATGGGCGGTCGACGGGGGTGGTCATCAAGCGCCTGCACCAGTCCTGGCAGGTCCTCAGCCATCGGCTTCGTCCATTTGCCGTAGAGCAACTCGGCCAGATGCCCGCTGCGGGCATTGCGACTGGTGCAGCATTCGGGTGAATCAGGTGAATGTCGCTCCTGCAGGCGGCCGCGCTCGTAGCATGGACGCAGGCTACCGGGCACCCGCCAAAGCAGATCGGGTGACGAGAGCCGACCCGTTGTCAGCTGCGTCAGCTGCTCGACAGTCCTCAGCAAACAGCCCTGTTCAGCTGGTCTTATGTGGTCTACGGCCTTGGGCCGATTTCGCCTCACGGGACTAAGGGACCGGGCACAATGGCCGATAGAACGACAAATTCTGCGCGTGCAAGGGGTGGCTACATGTCAAGCGTTCCGCACTCTTCGGGACTGGCTTCCGCCAGTGCGCGCTCTGCGCCCGATCAGGGCCCAACCTCGCTTTCTGACTACGGCTCCGCGCTCCTGCGTCGCTGGTGGCTCGTGGTGCTGGGGGTGCTTGTCGGTGGTGCCCTCGCCGCCGGGTACCTCAACGTCGTTCACAAGACCTATACGTCGACCGCCGCTGTTCAGGTGACTGATACCGGGGTGAGCGACTCGTCGCTTCCGGCGTCCTCCCGCAACAACACGGCCAATGTCGACATGGACACCGAGGCGCAGATCGTCACGTCCAACACGGTGGCCAGCCTCGCGGTGAAGGGTCTGAACACCAGCCTCACACCCAGCCAGCTCGCGGCCAAGGTGAAGGTCACCGTTCCGCCGAACTCCGCAGTGTTGTCCATCACTTTCAAGGCCGGTAACGCGCTCGACGCCAAGGCGGGCGCGCAGGTCTTTGCCGACAGCTACCTGAGCAATCGCGCCAGCATCGCCAACGGTCTCGTCCAGGCGGAGCTCAAGACGCTGACCGACCAGCTGCCCGCGCTCAACAAGCAGCTGGCGGACCTGACCGGGCAAATCGCCACGCTTCCGGTCAACTCCCCGCAGCGAGCCCTGGCTGACGCCCAGCAGAGCATCGTGAGCCAGCAGATCAACAACATCAACAGCTCGATCAGCCCGCTCCTGCAGGAGCGGGTCACCGCGGGCCGGCTGCTGAGCCCGGCCAACCTGCCTACTGCTGCCAGCTCACCGAACCGCTCGCTCGTTCTCCTGAGCGGTTTGCTCGGTGGTCTGTTCCTGGGCGCCGTTCTCGCCCTCGTCGCGGTTCGCCGCGACCGGCGCGTCCACAACTCGGCGGAAATCAGCCACCGTGTGGGGCTGCCGGTGCTTGCTGAGCTCTCCGGCCCGGTGGTCAAGAGCCTTGGCCAGCTGAACGCCGAGTTCGGTGGCGCGGCGCCGGTCCGCGAGTTGCGCGACCGGCTCGTCGCCGGTGGCGTCGCTCGCTCCGTGCTGGTCGTCCCGCTGTCCGCGGCTGCCGGCGGGTCGCTCGTCGCCGTGAACCTTGCCGCGTCGCTCTCCGCCGACGGTTCCTCATGCTCGTTGGTCTGCGCCTCGCCCGACTCTGTGTCGCCGCTGCGCCTGCGCATCCCGTCGGCACCCGGCCTGAGCGATGCCCTGGCGTTCGGCTTCACCGATGTTCGCGCGACGCTGACCCACTTGAACGACCAGCGCCTCGGAGTGCTGCCTCCCGGCCGCCAGCCCAAGGCGCTGCTCGACCGTCTGCACGGCAACGCGATGCTTGATCTGGTACGCGACCTGCGCAAGCACTACGACCACGTAGTGGTGGAGGCGCCTGTGTGGTCCTCGACCCGGAGTGCCCTGGTGCTCGGTCGCGGCGCGGAGGCCGTCATCCTCGTGGTCGAATCCCGGCTCACCACCCGTGACGAGGTCGCCGAGGCCGCTCAGATGCTGGCTGACAGCGGGGTCCCGGTGCTCGGTGTGGTGATCGTGCCGCGCCTGCGCGGAACCGGGCTGTCTGGAGACGCCGCACGTGCGGGCCAGCATGCCGCCAAGGGTGGGACTCCTGCCGACGGCGATGCCTCCATGATCGTCGGGTCGGCTGGAGCCGCCGGGTCGTCACCGAACGTCCGGTGAGCGTGCGCGCCACGACCGTTGGCGCCGCTCTCGCGATGCTGGGTTGTCTCACCGCGGGCTGCGCCAGCGGTAGTTCAGCATCCATCAGCAATCCGCCATCGCACACGCCGGCGGCGTCGAGTGTTCCGCCGGTCACCCCGAAGCCCACCCCGACGCCGGCGGCGACCCTTCCGCTGACAGGACTGGGTACCAGCAGCACAGCCGCGGCATCGCAACGCGTGATGGCGGCGGCGCTGTCGGCCAGCTACGGCCAGACCCAGCCTGTTGGAGCCAGCCTCGCGGAGACCGTCTACGTCGAATACACCGACACGATCCGGATGCTGGCGCTGTATCAGTCAGTGGCCGCGACGCTCATCGGGCCGATCGCTCAGACCCGTCCGGTGGACGGGCCGATTCTCGGGATCCTGAAGGCGGGTTTCGCCAACGCGGGCGGCCCGCCGGGTTTCGTGCAGCAGCTCGATGCCACGGCCGGCGTCAGCGATCTCAGCACCAGCACCGACCCCTCCGCGTACACGGCAGGCGCGACCGGCCAGCTGACCTCGACGGCTGCCCTTCGCAAAACGACGGCGACCGCCCCGGCCCCTCCGCCGCTGCTCACCTTCGACAGCTCGGGAGCGCCACTGGCGAAGGCGGCCAAGAAAGCGCATACCGTCACCGTTTCGGTCGCCGGATTCCCGGCGGTCACGTGGAACTATGACGTGAAGTCCGGCCGGTGGAAGACCACCGATCAGGTCATGTCAGCAGGCAGCCCCACGAATCTGATCTTCCAGCAGGTGTCCTACAAGACGGTTCAGCTACATCACCCGGACGGCGCGCTCGTGCCCAGCGCCCGCGTTCTCGGCAAGGGCGTAGCCACCGTTCTGTCCGGTCCCAGCGCAATCACTGGAGTTTGGACCAAGCCTGGCGATGTAGCCGTGACGGTCTATGCCGATTCGACAGGTGTGCCGCTGAGTTTTCGGCCTGGGGTGACCTGGGTGCTCCTGATCCCGAGTGGAACGCAGGTGACGTACTCATGACGTCTCTCTACGCACCCGTGCGCGTGCTGGCGATGCCCACTCGGACCGTCGAGCCGATCACGCCTCCGGTCAGCCGGGTACGCCGATTCTTCCGCGACCCGGCATGGCCTCTGAAGGCCGTCCTGTTGGGCTTCCCGATCTTCTGGGTGCTCGGTCTCGGCGAGTTCGTCTGGGCGCTGATGGCGCCGCCGATGGCGTATCAGCTGTGGCGGATGCGCAGGCCCATCCGGGTTCCTCCGTACTTCGGCATCTGGCTGGCCCTGCTGCTTTGGGTGGTCGCCGGCGGGTTGATGATCGGCCAGCACCTGCCTGGGACCCTCGCGGGAAGCGGTGGTTTCACCGGTTGGGCGCTGCGGGTCATCGACCTGGTGGCCGTCACGATCTTGCTGCTCTACGTCGGCAACATGACCGAAGAGGAGCTACCGAGACGCAAAGTCATCAGCTGGTTGGGGTTCCTGTTCGGGGTCACCGTCGTCGGCGGTGTGCTCGGAATGGTCATCGGCAACGTCTCGTTCTCCTCACCCTTCGAGCTGATCCTTCCGCACAGCCTTCGGTCGGTCTACTACGTCAAGCAGCTCGTGCATCCCGGGTTCGCGCAGGTGCAAGACGTGCTCGGCCACACATCTCCGCGGCCCAAGGCACCCTTCGCGTATACGAATACGTGGGGAAACAACCTGTCTCTGCTGCTGATCTGGTTCGTGGTCGGCTGGTGGGTCCGGGGGACGCGCAGAAGCAAGATCGCCGCGGTCGCTCTCGGCGCCATCGCCATGGCCCCGATCATCTATTCGCTGAACCGGGGCGTCTGGATCGGCCTCGGCCTGTCCGTGATCTACCTGGCCTTCAAGCTCGCCGCCCGGGGACGGCTGGCGGTGCTTGGCGCAGTGCTGGGGCTTGCTGCTGCTGGGGCGATGGTCTTTGCCTTGACGCCGTTGAACGACATCGTCACCCAGCGGTTGCAGCACGGGCAGAGCAATTCGATTCGCGCCAGCCTCGACTCCCAGGCATACCAGGCAGCGCTGAGATCACCGATCGTCGGCTGGGGGACCAACCGCTCGGCTCTCGGTAGCCCGTCCTCCATCGCCGTAGGCAAGACCCCCTCCTGCCCCACCTGCGGAAATGCGCCAATTGGAAGTACCGGGGAACTCTGGGGGCTGCTGATCGCCAACGGCTTCGTTGGTGTGCTCTTCTACTTCGGGTTCGTGCTCCTCGCCGCGTTCCACTATCGACGAGACCAATCTCCCGAAGGCATCGCTGCGCGGCTCGTTCTCTATCTGACGCCGTTCTATGCCCTCTTCTATCCTGAGTTGTCGACAGCCCTGAGCCTGGCGTTCGTGGGGTTGGCCCTGCTGTGGCGAGCCAATCCGAGCGTCCCGAGACCGCGGGGGGCCGGGATTTGAGCGGCCTCCAAGAGGACGACGAGCGCTATACCGAGCGGGTCGTCTCGCTGCTCTGGCCCAGCGCACCTGATCACGGCGAGTCGGCGGGGCTCCTCGCGCTGCCGAGTGCACGTAAAGCTCGGCTGCTGGTGCCTGCCACTCAGCGCCGGGTCGCGGCGAGCGCGGTACGTCGTTACAGCGTCCACGGTGGTGCCAAGGCAAGACTCGCGTCCGCGGTGGTGGCGGCGACCCTGCGCAGCGGTCTTTTGCAGCTGCTCATCCGCCGCAGGTCATGGGTGCCTGGCGGCACGGCGCAGCCGGGCACCATCACGGCACACCTTCGCTCGGTTGTGTCGCCCACTTGTGAGGTGGCCGTCTACGTCGGGCTGCCACGAGGTAATCGCAAGCCCGTGTTGCTGGTCATAGAGCCGGACGGCGCGCTTTCAGCGGTCGCCAAACTGGGTGTGTCCCCCCTCAGCGGCAAGCTGATCGTCAACGAGTCGGCGGCACTGCGCCAGCTCGCCGCCGCCCCGCTCGAACACGTCGTCGTTCCGCGGGTGCTGTTTTCGGGCGACTGGGCAGGTTGCCCGCTTCTGGTGCAGAGCGCCCTGCCGGAGTTGGGTCCGGTTCCCGCCGATGCCGACGCCCGTCGTGTACGGGCCGCTGTTGAGATCAGCCGTATCGGTGGTGTCGAGCTGCACCGGATCGAAACAAGTCCCGTACTCGACGTCTTGGGTGGCCGGATCGCCCAGCTGCCGCAGGGCGAGGAGCGCCACATCGCGGAGCGGGCCCTGGCTCGCTTGCGGGATGCGGCTGGGGACGTGGAGTTCCCGGTGGGAAGCTGGCACGGCGACTGGACCCGGTGGAACCAAGCCCCGGCACCGGCTCAGGGACTGCTCGTCTGGGATTGGGAGCGCTTCTGCTCCGGTGTCCCGCTCGGGTATGACGCTTTGCACTACAGCGGGCAGGTGGGCGCGGGCTTGCCCGGTGGCGCGCTTGCGGGCCTCGGCGTCACTCGCGAGGCACTGCCCTCGCTCCTCGCACCGTTCGGCGTGTCGACGCGGGCCCAGGAGCCCGTCTTCGTGCTCTACCTGGTCGAGCTGCTCGTCCGGTACACCGAAGACGCACAGACCCGAATGACCTACGGCCGCCTCTGGGTGGACGCCCTGACCGCGACTCTCGAGACGCTCCTGGCAGCGCTCGATGAGCGGTCCCCACAGACGAGGGAGGCATCGTGACCGCCGAACGAAGCCCACGGATCCTGGCCGAGCGCGCGTTGAAGACCACTTCGCGAAACGTGAACCAGCTGACCGCTCGTTGGAGAATGTCGCCGACGCTGATCATCGCCGGGGCGCAACGCTGCGGCACGACGTCGATGTACAAGACGCTGAGCCAGCATCCGGCGATCTTCCCGGCGGTTCTGCACAAAGGCGCGCACTACTTCGACACGGGATACCAGCACCGTCGTGACTGGTATCTGGCGCACTTCCCGCTGCGCGCGACGGCCGCTCGAGTGCAAAAGATCATCGGGGTGCAGCCGATCACGGGGGAGTCGAGCCCGTACTACCTCTACCACCCGCTTGCGGCCGGCCGCATTGCCGCCGACCTGCCGGACGCTCGGGTGCTCGTGTTGGTGCGCGATCCGGTCGAACGCGCCTATTCCGCACACACCCACGAGACGGCAAGGCTTTACGAGACCGAGCCCTTCGAGCGCGCGCTCGACCTCGAACCGGAGCGCATCGCGGGCGAGGAAGAGCGACTGATCGCCGATCCCAGCTACCGAAGCTTCGAGCACCAGCACCACAGCTATCTCGCTCGTGGGCGCTAT
>CAVTTQ010000011.1:0-10595 GCA_963737695.1 uncultured Actinomycetota bacterium
ATCAGCTCTACCCCGGCAACGACGTCGTCGACTGGATCGCGTACGACCCGTACTCGACCGGCAGTGGCACTTTCGCCACCATGGCGGACGGCAAGGACGGCACCCGGTGGGCCGGCTTCTACAACTGGGCCACCACCGCTCACCCGGGCACGCCGCTGATGCTCGCCGAGTGGGGCGTCACCGAGACCAGTGACCCCAACGCGAAGGCGAACTTCTTCAAGAACATGCCAAACCTGGAGAAGAGCTACCCGGCCATCAAGTCGATCGTCTACTGGAACTCGGGCGGATACCCGACGCGGATCGACTCCTCGCCGCAGAGCCTCGCCGCCTTCAAGGCGCTGGCGCAGAACCCGCTTTACAACACGCCTCTTCCGTAACCCGGACGGCAGCGTCATTGGAGCCCTGTCCCCCAAGTGGGGGGCAGGGCTCCAATGCGTATACGGCTAGACGCCGACGAGGCACGGCCACAGATCACGGAGCGCAACGATGCTCGTAGTCCTCACATGTACGTGTGGAGTTGCAGTTCCCGGATCGGCGAGCCGCTGGACCGGGCGGGCCGGTTAGGCCAAATGGGGGCGATCACCGCGATTCGGCCGACTGACGTGCCCCGTACGGGTGATTGTCGTCCGTTTGAGTTCGGCTGAGTGTTGCCGGTGGTGTGGAGACATTGGGATATCCGCCGTTCCCGCCCGAAGCCGACGGCGCGCCGATAGCCTCATCGATTGTAACGGTCAGTGACAAGTGATCTTGGGGTTCTACTTGTGACGTCCTTGTATGAGCTCACCGGGGCGCCGGCGCCTCAGGTGGCTGCCGCGCCGCTGCCGCAGAGCTCGCGGACGGTCCACAGCAAGGGACGGGCATTGACCATTGCGTTGCTCGGGTTCCCCGTGTTCTGGGTCCTGGGCCTGGGTGAGTTCGTGTGGATGATCATGGCAGTGCCCATGGCGTACCGGCTGTGGGCCCGCCCGCGTCGCATCCGCGTACCGCCCTTCTTCGGTCTTTGGCTCGCGCTGCTGGTCTGGGTCGTCGCTGGCGGTTTCATGATCGGCGAGCACCTGCCCGGCACGCTTACCACCAGCGGTGGCTTCATCGGCTGGGGGATACCAGCTGCCAATCTGGTCTCGGCCACGGTGGTGCTGCTCTACGTGGGCAACCTTCGGGAAGAGGAACTGCCCGCGCGCAAAGTCATCCGGATGCTCGCCATCTTCTTCTGCGTGACGGTCGCCGGCGGCATGCTCGGGGTCCTGTTCGGCAACGTCAGCTTCACGTCGCCGTTCGAGCTGGTCCTTCCGCACAGCATCCGCGCGAACTACTACGTCCATCAGCTGATCCACCCCGGTTTCGCGCAGGTCCAGGACATCCTCGGGAAGACGTCCCCGCGTCCCAAGGCGCCCTTCGCCTACACCAACAACTGGGGCAACAATCTGGCATTGCTGATGATGTGGTTCGTCGTCTGGGGCTGGGTCAGAGGAACGCGACGGGCACGCTTCTGGACCGCTGTCACGCTGATCGTCACCGCCATTCCGATCATCTATTCGGTCAACCGGGGCATGTGGATCGGCCTCGGGATCTCCCTGCTTTTCGTGGGATATCAGCTGGCGTCCCGTGGCCGGGCCAGTCTGCTCGGCGCAATCGCCGGCATCACGGTCGTCGCTGCCCTGCTCATCACGGTGACGCCGCTGCGCTCGATCGTTGACGCGCGCCTGAGTCACGGGCAGAGCAACACGATCCGGGGCTCGTTGAACGGTGCGGCCTTCCATGCGGCGGTGCGCTCGCCGATCGTCGGCTGGGGGACCACCCGATCGGTGCTCGGCAGCCCGGACTCCATCGCGATCGGCAAGACGTCGTCATGCCAGACGTGTGGCAACGCGCCGATCGGCAGCACCGGTGAGTTGTGGACGCTGCTGATCGCGAACGGCTTCGTCGGCGCCGGGCTCTACTTCGGGTTCATCGTGCTGGTCGCCTGGCGCTACCGCCGTCACCGAGCGCCCGAGGCGGTCGCGGCCCGGCTCATCCTCTACCTGTCGCCGTTCTATGCCGTCTTCTATTCGGCGGTACCGACGGCATTGGTCATCACATTCATCTCGATGGCTCTGCTGTGGCGAACCGACCGGCGGGTCGCCGCGCCGCCGCTGATGGCACCCGACGTGGTCGTGCTGCCACCTGATCCGACCAGGGTCATCGTTCTGCCCTGACCGTGGGCAGGGAGCTAGGAGCGGGACCTACTGAGCTGCGACGCCGTTTCGCGCAGCGCGGGCACAAGCTGCGAATGCCCGTCGACCCGGTAATCGCAGTCGCCGGCGCTCTGGTTCCAGATCGTGACCGCGCGGATGCGCGGTAGCTCGCGTAGCCCCGCCGGAATCGACCGGTAGAAGTCAACGGTGGCCTGCGGCTGCTTCGGGTCGTAGGCGCTCCCGGTTTCACTGATCATGTAGGGCTTGTCGACGCTGATCCCATGCCGAAGGCCGGTGGTGGCCAGCCATTGGTAGAACGGCGACGCGATCTGGGCAAAAGTCTGCGCCGGGTCGGAGCCGACGTCGCCGTTCTCGCAGCCGCGGGAGTCATAAGGGTCCCACGAGATCCAGTCGACGGCATCGTTGCCCGGATAGAGCTTGAGGGCGGCCGGATAGTTCGGCGGATAGCCCGTGACCACCCAGGTCCAGATCGCCTGGGTAGCTCCGGCAGCGCGGAAGACCTGGCGAATGTGGCGCCAGGCCGCGACGAATTGCGCGGGCGTGCCGCGCGCCTTGAGCTTTGCCTTGCCATCAGCCTCGTGATCGAAGGTGATGAAGAACGGCGTGTGCAGAGCGGCCAGGCCCTCTGCCGCGCTTTTGAGCGTCGTATCAAAATCGCCCGCGGCGACCGCAGACCAACGCACCTCGGGACGCCCCGGCTTGGCGAACTGGCGGGACTCCAGATTGATGTGCAACGTCTGGCCGTCGTTGACCACCGCGCGCTCGTCGTCAGTCGGCAGATCCCCCGAGTCGATCGAGTCGAAGAAGTAGATGATGTCGAACTTACGGCCCATCGTTTTTTCCAGCCCGCTGACCGAACCACCTTCGGCGGACGTGCCCCACAACACCTGACAGGTAGGCCCCTTCAACAGGCTGGAGCAGCCACCGGCCTGCGTGCTCGTCGACGCGCTCGGTGAGGGCGGCGACGGCGTAGGGGCGGGCGGCTTGGAGCTGCCTCCGCATGACGCGAGCAGCCCCGCGAGCGCACCTGCGGCGGCCAGCCGCATCCACCGCCGGCCGTGCCGCGGCCGGCGCTGAGGGAGCGGTGGCGTCATGCCGCTCATATGCCGGCTAGCCGATCGAACTCGGCGAGGACTTTCGGCGTGCGCTCGGTGTCGACCTTGCGGGCGAAAAAGTCTGTGCTCGCTGCGGCTTTCTCGACATCGGCGAGTTCGAGATACCCGGGATGACGCTGGCCCTTGCTCCACGGAATGTAGCGGCGCCGGTCATCTTCGATCTGCAAATGTTGCGCATTGTTCAACAGCAGCGTCGGTAGGAAGCCCTCGTCGGGAATCGAACACCGGTTGAAATAGCGTGCGACGTGGGGGAGTCGCTCCTGCTGCGCCAAGACGTGGTGCACGGCGGCTGCCCCCAGATTCACCCACTGATCGCCCACGTAGAGCGACAGGTCCTGGCCGTCGAACGGATGGCGCCGCGGAAACGGCACGGAACGGTGGGTGGCGGGCAGTCGGAGCTTGTGCAGGTAACGCCGCCGGGTGAGTTGCTGCCAGGGATGCAGGTCGTGTCCCGGTTGGGCATCGACGCGGAAATACCGTAGGTAGGCGTCTTTCGAGGACTGGGCGAGATCCTGCTCGATGCTCTGCATGGGCCGGGTCGGATAGTCCTGCCCGGAGACGACCAGCACCCACGACAGATCGGGGATGTGGGTGACCGCGAAGCGCAGTCCGTTGATCACGGTCAGCGCGAGCGTCATGCGTCCCCACTCGGCGTGCTGGGGTGCTGGCATCTGCAGAATGGCGTCCGATCGCGGTAGGTCCAATGCCGGACCAGTGGGATCGTGATGTATTACCACCGCCGTATTCGGACCGGCTGTGAGACGTCTGGTCAAACGGTGTACGAGCGGCGGATCGCGGTGGGAAAGAATGAGGACAACCACTGGGCCAGCCGTCACGAAGCCGCATCCTTTCAGTTGGAAAGCCGATGCTACGTATGTGTTCGCGCGCCGGCGGCGTGCCCCAGGCCAGAGAAAAGCGTCCACGAAACTCTCATGGATGGCAGGCAGTATCTCCGGCAATGAGGGCAACGGGGGTGCTCGGGATCGGGGTCAGGTGGATGTCGGCCGGACGCGTCCCTCTTTCAGCGAAGTGAGGGGACTACCCGAACGCTTCGCCTCGGCTTCACCCGTTTGCGCTACACCAGAATCGGCCAGATGCCGCACAGGCGCGCCGAGGGGCGCCGCATTCGGGTGAATCACGTGAATGATGCTCCTGCCAGCGGGTGCGCTCGTAGCATGGAGGCAGGCTACCGGGTGCCCTTCAAAGCCGATCGGGTCGCGAGAGCCGAGCGGTGGTCGGCTGCACCAGCTGTCCGACAGCCCTCGCAAACAAGCCTGTTCAGCCGCTGTTTTTCGGTTTCCGGCCACGCGTCGATTTCGCCGCGGAGGACTAAGGGACCGGGCACAATGGCCGATAGAAGTGACAAATTCTGCGCGTGCAAGGGGTGGCTACATGTCAAGCGTTCCGCACTCTTCTGGGCTGGCTCCGGCCAGTGCGCGCAGCGTGTCCGATCAAGGGCCGACGTCACTGTCGGACTACGGCAGCGCGCTCATGCGGCGCTGGTGGCTGGTCCTGCTGGGCATCCTGGTCGGCGGAGCCGTAGCCGCGGGCTACTTGAACGTCGTCCACAAGAGCTACACGTCGACCGCGGCCGTTCAGGTCACTGACACCGGGGTCAGCGATTCGTCCATCCCCGTTGGATCCCGTAACACCACGGCTAACGTCGACATGGACACCGAGGCCGCGATCGTCACGTCGAACACGGTGGCGAGCCTTGCCGCCAAGGGCCTCAACACGAACCTCACTCCGAGCCAGCTCGCCGCCAAGGTGAAGGTCACGGTGCCCCCGAACTCGGCGGTGCTGTCGATCTCCTTCCACGCGAGCAACGCGCTCGATGCCAAGGCCGGCGCGCAGGTCTTCGCCAACAGTTACCTCGCCAACCGCGCCAGCATCGCCCAGGGCCTCGTCGCCGCCGAGCTGAAGACGCTGCAGGACCAGTTGCCGCCACTGAACAAGCAGCTCTCCGACCTGACCGGCCAGATTGCGACCCTCCCGGCGAACTCGCCGCAGCGGGCCCTGGCTGACGCCCAGCAGAGCATCGTCAGCACGCAGATCAACACCATCAACGCCGCGATCAACCCGCTCCTGCAGCAGCGCGTCACCGCGGGGCGGCTGCTGAGCCCGGCCAACCTCCCGACGGCGGCCAGCTCGCCGAAGCGTTCGCTGGTGCTGCTCAGCGGTGTCCTCGGTGGACTGCTCGTCGGTGCGGTTCTTGCGCTGTTCGCGGTGCGCCGTGACCGTCGCATCCACAACGCCCTCGAGATCACCCACCGCGTCGGCCTGCCGGTGCTGGCCGAGCTGTCCGGTCCGGTCGTAAAGAGCCTCGGCCAGCTGAACGCGGAGTTCGGCGGCGCCGCACCGGTACGCGAGCTGCGTGACCGGCTCGTCGCCGGCGGAGTTGCTCGTTCCGTGCTCGTCGTCCCGCTGTCTGCAGCAGCAGGCGGTTCGCTCGTCGCCGTGAACCTCGCCGCCTCGCTCTCGGCCGACGGCTCGTCGTGCTCGCTGGTCTGCGCGTCGCCCGATTCGGTCTCGCCGCTGCGGCTGCGCATCCCCTCCGCTCCCGGCCTCAGCGATGCTCTGGCCTTCGGCTTCACCGATGTGCGCGCCACCCTCACCCACCTGAACGACCAGCGTCTCGGCGTGCTGCCTCCGGGCCGGCAGCCGAAGGCGTTGCTCGACCGGCTTCACGGCAACGCGATGCTCGATCTGGTCCGCGATCTGCGCAAGCACTACGACCACGTCGTGGTGGAGGCGCCGGTCTGGTCCTCGACCCGCAGCGCGCTCGTGCTCGGACGCGGGGCAGAGGCCGTCATCCTCGTTGTCGAGTCCCGCCTCACCACTCGCGACGAGGTGCTCGAAGCCGGTCAGATGCTGGCCGACTCCGGCGTTCCGGTGCTCGGCGTGGTGATCGTGCCTCGCCTGCGCGGTACGGGCCTTTCGGGTGACGCCGCACGTGCCGGTCAGCACGCCGCCAAGGGTGGAGCTGCAACCGACGGCGATGCCTCCATGATCGTCGGGTCGGCCGAAGCTGCCGGGTCGTCGCCGAACGTCCGGTGAGCGTGCGCGCCACGACCGTGGGCGCCGCTCTCGCGATGCTGGGTTGTCTCGCCGCGGGATGCGCCGGCGGTAGTTCAGCATCCATCAGCAATCCGCCGGCCAGCTCATCTGCGACGACGAGCGCGCCGACGGTGACCCCCAAGCCGAGTGCGGCGCCGGTGGCCACACTTCCCCTTACAGGTCTCGGCACCAACAGCAAAGCGGCCGCTGCCTCACGAGTGATGGCGGCGGCGCTGTCGGCAAGCTACGGGCAGACCCAGCCCACGGGCGCGAGCCTGGCCGAGACGGTCTTCGTGGAGTACAGCGACACGATCCGGATGTTGGCGCTGTATCAGTCGGTGGCGGCGTCCAACATCGGGCCGATCGCGCAGACCCGACCGGTCGACGGGCCGATCCTCGGCATCTTTCACGCCGGCTTCGCCAATGCCGGCGGCCCGCCCGGCTTCGTCTCGCAGCTCGATGCGGCGACGGTCAGCGATCTCAGCACCGGGGTCGACCCCGAGGCCTACGTCGCCGGCCCCTCCGGGGAGCTGACGTCGACCGACTCGCTGCGTAAGACCACGGCCACCACACCCGCGCCCCCGCCGCTGCTGACTTTCGGCAGCGCGGGAGCTCCGCTGGCGAGGGCTGCCAAAACGGCGCATACGGTGACCGTTTCGGTCTCCGGGTTCCCCGCCGTCACGTGGAACTATGACGCGAAGACCGGTCGTTGGCGGACCACTGACCAGGTCATGTCGGCTGCCAGTCCGACCAATCTGATCTTCCAGCAGGTCTCGTACAAGACCGTTCAGCTGCACCACCCGGGTGGCGCGATCGTCCCCAGCGCTCACGTCTTCGGCAGCGGCGTGGCCACGGTTCTCTCCGGACCTAGCGGAATCACTGGAGTTTGGACCAAGCCCGGCGATGTAGCCCTGACGGTCTACGCCGATTCGACCGGTGTGCCGCTGAGTTTCCGGCCCGGGGTGACCTGGGTGCTCCTGATACCGAGTGGAACGCAGGTGACGTACTCATGACGTCTCTCTATGCGCCTGCGCGGGTTTCGACGACACCCCCGCGCACCGTCGAGCCCCTGACCCCGCCGGTCAGCCGGGTGCGGCGATGGTTTCGCGATCCCTCCTGGCCGCTACAGGCGGTGTTACTCGGCTTCCCGGCCTTCTGGGTGCTCGGCCTCGGTGAGTTCGGCTGGCCGATCATGGCCCTGCCGATGGCGTATCAGCTGTGGCGGCTGCGCCGGCCCATCAAGGTGCCGCCCTACTTCGGTCTCTGGGCCGCGCTACTGCTCTGGGTGCTCGCCGGCGGCCTGCTGATCGGACAGCACCTTTCCGGCACGCTCATCGGAAGCGGTGGTTTCACCGGGTGGGGGCTGCGCGTCGTCGACATGGCGGCGGCCACCATCCTGATGCTTTACGTCGGCAACCTCACCGAAGAGGAGATGCCCACGCGCAAGGTCATCTACTGGCTGGGTTTCCTGTTCGGCGTCACCGTGCTCGGCGGCCTGCTCGGCGTGCTGATCGGCAACGTCTCGTTCTCCTCGCCCTTCGAGCTCTTGCTGCCGCACGGGGTGCGCTCCAACTACTACGTCAAACAGCTCGTCCACCCGGGTTTCGCGCAGGTCCAGGACGTGCTGGGACACACCTCGCCGCGTCCCAAGGCGCCCTTCGCCTACACCAACAGCTGGGGAAACAACCTGTCGATCCTGCTCGTCTGGTTCGTGGTCGGCTGGTGGGCCTACGGGTCTCGGCGGAGCAAGATCTTCGTGCTGGTGGTCGGCGCCGTCACGGCCGTGCCGATCATCTACTCGCTCAACCGCGGCGTCTGGATCGGTATCGGTCTCTGCGTGCTCTACCTGACGTTCAAGCTGGCGGCACGCGGACGGTTCGGGATGCTCGGTGCCGTCATGGCGGCGGTCGCCATCGGCGCAGTGGTCTTCGCTTTCACCCCGCTGAACTCCATCGTCACGTCGCGGTTGCAGCACGGGCAGAGCAATTCGATCCGTTCGAGCCTGGATACACAAGCCTTCCAGGCGGCCGTGAAATCGCCGCTCGTCGGCTGGGGCACCACCCGTTCGGCTCTCGGTAGCCCGACCTCCATCGCGGTGGGCAAGACGCCCGCCTGCCCCACCTGCGGCAATGCGCCGATCGGCAGCACCGGGGAGATCTGGGCGATCCTGATCGCCAACGGCTTCGTCGGCGCCATCTTCTTCGTCGGCTTCCTGGTGCTCGTGTCCTTCCACTATCGAGCCGACAGATCGCCGGAGGGGGTAGCGGCGCGGCTGATCCTCTACCTGGCGCCCTTTTACGCGCTCTTCTATGCCGAGCTGCCCACGGCGCTCAGCCTCACCTTCGTCTCTCTCGGCCTGCTGTGGCGTTCCAACGAGCGGGCACCGAAACGACTGGCGGGGGTCAGGATTTGAATGACCTCCGCGTAGACGTCGAGAACTACACCGAGCAGATCATCAGCCTGCTCTGGCCTGATGCTGCCGTAGCAGCCGAAGGCGGAACCGCCGGATTGCTCGCCCTGCCGAGCGTGCGCCGGGCCCGGCTGCTGGTGCCGGCACATCAGCGCAAGGTGGCGGCCAGCGCGGTACGGCGCTACAGCGTCCACGGTGACGTCCGGGCCCGCTTGTCGACCGCCCTGCTGTCCACCGGACTTCGCAGCGGCCTCCTGCAACCGCTGCTGCATCGGCGCTCCTGGCTGCCCGGCGGCACCAGCGAACCGGGAAGTATCACCGCCCATCTGCGGACCATTGTCTCACCGGACTGCCAGGTCGCCGTCTACGTCGGGCTTCCCCGCGGCAATCGCAAGCCGGTCCTGCTGGTGCTCGAGCCTGACGGTGCGCTTTCTGCCGTCGCCAAGCTCGGCGTCTCCGAGTTGAGCGCCCGGCTCATCACCAACGAGTCGGCAGCACTGGCCGAGCTCGCGGCCTCCCCGCTGCGGCATTTGACGGTGCCCAGGGTGCTGTTCGCGGGGGAGTGGGCCGCAGCCCCGATGCTCGTGCAGTCCGCGTTGCCCGAGATCGGGCGGACGCCCGCTGACGTTGCGGTCCGCCGAGAGGCGGCCGCGGTCGAGATCAGCCGCATCGGCGGGGTCGAGCTGCACCGCGTCGCCACCAGCCCGGTCCTCGATGTGCTGGAAGGCCGGGTAGCTGGACTGCCGGAAGGAGTCGAGCGCGAGCTGGCCCGTCGCACCCTCGCGCGGCTGCGCCATGCCGTGCCGGAGGTGGCGTTTCCGGTCGGGAGCTGGCACGGCGACTGGACTCCGTGGAATCACGCTCCGGCACCGTCCGGCGGGATGCTCGTCTGGGACTGGGAGCGCTTCGGCGCCGGCGTTCCGGTGGGATATGACGCGTTGCACTACAGCGGTCAGGTCGGTGCCGGTGTGCACGGCGGTCCGCACGGCGCGCTCGCCGTCACCACGTCCGAGCTCGATTCCCTGCTCGAACCGTTCGGGGTCGCCGCTGAGGCCCGGCGGCCGGTCTTCGCGCTCTACCTGCTGGAGATCTTGATCCGTTACACCGAGGACGGTCAGGCCCGCATGCCCATCGGCCGGCGCTGGGTCGATGCCCTCACTTCATGTCTGGAAGGGCTCGTGGCCGACCTCGCGGTCCCGTCGTCGCAGCAGAGGAAGGCATCGTGACCGCCGAACGCACGCCCCGAATCCTGGCCGAACGCGCTGTGAAGCTGGCTTCGCGCGACGTCGGGCTGCTGACCTCGCGCTGGCGGATGAGCCCGTCGCTGCTGATCGTCGGTGCGCAGCGTTGCGGCACCACCTCGATGTACAAGGACCTGACCCAGCACCCGGCGGTCCTGCCGGCCGTGATGCAAAAGGGAATCCACTACTTCGACACCGGCTACGAGCACAGCCGCAGTTGGTACATCGCGCACTTCCCGCTGCGTCGCACTGCCGCCCGGCTCCAGAAGGCCATCGGGGTCGCGCCCATCACCGGCGAGTCGAGCCCCTACTACATGTTCCACCCGCTGGGGGCCGGCCGGATCGCCGCTGACCTGCCTGAGGCGCGGCTGCTGGTGCTGGTGCGCGACCCGGTGGAGCGTGCCTACTCGGGGCACACCCACGAGACCGCCCGGCGATATGAGACCGAATCCTTTGAGCGGGCGCTGGAGCTGGAACCCGAGCGGACCGCCGGCGAAGAGCAGCGCCTGATCGCCGACGCGAGCTACCACAGCTTCGCCCACCAGCACCACAGCTATCTCGCCCGCGGGCGCTACAT
>CAVTTQ010000012.1:0-19579 GCA_963737695.1 uncultured Actinomycetota bacterium
GTAGGGCGGGTCGGACTCGAACCGACGACCCAGGGATTATGAGTCCCCTGCTCTAACCAGCTGAGCTACCGCCCCATGGGCTGACCACAACGTCTGATCATCGGCCAACCCTCGGTCAGCCTAGCCAGCGTCAGCGAGCGACGAAGTAGGCAGACTGGCCTTGGGCGGCGACGGTTCTTGCCGTTCGGGTACAGAAATCACGGCGAGTCGCGTGCCAGACGGCAAGAGCCGGCGAGCCGAACAGACAATCGGCCATCGGATCGGAGCAAGGCAGGGTATGGCACGGGTATTCATCACCGGCTCGGTGGAAGGCCTTGGGCTGATGGCCGGACAGCTGCTCGCCCAAGAAGGCCACAGCGTCACGCTCCACGCCCGAAACCAACGCCGGGCGGCGGATGCCCGGGCCGGCTTACCAAGCGCCGAAGCCGTCATCGTCGGGGATTTATCGAGCATTTCGCAAATGCGCTCGATCGCCAAGCAAGCAAATGAGCTCGGCACCTTCGACGCCGTAATCCACAATGCAGGCGTCGGGTATCGTGAGCCGCGGCGGATCGAGACGGAAGATGGTCTCAGCCACGTGTTTGCCATTAATGTCCTTGCCCCGTATCTCCTGACGGCTCTGATGAATCGGCCTGAACGACTCGTCTATTTGGGCTCCGGAATGCACCGCGGCGGCGACCCGGACCTGGGTGACCTCCAGTGGTCCGGGCGACGCTGGAACGGCTCACAGGCGTACTCCGACAGCAAGCTCTTCGACGTCGTGCTGGCCTTAGCCGTGGCGCGCCACTGGCCCGGCGTACGTGCGAACGCCGTCGATCCTGGATGGGTGGCGACCAAGATGGGCGGCGCCGGCGCACCCGACGATTTGTCTCTCGCGCCGGTCACCCAAGCCTGGCTCGCGGTGAGCGATGATGCGGAAGCGCAAGCCACTGGCGGCTACTTCTACCAACGGCGCCCGCGCCCAGTGAATCCGGTAGCGAACTCTCATGCGCTGCAGGATGGTTTGCTCGACGCGTGCGCACGGCTGACCGGCACTGCGCTCCCCGACTGAAAGGCGACCTCATGCCATACCTGGCTGCCGATGACCGATACGGCCAGATGACCTACCGCCGGGTTGGTCGCAGCGGCATCAAGCTGCCGCTGGTCTCGCTCGGCCTCTGGCACAACTTCGGTACCGATCGGCCGTTGGAGACCCAGCGCGCAATCTTGCGCCGCGCCCTCGACCTGGGCGTCTGTCATTTCGATCTGGCCAACAACTACGGCCCTCCTTACGGCAGCGCCGAATTCAATTTTGGTCAGCTCATGAAGCAGGATTTCCGGCCGTATCGCGATGAGCTTTTCCTTTCCACCAAGGCCGGTTATGACATGTGGCCGGGCCCTTATGGAGAATTCGGCTCGCGGAAATATCTGCTGTCCAGTCTCGACCAATCACTGAAACGAATGAGCGTGGATTACGTCGACGTCTTCTATTCGCATCGGTTCGACCCCGACACCCCGCTGGAAGAAACGATGGGGGCCCTCGACACGGCGGTCCGATCCGGTCGCGCCCTCTACGCCGGGATCTCGTCCTACTCCGCCGAACGCACTGTCAAGGCCGCCGAGATCCTTCGCCAGCTCGGCACCCCGCTCCTCATCCACCAGCCGTCGTATTCGCTGCTCAATCGCTGGGTCGAAGGGGGTCTGCTCGGGGCGCTGGACGACATCGGTGCGGGCTGTATCGCCTTCTCCCCACTCGCCCAAGGCATGCTGACCGACAAATACCTCGACGGCATTCCCGCCGACTCCCGGATGGCGGCGAACACCTCGCTGTCCAAAGACCTGCTGACAGCCGAAAACCTGGCTCACATCCGGGGACTGAACGCCATTGCCCAGCAGCGCGGCCAGTCCCTCGCACAGATGGCGGTCGCCTGGGTGGCTCGCGATCCCCGGATCTCCTCTGTGCTCATCGGGGCTTCGTCAGTGCAACAACTCGAGCAGAACATCGCTTCGCTCGAGCACGCAGAGTTCACTTCGGACGAACTCACAGCGATCGACGCGTTCGCTGTCGAAGGCGGCATCGACCTTTGGCGTGGAGTGGCGACCAGCTGATCCATTCAGGTGATCAAACTGCGCGTCAAAAGCTGTACCGCGGGCAGAACCACTAGGTGGCACTAACAATCGTGATCATCGTGCTGGTCGCGCTCCTCCTGGTTTTCATTGGTTTTGTCGTCTTTCGACGTAAACGTCGGGTTGGAGGCGTCGTAGCGACGCCTCCCAAGGCTCGTCGCGGAGGCTCCGGCACATGACGACCCTCCTGATGCGAGCGACCGGGCTCGTCGGCCTGCCGGTCGTGACCACCACCACCGGTGAGGCCATCGCCGAAGTCCGCGACGTCATTTACGTTCCGGACAAGGGACGCGTCGTCGGGTTCACTCTCAACAAACGCGGCCGACTGGCGGGCCGGGTCAAGAACCCCCTCGCGATGGACAACGTCCACGCCGTCGGCCGTGACGCCGTGATGGTCCGCGATGAGCTGGCTCTCGAAGGCGGCGAGAGCTCGGAGGCCGCAGCCAAGGACTCGAAGGGGCGCAACGTCATCGGCAACGCCGTCCTGACCGACGCCGGCAAGCAGCTCGGGATCGTGCGTGACCTGATCATCGAAATGAGCAAGTCCGAAGTCATCGGATACGAGTTGGACGGCGATCCGGCGCTGCAAAGAGCCGAAGGCGCGCCGTTGCTTCTCCCGCTTCCATCGACGCTGGCGGTGTCCGGCGAAGTGCTGATGGTCCCGGCGGCGGTCGAAGACTTCATCCGCGACGACTTGGCCGGCTTCGGCAGCGCGGTCGAAGATTTCCGCTCGCGGCTTGGAGCCTCCTGATGCATCTATCTGAATTACGCGGCCGCCGCGTCGTCAGCCGCGCCACCGCTGAGACCTTGGGCGAGGTGAGCGATTTGCGCCTGTCGAGCAGCCCGTCGGCCGTCGCCTCGCTTCAGGTCGGTAAGGGACGCAAAGCGGGCTCCGTTGCGTGGGCCCAGATCGTCGGAGTCGGCCCGGACGCCGTCGTCGTCACCGATGACGATGCGGCCTCCGAGCAGCCCGAGACCGACTCGCCCGTCGGCCGCCTCGTGCTCAGTGAGCTGGGCAATGAGGCCGGGGCCGTCACGGACGTGGAGTTCGACGAGACCAGTGGTCTGCTGATCTCGCTGGCCACCGATTCCGCCCTCATCGAGGGCGACCGACTCATGGCGGATGGTCCGTACGCGATCATCGTGGCCGCTCGCGAAGGCACCGAATTTCCAGGGTGACCTGATCGGCGCTCAAGTGACAGGCTCAGCTGCCGCTATAGGATGAGCGTCGCTGATCCCGCGTAGCTCAATTGGCAGAGCATTCGACTGTTAATCGAATTGTTGCAGGTTCGAGTCCCGCCGCGGGAGCTCACACGTCTGGTTCCACAGGTCTCACCCGTGCCGAGTAGGGTCCGATCGCGTTCCATTTGGCGGGCGTACGGTTGGCCGGGGCTGGGTGGGGCATGTTCGCCGTACTTGTCCCGTCCGAGATCCGTTCAGTTCTTGCATTCCGGAGGTTCACCCATGGCTGTCCGCGCTGTTTTCGGAATCGGCTTCGCCACCGGATACGTATTGGGGGCGCGCGCCGGCCGGGAGCGTTACGAGTCGCTGGTACGGGGCTTTCGTGCGCTGAAGGAGCGTCCCGCCGTTCAGGGGGCGGCCGGGATCGTCGCGGCTCAGGCGGGCACTATCGCGACCCGCGCCCGGTCGGTCATCGGAAAGTCCTCCGAAGAGCCGCTGATCTCCTCGGTCACCAGCGCTAACGGCTACGGAGCCGGCGCGTCCCACTGAGCTCCGGCTTCACCGCTGGGCCTCTTACGCTGCATCTTCCAGGGTCAGACATGCCACCCGACGCCGCCGGCGGACCCGAGTCGCTCCAAGCCCTGATCGACCTGCTGGCGAGGCGGCATTCACTGGCCGCATTCTGGGAATTGCGCGGGCCGGCCCAGCCCTTTCGCACGCTCGCCCGCCGGCTGGGAGTCGCCGAAGACCGCCTCTCGCAGCGTCTTCGAGAATTGCGCGAAGCAGGCCTGGTCCAGGTCGATGAAGGCGGCGACTATCGCCTCTCGAGCGAAGGGCGTCGCCTGCTCGATGTGCTCGAACGACTCTCCGGATTCGCCGAAGGGTGGGCCGCGATGACCCCGCGTCAGCGCAACCCGCGAGGCTCGAGCAGCGTCGGGCGCGGTGAAGCCGGCTCCGGCGATTGACAGCCTGCCGTCAGCCACCGCCGGTAAGGATGTGCATGTGGGGCGCAGCGCACGACTGGTCGCAGCCACTGTCCTGATCCTGCTGGCGGCCGCCGCGCCCGCATCTGCCGCCACCGTCAGCTGGTCAGATCAGCTCGCGAACGTTTCTGGCGCTGCTGCGCTGGTGGGCTCCGGACGCGGCGTCACGGTCGCCGTCCTCGACACCTGGGTGGACATCTCCCACCCCGACTTCGGAGGTCGGGTCGAAACGGGCGCCACCTGCGCCCAGGGCGTCTGCACCCCGGGAGCGGACCGGCCTGACGCCTGCGACCCGCACGGTACTCACGTGGCTGGGATCGTCGCCTCCACCCGGTACGGCGTCGCACCGCTTGCCAAGGTGCTCCCGATCCGGGTCCTCACCAGCCGCACCGGCTCGTGCGCCGCCGACGCTGCCGACGTAGCCCTCGGGATTCGTTACGCGATCGCCCACCACGCGCAAGTGATCAACGTTTCGCTGGGCAGCACCTTTCCGCTCGAGGATCCTGCCGCGGTGCTCCCGGCAGCCGTCGCCGCAGCGACCCAAGCGGGCGACCTCGTCGTCGTCGCAGCCGGCAACGGCAACGCCCCCGCTGTGCGCACCTACGGTCAGGATGCACTCACCGTCGCAGCTCTGGGCCCCGACGGGCAGATCGCCCCGTACAGCCAGCGCGGGCCGGGCGTCGACATCGCTGCCCCCGGAGGCGACCCCATCGACGGCGTCTGCAATCCAAGCGTGTGCGTCGTCTCGACTTGGCAGGACGGCGGCTACGCCTCCGACGCCGGCACCTCGATGGCCGCACCCTTCGTCAGTGGGACAGCGGCCCTGCTGCTGTCACAAGATCCGGGGCGTAGCAACGTCGACCTCCGCAAGCTCATCCTGTCGACGGCCCGACCCCTGGCGGGCGCCGGAGCAGGCCGACTCGACGTTTTGGCAGCGGTCCGGGCAGGAGCTGCCGGTGCCTCGCCGGGTGCCGTGCTCCCACAATCCGAAACGAAAGCCTTCACGGCGAAGGCGCCGGCCAAGACCGTCTTCGGCCCAGTTCAGATCGTCGGGATCGTGCTGGTGGCGGGGGTGGCGTTCACCGTCGTCGCCCTTGCCATCCGACGCAGAAAAGACTCTGCGTCATGACCTCACGCGGCCGGAGCAACGTGACGTCATGACGCAGGACCTACGAACGGCTGATCTAGGCCGATCTACTCCAGATAGTCGCGCAGCTTCTGCGAGCGCGAGGGGTGGCGCAGCTTGGAGAGGGTCTTGGACTCGATCTGGCGGATGCGCTCCCGGGTGACCCCGAATTCGCGTCCGACCTCCTCCAGCGTGCGCGGATGGCCATCGGTCAGCCCGAAGCGCAGCTGGATGACCTTCTTCTCCCGCTCGGACAGGGTGTGCAGGACGGAGTCGAGCTGCTCCTGAAGCAGGATGAAGCTCGCCGCATCGATCGGGACGACGGCGTCAGAATCCTCGATGAAATCGCCGAGGTGGGAATCCTCTTCCTCACCGATCGGGGTCTCGAGGCTGACCGGCTCCTGCGAGACCTTGAGGATCTCGCGGACCTTCTCGGGAGTCAGATCCATCTCGTGCGCGATCTCTTCCGGGGTCGGCTCGCGGCCGAGGTCCTGAAGCAGCTGGCGCTGGATACGGATCAGCTTGTTGATCGTCTCGACCATGTGCACCGGGATGCGGATGGTGCGCGCCTGGTCGGCGATGGCCCTGGTGATGGCCTGCCGAATCCACCAGGTCGCGTACGTCGAGAACTTGTAGCCCTTGGTGTAGTCGAACTTCTCCACCGCGCGGATCAGGCCGAGATTGCCCTCTTGGATCAGGTCCAGGAAGAGCATGCCGCGACCCACATACCGCTTGGCGATCGACACCACCAGCCGAAGGTTTGCCTCCACGAGCTTGCGCTTGGCGATCTGACCATCGCGCTCGATGGCCTCGAGCTCGCGCCGCAGCTTGTCGGGAACCTTCTTGGTGGTGGTGGCCACCTTCTCGGAAGCAAAAAGGCCGGCCTCGATGCGCTTCGCGAGGTCGACCTCTTCTTCTGCCGTGAGCAGCGGAACTTTGCCGATTTCCTTCAGGTACATCCGTACCGGGTCGGAGGTCGGGGTCTTGAGCGCGAGCTCTTCTTCTTGCTTGCGGCGGACGCGGGTGCTCTCGGCGTCGTCCTCGAGGCTGTCTTCGGAGGTGGTGTCGACGATCTCGACACCGGCGTCGTTCAGCGCCTTGAGAATGCCGTCCATCTGCTCGGGCGGGATCTCCGCGGCAACCATCGCCGCACTGACATCCTCCGACGTGACAAAACCGGCCTCTTTGCCTTTGGCGATGAGGTCATTGACCTCGTCCTCCTGCGGCAAGACGGTTGGGGTCATGACTGGCGTTTCGTCATCTCCTCAGTCTGGCCTGGCCTCACGCAGGCGGCGGGTGTGACCTACAGCATGTGTATCCCAGACTACGGCGTCTTTGACTAATCAGAGGCTCGCAGCTGGCGCTTTAACCCTTCTAGCGCCATCAACTCGCCAAAGACGCGGTTGTAACCCTCTGTCTCCACCGGATTCATGCGCTGTAACTGCGCCTTGAGGCTCACCACGCGCCGGGTGACGTCGAACTCCTGCAGCCGGGTGACCCACTGCCGCACATAGCTCTCCTCGTCGTCGCCGACGTAGCGAAGCGATTCGACAGCGAGCCCGAGCAGCAGGCTGCGGGCCTCGTCGTCGGCACAAGCGTCGCTCACCCGGCCCACCCAGCTGCCCGCGCCGGTCGCCGACTGGGTGCCGCCGGCCGCGACGATGGCGGCGAAAACGGCCCGGTGCTCAGGGAAGGTGAAGTGGCCAGGGTCGAGGGCGTCGAACGCCGGACCGCAAAGGCCCGGCCGCTGCAACGCAGCCTTGAGCGCCTCCCGCTCGGCCGCATGAGCGCGCTCGTCAGGCCGGCCTTGGCTGGCCTGACGCCTGGGCGGCCGGGTGGCCTGGCTTCGCGTCGGATCGCCGGAAAGCTCGCGTACACGCTCCAGTACGGGGTCCGGGGTCGGCATTCCGATCCACCCCGAAAGACGCCTCGCGTACTCGTCGCGCAGCGCCCAGTCTTTGATCTGGGCCACCAGCGGGGCCGACGAACGGAGCGCGGCCACCTGCCCTTCTGCGGTGTCGAGGTTGTACTCCTCCAACGCGCTACGGATGGCGAATTCCACCAGCGGCACCCGGTTAGCCACCAGATCGCGAACGGCGGCGTCGCCCTCCTGCTGCCGCAGCTCGCACGGATCACGACCACCGGGCTCGATCGCCACGAAGGTCTGGGCCACGAAATGCTGATCGAAAGCCAGCGCTTTGCGGGCGGCTGCCTGCCCAGCCGCGTCGCCGTCGAAGGTGAAGATGACTTCGGACCGGTGAGCGTCTTGGTCGTGCAGCAGCCGGCGCAGCAGCTTGACGTGTTCCTCGCCGAAGGCGGTTCCGCACGACGCGACCGCCGTCTCCACCCCCGCCAGGTGGCATGCCATCACGTCGGTGTAACCCTCGACGACCACAGCCTGGTAGCGCTGGGCAATCGCGCGCCTGGCCAGGTCCATGCCGTAGAGCACGCCGGACTTGTGAAAAAGCAGGGTGTCGCTGGTGTTGAGGTATTTGGCCTGGCTCTGATCGTCGTCATAGAGCCGACGGGCTCCGAAGCCGACCACATCACCAGCCGGATCACGGATCGGCCACAGCAGCCGGCGATGGAAGCGATCGATGGGGGTGCCGCGCGAGCTCTGGCGGGAAAGCCCGCAGTCGACGAGCTCGTCGACGCTGAAACCCCGGCCCCGCAGATGGGTGGTGAGGCTGTCCCAACCGGCCGGCGCGTAACCGACCCCGAAGTGCTTTGCCGCCGCGGCGTCGAAGCCGCGCTCAGCCAGGAATTCGCGAGCAGCCAGCGCATCGGGAGTGCTGAGCTGCTCCTCGTAGAACGAGGCGGCCTCTTTGTTGGCCTCGATGTGGCGCATCCGCTTGCCGGGCTCGCGGTTAGCCGCCGCGGTGCCACCCTCGTAGGTGAGTGTGATGCCCAGCTGGCGGGCGAGCCGCTCGATCGCTTCCGGAAAGGTGAGGCCCTCCACCTTTTCGACGAACTTGATCGTGTCGCCGCCCTCGCCGCAGCCGAAGCAGTGGAAGTAACCGATGCTGCTATTGACGTTGAACGACGGCGTCTTTTCGTCATGGAAGGGGCAGAGCCCCTTCAGCCGTCCCGCGCCGGCGGGGCGCAGCGCGACATGCGACCCGATGATCTCCTCGATCGAGACGCGCTCCCGTACGGCGTTAATGCTCGCGTCGCTGATGCGACCGGCCACCCGGTCCTCCCTGCACTCGCCGCCCGGGAAAGACGCGATCGATGCGCTGGCGGCGTCCCAACTCTATGTGCGTGCACCGACAGAAAAACAACCCCGCGCAGGGTCAGCTCACAGGGTCAATGGCAGCGCCGGGGAACCGCCCCGCACCAGCCGCGCATGCCATCGCACCGCGGACAGATCAGTGAGCCGGGCCACCTGGTCGACGATGGCTCGCTGGCGCTGCGCATCGCTGACGGCGGTGTGCCAGGCATCGGCCAGCAGCGGCTCCAGAGTCGCGGGTGCGCCGGCCGCGACGGCCGCTGCCAGCTCGCTGAGCAACTCCCGCTGCCGGATCTGCAGCGCGTGCGCGCCGGTGCGCCCCATCACCCAGCGGATGGTGATCGTCTTGAGCACCGCGCACTCGGCGCGCACTTCATCCGGGACGATCAACGACGCCGAGTAACGCGAAAGTGCGCCCTCGCCGTATTCGGCACGGGTAGCAGACACGGCGGCCCGGGCCAGCCGCGCGATCAGTTCACTCGTCAACGACTTCACGGCGGCCATCTGGGGGGCGGTGCGAGGAGCGCCGTCCAGTTCGAGCCAGAACGGGGCAGATCGCAGGCGCTGCAGCGCTTCCAGGTCACCGGCGCCCATCACCTCCAGGGACTGCGCGACGAGATCAGCCCGCTCCCCCGGATCGGCGAGCCGGCCCAGATCGACCAGGCCCGCCCGCACGCCGTCCTCGAGGTCGTGCACCGAATACGC
Organism: uncultured Actinomycetota bacterium; assembly: GCA_963737695.1. Classification (GTDB taxonomy): domain Bacteria; phylum Actinomycetota; class Actinomycetes; order Frankiales; family Frankiaceae; genus DATAZK01. The sequence goes on from CAVTTQ010000012.1 coordinate 9,332, forward strand.
CACATCGTCGGCCCAGTCCATGATCTGGGCTTCGAGGCTCCGGCGGCGCTCGAGAGCCCCCCGGCGTATCCACTCAAAGACCGGCAGATCGTCGACGTAGACGCCGTACTTGACCGGATCACGACCGCTGCGCGGCCAGGGGTATTTGCAGGCGGCATCGAGAGTGGCCCGGGTGAGGTTCAGCCCCGCGCCGACGATCTTGGTCTCCAGCCGCGTCAGCTCTCGCAGGCTCTGCGCATTGCCCTCGAAGCCGCCGCACTCGCTCGCTGCCTCGTCCAGCGCCGCCTCACCGTTGTGACCGAACGGAGGGTGACCGAGATCGTGCGCCAGGCAGGCGGCATCGACGACGTCCGGATCCGCGCCGAGTCGGCCGGCGATCTCGCGGCCGATCTGGGCGCACTCCAGCGAATGCGTCAGCCGGGTACGCGGGACGCCGTCCTCGGGCTCCTCGTCGACCCCGACCACCTGGGTCTTGGCGGCCAGCCTGCGCAGGGCCGCCGAGTGCAGCACGCGAGCCCGGTCGCGCTCGTACGGACTGCGCGCGGCCGGAGTCGCTTTAGCCGGCTCGGCGATCCAGCGTTCGCTCTCCGGACTGTCTGCGGTCAGCGGGTGTCGCTGCCCGAAGCATGTTCCAGGATGCTTGCGCGACCTGCCTCCAAGCGCGCGACGGGCACCCGGAAGGGCGAGCAGGAGACGTAATCTAGCCCGACCTCGTGGAAGAAGTGGACGCTGTCCGGGTCGCCGCCGTGCTCGCCGCACACGCCGATCTTCAGCCCTGGACGCGCCGCCCGGCCCTCATCGGTGGCGATCTGCACCATGCGCCCGATGCCCTCACGGTCGAGGGATTCGAACGGTGAGACGCCGAAGATCCCGAGGTCGAGGTATTGGGAGAAGAACGCGGCTTCGACGTCGTCGCGGGAGAAGCCCCAGCCCATCTGGGTGAGGTCGTTGGTGCCGAAGCTGAAGAATTCGGCAGCTTCCGCGATCTGTCCGGCGGTCATTGCCGCGCGTGGCACCTCGATCATCGTGCCGATCAGCGCCGGGACGTCGACGCCGGCCTCGGCCGCGACATCCGCCAGGATCTTCAGCGACTCCTCGCGCACGACCTCCAGCTCCTGCACGGCGCCCACCAGCGGCACCATGATCTCGGGGCGAGGGTCAAGACCTTGCTTACGGCACTGCGCCGCAGCCTCGGCGATGGCCCTCACCTGCATGCTGAACAGGCCAGGGATCACCAGGCCGAGTCGCACACCGCGAAGGCCGAGCATCGGGTTCTGCTCGTGGAGCCGGCGAACGGCCTCGAGCAGTGTCTTGTCGCGGCCCGGGTCGACTCCGGTGGCCTCAGCGACCGCGACCTTGACCGACAATTCCTCCAGCGACGGCAGGAATTCGTGCAGCGGCGGGTCGATGAGCCGCACCGTGACCGGCAGCCCGTCCATGGCCGTGAAGATGCCGACGAAGTCGCCCCGCTGCAGGGGCAGCAGCGCCGCGAGCGCCGCGTCACGTCCGGCGTCGTCATCGGCCAGGATCAGATCCTCGACCAGCTGCCGCCGCTCACCGAGGAACATGTGCTCAGTACGGCACAGGCCGACGCCGGCCGCTCCGAAGCGGCGGGCCCGGCTGGAGTCTTCCGGGGTGTCGGAATTGGCCCGCACCCCGAGCCGGCGGGCGCCGTCGGCGTGGGTGACCAGCCGGTGGACGGCAGCGACCAACTCGTCGGCGTCAGGGGCGATGGTGCCCTCGAAGTACTGGACGACCGGGCTGTCGACGACCGGCACCTCGCCGAGGTAGACCTTGCCGCTGGTGCCATCGATCGAGACGACATCGCCCTCACTGACGACGATGCCGCCCGGGGCGGTGAACTGGCGGGCCTTCAGATCGACCTGCAGCTCCTCGGCGCCGGACACGCAGGTCTTGCCCATACCGCGGGCCACCACCGCCGCGTGCGAGGTCTTACCGCCGCGGGAGGTCAGGATGCCGTTCGCCGCGATCATTCCGTGCAGATCGTCAGGCGTGGTCTCGCGGCGCACGAGCAGGACCTGCTCGCCGCGCGCGGCCCACTCCACTGCCGTGTCGGAGTCGAAGACGACCTTTCCGACCGCTGCACCCGGGGAGGCGTTGACGCCTTTGCCGATCTGCTGCTTCGCGGCGTCATCGTCGAAGCGGGGAAACATCAGCATGGCCAGCTGGGCTCCGGTGACGCGTAGCAGCGCCTCATCGAGATCGATCAGGCCCTCATCGATGAGCTGGGTGGCGATCCGGAATGCGGCACCCGCGGTGCGCTTGCCGACCCGGGTCTGCAGCATCCACAGCTTGCCGCGCTCGACCGTGAACTCGATGTCGCACAGATCGCGGTAGTGGTGCTCCAGTGTGGCCATGATTTCCATCAGCTGGTCATAGGACTTCTTGTCCAGCTGCTCGAGGTCGGACAGCGGCACGGTATTGCGGATGCCGGCCACGACGTCTTCGCCCTGGGCGTTCTGCAGGTAATCGCCGTAGACCCCCTGATCGCCGCTGCCAGGGTCGCGGGTGAAGGCGACGCCGGTGCCGGAGGTCATGCCGATGTTGCCGAAGACCATCGCCACGATGTTGACGGCGGTGCCGAGGTCAGCGGGAATGCGCTCCTGGCGACGGTAGAGCCGCGCCCGGTCGCCGTTCCACGAGTCGAAAACGGCCCGCACGGCCAGATCCATCTGCTCACGCGGATCCTGCGGGAAGTCGCGTCCCGTCTCCTGCCGGACGATCTGCTGGAAGGTGGCGACCAACCCGCGGAAGTCGTCTTCGTCGAGGTCGAGGTCGTTGACGGTGCCCTTGGCCTTCTTCGCCTCGTCCATCGCGTGCTCGAAGAGCTCACCTTCGACGCCGAGGACGGTCTTGCCGAACATCTGGACCAGCCGGCGGTAGGAGTCCCACGCGAAGCGCGCATTGTCAGCCTGCTTGACCAGCCCCTGAACGGACTCGTCGTTCAGCCCGATGTTCAGGACCGTGTCCATCATTCCCGGCATCGAGAACTTCGCGCCCGAGCGCACGGAGACCAGCAACGGGTCGTCGGCGTCGCCGAGGCGCTTGCCCATCGCCTTCTCCAGCACCGCGAGGTGTTCGCTCACCTCGGCAGCCAGCGGAGCGGGCGTGGCTCCATGGCGCAAATACTCGCGGCAGGCCTCGGTGGTGATGACGAATCCAGGCGGCACCGGAAGCCCGATATTGGTCATCTCAGCAAGGTTGGCGCCCTTGCCTCCGAGCAGATCCTTGAGGTCTCGGTTGCCCTCGGCGAAGTCGTAGACGTACTTCGTGTCAGACGCCATGTAATTCCTCCGAAAAGCTGCTCAACAATTGACCGGGCCACTAGAGCGTCGTCGATCCAGGACGTGCCCGCCGATGCCTTCCAGGCTACTTCGCCAGGGCCACCGCTCGTCGTGGCGTGGCCCGCGCCGGTTCGCCGCCCATTGACCCCAAAATGGTCACCATGGCGGCCCAGTACCCAGCCCTGGTCACCCCCTCGCCGCCCTCACGGGGTTTGGTGTGACGTCGATGGGTCTCGTATGACTGCAGCACGGTTGAAATGGGTGAAGTGGGTCGTCCTGGTCTTCTGGGTCGTTCTGCTGGCAGTCATCGGTCCGCTCGCCGGCAAGCTGAGCAGTGCCGAGAAGAACGACGCCTCGTCCTTCCTGCCCAGGCAGGCCGAGTCGACGAAGGTGCTGAACGAGCTGCAGTCGTTTCCGGGCGGCGATGCGATCTCACTGGTGTTCGTCTACAACCGCGATTCCGGGCTGACCCCCGCCGACCTCACCGCCATCGACAACGCGCGCAGCGCGCTCGCCGCTGACCCAGCCGTCGTCGGTATCACCCCGCCGGTGATTCCGAGCGCCAACAAGCAATCGGCGATCGTCACGGTGCAAGTGCCCAACAACTCCAACGCCAACAAGCTGCTCGACACCATCAACGGCTTGCGCGCAACCTCCCGCGCAGGGCTGCCGCCAGGCCTGGAGACGGCGCTGACCGGGCCGGGCGGCTATCTGCGCGACTCGTTGAAGGCGTTCGGCGGGATCGGCGGCACGCTGCTGGTGACGACCGTCTTCGTCGTCGCGATCATCTTGCTGTTGACCTACCGCAGCGTCCTGCTCTGGCTGATCCCGCTGATCTCGGTCGGCTTCGCGGCAGCGTTGGCCCAGGCCATCGTCTATCTGCTCGCCAAGGCCGGGCTGGTGGTGAACGGCCAAAGCGCCGGGATCCTGACCGTGCTGGTGTTCGGTGCCGGGACGGATTACGCACTCCTGCTCATCGCGCGATATCGCGAGGAGTTGCACAACTACGAGGACCGGCACGAGGCCATGGGGGTGGCCGTCCGGCAAGCGGCCCCGGCTCTGCTCGCCTCCGGCGCCACGGTCACGATCGGGCTGCTCTGCCTGCTTGTCAGCGAGCTGGAGAGCGACCGCGGCCTCGGACCGGTTGGCGCCGTCGGGATCCTGTGCGCGCTCGCGGCGCAGCTGACGTTGCTCCCGGCGCTGCTGATGATCTTCGGCCGCAGGGCCTTCTGGCCTTTCATCCCCAAGCCGGGCACGCAGGGACTGAAGGACGACGGCATCTGGCCCCGAACCGCCCGCTTCCTGGGCCGTCACCCGCGCCAGATCTGGATCGGCACCGGGCTCGTGCTGGTGACCCTGTGCTTCGGCCTCTTCGACCTGTCCACCGGGCTGACCCAGGACCAGGCCTTCCGTCACAAGACGGAATCCGTCGCCGGGCAGCAGCTGATCGCCCGGTCGTTCCCGGCCGGAGCCTCACAGCCGGCCATCGTCATCGCTGACGCCGACAAGACGGCGGAGGTCATCGCTGCCTCGAAGGGACCCGGCATCGCCGGAGCCGCCGCCGTGGGCAAACCCTCCAACGGGCGCCAGCAGATCGACGTCATCCTCGACAATCCCCAGGGTTCGCAGGGATTTCACGATGTGAATGCCCTTCGGCAGCGCGTCCATGCGGTGCCAGGGGCAGAAGCGCTGGTCGGTGGAAATACTGCGACCACGCTCGACGTGAACAACGCCAGCCGCAACGACCAGAAGCTGGTCATCCCGCTCGTGCTGGGCGTCGTGCTGGTGATCCTCGGCCTGCTGCTGCGGGCGATCTTCGCGCCGATCCTGCTGATGGCGACCGTGGTCTTGTCATTTGTCGCGTCGCTCGGAGCGGCTGCGATCGTCTACGACGTCTTCTTCGGCTTCCCCGGCAGCGACCCCTCGCTCCCGCTTTTCGCCTTCATCTTCCTGGTGGCGCTGGGCATCGACTACAACATCTTCCTGATGTCGCGCGTACGCGAGGAATCCTGGCGCGGCGGCACCAGGTACGGCACGCTGCGCGGGCTGGCGACGACCGGAGGGGTCATCACCAGCGCCGGAATCGTGCTGGCGGCGACGTTCTCGGTGCTCGCGATCCTGCCTCTGGTGCAGCTGGTTCAGATCGGCATCGTGGTGGCGCTGGGCGTGCTGATCGACACCTTCATCGTCAGATCGCTGCTCGTCCCAGCGCTCACGCTCGAGATCGGACCAAAGATATGGTGGCCCAGCGCGCTTCGCCACGTTCCTGACGTGCCGGACGCCGACCCCGGGATCGAACTTCCTGATCCGCCGCAGCTGGTAGGTGCCGGCTCGGCAACCCCTTCAACGCCCGTATCGGAGACCCATCGCTGATGCCCCGTCGACGCGCCCTCGCCGGCGGATTGCTCGCAGTCGCGATGGTCGCCAGCGGGACGGCCGCCTGCTCAAGCGGATCGAGCAAGCCCGCAGCAGCCGGTGCCAAGCCCAGCACCGCCTCCCCCACACCGAGCGCGAGTCCGACGCCGACCCCCAAGCCGACGCCGACCATCCCCCCGCCGCAGGGCGCACCGGGTGCCTGGGTCACCGCCGTCCAGCGTGCCGGGCGGCCGGAGATCCAGACCCAGACGATCACCGCCGGCGGCTCGACGGTCGTGGTGATGCGCACCGACGCACCGACGACGAAGCTCGTGCTCCATGCCGGATATGAGGATCCGGGGGGCACCGGGTGGCCGAACGGACCGGCCATCTCCGACGCCGAGAAGGCGACCCTGCTGGCCGCGTTCAACGGCGGCTTCCGGCTCAATCTCGGGCTCGGCGGCTTCGAAGTCGCGGGCCGCGTAGGCGCGCCCATCTCCCCCGGCTTCGCCTCGGTCGTCACCTATGCGGACGGCACGTCAGCGATCGGCGCCTGGGGCACGGAGGTGCCGAACCCGTACAAGAAGGTCGTGAGCGTCCGCCAGAACCTCACCATGCTCGTGGACAACGGCCAGCCCGCAGCCAACGTCGATGACTACGGCCCCTGGGGCGCGACCCTGGGCGGCGGGTTCGCCGTAGCCCGTTCGGGACTCGGCATCGACAAATACGGAAACCTGCTCTGGGCAGGCAGCAGTTACGCCACCCCCCGGGCGATCGCGACGGCGCTCATCCAGTCCGGAGCGGTGCGGGCCATGCAGCTCGACATCAACCCCATGTGGGTCACCGGTTTCACGTTTCCCAACGCGTACTCGCAGGTGGTGGTCCTACCGGGGCAGTACAACCGGATCGGCACATACCTGAATCCGTACGGCCGCGACTACTTCACCGTCGCGCTGAAGACCGCTCCGGCAGGAGCGACCAGCCCGAGCCCTAGCGTGAGCCCCACTCCCAGCCCCTCGATCCAGCCCTAGGGCTCGAGACGCTCGAACAGGTAGCCGCGCAGGGCATCGAGCCCGACCCGCTCCTGCTGCATCGAATCGCGATCGCGAACCGTCACGGCCTGGTCGTTGAGGGTGTCGAAGTCGACGGTGATCGAGTACGGCGTCCCGATTTCGTCCTGTCGCCGGTAGCGGCGGCCGATGGCACCGGCGTCATCGAAGTCGACGTTCCACCGCTTACGCAGCTGGAGCGCCACATCCTTGGCGACCGGTGACAGTTCGCTGCCACGCGAGAGCGGAAGCACCGCCGCCTTCACCGGAGCCAGCCGCGGATCAAGCCGGAGCACGGTCCGCTTGTCGACCCCGCCCTTGGTGTTGGGCGCCTCGTCGACGGCGTAAGCGTCGAGCAGGAAAGCCAGCGCCGCCCGGTCGACACCCGCCGCCGGCTCGATGACATACGGCGTCCAGCGTTCGTTGGTCGCCTGATCGAAGTAGGACAGATCGACGCCACTCTTCTCGCTGTGCACCCGCAGGTCGTAGTCGGTGCGATTGGCGACCCCTTCGAGTTCACCCCACTCGCTGCCGGTGAATTGGAACTTGTACTCCACATCGACGGTGCGCTTGGAGTAGTGCGAGAGCTTCTCTTTCGGGTGCTCATACAGCCGCAGATTTTCCTTGGCGATGCCAAGCCCGGAGTACCAGGCGAACCGCTGATCGATCCAGTACTGATGCCATTCCTCGTCCGTGCCCGGGGCGACGAAGAATTCCATCTCCATCTGCTCGAATTCGCGGGTGCGGAAGATGAAGTTTCCGGGGGTGATCTCGTTACGGAAGCTCTTGCCGATCTGCCCGATTCCGAAGGGCGGCTTGCGCCGCGCGGAGGACATCACGTTCGCAAAGTTGATGAAGATTCCCTGCGCCGTCTCCGGACGCAGATACGCCAGCCCGGCCTCTCCCTCAACGGCGCCGAGATAGGTGCGTAGCAGCCCATTGAATTGCTTGGGCTCGGTCCACGCATTCCTGGTGCCGCAATTGGGGCAGGCGATCTCCGCCAGCGGCTTGCCCTTTTCCTCTTCCAGCGTGTCAGCCCGGAACCGCTTGTGGCAGGCCTGGCATTCCACCAGCGGGTCGACGAACGCCTCGACGTGGCCAGACGTCTCCCACACCTCACGGGCCAGGATGACGCAGGAATCGAGGCCGACGATGTCGTCGCGCCCCTGCACCATGGTCTTCCACCACTCGCGCTTGACGTTGTTCTTCAGTTCGACGCCGAGCGGGCCGTAATCCCAGGACGCGCGAAGGCCCCCGTAGATCTCGCTCGAGGGATAAACAAATCCCCGGCGTTTGCTCAGGCTGACGATGGCATCGAGTCTGTCGGGGCTTGCCACGTGGAGCTCCATCCGGCTGGTTGTCGGCGGACCGAAAGTGCAGAAACTGCTGGGACTGCTGAGACTGCTTGGACCAGTGGCCGAGGCTACGCGTCCGGAGTCTCGTAGACCCCCGGCTCGTCCTGCGCCATCGCCATCAGCGGAATCACTTCCATGCGCACGTCGTAATCGCCGAGCGCGCGGCGCCAGGCTCCGACCCCCACCCACTCACTGACCAGCACCCAACGCGAGGGGTCATCCAGGGCACGGGCGAGTTGGCTGCGCAGATAGCCGGGCCGGACGGATAGCGCGGCTTGGAGACGCGCCGAGCGGGCCTGAAACTCTGCAACGGGTGAGCTATCCACTCCCGGACCCGCTTCATCGGGCACGATGAACCGGGTCACGACGAGGACCGCACCAGCAGGCATGGGAGAACAGTGTCATCCAAGAAGCGGAGTCGTCGCCCGCCCCCGCGCAAAAGCACCGCCACCCGCCAGCGCGCTACGGGCGCATCGGGCGCATCAGCTGCGTCCGGGCAGCGCGGTGCCCCCTTCTACACCCCTGGCGGCTCGCCGTTTCGGCACTCGGTCGAGAAGGCGAGCGCACCGCTCCTGCTGATGCTGACGCAGGCCCCGCGCTGGATCGTGACCTTCGTCCCGCTGATCCTGGTGCTGCTCGGCTTCTTCCTGCCGCTGGCGCTCGGCCTGGTGGCGCTCGCGATCTTCTTCCTGTTCACCGGATGGCTCGCGTATCTGTCCTGGCCACGGGCAGATCTGAAAGCCCGGCTGATTCGGGTCGCGATGTTGGCCCTGGTGATCGCGCTGACCGTGCTACGGATCGCGCGCTCTTAAGCGAGTCGCTGGACCCGGGGACGCCACAGGCTGACGTGCACCCGGCCGCTGCCACTGCGCAAGCTGCTGGCGCAGGTCATCCGGGCATTCGGCACGGCGGTGGTCACAGCGCCGCCCTGCACGACCACGGGCGTGCCCAGGAGCGTGACATCTGCGAGTACGTCTCGAAGGCCGCTGCCGACAGCCGTCACCAGGCTGGCGAAAGCGTCGTCGATGTCACCCGGCGCCAGCTCCTCGCGGTGCAGGCCGAGCAGGCTGACAGCGGCATCGGCGGCGACTCCACGCGAGGCACGGAGCACGACAACGAGTGAATTGGCGCCAAAGAGCGGGAGTGACGCAGCGACGGCGATATCCGCACCGGCGGCGGTGCCGATGGTCGAAGTCTGCCTGTTCAGGCGGTGCAGACCGGTGCCCAGGACATGCCACCAGGCCTTGGCGACGACGTCTTCGAGAGTTCCGCTGCCCAATACCTGGCTGTCCTGGCGCGGGATGGCCGAACCGAGGGTTCGGGTGAGCGAGCCTGCGGTGTTACCCCTGACCAACGTTTTTCACCCCGGTAAAAGCTCGATGACCTCAACACACGTGCCGTGCACAGTATCGACTTAACTGAAAGTGACCTAATAGCTATTTGGAGTCACTATCGACCGCGTCGACAGAGGTACCAAACCTCCTTTCACGCCCTGCGTACTCAAGACACGCGTCCCAAAGCTGACGACGATCAAAATCTGGCCAGCGGGTATCGGTGAACATCAGCTCCGCGTAGGCGGACTGCCACAGCAGGAAATTGGAGATCCGCTGCTCACCGCTGGTGCGAATGAAAAGGTCCACATCCGGCATGTCCGGCTCGTCGAGATAGCGGGCAAGCATTTTCTCGTTCACATTCTTGGGCGAGACCCGGCCCGCCTCGACATCGTGTGCCAGCGCGGCGGCGGCATCGGCGATCTCAGCGCGACCCCCGTAATTGACACACATGCACAACGTGAGGCGGTCATTGCCGGCGGTACGCACCTCGGCCTCCTCGAGCCGGCGGATCACGGTGCGCCACAGCTTCGGACGGCGACCCGCCCAGCGCACCCGGACCCCGAGGGCATCCATGTCATCGAGCCGGCGCCGCATGACGCCCTCGGTGAAGCGCATCAGAAAGGCGACTTCCTCCGGGGGCCGCTTCCAGTTCTCGGTGGAGAACGCGTAGGCGGACAGCCAGCCGATCCCCATCTCGATGGCCCCCTCCACGCAATCGAAGAGGGCGTCCTCTCCGGCCTCATGCCCGCGGTTACGCGGCAGGCCCCGCTCATTCGCCCAGCGCCCGTTGCCGTCCATCACCAGCGCGACATGCTGCGGGACCACGTCACGCGGCAGCACGGGCACCGTA